>NZ_CP012673.1:3905000-6455000 GCF_002950945.1 Sorangium cellulosum
GGGCCTGCGAGTTACGTTACGTGGCGAGGTTAAGCCGTGAGGTGAAGCCGAAGCGAAAGCGAGTCCTAACAGGGCGAAGAGTCGCGTGACGTAGACCCGAAACCTTAGCGATCTACCCATGTCCAGGTTGAAGAGCGGGTAACACCGCTTGGAGGACCGAACTCACCACAGTTGAAAATGTGGGGGATGAGGTGTGGGTAGGAGTGAAAGGCTAATCAAGCTGGGATATAGCTGGTTCTCCCCGAAATATATTGAGGTATAGCCTCGGACGAATTGCGACGGAGGTAGAGCACTGAATGGGCTAGGGGTCCTACCAGATTACCAAACCCAATCAAACTCCGAATGCCGTTGACAAGTATCCGGGAGACAGGCTGCGGGAGATAAGTTCCGTAGCCGAGAGGGAAAGAGCCCAGATCGTCGGCTAAGGTCCCCAAATCTGAGCTAAGTGTCAAAGGATGTGGGAGCGCACAGACAACCAGGAGGTTGGCTTAGAAGCAGCCATCCTTCAAAGAAAGCGTAATAGCTCACTGGTCAAGCGAACCCGCGCCGAAAATATAACGGGGCTCAAGCTCAGTACCGAAGCCACGGGCTTTCTAACGGAAGCGGTAGGGGAGTATTCTCAAGGAGATACACGCCGGACGGTGACGACCGGTAACGGCCTTGAGAAGAGCTTATGCAGGCATGAGTAGCGATAAACCGAGCGAGAAACTCGGTCGCCGTAAGCCCAAGGTTTCCTGGGGAAGGATAATCCTCCCATGGGTTAGTCGGATCCTAAGCCGAGGCCGAGAGGCGTAGGTGATGGGAAGCAGGTTAATATTCCTGCACCACCAAGGGTGACGTTGAAGTAAGCGGGGACGGAGAAGGGTAGGCCGAGCACGCCAGTTGGCTGAGCGTGTTCAAGCCGGTAGGGTGAGCTGTCAGGACCCGATAGGGACAAACGACGGTTCATAAGCCCGAGAGGTGATGAGGTCTGGACTTCGGTCCGGGATACTCGGTGATCCCAAACTTCCAAGAAAAGCCGCGTACAGAGTCTCTTTGGTGTCCGTACCGCAAACCGACTCAGGTGGGCGGGGTGAGTATCCCAAGGCGCGTGAGAGAACCCTGGTTAAGGAACTCGGCAAAATGACACCGTAACTTCGGGAGAAGGTGTGCCGCTTTGCGTGAAGGGTGAACGCCTGGAGCGTGAGGTGGTTGCAGAGAAATGGGGGTTGTGACTGTTTACTAAAAACACAGGACTCTGCGAAGTCGTAAGACGACGTATAGGGTCTGATGCCTGCCCGGTGCTGGAAGGTTAAGGGGACGAGTCAGCGCAAGCGAAGCTCTGAACCGAAGCCCCAGTAAACGGCGGCCGTAACTATAACGGTCCTAAGGTAGCGAAATTCCTTGTCGGGTAAGTTCCGACCTGCACGAATGGCATAACAACATCCCCGCTGTCTCGACCAGGGACTCAGCGAAATTGTATCGGGGGTGAAGATACCCTCTACCCGCGGCAAGACGGAAAGACCCCATGAACCTTTACTGCAACTTGGCAGTGATTTTCGGGATATTCTGCGTAGGATAGGTGGGAGGCTATGAAGCCGGGCTTCTGGGTTCGGCAGAGCCAACGTTGAAATACCACCCTGGGTATTCTGGAAATCTAACCTGGGCCCATGAACTGGGTCGGGGACACTGCCTGGTGGGCAGTTTGACTGGGGCGGTCGCCTCCTAAAAAGTAACGGAGGCGTGCGAAGGTTCCCTCAGCCTGATTGGAAACCAGGCGTAGAGTGCAAACGCACAAGGGAGCTTAACTGTGAGACCGACAGGTCGAACAGGTGCGAAAGCAGGCGTTAGTGATCCGGTGGTTCTGTATGGAAGGGCCATCGCTCATCGGATAAAAGGTACTCTGGGGATAACAGGCTGATCGCGCCTGAGAGTTCATATCGGCGGCGCGGTTTGGCACCTCGATGTCGGCCCATCGCATCCTGGGGCTGGAGCAGGTCCCAAGGGTTCGGCTGTTCGCCGATTAAAGCGGTACGCGAGCTGGGTTTAAAACGTCGTGAGACAGTTTGGTCCCTATCTGCCGTGGGCGTAGGACACTTGAGAGGAGCTGCCCATAGTACGAGAGGACCTGGGTGGACGTACCTCTGGTGCGCCGGTTGTCCTGCCAAGGGCATAGCCGGGTAGCCATGTACGGAACGGATAACCGCTGAAAGCATCTAAGCGGGAAGCCGGCCTCAAGACTAGGTGTCCCGGGCCGCAAGGCCCCTAAAGACCCCTTGTAGACCACGAGGTTGATAGGCCGGGTGTGGAAGCCGAGCGATCGGCGGAGCTAACCGGTACTAATAGGTCGTGCGGCTTGACCATACTTCTAAGGCAAACATCGAAGCGTCGCGCCCGGAGTTCGGGTGACGAGCAGCGCAACACAGCTGACGCTGACCTTGCGTGGAGGACCGTGAACGCGGGCTCCGCAGGGTTTCCAGTTGGACGCACCCACAAGTTTCCGGTGGTGATATCGAGGAGGTCATACCCGATCCCATACCGAACTCGGAAGTCAAGCTCCTTGGAGCCGATGGTACTGCTAGGGCAACCTAGTGGGAGAGTAGGACGCCGCCGGGATTTTCTCTGGACCTGCGCATAGCAATATCTGCTGTGCGCAGGTTTTTTTTTGCCTTTTGTCTTCGGGCTGCCGGGCCTTTGCCCGGCCGACTTCGGCCGCCTTGGCGGCGCTGGTCCAGGACCGCCCGGTCGCTGGGAGGACGTCGCGAGCTGCCCGGCCTGCCGCGAGGGAACTCGTCGCGCGGTGCGGGGGACGGGCTGAACTCGCGTTGGACGTCGTGTCCCCTCCGTGCTCCGCACTCCGGAGACACGACGTCATATGGGCTCAGACAACAGCCCGTCCCCCGCACCGCGCGACGAGCTCCCTCGCGGCAGGCCTACCGTCAATCGAACGGGTCCGGCGCTCCACGCAACGCTTCAAGCCGGATGACGTGGGGTTAAGCGACCGCCCGTCGCGAAGTCGCGCGACGAACGCCTTCGTCGGAATCCTACCCTCGGACCGTCAATCGAACGGGTCCGCCGCCTCCCCCAACCCTTTCACCTAGTCCAACGGCAAGCGCCGGCGGGTGGGGCCGCGCGGCGGGGGCGGGCGGGCGCGCCGAGCCCGAGCACCGACCAAGGTGCCATAAGGCCTCAGGAGGCTCGAGGCTGCAGGCGCGCCTTGTGTGGCGCGCAACGAAACGTTCCAGCCGGCAAGGCCCGAAGGGAGACACGCCGGGCGGTGTTCCCAGCGCAAGCTCCCTCGTTCCCAGTCTTGCCGGTTGGCCAGCGCCCGCCCGCCCCCGCCGCGCGGCCCCACCCGCCGGCGCGCCCCGCTTGGAACTATCTCGCTCCCACGCCCCCGAGCGGAGCGACGCACATGTTTGCCGTTCGCGCCGTGGCATCGACCAGCGAGCACCGACGTGGGGGAAACTGTACCAGGGTGTAATTTTTCATAAATCTCGGTTGGAGCATGCAGCCCGAGCGGCTCAAGATGGCCCCCGAGGGACGCTCCGAGTTTCGCGCGGCGCCCGGGCGTTGCTACCCTAGGTGAACCTTGGGATCCAAGCGCTGGAGAGTCGCCGCGGTGGTCGGTGGTGCCCTCGGCTGTGGGCTCATCGCAGGATTTGCGCCCCTCGTGCGCTTCCAGGCCGAGCGCGCCGCCGACAGGTACGGCGCTTCGGTCGCGATCGAACAGGTTCGACCTACATGGGACGGCGTGGCGTTGCGACAGGTGAGCGTCCGGCTGCATGGCGCGCCAAGCGTGTCGATCCGGCTGGATGAGGTCGACATCGCGCTCGGCTGGTCCGGACGCCGCATCGCGATGCGAGGAGGCGCAGTCTCCGCGGTCGGCACGCGAGAGGCGATCCTTCAGGAGCTGGAAGCATGGCGGGCAGGGCAGCCCGCCGGCCGCCCCGGAACCAGCACGGCGGAAGGCGGCGGGAGCACGGAGCTGGAAGGGCTGAGGCTCGTCTGGAACGACCGGGCCGATGCACCCACCGAGAGCCTGTCCGCGACGGGGGTGCGCCTCTCGCGCGCGGACGGACGTCTGACCATCGCCGCCCAGGAAGCGATGTTGTCGCTCGGGCGCGCATCCTTCTCGGTTCGAGAGGGCCAGCTGGCGCTCGTCCGCGAGCGCGCGAGCTACCAGGTGAACGAGCTCTCGGCCGTGGCCATCGACGCGGAGATCGCGCTCCCAGAAGTCGAACCTGAGCCTCATGTCTCTCCCGAGCCCGCCGGAAGCACGCGACCGGCACAGGTCACGAGAACAGCGGAAGGCAGCGAGCCCGACCAGCCCATGCCGAACCGCGGGGCTGCGATCCGCGACGCCCTGGTGCGCACCGCCAGGGGCATCGATGTGGCGCTGGGCGAAGGGGCCAAGGTCGATGTCGCAGGGGTGACCGCACGGCTCAAGCGCGGGGGCGACATGCTGAACCTGGGGCCAGGCAGCCTCGCCGTCCGACGGGAAGCTGGCGCTCTGGTCGTGGAGCTCTCGCCTGGAGAGGCGGCGATCGCGGCCGTCGATGTCGACGCTCAGCAGGCGCTCACGTTCCGGCTCCGGGTGCCGATCACCGACGCGAAGGATACGCCGCAGGAGATCGTTGCCGATGTACAGGGCGGACCCATCTGGCTCTCGACCCTCGGCGTCCACGAGGGGGACATGGGGCTGTTCGACGTGGCGCGCACCTCGATCGTCAGCCGGGCGCGGGTCGTCCTCTCCGCGGACGGCCAGACGCTGGGCGTCGACGGCGAAGGGCGGCTGAAAAACCTCTCGTTGAAGAGCGCGGCTTTGGCGGACGAGCCGATCGCAGGCCTCGACCTGGCGTGGCGAGCAAAGGCGACCGGAAAGCTCGACGGGTCCAAGGTCGTCGCAGAGGACGCCGAGAT
Organism: Sorangium cellulosum; assembly: GCF_002950945.1. Classification (GTDB taxonomy): domain Bacteria; phylum Myxococcota_A; class Polyangia; order Polyangiales; family Polyangiaceae; genus Sorangium; species Sorangium cellulosum_E. The sequence goes on from NZ_CP012673.1 coordinate 3,909,903, forward strand.
CGATCTCGGCGCCCTGCGGCTGATCGCGCGCGGCGAGTACGAGCACGCCGGGGCATCCCACCGGGTTCGCGGCAGCTTCGAGGTGCCTCTCACGGCCTGCCACTCGATGCTGGACTCGGTACCCAAGGGGGTGGTCGCGAAGCTCCACGGCATGCGGCTCGCCGGGTCCTTCGGGATCGAGGGGAAGCTCCGCTTCGACACCGCAAGCCTCGACCGGAGCTTCTCGCTCGACTGGGGCGTCTCCAACACCTGCCGCATCGCCGAGATGCCGCCCGAGCTGAGCGTCGACCGCTTCAGGAGCGCCTTCCAGCGCTTCGTCTACGGGCCAGGTGGCCAGCGCGTCGAGATCGAGTCCGGGCCAGGGACCCCCGAGTGGGTTCCCTACCAAGACATCTCTCGCTTCATGGAGGTCGCCGTGCTGACCACCGAGGACGGCAGCTTCCACCGACACCACGGCTTCGACGAGGAGGCCATCAAGAACTCGATCCGCGAGAACCTCCGAAAGAGGCGGTTCGTGCGGGGAGCGAGCACCGTCAGCATGCAGCTGGCGAAGAACCTCTACCTCGAGCGGACCAAGAGCGTGGCGCGCAAGCTCCAGGAAACGCTGCTCACGATGTACCTCGAGCAGGAGCTCACCAAGGAGCAGATCATGGAGCTCTACTTGAACGTGGTGGAGTTCGGACCGCTCGTCTACGGGATCGGCGCCGCGGCGCGGCACTACTTCAACACGACGGCGGCGCAGCTCTCGCTCGGACAGGCGCTCTATCTCGCGTCGATCCTGCCAAACCCGAAGGTGCAGCACTTCAGCTCGAGCGGCGAGGTGACGCCCGCGTGGAGCGGGTACCTGCGAAAGCTCATGCAGATCGCGCACAAGCGCCAGCGGCTCTCCGACGAGGAGCTCGAGAAGGGGCTGCAGGAGACGGTCGTGCGAGGTTCCCCGGCACCTCACCTGGCGCCCCGGCCGCTCACCGGGGAGGCGGACGAGAACATGGAGGAAGCGCAGGGCGGCACGTGGACGGCGCCCTGACCGACGGGCAACGTGGACGGCGCGCCGACGGATGGGGGCGCGTGGGCGGCGCCCTGACAAGCACGCGCGGACCTGGCGCTGGCGGTCAGCGTTTGACCGCAGCGCTCCGGAGCTTCGCGAAGAACGCGCGGAGCAAGGCGGCGCTCTCGTCCGCAAGCACGCCCGAGGTCACGGCAAAACGGTGGTTGAGCCGGCTGTCCCGCCCGATCGCGAACAGCGTATCGACCGCGCCCGCCTTGGGGTCGGGACAGCCGTAAACGAGCCGAGCGATCCTCGCATTGACGAGCGCGCCCGCGCACATGGGGCACGGCTCCAGCGTCGCGTAGACGGTCGCCCCTTCGAGTCGCCAGCGGCCCAGCCGCCTGGCCGCCGCCCGCAGCGCGTCTATCTCGGCGTGCCCGGTCGGATCCTGGTCGATCTCTCGCCGGTTTCGGCCGCGGGCCAGCACGGCACCATCGGCACCGACGATGACAGCCCCCACGGGGACGTCCTCGACAGCTGCCGCAGCCTGGGCCTCCGCGAGGGCCTCGCGCATGTACTGCACGTCGGCAGCAACCGCATCGTCCGCCGGTTCAGCGGCGGAGAGGAGCGCATCTGCTCCAGGATCCATGACGAATGATGATTTCAGGATCGCTGACACAACCGATCAGGCGCGCCCAGGAAGATTCGAACTTCCGACCCCCGGCTTCGTAGGCCGATGCTCTATCCAGCTGAGCTATGGGCGCTCTCATCAAGGCAAGCAGGAAGGCATGGCTACGCCACGCTCTCCTCGCGTCCGCGTTCGATTGTGCGAAGCGAGTGCCGGCGTTTAGACGGCTCTGGGCTGGCTGTCAAGAAAAAGTGAACCGGGTCCGAGACCACACGCTCGAAGGCGCTGTTTCCGCGTCCGAATGTCACCGGCCCCCTGCGACTCCCCGAACGTCGCGTCAGCAGGGAAGCGATCGCTGCCGTGCGACGACGCGGGCGACGTGCTCGAGATCGCTCGGCGAGCGTGCATGCGGCCCCGCGAACGACGGCTCGAGGTCGTTCGCTTCGCCAGCCAGGGTACAAAAACACAGCGCGCGGCGACTCCGGAGGGGAATTGCCGCGCGCCTTCCTAGGCTCTCGAAGCAGAAGACGAAGCGTTGAAGACGATGCAAGAGGCGAGCAAGTGAACCTGGAGCAACCAGAGAAGGCGTAAGCCAAGCAGCAGCTGAGCTTCAGACGAGGCGAAACAAGCGCCAGCTGAACGACCAAGCCAAGGCGAATAAGGCCTGTCAGGAGGGAGGAGGACCGCGACACGCTGCAGCCCACAGCGAGGAACGCGGTCACTTCCGCCTGGAGCAGCCTTCGTGCCATTCTTGCGGTTTCGTCCGCAGCCCAGCTCGCGGCGTCCGACGTCAGGCGGAATAAACGTGTTTCACCGCAGTTTCCCCGGTGCTGGCCTAAGCCGTGATGGCACAGGCCGGGGCACCGCTGTCGCGCCAGGGGGACCGCTTCGCAATCTTTGCGGACTCCGGCCGCCGCCGAGGTGGGGGCATCACCGAGGACCACCGAAGAGGTGATCGTGCGGTGCGTCGGCATGGCAGCGCTTGCAGAGGGCCAGGGCGCCGCGGTGGTGGACTCGGCCCTGAGGCGTGAGGAGGAGGTACTCCCAGTCACCACCCTCTGGGTCGTAGCCGGCCGGCCGCTTGACCATCGCGAGGAGCGCCACCGGCTCGGACGAGCCTGCCGCGTAGTGAAACTCGACGAGGGCCGCGCCAGACGGGAGAACGCGACCCGGGCCGAGCACCGGGTAGGGCTCGGCGGCGGCGTTGATCCGCACCTCCGCCTCCAACTCGCCCGTGAAGTGCTGGGACCGAGCACGCCCCGTGGCAATCTTGAAGCCCGGGAGCTGCGCGACGAGCTCCCAGGTGGAGGTCTCCGAGGTCAGCGGCGCAGCGGACGCGGCGGGCGCAGCCGCGGTCGCGCGAGGCTCGGCGGCAAGGCTGCGTCCGATCCAGGCCGCCGAGGCGTCATGCTGCGCGCGGGGGCGGGGCGGCGGGGCGCAGCCGAGCGGCAGGGGCGCGCCCACGGAAGCCGACGGCGCCTCCGTCGACGACACCATCACGCTCGCCGCGCAGGCCAGGGATGCCGCGGCGAGCACGCGCCGCGCAGAGAGGCGGGGTCGGGACCGCACCGGTCGAGATGCTACACTGCTCCGGATGCAGCTGGCCGCTTCCAAGCAGGGCCGCGCGTGGCGCGCCCTCTTGACCGCAACCCTGGTCGCGCTGTCGGGCGCGGCGCTGATGGGAGGAGCCCCCCACGCAGCAGCGCAGGAAGCCTCGCGCCGCGCGTGGCTGGGCGTCGAGCTGGAGCCGGGGCCGTCCGGAGGGGTGATCGCGAAGCACGTCATCACCAGCTCGCCGGCGGCCAAGGCGGGGATCGTCGACGGTGACCAGGTCGTCTCGGCGGACGGGGTGCCGCTCGAGGATCCGAAGCAGCTCGTCGCGCGCGTCGCGCTCGCAGGGCCTGGAAACACGGTGAACTTGCGGATCCGGCGCGGCGGCCAGGAGCGCGACGTCTCGCCGACGCTGGCGCCGTTCCCGGGGCGCGATCAGATCCTCCGCCTCGACAAGGTCGGCACCTTCGCGCCAGCCTGGAAGTCGCTCTCCACGGTCGCGGGGACGGTCCCGGCGAACGTCGGGGCCCTGCGCGGCAACGTCGTGCTGCTGGATTTCTGGGCAACCTGGTGCGCGCCGTGCCGTCTGATGGCCCCGCAGCTCTCGAAGTGGCACACGACGTACGCCGCCCAGGGGCTGCGGGTCGTCGGCATCACCAGCGACAACGTCGGCGTCGCGACGAAGACGGCGCAGGCGCTCTCGATGCGCTACGCGGTCGCGTCGGACAGCGCGGAGTCGACCTCCGCAGCGTACGGCGTGAGCGCGCTCCCCACGATGTTCGTGATCGACAAGAAGGGCGTCATCCGCGAGGTGCTCGTCGGCTACGACCCTTCCCGGCACGCCGAGATCGAGAAGCTCCTCCAGACCCTGCTCGCAGAGCCAGCGCCGCGGCCTTAGCGGCCGCGAGCCCGCGCGCGCTGGGCGGGTAGCCTCCCATGCTGCTCTCCATCGACGAGTTTCTGTGGGCGCTGCGGCGCGACGGCTTCGCCGTGTCGACGTCGCAGGCGATCGACGTCGCGCGCGCGTGCGCGCTGGTCGGGGTCGCCGATCGCGCGGCGCTGCGGGACGCCATCGGCGCGGTGGTCGTCGAGCGGGCGGCGGACCTGCGCCGGTACCACGAGAGCTTCGAACGCTTCTTCTCCCCCGAAGGCGCGCACGTCGGCGATCTGTGGGGGCGCCTGCGGGAGCGCGGCTTCTCGGACGGCGAGCTCTCGGCCCTGCGCGATCTGCTGAGCGCCGCGGCGGAGCGGAGCGGCACCTCCGGCGACGCCGTCGGGTTCCACGCGCTCGCCGGGAGCGCCGGGGAGCTCGACAGCGTGCTCCGGTCGGCGGGGATCGCGCGCGTGCTCGCGCCGATGACGAGCTCGCTCCAGGTCGGCTTCTTCGCGCAGCGGGTGATGGACCAGCTCGGGGTGCCGGCCGTCGCGAGCGCGCTCCGGCGGATCAGGAGCGCGCTGCAAGAGGCGCTCGGCGACGACCGGGGAGGGGCCCTGGCGGATGCGCTGACCGCCGAGCTGGACCGGATGCGGCGCCGCGTGCGCGAGCACGTGGCGCTGACGCTGCGGCGCTCCGAAGGCGAGGAGCCCGCCTCGGCCGGCCGCATGGACGTGCCGTTCGCCTCGCTCGGCGAGGGCGAGCTGGACGAGGTGCGCCGCGCCGTGCGGGAGCTCTCGGAGCGGCTCCGCGGCGCCGAGCGGCTCCGCCGGCGCCGCGCGCGGCGCGGCAGGATCGATCCCCACCGGACCCTGCGGCGCAGCCTCCAGACGGGCGGCGTGCCGTTCCAGCCGGCGCGGCGGGCGCGCCGACGCGACAAGCCGCGGCTGATGGTCCTGTGCGACGTGTCGGACTCGGTCCGCGTCGCCGCCAGGTTCATGCTCGAGTTCGTCTGCGCGGCGCAGGAGCTCTTCGATCGGACCCGCTCGTTCGTCTTCGTGAGCGAGCTGGCAGAGACGACCGAGCTCTTCGAGGCCATGCCGACGAACGCCGCGCTCGAGCGCATCCAGCGCGGCGAGGTGGTGAGCCGCGCGCACAACTCGAACTACGGGCGCGTGCTCAGGGCCTTCGAGGAGCGCCACGGGCGCGAGATCGACCGGCGGGTGACCGTCGTGATCCTGGGCGACGGCCGCACGAACTACTTCGCGGACGAGGCGGACGTCGTGCGGCGCATCCGCGACCGAGCGCGGGCAGTTCTCTGGCTGTGCCCGGAGGGGCCCGGCGCCTGGGGGACGGGGGACAGCGCCATGCTGCGCTACGCGGCGGCGTCGACCAAGGTGCTGGTGGCCCGGACGGCGCGGGAGCTCGAAACGGCGGCGCGGGAGGTGGTCGCCCGGCGCGCTTAGGGCTATGGGTCGCGCCATGTCGCTCGATCAGAAGCTGAGGGAGCTCACGGCGCGCATCGAGAAGGGGGGCGCGCAGAAGTACCACGACAAGAACGCGGAGCAGGGCAAGCTGTTCGCGCGGCAGCGCGTCGCGCTGCTCCTCGACGAAGGGAGCTTCATCGAGGACGCGGCGCTCGCCAACGCGCTGGATCCCGAGCTGCCGGCCGACGGCGTCATCACCGGCACCGGGACGATGGACGGGCGCCCCGTGTGCGTGATGGCGAACGACTCGACCGTGAAGGCCGGCTCGTGGGGGCGCCGCACCGTCGAGAAGATCCTGCGCGTGCAGGAGACCGCGCTGCGCCTCCGGTGCCCGCTGTTCTACCTGGTCGACTCGGCCGGCGCGCGGATCACCGACCAGATCGAGATGTTCCCCGGGCGGCGCGGCGCGGGCCGGATCTTCTACAACCAGGTCGAGCTGAGCGGCCTCGTCCCGCAGATCTGCCTGCTGTTCGGCCCGTCGGCCGCGGGGGGCGCGTACATCCCGGCGTTCTGCGACGTCGTGTGCATGGTCGAGAACAACGCGAGCATGTACCTGGGATCGCCGCGGATGGCAGAGATGGTCATCGGCGAGAAGGTCACGCTCGAGGAGCTCGGCGGAGCGCGCATGCACTGCTCGGTCTCGGGGTGCGGAGACGTGCTCGTGAAGACCGAGGAGGAGGCGATCGCGTTCGCGAAGCGGTACCTCGCGCTGATGCCGCAGAGCTCCGCCGAGGCCCCGCGCCGCGCCGAGCCGAGGGCGGAGAAGCCGGGGCAGCGGCCGCTCGAGGACGTGATCCCCGCGGACGAGAACAAGCCGTTCGACATCATGGCCGTGATCGACGCGATCATCGACGAGGGCAGCTTCGTGGAGATCAAGAAGCTCTTCGCGCGCGAGATCATCACGGGGCTCGCGCGCGTCGAGGGGCGCGCGGTGGGGATCGTCGCGAACCAGCCGAAGTACAAGGGCGGCGTGCTGTTCGTGGACTCCGCCGACAAGGCCGCGCGGTTCATCTGGCTCTGCGACGCCTTCAACATCCCGCTCCTCTACCTCGCGGACGTGCCGGGGTTCATGATCGGGACCGTCGTGGAGCGGCAGGGGATCATCCGGGCCGGCGCGAAGATGATCGCCGCGGTGAGCGAGGCGAGCGTGCCGAAGCTGTCCGTCATCGTGCGCAAGGCGTACGGCGCCGGGCTCTACGCGATGTGCGGGCCGGCGTTCGCGCCGGACGAGTGCATCGCCCTGCCCTCGGCGTCCATCGCGGTGATGGGGCCGAGCGCCGCGGTGAACGCCGTCTACTACAACAAGATCCAGGCGATCCCGGCCGGGCCCGAGCGCGAGGCGCTGGTGCAGAAGCTGCGCGACGAGTACCGGGCCGACGTCGATCTGGAGAAGCTCGCGAGCGAGCTCGTGATCGATGCCGTCGTCCCGACCGGGAGCCTCCGCCGCGAGGTGGCGCGCCGCTTCGATCGGTACGCCGGCAAGGTGGAAGAGCGGCCGCGCAAGAAGCACCTCGTGCCGCCCGTGTGAGCGGCGGGGGCGATGTGCTCTGCGGGGCCGGCCGCGTGGGAAGGTGGTGTAGACTCGCCGCGTGTTGGCCCGCAGGTCGTTGCTTTCCCTCGCGCTGCTCGGCTCCCTCCTAGGAACAGGTGAAGCGCGCGCCGACGTGCCAGCACCGGCCATGGCGCGCCTGCTCCGCTCGCGCGTGGGACGACATCCGCTCGCCGACGCGCGCGGGCGCATCCCGGTGATGGTGCCGCTGCCAGCCGGCGCGGATGCACGGTCGCTAGGGCTGCTGCCGGTCGCGCCGGGGTTCGGGACGATCCGGCTCGCGCCCGGGGAGGTCGAGGCCTTCTCCGCCGCGAACCCCCGGCTCTCGCTGCTCACGGGGCCGCCGCGCATGCCCCTCCTGGACCGATCCAGGGGGTGGCTCCGGCTCAAGCAGTACCGGGAGGCGACCAAAGGGGAGGACGGTTCGGGCGTCGTCGTCGGTATCGTCGACACCGGCCTCGACGTGACCCACCCGGACTTCCGGGACGCGGAAGGCGGGACGCGCATCCAGTGGATGCTCCAGGCAGGGGAGCCCCGAGGGCTCCACGCGCAGCTCGAGCAGCGGTACGGGTGCGACGACCCGAACCAGTCCCCCTGCGCGATCTTCGCCGCCGCCGACATCGGCGTGATGCTCGCAGAGGACCGGCCGGGGATCCTGCGCGACATCTCCGGGCACGGCACGCACGTGGCCTCCATCGCGGCAGGCAACGGCGGGCCGATGGTCGTCCCGCGGCCGCGGTACGTCGGCGTCGCGCCCGGGGCCACGCTGATCATCGCCGCACCTTCGCGGCCCGGCGAGGGCTTCGAGGACCCGGACATCCTCAAGGCGGTGCAGTTCATCTTCGATCGCGCCGAGGATCTCGGCATGCCCGCCGTCGTCAACCTGAGCGTCGGGAGCGACTTCGGGCCCCACGACGGGACGAGCCCGCTCGAGAAGGGGCTCGCCGCCATGGTCGGCAAGGACCGCCCAGGCCGCGCGATCGTCGTGGCCGCCGGCAACAGCGGGGGGCTGTACGAGGTCGGCGGGGAAGGGCCCATGGGGAGCCACACCGAGGCGCACGTCTCGCCGCACGCCGAGACGCGCGTGTCCATCCGCACGCCGAGATCGTCGGACGGGCAGGGGTACGTCTGGATCACCTTCCGACCCGACGACGAGGTGTCGGTCGGCCTCGACGGACCGGGCGGGGAGGGGTGGATCGGCATGATCGAGCCCGGCGAGGATGCTGGCTACTCGGAGGACGACGGCAAGACGACCGGCGCCGTGATCAACCGGCTCGCGAACGGCAGATCGCCCATCACCGCGGACACGAACAGCGCCGTCGTCGCCTTCAGCGGGGCATGGGACGCCGGGGAGTTCGTCATCCGCCTGCAAGGCCGCGGCGAGGCGCAGCTCTGGGTCACGGGGCTCGGCGACGTCTCGCCCTCGCACGAGCTCGGGCTCCTGTTCACGCGCGCCGTCAAGCAGGGCACGATCAACGTGCCCGCGAGCGATCCGGGCCTGCTCGCCGTGGGGTGCACCATCAACCGCGTCAGCTGGACCCCGCGGGGCAGCCCGGTGGGCGTGCGCCTCTCCGAGCTCGACGGCGCGGCGATCGAGGAGGACAGCGCCTGCTACTTCAGCGCGTCCGGCCCCACGCCGTTCGGGGTGGCCAAGCCCGAGATCAGCGCGCCCGGAGGCTTCGTCGCGGCCGCCATGGCGAGCGAGGTCGATCCGCGCGACCGCCGCGGAGGGATGTTCGACTCGCCCGGGTGCCCCGACGACGAGCCTTGTTATGTCGTCGACGACTACCACGGGGTCGCGTCGGGCTCGTCGATGTCGGCGCCCCAGGTCACGGGCGCGATAGCGCTTCTCTTCCAGCACAACCCGAACCTGAGCCAGGCCGACGTCACGGAGGTGCTCCAGGCGGGGGCGCGGTACCCGAGGGGCGCCGTCCCGCTGGAGGCGCAGCTCGGCCCCGGCGTGCTCGACGTCGAGGGCGCGCGGCTCGCGCTCGAGGCCGTGGAGACCGGGAGCAACACGCCGGCGATCGAGAAGAGCTGGTACGTGCTGTCGAGCGCCTACGCCCGGCCCGACCCGTCGTGGCCCGTCTGGGGCACGGTCGAGCTGCGGCGGGCGGACGGCTCCCCGGTGGGCGGCCAGCGCGACAAGCTCACGCTGTCGCTCCGCGGCGGGGTGGTACACACGCCGCTCGCCGAGGTGCGCCGCGGCCTGTGGCGGTTCGCGATCGCCGCGCCGCGCGGCTCGGGCGGATCGACGGTGGACGTCGACGTGCTCTACGACGGCGCCTCGCTCGGCGCGCGCGCGCTGCCGGTCGGGAGCGACGTGTGGATGGCGAACGGGGAGCTCGAGGCGGCGAGCGGAGCGTGCACCTGCGCCGCGGCCGGCGGGGAGCGGGGGCCCTCGCCGCGTCGTGGCGCGCTCGGGCTCGCGGGCGGCCTCGCGGCGGTGCTCGCGGCGCGCCGGCGGCGCCGGCGGTGAGCTCTGCCCCCGCGTGCGGAGCCTGCGGTCCGGCGCCGTCCGTGTCACCGTGGCCGGGCATCCGGCGGCAACCGACGGCGCAGGCCGACGATCAGGGGCGTTGATGGAGAGACGGGCGAGCTCAGGACGATCATCCATGGCCGAGGCGGAAGCGGGAGAAGCGCCCGGGCCGAGGCCGCTCCGCTTCGCGGCGCGCACCGGCTGGGATCTCTCGGAGAACCGGCTCGCCTCCGTCCTCGCTGCGGCGCGCCGCGCGGGGCGCGCGCTCGTCGACTTCACCGAGGCGAACCCGACGCGCTGCGGGATCGTCGACGCAGCGCCCCTCGTCGCGCGGCTCGGCGAGCCGCGCGGCTGCCGGTACGCGCCGCTGCCGCTCGGCGATCCCGGCGCTCGCGCCGCGGTGTCGCGCTACTACCAGGAGCGCGGGCTCGACGTGCCGCCGGAGAACGTCGTGCTCACGGCCAGCACCAGCGAGGCCTACGGCTGGCTGCTCAAGCTGCTCGCCGAGCGCGGCGACGACGTGCTCGTCCCCGTCCCGTCGTACCCGCTGCTCGAGTTCCTCGCCTGCCTGGAGGACGTCGCGCTGACGCCGTACCCGCTCGTCAGGGAAGAGGGGTGGCGCATCGACCTCGGCGCGCTCGAGCGCGCCGCCGGAGAGCGGACGCGGGCGGTGGTGCTCGTCCACCCGAACAACCCCACCGGCTCCTTCGTGCGCCGCGACGAGGCCGCGGCGCTCGAGGCGCTCGCGCTGGAGCGCGGCCTCGCGCTGATCGTCGACGAGGTGTTCGGCGACTACGCGCACGGCGACCTCGCCCCGGACCGTCTGCCGAGCTTCGCCGGGCGGCGGCAGGCGCTGACGTTCGTCCTGAGCGGTCTCTCGAAGGTGATGGCGCTGCCGCAGCTCAAGCTCGGCTGGATCGCCGTGTCGGGGCCGCCGGAGCTCGCCGCCGCGGCGGTGGCGCGGCTCGAGATCATCGCCGATACCTACCTCTCGGTCGGCACGCCGGTGCAGCTCGCGCTGCCGGAGATCCTCGCGGCGCGCGCGCCCGTCCAGCGCGCGATCCAGGCGCGCGTGCGGGCGAACCTGGCGGCGCTCGACGCCGCGATCGCGGCGCACGGCGGCGGCGCGGTCCGGCGGCTCCCGGTCGACGGCGGCTGGTACGCGACGCTGGAGGTGCCGCGTGTCCTCGACGAGGACGGCTGGGTCGAGCTCCTCGTGCGCGACGAGGGCGCGATCGTCCACCCGGGCTACTTCTTCGACATGCCGCGCGACGGCTTCCTTGTCGTCGGCCTGCTGCTCGAGCCGGCCGTGTTCGTGGAGGCCGCCGCGCGGCTCGCGGCCCGGCTCTCGCGCGCGATCAGCGGTGGATGAGGACCACCGTGGAGCGGCCGGCGTCGCGGGAGGCCCGCAGGCCGTGCCACCCCTCCGGGACCGGGGGATCGGTCCACGCGAACATCTGCTTCGCGTCGATCGGGGAGAGGTTGACGCAGCCGCCGCTCTTCAGCTCGCCCCACGCGTCGTGCCAGTACGCGCCGTGCAGCGCGTGGGGGCCGCTGAAGTTCTGCACGAACTGGACGTCGGAGTGGACGATGTTGTCGTTCGAGCTGGACACCATCGTCGCCGTCACGAACTTCCCGTCGATGCGGAAGCGCCCCGTCGGCGTCGCCGCGGTCTCGATCGCGGGGATGCCCTTCCTCGGGACGCCGCCGCGCCCGGGCGAGATCAACGTCGCGAAGACCGGGGTGAGCTCCTCGTAGGCGACGAGCCAGCCGCCGAGCACGCTCACCTCGATCCACTTCCGCGGCGGCGAGGAGGGCTCGTTCTCGCCGTCGAGCGGGGCGCGCTTCGCCGCCTCGATCACCACGGCATCGTCCGCGAGCACGTAGGTCCCAGGCTCCTGCGTCTCGAGGTACCGCTCGTCTGCCTGGACCTCGGCGCGGCCCGTGAGCCCGACCCAGTCGAGCCGCGCGAAGGACGCGCCGGTCGGCTCGAGCTGGCCGCCCGCGCCGCGCTGGTATTTGGGCCGATCCGTCTTGCGGAAGAACGCGAGCGGGAGCGTGCGCCCGTCCTTCAGCCAGACGCCCTGAAAGCTCGAGCGCGGGTACGGCTTGAGCCGATCCTTCGGCATGTACGCCTGGTCCGACGTCACGACCCAGGTCCGATCCAGGGCGTCGAACGCCTGGGTGAACCCCACGGTCGAGCCGTTCACGATCCGGTCCCGGCCCTCGCGCACGAGGTCGCCGAAGGGGAACAGCGCCGGGGCAGCGACGCCCGCTGGCTTCAGGTCGACGCCGACCAGGGCCTCGTCGATCTCGCGGACAGCCTCGTCGGTCAAGCTCTCGGCGGCGCGCACCTTCGCGATATTCGCGAGGTGCTCCGCGAGATCCCACTCGGCGCGCCGCTGCTCCTTCGCGCTCGGGAGCCGCGGGTAACGCGGCGCCCCGGTCGACTCGGCGTACTCGTAGGGCCACGGGGAGTCGATCTTGGGTGCGTGCGGGCGCAGCGCGACCACGACCGGGTCGTTCGGGTCGATCGTGGCGCTGGCGCCGGCGCAGATGTATCCCCGCGGCTCGACGGCGTACCAGGCGTCGCAGCCCTCGCCGCGCGTCCGCGCGGCCTCGACGCTGCCGCCGCGCAGCGCGACCGAGCCGCCGAGCCCAAGATAGCCGCTCCACCCCCGCGTCGGGTACGGACCGGGGTTGATCCAGGCGAACCGCGCCTTCGAGTAGATGCGCGCGACCTCCCTGGCCGCCTCCACAGCAGGCGTCGCTGCGGCCTCCGCCGGCGCCGGCGTCTTCGCGCTCTCCGCGTCGCGCTCCGGCGAGGCGCGCTCGGCGCGCTCGGCGTCCGCGCTGGCCTGCGCGTCCGGTTCGGGCGCGTCTTCCTGAGCTTCCGGCTCGGGAGCGGCAGGCGCGGCCGCAGCGGCGGGGCTCTCTTCGGAGCATCCGGCGGTGCCCCCCGACACGATCGCGCATGTCAGGACCGCGAGGAGCAGGGAGGACGATGACCTATCCATGCAAGGACAGGAGAGTACTCGCCGGGCGCCGGCGCGGACAAGCAGACGACGACGAGCGCCGCGTCACCCGCCCTCCGCGCTCGCCGGAAAGGGGGCTACAGCCTGCCGAGCACGGCGACCACGAGCAGGATGACCCCGACGAGCGCCGCGGTGATCATCATGAGCCTCATCAGCCGCGGCTTCAGCCACCGCCACAGGACGAGGCGAGCCACCTTCCACAAGAGCACCAGGATCTGCCGGAGGACCTTGCCCACGACGAGAGCGTAGCGCAGTCGAGCGGCGCGCGCCCCAGCGAGAGCAGGAGATTTCACACTCGCCGGCCGGGGCCAGCGGCCGCACCCCGCGCCAGCGGCCCTGGACGGCAGGGCAAGGGCAGCGGGCCCGTCCGGTCGGCCTCCGCCGCCTCCGCCGCCGGCGCAGCGTGCGGGCGAGCGGCGGCGTCTGCGCCCGGCGTCAATCGATGTCGACGCTGACCTTCGAGGCGTAGCTGCCAGGGGACGGGAACGTGATGTCGCGGAGCGCGCCGGCGACACACTCGGCCGCGTCCTCGCCCCGTTCGTCGGCGCTGGAGACGCCCACCGCGAGCGGCTTGCCGTCGGTGTCGATGTAGAGCGTCGCCTTGAGCTGGCTGGCGCCGGCCTGGCTCCGGCACGACTCGAGCGCCGGCTGCGCCTTCTTGTACGGCGTCCCGAGCTGGTCGGGCGTCCACGGCACCGGCGGACGCTCGTCGCTGCTCGGCTCGAAGGTGAAGCTGTTCTCGGCAAGGCCCTCGCCGCCGACCGGCTTCGGCCACCTCGTCGCCTTGAGGACGCCGAGCATGCACGCCTCGGTCTCGCGATCGCCGAGCGTCGACTCCTTCACGAACGCCCAGCGGGCCGCGCCCTCCTCCGTCACCCGGACCTTGAACCGGATCTCACCGCCGAGGTAGGGGATGCGCCGGACGCCCTTCTCGTAACACCTCGAGAGGCGATGCGACGCGCGCTCGAACGCCGCTTGCACCTTCTCCTCGTTCATCGCGCCGATCTCGGCGCTCGAGCTCATCGACGGGCGCGATGCCTCGCGCGGGCCGTCATCGCGCATCACCGGCGCCTGAGGCGCGGGATCGGCGCCGCCGCAGCCCACGAGGGCAACGAGCGCGGTGAGAGCAACGAGGGGGATCGATCCTTTGAAGAAGCGAATGAATTTCATGCGTCGACAGGAAATCTATACGAGCCCTGTCTTCCGGCGGAAAGAGGGCCGTGAAGGCGCGGTGCGCCTCCAGTGCCCCTGATAGTTTCTACGCCGTCGCGAAATTCGACGCGCCGCTCCGCACGTGTGTGGTCTCCGAGAGGAGGCGTCCGTGGCGTACACGGTAGAAGCGCAGCGGCGTATGTCCGTCAACGAGCGCCTGCGCGCAGAAGATCCGAGGCGGCGCGCCGGCGCGCACGGGGGCGTCGTTTTCGCGGTGTGTGTGGCCGTGAATGACGTGGAGATGGTCGTGCTCGTGGAGCAGCGCCATCAGCTCGGCGCAGTTGATGAGCCCGTCCAGCCAATGCCACGCGCCGATGGGGTGGCGGAGCGGCGGATGGTGCTGGGCGAGCACCAGCGCGTTGCCCGACCGCCGGGTCTCGGCGGCGAGCGCGGCGACCTGCGCGAGCTCGCGGGCCGCGATCGCGCCCGCCGAGCGGGTCACCGGCTGCATGATCGCGGTGGAGACGGCGGTCACGACGGCCCCGGGGAGGGCGACGGTCGTCCCTGGACCACTCGTCGCGGCGAAGGGGCGCAGCGGGCCGCCGAGGGCGCGCTCCCACGCGTCGCCCCCGGCGTAGGCGTCGTGGTTGCCCGGCACGAGGGTGACGTGCTCCGGCGCCCAGCCGCTCTCGGCCAGCACCGCGGCGAGCACCTCGAACTGGGCGGGGGCGCCGTCCTCGGTGAGGTCCCCGGTGAGCACCAGGTGGTCCGCGCCGCTCCGCCGCGCCTCGACGAGCGCGGCCAGGGCGCGGCCGCGGCGCTCGGCGGCATCGATAGGACGGCCGAAGCTCAGGTAACGGAGCCGCCACCGCTCGGCGCCGCGGCGCCGGTCGTGATCCGCCTCGAGGAGATGAAGATCGGTGAGGTGTGCGATCGTCGTCATCGGCGCCCATCGTGCTTCCTGCCCCACGTCGTTCTCGCGACATCGACGCAAGCTCTCGGCGACGCAGCACGAGGCCGCGCGGCGAAGCGCGCCGCGTGGACTCACACACGCACGAGGGCGAGCTCGACCGCACGCATGTCCTCGGCGGGGCGAGCCGGGGACGTGCGCGGCGCGGCGCGCCCGCTACGGGGCGGGCGCGGTGATCTCCGGGACGGGCAGATCGCCCGCGGTGAGCTCGTCCTGCTCGCGGTTGCCCTGGAAGGTGTTGTCCTGCTCGACGGCCGGCGCGCGTGCGCCCTGCAGGACCAGGCCGAACCGGTTGCCGGTGGCGCGCGAGCGCGCGAGCGCGCCGTCGCTGTCGCTGAAGAGCAGGCCGGCGCGCGCGCAGCCCTCGACCTGCACCGCGCTCACGTCCGCCGTCGAGCCGAGGGCGAGCAGGCCATCGCCCATGTCCGGGACGAGCTCCGCCTGCCGGTCGTCGCCCACGGCCGAGAACGTCCCGCTCTCGACGCCCCGGACGAGGGTCTGCTCGAGCACGCTCGGCGAGGACAGCAGCAGCACACCCGCGGCGCGGCTCTTCAGCACCGCCGACTTCTGGACGACGAGGCGCTTCGCCGCGCTGCTCAGCAGGCCGACGCCGCCCGTGCCGTCGCGCTCCTCCGGCCCAGTGCCCTCGATGAGGCTGCCCGAGAGCTCGAGGCTTGCGCCCCTGAACGCGGCGACGCCGGCGACGTGGCTCGCCGCGACGTAGGCCGACGTCAACGTGGCGCCGGCGGCCTGCACGAGCACGCCGGCCGAGAGCTCCGGGTGGATCGGGATCGCGCGGGTGCCCTCGATGACGACGCCGCCGGCGGCCAGCGTGCCCCCCGACACGAGCAGGCCGGCGTCGCCAGCCTGGAACACGACGTCCGACGAGAGCGACAGCGAGCCGCCCCGCTGCTCCACGGCGTACCCGGGGCGGTCGGTGCCGGCGGCGCCCGCGCCGTGGAAGAGGTTCCCGGAAGCGTCGACCTCGGTCCCGGCGTCCGCGATCGCGAGCTGCGCGTCGCACGCGCCGGAGAACACGTTGGATGCCAGCGTCACGCGGGCGCCCTGGTCCGCCTTGACGTCGCTCGATCCCGGCGCGCCCTCGGGCGGGGCGGCGATGAGGTTCCGCGTCGCCGCGAGCGCCGCGCCGGCGCCCCTCACCAGCACGCCCACGTGGTGGTGGATGAGGGCGTTCGCGCTGAGCCGCAGCGTGCCCGCGTCGACGAGCGCGCCGACGACATCGCCCGCGTCCGCCGGCGAGGCGGTCACCTCCAGCAAGTTGCCCTCCGCCGTCACCTCCTGCGCCTCGGAGCTGACCCTCAGGTTGATGGTGCCGTCGAGCAGCGCGTTCTCGGTGAGCCGCGCGCTCGCGCCGGAGAGGATGAGCACGCCGGTCAGGACCTCGCCCGCGCCCCCGCTCGGGCGCGTCGCCTGGACCACGCTGCGGGACAGGTCGAGGCGCGCGCCCGGGCGCGAGACGACCACGACGCCGCTGCCGCTCGCGCCCGCCACGCGGACGTCGCGCACGGAGGCCTGCGCCGCCTCGATGAACAGCCCGATGGAGGCGCTGGCCACGCTCACGCCGCGCACGCCGGCACCCTCGACGTCGTGGATCCAGATCGTGCTGAGGTTGCCGGTCGCGTCGCTCTGCGTGCCCCGGAGCGTGACCCTGGAGGCGCAGCGGCCGACGATCTCGATGGGCCTGTCGATCTCGACCGCCTCGTCGTAATCGCCCTCGGCCAGGACGACGCGCCCGCCGTCCTGCACCTGCGCCAGCGCCTCCGCGACCGTCGCGAGCGGCTTCACCCGCGTCCCGTCGCCGCCCCCGCCGTGGCTCGGATTGACGTGCACGTCGCCGGGCATCTCGACGACATGACCCCATGTGTCCTCGCCGCAGCCGTCGGGCCCGTCGACGGAGACACACCCCTCTTGCGGGAGGGCGAATGTCCCCGGCGGGCACGCGGCCATCGTGGGACGGCAGCCGTCGGCTTCCATGAACTCCGCCGCACAGCCCGGGATCCCGACGTCCACGCACCCCTCGTCGTGCTTCGGGATCGTCCCGGGCGAGCACTTCTCGAGCGCGGGACGGCAGATGCCGTCGTCCTCGATGAATGCGTCGACGCAGCCCTGAATGCCCACCGAGACACATCCGCTCGAGCCGATGAGTTGATGCGGGGCGCACGCCGGCTCGCTGTCCTCGATCTGCGGCACCTCCAGGGGCTCAGGGAAATGGGTGCTGTCGCAGCCGAGGAGCGAGGCCGCGCCGAGACTGACAGCAAGAGCGGAGAGACGCCGGAGCGTCGCGGGTCCGAGCTTCGCGCGCAACACCCCAGCAACGTAGCAGATGAAGGCGCCGCGCATACCCGCGGTGCGCTCTTTTTCACCGCGTTTCGCGCGCCTTAACGCCTTGCGCAGCGCCGCGCGTCGCGCGCCGTTCGTCGCGATCATCGCCGCTCGAGACCGGACATTCATGGTCGTGACCCGGACAGCGGCGACGCGTCATCGGCCCCGCGGCCCCGCCGGAGCGTCCGTGTGCGGCGTACTCCTTCTCTCCCGGGCGCTGTGCGCGCGGGCCTCGCGATCCCGGAAGGCGGCTCACAGGACGCCTGCGGTGTGCGCGGGTCGGGCCGACCGCCGCGGCGGTGGTCGATGGACGGACGGCGCAACTTGCGCCAACCTCGTGGCATGACGACGTGCAGGGAAGAAGCTCTCCGCTGGGTCCACCGCTACGCCATCGGCGGGGCCGCGTTCGCGGCCCTCCCGCTCCCGGTCTCGACGTCCGCCGGGCTCGTCGCGATCGAGACCCACATGATGTCGATGGTCGGCGAGATCTACGGCGAGAGCGTCGGATCCGTGGCGACGACCGCCGCCGGCGGGAGCTTCGCGATCCTCGGACAAGGGCTGAAATTTCTCGCCACCCGGGCCGTCGGCTTCGTCCCCCTCATCGGACCGGCCATCAAGATGACCATCGCGGGCCTCACGATCGAGGCGATCGGCCGCGGCGTGGTCGGGCACTTCGAGCGCAAGTACCCGGGCAAGATCTTCGTGCGGGCGTGAACGATCCGCGCGCGCCGCGCGCGCCGCGCGCACGACGCGCGCGGCGCGAGCCCGGGAGGTGCGCGCGCCGCGCAGCAGGGGTGTAGGTCAGTTTTCTTCGCAGCCGGAGCAGGCGAGGGGGCACGTCCCGTTCACCGGTTGCTGGCAATGCAGGTCGGGCGCGTCGGCGCTGGTGCCGTAGTCGCAGCAGAGCTCGATCGTGGCATCACAGCATTTCAGGCCGCAGCAGATGCCATCTTCGCAGCCGAAGCCGGGATCGCAGGCCTCCCTGCACTCGCCCTGGATGCAGGCCTGGTTCCCCGCGCAGTGGTTGCCGCACTCGCCGCAATTCAACGGATCGTTGAGCAGGTTGACGCAGGTCTCCGGGCCGCCGCAGCACGTGAGCCCCTCCGCGCACGTGCACGCCACGCCGCCCCCGCCGCCGCCCGTGCTCGCCGTCGCCGCCGGCGCGCCGCCCTCGCCGCCGCCCGAGGTCGAGCCGGTGACGTACACCTCGGGAGGACTCACGGTGCCTGGGTCGGCTTCACATCCAGCGACAGTGAACAATGCGGCCAACGACACGAACGCGATGACCCGATGACAGTGCATGAGCACCTCCAAGCCGAGATTGAACGTACCACGGCGGGTCGAGGTCACACGAGGCTCATGGTGCACGACGCGGCGCGTGCTGCGCCGCCGCGCGCGTCAATCCAGCGGCGCAGCGTCTGCGACATCAGGGGTTGATGAGCTTGCAGTCCGACAGGAGCCCCGTGTACCAGTCATCCGCCCTGTCCAGCCAGGCACCCTCGCTCGACCAGCGGATGCCGGGCCGCTTCATCCTGCCCTCGACGGTGAAGGTGCACTTCACCGCGAACCGCGCGGACGGCAGCTTGCCCGTGAGGGCGGGCTCGCTCCAGAGCCCGGCCGCGAGGAACTGCACCCTGTCCGTGGTGGTGTAAGGACGGAGCAGCTTCTTGTCGTCGGCGTCGCCCTTCGACCAGCCCTTCGTGGGCGACTCGAACGCACAATGCCGCCCGTTGATCTCCTCGGCCGACCAGCAGGCGAGATCCTTGATGTCCGTGGACACAAGCGTGACCTCGACCTGGGCCTTGTCCCCGGTCTTCCACTTGGGGCCGGCGGTGCCGCCCGCGGGCTCGCGCCCGAAATAGGCGAACGCGCCGGCCAGGCCGCCGATGATGATGAGGAAGAGGATCATGCTCTTGCCGAGCGACCCGCTCTGCTGCTGCGCGGGCGCACGCGGCCGCGCCCCGGGCTTCCTGCCCGCCGCGCGCCGCGCCGCGCCCGCCTGCTTCGTGGGCCTCGAGGGTGCAGACGGCGCGGTCGCCGCCGCGCGGCGCTCGCCTTCCCCTTCCGTCGTGGCGTCGTCAGCGTTGTGCGCGTTGCGCGCGTCGGCCTCGTCGGAGGAGGTGTCGTCCGTTCCGGGGTCGTGGCGGTCTTTGTCGTCGGAGCTGGTAGCCATCGCGGCGCTTTATGTACCGGAGCGCGGCCGCGACTCAAGCATTCCGTGGGCCGCGTCGCAGGTCGCGATCGTGCGTCCCATCCCGCAGGGCATGATGTAGGCTGCGACGCTGATGACCTCGGATCCCAGAAATCCTCGCGCGTGCATCCTTGGCACAGGCCGCTCCGGGCCGCTGGTCGCGCCAGAGGACGCGGCGCCGGCGGAGGCGCCGCCCCCGGACGGTGGCCCAGGCGAGGCGGGCGCGGCGCTGCGCGGCGCCGCGGCGGGGGAAGTGACGAGCGACCTCGCGGCACGGGCGGCGAAGGCGGCCCTCGCCGCGGCCGGCCTCGGGCCGGGCGACCTGGAGATGCTCATCGTCGCCACCTCGAGCGGCGACGCGCCGATGCCCGCGACGGCGGTGTACGTGCAGCAGAAGCTCGGGGCCGAGAGCATCCCATCGTTCGACCTGTCCGCCTCGCTGGCGGGCTTCGTCTACGGGCTCTCCGTGGCGAACCAGTTCGTCTCGGCCGGAACCCTGCGGCACGTGCTGGTCGTCGGCGCGGACATGCTCTCGCGCCGCGTGGATCCGTGCGACCGCACCTCGGCCCAGCTCTTTGGCGACGGCGCGGGCGCGGTCGTCGTCGGGCCGGCGACCGGGGACGGACGCGGGATTCTGGGCGTGAGCCTGCGCGCCGACGGGAAGAAGGCCGACGTGCTGCAGGTGCCCGGCGGCGGATCCGCGGAGCCGCTCACCCAGGAGCGGCTCTCGGCCAGGCGGCAGTACCTGCGCGCGAAGGTGCCCGAGCTGCGGCAGGCCGTCACGGAGCACCTCGGCGCGCAGGCCGCGGAGGCGCTCGCGGCGGCGGGGCTCACGCCCGCGGACCTCGACTGGGTGATTCCGCACCACGCCGACGACCACGTCGTCACCTGTCTCACCGAGCGCCTCGGCTGCCCGCGGGAGCGCGTCCTCGGCGCGGGCTCGACCTGCGCGGGCGCGGGCGCGGTCGCCATCACGCTGGACGAGGCGCTCCGCGACGGCCGCGTCCGGGCCGGCCACACGGTCCTGCTGTGCGCGCTGGGCGGCGGCCTCGCCTGGGGCAGCGCGGTGGTCCGCGTGTGAAGGCCGCCGGCGCTGCGCGCCGGTGCCATGCGTGAGAAGTCCGCCGGCGCGGCGCGCCGGCGGGTCACACGCCCGCGGCGACGTCGGCGATCACCCCGCGGAGCCACGTGTGCCCCGGGTCGGCCTCCAGCCGCTCGTGCCAGACCATCCCGACCTTCGCGACGGGCAGGTCGATCGGCGGCGGGTAGATGCGCAGGCCGAACGAGGCGGCGAACGGCTCGGCGACCCGGCGGCTGAGCGCCGCGACGAGGTCGGTCCTCGCGACGAGCGCGGGGACGAGGAGGAAATGCGAGACCCGGACGCCGATGGTCCGGCGGAGGCCGCGGGCGGCGAGGGCGCGGTCGACGCCCGTCGGGCCGTCGTCCCGCTCCGAGACCACGACGTGAGGGGTCTCCACCCACGCCTTCGTCGTGAGCCGAGCGCGGATCCTCGGGTGGCCGCGGCGCGCGATGCACACGAACCGCTCCTCGAAGAGGCGCGTCCGGCCGTGGCGCGGCGGCACGCGGTCGAAGTAGCCGAGGACGAGGTCGACCTCCCCGCGCGCGAGGGTGTCCGGGACCTCGTGCAGCCCCCACGGCCGGACCTCGAGGCGAACGCCGGGGGCGTCGCGCGCGAGGCGGGCGAGGAGCGGCGGGAGCAGGACGAGCTCGACGTAGTCGCTCGCCGCGAGGACGACCGTGCGCTCCGCGGACGCCGGATCGAACCGCGGCTCCGCGAACGCCTCGGCGAGCGTGGCGAGGCCGCGGCGCACCGGCTCGGCGAGGGCCAGCGCGCGCGGGGTCGGGGTCACCCCGCGCCGGCCGCGCACGAAGAGGGGATCGCCGAAGAGCGCGCGGAGCTGGCGGAGGGCGTTGCTCATCGCGCTCTGGGTGACCCCGACCCGCGCGGCGGCGCGCGTGACGTGCCGCTCGGCGAGCAGGGCGTCGAGCGCGACGAGCAGGTTCAGGTTCACGGTCGAGAGATTCACGTTCGTGATGATACCTCATCACGATCATTCGTTGGATGACGGACGCGGGAGCGCGCAGATTCCCCTCGTCGACGGCGCGGAGAGAGGTCCGGCCGTGCACGTGAGGAGCGATTCATGTCGAACGAGATCGGGATCGAGGAGCTGTCGGAGCGGATCGGCCGGGGCGACGGCCTCGTCGTGGCGGAGGTGCTGCCGGCGCCATATTACGAGGCGGGGCACTTGCCCGGGGCGGTGAACCTGCCGCTCGACGGGCTCGAGAAGACCATCGCGAGGGTCGCGCCCGGGCGGGACACGCCCATCGTCGTCTATTGCTCGGGGCCGACGTGCCGGAACTCGCACACGGCCGCGGCGCGGCTCGCCGCGCTCGGCTACGGGGCGGTCCGGGTCTTCGCCGGCGGCAAGGCGGCCTGGCGCGACGCGGGGCTCGCGATGGAGCGCGCGGCGGCGGCGGCGGAGGTGCAGCGATGAGCGCGATCGCGACCACGGCGGAGGGGGTGAGCGCGGCGCCGGCGCTGCTCGCGCGGCTCGTGAAGACGGAGGACGACCGCGTGGCGTTCGCGCTCCGGATCGTGCTCGCGGCGGTGATGTTCCCGCACGGCGCGCAGCACCTCGCGGGCTGGTTCGGCGGGTTCGGGTACGCCGGGACGCACGGCTGGATGGTGTCGATCGGGATCCCCGGACCGCTTGCGACGCTGGCGATCGCGACGGAGTTCTTCGCCCCGCTCGCGCTGCTCGCCGGCCTCGGCGGGCGGATCGCGGCGGCCGGGCTCGGCGCGATCCTCCTCGTCGCGGCAACGACGCACGCGCAGCACGGGTTCTTCATGAACTGGCTCGGGAACCAGGCGGGAGAAGGGTGGGAGTACCACGCGCTCGGGCTCGCGATCGCGGCGGCGATCGTCGCGCGCGGGAGCGGGGCGTGGTCGGTCGATCGGCGGCTCGGCTGATCGTCAGGTGGGGTGACCGGCAGGGTCGCCCGCACGGCGCGCGCCGCCCGGCCGTGCCGCGGGGCGACCCTGCCGCGTCCGCCACAGACCACTTCCCCCCCACCGCGCGCGGAAGTAAACGGCTCCTCCGCGGGACTCACCCCGAGCTCAGGAGGACGCATGAACGACGCTCCGCTCTACAAAGACCAGAAACAACCCGTGGACAGGCGGGTGGAAGACCTCCTGAGCCGGATGACGCTGGACGAGAAGGTCGGCCAGCTCATGCAGCTCGACGCCCAGGGGGATCTCGAGGACGCCATCGGGCGGATGAAGGTGGGCAGCCTGCTCCACTGTAACGGCAAGGACGCGGATGTGGCGATCGGGCGCGCGCTGCGCACTCGCCTCGGCATTCCGGTCCTCATGGCGGACGACGGCATTCACGGCCACTCGTTCTGGGCCGGGGCGACGATCTTCCCGACGCAGATCGCGATGGCGTGCAGCTGGGACACGGGGCTCCTGGAGCAGGTCGGCCGGGTGACCGCCGCCGAGATGCGCGCGACAGGGCTCAAGTGGACCTTCTCTCCCGTGCTGTGCCTGCCCCGCGACCTCCGCTGGGGCAGGGTGGGGGAGACGTTCGGCGAGGATCCGTTCCTGATCGGCGAGTTCGCGTGCGCGATGATCCGGGGCTATCAGGGCAAGGGCCTCGGCGACCCGGACGCGGTGCTGGCCACGGCCAAACACTACGCGGGGTACTCCGAGACGGTGGGCGGCCGCGACGCCTCGGAGGCGAACATCTCGCAGCGTTACCTGCGCTCTTACTTCCTGCCGCCCTTCGAGCGGGCGGCGCGGAGCGGCTGCATGGCCTTCATGACAGGGTACCAGTCGATGGACGGGATCCCGGCCACGGCGAACCGCTGGCTGATGACGGAGGTCCTCAAGGAGGAGTGGGGATTCCAGGGGATCGTCGTGACCGACTGGAACAACGTGGGCAACCTCGTGCTCGATCAGAAGGTCTGCAAGGACATGGCCGAGGCGGCCGCGGTGGCGGTCCAGAGCGGCAACGATCTGATGATGGCGACCCCGCAGTTCTACGAGGGGGCCCAGGAGGCGGTGCGGCGCGGGCTGCTCTCGGAGGCGGAGATCGACGCGGTGGTGCGGCGCGTGCTCGCCCTCAAGTTCTCGATGGGGCTCTTCGAGGACCCGGGGTACAGCAGCGAGCAGCGGATCAAGGAGGTCATCGGGTGCGCGGCCCACCGGGACCTCAACCTGGAGGTGGCCCGGGCGTCCCTGGTCCTCCTGCAAAATAGCGGGATCTTGCCGCTCGCGGACGGCGGCGCCGCTCCCGGGGCGGGCGCGGCGCAGAAGCCGCTCCGGCGGATCGCGGTGATCGGCCCGAACGCCGACGACACCATCGCCCAGCTCGGCGACTGGTCGCTCGGATCGGGGCAGATGAACGGGGCCAACGGGCCGCAGCACCCGCGGTCGAGCGTCGTCACGATCCTGGACGGGATACGGGAGCTCGCGCCCGCGGGGTGCGAGGTGGTTCATGCCGCGGGCTGCTCGGTGGTCAGCGACGACGAGTCGGGCATCGCCGAGGCGCTCGAGCTCGCCCGGAGCGCCGACGTGGTGGTCCTCGTCCTGGGGGATCGAATCGAGTACATCGGCGAGACGAAGAGCACCGCCACGCTCGAGCTGATGGGCGGACAGAGGGCCCTCGCCGACGCGATCGCGACGAGCGGCACGCCCTCGGTGGTGGTCCTCGTCAACAGCAAGCCGCTGGTCCTGCCGCGCTCGGCGCTCGGCATGGCGGCGATCGTCGAGGCGTTCAACCCGGGGATGATGGGCGGCCGGGCCGTGGCCGAGGTGATCTTCGGGCGGATCAACCCCTCTGGCAAGCTGACGATCTCGTTCCCCGTCCACGTGGGCCAGCAGCCGGTCTATTACAACCAGACCCGCGGCCAGCACGGCAATCGCTACGCCGATCTCACCCAGGAGCCGGCGTTCGCCTTCGGCTTCGGCCTGAGCTACACGCGCTTCGCTTACGCGGGCTTGAAGGTCCTCACGCCGCGCCTCGGGCGCGAGGGCACCGCGTCGTTCGAGGTGACGGTCACCAACACCGGCGCGCGCGATGGGGTCGAGATCGTCCAGCTGTACATCGAAGATCTGGTGACGTCGTCGACGTGGGCGGTGAAGGAGCTCAAGGCGTTCCGCCGCGTGAGCCTCGCCGCCGGCGAGTCGCGCGCCGTGCGCTTCGACATCCCGGCCGCGGAGCTGTCGATCGTGGACGCCGGAGGGCGCCGCACGGTGGAGCCAGGGGAGTTCCGCGTGCATATCGGCGGCTCGTCCCGGCCGCAGGACCTGCTGAGCGGCGCGTTCGTCGTGGCGTGACAAGAGGGCGCGCGAGCGCGCGGTCGGCTAATTGGCGTCGCGAGGCGACTGGAGCCCTCACATCCAGAGGCGCGCCACCACGCCGTACGTCCCCGGTCCAGGAGATCCGCCTTCGTCGCCGCCGCCGATCACGACCTTGTGACCCGGGTAGACCGCGACGCAATGGATGCTGCCGTTATCGCCGACATAGAGAGGGGCCACCCCGTCGGTGCCGAAATGGGGATCCGGCGCGCCGTCGCGCGTGGTGCGCGCGAGCACCGGCCCGGCCGTGGCGCCGCCCCTCGTGTTGCCCACGACGAGGATCCGGCCGTCGGGGAGCAGGACCATGTCCTCGGCGATGTCATCGCCGCCGGTGACCGGGATCGTGGCGATACCTTCCGTACCAAAGCTCGGATCCAGCGATCCGTCCGCGAGCAGGCGGACGAGCTGGAAGTCGACGTTGCCGCCGGCGTTCGAGTCGCCTCCGACGACGATGCGGCCGTCGGGCAGGAGCGCGACCGCCACGGCGTGCTCGTCGGAGCCCGGCGACTCGATGATCCGGTGGCCGCCTGTCCCGAACGCCGTGTCGGGCTGGCCGTCGGCGAGGAAACGGGCGATGACGAGGTCGCCCTCGACGTCGGCGCCCGCCTGGCCTGCCACGACGATCCGGCCCCGGCTGTCCACCGCGATGGCCCGCGCGCTGGACGGCTCGACGAGCGCCCACGTCTCGTATCCATCCGGCGCGGCAAACGTCGTGTCGAGATCGCCGCTCGACGTGGCGCGCGCCACCATGAGCTGGCCGTCTCGCTGGCCAGCGACGAGGATCCTGTCGTTGGCCAGGACCAGCCCGTCCGACACCTGCTCGAGGCCTCCCAGATCGATAAGGCTCTTGCCGCTCGCGCCGAAGAGCGGGTCGCCGAGCCCGCCGGCCGCCCCGGGACGGAGGAGCGCGATGTCTTCAACGCCGGACTCCTCGTGCGAGCCCACGGCGATGATCCGGCCGTTCAGTTGATGTCCGACCGCCACGGCACGGGAGCTCGATCCGCTGGAGCTGCCCAGGCGGGCCTTCATGACCGTGCCCTCGGCGAACCCGGGATCGAGCTGCCCGCTGCTGGTCAGGCGCGCGATCGCGAAGGAGCTCCCGCCGAGGCCGCCGGCGCCCGAGCCGGCCGCGACGATCTGCTCGCCCACGACGTCGAGATCGAAGAACCCACCGCCGTCGTCGCTGCCGAAGCTGGCCCGGGCGACGCCGGTCGTCGCGGCGCCGAACGTCTCGTCGAGCGCGCCGGGACGGCCGGTGACGATCGCGTCCGTCACCGAGCCAGTCCTCGGCTCCAGATCGCCGGACGTGGCCTCGAGGGTGAACGAGATCTCCGCGCCGAGCACGAGCGGGGCCTGCGCGCCGACCACCACCTCGCCGCGCGTCTGCCCGCCGGGGATCGTCGCCGATTCGACGAGGAGGCCTGCAGGAGCGCTCCTCGGCTCCACCGTCACCTCTCCGTCGAAGCCGCCTTCGCGCCGGATCTCGATCTCGATCACGTTTTTGCCGCCGAGGGGGACCGCGACGTTCGGCGAGAGAATGGTGAACGAGAAGCCCTCGGCGACAGGACCCGAGCTGGTGCTGCCGGCGCCCCCGCCGCCGCTGCTGGAAGCCTCTGCGGGCGCCCCGCCCTGTCCAGGGTGCCCGCCGGCGCCGCCCTGACCTTCGTCGATGGTAACGTCCCGGATCCCCAGGACCTTTTGACACCCGCTCGCCGCGAGCGACAGGGACGCGAGCGACAGATGAAAGCCGATCAGGTGGCGCCAGCGCGATCTCATCCCATTCATCCTGCCAGCTCCGCACGTGAAGTCAATCGGCCCCGCGGCCGAGCGCGAGCCGATGGACGACGAGCTTGCCTGTCGTGGTGCTTGCGTGGATGATGGCGTCGCTTCGCGGCGGGGCGCGACACTCGCCTTGATCCTGGAACCCTCCATGCTGAACTCCCTTCTCCGTCTCTCCCCGCACCGCCCCGCCGTCCGGCTCGAGGTCCTCCGGCGGCGCGACTTCACCGAGGAGCGCCTGCGCGAGCTCCACGCCCTCTCGAACGCGCTCATGGCCGAGGATTTCGACCACTTCCGCGTCCACGCCGAGACCAACGACGTCGCCCATGTCTTCCGCCGCGCCGACACGGGCGCGATCGTCGGCTTCCAGTTCTGGAAGACCGCGCCGCTCTCCTTGCCTCGCAGCCGGGCCATCGTGGGCGGGAAGCTGCGGATCTCCCCCGACTTCCGTTCTCGCGGCTTGCACCTCGTCTCGGGTCTCCTGTTCATGCTCGACGCCAAGCGCCGCGCCCCGCGGACCCGCTTCTACCGGCTCTCCATCGCCAGCCTCTTCGGCTTCGTCTCCATCACCGAGGCGCTCGCCCGTTATCAGCTCTTCGACCCGAAGCGCCGGGGAGGGGAGGAGGACGAGGCCGTGCGCGCCGCGCTGATCTCGCTCGCCCGCGAGAGCCATTTCCACGTCGACGAGCAGACCGGCCTGTTCTTCGTCAACATCTTCATGACCGAGGACACGCTGGCCCGTTACCCGCCGCGCTACTTCGAACGTCCCGCGGCCAGGGTGTACGCCGCGGCCAACCCCGACTTCCGCACCAACGGCTGTTATGTCGGCTTCTGGTTTCGCTTCACGAGCGACAACCTCCTCGCCCTGACCCGCGCGATCGCCCGGAAGCTCCTGTGACGCGCCACCGCGAGCGCCGTCGGGAGGGGCCGCGCTCGCCGCCGTGGCGCAGCCGCTGCTTCCCTCGCAGCACCTCCCCAGCAGCTTGCTGATCGCGAGGCAGCGCGCTCTCCGCTCGCCTCGCCGCTCCCGGCGCTCCCCGGCGCTCCCCGCGGCGCCGCGAGAATGGAACGACGCTTGCCAGCCGCTCGCCCCGCCGGGCAGGCGTGCTGTCCGGCGTCCTCGCGCGACGTGGTCTCCACGCCCCGGCGCGACGACACCCCATCTCGCTCACGTCAGTTCCTGTCACGGAAGGGAGCCGTCCTTGGATCTCGAACTCACCGGCAAACGTGCCATCGTCACCGGCGGCAGCCGCGGTATCGGCAAGGCCATCGCGCGGGAGCTGGCGCGCGAGGGCGCCAGCGTCGTCATCGCGGCGCGCGGCAAGGACAAGCTCGAGGCGACCGCCGCCGAGCTCGCGGCCGAGACCGGCCGCCGCGTCGTGCCGCTGGTCGTCGACACCGGCAACGAGACCTCGGTCAACGGCCTCGTCGAGCGCGCCGTCGCCGAGCTGGGCGGCGTGGACATCCTCGTCAACAACGCCGCCTTGCCGGGCGGCATCTCGCCCGCCACCCGCCTCGAGCAGATCGTCGACGAGCAGGTGATCGAGGACATCAACATCAAGGTCGTGGGGTATCTGCGGACCGCGCGCGCCGTCGCCCCGCACCTCGTCGCGAACGGATGGGGCCGCATCATCAACATCGGGGGGCTCGCCGTGCGCAAGACCGGCCGGCCGGTCGCCACCCTCCGCAACGTCGGGGTCGCGGCGATCACGAAGAACCTGGCCGACGAGCTCGGCCCGAAGGGCATCAACGTCACGGTCGTGCACCCGGGCGCGACGCGCACCGAGCGCACGCGGGCGGAGTCCGAGCAGGAGCTGGCCGCCTCGGTGAGCATCGGCCGCATCGTGGACGCCCGGGAGGTCGCCTGGGTCGTCGCGTTCCTCGCCTCGCCGCGGAGCGTCGCCATCAACGGGGACGCCGTCGTCGCGGGCGGCGGCAGCGTCGGGCCGATCTACTATTGATCCGCTGCCGAGCCGCGAGCGCGCGCCCCGACGGGCCGCTCCCGTGGCAACCTGAGGAACCCTGTCCAAAAACGCATGGGCACGTCCCATGGGAACCAGCGAAGACCATGACGATCCCGACCACCCGACTCGGCCGCACCGGCCTCACCGTTTCCCGCCTGTGCCTCGGCACGATGACGTTCGGCTTCCAGACCGACGAGGAGACCTCCCGCGTCATCCTCGACAAGGCAGCGGACGCCGGCGTCAACTTCCTCGACACCGCCGACGTCTACCCGCTCGGCGGGGGGCTGCCGACCGTCGGCCGCACGGAGGAGATCGTCGGCCGGTGGCTCAAGGGCAAGCGCGACCGCTTCATCCTCGCCACGAAGTGCGTCGGCCGCGTCGGCCCGAACGACTGGGACCAGGGCGCGTCGCGCAAGCACATCCTGGACGCCATCGACGCCTCGCTGCACCGGCTCGGCACCGACTACGTGGATCTCTACCAGCTCCACTCCGACGACCGCGACACGCCCCTCGACGAGACGCTGGAGGCGCTCGACGCCGTGGTGCGCTCCGGAAAGGCCCGGTACATCGGCGTGTCGAACTACCTGGCCTACCGCCTGGCGCGCGCGCTCGGGCGCGCCGACGTGCGCGGGCTCGCGCGCTTCGTCTCGGTGCAGCCGCGGTATGCCCTGCTCTTCCGCGAGATCGAGCGCGAGCTGCTCCCGCTCGCGCAGGAGGAGGGCCTCGGCGTCATCCCGTACAACCCGCTCGCCGGCGGGTTCCTCACCGGCAAACACCGCCCCGAGACGGGGCCCACCCCCGGCACGCGCTTCACGCTGGGTACAGCGGCAACGAATTATCAGCAGCGCTACTGGAACGAACGCGCGTTCGCGACGGTGGAGAAGCTCAAGGGCATCGTCGCCGAAGCAGGGCAGTCGCTGACGACGGTCTCGGTGGCGTGGGTGCTCGCGAACCCGGTGATCACCTCGGCGATCATCGGCGCCAGCCGGCCGGAGCAGCTGGAAGCGACGCTCGCGGCGGGCGAGCTCGCGCTCGATCCGCAGCTCAAGGCGCGGCTCGACGAGGTCACGGCGGAGTACCGCCGCGGCGACGCGCCGCGCTGAGCCCGCGCCGATCGCCCGTGCGCCGCGGGCTCACGAGGAGCGCGCGGCGCCTTCGACGAACTCGAGCGCGAGCAGCTTGCCGGAGCGAGGCCCGACGTAGGCGCGGTAGACGTGGCCCTCGACGACCGCCGCGAAGAGGGCCGGGCGGTCCGATACATCGAAGTCGTGCTCGCCCATGCGGAGCGTGAGCCGGAGGACCGAGCGATAGCGGCTGTGCGATTTCTTCAGGACGCCCTGCTGGACGGCCACGCGGCCCTCCGCGGCGTCGGCCTTGCCGCCGGAGATCGCCTTGCGCTCATCCTTGATCGTCGAGGGAAGGAAGAGCAGAAAAACAAGAGCGATCACAAACCCGCCGAGGACATCGAACGTGAAGAACGTCGTCCCCGCGGAAAGCGCTTTCTTGAGATTCCATGAAGACATCCCCCCGGCAAAGAGGATGATTCCCATAAGCATACAGCTCATGTGAGCGTCGTTGTAGACGCGGGCATACTTCTTTTGTGCTTCGGTCATGCGCCCCTGCCGGTTCATCGCGAGCGTCTCGTCATCGAGCTCCTGCACGGTGCGGAGCAGCGCGGTGATGCGCCTTCCATGCTCGCCGGCTGCGATCGCGGCTGGCGGCGCCTCGGCGCCCACGACGAGGCCTGAGTAAGGCACCACGTAGAACCGATAGGGGCCGGGCAGAAGATCGACCCCTCGGAGGAAGCCGGTCGGCGACCGCGGGCGCGCCACGGGGGCGTAGGCGCTGAGGTACGTGGACAGCCCTTCGTCGTGCATCTGTCGCTTTATCGTGCCGCGCGCGGTCGCCTGGACCGTGATCAGATCGAACACGACCTCGCCGTCGGCAACGAAGACGCGCCCGTCGGCCAGATCCTTCTCGATCCCGGCGAGCTCCGCGCGCGCTTGCTGAGCTGCAGGGCCGAGCGCGTGACGGACGCCGGCATAGACGCGCCGCCGGGCCTCGAGCCTCCGCCGCTGCCCGGGTCCGAGCGCCCCGCGACGGTTGTGGTGCAGCTCTTCCTCGCTCATCGCGCCTCCGGGATCCTCAGGCGCCCTTCTCTCGCCGCTCGAAGTCGCGGAGCAGATCCTCGTCGCCCGAGACATTCGAGGCGGGGACCTTCACCTCCCTGCGCTCGCTCTGGAGCTCCGCGCCGAGCTCTTTCTTCATCCACAGGGGCACGCGCAGGTCGCCGTCGCTGTTCAGCAGCACGCGCTCGCCGTCCACCTTCACGTCGTCGTTCGCGCGGAGCTCGAGGTCCCCCACCGTGGCGCGGATCGACGCGTCCTCGGCCTCGATCGTCGCCGTCTCCTTCGCCCTGGCCTCGATCCGTCGCGCCGAGACCTCGAACGTGTCGCACTCGACCGCGACCTTCCGCCTCGCGCGCAACGCGACGTCTTCCGCGTCGATCACGACCCGCGCGCCCGTTTCGGTGACCTCGAGCGTGAGCTCCATGCGGCCTGTCGCTCCAACCAGGACGACCCGCTCGTGGTCCTCCTCGGACGTCACCTGGAGGAGCTTGCCCCAGCGCAGCGGGACGCGATCCTCGCGCCGCGCCGCTTCCTCGCCGAGGAGCGAGAGCAAGGCGGCTTCCGTCTCGCTGGCCGCCTGCTCTGGCTCGGCGGCGCTCCGAACACCTTTCTTGCTCATGCGGCCTCTCCTGTCGAATTCATCATGAGCGCCACTTCACGGCGTGGCGCATCTTCCTGTACTGCGCCTCGGTCGGCGGGCGATCAACCGGGAGCGTCCCGACCCAGATCAGGACGAGCTGCTCCTCGTCCGGCCGGACCACGACGGTGCGCAGCGCCGGAGCGAGCTCCGCGGCCCCGCCCGTGTGCGGTTCGAGGAGCAGCAGCGGCCGTTCCCTGGGCATCGGTACGACGAGCTCCGGGAGCGACGGGTGCATGTTCGCGATTCTAAGGGTCTCGTCGCCGTCGAAATCCGGGAAGACGAGCCAGGGCGCGGCGGCGTGGAAAAACCGAAGGTTTTGCGGCGAGCCGAGGTGATCCGTGATGTCCCCCTCGAGCAGCTCGGGCGGCAAGTACCCCTCGCGCACCTCCGGGATCTCCTGGAGCTCGCCCTCGAAGCTCGGCGAGAGCCCGAGGAACGCGTTGCGAGGGAACCAGCTCTGATCCGTGAAGCCGAAGCCGGCAGGTCGGGGAGCGAAGGGCCAGCGCGCAGCAGCGCCGAGCACGAGGTTCTCTGGCGTGAGGAGCGCTCCGGGCATCTCCAGGTTCGGCAGCTCCAGCCCGTCGAGCGCTCGCCGGTCGGGGAAGACGACGTACCCCTTGCCCGCCGGGTTCCGGGGGTACTCGTACGGGGAGATGTCTTCCATCGGGAGGTCGCCTGCTTTCGCGAGCCAGGAGGCGAAATCATCGGGGTGTTCCTCGTCCGCGGCCCGGTCGTGACCGCCGTAGGCGCGGCGGAACGTGAGGGGCATGCGCTCGAAGGGCTCTGGGTCCGTGAAATGGACCGAGCCTTCGTACCAGTCGACCTTCCGATCGCCGAAGACGCGGACTCGACGCGTCACCCGCTCCGGGGCGCTGCGCTTCACCCCGCCGAGGTCGACCGAGACGCTCACGTCGAGCTCGCGGCGTGGACCCTCGCGGCAGAAGGCGCTGCCGAGCACGACGACATCTGTGCCTGTTCGCGGGCAGGCGTAGAAATCGGGCTCCCACGCGACCGGGTTGTCCTCGTTTCCGTCCTCGTACAGGGGCTCGCGCACGATCGCGAGCTGCTCGGGGGCGACCTCGGGGACGCGCCCGTCCAGGAGGCGATAGGTGCGCTTGGCGAGGACGTGCGCGCGGAGCTTCCCCTCCGTGTCCTTCGTGAAGTGAATCAACGAGGTGTCCAAGCCTTGTGATGTGCTCATGCCGGGAGAGCCTTCAGCGGGCCCATGCGGGCGGGTCATTGCCGAAACCGAGGAAATCGTCCGGGCTGAGGCTGCCCATGCCAGTCGACGCCAACTTCTTGAGCCCTTCCTCTCCGGCCTTGCTGAGCATTCGCCCGAGGTAGCGTGCGGCAGGTTTGCCGATGACCTTCCATGCGTGGTTGCGGAACTTTCGGAAAGCAAGCTCGAAGCCGAGCGCCATGCCCTTGCCGAGGAACTTGCCCAGCGTGGGTCCCAGCTTCTTGATCAGCCCTTTGATGAGCTCTTCACCCCTGTATTTCCCGATGAACTCGAGGCCGCCGAAGAGGACATTCAGTATGAACGAGAGCAGCATGTCGGCCATGATGCTGACGCAGCACAGCAGGTAGTCGGCGAGCGACATGCCGGCGAAGACGCTGCTCGGCATCTGGAGCGCTGCGCCGCCCGGCCAATCGCACGGGTCGCTGCAGATGAGCTGGTTGAAGGGGTTGAACGGGACATAAGGGATCCCGATGACGGCGATGCTCTTGCCGCTCCCCTTCTGGGGGCCCACCTTGACCGTGGTCGGGCCCCATACAGGCTTCGATGCACCCACGGCGAACACGAACGCCATGTACCCGAGATCATAGATCGGACCCACCACCACGTTCGGCGGAACAAGGCCGCCGGCGACGAGGTGGAGGCGAAAATACTTCGTGTCCGCGCCCCTCTGCACGGCGCGCTCGCCGCAGATGATGACGTTCGCCACCGGCGGATCGCCGACACCGTAATACGTCGGCATGCCCGAGACCCAGAGGGTCACGTCCGAAGGCGCGAACGGCAGCCCCGGCGGCACGAGCGTCCCGAGCGCCCCGTGCAGCTCCTGCCCGATCACGATGCACATCGGCCTCACCGGCATACACGGCACACCCATCGCGTTATCCTCCTCCTTGATCCGCGGCGGCGAACGATGACGTCGCCCCCTGCCGCTCGCTTCCAGGCGTGAACGGCGCAGGCGGCCGCGTCGCCGTCCGCGCGCCGGGCGCGCCGTGTCGATCGATGCCCCTCGCGAGGCCCCTCGGTCGAGCTGGCTTGCGAGAGACGCCCATGAACAACTCCTGTCAGCGCCCGAGAGAGCCCGCCGCGCGCCCCGCTCCGAGGACGAGCGCCGCCGCGCGGTGCCGCCGGCGGACGTACGGGTAACGGAACGCGACGCGGTAGGTGACGATGACCAGCCGCTGGGAGAGGAGCACCCAGAGACCCGAGACCGGCAGCGTCGCCTCGAACGTCACAGCGCCCGTGTCGACGTGGACCCGCGGGTCGAGCGCCGGGATCCGGAACCGCAGGACGTCGGGCGCCACGCCGGTGATGGCGACCTCGTCGCCCTCGCGGACCTCGGGGGCGATCATCCCGGGCTGCGCGGCGGACAGCGCCACCCGCTCGTGCGCGCCGGCGAGGATCGTCGCCCGCGCCTCCTCGTCCGGCGCGCTCGCCGCCTCGCGCACGATCGGGGCGAGGTGCCACCCGAGCGGGTCCTTCACCGGCGCCCAGCAGGCCGGCAGCGGGCGGTCGTCCCAGCGCCGGATCCGCTCGTCGGGGCGCTCCAGGTTCGGCAGCGGTCTGCCCACGGCCTGCTCCCGCTTCAGGTGGAAGCCCGTGCCGACCTGGTTCAGCGGGTGGCGCGCCTCCGCGCCCTCGTGATCGGCGGCACCGCCGTACGCGCGCTCCCAGACGAGCGGCATCTCGGTGAACGGACGGGG
Source organism: Sorangium cellulosum (assembly GCF_002950945.1). Taxonomy (GTDB): domain Bacteria; phylum Myxococcota_A; class Polyangia; order Polyangiales; family Polyangiaceae; genus Sorangium; species Sorangium cellulosum_E. The sequence goes on from NZ_CP012673.1 coordinate 3,943,979, forward strand.
ATCGCTCGGCACGAGCTCGCCGTCGCGCTCCTGCCAGACGCGGTCGCCGAGCACCTCGAGCCTCGCCGAGAACGCGCCCACCGTCGCGGTGACCAGGAGCGACGCGACCGGCGCCTCCGCGCGCGCGACGCCGGTGATCACCACGTCGCAGCCGGCGTACTCCGGCACCGAGTCGGAAGGGAACTCGCCGACCTCGGTCCAGAGCGGCTCGGTCAAGACGGGCCACGGATCCTCGGCGGGGCGCAGCTCGCCCTGGTCCGCGAGCCGCCACGTCATCCGCGCCACGAGCGAGCCCACGGCGTCGGCAGGACCCGTGAAGCCCGTGAAGAGCCGCGCGCGAAGGAGGGTGTCGTTGAGCAGGTCCACGGACGGGAACGAGTGAACAGGAGGGATACGAAGCTACCACCCCGCTCTCGCGTCCCACAATTTTCGCTCCTCGGCCGGAAAGCGGGAGCACACCCCTGCGGTGCTCGAAGAAGTAACGAGACGCCGAGGTGCTCGGCCAGGCGCGAGACGCCCGGCAGGCTCGCGAGCAACGCCTCCTCGTCCAGCCCCACGGGATTTTTGCGCACGACCGCGGCGCGCGGGATCGCCCCCGGCGCCGCGGCCGCGCGCGCCTCAGGGGACGAGCGGGCTCTCGAGCGGCCGCCGCCGCGAGAGCGTCCGGAGCTTGCTGAGCGCGTTCTCCTCGATCTGGCGGACGCGCTCGCGGCTCACGGAGAACATCCCGCCGATCTCGGCGAGCGTGTGCGCCTGCCCGCCGTCGAGGCCGAACCGCAGCCGGAGCACCTCGCGCTCGCGCGGGGTCAGCACCTCGAGCAGCGCGTGCACCTGCGTGTGCATGCGGCTCTGCACCAGCACCTCGTCGGGCAACGCCTCGTCGCTGACGACGAAGTCGCCCTGGCGAGCGCCGCCCGCGTCGTCGCCGATCGGCGCGTCCAGGTACACGGGCTCGAGCGCCATCTCGCGCAGCATCTGGACCTTCTCCACCGAGATGCCGCTCCGCTCCGCGACCTCCTCCAGGCCCGCCTCGCGCGCGTGCTCCTGCTCGATCTCCTTGCGCGCGCGCAGCACCCGCCGCCGGCTCTCGGCGAGGTGCACCGGCACCTTGATGACCTTGCCCTGGTACAGCACCGCCCGCGTCAGCGCCTGCTTGATCCACCACGTGGCGTACGTGCTGAACCGGTAGCCGCGCCGGTAGTCGAACTTGTCCGCCGCGCGCATCAGCCCGAGGTTGCCCTCCTGGATGAGGTCGAGCAGCGGCACACCGCGGTGCCGGAGCGGCCGGGCCGCGGCCGCCACGAGGCGCAGGTGCGCCTCGATGAGCTCGGCCCTCGCCTCGGCCGCCTCGCGGTGGCCCCGGCGCATCGCCGCGAGCGTCGCCTCGAGCGCGCCCCGCTCCTCGCCGGCCGCCCGGGAGGCCGCCTCGCGGAGCGCGCGCTCGATCCGCTCCTGGATCACCGGCGACGTGCGCACCTCGGCCAGGCCGGCCGACAGCGCGGCCCGCGCGCGCCCGAGGCCGCCGTCCGCCTGCCGCGCCGACGGCATCGACCGCGCGAGCCCGAGCAGCCGCGTGAGCCGCACCGACGCCGCGTCGCCGTCGAGATCGTCCGTGTCCGCGTTCAGCAGCAGATCCGAGAGCTCGACCCGGCCCGCCTCGAGATCCTCGGCGATCGCCGCGAGCTCCCGCAGCGCCACGGGCGACGTGATCCACGCCTCGACCGCCGCGCGCTCGCCCGCCTCGATGCGGCGGCCGAGCTCCACCTCGAGCTCGCGGCTGAGCGGCGCGCTCGCCGAGATCTCCTGGAGGTAGAGCTCGGTCACGTCCTCGTTCACCCGCGACGACGGCGCCGCCGCGCCGCCCGCCCGCGCCCCGAGCCGCAGCATCGCTGCGCGGCCGAGGCCGGCCTCCACCTGCTCCGCGGCGCCGTCGTCCGCCGCACCCATCCTGTCGTCAGCCTCGCCCGTTAGGAGCGAGCTCATGAGCTTCTCCTGCATCGTCAACTCCACCATGGTGCCGGGTCGCGCGATGCCCGCTTCGGGGGCTCACCTCGGCGCAAACGCCGGAGGGGAGCGTCATCTGGGACCACCACCGGCCCCGGCCACGCCACGGCAGAGCAAAGGGGCTCCGCCGGTCCCCTGCACCTTAATCACTCGCCGCGCTCAGGAAAGGCCCGTCCGCACGAGCGCGGCGAGGTCGGGTGGACGTGGAGGCGAGGAGGCCGTCACAGCAGCACGGCCAGCGGCAGCACCGCGGGGCGCCGCCCCGGCTCGCGGCGGAAGACGCGCCGCACGCCGCGGCTGAGCGCGTCCTCCAGCGCCGGCGCCAGCGTGCGCGCCTCCGGCGACAGCGCCGCGAGCGCGTCGCGGGCGCTCTCGACCGCGGCCCCGAACAGCGGGCCGCCCTCCTCGAAATGCGCCACGCCGCGCCCCAGGATCTCGGGGCCGCGCAGGACCTCGCCCGTCTTCCGGTCGGCCACGACGAGCACCATCACGAGGCCCTGGTCGGAGATCTGCTCGCGCTCGCGCAGCACCATCTGCGAGACGTCGAGCCCGCCGCGCGCGTCGAGCCAGACCCGGCCGCTCGGCACCGGATCGCCGCGGCGCATGCGGCCGCCCTCGATGACCAGCGTCTCGCCGTCCTCGACCACGAACACGCCCGAAGCGGGCACGCCCATCCGGAGCGCCGTGCGCGCGTGGGCGAGCAGCATGCGGTACTCGCCGTGCACGGGGACGAAGTGCTCCGGCCGCACCGCGTCGAGCAGGACCTGCTGCTCGCCGGCCTGAGCGTGGCCGCTCGCGTGGATCGGATCGAGGCCGCGGTCGACGATGATCGCGCCGCGCCGCGCGAGGCGGTTCGCCAGCTGGCTCACGGCGATCTCGTTGCCCGGGATGGCGCGGGACGAGAAGATCACCATGTCGCCCGGATCGACCCGCAGCCGGTGGTGGTCGCCGACGGCCATGCGCGCGAGGGCGCTGTTCGGCTCGCCCTGCGCGCCCGAGGCGAGCACGATCAGGCGGTCGGGCCGGAGCGTCGCCGCCGTGGCGTCGTCGACGAGCACCCCGGGCGGCACGGTCAGGAGGCCGATCTCCTGGGCGATCCGCGTGTTCGTGTTGAGGCTGCGCCCGGCGAGCACGACCTTGCGGCCGAGCTCGGCGGCGATGTTGAGCACGCTCTGGACGCGGTGCACGTTGGAGGCGAAGAGGGCGACGAGGATGCGCCCCTTCGCCTCGCGGAAGGGCCGGAGGAACCCCTCGGCCACCGCGGTCTCGCTGACCGACCAGCCGTCGCGCTCGGAGTTGGTGGAGTCCGAGAGCAGGGCGGCCACGCCGGCGCGGCCGTACTCGGCGAAGCGGCCGAGGTCGAGGCGCTCGCCGCCAACGGGGGTCAGGTCGATCTTGTAATCGCCGGTGTGGATGACGATCCCTTCGCCGGTCTCCAGGGCGAAGCCGACCGCGTCGGGGATGGAGTGGGTGACGCGGAGGGGCTCGGCCCGGAACGGGCCCGCGACGAAGTGCCGCTGCGGCTCGACCTCGCGGAGCGGCACGTGGATGCCGTGCTCGAGCAGGCGCTCGCGCACGAGCCGGAGCGTGAAGCGCGTCCCGTACACGGGCACGGGGAACTCGCGGAGGAGCGACGGGAGCCCGCCGATGTGGTCCTCGTGGCCGTGCGTCAGGATCACCGCGTCGAGCCCGCCGGCCTCGCGCACGTAGCTGAGATCGGGGATGGCGACCTCGACCCCGAGCACCTGGTCGTTCGGGAACATGACGCCGCAGTCGACGAGCACGCGGCGGCCGTCCTCCTCGATCAGCATCGCGTTCATCCCGACCTCGCCGAGGCCGCCGAGAGGAATGATCCGGAGACTCATGCGCGCGCAGCCTAGCACCTGTGGGCGCGCAGACGGGGCCGCCGCGACGACACGCGGCGCGCGGGCACCCACAGGTCGGCCCTGGAGCGACGCGAGCGCCGGCGCGGCGCGGCGCCCGCCGCCGAGGCGTGCCGGGCGGCCCCGGTGCCCCATGACCCCGGCAGCCCGCTGCAAAGACGACATGTGCGCGCGTCCCGCCGACACGCCAGCACGCCAGCGCGAGAGCACGTCAGCACGGCAACACACCAGCGCCTCAGCGCGATGACGCAGGCCGCAGGAGATCGATTGATGCGGTGCATGGGAATACCGCATCGGGGCTTGCCGTATGTGTTCGCCCCATGCAACCATCGACAGACCATGCGCAGGACCAGGCTCGGCGATCTCCCCTATACGCTGGTTGAGCTGCTGTACGAGAACGCGGATACCGTGCTCTATCGTGCGCGCGGAGACGCCGATGGTGCGCCGGTGACGATCAAGGTGCTGAAGGGTGAGCACGTCGGCCGGCGGCACGTCGCTCAGCTCCGGCATGAGCTCGAGGCGACACGCGATCTCCAGATCGAGAGCGTGATTCGAGCCCACCGGCTCGAGAAGATCCCGGGCGGGGCGGCCCTCGTGATGGAGGACTTCAGCGGGGCGCCGCTCGACCAGCTCCTCCGCTCGGCGACGCTCGACCTCGCGGCGAAGCTGCGTATCGCGTCGTCGCTGGCCGGGACGCTGGCCGAGGTGCACGGCAACCACGTCATCCACAAGGACGTGAAGCCGCACAACATCCTCGTTCACCCGGAGACGATGCAGGTCAAGCTGACGGACTTCGGGAGCTCGACGCGGCTCTCGGAGGAGGCGCCGGCCGCGGAGAGCCCGGAGCTCCTGGAGGGGACGCTGGCGTACATGTCGCCGGAGCAGACCGGCAGGATGAACCGCGTCATCGACTACCGGACCGACCTCTACTCGCTCGGGGTGACGCTTTATGAGCTCTTCTCCGGGGTGCTCCCCTTCCAGGCGGCGGACCCGGTGGACCTCATGCACAGCCACATCGCGCGGGCGGCGACGCCGCTCTGCGAGCGCTCGCCGGAGATCCCGAGGCCGGTGTCCGACATCGTGCAGAAGCTGATGTCCAAGGTCGCCGAGGATCGGTATCAGAGCGGGACCGGGCTCAAGGCCGATCTGGACAGGTGCCTGTCGGCGCTCGAGGCGGCGGGCCGGATCGAGCCGTTCGAGCTGGGGACGCGCGACGTCCCGAGCGAGCTCCGGATCCCGCAGAAGCTGTACGGGCGCGACCGGCAGATGGCCGAGCTGCTCGCGGCCTTCGAGCGGGCGCGCGGGGGCAGGTGCGAGCTCCTCCTGATCGCGGGGGGCGCGGGCATCGGGAAGTCGGCGCTCGTGAACGAGCTCCAGAAGGAGGTCGCGCAGCGGCGCGGGCATTTCATCGAGGGGAAGTTCGATCAGCTGAGCCGGAGCATGCCGCGCGCCCCCGTGGCCGCGGCGCTGCGCCAGCGCGTCCGCAAGCTCCTCACCGAGCCGGCGGAGTCGCTCGAGCGGTGGAGGGACAAGCTGCTCCGGACGGCGGGGAGCAACGGCAAGCTCCTCGTGGACCTGCTCCCGGAGCTCGGGCTCGTCCTCGGGCCCCAGCCCGACGTGCCCGAGCTCGGGCCGAGCGAGTCGCAGAACCGGTTCAACCTCGTGTTCCAGGACTTCCTGCGCGCCATCACGACGGCGGAGCACCCGGTGGTGCTCTTCCTCGACGACCTGCAGTGGGCCGACGCGGCCTCGCTGAAGCTGCTCGAGCTCGTCCTGACCGATCCGAGCGGGGCCTACCTGCTCATCGTCGGCGCCTACCGGGACCAGGAGGCGATCGCGGGGCAGCCGCTCATGACGTGGCTCGGGGAGCTCCGGGAGGCGGGGGTCGAGCGGCGCGAGATCCTGCTCGCGCCGCTCTCGATCGCGGACGTGCGCCAGCTCGTCGCCGACGCGCTGAGCGCGCCCGGAGAGCGGGTCGAGGCGCTCTCGGAGGTGCTCTACGCGACGAGCCAGGGGAACCCGTTCTTCCTGAGCCAGCTGCTCAAGGAGCTCTACACGGCGAGGCTCGTGTCCTTCGACCCGACGGCCGGCAGGTGGACGTGGGACGTGGAGCAGATCCGGCAGCGGTGGGGCGCCGCGAGCGTGCACGACCTGCTCGTGGACAAGATGCAGCGGCTCTCGCCCGCGGCGCAGCGCGCGCTCGCGCTCGCGGCGTGCGTCGGCCACCAGTTCGACCTGAAGACGCTGTCGATCGTGAGCGAGCGGCCGCCGGCCGACGTCGCCGCCGATCTCTGGGACGCGCTGCGCGAGGGGCTCGTGGTGCCGCTCGACCCGAGCTACCGGCTGCTGCACGGGTCCGACGGTCCGCTGCCGGAGCAGGCGCTGGAGGTGAGGTACCGCTTCCTGCACGACCGCGGGCAGCAGGCGGCCTACGGGCTCATCGAAGGCGCGCGGCGGCAGGAGGTGCACCTCCGGATCGGGCGGCTCATCCGCGCGCAGCTCGGCGAGCAGCCGGGCGACGAGGACCTGTTCAAGGTGGTCCACCACTGCAACATCGGCGCGGCGCTGATCGAGGACCGCCCGGAGCAGCTCGCGCTGGCGCGGCTCAACCTCGCCGTGGGGAAGCTCGCCAAGGCGGCCGCGGCGCACGCGGCGGCGGCCGAGCACTTCAAGGCGGGGATGTCGCTGCTCGGGGCGGACGGGTGGGAGGAGGACTACGCGCTCTGCTTCGCGCTGCACCGGGAGCGGGCGGAGTGCGAGTGGCTGAGCGGCCACGAGGCGCAGGCGGAGGCCTTGATCCGCGAGCTCCTCGCGCACGCGCGCTCGCGCCTCGAGCGCGCCGAGGTCTACAACCTGCGGATCCTGGTGCACACGATGCGCGGGGAGTTCGCCGACGTGCTGCGCGTCGGCCGGGAGGGCGTGGCGCTCTTCGGGATTGCGCTGCCGGAGGACCCGGCGTCGATCCAGGCGGCGTTCGGGGCCGCGCTCGCGGAGATGCCGGGCCACCTGGGCGGGCGCCGGATCGAGGAGCTCGTGGACGCGCCGTGGGCGGGAGACGCGGAGCAGCTCGCCGCCCTGCGGCTGCTCGCGGCGATGATCCCGGGGGCGTACACGCTCGACCCGCTGCTGCTCGCGCTGATCGCCGCGACGCAGGTCAACCTCTCGCTGCGGTACGGCAACTCGCCCGCGGCGGCGTGCGCCTACGGCATCTACTGCCTGCTGCTCGCCGGGGCGATGGGGAGGTACGAGGAGGCGCGGCAGTTCCAGCGGGTCTCGCTGGAGCTCTGCGAGCGGCCGGAGTCCGTCGAGCTCCAGTGCAAGGCGTACCTCGTGTGCGGCGCGCCGTCCCACTTCTTCGAGCCGACCCGCGCCTCGCTCGCGTGCCTCTCCAGGGCGTACCGCGCCGGGCTGAGCTCGGGGGACTTCAGCTTCGGGGCGTACGCCTGCCTGAACATCGTGACGATCATGCTCTCGTCGGGCCACGAGCTCGTCGGGCTGGAGGAGGAGATCGCCGGCTTCCTCCGCTTCCTGCAGCGGACGAAGGACCCGCTCGCGACGCCGGTGCTCACCGTCGCGCAGCAGATGGTCGCGTGCCTGTCGGGGAGGACGAGCGGGCGAGAGAGCCTGAGCGACGCGGCGTTCGACGAGGGGGCGTTCCTCGCGGGGCTCCTGCCGGCGCAGGAGCTCCCGCGGTGCTGGTACTTCGTGAACAGGCTCGTGCTCGCGGTGCTGTACGGGGACGACGCCGGCGCGCTCCTGATGGCCGCGCGGGCCGAGAGGCACAGCGCGAGCGCGATGAGCCTGTTCCTGCTGAACGACATCCCGTTCTACACGGGCCTCGCGCTGCTCGGGCTGTGCGCCTCGGTGACCGGGGAGGAGCGGGAGCGGCACCTCGCGGCCGCGGCGGAGCACCGGGCGAAGCTCGCGGGCTGGGCGAAGCACGCGCCGGAGAACTACGCGCACAAGGAGCGGCTGATCGGCGCGGAGATGGCGCGGGTCCGCGGCGACGACGCGGAGGCGGCGGCGCTCTACGACGAGGCGATCGAGGGCGCGCGCGAGGGCCAGTTCGTGCACCAGGAGGCGCTCGCGAACGAGCTGTGCGCGCGCTTCTACCTGAAGCGGGGGCGGGAGCGGATCGCGCGGTGGTACATGGCCGACGCGCACCGCGCGTACCTCCGGTGGGGGGCGACGGCGAAGGCCGAGCACCTCGCGGCGCAGCACCCGGGGCTCATCGACGACGCCGCCGGCGGCGCGGCCGCGGCGACCCGGGTCGTCGGCACCACGGTGACGCGCAGGGGGAGCACCGAGTCGTTCGACGTCGCGACGGTCGTCCGGGCCATGCAGGCGGTCGCGAGCGAGAACGTGCTCGACCGGCTCCTCGATCGGCTGATGCGCAGCCTCGTCGCGAACGCGGGGGCGCAGCGGGGGGCGCTGATCCTGGAGCGCGACGGCAAGCTCGTGATCGTGGCGTCCATGCGCGTCGATCCCGACGTGGTGAAGACGGGGCTCTCGACCCCGGCGCTCGAGGGCGGCGACGTCGCGCCGAGCATCGTGCAGCTCGTCGCCAGGACGCGGGAGCCGGTCGTGGTGAACGACGCGCGGCAGGACAGCCGCTTCGCCGGCGATCCGTACATCGCGGCCCGGCAGCCGCGCTCGATCCTGTGCCTCGCCATGACGCACCAGGGGCGCTCGGCGGGGATCCTGTACCTGGAGAACAACGCGGCGCCGCGGGCGTTCACGCCGGGGCGGGTCGAGGTCTCGGGCCTGCTCGCGTCGCAGGCGGCGATCGCGCTGGAGAACGCGCTGCTCATCGCGAGCATCCGCGGGGGCACCGAGGCGCTGCAGCGCTCGAACGAGCAGCTCCAGCGGGAGCTCGAGCTGCGCGCGGCGTCCGAGGCGGAGCGGGAGCTCCTGCAGCAGGAGATCCTGCGGCGGCAGACGCCGCTCATGCCGATCACGGACGACGTGCTGGTCATGCCGATCGTCGGCGCGATGGACGGGGCGCGGGCGCAGCAGGTGCTCGAGACGGCGCTGACGGGGTTCCAGGCGAGGCAGGCGAAGGTGGTGATCCTCGACATCACCGGCGTGGCGCGGGTCGACGCGACGGTGGCGGAGGCGCTGATCAAGACGACCAAGGCGCTCCAGCTGCTCGGGGCGAAGGCCGTGCTCTCGGGGGTGCGGCCGGAGGTGGCCCGCGCGCTCGTGGAGCAGAACGTCGATCTCGGGTCGGTCGTGACGATGGGGACGCTGCAGAGCAGCATCGCGTATGCGCTGGGCGCGAACGGCCTGCCGGGGGCGTTCGGGCGGCGGGCGAGGCCGGCGGGGTACGCGTGAGCCGCGGCGCGGCGCGGGGAGCGGGGAGCGAGGCGCTCGCTGCTCGCGCCGGCGGCCCAGGCGCGCCGCGGCTATCCGCGGCGCGCCTCCCGGGTCAGGGCGTGCTGCTCGGGTCGGCGGGGTTGCTGCCGGTGTCGCGCTCGTCGCCGTCGAAGAAGCCGTCGCTGTCGCGATCGACGGCGACGCGTGTGCCCGAGCCGGGCGGCGTGCACGTGTAGGTCAGCTCGCGCTGCGTCTGGACGGCCAGGAAGCGGAGGACCGTGTCGCTGACCGGCGGGAGCGCCTGCCGGTCGGTGATGAAGTTGCCGGCGCCCACATAAAGGAACCCGACCTCGTGGAAGAGCCCCTGGGTCTTCGCCACGAGATCACACTCGCCGGCCTCGGCGCGGGCCCGGAGCAGGTTGATCCGCGGCGTCGCCGCCGCGCTGTTCGCGTGGCTGAGCGTCACCTGCTGGCCGACGATCGGCGCCATGTTGGTCTCGATGGCGAACACGTACGCCTCGAGCTGCCGGCGCAGCACGTCGCCCGCCGGCGTGAAGGGGATGCCGGCCGGGTTGTTCGTGAACTGGTCGGAGAACCCGATCGCGGAGAAGAAGCGGTACATCGTGTCGACCGTGCCGTTGTTCAGGATGCCGAACCCGCGGATCTGGTCGCCCATGTGACCGTTATCGCGCGGGAGGAAGACGAACGGGATGTCCGGCAGGCCGAACGCGCCGACCTTGGTGTACACGTTGCGGAGCTGGGGGATCTTGAAGAGCTGCGACTGGAAGTCGTAGACGGAGCCGCCGTTCGTCCCGAAGAGGCCGGGCAAGTCCGAGCCCGGGTTGAAGTCGGGGTCGACCACGTGGCACCCGCCGCAGCTCGCGATCGAGTTGACCACGTCGCCGTTGTAGAAGTCCTTCCCTGCCTGCTGATCGGGCGTGAGCGAGTTGTCGAGGTTCCGGATCGGGTTCGGCGGGTAGGTGACCTGGAGCATGAAGTCGGCGAACGCCTCCATGTCCTCCTCGGGGATGAACTCGCTGCGTCCGAGGAGATCCGTGAACCCGGCCTGGAACTGCATGAACCCGGCCCGCTCGTCGAACGACCCGCTGTCCGGCTGGGCGCTCGGCTCGTCGTAACCCCCGGTGCGGTCGCCGCGCCAGTGCATGGGGCCGTGGTTGGCCAGGCCACGCAGGCTCTGCGTCATCATCGGCCCTTTCATCGGGTGGAACGTGGGGTTCACGATGGGCTGCTGGAAGACGACGTCGAACAGGCCGAACGGGAAGGGGCCCGGGTTCGGCACGACGGAGCCGTCCGGATTGCCGAGGTTCCAGGCCAGGTCGTCCTGGTCGCCGAAGACGTGGCAGCTCGCGCACGCCGAGTCGCCGTGGCTCGAGGAGAACGAGGCGTCGTAGAGGAACCGGCGGCCGTTCACGATGCTGGCCGGCTCGGGGTTGTACATCGGCACGTGGCCCACCTCCGCCTTCGCCGTCGTGTCGACGATCGAGATGGAGTTGTCGAAGCGCGTCAGCACGTACAGGCGGCCCCGGCTCTCGTCGAGCACGACGCCGGTCGGCCCGCCGCCGGTCACCGGGATCTGGTTCGCCGTGCTCGGCACGAACGTGTCGTTCTCGAGCTGGGCGGTGTTATAGACGCCGATCTTGCTGGAGCCGAGCGCGGCGACGTACAGCGTCGCGCCGTCGCTCGACACGGCCATCTCCTGCGGGAAGGCGAGGCTCTTCGCGTTCTCGGCGTTGGGGATCGGCGCGCAGCAGGTGCTGTAGTCGATGTGTTTGTTGAGGTGCCGCGGCGCCACGCCCCCCGGGCCGAGGACGGTGATCCGGCTCTCGTGCAGGTGGCCGCGCGTGCTCTCGCCGGCGAAGAGGCCGGGCCCCTCGAAGGCCTGCTGGCTCATGGCCTCGGTGTTCGCGACGTAGACCTTCCCGTTCACCGGGTTGACGGCCATGTTGAAGAGGATCGTCCCGACGTCGGTGAAGAACCCTCCCGCGCCGTCGATCTGCTGGGGTGGGCTCGCCATGGCGTCGAGGACGAAGACGTCCTTGTCGGGCAGCGAGAACCTCATCTGATCGTCCCAGGTGCGGCCCAGCTCGTCGTACCAGTGCCCGCCGTCGTACTTCACGATGATGGACGTCTCGGGGGCCGGCACACCTTCGAAGTTGGTGCTGGGCCCGGGCACGCCGTCCGGCCCGAAGCCGTCGGGGACCAGGGCCTCGTTGACGGTGGCGGTGCGGTTGCCGGAGTGGAAAGCCGCCGCGTACACGCGGGTGCCGTCCGGGGTCGCGGCCAGGGCGCGCGGGGTGTCGCTGAAGAGGGTGACGATGTTGAGCGGGTCGCCCCCGAGCGAGGTGCCGAGATCGCCGGCGTCGAAGATCCAGACGTCCGCCCGTCCGACGCCCGGCGTGGTGAGCTGCGGGTCGATGAGGCTGTTCTGGCCGCGGTGCGCGGTGGTGATGAAGGCGCGCCCCCGCCCCGGCCCGGCGAACACGATATCGCGCGGCTCGTCGCCCACGTGGAGCGTGCGCACGACATGCCCCGTGTAGCCGCCGGGGCCGAGGTGGACGACGCTCACGCTGTCCGACAGGTGGTTCACGACCCACACCTCGCTGTCGCTGCGCGCGGCGACGGCCACCGGCTCCAGGCCGACCGTCACGGAGGCGCGGTGAGACAGGCTGCCGCCGGTGCCGATGCGGAACACCTCGAGGCGGTTGTCCGGCGTGTTGAGGGCGAACAGCAGCTTCCTGTCCGGTGAGATGGCCAGCGGGCGGACCTGCCCGCTCTCGAAGGCGGTGAACGACGGCTCCGCCAGCGCCGGGGCGCCGGAGAGGGACACTGCGCCAAGGGATGTAACAAAAGCGCCTGCAAGCGCCCAACGAGGACCGGGCGATCGAACCATGGATGCCTCCCTACGTGTCGAGTAGCTCCTCGGCCACAAGACGCGTAATCCAAGATTGTAAGCCAATGCGAAATGATTGTTCAAGCATGCAATGAGGGTGGGTGCGCTTTTTTTGCAAAGGTGCGACACCGCGCCTTTGTTTCCCTCGTTGCCTTTGTGACTTCGACGCTGATGTAGGCGTCAGGGCGATGGCGCCGGTGCGATGCGTCAGCGCGGATGGGCGGCGCGCGCCGGCGGGAGGGGCGATGGGCGATGGCCTCTGTCGCTCGTTCTGGAGAGGAGCGGCCCGCCGCCGGCAGCGCCCCGGCGCCGCGGGTCGGGCGCGGGGCGGAGAGCCGGAATGACAGGCAAGGTCACCGCCGTGGACCTCGAGACCGCCGCGGCGACATGGTCCATCGATGTCCCGCGCGAGCCCCGCGGCGTCGTGGTCCGCGAGGACGGCGCGGCCGCGTACGTCACACACCTCACCTCGGCGGCGCTCAGCCGCGTCGAGCTCCGCGGCGCTCCCCAGGCGAGGCCGGTCGCTCTCCCCCCATCGCCGCTCCGCACGCCGCGCGGCAAGGCGCTCTCCGCGTCGCTCGGGTACGCGGCCGCGCTGTCGCCGGACGGCCGCCGCCTGTTCGTCGCGCGGCACGCGCTGGGCGCGCTCGGCGAGCAGGCGTGGTTCGGGGCCGCCACGGTCGACGTGCTGCTCACGGGCGACGATCAGCCGCTCGCGCCGCGCCGCCGCGAGGGCGCGCCCGCCTGGACGGCGCCGGCGCTCGCGGAGCTGCCCTTCGACGACGTGGAGCTCGAGGTCCCCAACACCGAGCTCGCGCCGTTCGTCCAGCCGCGCGCCGCGGGAGGATCGGCCGCTCACGCCCACTCTTCCCGGTCCGGCGCGGCGACCGGCGGGTCATCGAGATCCTCTCCCTCGCGGAGGGGTATCGCGGCGCCTCCGGGCTCATCCCCAGCGTCGTGATCTCCGAGCAATGGCTCGACGGCGACCCCGGACCGCTCGTGAGCGCGCTCTGAGCCTCCCCGGAGCGGCCGAGCCGCTCGCGCCATCCGCGTGGCCCGCGCCAACCGCACGCTCCGCGCCCCGTGAGAGCCTACGTGGTCGCAACCCCAAACGGTGCCAGCGCAAAATTCGGACGAAGACAGCTGCCTCACCACCCGCCTTGAGCGGCGTTGTTCAGCGAGTGTGCCTGAGGATCGGCCGGCTCCCGCCGACCTACATGAGCGCCGGTGGAGGCGGCGCGCGGAAGGGGGTTGAACCGGTCAGGGAAGGACGTACCCTGGACGGCTCAGCGAGGGCGCGCGTCGGTCGGAGGATGGAGGGCGGATGAGCAGCTTATGTGTTGATTCTGTCGTCACGGAGAGCTTCGGGATTGAGCCGGCGCTGCGGGACAACACGCTCAGCGTGAGGCTCACCGGGATGGGCGACATGGCGGCGGCCGCGCCGCTCAGCACCTACGTCAAGTCCCTCCAGGGGGAGGTGACGCGCCTCTCGGTCGGCACCGTCGAGTTCGACGTGCGGGGCCTGAGCTTCATGAACTCGAGCTGCCTGAAGGCGTTCATCGGCTTCATCCTCGGGCTCGTGGGCCAGGGGCGGCGGTGCAGGATCCGGTTCGTCACCGACGCGAGGCTCTCGTGGCAAAGGCGGAGCCTGACCCCCCTCGATCGCATGTGCCCGGAGCTGGTCTCGATTGCCGACACGTGATCCGAGAGCCCAGGTATGACGACGAGGCGCCGGACGATCGGCTTCGTGATCGACAACGTCGTCGGGGACTACCAGTCCGAGCTGCGCGCCGGGGTCGAGCGCGCCGCCGAGGCGCGCGACGTCAGCCTGCTCACCGCGTTCGGCGCGGTCCTCACCGCGGCGGATGCGGTCGAGTCCGCGCGGAGCAGCTTTTATCACCTCCTCGGCCCGGAGACGGTCGACGGGGTCATCGTGGCCTCGTCGACCCTCTGCCACCAGCCCGGCGTCGAGGGGATGCGGGCGTTCTGCCGATCGTTCGCGCCGCTGCCGGTCTCCAGCATCGGGATGGTCATGGACGGCATCCCGAGCCTCATGATCGACAACGGCCTCGGGACCGAGATCGCGGTCGGGCACCTGTGCGACGACCACGCGCGCCGGCGGGTCGTGTACATCAGCGGGCCCGCCGCCAACGAGGAGGCGACGCTGCGCGCCGACGGGTACCGCCGGGCGCTCGCGGCGCGGGCCCTCCCGTTCGACGAGCGCCTCTTCGCGCGCGGCGCGTTCACGATCTCCACCGGGCGCCACGCGATGCGCGAGATCCTGGCGCGCGGCGTCGATTTCGACGCCGTCGTCGCCGCGAACGACAGGATGGCGCTCGGGGCGATCGAGGTGCTCAAGGCGCACGGGCTGAGCATCCCGCGGGACGTCCTCGTGTGCGGCTTCGACGACGTCGGCATCGCGCGCTTCACGAAGCCGTCGCTGACCACGATCCGCCAGCCGATCAGCCGGCTCGGCGGCGCGGCCGTGGACACGCTCCTCCGCATGATCGACGGCGAGCCCGCCCCGGCGCTCACGCACGTGCAGGTCGAGCTCACGCGGCGCGAGTCCTGCGGCTGCGGGCATCACACGGTCGCGACGCTCGTGCCCCCGCCCGCGGCGGCCGCGCAGCGCGGGCCGCCGGCGCTCGCCGACGAGCGCGCGTCGCTCGAGCGCGCGCTCAGGCGGGCGGTGGTGGTCCCGCCCGGCGCGCTCGACGGCTGGGCGATGGAGCTGCTCCTCGCGCTGGAGGAGGAGCTCGCGGGCGAGCCGGGCCGCTTCGTGCACGTGCTCCAGGACCTCCTCGACGCGGCGAGGCGCGAGGGGGTGGTCCTCGACCAGTTCCAGGCCGCGATCTCGCTGCTGCGCTCGCGGCTCTGCCGCCCGCAGGAGGACGGGGGCGATCCGGCCGCGAACGAGGCCCTGGAGCAGCTCTGGCACACGTCCCGGATCCTGATCGGGCGCGAGTCCGTGCACGCCGAGGGGGAGCACCGGCTCAGGGTCGAGCTCGCCGCGCTCGAGGTCTCGTACGGCGCGCGGGGCTTCTCGGCGTGCTTGAGCCTGCCGGTGCTCAAGCGCCTGCTGGCGTCGGAGCTGCCCAGGATGCAGTTCCTGCGGGTCGCGGTGTCGCTCTACGAGGACGCGCAGCGGACCACGCTGAAGCCGTTCTTCCTGATGGAGGACGGCCGCGAGGTGGAGGCGCCGTCCGCGAGCTTCCCGGCGCACCTGCTCGCGCCCCCGGGGTTCTGGGGCGGTCGGGAGCGCAGGAGCATGGTCGCGCTCCCCATCGCGTTCGGCGAGGTGGAGCAGTTCGGACTGGCCGTCCTCGACAACGGGGCGACCGAGATGAACTACGACGTGCTGCGTCTCCAGCTCGGCTCGGCGCTGAAGGCCGCGGCGCTGCACCGGGAGGTGGTGCGGGAGGTGGAGCTGCGCGAGCGGCTGGAGCAGGAGAAGGTCCGGCAGGAGAGCCGCGTCGCGGCGCGCATCCAGACGACGCTCGTGCCGAGGCAGCTGGCGATCGAGGGGCTCGAGCTCTGCGCGGTCATGAAGCCGGCCGCGGAGGTCGGCGGCGATTACTACGACGTGATCGCGAGGCCCGGGGGCGGGTGGCTCGGGATCGGCGACGTCGCGGGGCACGGCCTCGCGGCGGGGCTCATCATGCTGATGATCCAGAGCATGATCTCGGCGCTCGTGAGCAGCGAGCTGACCGACAGCCCGAGCAAGATCCTCTGCGCGCTCAACCGGGCCTTGTACAAGAACGTCCGCGACCGCCTGGAGCGCGACGAGCACGCGACCTTGCTGCTGCTCCGGTACGAGCGGAGCGGCCGCGTGACGTTCGCCGGCGCGCATGACGACATGATCGTGTGCTCGGCGCGCACCCGGCGTTGCGTGACGATCCCGAGCACCGGTGTCTGGATCGGCGCGCTGCCCGCCATCGACGCGATGACCCGAGACGCCGAGCTCGTCCTCGAGGACGGGGACGTCCTCGTGCTCTACAGCGATGGCGTGACGGAGGCGCGCAACGCCCACCACGAGCAGTTCGGCCTGGAGCGGCTCTGCCGGGCCATCGAGGCCGTCCAGGCCGCGCCTGTCGGCGTCATCCGCGACCGGATCCTGGCGGAGGTCGAGGGGTGGAGTCCGAGCCCGGACGACGACATCACGATCGTGGTGGCGAGGTACCGCGCGCCCGGGTAGCCCCTCGCCGCCGCGGTCGAGGCGCCGGTCCGGCCTCGAGCGGTCGAGGGGGGCGGCGCGCCCGGGCGCGGGTCACCGCCGCGCGCCGGGCCCGTCGTTCAGTCGATGAGCTGGTAACAACCGAGCTCGCCTCTGCCGCGCTGATGACATGACGGGAAGTCCGGCGGGGCCGTGCCGCCGACGCGCACGCGCCGGCAGATCCCCGGCGTGCGCGTCAGGTACACTTGCCCCCATTCTCTCCCGGTCGGGCTGTAGCCCGACGACATCGTGCACTGGAGCCCTGCCTGCCTCGCCTCGTCGTCCGTGGTCTGCTCCAGGGAGGTATCGTCGGGTTGCGCGGCGTCCTCCGCCGACGCGGCCGCGGTCGCGAGGGCGAGCGCGCTGGCAAACGCGAGTCCGAGCGTGGCCTGGATTTTCCGAAGAGTGCTCATATGTGCCTGCCTTTTCGATCGAGGTCCGGCGCGCGCTGCGCAGCGCTCGCGGCCTCGTCACGATCGATGGCAACTTGCAACGAGGGTGCCCGGGGCGTGCGTCACCTCGAGGTACGGCGCGCGGATCCGGGGGCTGCGGATGCCTTTGGAGACCACGCAAGCGCTTGACGAGCGCGCCTGACGGTGCGGCGAGCGCGGGGGTCAGCGCTGTCTTTCCAAACCGGTCTGGGTTTCCCTGGGGCCGGTGCGGCCGGCGCAGGGAAGAGCAGGTGGAGAGCTGGTAAAGAGGCGAGCTGGAGCTAACGTGCCGGCTTCTGGGGCCGTGTCGACTTCCGCGTCCGCGGCGCGTGCTCCGGGGTGCGCGAGCGCGTGGCGGCGGGGGAGCGGCGCGCCGGTCTGGGAGGCGGCGGCGCGAAGACCTCGCTGGTGGAGGCTGCGGTGGCGGCGCGGGCGATCCAGCGGTCGAGGTCAGCGCCGCTGGTGCAGGCGGCGATCTGGGCCCGCTGCTGGTCGGTCGGCGACAGGCCTCGCGCGGTGAGGAAGGCGAGCAGGGCTTCCTGCTTGCCCTCGGCCTTGCCCTCGACCTTGCCTTCGAGCCGGCCCCGCTTCTCGAAGAAGAGCCGGAAGCGGCGCGATGCCGCGGTTTCGGGGATCTTGTCAGGGTCCATGGCCATCTTGCTGAGCGCGGCGAGCATGGCCTCGCTCAGCACGGCGAGGATCGCACGCGCCTGGGCCTCTCGCAACGGCTCGTCGGGGTGGTGCTCGGTCACCTCCAGGGCGCGCAGGACGACCTTGCGCGCGGCGGGGCCGCGGCGGTGGTGCATGGCCCAGGCGGCGAAGAGGGCGGAGCTCGGGCCGCGCCGGGTCGAGGAGCAGCTCGACCCGGCGGCCTGCCAGCAGCAGCACCTCGGGCGTCAGCTCGAGGCGTGTGCCGTGCGCGCCGCGATGGTGCGCCGCCCGCTTGGCCCAGGCGGCGACGCGGCGGCTGGCGGTGATCACGAGGACGTCGCCCATGGCCTTCTCCTGGTGGACGAGCACGCTGACGGCGAGCGGCCAGCTCCGCCGCTTGCGGTGGTCGACCGCGTTCTGGATCTCGACCAGGAGCCAGCCCGGCCGGCGCGAGCGCAGGAGCAGGTCCGGACGGACCTCGATGGCCCTGGTGAAGCGCACGGTCGGATCGATGACCTCGACGGGGCCGTCGAGTGAGCGGCCGGTGAGCCGCTCGACGAGGTCGGAGAGCAGGGCAGGGCGGTCGCGCAGCGCGACGATGAGGACTTCGTGGGCAGTTCCCGGCACGAGGAGGGGTGTAGTCGAAATGAGGCGAGGTGGGGAGTCTCGTCGCTGCGCAAAGTGCTCGCTTCGGCGACGCCGCCGGCGAGCGACTACCGACGATTTCGAGATCAAATCCATCCGGTCTCTGTAACTGGCTACCCGACATCGGTCCGAAGAGGTCCAGCGGGCGATCCTCCAGACAACCGCGGACGAGGCCAGGCTCGAGTGAGCGCGGAGAGTCCAGGCGCGAGGCCGCATGGGGCAACGGAGGGGGCACCGCCGCCGGGCTATGGCGCCTCCCCTGGCGGCCGCCACCATCTCCGCCAGATCCGCCACCCCTGCCGCCCCGAAAACCCCGATATTTGCCGGCATTCCGGCCTGGCACGCCGTTCGCGAATAGGCCCCGGCATGCAGGCCACGGCGCTCACGTTCTCTCTGCTTGGGCTCGACGCGCACCCGATCCGCGTGGAGGTCGACTCGGGCCGCGGCCCGTCGTTCTTCCAGATGGTCGGCCTCGCCGAGGCGAGCGTGCGTGAGAGCCGCGTGCGCGTCCGCGCCGCGCTTCAGCAACTGGGCGTCGAGCTCGACGAATATGTGATCACCGTGAACCTCGCCCCGGCAGACCTGAAGAAGAGCGGCGGCGCCTACGACCTCGCCATCGCGATCGCCGCGCTGGCGGCGCTCGGCAAGGTGCCCTCCGATGGGCTCGACCGCATCGGCCTGCTCGGCGAGCTCTCCCTGAGCGGCGCGGTGCGCCCGGTGCGCGGTGTCCTGCCGGCGCTGCGCGGCGCGGCGGAGCAGGGGATCCTGCGCGCGATCGTGCCGCAGGGAAACGCGCGCGAGGCGGCGAGCGTCGCCGGGATCGAGGTCCTCGTCGCGGAGCACCTCGGCCAGGTGGTCGCCCACCTCCGCGGCCAGAAGGCGCTCCCCGGCGCGGGCGCCGCGCCGGCTGTCGCCGTCGAGCCGAGCGCCGCGGCGGTCGACCTCGCCGAGGTCCGCGGCCAGCACGGCGCGCGCCGCGCCCTCGAGATCGCGGCCGCGGGGGCGCACAACCTGATCATGATGGGTCCGCCAGGGAGCGGGAAAACCATGCTGAGCCGCCGCCTGCCCACCGTCATGCCACCGATGACCTACGACGAGGCGCTGGACGTCACCGCGATCCACTCGGTCGCTGGGCTGCTCTCGCCGGACAGAGGCCTCGTCGCGACACGCCCTTTCCGCGCGCCGCACCACACCGTGAGCACCGCCGGCCTGGTCGGCGGCGGCGACCCGATCCGCCCGGGCGAGGTCTCCCTCGCTCATCATGGATGCCTGTTCCTCGACGAGCTGCTCGAGTTCCGCCGCGGCGTCCTCGAGGCGCTCCGCGAGCCGCTCGAGGAGGGCACCGTCGCCCTCTGCCGCGCCCGCGCCCGCGTCGTCTTCCCGGCGCGCCCGATGCTCGTCGCCGCGATCAACCCGTGTCCGTGCGGCTTCTATGGCGACCGCGGCAACCGCTGCGTCTGCTCGATCGACCGTGTCCGCTCCTACCGCGCGCGGCTGAGCGGGCCGCTGCTCGACCGCATCGACCTGCAGATCGCCCTGCCCCCCGTGGACGTCGCGCACCTCTGCGCGCCGGAGCAGACCGTGGCGCCAGAGGCCCGCCGCCCCGAGGCGCCCGAGAGCTCGGCGGCGGTGCGGGCGCGCGTAGTCGAGGCCCGGGCGGCGCAGCGGGCGCGCTTCGAGGCGCGCGACGTGGCCGCGGCGCACAACGCCGAGCTCGGCCCGCGCGATCTCGCGCGCGTCGCGATGCCGGACGCCGCGGGCGCGCGTGTGCTCGCGGCGGCCGTCGAGCGGCTCGGCCTCTCGGCGCGGGCGTACACCAAGGTCCTGCGGGTCGCGAGGACACTCGCCGACATGGATCGGAGCCACGCGGTGCGCGCGGCGCACGTGGCCGAGGCGATCGGCGCCCGGCTGTTCGACCGAGAAGCGAGCGCCGGACCGCCGCCCGCCGCCGCAGCAGCAGGCGCCTGAGCCGGCTGCGCGACCAAAGCCGTTGCGCCCGGGGCCACCCGGGCGCGATCGCGGCCGCCCCGACGGCCGCGCCGAACCGATGTCCGCGCGCTCGGGGGCGCGCAAGCAAGACACGCAACCGACGTAACAGCAGCACGTTCCAGAGAAGGAGAGACCACCATGATGACCGAGATCGCCGAGAAGATGCGCACCGTGAAGACCGTTGTCGGCACCATCGAGAAGCAGTTCGGAAAGGGAGCTATCATGTCATTGAACGACGAGGGCGAGGCGCGGGACATCGGCCTGATCCGGACCGGCTCGCTGTCGCTCGACGCGGCGCTCGGGATCGGCGGGTACCCGCGCGGGCGCATCGTGGAGATCTACGGGCCGGAGTCGTCGGGGAAGACGACCCTCACGCTCCACGCGATGCGCGAGGCGCAGCGGGCCGGGGGCATGGCCGCGTTCATCGACGCCGAGCACGCGTTCGACGTCACGTACGCGCGCGCCATCGGGGTCGACACCGAGCGGCTCCTCGTGTCGCAGCCGGACAGCGGCGAGCAGGCGCTCGAGATCGTCGAGATGCTCGCGCGCTCGACCGCCGTCGACGTGATCGTGGTCGACTCGGTCGCGGCGCTCACGCCCAAGGCCGAGATCGAGGGCGACATGGGCGAGGCGCACATGGGCCTCCAGGCGCGGCTGATGAGCCAGGCCCTCCGCAAGCTCACGGGGATATGCCACCGCACGGACACGACGCTCATCTTCATCAACCAGCTCCGGCAGAAGATCGGGGTCGTGTTCGGCAACCCCGAGGTGACGACGGGCGGCAACGCGCTCAAGTTCTACGCGAGCGTGCGGCTCGACGTGCGCCGGGTGGGGCCGGTGAAGGTGAGCGACGAGGCCATAGGATCCAGGACGCGCGTCAAGGTCGTGAAGAACAAGATGGCTCCGCCGTTCAGGGAATCGGAGTTCGATATCCGCTGGGGCGCCGGCATCGACGGGGCGGCGGATCTCATCGACTTCGCCTGCCAGCTCGGCGTCGTGGAGAAGAGCGGCGCGCACCTGTCGTTCGGGGGCGAGCACCTCGGGCAGGGGCGGGAGCGCGCCCGGGAGGCGCTGCTCGGCAAGCCGGCGCTCGCGGCGTCGCTGCGCGCCGCGGTCGACGCGGCGGCGACGGCGCGGCCCGGGACCGCCGCGGCGATGGATGCCTGAGCCGCGGAGGCGCGGCGAACGATAACGAGCGGCAGCAAACGATGACGAGCAACAGATGACGGCAGACGACGAACGATAGAAGACGACCGGCCACGTCAGACCACCAACGACATCAGACGACAACACACAACCGATCAGGAGCACATCATGAACGAAGGACTCAACAAGGTGATTCTCATGGGCAACCTCGGCGCGGACCCGGAGCTGCGCTACACGGGGAGCGGCACGGCCGTGCTCCAGCTGCGCATGGCGACGAACGAGTCGTTCATGGACAAGAACAAGGAGCTCAAGGAGCGCACCGAGTGGCACAACATCGTGTTCTGGGGGCCGCGCGCCGAGTCGCTCGCGAAGGTCCTGAACAAGGGCGACGGGGTGCTCATCGAGGGCGGGCTGCGCACGTCGAGCTACGAGAAGGACGGGATCAAGCGCTACCGCACCGAGGTGATCGCCCGGGATCTCCGCTTCACCGGGCGCCGGCCCATGGGGCAGCCGCTGGCCGGGCCGGAGGACGAGGACAGCGAGCCGACGCAGCCCGGGGCGGGGGTGCCGGCGACGGCGCGGCTCGGGAAGAACGGGGCGCGGGGGCGGCCGCCGGAGGTGCCCGTGCTGGATGAGCTGCCGTACTGAGCGCGTCCCGGGCTACACGCGGGCGGGGCGGCGGCGAGGCGGCCCTCGTCGCCGCCTCGCCGCCCCGCGGCGGGCCTCGGCTCGTCCCACACGCGAGGGTCCGCGATCTCGTGCTCCCCCGCAAGCGTGCTCCGCGTATCGCGAGCCGATCGAACAGAGCCTCGCGAGAGGCGCCGGAGAGCGCGTTACGGCGTGTAGATGTCGACCTCGGTGTGGATGAGCCAGTCGATGTTCTTCCCGGTCTCGCCGGTGACCACGGCCCTGATGTTGGCGGGGTTCACGGCGAGGCTGAAGCCCCAGGCGGCGTTGTTCTCGCCGTCGACGCCGATCGTCTGCACGCTGCCCACCATCTCCGCGTCCGCGCCGTTGTGTCGCTTCGCGCCCACGGCGCGGCGATAGACAGCGCATTCGCCGGTATCGCAGCGCGCCACGGCCACGACGCTGGCGTGCACGACCGAGTTGTCGGGCACGGCGTAGAGGTTGACGGGCGTCGCTGTCGCGTTCTCCACGCGCTTCTGGTGCGTCAGCGAGGCGGTCCAGTTGCTCTTCTTCCAGCCGTGGGCCTTGCGGTACGAAGCCCCGGTCGCCCGGTCGATGTAACGAGAGCCGGGAGGCGCGTACAGCTGGCCCTCGGGTGAGCCGAAGAACGCGAGGTCGTAGAGGCCGCTCTCGGGGGCGTCGTCGTCGTCGTTCGCGACGATGACCGGCGTCGAGATACGGAACGTCGAGCCCTTGCTCAGGTCGTACCCCTCGAAATCGAGGTCCCGCAGCTTGACGTTGCCTGTCTTCCTGCTGTTCGCATCGAGCTTGTTGATGAGGATCGGGATCTCCTGGACCGAGTCCTTTTTCCGGTAGATGCGCGTGCCCTGGATCGTGACGTCATCCACCGAGCGCAGGTGCACGCCGGACACCGTATTGTCGTAGATCTCGCAGCCGCTGATCATGACCCGGTTCGTCACCTCCTGCACGGGCAGCGCGGGCGCGGGCTGCAGCGTGACCTCGTTCAGCCGGATGCCTACTCCGTTGTCCCGGAGGATGCAGCCCTCCACGATGGCGTCCTCGACCGCCACCATCGAGATGCCGATGCTCGGGTTCCCTTCGCAGATGAGCCCGGAGATGATGAGGTCTCTCACGACCGCGCCGCCTCCCCCGCACGGTGACCCGGTCGCAGAACCAGTCGACGCACCCGTTCATCTGGAGCCCCCCGGCGCTGGGCGGCCCGGCGTCCGCAAACTCGACGGTGAGGTCCCGGACGCCCACGTTCCTGAGCTCCTCGTAGCCTGTGCTCGTGCCCTTGAAGAAGAACACCGGGATGAAAGGGTCGGTTCCGCTGGGCGGGTCATGCTTGAGCACGCTCTCCCGACCCTCTCCTTCCAGGATCACGCCGCTGTACGGTACGTTGAGCCGGGCGTGCAGCTTGTAGACCCCCTTCGGGAAATAAACCACGCCGCCGCCTGCCATTCCGGCGTCATTGATCGCGGACTGGATAGCAGTATCATCGCGAGTCGATCCGTTGCCGGCCGCGTTGTACGGGGCGCTCTTGACGTTGTAGATCATCACGTCTCCTCGAGGGCGACAAGGGCGTGTCAACCGTCGCCGCCGTCATGGCGGGCACGGGCTGATCATCGCCTTTGCGCGTTGGTAAGGCTCGATGCGGCGCTCGCGGGGCGGCCTCGGGAAGAGCTCGCCGATCCCCCTGGCGTTCGCGCCAGCACGGATACCTTACCGGGCGCTCGCGCCACGGCAACCTGCGATGGGAGCCGGTGGGACTGACAAGTTCATTGCCGGTTCGCGGCGTCTCGACGCGAGGCGCCGCGCGTCCGGTCCTCCGTGACCCTCGTGGCGACCATCTCTGCGCGCATGCGCTTCGCGCCGAACCCCGCAGGCCGTAACGTGAAGGCGGCCCCTTTGATGCATAGATGCGTTGTTGATATGCGTCGCTTGGTGATCGCCCGGGATCCCCGCTTCACCGGGCGCCGGCCCATGGGGCCGCCGCTGGCCGGGCCGGAGGACGACGACGGCGAGCCGACGCAGCCCGGGGCGGGGTGCCGGCGACGGCGCGGCTCGGGAAGAGCGGCGCGCGGGGGGCCGCCGGAGGCGCCTCTGCTGGAGGAGTTGCCATACCGAGCGGCATGGCAGACGCGGGGGGTCCCTGGAACGGCGGGCGAGGGGGGCCCGCCGGAAGTGCCTGTGCTGAATGCGCTGCGATGGTCACATCAGGGATTGCCTGACTGAGTGACCGCCTCACGCGTCTGGCTCCCGTGCTTCCCGCGACGCGTTCTTCGCTGTCCACCCCCGCTCACCCCGCCGACCTTGAAGACCGCGCGCTCGAGGCCCCCGTCCGCCGCTTGGGGGCGCCTTTTGCGGCGGCATCGCTCCTCTTGGCACCAGCGCTCTTCGTGGCGGCGCCGCTCCTCTTGGCCCCGGCGCTCTTCGTAGCGGCGCCGCTCCTCTGGGGCCCGGCGCTCTTCGTAGCGGCGCCGCTCCTCTTGCCCCCGGCGCGCTTCGCGGCGGCGCCGCTCCTCGTCGCTGCCGCCCCCGCGCTCCTCGCCGCCTTCGTCCCTCTCGCCCGCGCGCCGCCTGCGCGCCCCGCGGCCTGGCGCTCCCCGGCGCTCGCGCGCACCCGGGGGGAGCTGCTCTTCTTCTCGATGGCCGCCTTCTCCCCGGCGCTCCCGGCCGCCTGCTCGGCCCTGCGCCGCGCCTCTTCCCGGTCGACCTCGACGCCGCCATTCCTGCTCGCCGGCTTCTTCCGGCAGCTCCCCTGCTCGTTGGGACGCTTCCCGGGGACCGGCTCATACCCGGGCCAGCAGCGCGAGTCCTTCTCGTAAGGACGGCTCGATTGTTTCTTCACCATGGACCTCCTTTCGGGATGTCCCGCTCACCTGGAGCCCGGCGCGCTGGCGTCAACGCCGCCTCGCGCCGGCGTCGACGCCGCCTCCCACGGGCGCCTCGGTCCTGGCGTCTCGGCCCCGGCGCCTCGCTGCGGCAGCGCCGCTCCTCTCGCGACGTCGGCGCGGCGCTGGCGAGAAACCTTCGTTGCGTGTTGCTGGATTCCAGCTGCACAAGCTTCCGGAGCGACCCGTCTTGCGGCCGCGCCTCCTGGAGACGCTGCCGCGCGGCGTCAGCCGCATGGACGCGAGAGTCGATGGCTCGTGCCGGTCATCGAGCCGTCGTGAGGTGGACAGTATCCGGCGGTGCCGGCACAAGAGCTCGTGTGTCCTACATGAACCCATGAAAATGAATCTCCGAATCGCTGTGATGTAAAAGCATGTTGACGGATGCGCTCGATTGGAAGTAAACACTGGATGCTAGGCTCGACACGACCAGGTGCGAATCTCTGGCTGCACACGATCGACCTCCTGAACCGAATCGCTCGGCCTGCGGAACAGCAACGTGGCATTCATCAACCGAGGTACTTCATGCTCAGCAACACGGCTCGTTTCCTGATGGCATCTGCAGCTGCTTCTCTCGTCGCGCTTGGCTCGGCTCACGCAAACGCTCAGACATGCGGCGACATCTCGGATGCGGCGCTCGATATCGTCCCGGGCGGGACATTTGTCGGCACCGGGGCTACCTTCTTTACGCAGGCCGTGAAGGACGCGTTCGGATACACGAGCACCGACATCCACTTTCTCTGGGGCTCGACCAGCCCGAACTCGGCCAAATACTACGATCACGTCGTCGCGGGGACCTACTTCCAGCAGATCACGAACATCCTCGATATTGCCCCGGGTGACGTGATCGTCGTTGACGCAACGGCCACCTACAGCGGGCACACCATGATCGTCAGGGAAGTGGAGGCGTGGGAGGGGCCGGTTAAGGAGATCCTGCCGGCGATGAATCCGGTCTTCGCCAGCACGAGGCAATGGGCGGTGGGGATCGTGGACTCGACCACCTCGGTCCATGGCTGCGGCTCCGCGTACCCTGACAGCCGCTGGAGCGGCAACTGCACCGCCGGCACGTTCACCGCGGGGCCGGGTACGGCTTTCACGCGCCTCTACACCGATCCCGCGGGGGTGATCCAGGGCCACTCCTGGAGCGTCACCTCGGGCGCCACGTATTACTCGCCCACGACGCGCCCCCTCGCCGTCGGCCGGGTGACGCCCTGCCCCCCCATCATCCCGCCCGCGATCTGAGCCTCTCCGGTCCTCGGTGATTCCCCACCTCCTCGCGCCGCCGCGCGCGCACTCGGCCCCGGGGCGATCTCGAGCCTAGCCGCGCCTCGATCGCCCCGCTCCCCCTGCGCCGCGGGATTCCCGTAGATACGAGCGATCTGCTGCTCTACGATGGCCCTCTCCCGCCCGAGGCGGGATCCGAGACACCCATTGCGAGGAGCGACCCGTGGAGCTTCCTGGACGTGCAGACGACCTCTCGCCCGAGCTGCGGGAGCGCTGGCGCGATTACGTGGATCAGGTGTACGCGAGGTTGCGTCCCTCGTACCCGTCGCGGTTCTTCCGGCGCTCGCCTTCCGATCTGAAGAACCCGGTGCCGCTCCAGGTGCGCTGGTTCGCGGACCCGCTCGAGCCGAAGCGCTGCCTCGGCGAGGAGGCGGCCCGCAAGCTGTGCGACTGGGCCGTCGAGGGCCGCTACACGCTGCACGACGAGTACTGCGAGTACCACGTCACCTACGGGGTGGACGCCGAGGGGCGGATGCGGCCCAAGCGGGTGGACGTCAGCACGGAGCTGCGCGAGTACTGGGTGCTCGTGGCCGAGCACGATCCGCGCGCCCTGCTCGCCATGGCCACCGACGTGCTCGGCTTCGAGCCGCGCTGGCGCGACCTCTACGGCGTCGCCGACCCCCTGTCGCTGTCGCCCCGGGCGCGGCGCCTCCGCTTCGCCCGGCAGGTCGCCGGCAGCGGCAACCTCGATGACGGCGTGCCCTCGCAGCCCGTGGGCGCGCTCAACCGCGAGCACCTGCTCTTCATGGCGGTGTCGGTCAACGGCGTGGACGACATCTTCTTCATCCACATGTTCGGGAGCCGGCTGTACTCCGTGAAGACGCCGGAGGGCCTCCGGCCCGCCACGCGCGACGAGATCTTCCTCCAGCGCAGCCGCCCGGACCTCGCGTGCCGCAACTCGGACCCGGAGGCGGCGCTCACGGCCCAGGACGCCGTGCAGAAGGGTCGGCCCATCACCTTCGCCGACCCGCTGGGCATCTACATCCACACGTTCGCGCGCGAGAAGTTCTCCTACAAGGACGACGTCCTCCCGGAGCGCTGGGTGCGCTTCCGCCGCGGCCAGGAGGGGATGTTCCAGCGGCTGGAGATCGGCCCGGGCGACGACGAGCCGGCGTTCCTCGACGACGTCCTCCTCCACGAGGGCGCGAGGGCGCGGCCGGTGACGGGGGGTTATCAGATCCTGCGCAACGTGGAGGTCGGCCCGCTGATGATGATGGGTGAGCCCGAGCCGGTGCTGCCGGAAGATCACGTGCTGCTGGAGCCCGGGACGGAGACGATCCAGTGCGCGCAGGGCGCCGTGTGCGCCACCATCAGGGCGCTCAAGGAGCGCTACGACGCGGCCCACAAGCCCCGCACCGGGACCCGCGGCGGTCCGGGGGGTGGACATGGATGAGCGGTTCCAGGAGGGGCTGTTCCACCGCTCCGGCCAGCGCCCCGGTCCCTGCTTCACGCTCCTCTTCCTGCGCGCCGCGCCGGGCGCCACCGCCCGGAAGGTGGGCGGGGCGTTCGCCGAGCTGTGGGGCCGTTACCAGCGGCTGAAGGAGGGGCGTGTCCAGGATCTCGAGCCGGAGCGCGTGCCGGCCAGCAATCTCTCCGTGCTCGTCGGATACGGTCTGCGCGTGTTCAAGCTGCCCGAGGCGGGGCGGCCGCTGCCCGCGGAGCTCGGGGAGCAGCACCAGTTCCTCTCGCCCCACCCCACGGGCGGGGGGCCGTTCCTGCGCGGATCCGGCCTCGCGTACGACGCCGACGTGCTGGTCAACCGGGCCACCGAGGATCTCGCGCTGCAGTTCATCGGGGACACGCAGCTCGCGGTGCACCGGGCCGTCGTGGAGACGTGGAAGTTCCTCCACGGCCTGGGCGACGCCGCGCCGCTGATGATGACGGGCTTCTTCCAGGGCTTCTCGCGCGAGGATGGCCGCTCGTGGATCGACTTCCACGACGGCATCTCCAACCTGAAGAGCAGCGAGCGCGCGGAGGTGATGGCGATCAAGCCCGGCGGGAGCGCGGCCGACGCGTGGACCGAGGGGGGCACCACGATGGCGTTCCTGCGGCTCTCGGTGGACCTCGCCGCGTGGCGCCGGTTGCCGGAGGAGGCGCAGGAGCTGCTCGTGGGGCGCGCGAAGCGGAGCGGATGTCCCTTCGCCTCGGTGGACGCGAGCGGGCGCGGCGTCCCCGTCGCGGGCTGCGCGGCCGACCCGAGCCACCCGGAGTTCCGCGAGCCCCCGTCGGTGGCCGACGAGCGGCTCCTCGCGAGCCACGTCCAGCGGGCGAACCAGCACCGGAGGAACCTCACGTCCCCCGACTCGCTGCGCATCTACCGTCAAGGATACGAGTTCCTCGAGCCGCTGGACTCGGCCCCTGGCTTCCGGGCGGGGCTCAACTTCGTCAGCTTCCAGGACTCGCCGGAGCGCGTCTTCCGCATGTTGACCACGCCGAGCTGGCTCGGCCAAACGAACTTCGGCGGCGACCCGGCGACCACGCCGCCCGAGCTCACGTCGCTGCTGCGCGTGCGTGCGGGCGGCGTGTTCCTCGTGCCGCCGGTGGTGCCGGCGGAGCCTTTCCCTGGGGCCTCGATCTTCGGCCTGTGAGGGGAGGGGAGAGGGAGGAGAGGGGCGACCCCGCGGACGCGGCGGGGCGCCGGAAAGGGAGGGTCGGGCAAGGCCAGGATCAGCGCATGCCGTGCTTTTGAGGCGGCGTGGTCGTGCGGCAGAGCTGCGTGACGCCGCGGCTGGTGAGCCGCTCGGGCGTCAGCTCGAAATCAGGAACGATCATGCAGAAGCGGCCGCCCCTCTGGGTCGCGATGCTCGCCCGGCGTGAGAGCATGTCCTCGAGCTCGGAGCGGGTGATGGGCATGTCCGTCTTCAGCGTGTCGGTGACCTTGAGATCGGCCGCATTCGGACAGCTGATCGACGCGGACACGGTGAGGTCGGGCTTCACCCTGGCCTGGTCGCCACCACCCGGCGCCTGGGCGCCGCCCGCCTGAGCGCCGCCTGCCTGGGCGCCGCCCGTCTGGCCCTGGCTGCCGCCGCCTTGAGTGCCGCCGGCGCGTGCCTGGCTGCCTTCCCCGGCCGGGCCCTGCCCGACGCCGCCGGTCTGGCCCTGCGCGCCCGTGCCGCCGCGTCCCTGGCTGCCGCCGCCCGGCTGGCCGCCCGAGGGCTGCTGCGATCTGCTGGCCGTGGTGGGCACGAGCTTGCCGTTCACCGTGGCCGTGTAGGTGCACCCGTCCTCGACCGCGAACGAGACCTGCTCCTCCAGCTTCATGGTCTTCTTCTGGCCTTGCTGCTGCTGCTGCGCGTGCCGCCCGCCGGCGGCGCCGGGCTGGTTGCCCTGCTGCTGCGCGCCGCCGGCGGCGCCGGGCTGGTTGCCCTGCTGCGGCTGCGCGCCACCGGCGGCGCCGGGCTGGTTGCCCTGCTGCTGCGCGCCTCCGGCGGCGCCGGGCTGGTTGCCCTGCTGCGGCTGCGCGCCACCGGCGGCGCTCGACTCGCGCTGCTGCGGCGGGCTCGTGCTGCCCGTCTGTGCGGCCGCGAGTGCCGGAGCGGCCGCGAGCGCGCCCATGGCGAGCGCGAGATGGATGGACCGATTCGATTTCATAGTACCCCCACCGTAGAGTCTGTTCGATTCCGTGTTCGCCGCCGTCGCGGGCCGAGCGCCCGCCTGGAGCGACAAGCGGTTGATCCCGCCTGAAACGAGCAGAATTTTGAATCGCCAAGGACGCCAAGGCGCCAAGGACGCCAAGAAGAAGACGATGTATTGGCGTCCTTGGCGTCCTTGGCGCCTTGGCGCCTTGGCGCCTTGGCGTTGAATTCTCTCTTCTCTCGCCGTGATCCCTGTCAATGCTTCTGACAGGCGGAGCTAGGCGGCCTGCTCCCAGGCCTTCCTCGACAGCGCGTCCTTGATCCACGCGAGGTGTCGCTGCTCGTCGCCGTAGTTGCGCTCGACGATGGCCCGGGCCTCGGTCGTGAGCGTCTCGTTCAGCGCCGCCTCGTAGTACCGGTTCGAGAGCTCCTCGTTCCCGCGCATCGCGAGCAGCGCGCTGTGGTCGCCGACGCTCGTGATCGCCGTGAACCCCTCGATGATCTTGCCCTTGAGATCGCGGTCCTGCGCCGCGACGCCGCCGATCGCCACCACGTGCGCGCTCAGGTCCACGACGTGGCGCGCGTGATCGTCCCTGAACCGCGCGAGCATCTCCCTGGTCTGGACGTGCTCGCACGCCTTGATGGCCTGCTCGTACGAGGCGATCGCGTCGCGATCTAGCTGGATGAGGTCGTTGAGCACCTCGATGACGTCTTTCGCCATGATCGACACTCCTTCCGGGGCCGCGCTCTGCGCGCCCCCTCGGGGCCTGCCTCCGGCCCGCTCTCTCCGGACCGCGCCCGCACGGACCCCCCGGCGCAGCACCTTGAGCACCGACCCCCTGGCGCAGCACCTTGAGCCGTTGCGCGGGTACGCAAGCCGTGCGCGGCGTTTCCGTCCCGCCCCCGGCCGCCAGCGCCGCGCCCGGCTCGGTCGCTGTCGAGTCCGGCGCTGCCGCCGTCGAGTCCGGCTCGTTTGTCGCGCAAGGCCGCCCCCATCGGCCCGACAACCTCACCTGGCACGGACCGTGAAGTGAGATCCGCTCAGGAAACCCTGACGAACCCCTGTGGTCCGGCGCAACCAGCGCCGGCGCCACGGAGACGGGATGTGCCTATGAAGCTCTCCATCAGCTCTCCGATCCGCACCGCGCTCGCGCTGCTCTGCCTCGCCACCACGGCGGCGTGCGCCGAGGGGCTCGCGAACGCGCCCAGCGCCAACCGCGACTGGACCCCGGAGGACCTCGAGCAGGACGCCATCGCCAACGGCCCGCGGTCGTGCCCGAGGGAAGGCCCCGATCCGCTGGCCCCGCCCGGGGAGCGGCGCCTCATCTGTGCCACGCCCGCCCCGGTCAGGTTGACCCACGTCGTCGCCTCGCCGTGAGCCCCGGCGCGGCGAGGACCCCTCGACGCGCGCCCACCCCCTCAGCGGAGCGCGCTGCGGCGGTGCTCATCGCCTGGACGACACGTCTCGCCCGACGACGTGAGCACAACAAGCCCCGCAGGCGCTCCTGCCCGCCCTCCTCGCATCGGACCGAAGCGCTGCAGCGCCGCCCCGCGCGCTGCTGCAGTCACTCCCTCTCCGCCCGAGTGCAACAACCCCACGTGCACGTACAGCGGATCTGTCCGAATGAATTCAAGGCAGAATGTCTCAAAACGGGGCGATCTGCCTCAGGCGAGGCGACCCGCCGTGATCGCCGGCTTCCGCCGCGGCGGACCTACGGGTCGGACACGCCGCTCTCCGCCGTGGATCCCGCTGCGGAGGCCGGGCACCGCGGCGCCTCGGCGGGCGGCTCGCGGCGCGTGTCGCCCGCGGCCTCGGCCGCGCGCGGGCCGGCCTGGAGAGGCCGGGGCGCGATCGGGATCGTGATGGGCTGCTCGATGAGCTCCGGGGCGAGCGCGCCGCGGGCGGGGACCAGGTACGGCTCGCCGGGCCTGTGATCCTCGACCACCTTCCACGCGCGCGGCACCTTCCGCAGCCCGACGGGATAGACGGTGAGCCCCCCGCGGTGGACGTGGATGCGCAGGAAGTTCTTGTAGTCCTCGATCCGCAGCGCCGAGAAGGCCTCGTTGCCGTGCCGGCGCACGACGTTGAGCGAGATCAGGAGATAGACGCCCATGAGCGTCGGCCCGACCAGGGCGCCCGTCGCGCCGGCGAAGAGCGTCACGGCGAGGATGCCCCAGAAGGAACCCAGGTTCCGCACGTCGACGCCGAGCAGCGCGCCGCCGAGGTGGGTGAGGCCCAGCGCCGCGGCGAGGTGCACGAGCGCGTGGAGCGAGCCGGCCAGGCGGCGATACCAGGTCCGGCTCGTGTCGGTGAAGAGGATGAACACGAGCACCAGGATGAGCCCCCACGCCACCGCGCCCGACCCCGGCCGGCGCAGCGTCAGGGACGAGAGCATGTAAACGAAGGCGGCCACGGGCAGGAAACCCGCGTTGTAACGGACGAAGAGGAGGTTGCGCCACGTGAGCCGCCGCGACTCCGCCGCCGACGGGAACGACGCCTTCAGGCTGTACGGGCGCTGGTCGGCGCCCGGACCGGAGTGGACCACGTCCACCGGCTCGCCGTGCGTCGGGTGGAGGAACGCGCCGCCGCCGCCGGCGGTGATGTTCTGCCGGCCGTCCGCGGACTCGTGGCGGCGGTAGTGGTGCAGATCTCCGGCGAAACGCGCGACGACCTCGACCCCCGGCCGCGCCTCGGCGAGGTGCCGCTCGAAGAACGCGAGGTTGCTCTGGAGATCGGGGTTGTAGAGGGCGCCCTTCACCCAGTCGGGCTCCGCGGTGCAGAGGACCACCCGGTCGCCGTCGCGCATCTCGGTCCTCGCCAGCCTGCAGAAGTACTCGATCTGCGGCTGGTCGATGTCCGCCTCGAGGTGGATGTCCACGCCGAGCAGCCAGAAGCCGTGCGGCAGCTTCAGCGCGAAGTAGCTCCGCGCCTGGAGCGTCTTCCAGGCCCCGAGCGTGCGCCTCTGGCCGAAGAGCCGCATGAAGCTCGTCAGCCCGTCGTACCAGTCGTGGTTGCCCGGGATCGCGAACAGGTGAGGCGCCTCCTTCGGGTCCAGATCGGCCTGCGGGAGCGCCGCCGCGTAGGGCCTCACGAGGCGCGTCCAGTACGCCTGCCGCGTCGCGGACGGGTAGACCTCGTCCCCGCCCATGACCAGCACCTCCCCGCGCCGCGTCTCCCGGCCGCCGAGCACCAGCGTCGGCCGCGCGAGCAGGCTCGCGATCGCGTAGGTCGGGTTGAAGCCGTCGCCCGTGTCGGCCACGTAGTCGAGCCAGAGCTCGTCGCGCTCGACGCCCTCGCGGGTGGCGTAGTCGAAGGGCGGCTGCGGCCCCGCGATCGCCTCGAGGAGCCGGAAGTCGCCGCGCGCGCCCATCAGGCCGGAGATCGCCATGTCGAGGGCGGAGCGGGCCAGCTGGAACGGGCTGTACCAGCTCGTCATCGGGCTCTTCTGGATCGCCTCGAGCGTCGCGCGATCAGGGCGGGCGGTCATCATCCCCTCCGACGAGCCAGGGTATCACCGCCGGCGCCGCGCGGGCGCCCGCGGCCCGCGCCGGCGCCCGCGGGGCGCCTCAGGCGCCGTCCTTGAGGCAGCCGGCGAGCTCGCTGAGGAGCTTGTCGGCGGCCTCGAGCCCGCTCGTGAAGACCTCGCCGTCCTTCGCGCGGCGGGAGAGCCGCATGTCGGGCGAGAGCCGGTACGGAGAGCTCTTCGGCTGCACCAGCTTGAGCACCTTGGCCGTGTCGAGCGGCGTGTCCTCCCGCAGGTGCAGCGTGACGCCCTTCGCGCTCGCCTCGCAGGCGAGGGCCTTCAGCCGGCGCAGCTCGGTCTTGAGCCGCATGAGGTGCACGAACCGGCGCGCCTCGACCGGCGGCGCGCCGAAGCGATCCTCCATCTCGGCGGCGAGGTCCTGCACGTCCTCGGCCGCCCCGGCGCTCGCGAAGCGCTTGTAGAGCGAGAGGCGCACGCCGACGTCGGAGACGTACTCCTCGGGCAGCAGCGCGTCGGCGTCGAACGAGAGCTCGGTGTCGACGTCGTGGACGACCGGCTCGCCGCGGAGCTCGTGCACGGCCTCGTCGAGCATCTGGCAGAAGAGCTCGAAGCCGACCTGGGCCACGGTGCCGCTCTGCTCGGCGCCGAGCAGGTCGCCGGAGCCGCGCAGCTCCAGGTCGAGCGAGGCGATCTGGAAGCCGGAGCCGAGGTCGGTGTGGCGCTCGAGGGCCTCGATGCGGGCGCGCGCCTCGTCGGTCATCGCGTTCGGCGGCGGCACGATGAGGTAGCAGTACGCGCGCTCCTTCGAGCGGCCGACGCGGCCGCGCAGCTGGTAGAGCTGCGACAGGCCGAACATGTCGGCGCGGTCGATGAGGATCGTGTTGGCGCGGGGGATGTCGAGGCCGCTCTCGATGATGGCCGTCGCGCAGAGCACGTCGTAGCGGCCCTCGACGAAGTCGAGCATGGCCTGCTCGAGGTTCTGCTCGGACATCTGGCCGTGCGCGACGCAGATGCGCGCGCTCGGGACGAGCTCGGCGAGGCGCGCGGCGCGCTCGTACAGGCCCTCGACGCGGTTGTAGACGTAGAACACCTGCCCGCCGCGGCCGACCTCCCGGAGGATGGCCTCGCGGAGCACGGCCTCGTCGTGGCGCGTGACCACGGTGCGGATGGCGCGGCGATCGGTCGGGGGCGTGGAGATGATCGACATGTCGCGCAGGCCCGCCACCGCCATCTGGAGGGTGCGGGGGATGGGCGTGGCCGAGAGGGTGAGCACGTCGACGTTGGTCTTGAGCGCCTTGATGCGCTCCTTGTGGGTGACGCCGAAGCGCTGCTCCTCGTCGACGACGAGCAGGCCGAGCCGCTTGAAGTGGACGTCCTTGGAGAGCAGGCGGTGCGTGCCGATGACGATGTCGACGCTGCCGTCGCGCAGGCCGCGCGACACCTCGTCCTGCTCCTGCTTGGTCTGGAAGCGGGACATCGCGCGGACCTCGATGGGGTACGAGGCCATGCGGGACTTGAAGCTGAGGTAGTGCTGCTGCGCGAGCACCGTGGTCGGGCAGAGCACGGCCACCTGCCGGCCGGCGTTGGCGGCGCGGAAGGCGGCGCGGATCGCGACCTCGGTCTTGCCGAACCCGACGTCGCCGCAGACCAGGCGGTCCATGGGGCGGCCCGACTCGAGGTCGGCCGCGACCTCGGTGATGGCGCGGGCCTGGTCGGGCGTCTCGTCGAAGGGGAAGGTCGCCTCGAAGGCGCGGTAGTCGTCGTCCGCGGGGGGGACGGGCTCGGCCGTGGCCGCGCGCCGCTCGGCGTAGAGGCGCAGGAGCTCGTCGGCCATCTTGCGGACGCTCTTCTCGACGCGCGACTTCGTCTTGGCGAACGTCTGCCCGCCGAGCCGGTCGACCTTGGGGGCGCCCTCGCCGCCGCTGAACTTCTGGATCTGGTTCAGGCGGTAGACGGGCAGGTACAGCTTGTCGCCGCCCGCGTACTCCACGGCGATCAGGTCGACCGTGGTCGCGCCGACCTGCTTGTGCACGAGGCCGAGGTACCGCCCGATGCCGTGGTCCACGTGGACGACGTAATCGCCCACGCCCAGGTTGCGCAGGTCCTCGAGGAACGCCTGCGAGGGCTTCGTGGCGGAGGCGGCGGCGCGCGCGGCGCGGCGGTGGGCGCGCGCGCCGAAGATCTCCTCCTCGGTGACGAGCGCGAGCCCCTCGGCCGGCGCGATGACGCCGCGCGCGAGCGCGCCCACGACGACGAGCGCGGTGTCGCGCGGCGCGGCCGCGCTGCTCCCGTCGAGGAAGGCCGGGTCGAACGGGCCGAGGTGGGCCTTCACCCGCACGTCGCGGTGGCGGAGCAGGGTGACGAGGCGCTCGACCTGGGTCTGCGCGCGCGCCGCGATGAGCACGCGCAGGCCGGCTTCCTGCCACGCGACCACGCGGCGCACGAGCGGGTCGAGGGCGCCGTGTTTGCCGCGCGAGGCGCGGGCGGTCTTGATGGCGCGCTCCAGGTCCGACTGGTCGCGCGTGGCGAGCGAGGGCGTGTCCTCTGGGACGACCTCGAAGCGCTCCAGCGAGCCGGGGTTCTCGGTGGCGCCCTCCACCCCGGTGCGGTGCAGCGCGAGGGCGGCGCGCGCCGCCAGCCACGACGCGGCGTGCGCCTCGTCCTCGTAGAAGGCGCCGAGCGGGAAGTGCGGCTCGCGGTCCTTGTGGCTCCGGTCGGCGGCGGCGCGGCCGACCTCGTCGCGCAGGGCGGCGGTGAGGGAGGCCGGGTCCTCCAGGACGACGAGCGTGTCGTCCGGCAGGTACGACGTGAAGGGGGCCAGGTCGACGTAGGCGGGCAGGTACCCCTCGGCCCCGAAGAAGGCGCGGCCGCTCGCGACGTCGTCGACCAGGGCGCGCGCCTTCGACGACGGGAAGTCGACGGCGTCGCAGGCGGCGCGCACGCGCTGGCGGGCGCGCTCGACGTTGTCGGGCGTGAGGATCGCCTCGCGCGCCGGCGGCAGCCAGACCTCCTTCACGTCCGCGACCGTGCGCTGGTCGTCGGGGTTGAAGGTCTTGATCGACGCGATGATGTCGCCGTAAAAATCGATGCGCACTGGAAGCTCGGCGGACGGCGCCCAGACGTCGAGCAGGGCGCCGCGGACGGCGAAGGATCCCGGGTCCTCGACGAGCGGGCTGCGCACGTAGCCCGAGGCGCCGAGGCGGGCGGAGAGCGCGTCGCGGTCCATCTCCTGCTCGGCGAGGACGAGCTCGGCGTGCTCGGTGACCTCGTCCTTGGGCACGACCTTGCGGGCGAGCGCGGCGATGGGGCAGACGAGGACCGACCACGGCAGGTCCATGGCGAGGTGGAAGAGCGTGGCGAGGCGGGTCTGGGCGCCGCGGCGGTCCGGGTTGACGTCGGCGTACGGGCTGGCCTCGTTCGGCAGGTAGAGCAGGACGCGGCCGGAGGTGGTGCCGCCGGCGGCCTCGGCGTCGTCGGCGTCCCGGTCGGCGAGCAGGAACGAGGCGTCGGCCGCGAGGGCGCGGGCGCTGTCGACGTCGGCGGTGAGCGCGACGATGCGGCGGCTCGGGGCGGCGGCCGTGAGGCGGCGGACGACGAGGGCGACGGCCGAGCCGGCGGCGCCGGTGGCGTGCAGCGTCCGCGGCTCTGCCGCGGCGGCGAGCTCTGCGGCGAGGTCGCGCGGGGTGACGACGCGGCGGTCCGTGGGCAGGTCGAGCGAGGGGAGCGGCTCGTGGTCCGCCGGCGCGGACGCGGGCGCGCTGCTGGGGCCGCCGTCGTCGTTCGAGGTGATGTCGGCGAGCTCACCCGCCAGCTCGCCCATGGTGGCGGTGAGCGGGGCGCTCGCGGGGGAGGGGAGGGGTCGCGCGGGGGGCATCGGCGCCGCGCGGTCTAGCATGGACATCGCGCGCCGACCGCGCGCGCCGGCCGGGGCGCGTGGTCGGGGCGCGCGGCCGGGGCGTGACGCTCACCCGGCGCCGGCCGGCGCCTTGACGGGGCCGCGCGGGGCCGCGCTCACCCCGAAGGCCGCGACCGTGAACACCGCCATGATCGCGCCGAACACGACGAGCCCCATGAAGACCGCGATGCCGGCGTGCAGCGCCAGCGTGGCCGCCACCCAGAGCCGCCGGGTGCGCCGCGGCCAGATCAGGAACGTGTAGCCGGCCTCCACCAGGATCACGAACCAGCCGGCGATCATCGGGATCCAGGGGTGCTGTGCGAGCCAGGAGAAGTCGGCCTGGCGGTACTCGGGCAGCATGATCGAGCGCCAGACCGCCTCCCCGTTCCACCATTGCTCGCCGGATGCCTTCGAGAGCCCGCTCGCGAGGTAGGAAATGCAGAGGTGCAGCTGGACGACGCGCAGCGAGAGCCGCGTGGTCGCCGGCGGGCCTTCCGGCACGCGGCCGCGCCGGCGGTCCAGGGACAACGCGGCGCCCGCGGGCATCCAGATGAGGTAGAAGAGAAAGATGTTGGCGTAGTTGTCGACCCCGTAATTCGTGCTCTCCGCCGTCATCATCAGCATGAAATGGGTGAGCCAGGCCAGCGCCGCCGCCGCCCTCGCGCGCCACCCGACGAGGAGCGCGACGAGCGCGAGCGCGTAGAGCGCGCCGACGCCGATGACGACGGACTCCTCGCCGATGCCCAGCGGAGCGAGGCGGTCGATGAGCCAGCCGACGCGGAGCAGGTCGCTCCTGGCGAACACGTCGTGGAGCGGCCCCTGGAGGATGCCCGAGCGCCCGTACAGCTCGAGGAGCGACGGGGCGACCATCGCGGCCTGGAGGAGGAGGACCGACGCGAGCCCGATCCGCAGCGCCGCGAGGGGCGCCGCCGACGCCGGCGCGAAGGCGAAGTGATGAATCGAGAGCCATGCGCGCTCGAGCAGCGCCCGGCCCGCGAGCCGGAGGAGGCCTGCGCGCCCGCTCACGGCGCCCTCCGGCCTGCGATCGGCGCGGCGAGGAGCTTCGCGTGCGGGACGAACTTCGCCTGATAGTGCAGCGCGCACCGGAGCCCGTCTTCCGGGCGATACACGTGCATCGGAGCGAGCTCGCACTGCTCCACGCGCACGGCGACGCTCTGGGCTCCAGGGTGCCTGGCGAACATCTTCCCTGCCCAGGACGCGGCGATCGAGCGTTTCAGCGCCTGATCCTGCTCCAGCCAGAACCTCCCGACGACGTTGCCGGCCCGCAGGTCCGCCTCGGCGTTGTCCCCGGACTCCAGGTGGTCTTTGATCATGGCCCCCGCCGCGTCCACGACCTCGAACGTGGCGACCGGCGGCGATCCGACGCCGGGCGCGAAGAACGAGTATCCGCTGTCGGCGCCGGAGAGCACGCCGTAGGAGGCGATCGCGCCCGCCACCGGGCCCAGGACGCGAAGGTCGACTCGAATCGCTCCCAGGATGATCACCAGGCCGAGGTGTCCCGCGGCTGCGGCCAGGACGACGAGCGCGCGCCCCCGGCCAATCGTCTCTCTTCCCATGGTCCCCCTCCCACTCCCGCCCCTCAGCGCCGCACACACCGGCCGGTGAGCTCGCGCGGCGATGAAGGGACCGCGGGGCGGCCGGGGCCCGCGTCCTGCGCCGCTGGTCCGCTGGACCCGCCTTAGCGATGGTCGGGGAGGCTCACGACGGGAGTCGGCAGCGCCCCGTACGGAGTCGCCTCGGAGTGCAGCCGACCGCGGTGCCAGTGGCCGTGGTGCCAGTGACCGTGGTGCCAGTGGCCGTGGTGCCAGTGGCCATGGTGCCAGTGGCCGTGGTGCCAGTGGCCGTGATGCCAGTGACCGTGATGCCAGTGACCGTGATGCCAGTGGCCGTGGTGCCAGTGGCCGTGGTGCCATTGGCGCAGGTTCCTCTCCTCGGTCGAGCTCGGGGCCGGCGTCTCCTCCACCAGCGCGAGCTCCCCGGCTGGCGTGGTCGTCGCGGCAGCGGCGAGCTGGGCTCCGCCGAGCACCGCGGCGGATGCCGCCAAGGTTACGATCAATTCCACGTGCTTCATCGTCGACTCCTTTCAGGTCGAGCGCCCGACTGGGCGCCACCGAGGATCGCAATGCAAGCGGTACGCCGGTCCGACCGGAACATGGGGTGACAGCACCGCTGTTATCAGCGGCGTGATCCCCGACATCGCTGGACTCACGGCAGGAGCGCTGGTGGTGCGCTGACCGGTGTGCACGGCGCGTACAGGCAGCGAGACCGAGAAAGAGCCGAGAAGCGGGCCCGGCGCGGAGATTCATCACGTGCGTTCGGCGCGCGTGGGGCTTCGCTCCCTCGAAGCTGCCTAGTCCAGCGTGTCGGAAATCCCGCCAGAGAAAACGGTCGATGACGAGCGGTCGCGCGAGCGGCTCCACCTGGTCGGCGAAGGGCGCGGGTTCGTCTCCCCCGGCGCTCGGCGCGCGGTAGAGGTCTCCATCCGAGAGATCGGACCAGTAGACGCGAGCCTCGCTCACCGCGCTCGGCGCGTTTTCGATCAGCCTGGCTGTCAAGGATCTCGAGGCTTCGGGGAGGTTCTACGAGAAGTTCGGTTTCAAGGCCTTCGCCGGGGATGCCGCGCAGAACTGGCTGCTCTTGAAGGACGGCGACCACGTGATCGGGCTGTTTCAAGGGATGTTCGAGAAGAACATCCTCACCTTCAACCCCGGCTGGGACCAGAACGCCCAGAAGCTCGCCTCGTTCACCGATATCCGCGACCTGCAGCGCCAGCTGAAGGCACAAGGGGTACAATTGCCACGTCGCCGGCGCGGCGCGGGGGAGGGCTACGCGTCCCACGCGATGGGGAGCGAGCCTCGCGACAGGGAGAAGTTCGCGAGATATCGACGACCGCCCACGGCGCACCGCCGGGAGACGAGCTCGCGCGGCGCGAGGCTGCCGACGCGCGCCACGGCGGCTCGCCTGGTCCTCATCGAGCCGCGAAGAAGCGCCATGGCGGCTCTTCGCCGCCGCCGACGCGGCTGCCGCCACCTCCACCGCCGCTGCTGCCGCTGCTCGCCGGCGGATTGAACAAGGCGACGAAGCAATCCGTGCCTCCTGTATAGGCGAGCGGGCCGGTCCCGAAGTCCACCGCTCCATACATGCCGCCTGTGACCGCGACCGCGCCGTTCGGGGAGATGGCGAGATCCCATGCGCCGACCCCGGGGCCTCTGACCGACCAGCGCGGCGTGCCGTCAGGGTCAAGCATGGTGAACACGTTCCCCCGGACGAAGATGTTGCCGGAAGGGTCGACAACGGGGTGGCTGCCGTCATAGAGCGGGCGGCTGAAGACCTGCTCGCCGCCCTCATCCAGCTTCGTGAGCGTGGCGTCGAGCCCATGGCTGGTCGCCACGAGGATCTCGTCCGCTAGGTTCACCGCCACCGCGACGTGGGACGCTACTCCTTCGAACATGTACCGCTTCCATAACACATCCCCCGCCGGAGAGAGCTTGGAGATGAACACCGAGGGAACGTCGTAGTAGTGACCTATGTTTGCCGTCACCACGTTGCCGGCGCTGTCGAGCGCGAGGTCCGCGTAGTAGCTCTCGTATCCGTCCAGGCGATGCAGCCAGACGGCGTGGCCCGCGGCGTCCACCTTCATGACGCTGGCCGCGTCGGTCACGTCGTCCACGTCGATGGCGATGTACGCGTTGCCGAGCGCATCGAGGGCCATCTCCCACACGACGGGTTCACCGTAGGGGACGAGAAGGTCGAACCCACCGCTCCAGATGTGGTTGCCGTCCGCGTCGAGCTTGGCCACGAATATCGCCTGGTCGCCGTCCGGATCGCCGATGGCGCCTCCGCCGAAGTCCAGGCCTGTGGGCCCGCCCCACGACCCGTC
The DNA here is from genome assembly GCF_002950945.1 of Sorangium cellulosum. Lineage (GTDB taxonomy): Bacteria > Myxococcota_A > Polyangia > Polyangiales > Polyangiaceae > Sorangium > Sorangium cellulosum_E. The sequence goes on from NZ_CP012673.1 coordinate 3,984,850, forward strand.
GTAGGTGCCGGCGAACAGGACGTCGCCGTTCCCGTCGACGGCCACGGCCCATCCGATCTCGTTGAAAGGGGTGCCGAAGCGCTTGCTCCAGAGCAACGCGCCCGAGGGGTCGAGCTTGAGAAGGAAGACGTCCTGTCCGCCCGCGCTCGTCAGAGGGCCGGCCCCGAAGTCGGCCGTTCCTTCGAAGGAGCCGGTGACGTAGTAGTTTCCCATGGCGTCGCTGGTGATGGACCGTCCGATATCGGTGCCGGTGCCGCCGAACCCGCGCGCCCACGGCGCCGGCCGCGAGCAATGGGGATCGCCGTCGCAGCTCTCGTCCTCCGGTGTGGCGCAGACCTCCGCTGCAGGGATCACCTCACCCGTGCAGGGCCCGTAGCCGGAGCCGTCGGGACGACAGGTCTGCGCCCCGGCCGCGCAGCGCCCGACGCCGCTTGTCCCCTCGGGGCCGGAGTAGCACGCGATGACCGAGCCCGGCACGCAGGTCCCTGGCGAGCCGCCGCTCCCGGTCGAGGCGCTCTCACCGCCGCCACCGCCGCCTCCCGCGGAGCCACCGCCACCGCCGCCTCCCGCGGAGCCACCGCCACCGCCGCCTCCCGCGGAGCCACCGCCGCCGCCGTCGCCCGCGGAGCCGCCGCTGCCGGTCGAGGCGCTCTCACCGCCGCCGCCGTCGCCTGCGGAGCCGCCGCCTCCTCCTGTACCTGCCGAGTCGCCGCCGCCTCCCGCGGAGCCGCCGCCTCCTCCTTCTGCACCTGCGGAGCCGCCGCCGCCTCCTCCTCCTGTACCTGCCGAGTCGCCACCGCCGCCCGCGGAGCCGCCGCTGCCGCCATCGCGCTCGACCGGCTCGCATGCGCTCATGGGCGCGAGGGCCGCGAGAAGCAAGGCAACGGAGACACGCTGGTGACGCCTGGATGTCGAACCAAACGACGCGAAATCTCTGACCATGCCACCTCCGATGCTGGATGCGGATACGGCATTCAGCCACCCCCCAGCTGCGGGACCTGCTCCGGGTTGACAGGGCATTCTTCTATGCGATCCGTCTCTCCTGGAAAAGCGACGCTGGGACGAGGGCACCTTGCATCGATGTCGGTGTTGAACACGCTGGCGCTCTCGTCCCCGTTCGCCATCTCGGTCGGCAGGTTCCACCGGTCAGTGTTGGCGTTCGAAGCGATCATCCCACCGTGGACGCCGCGGTTCAGGAAGAAGCTCGGCGCGTAGGCAAATGTGGCAGCCGGCGCCGGACCCGGCGGTGTGTAATATATCTTGCATTTGCGTGTTTGACACTTGCTTGCTGATCCAACAAGTATTACATGAAGACGAGCTTGCAGCGGGTCGGCTCTCGATCGTGGGTCGAGGTCGAGCCGCTGTCTCTCCCATTTGGCATAGGCGGTCTGTTTACTTCGTGGGTGCATCGAAGCCCCGTGATGAACCGTCGTGACACGTGATGTGTGCCGGGTGTCGACGGCCTGAGGTGGACGTGTGCCATGACGCTCCACCCTTGCCCGAAGAGGAGAAGTCCTTGAAGGCTATTGTCGTACAATCGTTGGGCGGCCCGCAGAACCTTGCGCTGGTGGACTTGCCTGCGCCGAGCGCGGGTGCAGGACAGGTGCTGATTGCCGTAGAGGCCGCTGGCGTCGGCTTGGTAGACGTCTTGCTGCGGCAGGGGGCCATCCCCGGCTCCTCCGCGCCAGGCTTCGTTCCGGGCATCGAGGTGGCTGGAACCGTGATCACCGTGGGCGAGGGGGTCGACAGGAGCTGGCTGGAACGCCGGGTCTTCACGATGGTCACGGGAGGCGGGTACGCCGAGCGCGTGGCGGCCGAGGCAAGTCATCTGGTGCCGCTTCCCCCGACGATGAAGGCGGTGGACGCCGTGGCGCTCGGTGTGAATGCGCTCGTCGCCGAGTTCATCCTGCGACGGGCCCGAGTGAAGGCGGGCGAACGCGTGCTCGTACGCGGAGCGAGCGGCGGGATCGGGGTGATGGCAACACAGCTCGCGGCCCGCTGCGGCGCCGTCGTGGCCGCCGCGACGTCCTCCGTCGCCCGCGGTCAGCGTCTGCTGCAGCTCGGGGCTTCGCAGGTCCTGGATCGCGCCGCCACGTCGGCAGGCGAGACCCCAGAGGGGTTCGACGTCATCCTCGATCCGGTCGCCGGTCCCGACACGGCCTCCTTTCTCGGCAAGCTGAAACAGAATGGGCGAATGGTCGTATGCGGCGCCGCGGGCGGGTTCCCTCCCCCCGATTTCGGCATGGGAGCGCTGCGCGCATTCAAAAAATCGTTGACCTTCGCCTTCTTCAGCCTGGACAGCATCGCCACCACCGAAAGGGCAGCGGCGCTGAAGGAGATCTTCGACTCGGCAGCCAGCGGGGAGCTGAAGCCCGTTATTGACGAGATCCTGGCGCTCGAGAGCGCGTCAGCCGCTCACGCCAAGCTAGAAGCTGGCGGGGTGTTCGGCAAGCTCGTGCTGGTGCCATCAGCGTTCCGTCGAACGCCGCGACCCGACGTGCCAGCCGCCAAGCTCGCTGGTGCGCCGGCCGGAGGAGGTGAGCGCTTGCCCGTGAGCTGATGCTCGTCTACAATTCCGCCGGGACGAGGCTGGAGCGCGCAAGCAGATCATGGCTGGTAGGTCGCAACGACGCCCGCAAGCCGAAAGGCGGGACGACGCTGAAAGGCGAATGCTGGAGGCGGGCGTCCGTTTGGTCGCGGAGCGCGGTCTGGAGGGGTTCACGTTGGCTGAGGTCGGCGAGGCGGCAGGCTTCAGCCGGGGATTGCCAGCGTATCATTTTGGCTCGAAAGATGACTATCAGGCTGAGTTGATCCGATTTATCACGCGCGAGTACAGCGCTCACCTCGAGGCGCACACCGTGGAGTCTGGCTTGGCGGGATTGGTCGATCTGGTCCGTTCTTTCCTCGATGCCTCGCAGAAGGACCCGATCGTCCTGTGCGTGTTGCAGATCGGCCTGTCGAAGTACATCAGAGAGCCAGTTCAGGACGTTGACAGTACGCCGATGTGCGAGGCGACCTTGGGCGCCTTTGAGCACAAGATACGGGAAGGCGTGAGGAGAGGGGAGATCCGGCCGGACGTGAATCCAAGGATGGTGAGCGTGCTGCTCACGGCTGCGATCCGCGGTGCCCTGACGGAGTGGCTGAACGACAGGGCGACCGATCTCGTGGTGGCGGGCAATGAATTGATTGGGCTTATGGTGCCGGGCTTGGCCGTCGAGCCGCTGGCCGGAATGGGCCTGCCCCAGGCCGCCCCGGCCCGTTCAAGGTGATCGTCCCGCTTGCTTGAACGCGCCGCGGGCCCGGGGGCTCGCTTGGCCGATCGGCGCTCGCTGCCCAGGTTAGCCAACCCGTGGTTGGGCCGCGTTGCGGTTTGATGATAGGATCATCCAGTCGTAGCATCTTGACGGACGATCGTCCGCGCCGATTTCTGGCCTTCGCGTGCTCCGGAGGCGAAGCCGTCGGCCCCGACCTTTTCTACGATTGGGGCCTGACTCTGCCAGGCCATTTCCGCGCCGGGGATCTCCGCTCGATCCTGTGAGCCGTCCTCGACAGGAACGGCTCGGATTCCTCGCGGGCTCACGCGCGACGCCGAACCTCCGATCGGGACCGTCTTGGTATCCGTCATAGCGATTGCGATGACTGTTGGGTGAGAGAGGCGCAGCTGCGCCCTGGATGGAGGCGATGTTCATGCGATATCGTGTTTTTGGACGTACGGGGCTTCGCGTGTCTTCGCTGGCGCTCGGCGCCGGTAATTTCGGAACTGGCTGGGGGCATGGCGCCACCCGCGACGAGGCCAAGGAGATCTTCGACGGCTATCGCGCTGCAGGCGGCAACTTCATCGATACCGCCAACAACTACCAGTTAGGCGAGTCGGAGAGGTTGCTCGGTGAGTTCATCGCGAACGACCGCGACGAGATCGTGATCGGCAGCAAATACTCGTCCGGCGCCGCCTCCGACAGCGGCCTTCAGAGCACGGGCAACAGCCGCAGGGCGATGGTTCAGTCGGTCGAAGCCAGCCTGAAGCGACTCGCCACCGATCGCCTCGACCTGCTCTGGGTGCACATTCCCGACGCGGTGACCCCGATCGACGAGATCGCCCGCGGGTTCGATGATCTCGTCCGCTCAGGCAAGATCCTCTACGCTGGCCTCTCGAACTTCCCTGCGTGGCGGGTCGCGACCGCCGCCACGATCGCGGAGATGCGCGGCTGGGCGCCGGTCGCGGCGCTGCAGATCGAGTATAGCCTGGTGGAGCGGACGGTCGAGCGCGAGCTCCTCCCGATGGCGGCGGCCTTCGGTTTGGGCACGGTCGGGTATTCGCCGCTCGGCGGCGGCCTCCTCACGGGGAAATATCGGCGTAACGAGATAGGTCGCGCCCAGAAGCTGGGTATGGCGATCCACGCTGAGAGCGATGCGCGGAAGACCGCGATCGTCGATGCCGTGCTGGCGATCGCGGACGAGGTGGGAGTCTCTCCCGGGCAGGTCGCCATCGCCTGGGTGCTCGCGAAAGGCGTGCTGCCCATCATCGGCCCGCGCACGCCGGAGCAGCTGGCCGACAATCTCGCGGGGGCTGATGTGGCGTTGACCGCCGCGCAGATCGCGCGGCTCGATGCCGCCAGCGAAGTGCCGCTGGGATTCCCGCACGAGTTGCTGGCGTCTGCCAACGCCCGCGATTCGGTCACGGGGAGCAAAGCCGATTTGCTCGACCTGCCGGCGGCGCCGCTACGCTGACCAGGGCGTCCGCGCCCGGGGGGACCAGGCTCGTTGTCGAGACACGGCCGCTGTAGCTCGGCTACGGCGGCTCAGTGGACGCGGCCGATGCCCCGGCGGATGAGCTCCGATCGGCTCGCGGGGGCGGCAGCCCTCGCCCCGTCGGCGGCCCGCGCCGGTGTGTCCATCCGGGCGTTGGCCACTTCGCGAGCAGGCTCGAGACCACCTGGGCCAGCCGCGTCGGACCTGGGTCGAGGTGGATGGGCTCCAGGGGAACGGCGGCCGTGAGCTCGCCGCCGGGCCATTTCGGTTGACGCCGGCGTTGTGAACGTTCACAATCGCTCTCCAACGATCCTTTCGCCTTGTCCAGGACAGGCCGTCGTGCGCGCGGGGCGCTCGTCCTCGGCTCGGTCCCGGCACGGCTCCGCTCGCTCGGTCATCGCGGACACAGGTGCGTGATTCACTGCGCCGCGCAACAGGGGTGGGCTCTCCGCGGTCCGACATCGTCGCACGAAAGCCCGTGAGCTCCCGAGACGATCGGGGTCAGGTTCAGACATGAGAGGGCGCACGAAATCGAGGAGCGAGATGGCACGTTTGGGAAGCAGATCGAGAGCACGATTCTTCGTGGCGCTCTTGTGGACTTCCGGGTGCGGCGACCCGGTGACGACAACCGGCGGAGACGCAGGACCCGATGCCGAGCCCTCCGCGTGCTCCGAGGGCACCTGGGATCACGACGGCGATCGCGCGACGAGCTGCGTCGCATGGACAGGCTGCACGGCAGGCACCTTCGCGAGCGCCGAGGGCTCGCCTACGGCGGACCGGCGGTGCACGGCGTGCCCGGAGGACACCTTCAGCGACACGATGAACGCGCCGAGCTGCAGGATGCACACGCCCTGCGCGCCTGGGACGAGGCAGACTGCGCCGGGGACGAGCACCACGCCCGCGCAGTGTGACGCCTGCTCGCCGGGCACGTACTGCGCAGGCGGGACCGCCGCGCTCGTCGATTGCGCGGACGGCACCTGGGACGACGACGCCGATCCCGCGACGACATGCGTCGCGTGGACCGACTGCGTGCCAGGGGAGCTCGTCGGCACGGAGGGGAGCAGCACCACGGACCGCAGCTGCCTCAAGTGTACGAACGGCGAGCACACGGCCACGATGAACGCAACCAGCTGCTCCCCGGGTGCCTGGGTGCTGAGCTACTTCGGGCCGCATCAGGACGTGCCGAGCGATTCGCTGCACCTCGCCTACAGCACCGACGGGCTCCGCTGGTCGACCCTCGCCAGTGGACGGCCTGCGTACCAGCTCACCGGGATGGGTACGAATCACATCCGAGATCCGTTCCTGTTCCGCAAGAACGATGGAACATACGTCTATATCGCCACGGACTGGACGCTCGCGGAGAACGACTCGAACTACTGGAACCGTCCGAGCTCCAAGATCTTCGTGGCGGACTCGACCGATCTCATCACCTTCACGAATCCCCGGTTGATCACGCTCACGAACCTTCCGGGCCCTGGGGCCACCCCGATGCACGCCTGGGCCCCGGAGGCTTACTACGACCCCGATCGCAAGCTCTATGCGATCATCTGGTCCGGAAACGACACCACGGGCGCGAACCACATCTACGTCAGCTACACCGAGGACTTCGTCACCATCGTCAACCCGACACCCGACGTGCTCTTCGATCCGGGCTACAGCGTCATCGACGCGACGATCACGCAATGGAATGACCGCAACTACCTCTTCTTCAAGGACGAGACGGACAGCAGCGGGAGCGCCCTCACCGGATCGGGCAAGGACATCCAGATCGCGCGCTCCTCGACGCTCGCGCTCGAGCCGGCGACGTTCACGCGATGGAGTCCGGACTACCTCACGCGCGGGTCGACCCAGAGCAGGAGACGAGCGATGGAGGGACCGTTCGTCATCAAGGATCCGCGGCAGGATCGATGGTACCTGTTCGCCGACTACTACCTGAACGGCGGTGTGTTCGGGTGCTGGAGCACGACGGATCTCGACGCGGATCCGGGCTCCTGGACGGAGCTCCCGAGCGCGCAGTACCGCTTTCCGTCCGGCGTGCGCCACGCGAACGCGGTCCGGGTCACGCAGGCGGAGCTCGACGCGATCATCGCCCACTACTGAACATCCTACGTGTTTGACACAGGTCATGTGAGCGCGCCGGGGCAGAAGACGCTGATCTCCCTGCGCATGTATACCGGGTCCTCGTATTCACATTAGGGATTCACCTTATCATGCGCATACCGAGATATCCCCACCCAGAGTGCACTTCCCTCTCTGCGCCGCGCGTCGTGCTCACGGCGGCAGCTTGCGCCTTCGCCGCGCTGCTCGTGGTGGTCGGGTGCTCGGATGGGCCCTCGACCGATGCGCCGGACGCGTCGACCGGATCACCGAGCAATTCATTGCGGATCATGACGGCGGGCACAGCGCTCAGCACCTCGGAGTCCGGCGGGAGGGTGACCGTGAGCGTGGCGCTCGGCGCCGCGCCGAGCGGGCCTATCACGGTGCCGGTCTCGAGCTCGGATGCGACCGAAGGCTCGGTCTCACCGACGACCGTCTCCTTCACGGCAAAGGATTGGAGCGTCCCTCGAGAGATCACGGTCACGGGCGTGGACGACGCGGAGAGCGACGGGGATCAGGTCTTCCGCGTCCGCTTCGGGCCCTCGGTCTCTAGAGACCCAGCGTGGGACGGCCTCGTCGCGGAGTCCGCTGACATCACGAACACGGACGACGACGGTCCAGGGACGGCAGCGATCGTCGTCAGCGACCCGTCGGGGACCCTCGCCGAGCGCGGCGCGCCCGTGACGTTCACCGTGCTCCTCGCATCGCAGCCGAGCGCGCCCGTGACGATTGCTCTCAGCGTCAGCGACACGACCGAGGCGACGCTGAGCCATGCGGACCTGACGTTCACGGAGGCGAGCTGGAGCACGGCGCAGACCGTGACCTTGAGCAGCGTCGATGACTGGCAGGCCGACGGAGCTCAGCCCGTACGCGTCGTCTTCGACTCACCGGCCAGCGAGGACCCCGAGTATGCGGCCCTCGCCGCCCCCGCTGATCTCGAGCTCTCCAATCTGGACGACGACGTCGGAGGGGGTTACCAGATTCGCACGACGCACATGGAGGGCGCCCCGCTCTACGTCGCGCACTCCTATTATCATACGATGATCACGAATCTCGACGACAGGGCGAACAACCAGCTTCCTGCCGACTTCCAGTGGAGAGTGGTGCCCGGCCTCGCGAACCCGGATGATCCGACGCTGGTGTCGTTCGAGTCTGTGGGTTTCGGCGGTCGCTACCTGCACGTCGACAGCGTGAATTCGACCCGGTACCCGCCGCAGAACGAGACGTCCAACCGGGCTAGCGGGCTCTGGCAGACCCCACCCGAAGAGAGGAGTCACCTCCTGTGGATCGACGTGTTCACGGATACCACCACGTTCCGGAGGGACGCCACGTTCCGGATCGTGCCCGCGCTGAACGGGGATCCGACGATGGTCTCGCTGCAGTGGTACGCAGATGCGACACGTTATCTCCGGCACCTGAACTACCAGATCTATGCGCACGTGCTCGACGGAACGGCGGTCAAGAACTCGGAGGCGTCGTTCGCGCTCGAACCGCTCGGCTATTTGATCTCGCAGCGCGCTGATCCCCACATCAACCGGCATACGGACGGTTACTACTACTTCACCGCGAGCGTGCCGACGTACGATCGCATCGAGATCAGGCGCGCGACCACGATACGAGGCCTGGCCAGCGCGACCCCGAAGGTCGTCTGGACGAAGCACGCGACCGGCCCGATGGCGGCGCACATCTGGGCGCCCGAGCTACATTTCATCAACGGCAAGTGGTATATCTACTTCGCCGCCGGAAGCTCGACCGACATCTGGGCCATTCGCATGTATGCGCTCGAGAGCTCATCGGCCAACCCGATGGATGGCACGTGGATCGAGCGAGGGCAGATCGTGACGGACTCGGACACCTTCGCGCTCGACGCGACGACGTTCGAGCACGACGGCGAGCGCTATCTCGTGTGGGCGCAGGAGGACCCCAGCGTCGGGGGCGATAGCAGCAGCTTGTTCATCGCGGCCATGGTAAACCCGTGGACGCTGGCCAGCCCGAGCGTGCGGATCGCCAGACCCGAGCACGCCTGGGAGACGGCGGGGTTCGCGGTCAACGAAGGTGCTGCCGTGATCGAGCGGAATGGGCGGGTCTTCATCAGCTACTCAGCGAGCGCGACGGACGACCGCTACTGCCTCGGCCTGCTCACGGCGAGCGCGACGGACGACCTGCTGAGCGCAAGATCGTGGACGAAGAACGAGGATCCTGTGTTCGTCAGCGCAAACGGGCTGTATGGCCCGGGCCACAACTCGTTCACGACCTCGGCGGATGGATCGACGGACGTGCTCGTGTACCACGCGCGGAACTACGAGAAGATCACGGGAGACCCGCTCTACGACCCGAACCGTCACACGCGCGTCCAGCGGCTCGAATGGAATGCAGACGGAACGCCGAACTTCGGCGTACCGCTCCTGAACGGCGCGAACACGATTGGCGACTGACCGATATCGTCAGCGTGCGGGCCAAGTCTTCGAAGAGAAATTTTGAACCACAGAGGCGCAGAGGGCACAGAGGAGAGAGGAAGAAAAGAACTGTTTCTCCTCTTCCTCTCTGTGCCCTCTGTGCCTCTTCGGCCGCGTTGAAGCGTTGAACCAGCGGGCGCAGCCAGGCTCGACGCGCTGGGGAGGAGCTCTGGGCGGGGGCCCTCGCGTGCCGGCGCGAGCGCCAGCCCGACCCGCCGAGGGGCGGCGAGATCGCGGTTCGAGCGCCGGGCGGAGCTGTGGCTTGACAACTTCGGAGTCCTAAGTTGCTCCTTGGCCATGACCTCGAAGCGCCTTCCGTACTTCGACGAGAACACCGAGCCGCTCTCGTCGCGCATCGTGACGGGCCTGCACAAGATCGGGCTCGCGATGAAGCAGCAGGCCTGGCAGCAGGCGAACGAGGAGGGGCTGTCCGCCACGCAAGGGCAGATCCTCGCGGCGCTCGTGGCGCACGGCCCGCTCACGGGCTCGGAGCTGAGCGAGCGCCTCGGCGTCACCTTGCCGACGATCAGCGACTCCGTGCGTGTGCTCGGCGAGAAGAAGCTCCTCACGAAGTCCCCGGATCCCCGTCATCCTCGCGCGAGCCTGCTCACGCCGACCGAGAAGGGGGCGACGCTCGGTGCACGGGCGCGCTCGTGGCCGGAGTTCATGGCGACCGCCTTGAAGGATCTCGCGCCGGAGGAGCAGCGAGCGTTCTTCTCGGGCGTGGTGAAGATGATCCGCACCCTGCAAGAGCAGGGGCTCGTCCCGGTGAGCGGCATGTGCGTGACGTGCACGCACTTCCGCCCGAACGTCCGCGAGGGAGCGTCGCCGCACCACTGCGCCTTCGTGGACGCGCCGCTCGCGAACGACCAGCTGCGGCTCGACTGCCCCGAGCACGAGCGCGCAGCCGAGGCGGCTCGAGGAGATCTCTGGGAGCAGTTCATGCGACCCGCCTGAGCGAACGATTCGAGAGCGACCGAAGTACGAATCTCCGCGGCCATGTCGGCCGGCGGCAAGAGCGGAGCTTTGCTCCGAGCATTCGGCCGAGGACGTAGAAAAGATGTATGCCGCCTGGGTCAAGTCGTGCCTCTTGCAGATCACGCTGTGGAGCCACCCCTATGTGAAGGAGGGTGACTTCTGAGCAGCCTCAGGATACGATGAGCGACCCGAGAGAGTCAGCTCGCTCATCGCTGATCGCATGAGTTCGATGAGATTGGCAGGCCTAGCTTTGGAGACACTTATGAACTACCGGGTCCAGACCAGCATCCGCCGCACCTCGTCGATCGTGATGATGCTGTTGCTCTCCGCGTGCAGCAAGGAAATGGGAGACGGACCGTGGGCGGGCGCGGCGGGTGGGCCGACCCGCTCGACGGGCGAGGCAGCCGCTCCCGCGCGCCCCGAGCCGCGTGCCACGGCGGCGACCGCGTCTTGGTCGGAGGGCGCCGAGCAGCTCCCGCGGAACCGTCGGCTCGCGCAGCCTCGAGCGGGGCTTCCGTGAGCGCCGCGGCTCCGGGAGGTGGACGAGCCGCCGCACGGACAGAGGAGCGACGCTGGGCCATAGCCTGGTGCCTCGCGAGCATCCTCGTCGCCGTGGCGCTCTGCTCCCTGCTCTACTGGGGCGCTTCGGACTACTCCCTCGCCATCGACATCACGAAAGGCGCGATCGCCATCTCGGCTGTCCTGTGCCTCCTCTACGAGGCTCACCGCGCGCGCCAGCGCCGGCCGGTCGCAGAGCGGTGGAAGAAGCGCGCCGCCGCCGGGCTGTCGATCATGGCCGTCGTCGTGTACTTCGACGGCCTTCGTTTCGCTTACCCCTCATTCTATCACCGCTGGGAGTACTATCACTACTACCTGGGGGCCAAGTACTTCCCCGAGATGGCCTATGATAACCTGTATAAATGCACGGTTATCGCTCAGGACGAGATCGGGGTCGTCACCTACACGGACGACGTCACTGGCCAGCCGGTCACGCTCGACATGAGCGCCGAGGTGCGCCGCCCGGACAGGAAGATCAGGAACCTTGGAGTAGACAACCTCCTCATCCACGTGGCCGGGGTCCTGGCCTCTCCGGAGGAGTGCAAGGCGCATTTCTCTTCCACGCGCTGGAGTGCTTTCAAGGCTGACGTGCAGTTCTTCCGCACGGCCTCGGAGAAGGACTACTGGGAGGCCATGCAGAGGGACCACGGTTACAACCCGCCGCCGGTCTGGACCGTCATGGGGCGGATCCTCGCCGAGCTTCACCCGGCGACGAAGGGGTACCTGCAGCTCCTGACCTGCTTCGACGGCGCCTATCTGATCGGCGTCTTCGCTGCCCTCTACTGGGCCTTCGGGTGGCGCGTGTGCGCGCTCGGGGCGATCTTCTGGGGGTGCCAGTCGCCGGCGCCTTTCTTCTGGACGGGCGGCGCATTTCTGCGGCATGACTGGCTCTTCTTCGTCGTCCTCTCGGCCTGCCTGGCGCGGAAGAGGTACCATCGGCTCGCTGGCGCGAGCATGGTCTACGCGGGGCTGCTGCGTGTGTTCCCGGGCCTCGTCGTCATCGGGTGGCTCGTCGTCGCGGGGATCTATATCCTCCGGCACAAGCGCATGGCTCGGTCGCACGTGCAGGTGCTCATGGGCGGCGTCCTCGCCGCGGCCGCGCTGCTCACCGTGAGCGTAGGCGTCTCGGGCAGCGGCTCCTATCGCCAGTTCTACGAGCACACGCTCCGCGTGCACGATCAGACCCCCGTGACGAACCACATGGGCCTCCGTGTCCTCGTGTCCCCACGAGTTCGGGACGGGGGTCGAGTCCGGCAGGATGAAGTACACGATGGATACTTCGCAGCTCGATCCTTTCGAGACATGGAAGGAGATGCGCCGCGAGCGCTACGCGAAACACCGGTTCTTCGGCTACGCGGTCATCGCCGCGAGCCTGGGGCTCTTCGTCCACGTGTGCAGGCGGGTGCGCTCGCTCTGGGTGGCCGGGTGCCTGGGGCAGATATTCATCATCCTGCTGTCCCAGATCACCTGCTATTACTACACGTTCATGATCTTGAGCGCCCCGCTCACCCGGCGGAAGCGGCAGCTCGAGATCCCCCTCCTCTGCCTCGCGGCGCTCAGCCAGGGGATCTGGAGGTGGACCTCCTGGAACGACGACAGGTACACGCTGCTCACCGTGGCAATGCTGGGGTTCTGTTACTTCCTGCTGTACACCTTCGCGAGGGAGGTGCGCCGCGCGGAGGGCCGTCAGGCCTTGGCCGCTGCTCCGCGGCGGGTCGAGGCCTCGGGCCAGGGCTGACCGAGATAGAGAACGTCGCGCGCGCCCGCGCGCTGTTCATCGGCGCTTCGAGCCGGAGTCCGGCGAGAGACACGCCTCCAGCGTGTCGCAGATCCTCGACAGCTCCTCGTTCGTGTGAGCCGCGAAGCCGAAGCGAAACGCGGGTAAGGACCCGGCCGCCACGTGAGCAGACCCCGGCGTGAGGGCCAGGCCGCGCGCGTGCGCGCGCTCGACGAGCTCTTCTGACGTCACGCTGCGCAGGCGCATCCAGAGCGCCAGCCCCCCGCCAGGCGGGTCGCAGGTGATCGCGGAGCGCAAGGGCGACCTCGACGCGAGCTGCTCGAGCAGGTGGTCACGGCGCTGCCGGTAGAGCTGCCGGGCGCGCCGCGCGTGACGCTGGACCTCGCCGTCCTCGATGAGCTCGGCCACGGCGCGCTCGAGCACGACATCCCCCTGGCGATCGAGCAGCTCGCGGACCGCCCTCAAGCGCGCGACCACGGACCTGTCCGCGATGATGTATCCGAGCCGGATGGCCGGGGCGATGAGCTTCGAGAGCGAAGCGATGTAGATGCAGCGGGACGAGATGTCCTTGGTCGCAGAGAGGGGCAAGAGCGGCGCGCCCTCGAAGTGGTACTCGTAGTCGTAGTCGTCCTCCACGATGTAGAGCCGGAAAGCCTCGCAGATCCGCCGCAGGTGCATTCGACGCTCCGCGGACATCGCGACGGTCGTGGGGTACTGATGATGCGGCGTCACGTACACCGCCTTGAGGCGCCCCTTGAGCCTCCTGGCGTGCGCCTCCAGCTCCTCCGTTCGAAGGCCGTCGGCGTCGACGGGCACGTGGACGACGTCGGCCCGAGCGAGCTGGAAGGCGCGCCACGCTGGCGCGTAGCCGGGGTGCTCGGCGGCGACGACATCTCCGAGCTCCAGCATCGCCAGCGCGAACAGGCTCAGCGCGCCCTGGCTGCCACGCGCCAGGACGACCTCCTCCGGGGAGCACGAGAGCCCGCGCGCGTGATTGACGAAGCCCGCGAGGACCTCCCTCAGCACGGGATCACCTGCAGCGTCTCCGTAGCCGAGGCCCGTCCGAGCCAGCGATCGGAGGGCGCGTCGCTGGGCACGAGCGAGCGCGTCCACGGGCGCGATCCGGGCGTCTGGAACCCCGTCGCTCACCGCGATCACGGCGGCGCGCCGCCGGGCGAGCGCCGTCTCGACGGAGCGGCGGCCCTCGGCGTCGGCGACAGCGAGCGTCGGAAGGTTGAGCGCAACCCGGGTGCCGCGGGCGGGCAGCGCCTCGAGCCACCCCTGGGCCACGAGCTCGCCGACGGCAGCGACGACGACCTTCCTGTTGACCTCGAGCTGGGCTGCGAGCGTCCGGCTTCCCGGAAGTGTTGCACCCGGCAGGAGTCGCCCGCGCTGGATCTCCTGGACGATCGCGCGGCTCAGCTGCGTTTGCCGCGGCACCGACGCGCCGCCGTCGAGCGCCAGGTCGAAGCGCCAGGGCCGACCAGCTGGACCCGTCGATATGTTCGTTCTGGAGCCTTTCATGGGTCCAGCTTCGCGCTATTCCTGCTCCTGTGCAAGGCGCACTTGGCGCCGACAGGGAGCAGAAATGAGCGAACGATTCCATTCAGCAGACTTCGACAAGACGCCGCCGCGGCCTCGCGTGGTGATGCCAGAGAGGCTCGCGCACCCCGCGGTCGAGTCCGCAGGGCATCACGGCGACTACTCGAAGGCGAGGAAACACCCGGTCTTCTTCGTGGACGTCCCGTCCCACGCGATCAGCATGACCATCGGCTGGCTCGATCCGGGGCAATCCTCGAACCGGCATCGGCACACGTACGAGACCATCCTCTACGTCCTGGAGGGAGAGGGCTACTCGTACGTGGGCGGGAAGCGCGTCGAGTGGAAGCAGGGGGACGCGATCTATGTCCCGGTGTGGGCCTGGCACAACCACGTCAACACCGGAGCGGGGCGGGCGCGTTACCTCGCCTGCGAGAACGCGCCGGCGCTGCAGAACATGGGAGGGATCGCGCTGCGCGAGGAGGTGCCCGACCGGGGTGACCAGCTCTTCGACAAGGACCACGAGGCGGGAGGAGGCGCGCGATGACCTCATCTCTCCGTGGAATCATCGCTTACCCCATCACGCCGTTCACGGAAGCCGGGCGCGTCGATGAACAGCTGCTCGGCCGCATCGTGGACGACATGCTCGCCGCGGGCGTCCATGCGATCGCGCCGCTGGGCAGCACCGGGGTGTTGCCGTACCTCTCGGACGAGGAGCGCGAGGCCGTCACCGACCTCGTCGTCGAGCGCGTGGCGGGCCGGGCTCCGACCCTGGTCGGCGTGTCGAGCCTCACCACCGAGCGGACCGTGCACCACGCGAAGTACGCGGAGCGGGCTGGCGCCACCGCGGTGATGATCCTCCCGATGAGCTACTGGAAGCTCTCGGACAGCGAGATCGTGGCGCACTTCGAGGCCGTCGCGAAGGCCATCTCCATCCCGATCGCCGTGTACAACAACCCGGCGACGGGCGGGCTCGACCTGAGCCCCGACACGATCGCGCGGCTGCTGCACATCCCGAACGTCACGATGGTGAAGGAGAGCACCGGGGACGTGAACCGGATGCACCGGCTCGTGCAGCTCTGCGGTGACCAGGTTGCCTTCTACAACGGAAGCAATCCGCTCGCGCTCGCCGCGCTCGTGGCCGGGGCGCGCGGCTGGTGCACGGCCGCCCCGCACGTCATCCCTCGCCTCACCATCGAGCTCTACGACGCGGTGACACGTGGCGACCTCGACGCCGCTCGGCGATCCTTCTACCGCCAGCTGCCTTTCCTTCGGTTCATCGTCGCGCACGGCCTGCCGCGCGCCATCTCGGCGGCCCTCGAGCTGATGGGCCACCGGGTCGGGCCGCTGCGGGCCCCGCTGCAGCCCCTCGAGAGGGAGCGGGTCGAGGAGCTGCGGCGGATCCTGGTCGATCTCGCCGTGCTGCCATCCGCCTGACGCCCTCTTCGCGGTCAGCGCTGCCGTCCGGCGGCCGCTGACAGCGGCGAGTTCAAGCTTGGGTGTCGTCGGCGCGGCGATCTCGAGCCTGGGTGTCGTCGCCGGAGCGAGTTCGGGCTTGGCGGCGGACAAGTGGTGGTGGAGAGTAGCCGCCAGCGCCGTCCCGGGAGACGAGCCTGCAAGTCTCCACGGGTGCGGACCCGAGACCACCTCCTGACATAGAGAAATGCGATGCGAACATCACGAACGAGACTCAAGGCGCCCTGGCGCGCGCCCGCGGCGGCGGCCCTCGCCGCGGCGGCCTTCACCGCGATCGACCCGGCCGTGGCCCACGCCCACTTCGCCCTGCTCGAGCCCGCTTGCTACTCGGAGCAGAACGCCCTCGGCGACCCGCAGAAGAGCGCGCCATGCGGTCAGGCGGATCCCGGGAACCCGGCCGAGCCGACCGGCGAGGTGACCACCTATGTCCAGGGTCAGACGATCACCCTGAAGATCGATGAGACGATATTTCACCCGGGCCATTACCGCGTGTCGATCGCGCCCGATCCGGAGTCTCTGCCCCCGGATCCCGAGGTGACCGCCGGCTCCACGCCGTGCGGCTCCACCGTGATCGAGACCGATCCGCAGCTCCCCCTCGTGGCGGACGGCCTGCTCGTCCACACGGCGGCTTTCACGGGCGAGCAGACCGTCGAGATCAAGCTCCCCGACGATCTGGTCTGCGAGAACTGCACGCTGCAGGTCAGCGAGTTCATGTCAAACCACGGGATCAACAACCCGGGCGGCTGCTTTTATCACCACTGCGCGACCGTCACGATCGTCCCGCGCGAGGGGCAAGCCGCGGGGTCCGGCGGCGCAGGCGGCGAGCCCGGCGAGGGCGGCGCTGCATCGAGCAGCGTCAGCGGCAGCAGCGGCAGCGCAACGTCCGCCGGCGGCAGCGCCGGCGACGGCGGCGGCGCGTCAAGCGGCGACGGCGGGAGCGCCGGCGCTGACGGGTCCGACTCCTCCTCTTCGTCGGGTTGCGGATGCCGCGTCGGCGCTGCCGAGAGCCCCGCCATCCCCTACATCGCAGGCTTGCTTGCGCTCGGGCTGCTGCGCTTTCGCCGCCGCCGCTGAGCCTGTCGCCGCGCGGGCGCGCGTGCACGACGTGCTCCCCGGCGCGCCGGGGGTCGTCCGGAGCATCGACGCTTCCGGCGCTCGCTATTTCACGGCTTGCTCACGGCTTGCTCGTTCGCGTAGGGGTTGAACTCGTTCGTGTAGAGACGGTTCAGGGCGATCTCACCCGGCTTGAGCTCGCCGCTCTTGACCATCCAGTCGATCCAGATCTGAAATTCGCGCTCCGCGATCAGGCCGCCCTTGCCGGCGACGCCGTAGCTGCGCCAGAACTTGATGACCGAGTCCTCCTCGTTCCGACCGCGCTTCTTCATCAGCGCGATGCAGCGCTCCACCACCGTCTCGCGCGGCGTGTTCCGGGCCCACTCGATGGCCTTGGCGGTCGCCTCGACGAAGCGCCGCACAGTCCTCGGGTTTTCCTTGACGAAGCTGGTCTTCATCACGTAGCTGCCCGCGGTGAACTTGCCGTAGAGCTCGTAGTCCGAGAACAGCGCACGAATGCCGCCGCGCTCGAGCGCGCGATCGCGGTAGATATCGCCGAGCGACGCCACGTCGACCTGCTTCTCGCGGAGCAGCTGCTCGCCGTTCACGGGGGGGACGACGAGCAGCGTGATGCGCCGGGCTTCGTCCAGCGTGATCTGGTTTCGCGACAGGAACTCCTTGACCATGAACTCGCTGTGAGCGCCGAGCGTGTTCATGGAGATCGACTTGTCCAAGAGGTCGCGCGCGGTGCGCAGCGGGCTGTCGTTCAGCACGTAGAAGCCGCTCTGGCGCTTCTCGTCGACGCCGTAGTAGCCCGCGACGGCGATGATGGGCGCCTTGGCCGCGACCAGCTTGATGATGGCGCCGTTGAAGGCGCCGCCGAAGTCGGTGTCCCCGGTGACCACGGCCTGCACGCTCTGCGGGCCGCTCACCGTGCTGCCGATGAAATTCAACCGGATCGGCGCGAGGTAGCCGAGATCTTCCGCGAGCTCGATCGGCGCCACCGTGCCGTTGTTGCCCTGATACCTGAGCTCCAGCGTCTCGAACTCGCTGTCCGGTCCGGCGGCGGAGGCGCGCGACGTGTCGTCGCGCGAGCAGCCCGCCGCGCCGCACAACACCAGCAGGGCGAGCAGCGAGACGACCACAGGCCACGCGGCGCGGAGCAGACCAGGCCGGACGGGGAGCGAGGGAGCCATGTCCGTTATAGTGGACAACCGTCCGCTAAAATGCAAGCTTGCGGGCCAACATGACCTCCAGCGTCCCGCCCACCTCTTTCCGCGTGGCAGTGCTCGACGACTACCAGCGCGTGGCGCGCTCGCTTGCGGCGTGGGACACGCTGGGCCCGGGCGTCGAGGTCGAGTTCTTTCACGATCACGTGGCCGACGCGCGAGGGCTCGTGGACCGGCTGGCGCCGTTCGATGCCGTCGTGGCGATGCGCGAGCGGACGCCGTTCCCGCGCGTGGTGCTCGCCGGGCTCCCCAAGCTGCGCTTGCTGGTCACCACCGGCGCACGCAACGCCGCCATCGACGTGGCCGCAGCACGCGAGCTCGGCGTGGTCGTCTCCGGCACCGGAGGTCTCCCTTATCCGACGGCCGAGCTCACCTGGGGCCTGCTGCTCGCGCTGGCGCGGAACATCCCGCGCGAAGATCGCGCAGTGCGCGCCGGCGAATGGCAGACGAGCCTGGGGCTCGGCCTGTCCGGCAAGACGCTCGGGCTGCTCGGTCTCGGCCGGCTCGGCGCGCAGGTCGCCCGCGTCGCGCTCGCGTTCGGCATGCGCGTGACCGCCTACAGCCAGAACCTCACGCAGGAGCGCGCCGCCGAGCACGGCGCGACGCTCCTCTCGCTCGACGAGCTCCTGGCGGGCGCCGACGTGGTCAGCATCCACCTGGTGCTCTCCGAGAGGACACGCGGGCTGCTCGGCGCGCGCGAGCTGAATCTGCTCAAGCCCGGCGCGCTGCTCGTGAACACCTCGCGCGGCCCGATCGTCGACGAGCGCGCGCTGATCGAGGCGCTCGCGAGCGGCCGGCTCGCGGGCGCGGCGCTCGACGTGTTCGACACCGAGCCGCTGCCCGCGGAGCACCCCTTGCGCCGGCTGCCGAACACCGTGCTCACCCCGCACCTCGGCTACGTCACCGAAGAGACGTACCGCATCTTCTACCGCGACGCGCTCGAGGACATCGCCGCGTTCCGCGCCAACCAGCCGGTGCGAGCGCTGTAGTCCTCAAGGCGTCTTCAGGACGAGCAGGAGATCATCGACGATCTCCTCGACGTCGCCCTCCTCGTGGTTGACCAGCACGGTGATGGCGGCGCCGCGATCGACCGCGCGGTACGACGCGGAGACGAAGCCCCACATGCTGCCGCCGTGCCCGTAGGTGGTGCCGACCGGCGATCTGCGCTGGGCCAGCCCGAGGCCGTACCCCAGCACGTCGGCCGACAGGGAGCCGGCCCAGGTGGTCATCTCCTCGAGCTCGGCGGGGCCGAGCAGCCCGCCGTCGAGGAGCCGGACGAAGAAGGTGGTGAGGTCCTCCGTGTTCGACACGAGGCCTCCCGACGTCCACGCGGACGACGAATGCACGGCGGAGGTCACGTCGACGAGCTTCCCGCCGTAGGACCCGTAGCCGTGCACGAGCCCCGGCACGGCGGGCTCCGCGCCGTCGAGGTACGTGCTCACGAGCCCCGCGGGCTCGAGGATGCGCGTGCGCAAGAGCTCGACGACGGGCTTCCCGGACACCGCCTCGACGAGCAGGCCAGCGACGATGTAGTTCGTGTTGGAGTACTCGAAACCTTCCCCCGGCTCGAAGTACGGCCGCTCTGCGGCGGAGAAGGCGACGAGCTCCTCGGGCGTCCACACGCGGATCGGGTCGGCCTCGACGGCGCGCAAGAAATCGTGGTTGTCCGTGTAGTTGAACAGGCCGCTCGTATGATTCAGGATCTGACGCACCACGATGTGCTCGCCGCCGGGGACGCCGTCCACGTAGGTCGCCACGGCGTCGTCGAGCGACAGCGCGCCTTCGGCGCGGAGCATCAGGACCAGCGTCGAGATGAACGTCTTGGTGATGCTCCCGGCGCGGAAGAGATCCCCCGGCTTTAGCGGCGTGTTCGCCTCGATGTCCGCCATGCCCGCCGCGCCGCGGAAGGAGCAGCCTCCGAGGTCCACCGCGGCGGCAGCGCCGGGGAGCCGCTGCGCGTCGACCGCCGCGTCGATCGCGGCCTGGAGCCTGACGGCGAGCGCGTCGCAGTCCACCGCGCCGGCGCCGTCCACCGCGCCGGCGCCGCCTCCCGAGCCCGGCGAGCTCGCGGGCCCACCGCCGTGGTCGCCGTCGACGTTCGCCGAAGGCGCCGTGTCGCCGACGGGACCGGACACACACCCGGCAAGCGACGAGAGGACGGAGCAAGTTATCCAGGCAACCGGGTGAAAGACATGACGCATCGACCGAATCTCCAGACCCCCGCGTACGTTGGGACCACCACGCCGGGACGACGTGACTCGGGCGGACACGAACGCAGCGCGCGCCGAGGGGCGGCAAGAGACGGAAGAGCGCTTTTGATGTCAATTCATTTTCACAGCAAACGTGGCTTCGCGCACGGCTCGTTCAGCGAGCGTGACGTCGCGCACTGCCAGAACCAACACGGATACAGCCTGTCGTCGTGTGGCGCGTACCGCGGACTCCCCACCTCGTCGGTGGGTCTGCCTGCGGCCTGGGGCGCTGCCTCCCTCAGAGGCGAGCGCCGCCGCCCACCGTTGCGCCCCACACCGTCGCGCCGCGCTGTCCGGCGAGGCCGAAGGGCGCATCCAGGTTGACGGCGAGCTGCGAGCGCACGAACACCGCGTCGAGCTCCGCGTTCGCGTAAACGACCGCCGCCCATTGCGCGAAGTCGCGCCCTGCGAGCGGCGCCGATTGCGCCATCATCTGCACGCGCAGCCCGGGCGTCAGCCACCCCAGCCGCGCGCCCGCGTACGCGGCGGCCGAGAGCGACAGGCGCGACGGGTTGGAGCTCACCGAGAGGAGCACGGCCGGATCCAGCGAGGCGCCGAGGACCACCGGCGCCTCGAGCTCCGCCCGGCCGCGCAGCAGCAGCGCGATCGGGATCACGTTCGGCGCCCACAGCCAGGGGTCGCCGAACCCGCGCGCCGCGGCCGCGACCGCATAGTTGTACTCGACCTCGGTGTTCACCGGGATCGTCCCCGGGAACGTCGTGAGCGGCGGCGCCAGGCCGAGCCCGGCGTGGATCCCGCGCTTCTCCTCCTCGAGCAGCGCCGCCTGTACGGTCACGAACGGGTTCCCGAAGCGGAACGACGACCGCCGCGCCTCGCCCTCCACCTGGAACGTGGTCCAGGCCGCCGTCACGTCCGCGGTCGCGGTCAGCCACCCGTTCAGGCGCACGCCCGCCGCGATCTGCGGCGCGACGTGGAACGTCGAGACCTCCCGGTCCTGCGGCGACGCCGAGAACACCCCGTACACGGCGACGTAGCCGCGGTCCGCGGCGCGCATCGGCAGATCCCCCACGCCCTGGGCCCAGCTCCGCGCCGGCGCGAGCGCCGCGGCGACGCCCGCCACCGCCACCGCCGCGGCCGCGCCGCCGCCCGCGCGCCGCCGCCCGCTCACTTCGTCCTCCGGAACTTCTGCACGCCGCGCCCCCGCAGGCTGGTCACGTAGACGCTCCCGTCCCCGCCGACCGCGATGCCGTGACCCCAGTCGAGCTCCCCCGGCCCATCCCCTGCCGTGCCCCACCGCTCCACGATCGTGCCCTCGCGATCGATCCGCAGCACGTGCCCCCGGGGCCGCTCCGGATCCTGGTCGCCCCCGTCGACCACGTACAGGTGCCGATCCGGCCCGTACGCAATGGCCCACGGCCGCCCGAGCGCCGCGCTCTTCCACTGCGCGAGGTACTCCCCGTCGGCGCTGAAGACCTGGACGCGCGCGTTCTCCCGGTCCGCCACGTAGACCCGCCCCTCGTCGTCCGTGACGATCCCGTGGGGCGTGTCGAACTGCCCCGAGGCGAAGCCCTTCTCGCCCCATTCCATCAGGAGCTCGCCGCTCCCGGAGAAGCGCGCGATGCGAGCGTGGTTGTAGCCGTCCGCCACGTACACGTCGCCGTTCAGGCCGAAGGCCACGTTCGTGGGCCGATCGAGCTGCTCGGGGCTCGCCGCGCACCCGAGCGAGGCGAGCGACAGAAAGAGCCAGCCGCCTGCGCGCATCACGGCACCTCGCCGAGCGTCATCACCACGCTCCCCTCCGCCGTCAGCTTGAACACCCGGTCCCGCTCGGAGTCCGTCACCCACACGAAATCGTTCCGATCGACCTCCAGCCCGTGCGGGTACACGAACAGCCCCGCTCCCCACGCGTCGAGCAGCTCCCCCGTCTCCGGATCGAAGACCAGGATGGTCGGCTCGTCGATCGGCGTGTCGTTGCCCGAGCCGCGCCCGGCCGCGTGGCTGACCAGCACGCGCCCCCGCCCGTCGACCGCGACGTCGAGCGCAGGGCCGAACACCACCCCCTCGGGGACACGCGGCCAGCCGTCCACCACCTCGTACGGCCCCGGGGGCACGTCGTCCGCCGCGGGGGGCCGCGACGACGTGCACGCCCCCGCGAGCGCGCCCGCCGCCGCCGCCACCAGGCACGCGACCCGCGCGCGGCCGCGCCGGGTCGCCCTGCGCGCCCTGCTGTCCCTGCCGCCCCAGCCACCCCTGCCGTCCCTGCAAAGCAACTCCATGACGGCCGAGGATAACAGTGTTATCCTCTCGCCGTCAACCGGGCGAGGCGCGGGCGTGGCAGACTCGCGGGCATGGGTGTGATGGCCGCGGACGAGCCGGTCGAGCGCGTGTTCCAGGCGCTCTGCGACGGGCGCCTCACGCGCGACGACCTCACCGCCCGCAAGCTCGCGGCGTTCCTGGGCCAGACGACGATGGTGCTCTACCACCACTATGGATCGCTCGACGGGTTCCTCATCCGCGTCGACGGCGCCGGGTGGCGGATGCTCGCGGAGGGCCTGGAGGCGAGGGCGCGGGGCGGCGCCGACGCGCGTGCGCTCGCCGTGTACTACGTCGAGTTCGCGCTCCGGCGTCCGGACCTGTACTGGCTCATGGCCGAGCGCCGCTTCGATCGCGCCCGCCTGCGCGACGAGGGGCGCCTGCGGCTCGCGCGCCCGCTGTGGGGCGCCTTCGTGGGGCTGCTCGGCCGCTACGGCAGCGCGCGGCCCGCGGAGGACACCCACGTGCTCTTCGCCGGCCTGCACGGCATCGCGATGCTCACGCTGAGCGGCCGCGCGAACCTCGGCGAGGACCCGGCCGCGGACCACGAGGTCGCCTTCGCCGCGGCGCGCCGCCTCGCGGACCTCGTGCTCCCGCCCCGCCCCGCCGAGCCGCCGGCCCCGCCGGCGAACGAAGGCTGCGGCCTGCGCCGCGGCTGCTGAGCCCGCCCGCGCCGCGGCCGCCGATCCGGCTGGGACAACTCGGCACGTCCTGCGAGCGAGCGGCATCGATCTCTGCTCGGAGGTGCTTGTGCGCGCGCGACGCAGGATCGCTTGGTTGCTCGCCGGAGGGCTGCTCGCCGCCGGCGTGGGTTGTGGCGGCGACGAACCGGAGGCGCTCGGCGCGGCGCGGCGCGCGATCGCCGGGGGCACGGACCGCGCCGCGCACGCGCCTGACGCGCTCGGCGCCCAGCACGACGCGGCGATCGCCGCGAACGCCGACGCGAGCCTCCTCGTCGTCGCCTACACCGACCCGCGCGGCGCCCTCGCGAGCCCCGTCAGCCTGTCCGCCGTCGCGCGCTCCACGAACGGCGGGAGGACCTTCGCCGAGGTGCTCGGACCGAGCGGCGAGGGCGCGCTGCCCGGGGCCGCCGGCGGCCAGGTGCTCGGCGCCCCCCGCGTCCTCTACGACCCCAGCCGCGACGTGTTCGTCAGCGCCTCCACGTACGTCCGGCCCGCCGACGGCCTCCAGGGCCTCTGCCTCCACACGTCGGGCTCCGGCGGCGCGGCCGGGACCTCGTGGTCCGCGCCGGTGGAGGTGACGCCCTCGTTCGTCGCCGGGGAGAGCGCCGAGCAGGGAGCCCTCGACGTCGACGCCGCCACCGGACGGCTCTCCGCGACCTGGGTGCAGCGCGGCGGCGCGGCTCCCCGGATCCTCTACAGCCATTCCGACGATCTCGGCCAGACCTGGTCGCCCGCGGCGGTCCTCGCGCAGGCGCCGCCCGGCGGCGACGTCGACGGGCCGAGCGCCCGTGTCCTCCCTGGCGCCACGGAGCGCGACGCCGTCGTTCACGCCGTCTGGCGCTCCATCGAGCCGGGGACCTCCCTGCGCAACATCGGCTGCCGCCGCTCGACCGACGGCGGCGCCACGTGGGGGCCGCCCGCCCTCCTCGACGTGGACGGCTACCCCCCTGAAGATCAGGTCCTCGGCGTGGACCACGCGAGGAGCTCCCCGTCGATCGACGTCGACCACACCACGCGGCAGGTCTACGTGGTCTACCAGCGGAGCGGCGCCGGAGGGACGGGGGACATCGCGCTGCGCGCCTTCGCGGGCGAGTGCGCCCCCGGCAGCCCCGTCCTGCTCAACAGCGACCCCGGGCGCGATCGGGCCCAGTTCTTCCCCTTCGTCGCGGTCGACCGGACGACCGGCGCCGCGCACGTCGTCTACTACGACCAGGATATCGCGGGCTCGGGCGACCTGACCGAGGTCATGCACAGCTCGTCGAGCGATCTGGGCGCCACCTGGAGCCCGCCCGCGCCGATCTCGGACCGCGCGTTCCACGCGGGGCACGGCAACGACACCACCCGGCAGAACCTCGGCGAGCGCATCGGCGGCGTGGCGCACGCCGGCGAGCTGTACAGCGCCTTCAGCATGCCGGGCGCCGCGCCCCGGTTCGACGAGGGACAGCCGACGTCCGAGTCCATGACCGCGCCGAACGTCCATGTCGATGTCCGCGACGAGCTCGTGCGTGTCCCCCCGCTGCGCGCCGTCGGCACGCGGATCGCGGAGGCGGCGTGCGGCGATCGCGCGAACGAGCGCGTCGACCCGGGGGAGCTCGTCGAGGCCCGGGTCTACCTCGAGAACTACCTCGGCAACCCGGTCTCGGGCAGGACGACCGTCTCGGGGATCACGGCGACGCTCGCCGCGGAGACCCCGTCCGTGACCGTCGTGCAGCCGAGCGCAGTCTATCCCGACATCGAGCCGCTCCGCGCCGCGGCGAGCGAGGCCCCCTTCCTCGTCAGCACGGCCCGGGACTTCGTCCCTGGAGATCCGATCGCGCTGACGCTCACGGTGAGCACCGACCAGGGCGCGGTCGAGCTGCCGATCCGGCTCGAGACGGGCGTCCCCGGAGCGCCGGACGTCCTGCTCCGCGAGGATTTCGACGCCGCGAGCGCGCCCGCGTTGCCCTCCGGCTGGCGGTCGGAGCGCGCCGGTGGGCCGGCCTCCGCCGCGCCCTGGGTCGTCGCGCAGGCGCTGACGCCGGGCGATCCGGCGGCGTTCCACGACGAGGGGCCGACGGCGGCGAGCGTCGCGCTGGTGTCGCCCGCGGTGGTCATCCCGGAGGGCTCCGGCGCGTCCCACGTCACGCTCGATTTCGATCTCACGTACGATCTGGAGGACGACCCGCAGCGGCTCGTTCAGGCCTTCGACGGGCTGACGTTGCGCGTCGAGGACGTCACCGCCGGCGCCGCGCGGCGAGCGGTCCTCGCGGAGGCGTTCGCCGAGCGGATCACGACCGGCGCGAGACACCACTTTCCCAAGCACCTCCCGGCCCTGGGCGACGCCGATTACCTGGAGGACCAGTCCGTGTGGTCCGGGAGCTCCGGCGGGCGCACACACGTGGCGATCCGCTTCCCGGGCGAGGGGATGCGCGGGCGGACCGTCCAGCTCCGGTTCGAGTACACGCAGGACGAGAGCCTGCGCTGCACCGACGTCGGGCGCCCCGGGCCGTGCGGCGTCGCGATCGACGACGTCGAGCTCGCCGCGGTGCCGGTCGAATCCCGGGGTTGCGGGGCGGATCTGGCGATCGCCCTCTCGGACGCGCCGGATCCCGTGGCGCCCGGGGCGCAGCTCACGACCACGATCGCGGTCTCCAACGAGGGTCCGGGCGACGCGAGCGACGTCGTGGTGACGTCCGTCCTGCCGGATGGATCGAGCCTCGTCGGCGCCGCCGGGGCCGGCTGGACGTGCGGCCTGGACGCCGAGGAGCTCGTGTGCCGGCGCACGTCGCTCGCCGCCGGGGCGAGCGCCTCGATCGCGGTCACCGTGGTGGCGCCGGCGCTCGCGGCGCCGGCGGTCGCCGGCGAGATCGAGACCACGGCGAAGGTCGCCGCGGCCGAGCACGACCCGGACCCGGAGGACAACGAGGACGAGCTGAGCACGGTCGTCTCCGTGCCGGCGCGCGTGATCGGCGTGCTGACGGTCCTCAGCTCGCGCACCGCCAGCGAGGACGTCGTTTACACGTTGCTCCTCAACAACACGGGGGGGCGCGTGCAGCGCGACAACCCGGGGTACGAGTTCACGGACGTGCTGCCGCCGGAGGTCGTTCTGACCGGCGTGATCGCGGAGAAGGGCGCGGCGGCGGCCGATCCCGTGACAAACACGTTCGGCTGGGACGGGGAGGTCGCGCCCGGGGAGTGGGTGCTCATCTCGGTGCAGGGGGAGCTCCGGCCGTTCACCGAGGGGCTCGTGGTGTCGAACCAGGGCACGGTCCACGTGGATGCCGACTCCGACGGCATCAACGAGTCGACCGTGCTCACCGACGATCCCGTGCTGGCCGGCGCCGCGGATCCGACCGTCCTGATCGTGTTGCCCGCGATCTGCGGCGACGGTGAGCTCGGGCGAGGCGAGCAGTGCGACGACGGCAACCTGGTCGACGGGGATTGCTGCTCGGCGCTGTGTGTCGCCGAGCCGACCAGCGTGCTCTGCCGACCTGCTTTTCCGTGCGACCCGGCGGAGTACTGCGACGGCGCCGGGCGCTGTCCCCCGAACGTGCTCTTTCCGGACGGTATGTCCTGCGGCGACTTCGATGCCTGCAACGGGGACGAGTTCTGCTTCGAAGGGAACTGCGAGAGCAACCTTCCCCTCGACTGCGACGATGGGGATCCGACGACCACGGACGAGTGCCATTACCTGTTCGGCTGCCGCAACACGCCGACCGCAACGTCGACCGTCGCCGCCGGGGGGGGGCCACGGCGACGGGGGCGGCAGCGACGCAGGCGTTTCGATCGGCGCGGGCGGCGGCGAAGCCGGGGGAGGTGGCGCAGCCGGGGGAGGCGGCGCAGCCGGCGGCGGCAGCGAAGCCGGCGGCGGCGGCGAAGCCGGGGGAGGCGGCGCAGCTGGGGGCGGCGGCGGAGCCGGGGGAGGCGGCGGCGAAGCCGGGAGTGGAGGGGACGGCGCGGGGACCGGCGGAGCGGATGGTGGTGCCGGCGGGGGTCGAGACGCGACGGGCGGCCATGGAGGCCACGCCGGCGAGGGGGCGCCGCCCGAGCCGTGCTGCTGCTTCAGCTGCGCCCACGCCGCAGCCGGCGGCGCTGCGAGGCACACGCCGGGGGCAGCGGGGGCGCTCGTCGTGGCCGGCGTCCTGGCGCTCGGGATCCTGCGGGGTGCTCGCCGCCGACGTGGACAGCGGCGGGAGCACGCCGGGTGAGCGGAGGGCGCCCCACCCGCTGCCTCACGGTCACTTGAAGAGGAAAACCCCCTTCAGATCCTCGGTTTGTGAGATGGCCGCGCCGTCCTTCCACGAGGTGGCGCGGAACTGGTAAATCATGCCCGGCATCAGCGCCGGGCCGTCGTACGCGACCGAGACGTCCTCGCTCCCGGTCACCCTCGGCACCTCCGTGTTCTCCCAGATCTTCTCGCCGAGCGCGTCGAACACGGCCACCCCGTAGAGGTCTTCGCTGGAGTCGTCCTTGAAGACGAACGTCGGTGTCCCGCTCACCTCCTCCAGGGTGCTCGCGCCGGGCGACACGACCGCGAGCGCCTCCGTCACCTTGAACGATTCCTGCACCGGCATATCTCCGCCCGCGACCGTGATGCGCACGATCTCGGTCCCGCCGATCGATGTGTCCGGATCCCGCACGAGCGCGTCGTTCTCGAATGCGGCGAGGATCACGTACTCGCCGTCGGGCACGCCGTCGATCGAGAACTCGCCGCTCACGTTGCCCTGGCGGAGCCCGCGCGGGGTCTCGCCGCGCGCGGCCGCCTCATCGAAGGTGTCGGCCACGACGAGGATGACCGACGTGGCGCTCCCGCCGGGCGCATTCACGATCTCCACCTTGCCGCTCACGACCGCCGTGGCCTCCCCGGTCCCGTGCAGGTCGACGCCCTTGGTCTCCTTGCCCGCGCTGACCGTCGCGGTCGCGGTGTCGAGCGCGAGGCCGGCCGCATACCCCTTCACCGTGACCTCGCCTGGCGCCACGTTGAAGATCGTGTACGTCCCGTCGAGGTCGGCCGCGCCCGTGGCGCCGCCCGCGACGACCAGCGTCCCGCCGGGCTGATCGGCGCGCACGACGCCCGAGATCGCCCCGAGGTCCGCGCTGTCCGGGAGCGGCAGCAGCGCGATCTCGGTGGCCGCCGACGCGATCGAGGGCGGCTTGCCCGCCGCGGTCGCGAGGTCGATGGGCAGCGCCACGCGCGGCGCCTTCGGGAACGTCTCGTACGCGAGCGCGTCGGCGCGCAGGGTCACGTCGGCCTTCACGGGCGCGCCGCTCGCGTCGCGCCGGGCCGGCACGACGAGCTCGTAGGTGCCGTCCTCCTTCGTGACGGCCACGCGCGAGATCACCGCGTCGTTCGCGTCGCGGGCGAGCACCCGCGCGCCCGCGAGCGCCTTGTCGTCGAGCGAGTCGACCACGCGGCCCTTCAGGGTCACCGGCTCGAAGCAGGCCGGCTCGGCGCCCTCCACCTCTTCACACACCTGCGGCGCGGCGCACCCCGTCTGCTCGGCCACCGAGCAGCTCGTCGCCTCCGCGTCGTCGCCTCCGCACCCCATCCCCATCGAGGCGCAGAGAATCCCAGCAGCCATTGCGCGCATCCCCATCCCCATCGAGTGATCTCCTTTCGTGTCACATCTCGTTGCCAGCGTCACAAGGCCCCAGCGCGCGGCCGGCTAGCGGATATAAGGCTGGCAGCACCCCGTGATGCAGTACTCGGCGGCCGAACAGGGCTCCTGCCCGGGCAGCCCGCACGGCTGGACCCCCGGCGCGCATTGCCCTCCGGTGTCGCCGCCGCTTCCGCCGGTGCCGGCCTCGCCGCCGCCGGTGCCGGCCTCGCCGCCGCCGGTGCCGGCCTCGCCGCCGCCGGTGCCGGCCTCGCCGCCGCCGCTCCCGCTGCCCTCGAAGCAGTCCGCGGGCAGCGTTTCCTTGCCGAGGCACAGCTCACAGCGGCCGCAGTCGTTCAGGCAGGCGGCCACGGGCGTGCAGGGCTCGCAGCGGCTCGGGTCGGTGATGCCGTCCCGCGAGCAGGAGCCTTCGCCCGTCCCGTCGGCGTCCGAGCCGAGCCAGACATAGTCGCCGCTGCCCGCGGGCAGCTCGCAGCAACCGAAGCAGTCGCAGCCGTTCGGCGTGAGCGGACCGCAGATGTCATGGCAGCTGTCGGACTGCTCCCGCTGCAGATCGCTGCAGCTCCGGTTCTGGGCGCCCGGCGTCATCGCATTGGCGTTGTAGGCGCACATCGCCCCGTTGTTCGACTCGGGGTGGTAGCCGGGCGCGACCTCGTTCGGATCGCACTGGTGGTTCCAGTGACAGTCGTCGTTGCCCGACCCGGAGTCCTGGTCGAAGTAGCAGTCGACGGTGCACGAAGGCCCGGCCTGGCCGGGGATCCCGCCGTAATAGCTGTCCTCGGTGTTGTCGCACGGGCCGAGGCAGTCCGGATCCTGCGAGTCGAGCAGCCCGTCGCCGTCGTTGTCGATGAGGTCCCCGCACAGGTACGTCTTGCCCTGGCAGGTGACGATGGTCGTCGGCGGCGCGATCCCTCCCGCGCCCCCGCCGGCCTCTCCGCCGCTCGCGCTCCCTCCGCCGCTCGCGCTCCCTCCGCCGCTCGCGCTGCCCCCGCCGCTCGCGCTCCCTCCGCCGCTTGCGCTCCCTCCGCCGCTGTCGGCGGCGCCGGCGCCGGCGGACGGGGCGGCCCCGTCCACGGCGCTGTCGCTGCAGCCGGCGCCGAGGGTGAACCCGAACAAGGTGGTCGTCAGCAGACTCAGAGAGAGCGGGAGAGCGTGGCGCATGATGTCTCCAAAGGTGGCTTTCAGCACTCCCGCTCACAGCGCAGGCTGCGGAGCGGGCGTACCGGCGCGGTCCAGCAAGCTAGTCACACCGCCGCGCGCTCACGGCTCATGAAAAAACATGGGACCGCAAAAGAGCCGGCAACCGCCGGGATCCGGGGTGCGGCCGTGGGGCGATGCCCCACGTTGTTCCTGGCGCGACCGTCCATGGCGCGTTTTCCAGGAAGCCAACGAGCGGGCGCTCGCATCATGGCTGCTGGCGGATCTCCACCACACGCGCTCGCGCTCCGCGAAGCGGCCAGGCGGATTGCGCTGACGACGCCACGAAAGGAGTCGCTTCCTCTCCTGGCGTCCTCGGTCGCCCTCCGGTTGGCTGTTTGATTTCTGCTATCGAATCCGGGGCTTACGAGCCGGTGATCCCGCCCCCCCGCGCGGCGGTCACCCCGCGCGGCGGCGCCGCCGGCGAGCGCCCAGGCCCAGCGCGCCGGCGAGCAGCGCCGTCAGGCCGACGAGCTCGCCCCCGCCGCCGCGCCGCTGCATCGCCTGCATCGCGCAGACCAGCCCGGACGAGACCTCGGGCTCCGGCGCCGCCCCGCCGTCGCTGCCGTCGTCGCACGCGTCGCCGATCCCGTCGCCGTCGCTGTCGCCCTGATCGGCGTTGGCCACGAGCGGGCAGTTGTCCGCGCCGTCCTCGAGGCCGTCATCGTCGTCGTCCGCGTCGTTGCTGTCGCAGGCGTCGCCCCGGTCGTCCACGTCGCTGTCGGCCTGGTCGGGGTTGCGGACCGTGGCGCAGTTGTCCTGCTCGTCGGCCACGCCGTCCCCGTCGTCGTCCTCGTCGCAGGCGTCGCCGATCCCGTCGCCGTCGATGTCGGCCTGATCGACGTTCGGCGCCTCATCGCAGTTGTCGGCCGCGTTGGTCACGCCGTCGTCGTCGCTGTCCTCGCACGCGTTGCCGACGCCGTTGCCGTCGCTGTCGGTCTGGTCGGGGTTCGGGATGCCCTTGCAGTTGTCGTTCTCGTCGAGCACGCCGTCGCCGTCGTCGTCGCCGGTCGCGTGGTCGCAGGCGTCGCCGCGGCCGTTCGCGTCGGTGTCGGTCTGATCCTGGTTCTGCACGTGCGGGCAGTTGTCGTCGGCGTCGACGATGCCGTCGTTGTCGTCGTCGTCCTCGCAGGCGTCCCCGGCGCCGTCGCCGTCGGTGTCCTCCTGGAAGATGTTGGGCACGCTCTCGCAGTTGTCCTGCGGCTCTGGCAGGTTCGGCAGGCCGTCGTCGTCGATGTCGAGATCACACACGTCGCCGAAGCCGTCCCCGTCCACGTTCTCCTGCCCGGGGTTCTCGTTGCCCGGGCAGTTGTCGCCCGCGTTGAAGTGCCCGTCGCCGTCGAAGTCGATGTCCGGCTCGCAGGCGTCCCCCTCGCCGTCCTCGTCCGCGTCCTCCTGGCGTGGGTTCTGCGCCGTGAGGCAGTTGTCGCAGGCGTCGCCGACCTTGTCGTCCTCCACGTCGGCCTGGTCCGGGTTCGGGTCGAAGTCGCAGTTGTCGAGGTCGTTGGCGACGCCATCCTCATCGATGTCCGTATCGCAGGCATCTCCGATGTCGTCGCCGTCGGCGTCTTCCTGCCCCGGGTTCTGCAGCGTCTCGCAGTTGTCGTCGTCGTTGAGCACGCCGTCGCCGTCAAAGTCCCCGTCGCAGGCGTCACCGACCCCGTTGCCGTCGAGGTCTGCCTGGTCCGGGTTCACCACGGAAGGACAGTTGTCATTCGGGTCCAGCACACCATCGTCGTCATCGTCCCGGTCGCACGCATCGCCAGCGCCGTCGCCGTCGGTGTCCGCCTGGTCCGGGTTCTCCACGGAACTGCAGTTGTCACAGGCCTCGCCGTGTCCGTCGCCGTCGCTGTCCAGCTGGTCGTTGCTAGTGAAGGGACAGTCGTCGCAGGCGTCGCCGACGTAGTCTCCGTCGCTATCCTCCTGTGCCGGATTGGGTATACTCGGGCAATTGTCGTCCTGATCGATGATCCCGTCGACGTCTGTATCCGGGTCTTCCGCCCCCGCCAGGGCCGGCAGCATCAGCGCGATGAGGCCCGCCGCGAGCCCCATGGCGAGGCGCCCCCCGCGCGACCGCCCGCCCTCTGTCCTCGAACGCCTCATCGCGCTTCCCTCCTTCATGGCAAGAGCTTCGTCACGAACACGTCCGCGCCCTCGCCGCCTCCGAGCCGTCTATCGCCGAACGCCACCTCCCCGGTGAACGCCCCGGTCACGAACACCTGCTCGTTCTCGTCGAGCGCCGCGCCCGTCGCCCAGTCCGGCTCCGCGCCGCCGAACCGGTGGCTCCAGCGATAGCCGCCCTCCGGATCGAGCTTGGCCACGAAGATGTCCGTCTCGCCCGCGCTCACGAGCGGCGCGCCCGCGAGCTCTGCCTGATCGCTGAACCCGCCGGTCACGATCACGTTCCCCGCGCCGTCCACGAGCAGCTGCCCGAGCGACGCGCCGCGCTCGCCGATCGCCCGGCTCCAGCGGTGTTCGCCCTTCGCGTCGAGCTGCGCCACGAACACCGCCGTCCCCGCGCCGGCTTGCCGGGGGCCCCCGCCGAGATCGACCGTCCCCCGGAACTCCCCGCCCACGGTCACGTTGCCCGCGCCGTCCACGGCCACGGCCACGGCCCGCTGCGGCCCCGCGTCGCCGAAGCGCTTGCTCCAGCGGTGTTTGCCGAGCGCGTTGAAGCTCGCCACGAACACGTCGAAGTCGCCGGCGGTCCGCAGCGGCCCGCCGCCGAGGTCGATCTCCCCGGCGAAATCGCCGACCACGAGCACGTTGCCGAGCCCGTCCAGGGCCACCGCGCGGGCCTGCTGATCGAAGCCGTCGCCGAAGCGCCGGCTCCAGAGGGGGTTGCCGGCCTCGTCGAAGCTCGCCACGAACACGTCGCTGCCCCCGTCGCTCTCGAGCCGGTCCGAGCCGATCGCCATCGCGCCCGAGAAGCGGCCGGCCACGACGATCTGCCCGTCCTCGCTCGCCGCCACGCCCGTCGCCGCCTGCGGCCCCTTGCCGCCGAGCGGCTGCACCCAGAGCTCCTGCCCCTCGTCGTCGAGCCGCGCGACATACCCGTCCCGCCCGCCGAGGCTCGTCCGCGGCGCGCCGCCGAACTCCAGCGTCCCCGAGAACTCCCCCGCGACCAGGAGGTGCCCCTCCGGATCCCGCGCGATCGCGTTCACGATCTGCGGGTCGAACGCGCCGAACCGCCGCAATCCGAGCCCGGACCCGTCGCTCTCGGCGAGCCGGGCGAAGAAGACGTTCTCCGCGCCGACCGAGTCCACCACATCGTCGTCGAGCGCCACACGCTCCGCCTTCGTGAGCCTGCCGACGAGCGCCGCGCTGCCGTCGCTCGCGACCGCCACGCTCGCCCCGGCCTGCTGCCCGTCCCCGCCGAGCTCGCGCGCCCACTGCACCTCGCCGCCCGGCTGCAGCGCCTCGCCGCCCCCGCCGCCACCGCCCTCCGATCCCGCAGGATCCGACAGGCTCAGCTCCGGCGCGCAGCCCAGCGCCGCGCAGCCCAGCGCCGCGCCGGTCGCGATCGAACGAAGATCCAGCGTCCACATCAGAACACCCCTTGCCAGACGACGCCTTGCGTCATCGGTGTCACGAGCGGCACGAGCGACGCGGCCCGTTCGTTTCCCGCCGTCGGGCGCAGGAGGATGCCGCCCACGGCCGCGCCCACGCCGGCGAGCCCCACCACGCCGAGCGTCACCGACAGGCCCAGGCTCCGGTTCCAACGCCCCCGGAGCGCGTCCATGCGCTCGACGTCGTGGGTCCGCCGGTCGCACACGGACCCCGGGCATTCCGTCTCCAGGGCGTCGCGCGCGGCCGCGTGCTCGACCGCGAACGCCACGCTGCCTGCGAGCGCCGCGATGCCCACGCCGCCGGCGGCCCACGCCCACACCGGCACGGGCGCGCGTGTTTCCCTGGGCGGGGCCTCGGGCGGCGGCTGTCCCTCGCCGCCATCCGGCGGGGCCGAGCGCCCCGGGACGAGGACGATGTGGACCTCCACCGGCGCGAGCTCCGCGTCCTTCAGCGCGACCTCGCGCCGCTCGGTCTGGAAGCCGGGCGCGGTCACCACCACCTCGTGGCGACCGGGGTTGAGCTTGCGCGGGCACGCGAGCGCCGCGGGGGGGATCGGCTGGCCGTCCACCCGGGCGTCGACCTGGTCCGCGGGCGCGCCCTCGATGCGCAGCACGAGCGACGGGATGCGCGCGTCGAGCCGCTCGACGATCTCCGCCGCTGCCGCCCGCGCCTGCGTGAACGCCGCGGGCTCCTGCGCCCCGCGGGGCAGGTGCACGACCTCGTAGGCCGTCTCCCGGGCCTCGATGAGGTGGCCGAGCGCCTCGTCGGCGCGCGCGAGATCGAGCCCCGTCGTGGGGACGCGCATCAGCGCGTGGGCGGCCTGGAAGTCCGCGCGGGCGCCGGCGACGTCGCCCGCGTCGCGCTTCTTGCGCCCCTCGATGAGGAGCGTCCGGGCGGTCTGGCGATCCGCCGCCGAGGGCTCGGCCCGCGCCGGGCGCGCTCCGGTCATCGAGAGGACAACCAGGGCGATGCCTGCGGCGCGGGACGCACGAGGGCGCAGCAAACTCATATCATCACCAAGAGGCCGGGACCTCCCCGGCCAGCCCGGTGATGATCGCACGCGGGTTGTACGGGGGTCAACTACCCCATCGCGAGGATCCGCGCATGCGCATTTTCGTGGGTTGCGCGGCACTGCTGCGGGAAGTCGCCTCGGATCAGCAGAAAAAACGCCAAGGCGCCAAGGACGCCAAGGGCGCCAAGAGGAGAGGGGCAGGGCCGTCCCGCCATTCCCTTCTTCCATCTCCCTGGTTTCTTGGCGCCCTTGGCGTCTTGGCGCCCTTGGCGTTTTTTCTGCTGATCCGGGGCCACTCCACGCAACAGAGACAGGGCGCGTGCGGCGCACTCGAGGCGCGCCGCACGGCCAGGGCGATCAGGAGGCGGGGCGGCTCTGGGGCGACATCGACACGGCGGACACCGGGACGGCGACCACATCGTTTGCCCTCGCCGACGTCGCCCCGTCGGCGGCCGGCGCGTGCGCGGGCGCCGGCGCCTCGAGCGGCGGGGCCGGCGTGAGATCGGCCTTGGCCGGACCGCGGATGACTCGCCCGGTCGCCTCGAACCGGGCGCCGTGACAGCGGCAATCCCAGCTGCGCTCCGCCGGGTTCCACGACACGATGCCGCCGAGGTGCGTGCACATGGCCGACATCGCGTGGAGCTGCCCCGCCGGATCGCGGTAAACGGCGAGCTTCTTCAGGCCCCTGCGCACGACCGCGCCGGAGCCCGGCGCGATCTCCGACGCGTCGTGGACCTCGCCCGCGCCGAGCCACGACGCGTACTGGCAGGCCACATTGACGTTCTCCTTGATGTACTCGGACACGGCCGCGGCGCTCAGGTTGATGCGGGTCGGGTCGTAGAGCGACGCGAAGCGGTTCTCGTGCCCCTGCACCAGATCCGAGATCACGATGCCGGCGATCGTCCCGTGGGTCATCCCGTTGCCGCAGTCGCCCGTGGAGATCAGGATCCGCGAGTCCTTCTTCACGCGGCCGATGTACGCGAGCCCGTCGACGGTCTCCATCACCTCGCCGGACCAGCGGTGCAGCACCTCGCCGGCCTGCGTGAAGCGCTCCCTGGCCCACGCCTCGAGCCGCGCGTGGCGCTGGTCGGCGTCGCTCGCCTGGCCCGTCTTGTGATCCTCGCCGCCGACGATGAGGATCTCGTCGGGGCCGTCCGCTCCGTCCACGTTGGCCAAGCGGACGTAATGGAACGGATCGTCCGTGTCCCAGTAGAGGCCCGGCGGGACGGCGCCCCGGGGCATGCGCAGGCCGATGACGTAGGTCCGGTAGCCGGCCTGCTTCATGTGGATGCTGATGCGAGGAATGAAGGGCGAGTTCGTGGCGAGCACCGCCTCGCTCGCGAGGACCTGGTGCCCGCGCGCCGTCTTGACGACGACCTTGTGGGGCACCTCGTCCTCGACGACGTCGACCACGTGCGCCAGGGTGTAGAGCTTGCCGCCGTCGCGCTCGATCGCCCGCGACAGCCCCGCGAGGTACCGGCGGATATGGAACTGGGCCTGATCGGGGAAGCGGACCGCGGGCCCTGTATCAAAATCGAGGAGCGGCGCCCGATCGACGTAATGCACCGAGCCGAGCCCGGCCCGGTGCGCGGCCTCGATCTCCTCGCGGAGCGTGGACGAGGACGAACCCGGCGCCGTGAACAGGTAGCCGTGGACGCGCCGGAAATCGCAGTCGATCTCCTCTTCCTTGACGATCCGCTCGATCGTCTCGATCGCGCTCGTGTGGCTCCGCGCCGCGAGGCGCAGATCGCGCGCGCTGTGGAGCTTCGCGAGCGAGGCCCAGCGCCGGTCGAGCGCGTTCGTGATGTGCGCGGTCGTGAACCCCGACTCGCCCCCTCCGACCGCGCCGTTGTCGAGCACGATGACGCTCTTGCCGGCCTTCGCGAGGAGATAGGCCGTCGTCAGCCCGGCGATCCCGGCGCCCACGACGCAGATGTCCGCCTTGTGGTCGGCGGCGAGCGGGGCCATGGGGGTGATGACGGCGTGGGTCCAGACCGTGTTCTTGTCGTAAGCTCGATCGGTCATATTCTCTCCGCGTTTCTACGCCGAAGGCCGCAGCCCGGCGCTCGGTCATCGATCGCGTCGATCGCCTCCGGGGAGGCGAGGTGAAAAAAGGAGCCCTCGCGCCGCGCCGCGGGCGTCATGAGGCGCGCCTCGACAGGGTGACGAGCAGCCCGTAGTGATCGGAGAAGCCGCTCTTCACCTTCTTCTTGCCGGCCTCGATCGTGAGGCTGTCGCGCATGATCTGCGCCCCGGAGGCCCCCCCTTCGAAGCCGCGCAGGAGCACGTGGTCGATGAGGGTCCCGCGGGTGCCGCGCCCCCCGTCGAGGGGGTTGTCGAAGCAGTACGTGCACTTCGCGTCCTCCTGGGACGCGTAGGGGTTCACGAACCCGCGCTCGATCAGCCTGCCGTAATGGGCCGGCAGGCGCGCCGAGATCGACGGCGCCTTGGCGGGGCCGGTGTTGAGATCCCCGACGAGCAGCGCCGTGCCGCGGCCGCCCGTCTTCTGGTCGACGTAGGCGAGCAGCGCGTCGAGCTGCGCCGACTGGTCCTTCAGCCAGGAGGCGTTCCGGGGGTGCGGGACACCTTCCATGTTCGCGGTGAGGTGGGTGCAGAAGACGTGGAGCTCGCCGACGGAAGGCGGCGAGATCCTGGTGTAGAGCACGGCGCGGCGGTCGATCGCGGAGGGGAGCACGAGCGCGTCCCGCTCGAGGATCTCGGCGTTCGTCAGGATGGCCGTGCCGGCGGCCCCGGAGTACGCCTCGGGGATCGCCGCGCCGCCGGCGCGCGCGGGGGGACGCGCGCCGGCGGCGCTCTTCGCCTGCGTGCGAAGGCACGCCCGTGCGAGCTCGTCAGGCCCCTTCCGCGGGTTCGCGGAGAGGCAGTTGAAGCACTCCGGCGACAGGCTGGTGAGCTTCGCGGAGCAGCTCTGGAGGAGACAGGGGAGCAACGCGTGCTGCGTCAGGCCGGCGCAGCGATCCGCGGCGCACGCGACGAGCGGGTCCGTCTCCTCGTGCGTGCAGCCGCCGTCGCCCTGCCCAGGCGGCAGCCTGAAGGTGTTCGGGAGCGTGCTGGCCGTCGACGCGACGAGCTTCTGCCAGTGCTCTTCCAGCCAGAACTCCTGCACACAGAGCAGGTCCGCCGGCTGCGCGGCGAGCTCCCGGATGAGCGGATCCGCGCGCTCGTCCACGTACTTCAGCACGCCCATCGCGAGGCCGCCGTTGAAGGTGGCCACGCGAAACGTCGAGGGCGACTCCGGCGCGACGCCCGCGCGGTCCACGCGCGCGCGCCCCTCGCCATCGGCCGCGGACGCGCGCGGCGCGACGCTGCCGTCCGGCGCGCCGGCGCCTTCCCGCCCGGGGCTCTTCTCGCCGCTGCACGCGGAGAGCGCGAGCAGGCCGAGGATCGTTGCGCTCCGGAGCAAGGCCGACGCCATCGGGGGAACGCGAATGCAGATCGCGTACCGCGGCCGCCCGCCCGCGGGCGCCGCGCGCCCGGCCGACGGCGTCGTGTCATCGCGCCGGCACGTGAGGCATTCCGCCACAATGGGACAAAGCTGCACCGGGCAGGCACGGCGATTCGTACGTTCGGCGTGGCGCGTAGAGGCCGACGCGCAGGTGGTAGGATGTGGCCCCGCATTTACGTAAGGCAGCTGCTTGATTCGATCCGCGCGCACGCGTACTCAAGCCTCCAGGGCGCAGCAGATGGCGATGTTCGACGCGGCAAACGGCGGCTACCGCACCATCCTCGCTCCGCTTGAACACCCCGCAGCGCGGGCTCTTCGTCGAGACACGGAGGAACAATGAAAGCGCATTTCTTAGCGAGAGTGGCCCAGATCGCTCTTTTGACGAGCATGGGAATGCCCCTGGGCTGCGACGGCTGCGGCTCGGATGGCGGGGGTGGCACCGGGGCGTCCTCCAGCGGCACGGGAGGCGCCGGCGGGGCGGGAGGGGCCGGGGGAGCCGGCGGCGATGCGGGAGCCGGCGGGGAAGGTGGCGCCGGGGGAGCCGGCGGCAACGGCGGCGCGGGAGGCGCCGGCGGGCAGGGCGGCGCCGGGGGAGCCGGGGGAGCCGGCGGCGCGGGCGGCAGCGGCGGAGCCGGCGGCAGCGGCGGATTCGGCGGCGCGGGCGGCAGCGGCGGAGCCGGCGGCGCGGGTGGCAGCGGCGGAGCCGGCGGCGCGGGTGGCAGCGGCGGAGCCGGCGGCGCGGGTGGCAGCGGCGGATTCGGCGGCGGCGGAGTCGGCGGCGGCGGCGGCGGCGGTGGTGGTGGTGGTGGTGGGCCTTCCGATCCCGTCGGAGAGGTCCTCTGGGGCCGCGGCGTCGTCGACGAGCGAAACGACAGGATCGAGGCGATTGCGGCGGATCAGGACGAGAACGTCGTCCTGGTCGGCGGTTTCCGGGCGGTGATCAATTTCGGCGGCGAGTCCGACGCGCTCGAGAGCGCGGGCCAGCACGACGTGTTCGTGGTGAAGCTCGATCCGGCGGGAGGCCACCTCTGGAGCAAGCGGTTCGGCGACGGGCTGCACCAGTACCCGCTCGCGGTGGCCACGGATCCGGACGGCAACATCGTCGTGGCCGGAGAGTTCGAGGGGACCCTCGATTTCGGCGCGGACCCGAGCGCCGCGCTCACGAGCGCCGGCGGGAGGGATCTCTTCATCGCCAAGCTCGACGCCGAGGGCAACCACCTCTGGAGCAAGCGCTTCGGCGACGCGCAGGATCAGTACGCCACGGCCCTGGCCGTCACCGGAGAGGGGGAGATCGTCGTCCTCGGCGTCGTCAACGGCAGCATCAATTTCGGCGACGATCCCTCGACCACGCTCACCGCCGCCGGCACCTACAACGGCGCTGTCGCCAAGCTCGACGCCGAGGGCAACCACCTCTGGAGCAAGCGCCTCGGAGGCGAGGACAGCTGGCAGCGCTTCCGCAGCCTCGCCGCCGACGAGTCGGCCGTCTATGTGGCCGGCGCGTTCGGCGGCATCCTCGACATCGACGGCCGCCCCGTGGAGAGCGCCGTCGAGCGCGAGAGCGAGGGCGAGCCGGTCTATGGCATCGACGCGATCGTCGTCAAGCTCGACCTCGAGTCGGGGAACCTCGCGTGGGCTCGCGCCCTGGGCGCCGCCGGCGAGCAGTACGCGAAATTCGTGAACCTCGACCTCGATGGCAATCCCGTCGTCGCCGGCAACTACGTCGGTGCGTTCCAGATCGGCTCCACGGAGCTCCCGCACCCGGCGACGGCGGGATACAGCCTCTACCTCGCGCGGCTCGACGCCGAGGCGGGCGAGCCGCTCGCCGCGCGCGGGTTCCCGTCCGCCGGAGACCAGTTCCTCTGGGGTCTGTCCCAGGATCCCTGGGGCAACACGGTGCTGAGCGGCTACTTCACGGGTTCGCTGGAGCTCGGCAGCGAGCCCATCTCCCTCGAGGCGCCTTCGACCGGCGACGCGTTCGTGTCCAAGCTCAGCACGGACTTCTCCGAGGAGCTCTGGTCCGATGTCTACCGCGACCAGCGTTACTCCTTCATCACCGCCCAGACCGTCACCGCCAGCGGCAACACCGTCGTCGCGGGCCTCTTCTACGGCGCGCAGCTCGACCTCGGGGGCGACCTCCCGCCCCTCGAGCACAGCGCGCCCGCGCCCGACACCAGCAACGGCGATCTCTTCCTCGTCACCCTCTCGCCCTGACGCAGCTCGCACGGCGCGCGCGGGGGGGCTGACGTCAGCGCGGGGCTGACGTCAGCGCCGCCCGCGCGCCTCTCCGCGCCCCCTCGGGACGCGCGGGGGCGCATTCCGTGCGCCTCGGGCGCACCGCGCGCACGTCGGTCACGAGCTGATTGTGGTGTGATGAAGAGCGATGGACGGAGGGAGGTGTAGGTGGATGGGCACCGGGCGGCGCGGACCATCACGGCGCTCGTCCAAGGTGCGGCGCCTCGGGGGAGGGGCCTTGGACGAACGCTACATCAGTACATCAGTGGCTCTGCTGTCCGGCGGGCACGTGCTGCTCGTGGCTCTCGCCGCGCGACTCCTGCATGTCGTCGCGCCCGTTCTGGTCCTGCGCGCCGCTCGGCCCGTCGCCCCGCGCCTCGCCGCCCTTGCGGCCGATCTGCGCCATGTGGGCGCGGTTCTGGCTCACCGCCGCGCCGCCCTTGCGGCCGATCTGCGCCATGTGCTCGCGGTTCTGGCTCACCGCCGCGCCGCCCTTGCGGCCGGCCGCGCGGGCCTCCTCGGAGCTGAACTCGTGGGCGGTGCCCTTCTGGTGCGCAGCCTTGCCGCCCATGCTCG
Organism: Sorangium cellulosum; assembly: GCF_002950945.1. GTDB lineage: Bacteria > Myxococcota_A > Polyangia > Polyangiales > Polyangiaceae > Sorangium > Sorangium cellulosum_E. The sequence continues at coordinate 4,025,579 of NZ_CP012673.1, forward strand.
CGATGCGGCGCTGCTGCAGCTCGTCCATCGCGGCGAACCCACGGCTGCTGCTCTGACTCTGGTTCTGCTTCATGACAGGTCTCCTTGCTGGTCGAGCGCATCGTTCAGCGCGCTCACGAGGTCATCGCCCGCAGCGGTGTCCCTCGCCCGCGGTGCTGAACGACGTCGGTGTTGAGGGGGGTAACTGCAATGCGGATGCCACGGAGAGGAGAGCTCCGGCATCGAGCGCTGGAACAGCGGCCGCCGGGGCGGCCCCGCCCCGGCGAACCTCCGGCCAGCCGCCGGCGATGGCGGCGAACGCTGGGCGGCGTCATGCCCTGCGCGCGCGCAAAGGCGTCACCCCGGGCGCAAAGGCGTCGCCGCGCGCGCAAGAGGGACGATCGGCGGCGAGGTGCGCGGCGGGGGCGGCCGCCCCGCTCTGCTCAGCCCGTCCGAGCGGGCATGTCCTCCGCAGGCTGATCCGTGCAGAAATCCCAGCGGACGCGGCAGACTGCCTCACTCACCTGAGCACTGAAGCCATCACGCCCCGCACCTGCAAACCAGCGACGAGCCCGGCAAGGAGCACGTATGTCCGAGCTGAGGTGACCCGGTGCGGCGCGTCACGCGCGGCGGGCAGCGGCCGTGCCGTGCGAGCGCGGCCGTATCGCTGCGGCGCGACGCCGCCGGCGCTGCGCCGAGCGTGACTGCGACGTGGCTTCAGCCGATCGTCTTTCTCATGCTCACGCTGGTGATCCGGAAACCGAGCGCCTCGTAAAACCTCAACGCTCGCGTGTTGCTCGCGAACACGTGGAGCTCGAGGTCGCGCGCGCCCAGGCCGCGCGCGGCCTCCTCGGCGAGGGCCATGACCCGGCGCCCGATACCCCGGCCGCGGGCGTCCTCGCGCAGGTGGATGTCGTAAAGAAAGACGCTCCTGAACCCGTCCACGCTGGTCACCGCGATCCACAGGTGCCCGACGGCGACGTCGCCCTCGAGGACCGCGAAGAGGTGGTGGTCGGGGGTGGCGAGCCCCTGCGGCAGCAGCGCTTCCACCTGCGCGCGCGCGTTGCGCGCGGCGTCCTCGGCGCGGGCGTCCACGGCCTCCGCGCGCTCCTCCGCGTACCCGCGGACCGTGAGGTGGATGAACGCCTCGAGCTCGGCGGGTTCCAGCGGGCGCAGGGAGACAGGCAAAGAGTGCATGTGGCGTGTTTACCATCGAGCTGCGCGGCTCGCCAAATCTCGGCCATCGGCCGTCGCTCGATCATCCATTGATGTCCGCGAGCGGTGCGGGCCATACACGCTTCTGCGTCTGTATCTGCGCGACGCCCGGAGCCGCGCTCTTGCCGCCGCTGGCCTGCTCGGGTAGAGCGGCGATCATGATCCTGATCGGTCAATACGACTCGCCGTTCGTTCGCCGCGTCGCCGTGGCGCTCCAGCATTATGGCCTCGCCTACGAGCACCGCCCGTGGTCGGTGTGGGCCGACGCGGACGCGATCGCGAAGGTTAACCCGCTCCGGCGCGTGCCGGTGCTGGTGATGGACGATGGAGAGGCGCTCGTCGAGAGCGCGGCCATCCTCGACGCCCTGGACGACGTGGTGGGGCCCGAGCGCGCGCTCTTGCCGCGATCGGGCGAGGCGCGCCGCGCCGGACTGCGGATCTGCGCGCTGGCCACGGGCATGGCGGACAAGGCGGTGAGCTTGCTTTACGAGCACGTGCTGCGCTCCGGCGATCGCCGCAGCCCCGTCTGGGTGGAACGCTGTACGGCGCAGATCTCCGACGCGCTCGATGTGCTGGAGCGCGAGCGCGCCGCCCGGGGCGGGGACCACCTGCTCGGCGCGTTCAGCCACGCCGACATCGCGCTCGGCTGCGCGCTGCGCTTCCTCGGGGAGGCGCACCCGTCGCTCGTCGACGCGTCGAGGCGGCCCGCGCTGGCCGCGCACTCCGCCCGATGCGAGGCGATGCCGGTGTTCGCCGCGGTGGTCCAGCCCCTCCACGTGGCCGTGTAGCGGCCCAGGCGGCTCACCACGCCGGCGTGCCGCGCCCGGCGTCTTGGCAGGTCGTACCCCAGCGGCCGGCTGACGCCCGCTCTCGGTGGATCCCGCGCCGGGTGCGCTCGCCGCCCCGCCGTCGCACAGCGCAGCGCGTAGGATCCGCACCGCTGCGTCGCCGCGTTCGCAGGTGCACGCCGCGGTTCCGCGCACCCGGTGCTCACCCGGGTCACGCCGGCGCGACACGCCGCCGGGGAGGCCGAACCGGCCCGCGGGCTCTCCTGCGACGTCTCCGCGCGGTCCGTCGCGTCGAAAACTCGACGTCCCCATGGCCTTCAAGTTGCTGCTACGTCACGCGCGTGACACGAGGCACGTCCGGCGCTGCCTGCCACGTGGTAGAGAGCGGCCTGCTTCGGCTGCCCACACGCGCCACGCCTTTACTGGAATAATCCCCCATGCACGAGAGGCTCACAACGGACTGTGGTAAGGTAGACGACCCCCGCGGCAGCGTGCTCGACGTCGAGCGCGCCGGTGCGGTCTGGAAGGACGCCCTGCGCGGCCTGGTCGCCGTGTTCGCCCTGCAGGACGTGCTCATGGTCGGCTACCTCGCGGCGACGACCGTGGTGCTGCTCTGCGCCGAGCCGAGCGAGGTGCGGTCGCAGTGTGTGCACCGCAACCTCGCCTACATCGCCGCGCTGGTGGCCGGCTGCGTGTTCGCGCGCCGCGCGACGTTCGTGGCGCCCGTGATCCGGCGGACGGTGTACCGGCTCCTGCTCGTCGGCGTCTTCCTGCTCAACTACCTCGCGCTCCGGCACGTCCTCCCCGTCGTCCGGAGCGACGCCCTCGACATGGAGCTCCTCCGCCTCGACCTGCTCCTCTTCGGCGTGGAGCCGGCGATCTGGCTCGACCGCTTCAACACGCGCCCGATCGTCGAGTGGTTCTCGTTCTTCTACTTCAGCTATTTCTTCATCTGCTTCTTCTCGATGGTGCTGGCGCTCTGGGTCACGCGCCCCGGCCGCGCCGTGACGCAGTACGCGCTCGGCACCGCGCTCGTCTATTGCGTCGGGCAGCTCGGCTACATGGCCGTCCCCGCCTATGGCCCGATCGTGGCGCTGCGCAGCGCGTATCCAGGGCCGGTCGACGGCGGCTTCTTCTGGAACACGGTGATGAGCATCGTGCAGTCCGGCGGCGCCATGAAGGACGTCTTCCCCTCCTTGCACACGGCCGCGCCGCTCTGGTTCGCCCTCTACGCCTTCAGCCGCGCCCGCACCGACCGGCGGCTCCTCTGGCTGGCCGTGGTGACCGCCTTCTTCTCCTTCAACATCATCATCTCCACCATGCTCCTCCGCTGGCACTACGCGGTCGACGTGGTCGCCGGCGTCGCGCTGGCCTTCGGCGCGGCGTGGGCCGCGCCGCGGCTCGCCGCGTGGGAGGAGCGCTTCCGCGCCCGCATGGATCAGCCGCAGCCCTGGATCTTCAGGTAGTCGCGGCGCCGACCGCTCCCCGGATCTCGGCACGCAGGCGCGAGGGCGCGGGCGCCGCCCGCACCTCGGCGCCGCTCTCCGGCAGGAAGCCGTCCGACTGCTTGCTCCAGAGCTGCTTGTAGGCCCCGCCCTGCGCGAGCAGCTCCGCGTGGGTGCCGTCCTCCACGATGCGGCCGTTCTCGAACACCAGGATCCGGTCGAGCGCCGCGACCGTCGAGAGGCGGTGGGCCACGACGAGCACCGTCTTGCCCTTCATGACCCCCTCGAGCGTGTCCTGGATGGCCTTCTCGGTGACCGAGTCGAGGCTGGAGGTCGCCTCGTCGAGGATGAGGATCGGCGCGTCCTTCAGGATGACCCGCGCGATGGCGATGCGCTGGCGCTGCCCGCCGGAGAGCTTCACGCCGCGCTCGCCGACCATGGAGCGGTACCCTTCCTTCATCTGCTCGATGAACTCGTGCGCGTGCGCCCTGCGCGCGGCCTCGACGACCTCCGCCTCGGTCGCGTCCAGGCGGCCGTACCGGATGTTGTCGAGCAGCGTCCGGTGGAACAGGCTCGGATCCTGCGGGATCAGGCTGAGCTGCGCGTGCAGCGCGTCCTGCGTCATCTCGCGGATGTCCACGCCGTCGATCGTGATCTGCCCGGCGCCGATGTCATAAAGGCGGAGGATGAGGCTGACGAAGGTCGACTTGCCCGAGCCGGAGAAGCCGACGAGCCCGACGCGCTGCCCGCGCGGGATCGTCACGTTGAGCCCCGAGAAGAGCGCGCGATCGGGCGTGTAGCCGAAGGTCACGTCCCGGAACTCGATGTGGCCGCGCTCGATCGTCGGCGCCAGGGCGCCCTCCCGGTCGACGATCTCGTGCGAGCGGATGATCGTGTTCACGCCGTTCGCGACGTTGCCGACGAACTCGAAGAACTCGAGGAATCGGCGGCTGAGGTTGCGCGCCTCGTTGATGATGAGCAGCGACAGGCTCGTCGCCATCACGAACTCGGCCACGCCGATCTCGCCGTGCCGCCAGAGCGTGAGCGCGTAGTACAGCGTGCCCACCTTGAGCAGCGCCGCCGACGTGAACTGGAACCACCGCACGCTCTCGGAGTACCAGTTCGACCTGCGGACAGCCCGGAGCTCCCTCGCGAGCTGGTCGTTCAGGTACTCGCGCTCGAAGCCGAACCGCGCGAAGAGCCGCGCGCTCGTCAGGTTCGTGACCGAATCGACGAGCTTGCCCGTGGTCTCGCTGCGCGCGGACGCGGCCCGCACCGCGTGCGGCTGACAGCGGGTCGCGAGGAAGTACGAGATGCCGACGAACAGCACCGCCCAGATCGTGACGAACGCGCCGAGCTTCGGGTGCGCCCGGTAGAGCAGGCCGATCGAGACCGAGAAGACGATCGCGATCGGCCAGAAGTCGAACAGGACGGCCCAGAGCGTCTGCGAGACGCCCATCGACGTCTCGCTGATCCGGTGGGCGAGCGCGCCGGCGAAGTTGTTGCTGAGGTAACGGTGGGAGTGGTGCTGGAGGTACGCGTAGAGGTGCCGCGTCACGTTCTGCCGCTGCCACGGCCCGACCGTGATCTGACAGAGGCCGGCGATGCGGCTGCACAGGAGCTCGCCCACGATGAGCGCGACGAACAGCGTCATCGACGCGCCGAGCTCCGCGTCGAGCGCGGCCGCCGCGGCGTCCTGAGCCCGGGTCACGGACTTGATGATCTCGCCGATCGCATACGGGATCATGATCCCGAACGAGGCGTGCGCCGACTCGAACACGAACATCGCCAGGTACCAGTACCGGTAGCTGCCGATGAAGTGGATGATGAAGCGAAAGGGCGTATCGGGGAGCGACGGCGCGCCGGGGGCGCGTTGCAGATGGGGGGTGGATTCCACGGATCTATCCTGGGTGCGCTGGGCGCCCTCATGAGCCGACGGGTCGTTGCCCCCCGAGCTGCCTTCGCGCGGCGCAGCGGAGAGCGCTGGCGCAGCGCCCCCGCGGCGCCGCGGGACACCGAGGACGCCGGCGACGCCGGCGGTTCATGCTCGATCGGAGGAGATGGTTCGAGGGGGGCATCGGACGTGCAGCCGCGGCAGGCCGAAGCATCAATCGGGCCAGCGCGTCCCTGACCGCGGCGGAGCGCCCGGCCGTCACGGTGCTGCCTCAGCAGCAGCGCCTGGTGGTGCGCTGCTGCGTCACGCGCAAGCCCGGCGCCCGCGGGCGCGGCGTGAGCACGTCAGAACGTGGGCGTCAGATACAGCCCCAGGACGGCGGCCGGGCGCAGGCGAGTGTCGATCTGGTCGCTGACCCCGTCGGGCAGCGCTTGTCCGATGTATCGTTTTTGCTCGTTCGACAGGTACGGCACCTGGGACCAGACCGCCGCGAGCGCGATTCCCACCTCGGAGCCCGAGGTCAGGGACCAGCCCAGCGACGCGCCGATGCCGATGGAGACGTCCTTTCCGTCAGATGACCGCAGGCTCAGCCCGGCCGGCAGGATGACCGAGATCGTCCTGCCACGAACGTTGTAATCGTAGTCGTCCTCGGTCAAAGCCCTGGGGTTGTTGATGTGCTTCTTGAGCGTCTCTCTGTCCTGCTTGAGCGTTTTGGCCGTATAGGTCACCGTCCAGACCGCGAGCGAAGGCAGCACGAACACCGCCGGGGAGACGTAGTCTCCGGGCTCGTTGTCGCGGACGACCTCGATGCGACGACCCGAGATCCGGAAGAACTCGGGTTTGTACATCGGCACCGCGACGCCGTACATGGTGCCGATCGTGAAGGGCGAGCCGGTGGCGGCCGTCTTCGACCCTCCGCCCGCTGGGTCCGAGGAGGTTGTCTGGATCCCCGCTCTCGTGAACGCGGACGCGGAGCTGGCCACGAGCGTAAGGGAGATGGTACCCACAATCGCGAGGTGATGCTTCATGTGATGATCTCCGTCCCGGGTTGTACGGCCCTCGCCGATGGGGCGCGCTGGGCCGGTGTTGGCTTCCGCCTGTTGCCTCACGGGGGCACAAGCGTCCTCTCGAGCAGGGACGACGCCGGTCAGGTCAGAGGGGCGCGGTGATGAGGCCGGCCCCGCGATCCGCGACGTCGACCCCCTGCGTGAACACGTTGCTCCGCGCGTTGGCGATGAGCCTCGCGCCCACGGTGCTCATGTTCACCGGCACCGGCGTGTTCCTCACGCACTGCCACCAGAGCGCCGCGATCCCGGCGGCGTGCGGCGCGGCCATGCTCGTGCCGCTGAGGCTGCGCAGGCCGCCGCCGACGCTGGCCGAGACGATATCGACCCCCGGCGCGCTCAGCGTCGGGAGCGTGTTCGAGAAATCGGCGACCCCGTACCTGTCCCCGACCCTCCGGAGGGCCCCGACGGCCACGATGCCTTTGGCCGACGACGGGGGCGCCGCCGCCACCTCGAAGGACGGGTTCCGATCGCGACCGCTCTCGTTGCCCGCCGCGGCGATCACGGTCGTCCCTCCGGTGAACGGGGCGTGCGCGCCGGCGAGCGCCATGATCGAATTGAACATCTCCATGTTGCTGCGGTACGCCTCGATGGCCACGGACACGGCCGCCGCCTGCGGCATGCCCTCTCCCTCGAGCTGCTCCACGAGGCGCGGGAAGTCGAAGCCGAGCGACATCGAGATCACCTGCGCTCGCTCCTGGATCGCCCACACGAGGGCATCGAAGATCCACGCCGATTCGCCTCGTCCCGTGTCACCGAGCACCTTGCCGATGAGCGCCTTCGTCACGCCGCGGGCGACGCCGATGCGCGTCCCGTTCACGTCGCGGCCGAAGATCGTGCCCGCGACGTGCGTCCCGTGCCCGTTCTTGTCGCCGTCGCCGGACCCGCTGAAATCCTTCTGCACGAGGGTGACCCCCTGGAACGCCGCGTGCTTGCCGTCGATACCGGTGTCGAGCACGGCCACGACCACGCCGGCTCCGTCATAAGGCGACCTGTCCGCGCCGACCGCCGCGATCCCCCACGCCGCCGGCTGGGCGGCGCCCTCCGGCCCAGTCAAGGGTTCCACGAGCTTCGTCGGTATCGCCATGCCGATGCCAGCGACCGACGGATCGCGGCTCAGATCCCGGATGTCGTTCGGGCTCAGCGCCTCGACGCTCACCTGGAGCTCCGGCGGGCCGCTGCCGAACGCCTCGAGCGTCGGGCCGAGCAGAGAGCCGCCTAAGGGCGCGCGTGTGTCGATGCCGCGGACGGCTCGGAGGACTGTGTATTTCTGGGCCATGATCTTCTCCTCTCCCTTTCATGAATGGTGCAGCGGCGTTCTCGCGGGCGTGTCACACCGAGCCCATCGACGTGTAGTGCCAGGTCGCGCCCGCGCATCCCGGGATCACGCGCGGGTCGGTGACGTTCTGGCCTCCTGCTTTCACGGGCCTCATGGTCAGGCCGAACGGGGCGTCTTTGTCCCAGATCTGGTACTTGTTGGGTTGAGGGGCCGTGCTCCTGTACCAGGTCGTCGCGACCATCGTCCTGGGGTTGGCGCTGGCGGTCACCTCGATCAAGAGACATGTTTGAATATTCGAGCTGTCGGGGCCGGGCGATGAGAAGAGATATCCAATCCGGCCCTGAGGGATCACCCGCACGCCCTTGTGCCAGTCCCGCATGTCGACAGGACGTTTGTGCGAGAACCCGTCGGAGCATCCCTGGAGGACCGTGTCGATCTTCCCCTCGCTGTCCTCCGTGAGCTTCTCGCAGCACAGCTGCAGGTCGTCGCTCGCGTCGAACACGGCGCCCTTCGCCTGGCGCCAGTACTCGACGTTCTGGAGGTAGGCCCCGCGCGGCGCAGCGCCGAGGCTCACCACCTTCATGATGAGGCTGGGGCCCTTCAGGACAGTGAGCTTCACGTCGGGGGGGGTCTGGAGCGCGCCGGTGAGGATGTTCATGCTCTCGCCCGCGGTGCTGTCGTTGTCGGCCATTGTTTCAGTCGGAGTCCCTCTGCCAGTTCCCATGGCTGTGCCCCTTTCGGAAAAGACGGACGGCGGCGCCCCTGTGGGCTCGACGCGAGAGCCCGCACCACGTCGGCCGGCCTGCCGCAGGGGCGATATGCCCCCTCTCGGCGACGACGGGACTATTGCATCAATCCGACGCGGATGTCGACTACGCGGAGTAACGCGCGGTTACGCCCGGTAACGCGCGGGCGCCCGGCGGCGCCGCACCGTCAGTGGCGGATGATCTCGACGGAGGCGGTCCCCAGGCGGATCTGCCGTGTCATTTGTCGCCGCTCGACGAGCGCGCCCACCTCGATCAACCCGGCTTGCGCGAGCTGCTGCCGCGCGCGGAAGAGCTTCACGTTGAGGTGCTTGAGATCGAGCTTCAGCATGTCGAGCAGGTCGTCCACGTAGACCCAGCCCTGCTCCGCGGGCGGCGCGCCGCTCTGCTTGTCGCGCAGGCGGGCGCGCGCCAGCGCGAGGAGCAGCTCGTGGTGGGTACGACCGCTGAGGGACGTGAGCTGCCCACCGTGCACGATCGACAGCGCGACGTGCTCCTCGTCGCGGCTCACCTCGAAGCGAAGCACCGTGTCGTCCATGAGCTTCACGGCGTCGGCCGCGTGCGTCGTCGGCACGGCGCCGCCTTGAGCCGGCGGAGGTATGCGCAGGACCCACGGCCCGTCGGCCTCCACCTGCTCGTGATCCACGGCCGAGCGAACGTCCCCGTCGAGCTCGACGAGCCAGCGTCCGTCCCGATCTTCGAACAGCGTGGCTCGTGGGTCAGCCGCGTCGGGGAGCACGAGCAGGCCGTGCTCCGCCGTGCGCACCTCGCCGGTCGCCGCGGCGCGCGCGCTCGCCGTGGGCGGACCGGCGTCCTCGAGGGTCCAGCGCTCGGCGTCGTCCCCGAAGCAGAGCTCCCCGCTCAACGCGACAGCGACGCGCTCCGTCGTCGCGATGCGCCGCCCATCGAGGGTAGTCCCGTTTCGGCTGCCGAGATCGCGCGTGGACCATCGCTCGCCGTCCCAGAAGAGGACGGCATGCTCGCCGGACGTGCGGCGGCTGGTGAGGCGCACGGCGCACCCTTCGGCCCGCCCCACGAGGGAGCGCGCGGCCAGCGTGACCCGGCGCCCGGTACCTTGGTGCTTCAATACACCCACGCTTTCAGCGTAGGATCACGCGTGCGACGGCCGCAAGTGCGCCGGACGCGAAGGGAGCCATGAGCGATCCCGCTGCAACGATCCGGATGCTCGCGCGCGCGCATCGGCTGCCCCCTGAGGCGTGCGCCCAGATCGAGCGCCTGTTCATGGAGCATACACCTCCCGGGAGCCACGAGGGCGCGCCGACCACGGAAGGGGATGGGGCGCCCGCGTCGCCTGAACAGCAGGAGGATCGCTCGCCGGGGCTGCTCGATCCGGCCGCCTCATCGCCGTGGGAGCGCTTCGAGGACCTCGGGCGCATCGGCCGAGGGGGAATGGGGGAGGTCCGGCGCGTGCGCGACCGCGTGATGGGGCGCGTGCTCGCGATGAAGATCCTGCCCCCCGAGCTGAGCCACGAGCCCGGGGCTCGCGCGCGCTTCCTCGCCGAGGCGCGCCTCACGGCCTGCCTTCAGCACCCGGGCATCGTGCCGGTCCACGATTGTGGCGCGCTGCCCGACGGCCGGCTCTGGTTCACGATGAAGGAGGTGCGGGGCCGCACGCTGGGCGCCTTCATCCGAGCGCTCCACGCCGATCGGGAGGCGACCCCTTTCGCCGAAGCGCTGCGCCGCCTGCTCGACGTCTACATGCGCATCTGCGAGGCGGTCGCTTATGCGCACGGCCAGGGCGTCATTCATCGTGACCTCAAGCCCGCGAATGTGATGCTCGGGGAGTTCGGCGAGGTCCTCGTCATGGATTGGGGGATCGCCCGGGCCGCCTTCGAAGGAGACCTGAGGGGTACGGCCACGACGCTCCTCCGGACGGCGCACGCGACGCGGGCCGGCCTGGTCATGGGCACGCCCGCGTACATGTCTCCGGAGCAAGCGCGCGGTGAGCTCCCGCAGATCGGTCCCGCGAGCGACGTCTATGCGCTGGGGGCGATCCTCTACGAGATGCTCAGCGGGCGCCCGCCCTACAGCGGCACCGCGGCGGCCATCCGGGGTCAGGTCGTCCACGGTCCGCCTGCCCCGCTCGCCGAGCGCTGTCGCAACCAGGTTCCCCCGGATCTCGTCGCGATCTGCGATCGAGCGATGGCTCGCTCCCCCTCGCATCGACCGTCGGACGCCCGCGTCCTCGCCGACGAGTTCCATCGCTACCTGGACGGCGCCCGCCGCCGCGAGCGCGCCCGTGCCTTGGTCGAGGAGGCCCGACTCCTCGGGCCCAACATCGAGCGGCTGCGCGCGCAGGCCGAGTCGCTGCGCGCGGAGGCGCGCGCGGTGCTGGCTCATGTCTTGCCGTTTGATCCTGACGAGGAGAAGGCCCGAGGATGGGCGCTCGAGGACGAGGCGCGCGCGCTCGGCTTGACCGCCGCCCTGGCGGAGGTGGCCTGGCGCCAGAAGCTGCAGGCGGCGCTGTACGAGGAGCCCGATCTGGAGGAGGCGCACGCCGCGCTCGCGGAGGCGCACCTCGCCGAACTCCGCGCGGCGGAGGACGCCCGCGACGCCGAGGCCACGGCCAAGGCGGAGGCGCTGCTGCGTTCGCACGATCGCGGCCGGCATGCGGCTGTGCTGCGCGGCGACGGCGCCCTGACGCTGGTGACGGCGCCGGACGGAGCAGAGGTGTGGTTGTTCCACCACGTGGAGCGCCAGCGCCGATTGCACCTTGAGCCACGAGGCCTGCTCGGTCGCACGCCTCTCCGCGGCGTCACCCTGGCGCACGGCACCTACGTCCTCCAGATCCGCGCTCCTGGCTGCCGAGAGGTTCGTTATCCGGTGAGGATAGGCCGCGGTGAGCACTGGGACGGGGCAGCGCCGGGCAGCGCAGAACCTCTCGTCATCCCTTTGCTCTCCGAGGAGGAGCTCAGCGCCGACGATATCTACGTGCCCGCGGGCTGGTTCATCGCAGGCGGCGATCCGCTGGCCAGCGAGAGCCTGCCAGCCCGGCGGCTCTGGGTGGACGGCTTCGTCCTCCGACGTCACCCGGTCACCCAGGCTGAGTACCTCGCATTTCTGAACGACCTGGTGGAGCGCGGCCGGGGGGCTGACGCAGCGGCGGCGTGTCCCCGCGCAGGGCGGGCGATCGCGGGCAACGTGGATGTGCCGCTCTTCGCGCGAGATCGCGCGGGCCGCTTCCAGCCTGGAGAGCATGCTCCGGCGGAGCAGGCGCGGCATCCGATCGCCTCGGTCGACTGGTACGGAGCCGCGGCCTATGCGGCCTGGTATGCCGAGCGGACGGGACGTCCATGGCGCCTCGTGGGCGAGGTCGAACGAGAGAAGGCCGCGCGCGGCGTCGACGGGCGCTATTTCCCGTGGGGGGACCAGGTTGAGCCGAGGTGGGCGTGTATGGTGAGCAGTCGTCCAGGACACGCGAGACCAGCGCCCGTGGACGATTACCCCACGGATGAGAGTCCCTACGGCGTCCGCGGCCTCGCGGGCAACGTCCGTGATTGGTGCGCGGAGCTGTGGACACCGGAAGGGCCCGCGATAGAGGAGGGGGCAGTGCGCGTCGTGCAGGCGCCTGCCGCAGACCCTGGCCTCCGCTCCATTCGCGGTGGCGCGTGGAGCTCTGCGCCTCCAGCGATGTGTCGCGCCGCGGGCAGATTCGCTGCCAGCCCGGACGAGCGCTTCAGCGCCGTCGGTCTCCGGCTGGCCCGACCCGCCGCCGGGGTCTGACCGACGGAGGACGGACAAGCACCTTCTCTTCTCATTGCCTGGCCGTCGCCGCCCGGAGCCGGAACGTGGGGTCGTGGTCCGCGCCGCCCGGCTTCGCCGCGTGCCAGCCGAGGTGGTGCGCGTAGCTCCCCAGGCGGCCGTCCCGCGCGAGCCGCTCCTCCTGGACGAGCTCGCGCCGCTCGGCGAGCGGGCTCACATAGAGCGCGTCGGTCGGGCAGTAGAGCTCACACATGAAGCACGTCTGGCAGTCCTCCTGGCGCGCGATGATCGGCGCGTCGCCGGGCCGCGCCTCGAAGACGTTCGTGGGGCAGACCTTCACGCAGAGGTTGCAGTCGATGCAGCGGGCGTCGCTCAATAGCTCGATCACGCGAGATCTCCTCGAGGGTGGGGGCGCCGGTACGGCTCGACCCAGACGGCCGACAGCCCCCCGGCGATGAGGTGGTGCGTCTGGCCGGGATCGGTGTCCGGCAGGTCGGTGCGCCGGTGCAGCCCCCGCGACTCGGCGCGCGCAAGCGCGCTCCGGTAGCAGAACCGCGCCGTGGCCAGCATCGCGGCCGCCTCCCGGGCGCGGACCTGGGCGACGCCGCCCGCGTGGAGGTGCGCCGCCGCGTCCTCCCACGCGCGCTCCAGCCGGCCCACCGAGGCCTCGATCTGGTCGCCCCGGCGGAAGAGGTTCTTGTCGAGCGGCAGCATCTCCTGCTGCACGAGCTCGATGACCTCCCTGGCCTCGATGCCGCCGGCGCGCCCGCTGGGCCGGAGGCCGGCGGTCCCGGCGGCGCGCACGCGCCTCGCGGCCGCGCCGTCGCCCAGCGCGGCCGCGAACTGCGCCGCGGCGCGGCCGGCCCAGGTCCCGCTCGAGATCGCCCAGGCCGCGTTGGGGCTGCCGCCGCCGCTCGACGACCCGACGATGAGCTCGCGCGAGGCCGCGTCGCCCGCGGCGTAGAGCCCCGGCACGCTCGTCCCGCACCCCTCGTCGACGACGCGGATCCCGCCGCTGCCGCGCACCGTGCCCTCCAGCCGCAGCGCCACCGGGAACCGCTGCCGGAACGGGTCGATCCCGAGCCGGTCGTGCGGCAAAAAGCAGTTCGGCTGCCCGTCGCGCAGCCAGCGCTGCGTCTCGGGGCTGGCGCGGTCGAGCACCGCGTAGACGGGCCCCTCGCGGAGCGCCCTGGCCACGGCGAGCATGCGATCACCGCGGCTGTCGATCTCCTCACCCGACTCCCTCGTGAAGGTCGCCCAGAAGAAGGGGAGGCCCTTCGTGACCGAGGCGTACGCCGGGCTGATCCCGTACTGGGCCGAGAACTCCATCCCGGAGAGATCGGCGCCCGCCTCCGCGGCCATCAGGTACCCGTCCCCGGTGTTCACGTCGCAGCCGAGCGCCTTGCTCAGGAAGGCGCAGCCGCCGCTGGCCAGCACCACGGCCCCGGCGCGCACGGCCCACGGGGCGTCTTGCTGGCGGGAATAACCGCGCGCGCCGGCGACCACCCCGTCGCTGACGAGCAGCTCGAGGGCAGGGGAGTGGTCGAGCACGCGGACACCGGCGCGCCGGATCTGCCGGCGGAGGAAGTGCATGTAATCCGGGCCCCGCAGGTTCGCGCGGTACTGGAGGCCGCTGTCGTCGAGGGGGAAGGGATAACCCCAGGCCGCCAGCTGGTCGATCTGCGTGTAGGTCGCGTCGAGCACGCGCTCCATCCAGGTGCGGTGAGCGAGCCCGCCGCTCCGCGCGAACCTCGCCTCGATCGCGCGCTCGCGCGCGTCGCCCTCGGGCGGCACGTACCAGGCGCCGGTGTTCGCGGGGGCGGTGGCGCCGGACGTACCGCAGTAGCCCTTGTCGACGAGCACCACGCTGCGCGCGCCGCTCGCCGCCGCCCCGAGCGCGGCCCACGCGCCGGCGGGGCCGCCGCCGATCACCAGCACGTCGGCGAAGCCGTCGGTCTCGGATGCGCCCGGAGGGGATGCCTGGACAGGGTTGCTCCTCGAACGTGCCGCGCGCAGGCCATAAGCACTAACCGGGCCAGCGCCGCCATGGACGAGAACAGACGAGGACAGACGAGGAGACGAGGCGCCGAGGCCCGCGCTGCTGCTCTGGCAGCAGCGCGTGATGATCCGCTGCTGCGGCGCGAGCAAGCTCATGTCCGCCTGCCCGTCGGCCAGGCGGCCGGACGGAGCGCCGCGTCCGCGCCGCGACTCCGCCTCTGCAAACGCTCGTTCACCCTCCTCGACCTTTGAGACACCTTGCACCGCTGGCGATCTCCGCTAAAGCGGTCGAAGATGAGCTGTCGCCTCGATCAAGCGGAGCCGCAGGCGCGATGAGCGAGAGCATGGAACAGCGGTCGATCGACGAACATCGGCCGATCGATGGACACCGTTCGATCGATGGACACCGTTCGATCGAGGAATCCGCAGAATGGCCCGACTCCCACGGTTGCCTGGAAGACCTGACGACCGTGAGGCCGGTGGACGACTCCGAAGATCACCTGTTCCAGGACATCGAGCTCCTGAAGCGGGAGCTCGACGGCGCGAGCCCCGGCCGCGAGTCGGCGTTGATGCGGCTCCTCGCCGCGCGCGTCGCGATGAACAGCGCCTTTCAGTTCTGGGGCCTGCTCGACGTCCACGGCACGAACTGGGAGTCGAACCACGCCTCGGTCCACGGCGCCGGCGTCGCGCGGAGCCAGGTGCACGGCGCGCCGTTCTGGGATTGCCGCTGGTGGCAGCGCTCGCCGGAGGCGAAGGACGGGCTCAAGGAGGCCGTGCGGCGCGCGGCAAGGGGCGAGTTCGTCAGGTACGATGTCGAGATCCTCGGGGGCAACGAGGGCGAGGAGCTCATCACCATCGATTTCAACCTGAACCCCGTGCGGGACCGGCAGGGCAAGGTGGTGTTCCTGATCGCCGAGGGCCGGGACGTCACCGAGCAGCGGCGGCTCGAGCGGGAGGTCGCGCGGCACCGGGACGAGCTCGCGACCCTCGACCGGCTCAAGACGGAGTTCGTGGCCAACGTGAGCCACGAGTTCCGCACCCCGCTCACCCTCATCCTCGGCCACGTCGAGGACGCGTTGTGTCAGCCGGCCCAGGCGCTCGCCGGCGAGGGCCTCGCGGCCGTCCACCGCAGCACGCTCCGGCTGCTCCGGCTCGTGAACACCCTGCTCGACTTCTCCCGCATCGAGGCGGGGCGCCTCCCGACGTCGTTCGAGCCCACCGATCTCGCGCGGCTCACCGCGGAGCTCGCGAGCTCCTTCCGCTCCCTGGTGGAGGGCGCGGGCCTCGCGTTCGTCGTGGACTGCCCGCCGCTGCCGGAGCCCGTCTACGTGGACCGGGCGCAGTGGGAGAAGATCGTGCTGAACCTCCTGTCGAACGCCTTCAAGTTCACGTTCCAGGGGCAGATCACGGCCTCGCTGCGCCTCCGCGACGCCTCGGTGGAGCTCTCCGTGAGCGACACCGGCACGGGGATCCCGGCGGACGAGCTGCCCCGCATCGTCGAGCGGTTCCACCGCGTGCCGGGCGCGCGCGGCCGGAGCATCGAGGGCACAGGGATCGGGCTCGCCCTGGTCCAGGAGCTCGTCCGGATGCACGGAGGCTCCCTGCGCGTGTCGAGCGAGGTGGATCGGGGGAGCACCTTCGTCGTCTCGATCCCGAGGGGCCGCGCGCACCTGCCGCCGGACCACATCGCCCCTCCGGGCGAACACACCCCGCTCCAGGCGGACGAGGCGACCGCGGCGAGCGCGGGGGCCGAGATCTCCGCGCTGCGCCGGCTGCCGCACACGCCGGCGTGCAGGCTCGACGACGGCCGGACCGGCCCCCCGGACGCACGTGCGGGGGCCCCGCCGGGCCGGATCCTCGTCGCCGACGACAACGCGGACATGCGCGACTACCTCGTCCACCTCCTCGGGCGAAGGTGGCGCGTCGAGGCGGTCCCCGACGGCCACGCGGCCCTCGCGTCCGCGCGCGCCCGCCCGCCCGACCTCCTCGTGAGCGACGTGATGATGCCCGGGCTCGACGGCGTCGCGCTCCTCCGCGAGCTCCGGGCGGACCCGCGGACGTGTATGGTCCCCGTGGTGCTCGTGTCCGCGCGCGCCGGGGAGGAGGCGGTCGTCGAGGGCCTCGAGACCGGCGCGGACGATTACCTCGTGAAGCCGTTCTCGGCGCGCGAGCTCCTCGCCCGCGTCCAGACGCAGCTCGAGATGGCGCGGATGCGGCGGGCCGCGGCCGAGGCCGCGGAGCGGGAGCGCGCGCAGGAGGTGCTCCGGTTCCTGGACGCGGCGAGCGTGGCGCTCGCCGACTCGCTCGACCACCGGGCGACGCTCGCGCGCGTGGCGCAGCTCGTGGTGCCCGCCCTCGCCGACGTCTGCCTCGTCGACCTCAACGAGGACGAGGAGGGTCTGGCCCTCCGGCGGGTGGAGGTGGCCTGCGCCGATCCCGCGCAGGCCGCCCTCGCGGAGGCGGCGAAGCGCTTCGCGCCAGGGGTCCTCGGCGGCCCCGGTCACCCGTCGGCGAGCGCGCTGATCGAGCGGGGCCCGGTGCTGCTCGACCCGCTGACCGAGGAGCACCTACGCGCGCTCGCGCAGGACGAGGAGCACCTCCGGGGGCTGCGGGCCCTGGGCGGGCGCGCGCTGCTGTGGGTCCCGCTCGCGCGGCGGGGGCGGCTCCTCGGGATGTTCACCTTCCTCGCCGCGCGGCCCGGGCGCTACGGCGACGCGGAGCTTTCGACCGCGCAGGAGCTCGCGCGCCGCTGCGCGCTCGCCGCGGACAACGCGCTCCTGTACCGGGACGCCCAGCGCGCGATCGCCCTCCGGGACGAGTTCCTCTCGATCGCCTCGCACGAGCTCAAGACGCCGCTCACCCCGCTCGGGCTGCAGATCCAGACCTTGCTGCGCCGGGCGCCGGAGCTCGCCGTCGACGCCGAGCGCCGGGCGTGGCTCACGGCGCGGCTCGAGCTCATCCGCCGGCAGGGCGACCGGCTCAAGCGGCTCGTCGACAACCTGCTCGACCTCTCCCGCCTCTCGGCAGGGCGCCTCGTCCTCGATCTGGAGCCCGTCCGGCTCTCGGAGGTCGTCCGGCAGGTGGTGTCCCGCTTCGAGGAGAGCGGCGAGGTCGCGGGGTCGGGCTCCTCGGTCGGCGTTCGCGTCGAGGGCGACGCCGCCGGGCGCTGGGACCGGATGCGGCTCGACCAGGTCGTCGACAACCTCCTCGCGAACGCGCTCAAGTACGGCCAGGGCAAGCCGATCGAGATCGCCGTCGCGTCGACGGTAGAGGCCGCCACGCTGACCGTCGCGGACCACGGCATCGGGATCGCGCCCGAGCACGTCGGGCGCATCTTCGGGCGGTTCGAGCGCGCCGTGTCGGCGCGGCACTACGGCGGCCTGGGCATGGGGCTGTACATTTCCAGGCAGGTGGTCGACGCGCTGGACGGCGCGATCGAGGTGAGCTCCGTTCCGGGCGAGGGCTCGACCTTCACGGTGACCCTGCCGCTCGCCGGACCTGCTGCCACCCGGGATGGAGCGAGTGCGCCTCATGTCGAGCCGCCCCGGCAAGCGCATCCTGATCGTCGATGACGACGCGGCGATCCGCCGGACGCTGGGCGAGCTCCTGGAGGAGGAGGGCTACGCCGTCGCGTCGGCCGCGAACGGGCGCGAGGCCCTCGCCTGCCTGCGGGACGACCCCTCGTTCGCGCTGGTCCTGCTCGACCTGATGATGCCGGTCATGGACGGGTTCCAGTTCCGGGCCGAGCAGAAGAGCGATCCGGCGCTCGCGTCGCTCCCCGTCGTGGTGATGACCGCGCGCGGCGGGATGGATCGCGCCGGCCTCGACGCCGAGGCGGTCGTCAGCAAACCGTTCGATCTGCTCCTGCTCATGGGCGCCATCGAGCGGAGCTGCCGGAGCGACTGAGCGGACCGGGCCGGTCGCTGACTGCGCGCGGCGCGCGGCGCGCGCTGCGGCGGGCGTTACGGGCCGCCCGTCGTCCTCGCGAGGTTCGCGATCACCGCGAGCAGCTCCGCGGGATCGATGGGCTTGGGGACGTGGGTGTTGAACCCGGCCCGCAGGGCGCGCATGCGGTCCTCGGTGCGCGCGTACGCGGTGAGCGCGACCGCCGGGGTCCGCCCGCCGCCGCGCGCCGGCAGCGCCCGGACCTTGCGGATCAGCTCGTAGCCGTCCTCGCCCGGGATCGCGATGTCCGACACGAGCACGTCCGGCTGCAGCGCCCTGAGCGCGGCCAGCGCCTCGGCCGTGGACGCCACCGCCGTCACGTGCGCCCCGCACTGCTCGAGCATCGCGGCGACCAGCTCGCGCGTGTCCTCCTCGTCGTCGACCACGAGGATGTTCAGCCGGTCGAGCTCGGGGCGGGGCTCGATCCCGGAGGGGAGCTCCAGCCCCGACTGCCGCCGGCGCTGGCCGAGCCGCTGTGACGGCGCGGTGAGCGGCAGCCGGACGGTGAACGTCGCCCCCCGGCCCCGGCCCTCGCTCGTCGCGTGGGCCGTGCCCCCGTGCATCTCCACGAGGCTCTTCACGATCGTGAGCCCCAGCCCGAGGCCGCCGTGTTTGCGGGTCGTGCCGCTGTCGGCCTGCCGGAACTGCTCGAACACGTAGGGCAAGAACGCCGGATCGATGCCCTGGCCCGTGTCGGACACGACCACCTCGGCCGACGCGTCGACGCGCTCGAGGCGGACGCGCACGACGCCGCCGCGCGACGTGAACTTCACGGCGTTGCTGAGGAGGTTCCAGACGACCTGCTGCAGCCGCCCCGCGTCGCCGGAGACCGCGCCGACGCCGGGGTCGAGCAGCGGCTCCAGCCGGACCCCCTTCGCGTCGGCGGCGGGCCGCACCACCTCGAGCGCGGCCTCCATCACGGCCGCGAGCTCGATCGGCTGCACGTCGAGCCGGAGCTTGCCCGCCATGATGCGCGAGATGTCGAGCAGATCGTCGACCAGCTGGGCCTGCGCCTGCGCGTTCCGCTCCACCGTCTCCAGCGCCTTCTCGCGCCGGTCCTCGGAGAGCTTGCCGGTGCGCAGCATCCGGATCCACCCGAGCACGGCCGTGAGCGGGGTGCGGAGCTCGTGGCTCATCGTCGCCAGGAACTCGTCCTTCAGCTGGCTCGCGGCCTCGGCCTCGCGCCGGGCCGCCTGCGCCGCCGAGAGCAGGCTCTGCCGCTCCTCCTCGGCGCGGCGCCGCGCGGTCACGTCGAAGAACGACGTCACGACGCCGGCGATGGCGCCGTCCGCGGTGTGGAGCGGCCTCGCGTTCACCGAGAGCCAGAAGATGGTGCCGTCCCGCCGCTCCACGCCGAGCGTGACGCCGGACTGCGGCTCGCCGGTCCGGAGCGCCAGGTTCGCGGGGAGCATCTCGTGGGGGAACGGCGAGCCGTCCTCGCGGAGCATCCGGAGGAACGGCCCGTACGTCGTCGACCCGACGAGCTCGTCCAGCGACATCCCGAGGATCCGCTCGGCGCTCGCGTTCGCCGTGCGGATGACGCCGGCCGCGTCCTGGAGCGTGATGCCCTCCTCGAGCGCGCTGATGATCACGCGGTAGCGCTCCTCGCTCTCCCGGAGCGCCCGCTCCGCCTCGATGGCGTCGGTCTGGTCGCGCGTGATCAGCACGGCGCCCGCGGACGATCCGTCGGCGTGCCGCAGCGGCGACGCCGTCCCGGCGAGCGCGCGGATCGAGCCGTCCGAGCGCGTCACGCGCCAGCGCGCGTTCTCGATCCGCTCGCCCCGGAGCGCGCGCTCCAGCGGGCTGTCGTCGAGGGGCGGCGGACAGCACTCCGCGGCCAGGAGCCGGCGGCCCCCGGGCCCCTCCGGGCCGTTGCTCCGCCCGAGCACGCCGTGCTGCCGCTGCGCCTCCCGGTTGCAGATCCGCAGCACCCCGCGCTCGTCCGTGGCCATGATGCCGACGCCGCTCTGCTCGATCAGCGCGCGCAGCAGATCGCGCTCCACCGCCGCGGCTTGCTCGGCGCGCTCCGCCCGCTCGCGGAGCCGCTTCGAGCGGACGAGGGCCCCGACGCGGGCCGAGAGGGCGGCCGCGGGGCAGGGTTTCACCACGTAGTCGTCGGCGCCCGCGGTGAGCCCCTCGACCAGGTCCTGCTCCTGTCCGGCCACCGTCAGGATGAGGATCGGGAGGCCGACCGTGGGGGGGTTCGAGCGCAGGACGCTGCAGACGTCGCTGCCGGACATGCCCGGCATCATCTGGTCGAGCACGAGGACGTCCGGGGGATCGCCCCCCGTCATGCGCTCCAGCATCGCCGCCGCGTCCGAGAAGACCTCGATCTCGTAGGCGGCCGCGAGGGCGCGCGCCGCCATCTCGGCCTCCAGCGGGGAATCGTCGAGGATCCACACGACCGCCCGCCCCGCGCGGTCGCTCGACGGCGGCCCGTTCCCCGCCTCGCCCGCGCACCGCCCCCCTGAGTCGCCCATGAAGCCCGAGCGGCGCGGCGGGGCGCTCGCGTCGCGCGCCACGCCGGCGGACAGGAAATCCATCGAGAGGGGCTGAGTCATCGTTCTCCAGGGTCAGCAGGGGCCGCCAGACTCCGCTCTCCCTGGCGACGTCGCGAGCCAGCGCGGGGCCATGGGGTGGGCGAGGTGATGGTTCCTCAGCAGTCGTTAACGCCCAGTCTCATCTGATCGAGAGCGCGCAGCGGCGCAAGCTCCACGCGGCGAAAAGCACGGTGTCGTAACCTGGACTGGCGCATCGCATCGCATCGCGTCGCATCGCATCGTTCCCCGGTTCTTTCGCATGTCCGTGATCGTTCGTAGTTCCTGTCGTGGTTCCCGGTTCCCGTCGTACGTCGACGAGCGCATCGAACTCCGCGGCGCGCGGTCGAGGCCGGCGCGCCCTGCCGGGCCAGCGCGCGGCCCACCATCGCGCCCCGCCTGGCGGCGCTGCCCTTCCGAGCGCGCTACCTCGTCACATTTCGGGCTCACTCCGACGGGAAAACCCTGATTCTTCTCAGGGCGCTTCGCCTCGTGATTGACACGCCGTGTCTGCGCCGGCTATTCCCTGCGTTCGAGCATCGCTGTGGCCGAGATCCTCGTCGTAGATGACAGCAGGGTAATGCGCGAGATGGTCGTGGCGTGCCTGCGCGCCCAGCGGTACACGTTCGCGCACGCGGCGAGCGGGCTCGAGGCGATTGAGACGCTCTCGCTGAGGCCGTTCGATCTCGTGGTGCTCGACTTGAACATGCCCGATATCGGGGGGCTCGAGGTCATCGAGTTCATCCGTGGGCAAGACAAGCTGCGGAGCCTGCCGATTCTGGTGGTGACCACCCGCGGTGATGAGGAGTCGAGGGCTCGGGCGCTCGGCGCGGGGGCGTCCGAATTCATGACGAAGCCCTTCACGCCCGATGCCATCCTCGCCAGCGTGCGGTCGCTCCTGGGGGATGGCGTCGCGGGCGCCGGATGAGCGACGCGCTCGACGTCGGCGAGTTCGTGGGCGGCTACCTCGTCGAGGTGGAGGAGCACCTCTCCGCCTCGACCGCGAACCTCCTCGACGTCGAGGCGGCGGTCCGCGCCGGGGAGTCGAACCCCAAGGCGATCCGGGAGCTCTTCCGGTCGCTCCACACCATCAAGGGCCTCTCCGCGATGGTGGGCGTGGAGCCGGTCGTGGACATCGCCCACGCGATGGAGACCGTGCTCCGGGCCGCGGACCGGGCGGCCGGGAGCCTCTCCGGCTCCTCGGTCGAGGTGCTGCTCCGCGGGCTCAGGGCCATCGAGGAGCGGACGCGGATCCTCGCGGCGAAGCAGCCCGTGCCGCCCGCGCCGTCGGCGCTCCTCGACGCCCTGTCCGCGCTCGAGCTCGCCGTCGCGCCGCCCCCGCCCGCGCCGGAGATCATCGCCGACCCCGAGATCCTCGCGAAGCTCGGTCCGGGCGAGCGGGTGCAGCTCGCGCAGGGCGTGGCGCGCGGGCGGCGCGCGCTGCGGGTCGATTTCGTCCCCTCGGCCGCGCGGACGGCCGAGGGGATCAACATCACGAGCGTCCGCGAGCGCGTCGCCAAGATCGCCGAGATCGTCAAGGTCGTCCCGCTCTCGATCCCGGCCACCGACAGGGCGCCGGGCGGCATCTCGTTCGCGCTCCTCGTCCTCACGAGCGCGACGGACGCGGAGCTCGCGAGCGCGGCGTCGGCCGACAGCGTCCGCCCGCTCACCGTCGAGCCGCCCGTCCCCCTCGCCGTCGCGGCCCTGACCGCGGACGAGCCCGAGGAGGCGGCGGACCGGGAGCCTCAGCTCCGCGGCGTCGTGCGCGTCGAGGTGGCGCGCCTCGACGATGCGCTCGACAAGCTGTCGGCGCTCGTGGTCACGAGGTTCCGGCTCGCCCGGGCGGCCGCGGGGCTGCGCGCGCGCGGCGTCGACATCCGCGATCTCTCGGAGATCCTGCGCGAGCACGACCGGCAGCTGCGCGACCTCCGCGGCGCCATCATGCGCGCGCGCATGATCTCGGTGACCGAGCTCCTGGAGAGGGTGCCGCTCGTCGTGCGCGGCCTCGGCCGGGCCACGGGCAAGCAGGTCCGGATCGAGATCGACGCCGGCAAGGCGGAGCTCGACAAGGCGGTCGCGGAGCGCATCTTCCCGGCGATCGTGCACCTGCTCCGCAACGCGGTCGACCACGCGATCGAGCCGCCCGCGGAGCGGAGGCGGCTCGGCAAGCCGGAGGAGGGCGTCGTCCGGGTCGCGTGCTTCGAGCGCTCGAACAACCAGCTGGAGCTCAGCGTCAGCGACGACGGCCGCGGGATCGATCGCGAGGCGGTGGCGAGGCGGGCCGGCCGCCCCGTGCCGGAGACCGACGCGGCGCTGCTCGATCTCGTCACCGCGCCCGGGCTGTCGACGCTCGATCAGGCGACCAAGACGAGCGGCCGCGGGCTCGGGATGGACATCGTGCGGCGCATCGCCGTGGAGCAGCTCGGCGGCGAGCTCGCCGTGCGCACCACGCGCGGCGCCGGCACCACCTTCACCCTCCGGATCCCGCTCACGATCACGATCGTCGACGCGTTCTCCTTCCTCTGCGGCGATCAGCCGTTCGTGACGCCGGTCGCGGGCGTGGAGGAGGTGATGGAGATCGATCCGGCCCGGATCGTCCGCGGCCCGGCGCCGCACCGGGCGCGGGGCTCGACCGGGCTGCTCGAGCGCCGCGGCGAGGCCGTGCCCCTCTGGAACCTCGGCGCCGTCCTCGAGCTCGACGCGTCCGCCGCGAGCCGGGCGCTCGTCGTGCGGCGCAACGGCGCGCCGTTCGCGTTCGGCGTGCACCGCGTGCTCGGCCAGCAGGAGGTCGTCGTGCGGCCGCTCGAGGACCCGCTCGTCCGCGTGCCGGGCGTGAGCGGCTCGACGGACCTCGGCGACGGGCGCCCCACGCTCGTGCTCGATCTCGTGGGGCTGAGCGGCAAGCTCACCGCCTCGTACACCTCCCACGCCGCGGCGCTCGTGCGCCGGAGCGAGGCCATCTCATGAGCGACCTGCACGTGGTCCTGAAGCTCGCGGACACCGAGTACGTCGTCTCGTGGCAGGACGTGCTCCACCTGGAGTCGTTCATCGGCGCGACCAAGGTGCCGGGGACGCGGCCGTACGTGAGCGGCCTCATTCAGATCCGGGGCCGGGTCGTCCCGGTCGTGGATCTCCGCATGCGCTTCGGGCTGCCGAGCGCCGAGCCCACGCTCGACTCGCGCGTCATCGTCGTGCAGAGCGGCGCCCGCACCGTGGGTCTGCTCGTCGACAGCGCGCGGGAGGTCGTCAACATCGGGGCGGACACGCTCCGCCCGCCCCCCGAGGTCATTGCGCACGAGAGCGCCGGCTTCGTGAAGGCGGTCGCGCAGCTCGGGAAGCGGCTCGTGATGCTCGTCGACGTCGGCAGAATCATCGATGAGGAGCAGGAACATCATGGCAAGTGAGGCAATCGCGGACATCGACGGGGCGCTCGCGCAGGCGGAGCAGGCCGAGCGCTCGCTGCGCCAGGCGGCCGCGGGCGCGGCCGCGATCGAGCAGGCGGCCTCGCGGGTCGCTGCCGTCAGCGCCGAGCAGGCCGCGGCCGGCCGGGAGCACGGGGCCGCGGCGGGCGCGATCGCGGGCGAGATCGACGACACCGCGGCCGCGGCGCAGGCGATCGCGCGGTCGCTTCCGCGGCTCAGCGGCGGCCTCGCCGAGGCCGCGCAGGGGATCGAGGCGACGGCGAGCGGCCTCGGCGCGCTCGGCCCGGCGCTCTCCGGCGTGAGGGGCGACGCCGACTCGCTCGCCGCCTCCGCGGAGACGACGGCCACCACGCTCGAGGAGATCGCCCGCTCGGTGAAGGGCGTGAGCGACGGCGCGGAGGAGCTCGCCTCGTCGAGCGAGGAGCTGCTCGCCGCCGTGTCGTTGACGAGCGGGAACGTGAGCGAGATGGCGACCCGCGGCGAGAGCGGCGCCGCGGCGTTCGAGGAGATCGCGGCCACGATCGAGGAGATGTCGAAGGGCATCGGGCGCATCTCGGCCGACGCCAAGGGGGTCGGCGCGCAGATCGCGAGCATGACCGGGGCCGTCGCGGGCGTGACCGGGTCGCTCGATCGCGTCGCGAGGGACGCCGTCGAGATGGCGAGCGCCGTCGAGGAGACCGCCGCGACCGCCGAGGAGATGGCGCGGTCGATCCGCGGCGTGGCCGAGAGCGCGAAGGCGCTCGACGCGAGCGCCTCGGCGACCGCGAGCACGATCACCGAGATCGCGAGCTCGATCGAGGAGGTCGCGGCCACGGCCGAGAAGAGCGCCGCGACCATCGAGGCGAACGCGGCCGCCGCCGAGCAGCTCGCGCGGACCGCGCAGCAGGTGGCGCAGGGCGCCGAGCAGATCAACACGCTCGCGGCCAGCAACGCCGCCGCCTCGTCCCAGGTCGACGCGTCGACGCGCCGGATCGTCGCCATCGTCGAGACCGCGCGCGCCACCGCGGAGCAGGGCGTCGTCACCGCCCGCCAGGGCGCGTCGACCGTGGGCCGGTCGATCGCCGGCCTCGGGAGCATCCGGCAGGCGATGGTCGACTCCGCGTCGGTCATGAAGGAGATGGGCAAGCGGGCCGAGGAGATCGGCGACATCGTCCAGACCATCAACCTGATCGCCGACCGCACGAACCTCCTCTCGCTCAACGCGAGCATCGAGGCCGCGCGGGCCGGGGAGCACGGGCGGGGCTTCGCCGTCGTCGCCGAGGAGATCCGGAACCTCGCGGACCGGGCCGCGGTGTCGAGCGCCGAGATCGCCAAGATCGTCCGCGCCCTCCAGGCGAGCGCCCGGGAAGCGGTGGCCGCCTCGACCGAGGGCGTGAAGGTCGCGGACGAGGGGACGCGGCTCGCCGGAGACGCCGATCGGGCGCTCGCGTCCATCCTGCAGGGGGTCGAGGAGCTCGGCCGCTCGATCCGCGACATCGACCGGGCGAACGCCGAGCAGGTGCAGGCGGTGGGATCACTCACCCAGACCGCCGCGCGCATGAGCGACGAGGGGAAGTCGATCTCGCGCTCCGCGGCCGAGCAGACCAAGGCGATCCAGGCGCTCGCCCAGGGGAGCGCCGAGATGCGGCGCATGGCCCGGCAGACCAAGGAGGCGACCGCCGAGCAGGCGCGCGCGCTGCGCGACGCCGTCAAGACCAACGCGCTGCTCACCTCGAGTGCCGAGCGGGTGTCGCGGGCGACCGAGGAGCAGGCGACGGGGGCGTCCCAGCTCGCGAAGGTCGCCGCGCAGATGCGCGCGCTCACGCACCAGACCAGCGCCGCGATGACCGAGCAGACGCGCGCCCTGGCCGGGATCGCGACGCTCACGCAGGAGGTCGCCGGCGCGTCGCAGCGGATGATCGCGGGCCTCTCGGAGCAGGCGGGCGGGGCGGCCGAGGTGGCGCGCGCGATGGACGACCTCCGGAAGCAGTCGTCCCAGTCCGCCCGGGGGATCGTCGAGCAGGCGCGGGCCACGAAGCAGCTGGAGGCGTCGGCCCGCCAGGTCGCGAGGCTCGCGGCCGCGGTGACCACCGCGACGGCGGATCAGAGCAAGGCGACGGCGGCCCTCGCGCGGGAGGCGGACGCCGTGCGCCGCATCTCCAAGCAGACGGCGCGGGCGATGAACGATCAGGCGGAGTCCATCGCGGCGCTCGCGTCGGGCGCGGCCCGCCACGCGTCGGCGCTGAAGGACGTGGCCAGGGCGGCGTCCGAGCAGGCGGCCCGGAGCGAGCAGGTCGCGGACGTGCTGGCCCGGCTGCGCGACCCGCTGCGGGCGATCCTCGCCGCCACGGCCAAACACGCGCGGGACTCCGGGGCGCTCGCGACCGACGCCGGCTACGTGATGGAGCAGGTCGGCAAGATCCGGCACGCGAGCGCCGCCCAGGCGGAGGTGATCGCGGGCGTCGCCGCGGCCATGGCGCACCTCAGGGCGAACGGCAAGCAACCCCACGCCCCGCCGGAGACGGCGTGACCCCGCGGCGATCGTCGCTCGCCGTCTCCGAGGCGGAGCGGCAGCGCGTCGCCGAGGTGGATCGGCTCGCCGCCTCCGGGCGCGCGGGGGTGCCCCTGCTGGTCGAGATGCTGGCCGATCCGAGCTGGGCCGTGCGGCGGAGCGTCGTCGCGTCGCTCGCCGCGCTCGGCGACGCCGCGGTCGAGGCGCTCTGCGCGACCCTGCGCGCGCGGCGCGACAGCGAGGCGCGCATCGCCGCCACGGTCGACACGCTCGTCGCGTCGCTGGGGGACGTCGACGACGCCGTGCTCGCGCTCACGGGCGACCCGAACCCCGCGATCGTCGCCGACGCGGCGCAGATCCTCGGCCGCCGCACCAGCGCGAGGGCGATCCCCCGGCTCGGGGAGCTCACGTCGCACCCGGACGACAACGTCGCGGTCGCCTCGATCGAGGCGCTCGGCCGCGTCGGCGGCAGATCGGCGGTCGACGCGCTCGTCGGGGCGGTCACGAGCGGAAACTTCTTCCGCATCTTCCCCGCGATCGACGTGCTGGGCCGGAGCGGCGACCCGCGCGCGATCGGGCCGCTCGCGGCGCTGCTCGACGATCCGCGGTACCTCTTCGAGGCGGCGCGGGCGCTCGGCCGCTCCGGCAGCCGGAGCGCCGTGGCGCCGCTGATGCGCCTCTTCCTGCGCCCGGGCGACGCCGTCGCGCGCGTCGCCGCGGTGGCGCTGGCCGAGCTGCGCGAGCGGTACCGCGAGAGCTACGGCACGGCCGAGCCGATCGACGAGGCGCTCCGGAGCGAGGCGCCCGCGCTCGGCGCGGCGCGGCGGCTCTCCCAGTGCCTCGCCGGGGCGGATCCCGGCGAGCAGGCGATGATCTGCGCCGTGATCGGCGCGGCCGGCGGCGAGGACGCCCTGGTCGACCTGATGCGCCTGCTCGACGCCGCCCCCGCCGTGGCGAGCGCCGCGGCGGAGGCGATCGCCCAGCTCTGCCGGAGCGCGGACGCCCGGGTGCTCGCGGCGCTGCGCGAGGGCGACAGCGCCCGTCGGCTGTTGCTCCTGCCGCTCATCCGGGGCCCGCTCGCGGCCGACGAGGTCGAGGCCTGCCTCGCCGATCCGGACCCGGAGGTCCGCGCGGCGGCGTGTGACGCGCTCGCGCGGATCGTGGATCCCCGCTCGGCGCGCGCGCTGTTCCGGCTGCTCGACGACCCGAACCCCCGCGTGGGGCACGCCGCGCTGGCCGCGATCCAGACCCTGGGCGGCGCGGACGTCGAGGCGCTCGCCCTCGCGGCGGCGCGCGACGGCACGCCGGCCGCGCGGCGGGCGGCGCTCCGGATCCTGGCCTACTTCGCGCCGCCCCCGGCGCTGCCGATCTTCGTCGAGGGCCTCCGCGATCCCGATCTGCGCGTGCGCGAGCGGGCGATCCACGGCCTCGCGTCGTTCTCGGAGCCGGCGGCGGTCGACGCGCTGCTCGCGGTCGCGGTCGACCCGTCCGAGCGGGTCCGGTCGGCGGCGATGCGGGCGCTCGGCCAGTCGCAGCGGGCGCCGCGGGTGATCGAGGCGCTGCTCGGCGGGCTGCGCGACGAGGACGCGTGGGTCCGCTACTATGCCTGCCAGTCGCTCGGGAAGCTCGGGTGGGAGGCGGCCGCGGGGGAGATCGCCGAGCGGCTCCGCGACGACAGCGGTCAGGTGCGCGTGGCGGCGATCGAGGCGCTGTCCGGGATCAGGGGGCCGCTCGCGCTCTTGGCGCTGGACGAGGCGGCGCGGTCGAGCGACACGGACATGCGGCGCTCGGCGCTGATCGGGCTCGGCATCGCCGGCCGGGAGGAGTCGCTGCCGACGCTGCTCGCCGCGCTCTCGTCCGCGGACGTCGCGACCCGGCTGGTCGCGGTCTCGGCGATCTCCGGCTTCTCGTCCCCCGAGGTCCTGCCCGCGCTCGTGCAGGCCGCGGGCGACGTCGACGAGAGCGTCCGCGCCGCGGCGGCGAGCTTCATCGCGGCGCGCCCCGGGGTCGAGGCGACGGCGAGCCTCGTCGCGCTGGTCTCCGGCTCCCGCGCGCCGGGCCCGCTGCTCGCCGCGCTGTCCGCGCCCGTGCCGGGCCGGGTCGAGGGGCTGCTCGCCGCCCTCGCGACGGCCGACGACGAGCTCTCGCCCCTCCTGACCGCGGCGCTCGCGCGGATGCGGCTGCCCGCGGCGAGCGCGGCGCTGCTCGAGGCGCTCCGGCTGCCGCACGCGCCGGCGCGGAAGGCCGCGGCCAGCACGCTCGCCGCGGTGGCCACGCGGGAGGCGTTCGCGGCGGTCGAGCTCGCCGCGCGGACCGATCCGGACCCGGAGGTGCGCCGCGTGTCCGCCTCCGTGCTCTCGCAGTGGGGCTGAGGTAGTGCCCATGGTGAGCCGTCTCCCGATTTCGCCCCAGCTCTTCGCGATCTTCAGCGCGCTGATCGCCGAGAAGGTCGGGATCCACTACGAGGCGGGCGACCGCGAGCTGCTCGGCGACAAGATCTCCACGCGTGCGCTCGAGGTCGGCTTCGATTCGCTGCTCGATTACTACTACTTCCTCCGCTACGACCCGGCGGGGGCGGCCGAGATGGACGCGCTGATCGAGGCGCTGGTCGTCTCCGAGACGTATTTCTTCCGGGAGTTCGTGCAGATCGATGTCGCGATCTCGGAGTTCGTCGCGCCGCGTGTCCTCGCGGGGAAGCGGCCGCGGATCTGGTCGGCGGCCTGCGCGAGCGGCGAGGAGCCGCTCACGATCGCGATGCTCCTGGCCGAGCGGGGGATGCTCGACAAGGTCGAGCTCGTCGCGAGCGACGTGAGCGAGCGGGCGCTCGCGCGGGCCCGCGCGGGCGTGTTCAGCCCGCGCGCGCTGCGGGGCAACGCCCCCCCGCCGCCGTACGCCGAGAAGTGGCTCCGGGCCATGCCCGACCGCGTCACGGTGAGCGACGAGCTCGTCCGGGCCGTCCGCTGGCGGCGGGTCAACCTGCTCGACACGCAGGAGATCGCGTCGCTCGGGGGCTTCGACGTCATCGTCTGCCGCAACGTGCTCATCTATTTCCACGACAACACGGCGCGCTGGGTGGTCAACACCCTCTCGGGAGCGCTCGCTCCGGGGGGCGTCTTCCTGGTCGGGGTCTCGGAGTCGCTGCTCCGGCTCGGCACCGCGCTCGCCTGCGAGGAGCGCTCCGGGGCGTTCTTCTACCGGAAGGTGGCGTGACGGTGAGCGCTCCGAGGCCCGTCCGCGTGCTCGTCGTCGACGACTCGGCCTTCGTGCGCAAGGTGCTCCGGCAGGTGCTGAGCGCGAGCCCCGGGATCGAGGTCGTCGACATCGCGCTGGACGGCCTGGACGCGCTGGAGAAGATCGCGCGGCTCCAGCCGGACGTGATCACGCTGGACCTGATGATGCCGAACCTCGACGGCCTCGGCGTGCTCGGGGCGCTGCAGCGCGAGGGGGCGCCGCGGGTGATCGTGGTGAGCAACGCCGAGGCGGACAGCGAGCTCGGCGTCAAGGCGCTGCTGGGCGGCGCGTTCGATCTGGTCGAGAAGCCGACGGCGCTCGCGACCGATCGCCTGTTCGGGCTGGCGGACGAGCTGGTTCGCAAGGTGATCGCGGCGGGCGCGGTCGCCGCGGCCGCGCGGGTTCCTGGCGAGGCGCCTCGCCCGGCGCCGCCCGCCCCTCTGGGCGCGCGCGCTGCGTCGGGGCGCACGCGCCTCGTGGTGGTCGGCACGTCGACGGGCGGCCCGCAGGCGCTCACCCGGCTGCTCACCGTGGTGCCCCGCGACTTCCCCGTCCCGATCGTCGCCGCGCTGCACATCCCGTCCGGCTACACGGAGTCGCTGGCTCGCCGCCTGGACGAGGCGAGCGCGATCTCGGTCGCCGAGGCGTCCGACGACCTGGAGCTGCGGCCTGGGCTCGCGGTCATCGCGCGCGGCGGGACGCACCTCGTGGTCCGGCGCCGCCTGGAGCGCACCAGCGTGCATTTCGCGCAGGCGTCCGCTACACACGCGTACTGTCCGTCGGTGGATCTGCTCTTCACGAGCGCTGCGGCCGAGCTCGGTTCGAGCGTGCTCGCGGTCGTGCTGACGGGCATGGGGGACGACGGCCTCGTGGGCGCCCGTGCGATCCACAAGGCAGGAGGGCGGGTCCTCGTGGAGTCCGAGTCGTCCTGCGTCGTCTACGGCATGCCCCGCCGCGTGCTGGAGGCCGGCCTCGCCGCCGCCGAGGCCCCCATCGATCAGATGGCCTCCCTCCTGCTAACCCACCTCTAACGCGGGGGGACGTGGGCCATCGAGGGAGGGGCAGGCGCCAGGTCGTCGAGGGTGGGTGCGGGGTGCGGGGCGAGGCGCAGCAGGCGGACGGAGAAGAGGGCGAAGAAGAGGTAATGGGCGAGGAGGAAACGCTCCCAGAACGCCGGGAAGAGGAGCGTGCGGACCACGAGGTGCAGCAGCATCAGGGCGAGCACCACCAGCCACGGGTCGTTCAGTGTCAGCTTGCCGCCGGCGCGGACGTAAGAGGCCGCGGCGATCGCCAGCACGAGCAGATAAAGCACCGCGTAGCTCACGAGCGCGTCCGGGAGGAGGCTCGTGACGACCACCCGCACGTAATCGTCCAGGCCGACGGGGGCAGGGGAGGACGCGGGGTAGCTGAGGTGGTTGATGAAGGTGTGATGAAAGAGCGTCCGCCAGCCATAACCGCCGAGGCGGCTGACCACGGCATAAGCGGCCAGGATCGCCGCCGAGGACGCGGCGAACCGCAGCAGCCGCACGCGGAGGCGCTCGCCGCGATCGAGGACGAGCAGGCCCGCCGAGAGCATCAGCCCGAGGATCGCGGTGTCGTGCCGCACGAACACCGCGGCGGTGAGGATCGCGAACGCGAGGCGCCAGTTGCGCTTCTCGAGCAGGACGTACACCGCGGCCACCGCGAAGAACGCGGCGAGGCCGTCCGGCGTCGGAATGCGCGCGGCCTGCGTGAAGGGGAAGCTCAGGAAGACAAAGCTGCTCACCAGGACGGCGCTCACCGGATCGAGGTAGCGCCGCATCCAGGTCAGGCCGAGCAGCGCCAGGAGCGCGTACGATAACGCAGCGACCGCGGACGCCGCCTGCACGACGTTGACCCCGCCCTTGTAAAGCAGGTAGACGAGGCTCGAGAAGATCACCCGCACCCGGTAAAACGGGAGCTGCTCGACGAATGCGTCCGGCGCCTGCGCGAGCTCGGCACGATAAGGCGTGCTGCGCGTCAGCTCCTCGACGTCGGCCTCCCGCGCGGCGTCGCGGAGCGCGCCATACGCGCCGCCGTGAATGGCGGCCGCGTCGCGCGACTCGTACGACAACACCACGCCAGCGTAGCCGAGCACGTCCCAGCCAACCTGGGGCGCGGCCAGACCGCCAAGACCAGCGACGCAGGTAACGATGAGGAAATACACCACGGCCGCGAACCGCCGCGACCAGGGACGATCGTGCTCGCCCCTGCTGCCCGTCAGATCCGTAGAACGCATTGCCGCCCCCGAATTGGTTTTCGTTTGACCTCTCCGGCCCCCGCCGCAGGGACCGGGTGGATGGCCTGGCGCACGTTGTCGGCTCTTCCCCCCGCCAGACCGAGCGACTCAGTGAATACGTGTATACGCGTACATGATCCCACAGGGGTGCAATGCGTCAAGAGCCTAGACGTCGGGAACTTGCCGACGCCAGCGCAGGTACGGGGGTGACCGGCGGCAGGGGACGGCACCTGAATACCGTCTGCAACGTTCTCGTTATCGTGCAGTGATGGCGGAATTTTGTAATGGCTTATTGTTTCAGCGGACAATCCGCATCGTGCCGCGGGGAGCAGGGCGCGATGTCGGGCCGTATTGCGCCCAGGACGCTAAGCGCTTGATCACCGCCAGCGTTCGCCCTTAGGATGCAACGATCATGGGATTACCAGCTTCGTCGTCTCGGATCGGATCTGCGGAGGTGGAGAGCGTCGCGGCGGCGTCGTACGAGCTCCTGAAGCGCGCTCCCTTCCCGGTGATCTCTCACGACGCGGCGCTGGTCATCACGGGATGGAACGAGGGGGCCGCGCGGTGCTTCGGGTTCGAGGAGGAGGAAGCCCTCGGCCGGAGCGTCACCGATCTCGTGCTCTCCGGGGAGCCGGGCGAGGCGTGGCGTCGCTCCCTCGCGGACGGCGTCGCGCCGCGGGTGTTCGCCTGCGCCCGGAAGGGGGGCGGCACGGTGACGTGCGAGTGGCGTCGCCAGGCGGTGATCGACGAGCGGGGCCGCACGACATCCTGGCTCTGCATGGCGGTGCCCGCGCCGAGCGAGCCGGCGCCGAGCCCCTCTGCCTCGAGGACCTCGCTCGCGGAGCGGATCCTGAATGTCGTCATGAACACGCTCCCCATCGCGATATGGGCCGTCGACAGGAAAGGGACGTACATCTTCCACGACGGCAGGGGCGTCGACCTGGCGGGCGTGCCGCGGCGATCGTGGCTCGGCCTGAACCTCTGGGAGATCTGGGCCAACCACGAAGGCTCCGCGGAGACCCTGCGCCAGGTCCGGGCGGCCATGGACGCGAAAGAGAGCTCCCACGCGTTCACGTCGGCCATGGAGCGTCACTGGGAGAGCTGGTGCGTCCCCGATGAGAACGAGGACGGCGAGGTCGATGCCGTCATCACCCTGACGCTCGACGTCACCGAGACGCGGGAGACGGAGAACGAGCTGCGGGCGAAGCTCCAGCTCATCCAGCGCCAGCAGCAGCTCATCCAGCAGCTCTCCACCCCGATCATCCAGGTCTGGGACGGCGTGCTCACGGTCCCGCTCGTCGGCATGGTCGACAGCACGCGGGCCGAAGAGCTGATGGATAGCCTGCTCGGCGCGGTGAGCCGCTCCTCGGCGCGTTACGCGATCATCGACCTCACCGGCGTCGAGACCGTGGATACGCAGACGGCGTCCTATCTCATCGGCCTCGTCCGGGCCATCCGCCTGCTCGGCGCCGAGGCCGTCATCACGGGTATCCGCGCGACCGTCGCCCAGACCATCGTCTCGCTCGGCGTGGAGCTCTCCGGCATCCCGGTGCACACGAACCTCCGCTCCGGGCTCCAGCATTGCATCCGGCAGATGGCGCAGGAGGCGCGCCTCGCGAAGGGCGGGGGCGCCCAGGGCGCTCCGGGCGCCGAGGGCCCGAGGAGCGGGCTGGTGCGGACGACGTGAAGCGCCGCGGGCCTCAGAGCGGCCAGTAGACGACCTTCCCGTCGATCTCCTGGAACGTCGCCGCGTTGCCGTCCTGCGAGACGATGAAGGCGATCCGCTCCGGGTACCCCGCCACGAACGCCGCCGCCGCGCGGTGGCGCGTGCCCCGCGCGTCGAGCGCCCAGCTCTCGTCCATCCGCTGGTTCGGGGTCGCGGTGAAGACCTCGGCGATGATCGCCTTCGGCGGGGGCAGCTTTGCGCCGAACGCGAGCACGTCGAGGCAATGGCTCATGACCACCGCGCCGTCGACGGTCGTCATCCTGACGATCTGGTCCAGCATCCGGTGGACGCGCTCCGTCGCGTGCAGCGCGTGGTCCGTGCCGTGCGCCCGCGGCCGCTTCTCCAGCACATGCCGCGCATCCTGCGCGGCGTCCGCCGTGTGGGCGTCGGACATCTCGAGGAGCGCCGCGCCGAGGCCGAGGGGCGGCGAGAGCCGCTTCACCTCCGTGTCGAGCTGATTGCCGTCCTCGCAGAAGAGCTGCGGTAACCCCTCGCCGGGGCCGAGGATCGCGAGGAGGCCGCCGCGACCGAGCTCGACCATGCCGTCGACGACCCGCAGGAGGTAGTTGCGCACGTGGCGGATGAGCGGCCTCGCCTGCTGCCGCAGGACGGCCTTCTCGATGGAGTCGAGGTGAGGGCGGTGCTTGGGCATCCAGGTGCGCAGGGCGCCGCGCTCGTAGCGGACGATCTCCCACTCTCCGCGGAACACCGCCACCACGCCGGGCTTCGGGGCGACGACGCGGACGAGCTGATCGAGATCCGAGAACTGCCGGCGATGCGGCGTGACCATGCCGGCGATCACCAGCGCTTCGTCCAGCGCCGCGCCGCCCTCCTGCGGCACCACGGCGAGGCAGGAGCGCGGCCACGCGCACGCGGAGGCCAGGTTGGCCACGTGCTGCACGTCGAACGCCACCGCCGACGCGAGCCGCACGAGATCCCAGGACGGCCGCTCGCACTCGAAGGCGGCGAGGCTGCCGGCGAAGACCGCGCCCACCGGGTTCGAGCGGCCCTCCTCCGTCGCCGTGGACGCGAAGAACATCGTCTCGATCAGGCGCGTCAGGACGGCGACAGGAGGGTCCGGCGGCGCCGCGCCGGGAGCGAGGCTGGACCTCGCGGCCACACGCTGCGCCGAGACCTGGGACTGCGTGTCCAGCTCGACGAACGCGGCCGCGACATCCGAGGGATACTTGGGGCGCATGGTGCCTTCATCCTAACCTGATCTCCCCGGATCGCCGCAGGCAAACGCTCCCGTGCGTGCAGGGAGGAGCAGGAGAGACCCCGCGGCGCGCGAGGCCCCCCTGCTCCCTTCGATTCCGGCGGAGGACCGCGCGTTACGTGGCGCGGAGGACCGCGCGTTACGTGGCGCGGAGGACCGCGCGTTACGTGGCGCGGAGGACCGCGCGTTACGCGGCGCGGCGCGAGCCGGTCTTGCGCTTCGCGGCGTCCGTCTTGCGCACCTTCGGCTCGGCGTCGTGGGCCTCCTTCTCGTCGTTTGCGGCCTTGCCGCCCTTCTGGCCGAGGCTCTTCTTGAGCAGCGCGATGAGATCCACCGTGCCGGTCTGACGACCCCTGTCCTCGTCCTCCCCGGCGGGCTCGGCGGGCGTCGTGGTCTCACCGGATTTCACCTTCTTCTCGATGAGCTTCATCACGTCATCGCGGTACTCGTCCTTGTATTTCTCCGGCTTCCAATCGGTCGCCATCTCGGCGACGAGGCGCTCGGCCATCTCGAGCTCCCGCTTGCCGAGCCCCTTGCCCTCCGCGTCCAGCTCCGGGAGCTCGAGCTCCTCGTCGGAGCGGAGCTCGTGCGCGAACCGGAGCAGGTTCATCACGAGCGCTTTGCCGCGCGGCATCACCGCCGCGAGGTGCTCGCGCGTCCGGATCACGACCTTCGCGATCCCGACCTTGCCCGTCCGCCGCAGCGCCTCGCGCAGGAGCACGTACGCCGTCACCGGGGACTTCTTCTTACCCTGCGACGCGGGGGCGAGGTAATACGGCTTGTCGTAGAACATCGGCTCGATCTCGGACGCGTCCACGAAATCGAGGATGTCCACGGTCTGCGTCGCCTCCACGTTGGCGCGGCGGAGGTCCTCGTCGGAGACCACGACGTACTCGTCCTTGTCGTAGGCGTAGCCGCGGACGATGTCGTCCCAGCTCACCGGTTTGCCCGTCTCCCGGTTCACGCGCTCGTAGCGGATCGGGGTCATGTCCCGCTTGTCGAGCTGCTTGAAGGAGACCTCGTTGGGCTCCTCGGCTGGGTAGAGCGCGACCGGGATCTGCACGAGCCCGAAGCTGATACTCCCTTTCCAGATGCTGCGAGGCATGTGCTCTCCTTCTCAAGAGGTCCGTTTCAGGTCTTCGGCAGGGACCGATGCAAGCCCGCGGCCGACGGCCCGATCGCGCGGATCCGTCGCTTCCGAGGCCCATCCGTCCGCGCCGCGGCCTCTGACCGGGAGCGCGCTGCGAGCATGCTTACCGAGGGGGATGGTCGCATTTCGCCACGGCCGCTGCGCGCGTGACGATTGCTGCCCCGATCGCCCGCATCGCGTTGTATAAGCGGGCGATATGACGCGGCGGAACCACGACCTCCACGGCGCTGCGCCGGACAACAGCCGGACTGCGCTGCTCCTCATCGACGTGATCAACGATCTGGACTTTCCCGAAGGAGATCGGCTGCTCGCCCATGCCCTCCCGATGGCGCACCGCATCTGCGCGCTGAAGCAGCGGTGCGTCGACGCGGGCATCCCCGCGGTCTACGTCAACGACAACTTCGGCCGCTGGCAATCGAACTTCCACCGGCAGATCGAGCACTGCCTGGAGGACGGGGTGCGCGGGCGGGAGATCGCGTTGCTCTTGAAGCCTGGCGAGCAAGACTACTTCGTGCTCAAGCCCAAGCACTCGGGCTTCTACGGCACGACGCTGGAGATCCTGCTCGAGTCCCTCGGCGTGCAGCGGCTCATCCTCACCGGGATGGCGGGGAACATCTGCGTGCTGTTCACGGCGAACGACGCCTACATGCGCGACTACCGGCTGATCATCCCCTCGGACTGCGTGGCGTCCGAGAGCGAGGAGGACAACGGGTACGCGCTCCGCCAGATGCAGCGCTTCCTCAAGGCCGACATCCGGCCGTCCACCGAGATCGACCTCGAGCAACTGCCCGCCTGACGCGTCCGGTGGGGGGGCTTGGCGCGGGGGCGGGCAGGTGCTCTGGTCAAAGGTCACCGCGCGAGCGTCGCCGCTCGAGCGGTACCGCTCTGGGGCCCGCGCTCAGGCGAACGCCCGGTTGTCCTTGGAGACGCCCTCCTCGGTGAGGACGGCGATGTCCGTGGCGCCGCCGCGCTCGAGGACCTGCTTCGCGGCCGCGCGCTCCTGGGCGTTGTCCACGTGGACCGAGATCAGGATGTTGCCACCCTTGATCTTGCCCTCGTACTGCTTGGCCTCGACCTCGGGGATCCCGAGCCCGATCAGGGCGCCGGTGACGCCGCCGAGCGCCGCGCCGGCCGCGGCGCCGCTCAGCGCGGCCATGATCGGACCGGCCGCGATGAAGGGCCCGAGCCCGGGGATGGCGAGCGCGCCGATGCCGGCGAGCAGGCCGATGGTCCCGCCGAGCGCGCCGCCCGCGCTGGCGCCGGCCGTCGCGCCCTCGGGCGCCTTCGTGTTCTTCTCGTGCGCGAAGTCCCGCGTCCCGTGCTTGTCGGGGAACAGCGCCGAGATATCGCTGGTCATGAAGCCGGCGCGCTGCAGCTCGCCGACGATGATGTCTGCCTGAGCGAGCGTGCTCACGAGGCCCAGGACCGCTTTCTTGTCTGCCATGGTATCTTCCCTTTCAACCTGATCAGTGAACGTCGACTTCGAGCTGGTTGTCCACCCGCTTCACGCCCGCGATCCCTTGCGCGATCGCGGCGATGTCGGCCTTCTCCTTGTCGCTCTTGACCGGGCCGCGCAGCGTGACCACCTGCCCATTCGTGATGATCTTGACGTTCTTCGCGTTCATCGAGAGCTCGTCCTTCGCGACCACCGCCTGACGGATCTTCTGGGTGATCGTGCGATCGGCCTCGTTCTCGCCCTGGTCGCCGGGGGTCAGCGCCGCCGGATCGCGATCGCGATCGTTCTTGTCCGTGTTGTCGGCGGGCGTCGGCGTCGGGCTGTTCGCCCGCGCGGCGACCTCGTCAGGTGCCGTCGCGGTGTTGTTGTCGCCCGAGCGAGGTGTGCCTTCCGCTCTGTCGCAGCCAACGGCGGCAGCGAGCGAGAGAGACATCATGAGGAAGAGTTTCGTCGTGTTCATGCCCGGACACCTTGGCAACTCCCGGGCCATGAGGTGAAGAGAGCGCCTGGAGGCGATGGGCTGTGGCCGGGGCGGATCGGCGGCCAGCGCAGCGCGCCAGGACGTGTCGAGTTTTGCGCCGCAGCGGACGAGGCTGTCCAAGGTTGCGTCCGCGACGCAGGACGACCACCGGGCTCAGCGCCGGAATATCATGGCGGAGCGCCCCACATGAGGCGAAGTGCCCCGTGCCGGCGTCGCGCAAAATCTGGAGAAAACACGTCCACGGTGGGTGTGACAGGTACTTTGTGGAGAGGGCGCCTGGCGGAGAGCGGAGAGGAGACAGGAGGAGATCACCGCGGACGTTCGATGCCGAGCTGACGGAGCTTGCGGTAGAACGTCGCGCGCGACATGCCGGCCTCGCGCGCGGCCTGCACCGCGTTCCAGCCGGTCCGGTCGAGGGCGCCGAGGATCGCGGCCCGCTCGTCGCGCGGGGGCTTCAGCGCGCCGCGGCCGTGGGCGCCGCGGCCGTGGGCGCGCGGCAGGTCGACGTCATCGGGGCCGATCTTGCGCCCGTCGCAGAGCACGACGGCCTTCGTGATCACGTTCTCCAGCTCGCGCACGTTGCCGGGCCAGCTGTGCTGGCCGAGGCGCCGCAGCGCCTCGCGGGAGAGCTGGGGGGCCTGCCGGCCGAGCTGCTCGGCCGCGCGGCGCACGAAGTGGAGCGCGAGCTCCGGGAGGTCCTCCAGCCGGTCGCGCAGCGGCGGCAGGCGGATCTGGACGACGGCGACGCGGTAGTAGAGATCCTCGCGGAAGCGGCCGCGCGCGGTCTCGGCGAGCAGATCGCGGTTCGTGGCGCAGACGAGGCGGAAGTCGACGCGCACCGCCTCGGCGCTGCCGACCGGGCGGACCTCGCGCTCCTGGAGCACCCGGAGCAGCTTCGCCTGGACCTCGAGCGGCATCTCGCCGAGCTCGTCGAGGAAGAGCGTGCCGCCGCGGGCCGCGACCACGAGGCCGGTCCGGTCCCGGTCTGCGCCCGTGAACGCGCCGCGGACGTGGCCGAAGAGCTCCGACTCCAGGAGCGCGGCCGGGAGCGCGGCGCAGTTGATCCCCATGAAGGGGCCGCCCTTGCGCGGGCCGGCGAAGTGGAGGGCGCGCGCGACGAGCTCCTTGCCGGTGCCGCTCTCACCCGTCACGAGCACGCTGACCGGCGTGTCGACCACGCGGTCGAGCGTGGCGAACACGGCGCGCAGCGCGGCGCCGCGCCCGACGATGGCGCCGTAATCGTAGCGGTGCTCGAGGGCCTGCTGGCGGACCAGCACCTCCTCTTGCAGCCGGCCGATCTCGGCGGCCTGGCCGCGGAGGAGCTCCTCGACCCGGCGGCGCTCGGCCTCGAGCTCGTCGGTGCGGCGGCGCAGGTCCTCGACCAGGCGCGCGTTGCGCAGGGCGAGCGCGAGCTGGTCGGCGAAGGCGAGGAGCAGGTCGACGTCGTCCGGGGCGAAGCGCGCGCGCCGGAAGCGGTTGTCCAGGTAGAGGGCGCCGAGGACGCCGTCCGGCGAGCGGATGGGGACGGCGATCACGGACCGGAGCCGCATGGCGTGCACGGAGGCGTGCTCGCGGAAGCGCTCGTCTTCCTGGGCGTCCACCGTGACGACGGGCTCCTGGGTCGCGATCGCGCGCTCGGCGATGCCGTAGCTGAACTTGAGGTGGCTCCGGCCGACCTTCTCCCGGTCGACGTTGCGCGCGACGGCGACGCGGAGCTCGCCGCCCGGCTGCTCGAGCAGCAGGAACCCGCGCTCGGCGGCGGTGAGATCGATCGCGGCGTCCATCGCCATGGCGAGGATGTCGGCGATCTCGACCGAGGAGTTGAGCTTGCGGAACATGGTGAGGAGCCGCTCGAGCTTGGCCGCGCGCGCGGCGACGTCGTGCGCGTGGGGCTCGTGGGACGCGGGGATGCTGGCGGGGCTGCCGGAGGCGGGGATGATGCTGGCGGGGCCGCCGGAGGCGGGGATGTTTGCGGGACCCGCGGGGGGGCTGGCGGGGAGGCCAGCGCGCGCGGGGGAAGGCTGCGCGGCGCGGCGGCGGGGGTGCATCCAGAACGCGTGCTGCAGCGGCTCCGGCAGGGAGCGCGCCATGGCGGTCCAGGCGGCGGCCGCGCGGTCGCGCTGCGCGGCCGCGGCCGCGGGCTCGCCGGCGGCCTCCTCGACGGCGGCGAGCGCGAGGCGGACGTCCGCGACGAGGTCCGGCTGCGCCGCGCGCTCGGCGAGGTCGAGGGCGCGCCCGAGGCGCTCGCGCGCGGCGGCGATCCTGCCGGCGTGCGCGGCGCCGGCGGCGTGCGCGGCGCCGGCGGCGTGCGCGGCGCCGGCGGCGTGCGCGGCGCCGTCGGTGTGCGCGGCGCCGGCGGCGTGCGGGCGATCGCTGGCGTCCGCGGCGTCCGCGCGGTCGTCGTCGCGCTCGCCGTCGAGCAGCGCGAGCCGGCCCTCGAGCAGGGCGGTGCGCGCGCCGAGGTCGGGCGCCTCGAGCGCGGCGCCCTGCGCGCGCGCCCGGGCGAGCGCGGCGCGCGCGTCGTCCAGCGCGCCGCGCGCGAGGTGGGCCCGGCAGAGCTCGAGCTCCTCCTCGACGATCTCGCGCTGGGCGCCCTGCGCCTCGAAGCCGCGCCGCGAGCGCTCGAAGCAGCGCGCGGCCTCCTCGGCGTCGCCGGCCGCGAGCGCGCAGTCGCCGAGGACGGAGGCCGCGGCCGCCGCGAAGAAGGGGGCGCCGCGCCGCGCGGCCTCGGCCTCGACGCGCGCGGCGACGCGGGCGGCGCGCTCGAAGGCGCCGACGTCGGCCCAGAGCTTGGCGAGGTCGAAGTCGAGCACGAGGACCAGGTCGGCCTGGCCCAGGGCCGAGGCGAGCCGGGCGCCGCGCTCGTAGGCGGCGAGGGCCTCGCCGAGCTCGCCGGACTGGTGGCACGCCGTGCCCACGTTGAGGCTGCATCGGGCGACGAGGTCGCCGAGGCCGTGCTCCTCCGCGGTGGCGAGGGCCTGGCGGTACCCGGTGAGCGCCGCCTCGACCTCGCCGGCGCGGAAGGCGTCGATGGCCTGGTACGAGAGCGCGCGTACGAGGCTGCGGGGGGCGCGCCGGTCGCGGTGCAGCCCGGCGGCGAGCCCGAGGTGCAGGCCGGCGAGCCGGCGCTCGCCGAGGTAACTCGCCGCGACGCCGACGTCCTCGTGGAGGCTGGCGAGCACCTCCGGGTCGTCGCACGAGGCGAGCGCCGGCTCGGCGCGGGCCCGCGCCTCGGCGTGTGACCCGAGGCGGAGGAGCGCCCGGCTGGCGAGGTCGGCGAGGGCGGCGCGCTCGCGCGGGGCCGAGGTGGCGGCGGCGGCCTCCTCGAGGCGCGCGAGCGCGGCGGTGGGGTCGCCGAGCTCGAGCAGGCACGCGCCGAGGCGGGCGAGCGCCTGGCCGCGGCGCGCGCCGAGGGGGCCGGCCTGGTCGGCGCCGGCCTTGTCGGCCTGGTCCTCCGCGAGCAGGCGCTCGAGGACCTCGCGGGCGCGGGCGGCGCGGCCGCCGCGCTGGAGGGTCGAGGCGATCTCGAGCCGGGTCTCGGGGGCCCGGACGGCCTCGAGGAGGGCCTCGGCGGCCGCGGCCCACGCGCACGGGTTGGCGGCGCGGTCGGCGCGGCGCTCGAGGAAGAGGCGCTCGGCGGCAGGGCCATCGCCGGAGAGGGCGAGGTGGAGGATCGCGCGGGGGGCGAGAGATGTGGTGGTGGTGGAATTTGTGGTGGCGACCGCAACCTGGGTCGGGGCGACCGCAACCTGGGTCGGGGCGACCGCGGCGACCGCAACCTGGGTCGGGGCGACCGCAACCTGGGTCGGGGTAACCGCAACCTGGGTCGGGTCCACGGCCGGAACCTGGGTTGGATTAACCGCAACCCGGGTCGGGCCCGCGGCAGGGCCGCTCACACCTAGCCTCGCCGTCAGGGCCGCCGCGGCGCGCGCATGCGCCGCGCGGACCACGTCGCCGCCGAGGGCCTCCAGCAGGGCGGCGATCGGCCCCGCGCGCGTCAGCATCCAGCCGCCCGCCGCCCGGGCGGCGACGCCGCGGGCGGCGAGCTCCGCGAGCTGCGCCGCCGGCAGGCCCAGCGACGGGAGCTCCTCGTCCGCCACCGCGCCGCCCTGCACCGCCAGCGCCGCGACCGCGTCGCGCAGCGGCCCACGCAGGCCGCGCAGCCGCAGCGCGTACCGCGCGCTCGCCCCGGGCGTCGTCGCGTCGAGCTGCCCCACGTCGCCGCTCTCCGCGAGCCGCCCCGCGGTCACCACGAGGTCCGCCGGCCACCCGGCGCTCGCGCGGAGCACCGCCTCCGTCGCCTCGCCCATGCCGATGTCGGCCATCCAGCGCTGCACCGCCTCGCGCCCGAGCGGCGGCAGCGGCACCTCGCGGACGCTCCGCCCCGCCTCCGCGGCCACCGCGGCGAGCGGCGCCCGGCTCCCCGCCTGCGCCACGCGCTCGGCCGCGATGAGCAGCACCGGATCCTCCGGCCCGAGCAGGCGCACCAGCGCCTCGAGCATCTCCCGCTCCGTCCCGCTCACCTCGTCGGCGTCGTCGAGCGCGAGCACCACCGGCTGCGCCCCCGCGCGCGCGAGGCGCTCGTGCGCGCGCAGGGCGCCGAGCGCGCCGGCGGGGAGCGCCTCCTCGCCGGTCGCGCGCCCGAGCATCGAGGCCACGGGCGACGCGGCCCGCGCGAACCCCTCCACCGTGGCCACCCTGAGCTCCGCGCTCCACTTCGCCTCGCGCAGCAGGCGGCTCTTCCCGCAGCCCGGCTCCCCCGCGATCACCACCAGCCGCGGCCCGCTCTTCCCTTGCTCGAGCGCCGCGAGCGCCTCGGCGACCGCGCGCACCTCGGCCTCGCGGCCGACCAGGTGCGGCGGCTCCGGCGGCGGCGGGGCCACCGCGCGCGGCGACGCGCCCACCCAGTCGAGCACCTCGCCCGCGTCGGCCGGCCGGTCGCGCGGCTCCGGCTGGAGCAGGCGCTCGACGAGCGCGCCCACCACGTCCGGCAGCGGCTCCGCAAGGAGCGGCGCGATCGCGCGCAGCGTGCGGCCCAGCGAGAAGAGGTCCGCGCGCCCGTCGGCCGGCTCGCCGCGGACCACCTCGGGCGCGAGGTAGCCCTGGGTCCCGGAGACGGCGCCCCCGGGCCTCCGCTCCAGGCGCGCCGCGCAGGAGAGGTCGATCAGCACCGCGCGCCCGGCGGCGTCGACGAGGATGTTGGCCGGCTTCACGTCGCCGTGCCGGATGCGCGCCCGGTGGAGGAAGCGCAGGGCGTCGAGCACGTCCACGATCGCGCCCCGCGCCTCCTCGAAGCGCCGCCCCTTCACGTACTCGTCGAGCGGCGCACCGAGGATCGCCTCCGACGTGAAGTAGAACCGCGGCTCGCCGGTGTCCCGGAGCATCCCGAAGTCGTGCACGCGGACGAGGTGGGGGTGGAACAGCCCCGCCAGCATCCTGAACTCCCCCCGGAACGCCGCCCGCTCCGCCGTGCGCGCGGGGCCGAGCAGCTTGAGACAGATCTCGCGCCCGAGCGCCTCGTCCCGCGCGAGCCACGCCGTGGCCAGCCCCCCCCGCCCGAGGGGGCGGAGCAGGCGGTAACGGCGGGCGAGCAGGTTTCCTTCGGCCGGGGTCACGTGCACAGTGTCTCACGGATGTGCCACTTGAGACAGTGAGACAGCTTATGAGACAGGTTATTCGATCATTTCATGCAGATTGCCTGGGTTTTTCGCTCGGCACCGCCTTTGCTCTATCGCCAGGCATGACGGCGCGGAGGACAGAGAGGCGGGGGATCCGGCGGGGCGCGATGGCCGCGCTGCTGGCGGTGCTCCTCGGCGGGTGCGTCGTGAGCCCGCAGCCGAGCCCTCCGGTCATCGTCCTGGACGGCGACCTCATCGCGTCGTCGCCCGAGTCGATGATCCTCCGCACCACGATCTCCGTGGTGGGCGAGGCGGGCGCGGTCGATCCGCCGGAGGGCGTCATCGTCGCGACGAACCTCGATACCACGGATGCGCCGGTCGTCGCGGAGGTGAACGCGGACGGCAGCTTCCAGGTCGAGGTGGCGGCCACGACGGCTCATGTCGTGCGCCTCCAGGCGAAGCAGGAGGCGCGCCGGTCGGAGCCGGTGGACGTGGTGCTCGCGGGCGCGAGTGGGACCACGCCGCCCGAGCTGACCTGCCTCGCCGTCGAGCCCGACGTGTGGGTCTCGCTCGACGACGGCGCCGCCGCTGAGGTGGTCGTCCGCAACACGTGCGCCGAGGAGGTCGCCTTCGACGCGCCGCGCCTGCGCCGCGGGAGCTCGCCGTTCACGGTCAGCGTGACGGCGCCCTTCGTGGTGCCGGCGGGCGGGGCCATGGTCGTCACCGTCCGCGCGGACGGCGACGGAGAGGAACGCGAGGACGTGCTCTTCCTCGAGTTCACGGCGCCCGTGATCGGGCGCCGCGCGCTGACGCTCACGATCCCCGACTGAGCG
This sequence comes from Sorangium cellulosum, assembly GCF_002950945.1. Lineage (GTDB taxonomy): Bacteria > Myxococcota_A > Polyangia > Polyangiales > Polyangiaceae > Sorangium > Sorangium cellulosum_E. The sequence continues at coordinate 4,070,091 of NZ_CP012673.1, forward strand.
GCCGGGGAGACCGCTGGTTTACGCGCCGCGCTCGCGCGGCGTCTTGAGCCCTCCTTCCAGAGGGAGAGGGCTCGTTCATGCGAACGCCTCGCCGTAGCAGGCGAGGTAACAAGGTGGAGGAACAGTCATGAATTTCCGTAATCGTCTTATGAACAGCCACTTCGGTTCCGTGATCCTGCTTGCGTTCTCGGTGTTCCCGTTCGCGGCGGGCTGTCAGGTGGACGTCGTCGACGGGGGGAGCGACGCCGAGGTCGACTCGTCGGAGGAGGCGAGCAGCGGCAGCGCTCGCGCCTGCGGTGGTCTGCTCGGGCTCACCTGCCGGGACGGCTACTTCTGCGACTACGAGCTCGAGGCCATGTGCGGCGCGTTCGATCAGACCGGCGTCTGCACGCGCGTCCCGCGCGCGTGCACCGAGGAGTACAACCCGGTCTGCGGCTGTGACGGCCAGACGTATGGCAACGAGTGTGCGGCGAACGCGGCGGGCGTGTCGGTGTCGTCGCTCGGCGAGTGTGCGCCTCCGCCGGAGCGGGCGTGCGGCGGCCTGCTCGGCCTCTCGTGCGAGCGCGGGGAGTTCTGCGACTACGAGCTCGAGGCCATGTGCGGCGCGGCCGATCAGACGGGCGTGTGCCGGACGACCCCGGACGCCTGCGCCGAGATCTACGCCCCGGTCTGCGGCTGTGACGGCAGGACGTACGGCAACGAGTGCGAGGCGAACCAGGCGGGCGTGTCGGTGTCGTCGCTCGGCGAGTGCGCGCCTGCTCCCGGGGAGATCTGCGGCACGCGCGGCGCCCCCGACTGCGCGCCCGGGTTCTTCTGCGAGTTCGAGCCCGAGGCCGCGTGCGGCTCGTTCGACCTGCCGGGCACGTGCGCGCCGATCCCGGATGTCTGCACGAGGGAGTTCAACCCGGTGTGCGGCTGCGACGGTAACACGTACGCCAACCCGTGCGTCGCGAACGCGTCGGGCGTGTCGGTGGCGTCGTTCGGCGAGTGCGGGTCCGAGCCCGACCCGAAGCAGGCGTGCGGCGGCATCGCCGGCCTCGCGTGTGACCGCGGGGAGTTCTGCAACTACAGCATCGAGGCGATGTGCGGCGCGGCGGACCAGATGGGCACCTGCGAGACGATCCCGGAGGCCTGCACGTTCGAGTACAACCCGGTCTGCGGCTGCGACGACCGGACGTACGGCAACGCGTGCGCCGCGAACGCGGCGGGCGTGTCGGTGGCGTACCGCGGCGAGTGCCGCGCGGCGCTCTGAGCGCGCCTGAGCGCGGCGCGCAGCGCGGTCGCTGAAGCAGGGGGCCGAACGGGCCTGTGGCCCGGCGGCCCCGGCGATTGAACCCGGAGGGCACGCGGCGTATAGCGGCGCTGCCCTCCGTTTCCCATGCAGACGCCCACCTCGCCCCCGCCAGCGTCGCTCCGTATCGGGCTCGTCTGGCTGATGGCGGCGGCCGCGGGCGCCACCGTGGCGAACCTTTATTACAACCAGCCCTTGCTGGGCGACATCGGCCGGACCCTCGGCGGGCCGGCGGACGCAGGTGGGCCGGGCGATCCGGGCGGCCTCAGCGGGCTGCTCGGGCTCGTGCCCACGATGACGCAGGTGGGGTACGCGGCGGGGATGCTGCTGATCGTGCCGCTCGGCGACAGCCACGAGCGCCGGCGCCTCATCGTCGTGATGGCGGCGCTGGCGAGCGTCGCGCTCGTGGTCGCGGCGCTCGCGCCCGGCCTGCCGTGGCTCGTCGCGGCGAGCTTCGCGGTGGGCATCACGAGCGTGGTGCCTCAGCTGCTCTTGCCGTTCGCGGCGCAGCTTGCGCCGGACGCGCAGCGCGGGCGGGTGGTGGGGATGGTGATGAGCGGCCTGCTCATTGGCATCCTGCTGTCGCGCACGGTGGCCGGTCTGGTCGGCACGCACCTCGGCTGGCGGGCGGTGTTCTGGATGGCGGCGGCGCTGATGCTGGCGCTGGGCCCGGTGCTGCGCTTCGTGTTGCCGGCGCAGCCGCCCGTCTCGGAGATGCCGTATCCGGATCTCCTGCGCTCGCTGGGGCGCCTGGCCCGCGACGAGCCTGTGCTGCGGTTGCACTCTGTGCTTGGCGCGCTCACGTTCGGCGCGTTCAGCGCCTTCTGGGCGACGCTCGCGCTTTATCTCCAGAGCTTGCCCGCGCGCCACGGCCCGCAGACCGCCGGCCTGTTCGGCCTGGTGGGCGTGGCCGGCGCCGCCGCGGCACCGCTCGTCGGCCGGTACGCGGACCTGCGCGGGGACCGGCGGATCAACGCGCTGGCGATCGCGGTGCTGCTCGCGTCGTTCGGGGTGCTGTGGGCGCTCGGAGGGTGGCTGTGGGGGATCGCGCTCGGCGTGGTGCTGCTGGATCTGGGGGCGCAGGCCAACCAGATCTCGAACCAGGCGCGGGTGTACTCGCTGCGGCCGGAGGCGCGCAGCCGGATGAACACGATCTACATGACCACGTACTTCGTGGGCGGAGCGGCCGGGGCGTGGCTCGGGACATCGGCGTGGGCGCGCTGGGGGTGGAGCGGCGTGTGCGCGGCGGGCGGGGGGATGTCGCTGGCGGCGCTGGTGGTGCTGTGGGCCGGGGCTGCGCGTGCGGGGCGGCGGGAAAAACGGGGCGAGGGGTCGGCGCGCGGGGGAGGGTGAAGCGGGGGGACGGGCGGAAGGCCGGGGCTCGGGCGGGAGGTGACGGCGGCTGAGGGCGGGCAGTGTGGTACCCTGCGCGCCGTCTGATGAGCACCATGGATGCCAGGGCCGTCCGGGAGCTTGCCGTTTCGAAGCGGGCGTTCTCCGTCCCTGCGAGCACGCCCGACGATGCGGTGCGCCTCTGCGATCCGTTCAGCCCCCTCGATCCACGCGAGGACGTACGCCTGCACGAGGACCTGAGCCAGATCCGGGGCGGCGACCGCCTCGCCAAGATCGCGCGGAACATCCGGCGCGCGGGGGGACGCCCACGCTGCACCTCCTGAGCGGCCATATCGGGGGTGGCAAGACGACGGAGCTTCTCCTGATGAAGAGGCGTCTCGAGTCCGCGGAGGGCGGGGTGACTCCGGTCACGACGCTCTTCCTCGACGCGGATGCGGTCCTCGACCGAACCGACGTCGATCTCGAGGACATCCTCGTTGCGCTCTGGGGCCTCGTTTACCAGAAGGCGCCGGCGCCGCTGCGAAGATCCTCGGCGTGGTGTGGAAGAAGCAGATCTCCGAGACCATCAGCGCGGTGATCAAGAATCTTCCGGATACAGCGCCAGAAGCGGTGAGCAAGTTGCTCGGCGACGTCCGTCTTGCGGGGCTGGAGCAGAAGCAGAAGGTGCGGGCTGCCCTGGGCTCGGTGACCACCGCACTGAACGAGGGGCTGAATCTTGCGTTCGAGGCAATTCGGAGCACGCCGCCGAACGATGCTGCCGGCCCCCTCGTGGTGCTGATCGACAACCTGGAGAAGCTGAGCGAGGGCCAGCGCGCCAACGTCGAGCGCCTGTACCTGGACCGGATGGTGGCGTTGAAGCGGCTCGAGGCGCACCTCGTGATCACGGTGGCGCTCTACCTGTGTTACGCGGCAGCGGGGGCCAGCCTCATCGGCCTGTACGGGGGCAACGTCGTCGTGCTGCCGATGATCGAGGTGCGAAGACGCGCTGCAGAGGGCGGCGGCGACAACGCCGCCGGGCTTGCTGCGCTGGCCCACCTGCTCGGGAGGCGGGTGGACTTCGCGCTGCTCTTCGAGGAAGGGCCCGCCGCCGCAGAGCGGATCGCGCGGTACAGCGGCGGGTGTGTCCGCCGTGCCGTGACGCTGGGCAAGTTGGCCAACATCCTCCAGGCCCGCGGCGAGCTGGACGAAGCGCTCCGTATTCAGCAGCAAGAAACGCTGCCCGTGTTTGAGCGCCTGGGTGACATCCGCAGTCGACTCGTTTGCCAGGCCAACATGGCGCTCACTCGTCTCGAGCGTGCTGCCCCTGGCGACCGCGAAGCCGCTGCCGAGCTCCTCCGTGCCGCCCGCCGCGATGCCGAGCGCCTCCAGATCTCCGAGGCCGAGGTGATCCGCCGAATCCAGCAGGACGCTAGCCTGGAATCTTAACTCTACACTCCGGTTGTCGCTGTCCGTGGCCAGACGTCTGGCTGCCTGTGGCCAGACGTCTGGCTGCGCCGCTCATCCCGCGTCGCGAACGCCGCCATCCTAACCCGCCGCGCTCAGGCCACGTCTCGTGGCGCTCACTCGAACACGTACACCGCCCGCTGTCCCCATCCACCTCGTCGCCACGGCAAACTCCGTGAAGGCGCCGCCCCACAGCGTGATCCTCGCGGCGAGCCCTGATAGACGTGGAGCATGCGGCTCTCCCTGGATGCGGCTCATCCGCTCTCGCCCACGGCGCTCGCGCTGCTCACGGCCTCGTGTGTCGCTGCCTCCGAGCCGTCCCCGGCGGCGCGCGCGCCGGTCTCGGTCGCCCTCGCGCCAGTCCCGCTGCAGGCGCCGGCGCCCGCCGCGGCCGAGCCCCGCGTCGACCCCTCGGCCCCGCTGGAGCTGCCGCCCTCCACGATCCCGCCGGCCGCCTGGATCGAGGCGCCCCTCGAGAAGCCGCAGCGCGCGCTGGTCGATCGGAGCCTGTTCGGCGAGCACCGGGAGATCGCCCTCGGCGCGCACGTCGCGGTCCTCGCCGCGACGGGAGGCGACGCCGGCGCCGCGGGCGGAGCCGGCGTCGGCGCCTTCGCGGTCCACGAGGCGCTCGGCGTCGTCGGCCCATTGAAGCTGCCCGCGCGCTTCGCCTGGGTCGGTATCGCCGGCGTGCAGGACGACGCCCTCTACGTCGCCACGCCGGAGGGCGCGCTCCACCGCGCCGCCGGCGTCAAGGACGCGCTGCGGCCGGACGGCTTCGCGCCGCGCGGCGGCGTGCCCGGGGCGACGGCCTGGGACGCCGCCGGCGGTCTGATCGCGGCCGCGGCGGGGGAGCGCGTGAGCGTCTCCGCCGATGAAGGGCGCAGCTTCACCTCGGCCGTCGTCGCGCCCGGCAGGACGGTGCGCGCCGTGCTCGTGCGGCCCGACGGCGCGCTCGCAGCCGCGGTCGAGGTGCCAGCGCGCGGGGCGCGCCCGGCGGCGCTGGACACATTCCTCTCGTCGGATCGCGGGCAGACCTGGAGGCGATCCGCGTTCCAGCCGCGCACGATCGAGCGCGCGGGCTCCTGGATCTGGAACGGCGACGCGACCTGCCCCGCCGTGCTGAGCCGCAACGGCCGGGAGTGGACCAGGGCCGCGGACGCCGAGGTGCTGTATCGCCTTCTCCCCCTCGGCGATGCGCTGCACCTCTCCACCTCGATCCGGGCCACCGCAGCCGGCTCGTTCCGCACGGCGGTCTTCCCGCCGGCGCCCGAGCCACCGGCGCGCGGCGCCGCCGCGGTGGGACGGGAGCCGCCGTGCAAGGAGGACGACACGTTCGGCATGGGCGGCATCATGGGCGGATACGGCGCCTCCTGCGAGGGCGCGCTCTGCCTGCTCGCGGGCGCTCCACCGCGGCCGCCGCCGACGCGCACCTGGATCGCGACGTTCGGCGACGGCCTCTGCGATCCGGCGAGCGCGCGGCCGCCGGGCAGCGTCTGCGCCACGCACCTCACGCGGCCGCCCACGTTCGCGGTCGTCGACCACATCGCGAGCACGGTGACGCCAATCGCGGCGCCGGAGGGGTGCCGGCAGCCGGCTGCGCTGCACAACGCGGCGGGCATCGGCGTGCTGATTTGCAGGGGCGGGAGCGGGGGCGCTTCGATCTTCGTGCGCGGCGCGCAGGGCCCGTGGCACGCCGAGGGGAGTCAGGCGATGCCGGCGGAGGGGCTCGAGCCGCTCGTGGCGCCGGACGGCACGCTGGTCCTGCTCGGGCGGACGCTGGCCGCGAACACCCGGCAACGCGAGCCGCTGCTGGCGCTCGTCCGCAGCCCGCTGCCGCTCGGCACGGCGCAGGCGTGGCGGCGCGTCGTGGTGCCGGACGGCGTCGCGGCGCTGCCGGCTCCCGGCGGCGCGGCGATCCTCGCGCGCTCGCCCGCGGCCTCGGCGGGCAGGCGCCTCGAGCTGGCGCTGGATCGCCCGGGCCACCCGGCGCTCGCCCTGGCGCGCGACGTGGAGGTCGACCAGGACCTGATGCGGATGGAGGTGCAGGACCGGCGCGTTCGGTTCCGTGTGCTCCCGAAGCCTGCGCCGGAGGTCCCGGGCAGGCCCAGGCCCGTGCCACCTGAGCGGCGCGAGGCGCGCTGGCATGCGCTGACCTACGGCGGCGCGCTGGTCCCGGAGACCCCCGCCGCGGCCACACCGCCGGTCGAGGAGCGCCGGTTCGGCCCGGCGGGGCGCTAGTTACCAGCACCGCCTCGCCCGAGGACGAAATCGCGATCGGCGCACCTTTAATTCCCTTCAGAAATTCGGACAGGTATGCACGACGGGCACCTTGGGCTCGTGCGGGGGCTCGGACACGAAGGAGCACTGGACGGGCAACAGCTGCTGTGTCGAGGCGCCGATATGCACGACGGGCACCCTGGGCTCGTGCGGGGGCTCGGACACGAAGGAGCACTGGACGGGCAACAGCTGCTGTGTCGAGGCGTCGGTCTGCACGGCCGGGACCTTGGGCTCCTGCTCCGGCGCGGGAAAGCACTGGACGGGCAGCATGTGCTGCGTCGACTGATCGGCGATCGCAGCCGCGGCAGGTCCGGCTACGAGTGAACCGCCGCGACGCCGAGGGACGCGCTGTTCACGAAGGAGCGCGGCGAGCCTCACCTCCCGGGCTCTCCTGGTGCTCACGGAGCTCGTAGTGCTGCGATCGGGCGTCATAACGCGCGAGGATCTCGCGCGCCTTCGCTGGCACGTAGGCGGTCTCGTAGTCCTCGCCGGCGAACGCCTTCACGGCATCCATCGAGTCGAACCACATGATGGTGACGAACTCGACCTCATCCCCCAGCGGGCGCCGGAGCAGCTCGATGCGGCGGAAGCCCCGCACCTGCTTCGCCAGGATCCCCGGGAAGATCTCCGTCTTCAACAGGGCCTCGTAGGTGTCTGCGTCTTCGGCGCTCGTCCAGCCATGCCAGATCCGTCGGATCATAGGACCTCCTGCGACAGCGCGAGCAGGGTTCCGGATCCACGCTCCGCGCTGCGGAGCGAACGAAACGCCAGAACATTCGCCGCGTCAAGCGCGCGGCGGACAGCCATGAGGCGCGCACGGAGCGGCGCTTCGTCGCGACGTGCCGAGGCGCGCGCCCCTCCCGAACCTCGCGACGACCTCCGCCCCGTCCCCCGACACCGTGACGTACTCCGCCTCCGCGCCGAGCACGTGTCCATGAGCTCGCGCGCGAATCCATCCTCGTCGGCCTTGAACGCGAAGGCATGGAAGGCGAAGGCGGCGTCGGCCTGGCACGGCCGGACGGCCTTCTGCACGAGCTCGCAGAAGAGGTCCCGTTGCGCGACGGCGCGGCGGGTGAGCTTGACGGAGAGCGGGAGACGGGGCGCCATGAGACACGGGCTCCGGGGCACGCGCGGCTCGTCCGAGCGTCGCCCGAGGAATGAAGGTCGAGCACACGCCGCTCCGCGCGCGCCAGGAGAGCGCGGGACGGAGGGCGACAGGGCGCCCGGGCGCGAGCAACACGGGCGGCGGGGAGGACCCGCCCGGCGCAGGGGACCGCGTTGCTACCGGAAGACCTTCATGGCGCCACCTCGGCAGGACCAAGGGTACACGATCGCCCGGACCTCGCCAGCGAGATCGGGCAGGCGCACGCCCCGCTCGCCGGCCGACCTGCCGTCCGTACGCTGCGCAGCTGTACGATCGTTGCGCAAGGCCTCGCGATCGGCCCGAGGCGTCGAGCGGCCTTTGCGGCCCTCGCCCCGGCGTCCTCGCGCGACGGGCCGCATGGCCGCCAGCTTGCAATGTCCTCGCGTCGAAGCGCCCGGCGCCCGCGCCGGGACCGCGAGTTCAACGTGACAATCCACCATCCAGGACAACGACCCATGAACCGATCGCGTAGAGACCAAACGCTGCACACGACCCGTCGCCTCGCCCCGCCCGGCATCCTGCTGCTCGCCGTCGGGCTCTCTCCCGCGTGCGCGGCGCAGCCCGGCCCGGACGACTCCGGCGTAGACGTGCTGGAGGCCGGGCTCGCTGCGGCGCCGGGACCGTGTGGTGATCGCTCGAGCGGCAAGATCATCACCGTCGCTCCCTCGGGCGGCGATCACAGGACGATCCAGGCCGGCCTCAACGCGGCGGCCGCGGGCGACACCGTGCTCGTGAAGGCGGGCACCTACAACGAGAACGTCTCCTTCAGGAGGGGCGGCACGGCCGCCGCCGGCTGCATCACCCTGCAGGGCGAGGCTGGCGCGATCCTCGACGGGACCGGCAAGGACGGCGCGGGGATCGACGTCTCCAGCAAGAGCTACGTCAGGGTCGCCGGCATGACGGTGCAGAACTTCAAGGGCGCTGACACGCCGATCGGCATCAGCGTGAGCGGGAGCTCGAGCGTCCTCGAGATCCGCGACAACGTCGTGCACCACATCGAGAGCGCCGAGGACGCCCACGGCATCGCCCTCTTCGGCACGTCGTCGACGCCGATGACGGACATCCTCGTCGACGGCAACGAGATCCGGGACTGCAAGCTCGGATCGAGCGAGTCGCTGGTCCTCAACGGCAACGTCACGAACTTCGTCGTCTCGCGCAACACGATCCACGACAACGACAACATCGGCATCGACTTCATCGGCTTCGAGCGCATCGGCCCCTCGGGCTCGGATCAGGCGAGGAACGGCGTGTGCGTGGACAACGTGATCTACAACATCACCTCGGCCCGGAACCCCGCGTACGACGGCGAGCGGTCCGCCGGCGGCATCTACGTCGACGGCGGCAGGGACATCGTCATCGAGCGGAACAGGGTCGACGCCAGCGACATCGGGATCGAGGTCGCCAGCGAGCACCAGGGCAGGACCACCAGCAACATCACCGTGCGGAACAACTTCGTGTCGCGGAGCTACCAGGGCAACATCATGATCGGCGGCTACGACACGGACGTGGGCAACGCGGCCAGCATCTCGGTGCTCAACAACACGCTCTACCAGGCCACCGGCGGCGAGATCATCATCCAGAACAACTCGGACGGCGTGCTCATCCAGAACAACATCCTCTATGCCAGCTCGGGGAACGACTACGTGAGCAGCGGGAGCAACAACAGGAACGTGCGCGTCGACAACAACATCTTCTTCGGCGCGAGCCGCAGCTCGGCAGGCGCCTTCACCGACCCGCGCGCGAGGTTCGTCGACCCGCTGCTGGTCGGGCCCCCGTCCGACCTCCACCTGACGAGCGGCTCACCGGCCATCGACGCAGGCATCGATGGAGGCAATCAGAGCGGGACGTCGGACATCGACGGCGCCCCGCGGACGAGCGGAGCGCGGATCGACATCGGCGCCGACGAGCGCTGAGGCGGGAGCCCTGCCGCGCGGCGCGGCGTCGCGCTGGATCGGAGCTCCGTCAGCTCGGCGGATGGACGTGGCGTGGCACCCGAGGTGCGAGCGAGAACCGCAGCATCTCTGGTTCCGAGCGCTCCTGCGAGACGCGGTGCGTGCCCTGGGGCTCCGGGCGCCCGGCTGAGCTACCGCCTGATGCGTTGCGTGGTTTACGGGATCGCCGTACGGCACTCTGGGTCCGACCGTCGGACTGGAATTGAGTGGTATTGGCGAACTCCCTGACTGTCTCGTTCCCGCCGAAATTTTTCGCCCACCAGATCAATTCCGCGGCGAGCGGGAATGAACACCCGAGCGAGTCGACCGCGTGCCCGGTCCTCTGCGCGGGTATCGACAGAACCTTACGTTGAAATTTTGCACGCATCATGAAGGTGAGAACGCCTATGAAACTCCAGCGAGCCCTCCTGACTTCAACCCTTGTGCCAGCATGCGTCGCACTTGCAGCGTGCGTCACCGTCGACTCGAGCAGCTCCGACGGGGGGACCGGCGGGTCTGCGAGCACGGGTGAAGGGGCCACCAGCGGAGGGACCGGCACCGGTGGCTGGACCACCGGAACGGGGGGTACCCCCACCGGGACAGGCGGCGGGGGCACGGGGACCGGCACGGGCGGCGGGGGCACGGGGACCGGGACAGGCGGCGGGGGCACGGGCGGCGGCGGGGGCACGGGCGGCGACGGCGCTGGCGGCGGGGGCACGGGCGGCGACGGCGCTGGCGAGCCGGGCGACGTCTTCGTGGAGGACGAGGGGACCGATTGCGAAGTTCCCAGCCTGCCGGAGTCAGGCTCTCTCCCCACCGTCGCCAAGCTGCCCGATCCCTTCAAGAAGCTCGACGGATCGCGCATGACCACGAAGGCCGAATGGCGCTGCCGGAGGAGAGAGATCAAGGCGCAGGCCGAGAAGTACATTTACGGCGCAAAGCCGCCGAAGCCCGACAGCGTTACCGGGACCGTCTCCTCCAACAGGATCACGGTCAACGTGTCTCACCAGGGCAAGAGCACGAGCTTCAGCGTCAGCGTCGAGCTGCCCACCGGCGGCTCAGGGCCTTACCCGGCGATCGTCGGCCTCGGGGGAGGCTTCCTGGGGTTCCCGTTGAACACCAGCCTCGTCAAGGGCGAGAATGTCGCCATCATCAACTACGATCCCTACGCGGTCGGCGCCGAGTCCGGGGGCTCGCGCAACAACAAGCGCGGGGCGTTCTACGACATCTACGGCTCGAGCAGCTCCGCGGGCCTCCTGGTCGCTTGGTCCTGGGGCGTCAGCCGGATCATCGATGTCATCGAGGCGTCGGGCGGTGACATCCTCGCGGCGGACGCCATCGGGGTCTCGGGATGCTCCCGCTTCGGCAAGGGTGCATTCACGATCGGCGCCTTCGATCAGCGCATCGCTCTGACCCTGCCGATCGAGTCGGGCAGCGGTGGCGTCCCGATCTGGCGCGGGATCCCCGGGGAAATGGCCCAGAGCCCGAGCAGCGCCTACGGCGAGACCTACTGGCTCGGCGACGCGTTCGGGTCGTTCACCAGCAGGGTGACGGCTCTGCCCGTGGACACGCACGAGGTGGTGGCCATGGTCGCGCCGCGTGGGCTCTTCATCATGGACAATCCACACATCGCAAACCTCGGTCCCAAGTCCGCGCACGTGGCCGCTCTGGCCGGGGCAGAGGTGTACAAGGCGCTGGGCGCGGGGAGCAATATCTCCTACATCTCGGTCGTGGCGGACGGCAGCCATTGCGCGCAGCGCTCCGAGTGGAACGAGCCCCTGCGGCAGAACATCCGTAAATTCTTGACGAGGACCGGAGACAGCGCTGGCGTCATCTCGGCGTCGAACCGGGCTACTGGCAACCTGTCAGAGTGGAAGGAGTGGGATACTCCGACCCTGGAGTAGGCGTCGTCGAGCTCCGAGGCCCGGCGAAAGGCGCCGGGCTCTCTCCTCGTGTGCGCCTCGACCGGCAAGGTCGCTCGCCGCCGTCGCCTCGGCTACTTCTTGCCGAGCCGCTCGATGGCCATGCGCAGCTCCCGCACGATCTCGGTGAAGACGGCGTCGAGATCGCGCCCCGACACCGGTTTCCCGTCGCGCGGCAGCCCCTGGAATGCGGAGATCGGGTTGTTCGACCAGACGGGATTGTCCGTCCGGTCGAACGGCTTGAGATAGATGGGGATCATCATCGCCTCACGCTGGGCGACGCGCTCCAGGGCCCGCGTCATCTCCGGACCGTCGAAGTAATCGGACGCGATGAACGAGGCGCTGAGCAAGGCGAGGAAGATGCGGGTCGTCTCGATGCGCGCGAACACCTCCTCCTGAACGGTCGCGCCGGCCTCCACGGACTGTCCGCTGAAGTCGCGGATGACCTTCGTCTTGCGCAGGAGCGCGAGGTGGGTCTCGAGCTTCTTGCGAAGATCCTCGTCCTCCGGCGAGTAGAAGTAGAAGAGCTCGACCGGGCCCGTCAACGCCGCGGCGGGTCGCCCTGCCGCGGCGGTGCCGCCAGGAGAGGGCGCCGCGTCCGCGCCCGCGGCGGCGGCGTTCGTCGCGCCAGTCGCGCTCGCCGCGCCGGCGCCTCCGCTCGGCGGCGCCGGCGGAAGCGTCACGTCGAGCGCATTGTCCACCGAGATCGCGCCGTCGTCGAGCAGGTCCGCGTCGACCCGGAACACCTTGCTCGAGTGGGCCCACCGGCGCGGCCAGACGCGCAGGATCACCTCGCCGCTCGCCCCGCGGACCACGGCGGCGAAGTTGTACCCGTGGCTCGCGGGGATGTCGCGCGGCAGCTTGTCGGAGTGCGCGGCGCCTGCGGTGATCCGCAGGGTATTTCTGCCGGCGCCCCGGCGGGCCAGCTCGAAGTTCGCCTCGTGGACGTGCCCGGACAGGTGCACCTGCGCGCCGCTCTGGAGGTACCGCTCGGCCTCGGCGCCGTCGGAGAGCCACCCCGCGAGCGGGTGATGGCTGAGCACCACGACGAGCTCGTTCGGCTGCCGGCTCGGCTGCAGCGCGAGGTGGATCTGCTGCTTGCCGAGCTGGAGCCTGCCCTGGTCCTGGTCGTCCGCGGCGAGCAGGGCGGTGTTCAGCCCGACGAACCGGACGAGGAGGCCGCCCCTCGCGGCGATCGTCTCCTTCCAGAAGACGCGCTCCTCGGGCGGCGGCAGCGGCGTGCGGCTGCACCACGGGGCGAACTCGGCGGCGAGCTTCAGGTACCCTTGCATGCGTCCAGCGAGCAGCGCCCGGTCGCCGGCGTCCCTCAGCGCCTCGTCGATCGCGGCGTCCGGCGATTGCCCGCCCGACCGCAGCGCCGTGAGGAGGCGCGCCACCTGGCGCCCCCGGTCGCCGGCGCGGCTCACGTCGTGATTGCCGGGCACGAGGAAGATCCGCTCGGGTCCCAGCCCCACCGCCGCGCCCACGGAGAGCAGCCACGCCCTGGCGTCGTCGTACTCGGTCGGCGAACGTGAGGCCCCGCTGAAGGCGATGTCGCCGGTGACGACGATGGCGTCAGGGCGCGGCGCGCCGAGCGCCATCGCCCGGGGCAGATCCTCCCTCAGGCGGTCGAGCACGAGCTTCTGATCCCACCGGTGCTCCTCGTCCCCGTGGCCGATGTGGATATCCGATAGCTGGACCCAGCTGAACAGGACGTCCGTCATACAAGCCGGAGGATAGCAGGATCGTCGTCATGCAGGTCGAGGGACCTGACGGCGCGACGAGAGACGTGTCCTCGGCGAGGAGCGGGCGCGAGGCGATCGCACGGGCCACGGCGGCGTGGCGGCATGACGGCATGGCGGCGATGCCGTGGGGCGCGATGCGGCGCGGCGACGCCGCGACGAGGAGGTGGGCGATGGCCAGACATCTGGTTGTGTCTGCGGTCAGACGTCTGGCTGTCCGTGGCCAGACGTCGGACCATCGGACGAGCAGGGGCGCGCTGGCAGGTAACTCGTACGCAGAAAGTGAGCACGCCGAGACGCGATGCACGTAATGGCGAAATCGCTCTCACGGAGGTGAGCCCGTGCCCCTAGGAGAGTGCTTTTTCTTTTCATGTCGGCCGCGTGGCGTGCCAGTCTGCGTCCGTGATGCGAAACCGATTCGACCGGTTGGCAAAGGACATCGCCCAGGAGGGGCTGGGGCCGACGCCGGAGGAAGAGGAGTTCGTGATGACCACGCAGGAGCTTGTCGAGCAGTTCATCGAGCAGGGACGCAAGCAGGGGCTGGCGCAGGGGACCATCGAGCTGTACGAGGCGCGGTTCGGGGCCATGCCGCCGGCGCTGCGGTCCGCCGTGGAAGCCATGCGCGACCTGCCGACGCTCCGGAAGTGGCACCTTCTCGTCGGTACCGGGACGCGTGAAGAGGTGCACGAATCCCTCTCCGCCGAGCCCGCCGAGCGCTCGTCCTAGGCCCGCCATCCGAAGCCTGGCGAGAGAACACGATCTTCAGCTCGTGCGGACCATCGCCTGCACCGTCGTGGTAGACAGGCCCGCAGGACGAGCGAAGCCTCGGAGGAGACCAGCCCGTGCACTTCGATCCAGCGGCGCCGCCCGGCGCAGCGATCCTCTTCGATGGCCGCGACCTCCGCGGCTTCACGGCACGCGACGGGGCGCCCGCCGCCTGGGCCGTCGAGGGGGGCGCCATGCAGGTCGTCGCCGGCGCCGGGGACATCGTCTCGCTCGCGCGCTTCGACGACGCGCAGATCCACCTCGAGTTCCAGTGCCCGGACATGCCGCACGCGAGCGGGCAGGCCAAGGGCAACAGCGGCGTCTTTCTGCAGGGCCGCTACGAGATCCAGGTGCTCGACTCCCACGGCATCGCCGTCCCGGGCACGGGAGACTGCGGCGCCGTCTACGACCAGATCGCGCCGCTCTCGAACGCGTGCCGGCCGGCGCTCGCGTGGCAGTCGTTCGATATCGTCTTTCGCGCCGCCCGGAGGGGCAGAGGCGGGCAGGGGACCGAGCCGGCGCGGCTCACCCTGATCCACAACGGGGTGGTCATCCACAACAACGTCACGCTCCGCGGCCCCACCCAGGGGGCCACGGACGAGGACGTCGGCGCTCCGGGGCCGCTGCGCCTCCAGGATCACGGGGACCCGGTCCGGTACAGGAATATCTGGCTCCTGCGCCTCGCGTCCCAGGGCTCGGATCACTACGACCCAGGCTGACCCCCTGATCCACACTCGCCCAGCGCGCTCCACGAGGCGGCGGCCGCCCGCCTACCACGGCGGCGGCCACGCAAACGGCGGCACGCAGCCGTCGGCGGGGAAGTGGACCCGCACGAAGCTGCCGCCTTGCACGGAAGCCGGAGCGTACGCGCTGTCGGCGTCCATCGCCGTGCCCGCCACCGGACACACCCGCGGATCGACGCCCGGCGGGCGCGCAAAGGGGGTGCCGTAGAACGCATTGCCCTCGACCACCGTCGGATCGCTCATGCCGGCGGCGGCAATCAGGATGTTCGCGTTGGTGACCAGCGCCGAGCTGCCCGTCCCGTTGCGCTGGACCGTCGCGCCGTCGGCGTAGTTGGCGTAATCGCCGAACCACGGACGGGTCCCGACGGAGAGCGCCACCTTGATGTAACCACGGCTGCTGGTCCAGATCGTGTTGTCCTCCACCAGCGTGCCCGCGAAGGAGTAATGCACCCGATCGGCCGGCGTGGGCGCCGGGAGCGGATCGAGGACGATCCCACCTCCGGCAGCATTGCCGCCGCTGAAGACGGTGTTGCCCGTGATCTGCGAGCGCTGGGTCTTGCCGGCCTCGGCCCTGAAGAGGACCATGTGCACGTCCGTCAGGTCGACCAGGGTGTTCGTCGCGATCCGGGTGTTCTGGAACGCGGCGCTGATCCCGTCCTGCGTATAACTCGTGTCGGGGCTGGCATAACCCGTGATCAGGTTGCCGGCGATGGTCGCGTGGGTCGTGTCCGACGCGCAGCCGGCGGCCGGGTACGAGGCGCCCGCGACGTACACGTTGGTCCAGCCCGCCGCGTCCCCGATGCGCGTCTCGGAGAGGGTCACGTCGCAGAGGGCCAGGACATTGTACCCTGCGGCATCCCGGATTCCGGTCGGAGGTACGATGTACCCGATCTCCGAGCGACGGCCGTCGATCCAGACGTGCTCGAGGGCACCCCGGGACGAGATGGACACGAGCGGCGCATTGAAGCCGGAGGCGCGCACGATCCGCCCCATCTCGGCATACTGGCGAGGGCCGGGGTTGCCCTCGGTCATCAAGGTCACCCCGCCGGGGATCGTCAGCGTGGCGGTTGCCCTGACCACCGCGCGCTTCCTCAAGAAGACGACACCGCCGCCCGCCGCCGCCCGCTCGTCCAGGAGGCTCTGCAGCGCGGCGCCGCTGCCGCCGCCGAAACCAACGGCGCCGTCCGTCGGCACGTCCAGCACCGGCGTGGTGGACCAGCCATAGCTCGCGTTGCAGGTGCGGCCGACGCTCGCCGCGAACTCGCGGCTGGAAAAGACGCCCTCGACGACGGTCGCCCAGGGCGCGCCGCCGTCGAGCTCGCGCTTCCACGACGCGAAGCCGGCGCTGTCCGGCTCGCGGCTCAGCGCGCCGCGATAGAGCGTGATCAGCCGGGCCTCGTTGCTGTATCCGAGGCTCGTGTACTCGCCAGAGGTGTAGAACGACACGCCGAGGCGCTTCAGGCTCTCGACGGTGCACCCGCCGGCGAACGAGCTGACGACCGCCGGCCACGACGCTTGATCCGGGGCGCGGCCCAGCGCTTCCGTGTAGAGCTTCGTGATGTACTGGGTCGGGACGCTCCCCGTCGCCTGCGCTCCCGCGCCGGACGGGGCGAGGGCGCCCATCGCTATCAGAACAAACGCAAATGTACGTCGCATGGCCATGAAGGCTCCTGGGGAAGGGGACAGTCGACCGTCGGAGAGGACAGTCGCTGCCGGCGTCCTCAGGGTGGTTCGCCGCGCGCGCCAGGCGCCTGACAGGGATCTCCAAAAAAAGATCACCCGGCGGCGCTGCGTCGATCCACCCGGCCGCAACGGCGCTGTCAGAGACCCGGGCCGCGCGGCGTAGGGATCTGGAACGAGATGACGACCGCGCCGCAGACCGGCTGCCGTATGCCCTCGAGTCGCGTCCAGCAGGCCCGGCCAGCGGCTTGGCCGGAGCCTCGGCGCCGGGGCAGCGGAACCGCGGGGCTCGGCCCGAGCGGTGAATCCCTGGCTCGATTGACGGGCGTGCCGCGCGCGTCTATCCGTGCGCTGATGCCGTCGAGCTCTCCCTTGCCAGCGCAGCCGCGGACGACCTCCGACGACGCGCGGCGGGAGCCGTCTGGCGCCGCGGCCCCGGGCCCCGAGGCCGCGCTCATCGCGCGGGCCGTGGCGGGGGAGCCGGCGGCGGTCCGAGCGCTCGTCGATCTGCTCACGCCCACCATCCAGCAGCGGGTGATGCGGCCGCTGCTCCGCCGCCGCCGGGCGGCGGGGCACCGCGACGTCAGGCAGGAGGTCGAGGACATGACCCAGAGCGTGTTCCTCGCGCTCTTCGCGGACCGGGGGCGCGCGCTGCGCCAGTGGGACGCCGGCCGGGGGCTCTCGCTCGCGAGCTTCGTGGGGCTCGTGGCCGAGCGCGAGGCGTGCTCGATCCTGCGCAGCCGCCGCCGGAACCCCTGGACCGAGCAGCCCACCGAGGACGACGCCCTCGAGCGGGTCGACGGCGCGTCCGTCTCGCCGGAGCCCGCGGCGATCTCGCGCGAGCTGCTCGCGGCGATCGCCCGCCGGCTCCGGGACCGGCTGAGCGAGCGCGGGCTGGAGCTCTTCTATCTCCTGCTCGTCGACGAGCGATCCACCGAGGACGCCTGCGCGATCACCGGCATGACGGCGGACGCCGTGTATGCGTGGCGGAGCCGCATCGCCCGGCTCGTCCGGCAGATCGCCGCGGAGCTCGCGGTGGAGGCCGAGCCGCCGGGGCGCGGCGCGCCGCCCCGCGCGACGAGCCCGGAGGGGGGACAATGACGGACGACGAGCTGCTCAAGGCGCTGGGGCGCGCTGCGCGCGAGGGGGATCGGGCGAGCGATCCGCGCTGGTCCGCGCGGGCGCAGGGGACGCTCGCGCCGGGCGACCGCGACGTGCTGGAGGCGCTGGCGCAGCGCTCCGCCGAGGATCACGAGGCCTGGGAGGCGTCGCGCCCGCTGGACAGCGAGGCGCGGTCCCGGATCGCCGGCCGGATCCTGGCCGGGCTGCAGGCGGACGGGGGCGAACGAGGCGCGGACGGGGCGGGCGCCGCCGGGGCGGGCGCGGAGGCGACCGGACGGCCGTTGCGGGCGCAGAGCACCTCGGCGGCGCGTGAAGGCCGCCTGATCCCGCTGCCGGCGAAGCGGGGCCGGGCGCCCTGGCTGGTCGCGGCGGCGGCCCTCGCCGCGGCCGCCGCGGCGCTCCTGTTCATGCGGCTGTCGCCGGAAGGGGACAGCGATCACCCGCGCGGCTTGCTCGGCGATCCGGGCGTGGTGGCCCTGCTGCCGGTGCCCGCCTACACGGTGGCGGTCGCCGGCGGCGAGCTCGAACAGCGGGCCGCGAACGGCGGCGCGCCCGCGACCGCGCGGCTCGGCCCTGGATCGAGGGTCGAGATCGCCCTGCGGCCCGCGACCCGGGTCGAAGGCCCGGTCGCGGTGCGAGGCTTCCTGATCCAGGGCGGCACGGCGCGCCCGTGGGACGTGCGAGCCGACGTGTCGGAGCAGGGCTCGGCCCGCATCGAGGGCGACACGGAGACGCTCTTTCAGGGGGTGCCCGAGGGCGAATGGGAGATCGCGCTCGCGATCGGGCGGCCGGAGGCCCTGCCGAAGGACCCGGCCGATGTCCTGCGCGCGCTGCAGCAGGAGGACCCGAGGACGAGCGCGCTCCGCCTGCTTCGCCTCAAGGTGCTCTTGTTGCCACGAGCCGCCCCGCCGCCAAAGACGCCGTGACGCCGCGCTGGCGCCGTGCCGCGCTAGCGCCGCAGCCGCAGCAAGGCCTCCAACGCCTCCCGCAGCTCGCGCTTGCCCCGGAGCACCATGTCGTCGTGGCCGTGACGCGCGGCCCAGGGCAGCGCGATACCGACGTTCATCGCCTCGTAGACGGCCGCCCGGAAGACGCTCTCTCGCGTCGGCTCCGGCCGCCCGTAAGCCTGCCAGAAGCGGTCGTAAAGAGGACGTGTGTCCGGAGACGCCGACTTCGACAGCACGAACACAGTCCAGTCGGCCATCGGGTCACCCCAGAAGGCCCGATCCGCGTCGAGGACGCCGACGATCGAGGCCCCTCCCGGCCCGCGCTCGATCAGGAGGTTGAACAGCCAGAGATCGCCGTGCATCAGGCGCGGCTCCCGGATCTCGTCGAGCACGGCCGTGTGCTCCCGGACGACCTCCAGCGCCGCGGCCATGTCCGTCACGTCGAGCCGCGCCCCGGCCATCGTCTCCAGCGAGCGCTCCAGCCGGTACAGCACCGCCCCGCTCCACGCCGGAAACTCGGGCGCCGGATGCGGGCCGCCGAACGCGGCGCCGACCGTGTCGTGGATCGTCCTCGCGACGAGGCCGAACTGCTCCCAGAGCGCGCCGGCCTCCTCCGGCGACAGCGCGTCGGCCGCGTGGTCCCAGCGCTCGCCGGGGAGGTAGGTCTGGAACATGTAGTCGCGGTCGATCAGCTGGTGCGTGAAGTCCGCCGCGAGGATCCGCGGCATGCGCGCCGCGAGCGCGGCGAAATAAGGCTGGATGTGGAGCTCGCGGCGCATGAGCGCCGCCTCGTCCCACGAGAGATCGGCCCCCGGCGGCGGGGCGACGCGCAGGACGACCCGCTGATTGGCGAGCGCGACGAGGTAGGTCGTGTTGAACGTGCCGCCGCCGAGCTCCCGGGCCGAGGTGACGGCGACGCGCTCTCCGAACACGCGCCGGCACAGGGCGAGGATCTGATCGGCCGTCAGCGAGCGACGCGCGGAGTCCGGCCCCCGCTCGATCGTGATGAGCTCCATGCGGTGTCCATCGCGCTCGTACACCACGGCGGCGCCTTCCATCAAGCCATCTGTGCGCGCCGGGGCGGCCCGGCGCTGCCTCAGAACTCGGCGATGTTGAAGGGCAGCGCGGAGACCGACGCCTCCGGTCCGCTCCCGCTCGGGTGGCTCTCGGCGATTCCGCTGACGCCCCCGATGACGGCGTCGGCGCTCAGCGTGCCGCTCAGGTAGACGTACACCTTCCTGAACTCCGAGGGATCGACCTCGGTGACCTCGTAGGTGCCCTCGAGCGCGTCGAGGTCGAGATCGTGGTGAAATGTCGCGGCGCCCGCCTGCGAGGCCCGGAGCGTCGCCGGCAGCAGCTCGGCGAACGCGCCGTCCCCCGTCAAGAAGCCCAAGGGGACGTCGATCTCGAGGTGATCGGCGCAGCCCTCGGCGGGGGCCAGCTCCGCGAGGCCCAGGCCGCTCCCCGTCCCCTCCGTGGACCGGACGAAACGCGCCGCGGTCGGCGCGCCGACCGAGAAGGTCGCGGTCGTGGTGCCGCCCTTCGCCCACACGAGCTCCGCGGAGCGCTCGCCGGCGACGGTGGCCAGCGCGTCGTTCGCCGAGAAGCCGAGCGGCGAGGCCTCATCGAGGCCGATGTCCTCCTTTTCATGGTCACATCCGTCCCCCGCGTTCTCGGTGACTCCGCCGATCTGGCCGCCGGCCGAGGCGCCCTCGCCGCACCCGGACAGCGCCGCGCACATCGCGGCCGCGATCACCCAAGAAAGCCAACGTCGCTCGCTCATTGCAGGACCTCCTGCGGCCCACCTTGGGTCCGCCCGCGGGGGCGCGCCAGCTCGGATTCGCACATTCCATACCGCGCACAGACCCTCGGATGTGCGAATCTGCGCTACGTGGACCATGAATCCCTCGCAAAGGACCTGATCCGCGCCCTGCGCGGGCGGCGCTCGCAGGTCGCCTTCAGCCGCCGTCTCGGCTTCCGCACGAACGTGCTTTACACGTGGGAGTCGGGGCGACGCTGGCCGACCGCGGCCACCTTCCTCGTCGCGGCGCGGCGCGCGGGGCTCGACATCGCGGCCGCGCTGGGGCGCTTCTTCCCCTCGCTCCCCGCCTGGCTCGCGCGCACGGACCCGGCGTCCGCCGAGGGCGTCGCGGCGCTCTTGACCGAGCTGCGCGGGATGTCGCCCATCGTCGACGTGGCCCGGCGCGCGGGCAGGAGCCGCTACGCGGTCGCGCGCTGGCTCTCGGGGGCGGCCGAGCCGCGGCTGCCGGACTTCCTGCGGATGGTCGACGCGTGCTCGCTGCGCCTGCTCGACTTCGTGGCGCTCTTCGCGGATCCGGCGGCGCTCCCGGCGGCGAGCGCGGCGTGGCGCACGCTCGAGGCCCAGCGCCGCGCCGTCTACGAGGAGCCGCTGCTCCCCGCGGTCCTGCTCGCCCTGGAGCTGCCGGCTTACCGGGCGCTCCCGCGCCACGAGCCGGGGTGGATCGCGCGGCGGCTCGGTTTCCCGGTCGAGGACGAGGCGCGCTGCCTGCACCGGCTCGCGGAGGCCGGGCAGATCCGGAAGCGCCGCGGGCGATGGAGCGTCGCGCCGATCCGGACCGTGGACACGCGCCCGGACCAGGACGCGGAGCACCGGCTCAAGCGCTTCTGGGCCGGCGTGGGCCTGGAGCGGCTCACGCGCAAGGCGGAGGGGCGTTTTTCGTTCAACGTCTTCACGATCTCCGCGGCCGATCTCGCGAAGCTCTCGGAGCTCCACGTGAGCTATTACGAGAGCATGCGCGCGGTGATCTCCGAGTCGTGGCCCCCCGAGCGCGTGGTCGCCGTGAACCTGCAGCTCTTTCCGCTGGACGGGGGCTGAATCGCGCCGCCCGCGTCCCTCGCGGCGCGGGCGGCGCGGCAGGTCACTGGGCGGCGCGCGGGACGCGTTCGGCGACGCACTGCCCTGCCGAGCAGCGAGCCACCGAGTCCTCCTTTGGCGCCATGCACTTGGCGACCGGGCAGCTCGCGGCCGCGCAGCGCTCGGCGCGCCATTGCTGGAGCGCCCCGAGCGCCTCGCGGTGGAACGCCTGGTCACACGGCGGGCAGAGCTGATCGCAGCAATCCCCCTCCCGGGCGCAGGAAACAACACAATCGGCGTCCGTCGCGCACCGAGGTCCGGGCGCGGCGTTGCTGCCGCTGCCGGCGGCGGGGGTGTCGCCGCCGCTGGTCGTGTCGCCGCGGCTGGTCTGGCTGCCGTCGCTCGGGGCGGGCCCCGGCGCCGGAGGCGCCTGCGGCGGCGCCTCCTTGTGACAGCCGGCGAGGGCGGTGATGCCGGCGAGCACGAGCGAGCGTGTGATCCACGAGGTCGTCATGCCGCCGATGGTGCCACGGAACGCGCCGGCGATCTCGCGCCGTCGTCAGGGGTGGAAGTTCACGGGGACCTTGTTGCTCGCGCCGCCGCCGTTGCGCACGCGGATGTACCCGGGGCCGAGCCCGCTCGGGACCTGCACGGTGAGGCTCGTGGCGCTGATGCTGGTCGGGCTGACGACGGCGGTGTGTGTGGCGTCCACGAACTCGACCTGCGCGCCGGCCCCGAAGCCGGATCCCGTGAGGCTCACGGCCGTGTTCCAGTGCATGACGTCGGCGTTGTTGAAGTCGAGCCAGAGCCCGCCGCGCACGAAGACGCCGGACGAGAGCATCGGGCTCTCCTGGAGGATCATCTGCTCGTGATCCAGGAAATCGGTCTCCGGATAATCGCCGTGCCAGGCCATGATCGTCGTGCCGGTGTAGCCGTCCGGGTGGTGCAGGCCGAACGAGTGCCCGAGCTCGTGCGCGACGGTCCCCCTGGGCACGCCGCCGCTGCACTGCCAGGTGGCGTATCCGCAGTGGATCGCCAGCGGCTCGCGCACGCCGGAGAGGGGCTCCAGCACCCAGTCGCCCACGAGGGCGAATCCGGTGGTGTCGCCCTGGAGGTTGGCGCCGGCCCAGCCGCCGCCGCCCTGCGCGAAGACGAGCGTGGACTGCCGCGCCGGGAAGCCGCCGACGGCCTGGGACACCGCGCCCAGCCAGTTCGGGAGATCCTGCGGGTTGTTCCGGCAGGCGGTCGTCGGCGTCGGGCCGCAGCGCATGGTCAGGTAGTCCTGGGACGAGCGCACCGGCTGGACGAAGCCCACGAGGTGGAACGAGGCGCCCGACTCCTGGCGGTACCAGCCGCGCAGCTCGTCCAGGTACGTGTTGATGGCGTCGACGTACTCCTGGTGATACGGCTGGTCGCTCGGATAGACGTAATACGCCCTCACCGGGTAGACCTCGCCCGCGGCGAGCTGCGCCACCTGCGCGGCGCTCAGGGCCTGCTGGTACAGGCGGACCTCGTCGATCAGGCCGGTGTAGGCGTTCCAGGTCGGGTGCCCGCCGATGACGATCGGCCGCGTCGATTGCTGGAGCGCGCCCGACGCGGGGGTGGACGCGCGGAGCACGCCGTCGACGTAGAGCTTGAGCGCCGCGCCGTCGTACACGCCGGCGACGTGCGCCCAGGCGTTCGCGACGGCCGGGGCATCGACGCTCACCTGGCGGCCGAAGCCGCCGTCGGGGAAGGCCACGGAGAAGAAGTAACGGCCGTTGTGGATGCCGAGCAGGAACGCGTCCTTGGCGTACCACTGGTTCACGAGGGTGCGTGTCCCCGTGACGCTCCGCGGGTTGACCCAGGCCGCCGCGGTGATCCGGTCCTGGAAGTGCAGGTAGCTCCGCCCCTCGCTGCTGATCTCGACCTGATCCGCGACACCGTCGAAGTCGCCGGCCGACAGGAACCGTCCCGGGCTGCAGAGGCGGCGGCCGGACATCACCCCGAACGCCCCCCGGCCCGAGTCCTCCCGGACGCGCGTGATCGCCCCGGCGGCGCAGGTGTCGAAGCTCCAGTAGGCCGCCGGCGTCGGCAGGCTGGCGCGGTCCGCGACGAGCGCGCTGGGCGCCGCGTCGACCGCCTCGTCCTGAGGCTGGGGCTCCTCCGCTAGGTCGGTCGCGACGCAGCCGGCGAGGCTCGCCGCCAGGGCGAGGACGATGGAACGAGATGACGTGAACATGGGGGTCCGCATGGACGTGATCCTTTCTCGCCTGGCGCGCGCTCGCGAGAGCGCGCTGCGCCGGCGGGTCGATGCCGTGAGGAGGCAGCGTCCAGGGCTCGTGCCCTGCTGCCTGCCCACCCGTTACTTCGCCGCGCCCTCCCGGCGCCTGACACGGGCCGCGAGAAAAATCGCAGCGCCAGGCCGGCGATCGGTGGCCTGGCGGCGACGTCGACCTCCGCCCTCGCCTCGCGGCCCGCCTGCGGCTCCAGGTAGCCCATGGTCCGCGGGTAACGGGGCACCGGCGAGGAATAGCTGCTCTCCGGAGGAGCGTCGAACAGCGAGGCGCCCCACCCGCCGCGGGCGCTGGTACCGTCGCGTGCTGTAGCGTGATCTTGGAGGAGTCGATGTCGATCAACGTTGGTAGGTCTCTGTGCGCCGCTCTCGCCCTCGCCATCCTCGCCGGCGCGCCGCAGGCCTCGGCCTATTGCCGCTCCACGACGTGCAAGGACGGCGGCCCGTGCCTCCAGGGCGATGAGCCGGTCGACGGCTGCAAGCCGCTCCGCTGGCCGGGCGACTGCATCGGCTTCGCCGTCCAGGAGGACGCGTCGGACGAGGTCACCTACAAGCAGATCTCCGACGCGCTCGACATCGCGTTCAGGACGTGGACGGAGGCGCCCTGCGGCGCGGGGACCCCGGGCATCCGCGTGCAGAACCTCGGCCCCGCGGCGTGCGGCAAGGTCGAGATGAACGTGAGGGACAAGAAGACCAGGATCGTCGACGGGCTCGTGCCGGGCAACGTCAACGTGATCGCCTTTCGCGACATGGGCTGGCTCGCGCTGGGCGGCAGGCACGAGGCCAACCAGCTCGCGCTCACCACGGTGCACTTGGACCCGAAGACCGGCGAGATCTGGGGCGTCGACATGGAGATCAACACCGATCTCCACGACTTCTCCACCGAGGAGACCGTCCCTGCGCCGAAGAAGGATCTGCTCGCCGTCGTCACGCACGAGGTCGGGCACTTCCTCGGGCTCGACCATACCCAGGTCAGCGCCGAGGCGACGATGTACGCGACGTACGATTGGAACGACCCGATGGCCTTCCGGACGCTGCACGCCGACGACATCGAGGGGATCTGTCAGATCTACCCACCTCGCGATCTCTCGACCTCCGCGTGCAACCCGCTCCCTCGCTACGGGTTCGCCCCGGACTGCGCGGAGGACCAGATGGTCCGTTGCGGCGCGGCGCCGCTCCCGGGCGCGGGGCCGGGGTGGGGTGGCGGCCCGGGGTGGGGCGCGCCGCTCGCGGCCGCCGCGGCGCTGGGCGCGGCCGCCGCGCGCCGCGCCGGCCGGCGGAGCGTGCGGTGGCCACCCGCCGGCGCGGCGCCTCAGGCCGATCGCGCGGCCTCCCTCCACGCCCCGTGGAACCCGAATGGCACCGCGTGGCCGAGGAAGGCCTTGGCCAGCGGTCCATCCGACGGCGACCGCGCGTCGAGGATCGCGACGTAACTCAGGTCCACGCGCGCGTCGTATCCGGTGCCCACATCGGTGCGTGATGCCACGGCGCGTGGCGAATTGCCTCATCGCCGGGGCCGCGAGGCGTGGCGGTCGGCGCCGAACCTCCGCGAGATCGAGCGCGCAGCGAGCGCGACCGTTGGCACGGGACTGGCCTGACCGCGGGCCGATCTGCTCATCACGCCAAGCGTCTGTGCTCGGCGAGCTGACATCTTGAGTGGCCGGACAGGAGCTTGTTTGCCCGAGCGGAGCGGCCCCTGGCTGGCCACGCCAAAGGAGCCGCTTTATGCCTGGAAAGAGGATGGATATTTCGTGCCTTGTCGCGTGCACCGCGGCGCTCTCGCTCGGCCTCGTGCATTGCGGCTCGGCGCCTCCCGCGGGGCCTGAAGCGCCGACCGGCCCGCAGGGGGCGCCGCCCGCGGCCGCGGCCCCCGCGCCGGCGGGCCCGCGGGAGGCGATGAACGCGAACCCGCCGCCCGGACCGGAGACGCCGCGCACGAGCTACCTGCCGGTGGTCGACAAGGAGCCGTTCGCCGCGATGCTCGCGCGGATGAAGGCCGACAAAGCGGCGGTGATGAAGCGCCACCAGGTCCTGCTCGAGGAGCGGTACGACCTCGCCGACCGCCCGGCCAAGGGGGTCGCGATGTCGCGCGGCAAGCCCGTGCAGGCCGGCGTCCGGGTGAAGCTCCCGAAGGGCACGACGTGGGAGGCGCTCGCCGCGCTCTCGCCCGAGGCCATCCAGGCGCAGGGGCTCTGGCCGAGGGGCTTCCTGCCGCTGCCGCACCCGAACCACCCGGAAGGAGGGATGGTCTTCCCGAAGCTCCAAATCGACGAGCTGAAGCGCCAGACCGGGCGCGATCTCACCCGCTTCGATCTGGACTTCGATCTGCCGGACCACCTCATCTCCGAGTTCCCGGCGCCCATCTACCTCACCACGCGGCCCGATCTGGGCGACGTCTCCAAGGGGCAGCTCGTCACGATCGACAACTTCTACGAGCTCTTCAACGGCATCCTGACGCCGAAGCAGCTCGAGGGGCTCCGGCTGCTCGTGACGCCGTTCCCGCAGATGCAGTTCAACGCGACGTCGGACCGGCGCTCGGAGCGGGCGAGCCTCGGCGTCGCCTGCTTCGACTGCCACGCGAACGGGCACACGAACAACGCGACCCACCTCGTGGGCGACGTGAGGCCGCAGGAGTTCCGGCACCGGGTCGACACCCCCACGCTGCGCGGCGTGAACATCCAGCGTCTGTTCGGCTCGCAGCGCGCGCTCAAGACCGTCGAGGACTTCACCGAGTTCGAGCAGCGCGCGGCGTACTTCGACGGCGATATCGTCATCGCCGTGAAGAAGGGGGTCAACGTCCTGGAGCGCGGCACCCAGGTGCACGCGATGTCCGAGTTCCAGGAGATCCTCGACTTCCCGCCGGCGCCGAAGCTCGGCATCGACGGGCGGCTCGACCCGGCGAAGGCGGCGCCCGAGGAGCTCCGCGGCGAGCAGGTGTTCCACGGCAAGGGCCGGTGCGCGACGTGCCATGTGCCGCCGTATTACACCGACAACCTGATGCACAACCTGCGGACGGAGCGCTTCTTCAAGCCCGAGCTCATCGCCGGCCGGATGGCCACCGCGGACGGGCCGATCAAGAGCTTCCCGCTGCGCGGCATCAAGGACAGCCCTCCTTACCTGCACGACGGGCGGCTGCTCACGCTGGAGGACACGGTGGAGTTCTTCAACCTCGTGCTCGGCGTGAAGCTGACGGCGCAGGAGAAGGCAGACCTCACGTCCTTCCTGCGAACGCTCTGAGCGGCGGTCACCCGCTTCGGATACGGGCCCACCTCGACGTTTTCGGTGCTCAGCGCACAGGAGTGCGCTTGCGCGCCGAAAACGCCGATCTGGGCCCGTCTCCTGTGCGGGTGACCGCCGCTCTGGTGCGGTCGCTACCGCGCCTTTGGGGTGCACGTCGCCGCTGGCGGGCCGCCGACGCAGCGCCGGGAAAGCCCCCGCCAGCGGCTCCGTTCGCCCGAATTCACAGGCCTGGCTCACTTTGCTTCTCTACCCGCATGGGCCGCGAGGAACCCTCTCCGTGCGAGCAGCTGCGTGGGGGCGTGGAAGCCGCGACGCCAGGGTGAGCTGGCGGATCCGGACCTGACGGCCGAGCGGGTGGCCTCCGCGCAACGCGTCAGCCGACGGCACCTCGATGGGCTGTTCGCCGCGAGCGGCTCGAGCGTCGAGGCCTGGATCCGAGAGAGGCGACTGCAGCGCGCCGCGGAGGCGCTGAAGCTCGGCAGCCCGGACACGAAGCTCCTCGCGGTCGCGGTCGAAAGTGGGTTTTCCAGCCAGAGCCACTTCTCGCGCGCGTTCGCCCGCCGCTTCGGCATGACGCCCAGCCAGTGGCGCAAACGCTCCTCGCTCGTCGTCGCCGCGGCGAAGCTCGGCGACGACGAGCGCGGCGCCGCGGAGCCCTGGCGCTAAGGGCGGCTCGCGCGCGGGTCTCGGGCGCGGTGCATTCTCCTCAGGACGCGAAGGCTCAAGAGCAGCGGGACGCTGACAAAGGCGACGACGAGGGCGACTATCGTGAAGGCGCGAGTCCCCGACGTGAGGTTGCCGAAGGCGCCGATGTTGAACGTGACGACCGGCGGCACGAGGATGGCCGCACCGAACATCGTCACCGCCACGGTTCGTACGGCGTCGACGGTCGCGTGGCGCAAGGCCCGCGCCGTCCCGAGCGCGACGCCGATCGCCATGGCGCCGAGGAGCCCGATCGGGACGCGCGCCAGCGTTCGGTAGGCGTCGGGGCCGAAGAGCCGCGCCGGCATCACGAAGCACGCGAGGCCGAGCGCGAAGCTCGCCGCGCCGAGCGCGCCGATCACGACGCGGATCCAGATGGGGGCTCGCGCGGGCGTCATGCATCCTCCAGGACGAAGTCGAAGGTCGCGACCGGAGGCCCCGAGGTGGTCTGTCGGAGGTCGACCACGAGCCTCGGGTTGAACCGGGGGGCGCGCGCATGGCTCTCCGCGTCCTCCGGAAAGAAGATCTGCGTCGTCAGGAGCTTCGTCTTCGCCCCCTGCGCCTTGACGTGGATATGAGGGGACCGGACCAGGCCGAGGATCCCGTATCCCTTCGGGAAGACCGTGCTCACCTCGAACTCGCCGCCGGGGCCGGTGAACTGGTGGCCACGGTACCCGTAGTCGATGTTATCGTACAGCGCGTCCTCGTCGGTTTGCCAGAGGTCGATCACGGCCCCGCAGGCGGAGCTCGCACGTTTGCCCGAGGTGGAAGTGAAGACTTGACCGAGGTGGAAGTGCCCCGGGGCGAGCGGCAACGAGATGGTCACGCCCGTGAGCGCGCCATTCCAGCCGTCAGTCGAGCGACGTGGCGGCCTCGAACAGGGTCTCGAGGATCGCCTGGATCGGCGCGATGTCCTGCTTCTGGCCGTTGTTGGTGAGCAGGACGACCGCCATACCGTCACGCGCGCGGATTCGCATGGACGTCAGCACGCCGATCTCGCTGCCGTCGTGCCCGTACATCGCCTCTCCTGCGAGCTCCGTGTGCACGAAGCCGATCGCCTGCGTGCCCTCCCGCTCCGGCGCGGCGACGTGCGGCCGCAGCATCTCTTCCCGGCTCGCGCGCCCCAGGACGCCGCGCGCCTCGAGCAGCGCGGGATCACCGACGGCCGCGGCGAACCGGACGATGTCGTGGGCCGACGCGAACAGGCCGCCGTTCGGGTAATCGGCGAACGTGTACTGTCCCCAGGTCAGGTGCTCCTCACCGTCCCACAGGTAGGGGACCGCCATCCGATCGGGGTCGAGCTCTGCGAGGCGCATGGAGCTGTCGCGCATGCCGAGCGGCTTGAGGACCGCGGCGCTGCACACCTCGCGGAAGTCGTCCTCCGCGGCGATCTCCCCGATCCGGCCGAGCAGCGCGTAGCCCAGGTTGGCGTAGGACCACGTCGTCCCGGGGTGCTGATCGAGGAAGTTGAGCTCGGCGTCGTAGTAGGCGCCGCCGTCCTCGAAGTACCCGCGGGCGACGTCGCCGAGCGGGATCACCGGGTCCGTGCCGATCGAGTAAAACGTGAGCCCGAGCGCCGGGCTGTCGGCGATGGCTCCCGTGTGCGGCGTTCACGCCGCGCGTGGTGTCCGCGCTCGCGCCGCGGATCGCGGCGGTCACCAGCCGATTGCTCGACAGCGTCCGCGATGTCGGGCGCTTCGATCTGATCGAGGCCCTGGCCCATCCGCTGCCGGTGATCGTCATCGCCGAGCTGCTCGGCATCCCCGCCGCGGACCAGGCGACCTTCCGTGGGTGGACCGACGCGATATTGTCGATCGGCGAGCAGGACCCGCAGGCCCAGCTGGATCAGGCCACGATGAACCGCGTCGGCGCTATCGTGCGCGAGCTGAACGGCTACCTGCTCTCGCACATCCAGCAGCGCCGCGCCCGGCCCGACGACGGGCTGATCAGCAGGCTCTTGGCCGCGGAGGTCGACGGGAGCCGCCTGGACGATGAGGAGATCGTCGGCGTCGTCGGCCTCTTGTTGAACGCCGGTCACATCACGACAACGGCGTTGCTCGGAAACGCGATCCTCTGCCTGGACGAGCACCCCGCCGCCGCGGCGGAGCGGATCATGAAGCGAATCACGGACATGGAACCCAGGATCTGACGACCGCGCGCGGGATCACGATGCAACCGCGGACGACAGCGCAGGCTCAGCAGGGCACGCCCTCGATGACGCAGGCCCCCACCGAGGCCGGGACGATCCGCGTAAGCTGGAAGGATGCGGCCGCCAGCAGCTCTCGAAATTCCGCCTCGGAGCGCTGGCGTCCTCCGGTACAGACCAGCATGTTGACGTCGTTGGCCGTGGCGCCCTGCGCTTCCAACGACGGCTCGATGCGCCGCGGGTAAACCCCTTCCACGAGCAAGAGCTTCGCGTGCGTCGGCATGGCGCGGCGACACACCTTCAAGATCGCGCAAGCGTCGGCGTCGCTCCAGTCGTGGATCACGTGCTTGAGCAGGTACACATCCAGGCCCGCCGGGACGGCCTCGAAGAAACTCCCCGGCGCGAGGTCGATCCGGGCCTTTAGTGGGCTCGAAGCGAGCGCGCCGCGCGCCCGCTCGAGGACGTCGGGGCGCTCGAACAACGTGCCGCGCAGCTGCGGATGCGCGCTCAAGATCGCCGCCAAGAGCGTGCCGTTTCCTCCTCCGATGTCCACGATCGTGTTGAAGCTCGAGAAGTCGTAGGCGCTCGCGACCGCCGGCGCGGCGAGCGCGGTCGCGGTCGCCATCGCTTTGTCGAAGTTCGCCGCGGTCTCTGGATCCGCCGAGAAGCGCGCGGTCCAATCGGCGTTCGGGTCGTCCTTCTTGAACGCAGGCTGGCCCGTGCGGACGCAGTACTCTAGCTCCCGCCAGCTCTCCTGGATGGGAGGGCCCGCGAACGTGGCGACGAGCGCCTTCATGGATCCCGGCACATCGGATCGGAGGAGCTGACCCGCGGCCGTGAGCTCGAAGCCTCCCGCGTCGTCCTCGCGAAACACATCGACGCTCGCGAGGAGGCGCAGCACGCGCCGCAACGCCTGCGGTTGTGTCGACGTGGCGCTCGCCAGATCGTCCACGCTCCGCCGGCCTGCGGCGATCAGGTCCGCGACACCGAGCTTCGCTACCAAGGCGAGCGCGCTCGATCGATAGTGGCCGATCGCGAGTTGAAAAACGACCAGGGGCGCGGGCAATACGGCTGGTGAGAAGCTCTCGGACACCGTCGTAACCTCCTGCGATGGGATGATCGACGCGCGCAGCCAGTCCGCGCCGGCACCGTGCCGGCGACCACCACCCAGCGCTCGCCGAGCCGTTCGCGTCCTTGATGATAGTGATTTTCATTTGCATCGCAAGGGAAGCACCCGGGCATCGAGCGTCGTTTCCGTGCTGGTGCCCCAGTGTGCTGAGGAGCGGCGAGGCGGCCCAAGGAGGAGGGGGAGGGGTAGGGGGAGGGGAAAACTAAAAACCGACGCGGTGCCGCTTGCATATCGCGCCGTAGCGGAGTACCTTCCCCCTTCCTCACGACGTCACTGGCTCTCGACACGATGCTTTCTCTCTCCCCCTCACAAGGGAGACTATTGCTCGCGCGGATGACTGGACGACGCACCGTGTGCTTGCGCAGGTTTCGCTGCGCGGCACGTCACCGTTCGATCCGTAACGGCTTCATCGAATGGCAGGCGAAGTGCGCTCACGAGCGCATCTGTAAGCCGTGAAAGCAACGTGTCATGGGTAATCGTCTTTACGTCGGCAATCTTTCGTACAGCACCACGCGCGAGTCCCTCGAGAGCGCGTTCGCCGGCAGCGGTGAGGTCCGGGAGGTCGCGATGCCGACCGACCGCGAGACCGGCCAGCCGCGCGGGTTCGCGTTCGTCACGATGGGCTCGGCCCAGGCGGCGAACGCCGCGATCTCGCAGCTCAACGGCATGATGCTCGATGGGCGCTCGCTCAAGGTGAACGAGGCGCAGGAGCGCCCGGCCGGCGGCGGCGGCGGCGGCGGCGGTGGTCGCGGCTTCGGCGGTGGCGGCGGGCGCGGCGGCGGCGGCGGCCGCGATCGTTACTGATCGCTCCACTCGTTCAGTCGACATAGGGCGGCG
Organism: Sorangium cellulosum; assembly: GCF_002950945.1. Classification (GTDB taxonomy): domain Bacteria; phylum Myxococcota_A; class Polyangia; order Polyangiales; family Polyangiaceae; genus Sorangium; species Sorangium cellulosum_E. Next base: position 4,101,616 of record NZ_CP012673.1, read on the forward strand.
GACCCCCGAAGGTCCGCCGCTTTTTTTTGGCTCATCGATAGAGCTCGCGGGTGAGCCAGTCGCGGGATTCAGGCAGATCGCCGAGCCCGTGGCAGAGGGCGACCTCGCATGCTCGCAGGTCCGGAATCCATGGGTCTTTCCGGCGAGGGTCCACGCTTGTTGTCGAGTCCCTCGGTGGGCCGTGAGCGGATGCGCCTCGTGCACCGAACCGGTCCAGGTGGAGCTCCCGATGACCGCGGAGCGCTCGCGTCAACCAACACGCCCGTTCGGGGGCGTCCTGAGATGGAGTCATCATGCAACGACAGACCGCGTTGAAGCGACAGAAAGAGCGCGCTCGTATCGAGAAGCAGCGCGACAAGACGGCGAGCCGCCTCGAGCGCCGCAACGACAAGGGGCCGAGCGGCGCCCAGGTGCCGGGGGAAGATCCGGATATCGCGGGCATCGTCCCGGGACCTCAGCCGCAGGTCGTCGATTGAGGCCCGCGATCGAGGGGGAGGGGAGCCTGCCGGCCGAGGGCGACGTCACCTCGGAGGTCTCGGCGGCGCGGCGGGCGCTCATCGAGCAAAGCGCCGATTCGCTCGGACGCACGTGGGCTGACGGGTGTCGGCAGGAGCTGCTGCAGGAGGGGCGCCGCGCGACCGGGGGCTGGCCGGGGACCCTGCGCGAGGCGCGGGCGCGCGTGGAATGCGCCCTCCACGTCGAGATGCATTGCCGCAAGCTGCCCGCGATCACCGCGGTCGAACGCGAGCTCGCCGTCCGGACGACGTACGCGAGCGCCCGCAGCGCGTGGCGAAAGTGCGTCGACGCCACGACGCGCTGACCCGCAAGAATCGACAAGGACCTCCGGCCGTCCGGCCGGCGCGATGCCCCTCCGGACGGCTCATCCGCGGCCTGGCCGGGGCGGGCCGCGGTGCGTCCGCATGCCTCGCCAGCAGAAGGTCGCCCCTCGCAGTACTCGCCGTGCTCGCCGGAACCTGGCGAGGGCTGGACCGCTGTGTGCATAGCGCCTGGCGCCGGAGCCTTCATGGATCGGTCCAGGGGGCCGTCCAGCGAAGCCGATTGACCGGGGACACTCGCTGCCGGCTCCTGAACACGGTCTCTTCGTTGCGTGATGAGCTGTTGATGGGGCGTCGCATCTCTCCAAATAAAAGAGGCGGTTCGCATGGAAGAATGTCCTGTCAGCCCGGGGCAGGTCCCGCCGTTAAGGCTTGACGTCCCTGAAACGATGGGATTTCCTTCTCCCTCGCCATGACTGCAAGCGACCGTTTCTCCCCGATCGTCGACGCTCGCCCGGAGGATACCGCATGGCCGGTCATGCTGTGGCCGCCGGCGCCCGGCATCCGGCTCACCGGGCATGTCGTCGAGCTTTCGCCCTGTGACCCTGACCGCGACGCCGAGCCCCTGTTCCGGGCGCTGGACCATGACGCGGTCTGGCGCCATCTCGCCGGCCGTCCACGGGATCCCGACGCGTGGGCTGCGGGCCTCAGGAGCATGCAGGCGAAGGGCCGCTTCGTGTGGATCGTGCGCCTCCTGCGACCGTACGCAGGTCTCCCGGCCGGCGCCGTCGTGGGCACCTCGTCGTATCTCGAGGTGTCCGTCGGAGATGCTCGGCTGGAGATCGGCGGCACCGCGTATGCGCCCGCGGTCTGGTCGACGCAGGTCAACCCCGACGCGAAGCTGCAGTTGCTCGCGCATGCCTTCGATGTCCTCCGCGCCGGTCGCGTGCAGTTGAAGACCGACGTGCGGAACGTGCGCTCTCAGCAGGCCATCGCGCGTCTGGGCGCCCGCTACGAAGGAACCCTGCGCCGCTATCAGCGGCGGGACGACGGTACGGTCCGCGACACGGTGCTGTTCTCCATCCTCGCCGAGGAGTGGCCGGCCGTTCGCGAAGGTCTCCTCGAGCGAGCGAGACGCGCAAACCCCGATCGTTGAAGGAGCATCTGGCTCCTCCCTGTCACAGCACGACAGCAGGCCCAGATCCTGGCGGGATTTCTGACACGCGAATCCAGGCCGCGCGCGCGGCGGGGCGGGGAAGGGGGGAAGGGGGAAGAACGACGCGCGGTCGTGAGCCGCCGCCCCCTCGGCGTGCCGTGGGGGCGGCGTGAGCTCGTGGACCTCGGGGCTCGCTCAGCCCTTCTCTCCGTCCGTGTCCATGAGGATCTCGAACCCGCCAAAGATCATGCGTTTGGCATCGAACGGCGCATCCCCGCCCATCTGCATGCGCTGGTCGGTCCTCATCTTCTCGTTCGCCTGGTCGCGCACCTCCTTCGAGGGCCACACGATCCAGGAGAACACGATGTTCTCGCCGGGCTCGGCTTTCACCGCGCCCTTGAAGTCGGTGACCTTGCCGTCCGGGACGTCGTCGCCCCAGCACTCGACGACGCGCGTCGCGCCGTACTCCTTGAAGATCTGGGCGGCCTGCGCGCAAACCTCGCGATAGGCTTCCTTCTTGCCCGCGGGCACCGGAACAACGAATCCGTCGATGTAGCTCATGGGCGCGATTATGCGGACTCGCCGTGCGCGGCGTCAAGCGCGGCGACCCCGGTCGGACGGCCGGCGCGACGTTGTTCGGCTCACGAGATCCCTGCTGGAGCGGCCCGGGTGGCTGACCTGCCTCGACCCCGTGCGGCGGGAGCTCGCCGCGCGCCCCGTCGGCCCCCGCCGTATCGGCGCACGCGAGCGGACGGGCGATTCGCCCGGTGTCAAGCGCAGCGTGGTCGTGCGCGCGTTAAGAAGAGAAGCGGCATTGTTAAGAACTCTTGAGCTTTCGCCGGCGTCATGGCGACGAACAGACATCGCGCCTGGTGCGCCGTGGATATCGTGCTCTGTGGCAATAACTTTCAATAAAGCGGATTGACGGTGAGGGTAGCCCTGATAAGCCTGCTGGGTACACCGGAGCTCCACGCTCTTCGACCCTGAGCGCTGGCGGCGATACCGCCGCGCCTGCAGTGGCCAGGGCGAACGGCGACGTGTGCCCGGCGGCCGGGATCTGACCCGCCCGCCGGGCGCGCGCCGCGCCGGCGGCGGCCTGTCCGCGCGCCGCGCACGGTGACGGGCAGAGAACAATCAACGAGGGAACAACGACATGCCTATTTCTTGGTCCAGGCTCTTGGCCCTAACCCCCGCTCTGGCGACTGCATTCCTCACCGCGTGCGCCGAGCCCGCGCCGTCCGGCGACGCCGAGGGCGTGGAGCCCGCGTCGAGCGCGCTCACCGCGCAGGACCGGCTCGACCTCTGCGCCCAGGATCCGCGCGTGATCGCCGGGCTCGTCTCCGCGCAGGTCTGCGCGGGCGCCGACCTCTTCTTCCGCGAGACGTTCGAGGGCAACGGCCGCTCCTGCGGCACCTGCCACCCCGTCGGGAACAACTTCACGATCGACGTCCCCTTCATCAACGCGCTCGACGCGAGCAACCCGTTCGATCCCCTCTTCGTGGCCGACAACGACGCCGACATCGCGGGGCTCGAGACGCCCAGCCTGAGGGCGTTTGGCCTGATCCTCGAGAACGTCGACGGGTTCGAGGATCTCGACAAGAAGTTCTCGCTGCGCAGCGTCCCGCACACGCTCTCCCTGGCGCTGACCCTCGAGCCCGACCCGGCGGACGGCTCGTCCGATCCGCCGGTGCACCGCACGGGCTGGTCGGGCGACGGCGCTCCGGGCGACGGCTCGCTCCGCGCGTTCCTCACCGGGGCGATCAAGCAGCACTATCCGACCGACCTCGCGAGGGAGGTCGACGTGGCGTTCCGGCTCCCGACCGAGCAGGAGCTCGATCTCGTGGAGGACTTCCAGCTGAGCCTCGGCCGGACGAACGAGATCAACCTGCAGCAGGTCAACCTCGCGGATCCCGACGCGAACGCCGGGCGGCTCGCGTTCATGGATCCGGCGAAGGGCCGCTGCAACGTGTGCCACTTCAACGGGGGCGCGAACCATCAGGTGACGGGCTTGAACCGCAATTTCGACACGGGGACCCGGCTCGCCCCGCTGTCCCCGTTCGACCCGGAGGGGGACGGGGTCTTCGACGGCGGCTTCGGCGGCCAGAACCTGACCTCGCCCAACTTCGACGTGCTCGGCGATCTGGACCCGGGCGGGCTCTTCACCGGCTTCGGCGACGGCAAATTCAACACGCCGCCGGTCATCGAGGCCGTGGACAACCCGCCCTTCTTCCACACCAACGCCTTCGGGAGCCTCGAGGCCGCGGTCGCCTTCTACACCGGGACGCAGTTCAGCGCCTCTCCGGCCGCGGCCGAGCTCACCGCGGAGTTCGGCAGCCCGATCTCGTTCGGCTCCGACGACATCAGCAACATGGCGCGCTTCCTCCGTGTCCTCGGCGCCGCGTTCAACCTCGACATCGCGAAGCAGCGCCTGCAGGCGGCCCACACGCTGGTCAACCAGTTCCACGACACCAGGGCCGACGTCCAGTACGGCCTGATGGATCTCGCCCGGGTCGAGATCGACGACGTGCTGGAGCTCTTCAGCGCGCCCGAGCTGGTGACGCCGCTGCACACCGTGGCCCAGACCCGCCTCCAGGAGGCGAAGAGCGAGATCGCGGCGGGCCTCGCGGCGACGACCTGGTCGCAGCGCCAGAGCCGGATCTCGGCGGCGATCTCGCGGGTCCAGAGCGCGCGGGATCAGTTCGGGTCCAACATCAACTTCCAGCTCGGTCAGGGCAACCTGATGTATTGACGCCGCGTCTCCCGCGCTCGCCGCGGGGAATCTACTGCCTCTCCAAGGTCCTCACGAGCCCTCGCCTCTGCCACGCTCCTGCTCGCCGCCGGGCGCGCTCGACGGTGTTCCGGCCGCGTGATCGAGCCCGGGCTCGTGATCCACGCGGAGCGGGAGCGGGTGCTCCAGGTGCTGTCGAACCTCCTCGGGAACGCGCTGAAGTTCACGCCGCAGGGGGGCCAGGTGACCCTCTCTGTGGACCGGGAGGGGACCATGGCCCGCTTCGCCGTCGCCGACACGGGGCCCGGGATCCCCCGCGAGGACCTGGCGAGTCTCTTCGAGCGGTTCTGGAAGGGCGAGACGCCCGGCAAACAGGGCACCGGGCTCGGGCTCTACATCGCGAAGGGCATCGTCGACGCGCACGGAGGCCACATCTGGGTGGAGAGCGAGGTCGGGCACGGCACCCGGTTCACCTTCACGCTCCCGATCGCCGAGCCAGCCGTACACGAGGCGCCCGCCGCGGAAGTCGGAGCCCCGCTGCACCCGGCGTGAGGGCGCGTTGTCCTAGGACCACCGTCGCAGCAGCACCTCTGCCGGGCCGCGGTGGCCTGCGCGGCGCATCCAGTCGGCCAGCAGGATCGACGTGATCCACAGGGCGACGGCGACCGCGCAGCTGGCCGCGAGTCCCATGTCATGTCTCAGGTCGAGGGTGAACGGGTAGAACAGCGCCACCCACGCCGCCGACTGGAACAGGTAGAACGTCAGCGACCGCTGGCCCAGCGCGGCGAGGGCCGCAGCGAGGCGTCCAGGGTCGCGCCCGATCCTGATCGCGACGAGCCCGGCGGCGGCAGCCATGCCGATGCCGCCGGCGTACCCGGTCAGGGCGTGGGCGCCGGCCACCGTCCAGCTCACCGACGTCGTCCACGCGCCGATCTGCAGCAGGGCCATGGGGAGCCTGCCCATGACGGAGACAGCCATGAAGATCGCGGCGACGCGCAACAGGAGCGGCGCATGGCGCTCCGGCTCGTCGAGGAGCCGCCGCCTGGCGGCCCAGATGCCCGGCAGCATGCCCGGCACCACCACGATGGTGGAGGCGGCCGTCTTCACTGGCCAGAACGGGAGGCCGGCGAGGACGTGGGTACCGTAATCGGGGGCCATGAGCTGCGCCATCGTCATGGGAGTGCCCATGGCAGCGGCGGTCTGTGCCGTCACGCTCTGCCACGAGAGCAGGAGTGTCGCGGGGACGAGCGTCAGCGCGCTGATCCACCACAGGACCGCGCCCCCGGTCCGGACCAGCGGCGCGACCAAGAGCAGCGTCAGCCCGTAGACCGCGACGATGTCGAACGGCACGAGCAGGACCGAGTGCGCGAAGCCGATGGCGATCAGACCGAGGCTCCGGCGCCGCAGCAGCGTGCGAATGGAAGTCCAGTCGCTGCCTCGCGCGTGCTGCCGCTGGGTCAGCTGCCCCAGCGCGTAGCCGAAGAGGAACACGAACATGGCGCGGGCCTGGTTCTCGGCGACGAGGGATCGGACGAGCGCGGCGGTGGTGTTGAGCGCGGCCGGCCCGAGATCCCAGCGGCTGACGAACGCGGGGGCGTGCGCCAGGGCGATCAGCAGCAGCATGAAGCCACGGGCCAGATCCGGCGCCAGGGACCGACTGGCCATGTCGGCAGGCGCTCTGGGGTCGATAACAGGGGCCATGGACGTCACCTGCACGCCGGGCACGGCTGCGTCGCCTCGGGGAGCGGGCGGCGCTCGCCGGCGCCTCGCCGCGGCTCCTCGAGCAGCCACGAAAGCTACGTGGCGTTTCATGCATCGTCAACAGACGAGCAAGGGATTTGTTGAGCCGCGCGGCGAGTTGATAGTGCATGTTGCAATGGCGCTGTGAGTGAATGCAATGCTCTGGCAATCGATCGTTGCAATGTGCTGATCGCGAACGCACACTGGCCTCGACCATCGACCGACAGGAGGCGGGGAGGATGCCGGGAGGTAGGCTGAGCGACCAGGACCGCCGGGACATCGCGTCCGGGCTGGCCGAAGGGCTCGGGTACGCCGAGATCGCGAGGCGGCTCGGCAGGCCGACGTCGACCATCAGCCGGGAGGTGGCCCGCAACGGCGGGCCCGACGGCTACCGGGCGGACCACGCCCACGAGGCCACCGGGTGGCGCGCCCGTCGGCGCAGGCCGGCCCCGCCCGCGGAGCTGCCGGTCGCCGCCGGCGCCGGGGGGCGGGACCCCGAGGCGGTGCGCGGCTTCGTCGAGCAGTTCGCGGCGCTGATGGTCCAGACGGGGCTTCCACGGATGGCGGCCCGGGTGCTCGCCTGTCTTTACACCATCGACGCCGGCGCCCTGACCGCCGCCGAGCTGGTCGAGCGCCTGCGGGTCAGCCCCGCGTCGGTGTCCAAGGCCATCGGTTATCTGGAAGGGCTGACGGTGGTCCGGCGCGAGCGCGGCCCCCGGCGGGGCGAGCGCTACGTCGTCGACGACGATGTCTGGGAGCGGGCGTGGACGACGAGCGCTCGCGCGAACGCGATGTGGGCGGATGCCGCCATGCAGGGAGCAGAGATCTTCGGTGCCACCACCACCGCCGGAGCCCGGCTGGACCGCGCGGGCCGATTCTTCGCGCGCCTCAGCGACGACATGGCCGGCGGCCCCACGGAAGCTGCCGTCGGTGACGCGCTGACGGTGCTCGCCGCGCTCGTGCACGCGAGCGTGCCGCTCACGGTGCAGCAGCTGGCCACCGGGCTGGGCTGGCCTCCGGACCGCGTCACGACCGCCCTGCACGACGCCGAGCAACACCCGAACATCACCGGTCCAGTGGCGCTCCGGCGCGCAGCGTCCGGAACCTACGCCATCACCGCCAGGCTCGACCGGCTCACGGCGACACAACGCGAGTCCCTCGGCCACCGCCGGTAGAAGAACTTCTCGTCCCGAAAGAAGGCGGTGGAGCCACATTGCGAGCCGCGCGGCGCAGGCGCCGATCGCGTGCTGCCGGTCGGCTCGGAGGGGGATCCACGCTACAGTGGTGCAGCGTTCATGTCGCCCGGCCGCACCTCGCTTCCGCGCTGGGCGGCAGCGCGGTATGCTGCAGCCCCAGGAGGAATCGATGCGCGCCGACTCTTCAGGGCTGAAGCGACCCAGGTATCCGATGCCGGACTTCGTCAGGAACGCGCTCGGCGAGCGAGGCTTGATGGATGCTTACACGCAGCGCCCTGCATACCAGCAAAACGATTACATCGGCTGGATCCTGCGCGCCAAGCGCCAGGAGACGAAGGAGAGCCGACTCCGCCAGATGCTGGATGAGCTCGAGAGAGGCGGCGTGTACATGAACATGAAGCACGCGGCGTCGGAAAAGAAGTAGACGCCGGAGCTCTCCAGGCCTCCGGCGAGGGGCCGCGCTCACTCCCTGGCGAAGGCCGACAGGCGGCGCAGCAGCCCGGAGAGCTGGGGATACATGTCCCGGTAGATCCCCAGGAGCGCCGCGTAGCGCCGCCGGCGCTCGGGGTCCGGCTGGAACGTCGCGGTGGCGGCCCCGCGCATCGCCGTCGCGGCCGCCTCGATGCTCCCGGCCAGCCCGGCGCCCGCGGCCGCACACATGGCGGCGCCCAGGCAGGCCGCCTCGACCGTTTCGGACCGCTGGAGGGCGACGCCCGTCGCGTCGGCCATGACGGCGCACCAGAGGTCGCTTTCGGCGACGCCCCCGACCGCGGCGAACTCCGCGACCTCGATCCCCGCCGCGCCGCGCATCAGGTCCAGCACCAGCGCCTGCTCCAGGGCCACACCCTCGATCAACGCGCGGTAGACGTGCCCGCGCCCGTGCGCGTCCGACAGGCCCAGGATCGCGCCGCGTGCGTCAGGGTCCCAGTGGGGGTTCATGGCGCCCTCCCAGTAGGGCAGGAGCAGCAGGCCGTCGCTGCCGGGCGGCAGCGACGCCGCCTCCGCCTCGATCGCGGCCATCGCGGCCTCGTCGCGCGGATCGACGCCCAGCTGGCGGCGCAGGTACCAGTCCGAGAGCAGGGCCCCGCTGCGCAGGCTGCTCTCCAGCACGTAGCCGTTGCCGGAGGCGCTGATCATCGTGCGCCACGCCGGGTCCTGCCGCGGCTCCGCGCTCCAGACGCCGAAGACCACGGCCGTGCCGAGGTTCAGGTAAGCGCGCCGCGGGTCCAGGGCGCCGACGCCGAGCCCGGCCACCTGGCCGTCGCCGCCGCCGGCGAGCACCGGCGTGCCCGCGCGCAGCCCGGTGGCCGCCGCGGCGGCCGCCGACACCACGCCGAGCGGCGCGCCGGGGGGAAACACCTCCGGCAGCCGGTCGGGCGCGACGCCGACGGCGCCGCAGAGCTCCTCCGACCAGCGGCGGGCGCCGATGTCGAAGAGCGCGAGCGGGTCGGCGCTCGCCCAGCTGGTGCGGGCGCGCCCGGTGAGGGCCTGCACGAGGTAGGCCTGCACGTCGCAGAAGAGGGCCGTGCGGCGGTGGGTCTCCGGCTCCTCCTCGGCCAGCCACGCGATCTTGGGCAGCGCCGGGCCGAAATCCGCGGCCTTGCCGGACAGCGCCCTCAGCCGGCCCTCCCCGATGCGGCGAACCAGGGGGCCGAGGTGCCCGCGCGCGCGCCCGTCCAGCCAGAGCATGGCGGGGCGGAGCGGCTCGCCGCCGGCGTCGAGGCAGGCGAACGTCTCGCGCTGGTGCGCGATCGCGAGGCCCGCGATGCGCCCCGGGTCGACCGCGGCGGTGACGTCCGCGACCGCCCGGCACAGGGCGCCCCACCAGTCCCGGGGATCCTGCTCGAACCGGTCGGGCGCCGGGCGCGCCAGCGAGAGCGGCGCCCGACCGGCGGCGTGCAGGCGCCCCTGCGCGTCGAAGACAGCCGCCTTGGCGGCGGTGGTGCTCAGGTCGATGCCGAGGACGAGATCGGCCCGCATGGCGCCCGTCAGCGACCCGGAAGGTGGGATTGACAAGCGATCACGGGGGCAGATTACATGCGGCGTCGCGCCGGGACAATCGTTCGGTCCGGCGCGGCGGGGATCACGGCGGGGCGGCGAAAGGGAAGTGTAGAACAGTGCGCGCAACGTTCATCCACGGCATCCGCGACGTCCGGCTCGGCGAGATCGAACCTCCCGCGCCGCGCGAGGGCATGGTGACGATCCAGGTCGCGGGCTGCGGGATCTGCGGCAGCGACCTGCATTATTATCTCGAGGGCGGGATCGGCGCGGCGCAGGTCCGCGACCCCTTCGTGCCGGGGCACGAGTTCGCCGGCTGGGTAGCCCAGGACTACCCGGAGCTGGGCCTGTCCAGGGGGCAGCTGGTCGCCGTCGACCCCGCACACGCCTGCGGCGGCTGCGAGTGGTGCCAGCGCGGCCACGTGAACCTGTGCCCTTTCGTGCAGTTCCTGGGCGCGCCGCCGCTCCACGGCGCCATGGTGGAGCGGCTGGCGGTGCATCCCGAGCAGGTCGTGCCGCTGCCCGCCGGCTTCTCGGTGCGCCGGGCCGTGATGCTGGAGCCGCTGGGCGTCGCGGTCCACGCCATCGACCTGGCGCGGCCGCGCCTGCAGGAGACGGTGGTGGTGCTGGGCTGCGGGCCGATCGGCCTGTGCCTGGTGCAGCTCGCGCGCCTCTCGGGGGCCGACCGCGTCTTCGCGGTCGACCCCGTCGCGTACCGGGCGGAGGCCGCGCGCCGGCTGGGCGCGCACGACGCGGCGCCGACGTTCGCGGCCGTCATGGGGTGGACCGGCGGCCGGGGCGTCGACCTCGTGCTCGAGGCGACGAACTCGCCCGAGGGCTTCCACCACGCGGCCGAGGCGGCGCGCATCGGCGGGCGGATCCTGCTCGCGGGCATCCCCGAGGGCGACCGCTACGCGCTGCCGGCGGCGCTGTGCCGGCGCAAGGGGCTGAAGGTCAAGTTCTCCCGGCGCATGGGGCACGTGTACCCGCGGGCGATCCGGCTGGTCGCCGAGGGGGCGGTGGACGTCGACTCCATCGTCACCCACCGCTTCGACCTGTCGGACGCCGAAAAAGGCTTCCGCCTTCAGGCGGACTGCCAGGACGGCGCGCTGAAATCGATCATCGTTCCGGAGGACGGCGACACGCCGTTCTGAGCCGGGCCACCCCGGGCGCAGCGCCCGGGGCGACAGGCCGGCTCCTCCGGCGCTGGCTCAGGGCGTTCCGGTGTACTTGAACTCGAGGATCGCTCCCGGGTTGTCCAGGACCGTCGTGGCCCCACCGGTCGGTCCGCTCGTGTTCCCCGCGGTGTCCGTGATCACATAGAGTGTCTTGCGGTCCGGGCTCATCGCGAGGTCGCGGTAGCGGTTGATGGTCTTGAAGAGGACGGCGGGCTCACCGACCGCGGATTTCCCGTTCGGGCTCAGCTTCACCCGGTACAGCGCGCCCTTCTTGAGGGTGGTCATCAGGAGAGAGTTCCCCCACCCGGGGATGCCGTTCCCGGCGCGGTAGTAGTGGAGCGAGGAGGGCGCGATCGTCGGCCAGCAGATGTACTGGAGGAACCCGCACGCCGGATCGAAGAAGTCGTAGTCGTTCGGGACGGTGAAGAACGTGAGGAGCGGCTCCTTGAAGGGCTGGCTGAAGGCGCTCTCCAGCTGCCGCGGGACGGAGGGAGGGGGCGTGTAGTCGTCCCACACGAGCGACTCGCAGGGCGTCGGGCTCGAGGCCGACCAGTTGTCGTACGTGTAGGCCTGGTCGTCCTGATACCCGGCGACGTGGGGCCAGCCGTAGTTCCTGCCGGGCTTGATCAGGTTCAGCTCGTCGTCGCTCTTCGGCCCGTGCTCGTTCGCATAGAGCTTGCCACCCCGGCCGAACGTGAGGCCCTGCGGGTTGCGATGGCCGTACGAATAGATGTGGCTGCGGACGCCGTCGATCTGCGGGTTGTCGTGCGGGATCGAGCCGTCGAGGTTCAAGCGCAGGATCTTGCCCTGGTACGTCGACCAGTCCTGCGCCGCGACCTCGGCCGCCGTGGGCAGGTCCTGCGCGCGGATCGGGAGGCACTTCCTGCCGAACTGATTGTTCCCCTGATCCCCGATGGTGTAATAGAGCTTCCGATCGGGGCCGATCATGAGCCGCGCGGAGTTGTGATCGTCGCTCCCCGGCAGGCCGGTGATGACGTCGACGGGGCTCCCCAGGGTCTGGGTCGCCGCGTCGTATGTATAGCGGCGGATCTTCGTCCTGCGGTCCACGGCCGCGCCGGGATCGACGTCGTAGGTGAAGGAGACGTACACGTAGTCTTTGCCCTTGCCCTCGAGCAGAGCCGGGTGCAGCGCCAGGCCCAGCACCCCGTCCTGCCCGCCGGACTGGAACGCATCCGAGATGGTGACCGCGGGCGTCAGCGCGCCGTCCACCGGGTTCACGCGCACGATCCGCTTCGCCGTGCGCTCGGTCAGCCACAGGTGGCCGTCCGGCCCCCAGACGACCCGCATCGGATACGACAGGCCGCGCAGGATCTCGCGCGACGTGAAGGCCTCCTCGCCGGCCGGGCTCGCGGCCGCCTCGTCGCCGAGCTCTCCGTCGCCGAGCTCTCCGTCGCCGGGCTCTCCGTCGTCGAGGGCTTCGCCGTGGGCCTCGACCGGCTCGTCCGAGTGATCGACGGGGCCGCACCCGGTGAAACACAACGAAGCTGCGGTGAGCAGACCAACCTGAGTCAGGAAAACAGCTGGGTCGCGTGAGATAAAGAGAGACATAGGACTACCTCACTGTTTCTTTCAGAGGATGGACGTGGCCGAGCCCCACCGATCCAGGGCACGGCGGACGTGCTGGAAGAGCTTTCTGAGTACAACCGGGGATCACCTGGCGCCCGGCAAGTCGAGCTCCGGTTAGGCCAAGGTCCTAACTATAACAAACACGGAAAACCGCCGTACTGTCAAGTTGAATCGGAGTCGCAGCACGGATGGGACGTCGCGCGAACGAGGCGCTCACTCCATCCATCCATCCATCCATCCATCCATCCATCGCACGAGCGCGCCATGGCACGGACATTGCGGCGGGCGCCGGCGGTAAGGCTGTGTACCAGCCGCCGCGCGCTTCGTGTTCCAGACGACGCCTGGCGGGGCGGCCGCTGGGAGTGAATCCCGCGCCCTCATGCGCCGCGTCCAGGAGCAGAATTTCGTCGCCGGGCCGCCCGCGGCGGGCGCGGAGCGCCGGCGCGTCTCCCGGCCGGCGCCTGCTGCCGCGGAGTGGGCCAGGCGCGCGATCGCATGGCACAACGCCCCTGTCGACGCGCGGCGGGACCTCTCCGGCAGCAGCGACGGCGCCTGGTGACACGCGAGGAGCATCCCGGATGAGGACTTCCACCGAGAGAGGCGCACCCCGGGTGAAGGTCCACGCCAAGAAGGACTTCCCGGTGGCCGAGATCCGGCGATTGCTCGAGCCCGGCCCGATCGTGCTCGTCAGCTCGGCGTGGCGGCGCGAGACCAACATCATGACCATGGGCTGGCACACGGTCATGGAGTTCACGCCGTCTCTGGTCGGGTGCGTCATCAGCAGCGCGAACCACAGCTTCGATCTGATCCGCCGGAGCAAGGCGTGTGTGATCAACCTCCCGAACATGGATCTCGCCGAGACGGTGGTTCGCATCGGCAACTGCTCGGGCCGCGACACGGACAAGCTCTCTGCCTTCGGGCTGACGCCGCTCCCTGGCACGGCGGTCGGGGCGCCGCTCATCGCCGAGTGTCATGCGAGCTTCGAGTGCCGGCTCGTGGATGCTCGCCTCGTGAAGACCTACAACTTCTTCGTCTTCGAGGTGGTCAAGGCGCACGCCGCGACCACGCCGCGCTACCCGCGCACGATCCATTATCGCGGCGACGGTGTCTTCATGCTCTCGGGGCGAGCACGAGGCGGTATCGCCGGCTCTTTCGTCCTGACATGCTGTGACCTCGCACGGCGAGCGTCGCGCCGGAACAGACAAGCAGAAGAGCCGCCATGACGGCCACGAGCTCCACAACCATGGCGCCACCGCGGAAGAGCTCAACCGTTGGCAAGACGGAGAAATTCCCACGCTCGAATAGGCCGGTCTTCCTCCGCCTCTCGTACACGCGTCCCAGAGCGGCGGTCACCCGCACAGGAGACGGGCCCAGATCGGCGTGTTCGGCGCGCAAGCGCACTCCGGTGCGCTGAGCACCGAAAACGTCGAGATGGGCCCGTATCCGAAGCGGGTGACCGCCGCTCTAGGCGCTCGACTTTCCGCGCGGGCCTGGGCTGCCCCGCCACCGGGAGGTGGCCTCGGTCTCGAGGCCTTGCAGCTTCCGCTCCTGATCGAGGAGGTCCGCGCGCATCGCGGCGACGTTCCTGGGGAGCTGGTCCAGCGGCGCCGGCACCTGATCGGTGGGGCCGAGCCGGCGGAGCCGCTCCTCGGACTCGTCGAGGTAGGCGCCGGCCCGCCGGTGCGCCGCGCGGGCCGCGGCCAGGAACTGGAAGCGCCAGGTGGACGAGGAGGCGCGCCGGGCGCTGGCGAGCCACGCCTTCATCGCGGCGAGCTGGCGCGATCCGCCGCGGAGCGCCGCGAAGATCGCGTCGAGGTAGTCGGTGCCCGACACGTCGAAGCTCACCGCCGAGCTCCCCGCGCACGAACGCCGCTGCTCGGTATCCTGGCTCTCATCCCGGTGCTCCGCCCATGGTCAGGGTTCGCTCGCTTCGCCCGGGGGCGGGAGGAATCGAGCGCGGACCGAGCGTAGCATGGCGTGTGGCGCCTGCGCCGCGGGTGCGGCGTGGATCCCGGGGCCAGCGCGGCTAAGGTGCGCCCATGCGCGACGTCTGCTGGCGCTGCCGGCGCCCCCGTCCGGTCTGCTACTGCGCGCTCCTGCCCTCGCTCCCGACGAGGACCCGGGTCGTGCTCCTCCAGCACCCGCGCGAGCGCCGCGTGGGCATCGGCACCGCGCGCATGACGCACCTCTCCCTGCCGAACTCCGAGCTGCACGAGGGCGTGGTCTTCGAGGACGACGCGCGCATCGCCGCGCTCGCCAGCGATCCGACGACGGCGGTGCTCTTCCCCGGCGGAGACGCCCACCCGGCGGGGGGCGCGCCGGCGCCGCCGGTGCGGACGCTCATCGTCGTCGACGGCACGTGGTGGCAGGCGAAGAAGATGCTCGCGCAGAACCCGCGCCTGGCCTCGGCGCGCCGCATGGGCGTGATCCCCCGGGCGCCGGGCAACTACCGCATTCGCAAGGAGCCCCGGCCGGAGTGCCTCGCCACGGTCGAGGCCGTGGCGAGCGCGCTGGCCGCCCTGGAGGACGAGCCCGCGCGCTTCGAGCAGATGCTGCGGGCCTTCGTGTTCATGGTCGACCGGCAGATCGAGCACCAGGCCAGGAACGACGCTCCCCGCCGGCGGCGCGTGACGGCCGCCTCGCCGCTCTCGCCGCTGCGCCCTTATCTCGACGGCCCGGCGCGGGTGGTGCTGGTCGAGGGCGCGGCCAACCCCGGGCCACCGGCGGGCGGCGGCGAGGCGCGGCCCGAGCTCGTGCACCTCGTGGCCAGCCGCGCGTCGGGGGAGCGGTTCGAGGCGTTCGTGCGCCCGCGGCGGCCGCTGGGGCAGGGGGTTTGCCACCAGATCGAGGTGCCCGAGCCGCGTTGGATGGAGGACGGCGAGGACGTGGGCGCGGCGCTTTCGCGGTTCCGCGCGTTCGTCGGCGAGGGGAGCGCGCTCGGCGTGTGGGGCTCGTTCGTGGTGGAGCTGCTCGAGCAGGAGGGCTTTCGAGAGGGCTTCGCGCGCGTGCCCCTCCTCGACCTGCGCACGCTGGCGGCGAGGCGCCTCGGGCGGCGGCCCGGCGGCATCGACAAGGGGGCGAGGGCGCTCGGGGCGCCCGGGGGCGACACGCCGCCGGCGCGGGGGAGCGGGCGGGCCGGGCGCACGGTGGGGTGGCTGGAGGTCGTGCTCGCGCGGCTGATCGAGCTCGCGCGGGAAGAGGCGGTGTCCGCATAGGCTCCCTCGCTGGGGTCGTCACGTCGCTCCACCGTGGGATCCGAGGTGCTCGATCGTCCCGGCCCCCGCGAGCCGCTCAAGGATCGAGATCCAGGACCTCTGGACCGAGCGGGGTGCCCTGGCACGTGTTGTAGCCCTTGCGCAGATCTCTCAGGCACTCGAGGCCTGGCTCACACTCGAAGTCGTGGCTGCAAGGACCTTCGCCCGGGCCACACGAGTGCAAGGTAATGCAGCGCAGCTCGAAGTCGGGGTCCGGCTGGCAGATGCCGTAGCCGTGCGCGGCGGAGAACGTGCAGATGCCCCCGCGGCACTCGAAGTCGTTGTCGCACGGGCCCCCGCCCACGCCGCAAGGGTTCGTGCTCGTGCAGATGTCCGAGGAGCGCATGCAGACGCTGACGGACTGAGGGAAGCCGAACAGCGGTCCCGCGTTGCGCGCGCAAGAGAGGCCGGAGCTGCATTCGCTCGTCGAATCACAGTGGCCCTCGCCGCGGTTGCAGAGGAAGTCGCTCGAGCAGAAGCTCGCGTGGCCCGGCGGGTGCAGGCAGACGTCCGTGGCCGAGCTGAAGCCGAGGCGCGCGCCCACGTCGGCCGTACAGAGCAGGCCGGACGCGCACTGCGCGTTGCCATCGCAGTCGCCCACGTGGGCAGGGCACGAGCCCCCGTCGCAACGATCCGCGCGGCCATCGCGAGGAGCGCCGATGGTGTCCAGGATCCAGGTCGCGCCGTGGGACACGCGGGCGAACACGCTGATGCCCCCGCACCCGGTGGGCCCCCAGCTCGTCACGCCGGCGAGCGCAGGGGTGCCGTCAGGCCCGCGCACGACGAACGGACCGCCGGAGTCCCCGTTACAGGTCGACCGCCCGGCGCCGGTGGTTGCCAGCATGTCGTGCGTGACGGCGGGATGAACGTTGTCGCGGACGATCGTGAGGTCCACCTCTTGCAACTGGTCGGGGAAGGGGCCCTCGCCCCGCAGCCTGCCGAAGCCGGTGGCGGTGCCCGTCGCGCCGACGTCCGTCCAGCCGTCGCGGGCGTGCTCGTCGGTCGCGATCTCGATGGCGCGGAGGTTGGGATGCGCCGGGTGGAGCGGCAGGGGCGCCGAGAGCCGCAGCAGCGCGAGGTCGCTCGTCAGCGTCCAGGGATCGAAGCCCGGGCGGCGAGCGATCTCGCGCACGTCGCGCACGACGGCGCGCTCGGTCAGGTGATCGCTGCCAGCGACCACCCGGATATCGGAGGCACCGAAGCCGTCGACGCAGTGCTGGGCTGTCAGCACCCATTCGCTAGCGATGATGGATCCTCCGCAAAAGAAGATGCCTCCTGGCGCTTCGAGGCGCACCTGCCAGGGATGACGCGTGATGGAAGTACTCGAGCCTCCGACGATGGCGGCCTCGCTCGAGCCGACGTCCTCGGGGGCGGCGGCAGCGTCATCCTTCTCCGCCCCGGCGCAGCCGAGGCCGTGGGTCGCAGTTAACAACAATCCGAACATGATGGGGCGCAGGTTCATGGCACTCCCTCTAGGTGGAACAAAGAGCCGCGTCGCAGTCGGGCGCCCGCGTGACGCGCCGACCTCGTTCGCCGCGCGCTTCCATTGCACCCGTCGGGCCAGCCCCGAACGCACGATCTCGCCGCCTGTCCCGCGCCGATTCACAGGGCGGTTGCGCTCATGCGACGGCCGATCGCGATACGCGTCCCATGTGGCACGTCCGACGGTGCCAGGGTGGCACGTGCCGCTCGGTGAGCGCCGCCGGCTTTCTGCCGCGCAGGAGCCGCAGGCTCGCGACGCTCACGCGGAGTCAGGGTGCGAGACCGCTCGTGGTCAACTCATGAGCGCGCGGGGAGCGGACGATTGAGACCAGCGTGCGGCTGTGCGGCTCCCCGCCGGCGCCGTCACGGATCCGGCCACTCGAGCCGCATCTCTCCCCGGTAGGGCGTCGCCTTCCAGTGCCCGAGCAGGCGGCGCATGCGCTCCTGCACGCGCTCGACGAACTCCGCCGTCAGCCAGCCGGGTGGCGTCCAGCCCGTCGCGGGCGCGTGACTCACGAGCTGCGTCACGAGCTCTTCCGCCGTCCGCCCCTTCACGGCGCCCGTCAGCACCGAGACGACCCGCTCGACGAGCGCGGCCTCCTCGCTCTCGGCCGCCATCATGGCCTCGCCGGCGCGGTCGTTCAGCTCCGCGAGCGTCTTGCCCTTCGCCAGGTTGCCCCAGAACCCGCCGCTGAGCCCCGCCTCGGACTCGACGGCGAAGTGCAGGAGATCGTGGACGAGGAAACTCCGCGTCTCGCACTCCACGCGGTCGCGCCTCCCGTCCTTCCGCACGACGTCGAGCTCATGCCGAGCATCGGAGATCTTCCGGAGCACGATCTGCATGCGCCATGGATACCACGACGGCAGTCCGCCACAAGGCGCCGCGGGGAGCGCGCCTCTCTGGCGGATCACAGCCGCGGGTCGACAGGCTCGCTCTCCAGCGCGAGCACCCCGAACACGCACTCGTGCACGCGGTAGAGCGGCTCGCCCTCGACGAAGCGGTGGAGCGCCTCCAGCCCGAGCGCGTACTCCCGGAGCGCGAGCGCGCGCTTCGCCCCGACCCCCCGGCTGCGCAGGCGCGCGAGGTGCTCCGGCATCAGGTACTCGGGGCCGTAGATGATGCGCAGGTACTCCGGCCCGCGGCACTTGATCGCCGGCTGCACGAGCCCGCGCGGGCCGCGCACGACCCACTCCCACGACTTCACCACCATCCCCTCGCCGCCGCGCTCGACGAGCTCCGTCCAGAAGGCCACCGCCTGGGCCTCGCTCGCGGGATCCGACAGGTCGACCACGCGGTGCGGCGTCGGCGCCATCAGCGCGGGATCCGCCTCGCAGAGGCGCCCGAGGAGCCGCAGGTGGAAGCCGTGGTCCCGCGCCGCGTGCACCGCGCCCTCGCTCGCGAGCAGGTGGAACGGCGCGAGCCGGATATCGGCCAGCGAGCGCACCGGCCAGCAGTAGCGCCGGTACGCCGCCACGTACCCCTCCATCGCCGCCCTGCGCGCGACGTGCCGTTGCAACAGGGGCCGCGCGCTCTCGTCCCGCGCCGCCGCCTGCTCGAGCGCCCGCACCGCCGCGCCGAGCGACGCGCGGCCCGACGCGCCCACGGCCGCGTACTGCCCGCGCAGGAGATCCTGCGCCTTCGCCGACCAGGGCAGGATCTCCGCGTCGAGGCACACCCAGTCCGTGCCGAGCTCGGCCCACAGGTCCGCGCGGTCCATCGCCGCGCGCACCCGGTCGACGAGCTCCCGGGTCCGCGCCTCGTCCGCGAAGAACGGCCTGCCCGTGCGCGTCACACACGCGCCGAGCGGCCCCTCGACCACGCGGAAGCGCCGCCGCCGCGCCGCCTCGTCGCGGCACACGACCAGCACCGCGCGCGAGCCCATGTGCTTCTCCTCGCACACGACGCGGCCCACGCCGTTCTGCCGGAAGTACACGAACGCCTCCCGCGGGTGCTCGAGCAGGCCGCCGTCCTTCGCCGTCTCGCTCGGCGACATCGTCGGCGGCAGGTAGATGAGCCACCGCGGATCCACCGCGAATCGGCTCATCGCCTCGAGCGCCGCCGCCGCGTTCTCCTCGCGGATCGTCACCATGCCGTGCACCCGCGTCCGGATCGCGCGCCGGCCCCGGACGTCGTCGATGTCGAGCTCGTCGTGCGCCCGCGCCTCGGTCTTCGTTCCGCTCGTTCCGCTCACGCCGCGCGCGGGCTCGAGCGGCCGCTGCGGCTCGTAGTACACCCGGCGCGCCTTGACCTCGACGAGCTCGCGCTCCGGGTAGCGGAGCGCCGTGAGCGCGCCGCCGAACACGCACCCGGTGTCGATGCAGATCGTGCGGTTCTCCCACTCGGCCACGGTCGTCGGCGTGTGGCCGTAGACCACCATCGCCTGGCCGCGGTACTCCGACGCCCAGTTGAAGCGCACCGGCAGGCCGTACTCGTCCGTCTCGCCCGTGGTCTCGCCGTACAGGCAGAAGTCGCGCACCGCCGAGGATCCGCGGCCCTGATAGGCCTCCTTCACCCCCGCGTGCGCGACCGCGAGCTTGCCGTCGTCGAGCACGTAATGGCTGACGAGCCCGTCGATGAACTCCGCCACCTTCGCCTTGAACACGTCCGTCTCCGCCTCGAGCTGCGCGAGCGTCAGCTCGAGCCCGTGGCTCACCCGCACGTCGCGGCCGCGCAGCTTCTTGAGCAGCTTCACCTCGTGGTTGCCGGGCACGCAGATCGCCGCGCCCGCCTCGACCATCGCCATCGCGAGGCGCAGCACGTCGGGCGAGCGCGGCCCGCGGTCGACGAGGTCGCCGAGGAAGATGGCGCGCCGGCCCTCGGGGGGCGAAACGCGCGGCGCGTCGGGCAGCCCCGAGAGCCGGTAGCCGAGCGCCTCGAGCAGCTCCACGAGCTCGTCGAAGCAGCCGTGCACGTCGCCGATGATGTCGAACGGCCCGTGGTCGTCGCGGCGATCGGTCCACAGGCGCTGCCGCTCGATCGTGGCCGCCGCCACCTCCTCGGGCGAGGAGAGCACGTGCACGTAGCGGAAGCCCTCGCGCCGGAGCTCCCGCAGCGAGCGGCGCATGTCCCGGGTCTGGTTCCGCACGACGTGGGGGCCGAACTGCCGGTCCGGCCGGGCCGCGTTGCGCGCGTGGCAGAGCTTCTCCGGCAGGTCGAGCACGATCGCCACCGGCAGCACGTGGTGCTGGCGCGCGAGCTCCACGAACGGCCGCCGGGCGTCCGGCTGCACGTTGGTCGCGTCGACGACCGCGAGCCGCCCGGCCGCGAGCCGCTTGCCCGCGATGTACCGCAGCACGTCGAACGCGTCCGCCGTGGCCGACTGGTCGCCCTCGTCGTCCGCGACGACGCCGCGGTAGTGGTCGGACGAGAGGATCTCGGACGGCTTGAAGTGCGCCCTCGCGAACGTGCTCTTGCCGGAGCCGGACGCGCCGACGAGCACGACGAGCGAGAGCGCGGGGACGACGAGGGGCTTCTGCTCGCGCGCCTCGCTCACGACGCCACCTCCGCCGCGACGGGCCCTTCCGCTTCGGCCGCGCCGGGACCATCCGCCGGCCCGGCCCCCTCGGCGGCGCCGGGCCCTTCCGCGGGCCCTGGCGCGCCCGCCGCCCCGGGCGCTCCTCCCCGGGGCGCCTCCGCGTCCTCTCGCGTGAAGACCGCCATCTGCGTCGGCGCGCCGACCGCGGGATCCATCGGGCCGACGGGCAGGTGCTCGACGGTGTAGCCGTGCGCGGCCGCGACCTCGCCGCAGAAGGCGTGGAACTCGGCGCGCGTCCACTCGAAGCGGTGGTCGCCGTGGCGGAGCGCGCCGGCCGGCATCCCCTCGAACCGGACGTTGTACTCGGCGTTCGGCGTGGTCACGACGACGACCCGCGGCCGCGCGCTCCCGAAGACCGTGCGCGCGAGCGCGCCGAGGCGCGGCGGATCCACGTGCTCGATGACCTCGACCAGCGTGGCGGCGTCGTAGCCCGAGAAGCGCGCGTCGCGGTACGTGACCGACGCCTGGAAGAGCTGGATGCGCCGCTTCTGCTTGTCCGGGAGGTCGTCGAGGCGGAGCCTCTCCTTCGCGATCTCGAGGCTGCGCACCGACACGTCCGCCCCGGCGACGCGCTCGAACACGCGCTCGTCGACGAGGCGCTTCAGCAGCTTGCCCTCGCCGCAGCCGAGGTCGATCACGCTCCGCGCCTCCGCCCGGCGGAGCGCCGCGATCACGGCCGCGCGCCGCGCCTCGTCGAGGCTGATCCGGGCCTCGACCTTGTCCTCGGGGGCCGCCTTGTCGTCCTCGGCCTCCTCGGGGCTCGCGTCCTCGTCGGCGACGAGCCGGGCGAGCGCCGCGCGGAAGAGCGGCCGGCTGTGCTTCAGGTAGCGCAGCGCGATCGCCTCGCGCTCCGGGTGCCCCGCGAGCCAGCCCTCGCCCTTGTGGAGGAGGTTCTCGACCTCGGCGTCGCCCACGTAGTAGTGCTTCTTGTCGTCGAGCACGGGCACGAGCACGTAGAGGTGCGCGAGCAGCTCCCGGAGCCGGCACGTCCGCGCGAGCGCGACGCGCAGGTACACGCTCTGCCCCCACTCCGGGAACACCTCGTCGAGCGGGAGGCGCTCGGCCGTGACCTCGTAGCCGAGCGGCTCGAACAGCCGCCGGAGCAGCGCCTCGCCCCCGCGGCACGGCAGCGCCTCGATCATCGCGACGAGCGGGAGCGGCTCGTCGGCGAGCTCCGGGCGATCGCGGCACTTGCCGCCGAGCGCCGAGCCGAAGACCTGCGCGATCGCCACCGAGAGGAACGACGACGCGACGTAGGGCCGGTCGTTCACGTACTGCGCGAGCGTGCCCGGATCGCCCGGGCCGCGCCCGCGCACGAGGTCCACCGGGTCGACGTCGAGCAGGAGCGCCGCGGTGCACCGCGCCTCGGTCGCCTCGGGGTAGAACACGTGCGCCTTGCCGAACGAGAGCGGGAACGACTGCGTGTGCGCAGGGTTCTTGACCAGGAGGTAGCCGAGATCGGTCGCCGGCGGGCGCGTGGTGGTGAGCGTGAGCAGCATCGGGGAGCGGCAGTCTACGTGAGCGGGCCTCGCCGCCACAATCCGCGCGCCTCCGCGCCCCCGCCCGGCCTGCGCGCCGCGCGCGCCGCGCGCGCCCGAGGCGGCCATTGCGCCGCTCGCGCAGGGCGTCGGACTGCCCATGTGACAGGCCACCTCTCTCCTCGGCTGCGCGCGCGTCGCGAGGCGCGCGGCGGGCTCGGTCAGCGCCGGGATCGCGAGGCGCGCCGGTGGTGGCAGATGCGCCCGCGGGGCCTCATGTGGTCAATCCACGCCGGGGCGCGAGCTCTTGTGTTCCTGGTGGAAGTTTCGATGAGGACAGGGCTCCGCTCCGATCTGGGGCGAACATTCCAGAGTCCTTGTTGGTCAAAAAGCGCTGTCTCTCGCATGAGCGATGGCCAGATTGCTAATCTGCGTATACTTAGTGCTCGGGGGCGCCCTCTCGGCGCGCCCGTAACTTGGAGATAATGATGCCTGGAGCTTATCGATCCGCTGTTGCGCTGTCTTTCCTTGGCTTATTCGCCGTGGCGTGTACGGTCGCGATGGAGGGCGAAGAGGACCTCGGCGCGCTGTCCAGCGCCGCCACGGCCGACGGGGTCGTGTCCGCGGCGCTGACGCTCTCATCGGATTGGGGAAGCGGCTACTGCGCGAACGTGACCGTCACGAACCTGAGCACCGCGCCGGTGACGTCGTGGAGCGTCGCGATCGACCTGCACCAGTCGACCGTGAGCAGCCTGTGGGAGGCCAATCGAAGCGTGACCGGCTCGGTCCTCACGGCGGGATCGCTCAGGTCTCTGGCCGGGAGAGGCTCGACGACCTTCGGGTTCTGCGCGAACGCGACCGGGACGAACTACCGGCCGGAGATCACGTCGGTGAGCCATACGGGCGGGAGCAGCTCGTCGGCGAGCAGCTCCGCCAGCAGCTCGTCGGCGAGCAGCTCCGCCAGCAGCTCGTCGGCGAGCAGCTCGGGCGCGGGCGGCGCTGGGGGCGCGGGCGGCGCTGGGGGCGCGGGCGGCGCTGGGGGTGCAGGCGGCGCGGGCGGCGCGACCTCCAGCAGCAGCGCCAGCTCGGGTACCGGCGGGGGCGGCGCCACCTGCCCGATCCCCCTCCCGAGTTACGAGCGCGGCAACGGCTCGGCGACCTGGTACACCTTCAGCCAGGGCTCCGCCGAGGTGAACTGCAGCTACGCGATCCAGCAGCGCAACCCGGACCGGGTCGCGCACGTCGCGACCGGCGGCGGGCGGTATTTCGCCGCCATGAACACGACGGATTACAACAACGCGGCCGCGTGCGGCGCGTGCATCGAGGTGAGCCGCGACGACGGGCGCAAGGTCGTGGCGACGGTCGTCGACCAGTGCCCGCAGGGGAGCAACCCGAAGTGCACGGCCGGGCACGTGGACCTCAGCCAGGAGGCCTTCCGGCAGATCGGGACCACCGAGGAGGGGTATCTCGGGACGGGCAACGGCGGCGCCAGGGGCAGGATCTCCTGGAAGTACGTCCCGTGCCCGGTCGAGGAGAACGTCTCCATCCGCCCGAAGGAGTCGAACGCCAACTGGAACGAGTTCCTCGTGCAGGGCCATCGCAACCCGATCAAGAGGGTCGAGGTCCTGGTCGGCGGGCGGTGGCAGGCCGCCGCGCGGCGGCCGTACAACTACTGGGGCATCGACGGCGGCTCCGGCGTGGGGCGGGCGCCATGGACCGTGCGCGTGACCGACATCTTCGACGAGACGATCGAGCTCACGGTCCAGAACAACGTGGCCGATCAGCAGGCGTCCTCGCAGTTCCCCCTCTGCGAGTGACGCCGCGGAGGCGGCCGCCGGCGACGCCCATCGCCGGCGGCGGCCTCCTGCGTCACCGCGCCTGCCGGCGCGAGCACGCCCCGCCGGGGCGGCTCAGATCGTGATCCTCGTGCCGTCGAACCGGGTGAACGTGAACCCCTCGAACGGCTCGCGGAACGTCCGGCGCTCGTCCCGGAGCAGGCTGATCGCCACCTCCTCGCCGAGCGCCAGCGACGCGGCCGCGTCCGTGCGCCAGTGGATGCCCGCCCAGTTGCGCCCGAAGGCGTAGTTGGTCGCCAGCTTGTTCAGCTCGCCGCCCACGGTCAGCGGCGGCCCGCTGTAGGGGATGACCCGCGTCGGATCGTCCGGATCGGCGACGAACGGATCGGCGATCACGTGGTCCTCGTCGAAGAACGCCTTCAGCAGCGTCGCGTTGACGCCCGCGATCGCGGCGGCGCCGCCCGGGTAGGAGCCGTGGTTCGGCGCGCCCTCCGGGAACGCCTGCGGCAAGAGGTAGCTGCCGAACTGGTCGAACACCAGGTCGAGCGCCCGCGAGCGCAGGATATCCCGGTGCAGCGGGTAGTCCCGCGCGTCGTTCGCGACGCGGTGGTGGACGAGGCCGCCGTACGCCTCCGGGCGCAGGCTGCGGTGCACGAACCACTTCTGCCAGTACGCCGCGCGGATGGCGCGCGACGTGCCGAGCGGCAGCAGGCTCTGCAGGTAGCCGAGCGCGAAGCTCGCCGCGGCGGACGCCTGCGTCCTCGACCGCAGGTAAGGATTCGTCGGGCTGAGCGGCGCCGCGACGCCCCCGGGCACGGCCGGATCCGGGCTGCGGCCGGCGCCGAGCAGCAGCGCCGCCCCCCAGAACAAGGGGCCTCCGCTGTGCACGAACTCCGCGAGATCGCGCCCCGTCGCGATGTAGCGGCGCACCGGGTCGTAGGCGATCGACCGACCGGGCGGGAGCCCGTCCTGCGCCGCGAGCCACTCCTCGTACTCGGTCAGGAAGTCGTTCCCCGGCAGCGCGGTGCGGATCCTGGCCCCGATGACCTGCGGGCCATAGGGGATGTCCCGCACGAGGAACTGCGAGATGTACGGCCCGTCGAGCACGCCGGGGGGAATGACGTGTTTGGCTGTCCTGCCCGAGCGGTCCCGGGGATCGGCGTAGGTGACGCTGCCGCGGAACAGCGTCTGCAACGTCACGCGGCCGCCGGCGCGGGGGCCGGTGTGGCCGGAGAGGCCATCGATCTCCTCGAGCGCGTCCTGCACGTCGCCGCTGTCCTCGTAGCGCCCGAACGGCACGTCCCGCAGCAGCGCTTGCCAGTAGACCTCGACCGCCTCGGCGGCCTTCTCGGCGCTCGCGACCGCGGGGGCCGGGGGCACGACGATCTGGACCGGCGTGGTCCCGATCAGGCTGACGGCGAGCGTCCCGACCGGGTTGACCAGCTTGCGTGTCCCGCCGAGCGGGATGGCCTCGAAATCGTCCCATTCGCGCGAGGCGTAGGCCCGCGACGCGATCTCGTACGCGTCGAGGTCGACCTCGCCGCGCTCGTCGTGCGGCAGGCCGCGGGTGTCGGTCCCGATCTTGTTCGGATACCGCGCCTCGTCGCCGTTGTTCGGGTGCGGCGCGACCGGCTCCCGGAAGTTGTCGAGCGCGGCCTCCGTGCGGGCGCGCAGGGCGCGCAGGCGGAGCTCGTGATCGAGCGGCGAGACGTGGGGATCGCGGCGCAGCGAGTCGAGGTCGCCGAGCAGAGCCTCGACGTCCCGGCCGCGCTCCGCCCTCGCGACGCCGGCGCTGCCGGCGAGCACGCTCCCCGCGGCGAGCGTGCCGGCCACGCCGATGAAGGCGCGCCGCCCCGCCGTCTTCTCGCCGCTCGCGCGCGGCGTGGACGACGCGGCCTCGGGTCCCTGCGGATTCGGGTCGTCGGCGGCCTTCGCGGCGCTCGGACGGTCGGGATGATGGGAATCGATGGTCATGGCGTTCAGCTCCGTGGGTTGCGCAGGCCTTCGCCTCCGGCTCGGCCGCGGTCTCGGCGGCGGAGCAGCGATGGCGTCCTGCTGGTGAGCTCTCGTGTCGTCCCCTCTCGCGCTCTCGCCTCTCACGCGGCCTGCGGCCCTCCGCGCGGGGACCGCGGCGCCCTTTCGCCGGCGCAGCGTCACGCCACGTCGCGCCGTCGCCCCTCGCGATCGTGGCGACGAACGCGAGGAGACAGCGCTCCGAGGACCCGCACGTCGGGGGCAGAAGAGAGCAGGGGGGAGAGGAGAGGAGCGGTATCCGTTATGTTAGATACGTATCTACTATAACGGATTGTGCTGAGCAAGACATTTGTTTCGCATTACGTCGGCGACACTTCCGGTGCCGCGCGCACCGGGTTCAGCGCACTCCCTCGGTCGCGATCGAGCGATACCGAGGTTCACAGGGCGGGACTGGAGCGCCGTTATCGTGGCCCGGCGGGCGCTCGCCGCCGGCGCCGCGGTCGCCGCAGCGCCAGCGCGCCCGCGGCGAGCAGCGCCGCCGTCCACCGCCCGGCGGCTCCGCCGGCGCGACCCGCGGCGGCGCTGCAGCCCGGGTCGCTCCCCACGGCGATCTCCGGCGGCTGCACGCAGCGGCCTCCAGGATCGCAGACCCACCCCGGCGCGCACTCGGCGACCGAGAGGCAGCTCGAGTAACAGGCCCCGAGGGCGGGCGCGCAGCGGTAGCTCCCGCAGTCGAAGGCGACCCGGTGGGAGGTGGCGCACGCCGCGCCGTGGCTCGGGCAGAACGCCGGCCCTTCGCCGTGGCTCTCGTCGGTGCAGCGCGACGCCGCGCACTGCGTCCCCGGCCCCGCGCCGATGCAGCGGCCCCCCGGCCCGCAGGTGCTCAGGCATGTCCCTTCCGCGCCGCAGTCCTGGTGCAGGTCCACGCCGGTCGGCTCCGGCATGCACCGGCCGACGTGCCCCGGCAGCACGCACGAGGTGCAGAGGTCGGTGCACGGGGCGTCGCAGCAGACGCCGGACACGCAGAACGAGCCTCCGGCGCAGTCCGTGGTGACGGTGCAGGTCTGGATCCCCGCCGGGATGCTCGCCGGGGTGGCCGGGGCGGTGCCATCGAGCTCGCCCGGGGCGCACTCCGGGGTGACCGGGAACTGGCACTCGCCGGTCGCCGGGTCGCAGACGCCGTCGTGGCAGGCGTCGGGGGCGGCGCAGAGGACGGGATCGCTGCCCAGGCAGGCGCCGCCCTGGCAGGTGTCGCTCCGGGTGCAGGCGTTGTGATCGTCGCAGGCGGCGCCGTCGCCGACCGGGCCACAGACGCCGACCAAGCGGCCGGACTCCGCGTCGTCGCAGGCCTCGCAGGGGCCCTCGCAGGCGGTCGTGCAGCAGAACCCGTCGGCGCAGAAGCCGGTCTGGCACTCGCCGGGCTGGGTGCAGGCGGCGCCGAGGGGCAGGGGGCGGAAGAGCTCCGTGGTCGCGAGGGGAACGAGCGGGACCTCGTTCCCGCCGCCGGCGATGAGCACCCGCCCGTCGCCCAGCCGCGTCGCGGCGTGGGCGCCGCGAGGCTCGGCCATCGAGCCGGCGGGGATCCAGGCGTCGCGCGCAGGATCGTAGAGCTCCGCGCTCGCGAGGTACCCGTCGCCCTCGGTCCGGCCGCCGACGACGAGCACGTGCCCGCTCGCCAGCAGGGTCGCGGTGTGCTGGCGGCGGCGCTGGAGCATCGGGGCGGCAGATCGCCATCCCGTCACCGGATCGTACAGATCCGCGCTGCCGAGGACCGCCTGCGCGACGCCGCCCGCGACGAGCACCTGCCCGTTCGCCAGCAGCGTCGCGGTGTGCTCGCTGCGACGCTCGGGCATGTTGGCGAGGTACCAGACGTTGCCCGCCGGGTCGTACACCTCCGCGGAGGAGAGAGGGGCGTCGCCCACCCCGGGGCCGCCGGTGAGGAGGCCGCCGGCGACGAGCACTTGCCCGTTGGCCAGCCGCGTCGCGGTGTGTTTGCTGCGACCCTCGGACATCGGGGCCACGACGAGCCAGGTGTCGCTCGCCGGATCGTAGATCTCCGCCGTTTCGAAGTTCGCGCCGCCGTTGTACCCGCCCGCGGTGAACACCCGCCCGTCGCCCAGCAGCGTCGCGGTGTGGTCCATGCGAGGCCAGCCCATCGAGGCGGCGTCGGCCCAGCTGTCGCTCTCCGGATCGTACCGCTCCACGCTCACGTCGATCCCGCCCGTCACGAGCACCTGCCCGTCGCCCAGCCGCACCGCGGCGGCGCCGAAACGCGCCGTGCGCATCGAGGCGGCGGGGGTCCACGTGCCGCTCTCCGGGTCGTACAGGTCCGACATGTCGATGACCCCGCTCTCTTTGGCGCCTGCGACGAGCACCTGCCCGTTGCCCAGCAGCGTCGCGGTCTGGGAGGCGTGCCCCGCGGGCAACATCCCGGCGGCCGTCCACGCCGGGTCCACGAGCACCGCCTCGCCGTCCACGTCGACCCAGAGCTCGATGCGCGCGCCGCGCGCCGCGAGCCTCGCCTCGACCGGACGGCCGCCCGCCGCGTAGGCCCGCGGCGCGGTGACGCGCAGCCGGGCCGACCCGCCCTCGTCGCAGAGCTCCACCGCCGCGCCGCGCTGCCGCAGCGCCGCGCCCGCGATCGTCCACTCCGCGGCCGGGCGATCGCGAAAGGCGACCCCCTGCTCGAGCAGCAGCCACTCCTCGTAGCCGCCCGCCGTGGCCGTCCAGTACGACGTGCCCCCCGGCCGCACGTACGCGACGGCGCTGCCGGCGACGGTCCCCTCGCCCGAGGCGCCGAGCTCGCGCACGTGGACCTCGAAGCCGTCCGAGCCCGCGGCGCCGCGGCCAGCCGGGTCGGCGCCGCCGGCGAGGCGAAAGCGCAGCGCGTCCTCGCCGCGCCTCGGCAGGTCGGCGCGGAGGCCGCCTCGCCGCCGCAGGGAGAACTCCTCCCCGCGGGCATCCGGCCGCGCGCCGAAGCCCTCGGCGGTGGCGATCAGGGCCTCGCGCCGCTCGAGGATCTCGGCCTCCTGCGCGGGGAAGCGGCCGCGCAGGGCAGCGGCGCCGGGCGGGGCGGGCTCGGCGCCGCAGCCGAGGAGGACGCCGGCGGCGGCGGCGAGCAGGAGCAGCAGGAGGCGCCGCGCGCCCCGCGACGCCGCGCGCAGGCCGGGGAGCGGCCCGCGGCGCGCCGAGCACGGGGACCTCCGTGAGGCCGCCGGCCGGGATCTCCGCAGCGCCGCGCGCCGGGACCTCCCCATCGCCGCCGCCGCGGCCAGGAGCCCCGCCGCGAGCCACCCCGCGCCGCGCCCGTCCGGCGCCCGCGCGGCCAGGCTGCACCCGGCGTCCTCGCCGGGCGTCCGGTCCGGCGGCCGCACGCACGCGCCCTCGGGATCACAGACCGACCCGGGCGCGCAGTCGTGCACCGACTGGCAGCGGGTGAGGCACGCGCCGAAGGCCGGCGCGCAGCGGTAGCGCCCGCAGTCGAACGGCACGCCGTCGCCGCTGGGGCAAGGGTCGCCCACCTTCGCGCAGTAGGCCGGGCCCACACCCTCGCTCGCGCCGGTGCACCGGCTCGCGGTGCACTGCGCGCCCTCGTGCGCGCCGATGCACGCGCCGTCCGGGCCGCACGTGCGCAGGCAGTCCTTGGCCGACCCGCAGTCCTCGCGCAGATCGACGCCCGGAGGCTCGAGCGTGCACACGCCCATGTGGCCGGGCAGCGCGCACGAATGGCACGGCCCGGCGCACGTGGTGTCGCAGCAGACCGAGTCGACGCAGTACTGGCCGTCCGGGCACTCGTCCTGCGCGGCGCAGAGGCGCACGTCGGGCGGGACCGTCGGCGCGAGGCCGGCACCGCCGGCGTCGTCCGGGCCACACTCGGGCTTGAGCGGCGTGGAGCACCGGCCGGTCCGCGGGTCGCACGTGCCGGGCTCGTGGCACTCGTCCGCCGGCGGGCATTTCCTCGGAGATCCAGCGCAGGCGCCGCCCAGGCAGGTGTCCCCGTCGGTGCAGGCGTCCCCGTCGTCGCAGGCAGCGCCGTCGGCCCTCGCGGCGTCGATGCAGTCGCCGGTGCCCGGGTCGCAGACGGCGTCGCGGCAGGTGTCGGGCGCGCGGCAGACCCGCGGATCGGCGCCGGTGCAGGCGCCGACCTGGCACGTGTCGGCCCGGGTGCACGCGTTGCCGTCGTCGCACGCGGGGCCGGTGAGCGGCTCGCAGGCGCCGTCCGAGGGGGAGCCCTGGGCCCGCGAGCATGCGTCGCACGGGCCTGCGTCGCAGGCGGTCGCGCAGCAGACGCCGTCGGCGCAGAACCCGGTCTGGCACTCGCCGGGCAGCGCGCACGCGGCGCCGAGGGGGAGGGGGCTGAAGAGCTCTGCGACCGCGTCGCCGACGACGAGCACCCGCCCGTCGCCCAGCAGCGTCACGGTGGCGTCGTAGCCGTGCGCCATGCTCATCGTGCCGGCCGAGATCCAGGTGTCTCGCACCGGGTCGTACAGCTCCGCGCTCGAGAAGATCCCTGCCGCGCCGTTGCCGCCCGCGACGAGCACCTGCCCGTTGCCCAGCCGCGTCGCGGTATGCCCGAAGCGCGCCGCGCTCATCGGCGCGCCGGCGGTCCAGGCGTCTCGCGCCGGGTCGTACAGCTCCACGCTCGTGTGGACACGACCGTCGTCGGAGCCGCCTGCGACGAGCACCTGCCCGTTGCCCAGCAGCGCCGCCGCATGGCGGCCCCGCGCCATGGCCAACGAGCCGGCGGCCGTCCAGGTGCGGGTCGCCGGATCGTACAGCTCCGCGGTCGTCGTGCTCACGCCGGTGCGGGAGGCCATGCCGCCGGCGACGAGCGCCTTGCCGTTCGCCAGCAGCGTCGCCGAGTGGCCCCTGCGCGACAGGACCGTCGGGCCAGTCGGCATCCAGGTGCCGGTCTCCGGATCGTAGAGCTCCGCGGTCCCGGGGTCCACCGCGGAGCTGTCGCCGCCCACGACCAGGACCTCGCCGTTCCGCAGGCGCGTCGCGGTGTGCAACACGCGAGCCCTTCTCATCGGGGCGGCGATGCTCCAGGCGTCGCTCGCCGGGTCGTACAGCTGCGTGCCCGTAGGGTCGATGGTGTCGCCGCCGCCGCCCGCGGCGAGCACCTGGCCGTTCGCCAGCAGCGTCGCCGTGTGGAGGGCCTGCGCCGTCGCCATCGAGCCGGCGGGTCTCCAGACGTCGCCCACCGGGTCGTACAGCTCCGCGCTCGGGGTGCGGTCGTTGGTGTCCGCGGCGATGCCGCCCGCGACGAGCACCTGCCCGTTGCCGAGCAGCGTCGCGCTGTGGTTGCCGCGCGGCGTGCCGATGGGGGCCGCGACCGTCCAGGCCGGGTCCACCAGCACCGCCTCGCCGCCCGCGTCGACCCAGAGCTCGATCGTCCCGCCGCGCGCCGCGAGCCTCGCCTCGACCGGCCGCCCTCCCGCCGCGTAGGCGCGCGGCGCCGTCACGCGCAACCGCGGCGTCCCGCCCTCGTCGCATAACTCGACCACCGCGCCGCGTTGCCGCGGCGCCGCGCCGTCGACCTCCCACGTGGCCACCGGGCGGTCGCCCGCGGCGGCGCCCTCCTCGAGCAGCAGCCACTCCTCGTAGCCGCGCTCCGTCGCCGTCCAGTACGAGGTGCCGCCCGGCCTCGCGTACGCCACGGCGCTGCCGGCGACGGCCCCTTCGCCGGTGGCGCCGAGCTCGCGCACGTGGACCTCGAGGCCGGCGGAGCGTGGGGCCGCGCTGCCGTCCGCGCCGTCGGCGTTCCCTGCGCGGCCCGCGCCGCCCTCGAGGCGGAACACCACCGCGCCCTCGCCGCGCCTCGGCAGCTCGGCCGAGAGCCCCCCGGGGCGCAGCGCCGCGCGCGCCGCCCCGCCGCCTGCCGCGCGCAGCGCGAAGCCGCCCTCCACGGCGACGAGGGGCTCCGTTCGATCGAGGATCTCCGCCGCCTGGGCGGGGAAGCGGCGGCGCAGCGCGGCCGCGTCGGGCGGCGGCGGATCGGCGCCGCAGCCCGAGAGCGGCGCGGCGAGGAGCAGCGCCAGCGCGGCGGCGGCGGAGCGAGTGCGCAGGGGCCCGAGATGCATGACCAGTCCTCCTCGGCGCGGGCACCCGCGCCCATGCTCGCGTTCAGAAGTGGTAGCGGGCGCCGATCCCCGGCAGCACGGCGAACAGCACCGGGCTCGTGAGCGCCTCGGCGTCGAACTGGCCGTAGCCGTCGCCCGCGGCGTTGATCGCCTGGCCGGCGTCCCACCGCGCCGCGCCGCCGACGAGGACGAGCACGTCGACGCCCGCCGAGAGCTCCACGCGCTCGCCGAGGCGCACGCCGACCCGGACCTCCGGATCCAGGTAGAACCACGCCGCCGAGGGCACCTGGACGGCGGGGCCGACGCCGTAGCGCTCGCCGCGGCTCGTGGTGAAGGTCCCCGTCCGCGCGTCGGCGACCGACCCGATCACGGCGCCCGCGCCCAGGCGGAGGCGCACGGGGTACCGCCCGCCGAAGCCGAGGCCGGCCCACGCCCCCGCGAGCACGCCGCGCAGCTGGATCGACTCGTCGGCCTCGCCCACGTTGGGGGCCGCGATCCCGACGGCCCGGATCTCGGCGCTCCGCCCGCGCGTCGACTGCCCGAGCCGCACGTGGCCGGCGGCGAGCCCGAAGCCGAAGCGCGTGCCGAGGTCGACCTCGTAGCCGCCGTGGAAGACGCCGTAGCCGCCCGCCGCGAGGCCCTGGCTGCACCGCGCGCCGCAGCGCTCCGCGATGTCGCCGCCGAGGGTGGGCGAGAGCGCGAGCGCGCCCCCGAGCTCGAGCGTGAACCGCGGCGGGTCGCGCCAGCGGGGCGCGCCCGGATCGCGCGCGAGCGCGACCGCGACGAGCGCCCACCCGCCGCGGTCGAGCGCCACCTGCCGCTCCGCCCCGAAGTAGCCGTCCGCCACGAGCTCGATCCGGTGCGCGCCCGGCCGCAGGCGGCCCTCCCAGGTGCCCCGCCCGACGAAGATCCCGTCGATCGCGACGCTCGCGTCCGCGGGCGACGGCGTCACGCGGATCGCGGCGTCGAGCGGCTCGGCGGCGAGCGAGAGGGAGGTCGTCTGCGCGCGCCGGATGCTGACCGGGGCCGGCGGCGTCCCGAAGCGCTGCGCGCTGCGCAGCATGACGGTGTGC
Organism: Sorangium cellulosum; assembly: GCF_002950945.1. Taxonomy (GTDB): domain Bacteria; phylum Myxococcota_A; class Polyangia; order Polyangiales; family Polyangiaceae; genus Sorangium; species Sorangium cellulosum_E. The sequence goes on from NZ_CP012673.1 coordinate 4,134,651, forward strand.
TCGCCGACCGCGATCGGCCCTTCCCAGGGCGTCGTGCCCACGGTGTTGCCGTCGACCACCACGTCGAGCGCCCAGCCGCTCCGCTCGGTCACGCGGAGGCGGCCCGCCACGATCAGCGGGCGGAGGGGCGCCGCGACGCGCGCCGTCTGCCCGCCGGCGACCGTGACGCCCGCCTCGAACGGCTCGAAGCCCTCCTTGTAGACGCGGACGACGTGGCGGCCCCCCGCGACGCGCAGGGGCGCGAGCGGCGGGTACTCGCCCCGGCTCCGGCCGTCGATGGAGAGGGCGGCGCCCGGCTCGGCGCCCTGGATCTCGATCGTGCCGACGCGCTCGCGCAGCGCGACCACCTCGCGCTGCGCCGCCTCCTTGGCCCGCGCGGGGAGGGTGTCCGGGAAGTCGCGCAGGAGGATCTCGAACAGGTCGAGCGCCTCGTCGAGCTGTTCGAGCTGCTTCAGGCAGTAGGCGGCGTTCGTGGTCGCGCTCCAGGTCGGGTACAGGCGCCGCGACGCGAGGAACTCGGCGAGCGCGCCGGACCAGGCGCGCTCCCGGAGGAGCTCCAGCCCGCGCTGGAAGCGCGCGGCCGCCTCGGCCTTCGCGGCCGCGGCGCCGTCAGTGCCCGGCGGCGGCGCGGCGGTGGGGCTGCCCGCGACCGGCGGCGGTTCGGCGGCGCTGCCCCAGCGCGGCGCCAGCGCGGCGGCGACCAGGGCCCAGGCGCGCAGGGACATGGCGCGTCGACGCGCCGGGAGGCCCGGCGCCTGCTCTGTCCGCGGCCGGCTCACCTACCTGAACACGTCCGAGATCAGCGGGTTGTCCGCGTCGGCGCGCGCTCGCGGCGGCACCTTCGCCTGGGCGGGCGGCGGTCGGCTCGGCGCGAGCTCCATCTTCGGCGGGAGGGCGCCGGACTCGGTGATCACCACCTCGCCTTGTACATCGTCCTTGCCCTGGAAGAGGCGCACCGTGTGGACGGTCCCGAGCCCGCCGACGATGTCGAGGATCCCGTCCTGGACCCGCGCGGGCGCTCCGTCGACCTCCGCCGACACGCCGCTCGGCATGACCACGAGCTTGACACGCCGGAACGCGCCGTCCGGGGGCGCGTCCGGCGAGGGCCGCTCCGCGGGCGGCTGCGCCGGCGGCGCCGCGGGGGCGCTCGCCGCCGCGGCGCCCGCGGGCAACACGCCGCCCTCGGGGGGCGGGGGCGCCTGCACCGCCCTCGACAGGCCGAACGCGCCGAGCCCGATCGCGCAGGCGGCGCCCACGAGCCGCGCCGCGACCGCGCGGGGCGCGGCGCGGCCCCGGTCGGGCGGCGGGGGCGGGGCGCTGTCCGGCGGGGCGGACCTCGTCGCGGCCGCGCCGCCGCGGCGAGGTCTCCTCGCGGGGGTCGCCCGCTCGCGCGCGGCCCCGCTGTACCGGGGCGCCACGACGGACCGGGCCGGCTCGGGGAGGGGCGCGAGCATCTCCTCGCGCAGGGCCCAGCCCCCGGGCAGGAGCGGCTTGATGGCGTCCAGCATTGCGGCCGCGCTGGGGAAACGCGCGTCGGGCGAGATCCGGAGCGCCCCGTGGAGGATCGCCGCGACCTCCGGCGGCACCCAGGGCGCCACGTCCTGGATCGGCGGCGGCGGGTCGTCGCAGATCTGCACGATGAGGTCATAGAGCGACCTCGTCTTCTCGTAGGGGTTGTGCCCCGAGATGGCCCGGTAGAGCACGACCCCGAGCGACCAGAGATCCGCGCGGCGATCGATGCGCTTGGCGCTGCGCGCCTGCTCGGGAGACAGGTAGAGCGGCGAGCCGAGCAGCCCTCCGGTCTCCGTCAGGCTGGACGCCTCGCCTTGCTCGCCTGCGCTCGGCTTGATCTTGGCGATGCCGAAATCGAGGATCTTGACGAGCACCTCGCCGTGGTCGCGCCGCGCCAGGAACAGATTGCCTGGCTTGATGTCCCGGTGCACGATGCCCGCCTCGTGCGCCTTGTGCAGGCCGACGCACGCCTGCGCCGCGATGCGCAGGACGACCTCGGGCGGCAGGGGTCCGGTGCGATCGAGGAGCCTGGAGAGGTCCTCTCCGTCGAGCAGCTCCATCACCATGTAGGGAGCGCCCATGCGCAGATCGGTCCCGGCGTCGAGCACCTGCGCGATGTGCTGGGTGTCGACCGAGCCCGCCGCCTTGGCCTCGCGCTGAAACCGGAGGATGTTGTCCTCGGAGTCCCGGCTGTGCCTGGTGTTGACCACCTTGACGGCGACACGCCGGTTCGTGCCCGTGTGCTGCGCCTCGTAGACGGACCCCATCCCGCCCCGGCCGAGGAGCCGGATGATCCTGTAACGCCCGTCGAAGACCTCGCCGATCAAGCTGATGCGCCAATCTAGATGGGCAGCGGCGGACGAGGCAACGGTCGCAGGAGAAAACCCCCTCGCGCCCCGATGGCCGCGCCAGGAACGTGCTGGAGGAGGCGGGAACCGTGCTGCCGAGACCGGACGTGGTCTCGGCCGGAGATCGAAGCATCACGCGGAGACGGGTCGCGGTCTCATGAGCGGTTCGAGCCGTGCCGTCGAGACGGGCAGTGGTCTCGGAAGGAGGCTCCGGTGATGCGTCGAGATGGGCGGCGGTCTCGGAAGGAGGCTCGGGGGATGCCGTCGAGATGGGCAGCGGTCTCGGAAGTAAGCTCGGGTGATGCCGTCAAGACGGGCGGCGGTCTCGCGAGGGAAACTCCGGCCCGAGCGACGAGCTCCGCGCGCCGGCGCGGGCGCCGCCTCATGGCCGCACGAGCAGCCCCACGAACCCTGCGAAGGTCGGCCTCCCCGCCGTGCCGAGCCGCTCCCCGCCGAGCGTCACCACGGCGCGAGGTTGCGCGAAGATCGCGTGCACGTCGACGAGGAGCGCCGCGCGATCGGTGACGCGCACCCCGGCGCCGGCGCCCAGGGCCGCGGCGATCGACCAGACCTCGCCCGTCGCGCTGCGGAGCGGGGGGAGGGGATCGCCGCTGATGAACAGGTGGACGCCGCCCACGCCCGCCGAGAGCACGGGTGAGACCGCGCCTCCGGTCTCGAGGGCCCACACTACCTCCAGCAACGCCATCTCCTGCCGCACCGAGACCGTGCCGAGCTCGCCCTCGAGCGCCGGCCCCAGCGCCGGCCCGGCGAACGTCAGCCGCGCCGCCAGGCCCGAGGGCAACCCGACGCCGCCGCCCGCCCCGGCGCCGCCGCCCGCCGCGGCGCCACCGTCCGCCCCGGCGCCGTACGACAGCCGCAGCGCGGGCCCCAGCGCCGGCCCGATGCCACCCGCGCTCAGGAGCGCCGTGACGCCGGCCTCCACCCCGAACCCCGCGAACATCCCGACCCGCGGCGCCGCCGGCGCCACCCCGGCCTGCCGCCGCGCCGGCTCCATCCACCGCTCCACGTCGTCAGGGACGTCGACGCCGCCAGCGCCGGCCGCGCTCGCCGCGCCGCCCGGCGGCGAGCGCGCCGCGAGCAGGTTCGCCTCGAGCAGGCTCGCCTGCAGGAGCTCGACCGCGCGCACCGCCATCACCGAGGGCGCCGCCGCGCCCGCCACCTCGACGGTGCGCACCACCGTCTTCTGCGTCACGCGGTCGACGATCCAGAGGTCGGCCGTCGCGCCCGCCCGCGAACGGGAGATCGCCGCCGCCGCGAACGCGCCCGCCTCCTCCGCCGCGCGATCGAGCGCCGCGCGCAGCTCGCCCCCGGGCGGCCGCGGGATGTGCACCACCTCGAACCCCGCCGCGCCGAGCTCGGCCCGGAGCCGCGTGGCCGCCTCGCGGACCAGCGCGTCGTCCGCGTCGACCTCGACGAGGGCGACCCTAGACGCGGTCGCCGCGGCCTCCCGCGGCGAGGCGGTGGGCGGCGCCGCCCCGGCCCGCGCCGGGGTGAGCGCCGCCGCGAGCAGGAGCCAGATCGGAAGAGCGAGGGAGCGCACGCGCCAGGGCTTTATCAGATCGCGGGCGAGGGCGGGCGGGCGTCACGTCCCCACGCGGTCAGCTCCTGTCCGCGGCACCCATTCCGCCCGCGTCAGCACGACGAGGGCTGGCGACACGAGGCGAGCCTCGTCAGTTCGGCAGGGGGAGCCAGAGCTGGCCGTCGTCGCTTTTCCCCCAGCAGTGCACGGTGCCGTTGGTCTTCACCCCGCAGTTATGGTTCCTGCCCACGCGGAGCTCCACGAAGGTCCCCCCGGGATCGGTCGCCTGGCCGAAGCCATCGTTCCCCCAGCAGTGCACGTAGCCGTCCGTCTTCAACCCGCAGCTGTGGGCAGAGCCCGAGCCGACCTGGGTGTAGGTCCCCGCCGGAGCTGTGGCCTGGCCGAAGTTGTTGAATCCCCAGCAGTAGACGGTGCCGTCGGTCTTCACCCCGCAGTTGTGCTTATGGCCCGCGCTGACCTGGTGGTAAAAACCAGGAGGCGTGTCGGACTGACCGTAGTCGTTGTATCCCCAGCAGTACACGGCGCCGTTCGTCCTCACCGCACAGCTGTGAGTTTCGCCCGCGCTGACGCTGAGGAAGTCGCCATCCTGATCGTCGGCCCTGTTGTTGATGTTCTGCCCCCAGCAGTCGACATCGCCGAGCGTCGTCACCCCGCAGCTGTGGTAGGGGCCCGCATCGATCTGAACGAAGGGGCCGGCGGGCTGGGTGATCTGACCGTGCGCGTTGTCCCCCCTGCAGACCACCGTGCCGTCCGCCTTCAGCCAGCAGGTGTGGCTGAAACCCGCGCTGACCTGGGTGAAGGTGCCAGCGGGCGCCACGCCCCAGGAAGAAGACGTGTTTCCCCAGCACGCCGCGGTGCCATCCGGCCTGATACCGCAGCTGTGATCGTGGCCCGCGGCGACGTGGGAGAACGCCGCCGTCGGCGGCGCGGTCCGCTCTGCCCCGGGCTCCCCCCAGCAGGCCACAAGGCCGGTCGCCGTCACGCCGCAGGTGTGGTCTCTCGCCGCGTTGATCTGGATGAAGGGGACGTAGGGCGGCGAGGCCTGATGCTCGGTGTCTCTACCCCAGCAGTGCACGTAGCCGTCCGTCTGCAGGCCGCAGCTGAACTCACGGCCCAGGCTGACCTGGGTGAAGGTGCCCGCTGGATTCGTGGCCTCGCCGTGGGTGTTGCTCCCCCAGCAGTCGACTGCGCCGTTCAGCCGCACCCCGCAGCTGTGGTGAGAGCCCACGCTGACCTGGCTGTAAACGTTCGGGGGGTCCGTGCTCTGCCCCTGGGTGTTGAGACCCCAGCAGTGGACGGCGCCGTTCGTCATCACCCCGCACGTGTGGAAATCGCCCGCGGCGACCTGGGTGAATGTGCCGCTTGGATCCGTGGCCTTGTCGTATTCGTCGTTCCCCCAGCAGTGGACCGTGCCGTCCGTCCTGATCCCGCAGTTGTGGTCGTGGCCCGAGCTCACGTGAATGTAGGTGCCCGGCGGATCCGCGTCCTGTCCATGGCTGTCGTCCCCCCAGCAGTTGACCGCGCCGCTTGCTGTCACCCCGCAGCTGTGACGGGTGCCCTCGCTCAGCTGTCTGTAGGCGCCGGCCTGCGCCGTGGACTGGCCGAACGCGTTGTCCCCCCAGCAGAGCATCGTACCGTTCGGCCGGAGCGCGCACGAGTGCAAGGTGCCCGCCGCGGCCGCGATGCGCCCGAAGACGCTGCCGCTCGCCGGATCCGCCTCGTCGGTTCCCCAGCAGTCGACCGTGCCGTCCAGCTTCAGTCCGCAGGTGATCCCGCGCTGCGTGCTGATCTGGGAGAACGAGCCCGGAGGATCGATGGCCCCGCCGTGAGCGTTGTTTCCCCAGCAGTCGACCGCGCCGTCCGCCTTCAGCCCGCAGCTGTGATAGACGCCCACGCTGACCTGGACGAAGGTGTCCGGGGGGGCGTCGGTCTGACCTTCACCCTCGCGTCCCCAGCAGTGGATCGTCCCGTCGGTCTTCAGCCCGCAGCTATGAAACGTGCCCGCGCTGACCTGGGTGTACGCGCCCGTCTGGTCCGTGCTCTGACCATAGATGTCGTCTCCCCAGCAGTTGATCGTGCCGTTCGACCGCACCCCGCAGTTGTGGAAATCGCCTGCGCTGACCTGCGTGTAGTACGCCAGCTGGTCCGTGCCCTGGCCCTGGTTGTCGTTTCCCCAGCAGTCGATCGTGCCGCTCGTCCGCAGCGCGCAGGTGTGCTGCCGGCCAGCGCTGACCTGGACGAAGCGGTAGTTGGGATCCGGGGGAACCGGGGGCCACGGGGGGGGCTCCGACGGGTCCGGCGCCGAGGGATCCACGGGATCCGTGGCCCGACCATAGGTGTTGCTTCCCCAGCAGTGAACGGTGCCGTCCACCTTCACCCCGCAGCTGTGGCCGTCGCCCGCGCTGACCTGGAGGTAGGCGCCCGCGGGGTCGTTGGCCTGGCCCTCGTCGTTGAGACCCCAGCAATCGACCGTGCCGTTCGGCCGGAGCGCGCAGGTGTGACGGCGGCCGGCGCTCACGATCGGATCCTCGGAGGCGGCGTGGAGCGGCGTGTCGTCGTCGCGGAGGGCTTGCGGGATTGCGGCGAGCTCGTCGCTGACGTCGGCGCCGGGCGCCCCCGGCGTCTCGCCGGCACACCCGAGCACGGCGAGCGCCACGGCGCACGGCGCGAACGAGGAGACGAGCCTTCGGCCCCGGCTCGCGCGCGAGCTTACGGCCACCGGTTTTCTGGACGGATGGTGCAGCATGGTTCCTCGATGATGGAGCGTTGAAGGTTGGGAGAGGCAAGCGGCAGGAGCTCTCGCCGACCGCGCGGCACGAGCTCCGCGCGCCTCGGTCCGGCGAGGGCTGGCCGGACCGAGGCGCACGCCGTCAGTTCGGCAGCGGGGCCCAGAGCTGGCCGTGGCTGGCTCGCCCCCAGCAGTAGGTCGTGCCGTCGGTCCTCACCGCGCAGCTGTGGTCCCGGCCCACGTTGAGCTCCACGAAGGTCCCCGGGGGGGCGCTCGCCTCGCCGTGGGACCCCTGCCCCCAGCAGTGCACCGTGCCGTCCGTCTTCAGCCCGCAGCTGTGGGTAGTGCCCGCGCCGACCTGGGTGTAGCTCCCCGCCTGATCCGCGGCCTGGCCGAAGTTATTGGTATTGCCCCCCCAGCAGTTGATCGACCCGTCCGCCTTCACCCCGCAGCTGTGCCACGTGCCCGCGCTGACCATCGTGTATTGACCTGAAGGAGCCGTGGCCTCGCCGTCATCATTCTTCCCCCAGCACTGCACGGTGTGGTTCGCCCTCACCGCGCAGGTGTGAGCGCTGCCCGCGCTGACGCTGAGGAAGTTGCCCGCCTGATCGGCGGCGCTGCCAAAATAGTTTGCCCCCCAGCAGTCCACATTGCCGAGCGTCGTCACCCCGCAGGTGTGCTCGTAGCCCGCGTCGATCTGGACGAAGGGGCCAGCGGGCGCCGTGAGCTGACCGTGGGTGTTCTCGTCCCCGAAGCAGTGCACCGTGCCGTCCGCCTTCAGCCAGCAGGTGAAGAAGTTGCCCCCGGTCACCTGGGTGAAGGTGCCAGCGGGCGACGTCATCGGGAAGAAATCCCTGCCTCCCCAGCACTCCGCCGCGCCGTTCGCCTTGACACCGCAGCTGTGGGATACGCCCGCGGCGACGTGGGAGAACGTGTTCGACGGCGGCATGGTCCGCCCCGACCCGGGATTTCCCCAGCAGCCCACGGCGCCGGTCACCCCCACGCCGCAGGTGTGGTCTCTCGCCGCGTTGATCTGGGTGAAGAAGGCGTAGGGCGGCGAGGCCTGATCCTCGGTGTCCCTCCCCCAGCAGTGCATGTGGCCGTCCGTCTTCAGGCCGCAGCTGAACTCACTGCCCAGACTGACCTGGGTGAAGGTGCCCGCTGGATTCGTGGCCTCGCCGTGGGTGTTGCTCCCCCAGCAGTGGACTGCGCCGTTTGTCCGCACCCCGCAGCTGTGGTGAGAGCCTACGCTGACCTGGCTGTAAACGTTCGGGGGGTCCGTGCTCTGCCCCTGGCTGTCGAGACCCCAGCAGTGGACGGCGCCGCTCGTCATCACCCCGCACGTGTGGAAATCGCCCGTGGCGACCTGGGTGAAGGTGCCGCTTGGATCCGTGGCCTTGTCGTATTCGTCGTTCCCCCAGCAGTGGACGGTGCCGTCCGTCCTGATCCCGCAGTTGTGGTCGTGGCCCGAGCTGACGTGGATGTAGGTCCCCGACGGGGCCGTGCCCTGTCCATGGCTGTCGTCCCCCCAGCAGGTGACCGCGCCGCTCGCCGTCACCCCGCAGCTATGACGGGTGCCAGCGCTCAGCTGCCTGTAAACGCCGGGCTGCGCCGTGGACTGGCCGAACGCGTTGTCACCCCAGCAGACCATCGTGCCGTTCGGCCGGAGCGCGCACGAGTGCAAGGTGCCCGCCGCGGCCGCGACGCGCCCGAAGACGCTGCCGCTCGCCGGGTCCGCCTCGTCGGTGCCCCAGCAGTCCACCGTACCGTCCAGCTTCAGCCCGCAGGTGAGCCCGCGTTCCGTGCTGATCTGGGAGAACGAGCCCGGAGGATCGATCGCCCCGCCATAAGCGTTGTTTCCCCAGCAGTCGACCACGCCGTCCGGCTTCAGCCCGCAGCTGTGGTAGACGCCCACGCTGACCTGGACGAAGGTGTCCGGGGGGGCGTCGAGCTGACCTTCATTGCTGCGGCCCCAGCAGTGGACCGTCCCGTCGGTCCTCAGCGCGCAGTTGTGGAACGAGCCCGCGCTGACCTGGGTGTACGTGCCCGGCTGGTCCGTGCCCTGTCCATAGGTGTTGTTGCCCCAGCAACGCATCGTGCCGTTCCACCGCACCGCGCAGTTGTGGGAATCGCCTGCGCTGAGCTGTATATACTGCTGCGTCTGGTCCGTGCCCTGGAAGTAGTTGTTGCGCCCCCAGCAGTCGATCGTGCCGCTCGTCCGCAGCGCGCAGGTGTGCTCCCGGCCAGCGCTGACCTGGACGAACCTGTAGTCGGGATCCGGGGGATCCCCGGGATCCACCGAGGGATCACCGGGGGATTGGGACTGATTGTAATCGTTGCGGCCCCAGCAGTGGACCCTGCCGTCCAATTGGACCGCGCAGCTGTGGGCGTCGCCCGCGCTGACCTGGCTGTAAATGCCCACGGGATCGATGGCCTGGTCCTCGTCGTTGAGACCCCAGCAATCGATCGTGCTGTTCGGCCTCAGCGCGCAGGCGTGGCCGCGGCCGACGCTCAAGATCGACTCGCCGAAGGCGGCGTGGAGCGGCGTGTCGTCGTCGCGGAGGGCCTGCGGGATCGCGGCGAGCTCGTCGCTGACGTCGGCGCCGGGCGCGTCTGGCATCTCGCCGGCACACCCGAGCGTGGCGAGCGCGACGGCGCCCAGGGCGAGCCAGGTGCCGAGCCTCCGGCCCCGGCTCGCGCGCGAGCTCACGGCCACTGGTTTTTTAGACGGATAGTGTAACATTATTCCTCGAAGGTGGAGCGCTGAAGGTCGGGAAAGACGAGCGGCAGGAGCTCTCGCCGGCCCTTGTTGTGACGAACGCAGGAGGTCGCCGCCGGCGCCGGCGCGCCCATCGAGACCGGACCTCGGCGGAGCCCTCCGCCGGGTGCAGCGGTGTTCAGCAAGTCGACGAGCCGGACGCCTGCCGGCCTCAACTGCGACGTCCATCACGATCACAGCAATTCGCGTGCCGCGAGCGCTCGCCGGCCCGCGCTCCGGGCGGCCCGGAACGGCGCGGCACGCGGCCTCCGGCGCGCGCTGCTCGAAAGGCGGCGCTCGCGGCGCAGCGGTTGCTGCCGGGCAGCCGGCCGGCGGCGCCGGCCGCGTGGCACGCCGCGTGGCACGCCGCCTGGCACGCGGCCGGCGCCGCTGGCACGTGCCTTCTGGCACGCGGCACATGCTCCGCTGGAGGGCGGCGGGCGCGCCCAGGACCGTTCCACACGGCGACCGATTCACAGCTCCGAGGCGACAAGACGCCGCAGAGTCACCCTGTCGCATGGGCGAGCGCGAGGCCGCTGGTTAGCTCTGCGCGCCCACCCGCCTACATCCGCGCTGCACGCTGCACCGCCGCGGCGAAGTGCACACGCCGAGGAAGCTCCGGCCGGTCGCTATCGGGGGCACGCCGCAGAGAGGAATTGACAGCACGAATCGACTTCACGCATAGTGAACGTCTCGCGGATCACAGCCGACCCGGGCGGCGGAGTCCCGCGCAGCAAGGTCGAGCTCAAGGATGAGATAGAGGGAAGCTCGTTCATGGCTCAATCTCCCGGAACCGCGCTCGACTTCGAGCGGTTTTTCGACCTGTCGAGCGACCTCCTCTTCGTGCTCGACAGAGACGCCCAGCTCCGGCGGATCAACGACGCCTTTCGCAACCTCATCGGCGATCCGGACGGGGAGGCCGAGCACCGGGACTTTCTTGATCTCCTCCACACGGACGATCGCGAGCCGGCGAGGAGCGAGCTCCAGAGGATCCTGCGGGCCGGGGGCGCTGCGTGCCTCGTGGCTGGCCTCCGCGACCGGAGCCAGGGCTTTCGAACGATCCAGCTCACGCTCCAGGCCAGCGCCGGGGAGGCGTCCGTGTACGGCGCGGGGCGCGAGTTGACCCCCGGGCCGGCCGCGGACGACACGGCCTGGCGCAGCGCGGCGCTGCTCCAGAAGATCCAGTCCACCGCGAAGGTCGGCGGCTGGGAGCTCGACTGCCGCACCCTGGAGATGCTCTGGACCGAGGAGGTCTACCGCATCCACGAGGTTCCGCTCGATCGGAAGCCGAACCTCGAGAGAGGCATCCAGTACTATGCTCCGGAGAGCCTCCCGATCATCCGCAGCGCGGTCGAGGCCTGCATGCAGCGCGGCGAGCCGTACGACGTCGAGCTGCAGATCATCACCGCCAGGGGGCGGCGCGTCTGGGTGCGCGCCGCCGGCGGCGCGATCTGGGAGCAGGGCAAGGTGACCCGCATCTTCGGCTGCTTCCAGGACATCGAAGAGGTCAAGCGGCGGGAGCTCGATCTCGCCGAGAAGCTCGCCATCATCGAGCAGCAGCGGACGGCCATCCAGGCCATGTCGACGCCGATCATCCGGGTATGGGATCAGGTGATCGCCTTGCCGGTCGTCGGCAAGCTCGACTCCGCGCGTGCTCAGGACATGACCGAGCAGCTGCTCGACGAGGTGGCGAAGAGCAGCGCGACCCACGTCATCCTGGATCTGACCGGCGTCGAGACCGTCGACGAGGCGACGGCGGATCACCTCGTCCGGATCGTCCGCGCGATCCGGCTGCTCGGCGCGAACAGCATCGTGACCGGGATCCGGCCCCAGGTGGCGCAGCGCTTCGTCGGGCTCGGCGCGGAGCTCGCCGGGACGACGACCTTGAGCAACCTGCGCGACGCGATCAAGGTGTGTATGCGCGCTTCAGCGCAGGTGCTCGCCTGACGCGTTGAACGGCCGGCGTCGCGGCGGGCCGAGCGCCGGGCAGCGCGCGCCGCGGCGCGCCGTGCTCGCGCCGGCGCTCGACAGGGGTCGCGCGCTCTGCGATCGTCGCCGGCGATGGACAGGACCGAGCGCCTCTTCGCGCTCATGGACGCGCTCCGGCGCCACCGGCGTCCGGTCACCGCGGCGCAGCTCGCGGAGGAGCAGGGCGTCTCGGTGCGCACGATCTACCGCGACGTCCAGACGTTGATCCGGCTCGGCGCGCCGATCGACGGCGAGGCGGGCGTGGGCTACGTGCTGCGGCCCGGGTTCTTCCTGCCGCCGCTGATGTTCACCGCGGAGGAGCTCGAGGCGCTCGTGCTCGGCGCGCGCTGGGTCGGCGCGCAGGCCGACGAGGGCCTCGCGGGCGCCGCGACGAACGCGGTGGCCAAGATCGCGGCCGCGTCCCCGGACGACCTGCGCGGCCGCATCGACGACACGGGGCTGTGGCCCGTCGTGCTCCGCGGGTCCGGCGCCGCGCCAGAGCCCGTGCTCGGCCTCGTGCGGGAGGCGATGCGGAAGGAGCGCGCGCTCGCGATGCGCTACCAGAGCGAGCCGGGGAGCAGCACCGAGCGCGACGTCTGGCCGGTGCAGATCGCGTACTACGAGGGCAAGCAGGTCATCGCGGCGTGGTGCTGCCTGCGCGGGTCGTTCCGGCACTTCCGCGCCGATCGCATCGAGGGCCTCGCGCTCACCGCGCAGCCCTACGGCAAGCCGCGCCGGACGCTGACGAGGGAGTGGCAGGAGGCCTGGGAGCGCCAGGGCGAGGACCGGGACCTCGGCGGCGTTCACCCGGGCACAGGAACGAGGCCCTGAAGATCCTCGCCGCAGGCGCGACAGGCGGGCACAGGCGGTGAGCGGCGCGGCGTCGCGCCGCTCGTGCATGTCCTGTACGGCGTGCCCTTTGCACGACCTCGGCACTTGCCCATCCGTGTGGATCGAGAGCACAGCGGCCTCGGGGGCACGCGCGTGAGCGGCGGTCCATGAAGAGGATGGGAACGAGAGAAAACACCTCGTGAAAGGAAGCTGGCGATGAATGATATCCTGACCTTGTTGAGGCGAGCGTTGCTGCCTGCGGCGAGCCTCGCCGTCGTCCTGACGCAGGCTCCGGATGTGAGCGCCCAGCCGGTGAAGCCCATCTGGGCCAGCAACACCCAGCAGTCCGACGAGCACTGCGATCCGCAGACCAAGGTCCTCGGAGGCCAGTGGATGAACCGCGGGACCTTCATCGACTCCGCGAATGGCACCTACAGGCTCAGCATGCAAGACGACGGGAACCTCGTGCTGTACCGCAAGGGGCCGAATCCGCAGCCCCTGTGGGCCACCGGCACCGACGGGGTGGCGATCCGGCGTGTCATCATGCAGACGGACGGCAACCTCGTGCTGTACGACTACGCGGACAAGCCCAGGTGGGCCTCCAACACGCACGGCAATCCGGGGTCGTTCCTGGTGCTCCAGTGCGATGGCAACGTGGTCATCTACGCACCGACGTGACGCCGGGAGGGGGCGCGCCGGCGGAGGGGTGGCGACCGGCGCGCTCGGCCGCGCGCAGCGCAGGGCGCGGCGCGATCGCTTCCTGCTCGCTGCTGCCACGGGTTGTCAGGAGGGGTGGCGCAGGCTCTCGGAGGTCAACGCGGACAAGCAGCCCGCGAGGAGCGGGACGCCGCTCAGCCTCTCCGGGCGCCGAGCCCCGCGTCGAGACCTCGAGCACAACCGTTGAGCGCCGCCGGGACCTCGGCGGCGTTCACCCAGGCACAGGACAATCCATGAAGATCCTCGTCACAGGCGCGACCGGCACCGTGGGCCGCGAGATCGTCAAGCAGCTCGCCGAGGGCGGCCACCACGTGCGCGCGCTGAGCCGCAATCCGGGCAGGGCGAAGCTCCCCGGGGGCGTGGAGGCCGTGGCCGGCGATCTGGCCGCGCCGGAGACGTTCGCGGGCGCCCTCGAGGGCGTCGAGGCGCTGCACCTCATCAACTTCGGCGGCGACGACTACGCGCCGCTTGCGACCGGGGAGCAGATCGTCGCGCTCGCCAGGCAGGCCGGGGTGCGGCGGATCACGGTGCTGCTCGGCGGCGCGGCCACCCCGCTCGAGGCGGCGGTCGCCGCCGGCGGGGTCGACTGGACGTTCCTTCAGCCGGTGGAGTTCATGGCGAACCACCTCGAGTGGGCGGCGTCGATCCGCGCCGAGGGGCTCGTGCGCGAGCCGTTCTGCGACCGGCTGAGCGCGCTGGTCCACGAGGCCGACATCGCCGCGGTCGCGGCCGTGGCGCTGACCCAGGACGGCCACGCCGGCAAGACGTACACCCTCACCGGGCCGGAGGTGCTCAGCGTGCGCCAGAAGATCGACCTGCTCGCCGCCGCCGCCGGGCGCGCGATCCAGCTGGTCGAGCTGACGGAGCAAGAGGCGCGCGAGCGGTGGGCGGCGGCGGGGTTCTCGCCCGAAGCCATCGCGTTCTTCGTGGAGATGTACGGGAACACGCCGGAGATCGGCACCACGGTCGTCCCGACCGTGGAGAAGGTGACCGGGCGGCCGGCCCGCACGTTCGCGCAGTGGGCCGCGCAGCACGCGGCGGCGTTCGCGGCGTAGGGGGAACAGCGCGCGAACAGCGCGCGAGCAGCGCGCGCCCGGTCCAGCGCTGTCCCGGAGCGAGGCGCGGGGCCGCCCGCAGGCGCCTCGTCCGACGGCGGGCCGATCCGGAGCGCGCGATGGCGTAGGATGGCGGGCGTTGGCCCGCCCGAAACCTCCGCCGCCAGGCCCGCACCCGCTCGAGCTGCCGGGCGACGTGATGCGCGAGATGGTCGAGCGCGCGATGGACCACCTCGTGCCGCACATCGAGAGCCTGCCGGAGCAGCCGATGCACGCGACGCGGGGAGGCAAGCGGCTCGCGCGTTCGCTCCGGGAGCCCCTGCCGGAGCGCGGGACACCTTACGAGAAGCTCCTCCGGCGGCTCTTCCGCAAGGTCATCCCGATGAGCCTGAACACCGCGTCGCCCGGCTACATGGGGTACATCCCGGGCGGCGGGCTCTTTCACGCGGCGGTGGCCGATCTGATCGCCGACGCGGTGAACCGGTATGTGGGCGTCTTCCAGGCCGCCCCGCTGCTCGTGCAGATCGAGGCGGACGTGATCGCCTGGTTCTGCGCCATGCTCGGCCTGCCCGAGGGCTCCGGGGGGATCCTCACGACGGGCGGCTCGCTCGCGAACCTCGTCGCGGTGATCACCGCGCGCCGCGATCGCCTCCCGCCGGACTTCCTCCGGGGGACCCTCTACGCCTCGGAGGAGGCGCACCACTCCGTGAAGAAGGCCGCGCTGCTCGCCGGCTTCCCGCCGGAGTCCGTGCGCGAGGTCCCGGTGGACGGGCGCTTCCGCATGCGGCCCGACGCGGCGGCGGAGGCGGTGGCGCGCGACCGGGCGCGCGGCTTCTCGCCGTTCCTGCTCGTCGCGTCGGCGGGCACGACGGGCACCGGCGCGGTCGACGACCTGCGCGCGCTCGCCGACCTCGCCGGGGCCGAGCGCCTCTGGCTGCACGTCGACGCGGCCTACGGCGGGTTCTTCGCGCTGACCGAGCGCGGGCGCGCGGCGATGCGGGGGATCGAGCGCGCCGACTCGGTGACGCTGGACCCGCACAAGAGCCTCTTCTTGCCGTACGGGACGGGCTGCCTCGCGGTGCGCGATCGCGAGGCGCTGCGGCGCGCGCACGCGGTCTCGGCGTCGTACATGCCGCCGATGCAGGCGGAGGACGATCTCGTGGACTTCTGCGAGATCAGCCCCGAGCTGTCGCGCGACGCGCGCGGGCTGCGGGTGTGGCTGCCGCTGAAGATGCACGGGGCCTCCGTCTTCCGGGCCGAGCTCGACGAGAAGCTCACGCTCGCGCGCGGCGCGGCCGACGCGCTCCGGCGGATGGAGCACATCGAGGTCGCGGCGGAGCCCGAGCTGTCGCTGCTCGCGTTCAGGGCGCGCCCGCCGGGGCTCGACGACGGGCCGGCGCTCGACGCGCTGAACCGGCGCCTGCTCGCGCGGGTGAACGCGCGGCAGCGGGTGCTGCTCACGGGGGCGAGGGCAGGGGGGCGGCTGCTGCTGCGGATGTGCATCCTGAGCTTCAGGACACACGCGGACCGGGTGGACGCGGCGCTCGCCGACATCGCGTCGAGCCTCGCGGAGGTGCTGGGAGAGCTCCGCGACGGAGGGCTGGCGTGCGGGCGCGAGCAGGCCGGGGAAGAGGACGACGACTGAAGGCCTTGTGGGATGGTATATCAAGGGCTACCAGCAGCCTTCTGGCGGGCGGAGCTACGTTGTTGATCTCCTCTCCCTTGCTGGCAGTGCATCGAGGAGCACCCATGACGAACGATATCTCCCCGTCGGCAACGGACGCGTCGTACGCGCACGACCTCGCGGTCACGCTGCACCTTGGCGAGGCCGCCGTGACCCTCGCGCTGCCGTTCGAGGAGCGCAACACGATGTACGGCCTGATCCACGGCGGCGCCCTGGCGTCGCTGGTCCCGATCTCCACGTTCTCGTCGATGCGTGCGAGCGGTGCGGCAGCCGCGGAGCTCTGCACCGTATCGCTGCATATGGAGTACGTCCGTGCGGCTCGGAAGGCGGTGGTGGCGGAGACCCGGTCCGTGCGCCGGGTGCGTGAGCTGGAGTTCTTCGAGACGCGGATCAAAGACGCCGACGGCAACGCGATCGCCCTCGCGTCCTCGACCGTCAGCCAAGGCATCTCGCCGGGCGCGGCGGACGTCGCTGGAGCCTCACGAGGCCCGCTCGACGGCGCGCCGCCCGAGGTGGTGCGCGCGATCGAGGAGGCGATCGCGTCCAGCCCGTACCTGTCGCGCCGGCGTGTGGGCCTCGTGGGCTCGGCGCGCGGCGCCGTCGAGCTGTCGCTGAGCGCGGCGCCGGTCAACCTCGATCGCGGCGGCGGCGTGCACGAGGGCGCGCTCCTGTCGCTGCTCGACGCCGCCGGCGCGACGTGCCCGTGGACCGTCGTGCCGGCGACGGCAGGGGCGGGCGGAGCCACGATCGCGTTGCACGCCCAGATCCTGGGGCCGCTGCCGGCGGCGGACCTGGTCGCGCGCGCCGCCGTCCGCGCGCGCAAGGACCGCTTGCACTGGGTCGACGTCACCGTCATGAGCGCCGCCACGGGGAGCGTGCACGCGCTGGGGACGGTGGTCTACCGCTTCAACGAGGCGAGCGTCGTGTAATCGAGCAACTCACTTTGCGCCCGGAAGAGCCGGACCCGAGGGGACGTCAGTACTTCGCGCGGGGCTTCTGCGCCCCGATCAGGCTCCTGAGCACCGCCATGGCCGGGGCGGCGCGGTGGGGCTCGTAGCGCCGGGTCCTCGCGTTGAAGCGGTGCTCATCGCCTCGGACATCCGGCCTGGATAGACCGACGGGCCGCGGATGCCAAGCCGCGCTGGCGGCGCCGGCGGCGCGCGTCCGTGCGCGACAGGGCTCGTTTCGTTCCCGCGGTGCGCTCCGCCGGGACCGAGCCCGGGGCAGGAGGAGGGCATCCCGAGGTCGGTGTGTGTACTAGACTGGAAGCGCATGACTCCACCCGATCATGCGCTCGAGCGGCGCATCACCGCGCTCCTCGCAGCCCTCGTCCTCTTCGATCTCACCCTCTCGACCTGGGCGTTCTTCTTTCCACAGGCGTGGTTCGACGCCTTCCACGGAACGGCGTATGTGGACCCGGAGGCGCTTCTGCCCCGGATGGCCGCCAACTGGGCCGGTTTCCTGCTGATGCAGTCCATCGCCCTCTTGCGTTGGCGACGGGAGACGTGGTGGTTGCTCATCGTGGCGGGCGTGCGCTTCTCGGACGTGTTCACCGATCTCGTCTACTTCCTCATGGCGGACCACCTGACGTGGTTCGCCAGGGCCACGCTCCCGGGCATGGGCCCGATCAACGCGCTCCTGGGCTGGTGGCTGATCCGCGCATGGAAGCGGCTCGGCCAGCCGCGCGCCTCGGCGTCGACGTCATGACGAGCCCTGTATGGCGGCGTCGGACGAACGGCTAAGTGTTTCCGACAAAATGTCATGGTCGCGCGCCGCGCCGACTCCAAGAATGTAGGTTCGGCCCCCCGCACGAGAGCGAGAGGCGGTGTCCGGAGCGATCGATCGCTCGAAGGGAGTGTGGACGTGAAAATCGGCGTGATCGGCACAGGAAACATGGGACGTACGTTCGGCCTGCTCTGGGCGTCCAGCGGGCACGACGTGCTCTTCGGCTCGAGGGACCGCGCCAAGGCCGAGGCGGTCGCCGCAAAACACGAGCGGGCGCGCGCGGGTGACTTCGACGACGCAGCCGCGATCGGCGACGTGATCCTCTACACGGTGCGCGGCGTCTTGCCGTCGACGCTCCTGCGCGCCCCGCAGGCGCTGGCCGGCAAGGTCGTGATCGACTGCAACAACCGCGACTTCGACTCCCGCATCGATCGCCCGACGCCGGAGGTCTCGCTGGCCGAGCGGCTCGCGGCGGACGTGCCGCAGGCGAAGATCGTCACGGCGTTCCAGACGATCCCGCACGTGGTCGCCGAGCTCGGGCGCGACAAGCTCGCCCCGCAGCGCATCTCCGTCTTTTTATGCTCGGACGACGCGGCGGCGAAGGCCACCGTGAAGGGGCTCGCCGATGAGCTGGGCTTTGTGGGCATTGACAGCAGCGAGCTCAAACGCGCCCGGCTCCTCGAGGCCGTGGGGGATTTCATTCGGCTCCACATCGGCGCCAGGAGACATGGTCTCTTCACGTCGCTCTCCATCCAGCCCGTGCAGAGGTGAGCGATCTTGCCGTGTGAGGCCTAGGACACCGAACGGGTTGAAACCCCGGGAAAATGAACCACAGAGGCACAGAGGACACAGAGGAACAACAAAACAACTCTGTGCCCTCTGTGCCTCTGTGGTTCGAATCTTTTCATTCTCGGGCGTTTCAAGCTGATCGATGCTCTAGACCTGCGCAGGCTCCGTTTCTTCGAGAGGGTGGAGGGGATCGAGGGCTCATCGGCGACCCGGAGGCCGGCGCGCCGCGGGCCGCTCAGCCGCCCTCCGAGAGCCACCGCACGATCAGCGACTCGAGCACCTTCGCAGCCGCGGGCTCGTCGACGCGGCCGTGGAACATGTCGGCCGCGAGCGCCTCGGCGGCGCCGATGATCGCGACGCAGCGGAGATGCAGCTCGCGCTCCGGGAGGCGGGCGAACGGCGCGAGCGCGTCCCGGTAGATCGTCGTGTACCTGTCGAGGATCTCCTGCTCGACGGCCTCCATCTGCTCGTCGCCCTTCAGCGCCGCGAGGATGGCGTGCCACTGCGGGCCGACCGTCGCGCAGCAATGCATGTAAGCCGCGCTGACGACGCGCGCGACGTCCTCGAGGCGCTGCCGCGTCCGCTTCAACGCCTCGAGCAGCGCCGCGGCCTGGCGGTCGTCGATCTGCCGGGCGAGCGCGATGAGGAGCCCGGGCCGCGTCTCGAAGTGCCCGTAAGCGATCGGCTTGCTGACGCCCGCGCGCTCGGCGAGGCGGCCGAGCGTCAGCGCCTCGGTCCCCTCCTCGCGCACGATCGCCTCGGCCGTCTCGAGCAGCTGCTCGCGGCGCTCCGCCTTCGGCAGGCGCTTGCGGGGGGCCTTGCCCCTCCACCGCGTCGCCGGTCCCGCCGCGTCCGATCTCGCCATCGCCTTGACACTACCACGGGCCGGCACATATTACCAAAGGTAACTTACCAACGGTAGGTTGCTGTCGAACATGTCCCAGGCGCCCGCGCGACCTGAAGGGAGGAGTCCATCCGCATGAGCACCCAATCCATGTCACCTGTTCTCTTGATCGGCGGTTCCGGCCAGGTCGGCGCGCGCGCGGCGAAGGCGCTCCGGCGCCTGCATCCGGATCTTCCACTCGCGATCGCCGGCCGCGACGCGCGCAAGGCGGCCGCGGTCGCCGCGGAGGTCGGCGGTCGGACGACGGCGGCGGCCGTCGACGTCGACCGGGGCGACCTCGGCCTCGATCGCGGCACGTCGTTCAGCGCTGTCGTGGTGCTCGTCAAGGATGTGGCGTCGAACGCGCTGAAGCGCGCGCAGGCGGACGGCGTGCCTTATCTCGCCTTCTCGGACTTCGTCACGGAGATAGGTCCCGTGGTCGCCCATTACATCGCGCGGCCGACGCGGGCTCCCATCCTCATGCTGGGCCATATCCTCGGCGGCACGGCGACGATGGCGGCGCTGCACCTCGCGCAGGAGCTAAAGAGCGTCGACGCGATCGCGATCGGCTGCGTGATCGGCGCGGACGATCGCGGCGGTCCCGCGGCGCAGGCCGATTTCGAGCGGTACGAGCAAAACGCGCAGGCCGCGCTCGTCCTCGAGGACGGGAAA
Organism: Sorangium cellulosum; assembly: GCF_002950945.1. GTDB lineage: Bacteria > Myxococcota_A > Polyangia > Polyangiales > Polyangiaceae > Sorangium > Sorangium cellulosum_E. The sequence continues at coordinate 4,154,382 of NZ_CP012673.1, forward strand.
TGGACCTGGCTGCGGGGCGAGGCGTCGGCGCGGCGCTTCGTGGACGCCGGCGGCGTGGAGCGCGTCGGCCAGGCCTACGCGCTCCCCGACGTGGTGAGCCTCGCTGCCGCGACCGACGCGCGAGGGGTCCGCGTCGACATCGCCGCGCGCGACGCGACGACGGGCGGCGTGGATCGATCGACGGAGCTCGTCGTCGAGGTGTCGGGGCGGCGTCACGACGGCTCGGGCGCGCGGCTGCGTTACGACATCGTCGATGCGGAGATCAATGCGCGTCTCAGCGCGTACGGCGCCGCGATCGCGACGGAGCGGTTGCTCGGGCTCGAGGGCGGCCCTCCGGTCGGCCCGGGCCTCTATAATCCGGAGAGCGTGCTCGACCCCGCGCGCGCCATCGCGCGGCTCGAGACGCTCGGCGCGCAGATTCGCCGCGCGCGGACGGAACGCGCTTGAAGATCGGAATCATCGGCGCGGGGGAGGTCCCTGGCCGGGCCCGAGCCCGAGGTGGAGCTTGGCGCCGATGACGCCGCCGAAGTCGGCCCTCCCGTTGTCGGGCGCCGTGGCCTCCGGACCGCGCTGGTTGGAAAAATAGTCGCCACACCACCATCACGTGGCATGAGGCGATCGAGCGGGCGAGCGGGGCAGGCCACGACAAACTAATTTGAAGGATCGATCCCCGTGACGGCATCAAGAGCACGGAACAGAAGCTCCCGCCGCCAGGCAACCGGTGTCGGTCGCATCGCATCGTTGGTCCTCGTCGCCCTAGATCAGCAGGGCTCCTCGACGCGCCTAGCGCTGCACCCGACGTCGGCCTCCTGGCTCGGTACGGTTGTGTTAGGCGATCCAATTCGACGGGGTTGAATATGAAATTTTACATTACGATTGCTTCGTCAGTCCTCCTTTCGGCGTGTATGGGAGAGGTGGCCCACCTCTCCACCGATGGAACGGACGGCAATTCCGCCGCCGTCATCGGAGGCACTGTCGATAGCGCATCGCTTTCGGGGGAGCGCCCGCCGACGCGCGAGGAGGCGGAAGCGATCCTCGATCGCGTGGTCGCGCTCTACCAGGACCACGCCGCGGCCGCGAATCCGGCAGGTACCCACGAGATCTCGTGGAGAATCGACTGGGACAGCGATGCGGTCAGCGCCCATGTGCTGCTCAAGCCCGGGGAGGACTGGACAATCGAGGTGAGCAAGGGATACCTCACGGCCTCGAGCATGACGACGGAGGTGTTCGCGCTCACGATGTGCCACGAGATGGGGCACTTCATCGGCGGGTTCCCGTTCAAGACCTCCCGCGGCGGGCACAACACCGGCGCGCTGGGCACGTCGGTCTCCTCCGAGGGGCAGTCCGACTACTTTGCCACCAAGGATTGCTTGCCGCGGCTGTGGGCGAATGAAACCGAGGCCAACGCCGCGGCGTTCGCCGCGCTCGACCCTTCCGCGCGCGAGCGTTGCACGACGGCGTACAGCGACCTGGCGAGCCAGCAGCTCTGCGGCCGGATCCTGCTCGCCAGCCTGCAGACGGGGCGGTTCTACGAGGAGCAGGCCGTGCTGCAGGCTCCCAGGGAGCTCGTCTACCCGCGATTCGACACACCGGACACGACCGAGGTCGCGGTGACGAAGGAGGGCCATCCTGCGCCCCAGTGCCGCCTCGACACGCTGGTGGCGGGAGCCGTGTGCAGCGTGAAGGCAACGGGGACCGGGATCCCGGGGTTCGTGCCGCCCTACGGCGAGTATAGCGATGCGAGCGAAGAAGATGCGCGCCCGTTCGCGTGCCAGACCGGCCCCGGGGCTCGACCGAGGTGCTGGTTCCAGCCGGACACCGTAGTCACCGACTGCTCCGAGCTCGGTCAGCAAGCGTGTGTCGTCGAGGACGGGGTGCATGGCGTCCGGTACTGCGACACGACGTCCGGCGTGAGCTATTACTGGTGCTTCGCGCACGAGGTGTGCAAGGCGAGCGGAGACGATTTCGCGGACTGTTATGCTCCCGATGTCGATCCCGAGGAGTGATCTCCCTGAAAGCGGCGGCGAACAGCGCAGCTGGCCTCCCGGACGCGGCTCGTGCCCGCACCGGGACAACGGATCACCAGCCGATGTTGCCCGGGCAGCAACGCGGGTGGTAGAGCCGCGGCCACGGTGATCCGGGCGGCGCCCGGCGCCGAGCGCGACCGCCCGGGCGGCCCGAGGCCATGGCTCATCGGGTACGCTTGGCCTTCTGCCCGCGAGCGCTCGTGACGCTCTCGATCAGCGCGCGGAGCTTTGGCTGCTCCTGCGTGCGCGCCGGAAAGTACAGGTAGAAGCCAGGTCCCTCCGTGATGAACGCCTCGAGCACGCGCTCCAGCCGTCCCTCGGAGAGGTCGCGCTCGATGGCCTGATCGGGTACGTACGCGAGGCCCGACCCCGCACACGCGAGCGCGACCATGAGCGCGATATCGTCGACGACGATGCCGCCGGGCACATCGACCGTGATCGTCTTGCCGCGACGCTCGAGCTCCCAGCGATAGACCGTGCCGCTCGCGATGAGGCGCTGGCGGATGGCGCGATGATGGACGAGGTCCTCCGGCGTGCGCGGTCGCCCCGCCTCCTCGAGGTAGGCCGGCGAGCCGACGATCGACCATGACGAGCGGCTCGTGATCGGAACCCGCACCATGTCCTTCTCGACCGCGTCGCCGAGCCGGATGCCGGCGTCGAAGCCGGCTGCCACGAGGTCGACGAAGGCATCGTCGAGCGAAACTTCGATGGACAGCTCCGGGTACACCTCCCGCATCTGCGCCACGAGCGGAGCAAGCAGCCACGCGCCGCTCATGCGCGGCGCGGTGATGCGGAGGTTCCCGGAGGGACGCCCCCGGTAGTCACCGAGCGCGGCGAGCGCGCCTTCGACGTCGGCGATCGCGGGCTGCAGGCGCTGAAAGAGGCTCGCGCCCGGCTCCGTGAGCGCGACGCGCCTCGTGGTCCGCTGGAACAGCACCACGCCGTACCGTCGCTCGAGGAGCTTGATCTTCTGGCTCACGGCGGTGGGGGTGACGCCGAGCGCGGCGGCGGCGGCGGTGAAGCTCTTGCAGCGGGCCACGGCGAGGAACGTCGTGAGCCCGTCGAGCGCGTCGATCATGCCCGATTATGAAGCGCATGTTCATAAAGCATCAAGCGTTTTGTGCATTTTCTTCATGACGGGGATGCTGCATCTTCGGTCGTGTGAGGGGGGCGCAACCCCCGGACCACGAAGAGGAGATCCCCATGGAAACGAGCGAGAACAAGCGTGTTTGGTTCATCACGGGAGCATCGCGCGGAATCGGCGCGGAGATCGCGGACGCGGCGCTCGCCGCCGGCGATCGGGTGGTCGCCACCGCGCGCGATCCGAGGAGCATCACGGACCGCTTCGGGCGGCCTGAGGCTCTCCTCCCCCTTGCGCTCGACGTGACGGACGAGGCGTCCGTCGCCGCCGCGGTCGAGGCTGCCGTCGCTCGGTTCGGCCGGATCGATGTGCTGGTGAACAACGCCGGCTACGGCGTCGTCGGCGCGATCGAGGAGACCCAGGGCGACGAGGTGCGGCGCGTCTTCGAGACGAACGTGTTCGGCCTCCTCGCGGTGACGCGCGCCGTGCTTCCGCAGCTCCGGAAGCAGCGCGCCGGCCTGATCTTGAACCTCTCGTCGGTGGGCGGCTACCGGTCGGGGCCTGGGTTCGGCATTTACTGCTCGACGAAGTTCGCCGTCGAGGCGATCTCGGAGGCGCTGCACGCGGAGCTCGCGCCGCTCGGCATCGCGGTGACGGTCCTCGAGCCGGGCTACTTCCGAACGGAGTTCCTGGAGGCGAAGTCCGTCGTGGCAACGGGAAAGGTCATCGACGATTATGCGGAGACTGCGGGCAAGGTCCGGAGCCACGCGAAGCAGGTCAGCCTCCAGCAGCCTGGCGACCCGGCGCGGCTCGCCCGCGTGGTCGTCGAGCTCGCCCGCGCGAAGAACCCGCCGCTCCGTCTCCCGCTCGGCACCGACGCCATCGCTGCCATCGAGGCGAAGAACACGTTCGTGGCGCAGGAGCTCGCCGCGTGGCGCGCCGTCTCGGCGTCGACGGACTTTCCGACATGAAGCTCGCGCGCCCGAGCGGTGCTGGCCGTTCGTAGGGTTGCGGGCGGCTGGTTCGCCCTGTCCCTGGCCGGCGCGGCGTGAGGCCAACCCTGGGAGGGAAGGACACGCCCCGGTTCGTGCCTCACGCGCCCAGCTCGAAGAGCTGCATCGCCACCAGCGCGACGCAATCGGGCTCGCGCGAGTCCGCCACGATCCTTCGCGCCACCGGATCAGGCCCGCCCGCGACAGGGCTTCGCGGCACACACGCACCTCGTCGTCCGGGAGCCCGAGGCGAGCGGCGACCCAGGCGTCGTCATGGCAGGGGAGGGCCGCGTAGCCCGCGAGCTCGAGGACGCGCAGGACGGCGTGAGACCAGGGTAGCTCCGTCGCTATCCGGCGGCGCTCCTCGAGCACACGGAAGTCGCGCGCCACCGAGGGCAGCTGTCCCGGATGCACGAAGAGGGCGAGGAAGTCGAGGAGCCGCTCGGTGGTCGCGTCGACGAGGGCCAGCACATCGGGGAGCCGGGGCTGGGATGTGCCCGCGATGAAGCGCGACACCTCGGGCATCTATCGAGCACCGACGGCATCCTCCACCACGAGCAGCGCGGGGCGCTTTATCGGGGCGACGACGGGGCCGCGCACCTTCGCTTGTCGTTCATCTTCGACGAGAACCCGTTCCCGGACGTGTACGCCGGCGGTGGATCGGGGGACAGCTGCACGGGGTGCAGCGGCGCCTTCGACCTCGCCGTCGAATCGCGCTGGGAGGCGGGCGAGTCGACCCCTCGGGGCCATGTGCACCTTCTCGAGAACGGGACGCTGCTCGGCGAGGTCGGCGCCTTCTGAGCCCAATTCGCGGCGCGCGCGTCCGTCTTTCACCCACCGAAGCGGACTGCGGAGCGCGATCGCCGCGCAAGCGGCGCTCGGCCGACACGTCGCCGCTCCTACGGCAGGCGAGCTCGCCTCGATCGGCGCATGCCTTCGTTCATCGCGCCGCGCGGGCCGTGAACGCGAGTTGACGGCTGCCCGGCCGACGGCGCTAGCGAGCCGTTTGGCGAGGCGTGAACGCGAGTTGACTGCTGCCCGGCCGAAGGCGCCAGCGGACCGTTGGGCGAGGCGCGAACGCGAGTTGACTGCCGTCCCATCGAGGCGCTCGCAGCGCCCCCGACGAGCCTGTCGCACGCTCGACGCAAGCGGGCCTCTTTTCACAATTGAACGCAGGATTCAGTCGATGAGGTTTTGTTCGCCGGAGCTTGACGGTCGCGCTCGCTTCGCACACTGTTCCGTCTGCATTGAGTCCGGCGCTGCTTGGATCACTTGCCACCGGCTTCGGTGGCGCGACGCGGCGATTGACGGATGTGGTGACGGAGAGGATCGACGCAGCTTGGAGCCGCGATGCACGTTTCCCGTGTGCGCGAGCCCTGAGCCGGCGCGAGCCCTGAGCCGGCGCTTTCCTCGTTTCAAAAAAGAAGGTTGGTTGATGATGCTGGTTTCCAAGAAGATCAAGTTGAGAAGTCTCGCTGGGATGCTCGCTGGTTGTGTCGGTTTGGTCGCCGCTCAGGCGTCGGCAGGCGTGGTCGTGGGGAAGCCCACCCCGCACGGCAACACGGCGTACCCCGAAGCAGGGACGACCATGGCGCGGGCAGGGACCTTCACGCTGGTGGGCGCGCTTCAAGAGCACGTGAAGATCAGCGGGGAGGCGGAGCCCACGTTCCCCAGCACGATGCAGGGCGCCGTCTACTTGATGAACGGGACGAGCACCACGCCCGAGCGCGTCTACCAGTTCCCGGGGGTCGCCCACTTCAACATCCAGGCCGGGAGCCAGCTCGCCATCTCGAATAACTTCCTTGCATTCGCGACGCGAGGCACGAGCTCCTCCACCTCTCCGCGAGCGAACTCCGTGTTCATCGCACGGAAAATCAGCGGCTCATGGGCGCAGTGCCCCCTGGTCAGCGGTCAGCGAAACTGCAACGGCGCGGTGCGCGAGAACGGACAGAACATCAGCAGCGCGCTCACCCGCATCCCGCTCACGTACCCCGCGGACAGCAGCTTCAAAGACATCACGCTCGCCCTGTCCGACGACTACCTCGTGATCGGCTACAAGCGACACAGCGTCCTCGAGATCTACCGCTACAACACCTCGAGCGACACGTGGGTCCTCGAGCTCTCGCTCGACGAGCCGGACGAGCGCTTCACCGGCGCTGCGATTGCGATCGACGGCGACCGGGTCGCGGTCGGATCGCCGTGGTCCGAGGGGGGCGAGGCCGGGGCCGAGCTCGGCTCGGTCCGCATCTTCCGCAGGAACGCCAGCAACAGCACCTGGAGCTCCGTGGCCATCACGACCGGCTATTTCTCGACCGGCGCCTTCGGGCGGAGCCTCGCCATGCATTCCGGGAACCTGGCTGTCACGTCCGGCGTGACATTCCTCGTCAACGACGTTATGCCGCAGCAGCACCTTTCGTTTTACCGGGTGGCGGCCGACGGTACGATCTCTGCGCACCAGTCTCTGCAGACCGCCCACCCTCACGTGCACCTGGCGCTCCACGGGGACACGCTGGCCAGCACGGTCGCCGGTGGAGACGAGGGCCTCTCGCTATACAAGCGCGATGCCGCGTCGGGGCAGTGGGCATACGAGACCGGTCTGATTCGCGACTTCTACAAGAGCGTCAACAGCTCCAACCTCGGGTACGGCGGCATCGATCCCATCGGCCTCGTAGGGGATGACCTGGCGCTCGGCTGGCGCGCCTTTTCGAACCTGCTGGGCGGCGTGGTCCACGAGAAGGTCAGCCTGATCGACGCTTGCCGAGACCCTCTCAACCTCGTGACCAACTGCTCTTTCGACAATGTGACCAACACCTCGCTCACGGGAGCCCAGAGCAGCAGCGGCTGGCAGGTCCTCAACTGGAATGGTGCCTCGGCGTGGGCGGATTATAGCGGCCGCCAGATGCGCATCAACGTGCAGCAGCCCGGCTCCGACATGTGGCACATCCAGGCTCGCACCACGGTCAACTTGCCGCAGGCGGGGAGCTACCGGCTGACCTTCCGCGCCAAGGCGGACGACGTGCGCACGTTCGTGGTGAACCTGGGACGCAACGGGAGCAGCGACAACAACTGGGCGAGTTACGGTCGTGTGACCGCGGCGGCGGGCCCCGAATGGGTCATCTACTCGTTCGACCTCCCGAACGTCCCGCAGGATTCCGCGGCGCTCCTCGACTTCAACGTCGGCAACGCAGGGACCGCGGCCGTCACCGTGGACAGCGTGAAGCTCGTTCGTCTGGCGCCGTAAACACGTCGCGCAAGCCGCAGAAGAGGGGCTGGCGAAAGCTGGTCCCTGTTCGGGTCCTGAGCAGGCTGCGCCCGCGCGTCGCTTGGTGATGACGTACGGGCGCGTCGCTCTCGCTCGACGCCTCGCTCCGGGGCGGATGAAGATCCTCAGGCGGACACGGGGCGTCCGAGCAGGCGCTGCCGCAGCTCGGGGTTGCGGATCCAGCCGGTGATCGCGAGCAAAACGAGCACGATGATCACCGGCAGGTATTCCGGAAGCGTGAAGCCGCGGGTCATGTTCGTGGCCAGAGCGCCGGAGAAGTAGCCGACCATGAGCACGAAGGCGATCGCGGAACAGCGCGGGATGAGGAAGAGGATCGCGAAGCAGATCTTCGTGATGCCGAGCGGCACGGCGATGTGCGTGATGCCCAGCCGTTCGATGAACGCCGCGCCTTCCTCGTTCGCGGGAGGCATGAGCTGGAGGATGCCGCTCGCCAGGGTGGCGAGGGACAGGAGGACGGTCAAAACCCACGAGACGATCTTTCCGGCCTTGCCCGGGTTCGGGACGGACTTCGGATTCCGCGCGCGGGCGAGGAGCTCCGGCGTGCGGAAGTACGCGCCGATCATCATCACGAGGATGAGGACGAACGGGAACCACGGCCAGTTGCCTTCGACGTGATGCGTGAGGCCGGTGGCCGTCGCGCCGCCGAGCACGCCGACCATCATCACAAAGCCGAGCGTAGCGGTGCGGGGGATAAGAAGGAGAACGGCGGCGATGATCTCGAGCGCGCCGACCAGGTAGCGATGGTCCCAGACGCCGAGCGCTTTCATGAAGTCGGCGGTGGGGGTGCCATCCTGGATGAGGAATTTCGCCAGACCGGAGGCGAAGATCATGAAGAGGGCCACCAGGACGGTGGGCGTCCAGCCGAGGATTTTTTCGGAGCGGGTAGTCATATGGCTCCGATGATGGTAAATGAAGCGAAGAAGGAAAGCAACAGTTCTGCCGCTTCCCAATGGGTTTGATCTATGACCGGTGAATGGATTTCCTGCGCTCCGTCGATTGGCAATCGCTCGCGGTGATACCGGTCCCGGTCATCGTCGCGTCGTGGGCGCGCTCGGAGCGCTCTCGGGCTGTTGGTCGTGCGCCTGGAGGCGAACAGCCAGCCGGTCACGAGGCCGACGCCCGCGCGGCCCCGCTCTGCATCAGCTCAGGCTGGTCCAGCTTCCCAGGATGCGGCATAATGGGCGTTACTGGGCTCATCGCACGAGCGGACGTTCGACAAAGGAAGACCGTGGAAAGCAAGACCAAGAACACAATGACACGCCCGCAGATCGCGGCCATGGCCGCCAGGGCCTTCGGCGGCATGGCGCTCGCAGACAGCGAAGATGCTGTGCTTGAGCTGAAGGACGGCTGGTTCAATGCGGCCTACAACGTCCGGCTTGTCGATGGAAGGGAGGTCATCCTCAAGATCGCGCCGCCAAGGGATGCGGAGGTGATGTTCTATGAGAACAACATCATGGCCACCGAGGTCGCCGCCATGCGTCTGGTCCGGCGAAACCCGGCCATCCCAGCGCCGGAGATCTACCATTTCGACGACGGTCACGACCTGTGCGACTCGGATTATTTCTTCATGGAGAAGCTCGCCGGGGACAACCTCGAGCACGTGAGAGCGAGCCTCCCTCCCGAGACGCAGGCGTCCATCGACCTTCACATCGGCGAGATCATCCGGGAGATCAATGGCTTCACCGGCACCTACTTTGGCTATGACGGGAACCCGGACCTGCGCGCGAGCACCTGGAGAGAGGCGTTCATCAAGATCATGGAGTCGGTGCTGGAAGACGGCACCCGGAAAGGCGTGGTGTATGACCACGGCTACGCCGAGATCCGCGCCGCCGTCCTCAGGCACGCCCCCGCCCTGGAGGAGGTCACCACGCCCTGCCTCGTCCACTGGGACGTCTGGGACCCCAATGTCTTCGTCAAGGAAGGCAGGGTCGTCGGCCTCATCGACTTCGAGAGGGCGCTCTGGGCCGATCCCTTGATGGAGGCCCAGTTCAGGTCGCTCTCCTCCGACGGTATCACCAGCAGCATGCGCGGCTACGGCAAGACCTCCTTCACCTTCGAAGAAGAGCGAAGATGCCGCCTGTACTCGCTGCACCTCGCCCTGGTCATGAACACGGAGTGCTGTTACCGCAGCTACGATAACGACTTCGTCTACAACCTCTCCAGGCAGTGGATGGGCGAACACATGGACTGGCTGAAGGCGAACTGAACGCTCATGGGCAGAAGCTCCAGGGTTGAAAGTCTGGCGCTCTCCTGTCCCCTGACCGGCGTGGCCATGGCCACGGCGGCCTGCCCCCAGGCCCCCCGAAGGGGCGCGCAGAAAGCCCGCGTAGCGGTCACTTCAGCGCGCAGAACCGCGCACAGCTGCGATTTACTGCAAGATCACCGAGACGGCTGCCAGGCCATTCGGGTCTCCCGAGTTCGTCGCGGTGCGCGCGCCGGTGGCGCTGGCGGTCGTGATGACCTGGTCTTGAACGCTGTTGCTGTCGACGTCCGATCGCTGGATCAGCCCGGCCGGCGTGGACCACGTCCCATAGCTGTAGCCGCTGAAGAAGGTGACGAGGATCCCGCCGGGGCTCGAGGGCGTCACGCTGGGCGCGCTGATGGAGGGCCCGGTGGCGCTCGCGCCGGCCGACGCAACCGCGCTGCTCACACCCGAATAGCAGGCGAGGTGAACGTCGACCCAGACGTCCGCCGGAATATCGAACGTGTACTCGGCAGGCTCGCTCGATCCCACGACTTTCGTATACACCATGGCGTGGAAGGGCCCGTCGCTCGTGGACGAGGACTGGTCGTGCACGAGCGTGAAGCCCGACGGGGGAGCCACGTCCGGAGGATCGGCGACGACCTCGAGCGCGGCGAGGAGCAGGTCGCCCGGGAGGCAACCCTCGGGGAGCGCGACCGTCGTGTTGTTGATCGTCGTCTCGATCGATCGGAAGCCGCCGTCGCTGAACGTGTAGGCATACGTCGTGCCTTCGTTGAAGCCGAGGACATCGTAGAAGTATGCCCCGACGAACAACGTGCTGCCCGACACGGTGACGGAGGAGCCGAAGAGGTCGACTGAACCTCCATCCGCGGCGAAGAGCTTGAGCTCTTCTTCTGCCCACGAGGTGCCGGTCCGCAAGAAGCTGTGCACCGCTCCGGCGTCGGGGCCGAGATCATTGTCTGAACGCGCTCCCACGAAGGCTCTGTTTCCCGATCCCGTGAGCGCGACCTTCGCACCGAAGTCGCTCAATGAGCTCGTGCGCTCGGAGGTGAGCTTGGCCTCCTGCGCCCATGTCGAGCCATTCCGCGCGAACACGTACGCAGCGCCGGAGTTGAAGGCGATATCGTCGTCGTTGGGGGCCCCGATGATCGCGCTGTCCCCCGCGAGGGCGAGGGAGATTCCGAAATAGTCGTCCGACTGCCCGTCATTGGCCTCGAGCACGTCCTCTTGTGTCCAGGTGTTCCCGGTGCGCACGAATGAGTAGGCTTTCCCGGTGCCGGTGAATGGCGCCCCGATGAGGGCTCTGTTCCCGGACAGGGCGATCGACGAGCCGAAGAAGCCAGGCGCGGTCGGGTCATCGGCGACCAGCTTGTCCTGCTCGGTCCACGTCGCGCCGCTGCGCGTGAAGATATACACCGCGCCTGCGTCCGTGAACGCATCGTCGTCTGCGCTCGCGCCGATGAGCGCCGTATCCCCCTCGAGCGCCACGGCCACGCCAAAGAAGTCGCTCACGCCCACGTCGCCCCCGATGAGCTTGGCCTGCTGGGTCCACGTCGTGCCGCTGCGCGTGAAGACATACGCCGCGCCTGCGTCCGTGCCGTTCGCGGCATTGCTCTCGGCGCCGACCAGCACCGTATCTCCAGAGATGGAGACCGAGCGGCCAAAGTAGTCCGACGGGGCGCTGTCGCTCGCGGAGAGCTTGGCCTGCTCGGTCCACGTGCTGCCGCTGCGCACGAAGACGTAGGCAGCCCCCGTGTGTCCGTCTTTCCCGAGCGCGCCGATGACCGCGGTGTCACCATCGATGTCGCTCGAGAAGCCGAACAGGTCGCCGCTCTCCCGGTCGCTGGCCAGGAGCTGCGACCTCTGCGCTGCGAGCAAAGCCGAATGGGCCGCCTGCACGTTCTCCGGCTCTCGTCCGTCGGTTCGCTCTGCGTCGCTGCATGCCATGGCCATGCTCCCGGCACAGAACAGAACGAGGCGCTGGGCCCACAACCGTGTTTGTCTTCCCATCGACCACTCTTCCCTTCATCCCCGGTTCATGGGGTCACGCGTGATTCCAAGGGTGCGGACTCTACCGGTCAAAAGAGCCGTCGCGCAAGAGGCTCGCCCGTTTCCAGCGCGTGGATCGCGCTGAGATGAACTTTTCTATCCGAGGCTCGGGCTCGGCGTGCTGCCGGCAATACCGGTGAGACGATGGGTGCTTTGAGTGAAGGCGGCCTCTTCGATGCATGGATAAGTTGTTGATGCACGAACCAGGTGTGCCCCGCCAGGTCGTCGCGGCGGGTGGTCAGCGCGGCTCACGCCACCGAGAGCACGACCTTGCCCGTGGTGTTGCGCCCGCCCATCGCGGCATGCGCCTCCGCGGCGTGCTCCAGCGCGAACGGGGGGTGGACGGGCGTGCGCAGGTGGCCTGCGAGGGCGAGCTTGAACAACGTGGCGAGGGTGCTCGGTATCCAGGCCGGCTCCTCGGCCAGCGGCACGTACAGCGAGTAGCCGCTGATGGAGTGGTTCTTCGCGGGGAGCTTGCCGATCTCGGCGTCGGTGATCCCGAGGCTGCCGCTCGCGGAGCCGTAGATGACGATCCGGCCGCGCGAGGCGAGGCCCTCCATGCTGGCCGCGCGGAGCTCGCCGCCCACCGCGTCGAAGATGACCTCGGCGCCGCGCCCGCCGGTCGCCTCGAGCACGTGATCGACCCAGCCGGCCTTCGCGTAGTTCACCCCCACGTCCGCGCCGAGCGAGCGCGCCAGGGCGAGCTTGTCGTCGCTGCTGGCGGCCGCGATGACCTTCCCCGCGCCGGCCCGCTTCGCGAGCTGGATGAGGAGCGCGCCGACGCCCCCCGCCGCAGCGGTGATGAGCACGGACGCGCCGCGCTGGATCTCGGGCGCGCTCTCGACCAGCCCTTGCGCCGTGAGGCCCTGCACGAGCAACGCGGTGGACTCGGCGTAGCCGATGCCGTCGGGCAGCCGCGCCGTGCCCTGGGCCGGGAGCGTCGTGTACTCGGCGTAGCCGCCGCCGCTCACGCGCAGGCCGGCGACGCGCGCCCCGCGCGGCAGGTCGTCCACGCCGGGACCGACCGCCTCGACCACGCCGGCGACCTCCACGCCAGGAACGAACGGATACGCGACGGGTGTTGGATACGCGCCGGAACGTTGCCGGAGGTCCATGTAATTGACGCCCGCGGCGTGGACACGGACGAGCACCTCGCCCGGACCGGGCTTCGGGGTGGGAACCTCGACGAGGCGGAGCTGCTCGACAGAACCAGGGGACACGATCTGAACGGCCTTCATGTGGACTCCTTTTGAAACCAATAAAGTTACAATTCGGGTCGCGAAAAAACCGCGCTGCGGCGCGGCTTCGGGGAGATTCTCTCGTGTCTACGAGGCGGTGCGCTTCGCGCAGCGCTCGAGGCGATCGCAGATCTCGCGTTCCAGGTCCGCGATGGTGACCCGCACCAGGCTGTCTTTCAGGGCCTGCTCGGCCGCGCCAAACACCTCGTCGAGGTACTCGTTGATCAACGGGGCGATGTCGCAGGAGCAGGGGTTCGCGCCCTTGGGGTTCCTGGCGATGATCTCCTCGTCCTGCTCGACCGCGTCGTACACGTCGCGCAGCGTGATCCGCTCCGGCGACCTGGCCAGCGAGATGCCGCCGCCGACGCCGCGCTTCGTCTCGACCAGCCCTGCGCGCCGGAGGCTGCCGAGCAGCCGGCGCACGACGACCGGGTGTGCCTGGACGCTCTTCGCCAGATCCTCCGACGTGAGCGTCTCCTGCCGCTCGCGATGCACGAACGCCAGCTTACCGAGCACGTGAATCGCCATGGCGAAGCGCGACGTCATTTGTATCTGCGCTGGTTACGTATGGCCCCGCGAGCCTTGTGTCAAGGCGGCCGGCAGCTGATCTGCGAGCTCTTGAAGTGCGGCCGGTAGGGCTCGTTGTTGGCGAGCTTCACGCCCGAGCCCGGGTCCCACATCACGGCCGAGCGCAGGCCCGAGCCGGGATCACTTCTGCAGCTGGACGCCGAGGAACAGGGCATTCCCCTTCGCCCCCGACAGATCGCTTCGTTGATAGCCGAGCGCCACGCGCGCAGCGTGCCCTTCGATGATGTAGCCCATCTGGGCATCGATGAGCAGATAGGGGTCCGCATCCTTCGGCTTCGCTTGTTGCAGTCGGACCAGGGGCTGCAGCTTCCCGACGCCGATGTCGCTCGGCGTGAGGTAGCTCGCGAGCGCGAAATAGGAATACTCAAACCTCTCGAAGTCGCCAAAGTACTTATAAACTGCGCCTTCGAGCGTGACCGTGCCCGCGGTGCCGAGGTTCTTTTCGAACAGGAGGTCGGCGTTGACCTCGCCATACGTGTCCTTGCGCGGGATGCCTGGCGGCATGCCCGCCGCAGGGGGCGGCAACGACTCGACGGAGCCTTCCCTCTGCACTTCACCGGCCACGCCGAGCGCGAGGATGCTCTTCTCTCCGAGGTACGTGGATTTCTGGTAATAGGCCGGCTCTGGGTCGAGCAAGCTGATGTTGAGCCTCGCCGTGTAGAGCGGGCTCACCGAAGAGTCATGCAGGTTGAAAGCACCCAGGTAATATTTGAACAGGCCGCCCGCTACCTTGCCCCAGGCGGTCACCCCATCGTTGCGCCCGAAGGGCCCCTGTCTTGGCCCGATCGGCGGCGCATAAGGTTCGAAGAACCCGGGATAGTTCCACGGCCCCATCGACCACGGCCCGGAGAAGGCGGAGCGATCCGACGGCACGATCATTCGACCGATCCAGACGTTCAGCAGATCATGGAATCTGAACTTGGCGATGGCGTCACGGAGGGTCGCGCTGCCCGCCATGTTGCCCCCGGTCGGGGTCGGCCCGAACTGAGCGACGATCGCGCCCTGCACCCCGATGAACCGGTTGATCTCGCCCGAGAACATGAGATCCAGCTCTCCGTCCCCGAGCAGTCGGTCCATCTTCTCGCGCGCGCTGGGGTTCTGTAAGCGACCTCCGACGCGGGCCCAGGCCGCGACGTTGAGCGGATTCTTCCATGGCTCGTCCGCCGTCGGCGGCGCCGGCGAAGCTGGGCCGGGCCCGGTAGCGCCACGCGGCGCCGGCGCGCCGGCGTGGGCTTCCGCGGAGGGCGCTCGCGCCGCGCTCGCGTCTGCAGGAGGGCTCGCGGGCCCGGTCGCGGGAGCCGCGATCGGCGGGTCTTCGCCCGTGGGCGCCGGCAGCACTTCGGGCTGCACTTGCGCCCGTGCCGGGCGATTGAAGGCGATGATGCCGAGGACGACGGCGAAGATACCTGCGCCAGCATCGCCCCGGCGCCTTGATGCTCTCTCATGTGTGCTCATGCGTTGCCCCCTAGAGCGTCGATCAGTTTGAAACGCCCGAGAATGAAGAGATTCGAACCACAGAGGCACAGAGGGCACAGAGTTTCTTTGTTGTTCCTCTGTGTCCTCTGCGCCTCTGTGGTTCATTTTCCTGGGGTTTCAACCCGTTCGGTGTCCTAGCCGATCTCGTAAACCGTGAGCCGCACCCGGTCGGCCAGCCGCTCGCCCACGGCCAGGGCCAGCATGGCGTTCAGCCGCAGGAGCCCTGGCGCCGAGGTGCACATGCGGATGGCGGTGCGGAAATAGTAGAGCCCGGGGTCCACGGCCTCGCCGCGCCCGAGCGCCGCCAGCACTTCCGGCGGCCCGGCGCGGACGCCTTCGGAGAGGATCTCCACCGTCCCATGGCCGGCGATGTCGAGGATGTAGTGGGCGGAGATGTCCATCCGCCCGTCGGCCCAGATCGTTTGCCAGTCGCCGCCCGGCAGCACCCGGCCCTCGAGGCCGCCGGCCACCGTGCCGCCGACGATGGGGATGAAGCGACGGCCGGGCGAGCTCGGATTGACGGTGACCGGCGGGTCCACTGCCACCTCGAGTGTCATCAGGGGGAAGAGGGGCGGGCTCACGAAAGCGGCTCCGAGGCGCGCTTCAGGCCGGTCAGGACCTTGTAGCGGGCGGCGATGGCCTCCAGCTCGCCGGGGGCGAAGACGTCCTCGATATGGGCGAAGCCGTCGGGCGCGCGCTCCTGGGCGATCTGCATGCACTGCTCCGGACCGTTGCCGCGATTGGCCGCGACGATGGCGGCGGTGGCGGGCAGGCGCTCGGCCTCGTAGGCGGCCAGCGCTTCCACCGGATCGGCGTGGGCGGCGAGCGCGCGGACCAGCGCGCGGGCGTCCAGGATGGCCTGGCTCGCCCCGTTGGAGCCGATCGGATACATGGGATGGGCGGCGTCGCCCAGCAGCGTCATGCGCCCGTGGCTCCAGCGCGGCAGGGGATCGCGGTCGACCAGCGGGAACTCGTAGATCGCCTCGGCGCCCCGGATCAGGCCGGGCACATCCAGCCAGCCGAAGCGCCAGTCCTCGAACCTGGGCAGGAAGTCGGCAGGATCGCCCCGCCGGTTCCAGTCCTCCCGTCGCAGGCTCTCGGCGACGGCGAGCTCGGCGATCCAGTTGATCCTCTGGCGGCCGTCCGGCCCCGGCGGGGAAATGGGATAAGCGACGAACTTCTGATCCTGATGCCCGGCCATGATCATGCTGGCGCCGGTGAGGAACGGCGCCGCCAGCGTGGTCGCCCGCCACAGGATGCGGCCGCCATAGACCGGCGGCCCCTCGTGCGGATAGAGGCGGGCCCGCGCCGCCGAGTGGATGCCGTCGGCGCAGATCAGGAGATCCGCGGGAACCTTCCACGTCACGCCCTCGCGGCTCAGGAAGCGCGCCACGACGCGGCCTTCGCCCTCCTCGTGGTCCAAGAGGCGCCGGTCGCAGATCACCCGGCCCGGGCCCAGCCGCCGGGCGGCGGCGTCGAACAGCGCGCCCTGCAGCGCGCCGCGGTGCAGGGAGATCTGCGGCGCGGCGTGACCCGCGAAGCGGCCGCGCGGCTCGCCCCAGATGCGCTGGCCGAAGCGGTTGAAATAGACAAGCTCCCGGGTCGCCACCCCCTGGGCCAGCAGGACCTCGACCAGGCCCAGCTCGTCCAGCACCTCCGCGGCGTGGGGCAGGAGGTTGATGCCGACCCCGAGCGGCAGGATGGTCGGCGCGGCCTCGAACACCGTCACCTCATGGCCCGAGGCGTGCAACGCCAGAGCCGCGGCCAGGCCGCCGATCCCGGCGCCCACGACGATCACGTGCATGATATTCTCCCGCAGACATGCGGCTTGACGCCGCCTCTTGTTGAAGCCGCCGCCATGCCTCAATCACCGGCATGGCGGCCGCGGAGGATCATCACCGCCGCCGCCACCCCGGCCGACAGCACCACCGGCACCATGGCCATGGCCACGCCGGCGGGGCCCCAGCCCTGGCCCAGCAGGTGGCCCGCCACCAGCGGCCCGCCGATGGAACCCAGCCGGCCGATTGCGATAAAGGCGCCGGTGGCCAGCCCGCGCGCCCGCGCCGGGTAATAGAGCGGGATGACGCCGTAGAGCGAGTATTGCGCGCCCAGCAGGAAGAAGCCGGCCAGGCCGGCCAGCGCCAGCACCGGCGGCAGGCTGTCGGCCCCCGCCAGCCCGAACAGCGACAGGGCCAGGGCGGGATACGCGGCGATGATGGGAAGGCGCGGCCCCAGCCGATCCACCAGCATGCCGATGACCCAGCAGCCGACGACACTGCCGGCATTGAACGCGAAGGCGGCGCCGGCCCCCCCGACCCCGCCCAGGCCCTTGGCCGCCACCAGCGACGGCAGCCAGTTCAGCAGCAGATACAGCACCAGCAGCGTCAAGCCGAAGGTGAACCAGGCCAGCAGCGTGATCAGCAGCCGGCCAGGGCCGAACAGCGCCTGCACGCCGCCCGGCCGCTCTGCGCCGCCGGATGCCGCCGCGCGGCTGTCGGGCATCAGCCGCGCCATGACCGGCAGCAGCAAGAGCGGCAGCACGCCGCCGGCCAGGAAGATGCTTTGCCATCCGAACCGGGCCAGGAAACCGGCCGCGAACAGCGCGGCCAGCGCGCCGCCGGCCGGCATGCCGCTGAACATCAGGGTGGTGGTGCGAGTCCGCCGGTCGGGCGGGGCGATTTCCAGGGCGACGGCCACCAGGGTGGGCATCGCCGCACCCAGGCCGGTCCCGGCCAGGAACCGGTAGAGGCCCAGCGACAGCGGGCCGCCCGCCACCACGGTGGCCAGCGTGAACAGGCCGAAGACGCCGACCGCCATCATCAGCAGCGGCTTGCGGCCCATGCGGTCGGCCATCCAGCCGCCGGCCAGCGCGCCGCAGACCAGCCCCGCCATGCCGGCCCCGAACACGACGCCCGCCTGCCCGGGCGTCAGCCCGAGGTAGGGTATCAGCAGGGGGGCGGCGACGCCGATGGCCTGGATGTCGAACCCTTCCAGCAGGGCGATCAGGAAGCACAACGACAGCGTGACGGCGCCACGTGGCGCGCGAGGGGGCGAACCACCCATGGCGAAACCTCCGGTTTCCGTGCCCTTGCCCGGGATTGTTGCGGCTGACCGCAGCCTGAACGCTCGCTGGCTCGAGCGAAACCCGATTCAGAACTGCGAGAAGAAGCTCCAGATCGATTCACCGGAATCGATCGCCGGGGTGTGGCCCCCGCTGAACTCACACCAGACGACGGGATAGCCCGCGTCGCAGCCTTCGTAGCTGACGCAGGGGTCCGGCTGGACCGGTGTGGTCTGCTGATCGCAGTGGTTTCGTTCGAGGAAGACGTCGCGCGCGGACCGACCATTGTCGACCGGAACCACGTCGTCGGCGTCGCCGTGGGCGCCCCACATGGCCACGGGGTTGTCGCCGTCTTCGCAGCCGCTGTAGAGCGCGCCGGACATGGGGGCGATGGCGCGGAAGACGTCGCCCATCGCGCAGCCGATCGCGTAGGACATCATGCCGCCGTAGCTGAATCCGGTCGAAAAGATCCTGCTCTGGTCGATGCAGAGCTCGGCGCGGAAGCGGTCGAGCATGGCGCGGAGGAACTCGATGTCGCGGCCGCCCGTGTTCGCCCAGCCCTGGTCGAGGCCCTCGGGCGAGACGAAGATCGCCGAGCCGCCGGCGCGACTCTGGAGGCCATAATAGCCGCCGCCGAACCCGGTCGCGACCTGCTCGGCCGAGCCGCCGCGGGGGTGCCAGGCGAAGATCAGCCGGTAAGCATGGCTCGGATCATAGTCGTCCGGTACGGCGAGGAGGTACTCGCGCGTCGTGCCCCCGACATCGATGCTGAAACGGCCGCTCGTCGGCGCGGTCGCGCTACCGCAGCCCGCGCTTTGTATCTCCCCTCCAGGTCCGCCTGAGCCGGATCCGGCGGCACCCGCGCCGCCCGCGCCCCCTTCTCCCGAGGCCGGGCGCCCGCCGCCGCCGCCGCCGCCGCCGACCCCCCCCGACGGGCCCCCCGTGGCACCGGAGCCGCTGGTGCCGGACCCTGCGGGCCCTCCGGCGCTGCCGCTGCCGGACGATGCCTCGGCCGTCGCATCCCCCTGGCTGGAGCAGGCCAGCGCCGCGAGGGCCGCGAAGGCCGCGAGCGCGACGAGCCCTGGCGTGGTCGTGCCGAAATTACGAAGCGTTTCCATTCGTCCTCGCCTCTGTTGGAAGATCGACGCCCCTCGTCGCATCACCCGATGCAGGTGACCGCAACGACGTCGTACCCAAGTCCTCCGGCTGGAGGCATAGGCATACTCGCCTATGCCTCGATGCGAGACGTCACGCCCACGGCGGCGGCTGGACGATTCGCGCGAGAGCCGAATTCGCATGACGCTGCAATTGTTGCGTGTGGAGGTCAGCGCGGACTGGTTTTTCGGAAGAGGAGCCACTCGAAGCGACCGGTCTGTGGGCCGCTCGCGCGCAGCCAGGTCAGGCACTTCGATCTGGCGCCACCGTCGCCAGGGACGAGAATGTCCAGAACGAATCGCATTGCCCGCTGGAGACGAAGGTGACGCTCCGATGCGATCCGCCCCCTCTGCACATGCGGCGCTACATGACAACCGGTTTGACAGGGTCTCAGGAGGCATCATGGCATTTCGGAAACGATGGATCACGATTGTACTGACGAGCTCCGTCCTGCTCATCGGCTGCAGCGACGAGGACCCGGATCACGGCGGAGGACCTCGTTGCGGCGATGGCAGGGTTGCAGCGACCGAGCGCTGTGATGATGGCAATACGGAGGCCGGCGACGGTTGTGGTGCGACCTGCCTCGTCGAGCCAGGCTACCGTTGTGACGGCGCACCCAGCGCATGTACGCCCGGCTGTGGCGATGGCCTGGTCATGTGCGAGGAAGCCTGCGACGACGGCAATACCGAAGCAGGAGACGGCTGCGATATCACGTGTCACGTCGAGGCAGGTTATCACTGCCGAGGGGCGCCCAGCGCCTGTACGAGCACCTGCGGCGACGGCGCCACCGCAGCGGACGAGGGGTGCGACGACGGGAACGACATCGACGGCGACGGCTGCGACGCCAGCTGCACCCCGACGGCCTGCGGCAACGGCATCGAGACGACCGGCGAGGTGTGTGATGACGGCAACCTCCTCGACAGCGACGGCTGCGACGCCAACTGCACCCCGACGGGCTGCGGCAACGGCGTTGTGACGAAGGGCGAGCCGTGCGACGACGGAAACGCCACCGACGGCGACGGCTGCGACGCCAACTGCACCCCGACGGCCTGCGGCAACGGCATCGTGACCTCCGGCGAGTGCTGCGACGACGGCAACGCCGCCGACGGCGACGGCTGCACGCAGGGCTGCACGATCGAGGCGGGGTTCGAGTGCTCCGGGGTCAGGAGCCTGTGCTGCCTCCCGGAGGTCGAGACGAACGATGACGCCGCCACGAGCAATCCGCTCCCGACGAACGCGTTCGCTTGCGGCAGCATCGCTCCGACCGGGGACAGGGATTATTACTCGTTCACGATGCCGGTCGCCGGCGATGTGGTCATCGCGACGTACGACCCCCGAGGGAATGGCTACTGCGACCACACGATCGACACGGTGATCTACCTCTATGGCTCCGACGGGGCGACCGAGCTCGCCTTCGACAATGATGATTTCATCAGCTGGTGCTCGAAGATAGAGCCGGCCACTCACCCGGGCGCCAGAGGGCTCCCGCCGGGGACCTATCATGTCGCGGTCGAGAGGCGCCTCAACAACGACGAGATCCCCGCCTACACGCTCCTGATCGATCCGAGCCTCTGCGGCGACGGGCTGGTCGAAGGAAGCGAGGCGTGCGACGCCGGCCCGGCCGGCAGCCCGACCTGCAGCACGAGCTGCGCCGCGATCACGCCGGGCCCCGGCGAGAGCAGGGCGACCGCCGAGCCGTTCCCGGGCTGTCCGGCGGCGCCCACCTCGACCACGCGCCTTGGTACGCCCTCATGCTTCCCGAAGGACGGGCCAGTTCACTGGTATAGCCACGTCGCAACCGACCAGGTCCTGGCCGTGTCGGCGAACGCCGCAGGGGCCATCGCTCTCGTCGACGACATGGGACAGGAGCTCCGTTGCGCGACGGACACCAGGACAATCCCGGTATCGACGTTCTCGGAGGCCGGCGAGACGATCCATGTCGCCGTGTCCATGCAGAGCTCGATCACCTGCCTGGAGTTCATGGATCATGCCTACGACGGGCTGACCGGCACCCTGACAGACCTCAACATCACGTGGCCGCCTTCGTCGGGTCAAACAGCGGAATCCGGCATGGCAGCCAGCCCCACCACGATCTACATCGGGGCCTCCACGAGGGTCTTCGAGCTCCCCAAGACCGGCGATGCGACGGCGATCGTGCACGGAACGGCGGACGGGCTGGACGGGCAGCATGTGGGCCCGGATATCCTTCTTCACGACGGGTCGCTGTTCAGCCTGGACAGCGCCCCCTCAGGGAACCGATTGTACCGGATCTTCGATGGATCCACGTGGGGCCCGGCGGTGTGGGATACCTCTCCCGCGTATCCTCCCTCCTCTTCGGCGCGCTCGATGACCTCCGATGGGACGAGCCTCCTTACCGTCACGGGGGGCACCGAGGCGACACCCGTCAGCATCTATGCCTATTCCCTCTCGGCGCCGGCTCAGGCGCAGCTGATCGGCGCCGTCCCGGTGGACCACCTCGTGCAGGCGTCAGGCATCGCCGCGGACAGCCAGTATCTGTACATCGCGGGCGGCGGACCGCGGGGTCCCGGCGTCCGCGAGGGCAGGAGGGGCTGTACCGCTTCGATCGGACGGACATCTCGGCGCCTCCCACCCAGATTGCCAGGTTCTCGTTCACCGCCGGCGTGCACCTGTCCGTGGTCCTCGACAGCCTCACCGACCCCCGCGTCCTCTATGCCCGGGATGGTCAAGGCGACATTCACGTCGTCCTGAACCCCGCGGGCCGCGCGGAGCACGTCGGCGTCATCAGCACCCTGGGTGGAAACGCCGACCTCGCGATGACCTACGACCGATTCGACCACGTCATCTACTTCTTCGAGGCCCAGTCGGACCGGACCGGCCGGATCAAGAGGCTCGAGTAGATCGCGCGCGCCCGAGCGCCGCCGCGGTCGCACGTATTGTCCCGGGACGCGGTGACGATGCGGCCGCCGTGCCCGCGGAGCGCCGCCCACACAGGACCCAGTGTTCGTGACCGCGCAGGACCAGGGCCGGAAAGCGTTCGTCCCGCGGGCAGGGCCTGAGTGAGGCCGCTGCCGTCGATCTCCAGCGTCCCGCTTCCCCGCAGGAATTCGACGCCCGGAGGAGCGCCCGACCGCGGAGGGGGTGGCGCGGTGCCGTGAATGCCACGTCTGCTCCGGGCATCTCAGGGCGTAGCCAGAGCGCAACCCGCCCTTGGCTCGCGAGGCCCGAACCTCCGGGCGAGCGTCAACTATTTTCCAGGAGATGGCGATGCGTCACAACCGAGTCCGCCAGAGTCACGACCGAGCCGGTCCGCCGGAGCGCACGCGAAGAGCCGTGGACAGACAGGAGCATGACGAGCCGGCGAGCGGCGCTCGCGAGGCGCGGGGTCGGGCATGTACCCGGAGGGCCGCAGGCCCGGCGCTCCTGCTGCTGGCCGCGCTCGGGGCGAGCCTCGGCTGCGCCGGCGCCGGCGAGGGTGGCTCGGAGGCGCACGCCGCGGTGCGGGGGGCGTTCCCCGAGCAGGCGGCGGCGGCCCTCGAAGGCGCCGAGCGCTTCGTCGCCGTCCCGGGGAGCGGCTTCGAGCTTCCCGGGCAGGAGGCGCGGCGCGGGCTCCAGCTCCGGCTCCCGGAGCGCGGGGAGGGCGCTCTTCGCTTCGCCTTCGCCGACGGGCTCGCGATCGACGTCCGCGAGGCGAACGCGCACGGCGCGGGGCGGCTCGAGGAGGGCAGCGTCGCGTATGCGCTGCCGGGGGGCGCGTCGTTCTGGACGGCGACCGAGGACGGCTATGAAGAGTGGCTGTTCTTCAGCGCCGGAGTCGAGCGCGGGCGGCCGGCCGCGCGGTGGAGCGTCAGCGGGGGCTCGCCGCGGCTGCGCGGCGACATCGTGGAGGTGGTCGACGCGAGCGGCGCGGCGCGCGTCCGCGTGGCCGCGCCGGCCGCGTACGCGGCGGGAGGGCGGCCTGTCGCCACGCGGCTCAGCGTCGAGGGCGGGTCGATCGCCCTGTGGGTCGACGCCGCGCCCGGGGCGGCGCTGCTCGTGGATCCGAGCTGGGTCGCGGCAGCATCGATGAACCGCCCGCGCTCATGGCACCAGGCGATTCGCCTCCTGGACGGCCGGGTCCTCGTCATCGGCGGAGACTGGAAGTCCTTCGGTGAAGCGCCGAGGCCCGACACCGCTGAGCTCTACGATCCGGCGACGGACACGTTCACCCCCGCGGGCACGCTGACGGACGACCGGAGCGGCCATTCGACCACGCTGCTGCAGGACGGCAGGGTGCTCGTCGCCGGCGGGTCGAGCTGGATCTTGGCCAACAGGTCCGTCCTCGTCGACACGGCGGAGGTCTTCGATCCGGCGGCGGGCACCTGGACGGCCGTGGCGTCGATGCCCAGCGTGAGATCGGGAAACGCGCCGCTCTTGCTTCCCGACGGGAGCGTCCTGGCCTTCAGCCCCTCCGGCGCCGAGATCTACGATCCTGCCGCCGACACGTGGACTGTCAGGTCCGCGCCGGGCATCGCGGGGTGCTGTGTTACCAGCACGCTGCTCCCGAGCGGGCAGGTCCTCGTCACGGGGTCAGCACCAGGCGTGCGCGGCGAAAACCCGGCCGCGATCTATGACCCGGCGGACGACACGTGGGCGCCCGCGGCGACGATGAACGGTCGTTACATAGACGATTACGAGGCGACGCTGCTCCACGATGGAAAGGTCCTCGTGGTGGCGACCTCCTGGAACGACGTCAACGCGGAGGTCTACGACCCCGCCGCGGACACGTGGACCCTCGCCCCGGGGCTGCCTCACGTCCTGCGGCAGCCTATCGGCGAAGGGGGCTACGTGGACAGGCCCCTCCATGGGCGGACGACCACGCTCTTGCCGGACGGACGTGTGCTCGTCGCCGGAGGGGTCGAGGCATTCTGGGAAGACTGCAATCTCGGCGTCAGCCTCGGGTGTTACCACACCGAGGAGCACACGGACGTGACCCACCTCTACGATCCGTCGAGCGGCAGCTGGACGGCCGGGCTGCCCATGTCCACCGTGCGCAGCTACCATTCGGCGACGCTGCTCCTCGACGGCAGCGTGCTCGTCGCGGGCGGTCAGGTCTCGTCGGGGTATCCCCCGGATGAAGGGCGCACCACGAGCGCCGAGCGCTTCATCGTGGGAGGCGCTGCCTGCGCGTCTGCCGCCGAGTGCGCGACCGGCTTCTGCGTCGACGGCGTCTGTTGCGGATCGGCGTGTGACGCAGGCCCGTGCGACGCCTGCTCGGTCGCCGCGGGCGCGGCGTTCGATGGAGTCTGTGCGCAGCTCACGGGCCCTGTGTGCGACGACGGCGATGCGTGCACGCAGGGGGATAGCTGCAGTGTCGGCGTCTGCAGGGGCACTCCAGGCGAGGCTGACGGGTGCGGGACCGGTGAGGGCGGCAGTGGCCCGGGTACGGGCGGCGGTGGAGCGGGCGCTGGCGGCGGCGATACGGGCGCGGGCGGCGGAGCTGGGGGCGGCGGAGCGGGCGCTGGCGGCGGCGATACGGGCGCTGGCGGCGGCGATACGGGCGCTGGCGGCGGAGCTGGGGGCGGCGGAGCGGGCGCTGGCGGCGGCGATACGGGCGCTGGGGGCGGCGGAGTGGGCGCCGGCGGAGCGAGCGGCGGCGCGGGCGCCGGCGGCCGCGATACGGGTGCTGGCGGCGGAGCGGGCGCTGGCGGCGGCGATACAGGCACTGGCGGCGGTACGGGCGCCGGCGGCGGCGGAGCGGGCACTGGCGGCGGTACGGGCGCTGGCGGTGCCGGAGCGGGCGTAGGCGGTGCCGGAGCGGGCGCTGGCGGCGATACGGGCGTCGGCGGCGGCGATACGGGCGCTGGCGGCGTCAGTGCGAGCGCTGGCAGCGCCGGAGCGGGGGGCTCCAGCGCTGCTTCGGCAGGCGCCGGCGCGACCGGCAGCAGTTCCTCGTCATCCGCACCGAGCGGGGGTGGCTGTAGCCTCAGCGGCACGATGCCGAGCTCCACACCCCACGCGGGCCTGCTCTCGACGTTCGCCCTGATGTGCCTGCGGTGGCGACGGGGAGGTACGTCGCGCAGAGCGCCGAGGCAGGCTCGGGCACTTCGGTGAAGCAGCAGGGCGGCGACGAGCAGGAGGACAGCGGCGACGCTCAGGGCGACGCTGTCGTGCCGAGCTGATGGGCAGCGAATCTCGGCGCTAGCTAGCGGGTTCGAGGGGTGGGGGCCGACGGGCTTTGCCCGGCGGGGCGAGGGGCGCGAGCCCCCTCGTGGAGGCTCAGAAGACGATCGTCGGCGGGCACGTCACGGTGATGCAGTTTCTCGTGCCGTCGGGGTAATCGCAGATGGTGCAGTTCTCGTAGGGGGCCGGGCCGCCATCGTCGCATGACTCCGAGGTCTGAAAGAAGTGATCGCTCTTGGTTCCCGACTTGGTGCGGTAGCCGTTGCACCTCAGGTGGTCCCTGCCTACGACATGCGAGAAGGCCTCGTCACTGTAATAGATCGTCCAGACCTCGTTGGTCGGCAGCGGCTGCTCTGCTTCCGCGACGGGCTCCTCGGTCTCCTGCGCGCTTTCGGGCTCTACGGGCGCGAAGCAGCCGGCGACCAGGGCGCAAGGGAAGAGCGAGGCGAGGAAGAGCTTGAGCGTGGCGTTCATGGGCGATGGTCCCGTGGCGAGGGTTCGAGTCTCGCCGGCCCTGCATTGGGCCGGCGGCGAGCGTCATCGCAACCGATATGCCAGCGGCGCAGCGGCCCAGTTCGCGGAGAATCGCGCGGCGCGATGTGTGGCCGCTGCGCAAGTTGAGCAAGGCTGACCCGACGCGCGCGGGCGATGCTCGATCCCCCGCTCCTGGACCGGGCTTGCCGGGCGGCAGCCGCTGGCGGTCGCCGGAAACACTAGCGATTCTCATAGTTTCCGCCTGTTTCGCCGCCGAGGGCGGTTCCGGTGTGGCCCAACGGGGCTCCCTCCGCCGCCGCGTCACCTGCGGTGAAGGGCCCGCGGCATCACCGTCCCACCGTACAGCCACGCTGCTCGCGCTGGTTGACTCGCGCGTCGAACACCTCGCGCGGCACTTCGCGCGTCGTGCCGTGGACGCGCGCGCCGGCGACGTCGCGACACCACCACTCAGCGGACGCGCGCGCCTCGTCGAGGCTGGTGAACGACTCGCCGTCGAACCAGCTCTCTCGCACGTACGCGACATGATTCTCGACACGCGCCTTGTCTCTCGGCGACCTGACACGCGCGGCATCCACGAACAACCCGCGCGTCTGCGTGCGCCACGCGAGCTCCTCCATGGCGACGCGCCGGAGCGTGTCGTAGCTCGCGCTGACGCCGTGGTCGCGCTTGAGCAGCATGTGGATCTTCGTCAGCTTCAGCGGCCGAGGCTGGACGAGCCAGGCCTCGACACGTGCGCGATGCGCGTCGATCTCTTTCCACTCCTCGCTCGCGTCGGGCACCGGGCGCGCCTGCACCCGCTGGGCGATCGCGTGGATCTCCTCGTCCGTCGGCTCGCGGTTGCGCGGCAGTGGCAACGTCGCTGCGGCCTCGAAGCACCTGCCGACCGTCTCGCGCTCGAACCCCGTCTCGCGCGCCACGTGACGCGCGCTCTGCCCCGCCGCACGACGGCGGAGCATTTCCTTGATGTCAACCATGATCAGCTCTCGGTAGGGCATCGGCCTCCTTCCGACGGCGACCCGCGCCGTCATCGGAAGGAGCCCGTCTCAGATCCCGATCGCGGCGTCCCGAGCTGGCCCCATGAGGCTGCAAAAAACCTCGGAAGCTGGCCCCATGACCCTGCAAAAAACTCGGTCACGCCCCCGCGCGGGTGGCCCCATCCTCCTGCGTTTGGGGTGGCCCCATGACCCTGCAAAAAAACGCCGTCAGGTGGCCCCATGAGGCTGCAAACTGGCGGCCTCGGGCTACGCCGCCCAGGCAGCCCAGCGGCACGAGCGTCGCACTGCAAGAACGAGCGGTGCGGCGCGGCTGCACTACCTGGGGCCCTGGGGCTTGCCTGGCACTACGCGCGGTGCGTCCCTCGGTCTGGCTCGGGCATTAGTCTGGCGGTCGGGACGCCTCACACAGGCGGGATATATCATGTGCAAGGGGCATCAGGCCGGACCGAGTTGACAGACCGGATGCCTCACACAGGCGGGATATAGAGGTGCGAGAGGGGTCGATCTCCGGTTAGACGGTGATCGGCCAAGGGCTCGCCCGGCGCTGCGAACGCCGGACGGGCCCGACCGTCCATGACGGACACGTGTAACGCCATTTCCAGTGAACATATTAGGAGACGATATCATGAGCATGCTGCAGACCGGTCGTATGTCCGTGAAAGCCTCGACCATGACCGACACGACGATGAACATCATATTCCAGATCGACACCTCACAGCTCACCACAAACACACAACTCACGCCCGGTGGGTCGGCTCTCGGGCCCAATGGGCATCCACCCATTATTTACGGATACGGCTCCAATACGGGTGCCTACACCCACGCTTCCGGTGATACAGTCGTGGAAGTCAATGGGGGCGACGAGGTGTGGCTCTCATTGGAGGATACGTCCAACAATCCCGCCTCAGCTCTCTGTCCCACCGGCCTAATCTTCATGAACTGGAATAGTTCTGGGAAAGATTATCCTTACGATATAAGCCGGGTCTATGGCGGTGACGCGGTCATCGGGACCATCAGCTTCGTCGACACACGCGCCGATTTGTACGATTACCTGTTCGATGCCAAGAACCCTGGTTGGAAAAAATTCCCGGATGAGCCTGATGCAAAGGACCAGTATGGGCGCATCCTGAACACCGCCACTCTGCAAAATCCCGCGAAGCGTAACCCGTGCATCGTCCTCCCTACCCTGAAGAATAGCGGCACTCTCACCTACGGTCTCGAGTTCATGTACGCGAAGGGCGGAAAACTCTTTGGGACCTACTGGTTCGATCCCGCCATCAAGGTCGTGACGCCCGGGACGACGAAACGCAAACTCTGACCCTCGACCTGTACGACCTCGCCCCTTGAGCCACCCGCCTTTAGCCGTGCCGATGCACCGGCCGGCCGGGCGGCGTCCACGAGAGCAGATTCGCTCCACCTATGTGCCATCAACATAGGGCCGCCCGTCCTGCCTGCTCGACCAACACCACCCGATCGACCGACTCCGGTTGTCGTCGATCACCGCGCCACGCCGCGAAATGACGAGGTGCAGCGATCATCTCGGTTCGCGTCGGGCGATGACGAGGCGGACGGCCGCGTGAAGCACGGCGATCAGGTTCCGGCGCAGGTAGCACCGCCGCGTCGGAGGGATCGCGGCGCGAGCATGCCCCAACGCCTCGGGCGGCGACGAGCTCGGTGCTGCAAACACGCTGCGTCACAGCGCCCACCGACGCGTTGTCGTAGGCGTCGGCGGGCGCTGGATCGCGGCGCGGTCAGGGGCTGCTCGGCGGCTCCTTCGGCCGACGTCGGGAGCCGGAGCGGCGCAGCTGCCGTTCCTGGGCCTCGCGCAGCCGGTAGCTGTCGCCCTCGATGGCCACGAGCTCGGCGCGATGAAGCAGTCTGTCGACGAGCGTCACAACGCAGGCGGCGTTGGGAAACACCGTCGGCCACTCGGCGAAGGGCTTGTTGGTCGTGAGCACGATCGACTTGTTCCTCTCGTACCGGCGCGTGACGACCTCGAAGAGCAGGTCGGCATGCCTCGTGTCATAGGAGAGATACCCTACCTCATCGATGCAGAGGATCGCGGGCTGCACATACGCGCGAAGCCGCCTCGCGCGCGCCACCGACGACTCCTGTCCTGCGAGATCGGCGAGCAGATCGCTCGCGCTGCGCACCAACACCGGGTACCCGGCATGGAGCGCGCGGCTCGCGAGGTTCTTGAGCAGCATCGTCTTGCCGACACCATTGGGTCCGAGCAGGACGACGTTGACCCCCTCGGCGACGAAGCGCAGCAGGAAGAGCTCCTCGACGAGGGAGCGGTCAATCTTCTTCGGCCACGTCCAGTCGAAGTCACAGAGCGCCTTGTAGCTACCGAGCCCGGAGAGCCGCGTGCGGTTCTCGAGGCTGCGCCGCGTACGCTCCTCGTTCTCAAGGGTGACGAGGCGCGTGAGCCAGGGCTCGTTTTCCAGCTCGTCAAGCCGCGCGAGGCAGCCGAACAGATGCAGCTTCTTGAGCGCCGCCTCGAGCTCAGGACGGGTCGTCATGCGCGCCTCCCTCGGGCTCGCTCGGCTCGTGCAGCCGGTCGTAAGTCGAGAGCGCGTGCGGGCGCACATGCACCGCGGCGCGGGCGTCGGTCGTGACCGGTACCGACAGCGGCGGGGGCTGCCCCGCCCTCGTGGCGGAGCCGATCGAGCGCGTGGTGGACGGCGCGCAGATGCGGCTGATCATGAGCGACGATCTCCGCGACAGCGCGCTCGAGCAGCTCGGCGCCGACGCGCTCGAGCAGCTGCAACAGCCCCTGCGTCGTCGCGCCGAGATTGCCGCCGCGCTCGGCGATCTTCTCCATCATGGTGCGGGACGAGGGCACGGCCGAGAAGAGCCGGTTAAAGCCCCGGCTCTGGTGGGCGCGTCGCTTCTGCGCGACGAGTGCGCGCAGATGGCTGGGCTCCTCGATGCGCTGGTCGCGATCGAAGGTGCGCGCGTGGTCGGCGAGCACCTCGGGATCGACGATACGCACGCGCTTGTCGGTGGCGATGACGGTCAGGTGGCGCTGCACGTGCGTGTGCGGCACGCTGTAGTCGTTCTTGTCGAAGCGGATGTAGGGTGTCTTGCCGACGCGCACGTCGACCCGCTCTTCATCGGGGAAGTCGTCGGAGACGAGCTCGATCATCTTTGGCCTCTCCTCCAGGAAGGCCGCCTCGACCGTCAGCTCGCGCGCGTTAGGCACACGCCGTTCGCGGGCGATCTCGAGGCACCAGGCGCGCGCTTGCTCGTTGAGATCCTCGATGGATCGGTACTCGCGCGCGGCGAAGAAGTTCTCGCGCACGTCGCGGATGGCCCGCTCGACGCGCCCCTTCTCGTTCGGGCGATACGGCGCGCACGCTCGCGGCTCGAAGCGGTAGTGGCCGGCGAGCGCGAGCATCGTCGGGTGGAAGCGCACCGCGTCTCCCTCGCGCTCGAGCACCGCACTCTTGAGGTTATCGTAGAGGATCGTCCGCGGCACCGCGCCGAAGAAGCGGAATGCCTCGACGTGTCCGCAGAGGAAGCTCGGCATCGCGGCGCGCAGCGAGAAGCGCATGAATCGAAGCCGGCTGTAGGAGAGCACGATCACAAGAAGCCACAGGTCGCGCAGCGCGCGCCCCACCGTGACCTTGCCGAAGTGCGCCCAGTCGACCTGCGCCTCCTGCCCGGGGAGCACGGTACGCCGCAGGTACGCCTCGGCGTGAGGACGTGGGCGCAGCCGGCTCACGATGGCCCGAAAGCCGCTCTTGCTGCCCGTGTAGCCGCGCGCCTTCACCATCGACCACAGGCGGCTTGCGCGCAGCCGCGGATACTTCTCGAGCGTTTCCCTCATGAAGGGGAGGAAGGGGTCGACCAGCCGGGCGCGCGTCGAGACCTTCTGGACGCCGAAGCCTGCATGCGCGAGCACGCCCTCGATCGTGTCGTGGTGGCGGCCGAGCTCGGCGCTGATCGTGCCGACTGGCCAACCTTCGACGTGATGCAGGCGCAGGATCGTGGCGCTCTCCTCCGCGGTCATCGGGCGATACCACCCCTTCATGAGCGCCTCCCTTCGGCGCGGAGCAGCTCACCTCCAGCGTGGGCACGGTGGCCGCGGAGCTCGCTCTCGCTGACGAAGCTCGCGTCGTGGCGGTGTCCATTCACTCGGGCGAACACGCCCCGAGAGCACGCGACCGCATCGCGCACAGCGCAACGCCTCGCCTGCGATGGCGCAGCGGTCTTCTGATCGATTCGATGATCCATGGAGCGGCACCTCCGTGTCGCGCGTCGGCTCCACCTCGGAGCTCGACGGCGAAGGCGGTGTCGGCGGGGCTTGCGCTTCTGTCGAGATCGTGTCCGTTACTGGCCTTCGGTTCAGTGCCATCCGCCTTCGCCGGCGCGCCTGCCGCGCCCGGTTCGACGCCGCGCCCTTCGCCGTTCGCGCGTAGGCGCGGTTGGCGCGCCGATGCGCCTCGCGCCGGCGCGCGTCTGCGCAGTCACCGCAGCGCGCGGCCACCGAGGCGCACGGCCCGCAGAAGACCCGCACCCGGTCGCAGCCACGACATCGTCCGAATCGACCGTCCACGCGCCGCTCCTGCTGGAGCCGCTGGACAGGCGCCGCGATCTGCCGCACCCTCTCGCGCGGTGCGCGCGTCGCTGCGCTCACCGCGAAGGCTCGGGTGGCTAGACCCGGGCCTTCACCTTCTCCATCGGGGCGATCTACCTCATCGCCGCACGCACAGGCGGGCAAACCGCTGGCCGGCGATCGCAGGCGCGCCGCTTCCCCCAGGCCCTCCACAGCCGGCCCCAGGTTTTCAGTCTCCCCCCTGGCCCCCCTCAAACCACCTGCGCCGGAGCGAGCTGCTCATGCGACGTGGTCCGCCGCTACGACGACGGCGTGCTGTTCGTCAGCGAGAGGTCCTATGCGATCGACCTCGTCGTCGCTGGCGCGTGCGCTGACGACAGTGCGGGATCAGTCCAGCGGAACTTCGTCAGAATCCCGCGGTGCCGGAGGATCAACGACAACGGTGAGAAGGTCTCCTCCTGCACGTGCGAAGGACTCGGTACACCTGTACGTCTAGGCGCCAGACCCGCACCCACGTCGACAAAGCTCGGGCGTTGGGCCCATCGATGAGTCCGCGAGTATCCGCTCGGCGACCCCCGTTCGGGAGAGGCTGAACGGCGACGCCGGCCCCGATGGACGGGGGACGCCTCGCCTACACCTCCTCCTCGGGCGTGATGGCGGCATTGCGCAGCGGGCGTGCTCGGAGGAAAGGAAAATCAGCAACCGTTCACCGCCCAGGCTGTCTGATGCGAGGTGCGGCGCCATACCCCAAGGGTGTAGGTCTCACACTGACTTGAATTCATGCAGCTTTTCGACACCCTGAGGCGCACCCGGTGACAGAAGTTGCGGACGCGTGAGAATTTGTCGCCGCTGGTCGGAATTGTTCTTGGTATGGCGAAGCGATCGGTGGCGGCGGGAGCACCGGAGAGAACTACGAGTACAAAGGGGAAAGCGCTCGACGTGCTGAAGACCTTCATCCAGGAGCGCGAGGGCAAGCCGCCCGCCGGTGACTTCGGGGCGTTCGAGCGCGATCTGCGCAGTAAGATGGCGGAGGTCGAGCGAGATCTCGTCGCCGAGGAACTGGAGCGTCTAGACGTGGACGCGCCCGTCGTTCTGATCGACGGCGTACCGCATCGCAGGGTGCTGCGCTGCGAGGAGACGTACCTGTCGGCGGCTGGACCGGTTCGGGTCGAGCGCACGCTGTACTCGACGAGGCGGGATGGCGAGCGAGCGGTCAGTGCGCTGGAGCTTCGCGCCGGCATCGTGGAGAAGTACTGGACGCCCCTGGCGGCCGAGCAGGCGGTTTTCATGGTCGCCCACATGACGCCCCAGGAGAGCGAGGCGCTGTGCGCGAAGCTCGGCCACATGCAACCGTCGAAGAGCAGTCTCGATCGACTCCCGAAGCAACTCGGAGGTGAGTGGGAAGCACAACGCGAGTCGTTCGAGAAGACAGTGCGCGCCGGCGACATCGTGCCCGTTGAGGCCGTCACGGTAGCCGTCTCGCTCGACGGAGTGCTCGTACCGATGCGTGACGGTGGCCGCGAAGAGAAGCGGGCACGAACATCGGCCGAAGGCAGGCCGGCGAGTGGACCGGCAGGGTATCAGGAAGTCGGGTGTGGAACCGTATCGTTCTACGATGCAGCAGGTGAGCGCTTGAGCACCGTCAAGATCGGACGGATGCCGGAGTTCAAGAAGTCCACGTTGAAGAAGATCCTCGCCGAGGAGCTTGGAGCAGCACTCGGGCAGCGACCCGAGCTGAAGCTGGTGACGGTCGCGGATGGAGCGAACGACAACTGGGATTTCCTTCATGGCGCTCTACCATGCCGCCGAGCACCTCAACGTCGCCTTGGGCCGCCGCGTATGGCGAAGGGACCGTGAAGTGCCGTGCGCAGTTCGACAAGCTGCGCCTCGTGCTGCTCGAAGATCCCGACGGCGTCGAGAAGATCATTCGGTCGCTTGTCCATCTTACAAAGCAGCACCCAGGCAGCGGTCGCATTGGGACCGAGCTGGCTTACTTTCGCAAGCACCGTCGTCGCATGCGGTATGCAACCTGGCGCGCCGCGTGCCTTCCCATCGGCTCAGGTGTAGTCGAGGCGGCTTGTAAAACACTCGCGGCGCAGCGCATGAAACGGAGCGGAATGCGCTGGAGGCATGAGGGTGGCCAGGCGATCCTGACCTTCCGTGGCCTGATCCAGAGCGAGCGCTTCGACGGCGCCTGGGCGTTGGTCGCAGCCACATATAAAGCTGAGGTGACGCTCTTCGAAAACGTTATCGCGCTGAGCGACTATCGGCGGTAATCCCGGTGGCAGTGTGGGAGCTACACCCAAGTCGATGACCACGTCGTCGAACCAGGCCGGTCCCTCGCCTGCATTATGCCAGAAATCTCCGAACCAGAAGGCGTCGGGAAACCCATGATAATTCCCCCGAAGCACTGCGGTACCGTCCACGCCTACCATCATTTCATTGCCGTCCCAAATGATGTCGAATTGATGCCAGCCCAACGTGCGAGGGACGTCCGAATCATAGTGGTCCGGCCCGTTGCGAATCACGTAATTGCACGCTGAGATACCGGCAGCCACTCCAATACCTATCTTTGGACCGTCATGATCACGTGAACCGTCCTGATCAAGCGAAATGAATGCCATCTGCCTCTTTGTTCTACTATTGGAACAGCCGCCCATGTCGTCGTAGAATCGGATTGCTATCCCTCCGCCAAGCAAAGTGGGGAAGAGCGACGTGCGGAGTCCGCCTCTGTGGTTGGAGTCAACGCCGGGTGTAGACTTGATGCTCGAAGGAGAGCTGTAGAAACGATTCTGGCTCGAGGAGACGACGGTACCTTCGACAGAATACTCTCTTCCGTCCACGGTGATGGTTTGCGCGTGCGCCGATGAAGCGCTCAGTCCCATTACCGCCAAAGCGCACACGGCCAATCCATTTGCCATCTTAGTCATCGCGTACCTCACGTTGATCGCGGTGTATTATCAAGCAGGGTGCGGCGGCGAGCCCCATGCAGCGCCGCCGCGCCGTTGTTGTTCGTTGTGTTGCAACGCTCGTGAGCGGAGCACCAGGCCCTTGGGAGCAAGTCGCTGTCGGCGCACGAGGAGGTTAGGAAAACCCAATGCGATCCAGAAGTCAATCTTCTCGTGGCCGTTTACCATCGTACAGTCTCGTTGTACGCGCGGATGGACGTAACGCCCATTCTACGACCCACCTGGTTCCATCGGAGGTTGGACGTCGGTGAGCAGCGGCCTTCAGCCTCCGGCGCCCGCGTCTCGCACCGTCGCCTGTACCTGGTCTCGAATTGGACACATCTGTCCGATGTCAGGCAGATGTATCCAAGCACGCCAGCAGCGGCGCCAGCCGTTTCTTCGTGGTCGGAGCCTTCGCATCGGGCTCAGAGAGTCGCTCGGCCGCTCGGCCAACGAGGCGCGCCGCAGCGTCGCGAGCATGTCGGAGAAGGAGGGGGACGCCTCGCGTCCCCCTCCCATGCCGAGCGTTAGAATTGCCGTCCGAGCGGCGATTGTGGGGCGAGACCCCCTTGGCCTCGCCCGGGCTCAGGCCCGCCGTCGCCCCTTGCCGTGCAGGCGTCAGCGGGAGGGCTGCGAGTGTTCGTCCTGCTCGTCCTTGATATGACGCCTGTGTGAGGCGTCGCGGACGGTCAGGCCGGTGTCCGAGCCGCGCCTCGTGCCGTGCGCGGCGAGGCCCATGCAGCGCAGCCGCGCGGCCCTCTGCCCGCTCCGCAGCCCGTCGCGCGAGACGTGGACCCCGTGGGCCGCGAGCTGCGCCAGCGCCTCCTGCCAGGGCAGGCCAACCACGGAGAGCAGGAGCGCGTCGCGCGAGAGGGCAGCGACTGCGCGGCGCGCATTGCCGACCTGGCGTGCCCCGCAGGCGCTGGCGCGCTCCGCGAGCAGGGATCGGTGCGCGGCGTCCAGCGCCTCGCGGCCCCGTATCACCGAGCCATCGGGGCGTTCCAGCGTCAGGTCGACGATATCCGCCTCGCAGAGAGCCCCGTCGAGCCGCACGGTCGAACCGTCGGCGAAGGTGCGCGAGAACGGCTGCCCTCGCTCCGCGGGCGGCCCGCTCCCGTCGGGTGCGTCCAGGCTCGCCTGGGCCAGGTCGCTCTCTTCCTCCTGCCTGGCCAGCGCGCGCGCAGCCCAATCCAGGGCGGCGCGCCGCGAGGCGCGACGCGTGAGGTGCTTGATCGCAGCCAGGATGCTCCTCTCACATAATGGCCTCTTCTTCTCGAGGAAGAGGACCAGCGCGTCCGCCGCGACGTCCCGCGCGTCGTCGGCGTTCGGGTGCCTCCGCGCGCGCGCAGCGGCCTTGTTGGCCAGCCGGAGCGCGGTGGCCGGCTCGACCGCGGCGCCGGACGCGCAGCGTGGATCGGGCGGGCTTACGAGATCGTGCGAATCGCCCATGGAAGCCCTCGTGGCAAGTGGTGTATTGCTCGCAGCTCGACAGCTCGTAACCACATGCAACCATCCGCGGCGGACAGGGGCGTCATCGTGGCCTCGCTCAGTAGCGGCTTTTCTCCTCGGAAGCTGGCAGATGGCCATCACCGGCTTGCGCGGGCGAAGCCGAGGAGCGCGATGGCCATCGCCGGCCTGCGCGGACCCCGCCGCAGGGTGATGGCCATCGCCGGCGCGCGGAGGCTGTCGACGGGCGATGGCCATCGTGCGGGCTGAGCCGCAGGCGCCGGCAGCGCGATGGCCGCCGACGCCGGCCAGGCAGGAGGGTGGACGCCGTTCAGTCGCCGTCGCTCTTCATGTATGTCGCCGATCGCCGGTGCGGAGGTGCGGATGCCGGGCGACGACCATCACCCCAGCTTGTTCGGGGAGCCACCAGCCAGCTTGAGCGTCAGGGGTCAGCCGCTGCTAGCCCACTGTTGCATCAGCCTGGGTCGGGTCGCTCTATCGTTAGAACGTCGTGACGTCCACATCGTCGAACCAGGCCGGTCCAACGCCTGTATCAGGCCAGAAATCTCCGAGCTGCAAGCTATTGGGCTGGTGACAATAGCTTTCGGTATGCACTGGACTCCCGTCCACATAAACCGTGGCTTGGTCTAAGCCCCACACGATCCTGAAATGACGCCAGCCGACGCTGCGAACGACGCCCGTGTCAATGTAGTTCGGCCCGGAGCGTGCCACGTACTTACACCGTTCTACGGTGGTAACCACTCCAACCCCTATCGTGTACGGGGCATCCGAAACAACACGAACCATCTGCGCCTTTGCTACATTGTTCACGCTGGGGCAGCCGCCCCCATCGTCGTAGAATTTGATTGACACGTCTCCATGCCAAGACGGATCGAGCGGAGTGGAGAGCCCACCACGACCATCTGAGCTGGCGTCGGGTGCAGACTTGACGCTGGCGCTGGAAGAGTTGCTGCCGGAGTTGTTGCTGCTCCAGGAGACGGCGCCGACGACGTCGTAGTCGAATTTGTCATCGATCGTGGTTTGCGCGCGCGCCGATGAAGCGCTCAGCCCAATTGCCGCCACAGCGCACAGGGCCAGGCTATTTGCCATATTGATCATCGCGTACCTCACGTTGGTTGCTCTGTCTTATCAAACACGGTGCGGCGGCGAGCCCCATGCAGCGCTGCCGCGCCGTCCCTGTGCTGCAAAGCTTGTGCCGCTGGTAAAACGAGGCAGCTGCCGCGCCGGCCCAGCGCCAGAGCTCAGGGTTGAGCCGGGGCCCCGGGCGGCCATGCCTGGGCGGCGTAGGCCGAAGCGGCGCGCGTCGAATACCCTCTCGGGCGGCGCACTAGCCCTTACGTCGGCCTCCGGCCGAAGGCCTCCCCATGCGGGTGGCGATTGGCAGCGCGCCGCGTTGTACAGGGCGCTGGACAACGGTTGTAAGGGCGGCTGGACAGTGGTAGTAAGGGCGGCTGGACAACCGGGGCGGCCTGGGCGCGTGCTCACCTGCAACGGGGAGGACGGCGGCCTGACCCTCACCGAATGAACAGGCACACCGACCGAGCCCCAGTATCAGGACCGGCGAAGGGAGAGGCGGCACGGATCATGTATACGGCGAGGCAACCTCGGCGAGGTCGCA
The DNA here is from genome assembly GCF_002950945.1 of Sorangium cellulosum. Taxonomy (GTDB): domain Bacteria; phylum Myxococcota_A; class Polyangia; order Polyangiales; family Polyangiaceae; genus Sorangium; species Sorangium cellulosum_E. The sequence continues at coordinate 4,191,760 of NZ_CP012673.1, forward strand.
GGTGCAACGAGCCGGGAATGGAGGTCTTAGGAAGATGAAAAAGACGAAAGATGATTGTGTGCGAACGAGTAATGCGCAGGTCGAGCCGTGGAGACCGGACGAGACGCTGCGGATCCGGTTTTTCATCCCCCACAATACCATCATCGGGACCATCATCGGGGAGCAGCCCACCAAAGATCTCCTCCGGATGGTCGCCACCGCTGACGATCGCAGCGTGGAATTCCACGAAGATGAGCTCTGGTGCGTGGGTAACCTCTCGCAGCTGACGTCGCTTACCGCCGGCGCAGAGCTGAACTTGTACATCGAGTCGGCGAAACACACGGACGATCCGATCGGCATCTTCCTCGACGGATACCCGCCGTGTCGCCCCGTGTCGGAGATATGCCGGCAGTGGTCCAATGAAACGTATAAGACCACAGCCACCGAGTACTTCTTCTCGATGCCCGATGCCGACGAGAGGGCTCAGGGGAGTTGCGGGAGTCCCGTGGTGGGAGTCAGCTTCGTGATCGACGGCGCCGGAAAGCTCCTCGGCGTGTCGTGGCACAAGACCTTCAATCCATCGACCGAAGACCCGAAGGCCTACGCCTGGAAGCCACCAGCGGTGGGGCTCATCAAGAGGGGCATGCAGTTCATCGGGCGCGCCGACTCGTGCAAGTCCGCCGGCCGAGTGACCTCGCTGCTGAAGGATGCGCCCTGGTGGGTGCGCCAGGACCTTACCTGATTCGTGACGGCGCGGCTCACCCGCGCGCGCGGGCAGGTCCGACGGGACGCGCCAGGCGGAGGCCCACGCCGGCGCCGTGCTCCTCGGGCCGCGCCGCGAAGCGCCCGGCCGCGCGGCAGAGCTGCGACGGCCCGTAGTAAACGCCGCCGCGGATCGACCGCAACGACGGATCGTCGAGCGGGGCGGGCGCGACCCGCAGGACGCCGCCCTCCACCGGGGGCCCCGCCTGCGTCCACGCCTCGGCGCACCAGTCGCGTACATTGCCCGCGAGGCCGCGCACGCCGTAGGGGCTCTCGTCGGTCGGGTACACGTCCACGGGAGCCAGGCCCGGCGCGCCGGGGGTGCTGCCCGCCATGCACGCCCACGTGGGCTCCGGTTGATCGCCCCAGGGGAAATAGCGGCCGTCGACGCCGCGGGCGGCCTTCTCCCGCTCGAGCTCCCCGACCAACCGGAAGGCCTGCCCGGTGCGTGCGGACCGCCACGCGGCGTAGGCCGTCGCGCCGCGCCAGGTGACCGAGACGATGGGCATGCGGCCCAGGTCGCCGGCCGGAAGCTCGGGCGGCGTGTACCGGCCGTCGTCCACGCCGCGCGCGAGCAGCGGCACCCTGGCCCCGCCTGCCCTCGAGCGGGGGAGGCACGGGCACGCGGCCTCGGCCTCGGCCTCGCGGCCCTCGGCGACGAGATCGTTGAGGAACGCGAGGTACGCCGCGACGGTGACGGGATCGCGGCCGACGATGACGCCGTCGACCCACACGCGCTGCGCCGGCAAGCTCTCTGCGGCCGCCGGATCCCCGCCGGCCGAGAACCAGCCGGCGGGGATGTAGACCTCATCCGCGCCGAGCGCGCCCTCCGGCAGCAGGGGGATCACGAAGGGATCGGCGTCGCCCGGGCGCACGCCGAGGAAGCGCTCGCCGCGGCCGAGGTGCACCGGGATCCGCGCCTCGACGTGGCCGGGCGCGCGCACGCGGAGGAGGTAGCTGCCCCGCGGCAGGGCGACGTCGCGGATCGGGGTGCGCCCGAGCAGGCCGAGCGGCTCCTCGGTGAGGCGACGGGCCCGCTCCACGTAGCGGAACGCCCACACCTCGGCGCCCTCGGGCGAGGTCGCGATCGACACCGCGCCGCGCCCGTCGAGCAGGGCCGCGAGGCGACCCTGGTGGTGCTGCGCCACGAGCGCCTCGGCGCGCGCGGCCGCCGCCGGATCGCGCGCCGCCTCCGCCGCCGCGAGCTCGGCGGTGTGGAGGTCGGCGAGCGCGGCGTGCGCCTCCGGGAGATCGGGCACCTCGACGAGCGCGGCGTGGAGCCTGGTCTGGAAGGCCACGAGATCCACCGCCGCGGTGACCTCGAGGGCGCGCGCCTCGTCCTCGAGCGCCCAGCCGCGCGCCTTGCGCTCGGCCGGGTCGTAGGTCTCGATCTGCCCGAGGATCGCCGCCGCCTCGGCGCGGAGCGCGCGCGCCCGGGCCTGGAGCTCGCCCAGCTCCGAGGCGATCGCCCGCGCCTCCCTCACCAGGGCGAGCGCGCGGTCGCGCCGGTGCGCGCCGTCGAGGAAGGCCCGCACCTCCTCGGCCAGCGCGCCGGCGTCGGCGAAGCGATCGCCGGGCGCGCGGGCCATCGCGCGCTCGCAGGCGGCGACGAGCTCGGCGGGGAGCGCGCCCGCGGCGCGGCGGGCGACGGGCGGAGGCGGCCCCGCGACGACACGCGCCAGCACCGCGCGGCCCGGGCCCTCGTAGGGCGGCGCCCCGCAGAGGATCTCGTAGAGGATGGCGCCGAGGGCATGGACGTCGCTGCGCTGGTCGATCTCGGCGACGAGCCCCCGCGCCTGCTCCGGCGGCATGTACGCCGGGGTGCCGAGCACATGGCCCGCGTGCGTCAGGCGCGGCCCGCCCAGCGCGCCGCCGCTGCCCGCCGGCGCCTCGATCGCGGCGAGCGCGCGCGCCAGGCCCCAGTCGACGACGAGCACCTCGCCGAGATCGCCGAGCATGACGTTGTCGGGCTTGAGATCGCGGTGGATGACGCCGCTCCGGTGCGCGTGCGCGACCGCCTCGCAGACGCGCAGGTACACGTCGGCGAGGCGGCGCAGGGCCGCGGGCGAGGGACCCCCGGGCTCGGCCCGGTGCGCCGCTTCGATCGCGGCGCGCAGGGTCTGGCCGCGCACCTCGTCCATCGTGAAGTAGAGCCTGCCCTCCGGCGTGGCGCCGCAGTCGTGGACGGGGACGATGCCCGGGTGCTGGAGGCCCGCCGCGAGCCTGGCTTCGGCCAGGAAGCGGGCCCGGAAGCCCATCGCGCCGGGGCCGCGGACGGCGAGGATCTTCATCGCCAGCGTGCGGCCGAGGAGGCGGTCGCGCACGCGGTGGACCTCGCCCATGGAGCCGCTGCCGAGGACGCCGAGGTCCTCGTAGCGGGTCCACGGGGAGGCGACGGGGAGCTCGCGCAGCTCGGCGGTGAGGCCCGAGGAGGGCGAGAGGGAGAGCGTCTCGTCGGTGGTGGGCGTGGCGCGGGGCTTCGGCGGGCGAGGCTTCGCGGCGCGGCGCGGGCGTGCAGGCATGGCGCGTCGGGCGCGCATTGTAAGCACGGACGGCCCCGTTCAGGTCCCCGAAGCGCGCTACGATCGCTTGCGCGGGCGGGGCAGGCCGTAGGCCTCGATCCGCGCCACCAGCGTCGTCCTCGAGATCCCGAGCAGCGCCGCCGCCTTGGTCTGGTTGCCCTGGCACTGATCGAGCGCCTGGACGACCCGCCGCCGCTCGACCTCGCCCAGCGCGAGCGTGAGCCGCTCGACGGATTCGTCCGTCGCGACGTCGTCGCGCCGCGGGGGCTCGGGGGTGGGGCTGCTCGCGGCCCCGTCGTCGAGGGGCCGCGCGCCGCCGGTGATCTGCGCGGGGAAGTGCTCCGGGAGCAGCGTGTCGCCCGGGCAGAGCACCACGGCGCGCTCGATGGCGTTGCGCAGCTCGCGGATGTTGCCCGGCCACGGGTAGCGCTCGAGCGAGGCGAGCGCCTCGCGCGAGATCGAGGGCGCGCGCGCGCGGTCGAGCTGGCGCGCCGCCTGCTCCGCGAAGCGCGCGCCGAGCGGCGCGATCTCCGCAACGCGCCGGCGTAGCGGCGGGAGGGTGAGCGCGATCCCGTTCAGCCGGAAGAACAGGTCCTGACGGAAGGCGCCGCGCGCGATCTCGATCTCGAGATCGCGGTTGGTCGCCGAGACGAAGCGCACGTCGATGGGGCGCGCGGCGCGGGCGCCGACGCGGAGCACCTTGCGCTCCTCGAGGACGCGGAGCAGCTTCACCTGGATGTTCATCGGCAGCTCGCCCACCTCGTCGAGGAACACCGTGCCGCCCTCGGCGGCCTCGAAGAGCCCGGGGCGGGCCTGGAACGCGCCGGTGAAGGCGCCCTTCTCGTGCCCGAAGAGCTCGCTCTCCAGGAGCGACTCGGAGAGCGCCGCGCAGTTGAGCGCCTGGAAGGGCGCCCGGGCGCGCGGGGAGCGGCGGTGGATGGTCTGGGCGAGCACCTCCTTGCCGACGCCGGTCTCCCCGAGAATAAGGACGCTGATCGGGCTCCTGGCGGCGAGGTAGGCCTGCTCGAGGAGCGCCTGCATGAGGGGAGCGCGGGGCTCTGCGTCGAACGGCGCGGGCGCCGCCGTGGGCGCGCGGCGGATGACGAGCGAGGATGAGCCGAGGGTGATGCAGTCGCCGACGCAAACGTCGACCACCTCGCCGGACACCTGGAGCATGGTCAGCGTCCGCGCGTCCTCCGCGGGCTCGTGTGGATCGCGGACGAAGGTGCCGTTCTTGCCGCCCAGGTCCTCGAGGCGGAACGGTGGGCCGACGTGGAGGACGGCGTGCCGGCGGGAGACGGAGGGGTGGTCGATGCGGACGTCGTTCTCGGCGGTGCGGCCGATGGAGACACACCCGGCCTCGGGGAGCGAATGGGTTTGCACGTCCCCGCCCACGAAGACCACGAGCTGGAACGCCGAGGAAGGTCCACGGGCCTCGGAGGCCGGCCGGCGGGACGAGCGGTCCAGAGCCACGGGCGCAGTCTACTATGTCGTCGAGCGCAGCGGGTAGCGGCAGGAGACCCAAGCGCCTTATGGTCACGAGGTTGCAATCGCGCAGCGCATGGGCGCTCCTCGGGGAGGGGGCCGGACCGCTGGCGGGCGGAGCTAGCCCGCGCGCGCGTAACGACTCGGAGGCTGGCCCACGTGTCGGCTGAACGCGGTGCTGAAGGTGCTCGCCGAGCCGTAGCCGACGCGCTCGGCGACCTCGGCGATGCCCACGTCTTGGCGGCGGAGCAGATCCCTCGCGACGGCCATGCGCCAGGCGAGCAGGTATTCCATCGGCGGCACGCCCACGGTGCGGGTGAAGCGCTCGAAGAACGCTGAGCGCGAGAGGGCCGCGGTCTTCGCGAGCTGGGCCACCGTCCACGAACGCGCGAGGTGACCGTGCATCTGCCGTATCGCCGGCGCGAGCCGAGGATCGGAGAGCCCGCGCAGCAGCCCCGGAGGCGCGTCTTCCGCCGAGGTCGACCGCAGCGCTTCGATGAGCAGCACCTCCACGAGCCGCGTGAGCACGAGGTCGCGCCCCGCTCTCTGCTCGTTCGATTCGTCGCCCACGAGCCGCACCAGCACCGAGAGCCGCTCGACGCCGCGCACGTGCAGCACCGCCGGCACCAGCGACACGAGCAGCGCCGCGTCGGGCGAGTCGAAGAGGAAGTAGCCGCCGAGCAGCCGCACGTCGGGGCGTCCACCACGCGTGCCGTGGCGGACCTTCCCCGTCGGCGCGGGCGTCACCTTCGGGTCGACGCGCTCCGGCTTCACCGGCTCGAAGCCCGACAGGGTGAAGCCCGGCGTCGACGGCAGGAGCACGAAGTCGCCCGCCTCGAGCGTCAGGGCACGCTCGCCGTCGACGGCGAGACGACAGCTCCCCTCCAGCACGGCGCAGAAGCTCGGCTGGCCGAAGTCCGAGTAGCGAACACCCCAGCGACCGGCGCCGCTGATGCGCTTCGAGAACACGGCGCGCGGCTGGAGCAGCGCGATGACCTCCGAGAGAGGGTCGCTCATGTCCGGACTCTAGCAAACGAAATGTGGACTATCAATGATAGATAGTCCAGCGCGCCATCGCTATGTTCCAGCCCGTGGCCGCCGCGCTCATCGAGGCAAAGGGGTCTACGTTTCGCAACGGAGGAATATCATGAAGACGGTGCTCATCACGGGTTGCTCCTCGGGTTATGGTCTCGAGACCGCGCGCCACTTCCACGCGCAGGGCTGGAACGTGGTCGCCACCATGCGGACGCCGCGCGAGGACGTGCTGCCTCGGTCGGACCGGCTGCGCGTGGTGGCGCTCGACGTGACGAGGCCCGACAGCATCGCGGCTGCGCTCGAGGCGAGCGGGCCCATCGACGTGCTCGTGAACAACGCCGGCATCGGGCTCATGGGCGCCTTCGAGGCCACGCCGATGACCACGGTGCGCGAGGTGTTCGAGACCAACACCTTCGGCGTGATGGCCATGACGCAGGCCGTGCTGCCCCAGCTCCGCGCGCGGCGATCGGGCGTGGTGGTGAACGTGACCTCGAGCGCGACGCTCGCGCCGATGCCGCTGGTCGCCGTGTACACCGCGAGCAAGATGGCCATCGAGGGGTTCAGCGCGTCGCTCGTGTTCGAACTCGATGCCTTCGGCGTGCGCGTGAAGCTGGTCGAGCCGGGCTACGGCCCGACGACGCGCTTCACGAGCAACGGAGGACCCCGCATGGACGGGCTGTTTCCCGACGCCTACGCGCCCTTCGCACAGCGTATCTTCGCCTCCCTCGGGCAGCCGGCCCTGGTGACGAGCGAGTCCGACGTGGCCGAGGCGGTGTGGCGCGCCGCGAACGACGCCTCGGGGCAGCTCCGCTTTCCAGCCGGTCCCGACGCGGTGGCGCTGGCTCGGGCGAGCTGAGCAACCCCCTGCCGGCGCTCAGCTGCAGGGCGTGCCCGTCAGCTTGCGCCGCTGCTGGTCGATCCAGGCCCGCGCCGCGGCCTCGCTGTCGAAGAAGGCGATGTCGTAGCCGTTCGGGTGGATCAGGTTGTACGCGCGCACGACGAGCGACGCGAGCATGCGCTGCACGAGGCCCGCTCCGAACACCGCGGTCCCCCCGTGGCGCGTCGCGAACTGCGTGTGCGCGACGTGTTTGCGCGCCTCGAGCGACATGGTGCCCATGCGCGACAGATCGACCAGCGCGAAGGTGAGCGGCCTGCCTTGCCCGAAGGCCACGAGCGCATCCATGATCACGCGCGCATCCTCGATCAGGACATCACCGACAATGATGAGGACGAGGACGTCCGGCGGCTCGGGCCGGGCGAGGTGGGAGAGATTCCTGCCGAACCTCTTTTCTTCCGTCATCATCCTTTCGTGATACCAGCATCCCTCGCTCGCGGCGCAGGAAGTCGCCTCCCTAGCCGGCACCCTGCGCCGCGCCGTCGCCCTCGGGGATGTGGTGGCGGCCCGGGGTGTTTACGAAGGGATCGGTCGGCTGCTCGGGCTGCCGGAGGGGGCGAGCAAGCCTGGTCGACGGTCCAGTCCACCGCTCCCGTCGACTCGCCGCCGGGGCCCCGCCGCTCAGCTCGACGACCGCGTCGCGCCACCGGGGGGTGCACGCCATGTGCATGAATGTCCGGCAAGGAGGATGTGAGGGGGCGAAGGTGAGCGGCGCCCGACACGGCGTGGTCACCCCTTGACAGGGCGCCGATCGATCGCGCCTGCTGGTGTGAGCCCTCGTCGCCATCGCGGCCGGTCGCGGGGTGAGAGGCGCATGAGCACCGGGCTGGATCTCTTCGCAGCGCTGCACCGTATCGTGAAGGAAGCCCCAGGTCGTCTACTGCCGCTCACAGCGCGCTCGGCGCGCCTGAGCCGGCCACGTCGGAGGCCCAAGGACGAATCTGGAGCGCGGATGCCCGGGTCGCCGTGCTCCCGGGCAGGGGACACCGGCGCCAGGTGTGCGCCACCGCAGGACGGGCAGCTGTTCGCTGCGGAGCCGCTGACCCACAACGACGGCGGGAGCGGGTTCGGAGCCCGGGTGGCGCGGGCGGCGAAGGCGACCTACCTGCCCGCGAGGCTCGCCCTGGCCTGTGCGATCCGCGGCGCTGCGTTGGGGCGGGCGTACATTCGCTCCATGTAAGAGATGAGTCCGGGGCAATCGCCCAGCAGCTTGGCCTCGTTTCCCCAGTCGAGCGTGTAGGCGAGCACGAAGTCGGCGACGGTGACGCCGTCGCCCACAACGAATTGGCGGCCCTGCATGTGCCCCTCGAGCACCGCGGCCATATCTTTGAACTCGCGGCCGGCGAGGTCGACGTCGGCAGGCAGGCGCAGCGCCTCGGGGTAGAGCGACGTGTGCCTGATGATGCGCCAGAGCGGCTGCTCGAGTTCGGTCACGGTGAACAGAAGCCAGCGGTCGACCTCGGCCCGCTGCCGTAGATCCGTGGGCAAAAGGCGCTTTTGCGGGTACTTCTCCGCGAGATAGAGCGCGATCGCCACCGACTCGGTGACCACGAAGTCTCCGTCGACGAGCGCGGGCACCTTGCCGGCGGGGTTGATCTTGCGAAATTCGGGGCGGTTATGATCGCCCGCGAGGAGGTTGACTTCGATGGCTTCGAAGTCGACCCCCAGCTCCTGCAGCGTCCAGCGGGCACGGATCGATCGGGTCGGCGGAAATTCGTACAGTTTCATCGTCGGTGCTCCTGTCGAGGTGGGTGCCCCATGTTCGAGGCACGTTCCCCTTGAGACCGGGTCGGCGGCGAAAACTGTTCGGTCGTCCTCGTTTTTTTTTCGACGCGGCCCTGGCCGCCCTCAGCCGGGCAGCAGCGCCGGCGCGCCGTAGCGCTCGAGCTCGCCCGCCGGCAACAAGAAGATGTAGATCGCCGCCACCCCCCCGGGCGAGAGCGACGGCACATGCAGCCCGATGGGGCGGAAGGCGCCGTCGTCGTCGCGCCGGTAGGCCACGAAGGCCGGCGCCCCGTTGGCACGCACGGGCAGAAGGCGCAGCCGGCCTGCTCCGCCGCAAGGCTTGTGCGCGGCGAAGCTCACGATGGCCTCGCGCCCCGCGAACCAGGTTGGCACGGGCGGCATGGTCAAGAAGGCGTCGTCGCGCAGCACGGCCGCGAGCAGCGTCAGATCGTTGGCCTCCCACGCTTGCACGTAGCGCGCGAGCAGCTCGGCCGCCTCGCCGTCGGGCGGCTGCCAGGGCGCCTCGCGCGCGAGCGGGGCCTCGGCCTCGAGCGTCGCCCGGGCGCGCGAGAGCAAGCTGTTGGCCGCCGAGGGCGTCACCTCGAGCAGCGACGCCGTCTCTTCGGCCGACCAGCCGAGCACGTCGCGCACGAGCAGCACCGCGCGCTGCCGCGGCGGCAAGAGCTGAATGGCCGCCAGAAACGCGAGCGCCACGCCCTCGCGCCGGCTCAGGCGCGCCTCGGGCCCGACCGCCTCTTCGGCCGACCAGGCTTCGGGGCAGGGCTCGAGCCACCAGGGCTCGGGCGAGGGCGGCGAAAGCGGCGCTGTCCGGTCGGAAGGCCCTATCCCCTCGGGCAAGAGCGCCCGCGGCTTGCGCCGGGCGGCCAGGTCGAGGCAGACGTTGGTCACGATCTTGTAGAGCCACGCCTTGCGCGTGCCGCGCTCCTCGAAGCCGTCGAACGCCCGCCACGCCCGAATGAACCCCTCTTGCAGCGCGTCTTCGGCGTCGTGCAGCGAGCCCAGCATGCGATAGCAATGCAGGCGCAGCTGCGGGCGGAGCTCGGCGGCCAGCCGCTCGAAAGCCTCGCGGTCGCCGGCGGGCTCGGCGGCGGGCGCCTTGGCCCCGAGTGGCGCCGGCGCGGGTTCGTGGTCGCTCATGCGCCGTCTATACCGATAACCGCGGCGGGCGCCAACGCCGGGGGCGAGCGAGAGCCCTCTTGCCCAGATCCCGGCGGGATCATCGCTGGCCGGTCTCGAGGCGCTTCACCCGCTCTTTGCCCCAGGCGCCCAGCGGGCGGAGGGCTTCCTTGAGCGCGCGGCCGTGCTCGGTGAGCGAGTACTCGACCTTGGGTGGCACCTCGCGGTACACCTCGCGATGGATCAGTCCGTCCTCCTCCATCTCGCGCAGGTGCTGGATGAGCATCTTCTCGCTGACGCCCGGCAGGCCGCTCTTCAGCTCGCCGAAGCGGCGGGTGCCGTAATTGTTCAGCTCCCACAGGATCAGCGATTTCCACTTGCCTGACACCACGTCCATCGCGGCGTCGATGCCGCAGATGTACGGACCACGTCTCGCTGTCGTTGCCATCGAACTCCTTTGCGTCATGACCGTGTCCGCTCGATCCTTACCAAAAGGTGTGTACCGAACAAAAAAGTAGGTACTTGTCAGCTCGGCGGTGCGAGCAAATGATGGCTTGGCATGACCAACGACACCACCCCGACTACGGTGCTCGGCCTTGGCGCGATGGGTTCCGCTCTCGCTGCCGCGCTGATCGACGCCGGGCACCCCACCACCGTCTGGAACCGCTCGCCCGCCAGGGCACGGCCGCTCGTCGCTCGCGGCGCTGCCGCGGCGGGCTCCGCCGAGGCTGCCGTCTCCGCCAGCCCCCTCATCGTCGCCTGCCTGTTCGACCACGCCTCGGTCCACGAGGTGCTCGGCCCGACCGCAGGGAGCCTGCGCGGGCGCACCCTCGTGAACCTCACGACCAGCACGCCGAACCAGGCTCGTGAGCTGGCGGCGTGGTCGGCGTCCCATGGCATCGACTACCTCGACGGCGGGATCATGGCCGTCCCCGAGATGATCGGCGGCCCGGGTTCGGCGATCCTCTACAGCGGCTCGCAGACCGCGTTCGACGCACACCGGGCGCTGCTCGACCTTTGGGGTGAGAGCACCTACTTTGGATCCGACGCCGGCATGGCCTCGCTCTACGACCTGGCGATGCTCGCCGGCATGTACACGATGTTCGCCGGCTTCCTGCACGGCGCGGCGATGGTCGGCTCCGAGGGGGTGTCGGCGACCGAGTTCGCCGCCCGCGCCACCCCGTTCCTTGCCGCCATGACGGGCGCGTTCGCCGGGTTCGCCGCCACGATCGACGCCAAGGACTACGCGGGCGAGGGTCAGCAAAGTCTGGAGTTCTCCGACCTCACCAAGCTCGTCTCGGCGAGCACCGAGCAGGGCGTGAGCGCCGAGGTGCTGCAACCGGTGCACCAGATGATCCGCCGCCAGATCGCCGCCGGGCACGGCAAGGAAGGCTTCGCCCGCATCTTCGAAGAGCTGAGGAGCACCCGATGAGCTCGTCTCACGATCTCGCCCCGGTGACCGTCATCGGCCTCGGCCCGATGGGGCTGCTCCGGGAGCACGACTCGATGCTCCGACGGAGCCGCTCGGGTATCCAGGCGGATCCGTCGGGTGCTCCGCGCGCGCCGGAGGTCGTCGGATTTCTGACGGCATCGTGATCAAGGCGCCGCCGCGCGGGCATCCAAGGGGTCGCTGTCCGACGTTCGGCGCTGGTGGCGCGGAGAGACACAATGCTTTCGGCGTGGGTACAGTTTTCGAGGCGTGAGTCGCCCCGCAGGCTCTGGAGAAGGCGGCCCCTTCGATGCATGGATGAATTATTGATATAGCGTCGTTTTCCAGGAGGGCCGGATCGCAAAGAATGTTCTGTCAACCCAGGGCAGGTCCCAAAGGTGGGGCTTGACGTCTCCGAAACGTTTGGAATTCCATCTTCCCATAGAAGAGATCGCTGCGCCCTATGCCGGCGGGCCACTCACCATGGTGTAGGCAGACAAGGGATACTGCTTCACGACCCCCTCACGAGGAGCGCTCAACATGCGTCTACGCACTGCACGTCCCACGATCTCTTTGGCCTTGTTCGCTGCGCTGCCTTGGGCGCTCGCCGCCTGCGGCACCGGAGGCGGACCGGATCCTGTCGGTTCAGGAGGAAGCCCTGCAGTCGGCACGGGGGGCGCCGGCGTCGGCGGCACCGGAGGGGCGCCGACGGTCACTGGTGGAGCGCCCTCTTCGGGCGGTGCCCCGGCCGGGACGGGCGGCGACTTGGCGACGGGCGAAGCCAGCACCGGTGGTGGGGGCCCGGTCGGAACGGGCGGAACGCCGGGAGCCGGTGGTACCGACGGCAGCGGCGGTGGCGGCAACGCCGCGAGCGGCGAGTGGGGCCAGGTGGAAAACCCTGGAGCCGGGTGCACCGTCGGACCGATGCCGAGCGTCGCTTCGCTCACGGCGAACGCGAAGCTTCCGGACCCCTTCAAGAAGATGGATGGCAACCGCATCGCCGACAAGAGCGAGTGGGCCTGCCGGCGCGAAGAGATCCTCCAGCAAGCCTACAAGTTCATCTACGGCGACAAGCCCGTCCCGGCAGAGGGATCCGTGTCCGGTACCGTGAGCGACAGCAGGATCACGGTCCAGGTCAACGATGGCGGCGGCAGCACATCGTTCAACCTCACCGTGAACATGAACGGGGCGACGGCGCCCGCCCCGGCCATCATCGGCTACGGCGGCCTGAGCGGCATGCCAGTTCCGAGAGGCGTCGCGACGATCACCTTCACCGCGGTCGAGTCGACGGGCGGCAGCGGCGCGAAGAACGGGCCGTTCTACAGCGTGTACGGTTCGGACCATCCCGCGGGTTACCTCACGGCACAGGCCTGGCAGATCAGTCGCGTCCTCGACGTCTTGGAGCAGAACCCCGGCGTCATCGATCCGTACCGGGTGGGTGTGACGGGTTGCTCACGCTGGGGCAAGGGTGCCTTCGTCGCCGGCGCGCTCGACAACCGCATCGCCTTGACCATCCCGGTGGAGTCGGGTCTCGGGGGCACGGTTGGCCTGCGCCTCGTCGAGGTGCTCGATAGCTACAGCGGCTCCGAATGGCCGTATCATGGCATCAGCTACGTCCGCTGGCTCTCGGAGGGGGCGCTCGGTCAGTTCACCACGGGCAATAACGCTGGGGCCGACAACACGAACAAGCTGCCCGTCGACATGCACGAGATGATGGGCCTCATCGCTCCACGCGGCCTCTACATCGTGGACAACCCCAGCACCATGTACAACGGGCTCGATCGGAACTCGGCGTGGGTCACCGCCAACGTCGGCAAGATGATCTTCGAGGCGCTCGGCGTCGGAGACCACATGGCCTACACGGGCGCAGGTGGGGGCCACTGCAGCTGGCGCTCGCAGTACACTGCATCCCTCAACGCCATGGTCGACAAGTTCCTGATGGGCAACGACGCTACGGACACGGGCAATTTCGCTACGGACCTGCCCAGCCGGCCCAACCACCTGGACCACATCGACTGGACACCGCCGACGCTCACCGGCGAGCTTTGATCCAGCGCGGAGGTAGCACATGAATCATAACTCGTTCCGCTCTCTCGGGGTCGCCCTGGCCCTGACGCTGGTCGCTTGCGGCCCTGGCCAAAACGGTGACGCCACGGGCGGCACCGGAAGTGGTGGAGCCTCGGGCGGCCAGAGCCCCGCGGGAGGCGCCGGCGGCACGCCGCAAGAGACCGGCGGCGCCTCATCGGGCGGCGCCAGCGGCGGGGCGGGGCCGAGCGGCGGCACCTCCAGCGGCGGTGGACCCGGAGCGGCCACCGGCGGAGCGTCGGGGTCAGGCGGCGCTCCGGGTGGCGACTGCACGCGCGAGCTCTTGGATGGCCTCCTGGACGACTACTTCGCCGCCCTCGCCGTCGGGGATCCTTCGAGCCTACCCCTGGCAGAAGGCGTGAAGTTCACCGAAAACGCCATGCAGGCCGAGATCGGCACGACGGACTTCTGGATGAACGCTGGCGAGGTGAAGCATTCGCAGCGTGCCCTGGATACCGAGGCGTGCAGCGCCGGCGCTCAGGCGGTGATTCCGGAGGGCGGGGTGGATCTTCCCGTCGCCCTCCGCATCAAGGTGGAAGGTTCGGAGATGACGGAGATCGAGACGATCGTCGTCCGCCCGGGCGACTACACGGCATCCTTCGCGGTCGCCTCGGATCCCGCCGCGATCATGGCCATCTCGGACGACATCGGTTGGCACGACGAGGTCCCGGAGGCCGAGCGGGCCACCCGGGAAGAGCTGACGAGCTGGATCGACAAGTACTTCCGCGCGTTCCCCTCCGGCGTCTGCGACGTCACGGGAGCCTGCAAGCGCCTGGAGAACGGGGGCGGCAACTTCTCTTGCCGCACCGGAGCATCCTGCAGCGCCGGCGATCCGGGGTCCGACGGCACCTTCATCCCGCGCGTCATCCTGGCCGACGAGGTGCGCGGTATCGCCATCGGTCTCACCATCTTCGACTTCATGACGGACGGGCATCTGGACATGCATATGATCAAGATGTCCGGCGGTGAGGTGCACGCGGTGCACGCCATCCTGCGCGACACGAACGGCGTGTCCGGCTGGGAGTGATGGCGACCTCCCTCGCCGGTCGCGTCGAACCGCCGCCCAGCTGAGGCTCAGTAGGGTACAGCTATCAGGGCTTCAGGAGATCGCGCGCCACGGGCGCGTGCGCGCCGCGCGGGTGGCGCTTCAGGTAGAGCTCCGCGACCGGCCGCGCCGCCGCGCGGCCGCCGGTGCGCTCGACCGCCACCATCTTGCGGCCGAGCGCCTCGGCCGCGAACGGGCCGCCCGGCGCCTCGGCGAGGTACGTGTCGTACCAGGCCACGGCCGCGCCGGGCGAGCCGCCGTCGTCCACCATGCGCCCGAGCAGGAACGCCGCCGCCTTGCCGTGCGTCGTCCCGGGGAACCGCTTGCGCGTCGCGGAGAGCGCGCGCTGCGCGACGTCGCCGCGCCGCGCGTACCGCGCCGCGTCCCCCAGCGCGACCAGGTCGTCGAGCGAGCCGCGCTCGACGACCTGGGTGATGCCGCGCTGCTCGGCCTCGGCCAGGACCGACCGGAAATCCCCCGCCGCCACCCGCTTCGCCCAGCTCGGCGCCGCCGCTGCCGCCGCGTCGGGCGGCGCGCTCGCGGGCGCGCCCTCGGCCCGCGAGCCCTCCGGCCGTGCGGCCCTGGCGCCGCCCTCCTCGGCGCCGGGTCCGGTGGTCTTCTCCTCTCCAGGCAGCGCTGCCGCCTGCGCGGACGACGGCGCCGCCGGCGCGGCCGCGCTCGGGGCCTCGGCGCTCGAGATCTGCATGTCGCCCTCGGACAGCCGCGCGACGAGCCGCTGCCCGGCCCGGAGCGGCAGCCCCTCGGGCGCGAGCGGCCCGCGCACCGTCACGCTGCCCTCGTGCAGGTCGACGCGCAGGGTGCCGTCCCCGCGCGTCCAGGCGACGTCGAACGCCGTCCCGGTCACCACGACCGCATACGGCCCCGCCTCGACCGACCAGCGCGCCCCGGCCCGCCTCGTGACCCGCAGCGACGCCTTGCCGTCCTCGAGCAGCATGCGCGCCCCGGCCGCGTCGACCTCCGCCACGCGCAGCGCGCTGCCCGGCGCGAGCGCGACGCTCGTCCCGTCGGTGAAGCGGAGCCGCGCCTCCGCGCCCGCGGCCGCGACGTAGCCGCCCGCGGCGCCCGGGGCGCCCTCGACCGCGTAGTCGAGCCGCTGCGCCGGCCAGAGGGCGAAGAGCGCGAGCGCGAGCGCCGCGGCGCCGGCCAGCGCGAGGCCCCACCGCGGCCCCGCCGCCGCGGGGAAGAGGCTCCCCGACCCGAACGCCGCGCCGAGGCGGCCGAGCGCGCCGCCGCGGCGCGAGGCGGCCCCGCGGCTCACCGCCGCCACCAGCCGATCGCGCTCGGCGGCGTCGTGCGCCGGATCCACGTCGGCGGGGATCCCCTCCCGCGCGAGGGCAGCGAGCCGGCTCAACTTCTCCGCTTCATTCATCATGCTCTCCTTCGCGGGCAAGGAGGCTCCCGTGCAGATCGATCGCTTGCGGGGCCTTCGTGAGGTAGGTCGAGAGCGCGGGATCGCGCTCGGCGGCGGTGAGGATCCGGTGCGAGGCGCGCGCGAGGTGGCGCTTCGTGGTGGCCAGGGAGATGCCGAGGGCCGCGGCGATCTCGGTGAGCTCGAGCCCCTCGATGAACCGGAGGACGAAGAGCGTCCGGGATCGGTCGTCCACCTGGTCGAGGATGCGGTAGAGCCGCGCGAGCGCCGCGCGGCCCTGCGGATCCTGCTGCGCGCCGCCGACGTCCGGGAGCTCGCCCGACGGCGACAGCTGGAGCCAGCGGCGCAGGCGGCGGCGCCTGAGCTCGGCGCGCGCGACGCGCACCGCGATGCCGACGATGAAGCTCGAGAGCAGCGACGGGTCCCGGAGGTCCTTGGCCACGCGGAAGAAGCGCAGGAACGTGTCCTGCACGTGATCGTCGACCTCGTCGCCCGGCCCGAGGGTGCGCTTCAGGATCCTGCGCACGAGGGGCGCGAACCGCTGCCACACGACGGGCGCCGCGCCCGGGTGCCCCTGCGCCGCGGCGCGCGCGAGCGTCTCGTCGTCGGTCGCGGACAGCGGCAGCGGATGCACCGAGCCCCTTTGCGCGGCAGGCGCATCCCCTGTCAAGGGGGGGACGAGCGAGCAGCGCATCGGGGTCACGCCCAGCAGTGTTCTCCAGGGGGCGTCCGCGGCTCAAGATTCGGCACGTGGACGGGAGCGGATCCGCCGCTGCCTCCGGAGCCAGGCCGCCCGCGCGCCGTCCGGCCCGCGCCGAGCGGCGCGGTTCAGTCCGCGGCGAGCTGCCGCCGCTCGTCCAGGAGGCGCGCGCGGGCCAGGTGGAACGCGGGCAGGAGCACGAGGGCGCCCGTCGCGGCGACGATGAGCGGCAGCATGAGACCCAGGAGGCCGCCCGGGAACAGGCTCGCGAACACCGCGATGCCGAGCGCCCGGACGCCGCCCGGGGGAGGGGCCGCGACGAGGGTCTTTGTGGTGCCCTCGTGGAGCGCGCGCGCATACCGGAAGCTCAGGTACGCGACGATGGCGTGCACGTGGCCGACCAGGACCATGCTGAGGACGATCCAGCGGTCGAACTCGGCGATCCAGCGGTCGAAGGCGATGAGCGGGTGGTTCATCGCGGCGGTCGCTCCGTACCGGACCGCGTGGAACACGAGGTGCAGCGAGAGCGGCGCGAGCACGACGAAGCCCGCGAGCGGCAGCACGATGCTGCGGTGCTCCTCGTCGTCGAGGAGGGCGCGCACGCGCGCCTCGGGCGCCGCGGCCTCGAGCCGCGCGCGGTCGCCGTGGACGTCGCCGCTCCGCCGCACGTCACAGGCGAGCGCGTCGTGGAGCTTCGCGCGGGCGAGCCGCGGGCCGAGGGCGTACGCGATCGCGACCGCCGCCCACGCCGCGAGCAGCGCGACCATGCCGCCGCTGCTGTGCGCGGCGAGCAAATTCATCACGTCGTTGACGACGACGCCGATCGCGGAGACGGCCGCGACGACGAGGGCGCCGGCGAGCGCGACGGCGCCGGCCAGCGACCGGGCCACGCGGCGGCCATGGATGCGGCGGAGGTGCTCGGGGAGGGCGTCGACCTGCGCGCGGTGCCGCTCGAGCAGCGACTCGATATGAAGACGGGCGACGTCCTCGTCGTCTCGGTACGTGGCTCTCATGGCAAATCCCCTTGGAGGCGCAGGGCGCCGGCGGCTCCCGGCGCTCCGTGGCCCTCGCTCTGCCGCTCCAGCAAGGCCGGTGCCGCGCCGGATCTCCCGGCTCACCAGCATGCTGTGAGGGCTGCGGATCCGCCAGCGCCCACCCGGTGGACGGCCGCTGTCCACGCCGTGGACACCCCACGTCGCGGCCCGGCGCCTGGCCCAAGGCGGTCTGCGCCGTGGATCCGGCGCGCCGGCGTCAGGGACGTTGGCGCGACGTCACGGTCGTGCTCCTTGGCGATTCTCGCCCGCGCCGCCGTGGACTTCACCGCGCGGACCTTGCTGGCGTCCGCGGTGCCGGTGGCCTCCTGGTGGAGGTAGGTCCGCCACCCTTCCGAGGCCACGTACGCGCGTCCGTCGATGGGATTATGGTACACCTCGTCGACCCAGGAACGGGTGAAGTCCATCAGACCGCCGGTGCCGGGGAGGGTGAGCGGCGCGTGGGAGGCGAGGGCGGTCCGGAGCCTGGTCCACGAGGCACGGGTCAAGAGCAGCCCGAAGCCGTCTTCGAAGATCCTGGCGCCGTCGTGCTCGCCTTCGGGGGCGATCATCAGCAGGTTGCCCGAGATGCGCGCTCCCGTCGCTCCCGGCAGCGAGATCGCGCTCGGGCTCTGGTGTGTAGAGGACCGCGTGGAAATCGCCGCGGAGGAGACCTGGGCGATTCGGGTCGAGCCGGCTCGAGTCTCCCTCATGCGCGAGCCGATTCTGGATCGCGTAGCCGTGGATCTCCCGGTACATGGTGAGCAAATCGCGAGGGAAATCGCGCTCGGCTTCGCCCGGCTCGCGCTTGACGGTGAGCGCGATCTCCTTCTGTCCGGAGGCGAGCAGGCCATCGCTGACGTACTGTCCGGAGGCGAGCAGGCCATCGCTGACGTACGTCCAGCAGGGGACAGGGCCGGCCTCGGAGTCGATCGTATGGGAGAAGATCCGCACCCAGAGCTTGCCCGCGACGGCGTCTACCTCCTCGATCGGCTCGCCGGCTGCGCGCGGGGGCGATCCCACGCCGGCGTCCACGAGCGACGGGCATTCTCGAGCGACGGCGGCCCGCTCAGTTGGAGAGCTTGTTGGTCTCCTCGCGCCGGCCGAAGATCGCCTCCCAGTTCGAGCGGTAGGTGTCGGTCGCGACCTGCGCGGGGCCGGAGCGCTGTGCCTCGGGCGCGCGCTGGGCCGGGAGGACCACTTCCACGTCGAAGAGCCGGGCGTGCTCTGTACGTTGCGTCAGCTTCACGAGCTCTCCGCTGAGCGGCCGCCCGTGCTCCGCGGGCCGGAGCTCGCCGATCTCGATCCGGTCCTCGCGGCTGCGGATCACGCGGAAGCCCTCGCCGTGCTCCACGGGGCTGTGGATGAAGACGACGTCCTGCGTCGCCTGCGTCGGGGTCGGCGCGGGCGTGTCGCGTTTCTGCGGCGGCTCGTCTTTGCCCATTCCCGTGAGCTTCCCACGTTTGCCCCCTGGCGCGCCAGGCGAAGCGAGCGGCCGCGTCGCGCCTGCTGCCCCGCACGCAGGGCGACCCTCGCGGCGCGTCCTCCAAAACTTGGCCAGCCGGAGGCTTCGGCCGTACTGCCGGCCCGAGGGTCCTCTGCTGGCGGAGGTCCCGCGATCGTGGGCGCGGCTGCTTCGCGGCTCCAACGGAGGAATGGGCGTATGAGCGTTCGAGGCGCAGAGGGAGATGGCGTTCGCAGGGCGCCGGAATCCGTGGAAAGAGATCGCGACGGCGGCGGGGAGCGGCGCGCCGGCGCCGGGCAGCGGGTGCGCATCGAGGCGCTCGTCGCGGTCGGCGAGACGTCGGGCGGCGGCTTCGAGGCCGAGTCGATCGACATGTCCCCGGAGGGGATGCGGCTGCGCACGGCGTACCTGCCGCGGGTCGGCGACGCGCTGATCTGCCGCTTCGACGGGCTCGGGAAGGAGCTCGTCGTCGAGGGCGAGGTCTGCTGGCGGGCGGAGCAGGCGCGGGGCGGCGAGTTCGGCCTGCGGTTCACCGGCCTCGACGCCGAGGCGGAGGAGGCGGTGCGCGCGATGTGCGCGTGTGTGTCGGTCGACGGCGGCCCCGCGGGCGGCGGGCCGGCGGCCACGGTTCCCTCGGGCGCGGCGCGCGGGGCGGCGGAGCTCACGCAGCGGGGCGCGCGCGTGCGGCTCCACATCGACGGGCTGGGCTCGCCGATGAAGGCGCGCGTGCGGGCGTGCGGCATGGACGACCTGGAGGTCGGCTCCAACCTGGAGTTCCTCAAGGTGGGCCGCTCGCTCGAGCTGGAGGAGGTCGACCAGGGCACACGACGGGAGGCGTACATCGACCACGTGAAGGTCGAGATCGACCCGGCGACGAGTGTGCCGCAGCTCGTGGTGACGCTGCGTTACGACGCGCCGCCCGCGGTCGCGGTCAAGGCGAAGCCGCGGGGGGCGTCCGGGAGCCTGCCGCCCGCGAGGCCGGCGGCGGCGCACGAGGGCGGCGCCGCGGCGCGGAGGAGCGAGGCGCCGGGGCGGCCGAGCGAGGCGCCGGGTCGGCCGAGCGAGGCGCCGGGGCGGCCGAGCGAGGCGCCGGCGCGCGGCCAGGCCGAGGCCGCGGCGTCCGGGCGGGCGAGCGAGGCGCCGGGGCGCGCGCAGGCTCATGGCGCGCCGGGGCGGGCGAGCGAGGCGCCGGCGCGAGGCCAGGCCGAGGCCGCGGCGGCGCGCGCGAGCGGCGGCCCGGCGGCGGAGGAGCACGACGACCAGGAGCCCCAGGACGTGGATGTGTCGCCGGTGCTCTCTGCACGCGAGCCGCGCGAGGCGGGCGCGACGCTGGCGTCGGCGGAGGACATGGTCCCGTCCTCCGCCGGGCCGGGCGCGCCGGAGGACGAGGGCGCGGAGCGGGCGGAGGGCGCGTCGTCGGGCCGCCTGCGCGACGTCGGCGAGAAGGCCGCGAGGGCGGGCAAGGCCGTGGCGGGCACGATCGGGCCCGTGCTCGCCGGGGCCGGGGCGCGCGCGACGACGGCGATGGCTGGCATCCTTGCGCGGATCCGGAAGCGGCGCGCCGCGCTCGCGGAGGGGTCCGGGAAGGAGGGAGGTCCTCGCCGCAAGACGGCGCCGCCGCCGGCGGGCGCGCTGAAGTCGGAGGGGCGCCGGCTGGTGCGCGAGGACGCCGAGGAGGCGGGCGAGCCCCCGGCGGAGGCGCCGGCGTTCAACAAGAAGGCGGCCGTGCTCGGGAGCTTCCTGGGCCTGGCGGCGGTGCTCGTGGTGTTCGGCGCGGCGCGCCTGCTCGGCCTGCGCGGCGGCGCCGAGACCGCCGCCGAGACGACCGGTACCGCGCCGGCGCTGCCGGCGGCGTCGGGGGCGGCCGCCATGGCGCAGGCGTCGCCGGGCGGCGCGGCGCAGGCCACGCCGGGCGGCGCGCTGACCGCGGAGGTTCCGCTGTTCGGCGCGACGCCGCTGTCGACGACCGAGCCCGTCCCGCCGACGCCGCCGCCGGACGCGAGCGGGCGCGCCGGCGATCCGCTCGCGGAAGCGGCGGGCGCCGCGATGCCGGGAGGACCCGGCGCGGACGACGACGACGACGAGGCGAGCGGGGACGACGAGCAGGAGGACGCGCGGGAGTGGGGCCAGGGGGTCGTGCGGAACCCCATCGTGCTGAAGCTGAAGATGGATGGGCCGATCGAGGAGCTGAACGGCGCGGCCGGCGCGATGGGCTTCACGGTGTCGCTGCCCGACCGGCGCGCGCTCTCGTCGGGGAGCGGGCTGGCTCGCAAGGACAAGCGCATCGCGTCGGTGCGGGTCGTCAATACCGCGCACGGCGCCGAGGTGACCCTTCAGTTCAAGGACGGCGTGCCGGCCTACAAGGCGAGGGCGAAGGGGGATCGGCTGGAGATCGCGCTGGGCAAGGACGAGCCGAAGAAGGTCGCGGCGAAGTCGAAGAAGGACAAGAAGAAGGACGACGACAAGAAGAAGAAGGGCGAGAAGGACAAGGAGCGCTGAGGCGCTCGGCCGGAGTCTCGAGGGCGCGGAGCTAGGCTCCGCGCCCTCGGCGCGGGTGGGGGAGGGCTTTGCGATGAGGCCCTCCGCGGTGGCCAGGCGCTCCGCGGCCCATGGGCGCCGGTGGTCGGCAGATCTCGTAAGACCTTCCTTCAGGTGATCGGTTGACGCGCGGAGTTGGATGAAGGCCGCTGAGCGAAACCTGCTCGGTGACCGAGGTCATCATCCCACTCTCCCGTCTTTCGTCTTTCGTCTTTCGTCTTTCGTCCTTCGTCCTTCGTCCTTCGTCCTTCGTGAACGTCTCTCGTGAACGTGAACGTGAACGATTCATCTCGTCTTCCCTCTCGCAGCTGGTCGCGTGACGGCAACGGCGAGCGCGTACACGTTACGCCTCAGTTTTCATCGCATCTCGTCTAACCTCGTGAATCATTCACGCTGGACTCAGCATAAGAGTTCAACGGGTTCAATGAGTTAGACAAGATATGACGGAGACCGAGACGTTCACGTTCACGTTCACGAGAGACGTTCACGAGAGACGAAAGACGAAAGACGAGAGACGAGAGACGAGGGACGAGGGACGAAAGACGGGGGGACCGGAAACCTCACCGCCAGTTCGGCGGACCTTCTGCCCGCCCCGGAGCCCCGATGGCCGCGGCGGCGCGGGGCGCGGCCGCGGCGGCGCGGGTGGCCGCATGGATCGCGTAGCGGAGCGCGTCCTTCAGCGTGCCGAAGGTGACGAGCCCCTGCGTCTCGGCGCCGAGCTCCGTCATGGTGGCCGCGATCTGCGGCGAGATGCCCGACACCACCCCGCGCGTCCCGAGCAGCTTGACGGCCCGCATCATGTCCAGCAGGTGTTTCGTCGTCGCCAGGTCGACGCTCTCGATGCCCGTCAGATCCATGATCGAGAACCTGGCCTGCGTCCGCACGACCTCGTCGAGCAGCGTCTCCGTGATGCGCGACGCGCGGACGTCATCGATCGTGCCGATGAGCGGGAGCGCGAGGACGTGATCCCACACCTGGACCACGGGCGCGGACATGAGCCGGATCGCCTCGTTCCGGGCGCGCAGGCTCTCCTCGCTGCGCATCCGCTCGATGATCTCGCTCTCGAGGCGCTGGTTCTGCACCTCGAGCTCCTCGGCGGCCGCCTTGAGCCGGATCATCGACTCCTGCACCTGCGCCTCCAGCCGCCGCTGCTCGGTCACGTCCGACGCCGCGCCGACGACCCTCAGCAGCGCGCCGCTCGCGTCGCGGACGATGACCCCGTGATCGATGAGCACGGCATAGTCGCCGCTCGAGCGCCGGAGGCGGTACTCCGCCGTCCAGGTGCTCGCGCCGGAGCGCATCGCCGCCTCGAGCGCCTCGGTCGCGTTGTTCACGTCGTCCGGGTGGATATGCTCGCGCCACCAGCTCGCGTCCGCATAGAGCTCCTTGGGCGCGCCCGAGATCTTCTCGAACGAATCGCTGCGCCACACCGCGCCCGTGACGACGTCGTAATCGTAGATCGCCTCCTGGACGGCGAGGGTGACCAGGCGGAAGCGCTCCTCGCTCTCCCGCAGCGCCTCGCTGGCCCCCGGCTGCTCGGCAGCCCCGTCTCCCACGCGCCGCCCGTCGCGGCCCTCCGTGATGACGGCCATCACCCCGGCGGCCGCCCCCGACACGTCGCGCTCCACCACCGCCGGCGTGACCGTGACGTCCACGCGGGATCCGTCCTTGCGCACGCCTTGCGCCGCGAGCGGCGTCCCCTCGTCGCCCGGGCGCTCCCACCACACCTCGACGTCTCCGCGGCGCAGGCAGGGCAGCTCTCTGCCGAGCACCTCCGCTTCCGTCCACCCGAACAGCCGCGATGCCTCGCGGTTCCAGAAGCGCACGACGCCCTCCCGGTCACACACGATCATCGCGACCGGCGCCACGTCGGCCATGACCGCCAGCCTCGCGTCGTTCCAGCGGGATCGGTCCGGGTGCAACACAGAAAGATCGGCCGCCTGTTCCGTTGTCATAAGTCTCTCCGGTGTGGAGCTGCCCGCTCCTCGGCAGCGTGCGTCGCACGCGCGCCGGAGCCCCAGGACAATTGTATCCTGCATGACGGAGCCGCGAGAATGCAAGCAGTATGTAAGTAGTTTTTACGTTCGCAGCCACGAGCGTGACAGCGCGGTCTTCTGTGTCGGGCAAGCGCCCCACTCACCGGAGTGCGCCCCTCTGTCGTGTCGTGTGGCATCGTGCGATACCGTATGTCCACAGGCACCCCCGCGCGCTCAGGCGCGCAATTGTGCACCTCCTGCGGCGATCCCGCAGGCACCCTCTCGATCACAAAGGCCCCGGGTATCTCACCGGCCTATCGAGCCCCTGACTCTCACGCTTCGTATCGCGCATCTCCCTCGGGGAGAGCGGAGCTCGGAGAGTGTGTTGACGTCTTGCGCGCGGGCGGCCGCAGCCCTGGGGCGTCGTGTTGCCTATTTCTGCCCGGCCAGCGCGAGTCGGACGCCGAGCAGGATGAAGACGGCGCCGGTCGCCCGATCGAGGGGGCGCGCCCAGCGAGTCCGTCGCGCGAGCACCCCGCGCACCGACCCTGCGAGGATCCCCACGAGGCCGTTCACGAGCGTCCCCGTGATGCAGAATGTCGTCCCCAGCAAGAGGAACTGGAGCGCGACCGGGCCATGGTCGGCGCTGACGAACTGGGGGACGAACGCGAGGAAGAACAGCGCGACCTTCGGGTTCAGCACGCTGGTCATCACGGCGCGCCAGAGGACGCCGTCCCTCGGCGCAACAGGGAGGTTCGGCGGCGATGGCGCCGCGGATGGATCAGCGGGCGAGAGCAGCGCCCTGACGCCGAGGTAGACCAGATAGGCCGCACCGGCGTACTTCACGACGGAGAACGCGAGCGCCGACGATACCAGGAGGGCCGACAGCCCCGCGGCCGCGGCCGCCGTATGGACGAGCCCCCCGGCGCCGATCCCGAGCGCCGCGAGCACGCCGCTCCGTCGACCCGCGCTGGTCCCCGCGGCGAAGACGAACATCATGTCCGGCCCCGGGGTGAGGTTGAGCGCGAGCCCGGTCACGACGAACAACCCGAAGAGCGTGGGATCGACGAGCATGCTGGTCTTCTCCCAGAAATACCACTCTTCTCCACATCGCGCCCGCGAGTCGAGAGCCCGCTGGGCGGCAGGCCTCCAGGAGGACAGGGCGCGCGGAGGCGCGCCCGGCCGGAGCTCTCGCCCCTCAGGCGGGCCTGAACCGCAGCGGGAGCTCCAGCACGCCGTTCGTCTGGTTCGACGCCTGGGGCACGACCTCACCGGCGATCTCGAAGCTCTCCCAGCGCTCGACGAGGGCCGCAAGGGCCTCCTGCAGCTCGATCTGCGCGGTGTGCGGCTCCGACGCGGCGGGCGTCGTGTGGGCGGTCGGCAGCATGGTCAAGCGATGGCGCGTCGGCGACGAGGTCATCGTGCTGGGCAGCCAGGATGACGGCGAGGACGAGGAGTGCAACGGCGGTGATCCGCTGCTCTCTCCGACGCAGCGGATATGGGGATACGAGACGCCCCATGGCTCCTTCGCCCAGTTCACGGTGGTGAAGGGGCGGCAGCTGCTCGCGCGACCCCGGGGCCTCACCTGGGCAGAGAGCGCCTGTTATCTCGCCTCGCTGGCGACGTCGTACCGCATGCTGTTCGGGCACGCCCCGCACACCCTGCGGCCGGGGCAGAACGTGCTCGTCTGGGGCGCGGCCGGCGGGCTGGGCTCGATGGCTGTCCAGCTGGTCGCCGCGACGGGAGCGAACGCGATCGGCGTGATCTCGGACGAGAAGAAGCGCGATTTCGTCATGTCCCTGGGCGCCAAGGGCGTCATCAACCGCACCCAGTTCAGGTGCTGGGGGCCGCTGCGCTCGCTCGACGACGCGGCTTACGCGGAGTACATGAGCGAGGTGCGTCGCTTCGGTAACATGGCCGCGCTCGTCCAGGCCAGGGCCGCGGGCATGCGCTCGCGCGAAAAATAAGCCCCACGGTAACTCGCCCGTCGCGAGGTAACACTCGTGTCGATCTCCGGTCTCCGGTCCTCTCCGGCGACGGCGGTAGGCCCTCGGAGGGGGTGTTCGTGGCGCGGTGTGGGGATGGGCCGATGTCTGAGCCTGGGACATGGTCCCTCCGGCTCGCCGGAGGGACCATGTCCCAGGCGAGTTCGGCGGGGCCCCACACCGCGCCACGAACACCCCCTCCGAGGGCCGGGCAGCTCTAGATGGACCCCCCCGGCCCCACCGGCGGCGGGATCGACCACTCCGCGCTGTCCGACAGCCTGGGCTCCACGTCCTCCCCCGCGCTCCCGAAGAAATCCGCGATGTCGTGGCGCCGCGCCTCCGCGTCCGCCCTCCCGAGCGAGATCAGCTTGCTCGTGAACGACCCGTCGAACAGGAGGTAACTCGCCAGATCCGCGTCGTTGTCCTGCCCGACGTCCACCAGCGAGAGCAGCCGCCGCATCATCGCCGTCCCCCCCTGGACCTTGCCCGCCTTCACGTGCTCCGCCGCGAGCCGCCCGAGATCCACGCTCGGCCGCACCACCAGCGTCTCCACCCGCCGGTACGGCAGCGCCCCCCGCTCCGCCGCCGCGTCGTTGATCTTCCTCAGGAAATCCGGGCCGAACGCCTGCTCCCCGTCCTCGATCATGTGGTTGACCCGCGTCAGCACCTCGAAATCCGTCTGGATGTGGTCGAGCAGGAACGCGTTCAGGACCTTGCCGAGCACGAGCGCCATCCCCGGCTGCTTGCCGCTGTCGCCCGCGTCGATGCTGCGCACCTCCCGCGACAGGCCGATCGCCAGCACGTGCGTCGCCCCCAGCCGGAGCGCCGGCGCGATCGGCGTGTTCTGCCGCACCCCGCCGTCCATGTAGAGGTCGCGCCCGATGCGGACCGGCGGGAACAGGATCGGGATCGCCGCCGACGCGAGCGCGTGCGGCGGGCCGATCAGCGCCCCGCGGATCACCGTCCGCGGCGGGGCCGTCGTCGGCAGCGTGCCGTCCGGGCCCGTCTGCATGAAGATCACCGTGCGGCCCGTCGCGATCTCCGTCGCCGACACGCTCACCGCCGAGAGGTAACCGTGGCGCAGCGTGCGCGCGATCGCCCGCCACGGGATCTCCTTCTCGACGAGCCGCTGCATCGGCGACACGTCGAACAGCCCCACCCCCTGCGAGCCGCCGCCGAACAAGAGCCGCGGCAGCGAGACCGCCTGCCGCACCCCGAAGCCGAGCACCGTCTCCAGCCGGAGCTGCGACCAGAGGTTGACGAGGCGCCGGACCCCCAGCGTCGGGTCGTCGAGGTGCGCCGCGAGGTAACACGCGTTCACCGCGCCCACCGACGTGCCGCACAGGATGTCGATGCGCGGCGGCGCCCCGCGCAGGCGGGCGAACTGGTCGAGCACGTACGACATCACGCCGACCTCGTACGCGCCCCGCGCGCCGCCGCCCGAGAGGATCACCGCCACCTTGCGGCGCGGCTTCGCCGAGGCCCTTGCTCCCGTCCCGCTCATGCCATCTCCCCGCGGCGGAGCGGGTCCTCCCCGGCCGCCGGACCCTCCGCCTCCCCGGCGAGCAGGCGCCGCACCACGGCGCGCTCCAGGAACAGCGCCCTGAGCCGCGCGTCGCGGATGTAGCCCGCCACCTGCCGCACGTGCATCGCCGCGCGGTGGTACGCGTCCGCCGCGCTCGCCGGCGCGCCCTTCTGCAGCGCCTCGCAGCAGAGGTCGCGCACCTCGATGCCGTACTCCGAGCTGCCGGCCTCGACCGCGCCGAGCGCCGTCCGCGCGAGCAGCACCCCCGAGTGCACCTCGCCCGCCTCCACCCGCGCCGACGCCTCGATCGCCGTCGCCATCGCGTGGTAGCTCATCAGCCCCTGCGACTCGGCCAGCTGCCGGGCCTCGGAGGCGTTCGCGATCGCCCCGTGGACGTCGCCGCGCACCCTCGCCAGGAGGGCGCGCACGTTGCGCTCGTGGATCATGTCGTAGACGCTCCCGGTCACCGCGATGAGCGCGCTGGCGTCGGCGCAGAATACCTGCGCGGCGTCCGCGTCGCCCGCCTCGAGGAGGATCCCCGCCGAGCAGAGGAGCGTGTCCGCCCGGGCGTCCTGATCGTCATAGCGCTCGTGCGCCTCCCGCGCCCGCTTCATATACGCCAGGCTCCGCAGGAGATCTCCGAGCTTCGCGTACGCGTGGCCGATGTTGCTCAGCGTCTTCGCGATCTGGAACCGCCCCCCGATCGCGAGATCGATGGAGATCGACGAGAGGCCGACCGCGATCGCGTCCTCGAAGCGCTCGAGCACGAACATCGCCACGGCGAGCGAGTTCTTCGCGCGCGCCTCGCTGCGGCGCGCGCCCACCGCGCGGAACACGGCGATCGCCTCCGCGTGCGCCTCGACCGCCTCCTGCAGGCGGCCGACCCGGCGCAGGAGCACCCCCTTCGTGCGCAGCACCTCCGCGCGCGCCCGCGGCGTCAGCCCGCCCGTCTGCGTCACCCGCAGCGCCCGGTCGGCCGCGCTGATCGCGCCCTGGACGTCGCCGAGCTCGCGCAGCACCTCGGACAGGATCGTCAGCGCCTCGACCTCGAGCGCCGGGCGCCGGGCGATGCGCGCGATCTCGGCGGCGCGCTGCGCGACCGGCAGGCCGCGGGCGAGGTGGCCGTCGTCGAGGTCGAAGCGCGCCGTGCGCACGAGCGCGAGCGCCGCCCAGCGCGCCTGCGCGCTCTCCTTCGCGAGCTGGCGCAGCGCCGCGAGGTGCTTGCGCCGCTCGCGGCGGCGGCCGAGGTGGCGGAAGATCGCCTCGAGCGCCTCGTGCGCGATCATCCGGCGGGTGTCGCCGGTGGGCAGGAGGGCGAGCGCGCGCTCGTAGTAGCGGCGCGACAGCTGCGCCTGGTGCGCCGCGCGCGCCGCCTTCGCGGCGTCCAGGTAGAGCTCCGCCGCCGGCCCGGGCGCCTCGCCCCGCGCGAGGTGCTGCGCCACGATCGCCGCCGACAGCCCCTGGGCGAGCGGCGTCGTCGACAGGTGCTCGCCGAGCCGCCGGTGCATGCGCACGCGGCTCGCGCCGTCGAGCGCGAGGTAGGCGACGTCGCGCGCGAGCGGGTGGCGGAAGTCGACGGCCCCGGCGCGGCGGTCGCACAGGCCGCGGGCGCAGAGGCGCGTCACCGCCTCGTCGTCGGCGAGCCGCGTGAGGTTCAGGATGTCGTCCTTGAGCAGCGGGCCCCCGGCCACCGCGAGCCAGTTCACGACGTCGTGCTCCGCCGGCGGCAGCTCGCGCAGGCGGTCGCCGATGAGCTGCTCCAGCGTCGAGGGCAGCGGCTCGCCGCGATCCCCCGTCCGGTCGTGGCGCACGAGCTCGTGCCGGCCGCCCGGGTGCTCGACGATCTCCAGCGTGCCCCGCTCGAGCAGCGCGTCGACCATCTCGAGCAGGAAGAACGGGTTGCCGGCGACGCGCGGCACGAGCTCGCCGCACACCGCGGCGACGCCCTCGCGCACGCCGAGGCGCGCCTCGACGAGGCGCATCTGCTCCTCGGCGCCGAGGCCGCGGAGCTCGATGCGCACGAGCCCCTCGATGAACGGGGTCACCCGCTCCTCGGGGCGCGTGAGCAGGAGCACGAGGATCGGCAGCCGCTCCGACGGGCGCTTGAGCAGGTCCGAGATGAGCTCCAGGCTCGGGCGGTCGGCCCACTGGAGGCCGTCGATCACGACGACGAGCGGCTGGTGGCGCGCCAGCGAGCCGAGCAGGTACTTCACGCCCCGCGCCACCATGTCGCGGCCGTAGGTCGTCGCGTCCTCCTCGGGGTGCTCGATCTGCTTGCCGGTCACGAGCTCGGCGAGGCGCGCGACCACGCGCCCGCCGAGGGGCGAGCGCGCGATCGGCCCCAGCATGGCGCGGATCACGTGCGCGGCGTCGTCGATCGAGTGGTCGAGCCCCATCCCCGTGACGTCGCGGAGCACGTCGCAGATCGTCGCGAGCGGCAGCTCGCTCTTCACCGGCGAGCACTCGACGTGCAGCACGCGCGCCTCGCCGGGGAGCTCGGACAGGAAGGTCGAGATGAGCGCGCTCTTGCCGATGCCCATCTCGCCGACGATGACGCGCGCGACCGACTGGCCCCGGAGCGATCCGTGCGGGCTCGGCGGCTTGCTCGGCCGGCTCGGCGGCGGGTCGCTCTCGCCGTGGCGCGCGGCGTCGGCGAGGGTCTTCGCGGGCGGCGAGACGGCGCGGTGGTAGGCCGCGTGCAGGTCGGCCCGCTCCGCGTCGCGGCCGACGAGGTCGTTCGGCGACAGCGCGATCTCCGCCATGCGCTCCTCGCGGGTGAGCGGGCGCTGGAGGGCGTAGAGCCGCATCTGGTGCGGGACCTGGATGTGGCCCGCGTCGTCGAGGTCGAGCGACGGCGCGTCGCCCCACCGGAAGTCGCGCCGCACGAGGCGGTAGACGCCGCCGGCGACCCAGGTCCGGCCGAACGGCGTGCGGCTGCCGAGGCGCTCGGCGAGGAAGTTCGCGGGCTCCTTGAGCACGTGGTTGATGAGGTGCCCCTGCTCGTCGCGCTCGCCCGAGGCGATCCCGCGCACGATGCCGATCGCGGCGCGGACCTCGACGGGCAGGTCCTCCGACGCGCCCGCGAGCGCCTCGTGCACGTCGACCGCCAGCGAGGCGGCGTCGGCCGCGGCGCGCGAGGGGTTCGCGAGCAGCCCCACGACCGCGCGCGCGCTCGCCTGCGACTCCCAGGACCAGATCGCCCCGTGCTTGAACGCGATCGCGTCGAGCGTCGTGCGGATCGAGCGCCCGCTGCGCTTGCCGGCGAGCCGCCCCTGGGCCCCGAGCAGCTCGTCGACGCCCTCGAGCCGCAGCGTCACGACGGCCACGTGGCGCACCTCGCGCAGGACGCGCGGCGCGCCCGTCCCGGCGCTGTCGGACTCGCCCCCCGTGCGCGCGAGCGGCACCGCCGCGAGCGTCTGCGGCTGCGCCGCGGAGCCGCCGTCGTCCTCCGCCTTCGCGCCCTCCGCCGCGCCCTCGCGCCCCTCCGTCTCGCGACCCTGGCCGAGCAGGTGGGCCACCGTCTGCTCGACCGAGGCGTTGTCGACGAGCTCCTGCTTGGCGAGCAGGACGCGCGCGATCGCCCCCGCCAGGTCGCGGGCGGTCTGGAAGCGGTCCTCGGGCGCGTGCGCCATGGCGCGCATCACGATCGCCTCGAGCTCGGCGGGGATGTCGGCCGCGTGCGTCGACGGCGGCTCGAAGGCGCCCTCCTTCACGGCCTCGAGCAGCGCGTCGTCGTCGAGCTTGCCGTAGGGCGAGCGCATCGCGAGCAGCTCGTAGAGCACGACGCCGAGCGCGTAGATGTCGCTGCGCCGGTCGACGCGCTCGCCGCGCGCCTGCTCGGGCGACATGTACCCGAACTTGCCCTTCAGCACGCCGGGCTCCTCGCGGAAGAGGTTCGCGCTGGCGATGCCGAAGTCGGCGATCTTCACGACGCCCTCGAACGAGAGCAGGATGTTCTGCGGCGACACGTCGCGGTGGACGATGGCGAGCGGCATGCCGCCCTCGTCCTTGCGCTCGTGGGCGTAGTGCAGCCCCTTCGCCGTCTCGGAGACGATGAACGCCGACACGAGCGGCGGGATGCGCGACTCCTTCTGCTGGGCGGCCCGCATCAGCTTGCCGAGGTCGAACCCCTCGACGTAT
Organism: Sorangium cellulosum; assembly: GCF_002950945.1. GTDB lineage: Bacteria > Myxococcota_A > Polyangia > Polyangiales > Polyangiaceae > Sorangium > Sorangium cellulosum_E. Next base: position 4,222,609 of record NZ_CP012673.1, read on the forward strand.
TCCATCGAGAGCAAGAGGCCGTCCTCGCCGTGGTCCGAGAACTCGTAGACCTGGACGATGTTCGGGTGGTTCAGGCGGGTCGCGAGGTGCGCCTCCTCCACGAACATCGCGCGGAAGCGCCGCGAGGCCCCGTGCGCGGGGAGGATCCGCTTGACGACGAGGAGCTTGTACGTCCCCTCGGCGCCGCGCTTCTTGGCGAGGAAGACCTCCGCCATGCCGCCGGCGCCCAGGCGGCGCTGGATCTCGAGGTCGGCGAGCTGGGACGGGTGCTTGGCCATGCAGCGAAGCGGCGCGTGCGCGCCGAGGCTGGGGGGCGCCGGGCGCGGTGGATCGAGGTGACCGAGGAGAAGCATCGCGCGCGGCTCCCCCGATCCACAGGAAGACTACGGGTTGCCCCGCATGGTAGCGTCCCGCCCGCTCCTTCGGGGAGACAACCATGGTGGAAAGGCGAATCTTTCTCGGCGGGTCGGGGATCCGCCGGGAGGGTGAGCCTCCCTGCGCGCCGCGGCTCCGAGGTCGCGCGCGGCCTGCCGGACGCCGGCGCCTCGCGGCGCCTCGCGCGCCCTGACCCCGCCCCGCGAGCCCGCCCGGCGGAGCTCGCGCCGCGCTCCGCCGTCGAGATCGAGAAAGCGATTGCCCAGGAAGTCCGCGTCTGTTAAAGCGGACGTCGCATCTAAGATAGAAGACGTTTGGCGCCCGAACCCGCCCGCACCGGATCCATCCGTGGATGGGGCTGTGTGTGTGTGCGTGCGCGCCTGAAACGCTGAGGATGGCAATGGACATTCGCGTGACAGAGGCGGACGTCGTCGTCGTGGGCGGCGGCAGCGCCGGATCCACGGCGGCGGTGGAGGCGCAGCAGCGGCTCCCGAGGGGGAGGGTCGTCCTCCTCGAGAAGGCGCATATCAAGCGCAGCGGCGCGATAGCGATCGGAATGGACGGGCTGAACAATGCGATCATCCCCGGCCACGCGACGCCCGAGCAATACGTGAAGGAAATCACGGTCGCCAACGATGGCATCGTGAACCAGCGCGCCATCTACGAGTATGCGCGAAACAGCTTCGCCATGCTCCAGGAGCTCGACTCCTGGGGCGTCAAGTTCCAGAAGACGCGATCGGGCGATTTCGACGTCAAGAAGGTCCACCACAACGGGAGTTACGTGCTCCCGATGCCGGAGGGCTACGATCTGAAGAAGATCCTCACCCGGATGGTCAAGCGCGCCGGGGTGCGCGTGATCAACCGGGTGATGGCCACCCGCGTCCTCGTGACCGAGGGGCAGGTCGCCGGGGTGATCGGCTTCGACACCCGGGAAGGCCATATCGAGATCATCAAGGCGCGGGCGGTGATCCTCTGCTGTGGCGCCTCCGGGCGGCTCGGGCTGCCGGCGTCGGGGTACCTCCACGGCACGTACGAGAACCCCTCGAACGCCGGCGACGGCTACTCGATGGCGTACCACGCGGGCGCGGAGCTCACCGGGATCGAGTGCTTCCAGATCAACCCGCTCATCAAGGACTACAATGGTCCCGCCTGCGCCTACGTGACCGGCCCGCTCGGCGGGCACACGGTGAACGCGAAGGGGAACCGCTTCATCGAGAGCGATTACTGGAGCGGGCAGATGATGCTGGAGTTCTACCGGGAGCTCCACTCCGCGAACGGCCCCGTCTACCTGAAGCTCACCCACCTCGCCCCGGAGACGATCACCGAGGTCGAGCGGGTGCTCCACCAGACGGAGCGCCCGAGCCGCGGTCGCTTCCACGAGGGCAGGGGGCACAGCTACGCGAACGATCTCGTCGAGATGCACATCTCCGAGATCGGCCTGTGCAGCGGCCACAGCGCGTCGGGCGTCTGGGTCAACGAGAAGGGCGAGACCACCGTGCCCGGGCTCTACTCCGCCGGCGACATGGCGTGTGTGCCGCACAACTATCTGCTCGGCGCGCTCACCTACGGGAAGATCTGCGCGCAGAACGCGCTCGACTACCTCGATCGCGCCCCGGCGCTCGAGCCCCGGAGCGACGCGGTGGACGCCGAGCGCGAGCGCATCCTCGCCCCGCTCTCGCGCGGGAGCGGGATACCCCCTCACCAGTACGAATACAAGGTGCGGCGGCTCGTGAACGATTACCTGCAGCCGCCGAAGACAGGGAACCGGATGGCGCTCGGGCTCGAGTATTTCATGCGGGCGAAGGACGAGCTCGAGCAGGTCACCGCGACGAGCCCCCACGAGCTCATGCGGGTGATGGAATGCCATTTCATCCGCGACTGCGCGGAGATGGCCGCGCGCGCCTCGCTCTACCGGACCGAGAGCCGCTGGGGCCTCTACCATTACCGGCTCGACTACCCCGAGATGGATGACCGCCGCTGGTTCGTGCACGTGAACCTGAAGAAGGGCGAGGGCGGCGAGATGGTCTGCCTGGAGAGGCCCGTGGAGCCGTACCTCTTCCCGATCGACGACGGCGACGTCAAGGCCTACGACAAGCTGCGTATCCCGGCCGGGGAGCAGCGCGCGCCGCTCTGAGGGCGCGGGCGCGGATCGAAACGACGAGGAACAGAATGGGTCACCTTCCGAACCGAGAGTCAATCAAGGCCCAGCGCGCCAAGACCGCGGGCCACGCCGAGGCCGTCGTCCGGCTCGATCTGCCGGTCGTGGTCGACGAGGCGTCCTGTATCAAGGGCTGCCGGATCTGCATCGACTCGTGCCCTGTCGACTGCCTCGCCATCCACCCGGAGACGAAGAAGGCGCACATGGCCTACGACGAGTGCTGGTATTGCCTCGCGTGCGAGATCGACTGTCCCAAAGAGGCGATCACGGTGAAGATCCCCTTTCTCCTCCGGTAGCGGGCGGAGGCGGAGACGACATGACAGAGCCGTCGCTTGCGCAGGATCTCGCGGGCGTCCTCAGGGACCCCGACCCCAACGCCCGCCAGCTCGCGCTGATGGAGCTCGAGGACCTCTCGGACCCGGAGCTCGTGGGGCCGCTCATCGAGGCCGTGAAGGACGAGGACCCCACGGTGCGGGCGCTCGCGCTCGGGCACCTCGAGGACCTCGGCGACCCCGGCGCGGTGCCGGCCGTGCTCGGCGCGCTCGAGGACAGGGACGCGCACGTGCGCGAGGTGGCCGCGACGGCGCTCCGCGAGTTCCGCGGGCCGGAGGCGGCGCGCCACCTCATCGCGGCGGTCGCGCACCCGCGCCCGTTCGTGCGCGCGTCGGCGGTCGTGGCGCTCCGCGAGCTCCGAGACGGCCGGGCGGTCGCGCCCCTCGAGGGCGCGCTCGGCGATCCGGAGCCGGAGGTGCGGCGCGAGGTGGTGCTCGCCCTCGCCTACCTGCGGCGGCCCGAGACGGCGCCCGCGCTCCGCGCCCGCCTGCGCGACCCCGACGCGGGGGTGCGGCAGGTCGCGGTCGGCGCGCTCGAGGCGGTCGGCGCGCTCGTGGAGCCCGCGCTCGTGGACGAGGTCGTCGCGCTGCTCTCCGATCCCGACTGGCGCGTCCGCGTCGAGGCCGCGATCGTGCTCGGCCGCGCGGAGCACGGCCGCGCGGCGCCGGCGTTGCAGCGGGCGCTCGACGACGGCGCCTGGCAGGTCCGCAAGGAGTCGGCGCTCGCGCTCGGGCGGCTCCGGGCCGCCGCGGCCGCGCCCGACCTCGTGGGCATGCTCGCGAGCGACACGCCGGATCTGCGCAAGGCGGCCGCCCAGGCGCTCGGCGAGCTGCGGGCGGCGGCCGCCGCAGCGCCGCTCCGCGGCCTGCTCGACGACACCGACGTCGAGGTGCGCAAGGCGGCCGCCCGCGCCCTCGAGGCCATCCAGACAGGAGCCGGACGACATGAGACGCTGGCGAGGAACTGAGCTGATGACGCGGGCGACGACCTGGGCGCTGCGCGCGCTCGTCCTGCTCGCCCTGGTCCTCGCGGGCGCGGCGTGCGGCTCGCAGGAGAAGCAGAAGATCCGCATCGCGATCGGGACGCAGGACACGACGATCAACTGCGCCGCCGGCGGGCTCCTGATCCGCGAGCTCAAGCTGCTCGAGAAGCACCTGCCGCGGGACGGCAAGTACAAGGACGTGGAGTTCGAGATCGTCTGGAAGGACTTCACGTCGGGGCCGCCGCTGACGACCGAGATGGTCGCCGAGAAGCTCGACATCGGCGCGATGGCCGATTTCCCCGGCGTGCTGAACGGGGTCGCGTTCCAGAAGCAGGGCAGCCGCAGCCAGTTCATCGCCACGCTGTCCGGCAGCCCGCTCGGGAGCGGCAACGGCGTCGTCGTGCCGCTCGACTCCCCGGCCACGAGCCTGAAGGACCTGAAGGGCAAGCAGATCTCCGTCCCCTTCGGCTCGTCCGCGCACGGCATGCTGCTCCGGGCGATCCGCGATCTCGGCTGGGATCCCGAGAAGGACGTGACGCTGGTCTCGCAGTCGCCCGAGGTCGGCGGCTCCTCGCTGAAGGCGAAGAAGATCGACGCCCACGCCGACTTCGTCCCCTTCGCCGAGCTGTTCCCCTTCCGCGGCTTCGCGCGGAAGATCTACGACGGCGCCAGCGTCAAGGTGCCGACGGCGCACGGCGTGCTCGTGCGCGCCGCGTACGCGGAGAAGCACCCGGAGATCGTCGTGGCCTTCCTCAAGGCGTCGATCGAGGCGGATCGCCTGTTCGCGGAGGAGCCCGAGAAGTACAGCGAGCTCATCGAGAAGGTGACGGGCATCGACGCCGAGGTCGCCTACATGTTCCACGGCCCGCTCGGCATCCAGACGCGGGATTTCACGATCAAGCCCGAGGTCCGGCGCGCCCTCCAGGTCGCCGCGGACACGCTCACGCTGCTCAAGCGGACCGACACGGCGCTCGACGTCGGCGCGTTCGTGGAGGAGCGGTACATCCGGCGCGCGGCGGAGGAGCTCGGGATCGACTACGAGGCGCGGCTCCAGAGCTACGCGAAGCTCCCGCTGTCCGGCGGCGACGCGCTCACCGGCGAGCCCATCGACGACCCGGCCCTCGCCGCGCAGCTCTGGGTCGCGGGCGAGCCGAAGGTGCGCGTGTACCGGAGCCCGGCGAACGCGCTCGCCGCGCGGAGGAAGCTCCTGGCCGAGGGCAAGGAGATCCGCGCCGCCTTCGTGCACGACCGCAACAGCGGGGTGAAGCTGCTCGCCGACCGCGCGTGGTACACGAGGCGCCCCGACGGCAGCGTCTCGGCGTTCCTCGCGAAGGAGGACGCCGAGGCGTGGGCCGCCGCGGCGCCGTCGGACGGCGCGGTGGTGGTCGACGTCGAGTCCCTGGAGCGCGACCTCGCGAAGGTCACGGCGGCGGCGCCATGAGCGCGCTGCGGACGATGGCCCGGCGCGGCGCGCCGGCGGACGCGCCGCTCGGCGGGCGCGTCCTCTTCGAGCGGGCGCCCGGCGCGGAGCGCGCCGCCCCCGCGAGCGCGTCCCGCGCGCCCCGCGCGCCTCGCCCGCTGACCGACCGGCTCCACGACGGCCGCCCGCGGCGCGACCCCCGCCGCGCCTTGCTGCGCGCGCTCTCCGTGGCCGCGTGCATCGCGCTCTGGCAGTGGGCCTCGACGGCGCGCGTGCACCTCGGCGTCGTCAACTTCGTCAACGTGCCGGCGCCGACCGAGGTCGTCGTCGCGGCCCGGGATCTCGTCAGCTCGCCGAAGCTCTGGCTGCACCTCCAGAACAGCCTGTTCCGCGTGCTCGCCGGGTTCGCGGTCGCGGGCGTCACCGGGGTGGTGCTCGGGCTCGTGATCGGCAGGTCGCGGCTGGCGGAGGACACGCTGCTGCCCGCGCTCGAGGTTCTGCGCCCGATCCCGGGCGTCGCCTGGCTGCCGCTCGCGATCCTGATGTTCCCGTCGGCCGAGCTGAGCATGATCTTCATCACGTACATGGGCGCGCTGTTCCCGATCCTGCTCGCGACGATCCACGGCGTGGTCTCCCTGGATCCGCGGCTCATCGCGAGCTCGCGCAGCCTCGGCGCGCGCCCGTTCAGCCTCTTCGTCGAGGTGGTGCTCCCGGGCGCGCTGCCCAGCATCGTCACGGGCATGAGCATCGGCATGGGCACGTCCTGGTTCTGCCTCGTGACGGCCGAGATGATCGGCGGGCAGTACGGCATCGGCTACTTCACGTGGGAGTCGTACAACCTGCAGCGTTACCCGGACATCGTGCTCGGCATGCTGCTCATCGGCCTGCTCGGCATGCTCAGCAGCGCGGCCGTGAAGTGGATCGGCGCGTGGCTCACCCCCTGGCAGCGCCCCGAGGAGAAGGGCCGATGACGTCCGCCGTGCGCCCGGGGGGCCGGGTGGAGATCCGCGGGCTGTCGGTCGTGCTGGGCGCCGGCGCCCGCCGGACCGAGGCGGTGCGGGACCTCGACCTCACGGTCGAGAGCGGCGAACTCGTGAGCCTGCTCGGCCCTTCCGGGTGCGGCAAGTCGACGATCCTCAACGCCGTCGCGGGGTACGTCCCGCCGGCGCGCGGCAGCATCGTGGTCGGCGGGGAGCGCGTCGACGGCCCCGGCCCGGAGCGCGGCATGGTGTTCCAGCAGAACACGCTGCTCCCCTGGAAGACGGTGCTGAACAACGTCGGCTTCGGCCTGAAGATGCGCGGCGTCCCGGAGCGCGAGCGCCGGGAGGCCTCCCGGCGCCTGCTCCAGCTCGTGGGGCTGTCCGGCTTCGAGGACGCCTACCCGGCGCACCTCTCGGGCGGCATGCAGCAGCGCGTCGAGATCGCGCGTGTCCTGATCACCGAGCCGCGCGTCGTGCTGATGGACGAGCCGTTCAGCGCCCTCGACGCCCAGACCCGCCTCGCGATGCAGGAGCTGCTGCTCGACGTCTGGGGCCAGGTGCGCACGACGGTCCTCTTCGTCACGCACGACATCGACGAGGCCATCTTCCTGTCCGACCGCATCGCGCTCATGACGGGCCGGCCTTGCAGCGTCGGCGGCGAGATCGCGATCCCCTTCGAGCGCCCGAGGAGCGCCGCGATCGTGGGATCGAGCGAGTTCGCGGCGATCAAGCGGCAGTGCCTCGACGCCCTGGGCTACGAGGGCAGGGGCGCCGCGACCCCGGCGCGCGCCACGCCTGCCCGCGAGCAGCAGACCGGCGCGTGAGGCGCCGCGAGCAGCAGCCGAGCTCTTCAGCTTGCGTGGCCACGGTTTCTTCCTTATGACCGGGGCCGAGAGGAGAGAGCCTCATGCTCAAGAGATTCCTGCGGGTGCTCGACCAGCCGTTCGCGGCCTCGGCCGCCCTGCTCGTGCTTCGTGTCGTCGCCGGCATCGCGTTCATCCTTCATGGCTTCGGGAAGATCCAGGCCCCGTTCTCCTGGATGGGGCCTAACGCGCCCGTCCCGGGGTTCTTGCAGGCGCTGGCCGCGCTCGCGGAGTTCGGCGGCGGCATCGCGTGGATCCTCGGCCTGCTCACGCCCCTCGCGTCGCTCGGCATCGCGATCACCATGGCCGTCGCGGTCTGGACCCACGCGATGGTCCTCGGCGATCCGTTCTTCGCCAAGGGCGGCGGCGGCTCCTACGAGCCGGCCTCCATCTACCTGTGCGTCGCCCTGGTGCTGATCTTCGTGGGCCCGGGCAGGTTCTCCGCCGACGCGGCGATCTTCGGCCGCAAGACCTGAGCTCCCGCGCGCACCCTCACACGACTCCCTCGGGCCCGAGCCCGACCACGTCCACCCGCGGCCCCGCCGCCCGACCGCGGGCGCGAGCGCCTCTCCTGCTGAACCCTCCCACCCCACCAGACGCCGAGAGCAGATCAGGCGCCGAGCTCGGCAATTGTCTCAAGCGAGCTCGTCAGTTGATAGAGAGGGTTTCGTTACATCGGTTTCCCTTCTCCTGATTCGATTTTGCGGCCCCATCATCCTTTCACAGTATTCCCTGTTCAGGCCGCTCAGAATGTTTGAAGAAGGAACTTCCTGAGGCCCCTATCCGCGCTACACCTGAGATCCGCTCCGGCCCGACGCCGGGGTAGTGAGGTGGCGCAGCAGTGAATTCCTGGATCTTGCAGGTGGGTAAGCGGTTGGGGCCCGCGGGGCGCCGGCTCTGGGTACTTGGAATCATGGGGGCGTTGCTCGCGGTGGTGCTCGGGTTCGCGCTGCGCGCGGCACGCGGGTCGACCACGCAGCGCGCGGCGACGTACACCGAGCTCCTCCGGATCGCGCAGACCGGACAGGCGTTCTCGGTCGAGGTGAACGGGGATCGCTTCTTCGTGCGCCAGGCAGGCGCGGAGACGGTGACGGCGGTCGTCGACGAGCCGACGCTCCGGCAGGAGCTCGTCTCGCGCTTCGCGGGCGCCGGCGCCTCGGTCGACTTCGCCTCTCGCGAGGAGCCGTCGCGCGCCGCGTCCGCGGTGATCCCGCTCGTCGTCATCGCCGCCGTGGGCTTCGTGCTCTTCTCGGTGAACCGCCGGCGCAGCCCGAAGATGTTCTCCGACGCCAAGGCCGGGGTCGCGCGCGCGCCCGTGCGCTTCGCCGACGTCGCGGGCATGCACGAGGTCAAGCAGGAGCTCGCCGAGACGGTCGAGTTCCTGAAGAACCCCCAGCGCTTCGCGCGCCTCGGCGGCCGCCCGCCGCGCGGCGTGCTGCTGACGGGCGAGCCCGGGACGGGCAAGACGCTGCTCGCGCGCGCCGTCGCCTGCGAGGCGGGCGTGCGCTTCCTCTCGGCGTCCGGATCGAGCTTCCAGGAGATGTTCGTCGGCGTCGGCGCCTCCCGCGTCCGCGCGCTCTTCGCCGAGGCGCGCAAGGCCGCGCCCTGCATCGTGTTCATCGACGAGATCGACGCCGTCGGCCGCGCCCGCGCGAAGGGCAACGGCGACTCCGCCTCGGCCGAGCACGACCAGACGCTGAACCAGCTGCTCGTCGAGATGGACGGGTTCGACCACGGGAACGGCATCGTGGTCATCGCGTCGACCAACCGCGCCGACATGCTCGACCCCGCGCTGCTCCGGCCGGGCCGCTTCGACCGCAAGGTCACCGTCCCGCTCCCCGACGTCCGCGGCCGCGAGGAGATCCTGAACGTGCACGCCGGCCCGATCCCGCTGCAGGGCGCGGTCGACCTCGGCACCATCGCCCGCGGCACGCCGGGCTTCTCGGGCGCCGACCTCGCCAACCTCCTGAACGAGGCGGCGATCCTCGCGGCCCGCGAGGGCGCCGAGGCGGTCGACCCGACCCACATCGATCGCGCGCGCGACCGGGTGCTCATGGGCCTCGAGCGCAAGGGGGTGCTGGTCGACGAGGACGAGCGCTACGCCACCGCGGTGCACGAGGCCGGCCACGTCGTGGTCGGGCTGCTCGCGCCGAACTGCGACCCGGTGCACAAGGTGTCGATCCTGCCGCGCGGCCGCGCGCTCGGCGTCACCCAGGCGCTGCCCGAGAAGGATCGGCTCATGTACCGCAAGGAGTACCTCGAAGATCAGATATGCATGCTGATGGGCGGCCGCGCCGCCGAGATGGTCATCCTCGGCACGATGACGGCCGGCGCCTCGGACGACATCCAGCGCGCCGCGACGATCGCCTGGAAGATGGTCGCGGAGCTCGGCATGAGCGATCTCGGCCCCATCTGCGTCGGCGACGGCCACCCCGCGCGCAGCCCGGCCCTGCTCGACCGGGTCGACGAGACGGCGCGGGCGCTCACGGACGCGCAGCTCGCGCGCGCCGTCGCGATCGTGAAGTCCCGGCGCAGCCAGATCGACGCCCTCGTGAAGGGCCTGCTCGAGAAGGAGACGCTCGGGATCGACGAGATCGAGGCCTGCTTCCCGGAAGATCGGCGAAAGCGCGCCGCGCCCCAGGCCGCCTGAGCCGCGGAGGATCGAAGGCGCGGAGAAGGGAAGTCCTTTCTTCGCGCCGCCGTGTGCTCGCACCCTGCGCGCACCCGAGCGCCGCCTCTTCCACGCTGGTAGCGGAACGGCGCTCTCGCCGCCCCGCTCCCCGAATCGACCCCTCCTGTCGTCGTCCCGCCCTTCCCACCCCTCCCGGCCGCGTGCTCCCGTCCCGGGCGCCGGCGCGCGATCCCCGTACTGGACGGGTATTTCGCATCGACGAGCTCGCTTGTTGCCCCCCTCGAGGCACCACGGACCCTCGACGCGCCGGCGCGTCGGCGTGCTGACACGTTGCGCATTGCGTCTCCAGTTCCGTCCGGAGAGAGCAAATCTCCGCTTGCGATTGCCCCGCAAGCTGGTGAAGTGGGGGCCACTTGCATGTACGGATTCCGTCATGTTCCCGTGTCCGCAGCCGGGACGTTCTCTCCGCTCTCTCTTCCTCTGAGGCCCCGCCCGCGCTGCGCCGGTAGCGCTGCGCCGGGGACGTCCGCTCTTGCCAGCGGGGGCGCGCGGCGCTGCGGCCCGGAGGCGTGCGGTGGCTGACCCGCGGATCCTGATCCTCTCCAACAGAGATCCGGAGGAAGCCGTCGACGAGCCGCCACTGCTGCAGCGGGTGGGCAGCGGCCGGCTCCGGATCGGCCGCGAGGACGGGAGCGCGGTGGCCGCCGAGAGCGTGCTCGCGACGCTCGCCGCGACCCCGGGCGTCCGCGTCGCGCACCGCCCCGTGCTCCGGCCGAACGAGGTGCTCGCGGCGATCGGCGATCACCGCCCCGACGTGATCGTCAACCTCTGCGAGGCGCTCGACGGCGACAGCCGGCACGAGGTCATGTGCGCGTGGCTGCTCGCGGGGCTCGAGCTCCCCTTCACGGGCAGCGACCACGTCGCGCTCCGCAGCTGCCTGCACAAGGCCGAGGCGAACCGCATCCTCGCGCGCGCCGGCGTGCGCGTGCCGCAGACGGTGCGGGTCGAGGGGCCGGATCACCTCCCGGAGGTCGCGTTCCCGGCGATCGTCAAGCCGGAGCGCGAGGACGGCTCGACCGGGATCGACCGCGGCTCGGTCGTGCACGACCGCGCCGCGCTGCGCGATCAGGTCGCCGCGGTCGTCGCGCAGTGCCGCCAGCCGGTCGTGGTGCAGCGCTACGTCCACGGGCGGGAGCTCTCGGTGTCGCTGCTCGGCTGGCCCGTCCCGCGCGTGCTGCCGCCCGGCGAGATCGCGTTCCAGGGGCTGCCCGAGGGGCACCCGCACGTGGTCACGTACGAGGCGAAGTGGCGGCCGGAGACGGCCGCGTCGGTCGGCACACCCGCCGTGGCCGCGGTCCTGCGGCCCCTCGAGCTGCGCCGCGTCGTCGCCATCGGCCGCCGCGCCTTCGAGGTGCTCGGGCTGCGCGACTACGGCCGCGTCGACGTGCGGCTCGACGAGCGGGGCACGCCCTACGTCATCGACGTCAACCCGAACTGCGATCTCTCGCCGGACGCCGGCTTCGCCCGGGCGGCCGCGCGCGCCGGCCTCTCCTACGCCGACGTCCTCTGGGCGATCCTCCGCTCCGCCCTCGGCCGCAGCGCGCGCCACGCGGACCTGCTCCGCGCGCGCGGCCGCGCCCCGGCGCACGCGGCGCGCGGCCGCGCGGCCGCCTCCTCCGCCGCCCAGGGCGGCCTCGCCACGGCGCCCGAGGCGCCGTGATCACGCAGCGCGGGCTCCGCCCCGAGGATCGGCCCCTCATCGCGTCGCTGCTCGCGTCGGTGCCCGCGTTCAGCGACGAGGAGCGCGCCGTGGCGCTCGAGCTGGTCGACGTGCAGCTGGCCCAGCCCTCGGCCGACGGCTACCGGTTCGTGCTGAGCGTCTGCGGCGAGGCGTCGCCCGCGCTCGCGGGTTACCTCTGCTACGGCCGCACGCCGATGACGCGGTCCACCTACGACCTCTACTGGATCGCGACCTCGCCGGAGTTCGCCCGGCTGGACGTCGCGCGCGGGCTCGTCTCCACGATGGAGCGCGAGATCGCGCGCGAGGGCGGCGGCCTCGTGCGCGTGGAGACGGGCAGCCGGGAGCGCCACGGCGCGGTGCGCTTCTACGACGCGCTGCAGTTCACGCGGGCGGCGGTGATCCCGGACTTCTACGAGCCGGGCGACGACCTCTTGATCTTCACGAAGCGGGTCGGCGCGCTCCGCGCCTCGGCCGCGCCCCCCGAGGCGTCGCGCGCGGCGCCGGCGCCGCCCGAGTCGCCCGCGCCGGCCGACGCGCCCGCGCTCTACGACGCGGCCTTCGGTTACCGCGACTACGTCGCCGAGCGCGATTTCCTGCTCGCGTGCGCGCGGCGCTTCGGCGCCCGCCCGGTGCAGCGGGTGCTCTCGTGGGCGTGCGGCCCCGCGCGCCACCTCGAGGCGTTCGCGGAGCTCGGCGTCGGCTGCGCCGGCGCGGACGGCTCCGCCGCGATGATCGCCTACGCGGAGCGCACCGCGGCCGCGCGCGGCGCCGGCGCGGGGATCCGCTTCTCCTGCGCGGAGCTCGACGAGCGCCCCGACGTCCCCCCGGTGGATCTCTCGTTCGTCTCGCTCTCGGCGATCCACCAGCTGGCGACGCCGGCGGCGCTCGAGCGCCACCTCCGCCTCGCCGCCTCGCTGCTGCTCCCGGGCGGCGTGCACGTCATCGAGGCGACCCACCCGGCCGATCTCACGCCGTCGGGCGTGAACCGGACCGAGTGGACCGAGCTGCGCGGCGACCAGTCGATCGACGCCCGCTTCCGCATCCACATCGAGCGGGCGGCGCCCGACCGCGTCGTGCCCGTGAGCCTCGAGGTGGTGTGCTCGGCCCGCCGCAACGGCGGCGCGCCGCGGGAGCTCTCGTCGATCCGGCAGGAGTCGACCTGGCACATCCCGGATCTGGCCGGCTGGCGCCGCGTCGCCGAGCGTGTGCCCGAGCTCGCGCTCGTCGCCACGCTCGGTGATTTCAACGTGGATGTCCCCTTCGAACACGCCGCCGCGTGGCGGCTGATCCTGGTGCTGAAGCGCCTCTGACGCCGCGCCCGGGCCGCACGCCGCGCCCCGCGCGATCCGGCGCGCTGCCCGGTCGTCAGTTGAGGTCCCAGAAGTACTTGGTCCCGCTCGGCGGCGGCGCGTCGTCGCCTCCGCCCTCGCCGCCGCCGGCGTCCCCGGCGCGCGTCAGCTGGAGCACCTCCTCGAGCGCGTTCGCCTCGTCGCGCCAGTAGGCTTCGGTGCCGAAGTGCGGGAAAGTCCTCGGGAAAATGGGATCGTGCCACCGCCGCGCGATCCAGGCGGCGTAGTGGATCATCCGGAGCCCGCGCAGCGGCTCGACGAGCCCGAGGGTCGAGCGGTCGAAGCGGCGGAGCTCCTCGTAGGCGTCGATGAAGATCTCGCGCTGCCGCCGGGCGTCCCGGTCGCGGCCGGGGAGCAGGAGCCAGAGGTCCTGCACGGCGGGGCCGATCACCATGTCGTCGAAGTCGAGCACGTGGAGCGTGCCGTCGCGCAGGAGCAGGTTGCCGGGGTGCAGGTCGCCGTGGATGCGGTGCACCTCGACGCCGCGGAGGCGCTCCTCGGCGGCGTCGGCGACGGCCCGCGCCGCCGCGAGGTACCGCCGCTCGACGCTCGCGGGGATGACCTTGCGCTCCGCGAGCCAGCCGAGGTCCTCGCGCGCGTACGTGTCGGCGGAGAGCCGGACGCGGTGCGCGGCGGTCCCGGCCGCGCCCACGTTGTGGATGCGCGCGGCGAGCCTGCCCAGGCGGGCGAACAGCGCATCGTCGAGCTCGTCGGGCGCGCGGCCGCCGGTGCGCTCGAAGAGGCAGTACTGGATGTGGTCGATCTGCTTGAGCGTCTCGCCGTCGGGGAACGGGCGCGTCGCGCAGACGGGGATCTCGGCCTCCGCGAGCTCGGCGAGGAACCGGTGCTCCTCCAGGATCTGCGCGCGCGACCAGCGCCCCGGACGGTAGAACTTGGCGATGACGCGGGTGCGGTCCTCGCGCTCGACCTCGTAGACGCGGTTCTCGAAGGAGTTCAGCGGGTAGCAGACGCGATTACAGAGGACGCCTGCCGCCTCGACGGCCTCGATCACCTTGTGCGGCGTCAGCGACAGGAAGAGATCGGTCGGTGTGGAGCTCATCGTAGGGGGTAGTTATGCACCAGCCGGCGCTGCGCCCGGCGAGAAGTTTCTCCGGCGCTCCCGGGCGCGGGGCGCATGCGCGCGGCGTTAGGAGCGAGCGCCGGGCTCGGTCGTCCGGGCGCCGTCGTGATACGCTGGTCCGAGGAGCTCATGGAAGAAACGCATATTTCCCTCGACAACCTCGAGCTCGGCAAGCTCGAGGCGATCGTCGAGGTCATGTTCCTCGCCGCCTACGCCGACGGATCGATCAACGAGGCTGAGCGCGCCGCGCTCGCGTCGCACCTCGGGACGTTGACGCAGGGCCGCCTCGGGGCCGACCTGATCCAGCCGCTCCTCAGCTTCATCGAGCGCTCGGTGCGCGAGCAGGGCAGGGGCGGCCGCTTCGCGTCGATCCGCGCGCGGCTGCCCGACGTGCGGATGCGCGAGGCCGCGATCGAGTACGCCACCCTGCTCGTCGCGGCCGACGGCGTGGTCCACGAGAGCGAGCACGCCCTGCTCGTCGAGGCGGCCGCCGCGCTCGAGGTGCCGATCGCCTCGAAGGGGCGCGTCGCGCCCTTGTCGACGTGAGCGCCGGCGCCGCGGGCGGCCTGCGGGGCCCGCGGGCGGCGGCCGCGTTTGGGGCGGGACAGCCTGCGTCGGGAGCGCTAGCGTAGCGCCACCGTGCGCATCTCGATCATCGTCAACCCGGCGGCCGGCAACGCCGCGCAGGCGGCGCGGCTCCGCGACCTTTCGGCAGGGCGAGCCGGCGTGGAGCTGCTGGAGACCGAGGGCCCGGGTCACGGCCGCGAGCTCGCCCGGGCCGCGGTCGAGGCGGGGGCCGACCTCGTGGTCGCGGCCGGCGGCGACGGCACGATCAACGAGATCGTCCAGGGGCTCGGGCCGTACCGCGACCGCGCGCGGCTCGCCCTCCTGCCGCTCGGGACAGGCAACGATCTGGCCCGCACGCTCGGGGTCCCGCTCGACCCGGCCGAGGCGTTCGCCCTGCTCGACGAGGATCACGTCGAGGCGCAGACACGCAAGCTGGATCTCGTGCACGTCGAGAGCGCGGGGCAGACGCGGTATTGCCTGAACGTCGCCGCCGGCGGCTTCAGCGGCCAGGTGGACGAGGCGCTGACCGACGACATGAAGGCCACCTGGGGCCCCCTCGCGTACCTGCGCAGCGCCATGAAGGTGCTGCCGGACCTCACCGGCTACCAGACGACGATCGCCTGGGATGATCAGGAGTTCGAGCGCGTCGAGGCGCTCAACGTGATCGTCGCCAACGGCAGGACGTGCGCCGGCGGGATGCGGGTGGCCTCCAGGGCGAGCATGGAAGACGGGCTGCTCGACGTCGTGATCGTCCGTTATGCCTCGCTGCTCGATCTCGCCGCGGTCGCGGCGCGCCTCCTCGCGGGCACCTACCTGTCCAGCGACGAGGTCATGCACCGCCGCGCGTCGCGCGTGCGCATCGCCGCGAAGCCGGGCATGTGGTTCAATGTGGATGGGGAGCTCCTGAGCAACGCCCCCATCTCGTTCTCGGTCGAGCCTCGCGCGATCCGCGTGCTGGTCGGCCCCGGTTATTCGGCCGAGGGTGAGGCGGGCTGACACCCCGCGCGCGCGTGGGCGCGGCGCAGCGCCGCGCGCAGGCCATGCGCCGCCGTCCATCCTTTGCGCCTGCCGGGGCGGCCGGGGGCTGTCCAGGAACGTGCTGGCGGGCGGGCGCCGCTGAGGGGAACAGCCCGCACGCGCGCCGGCTCTGAGGGCTTGGGCCCGCACCCCGGCGCCGCGGCGGGCGCGGAAGAAGCGCATTTGCGTCGGCCTCGAGCGGCCTGCTCCTTGCTAACACTCCATGCAAGGTCATGGACAGCCGACGAACTGACAGCCCCACGACGCCTAGCGGCGCATCGATGGATCCTGTGTCGAACCGATCCCGTCCTGCGAGCGGGGGGAGAGCCTCCTCGCGCGCGTACCGCTCGCCGCGCTCTCCGCGCTGGCCAGCGACTCACCGTCCTCCGTTCGAGCCTGTCGATCTACGGCCATCGGTCAGGCTGCCGCGCCCGTCCGACACGACGTACCGTCCTGGCGGTGATGTCGCGCCCGTGGATCCGGCGGGTGACGCCTCGCCACCAGCGAGCGCGCCGCCGGCCACGCTGCGGGCCGGCCAGGCCGGCCTGTCGGCCGCGTCTGCGCCTGCGCCGGCGCCCAGCGGGAAGGGCGTCCTGCTGCGGCGCTACGCCCCAGGCGACGTCCTCGCCGAGCGCTATCGCCTCATGGAGCTGCTCGGCGAGGGGAGCATGGGGGCAGTCTGGCGGGCCCGGAATCTCGCCCTGGATCTCGACGTCGCGCTGAAGCTCATCCGTCGCGACTGCGGCGTTCCGGAGGCCGCGACACGGCTGCTCCGGGAGGCGCAGGCGGCGGCGCGGGTCTCTCACCGGGCCGCGGTGCGGATCTTCGACCTGAGCGTCACCGACGCGGGCGAGCCGTTCGTGGTGATGGAGCTCCTGAGCGGGCGGTCGCTGGCGCAGGCGCTCGCCGAGTCGGGCCCGATGCCGCCTCTCTCCGCGGTCCAGCTGCTGCTGCCGGTGATCGGGGCGCTGAGCACCGCGCACGCCGCGGGGGTGGTGCACCGCGACGTGAAGCCCGCGAACATCGTCCTCGTGCGGGACGGGCGCAGGACGGTCCCCAAGCTGATCGACTTCGGGATCGCGGCCACGGCGACGTGCGCGCGGGACGACGTGCCGAAGGACGTGCTGGTGGGCAGCCCGGCCTACATGGCGCCGGAGCAGGTGCGCGGCGGGCAGGATGCCGATGCGCGCACCGACGTGTGGAGCGTGTGTGTGGTGCTGTACGAGATCGTGAGCGGGCGTCGCCCGTTCGGCGGTCCCGGGAGCATCTCGATCGTGCACGACGTGCTGCGCGTGGATCCGCCGCGCCTGGAGGTCTTCGAGGCGCACCCGCGGCTCTGGGACATCATCGAGCGGGGGCTCGCGAAATCGCCGGACGGGCGTTTTCCCACGATGCCGGCGCTGGGGCGGGCGCTGGCGCAATGGGCGATCGCGAGCGGCGTGGCGCACGACGTGACCGGGGCGTCGCTCGTCGACTACTGGCTTCCCTGGGCCTAGGTCGTCCAGAGAGGGCATTCTGGAGGAGCGCCGGCGGGGGGCGCTGCGCGGCAGGGCGCGGGTGGGCGCTCGCCATCCGCCAAGACCGGGGGCGGGGGAGCTTGCGCAGGGAACACCGCCCGGCATGTCTCACTTCGGGCCTTGATGACTGGGACGTTATGGTGCGCGCCACACAAGGCGCGCCTGAGGCGTGGAGATGTCTGGGAGGGGATGGCACCTCGTTCGGTGCTCGATCGCGCCCACCCGCGCCCTGCCGCGCAGCGCCCCCCGCCGGCGCCGGCTTCAGGAGGTCGGCTCGGAGCCGCGGGGAGATCTTCAGTACTTCACTTTGCAGGCCTTCTCGTCGGCGAAGGATTTGACGGTCTCCAGCTCGGTCGGGGTGGCGCCGTTGTAGGCCCAGCTGAGCGCGCCGGCGTAGCCTTGCGTGTACCAGCTGGCGAGGATGTCGGGGACCGGGGTGGTGGCGAGGCCGGCGATCGGGAAGACACCCATGACGACAGGCTTGTCGTCGACGTGATAGTCCGCGGGCGACTGGTTGTACGGCCAGTACTGGTTCACCCAGTCGTAGATGTGGAACGTGTAGAAATCGATGTCCGTGCGCGACCAGGCCTTCGACCACTTCATCGCGAGCGAGCCGATCGTGACGAGCGCGCTGCTCTCCGAGCGCAGCACCCGGATCGTGTCGTTGAGGAAGGTCTCCATCTGCTCGTGCGTGACCGATTGCACCGAATTGTCCGGGATGTAGTCCGGGTCGCCGTACGGGCTCTGGCCGGTGATGGCCAGCTCCGGCTCGTTGATCACGTCCCAGGCAGCCATCCGGTGCCCGTAAGGGCTCCGCTCGACCGCGCGGGCCAGCGGCCTGACGACGTTCTCCATCAGCAGCGCGCGCCGGCGCGGGTCGGCCATGATGGGCTGGAGCCCGACGATCTTGACCCCCGCGTCGACGCGGGTCGGGTGGAAGGCGTCGTAGGAGAAGAGACAGAACATGAGGTGGACGTCCGCGCGCTCGGCGAGCTCCAGGGCCTTCTCGACGTCGATCAACGTCCTCTCCCCGAGGCCGATCGGATCCTCGCTCGCATCGAACAGGACGCCCTCGCCCCGGAACTCGGGCAGCATCCACCACCGCACGACGCTCGCCCCGTGGGCGCGCATCGCGGCGAGGCTCTCCGCGTGCGTCTGCTCCTCGGACGCGACGCCGCCCTGGCCCCACGCGGCGATGCCGCCGAAGTCGCCGGCGAAATGGTGCCACGCGTAGTTGATACCGTACATGAAACGCGTCTTGCAGCCGACCTTGATCCCGCTATCCGCCGGGCACTCGTCGATACACTCGCCGCCGCCGTCGCCGCCAAGGCCGCCGCTACCTTCTCCTCCATGGCCACCCTCCGCGGGCGGGGACCCCCCGCCGCCGCCCACGCCGCCCCCCGTGTCGGAGGGCGGCTTGAGCTCGACGCAGCCAGCGAGCGTCGAGGCGATTGCGGTCACGAGCGCGAGGCGGCCGAGTGGAGAAGGAGGAGTGTGCATAAGGAGATCGGGGCGATGGTACGCCCGCTGTCACACGATCGCCATCTCATTACACTGAGGCACCGGCGGAGAGCACCTTTTCGCGGAATCACCAGCGCTCGGTACAGCCTGACTGCTCCAGGCCGAGCGGCTCGTGTGGGGGGGAGTGGGGGAGTCCACGAGCGGAGAAAAACCTGCGAGTCTGGCAGTGCAGGAGTAGGGCAGTGTAGGGCAAAGCAGCGTGGGAGTGGCGCAGCGCACGAGCTGGGCAGCGTGCGCGTGGTGCAGCGCACGCATTGGGCAACGTGCGCGAGAGGCAGCGCAGGGGTGAGCGGTCCAGGCGAGCTTGTTGTGCGGGCCCGGCCGGGGCGGTGGCCGCGGACGGGCAATGCGGGCGGACGGCGCTGCCCGGCGCTGCCCGGGCAGCGCGGCGGAGCCTGGGCGGAGGTCTCGCGCGCGGCGGCCGGGTTCCCCTTGAAACCTGCTTCGCCGGCCGGCTATGGGAGGGCTCGGGCGCGGCTCGCGCCCTGAACGCCCC
Organism: Sorangium cellulosum; assembly: GCF_002950945.1. Classification (GTDB taxonomy): domain Bacteria; phylum Myxococcota_A; class Polyangia; order Polyangiales; family Polyangiaceae; genus Sorangium; species Sorangium cellulosum_E. Next base: position 4,241,641 of record NZ_CP012673.1, read on the forward strand.
GCTCGCGGGAGGAGAACCACCGATCATGCAAGCGCGCGCAGCCGTCGCCCACAAGGCGGGCGAGAAGCTCACGGTCGAGGCCGTCCAGGTGGAGGGCCCTCGCGAGGGCGAGGTCCTCATCGAGATCAAGGCCACGGGCGTCTGTCATACCGACGCCTTCACCCTCTCGGGCAAGGACCCGGAGGGGCTCTTCCCGGCCATCCTCGGGCACGAGGGCGCGGGCGTCGTGGTCGACGTCGGACCCTCGGTGAAGAGCCTCAAGAAGGGCGATCACGTGATCCCGCTCTACACCCCCGAGTGCCGGCAATGCTCCTATTGCACGAGCGGGAAGACCAACCTCTGCCAGGCCATCCGCGCCACGCAGGGGCGGGGCCTCATGCCGGACGGCACGAGCCGCTTCTCGATCGGGAAAGAGCAGCTCCACCATTACATGGGGACGTCGACCTTCTCGAGCCTCACCGTCCTCCCCGAGATCGCCGTCGCCAGGATCCGCGAGGACGCCCCCTTCGACAAGGTGTGTTACATCGGCTGCGGCGTGACCACGGGGATCGGCGCGGTCATCAATACCGCGCAGGTGAAGCCGGGCGACAACGTGGTCGTCTTCGGCCTCGGCGGCATCGGCCTCAACGTGATCCAGGGCGCCCGCATGGCCGGCGCCGACCTCATCGTCGGCGTCGACATCAACCCGAAGCGCCGCGAGCTCGCCGAGCGGTTCGGGATGACCCACTTCGTCAACCCGAACGAGGTCCAGGGAGACCTCGTGCCCTACCTCGTCGACCTGACCCGGGGCGGCGCCGATTACAGCTTCGAGTGCATCGGCAACGTCAAGGTGATGCGCCAGGCGCTCGAGTGCTGCCACAAGGGCTGGGGCACGAGCATCATCATCGGCGTCGCCGGCGCCGGCGAGGAGATCTCCACGCGACCCTTCCAGCTCGTCACCGGCCGCGTCTGGAAGGGCACCGCGTTCGGCGGCGCCAGGGGGCGCACCGACGTCCCCAAGATCGTCGACTGGTACATGGAGGGCAAGATCAAGATCGACGAGCTGATCACGCACACGATGCCGCTCGACGACATCAACCACTCCTTCGACCTCATGCACTCGGGCGAGTCGATCCGCAGCGTCGTGCTCTTCTCGTGATGCGCCCGGCGGCGCCGTCGGACAGGGCGCGTGCGGGGGTGGCGCGCGCGTCCACGTGGCGTCTCCGTCCTCACATGCAGAGCGTGTTCCGTGGGCCGGGTGACCACACGTCCGGAGCCGCTGGAACGTGCTGGAAGTCGCGCGGCGCGGTCGCCGGTGAGGGGCCCGACGCCGCCCGTCCCGCTCGATGTCCCGGCGCGATCTGCGCGCGCCGCCGGCTGCGACGGACGCTGCCAAAATTCTGACCCATGTGACATCATTCGACGCCATGGTTCATGTCACCTCGCTCGCGGGTCTCCCCCTGAATGCCCTCGCGGAGCCGACTGCGGCGACCGCGGCCTGCGACGCCGTCGTCCTGGTCGCTCCCTCGCCGATCGTGAAGCACGTCGGCGGGCTCGGACCCTCCGTGGGGGCCGTGGTCGAGGCGGCGGCGCGCGCCGACGGCGCGCTGGAGAGCCGGTGTGCGCCCATCGTCCTGCCGGCGCCCGGGGTGCCGGGCGGGCGCCTCGTGCTCGCGCCGATGGGCGCGCTCACGGAGGACGTGGACGACGTCCGCTCCGTGGCGGAGGCGGCGGCGGCCGGCTTCGCGCGCGCCATCGACGCGGGGGCGAGCCGGCCGCTGCTCGTCGTGCGCGCGCCGGACGCGCCGCGGTTCTCGCGGGCGATCGAGGTGGGCGCGCTCGCGGCGCTCGGGAGCCAGTGGACGCCGCTCGAGGCGCGCGAGGCCGAGATGGCGCCGCGCACGGCCGAGTCGGTCGCGGTGCTCGGGCTGCCGGAGGCGCGCGCCCGCGAGATGGCCGCGATCGAGGTCGGCCGCGCGCTCTGCCGCGACATCACCGGCACCGAGCCGGAGCGCATGGCGCCCCGCCGCGTCGCCGAGATGTGCGAGGCGGCGTTCGCCCGGACGGGCGTGCTCGTGAAGGTCGAGCGCAACGTCGACGACTACCCGCTCATCAGCGCGGTCTCGCGGGCCTCGCGCGTGGTCGAGCGGCACCGGCCGTGTGTCGTCCGGCTCGACTACCGGCCTCGCGGCGAGATCCGGCGCACGGTGCTGCTCGCGGGCAAGGGCGTCACCTACGACACCGGCGGCGTCGACCTGAAGACCGACGGCCACATGGCCGGGATGTCGCGCGACAAGGGCGGCGCGGGCGCGGTCGCCGGGCTCGTGCGCGCGGCCGCGGCGCTCGGCCTGGAGGGCGTGCGCATCGTCGGGCTGCTCGGCCTCGTGCGCAACAGCGTCGGCGAGGAGTCCTATGTCAGCGACGAGATCATCCGCAGCCGCGCCGGCGTGCGCGTGCGCATCGGCAACACCGACGCCGAGGGCCGCCTCATCCTCGCGGATCTGCTCGCGCTCGCGCGGGAGCTCGCCCACAGCGGCGCCGCCGATCCCATCCTGTTCTCGGTCGCGACGCTGACAGGCCACGTCTACCGCGCCCACGGCCCGTACACCGGGGCGATCTGCAACGCCGCCGCGCAGCCCGAGCTCGATCGGCTCGACGTGCTCGCGGAGCACTGGGGCGAGCCGATGGAGCGCGTGCGCCCGCGGCGCGAGGACTACGCCTTCGTCGCGCCGCGATCGAGCGCCGAGGACGTGGTCTCCTCGAACCGCCTCGCCTCGGTGAACACCCCGCGCGGGCACCAGTACCCCTTCGCCTTCCTCGACATCGCCTCCGGGCTGAAGGGGGGGACCTTGCCGTTCATCCACCTCGACATCGGCGGCGTCAGCGTCGAGGCCGCCGACTGGCAGTTCGGCCGCCCCACAGGCGTCCCCATCCCGAGTCTAACCGCCTACCTCACCACGTAGAGCGGCGGTCACCCGCTTCGGATACGGGCCCATCTCGACGTTTTCGGTGCTCAGCGCACAGGAGTGCGCTTGCGCGCCGAAAACGCCGATCTGGGCCCGTCTCCTGTGCGGGTGACCGCCGCTCTGGGATCCGGGATGGGTGGTAGAGGGGGGGCGGCTGGGGCTGACTATATTTTTCTATCTGCTCGAATTCTCAGTCCTTGCTTCGGCCACGGAGGGGGGATCCGTCCTTGTCGTCGGCATCCGGGGGACTGGGGCTGATGTGTCCTGGGGTGGCATGGGGGCGGGCACGGGGCTGGCAAGCTCGGCTGGGGCATGGGGGGAACTCGCTCGACTCGGACCGTTCTTCGCGCATGGATGCGGCCAGCGATGGCCGGAGGGCTCGCCTTCGCGGCCGCGGCGTGCGGCGGGGGGGAGCGGCGCGGGAGCCAGGATAGGCCGGTGGTGGGGGCGACGCAGGAGGAGGGCGGTGAGCTCTGCCTGGCCGCGTCGGGGGGGGAGCCGCGGAGAGAGGCGGCGCGAGCGGCGGATACGGCGGGGATCGTGAGCGAGGCGGTTCCGATCGGCGCGACGGGCTTCTCGCGCGGGCGGTCGACGGCGGTCGTCAAGGCGCCGATCGAACGCGTGCGCGCGGCGGTGCTCTCGTTCGATCGGTATCCGGAATTCATGCCCCACTACAAGAAGTGCCGCCTGCTCGGGCGCACGCCGGACGGCGGGTGGGACGTCTACATGGAGGTCTCGGCGCTGGAAGGCGCAGTCACGATGTGGGCGCGCATCGAGATCCAGAAGCCGGTCGTCGCGGACGGCGTCGAGACCTACACGTCCAGGTTCCTGTCCGGCAACGTGCGGGATCTCCAGGCCACCTGGCGCCTGGAGAAGATCGACGCCCGGACGACGCGCCTGTCCCTGGAGGTCTTCCTCCGGCCGAAGCTCCCGCTGCCGAAGCGCCTCGTCAACGCCGAGAACCTCGAGGGCTCGTCGCACGCAATCGCCGCCATGCGCGCGCGCCTGGAGCGGGGCGAAGCCGCGGGGCGATGACGGGCGGCCGGGGCGACGCGGCGACGTGTCACCCCGCGGCGGGCGGCGAACAGCACGCGCCGCGCCGCCGCGCTCAGGGCAGCCGGATGCTGACGTTGTCGAGGCGATCCGCGGGGCTGGCGAGGGGAGGGGAGCCGAGCGTCCACTTGCGGACCGGCGTCCCGGAGGGCAGGCCGACGTAGCTGTCGCGGTGGCGAGAGCCGTTGAGGTGCGCCACGTTGCCCGCGAAGGCGCTCGGGCCGCGGGGATCCTCGTTGTGGATGCCGACCAGCGTGTTCCGCGACAGCGTGTTTCCCTCGACCAGCGCGCGCCTGCAGGCCCTCAGCCAGATGCCTTTGCCGTGGTTGTTCGCCGCCTGGCAGCCGATGACCCTCGCGTCCGTCTGGCCGTCGAGCAGGAACCCCGCCGCCTTCCGCGGGTCGCCGCGCGACAGGCCGGCGTCCACGGGAGGGGCCGGCGGCTGCACGAACAGCGGGATCCGGTCGACGGTGGTGCCGTCGGCGATGCAGTCGATGAACGCGTTCTCCGCGCCGCCCACCGAGCCGCCCTCGGGATCCGGGAGCGGCGCCGACGCGAGGAACCCGGCCGCGAGCCCGCCGCTCTCTGCGGCGCCGCTCGCGTTCCGGTTGCCGATGGCCGCGCAGCCCTTCAGCACCACCTGCGTGGTCGAGTGGAGCGCGAAGCCGCCCGCGGGCGCGTTCACGCCCACGCTGTGGTTGCCGATCGCGCGGCAGCGCTCGATCAGCCCGCGGTGGACCGCCCTGCCGATGCGGAAGCCCAGCGCCGAGAAGTCCCTGACCGCATCGGCCGACGCGTCCGGGTTCGCGTTGTAGTTCCCGTCCGCCTCGCACTCGACCATCTCCAGGTTGCTCGTGGTCGAGATGTTGAACCCACACGCCCGGTTGCCCGTCAGCGTGAAGTTCCGGTTGGCCCGGCACCGCAGGAGCTTGATGTTCTCACCCCAGGCGAAGAACCCCGCGGGCTCGCCGCCGGACGTGTTGTCGTGCGCCTCGCAGTCCTCGACGAGCACGTTGCGGCAGATGACGAAGTCGACGCCCACCACGTTGAACTGCACGCCGCTCGGCTGAGCGCTGGTGTTCGCCGTGTGGTTGAACACGCACCGCCTGACCTCCACGTTGTCGCAGAACAGCACGAGCGCCCCCAGCGTCACGACGGCGTCGAGGCGGCTCGTGTTCTCCGAGCACACGCAGTTGATCATCCGGACGTCCGACGCGAAGGCGACGTCGCCGCCCGCGCCCCGGGTGCCCATCACGAAGATCCCGCCGTTGCGGCGCAGGAAGCTCGTGTCGATCGCCCCGTCGCCGCCGCACCGCCTCACCGCGAGATCGAGCAGGTCCACGTGGCGGCAGTCCTTCGCCGCGATCCCCACCCCCTGCACGTGGGCCACGCTCCCGTTCCTGATCACGAGGCGCCGCCGCCCCTCGGCGAAGATCCCCACGTTCCCGGAGACGACCTCGCCCCGGCTGGGCGCCGCGCCCGAGCCCGGGGCGACGGCCGGCTCGGGGTGGTTCACCTGCCGCAGCGTGCGCCCGCGCAGGTCGAGCGTGACGTCGTCGCTCGCGATCGTGATGGCCCTCGCGTCCGCGTCCCTCGCCACCCAGTCGACGTCCTCCGCCAGGGCGTACTGGCCGGGCGCGGTGATGACGAAGGGGACATGGCGGTCCGGATCAGGACCGCCGTTGATGTCCCGCGCCGTGATCGGCGTCCACGCGCAGCACGCCCTGCCCTGCGCCTCGTGGCTGGTATCGCTCATGGTGCCTCCGCGGAGGCAGTGTATGCTGCCTGCGGGCCGTGAACCTCACCGGATCGGCTCCGCGCGCAGCGACTCGGCGAGCTTCGCGTAGAGCGAGCTCCGCGGATCGTCGCGCCGGTAGACGAGGCGGAAATCGTCGCGCGCGAGGGGGGCGGACGGCAGCAGCCGCTTCAGCTTCCCGGCGCGGAGCTCGGCGGCGACCATGTGGAGCGGCAGCACGGCCACGCCCTCGCCGGCGAGCACCAGCGCCTTCATCGCGGCGCCGAGCCCCACCCAGCGGTGGCGCGCGAAGGCGAAGCGGGAGGCGCCGCCCGCCTGATCGGCGAGGTACCGGAAGAGCGGCATGGTGGGGTCGATGTCGAGCAGGCAGTGCTGCGACGCGTGCTCCGGGCGCGAGAACGCCGCCCGGCGGAGGAGCCTGGGGGCGGCCACGAACACGTACCGCTCCTCGTGCAGCGTCTCCGCGGCGAGGGTCGCGGCGCTCCAGCGGGCGCTGGTCACGACGCAGTCGACGCTGCGATCGTGGAGGCGCCGCAGGAGATCGTCGGAGGCGCCGAAGTAGAGGTGGAGCGTCACCTCGGGGCGCCGGCGCGTCAGGGCGCTGAGCTGGGGCACGATCCAGGACATCCCGAGCTCGAAGCGGGTGCCGAGCGTCAGCTCGACCGGCGCAGGCGCGGGGCTCGACGCGCTGCGCAGGCAGTCCTCGGCGAGCGCCAGGCACTGGCGCGCCCGCGGCAGCAGCGAGAGGCCGGCGGACGTCAGCTGCACCCGGCGGGTGGTGCGCTCGAACAGCGGCGCGCCGACCTGCTCCTCGATCTGCTTGATGCGCTGGCCGAACGCGGCGGGGCTGAGCGCCACGGCGCGCGCCGCGGTCCGGAAGTTCAGCGTCCGCGCCGCGACCTCGAAGCAGGCGAGGTTCTCCAGGGAAGGGAGCTGCATGGCCGCGATCGTATCGCCCCGTGGAGCCGCCGTGGGGCCGCCGCGCGCCGTCCGGAGCCCGGGCGCTGCGCTCCTAGCGCGGGTCCTCGATCGGCGTGGTCTCGACCGCGACCGTGCCGCCGTTCGCGACCCACTTGAAGCCGTCGATGAGGGCGGTCGAGTCGCGCATCTCGTCGCCGGTGTCGAAGATCTGGAACCGCAGCGTGAGCTCCTCGCCGCCCTTCACCGGCGCCTGCGTGCGCAGCCAGCTCGTCGCGCCGGCGTCGTTCCAGAGCCCGAAGCCGGTGCCCTCGAGCTCGTCCGTGCCGAGCGGGCACCCCTCGCAGACGTCGAAGAAGCCGATGTTGACGCTGACGGGGTTGCCCAGGCTGTCGAACGAGAGGTTGCCGTCGACGGAGCCGGGCGGGGCCGGCGTGGCCAGCGCGAGGAACTGGTCGTTGAAGCTCTCGCAGACGAACTCCGGGTACTCGAACGTGTAGAACTTGAACGCGAACTCGTAGCCGGTCGCGTTCGTCGGCGCGCGGAGGACGAGCTCGAGGCCGATGTCGTCGTTGATGTTCGACGAAGGGGGGCAGTCCGGGTTGTCCTGGGGGAAGCCGGGCGGCGCTTCCCCCGGGCCGTAGGTCGTGCAGCTGACGTTGTTGCACGCGCCCGGCCAGCCGGCGACGCGGGCGTGGCCCGAGGAGAGGACGAGCATGCGACGGCCTCCCTGCACGTGCACGTTGGGCCCGAACGCGTCGAGCACGCCCACCGCGGGCGTGGGCTGCGCGGGCGAGCCGTCGCCGCGCACGTACCGCGCGCTCAGCACGCCCCACCTCCTGTCGTCGGGCGACGCCACGGCGCAGAGGTCGATGGCGTTGGCCCCGTGGATCGCGTCGAAGTCCGCGGGCGCGATGTTCGTGTCGCAGGCCGGGAGCACGTTGTCGACGATGCCGTCGCAATCTTCATCGGCCGGCTCGGGCACGTCGCCCTGCCCGTCGGGCGTGAGGACCTCGACCTCGATCGCGCCCGGGTTGACGTTCCGGTCGCCGTCGTTGCAGTCGCCCTCCGCGAGGGTGAAGCCGTCGCCGTCCGCGTCCACGTCGATCGGGGGTCCGGGATCCTCCGGCCCGGCGCCGCCGAACTCTGCGGCCCCGGAGCTGGTCGTCGCGACCGCGCTGCCGCCCGAGCCCGCCTCCGCCGTCGTGGAGCTCACCGCGCTCCCGCCGCCGCCCTCGCCGAGGGCAACGTCGCGCGGCGCGGCCGAGCACCCGCCGGCGGACCAGAGCGCCGCGCCGACGCTCACGCAAAGACCGAAAACCGAAAAGCGCCGGCCTCTCATGATGTGTTCACCTCGGTGCTTGATCGAGACGTCCGAGGAGCGCCCTCGTTCCTCGTGTCGTCCCGGTTCTTCCAGCACATCATGAGGGCGGCGGCTTGTCTGCGCTCCCCTCGGGCGGCGGCGCGGCGTCGTCGGGCGGCGCACCCCGCCAGAGGAGCCGCGCTGCCCACAGCGACAGCCCCAGGAGCGCGAGCGCCAGGCCGACCCCGATCGAGGCGCGGTGTCGCTCGGTGAAGGGCAGGTCGCGCGCGACCCGGGCGGCGCCGAACGCGGGGTTGCTCTGCGCCGCGCCGAGCCACGCCGTGCCCGGCGGCCGCTCGCGCTCGACCCGGTCGAGCACGTCGGCCAGATCGTAGCGCGGGCGCTCGCCGAGCGGGTCGCCGACATAGAGCCGGTGTGGGCCCGCGTGGCCGGCGCGGAACACGATCTCGCGGGCCCGCACCTCACCGTGCGCGCCCGTGATGGAGAGCGGCGCCGAGTCGCCGTCGTGGATCGTGAGGCGGAGGAAGCGCTTGCGGGTCGGGCTCACCGGGATCCGCGTCAGCGCCAGCGCGACACCCGTGTTGCCGCGTGGACGTATATTGTAAATCAGGCCGCCGCCGACGTGCGGCCAGACCGCGCGGTAGGTGGTGGAGGCGACCTCGACCCTGCGGCTGAACTCCGGTGTGGCGACGTCGAGCTGAACGGCCTGCAGCGGCACGCCGTCCGCACCCGCGTCCAGGGTGACGACGGTCGTCTTCGCCTCGGGATCCCGCTGGGTCTCGACGATCGCGAGCGGCAGCGTCGCGCCCGGCGCGGCGGCGGGCGGCTCGCAGGAGACGGCGCCGCCGGTGATCCGGACGTCGGCGGCTACGCCGCGCGCGGGCGCGCCCTCGCCGAGGAGGCGGATCCGGACCAGGGCGGCGCGCGAGAGCGGGTACGAGACCGAGAGCTGCTCGACGGTCTCCGCGCCCTGGGGGATCCGGTACACGTAGGCGCCGCGTGCGACCTCGGTGAGCGACTTCATGTCCGCGCCCGTGTCGACGCGCGCCTCGCGGAGGAAGGTGCTGCCGAGGACGCTGAGCTCGACCCGGCAATGGCGCGTCCCGGGCGCGTCGAGCGCCCAGGTCGCGTGCGCCCCGCCGGCGGTGTCGACCCCTGGATCGAGCATGGTGGCGGCGATCCGCCCGGAGGCGGGCGCGGCGCCTGCCTCGCGGAGCACGTAGGGCACCTCGGCGCCGTCGGGGCCGGCGATGCGGACGTCGGCGAGCAGCTCCTCGGCGCGGCTCTGGCGGTAGAGGTCGAGGTCGACCTCGATGTGGTGATCGCCGGGCGCGTCGACGGCGTCGATCGGCCGGACGAGCGCGTGCCGCTCGGTCGGCAGCGGCGCGGCGGTCTGCGCGTCGGCGGGTCGCGCGCAGGTCGCCGCCGCGAGCAGGACGAACATGCCGGCCGCGCCGCCGGGGCCGGTGCGCAGGAGCGTCACGAGGCGCTTGCCGAACCGCGCGTAGAGGAAGCCTCCGCCGACGAGCAGCGCGCCGACGCCCGTGAAGAGGGCGATCTGGTAGATGCGCTCGACGTGCCACACGTCCCACGCGAGGAGCTTCGCGATCGTGACGGCGAACAGCAGGAGCCCCGCGTGGCGGTGGAAGGCGTCGCGCGCCGCGAACCCCGCCGTGAGCAGCGCGATCGCGGCGAGGGCGAGCACGAGCGTGGTCGCCATGGCGAGGCTCCCGCGCTGGGCGGCGAGGGCGGCCTCGTGCTGCGCGGCGAGCTCGGCGAACTCCGCGGCGTCGAGCGGGACGGGGGGCGCGGCGGGGAGCTCGGCGATCGCGCTCCGCACCTCGACGACCAGGGTCCCGATCAGCAGGGCGTAGCCGGCGCCGAGCGCCGTCCGCGCGGCCGCGCGCAGCGCGGGGCGGCCGCGCGCAGCGCCCGCGGCCGCCCCGCGCGAGAGCGTGTGCCCTGCCGCGAGCAGGGCGGCGCCCACGCCGGCGAGCGCGTACGCCCTCGCGTTCAGGGCGACGGGGACGGCCATCCTCCCCTCGCGTCCGCGCGTCTCGAGCCAGGTCGTCACGAGCGCCTCGGTCTCGATCCAGTCGACGGCGAACGCCCGCACGATCGCGGCGAGGAAGAGCAGCGCGGCGACGGCGAGCCACGCGCGCTCGGCGGTGCGCGCCGCGATCGCGGCCGCGACCGCCGCGAGGATGCCCCAGACGACGGTGACCGTCGCCCCGCCCAGCCCGAACGCGACGGCCGCCGCGAAGAGGGCGAGCGCCTGCCCGAGGAGCAGCGCGATCCGGTCGGCCGGCGCCCCGGCGGCGCCGCGGCGCGCGCCGGGGCCGAGGAGCGCCGCGCCGAGCGCGAGATCCAGGGCGCCGGCGCCGGCCGTGAGCAGCGCGCGCAGCGTCGGCGTCTCCTCGGGGGTCGCGCCGAGCGCGGCCGCGACGAACCCGAGCGTCGCGACGCTCGCGGCGAGCGCGTCGGGCCAGGAGAGCGCGGGCGCGCCGGGCTCGCCGCGCCGCCGCGCGGTCGCGCCCGCGGCGCCCAGGAACACCAGCATGACGAGCGCGGACGCGCCGAGGAAGAGCACGTCGACCTGCGCCGCGGCCTGCGCGCCGGCAGCGGCGAGCGCGCCGGGCGCGGCGGCGGCGAGCGCGCCTGCCGAGGCGGCCGCCGCGGCGAGGAGCAGGGCAGGGAGCTCGGCGCGCGCGGCGAGCCACGCCACGAAGCCGGCCGCAAGCGTGAGCGCGAGCGCGAAGAGCGCCGCCTCGGTCCCGAGCAGCAGCATCCCCGCGACGCAGGCGAACAGCGCTGCGCCCGCGGCGCACTCGATCGCCGTCCTCCGTTCGAGGCGGCGCGCGCGCCCGGCGCCGCGGAGCCAGCCCGCGATGTAGACGAGCGCCCACGCCGCGGTCATGGCGACGAGCGCCGGCCGGTGCGGCGGGGGCGCGTCGGCGAACGACGCGGCGAAGGTGAGGAAGGCGGAGCCCATCGGGGCGATCAGCCAGCCGCTGGCGCCGAGCGCGCGCAGCCCGAGGGTCGACGCGACCGCGAGCGCGATCGCGGCGGCGGCGAGCGCGCGTGGGGCGTCGAAGAGCAGCGCCCAGGCGCCCGCGTGGGCGAGCACGAGCGCGGCGGCGCCGAACGCCTTCGCGCTCGCGGGCGCTGCGCTGGCGACGTCGCCGGCCGGCGCCGCGCCGCGCGACGGGGCAGGGTCTGCCGCGGCGCTCCCGACCGGGGCGGGCGCGGCCGCGGCGCTCTCGCCCCCGCCGGGCGCGCGCACCCACAACGCGCGCAGGATCGCCTGCGCGGCCGCGAGCGCGACGAAGGCGAGGGGCACCGCGCGGGCGGCGAGCGGGAAGTAGAGGCCCGGGGCCGCCTCGGCCGGTCCACCCGTCGAGGGCGCCGCGAGCGGGTCTCCGCCGAGCGGCGATGCGCTCGCGTCGAAGTGGTGATCGTACCAGCCCCAGAACAGCGCCGCGTGCCCGGCGAGCGCGAGCCAGGGAACGGCGCGGAAGCCGAGCTTCGCCGAGACCGCGTGGACGACGCTCGTCATGAGCAGGAGGTAGCTGAACAGGAGGAGCCGCCGATCCTGTCCGGTCGACAGCACGACCGGGTTGAGGAAGCTGGCGACCAGGGTGAGGATCAGGATCACCTCGCCGCGGTGGCGGAGCGCGAGCGCCGCGCCGAGCAGGAGGATCGCCGTGTCCGCCGCGAACGCGGCGGCGATCGGCACGAGCTCGTACAGCACCGCGCTGGCCCACACCGACGCGATGAGGATCGCGAGCCCGAGCCCGAGGAGCGCGTGGACGAACCGGCGCTGCGTTCGCCGGCGGATCACCTCGGCGGCCACGAGGAGCGCGGCGCCCGTCGCCGCGCCGATCGCGACGCGCCCGGCCGGTCCGATCCAGGCGTTGTCCGCGGCATATTTGAAGAAGAAGAGCGCGCCGAGCAGGAAGGTGGCAGCGCCTGCGCGGGTGAGCCACGTGAGGCCGAGCCGCTCCTCGATGGATGGCCTCTCCGCGGCGCCCTGGTGTGCGGTCGAGCTGGCCGCCGAGGCGCCCGCGTCGACCGCTGCCGCGGGGTGGGGCTGCGTCGCGACCGCGGCCCCCGGCGGCGCCGCGATGACATCGGTCGTGGCCGGGGGCGCCGCCGCTGAAAACGCGAAGGCGGCGCCGGCGAGCGGCGTGGGCGCACCGGCCGGCGTCGCGGCGGCGTCGGCGAGCGGCGTGGGCGCACCGGCCGGCGTCGCGGCGGCGCCGGCGACCGCCGCGGACGTTTCCGCCGTCCCGGCGTCGACCGCCACGGCCAGGGCGGGCGGATCCGGCGCCGGTGCGACCTCGTCGCGCGCGCCCAGCGCCGCGGCGGGCAGCTCGGCGCGGCCGTGCTGCCGTGACAGCTCGGCCAGGCGGAGCTCGAGGTCGTGGATCCGCAGCAGCAGGTCCTCGTTGCGCCGGTTGGCCCGGACGGCGAACACGAAGGCCGCGAGGGGGGCGACCAGGAGGTAGCCGGCGAGCGCGAGCCCGAAGAAGAAGAGGATTCCTGCCCCCATCAGGCGCTTCGTAGCACGGGGCTGACAGCGCCGGCGCCGCCCGGCCGCGCGCGCCGCGTGTGCTGTTCATGCTGCTCGCGCTGACCGCTCGATCCGCGGGCGAGGACCTTTGGGCGCGCGTTGGGACTGAGGTAAGGTGTCGCCTCATGAGGAACACACGCCTGCCTGATGCGCCTCGCGCCAGGCGCCTGCTACCTTCCCCGTGTTCCCGGACGGCGGCGTTGCTCGGGGGGGAGCGCCACCATCCGGGAACAACCTATTTGTCCTCGTCATCCGCTGGTTGCGCCGGTTTCACTGGTCTCAGTGATTCCGCGGAACAGGAGACCTCGCGATGCTGAAGCACCCGACCGTCTCCGCCTGGCAGCGAGATCACGAGGAGGGCGGCTACCAGGCCGAGATCCGCGGCTGGACCCTGCGCGTCCGCTGGATCCCCGAGCGCCCGGGCGAGCAGCGCGGCTTCGTGTGGGAGGCCGTCGATCCAGCGGGAAAGAAGATCACCTCGAGCGAGGTGTACGAGGAGATCGAGGTGGCGATGGCGAACGCCGAGGAGCGCGTGGCCCCCGATCCGGAGAAACACGAGTCGAAGACCGTCGACTGAGGCGCGCCCTGGCGACGGCGCGCGGCGCCGCGCCTCAGCCCGCCCTGTCCGCTGGCGCGGCCTTGCGGCTCCGCCGGGTCGTGTAGTTCCGGATCACGATCTCGCCCACGCGGCCCCTGGCGTCGCTCTTCGCGTTGATGCTCCGGAGCGCCGCGACGCGGTCGACCCGGAACTTCCTGTAAAGAGGCGGGATCTCGGGGACATCGGAGTTCGAGAGCATCACCAGGACGCCCTTCTTGTCGAGCGCCGCGAAGAGGGCGGCCAGGCGCTCCTGGTCGCGGAAGCTGAAGCCTCCTGCGCTGTAGGAGGTGAAGTTGGCGGTCGACGACACGGGCGAGTACGGCGGGTCCAGGTAGACGAAGTCGCCGGGCTCGGCGTGGTCGATCACGCGCTCGAAGTCGCGGACCGCGAGCTCGACGCCCTGGAGCGCCGCCGAGCAGGCGCGGAGCTGGGGCCGGTTGCAGATGGCCGGGTTCACGTAGCGGCCGAAAGGCACGTTGAAGCGGCCGGCGCTGTTGACGCGATAGAGCCCGTTGAACCCGGTCTTGTTCAGGAAGATCGTCCGCGCGGCGCGCTCGGACAGCGACAGCGAGGCCGGGTCGAGATCGCGGACCCGGTAGTAGTGCGCCTCGTCGTAGGTGTGCTGGCCCAGCGCGCCGATGACGTCCTCGACGCTGTCGCGCACCGCCCGGTAGCAGTCGACGAGCTCGGCGTTGACGTCCGTCAGGGTCGCGCGCTCGGGCTGCAGGCTGAAAAACAGCGCGGCCCCCCCGACGAACGGCTCGAAGTAGCGCCCGTAGGACGCGGGCAGGAGCGGCTGGAACTGCCGGAGCAGCTGGCCCTTGCCGCCGGCCCACTTGAGGAACGGACGTGGCAGCGGGGGCGCGGCGCTGTCGGGTTCGGTGACAAGGGCGGTGCTCATCGCGCAATACTGGACGGCAACCTACCAGGGCGCGCGATCGTCCTCAACCGCCGTCTCGCCGCGCGCGTGTCCCCCGCGCGAGGTGCCTCGCCCGGTCCGACTTCCTCGCCCGCGACCCCCGCAGCCACGGGCTGCTCCACGCGTCGCTCCGAGCTAGGTCGTTCTATGTCCATCGCCCGTCCATGACAGGCGGCGAGATACCTTGTGAACGAAATGGTTTCTGGCTGAATGTTCCAGCAATTTCGAGCACTTATATCGGTTTGTCGGGGCGCGAGACGTGGTCTTGGCGCTCCCCGGATCATGGCATGTCGGCGCTTGCACGGCGGCGGAGCGAGGATAAGTTGAAGTCTCGTCACGCGGGCTGATCAGCCGCTGCCGGAGCGGCGTTCTCCCGCCTTCGCACACCGCCGCCTCGGGTCATCTCGCCGGTCTGCCCGCGCGGCGCGGCAGGGGCTCGCGCGATCGCCGAGCGCGGGCGTCCCCTTGCCTGGCGCGGCTCACGCAGGAGCCGTCGTGTCCGCTTCGACAGGAGGAATGCCGCCATGACGCTTGCCTTCGACCTCAATCGCGACGACGCCCTGCAGCAGCGCCGCCCCGCCCCGGCGGACGGCCCGGGCTGCTTCGGCGACGCGGCGGATTACCGGGCTCAGCGGATCCTCTACGCCGCGCGCGGCTGGATCGCGGAGCAGGACGGCCTCACCACGGACGGGCGCGCGTTGATCCTGCTGCATGCCCACAAGACGCCGCCGGATCGGCGCGAGACGCTCGTGCGTTGCTTCGAGCGCGTGCTCCTGCACGCCCCCCGGCCGGAGCTCCCCGCGCTGGCTGCGTCGCTGCGCCAGGCAGGCCTGTCCGTGGACGAGGCGTTCTCGGTGATGGGCGCCCCGGCCGGCGAGGTGCACGCCGCCGTGCAGGGCCTCGGCCGGTTCCGGTCCTTCCCGGCGGGCCTCCGCCTGTCGCGGGTGTCGCCGGAGGATGACGACGACGCGGTGGGGGCGATCCAGGAGCTCCAGGCCGAGAGTGGGCACGCGCCGCTCCCTGGCTGGACCCTGCGCGGCGGCGAGGGGCGCTCCGTGACGCTCGCGCTGTGGGACGCCGCCGGCGCGCTGATCGGCTGCACCACGCTGTGCGTCGTGACGCGGCCGGATCCCGGAGGTGGCGGGCGCGAGCCGGCCGCGCAGCTCGGGCTGCTCGGCGCCCCGCCGCTCTGGATCTCCGACGTGGGCGAGGCGCCTTCCTGGACCGGGATGCCGATCTGCACCTGCCTGCGCGAGGACTACCGCGGCCGCGGTCTCGGGGCCCCGCTCCAGGCCGCGGCGCTGCGGGAGGGGCACGAGCGGTTCGGGATCCGCTGGTTCTACGCGCTCGTCAGGGCGGGCGACGAGATCGCGAAGCGCATGAACGCGCGCTGCGGCCTCGCCCCGCACCGGGCCGAGGGCTTCCTCCTCGCGTCGGCGGGTCCGTCCGAGCGGGCCCGGCGGCCGGTGGAGGGGCGCCGCGGCTCAGGCTGAGAGCACGGGCGCGAGGATCTTGCCGAGCTCCGCGGCGACCTTGTGCTGCCGCGGGATCCGCGCGCCGATCGAGGCGAGATAGAACGTCCTGTCGCACACGGTGAGGCGCGTCGCGTAGAAGTCGTCTCCGCCGGAGACCACATCGACGAGCTCGTCGAGCTCGGCGTAGCCGGCGATCCTGTCGGCGCAGCCGGCGCCCAGGGCGGCGAGCAGCGCGAGATCCTCCTCGCCGCCCGCCCCGCCGAGGAGCGTGCCTTGCTCGCCGGCGAGGGCGACGGCGCGCACGCCGCTCCCCTGCGCGGCTTCCTCGAGGCAGCGCCCCACGGCGTCGCGGGGGACATCGGTCGGAGCTTGCTGTGGCTTCATCAGGGTCCTCCGGCCGCGACTCTGCCTCGCCCGGCGCGGGCGCCCAAGAAATCGGCGACGGCGAGCTGGCGCCGGCCCGGTGCCGGCGCGCAGGGCGCGCGCCGGCGGAGCGCCGTCTAGCCGAGCGTCCAGAGCGCCGGCGCCTCGCCGGAGAGGCGCCGGCGGATGGTCTCGAGCGCGCGCTCGTAGTAGCCGTCGCGGGCGGCCACGAAGTCCTCGAGCCGCACCTCGTGCGGGGCGATCTCCACGGCGCCGGAGGCGTGCGCGGCGCGTCGGATGAGGCCGCTCACGCTGGGCACCTCGCCGCGGGCCAGGCGCAGCGCCGCGCCGAGCGGAAGCGACAGCAGCGCGGCGAGCTCGTCCGGGCAGGGGCGGAACGCCGCGAGCGCGCGGCGGGTGGTCGCGAGCAGCACGTCCTGCAGCTCGCAGTCCACGATCGGCGGCGCGTGCTCATCCCGCCTGCGGCGCGTGCCGAGCCGGATCACGTCGCCCGGCGAGAGCGGCAGGCCGATCTCCTCCTCCGCCTCGCGCAGCGCTTCCGCGAGGTCCTCGCCGGCGCGGTAGTGCCCGGTCACGGCCACGTCGAACGCGCCGGGCCAGGTATCCTTCTCCGGGCTGCGCTGCTGGAAGAGCACCCACGGCTCCGCGTCGCTCCGGCGGCCTTCGGGCTCCCTCGCGAGGAGGACCCAGACGTGGACGCTCCGGTGCCAGTCGCCGTCGCGGTGGACCAGCCGCCGCGCCTTGCGCACACCGAGCGGTCTGCCGGTGCGATCGAAGACATCGAAGAGCTCGTCTTCGTCCTGTGCCGCCATGGTGCACGAGGGTAGCGCAGCCCACGCAACAGGCCGCCTTTGCGGCGGCCCCGACGTGGATGGCCAGAACGGTGGGCCAGGGCGAGCGCTGGCCAAGCATGTTCGTGAGGAACTGGCGATCCCAGCGGGAATCGAACCCGCGTTACCGGCGTGAGAGGCCGATGTCCTAACCGCTAGACGATGGGACCTTGTTCTGTTGAGAAGGCCGGCAGCAAAGCTGAACGGCCTGGCTGGGGGACAAGGATTCGAACCTTGATAGCAAGAGCCAGAATCTTGCGTCCTGCCGTTAGACGATCCCCCAAGGAGCGGCTGCGTTGCGCAACAGCGTCACGGGGCGCGGAATCTACTCGGACCACTGGCCCTGTCAAGCGAACAAGAACCGGTCCGACGAAGAATTTTCTCGAGGTCGAGATACCCCCTGGGTTTGCCGCTGTTTTCGGGGGGCTGCCGCCCCGGCCCGTCGTCCCGGTGATCGCAACCTCGGTCCGCCCGGGCCGTCGGCCCTGCCAACCTCCCAACGCCGGCCCCCCAACCTCGGTCGGCCGACCGACCGCAACCTCGGTCGGTTCTCCTAGGGCCCCCCAACCTCGGTCGGCCGACCGACCGCAACCTCGGTCGGTTCTCCCAGGGCCCCCCAACCTCGGTCCCCGACCGCAACCTCGGTCGGTTCTCCCGGCCGCCGCCCGACCGCAACCTCGGTCGGTTCTCCTCGGTCGGTTCTCCTGGCCGCCCGACCGCAACCTCGGTCGGTTGTCCCAGGCGGTCGGCCGCAACCCCGGTCCGCCCGCTGTCCCCAACCCCCCCGAAATTCCGCCTTCTGTCCGCCGTACCCCGGCGGCCGAAAACTCGCGCCGGCCTGCTTCCGACCACTTGACGCCCGGGGAGCCTGATTTACTTTCGGCCGCGGTTTAGCCACCGGCCCAGGAGAGTGCCAAGCGACTGTGATCTCGGGTACTTAGCTCTTGGCGTGTGGGCGGGAGACGCCTCTGGGGGGCGCGCGGGGCGCCCGGCGGGCCGATGGTCAATCAAGTGATGACGAGGGAGCCACCATGAAAATCAGGCCGCTGCAGGATCGGATTGTCGTCAAGCGTGTCGAGAGCGAAACGAAGACCAAGGGGGGCATCATCATCCCCGACGCCGCGAAGGAGAAGCCGATCGAGGGGCGTGTCGTTGCGGTCGGCAACGGCAAGGTCCTGAAGGACGGCAAGGTTCGCCCGCTCGAGGTCAAGGTCGGCGACAAGGTGCTGTTTGGCAAGTACAGCGGCACCGAGGTGAAGCTCGACGGCGAGGAGCACGTGCTCCTCCGCGAGGACGACGTGCTCGCCGTGACCGAGGCCGCCTCGGCCGCGACGTGATCCAGGTCGCGAGGCAACCGAACGCAAGCGTTCCAGATGCGGCCGCGCGGCCGCGAGGGGATTGAGAGATGGCTGCGAAGCAGATCGTTTTTAGCCGCGGCGCCCGCGCCGCGATCCTGAAGGGCGTCAACACGCTCGCCGATGCGGTCAAGGTGACCCTCGGGCCCAAGGGCCGGAACGTCGTCATCGAGAAGAGCTGGGGCGCGCCCGTCGTGACCAAGGACGGCGTCACGGTGGCCAAGGAGGTCGAGCTCGCCGGCAAGCTCGAGAACATGGGCGCCCAGATGGTGCGCGAGGTCGCCTCGAAGACCAGCGACAAGGCGGGCGACGGCACGACGACGGCGACGGTGCTCGCCCAGGCGCTCTTCGGCGAGGGCCTGAAGCTCGTCGAGGCCGGCCACAACCCGATGGACCTGAAGCGCGGCATCGACGCGGCGGTCGCGAAGATCATCGAGGCCGTGCAGCAGGCCGCGAAGCCCACCAAGGACAAGGACCAGATCGCCCAGGTCGCCACCGTCAGCGCGAACGGCGACCAGGAGATCGGCAAGATCCTCGCCGACGCCATGGAGAAGGTCGGCAAGGAGGGCGTGATCACGGTCGAGGAGAACAAGCGCATGACGACGGAGCTCGAGACCGTCGACGGCATGCAGTTCGACCGCGGCTACCTCTCCCCCTACTTCGTGACCGACCCCGAGAAGATGACCGCGGTGCTCAACAACCCGCTCATCCTCGTGCACGAGAAGAAGATCTCGGCCATGGCCGACCTCCTGCCGCTGCTCGAGCAGGTGGTGAAGCAGGGGCGCGAGCTCCTCATCCTCTCCGAGGACATCGAGGGCGAGGCGCTCGCCACGCTGGTCGTGAACAAGCTGCGCGGCACCATCAAGGTCGCCGCCGTCAAGGCGCCCGGCTTCGGCGATCGCCGCAAGGAGATGCTGAAGGACATCGCCATCCTCACCGGCGCGACGGCGTTCATGGAGGACCTCGGCCAGAAGCTCGAGAGCGCCACGGTGCGCGACCTCGGGTCGGCCAAGCGGGTCGAGATCGACAAGGACAACACCGTCATCGTCGACGGCGCGGGCGACAAGACCGCGATCAAGGGCCGCATCGAGGCGATCCGCAAGCAGATCGCGGACACCACGAGCGACTATGACCGCGAGAAGCTCCAGGAACGGCTCGCCAAGCTGGCCGGCGGCGTGGCCGTCGTGAAGGTCGGCGCGGCGACCGAGACGGAGATGAAGGAGAAGAAGGCGCGCGTCGAGGACGCCCTGCACGCGACCCGCGCGGCCGTCGAGGAGGGCATCGTGGTCGGCGGCGGCGTGGCCCTGCTCAGGGCCGCGGCGGCGCTGGAGGGGCTCAAGTTCAACGACGAGCGCGACGTCGGCGTCCGGCTCGTGCGCCGCGCCGTCGAGGCGCCGCTCCGCCAGATCGCCCAGAACGCGGGCGTCGACGGCACGGTCGTCGTCGAGAAGGTCCGGTCGGGCTCGGGCACGTTCGGCTACAACGCCGCGACCGACGCCTACGAGGACCTGCTCGCGGGCGGCGTCATCGACCCGGCCAAGGTCGTGCGGCACGCCCTCTCCAACGCGGCCAGCGTCGCGGCGCTGATGCTCACGACCGAGGCCCTCGTCGCCGACAAGCCCAAGAAGGAGAAGGCGGCGGCCGGCGGGGCCCCCGGCGGCGGCATGGGCGGCATGGGCGGCATGGGTGGCATGGGCGGCATGGGCGGCATGGGCGGCATGGGCGGCATGGGCGGCATGGGCGACTTCGACATGGGTTGAGCGCTCGCGTCCGTGCCGAGCGCGGGCGCCACGCCGCCCGCGTACGGCGCGGGCGCCACGCCGCCGCTCTGCCGGCGGCGGCGCCGGCAGAGGGCGCGCGGCGCGCCCGCTGAATCAGGTGAGGGGTCCTCCAAAGCATGCTCGCTTGGAGGGCCCCTCGCGCTTTGTGGGCCAGAGCATTTGGCCTCGCTTTTTGACCCGCCGTCATGGGGGGCGCTAGACTCCTGGCAATGTCGGAGTCGTCGTTCGCCCGCTATGGCCGCGAGTACGTGCCGGGCGACGTGCTCTTCCGCGAAGGTGAGTCCGGCGACGTCATGTTCGTCATCCAATCCGGCGCTGTTCGGATCACCAAATCGGTCGCGGGCGAGGACAAGCTGCTCGCCGTGCTCGGGCCCGGCGAGTTCGTCGGCGAGATGGCGATCCTCAACCAGAAGCCGCGGAACGCGACCGCCACGGTCACCGAGCCGTCCCGCTGCCTCGTGATCGAGGCGCGGAAGCTGGAGGCCATGCTGCAGACCAACGCCGAGATCGCGTTCCGGCTCATCAAGAAGCTCGCAAAGCGGCTCGACGCGGTGAACGCGCTGGTCGACATCCTCATGCACCGGGACCCGAAGGCGCGGGTGATGCTCGCCCTCGCGCGCCACGCCGAGTCGTTCGGCCAACCCACGCCGGAGGGCATCCGGATCCGCACCTCGGCCGAGGACCTCGCGCGCGAGGTGGACGTCGACCTCGCGATCGTCGACGAGGTGATGGCGCGGCTCCGCCGGCTGAAGCTGCTCGCGGACGGGCCGCCAGCACACCCCTCGATCGTGGTGACCGACCTGCGACGTTTCCTGGATTTCATAGAATTCCTGGAGACGCCGCAGAAGTTCGGTGGAGAGAGCTGAGCCGGTGGAGCTCCGGGTAGTCGGCTGCCACGGGGGGGAGACCCCCAAGCATCGGACGTGCGCGTTCCTCGTGGACGACGTCTTGGCCATCGACGCGGGCTCGCTGACGAGCGGGCTCGAGGTGAAGGAGCAGATGCGGATCGAGGCCTGCCTCGTGAGCCATGCGCACCTCGATCACATCCGCGATCTGGCCACGCTCGCGGACAACCGCTGCCAGCTCGAGTGCCCGCCGCTCGTGGCCGCGGGCACGCGCGAGACGCTGCGCACGCTGAAGAAGCACTTCTTCAACGGCGTCCTCTGGCCCGATTTCGCGGTCATCCCGACCCCGGCGCGCCCGACGATCCAGTACCTCGAGCTCAAGCCGGAGCGCCCCACGGTGGTCGCCGGGCGCGTCGTTCGCGCGGTGCACGTGTCCCACACGATCGACGCGTCGGCGTTCGTGATCGAGGGCAGCGGCGGCTCGATCGCGTACAGCGGCGACACCGGCCCGACCGAGCGCCTCTGGGAGGTGCTGAACCAGCAGCAGGACCTCCGCGCGTTGCTCATGGAGGTCAGCTTCCCCGATCGGGAGCAGCGGCTCGCGACGGTGAGCGGCCATCACACGCCGCAGACGCTCGCCGCCGAGCTCAGGAAGTACCGCGCGCCGAAGGATCTCCCGACGATGCTCTACCACATCAAGCCGGTGTTCCAGGCCGAGGTGGAGCGCGAGTGCGCCGCGCTGCAGGGCCTGAACCTCGAGGTCCTCCAGCTCCTCGACCACTTCGTCCTGTAGCCGCGCCACAGCGCTCGGGATGACGTCGCCCGCCGCTGTCGCCGCGAGGACGGCCTGCCGCCAGCGAGGGCGCCCGCTCGCCGCTGTCGCCGCGAGGACGGCCTGCCGCCAGCGAGGGCGCCCGCTCGCCGCTGTCGCCACCTTCGCCCCACTTCCGCGACGGCGTCCGGCGACCAGCTCGGCGCGAGCTCCCCGCGCTCCGGGGGACGCTCCCGCCGCCGAGCCCCTACCGGCTCTCTTGCGTCGGCTCGTCGGTGAAGCTGCGCTTGCCGTCGGGGACCTCCTCGACGCGCGCAAGGACGACCGTGATGTTGTCCGTGCCGCCGAAGTAGTTCGCCCGATCGATGAGCGCCTTGCACGCCGCGTCCAGCGAGCCGCTCGACATCACGAGCTCGAGGATCTGATCGTCGCTCACGAGCCCGGACAGCCCGTCCGAGCACAGCAGGTACACGTCGCCGTGGCGCGTCTCGTCCGTCACCAGATCGACGAGCACGTCCTCGCGGATGCCGAGCGCGCGCGTGATGACGTTCGCGGGCAGCTGCCGGACCTCCTCCTCGGTCATCCACGGCGCCATGTGCGCCGCGTCGCTGACGAGCGAGTGATCGCGCGTGAGCTGCGTGATCTGGCTGTCGCGCAGCCGGTAGCAGCGGCTGTCTCCGACGTGGCCGACCGTCACGTGCTCGGCGTCCTTGGAGAACATCGCCGCCACGATCGTCGTGCCCATCCCGAAGTCGGCGAGCGTCTTCAGCGAGCGATCGAAGATGCGCCGGTTCGCCAGCCGGAGGCCGGTGACGACGTAGTTCTCCTCCTCGGTGAGGTTCGGATCGGCAGGGAACGGCCAGGTCGCGTCCCTCCCCACCGTCACGGACAGGAAGTCCGAGAGCGTCGACACGGCAAGCTGGCTCGCGACGTCGCCCGAGCGGTGTCCGCCCATGCCATCCGCCACGGCCACGACACGGTACTCCTCGCTGACGAGGAGGTTGTCCTCATTGTGGTCCCGGAGCAGCCCGGTATCCGTCATCCCGGCAAACCGGGTCCGCAACATGGGCAGAGAGTAGACGCGGAGCAGGGGGGCAGCGCAAGTTCAAGGCGAGGGCAAAGCGGAAATCCTGGGCCGAATCTCCCGCGAGGCCGCCCTCCGCCGCCAAGAACCGGCCGGCGGCGGGGCGGCAGACCCTCCCGGAGGCGCCCGCCCGCGGCGCGCACTTTGCTCTTGAAAGATGAGAGGGGACGTGGGGTTCTCCGCCGCGACGAGCGCGCGGGCTCAGAGCCAGCTCTCGCCGATCGCGATCCCCACCGCGCCGGCGATCGCCTCCGCGGCGCGCACGCCGCACGCCTGCGCCTCCTCGAACAGCGCCATCCCCGGCTGATCCACGTGCGCCCAGGCGACGCGCTCGTCGAGCGAGCAGCGCGGCTCGAACGGCCGCGGGCCGAGGAAGCCCGGCCGCGGGCGCGGCATGGCGTGCCCCCAGACCATGACGTCCATCCGCGCGACGTCGTCGCGCAGGTGCGGGTGCGCCGGCGCGAGATCGCGCAGCACGCCGTCGGCGAGCGCCTCCCACGGCGCGCCGAGCAGCGCCGCGCGCGCGGCCGCGACGTCGGGCCCGCCGAAGGCGCGGTAGTAGGTCAGCACGGTGCGCTGCATCGGCGTCGAGAGGCTCGAGCGCTGCGCGGTCCCCGCCGCGAGATCGGTGAGCTGGTGGCGCGCGTCGACGTAGCCGAGCCCCTCCGCCTCGTAGAGGACCGAGTCCCACGCGTGATCGGGATCGACCGGCCGCTCGACGTGCAGGTTCGCCACGAGCCACGCCGACGCGACCCGCTCGGGCAGCGCGCGCGACGCGCCCCCCGCGAAGAGCCGGCGCACCACGAACGCCGGCGCCGCGAGGATCGCGGCGCGCGCCTCCACGCGGCGCGCCTCGCCGCGCGCCACGTCGAGGTAGCCGACCTCCACGCGCCCGCCCGGCAGCGGGCGCACGGACGTGGCGAGCGCGCCCAGCGACACGCGCGGCGCCGCGCGCTCGATCAGCTCCCTCACGAGCCGGCCGTTGCCCTCCGGCCAGACGAGGTAATGGCTGCCCGCGAGCGCCGGCGCGCGCGCCTTGCGCCCCGCGAAGTAGTGCAGCCCCGCCCACGCCGAGATCTCCTCGGGCGCGCCGCCGAAGTCGTCGAGCATCGCGTAGCGCACGTACCAGCGCAGGAACGGCGTGTGGTACCCCTCGCGATCGAGCCACGCCGCCATGCTCATCCGGTCGAGCTCGAGCAACGCGGGGTCGCGCGACGAGCGATCGAGCGGGATCTGGAACGCCGCGCGGCCGTCGTTGCCGGTGAGCTCCGTGAGCTCGGCCTCGAGCGCGTGGAACCTGTCGAGCTCGCCCTGCTCCTCGGGCGAGAGCGCGTCGACCGGCGCGAGGCCGCTGTGCCACGCGCCCCGGTAGAACAGCCGCTCGCCCGGCGCGTGGCAGAGCCTCCGCGGATCGAACGTGGGGCGCCCGGCCGCGTCCCAGCCGGTCACGACGCCCATCTGCTCGAGCAGCCGCAGCGTCGCGCGCGCCTCCACGTTCGGCGCGGCGAGGTAGTGCGCGCCCCACGGGTACGGCACGACCCCGTCGTCGCCCCACGCGCTCGTGCCGCCGGGCCGCGGCTCGAGCTCGAGCACCCTCAGGTCGAGCCCGGCGCCGGCGAGCCGCCACGCGGCCGACAGCCCGCTCACCCCGCCGCCGACGATGACCACATCCGCGCGCTCTGCCGGACCGCGCGCGACGCCCTCGGGAGCCCCGCCGCGGAGCAGGTGCCCCGCGCCGTGCGCCGCGCCGACGATCCTGCCGTCGAGCGGCGGCCGTGCGGGCGCGGCCGTGTGCACCAGCCAGCCCGCCGCGACGAAGCTCAGGAAGCCGCGCCGGTCCACGGGGCTACCGCGACCACTCCGCCCACTCGCGCGTGTACACGGCGACGAGCTTCTGGTCGTTCAGCCGGTTGACCGGCGCCTCGACGCGGCCGATGTCGCGCGGGAACCGGAACAGCTCCGGCACGCCGCTCGCATCGAGGAAGCGCAGCCCCGCCGGATCGATCCGGAGCGCGCCGGGCGCGGTGAGCCCCTCGCCCCCGGCCAGGATGAAGCCCCACTCGCCGAAGCTCGGCACGTAGACGTGCAGCGGCGCGGTCGTGAAGCCGGCCGCCTCGAGCGTGGTCACGACGCACCAGAACGACTCGCGCGCGTACTGCGGCGACGTCGCCTGGATCACGGCGAGCCCGCGCATGGAGAGCCGCTGCCGGAGCAGGTGGTAGAACGCGTCCGTGTACAGCTTGCCGACGGCGTAGTTGCCCGGATCGGGGAAGTCGACGATGGCGAGGTCGAACGACTCGGTCGACTCCTCGAGGTACTTGAACGCGTCCTCGTTGCGGATGACGACGCGCGGATCGCGGAGCGAGCCGCGGTTCAGATCGGCGGCGAGCGGCAGGTCGCGGAAG
This sequence comes from Sorangium cellulosum, assembly GCF_002950945.1. Taxonomy (GTDB): domain Bacteria; phylum Myxococcota_A; class Polyangia; order Polyangiales; family Polyangiaceae; genus Sorangium; species Sorangium cellulosum_E. Next base: position 4,266,658 of record NZ_CP012673.1, read on the forward strand.
GCGGTGGTGACCGCCGCGTCGAGGTCGACGAGCAGGATCTGCTCGACGGACGGGTAGCGGAGCAGCTCGCGCGCGGCGAGCCCGTCGCCGCCGCCGAGGATCAGCGCGCGCCGCGGATCGCGCCCGAGCGCGGCGACGGCCGGGTGCACGAGCACCTCGTGGTAGCGGTGCTCGTCGTCCGACGAGAACTGGAGGTTGCCGTTCAGGAAGAGGCGCGTCGTGCGCGGGCTCTTCGTGATGACGAGGCGCTGGTAGGGCGACTGCGCCGCGTAGACGATCGGCGCCCCGAAATAGAGCGCCTCCGAGCGCTCGATGAACCGCGACACCAGCGCGAACGCGACCCCGAGCGCCGCGATGACGACGAGGCAGAGCGCCCGCAGCCGGGCGACGACCGCGCGCTCGAGCGGGAAGAGGAACGTGCTCGTCAGCGCGACCGCCGCGTTCAGCAGGCCGAAGAAGAGGCTCGTCCGGTGGATGCCGAGGCGCGGCAGGAGGAGCGAGGGGAAGAGCAGGCTGGCGGCGAGCGCGCCGATGTAGTCGAGGGTGAGCACCCGCGCGACGAGCCGCTTGAGGTCGAGCGAGAAGTTGAGCAGCCGGATGAGCAGCGGGATCTCGAGCCCGACGAGCACGCCGATGAGCAGCACGAGCCCGTAGAGGAGCGCGCGGAACGCGCCGAGCGCGGTGTAGGCCCGGAACAGCATCGGCGCGGAGAGCCCGCCGACGAGCGCGAGGGCGAGCTCGATCTCGACGAAGCGCTCGAGCAGGCGGGTCTCGACGTACTGGGAGAGGTACGAGCCGATGCCCATCGCGAAGAGGTAGAGGCCGATGACGAAGCTGAACTGCGTCACCGAGTCGCCGAGGACGTAGCTCGCGAGCGTGCCGGTGATGAGCTCGTAGACGAGCCCCGACGTGGCGATGACGAACACGCTCGCGAGGAGCGCCGGGTGCACGAGCCGCGGCATCGGCTGCGCCGCCGGCGCGCCCTCGGCGGGGGCGCCCTCGGCTCCGGTGGAGCTCACCTCGGTGGCCGGCATCGGCGCGGTCCTAGCACTGCTCGCGCTGGACAACAGCCTCGCCGAGCGGCGGTCACCCGCTTCGGATACGGGCCCATCTCGACGTTTTCGGTGCTCAGCGCACAGGAGTGCGCCTCCGCGCCGAAAACGCCGAGCTGGACCCGTCTCCTGTGCGGGTGACCGCCGCTCTGGGGTTCCTGTGCGGGTGACCGCCGCTCTGGGGTGCGTGTACCAGAGGACGGAGGAAAACCGCTCTAGTATGGTGCTCGCGTGAGCACGCCCTTCGACCGCGCAGCCGCGTGCCCCTCGTGCGGCGCACCGATCACGTTCCGCTTCGCGGGCGCGATGGCGCAGGTGTGCAAGCACTGCAAGTTCGTGGTGGCCCGCACCGACCGGGACCTCCGCGCCGTCGGGCGCGTCGCCGATCTGGTCGAGATCCCCACGCCGCTCCAGCTCGGGGTCACCGGCCGCTGGGGCAACGAGCCGTTCGTGGTCGACGGCCGGGTGCAGCTCGACCGCGCCGGCGCGCCGGGCGCGCCCTGGCAGGAGATCTTCATCGCGTTCCCGGCCAGCGGCCGCTGGACGTGGGTCGCCTACGCCCAGGGGCGCTGGTACGCGACCAGCGAGGCGCCGCTCCCGCTGAACGGGCTGCCGCCGTGGACCGCTCTCCAGCCCGGCGGCCGCGTCCACCTCGAGGGGCACGGCGTGTTCACCGTCATCGAGGTCGGCCGGCGCCGCGTGATCTCGGCCGAAGGGGAGATGCCCTACGTCGCCGCGCCAGGCGTGGTGACCGGGTTCGCCGACATCGCGGGGCCGAGGGGCGAGTTCGGGACGATCGACTACGGCGACGGCCGGAGCATCCCGCCGAAGCTCTACCTGGGCCGGCAGATCGACCCGGCGGTGATGCAGCTCGACACCGGCGCGCCCGTGGAGATGCCCACGGCGCAGGTGACGGCCGTGACGTGCCCGAACTGCGGCGGCAACCTCCCGCTCGCCGCGCCCGGCACCGCGGAGCGCATCGTCTGCCGCTACTGCGGCACGACGAGCGACCTCGCGAACGGCGCGCTCGTCGCGCTCGGCCAGGCCCCCCGGCCGCCCGAGGAGCCGTACCTCCCGCTCGGCGCCGAGGGCCAGCTCCGCGGCATGCGCGTCCTCTGCATCGGCTACGTCATCCGCGGCTGCACGGTCGAGGGCGAGCGTTACCGGTGGCGGGAGTACCTCCTCTATGGCGGACCGCGCGTCGGCTACCTGTGGCTCATGGAGGAGGACGGCGCCTGGCAGCTGGTCACGCCGCTCTCGGGCGGCGAGGTCCACGTGAACGGCCCGACCGCGCAGTACCAGGGGCGCACGTACGCCTGGAAGCAGAGCGTGCACGCCCAGGTGGAGTACGTGATCGGCGAGTTCTACTGGAAGGTGGAGATCGGCGAGACGGTCCAGGCCGCGGAGTACCAGGGCCCCGACGGCACGCTGAGCATCGAGCAGGCCCCGACGGAGGTCAGCACCTCGTTCTGCGCGCCGCTGTCCGGCAAGGAGCTCGCCGCCGCCTTCCACCTGGCGCCGCCGCCGAAGCCGGGCCTTGGCGGCGCCGGCGGGGCGAGCTCGCGCGCCGTCCTCATCCTCGTGATCATCGTCCTGCTGCTCATCGCGCTCGTCCTCTTCAGCGATTGCGGCAGCGGCGGCGGCTCCGGCGGCGTGATCTTCTTCCCGAGCGTGGGCAGCCCGAGCTTCGGCGGCGGAAAGTGATCCAGCCGCACTGCCGGATTCGGCTGCACCTGAATTGACCTGGGTCGCGCCGGCGAAGTGGTGTTGCCGGCTCGTCGCGAGTCCGGCGCACTGGACGTGGCGATGTCCACCCTCGCGGTGAGGGTGCTCTCAAGAAAGAACGGAACGGTCGAATCCGGGCATACGATGGTCGGTTTCGGGTACCGCTCGGCGCCGGCCGCCCGCTGCGGTCGAATGATTTCAAGGGGTTACACGCTGGCTGGCCGCGGCCCGTGACGTGCAATGTGGCGCGCCGGTGCCGGCGCGGACCGGCGAGGGAACCCCATGCAAACCGTGAATTCGATCGATCCGCACGCGCAGCTGCGTGCGCTCTACATCTCGCTGCTCCGTAACCAGGAGCACTTCGACGAGTTCAAGCAGCTGCTCGCCCTCTACATCGTGTCGCCCGAGGCCGACGAGGAGCCGGCGGACGCCGCGGGCGTCCGCGCGCAGCTGAACAGCCGTATCCGCGCCTGGATCGGCGGCTTCTTCGACGGGCTGAGCGCCGCCCAGGTGCTCCAGTGGCGGGCGATCGTCGTGGAGGAGCGCTTCAACGTGTGCCTGTCGCCCTGGAAGGAGTCGAACGTCTATTGATGCTGCGACGAAGGAGGCAGGCGGGGTCCCACCGCCATCGTCGTGCGCCTCACCGGCGCGGCTCCGCCCCGGTGCCACACGCCGGGGCGCGTCCACACGCCGGGGCGCGCCCACACGCAGGGGAGCGCCCACACGCCGGGGCGCGACCTTGGCGCGGCGCTGCCAGGCGCCCGCGCGCGCGGCGGCCGCGAGGTGCGCCGCCGCGGCGCGCCCCGCTCCGGTCCATGGAGGTGCCCGCCCATGGATGAAGCGCAGTGGGTGGATGAGCTCTACAAGGCGTTCTGGCGGACGCTCCCCGGGATGCTGCACGCCGAGGCGCAGGGGCTGGCCTACACGCTCGGCCTGTCGCCGTCGCGGGACGTGCCCTGGAGCGCCGTGTTCAGCAACGAGATCACGCTGGCCGCGCCCGCGCTGCTCGCGGAGGCCATGCCGAACGTCCGGGGGGCCACGGTGCAGGACGCGCTGCTCGCGCACCTGCTCGCCGTCATCGAGGCGTTCGGCACCGATCGCATCAAGGACGCGCAGGTCCGCCCGACGTGGCAGCTGGAGGCGATCCTCGCCCACGTGCGGCGGGCCCGCGACGCCGCGCTCGGCCGCGTGGCGCCCGGCGTCGACGACCCGGCCATCGACTTCGCCGGCGCCGACGACGAGACGCTCCGCGCCATCGAGGCCGAGCGCAGCCTGCTCGCGAGCGGCGAGCCCGCGGGCTTCGGCCGCTACTACGAGCTCTCCCTCGGGAAGCAGCGCGTCGGCTTCCCGGCGTCGATCGCCCTGGCCCACGCCGCGGGCTGGACGGCCGCGCAGCGCGAGGCGCTCGCGCGGCTGCTCTCGTCGGTGTGGCTCGGGCTGCAGCTCCACGACGACGTGATGGACTGGCAGGACGACTACCAGCGAGGCGGCGCCTGGGCCGTCGTGCTCGCCTCGGAGCACCACGCGCGCGGGCAGGGGGAGCCCGAGGAGCGCGCGCCGGAACGCGCCTCCGGGTCGCTCCACCGCGCGACCGGCACGTTCGGCGCGTTCGCCACGCCGCCCTGGGGCATCGCCGCGACCCCGAAGGCGCAGAGCGAGCCGCCGCCGGCGTCCAGCGCGCCCTCGCCCCTGATCCCCGTCCGCCGCATGGTCTTCGACTCCGGCGTGCTCGCGGCGATGCTCGACGACGAGCGCCGGTGCTTCCGCGCCGCGCGGCGCCGGGCCGCCGTGCTCGGCGCCCGCCGCGTCGCCGCCTGGGCCGAGGCGAGGGAGGCGCAGGCGCGGGAGCTCGCGCGGTGCGAGGCCGAGAGCCCCGGCTTCGCCAACCGCGCCCACGGGCTCAACGCCTGGGCGAAGGCCGTGCTCGCATGAGCCGTGGCCGCGGCGCGGCCACCCGGGGAGCCCCTCAGCGCGCGGCGGCCGCCGGGGACCCCCCGCGCCCGCGGCGAAGGCCGTGGGACTTCGGGTATGCCCCGGTCCCCACCGCCGCGGGCGACGACGACGGCGGCCCCCTCGACCTGGTCGTCGCCGCGCGCGACCCCGTGGCGCCCGGCGCCGTGGCGGCGGCGCTCGCGGCGCGCTGGCCCGACACGGCGGTCGAGCCGGTCCTCTACCGGACGCCGATCTTCTGGCTCCGCGTCCGCTCGCCCGCCCCCGGGCGCCGCGCCGAGGTCGCCGCGGCGCTCGCCGCCGCGGCGATCCCGGTGCGGTACGTCGCCTCCGCGCTGCGGCCGAGCGCCGCCGTCGCCCCCCGGTTCGACGCCGCCGCGGGCGCCACGGCCCGGCCCGACGGCGCGTGGACGGCGCGCCCCCCGTCGGAGGAATCGGAGGAAGAAGAGCCCGAGACGCCCGGCCGCTGGTTCCTGCGCGCCGAGGGCGGCGGGATCGGCGTCGATCGCCGCCGCTCGGGCGGCGGCGCCGGAACGCGCCTCGCGGTCATCGACGACGACGCCTGGGCAGCCGACGATCTCGGCCTCGACCGCGAGGTGCTCGTCATGCTCGAGCACCCGCCGCGCAGCCAGGCGCACGGCGCCTTCATGGTCGCCTGGGCCGCCGGATGCCGGCGCCCCGGCGGGTTCCGCGGCGTCGCGCCGGACGCCTCGCCGCGGCTCTACCTGATCCCGAAGCCGGGCTCGTGTGTGCTCGCCCTGCCGGTCGCCCTCGTGCAGGCGGTCAGCGACGGCGCCGACGTCGTGGTCTGCGCCGCGTACGTCGAGGGCTCGACCACCCCCATGCTGGACGACGCGATCGAGTTCGCCGTCCGCCTCGGGCGCCGCGGGCGAGGCTGCCCCGTCGTCTTCCCGACCGGCCGCGAGGCATCGAGCCCGCCCGAGTCGCTGCACGCGAGCTTCTCCCTCGGGTTCGGCGAGCCCGCGAGCGACCCCCGGGTGTTCTGCGTCGGCCCGAGCGGCCGCGACGGCGGGTGGTTCCTCTGGCGGGACCGCCGGGGGCGCAGCCGCCCCTTCGCGAACCGCGGCCCGGCGGTGCGCTGGCTCGCGCCCGGCGACGATCTCGCCTGCCCGATCCCGCCGGCGCCCGGCGCCGATCCCGCGGCCGAGCGGCTCTGCCACGCCGAGTCGAGCGGGGCCTCGGCCCTCGCCGCGGGCGCCCTGCTCCTCGTCCTCGCGCGGAACCCCGCGCTCCGCCTGTCCGAACTCGACGCCCTCGTCACGCGCACGCTCACCCCGGTGCCGCCGGCGGCGCCCGCGTCGGCCGCGCCGGTCGCCGATCCCTGGGATCTCCTGCCGGACGCGCGCGACCGCGACGGCCACAGCGCGAAGCACGGCTACGGCCGCATCGACGCGGGCCGGGCCTGCCTCGCGGCCGGCGATCCGATCGCGCTCGCGCTGGTGCTGATCGGCGAGGACGGCGCCGCGCGCGCCTTCCGCGGCGCCCGCCGCCTGTACTCGCGCCGCCTCGCGCGCTGGGCCGTCCGGGCGCTGCTCGCCGATCCGGGCCTCTGCCACGGCGCCTGCGCGCTCGCGCGCCACGCCCGCCTCGTCGCGGGCGACGCGCGGCGGCGGCGCGCCCACGGCCCGGGCACGGTGCTGCGGCAGCTGTCGATCCTCGCCCGGGGCTTCGCCGCGAGCCGCCACGCCCCGCCGCCCTCGCCGCGCGTGCGCGACGAGCTCACCGCCCTCCTCGATCGGCTCGTGCGATCGGCGATCGATCCCGCGACGAGGGACGCCGTCGAGTCACGTTTCGGAGACCTGGCCGACATGGTGTTTGCAAACGCCGCAAATACGGCCCATACGGACACCGACGCCGACGTGGCCGCCGACACCAGCGCCGCGCACCGCGCGCGACCAGGCGGCGCGCGCCGGACGCGCCCCGTCGGGCCGCGGGTGGCGTGATCCCCCTCGCATCTCCGGGAGGAAACGTAATGAATCTCGCGGAACATCGCCGCGGCGGGGGCGCCGGGCGCGCGGGGGAACACGACGTCGTCGCCGCGTCCGGCGCGTGAGCCCCGTTGGTTCACCCAGGGTTCCAGCGTATCGTGAGTGACTCGGAGCGCAATTTTCGCGCTGCCGTTGCTCGCGATGCCAGCTATCGAGAATCGGCGTTGGCTCTTTGCGGCGGTCGTCCTCGCGGCGCTCGTGCTGGGCGGCTTCGGGATGCGCAACGCGTTGAGCTGGTACGAACGCCCGTTCCCCGGCGTCCTCGTGGACCCGGACGGCGTGGTGTCCAGCCTCGGGCGGCCGTCCTGGGAGGGGTTCAAGAAGGGCCTCCGGTTTCCGGACCGCATCGTCGAGGTCAACGGCTGGCGCCTCGAGAGCACCGTGGGGCGCTACCGCGCGAGCGCCTGGGACGCCGCGGTCGAGCAGGCCGCGCGCGAGGGGCGGCGCTCGGTGCGCGCCCGCGTCGAGACGCGCGAGGGGCTGCGCGACGTCGAGCTCACCCTCGTCCCGCTCGACCCGCTCGCCTGGTGGTTCTACGCCGGCGGCCTGATGGTCGTCGCCGCGCTCCACGTGGGCGCCGCGCTCATCGCCCTGATCGCGAGCCCGCGCGGCAAGCTCGCCCGCGCCTTCGCGAGCGCCGCCCTGCTCGCCGGGCTCTTCCAGTTCACGCTGTTCGACTATCACAGCTCGCGCGACCTCGTTCCGTTCTTCCACGTCGCCTACGCGCTGGTCCCGGTCAGCTTCTTCATCCTGCCGCTGCGGCTGCCGGACGACGTCGCGCTCCTCGCGCGTTACCCCGCTGCCGTCCGGATCGTCGGCGGGCTCGGCGGGCTGCTCGCCGCCGGCATGCTCGCGTCGCACGCCATCGGCTGGACCACCGTCGCGCTCCGGAACGTCTGCGCGCTCCTGCTCGGCGCGTCGTTCTTCTTCTTCGCGATCACCCTGATCACCCGCTACGTCGCGGCCACGGGGGACCGCCGCCGCACGCTGCGCGCGATGCTCCTCGCGATGGCGCCGCCCAAGGTCGTGCTCGGCCTCGGCTTCCTGCTGGCCATGCTCGGCGTCTCCGCGTCGACGCTCGCGTGGTTCGCCGTCCCGGCGCTCGCCCTCACCCCGGTCGCGAGCGTGGTCGCGTTCATCCGCTACGATCTCTGGGGCAGCCGCGCGCTGCTCTCGCGCCCGCACACGCGCGTCATCCTCGCCGGCATGATGGTCGCGCTCACGGTGATCCTCTGCTCCGCCTGCGCGGGCTACGCCGGCCTGCCGCTGCTCGGCGCGATCAAGGTCGCCGCGCCCGCCGCGGTGATCGGCGCGGGGCTCGTCGTGTTCGCGCTCGGCGCGGGCGACCGGAAGCTGTTCCCGGCGCGCGCGGAGTACAAGCCCACGATCGAGCAGCTCAGCGAGGAGCTCACGCTCGTCACCGACCCCGAGGCCGTCGCGGACGCGGTGGAGCGCACCGTGGCGCGCTGGCTGCCCTGCGAGCGCGTCGACTTCCGGCGCGTCGCGGTCGACGCGGTCGACGCGGGCGACGGCTCCGGCGAGGCGGATCCCCGGGACGCCGAGCCGAGCGGCGAGCGGCTCATCGGGCTCGGCCCCCCCGAGCCCAGCGCGAGCGAGCTCTCGCTGACCGTCATGTTCCGCGGCCGGCTGCTCGGCGTGCTCGAGGTGGGCAGGAAGCGCGGCGGGGCCCTGTTCACGAGCGAGGACCTCGACCTGCTCCGCACGATCGGCAACCAGGCGGCGCTCGCCATGGCGCACGCCCACAGCTACGCCGAGCTGGAGCGGCGGCGGCGGGAGCAGGCCGCCGCGTGGCGCGACGAGCGCGCGGCCCTCATCGAGACGCTCGCGGCCGAGATCACCCACGAGGTGCGTTACCCCATCAACTTCTTCCGCTCGGTGTTCAAGCGGGGATCGAGCGGCCAGAGCCTCGACGCCGAGGAGGTCGAGATCGGCTGCGAGGAGGTCGAGCGTCTGGAGCGCCTCGTGATGGGGCTGCGCCGGGTGACGCACCGGCGGCTCGAGCGCCGCCGCCTCGCGGTCGAGGAGCTCGTGTGCCGGGCGGAGATGCTGCTGCGCGACCAGCTCGGCAAGCGGCGGATCGAGGCGCGGGTGAGCGGGGCGGCGCTGCTGAGCTGCGACCCCGACCAGGCGACGCAGGTGCTCGTGAACCTCCTCTCGAACGGCCTCGACGCGGCCGGCGAGAAGGGGGAGGTCGGCGTGATCTGGGAGCCGCTCGCGTCGGCCGAGGGGGGCGCGGAGCTCGTCGTCTGGGACTCGGGGCCGGGCGTCGCGGGAGACCCCGCGCGGATCTTCGCGCCCTGGTACACTACGAAGCCGCGTGGGACCGGGCTCGGGCTCGCGATCACGCACCGGATCGTCCGGGCCCACGGCTGGTCCATCAACCCGGAGCGGCGCGACGGCAGGACGTGGTTCGTCATCGCCGTCCCGGCCGCCGACGTCGCCATGAGCGCAGAGAACGAGGTCGCGTGAAGATCCTGGTCGTCGATGATCAGCGGAGCGGTCGCCGCACGCTGCGGCAGATCCTCGCGGCGCTCGACGGGGTCGAGGTGCTGGAGGCCGCCGGCCTGGACGACGCGCTGGCGGCGGTGGAGCGGGGCGCGCCCGATCTCCTGCTGCTCGACGTGCGCCTCTCGGACGACCCGCGCGACCGCGGGGGCCTCGAGATCCTGCGGCGGGTGCGGGCGTCGGGGCGCAGCACGCCCGCGGTGATGGTCACCTCGATCAGCGAGCTGTCCGAGATCCGCGAGGCGATGCGGCTCGGCGCGCAGGACTACGTGCTGAAGGACGAGCTCTGCCCGGAGATGCTGCTGCCCATCATCGAGGGGCAGCGCGAGCGGCTCTTGCTCAAGGGCGAGGTGGTGCGGCTGCGGGAGCGGGTCGACCGCACGTTCGGCACGAAGGCGATCCTCGGCTCGTCCGCGGCGATGGATCGCGTGCGCCGGATCATCGAGCGGGTGGCGGAGTCGAGCAAGACCGTGCTCATCCGCGGCGAGACCGGCAGCGGCAAGGAGATGGTCGCGCGCGCGCTGCACGAGATGAGCTCGCGCCGCGGCGAGCCGTTCGTGGCGGTCAACTGCTCGGCGCTGCCGGGGACGCTGATCGAGTCGCTCATCTTCGGCCACGAGCGCGGCGCGTTCACGGGCGCGGAGAAGCGCATGCGCGGCCAGCTCGAGCTCGCGGGCGCGGGCACCATCCTGCTCGACGAGATCGCCGAGATGCCCGGCGAGCTCCAGGCGAAGCTGCTCCGCGTGCTCGAGGACCGCCGCTTCCGCCCGCTCGGGGCCGAGTCGGAGATCCCGCTGCGCGCCCGCGTGCTCGCCGCGACCCACGTGGACCTCGAGAAGCGCATCAGCGAGGGGCGCTTCCGGGAGGATCTCTTCTACCGGCTCAACGTGGTGACGGTGCACGTGCCGTCGCTCGCCGAGCGCGACGCGGATCTCATCGAGCTCTTGCTCGCCTTCACCGCAGAGCTCCCGCGCAAGCTCCGCTACACCGACGACGCGATCGCGTGGCTCGTCCGGCGGCCCTGGCCGGGCAACGTGCGGGAGCTCCGGAACGTGGTCGAGCGGCTGGCGCTGCTCGCGGACGACGATCTCATCGACGTGCCGACGCTCGAGGAGCTCGCCCGCGAGCGGCCGGTGGTCGACGCGACCGCCGAGATCGACCGGCTGGCGCGCGCGCTGCTCGCGCTGCCGGAGCGGCTCGGGTCGAAGCTCCGCGTGATCGAGCGGGCGGTGCTGCACCACGCGATCGAGAGCTGCGGCGGCAACAAGGCGGCCGCGGCCCGGCTCATCGGCGTGGACCGGAAGATGCTAGAGCGGCGCTGGGACCGGCACACCGGCGAGGACCCGCCGAGCAGCAGCCGCCGGCTCGCGATGCCGCCCTCGCCGCGGCTGCTCGGCGAGGAGCCGCCGAGCAGCCGGCGGATCTCGCCCGCGCCCGCGCCGCGTTACCTGAGCGAGGAGCCGCCGAGCAGCCGCCGCCTCACGATACCCTCGGACCCCGGCGACAGCTGAGCGACGGCGGCGCGGCGGCCGAGCGACGGCGGCGCGGACGCCGAGCGGTATCCGCGCTGCCGTCTCTCGGGCGCGTGCGCTACTTCCGGCCGATGCCGGTGTAGAGGAAGCCCATGCCGCGGAGCTCGTCGGGCTCCCAGACGTTGCGCCCGTCGAAGAGCGCCGGGGAGCTCAGGATGCGCTTCAGCCGGTGGAAGTCGGGGCGACGGTACTCGTGCCACTCGGTCACGACGACGAGCGCGTCCGCGCCCTCGGCCGCGCCGTACATGCCGTCGCTCAGGAGGATCCGGTTATTGTAGATGGCGCGCACGTTCGGCATCGCCTGCGGGTCGTGCGCCTGCACCGTGGCGCCCGCCTCGAGCAGCTCGTCGATCAGCGTGAGCGCGGGCGCCTCGCGGATGTCGTCGGTCTGCGGCTTGAACGCGAGCCCCCAGACCGCGATCGTCTTCCCCTTCAGCGCGCCGTCGAAGTGGGCGCGCACCTTGGCCGCGAGGACGCGCTTCTGCCGCGCGTTCACCCGCTCCGTCGCGCGGACGATCTCGAGGTCGTGCCCCACCGTGCCCGCGGTGTAGAGGATGGCCGAGAGGTCCTTCGGGAAACAGGAGCCGCCGAAGCCCGGGCCGGCGAAGAGGAACTTCGTGCCGATGCGCGGGTCGGCCCCGACGCCCTTGCGCACGAGCTCGATGTCGGCGCCGACCTTCTCCGCGAGCAGCGCGAGGTCGTTCATGAACGAGATGCGCGACGCGAGCAGGGCGTTCGCCGCGTACTTGGTGAGCTCGGCGGAGCGGGCGTCCATCAGCTGGATGCGGTCGCTCGCCCGGACGAACGGGTTGTAGAGGTGGCGCAGGATCTCGCGCGCCTTCGGGTCGTCCGAGCCGATGATCACGCGATCGGGCTTCATGAAGTCGTTCACCGCGTCGCCCTCCTTGAGGAACTCCGGGTTCGACGCGACGGCGAACGGCTGCGCGGTGTGCGCGGAGATGATCTGCCGGAGCCGGTCCGCCGTGCCGACGGGGACGGTGCTCTTCGTGGCGATCACCTTGAAATTATTCAGGTTCTTGCCGATCGTCTCGCCGACGGCCTCGACGGCGGAGAGGTCGGCGGAGCCGTCCTCGGCCTGGGGCGTGCCCACGGCGATGAAGACGATCTCGGCGTCGCGGATCGCGCCCGCGACGTCGGTGGAGAACCGCAACCTGCCGTCGCGGGCGTTCTTGGCGATGAGCACGTCGAGGCCGGGCTCGTAGATCGGCATCTCTCCGCGCTTCAGCATCTCTATCTTGGCGGCGGACACGTCGACGCACGCGACGTCGTTCCCGAAGTCCGCGAACCCTGCGCCGGCAACGAGGCCGACATACCCTGTTCCCACGACGGCAAGCTGCATGGGCGGGACGCTACCACGACTCTGCTCTCATTCACGCGGCCAGTCGCGCGAAGTGTGGTCCTCGATCGATCTGTCCCGCTCCTCGGGAGTGCGCGCGCGGGGGGCCGGCCGCCCGCGCGCGCTCGCGCTCGCGCTTCCCCCGGCGGCGCGGGGAGCTGCCGGGCGCTTGACGCCGCGCGGCGTCCCGTGGATCAGGGGTGCACGAACACCACGGTTCCGGTGAGCGAGCGCGCGGCGCCGTGCCAGCCCGGCGGGACGGCGGGCTCGGTCCAGAAGAACAGGCGGCGCGCGTCCTCCGGAGCGAGGTTGATGCAACCGTGGCTCTTCGGGCGGCCGAACTTGTCGTGCCAGTAGGCGCCGTGCAGCGCATACCCGTCCTCGAAGTACTGCACGTAGGGGACGTCGCGCAGCTCGAACTCCTCGCCCACCGCGTCGGAGTCCATGGTGATGGAGATGTACTTCGTGTGGATACGGAAGATGCCGCGCTTCGTCGCGGTGGTGGTCTCGTGGTCGCCGAGCCCCGCCTCGCCGCTCGAGATCAGCGTGGCATAGACGGGCTTCGTGCCCTCGTAGGCGACGAGGATCTGCTTCGTGAGGCTGACGTCGAGCCACTTCTCGCCGTTCTTCCCCCAGGCGGGCATCTTCTTGGCGGGATCGACGCGGCCGGCGTGGCGGTCGTCGATCCAGGCGCCGTCCTTCGTCTCGTAGTGGAGCTTGCCCCCGAAGAACTGCTGCTTTCCGGTCAGGGGCACGGCCGAGCGCCACTCGAGCTCTCCGTCGTCGACCAGCCTCTTGCCCTCGGTGCGCCACCGCTTGCCGCCGGGGCGGCGCACGAGGGCGAAGGGGAAGTCGATGTCCTTGCCGATCTCGACGCCGTGGAAGTCGGAGCCGCGGATGGGGCGGAAGCGATCGGCGGGGACGACCCGGAGATCGGTGGTGACGTTGTAGCGGCGGCCCTCGTGGAGGAAGGACTCGAGGAAGGCCATGCCGTTGCGCCGGGAGATCTCGTCGATCTTGACGGCGTCGTCGGTCTTGATGAGGCCGGACAGGTTGGGGGCGCGGCGGCCGTCGCGCAGGAACCAGGGGATGTCCGGGTCGGTGACGCGCTGCGCGAGCGCGTCGAGCGCGGGCGGCGCGGGGTGCTGGCTCCACTTGAGCCAGACGTCGAGGCCGTAGGTGGCGCCGCTCTCCTCGTCCTTGGCCCAGCGGTCGAGGTGCTTCTTGAGGCTCGGCTCGTGCCGCGCGAGGTCGTCCTCGGTCGGGATGCGCGCGTAGGCGGGGCCGCCGCGCGTCACGGTGCCGTACATGTACGGGAGCTTGTGGGTGATGTCGGGGCGGCGCGTCGCGGCGCGGACGATCTCGTGGTCGAGGTCGAGCGTGGCGTCGGCGCCGAGGCACACGTAGCCGAACGGCTTGATCTTGCGGAAGCCGCCGGGGCAGCCGTCCGTGCCGGCGGGCTCCGGATCCATCTCGACGACGGCGCCGGCGCGGAGGAAGCCGACGCGCTTCGCGCCGGCGCTGGGCCGGGCGTAGACGCGGGTGAGCATCGCGATGCTGGCGAGCCGCGGGCTGCCCTCGAGCGGCGGCGGCGGCACGTTGGCGACGCCGCCCAGCGTGACGAGCGGCGCGCTCGCGGGCTGGCCGGCCGGGGGCTCGTCCTCGGCCGGGGCAGGGGAGGAGGGCGAGGGGGCGCCGGAGGGGGAGAGGCCCTGGGCGGTGTCCTTCGCGCCGGCGCCGCCCTGGACCTCGACCGGGGAATCCGGGGCGCTGCCGCGCTCGCCGCAGCCCGGAAAGAGCGCGGCGAGGGCGAGCAGCGCGAACGCAGGGCGGCTCGCCGCGGGCGTGGCTCGAGCGCGCGTTCGGTGCAGCGTGGGCATGGCGGGGAGACGGTAATGCACGGCAGGGGGAGAGAGGCCAATTTTCGGCGGGCAGGACGGGCGAGGGGCGCGGCCCCCGCGATCGCACCTCGCGCCTCGCGCGACCGGGACGCTGGAGTCATGGACACACAACGGCGGGAGGCGACAGCCACCGATCAGGAGAGCGTCGCGGTCAGACGTCGTGTGAACCGACCACCACGACGCCATCCTTCAAGACCGATATCGCCGCCACGAAGCGTGCTTGTCGGAGCGGCCGCCAGGGAGCGCCGCCGCCCCGCCGCCGGGCCGCTACGTGCGCCCGAACCTGAGGAGCAGGCCTAGCCAGCCCCTCGCCAGGTAGAGGCCGTTGATCAGCACATAAATCCAGAAGAACACGTCGAGCCGGCCCGCGAGCGCGAAGGCCCAGATGTGGCTCGGATAATGGTTCAGGAAGCGGAGAAACAGGGTCACGAGCGCCGCGGCCCGGGCGGCGGGCGTCTGCGGCCGGCTCTCGGCGACGGTCTCGTAATAGGCAGAGACCGTCGTCTCCCTGCCGCTGATCTCCGGGCGGCGGACGAAGTTCGTCAGCGAGATCGCCGAGGCGATCACCGCGACCCCGACGACGCCGGCGAGCAGGAAGCGCGGGTCTTGGGCGGGCCAGAGGGCGGCGTCGAGCCCGAGGCCGCCGCCATAAAAGAAGCGCACAGAGAGCGCGCCGGAGAGGAGCACCGCCTTGAGCTCGTCCGTGAAGAAGTCGAAGAGGTGGCCCTCCTTCGACGCGAGCTGCTTGTGGCGCGCGAGCATCCCGTCGGCGCAGTCGAGCAGGTAACTCAGCTCGAGGACACCGATGGCGATCAGGCCGCCCGACGTCGTGGGCAGGGCGACGAGCAACGCCGCGGCGACAACGAACACGGCGAGGTTGAGCAACGTCACCTGGTTCGGCGTGATCGCGGTCCGCGCGAAGAGCGCGACCACGCCGGCGGCGAGCGGGCGCATGACGTAGGTGTTGAAGAGCTGGTCGTGCTTCTTCCGCGTGGCCAGGTAGATCTGCTTCGCTTCGCCGAGCATGCGGGGGGCATCCTAGTACAGCGCCCCTCCGATGCCCCCTCGCATCCGCCTGGCCGGCCGGCGGCGCCGCCGGAACGCCCGGGCGGCGCTCAGCCGCCGCGCTGCCGCTGCAGCTCGGCCTCGAGCTCGGCGATGCGGCGCTCCGCCGCCTTTGCCCTGACCTCGGCGGCTTCCTCCGCGGTCAGCACGAGGTCGCGACCCGCGGGGTCGCGGGCGAGCCGGAGCGCCACGGGCATCCCGTTGGACGCTGCGACCACCCAGTGCAGGCCGAGGACGTCGCACGCCGTGTGATCCGCCTCGACCTCGCGCTCGACCAGATCACCCTGGATCCGGTCCCACACCCGGAGCCGCTGCCCCTCGGGGGCGGCCGGATCGAAGCGGACGAGCTCGAGAACACCGAGCTCGTGGTAGCGGTCCAGCTTCTCGTCCCAGTCGGCCGTGTCGTCGTCGTGGTCGCTGACGATCTCGACCGCGAGCTCGGGCGCCCCACGCTCCCACGTCTTCCACGAACGGAATGTCGTGTCCGGCGTCCCGAGGCGCACGAAGGCGTCGGGGGCCAGGCACCGCCGCGGGTTCGAGGCGAGCCAGTACACGAACTGATCGCTGCCGATGGTGTGCCGGTCCGCAAAGGTCTTGAGCACGAGGTAGAGCAGCGTTCTCAGCTCGAGGTGGCGCTTGGTCTCGGGCACGGTGGCCTGTTCGGGGAAGTGCAGGGGCGAGGGCGCGCGGTGGTGTCGCCGCACCGCTGCCGGCTTTCCGGTGGCGAGCATCCTGACCATCTTAGCGTCAGGCCCCGCCGGGGTCGACAGCGCGGCGCCGGCGCGCTGTCGGCGCTCTGTCCGCGCGCTGTCCGCACTCTGTCCGCGCCGCGCGCAGGCAGCGCGGGCGAGCCCATCTGATCGAGCCGGCCGAGCGGCTTCCCTCGCGCGATGAGAACGATTATCCAGGGACCTTCGCCTGCAAGGGCGGCAAGGCCGGTTCCCCCGGAGCCACATCGATCCGGCGGCATGACCGCTGTATTCAGTCACGCACGGAGAAGATCGGATGAAGCGTTCCCTTCGCTGTCTCACGCTCTCGCTCGCGCTCCTCGCCGGCGCGCACGCGCACGCCGGCACCCGGCCCGACGCCAAGGCGACCCTGCGCGCGAAGGCGCCGGGCGCGCCGGCGGATCCGCTCGTCCGGGCCGGCGCGCTCGCCGCGCGCGCGGGCGGGATCGTCACGGCCGTCGACGAGCGGCGCGGCGTCCCGACCTTCCTCTGGGCGGCGCCCGGCGCGGCGCAGACGCTCGCCGCCGGGACGACCCCGGAGGCGGCCGCGCGGCGCTACCTGGACCGCTTCGCCGAGGCCTACGGCCTGCCCAGGGCCGCGCTGGCGACGGCCGAGGTGGTCCACGTCCACGACCTCGGCCAGGGGCCGATCATCGTGATCCTGCGCCAGCGCGTGGACGGCGCCGAGGTGTTCCAGAACGACGTGAAGGTGCTGCTGCGGCAGAACCTCGACCTCGTCGCCATCTCCGGCAACCTGCACGCGGCCGCCGTGCCCGCGAAGCCCGCGGCGGGCACCCGCACGTTCCGCCTCGCGCCAGGGCACGCGCTCGTGCGGGCGCTCGAGGCGCTCTACGGCGTCCACGCGGGGCCGCGCGACGTGGTCGACACCCAGCGCGCCGCCGGCGACTACCGGGTCTTCGAGCTCGCGCCGGGGGGCGCGCTCGCGGCCGCGGACCTCCACCTCGTCGAGCCGGCGCGCGTCAAGAAGGTCTTTTTCCCGACGGCGGAGGCGCTGGTGCCGGCGTACTTCGTCGAGTTCATCTCGGGTCGGGCGACGTCTCGCGCTTCGGACGCGTACGAGTACGTGATCGCGGCGGACGACGGCCGCGTGCTCCACCGGCGGGACCTCGTCGAGAGCGACGTGTTCACGTACCGCGTCTGGGCGGAGACCACCGGGAACGGCCGGCCGCTCGACGGGCCGCAGGCCGACTTCACGCCGCACCCGATCGGGACGCCGGACGGGTCCCAGCCGGAGTTCGTGCCGGCGCCGCTCGTCTCGATGGAGGGCTTCAACAAGAACCCGGACGGCGCGGTCGATCCGTGGCTGCCCCGGAACGCGTCCCAGACCCTCGGCAACAACGTGGACGCCTACGCGGACCACCGGAGCCCCGACGGCTACTCGAACGGCGACCTCCGGGCGACGACCACGTCGGAGAGGACGTTCGATCGCGTCTACGATCCGCTGCTCGAGCCGCTGTCGAGCGAGGAGCAGACGATGGCCTCGGTGACCCAGCTGTTCTACGTGAACAACTGGCTGCACGACTGGTACTACGACTCGGGCTTCGACGAGGCCGCCGGCAACGCCCAGCAGGACAACTTCGGGCGCGGCGGCCTCGGCGGCGATCCGATCCACGCCGAGGCGCAGGACGGCGCGCTGAACCCGGAGGGCAAGCGCAACAACGCGGACATGACCACCCTGTCCGATGGCGCCTCGCCGCGCATGCAGATGTACCTCTGGAATAGCCAGGACGTCCGGCGCTCGCTGACCATCGCGCCGGGCGGCGCGAGCCTGACCACCAACGTCGCGACGTTCGGCGCGTCGCACTTCAACGTGACGGGCGAGATCGTCCTCGTGGACGACGGGGAGGACGCGACGCCCGACGACGCGGTGGACGGCACGCGCGACGGCTGCCAGGCGCCGCTCTACAACGTCGTCGGCAAGATCCTGCTCGTGGACCGGGGCAGCTGCACGTTCAAGCAGAAGGCGGTGAACGCCGAGGCCGCGGGCGCGATCGGCCTGCTGCTCGCCAACAACGCGGCCGGCGCCGCGCCCCCGCCGATGCCGAACGGCGCGCCCGAGGCGGCCGTGGTGAACATCCCGGTGCTCTCCATCCCCTTCGAGGAGGGGGCCACCCTGAAGACCGCGCTCCTGGAGGGGACGGTCACGGCCACGATGGAGCGCGACGCCGGCATCGTGCGCGACGGCACGATCGACAACACCATCATCGCCCATGAGTGGGGGCATTACATCCACCGGCGCCTGACCCGCTGCGGCACGGCGCAGTGCAGCGCGCAGAGCGAGGGGTGGGGCGACTTCGTCGCGCTGCACATGGCGATGCGCGAGGGGGACGACCTCGAGGGCACGTTCGCGCTGACGATCTACGCGGGCGAGGAGAACGGGGACAGCGGCTACTTCGGTGGCCGGAGGTCGCCTTACACGGTCGACCTCGAGAAGAACGCGTTCACGTTCAGGCACGTCACCGACGGGGTGGAGCTCCCGGATCACCCGCAGCTCCCGAGCCCCGCGGTGGAGAACTCCGAGCAGCACAACGCCGGCGAGATCTGGGCGCTCATGCTGCTCGAGGGCTACGTCGCGCTGCTCACGCGGGAGGAGGGCGGGCAGCGCGTGTACACGTTCGAGGAGGCGCGGCGGCTCATGTCC
Source organism: Sorangium cellulosum (assembly GCF_002950945.1). Classification (GTDB taxonomy): domain Bacteria; phylum Myxococcota_A; class Polyangia; order Polyangiales; family Polyangiaceae; genus Sorangium; species Sorangium cellulosum_E. The sequence goes on from NZ_CP012673.1 coordinate 4,285,165, forward strand.
GACCTCATCGTGGCGGGGATGAAGCTCGCGCCGATGGACGCGACCTACACGGAGCAGCGGGACGCGCTGCTCGCGGCGGCGGCCGCGCGGAGCGAGGCCGACATGCTGGCGCTCGCGGGCGGCTTCGCCCGGCGCGGGGCGGGGACGTGCGCCGTGTCGGCGCCGCGCGACTCGGAGGACTTCGCGGGCGTGGTGGAGGGCTTCGAGCTGAAGCCGTGGGCGGCCGCCTCGGTGGCGCAGGTGGGCGACGCCGCGAGCTCCTGCGACGAGGACGGCTTCCTCGACGGCGGCGAGCGCGGGGCCGTGACGTTCGAGGTGCGGAACGCCGGCCCCGTGCCGCTCGCGGGGGCCCAGGCGACGGTCACGTCGAGCAGCGCCCGCGTGACCTTCCCGGGCGGGGCGACGTTCCCGGTGCCGGAGGTCCCGCCGTTCGGCGCCGCGACCATCGTGGTCGACGTGAACGTGGACGACGCGGTGCAGGAGACGGAGACGGTGGAGCTCCGCGTGGAGATCGCCGCGCCGGAGGCGTGCGAGGCGACCGTCGCCGCGGTGGCGGGGGCGCGGCTGCACGTCGACGACGTGCCGGAGGCGTCCAGCGTCGATTCCGTCGAGAGCGAGGCGCCCGTGTGGGCGAAGGACGGCGTCGAGGCGGACGCGATCTGGTCGCGCGAGAAGACCGACCTGACGAACCACGCGTGGCGCGGCGTCGACTACCCGAGCCTCTCGGACACGCAGCTCGTGTCGCCGCCGCTTGCGGTCGGCGAGGGCGAGCCGCTCGTCCTCCAGTTCAACCACCGCTACTCGTTCGAGATCACGCCGGCGACGGACGACGCCGCGGCGATCCACTGGGACGGCGGGCTCATCGAGATCAGCGACGACGACGGGGCGACGTGGGAGGACATCGCCCTGCACACGGACGCCGGGTACACCGGTCCGATCGGCAACACGGTCGATGAGCCGTCGGTCAATCCGCTCGCCGGGCGCCAGGGGTACATCGGCGCCAGTGAGGCCTGGCCGGCGCAGGAGCGGGTGACGCTCGATCTGGGCACGGCGTTCGCGGGGAAGACCGTGCGGGTCCGCTTCCGCATCGGCACCGACGCGTACACGGGCGATTTCGGCTGGGAAATCGACGACATCGAGGTCCGCGGCATCACGAACACGCCGTTCGGCGCGCTCGTGCCCGACGAGGGCCGCTGCGGGGATACGCCGGGCGGCGAGGGAGGCGCTGGCGGCGCGGGCGGCGGGGCCGGTGGAGAAGGCGGTGAAGGCGGCGAGGGAGGCGCTGGCGGCGGCGAGGGAGGCGCTGGCGGCAGCGGGGGGGTCGACGTGCCGGCCGACGGCCCCGGGCTGGTCGTGGACGACGACGGGTGCGGCTGCGAGGTCGCCGGCGGGGCGGCGGGGAGGACCGCGGGGCCGCTCGCGTCGGTGCTGGGCCTGGCCTTGGCTGGGCTGTGGGGGCGCCGGAGCCAGGGCCGGGGCCGGGACGGCAGGCGCTCGCGCTAGCGCGGTATGGGACCGGAGGCCGGGCTGCTGGCCTCCGGGTCATCGCTCCAGTCGACCGCGATCGAGTCTTCGCGTTTCGCGTTGCACGGGCCGTTCCACTCGACGGTGACGGAGTCGTCGTTCGGTGGCACCTCGTCGCTCCAGTCGACGGCGATGGAGTCGACGTGGGTCGGGGCGCTCGCGGGGCCGGTGCTCGCCGGGCCGGCGCTCGCGGGGACGGCGCTCGCGGGGACGGCGCTCGCGGGGACGGTGCTCGCCGGGCCGGCGCTCGCGGGGACGGCCCTCATGGGGACCGTGCGCGGGGGGGCGCGTCTCGGACAGGCTCTCCGCGTCCGGAGCGACGGGCGACCTCGGCCCCCGCAGCGTGATCGCGCCCGCATCGAGGGGGGACACGAACCGCGACGCGTGGGGAGGCGGCTCGCCCCGCAGGAGGGCGCGCACGTCCCCGAGCATCTCGCGGGCGTCGGGGTAACGCTGGTCGCGATCGAAGGCGAGCGCGCGATCGACGACGAGGCACACGTCGTGCGGGGTGGTGGGCGATCGCCTCGCGAGCGGCGGCGCCGGCTCCTTGCCCATCTTCAGCAGGAGATCGAAATCGGTGTTCGCCTCGTGCACGTGGTGGCCGGCGAGGAGACGGAACATCGTGGCGCCCACCGCGAACAGGTCGGCGCGCGGGTCGATGTCGCGGCCCTTCGCCTGCTCGGGCGGCATGTACGGCGTCGTGCCGAGCACGAGGCCCATCTTCGTGAGCTCGCCCTGGAGGCTCGAGTCCTGGCGGATCCGCGCGAGGCCGAAATCGAGCACCTTGATGCGCTCGCCTCGGCCGGGCTGGGCCGCGCCGGCGAGGGGCGCGCCGGCGCCGTCCTCGTGCACGACGTACAGGTTCGCGGGCTTGATGTCGCGGTGGATGATCCCCTGCGCGTGCGCCGCGGCGAGGGTGTCGAGCACCTGGGCGGTGACGTGGAGCACCTCGGCGAGCTCGAGGCCGCCGAGGCGTCGGTCGCGGTCCGCGAGCGACTCGCCCTCGAGCAGCTCCATCACCAGGAATGGCGCGCCGTCCTCGGCAACGTCGATGTCGCGGATCTCGACGGCGCCCGGGTGACGGAAGCGGTTCGCGGCCTGCGCCTCGCGCTCGAAGCGGTCGCAGATCTCCTTGGATTTCGCCGCCTGCGGGTGCAGGATCTTGAGGGCGTCGCGTCGCCCTATGCGGTGCACGCCGACATAGACGGCGGCCATGCCGCCGGCGCCGAGCAGCCGCTCCAGGGTCCACTTGTTGCGGACCGTGGTCCCCACGCGTCGTAAGGCGTTGTCGCGGCTCATGGGGTCCTTGCGCTCGGTCCTTGCGTTCATGGAAGCGGCCCGGGGGCACGCGGTCAAGCGTATGCTCCGCGCGCACCCGAGGAGAGCGATGGCGGAGCCGGGCGAACAGAGCGGGCGGCGGTACACCGAGGCCGAGGTGCGGGCCATCCCGGAGCGCGCCCGCCGGCATGCGCAGGCGCGTGACGTCAGCCACGACGAGCTGGTCGCGGCGGGCGCTCGCCGGGCTGGAGCCCTGTGCCCCGGCAGCGTCGCGGAAAGGGTCGTTCGCCAGTGCCCCACGCCCGTCACCGTCGTACGCACGCAGCGACGGTGATCGCGCACCTCCCGCCGAGCGCGCGGATCGTTCCTTCCCGCGCCCGACCGAGCAGCGGGCGCCGCGCTCGAACGCGGTCGTGACGGCGGGCATCTCGCTTGCAGCTCGCAGCGGGCGGCGCGCCCACGGTTCCGCGTCGCCGGCGAGGAGGACAGCACGGGAAGCCAAGGGCGAACCTGCCGCGCATGCACGCGCTGGAGGACGAGGTGCGCGCCCTCGGTCTCAGCCGTGCCGTGCTGCTCGGTATGGTCGGATCGAGCCTGGGGTCGGATGTGCTGGAGCGGACGTTTCCGGTGGCCGCCCGCCACGCGGCCCTCCCCTTGCTCGACTCCGACGGTCCCTCATCGTGCTCGACTCCGACGGTTAGGAGAAGGCGGTGTGCCGCAGCGTCCAGGGGAGCGGTGTGCCCGGCGCCGCGAGCAGCCGGCCACCGACCTGGCACGGCGGGGCATGCGCAGGCGAGGAAAAGTGTTGCGCAGGGCACAAAGTTGAGTGCGCAGGGGGCGGCGGGGGTTGCGCAGGAGGGCGCGGGGGCGGCGCAGGCGCCGAACCATGGTTGCGGACGACACGAACAGGAATGCGCAGGAGTCGGGCGATGGTAACATGGGGTACCAAATGGTTCGCGCAGGACGGGCAGGAGGGCTGAGCAGGAGAGCGCCGAGGCTGAGCAGACGCTCATTTCCCGAGGACCGGTTCCAGCTCTGCCCGAGGGAGGCTCGGAACGTCGCCCTTCTTCAGGGCGAGAAGCCTCGCGATGATGGGAAGTGTATCACGGCGGCTCCTGGATGCGAGGCGGTGGCGGCCCTCGCGCCACCACGGGATACGCTGATGGATTCCAAATGCCCCGGGTTGTCAGATTCGTACAGGCGCCCGCAGCGGGTGATATGCAGGGGCGGGAGCGAGCAGGGGGCCAGCACAGGGGCTGCCAGCACGACGCCGCGCCGTTTTCGACCGAATCCCGGTCGCACATCCTGCGGTGCGCTACCGGGGCCTCCGCGGCCTAGCTACCGGGGTATATGGTTACGCGGCAGGTCTATCTCCGGATATACGCTGATTCGTGGCGGAAGATCACGGCCTATCTCCGGGAACACGGAGATGGATTGAGGAGAGATGCGGCTCATCCGCGCGGATACGAAGATGAGCAGCGCGGCTCGCGGCCTACACGCTGGACCACGGAATTGGGCCGTGTGGCACAGTTCATTGCGACGTTGGGCAGACGGCGGAACTGCGCGGCGACGAGCGGCATTGGCTACTATGGACGCCCGACGAAGGGTACGCGCGTGAATCATCGAATGAAGATCCAGCTGGTTCCGCCCGCGGAGAGATGTCGAGAGAGCTTCTTGCGTGGGCTTCGCGAATTCCGACACGAAGGCCTCCCCTGGTGGGTTGGGGGCGACCTCGAGACCGTCGAACAGGACTTCGCCGCGTTCGTGGCAAGGAAGTTGGCAGACTCGAATCGGAGAACCGAAACGTTCGTTCCCAAGACGCATCTATGGGCCGTGGCGGAAGAACAGTTCGTGGGGCGGATCTCCATTCATCACGAACTGAACGACGCACTTCGCGTCAAAGGCGGCCACATCGGCTACGACACAGTACCGTCCTTCCGATGCCGCGGAGTCGCTACGGAGATGCTGCGTCAGGCTTTGCCAGTGGCTCGCGCGCTCGGATTGACTTCAGTGCTCCTCACGTGTGACGACACGAACGCGGCCTCCATCCGCGTCATCGAAAGGAACGGAGGCTCGTTGCGGGAGACGAAGGCCCTCGATACGAACAGACCTCTGAAGCGCTACTATTGGATCTCTCTGTCATAGTAGCCGCGTCTGCTCGGCCCGCGTCAAGGACCATCGCGGCCGCATGTTTGAAGCGTCGGACGAAGACTGGTCGCGCTACTGTGCCGCGTAGGAGCGCCTCAAGAAGGAGCGCTGAGCTGTTGCTGCCCAACAAGCGAGTGGAGCCGACGAAGCCCACCGTGTGGGTGACCGAAGCCTTGCGTCGGAACGGAAGGTCGTGGCACGCTGCAGCGTCGACCTCGGCGGGCTTCGCAGCTCACCCGCAGATCGTTCGGCGGCCAAGGTACTCGTAAGTATGTTGCTTCAATGAAGTACAGGTACGTTGTCGTCGGCGTCTCGCGAGGTAGGACGGCTCCTTCAAGGTGACGACATGGATGCATGCTCCGAAGAGGTCCGAGTTCCGGTAGCGCAGGCCGTCCTCGCGGGAACCCTCCTCGCCCCTGCGGGGGCGGGCCCGCGCCCGTGTCTGCTCCTGGTCTCCGGTTCCGGGGCAAACGACCGGGACGAGACGGTGTGCGGTCACACCCCCTTTCGGGTTATCGCTGAGTACTTTGCCGTCCGCGGGTATGTCGTCCTCCGCTGTGACGATCGCGGGGTCGGTGGCTCGACGGGTGACGCGGGTGAGCAGGACTTCGCCGGATCCGTAGCGGACGTCGTCGCTACCTGCCGGTGGCTTGCGAGCCACCCGGCCGTCGATGCGGAACGGATCGCACTCCTCGGGCACAGTGAGGGCGGGTTGATCGCCGCCGCCGCCGCGCCGCAGACCGAGGCATCGGCGGTCGTCATGCTCGCCGGGCCGGCCGTGCCGATCGAGTGGCTCCTGCACGAGCAGGCGCGTACGCTCTCGGCGGAGGCCGGCGCGACGTCGGCTCAGATCGAGCACGAGCGTCGCATGAACGAGCAGGTGTTCGCGCTGGCCCGGTCGAGCCGGATGTCGACGGCCGTTCTGCCAGAGATCGAGAGAGTGATCCGAAAGTACCTGCGGTCGTGGCCGGACCTGCCGGCAGTCGACGAGACGGCTATCGACGAGAACGCACGGGTAATGGCCGGAGTGGTCGGCGCGCCGGCGTATCGTTCGCTGTTGCGACAGAAGCCGGCCGAGATCCTCGGCCGGCTCGATCGACGGTTGCTCGCCGTATACGGCGGCAAGGACGTCCAGGTGCCGGGGGCGGCCAACGCGGATGCGTGTCGCCGGATAACAACTGACCACCGGCACGCCACCGTGCGGCTGTTTCCCGACCACAACCACCTCTTCCAGCGGGCGGGGACCGGCTCGATCTCGGAGTACGAAGTGCTGCCGCCGGGGCCCGACACAGAGGTGCTGCGGGAGGTTGCCGATTGGCTGTCAACGGTCGATCGGTTCGACAGGGCGGCCTCGTGCGCGACGCAGGGTTGACAGCCGAGGAGTGCCTCCGCCCCTCATGGTGCCGCCGCCGAACGAAACGTTGCAACCGACGGAGCTGCGCGCCGCTCCAGCCGCGGGCACACCTCCAGCCTCGCGGCTCCGCGGCTCCGCGGCTGAACTCTGGCGTTGGGCCGGCGGGCGTTGTGCCAAGGTGGGTCCGGTATTTGCCGTCAAACGGTGGGCACAGTGCCCCCGTCGATCAGGTACTCGCTCCCATGGATGGACGTCGCCCTTTCGGAGGCTAGGAACGCGACGAGCTCCGCGACCTCTTCGGGCCATGCGGGACGCCCGATGGGGATACCACCGAGCGCGTTCATGATGCCCTGCCGGGCCGTGTCGTCATCTGTACCGGCGTGGTCGGCACGGCGCTTCACCAGAGCGTCGGCTGCCGTCGTGCGGATCCATCCCGGGGCGATCGAGCCGCATCGAGGCTCATCAGTACCATCAAGAACCACAATGAGTACCTGAGGCTGCGGTACGATTGGAAAGACGTGTTGCCGATGGTTCAGCCGCTTGATCGCGCTCATCCTGCCCTCGCCAAAGGCGGCCCTCCTCTTGAATACCCTTGGGAAGCAGGGACTGAGATGGGCCTCCCTGCGACGCACATTACCATCGTGAAGCAGTTTTCCGATCCTCTTGACCCGAAGGGTCCGAAGTTGCTCCGGTTCGCCCGTGAGCTCAGCAATCGGTTTGACGAACTCTTCCCGTAGCCTGCCGGACAAGCCGTTGCTGACCGACGGTCCGGGCAGCCTCGCTTCGCTCGGCAGCCCGGCCCGCGGCAGAACGGCAAGACGTTGGGCCGGCGGGACGTCGGCACTCCAGACTCGCGGTCGACCCGGCACTGTTGCAAGGCTCCTGTCGCGCGCGCGGCGTTCCCGGCTCCCATCGCGGTCCGGGGGGAGGATGCGCCGCGCCGGAGCGGCGGGGCGGCTCGGAGGAGCTCCGCCCACATCGCGGTGCCCTTCCCATGCGTCGCTACGGGCGACCCGCCGCTGCGAGAGTACCCCCAGCATGGCGTTGAGCGACCGGAGCGCGGCGGGCGGTCAGGGCACCATCGTCCGTCAGGCTCACTTTCAGGACTCCCATCACCGCTTGACGCCTGACGCGCTCCGATTCGCCTCCGCGAAGATGACGGAGGGGACGTGCTCGACCTCTGGGCCGTCGTAGAAGCGCGGCTCTGCGTCGGTCCTGCGGTACACCTGGAGCATGTTAACAGACTCGCCCGACGCGAGCTCGGCCACGACTTGAATGGCGTCGACGTCCTCCGAGGCACTGGCACGCTCGCTTCTGCCTTGCGTGATCCGGCCGGCTCGTCCTAGCCTTTAGGGCGAGGGGGGCGGCGACGTCCGGAAGCGTTTGCGTCGACAAGCCACCTTCGGGAACAGGGAGATTGAAATGTCGCCTCTCAGGTATCGAATGAGCGCGAAGACACGGGCCGTGGTTTCGTTGTCCGCCGCGATCGGCTTCACCCTTTCGGGGTGCAGCGCCGGCGCAGGCGACGAAGATCCCGCGGGTCAGGGAGACGAGCTTATTGCCGTCGCGGAGCAGGCCGCGGCGGCGGACGGTCAGGTATGCCTCACCATCCAGCGTGACGGCCACGGCAGCGTGCCCGACGCGACGATCTGGCAGAATGCGCCCGGTTGGGTCGACGGGGCCGCTGCCACGGTGCTCACCGGGACGAGCTCGGCGGGACCGCGCCGCGCGGTGCTCCAGCTCGGGCTCACGAGCATCCCCCAGGGGGCGACCGTCACGTCGGCGAGCCTGTCGGTCTTCGGGCTTTACAAATCGACGGAAGCGGCGGTGAACGTCCATCCGCTGACGGCGCCCTGGACCGAGGCGACGGCCACGTGGAATTCGCTCGGCAGCGCCTTCGACGGGACACCCGTCGGCAGCTTCGCCGTCCCCCCAGCCAGCCCCGGCTTCCGCGCGGTGGACGTCCTGGGCCTGGTCCAGGCCTGGATCGACGGGGCGATCCCCAACCACGGCCTCGTGCTCGACGAAATCTCGCCGCTCAGCAGCACGAGCTTCCGGAGCAGCGAGTCGCCGTATCCGACGGAGCGGCCGAAGCTCGACGTCTGCTACGTGACCTGCGACGACGGCATACAGAACGGCGAGGAGCAGGGCGTGGATTGCGGCGGACCGAAGTGCGCGCCGTGCTGCATCCCAGCTCCAGAGGTGTGCGACGGCCTCGACAACGATTGTGATGGCCAGCTCGACGAGGACGACCCCGGCGGCGGCGCGGCGTGCGCGACGGGGCAGGAGGGTGCTTGCTCGGCTGGCACGACGGTGTGCTCGGGTGGCCAGGTCCTCTGCACGGCGACGACGCCGGCAGCGCCGGAGACCTGCAACGGCGTCGACGACAACTGCGACGGCGTGGTCGACAACAGCCTTCCGGGCTGCGCCACCGCCCAGCTCGCCCCGGTCACTCTGGTAGGAGGCGATTCCCACTCCCTGGCGCTGCGCTCTGATGGCACCGTGTGGACCTGGGGAGGCAACGGGGTCGGCCAGCTCGGGGATGGCACCACCTCGCTGCCGCGCACCACGCCGCAGAAGGTCCACGGCATGACGAGCGTGACCGCCGTCGCGGCGGGCGCCTTCCATTCGCTGGCGGCTCGCTCGGATGGTACCGTCTGGGCCTGGGGAGAAAACCAGTTCGGCCAGCTCGGGGATGGATCCACCGTGCCGGTCCGCACGACGCCGGTGCAGGTCGCCACCCTGACGAACGTGACCGGCGTCGCGGCGGGTTTCGGCCATTCATTGGCGATACGCTCGGATGGCACTGTGTGGGCGTGGGGATTCAACTGGGCCGGCCAGCTCGGGGATGGGACCACCACGGATCGCACTACACCGGCGCAGGTGTCGGGGCTGACGGGCGTGATCGCCGTCGATGCGGGCCACTCCTATTCGCTGGCGGTACGCTCGGACGGCACGGTCTGGGCGTGGGGATTCAACTGGGCCGGCCAGCTCGGGGATGGGACCACCACGGAGCGCGCCACGCCGGTGCAGGTATCCGGACTGACGGGCGTGACCGCCGTCGCGGCGGGCGCCCACCATGCACTGGCAGTCCGCTCGGACGGGACCGTCTGGGCCTGGGGTTATAACGGCGATGGGCAGCTCGGGGATGGGACCACGACGGATCGCACCACGCCGGTGCAGGTGTCCGGGCTGACGAGCGTGACACGCCTTGCTGCGGGCGACCTCCACTCGCTGGCGATCCGCGCGGACGGCACGGTCTGGGCCTGGGGAGACGACCTCAGCTTCCAGCTCGGGGATGGGACCACGACGGATCACACCACGCCGGTGCAGGTATCCGCGCTGACGGGCGTGACACGCATCGCGGCGGGCGCGCGCTGCTCGCTGGCATTCCGCTCGGACAATACCGTCTGGGCCTGGGGACACAACGCCCGCGGCCAGCTCGGGGATGGCTCTCACGGGACAGTGCGCTTCACGCCGGTCCAGACGGGTGGACAAGCCATGTGCGCCAAGACAACGTATTTGCCGGCCGAGGGCTGGGCCTGCCCCGCATCCAAGGTCGTCGTGGCGGGAGGCAGGAGCCATTCTCTCGCGGTGCGTTCGGACGGGACCGTCTGGGCGTGGGGAGGCAACGTTCACGGCCAGCTCGGGGATGGCTCCGACCCATGGTGGTTGCACATGACGCCGATGCAGGTCCCGGGGCTGACGAGCGGCAGCACCGTTGCGGCGGGCGACTACCATTCTCTCGCGGTGCGTTCGGACGGGACCGTCTGGGCGTGGGGACACAACATCTTCGGGCAGCTCGGAGATGGCACCACGACCGACCGCACGACGCCGGTCCAGGTCTCCGGCATGACGGGTGTGACCGCCGTCGCGGCGGGCGCCTACCATTCTCTGGCCGTGCGTCTGGATGGGACCGTCTGGGCCTGGGGAAACAACTCCAGCGGTCGGCTCGGGGATGGCACCTCCTGGGAGCGCATGACCCCGGTGCAGGTCTACAACATGACGAACGTGACCGCCGCCGCGGCAGGTTCCGCCCATTCACTGGCAATCCTCTCGGACGGCACCGTCCGGGCGTGGGGATACAACGTCGCCGGGCAGCTCGGCGATGGCACCACGAACGAGCGGTGGTGGCCGGTCCAGGTCTCCGGCCTGACGGACGTGATCGCTGTCGCGGCGGGCTCCGCCCATTCCCTGGCGCTCCGCTCGGACGGGACCGTCTGGGCCTGGGGATTCAACGGCGATGGCCAGCTCGGGGATGGCACCACCACGAACCGCACCACACCCGTGCAGGTCGCCGGCCTGACGAATGTGACCGCCATCGACACGTCCGGCCGCCATTCCCTGGCGCTCCGTTCGGGCGGCACGCTCTGGTCGTGGGGATACAACGGTGATGGGCAGCTCGGGGACGGGACCACCACGAACCGCACCACGCCTGTGCAGATCTCCGGTCTGGTGGGCGTAACCGCCGCCGCCGCAGCTGACGTCCATTCCTTGGCAGTCCGCTCGGACGGCACGGTCTGGGCATGGGGAGAGAACTGGCCCGGCCACCTCGGGGATGGCACCACCACGCATCGCACCTCGCCGGTCCAGACGCTCGGCTTCTGACGCCCGGCGGCTGGTCCGCCCTCCGTTGGCGAGCGCCATTCGCCGTGCTAGCCTCGCGCGCCTGGTCGGAGCGACACTCGCGCGGGCGCTACACCATCCTTCGCCTTCTTGGACAGGGCGCGATGGGCAGCGTCTACGAAGCGCGGCACACGGGGACGGGCCGGCGTGTGGCCCTGAAGGTCATCACCGACGGCCCGTTCCAGCGGCCGCGTTGGCTGCGGCGCTGAAGCGAGCGATGCCATGTCCACTCGACGTGGGACGGGACGCGCGCGCCCTCCGGTACCCTCTCGCCCCGCCCGACCCCTCGCCCGCGCCACCTTGGCCCTACGCCGGACGCATCTCCGCCTCAGCGCGGGCGCCTTCGGCGCTCGCGCTTGCAGCCGACCGCGCCGCGTGAGCTACGCGGCGTCGTCGTCGAACCCGAGGTCGACCTGTTCCCAGGTTGGGTCACGCGCGGGCGCGGCGGTGAGCGGCTCGGCCCGCAGGCCAAGATGCTCGAGAATCCGCCGGATTGTGCTCGGCTGCGTGATCGTGGCGAGTACGTGCATTTTCCGCTCGCGCCGGGGGCACGTCAGGGCATTGAAGCCGAACGAGCGCTTCATGGGCACGGCCCGTTCGATGTAGCGCGACGTGGCGAACAGCTCCCCATCGAGCAGCCGCCCCCAGTGAGCGAGCGAGATCGTGGTCGCCTCGACGTGCACCGCCAGCTCTGCGCGCATGATCGGCTCGAGGTGCACGGGCGACGCATCGCGCGAAGGCGCGCATAGCAGCGCTGACGCGAGCGCAGCCGCAGGCGATGGCTCTCGGAAGGGGTCCGACCCGATGCGGCTGTGCGCTCCGCGCGGGTACATCAGGCGCGTGTGCCACGCGTAGAGCTTGTGAGTGCCGTGCGACGCCTCGCCGAGCAGCACGCAGGGGGAGTCGCCGATCCGATCCATCGGCGGATCGAGGTCGTGATCGCTCGTGAGCCGCCGCGCGATCGGCGAAAGCTGCGCGACGACCTCGTCCGTGCGATCGATGCCCCGCTCCGCGAACCGGCCCATCGGGATCATCCGTGCCATCTCTTCGCCCCCGTTGCTGGCGCGGCGCGGAGCGCCGAGCCCGCACATCGCCTGGCTGTTTCGACCCAGGCACTTCGAGAGGAACGTCAACGGGCCTGCGCATGGTCGTGCGCGCGCTCCGCGCGGCCTACTTCGGCCGCCGCTTCAGCGCCTATCCATGCTGGAGCGGCCAGCAGGGCTCGGCGTCGAGCGAGCGCGCCGCCTTCTGCGCCGAGTGCGGCTCGCGCAGCAGCTCCGGCGCCAGGAACACGAGATTCGCGTCGGCGGGGTGGATCGGTCGATTTTTTCTTCGAGAGCTCGCCCAGGTCGCCGCGGGCCTCTGCGGGCCTTCGCCTCGCACCCCGCGCCGCTCCACTCCACGGTCGCCCCTCTCGCTTCCTCCTCCCTCCCCGGTCGGCTACCCTCACCCGATGTTTCACCCCGTCGTGGACCGTTGGTTCCGCGGCCGCTTCGGCGCCCCCGCCCCGGCGCAGGAGCGCGCCTGGCCGGTCATCGCGGCCGGTCGCGACACGCTGATCAGCGCCCCCACGGGCGCCGGCAAGACGCTCGCCGCCTTTCTCTTCTGCCTCGACCGCCTCGTCCGCGACGCGGCGCGCGGCGCGCTCTCCGACCGCACGGACGTCCTCTACATCTCGCCGCTGAAGGCCCTCTCGCACGACGTCCACCGCAACCTGGAGCAGCCGATCGCCGAGATCTCCGCCGCCATGGAGGCCGCCGGCCTCGCGCCGCCCGGCATCCGCGCGCTCGTGCGCACGGGCGACAGCCCCGCCGCGGAGCGCCGCGCCATGGCGGCCCGGCCGCCGCACGTGCTCGTCACCACCCCGGAGTCGGCGTTCATCCTGCTGACGAGCGAGTCCGGGCGGCGCGCGCTCTCGGGCGTGCGCACCGTCATCGTCGACGAGGTCCACGCCGTCGCCGCCGACAAACGCGGCGCCCACCTCGCGCTCACGCTCGAGCGGCTCGAGGACCTCGTCGCCTCGCGGGGCGGCGCCCGGCCGCAGCGCGTCGGCCTCAGCGCCACCGTGCGCCCGATCGAGATCGCCGCGCGGCTCTTCGCCGGCGCCCGCGCGCTGCCGGAGATCGTCGACGTCGGGCAGCGCCGCGACCTCGACCTCGCGATCGAGGTGCCCCGCGACGAGCTCGGGGCGGTCTGCACGAACGAGCAGTGGTCCGAGATCTACGACCGCCTCGCGGCCCTCTCGGGCGAGGCGCGGTCGACGCTCGTCTTCGTCAACACGCGCCGCCTCGTCGAGCGGGTCGCGCACGCGCTCGCCGAGCGGATCGGCGAGGACGTGGTCGCGGCCCACCACGGCAGCCTCTCGCGGGCGCGGCGCCTCGCGGCGGAGCGGCGGCTCAAGGCCGGGGAGCTCCGCGTCGTCGTCGCGACCGCGTCGCTCGAGCTCGGCATCGACGTGGGCGCGGTCGACCTCGCCTGCCTCGTGGGCTCGCCGCGGTCGATCAACGTCGCGCTCCAGCGCATCGGCCGGTCGGGCCACGCGCTCGCCGCGACGCCGCGCGGGCGGCTGTTCCCGCTCACCCGCGACCAGCTCGTCGAGTGCGCGGCCATCGTGCGCGCGGCGCGGCGCGGCGAGCTCGACCGCATCGCCGCGCGCGAGGGGCCGCTCGACGTGCTCGCCCAGCAGATCGTCGCCGCGTGTGCGTGCGAGGAGCGCGACGAGGAGGCGCTCTACGCGCTCGTCCGGCGCGCCGCGCCCTACGCCGACCTCTCGCGCCGCGAGTTCGACGCGGTCGTGGCGATGGTGTCCGGCGGCGCCGCGGGCCCCGCGGAGGAGGGCGCCTCCGCCGCCCGGGGCGCGCGGCAGCGGCCCGGGGCGCTCGTCTACCGCGACGCGATCGGCGGGCGGCTGCGCGGGCGGCGCGGGGCGCGCCTCGCGGCGCTCACCTCGGGCGGCGCGATCCCGGACATCGCCGCCGTCGACGTGGTGCTCCAGCCGGACGGCACGAAGGTCGGCACCCTCGACGAGGACTTCGCCATCGAGTCGTCCGCGGGCGACGTGTTCCTCCTCGGCAACACGTCGTGGCGCGTGAGCCGGCTTTCGGGCGGGCAGATGTGGGTCGAGGACGCCCACGGCGCCGCGCCGACCGTGCCGTTCTGGCTCGGCGAGGCGCCCGCGCGCACGCCGGAGCTCTCGGCCGAGGTCGCGGCGCTGCGGCGCGAGATCGCGGCGCGCCTCGCCGAGGAGAAGGCCGACGCCGAGGGGGGCGCCGGGCGCGGCGGCCGGTCGAGCACGGCGCGCTGGCTCATGGAGGCGTGCGCGCTCGACGAGCGCGGCGCGCTGCTCGTGCGCGACTACATCGAGGCGGGGCGCGCGGCGCTCGGGGCGGTCCCGGACGGCGCGACGGTCGTGGTCGAGCGCTTCTTCGACGAGGCCGGGGGGCAGCAGATCGTCGTGCACACGCCGCTCGGGGGCCGCGTGAACCGCGCGCTCGGGCTCGCGCTGCGCAAGCGCTTCTGCCGCTCGTTCGACTTCGAGCTCCAGGCCGCGGCGACCGACGACGGCGTGCTGCTCTCGCTGTCGGCGGAGCACGGGCTACCGCTCGAGGACGTGCTCGAGCTGGTCCGCCCCGAGGGGCTCGAGGAGGTGCTCGTCCAGGCGGCGCTCCAGGGGCCGATGTTCCGCACGCGCTTCCGCTGGGCCGCCTCCCGCGCGCTCGCGCTGCTGCGCTTCCGGGGGGGCCGGCGGGTGCCGCCGGCGCTCCAGCGCATGCGCGCGGACGACCTCTTGCTCTCGATCTTCCCCGAGCAGCAGGGCTGCCAGGACAACCACGGGCTCTTCGCGCACGTCGATCCGCCCGACCACCCGCTCGTCCGCGAGGCGCTGCGCGACTGCCTCACCGAGCTGATGGACGTCGAGGGCCTGCGCGCCCTGCTCGTCGGCCTGCGGAGCGGCGCGATCCGGGCCGTGACGCTCGACACGCCGGAGCCGAGCGTCTTCTCGCACGAGATCCTGAACGCGAACCCCTACGCCTTCCTCGACGACGCCCCGCTCGAGGAGCGCCGCGCCCGCGCCGTCCGGGTGCGGCGCGGGCTCCCGGCCGAGGTCGCCGAGCGGCTCGGGGGGCTCGATCCGGAGGTCATCGCGGAGGTGGTCGAGGAGGCGCGGCCGCGTGCGCGGGATGAAGACGAGCTGCACGAGCTCCTGCTCGACCGCGTCGCGCTGCCGGCGGCGGAGGGAGCGCAGCGCGGCTTCGCGCGGCTGTTCGCGGCGCTCGCCGCGGCGGGCAGGGCGGCGGAGGTGTCCGCTGCGGCGCCGGGCGCGCCGCCGGGCGCGCCGCGCTGGGTCGCGACCGAGCGGCGGCCGCTCGTCGAGGTGATCTGGCCGGGGGCGGTGTTCACGCCCGACGTCGTCGTGCCGCCCGCCGTGCGCGAGGCCGCCGGAGCCGACCGCGGCGCCGCGATCACGGCCCTCGTGCGCGGCTTCCTGAGCGCCGCGGGGCCGGCCACGACCGAGGAGATCGCGCGGCGCCTCGACGTACCCGCGGACGAGGCCCTGGCCGCGCTCGCGCGAATCGAGCTCTCGGGCGGCGCGATGCGCGGCCGCTTCCGCGCCGGCGGGCCGCAGATCGCGCAGCCGGGCGCGGGCGGGGGCGCGGGCGACCTCTCGACCGAGTGGTGCGATCGCCGCCTGCTCGCCCGCATCCACCGCCGCACCGTCTCGGGCCTGCGCAAGGCGATCGAGCCGGCGACCGCGGCGGAGCTCATCCGGTTCCTGCTCGGGTGGCAGGGCGTGCGGCCGGGCACCCAGGCGCGTGGACCGGGGGGCCTCGGGCGCGTGATCGAGCAGCTGCAGGGGTTCGAGCTCGCCGCGGGGGCGTGGGAGCGCGAGGTGCTGCCCGCGCGTGTGGCCGGCTACGACGAGCGGCTGCTCGACGCGCTCTGCCTGTCCGGCGAGGTGGCGTGGGGCCGCGTGGTCCCGCGCGAGGCGGCGGGGCCCACGCGCGCGGCGCCGATCACGCTGGCGCTGCGCCGCGATCTCCCGTGGCTGCTCGCGCCGCGGGAGCCCGAGGACGAGGCGCCGCCGGCGTCGCTGTCCGAGGCGGCGCGGGGCGTGCTCTCGTTCCTGTCGCGCGCGGGCGCGTCGTTCTTCGACGACATCGCGGCGGGCGCGGGCCGATCGCGCGCCGAGGTCGAGGAGGCCCTCTGGGAGCTCGTCGCCGCCGGGCTCGTGACCGGCGACGGCTTCGCGGCGCTGCGCGCGCTGCTCGGCGGCGGGGCGGCCCTCGGGCAGGGGGACGGGCGGCTGCGAGGCGGGCGCCGGGCGGGCCCCGTCGCGGCGGGCAGGTGGTCGCTCCTGCGGGCGCACCCGGAAGCGGCCGCGCTTGCCGCGGGCGGCGTCGATGGCGCGGGGGCGGGGCGCGAGGGCGGCGACGGCCAGGAGGTGGTCGAGGCGCTCGCGCTCCAGTACCTGCGCCGCTACGGCGTGGTCTGCCGCGAGCTGCTCGCGCGCGAGCCGCGGCCGCCGGCGTGGCGCGACCTCCTCCGGGTCTACCGGCGGCTCGAGATGACCGGGGAGCTCCGGGGCGGGCACCTCATCGCCGGCTTCGTCGGCGAGCACTTCGCGCTGCCCGAGGCGCTCGACGCGCTCCGCGCCGTCCGCCGCGAGCCGCCGTCCGGCGAGATCGTGGAGATCTGCGCGTGTGACCCGCTGAACCTCGTCGGCATCGTCACGCCGGGGCCGCGCATCCCCGCCGCCCTCGGGAACGTCGTCATTTACCGCGACGGCGTGCCGCTCCTGCCGATGGCCGCGGCGCCGGGCGGGCGGGGGCGGGCGGTGGCCGCCGCGCCGGGAGCGGTGGTGTGAGCGGCTGACCCAGCCAGTCCGCGCGTTCCCGTGTCGCCGGCGCGCCGGGGGACGCGCCCAGCTCGCCCCAGCTCGCAATGGCGGCGCGCGCTGGAGGGCGCTCCGCGTGCGCGGCGGTGAGCTGTCGAGTTTCACAACACCTCAATCGTCGATGACGTCGCCCCTGGACCGAGGGCGCTGCGCGCTCGTCACAGACCACCTCGGTGCTCCGCCAGGCCGGAGTCTGGTTGGACGCGCCGGACGGCGATCAGGAGCAGGTAGCGGTCCGGGGCGCCGGGCAGGTAGCGCTCCAGGTGGAGCCGATCGGGCTGAAAGCCGAGCTGGTGCAGGAAGCGGAACACCCGGTGCGCGGCCTTCTCATCGTGGGTCGCACACTCCAGGGTGGCGAAGAGCGTCGGCGGCACGTCCTGCCGTCTCACCCCCTGTGGCAGCCGCCGGCGGGGCCGGATCCGGAACCCGACCTCCCCGTGGAGCTGGCCGTCCGCGAGGCCGAGCGTGCGGACGTATCCGCTGGTCAGCACCGGGATGTCCCGGCGCAAGAGCTCTCTCTTGCGCGCGACCACGTCAGCGCGAAAGGGCAGCGGGCCCTCCGGCGCCGTCGCGGGGAACCAGACGAGGACGGACGGCTCCCTCCAGTGCTCCAGGTGCAGCGGCGGTGGCGACGAGCCCATGCCCCGCAGGTACTCCTCCGCGATCTGGAGCGAGAGCAGGCGGGCCGCCGTCTCGCGCCGCCATGCGTCGAGCATCACCTCCCGCGCCGGGCCGTTCAGGCGGAGGAACTCGCGGATCGCAGGGATGGAGATCCCCGCGGCGCGCAGGCTGCTGATGAAGCGGGCGTCGTCGACCTGTCCTGGCGCATAGGCGCGGTAGCCGTTGTCGCGCCGGCTGGCCGGCAGGAGGAGGCCCTTGCGCTGGTAAAAGCGCAGCGCGCTCGGCGAGATGCCGCTGCGGTCCGCGAACTGGGAAATCGTCAGCATGCGGCGCGATCCTCCTTGAGCTTCAACCTGGTTCAAGGTGCACGGTCCGAGCGTCGTTTCCAAGGAGAAGACCGCATGAACGTTTCCATCGTGTCCCGGGGGGAGCTCAACCTGGTCGGCATCAAGGTGGTGGGGCGGCGGAGCGAGCTGAGCCACCGTGTGCCCCTTTCATGGATCGAGCTCGTGGACCGCCTCGACGCCATCCCCCACCTCGTGGACCGGAGCGTGTTCTACGGGAGCTTTCCGGAGAGCGATCACCAGCGCGCGAGCCACGACGGTGTCTACACCTACTGGGTCTGCACCGAGGTGAGCGCGCGCGGCGCGCTTCCGGAGGGCCTGCGAGCGCTGGTGCTCCCGGCGCGGACCTACGCGACGGCCCGGATCGAGGGGGCCTCGGAGGCCATCGAGGCGACCTACGTGGGGCTCTCACGCTGGATCGAGGAGCACGGCAGGCGCGTCGACGCGCGGGCCTACTGCCTCGAGCGGTACGATCAGCGCCGGCAGCGGGTGACGCCACCCTACGAGCGGTTCGATTACGAGGTCTGGAAGCCGCTGGACGCGTGACGCCACCTCGGCGTTGAGCCCGCTGCCCGCGCGGTAATCCGCGCCGGCGGCGCGCCTGTGAACGCGCCGCGCCTCGCCCGTGTCCACGTTGCGCTCCAACGGTGATGCGTCAATATCCCTCCACAAACAAGGCGCTCGGGGGGGCGTTCCTGGTCATCTGAGGCCGCCATCCATGTGGATCCCCGAGCTCGCGCTTCGCTGTCCCCGGATCTTCACGACACACACACCAGCCACTTCCAGGGCGTCGTGGACGTTCTGGATCGCGACCTTCGCCGTCCTGCAGTGCCTCGCCTGCGGCAAGGGCTCAGCGCCGCGGCCTGACGGCGCCAAGGCCGAGAACGCCGCGGCGTCCAGCGCCAGGGCGGAGAGCGCCGCGGCCCCGGGCGCCAAGGAGGTGACGCTGGCCCCGGTGACGGAGGTCGTGATTGAACAAACCATCGACATCTCGGGCACCCTGGACGCCGATGAGCAGGTGACGGTCGGGGCCAAGGTGCCGGGGCGCCTCGCCTCGATCGCGGTGGACCTCGCGAGCCCCGTGACGCGGGATCAGGTGATCGCGCAGCTCGAGACGAGGGATTACGAGCTGCGGATAGAGCAGGCCGCGGCCGCGCTGGCGCAGAGCCGCGCCCAGCTCGGGTTGCCTCAGGACGGGCCGGATACGGAGCTCGAGGTCGAGGAGACGGCCATCGTGCGGCAGGCCAGCGCCACGCTCAAGGAGGCCCAGGCGAACCAGGTCCGGGCGCGCAACCTCGCCAAGGAAGGGCTGATGTCGGGCATGGACCTCGACGCCGCCGAGGCGGCCGCGGTCCGCGCGGAGAGCGGTCTCCAGTCGGCGCGGGAGGAGGTGCGCATCCGTCAGGCGACCGTGCGCCAGCGGCGCTCCGAGCTGCGCATGGCGCGGCAGCAGCTCGCGGACGCCGTGGTGCGCTCGCCGATCGACGGCGTCGTCCAGCTGCGGAGGGCGAGCGTCGGCCAGTACCTCGCCGCGGGCGCGCCGATCGCCGACATCGTCCGGATCGACCCGCTGCGGCTGCGCGTGGCCATCCCGGAGCTCGAGGCGGCCGGCGTGCGGCAGGGGCAGGCGGTGCGCGTCACCCTCCCGGGAGACCGCGCGACCTACCCCGGCACGGTCGCGCGCCTCGCGCCCGCGATCGACCCGCAGAGCCGGACCCTGCTCGTGGAGAGCGACATCAAGAACCCTGGCCACCTGCGGCCGGGCAGCCTCGTCACCGCGCAGATCGTCGTGGACGCGAAGCCGGCGCCCACCGTGCCCGCGAGCGCCATCGTCCGGTTCGCCGGGCTCTCGAAGGTGGTCACGGTCGAGAACGGCAAGGCCAAGGAGAAGCCGGTGACCACCGGGAGGGCCGCGGGGGATCGCGTCGAGATCGTCTCCGGGCTCACGGTGGGCGAGTCGGTCGTCGCCCAGCCCGGATCGCTCCAGCAAGGGCAGCCCGTCCTCGTG
Source organism: Sorangium cellulosum (assembly GCF_002950945.1). Taxonomy (GTDB): domain Bacteria; phylum Myxococcota_A; class Polyangia; order Polyangiales; family Polyangiaceae; genus Sorangium; species Sorangium cellulosum_E. Next base: position 4,304,964 of record NZ_CP012673.1, read on the forward strand.
AAAGAGGGGAGCTAGATGCAGACGCTCGCCAGGATCTGCATCCAGCGGCCGGTGTTCGCCGCGATGCTGGGGCTCGCGCTCGTCGTCGTCGGCGCCGCGGCGTACTTCAACCTGGGCGTGGACCGCTTCCCCGCGGTGGATCTGCCGACGGTCTCGGTCCGCACGACGCTCCCCGGCGGCGCGCCCGAGGACGTCGAGGCCGAGATCTCCGAGGAGATCGAGGAGGCCGTCAACACCGTCGAGGGGATCACCGAGCTTCGCTCGATCTCGTCGAGCGGCAACTCCGTCGTCATCGCCACCTTCAACCTCGACCGGGACGTCGACTCCGCGGCCCAGGACGTGCGCGACCGCGTGCAGGCGGTGCTGCGCAGGCTGCCCGTGGGGACCGAGCCGCCCATCATCGCCAAGCAGGACAACGACGCGACCCCGGTCATGTCGATCGCCGTCTCCGCCGACCGATCGATCCGGGAGCTCACCGAGGTCGCGGACAAGCTCGTGCGCGTGCAGCTCGAGCGCTCCTCGGGCGTCGGGGAGGTGCGCGTCGTCGGCGGGCAGGAGCGCGCCATCAAGATCTGGCTGAACGCCGACCGGCTCGCCGCGTACGGGCTCGCGGTCACCGCCGTCCGGGAGGCCATCGTCGAGCAGAACGCGAACATCCCGGCGGGGAACGTCACCGGGCGCGAGGAAGAGCGCACGCTGCGCACGATGGGCCGCGTCAAGAACGCGGGCGATTTCAATAACATGGTCGTCGCCACCGTCGACGGGAGGCCCGTCCGGGTGCGCGACATCGGCTACGCCGAGGACGGCACCTACGAGCAGCGGTCGCTGGCCCGCCTCGACGGCAGGCCCACCGTCGTCCTCAACGTCGTGCGGCAGTCGGGCGCGAACACCGTCGCGGTGATCGAGGCCGTGAAGGCCAACGTGGCGAAGCTCTCGGAGCAGCTGCCGAGCGACGTGAAGCTCGAGGTGATCCGCGACCAGTCGGGGTACATCTACACGGCGCTGCACGAGATCAACGTGCACCTCGTCCTCGGCAGCATCCTGGCGTGCGCGGTCGTGCTCCTCTTCATGCGGTCGTGGCGGTCCACGGTCATCGCCGGCGTCGCCATCCCGACGTCGGTCGTGGCGACCTTCGGCATGATGTGGGCGCTCGACTTCACGCTGAACAGCGTGACGATGCTCGCGCTCGTGCTGATGGTGGGCATCGTCATCGACGACGCGATCGTCGTCCTCGAGAACATCTTCCGCTTCGTCGAGGAGAAGAAGATGAGCTCGTTCGACGCGGCCCGGGCCGCCACCCAGGAGATCGGGCTCGCCGTGCTCGCGACGACGCTGTCGCTCGTCGTCATCTTCGTCCCCGTCTCGTTCATGTCGTCCATCTCCGGGCGGTTCCTGTTCCAGTTCGGGATCACGTCCACCGTCGCGATCCTCGTGAGCCTGCTCGTCAGCTTTACGCTGACGCCGATGATGAGCGCGCGCCTGCTCCGCAAGGAGGCGGACCGGGCGCACGCCGCGGGCGCGGGCGAGGGCGAGTCGTCGACCTCGCGAGGCGGTTTCTACGCGCGGCTCGACGCCTGGTATACCCGCACCCTCTCGTTCGCGATGCGGCACCGCGCGCTCGTCGCCGTCTCCGCGCTCGCGGTGGTGGCGTCCTCGATCCCGCTCTACGGGCTCGTGAAGCAGGAGTACATCCCGTCCGGCGCCGACGACGCGGAGTTCGAGATCCGCGTCACGGCCCCGCTCAGCGCGAGCATCGGCGCGATGGACGACGTGATGCGGCGGATCGGCGACGATGTCCGCAACGTGCGCGGGGTGCGCAGCGTGCTCGTCTCGGCGGGCGGAAGCTTCGTGAGCGGCGTCAACTCGGGCGAGGTGTTCGTCCGGATCGCCCCGCACGACGAGCGCACGTTCTCGATCACCCGGCTGTTCCGGGAGACGATCCTGGGCAACCCCATCCGCGCGTTCCGGGGGAACTACTCGCAGAACGACGTGATGCAGGAGGTGCGGCGCGCGCTGCGCAAGTACCCCGACCTCCGGATCTCGGTCCGCAACGTGCCGTCGTTCAACATCGGCGGCGGGAACTTCGAGATCGATTTCGCCATCCAGGGGCCCGAGATCGAGGCGCTCGAGCGGTACGCGAACGAGCTCCGGGAGCGCGCCATGAAGCTCGGCGGCATCGTGGACGCGGACGTGACGCTGAAGATCGACCGGCCCGAGCTCCGGGTGCTCATCGATCGCGAGCGGGCCGCGGCTCTCGGGGTCCGGACCGAGGACATCGCGACCGCGCTCCGCCTCATGGTCGGCGGAGACCAGGAGGTGTCGCGCTTCCGGGACGAGTCCGTCAACGAGAACTACAACGTGCAGCTGCGGGTCATCGAGGAGGATCGCGACCGCCTCGGGGCCGTGCGTCGCCTGTACGTGCCCCGGACGGCGCGCCCGTCGGCGCCGGCGCCGAGCGACCCCTCGGGCGGCGCGGCGCCGGGCGCGGCCGCGTCGCTGCTCCGGGGCGATCTCGTGCGCCTCGACAACCTGGTGACGATCGAGGAGGCGAAGAGCCCGTCCCGCATCGACCGGCTCGATCGCCAGCGCGTCTCGAGCCTGCGGGCCGGCGTCGCGCCCGGCTACGCGCTCGCCGATCGGCTGGAGGCGCTGCGCGGCGCCGCGCGGGAGATGGACATGCCCGCGGCGTACTCCACCAGCGTGCGCGGCCGCGGCGCCGAGCTGGAGCGGACGTTCGGCGAGTTCATCTGGGCGTTCCTCCTGTCGATCGTGCTCATGTACATGATCCTCGCGTCGCAGTTCGAGAGCCTCGTGCACCCGGTCACGATCCTGCTCTCCCTGCCGCTGTCGGTGCCGTTCGCGCTGCTCAGCCTGTGGGCGACGGGGAACACCCTGAACCTGTACTCGGCGCTCGGCTTCCTCGTGCTGTTCGGCGTGGTGAAGAAGAACTCGATCTTGCAGGTCGACCACATGAACAAGCTCCGCGCCGAGGGCATGCCGCGCGCGGAGGCGATCCTCCAGGCGAACCGCGATCGCTTGCGGCCCATCCTGATGACCACGCTGGCCCTCGTGGCGGGCATGCTCCCGCTCTGGCTGGGCACGGGGCCCGGGGCCGAGGAGCGCCACGCGATCGCGGTGGTGGTGATCGGCGGCCAATCCCTGAGCTTGCTGCTCACCTTGATCGTGACGCCGGTCTCCTACTCGCTGCTCGACGATCTCGCGCACAGCGAGCGCTGGGGGCGCGTCCGGGCCCGCGTGGGCTCCTGGGGCTCCGCCGTGTCCGCGCAGGTCGGCCGGCTGCTGTCCTCGCGCAGGGCGACGTAGGCGAGGCCACCTCCCGGGGGTCGCCGCGTGAGGTGGCGAGCCCGGATTCGCCTGCTCGGCGCGGTCAGCCCTTGCCGAGGCCGAGCGCTGCGACCGCCACCGCGCCCCAGCCGGCGAGCAGGAGCAGCCCGCCGAAGGGCGTGACCGCGCCGAGCACGCGGACGCCGGTCAGGGTCATGACGTAGAGGCTGCCCGAGAAGAGCAGCACCCCGCCGGCGAAGCAGAAGCCGGCGGCGGTCGCCGCCGTCCCGCCGGTGCGCGCGGCGAGGTGGGCGGCGAGGGCGAGCGCGAGCGCGTGGGCGAGGTGGTACTGGGCGCCGGTCTCCCACCAGGCCATGCGCTGGGCGCCGTCCGACAGCGCGCCCAGCCGGGTCTTGAGGCCGTGCGCGCCGAAGGCGCCGAGCGCGACCGCGAGGAAGCCATAGGCGCCCGAGAGCAGGAAAAAAAGACGTTCCATCGGGCGCGGAGCTTAGCCGATGGCCAGCGGTGTCACGAGGCGTGTTCGGTCGCACGCAACCCTGGCGGGCGTGTGTCGATGTTCGTGGTGCAGGAGGACGGTTCGTCGACATGCGCCAGCGAGACCGCAAACATCGAGTGAGCCGGCGCCGCCGGTGCCGATAGAGAGCGTGGTGGTGGTGCTGTCGGGCCGGGAGGAGCCGTGGCCGACCCATGGTTCTTACAGGACCTCGCCGCCAGGCGAGGCGTTCTCCGGGGTGCATTTCCGCATCGAAGCGGTCTATCAACGGACGATGGCTGAGCTCGCGTCGCATGCGGAAGGCCCCGAGACGGTGGGCGACATGGTCCTGGACCTCCCCACGGGCGACCTGTCGACCTGGCTCGCGACCTTGAACGACCCGGCGCCGTAGAAGGTCAACCAGCCCTGCGCGCCGCTCCAGGCGCCGCGGTTGCAGCAGGCGTGCTGAAACTGCCGCCCAGAATCCCCGGATCACAGCGCGCGGGCCGGCAGCCAGCCCGCTCCAGCGCCCGACGTGAACCGCGCCTGCTCCAGCGTTCGCGCGCCGGGCTTTCCGCCAGAACACCGCCATTGACGGCCCCCGCGCCGTAGGCTCTCGTAGAGGGCTGGGGAGCAGCGCCCGAGGGAGCTCCTGTCGGAGGCACAGGGACATGGCGAGCGAGCCCGAAGGGAATCAGAGCACGAGCCACGGTCTCGAGACCTTGCAAGAGATGCTCTCCGCGCGCCAGCGGGACCTCTCGGGACAACACGGGACGGACATCCACGCATTGCGCACGAAGGTGTGGTTCTCGGTCGCGCTCGGCATCCTCGGCGTGGGCCTTTACGCCGCGCACTTCGGCTCGTGGGCCGTGTTCGCGGAGGTGTTCGCGGCCGGCATCCTCGTCACGGGCGCCGCGGCGCTCGTGGGGACCCTGCTCGGATTCCTGTTCGGGATCCCGCGCACGCTCGTCGACGAGGGCGGCTCGCGCCAGCCACGGGACGTCCATGGCGGCGCCGCCGCGGCCCCCGGCGCCGTGGACCGCGTGGTCGCTGTCTATTCTCCGAACACGAACCTCGAGCAGATCTCCGACTGGCTCTCCAAGATCCTCGTGGGCGTCGGGCTCACCCAGCTCAACGATATCCCCGCGGCGCTCGTGCGCTTCTCCGAATGGCTCGGCTCAGGCATGCCGCACCACCCGGAAGCGGGGAAGTTCGCCCTGGGCGCCATCGCCTACGCTTCGGTGTTCGGGTTCCTGTACGGCTACATCTGGACGCGCGTGGTCCTGAGTCCGATGTTCCGCCGCGCCGACGAGCACCTCCGCAAGGCCATCGTGGAGCTCGCCATCGCCGAGCGCTCCGTGAGCAAGGCGATCGCCAAGGCCGCGGTCGTCGAGCGCTCGGCCACGGAGACCGTCGAGCGCGCCCACGCGAAGGCCGAGCAGGTCCTGCTCGAGGCGCAGCAGCGGGCCGAGCAGCTCGAGGACACGCTGAAGAGGATGCTGGACCGGCTCCACGAGCCCCGCGAGCGCATGGGGTACGCGGACGCGATCCGCATCGCCGAGGAGTACGTCGCGCGCCAGGGCGAGCCGAGCAACTTCCTGTTCTGGCTGCGCTACGCGGCGGCGCAGGGCCAGCGCGCCGTCCACGAGCCCAGGGCCTACGAGGACGCGAAGAAGAGCGCCCTCGAGGCGGCCCGCAAGGTCCTCCGCCACAGCCCGGAGATGGGCCGCTACTGGCTCTCGCTCCTCTGCCATCCCGAGCACCCCGAGCGCACCGCGGGCGCAGCCGACCTGCAGGTGTTCTTCAAGGAGCCCGAGTTCGTCGAGCTGATCGGCAACGAGCCCTACGTCCCCGCCAACAAGTAGCGAGACCACGCGCCGCACGTGGTGCGCGGGACGGTCCAGCGGGGACACAAATGCGGGAGGGCGGACAGAAAGATCAAGGATCCTCCCGCCTTCGCCCCGGGAAGAGCGCGCCCCGGATCTCCGCGGGCGACGCGCCGAACATCGCCGACAGGCGCCCGAGCACGAGCCGGTTCAGCCGGCCGTCCGGCGGCGACCTCACGGCGAGCACGAACGCCGCGTCGACCGCCGCGCCGGCGTGCGCCGCCGCGCGCTCCGCGAGCGACGCCGCGTCGCGCTCCGTGAGCTCCGCCCGCCGCGCGACGCGGATCTTCGCGTAGAGCGCCGCCCGCATGAGCGTGTGGTAGCCGTGCATCCACGCCATCCAGGGCTCCTCCGGGCCGCCGGCGAGGGCGCGCGCGAGCGCGGCGCTCCGGCGCTCGATCTCGGCGAGGGGCAGGTTGTCGAGCTCGTTCAGCGCGCCGGGGAACTCCCCCGCGAGGGCGCGGAACACCTCCTTGGCCGGGATCGGCTCGCCGGCCGCGCGCGCCGCCCGGAGCTCCGCGAGCCGGTGGTACTTGCGGGCGAGCCCCGACAGCGCCTCCGGCGAGAGCCGGGCGCCGTCGCCGGACGCCGTCCCGGAGGCCGTCACAGCCAGCCGTGGGGGAAGGCGAGGACGTCCCCGATCGCCTTCGCGCCGAGGCACAAGGCGACGAGGCGATCGACCCCCAGCGCGTTGCCGGCCGCGGGCGGCATGCCCTCCTCCAGCGCGTCGAGGAACCGCTCGTCGATCGGGTAGACGGGCTTGCCCCGGGCCGCCCGCGCCGCCTGATCTGCGGCGAGACGCGCGCGCTGCTCGACCGGGTCGGTCAGCTCGCCGAAGCCGTTGCAGAGCTCGACGCCCGCGACGTAGAGCTCGAACCGCTCGCACACGCGCGGATCGCCGGGCTTGAGCCGCGCGAGCGACGCGAACGGCGCGGGGAAGTCGACCAGGAACACCGGGTGCGGCAGCGCCGCGATCGCCGGCTCCACCACGTCGACCAGCAGGCGGAAGAACCGCTCCTCGTCGCGCGACGCGAGCGCGATCGCGTCGTCCGCAGGCACGCCCGCCCAGCGCGCGAACGCGTCGCCGACCGCGATCCGCGGGAACGGCGGGCGCAGGCTCACCCGCGCGCCGGACGCGCTCGGCGCGAGCGTGTCTCCCGCGCCGAGCGCGTCCGCGACGCGCTGCACGATCACCTCCGTGTCCGACATCACCTCGTCCACGGAGGCGAAGGCGCGGTACCACTCGAGCATCGTGAACTCCGGGTTGTGCCTGTCCCCGAGCTCCCCGCGGCGGAAGCAGCGCGCGAGCTGGAAGCAGCGCGCGACCCCGCCCGAGAGGAGCCGCTTCATCTGGTACTCCGGGCTCGTGATCAGGAAGGTCGGTCGCGCCGCCTCGACCACGAACGCGTCGAGGTGCAGATCGAGCCCGGGGGAGGGGACCATACTCGGCGTCTCCACCTCGAGGAACCCGCGCTCGGCGAACAGCGCCCGGATCGCCGCGAGCGCCGCCGCCCGCCGCGCGAGCGCCGCGCCGCGCCCGCGGTGGATCGCGCGCTCGGTCTCGCTCGACGGCGGCGACGCCGCGCCGGAGCGCCCGCGCGGCGGCCGCCGCGGCGCGATGTGCTCCGCGAGCCGCGCGTCGGCGAGCGCGCCGCCCGCCGGCGTCCCGACCACGACCGCGAGGTCGCCGACCTCGAGCGCCGGCGCGCCGCCGTCGAACGCGACGCGCAGCGCGCCGAGCGCGTCGCCCAGGACGACCGCGCCCTCGGCGACCTCGAGCACGCGGCCGCCGACGCGCACGCGGCCGGGCAGCGGCGCCCCGGCGGAGGTGATGTCGCTCGGAGCGAACGTCTCCGGGAACCTGGTCGAGGAGCTGGTTTCAATGTGGGTCACGGGAGCCTGCGTGGGAATGTCCTGGAGGCATATCACGCATGTCGACCAACGAGGTCAGGCAAGAAGCCAACGGGGACCACAACTCCCTCGTTTTCGGGCGCGAACTCCCCGCGCGCGTCCTTGAACACGCCACATAAGTCGATACGTTGGTCGCGCTCGTCGGTCCGGCCTCGCCGCGCCTCACGCGAGCGTTGGCTCGAGCCAGCCCAGCCGGAGATGGAGAACATGAGACGACCGCTGCTTCTGCTTCCGCTCACCGCGCTCGCCACCCTGGTCTGCGCAAGGCCCGCCGGTGCGTCCGAGTGGCACCCGGTCCGGCCGGGCTCGCCCGCGGCGGATCTGTCCTTGCGCGGCGCGGCGGACGCGCGCGGCGCGGCGGAGGTGTACCTGAAGCGCGCGGCCTCCGAGCTCCGGCTCCAGGGCGTCGCGCTGGGCTACCGCAACGAGCTCCAGGCCGGCGCGCACCGCACCGTCCGGTTCACGCAGACCCACGCCGGGCTGCCCGTGCTCGGCGCCTCCGCGGCGGTCCGCGTGGGGCCGGACGGCCGGGCGGAGGTCGTGGTGCTCGACGTCGCGCGCGACCTGACCGTGTCGACGAGGCCGAAGCTCGGCGCGCAGGCCGCGCTCGCCGCGGTCGAGGCGACCTTCGGGATGACGCTCGGGAGCCGGCCGAGCCCCGCGCTCGCCGTGCTCCCCGACGCGGAGGCGGGCGGCAAGCTCGTGTGGGTCGTCGACGTCCCGTCCGCGCGCGGCGGCGAACGTTTCTTGGTCGACGCGCACGCCGGCGAGATCGTCCACCGGCGGCCGCTCGCCGTCGACGTGCGCGGGCGCGTCTACCCGATCAGCGCCGTGGTCACGCCCGAGCTGGAGGACGTCGAGCTCACCGATCTCGACCTGGCGGAGCCCCAGACCCTGAGCGGCTGGAACGGCAACTTCAAGGTGGCGAACTACGTGGAGGGCGACCCCGTGGACCGGTCGCTCGTGCTCGAGCAGAGCGTCGTGCCGAACATGGGAGAGGACTTCCTCTATGATCCGCCCGCCGAGGTGGGCGATGTCCAGGACCAGTTCGCGCAGGTCGGCATCTATTACCACCTCACGCGCATGCGCGATTACTTCACCGGGACGCATCAGCTCGACATGAGCGCGCCGGAGTGGAAGCTCGTGGCGGTGGCCAACGTGCTGGACGGCGGGCAGCCGCTCGAGAACGCGTACTTCGCCCCGTACGGCGCGGCGGATCCCTTCAGCGCGTGGAACCTCATCGCCATCGGCCAGGGCGACCTCTTCGATTACTCGGGCGACTCGGACGTGTTCCTCCACGAGTTCACGCACTACGTCTCCGCCAACGCGATCGACTACAACGAGGGTCAGTTCGCGATCAACGAGTACGGTCTGTCCCCCTGGGGCGGCAGCCTCGATGAAGGCCTCGCGGACTACTTCGCCTGCTCCGTGAACGGCGACCCCTCGCTCGGCGAGGCGTCGCTCGCGCTGCTCGGCGCCGGGCGCGACCTCGCGGACAGCGCCATGAAGTGCCCTGACGATCTGCTCGGCGAGGTGCACGAGGACGGCAAGATCATCGGCAGCCTCGCCTGGTCGCTGCGCGAGAAGCTCGGACAGGAGCGCAGCGACCGGCTCGTCTGGGGCGCGATGGCGCTGCTGACCCGCAACGCCTCCTTCGACGACTTCGTCCGCGGGCTCCGGACGACGGCCGACAGCATGGTCGCCGTCGGCGAGCTGACGGCGGCGGACATCGGCACGATCGAGGCGCTCGTCGAGAGCCGGGGGCTCGACGACTGCGGGGAGGTGCTCGACCTGAGCGGGGGCGAGGGGCGCCGGACCACCATGTTCGGCCTGAACGCGCTGCTCGGGGGCGGGGACCGGGCGTGCCTGGCCGTCCGCGGGCAGATCAGCCTCCAGAGCCTCTTCCACTTCAAGAGCACGCCGGCGCCGGGCGCGAAGGGCCTCCGCTTCACCGTGGATCTCGACGCGCGCGGCGGAGACGACCTCTCGTGGAACATCTACGTGAGGGCCGGCAAACACGTGAGGTTCTCGGCGCCGCCGGGCGGCCTGCCAGAGGCCAGGACGTACGATTACAGCGTCGAGGGGATCACGGAGGCTCAGGGCGAGATCGTCATCGACGAGACCTCCGATCCGCCCTTCGACCCGGCGCTGACGTATTACATGGTGATCGGCCACACGAACTGCCCGATCACCATCGCGACCGTGAGCAGCGCGGACGTCGCGCGCGAGCCGGAGCCGGAGCCCGAGGTCCCCACGGAGCCGGAGGTCGAGCCGCCCGGCAGCGCGACGCCCGACCCCGCCGATCTTCCCGAGGACACCTCCGCGGTGGGCTGCGCGTGCCGCGCCGCCGGGCCGAGCGCACCGCTCACCCCGTGGTCGGTGCTCCCGGTGCTCGCGCTCGCCGGCGCCGCCGCCCTCCGACGCCGGTCACGCTAGAGCGGCGGTCACCCGCTTCGGATACGGGCCCATCTCGACGTTTTCGGTGCTCAGCGCACAGGAGTGCGCTTGCGCGCCGAAAACGCCGATCTGGGCCCGTCTCCTGTGCGGGTGACCGCCGCTCTGGGACGCATTTGCCGGAGGCGGATGAAGACCGCTCTAATCCCTGGTGCCGCCGTCGCCGCCGTCGCCGCCGTCGCCGCCGCTGCCGCCCGTGCCGCCGGCGCCGCCGGCGCCGCCGGCGCCGCCGCTGCCGCCAGCACCGCCGTCGCCACCGTTCCCGCCGCCGCCGCCGTTGCCGCCCGCACCGCCGCCGCCGTCGGCGCCGCCCGTGCCTCCGGCACCACCGCCGCCCGTGCCCGTGCCCGTGCCGGTGGTATTGCCGCTCGGCGGACCGTCGGAGACTCCGCAGGTCGTCCCCTCGGCGCAGCAGCGAGACTGGCTGAGAGAGCGGATCTGGACGCACACGAGGCCGCTCGCGCAGTCGTTGCTGCCGTTCGCGAGGTCGCAGGGCTCGCCTTCGCTCTGCTGGCTGCAGCTCGCGGCCGAGGCGACGATCGCCGCGGCGAGCGCGGCCAGGAGGAGCGCGGGGCGCAGAGCGTTGCGCGACGTCTTCAGGGCTTTCACGCGCGCTGGTCTAGCAGAACCAGGCGGGCTTGCCTATTGCCCATCTACTGCGGCGGAGCGGCCCGGTTCTTCGCGTCGATCGCGTCGATGAACAGCCCCATGTACTGCGCGGCGCTCGCGAGCGAGAAGACGAGCGACAGATAGATGAGCAGCCGGCCGACGTGCACCACGTCGACCAGGCCGAAGTCGACGCCGAGGTGGATGCGGTACGGGTAGCCGAGGATCAGGCACACGATGCCGATCATCTGGAGCGCGGTCTTGATCTTCCCGCCGTCGCCCGCCGCGATGATGAGCCCCTCCGTCGACGCGATCGAGCGCAGCGCCGTGATCGTGATCTCGCGCGAGATGAGCAGCACCACCGCCCACGCCGGGATCCGGCCCATCGGGACCAGCCACACCAGGGTGCCGGCGACGATGAGCTTGTCGGCGAGCGGATCGAGGAACTTGCCGAGCACGCTCACGAGGCCCTGCCGCCGCGCGAGGTAGCCGTCGAGCATGTCCGTGAGCGCCGCGAGCGAATAGACGCACGCCGCCCAGAAGCAGTCCCGCGGCGCGCCGCGCGACAGGAGCAGGAGGACGGCCGGGATCATCAAGATCCGGGCAAACGTGATCAGGTTCGGGAGGTTCTTCGCGTCCTCCCAGAGCGTCCTCCGCCGCTGCGCCTTGATGCCGCGCAGGGAGGTGTCCGCGCTAACGACCATCGACAAGAACCATCCCCTCTCCGCCGAACGTCACGAACCCCTGCGCGCCCGCCGGCGCCTCGCTGGCGGGCAGCGTGCGCGGCAGCAGCCGGCCCGTCCACCCGAGCACCGCCGTCGCGCGCATCGACGTCGGGCGCGACGGGGTGATCTCCACCGCCGCGGCCCGGTCCGGGAGCGAGACCACCATGTGGCCGCGGCCGCGGAGCTGCACCATCGCGATCGCCTCGCCGTCGCCGGCCGGCAGGCGGCCGTTCTCGTAGCCGATCGGCAGCTCGAAGCCGACGAGGACGTCCTCGCGCACGTAGAGCGGCTCGTCCGCGAGCGCCACGGCGTGGAGCCGCCGCCCCTCCGCCGCGCCGAGCACGAGCTCGCAGCGCCCGCCGATCTCGATGAACGGCGTGCTCGGCCCGCCGAGCGGCTCGTCGAAGGTGCGGCCGCGCGCCTGCCGCTTCAGCACGAGCGTCGGGGTGCCGGGGTGCACGCTCATCGTGCGCAGGCCGTCGAGCCGCGCCACGAAGCCCTTCGCCGCCTGCACGAGCACGACGCCGGTCGCGTGCCGCGCGACCGCGATGTCGCGCGGGAAGATGAGGAGCCGCTCGCGCGCGAGCGCGAGCAAGCCCTCCGGCGGCTGCGCCGCCGTCGTCGCCGGCGCGGGCGTCGCCGGGGGCGCCGTCGGCGGCGGCAGCGACGACGACCGCGCCGCGATCTTCCTCGCCGCGTTGATCGCGCTCGCCGCGTCCGCCGGCGCGGGCGCGGGCGCGGCGTTCGGCCGGCGCGCGGAGGCGGAGGGCTCCTCGGGCGGCAAGGTGCTGCGGCGCCCGACGTGCTGCGGGCCGCCCGCGGGCGGCGGCTGCACCGCGGGCATCGACGGGACGGTCGGCGCCGCGCCGCCCCGCGGGCCCGGCGCCCGGATCACCGCCGTGGACTGCGCCGCCGGGCGCACGTCGGCCCCGAGGCTCCGGACCGACGGCGGCGCCGGGATCGTCGGCATCGTCTCGCGGCCAGGCTCGATCGCCGACCAGGTGCCGGACGGGATGCGCGGCAGATCCGAGTCGTGCCGGAAGCCGGCGCCGGCGCGATCGAGCGCCTGCACCGCCTCGCCCGCGGCGCGCTGCATCTCGGCGCGCGCCTCGGTCCGCGCCTCGATCGGCGGCTGGTCCTCCGTGTCGGGCGCCTCCATCGAGTACCTGCCCGCACCGCCGCCGGTCATGTCGAGCAGGCGGCGCGCCATCGCGTCGTGGCCGCCGGCCGCGAACGCGTGGCTCGCGCGCTCGAAGTCGCCCATGCGCTGGAACGCGAGCCCGAGGTAGCCCCAGGCGCGGTGGTGCTTCGGGTTCTGCTCGAGCGCCTTCTCGAGCTCGGCGCGCGCCTGCGCGGGCTGGCCGGTCTTGAGGTACGAGAGCGCGAGGTTGATGCGCGGCTCGACCGCGTCCGGGTGGGCCTGGATCAGCCGCTCGTAGATCGCGATCGCGCGCGGGTAGAGCCCGAGCCGGAAGTAGACGATGCCGAGCAGGTCCTGCCCTTTCGGATCGCTCGGCTGGAGCGAGAGGGCGCGCTCGAGCTCCGCCTTCGCGGCGTGGACCCGGTTGTCCTGCAGGAGCTCGCTGCCCCGGTGCAGGTGGAACAGGAACTCCTCCGCTGCCACTTCGCGGGTGGAAGGCCGGGGATCGTCGCGCTCGGGCATCGGAGCTGAAGGGTACACGAAAACGCCGAGGCGCCGTCAGCCGCCGGCCGCCTCGATCGCCTCGGCGAGCGTGAACGCCCCCTCGTACAGCGCGCGCCCGACGATCACGCCCGCGACCCCGGGGATCTGCGCGAGCGCGCGGAGGTGGGCGAGCGAGCCGACTCCGCCGGAGGCCAGCACGGGGAAGCCGCACGAGGCCGAAAGCTCGCGGGTGGCCTCCAGGTTGGGGCCGACCTGCGTCCCGTCGCGGGAGACGTCGGTGTAGAGCAGCGCCGCGATGGGGGCGCCGGCGAGCGCGCGGGCGACGTCGAGCGCCGTGACGGAGGAGACCTGCTCCCAGCCCTGCACGGCCACGCGCCCGTCCTTGGCGTCCACGGCGACGACGACGCGCCCCGGGAAGCGGTCGGCGAGGTCGCGCACGAGCGCGGGCTCGTTCACCGCGGCGGTGCCGAGCACGATGCGATCGGCCCCGAGCGCGAGGTACCGCTCGGCGGCGGCGGCGGAGCGGATGCCGCCGCCGACCTGCACGCTGCCCCCGTCCACGCCGAACGCCGCGACGACGGCGCGCACCACGTCGGCCTGCACGGGCGAGCCGGCGCGGGCCCCCTCGAGATCGACCACGTGCAGTCGGTCGCAGGCGCGGCGGAGGCGGGCGGCGAGCGCCGCCGGGTCCTGGTCGTAGACGGTGACCTGATCGTAGCGTCCCTGGTGGAGGCGCACGGCCTGGCCGCCGAGGAGATCGATGGCGGGGATGAGCTGCACGCGGCGCATGTAGCGCGCCTCCGCGCCGGCGGGTAGAGGCCGGCGACGGCGCGGGTCATCGCGTCACCACGTCACCACGCACCCCTGGCCCCGAGCACCACCCTCGACGGCCCTGCCTCCAGCACCCCGACGTGGAGCCGCCGCGCCGCCGCGCCGGGGGTCGGCGCGTCGCGCTTCGGCTCGGTGAGGTAGAGCACCGCCGCCGTCCCGAGCCCGGCGAGCCCCACGCCGAAGCCGATCGTGCTCACGAGCCCGGTTGTGCTCGCGCTCTCCGCGGCCTCGAGCCCGGTCGGATCGCAGGCCGTCTCGTCGGTCGAGCCGATCGCGCTGCCGCAGTGCTTCTCCACGACGCTCCGCTTGCCCAGCGTGAGCGCGCCCGTGACGCCGCCGAGGATGAGCCCCGCCGCGCCGACGCCGCCCGCCACGAACATCGCCGTGCGCCGGCCGGAGCCGCCGTCGTCCGTGCCGGGCGCGCCCGCGCCGTCCACCTCCAGCACGAGCTTCTTCTTCTCGCCCTGGGCGAGCCGGATCCGCGTCTCCCGGACGAGGCCTCCCGGCGGTTCGGTGGAGACCACGTGCTCGCCCGGATCCACCGGCACGCTCACGCCGAGCACGGCGTCCCCGAGGACGACGCCGTCGCGCTTCACCACGGTGCCCGCGGGGGCGCCCGGCGGCAGCGACAGCGCGAGCTCGGGCACGAGCGGCGCGAGCTTCTCGCGCTGCTGCTTCGCCACGTTGGGCCGCTCGCCCTGGCGGCGCTGCTGGTCCGGGGGGAGCCGCTGGTACAGCGACAGGTAATCGCCGTAGCGCGTCACCGCGGTCGCGATGCGGCCCCAGCGCGCCTCGCACGTCGCCAGCGTGAAGAGCGTGCCCGGCCTCGGGTCGAGGCGGTGGCTCTCGGCGAGCGCCTTGCAGCCCGTCTCGTACCGGCCTGCCTCCATGTCGGCGAGGCCCCGGTTGAAGATCGCCTCCGCGGTCGCGATGTCGCCCTGCGCTGCGGCGGGCGCCGCGACAGCGAGCGGGCAAAGGACGAGGGCGAGCTGGGCGATCTGGCGAAGGCGACGTGTCATGTTCTGGCGCGCTGGACGGGCGAGGGGGGTCGAGGGGCAGACCGGGTTCGGGGCGGGCATCGTGGTCAGTCCCGCCCGAGCAAGGGGACCGTGGGGGTGCCCTTCCGCCCGCTCGCGGCAGGTTTCGGCGCTCCTCGCGCCGGCGCCGTCGACGTGGGGCGCGCGGGCGCCGTCGACGTGGGGCGTGCGGGCGCCGTCGACGCGGGGCGCGCGCTCGGCGCCGGGGGCTCCGCGCTCGCGCTGGGCGCGGGGGAGCTCGCGCTTGCGCCGGGCGTGGGCGGGATGGGATCCGCGTCGACTGTCGGCGCCGCCGTCGCTGGCGCCGGGACGGAGGGCGCTTCCGGCGGAGGCGCCGCGCTCCCGGGAGGGGCGGCGTTCGTCGCGCCGGCGTCGAGCGCCGCGGCCGGCGCCGGCTCGGCCGCGGGGCTGAGCACGAGCCAGCCTCCCACGCCCAGCAGCCCGAGCCCCGCGGCGGCCGCCGCCGCGGCGACGAGGGGCTTCCGGCTCGGCTTTGCCGGCTGGGCGGAGGACACCGAGGTGACCATCAGCGTGGCCGCGAGGGGGGCGCCCTGGAGCCGCGACGGGTGCTCCGGACCCTGCAGGGCGACGTTCGTGACCGTGGCCGTTGCCACGGGCGCGGCGGGGCCGTGCACCGCGCCTGCCGGCGTGGCGGGCACCGGCGTGGTGATGTGCGCCGGCGTGGTGATGTGCGCCGGCGTGGCCGCCATCGGCGTCACGGGCGGCAGCGTCGAGGACATCGGCGTCGCGGACATCGGCGTCGCCGGCGGCGGCGTCGTGCGCATCGGCGTCACGGGCGGCGGCGCGGACGTCGCCGTCGCCGGCGGCGCCATCGCGGGCATCGGCGTCGCCGCCGGCGGCGTCCCGGGCATCGCCACGAACGAGCTCGCCGCGGACCAGGCCGGCGCGCTCGGCGGGCGCCCCGGCGCGCCGGTCACCGGAGCACCGAGCACGTCGGCGAGCCCCTGCACCGCCTCGGTCGCGGTGCGGAACCGCGCCGCCGGATCGACGGCCGCGGCCCGGGCGAACCACACATCGAAGGCCAGCGGCAGCGCCACCCCGTGCGCGAGCGCCCGCTGCACCGGGGACTCCTGCGGCCCGTGGACGGCCACCAGCGCGAACGCGATCACGTCGCCCGCGCTGAGCGCCTCCCGGCTCCAGTAGGGCGTCCCCACGAGCAGCGTGTACGCGATCATCCCGAGCGCATAAATGTCCACGGCGCCGGTGAGCTTCGTGTCGACCCGGAACTGCTCGGGCGCCATGTAGATCGGCGTCCCGAGGCTCCGCGTGGCGCCCGCCGAGGTCGCTCCCTCGGCGATCAGCTTCGCCACGCCGAAGTCGAGGATCTTCATGCGGGGCGTCCCGTCGTCCCGCTGGGTCACGAACAGGTTGTCGGGCTTCAGGTCCCGGTGGATGATCGACGCGGCGTGCGTCCGGTCCAGGGCCAGCGCGGTCTGGTGGAGGTACGTGACGACCTCGGCGGGCGGCAGCCGGCCGAGGCGCTTGAGGCGGTGGCCGAGCTCCTCGCCCCGGAGCAGCTCCATGACCAGGAACGGCATCCGGGTCGCCTCGTCGATGCCCGCGTCGAAGACGTCGACGATGTACTCGCTCTCGATCTCGGCCGCGATCTGCGCCTCGCGCTTGAAGCGATCGCGCATCTCCTCGTTCTGGAAGAGGTACGCGTGCATCACCTTCAGCGCCCGGCGGCGGTTCGTCTCGATGTGCACCGCCTCGTAGACCGACCCCATCGCGCCGAGGGCGAGGAGGCGCACGACGCGATAGCGGTGCGCGAAGACGGTTCCATCGACGAGCGTGGCCGACACGGCGGGAGGGTCGCGCGCGGCGGCGGTCGAGTCAAGGATCCAGGGAGCCGCGAGACGATCGCACGCCGCGCGCGGCGTGCGCGGCGTGCGCGGCGTGCGCGGCGTGCGCGGCGTGCGCGGCGTGCGCGCGATGCCGTCACGGCTCCCTGGCGCACCGCAAGCCGACGCCCGCCATGCGGGCGCCACGCCCGCGGGGCTCGCGGTACGCCGGGAGCAGGACCTCCGCGGCGCTGCGCCAGCCTCCGCCGCGGATCGGGCGGTCCGTATCCGGCAGGCTCACAACGCAGTCGTCACACTCGGCCGGATACTCGTCCACGTACGAGTCCAGGAGCCAGTCCCACACGCTCCCGGCCATGTCCGCCTGTCCCCACCTCGAGTCGCCTCGCGGCGATCTCGATCCGACCCGCGGGACGTCCTCGAGCACGCACCCGCCCTCCATGCCGCAGCCGTACACCGCGTAGCTCGAGTCGAGCGTCGCCGAGCTCTCCGAGGTCGTCCAGGGGTACAGCCGCAGCTCGTCCCCGCCGACCGCCGCGTAGTGCCACTCTGCCTCGGTGGGCAGTCGACCGCCGTCCCACGCGCAGAACGCGAACGCCAGATACCAGGTCACGCAGTTCAGCGGCAGGACCTCGTTCGCCCCCGCCTCGTCCGTCCAGGTGGGGAGCTCCTCGCATACGAGCGAGGCCATCAGCTCTGCCTTCGCCACCGGCAGGTGCTCGTCCCAGTCGGTGTCCCACCCGCTGCCGGGGTTGCGCGGGTGCTCCCCCGCGCCCGCCGCTGGCCAGCTCGCCGGGTACTCGTCCACGAACGCCCGGAATCTCCCGACGGTGACCTCGAAGCGATCCAGCAGGAAGTCGCTCACGGTCGCCGGGAACGCGCCGTCGGCGCCCCGATGGAACGAGCCGCCGGGCACCGCCGTCGTCGCGCAGCAGCTCTCCTCCTCCCTCAGCCCGCAGGTCGCGGGCAGCTCGGCGCAGCTCGGCGGGTTGACGCAGGCCCCATCGCGGCACACGGGCGCCTCGGCGGAGCACTCGGCCTCGTCCTGCCAGCGGCCGGCTTCATCACATCGCTGAGGTCTGTTCGCGCGGCACCGCGCCTCCTCCGGCGTACACGGCTCCTCGACGCTGCCGCCTCCGCCTCCGCCCGCGCCCGCGATCCCGCCGCCCGCGCCGCCCTCCGCCGGGTGATACGGCTTGTCGATCCCGGCGATCGTCGTGCACCCGGCGGCCGCGAGGCACGACACCGCCCACATCCATCGCGCAGACCTGCTCTCGTTCATTTTTCTCTCCCTGCGGCACTTGCCTCGCCTCTCCCGGGAGGTGTGCTCTCCGAGCTCGAGCCGCGGCTGCGGCGAGGTTGACGCTGGCTCGTCGCGTCCGCTAGACACGCCTTCACTCGGGGGAGAAAAGCGCATGCGCTCCGAGCGGTGTTCTCTCGCGATAGCTCCCCTGCGGCGTCCATCGATCATGTCCCGCGGCGCCCCGGCGGCGACATCGGATCTCGCGACCGATCACGCGCCCCCTTCGTCCGCGGACATGGGCCAGGATCCGCAGCGCGGTGGTTTCTGCGTCTCCGATCCGTGACGGACGTGTCACCTCCGCGACGCCGACGGACGGCGCTGCTGAGGGCGCTCGTCCCTTCGCCGGGGCGCCGCGTGTGGCGAGCCGGGCCGCGCCGGATCGCGCGCGATCTGCCGCGGGTCAGCGCGGCGCGCGGGCGTGGAGAGGCGCGGCTCGAACGGCGTGGCGGAGGACCGATCGGTGCTGATAAGCTGCCGGCCGGCTCGACGTCGACGTCGGCCGGAGCAGCGAGCAGGTGTGACGCAACACGGGCACGGCGGTGTGGATGAGCCGGTGGTTCGACGTCTCGGCGCCGCCGCTGTCGCTGCGGATCGCGAGCGCGGCGGGTACACGAATACCAGGGTGGACAGGCCGCGCGTGCCCGGTATGGGGGCGGAGCGGCAGGTCCAACCGATGAGGTCGAGCGGCGTGGTCGAAGCCCGAGCGGACACCCTCCTGATCGTCGACGACGTGCCCGCCAACCTCGCCGTGGCGATCGCGCACCTGGAAGACCAGGGCTTCGACGTGGCGGTCGCGCAGGAAGGGGAGGAGGCGCTGGAGCGGGCCGAGCTCCTCCAGCCCGATCTGATCCTGCTGGACGTCCTGCTGACGCCGGCCATGGACGGCTTCGAGACGTGCCGGCGCCTCAAGGCCGCGGACGCCACGAGGGAGATCCCGGTCATCTTCATGACGGCGCTGGCGGACACCGCCGACAAGGTCGCCGGGTTCGAGGCAGGCGGCGTCGATTACGTCACCAAGCCGTTCCAGCTCGACGAGGTCGTCGCGCGCATCCGGACGCACGTGGCGATGCACGCGATGCGCAGGAAGATCGCGGCGCAGAACGCCCAGCTGCTGCAGGAGATCGCCACGCGCGAGCGGTTCGAGTCCGCCCTGCGGCGCGCGCACGACGAGCTGGAGCGGCGCGTCGCGGAGCGCACGGCCGAGCTCGCCGAGGCGAACGTCACCCTGAAGGCCGAGATCGCGGAGCGCGAGCGCGCCGAGGCGGAGCGGGAAGCGCTGCTCGCGAGCGAGCAGGCGGCGCGCTCCAAGGCCGAGGCCGCCGATCGGCTGAAGGACGAGTTCCTCACCGCGCTCAGCCACGAGCTGCGGACGCCGCTCACCGCGATCGTCGGGTGGGCGCAGCTCCTGCGGACGGGCATGCTGGACGCGGCCACGATGCAGCGCGGCTTCGACGTCATCGAGCGCAACAGCTGGGCCGAGCTGCAGGTGATCGAGGATCTGCTCGACGTCTCGGCCCTGGTCAGCGGCAAGATGACCCTGCAGGCGCAGCCGGTCCGCCTCGCCACGGTCGTCCGCGCAGCGTTCGATGGCCTGAAGGTGGCCGCCGACGCGAAGGGCGTCAGCGTCTCGATGGCGCTGAGCCCGCGCGACGGCAAGGTCTGGGGCGATGGCAGCCGCCTGCAGCAGGTCGTGTGGAATCTGCTCAGCAATGCCATCAAGTTCACGCCGCCCGGCGGCAACGTCGCCGTGTCGCTGGAGCAGATCGACTCCGTGGCGCAGATCCGCGTCAGCGACACCGGGGAGGGGATCAGCGAGGCGTTCTTGCCCCACGTGTTCGAGCGGTTCCGCCAGGCGGACAGCGCTGTCCTGCGCCAGCGTGGCGGCCTCGGCCTCGGCCTCTCCATCGTGCGGCACCTCGTGGAGATGCACGGCGGGACGGTGCGGGGCGAGAGCGACGGTGTGGGCAAAGGGGCGACGTTCACTGTCCATCTGCCCCTCATGCCGGCGGCCGAGGAGGCCGCCGTGCCGGCGCGCGCCGGCGCGCGTGAGGGCGGCGAGGGCGCGTGCTCGCCGGCGCTGTCCGGGCTGCGCGTCCTCGTGATCGACGACGAGCCCGACATGCGGGAGCTGATGACGAGCATCCTGGAGCGGACCGGGGCAGAGGTCCGCGCGGCGGCGACGGCGTGGGAGGGCTTCGAGATGGTCGAGCCGTGGCGCCCTCACGTGATCGTGAGCGACATCGGGCTGCCGGGCGACGACGGGTACGCGCTGATCCGCAAGATCCGCGCGCTCCCGGTCGATCGCGGCGGCAAGACACCCGCGGTGGCGCTGACCGCGCGGGCCGGCCAGCACGCGCGAGAGCAGACGCTCTCCGAGGGGTTCGAGGTGCATGTCTCGAAGCCTGTCGAGCCGTCCGCGCTCATCGACGTGATCGCGAGGCTGGCGAGCGGGCGCGTGCACGGCGACTCACCATCATGACGCGCGGGCGCTCGGCGGAGCGCCCCTGGAGCAGCGCACCGCGGCAATCGGGCAAGGCCGGCGTATTCATCGGATCATCGCGGCCCGTTCCGGGGTATCGTTCGAGCGCGCTCCGATATGACGACTCTGGACACGACCCGTGCCCTCGATCAGGCGCGAGCGAACCACGCGTTCGACATGGATCGAGGTGTGTTTTACACCTACGGTATTCCCTCGGTCATCTTCTGGCTCAATCCGTCGCTGTTCCGGATGCTGGAGCCGCTGGTCGAGGAGGTCGGGGTCCCGCTCTTCCGGCTGCTCGTGGCCCAGCACTCCAGCCTGGGGACGGAAGAGGACTACCACTCCATGGTCACGACGTTCGGGAAGACCTTCGAGGAGGGCTTCCTCGCCTGGGGTCTCGCGGTCGCCACGGGCGGGTGGGGCCGATTCGAGCTGCCGGTGTTCGACAGGGATGCTCGGCGCGCGGTGGTGATCGTCCGGAATCCGTGGGAGCTCGAGATGCAGCGCGGCGCGGAGGTGCGCTGGGGTTGCCCGTTCCTGCAGGGGAAGATCATCGGCTTGCTCTCCCATGCGCTCGGGGTCAACTGCTGGGCGGACGAGGTGTCGGGCGACGGGGGCGATCAGGGATCCTACGTCGAGTTCCGTGTCTATCCGTCCGACAAGACCATCCGCGCGGAGCTCCTGCGGCTGCGCGCCGCGCACCACGAGGAGGCGAAGCGGAGCCTCGAGCAGCGGACGCAGGCGCTCCTGCAGAGCGAGGCGAAGCAGCGGGCGATCCTGGCGTCGCTCAGCGAGGTCGTCTTCACGCTCGACGAGCGGGCGCACGTCACGAGTTATCATGTCCCGAAGGACCAGGCCGCGTTCCACGGCGCGCCCGAGCGCGCGATCGGCCGGCACCTCCGGGAGGTGATGCCGGAGGCGGTCGCCTCGCTGCTGCTCGAGGCGATCGGGGCGCTCGCCCCGGACGGCGCGCCGCGCACGGTGAACTACGCGCGGGAGCGGGACGGCGAGGTGCGGTTCTTCAGCACCAAGCTCTCGATCCTGCGCGATCCCGTCTCCGAGCGCGACGGCGTGACGGCGATCGAGCGGGACGTCACCGAGCGGGTGCGCGCCGAGCAGGCCCTCGCGGAGCGGCTCGCGGTGATCGAGCGGCAGCAGCAGGTGATCCAGGAGCTGTCCACGCCCATTATCCAGGTGTGGGACGGGGTGCTGGCGCTGCCGCTGGTGGGCCTGATCGACGGCCGCCGCGCGGCGGCGATCACCGACAGCCTGCTGAGGGAGATCGTGAGCACGCGGGCGCGGGTGGCGATCCTCGACCTGACAGGGGTCGAGGTGGTGGACACGGCGATCGCCGACCATTTCCTCCGGATCGTGCGCGCGATCGAGCTCCTCGGCGCAACGTGCCTGATCTCGGGGATCCAGCCCGCGGTGGCGCAGGCCTTGACCGAGCTCGGGACGGGGATCGAGAACACGCGGACGTTCGGCACGATGCGGGGCGCGCTGATGTCGGTGATGCGCGGGCGGCTCCGGTCCTGAGGCGCGGCCCTCCGGGCGCGCCGGCTCGGTTCACGCGGAAGATCCTCCTGTCGAGCGGCGGACACGCGTAGCGATCAGGCCGGCTGCCAGCGGCACGCGCCGCCGCGGCGACGCGCCGCGTCCGTCGGGTCCGCCGCCCCGGTGCGGCGGCGGCCGGGAGCGCTGGTCCGCCCTGGTCACCAGGCGCGTGTCCGCGCCGGCCGGGCGCGGTCGATTCCCGGCGTGAAGGTACGGTAGAGGCCGCAGGAGCGGGCCCGGCCGTGCAGGGAGGTGCCCTGTCCGGGCGGTCGCCGGTTGCGCGATCTCGAGGCGCAGATACCATCGCTCGCCGACGATGGCGGTGCTGACGATCGAGCAAGCGGCGGGCCCCCTCCGGGAGGTGTACCGGGAGGGCCGCCTCATTCCTTTCCTGGGCGCCGGCTTCTCTGCGCCGCTCCAGCTGCCGATGTGGAGGGAGCTCATGGGCTGGATGGGCGAGGCGCTCGGCTTCGAGCCTGCGCTCTTCGAGCTGCACGGCCTGCCGTCCCAGCTCGCTGGCTTCTTCGCGCGGGAGCGCGAGGGCGGGATCGAGAGCTTCATCGCGGAGATGCGCGCGCAGTTTCACGCGCGCGAGGTCGACGAGCGCCGCCGGAGCTCGCCGCAGCACAAGGCGCTCGCGCGCCGTCACTTCCCGACGATCTACACGACCAACTTCGAGCACCACATCGAGGAGGCGCTGCGGGACGCGGGCAAGGAGGCCATCGCGCTCTCGACGTTCGACGACTTCGCGCGGTGCCCTGCGAAGGGCGCGTGCCAGGTCATCAAGTTCCATGGCGACCTCGAGTGGCCCGAGACCGTGGTGCTGACCGAGTCCCAGTACTTCAGCCGGCTCCGGCTCGAGGCGGCGCCCGATCAGCGCCTTCGCGCCGATCTGCTCAGCAACAGCTTCCTCTTCCTCGGCTACAGCTTCAGCGACGTGGACATCCGGTACGTCTGGTACCGGATGGAGCAGATGCGGATCGAGGGCGCTCCGCCCGGCGTGAAGCGGGCGTCGCACCGCCGCTGCTTCTGGGCGACGTTCGGCGCCGGGCTCGTGCAGCCGGCGCTCCTCGAGGACTGGCACATCGACGTGATCGAGCTCGATCCGAACGACAAGACGAGGAGCGTGGTGGAGCTGCTCGACGTGCTGGACGGGTGAGGGGGTGGCGGTGGTGTATTTCGTCTCCTCGAACGAGCGCAAGATCGAGGACATGGCGTATGCGTGGAAGGCCGGTGAGACGCCGCTGCGTATCCTCCAGCTCGACGTGCCCGAGGTCCTGTCATCCGATCTCGACATCGTCGTGCGGGAGAAGGCCATCGCCGCCTACCGGCTGGCGCTGGTGCCGCTGTTCGTGGAGCACGGCGGGCTCTTCATCGAGCACCTGAACGGCTTCCCCGGCCCGCTGGTGAAGCCCTTCTGGGAGCGGCTTCAGGACAGGATCTGCGCGCTGATCCCCGCGGGGCTCTCCCGCGCTGCGCGCGTCGTCCAGAAGGTGTGTTATTGCGACGGCCGGACGCTCCGCGTCTACTCGGGCACGACCCTGGGCGAGATCGCGTGCGAGCGGCGTGGCGACGCGGGCGTCGACTGGGAGCCGATGTTCATCCCGGCAGGGCACACGCGGACGCTCGGGCAGATGCCCCGCGAGGAGCGGCTCCGCTGCTCGGCGAGCGCGGAGGCCTTGAGGGCGTTCCGGAGCGACATCGGGTTGTGAGCCAGCGCGGGGGCCGGAGGAGGGGGAGCGCCGTCTGGGCGTGGGAGCGCCGTCTGGGCGCGGGAGCGCCGTCTGGGCGTGGGAGCGCCGCTCCAGAATACGGGCGCCGGGCGGGGCGTTGAGGCGGGCGTGATCCCGTTGCCTCGCCTCGCGCCTCCGGCGCTCGGGCGCGTCGTTCGCCTCACTGTGGTGACCTTGGTGCTGCTCGTGCTCGCCGGCGGCGCGGCGCTTGGGGGGGCGCGGCTCTGGGTCGGTCGGTCGGCGGAGATCTACCGCGATGCCGGCGCCGTGCCGCCGCGCGAGGTCGCCATCGTCCCGGGAGCGCTCGTGTGGCCCGACGGTCAGCCGTCGCCGGTGCTCGAGGATCGCCTCGCTGCGGCGCTCGATCTGTACCGCGCCGGGAAGGTGCGGCGCATCCTGGTCTCGGGAGACCACGGGCGCGTGGATTACGACGAGCCGAACGCCATGCGCGCCTGGCTCGTGCGCCGCGGCGTGCCGTCCGGGGACGTGTTCATGGACCACGCAGGCCTGCGCACCCTCGACACGATGCAACGCGCGGCGCGCGTCTTCGGCGTGCGCGACGCCGTGGTGTGCACGCAGGCCTTCCACCTGGCGCGCGCCCTGTACCTGGCGCGCGCCGCAGGGTTTCCTGCCGTGGGATACGCCGCCGACCGGCGCGTCTATGCGGACGCCGAGCGCGACGCCCAGCGCGAGCTCCTGGCCACGGCGCTGACGCTCGCCGACACCTTGTCGGGCCGCGGGCCGCGCTTTCTCGGGCCGCCGGTGCCCATCGACGGCGACGCGCGCGCCTCCCACGACGCATGGACGCGCGGGCTCGTCGCGCGGTGACGTGGTGATCCGCGAGGTCGCCTGGAACCGGCGAGGCGCTTGACTTCCAGGTAGCACTGGAGTTCCTACGTGGCTGCAGGCGAGTCGAGGGGGCGAGGATCTCGATGTAAGCGTCCGCCCCTCAGTATCCCAGGTTGTCCGCCGGTTGGCGCGGCGTGGAGGAGAGTCATGGAGTTCAGGTTGCTTGGCGGGTCAGGGTTCAGGGTGCCGGTGCTGAGCCTCGGGACAGGGTCGTTCGGCGGAGCCGATGAGTTCTTCAAGAGCTTCGGGTCGAGCGACGTGGCCGAGGCGACACGGCTGGTCGACATCTCGCTCGAGGCGGGGATGAACATGTTCGATACAGCCGATGGTTACTCGGGCGGGCTGGCGGAGGAGATCCTCGGCCACGCGATCAAGGGCAGGCGGGATCAGGTCATCCTCTCGACGAAGGCGACCTTTCGGGTCGGCCCTGGCCCGAACGACGTCGGCTCCTCGCGGTATCATCTGATCCGCGCGGTGGAGCGGAGCTTGCGCCGGCTGCAGACGGATTACATCGATTTCTTCCAGCTCCATGCCTTCGACGCGCTCACGCCGCTCGAGGAGACGCTCGGCACGCTGGACGACCTCGTGCGCGCTGGGAAGATCCGCTACCTCGGGTGCTCGAACTTCTCCGGCTGGCATCTGATGAAGTCGCTGGCGCTGGCGGAGAAGTACGGTCTCTCGCGGCTCGTGGCGCACCAGGCTTATTACTCGCTGATCGGGCGCGATTACGAGTGGGAGCTGATGCCGCTGGCGATCGACCAGAAGGTCGGCACGGTGGTCTGGAGCCCGCTGGGCTGGGGGCGGCTGACGGGGAAGATCCGGCGCGGGCAGCCGCTGCCGGAGGTCAGCCGGCTCCGGAACAAGCAGGTGATCGACGCTGGGCCGCCGATCGACGACGAGTACCTCTACCGGGTGGTCGATGCGCTGGACGAGGTGGCGAACGAGACAGGCAAAACGGTGCCGCAGATCGCGATCAACTGGCTGCTGCAGCGGCCGACCGTCGCGACGGTGATCATCGGCGCCCGGACCGAGGAGCAGCTGCGGCAGAACCTAGGGGCCGTCGGCTGGAAGCTGACGGCTGAGCAGATCGCGAAGCTGGACGCGGCGAGTAAGACGACGTTGGCGTACCCGTACTTCCATCAGGCTACGTTCCAGCAGGAGCGAATTCCGCCCATTGTTGGGTGAGCGCTTGGGGGAGGGGGCGCTGGCAAGGCGGGGAGCCGCAACGTGGGTCAGGCAGCTGCAACCTCGGGGAGCCGCAACCTGTGGCAGCCGCAACCTTGGCAGCCGCAACCTGGGTCGGGTAGCCGCAGCCACCGCGGGTAGCCGCAACGTCGGGTAGCCGCAACGTGGGTCAGGCAGCCGCAACCTAGGCAGCCGCAACCTGGGCCGGGCCGCGCGCGCAACCTGGGTCGGGTCGGGTCGGCCGGAGGCAGCCGCAACGTGGGTCGGGTAGCCGCAACCTGGATCGGGTCGCACGCGCAACCTGGGTCGGGCCGCGCGCGCAACCTGGGTCGTGCAGCCGCAACCCGGGTCGTGCAGCCGCAACCTGGGTCGGGTCGCAGGGTCGGGTCGCACGCGCAACCTGGGTCGGGCCGCGCGCGCGCGCAACCCGGGTCGGGCAGCCGGGTCGGGCAGCCGCAACCCGGGTCAGGTCGCGCCGCGCCGCGCCGCGCAACCTGAGTCGGGTCAAGGCGGGGTCAGGTCAAGGAGGCGACCCCGGTCGGGTAGCAGGGGGTGGCGCTATGCGTCCCGGGCATGCACAATCCGCACCGTGCTCATCCTCTGTGACTTCGATGGAACCATCACCAGCGATGACCTGACAAACCGGATCTGGGACGCTCATCTCCGCTACGACTGGCGGCAGGTGCTGCTCTCGCCCGCGGGGGGCGAAGAGCTCACGGCGTTGGAGCTCCTCCGCCGCGGATATGCCGACGTCGATCGATCGGAAGCCGAGCTCCTGGCCGAGCTGCGACCTCACGCCGCGCTGCGCCCGGGCTTCGAGGATCTGCTCTCGCTGTGCGCCCGCCGGGGGTGGACCTTCCACGTGATCAGCCACGGCTTGCCGTTCTATATCCGCGAGTTCCTGCCGCCCGGCACCGCGTTCTCCTGCTTCGATGCCGCCTTCGACGGGCGCTGGCGCGTGACCGTGCCAGCGGCGGTGAAGCTCGGCCTGGGAGACGACTTCAAGATCCGCGTGCTCGACCAGCTGAAGGCGGCAACCCGCGAGACCGCCACGGTCTACATCGGCGACGGACGCCTGGATTACCCGGCGGCGCGGCGCTGCGACCGCGTGTTCGCGGTGCGGGGCAGCGCCCTCGACGCGCTCTGCACCCGCGACGGGTTGCCGTGCACGCCGTTCGAGAGCTTCGACGAGATCTGCGCGGCGCTCGACCACCGCAGCGCGGGCCACGAGGAGCGCGCCCCGTAGGCCGCCGCTCCTGGACAGCCGCCGCCGAGCCGCCGTGGACACGCGCTGGGGCGCCACGCGCCGGCGGCACGCGCGCCGTGACGGCGTCGCCCCTCGCAGCCGGGCAACCCAGAGGCCGGGCTGTCCAGATTCATGCGTTCTCTGCGGATCGCCGACAAGCGAGCCGCCGGCTCACGACGCAATCGCGCGATCTCCAAAGCACACCCAGCGAATCCGGCCTCCCGCCGCTCGACGGCGACCTATGGAGTCTCGGCCGCAGCAAACGAAAAGCAAACGATACCGCCGTTGACTTGCGGCCCGTGCGGGCTATTTCATGAGAGCTTGTCTCGCTGGAAGACAGCGTAAGTGGTCTGTCCATCATGTCTCCTGCGCGGCGGCTCTCGCATCGCAGCGGCGTGCTGCGCTACTTGCCGCTCTCCGGACGCCCGCGCCGGAGAGGCGCGGCGCCCCAGGGGACGTGGCGTGAATGACCTGTGAACGGCGGCCCGCGCAAGGGCCAGCAGGAGGAGATCTCATGAACAGGCGACTGATCAGCATGGCAGCTCTGATGTCCGTTGCGGCGTGCAGCGATGCTCCGGAGGCCGAGGTGGAGGTGGGGATCGAGCACGAGCAGAGCGCCGTCGCGTTCGGCGGCCGGGGGACGGTGGTCATCCACAAGGACGCCTGGGGGATGTCCCACGTCAGCGCGCGAGACGAGGACGCCGCGTATGCCGGCCTATGTTACGCGATGGCGCGCGACCGCCTCTTCCAGATGGATGGGATACGCCGGAGCGCCCAGGGGCGCCTCGCGGAGATCTACGGCGCGGGCGACGGCGACAGCATCCTGGGCCAGGATCTCCTCGCGCGCGCGCAGGACCTGACCGCGTTCGCGGCCGCTCGCTACGCGGAGGCGGCGCCGCGGACGAAGCGCGTCCTCAGGGCCTGCGCCGATGGCGTGAACGAGTACATCACCAGGGCGAAGGCGTCGCGGGGCGGCCTGCCTCTCGAGTTTCACATCCTCGGCTACGAGCCGGAGGCGTGGACGCCCGAGGACAGCGTGCTCGCCTATATCCAGGTAGGGGTCACCTTCGACACCCTGACCTGGTTCACCAAGCTCGAGCGCGCGGCGGTGGCGGGCATCGCAGGGCCGGAGGTCGCGACGACGCTGATCAAGGAGGCCTCCGACGAGGTATCGATGTTCGACGCCGACGGCAACTTGACGCCGCTCGAGCGGTTCCTGGTGCGGCCCGGCCCGAGCGAGCCGACTGCGACCGTCGTGCATCGGCCGCCCCCGTCGCCGCTGCTTGGCCCGCGTGCGCTCACGCAGCAGCTGCGAAGCATGGCGCCGGCGGGCGGGCGCGCGAGCAATGCGTGGGCGGTGGACGGGCATCTCACGTCGACCGGCAAGCCGCTCCTTGCGACCGATCCGCACTTCCCCCACGCGACGCCGTCCGCGGTCTACGTGGCGCAGCTCGAGATGATCGGCCGGTACAGCGTGGCCGGCTGGATGATCCCTGGGTTCCCCGGGTTCGTCAGCGGTCACACCGAGAAGATCGCCTGGGTGCCGACCTATTCGCTGTTCGACAGCGTGGACCTCTACGTGGAGACGCTCCGCGAGGGGAGCGGAGGGGGCGAGGAGGTCTTGCACGAGGGCGAGTGGCGCCCGGTCACCACGCGCGTGGAGACCTTCCATGTGAAGGGGGGAGAGGACGTGGAGCGGACGTTCCGCACGACGTTCCACGGCCCCATCCTCAACGACGGCGTGGATGGGCTGGATGCGTTCGGCACCCTCGCCCTCAAGTCGACCGCGGAGCAGAAGGAGTGGAAGGTCGACGGCTACTTCGAGATGCCGGCGGCGCAGAACTGGAGCCAGTTCAGGGGGGCGGCGCTGAAGCAGGGCATCGGCTGGAATTTCATCTTCGCGGATTACGAGGGCGAGCACGGCCACATCGGTTATCAGAACTCGGGGCTCGCGCCGCAGCGAGAGAGCCCGGACAACGCGCTTTACCCGGTGCCGGGGGAGGGCGGGCACGAATGGACGGGTTATGCGACCGATGCCGAGCTGCCGTCGGTGTATGATCCGCCTTCGCACATCCTGGTGACGGCGAACAACCGGATGGTCCCGCGCGATTACGCGCCTGAGGGGCGACGGGTCCACCTTGCCAATTACTGGGACATGCCATGGCGTGCGCAGCGGATCGCGACGCGGCTCGCTTCGGCCACGGAGCCGCTCACGCCGCGGGACATGGCGTCGATCCAGCTCGACACGCAGACGACGATCGGCTTGCCGCTGCGCGACAGCTACCTGGCGGCGCTCGGGCGCGCCGGGTTGCCGGCGGGGGATCCGAGCGCCGCGGCGGCGGTTGCGGCGCTCGGGGCGTGGGATGGGAACGCGGCGGCGAGCAGCCAGGGTGCAGCCGTGTACGAGATGCTCACGCTGATCCTGCTGCGCAACACGGTGCGGGACGTGATCGGACCTGAGGAGTACGCGTTCTTCGCGCCCAACGTGTTCCTCACGAACCAGCTCAGCGGGCTGATGGATGTGCTTGAAGACCCGCGGGCGCCGTACTTCGGCATTCGCGCTGGCGTCGACCCGGGCGTTGCGCGGGACGAGGCGGTGCGGGTCGCCTTGGGCGAGGCGGACGCGATGCTCCGCGACGCTCTGGGCGAGGACGTGAGCGCCTGGACCTGGGGCGAGATCCATGAGCTGACCTACAACCACCCGCTCGCGGGCGAGGACGAGCGCTTTCAGGTCGGGACCTTCCCGGCGACCGGCGATGCGGAGACGGTGAACCTCGGCGGGTGGTTCGCGAAGGTCGGGATCTTGGCGCTCCCGCCGGACGACTTCGAGGCCGCTGGCGGCGTGCGGGCGGCGCTGAATCAGGACGCGCTCAGCGCGACGCGGTTGATCTGGAACCTGGCGCCGCTCGAGGGATCGCTCGGGGTGATGAGCACGGGTTTCAGCGGGGATCCGCGCTCGCGCCACTTCGCGGATCACGCAGCGGCGTGGAGGGCAGGGGAGATTTTTCCAATCCAGTGGCGATGAGGCCGGGCCGACCGGACCGGGTCGGCATGACCGTGGTGTCGATCTGACCGCGGTCGATCTGACCGTCGCGCGTCGACCTGACCGTGGTCGGTGGTCGACCTGACCGTGGTCGACCTGACCGTGGTTGCGACCCAGGCGTGGTTGGCTCGACCTGACCGTGGTTGCGACCAGGAGGTCGGCCTGACCGTGGGTGCGCTCCAGGGCGGAGCCCTGACCGTGGTTGCGTCGTGGCGTGGTGGCGTGGGGCGTCGTGGGGTTCGATCCGATTGTGATTGATGTTACATTTCCGAATGGACCAGGATGGTGGCCTCGGAGCAACGTGGCGCTGCATGGCGCGAACGGGTAGCGAGGGACTCGGGACTGGCGGACGGCTCGCGAGGGGTGGCGACCGCCACTCGCGGGGCCACATCAAACCATCAAAATCGCCGCGTTTTGCGGCTGGCACGAAGTTTGGTTATGGCGCAGTGCATGAGTCAGCCCCGCTCGATCGTCCCAGGCGCTACGTATCTGCTCACGCGCCGCGTCCTGCGCCGCCACCTGCTGCTGCGTCCCGATGCCGCCATCACCCAGCTCGTGCTTTACTCGCTTGCCGTGTCAGCGCGTCGTTTTGGCATTCAGGTACACGCGCTGTGCGTAATGTCCACCCACCTTCACCTTGTCATAACCGATATCAAGGGAGAGCTGCCATTATTCCTGCAGATCTTTCATCGGCTCGTTGCGCTCGGAACGAAAGTGTTGCGTGCGTGGGACGGGCCGATGTGGGATCACGAGCAGACCAGTGTGGTGCGTCTAATGACGCCCGAGGCCGTGGTGGAAAAAATAGCGTACACGCTGGCCAACCCGGTGGCGGCAGGCCTGGTCAGGCGTGGGCGCGACTGGCCAGGTGCGAAGGTGCTCGTCGACGAGTTAGGCCGCGGCACCCTGCGCGCCGAGCGTCCGGCCGTCTACTTTAACCCGGCCAACCCGCGGTGGCCCGACGAGGCCACCCTCCCCTTGGCGTTACCGCCGGGCGTCACCCCGGACACCGCCGACGGCTTTCGCCGAGCCGTCGACGCGGAGCTCGAGCGGCAGGAGGCGCAGGCTTACGCCGAGGTGCAGCAGCGTGGCTATGATGTCCTCGGTGCCGAGCGCGCGCGCGAGGTCTCGCCTTATGAGCGCGCAACGAGCAGTGAGCCGGTGCGTGCTCGCAACCCCACGTTTGCGGTGGGCCGGAAGCAGCCGGGGGCTTGGGAGCGCGCGGCTACTGCGGTACGTGCATTTCGTGCTGCATACCGGGATGCACTCGTCCATTGGCGTCTCGGTATGCGCGACGTGGTTTTTCCTGCGGGAACATGGTGTATGCGTGTGCTGCACGCCGCCTCTATCGAGACTTGCGTGCGCATCGTCTAGGTGGATCAAGACACCGGCTCTACGAGGGGGGCGGTTCGGACTGGCCTCCGTCCCGGCTCTACCGGATGACGGGAGCGCGTTCGCGCGGTCAGCTGCGTCTGAGGGCTACATTGTTGGTGACTTCGGGTTGAGCGGTGAGGGGTGATGGGAGGTCCCCTTCCACGACGTCACGTACCCGGTGGTCGTCCTGCCTTCCTGGGTACCCTGAGTCAGGCTTGAGGCTAGACGGTGTCCTGAGTTTCCTGAATGAGGTCCATGATTCCCTGGCTGTTGACCTGGTGAACTGGCGGGGTCACGCGATGCCGAACAACCTGGGCAGGTGCTCGGCGTTGTGGCGCCCGGTTCGGGTAGCGAGTGACCACAGGGTCTGCCTCCTTGACCTGGTCGGGTTGCCCCTTCATCTGACGAGGGCGGGTCGCCCGTCGGGCAACCTGGGTCCGTTCGCCCCTGGTCGCTCCCCTCGGCGGGTCGCCTGCTTGACGTAGGCTGGCTCCGCACCAGACGACCTAGCGATGACGGAAACCAGCAACACGACCTACCGGAGGTCAGCGTTGAGCCTGATTGTGAATGAGCTCACAAAAACCGTGTTCATCCCCGTCCATGCTGGGGATCCAGGAGGTTCGCGACACTCTCCTCGGGGCGAGATGCGTCGCCGAACTGTTCGGCCATCGCCCCCGGCTCGAACTCGCTGCTCCAAACCCCGTCCTCTACCGCGTCGGCCGCCCGACGGACAGCTCGCGCCGGTTGCGCGGGCGCGCTTGCACCACCTTCATCGCCCAACCAGAGCTGTGCTCTTCCGTCATCAAATGCGCGACATCACGCCGCACCAGAGGACGCTCCGGCGAGTGCCCGCGGCTGCCGCTCAGGTAACCAGCTCATCTCGCCGCGGTTGGCACGCTTGCTGCTCGGTCTTGCTGCTCGGTAGAGATGGACGGTTCAAAGGTGAATGAGGAACAGGAGAGACCACATGACAGCGACGACACTTGAAGCTGATAACATCACCGTGAGGGCCTGCGGAGTCACCGACGTTGGGCGGGTCCGGAAGAACAACGAGGACACGCTCCTCATCGCGCATCTCTCATCGGTCGCCAAGACCGCGCCGCCTGCCCATGCGGTCACCTTCGAGGCCGCCTATCCCGTCCTGCTCGCCGTCTCCGATGGCATGGGCGGGGCGGCGGCGGGCGAGATCGCGAGCGCCCTCGTGGTCGAGTCGCTCCGGCGGGCGATGGCTACTGCACGCGGCAACTGGGACGACGCAACCCGGGTGGCCGTGGAGCGCGCGAACCGCGAGGTGTGGCAAGCCTCGCATCAACCGGGTCGCCATGGCATGGGGGCGACGCTCACGGCAGTCTGCGTGCACGGCCCGGAGGCGCACATCGCGGAGGTGGGCGATTCGCGTGCCTATCTGATCCGGAGCGGGCACATCCGCCAGATCACCCACGACCAAAGCTTCGTACAGGTCCTCCTCGACGCCGGTATGATCCAGCCGGAGGACGCGGAGCAGCACCCCATGAGGAGCATGCTCCTGCAGGCGATGGGCCTGGACCCAGACGTGAAGGCCAGCGTTGCGCGGCTCGAACTGCGCCGCAATGATCGCCTCCTGCTTTGCTCGGACGGGCTCTCGAACAAGCTCTCGGCTGATGACATGCTCGCCGTGATCGAGCAGGGGCCTTCGCTTGAAGCGGCTTGCGAGCGGCTCATAGCGCTCGCCAATCAACGTGGTGGGGAGGACAACATCACGGCCATCGTCGCCGAGCTCAACGGCGAGGGGCTCATGCCGCCGATGAGGGGCGAGAAGGTGACGCAGACGCTCCACACGGTCACGGAGTTCGAGCCGCCGAAGAAGCTTTGAGGTCCGCGCTCCACGCACGCGTGTTCCGCCGAGGCGACCATCAGGAAGTTCGGCAAAGTCCGTATAGTCGGCGCCATCAGCGAAATCGACCGTTGTAGACGGAACACGGGCTACGGTGGCCCGGCTGCTTGAAAATCCAGGTCCGGGGGGGTTAGAACGCAACTACGGTGCGTGTGGGGGGGGGGGAGGGCAGTCAGAACGCCGCCAGAAGGCCAGCACGCAACCACGGTGCGGTGGGTTTTTTTGACGGTGCGGTGGGTTTTTTTGGTTTTGGGGTTCGGGTGGGTGGGAGGCCGACGGGTGTAGGCGGCGGTTAGAACGCAACCACGGTGCAGGTGCGGTGCGGTGGGTACGGTGCGGTGGCGGTAAGAACGCAACCACGGTGTGGATGTCTGGGATGTCTACGGTGCAGGTAGGCTCGGGCTCGATCACGGTGCGGCAGGGCTCGCTGGGCTCACCGCGCCGTCGTGGACGGATCTTTCCCGCCGTCGCGCCGGTCGACCGAGCCGTCGACCCCTGCCCGCCGATGCGCAACGGCCTCGCAACGGCCTGGCGCGTTCAGCGTCACCGCGCGATTCCCCTACCAGACCTCACGGCCTCCCCCGAGCGCGTGCCCAGACGGGACCTTACAGGGCTCGCGCGCGCCCGTTCACGTGTGCTACGGGCGGACTGTACGACAGGAGAGCCCCGATGATGTCACGTCCCTACCGCGGCGTTGCCTTCGACTTGGACGGGACCCTGCTCCGGTCCGACCACTCGATCTCCGCGGAGATGCGGTCCCTGTGCTCGGCGTTGGCTGCCCAGGGGGTCTTGCTCACGCTGATCAGCTCGCGACCACCCCGCTCCGTGGAGCAGATCGCCCATGCCCTGGGCATCGAAGGCCCCTGGGCGGCTCTGAACGGCGCCCTCGTCGTCGGCGCCGGCGGCACGCTGCTCGACCGCTCGCCGCTGCCCGAGCGCGCCGTCCAGCACATCCTGGAGCGCCACGGACGCGACGATGGCATCAGCGTGAACCTCTATTCCGGGTTCGACTGGCTCGTTCACGCCATGGACCGGCGCATCGCGGCCGAGGCCGAGATCGTGGGCTTCCTGCCCTCGATCGACCCCGGATTCGCGAGCCGTCCCGTCGCCGAGAAGATCCTGCTCATCACCGACGTGGATCGCCGCGCCGGCGCGCGGCTCGCCCAGGAGATCGCGGCGCTCGACAAGGGCATCGCGGTTGCGCGCTCGAAGGAGAATTACATCGAGATCACGCGCAGCGAGATCGACAAAGGTCGCGCGCTCTCGTTCATCGCCGCTTCCCGGGGCCTGTCGCCCCGGGACATGGTGGCGGCCGGCGATGGCGAGAACGATATTCCCATGTTGAACGCATGCGGCCTGCCGATCGCGATGGGACACAGCCCGCAGTCGCTCAGGCAGGTGGCCGAGCTCATCGTCGGCAGCAACGACGACGACTCCCTCACCGAGGCCATCGGTCGTGCCTTCGGTGTGACCTTGCCTCGCTGATGTCCGTCGAACGGAGGCGGATCCTCGGCCAGGCCATCTGTACCCCAGGGTCGCCTCGCGACCGCGCCCCTCAGCAGGCACGGATACGCCGTGGTCTCGCGGTCGGCCCAGCGAGGTCGATGTCGGCGGATCCTCGGCATAGCCCGGCGCGTGCACTGTAGGTGTTCCTTCGATGCAAGCATCGTTTCTCGTCCCTCGCAGCCGTCGCATCGCAGCGCGCGATCCGCGCTCGTGACGCCGCTTCTGGTATCCAAGAAGCTTCGCGTTCAGGAGGTCCGTTCATGTTTCCACGAAGACGAGCGCTCAACACTCCCATTGCCGCGCTGCTCGCGCTGCCGCTCTCGTCGCTGCTGCTCCATTGCGGCGACGATGAGTCCACGACGCCTGTCGAGACCGTGACCGGCTCCGCTTCCACGACCGCCGCCACCACGGGCGTCGGCGGTGACTCGGGGGCGACGGGCAGCGGCGGCAGCGGCGGCAGCGGCGGCAACGGCGGTGCCGGCGGCGGCGTGTCGCCCGACCTGGATCCGACGCTCGGGTGGTACGGCGACAACCGGCAGCGGCTCGACGCCCTGATCGACGACCTCGGCGCGTTGAGCCCCGCCTACGACCCCGACAAGAAGCCGGTCAGCGTGTTCGACTGGGACAACACCGTCATCAAGAACGACGTCGGCGACGCGACGCTGTTCTGGATGCTGCTCCACGACAAGGTCCTCCAGCCGCCGGACGGGAACTGGGCGCTGACGAGCCCCTACCTCACCGACGCCGCGGTCGCGGCGCTGGGCGAGGCGTGCGGCGCCGCGGCCGACCCGGGCGAGCCGCTGCCCACGAGCACGTCGGCCGCCTGCGCGGACGAGATCCTGAGCGTCTATGTCGACCACGAGACCACCGGCGGCGACGCCGCCTTCTCCGGCTACAACCACCGCACCATCGAGCCCGCGTACGCCTGGTTCGCGCAGCTCGGCGCGGGCCACGCGCCGGACGAGATCGCCGCCTTCGCCGCCGCGGCCATCCAGGAGAACCTCGCGGCCGAGGAGGGCGCCGTCCAGACCGTGGGCACGCGCCAGGGGCTGACCGCCTGGCTCAGGATCTACGAGCCGATCCGGGACCTCATCGACACGATGCAGAAGAACGGCTTCGATGTCTGGGTCGTCTCCGCCTCTCCGCAATCGGTGGTCGAGCCGTTCGCGGCCAGGGTGAACATCGCCGCGGACCGCGTGATCGGCATCCGGCAGGTGGCCACCGACAACGGCACGCTGACGTACGATCTCCAGGGCTGCGGCCCGGTCCCCGACGGCACCAACGACGGCGCCGGCAGCTTCACCGGGAACAGCATGATCACCTACATCGAGGGCAAGCGGTGCTGGATCAACAAGGTGATCTTCGGCGACGCGGGCCCGACCGCGCTCCAGAGGAACCCGGACCGGTCGAAGCGGCCTGCCTTCGGAGCCGGCGACTCGGACACCGACCTCAGCTTCCTCCAGGACGCGACCGGGCTCAGGCTCGCGATCAACCGCAACAAGAAAGAGCTGATGTGCAATGCGTACAGGAACTACGCCGGAACCTGGCTGATCAACCCGATGTTCATCAGCCCGCGAGGCCGCCTCGACGCCGGTTACGCCTGCTCGACCACCGCCTGTGTGGACGCGGCCGGCGCCCCCGTCCCGTGCCTCGACGAGGCCGGCAAGGTCATCCCGGATCAGGCTGACAACGTCTACTGAAGCCGATCGCCGCGCCCGCGCGCCATCCGCCGGCGTCGGCTCACGTCGCGGAGTTTGCGCATCCTGCCGAGCGATGCGGCGCCTCGACGCGCGCCCGC
The DNA here is from genome assembly GCF_002950945.1 of Sorangium cellulosum. Taxonomy (GTDB): domain Bacteria; phylum Myxococcota_A; class Polyangia; order Polyangiales; family Polyangiaceae; genus Sorangium; species Sorangium cellulosum_E. Next base: position 4,341,597 of record NZ_CP012673.1, read on the forward strand.
TCGGCAGACGCGCAGCCCGACGCGCGCTCTGCGTGCCACGCGGCGAACCCGCGCCGGCGGCACGCGTCATGCTCCTTGCATGGCACACCTCCACCCCGTCGACAGGCTCTGCCATGACCGCACGCTGCAACGACCTCGACGATCGCGCTCCCGCCGCGCTCGTCCGTGAGGACACCACCCGGCTGTACGAGGCGCTTCTCCTGCTCGCCGCGCACGAGATCAGGACCCCGTTGACCTCGCTCCTCCTCCAGCTCCAGCTCACCAAACAGATGAGCGAGCGTGAGCCGGAGAACACGCCGGTGTGGGCGGCGGCGATGCTGGCCGTCTTCGATCGTCAGCTCGGCCGGCTCGCCAGGCTGTGCGACGACATGCTCCAGGTGTGGCGTTCCGTCCCTGGCGCGCCCGCCGGCCTGCGCGCGCCACATCTCGAGCTGGTCGACCTCGCCGCGCTCGTCCGCGAGGCGGCGGCGGCCGCGGTCGCGCAGCGGCCGGCCGCGCGCGGCGCGATCGCGATCGCGGCCGACGGCGTCGTGGTCGGCCGGTGGGATCGGGCGCAGATCGAGCGCATGGCCTTCCACCTGATCAAGAACGCGATCACCTTCGGAGAGGACCGGCCGATCACCGTCGAGGTGCGGGCGACGCGCGCGCACGCCCGGCTCGTCGTGCGCGACCACGGCATGGGGATCGCGCGCGAGGACCAGCAGCGGATCTTCGCGCGGTTCGAGCGGGCGGTCCCGGTGGAGCGCTTCGGCGGCCTGGGGCTCGGCCTGTACATCGCGCACGCGGCCGCGCGCGCGCACGGCGGCGCGATCCGCGTCGAGAGCGAGCTCGGCCGGGGCGCGACGTTCATCGTCGACCTCCCCCTCGCGCCGCGGCCGCATCACCCCATGCGCCGCGGGCGCGGCCGCGGCGCGATCCGCGCGCTGGAGTCGCGGCGCGCCCTTGCCCGGCGCGCGCCCGACCTGCGCCGCGCCGAGCACCTCCTGCTCGTGGACCGCCGCCCGCCTCACTGACGCCCCCGCGTCCGCAACGGGCCCGCCTCCACAACACGCCCTCGCCTGCCTCCGCAAGACCTCCGCGTCCGCGCCGGTCCGCCCTCGCGGCGCCGCTGCCAGGGACCCAGGACGGCACCGAGCGACAGCTCGCCCCTGGTTACAGCCATTGAACTTGATGGTTCCCTCTGGTCGCTCATGGCGGCGGAGCGCTGGCGCCGCTGCTGGCCGCGCCCAGAAACCCTGATCCGAGCTGCCCACCGCCCTCGGAAATTGCAGCAGAATTCAATGGTTGAGACCATTGCTGGCGAGCTTCGCCAGGGGGCGACGCGCCTCCGCCAGCGAAAGGCCGCGGCGGCTTCCGCCCGCCGGGACGAGGGAATCGCGTGTGAACACGCGCAGTGGTCGTGAGGACCATGATACATCGAGGTGGTATACGGGAGGAGGTAGCATGAAGCAGAAGCGTGTGATCGTGACGACCCTGCACGAGGACGAACAATACGCCGCCCAGCAGGTCCTGAGGGTGGAGGAGCAAGGCGAAGGGCTCGTCGTTGGGCTCATCGACGAACCGGAGATCGAGAACCTCCGCAACGCCGGCCTCCTCGTGGAGGAGCTGCCCGATCGTGACACGCTGGCTCGCGAGGGCTTCCACATCGCATCCAACTTGGAAGCTTACATCGGCCCGTTGCCGCCCACGCCGGGAGCGGTGGAGATCGCGGCCATGGTCGGAACCTCACGGACACGGCACCCACGTGGCGGGCACCATCCTGGGGAGCGGCAAGGCCTCCGACGGAGCGTACCAGGGGATCGCGCCGGACGCGCGGCTCGTCTTCCAGTCCCTGCTCGACCCTCGCGGTAGGCTGGGAGGGCTGCCGGTGGACCTCGGCGATCTGCTGCGAGGCCCGCAGGGATTCGCGCTGGTCGTGCTCGGGCCGCTCGTCGACGAGGCCCTCCGTCCTGGCTGAGGCTCTTGACCACCGGCGCAGGTCCATCCTGCCAGCGCTTCATGAAGCCGGGGGGAGAATGAGGGCGACGGCTTTGTCCTCGATAGGAGGCACACGTACATCACGCATGCGTTCGATCCTGTGCGCACGTTCGATGACTGACGAAAAGATCATCCATCAGAGGTTTCCGATTCCGGCCAATGGCCGGATTTGTGTGAATTATCCTAATGACAAGGATGGGATCTATGAGATGACCCTCCTGTTTCATTTTGCCCTCCGGGACGACGCTGACCCGGGAGCCGGCCGCGCCCGGTCAGCCCTCGAGGAACCGGACCAGCAGGCGAAGGCCGATGTCCTGGCTCTTCTCGGGATGGAACTGCGTCGCGGTCACGTTGTCGCGCTCGATCGCCGCGGTGATCCGGTGCGGCCCGTGCTCCGTCGTCGCCGCGACCAGCGCCGGATCGCTCGGGACGGCGTGGTAGCTGTGGACGAAGTAGACGAACGGGCTCTCGCGCGAGAGCACCTCGAGCGGGCCCGTCGTCTCCCGCGTGAGCGCGACGCGGTTCCACCCCATGTGGGGGATCTTGATCCCGATCGCGGGCCCGGCGCCCGCCGGCGACGCCTCGGCCGGCGCCGGCGTGAGGCGCTTCACGATCCCGGGGAACACCCCGAGCCCTCGCGCGCCTTCCGCCTCCTCGCTCGCGTCGAAGAGCGCCTGCATGCCGAGGCAGATGCCGAGGTACGGCGTGCCCTTCTTGATCTGCGCGCGCAGCGCCTCGCCGATGCCGGCCTCGAGCGCGGCCGCGCAGTTGCGGAAGGCGCCCTGGCCGGGCACCACGACCTTGTCGGCCCGCGCGATGGCGTCCGGATCGCCGGTGCGTGTCACCGCGCACGGCGCGCCGGCGTCCCCGGCGGCCTGGAGCAGGGCCCGCTCCACCGAGCGCAGGTTGCCCATCCCGAAGTCGACGAGCGCGATCGAGTGCATGATCAGAGGCTCCCCTTCGTGGACGGGATGCCGGCGACGCGCGGCTCGATCCGGGTCGCCTTCATCAGCGCTTTCGCGAACGATTTGAAGCAGATCTCGACGATGTGGTGCAGGTTGTCCCCCTCGATCAGGCGGACGTGGAGGTTCGCGCCGACCCCGCGCGCGAAGCCCTCGAAGAACACGGGGGCGAGCTCGACGTCCCAGGTGCCGAGCTTCGCCTTCGGCAGCGGCACGCGCCAGACGAAGTACGGCCGCCCGGAGAGATCCAGCGCGCACTGCGCGAGCGCCTCGTCCATGGGGAGCGTCGCCTCGCCGTAGCGCGCGATGCCCGCCTTGTCGCCGAGCGCCTGCTGCACGGCCGTGCCCAGCGTGATGCCGCAGTCCTCGGTCGTGTGGTGGCCGTCGATCTCGACGTCCCCCTCGGCGTGGATCGTGAGATCGAACAGCCCGTGGCGGGCGATCTGATCGAGCATGTGCGTGAGGAAGGGCAGCGGCGTCTTGATCGACGAGCGGCCCTGGCCGTCGAGATCGATCTCGATGCGGATGTCGGTCTCGCGCGTCTTGCGCTCGACCCTGGCGATGCGGGACATGGCGCGTAGCGTAGTCGCCCCGGGCGGCCGTGGGGAGGTCTTGGAGGCCGGCGCGGGATCGCCTAAGGTGGGGCACACGGGCGGCGTGCCGCCCGAGGAGCTTGCGTGAGCGCACCGGTTGCCGAAGGTCAGGTTCTCTCGGGGAAATACCGGGTCGAGCGCATCCTCGGGCAAGGCGGCATGGGGGTGGTCCTCGCCGCCATGCACGAGCATCTCCACCAGCGGGTCGCCATCAAGCTGCTCCATCCCGGCGCGTCGGCCGAGCTGGTCGAGCGCTTCGAGCGCGAGGCGCGCGCGGCCGTGCGGCTGAAGAGCGAGCACGTCGCGCGTGTGCTCGACGTCGGGACGCTCGAGACGGGCGCGCCGTTCATGGTGATGGAATACCTCGAGGGCAGCGATCTCCAGCAGACGCTGCGGGATCGGGGCCCGCTCGAGGTCGAGGAGGCGGTGGGCTACGTGCTCGAGGCGTGCGAGGCGATCGCCGAGGCGCACGCGGCCGGCATCATCCACCGCGATCTCAAGCCGGCGAACCTCTTCCTGACGCGCGGGGCCGACGGCAGCGACATGGTGAAGGTGCTCGATTTCGGCATCTCCAAGGCGCTCGCGGACCCGTCCGCGGCCGGGGGCGAGCCGGCGCTCGGGCTGACGAGGACGGCGATGGTGCTCGGCTCGCCGCTCTACATGGCGCCCGAGCAGATGCGCTCGGCGCGCTCGGTCGACGCGCGCGCGGACATCTGGTCGATCGGCGCCGTCCTCTACCAGCTGCTCACGTGCCGCGTGCCCTTCGAGGCGACGTCGCTCTCCGAGCTCATCCTGATGATCAACGGCGACCCGCCGCCGCCCCCGAGCACACACCGGCCCGACCTGCCGCCCGGCCTGGAGGCGGCGATCCTGCGCTGCCTCGAGAAGGACACGGCGAAGCGCTTCCGGTCGGTCGCGGAGCTCGCGAGCGCGATCGTCGACTTCGGCCCTCCGCTCGCGGTGGCCTCGCTCGAGCGCATCGAGCGGACGCTGGGGCTCGTGCCCGCGGTCCCCTGGCGCGACCGGGCGAGCTCGCTGCGCGACCGGATGAGCCAGCATCCCGGCGCGGCCGCGCCGGACCGGGCGAGCGGCGTCCCCGCGGCGACGGCGCCGGCAGGGGCGCGCAAGAGCAGCGTCGCGCCGCCGGGGGTCGCCGCGTCGCCGGCGGGCACGGCGCCGGGCTGGACGGCCGCGGGGGCGGCTGGTCCGGCGGCCGGCGGCCGCAGGCGGCGCGGCGTGATGCTCGCGCTCGCCGGGGTGGGTGTCGCGGCGGTGCTCGGCGGGGTGCTGCGTGTCATCACCTTCCAGAGCCGTCCGGAGGACCCGGCGTCCCAGCAGCAGGGCGCGGCCTCCTCGGCCGAGCCGTCCGCGCCCGCGACGGCGCCGCCGGTGGTCCAGGCCGAGCGCGCGACGGCCCCGGCGTCCGCCGCGCCGCCGGACTCCGCGGCCGCGCCGGCGTCCGCCGCCACGCCGGCAGCCGCGATAACGCCGGTGTCGGCGGCCTCGGTGGCGCCGGCCCCAGCGGCCTCCGCCGCGCCGACCCCGGCAGCAACGACCGCGGTCAAGGGGCAACGGACGAGGGCCCCAGGGGCGACGTCCACCCGACCGAGCCCGGCGGCCTCGTCTGCGCCGGCGGCGTCGACCCCGGCCGCCTCGACGATCCGCAACCCGCTCGACCTCATCGATGGGAAAGTAGAATGAGCTTGTCGCGAAGCCTCAGGTGCTTCCCTCTCTGCGCCGCGCTCGCGCTCGGCGGCGCCGCGCTCGCCGGGCTCACGCCCGCTGCAGCCCAGCCTGCACCTGCACCTGCACCTGCACCTGCGCCGCCCGGCGCGAGCGCGCCGGCCCCCGCGAGGCCGCTGTCCGAGACGCTGACCGGCGAGGCCAGGGCGGAGTACGAGGCCGCGCGCATCCTCTTTGCCGAGCGCGATTACCTCAACGCGATCATCAAGTTCGAGCGCGCCTACGAGCTCTCCGGCGACGCGCGGCTGCTCTGGAACATCGCCCTCTGCCAGAAGGACCTGAAGCGCTACGCGCGCCTGCTCGCGACGATCGAGAAGCTCCTCCAGGACGCCGGCCCGCGGCTCACGGAGCAGGACCGGAAGGACGCCGCCACGCTCATCGAGGCCACGAAGGCCTACGTGAGCCGCCTCGATCTCCAGGCGAGCGAGGCGGGCGCCACGGTCCTCGTCGACGGCGAGGAGGTCGGCCAGACCCCGCTGCGCGAGCCCGTGCTGCTCGACATCGGCACCCGCAAGATCCGGGTGACCAAGAAGGGGTTCAAGGACGTCGAGGTGACCCAGCAGGTGCCCGGCGGCAGCGTCGTCACGGTCACGGCCAACCTGGAGCCGGAGGTCCATCAGGGGCGGCTCATCGTCAAGGCGGGGCCGAACGACGTCATCTCGATCGACGGCCGCGTGATCGGCCGCGGCACCTACGACGGCCCGGTGCCGAGCGGCGGCCATGCGCTCCGCGTCACGGCGCCCGGCATGGTGTCGCACCAGTCCGAGGTCATGATCCTGGACAACCAGACGCGCACCCTGACGATCTCGCTCGCGCCGAAGCCCAAGGAGGCCAACGTCGAGAGCTGGATCTGGATCGGCGGCGGCGTGGTGTTGGTCGCGGGCGCGCTCCTGGTCGGCTTCGGGGTCTTCCAGGCGGAGGAGCCGGCCAAAGGCATCACGTCCCCCGGCTCGGTCGCCCTGTCCGCGCCCGCGCGCGGCGGCGCGCCCTTCGTGATCCATTTCGGGGGCGGCCGATGACCCGCGCCCGCCGGTCCGCGCTGGCTGCGGCCGCCGCGCTCGTCGCGCTCGGGGGCGGGGGCTGCTCTCCGCCCGACGAGATCGTCGTCGCCGTCCCGACGGATCTCTCGTTGCCCGACGACCTCGACACCCTCCAGATCCAGGTGTTCGAGGGCGGCAGGCCCAGGTTCTCCGCGGCCTACGAGCGGCTCGGCGAGGACGACGCCGGGACGCTGCTGCCCGCGACCATCGGCTTCTACTCCGCGACGGGCGGGGACGACCCCCTCCGGATCCAGGTGACCGGCCGGACCGGCGGCGAGCTCGGCGCGGTGCGCATCCTGCGCGAGGCGGCGACGCGGATCCCGAAGAACCGCATCGTGCTCCTCGCGATGCCGCTCAACTTCCTCTGCGACGGCTCGGGGCGCGACGACGGCGAAGGCGGCGTCGAGAACGCGCGCTGCGGGGAAGGGCAGACCTGCGTCGCGGGCGCGTGTGCCTCGAGCGAGGTCGACTCGAGCGCGCTGCCCGACTACTCGGTCAGGGACGTCTACGGCGGCGGCACCGGCGACGGTGACGGCGACTGCTTCGACGTGCCGGCCTGCTTCCAGGATGCGGCGCCGGCGGAGGTCGACGCCGCGGCGTGCACCGTCGCCGCCCCGGGCGGGGCCACGCTCAACGTGGCGCTGGCGCTCCCGAGCGAGGACGGGATCTGCGGGGACGGCCGCTGCCTCGTGGCGCTCGACGCGGGCAGCGACGACGGCTTCCGGGCGGACGGCGAGCAGATCCAGCTGCCGCCGGCGGTGTGCGAGCAGATGGCGGGCGGCAAGATCGAGGGCGTGGTGACGGCGCCCGTGACGGCGGCGTGCGCCCAGAAGACCGCGGGGTTGCCGACGTGCGGGCCGTGGTCGGCGTCGGGGTCGAAGGCGCGCTGACGGGAGGGGGGCGAACGGTCAGCCGCCGGGCCGTCGTCCATCGTTGCTCGCGGCGACTTGTCGCCTCGGCGGCAGGTCTCTGCAAGCCTCGCGGCCACGAGGCATTGAGCGGCGGCGTTTTCGGACCTCGCCGAGGTGGTGCGGCGAGCATGTGGCCCGGGACCTGGAGGTCGCCTACTGTTCGACCGGAGGCGGGCAGGATGATCGAGACCGTTCACTTCCAGAATTTCAAGGCGCTGCGCGATCTGACTGTCCTGCTCGATCGTTTCACAGTGCTCGTCGGCCCGAACGCCTCGGGCAAGACGAGCGTGCTCGAAGGGCTCGCGTACGTACACCGCTGCCGCGCTCATCCGACCGAGCCCAGGTGGCCCTTTCGCGGGGCCGGCGATCCTTCGGCGCTCTGTTCGCGCGGGGGGCCCGACTCTTTCCGGATCCGTTGTGAGGGCGCTCGAGATCAGGATCGGCTGATCGTCAGCCTCGCGGTCGAGCTCCTGGGCGATGGCCCCTGGGATCCCTGGCATTGGTCCTTCGAGGCCCACCATCGCGGCGAGGTCGTTCGCCTGCCTCAGAGCAGGGAGCCAGACCCGTCGGAGTCGGCCGTCCTCGACGCTGCGGTTCCGAGCGTCGCTTTCCTTCGCCTCGATGCCAAGAGGCTCGCCGAGCCTGCGTACAGCGACGCCCTGGTGCCGGAGATTGGGCCGGACGGCGCCGGGCTCGCCGCCGTGCTGGCCGAGATGTTGATCTCGCGCGCCGAAGACTTTCGCCGAGTGGAGCGTGCGCTCGCGGCTGTCGTTCCCAGCGTCGAGCGCATCCGCCTGGAGCGCGCCCCGGTCCGTCGCGTTGAGCAGCACCGGATCAGCATCGACGGCACCTCCACGATGAGCGCCATCGAGCGAGAATACGTGGGACACCGCGTCGTGTTCGACATGCGCGGAGCTCCGAGCCTCCCTGCGCACGCTGCCAGCGAGGGGACGCTGGTCGCGCTCGGCCTGCTCACCGCCATTGTCAGCCGCTCAGGGCCGCACCTCGTGCTCATCGATGACCTGGAGAGGGCCGTGCATCCGAAGGCGTTGATCGATCTTGTGGACCAGCTCCGTGCGTTGCTCGACCTCTTCCCGGGCCTCCAGATCGTCGCCACCAGCCACTCGCCGTACCTCGTCGACCTGTTCGAGCCGCGCGAGGTGCGGATGACCATGATGGACGAGCGCGGCTCGACGCTGTGCGCCCGGATCGACGAGCACCCGGAGTTCGAGCGCTGGAGAGCGTTCATGGCTCCTGGCGAGATATGGAGCATGATCGGCGAGGAGTGGGTGCGCGACCGGGCGGTGGGCGCCCATGGCTGAGAGGGCGGGTTTTGCTATCGCGGTAGTGTGCGAGGCTTCGGCCGATCACGAGACGGCCACTGCGCTTTCGGATCGCGTCCTCGTCGAGGGGGTCGAGTGGATCGTTGAGGAGACCCTACAGCATTACCGCCACTACCGCGGCGAGAGCGACGTCGAGCCTTTTCTCAAGTGGACGAATGCCAAGCACGAAGCAAGGAGGCACGGTGTCCACGTCCATGGTCACAAGGGAGGTACGCGCCCGAAGCCCGACGCCAAGATGGCGGAGCGGGCGCTCGTGCTGCTCGCCGCGCGCGCCGGGCGGCCAGACGTGGTGATCCTGATGCGGGACGCCGACAAGGAGAAGCTGCATCGCGAGGGTTTCGAGCAGGCACGCGCGGCGCGTGCGTGGCCCTTCGCCGCGGTCGTGATCGGGGTCGCCGAGCCCAAGCGTGAGTGCTGGATCCTCGCCGGCTTTGACGCGCAGACGGATAAAGAGCGGCGTCGGGTTAACGAGGAGCGCCGCGAGCTCGGCTTTGACCCGTGCGTCCGGGCGCACGAGCTCACTGCGGCCGAGGAGGGCGCCAAGCGGGATGCCAAGCGTGTCTTGTTTGCCCTGACAGGGGGCGATCCTGAGGGACCTGAGCAGGTAGGGGATCACGGGCGTCGCGCTGGGCCGCGGCCCAGTCCTGGCGAGCGAACCTGCGGAGCTCGTCGGGGTTGCGCACCCCGCCGACAACCACGGGCGGCAGCGGCCGCGGTGAGCACGTCCGCCGCCCTCGTAGCCGCCTCAGCGCCGCCGGCGCCGGGCGGCGAGGATCGCCGCGGCGAGCCCCCACGCCGCCGCCGAGGCCCCGGCCGCGCCGCCGCGAGCCGCGAGCCCGCAGCCGTTGCCGTGCGCCCGCGGCCTGCCGCCTCCGACCTCGGGCGCGCCGCCGTCGCCGCCCGCGCTGCTGCCGCCGCCGCCTCCGCCCGCGCCGCCTCCGCCCTCCGCGCCTCCGCCGTCGCCTCCGCCGCCGCCGCCGCCGCCGTCCGCGCCTCCTCCCTCGCCGCCTGCGCCGCCGCCGGCGCCCGTGGCGTCGTCGGGCACGCAGCCGCCGGCGATGCAGGTGCCGCCGGGGCAGCGGGCGCCCTCGTTCGGGAACAGGGCGCACTCGCCGAGCCTCGGGTGGCAACGCGCCGCGGTGCACACGTTCCCGGAGGGCGCACACTCGAGCGGATCGCTGCCCTGGCAGACGCCGCCCTCGCACGTGTCGGTCAGGGTGCAGGGGTCGCCGTCGTCGCACGGCGTTCCGTCGGGCTTCCGCGGCGCGTCGCAGGCGCACGCGTCGCCCGCGCCGTCGCCGTTCGTGTCCTCCTGCCCGCGGTTCGGAAGGAGCGGGCAGTTGTCGTCGGCGTCGATCACGCCGTCGTTGTCGTCGTCGTCATCGCAGCGATCCCCCGCCGCGTCGCCGTCGGTGTCGCGCTGGCTCGGGTTCGCGGCGGTGGGGCAGTTGTCGGCTCCGTCCGCCGCCCCGTCGCCGTCGTCGTCGCCGTCGCACACGTCGCCTTCGCCGTCCCCGTCCGCGTCGAGCTGGTCGGGGTTGTAGGTGGATGGGCAGTTGTCGGCGTCGTTCGGCGCGCCGTCCTCGTCCTCGTCCTCGGCGTTGACGTCGCACGCGTCGCCCGCGCCGTCGCCGTCCGTGTCGCTCTGCTCCAGATTGGGGACGAAGCGGCAGTTGTCGGCCTCATCCGCGACGGTGTCGTTGTCGTCGTCGCCGTCGCACGCGTCCCCGAGCTCATCCGGCGGCGACTCCTCGGGGTTGTTCTCCTGCCCGGCGTTGGGCGCCGACGGGCAGTTGTCGCGGTCGTCCGCCGCCCCGTCGCCGTCGTCGTCCGGATCGCAGGCGTCGCCCGCGCCGTCGCCGTCGAGATCGACCTGGTCGGGGTTGCTCACCAGCGGGCAGTTGTCCGCCGCGTTCAGGTCCCCGTCGCCGTCGGCGTCGGCGTCGCAGGCGTTGCCGGCGAGGTCGCCGTCGGCGTCCAGCTGATCGGGGTTGGGCTCCGCGTAACAGTTGTCCCCGTCGTCGGGCACGCCATCGCCGTCGTCGTCCGGATCGCAGAGATCGCCCTGGCCGTCGCCCTCCAGGTCGGCCTGGTCGGTGTTCGGCACACCCGGACAGTTGTCGCAGGCATCGCCGTCACCGTCGCCGTCCATGTCGGACTGATCGAGGTTCGGCGCGAGCGGGCAGTTGTCGCTGGTGTCGGGCACGCCGTCGTCCTCGTCGTCGACGTCGCAGGCGTCGCCGGCGCCGCTGCCGTCGGTGTCGGTCTGCTCGGGGTTCGCCACGGACGGGCAGTTGTCGTCGAGGTCGCGGTGCCCGTCGCCGTCGCTGTCGCCGCCGCCGTCCGGCAAGCGCCAGTTGACGACGCCCGCGCGCTCCTCCGCCGTCATCCCGTGCAACGTCCCGGCCGGGAGCACGTCGACGGCGACGGCGCTCTCGTGGGCAGCGGCCCGGCTGCTGCGCTGTCCGCCGAAGTGCAGGAGGACCCGGGTCGCGCCCGGCGGCACCGACACGACGAACGTCACGGCGGGCCCCTGGGTGCCTGTGCAATCGAAGACGGTCATCCCGACCCTCTCGGGCGTCGTCGCCGCGGAGGGCCCGAAGAAGTTGAAGTGGAGGCTCGGATCCCCCGCGCCGTCGGCGTCGTCCGTGGCGAGCCACCGGTCCGCTGTCGTGAACTCGACGTCCCCGGTAGACGATTGCGTGATGGTGGTGGCGCCGTCCGACCCGAGGTTCGTCGCGATCTGCAGGGACGTGGTGATCGACGTGTCGGTGGGGTTGTGGAGGATCTCCAGGAAGCGGGCCCACCCCTCGGTCGTGGGCACATACACCTTCCGGGTGACCGCCAGGTTGCCGAAGGTCTCCGGCCCGTGGACGAGCTGCCGCCGCTCCATCTCCACGTTCGGGGCGGAGGCACGGAAGAAGGCACCGTCCACCAGCAGCGCCATGCCAACGTCGAACGCATCGCCGTTCCCGTCGAAGATCGTCCCCTCGGGCGCGACGTCCCAGAGGAAGCCCAGGCCGTCGGAGAGCCGCTCCAGGGGCTCGCTGCCGACGCACTGCGCCGCCGCCTCGCGCGGCGCGGCCGCGATCCCCAGCGCGGCGCCGAGCGCCGTGGCCATGATCCTTCGTCTCATGATCTCCCTCGCTCCTCGGCTCTCCGTCCCATGGCCCGACCGCCCTCGTCCCCGCCGCGGCGCTCGGCCGCCGCGCCCGCCGGCGGCTCCCTCGCCGCCGCTCCCGCCGGCTACTTCTTCTCCAGGACGAGGAGCTGCACCCGCCGGTTCTTCTCTCGCCCCGCCGCGCTCTTGTTGTCCGCGATCGGGCGGCTCGACCCGTACCCCTTCGCGACCAGCCGCTCGGCAGCGATCCCCTTGCCGACGAGCCACCTGCGCACGGCCTCCGCGCGCGCGGTCGAGAGCGTCTCGTTGAACCTCGCGTTGCCCGCGTCGTCCGTGTGCGCCTGCACCTCGATCCGGGTCCATTCCGGGTGCTGCTCGATCACGTCGCGCACCTCCGCGAGCACGGCCTCGCTCTTCGGATCGATCGGCGCCGGATCGTTCTTCAGCACGCGGAACACGACCGGCGAGAGCAACACGACCTCCTCGCCCTGGACCCGCACCCGCGCCGGGCAGCCGCGCGCGGCCGCGTCGTCGCTCGCCGGGCCCCGCTCCCGCGGGCAGGCGTCGGCGTCGTCGAGCAAGCCGTCGCCGTCCTGGTCCGCGGGCTTCTGCGGCGCCGCGGGGCAGCCGGGCCGCGCCGCGCCGCCCGCGGCCTCGCCCTTCTCCGCGGGGCACAGGTCGAGCGCGTCGGGCAGGCCGTCGCCGTCCTGGTCCGCGGGGCAGCCGGGCCGCGCCGGATCGCCGCCCCCGCCGCCCGCGGCCGCCTCGGGGCACCGGTCGTCGGGATCGGCGACGCCGTCCTCGTCCTGGTCCTCCACGGGGCAGCCGTTGCGCCGCGCGTCCGCGCTCTTCGGCCCGTACGTGTACGGGCACACGTCCGCCGCCCCGCTCACGCCGTCCTCGTCCGGATCCGGGCTCTCCGCGCGCTCGGGCGGCGGCGCGGGCGGCGCCCAGGCCACCATCCCCACCGCGCGGAACGACGGCGTGCCGATCGCCTCGCCGAGGCCCGGACCGGCGGCCGCGCCGACCACGAGCCCCGGCAGCGGGCGCACCCGGGCGCCGAGCAGGAGCTCCGCGCTCGTCCCTTGCTCCACCGCGACCCGCTCGCGCGCGGTGAGCGACAGCGAGCTCCCCTGCAGCATCGTCTCGGCGCGGAGCTCCGGGCCGACCTCGAGCCGCTCGTCCCAGAGCAGCGCCGCCGCGCCCCCGCCGTAGGCGAGCGTCGACGGGTTCTCGGAGCCCCGCATCACCGCGCCGCCCGCGACGCTCCACACGAGCCGCGCGGTGCGCCCACCCAGCACGAGCTGCGGCGTCACGCGGACCGCGCCCTCGCCCACGTAGGCGTCCGAGCTGCCCGTGGGCACGTGCAGCATCGCGCCCGCGCCGATCTGGAGCCCATCACGCTCGCCGCCGAGGAGCCGGATGCGCGCGCCGAGGCGCAGATCGCCGAGCGCGGGCGACGACGGCGCGGCGGGCTCGCCCCCGCCGGCCGCCGCGGCGGGGCCGTCGCCGCTCTGGGCCAGCGCGAGCGGCAGCGAGGCCGACACGAGCAGCCGGTCCCAGAGCGACAGCGATCCGCCGAGGTGGAGCAGCGACTGGCTGCCGACGACCACCCGGTCGTCCGACGAGGCGTCGCCGTCGGAGATCGACAGCGGATCCTCCGCGTGGTCGAGCACGACGACCGCGCGCGGGACCAGGTGCCCGCCGACGAAGGGGGACGGCACGCCGAAGAGCGGGTCGCCCGCGGGGGTCGGCTCGAACCGGCTCAACGCGATCGCGCCGGGCCCGTCCGCGCGCGCCGGCGACGTGCCCAGGGCGATCCCGCCGAGCGCGCCCGCGAGCGCGGCTCCGACCGTGATGAGGCCTCTCATGGACGCTGGATGGTATCCTCGCCAGCAGAGCCCGAGCAAAGACGATTTGCCCACGACGGTCGTTGTTGCTCGTGCGGCGCCGCGCATCGGATAACATCGCTCGCAGTGTGCGGAGCCCGGGCCGCGAGGCCTGCGCGATCGTGCGTGACGGGCGTGCTTGAAGGCCTGCGTGGAGGAGGAGCATCGATGCGAGGCAAGCATCTGGGCCGGTGGGGGCGCGCCGTCGCGGTCGCGCTCGGCGTGGGGCTCGCGGCGGGCGGCGCGGCGGCCCAGCCCGCGCCCGCGGCGCCGGCGGAGCAGCCGCTCTCCGCGTCGCTGACCGGGATGGCCAAGGCCGAGCACGGCGCGGGCTCCGCGCTCTTCAAGGAGGGCGACTACGCCGGCGCCCTCGCGCGCTTCGAGCGCGCCTACGAGCTCTCGCGCGAGCCCCGCGTGCTCTGGAACGTCGCGGCCTGCCAGAAGAACCTCCGGCGCTACGCGAAGATGCTCGCGACGCTGCGGCGGATCGAGGCCGAGTCGGGCGACGCGCTGTCGCCGCGCGACAGGAAGGACATCGCCGAGCTGGTCCAGGCCGCGGGCGCCTTCGTGTCCCGCCTCGAGATCACGGCGAGCGAGCCGGGGGCGACGGTGTTCGTCGACGACGAGCCGGTCGGGACGACGCCGCTCGCGGCGCCGGTGCCGCTCGACATCGGCGAGCGCCGCGTGCGCGTCTCGAAGCCCGGCTTCGTGGATTTCGTGCGCCGCGAGCGGGTGGTCGGCGGCGGCAGCGTCGCGCTCGTGGCGCGGCTCGAGCGGGCGGTGCACCGGGGTCGGCTCGCGATCACGGCGGGGCCGGACGACCTCATCGCGGTCGACGGCAAGGTGGTGGGCAAGGGCCGCTGGGAGGGCCCGGTGCCGAGCGGGACACGCGCGCTGCGTGTCACCGGCCCCGGGAAGACGCCGCACGAGGCGCAGGTCCTGGTCCGGGACGACGAGCGCCGCCGCATCGACGTCACGCTGGAGCGCGCCCCGGAGCGGGGCGGCGCGGACCGATGGCTGTGGATCGGCGGCGGCGCGGCGATCTTCGCCGGCGCCATCGTGGCGGGCGCCCTGCTCTCCGAGCCGGGGCGGCCGGCGGAGCAGGGCAGCCTGGGCACGGTCCCGCTCGGGTTCGGAGGGAGACGTTGATGCGGAGCAAGCGGACGGGGGTGGTCTCGGCGGCGGCGGTGGTGCTCCTCTCGCTCGCGGGGGCGGCGGGGGCCGCGTCCTGCGGAGGATCGAAGGGGCAGCTCATGGTCGTCTTCCAGACGGACATGTCGCTGCCGAAGGACATCGACACGATCCGCGTCGAGGCGACGCTCGACGGATCCGTCGTCTACGACGAGACGTTCGAGCGGCTCGGGGCCGAGGGCTCGATCCGCCTGCCGGCCACGCTCGGCTTCCTCACGCCGGACGACCCCACGCAGTCGCTCCGGGTGCGGGTCATCGCGAGCCGCGGCGGCGCCGACGGGGTGCGCCTCTTGCGCGAGGTGCTGACGACCGTGCCCGAGGGCCGCACCGCGACGCTCCACATGCCGATCCAGTTCCTCTGCGACGGCTCCGGCGAGGTCGAGCGCGACGCCGAGGGCACCCCGCTGCGCGACGCGCAGGGCAGGGTGCTCGTCAAGAACAGCACCTGCCTCCCGGGCGAGAGCTGCGTCGCCGGCTCGTGTGTGGCGCGCGAGATCGACTCGAAGATCCTGCCCGAGTTCGAGCCGGCGGACGTGTTCGGCGGCGGCGAGGGGGACAACGACGGCCTCTGCTTCGACACGGCCCGCTGCTTCGAGAACGCCGCGTCCACGCCGCTCGACCTCGACGCGTTCGCGGAGGACGGCTCTGCTTGCAGGGCCGTCGCGCCGGGCCCGGACGTCAACGTCGCGCTGCTCACGCAGGGCGGCGGCATCTGCGGCGGGAGCGCGTGTTTCGTCCCGCTCGACGCCGAGAGCGACGCGGGCTACCGGGCCGAGGAGGACGGCACCCTGCTGCTGCCCGTCGCGGTGTGCAGGCTGGCCGCGGAGGGCAAGCTCGCGGGGATCGCGGTCGCGGCCGCGGGCGAGGGGACGTGCCGCAGGAAGGGCACGGACCTGCCGACGTGTGGCCCCTGGTCGTCGACGGGCGGCGGCCAGTACACGCAGCCCGGCGAGGCGCAGCCCACCCCGATCGCGGTCGCGCAGGTCCACCCGGTGTCGCTGCGCGTCTCGGCGAGCCGCGTGACCTGGGTCTCCGGCGTGACGTTCGAGGC
Source organism: Sorangium cellulosum (assembly GCF_002950945.1). GTDB lineage: Bacteria > Myxococcota_A > Polyangia > Polyangiales > Polyangiaceae > Sorangium > Sorangium cellulosum_E. The sequence continues at coordinate 4,357,418 of NZ_CP012673.1, forward strand.
CAGCGCGCCCAGGCAGGACGGCGCGCTGAAGACGACGGCGCTCGCGGGCGGCGAGCCGCTTCTGGTCGGCGAGGCGCAGGCGTCGCCGCGGGATCTCGCGGTCGACGCGGAGCGCGGTCTCGTCTTCTGGACGAGCGCGCAGGCCGGCGCGCTGATGGTGGCCCCGCTCGACGGCGGCGGCGCGCCGCGTGTGCTGCTCGACGACCGGGACCAGCCCGAGGGGCTGTCGCTGTCGGGCGACGAGCTCACCTGGACCGAGCTCGGGAGCGGCGGCGTCTTCAGGGCGACGCTGGACGTCACCGGCGCGGACGTCGCGCTCGGCCCCGTGGAGGAGCTCCCCCCGCCCGCCGTGTCCGGCGTGGAGCTCGAGTCCCCGTACCGCGTGGCCAGCGCGCCGGGCGTCGCGTGCTGGACGTACCAGGGCACGCTGGGCCGCGAGGAGGGCGTGGTGGCGTGCAACCTGGGTGGGGAGACGACGACGACGGTCGCCACGGGGCAGCTCACCCCGCGGGAGATCGCGCTCGACGTGGACGACCAGGGAAACGCGACGGCGGTCTACTGGGTGACCTTCTCGGGAGGCGGCGTCTTCCGGGCGGACATCCAGGGCGGCGAGGTCGGCGCGGGTGACGTGATCGCGTCGGGGCAGGGCCAGCAGCTGAACGGCGTCGCCGTGCACGGGTCGTACGTCTACTGGACCCGCCGCGACGCGGGCGAGGTCGTGCGTATGCCGAAGGACGGCGGGGAGCCGGAGGTGATCGCCTCGAAGCAGCTGCGGCCTGGCGACATCGCGGTCGACGAGGCGGCCGTCTACTGGATCAACGAGGGCTCGCCCGATCAGGACGACGGCGCCCCTTCGAGGGACGGGGCGATCCTGAAGCTCGCGAAGTAACAGCAGCGCCGCGACCGTCCCCCCACGGTCGGCGACGCGTCGGCTGCGGTCCCTCACGCGGCGGCACGCCGGCGCGCCTCCCGAGCCCTCGGTCGTCCAGATCCTGCGCGCTCGGCGCTCCGTATGCTATGGCCGACCCGTGAAGCGCACGCTCCTTCTCCTGGTCCTCCTCGCGCTCCCCGCGTGCGGCTCGAGCTACGCGCAGCAGGGGCCGAGCGACACGCTCAGGGCCTACGCGCAGGCGCTCCAGGAAGGGCGCGTCGACGAGGCCTACCGGCTCCTGTCGGACGAGGCCAAGCGGTCGATGTCGCTCGAGGCCTTCCGGCGCGCGGTCCGGGAGAACCCGGACGACGCGCTCGAGATCGCCCGCGCCATCGCGCGGCCCGCGGCCGATCCGGTGGTCACGGCCACGATCACCATGCCGAACGGCGAGGAGCTCCTGCTCGTCTTCGAGGGGGGCCGCTGGCGGCTCGACGCGGCGGCGGTCGACCTGTACGGCCAGGCGACGCCCCGGCAGGCGCTGGTCGGCTTTCTGCGGGCCTTCGAGCGCAGGCGGTACGACATCATCATGCGTTACGTGCCCGACGCGGAGAAGGAAGGGCTCGCCGAGGCGGCGGCCGGCGCCGCTCCCGGCGACGCGGGCGCTGCCAGCGGCGCGCCCGCGGCGCAGCCGGGTGACGCAGCGGGCACAACGGGCGCAGGGGGCACCGCCGGCGCTGACGCGGCGCAGAAGCCGGAGGATCGGCCAGGGACGGCCAGGGCGGCGGCCGGCGCGGTGCAGCTCACCCCCGAGAAGCTGAAGGCCGCGTGGGAGGGCCCCCAGCGGGAGCAGATCAACCGGATCGTGCAGGCGATCAAGGCGGCGCTGCCGACCGCGACCATCGAGGAGACGGGCGACAGCGCGTCGATGGCGTACGGCGCAGGCGGCACGGTCGCCTTCACCCGCGAGCACGGGGTCTGGAAGATCAAGGACTTCTAGCGGCGCGCCCGCGTCATGGCTTCGAGAAGAGCGCTGTACTAGGGTTGTCGGTATGCCGACCGGCGATCCTCCCTCGCGAACGCCCCCCTCGCCCGACGCCGACAGCGTCCCGATCCTCCCGCTCCGCAACTCCGTGCTGTTCCCGATGTCGGTCGTGCCGATCAACGTCGGCCGCCCGCGGAGCGTGCGCCTCGTCGAGGATCTCCTCGGCCGCGAGCGCGCGCTCGTCGGGGTGATCAGCCAGCGGTCACCGGACATCGACGAGCCGACGTTCAAGGAGCTCTACTCGGTCGGGACCATCGCGCGCGTCGTGAAGGTCATCCGGCTCGGCCCGAACAACTACTCGGTCGTGCTGAACGGGCTCGGCCGGTTCCGGGTCAAGGCGGCGTTCTCGCTGGAGCCGTACATGCGCGCGCGCATCGAGCGCATCCCCGAGTCGCTCGTGCGCGACGTGGAGCTCGAGGCGCTCGGCGCGGGCCTGCGCGAGGCGACGCGCGAGGTGCTCGGCCTGATGCCGAACCTGCCGCGCGACACCGCGGGCATCCTCGACAACGTGCGCGAGCCTGGCGCGCTGGCCGACCTCATCGCCTCGAATTTCCCGCAGGCGCAGGCCTCGGTCGGCGACAAGCAGGAGATCCTCGAGGCGTTCGACGTGAAGGCGCGCGTCCGCCTCGTGCTCGCGATGGTCGGCCGGCAGCTCGAGGTGCTGCGCGTGAAGAAGGAGATCTCCTCCATGGTCCAGGAGGAGATGGGCAAGTCGCAGCGCGAGTACATCCTCCGGCAGCAGATGAAGTCGATCAAGGAGGAGCTCGGCGAGGGCGGCGACGACGACGAGATCGAGGAGCTCCGCGAGCGGATCCGCCGCGCGAAGGTGCCGGCGGAGGTCGACAAGGTCGTCCGCAAGCAGCTGAGCCGCCTGCGCTCGATGGCGCAGCAGTCGGCCGAGTTCAACGTCACGAAGACCTACCTGGAGTGGATCGCGGATCTGCCGTGGTCCAAGACGACGGTGGACAAGCTCAGCGTCGACGACGTGCGGCGCTGCCTCGACGAGGACCACCTCGGCCTTACCAAGGTGAAGAAGCGGATCGTCGAGTACTCGGCGATCCGGCAGCTGCGCTCGGACAAGAAGGGGCCGATCCTGCTCTTCATCGGGCCGCCCGGCGTGGGCAAGACGTCGCTCGGCAAGTCGATCGCGCGCAGCATGGGCCGGCGGTACGAGCGCATCGCGCTCGGCGGCGTGCGCGACGAGGCGGAGATCCGCGGGCACCGGCGCACGTACGTGGGCGCGCTGCCCGGGCGCATCCTGCAGGCGCTGAAGAAGGCGGGCACCAAGAACCCGGTGCTCGTGCTCGACGAGGTCGACAAGATGGGCGTCGACCTGCGCGGCGATCCGGCCGCGGCGCTGCTCGAGGTGCTCGATCCCGAGCAGAACTCGACGTTCCAGGATCACTACCTCGACCTGCCGTTCGACCTGTCGCAGGTGATGTTCCTGGCGACGGCGAACAACTGGGACGGCATCCCGGGCCCGCTCGTCGACCGCATGGAGGTCATCGAGGTGCCCGGCTACACGCGCACCGACAAGCTCGGGATCGCGCGGGAGTTCCTGGTGCCGAAGCAGCTCTCGGCGCACGGCCTCACGGACGAGCGCCTCGAGTTCACCGAGCCGGGCATCGAGGCGGTCGTCGACCACTACACGCGCGAGGCCGGCGTGCGCGGCCTCGAGCGGCAGATCGCGGCGGTGTGCCGCGCGACGGCGGTGAAGGTCGCCGAGGGCCACGACGTGCGCGAGGTGGTGACGCCCGAGCACGTCGAGCAGGTGCTCGGCCCGCACAAGCACCGCCCCGAGCTCGCCGAGCGGACGCTCCAGCCGGGGGTCGCGACAGGCCTCGCGTGGACGCCTGCGGGCGGCGAGATCCTCTTCATCGAGGCGACGAAGATGCCGGGCAAGGGCAACGTGGTCCTCACGGGCAACATGCGGAACGTGATGCAGGAGTCGGCGAGCACGGCGGTGAGCTTCGTGCGCAGCAAGGCCGACCGGCTGCACCTCGATCCGGAGTGGCTCCGGGAGATCGACCTGCACGTGCACATCCCGCAGCACGGCACGCCGAAGGACGGGCCGAGCGCCGGGGTGACGATGTTCGCCGCGGTCTCCTCGCTCCTGCTCGGCGCGTCGGTGCGCAGCGACGTCGCGATGACGGGCGAGATCTCGCTGCGGGGGCGGGTGATGCCGGTCGGCGGCATCAAGGAGAAGCTGCTCGCGGCCCACCGCGCCGGCATCCGGCACGTGCTCATCCCCGTCAAGAACCGGCGCGACCTCGAGGACGTGCCGCAGGACGTCAAGGACCAGGTCAAGATCACGATGATCTCGACGATGGAGGAGATCCTGCCGCTCGTGCTGGAGCCGCCGCGGCGATCGGCCTCGCCGAGCGCGGCGGCGGACGAGATCGAGGAGCAGGCCGGGGCGTAGGAGGCCACGGGTCGTCGAGGGGAGACGGCCCCCGGGGAGGGAGCTCGTCGCGCGACGAGCTCCTTTTCCGGAAGCCTACCGGCACCGCCAGGGGGCTCGTCCGTGAGGCGGGGGGTATAGTCCGGCGCATGCGGCGCATCGCGGTGGTGTCGGGGGGCAACCGGGGGATCGGGCTCGAGATCTGCCGGCAGCTCGCGCGGCGAGGGATCCACGTCGTGCTGGCGAGCAGGGACGAGCGCCGCGGGAGCGCGGCCGCGAAGGCGCTCGCGGAGCAGGGGTTGTCCGTCGAGCCGCGGCGCCTCGACGTGGCGGACGACGCGAGCGTCGAGGAGCTCGCGCGCGGGATCGAGGCCGAGCACGGAGGCGCCGACATCGTCGTCAACAACGCCGGCGTCGCGATGGACGGGTTCGACGCCGAGGTCGCGCGCGCGACCATCGACGTGAACTTCTTCGGGGCGCTCCGGCTGACCGACGCGCTGCTCCCGCGGATGCGGCCGGAGGGCAGGATCGTCATGGTGACCAGCGGGCTCGGGGACCGGCGCAGCCTCTCCAGGCCGCTGAAGGCGCAGGTCGGGAAGGCCGACCTGACCCGCGATGAGCTCCTCCGGCTGATGCACAAGTTCGTCGACGATGTCGCCGCGGGGCGGCACGCGGCCGAGGGGTGGCCGACGTCCGCCTACGCGGTGTCGAAGATGGGGATCAACGCGCTCACCGGGGTCGTCGCGCGGGAGCTCGCGCAGGACGGCCGCGGGATCCTCTGCAACGCGGCCTGCCCGGGCTGGGTGCGCACGGACATGGGCGGCGCGCACGCGCCGCGGTCGGTGGAGGAGGGCGCCGAGACGCCGGTGTGGCTCGCCACGCTGCCACCCGGCGGCCCCCAGGGAGGCGTGTTCCGCGACAAGGCGCCGGCGGCCTGGTGAGCTGCTCCCGGTTCAACCCGTCTGGTCTGCCGCGCTAGCCGTGGCACGCCCGCACGAACCCGCACCGCAGCTTGCGGCACGTCTCCACCGGCACCCCGTCGAAGCGGCCTTCGGCCGTCGCCTCGGAGAGTCGCTCCGCGAGCCGGGCGAGCTCGTGCTCGAACCGCGCCTGCTCCTCGTCGGAGAGAGCCCCCCGCGGCCCTGAGCCCTTCAGCCACACGGGCTCCGCCTCCGCGCCGACGAACAGCACGCCCGCGCGGACCGGGCGGTCCGGGTAACGCCGCTTGAGCGCGAGCGCTGCGGCCCGCAGGCGCAGCTCGTACGGCGCGAGATCGAGCCGCGGCCGCGCGCGCTTGTACTCGATGAGGTCGACGGGCCCGCCCGGGCGCAGCACGGCGAGATCGATAGCGAGCGAAAGCGCGAGCCTCGCCCCGCGCCGCTGCCCGGCCGCGCTGGGCTCCACCTCCAGCACGAACGCCTCCTCCCGGACAAGCGCCGCCTCCTCCTCCCGCACCTGCCGCGCGTAGGGGCCGCCCAGGAAGCGGGCGATGCCCTCCGCGGTGCGCAGCGCTTCCGGGCTGCTCGGCGCGAGCCCCTCGAAGGCGAGCCGCGCCACGACGTCCGCGGGGTCCGTCGGCTCGCCCCAGCGCGCGCGCGGCCAGCGCTGGAGCACCCGGTGCGCGGCGCGGCCGGGAGGGCGGGGGTCCGCGCCGTCCTCGAGCTCGACCCGCGCCTCGCCCGGCAGCTCGGGCGGGCCCTCGACGTCGAACAACCCGAGCTGGCCCTCGCCGGCCGGCTCGCTGATCCCGAGCAGGTGCCTCAGGCGGAAGCGGCGCGCGCACCCCTGGAACGTCGTGAGCGACGCCGTCGCGATCTGCACCGTCTGCGCGCGCGCGGGCTCCCGCGCCGGCGCTGGCCGGGGGACCGGCGCCGCGCGCGCGTACGCGTCCGTGCCAGGGGCGGGCGGCCTTCCGTCCGCGAGCAGCGCGCGGGCCTCCAGCGTGGCGCTGATCGCGGCCGCGAGCGCCGCGGGGACCTCGCCCTCTCCCTTGAGCGTCAGCCACGCCGAGCCGCTCCGCGGCTTCGCCGCGTTCCCGACGAGCACGAGCTCGCGGCGGGCGCGGGTGATCGCCACGTACGTGAGCCGCTGCCGCTCCGCGCGCTCCCGTGCCCGCACCTCGGCGCGCGCCGCCTGGAGCGCGGGCGTGCTGATCGGCAAGAGCGGGCCGAGCGCCGCGGCGTCGTGGAGCGCGCCGGGCGCGGGCGGCCGGTCGACGCGCCGCGCGTAGTGGCGCACGAGCAGCGCGGCAGGGCGGTCCGCGGCGGCGGGGATGTAGCTCAGGCCGGGGTGATCCGCGCGGGGCTCCGCGTTCAGATCCAGGAGCACGACGGCCGGGAAATCGAGGCCCTTGCTGGCGTGGATCGTCGTGAGCCGCACGGCGTCGTCCTCGGGCGAGAAGACGGCGGCCTCCGGCTCGTCGGCCTCGTCGCGGATGCGGCGCTCCAGCCACCGGACGAAGCTCGCGAGCGCGCCGCCCCGGCGGCGGGCGATCGCGATCAGGCGGTCGACGTTGCCGAGCCGGGCCTGGGCCCGGGGGAGCGCGGCGAGGACGCGGTCGAGATCGAAGGCGGAGACCGCGGCGCGGATCGCCTCGCCCGGCGTGGAGCGGAGCGCCGCGCGGCGGAGCCCGGAGAAGCGCGCGCGGAACAGCTCGAGGCGCTCGCGATCGGCCGCGGGCAGCCGCGCGAGCGCCGGGGCCGGACGCCCGTCGTCGGGCCCTTCGTCCTCCGGCCAGGGCGCCCGGCCCGCGTGCGCCGCCGCCCCGCTCGGCCAGCGGCCGAGCAGCGGGACGGTCAGCCCGCGGCCCGGCGGCGCGAGGATCGCGAGCGCCGTGTCGGACAGGGCCACCATCGGGCCGCGGAGGACGGCGGCCAGGGCCAGGCGGTCGTTCGGGTCCAGCAGCAGGCGGAGGATCGCGGCCACGTCGCGGACCTCCGCCGCGTCGAAGAGCGCGCGGCCGGCCACCACGTACGGCACCTCGAGCCGGGCGAGGGCGAGCTCGACGAGCGGGATCGTGCTCCGGCGGCGGGCGAGCACGGCGACGTCGCGGAAGCGCAGGTCGCCGCCCGCGCCCTCCTTCCCGTCGCCGCGCGCCCCCCCGGTCGCGCCGCCGCGCACGCGCCGCGCGATGTACGCGGCCGCGATCAGCGCCTCGCGCAGCTGCCCCTTCGCGTCCCGGACGAGCGCGTCGACCCCGTCCGGCGCGCTGCCGTCGTCCGCGATGAGCACGACCTCCGTCGGGCCCGCCGCGCCGCCCCGCGCCGGCGCCGCCACCAGGTGCTCCGCCGCGCTGTAGGCGATCTCGAACTCGCGCCGCGCCGCTCCCGCGCCGCCGTTGTCGTTCGCCGCGGGGGCCTCCCCCCGCGCCCCCGCGGCGCTCCCCTGGGCGAAATCGCGCGCGGAGAACGCGTTGATGAACGCGAGCAGCTCGGGCGTCGACCGGCGGCTCTCGCGCAGCGCGACGAAGTCGGCGCTCGGATCGGGGGACCACAGGGACGGCGAGAGCTCGAGCGCGCGGCCCGCGGCGGCGCCCGCGAGCTCCGCGCAGACGCGGCAGAAGATCGACACGTCCGCCCCGCGGAACCCGTAGATGGATTGCTTGCGATCGCCGACCAGGAACAGCCCGTGGCCCCACAGGCTCGCCGCGCCGGGGGCGGCGCCGGCCGGGCGCGCGAGCGCGGCGTCGCTCCGCTCGCGCAGGAGGTACACGAGGTCGCGCTGCACCGCGCTCGTGTCCTGGAACTCGTCGACGAGCAGCACGTCGAGCGACTCGCGGACCGCGGCGCCGATCGCCGGGTCGTCGCGCAGGCCGTCGCGGGCCGCGCGCAGCAGGTCCCCGAACCCGAGGCCCCCCTCGGTGCGGCGGATCTCGGCCAGCCGCTCGCGGATCTCCTCCAGCAGATCGACGATCCGCGCCTCGCGGCGCGAGAGCCCGGGCGCCTCGCGGAGGAACCCGAGCAGGTGCTGCGCCTTGTCCCGGTGGGTCTCGCCCGGCAGCGCCTCCCGGAAGGCGAGGAGCGCCTCGTCCGCCGGCGTGCACTTGCTCTTGTGCGGCCGCCGCTGCGTCAGGAGCTCGATCAGCGCGTCGCTCGCCGCGCTCGCGGGGAAGGGCGCGCCCTCGCCCGCGCGGCCGAGCGCCGCCGCGAGGGCGGCCGCCGGCTCGCGGAACGCGGCGCTGCCGAGCGCGGCGCTCTCCGCGGCGAGGCGGTGGAGCTCCCGCGAGAGCGCGCGCGCCTCGGCGGCGTGGTCGGAGAGCGCGAGCCGCCGCGGCGTGAGCCCGTCCTCGTCGAGCCGGTCGAGCAGCCGCGTGACCTCGCTCCGCGCCGCCTCCACGCTGCCCGTCGCGGCCACGAGCGCGCGCGCGGCCTCGGCGCGCTCGCCCCCGTCGGCGAGCGCCCGGCTCAGCGCCTCGTCGACCGCGAGATCGCTGAGCGCCTGCGCCTCCTCCTCGTCGAGGATCCGGGCGGAGGGCGGGAGCCCCATCGCGATCGCGTGCCGGTCGACGATCTGCTTCGCGACGCCGTGGAGCGTGTCGATGCGCGCCGCCGGCAGGCGGGCGAGCGCCTCCTCCGCGCGCTTCCGCAGCTCGGCGAGCGGCACCGCGCCGGCGCCTCCGAGGCCTCCGGCGCTCCCGGCGCTCCCGGCGCTCCCGGCGCCTGATTGCCCGGCGACGGCCGCGCGCCGCGCGCGGAGGATGTCGGCGAAGGGGATCTCCGCCTCGCCGTCCCAGCGGGCGATCTCCCGGAGCGAGCGCTCGATGCGGTGGGCGATCTCGCGGGCCGCGGCGCGCGAGAACGTCGTCGCCACGATGCGGTCCGGCGCCACGGGCGGCGCGGCGGACGCGGCGTCCGGCTGGCCGACGGAGGTGAGGCCGAGCGTGAGCAGCACGTAGAGCGCCGTCAGGCGGTGCGTCTTGCCGGTGCCGGCGCTCGCCGCGACCACGACGTTGCGCCGGAAGGCGTAGATGAGCGCGTCGCCCTCGTCGAACGCCGCCGCGGTCACGCGCCCTCCTCCGCGGCCTCGTCGGCCGGCACGACCGCGGGGCGCCGGCACACGTCGCGCGCGTCGCAGCGCGCGCACAGCGTCGGCAGCGTCGGCCGCGGCGCCGCCCGCCCTCGCCAGAGCGCGACGACCGCCGCCCGCGCCGTGCGCGCGGCCTCGGCCCAGCCCTCGGCGAGCGCGCGCTGGTCCTCGGCCGTGCGCGGCCACAGCTCGACGAGCCCGCGCTGGCGCACGCCGACGTAGACCGCGCGCACCTCCTCCGCGCCGAGCGCGCGCGCCGCGATGGCGCTGTAGAGCGGCAGCTGGAGCGCGCGCCGCCGCTCCTTCGCGTCGGGGAGCTTGCCGGTCTTGTAGTCGACCACCCGCACGACGCGCCGATCCGTCGAGCGATCGATCCGGTCGATCTGGCCGTCGACCCACAGGCTCGGCGCGCCCGCCGCGCCCTCCTCGTCGTCGTCCGACGGGGGCAGCTCGAGCGGCTGCCACGGCGCCGGCTCCCCTGCGCCGAAGCGCCGCTCGGCCAGGAAGAACCGGAGCTCCGGCGAGGCCGCGTCGTCGCCGAAGACGGCGCGGGCCACGACCTCCATCACGTCCGCGATCGCCTTCTCGACCGCCTCGCGGCGGAGCGGGGCCATCGGCGCGGCGACGCCGAGCGCCTCCTCGGCGGCCGCGCGCGCCGCCGCGAGCTGCTCGGCCGGATCGCGGTCCGGCGCGAGCTCGCGCAGCGCCTCGAACGCGGCCTGCAGCGCGCGGTGGATCAGCGTGCCGCGCTCGCGCGCGTCGGCCGACTCGGCGAGGTCGTCCGCGCGGCGCACGTGCAGCACGCGGCGGGCGAACGCCGCGAAGGCGCACCCCACGGCGCGCTCGATGTGGGTGACCGCGATCGGCCGCCCCGGGTGCGCCCCGCCGATCGCCGCCGTGAGCTGCGCGAGCAGCGCGGGATCCTGGTCGAGCAGGACGCGCCCCGTGTGCCGGTCGATCGGCGCCCTCGGGTCGAGGAAGAAGTCCGCGCGGGCGCGCTCGATCAGGACCTGCTCCGCGATGTCCGGGCCCGGCCGGGCGCCGGCCGCGAGGGCGATCAGCTCCGCGTCGCGCGGCCCGAGCGCCGTCGCGTCCAGGGCGACGCGCGACGCCGGCTCCACCCGCTCGCGGACGCCCGCCGCCACGGCCGCGGCGAAGCGCGGGTGCGGCTCGTTCGGCTCGCTGTCGTCGCCCCGCGTGAAGCAGAGGGCGACGCTCCGGGCCCCGGCGAGCGCCCAGCCGAGCTCGGCGCGCTGGGCTGCCTGGCGCTCGCGCCCCGACGCGGGGCGGCTCGGCGCCGGCAGCCGCGCGCGCAGCGGCTCGCCGAGCAGCGTCTCGTCCGCGCCCGGGCTGCCGCCGTACGCGCGCGCGTCGAGCCCGGTGACCACCACGACGTCGTGATCGAGCGCCGCGAAGCCGGCGGCGACATCGACGCGCACCGCGCCGGCGCGGCCGGCGTCGCCGCGCGGCCCGGCGCCCTGCTCGGCCGCGGCCCGCTCGAGCTCCGCGTACACCTCCGCCACGGCGGCGGGGTGCTCCTCGCAGCCGAGGTCGCGCGCGGCCCGCGCGAGCGCCTCGGCCTGCTCACGGATCGCGCGCGCGGCCCGGGCGCCCTGGCCCATCGCCTCGAGCGCGACCGCGCCGGCACCCCGCCGCTCGGCGCGCAGCGCGGCGCGGAGCTCCTGCGCCCCCGGCTCTCCGAAGCCCAGCTTGTCGAGCAGCGCCAGGAACCGCCGCACGATCTCCGGCCGCGTCGTCGCCTCGCCGATCCAGCGGGCGCTGGCGAGCAGCCGCTCGAGCGCGTGCGGCATCCACGCCTCGTCGTCGTCCCCGTGCGCATCCCCGTGCGCGTCGCCCGCGTGGAGGAACGCCTCGAGGTCCAGGTCGAGCTCCGCCTCGAGCGCGGACGACGCCGGCGTCGTCCGCGCCGCGCGCGCCGGCCCGGCGCGGCGGTCTGCGCGCCGCGCGGCCACGACGGAGATCAGGCCGTCGATGAGCAGCCGGCCCGTGCGATCTACCTCGACGGGCACGTCGCGCAGCCGGTGGGCGAGGTCGGCCGAGCGCTTCTCCGCCTCGGCCGCCGCGGTGCGGTCCATCCAGGCGCCGGCGTGCACCCCCGGCGCGCGGAGGATCTCGATCGCCTGCTCGCGGCGCACCGGCCCCACGGCGAGGCGGAGGAGCGCGAGCGCCACGCGCCCATCGGGGCAGCTCGCGGCGGAGCGGCCGCGCGGCTCCGAGAAGCGGATGCCCGCGTCGGCCAGCGCCGCCCGGAGCGGCTCGAGCGCGGCGTCGTCCAGCGCGGGCACGACGACGGCGATCCGCTCCGGCGGGATCCCGCGGCCGAGCGCCGCGGCGACCTCGGCGGCGGCGGCGCGCGCCTCGCCTTCCGGGGTCTTCGCGCTGATCGCGGCGATCGGCTCCGCGCCGGCGTCGGGCACCCAGGTGATCTCGGGCGGATCGCCGAGCGAGGCCCAGCGGCGCTCCAGCAGCTCGGCGATCGGCGCCGCGTCGTCGTGCTGGAGGGCGGGCAGCTCCACGGTGACGCCCGCGCCGCCCGAGGCGCGGACGGCGGCGTGCAGCGCCTCGACCCAGGCGAGGTCGTCGGGCTCCCAGGCGACGGCGCCGCGGATCGTGACCCTGCGCGGGAGGGGGAGCGCCCCGGACGACCCGGCGGCGCGGAGCGCCCGCCCGAGCAGGAACCCCGCGCACCGCGGATCCACGAGGCGCGCCGCCCGGAGCGCGGCGTCTGCCCGCTCGAGGACCTCCGCGACGGCGCTCGCGTACGGTGCGCCGAGCGCCCGCAGCTCGGCCGGGGTGGTGCCGGCGCGGCGGAAGCTCCCGAGGGCGCGGTCCAGGGCGTGCGCGAGCGCAACACGCGCGGCGGGCTCAGCCGGCTGTCGCAGCCGGCCTGGCGGCAACACGTCGAGGGCGAGCCGCGTGGCCACCCGGGTGGCCTGCGGGCTCGCGATGGCGACGTCCGGCGCCAGCAGCGCGAGCGCCTCCGAGACGAAGCTCCACCGTGAACGGACTTCCTGGTCTGCGGCGCGCACCTCGCGCACCCCCGCGGCGGCGAGCTCGCGCTCCACGTGCCGCTCGGTCGGGACGATGAGCAGCGATGTCCTGCTCACCTCGGTTCGACGGCCAGCTGCCGCCCCTGGGGAGCGCGAGCGCCGCGGCCGGCAGGCCGCAGAGAGGGCGCCGGTGCGCCTGAATGCTCGTCCGGCAAGGGAAACCTCACCGCACACGCTTTACTTCATGCATCCGTCCCCTCGCAACCTCCACCGGACGCCTGGCGTGTTGAATAACTTGCGCCGGACGTGGGAATTCCTGTGGGAAGATCGGAAGGCGCGTTAAAAGCCCTGTTGGGAACCGGGGACGGCACAGGTCAGGATCTTGGGTAGATCCGGGCATTTGCACGCGAAGTGAGCGCGCCGGCGCACGTCCGAGGCGCTTCGGAGTTATCAACAGGCCCGGCGCCCACGGGTCGGCTCGCGCGCGACTGCGCACCACGACAGGCACCGTGACGAGCTCTCCCTGTGGAGCTCGCCCGCGAGCACACGTGCTGTACGGGGGGAAACCAGGTGCTTGGCGAGAGAGAAGGGCTGGACTGACGCCCTGTCAGGGAGCGCCCAGCGGGGCGAGGGGGCTCTACCGACGCGCCACGTCCTTGTGACGACGCACGTTGTCGTCGTCTGTCTCCGGCACCCCGGATACGCTCTCCTGCGGCGCCGCGGGGGTCGTCGTGCCGCTCTGCTCGTCTCCTTGCCTGGCCGGGGCGGTGTTGCTCGCCGCGGCGGCGGGCGCGCTCGCTGCGGGGGGCGCGCTCGCGGCCGCGCCCGGCGATGTGCTGGGCGCGGCGGCCGACGGGGCCGTCTGCGCGCTTCCGGGGGCCGTTCCCTGCGCGCGGTTGCGCACCGCGGTCACCGCCTTGTCGGCCGCCCTGACGAGCTGTGCCGTGATCGCCGAGGGCGGGAACGGGAGCTTCGGGGCGACGAGCAGCTCGAGCTTCACGATCGTGTGGTGCTCGTCCACGGCGCGGAGCCGCCAACGGGCGCGGAAATCGGAGACGTTGCCGCGCTTGAAGCGCCCGGAGATCACCTCGTCGGCGCCGTCCTTCGTGGGCGGCGACATGTCGGCGACGGTCCAGATATGCGCGGCGCCGTTCAGGATGGGCACCTGGAGATACACCTCGCTCGTGCCCTTGCGCTTCGACAACACGCGGCTCTGGTCGAAGGAGGTGATGAACGTCTTGTAGCTCCCGTACGACGTGACGATCTTCCGGACGGTCGCGAGGGGAGCCTTCACGAGGATCGCCGCGCCGCCCGTGTCGATCGCCGACGCGGGCTCCGTGGTCTTGAGCGTGTAGCGGAGCGCCTTGCCGAGGGCCGCGAGCTTCTCCGACTCGGCGTCCGCGGCGCGCGCCGCGCGCGGCGATAACGATAAGGCGAGCACGGCGAGTGAGAAGGCGATCAAGGACACAGACCACAGCTTCTTCATGGGCTCTCCTGCGCTGCCGCGTCCGTCGCCGCGTGAGCTGAAGGGCAACGTGCACGTGCGCGCCTCGGACGGCGAGGGCGCAGCTATTCATCATTTGTAACGCGCAGATCGGCCGACCGCACGCGGGCCCGCTACAGAAAATGTGTTGTTCGTCGTCCGATGTCGGACGTCAGCGCTCGTTATCCGCCCGCTATCCGCCCGCTCGGATCACTTCGCGGCCGCGCCGCGCTGCGCGATGCCGTCCTCGCTGCTCTTGGCGGGCTGTGCCGTGGCGTCGGCCTCCGGCTCGGGCGCCTCGGCGCGCGGGGATCGCTCACCGGGCTCTTCCTCGAGGGGAGCCATCTTGCAGGACCCGTCGAACTGCACGCCGCGATCGATGAAGATGGCGGGCGCGTGCAGGGCGCCGGTCACCTTGGAGGGAGCGTAGAGCTCGATCGCGTCGCGGGCGCGGATGCTCGCCTCGACCTCCCCGCCCGTGACGATGCACGTCACGACGTGGATCTCGCCGACCACGAGCGCCCCCTCGCCGATCACGAGCACGTCCTCCCCGCGGATCTCGCCGCGGAAGCTGCCGTCGATGCGGACCCGCCCCTCGAAGAAGAGCTTGCCCTCGAAGTGGGTACCGCGGCCCAGGAGGGCGTTGATCTCGGTGGGCCGGTGGCCGCCGGCGTCATCGCCGCGGGCGCCTCCGGGCGATCGCGGGGAGAGGGGCGAGTCCCTGTCGCCCGGGAACGAGGTCGGCTCCATCGACCGATGCCTTACTTCAGGCGTCGTCACATTCGCAACGGGGGCGCGCGTCAGCCGCGTAACGCGCGCGCCGGCGGGATCGAAAAATTGCAATAGTTCCAGGCATTTGTACGGGTTTTGCGGCAGGGTACGTTTTCTGCATTAGGGGCCGGCCTGAGCGGCTCCTGGCGCGTGGACGCGCCGGGCGACGTGCGAAGCGCGGGCGGACCTCGGGCCGGCGCGCGGTCGTGTGGTGGAGAGCGGTGAGGGTCCGAGGTGACCAGGAGAGGGAGTGGAGATGACGTTCCGATCGTTGCTAGTGGCTGCCGGTGTCCTGGGCAGCATCTCGGTGGCGTCCGCGCAGACGCCGCCCGAGCCGCCGAAAGCTCCCCCGGCCGACGTGGCGCCGCCGGCCGCTCCGGCGCCGCCAGCCGAGCAAGCCCCGCCGGTCGATCCGGCGGCCGCTCCGCCGGGAGCGCCCGCCGCTGTCGCGCCTGCCACGACCCCGGCCGCCCCGGCAGAGCCCGGCGGGCCTGCGGCTCAGCCTGCGGAGCCGCCGCCTCCGCCGGAGCCGCCGCCCGAGACGAAGACCCCGGAGCCGAACGCCGGGGCGGTCGCCTCGCCGGCGGTGCGGTGGAGCCAGACCACCGGGGCGGACACCGTGCTGGAAGAGGACGAGGAGACGAAGCTGCGGTGGCGCGGCTCCACGTTCACGTGGAACCAGGGCGGCACCACGACGATCTTCGGCGTCGGCCGGGACAACATCGGCAGCGAGGGCGAGTTCTACGGCTGGGACTTCACCCTGCGCCCGAACTACTACCTGCTCGATCGTCCGAAGGACAAGGTGACGCTCAACGCCGAGATCGGCTGGGTCACCGAGCTCACGAACAGCGACACCACCCAGTATTACCGGGAGCCGCAGCTCAAGGACACGGCGCTCGGCATCCGGTACGGCCGCGAGCTCTGGCAGAGCGGCGGCGCGACCGGAGGCGACTACCGGACCGAGGCGGCCATGCGGCTGCGCGTGCTCCTGCCGACGTCGCCGACGAGCTGGAACGCCGGCAGGTACTTCTCCCTCTCGTTCGGTCCGCAGGTCGTCCAGAAGGTCAAGCTGCTCGGCTCGAAGGCCGACGGGCTCAACCATGCCACGGCGACGCTCGGCGTGACCTACGCCCACCTGTTCGCGGAGTCGTACACGCCGGTGAACGGCGATCTCAAGCGGACCCGGCGGATCGCGACCGGCGAGACGGTGATCGACGACCAGCTGAGCGGGTGGTCTCAGGACATGGATCGGCTGACCACGAGCCTCGATATCGACCTGCCGCTCTACAAAGATCTCTCCCTCGGGACGAGCTTCGGGCTGATCAGCCGGTTCAAGCACGAGTTCACGAACGGCTGCGACGAGGACTCGAGCGACGACTGCACCGAGTACCGCTCCGTCCGCAACCCGGACCCGACGACCTACCTCGTGAACACGGTGTTCGACGTCAACCTGAGCCACCCGATCTACGACGTGGTCGACGTCACGCTCGGGTACAACAACACGGCCCTGCAGCTCGGCGAGGACGGCAAGCGCAGGACCATGTTCTACAGCCCCGACGCGCAGTTCTACCTCGACATCACCGCCAACCTCGACGCCATCTACTCGAAGGTCACCGGCCGCGGCGAGAAGAAGGACAAGCCGGGGACGGCGCGCGCGGCGCGCCAGCAGAACCTGTAACCAAGGCCAGAGGCCCCGGTCGGGCGCCCCGTCTCGGTGCGCCCGACCGGTCGGGCGCCCGTCAGGCGCGCCCGCGGCTCTCGCCCGTCGTCAGCCCGCCGGCGATGAGGTGCGCGGCGCGCAGCGGCTCGGGCAGGTTGCCGTGCACCGAGAGCCGCGCGATCAGCGCGCTCGTGTCCTCCAGCGAGATCCCGGCGCGCTGCACGTACACGCCGCCGGCGGGCTCCATCGCGCCGGCGCGCTCGATGAGCGCCCACTTGCGGCGCCCTCCGCGGACACGTGAGAGCAGCGCGTCGCGGATCGCCTCGAGGTTGGGGAGGCGCCGCGCCACCACCACGACGGGCAGGGAGAGGGCGTCGCGCAGCGCCGCGATGTCGACCACGTTGAAGCCCGCCACCGCGATGCCCTGGAGCATGATCACCTGCACCTGGGCATAGAACCGGGAGCCGGAGACCATCGCGGCGATCGCCGTCGTGGCGTTCCGCCCGTCGCGGCGGACGCGGGTGGAGAGCACCCCCTCGAGGCGCAGCCCCGCGAAGACCGTCCCGACGACGGGCACGTCGCCGCGGTGGTCGCGGGCGAACGGCGCATCGTCGACGCCGATGACGTGCGAGAGGCGCCGGGGGCGAGCGGACACGCGGCGAGCTTAACGCGCTGCAAGACGCCCCGCGCGCCTCCGCGCTTCCCCGGGCGTTCCCGCGCGCCTCCGCGCTTCTCCGGGCCGAGCGGTCGTGCTGTACTGCTATCGTGCGACCCCCCCGGCATCTCTCCCTGGTCCTCCCGCTGGCCCTCGCCCTCGCCCCGTCGTTCGCCCTGGCGCAGAGCGCCGCAGGCGGCGCCCCGGCGCCGGCCAGGGCCGCTGCGGCGCCGCCGAAGCCCGCCGCGCCTCCGCCGGCGGCGAGCGCGCCGCGCGCGGGCAACGCCGCCAGGCCGCAGGCCGCCCCGCCGCGGTCGTCACGCCGCGCGCGCAAGCCGAAGCAGAAGGACGCGCAGCCCGCGGCCGCCGGGAGGCCGCTCGCCACGTTCCCGGGCTTCCGCATGCTCCCGACCGGGGGCTCGCGCATCTTCGTGCAGGTCCACGGCGGCAAGGTGGACGTCGCCGAGTCGAAGGCCGCGGGGCGCCTCGTCTACCGCTTGAAGGGCACCGGGGCGATCCAGACGAACCGCTTCCCGCTCGTCACCGCGTTCTTCGCCACCCCGGTGACCCGGGTCCAGCTGGTCGAGCGGGGCAACGACCTCGACGTGGTGATCGACCTGCGCGCGGACACCGGCGCGGCCTACCGCGTGATCGAGACCGAGCAGGGCAGCGTGCTCCAGGTCGATTTCCCCGCGGCCATCCCCGAGCAGCGCGCCGCGGCGCCGGCCGAGGAGGCGCGCAAGCGCGCGGTCCGCCGCACGATCGCGCAGGAGCCCGGGACCGACGAGGAGAGCTCGTCGGACCTCTAGCGCGGTCTTCCTCCGCCCCCGCCCGATTGCGTCACAGAGCGGTCGCGACGGCCTCGGGCTGCGCCTTGTCGCCGCGCGGGCCGGAGGCCGCCGCCGCGGCCGGCTCACCCAGCGCGGCGGCGGCGAGCGTGACGAGCACCATCCACAGGAAGTCGGCGAGCAGCAGGTGGACGAGCTGCATCCACACCGGCGCGAGCAGGAGCAGGTTGAGGATCCCCGCGCCGAGCTGCAGCAGCACGAGCGCCCCGGTCGCCGTCGAGAGCCGCGCGACGAGGGGCGAGGGGCGCCGGGCCGCGATCGCGCCGCGGGCGGCGAGCAGGTAGACGCCCACGAGCACCGCCACGACCGGGTGGAGCGCGCGCAGCCGCAGCAGGAAGTGCGCCGCGGGCGAGAGATCCTGGGCGATGCCCTCGCGGAGCGAGCCCGCCGCGAAGAGCGTGTCCCCGAGCGCGGCGATCGCGCCCGTCACGCCCACCGCGAGCACGCCCGCGAGCGCGGCGCCGAGGAGCGCGCCGGTCGAGCCCTGGCCGCGCAGGCGCACGCGCCGGCCGCCGCGCGCCCAGTACAGCGTGCACGTCATGGCGCCGACGAGCAGGAAGGTGTTGATGAGGTGCACGGCCATCCAGAGCGCGCGGGCCGCCGACGCGTCGTGGGCGACGTACTCGAGCAGGACGATCCCGGCGCCGACCGCCGCCTCGGTGACCATGAACAGCATCGACGCCGCCGCGCCGCCCCGCGCCGGGTGCCCCGACGGGAAGGCGCGGAAGGCCCACACGAGCTGCAAGGCCACGAGCAGGAACGCGACGCCCGAGGTGGCCCGGTGCGTGAACTCGATGAACGTCGCCGCGCTCGGCGAGCGCGGGATCACGTCGCCGTTGCAGGTCGGCCAGTGGCTGCCGCAGCCCGCCCCCGAGCCGGTCGCTCGCACGAACGCGCCCCACAGGATCACGCCGAGCGTGAAGGTCAGCGCGACCGCCGCGAGCTTCCAGAACCGCGCCTGATTCATGGGGTCTCCTTACCGCGAAACCCGCGCGACGGCAGCCGTGCCCGACGCGCAACACGCGCGCAATTCATGCGTGTTCCCTGCGTGTACAGCGCGCGTGTGCGAATGCGTGGGCGGCGTGGGCGAGCGCGCGCCCGCGCGACGTTCCGCCCCGCGGGCGAGCAGGCGGCAGGCTGCGCCGCGCGATCCCGTTGCGCCCCGCCGCGCCCGAAGGGAGGATGTCGTGGTGCCGCTCAGCGAGGAACTCCGGGGCGCCCTGCCTCCCATGCCCGTCGAGCTCACGGGCCCCCGTGCGGCCAGGATCGTGGTCGCGGACGACGACCGGCTCGCGCGCCAGATGCTGGTGAGCATCCTGCAGAGGGCCGGCTTCGTGGTCGAGGCGGTGGACGACGGCCAGGAGGCGATCGAGCTCATCGGCCGGGGAGGGGTCGACCTCGCGCTGCTCGACATCGTGATGCCGAGGCTCACGGGCCTCGAGGCGTGCCGGCTGCTGAAGGGCATGACCACCGAGACGTTCCTCCCCGTGGTGCTGGTCACGGCGAA
Source organism: Sorangium cellulosum (assembly GCF_002950945.1). GTDB lineage: Bacteria > Myxococcota_A > Polyangia > Polyangiales > Polyangiaceae > Sorangium > Sorangium cellulosum_E. The sequence goes on from NZ_CP012673.1 coordinate 4,376,692, forward strand.
GACCGACACCGCGAGCCGGGTCGAGGGGCTCAAGATCGGCGCCGACGACTACGTCTGCAAGCCGTTCGACGAGGACGAGCTCCTCGCGCGCGTCGCCGCGATGCTGCGGATCAAGCGGCTGCACGACCACGTCGCGGCGCAGCGCTCCTACCTGGAGCAGCTCTCCATCCACGACGAGATGACCGGGCTCTACAACTACCGCTACCTCTTCACGCGCCTGAACGAGGAGTTCAAGCGCGCCGAGCGGTACCACGAGCCGTTCGCCTGCGTGCTCGTCGACATCGACCGGCTGAAGGCGCTGAACGATGCCGGCGGGCGCTCGCTCGGCGACGCCGTGATCCGGCGCGTCGCGGACGGGATCCGCCGCTCGGTCCGGGAGGTGGACGTGGTCGCGCGTTACGGCGGCGAGGAGTTCCTCATCGTCCTGCCGAGCACCCATTTCGCGGGGTCGCTGACGGTCGCCGAGCGGATCTGGCGCGAGGCCTCCGGCAACCCGGTCGAGTTCGGCGGGGCGGCGAGGCCCTGCACCGTGTCGATCGGCGTCGCGCTCTACCCGTCGCGCGACGTGCGCACGAAGGACGCGCTGATCCGCGCCGCCGAGAGCGCGCTCCACCAGGCGAAGCGCGAGGGCGGCAACCGGATCTGCGTCTTCCAGCAGCACGGCCACATCTACACGCCCACGGGCGGCGCCGAGGCGCAGGCCCCCCCCGCCGCCGCCGGCCAAGCTCCGGAAGTCCAGCGATCCCGCCTTCCTCGCGGCCCAGGACGAGCCGAGGGAGCCGCCCTCGCGGCGGACCGGGGAGCTTGCGCCCCTCACCTCGACGCGCAAGCCGATCGACCAGCGCTAGCCGCAGCCCGCCCCCTCGCGAGCGCGCGGCCTGCTCGTGCTACGGTGCGCCGAAAATGGCCCGACGCGCTGTACGAGGTGCCCTCGCCGCCGCCGCCGTCTCCCTCGCGGTCTGGCTCGCCCCGTCCCCCGCCGCCGCGGACACCCGCGGCGCGGAAGCCCCCGCGCAGCGCGCGGCGGTCGTCCACGACCTCCCCCGCGTCCTCGCGCTCGCCGACCGCAACCACCCGAACATCGCCGCCGCCCGCGCGAAGCTGAGCCAGGTCCGCGCGCAGCTCGACGAGGCCCACTACGCCCCGTTCTCCCAGTTCAAGCTGACGGGCGGCGTCGCGCTCGCGCCCACCGTCCGCGGCAACAACGTCTTCAGCCCGAACACCGACGTCTCGCTCACCTCGAGCCTCGGCGTCGCGTGGCGCGCGGGCATCGACGGCGTCGTGCCGCTCTGGACGTTCGGCAAGATCACGAGCCTCTGGGACGCCGCCGCGGCGAACGTCCGCGTGAACCAGGCGAACGTCGAGAAGGAGCGCGACGCGGTGCGGCTCGACGTCCGCAAGGCTTACTTCGGCCTCCAGCTCGCGCGCGACTCGCGGAGCCTGCTCATCGACGTGCGATCCGAGATGGACAAGGCGCTGCGGCGCCTCGAGGAGCAGGTCGAGGCCGAAGAGGGGGATCCGATCGAGCTGCTCAAGCTCCAGACCTTCGGGGCCGAGCTCGAGGCGCGCGCGGCGGAGGTGGAAAAATTCATCGCGATCGCGCTCGCAGGGCTGCGCTTTTACACGGGCGTCCCGGACCTCGACATCCCCGACGTGCCCATCCGCCCGCCGGCGCACCGGCTCGGGCACCTCACCCGCTACCTGACGGCGGCGCGCCTGTACCGCCCGGAGCTCGCGCAGGCGCGCGCGGGCCTGGACGCGCGGACGGCGCAGGTGCGGCTCGCGCGCGCCCAGCTGTTCCCCGACATCGGCCTCGGCCTGCAGGTCGGGATGAGCGCCGCGCCCGAGGTCGCGAACCAGCTGAACCCGTTCACGAGCGACCCCGGCAACTACTTCCACTACGGCGCCGCCCTCGTGCTGCAGTGGAAGCTCGATCTGCTCCCGCAGTCGGCGCGCGTCCGCTTCGCCGAGGCGCAGCTCGACGAGATGGCCGCGACGCAGCGCTTCGCCATGGGCGGGGTCGCCACCGAGGTCGAGACCGCCTACGCCGAGGTCGTCGAGGCGCAGCGGCGCCTCGACGCCTACGCGAAGGCCGCCAAGTACGGGAAGCGGTGGCTCGTGATGGTGCAGCAAGGAATCGACGTCGGGACGATGACGGACAAGGATCTCATCGATCCGGCCAAGGCGTACGCCACGAACCGGTTCAACCAGCTGAACGCGACGATGGATCTCGACATGGCGATGTCGCGCCTCGCGAAGGCCACCGGCTGGGACGCGATCGCGCCGGACGGCACCTGAGCCGGGGGCCGGCTCGCCCCCTCTCGGCCGTCCGGGCGTCACCTCGGCTTGAACGCGACGGTCCTTGGCACTACGGTGGCGCGCCATCATGGGAGCCGACGACGGGCGGGCGCCGCGGAAGGCGGCTTTGGCAGCGGGCGGTGAGGCGGTGAGGCGCGGCGCGAGAGGCGCCGGCGCGGCCTCCACCATCGGGTTCTCGGTGCTGCTCGCGGCGTCGGCCGCCGCGATCATCGGCACGCTCCACTTCGTCGCCTACGTCGTGCCGACGGAGGCCTCGATGGGGATCGTGCAGAAGATCTTCTACTTCCACGCCCCCGCCGGCTACGCGATGTACCTCGGCGCGACCGCCTGCTTCATCGGCTCCGCCGGCTACCTCGCGCGCGGCACGCAGTGGTGGGACTCGCTGGCCAAGTCCGGCGCGCAGGTCGCGGTGGCGATGGGCCTGATCGTCCTCATCACCGGCCCGCTGTGGGCCGCCAAGGCCTGGGGCGTGTACTGGACGTGGGACCCGCGCCTGACCACCTCGCTGCTGAGCGTCCTCATCTACATCGCGTATGTCGTGCTCCGCGCTTTCACCGGCGACAGCCACGCCGAGCGCAAGTTCGCGGCGGCGCTCGGCGTGCTCGGCGCGGCGAACCTGCCGATCATCCACTATTCGGTGAAGATGTGGGGCGGTAACCACCCCACGGTCATCACAGGCAAGGGCGGCGGCCTCGGGCACCCTGACATGAAGCTGGCGCTCGGCTTCGGCTTCCTCTCGTTCACCCTGCTCGCCATCGCGCTCCTGTGGGCGCGCCTCCGCGTGGACCTCGCGTCCGCGCGGCTCGCAGAGGTCGAGCAAGAGGCCCTCGAAGTCGGCATCGGAGAGGACTGAGAACGTGAATCCCCATCATTCCTTGTTCGCGCACGCGGCCCTGCAGCAGCCGGCCACCCCCACGACCGCCGGCGCCGCGGCTGACGACCGAGCGCAGGCGTTCCGCGCCGTGCAGGGCGGGAACGAGCTCCAGAGCGGGGAGAAGCTGCTCGTGGAGGCCTACGCCGCGATCTGGCTCATCATCTTCGGGCTGGTCTTCCTGTCCTGGCGCCGGCAGAAGCAGATCGACCGGCGCATCGACGCGCTCGAGGCCGCCGTGCAGAAGGCGCGCGCCGGCTCGGGCCAGGGGACGAGCTGATGCCCAACCTGGGGGAGATGACCCCGCAGCACGCGCTCTACATCCCCGTCGTGCTGATGCTGGGGCTGATCGTCGGCTACATCCTGGGCAGCCGCGCCGTGCGCGCCGAGCTAGAGCGACGTAAGCGCAGAATGAAGGAGTGACGGGGCGCGAGCTCCCGCCCCTCGTTGCCAGCGGAGCGCGGCCGTCGCCGCACCCCGCCATCCATGCCGGAGGTCCAAGGTGGTCGATTTCTCTGTCAGCGAAGAGCACAAGGCGCTCATCGACACGGCGCGCCGCTTCACGAAGGAGCGCATCATCCCGATCGCGGCCGAGTGCGACCAGAAGTCGTACTTCCCGATGGACGTCTTCGAGGAGGGCTGGAACATCGGCCTCGTCAACCCGAGCTGCCCGGCCGAGTACGGCGGCTCGGGGATGGGCGAGCTCGAGACCGCGCTGCTCGTGGAGGAGCTCTCCTACGGGTGTACCGGCATCCAGACGAGCTTCCTCGCGAACGGGCTCGCGCTGACGCCGATCAAGCTCGCCGGCAGCGAGGAGCAGAAGAAGAAGTACCTCGGCATGCTCACGGCCGAGCCGATCATGGCGAGCTACTGCACGAGCGAGCCCGACGCCGGCAGCGACGTCGCCGGCCTCAAGACCCGCTTCACGAAGCACGGCGACGACTACGTGCTGAACGGGCAGAAGTGCTGGATCACGAACGCGAGCTACGCGCGCTTCTACGTGATCTTCGCGACCTCGAACCCGGAGCTCCGGCACAAGGGGATCGCGGCGTTCATCGTCGATCGCGACACGCCGGGCCTGCGCGTCGGCAAGAAGGAGGACAAGCTCGGCCAGCGCGCGAGCGACACCGCGCAGGTGTTCCTCGAGGACGTGAAGGTGCCGAAGGCGAACCTGCTCGCGCCGGAGGGGCAAGGGTTCAAGCTCGCGATGGAGACCTTCAACCAGACCCGCCCCGACATCGGCGCGGCGGCGACCGGCCTGATGCGCCGCTGCATCGATGAGTGCGTCGCCTACGCCAAGGAGCGCAAGACGTTCGGCCAGCCGATCGCCAACCACCAGCTCATCCAGTGGATGATCGCGGAGATGGCGATCCGCGCCGAGGGGACGCGCCTGCTCTACCAGAAGGCCGCGTGGAACCTCGACCACGGCGTGCGCGATCCCATCGTCTCGAGCTTCGCGAAGGCGTACGGCGCCGACAGCGCGATGCAGACCGCCGTCGACGCCGTCCAGGTGTTCGGCGGCAACGGCTACGTGAAGGAGTACCCCGTCGAGAAGATGATGCGGGACGCCAAGGTCCTCCAGATCTACGAGGGCACGAGCCAGATCCAGCGCATCGTCATCGCGCGCCAGCTCCTCGCCTGACCGCGGCGCGCCGGCGTCCCGTGAGGCCCGCCGGCCGCCGCCCCTCGGTTCACGTCTGGGGGTGCCAGATCAACGTCAGCTCGGGCCCCAGCGTGAGGGCCAGCCCCTCGGCGGGGATCATCACCCGGCGGACCTTCTGGCCCCCGTACCTCGTCCCGTTCGTCGAGCAGAGATCGAGGGCCATGATCTCGGCGCCGTCGCGCAGGAGCAGCAGGTGGGTCCGCGAGATGTGCGTGCTCAGGACGGCGCGCAGCCCGCGGTCCAGGCAGTTGTCGGCGCGCCCGAGCAGCACCCCGTCGTCGAGCGCTTTCTGGGGCAGCTCGACCGCGGCGCTGCGCTCGCTCGACTGCAGCGTGAGCCGCACGTAGCCCGACTTCGCCCGCGACGCGACCATCTCCTCGATGTGCGACACCGGCCGCACCGACGTGATGTGCGAGATCTCTCCGCGCGCGAAGCGGTGGCTCGTCGTGATGCCCTCGGTCGGGGACGGCATCGGCAGCGGCGGCGGCGGCGCGGCGTCGACGTCGGCCTTCGCCGAGACGCTCTCGAGGGCGCGCGGCGGCTCGCTCATGCCGCACGAGCTCACCTGCAGCACCTTCGACGAGGCGCGCGATCCGACGGGGAGCCCTCCGACCACGTGCTTGCCGATGCGCACGAGCAGCGGGCCGCTGACCACGATCGAGCGCCGCGGCACGTCGTCGTCCACGAAGAACGGGATCGAGGTCTGGAGATCCATGAGCCGCAGGCCGAAGCTGCCGTCGCCGAGGTTGCAGCAGGTGGCGACGAGGTGGCGGACGCACACGTCGTCGCCCGGCGAGAACTTCACGTCGCAGCGCGGGTGCGATCCGAAGACGGCGTACGCGCCGCTGTTCGCGGGCAAGTCCATCCACGCGACGTCGCCGCCCGACACGCGGAACAGCCGGTACCCCTCGGCCATCGGCGACTCGGGCGGGTTCAGCGCCATGACCGCCTCGGCGGTCGACAGGGCGCGCCGCATCGTCGCGACGTCGATCCGAGGCTCCGCCATCATCGCGCGCCCTCATCCTTTCGCGGCGCCGCGGCCGGCATCGTTCTTCGTGCCGGCCCGCCGGTCTCGGGCATGGACGGCGGGATCGCGGTGCGGGCCTGCGGCGACTCCGCGGCCTGAGCGAGGGGGGTGAATGGCAGACAGCAGCAAGGCCTCATGCGGTCGAGCCGGATCCTACCGGAATTTTTTGGCTGAGGCTCTTTCGCTGCGCGCCTCGAATCTGCTGGGCCGGCGGGCTCGGTCCAAGGCGACGGCTGTCCGGCTCAGCCAACGCCGACGTTGACCTCCGCGACGAGCTCCCCGCCCCAGCGCCAGAAGGCCACCGAGCGACTGAACAGGAGGATCACCTCCAGCCCGAGCCCACCGCCGAATTCGAGCCGAAATCGCCCGGCGTCCACCTCGATGAGTTGCATGCCCTCCGAAGACGCGAGAGTCGGGCCAGGCGTGAATCCGTGCGCATCGGACGCCGGTGTGTCCGCCGGGGGCACGGGCGCGCGCCTCGCTCGGCAAGCGGGGCACCCTGGAGGGGCACGGGTGAGCGCTACGAGCCCGGATCCGTGCGGGCGAGCGGAGCCCGCGTGAGGCGAGGCGGGGCGACGCGGGCGAGCGGAGTCCACGCGGGCGAGTGGAGTCCACGTGAGGCGAGCGGAGTCCGCGTGAGGCGAGCCAGCGTACGGGGGCGCGCTCCCGCGCGAGGCGCTCCTGCGCGAGGCGCGCGGGGAGGCGAGGCGCGCGGAGAAGCGAGGCCGCCGCACGAAGCTGCTTTTGACGCCGCTCCCGCGGTGTCTATCCTGGTCGCGGTGTCCCGGATCCTCCCGCGCTTCGACTTTCGCATCGAGTTCGCCGCATCGACGGACGTCGGCCTCGTCCGCCAGAGCAACGAGGATCGGCTCCTCTGCTGCCCCGAGCTCGCCCTCTTCGCCATCGCCGATGGAATGGGCGGCCACGCCGCCGGGGAGGTCGCGGCCCAGATCGCGGTCGACACGGTGCGCGACGAGGTGCTCCGCCCTCCCGCCGCCGCGATCCTCGACGCGTACGTGGCCGACCCGAACATCGAGGCGCGCCGCGAGGTCTTCGCCTTGCTCCGCCGCGTGACCGAGGCCGCGCACGCCGCCATCCTCGAGGCGCGCCGGAAGGAGCCGAGCTACCAGGGCATGGGCACCACCCTCGACTTCGTGGTGCTCGCGCACAGCCGGGCCTTCTTCGCCCACGCCGGCGACAGCCGCGCGTACCTCGTCCGCCCGACGACGACCGTGCAGCTCACGCAGGACCACGCCCTCTACGACACGCTCCGCGCCGCCGGCAACGCGATCGCCAGGAAGCCGCAGCGGAACCCGCTCGTCAACGCGATCGGCCTCGCGGGCACGGTCTCCGTCGACACCCTGTTCGTCGATCTCTCGCGCGGCGATCGCATCCTGCTCTGCACCGACGGGATCCACAACGCGATCGAGAGCGAGGCGTCGCTCTCCCGCTTCTGCGCGAAGGGCAGCCCGGAGGAGGTCGCCGAGGGCCTCCTCAAGCACGCGCGCGAGCGCGGGGGGCGCGACAACGCGAGCGTCATCGTGATCGACATCAAGGAGCGCTTCGTGAAGCGCGCGGACGACGCCGGCCCGTCCTCCCGCGAGCTCTCGGTGCTCTCCGCGTGCCCGCTGCTCTCCGGCATGAGCCCGGCCGCCGTGCTCGGCGCGCTCGCGGCCGGCGTCGAGGTGGAGCTCGCCGCGGGCGACAGGATCCCGCGCGACGTCGCGAGCGATCTCGTCGCGTACGTCGTGCTCGACGGCGCCGTGGATCTGCCCGACGGCCGCAGGATCGTCTCCTCGGGCCTGCTCTACCCGGAGTCGCTCGTCGGCGCGCGCAGGAAGGGCGATCTGCCCGTGGCCGTGTCGCGCACGCGGCTCATCCGGATCCGCAAGGACGACTTCGCCGAGGTCTGCGAGCACGACGCCGAGCTCGGCGCCGCCCTGTACCAGCGGCTCGCGCGTTACCTCGCCCTCGGGACCGGCTGAGCGCGGCCCGGCGCGATGCAGCTCCCCCTGCTCCACCTGGACGATCGCGTCGCGGCCTTCGCGAAGCCGTCAGGGCTTCTCGTGCACCGCGGCTGGGGCGACGCGCCGGTCGTGTTCGTCGATCTCGCCGAGCGCGCGCTCGGCCGGAAGGTCTTCCCGGTCCACCGCCTCGACCGGGCGACGAGCGGCGTGCTGCTCGTCGCGCTCGACGCGGTCGCGGCGGCCCAGCTCGGCGCGCAGTTCGAGCAAGGCCTGGCGCGGAAGCGCTACCTGGCGCTCGTGCGCGGCGTGCCGCCCGAGCGCGGGTGCATCGATCACCCGATCCCGCGGCGCGAGGGCGGCCCGCGCGTCCCGGCGGTCACGGAGTTCGAGCGCCTCCACGCGCTCGAGCGCTACGCCGTGGTCGAGGCGCGCCCGCGTACGGGCCGGCTGCACCAGGTGCGGAGGCACCTCAAGCACATCAGCCACCCGATCATCGGCGACGTGAACTACGGAAAGGGCGAGCACAACCGCCTCTTCCGCGAGCGCTATGCGCTGCACCGCCTCGCGCTGCACGCGGCGGAGCTCGCCGTCGCCCACCCCGAGACGGGCGCCCCGCTGCGCATCGCCGCGGCGCTGCCGGACGACCTGCGAGGCCCGTTCGACCAGCTGGGCGTGCCGGCGTGGATCGGCGCGGCGCCGCCGGCCTGATCGCGTAGATAACTGCGCGAATTTACTTGGTTTTTGAAGGGTGGCCTCCCGGCCCCGCGGCGGCTCAGCGCGCCGATGCGTCCGGGTCGCGGCGCTTCGGGACGACGCCGTGTCCGGCGTGGATCCCCTCGAGCGAGAGCGCCGGGCCCGCCTGGGCGAAGCCGCCGTCGAAGGGGTTCTCGGCGAGGAACATCGGCGTGTCGAGATCGACGAAGGAGAACCCGCCGAGGCCGGCGGCGAGGCACGCCGACGTCGTCATGGCGAGCACCGACTCGACCATCCCGCCGATCATGAGCCCGAGCCCGGCCGCGCGGGCGGTGGCGGCGATGTCGAGCGCCTCGGCGATCCCGCCCTTCATCAGCTTGATGTTGACGGTGGTCGCCGCGCGCTCGGCCGCGATGCGGAGGACGTCGCCCGCGCAGATGACGCTCTCGTCGGCGGCCACGTCGACGCCGGCGCGGCGGGTGACCTCCTTCATCCCTTCCCAGTCGTCGCGCGGCACCGGCTGCTCCAGCAAGGCGACGTTCGCGCCCAGCCGGCGCGCGTGCGCGACGAGCGCGAGCGCCCCTTCGGCCGTGAGCCCGCCGTTGCCGTCGAGGATCAGCGACGCGGACGGCGCGGCCGCGCAGATCGCCTCGAGCCGGGCGGGATCCGACGCCGCGAGGCTGCCGCCGACCTTCACCTTGAGGACGCCGAAGCCCATGGCCGAGGCGCGCCGCGCGGCCTCCTCGGCGCGCTCCGGCGAGCCCGTGGTGATGGTGATGTCGGTCGTGAGCGCCGTCCCGGAGCCGCCGAAGAAGGCCCAGAGCGGCAGGTGCGCGCGCCGCGTGAGCGCGTCGAGCACCGCCGTCTCGATCGCGCAGCGCGCCGCGCCCGCGCCCCCGCCGGCCGCCGCGCGGAGCGCGCCCGCGACGCCGCGCCACGCGCGCGCGTCCGCGCCGACGAGCCCGGCCCCGAGCTCGAGGGCGGCGGCGCGCGAGCCCTCCTGCGTCTCCCCGTTGAACGCCGGCAGCGGCGCCGCCTCGCCGAAGCCGAGCGTCCCGTCCGCGAGCTCGACGGTGACGAGGAGGTTCGCCGCGCGCTCGTGCGCGCCGCCGGCGATGCCGAACGGCTCGTGCAGCGGGATGTCGAGCGTCTCGACCGAGACGCGCCGGATCAGGGAAGGGGACATCGGGGGAGCCGCCGCCTCCGCAAGGCCTAGGGAGCCGCGCCGGCGGCGTCGCGCGGCGCCTCGGCTGGACCTGGCGCCGCCGCCTCTGGCGCGGCCGGCGGCGCCTCCGCCGGAGCACGGCTCGCCGAGCTGAGCAGCGCCTCGATCTCGCGGGCGATCGTCTCCTCCTCGCCGTCCTCGTAACCCGCGTGCACGTGGCGCACGACGCCGCCCTGATCGATGACGAAGGCGGTCGGCATCCTCCGGGGGCGGTACTGCTTCTCCGCGCGCTGGTCCTTGTCCCAGAGGATCTTGAACTTGACCCCGGCCTCGGTCGCGAACGCCTCGATCTGCTCCCTGGAGACGTCCTCCGGCGCGTCGACCGAGACCGCGAGCACGGCCAGGGCCCCGGCGAAGCGATCCACGAGCTCCTGGTACCTGGGAAACGACCTCCTGCACGGGTGGCAGTAGGTCGCCCAGAAATCGACGATCACCACCTTGCCGCGGGCCTCCTGGATCGTGGCGGGACCCTCGCCCGCAACGACCTCGGCCGCGAGCTCGGGCGCCGCCGAGCCGATCAGGCCGCCGCCGGTGTCGGGCGCCGGCGTCGGGGCGATCGGCGCGGCGCCGCCGCAGCCAGCCGCGGGCGAGAGGACAAACGCGCCGCAGAGGACGGCGGCGGCGCGGGTGAACGACGGCAACGCGCTGAGGCCCATCTCGACTCCTCCCTCCCTCAGGGCTCGCGATCCACGATGGACGCGAGCATCTCGCCCTCGGCGCAGAGCGTCCCGTCGACGCTCGCCTCGCCGCGCAGCTTCCATACGTTCGAGCGGTGGTGCAGCACCTCGACGTAGAGATCGAGCCGGTCGCCGGGCGTCACGGTGTGCCTGAACTTCGCCTTGTCGATGCCGAGGAAGAACATCAGGTTCGACGTCGCGTCGAACGGGTCGGACGCATAGGCCAGGATGCCGCCGAGCTGCGTGAGCGACTCCAGGATCAGCACCCCGGGCATGATCGGCCGCTGCGGGAAGTGCCCCTGGAACCAGGGCTCGTTGTACGTGACGCACTTGTAGCCGCGGATGCTCTTGTTGGCGTTCACCTCGGTCACCCGGTCCACCATGACGAGCGGGTAGCGGTGCGGCAGGATCGACAGGATCTGATGGATGTCGAGCGTCACGGGCTCGTGGGTTCGGTCAGGCAAGGCCCGCTCCTTTCACGGCGTGGAGCGCGCGGGCTGCGCGCTACTTCGCGTCGTCCTTCTTCTCCGCCTGGTCGTCGCCCGCCTCCTCGCCGCCGCCGGTGTTGTAGAGCTGGATGACCTGCTCGGTGAGATCGAGATCCGCGCGGACGTACGGGGCCGCCTGCTTGTCGAGGATGATCTCGTAGCTCGATTTCTTCGCGACGCGGGCGACGATGATCATCATCTTCTTGATGATCGGCCCGGTGAGCTCGCCCTGCTTCTTCTGGAGCTCCTTGTTGTAGTCGACGAAGACGGTCTGGAGCTCGACCATCTGGCGCTGCCAGTCCTCCATCCGCTTCTGCATCGCCTCGCGCGAGAGCACGCGCGACTGCTTCTCGATGTCCTCGCGCGCCCGCTGGAGCTCGGTCTGCTTCCCATCGAGCTCCTGCTGCCGCCGATCGAAGAGCTTCTTCAGCGTGGCCTGCGCGCGGATTCCGTCCTCGGTCTGCATCACCGCGTGCTGCACGTCGACCACGGCGATCCGGCTCTGGCCGGCGGCGACGCTCGGCGCGGCGAAGGCGACCAGCGCGGCGGCGGTGCGGGCGAGTCGGAGGAGGGACGGCGCGGGCCGATGCACGGGGGAGCGAGCGACCATCCGAGGCGATTACCCGCCGCGTGACGGACGGTCAAGGCGCGCGGGAATTGTACGGGGACAGCGCGGGCACGGCGCGGGGATGGTGCGAGGACGGCGCCGAGATGGCGCGGGAGGGGCGGGAATGATGCGGGGAGGGGCGGGCACGACGACGGAGGTCCGGTCGACGTCGATCGTCGTCACCGGCGTCGTCACCGGATGGGTCCGGCTCCTGGCGCGGCACGGCGCCCGTTGCCGGTCAGATGCACTCGCCGGAGATGCAGTCCTCACCGTCGGGGCAGGGCGCGTCGAGCGTGCATTCCGGCGCGACCTCCTCCCGCGTCTTGCAGAAGCCGTCCTCGCAGCGGACGAAGCGGCTGTCGTGCAGCAAGCAGGCCTGATCGCTGCTGCAGGGATAGTGGCAGTACCCGTCGTCCATGCACTCCTGGCCGAGGGCCGCGCAGGAAGTGCTGCCGCAGCCCGGCTGCGGCGAGGGGTCGGGCATACACGCGCCGGTCGCTGCATTGCAGACCTCGCCGGACGCGCAGTCCGCGTGCGTCTCGCAGGCGGCGGTGCAGGCGCCGTCGACGCACCGCGCGCCGCCCGCGCACGGCGCCGCGTCGCTGCACTCGGGGTTCTCCGGGTCGGGGACGCAGACCCCGCGGTCGCAGCGCGTGCCGGGCTCCGCGCAGGGAACGCTGTCGGTACAGCCCTCGGCGCACGCGCCGTTCACGCACACCCTGCCGGCGCCGCACTGGTAGCTGAACTCGCAGGCCGCAATGCAGAGCCCGTCGATGCACCGCGTCCCGTCCGCGCACGCCGCGTCGCCGTCGCAGGGGCAGGTGGTTAGCTCCCCGTCGCAGGCGGCCTCGCCGCCGCCCTCGCCGCCCTCGCCAGCGGCGCCCGCGCCGGCGCCGCCCTCGCCGGCGCCGCCCTGACCCCCGGCGCCGGCGCCGACGTCGGGCTCCGCCGGGCGACATCCGTAACCGTCGCAGAGGACGCAGTTCTCGCCGTTGTCGTCGCACTCCAGCCGAGCGTCGCCGCAGCCATGACAGCCCGTCGCGGCCGCGGCGATCGCCGCGAACAGCACGCCTCGACCCAGGATCTTCGCAAGGGGTGAGTGAAGAAGCATCGAAGTCCTCCAGCGGCGGCCGGCACCGGCGCGGCCCTACCGCACGACTACCACGCCGCGCGCTATCACGCAGCGTGCCAGGCGGGCAGCGGCCGGGGAGCGCGGCGACGTCCGGGAGATCGCTCGTGTTGTGAACCTGGGTTCACCTGTCCCGGGCGCGCGAGGTTCACTCGACGCCGGGTCGCGAAAGGTGGGGGCGTGAGCGGCCCGCGCCGCGGTGCGTGAGGGGAGCTCCGCCGGGTCGGCGAGCGCGCGCGATCCTCCTGAGGGGAGAGAGGGGCGCGCGGGCCGCGGGGATCCGGCCGACCGCCGGCTCAGGAGCGATAGCCGGCGTTCACGTCGACGTAGCCGTGCCCGAGATCGCTCGTCAGGTAGGCGAAGTCGCCGGGGCCGCTGCCGAGGACGAGCTCGATGACGTAGGTGTCGCGCGCGAGCACCTCGTTCGCCTTCAGCTCGGCCTCGGGGCCGACCGGCCCGCCGCGCTGCACGATCGGGATCCCGCCGACGAGGATCTGGGCCTCGGCCGGGTTGAAGGGGACGCCGGCGCGCCCGGCGGCGGCGAGCAGCCGCCCCCAGTTCGCGTCCTTGCCGAACAGCGCGGTCTTCACGAGCATCGACGTCGCCACGGTGCGCGCCACGGCCCGCGCCTCGTCCCGCGTCGAGAGCCCGCGGACGCGGATCTCCGCGACGTGGGTGCTGCCCTCGCCGTCGGCCACCATCGAGCGGGCGAGGTCGCCGCAGACCTCGGTGAGGCGCGGCAGGAGCTCGTCGCGCGACACGCGGCGCTGCGAGGCGCCGGAGGACAGGAGGAGCACTGTGTCGTTCGTGCTGGTGTCCCCGTCCACGGTGCACGCGTTGAAGGTCACGTCGCTCGCGGCCACGAGCGCCTCGTTCGCCTCGGCGGGGTCGAGCACGGCGTCGGTGAACAGGAACACGAGCATCGTCGCGTGAGGGGGCCCCACGTCGGGGTGGATCATGCCGGCGCCCTTGCCGATGCCGAGCAGCGTCGCGCCCGCGCCGAGCTTCCGCTGCGCGAGCTTCGGCCAGCGGTCGGTCGTGCAGATCGCCTGGGCGAAGTCGAGGTAGCCCTTCGGCGACAGGCTGGCCGAGAGATCGGGGACGCGCTCGACGATCCGGTGCGCCGGCAGCACGGCGCCGATGACGCCCGTCGACGCGGGCAGGACCTCGTCCTCGGCGGCGCCGACGGCCTGCGCGACCGCGCGCGTGGTGTCGAGCGCCGCCTTCCAGCCGGCCTCGCCCGTGCAGGCGTTGGCGCAGCCGCTGTTCGCGACGACCGCGCGGGCGCGCCCGGACCGGACGCGCTGCATGGCGATCTCCACGGGCGCCGCGCGGACCAGGTTCCGCGTGAACACGCCGGCCACCACCGCCGGCTGATCGGCCACCGCGAGCGCGACGTCGATCCTCCCGTCCTTCCGAATGCCGGCGCTGACGGCGCCGAAGCGAAACCCTGCAACAGGCTCGAAGCTCATAGCGGCGCAGAGTCTACGCACGAAGCCGCGCCGGGAGAAAGCGGCAAGGGGACCCCTGCGGCGCGCGGGTTTGCAGGCGCATGGAGGCGCGCCGCGCGAGGGAGGCCGCCGGCGCCGCCGCGCGCGCTTGACTTCCATGTCGCGTCCGGCGTCCCTGGCCCTCGCTTCGGCCGCCAGATCGCCGACAGAGGAGGACGCCCGTGCACATCGGCTTGCTGCTTTATCCGAGGTTGACCCAGCTGGATCTCACCGGGCCCTTCGAGGTCTTCGCCCGCATGGAGGGCGCCCGCGTGCACCTCGTCTGGAAGACCCTGGAGCCGGTCACCTGCGACCGCGGGCTCGCGCTGCTGCCGACGACCCGCTTCGCCGAATGCCCGCAGCTCGATGTCGTCTGCGTGCCCGGCGGGCCGGGGCAGATCGAGCTGATGGAAGACGATGAGACGCTCGATTTCCTGCGCCGCCAGGCGAAGGGCGCCCGCTGGGTGACCTCGGTCTGCACCGGCTCGCTGGTGCTGGGCGCCGCCGGGCTGCTCCAGGGGTATCGCGCCGCCTGCCACTGGGCGTCCCGCGATCAGCTCGCGCTGCTCGGCGCGACGCCGGTGGCGGAGCGGGTCGTGATCGATCGCGACCGGGTGACCGGCGGCGGCGTGACCGCCGGGATCGATTTCGCGCTCCAGCTGGTCGCCGACATGGCCGGTCGCGACCAGGCCGAGGCGATCCAGCTCAGCATCGAGTACGACCCCGCCCCGCCGTTCCAGGCCGGCGCGCCCGAGCGGATCGACCCGGCCGCCCTGGAGCGGATCCGGCTGCGGATGACGCCGTTGATGGAACGGCGGCTGTCGGCGACCCGGCGCGCCGCGGCGCGGCTGCGCTGAAGGGCCTCCCCGGGCCGCTCGCGGGGCGCGGCGCGCCGCTGCGTGCCCCTTGACCGCGGCGCGCGGGGTTCCGAACATCAACCGGTGAAGGTTCGCTCATGATCGACGCGTCGACGCTCGGCAAGGAGCTCGCGGGCCGGTACGGCGTGGAGGGGTTGCTCGGCGTGGGCTCGATGGGCGCCGTCTTCCGCGCGCGGCACCTCGCGCTCGCGCGGGACGTGGCGATCAAGGTGCTCACGGGGCGCACGGACCCGAACGCCGGGGAGCGGATGCTGCGCGAGGCGCGCATCTCCGCGCAGATCAAGTCGCCGCACGTGGTGGGCTGTTACGACTTCGGCTTCCTCACGAACCGGTCGCCGTTCATGGTGATGGAGTACGTGGGCGGCCCGTCGCTCGCCGCGCTGCTCGAGCGCGGGCCGCTGCCGCTCGACGACCTCCGGCGCTACATGCTCCACGCGGCGCGGGGGATGGCCGCGGCGACGGAGCTCGGGGTGATGCACCGCGATCTCAAGCCGTCGAACATGCTGATCGCGCCGTCCGGGGAGCTGAAGGTGGCCGACTTCGGCCTCGCCCGCCTGACGGCGACGACGGGCCCGTCGGCCCTGCGGGAGCAGCCCCTGACCGCGATGGGCACCGTGCTGGGCACGCCCTACTACATGGCCCCCGAGCAGGCGTGGAGCCCGCAGGAGAGCGATACGCGGGCGGATATTTACAGCTACGGTGCGTCTTTTTATCACGCGGCCACGGGGCAGCGGCCGTTCGAGGAGCAGGAGCTCTTGCCGCTGCTGCTCGCGCACC
The DNA here is from genome assembly GCF_002950945.1 of Sorangium cellulosum. Lineage (GTDB taxonomy): Bacteria > Myxococcota_A > Polyangia > Polyangiales > Polyangiaceae > Sorangium > Sorangium cellulosum_E. The sequence continues at coordinate 4,392,503 of NZ_CP012673.1, forward strand.
GGCAGGACATCCCGGCCCGGCCGCGGGCGCTCCGGCCCGAGCTCGACGAGGACGTGCAGGTGATCCTGGAGCGCTGCCTGGCCAAGGACCCGAAGGATCGCTTCCAGTCCTTCGAGGAGATCGAGGCGATGCTCGTGGGCGCGGAGAGCACGCGCTGGGGGGATCCACACGATCTCACGCTGCGCATGTACCTGGAGCAGTACCAGCGCTTCCGCCCCGTCCTCCTGGCGGGTGGCCCGCCCGGGCCGGTCACGGTGTTCCAGTTCCACGGGGACCGGACGCTGGCCATCGTGCGCGCGAACATCGCGGCCATGTCGGCGGACGCGCTCGTGAGCGCGGACGACGGGCAGCTCACCATGTCGGGCGGCGTGGCGCTGGCGCTCAACCTGGCGAGCGGCGGCGTGTGCATGATGGAGACGCGCAAGTACGTGCCGGTGCGTCACGGCGGGGTGGTGGTGAGCTCCGCCGGCAGGTTGAACGCGCGGTTCGTGTTCCACGCGATCACGCTCGACTGGGATCACGTCGCGACCTACCGGCCGACCCGCGACCTCATCGTGAGGATGCTGGAGGGGTGCTTCTACCACGCCGACACGATGAAGCTCCGGAGCATGGCGCTGCCGCTGCTCGGGGCGGGGAGGGCGGGCTTCTCACCCGCCGAGTGCCTCGACACCATGGTCGAGCTCCTCGTCAAGGCCATGCTCCTCGGCGGCACCGGGCTGTCGCACGTGACCATCGTGCTCCGCGACGGGCCGTCGCTCTGAGCGCGCTCCCGGCTCGGCCGGGATGCGCGTCGGCCTAGCGCGCGCTGGCGCCGTTTCCCCGCGCCGCGACCGACGCGACGGACACGCGGAGCGCCCCGATCCCGCGCGCCCCGGCCGCCGCGCCGACGATGTCGATCACGAGCTCGTCGCCGGACACGAGCGGCCCCACGCCTTCGGGCGTGCCGGTCGCGATCACGTCGCCGGGCTCCAGGGTCATCACCCGGCTGATGTAGGCGACGAGCGCCGGCACGCCCCAGATCATCTGAGACGTCGCGCCGTCTTGCCGCACCTGGGTGTTCACGAGGCCCCGCACCCGGAGCGCCGCCGGGTCGAGCTCCGTCTCGATCCAGGGACCCACCGGGCAGAACGTGTCGAACCCCTTGCCCCGGGTGAACTGCACGTCTTTCCTCTGCAGATCCCGCGCGGTGATGTCGCCGAGGCAGGTGTAGCCGAACACGTGATCGAGCGCCTCCTCCGGTCGCACCGCCTTGCAGCGGCGGCCGATGATCACGCCGAGCTCCGCCTCGTGCTCGACCCGCTGGCTCTCGGGCGGCAGCTCGATCGACTGGCCGGGGCCGATGAGCGACGAGGGCGGCTTGAGGAAGAGGAGCGGCTCGACCGGCACCTCGTTGCCCAGCTCCTTCGCGTGCGCGGCGTAATTGCGCCCCACACACACGATCTTCGTCGGGAGCGCGGGGCAGGCGAGGTCGACGTCGGTCCACGCCACCGCCTCCCCCGTGGGCTTGCCGCCGAGCCACGGCGGCGCGTCATGGACGAGCGCGGCCGCGCCCTCCAGGCGGGCGAAGAACGGGGGGCGATCCTGATCCGGGGGCGCGAGGCGGGCGAAGCGCATGGCCGAGCAAAGCGCGATCCCCGCGCCGCGGCAAGGCGCGCCCGGTCACGCCCCGGCGGGCGCGGCGCCCGGGCGGCGCGCGACGAGCCGAGCCTCGTGCCGCCCTTCCTCCAGCCACCCCTCGTCGTAACGGACCACCTCGAGCGCGTCGCCGAGCAGCCCCGGGAGCTCGCCGTCCTCGAGCAGCCAGCGCGCGCTCGGGTGCGGGTGGCGGAGCAGGTTCGACCGCGTCGGGTGGACCACGACGAGGTGGCCGCCGGGCGCGAGCTCCGCCGCGCAGGAGGAGAGCCGGCGCTCGAGAAAGTAGAAGATGAGGATCAGATCCCAGGGCCCGCGGGGCAGCGGCTCGCGCTCGACGTCGAGCGCGACGGTGCGGAGCGCGAGCCCCTCCCGGTCCGCGGCGCGCCGCGCGACGTCGAGCCCGACCTCGGAGATGTCGGCCAGGGTCACGTCGAGCCCGCGCCGCGCGAGCCACAGGGCGTGCCGCCCCGCGCCGCCGGCGAGGTCGAGCGCGCGCCCGCGCCGGGGGAGGAGCGGATCGAGCGCCGTGAGCACCGCCGAGGGCTCGCCCGGAGCGGCGCCCGCCTCGCGATAACGAGCGTCCCACTTGATCCGATCGTCGTCCGACACGCTGGCCTCCTGCGCGCGTCGCCGGCGCGCCGGTCACCGCGCTCCACCCGCCACGACAGTCCGCGGCGATGCGCTGTTTCATGGATGGCGACGGGAAGGAAGGACGAACGGCGAGCGTCCCTGCCGGCGCGGATCGCCCCGTCGCGCCTGCGCGCCGCGCCGTCGGCTGGACACGCGGAACGACCTGGCCTAGCTAGCGGCGCTCCTGCCCATGCCCGAGTCCCTGACCCTGGCCCCCACCTCGGATCCCCGCTGCTTCCGCGCGCCCGACGGCGCGCTGCTCTCGCCGCCCGAGGGCTGGGCGTGCCTGCCCCCCGGAGACGCCGGGCTCACCCGCCGGGTGAAGCAGGCAGGCCCGTCGTGGGTGGTGGTCGAGAAGCGCGGGCGCAAGACGTTCTCGCGCGGGCTCTGGGCGCCGGCGGCCACGATCGAGGAGGCCCGCGCGGCGCTCGAGGCCGAGCGGAGCACGCCAGCCTACGCGAAGAAACGGGAGGCGGACGCCCGGCGGCGCGAGCGCGAGCAGGAGGAGTATGTGCGCGAGTTCGAGGCGGAGGTCGCCGCGTTCCTCCGGTTCTCGCCGCGCTACGAGGCGCTCGCGCGGACGCTCGCGGCCAAGGTGACGCAGCACGCGACGCCGGTGGGCAGCGGCACCGTCGCCCGCACCGAGCGGATCCCGGTCGCGCGGCGCGCGGAGAGCGCCGTGATCGCCTGGATGCGGCACCAGACCACCGCCTACGACCGGATGGCCATCCCGCGCGTGAAGGGGATGCGCCGCGAGGTGCGGCGCGAGCTCGCGCAGATCTCCCGGGTCATCCTCGACCTCCACCGCGGCGACGCGCCGCACGCGCGCGCGTCGTGCCCGCTGTGCGCGGCGCTCTGACCCGGCCGCGGCCGCGCCTCGGGGAGCGCGCGCCCGCGGCGCCCTGACCGGGCCGTGGCCGCGCCTCACGGCCTCACGGATCGAGCAGCCCCTCGCGGACGAGCCGGTCGCGGAGCCCCGCGGCCCCGTCGAACAGGTGCGCGCGCATCCCGACCGCGGCCGCGGCGTCGCAGTTCTCCGCGCGGTCGTCGATGAAAAGGCAGCCTCCGGCGTCGACCCCGATCCGGCTCACGAGCCGGTCGAAGAACTCGCGCGCCGGCTTGCGCACGCGCAGGTGATGGCTCGAATAGATGCCCTCGAACAGGCCGTCGAGCGCGAACGTCGCGCGCAGCTCCTCGACCCAGACCGGGTAGTTGCTCGCGACGAACCGGAGCGCGCGGCCAGAGAGCGCCTCGAGGATCTCGCGCATCCCGGGCAAGAAGCGGTACCCCTCGCGGCGCACCCGGTGGAAAGCGCCGATGTCGAACGAGACGCCCTCGGCGCCCTCGCGGAAGAACCGACGCGCGAACTCGGCCTCGTCGATCGCGCCGATCTCGAAGTCGGGCCAGCACGTCGGATCGCGGTACTTCGCGAGCTCGGCCGCCCGCGCGCGCGTCGCCGCGGCGAGCGCCTCGCGGTAGGGGTCGTAGAGGACGGTATCCATGAGATCGAAGCACACCGCGCGGACCATGCGCGGCGCAGCCTAGCACCGGGCCGCTCGCCGCGGCGCGGGCGCGGGCGAGGACGCGCGCCGCGTCCCCGGGCGAGCGCGGACCACGCATAAGGGATCTCCCGCGCGCGGGAGCTTTAGTCATCGGCGGGGCGCGACGCCCCGGCGGTCTTCAGCGCGGCGCGATATCGCTGTGGCGGTGTAAGAATAAAGAGTGGATGAACAGGTGGATGGATTGGGACCATGATTGGATGTGTTGCGCTGTGGGCAACGTGGCGAAAAAAGGCATCTTCCCAGATCAGAAGTCGCGCAACGCGCCGCAGAATGGCTTATACTGGTTGGAAGCCCTGGGGCTTCACGGCGCGGGATCCGGCGCCGAGACGGCCGCGGGAGCATCCTAGATTCAGTCGCTTACATGCCGGCGCATCGCGCTGGCGCGCGCTCACCTGCCGGCGCATTGCGCTGGTGCGCGCTCGAGAGGAGTCTGGTCATGCGGTTGCCTAGAGTTGCTCTTGCTTTGTTGACGACGGCTGCAGTCGGGGCGGCGTGCGGCGGGAACGCAGGGAACGAACCCGGCGGCGGCGGCAGCGGTGCTGGTAGTGGCGGCGTCGGCGCCGGCGGTCCTTCCAACTCGGGGCCCGCGAGCTCCAGCTCCGGCGACATCTTCGGTGGTGATGGGGGCGATCTGAACCTGGGCGGGAATTCTCCGACGGGCGGAGACGGGGGCACCGGCGCGGGCCAGGCGTGCGCCACCCAGACGGCCACCACCGAGCTCCAGCCCGTGTACCTGGCCTTCGCGTTCGACGTGTCCGGCAGCATGGGCGCGAACAATGAGCCCTGGCACGACCGGACGCTCAAGTGGGATCCCATCGTCGCGGCGACAAAGCAGTTCTTCGCGGACCCCGAGTCCGAGGGGCTCACGGCGTCGCTCACGTTCTTCCCCAGCGGGCGGAACACGTGCTCGACCCGCTCCTACGAGAGGCCGGACGTCGCGATGACGCCGCTGCCTTCCGAGGACTTCGCCGACGCGATCGACGAGATCACGCCGGAGACCGACGACGACTGGCGCATGGGCACGCCGACGGCGTTCGTGGTGGGAGGCACGTTCTCGTTCATCGAGGAGCGGCGGGCGGAAAACCCCGGCAAATACGTCATCGTGCTCGTGACCGACGGCTACCCGCAGCTGTGCAACAACGAGAACTCGATCAACGCCGTCGTGGCGCGCGTCGAGACGGCGCTCGAGAGCAACGTCTCGACCTACGTGATCGGCGTCGCGAACCCCGATGTCGAGGACGCGCCGGACAACGTCTCCAACCTGCACGACATCGCCGCCGCGGGCGGCACGGGCGACGCTTTCGTCATCGACACCGGCGATCCCGACGCGACGGCGGCCGCGTTCAACGCGGCGATCGACCAGATCCGCGGGTCCGCGATCTCGTGCACGCTCCCGATCCCCGCGGCGCCCGACGGCCGGACGTTCGACAAACAGCGGGTCCGGGTCACGTACACGAGCGGCACGAACCCGCCGACGACCCTCGACTACGACCAGGAATGCGAGGCCGAGAGCGCCTGGCGCTACGACAATCCCCAGAACCCGACGCAGATCGTGCTCTGCGACAGCACGTGCGGCAAGGTCCAGGCCGACCCCGCGGCGTCCCTCGGCGTCGACTTCACCTGCGAGGACGTGATCCAGATTCCGCTCTGATCCTGGAGGGCCGTGATCCTCACGGCCCGATCCTCACGGCGGGCAGGCGGCGGGCGGGCTGAAGAGCACCGGGGCCAGGCGCCGGTAATCCTCGTTCGGCACGCCGCCGCGGAGGTCGCCGCTCAGCTTGTAATAAAAGCACCGCGCCGGGGCGATCCCGGCGGCCGTATAGGTCGTCACGTCGCTCGGCATGTTGCCGAAGGCGAAGGACGGCACGACGCCGGTGCGCGCCCGGAGCCACTCGAGCTCGATCGTCTTGTAGCTGGCCGCGGCGGGGCCGAAGGCGCCGGTGACGCCGACCGTGGTGTGGAGGATGCCCGGCGGGAAGCCCTGCGCCTTCAGCCACGCCCTCGTGTTCGCCACGAGCCACTCGGGGCGCGCGGTCAGGTACAGGAGGTGGACGCCGCTGCCGGCGAGGGCCTGCATCGTCGCGGCCGCGCCCGGGTGCGCGTCGGGCGGCCCGCCGCCCACGAGCTCGCCGAGCACGGCCAGCTCGCTCGAGGTGAGCGTCCCGTCGATGTCGGAGACGGCCACCCGCGCGCCGGGCGGGAGGACCTCGATGAACAGATCCGCGCTCGTGCCGTCGCCGACCACGGCGAGGTGGACGCGGTGCCGGCCGACCCCGAGGCGCCGCCCCGCGGTGAGATCGAGGTAGACGCGCCCGCCGGTGTCCCGGATCCCCTCCGTGGTCGGATGCAGCCGGTCGTCTCCGCTGGTCCTGTTCGTGCCGAGCCGCTCCCACACGCCGCTGCAGCCGCGGAGGAGGTAGGCCTCGACGTCCTCGTCCTCGAGGTCGTCGTCGTACGGCCCGTACGCGAACTTCGCGATCGCCCACTGCGGCCCCTCGGGGCGCACGAAGAGGTCGCGCCCGCGGTGGCGCGGCCACCCGGACGCGACGAGGCGCGAGCGCGTGTGCCTGAAGCCGCGCGGCAGGGCCGTGGGCGGCGGCGCGTCGCACGCCGGGCGGGCGGGGCAGGCCCCCGCGCGGGCCGGCGCGAGCGCGGGCGGGGCGGCGGAGCGCGGGGCGGAGCAGCCGGCGAGCGGCAGGGCTGCGAGGGCGAGCAGGGCGGATCGAAGGGGGCGCATGCCGTACCGCGGAGAGGCGCGCTCCGGCGCGTTCACGTCCAGAAGCCCGTCGCGTGGCCGAGGAGCGAGGCGCCGGTCTGGCCGAACCACCCCTCGGCGGCGGCCGCGTGCTGGGAGAACGTGTGGATGTCCCGGAACCGCCGCTGCATGGGCGACACGTCGCGGGCCGCGCCGCCGCCGGCGGCCTGGTAGCAGGCGTCCACCGTGCGGACCGCCGCCTCCGTCGCCCAGGCGAGGGCGCCCGAGATGCGCGGCGCGAGGGCGGCCGCGGCCGCGGGGTCGTTGACGCACGTGGCCCAGAGCTCGTCGCCCGTCTCGCGCAGGAGGGCGCGGGCGGCCCGCACGTTCATCTCGGCGCGGCCGAGGTGCACCTGGAACAGCGGCGAGTCGGCGAGCTCGGCGCGCGCGTAGAGCCGCTTCTTGCCGGAGCGCGCGAGCGTCACCATGTCGTCGAGCGCGCCCTGGGCGATCCCCACCCCCACGGCGCCCATGTGCAGCACGAAGTGCAGGACGGGCGCGACGAAGCCGGGGATGGGCACGGTCGACCGGCCGTTGAAGATGTCGAAGCTGCTCTCCGCGGGGCAGAACGCGCCCTCGACCGCGATGTCGTGGCTGCCGGTGCCGCGCAGGCCGAGCACCGACCACGTGTCGAGGACGCGCACCTCGCTCGCCGGGAACAGCATGCCCCGCATCTCGGGCGCGCCGGTCGCCGCGTTGATCCGCGGGCGGCCGCCGTCCATGAGCACGCAGTTCCCGAACAGGTAGCTCGCGTGCTCGCAGCCGCTCGCGAAGCTCCAGCGCCCCGTGACGCGGTAGCCGCCCTCGGCCTCGTGGGCCTCGCCCTGCGCGTTGAAGCCGCCGCCGATGATCACGTCCGGCCCGGCGGCGTAGACGGCGTCGAAGCGCTCGCGCGAGAGGAGCGCGAACAGGTGCGGGCTCTCCGAGCCGATCATCACCGTCCAGCCGGTGGCCCCGTCCGCCCGGGCGAGCGCCTCGAGGACCTCCATCCCGGTGCGCATGTCCACCTCGTGGCCGCCGTGGCTCCGCGGGAGGAACATCCGGAAGCAGCCCGCGGCCTTGAGCTCGCCGAGCAGGTCCGGAGGGAGGCGCCGCGCCGCGTCGATCTCCGCGCTGCGGGCGTTGATCGCGGGGGCCAGATCCCGGACGGCCTGCAGCACCTTTGCCGCGTGTTCGTTCTTCATCGCTCGCTCCTTGCCACCCTCGTGGCAGCGACGCCCGGAGGCGTCCCAAAGCGGCTCATCTTAGTTCGATCCACCGGCGCGGCGTCGACTTTTCAGGCGGCCTCGCCGCCGCGTGGCCGCGTCGACGTGGTGGTCGGCTTCGGCATACGGCGGCTCGATCAGCAGCGCTGTCCTACCGCGTTTTCCCCCGGGTCCGCCCCCGCGCGCGCGCTCACGCCCGGACGCGCGCGCGCTCGTGTCCGGACGCGCGCGTCAGCGCGGGTCGGTGACGCGGCCCATGAACAGCACGGTCCCCGTCGCGGTGTCGCGGATCAGGAACACGAACGGGTGATCGGCGCGGAACACCGGGATCGCGGCCGGAGCCGCCCGCGTGGACATGACGACGCCGGTGGCCGCGGCGGCCTCGGTCCCTTCCTCGTTGACCTCCACGAACGCCTTGTGCCGCACCTGGGAGATGAAGAGCTTGTCGCTCCCCGTGATCCCCGAGAAGTCGGCCTTTTTCTCGTCGAACGCGAGCGGCATCCCCATCTCCGCGAGGGTCTTCGAGAGCTCGAACTCCGCGGCCATCGTGAAGCGGGGGAGCGACACGTCGACCCGCGCCGGCCGGAGCGCCTCCAGGTACTCCTTGAGCTGCCCGGCCGCGAGGCGCTGCTCCACGCCGGGCAGCCCGTCCACCGTCGCGGGCAGGAGGACGACCATGGCGAGGGCGCGCTCGGGGCTCGGCGCCTCGTAGGCGAGCTCCAGCACCGCGGCGTCCGCGGCCTGCCCGAGGCGCGCCGGGAGGGTCCTGCGCATCGTCGGCACCGAGGGCGACGTGCCGGGCTTGATCGTGAACGGCTGGTCCTTCGTGGCCTGCTTGTCGAAGGGCGTCGCCCACTTCCCCTTGAAGTAGACGGCGTTCGTGAGGACGAGCCGGGTGAGGGGGGTGATGCTGCGGGCCGGCAGCAGCTCTTTGATCTTCGCGTTCGTCTGCTGCTCGACCCACTGGTTGATGCGGCCGCGCGCCGGCTCGCTCGCGCCCTTGAAGTCGACGAGCTCGATCCCTGCGCCGTAGTGCGCTTGGGTGGTCTCCTGGAACGCGGCCTCGACCGGCATCCCGGCCTGACCCCACAGCCGGTTGGCGATCCGGAGCTCGGGCGCCTTCTCGCCGGTCGCGAGCGTGAGCTCCCTGGTGAGCGCGCCGAACGCCGGGTGCAGCGCCTCGGGCGCGAGCTTGAATTCCAGCGCCTTCGCCATCTGGGTCGCCGTCTCGCCCCGGGCGCCGGCGTAGGTCATGGCGAGCGCGGTCGAGATGCTCGACGGCGAGAAGAAGAGCTTGCCCTTGGCGGCGGCGAGCCTGCCGTAGAGCCGCTGCGCGAACGTGGTGTTCGCGTCGACGAACCCCGCCGGCAGCGCCGCGGGCGCGCCCGGCTGGCCCGCGGCTGGCTCGGCCGCGGCGGGCTGGTCCGGCGGGGCGGCGCTCGTCGCGGCGGGCGGCGTGCGGCCCGGGCAGACGTGCTCCCAGCGGCACGCGCCCCCCTCGGCGCGCCGGCACTGCGGATCCCCCGTGGATCCGTCGTCGCAGACACGGGCGATCATCGCGAGCGGGCCGCAGCTCGCGGGCTGGCATGTGGAGGCGGCCGGGTCCGGCGGTCTCGGCGACGTGTTGTCCCGGGGCTGGCACCCGAGGCCGAGGAGGCTGCACAGCGCGGCGGCGAACAGGATCCGTTGCGACATGCCGCCTCGGTACCAGCGCGGGAGGGCGCTGGGAAGCGCTCGTGCGCTCGCGGGCGCCGGAGCCGGGCAAGGGGCCCGCCCCCGAGGCTGGAGTTGCTGCCGGAAGTGGAGAGTTTGCGAGAGGCGCCGGCGCGGCCGGCCGCGTCTCAGAAGTTGTGGATGAACGTGAACCGGCCAGCGAGCTTGTTGTCCTCGGCCTGCGTCTCGTAGCCGAGATAGAGGAGGAGCTTGTTGCCCGTGCCGTAGTTCAGGCCGACGACGCCGCCGACCTGCAGGCTCAGGATGTCGGCCACCGAGGGCGGCACGCCCGCGGCGTCGTCGCCCGCGCTCTCGTTGAGGCCGTAGGTGAGCTCGAAGTGCGGGCCGATGCCGAAGTCGTCGGTCGGATAGACGAGGAGGAAATCCCGCGTGTAGAAGGAGTCCTGCGCGCCGTCCGTGAAGATGCTGGAGAACGACGTCGAGATCCACGACTCGAAGTAGACGGGCTTCACGTCGATGAAGGTATACAGCTGCGGTGCGATCAGCGCCGCGGGTTGACGGCTGATGAAGTTGAACCCCATGCCGACCATCGGGTTGAGGATGACGGGGCCCAGCGTGAACGCAGGACCGATGTCGAACTCCGCGAAGCCGTACGTGGTGAGGAAGATATCGCTGGCGAGGTCGATGGGGCCGACCTTGTGCGTGGCGCCGGCCCAGACCTGGAGGCCGCCGCCGTCAGCGTCGACCCGGAACCAGCTCGGGATCTGGCTCTCCGGGGCCGGCGGCTCCGCGACCGGCTCCGTGGTGCCCGGCGCGGGCGTCGGGGCCGCCGCGTCGCCCGCGGTCGCGGGCGCGGGCGCGATCGCGGTCGGCTCCATCGGGGGAGCGCTCCCTTCCGGCGGGGCCGCGGCCGTTCCCGGATCGGCCGGGGTCGGCGCGGGATCCTGGGCCCAGGCGGCCGGCGACACGAGCAACCCCACGACGCAAGCGAGCGCCGAGCAACCTCTCCCCATACCGTTCTCCATCATCGAACTGCCTCCTATGGGTTACCAGGAAACATAACGGCGTTGTCAGGAAACCTGACGGCAACCATGAAACGTCACGGCAACATGAAATGTAACGGCAGCGGGCAGACAGTAACGTAGAGGACGGGAATTAAGCAAAGCGGATGTGCACGGCGCGACCGATGACCGCTGTGCCCGCCATGAACGCCGCGCCGCCCCGGCGCGACGACCGCCGGAACGCCCACAAGACGTTTGTCGAGATGTGGTTTGTGTTACAAAACCATCGTCGGCCTCCTGCTCGAGCTGGGGCGCGGGGCTCGACCCGGCGCGCTGCTCGCCGCGTGCAGGACCGCTCTCCAGCGGGCGCGCCCGCGCGGCCTCCTCGCGCCGAGCTCGCCAGTCGTGCGCCGTCGCTCGCGTGCCGGGCGGCAGTCCGCGCGGCGCCGCTCGGGCTCCGCGTGCTACGGTCTGGCCTCGATCTACCGGACCAACGAACGCTACCGAACGGAGCGCGCGATATGCATGGATCACGCTGGTGGCAGCGCGGCGTCATATACCAGATCTACCCGCGCTCGTTCATGGATTCGAACGGCGATGGCATCGGCGATCTGCGCGGGATCCGGTCCCGCCTCGAGTACCTCTCGTGGCTCGGCGTCGACGCGATCTGGATCTCTCCCATCTATCCATCGCCGATGGCCGATTTTGGTTACGACGTGTCGGACTACTGCGGGATCGATCCGCGCTTCGGCGCGCTGGACGAGTTCGACGCGCTGGTCCACGACGCGCACCGCATGGGCCTCCGGGTCATCCTGGACTACGTGCCGAACCACACGTCCGACCGTCACCCGTGGTTCCTGGAGTCCCGCGCGTCACGCGAAGGCGAGAAGCGCGACTGGTACATCTGGCGCGATCCGGCGCCGGGCGGCGGCCCGCCGACGAACTGGCTCAGCGAGTTCGGGGGCTCAGCGTGGGAGTGGGACGACGCGACGGGCCAGTACTACTACCATGCGTACCTGAAGGAGCAGCCGGACCTCAACTGGCGCTACCCCGCCGTGCGGGACGCGATGCACGAGGTGCTGCGCTTCTGGCTCGACCGCGGCGTGGACGGGTTTCGTGTGGACACGATTCACCACCTCATCAAGGACAGCGAGCTCCGGGACAACCCGCCGAACCCGAGCTACCGGCCCGGCATGCCGCCGCACCGGCAGCTGCTCCGGCAGTACACGACCGACCGTCCGGAGGTGCACGAGGCGGTCGCCGGCATGCGCCGTGTGCTCGACGGGTACGACGATCGGGTGCTCATCGGCGAGGCCTACCTGCCGTTCGATCGCCTGATGGCCTACTACGGGCAGGACCTGTCCGGCATGCACCTGCCGTTCAACTTCCACCTGATCGGCGCGCCCTGGAACGCGCCGGCGATAGCGGAGGTCGTGCGGGAGTACGAGGCGGCGCTCCCGCCGGGGGCGTGGCCGAACTGGGTGCTCGGCAACCACGACAAGCCGCGCATCATGAGCCGTGTCGGCCCCGCCCAGGCGCGTGTGGCGGCGATGTTGCTCCTCACGCTCCGGGGCACCCCGACCTTGTATTACGGCGACGAGATCGGGATGAGCGATGTCCCGATCGCGCCCGAGCAGGTGCAGGACACGTTCGAGAAGAACGTGCCCGGCCTCGGCGTCGGGCGGGATCCGGAGCGCACGCCGATGCAGTGGGACGGCGGCGCCGGCGGCGGCTTCACGACCGGCGCGCCGTGGTTGCCGCTCGGGCCCGACCTCGCGCGCACGAACGTCGAGGTGCAGCGCGCGGACCCGGGCTCGATCCTGTCCTTGTACCGCGCGCTCCTCGCGCTCCGGCGCGCCGAGCCGGCGCTGGCCGTGGGCAGGTATGCGCCGCTCGCCGCCGGTCCGGACCTCCTCGCCTACGTGCGCGAGCACGGGGGCCGGCGGCTCCTCGTGGCGCTCAACCTGACGTCGCGCCCGCGCCGGCTGGAGCTCCCGAGCGGCATCCTCGGCGGTCGTCTCCTGCTGGCGACCGGCCTCGATCGAGAGGGCGAGCTGCTGGGCGGGGTCGTCGATCTGCGGGCCGACGAGGGCGTGATTGCCGAGGTCGCCCCCGCGCAGGGGGCGTGAGCGGGCGGCGCGGACGGCTGACGATGTCAGCGCGGGATCATCGCGGCCGTCGTCAGCGCCGATGCGCTGAGGGGCAGACTGCGCGCCGCGGCGACCTACTTCTCCGGTCTCCTCGGCGCGGCCTCGTCAGATGACCCCGAACTTCTTCCCGACCTTCTCGAACGCCTCGAGCGCATGGTCGAGGTGCTTCCGCTCGTGCGTCGCCATGTAGCTCGTCCGCAGCACCTGCTGCTTGGGCGGCACCCCCGGCGTGATGAACGGATTCACGTACACCGCGTAGTCGTCGAGCAGCGACTTCCACATCATGACGGTCTTGAGGTCGTCCCGGATGTAGATGGGGATCACCGCCGTCTCGGTCTTGCCGAGCTCGAAGCCGAGCCGCTTCAGCTCCGTGCGCATGTAGGTGAAGTTCTCCCGGAGCTTCTCCTGCCGCCACGGCTCCTCCTGCATGACGTCCAGAGAGGCCATCGCCGCGGCCACACACGGCGGCGCCGCGCTCGCCGCGAAGAGGAAGCTGTAGGCGAAATGCTGAATGTAATCCAGCACCTTGCGCTCCCCGACGAGCCACCCGCCGATCGAGGCGAGCGACTTCGAGAAGGTCCCGCCGATGAGGTCCACCTCCCCGGACAGCCCGAAGTGCGCCGCCGTCCCGCGCCCGCTCGGCCCGATCACGCCGAGCGCGTGCGCGTCGTCGACCAGGAGCCGCGCCTTGTGCTTCTTCACCACCTCGACGATCCCGGGCAGCGCCGCGATCTCACCCTGGGCGCTGAACACCCCGTCCGTGATCACCAGCGCGCCCTCGGTGTCGGCGAGCTCCGAGAGCGCGCTGTCGAGCGCCGCCGGATCGCTGTGCTTGTAGCGCACCATCCGGGCGCCGGCCGCCTGCGCGAGCCGCACCCCGTCGTAGATCGACGCGTGATCGTCCTTGTCGATCAGCGCGACGCTCCGCTTGTTGCTCAGGAGCGCCGAGATCGTCGCGAGGTTGACCTGGTAGCCCGTCGTGAAGACGAGCCCCGCCTCCTTGCCGTGGTAGGCGGCGAGCTTCTGCTCGAGCTCGTTGTGGAGGCGCATCGACCCGTTCACGAGCCGCGAGCCCGTCATGCTCGTGCCGTACTTGTCGATGGCGTTCCGCGCGGCCTCTCGCACCCTCGGGTGGGTCGTCAGCCCGAGGTAGTTGTTCGAGCCGAGCATGATCACGCTCCGCCCCTCGAGCTGCGCCTCGGGACCGTTGTTGAAGTCGAGCGGGCGGAAGAAGGGGTAGACGCCCATCGCGCGGGCGTTGTCCGCGGTCATGAACTTGTACGCCTTCTCGAACACGTCGCGCCCGCCGATGCGCGCCAGGGACGTCCGCGCGGCCATCTGGGTCGCGAGCTGCTGCTCGGCCGCCGCCGCGACGTACGTGCCCGTGCCGTTCGCGCCCACGCCGTTCGTGTGCTGGCGGACGGCGGCGCCGGCGGCGTCGCGCGGCGCCGCGCCGTTCGTCGCCACCTCGGCGGCGACCGCCGCGGCCCCGGCCGTCCCGTTGGCGACCGCCGCCCGGGGCGCCGCGCCGCGCGACGGGGCCGGCGCTGCCCCGTGCACGCCGGCCTCGTCGTCCAGCGCGGGGTCGATGTTCGGCAGCGCGTGCCCGTTCAGCAGGATGTCCCACGCCTCGGCCGCCCGCTCCCGCGCGGCGCTCAGGCGGTTCCGTGCGTCCATGATCCCGGTGGCCAGCCGCATCACGCGATCGTTGCTGACGGCACGGACGACCCTGCCCGATGAGGCGAGCTTCTTTGCCTGGTCGACCAAACGATCCTTCATGCTCATGCCCTGGCTCCTCACGCGATCTTGTTAAGGGGCGCGGCCCTTGCCGCGAAAGCCGCTCCGGCGCGCCGCCCCAGGCCAGCCGCGGCCCCGCGCGACGCCCGTGCGCGTCGCCGCTAAAGCAGCCTGCGCGACGTGCGTCAACTGCCACCGCGCCGCGCGGCCGCCCGCGGTGATCCCGCGCCGCGGTGATCCCGCGCCGCGGCGACCCCGCGCCGCCCGGCGCTGCCAGCGGGCGACGGAGGTCGACGACGGCCGCGCTGCGGCATGGCGCCGGACGCAACTCGTTGCGGAGTGGCGTACATCGGTGTAGAAAAGTTTTCAGGGTCTATGCGCCGCGTCCTAGTCGTCGATGACGAAGAAAACCTGCGCCTCGTCGTGCGCACGTTCCTGAAGCGGGACGGCTACGAGGTCGAGGCGGTCTCGAGCGGCGAGGAGGCGCTCGTGATGGTCGAGACGTTCGGGCCCGACGTGATCCTCACCGACGTCCGGATGCCCAGGATGGGCGGGCTCGACCTGCTCGCCACGCTGAAGGCCAAGGGGAACGAGGCCACGGTCATCGTGATGAGCGCCTACGGCAACGTCGACCTGGCGATCGAGGCGATGAAGGCGGGCGCCTACGATTACATCCAGAAGCCGTTCAAGGCGGAGGAGGTGCTGCTCACGCTCCGGAAGGCGGAGGAGCGGGAGGCGCTGCGCCGCGAGAACCGCGCGCTCCGGCAGGAGATCCGCCGGGAGAACCTCTTCGAGGAGCTCCTCGCGAAGAGCCCCCCGATGCAGGCCATCTTCAAGACGATCGCGAAGATCGCCGACTACAAGACGACCGCGCTCATCACGGGCGAGAGCGGCGTCGGCAAGGAGCTCGTGGCCCGCGCGATCCACCGCCGGTCCGGCCGGCGCGGCGGGCCCTTCGTGGCCGTCAACTGCGGCGCCATCCCGGAGAACCTCCTGGAGAGCGAGCTCTTCGGGTACAAGCGGGGCGCGTTCACCGACGCCGTGAGCGACCGCGCCGGGCTGTTCGAGCAGGCGAACCACGGCACGCTCCTGCTCGACGAGATCGGGGAGCTGCCGCTCTCGCTGCAGGTGAAGCTGCTCCGGGTGCTCCAGGAGGAGACGATCCGCCGCCTCGGCGACAACAAGGACATCAAGGTCGACGTCCGCATCCTCGCGGCGACGCACCGCGATCTCACCGCGGAGACGCAGGCCGGCAGGTTCCGGGAGGACCTCTTCTACCGGATCAACGTCCTCCCGATCGCGATCCCCCCGCTCCGGGAGCGCCGCGAGGACATCCCCATCCTCATGGACCACTTCCTCGCCCGGAACAACGCGCGGTTCGGCATCAACATCCGCGGCTTCGAGCCCGAGGCGCGGAGGCTGCTCCTCGAGTACCGGTGGCCGGGGAACGTGCGGGAGCTGGAGAACACCGTCGAGCGCGCCATGGTGCTCTGCGAGGGCGAGCGGATCGGCGAGGCCGACCTGCCCGAGCGGATCCGGGAGGCGCGCGACCCGATCCAGATGCACCTGACGAGCGGCGAGCTGTCGATCAAGAAGACCTCGCGTGTCATCGAGGAGATCCTGATCCGGCGCGCGCTCCAGAAGACGAAGGGCAACCGGACCAAGGCCGCCGAGGTGCTGGAGATCAGCCACCGGGCGCTGCTCTACAAGATCAAGGACTACCGGATCGACCTGTAGCCGCGCGGCGGCCGCGCGCGGCGCCGGTCGGACGGGTGACGCCGGCGCGCGCCGCCTCCGGACGGTCCGAGGTCGACCAGGACGATGTGCCGCGGAACACGGCAGGGCTCACGCGTCCGCTCCGTCGGACCTCTCTTGCGCCCGTCGCATCAGGGGGGTACGCCGTCGCGCCCCCCATGAAGAAGAATTACGTTCTCGACGCGAACGTCCTGCTCCACGATCCGCACGCGATCTTCAAGTTCGAGGACAACGACGTCATCATCCCGATCTACGCGATCGAGGAGATCGATCAGTTCAAGCGGGAGGGCTCCGAGCGCGGGCGCAATGCGAGGACCATCGCGCGGCTGCTCGACGACGTGCGCGGCTCGGGGACGCTCGCGACCGGGGTGCTGCTCGAGAGCGGCGGCAGCCTGCGGATCGCGATCCCGGAGCGGCGGCCGGAGCTGCTCGTGGGGCTGGAGTCGGGCTCGCAGGACAACGCCATCCTGCAGACGGCGATCGACATCCGCGACCGGCACAAGGACCGGCCGACGATCTTCGTGACCATGGATACGAACCTGCGGATCCGCGCCGACGCGCTGCGGGTGCCGGCCGAGACGTACGAGAACACGCGGGTGCACGATCCGGCGATCGAGCAGTCGGTGGTGGAGCTGGAGGTGCCCGGCGCCGAGGTCGACGCGTTCTTCCAGACCGGCTACCTCGCCGGCGCCAACCTCGCGGATCTGTTGCCGAATGCGGCGGTGCTCCTCCGCGACGCGGGGGCGCCGAGCCACACCGCGCTCGGCCGCTTCGACGCCACCCGTGGACAGATCGTCGCGCTCCGGGTCGGGCGGGATGGGGTGATGGGCGTGCGGCCGCGCAACAAGGAGCAGGCGTTCGCGCTCGACCTCCTGCTCGACGATTCGGTGCGGCTGATCACGCTGATCGGCAAGGCGGGGACGGGCAAGACGCTCCTGGCGCTCGCGGCGGCGCTCAAGCGCACGACCGAGGACAACGCGTACAGCCGCCTCCTGGTGAGCCGGCCGATCATGCCGCTCGGCCGCGATCTGGGCTTCCTTCCGGGCGACGTCGACGAGAAGCTGAACCCGTGGATGCAGCCGATCTTCGACAACCTCGAGTTCCTGTTCTCGAACGGCGGCGCGAAGCCGGGGCGCGACGCGCGCGGCTTCGTCGAGCTCCTGGAGAGCGGGCAGATCCAGGTCGAGCCGCTGACGTACATCCGCGGGCGCAGCCTGCCCCACCAGTACCTCATCGTGGACGAGGCCCAGAACCTCACCCCGCACGAGGTGAAGACGATCATCACCCGGTGCGGCGAGGGGACGAAGATCGTGCTGACCGGGGATCCGCAGCAGATCGACAACCCGTACGTGGACCACGCGTCGAACGGCCTGCTCGTGGTGGCGGAGCGGTTCAAGCGCGAGCGCATCGCGGGGCACGTGGTGCTCGCCAAGGGCGAGCGCAGCGAGCTCGCGGAGCTCGCGGCGAACCTGCTCTGAGGCGGGCGGAGCGGGGCGGGAGGTGAGCGGCGTGGGGCGGCGTCCTCGGGCCAGGGCGGCGGCGCCCGCCGCGCCGGCGTGGGTGCCGGACGCGGATCGGCTGCTCGGCGCGGCGGCGCGGCGCATCCGCGTGGTCGGCGCGAACACGCCGGTGAACCTCGGGGAAGAGCTCGCGCGGCTCGCCGACGTGTGGGAGCGGAGCGGCGCGGAGGCCCCGCGGTTCACCTACGCGCCCGCGCAGGACCACGGCGAGCTGCGGCGGGCGATGGAGACCGCGGCCGAGCGGCTCGAGCGGCAGGGGGAGCTCGGCGCGGTCTACGCCGGCCGCGCCCGCGAGATCGCCGCGGACGCCGCGGTCTGCGAGGCCGCGGGGGGGCCGGGGTGCTGGGCCGCGGCGCGCCGGCGCTACGCCGCGCGCGACGGGTTCGACGAGCGGGCGGACGCGCTCGCCGCGACCTGGCTGGAGGAGCCGGCGGGCGCGGCCGCGGGCGAGGGCGAGCGGGTGCGGAGCGACGACGAGCGCGCGAGCGGATCGCTGGTCTCGCGCATGCGGCGCGAGATCGGGGCGCAGCGCTTGCCCCTCCGGGTCGTGATCGCCGACATCGCGCCGCTCGCCGCGACGGGCGACGGCGTGATCCAGGTCGCGCGGGGGCGCATGCTCACGCGCGACGACGTGGAGCGCACCGTGCTCCACGAGATCGAGGGGCACGCGGCGCCCAGCGTGCGCGCCGCGGCGCTCCCGCTCGGGATCTTCGCGATCGGGACGGCGCACGGCGGCGACGATCAGGAGGGCTGGGCGCTCGCGCGCGAGCGCGCGGCGGGGTACCTGACCGGCCTGCGCCGGATCGAGCTCGGGCTGCGCCACCTGGCGGCGCGGAGCGTCGAGCGCGGCGCCGGGTTCGTCGAGACCGTGCGGCTCCTCGAGGCGCGCGGCGCGCGCTCCGCCAGGGACGCCCTGCGGATCGCGGCGCGGGTGCACCGGGGGGGTGGTCTGGCGCGGGAGGTCGTCTACCTGCCGGCGCTGCTGCGGGTCGAGGCGATGCTCCAGACGCAGCCGGCGCTCGGCCAGGTGCTCGCCTCGGGCAGGGTCGCCGTGGGCGCGGCGGCGTCGCTTTCGTCCTGGGCGACGGCGAGCTCCTGAAACGGATCCGAGGCGCGTGGATGGCGTGTGCGAGAGGGGGTTGCGTGAAGGGAGGGATCACGCCAGGCGTGCGAGCGCGGCACGAAATGCGCTTGGGGGACCGGCGGGAGCCGGAAAGGAGGCGCCGCGCGCGCGGCGCCGCGGCGAGCTGCTCGGCCGGAGGCCGCGCCCCGCCGCGGGGGCGGGCAGCGGGGACGGGGGGAGGTCGGAGGAGCCATGAACTCGAAGAAGGCGATGGAGAGGGGCCCTGGACCGGCGCCGAGGGGGGACACCGCCCCCACGGTGCTGCTCCGGGATGATCTTCATGTCGTCGATCTCGGCGCCGGCGTGATGCTCGACGTGTTCGTCAACGTCGAGGGCCGGCTCACGACGTTCATCAGCGTGGATGGGCAGCTCATCGCAGAGCTCCGCACCGCCGGCCACGCCTAGAGCGGCGGTCACCCGCTGCGGATACGGGCCCATCTCGGCGTTTTCGGTGCTCAGCGCACAGGAGTGCGCTTGCGCGCCGAAAACGCCGAGCTGGACCCGTCTCCTGTGCGGGTGACCGCCGCTCTGGGACGCGGGTACCAGGGGCGGAGGAAAAGCGCTTTCGCAGGACGCCGGGCGGCGCGCCTCGCTACTGGCCGGAGAACTCGCGGACGATGCGGAGGATGCCCTCGCCGTAGGTCGAGATCTTCGCCTGGCCCATGCCGCGCGCGAGCGCGAGGTCGTCGAGGGACACCGGCCGGATCAGGGCGATCTCGCGGAGCGTGCGGTCGTGCGCGATGACGTACGCGGGCAGCGACTTCTCCTTGGCGAGCGCGGCGCGGTGGGCGCGGAGCGCCTCGAACAGCGGGATGTCCCGGGGCTCGAGCTCCACGGCGGGCGGGGGCTGCGACCGTGAGGCGGGGAGGGGAGCGGGCCGCTCGAGGGGCGGCGCGGCGTCGGCGGAGGGCGCGGTGGGGGACGCCGTCGCGGTCCGCGGGGGGCGGGGCGGCGCCGCGGGAGTGGCGCTGGAGGCGAGCGACGAGGCCACAGGAGCAGGGCGGGACGCGAGCGAAGCGGCCGCGGCCGGCGGGGGGCGCGCGGGCGGCGCGGGGCGGCGCACCGCCCGCCGGCGCGTGGGGGGGAGCGGGAGCCGCACCCGGGAAGGCACCTCCCCGCGCATCACGCGCCAGCCCGCCGGCGTGATGAGCGGGACGGGGAACTCGCCCGTCGTGAGATCCATCCACGCGTTCGCGAGCAGCACGCGCAGGATCGACATGGCCTCGGTGTGGCTTTTCCCCTGGAGGACGCCGAAGGTGGAGAGCCGGTCGAGCCCCATGCGGCGGACACGCTCGTTGGACTCGCCGATCAGCATCGACGCCACGGCCTGCATGCCCGCGCCGCCCTTCACCCGGGCGACGCCGGCGAGCGCGCGGCGCACGAGGTCGTTGTCGCGGTCGAGCGCGGCCGGGTCGCTCGCCTCGAGGGCGTCCACCGCGAGGCAGACGTCGCAGTGGCCGCAGCCGCCGAGCGACTCGGCCTCGTCGCCGAAGTAGCGGAGGATGAAGTCGTGCCGGCACGTGGCGGCGTCGACGTAGCGGAGCAGCTCGCGGAAGAGCCGCCACGCGCGCGCGGCCTCGTCGGCGCTCGCCTCGGCGCCGCCCTCGCCGAGCTGGCACAACCTCCGGCGCAGCGCGATGTCCGCGGGCGCGAAGAGCAGGAGGCCGCGGGCCGGGGCGCCGTCGCGGCCGGCGCGGCCGACCTCCTGGTAGTACGCCTCGATCGACGACGGCGGCTGGGCGTGCACGACGAGGCGGACGTCCGGGCGGTCGATGCCCATGCCGAAGGCGTTCGTGGCCACCACCACGGAGAGGGTGCGGTCCGCAAAGCCGGCGGAGAGGCGGGCCCGCGACTCGGGGGCGAGGCCGGCGTGGTACGCCTCCGCGTTCCAGCCCGCGTCGCGGAGCGCGTCGGCGAGGCGCTCCGCGCCCTTGCGGGTCGCGGCGTAGACGATGCCTGCCCCCCGGGGCCGCCCGGGGTCGCCGAGCGCGTCGGAGAGCGCGCGCGCCGTCTGGCGGCCGGCCTCGCGCGGGCCGTCGACCGCGGAGACCTGCAGGTGGAGGTTGGGCCGCGCGAAGCCGCGCAGGATCACCTTGGGCGGGGGGCCGTCGGGCCCGGCCTCCTCGTCGCCCGACGGCGAGGGCAGCGGCCAGCCGAGCCGGCGGATGATCTCGTCGCGCGCGTCGGGGGTCGCCGTCGCGGTGCAGGCGAGGACCCGGGGCGGCCGGAGCCGCGCGAGCGCGGCGCCGATGCGCAGGTAGTCGGGCCGGAAGTCGTGGCCCCACTGGACGATGCAGTGCGCCTCGTCGACGGCGACGAGCGAGAGCCGGCTCTGGGCGAGCGACTCGAGAAAGCCGTCCAGGGAGAGGCGCTCGGGCGCGGCGTAGACGAGCTTGTACTCGCCGCGGCGGAGGGCGGCGAGGCGGCGGCCGTTCTCCTCGCGCGGCAGGCTGGACGCGATGAACGTGGCGGCGATGCCCCGCGCCTCGAGCGCGCGCACCTGATCCTCCATCAGGGAGATGAGCGGGCTCAGGACGAGCGTCGTGCCGGGGAGGGCGACGGCGGGGAGCTGGTAACAGAGCGACTTGCCGCCGCCGGTCGGCGCGACGACGAGGACGCGGCCCGCGCCCCCGAGCAGGGCGTCGATCGCCTCGCGCTGCCACGGGCGGAACGCAGGGATCCCGAAGCGCTCGGCGAGCACGGCGTCGATCGACGGCGGCTGGCTCTCCTGGGAGCTCAGCAGGGGGGAGGCGAGGCGCTCGGGCACGATCGGCAAGGGGGGCTCGGCGAAGACCATGACGGCGGCGTCGAGCGAGCGCCGTGCCCGCGGCGAGCCCTAGCATTTTCGCGCGCTTGCGTCGCGCCGAGGCTTCCGGGGCCCTGGCGGCGCCATGGCGGCGCGGGCCGCCCGCGCCGGCGGCGGTCGGGCCTCGCGCCGGCGGCGGTCGGGCCCGGACCGCCCCGAGTCCGGGGGCCTGGCTCCGGCGGAGGGCAGGTGGGCGCGGTGTCAGGCCTGGACGACGTCGAGGCCCTTCGCGAGCGCCTCCATGTCGTCGAAGTGGTACACGTGGCGGCCGGGTTTTGCCTGGAGTGCGGCCGCGATCATCGCGCCGGCGACGGTCCTGGCGTCGATGGGGCGGTACCTGCGCAGGCCGCCCTTCATCGTGAACCGGAGCGTCTGCGCCGCCGCGACGCCGATGGCTTCGCCCTTCCTGACCTCGCCCCGCTCGCCGAGCAGCAGGCTCGGGCGCAGGACGTGGACCGAGGTGAAGCTCGCCGCGGAGAGCTCCTGCTCGAGCTCGCCCTTCACGCGCAGGTAGAAGCTCGTGGAGCGCGGATCGGCGCCCACGGAGGAGACCAGCACGAACTGCTTCACCCCGGCCCTCTCGGCGAGCCGGGCGATGGCGATCGGATAGCCGTAGTCGATGTGGTAGAAGGCCTCTTCCGAGCCGGCCTTGGCGATCGTCGTCCCGAGCGCGCAGAACACGTCGGTCGCGCCGGCGAACTCGGCGCCGTCCAGCTGGTCGAAGTCGACGATGCGCTGGGAGAGCCGCGGGTCCTCGATCGGCGCGGGGCGGCGCAGCAGGGCGACGACCCGCGCATAGGCGGGCTGCTGCACGAGGAGCCGCAGGCAATGGCCGCCGACGAGGCCTGTCCCTCCGACGATGAGCGCTGTCTTGTCGACCGTCATGAGCCCCATGTCCCCCCGCGAAGCCAGCCGCGGAGAGCGCCGCCGCGGTGAGCCCCGCTGTTTCCGGGCAGCGTAATCCAACCTGCGCGCGATCGATAGCGGCCGGCTGGGCGCGGCGAGCTCGGAGGGGCAGGGCAGAAGCCCACGTTTCCGTCCTGCATGCGAGCGAGCTCTACATCGCACTGGGCCATCGCCCGCTGTGCTCGCATGTCGTGCGGCCCGTGCAGGCTGGGCGCGTCGTGCCGGGGTGAAGCTCACGGCCGGGGACTCCACAGGAGACTGGCCGGGCGTATCCTGCTCAGGTATCCGGGAGCCGTGGAGTCGAGGGCTGGCGCGCCCGCTGGAGCAAGCGTTGCTCCGGACGACGTGAGGCGAGGTGTTGCGGCCGGGGCGAGCGACGTCGGGTCCAGCCGCTCGCCGCCGGGCCGCGCGTCACATGGCCGGCGCGCTCGCCTGGCGCGAGAGCTTCGCGCGCTCGGCGTGGAACGCCTTGACCGCCATCGGGATGACCTGCTCCCGATGTTTGGGCACCGTGTTGTTCGGCAGCTGCTCGACCGGCCACCAGGCGCCTGTCGCCGGCACCTCGGCGAGCTTCGCCTGGTGGACTCGGGAGACCATCCAGCCGCGCGCCGCGGCCGAGAAGTAGTCGCCGAGGAAGGTGAAATCGGAGATCGTCACCCCGAGCCGGTGGAGCACGTGCTCGGGCTGCTCCCCCGGCGAGAGCACGCTCCCCGGGCAGCACCACGCCCCCGGGTCCGACTCCGACGCTCCGCGCTGGGTCAGGAGCACTTCCAGGGCGCCGGAGTCGGCGTTCTTCCGGAGGCACACGGCGTCCGCGGCGAGGTGGATGGGCAGGCGGGAGATGGCGGAGATGAGCGAGCTGCCGAGCGGCTCCCTGGGATCGGCGTGCGCCAGCAGCCAGCCGGCGACGGATTTGACCAGCTTCATCGGGTCACCCTCCCCGGCGTCATGCGGCGAGACGGCTGGATCCCCGGCGCGTGACGCCCGTCCAGGCGAGCGGGCCGGCGCTGTTCGGGGCTGGACGTCGTGCCGGAGCCATCCTTCGCGCCGCCCTCCGAGCGGCTCGGTTGGGTCGATGAAATCGCGTATCGAGTTGGTCCTAGCATAGGGGTTGCGGCTGTTTCGATGTGCGTTGTCGCGTCGTGCCGTGCGAGAACTTCAGATCTTCATGCGAGCTCTCCTGGTTTGTCGGGCTTCCCCGACGACGTGGAGGAGCATACAACAGGCATTGTTTCTTTGTCGTTTCGGTCGTGCTGCCCGGGCGTGAAAGAGCAAATGGCGTTGTCGCCCTCGCGCCTCGAGATCTCCCGACAACCGTCTTCCGGCGTCCTGCGCGCGCGAGCCAGCGAGTGGCGCCTTCGCCCGGCGGCCTTCGGCGCCTGCGCCCGCGGCCGGGCGGCCGTCATCGCCGCTCAGCCTGGCAATCGCCGCGTCGTCGGCACCGGCCCGCCGCGCTCGTCGTCCTCGGTCACGACGGCCTCGACGTCGATGACCTCCCGTGGCGCCGCCCGGCCTGAATCCGCGCCGCCATCGGGCCCTCCGGCGCGCTCGCCGAACGGCCCGCCGCCGAACGGCCCGCCGCTGAAGTCGACGACCCTCACGTTGAAGATCGCGCCGCCAGGGCCATCGCCGCCGAGGCCGCCGAGGCCGCCGGCCGCGCTCGCCGCGGCGACGCGCCGCTCGAACCGCTCCCGCACGGCCGCCGCGATGCGGCGGCGCGTCGGCGGAATCAGGAGCAGGAGCCCCGCGACGTCGGTCAGCACCCCCGGCGTGATGAGCAGCGCCGCGCCGAGCAGTACGAGCAGCCCGCCCGTGAGCCCCTCGTCCGGGACGCGCCCCTCGGCCATCGCGCCTTGCCAGGCACCGAGCACCCGCAGCCCCTCGCGCTTCGCGAGCGCCGCCCCGAGGACGGCCGTCCCGAGCGCGAGCGCCACGGTCGGCCAGAAGCCGATCTGCTGGCCGATCGAGAGGAGCAGCCAGAGCTCCACGATCGGGATTGCGGTGAAGAGCAGGATCAACTTCCCCATATGACCTCCGTCTCTAGCGCTGCCCGGCGCGCGGCGCACGCCCGCGCGACCGCGCCGCGCCGCCGCGCTGTCGCGCCGCTGGTGCGGCCGCGCTGTCGCGCCGCCGCGCCGCCGTACCTCTCGCCCGGCCGCTCCGCCGCCGATCCCGCGCCGGAGTACCGGCCGCGGTGAGAGTGCGCTAAGACCGCCTGCCCCGGAGAAATCCATGACCACCGTCCCCGTGGAGCAGGAAAAGGTGGAGGCGTGCCGCGCGTTCGCCGCCGACATCGCCGACGACGTGCAGCGCTTCATCGACCGCCACACCACGGTCGGCGTCGAGCGCACCGTGGCCCGCGCCTACGGCGTGGTCGGCGCCGACGCCGAGGGAACGCCGCTCGCGAACGCGCTCGTCGACCGCATCCACCGCGCGGGGCAGGCCGGGCGCGGCGTCGCGTACCACCTCGGCCGGGCGCTCTGCGAGGGCGCCGCCTCCGTGCAGGAAGCCGCGGAGATGCTGGCGTTCAGCGAGTCCGCCGACTTCGGCCCTGGCCCGTCCGCGGGCGAGGCGCGCGGCGCGCTCGAGGCGGCCACGCGCGAGGCCATCGCCCGGATCGACCGCGCCCGCGACGAGCGGGAGGCCATGAAGGCCGCGCACCGGGTCGGCGCCGCGCCGCTCAAGTACGTCATCGTCGCGACCGGCAACATCTACGACGACGCGGTCCAGGCCAAGGCGGCCGGGTTCGCCGGCGCCGACATCGTCGCCGTGATCCGCGCGACGGCCCAGTCGCTCCTCGACTACGTCCCGGAGGGGCCGACGACCGAGGGGTACGGCGGCACGTACGCGACGCAGGAGAACTTCCGGATCATCCGCCGGGCCGCCGACGAGGCGACCCGCGACACCGGCACCTACCTCGCGCAGACGAACTACTCGTCCGGCCTCTGCATGAGCGAGATCGCCTGGATGGCGGCCGTCGAGCGGCTCGACATGCTGCTCAACGACGCGATGTACGGGATCCTGTTCCGCGACATCAACATGCAGCGGACGTTCATCGATCAGTACTTCTCCCGCAGGATCATCGCGAGGAGCGGGATCGTCATCAACACGGGAGAGGACAACTACCTCACGACCGCCGACGCGGTCGAGAAGGCGCACACGGTCCTCGCGTCGCAGTTCATCAACGAGGCGTTCGCCCGGCGCGCGGGCCTCCGCGAGGAGCAGATGGGCCTCGGCCACGCCTTCGAGATCAACCCCTGGATCGAGGACAGCCTGCTCTTCGAGCTCGCCCAGGCCCAGCTCGTCCGGCAGATCTTCGACAGGCACCCCATCAAGTGGATGCCGCCCACCAAGTTCAAGACCGGCGACATCTTCCACAGCCACGTCCACGACGCGATGTTCAACCTGGTCGGGATCACGACGGGCCAGTCGATCGAGCTGCTCGGGATGTTCAGCGAGGCGGTCCACACGCCGCTGCTCATGGATCGGTACCTCTCGCTGAAGAGCGCCCGTTACATCTTCACGGCGGCGCGGCACCTCGGCGACGAGATCCAGTGGAAGCCGGGCGGCATCGTCGAGTCGCGCGCCCGCGAGGTCCTCGACAAGGCGCACGCGCTGCTCCGCGAGGTCGAGCGGGACACGCTCTGGGACGCGATCGGCCGCGGCGCGTTCGGCGACGTCAAGCGGACGCGGACGGGCGGGAAGGGGTACTCGGGGGTCGTGGCGCGGGACCCGGAGTACCTGAATCCGATCCTCGAGGTGCTGGAGCGGTCCTCGTAGGAATCCCCCGGCGCGCCGAGGACGGGAATCCCGGGACATCCCTCCAGAAAGCCCGGCTGTCAGCGCGCCAGAGGACATTCTTCCTGACTTGACGCCTTCCGCGCGCAAGCAACGCGCACATAACGCGCGCGCCGTCCTTCGATGGCCCTAGCCGCGCGAGCCCGCCTGGCGCTAATGTCCTAATGTCAACGAGGGATCGGCTCCTTCCGCCCCATGAAACAGAGGTGAGCATGACACCGCGAAATCTCCTGCGCGCGTACGGCGATCGCGAGGGCGACGGGATGGTCCAGATGTCGTTCACGCTCCGCGTCCTGCCGGGCGACCGCGCCCGCGAGGCGGCGAAGCGCTTCGCCGAGGCGCACGGCCTGCGCGAGCCGCTCGTCACGGCCATGGAGCAGGCGAGCCGGGAGCACACCTACTTCGTCGTCTACGGGCACTCCCAGCACGGGGTCGACATCTCGGACATCGAGGTTCAGGAGCTCGCCGCGCAGCCGCTCACCCGGGACGAGATCGAGGCGCAGGCGAAGAAGCTCGGCCGCAAGGTCGTGGTCGTGGGCGCGTGCACGGGCAGCGACGCGCACACCGTCGGCATCGACGCCATCCTGAACTACAAGGGCTTCGCCGGCGAGAAGGGGCTCGAGAGCTTCAAGTGCTTTGACGCCCACAACCTCGGCGCGCAGGTCGAGAACGCCGAGCTCTGCGAGAAGGCGAAGGCGCTCGGCGCCGACGCCATCCTGGTCTCGCAGGTGATCACGCAGCGCAACTGCCACAAGGAGAACGCGGCGGCGCTCATCGAGATGGCGACGCGCCAGGGCTTCCGGGACAAGGTGATCATGCTGCTCGGCGGCCCGCGGATCGATCACCAGCTCGCCGTCGAGCTCGGCTTCGACGCCGGGTTCGGCCCGGGCACGAAGCCGATCACCGTGGCGTCGTTCCTGATCGAGCGCCTCGTGGGCCGGGCGTAGCGCTCAGGCCACGAGCAGGTGGTAGGCGGCCGAGAGCTCCGCGAAGCGCGCCGTGGCGGCGCCGAGCTGCGCGCCCTTGCCGGCCAGCGCGGCGCCGCGGTCGGGGTGCAGGTTCGCGGCCAGGCGGCGGAAGGTGCGGCGGATCTCGGCTTCGGTCGCGCCCTCGCGGAGGCCGAGCAGATCGAGCGCGCGGCGTCGCCGCTCGTCGACGCGGCCGCCGCTCGACGCGGCGCCGGACGCGCTCGACGCGGCGCCGGACGCGCCGGACGAGGCGCCGCGCGCGCCGCCTGCGCCGCGCGTGTCGCCCACGGACCACGCGCCGCCCACACCCGCCGCGCGCCGGAAGCGATCCCGCGCGCGCGGGCGGCCGTAGAGGAAGTCGCTCGGCGAGAGCGGGCCGACCTGCTGCAGGGACCACGCGAGCGGCCTCGCGGTGTGGAAGCAGATGGTCGCCTCCTCGATGGCGAAGAGCGCCTCGAGCCGGGCGCGGAGCTGGGACCGGAGCGCGCGCTCGACCGAGCTCGCCGGGATGAGCCCCGCGGCCACGAGCACCTCGCCCGTCCGGCGCCCCCGGTGCGCCGCGACGAGCGCCGCGAGCCGCTGGATCGACGGCGCGGGCGCGGAGCCGTCGCGGGCGAGGATCTCGCCGAGGCGAGGCACCTGGAGCGGCGTCTCGATGGCCGTGACCAGGCCGGAGAAGAGCTGGATCCGGTGCTGCCGGCCGGGCACCGTCGAGCCGCTCGGCGTCCGGAGCTCGCAGAGCTCCAGGAGCCCGGTCGTCTTCTGACGGTGCAGCGCGCCGAGCAGGTCTCCCAGGGTCGACGTGGAGAGGCGGCTGGGCAGTTGCATCGAACGCGGCGTTACCATCGCCGCGCGCGACCGGGCAAAGAAGCGGCGCCGCGTGCGGGCGGCGTGGCCGCGGGCGGGCGGCGTGGCCGCGGGCGGTGCGGAGCGGCCCGCCCGCGTGCGCCTTTCCGGGGGGTGGGCGCAGCCGGGCGCAGCGCGCCGCTTCTGGCAGAATGTGCGCCCTGGCGGAGGAGCGCTGTGCGAAGCTCCGCGCGAAGACGACGGCCCGGCGCGCCGTCGGCGCGCGCAGCAGGAGGAGGAAGCAAGGATGGGTTTGCTCGATGGAAAGGTCGCCATCATCACGGGAGCCGGGGGCGGGATCGGCCGCGAGGAGGCGTTGCTCTTCGCGCGGGAAGGCGCGAAGGTCCTCGTCAACGACCTCGGCGGCGCGCGCGACGGGTCGGGGTCGGGCGACGCGATGGCGGCGCAGGTCGCCGAGGAGATCCGCGCTGCAGGCGGGCAAGCGGCGCCGAGCTTCGACTCCGTGTCCACCCCCGACGGGGCCGCGCGGATCGTCAAGGCCGCGGTCGAGGCGTTCGGCAGGGTCGACATCCTGGTGAACAACGCGGGAATCCTCCGCGACAAGACTCTGCTCAAGATGGATGAGGCGATGTGGGATGCCGTCATCGCCGTCCACCTGAAGGGGACGTTCCTCTGCACGCAGGCCGCGGCGAAGCAGATGATCGCGCAGGGCGGGGGAGGGCGGATCGTCAACACCACGAGCGTGTCGGGGATGCTCGGCAACTTCGGACAGGCCAACTACGCCGCGGCCAAGGCCGGCATCTACGGGCTCACGCGCACCGCCGCGATCGAGCTGCAGAAGCAGCGGATCACGGTCAACGCGGTCGCGCCCATCGCCAAGACCCGGATGACCGAGGATCTGCCCATGTTCCAGTCGGCGGGCGACACGCTCACGCCGGCGCACGTGGCCCCGGCGGCGCTGTTCCTCGCGTCGGACCTGTGCGCCGACAGGACCGGCAACGTCCTCGCCGTCGCCGGCGCGCAGATGTACGTCTACAAGGTCATGCAGAGCCCCGGGAAGTTCAAGGACGAGGGCGGCATCTGGACGGCGGAGGAGATCGCCGAGCACTGGGACGCCATCAACAAGCTGTGACCGCGGCCGGCGCGCTCCGCTGCGCTCCTCGCGGACCGCGAGGCGCGGCGGACGCGGCGGCGGCGGGGCCGAGCGCACCGACCGTTGCTGTGCTGATCCCTGGATGCTAGGGTCGAACCGCTTCCTGGGTGCGGCTTTCGCATCGCTGCACGGTTCGAGCAGGTCGTTCACGCGGAGTCTGGAGGTGCCACCGGTGACCGTCGTTCGCTGCTGTTACGGCTGTGCCAGCTGGAGCGGTGCGGCCTCTGCAGCGCGGAGGCGTTGATCGCCATGTCGCGCGATGCCCACATCCCGCTCGCCCTGTGGATCTGCGCGGCGATCGTGGCGCACATGGCGGGCGGCGGCGGCGCGGTCGAGGTGGCGCAGGTCATCGAGGATCGGGCCCAGCTCCGCTGGATGGTCCACGCGGTGCGGGAGGGCCTCCGGCCGAGCGACACGACGTTCGAGGTGCTGACGGACGGGATCGCGCCCACGCCGCCGCCCACCCCGCTCGCGCCCCCGGAGCGCGCGGCGGACGATCCGGCGGACACCGAGCCGGACACCGAGACGCCGCCCGATCCGGAGCAGAAGCCCGATCCGGCCAAGGTGGCGAAGGCGACCCCGCCGAAGCCGCCGCCGACACAGGAGCCGCCTCCGCAGGCGAAGGCGCCTCCGCCCCCGCCGCCGAAGCCCGAGCCCCCGAAGCCGGAGGTCGCGCAGGTCGTGCCGGTCCAGCCGAAGCCGCCGCCGCCTCCTCCGCCCCCGCCGAGCCGGCGGCTCGCCGTCCGGCAGCACGTCGAGAAGGACCAGGAGGACAACCCCGAGGCGAACCGGATCGCGGACGACGCGAACAAGGTCGCCGAGGAGACGATGGCGCAGATCCGATCGAAGGATCAGGACGATCCCGCGCCGACGCCGGGGACGCCGTCGGGCCCGATGGGGCCGAAGGACATGGTCGGCGACAGCGATCACGATCGCAGCGGCCACAGCGAACAGCGGGCCGGCGACGAGAAGCGCGCGCCCGGCGAGCGCAATCCGGAGAGCAGGAGCGCCGAGCACCACAACCCGGCGACGTCGAAGGGCGCGCGCACGCCCGCGGCGGGGCCGCCCCCGAGCGTGCCGGGCGCGAAGGGGGGCGGCCGCGTCGCGCAGGCGCCCCCCGCGTTGCCGGCGCCGGCGCGGGGCGCCGAGGGCGGCGCGGGCCCCGCGTCACCCGAGGTCGTGGACAGCGCGCGCGAGGGCTACACCCTGAACCCGGCCAACCCGGGCGGCGACGGCAAGGGCCGCATCGCGGGCAAGAAGGCGACGCCGCAGCCCTACCAGAGCCCGGTCCGCGTCGGCTCGCTCGGCCTCGGCGCGCCGGGCCTCCCCGGCGGCCGCAACCTCAACCTGAACATGGCCCGCGTGCAGGAAGCCGTGGGCAACGAGAAGCTCCTCGCGGAGCGCGCGGCCGACGGCGCTTCCCGCAGGAGCGCGCACCGGGGCTCGTGGGAGATCACGGACAAGTGGAAGAAGTGGCGCGCGGCGATCGAGAACTACGACCCCTCGGTGAAGCCGGGCAACCAGACCTCCCTCAACGCCGCCCGGGCGCCCTTCGCGACGTACATCAACATGATCCACAACCGGATCCACCCGATCTTCGCGGAGGAGTTCCTGATGGCCCTGGACGGGCTGCCCAAGGGTCACGCGTTCAACCAGAACCTGGTGACCCACGTGGAGATGGTGCTGAACAAGGACAGCGGCACCATCGTGCGCCTCGGGGTCACGAGGCCGAGCGGGATGACGGCGTTCGACATCGTCGCGCTGAACTCGGTGAGCCGCGCGTCGCCCTTCGGCAAGGCGCCGGACGTGATCGCCTCGCCCGACGGCAACGTGTACCTGCACTGGGAGTTCCACCGGGATCCCGTCGACGCGTGCGGCACGCGCAACGTCTACCCTTACCTGCTGAAGGACCCGCCCGCCGTCGCCCCGACCGATCCGGCGCCGGTGCGCAAGGCGCCGCGTCCCGTCCCGGGCGACGAGAAGACGCTGGCGCCCCGGGGGCCGCTGCTTCCGCTGCGCCCTTAGCCCCGGCCGCGCTTCGTGCGCCAGCGCCAGGTCCCGGCTCTGCATCGGGACCGCGGCGATGTATCCTCCGCGCCATGCCGAAGGAATCCGACGCGGCCGTGCAAGTGACCAATGCCCGCATCGAGGCGGCGCTCGCGGACTCCCCGGCGTTTGCCCGGATCGAGCCGCAGTTCTATGTCGTGCGGCAGGGCACCGCGTACGTCTACCTCCATGTCCTGGCCTGGGAACCGGGCCGCGCGCTCGTGCGGCTCGTCGCGCAGCTCGCGCGCGGCGTCGAGATGACCCCGGACCTCGCGATGAAGCTGCTCCGCCTCAACGCGCGGATCCGCTTCGGCGCGTTCGGCTACGTGGCGCAGGGCTCGTGTGTGGTCATCGTCCACTCGCTGCTCGGCGGCGACACGCTCGACGCCGAGGAGATCCTCGTCGCCCTCCGGGATCTGTCGGTGCTCGCGGACGAGTACGACGACCGCATCGTCGAGGAGGCGGGCGGCCAGCGGATGCAGGACCTGATCGACGCCTCGGCGACCGCCGCGGTCTTCACCGATCTCGACGCCCCCCGCCCCTGGGACAAGGGCTGAGCGACCGGCCTTCTTTCATGCTCCTGAACATCGATCTCCCCCCTGCCGCCCCTCCTCCCTCCGCCTCGCCGGATCCGCCCGCCTCGCCGGATCCGCCCGCCGCGCCGCGCCCCGAGGATGGCGGCGCCCCGCCTGCGGAGCGGCCGTCCTCCGGCTCCGGTCGGCCGCCGCTCGCCGGCCTGCCCGTGCTCAGGCTGATCCGGCCGCTCGCCGCCCTCGCCCTGCTCGCGATGATCCTCGGCCGCATGGTCGCGCCCGCGACGGTCGGCCTCGCGGTCGGCATCGAGCGCACCGCCCGCGCGGTCGAGATCGCCGGCGCGGCCGCCTCCCAGCTCTTCGCGCTCGGCGCCATCGTCGCCGCGATGGCGCTGATCGGCGCGGTCGTGCGGAGCCGCAGCCCGTATGTGCTGCGGATCGCCGCGATCGTGGGGGGCAGCTTCGTGATCCTCGTCGTGCTGCACGCGACGGTGCAGCGCGTGCCCGATCTCTCCGCGGCGCTCATCGGCGTGAGCGCCGCGGTCCTCGCGCTCGGCAGCGCCTGGGAGGCGCTCCGCGTCCCGTTCATGCGCCCGGTGGCGGCCGCGCTCGGGCTCGTCGGCGCCTCTGCCCTCGTCCGGCTCGCGGGCGTCTTCCTGGCCGTGTGGGCGAACGAGCGCGGCTCGAAATCGCTCGCGGCCGCGGCGGGCTCCGTCGCCACGGCCGCGTTCGCGATCGACGCGCTCGCGGTCCTCGTCGCCGCGGTGGCGCTCGGCGCGGACCGCGCGGCGCGGCCGCAGGCCCCGCCGGAAGCCGGGCAGCCGCGGCCCGCCCCGCGCCTCGTCACCCCGCTCTCGCTCGCCTCGTTCGTCCCCGCGCTGCTCGCCACCCGGGCGGCGCTCGCGGGCGCGGCGGAAGACGCCTCGCTGCTCGAGGCGCTGCTCCGCCGCGCGCTCGATCGCCTGCTCACCCGCCCCGCGCCGGCCGTGGCGCCCTCGGTGCAGCTCTTCGCCGCCGCGCTCGCGGTGGTGGTCGCCGCGCTCGCGCTCATCGCTCCGCCCCGACTGTCCGCGCTGGGCGGCGCGCTCGCGCTGCTGCTCGTCGCGCGCAGCGCCCCCGAGGTGCCGCTCAGCGCGCTCTCGCTGCTGATCGCCGCGCTGTGCGTCGCGCTCGCGGCGCGCGATGATCGGGGCTTCTGGGCCGCGGTGCTCGCGACCGAGCGCGAGCGCCCGCAGGGCGAGCTCCCGGGCGCCGGGAAAGCGGATCTCGCCGGGGCGCCTCAGGTTGACGCGGGCGACGACACTCGTTAAGCACGCCCTCGCTTCGCGGCAGGTCGGCGCGCAGCCCGCACGCTGCGGCTCGCCGCCGTGACGACGCGGACCCGTCCGGTCCCGACGGTCGCTCCCTCGCCGGCCCGGACGACCGAAGCCGGGGCGCGCCGTCGCGCCTCCGGGCACGGAAGGACCCTCATGCACCTTCGCGATCTCGTCTCGCTCTCTGCTCTCGCGCTCGCCGCGCTGGCGTTCGGCGCCGGGTGTCCCGAGCAGACCCCGCGGCCGACCGGCGGGACGGCCCCGACCGGCACGCCCGCGGCGACCGGGGCTGCGCCGGCGGTCTCCGCCGAGAAGCCCGGCGCGGCGGCTCCGGCCACGGGACAGCCCGCGGCGCCGGCGCCGCCGCCGGTCGAGGGCAAGGGGACGATCAAGGGGGTGGTGAAGCTCGCCGGCAAGCCGATCGAGATGAAGGTCCCCGCCGGGCGCAAGGACGCCGAGGTCTGCAAGGACAAGGAGCTCAAGCACAACGCGGTCGTCGTCAACGACGGAAAGCTCAAGGACACCTTCGTTCGCATCGAGGTCGGGGGCGTGAAGGGCGCCTTCCCGGCGCCCGACGCGCACGCGGCGATCGACCAGAAGGACTGCATGTACGAGCCGCGCATCCAGGGCGTCGTCTCCGGGCAGCAGGTCGACATCAGGAACAGCGACAGGACGATGCACAACGTGCACACCTACAAGGGCGCTGAGACGCTGTTCAACAAGGCGCAGCCGAGGAACGCCGAGCCGATCACCGGGGCGTGGAAGGACGGTATCGTCAAGCTCACCTGCGACATCCACCCGTGGATGCGCGGCTTTGTCGTGGTGACGGATCATCCGTTCTTCGCGGTGAGCGGCGACGACGGCGCCTTCACGATCGAGAAGGTCCCTGCCGGCAAGTACAAGGTCGAGGCGTGGCACGCCCGCTACGGCCTGAAGACGGCCGAGGTCGTGGTCGCGGACGACAAACCCGCCCAGGTGACGTTCACGTACAGCGGCAACGAGCCCGAGCCGGCGGAGAACAAGGACGAGCTCAAGGGCCTTTGGTGAGGCGCGTGGCCGCGCCGACAGGGGCGACGCGGCGGGCCGCGGCGCGCACGAGATCGCTCGACTGGAATCGAGCAAACCGAGCAGCGCAGGGGGGTGATCCTCCCCGCGTCCCCCGGCCAGCGGAGCGATGATGGAAGCGCCTCGACGGTTGCCCGCAGCCGACCTGTCCCCTAGAGCCACGCACCTCGCGCAGCAACTGACGAACTCGACTCCCCGAACCGCGTTGCGCGCGCTAGTCTCCCGGCCCAGATGCTGTTCCTCTCTGCTGCCCTCGCGTCGACGATGATGCCGTTTTCCAGCCTGGCTGTCCCGCGTACACCGTTCTTCGGGGGCGCAGCGCTGGCGCGCGTCGGTGAGGTGCACGCGTGACCATGCACGTCGAGCGGGCCTCCGAGCAGGCCGCCGTCCCTTACGTCCGCCCGTCCGATCCGCCCGAGAGCGGCGGCGGCGCGCTGCCCGCGAGCGCGCGCCCGCTGCTCCGGGTAGCGGCCGATCTGGTGTGCCTCACCAAGCCGCGCGTCACGAGGATGGTGGTCGCGACCATGCTCGGCGGCATGTGGATCGCGAGCCGGTACCTCCGCTCCGGGCTCGCTGGAGAGGCTGCGGTCGAGCGCGCGGCGGTGCCGGCGACACAGCTGCTGCTGGCGCTGCTCGGGACGGTCCTCGTCGTGTCGGGCGCGAACGCGCTCAACATGTACATCGAGCGCGACAGCGATCGGCTGATGGAGCGGACGAAGACCCGCCCGCTGCCGGCCGGGCGGCTCGCGCCCGAGCTGGCGCTCTGGTTCGGGATCGCCATCTCGGCCGCCTCGCTTCCGCTGCTGTTCCTCGGGGTGAACGCGACCACGGGCGCGCTCGCCGCCCTCGCGCTGCTCAGCTACGTGCTCGTCTACACGCCCCTCAAGCGCCGGACGACGCTCGCGCTGCCGATCGGGGCGATCCCCGGCGCGATCCCGCCGCTGCTCGGTTGGACGAGCATCACCGGCCGAATCGACGCGCCCGGCTTCCTGCTCTTTGCGGTCCTGTTTCTCTGGCAGATCCCGCATTTCCTGGCCATCGCGACCTTCCGCCGCGACGACTACCGGCGCGCGGGACACAAGGTGCTGACCGTCGAGAAGGGCGATCGCACGACGCGGATCCACATCGTCGGTTATCTCGCGCTGCTCGTCCTCGCGTCGGTGTTGTTCGTGCCGTTCGGGGTTGGAGGTCCTGTCTACCTCGGCGCCGCGATCGTCCTTGGCGGCGGCTTCTTCGCCCTCGGCGCGGTCGGCCTCCGCGCGGGGGCGGGTGATCGCTGGGCCCGCAAGCTCTTCTTCGCCTCCATGGTTTACCTGGTGCTCCTGTTCGCTGCGCTGATGATCGGCGCGTGATCGGCGCCTGGTTGCCTTGACGCGCCGGGGACCGGCTCTTAGCGTCCGTGCGATGGTGCCCCTAGAGCAGGCGCAGCAGGAGAACGGCGCTTCTCCTTCTTCCCGCGCGCAACCTTCCCGCGCGCAGCCCGCCGATGCGCCGCTTCCGTCCGGTAGCGGCGGCGCGCCGAGATCACGTTTCGCGGCGCTCGCGGGGCGTCCGCTCTTCTGGATGGCGCTCGTCGCGCTGGTGGCCCTCGTCTCGGTCGGCGGCGCGGTGCTCGGCCGTGCCGCCGAGCCGCCCGCGCTCCGGATCCCGCTGCCCGCCTTCGAGCTGACCGATCAGCGGGGTCAGCGGTTCGGCCAGGAGCAGCTCCGAGGCCGCGTGTGGATAGCGGACTTCATCTTCACGACCTGCCCGACCGTCTGCCCCAAGCTCACGCAGCGCATGAAGGAGATCCAGCGCGAGGGGCGCGAGCTCGGCGACGCGCTGCACCTCGTCACGTTCACGGTCGATCCGGAGAACGACACGCCGGAAGTGCTCGCGGCGTACGCGACGGCGCAGGGGCTCAAGCTCGATGGATGGACGTTCCTGACAGGCCCCCTCGATCAGATCGAGTCGACGGTCGTGAAGGGCTTCAAGATCGCGATGGGCAAGCAGGAGTCGAGCCCTGGCATCTTCAGCATCTTCCACGGCGAGCGCCTCGTGCTGGTCGACAAGGAGGGCGTCATTCGTGGCTATTACGAGGCCAACGACGACGGCATCGACGCGATCCTGCGGGACGCCCGCGCCCTCGCGGACCTCTGATCACGGCGCGATGGCGAGCCGCTTGATCATCTTCTGAAGACCGAACCGCGACAGGCCGAGCAGCTTGGCGGCCTGGGTCTGGTTTCCGCGCGTGCGCTCGAGCGCGTCGCGCACGAGCTCCGTCTCCAGCGCATCGATGCGCGCGCGGACGTTGAGGCCGAGCTCGCGCGGCGACGCGCCGCCGCCGTGCGCGACCTCCGGCGACAGGTGCTCCCGATCGATGGTCCCGTCGCAGAGCACGATCGCCCGCCGGATCTCGTTCTCCAGCTGGCGCACGTTGCCGGGCCACCCGTGGGCCGAGAGCCGCTCCATCGCCCCGCGCGTGACCCGGATCGGCCCGCGGCCGTGCTTGGCGACGAGGTGCTGGACGATGAGCGGCACGTCGGTCGCCCGCTCGCGGAGCGGCGGCACCCGGATGGTGATGATGTTCAGCCGGTAGAGCAGATCCTCGCGGAAGGCGCGGGCGCGGACCAGCGACTCCAGATCGCGGTGGGTCGCGGCGATGACGCGCACGTCGACCTTCCGCGCCCGCTCCGAGCCGACCGGGCGCACCAGCCCGTCCTCGAGCACGCGGAGCAGCTTCGTCTGCATGGCGAGGCTCATCTCGCCGATCTCGTCGAGGAACAGCGTGCCCCGGTCCGCCACCTCGAAGAGCCCGGCGCGGGGCCGATCGGCGCCCGTGAACGCGCCGCGGACGTGGCCGAAGAGCGCCGACTCGAGCAGCCCCTCCGGGATCGCGCCGCAGTTCTCGCTCACGAACGGGCGCTCCGCCCGCGGGCCGTTCTGGTGGATCGCCCGCGCCACGAGCTCCTTTCCGCTGCCGGACTCGCCGGAGATGAGCACCGGCACGTCGGCGGCGGTCACGCGATCGACGAGGCGCAGCATCGCGTGGACCGGCTCGCTCTCGCCGATGATGGCGTCGTAGCGGTACCGCGTGTCCCGGCCGCCGCGCGCCTTGGCGAGCTCGAGCGCCGCCGCGTCGAGCTCCGCCTCGCGCCGCGCGAGCTCCTCGGCGAGCCGCGCCGTGGCGCGCTCCGCCCGGCGAGCCGCGCGGCGGAGCCGCACCTGCGCGTGCGCGTCGGCGATCGCCAGCGCCGCGACCGACGCGATGGCGCGCGCCCACCGGAGCTCCTGGGCCCCGAACGCGCCCCGGCGCACGCGGTCGTCCAGGTAGACGACGCCGAGCGCCTCGCCGCGCGCGATGAGCGGCACGGCGAGCACGCTCCGGAGCTTCAGCGCGTGCACGCTGCGGTGCACGCTCGGCAGCTCCCCCGCCGCGTCGAAGGCGACCACCGGCTCGCGCGCCTCCAGCGCGCGGCGCGCGAGGGTCTCCGACAGCTCGAGCTGCTCCGCCACAAGGTGGGAGCGCGCCAGGTTGCGGGCCGCCCGCGGGACGAGCCGCCCGCTCGGGGCGCGCAGCAAGAGGAGCCCCCGCTCCACGCCCGTCCAGAGCACGAGCGCGTCCACGACCCGGTCGAGCAGCGGCGCGAGCCGCTCGCGCTCGCCGAGCGCGGCGACCAGCGCCTCGAGGTCGCGCGCCTGCTCGGGCCGCATCCCGCCTTCCGGCAGCGCCCGCGCGCGGGCGACCCACGGCAGCGAGCGCACCGCGCCCGCGAGCTCCGGCGCGCGGGGCGAGGCGGCGGACGCCCCGGCCGAGCCCGCGTCCGCGTTGCGCCGGCAGAGCTCCCGCGCCGACTCGGCCAGCGCCGCGAGCAGCCGGTGCGCGACGTCCGTCCGCCCGGCCCTGACCGCGAGCGCGTGCGCCGCGGCGAGCGCCGGCCCGCGCGACGCGATCGGCGCGCGGACGCCGGCGAGCGCGGCGAGCGCGGCGAGGACGCGCTCGTTGCCCCCGGGCTGCGGCGCCTGATCCGCCGCGCCGTCCGGCGCTCCCGGCTCGCCGGGCGCGGCGCCGCCGCCCTCCGCCGCGAGCGCGCGCGCCGCCCGCGCGCCCCACCAGTCGAGGCGCGCCGCCGCGGCGAGCTCCGGGCGGCTCGCCAGCTGATCGAGCTCCTCGACGCGAGCGCCCGCGAGCTCGCCCGCGCCGTGGCGGAGGACACGCGCCGCGGCGCGGAGCTCGTCCTCCACGGAGCCGCCGGCGAGCAGCGCCGCGGCCCGCGCCGCCGCCGCGCGTGTGCCGTCCTCCGCGCGCTCGCCGCCGTCCTCGCCGTCGCCCCCGCGCGCGGCCGCCACGTCCGCGATCGCCCACAGCGCGTAGGCCTCCGCCTTCGTGTCGCCGGCGTCGCGGGCCCGCGACGCGGCGTCCTCGGCGATGCGGCGGGCCTCGTGCGCGAGGCCCGCCGTGGCGTACGCGGCCGCGCACGCGAGCAGCGCGCGCGCGGCCTGCGCCGGCCGGCCGAGGTGCTCCCAGAGCAGCGCGGCCCGGGTCGAGGTCGCGATGGCGCCGTCGAGATCGCCGAGGTCCACCGCCGCGGCCGCCTGGCCTGTCCGGTAGGTCGCCTCCTCGACCACGGCCCCGGCGCGGACGGCGTAGTCGACCGCGGCGCTGAACGACGCGTGCGCGCGCTCCGGATCGCTCGCGTGCCACGCGTAGCCGCGCACGGCGGCCGTCCTCGCGAGGTCCTCGACCGAGCCCGCGAGCGCCTCGCCGCGCGCCGCCTCGGCGAGCGCCCGCGCGGTGTCGCCGCGCAGCGCCGCGATCAGCGCGCGCACCTCGCAGAGCGGCGCGGTGACCGCCTCGCCGGCGAGCGCCTCGGCGGCGTCCAGCGCCCCCGCGTCGATCGCGATGCGCGCGAGCACCGCGCGGGCGCGCCCGTCCGGGTCCGCGCCGGCCTCGATGGCGGTGCGGGCGCGCTCCTCGGCGAGCGCGCGATCCCCGGCGCGGCGCAGCACCTCGGCCGAGAGCGCCGCGGCCTCCCTCGCGTCCCGCACGCACGCCCGCAGCACCTGGCTCCGCGCGCGCCCGAGATCGCCGTGCAGCCGGAGCGCGTTGGCCGCGGCGACCACCAGGCTCGCGGGCGCGTCGTCGCGCTGCTCGATCGCCTCGATCGCGAGCGGATCCGGCGGCACCCGCGCGATCGCGAGCGCGAGCTCCGCCGCCTCCGCCGCGCCGATGCCCCGCGCGCCGTCTGCCGGCGGCTCACGCTGCCCCGGCGCGCCGTCCCCGGCGCCGCCCGGCGCCCACGCCGTCCACGCCGCCGCTCGCCGGCGCGGGACGTCTCGCAGCACGGCCGCCTCCACGTCCGCAAACGTCCAGGCCCGCGGCGGGATCTGCCGCGCCAGGGCCACGAGCGCGTCCGCGAGCGCGGGCTCCGGCGCCGCCGCGATCGCGCCCATCGGCCACGCCGCGGCGCTCGTCCCCACGAGCGCGGTGAGCCACCGCGCGACGCGGTCCGGATCGAGCCGCCCGAGGCGCCGCCCGTCGTCCTGCGGCGAGCCCGCGCGCGCCGCGCCGCCGCTCGCGCGGGGCTCCGCGCCGGCGAGCGCGCGCGCCCGCTGGACCACGGCGAACGCGTCCGCCAGCCAGGAGGCCACGCCGTCTAACACGCCGAGCGCGGCCTCGAGCTCGTCCCGCCGCAGGCGCAGGTACGCGGCGCGCACGCGGCGCGCGTCCCGGTCCTGCCGGTCGCGCTCCGCGCCGGCCGCGCCGGGACCGCGGCGGGCGCGCCCCAGCGGCCCCTCCGCGGCGGCGGCGTCGAGCTGGGGCGCGCCCGCCAGGGCGGCGCGGGCCGACTCGGTGACCCACGCCGCGGACGGGCGCGCCGTCGGACAAGGCGACAGGAGGGCCCTGCACAGGGCGGCGAGCGGCGCCCCCGCCGCGCTCTCCGCGGCCACCACCGCGCTCTCCGCGGCCAGCGCCGCGCGCGCGGCGCCGATGGGGTCCTCCGCGGCGGCGACGCCGGGGTAGGCGAGCTCGGCGAGCAGCGTCCCCAGCGCGAGCAGGTCCCTCGACCGCGCGTCGCCGAGCTCCACGTCGCGGCGCGCGAGGTACCTCAGCGTCGCCCCCTCCACGGAGCGCTGGTGGATCGACCCGGCCAGGCCGAGATCGATCACCCCGATCCGCCCCTCCGGCGTCAGGATCAGGTTCTCCGGCTTGAGGTCTCCGTGCGCCAGGCCGATGCCGTGCAGATCGCCGAGCGCCTCGCCCGCGTCGCGCGCGACGGCGAGCGCGAACGCCGCGCCTTCGCCCGCGGGCAGCGCGCGCGCCGCCTCGGCCACGGAGCGCCCCTCGACCCAGCGCATCGCCACGAACGCGCGGCGCTCCTCGCCCGGGGCGCCCTCGCCGCGAGCGCCCCCGGCCCGCGCGGCGAGCCAGCCGACGTCGACGAGCTCCGGCAGCCGCGGGGACAGCGCGAGCGCGGCGTGCATCGCCTCGCGCGCGAGCGCCCGGCGCGCGGCCGCACGCTGCTCGTCGTCCGCGCCCGCGCGCGACGCCGGCCCGCGCCGCTCGAGCTTCAGCGCTACCACGCCGCCCTGCTCCTGGTCGACCGCCCTCCAGACCTCGCCCGACCCGCCGGAGCCCGCCAGCTCCAGCAGCCGGAAGCGCTCTGCCAACCGCGGTGCCAGGATCGACGCCTCGATCATCCCAGGATGCTCCCGGGAGCAAGGCCACCCTGTCAACCCAGTTACGGCCCCGGGGGACCTCCGCCCTCCGCGCCGGCCTCGGGCGCGGCGCCGCCCTCCGCGCCCGCGTCGGGCGCGGCCTCGCCGCAGCGGGGCGCGTCGCCCGCCGGGTCATCCACATCGACGGCCCCTGCGTTGCTGCACGTGTCCTCGGGGCCCTTCGCGTAGTTGTCCGCCACGAACCGCGCGAGCGACGCCGCGTCGAGGCAGGTCGCGGTGTACGTGGCCCCCCATGCTGCTGCGGCGACCGGGCTGTCCAGCGCGTCGTCGGGCGTCACCACGAGGCGCGCCTCCGGCCCCCCGGGCGACGCGAGGCACCTCGGATCGGAGGTGGCCTCGCTCCGCACCTGGTCGAGCATCGCCTTCACCTCCGTGCACCCGGACGAGGGACACCGGTACGCGAGCACGATCGCGCCGTGCTCGAGGCTGTGCACGTAGATCTCTCGCGGGACCGGCGCCTCGTAGCTCTTGTACTCGGCCCAGATGGGCCAGTGATCTCCGCCGCTCGGCGGGTTCGTCTCGTACTGGACGGGCGTGCACACGGGCAAGTGCCGCGCCGGTGTCAGGGGGATCCCCGTGCGGATCACGACCTTGCACTCGCGCTCGCCCGGGAGCGGCGGGGCGTCCGGGAACAGCGTGACGGTCTCGGGCGGCTTCGGCTCGACCGCGGCGTCGCTCTCCACGATCGGCGGCGGCGTGTCCGACCCGCAGCCGCTCAGCGCAGCGCCGAGCACAGCTGCCGCCACGGTGGCAGCGAGGCGCATCTGCCCAAAACTGCAGCGCTTCATGGCGGAGTTCTATCACGTCCGTCACGTAACGCGCGTTGCCCTGGAACGCCGGCTCTGGTGTACTTGGGCCTTCAGCGTGGCGAAGCAAGAGAACGATTTTCGGCAGACGCTCGTTACCTGCAGCTCGATCGCCCCGCCGGCGCCTCAGGTCGAGCCGGGCACGGCGTGCCTGGTCGTCATCTACGGCACGGAGCTCGGGCGCCGGATCGCGCTGAACGCCGGGGCGATCGAGTGCGGGCGCTCGATGCAGACGGACATCCCCCTCGACGACGAGGCGGTGAGCCGCCGTCACGCGCGCATCTCGTGGAACGGGATGAGCTACGTTGTCCGCGACCTCGGCTCGACGAACGGCACCTACGTGAACGACGTCTCGGTCGACGAGCGCGCGCTCCGGGACGGCGACCAGGTCAAGATCGGGCGGACCATCTTCAAGTTCATCCAGGGCGGGAACGTCGAGCTCTCGTACCACGAGGAGATCTACCGCCTGATGACCTTCGACGGGCTGACGCAGGTGCACAACAAGCGCTCGTTCGACGTCGCGCTCGAGCGGGAGGTGTCGCGCGCCTGCCGCTACCATCGCCACCTCTCGCTCGTCATGTTCGACATCGATCACTTCAAGAGCATCAACGACACCCGGGGGCACCTCACGGGCGACGCCGTGCTCCGCCAGCTGGCCGCGCTCGCCTCGGCGAACGTCCGCCGGGACGACGTCCTCGCCCGCGTCGGCGGGGAGGAGTTCGCGCTGCTCGTCCCGGAGATCGCGGTCGAAGGCGCGCGCCTCGTCGCCGAGAAGCTGCGCGCCCTCGTGGAGCGCACGCCCTTCCGCTTCGAGGAGGGCGAGATCGCCGTGACCGCGAGCTTCGGCGTCGCCGGCATCACGCCGGACGCGCCGGTCTC
This sequence comes from Sorangium cellulosum, assembly GCF_002950945.1. GTDB lineage: Bacteria > Myxococcota_A > Polyangia > Polyangiales > Polyangiaceae > Sorangium > Sorangium cellulosum_E. The sequence goes on from NZ_CP012673.1 coordinate 4,435,050, forward strand.
GCCGATGGAGCTCTACCGCCGCGCCGACGAGCGGCTCTACCACGCGAAGAAGGGCGGCCGGAACCGCGTGATGTGACGCGCGCCGGCGCGCTCAGGGCGCGGCGGTGCAGTCCCGCGTCTTGGCCCCGTCGAGGATCCACGCGGTCAGGATGTCCGTGCCGTCCACGTGCGGCACGAGGAGCGGATCGTTCGGGTCCTCGGAGAAGAGGCGGAACGACTGGTTCGACTTCGGGGGCGGCATCGGCAGCCCCATGACGAACGCGCCGCGGAGCCGCTCGATCTCCGCGCGGACCTGCTCGGCCTGGTCGGGGCTCAGGAGCGGGTCGACCGCGTTCTGGCCCACGATGATCTTGTAGAGCAGGTAGCTGTTCCCCGGGTCTCCCGGGTCGATGAGCGGCATGGCCGTCCCGAAGCGCTCCGGGTTGTGCTCGCCCACGTGCGCGCGCTCGCCCATCTGGGTCTGGTGGGCGGCGTGCCCGATCGCGGTCGCGTGGAGCGGATCGAGCCGGTTGAACGTCATCCCCACGTCCAGGTTCAGGCCCACGGCCGTGTCGGCGTCGCCGTGGCAGCCCGCGCAGGCCCAGAGGTACAGCGCCGCGCCCCGCACGCACGTCGTGCAGACCGGATCGTCCTGGCACATGCCCGAGACGCACTCGAGGTCGCGCTGGCAGAAGAAGTCGCCGCTCGGCGGCCGCTCCGGCTGCGTCTCGGGCGGGTCCATCGCCGCCACCGTGAACTCGAGCCGCACGTTCGCGCCGAGGGGCGCGCCGTCGAACGCGCGGATGCCCGCCGACGCCGCCTCGTCCACCGGCGCGAGGACCGTGAGCGCGTACCGCGTCCCCGGGAGGAGGCGCGGCATCCCTTCGACCTGGCGGAAGGTGACCTCGCGCCGCACGGGGTTGTACGACGGCGTCAGGGCGATCGGGTTGAGGCAGTCGGCGTACGTCTTGACCTGGGCGGCCAGGTCGGCCGACAGGCACACGGACTCGTGGCCGAGCGCGGCGCCCACGGCGCTCGGCAACAGGAAGCGGTCGAACTTCAGGACGAAGCTCGAGGTCGACAGCACCGTGGTGGCGCCGCTCGGATCGAGCGCGGTGCGCACGGGCTGATAGTTCTGGTCGAGGCTGGTCGTCGCCCGCGCCTCGATCAGCCGGACGGGGGGACCGTCGATCGGCTGGACCGCGGGCTCTCCCACGTCGCATCCCGCCGTGGCGAGGGTCGTGTGGAGGCAGAGGGTGAGGGGAGCGAGGCGGGCCGCGGCGGCGGGCCCGCTCAGCTTTCGGAGTAGAGCGAGAGCTGCTCGCGGACGACCTTCTCGTTGACCCCGGTCTGGATGTGCTCCTTGAGACAGTCGGCCAGCGTGATCAGCATGTCGTCGACCCCTTTCTCCTCGATGAGCTTCGACAAAAGTTGCCGCGCTTCCCGCCCGTCGTCCTCGCGGAGGAAGCCCCGCACCGTCTCCAGCGTGATTTCCCCCTGGAAATCGAGATAGAGGTTGTCGATGAGGTACTTGATCAGCTCCTTCACGCCCGTTCTCCTTGGCGTCCGCGGCGTTCGTTAGGGAAGCCGCGCGCACCTCGCTATACCCGTCGCTGGAAGGCCAGGGCAAGGAATATACTGACCGGTTTTGTCTTTTCATTGGCAGCTCTTCAGGAACGTGTCGCCCGACTGATGGCACACCAGGCACGGGCGAGGGTTCCGGGAGAACGCCGTCTTGCACTTGCTCTCGAACCCGAGCGGATGCGGGTTCAGCCCCTGCCCGCCCGAGAGCCCCCGGGTCGCGTGGCAGGTCGCGCAGTCCCGCTCGGTGTGGCAGGAAACGCACGCGTTCAGGTTTCTCTCGGCTTCCCAGGCGTGGTGTTTCGCGCTGCGCGGCGCGGTGGTCCACTCCGCCGGCGGGGGATGGAAGCGGCGCCCCGCGGGCCGGATGCCGCTCGGCGCGTCGCGCGCCACGCCCGTCCGGCGGTGGCAGTCCGCGCAGAACGTCTGCTCTTGATGGCACGTCACGCAGCGCGGGTTGTCCTGCCGGGCGGCCTGCGGGTGCATCGAGAGGAAGTCGTTCGGGTGCACCGAGCGCGGACGGATCTTCCCGTCGTGGCAGTCGGTGCAGTAGTTCTCGGTGTGGCACGTCCCGCAGAAGGCGCTGTCGTTCGCGGCGATCTGCTTGTGCCGCTCGAGCCAGTCCGGCGTGTGCCCCGCGTTGTGCAGCCACCGGGGCGGCAGCAGATCGCCCGTGGCGAACGCGGTCACGAGCAGGCCGTCGGGGCGCGTCAGGTGGCACGTCTCGCAGTCGCTCTTCGCGTCGCCCTGGGCCGGACCGGTCATGTTGTGGCAGCTGAAGCAGCCGGCCATGCGGGGGAGTTGCTCGCGCGTCGCCATCTCCAGCTTGGAGACCTGGCCGTGGCACTGGCTGCACTTGATGTTGCGATCGACGTGTTTCTTGTGCGGGAACCGGAGGTTCGCGTGCGGCAGGACGAGGGGCGCCACCTTGCCGTTGGCGCCCGCGTTCTCCCCGATGTGGCAGTAGGCGCACTGCCCGTTCTCGTTCGTGCCCGCCTTCACCTGGGTGAGGTCGGAGTGGTCGACGTCATGGCAGTTGTCGCAGGTCTGGGCCGGGCCGGGCAGCAGCCGATCCGACACCGCGCCGCTCGTGTAGGCCCCGGCGTGGCACGACTTGCACGTTTGCCGCAGCCCCTGGACGTGCTTCTTGTGGTTGAAGCGGATCGTCAGCGTCTGCGGCGGGTAGATCTCGTCGCTCGGGACCGGCGTCGCGCTCGTCCCGGGCGGCATCCACGCGAGCGGCACCTCGGCGTCGCCGGGCATCGGGTGCAGGCCCGACGTGTACCCACCGCGCGGCGGCTTCGCGGGCGCGGCCTCGTCGCCCTCGCCCTCGCCGCCCTCGTCGCCCTCGCCCTCCGCGCTCTCCTCGCCCTCGTCGGCCGCCGCGCTGGCTGCTTGCGCGCGCGGCTTCGGCTGGGCGGCCGCCTCCGGGCCCACCACGGCGAGCGCCAGCGCGCCGAGGCACGCGAGGATCGCGACCCATCCCGGGACGAACCTCGCGTCGTTACGTCGCGCGCTGCGCCGTTCCTGACTTGCATCCATCTGTTGCTCGTTCACGGCGCCACCCGCAGGTTCACGAGGCCGACGACCCGGAAGCGCTGGCCTACCAGCCGGTTCATGTCGTGCTCCCACTCGATCTTGAAGTCGGCGGCCTCGCCTGGCCGGTATCCGGCCCCGAGGACGTACCCGAACGAGGTCGCGCCCCGGTCGGGCCTGAGCGGATCCTCCCAGTTGTACAACGACACCCGCGCGCCGAGCGCGTACCGCTGCCCGCTGAGCCGCTTTTCCCCCGAGAGATCGGCCCCGGTCCGGCGCCCGCGCTCCCCGGTCTGCAGCATCCCGCGGAGCTCGACCGAGGTCGTGCGCGTGCGGTAGCGACCCGCGAGGTTCGCCAGCACGTCGGTCGTGTAGCTCGCGGCGCGGTTCGCCTCGTCGCGCGCGTAGTCCTCGAGGTCGTCCTCGCCTGCCGGATCGAACGACGTCTGCCCGATGCAGTCCGGTCCCTCGCCCATGACGTCGCACTGGCCGACCCCGAACTCCTCCGGGTTCCCCTCGGCCATCCAGAGCCGCGCGCCGCCCCAGGCCGCGAGATCGACCTCGCGGGTGATGTCGACCGACGCCCGCCCCGTGATCGTGGTGACGGGATCGTGGGTGAACCAGTTCCAGATCGAGTCGGCGTCGAACGTGGGAACGAAGTAGTCGACGTCCGCGCCCAGCGTGACGCGGCTCCCCGCGTAGACCTCCAGGCCGCCGTAGGCCGAGCCGACGAGCTGGCTGTAGAGGTCGTAGCTGAAGCCGCCCTTGATCCCGCCGAGGTCCGCCTTGTTGATGTCCGCGGCGTACCCGAGCCGATCCTGCGAGATCCGCAGGCCCTTGAGCGTCCGGAAGCCGCCGCCTCGGTCCGGGAACTGCTGCGTGATCGTGGTCCCCGTGTTGTAGACGCGCCGGTAGGTCAGCCGGCCGTGCAGGAAGCTCGGGCCGGCGCTCTCCAGCGCGGCGCCGAACGCGGGCGCCGGCTGGGCGTACTGGTACGACGGGAAGTCGGCCGCGCTGTCGGGCTGGGTCTTGTCGCGGCCGAAGCCGCTGTGGGAGCCGCGCCACACGCCTTGCCGCTCGAAGCGCGACGTCGAGAGCGGCAGGCCGCCCCGCTGCTCGAGCCCGCCGTAGGCCTCGATCCGGAAGAAATAGGGCGTCGTCACCCGGACGAGCGCGCCGTCGAACGACCACCACCCGAGCACGTCGCTCACGTACTGCCGGCCGACCCGGAAGCCGAGCCACCCGCCGGCGACGTTGCGGCCCTCGGCATAGGCGTACATCAGATCGAGCGGCGCCTCGCGGAGCCCCGGGATGAAGCGCGAGCCGCCGGCGATGCTGTAGTCGGTCTCGCCGCCCGCCTCTGCGCCTTCGAGGTGGCCATTCACCCCGAAGTCCGCGTCGAGCCGGATCCGCATCGTCACCGAGTAATCGGCCTCACCCGGCGTGAACTTGCCCTGGAGGTTGTGAACGGAGAACCCCAGCGTCTGCATGAGGCGCCGTCGCTCGATGTTCGTATCCCCCCAGGGGCTCGCGACCTCGTAGGCCTGCGCGGCCGTCGTGGACTCGATCTCGAAGTCCGCCGCGGCCGCGCCGCGCGGCGAGAGCGCGGCCAGGAGCGCGCAGGCAGCCGCCAGCGCGGCGGGCGGCGCCGGGCGCCAGGCGGCCACTCGTCGCCCGCGTGGCCGCGGCGCGCGCGGCGCGTCGGAAGAGGGGCATGCCTCATGGAGTCGTGACGGGAGCGCCGCCACCGACGAGCGGTGCTCACTCACGGACGCTGCGCTCGCTTTCCTCGTGTGCAGGCCGGTGTGCGCGGCCCTGCGCTCTCTGCAGCCACCGCGGGCTGAACAAGCATGGGGCGGAGTGTCGTCCACGCGCCGCGATGCTGTCAACCTGATGCTGGACGGGCGATCGCGCGCTCGACGTGCCCGTGACAACGTGCCCGCAAACGTGCCGGCAGACGTGATCTCGTGCGTGTGCGGTCAGCCGTCAGCCGTATCCCGCGCCCTTCCGGAGCTTGCCGTCAGGGCCCACGCTGAATCCGTTCGAGTCCTGGAGCGCCTGGTTCGCGCTGCTCCGCAGCTCGGCCGGCACCGTCCAGCCCCGGCTCATCAGCCCCTCGGCGACCTTGTTCTTCACCCGGACCGACTCCTCGTCGGCGAGCATCTTCACGAGCGCTGGCACGCTCGCCTCGTTGCCCTGGGCGAAGATGGTCTGCACGGCGTGGAACCGGACTGTCTCGTTCACGTCCTCGAGGAAGCGCTCCACCGCGAGCCGCACGTCCTCGCCCTGGATGTCGCCCAGCGCGACGATGAGCTGCTGCTTCGGCTCGACGTTGCGCGCATACTCGGTGTCGAAGCGCTCGAGCAGGCGGACGAGCTCGGCCCGGTAAGCGGCCTCGTCGAGCAGCCCCCGGAGGATCTTGAGCGGCCAGGTGAGCGCCTCGGCCTTGAGGCAGAACTCGACCACGGCCGGCACCGCGTCCTTCCCGGTGTCCACGATCCCCCGGAAGGCCATGTCTTTCTCTTCCTGATCCGTGATCGACGGGTCGATCGAGAACGTGAAGCGCCGGAGGAGCGCCGCCGCGGCGTCCGCGCTCTTCATCGCGGCGAGCGACTGGATCGCCTCGTGGCGATCGTACGTCTGTGCGCGCTTGTCCGCGACGACCTTGGCCGGCCCGGCCACCTTCTTGTCGGAGGAGGCCCCTCCAGCAGGAGGGCTGCTTTTGCGGAGAAAATCGAAAATACCCAACGCTGACCTCTGGTGGCTGTCCCGCCGCCGCGGTCCGAGCTGCCCGGCGGTGCTGCCGGCGTCCACCGCCGGGACGCCGCGCCTGCGGCTCCCGGCCTGTGGGGTTGTCCGCCCGAGCTGCCTCGGGCGAGCCGGCGCGGTGAGCCCGCGCCGGCGCAGCCGACTAGGCTCTGTCTGACGAACTGCTGCGCGGCCCGATCCGTCGGTCGAGCTCGCTCGGAATACCGCAGTATTCCTCGCTCGCTCTCCCTAGCGTCGGGCCGCTCGCGCCGTTCGTCATACCAGAGACTACTCCGTCGTCTTGATGGCGGTGGGGAATTGAATGCTGACGCTGACCGTGACCATGCTGGTGAAGTGGAACTCGCGATCCTTGTCGTTCACCTTGTTGTCGGGGAACGCCTCGTCCGTCCCGAACCCACCGTTGTCGAAGCCTGAAGTATTCCACGAGAACGGCAGGCCGCGCCACTCCACGCCGAGGCCGAGGAAGTCGCCCGGGTAGAAGTTCAGGCCGAGGCCGAACGTCGGGGCGAACGCGAGCCGGCTCGCCAGCCCGAACGAGCTCGCCTCCGAGCACCCGTTCTCGGTGCCGCAGTCCTTGCGCTCCTGCACGCCGATGACCGCCGGGCCGACGAAGAAGTTCACGTCGGTGTCGACGAAGAGCTCGGCGAACAGCGCCAGCTTGCCGCGGAAGGGCACGAAGGTCACCTGCGGGGCCGCGACCCACTGGATCTTGCCGAGCTGGTCCTCCGTGAGGTCGCCCCGCGTCAGGTTGACCGCGGTCAGCCGGCAGGCCTTCGTGAACGGTCGGCTCGTGCAGGCGCGCTGGTCGATGGCCACGCGCTGGAGCTCGTCCGTCAGCCCGGTGTTGTACTGGAACCCGTAGCCGCCCCAGGCACCGATGCCGAGCCAGTCGGTGAGGTGGTAGGTGAGGCGCATCCCCGGCATGATCGTGCGCCGGTACTCGTCCAGGAGCGTGAACGACGCGCCTGGAGCGACCTCAAACCGCCCCTCGCGGTGCAGCCGGAGCTTCCGCACGGCGGGCGCGCCGGCGAGAGGGCCCGTGAGCTGGATTTCCTGCGCCTCCGCGGGCGAGGCCGTCATCAGAAGTGCACAGCCGGTAAGCCCTGCCACCATGGTGCAGAGGCCCTGGACGAATCGACGCATCATGCCTGTCCCCGTCTTTGGCTGAATCATCCCATGTCTCGCGCTCGGCGTCCGCGCGCTCATGTCCAAAGGCCTCACTTCGGCAGCCGGTATTCCCACGAGAACGGCAGGAAGACCGAGAACCCGACCTGCGCCGCCACGTTGTTGGTGAAGCTCTTGCCCTCGTCGAGCCACGTCCTCTGGTCCTGCGGGTTGTCCGGATCGACCCGCGGGTTCTCGAGCTCGTCGAAGAAGATGTAGTCGCTGACCTCGAACATCGCCGCGAACCAGCGGTTGAAGAAGATGCGGAGGCCGCCGCCGACGTGGAAGGCGAGCTTCGGCTTCCAGTCGAAGGTGCGGTTGTCCGGATCGACGACGGCGAGGGGACGCGTCGAGATCGCGCCGACGCCGCCCAGCACGTAGAAGTCGTAGTGGAAGATGAAGTCGCTGAACCCGGCGAACTTGCCGTACGCGGGGACGTACGTGAAGTTCGCGTTCGCGTTCCACTGATACTCGGTGATCGGCTCACCGATACGCGCCGCCCTGCTCGTCTGGAAGTTGAAGTCCGACGGCGTGTTGAGGCCCTGGTAGAAGTTGCCGTTGACGCCGATCGCAAGGACGTTCGTGAGGTACCAGTTGACGGCGAGCCCCGGGCCGTTGTGACCGACGAACTGATCGTTCATCGTGAGCCCGAAGTAAGGATTCACCTCGAAGCGGTGGTAGCGCAGCGCGTAGATCTGCTGCACCGCGTAAGTCTCCGGGTTGAGTTCCCGGGCGGCTTCCTTATTTAAGTCGATCGTGGGACAAGCCGACGGATCAATCTTACAGATATCGCCGAGCCCCGCTTCATCACCACCCTCAGCGTCCCCCTCTGCCCCTGCCTCGGGTGTCTCGGCCGCCTCCGTCCCCTCGGCGGGAGGAGTCTCTGGCTCGTCAAGGTTGATTTCCTTGGGTTGCTCATTTGCCTTTGGTTGAGCCGACGCCGTAAGCGGCACCGCGACCAGCGCAGCCGCAACGAGAAGCCCCACGCGAGCCTGGTTCATCGCCATCCCTTCCGAAGTCCGTGCGATGCGAGCATCGATCGCCCAGCTAGTATAGCCCCCAACTACTCGATTTTATTGAACAAATCGGCCAACCGCCAAGCCCGACGGACTATATCACGTCGAAAATCGAAGGATCAACAACCAAATCCTTTTGCCATCGACCCCCGGGCGAGCACCCCGATGTCGCGACCGGTGAGCCCGCGGATTCGTTGAAACTTCGCGCCTCGATGCGGACCGGCGCGCCTTCGCTGGCGGTGCGTGTCGACGGCGCCTCCGGATGGACGCGGCGGGGCCCGGCGGAGGTCCGGCTGCCCGGACCAGCGCCCGTCTTCTTTGACCGATGTCGTGGGGAGTGATTGGGAGCCGGGGAGGCGATCGATCGACCGACCGCTGCCGCGCCGGCGGCGGTCGGCTCAGGCGGCCGCGTCCTCGGCGCCGCTCGCGCGGCCGAGCATGGCCTCGACGAACTCGTCGGGCTCGAACTCGCGCAGGTCCTCGGCGCGCTCGCCGATGCCGACGTAGCGCACCGGCAGCCCGTGCTCGGCGCAGATGCCGAGGATGACGCCGCCCTTGGCGGTGCCGTCGAGCTTCGTGAGCACGATGCCGGTGATCGGGAGCGCCTCCTTGAAGAGCGCGGCCTGCTGCATGGCGTTCTGCCCGTTCGTGGCGTCGAGCACGAGCAGCGTCTCGTGGGGCGCGCCCTCGAGCGCCTTGTTCATCGTGCGCGCGACCCGGGCCAGCTCCTCCATGAGGTTCGTCTTCGTGTGCAGCCGGCCCGCGGTGTCGGCGAGCACCACGTCGGCTCCCGTGTCCTTCGCCTTCTGGATCGCGTCGAAGATCACCGCGCCCGGGTTCGCCCCGTCCTTGCCGCGCACGACCTCGCATCCGACGCGCTTGCCCCAGACGTTGAGCTGCTGCACCGCGGCGGCCCGGAACGTGTCGCCCGCGGCGAGCACCACCGTCTTGCCCTCCGCCTTGAGCCGCGTCGCGAGCTTGCCGATCGTGGTCGTCTTGCCGACGCCGTTCACCCCGACCACCATCACCACGGTGGGCTCGGCCTTGAGCGAGAGCCCGCCGCCGGCGCCGACGCGGAGGATCCGCTTCGCGTGCTCGCGCAGCGCGTCCCAGACCTTGTCGGTGTCGGCGAGCTCGTTCCTGCTGAGCGCCGAGCGGATCTCGTCGAGCAGGAGCGCTGTCGTCTTCACGCCGACGTCGGAGGTGAGCAGCACCTCCTCGATCTGCTCGACGATGTTGGGATCGATCTCCTTCTTGCCGGCGAACAGGGCCCTGAGCCGGCCGAAGAAGCCCTCGCTCTCCCGCACCTTCGTGAGGCCCTTGCGGAGCCCCTCGATGTCGCGCTTGCGCGCGGCCGGCGGCGTCGTCTCCCGCGCCGGCCTCGCGGCCGGCCTGGCGACGGGCGCCTCGACCGCGGGGGTCGAGGGAACCTCCGCGACCGCGGGCGCGACCAGCTCGGCCGCGGGCGGCGGGACGACGGGCACCTCGACCGGGAACGTCGGCGCCGCGGGCGGCTCCTCTGCGGCGGGCGCGGGCTTCTTCGCTTCCGCCCGAGGCGCCTCCTCCGCCGGCGGCTTCGGCTCCGGCGCGGGCTTCTTCTCGGGGCGCGGCTTGTCGGTCGCCTTGGCTTCGGGTTGCTTCGGCTTCTCGCGAAGCTGCTTCGGTTCGGGGGACGCTTCGATCTCGGGTGGTGCCGCCTTCTTCGTGACGAAGTAGACGATCGCGGCCACCACGACGAGGCCGACGATAATTAGGGCGATTTCCACGTTGGCGTTCTCCGGCGGGGGAGCCGACTATATGAGACGCACCCCATACGTCAACGTGCGCTCGCCGTGCGGCCCGATCAGGCCACCGAAAACGGCGGGTCGGCGCGCCTCACCGCCCCGGCGCGCGGGCCGGATCCGGCCCCGCGCGGGTTGGCCAAGCGCGCCCGCTCGGCTCACGACGTCAGCTGCGAGGCGCCAGGCTTCGGCTCGGACGCGCCGAGGTCCTGCTCGATCCGCTCGTCGACGGGGTCGGGGCCGAACGCGGCGTGCTCGATCCGCGTCGCCCAGCGCTCGACATCGTGCTGCTGGTTCCGGCTCGCCACGCGGCGCACGTGCCCGGGGGTGGGCTCCGACGCCCCCTCGAAGGGGGCGCCGTGGCGCCGGGCCCAGCGCACGAGGCGCTCGAGCACGGCGCGCCGGCGCGTGATCAGCGCGACGCCCAGCTGGCTCGGCGGCGGCAGCGCCTGCTCGTAGCTGCTGTGCGTCGAGGCGCGGACGACGAGCTTCGCGTCGATCCGGTGCGGCGCCTCGATCGAGAACGCGCCCGCGTCGTCGCTCAGCGCGCGCGCGACGATGCCGCTGCCCTCGAACGCGGGCACGACGATCGTGAGCTCGGCCTGCGCGATCGGCGTGCCGTCATGGGCATCGGAGACGACGCCGCGCCAGCCGGTCGCGTGCTCGCTCGGCCCCAGGATCTTGACGCCGGCCTTGCCGGGCGGCGCCGCGTCCTTCGCCTCTCCAGCGCCCGGCGCCGCGCTCTTCGGAGCCCGGCGCCAGCCGCCGAGCACCCAGCCCGCGATGGCGAGGACGACCGCGCCGAGCGCGATCTGCCGCCACACTCCGGGGCCGGCGATGGGCACGTCGACGGCGAGCACCGGGCCGGGGATCCAGAAGGGCGCCGCCGGCACGTAGCGCAGCGTGAGCGGCACGGTCCCCTCGCGCTCGGCGGTGAACGCGGCCACGACCCGCGCCTTGCCGGCGGCCACGGGCGCCGCGCCGACGGACTCGCCCGCGCGCAGCGCCTCGATCACGCCGCCGTCGACCGGCCCGCGCGACGAGGTCACGTCGACGTCGATCGGCACGCCGTCCTCGGCGCGCGCCGGCTCGAGGGGGCGCGAGAGCGCGAGCGCGACCTCCGCGTGGCGGACGACCGCCTGGCTGACGTTCGCCTTCGCGAGCACGGCGCTGCCGTCGAAGCGCGCGCGCAGCGCGCCCTGCCCGGGGCCGGCGAGGCGCTCGGTGCTCAGCTCGAACCGCGCGCGGCCGTCGCCGCCGGTCTGCGCCTCCGCGAGCTTCTCGCCGCGCTCGTCCTCGAGCGCGACGGTGAGCCGCTCGCGCTCGAACGGCGCGCCGCTCGAGAACCCGCGCGCGCCGCTGCGATCGATCCGGAGCGCCACGGTGACGTTGACGGAGGGGCGATCCAGATCGATCGCGTCGACCGGCGGATCGATCCGGAGGATCACCGGCGCCAGCGGTGCCGCGAGCGCTTCGATCGGGACCTTCGCCTCGGCCGGCTCGTAGAGCGGTCCTCCCGCGAAGCGGACGCGCAGCGTGGCGCCCGCGAGCGGCGCGCGCCCGCGGAGGCAGAACCCGCCCCGCTCGTCCGTGGTGATCACGTACCCGCCCTGCGACGCGCGGTGCTCGCGCGCGCCCGCGGCGCCGGCCGGCGCGCACGCCTCGGCCGGCGGCAGGTCCACGGGCGCGCCGGCGCTCGTGACGGCGTCGATGGAGATCGGCTGCTCCGTGAGCGCGCTCCGCGCGTCGTCGATGACGCTCCCGTGCACCACGAACCCGCCGGGCTCGTTCCACGCGACGGCGTCGATCTGCGCGCTTCCCCGCACATGGATGCGGCGCTTCGCACCTTGCGGCTGCGCGTGCGCCGGGAGCGCCGCGGCGAGCGCGGCCGCCGCGAGGAGCGCCCACGGACCACGTCGTCTCAAGCCCCGCATCGCCCGCAAACCTCCGGCGCGTCGCTCGTCATGGTCGCGCATTATTGGTCACACGGGCGGCGCCCGGAAGGACAAGCGGCGCCGCCGCCGGGCGAGCTCGAGCTCGCCCGGCGCGAACTTCTGTAAACGTTCGCGACGTCCGCGCTCTCCGCAGAAGCCCCGACGCGATGAGGATGATGAAGCGGCCGTGGTAGTCCCGAGCCCCACATGTTTTGCGCCTTGAAGCGCCGCGAGCAGCCGGCGTCAAACCGTTCAGTTCGGCGGCAGGCAGCAGCGAGGAGCGAGCGAATGCAAGGCAAAAGTGCGAGCGTGTGCGCACCAAAATTCGAGTGTGGATCCGATCATCCGATCGCCACGGCGACGATGCGCTCGTGTATTGTCACGAGTGGAATGCGTCGGCCCTCTCCTGCGCTCGTGCTCCTGCTTTTGACGCTCGTACTCTCGCTGATGCCCGCGAGGCTCCACGCGGATCAGCGGACGAGCCGCCTGGCCGAGCAGCTCAAGACCAACGAGGACTACCGCGTCCGCACGCAGGCCGCGCTCGCGCTCGGCGCGTCGAGCGACGAGGCCGCGGTGAAGCCCCTCTGCGACGCGCTCGCGGACAGCAACGCGTCGGTCAAGGTCGCGGCGGCAGCGGCGCTCGGCAAGCTCGGCAAGCCGTCCGGGCTCGCGTGCCTCCAGCGGGCCGAGAGCCGGGAGCAGTCGGCGCCCGTCAAGTCGCAGATCCAGAAGTCGATCGCGACGCTCTCGGCGGGCGGCGGCTCGGCGCCGCCGCCGCCGACCGCGGACACGAAGTACTACGTGGCCATCGAGGTCACGAACAAGAGCGGCCGCCCCGAGGCGGAGGTCGAGACGCTCGTCCGCTCCGCGATGCAGACGAAGATCCTCGCGCGGCCCGGCTACGCCGTCGCCCCGAAGGGCGAGACGCTCGCCCAGGGCAGGAAGATCGTCAACGACAAGAAGCTGAAGGGCTACTACCTCCTCGCGACGGTCGAGCCCGCCGTGTATCAGAACGGCAACCTCACCCAGGTGGTCCGCGTCAGCATGTGGACCTATCCGGCGAAGTCGCTCCAGGGTGAGTTCGCGCCCAAGCTCACGCAGAGCGGGACCCCGCAGAAAGACGTCCAGAGCGAGAACATCTTGACGAAGATGTGCGTCGAGAGCGCGGTCGACACCTTCCACAAGATCGCCGCCTCGATGTGACGCACCTCCGCTGCTCGATATCCGCTCTGCCACTCCGCTTACTCCGCTTACTCCGCCACGATCATCGTCATCTCCAGCCAGCTTCGAGGTTCCCATGAGCGACGCTTCCTCCACGGCCCCGCAGACCTCCGCGCCGGAGGTCAGAGCGCGCTACCAGCGGAGCGCGCGGAACTACCTGATCGACCAGAGATTCCAGCTGAAATACACGGGGTTCCTCGTGGGGATCAGCCTCGCGCTCTCCGCGGCGCTCGGGATCCTCCTCTGGAACGCGAGCTCGAAGATCATCGAGCAGAGCCGCAACGCCGTGGAGCAGGGGCAGCAGACCGTGCGCCAGGGGCAGGAGACCGTGAAGCGCGGCCAGGAGGTGGTCGTCCAGAGCCGCCGCGTCAGCGAGGTCGTCGCGATGAACATCGCGAAGGAGTACAAGGACGACCCCGAGCTCTCGAAGACGTTCGGCGAGGCCGCGCAGCGCGACGAGGCGAAGCTCAAGGACGAGCAGGAGCGGCTCGAGCGCGACGCCGCGGTGCTGCAGCAGCGGGCCGAGGCGCTCGGGCGGCAGGCCTCCGAGGTCGCGCAAAACCAGCAGATGCTCCTCCGTCTGATCGTCGCGCTCCTGTCGCTGCTCGTCATCGGCGTGGGCGTCGCGGGCATCGTCTTCACGCACAAGATCGCGGGGCCGATCTTCAAGATGAAGCGGCTGCTCCGCCAGGTCGGCGACGGCAAGCTGGTCGTGCGCGAGCGGCTGCGCAAGGGCGACGAGCTCCAGCACTTCTTCGAGTCGTTCGAGAAGATGGTGGACGATCTGAGGGCCCGCCAGCAGGCCAAGATCGCGACGATCGACGCGGTCATCTCGAGGCTCGAGACGGACGCGCGCGCGCAGGCGGAAGCCGAAGGGGAGCGAGCCCGAGGGCCTCGCGCAGCTGAAGCGGCTCCGCAGCGAGATGCAGGAGCAGCTCGACGCGTAGGGCGCGAGCCCGACCGGGGCAGCGCCTCATCTCGGCGTGGACCGGCCGCCTGACGCCTGACATCGCGCAGCTGTGTCCACGTCGAGGCTAGAAGGCCGCCTTCACGATCTCGACGGCGACCTCGCCGCCCGGGAGGAACGTCACCGACGCGGCGTCGAAGCGCATCCGCTCGACGCCGCGGAGGCGCGAGAAGCGGGCGCGCCAGAGCACCTCGCCGGCCCGCCGCACGCGGGCGCGTTTGCCCGCGTCGATGCTGTCGAGGGCGCGGACGTACGAGCCCGCGCCGCGCGTGCGCACCTCGACGATCGCGATGACCGGCCCGTCGCGGGCGATCACGTCGATCTCCAGCCGGCCGACCCGCACGTTGCGCGCGACGATCTCCAGCCCTTGCGCCGCGAGGTGCGCGACCACGGCGTCCTCGGCGCGCGCCCCGAGCGCCTTGCGCGCGTCCGGCGCCGCGCCGGCGCGCGCGGCGTCGGGGCTGTCGTGTGGGGTGGAGACGTCGCTGGAGGGGGTCGCGCCGCCGGCCTGATCGGCCGGCGTTCGTCGAGGGCTGCGCGTCGCGCGGCGGCCGGTCACCCGGAGCCTACGGGTTGCCTTCGCACTGCTCCGAGTCGTAGCGGCCCTGGACCTGGCCGCAGGCCTGCCCGCTCGTGAACTCGGACTTCTCCTTGATGCAGTACTTTCCGGTGATCTGCTCGTCGCCGAGCCCGACGTTCGGGCGGATCTCCGAGCAGGTGAAGCCCTGCGGGCACGTGCAGAAGTTGAAGTTCGGATCCTCCTCCTCTCCCTCGGCGACGCCGCACCTGCAGGAGCAGTACACCGCCTGCTCGGCGTTCCGGTTCGAGTCGGGCGCGCACTGCCCGCAGACGGGCGACGCGACGGGGACAAATTCGCGCCCCTCGCTCCCCGGCACGCAGCACGCCTTGCCTTCGTTCTCCGCGTTCGGCCGGCTCGGGTCCTGGCAGCCGGTGATGCCGTCGCGGCAGACGTGCAGCTTGCACTGGCCGCCTTTGCAGACCCAGTCGTTGCTGGGGCAGTCGGCCTCGGTCGCGCAGCTACAGAACGCGCCCGCCGGATCACATTGCCCGCTGAAGCACTGCGAGGCGGCGTCCTTCGACGGGTCGCAGTCGGGCGCGTAGGTCGACGTCTCGACGCAGTCGGCGCACCCGCCCTCGCCGGGCTTGCAGACCGCGGGCGCCTCCTGGCCGAGGGGGCAGCTCACGCGGCCCTGGAAGTGGTTCACCAGGCAGATCCGCGTCTGGCACTGGAAGGACCGCGATTCGATGTTCTCTTCCGTCACCTTGAAGCCAGCGAACTGCGGATCGTACTCGTCTTCGGGCAGGCACGGATCGCCCACGCCGCCGCTCTCACATGCGGCGGGGAGGCTCGCCATGGCGACGACGCTGAGCAGGCCGAGCAGGCCGGACAGAATGGAACGGGTCATCAGAACGTGCTCCTTCGGCGGCGGTGCGCGCCTCGCCTCGGCAGAGGCGCGCGGACGGGAGGCAAGAAAACGCTCAAGTCGAGGTGCTCAAAGGCACAACGTCAGCGGTTGGACCCTAGACGAAGGGCGGCTGGAGCGTCAACAGGCGGATGGCCGCGCGTTCCGCCGAGGTGGGATGCCGGCGCAGGCCCGAGGCGTTCGACCCGGCCCCCGCCGGGCCCTTGGCATTGAAACGGATGGGAGCGCCCGCCGGGCCGACCGAGACGCACGGGCGCCGGGCGAGCGATCGCGCATCGCTTCAATAATTCCACCGTCGACTCCTACGCAGTGCGCAACCCCAAGGTCGACGCGGGGCCTCGTGTCTCAGGGCGAAATGGCGTGCACGCCGGCGGCTGGCATCGCTTGACAAGGCGCGCGCCACAATCCTACCATCCCCCGCCACGCGTAAGTATCCGTTGATTCTCATTAAACTTTTTGGTTCTCGACCGAGCTGCCTCGGGGGTCTACGGCGCGCGCTTCCCACGTGTGGAGCCGCGAACGGGGCGAAGGGGCCACGATCTTTACGTCGCCGAAAGCGAGGAACGACGATGCGGAACCGGCTGGCGAGTGTCTGCCTTGTAGCTTCTGCCCTGTTGCTCTCCCCCGCCGTGGGGCATGCGCAGGCCGGCAAGGGTAAGCCCGTTGCGGCGGAGAAGGCGGACGCCAAGGGTGGCAACAACCCCAAGAAGGAGATCAACCTCGACGACGAGGCGGACTCGGGGCCCGTCACCGCGGGACAGATGACGGAGGAGGCCGCGCAGGGCAAGCGCCTCTTCGACGGCGAGCGGTGGAGCGACGCCGCGCTGCAGCTGAAGCGCGTGGTCGACGGCGACACCGGCGACGACGAGGGGAACCGCCAGATCGCGCAGTACCACCTCGCGATCGCGCTGTACCGGCTGCAGTTCTACCAGGCGAGCTACGCGATCTTCTCCCAGATCGCCGACAAGCCGAACCACCTCAAGTTCAACGAGACGCTGCTCTGGCTGTCCAAGCTCGCGACGCAGCTCCCCGAGCCGGCGGACATCATCGAGCGCGTCGGCAAGTACAAGACCGAGCAGGTCGCGCGGTTCAACAACCCCCAGCAGCGCGATCTGTACTGGCAGCTCAACTACCTGCTCGGCCGCTACAAGTACCGGAACCGGAACTACGAGGAGGCGATCAGCCTCTTCGCCAAGGTCGACCAGAAGAGCAAGTACTACGTCCAGGCGCAGTTCTTCAGCGGCATCTCGTACGTGCAGCTGCGCAAGTCGGTGCCGGCGGTCAAGTCGTTCCAGCGGATCGTCCAGGCCATCGACGACGGCGTCGAGGGCCTCGAGGACGAGGCGCGCATGCGCGACCTCGCGTTCCTCTCGATGGCGCGCACCTACTACTCGGCGTCTGTCCGGCTCGACGACAACAACGTCCCGACGATCGACGCCGCGAAGCTCTCGGCCGCCGTCAAGTACTGGAACCGCGTCGACGTCGCGAGCGAGTACTGGCTCGACAGCCTCTTCGAG
Organism: Sorangium cellulosum; assembly: GCF_002950945.1. Classification (GTDB taxonomy): domain Bacteria; phylum Myxococcota_A; class Polyangia; order Polyangiales; family Polyangiaceae; genus Sorangium; species Sorangium cellulosum_E. Next base: position 4,451,960 of record NZ_CP012673.1, read on the forward strand.
CAGTCCTGGGCCTACTTCATGGCCGGGCTGTACCCGCAGGCCCTCGGCAACATCCACACGATCGAGTCGCCGTACTTCCCGAACTCGTTCTATCCCGAGGCCGACATCCTCAAGGCCGTCGTCTCGTTCACGATCTGCCAGTACGGCGACGCGACCACGATCGTCGCGAAGATGAAGAAGAAGTACGAGCCGATCAAGAAGGAGCTCGAGTCGATCCTGAACCGGTTCCAGGGGGAGGGGAACGAGGAGCGCTTCTTCCAGTTCCTGAAGGACGTCAGCGCCGGCAAGGCGAACCTCTCGCCCACGGTGCGCCCGATCGTCGAGAACGCCCTCTCGGACCGCCAGCTCCGCCGCAACATGGAGTACGTGCGCGTGCTCGACGAGGAGGACGCGCGCTTCAAGAAGGCGCCGGCGAACTTCCGCAACTCGCCGGTCGGGAGCGAGGTGACCGACGCGCTCGACTTCGCCCGGAACCTCGCGATCCGGAACGCCGGCACGCTCGGCCGGGAGCGCTACCAGCGCAACCTCGACGAGCTCAACGAGCACCTCCGCGACTCGTCGAAGATCCTCATCGACATCACCGCGGCGGAGAGGAACAAGCTCGACCAGCAGGTCGTCAGCGGCCAGCTCTCGAAGGAGGACGCGCTCACCTACGGCGTCGTCAAGCCCGACGACGAGCACGTGCTCTGGCCGTTCGACGGCGAGTACTGGCGCGACGAGCTGGGCTTCTACCGGCAGGTCGTGACGTCGAAGTGCAGCAAGTGACGGATATCTTAACGGCTCACCCCGCGGCCGGTGTCCGCGGGGCAGGCATCGCTTCCTCACGGGGGTCCGTGGCGGAGGGACGGAGATGGAGATGAAGCAGTCGAAGTTCGATGTACTGCATGCGCTCCGCGCGGCGGCAGGCACGTTGGCCGTGGCGGCGTGCGCCGTCGCGACGAGCCCCGCGTCAGCCGCCGACGCGTGCATCACGCAGCCGGCGAAGGACGCGATCGCCGCATGCCCGGGCGGGAAGCTCCAGGTGTCGGCGGGCAAGAAGCCCCAGGTGAGCTTCAAGTCCGCCCCCACCGGGATCAACCTGAAGAAGCGCGACGATCTCACGAAGCCCGCGAACCCGACCGCCACCCAGGCGTCGGCGCAGCGCGACGAGCGGCGGAACCGCCTCGCCCCGAAGGTGAGGAGCCTGCTCGTCACGGAGATCCAGGGCCTCGAGGGCCTGTACGCGTCCACCCCCAAGAACGCGCCCGACCGGCCGAAGCTGATGCGGCGGCTCGCCGAGGGCTACGTCGAGCTCGAGTCGGCGGCGTTCCGCGACAAGACCGAGGGGCAGATCAAGGCCGACGAGGCCAAGCGGAAGAACCCGAAGGCGGTCGCCGCGATCAACGCCGAGGTCGGCAAGGCCGACAAGATCCTCGCCGCCGCGCGCAGAAGCGCGATCAAGTACTACACGCAGCTGAAGACGCAGTACCCGAAGTACTGCCAGAGCACCAACGCGGCCGACCCCGCGAAGAGCACGGGCTGCACGGACGAGGTCCTCTACTACCTCGCGTACGAGTACGAGCAGGCGCAGCAGCTCGAGGACGCGCGCAAGGTCTACTTCGAGCTCATCAAGAACTGGCCCCAGTCGAAGTACATCCCGAACGCGTACCTCGCGTTCGGTGAGCTCTTCTTCAACGAGGCGCAGGGCGACCCGTCCAAGTGGCAGCTGGCCGAGCAGTCGTACCTCGAGGTGACGAAGTACCCGCCGCCCGACAACAAGGTCTGGGGCTACGCCCACTACAAGCTCGGGTACGTCTACTGGAACAAGGGCGAGTTCGGCCGCGCGATCAGCGAGTTCAAGAAGACGATCGAGTACGGCCAGCAGTACGCCCAGATGCCCAACGCGGCCCAGCTCGCGGTCTCGGCGCGGCGCGACATCATCCCGGTCTACGCGCTCGCCGGCGACCCGCGGAAGTCCCACGACTTCCTCCGCCCGCTCAGCGGCGACACGAGCGGCAGCTCCGAGAAGACGTTCAAGATGATGGACGATCTCGGGCAGAACTACCTCGACACCGGTCATTACAAGGAGGGCATCGAGCTCTACACCGACCTGATGACCCGCGATCGGGGCCCGAAGTACTGCGTGTACCAGGGGCACATCGCCGAGGCGACGCTGGCCATGAAGTCTGGCAACAAGGACCAGATCATGGGCGAGCTCGGGAAGCAGCTCGACGTCCACAACAAGTTCCAGGGCGAGGGGCACCCGGCGGACGCGAAGCTGAAGTGCTCGAACATCACCGCAGGCCTGCTGACCGAGACGGCGATGGCCTGGCACCTCGAGGCGGTGGGCTCGGGCGGCGTGCGCGGCACCGGCGACAAGAAGACGATGCAGCTCGCCGCGCAGCTCTACGACAAGGTCGTCAACAACTTCAAGCAGGAGCAGTTCGCCAAGTTCGAGTTCCCCCGCATCCTGAAGGAGGACTGGCCGAACATCTTCAAGATCAAGTACGCCATGGCCGACCTTCTGTACTTCCAGAAGGACTGGGCCAAGTGCGGCCCCGCGTTCGACTCGGTCGTGGCCGAGGATCCGAACGGCCCGCAGGCGCCCGAGGCCGCGTACGCGTCGGTGCTCTGCTACCAGAACATCTACACCGAGACCCACAAGGACGGCTCCGACAAGAAGGGGGGCGGCAACCTCCCCGATCCGGGGACGGGCAAGAAGGGCGAGAAGGACAAGAAGGCGGACAAGGCGAAGTTCCAGCCCAAGGACTTCAACGACAGCCAGAAGGGCATGATCACCGCCTTCAACCGCTACGTCTGCTACATCAAGCCCGCCGCGAACGACAAGGAGGCGCAGGAGCAGTACGTCGAGGTGAAGTACGCGCGCGGCCGCACGTACTTCGAGGCGCAGCACTGGGAGGAGGCCGCGCTCGCGTTCCGCGACGTGGCGCTGAACCACGCCGACAAAGAGGTCGGCATCTACGCCTCGCAGCTCTACCTCGAGTCGCTCAACGTCCTCGGCGCGAACATGGATCCGCCGCGTCCGTCCTGTTACGACGACATGGCCGCGGACGTGCCCAAGTTCATCGACCTGTACTGCAAGGGCGGCAAGGAGAAGGAGAACGCCGAGCAGTGCGGCATCCTGATCCGGATCCAGCGCGACATCGAGCGCCTGCGGGCCCAGAAGCTCGTCGAGGCGGCGGACGCCAGCGGCGGCGTCGAGGCCCTCAAGAACTACGAGAAGGCCGCCGTCGCGTACATGGACATGTGGAAGAAGTACGGCGAGGCCGCCTGCGAGGCGAAGCAGCCCGCCTGCGAGAAGAGCGAGGAGGTCCTCTACAACGCCGCGAAGGCGTTCCAGGCCGCTCGCCTCATCGCCAAGTCGATCGCGGCGCGCCGGATCCTGATCGACCCGAAGTACAACCTCCACAACACCGAGCTCGCGAAGCAGTCGATCTACGAGATCGGCGGCAACTACCAGGCGATCGCCGTCTACGACGAGGCGGCCAACTGGTACGAGCGCTTCGCCCGCGAGAACCCGAAGATGGAGAAGGCGCCGGAGGCGCTCCAGGACGCGGTCGTGCTGCGGCTCGGCCTCGGCCAGGAGGACCAGGCGATCAAGGACGCCGACCTCTTCAACAAGAACTACGGCAAGGCGAAGCCGGCGCAGACCGCGCAGATCGCGTTCGCCATCGGGGCGCACTACATCGACCGCGAGGACTGGGACCAGGCGCGCCGGCGGCTGTCGACGGCGATGCCGCAGATCGATCGCAACGCGACGTTCGACGTCCAGGTGCAGGCGCACGCGATGTACGCGCGCGTCCTCCTGCAGACGAAGAGCGTGACGCCGGCGAACGGCGAGTACAACAAGGTCCGGGGTTACTGGAAGGATCCGGCGGCCGCGCTGAAGAAGCTCGACGCGATCGGCGGCGAGGAGCCGGAGCGGCTGCGCCGGCTCGGCAAGGTGCTCACCGCGGTGGGCGAGGCCTACTTCCACTTCGCCGAGCAGAAGCGGAAGGAGGTCGATAAGATCAGGTTCCCCGAGTACAAGGGCGCCGGGACGCGCGAGGACGTCCTCAAGCACATCAACACCAAGGTCACCGACTGGGTGAAGAAGAAGCGCCCGGCGATCGAGGCGGCCGATCAGGAGTACCAGAAGATCCTCAAGCTCGAGCCGACGCCTCCGCCGAAGTGGGTCATCGCGGCCGGTGCGCGCGTCGGTCAGATGTGGGGCAAGTTCGTCGCCGAGTTCCGGGCCGCGCCCATCCCGAAGGAGTGGAAGGGCCACGGCATGGTTCCGGGCACGGACGTCTCGTACGACGAGATCCGGGGCGAGTACTACTCGCGCCTCGACGAGGCGAGCGAGCCGCAGAAGCAGATGGCGAAGGGTGCCTTCAAGACCTGCCTCGATCTGTCGGTGAAGTACCAGTACTTCGACGACTACTCGCGGACCTGCGAGGTGTGGCTCTCGAAGAACTACGGCGCCGAGTACCACCTCATCGACGAATTCCGCGGCTCCCCGTCGCGGGTCAACTCCGGCCTGAGCGATCGTCCGGCGCCGCTCAACCTCGACGGCACCCCGTACCGTGAAGCGCCGACCGTGACGGACAAGCCTGCTGCGAAGAAGGACGAGGACGCCGACAAGAAGGAGACGCCGGCGGCGTCCGGCGGTTCCAAGGAAGGCTCGGCGCTCGAGCGGGCCACGACCCGATCCAAGAAGTGATGGAGCAAACCATGAGAAGCATCACCTCACTCGTAGCGGTCGCGGCGCTCCTTGTGGCGTCGACGGGTTGTGGCGGCGGCGGCGGCGCCGGCGCCTCGGGCCCGGTGGCGAAGGACCCCACGACGGGCAAGACGATCACGAACAGCAAGGGCGAGGCCGTGTCGGTCGAGGCGGCGAACAAGTTCAAGACCGCCATGGACACCATGGTCCAGCACGACAAGGCCGGGGACTGGAACGAGGCCTCGTGCCGGTCGACGGCCGAGCTGTTCCTGGACGCGGCGGATGAGCAAGGGGACAAGACGTTCGCCGAGGCCATCTACAACGCGGGGCTCGCGTACCAGCGTTGCAAGAACGACGCGGAGGCGAAGAAGTACTTCCAGCAGGCGCTCCAGACGAACCCGAAGTTCCACCCGGCGCGGGTCCAGGTGGCGCTCTACAACCTGGCGGACTCGGGCGAGAAGAACATCGACAAGGCGATCGCGGACATGCGCCAGGCCGCCGTCGTCGATGCTCAGTACAAGAACGTCGAGGCGCTCGTGCACCTCGCGCTCCTGTACATGAAGCGCGGCAACAACGAGCCCGACAGCGACGGCCCCAACGACTTCCAGCGCGCGAAGCGGTACATCCAGAGCGCGCTGGCCGTCGATGACGCCTTCATGCCTGCCTTCAACCAGCTCGCCATCTACTACCTGGAGACGGCGAAGCAGAAGGCCGGCAGGAGGTCGGGCAAGTCGGTCGCGACGAACGTCAGCAAGCAGAAGAAGGTCGACACGCAGGCGCTGGAGCTCGCCGCGCTGGTCTGCTCGCAGGCCATCCGGAAGAACCCCAACTACGCGCCGATCCACAACACCGCGGGGATGATCCAGGTCGAGCTCGCGAACCTGAACGGCGCCGTCCAGGCGTTCAACACGGCGCGCAAGCTCGATCCGACCTTCTACGAGGCGCAGATGAACTACGCGGCGGTGAACCTGCAGTTCCGCGGGTTCCAGCAGGCGGACGAGGCGTACCGCGCCGCGTTGCGGATGCGGCCGAACGACTACGATGCTCACCTCGGGCTCGCGCTCGCCCTGCGCGGCCAGATCGACGACTCGAACTTCGACAAGTACGTGGCGGCGGCGAGCGCGGAGCTCGATGCCGCGAAGAAGCTCGCCCCCGAGCGTCCGGAGACCTACTACAACGAGGCGATCCTGACGCAGGAGTACAAGGCGAAGTCCGGCGGCAAGGGGGCGGAGGGCGCGCTCCAGTCGGCGAAGGGGCTCTTCGGCCAGTTCATCCAGAAGGCGGGCTCCTCTGCTGAGTTCGCCGACGCGGTGAAGCGGTCGAAGGAGCGCATGGAGGAGATCGACCAGATCATCGCCTTCAACAAGCAGACCGAGGCCGAGCGCAAGGCCGCGGAGGCCGACATGAAGACGAAGGAAGCCGAGCAGGAGGCCGCTGCCGGGGCCGAAGGCGAGGCGGGAGCCGAAGGGGCTACTCCGTAGCCACCTGGAGCCGCCGTGTCCCCCGAGCCCCCTTCTCTCGCCGTACCAGGAGAGGGGGGCTCGTCATTTCGTCGCATCGCTCTGGGAACCTTGGGTCCTTTCTGTTGTCGAGGCAGGCATGGGTCGCGTTCTCGGACGCCTCGACAGGTTGCGAAGCTGGTTGACCGACCACCGCGGTCGGCGGTACAATGGCACTGTAACTGCGTCGGAACATTTTGAGGAGGCTGAAATGAGAGGGTTGACCCGTTTGGGTGCGGGAGTCGTGGCTGCCGTTCTTATGAGCGTGGTCGCCTCTTCGGCGTTCGCGCAGGACGCCAAGGCGGGCGGGAAGAAGGACGAGGGCTACGGGTACGAGTTCTCTGACGATCCGCTGAACGCGGGGGGATTCGGCCCCAACGACGCCACCATCCGGGTGCGGCCTGGCCCGGTCCGGACGACGCTGATTCGGCCCCGCACCTCGTTCGTTCCGGAGATGCTCAAGTCGGTCGAGAACCTCTGATGTACCGGGCAGGTTGGTCCCTGCCCTGTCGATTTATCCCCCGGTCGGGGGGGCGTGCGCTGCGGAGCGCATAGGGAAGGCTGGCGGAGATGGAAGGCAAGCAAAGGGTCGCTCTCACATTTGCCCTCTACCAAAACGAGGCGCTCGTCCGTCGCGAGACGATCACGCAGGATATCGTCAAGGTAGGCAAGGACGCGAAGAGCCATCTGCGTGTCGATGACGAGCTTGCCTCGCGCATGCACGCGGTCATCGAGGTCGCCTCCCCGCAGGACATCACCCTGATCGACCTCGGCAACGAGCCGGGGACGATGGTGAACGGGGCGCGCGTCAACAAGTGCAAGATCAGCCCAGGCGATCAGCTCCAGATCGGCGGCACGAAGATCATGCTGGAGCGCGCCGAGCCGGTGGCGGTCGCCGCGGCGGCCAGCCCTGCGAAGCCGGTCCCCGCGAACCCGTTCGCGGCGGCGCCGGCGGCGGCGCCGGCGAACCCGTTCGCGGCGGCGCCGGCGAACCCGTTCGCGGCGGCGCCGGCGAACCCGTTCGCGGCGACGGCGGGCGCGGCAGACCCGTTTGCCTACAACAACCCGTTCGCGCAGTCCGCGCCCGCGGTCGACGAGGTGCCCCCGGACGCGCCGGAAGGGTCGTACACGTACACGCTCGTGAAGAACGGGCCCGACGTGCCGGCCGACGAGATCGAGGTCCAGGCGGCCTCCGTCGAGATCATGATCCTGTGGGACGCGGCGGTGCTGCACGTCGCGCACCTCACGCCCCCGCGCTCCTTCTACGTCGGCGAGGAGGAGGGCAAGAACTTCAAGTGTGACTTCTTCATCCCCTCGGAGAAGCTCGGCACGACGCGAGCGCCGATCGTGCTCGCGGATCGCAGCGGCTCGGTGTCCGTGGTGCTCCTGCCCCGCGCGACCGGCACCATCGAGATCCCTGGGCAGCCGAAGATGACGGTGCAGCAGGCGATCGACGGCGGCCGCGCGCAGCCGAGCGCCGAGCTCTCGGGCGCCTACCAGATGCAGCTCCCCTCCGGCGCGAAGGCGAAGGTGGAGCTCGACGGGATCGTCTTCCAGGTGTCCGTCGTGAACGCCGGCCGCGTCGTGGCCGGCCACTTCCAGCTGGACACGCAGAGCCTGCTCTACACCGGCCTCTCGATGGCGGTGCACCTCGGGCTGCTCGCGGCGATGGCCTTCTTCATGCCGCCGCTCGGCGCGACGGACGAGGACGGGATCTCGGCGGATCAGCAGTTCCTCATCCAGCAGTACCTCGCGGCGGCCGCCGAGAAGGAGATGGAGGAGAAGGAGACCGAGCAGGTCGCCGACAACGCGGCGGACAACAAGGAGGGCGGCACCGGCACACGCGCCAAGGGTGAAGAGGGTTCGATGGGCAACCCGAACACCAAGGCCACCGGCAACCGCTACGGTGTCCAGGGCCCCGCGGACAACCCCGACCCGCACATCGCGCGCCAGGCCGCGCTGCGCGACGCCGCGGAGTTCGGCATGATCGGCCTGCTGAACGCCGGCGCCGGCGGCGATCCGAACGCCCCGACCGCACCGTGGGGCCGCGACGACTCGCTCGGCAACGACGCGCTGAGCGCCCGCGGCAACATGTGGGGCGACCAGATCGGCGACTCCTTCGGCGCCGGCGGCCTCGGCCTCTCCGGCATCGGCGAGGGCGGCGGCGGGCGCGGTGAGGGCATCGGCCTCGGCTCGATCGGCACCATCGGCCACGGCGCCGGCACCGGCACGGGTCAGGGCTTCGGCTCCGGTCACGGCCGCCTCGGCGGGTCGCATCGCACCAAGCCGCCGCAGGTGCGCATGGGTGCGACGAGCGTGAGCGGCCGTCTGCCGCCCGAGGTCATCCAGCGTATCGTGCGCCAGAACTTCGGTCGTTTCCGGCTCTGCTACGAAAACGGCCTCAGGAACAACCCGAACCTCCAGGGCCGTGTTGCGGTGCGCTTCGTCATCGGGCGCGACGGCGCGGTGTCCAACGTGGGCAACGGCGGTTCGGACCTCCCGGACAACGGCGTGGTGTCCTGCGTGGTGCGGGCCTTCTACGGCCTGTCGTTCCCGCAGCCCGAGGGCGGCATCGTCACGGTCGTCTACCCGATCATGCTCAGCCCTGGCGGCTGAGCTCGCGCGCTCCGCTCCGTCCGTGCAGACGCCCCGCACATACCGTGCGGGGCGTTTGCCGTTTCAGCGACGGCAATGCCGAGGGCGAGGTCGCGCTCGGTGTCCAGCGCGGCCCGCGCCCGCTGCGCGCCAGCGCCGCGCCCGCTGCGCGGCAACGCCGCCCGCTGCGCGGCGGGCTAGGGGACGGGCCGGGGCGACTTGCCACACTCGCCGGAAGGGGCGCAGCGCGTCGCCGCGAAGGCGCGCAGACGGCGCGCCAGGCGGAAGCCGAAGCCCTGGACTTCCTCGGTTGGCTCCGCCTATTCTCGCGACGCCGAGCGAGGTTCAACGCGCGCACCTCAGGACAGCGTTTGACGGTGCCACAACGGAGCCGGTGCAACCGTCTCCGAGATTGACGACGGGGCGGCGCAGCCGTCTCCGGGATGGTTGACGAGGCGGCGCACCCGCCTCGGGGAATGTGGACGGAGCGGCGCAGCCGTCTCCGGGTCGCTGGAGGGGCGGCTCTGCCGCTCCGGATCGCTGAAGGGGCGGCGCAATGCCCACGGTCACGTTAGGAGCCGGCGGAGCCGATTCCATTCGAAAGGTGAGGTCGATGAAGCTTGGGGCATTCTTGATGGTCGGGCTGGTCGCGACGAGCGCGGCGGGGCTGGGCTGCAGCAGGCACCGCCAGGAGGCCGTCATCCTGGCGAATCAGGCCGACAAGGAGGTCGCGGTCAACCCCGACGGCGCGGCCAACAAGTACGAGCAGGCGACCAAGCTCGACGCCACGAACCACCGCATCTTCTTCAAGCTGGCGATGGCCCAGAAGAAGCAAGAGCAGTGGGACAAGGTGGCCTCCACGCTGGCGCGCGCCACACAGATCGCCCCCAAGTACGCGAACTACTGGTTCGAGCGGGGCTGGGCGCTCGAGCAGCAGGCGAAGAAGAAGACGATCTCGTACGAGGAGGCCAAAGAGCCCTACCAGAAGTGTATCGAGAACGATCCCAACTTCGCCGACTGCTACTCCCAGCTCGGGAACGTTTATCTCTGGACGGACGACGAGCAGAAGGCGCTCGAGAACCTCACCAAGGCGATCGAGCACAACCCGACGGAGATCCGGTACTACGCGGCGCTCGCCGACCTGTACACCCGCCTCGGCTACACGAAGGAGGCCGAGCAGGTGCTCAAGGAGGCGAAGAGCTTCGCGAAGCAGGGGGACAAGTACCTCTTCGGCATCCACAGCCTGCTCGCGTCGGTCTACCAGGACCGCGGGTCCACGGCGGAGATGGTGGCCGAGCTCGAGGCCGCTCGAGCGGTTGCGCCGTCGGATGGTCCGGAGTCCGTACAGATCCTCTGGAGTCTTGGCAGCACGTACGCGACCCTGGATCCGCCGCGCAAGCAGGAGGCGATCCAGATGCTCAAGGGGTTCACCACGCGCGCCTGCAAGGGATCGAAGGCAGCGAGCTTCAAGACCGAGTGCGAGACGGCGAACACGCTCGTCGCGCGGCTCGGTGGCCAGGGGCCGTGATGCCGCGCGCGGCGCGGGGTACGTAAGGCGTTTCAATCCGTCCGAAGGTCGGGGCCGAGGGTCGATAATCAATGGATCTTGCGCAGCGTCTCAATCATCTCGAGTCGGTTCATGACTGGCAAGGGCTCGTCGAGGAGCTCGAGAAGGGGATTGCGGCCGAAGGGGACGCGACCCGGAAGGCGGCGTATCACCTGAAGCTCGGGCGGCTGCTCGAGGAGAAGTTCCTTCAGGCCGTCAAGGCGCTGAAGCACTTCCAGGACGCCTACAAGCTGAATCCAGCGCTGCTCGAGGCGCTGGAGTCGGCGCGTTCGATTTACTGGGACCTTGGCAAGACCAACATGGTCCAGAAGCTCCTGGAGCTCGAGCTCCGGAACGCGCCCGAGGGCACCGCGGCCGCCGAGCTCCTCGTGGAGCTCGGCGACGTGCTCTGCGACGCGGGCGATTTCGAGCGCGCGACGGCGACGTACGCGCGCGCGCTCGGCGTCTCCGGCGGGACGAGCGAGGAGGCGCGGGCCTCCCTCGGCGACATGCAGGTGGATCAGTCGTCGTGGGCGGGGCACATGGCGGAGCTGGTCGAGGCGGCCGACGCGGCGGCGAGCGTGAGCGAGCGCAAGCGGCTCCTCCTGCGCGCGGCGCGGCTCGCGAAGCGCTTCGATCGCGGCCAGCTCGAGGAGCTGCTCCGGCAGGCCTACGAGGCGGCGCCTTCCGACAAGCAGGCCGCGGCGATGTTCGAGGGGCTGCTCGCGGAGGAGGAGCGGCCGCAGTCGATCCTGGAGACGCAGCGCCGCATCCTCGACGCGCGCACCGGCGCGTCGCGCGGCGAGGCGGCGTTCAAGTTCGGCGTCCGCTGGGCCACGCGGCACCAGAACGTCGAGATCGGCTCGAAGCTCCTGGAGGAGGCGCTCCGGTACGATCCGTCCAACGAGGCGGCGTTCGCGTACCTGCGCGAGCTCTGGGGGACGAAGGAAGGCAACTGGGAGCGCGTCGCGTCGCTGGCGGAGAGCGCGGCGAACCAGAACGGCAGCTCCCCGTTCATGATCGCCCAGGCGGGCGGCATCGCCTGGCGGCAGCTCGGCAACCTCATGCGGGCGAGGAGCTGGTTCGAGCGGCTCACGGCGGTCGCGCCGACGCACCCGAGCCTGAGCGCGTTCGAGGCCCAGATCGGCGAGCGCCTCACGGCTGCGGCGGCCGCGCCCGCGGCCTCCGCGTCGGTCGCGCCCCCGGCCGCCGCGCCGGTCGCGCCCGCGATCGCTGCGCCGGTCGCGCCGGCCATCGCTGCGCCGGTCGCGCCGGCCATCGCCGCGCCGGTCGAGCGCGCGGACGTCACGCCCGTCCCCGTGAGCGCGCCGGCTCCCGTGAGCGCGCCCGCGCCCGTCAGCGGGCCTGCGCCCGTCAGCGGGCCTGCGCCCGTCAGCGGCCCCGCGCCTGTCAGCGGCCCCGCGCCTGTCAGCGGCCCCGTGAGCGGCAGGGCGAGCGCGCCCGCCGACGAGCCGCAGGCGAACGGCGCTGGGGCGCCCGCCGTGGCCGCGCTCGCGGTCGAGCCGGCGCCGCGCGCGCCCGCCGAGAGCCGGCCCGCCGACTCCGAGGTCGGCCGGCGGCCGACGGCGCCGCCGCCCCCCGCCGCGGAGGCGACGGAGCGGGTCGAGGAGCTCAAGGCGAAGGCCAGCAAGCAGGAGCAGGCCAAGCGCTACAACGAGTACGTCAAGACGCTCATCGAGATCGCCGAGGTGGTCTCGGATCCGGCCGAGAAGATCGAGCACTACGCGAAGGCGGCGGAGCTGTATTCGGGCAAGTTCTCGAACGCGGCCGAGGCGGTGAAGTGCTACGAGGCCATCCTCGCGATCGACGGCGAGCACCCGCAGGCGATCGATTTCCTCCGCCAGAGCTACGAGAAGCGGCGCGACTGGGAGAAGCTCATCGGGCTGCTCCGGCGCGAGGCGTCCGCGCTCCCGTCCGGCGCCGAGCGCGCCGCGAAGTACCTCGAGATCGCGAAGCTCGCGTCCGAGCGGGTGAAGAAGGTCGACGTCGGCATCGAGCTCTGGAACGAGGTGCTCGAGAACGACCCGGAGAACCCCGAGGCGCTGAACGCGCTGGCGGGCCTCTACGAGAAGAACAGGGACTACCAGGCGTACGCCGTGATCCTGCAGAAGCAGGTCGACACGACGTACGACAGCGCCCAGAAGCTCGCGCTCCTCAGCAAGCTCGCGCAGCTCTACGGCGAGCGCCTCAAGGACGACGAGGCCGCGGTCCGCGCCTGGCAGGAGGTGATCGCGCTGAACCCCCAGGACCGCAGGGCCCAGGAGGCGCTCAAGAAGGCGTACCTCCAGCTCCAGCGCTGGGACGACCTCGAGGTGTTCTACGCCGAGAGCGGCAAGTGGGACGAGTTCATCCGCGTCCTCGAGTCGCAGGAGGCGAAGGAGACCGACGACGCCGCCAAGATCAGCCTGCTGCTCAAGATCGCCGAGCTCTGGATGGTCCAGAAGCAGAAGGCGGATCGCGCGGCGCGCGCCTACGAGAAGGTGCTGTCGATCGACGGCTCGCACCTCCAGGCCGCCGAGGCGCTGATCCCGATCTACACGCAGGCGAACAACTCGAAGGGGCTCGCCGGCGCCATCGAGGTGAAGCTCTCGCACGACCAGGACGACGCCTCCCGGCTCGACCTCTACCGCCAGGTCGCCGCGCTCTACGAGACGCGGCTCAAGGAGCCGCAGAAGGCGTTCGAGCGCTACCTGTCGGCGTTCCAGATCGCCCCGCAGGACGAGCAGTGCATCGATGACGTCGAGCGGGCCGCGCGCACCACCGAGGGGTGGGACGCCCTCATCACGGCCTACTCGACGGCGATCGCGCGCGCGGAGAGCGAGGGGGACATCACGCTCGGCGTCGACCTCCGGCTCCGGCTCGGGCGCGTGCTGCTCGACGAGGTGAAGCGCATCGACGAGGCGCTCTCGCAGTTCCGCGCGGTGTACGAGGCCGACAGCGAGAACCAGGCCGCGATCAGCGCGCTGGAGCGGCTCTACCGCGAGACGGGCCGGTACAGCGAGCTGCTCGGCATCTACGAGAAGAAGCGGGACATCGTGAGCGAGCCCGAGGAGCGGAAGCGCATCCTCTACGGGATCGCCGCGCTCTACGAGGGGGAGCTGCGCGACCCGGCGCAGGCGATCGCGACGTACCGCCAGGTGCTCGACGACGAGCCGACCGACCCGCAGGCGCTCGCCGCGCTCGACAAGCTCTACCGCGAGCAGGAGGACTGGGAGTCCTACGTCGACGTGCTCCGCAAGCGCATCGACTCCGACGTCGGGGAGCAGGCGCTCATCGACCTCAAGTTCCGGCTCGGGAGCACCCTCGAGAAACACCTGAACGACGCGGCCGGAGCGCTCGAGAACTACAAGGAAATCCTGATCCTCGATCCGGGCAACGACGCCGCGCGCCTCGCGCTGGAGGCGCTCCTGTCGAACGAGGCGCTGCGGGCCGAGGCGGCGGCCATCCTGCAGGAGATCTACGAGGGGCGCGGCGACTGGGAGAAGCTGATCCAGGCGCTCGAGATCCTCGCGGCGGCCGAGGGCGACACGGCGACGCGCGTCTCGCTCCTCCGCAAGGTGGCGCGGACGGCGGCCGACAACCTGAACGATCTCAACCGCGCGCTCGACGCGCAGTCGCGGGCGCTCAAGGACGACCCGTCGCACGCCGAGACGCGGGCGGAGCTCGAGTCGCTCGCCGCGCAGGCGGGCGCCTGGGATCGGCTCGACGTCATCTTCAGCGAGATCGCGGACTCGCTGAGCGACGCGCGGCTGAGCCGCGAGTACTGGATGCGGCTCGCGAGCACCCACGAGCGGCTCGGGAAGGTCGAGGAGGCGGCGAACGGCTACCTCCGCGTGCTCTCGATCGATCCGGGCGACTCGGAGGCGCTGGAGGCGATGGACGCGCTCTACCGGCGCACCGAGCGCTGGGGCGATCTCATCGGCGTCTACCGGCGCCGCATCGAGCTCGTGCACGAGCCCGGCGAGCGCGAGGGCCTCTACGCCCAGATGGCCGAGGTCTACGAGCAGCGGCTCGGGCAGCCCGAGGAGGCGATCGCCGCCTACCGGGAGGTCCTCTCCATCGACGACACGAGCCTCGTGGCGCTGACGGCGCTCGACGGGCTCTTCAGCCGCCAGGGCATGTGGGAGGAGCTGGCCGACAACCTCGAGGCGCAGCTCAACCTCGCGGTCGAGGAGGAGGCGCAGATCCGGCTGATGCTGCGCCTCGCCGCGCTGCGGGAGTCGCGGATGCGGCTCGTCGAGTCGGCGATCGACATCTACCGCCAGGTGCTCGAGCGCGAGCCGACGAACGTCGAGGCGCTCGCGGCGCTCGAGCGCCTCGGGAAGCTCCCCGAGCACGAGGTCGCGATCGCGGAGATCCTCGAGCCCCTCTACCGCCAGTCGGGCGACTACCAGAAGCTCATCGGGGTGCACGAGGTGCAGGTGCGCCGCAGCGACGACGTGACCCGCCGCGTCGAGCTGCTCCACCAGATCGCCGTGCTCTACGAGGACGCGGGCAACGATCTCAGCTCGGCGTTCGACACCTACGCGCGCGCCCTGAGCCAGGATCCGGCCTCCGACTCGACGCAGGAGGGGCTCGACCGGCTCGCCCGCGCGACCGGCCGCTTCGCCGACCTCGCGCGCGTCTTCGAGACGCTGGCGGCGCAGCAGACCGACGCCGAGCTCGCGAGCACGCTCTACACGATGAGCGCGCGCATCTACGAGGGCGACCTCGGCGACATGGACAGCGCCGTCGGGCACTACCGGCGCGTGCTCGAGATCGATCCGCGCAACCTGCACGCGGCCGAGTCGCTCGAGCGGCTGTTCCGGACCTCGGAGCGCTACCACGAGCTGTCGCAGATCCTCCAGCAGAAGGCGGACATCCTCGAGGAGCCGAACGAGAAGAAGCTCGCCCTGTTCCAGGCCGCGAGCATCGAGGAGGAGGTGCTCGAGCGGCACGACCAGGCGATCGCCGTCTACGGCAAGGTGCTCGAGCTCGACGCCGAGGATCTCAGGGCGATCGACGCGCTGACCAAGCTCTACCTCAGCCTCTCGCGCTGGCAGGAGCTGCTCTCGGTCTACGCGAAGAAGGCCGACCTCGTCCTCGATTACAACGAGAAGAAGCGCATCTACTACCAGATCGGCGCGGTGTACGAGCGCGAGCTCGGCGACGTGGCGAGCGCGATTGACACCTACCAGCGGGTGCTCGAGATCGATCCGGACGACCTCCAGGCGCTCGGTCGGCTCGACGTCCTCTACCAGACCTCGCAGAACTGGCTCGAGCTGCTCAGCGTCCTCCAGCACGAGGCCGAGCTCGCCTCGGATCCGGCCGAGGGCATCAGCTACCAGTACCGGATCGCGGAGCTCTACGAGAAGCACCTCGACGACGTGACGCGGGCCATCGAGCTCTACCGCGATCTGCTCCAGCAGATGCCCGATCACGAGCCGACGCTCCGCGCGCTCGAGCAGATCAAGGACGGCACCCGGGATCCGCTCGGCGCGGCGCGGGTGCTCGAGCCGATCTACGACGCGTCCGGGGAGTGGCAGAAGCTGATCAGCGTGCTCGAGGTCCAGGTCCGGGTCGCGGAGGACCCGTACCAGAAGGTCGACCTGCTCCACCGCATCGCGCGGCTCTCGGAGGAGATGCTGAGCGATCACGTCTCCGCCTTCGAGACGTACGCGCGGGCGGTGACGAGCGACATCGGCAACGAGGAGTCGCTCTCGAACCTGGAGCGGCTCGCGATGGTGGTGAACCGCTGGCCGCAGGTCGCCGCGCTCTACGACGCGGAGCTGAACCGGCTCGGCGAGGACCCGGGCAGGCTCGTCGAGCTCGGGCTCCGGCTCGCGCAGATCTTCGAGACGCAGCTCGAGGATATCGACAGCGCCGTCGCGCGCTACCGGCGCGTGCTCGAGGCCGATCCGGAGAACCAGACCGCGATCGCGTCGCTCGACCGCCTGTTCACCGCGACCGAGCGGTGGGGCGATCTCGTCGAGATCCTCGCGCGGGAGGCGGAGCTCGGGCAGTCGCCGGACGAGATCCTCGAGTTCAAGTACCGGCTCGGCGTGGTGCACCAGACGCGCCTCAACGACCTGCCCGCGGCCATCGCGGCGTACCGCGAGGTGCTCACCGCGGCGCCCGAGCACTCGCCCACGCTGGAGGCCCTCGAGGGCCTCTTCGCGGCCGGGATCAAGCAGATCGAGATCGGCGCGATCCTGGAGCCTTTGTACCAGGCGGCCGCGGAGTGGGAGAAGCTCGGCGGGGTGCTCGAGGCCGAGCTCACCCACCTCACCCAGGAGCCGGATCGGCTGGCGATGTACTACCGGCTGGCCGAGCTCCAGGAGGAGCGGCTCATCTCGCCCGACGGCGCGCTCAGCGTCTACATCCGGTCGCTCAAGGAGTACCCGCGCGACGAGAAGACGCTCGAGGAGGTGGAGCGGCTCTCGGGCTCCGTCGACGGCGGCTGGGAGCTGCTCGCCAACGCGTACGCCGACGTGCTGGGCATCCACGGCGACAAGGAGGTCCAGACCAGCATCGGCAAGCGGCTGGCGCGGGTCTTCGAGACCGACCTCGGCGACATCGCCAAGGCCGAGGAGACCTACCGCTACGTGCTCGGCATCGAGCCGCTCGAGGCGGAGGCGCTCTCGAACCTCGACCGGATCTACACGCTCCTGGAGCAGTACCCCGAGCTCGCGAGCGTGCTCGAGCAGCGGGTGCGCGCGACCGAGGACCGCCCGGAGCTCGTCGACCTGTACCTCCGGCTCGGCCAGACGTACGAGGAGCGGCTCGGGCAGCTCGACGACGCCATCCGCGCGTTCCGGCGGATCTTCGACGAGCTCGAGACGACGAACGAGCAGGCGATCAGCGCCCTCGAGCGCATCTACACGACGAAGGGGGCCTGGACGCAGCTCAAGGTGGTGCTCGAGCGCGAGCTCGAGAACGCGATGGGCGACAGCCAGGAGGCGGACATCCGCGCCAAGATGGCGCACCTGCTCGCCGATCGGCTGAACGACGTCCAGGGCGCGGTCGAGACGTGGAAGCGCGTGCTCGACCTCCGCGGCGAGGATCCGGAGGCGCTCGGCGCGCTCTCCAACCTCTACGAGCGGGTGGGGCAGTGGGCCGAGCTCTGCGACGTCCTCGAGCGGCACTACGACATCGCGATCGACGACGAGTCGCGCGTCGCCGTGCTGCTCCGCCGCGCCAAGCTGTTCCACGAGCAGCTCGGCCGCGACGACTCGGCGCTCGACGACTACCAGCGCGTCCTCGACATCGACTACGCGAACCTCGAGGCGCTCTACGCGATCGCGGCGATCTGGCGGCTCCGCAACGAGCCCCAGCAGATCGTGAGCTCGCTGCACCAGACGGTGGATCGGGCGCGGGACGTGCTTCCGGTCGAGAACCTGATCGCGCTCTACCGCGAGCTCGGGACGACCTACCAGCACGTCCTCGGGCAGTCGTACGACGCCATCGAGGCGTGGAGGAAGCTGCTCGAGGTCGACCCGAAGGACTTCGAGGCGATGGCCGCGCTCGAGAACCTGCTCCGGGCCGAGGAGCGGTGGGTCGAGGTCATCGACGTGAAGATGGGCCGGGCGGCGGCGTACGAGTCGCCGGCGGACAAGGTGCGCGAGTACCTCGAGGTGGCGCAGATCTGGGAGCACCAGGTCGGCGAGAGGGACCGGGGCACGCTCGCGTACGAGAAGGTCCTGGAGCTCGACCCGACGCACGACCAGGCCTTCGCGGCGCTCGAGGAGCTCCACGACGCGGCCCGCCGGAGCGAGCCGCTCATCGAGCTCTACCTCGCGCGCCTCGAGTCCCGCGAGGAGGTCGAGGAGAAGACCGACATCCTCCGCAAGGTCGCCCGGGTCTTCGAGGAGCAGCTCGAGGACAAGCCCCAGGCGTTCGACGCGCTCCTGACCGCGTTCGAGATGGACTTCTCGGACATGGACACGGTCCGCTACCTCGAGCGCATGGCGCAGGCGACGAACCGCTGGCCCGAGCTCGTGCAGACGGTGAACGGGTGGCTGCAGCAGCAGACGGCGCCGCTCCAGAAGATCACCCTCTGCCTGCGCCTCGCCAAGTGGTACGCGGAGGACCTCGGCCGCCCCGACTACGCCCAGCCGTACTACGAGCAGATCCTCGCGCACGACCCGAACAACGTCGCCGTGCTGCGCCAGATGGCGAACTTCTTCAAGAAGACCGGCCAGTGGCAGCTGCAGGGTCAGCGGCTGACGAGCGCCCTCAACGTCGCGGTGACCGACGTCGACCGGAAGGAGATCCTGACGGAGCTCGGCGAGGTCCTCGAGAAGCACATGGGCGAGGTCGAGCAGGGGCTCAGCTTCTACAGGCGCGCCCTCGACGTCGATCAGCTGCACCTCCCGGCCCTCGAGGCGCTGGAGCGCATCTACACCGACCGCGATCAGCCGAACGATCTCGTCGACGTGCTGCTCCGCAAGGCGCGCAGCGTCAGCGATCCCGAGGTCGTCGCGTCGGTGAAGCTGCGCACCGCGGGCCTCTACGAGACCAAGCTCGGCCTGATCGAGAAGGCGGGCGCGGTCTACCGCGAGGTGCTGGAGATCGACGCGTCGAACCTCCTCGCCATGCGGGGGCTCGAGCGCGTCTACACGACCACGCACCAGTGGCCGGACCTCGTGCGCGTCCTCGAGATGCAGCTCGACGTCGTGACCACGGAGCGCGAGCGCATCGACGTGCTGATGAAGATCGCGACCCTCCAGGAGGAGCAGTTCCTGAAGCCCGACCTCTCGGCCGCGCGGCTCGAGCAGGTCGTCGAGATCGACCCGACGCACGAGGCCGCGCTCGAGGCCCTGGAGCGCTGCTACCGCCGGCTCCGCCAGTGGCACGACCTCATCAACACGTACGATCGCCACATCAACGCGTCGAACGATCGAAACAAGAAGATCGAGCTCTGGTCGCACACGGCGAAGGTCTACGCCGAGGAGATCGAGGACCTCGACCGCGCGATCGACGCGTACCTGAACATCGTCGACATCCAGGACACGCACATCCCGGCCCTGGAGGCGCTGGCGAAGCTCTACGAGAAGCAGGACGACCCGGCGAAGGCCATCGAGTACATGACGCGCGTCGCCGACCTCACGGCCGACGGCAAGCAGCGCGTCGAGATGTACTACCGGATCGGCAGGCAGCTCGACGAGAAGCTCGGCGACCGGGCGCTGGCGCAGGACCGCTTCGAGATGGCGCTCGATCTCGATCCGGCCCACGTGCCGACGCTCGCGGCGCTGCGGGTCATCGCGATCGACGCGGCCGACTGGGACCGGGCGGCGCGGTACCTCGATCAGGAGCAGATGAACACCGACGCGCCCCGCGCCAAGGCGCGGCTGCTCGTCGAGCTCGGCAAGCTCCGCGACGACATGCTCGGCGAGCACGGGCTCGCGGTGCAGGCGTACGAGATGGCGCTGCAGAGCGATCCCGACAACGAGGACGCCGCGATGCCGCTCCTCGGCGAGTACGTCTCCACGGAGCGGTGGGCCCAGGCCGAGCCGCTCGCGGAGATGCTCGTCAGGAAGAGCAGCAAGCGCGATCGGTCGGAGCAGCACCGGCTGCAGCGGACCTTCGGCAAGGTCCTCGAGCGGCTCGGCAAGGACGAGGCGTCGCTCAAGGCGTACACGGCCGCGCACAACCTGGATCTGACCGACCACGAGACGATCCGGGGCCTCGCGGACGTGAGCTTCAAGCTCAGCGACTGGGCGAGCGCGCTCACGAACTACCAGAAGGTGCTCACCAGCCTCGACGAGGGCGAGACCGAGGAGCGGGCCACGGTCTACTACAAGCTCGGCTGCATCAAGCAGGCGCAGGGGCAGTCGAAGCAGGCGGTCAACAATTTCGAGAAGGCGCTCGGCGCGGACCCCTCGCACCGGCCGACCCTCGAGGCGCTCGTCTCGGTCTACGACGGCCTCAAGGACTACAAGCAGGTCTGCCACTACAAGCGGCAGATCCTCGACAACATCATGGACGGCGCCGAGCGGTTCAAGATGTTGAACGAGATCGGCGACATCTGGGTCGAGAAGGAGAACAACATCCCGAAGGGCATCGAGGCCCTCGAGGAGGCGCTCGACCTGGAGCCGCAGAACCACGTGCTGCTCCACAAGCTGCTCCCGCTCTACCAGAAGACGGGCCAGTGGGAGCGGATGGTGGACTGCATCCAGCGCATCGCGGATCTCGAGCCGCAGCCGGATCGCAAGAGCCGCTACTTCTACACGATGGCGCAGATCTACCGCGACAAGCTGGAGGACCAGGCGCGCGCGGTGGAGCTGTTCAACGAGGCGCTGGACCTCAACCCGCACTTCCTCGAGGCGTTCGAGCGCATCAACAAGATCCTCACCGCGCTCAAGGAGTGGAAGCAGCTCGAGCGGGCGTACCGCAAGATGCTGCACCGGGTCGCCGGCAAGGGGAACACGGACCTCGAGTACAGCCTCTGGCACGCGCTCGGGCTCATCTACCGCGATCGGCTCGGCGATCAGACCGCCTCCATCGAGACGTTCCGCATGGCCTCGCGGCTCAAGCCCGAGGACGAGACGGAGCACCTCATCCTGGCGGAGCTCTACGAGCAGTCGCAGCAGTTCGAGCCGGCGATCGGCGAGTTCCAGGCCCTGGTCAAGCTCGATCCGATGAAGCTCGATCCGTACAAGCGGCTCTACCGCCTGTACGTCGACAGCAAGCAGTACGACCAGGCCTGGTGCGTGGCGGCGGCGCTCTCGTTCCTCCGCAAGGCCGATCCCGACGAGCAGCAGTACTTCGAGGACTACCGGCCTCAGGGGCTCATCCCGGCGAAGAGCCGGCTCGACAACGAGCAGTGGATCAGGAACCTGTTCCACGAGGAGGAGAACCTCTACGTCGGCAAGATCTTCGAGATGATCGCCGGGGCGGCCCTCCGGGCGAAGATCGAGACCCTGAAGCAGCGGCGGGAGCTGCCCGTCCTCGACCCGCGGTTCCTGCAGGATCCCGCGACGTCGACGGTGACGTTCGCCCGGACGTTCGGCTGGGCGGCCAACGTCCTCGGGCTGCCGGCGCCGCGGCTCTACGTGCGGAGCGACGTGCCGGGCGCGCTCGTGGCCGTGGCCAACGAGCAGCCGGCGTCCGTCGCGGGCCAGACCGTCCTGACCGGGTTCTCGCCGCAGGAGCTCACCTTCATCGTGGGCAAGCACCTCGCGATGTACCGCGGCGAGCACTACATCAAGACGCTGTTCCCGACGGTCACCGAGCTGACGGTGCTCCTCTTCGCGGGCATCAAGCTCGTCGCGCCCGACACGCCGGTGCCGCAGGACATCGAGAAGCAGATCATGGCCACGGCGCAGACGCTCCGCGGGTTCATGCAGCCCATGCAGCTCGAGGGGCTCCGGATGGTGGTCAAGAAGTTCCTCGCGGAAGGCGCGAAGGCCAACATCAAGCGGTGGGTCCAGTGCGTCGACATCACCGCGACGCGCACCGGCCTGCTCCTCTCGGGCGACCTGGAGATCGCCAAGAAGATCATCGCCGCCGAGCCGCAGCAGCCCGGTGATCTGCCGCCGCAGGACAAGCTCAAGGAGCTGCTCATCTTCTCCACCAGCGACCAGTATTTTGCGCTGCGTCAGGCGCTCGGGATCGCGATCGGGGAAGGCTGAACGCGCGGGAGGGCCACGCCCTCAACTCTCGGAGATCACTTCGTTAAACGGGGCCTCCGGGGACCGGGCGCGCAGCGCGCTCGGCCCCCGGAGCTCCCCCCAATGTCGCCGGGATGTACATCTCCATGAGTCTTCTTGACGGGGCATCAATCCTTACAGACGATCGGGTGCTGTGACCTCCTCATCGATGATCGTCCGGCTCCCCGTGCAGTCGGCGAGAGGCTTCGGGAGATACAGGCTGATCGCCAAGCTGGGGCAAGGTGGGATGGCCGAGGTCTTCCTCGCCGCCCACCGCGGCCCGCTCGGGTTCGAGAAGCTGGTGGTGATCAAGCGGCTGAAGCCGGGGATCGCGACCGAGCCCGAGGTCAACGCGATGTTCCTCGACGAGGCGAGGCTCGCCGCGCGGCTGAACCACCCGAACGTCGTGCAGACGTACGAGTGCGGCCAGATCGACGACCAGTACTACATCGTGATGGAGTACCTCGAGGGGCACTCGCTCGATCGGATCTGCCGCAAGCTCGACCCCTCGCGGCACCGCGCGGTGTACCTGGCGATCCTCTCCGACGCGCTCGCCGGGCTGCACTACGCGCACGAGCTGATGGACTTCAACGGGCAGCCGCTCCACGTCGTCCACCGCGACATCAGCCCGCACAACATCTTCGTCACGTACGACGGGCAGGCGAAGGTCGTCGACTTCGGCATCGCGAAGTGGGCGAC
The DNA here is from genome assembly GCF_002950945.1 of Sorangium cellulosum. GTDB lineage: Bacteria > Myxococcota_A > Polyangia > Polyangiales > Polyangiaceae > Sorangium > Sorangium cellulosum_E. The sequence continues at coordinate 4,474,652 of NZ_CP012673.1, forward strand.
GCGCGACGCGGACACGAGCACCGGCGTCGTCAAGGGGAAGATCCGGTACATGGCGCCCGAGCAGGCGCTCGCGACGATGGTGGACCGCCGCGCGGACATCTTCTCGATGGGGCTCATCTTCTGGGAGCTCGTCGTGGGCGAGCGCTTCTGGGGCGAGCTCTCCGACGTGCAGATCCTCCAGCGGCTCACGTTCGGCGAGATCCCGCAGCTGCGCGAGCGGTGGCCCGCTGCGCCGGACCAGCTCGAGCGGATCTGCTCGCGCGCGCTCGCGATGGCGCCCGAGGACCGCTACGCGACGGCGGCCCAGATGCGCGAGGACATCGAGGCCTACATCACGACGATGGGGCGACGGCCGGCGGCGGCCGAGATCGGCCGCCTCGTCGGCGAGACCTTCGCGCACCGGCGGGCGGAGGTGCGGTCCGCCATCAGCGAGCAGCTGGGGAAGCTGCACGCCGCCGCCGCGGCCGAGGGGGGCGAGGAGTTCGAGCTCCTGCCGGTGCTCGAGGAGCGCGGAGCGGTGCCGTGGTCCCAGCGAATGCCGGTGTCGCAGCACTTCAACTCGCCGATGCCGGACCAGATCCTGGGCGAGGAGGGGTCTCGAGAGGACAGCATCTCGAGCCGCAAGACGATCCCCACGATCATGGTCGCCAACACCCACCTGAGCCGGCGCAGGACGCTGGTGTGGACCGCCGCGATCGCGGCGGCCGTCGTGGCGCTCGGGGGCGCCGTGGGGCTGGGCGTGGTGCTCGTGGGCCGCCACATCCTCCCGCCGCCGGACGAGCCGAAGAGCGAGGAGAAGCCGCGCGACGATCGACCGATCGACGAGCCGCCCACCACGAACCTGATCGAGCTCCGGATCATCGCGACGCCGCTCGACGCGAAGATCTTCCTCGACGACATCCCGCTCGAATCGAACCCGTTCTACGCGAAGTTCCAGCGCGACGGCACGGGGCACCGCATCCGGGTCACGGCCGACGGCTACACGCCGGAAGCGCGCTTCGTCGTCTTCACGCGCGACGAGGTGCTGACCATCAACCTGCGCCCGCTCCCGCCGCCCCCGAAGCCCGGCAAGACGGGCGGCGCCGCACCGCCGACCAAGTGAGGGGGCCCGCCCCGGCCGCGCGCCGGGGTCAGGCCTTGCTGTTGAGCATCGCCTCGATCGGCGGCGGCACGCAGCCGTAGGCCTCCGCGGCGGCGAGCAACGCCGAGTTCTGCGGCAGGTTGAGCAGGAACGAGCTCGCGTAGGGCGTCCCCGCGAGCCCCTTGAGCCGGCGCAGGAGCGGCGGCATCGCGCGCTCCATCGCGTCCCGCGCGCCCTCCAGATCGCCCATGTCCACGCACGCGTCGTGCAGCGCGAGGTAGATCGGCGCCTCGTTGAGCAGGCTCGGCGCGCCCGCCTCGACCAGGGCCGCCGCCTCCCGCGCGATCTCCCCGGCCAGCTCGGCGTTGCCGAAGCGGCGCTCCGCCTCGGCGCAGAACCCGAGCGCGACGGGCAGGACGTCGCGGTTCTCCGTCACCCGGTACGCCTCGGTGGCCTTCTTCAGCAGGGAGCGGGCCCGCGCGAGGCCCGACGACTCGGAGCGCAGGAGCTCGCACCCCCGGTAGAACAGGATGCCGAGCGTCACCCGGTCGCGCACGACCCACATGCTGCCGGCGGCCTCGTCCGCGCTCGCGCGCGGCTCGGCGAGCACGGCGTCGAGCCGCGGCTCGGGGCCGAACGTCGCCGCCCAGCAGAGCAGGATCATCTGCCCGTGCCGCACCGCCCCGGAGCTGCCGATCGCCTGCGCCCTGGCGATGCCGCCCTCGATCTCCTGGAGGGCCTCCTCCCGCGCGCCGATCGTCGTGAGCGCGAAGCCGACGTTGATCGTCAGCGTCGCCTCGCGCTCCTGCAGCCCCGCCCGGCGCGCGGCCCGCGCCGCGTTCCGGCGCGCCCCGAGCGCCGCGGCCGGCTCGCCGCGCGTCTGGTGCGCGACCGCGCGCGTCTGCCACGCGTCGACGGCCGCCCAGACGAGGCCCCGCCGCGCCGCCAGGTCGAGCAGCTGCGCCGCCTCCTGCTCGGCCATCGCGAGCTGCCCGGCGAACGCGTGCACGTGCGCCAGCGTGGCCGAGCACTGGGCCTCCTCCTCGACGAGATCGATCGCCCGGGCGCGATCGCGCAGCGCCGTCAGGCGCTCCTCCAGGTCGATCCCGGAGCCGCACGCGTGGTCGTAGCGGGCCCGCGCCGTGAGGGTGCGGAGCTCGCTCGCCTCGTCGAAGACGTTCTCGCCCATCGCCCGGATCGCCGAGTCGCGCTCGGGTGAGCGCGCGTCGAGCCGGGAATACGCCTCCTCGAGCAGGACGGCGCGCGCGAACGCCGTCGGCTTGTCGGGGGAGAACACGAGCGCGCGGTCGGCCATCGTGACCGCGTCGCGCAGGGAGTTCGTCGCGAGGGCGCGCCGCGCCGCCGCCTCCCAGCGGATCGCGGCCTCCTCGTGCTCGCCGCCGAGGTCGAAGTGCTGCGCCACCGTCGCGCTGTCCTCGCCGAGGCGGTCGAGCCAGCGCGCGGCCGCGGCGTGCAGCTCCCTCCGGAGCTCCTCGCCGGCGGAGGCGTACGCCACGTCGCGGACGAGCGCGTGCTTGAACAGGAACTCGCGCGCCCCGTGGAAGCGCGACGCGGGCTGCTCGACGAGCAGCTCCGCGGCGATGAGCTTCTTCAGCGCGGTCTCCGGCTCGACGACGCCGACCTCGGCGAGGCCCACGTCCCACACCGACAGGCCGAACACGCTCATCCTCACGACGGCCTCGCGCGTGCTCTCGTCGAGCGCGTCGAGGCTCACCTGGATCGCCGCCTCGATGGTCGGCGCCGTGGCCGCGTCCTTGCCGGAGGCGATGACGCGCGCGAGCTCCTCGGCGAACAGCGGCGAGCCGGCCGCCTGCTGCGCGACGCGGTCGAGCGTCGCGTCGTCGAAGGGCCGCGGGGCCGCGGCCGCGCTGAAGACCGCCCGCGCGATCTCGCGCGTGGCCCGCCGCGCGATCGGGCGCAGCTCCACGCGCACGTGGTCGCGGCCGGCGAAGCGCTGGCCCTGGTCGCGCCAGAACGCCGGGCGCACCATCAGCATGATGAAGAGCGCCCGGCCCGTCGCCCGCCCGAGCAGGTGGTCGAGCCAGGCGACGCTCTCCGGGTCGGCCCACTGCGCGTCCTCGACGAGCAGCGCGCACGGCTCGATCGACGCGGCGCCAACCGCGATCTCGGTCATCGAGAGGTAGAGCGCGTCGCGCGCGCCGCGCAGGTCGATGCCGTCGGGGAACGGCTGGTTCGCGAGCAGGCGCGCCAGCAGCCCGCCGTCGCCGTGGAGGAGCCGCCGCGCGCGGACGGCGTCGTCGGCCTGCTCCGTCGACACGCCCTTCGGCAGGCCCATGAGGACGCGCAGCGCGTCGGTCGCGACGCCGAGCGCCTGGGCGCGGCCGAACGACTCGCAGCGCAGCTGGACGAGCCGGGGCGGATCCGGCCGCTCCGAGATGCGCGCGACGAACTCCCGCGCGAGCCGGCTCTTGCCGATCCCCGGCGGCCCCGAGATGCTCGCGAGGACCGGCGTCCGGTCCTCGACGCAGCGGTCGAAGGCCGCGACGGTGGTGATGAGCTCCGCGTCCCGCCCCACGAAGGGCGTCTGGGCGTCGGGCCGCTTCGGCGCGCGCGCGAGGACCCGCACGGCGCCGCCCTCCTGGGGCTCGCACGTGAAGCGCCCGCGGGACAGCTCCACCGTGGTCGCGTCCGCGAGCACCCGGCCGGGGCCCGCCTCGCGCGCGAGGGCCACCGCGCGGTCGACGACCTCGCCGGCGGACCGCGTCCGGTCGACGCGCATGCGGCCGGAGGCGACGCCGACGCGGCCGCCGCGGTCGCCGAGCGCGAGCCCGTGCTCGAGGGCGCGGGACGCCTCGTCGCCGTGGGCCTGGCGCACGCCGAGGTGAGCGACCACCGAGTCGGTGCCGAGCGGCAGCGCGTCGGCCCCGCGGCGCCGCAGCGCCTCGATCTCGCGCTGCCGCTCCTCGCCCGTGGCCACGTGCAGCGCCACGATCGTGGTCACGAGCCGCGTTCCCATCACGCCCGGCGGGTTGTCGCTCACGCGCAGCGGCGACGGGGTGGGCAGGACGGGATCGCGGACGAGCGCCTCGAGGCTCTGCGCCACCGCGCGCGCCGAGCTCGGCCTGAGCTCGCGATCGGTGAGCAAGAGGGCGTGGATCAGCTCGTCGAGGCTCGGCGCCACGTCGAGCAGGAACTCCGAGAGCCGCGGCGCCGGCGTCGTCGCCAGGCGAACGAGCGTCGCGATCGAGGTCGGCCCCATGTGCGGCGGCCGGCCGGCGACGAGCTCGAACAGCGTCGCGCCGAGCGAGTAGAGGTCGCTCCGCGCGTCGACCGTCGCGTCGCCGCGCGCCTGCTCCGGCGACATGTACGCCGGGGTGCCGACGAGGCCGCCGGGGTCGGTGGTGAGCACGACCTCCCGCGACGCCGCGACCCCGAAATCGACGAGCTTGATCCGGAGCGCGCCGCCGGGCGCCCCGTGCAGGAGGAGGATGTTGGACGGCTTGATGTCGCGGTGGACGACGCCGGCGTCGTGCGCGGCCGCGAGCGCGCTCGCCACCTGCCGCCCGACCTCGAGGGCCTCGCGCAGCGCGAGCGGCGAGCGCCGCTGGCGCGTCGCCAGGTCCTCCCCGTCGAGCCACTCCATGGCGACGAACGTCGCCCCCTCCTCGATCCGCCGCCCCTCCGCGTCCCACGCGCTCGACTCCAGGGTCCCGAACGCCACGACCCGCACGATCCCCGGGTGATCGAGCTCCGAGAGGATCTGCCCCTCGCGCGACAGCCGGGCCTGGCAGGTGGCGTCCGCGCTGGCCGCCGAGATGATCTTCAGCGCGACGTACCGCTCGGTCTGCGCGTCGAACGCGCGGTGCACGGTGCCGATCCCCCCGCGGCCGATCTCGCGCTCGATGTGGAACCGGCCGGCGATGAGCGGGGCTAGAGGTTCGCTGCGCGCGGTGTTCATGCGCTAGCCGAGGGGGGCCAGGAGAGGGGCGCCGGTGGCGCTCGCGCGATGGACGCGTGGCGTACAGATGCTCTCGGGGCGCTGGGCCGAGCGGGCCTGCGGTGTTCCGACAGGGCGCATTGGAAAGGAGATTACGCTTTCCCCGCTAGGTGTTCCAGTGTCGCCGTCATGCCGCAGGCCGCATCAACGAGCCTGCCGCCTGCCGGGCCGCTTCGACCGTCGAAGCCGCATTGCGACCGGCGTGGTGGTCGTGCCGCGCGCCCGCGCCCGGTCGACGTTCCCGCATGCTCCCGCACGGTCCCGCATGTTCCCGCCGAAGTCCCGGTCGAAACGCCCGCCGGGCGTCCCTTGACGGATCCGGCGGCTCCTCTTACGGTCGCCTCTCGTTGCTCGATCGCGTCGCCGTTCATCAGACCCGGCTGCGCACGCCTGGCCTCGGGCTCGATGCCAAGGGCGTCGCGCTCGGGGCCAAGGGCCTCGTCCTGCTGCCCTCGATCGACCGGCTCGTCGCCTTCCTGGCGCTCTACACGCGGCAGGGATCGCTGGCGGACATCCTCCGCTCGCTGGTCGTCGAAATCGTGCGTTCGAAGCTCGGCGCGCGGGAAGTGACGCTCTTGTTCGCGGCGGAGAGCAGCGACCGGCTCGACCGGGTGGCCGAGGTCGCCCGGCTCGCCGGCGGCTACAGCTTCACGGGCACGAGCCGCCACTTCGTCCAGTACCGCGACGCCGCCGCGCCGTTCGGGTACGACGTCCCCCAGATCCTGCCGAGCGACGCGGCGCTCTCGCTCTACCACAACGCGTTCTCGCAGACGTACGAGGTCGAGCGGCGCCTCGACGTGCGCGCGCTGCTCCTCCGCCTGGAGCCGCACCTCGATCCGGCCGCGGGGCGCGAGCCGGGGCCGCGGTGGCTCCTGGCGGAGTCGGGGCTCGGCCCCGCGCTGATCCGGTATCTCTCCCGGAGCAGCGTCGAGGCCGATGTGGGCCTCTGCGAGTGGCCGCCGGAGTCGAGCTTCGATGACGCCCCGGTGCTCCGTTACCTCTTCCGCGTGCCCGCGGTGCCCGAGCGGATGGTCCCGCTGCTCACGAGCACGCCAGGCCTCGGGTATTTCGTCCCGGTCGCGCCGGGCGCCGCGGTGGAGGTGGGGTTCCGGCACCCGGTGAACCTCCGCGCCTGCCCGGTGTTCAACGAGGCGGGCCTCGTGCTCTTCCGCGGCCAGGGCCGTGAAGCGCTGGAGATCCCGAAGCTGCCGGCGATGGGGGACGTCTCGGCGTTCGCCCGGGTCGAGCTCGGCCGCGAGCCCGTCGTCGCCAGGGCGACGCCGGAGGCGCTGCGCCCCGACTCGGTCGTGCTGCAGCTCCGCCTCGTCCCGAGCTCCGAGCCGTGGCGGTCGGTCACGGCCTCGTGGATCCGCCCTGAAGAGATGCAGCTCCTCCGGCACGTCGCGTACGCGCTCGGCCCCGAGACCCTGCGCCGTGCCCACATCGCCTTCACCGCGGCGGGCGCCTTCCTCCGGCATCCGACCGGCATCGAGGGCATCCCGGTCGGCGAGTTCTTCCGGGAGGTCCACCCTGGCCTCTACATCCCCGCGGGTTACGACGCGGTGCCCGCGGTCGCGCCCGGGGTGCTCTTCCGCGCGCTGGGCGCCCCCGCCGGGCAGGCGCTCTTCATCGGGCGCGACGGCCGGGCGGTCGGCGTGCCCGAGGACGCGTTCGTCTCGCTCGAGACGGCGCTGCTCGAGGCGCAGCAATGGTCGCCGGTCGCGGCGCGGTCCACGGGCCTCACGGCGGCGCTGGCCACCGAGCTCCCCGAGGTCGTGCTCGGCGGGGTAGGCATCCGCCCCCTGCGCGACCTCGCTCCCTCGGATGTGCCCGCCGAGCCGAAGGCCCTCCCGCCGGGCGCCGGCCGGACATGACGGCGCGGCCCGAGGCGATCGCCGAGCGCCTCTCCGAGCTGGCGGCGAACGTGCTCGCGCCGCTCGTCCTCGGCGGGCCGCTCCACCTGGTGCGCCCGTTCGGGGTCCGGCTCGCGCTCCTCCTCGGCGACGGCGCGCCCGCGATCGATCGCGACCTCGCCTCCCGCATCGAGCTCGCGCGCGTGCGCGTGGCGCGGCTGATCGCCCCGATCGACACGCTCCCGGAGCTCACGTCCGCGGACTGGGCGCTGCTCTGCGCGCTGAACGACCTGCTGCAGCTCACGAACCACGAGCTCGCCGGACCCCTGACGCGCAGCCGTTATCCCCGCCTGCTCGCGAGCGTGCGCGACCTCTGCGAGCTCGTGCCGGCGCCGCCGGACGTGGCGACCGCGCTCTCGCGGCACGCGACCTTCGCGCGCGTGCTCGACTGCTTCCGCACCGACGCGCAGGTCGTCTGGTGGACGGGCAGCGCGAGCTTCCGCGGCCAGCCCCCGCCCCCGCGGCTGCTCCGGTGGCGGCAGCTGCGCAACGTGACCGTGAGCACACGGCGCGTCGGCCTCGCCGAGATGGCGCAGGGCATCCCGGGGCTCGCCGCGCCGGACTACGCCGACGCGCTCGCCCTCTGGCTGACGCGCACGCCGCTCACGGATCTCGCGACCGCCACCCGGAAGAGCCCACCGTTCGCGTGGTCGGCCTCGACGCTCGCGATCGTCGCCACCGTCCCCGGCCGGAGCCTCGCGTACCGCGCCCTCCTGCGCCAGCCGCACGACCTCGCGGTCGCGGCGCTCGCCCGCGCCGCGAGGGAGGTCCCGCCCCGGTTCGGTCAGGCGAGGGTGCTCGCCGAGTCGTTCGCCAGCGAGGTCGCCGCGGGCATCAAGCTGCTCGACGAGCGCTCCGGCGCCGCGTGAGTCGCGGGAGCGGCGTGTGGCTGCCGCGGAATCTCGGCGTGGTCGCCGCGTGACCGCCATGGGATCGCCGCGCGCCGCGCGGCTTTGATCGGCGCAAACGGGGCGTGATACGCTCCGGCCCCCGCGTGGACCTTTCCGTCCTCGCTCACCGTGCCGTCGACTTCCTTGCAGAGCATCGCTCCAGGCGACACCCCGTTGAACCGCCACGACGAAAAGCGCACCGAGAACTCTCCCCCCATGCCCTGCCGTGCCCGGCGCTCCGGCGGTCGCTCGCTGCGGACGGATGGTTGCGCGAGGCGGCCGTGGGCGCGCGCCGCGGCCTGCGCGCTCGCGCTCGCGCTCGCGGTGAGCCCGCGGGTCTCCTTCGCCCAGGCGGAGACGCTGCTCGACGAGGGCAAGAAGCTCATGAAGAAGGGCAACCTCGCGGAGGCCTGCCCCAAGCTCGAGGAGAGCTACAGGCTGAGCCCGAGGTCGGCGACGCTCCTCCAGGTGGCGAGCTGCCACGAGAAGCAGGGGAAGCTCGCGACCGCCTGGTCCGAGTACATCGACCTCGGGGCCGCGGCGCGCAAGGAGGGGAACAAGCGCCTCGAGGCCGACGCGAAGGCGAGGGGAGCGAGGATCGAGCTGCGGGTCCCGCGGCTCACGCTGAACGTGCCGCGGGCCGCCGCCGTCGAGGGGCTCGAGGTGACGCTCGACGGGGCGCCGGTCGACAGGTCGGCCTGGGGCCAGGCGAGGCCGATCGACCCCGGCCAGCACAAGGTGAGCGCGAGCGCCCCGGGCAGGAAGGCGTGGGAGCTCACGGTGACGATCAAGCGGGGGGAGCGGAAATCCGTGGCGGTTCCGGTGCTCGCCAAGGACCCCTCGGCCGCGCCGGCGCCCGAGAAGCAGGAGGAGGCGCCCGCGGCAGCGGCGCCTGCGGCCACCGCGAAGGACCCGTCGACCACGAAGGACCCGGCGACGCCGGCGGCCGGGGCGCCCGGGAAGGCCGGGGCGCCCGGGAAGGCCGGGGCGGGGGCAGGGAAGGCCGGGACCGCGCCCGGGAAGGCCGGGGCAGGGGCAGGGAAGGCGGAGGCAGGGACGGGCAAGGCCGCGGCGGGAACGGGGAAGGCCGCAGCCGCGCCGGAGGAAGACGCGCCGCCCGCGGACGAGGAACCCGCGGCGACGAAGGACGCCTCGCCGCGCCACGCCAACCGCTACGTCATCGACGTCGGCCTGTCCGGCGGCCTGCTGGTCGGGTTGATCGAAGGCGGCAGCCTGGGGAATCTGAGCTCGTATTCTTACAGCTACAACGTCCCGGGGGGCGGAGAGCTCATCGCGCCCTGCAACGAGGACGTCTGCCACGCGGGCTTCGAGCCGGCGCTCGGACCGATCGCCGGCGGCCATGTGTTCCTCGGGCTCGCGTTGTCCGAGGAGGTGCACCTTGGCCTTCGCGCGCTCGGCGGCTACCGGTTCGGCGGTGGGTACCTGCTCGCCGGCGGTCCGTCCGGTTCCATGCGTTTCGGTCGCCTGTGGGTGGGCCTCTCGGGGCTCGTCGCCGCGGTGGCGCAGAACGCGAAGGTCACGGGCGTGAAGGGAGAGATCCCCTCCGACCTGGTCGACCTCAACTACGGCCGGAGCGAGGTCGACGTCACCGCGCGCGAGGGCAGCCTCCCCGACACCGCGCTGCTCCAGACGCTCGCGTTCGGCGGGAGCGTCGATCTATCGCTCGTGATCGCCGACTGGCCGAGCTCGAGCTGGACGTCGGGCGCGCTCCTCCTGAGCGCCTCGCCGACCTTCATGAAAGGGCTCGACGGCTTCGTGATCGCGGCCCCCGTGAGCCTCGGCTACCGGTTCCACTGAGGTCGGCGGCGGTCCCCCCCACCGGGCGGGACGAGTCGGCGGCGGTCCCCCCACCGGGCGGGACGTGTCCGGGCGCGTCGGCGACGCGGCGCCGCCTCGCGAGCCCGCGTTGACGACGCGGCGCCGTCGCCTCCGCGCGGCGGACTCTGCCGGAGGCGTGAGCGCCGGCGGGTGGGGCCGCGCGGCGGGGGCGGGCGGGCGCGCCTAGCACCGACCGAGGTGCCCTAAGGTCCCAAGGGGGCTCGAGGTCTCAGGCGCGCCTTGTGTGGCGCGCAACGAAACGTCTCCGTCAGCAAGGCCCGAAGGGAGACATGCCGGGCGGTGTTCTCAGCGCAAGCCCCCACGTCCCAGTCTTGCCGGATGGCCAGCGCCCGCCCGCCCCCGCCGCGCGGCCCCACCCGCCGGCGCGTCCCGCTTGGAACTCCCCCGTTGCTTACCCGGCCTTCTCCGCGCGCCGCCGCCGCGCCCGTCGCGCCGCGCTCCGGCCGATCTCGGCCCGGTCCGGCGGCGCGGGCTGCGGGGTGAAGCCGATCGCGGCGAGGTCCTTCTCGCCGATCACGTCGCCCTCGGCCACGAGCGCCGCGCGGAGCAGCACCGCGCCCATCTCGGCGTCGTTGCCCGGCCACGGGTGGTCGAGGACGGCCTGCAGGGCGCGCAGGTCGAGGCCGAACGGCCGGCCGCGCAGGCGGACGCCGATGCGCGCGAGGTGGTCCAGCGCGAGCGCCCGCAGGTCCTCGGCGCGCGCCGAGAGCGGGGGCAGCGCGACCGCCCGAGCGCCGAGCCGATCGGCGAGCCGCTCGTTCATCTGGCCCGTCGCGGCCAGCGCCGCAGGGGGCTGCGGCACCGCCACGACGAGCCCCACGTCGTCCGGCAGCGCCGCGGCGAGGTAGCTCTGGACCTCGGCCGGCAGCGCCTGGGCGTCGAGCACGAGCAGCGTGCCCCCCTTCGCCGCCTCGATCGGCGAGCTGTCCGGATCGCGCCACAGCGCGAGCGCGGGCGGCGTCTCGTCGGCGCCCGGGCGCGCCGCCGCGTCCTCGCGCGCCGCGGAGGCGCCGCGGGCCTGCGCGAACGCCTGCGCGTACCCCTCGGGGACGGGCGCCGCGCCGTCGACGATGGCGAGCGGGCCGCCCGCACGCGCGCGCGGTGAAGCCAGGTGGACGACCGCACCCCACGCCACCGCGTCGATCCCGGGCGACGTCAAGAGCGCCACCGGGCCGCCGGCGGCGCCGAGCCGCTCCAGCTCCTCCAGCGCCGTCCGCGCCGCCGGGCTGTACGCCGCCGCCCGCGCCGGCCGCGAGAGCAGCGCCGCGATCGCGCGGAACCGCCCCGCGCTCAGCGCCAGCGCGCGCTCCAGCCGGTCGATCTCCCGCGCGCGCTCCTCGGCCTCGCGGCGGGCGGCCACCTCTCGCCCGCGCGAGCCCGACAGCATCGCCGACACCGCGATCACCGCGCCGAGCCGGTCGGCGACCGCGCGCAGGCCGCTCACCTCCTCGAGCGTCATCGGCGCGGTGCGCCGGCCCCGCGGGATCGCGAGGGCCCCGATCGGCCCCTCCGCGTCGTTCACCAGGGCCACCACGCCGATGTCGCGCTCGCCGAGCCAGCCGAGCAGCGGGCGCACCTCCGGCCGCCGGACCTCGACCGCCTCGGCGGCCTCGACGCGCAGGACGCGCTCCGGCTCGGCCTGGCAGAGCTCGATCAGGCGCGCCGGCACCGCCGCCGCCTCGGTGTGCGCGTACCCGGCGCGATCGACGGTCACGCGCTCGGGCGGCGAGAGCAGGTAGAGCGCCGGCGGGGTCTGCCCCGTGGCGCCCTGGTCCGACGCCTCGCGCAGCGCCGCGAGCGCGGTCTCCAGCGCGGCCTCCGGCTCCGGGTTCATGGCCGCGCGCGTCGCGGCGTCGAAGGCGCCGAGCCAGCGCGCCCCCTCCGGCGCGAACCTGCGCGCGAGCGCCGGCGCCGCGAGCCCCGCGATCGCGCAGAGCGCACACGCGCTGAACACCGCCACGCCCACGGAAGACTGCGGCGCGCCGCGCAGGCCGAGGTCGCCGCGCGGCGCCCCGTGCACCACGTAGACCGCGAGCAGCGCCGGCGGGGTCGCGAGCGCCGCGATGGCGAGCGTGAGGCGGAGCGCGCGCGAGACGTGCGCCGCGTCGGCCGCCACGGTGCAGAACGCGACGCAGACCGCCGCGGCGGCGCTCGTGACGGGCAGGATCGACTCCGGCGGCGCGACGCCCACGAAGGCCGCGGAGAGGCCGACCGCGAGCGCGGTCGCCGAGAGCAGCAGCGCGGCCTCGACGCGATCGGCGACGCCGAGCTCGAGCCGCCGCGCGATGCGGACGCGCGCGATCGCCACGAGCGTCACCGTGAGCGAGCCGAGCGACGCGGCGGAGGTCGCGTAATCGACGAGCAGCGGATCCAGCTCCGCGGTGCGGGCGGGCGCCACCGCGGAGATCGCGGGCAGGGCGACGGCCACGGTCCAGAAGAGCGAGGCGAACGCGGCGGCGTCGAGGCGCCGCGTGCTCGGCGGCGGCTCGAGCAGGCCGCCGAGGCCGGCGATGCGCGCGAGCCCGACCAGCGCGGCCATCGACGCCGCCGCGGCGCCGAGGTTGCCGAGCGCGATCAGCGCGAGCCCGCGGGGGCCGCTGCGCGCGGCGGCGAGCATCGCGGCGCCGGTGAGGCAGACCGCGGCCGCGCTGCGGGCGGCCGGCTCGATCCGGTCCTCGCCGCGCGGCGGCCGCTCGACCCACCGGAACCCGAGCGCAAGGAGGGCCGGCAGCCCGAGCAGCGCGAGCCAGGCAGGCCCCTGGCCGCCCGACGCGCGGAGCGCGGCGAAGGCCGTGTAGGCGACGGCGGCCGCGGCGATCCAGAACGAGCGCCGGCGCAGCATCGCGGCGAGCCTAGCGGGTGACCGCCGCGCGGTCCACGAGCGTCAGGGCAGGGGACGGACCGGGCCAGCGAGGGCACGCGGCGCCGGCGGAGCGCCGGGCGCTCGCTGCTCGAGGGGCTACAGCGACATGATCCAGTCGCGGACGCACATGATGTCCGGGTCGCTGATCGGCATCTGACCCGCCGGCATCCGGATGCCGCACTGGGGAGGGGGAGTCGGCAACATCTTCGTGTAGATCGCGCTGGCGTCCGGGTTGCCCGGCACGAGCAGCTGCGCGCCGTTGCAGCTCGTGGTCCCCCGGTTGACGACCATGGTCTCCCAGCCCGCCGTCATCACGAGGCCGGCCTTCGCGCCGCCCATGTCGTGACAGCCTCCCTGGGCGCACGCCTCCGTGAGGAACGCCGGGATGCTGGGGGGGCACATGTCCTCCACGCCGCCGCTGCTCGCGCTCGCCGTGGTGGTCGCGGGATCCCCGCCGGTGGTCGCGGCGTCCCCGCCGGTGGTCGCGGCGTCCCCGCCGGTGGTCGCGGTGGGGCTGCCGCCGGTGGTCGCGGCGGGCGTGCCGGCGCCGCTGCCCCCGCCCGGCGGGCTGCCGCCCGAGCCGTCGCTGCTGTCGCCGTCGCGGTACTTGTCGATGTCGTCCAGCGTCCCCGCGCAGCTGATGAGCAGCGCGGCGCCGGTCGTGACGGCGAGGGCGACGAGCGCATGGCGCCCGCGAAGGGAAGTGCTCCAAGTCATAAGTACAACCTCTCTCTCAGCAGTAGCTCAGTGGACGTAAGCTCCAGCGAGCCGGATCCCCAGGTACTGGTCGGTGGCTCCGCCGGCGACGTACTCGTCGCCGACCGCGGGGGAGAACGAAGAGAAGAACCGGGCATAGTCGAGGAGCAGCCGCCCCTCGATGCCGCTCGCGATCGGGACGATGACGCCGCCCATCACGCCGATGCCCTGCACGCTCGCCCCGGCGAACCGCTCGTAGACGTCGCCGGACGAGAGCGGCATGAGGTAGTCGGCGCCGAAGGCCAGCGCGACCGGGCCGACGGGCACCCGCGCGTCGAGGCCGCCCCGGAGCAGCGTGTACGACACGTTCGGCACCGTCCTGGCGAGCTCGCCCGACGCGTCGATGTTGAACGTCAGGAGCCGGAGCCCGGCGGAGATCCCGAGCACGGACGCCTCGCCGAGCGCGATCCGCTCCCGGAGCCCCACGTTGAGGCGCTGGTAGGTGGTGGGGATCGGGTCCGAGCCCTCCACCGCCGAGTTGAGGCCGAGCGCACGCGCGTACCCGGCGGTGATCCCGAGGCCCTTGAGCACCGGGATGTCCGTCGACGCGAGCGGGTAGATCTCGCCGGAGATCGAGAGCGCGGGCTGGCCGAAGACGCCGTAGGGCCGGAGGTTCAGCGTGACCGGATCGGAGTAGTCGAACCAGCGGCCGACGAACTCGACGCCGAGCTCGACCGAGAAGAGCGACGAGCCGATCGCGTGGGGCTTGCGCTTCCCGCCCTTCCCCTTGTCGCCCTCCTCCTTCTCGTCGCCGTCTTCCTTGCCGGCGTCTTCTTCCCCCTCGCCCTCGCCGTCTCCCTCGCCCTCGCCCTCGCCGTCTCCCTCCTCGCCGTCGCCCTTCGACTTCTTCTCGTCCTCCGGGGGCGGCGGCGCGATCTCGGCCAGCTTCGGGCCGAGCAGCCCTTCCAGCGCCTTCTTGCGGTCGTCGCCCGCGGCCGCCGGCACCGCTTCGTCCACCGCGAGATCGCCGGCGTTCTGGTCGACGTAGATGAGGTGGACCTCTTTCTTCTTCTTCTTGTTCGTCCGCGACACCCCGAAGATCACGCCCTCGACCTTGGCCGCCTTGGCCGCCTTGCGGAGGCGATCGATGAGCTTCTTCCGCTGGGCCTTGTTCACCAGCGTGTCCCCGGCGGGCTTCGTCTGTCCGGCGCCGCGCAGCGCCTTCGAGAACGCATCAGGGCTCACGACCTCCAGCGTCTCCGGGACGAACGAGAGGATGTCCGCGCGGATCGCCGCTGCGTTCGGACCCTCGATGTGGACCGCGATGGACTTCGAGCCCTTGGGGGCGGCGTAGGCCGGCGGCGAGAGCGCGAACGTCGCGGCCGTCGCCGCGGCGAGCCCCAGCAGGAGCCTCCCGCAGAGGCTCAAAGAACAGGACAGTGCTGCGACCCGGGTGGGCTTGCGCGCCGGCGTCTTCGCCGCGGCATCCTCAAGAAACGAAGCTTGCACGCGCGGAGCCTACAGTCGACGGCACGCCAGGATCCAGCGCCTTGCGAGGGGCGGGGCGATCTTTCGCGAGGCGCGCAGTGACGCTACGACTCTACATCTCAATCGAACGAGCTTGCGCGGGCGCCGTGGTTCGGAACACAGGATACGACATCGTCCGTCGCGGCCGTGCCGGGGGGATGAATCCCCCGCGGGAGATCGGGAGAACCGGCTAAGAAAGCAGAGGGAGAATGGAGCACGCAGCAGGACGTACCCCGGCGGCGAAGCGCGGCCCGGGCGGGGTCATCACGATCGCGCTGGTGCTCGGGGCGGCGGTGGGCGCTTGCAAGCCGGAGGACGCGGCGCAGACGAGCCGCGAGGAGCCGCGCTGCGTGGAGATCCTGCCGGGGGCCTCCCCGCTCCGGCGGATGACGCGGTTCGAGTACAATAACACGATCCGGGACCTGCTCGGGGACGACAGCGCGCCGGCCGACGCCTTCGTGATCGAGGAGGAGGCGCTCGGGTTCAACAACCAGGCCGCGGCGCTCGGCGTCACGCAGCTGCTCGCCGAGCAGCTCATGAAGGCCTCCGAGGGGATCGCGGAGCGGGCCGTGAGGGATCTCGAGCGGCTCTTCGAGGGCTGCGAGCCCGCGGTGCAGGGGGCCGATGTGTGCGCGGCCGAGCTGATCGAGCGCCTCGGCAAGCGCGCGTTCCGCCGGCCCCTCACGCCCGCGGAGGTCGAGCGGTTCGCGCGGCTCTTCGCGTGGGGCAACGACGAGCACGACCTCTCGACCGGCGTCTCGGTCGTGATCCAGGCGATGCTCCAGTCGCCGCATTTCCTCTACCGCGTCGAGCACGGCATGCCGGACCCGGACGCGCGCGGCGTGGCGCCGCTCTCCGACCACGAGATC
The DNA here is from genome assembly GCF_002950945.1 of Sorangium cellulosum. Classification (GTDB taxonomy): domain Bacteria; phylum Myxococcota_A; class Polyangia; order Polyangiales; family Polyangiaceae; genus Sorangium; species Sorangium cellulosum_E. The sequence goes on from NZ_CP012673.1 coordinate 4,490,330, forward strand.
GCCTCGCGGCTCTCCTACCTGCTCTGGAGCTCGATGCCCGACGACGCGCTCTTCGCCGCCGCCGACGCGGGCGAGCTCCACACCGCCGAGCAGATCGCCGCCCAGGCCCGGCGCCTCCTCGAGGACCCGCGCGCGCGCGCCGCGGTCGCGAACTTCCACGCGCAGTGGCTCGGGCTGTCGCACATCGACGCGCTCAACAAGGATCCCGCCGTCTACCCGCGCTTCCGCGAGGGGCTCGGGTCCCTGCTCCGCGCGGAGACCGAGGCGTTCCTCGATCACGTCGTGTTCGAGGACGACGCCGGCGACGTCGCGACGCTCCTGTCGGCGCCCTACTCCCTCATGAACGCCGAGCTCCGCGCGTTCTACGGGCTGGAGGCGGCGGGGGGCACGGGCGCGGCCGGCGCGTTCGAGGTCGTCCCGCTCGATCCGTCGCAGCGCGCCGGCGTCCTCACGCACGCGAGCCTGCTGTCGGTGCACGCGAAGCCGGACCAGTCCTCGCCGATCCACCGCGGCAAGTTCGTCCGCGAGCGGCTGCTCTGCCAGACGCTGCCGCCGCCGCCAGCCGACGTCGACATCCAGCCCCCCGAGGTGAGGCCGGGCGTCCCGACCCGCAGGCAATTCGAGCAGCACGCGGCGGACCCGAACTGCGCCGGCTGCCACCGGCTGATGGATCCGATCGGCTTCGGCTTCGAGCACTACGACGGCATCGGCCTCTACCGCGAGGTCGATCAAGGCGTCCCGGTGGACGCGAGCGGCGAGATCCGCGGGAGCCGCGAGACCGACGGGCACTTCGACGGGGCGGTGGAGCTCGCGCACAAGCTCGCGCAGAGCGACGAGGTGCGGAGCTGCGTCGCCACGCAGTGGTTCCGCTTCGGGTACGGACGCGCCGAGCAGGCGGAGGACGAGTGCAGCATGGCCCAGATCCAGGAGGCGTTCGCCGAGAGCGGCTACAACATCAAGGAGCTGCTCGTGGCCCTCACCCAGACCGACGCGTTCCGCTACCGCCGGGCCGCCACCGAAGGGCGCGAAGGGCGCGAAGGGCGCGAAGGGAGCGCGCCGTGAGCCGCATCGCACGACCCCGGCCGTCGGGGCGACGCCTCGGCCGCCGCGCCTTCCTGCGCGGCGCCGGCGGGCTCGCCGTCGCGCTCCCGTTCCTCGACGCGATGAGCGGATCGGCGAGCGCCGTCGATTTCCCGAAGCGCTTCGTCGTGTTCTTCACGGGCCTCGGCACCGTCAAGAAGGCCTGGTCGCCCACCGGGACCGAGACGTCGTTCGAGCTCGGGGAGATCCTGGGCCCGCTCGACCCCTTCAAGGACAGGCTGCTCGTGCTCGAGGGCATCGACATGGAGTCGGCTCACCACGGCCCGGGCGACCCCCACCAGCAGGGCATCGGCCATGCGCTCACCGGCACGGAGCTGCAGGAAGGGGACCTGTTCCCGTACGCGTGCAACGCCGCCGCGAAGGTCGGCTGGGGCGGCGGCATCTCCGTCGATCAGTTCCTCGCCGCGCAGCTCGGGCAGCACACGAAGCTCCCGTCGCTCGAGCTCGGCGTCCAGGTCCAGCACGCCAACGTCTCGTCCCGCCTCTCGTACCTCGGCCCCGGCCAGCCGGTCCCGCCCGAGGACGACCCTCGCGCCGCGTTCGATCGCCTCTTCCTGGACCTCAGCGCCGACCCGGAGGTGCTCGCGCGGCGGCGCGTGCTGCGCCGCCGCGTGCTCGACGACGTCCTGGAGGACTACAGCGCCCTCGCGCGGACCCTGGGCGGCGAGGATCGCGCGAAGATCGAGCACCACCTCGAGGCGATCGACCAGATCGAGAAGCGCCTCGACGCGCCGGCCCTGCTCGGCGGCGCGTGCGCGATCCCGTCGCTCGGCGAGCCGCTCGACGTGTACACGAACGACAACTTCCCCGCGATCGGGGCGGCGCAGATCGATCTGCTCGTGACGGCGCTCGCCTGCGATCTCACCCGGATCGCGTCCATCCAGTGGAGCGCGACCCAGGCGGGGAAGGTGTTCACCTGGCTGGGGCAGTCGGAGACGCACCACGCGCTCTCGCACTCGAGCATGAACAACGACGAGAAGCAGCGGCAGCTCATCGACATCGGCCGGTGGCAGGCGACGCAGCTCGCCGACCTGCTCGGGAAGCTCGACGCCGTGAAGGAGGGCACGGGCACGCTCCTCGACAACACGCTCGTCCTCTGGTGCACCGACATCGCCGTGGGCCAGAGCCACGCGCGGCGCGACATGCCGTACGTGATCGCCGGGGGCGCCGGCGGCGCGCTCCGGACCGGGAGGTACCTGCGTTACGGCGGCGACCCCCACAACAACCTGCTCGTCGCGCTCTGCAACGCGATGGGCGTGGGCGTGTCGACCTTCGGCAATCCCGCCTACTGCACGGGGCCGCTCCCGGGCCTCCTGGCCTGAGCCCGCGGCGGACCGCGCGCCGCCCGCCGCGCAGGCCGGCCCGGCCCGGCGGGTGTTTTGGGCTTTTCGTCGCGCGCCGATTTTGGCAAGTACGCCCGCATGGGCGGCCTGCTGTCCTCCGGGAAGCCTCGTCGTGCGCTGCGCTCCGTGCGCGTGGCGCGCCTCCTCCTGCGCCTCGCGGCGCTCTCGGCGGCGGCCGGGGCGGTATGCGCCGCCTGCAAGAAGCCCGCGGACGTCCCCGGGGACGCCGGGGCCGCGGCCGTCGCCGGCGACGCGGGGGAGGGCGCCCCGGCCGCCGCGGCGACTGCGGCCGGCCCGGGGGAGGCGGAGCCCGCGGCGCCGGCGTGGCCGCCGACCGACAAGCCGTTGCTCGGCGTCACCGCCTTCGTGGCGACCGTCTACAAGGAGCCGCGCGACACCTCGAAGAAGCTCGGCTACCTGCGCGTCGGCGCCCGGGTGCCCCGCGCCGCGGAGCCCGCCGGCACCGCCGGTTGCCCGGGGGGCTGGTACGCGATCGAGCCCCGCGGCTTCCTCTGCGTCGGCGAGGACGCGACGCTGGATCTCGACGATCCGATCCTCAAGGCGGCCGGCCCGGGGCCGAACCTGAGGACCGCGCTCCCGTACCGGTACGCCTTCGTCCGCGCCGTGCTGCCGCTCTACCTGCGCGTCCCCACGGCCGAGGAGCAGCGCAAATCGGAGTTCAAGCTCGACGAGCACCTCCAGTGGTTCGAGGAGAACAAGGCGACCGTGCAGCGGGTCGCGCTCGGCGCGAATGACGTGCCGATCGACGGGCGCGGCGTGCCGCTGCCGGGAAAGCAGCTCGGCGAGCTCGGCCTCGCGAAGAACTCCCTCGAGCTCGGCGAGGGCGCCCTGCTCGGCGGCGAGGGGGAGAACGACCCGATCCCGTTCTGGCTCGAGGGCGGCAAGCGCCACATCCGCAACATCAGCGACTTCAAGGTGCCGGACTACGCGGTCTTCGCCGATCGCGCGCGGCGCTTCACGGGGCTCTCGCTGATCGGATCGTTCCCGACCGGGCCGGAGTCGCTGAACCGGCGGTTCGCGATCACGACCGATCTCCGGCTCGCCCCGGCCACGAAGATCAAGCCGGACACGGGCTCTCCCTGGCACGGGGTCGAGCTCAACGACGAGCTCACGCTGCCGCTCGCCTTCGTCCGGGCCCGGAGCGCGCGCGACGTCCAGATCCAGGGCGACAAGGCCACGCCGGGCAAGGAGCTGCCGTTCCGGGCCGTCCTCCCGCTGACGGGCAGGATGCGCCGGATCGAGGGGGTGAAGTACTACCGCACCAAGGACCAGCGGTACGTCAGCCAGCTCGACGTCGGGCTCGCGGTCGCCCCGTCCTCCTGGCCCGAGGTCGCCGAGAAGGGCGAGAAGTGGATCGAGGTCTCGATCCAGCACCAGACGCTCGTGCTCTGGGAGGGCAAGCGCCCGGTCTACGCCACGCTCGTCTCGACCGGCCAGGCGGGGGTGGCCGATCCCAAGACCACGACCGCGACGGTGCGGGGCATCTTCCGCATCCGGAACAAACACATCACGGCGACCATGGACTCGAACGAGTCGTCGAGCGTCGGCGGCCGCGCGGACACCACGGCCGACGCGCCCTCGGCCTCGCGTGGCGCGAAGCCGGACAAGGGCGGCTCGTCGAAGGAGCGCGGCGCGAAGAAGCCGGGCGCGGGCGCGGCGAAGGCGAGCGCGGCGAAACCCGCGGCCGGCCAGCCGGCCCAGCCGGCCGCCCCCCGCAAGGGCGACGGCGAGTACGGCGTCACCCGGCGCCGCGGCGAGGGGACCTACGCCCTCAAGGACGTGCCGTACATCCAGTACTTCGCGAGCGGCTACGCGCTCCACGCCGCGTACTGGCACGACGTGTTCGGCACGCCGCGCAGCCACGGCTGCATCAACCTGGCGCCGATCGACGCCCACCGGCTGTTCCTGTGGACCGAGCCCCAGGTGCCGCCCGGATGGCACGCCATCAACACGGGCGAGGAGCTGGGCGAGGGGACCACGATCATCATCCACGAATGAGAGGCGGGCGACCGCCGCGGGGCGCCATCCGGAGGAGCGGCTAGAAGGGGGGACGATTTCAGCGGCGCGGCGCGGTGTGGAGGAGGTCGTCGAGCGCGGCGTCCGCCGCTGCGGTCAGGGCGTCGAGCAGGGCGGCGAGGCGATCGTGCTGCTCGGGGGTGAACGGGGGGAGGCCGAAGCGCGACCGGACGCCCGAGAGGCGCAGCGCGAGGCCGGCGCCGTCCTGGTAGCCGGCGATCCAGGGGCCGCGGGCGAGCTCGTCGCAGAGCCGGCGGAGCCGCGCCTCGAAGGCGGCGCGGTCCGCGAGCGCGCCGGCAGGGGAGGGCGCGCGCTGCTGGAAGTGGTGCAGGGTGGCCGCGGCCTCGCTCGGCGCGCCGTCGATGGCCGCGAGCCCGGCGCGCAGGTCGTCCAGCACGGGCGCGAGGCCCGCGCGGCGGACGAGGGCGCCGTCGAGGCACATCTCCCAGAGGACGTGGGCGAAGAGCGGGAGCCGCGGCGCGCCGAGCGCGGCGTCGCGGAGCGCCCCGGCGAGGCGGCGCTCGCCGTCCACGAAGACGGGGGCGGCGTGGAACCAGCGATCGAGGGCGATGTGGTGCTCGACGCCCGCCAGCACCTCGGCGACGCCCGGCGCCGCGGCCGCGGGGCGCTCGGCGCTCCGCGAGGGCCGCACGCGGCGGTCGGCCATGCGCCAGAGGTCCGGGAGCATCGCCCCCGCGCCGGCGGCGGCGGAGCCGAGATCGCGCGCGGCGAGGTGGCGATGAAGCAGGAAGTTCATGCGTTCAGGATGGCGCCGCCCCCGTAGGCGGTCGACGGTAAACCGATGGGCCCCTCCCTCCCTCGCCTCTCGCTCTTCGAGTGGAACGACTCGCCCTGGTCTCCCGGCCCGCTGCGCGAGCTCATCATCGAATCGCTGAGCCGGACGATCCGCTGGGGCGGCATGCTGCGCGGGTTGATCGAGCCCTTCCAGGCCTTCCTCACCGCCTCCGGGGCGACCGAGGTGCTCGAGCTCGGCGCGGGCGCGGCGGGACCATCGGAGGTGCTCATCGGCGAGCTCCTGCGCGCGGGCGCGACGCCGCCGCGGTTCGTGCTCACCGACCTCTTGCCGCAGCCGGAGGCGTGGTCCGAGGCCGCCGCGCGGCACCCGTCGTTCGTCTCCTTCGAGCCCTCGCCGGTGGACGCGACCCGCATCCCGCCGGCGCTCGCCGAGGGCCGGGCGCGGGTGATGATCAACGCGTTCCATCACTTCTCCCCCGACCTCGCGCGGGCCATCCTGGCGGACGCGGCGCGCGGCTCCTCGGGCATCTTCCTGTCGGAGGGCTTCGAGCGGAACCCGCTCGGGTTCCTGCCGATGGTCCCGATCGGCGTCGCGGCGCTGCTCGCGAACCCGCTGCTCGCGCGCCGCTCCCGGGCCGCCAAGGCGTGGCTCACGTGGGCGACGCCGATCGCCGCCGCGGCCAGCGTGTGGGACGGCGTCGTGAGCACGCTGCGCGTCTACTCCGAGGCCGAGCTGCGCGAGATGGTCGCCCCGCTCGGCGACGGATTCCGGTGGGAGTACGGCACGTACCGGTTCCCGCTCCGGGGCGAGGGCTACTACTTCTTCGGCGTGCCCGCGCGCCGCGCGCCGGCGTGAGCCGCGCCGCCGCTCGGCCCGGGGCGGCGTGACGATTTCGCCGACGCGGCGAGCCCTCGTGCGCGCAGCGCGACGAGCTGGGTGAGAGTGCGCCGCGGCTTACTGTGTAGGTGCAGATTGCACTACCACCCTGGAGGATCATCGGACCAGGTTCACGCGTGATCTCGCCGCGTGTCCCGCGGTCGAGCGCCGGGCGCGGCCCTCGGTAACCAATGGGGCGAGCTGTCGCGCGCCGGTGCGCTACGGGCGCCCGCGCGCGGGAATAACGGTTGCTTTCCGCGGCTCGGCCCCGGCGCGCCGGGAGGACGCCGGCGGGACGGCGTCTCTCGCGACGTTCCCCTGCGGACTCGAGGACTCTCAACGCTTGGCAGAGGTGCAGGACATGATGGCTTACCAGCGGACCATGGTGGCGGTTTCGGCGATCGTCGCCCTTGCGGCGACCGCGTGTGGGTCGAGCGGCAACGACGACACGACGGGGCCCGGGGCGTCGAACGGCAGCCCGAACGGCGGCAGCACCGATGGCAGCGATTTCATCGACGATCCCTTCGAAGGGACGGACGATCCAAGCCTGGGGGAGGAGGCGTGCGGCAGCGACCTCATCGGCATCGTGCGGGACTTCAAGGACTCGCATCCCGATTTCGAGGAGCGCGTCGCGGAGGACCGCGGCCTCGTCGAGGCCCAGCTCGGCCAAGACGGCAAGCCGGTGTACGCGGGCGGCCCAGAGGGGACGGTGACCACGAGCGGGCCGGAGGCCTTCGATCAGTGGTTCCGCGACGTGCCCGACGTGAACATGGCCGTTCAGGTGTCGATCCCGCTCACGAGCAACGGCGACGGCACGTCCACCTACGACAACCCCGACTTCTTCCCGATCGACGACCAAGGGTTCGGGAACGAGGAGCGCCGCCACAACTACCACTTCACGCTCGAGCTGCGCACGAAGTTCGAATACAAGGGCGGCGAGGTGTTCACCTTCCGGGGCGACGACGACCTCTTCACCTACATCAACGGCCGGCTCGCCATCGATCTGGGGGGCGTCCACGGGCCCGAGCTCGCGACCATCGACCTCGACGCGAGCGCGCAGGAGCTCGGCATCACGCCCGGCAACTCCTACACGCTCGACTTCTTCTTCGCCGAGCGCCACACGACCGAATCGAACTTCCGCATCGACACGTCGATCGGCTGCTTCACGCCCGTCGTGCCCAGGTGACGTCGGCCGGCCGCGCGGGTGGGGCCGAGCAGCGCTCCACTGACTACCTGCCCGCGCGCGATCAGCCCTCGCCGGAGTAGACGCACCCGGAGGTGCACGTCTCGCGGACCACGACGCGGCACAGCTCCGGCAGCGCGGGCTTGACCTTCTGCCAGACCCAGCGCGCCAGGTTCTCGCTCGTCGGGTTCTCCAGCCCCGGCACCTCGTTGAGGTAGCGGTGATCGACGAGGGCGTGGATCGGCTCCCACGCCGCGGTCAGGTCGGCGAAGTCCATCACCCAGCCCTGGGGCTCGCGCAGGCTGCCCTCCGCGTGGAGCTCGACGCGGAACGAGTGGCCGTGCAGGCGCTGGCACTTGTGGCCCTCGCGCACGTGCGGCAGCCGGTGCGCCGCCTCGAATCGGAACTCTTTGAATATCTCCATAACAGTGGCTCCGGTGTCCCCGCGGGTCTCCGCGAAGAAGGGGCAGAGACGCGCGCCGGTCAGTCGTGGACCGGGTCGTCCGTGGACGGCTGGGCCCAGCCGAGGTGCTGGCCGCCATCCAGGGCGAGCATCTGCCCCGTGATCGAGGGCGCGCTCAGCAGAAACCGGACGGCATCGGTGATCTCTTCCGGGGTCGTCCCCCGGCCGAGCGGCATCCGCGCCGCCTGCCGCGCGAACTGATCCGGCTCCTGGTAGGCGCTGGGCAGCGCCGGGCCGGGGCCGATCCCGTTGACGCGGATCCGGGGCGCGAGGGCCATCGCCAGCGTGCGTGTCAGCGTCCAGAGCCCCGATTTGCTCACCGTGTAGGACACGAAGTGCGGGGTGAGGTTGAGGACGCGCTGATCGATCACGTTGATGATGGCCCCGCGGGCGGCCTCGGGCAGCTGCCGCGCGAAGGCCTGGGACAGCACGAAAGGCGCCCTGAGGTTCACCTCCATGTGCGCGTCCCACGACGCGCGCGTCGCGGTCTCGGCGGCGTCGAACTCGAACAGCGACGCGTTGTTGATCAGGCACCCGAGCGCCGCGCCCAGGGCGCCGGCGGCCCGCTCGACGAGGCTCCCCGTCTCGGGCTCCGAGCGCAGGTCGGCCGCCACCGCGGCGGCCTTGCCGCCGGCGCCGGTGATCGCGTCCACGACCGCCTCGGCCTCCGCGGCGGACCGGTGGTAGTGCACGGCCACGGCCCAGCCGTCCCGCGCGAGGCCGAGCGCGATCGCCCGCCCGATCCGCTTGCCGGCCCCGGTGACCAGCGCGGTCTTCAGCGAACCCTGCATGGCGCGTAGAATCGTGCAGAAGCTACCCCTTGGCAACCCGGTAGAACCGCGCTGGAGCCGCCCGATCCGCGCGGTTCGGCGCGGTTTCACGCGGCCCCGTGCGGTCGCGGCGCGCGCCTCGGCCCCGCCGCCGCGGCGCATCACGCGGCGCGCCAGGCGCCCGGCCGCGGCGCGCGCCGGATCCGGAGCCGCGGCGCGCGCCGGCCCACGCTCGCCGCGCCCAGCGCTTCCCCGGTTCCCCGCGCCTCCATCCGGCGCTGCCTCCTTGCTCGCCGTTCGCCGCAACAGGTAGCCTAGGTAACGTGCAGGCCAGCGACCCGTTCGGCTGGGTAGGGTCGATCATCGACGGCCAGTTCGCCGTCGAGGCGCTGGCGGGCGAGGGAGCGTTCGGCGTCGTCTACCGGGGGAGGCACCTCGGCTTCGACGCGCCGGTCGCGGTCAAGTGCCTCAAGATCCCGACGGGCCTGAGCTCCGACCAGCAGGACGCCTTCCTCGCCAAGTTCCGCGAGGAGGCGCGCCTGCTCCACCAGCTCTCGCGCCGCACCATGGGCATCGTCCAGGCGCTCGACATCGGCGCCGCCGCCGCGCCGAGGGGGCCGTGGACGCCGTACATCGTCATGGAATGGCTCGACGGCGAGACCCTCGAGCAGGACCTCAAGCGCCGCCGCGCCGAGAGCGTCCCGCCGAGGAGCCTCGGCGAGGCGATCCGGCTGCTCGCGCCGGTCGCCTCCGCGCTCGCCGTCGCCCACGACGAGAACGTCTCCCACCGCGACGTGAAGCCGGCCAACCTGTTCCTCGCCGGCGACCGCATGAAGGTGCTCGACTTCGGCCTCGCCAAGGTCTTCTCCGAGACGCCGACCTTCGCCGAGGCGCTCGTCCAGACCGGACGTACATTCCGCGCGTTCACGCCGCAGTACGGCGCGCCGGAGCAGTTCAGCCCACGGTTCGGCGCGACCGGGCCGTGGACCGACGTCTACGCGATGGCGCTCATCCTCATCGAGGTCGCCAGCGGCCAGCCCGCGCTCTCGGGCGGCGACGTCATCCAGCTCTTCGTGGCGTCGAGCGACGAGGCGGTGCGGCCGAGCCTCCGCGCCCGCGGGGTGAACGCGAGCGTCGAGGTCGAGGCGGTCGTCGGCCGCGCGCTCGCGATCAGCCCCTCGCAGCGGTTCCACAGCCTCGGCGCGATGTGGGCCGCCCTGGAGACCGCGCACCGCGCCAGCGTGTTCGAGGTGTCGCGCGACACCCTGCGCGCGCCCGCCTTCGGCGGCCCTGACGGCCCCGACCGCGCGGGCGGCGAAGGCGGCGAGCTCGACGACGATGGGCTGCTCGATTTCCGGGCCCTGCACGTGCCGCCGCTGCCGCCGCCGCCGTCGCTCTCGGTGCCGCCGCCGTCGCTGCCGCCGCCGCCGCCCTCGAGGCCGTCACGCTGGGGTCCAGAGAGCAGCGGCGTGCGGGGGACCGTGAACCCGGACCGCGGCTCGTTTGGCCCGGACCGCGGCTCGTTTGGCCCGGACCGCGGCTCGTTTGGCCCGGACCGCGGCTCGTTTGGCCCGGACCGCGGCTCGTTTGGCCCGGACCGCGGCTCGATGCGGAGCCGCGCCATGGTGCCGTTCGAGGGCGGCGAGCACCGGGTCTGCACCGTCCTGTTCGCCGATCTCTCCGAGGCCACCGGGCTCTCGTGGCGGCTCGACCCGGAGGACGTGAAGGACGTCGTCGACCGCTGCTACCGGGCGCTCGCCGAGCACATCGAGCAGATGCACGGGATCGTCGAGCGGCCCATCGGCGGACGCGTGATGGCCGTCTTCGGCGTCCCGCGCTCGACCGACAACGACGCCGAGCGGGCGATCGTCGCGGCGCTCGGGGCGCAGGCCGCGATCGAGCGCCTCGCGCTGCCACGCGCGGCCCGAGCGATCCGCGTCTCGATGCGCATCGGGATCACGACGGGGCGGGTCTTCGTCGGCACCGGCGGCTCGGCGCGCCAGGATCTCGCGGTGATCGGCGACGCCGTGGACGGCGCCGCGCGCCTCCAGCAGCTCGCGCCGCGCGGCGCCATCGTGATCGGCCGCGACACCCACCGCCTCGTGCTCGGGCGCTTCCGCGTCGAGCCGCTCGATCCGAGCGCGGGCCGGGCGGCGGCAGCCGGGCCCGAGCCGCCGGCGCGCGGCGCGGCGCTGCCGATCTACCGCGTGCTCGGCGAGGATCCGCCTGGCCGCGCGTTCGCGCCGGCCGAGTTCCACGGGCTCGCGACGCGCTTCGTCGGGCGCGGCGCGGAGATGCAGCGGCTCGGCGACCTCATCGAGACCGCCTTCCACGAGCGGCGGCCGCGGCTCATCACGCTGGTCGGCGCGCCCGGCGTGGGCCGGACGCGGATGCTCGCCGAGCTCGTCGCCGGCCTCGGCGACGGCGGGCCGGGGAGCGCCGCGCCCGCGTCCGGACGGACGTCGGCGCCGGGATCCGCGCCGGGCTTCACGTTCGCGCCTCCCGGCGAGCTGTTCGTGCTGTCGGCGCAGTGCTCGTCGATCGCCGGAGAGACGGGCTACGGGCTCGCCGCCGCCGTGCTCCGCCGGTGGTTCGGGATCCTCGAGGCCGATCCGGCCGAGGTCATCCTGCACAAGCTGCGGCGCGGCCTGCGGTGGTTCCGGCTGCGCACCGCGCGCGCCCGCGTCGGGCGCGAGGCCGCCGGCTTCGGGGCCAGGGCCGCCGCGCTCGCGGGCGCCTCGCCGATCGCGACCCGGACGTCGTCGATCCCCCTGAAAGGACCGATCAGCTCCACCCGGAGCGGGCGCAGGGCGCCGAGCTCCGGGCGGTACGACGACGACGACGAGCTCGATCCCTCCCCGTCGCTGACGAGGCCGCTCGTCGCGACCGACCTGGAGGACATCGTCGCCCGGGTAGCGGTCCTCCTGGGCGCGCGGCCCGCGCCGGCCGGCGTCGTCGACGCCGCGGCGCGCGGCGGCGTCGCGACGAGGCGCCGGATCTCCTACGCGCTCGCGCAGGTCGTCGGCTTCGCGCTCGCGCGGACGTCGATGGTGATCGTCTGCGACGATCTCCAGTGGGCCGACGACGCCACGCTCGACCTGATCGAGGAGCTCGTGGCGCACGCCGAGGGGCTCCCGCTCTGCGTCGTCAGCGCTGCGCACCCCGAGCTCTACGAGCGGCGCCCGGACTGGGGGATGGGCAAGGAGGCTTATGTCCGCGTCGACGCGGCGCCGCTCGCGCGGCGGCACACCGAGGAGATGATCCGGGACCGGCTCCGCCGGGTCCCCGACCTCAAGCCCGAGCTCGTGCGCCTCCTCGCCGAGCGCGCCGAAGGCAACCCGCGCACCCTGGAGGAGATGCTCCACCTGCTCGTGGACGCCGGCGCCATCGAGGCGAAGGGGGACACGTGGCACATCCGCGAGGAGGCGCTCGGCACGCTGAGCTTGCCGCCGACTGTGCTCGGCGTCGTCCAGGCCCGCATCGACCGCCTGGACGCGGACGCGCGCGGCGTCCTCGCCCAGGCCGCCGTCGTCGGCCGGACGTTCTGGGAGGGCGCGATCGAGCGGCTCCGGAACGACGCGCCGCAGGGGCGCTCGCCGATGTCGAACGAGCGCCTGCTCGCGGAGCTCCAGGACCTCGATCCGCCGTTCTCGGTGCGCCACGGGGGCGGCGCGTCCACGGCCGAGCTGCTCGCGCGCCTGTGCGAGCGCCAGCTGATCCGGCTCCGCTCCCCGGCGCAGTTCCCGGGCGAGCGCGAGTACGTGTTCGCGGAGCAGGCGATGTGCGAGGTCGCCTACGAGATGTTGAGCCTCAAGGTCCGGCGGCGGATCCACCTCCTCGTCGCCGACTGGCTCGAGCAGCGAGCCGCCGGCGACGCGGGCGCGGCGCTCCTCGCCTACCACTACGACCGGGGCGGCGACCTCCGGGCGGCCGCGGCGGCGTACGCCCGCGCCGCGGCGCACGCCGCCGCGGCCGGCGAGGGCGCCGAGGCGCTGCGCCACGAGGCGCGGGTGCGGCAGCTCACGGACGAGAGCGAGGCCGACGAGGCCTAGCGGGCAACGCTAGCTGTTCCTGCCGCGCGCCCTCGGCAGCCGCGCGCCGGACACGAGCAGCGCGTGCCGCAGGGCGTGCTCCAGCTCGCCGAACGTCTCGAACGTCCGCGCGTCGCTGCCGAGCTCCACGATCGCCTGCGCGACGGTCGGCGAGATGCCCGAGATGAGGCAGCGGCTGCCGAGCAGGCTCGCGGCGCGGGCTACCTGGAGCAGGTGGTCGACCGTCGGCGCGTCCACGTCCTCCACGCCGGTCAGGTCGAGCACCGCGAAGTGGGCCTGCGTGCGGACGATGTCGCCGAGCAGCTTCTCCATGATCTGCGTGGCCCGGGCGCTGTCGAGCGCGCCGATGATCGGCAGCACGAGCACGCCCTCCCACGCCTTGATGATCGGCGTCGACAGCGCGCGGATCGCCTCCTGCTGCTGGCGCAGGACGCTCGCGGTCCGCTCGCGCTCGGCGTTCTCCTCGGCGAGCATCCGGTTCTTGCCCTCGAGCTCCTCGGCGTACGCCTCGAGGCGCTCGATCGACTGGCGCAGCTGATCTTCGAGCAGCTTGCGATCGGTGGTGTCCCGCATCGTCACGGCGACGCCGTCCTGGATGGGCACCACCTGGTGGTGCACCCAGGTGCGCGGGCGCGACGTGTCGGCGGGCGCGGGCAGGAGCATCTCCTCCTCGAGCGCCGCGCCCTTCCGGACGACGCGCAGGCACTTCTCGAGGAGGACGTCGGCCTCCAGCGAGTGGTCGAGCTCCGAGAGCCGCTTGCCGAGCAGCTCCTCGCGCGGCATCGCGAGCATCGCCGCGGCGCGCGCGTTGAGCCCGGTGATCACGAGGTCGGCGACCTCCTCGCTCTCGTCGCGCCGGGAGGTCATCGTGAGGAACGCGTCCATGCTGGCCTCGACGGCCGCGTGGAACCGCGCCTCGCTCTCCCGGCGCTGCTCCTCGGCGCGCCGGCGCTCGGTGATGTTCTCGGTCACGACGAGCACGTTGGTGGCCTCGCCGGCGCCCCCGATCGCGCTCAGGTGGCTCGCGTACCACGCCCGCCCGCCGTTCGCCCCGACGCCGACCACCTCGTAGTGCGCCCGGCCGCCCGTCTGGAGCACGGCCTGGATCGCCCGCCGCACGGCGTCGTGGTGCTCCGGCGGCGTGAAATCGTAGAGGCTCCGGCCGAGGAAGCTCTCCTGCTGGACCCCTGGGGGCGGCCGGTTCGCGGAGACGACACGTGCGTCCTTGTCGACGACGGTCAGGTAGTACGGAATGCCCTCGTAGAGGGCGCGCATCGTCTCTTCCGACTCGCGGAGCGCCAGCTCGGCGGCCTTGCGCCGCGTCACGTCGCGCGCGACGAAGTAGACGACGCCCTCGTCGAGCGCGAGCATCGCGTTCCACTCGAGCCACCGGTGCGAGCCGTCCTTGCAGAGGAAGCGGTTCTCGTACGTGAGCGCCTGCGCGCCGGTCGAGAAGGTGTCCGTCTCCGAGAGCGTGCGCGCCTTGTCCTCGGGGTGGATGAACTCGACGTAGGGCCGCGACATCAGCTCTTCGCGGCTGAAGCCGAGGGTGCGCTCCCACGAGGGGCTGAGCTCCTTGAAGCGCCCGTCGAGCGTCGCGATGCCGAGCATGTCGACGGCGAGCGCGTAGAGCCGCCGCTGCTCCTTGTCCTCCTCGCGCACGAGCGCGCGCAGGATCGGCCTCCCGCCGTCCGGGAGGGCGAGCCGCGCGAGCTGCGTGTCGGCCTGGATGACGCCCCCGCCCGGCCGTCGGTAGACCCAGCGAAACCGCTGCGGCAGCCCGCGGCTCGCGGCGTCGATCCGCTGCCGCAGCCCCTCCGCGGAGCCTTGCCCGTCCGGCTGCTGGATCGGCGAGAGGCTCGCGAGATCGCGCCCCTGGAGCGCCCCCGCGGCGCCCGCGGCGCCCGCGAGCAGCCGCGTGGCGCTCGTGTTCGCGTCGACGATGCGGCCGTCCTCGACGAGCAGGAGCGCGTCCTCGGCGGCCTCGAACGCGGCGCGGTAGAGATCGCGCTGGCTCATCGTCGGCCCCGCCTGCGGCGAGGCGCGCCGCGCTGCCGGGTTGTCCTCTCGAGCTCGATCGTCAATCAGCACCTCAGAGCGGCCGCCGGCACCCCCGCTCTGTCGCTGCCGCAGCCCGCCACTATGCAGGAACCCTCGGGGGAGATCGAGGATCATGCGCCGCGGGGCCACGGGCGCGCGGCGTCCGACGCCGCGTTCGGGTTGTTTGCGCCGTTTGTTGCGCCCGTAACACCCTGGCCGTGTTTGTCCGTGACGCGCGCGCGCCCGCCGCTGTCGTGCTCGCCGGTTGTCACGACGACCGCGCGCCGCGTGGGTCGTCCGTGTGCTGTCTCGCGTGCGTCGTCCGTGTGCTGCCCCGTGTACGTCGTGATAGCGTCGTCCTCGTGTCGCAGCGGTTTCCTCCTGCACGGCCTGCTCGTGAGCGCGTTCTGCGGGGCGCGACGTGCGCGCGATGATCTCGGAGGCGTGTGGCCTCTGTGCCTGGCCGGCGACCCTCGGGGTCGAGGACGTGCAGCGGCACAAGGGCGCGCTCATCGACGTGGCGCTCAGGATGCGCGCCGAGGGCAAGGAGCCGCTCGCGCGTGTGGCCTTCCGGGGCGCGCTGTACTGGCAGCGCTGGCTCCTCGCGAAGGAGCCGGGCCTGCACGAGGAGGCGCGTGTCGTCTCCGGCCTCGAGTTCGCGCGTGAGGCCGGCGACTGGAAGGAGGCCGACCGCCTCGTCGCGCACGCCGACGCGTCGAGCGCGCTCGCCGAGCTGCCGTTCGTCGAGCACTGGAAGACGCTCGTCGCGCAGCACTTGCCGGAGCAGGTCAGCGACGAGCACGAGCTGGAGGAGGCCTTCCAGGACTTCCGCAAGCACCCCAGCGAGGAGGCCGCAGAGAAGGTGAGGAGCTGTGCGACGAGCATCGCGCCGCTCGGCTCGCCGGTCCCGGTGCACACGATCCTCGCGCGCGTCGCGACGGATCTCGGTCAGACCGACGAGGCCGAGTTCCACCTCGCCGCGCTCGTGGTCTGCCGCCCCCTCTGGATCCCCTATGTGGTGCAGCTGGCCGAGCACCAAGCGAAGCTCGATCTCCCGCGCGCCCTCCGCTCGATCGAGGCCGCCCGCTGTCTCTTCGGCCCCGACTTCTGGCTCCCCCTCTGAGCGGCGGTCACCCGCACAGGAGACGGGTCCAGATCGGCGTTTTCGGCGCGCAAGCGCACGAAAGGGCGCTGAGCACCGAAAGCGTCGAGATGGGCCCGTATCCGAAGCGGGTGACCGCCGCTCGCGTCACGCGCTGGCCGCGAGCATGCGCATCCACCCGCTGATCCGCGTCCCCGCCGGCTTGGGCCACCCCATCTTCGCGAACCGCTCGAGGAGCTGCGGCGTGTGGTCCCCGGTCCGGCTGTCCTTGAAGGACGCCCGCGCCGCGTCGAGCTCCCGCGCCGCCTCGTGGAACCGCCCCTCGTGGTACGCGAGCCACGCGAGCGTCAGGTGCCGGTGCTGCCGCGGCTCCGCCTCCGCGAGCGCCACCGCCTCGCACGCCATGAGGTGCTCGCGCGCCTGCTCCGCGTCCCCGCGGTGGAGCGCGATCTGCGCGAAGAGCAGCCGCGCCTCGACGAGGCCCCACGGGTCCGCCAGCGTCTCGTAGAGCCTGCCGGCCGCGAGCGCGTGCTCCTCGGCGAGCTCCGGCGCGCCCGCGTCGAGCGCCACCATCGAGAGGAGCCGCTCGCACCCCGCCTCGCCGCGCGGGTTCGCGAGATCCTGGAAGCTCTGCCGCGCCGCGATCGCGCCCGCGCGCGCCGCCTCGAAGCGGCCGAGGCGGTGCTCCACGTGCGAGAGCGTCAGCTCGCACTGCGCGAGCCCGAGCCGGTAGCCGATCGCGTCGAAGTCGGCGCGCGCGGTCGTGAGCAGCGCCCGCGCCGCCTCGGAGAGCGCCCCGGCCTGCTCGACCATGCTCTGGAGCAAGAGGCACTGCGCCCGGCCGAGCCGATCGTCGACCTCCAGGAACCGCGCCTCCCCCGACGCGAGCACCGCCCGCGCCCGCGCGTGCTCGCCGAGCTGGAAGTCGATCTCCCCGAGCAGCACCTCGCACTGCGCCTGCCCGTGGCGGTGGCCGATCTCGTCGAAGATCGCGTGCGCGCGCGCCACGAGCCGCCGCCCCTGCGCCTCCGCGCCGACGTCCGACGCGATGTGCCCGAGCAGGCGCAGGCAGTGCGCCTGGTTCTCCCGGTCGCCGGCGTGCTCGAAGATGCGCCGCGCCTCCTCCGCGTCGCGCCGCGCCTCGTCGAGCCTGCCCGCCAGCCGCAGCGCCTCGGACCGGAAGCGCAGCTGCGTCCCGAGCCGCGTCCCGGTCAGCACGGGCCGCGACTCCACGCCGCCCCGGAGGCCCGGGCGCGAGTCGCTGCCGCCCGGCAGCTTGCCGTCGAGCACCGCGAGATCGCGCAGCGTCGCCGAGATGTCGCGCGAGCTCTGCCAGTGCGCCGCCACGTGCGCGTGCATCAGCTCGGCCGCCTCGTCGGTGTCGCCGGCGCGCAGCAGGCTGACCACGCGGTGCCGGAGGATGCGGCGGCTCGAGGCCGCCGGGTGCGCCCCGAGCGCGTCGGCGGCGGCGCGGAACACGCGGGCCGCGTCCGGCTCGAGGAACAGCTGCGAGAGGAGGTGCTCCTGGAGCAGCGCGTGCGGCCAGCGGAGGCGGTCGCCCACGGCGAGCAAGATCTGCGCGCGCTGCATCGCCGCGATCGCGCGGTCCGCGGGCACGTCGAGCGCCTCGAGCAACGCGCGCAGGATCTCGCGCCGGATGTCGCCGCCGAGCGCCGCGGCGGCGCGCGCGCCGCACCGGAGCTCCGCGGGCAGCGCCGCGAGCCGCTCCTCCCAGAGGTCGGCGGTGGTCGACGCGTGCACGGCCATCGACCCCCGCGGCACGAAGTATTTGCCCGCGCGGAGCTGGAGGTGGCCGCCGCCGGCCCACGCGTGGAGCAGCTGCAGCGCGAAGAGCGGGTTCCCCTTGCTCCGGGCCGTCGCCGCCTCGGCCGCCGCGTCGTCGAGCGGCAGCGTCTCCCGGAGCAGCGCGTGCGTCTGCGCGGGGTTCAGCGGCGCGACGTCGAGCCGCTCCCCGCCGTACGCCGCGAGCGCGCCCTCGACCCGCCGCGCCGCCACCGGATCGCACTCGACCGCCTCGCTCCGCACGGTCGCCACGACGAGCAGCCCGAGGTTCGGCGCGTCGCGGTGGAGCGTGAGCAACCCCTCGAACGTCGTCGACGACGCGTAGTGCAGATCGTCGAGCCAGAGCAGCACCGGCCGATCGCGCCCGATCCGCTCCAGGGTCTTGCGGATGATCAGCCAGCGGAGCTCGGGGCGGTCCAGGCGGAAGCGCTTCCCCGTCGGCCCGACCGCCTCGCTCCCCGGGGGCGACGGCCTGATCCACTCGGCCGTCGCCGCGACCCACGTCTTGCCGACCTCGTCCTCGGGCGGGATCTCCCAGAGGTTCATCAGCACCTTCTCGACGATCTCGCGCTCGGCCCGCTCCAGCCGGTAGTGCTGGGTCACCGCGCCGAGCACGCCGTCGAGCGGCGCCGCGATCCGCCGGTACCGCGCGCGGAGCGGCACCATGAGCGCCCGCTCGTGGACCTCCTCGCAGAGCCACTCGGCGAGCCGGCTCTTGCCGACGCCGGCCTCGCCCGCGAGCAGGATGAACCGGTGCATCGGCTTCGGGGCGTCGACCATCTCGGCGACGACCTCGATGAGGCGCGCGCGCTCGCCGGTGCGCGCGACGAACGGGCTCGGCCGGAGCGCGAGCAGCCCGGTCGTCGTCACCGACGGCGGCGGGTCCTCGTCTGGAGGCTCGCAGAGCTCGGGCGTGAGCAGCTCCTTGCGGCTCGGCGGCAGCCGGCCGCTCGTCAGGAGCGCGAGAGGCAGCGGCGTGGCGATCGCGTCGCTGCGCGGCTCGAAGCGCTTCCAGACCCTCCGCGCGTCGCCCGCGAAATCGAACCGGTGCCACGGCCGCTTCGCGAGCAGCCGCTTCGCGAACTTCGCGACGTCGCCGGGCACGCCCGGCGGCAGCGGCAGATCCGGGATCGGCGCGCTCCGGTGCTGCTGGAGCAGCTCGTCGTTCGTGCCGTCGTAGACCTCGCCGCCGGCGAGCAGGGCGTACAGGATGCAGCCGAGCGCGTAGAGGTCCGTCGGGGGCCCGACGTGCGGCGCCGCGAAGCGGATCTGCTCCGGCGCCATCCACCCCGGGGTGCCGGCGCCCCAGCGCACGGTGGGCTCGCTCGCCCGGGAGCCGTCGAGCCGGTGGTCGACCCGGTCCTGGATGAGCCAGGCGAGCCCGAGGTCGAGCACGTGCACGAGGGGCGGCTCGCCGCCGTGCTGCACGTCGACGAGGACGTTCGACGGCTTCAGGTCCCCGTGGATCACGCCCCGCGCGTGCGCGTGCGCGAGCGCGCCGAGGACCTGATCGATGACGCTCCAGATGATCGGCCAGGGCAGCGGCTCCTCGAGCCGGGCGAGGTAGAGCCACTCGTGGAGCGACCGCCCTGGGACGGCGTCCATGACGAGGTAGGGCGTCCCGTTGCCGAGCGTCCCGAAGTCGCGGGCCTTCACGAGCGCCGGGTGCGAGAGCCCGGCGAGCGCCCGGGCCTCCTCCTGGAACCACCACGCGTCCTCGGGGCGCGCGGCCGCGCCTGGCCGGTCGAGCAGCTTCAGCGCGACGCGCTCGTCGATCACGAGATCACGGCAGAGGTAGACGACCCCCATCCCGCCGCGACCGAGCTCGCGGCGGACCTGGTAGCGACCGGCCAGGATCGTGCCCGGTAGAAATCCTTCGGACATGGCGGTGAGCGGTCCCGATGATAGCCGTGACCGCGGGGCCCGGTAGGCTCATCTCGCGTGGGCGTTTGGGCCGAGTTCGCCGTGTCGCGAACCTGGAGGGATGCTAGGTTCCTCTCATGAATGCCGCGGTCCGCGTGCTCGCGTTCGCAGGCGCGAGGGATGTGCTCGGCGCCGGAGAGGTGGCGCTGCCGCTGCCAGGCCCCTGCACGGCGGCGGAGCTCCTGGAGCAGGTCTGCGCACGTTATCCGGGGCTCGTCCCCTACAAGGGCTCGATCCGGGTGGCGGTGAACGGCGTGTATGCGACGCCGAGCGATCCTGTAGGTTTCGGTGACGAGGTAGCCCTCATCCCCCCGGTGGCGGGCGGCTAGGGAGATCGAGAGCAACGCCATGTCCTCTTCTTCGTTCGGCCTCGACCCAGCGCGCTTCCCGGGCGAAGCGCCGGCCGAGCGGCGGCGGTCATTGCCGGTCGTCGGCGGCGGGGAGGGCGGTCGCCGCGCCGCCCTGATCCCCTACCGGGGCGGCGCCCTCGACGCGCCGGCCGCGCACGCGGGTCCGGCGCCGCGGAGCGTGCGCATCTCGGTCACGGATCGCTGCGATTTCGCGTGCACCTACTGCCGCCCGTCGCGCCACGACGGGTACACCGACGGCCGGCTCATGACGGCCGCCTGGCGCACGATGTTCGAGGCGCTGCGCGACGCCGGCATCCGGCGGGTCCGCCTGACGGGCGGCGAGCCGCTGCTCCACCCCGAGATCGTCTCCATCGTCGCGTGCCTCGCCTCGCTCGGCTTCGAGGATCTCGCCCTCACGACGAACGCGTCGCAGCTCGCGCGGCTCGCCGCGCCGCTGCGCGACGCCGGGCTGCACCGCCTGAACGTCTCGATCGACACCCTCGACCCGCAGCGCTTCCGCGAGGTGACCCGCGGCGGCGAGCTCGCCCGGGTGCTGGACGGGATCAGCGCCGCGATCGCGGCGGGGTTCTCCTCGATCAAGCTGAACACCGTCGTCCTGCGGCGCGTGAACGACGACGAGATCGAGCGGATCGCGCTGTGGGCCTGGGAGCGGCGGATGGTCCCGCGGTTCCTCGAGGTGATGCCGATCGCGGAGGGCGCGAGGCTGGTCGGCGAGCACCTCGTCACGGCGGCCGAGATGAGGGTGCGGCTCGCCGCGCACCTCGTCGAGGAGGAGGCGGTCGCCGACCCGGGCCTCGGCCCGGCCCGGTACGTCCGGGCCCGCCACGACCCGTCGCTCCGCGTCGGGTTCATCACGGGCACGAGCGACACCTTCTGCGAGAGCTGCGATCGCCTGCGCGTCTCGTCGACCGGCGTGCTCCGGCCCTGCCTCGCCACGGAGGATGGCGTCGACGCCTCGCGCGAGGCCAGGGCCGGCGACCGGGCGGCGATCGGCCAGCGGCTGGACGAGGCGTGGCGCCTCAAGCCGGACGGCAAGGTCTGGAAGGGCTGCACCGAGGAGACGGCGTCCTCGGTGTCGATCCGCGCGATCGGGGGCTAGGCTGCTCGTGTCGCGGGCGCACGGTTCGACTTCCGGTCTCTCGGGTCGTCGTGTCAGATTCCGGATCGATGTCGCGAACCCCTGATCGCCCCGGCGAGGGCGAACCGCTCTCGACCCATCTCTCCCCGAGCGGCGAGGCCCGCATGGTGCCCGTCGAAGGCAAGCCGGTCACGCACCGCCGCGCGGTCGCGTCGGGCGCGGTGCTCATGCGCCCGGAGACGATCGCGCGGGTCGCCCGCGCCGACGCGCCGAAGGGCGACGTGCTCGCCGCGGCGCGGATCGCCGGGATCATGGCGGCGAAGCGCACCCCGGAGCTCATCCCGCTCTGCCACGGGATCGCGCTCACACACGTCGCGGTGGAGCTCGACGTGGACGAGCCGGGCGCCGCGATCCGGGTGACCGCTGCCGCGGAGGCGCTCGATCGCACCGGGGTCGAGATGGAGGCCATGGTGGCGGTGAGCGCCGCGTGCCTTACGATCTACGACATGCTGAAGGGGATCGATCGCGAGATGGTGATCTCGGACATCAAGCTCCTCGAGAAGAGCGGCGGTCGCTCCGGTCACTTCCAGCGGAGCGCGCCGTGAGCCGGATCCGCACCGAGCCGCTCCGCCTCGACGAGCTCATCGAGGCCGTGTCGCATCCGGGGGCCGGCGGCATCGCCACGTTCCTCGGCGTGGTCCGCGACGTCAACGACGGCCGGGCGGTGTCCCTGCTGGAGTACGAGGCGTACGGGACCATGGCCGAGGCCGAGCTCGAGCGGATCCTCGCGGAGATCGCCGCCGAGATCCCCGGCGTGCGCGTCGCGGCGACCCACCGCGTGGGCGCGCTGCGCGTCGGCGACGTCGCCGTGGCCTGCGCCGCGAGCGCGCCGCACCGGGGCGAGGCGTTCCGGGGCTGCCGCCTGCTCATCGACCAGATCAAGGCGCGCCTGCCGATCTGGAAGCGCGAGCACGGCCCGGACGGCCCTTACTGGGTGGGATGGGAGGACGCCCGCTGCGGCGTCGAGCACGGCCCCGGGGAGCATCACGGCCACGGCCATGGCCATGGCGGCGCGGCGCCTCCGTAGCGCAGCCGCCTACCGCAGCCGCAGGCGCGCCATGTCCGACGGCGGGGGCGTGGTGGGGAGCGGATCGTTCTCCCGCAGGCGGTTGTTGTGCCGGATGTCCGTCCCCTTGACGAGGAAGACCACCGACTCCGCGATGTTCATCGCGTGATCCGCGATGCGCTCGAGGTACTTCGCAATCGACTGAATCCGCGTGGCCCGGTACACGGTGCTCGGGTCGCGGCTCATGGTGAGGAGCACCTCCTGGAAGATCCGGGCGTAGTGCTCGTCGATGACGTCGTCGCGGGTCAGGAGCTGCTTTGCCCGGTCGCAGTCGCGGGCGACCAGCGCGTCGAGCGCCTCGTGCACCACCTCGATCGCCTCGTCCGAGAGGCCCTGCAGCTCGGACGCCGGCGCGAGCGGCGGCTCCTCGTTGAGCTCCTGGACCCGCTCGCAGACGTTCACCACCAGATCGCCGATCCGCTCCAGGTCGGTGACGATCTTGAGCGCCGTCGTGACGAAGCGCAGGTCGGAGGCGACGGGCTGGCGCGTCGCGAGGATACGCATGCAGAGCTCGTCGACCTCACACTCCAGGCTGTTGATCCGGCGATCGAGCCGGATGGTCGCCTTGGCGAGCCCCGTGTCGCGCGTCGCGAGCGCGGTCGAGCCCTTCTGGATCATCTCCTCCACCAGGCTGCCCATGAGCAGCAGCTTCTCGCGAAGCGTCCGTAGCTCGTGCTCGTAGACCTTGCTCGTATGCGACGTCGGCATGAAATCCCCGCTCCCCTCAGCCGAACTTGCCGGTGACGTAATCTTCCGTCTTGCTTTCCTTCGGGTTGGTGAAGATCGTCTGTGTCCTGTCGAACTCCACCAGGTCTCCCATGTAGAAGAAAGCCGTGTAATCAGAGCACCGTGCGGCCTGTTGCATGTTGTGCGTGACGAGCACGCAGGTATAGCGCTCCTTCAGCTCGTCGATGAGCTCCTCGATGCGCGCGGTCGCGATCGGATCGAGCGCCGAGCACGGCTCGTCCAGCAGGATGACCTCGGGCTCGACCGCGAGCACGCGGGCGATGCAGAGCCGCTGCTGCTGGCCGCCGGAGAGCGAGAGCCCGGACTGATCGAGCTTGTCCTTCACCTCGTCCCAGAGCGCCACCTGACGCAGGCACTTCTCGACGAGACCGGTCGGATCCTTGACCGAGATGCCGTTCAGCTTGTGTCCAGCGAGGACGTTCTCGCGGATGGACATCGTGGGGAACGGGTTGGGCTTCTGGAACACCATACCGACGCGGCGGCGCAAGCGAACCGGATCGACAGCCTTGTCATAGATGTTCACGCCGTCAATTATCACAGATCCCTTTGCCGTCGCCCCGGGCACCTGCTCGTGCATCCGGTTGAGACAGCGAAGGAAGGTCGACTTGCCGCACCCGGACGGGCCGATCACCGCAGTCACCCGGCCGTCCGGGATGTCGAGCGTGATGTCGTGGATCGCGTGGAACTTATGAAAATAAGCGTTCAGCCGGGTGACGCTGATCTTCGCCGTCGACCCGTCGGCGTCAGGCTCCACGGAGCGGCGGTCGCTTCCGTCCGCGTCGGCAGGCAGGTGGCGACGGCTGTTCTCTGCACTGTGCGGCCTGTCGAGAGGGCTCATCGATGGTGCCTTCATCGCGCTTTGACGCTCCGGGACGTTGCTATGCGGGCGATCAGGTTCAGGAAAAAGACGAGGAGGATCAGCACGAGCGCGGCGGTCCAGGCCTCCTGCTGCCACTTCGCGTAGGGCGAGGTCGCGCCGCGCCAGATCTGCACGGGCAGCGACGCGATGGGGCGGTCGACGGCGAAGCTCCAGTACGAGGAGCCGAGCGCCGTGAGGAGCACCGGCGCGGTCTCTCCGGCGATGCGGGCGACGGCGAGCATCACGCCGGTCCCGATGCCCGGCGAGGCCGTCCGGAGCACGACGAGCAGGCTCGTGCGCCACTCCGGGACGCCGAGCGCGAGCGACGCCTCGCGGAGGTGCGCGGGCACCAGCTTGAGCAGCTCCTCCGTCGTCCGGGTCACCGTCGGCAGCATCACGATCGCGAGCGCGATGCCCCCGGCGAGCGCGGAGAAGCGCTTCATCGGGACCACGACCAGCGCGTAGACGAACACGCCGATGGTGATCGACGGGACGCCGCCGAGCACGTCGGCGATGAACCGGATGGCGCTCGCGAGCTTGCCGCGCCCGACCTCGGCCAGGTAGATGCCGGCGAGGATGCCTGTCGGCAGCCCGATGCAGCAGGCGATGCCGATCAGCATGAGCGTGCCGACCACGGCGTTGCCCATGCCGCTGTGCTCCTCGCCGACGGGCTTCGGCAGCTGGGTGAAGAAGTCGACGGAGAGCCCGCTGAGGCCCCGGCCGACGACGTAGATGAAGATCAAGAACAGCGGGATCAGGACGACGACGGCGCTCGCCACGCAGAGCGCTGCGAAGAAATGGCTGCGCGCGCGGCGGAGGCTCTCGCCGGGGGCGGGCGCGAGCAGGGTGCGCCGCGGGGCGTCCGACGCGCGCGCGGCGGGGGGGAAGCTCTCGCTGCTCATGCGCGCCGCTCCAGCCGGTTCTTGGTCGAGTTCACGAGCCACCGGGCGAACAGGTTGAGGAGGAGGGCGACCCCGAAGAGCAGCAGCGCGATCTCGGAGAGCGCCGATACGTAGATGTCGCTGGGCGCCTCGACGAACTCGTTCGCGATGACGCTCGCCATCGAGTACCCGGGCTGGAAGATCGACGCGCTCACCTGCGGGCGGTTGCCGATCACCATGGTCACCGCCATCGTCTCGCCGAGCGCGCGGTTCAGCCCGAGGATGATGGCCCCGATGATGCCCGAGCGCGCCGACGGGAGGACCGCGTAGCGGATCGTGTCCCAGGACGACGCGCCGAGGCCGACCGCCGCCTCGCGGTGCAGCTGGGGGACCGCCTGCATCACCTCGCGCGAGACCGAGGTGATCGTCGGGACGATCATGATCGCGAGGATCACGCCCGCCGCGAACATGCCGAAGCCGAGCGGCGGACCCTCGAAGAGGGGCAGGTAGCCGAAGTACTTGATGATGGGCGGCTGGACCGTGTCCCTGAGCCACGGCACGAGGTTGGCCATGCCCCAGAAGCCGTAGACGACGCTCGGGATCGCCGCGAGCAGCTCGACCATGAAGCCGAGCGGCCGCCGGATCCGGTGGGGGGCCAGGTCCGAGAGGAAGATCGCGAGGCCCAGGGAGACGGGCACCGCGAGCGCGATCGCGATCAGCGAGGAGACGACGGTGCCGTAAATGAACGGCAGCGCGCCGAACTCCTCGCGCGCAGGATCCCACACGGTGCTGGTGAGGAACGCGAGGCCGAACTTGTCGAGCGAGAGCTGCGACGACCGGACGAGCTGCAGCACCATCAGCGCCGGCACCGCGAGCACCGTCAGGCCGAACAGCGTCAGGATGGCGCGGAACGCTCGATCCGGGCCGCGCGCGCCGCGTGTCGCGTCGCCCGTGGCCTCGGTCGAGGCGGCTTGTTCCATCGGGACTTCTACCGTGCTCATGGGCTTATCCTGCGCTCCGCAGCGGCGAACGGCACGCTGGCCGCTCGCGCCCGCGGGACGCTTTCCTTGGGGTTGCTATGGGGCGAGCAGGGGCTTGCCGTCAGGGCCAGCCAGCGAGGCGAGCTTCTTGTTGACCTTCTCCACGACGGCCGCAGGCAGCGGCGCGTAATGAAGATCGTTGGTGAACTTCTGGCCGTCTTGGACCGCCCACTTCAGGAAGCTGGCGAGCACCTTCCCCTTCGCGGCGTCCTTCTGCTCCTGGTACGCGAGGATGTACGTGAAGCCGGCGATGGGATACGCGTCCTCGCCCTCGGCGTTGACCAGCGAGATCCGGAGGTCGTCCGGCATCTTGGCGGCGGCGCCGGAGCCCGCGGCCGTCGTGCTGTCGAGCGACGGGGCCACGAACTTGCCGCTCTGGTTCTTGAGCGAGGCGAACGTGAGCTTGTTCTGCATCGCGTAGGCGAGCTCGATGTAGCCGATCGACGCCGGCGTGCTCGAGATCAGGGCGGAGACGCCGTCGTTGCCCTTGGCGCCGAGGCCACCCGGCCAGCTGACGCTGGTCCCGGTGCCGGGCCCGCTCTTCCACTCCGGGCTGACCGCGCTCAGGTAGTCGACGAAGATCTTGGTCGTCCCGCTGCCGTCCGAGCGGTGGACGGTCGCGATGTCCTTGTCGGGCAGCTTCACGTCCGGGTTCTCCTTCTGGAGGGCCGGGTCGTTCCACTTCTTGATCTTCCCGAGGAAGATGTTCGCGGCCGCCTCCGGCGTGAGCTTCAGGCCGGATTGCACGCCTTCGAGGTTGTACGTCAGCACGACCGCGCCGAGGCAGGTCGGCAGGTGCAGGATGCCAGCCGCCTTCGCGAGCTGCTCCTCGGTCATCGGCGCGTCGCTGGCGCCGAAGTCGACAGTTCGCTCGGTGATCTGCCGGATGCCGCCCCCGGAGCCGATGGACTGGTAGTTGATCTTGACCTTGGGATTGGCTTTCTGGAACTCAGAGATCCATTTGGTATAGAGGGGGTAGGGGAACGTCGCACCCGCGCCCGTGAGGGCGACCTCCCCGTCCGCGGTCGACTGCGGCGAGGAGCTCTTTCCCGAGCCGGGGAGGGAGCCGGTCTCCTGGGGAGCGTCGGAGCGGCCGCATGCAGCGGCCAGGAGGAACATCGCCAGGGTGAGCAGAATTCTAGCCATGCGCCGTTAAGGCGTACTCGAATTCTGTGTCAGTCGTGTGTCAGCGGGGTGGAAGGGCGAGTACCGGATTTTCCTGACTCCGTGCGGCTCAGGCGGCGCGTGCGAGGCGGACGGTGAACTGGGTGCCGCGGCCGATCGCGCTCTCGACCTCGATCGATCCGTTCATCAGCTCGACCAGGTGCTTCACGATCGCGAGGCCGAGCCCCGTGCCGCCGAGATCGCGCGAGCGGCCGGCGTCGACGCGGTAGAACCGCTCGAAGATGCGGCCCAGGTGGTGGGGCGGAATACCGGGGCCGTCGTCGGCGACGGCGATCATCACCTGCTGGTCGGCCGAGCGCGCCTTCACCGTGACGTGCGCGCCTTCGCCCGCGTACTTGATGGCGTTGTCGAGCAGGTTCATGAGCACCTGCTCGAGCGCGCGGCGATCACACCGCGCGGGCGGGAGGGCGTCGGCGTCGACCGTGAGCGTGACCCGGCGCCGGCGCGCCGCCTCGGCGAGCAGCTGCGCGACGTGGTCGATCGCGGGGGCGACGTCGAGCTCCGACAGGGCGAGGCGGAAGTTCTTCGCCTCGATCTTCGAGAGGTCGAGCAGGTCGTCGACGAGGTGGCGGAGGCGCTTCGCGTGCCGGTCGATCACGTCGACGAACTCGGCGGCCTCGTGCGGATCCTGGAGCGCGCCGAGCTGCAGCGTCTCGGCCGCGGTGCTGATGGCGGTGACCGGCGTCCGCAGCTCGTGCGACACGTTGGCGACGAAGTCGGTCCGGATCGTCTCCAGCCGCCGGAGATCGGTGACGTCGTGGAAGACCGCGATGAGGCCCGGCTCGGCGGGCGACCCGTCGAGATCCGCGGCGAGGACGTCGCGCGCGTCGCGGGCGTCACGCGCGTCACGTCCGATGAGCGCCGGGCTCTTGCGGCGCGACACGCGCACGAGCAGCCGCCTCGGAAGCGTCCGCCCGAGCTCGACCTCGACGTCGACCGGCTCGTCCCGGCTGCCGGCGAGCTGGATCGCCTCGGTGAGCCGCGCGTTGCGGATCGCCTCGATGACCGAGCGGCCGAGCGCGTCGTCCCCGACCAGGGCCATCGCGCGCAGCGCCCGGTTGGCGAGCAGGATCCGCCCGT
This sequence comes from Sorangium cellulosum, assembly GCF_002950945.1. GTDB lineage: Bacteria > Myxococcota_A > Polyangia > Polyangiales > Polyangiaceae > Sorangium > Sorangium cellulosum_E. The sequence goes on from NZ_CP012673.1 coordinate 4,518,147, forward strand.
CGCGGTCGAGCACGAGGACGCCCTCGCTCATGCCGTCGAGGATGCCCGCGATGAGGTCGCGCTCCGTCCGCGCCTCGGCGATGGAGCGGGAGAGCTCGCTCGTGAGGTGGTTCAGCGCGCGCGCGAGCTGGCGCAGCTCGCCCGAGCCGCGCAGGGGCGCGCGCGTCGCCAGGTCGCCCTCGGACATCGCCAGCGCGAAGCGGGTCAGCCGCCGGATCGGGCGCGTGATGAAGAACGTGGTCGCGGCGCCGACCGAGATGGCGACGAGGATCGCGGCGCCCATGCCGATCAGCATGTGCCGCCGCGAGAGCTGGAGGGCCGCCTCGACGGCGGGGCGCGGGCTGCGCTCCGCGATCAGCGCCGCCTCCATGTCGCGCGACGCCAGGCGCTCGATCGGAACGCTGGCGACCAGCAGGGCGACCACCGTCGCCACAACGAGCTTCGCGCCGATGCCGAGCCGCCTCACCGCGATCATGTGCACCTGCTACGCGACGTCGGGCTCGGCGCGGAACCGGTAGCCGACGCCGCGCACGGTCTCGATGTAGTCGCCCGCCGCGCCGAGCTTCTCGCGGACCCGCTTCACGTGGGTGTCGACGTTGCGCGCGGTGACGTCGACGTGCGACCCCCACACCTCGTCGAGCAGGAGATCGCGCGAGAGCACGCGCCCGCGGCGATCGTAGAGCATCATGAGGAGGCGGAACTCGAGGGCCGTCAGCGCGATCTCGGTCTCCTGCACCCAGGCCCGGTGCGCGGCCCGATCGACGCGCAGGATCCCGAAGTCGAATTTCTCCGGGGCCGACGTCGGGCTCTCCGACCGCTTCAGGATCGCCCGGGCGCGCAGGATGAGCTCCCGCACGCTGAACGGCTTGACGACGTAGTCGTCGGCCCCGAGCTCGAAGCCGACGATCCGATCGACCTCCTCCCCTTTGGCGGTGACCATGATGACGGGGACCGCGGAGGTCTGAGGGTTCTGCTTGAGGCGGCGGCAGATCTCGGTGCCCGACATGTCCGGGAGCATGAGGTCGAGCAGGACGAGATCGAACCGCTCCTCTTTGACGGCCCGGAGCGCGGTCTCCCCGCTCCCGGCGGAGACCACATCGAACCCAGCTTGACGGAAGTTGTACGTGAGGACGCGCTGGAGGTCGCGCTCGTCCTCGACGATGAGCACGTGGCTCGGCATGGCGGATGGGTGTAGCAGCGCAATGTGACAGCTTCATGGCGATCGCGCGTGCCGCGCGCCGCGCGCCACGCGCCGCGCGCCGCGCGCCGCGAGACGGAATGCAGCGGTGAGGGCGTGAAGCGAGGAGGGCCGGAAAAGCGTCGAGGGCAGCGCGCGGGAGCAGCCAGGCCGATCGGGCGTGGACGGGGACCCCGGGACGTTGTCATGGAGCGGTCACGGCTCGGGACGGGACAGGGCAGGAACAGACAGGGGACCACGCGAGCGCGGCGGGGCGCGGCGGCAGGCGCACGGGGCCCTCGGAGCGGGGAAGCGCGCGCGGCGGCGCCGGGGGACGGAATGTGGACTCAGTCCACGTGACGCGACGTGATCCGACGCGTGGCGCTTGCAAATCTCGGAGTTTTCGCCTAACTGGCCCGCCCATGGCCCTCGAGCGAACTCTCTCCATCATCAAGCCTGACGCCGTTGAAAAGAACACAGCCGGCGCGATCATCGCCCGCCTGGAGCAGGAGGGCTTCACGATCAAGGCGATGAAGCGCATCCACCTCACCCGCGCGGAGGCGGAAGGCTTCTACGCCGAGCACCGGGGTCGCGGCTTCTTCGACGAGCTCGTGACGTTCATGTCGCGGAGCCCCATCCTGGTGATGGCGCTCGAGCGCGAGGACGCGGTCGCGAAGTACCGCGAGGTCATCGGCGCGACCGACCCGGCCAAGGCCGCGGAGGGGACGATCCGCAAGCTGTACGGGGCGAACGTGGGCGAAAACGCGGTCCACGGCTCCGACAAGACGTCGACGGCCGCGCGGGAGATCGCCTACTTCTTCGCGGGCTACGAGGTCGCTCCGAGCGCGACGACCTGATGCTCGGCGAGCGGCTCGCGGCTGCGCTCGGCGCGGCGCGGGACGGCGCTGCCGGCATCGAGAGCTTCGCGCACCTGCTCGGCTCGCGCCGCGTCGGGCCGCGCGGGGTCGCGCTCGCGCTGCCGGAGGTGCACGAGGGGAGCGCGGCGCTCGTCGCCGCCCTGGACAGCCTCTCCGCCGCGGTCCGCGACGGCTTCGTCGAGACGGAGGACGCCGCGGCCGCCGACGCCGCGTGCGCGGTGCTCGGCCACGCGGGGGTCGAGGTCGCGCGCCTCACGGACGAGCTGTCGCGCGCGGCGGCGCCCGCGGCCGCGCCCGGGCGGAGCCCCGGGCGTGGCCGCGGGGAGCGCGGCGCCTCCGAGCGCGGCATCGACGCGCGGCAGCGGCTCGCGCTCGAGGCGTCGGTGCGCCGGACGGCGCGGGAGCTCAGCGGCGCGCTGCGCCTGTCCGAGCTCGTGATCGCGACCCTCGAGCTCCGCCCGACGCCGCTCGACCTCATCGACGTGCTCCGCAACTGGAGCGCGTCTCCGGCCGAGGGGCGGCCCGTCGTGAAGATCACGGTCGCCTCCCCGGACGGCCGCGCCAACGAGGTGGAGGGCGACGTGCGCGCCGTGAGCGGGCTCCTGGAGCTCGCCGTCGGGATGGTCGGCGCGGCCGGCGTCGCGGGCCCCCACATCTCCGTGTCCCGCCGGCCCGACGGGCGCTCTGCGGTGCGCATCGCCGAGCGCGCCCCGCGCGAGCCGGCGCCGGCGGTGGCGCTCGACGTGGTGGTGCGCGACTCGGGCGAGCGCGCGGTCGCCGTGGCCCGCGTCGTCGCGCGGCGCGCGCGCGTCGAGCTCGTCGAGGCGCCCGGCGGCCGCGCGGTCACGATGACGTTCTGACGCCGGTGCCGGTGGCCGCGCGGCCGTGCTAAAGGCGGCGCCATGTCCACCGAAGATCCCTTGAAGCCCCTTGTGGAAGCCGCGTTCCGCGACCGCGAGCTGCTCAAGTCGCCCGAGCACGAGGCCGCGGTCCTGCGCACGATCGAGCGCCTCGATCAAGGCCAGCTCCGCGTCGCCGAGCGCGCGGCGACCTCGCAGGCAGGCGGCGCCGAGGGCGGGTCTTCCGCCGAGGGCGCGCCGCACACGTGGGTGACGCACGCGTGGATCAAGGAGGCGATCCTCCTCTACTTCGGGCTCCGCGGGATGAGCGTGATGGAGGTCGGCCCCTTCGAGTTCCACGACAAGATCCCGCTCAAGCGCGGGCTCGACAAGGCGGGCGTCCGCGTCGTCCCGCCGGGGACGGTGCGTTACGGCGCGTTCCTGGAGCAAGGCGCGATCGTCATGCCCGGCTACGTGAACATCGGCGCGTGGGTCGGCTCGGGGACGATGGTCGACACCTGGGCGACGGTCGGGAGCTGCGCGCAGATCGGGCGCGGGTGCCACCTCGCCGGGGGCGTCGGCATCGGCGGGGTGCTCGAGCCGCCCGGGGCGCGGCCGGTGATCATCGAGGACGGCGTCTTCGTGGGCTCGCGCGTGATCGTCGTGGAGGGCGTCGTGGTCGAGGAGGAGGCGGTGCTCGGCGCCGGCGTGGTGCTCACCGGCTCCACGGCGATCCTCGACGTCACGGGGCCGGAGGTCGTCGAGCACCGCGGCCGGATCCCCGCGCGCAGCGTGGTGATCCCGGGCACGCGGCCGAAGCGCTTCCCCGCAGGGGAGTTCGCGATCCCCTGCGCGCTCATCATCGGCAAGCGGAGCGCGGCGACGGATCGCAAGGTGTCGCTCAACGCGGCGCTGCGCGACTTCGCGGTGCCCGTGTGAAGACGCGGCTCGATCAGGACGCGGCGATCGCGGCGTCGCTCGCCGAGACGCTGCTCTGGCTGTGCTCCATCCCGTCGCCCACGGGGGAGGAGGACGCGCTGTGCCGCGCGGTGGCCGAGCGGCTCGGGCACGTCGCGCTCGCCGCGCCCGCGCGTCGCCACGGCGACTCGCTGGTCGTGCAGGTGACGCAGGGCACGGGCGGCCCGAAGATCGCGCTCGCCGGGCACCTCGACGTGGTGCGCACCTCGCACGACGGACCGCCGCGCATCGAGGGGGATCGCCTGTACGGCCCCGGCGCGAGCGACATGAAGTCGGGCCTCGCGCTGATGCTCGACCTGGCCGAGGGCAAGCGGGAGGACATCGCGGGCGTCGATCTCACGCTCGTGTTCTACGCGCGCGAGGAGGGCCCGTACCTGGACAACGAGCTCGCGCTGGTCATCGAGCGCGAGCCGGAGCTCCGCGCGCTCGATCTCGCGGTGTGCCTCGAGCCGAGCGACAACCGGCTGAGCCTCGGCGCGAGCGGCTCGCTGCACGCGGGGCTGACGTTCCGCGGGAAGACGGCGCACAGCGCGCGGCCGTGGCAAGGGGAGAACGCCATCTACAAGGCGGGCCCGCTGCTCGTCGAGCTCGCCGCCCTCGCGCCGCGCGAGGTCGAGATCGACGGGTTCGTCTACCGGGCCGTGACGACGGCGACGATGGCGCAGGGGGGCCGCGGGCGGAACGTCGTGCCCGACGAGTTCACGATGAACCTGAACCACCGCTTCCCGCCTGGAACGTCGATCCAGGAGGCGCAGCGCACCATCGAGGCCCTCGTGGGCGGCCGCGCCGAGATCGACTGGCGCGACCTGAGCCCCTCGGCGCTGCCGCACGCGTCGCACCCGCTCGTCGTGGCGCTCCGCGAGGCCGGCGTCGCGGCGGTCGAGCCGAAGCAAGCGTGGACCGACGTGGCCCGCTTCGCCGAGCTCGGCGTGCCCGCGGTGAACTTCGGGCCCGGCGAGAACGCGCAGGCGCACCAGCGCAACGAGTGGGCGTCGCTGCAGAAGCTGTCCGAGGGGCGCGTGATCCTCCGCCGCTGGCTCTCGCGGCTGCGGCCGGCCTGAGGGCGTCCGTCCGCCCCCTCCGCGCGCGCGCCGTCAGGGAGCGCGCTCGGAGAGCCCGGCGGCCGGGATGGTGAAGAAGAACGTGCAGCCCTGGCCAGGCGCGCTCTCGACCCAGATCGTGCCGCCGTGGGCCTCCACGATCCCCTTCGTGACGAAGGCCGAGAGCCCCATGCCTTGCCCCATGGGGCGGCGTGGCGGCGCGTGGCGCGCGAAGAGCAGCGGGTGCTGGTCCGACGCGATGCCAGGGCCGGTGTCCGAAACCGAGAACCGCGCGCTGCGGCCCGAGGGCTCCGCGCGCACCGTGATGCGCCCGCCCTTCGGCGTGAAGCGCAGGGCGTTGCCGAGCAGGTTGGCGACGACCTGGACGATGCGGTCGCGGTCGCACGTGATGGGCGGCAGATTGTGCGGCACCTCCTTCGTGATCTCGAGGGGCTTCAGCGCGACCGTCGGCGCCACGAGCTCGATCGCCCTGTCGACGATGGGCGCGATCTCGTGCGCGCTCATGCCGACCCGCAGCGAGCCGCTCTCGATGCTCATGGCGTCGACAAGATCCTGAGCGAGCTGGTTGATCTCGTCGGCCGCGCGGGTGATCGCGTCGAGCTGCCGCCGCCCGGGGCCGTCCTGCGGGATGGAGCGCATCAGCATGCGGGCGCTCACCACGATCACGCTCAGCGAGTTCCTGAGGTCGTGAGAGATGGTCGACACGGTGTCGCGGAGCATGCGCTCCGCTGCCTCGGCGCGGCGCTCCAGGCGCTGGCACTGCTCCTCGAGCTGCTCGCGCTCGGCCGCCTTGTCCCGGGGCGCGCGCCGCTCCACGTCCGCCTTCGAGCGCCTCGGCGCCCTGGTCCGCAGGGCGGCCGATCCCGACGAGCGAGGGCCGCTCGCGGCGGCGGTGGTCGAGCCCCTCTTGGCGGCCCGCAGGGGCGCCGCCGCGGGGCGCCCGCGGAGCGGGCGGGTGTGCGCTGCTTCCGCGGTCTCCGCGGCGTTCTTTCCAGCTTTTTTTCTCGTCACCCCCGCCATCCTTGTTCCCTCATGTCTCTCTCAACCAGTTAGCCAGAAAGACTATGCCGGGAATAGTCAGGTGGTGCCGCAGTCAAGTCCTGGCATCGCGGGAGCGCACGTGCGTTGTCCAGGGGCCTCACGGCGCCCGCGAGCGCCGCGCGCAGGCTTCGTCGCAGCTTCGGATCCGAGGCTCGACGCGGATCAGGGCGTCCTTTCAGGCTGCGCGGACGCTCCTCGCGCCTCGGCGTCACCGCGCGACAGCAGGCGGCGAATCTCGAGCACGAGCGCGTCCGGCAGACACGGCTTCGTGAGGAAGGCGTCGCAGCCCGCGTCCTTCGCCTCGCGCGAGTGTCCCGCGAGCGTGTGACCCGTGAGCGCGACGATCGGGATCCGCCTCGTGCGCGGGTCGTTCTTGAGATGGCGCGTCGCCTCCCAGCCGTCGATCTCCGGGAGCGACAGATCCATCAGGATGAGATCCGGGATGAGCTCGAAGGCGCGGTCGAGCGCTTCCCGCCCGGTCGCTGCCTCGGCCACGCGGAACCCGGAGAAGGCCAGGTACTCCGCGAACATCTCGCGATTGTCCTGAAAATCGTCCACGACCAGGACGAGCGGCGAGAACGCGTTGTCGTCATACTTCACTTCCATCCCAGTGAGCCTTTCCGTTCATCAGCGCGCCGGCCGACCGGTGGCGCTCTCTTCCGGCACCGCTTGGCCGGCCTCGGATGCACCCATGGTGGGGCGCGATCCGCTCGGGTCACGTGAGCTTTGTATACCCTATTGCCGCCTCGATGCCGGGCATTTCCCCCCCCTTCGCAGGGGACCTCCCGCAGTCGGGCCTGAAGGTCGATAAGGCAGACCCCTAACCGCCCTGGGTGGACCCTTAGGGGCGGCGCAGGCCGACGATTTCGCGGAGCAGACGCGCGGCGCTGTCCCAGTCGACGGGCTTCACGAGCACGCCGTCGAAGGCTGACGCGTTGAGGGCAGCCCGGGCCTCGAGATCGCGCCGGCCGGTGCACGCGAAGATGGCGACGTGCTGCGTCGCCGGGTCGGCGCGGAGCGCCTCGGCGACGACGAAGCCGTCGATCCCGGGCATCCGCAGGTCGCAGAGGATCACATCCGGCACGTCCTGCGTGGCGAGGAACACCCCGCGCAGGCCCCCGGACGCGCGCTCGACCTGGAATCCGTGCGCGGCGAGCGCCGCCTCCGCCACGACGAGGAAGTCGGGATCATCATCCACGATGAGGATCCGGCGCCGTGGCTCCGCCGCCTGGCTCGGGTCGTCGCGCCGCTCGTCGTCCTGCTCGGTGAACTCTGCCTCGGACATGCTCCCCCGCTCGCGGATCGGATGATCGCGCGTCCCCAAGCGCTCGGGCCTCGGCGCGCGGGCAAGGCGGGCAGCCACTCCCACCCGGCGTCTCTGGAAACGTTGCCCCTCGTACGTAGAGGCGGGACTGAGCCCGATGTACACCTTGTGCCCAGGTCGCTTATCCGCAACCATCCATGTCCAGCGCTGATGGCGCTTGCGCGCCGTGCGCCCGTGGCGCCCGGGGACTGCTGTTTCGGGTCGGTCCCGACGACAGTTGGCTCGCCCGTCGGATGCTCAAGGTCCGCGCTGCTGCATATTCGGAGCAGGCGTTTTTATGTGGATGGATGACGAGTTCTTCGGTCGTGTGGGTCACGATCTTCGGGGCGAGCTGGCGACCATGCTCGCGGGGATCCACTATCTCTTGCGTTACCAGAAGGATCTCGGGGCGGGGTCGCGCGACATGCTGGAGCGCGTGCGCGGCGCCGGCGAGCGGCTGAAGCGGCTGCTCGACGAGTTCGACAACGCCGTCTGGCTCCGCGAGGACGCGAGCCGCCCGATGTCGATCGCCCGGTGTGATGCCGTCGAGCTCGTCCGGCGGGCGGCGGCGCACCTCGAGGAGCTGGCCGCCGCCCGCGGCGTGCACGTGTCGCTCGATGCCGAGCCGGAGGGGGCGACCATGATCGAGGGGGATCCGGAGCTGCTGCGGGTGGCCCTCGAGTACGTGCTCGGCTTCGCGATCCTGCGGTCGCGCGATCGGCCGGTGACGATCCGTGTCGCCCGCGCGGAGGGCGGGCCGGTGGTGACGGTCGTCGACGAGGCGGGCCCGGTGTCTCCGGAGCCGCTCGCCCGCCTGCTCGATCCGTTCGGTGAGCGGGCCGCCATCCCGGCCGATCCTGTCGCTCCGCGCCGTCGCGAGCGGCTCGGGCTGGGGCTCGCGATCGCGCGAGGGATCCTCGACGCCCACGGGGGTGGGCTGACGGTCGAGCCCTCGACCGAGCGCCTGGATGGAGGTGCACCGGCGTCGGCCGCGGACATGTCCGCCGACGGGCTGCGCTTCACGTGCACCCTCGGCGGCATCGGAGGGGAGAAGCGCCCGGAGCTTGCCTGAGGCTCAGGGCGGCTGCTACGCCGCGGCCGGGGGGTGACGGAGAGAATGTCCGTTCCGAGGAGCCAACGCGCGGATCGTGTCCGATGAAGACTTCGTCTAGGATGGACTGGGCTGCACGTCGCGAGCGTGCTCCATCTTCCACCGCACACGGATGAATGCGCCTCGATGCCGACGCTGAGCTCTCTCCTCGTGCAGCATGGGGTTACCTCGATGCGTGTGGTCGAGGAAGCGATCGCCCGCCAGGTGATCCATGGCGGCGATCTCGCCACGAACGTGCTGGAGCTGGGCGCGGTGCGCGAGCGCGAGCTCACGGCGCTGCTCGCGGAGAGCCTCGGGCTCCCGCCTGCCGTGGGCCGGCTGCGGCCCGCGTCCCCCGAGGTGATCCGGACGCTCCCGGCCGAGCTCGCGATCCGGCATCGGGTCTTCCCGCTCGACGTGCGGACGGTCATCACCACGCTGGCGTCGGGCGCGTCGCAGCCCGAGGAGACGCTGGTCATCGCGACGGCCGAGCCGCTTGCGCCAGCGGTCGCCGAGGAGCTGAGCTCCGCGCTGGGCGTCAGCCTGCGGCAGCTCGCGGCGCCGCTGGCGCGCATCCGCCAGGCGCTGGCGGAGCACTACGGGCACGCGCTCGACCGGCGCCTGACGCGGCTCCTCACGCAGCTCGACGCGCGTGCCGAGCCGATCCCAGCGGCGGTGGAGTCGAGCCCCTCGACGGTGGAGCCGAGCCCCTCGACGGTGGAGCCGAGCCCCTCGACGGTGGAGCCGAGCCCCTCGACGGTGGAGCCGAGCCCCTCGACGGTGGAGCCGAGCCCCGCTGCAGCCGCGACGCCGGCGACGCGGTCGCCGGCGACGCGGTCGCCGGCCTCTCCCGCTGCCGCAGCACGTGACGGAAGAGAGGCGGGGAGGGGGCAGGCGCCCGGCGCGGAGCGGCGATCCAGCATCGAGGATGCGCCGACCGTGGAATCGCTGACGTCGGTCTTCGACGAAGAGACGGTCAGCATGGAGCCCTCGCCCAGCGAGGCCGTGCCCACCCCGAGGAAGCCGCCGTTGCATGAGCTGGACGACGAGCCCACCGTCGTCGCCGAGTATCCGCTCGAGCTCCCTGCGTTGACCTCGTGGCCGCTCCGGAAGCCGCGGGATCCGTTCGCTTCTTCCGCCATGCATACGTCTCGGGTCGACGCGCGCGCGTCCCGGATGGACGAGCTCGCACCGCAGCGCCGTCAAGCGGAAGAGCCTCCCGCCGAGGAGGCGAGCGCCCCTGCAGATCCGGACGACACGGCACTGCTCGCCGGCAACGTGGCAGCGCCGTCCGAGGAGCCCGCGATCGAACCCGCGGAGCCGACGCCGCGTTCGGCGGAGCTCGCGCCGCGCCTGGCCCCGTTCGCCGCATCGACGGATGTGTACGCGGTGCTGTCGGTGGAGGAGTCAGCAGCGCCGGTCGAGGACGTCGCGGCGCCGGTGGAAGAGCCGGCGGCGCCGGTGGAGGAGCCGACGGCACAGGTGGAGGCAGCGGCGCCGGTGGAGGAGCCTGCGCCCCCCGCGCCTTCCGCGATGCGTCCGTCGGGACCGAGCAATTACCTGCTCACAGGCTGGCTGAAGCGCGCGTCGGGCGCGCCTCGCTTGCCCCTGGAGACGTTGCCGCGGGACGGCACGTCTTCACAGCGTTCGCCCAGCGCGCCTGCTCTGGTCGCGCCCGTGGTCGCGCCCGTGATGGAGCGACCTCCGACCTCGCCGCTCTCGCCGGCGACCAAGAGCCCGATGCGTGCAGCGGGCAGGTCCGCTCCGGCGACACATCGGAGGAAGGGCCCGTTCACGCTGGCCATGGCCGAGCAGGAGCTCGCGGCCGTCGACTCCACGGAGTCCGTGCTCGCGGTCCTGTTCGATTTTGCGCAGCAGTATTTCGAGTACACGGTCCTGTTCACGGTGCACGGCGAGCGCGCTGAAGGCCGCAACGCCGCGGGGCCGGGCGCCGAGCGCGAGCGCGTCACGAAGATCTCGATCCCATTCGATCGTCCGAGCGCCCTCGCCAGGGCACGCACGCTCTGCGCTCCGCTCGTCACCGCCGTCGTCGGCAGCGCCGGCGACGCCGACCTGCAGCGCGACCTCGGCAGGACGCCTCCCTCCGCCACGGTGGCCGTCGTTCCGGTGGTCGTGCGCGGTCGCGTCGTGGCGCTCCTCTACGGCGACGACGGCGCCGCCTCGACCGAGCTGTCCAGCCTCGGAGATCTCATCGCGCTCGCCGGGGTCGCGACCACCGTGCTGGAGCGGCTCATCCTGCGGAAGAAGAAGCTGAACCGGAGCAGCGGGGCCCGGCAGAGCGACAGACCGGGGCCGCGCGAGTCCGCGCCGCCGCGCGAGTCCGCGCCGCCGCGCGAGTCCGCGCCGCCGCGCGAGTCCGCGCCGCCGCGCGAGTCCGCGCCGCCGCGCGAGTCCGCGCCGCCGCGCGAGTCCGCGCCGCCGCGCGAGTCCGCGCCGCCGCGCGAGTCCGCGCTGCCACACCAGCCAGGCGATCCCGGCGATGAACACGCGCACGAGGGACCGCTCTCTTTGCGCACACGCGCCGCGCTCCTGGAGCTGAGTCACATCGTCCGCGCGGAGGCGCACGGGTCGCCCGCCGCTGGCGCGAGCGCCGCGCCGTCCGCGGAGCCCGACCCTCGGGAGCCACGGCGCGCCGACGGCGCGGACGTCGAACCTCAGGGCGCACCGCCACAAGGCGGATGGTCCACGGAGGATGGCCGTTCCGGGATCGACGCCGTCGCGCGGGCGTTCGGGCTCCGTGGCACGGGCGTCGAGGCCGAGCCCGTGGGACCGGACGAAGGCGTCGAGCACGGCATCGCGTTCAGCTCGACCGTGCCTCCGGCGCCGATGCCGCCCGTCTCGCCCTTCACCATGGAGCCCCAGATCCGGCTCGGCCTCGAGGCAGGTGTGGACGTCGTGTCGGGGACGGCGGTCACCGCACCGATGATGCCTGCGGTCACCGCGCCGATGATGCCGGTGGTCACCGCGCCGCGCGTGCCGGCCGTCATCGAGGAGATCCCCGACCTCGAGGTCCCCGCGGCGGTGGCCCACGCGTCGCGCGAGGAGCCCGATCACGGCGAGCCCGAAGAGGGGCGGACGAAGCGGTACTCGCGGCCGCCGTGGATGCTCGACAGCTCCATCACGCCCGGCGGCGAGGAGCACCGGGAGCTCGGACCGGCGCCTGCCGCCGGACGCCCCCCGTGGCGCCGCCGCACCCCGGCCGGCACCGAGCCCACCGCCGTGCACCCGCGGCCGTCGTCCGAGCGGCGCGCGGCGGTCTCGCCCTCTCCAGCCGGCGCCGGCGAGCTGCGTGCCGAGTACACCTCGCTTCTCCAGCACGTCCTTGCGGGCGGCGAGCAGGGCGCGCGGGCCTTCGCCGAGCTCGTGCGCAACGGCGAGTCGGCGATCTCGCTCGCCGCGGCGCGTTTCCCCGGCCCGCTCCGGGTCGACCGCCAGCGCTTCCGCGAGCAGCTCGCCGGCCCGGACGGGACCGCCGGCGCCGCCGCTGCGCCGCCCGCCTCGCAGTGCGGCCCGCTGCTCGAGCTCATCGTGGCGATCCGGCGCCCTGCGCTGCCCTTCATGACGGTCCGGAGCGCCTCGCCCGATCCCGAGGTGCGCTTCTGGGCAACCCACGTGCTGGGCGAGCTCCCGTACCAGGAGGCCGCCAACGCGCTGCTGCCTCGGCTCTTCGACGACAGCCTCGCCGTGCGGCGGATCGCGGTCCGGTCCGCCGCGCTGCTGATCGCCGCGCCCCCGGCGGGGAACCCGATCCTGCAGGGGCTCGACCACATCGCGCGCGACCGGGAAGAATCGCCGGCGCGGCGGCTGACCGCGATCGAGACGATGGCCGAGATCCGCTCCGGATCGATCGTGCCGGCGCTCATCAGCGCGCTCACCGACGGGCACGAGGCGATCGTCGAGGCCGCGGCCCGGGCGCTCGTCGTGATCACGCGGGAGGACCACGGCCGCGACGCGCGCAGGTGGGCGTCGTGGTGGGCGAGGAACGGCGAGCGCCACCGCGTCGAGTGGATCATCGACGCCCTCACGCACGAGAAGCCCGCCATCCGGCGCGCCGCCATCGACGAGCTGAAGGGCATCACGAAGGAGTACTTCGGCTACTACGAGGACCTCCCGCGGCAGGAGCGGGAGGCGGCCCAGGAGCGCTACCGCGCGTGGTGGATCTCCGAGGGGCGCTCGCGGTTCCGCAGCGCAGGCTAGGCGCAGCGCGCGACACGGTGACGGGCGCGGCGGGTCGTCGAGGCCCGCCCGTGAGGTGGGGGAGGTGGGCGGCTCATCCGGCGAGCGGGAGCCGCCCTTTCGTTGGCGTGGATCGGCGGGCCGGTCAGGCCGCGCCGCGGCGCTTCACTTCGGCGCGGGGGCGGGGGCGGGGGCGGCGGCCGGCTGCGTGGCCGGCTTCTTCACGGCGTCCGTCCGCACGGCGGCGGGCGCGGTCTCGCCGGCCTCCTTCAGGGCCTTGTCGATGATCTTCTTGAACTTCGAGAACGGCTGCGCGCCGCTGATGAAGTAGCCGTTCACGACGAAGGCCGGCGTCCCGCTGATCCCCGACTTGTCGGCGACGGAGTTCTCGGACTCGACGAACGCCTTGTGGGTGTTCGTGTCGAGCGCCTTCTTGAACTTCGTCATGTCGAGGCCCTGCTCCTCGGCGTACTTCTCGAGCGAGGCGCGCGAGAAGGCCTCCGGCTGGCCCTGGTTCTTGAAGAGGGTTTCGTGGTACGCCCAGAAGCCGGCGTTGCCCTTCTGCGCGAACGCCTCCTGCGAGGCCTCGGACGCGAGCGGCGCGTTCTTGTGCATCGGCAGCGGCCGGTGGCGCCACACGATCTTCAGCTTGTCGCCGTAGGTCTTCGAGACCTGGGCGATCGTGTCCTCGACGCGCTTGCAGAACGGGCACTCGAAGTCGGAGAAGACCTGCATGACGACCTTCGCCTTCTCGCCGCCCTTCCACGGGCTGTTCGGCGCCGGTGCGGCGACCTCCTTGCGCTCGGGCGGCGGCGGCTCCTTGCCGTCCTTGATGATCTCGGCGTAGAGATCCTTCGCGGCGACGCCCTTCGCGAGCAGCCCCTCGGCCTTCTTGATCTCCTCGTCGACGATCGTCTTGAACTTCTCGAGCGGCTGCGCGCCGACGAGGCGGCGGCCGTTGATGAAGAAGTGCGGGGTCCCGGACGCCTGCAGGTCGTCCGCGAGCTCCTGATCGGCGGCGATCGAGGCGCCGTGCTTCTTGCCGGCGATCGCGGCCTTCACCTTCTCGACGTCGAGCCCGAGCTCCTTGGCGTAGCCGAGCAGGTCGTCGTCGTTGAGCTTCTGCTGGTTCTTCCAGAGCAGGTCGTACGCGTCCCAGAAGCCCTTCTCACCCTTCTGCGCGCGCGCCTCCATGGCGAGCTCGGCTGCGGGCTCGGCGCGCTGGTGGAACGGGAGCGGGTTGTTCTTCCAGACGAAGCGGACCTTGTCGCCGTAGGTCTTGAGGAGCTCCTCCATGGTCGGGACGACCTTGGAGCAGAAGGGGCACTGGAAGTCGGACCACTCGACGATGGTGACCAGCGCGGTCGCCGGGCCCTTGGCGGGCGCGTCGCCGACGGGCACCTTCCACACCGTCTTGTCGTCCTCCTGCGGGCGCTCGCGCTCCTTCGGGGGCGGCGCCTTCGCCTTGTTCTCAACGGAGAGCTTGGCGTACAGCTTGTCGCGCTTGGTCCCCGCGGCTTCCGCCGCCTGCGCGGCCTTGAGCTGCTCGTCGATGACGGCGGTGAACTTGTCGATCGGCTGAGCGCCGCTCAGGAACACGCCGTTGATGACCGAGGCGGGCGTGCCGGTGACGCCGGCGGCCTTGCCGACCGCCATGTCGGCGTCGATCTTGGCCATGTACTCCTGGCGGTCGTACGCCGCCTTGAACTTCGCCTTGTCGACGCCGGCCTCGCCGGCCCACTTCTCGAAGTTCTCGGGCGTGAGGGCCTTCTGGTTCTGGAAGGCGAGCTCGTGGAACTTCCAGAACGCCTTCGAGCCGCCGAGGCGGAACACGGTCTCGGCCGCGAGCGACGCCGGGCGCGCGTTCTTGTGGAAGGCGAGCGGGTTGTTCTTCCAGATGACCCGCAGCTTCTCCGGGCCGTACTTCTCCTTGAGCTGGTTGATCGTGGTCTCGACCCGCGAGCAGAACGGACACTCGAAGTCGCTGAAGACGACCATCGTCACCGGCGCCGTGCGCGAGCCCCACATCGGGTCCTTCGACGACACCGGGACCGACGCGTCCTCATCGCTCCACGGTTGCCCCTCCTCGAACACCGCCGAGATCTCGTGCCCGCGCGAGCCGGCGCTCCGATCGATGCTCCACATCAGCCCCATCCCTGCGATGAAGCAGAGTAGGAAGCCGACGATGGCTGTTCCCTTGTTCATGCTGGTTTCCTCTCTCAACGTTGGTGGAGCTCCGCCAGGCGGGGCCCCTCCCTAACGCGGGCGCACCCATGCGGGGCGCCCGCGACAAGATGGTCAATCCCGAGCCCCCGGGGCGGCGAACCACCCCGGGTCGAAGGAGCCGCCGCCGCCCCGTACGGGCAGCGAAGGCTCCGGTGGAGCGTCGAGACCAGCTGGGGACCCGGGGGCCGGGCGGCTGCGTCCAGACCTCCCTCGCGGCGTGCGCGGCAGCCCCGCGGGGGTGCGCGCTTCGCGTGGGTCAGGACGAGCGCCTGCTGGCTCGGGTCAGGCCGGCAACGCTCCACGGTCTCGCGGCAGAGCCGGCCTCACGTACCGATCGGCGCTCCAGGCCGGCGATCCTCGAGGGACCGCGGCGGCGCGATCGACGGCGGCCTGCCGGCGAGCTCGCCTCATCGAGGCGGGTGATAGACGCCCTGCTCGACCCCGGCACGTGGCCCCCCGGGCCGCGGGAGGAACGAGACGTGCGCAACGGAAGCGTAGGGGGCAGGGAGGACGAGATCGGACAGGAGCAGCGCTTGCTGCGGCGTGCTGGCGAGCTCGCTCGTCGGCACGGGGTGGCGCGAGTTCGGCCCGACGCTCGGCCCGGCGTCGCCGCCCAGGCACCCGGGCGCCGCGTCGATCCGGGCGTCGGTCATCGGGAGGGTGCGCTGGGGCGCGATCGAGGAAGCGCCGCGGGGATCGCAGAGGGGAGCGTCCCTCGTCTCGCCCGTCTCGTCGTCGACGCTGGTCAGCACGGTGCACGACGGCTCGCTCGGAGGAGCCACGATCGTCATGCGATCGTCCTCGCAGACCGGGACGATCGCGGCGCGCGCACGCAGCGAGACGACCATCGCCAACGCGAACGTCAGCAATGTCATCAGGCGCTGGACAGCGTGCCGCGACATTCGAACCCTGGATGTAGCCGAGGCCCGCCGGGAGAGCAACGGCCGCCTTCCCCGGCGATCGCCGCGTGTCGCCCGTGTCGCCGCCCGCGGACGACGCCGAGGCGCGCTCCTTCGTTGGCCCACACGCGTTGCCTCGCGCGTACCGGTCGCCGCCGCCGCCCACGCCGGAATCACCGAACGTTCTGGAAGAACGTCCGCCATGCGCGACTTGTCGACAGGGTGGGGATAACCCTGTGGACAATATGGAGAGCCCCTGTGTCGAAAAGGTGCGCCAGGGAGCCTTTGGGAGCGAGATCGGCGCGCCGTACCGCAGCGTGGCCACGGACTACCTGAATTTGGCCCACCTTGTCCTACATCCGGTAGGTTCGCTCCATGGCGAACTCCTCCGCGACCGTGCCTCGCCCGGTTCCTCCGCCCTCGCACGAGCCCAACAAGAGCGGCTTCGCCGCGGACGACGTCCCCCGGCCGCTCGGCCGGTACGTGCTCCTGCGCCGCATCGCGCGCGGCGGCATGGGCGAGGTGTTCCTCGCCTCGACGACCGGCCTCGAGGGCGCGGAGCGCGCGGTGGTCGTGAAGATCATCCGCCGCGAGCACGCGTCCGATCCGAGCTACATCGCGCGCTTCCTGGACGAGGCGCGCGTGCAGGCGCAGCTCCAGCACTCCGGCGTCGCGCAGGTCATCGAGGCGGACGTCGACCCGGCGACGGGCGAGCCGTACGCGGTCGTCGAGCACGTCGAGGGCCGGAGCCTCGGCGAGGTGCGGGCCCGCGCGGTGCAGCTCGGCCACCGGTTCGACTGGGCGGAGGCGGTCGCGATCGCGACGATGATCGCCGAGGCGCTCGCGCACGTGCACGAGCGCAGGGACGCCGCGGGCGCGGCGCTCAGCATCGTGCACCGCGACCTGTCGCCCCAGAACGTGATGCTCGGGTTCTCGGGCGACGTGAAGATCATCGACTTCGGCACGGCCCGCGGGCAGAACCGGCGCTGCCACACGGTCGCGGGCGTCGTCTTCGCGAAGCCGGGCTACGTCGCGCCCGAGGTCGCCAACGGCGATCCGGGCGACGCGCGCGTCGACCTCTACGCGCTCGGGATCATGCTCTGGGAGCTGTGCGCCGGCCGGCGCTTCCTCCAGGGCGACGCGCAGGCCCACATGGCCGCGGTGGCCCGCAACGAGAACGATCCGCCGCCCCTCGCCGCCGCGCTCGGGGCGCCGCCGGCGCTCGACGCCGCGATCGCGCGGCTCACCGCGTTCGACCGGGACGCGCGCTACCCGTCGAGCCGCGCCGCCGCGCGCGACCTCGCCGCGCTGCTCGGCGCGGCGATCGCGCTGCCGGGCGGCGAGCGCGGCGTGCGCGCGCGGACCGCGCACCTCATGCAGCGGCTCTTCCCCGGCGAGCCGGGGCGCTCGCGCGGCGAGTTCGCGGGCCTCGTCGCCGCCGCCAAGGCGCACCGCGCGGCGGCGGCGACGCCCGTGAGCCCCCGCGCGGAGGCCATGGCGTCCGCCGAGCGCGGCGACGAGGGCATGCTGCCGGGCACGCGCTACCGCGTGCTGCGCGAGATCGGCAGGGGAGCGAGCAGCATCGTCTACGAGGCGGAGCACGTGGACCTCGGGCGCCGGCTCGCGCTCAAGGTCGTGTCCGCCGAGCACTCCGCGTCCGACGTCGTCGCCGGCCGCTTCCGGCGCGAGGCGCGCGTCCTCTCGCGGCTCTCCCACGAGCACCTCGTGAAGGTCCACGACTTCGGGATGGCCGCGGACGGCCGGCTGTTCTGCGGCATGGACCTGCTCGAGGGCGAGACGCTCGACGTGGCGCTCGCCCGCGGGCCCGCGGTCGACTGGCGGGACGCGCTCGCGCTTGCGCTCAAGGTGCTGAGCGCGCTCGATCTCGCGCACGCCGAGGGCCTCGTGCACCGCGACGTCAAGCCCGAGAACCTGTTCCTGACGCGCCCGAGCGGCGCCGCGGGCGTGCCCTCCCTCGCGGACGCCGGCCTGAAGCTGCTCGATTTCGGGCTCGCCAAGCACCTCGCCGACGACCGCGGCGCCGCCGACGCGACGGGCGCGGGCGAAGGCCCCGCCCGCGCCGCGATCGCGATCGTGGGGACGCCCGAGTACATGGCGCCCGAGCAGGCCGCGTCGGGGCGGATCGACGGGCGCGCCGATCTCTACGCGCTCGGCTGCGTGCTCTACGAGACGCTCACGGGGCGGCTGCCGTTCGTCGAGCCGAGCCTCGTCGCGCTGCTCGACGCGAAGATCAAGGGCAGCCCCGAGCGCCTGCGCGAGCGCGCGCCGGCGCGGCAGATCCCGCCGTTCGTCGACGAGCTCGTGATGCGCGCGCTGGCGCGGCACCCGAGCGTCCGCTTCCAGAGCGCGGCCGAGATGCGGGAGGCCATCCTGAGCGCGCTGGCCGCGCCCGCCCGCGCCCGCGCCCGCCGCCGCGCGCTCGGGTTCACCGCGGTGGCCGCCGCGATGACGCTCGCGGGCGTGCTCCTCGCGGGCAAGGGGCGCGAGATCGCGGCCGGCGTCCCCGCGACCGTCGCGCTGCTCGACGTCGCGGGCGAGGCGGCCGCCCCGCCCGGCGACGCGGCGCCCGGCGCGCCCGCCGAGGCGCCCGCAGCGGCAGCGTCCGCCGAGGCGCCGCCAGCGGCCGCAGCGGCCGACGTGTCCGCCGCCGAGGCGCCCGCCGCTGCGGCGGCCATCGTGGCGGCGGCCGCCGCCGCCGAGGCGCCCGCGTCCGATCCGGCCGCGCAGGGGACCGTCACGGCGCTGGCCGTCGCGGCTGTGCCTGCCGCGCTCGCCGCAGCGTCCTCGTCCCCAGCGGCGGCGCCGCACGCCGTCGCCACGCCCGCGCAGCCCGCGCCGGCGGCCGTCGCGAAGGGCGACGCCGTGAGGCCGACCGCCAAGGGCGACGCCGCGCGCAGCCCCGCGCCGGCCGCGCGCGCCTCGGCCGGCAAGGCCGACAAACGCGCGCCGCGGGGCGCGGCGGATCGGGCGTCTCGCGAGATCGCGAAGCGCGACGCGAAGGCGCGCGACCGGTCCTCCTCGTCCCCCGCGCGCGGCTCGGCCGCTCCGGCGCGCGCGGCGGCGACGACACCTGGCCGTGCCGCGCCTGACACCGGCGATACAGAAGGGCACGAAGAGCACGGCGAGGCGAAGCGGCGCCGTCACAAGCCGCGGTCCCGGCTCGCGAAGGCCGAGTAAGCTGCGCCGCACGCGGCGCATTTCGCTCGCGCGCAGGCCGCGGCGTTGTATACCGCGCAGCCTGCGATGGCCCAGATCGTCCTGCCCGCGCCAGGCTCGAACGCCGTTACATCCGGCCCGCCCCATCGCGCCATCCTGCGGCTCGCGCTGCCGACCGTCGCGGCGATGCTCACCCAGAGCATCGTCAACGAGGTCGACATCGTCTTCTTCGCGCACCTGCCGTGCCCGGAGTCGTCGAACGCGCACGCGGCGCTCCTGCCCTCGCTGATCGTCCTCTGGCTGTTCGGCGGGTCGCTCAGCGCGATCTCGGTCGGCACGCAGGCGTTCACCGCCCGCCGCTTCGCCGAGAAGCGGCCCGAGGACGCGGGCGCGGTCCTCGCGAACGCGCTGTTCTTCGCGGTCGTCGCCGGCGTCGTGTTCTCGGCGCTCGGGTACCTGACGATGCCGTACATCCTGTCGGCCATCATCAAGGTGCCCGACGCGCGTCAGGCGGCGCTCGACTACCTCGGCTGGCGCCTGCTCGGGATCATGTCGATGGCGGCGACGTTCGCGCTGAAGGCGTTCTTCGACGGGATCGGCAAGACGCACATCCACCTCGTGTCGGCGCTCGCGATGAACGCGCTGAACATCGCGCTCTGCCTCCTGCTCATCTTCGGCAACACGACGCTCGGCATCCCGAAGTACGGCATCGCGGGCGCGGGCATGGCGGGCTTCATCTCGACCTACGTCGGCCTCGCGATCATGCTCGCGTACGCGCTCCTGCCGGAGTACCGGCGCGTCTACCGCCCCTTCTCCCCGAGCAAGCTCTCGGCCCCGCTCACCTGGTCGATCCTCAAGCTCTCGATCCCGAGCGCCGTCGCGACCATCGCCATCATGACGGGCTTCGGCCTCTTCTACGCGATCGCCAGCAAGCTCGATCAGGTCGCGCCCGCCGGCGTGATCTCGCCCCTCTGCCCCGGCGGCCGCGCGGAGCCGGTCTACGGCGCGGCGACCACGGTGATCGTCGGGATCCTGAAGCTCACGTTCACCGCCTGCCTCGCCTTCGGCACCTCGACGGCGACCCTGGTGGCGCAGTCGCTCGGCGAGAAGGACGGCGACAAGGCGGCGCGCTTCGGCTGGGTGAGCGTCCGGCTCGGCCTCGCGATCTTCGGCGTCGTCGGCCTCGTCGAGGCGATCTTCGCCCCGCAGATCCTCGCGTTCGCCAGCAGCAGCGAGCTCGTCCAGGCCGCGGCGCTCCGGCCGCTCCAGGTGATGGGCATCTGCACGCCGCTCGTCGCCGTCGGCATGATCCTCACGCAGGCGCTCTTCGGCGCGGGCAACACGGTGTTCGTGATGGTGGTGGAGCTCATCCTCCACTTCACCTGCCTCGTCCCGCTCGCGTGGCTGCTCGGCATCACGTTCGGCTTCGGCCTGATGGGCATCTGGGGCGCCGGCGTCATCTACGTGGTCCTCCTCGCCGCCACGATGGTGTGGAAGTTCCGGTCGGGGGACTGGAAGAAGATCCGGCTCGACGTTCAGGACCGGCCCGCGCTCGGCGACGAAAGCGACCGCGGCGACCTCCCGCGCGCGGGGGGGCTCTGACGGCTCACCGGGGGAACGCGGCGGCGTTCCCGCCGTCGACGGTCAGGATGCAGCCGGTCGTGGCCTCGGCGGTCGCCAGGTAGAGGAAGGCCTGCGCCACGTCCGCCGCGGTGGTCTCGCGCCGGAGCAGGTTGTCGCGGAAGTAGTCGTCGACCGACACGTTGCGGGCCTTGGCGCGCGCCTCCAGCAGGCCGGCGCCGAACAGCGCGGTGCGGATCCGGTCGGCGTTGACGGCGTTCGCGCGGACGCCGTGGCGGCCGAGGTCGACGGCGTACTGGCGCATCAGCGCCACGAGCGCCGCCTTCGCGACGGCGTAGGGGCCGAAGTCGGGACCCTGGTTGAACGCGCTCTTCGACGCGTTGAACAGGAGCGCGCCGCCCGAGTCCTGGGCGAGCAGCACCCGCGCCGCCGCGCGCGCCACGTTCTGGTGGCCGAGCAGGTTCAGCTCGAGCGACGTGCACAGCGCCTCGTGCCCCTCCGACGTGTGGATGGACCCGGCGAACGCCCGGCCGGCGTTCGACACGACGACGTCGATGCCGCCGAAATGCGCCGCCGCCTGCGCGAGCGCCTTGTTCACGCTCGCCTCGCTGCGCACGTCGCACGCCACCTTGACGCAGCGGTCGCGGTGGCGCGCCCCGAGCTCGGCCGCCACCTTCTCGAGCTGCTCCTCGTCGCGATCGACGAGCGCCACGTGCGCCCCCGCGGCGAGGAACGCCGCCGCCGTCGCGCGGCCGATCCCCGAAGCGGCCCCCGTGATCAGGGCGATCCGCCGGTCCAGCGGGCCCTTCTGGCCGGCCCCGACCTTGAGCTTCGCCTGCTCGAGGCTCCAGTACTCCATGTCGAAGAGGTCGAGCTCCGAGACCGGCTGGTATCCCCCGAGCGCCTCCGCGTCCTCGATCACCGTCGCGGTGTGATCGTAGATGTCCGCGACGATCTCGGCCTCGGCGCGGGAGCCGCCGACGCACAGCGCGCCCACCCCCGGGAAGAGCAGCACCCGCGGGAACGGATCGAGCTCCTCCCGGACGACGCCCCGCGCCTCCGAGCAGCGGCGGAAGTACTCGTGGTACTCGGCCACGTACCGCGCGATGGCCTGCTCCACGCTCGCGCGCAGCCGCGCCGTGTCGGAGACGCTGTAGTCGCGGATGACGAGCGGCCGCGCCTTCGTGCGGATGACGTGGTCGGGCGTCGCGCAACCGATCTGGGACACCCGCTCGAGGTCGTCGCGCTCGCAGAAGGCGATGATCTGCAGGCTGGTGCGGAGCGTGCACACCCACGGGCGGCCCGAGGCGCGGGCGAGCGCGCCACGGACGACCGGGCCGATCGCCGCCCGGACGTCCAGCTCCGGCGCCGCGACCGTGGGGTGCGAGAGGATCTGGCCCCGCTGCGCGAGGTACTGCTCGGCGCGCGTCACCGCGTCGATCATCCGCGTGTAGCTCTGCTCGGCGGTCTCGCCCCACGTGAAGACGCCGTGTTTGTCGAGGATCATCAGCGACGGGAGCGCGCCGGCCTCGAGGCGGGCGCGGACGACCTCGGCGACGCGCCGGGCGAGGGCGAAGCCCGGCATGACGTACGGCACGAAGATCACCTCGTCCCCGTAGATCGCCTGGACGGCCTCCGCCGCGCCGCGCTGGTCGATGACCGCGAGCACCGCGTCGGCGTGCGTGTGATCGACGAACTTCGCGGGGAGGATCGCGTGCAGCAGCGCCTCGACCGACGGGGTGGGGCTCGACGGATCGAGCATCTGGCCGCGCAGGAGCGCGACCATCTGCTCGTCGGTCATCTTCTCGAGCTCGCACGCGCGCCGGAGCGGCGCGAGGCGGCACGCCGGGAAGCCGCGCGGCTCGATGGCGGCGAGATCCCAGCCGCTGCCCTTGATGAAGAGCACCTCGACCGGGTCGCCGAGCAGGTCGACGGCCGTGCTCTTGACGCTCGTGTTCCCGCCGCCATGGAGGACGAGCGACGGATCGGCGCCGAGGAGGCGGGAGGTGTAGATGCGGAGGGCGAGATCCTCGCCGTACGCGGCGTAGGTCTCGAGAAAGCGCTGCGCTTCGTCCTTGCGGTGGCGGGAGTCCATCGATCGGCCGCCTACCCCAGGGACGGGGGCGCCGAAAGGCCGCCGCTCAGTAGCGGTAATTCTCGGCCTTGAACGGGCCCTCGGCGGGCACGCCGAGGTACTTCGCCTGGTCCTGCGTGAGCTGCGTCAGCTCCACCCCGAGCTTCGGCAGGTGCAGCGCGGCGACCTTCTCGTCGAGCCGCTTCGGCAGGAGGTGGACGCCCACCGTGTACTTCTCGGTCCACAGCGCGATCTGCGCGAGGACCTGGTTGGAGAACGAGGTCGACATCACGAACGACGGGTGCCCGGTCGCGCACCCGAGGTTCACGAGCCGGCCGCGCGCGAGCACGATCAGCCGCTTGCCGTCAGGGAAGATGAAGTGGTCGACCTGCGGCTTGATGTTCTCCTCCTTGATCTCGGGGTTCTTCTCGAGCCAGGAGATCTGGATCTCCGAGTCGAAGTGGCCGATGTTGCAGAGGATCGCCTCGTCCTTCATCGCGGTCATGTGCTCGGCGCGGACGACGTCGGCGCACCCGGTCGCCGTGACGAAGATGTCCCCGATGGGCGCGACGGTCTCGAGCCGCTTGACCTCGTAGCCCTCCATCGCCGCCTGCAGCGCGCAGATCGGATCGATCTCGGTGATGATCACGCGCGCCCCGAGGCCGCGCAGCGACTGCGCGCACCCCTTGCCCACGTCGCCGTAGCCGCACACGACGGCGACCTTGCCGGCGAACATGACGTCGGTGGCGCGCTTGATCCCGTCGCCCAGCGACTCGCGGCAGCCGTAGAGGTTGTCGAACTTGCTCTTCGTCACCGAGTCGTTGACGTTGATCGCGGGCACCTTCAGCTTGCCGGCGCGGTGCATCTCGTAGAGCCGGTGCACGCCCGTCGTCGTCTCCTCCGAGAGCCCGCGGATCGGGTCGTTCCCGGTGAAGAGCTCCGGGTGCTTCTCGTGCGCGACGATCGTGAGATCGCCGCCGTCGTCGAGGATCATGTTCGGGCCCTTGCCGCCCTTGAAGGCGAAGAGCTGCTGCTCGATGCACCAGTCGTACTCCTCGAGCGTCTCGCCCTTCCAGGCGAACACCGGGACGCCGGTCGCCGCGATCGCCGCGGCCGCGTGATCCTGCGTCGAGTAGATGTTGCAGCTCGTCCAGGTGACCTCCGCGCCGAGCGCCGTGAGCGTCTCGATCAGCACCGCGGTCTGGATGGTCATGTGGAGGCAGCCGGCGATGCGCGCGCCCTTGAGCGGCTGCGTCGGACCGTACTCGGCCCGGAGCGCCATCAGGCCGGGCATCTCCTTCTCGGCGATGCGGATCTCCTTGCGTCCCCAGTCCGCGAGCGTGATGTCGGCGACTTTGTAAGAGAGCTTCTTCTCGGTCATGGTGTCCCCTTGCTTGTTCCTGTGAATGCGCCTGCGCGCGCGCCGCGCGCGGATCGCCAACCGACGAGCAGCTGCCAGACCAGGTGTCGATCCGGCCCTTCGCCCTGCCAGGCGGTCGGCAGCCGCCGGATCTCGATGCCGGAGAGCCCGGCCTCCTCGGCGAAGCGCCGGAGGTCGTCCGGAGCGAAGCCGAGCCAGATGTCCGCTTCCTGTTCCCGCAGGGCGCGGTCCTGGTGCGCCTCGTAGTCGAGCACGCACACCGCGCCGCCGCGGGCGTGCGGGGCGTCGTCGCCGTGGCCGGGCGAGGCGGGCCGCGCGAGCTCGACGAGCGCCCGCATCGCCCTGGCCGGCTGCGGCGCGTGGTGCAGCACCCGCGCCGCGAAGACCACGTCGGCGCCGCGCGCGAGGGCCTGGCCGGCCTCGGGCGGCGGGTCGCCGAGCGCGCGGGCCACCGCCCGGACCACCTCGAGGCCGTCGATCTCGCCGCACACGAGCTCGACGTTCTCCAGGCTGCGCCGCCGCAGGCGTTCCCCCGCGAGCTGCAGCTGAGCGCTCGCGCGATCGAGCGCGACGACACGCTCGAAGACGGGGGACAGCACCTCGAGCAGCGCCCCGTCGCCCGTGCCCGCGTCGACCGCCAGCCGCCGGTGGGGCAGGAGGGGGGCGAGCGCCGCGAGGTAGGCGGCGAGCTCCGACGGCGGCCCCGGGCGCAGCGGCCGCCCGCCGCGCGCGAAGAACTCGCGGGTCTCGGCGTCCCGCGCGGCGAGCACCTCCTCGATGCGCGCGAGCGTCCCGTCCGCCGCGCAGGCCCGCTGGCCCGCGCGGACGGCGTCGTCCACCACCGGGTCGGTGGTGGCGCGCGGATCCAGGCGGAGCAGCGTCCACGTGCCCTGGCGCCGCGCGAGCAGGAGGCCCGCCTCGCGGAGCGCGGCCGCGTGGCGCGAGATCTTCGGCTGCCCCTCGCGAAGCAGCTCGGCCAGCTCCCCGACGGCGAGCTCTTCCGCCGCCGCCAGGCCGAGCAGCCGCACCCGCACGGGATCGGCGAGGAGCCGGTACAGCTCACATCGAGCCACCGCCTCTACAGGCTGGGCAGAAGGCTCCTCGAGCGCGACCACGGGGAATCTATATGCGTCGATGCGCATGGATGCAAATAGATTCGTCTGGCGCGGATGTGCCGTTTCCCGGCCGCTCGTCCGCACGCGGGTGTGGCACGTCGGTACGCCGGCACAGTACGCCGAAGCACCGCTGGCACGGCGCGACGGCACGACGCCACGACACCTCTGCCCTGCTCGGATCCGCGCCGATGGGGTGCGTCCTCGGCGCGCCGCGACCGGCGGCGTGCCGAGGAGCGGCCGCGCGGCTCAGCCGAACGAGCGGACGGCCTTCTCGAGCTTCGCTTCCTCGGCGGAGCGGAGCAGGCCGACGGCGACGACGGTGAGGCGCTCCGGCCGGAACAGCGCGCGCGCGGCGTCGCGCACGTCCGCGACGGTGACGCGGGCGAGCTCCTCGTGCCGCGCCTGCGGCGTCCGGGTGATGTCCGCGAGCGCGGCGAGCCCGTAGAAGCCGGCCGTCGCCTCGGCGTCGTCGAGCATCGCCTCCACGGACCAGAGGTGGCGATCCCGCGCCTTGGCGAGCTCGTCCTCGCGCGGGCCGGCCTCGGCGAGCTCGCGGAGCAGCGCGAAGATCTCGCGGACCACCACGGTCGCGCGGTCGTGCTGCACGCCCGCGGCGATGTCGACGACCCCGTCGTCCTCGTAGGCCTCGAACATCCCCGACACGTCGTAGCAGAGGCCCAGCCGGTCGCAGATCCGCTCGTACAGCCGCGTCGACATGCCGTCGTCGAGCACGCGCAGCAGCATCTCCACGGCGGGCTCGCGCGGATCGCGCTCGCTCACGCCGCGGAACGCGATCCTGAGCTCGGTCTGGCTCGACTGGTTCTCCACGAAGCGGAACCTCGGCTTCTTCTGCCCGTTCGGCGGCGGCGTGGCGGGCACGAGCTCGCCGCGCGGCATCGCGCCGAAGTGCCGCTCGAGGCCCCGCGCGCAGGCGTCCAGATCGAACCGCCCCGCCACGCAGAGCACCGCGTTCGCGGTCGTGTAGTGCCGGGCGTGGTGCGCGCGCAGCATCGGCTCGTCGAAGCGATCGAGCGCGTCGATGTCCCCCGTGATCGTGAAGCCGAGCGGGTGGCGCTCGTACATGAGCGCGCGGGCGTTGTTGTCCGCGTCGATGTCGCGCCCCTCGTCGTCGAGGTCCTCGAGGATCTCCTCGCGCACGATGCCGCGCTCGACCTCGATCGCGGTGAAGCGGGGCGACGTCGCGACCTCGCCGAGCAGCGCGAGCACCGGGTCCAGGTTCGCCGGCGGCACGGAGATGCTCATCACGCCGTGATCGACGTGGGTCGCCGCGTAGAGCGTCCCGCCGAGGCGCTCGAAGGCGAGCGCCTGCGCGTGGGCCGACGGCATCGTCGGCGTCCCCCGGAAGACCATGTGCTCCAGGAAGTGGGAGATCCCGTTGTTCTGCGGGGTCTCGAACCGCGACCCGACACGCAGGTAGAGCGACGCGACCGCCCGGTGCACGTGCGGCTGCGGGACGAGCACGGCTTTCAGGCCGTTGGGAAGGAGGACGTCCTTCGCGTCATGCAGCGGGGACGACGTCATTCCCCCTCGTCGCCCGGCGGCAGGTCCGGCATGCCCGAACCGTCGTCGCTCGGCTTCGGCTCCTTGAGGAGCGCCTGGTCGTACTTCAGCTCGCTGCCGATGGTCGACTTCAGCCGCCGCATGTACCCGATGAGCGCGTCGTTCTGCTTCGCCGCCCGCATCGCCGCGGTGTAGAATTCCCGGTCTTTCTCCCATTGCTCCTGGCTCGGGGAGCTCTTCTCCTTGAGCTGGATCACCGCGTAGCCGTTCTCCAGCGCCACGACGTCCTTGGGCAGATCGCCCGGCTTGTCGAGCTGGAAGGCGAGGCGCGCCGGCTCGGTGCTGTCCCGCGCGTCGGCGATGGGGGAGCCCGACACGTTGAACGGCAGGCTCGCCTCGACGGCGGGGCGATTCGGGTGGGTCGCGATCGTGTACGGCGCGCGCGCCTCGACGGCCTCCGGCTTGCCCGCTTCCTTCGCGCCCTCGCCCCCGTCGGCCTTCGCGGCGGCCGGCTGGTCCTTCGGCTTCGCGCCCGCCGCCGTGGCGGAGCGCCCCTCCGCCGCCTTCGCGGGCGTGAGCTGGGCGAGGTACGCGCTCAGCGCGTCCTCCAGCGACTTGCCCCCCGCGGCGGCGGCGAGCACCTGCTTCGCGGCCTCGGCCGCGAGCCGCTCCGCCTCGTGGGCCATGTAGAGCTCGCGCGCCGTCTCCATCCGGCCGATCTTCTCGGCGTCGGCGTCCTTCGCGATCTGCTCCAGCTTGATCACGTGGAAGCTGTCCTCGGTCTCGATGATGTCCGACACCTCGCCCGGCTTCATCGCGAGCAGCTTGTCCTCGACCGGCTTGCTGAGCCGGCCCTTGGTCACGCAGCCGAGCTCGCCGCCGCGCGACGCGCTAGGATCGTCGCTCGCGCTGCGCGCCACGTCGGCGAAGCTCTCGCCCTTCTTGAGCCGCTCGACGGCCTTCTCGATCCGCGTCCGCGCGGCGGCCTTGGCCGCCTCCGGCCCTTCCTCGGACGCCTCGGGCTTCACCTCGACCAGGAGGTCCCGCACCACCCGGCACTCCGGCTGGTACTGCGCCTTGCGCCCCTCCCAGGCCTTGTCGAGCTCCTCCTTGTTGGCGTCGGCCCAGGCCTGGATCGCCTTGTCGGAGGTGTCCACGATGAGGTCGGTGTAGAAGCGCCGGTCGAAGCGCACGTAGCTGAGCGTCCGGGTCGACTTCTCGCGCGAGAACTGCTCGAACGCCTCGCTCTCGCCCACCCGGACCCGCGCGCGGACGATGTCGCGCATCCGCGCCGCGACGAGCTCCTTCTTCTGGTAGTCGCGGAAGTCGCTCGGGCTCATCTTCGTGATGGCCCGGATCTGCTTCTCGTACTGCTTGGTGTCGAACTTGTTCGTCTGCCGGTTGCGGACGTCGAGGTAGCGGGTGAGGTCTTCCCGGAGGTTGAGGGCGTAGGCGACCTGGCGGATCTTGTCCGCGGGGAGCGAGACGTGCACCCGGCCGGCCGCGAGCTCGGCCGTGAGCTCGTCGTCCGAGACGCTGATCCCGAGGCGCTCCGCGTCCTCGTTGAGGAGCCAGCGCTCGTAGAGCCCTTCCGCCGTCAGCCGCCGGTACCCCATCGCCCGGAGGCGGTTCTCGTCCCCGGTGCGCATGCCGAGGAGGTTCCTCGACGCGTGAAACTCGATCGAGGAGATGCAGCTGCCGCGGACCTCGACGGCGCAGGTGCTGCCGGACGACTGCACGGGGCCCGCGTTCGGGCGGAACTGGACGATGAAGACGACGGCGATCGCGATCACAATGGCGGCGCCGAAGATTTGGCTCAGTCTGTTCACGGAGGGCTCGCTCCCGGGGCGTGCGCCGCTCGCTCTTCGAGCGGCGTCCCGCCTTGGCGTGGCGCGGCATAGCACGGCGTCGACGGCGTGTCTTTACGGCGGTCGAGCGCGGGGTTAGGGGCTCATGCCATGGCAAGCTCGAAGTCACACCTCCCTGATTGCGGCCTCTACCTCACGACCAAGCCGCTCCCCGGAAACGAGGACAAGGTGCCTGCCGGCATCATCGTCTCCTTCCACAACCACTCGGACAACGGTCTGCCGACCGTGACGACGGCCGATCACAACGTGCACAACCGCTGGCACTTCCACGGCCCTGCCGTCGCGTTCCGGGGCACGACGTGGGCGGACTCGCTGCAGCGCCTTCCCGCCGAGGGGTTCTACACGCTGCGCAAGGAGCTCTCCTTCGACGGCGGCAACTGGCCCAAGGGGACGCTGGTCCAGCTCGGCTACACGCAGTCGGGTTCGCCCATCCTGTTCATCGCCCGCGTGCGCTCGCGCCTCCAGGAGAACGACCTCTTCTTTTCCGACAAGGGCGTCGGCATCAAACGCGACCAGCTGTCGCTGCTCGAGCCGGTCTCCGTCTACGAGGAGCCGAGCGACGGCTCCGGGCACAAGCCCGACCACGCCGAGGCCCATTGAGCTCCGAGCGCTCCCGTCCACAAGAAAACAACGGCAGGGTGGTCCTGTTTCTGTCCACGGGCACGGCGTGTGCTTGTAATTTTTCTTCGTGATTCGACGAAGAACCCTCACGCCGCCGTCGCTTCAGGTTCCGCCTGAGCTCTTCGCTAACCGTCGCAGGAACGCCCGCCGCGAGCTGAGCGAGCGGGTCCGCCTGGAGACCGTCGATGGCGCGGTCCCCGGATGGACCCTCAACGCCAGCGTCGGCGGGCTTCGGGTGGTGATAGAAAATTCACTCGACCCTGGTACGGAGCTAACGGTCTGGATCGACGGGGCGGCCCCGCGTTCTGGGCGGATCGTGTGGGTCCAGGACGAACCCGACGGGTCGATCGTTGGGGTTTGTTTCCTGGACGGGACGTCGAGGCCGTCGGGGCCGAGCGCGTGAGCGCGCAAAGACGCGCGGTGCGCGACAAAGCGCCACAGCGTCTGTCGGCTTGACGAGATGCCCGCAATTTTGCGATGGATGGTCCTGCTGGCAGCTGGGCGTATCCGGGAACCAGCGGAAGATGCCGACACCCGCGGAGATAAAGAAGGCCCTGCTCCAAGCCGGATTTGAGATCTACCGCACCCGGGGCGACGCCGTGCACGTGGCGGAGCGGGTGCGGGAGAACCTTCTCATGGATTCCGGGATCGTCGTTGGCGCCGAGCCGCTGCGCGTCGGCTTCGTCGTACGCGCCCAGCGCAGCGACTTTCCGGGCGCGGCGGACGAGCACCTCTTCGAGCGGGCGCGCGGGCTGGCCGAGCCCGCCGTCGCGCGCGGGTATGCTGAAGGCGGGACGAACGTCCGCCCGATCCGCGACCCGGGCGACGAGGAGCGGACGCTCGACACGTGGTGCGAGGTCCAGCTCGAGAAGCCGGTGAGCTCGCTCGAGCTCGCCGTCAGCGAGGTGGGGTTCGCCCTCTCGCTGGAGAAGACTGCCCTGCCGCGGTAAGCGGTGGCCGATGCCGTTCGACCGCGCCGCGAGCCTGCTCGGGCCTTCGGGGCCGCTCGCGCGGGGGCTCGAGGGGTACGAGGATCGCGAGGGGCAGCTCGCCATGGCGAGCGCCGTCGAGCGGGCGCTCGAGGAGGACCGGATCCTCCTCTGCGAGGCGGGCACCGGCACGGGCAAGACGCTCGCCTACCTCGTCCCGGCGATCCTGAGCGGCCGCAAGGTCGTCGTCTCGACCGCGACGAAGGCGCTCGAGGACCAGATCTTCACGAAGGATCTGCCGCTCGTGGCCGAGCACCTCCGGCTGGACCCGCGCGCGGCGCTGGTGAAGGGGCTCGGCAACTACCTCTGCCTGCGGCGCTTCAACGAGCTGCGCCAGAGCCCGGGCGCGGGGGCGGGGACGGCGGGGCGCTCGCTGCCGCTGCTCGAGGCGTGGGCGCAGGACACCGAGATGGGCGACGTCGCCGAGCTCGCCTACCTCGCCGAGGGGGATCCGCTCTGGCGGGAGGTGGCCTCGTCGAGCGAGACGCGGCTCGGCTCCTCCTGCGACTACTACGACGACTGCTTCGTCACGAAGATGAAGCGCGAGAGCGAGGCGGCGCGCCTCCTCATCGTGAACCACCACCTCTTCTTCGCGGATCTCGCCCTCAAGATCGCCGGGGCGCGCCGCGGCTTCGCCGGCGCCGGCGCGCTGCCGCCGTACGACGCGGTCGTCTTCGACGAGGCGCACCAGCTCGAGGACATCGCGACCGGCTTCTTCGGCGTCCGCGTCTCGCGCGCGCGCGTGGATTCCATGCTGCGCGACGCGGACCGGGCGTTCATCTCCTCCGGCCTGGCCGATCGCATCCTCGGGCGGGGCGAGGGGACGGCGCTCACGGCGGTGGTGCGCGAGGCCGCGGACGCCCTGTTCGATCGGCTCGCGCGGCTCGGCGGCGCCCCGGGCGCCGGGGATCGCGGCGAGTCCCGGGTGCCGCTCGCGCGGGACGTGTGGTCCGGCGAGCTGCTCGGCGCCTACCACCGCCTGGACGACGTGCTCGAGGCGCTCGCGGGGTACGCGAGCGCGAACGCGATCAGCGAGGCGGTGCAGCTCGTCGGCAACCGCGCGGCCCAGCTCCGGGACGACGCGGCGCGGATCGTCGACCCCGCGACGAACCAGGTCACGTGGGTCGAGGTGCGGGGCCGCACGGTCTCGTTCGGCGCGTCGCCGGTCGATCTCGGGGACATGCTCCGCGAGCACGTCTTCGAGCGGATCGGCTCCGTGGTGCTGACGAGCGCCACGTTGACCACGGGCGGATCCGCCGGCTCGGGGTTCCGCTTCCTCCGGTCGCGCATGGGCCTCGACGGAGAGGTGGCGGTGCCGGTCGACGAGCTCGAGGTCCCTTCGCCGTTCGACTACCCCGCGGCCGCGCTGCTCTACACGCCGCGGGATCTGCCCGAGGCGACCGACGCGTCGTTCGTCGAGTGCGCGGCCGATCGGATGGCCGAGCTCATCGCGATCACGGGCGGCGGCGCCTTCGTCCTGTGCACCTCGAACCGCGCCATGCACGCGCTCGCCGCGGCGCTGCGCGTCCGGCTCGATCGCGCGGCCGCGGCCGCCACCGCCGCCGCCCGGGCCGGGGCGGAGGGCGGGGCAAGCGCCCGGCGGGCGCGGGCGCCGCTGCTCGTGCAGGGGGACGCGCCGAAGGGCACGCTGCTCCGCCGCTTCCGCGCCGAGCGGCACGCCGTCCTCGTCGCGACGATGAGCTTCTGGGAGGGGGTCGACGTCCCCGGCGAGGCGCTGCGCCTCGTGATCATCGAGAAGCTGCCGTTCGCGGTGCCCACCGATCCCGTCGTCGCGGCCCGGTGCGCGGCGATCGAGCAGGCCGGCGGCAACCCGTTCATCGCCTACAGCGTCCCGCAGGCCGCGATCACCCTGAAGCAGGGCTTCGGCCGGCTGATCCGCGCGCGCACCGATCGCGGCATCGTCGCGGTCCTGGACCGCAGGATCCGCACGCGCGGCTACGGCCGCGTGCTGCTCGACAGCTTGCCCGACGCGCGGCGGACGGAGCGCCTCGAGGACGTGCGCGCGTTCTGGGCGGCCGCGGCGGCGCCGGCCGAGGGGGACCGGGCGGCGGCCCCGGACGAGCCGCCGCCGTGACGTGCGCCGCGCGCGGCGCGGCGGGCAGCGCCGCAGGCCGTCAGGGGTACGAGACCTTCCCGTAGATGCACCAGGCGGCGCCCTTCTTCAGCGCGATGGCCTGGCGGAGCTTGTACTCCCGCTTGAACCGGGGATCGTTGTAGGAGGCGCGCGACGAGGGGACCGTGGGGTTCTTGCAGTCGACGCCGGAGGCGATGATCACGAAGTACCGCGGGTTCTTGGCGAAGAGCGCGTCGGTGTAGCCGGTCCCGACCTTGTTCGTGTACCCGCCGGGCAGGCGCGAGATCTCGGGGCTGAGCAGCCCCAGCATGTCGACGACCGGGAAGCCCGTGCGGTACCCGACGTAGCCGATGTCGGCGATCGCGATGGGACCGGGCTCCGCGTTCTGGACGAGCCACTCGGCGGTGCGCCCGGCGGCGTCGTCCCAGAAGCCCTTGTCGTTGACGATGATGTTGCGCTGGGCGCGCACGAGCTCCTCGGTGCGGGTCGCGAGCGTGATCGCGCCGAACGCGGCGATCGCGAGCGAGGCGACCCGCTCGCGGCGCGCGGCGATCGTGCGGATCGCGTCGTCGGCGAGCAGGAACGCGAACGGCTCCGCGGGCGCGAGGAACCGGAAGTACGGCATCCAGTCGCCGCCCACGACGACGACGTACACGCCGAAGAGCAGCGCGATCGAGGCTACCGCGAGGCCGCTCCGGCGCCGGTGGACGATGGACCAGGCGACCGAGGCGAGGCCGAGCCAGAGGAAGGCGCCGGCGTGGTGCGCGTAGTTGCGGACGTAGTCGCTGCCGCCCTTGAGCTGCTGCGCGAAGTTGCCGGTCTTGGCGGCGAGGGTGTTCGGGACCCACGCGCCGTAATAGCTGTGCCGCCAGAGCAAGTGCGCGGCGACGGGCAGCGCGAAGGCGACGAGGCGCAGCACGTTCCTCCGGGTGAACGCCTCGTCGGCGTGCCACACGACGAGCAGCCCGAGGAACAGCGGCGCCTCCGGGCGGGTGAGCGCCGCGAGGGCGAAGACCACGCCGGACCACGGGAACGTGCGCGCGGAGAGGGTCCAGGGACCGCCGCCCGCCGCGGCGTCCTCCTCGCGGAGGAAGAGCTCGGTCCCCGCGAGCGTGAGCAGCAGGAAGAGCGGCGTCTCCAGCCCGAACACCGCGTAGCCGGAGAAGAGGAAGCTCGTGGCGAGCAGCCACGTCGCGAGGCAGGGGACGTTCGAGAACGGGCGCAGCCGCCGCGAGAGGAGGTAGGTGGGGACGAGCGCCGCGGCGGCGCAGGCGGCGCCGAGCACCTTCGACGCGACCTCGGGCGACGACCCGATCTTCACCGCCGCGGCGAGGAGCACCGTCCAGAGGAAGTTCGTGTAGCCCTCGACGCGCTCGCCCACGTTGTAGACGAGCCCGTGCCCGTTCGCGAGGTTCTCCGCGTACCGGAACGAGATGTACGCGTCGTCGATCGTGAAGCTCGAGACGCGGATCGCCGAGGCGATCGTGAGCAGCATCGGCGCCACGAGGCCGAGCGCGAGCTGCATCCAGGCGGGGAGGGGAGCGCCCGCGAGCCAGCCGCGGACGTCGCGCGCCGGCGCGGTGGGCGCTTCTTCTTCTTCCGGTTCCGTCGGCTCCTCTTCTTCTGCCGACACGTCGTCTCCTGCCCAGTCGCTGGTTTCCACGGCGCTCCTGACATCGTCCTTCATCGGGCGCCGACCATAGCGCGGTTGTCACAGACATGACCTCGAGCTGCGTAAATCAGGACAGCATGGTGCGCGAACACCCCGACGCAGTGCGAACGAAATTGCGCACTGAACTGTTCGCACTACCCTGACTGGCAGTCACGTCGATGGCTCCGGGCGAGGTGACCCGCTCCGGGGACTTGGGCCGGGGGTCCGGCGCGAACGGCGGGAGCGGCGGCGGGAGCCGGCGCGACGTCCGAGCGAAGGATCGACCGAGCCTGCGCTGGGAAGAAAGGAGTCGACCGATGAGCGAGCTCGTTGCGCACCTTCCCTTGATTCTCCTTGTCGTCGCGCTCGCGGCGCTCGCGGCGCTCGCGTTCGCCGCGCTGGTGTTCGCGTTCAGATCACGCTCTCCGTTTTCCCGGTCGCTCGGCCGCGCGCTCACGGCGAAGGAGCGGTCGATCGTGGCCGCCTGCGCCGACGCGCTGTTCCCCGCGGGCGGTCCGATCCCGCTCTCCGGCACCGAGGCCGGGCTGGTCGACTACATGGAGCGCTACGTGGCGCGGTCGCCGCGGGCCCTCCGGCCGTACCTGCGGCTCCTGCTCCACGTCGTCGAGCTCTCGCCCTGGGTCTTCGGGCCGCGCCGCGCCCGCTTCACCCGCCTCTGCCAGGCGGATCGCATCGCGGTGCTCGCGTCCATGGCGCAGAGCCGCATCTACCTCCGGCGGGTCACGTTCCTCTCGCTCCGGACGGTCCTCTCGATGGGCTACCTCGCGAACGAGAAGGTCGCCGTCGCGATCGGCGTCGCCTGCTGCGCCACGCCGTTCGAGCGCCGCGCCGCGGCCACGGCCGGCGAGGCCGCCCGCGCTGCGGCCCCGGCGCTCGCGACGGAGGTGCCGGCATGAAGCTCCCCACGCTCGGCGGAGCGCCGCGGCCCGCGGACCCGGCGCGGAGCGAGCGGCTCCCGCTCGCCGCGACCGCCGCCCGATCGCGGGGGGCGGCGGAGCCCCTCGTGCCCGCCGAGCCGCGCCCCGGGGTCAAGGTGTTCGCCGACTACGACGGCGAGGTGCGGGCGTCGTGCGAGGTGCTCGTCGTCGGATCGGGGCCGGGCGGATCGGTGGTCGCCAAGGAGCTCGCCGAGGCGGGGCGCGACGTGATCCTCGTGGAGGAAGGGCCGCCGTTCGGGGTGGAGGATTTCCGGCAGGAGGCGGGCGAGTCGCTGGCGCGCACGCTGCGCGAGGGCGGGATGCGGGCCGCGCGCGGGCGCATGCTCATCCCGACCATGCAGGCGATCGCGCTCGGGGGGGGCTCGGTGGTCAACTCGGCGATCTGCGCGCGCTCGCCCGCCTGGGTGTTCGACAAGTGGGCGGAGCGCACCGGGACCACGTCGATCTCGTGGGACGTGATGCGCCCGCACTACGAGCGCGTCGAGCGCCTGCTCGGGGTGTCCCCGACGCCCACGGAAGTGCAGGGCGAGCGGAACCTGCGCTTCAAGCGCGGCTGCGACGCCCTCGGCCTGTCGAGCGAGCCGACCCACCGCAACGTGCGCGGCTGCCGGGGCTCGGGCGAGTGCTTCACCGGGTGCCGCAACCGCGCGAAGATGTCGACGGACATCTCGTACGTGCCCGCCGCGATCCGCGCGGGCGCGCGCGTGTTCACCAGCGTGCGCGCCGAGCACCTGATCGCCTCCGGCCGGCGCGTCGCCGGGATGCGCGGCCGCACCGTCGAGCCGTTCACGTGGCGCGAGGGCGCGCCCGTCGAGATCCGCGCGAAGCTCGTCGTCCTCGCCGCGGGCTGCATGGCGACGCCCCTGATCCTGCTCCGCAGCGGGGTCGGAAACTCCAGCGGCCATCTCGGGAACGAGCTGCAGCTGCACCCGGGGCTCGCGATCATGGCGGTGTTCCCCGATCCCATCCACCCGTGGGAGGGCGCGACCCAGGGGTATCACTCGCTCCACTTCCTCGAGCAAGGCATCAAGCTCGAGGTCCTCTGGTCGCCCCCCGCGGTGCTCGCCGCGCGGTTTCCCGGCTTCGGCCACGACTACCAGCGGCACCTCCAGACGTACCACCGGATGGCGCCGTTCGACGTGATCATCGCCGCCGAGCAGTCGCGCGGGACGGTCCGCCCGCGGCGCGGCAGCTGGGATCCCGACGTGCGGTTCGACTACGCGCCGCGCGACGTCGAGAAGATCCAGCGCGGCCTCGGGATCCTGTCGGACATCTGCTGGGCGGCCGGGGCCGTATCGATCCTGCCCGGGCTGCACGGCGTGCCCGACGAGCTGACGTCGCCGGAAGAAGCCGAGATCCTGAAGACGAAGCGCCTCGACGGGCGCGACACGGTCACCGCGGCGAACCACGCCTTCGGCACGGCGCGGATGTCGCGGCGGCCGCGCGACGGCGTCGTGGACGAGGAGGGCCGCTGCCACGATCTGGACAATGTTTACGTCGCAGACACGAGCGTCTTTCCTGGGAGCCCCGCGGTGAACCCGATGCTGACGTGCATGGCGCTGGCCGATCGCATCGCGTGCGGCATCATCGAGCGCTGGTGATGTGCGCGCCGGCGTGTCACGACAGGGCTCGCGGGCCGGGGTCGCGTCCGTCGCGCGTGGGCGGCAGGTGGCGGACAGCGTGTGAGGAGCGCCTTGCTCCGAGAAGGAGGCAACTCCCGAGTTGATGGGAGGCTCCTGCGGGCTACAAGTTCAGCGGCACGTTTTCACCTCACACGGGGCCGAGCCGTCCGTCCGCCGAGCTGGGAGGGAAGCTTTGGGACCGAACGCAGTTTCTGCTGCAATTCCGCGTGGACAAGCGCGCTCGCCGCACCGGAGCCACAGCCATCACGGCCGGGTGCTGCTGGTCGAGGACGAGCCCGATCAAGCGGCCATCCTCGAGGCGGTGCTGCGCCACGAGGGGCTCGACGTCGTCGTGGCCTCGAGCGGCGAGCAAGCGCTGGAGATCCATCAGCGGACGCCGGCGGACGTGCTCGTCACGGATCTCAACCTGCCCGGGATGACAGGGGTGGATCTGATGCGCCGGCTCTCCCCGGCCCCGGGCGAGCTCGAGGGGCCCGAGCCGAAGACGCCGCCGCCCGCCGTGGTCATGGTGACCGGCGCCGCGTCCATCACGAGCGCGGTCGACGCGCTCAAGCTGGGAGCGGCCGACTACCTCCAGAAGCCGCTCGATCCGGCGCGCCTCGTGCTGCTCGTGCGCGAGCTGCTCTCGTCGGGCCCGACGCGCGAGTTCGAGAGCGACGACGACGACCCGCTCCACGGGCAGCTCGTGTTCGAGGGGATGATCGGCGGCTCGACGCGGATGCGCGAGGTGTTCACCCGCATCGACCGCGTCGCCGCGACGATGGCGCCCGTGCTCATCGTCGGCGAGAGCGGCACCGGCAAGGAGCTGGTCGCGCGCGCCATCCACAACCGGAGCCGCCGCCGCACGGGCCCGTTCGTCCCCGTGCACACCGGCGCCATCCCGCGCGAGCTCATCGGCAGCGAGCTGTTCGGCCACGAGAAGGGCTCGTTCACCGGCGCGTTCGCGGCGGCCGAGGGCAAGTTCGAGGCGGCGGCCGGCGGCACCGTGTTCCTCGACGAGGTGGGCACGATGGACGCCGCCGTGCAGGTCAGCCTGCTCCGCGTGCTCGAGACGTACCGGTTCACCCGCGTCGGCGGCCGCAAGGAGATCGAGGCCGACGTGCGCGTCGTCGCCGCCACGAACAAGGATCTGCTCGACCTCGTCGACGACTGCGTGTTCCGCGAGGATCTCTACTACCGGCTCAACGTGTTCACGGTGACGTTGCCGCCGCTGCGCGAGCGCCGGGATGACATCCTGCCGATCGCCGAGCGCTTCCTCCTCAAGTTCGCCAAGCGCTACGGCACGCCGGCGCGCCGCCTGACGGACGCCGCCGTCGAGCGGCTGACCGAGCACGACTGGCCGGGCAACGTCCGCGAGCTCCGCAACGTGATCGAGCAGACCGCGCTCTTCGCCTCGACCGAGATGGTCTCGGCGAACGACGTCCAGCTCGGGCAGGGCCGGATCGAGCGGCGCACTGGCCGGCGCAGCTACGACAGCCTGCCGTCCGCGCGGGTCACGGCCCCGGTCGTGCCGGCCGAGCCGGCCGAGCCCCTCTCGGTGCCGATCGTCCACGCCGCGGACGTGGCGGCCCCCTCCGACCCCGCGCCGTCGCACGTCGTGGCGCCGCCCCCGCCGGTCTCGATCGGCCCTGCGTCGTTGCCGCGGCGTCCGGAAGGCAGCATGCACGAGGCCGAGCCGCCGCGGGACGCCGGGGAGGCAGCGGAGCACCCGCTCGTGCTGCGGCTCCCGGTCGGCACGCGCCTGGCTGACGCGGAGCGCAAGCTCATCCTCCTGACCCTGGAAGCGGTGCGCGGCAACAAGCAGCGCGCCGCCCGCGTGCTCGGGATCAGCCGCCGCGGCCTGTACTCCAAGCTGCAGGCCTACGGCGAGCACGTGGGGGGCCACGAGGCCCAGCCGAGCGAGGCCGCCGAGCCGCCGGATCCGACCGACGATGTGCCGGTCGTCACCGACGAGCCCAGCCTGGACGAGCTCGGCTCCCCGCGCGGCGAGGCGTAGGCAGAGCGGTAGATCCCTCTCCCCGCCCCGAGAATTCCGAGCTCGGAAGCGGAAAGCAGCGCCATTGCACGCGCGTCGCACTCCGAGCTCAGGCCTGCGCCCTCCTGCGATGGCCCCCGACAACGGTCCGATCGTCGGCCCCGTTCCTTTGTGCTTTACGAAGGGGCGAAGACCTCGGTTATCGTAAAGCGGCGAGCTATGAGATCAGACGCGCGATTGGCACGTCAGAGAGCGAGCCACCGGCGCGGCATCAAGGTAAACTCTACGCGACGCCTCGCCGGCACTACCCCCCTGCGGGTCAGCCCCCAATGAAGATCACCTGCCAGTCCTGTCAATCGAAATACACGGTCTCGGACGAGAAGGTCCAAGGCAGAACCGTCAAGATCAAGTGCCGCAAGTGCGGCGCCACGATCCTCGTGAACAGCTCCG
Source organism: Sorangium cellulosum (assembly GCF_002950945.1). Taxonomy (GTDB): domain Bacteria; phylum Myxococcota_A; class Polyangia; order Polyangiales; family Polyangiaceae; genus Sorangium; species Sorangium cellulosum_E. The sequence continues at coordinate 4,556,936 of NZ_CP012673.1, forward strand.
GCGTGACCACCAATGGTGGGCTCACCGACCCGGTCTCCGGGACGAGCGCTCCGAACGACGGGATCACCTACTTGCTCAATGTGGCGGACGGCGACCAGCGCTCGATGACGCTGCCCGAGATCGTCGCCAGCTACCAGGCGGGGGTGATCAACGCGGAGACCTACGTCTGGGCAGACGGGATGACCGACTGGCAGCCGCTCGGGCAGGTCGACACGATCGTCGCCGCGCTGCACGCGGGGAGCGCTCCGGTCTCGGCGGTCGCGGCCCCGGCTGCGCCCGCGCCCGAGCCGGCCCCGGTGCCGTCGGTGGCCGCCGCCGCCGCGCCCGCGGGCCAGACTTCCCCCGGGGTCGAGGCGGTCGCGGCGGGTGCGCCGCGCGCGGCGGTGCGCCGCGACGTGGCGCGCCCGACGCAGGACCTCTTCGGCGGCAGCCCGGCGCCCGCCGAGGCGCTCCGGCCGAGCTCCGATGACGTGGCGACGAGCGCGCCGCTGTTCAGGAGCGGCGCTGCGCCCGGCCAGCGCGACGAGAACTCGATGCTGTTCTCGCTGAGCGCCCTCACGGCGAAGGCCGGCCCGACCGCCCCGGCGAGGCCGGCCCCTACCGCCTCGGAGGACTCCGGGCTGATCGACCTGAAGGCGCTCGCTGCAGGCTCCGGGAGGACCGCGCCGTCGCCGGTCGCGAGCATCGTTGCCAACGACGGCGGCCTCTTCCAGCTCAGCGCGCCCATCGTGAGCACGGCGCGGGTCCCCTCGGTCGCGCCGCCGAGCATCGAGGCTCCTCCCAAGAACCGCGCGCCGATCTTCATCGGCGCCGGCATCGCGATCGCGGGCCTCGTGATCGCGGGGGTCTTCTTCCTGATGAAGGGCAGCGGCGAGACCGCGACGACGGCGCCCCCCGTCGAGAACACGGCGCCGACCGCGGCGGCCCCGGCGACGACGACGCCGCCGGAGCTCGATCCGGCCCCCGCGGCGGCGGCGACGGCCACGGCCACGCCCACGGCAGAGCCGTCCGCCAGCGCGGCGCCGAGCGCCGCCCCGGCGACGGCGGCGCGCCCGAGCACACGCCCGCAGCGGTCGACCGGCGGCAGCGCAGGCAAGGCGCCTGCGGCCGCTGCGGCGCCGGCCGCGCCGGCCGCGCCGGCCGCGCCGAAGCGCGGCAGCTGCGGGTGCGCGCCCGGCGACCTGATGTGCGCGATGCAGTGCTCCGCGAAGGGCAAGTGAACGCGCGGCGGGGGCTGTCTTCCAGGCCCCCCGCGGCGGCCAGGCCCCCCGCGACGGCCAGGCCCCCCGCGACGGCCAGGCCCCCGCGACGGCCAGGCCCCCGCGACGGCCAGGCCCCCCGCGACGGCCAGGCCCCCCGCGACAGACGTGATGCACGAGCTGCCCAGCGGCCGGTTGCTCGGTGAACGCTCGGCGAACCTACAGCGGCAAGAGCCGTGCGGCGCTCGGAGGGCCGCGCTAGCATCGTCCGTCATGAGCGAGCCGGACGGGCGGCTGCACGCGCCGATTCCTCGATGGATTCCGGGCGCAGCGCCCCCCTTCGCGATGGCGCTGCTCCTCGGCGCGAGCGCCGCGGGGTGCGGCGGGCGGACGGCGGCGGCGCCCGCCGGGGGGGCGGCGTCGAGCGGCCGCGACGGCCGCGCGCACGTGTCGCTCACGACGGCGGGGGGACCGCTCGCACCCGGCGCGCTCGTCACGATGGTGACCCCGTCGGTGCTGCTCCCGGATCTGGTCGGAGAGCGCGGCGTGGTGGCGAGCGAGTCCGGATCCAGGCGGGTGCTCATCGATCGGATGCGCGCCATCGCGCACGACGATGGATCGCTCGAGCGCGCGGCGGAGCTCTTCCCCTCCGGTCAGGTCACCGCGCTCAAGCTGCCGACGCGGCTCGGCGACGGCTACCTGTTCTACGCCTCGAACCGCGGGATCGCGCAGCTATGGCGGGCCAAGGGGTGGCTCGCGGCGCTCGAGCCGCTCGTGCAGCTGCCGTCGGAGGCGAACGAGGTCATCGCCGGGTTCGATCGGCTCTACGTCCGCCTCGCCCACAACCACCGGCTCCTGGCGATCGACGCGCAGAGCGGCGCCGCGATGCCGCTCGGCCCGCTGCCGCCGGCGGGCGCTTACGGTCAGCTCGCGTTCGCCGACGGCTGGCGCGGCGTGGTCGAGGCCGACCTGCGCGGGCTGCTCGTGACCTTCGACGCCGGCACCACGTGGCGCGAGGTCGAGATCGAGGGGCGTCCCACCGCGCTGAGCGTGATCGGCGGCGATCCCGCGGTGGTCACCGCGAACGGGTTCTACGCGGTCGACGCGCGCGGAGGCGTCACGTACCGCGCCCTGGAGGAGCCCGAGGACGCGGAGGAGCCGCCGGCGCGCGCTCCCGGCCCGCTCGGGAGGCGCCCGCTCCGCGCCGCGGTCGAGGACGGATGGCCCGACTCGAGCGCGACGGCGGTGGTGGCCCGCGGCGGCGCGCTGGCGCGCGTCTCGCTGCGCGACGGCGCCGTCGTGGATCTCGCGCCCGACGCCTACCCCGAGCGCCAGGCGACCTGCCATGCGGTGCGGGCAGGCGCGTCGTTCGGATTCGTCTGCGGCGAGCGCGAGGGGCCGACGACCCTTTACGCCTTCCAGCCGCCGCTCGGCATGCGCCGGCTCATGCGCTTCGACAAGCCGCGCTTCGTGGCCGCGAGCGGCAACGGCGCGCTGGTGATCCGCGGCTCGTGCGGCGAGGACAGCGGGGCGCACGGCGGCCGCGCCTACTGCATCGTCGCCGCCGGCGGCGACACGCGCGAGATCCGCGTCAGCGCGCCCGCGCGGGACGTCGGCGTCGAGCGCGTGATCGCGCTCTCCGACGGCCGCGTCGCCGTCCTCTCGCCGCCCCGCCTCGGCGCGGCAGGGCAGCTCACGCTGCTCCAGGGGAGCGACGTGACGACCGTCCCGCTGCTCTTGCCGAGCAAGCCGCGCAGCGTCGCGCGCGATCTCCAGCGCGGGATGTGGCTCGAGGGGTTCGAGGAGCGTGAGCCCGGCGTCCTCGGCGGCTGGGTGGAGGCGGGCGGCCCGATCGCTGGCGTCCGGATCGACGTGAAGACCGGCCACGTGACGGCCGGCGCGGCGCGCCAGGACGGCACCGGCGCGCTGCTGTCGGGGCGCTTCGCGCTCTCCCTCGGCGGGGGCGAGCGCGCCGCCGAGTCGACCGACGGCGGGGTGACCTGGCACCCGATCGAGCTTCCCGAGCGAGACGACGACACCGCCGCGTCCCCGACGCGCGCGTGCGGCCCCGTCGGCTGCGTCTTCAAGGGCTGGATCCGGGTCGGCTGGGGCAAGACCGCGCTGCCGGGCGACCTCGCGGAGGCGAAGCCGCCGCCCGCCATGCAGACACCGACGCGCACGGCCAGCCCGATCGCGATGCGCTGCGAGCCGCTCGGCGCCTCCACCCCGCCGCTGCCGGACAAGCCGGCCGCGGCGCCGCCCGCGCGCCCGGCGCCGCCCGGCGTGCGCCAGCGGGCCAAGGAGACGGCGGTCTCCGCGTGGGCGCCTTTCCGCAACACCGCGCCGCCCGCGCTCGGCGCGGACGAGACCGGGTTCGACAACGGAGCGCCGTACGACATCGTGTCGACGCGCGCCTACGTGTGGGGCAAGCGGGGCGCCGACTGGGCGCGCGCCGGACGCTGGCTCATCCGCTTCGACGATCGCTTCGATCCGGACGGCGGGGTGCGCTCCAGCGCCGTCAGCGCCTCGCCCTGGTCCGATGAGGCCTCGGCCGCGGAGGCGATCGGGGCCATCACGTACGGCGCTGCGTCCTGGGGCGCGTACCTCGATCCCGGCGGGCGAGCGGCGCTCACTCACGTGTGCCGGGGCGGCGGCTGCGGCCTGTTCGCGGTGTCCGAGGGGCTGCCGATCCTCCCGCTGCGGGACGGCGCCGGCCGTTCCGGCGCCTTTCTCCGGCCGTTCCCGAACGGCGCCGTGCGGCTCGGGGAGACATGGTTCTTCGTGTCGCCCGGCGGCTCGTACGAGGCGGTGAACCTGTGGCGCGCCGACCTCGGGATCGCGCGGCAGCTGGCGACCTACGCCCGCCCCGCGCGCGTCAGTTATGGGGTCGAGCCGCCGCGCCTGGTGCGGCGCGCGCTGGGCGGCGGCGTCGGCCTGCTCATCTCGACGGCCGCGGATCCCGGCGCGCGCGCCGGCGCCTGGCATGTCCTCCCGATCGACCGCGACACGGGCGCGCTCGGCGAGGCGATCCCGCTCGGCCGCAAGGATCTGACGGGCACGCCGCTCGAGCGGTGTCACCCGGGCCAGGACGGCTGGCTGCTGGACACCGGCCTGGAGGGCCTGCCCAGCTTCGATCTCGGCGGCGCCTATCCCTCGGTCGACGGCGTCGAGTTCCGGCTCCGCCTGGATCCCGGCGTCGCGTGCGTCGAGGCGATGTCGGTGAGGCTGCAGGCGGCCTTCACGAGATCGTCGGAGAAGCAGCCGGAGGTCGCCGCCAGCGGGATCCCGCTCGCCGCGACGGAGCGGGCGACGGGCCGGAGGTGGCGGCTGCGCTGCGAGCAGAAGGACGCGGCCCGATGACGTGCCCGCGCCGCGTACGGCCGGCCGCGGGCGTCCGTTCTACGGCTCCGTGGACGACGCGTGCGCGTCGCCCGCGACGCTCGCTGCAGCGCCTTCCCCGTCGCTGAGGGTTCCCAGCCAGCGCGCGGTCCAGACCTCCGGCACCGCGGCGCTGTTGATCTCCGCCGGTCCGAGCGCGTTGACCACGATCTCACCGGGCGGCCCGTCCTGCGTCATGGTGGCGTGCCAGCGGAGCTTGAGCCCGCCCGCACAGAGCGCCGTCATGCAGTCCGGATCGCAGCCCGAGTAGCCGCCGAGCGATGCGCCGAGCTCCGCGCACTGCGCCGCGGCGGAGAGCGCCTCGGGCATCGACCCCGCGGACGGCATCTCCTCGGCGACCACGGCCTCGGTCGCGCCCAGGAGGTAACGGCTCGGCATCCACGAGAGCGTCCCGGAGAGCCGGAGCGTGTCACCGGACTCTGCCGTCCAGGACATCGAGTACGCGGGCGTCGGCCCGTCGCTCTCGGCCGTCGGGCTGCCGAGCCAGCTCACCTCGAAGCGCGCATGTCCTGGCGTATCTTCCTGGCCTCTCAGGACACCGACGATCTCGAGCGGCAGCGCTTCGCGCCCGGCGCGGGCCCATCCACGACAGCGTTCGCGCAGGGGGATGGAGAGCGCGGCGAGGTGGGCCTGCGCGGTCGCGTCCCAGTCCAGGGCGGCCCGCCGGGCGGCGAAGGCCGGTACCTGATCGACGGGCGCGGCGAGCTCCATCGCGTCGAGCAGGGCCGCGGCCTCCCCGCCCTCAGGCAAGAACTCGTCCAGCCTCCGATCGGCCGCCGCCGCGAGCAGATCTTCCAGCCCTTCGGAGGGCGAGACCAGCAGCGTGGTGTCGAGGCGTGTCGCCGCCATATCGATGGGCAGATCCTGGATGGGGACCGTCACGTCGCGCGTGGCGCCCGCCTGGAGCTCCCGTTCGCTCGCGCAGCCCCACAGCATCTTCCCGCTGTAGAGGGCGACGGCGAGGCTCGGCCCCACAGGGGCGCCCGCCATGATCACCGGCCCCTCTGGACCGCCGTGCGCCATGAGCGCGCCCGGCGGAGCCCGGGGCGCAGTGATGGCGATCTCGTCGCAGGTGGAGCCCGCGACGACGCTCGCCATCCAGTTCTTCGCGACACGTGTACCCTGGTAGCTCGGGTGGATGTGCAGGGTACCGAAGCCCTCCGCGCTCACCGCAACGCCGAGCTCGGTGGCGAGACCGTCGTCCGTCGCGGCGCGCAGGCGAAAGGTGCTCCCCAGGTTCGAGGCATGGAGCCCGACCGAGCCGCGACCGTCCTCCGTCGTGGTGATCGTCGTCTTGTCGACCCATGCGCCTGCGGCTTCGCCCAGGAGGCTGAAGCTCACGTGGTAGGCAGCGGGCGGCTGGACCGTGATCCGGACCGTGCGCAGCTCCCCGGGGACGAGCTGCAGCGTCCCTTCCTCCTCGAACCTCAGCATCACGGGCGGAGCGGGGTCCCACGGGGCGCCGCCCTCTGCATCCGATCCGCTCTCCAGGTGGATCGAGCAGGATGCCAGGCCGAGCATGGCGATCGCGGGTCCCCGGTGCTTCCAAGGCAAGCTCACCCCGCGAGTGTAGCCTGCGCCCCTCGCGGCGAGAAGCCGACGGCCGGCGAGCACGGTTCGGCGGATGGGGCACGGCGGACGGGGCGAGCGCGGCGCGCGCAGCGCGCGGGTCGCCTCGGCGCCGCGCGCGTGCGCTTGCACCGGGGGTGCGCTCGCGCGCGCGTCGGCGACGGGGAAAGGCGCGCCGCGAGGCGCGTGCGGCAGCGCTGGCGCGCGCCGCATCGAGCCCCGGAGAGGCAGGGGCGCCGAGCGGCGGCGGGGTGACTACTTCACGTAGATCTGGCCGACGGCCATCCCGCTGCCGCGGGCGCGCAGGACGGCCTTCGCGGGACCGCCGATGGGGAGCGGGTTCTTGAAGCATTGCCCCTTGCCGCCGAGCGTGGCGTTCGGCCCGGTGGTGCTGTCCTGGGCGAGCACCATGGGCGGCATCGGCGGCGTGTGCGCGACGAGCTGGATGTCGAGCTCCGTGATGCCGACGCCGGCGCCGATGACCGAGTAACACTTGCCCGGCTGGATGTTGAACGGCTGCTCGAGCGTCTGGCCGTCCTGGAACTGCCCGGCGAAGGCGCCGCCTTCCGCCTGCATGCCCTGCACCTCGGAGGCCGCCATCGCAGTGAGCACCGGGGTCGCCATGGCCACCGCAGCAGGAGCGATCGGCGTGGCCTGCCCGCCGCTCGCGCCCGTCGGCGTCTGTGTGGGGGCGGGCTGGCTGGGCGTCGGCGCGGGGTACTGCCCGGCCGGCGGGGTCTGACCGTACTGCCCGGCCGGCGGGGGCTGGCCGTACTGCCCGGGGGGGTACTGGCCGGGCGGGTACTGGTTTGCCCCGTACTGGTTCTGCATCTGCGACGGGTTGTTCGGCTCCGGGTCGCTGCCGCCGCAAGCGAGGGGCGCGAGGCCGAGCAGGGCCGCAGGGATGAGGACGTACAAGCGCATACGAGGCTCCTTCAGGGTTATCGGGGTGAAGGTCACGCCCCTTGGGACGCTCGCCGCACCCTCGGCGGCTCACGGCCGCCGGTCACGGTCAGTAAGACGGCTGAGGTGGGGACGTGTTCTACAACGACTTGGCGGCGCGGGGCCAGACGCTGCCGGGTCCGATCGCCGAGGGCACGGAGGAGCATCGGCCGCGCGCGGGCCCCGCGCCCTCTGGGCCGGCCTGGCAGGCGCCCGGTGTCGACCGTGCTCGGCCCCCTATTCCGCGGCGAACGCAGCCCGCGCGCCGCGGCGCTCCAAGGCCGCGAGCGCCCGGTTCCCGGGGGCGCCGGGACGCACGCGACGGAGGCGAGGAGGACGTGCCCGCTGCGCCGGCGCGCCTTCAACCCGCCAGGGACGCCCGTGGGGTTTCTCTCGTCCAGTTGACGCGCGCGAAGGTCGACACCAGAAACCGTGCTCGCGGCTGCGCGTCTGGGTCGCGGCGGGCACGTGGTCCGCCCGGCGAGCCACGTGCGGTTCGTTCGAGCCTCGCCGCTGGCCTGGACCGCGCTCGGTCCGGCATCCGGCGTGGGCCTCTGTACCGAAGACGAATGGGCGATCCCGCTCGCGGCGGGAGATCAGGAACGAGCCATGAGCGACATCCACCAGGCGATCAAGGATACCGTCGAGACCAACCGCGTCGTTCTCTTCATGAAGGGCACGAAGACCTTCCCGCAATGCGGCTTCTCGGCGCGCGCCGTAGACATCCTGAAGAAGTGCGGCGTGGACTTCAAAGACGTCAACGTCCTGACCGACCCCTCGCTGCGGGAGGGGATCAAGGTCTACTCGCAGTGGCCCACGATCCCGCAGGTCTACGTCGACGGGAAGTTCGTCGGCGGCTCCGACATCCTGATGGAGATGTTCCAGTCCGGCGATCTGCAGAAGCTCCTCGCGAAGCAGGATTGACCGAGCGCGGGCCGCGCGCGACGCGTGGAGGATCACCCGCGCCGCGTCAGCTCGGAGATCACCCCGGGTCGCGCAGCCCGGCTGCGCGCATGGCGCGCCGCAAGACCTCGTCGAACATCGCGCCGGTGAGCCGCCCTGTCTGCGTGTTCTGCTGGCTGACGTGGTAGCTGCCGAAGAGCCGCGCCTCCGCGGCCGCGCCGCGCGGATCGGGGATGACCGCCTCCGCGCCGTGCGCGAACGACGGAGGGCGCGGGGAGGCCTCCGCGCCGCGCTGCGCCCGTCCACCCGCGGCGCCCGCGCTCCGCGACCGGGCGAGCGCGACGACCGCGTCGTAGCCGATCTTGCCGAGCGCGAGGTAGACGCGCGCGCGATGCAGGGCCTCGAGCTCGCGCTCGAGCCAGATCCGGCACGACGCGAGCTCCTCGTTCGCGGGCTTGTTGTCCGGCGGCGCGCAGCGGCAGGGGGCCGTGATGAACACGCCGCGCAGCGAGAGACCGTCGCCGCGCGAGGTGCTCGCGGGCTGCGAGGCGAGCCCCGCCCGGAAGAGCGCCGCGTAGAGGAAGTCGCCCGAGCGATCCCCGGTGAACATGCGGCCGGTGCGGTTCGCGCCGTGCGCCGCCGGCGCCAGCCCGACGATCACGAGCGGCGCGTCCGGATCCCCGAAGCCCGGCACGGGGCGGCCCCAGTAGGTCTGGTCCCGGTACGCGCGCCGCTTCTCCCGCGCGACGTCCTCGCGCCACGTCACCAGCCGAGGGCAGCGCCGGCACTCGACGAGCTCCGCCGCGATCTGCTCGAGCGCGCGCGCCGCGCCGCCCTGGATCATGCCGCGGGCTCTCCGCTCGGCCCCGGCGGGGCGCCGCGCTCGACCACGTCCTGAGTGCGCTCAGGCGCCCGCACCTCCGGGATCGCGCGGGCGGGCTTCGCGGCCTGCGCCTCCGCGCTGACCTGCTCGCCGGCCATCATCCCGGTCACGATGCGATCGAGCACGGCGTCGAAGCGCAGGCGGTTGAAGCGCGCGCCGCTCGCCAGCCAGTCGATGTGCCCGCCTTTGCCCGGGAAGTGGCCGACGATGTCCAGGTGATCGGCCTTGCCCGCCCAGATGAGATCCCCCCAGACCTGCGACGCGAGCGGGACCACGCCGTCGTTGGCGTCCGGCGGCGGCAGCTCCCCGAGCACGCGCGCGAGCTTCTGCTCGATCGAGCCGTCGTGGGAGCGGCAGGGGTAGTGCTCGTTCAGGCGGGCCGTGATGTTGGAGAGCGCCGTGAAGATGGCCGCCGACATCGCGCCCCACGGCGACCGCAGCGCCGACACCCAGTCGCGGACGGCGTTGCGCGGCGCGTATGTCGCGACGCTCTGGTAGCGGAGGCCCTGGCGATCCTCCAGGCCGGCGTGGAGCAGGTCCATCGCCTCGGGCATGAGCTGGACGATCGCGCCCTGGTCGTCGCGCAAGAGCTTCAGCCAGGCGCGCAGCTCGCGGCTCGACGCGTCGTCGAGCACGCGGATGAAGCTCTCCATCGCCCGATCGATGAGCTCGATCTCGAAGAAGCCGAGCTGCACCCGGCCGAACGCGGCGGCCAGCGCGGACGCGGCGGCCAGCGGCGGCGCGCCGAGCTTGAGGCCCGCCACCGTCAGCGCCGTGATCGCGTAGAGCAGGCGCTGGCCGCTCACCGTGGCGAAGAAGGCCGCGAGCGGCGTGCCGAAGTGGGGGGTGTTGATCGTGGTGACGGACCTCAGCCGGCTCGTCCAGCCGAGCCGGCGGTGCGCGTTGCCGGGGAGGCGCACCGTCGGCGAGGCGACGAGGCGGGCGTCGAGCCCCCCGGTCGAGTGCCCGACGATGTGGATCGGGCCGTCGTCGTCCCCGGCGCTCTCGTCCACGAGGCGGGCGAGCTTCGCGGCCCGGCGCAGGATGGAGGCCGTCGGGTGCACCTCGCAGACGTGGATCTCGACGGCGCGGCCGCGGTCGCGGAAGCGCTCCTCGATCGCGAGGATGAAGTGCTCGAAGTACTCCAGCGAGGCGAGGCGGGCGAAGCCGAACATGCCGGGCGATAGGTAGACGCGCGTCTTCTGCACGCGCGAGAATGTGCCATTTTCACGGCCACCCCGCGCGATTTCCTGCGCTCCCCGGGGGACGCCGGCGCGCCGCTCGCAGGCCCGGGGCGGGGCGCGCAGAAGGTGGGCGTCCCCGCCGCAAACCGTTTACCCTGCGGTCGTGGACGAGGTCAGCGCGCGGGAGATCGAGGCGGCCGTGCAGGAGGCGCTGGGCCTCTTCGGGACATCGGGCGCGGTGCGCGTCGAGGGACGGCAGATCGCGCTCCACGGGCGCGGCGCGCCGGTGGTCATCGATCTGGAGCAGCTGGTCGAGCAGTGGCCGCTCTTGCCGCAGGACCTGCGGACGCGCAAGGCGTCCGACATCGCCCGGCGGCTCGCGCAGGCGCAGCGCACGGTGAGCTCGCTGGCGCCGCCGCCGCCGCAGGCGGCGCCGCGCCGGCCGCCGCGCCTGCTCGCGATCCCCATCGGCGCGGTCGTCCTTGCGCTCGTCGGCGCACTGCTCGCGCTGCGCCTGCTGCGGTCTCCCGAGACGCCGGCCGCGCCGCCGCCGGCGGCGGCGGAGGAGACCGACGGCGAAGCGGCGGCGCGGAACGCGCGCACCTGCGAGGCGGCGAGGAAGCGGATCTACGCTGGCGCGTCGGTGGGGCCGTTCGAGCTCGCGGGGTGGGTCGCCGAGCTCTGGCTGGCGTCGCCGCGCGCCGGCGATGCAGCGCCGGCCCCCGCGGGTCGCCCCCCCTTGACCGCCGAGGCAGCCGGGCTCGGCGCGTTCGTCGCGCAGGGCAAGCTGACGCCGGAGGCCGACGCCGAGCTCGCCGCGTTGACCGACGGGCTCGTCGAGATCGTCCCCGGCTTGGACGACGAGGAGGCCGCTCGTTCGCCGGGATGGCGCGCGGTCACGGCGCGGTTGTCCGGCGGCTACGCGCGGGCGTACTTCGATCCCGCGCAGCGGGCGCGCTTCGTCGCGCTCGCCGACCGCATGGCCGACGGGACGAGCGCCGCGCTCGGCGCCCTCTACGCGCGCTGCGCGCACCTGCCCTACCACGACGCAGGCGCCTGGTTCCGCGGCGCGGATCCGGCCGCCGCGGCGGCCGCGCTTGTCTACGCGTCCGGCCTCTTCGCCGAGCTGCCGGCGGTGGACCGGGGCGCGCTGCTCGCGCTGCGCGGGGCAGGGCCGCTCGACGGGCTGCGCGCCGCGGGCGCTTCGCTCGACGCGGCGAGCCTCGGCAAGCTCGTGGGGGCGCACGGCGGCGGGATCACGAAGGGCCCGTCGGGCGCCGTGCTCGTCACGTTCCCCGTCGGCGGGCCGACCCGGGCGACCAGCGCGAGCCGCGTCGTCGCGCGCAGGCTGGCGGTCGGCGTGGGGCAAGACTGAACGATCACTCGCCCGCGGCGAGGCGCACGATCGAGTAGACGCGCGCCTCGCCGCCGGCGCGCTGCGCGAGGAGCGCGCGGCCGCCGAGGAAGTCGAGCTCGACGACGAACGCGAAGCCGGCGAGCTCGCCGCCCTGACGCCGCGCGAGCTCCGCCGCGGCCGAGGCCGTGCCGCCGGTCGCGAGCAGGTCGTCCACGACGAGGACCCGGGCTCCCGGCGCGATGGAGCCCTTGTGCATCTCGAGCTCGGCGCTGCCGTACTCGAGATCGTACGCCACGCGATCGGTCGCGGCCGGGAGCTTGCCGGGCTTGCGCACGGGCACGAAGCTCGCGTTGAGCCGGGCCGACAGCGCGCCGCCGAAGATGAAGCCCCGCGACTCGACGCCGGCGACGACGTCGACGCGCTCGCCGATGTACCGCTGGGCCAGGAGATCGAGCGTGATGTGCAGCGCCCGCGGGTCGGCGAGCAGCGGCGTGATGTCCTTGAACAGGATGCCCGGCTTCGGAAAATCCGGGACGCTGCGGAGGTGGGCCTTGAGGTAGCGGAGCGCGTGCTCGGAGGGCAGGGCGTCGTGGTCGACCATGGCGCCGAGCCTAGGCGAGCGCCCAGGAGCCGGAAAGCGCGGCGGCGCCGGTGCCGTCAGGCCGCCGGGCCGCCGCTCAGCTCCGCGGCGAGGTCGGCCGCGACGGCCTCGTGCTGCGCGGAGAACAGGTCGAGGGTCAGCGGCGTGACGCTGACCGCCCCGTCGTCGTAGGCCTCGGTGTCCGAGCCGGGGACCAGGTCGTGGCGCACGCCCGCGCCGCCGATCCAGAGGTACTCGTGCCCCCGCGGATCCTGGCGGAAGATCACCTCTTCCGTGTAGAGGCGCGCGCCGATGCGGGTCGCGCGCACGGGCCAGCTGCTGCCGGCGGGGATATTCACGTTGAGCAGCGGCGCCGGCCGGCGGCCTGCCTGCCCGGCGGCGCGGTGGAGGGCGAGGGCGAGCTTCACGCCGAGCTCCGCGGCCGCCCCGCGCGACGCGCCGGCGTCGGCGGAGAGCGCGATCGAGGGGATGCCGCGGAGCGCCCCTTCGCGCGCGGCGGCCACGGTCCCCGAGTAGAAGATGTCGGAGCCGAGGTTCAGCCCGTGGTTCATGCCCGAGACGACCAGATCCGGGCGGCGCGGCAGCACGCGCGTGCCGGCGTGGAGGGCCACGTAGATGCAGTCCGCGGGCGTCCCGTCGACCGCGAACACGCCGGGCGCGGCCTCCAGCAGCCGGAGGACGCGGTGCAGGCTCAGCGAGTGGCTCGTGGCGCTCTGGTTGACCGCGGGGGCGCACACCACGACGTCGGCGTGCGCGGCGAGCGCGTCTCGCACCGCGATCAGCCCCGGAGCGGAGTAGCCGTCGTCGTTGGACAGGAGGATCAAGGGACGCATGCGTTCGCTCGATGAGGGCAAGTGGATCAGCGGCCGAACAGCCGTCGTGAGAGCGCGGCGGCGAGCTCGACGAGGGCGCGGACGCGGCCGAACAACCCGGCTCCGCCTCGCGCCCGCGCCATGGCGAAGGCGAGCGCCCGGAGCGCCGGCGTATAAGGGTACCACCACAGCTCGCGCTTCGCGCGGCTGCGATCGTCGAGGACGAAGCGCGGGCGCGTCAGCGCCGCGAGCGCGTGCGGGCTGCTCGTGACGCCGGAGCCGCTGTCGCCCACCCCCGTCCACGGCGCGGCCGGGAGCGCGCCCGTGAAGCCGTGGTTGTTGATCGTCACCACGCCCGAGCGCAGGCGCCGCGCGAGCGCGTGGGCTCGGGCGTGGCGGCGGGTCCAGAGGCTGGTCGTGAGCGCGAAGCGGGAGGCGTTCGTGCGCGCGATCGCCTCCTCGGCGTCCTTGACCACCACGATCGGAAGGACGGGGCCGAACGTCTCCTCCTGGAGCAGCGGCGTGTCCTCGTGCGCCACCCGGAGCACCGTCGGCGGGAACGCGAGGGAACCCTCCGGCGGCGCGCCGCCGGCGAGGATCTCGGCCCCGGCGTCGACCGCCGCCTCGAGGTGGCGCCGCACGATGGCGGCCTGCCGCGCGGTCGTCATCTCGCCGACGTCGACGCCGGGCCGGAGCTCCCGCGTGAGCGCGACCGCGCGCGTGATGAAACGGTCGGCGATCGCCTGCTCGACGTAGACGCGCTCGATGGACGCGCAGCTCTGTCCGGCGTTCGTGAAGGCGCCCCAGACGACGCCGCGCGCGGCGCGCTCCAGGTCGCAGTCGCCGAGCACGATGGCGCTGTCCTTCCCGCCGAGCTCCAGCGACGTCGGGACGAGGCGCTCGGCGCAGGCGACGGCGATCTTCTTCCCGGCGGCGACGCTGCCGGTGAAGACCACGAGGTCGACGCCCGCCTCGACGAGCGCGGCCCCCACGTCGCCGCCGCCCTGCGCGACGGAGAGGACGCCGTCCGGGAGCAGCCCCTCGAAGAGCGACGCCACGAGCGCGCCGGAGCGCGGCGCGACCTCGCTCGGCTTGAAGACGACGGCGTTGCCCGCGAGCAGCGCCGGCACCAGCGTGCGGAGCGGGATCGCCACGGGGTAGTTCCACGGCGTGATGAGCGCGACGACGCCGCGCGGCTCCCGGCGGATCCGGCCGGTCTTGCCGGGGTAGGCGAGCGGGTCGAGGTCGACCGGGGACTCGTCGAGCAGCTCCTCGATGGACGACGTCCAGTAGTCGACGAGATCGGCGTTCGGCAGCACCTCGGCGAGCGCGGCCTCCTCGATCGGCTTGCCGCACTCGCGGTGCACCAGCGCGGCGATCTCCTCGGCGCGCGCGAGCAGGCGCTTCTTGACGCCGGCGATGAGCTCAGCCCGCTCCCCCACCGGGACCTCGGCCCACGCAGCCTGGGCCGCCCGCGCTCGGGCGACGAGCTCCCGGACGGCGCCGGCCGCTGTCTCCGCGACCTCGTCGCGCGGCTCCCCCCCGCCGGGGCTGCGCATCGGGAACGGGCCAGCGCGCTGCGCCTCGCCTGGCGCCGACGGGGCCGCCGCCTCGTTCGCTGCGGGCGCTCCCTCGTGGGCGAGGGCCGCCGTCTTGGATTCCATGAGGCGCGCAGCCTAGCACCGCGCTTCTGCATGCCGCAGGAGCGCGATCTCACCAGGAAATACGAGGCGTTATCCGACCGAACGGGGCGGCGCTGGTCAGGGGGCGGGGTCGGCCGGCGCAGCAGGGGGCGTGGTGCCCTCCGCAGGCGCCGGAGCCGCAGGCGCGGCGCCCTCGCCCGCGGGCGCGGCGTTGGATTTCCGCTTCGGCGAGGGGCTATCGGCGCCGGGCGACATCGACACGACCGTCTTCTTGCGACAACCGACGATGACCGCCTGGCCCGAGGAGAGCCAGGTGGGCGTGGCCGTCTTGTCGGTCGTCTGCTTTCCGAGCCGCACGTTGCGCGTTCCGCAGGGAACCTCGAGCGTATCCCCCGTGTTTCCGGCCAGCGTGCCGTTCAGATAGACGGACGCCAGCTGTGGCGAGTTGACGACCAGGTGGCCGCGGCTCGCCGGCAAATCCTCGGGGTTGCCCGCGGTTGGCGCGGCGTCGGCGGCCGGCGCGGCGCTCGCGGTCGGCGCCGCGCTCGCGGCCGGCGCCGCGGTGTCGACCGCCTGCTGGGTGGCGGCCGCGGTCTCGGCGGGCGCGCTCGCCGGCTCGGCGGCGGGCGCGGTCGTCGCCGCGGCCGGAGGCTGCGCCGTGACGTCCTGCACTGCGCCCTGGGAGGTGTCGGGCAGCGGCGCCGGCGCCGGCTCGGCGCCGAACCAGCCGAGGCGGTAGCCGACCGCGGCGCCCGCCGCGGCGAGCAGCAGGGCCACGGCGGCGATGCGCAGCCCGGTGCGAGGGCGCGCCGCCGGCGGGCGCTCGGTGACGGTGCGGGTGTCCGCGGGGGGCCGCGTCGTGACGAGCTCGGACTGCTTCGGCTCCTGCTTCGCCGTCGCCGCGATCGGCGGGTCCCGCGTGATGACCTTCGGGAGGAGATCGCGCTCGAGCGCCTTCGGCCTGGACGCGCGCTCGGGCTCGCCCGCGGCCTCCTTGGGCAACACGCCGGGCGCAGCCTCGACGGTCTCCTGATCCTGGACCAGGCGCGCCATCGCCTGCGCCTCGGACCGGGCGGAACGCACGGCCGTCTCCTCGTCCTCGAGGCCTTCGGGGCGAGAGCGGATGACGGTGGGCTCGTCCTCGAGCATGCCGCGGATCACGGTCGGCTCGTCGTCGACCATATCGCGGCTGAGCTCGCGGTCGATGGCCGGCTCTCCGATCGCGGAGCGCCGCGCGGCGGCGGCGGCGGTCTCCGCCGGCGTCCTCGGGGTGGCCGCCTCGTCGACCGGCTGCGCGCGGGCCGCGAGCGCCTCCGGCGCGGCGGCGGCCTCCTTCGCGGCCGGCGTCGGCGTGGTGCGCGCGGGGGCGGCCTCGGCGCGGTCGAGCGCGGGCCTGCGCTCCGGCGCCGCCGCTTCGGGCGCTGGCCTACGCTCGGCGGGCATCTTCGGCGCCACGACCGGCTTCTGCGGCACCGGCTCGTCCGGGAGGAGCCCCGCGAACGAGAGCTCGCTGTCGCTCTCCGCCGGCTTCGCCCTCGCCGTGAGGTCCTCCTGCGGGAAGAACGGCTTCGTCTCTGCGCGCGGGCTCGAGCCCCGGGCGGGCGGCACCGCGCCCGCACCGACCGCGTCCCGACCCTGGCCGGCTGACCTGGCGGCGGGCGTCGCGGCCTTCGCCGCGGGCCTGACAGCCTCCTTCGGCTTCGGCTCGGCGAGCTCCGCGGGCGGACGGTAGGTCTCCTGGGCGGTGGGAGCGGCGGCGTCCCTGGCCTCCGCCCGCGGCAGGTCGACCACCGGCGCGGGCCGCGCGGCCGCGGGCCTGCCGGGGGAGCTCGGAGGCGGCGCCGGAGCGCGCGCCGGCGCCGGCGTCGCGGCGGGCTTGACGGCCGGAGCCGGAGCCTTGCCGGTCGCTGCGGTGGGCGTGGCCGCTGCCGGCGTCTTCACGGCGGGCTGCTGCGGCGTCTTCGCGGCAGGCTGCTGCGGCGCCGGCGCGGCGGCCTGCTTCGCGGCCTGCGGCGACACGCCGAGGGCCGCGACCTGCCGCGCATCGCCGGGCGGGCTCGAGCCGTCGACGCCGCCGAAGACGTCGTCCAGGATCGGCTCGGGGGCGCGCGGCTTGCCGGGGGCGACCGCGCTGGCCGCTGCCGCGGACCGCGCGTCGTTGGCCGTCGACGTGTCGATCGGGCCCGGCCTGGCGTCGAGCAACGCCGCGCCCGCCGTGTCGTTGACGATGGCGCCGGGCGCCTCGCCGCGGTGCGGGGCGAGCTCGGGGGAGACCTGGAGCTGCGACCGGGTTCGAGGCGCAGCGGCGTTCCGCTGCACCCGCTGGAGGAGCGCTTCGAGGGTGGCGACTTTTTCTGCGACGTTCACGCCGCGCCAGCATATCGCGGGTCGGCGCGCTTTACATCATTCGCGGTGGGGGGCCCTCTCCGGGGCACCTCCTGGAGGTGCCGTCCAGCCGGCCGGGAGCGTCAGAGGGCCTCGAGGTAGGCGACCAGATCGTCGATCTGCGCCGGCGACAGGTGGGACGTCTTGCCGTGCTGGTCGCCGCCGCCGCAGGCGGGGTTGGCGAACCGGTCCTTCAGCGTGGCCGCGCACCCATCGTGCATGAACGGCGCGCGCGCGCCGATGCGGACCAGCGACGGCACCTGGAACGCCTTGCCCGTGCCGACGTCGGCCGCCTCGTTGTTGGTGAGCTGCGCGCCCGCATGGCACCGCGCGCAGTCGACGGTCTTGTCGTGGAAGAGGGCTTCCCCGCGCGCCACGGCCTCCGCGTCGGGCGCCGGCGACGCCGGCGGAGCGGGGAGGCTGTCGATCCACCGGGCGAAGATGTTCACCCGCCGCGGGCCCTGGTGCGCGCCGCCCATGCGCTTCTCGAAGACCTCGTCCATGATCGTCTCGATGCCGGCCATGTCGCCGTCCCAGTGGAACGGCGCGGTCTGGAGGATCCCGCCGCTCACGAACTGGGTGCGCCGCGGCCCGATCGAATCGAAGTTCCAGGTGTGGTTGTCCTCGCCGCCCTCGGGATGGCACGAGGCGCACACCATGGGGCCGCTCGGGTTCTTGTGGAACATCTCGTGGCCGGTGTCTCGCCGGCTCTCCCCGGGGAGCTCCACGACCTTGCGCACGGCGTCGCCGCCAGGCGCGAGCACCTGGAGGGTCGCGGGCTCGCGGGTCTGCACGACCACGGCGTCGCCGCGGAACGCGACGGCGATCGGCTCGCCGTCCACCGGGAGGCGCTGCGAGAGCGCGGCGCAGGACCCCTCCACGGTGAACTCGGCGCTCACCCCCCGCAAGCTCCCGGGATCCGTCACGATGACCTCGTTCGTGCCGGCCGACAGGACGGCGTACGACCCGCCGTCCTCGGACACCGCGAGGTCGACCGGCAGGGGCACGAACGGCAGGGCCGCGGCCGCGGCCGGCGCGTCGCTCGACTGCCCCGCTCCGACCTCCGACACCGCGCTGTGAACGATGCTGCCGTCGCAGCCGCCGGAGCTGTAGCCGCCCTGCTCGACCTGCACGGGCTCGACGAGGGCGCGCTGGTGCACCATCGCGACCCCGCCCGTCGGCAGCCTGACCGTCTTCCAGGCGACGACCGGCGCGAACTGCTGCCCGAACAGGGTGAACGCCGGCAGCCGCTCTCGCCCCGCGACGTTGCCGTCCGCGTCCACGCTGAGCAGCTCCGCCGCCCGGAACTTGCTGACGAGGAGCCGGTCCCCGTCCACGATGACGTCGCGCAGGTCGCGCTCGAGCCGCAGCGTGCGCGTCGCCGCGCCGGGGCCGGCCGGCAGCGTCACGAGCTCGCCGCCGAGGCAGGCGACGTGGAGCGCGTCGGCGCTCGCGTCGTACGCGATGCCCCTCGGGGCCGGGCAGGCGGCGCGCCGGTCGACGATCTTCCCGCTGTCCGCGTCGACGGTGACGACCGCCCCGCCGCGGCGGAGCGCGACGTGGAACCGCCCCGCGTCGTCCTCGACGACCCGGCCCGGCTCGTCCCCCTTCTCCAGGACGATCTCCGCGGCCAGCTTCTGCCTCTCGAGATCGACGATCCAGATGCGGTCGCGATCCGGATCCGAGGCCACCGCCTTCGAGGCGCTCTTGCTCACGGCGAGCGTCCCGCCGCTGATCGCGGGCGGCGGCTCCGCCGCGATCGCGACGTCGCCCGGTCCGTCGCCCTCGGGGAGCTCGCCCTCTCCGAGCTCCCAGGGAGCGCAAGCGGCAAAGGAGGATGCGGTCGCCAGGACGGCCAGGATCGGGGAGAAGCTCCGGCGCGGTGCAAGCAATCGATGCATGGGTGCCTCCGGTCCGCCGCCAAGCAACATGGCGGCCACATCGCCAGATGTTCTTCGATCCGATCGAGCGCCGCAATACGCGCCACGGCCGGACAAGCGACGGATTGCTGCCGTCCACGGCGCGCGATGAGCCGCGGTGCGCGCCGCGCGATCGCCTCCTCGCCGCGCCGTCGCTGGGCGGCCGCCGGTATTCACGTCCCGGCCGTCATGGCTCATTGCGGCACGGTATGACGAACACGCCAGTCCGCGGTGCCCGCGGTGCCCGCGGTGCCCACGCGCCCAGCCGCGGCGGCGCTGCGAGGCGCGCCGAGCACCGGGAGCGTCGACTGCACGGTCATGGTTCGCCGGTCGATGGTGCGAGCGATCGCCGATGCACGACGCGCGAACGCCTGTGACTTGACGGGTGCTTTCGCCGCCCATAAGTGACCGACCGGTCATGAAAAGCACCGCTCCCCCGCCTCGACGCAGCCTCTCGCTCGTTTCGACGCTCGCCGGGCTCCTGGCCCTCGGGCTCCTCGCCCCGCCCGCCGCGGCGCAGCCTCTCGCTCCGCAGCCCGCGCCGCCCCCTCCCGCCGGCGCTCAGCCCAGCCTCCAGCCGGCGCCGCCCGCGGCCGTCCAGCCCGCGGCGCCGAAGGTCGATCCGCTCGCGGTCGCGCTCGCGCCGCAGCCAGGAGGGCTGACGCCGGAGGAGGTCGCGAAGGCCACGCTGCGGACGCGCGCCTCGCTCCGCGTGAAGCAGGCCGAGCTCCGCGCGGCCGCGGCCAGGGTCGACCAGGCGCTGGTCAACTTCTTCCCGCGGCTTACGGTCACGGCGACGTACACGCGCCTGTCGCCGACCGACGCCCCCAGCCTGGGGCCGCCGACATCGTCTGTGGTCACCACGACAAATCCTGACACCCTGGACCTCGGCAATCTCCAACCGGTCCGGGTGCGGCCATGCCCGGACGACCCCGCCCAGCAGTGCGTCGCTAACTCGCTCGAGGTACCCAACCCCCTGAGCAACCTGGATTTCTCGCCGCCACCGAACAGCTACTCGCTCACGGCGAACCTCGCGGTCCCCATCTCGGATTACGTGCTCCGCATCTCGCAGGGGTACGCCTCGGCGTCGCACGCGGAGAGCGCGAAGAAGCTCGAGCTGCAGGCGGAGACGCTGCAGGCCGCGGCCGACGCGAAGGTCGCGTTCTTCAACTGGATCCGCGTGAAGGGGCAGGTCGTCGTCGCAGGCGAGGCGGTGTCTCAGGCCAGAGCCCACGTCGAGGACGCGCGCCGCAACTTCCAGGTCGGGCGCCTCTCGCGGGCGGACGTGCTCCGGCTCGAGGCCCAGGTGGCGAGCGCGGAGCAGCTGCTCAGCGAGGCCCAGGCCGCGCTCCTCGTCGCCGACGATCAGATCCGGATCGCGCTCGGGGCGGCGCCGGACAGGCCGCTCACCCTGGGCATCGACGTGATGGGCAGCGCGCCGTCGCGGCCGCCGGCCGAGGCGCTCCCGGCGCTGTACCAGGAGGCGCTCCAGCGGCGCCTCGAGATCCGCGCCCTCGACGAGACGCAGTACTCGCTCGAGAAGGCCGAGGCGGTCACGAGGGCCGGCTACTTCCCGCGCGTGGACGCGTTCGCCGATCTCACGTACGCGAACCCCAACCAGCGCATCTTCCCGCAGCGGGACCAGTTCGACCTGACGTGGGCCGCCGGCGTCCGCGCCTCGTGGGTGCTCAACGACGTCTTCACCACCGCGGCGGCGTCCGCCGAGGCGAGCGCCCGGACGGCGCAGATCGTCGAGCAGAAGGCCGCGCTGCGCGACGCCCTCCGGCTCGAGGTGGCGTCGTCCTACGCCGACCTGAACAAGGCCACGAGCAGCATCGAGTCCGCCGAGCGCCAGCTCGCGGCGGCCGCGGAGGTGATGCGCGTGAGGTCCGAGCTGTTCCGGGTGGGGCAGGGCACGAGCGTCGATCTGGTCGACGCCGAGACCGAGGTCACGCGCGCGCGCCTCCAGCAGCTCAACGCGCGCGTCGGCGCGCTCGTCGCGAGGACCCGCCTCGACCACGCGGTCGGTCGCGACGCAAACGACGTGAAATGACCGGGCTGCGCCCGTCGTCTTCGCTTGCGCGGCCCTGCTGACCGGAGTAGGGAAGGCGTGCGCCGCTTCAGCGCGGGTTTTTGCGGCGCTACCGCGGGCACCACCCGCACTGTCCCTCACCGGCCGAGGGGGCGCTCCCACGTGTGCGCCCGGTCCGACCGTCATGACGGAGCTTGCGCTCATCCTCAGCGGAGGCCTGATCGGGCTCGCCTTCGCGGCTTATCTCGCTCGCTGGGTGGTCGCGCGCCCCGCGGTGGAGCCCGAGATGCAGCGCGTGGCCGCCACGATCCAGGGGGTCGCCGAGGCCTACTTCCGCCGCCAGAGCGGCGTGATCGGCGCCGTCTCCGCGATGCTCGGCGGCGCCATCTTTCTCGCGTACGGCCTGCTCCGGGGCGCCGGGGAGAAGAACCCGGTGCCGGCGCTCGAGCTCGGGGTGTGGCTCACCCTCTCGTTCGCGGTCGGCGCGGCCAGCGCGGTCGCCGCGGGCCGCGTGGCCACCTGGATCGCCCCGCGCACCAGCGTGCGCGCGGCGAGCGGCGCCCGCCGATCGCTCGACCTCGCGCTGCAGATCGCCCTGCGCGGCGGCGCCGTGTCGGGGCTCTTCGTCGCCAGCCTCAGCCTGCTCGGCCTCGGCGGCCTGTTCGCCGCGTTCCTCGCGGTCCGCGGCGGCTTCGGGGCCGAGCCCGCGGAGGCGCTCGCCCTCGCGCCGACCATCCCCTGGGTCATCGCCGGCTACCCTCTCGGCGCCTCCTTCGCGGCGCTGATGGCGCAGCTCGGCGGCGGCACCTTCGCGAAAGCGGCCGACCTCGGCGCGGATCTCGCGGGCGCGGAGGTCGGGCTCGACGACGACGATCTGCAGAACCCGGCCACCATCGTCGACCTGGCCGGCGACGCGGTCGGGGACTGCGCCGGGCGCGCGGCCGGCGTCTTCGCCTCGACCGTCGCCGAGAACGCGGGCGCCATGGTCGTCGGCGCGATGCTCTTCCGCAGCAACGCCGGGCTGCCGAGCGCCCTCGCCGTCGTGCTCTTCCCGCTGGTCAGCCGCGCTTTCGGGCTCATCGCCACGCTCTTCGGCGTCATGGTCGTCAAGACCGACGACCGCGAGGACGCCTTCAACGCCCTCGTGCGGGGGCTCTACGTCACGGCGATCCTGCACGCCGTCGGGATCGCCGGCGCGGCCAAGTGGCTGCTCGGCGCCCACTGGGTCGTCTTCTTCGCGTGCGGCGTCATCGGCATCGTCGCCGGCGTCGGCGTGGTCCACGTGACGCAGTACTACACCGAGCAGCGGCACCGCCCGGTGCGCGAGCTCGCCGAGGCGGCCCGCAGCGGATCCGCGATGGCCGTGCTGCGCGGGTTCGCGATCGGCCTGGAGAGCTCGGTGCTCCCGCTCCTCGTCGTCATCGGCGCGACCTTCGGCTCCTACCTGCTCGGCGCCCGCTCCGGGCTCGCCGGCGGAGGCCTGTTCGGGACCGCGGTCGCCACCATGGGCATGCTGGGGACCGCCGGGTACGTCCTGGCCATGGATGCGTTCGGGCCCATCGTCGACAACGCGGGCGGCATCGTCGCGCTCACGGTCGCCCGCGACCGCCCGGACGTCCGCGGCCGCACCCTCGTGCTGGACGCCGTCGGCAACACCACCAAGGCGATCACCAAGGCGTACACCGCGGGGGTGGCGGCGCTCGCCTCCCTGCTGCTCGTCGCCGGCTACCTCGACGAGTCCCGGCGGCGCGCCGTGGGGTCGAGCGGCGGGGAGACGGCCGCCATGGTCGTGCGCCTCGACCGGCCCGAGGTCTACGTGGGCGCCCTGGTCGGCATCCTCCTGGTCTTCTGGCTGGCGGGCCGCTGTCTTCGCAACGTGCTCCAGGCCGGCCGCCGCGTCCTCGACGAGGTGCGGCGCCAGGCCCGCGCCCACCCGCCGGGAACCGTCGGCGACCACGAGCCCTGCGTCGAGATGGTCTCTCGGGCGGCGCTGCGGCACATGATCGCGCCCGCCCTGGTCTCCGCGGTGGTGCCCGTCGTCGTGGGACTTGCCTTGCGCTTTGCAAGGACGGAGGATAATCCTCTGGTCGCGGCGGATTCAGTCGCGGCCCTGATCATGGCCGGGACGGTCGCAGGCGTCCTCGGGTCGCTCTTCCTAGGGAATACCGGGGCGATCTGGGACAATGCGAGGCAGTACATCGCGACCGGCGCGCATGGCGGGCGTTACCTCGTCGACGAGACGGGGGCGCGAGCGGACAACCCCACCTACGGCGCCGCCGTCGTCGGCGACACGATCGGTGATCCGCTCAAGGACGCGGCCGGCCCTGCGATCCATGTGCTCATCAAGATGCTCCCCGCCGTGACCTTCGTGTTCTTGCCGTTCTTCATCTGATGACGGTTCTTCGACCCAGCGGGACCCGTCCGTGGTCCCGTTCACCCGACCCATCCCGGCAAATTGCTGCCGCACCCGTATCCCGAGCCCACGACGTGCCGCCTCCGATCTCCGACGCACTCTCCACCCTCAGCGATCGTGGCCTGCGAAGGCTGCTTGGCGCCCGCACCTTCCTCCGCGGGCTGGAGTATTTCCGGCGCCGCGTCGTCGAGGACATCTCCATCAACGAGACGACGGCGAGCGGCACGGTCCGCGCCGCCGACTCCGAGCCGTACCCGGTCAAGGTGGAGCTCTCGCCCGACGGCATCCAGTCGCAATGCTCCTGCCCCGCCTTCCAGAAGGCCGGACAGCACTGCAAGCACGTCGCGGCGCTGCTCATCAGCATCCGCGACCAGGCGCGCGGCTCCCAGCCCCGGCGCGAGCCGCCGATCCCGGCGCTCGTCCCGCAGACCGCACACGCCGGCGGTGACGCCCTGAAGCGCGTGCGCCGCCGCGACCGCCGCGGGCGGCTCGCGATCACGCCGCCGGTGCCCGTCCCGACCGTCGTCGGCACCCACGGGCCGCCCGGCTCCGCCGTCGTCACGCTCACCGCGCCGGTCCATGACGCCACGGCCAAGCAGACCGGCATCGGCGCCTGGCTGCCGCCGGAGGGCGTCACCGGGGCGCGCCGGGTCGAGTTCCGCCTCCACGTGCGGCAGGGGGCGCTGACCGTCACCGTGCTCGACGCCGAGGCGCGCGTCCCGGTGCTGCCGTCCGCGGCGCTCGCCTGGCAGGCGATGTACCCGACGCCCGATCGCGACGCGCTCCGGCTCCTCGCCCGGTTCGAGAGCGGCAACCCGCGCCACCCGGCGGTCGACATCCGCGGCGAGGACGTGGCCGAGCTGCTCCCCCTCCTGGAGGGCCAGCGCGTGCTCCTCGAGCCGGCGCTCATGCAGCTCCGCTTCGGCGAGGACAGCCTGCGGCCGCGCTTCGACCTCGAGACCGTCGGCGGCGACACGATCATCGTCAAGGCGAGCTTCGAGCGGGGCAACGACAAGCGCCGCTTCTCGCTCCTGCAAGGCGGGTGGTTCGAGGGCTGGCCCGGCTGGCACATCGACACCCAGGAGGGGATCGCCCGCCGCGTCGACAAGCGCGTCTCCCCCGCGGCGATGCGCCGCCTGCTCCGCTCGCCGACCATCGGCGAGCCGATGAGCGAGCTGCCCCGCATCATCATGCAGGGCCTGCCCAAGATCGCGCTCGAGGTCGGCGCGGAGCTGCCCGACCTGAACCAGATCGCCGAGGTCGTCGACCTCGTGCCCACGTTCCGCATGCGCGCGGGCGGCTCGCTGATCGAGGCGCGCGTCACGCTGTTCGCCGCGTACGGGGACGCGGAGGTCGCCGTGCGCGCCGACGGCATGTCGCCGCCCGTGCTCGTGCAGCCGCCCGAGGAGGGCATGAAGCGCGCCCGCTGCATCCGCGTGGACATCGCCGCGCAGCAGGACGCGGCCAGCAAGCTGCTCGCGCTCGGGCTCAGGCCGGACGAGACCGGCCAGGGCTTCATCGCGAACGGCGACCACGCGCTCACGTTCTGGACCGAGGGGCTCGCCGAGCTCCCCGACGACTGGGATCTCTTCGTGCCCGAGGATCTCGTCGACACCCAGGTGCGCAGCAAGCCGATCGGCGTGTTCGCCAAGGTCACCTCGGGGATGGACTGGCTGAACGTCAAGCTCAGCTTCGAGAGCGAGGGGGTCGGCGTCGATCGCGACGAGCTGCGCCGCTGCCTCGCCGAGGGCAAGCGCTACGTCCGCCTCGAGGACGGCTCGTTCGCCGCGTTCGACCCCGACGCCGTCCGCGCGATGCTCGATCGCGAGGTCGAGCTGATGATGTCGGCCGGCAAGAACGGCCGGCTCCCGCTGGCGCAGGCCGGGCGCGTGCACGAGCTGCTCCAGCACGCCACCGGGACGAACGTGACCGCCTCGGCGCGCGAGCTCTTCCACAAGCTCAGCAACATCGACGAGATCGGCAGCACGAAGCGGCCCAGGAACCTGAAGGCGACGCTCCGGCCCTACCAGGAGGCGGGCCTGTCGTGGCTCAAGTTCATCCACGACATCGGCTCGGGCGGCGTGCTCGCCGACGACATGGGCCTCGGCAAGACGGTCCAGACGATCGCGCTCCTGCTCGCCGTCAAGCAGGAGGAGAAGCAGATGCGCGCGCTGATCGTCGCCCCGACGAGCGTCGTGACGAACTGGGAGCGCGAGCTCGCCCGGTTCTCGCCGTCGCTCTCGGTCGCGCTCTGGCACGGCGCCGATCGCAAGGACCAGATCGACGAGGTGAAGTCGGCCGAGGTGGTGATCACGAGCTACGCGCTGCTCCGCCGCGACGAGGACTTCCTCGCGCAGCTCGACCTCACGTACGCCATCCTGGACGAGGCGCAGCACATCAAGAACCCGATGAGCGCCACCGCCGCGGCGGCGAAGCGGCTCCGCGCGAAGCGCCGCCTCGCCCTCACGGGCACGCCCATCGAGAACCGCCTCTCGGAGATCTGGTCGATCTTCGACTTCGTCTCGCCGGGCCTGCTCGGCTCGCTCGACAAGTTCGAGGCGCGCTTCTCGCGGCCGATCGAGGCGGGCGACTACAAGACGGCGCAGCGGCTCCGCGCCGCGATCCACCCGTTCATCCTGCGCCGCACGAAGCAGGAGGTCGCCAAGGACCTGCCGGAGAAGATCGAGATGGATCAGATCTGCGATCTCACCGGCGAGCAGCGGGCGCTCTACATGCAGGTCGCGCGCGAGGTCCGGGCGCAGGTCCTCGGCGAGGTCGAGCGCGTCGGCCTGGCGAAGAGCCAGCTGCAGATCCTCGCCGGCCTCACCCGCCTCCGGCAGGCGGCCTGCGATCCGCGGCTGCTCGGGCTGCCGCGCGAATTCGGCGACGACGACTCCGGCAAGCTCGTCGCGGTGCGCGAGCTCATCGCGAACGCGGTCGAGGGCGGGCACAAGGTCCTCGTCTTCAGCCAGTTCGTGATGATGCTGAAGCTCATCGAGCGGGCGATGAAGGAGGACGGCGTCCCCTACGAGTACCTCGACGGCTCCACGAAGGACCGGCCGGAGCGCGTCGAGCGCTTCCAGAGCGATCCGAGCGTGCCGGTCTTCCTCATCAGCCTCAAGGCGGGCGGCACCGGCCTGAACCTCACCGCGGCCGACACGGTGATCCACTTCGACCCGTGGTGGAACCCGGCCGTCGAGCAGCAGGCGACGGACCGCGCGCACCGCATCGGGCAGACGAAGGTGGTCACCGCGTACCGGCTCATCGCCGCGGGCACGATCGAGGAGAAGATCCTGCAGCTGAAGGACAAGAAGCGTCAGCTCGTCGCCTCCGTGCTCAGCGAGGACGCGGGCGGCGCCAAGAAGCTCACCAAGGCGGACCTGGAAGAGCTGTTCGCGGTGGACTGATCGGCGGGGACGGCGCGTCCGGCAGGGAGCGCGCCGTCCGTCCGCCTCGCAGACGATGCAGCGCGCGCTCGGGGAGCGCCGGGGGCGGAGAGGGGAGGGGGCGAC
Source organism: Sorangium cellulosum (assembly GCF_002950945.1). Lineage (GTDB taxonomy): Bacteria > Myxococcota_A > Polyangia > Polyangiales > Polyangiaceae > Sorangium > Sorangium cellulosum_E. Next base: position 4,583,689 of record NZ_CP012673.1, read on the forward strand.
GGCCCGCTGCCGCCGCTCAGGACCACCGAGATGGTGCGCGAGAGGAGGGGGCTACGGCTTGCTGCCGCCGCTCAGCACCATCAGGTGGTGCTTGCCGAACTCGCTCTGTCCGAGGGTGAAGAGGACCTCGCAGAGCAGGCGGTACGGCGTGGTCGCGTCGGCGACGACGATCGCCTCGGACGACGAGGGGTCGAGCCCCTTCGCGGCGCGCACGGCCTTGTCCGTCTCGCGCGCGTGGGAGAGCGCGTTCGCGAGCGGCACGATGTAGTGGTCGTTCGGTCCGCTGCGTTTGTACCGCGCGTCGACGCCGGACTGGGCGAGCTGCTCGCGGCTGGGCAGCACGACGATCGGGGTCGGATCATCGCCGACCAGGATCTGCGTCTTCGAGACGATCACGACCACCCCTTCCTGCGAGGGCTCGGCCTGCATCACCGACTTCGGCAGGGTGAGGTCCTTCGACTGCGGGATGGACGCCGCCGACGATCCCACGCTCTTCAGCAGGAAGACGAGGATGATCGTCATCAGGTCGAGCATCGCCGTGATGTTCAGGAAGTCGATCTCGGGCTCCCGCCGGTTCCGGCGGATCGCCTTCCGGAGCGCCGCCTTGTAGCGGACGACGCTCGCCCTCGGCTGCGGCGCCCGGGGCAGCTCGGCGCTCATCGGGAGACCCCGGGCACGCCGAAGTAGACCTCCGGGAAGAGCACTTCCTCGCCCTCGCTCCGCAGCGAGTCCATCACGTCGATGATGGTCTTGTAGTCGATGCCCGGGTTCGCCGTGATCGTCACCTGCGTCTCCTCCTGGAACTCGGGGCGGGCGTTCTTGAGGCGCTTCGCGCACGCCGTGAGCGCGGGAAAGTCGTAGCTGTCGTTCACCTTCGGGACCGTGACCCCGCTGCCCACGTCCTGGCAGCCGGTCGCGATGTTGCCGCTCGACGTCTTCAGCGAGATCCCCTGGCTGGTGATGAACGCGGAGAGGTTCAGCGCCTTGCTGGAGAGCTCGCTGCGCACCTTGCCCGACCCGATGGCGGGCGGCGTCGTGTCGATCGACGACACGAAGGTGACCGAGACGCTGGCGAGCACGAAGATGAGGATGTTCGTGATGATGTCCAGGTAGGGAACGACGTTGAGCTCGCCGGCCTCCTCCCCGGCTTCGGGCTCCTTGGGCTGCGAGAGGCGCCGGATCTTCGATCGCTGCGCCGAGCTGAGCGGGACGTCTTGCGGGTCCGCCATGGGCTAGTACCCAGGCTTGCTGCTGATCGTGAGCAGGTTGAAGACGCGCTCCGTCGTCGCCTCCAGATCGTGCTGGATGTTCTTGGAGCGGGTGTGGAGCAGCACGTGCGCGATCATGCACACCACGGCGATCGCGAGACCGAACGCCGTGTTGTACATCGCCTCCGCGATGCCGTTCGAGAGCATCCGCTGCTTGTCGGCCTGGGAGAGGCCCTGGGCGGCGATCGAGGCGAAGGTGTTGATCAGGCCGGAGACCGTCCCGATGAGGCCGATCAGCGTCGCGATGTTCGCGAGCGACCAGAGGGCGCCGATGCGCTTCTCCACCGCGGGCTTGAGCTCCGACAGCTTCTCGCTGAGGGCGGCGTCGATCTCATCGGCCCCCTTGTTCGCGTGGGTGAGGCCGGCCTTCACGAGCTGGAGGATGGGGTAGTCGCTCGCGTCGCACAGCTTGATGGCGCGGTCGATGTTGCCGGCCGCCACCAGCTTCTTCACCTGGGCGAAGAACTCCTTGGAGTTCACGCGGTAGCGTCCCAGCTGGAACGCGGTTCGCTCGATGATGATCGTCACCACGACCGCCGAGACGACCAGGTTCGCGATCAGGAAGGTCGGATTGTGTTTGATGGCTTCCCACATCCCACCTTCGCCACCACCCTCGGCCGCCAACATCAGCAGATGACGCATCCTCGAAGTCCCTTTCTCAGCGTCGTCAGAAGCCCGACAATCTCCAGGCGCGGCGACTATAACTGCCGCCCGATCCCGGGTGCAAGCTCGGCGATGCGCTGCGGCGCGCGGCCGAGACGCCGGGATCCGCGCAGATCCTCGGCCAGAAGCGGGCCCCGGGCCTCACCGGGCCCGCGCCCGCCCGGGAGAAATGCGGCCGGGCGGGCCGGGCCAGGGACCGTGGAGCCCGCCTGGACGCTCCCGGCGGCGTCACCGGACGGGCGGGCCGCCGTCCTCTGCCATGCCGCTACCGGCACTTTAATAACTGCACCGCGGCCCCTCGACCGGTGATGCCGCGCGCTGCCGCAGCGCGCTGTCGCGCCGGCGGCCGGCCTTCCGGCGCGGCGTCCCGGCCCGGCGAACTCGGCGGCGGACGCGCGGCGCGCCCCGGGCGGCGCACTGCATAACCCTGCGAATTGTTGTAAATTTTTGCTCGTATCAGAGCGCTGAGGTGTGGTCAAATCTCTCTTGACGGCGCCGGGTCTCAATCGCGAAGATGCGCGAGTCCCCCGGGCGCATCGGCGTAGCTTGGCCAAGAGAAGGCGGCACGCTCTCGGTGAGCGGGGGAGCCGCGCCCAGAGCCCTTAAAGAGCCCCCTGGTGTCACGGCGCGAGAAGTCAGTCTTGGACAGCAGGTGAGAGAGCTGGGGGCGGCGCCGGGCGCCGGCACCAGCGAGACGATCAGGACTCTTGCAGAGGTCAGCGCCGCTCGGCTAGCGTCCCGTGGGCATCTCGCCAGAGAGCGACAGCAGCACGCCGTCCACGGCCAGCCCGCCAAGCGAAGCAGGCCTCTCACCGGTTGTTACGTGGGATCGAAAGACTGCCGCCCCTCGGCAACACGAGTCTGACATAGGGAACCGATCGAGTTGCGCGAAACCTCATCCCGGGGACGCGAGGCGAACTGGAGGACAGAAGCAATGCACGGAGCATGGGAAGCTTTCAAAGAGGGTGGGTGGGGTATGTGGCCCATCCTGTTCTGGTCGATCCTGACGATCGGCATCATTGTCGAGCGCGCGCTCTACCTGTTCGGCTCGTCGATCAACAAGGACGTCTTCCTCGCCACCATGCAGAAGTGCATCCTGGCGGGTGATGTCACCAAGGCTGTGAAGATGTGTTCCGCGGCGAACGCCCCGCTCGCCCGCATCGTCCAGGCCGGTCTGGTCAAGGTGAACCGCCCCGACGAGGAGGTCCAGGCGGCGATGGACGAGGCGGCCCTCCGCGAGCTGCCGAAGATCTCCGCGCGCACCTCGTACCTCGCGCTGCTCGCGAACCTCGCGATGCTCTCCGGCCTGCTCGGCACGGTGACGGGCCTCATCAAGTCGTTCGGCTCCGTCGCCGGCGAGTCGGTCGACCCGAGCCAGAAGGCCCGCGTGCTCGCCCTCGGGATCTCCGAGGCCATGAACTGCACCGCCTTCGGCCTCGGCGTGGCGATCATCGGCCTCATCGGCTTCGCCGTGCTCAACGGCAAGACGCAGCACATCGAGGACGACATCAACGAGGCGTCCGTGCAGATCCTCAACCTGGTCGTGGCGAACCGACAAAAAGTGAATGTCGCCGCGATCGGTAAGGAAGCTTGATGTTCTCCCGGCGGGCCCAGGTCGTCCGGCGCACCTCGCGCCCGGCGTTCACCTGGGCCCGCTCTCGTTTCGCAGCGCCCCGGGCGGCGGCTCGCGCCGTCGGGGTCCCCGGGAACTTCGGAAGAGCGGCGAAGTCAGAACCCAGCGAGGTGCCCCCCGGCGAGCTGCGGGCAGGGCGTCCCCCGGAGCAACTTGGATAGGTGAGCGTGAGGCTCACGTTGGGAAGGCATTATGGGCGGCGTAGACGTCGGCGATGGTGGCGGGAAGAAGCGGTCGACGAACAGCGATATCAACATGATCCCGTTCATCGACCTGCTCATGGTCACGATTGCATTCCTGTTGATTACGGCGGTCTGGGTCACCAACTCCCGCATGAACGCGGACGCGCAGGTCCCTGGCCCTCCGGACCCGAACAAGGAGCTCACCCCGCAGACGCCGGAGAAGGTGCTGAACCTGCACATCGGCGAGAGCGACTTCGGGCTCGTGTGGAAGCAGGGGTCGACGGTGGTCAGCGAGATCAAGGTGCCGAAGGCGCCGGTCGAGGTCGGCGACGCGAGCTCGAAGATCGTCCGCTACCCCGAGCTGGCGAAGAAGATCGACGAGGAGTGGAAGACGCACGGCGGGCACCGGGATCCGAGCGACAAGAAGCTCGACCAGGCCATCCTGCACACGGACAACCGCACGCCCTTCAAGGAGATCGTCGCGGTCCTCGACGCGCTCTACTCGCCGAAGCGCGAGATCCGGCTCCCCGAGGGGCCGAAGCAGGTCCCCGCGTTCAACATGACGTTCTCGGTCCGGTGAGGCAGGAGCGCGCACATGGATAGGTTCAATCCGAAGCACCACAAGAACCCCCACGCACACGTGATCCATCAGCCGGGCCGCCGGCTCATGAAGGGAGTGCCGCTCCGCTTCGTGTGGAACAAGGTGTCGGGGCACGGCGCTCGCAGCCCGAACGCCGGGCTCAACCTCGTGAGCTTCATCGACTTCCTCGTCGTGACCGTGATCTTCCTCCTGATGTCCTTCTCGGCGTCGGGTGAGATCGCGGTCGACAAGAACGTGAAGCTGCCGAAGGCGGAGAACGTCGACGACGTCATCGACGCGCCGATGGTCGCCGTGAACGGCAACCAGATCCTCGTCGACGGCGCGCTGGCCGGCTCGACCCGCGCGATCGAGGAGCTCGGGCGCCTCCAGAAGATCGACGAGCTCTTCAACCTGCTCAAGAACAAGCGCGAGCTGTGGAAGCAGGTCCAGCCGAACAAGCCGTTCCCGGGCGTGTGCATCCTCCAGGTCGATCAGAACGTGCCCGCGCTGGTCGTGAAGAGCGTGTTCCAGACCGCGGCGTTCGCCGGTTACCCGAACGTCAGCTTCATGGTCGGCAAGCTTCCGAAGTCGCAGTGACCCTCGCTTCTTAGCCTATCGCAGCGCCAGACGGGGCGCGCCCGGCGATGCCTGGCGGCCCCGGTCACCCTCGAAGTGGTGGCTCCCCCGGTGCGCTCCGCGCGGCCCTCGCCCTCCACGCAGATCCACGTCGGCGTACGTAGACCACGTGCGTCGGCCGCGCGGAGGAGGGCGCCGCGCCCGCGCGACCGGCTGGAGCGCCGTGCGTGGAGCCTCTCCTATGTCCTCTGAACAGCCGCCCCGCGAACGCGGCTTGCCTTCGGTCCACAAGGCGCGGGAAGCGCGCTCCAAGATGCGCTGGCCCCCCGCGAAGTTCTGGGGCTACACCGCCGTCGTCCTCGCGGTCTCGGCGATCCTCCACTGGAAGTGGTCCCAGGGTCAGATCGAGAGCGCCCGCCAGAAGCTGATGGCGCGCCAGCGCGCCGTCGCCGTCGAGCTCGGCCCGCGCTGGTTCCCGATGCGCGAGCGCGTGGAGGGCTGGACCCTCGAGCTCTCGAGGAGCGCCGGGGCCGAGCTCGTGGATCGCGAAGCGCTCAAGGCGTGGGATTTCCGCGATCTCGCGGGGATCTACCTGCGGCTCCGGGTGGACGAGGCGACGAGCGTCGACGCCCTCCGGAAGAACGCGCAGCAGTCGCTCAAGGACGCGTTCACGTCGTGCCTCCTGCGGGCGCCGAACCCGAACCCGCTCGCGGGCGCGGAGTGCAAGCGCACGCGCGACTGCCCTGCGGGCGAGCACTGCAACGAGAACGAGCGCTGCTCCCGGCCCGCCCAGCCGTTCAACCTGCGCGTCGCCTACCGGACGATGCAGGTCCTCTCGGACGAGTGGGTGCGCGACACGCAGGACGCGTCGAGCGAGCTCCGCCTGCGGCTGCTCGAGTCGAGCTTCGACGACACGATGCGGGACGACGTGCCGCTCGCGGCGGAGCTCCTCACGAGGGCGCAGTACTACCTCCTCGTGCTCGACGAGCCGGCCGAGGGCGCGGCGACCACCGAGGCGCTCCTCGCGACGCCGCACACGGCGCGCATCGGGGTGTGGCGGCTGTCGGACGGGAAGCCCATCCTGCGGATCCGCCGGGAGGCGAGCGGCAGCCTGATCGGCGGGACGCCCACGGTGGAGTCGAACGTGCTGGAGGCCCGGCAGCGGCAGGCGAACAGCTGCGCGCTGGCGCTCGCGGTCCGCGAGGCGATGGGCGACACGAGCGCGGCCGTCACCCCGCCGCAGTGAGGCCGCGGGGCCGCAGCGAGGGGCGTGTGCTGCTCAGCGCGCGCCCTCGCGGCGGGTGAAGTCCCGCGCGATGACGTGCACGTCCGTCAGGTTGTGACCCGTCGGCCCGCTCGCGACGTGGGTGCCCAGGGCGCGGTGGATGGCGGCGTCGTCGAAGCGCGCGAGCGCCGCCTCGATGGCGCCGCCTGCGGCCGCGTCGGCCGCCGCGCGGTCCACGGCGGCGCCGGCCGCGCCGGAGCTGCCGTCGACGCCGTCGGAGGCCGCGCAGAGGAGGGCGACGTCCGCGGGCAGCTCGCGCAGGGCGGCGAGCGCGATCCAGCCCGCGCGGCCGCCAGCGCCGCGCTGGGGCGGCAGCGCGAGCGTCGGCTCGCAGGGGATCACGACGGCCTCGCCGGGGGCGAGGGCGCGCGCGAGCGCGAGGCGGCGCGCGACGATCGCGCGCGCCTCGCCGTCCTCGGCGGGGGCGACGGTCGCGCGGAGCCCCGTGCGGGCCGCGAGCGCGGCGGCCACGCGCTCGGCCAGCGCGCCCGGATCCGCGAGCACACGCGCCGTGGCGCGCGGCGCGTCCGCCGGCTTCACCGACTCGCTGAACGCGGGCGCGAGCCGCGCGAGCTGCGGCGCCCACCGCGCGAGCGCCGCGAGCGCCTCGTCCACGCGCGTCGGGTCCGGCACCGTGGGCCCGGAGCTGATGTCGTGCGGGAGCCCGCCCACGACGTCGCTCAGGATCAGCGTCAGCACGCGCGCCGGGGCCGCCGCCGCTGCGAGGCGCCCGCCCTTGATCCGCGAGACGTGACGCCGCACGAGGTTGACCTCCCGGATCGGCGCGCCGCCTTCCAGGAGCGCCGCCACGAGCGCCTGTTTGTCCGCGAGCGAGACGCCCGCCGGAGGCGACGCGAGCAGCGCGGAGGCCCCGCCCGAGATCAGGGCGAGCAGGAGATCGTCCGGCCCGAGCTCGGCGGCGGCGGCGAGCGCCGCCTCCGCGGCGTCCACGCTGCGCGCGTCGGGGATCGGGTGCGCCGCGCGCAGCACGCGGAGCGGGCGCAGCGCGGCCTCCTCGGGATCGGGCGGCGCTGCCTGGTCGAGCGTGGCCGTCGCGGACGCCGCCACGGTCACGGCGAGCCCGCCTGCGATCCTGCCTCCCCAGCACCGCAGCGCGCCCCGCGCCATCCCGAACGCCGCCTTGCCCGCCGCGATCGCGAGCACACGCCCGCGGGGCGCCCCCGCCTCGCCGTCGAGCGCGCGCTCGACGAGCCGCGCGGGATCGAGCTCTCCGAGCCCTGCGTGGAACGCGGCCACCAGCGCCGCGCGCAGCGCGCCGGGCGGTCCGCTCAAGGCCCCCTCGCGCCGGCGGCGTCGCCCCTCGCGGCCACCCGGGCGGGGGCGCGGCCTCGGGCCGAGACGCGGTCGCCTGCGTCCACGAGGTGCACCCGGAGCACGTGGTGCCAGCTCAGCGTGACCGACACGAGCGCCCGCTGCTCCTCGCGGCCGCCCTCGTCGCCGGCGAGCTCCGGCCCGCGAAAGCGGAGCGCGCCCCGGACGTCGAGGAACGGGCCCGTGGCGTCGCCGAGGAGCGGCACGCCGAGCGACAGCGAGAGCTCCAGCCCCGGCTCGGAGGCGAGCCCGGCGCCTCGCGGCGCCTCCCAGAACGAGCCCACGCCGATCGCGAAGGAGTCGAGGAAGAGGTCGAGCAAGGGCGGGCCGCGCTCGAGATCGCTCGCGTAGCGGGCCAGGAAGAGCGGCTGGAGGAAGACGCCGGTCGCGATCGAGCGCGCCGCGGGCGCCGCCTCGCGGCCGAGCGCGTCGGTGTAGTGCACGTACAGCCCGGCGGTCGAGAGGTAGGCGGCGGCGCCGCGCGCGGCGAGCGCCGGGCCGCCCGCCGCGAACGAGGCCCCCACGCCCGCGCGCAGATCGAGATCGCCGTCCAGGCGGCCGTAGGCGCCGTCTGCTTCGGCGCGCGCCGAGGGCGCTCCCGCGAGCGACGCGGCGACGGCGGCGGCGCCGGCGAGCGCCGCTGCGGCGGCGCGGCGCGCGCGTTGGGGCCATCCCGCAGCTGTCGTCTTTCTGGTGGACATCAGCGTATCAGCGCCTCCCGCACCGCGTCCCGCAGCTCGGGCGCGAAGAGGATCCGGGTGCGTGTCATGGTCTCGTTGCGCAGCCGGTCCAGCAGAAAGGACACCTCGGCGGGGCGCCGGGGGCGACCTTTCGGGTAGACGACGAGGAGCGACTCGTCCTCGGCGTAGGGCGTGTCCTCCGCGACGTCGACGCCGACGTACACCTCCGGGTCGAACCCGGCGCCCCGCGCGATCTCGCGCACCGTCTCGAGCGCCGCCTCCCGCCGCGCGTCGCGCTCGGCCGGCCCCTCGCCGGGCTCCGGGAACAGCTCGAGCGTCTTGAAGAGCGCGCGCACGCGCAGGCGGCGGGCGAGATCGGACAGCACGGCGTCGGGCCCCGCCTCCCAGGCGTGGATGGCCCCGAGCAGGACCTGATCGTCGAGCTCGATGTGCTGCTCCAGCGTGGGCATCCCGCCGGCGGCGATCGCCGCGATCGCCGCGGGGACCTCGGGGATCCGGTCTCCGGCGGCGAGGCGGGCGACGACGCGCCGGAGGATGGCGCCGATCATCCACTCCGCGCTCCGCGTGGTCTTGTGGAAATAGACCTGCTGGAACATGAAGAAGCGCGCGAGCAGGAACGACTCGATCGCGCTCATCCCTTTGGTCCCGTCGATCGCGAGCGCGGGCGCGGACGGGGCGGACGCGGCGCCGCCGCCGGGCGTCTCCACCTGGACGTCGCTGAAGCTGAGGCTGTGCAGCAGCCACGGCAGGTCGTACTCGCCGTACCGGACGCCCGTCGCGTGCGCGTCGCGCAGCAGGTAGTCGCAGCGATCGACGTCGAACGTCCCGCTCACCGCCTTGGCGAGGTAAGGCAGCTCGTGCCGCCCGCCGATGAGCTCGGCCACTCGCTGGGGCAGGTAGGGATCCTGGCGCACGAGCACCTGGTGCACGTCCGACGCCGGGTCGAGCAGGATGCGCTCGGTCCAGCGCTCGTGGTGGAGCGCGCCAGGCATCGCCTCCTCGAAGAGGTGCGAGAGCGGCCCGTGGCCGAGATCGTGCAGGAACGCTGCGGCGATCGCGTCGCGCGCGCGGTCGCTGGTCACCCTCTGCCAGAACGGGAGGTCGCGGTCGATCTGACGGAGCCTCGCGATCAGCAGGCGCATCACGTGCGCGGCCCCGAGCGCGTGGGCGAAGCGGGTGTGCTCGGCGCCGGGGAAGGCGAGCGACGTCAGCCCGAGCTGGCGGATCCGCCGCAGCCGCTGTACCTCGCGGGCGCCGAGCAGGCGGGGGACGATCGAGGCCTCGCCACCCTCGAATTCGATCAGGCCGTGGACCGGGTCGCGCAGGATCAAGGGGGAGCTCCGCGCGAACCCAAGGTCGCGGCGCGCGCGGGGTCACTCAAGAGCGGCCCGACGGCGGCGGGCCGCGGGGGCGTGGGGTGGTGGGCGTCGCTGCGAGCGTGCGGCGTGGAGCACAGCATGATGTGCCTCGATCTAGGGCGGGAAATCAGGGAGGTGTGCGACGTTCCCACGCGAGCACGCGGGAAGGCAAGCGTTGCTCGTGGTCCTTGACCCGCGCCGCGACCCGGCGATCGGGGCGGGCTGGTGCGGCGGCGGCGCGCATGGCGCGCTGACGAGCGCGACGGAAGCCCGACGTGAGGGGGCGGGCGTGCCGCGGCGGAACCGCTTCGCGCGAAGCGGAGGCAAATGACACCGTCTCGGCGTAAGGGGGGCGGACGTCAGCGGCCGCGCGTGAAGAACGCTGCGTCGCGCTGCGCACCTCGGCGTCGCGCCGCCGTGCAAGACGGCGCAGCACGCAGGGCACGACGTCGACAGCAGGGCGACTCCACAGGAAGCGCCGAAGCCCACGACGCAGCCGGGAAGATGCGGAGCGCGGGAGGGGAGAGGCAAGCGGGGGCGCGAAAGCCGGACGAGACGCTGCGCGGCGGGACAATCAGGGGCGAAGGCGCGAAGGCGAAGGCGGAGGGAAGCCCAGGGAAGACGGAGCGAAGAGGGGGCCAACAGGGAAACGAGAGGGAGCAAGAGGGAGCAAAAGGGACCAAGAGGGGGGCAAGAGCGAGCAAGAGCGCGCAAGAGGGACGACAGACGACCAAGCAACGGTTTGGCGACGGCCGCGCACGAAAATGCGAACGCAGGAGGAAAGTGCTCGATTTCTTGAAGCTGGACGAGCATCCTGGTGTACGTTAGGAGGCTGGCTATTCCGTCGGTTCACGTGGGTCATTGGGTATCCCGGAGATAGGTCGAGAACATGACCACGACCAACGGACGTCAGTCGGGGCGGGGGCATCCTGCAGATGAGGAGCTGGGTCGGGTGACACGCGAATCGGGAGGGATGGCGAGCAGTGACGAGGCCGAGCTCGACGAGTCGCCGAGGCGGCTCGACGCCATCCTTCGCGCTCTCCCCGAGTCGGAGCTCAAGGGCCTCATCGCCCGCATGGGGATCCGCATCGACGCCGCGAAGCGCATCGACGCCCCGTCTCAGGCGGCGCGCGCGCTCGTCGGCCTCCCCGACGTGCGCGACCCGTCGCGGCTCCCGACCGCGAGCCGCGAGCTGCTCCACCGCATCGCGGAGGCGGGCGGCGTGCTTGTCGTCCCCTCGCTCCCGGCAGGGCTGGAGCCGCTCATCGCCCGCGGCGTCGTCTACGCGCGCAAGACGGACGAGGGCATCGAGCTCGTGCTGCCGGCGGCGTTCCTCGTCCAGCTGAAGAGCTGGGAGAGCGAGGACCCGCGGGCGATCCGGGCGCTGCTCGCGCAGGCGCCCTTCGAGACGATGAGCGCGATCGCCACGCACTACCTCGGCCGCCCGGCGACGCCGCCGATCGCGCTCTCCCTCGAGATCGCGTGGGAGACGCTGAGCAATCCGGACCGGCTCCGCGAGGAGATCGATCGCCTCGCGCCGGTCGAGCGCCGGCTGCTCGAGGCGGTCGAGTCCGTCGGGGGCGAGGTCGACACGCAGGAGCTGCTCGACCTGGAGCGGGAGCCGATGCGCCTCCGCAGCGCGAGCGGGGTCACGGCGAGCCGCCGCGGCGCCGGCTTCGCGCTGGAGCGCCGCGCCTTCCTCATCCCGATCCACCCGAACCGGCACGTCGTCCCGACCGAGGTGGCGGCCATCGTCGGCGCGGATCGCCGGCGGATGCGCGAGAAGCGGCGGGAGCAGATCCGCTCGTTCGTCCTCGAGGAGGACCACGCGCCGCGCCGCGCCCGCTTCGCTTCGGACCCGGGGATGCTCGCGCTGGCGCTCGCGTACTGCGTGCGGGAGCCGGGCAGCGACGTGCGCCCCGGCGTCGGCACGCCGCGGTCGCTGCTCGTCCGGCTCGCGCAGCGCTTCGGGCGCGACGTCGAGAGCGTCGCGCTCGTCGCCGCGCTGTCGCGCGCCGTCGGGCTCTGGGACGCCTCGGCCGCCTCGCCGGCGACGCCGCCCGGCTCGCTCCAGGTGCAGGAGCTGACCCCGCTCCTGTTCACCACGTGGCGCCGCGGCGGCGCGTGGGACGAGGCGCGGGCCGAGCGCGAGGTGCTCCGGGTCGCCTCGGACAACCGCGACGCGAGCCCCATCGGCGCGCTCCGCGAGATGGTGCTCGACGCGCTGCACGACCTCGGCGAGGGCCGCTGGGTCCCGTGGCAGTCGCTGCAGGGCTACCTGGCCGCCGACGAGCGGATCGCCGGCGTGGAGCGGCTGGTCCGCCGCTGGGCCGAGCGCGCCTCGGTCGAGTCGCCCGAGATCCCGGACATCACGCGGCGGATCGCGCTGGAGTCGCTGCCGGCGCTCGGGATTATCGATCTCGGCGGGGCCGAGGACGTGGCCAGCGCCGATCTGGCGCTCCGGCTGACGCCGCGCGGACGCGCGCTGCTCGCGGGCTCTGCCCCGAGCTCCGACAACGGCAAGAGCAAGTTCGTCGAGGCCCACGCGCTGCGCGTCGGCGCGAGCGCCAAGGTCTCGGCCGTGCTGGGGCTCTCGGCGTTCGCCGAGATCGGCCGCGTCGGCGATCATGTCGATCTCCTGCTCACGCCGCCCTCGATCGCGCGAGCCCTCTCGGTCGGCCTCGACAGCGACGCCCTGCGCGCGCGCATCGAGGCGGTCGCGCCGCTGCCGGACACCATCTCGCGCATGCTCATCCAGGCGAGCGTGGTCATCGGCAAGGCGAGCTTCGTCGGCGCCTCCGGCTTCCTCTGGATCGAGGACCCGGAGGTGCGCGAGCTGCTGCGCACGCGGCGGCCGGCCGCCGAGATGTTCGTCGATCCCTCGCCGCCCTCGGGCCTGCTGATCGAGGCCGGCGTCGATCTGGAGCGGCTCATCCGGCGCTGCCGCGCGCTCGGCGTCGAGATCGAGGCGGATCTCGGCAACCTCAAGGCGACGCGGCAGACGCCGGCGCACGGCACCGAAGGGCCGCACCGGACGTCGTCGACGTCGAGCATGCGCCGCTCCAGGACTCCGCCGGCGCGCACTCGCTGAGCTCGCTGTCAACCGTCATCGCCCGGGTCCCCGATCGCGCGCTCGGCCGCCGGGGCCTCCTCGTGGGCTAGCTGCGAACCGCGGGCGCTCGCACCCGGGCGCCGCTGCGGCGACCGCGCGCCCGCGAGCGCAGCTCGACCCGGCGCGGCATCCCCCAGCGCCTGCTCCGGGGTCTCCCTACGCCGGCGCCGCTTTCGCATCGGTTTGCATTACGGCGGCGTGACGGGAATCGCCTCGGAGAACCGCCACGTGTATACCTTAACTCGATGGCGCGCTCCTCTGGTGAGCCGGAGTCGACCGAAGGAGAAGACCCGGTCGGCCCGGAGACGGCTGCGTTTCCGCTCGGAGCGGGGGAATCCAGGCCTGACAACGTCTACACGATCGCGCCTGGCACCGTCATCGCGCGCAAGTACCGCGTCGAGCGGACGATCGGCCGAGGCGGCATGGGCCTCGTGGTCGAGGCGCTGCACCTCGATCTCGATGCGCGCGTCGCGATCAAGTTCCTGCTGCCGGAGTTCATGTCGTACACCGAGGCGGCGGAGCGGTTCATGCGCGAGGCGCGCACCGTCGCCAAGCTGCAGACGCCGCACGTCGTCCGAGTGCTCGACGTGGCCGCCCTCGAGAGCGGCGAGCCGTACATGGTGATGGAGCTGCTCGACGGCGAGGATCTCGCGTGCCACGCGGCCGAGGCGGGCACGCTCGCGATCGGCGAGTGCATCGATCACATCGTGCAGGCGTGCGAGGCGCTCGCGGAGGCGCACGCGCTCGGGATCGTCCACCGCGATCTCAAGCCGGCGAACCTGTTCCTCACGAAGCGCCCTGACGGCGCCCCGTTCATCAAGGTGCTCGACTTCGGCGTCTCGAAGATCCTCACCGGCGACACGGGCAACGTCTCGCTCACGCAGACGACGACGATCCTCGGCTCCGCGCTGTACATGTCGCCCGAGCAGATGCGCTCCTCGAAGAGCGTCGATCCCCGCACGGACATCTACGCGCTCGGCGTGTGCCTCTTCGAGATCATCGGCGGCAGGCCGCCGTACGTCGCCGACAGCTTCCCCGAGCTGTGCGCGAAGATCTACACGTCGCCGCCCGAGCCGCTCCAGGATCTCCGCCCCGAGGTGCCCGAGGGCCTCGTCGAGGTGATCGAGAAGTCGATCGCGCGTGAGCCGGAGGATCGCTTCCAGTCGATCTCCGAGTTCGTGCAGGCGCTCGCGCCGTACGCGGCGCCGGGCACGCGCACGACGATCGCGGGCATCCTCCGCCTGCACGCCGCGGAGCTCGATCTGCCGCCGCCGGCCTCGCGCGGCGCCACGACGAGGAGCCCGCGTGTGTCGCGCGCGAGCAGCGGCGGCCCGTCGGTGAGCGACAAGTCCGCGCGCACCGGCGGCTCAGCGCCGCCGGCGGTGGACGATGAGGCTCCGCGCCGCGGGCGCACGCTGCTCTACGTGACGGTGGGGGCCGTCGCTGTGGCGGTGGGCGCGTGGGGTGCGCTCCAGTTCCGCGGTCGGCTCGCCGGGATCCTGGGCGACACGCCCCCGCCCGTGGCGAGCGCGCCGGCGCCGAGCGAGACCGCGGCCGCTGTCGATCCGGCGCCCCAGGCGCCGACCGCCGCGGCCGCGAGCCCGAGCGTCGCCTCGACGGGTCAGGCAGAGGGCGCCGACGCGGGCGCGGCGGCTGCGGACGCCGGCGCGGCCGACGCGGGCGCGGCCGACGCGGGTGTGAGCTCCGCCGGCCCGGCGACGGACGGCGGGACCGCGGCATCCTCAGCGGGGACGGCGGCGCCGAGCGCCGGGACGGGCAAGCCGTCGCGCGGGGCCGGAGGTGGACGGCGCCCGCGCGAGGCGGGGGCGACCGGGACGCCTCCCGTCGAGGCCGATCCGCCTCGCACCGTCACGCCGACGGTGAACACCGATCTCTCGATGGAGACGTGCACCGCGACGATGCCGGACGGCACGAAGAGAGTCGTCCCCTGCAAGTGACGTGCGGTGACGTCGCGCTCCGGGACGCCGCTCACGGCGGCAGCGCGGCAGGATCGCTCAGGATGGCGCCGGTGAAGCCGGGGCGCAGGTAGAAGCCGCGCGGCAGCGCGGCGATGAGCTCCCCGTCGCGCCCGAACGCGAGCGTCCGCGATTGCCCGCTCGCGGCCTTCGGTCGCACCTGGAGCCAGCGGCCCGCGTGCGCGGTGAGCCCCTCGATGGCGCCGATCCCGATGAGGCCCATGAGCTCGTCGAAATCGGCGCGCAAGACGTGCTCCTGCGCCCGGGTGGGCCGCCACAGCAGCGGGGTGCCCAGCCGCCGCTCCTCGCTCGGGCGCCCCTGCGCGGCGACGATCGGGACCCAGAGCACCTGGGCGAGCTTGGCGCGCGCGCGCGACGTCTCCCACTCCGCGCGGTCCGCGTCCGAGAGCGAGATCGAGCAGACGAACGTCGACTCTTGCGGCGCTCCGGCCGCGTCGACGGGGATCGTCTTGAGCTCGATCCCGAGGTGGGGGAAGTCGGGCCTGGACGTCGAGCCGGCCGTCGCGCCGAGCGCGCGCTCGACGAGCGCGCCGGCCGCGCCCTTCGTGCGCGCGCCGCCCCGGGGGATCGCGCGCCCGAGCGCGCGGGCGAGATCGGCGAGCGTCAGGCCGGCGAGGGCGGCCGCGCGGCCGCGGAGCTCGGCTTCATCGCGGGGCGGTGCGACGGAGGTCAACAGGCCGCCCTTAAGGCATCGGGCGCCACGACTCCAGCGCTCCTGTCGCGCTGCAGGGATAGGTTGGCCGCCGGGATGCGCCGAGACGTCGATTCTTGATCGAGCAGCGCTGACCCGGGGGCCATGGCGGCCTACTACGCGGCCCCCCCGAACGCGCCGCCGAGACACAGCCTACCGCCGAAATTCCTTCGCGGACTGGAGGAGTTAGAGGAAAATTCGGTAAGGAATTTCCTGAACATCTTGCCGGAGCTCGGCGCCGCCCCATCCATGGTGATTTTTGTCAGAGAGGCCACCGTAGATCTGCAAGCTGGCCTGTGATGCGGAGCAGCATCTCGCGCAGGGAGGACGCCGTCGCCCGGGCTCGCGGATCGTGGCGTAAGCAGGAGAACAAAAAACCTGCGATGTCCGAGGTCCTGGGGTTGTCGGCGAGGCGTTTGAGCGGCCCGGGCAGGCCGTCGTGGGTGACGTGCGCGGTGATCAGCGCGACCTCGGTGGGGGCGTCGAACAGCGTCCTCCCGGTGAGGATCTCGTAGGCGAGGCAGCCGAAGCTGTAGATGTCGGCCGTCAGCGGCGTGGGGACGGCCCCTTGCGGGACGACGCCCCAGATCTCCGGCGCGCCGTAACACCCGGTGGCGCAGCCGGGCCGGATGTGGCGGCCCGCGAGGCCGAAATCGACGAGCACCGGCTCGCGCCCTCCGCGGAGGATCACGTTGGTCGGCTTGACGTCGAGGTGGCCGACGCCGACGGCGTGCATCGCCTCGAGGCCGGCGAGGATGCCGTCGAGCAGCGCCACGGCGCTGCGGCAGGTGAGGCCGCGCGCGTCGAGCAGCTGGTCGCAGCGGATGCCCTCGATGAGCTCCATCACCAGGATCGGCTTGGGGCGGGCGCCCGCGTCGAAGGTGACGAAGCGGGCGAGGTTCGGGTGATCGGGCAGCGAGAGGAGCGCGCCCGCCTCCTCCCGGAACAGCCGGAGGAAGTCGGCCTCCGAGACGCTCCGGGCCGCCGTGTGATCGTACTCCGGCACCTTCAGCGCGAAGCGCTCTGCAGACGGATCGTGCCGCTCCTCCGCGCGCGTGACCACGAACACCGTGCCCAGCGAGCCCCCGCCGAGCTGGCGGTGCACGTAGAAGCCGCCCAGCGTGCGGCGGCTCGGCAGCCACGCCGGCAGCGGGTGATCGAGCAGGGCGACCCCGCCCGGCGCGCTCGGCCGCCGCACCGGGAGCGTCGCGACGCGCGGCACGACGAGCGCGACCACATCGGCGAGCGCGCTCGGGATGCCCGCGCGCGCGGCGGACACGAGCGCCTCGATCGGCGCGGCGAGGTTCGGCTCGACGTCCGCTTCCTCCTGCAGCGCGACCTCGATCGCGAGGCGCAGCGGCTCGGCCGCGCCGGAGGCCGCCGAGGCGGGGTGCTCCCCGCAGCGCCGGCGGGCGCCGGCGGTCAGCTGCGACAGGCGCGTGAGCGCGTCCTCGAGGGCGCTCAGCGGCGACACGTCCGCGTCGCCGTCGCCCGCCGCGGTCAGGCCGCTGAGCGCGCGCGCCGTGTTCAGCGCCCCGAGCGCGCGCGCGAGGCGGGCGAGCGCGCCGCGCACGATCTCCGTGCGCTGCGACGCGCCCGCGGGCAGCGCGGTGACGAGCGCGTCGAGGGCGGCGATGCGCGCGAGCGCCGACCGCGCGCGCTCGGCCTCGGCCAGCTCGGCGTGCAGTCCGCCCTGCCGCGTCGACCGGAGCGACGACACCGGCTCGATGTCCGGGTTGCTCGCGCGATCCCTGCGCGCGCCGCGCGCGAACCGCGCGTAGGCGCGCAGCAGCTGCGCCACGTCCGGGTGCATGCTCGCCTCGCCGAGCACCTCCAGGTCGTCCGGATCGCCGCCGCGCATCGCGGCGTGCAGGAAGATGTCCGCCGCGTCGGCCGCCCCCTCGCGGACGAGCGCGTCGAGGCCGCGGGCGACGGACGCGGCGATGGCCCGGCGCAGCGATGACCCGCGGTCGCTGCGCAGCCGCTCGAGCAGCACGCCGACCGCGCCCGTCCAGCGGGCGAGGACGCGCGCCTTGAGCTCGGGCTCGCCGCCGAAATCGGTGCTCTCCCCGTCGATCAGGTGCAGCAGCGCGCGCAAGTTGCGCTGGTGCACGGTCACGTGCGGCGGCGGCGCCGCGCCCGCGCGCGCGGCGGTCCCCTCGGCGCGCAGCAGCCAGCGGGCGAGCCGCTCGTCGAGGTCGTCGAGCGAGGCGACCCCGGTCGAGTCCTCGCTCGGCCGGCGGTTCAGGAGGAGGAGGCTCTTCAGCACGCCGGAGCCGAGCAGCTGGGTGTCGAGCTCGCGCACGAGCCCCACCGCGGCCCTGCGCGCGGCGGCGCTCTGCGCGTCCTCGAGATCGCAGAGCTCGATCTCCTCGAGCGCGCCCACGACCTCGGCCGCCAGCGCGTAGGCCTCGAGCGCGCGGCCGTGCGCCTCGCGCGGACCGCTCTCGACGAACGCCGCGACGGCGCCGTCGATCGCGCCGCGCAGCAGCGCGATCCCGGCGCCGTCCATCGACAGATCGCGGTGGATGACGCGTGCGAGCGCCGCGAGGCCGTCGTCGTGGGCGTACGCGGCGGGCGGCGACTCGATCGCGTCCGCGAGCGCGCGGGCGCACTGCGCCGCGGCGCGCGCGCCGAACGGCTCGCCGCGGCCCCCGAGGCCGCGGAGGTCGTGCCGGAGCTCGACGATCGCCTCGGCCGCCGCCATCGGCGCCGCGCGCGCGATCGCGTCGAGCAGCGCCTCGGCCGCCTCGGGCTCCGCGTCCGCCGCGACGGGGAGACCCCACACCATCGCCATGGCGATGCCCGGGTCCTGCGCGAGCAGCGGGCCGCCCAGGATCTCCACGGCGCGCCGGAGCGCGCCGTCCGGATCGACGGCGATGCTCGCCGCGAGCGAGGCGGCGCCGCGGCGCCACTCGGTCGGCGAGAGGTCGGGCGCGAAGAGCGCGCTCATCTCCTCGGCGAAGTCGGGCAGCACCCCCGCGAGCAGGCCCCGCGCCGCGGCGATGTGGCGCCAGACGAGCGGCTCGCGATCCGCGAGCAGCGTGTGCCAGGCGAGCGCGATCCCGTCGGAGCTGCGGTCGAGATCGCGCCGTCGTCCGTCGACGACGTTGCGGAAGAGCCGCAGCGGCAGGTCGTCGCCCTGCGTGGCCCGCCGCGTCGCCTCGCGGGCGGCGCGCTCGAGGAGGCGCGCGGCGAGGCGGCGCTCCGCGAGCGATCCGGTCGAGGGCGCCGTGATCCAGTCGCGCGACAGCTCGCGCCGCGAGGCGAGCAGGAGCGCGAGCGGATCGATCGGGATGTCGGCGCCGGCGGGCAGCCAGAGCGAGAGCGCGACGCGGGCGCGGATCCCCGCGCCGGAGAGGCCGCGGGCCGAGCCGGCGGCCATGCGCGTTGCGATGGCGACGAACGTCGCCGCGTTGCCGGCGTAGATCTGCCCGAGCACGCGCCGGCCGAGCTCGCGCCGCTCGGGTCCGAGCGGAAGCGCTCCGGCGATCTCGTAGAGCGCGACGCTCGCCGCTGCGGGCGCGAGCCAGCTCAGGTCGTCGAGCAGCCCGTCGGCCATGGCGGTCTGGACGCTCCGCAGGAGGGTATCCGGGCTGATCGCGTCGAGCGGCGTCGCGCCGTCGAGCGCGTCCACGAGGGCCAGCGAGGCGATGGTCTGCCGGAAGAGCGCGCGCCGGACGTTCGGATCGTCGTGGGACGTGAGATCGACCAGCCCTTCGAGGTATTCCGCGCGCGGTCTCATCGGGAGGTCGCGCAGTCTAGCGCGACGGCGCGCCGGCCCCCCTCCCGCGCCGCAGCAATCCTCGCGCGCCATGAAAACTCCGGCTCCTCCGACCCGATGGGACACGCGCTGCTCCCCACGGCGCCGCGCGCGCTACCTCCACCTACGATGTTGGAACCCGCCGCGAGCGCGCCCCCGCCGCGAGCGCGCCCCCGCCGCGAGCGCGCCCCCGCCGCGAGCGCGCCCCCGCCGCGCGTGCGCCCCCGCCGCGCGTGCGCCCCCGCCGCGCGTGCGCCCCCGCCGCGCGTGCGCCCCCGCCGCGCGTGCGCCCCCGCCGCGCGTTCCGCAGCTCACCCCGCGCGCTGCACGGCGGCGCGGAGCGGAGTGCCGGGGTGGAAGTGACGGTGGAAGTGCGTTAAGCGGGGCGCGCCTCTCGCGCATGCGCCCGCCGCCCGGCGCTGTCCGTCGCGCTCCTCGGCGGCCGGAGACCTGGAATGCAAGGAGACGCAGAAAAGGGCTTCTCGTTCGACCTCGACGCGCTGCGCGCCGCCTACGCGCGCTTTCTCGCGCCCGCGGGCGGCGCGGCGCCGCGCATCCTGCTCACGGGCCACTCTCACCAGGCCTGGCCCGACGTCGCGCGCGACGCGCTCGCCGCGTGCTTCGACGACGCCGCTCGGTTCGTCGACGACAAGTGGGACGCCGCGGTGCTCCCCAAGCTCTCCGCGGTCGGCGAGCTGATCCTGGAGCGGATGGGCTTCGACCGCGGCGACGCCATCGCCTTCGGCCAGAACACGCACGAGCTCGCCTACCGGCTGATCACGTCCCTGCCGCGGCGCGAGCGGCAGCGGATCGTCACCACCCAGGGCGAGTTCCACTCGCTCCGGCGCCAGCTCGCCCGCCTCGCCGAGGAGGGCGTCGAGGTCGCATGGGTGAACGTCGAGCCGCGCGACGGGCTCGCCGACCGGCTGCTCGAGGCGCTCACGCCGGGCACCTCGATGCTCGCGGTCTCGGCCGTGCTCTTCGAGAGCGCCCTCGTGCTGCCGCGCCTCGACGAGATCGTGGCGCGCGCGGTCGAGATCGGCGCCGTCCCGCTCGTCGACGCCTACCACGCCTTCAACGTCGTCCCGATCGCGTGGGGCGGCGCGGCGCCGCACGTCTTCGCGACCGCGGGCGGCTACAAGTACGCGGCGATGGGCGAGGGGATCTGCTGGTTGCGCGTCCCTCGCGGCTGCGCGCTGCGCCCGGTCTTCACCGGCTGGTTCGCCGATTTCGGCGCGCTCGCCGGCAGCGGCGGCGGCGTCGCGTACGCGCCGGGCGGCGCGCGCTTCGCGGGCGCCACGTTCGATCCCTCGGCGCTCTACCGCGCCGCCGCGGTGCTGGCGCACTGGGATCACTTCGGCCTCACCGTCCCGAGGCTGCGCGCGATCTCGCTCCGCCAGACCGGCCGCATCCTCGGCCACCTCGACGCCGCGGGCCGCGGCGGCGACGTCCTCTCGCCGCGCGAGCCCGAGCGCCGCGGCGGCTTCGTCGCCGTCCGCGCCTCGCAGGCGGGCGACGTCGTGCAGCGCCTCCGCGCCCGCGGCGTGCTCGTCGACGCGCGGCGCGACGTGCTCCGCATCGGCCCCGCGCCGTTCCTCACGGACGCCGAGATCGAGCAGGGCGTCGCCGCCGTCGTCGAGGAGCTCGGCCGTTGACCTCGCCATGGACACCACCACCTGACGTCGGGCAGCCTGGGCCCTCGTCGCCACCAGCACACACCCGCCCTCGACGACCGCGCCCTTCGCCTTGATCCCGGCGTACAGCCCACGTAACTTTGCTGAATATGACTATCAACTTCACGCGTGGCCAGCGGCTGGTTGCATTCCTGTGCCTGGCTGGCGTGCTGCTGTGCACCCCGCGCGCCCGCGCCGAGCAGGGCGATCCGCCCGAGGTCGAGGCGCAGCGGCTCGTGCATATCCTCGGCTACATCGGCGCCGACTACGGCGGCTCGGTCGCGAACGGGGTGGTCACCGTCCCGGACGAGTACAACGAGCAGCTCTCGCTGGCGGCGGACGGCGCGAAGATCGCGGCGCGCATCCAGCCGGCGATCCCGCCCGGGCGTGAGGTCGATGTCTCGGCGCGCATCGCGAAGCTGCGCGAGCTGCTCGATCGGAAGGCGCCCCCGGAGGAGGTCGCCGCGCTGGTCGCGGGCCTGCGGACCGATCTCGTCAGCGCCTTCCAGATCGAGGAGGCGCCGCGCGCCGCGCCGAACGCCGCGCGGGGCAAGAGCCTCTACCTGGAGCACTGCGCGACGTGCCACGGCGAGACCGGGCGCGCGGACACCGCCCGCGCGGCTACGTTCACGCCGCGCCCGGTGAACTTCCACGACCCCGAGCGCGGCGAGGCGATCGCCCCGTACCGCGTCGTGAGCACGGTCCGCTTCGGCGTCGACGGTACGGCGATGGTCCCGTTCACCTTCCTCTCGGACGCCGACCGCTGGGATCTCGCCTTCCACGTCGTGGGCTTGCGCCACGCGGGCGTCGCGCCGGCCCCGGCCGACAGCGTGCCGGCCTACACGCTCGCCGAGCTCTCGGCGCGCACGGACGCCGATCTGCGCGCCGAGCTCAGGTCCGCCGGCGTCCCGGCCGATCGCGAGGCCGCCGCGCTCGCCGATCTGCGCCTCCGCGCGCCGTACGAGGATCGGGCCGCCCGCACCCCGCTCGGCCTGGTCCGCGTGAAGATCGAGCGCGCCCGGAAGGCGGTCGCGCGGGGCGACCGCGACGGGGCCCGGGGCCACCTCATCGACGCGTACCTCGAGGGGATCGAGCCGGTCGAGGCCCCGATCCGCGCCGCGGACGCCTCGCTCGCCGCCTCGCTCGAGACCCGCAGCATGGAGATCCGCGGCGACCTCGAGCGCGGCGCGTCCCCCGCCGAGCTCGGCGCCGCGATGGATGCGCTGCTGCGCGACGTCGGCCGCGCCGAGTCGCTCCTGTCGCCCTCCTCGGCGCCGAAGAGCTTCGCCTCGACCGCCCTCTCGAGCGCCGGCATCCTCCTGCGCGAGGGCGTCGAGGCCGCGCTGCTCATCGCCGCGCTGCTCGGGCTCGCGTCCCAGGCGGGGCTCGCGGACAGGCGGCGTTACGTGCACCTCGGCTGGGTGACCGCGATCGTGCTCGGCCTCCTCACGTGGTTCGCCTCGGCCCGCCTCGTCGCGATCTCCGGGGCGCAGCGCGAGCTCATCGAGGGCGTGACCGCGCTGCTCGCGACGGCGGTGCTCTTCTACGTGAGCTACTCGCTGCTCGCGAAGCGCGAGGTCGCCCGCTGGATGAAGTTCCTGAAGGAGCAGATCTCGCCGCGCCGCGCGGCGCTGTCGCTCTTCGGCGTCGCGCTGCTCGCGGCGTACCGGGAGGCGTTCGAGACGGTGCTGTTCTACCAGGCCCTGCTCGCCTCGAACGCTTCCGCGACGGCGGCCCTGGTGGGCGCGGTGGCGGGCGCGGTGGTGCTCGTGGCGCTGGTCGCGGCCTACTCGCGCGCTGGCCGGTTCGCGCCGCCGCAGGTCTTCTTCCGCGTCTCCAGCTACCTCCTCTACGCGCTCGCGATCATCTTCGCCGGGCAGGGCGTGGCCGCGCTCCAGATGGCCGGCAAGGTGCCCGTGCACGCGCTGCCGTTCCGCGGCGTGCCGGCCCTCGGCATCTTCCCGACCGTGGAGACGCTCGCCGTGCAGCTCCTGCTCGTGCTGCTCGCCGTCGTCGGCGTCTTCGCGCAGCGCCGCCAGGCGAACGCGGCGCCCAAGCCTCCTGCTCCGCCCGCCCAGATCGCTCCCGGCTCAGCCGCCTGAGCGCCGCGCTGCCCGCGGCTGCGCGGGCGCCCGCGGCGGCCTGCGGTGATCGCGGCGCTCGCAGAGCTGCCTGCGGCGCTCAGGGCTGGCTGTGGATGCGCGGCGCTTCCGGATAGAGCGACCGGAGCCCGCGCCACGCGGCGTCGTTCGCGCTCTCGGCGGGCTCGGCGAGATCCCACTCGAAATAGAGCTTGTCGCCGTCGTAGCAGCCGAAGCTCGTGGAGACGCAGAGCATCGGCTCGCGCTCGATCGCGTACCCCGCGCGCGCAACGTCGTGCCCGTAGATCGCGACGCGGGCTTCCGGGTCGATCGCGCGCAGGAAGGCATGGGCGCGCTCGCTCGAGGTGCTCCGCGCCCAGAGGAGCGCGCCGAGCGTCCCCTGCAGGGTCATCTCGTTGAGCGGGACATCGTGGAACCCGTCGAGCGGGAGCCGCTCCAGGTCCTGCCGGCTCTGGATGCGCGCGTGCGGCGCCGCGTGGAGCATCACCAGCCGGGCCGTGTGCGCGACCGCGACGAACGGCCATCCGCGGAACCAGCTCCGCATCGCCAGCGTGTCCTCCGGCCCGAGGAGCTCCTCGAGCCGCTGCGCCTCGTCCGGGAAGAACTTCGCCACGACGGGGCCGCCCACGTGCGCGTGCTCGTGGTTGCCGAGCAGGTAATGAACGCGGCCGGGGTGGCGATCGGCGAGCTCCTTCGCCTGCTTCAGCAACGCCACCGAGTCGCCGTGGTAAAATGAGCCCAGGTAGTCAGGCCATTCACTCTCGTCGAGCTCGGGGCCGTGCACGAGATCGCCTGTTATCACGAGCACGGCGCCGTCGCGCCCCGCCGCCGCCTGTTCGAAAATGTCGGTGATTCGCTCGAAATCCGCGACGTTGCCCTGAAAGTCGGTGGCGACGATCAATTTGCCACGATCAGGGAGGTCGACGACACGCTGCACGTCTCCAGCATAGCCGAACCCCCTGCGTTCGCCTCGCGTGAACGGAGATCCACCGTCGCACGCCACCCGCCGCACGCCGCTCACCACCCGACGATCCCATCGCACTGCGCCGCACCGCACCACACGCGCTTGCAATTCACCAGATCGTCCAGATTTGACGGATTACTACAGCGATACTGTCCCTTGGCGGGTCATCTCGGCCAGGCTAGGCTGCATGGGACGATGCAAAAGCGGAAACTTTCAGCGTGGGTGGACGAGGTCGCGCGGCAGACGCGGCCCGATCGGGTCGTCTTTTGCGACGGCTCCGAGGAGGAGAACCGGGCGCTGATCCAGGGGATGCTGGGAGACGGGACGCTCGTCGCGCTCAACGCAGAAAGATACCCCGACTGCTATCTTCACCGGAGCCACCCGACCGACGTCGCCCGGACTGAGCACCTCACGTTCATCTGTTCTCGGGACAAAGAGGAATCGGGCCCGACGAACAACTGGATGTCGCCGGAGGAGGCCTCGGAGAAGGTCGGCCGGCTGTTCGACGGGGCGATGAAGGGACGGACGATGTTCGTCGTGCCCTACCTGATGGGGCCGGCGGGGTCGCCGTCGGCGAAGGTCGGAGTCGAAATCACCGACAGTCCGTATGTCGTCGCGAGCATGCGGATCATGACCCGCATGGGCAAGGTCGCGCTCGAGGCGCTGGGCAGCTCCGAGGACTACTGTCGAGGGCTGCACTCGCTCGGAGACCTCAGCCCGGAGCGCCGCTTCGTCTGCCATTTCCCCGAGGAGCGGCTCATCTGGAGCATCGGCTCCGGCTACGGGGGGAACGCGCTGCTCGGGAAGAAGTGCTTCGCGCTGCGCATCGCGAGCACCATGGCCCGCGACGAGGGGTGGTTCGCGGAGCACATGCTCATCCTCGGCCTGGAGGATCCGGAGGGCCGGGTGACCTACATGTGTGCGGCGTTCCCCAGCGCCTGCGGCAAGACGAACCTCGCCATGCTCGTGCCGCCGGCGTCGCAGAAGGGCTGGAAGGTGTGGACCGTAGGCGACGACATCGCCTGGCTGCGGATCGGCCCCGACGGCCGGCTCTGGGCGATCAACCCCGAGGCGGGCTTCTTCGGCGTGGCGCCGGGGACGAGCTCGAGGACGAACCCGAACGCGCTGGCGACGCTGTCGAGGAGCTCGATCTTCACGAACGTCGCGCTCACGCCGGAGGGGACGCCGTGGTGGGAGGGCTTCGACGGCCCGGTCCCGCCGGTGCTGACCGACTGGAAAGGCAACCGCTGGACGCCGGAGAGCAAGGAGCCGGCGGCGCACCCGAACAGCCGCTTCACGGCGCCCGCGCGCCAGTGCCCCTCGATCTCGCCGGAGTTCGACGCCCCGGCGGGCGTGCCGATCTCGGCCATCATCTTCGGCGGCCGCCGCGCGCGGCTCGCGCCGCTCATCTACGAGGCGCGCGACTGGGTGCACGGCGTCTACCTGGGCGCGACGATGGCGTCGGAGACGACCGCCGCGGCGACCGGCAAGGTCGGCGTCGTCCGCCGGGACCCGATGGCGATGCGCCCCTTCTGCGGATACAACATGGGCGACTACTTCCGGCACTGGATCGAGCTCGGAGAGAGCCACGCGGGGTTCCCGAAGATCTTCCACGTGAACTGGTTCCGGCAGGGCGAGTCGGGCAAGTACCTCTGGCCCGGCTTCGGCGAGAACCTCCGCGCGCTCCGCTGGATCGCCGCGCGCGTGCGCGGGGAGGCCACCGGCCGCGACACGCCCATCGGGATCATGCCCGCCGACGGCGAGCTCGACACGAGCGGCCTCGACGTGAACGACGAGGCCATGCGCGAGCTCTTCGCCATCGACCCCGGCGCGTGGCTCGAGGAGACGCGCGAGCGCGCGGCGTTCCTGGAGTCGTTCGGCGCGCGTATGCCCGAGGCGCTGCTCCAGCAGAACCGGGACCTCGACGCCCGGATGCGGTCATGAGCTGACGCCGGCCCGAGCGCCGCACCCCACCACCGACAGAGCAAACACCGAGACGCCGACCGCCGCGCCCCGAACCCGGGCGCGGTGGCACCCGGCGCCGCCCGTCCGCTATTCGCCGAGGACGTTCGGGATTCTCTTGACGCGAGTCTAACTTGGCCCACACAGTTCCTTCAGAAAATTTTGAAAGTTCAATGAGCTCCTCACGTGACATCCAGCGCCAGGCCGAGTTGCTCGCCGCCGATGCGATCGGCGACGTCATCGAGCACTGGGGCTTCCGCCGGGTGCTCGGGCGCATCTGGACCGTGCTGTTCATCGCGGGCGAAGCCCTGCCAGCCGCGGAAATTGGCGAGCGGCTGCAGGTTTCTTCCGGGGCGATGAGTATGTCGCTGACAGAACTCCAGAGGTGGGGTGTAGTACGAAGAGTATGGAAACCGGGCGAGCGGAAGGAGTTCTTCGAAGCCGAGACGGACTTCTGGAAGATGATCTCCAAGGTGTTCGCCGAGCGCGAGCGGCTGATCGCCGACTCGGTGAGGGAACGGCTGGAGCGGGCGTCCGAGCTGCTCGAGAGCCTGCCCCAGAGCGACGCCGCCCGGATCAGCGTCGATCGCGTCGAGCGGCTCCTCTCGTTCGTCATCGTCGCGCAGACGGCGCTCGACGGGTTCATCAAGAGCAGGACCGTGGATTTCTCGAGGTTCGGGGACCTGGTCCGGTTCCCGATCCGCGCCGTGCGAACGCGGCGAGGGGCCTAGCGGGCTCGTGATTTCGGAGGGCTCGACCGCTGCATGTGCCCCGCGCGGTGCGGGGTGCAGCGCGCGCTCGCGCTTCCAGGTGGAGATGGGATGACTGCGACTACAACGTTGACTGGGACGGTCCAGCGGAGCGATGTCGTCTCGAGCCTCGGGAGCATGTGCGCTGGACGCGGGCTCGACTCGCTCGCCGCGCGGCTCGCCGAGCTACGGCGGCTGCTCGACGGCGATCTCGACGACGTGGAGCGCGAGCTCTCCAAGGTCGGGCTGGACGGCGGCACGCCGGCGCACCAGAGCGCGCGGCACCTGCTCGGGCTGAGCGGCAAGCGGCTGCGGCCGATCTGCGTGGCGCTGGCCGCTCACATCGGCGGCGGCTTCAACGACGCCGCGCGGACCTTCGCCGTGGCGGTCGAGCTCGTCCACAACGCGACCCTGCTCCACGACGACGTGGTCGACCTCGGCGACCGGCGGCGCGGCGCGGACGCGGCGCGCGTCATCTACGGCAACGCCGCCTCGATCTTCGGCGGCGACTACCTGCTGCTCGACGCGCTCGCCCGGATCCAGGCGGTCGGCATCCCGGGCGTGCTCGAGCGGGTGCTCCAGGTGGTCAAGGAGATGGTCATCGCCGAGGCGCTCCAGCTCGCGTCGCGGGGCCGCGTGCGCACGAGCACGAGCGAGTACTTCCAGATCGTCGACGGCAAGACGGCGTCGCTGTTCCGCTGGGCGATGTTCGCGGGGGCGCGCGCGGGCGGCGTGAGCGAGCCGCTGTGCAAGGCGCTCGAGAGCTTCGGCACGAGCCTCGGCGTCGCCTTCCAGCTCGTCGACGACGTGCTCGACTTCGCGGGGGATCCGGACGCGACCGGCAAGGCGCTGCTCACCGACCTGCGCGAGGGGAAGATGACGTACCCGCTCCTGCTCGCGATGGAGCGCGACCGCGAGCTCACGCCCGCCCTCGAGGCGCACTGCGCGGCGGAGGAGGTCGCGGTCGAGCCCGAGCTCGGCCGGCGCATCGCGCGGATCATGGTGGAGCAGCGGGTCGTGGACGACTGCCTGGATCTCGCGTCGCGGCTCTGCGGCGACGCGGTGCGGAGCATCGAGCCGCTCCCGGACAGCCCGGCGAAGGCGGCGCTGGAGGGGGTCGCGATGTCGACGCCCCGGCGGAGGCGGTGAGCGGCCATGACGAGCTCTCGGAAATCGGTCGCTGGAGGCGCGCCGAGGCGGCGGGGGACAGGCGCGGGCGAGCTCGCGAGGCGAGCGCAGGCGAGGCGTGGAGGTCCCCAGTGAGCCAGAAGGTGTCCAGCAGGATCAGCGGTTTCTACAAGCGGTGCCTCGAGGATCGGCTCCGCGCGATCGAGGCGCTCGGGCTGCTCGACGAGGACGCGCGCGCGCACCTCGCGGGCGGCGGCGGGCTGCCGACCGCGGTCGCCGATCGCATGTGCGAGAACGTGATCGCGACGCACGCGCTCCCGCTCGGGCTCGCGCTGAACTTCCGCGTGAACCAGCGCGACGTGCTGGTGCCCATGGCGGTGGAGGAGCCGAGCGTCATCGCCGCCGCGTCGAACGCGGCGCGCATGGTCCGCCTGTCGGGCGGCTTCTCCGGCGAGGCGGATCCGCCGGTCATGACCGCCCAGGTCCAGCTCGACGACGTGCCGGACGCCGAGGCGGCCGCGGGCCGGCTCGCCGCGGCGCGCGAGCACCTCCTCGCGGCGGGGGACGCGGCGATCCCGCGGATGGTGGCGCGCGGCGGCGGCTGCCGCGACGTGGAGGTGCGCGTGCTCTCGGCGGAGCTCGGGGTGCTCGTGGTGCACCTCTACATCGACGTCGGCGACGCGATGGGCGCGAACCTGGTCGACACCGTGGCGGAGGCGGTCGCGCCGCTCGTGCAGCGCATCGCCGGCGGGACGCTCGGCCTCCGGATCCTCACGAACCTGACCGTCCGCCGCCTCGTCCGGGTGACGGCCGCGGTCGGCGACGACGCGCTCGGCGGCGCGGACGTGGCGAGCGGCATCGCGCGGGCGAGCCGCTTCGCGGAGCTCGATCCTTACCGCGCGGCGACCCACAACAAGGGCTTCATGAACGGGCTCGACGCGGCCGCGGTCGCGCTCGGGCAGGACTTCCGCGCCATCGAGGCGGGCGCGCACGCGTACGCCGCCATGAGCGGGCGCTACGGGCCGCTCAGCACGTGGGAGCGCGTGCCCGGCGGGCTCGTGGGCCGCGCGGAGCTGCCGCTCGCGGTGGGCACGGTGGGCGGCTCGACCCAGGTGCACGCGGGCGTGCGCGCGGCGCTGCAGCTCGTGGGCGCGACCTCGGCGCGCGAGCTCGCCGTGGTGCTCGCGTCCGTCGGGCTCGCGTCGAACCTCGCGGCGCTGCGCGCGCTCGCGGGCGAGGGCATCCAGCGCGGCCACATGCGGCTCCACGAGCGCAAGCGCGCGCTCGCCGCGGCGGCGCCGGCGAGCGCGGACGGCGGCGGGCCGCCGTCGGGCGAGGGCAAGCGGATCGCGCCCGAGCGAGGCGAGGGGCCGCGCGCGGTGCAGCAGGCGGAGGGCGGAACATGAACAGGCCAGAGCAACACGAGGCGCCGGGCGCGGCAGGGCGCCGCGCCGGCAGCGGCGAGATGTTCGACGGGATCGCCGAGCGGTACGATCTCCTGAACCGGATCATCTCGCTGGGGCTGGACCAGGGCTGGCGGCGGCGCGCGGTGCGGTCGCTCGAGCTCGCGCCCGGCGCGACGGTGCTCGACCTGGCGACGGGGACCGCGGATCTCGCGATCGAGATCGCGAAGGCGCACGACGTGAAGGTCATCGGCGTCGATCCGTCGCAGGGGATGCTCGCCGTCGGCCGCCGCAAGGTGGAGGCCGCGGGGCTCGCCGGGCGGATCGAGCTCGAGGTCGGCGACGCGGAGGCGCTCGGGCGCGGCGACGCGAGCGTCGACGCGATCTCGATGGCGTTCGGGATCCGCAACGTCCCGGACCGCTCGCGCGCGCTCCGGGAGATGGCGCGCGTCACGCGGCCAGGGGGCCGGATCGCGATCCTCGAGCTCAGCGAGCCGCGCGGCGGGATCATGAGCAAGCTCGCGCGCTTCCATATCCACACGGTCGTGCCGTACGTCGGCGGCGCGATCTCGGGGCGCGACGAGTACCGCTACCTGCAGGACTCGATCGCGAGGTTCCCCCCGCCGGACGAGTTCGCGGACCTGATGCGCGGGGCGGGGCTGCGCGTGCTGCGCGTGGAGCCGCTCACGATGGGCGCGGTGTGCCTCTTCGTCGCGACGCCCGAGGGGGGCTGAGGTGACGGCGCGCGGCGAGCGCGGAGAGCGGCGGTGAGCGGCTCGAACCTCCACTCGGCCTGGGCGCAGCTGTTCGTGCGCGCGCTCGCGCAGGCGGGGGTGCGGGACGTGGTGCTCTGCCCGGGCTCGCGCTCGACGCCGCTCGCCATCGCGGCGGCCGAGAGCGAGGAGGTGCGCTGCCACGCGGTCATCGACGAGCGCGCCGCGGCGTTCTTCGCGCTCGGGCAGGCGCGCGTCACGGGCCGGCCGAGCGTCTTCGTCTGCACCTCGGGCACCGCCGGCGCCCACGCGCTGCCGGCGATCATCGAGGCGCGCCAGAGCTTCACGCCGTTCATCGCGATCACGGCCGATCGCCCCTGGGAGCTCGCCGACACGGCGGCCCCGCAGACGATCGATCAGGTGAAGCTCTTCGGCGACCACGTCCGGCACTTCGCCGAGCTCGGCCTGCCGGACCCGTCGCCCCTCGCGATGCGCGCGGCGGCGCGCATCGCGGCCCAGGCGGTGTCGATGGCGCTCTCGCCGACGCCGGGGCCGGTCCACGTCAACGCGCGGTTCCGCAAGCCGCTCGAGCCGGTCCACGGGACCCTGCCGGAGCCGTGGCAGGGCGAGTGGGAGGCGCTCATGCGGCGCGGCGGCCCGCGGGTCGTGCCGGCCCGCGCCGCGGTCGACGCCCGTGCGCTCGAGGAGATCGCGCTGCGCTGCGCGCGCGCCGAGCGCGGGCTCATCGTCTGCGGGCCCGCCCCGAGCCGCGAGGACGACGCGCGCGCGCGTGCGTCGGTGATCGCGCTGGCCCGGGCGACCGGGTTCCCGGTGCTCGCCGAGGGCACGAGCCAGATCTACTTCGGCGGCCTCGCCGAGGGCGCCGTGATGCCGGCCTCGTTCGACGCCTTCCTGCGCGCGCCGGAGTTCCGCGCCGCGCGCGCGCCCGACCTCATCCTGGAGCTCGGCGCGCCGCCGACCTCGGCCGGGTACGCGACCTACATCGCCGAGCACGCGGGGTGCCGCCGCTTCGTCGTGTCGCCGCACGGCTGGAACGATCCGACGAACGCCGCGGCCGCCCTCGTCATGGCCGAGCCCGCGGACGTGTGCGAGGCGCTCGCGGCGCGCCTGGCCGGGGCGGCGCTCGACCTCGGGCGCGCCCGGAAGGAGTGGGCCGCGGCGTTCGCGCGCGCCGGCGAGATCGCGGCGGCGCTCTCCGCGCGCGTGTGCGCCGGCGACGAGCTCACCGAGGGCGCCGTGGCCCGGGCCGTCGCCGCGGCGTGCCCGGAGGGCTCGCTGCTCGCGATCGGCAACAGCATGCCGGTGCGCGATCTCGACACGTACTGCCCGCCGTCGGCGCGGGCGCTGCGCGTGCTGCACCAGCGGGGGGCGAGCGGGATCGACGGGCTCGTGTCGGCGGCGGCCGGCGCCCGCGCCGCCGCGGGCGCGCCGGTCACGCTGCTGCTCGGCGATCTCAGCCTGCTGCACGACCTCACGGGCCTGCTCCTCGCCGCGAAGGTCGGGGACGGCGGCGCGCCGCTCGTCATCGTGGTGGTGCAGAACGACGGCGGCCGCATCTTCGAGCACCTCCCCATCGCGAGGAGCGGCGCCGAGCTGCTCGAGCGGTGCTTCACGATGCCGCAGCACCTCGATTTCGCGCCCGCCGCGGCGATGTTCGGGCTCGCGTACGAGCGCGCCACCACCGCCGCGGGGCTCGGCCGCGCCCTCGCCGCCGCCTACCAGCGGCCCGGCGCCACCTTGATCGAGGCGGTCGTGCCGCCCCAGGACGGCGCCGCCCGCGCCGCGCGGCTCTGGTCCGACCTCCGCCGCGAGATCGCCGCCCCGAGCGGCGCGGCGCCGGCGGACGGCGCGGCGCTCGATGTCCAGTCCGAATGAACGGCGCGCGCGCCGAGCATCCTTCCGGAGGAGAACCCATGAGCATGAGCCAGGTTGACGCGAGCACAGGCCCCGGACCCGCGATCGGCGTGCGCCCCGGGTCGTTCCGGGCGTGGCTGCTCGCGTGCCGACCGGCGACGCTCACCGCGGCGCTCGCGCCGGTGATGGTCGGCACGGCGGTGGCGTACGCCTCGGGCGGCATGCGGATCGGCCCGGCGCTCTCGGCGCTCGTGGGGGCGATGCTGATCCAGATCGCGACGAACTTCGCGAACGACGTCTTCGATCACGAGAAGGGCGCCGACACGCACGAGCGGCTCGGGCCCACCCGCGCCGTGCAGGCCGGGCTGCTCACGGCGCGCCAGGTGCGCCTCGGGCTGCTCGTCACCATCGCGCTCTCGGTGCCGTTCGGGATCCACCTCGCGGTCGTGGGCGGATGGCCGATCGTCGCGATCGGCGTCGTCTCGATCCTCTCGGGCGTCGCCTACACCGGCGGGCCGTACCCGCTCGGCTATCACGGCCTCGGCGACGTGTTCGTGTTCGTGTTCTTCGGCCTCGTCGCCGTCTGCGGGACGGCGTTCGTCCAGCTCGGCCACGTCCCGGCGCTCGCGTGGGCGGCGGCCGTGCCCGTCGGCGCCCTCGCCACGGCCGTGCTCGTCGTCAACAACGTGCGCGACCGCGAGACGGACGTCGTCGCCGGCAAGCGCACGCTCGCCGTCCGCCTCGGCCGCAGGGCGGGCGTCATCGAGTACGGGATGCTCCTCGCCGCCGCCTACGCCGTGCCGATCGCCCTCGCGGTCTACGACGACCGGCGGTGGACCCTGCTCACGCTCGCGACCTTCCCGCGCGCCGCGCGCTTCCTCCGGACCCTGGCGACGACGGACGGCCGCCCGCTCAACGAGTGCCTCGCCGGGACGGCGAAGCTCCTGCTCGCCTACGCGCTGCTCCTGTCGCTCGGGCTCGCGGCCCCGCGGTGACGGCGATGCGCGTCGTCGCTGCCAGCGTCGCGCGGTTCGATGTCGGCGACGCGCGCAGCGGCCTCGTGCTGTCGCTGTCCGACGACGAGGGCCACGTCGGCCTCGGCGAGGCCACGCCGCTGCCCGGCTTCTCGCCCGACACGGCCGACGCCGTCGAGCGCGCGCTCACCGAGCTGCCGGGCGCGCTCGGCCCGATCGAGCTGCCCGCCGATCCGCCGAGCGGCGCGGCGGCGCGCGCGATGCGGCGCGCGCTCGCGCCGGCGTCCGCGCGGCTCCGCGGCCTCCCGGCCGCGCGCTTCGCCCTGGAGACGGCGCTGCTCGACCTCCTCGGCCAGCGCCTCGGCCTCGCGGCGTCCGCGTGCCTCGGCGGGCGCCGGGGCCACGCCGAGGTGCCGGTCAACGGGCTGCTCGCGACTTCGGCCGCGCTGCCGGAGCTGCTCGCGGGCGCGCGCGCCCTCGCGGAGCGCGGCGTCCGCGCGATCAAGGTGAAGCTCCGCTCGCGCGGGGAGGAGGGGTTCACGCGCGATCTCGAGGCGCTGCGCGCGCTGCGGCGGGAGCACCCGGACGTCGAGCTGCGGCTCGACGCGAACGCGGCGTGGTCGCTCGAGGACGCGCCCCGCCGGCTCGCGCGGCTCGCGCCGCTCGAGCCCCGCTTCGTCGAGCAACCGGTCGCGCCCGAGCTCCTGCACCACCTCGGCGCGTGCGAGGCTCCGTGGGCGGCCGACGAGTCGCTCGCGATCGAGGGGATGGCGGAGCGCCTGATCGAGGCGGAAGGGTGCGCCGCGTTCATCCTGAAGCCCGCGGTGCTCGGTCTCCTGGCTGCGCACGAGCTCGGTCAACGGGCGCAGGCGCGCGGCCTCGGCGCCGTGGTGACGCACCTGTTCGACGGGCCGATCGCGCTCGCGGCCGCCTGCGAGCTCGCGCTCGCGCTGCCGCGCCCGCCGCTCGCGTGCGGCCTCGACGCGCACGCCGGCCTCGAGGCGTGGCCGCGCGTCGCGATCCCGCAGCGCCGCAAGGACGGCCTCGTCACCGCCAGCGGCCAGCCCGGCCTCGGGGTACGACCGTGGACGGCCTGAGCCTGATCGAGGCCGCGCGCGACCCGGGGGTCGCGGCGCGGACGGCGCTCGTCCATGGCGGCGCCGAGGCGGACCCGCCGCGCGACATCGATCTTCCTGGCCTCGGCTTCCGGCCCGGAGACGCGCTCACGTTCGGCGATCTGGCTCCCGCCGTGGCGGCCACATGCGCGCGCCTCGCCCGCGCCGGGGTGGGGCAGGGGGCCCGGGTGGCGCTCGTCGCCCCGAACGCGCTCGGGACCGTCATCGCCATCCACGCCCTGCTCGCGCTCGGCGCCGTGCTCGTCCCGATCCACCCGAGGCTCACGGACGGCGAGGCGCGCGTCCTCATCGACGACGCGCGGCCCGATGTCGTGCTGCGCGAGCCCGAGCTCGCGGCCCTCGTCGGCGAGGCCGCGGCCGGGCTCGCGGCGCGCCGCGACGGCGCGCCGCGCGCGGCCGAGGCGCCCGGCGTGAGGCCGCCGGATCCTTCGGGCGATCTCGCGATCGTCTACACGTCGGGCACCACGGGGCGGCCGAAGGGCGCCGTGCTCCCGCGCCGCGCGTTCCTCGCCGCCGCCGAGGGCAGCGCGGCGAACCTCGGCGTGCGCGACGACGATCGCTGGCTGCTCTGCCTGCCGCTCTGCCACGTCGGCGGGCTCTCCATCGTGACGCGCTGCCTGCTCGCGCGGCGCGCCGTCGTGCTCGCGCCCCGCTTCGATCCCGCCGCGGTGCTCGCCTCGATCCTCCGCGACCGCGCGACGCTGCTCTCCGTCGTTCCGACGATGCTGCTCGCGCTGCTCGAGGCCGACCGCGACAACGTCCTCGCCCGGCTCCGCGCGGCGCTCGTCGGCGGCGCGGGCGCGCCGGCGCGGGCGCTCGACGAGTGCGCGCGCCGCGGCGTCCCGGCGCTCACCACCTACGGCCTCACCGAGGCCTGCTCGCAGGTGACGGTCCAGCGCCCGCGCGACCCGCGCGCCCGCGAGCCGGGCTCCGGCGCGCCGATCTCCGGCGTCGAGCTGCGCATCGGCGGCGCCGGCAGCGACGGCGTCGGCCGCGTCGAGATCCGCGGCCCCGTGCTGTTCCGGGGCTACTTCCGCGGCCCCGAGCGCGCGCCGGAGCTCCCGGTCGACGGCGCCGGGTGGTTCAGCACCGGGGATCTCGGCGCGCTCGACGCGGCCGGGCGGCTGCACGTCGCGGCGCGCCGGACCGATCTCATCGTGACGGGCGGCGAGAACGTCTACCCGGCCGAGGTGGAGCAGGTCCTGGAGTCCTGCGCGGGCGTCGCGGGCGCGGTGGTGTTCGGCGTGCCGGACGAGCGGTGGGGGCACGTCGTCGCGGCCGCGATCGTGCCCGACCGCGCCCCGCCCTCCGGGCCGAGCGACGGCGCCCCGCTCCCGCCCGCGCTGGTGGAGGCCCTCGCGGCCGCCGTCGCCGCGCGGCTCGCCCCGCACAAGCGCCCGCGCCGCCTCTGCGCCGCAGCGGCGCTCCCGCTCACGGCCGCGGGCAAGCTCGATCGCGCCGGCGCCGCCGAGCGTTTCGCCGCCGCGCTCGCGCCGTTCCCCGCGCGTTAGTTCGTCTCTGGCACACGCGTCCCAGAGCGGCGGTCGCCCGCACAGGAGACGGGCCCAGATCGGCGTTTTCGGCGCGGAAGCGCACTCCGGTGCGCTGAGCACCGAAAACGTCGAGATGGGCCCGTATCCGAAGCGGGCGACCGCCGCTCACCCGAGCGCGCTGCGCAGGTCGTTGGGGAGCGGGCGCGGGGTGAAGCGCGCGCCGTCGATGCACACGTGCACCGTCTGCCCGACGGCGGCGACCCCGCCCGCGGTCGTCACGCGGTAGCCCACCGTGAACGAGGTGTCCCCGAGCTTCGGCGCGAGCACCTCGACCTCGATGGCGTCCCCGAACCGGAGCGGCAGGAGGTAGTCGGCCTCGGCGTGCACGAGCGGCAGCTTGATCCCGCCGCCCGCGATCATGCCGGGCACGTCGATGCCTCGCTCCTTCAGCGCCGCCATGTAGGCGTCGCTGAAGTACTCGAGCACGCGCGGATAGAAGACGATCCCGGCCGCGTCGACGTCCTGGAAGCGCACGCTCCGGCGCTCCACGGCGAGGCGTGGCGCGGTGTGTTTGAGCTCGTCGGCGCTGAAGGCGCGCTTCATCGCGCCGCAGGCTAGCCCAGGCCGGCGCCGCGCGCGGCTCGAAGTTCGCGGCCCGCCGCGCTTCGCGCCCGCGCTCGCCGGTGCCCACCTCACCGCCCCCTCCGCGCTGCGCGGATCTCCGGGGCGAGAATGATCTCACCGGTCCGTCCCTTTCCGCTCGCCGCCGCCGGCTGCGCGGGCCATGCTCGGCCCCGATGGCTGACCGATGTCCCGGCGGCCTCGGGGTCGGGTCCCGCTCGCCGGGTCGCGCCCCTGCGAGAGGCCGCGCCCCGTGCGCGACGCGACGTCTCGAGATCCGCGCGCTGCTCCTTCGCGGCGTCGCCGCGGCGTCCGTGTGCCTCCTCCCGGCCGCGTGCGACCCGTCGCCGACGCCGGCCCCGGCGCCGACGCCTTCCCAGAGCCCGCCCATCGCGTCGCTCGCGGCGCTCCCACGGCCGCCGTTCGCCGAGGCCGCGGCGCCGACCGGCCCGGCGCACGCGTCGAACCCGCTCAACCTGCCGCCGTTCACGCTCAAGCTCGATCAGGGCCGCCGCGTGTTCACCTTCTCGGACCGCATGCTCGCCGGAGCCAGGCTCGGATCGACGCTCGTGCTGTACGCCGCGACCGTGGTCGGCTTCGAGGGCGACGACCTGATCATCGAGGGCCGGGGCGGCCCCTCGTACAAGGTCCACCCGGGCTACGTCATCCCCGTGCCCGACGTCCCCCGCCTCCGCCCCCACGATCCGGTGCTCACGGAGTGGAACGGCGTGATGAAACACGCCGTCGTCACGCGCTTCGTGAAGGACAAGATCGAGGTCCGCTACACCGACATGGACGCGCGGACCCCGCTCGGCCTGCTCAAGGGCGCCCGCTTCGTCCGGCAGGCCGAGGGGCTCGCCCCCGGCAACTTCGCCGCCTGGAAGGACGGGGACACGTGGCGCCACGTGCTCCTCGTCTCGCGGCTCGGCGGTCTCCCGGAAGCGCCGGACGCGGCCCCGACGACGCTGCCCGCCGGCTCGGCGCGGTGGTTTGCCCTCGCCTACGGCGGCGCCGCCTCGATCGTCGACGAGGCGTCGCTGCGCCCCATCCCCATCAAGCCCCAGCTCAAGGTCGGGGCGAACGTCTGGGCCGAGTGGGTGGGCGCGCTGCGCCCCGCGGTCGTGCAGAGCGCCGAAGAGACTGGCCTCTACACCGTGAAGTTCGAGCGCGCCGGACGGCCTGCCACCGTTGGCTGGGGGCTGCTCACACCGCCGCTCGCCGGGCCCTGACGAACGGCCGGCAACACGCGCCGCGCGCGCAGCGAGTGCGCACGATGCTACACGTTTTCGTCAGACATGGAGAGTGGTAAGCGCTGTAGTATGGATCTCAAGAGCGCATGGCTGGCAACGCGCCAGTGGGTCCCCTTCGCCCTCAGGACCATGGCTTACGGCACCGTCTCGCTGACGCTGGGGCCGCTCACGTCGGATCGCTCGGCGAGCCTCTGGGCGATGCGGCGCTGGTGCAGGTCGAGCGCACGTGGGCTCGACATGGAGATCGAGGTGAGCGGCCTCGAGAACGTCCCTCCCGGGGTGTTCGTCTACTGCTCCAACCACCAGAGCGTGCTCGACATCCTCGTGCTCGGCGCGGCGCTGCCGGGCGATTTCAAGTGGGCGGCCAAGCGCTCTCTCATGAAGATCCCGTTCCTCGGATGGCACCTCCGGCTCGCGGGCCACGTGCCCGTGGACCGCACGGTCGGCTCGCGCGCCGCGGTCGACGCGATCGCGCGGTTCGAGCAGGTGCTCCGGAGCGGCAAGCCGCTGCTCGTGTTCCCGGAGGGCACGCGGAGCGAGGACGGCATCCTCCGGGAGTTCAAGAACGGTGGCTTCTACGCGGCGGTGCGCGCGGGCGTGCCCGTGGTGCCGGTCGCCATCGAGGGCACGCACCTGCTCATGAAGAAGGGGGCCATCGACACGGGCGACGGCACGATGCGGCTCGTGCGCGTCCGGGTCGGCGCGCCGCTCCAGGCGCGCCAGGACGGCCGCGAGGCGGCGCGGGTGAACGATCTGCGCGTGCGCGCCCACGCGGCGGTGAGCGAGCTGCACCGGTCGATCGGCGGCCACGTGGAGGCACCCGGCGGAGGCGCGGCCGCCTCGGAGCCGCCGGCGAGCGGCGCCCAGGCCGAGCAGACGCCGGGCTGACGCGCCGCCGCGCCGCCGCTGGAGCTCAATCGCAGAGGCTCGGGAGCGCGTCGATCTCCTCCATCAGCTCGCCATAGTCGTCGATCCGCCGGCCGCCGAAGACGTCGTCAAGGAACTGGTAGAACACCCGCTGCGCGAGCGGCATCACGCCGGCGTTGTCGTACGCCTCGGCGTCGGTCGCCGTGTTGCCGAAGGCCCACGCCGGCAGCATCCCCTTGTCGCGCAGCTGCAAGAGCTCCGCCGTCTTGTACTCTGCCGCGCTCTCGCCGAGCGCGCCGGTCAGGGTGAGCGTGGTGTGCACGACGCCCGGCGGGAAGCCGTAGGTCTCGAGGAAGTCGCGCGTGCGCTGGACGAGCCAATCGGGCCGCGCGGTCAGGTACATCGGGCGGTAGCCCTTCGATGCGAGCCGGTGGAACGCCGCCGCCGCGTGCGCGTGCATCGTCGGCAGCTGGCCCGTGAGCAGCGCGCTGAACTCCTCCGTCTCCGTGCCGGTCAACGTCCCGTCGACGTCGCTCACGAACATCGGGGCACCCCGAGGGACGACCTCGATGAAGAGGTCGGTGCTCGACAGATCGCCGCGGACCACCAGGTGGACCCGGTGCCTGCCAGGGCCGAGCCGCTGCGCCGGAGGGATCTCGAAGAAGACGCGGCCGCCGCTGTCGCTGACGCCCTCGACCTCGGGGTGCGCCTCGTCGTCCTCCGTCGTGTTCGTCGAGCCGAGGTACTCCCACACATCGCCGCAGTCCCGGAGCAGGTAGATGTCGACCTGCTCGTCCTTGATGTCCTTGTCGGTGAGCCCGTAGGCGAACTTGCCGAGGATCCACTGCGGGTCGTCCGGCGTCAGGAAGAGATCGCGCCCGCGGTGGTTCGCCGTTCCCGCGCCAGCGATGATGTACGAGGTCGTGTGATTCCACGAGAGCTCCTCGCCTGGATCCGGCGGTTGCGCGTTGCACGCCGGGAGAGGCCGGCAGAAGGCGCCCGGGACGCCGCCGCCGCCCTGGCCCTCGCCGCCCTGGCCCTCGCCGCCGCCGCTCGTCGCGATCTCGCCGCCCTGGCCCTCGCCGCCGCCGCCCTGGCCCGCGCCGCTGCCGCTCGTGGCGTCGCCGCCGCCGCCGCTCTGGCTCGACGTCCCACCGCCCGCCGGCGCGCCGTCCGGCGCCCCCTCCGTCGTCGCGTCGGCCGATCCACAGCCGATCGCGAGCGCTGTTGTGCACACCACAAGAAGGATCTTGATCAACATCACGGCCGATTGTGGCCGAGTTGCTCGGCAGCGGACAGCGGCCTTTCCGATCCTCCTCGCTGGCAGCGCACCCGCTCGCCTCTTGCGCGCGGGGCGAACTCCGGGCAATCGTAGCGCTCCCAACGATGCGCAAGCCCAACCCGAAGGTGCTGCTTCGCCACGCCGGTGACTACCTCAAGGCTCACCCCGAGGAGATCGGGAGAGCGCTGCGCGGCGCGCTCGGCCTGCGCTTCGGCGTCCCGATCGATGCGCTGCGCTATCTGGCGCGGGAGCTCGCGGGCGGCAAACGCGCCCCGAAGGACATCGTGATCGAGGCCGCGCCCCCCGGCCTGCGCCTCGCGCTCACGATCAAGGCCATGGGCACGCCGATCAGGGCCTCCTTCACCGTGTACGCCGAGGAGCTCGACGTGCGCGCGGACGCCATCCAGGTCGGCCTCCGGGTCGAAGGCCTCAAGCTCAACGTGCTCGGGGACGAGAGCTCGCCGCTCGCGGGGCTCATCAGCTCGGGGGCGATCGATCTGACCAAGCCCGGCAACCTCGTCTCCTTCATGCCGAAGCGGCCGGCCGCCCTGGTCGACGCGAAGGACGACCGGTTCACCCTGGATCTCCTGAAGATCCCCGCCGTCGGCGGCAACCCCGCCGTGACGCGCGCGCTGCGCATCTGCGCGCCGGTGCTCGGTGTCCGTGCGCTGAAGACCAAGGATGACCACCTGGACGTGCACCTCAAGGCCACCCCCTCCGGGATCGCCGCCGCCATCGCCGCGGTGCGCGCGGGCGTTTGAGGCTCTTTCCGGTCAGGGCTGTCGCCCGCTAGACTTCGGCGTGCATGTCTCGGCTCCCCGAGCCCGCGCCGGCTGCGCTCTCGTTCCAGTTCCTCGCCGAGATCGCGTCCGGAGCGACCACCCGCGTTGATCTCTGCAGGTCGGTAGGCCCGAACCGGCCCGGGGAGCTGCTCGCCGTCAAGCGGCTGCACCCGCACCTCGCCGAGGACGCGACGGTGTCGACCCGGTTCTTCGACGAGGTGCGCACGACCGCGGCGCTCAAGCACCCCAACGTGGTCGAGGTCGCCGGCTGGGGCACGGACGAGCAAGGGAGCTACTTCGCCGTCGAGCTCGTGCAGGGCGTGAGCCTCGCGCGGCTGATGAAGACCGTCTTCGACACGGGCGAGGTCTTCCCCGAGCGGCTCGTCGTCCACCTCGGCGCGACCATCTGCCGCGGGCTCGCCGCGGCGCACGAGCTCCGATCGTCGAGCGGCCAGCTGCTCAACCTGGTGCACCGCGACCTCACGCCGGGCAACGTGCTCGTCGGCTTCCAGGGCGAGGTGAAGATCGCCGACTTCGGGCTGGCCAAATCCGCGCTCCGCGTCGCGACCACCGCGATCGGGGCGCGGCGGCGGAGCGTGACGAAGTACATGGCGCCGGAGCAGGCCCGCGGCGGCGCCGCCGACAGGCGCTCCGATCTGTTCTCGTTCGGCGTCATGCTGTTCGAGCTCTTCG
Source organism: Sorangium cellulosum (assembly GCF_002950945.1). Taxonomy (GTDB): domain Bacteria; phylum Myxococcota_A; class Polyangia; order Polyangiales; family Polyangiaceae; genus Sorangium; species Sorangium cellulosum_E. The sequence continues at coordinate 4,624,497 of NZ_CP012673.1, forward strand.
CGGGCAAGCACCCGTGGCCCGCGACGAGCGACTACGAGCTCCTGCGGGCCATGGCGACGCAGCCGCCGGCCGACCTGCGCGAGCTCCGGCCGAAGATCGACAAGGAGCTCGTGGCGATCGTGACGCGTTGCCTCGAGAAGGACGCGCCGGCGCGCTTCCAGAGCGCCGACGAGATCCTCGCGCGGCTCGAGGGCTGGCTGCGCAGTCACGGCTACCTCGAGGGGAACGAGGAGGCGCTCGGCCGCTTCGTGCGGCGCAACGCGATGAGGCAGATGCGCTGGTTCGAGCGCGCGGTCTCCATCGGCCCCGCCGGGGTCGCCGAGGCGCCGCGCCCCTCGCTCTCCGGCGCGGCGACGGTCCCGCGCCGGACGCCCCTCGACCCCCGGCGCGACAAGGGGTCGAGCTCCTCGAACCGGCATGCCGGAAACGGCGCGGTGCGCGTCGAGTTCGAGGAGCCGACCGATCTCGATGCGCGATCCGCGCGCGCCCCCGCGCCGCCGCCGAGCTCCTCGCACCGCGAGGCGGACGCGCCGGACGAGGACCTGCGCCGCGGGCCGCCGGCCTCCGCCGAGACGTCCGACGAGAAGACTGTCGTCGTCGGGAGCAGCGGCCGGGGCCGTGAGGCCGCGCCGCTCGCCGTCGCGGGCGGCCGGGCGCGCGGCGGCGAGCCTTCGTACGGCTCGATCACCACGGCGGACAACGACCCGCTGCCGGCGTCCCCGAGGACGGCGACGCACGCGGAGCCCTCGCGCGCCGCGGAGCACGACGCCGGCGCGGCTCTCCCGGCGCCGGGCACGCCGGAGGGCGACGCGCGCCTCCACACGGAGGTCGACCGCCTGACGACCGAGGCGATCCGGCTGCGCGAGGAGGCGCGCTTCGCGATCGCGCACGCGGAGCGCAAGCTGGCGATGGCCAAGGCGGCGGCCCACCTCTCTTCGGTGGCCGCCGAGGCGCTGCGCCTCGCCGCGAGCGCCGACGCGCACGGCGCCGCGCGCCGGCTCGACGACGCGCTCACGCTCGAGCGGGCGATGCACCGGGTGATGTCGGCGCCGCTCACGCTCTCGCCCGAAGCGGCCGCTGGACCGGTCTCGTGGAGCGGCCAGGAGCAGCACGACGTCCTGGCGCAGCTCGGCCTCGAGCACCTGGCCTCGCCGGCGCCGCTCCCCCCGCAGCTCCGTGAGCCCGCGCGCGTGCGCCCTCCCGCGCTCGCCGCCGCCGTCCCGCCGCTCGCGAACGCGGCCCACGCGGCCGGCGGCGCTGCGCCCGGCGCCGCCGCCGCGGCCGCCGTCCGGGGTGCCGCCGCCGGCGCCGACGTGCCGCTCAGCGCGCCGAGCTCCATCGAGGCCATCCAGTTCCAGGCCAGCCTCCGGCCGATGCTGCTCGGCGTGCCGCGCTCTCTGGCCCTTGCCGTCGCGGCGGCGGCCTTTGCGGCGTTCGTCCTGCTGGCCTGGTTCTACTCCTGAGGCGCTGCGTCGGCCCGGCGATGCGCGCCGCGAAGCGTCCATGACCGACGCGCGGCGCGGCGGTGGCGCGCCGCCGGCCGCCGCGTCGCCGCGTCGATGACGCGGCCGAGGCCCGCGGAGACGTCGCTTGTCCCGGCGAGGCCCGGCGGGTACCGTCCTTGAGCATGAGCGAGCAAGGCGACTGGGTGCTTATCGGCTTGGACGAGAACACGGCGCGCCGGCAGGGGATCCCCGCGCGCATGCCGGTGCCTCGGGGCGAGTTCGAGGGGCTCGCCGAGAAGGGGCTCGGCATCGACGCGGCCCGCAAGTGGATCAAGGACTTCCTCACGAACTCGGAGCCGGGCAAGAGCGGCGTCTGGCGCAAGCAGAACAGCGCGCTCGTCTCGCAATTCGAGGCCTTCCTCGACAAGGCGCCCGTCTGGGAGCGGGCCCAGAAGGCGTTCGCCGAGCGCGATTACGAGAAGGCCATCTCGGCGCTCAAGCGCATCACGGTCATGGATCCCGACGATCACGCCGCGCGGCTCAACCTCGCCTCGGCGCAGGCGAACACGGGCGACTACCCCGCGGCGCTGAAGAGCTTCCAGGCGATCCGGAAGACGTTCCAGGGGGACGCCGACTACCACGTTGCGGTCGGGCAGGTGCACCTCGCGATGCAGAAGAAGGACGCCGCCCTCGACGAGATGGTGCTCGCGCTCGAGGCGAAGCCCGACTGCCAGCCCGCGCTCGACGCCATGGTGCAGCTTGGCGTCCTCGTGCCGCTCTACGAGAACCCGCGCGACGCCGCCTCGCTCGTGTACGTGCGCTCCGACGCGGTGTTCACCTACCTCACCGGCCAGTGGGACGAGGCGCCGCGCGACAGCGCCTTCTACCTCGAGCAGCTCGCCTACCACGAGCGCGAGCTCCGCCACGACGTCGCGCTGGCCGCGGCCGAGCGCGCCATGGCCGCCGGGGCCGACGGCGAGCGCGGCGAGCGCGCGCAGCTCGCGCGGATCGCCGCGCTCCGGGCGCTCGGGCGCGTCGACGAGGCGCTCGTCGCGGCGGAGGCGTACGCGGCGCAGGCGCCGTCCTCGTCGGGGGCCTGGGTCGAGCTCGCGAAGTGCCTCTCCCAGGCAGGCCGCGGCGCGGAGGCGCCCGCCGCGATCGAGCGCGCCCTGGAGAGCGATCCCGGCGACCTCGCCGCGCTCTCGCTCCGGTTCTGGCCGCAGGATCCGGCGGACATCCAGCAGGTCAACGCGGCGATCCCCGCGCTCGCCGCCTTCGTCGCGGCGCACCCCGACAGCGCCGGCGCGCGCCGCTCGCTCGCCCGCGCCGAGCTCGTCGCCGGCCGGATCGACGACGCGCTCGCCGGCTTCGCGTCGGCCGTCGCGCTCGCGCCCGAGGACGACGATCTCCGGGCCGAGTACTGGAGCGAGCTCGGCAAGCAGCAGCGTTACAAGGAGATCCTCGCCGACGCGGCGAAGCTCGAGGACATCGGGAAACGCGACTGGAAGCTGCGCTGGAACGAGGCCGAGGCGTACGCCGCGCTCGGGAAGAACATCGAGGCGCGCGCGGCGTTCTCGGCCATCAATTTCGACGAGTCGCTGCACGTCGACGTGCGCCGCCGGGCCAAGCGCGCGGTCAAGACGATGGACGAGACGCCGCCGGTCGTGACGTGACGTCGCCGGCCCGGCTCAGAGCGAGCCGGAGACGCCGAGCCCGACGGTGTCGCCCGTGACGATGGGCTCGACCGACAGGGCGATGTCGTTGCGGACGAGCTTCTTCTGCGGCGACACGATGCCGCCGATGAGCATGGCGGCGCCGGCGACCTGCGCCAGCCCGTCGATCATGAGCACGAACACGCCGCCGCCCTCCGCGTCTGCCGTGCCGATGGTGATGAAGGGGCCCGCGAGCGGGATGTAGAGCGGCATGTAGCTGTCTCCCTCGCGCCCGGCGCTCTCCGCCGCGAGCCCGACCATCGCCGAGAGCACGTAGGTCGCCCCGAGCGTCACCGCGCCGCCGATGATCAAGCCGCGGCGCATCCTCGGCTGGACGCGGTAGCCCTCCGGGATCGTCTGCCCCTCCTCGTAGTCGAGGACCCTCGGTCCGACCTGGGCCGCTCCGGGGGGCTGGCCATAACCAGGGGGCGGGCCGTAGCCGGGGTATGGGCCGTACCCAGGAGGCGGGCCGTAGCCGGGGTGCGGGCCGTACCCAGGAGGCGGGCCATAGCCGGGAGGCGGGTAGTAACCGGGCTGTCCCTCCTGGCCATATCCGGGAGGCGCGCCGTACGGCCCGGGGGCTCCGTACGGCGCCGGCGGCGGCTGGGCGCCCGGCGCGGCGGCAGATCCCGCCGGAGCGGCAGAGCCCGCCGGAGCGGCAGATCCTTGCCGCGGCGCAGTCGCCTGCGCGAAGGCGGATGACGCGCTGAGCAGGACGGCAACCAGTGGTGCGGCCGTCATGAAGAGAGTTCGTGAGCGCTGCGCGGAGGAGCCTTGTCCGGGGTGAATTTGCATGGTCCACGACGCTAACGCAGCTCGCGCGCCGAGATCCAGACAAGCGCAAAATGCCGCTGCGGCGTTATGCGCGCTGGGTCGCGTGCTCGACCGCGGGGTGGCTCCTGGCCGCGCCGTCGTCCCGGTGCGGCTCGAGCTCCCGCGGGCGTCGATCCTCGATCAGGCGCGGGGTTTCTCCCGTGATCAGCCGCGCGCCGCGCTCGTAGGTCAGGTACGACAGCGCCCACGAGAACAGCACCAGGACTCGGCTGCGGAAGCCGATCAGGAAGACGACGTGGATGACGAGCCACGCGAGCCACGCCATGAACCCGGAGAGCTTCACCCTGCCGAAATCTCCGACCCCCGCCGCGCGCCCGATCGTCGCGAGGGAGCCCTTGTCGCGGTACCTGAACGGCAGCCGCGGCAGCCCCTCCAGCGTGCGCGCGATGTTGCGCGCCGCGTGGCGCCCCTCCTGGATCGCCGCGGGCGCGACCCCCGGCACGGGCTTCCCGTCCGCTTGCTTCAGCGACGCGAGGTCGCCGATGACGTAGATGTCCTCGTGGCCGGGCACCGTCAGGTCCGGCTCCACCAGCACACGCCCTGCCCGATCGAGGGGTACGCCGAGCGAGCGGGCGATGGGCGAGGCGGCCACCCCGGCCCCCCAGAGCACGGTCTTGGCGTCGATCCTCTGGTCCCCGACCGAGACCCCCTCGCTGTCGATCCGGGTCACGAGGGAGTCCGTCCGCACGTCGACGCCGAGCCCGATCAGCTGCTCGCGCGCCTTCTCGCCGAGCTCCGGGACGTACGTCGGCAGCACCTGGCCGGCCCCCTCGAGCAGGAGGATCCGCGCCTCGCTCGGGTCGATGTGGCGGAACTCGCGGCGCAACGTGTGCCGGGCGAGCTCCGACAGCGCCCCGGCGAGCTCGACGCCCGTGGGGCCGGCGCCGACGATCACGAACGTCAACCAGGCGCGCCGACGCGCCGGATCGGGCTCCCGCTCGGCCGCCTCGAAGGCGAGGAGGATGCGCCGGCGTATCTCCAGCGCATCGTCGACGGTCTTGAGCCCCGGCGCGACCGCGGCCCACTCCTCGTGCCCGAAATAGGAGTGCGACGCCCCCGCGGCGACGATGAGCATGTCGTACCCGATCTCGCCGTCGTCGAAGATCACCCTCTTGTGGATAGGGTCGATCGCCTTCACCTCGGCGAGGATCACGCTCGTGTTCTTCTGCCGGCGGAGCACGCGCCGGATGGGCGCGGCGATGTCGCTCGCGTTCAGGCCCGCCGTCGCCACCTGATACAGGAGCGGCTGGAATGTGTGGTGGTTGCGCCGGTCGATCACGGTCACCCGCACCGGCGCGCGCCGGAGCGCCTTCGCCGCGTAGAGCCCCCCGAAGCCGGCGCCGATGATGACAACGTGCTGCTCCATGCCGTGGCCCTGCGGCATGTCCTCCCCGTCAGCAAGAGTCGGAACAGCAGATCTCTCGCTTCAGCGGTGGACGTGCAGGCTCAGGCGCTCGCGTGGGGGAAGATGGACGGAACGGAAGGGACCGATACACGAGGTCCACTCGCCGCTGCCCCGCGGCGCATCGGCCGCTGGCCTCTTTACCGCCTGGCCCGCCTGGCCGCGCGCAGGGCGCGGCCATCGGACGTTCGATCTGGGCCTGCGGCCCGGCAGGACGGCTACAGCGTCTTGCCCTGGGCGATCCACTTGTTCATGGCCACCGCGCTGGACTCCCACCCCTTCCGCAGCTCTTTCTCGGCGGCGCTCTCGATGAGGCCACCGACCCCGAAGATCTTCGCCTCGATGACGAGCTCGGCGATCCGACGAACCTTGTTGTCGCCGATCGCCTCGGCGCGGACGATCCCCTCGTTGCGCAGCTTGTCTGCCAGCGTGCTCGGCGTCAGCTTGAAGCTCCACACCTTCGTCGCCTTGTTGAGCTTGCCTTCTTCGGTGTAGCGGAAGCCGGAGCCGAGCACCTTCAGCACCGGTGCGGGCAATTCCATCTTCGGCTGTCCCTCGGACCTGCGGATTATCTCGGATTCCGTCTCGATCTGCTCAACGATCCTGAACTCGGGAAACTGGAGCTCGTCTCTGTAGAGCGTCTCGGTGAAGCCCTTGTCCAGGAACAGCTTCCAGAACGTCTCGAGGTTGCAGTTGATCTCGTTCGTGACGGTGAACTTGCCCATGGATCGTTCCTTTGTGCTGTCGGTGGGGTCTTTCCCTGCGTCTACCGCACCCCGCCGGTGGCGTCCATGTTTCGCCTCGCGCCGCTGGACATGGAAGCTGCGGTGACGGCGCGTCCGTCTCGGTTGCGCGTTGGTTTCATGCTGGTCGTACCGGGAGCCGGCGGCTGGGGCTGGGCGAAGACGGCGAAGAGGGCGAAGGCGGCGAAGGCGGCGAAGGCGGCGAAGACAAAGACGCGCGTCCTGGAGGCGGCGACATCTGCGTAGGGCTTCCAACGCAACCGCGGTCATGCGACCATCACCATGCCGTGACGTGTATCCTCGTCATCGACGACGACGCCGCGATCCGAGGCATGTTCGCGCGCGCGCTCCGCTCCCTCGGCGACGTCGAGGAGGCGAACGGCGGGGCGGCGGCGCTGCGCCGGCTCATGACGCGCAAATTCGACCTGGTGCTGCTCGATCTGCATATGCCGCTGGTCGACGGCTTCAGCGTGCTCGAATCGCTCTCGGCCAAGGGGGGGCCGAACCGGGACACGCCCATCTTCGTCGTGACCGCGGATGAGTCGCATCAGGCCCGCGTCCGGGCGCTGCGGAGTCACGCGATCTTCCTGCTCTCGAAGCCGGTCCACCTCGCAACGCTGGTGTCCCTCGCGGAGTCGTCCCTGAAAAAGGCTGCGGCGCGGGCCACGCCTGCTCCTCCTCCGCCGCTCGACAAGCCGTCGCCCGACAGACCGAAGAGGGACTGAGGCGCCCCGTCGACGTCCCGGACCACCCGACCGCGGCCGGAGCGCTTCGTCACACGCGCGCAGCGTCTCCCGGCCGGGAGACGCTGCTGATCGCTATCGTGGCGCGAGATCGAGATCGATCGGCGGGGGCTGGCGCGGTGGGGTCGGGGCCGAGGCCGAAGCCGGCGGCCGCGGCGTCCATCCGGGCTGCACCGAGGGGCGCGGTGGGGGGAGCGCGGTGGCGGGGGCGGACGGGGTGGGAAGCGGCCCCGGGACGCGCGGGGCCGTGGCCGTGGGGAATGGCGTTCCCGGGGGTACGGCGCCGGGCGCGTAGGGGGCCTGCCCGCGCCCGAAGGGGGCCGCGGCATCGATCGGCGCGGCAGCGTCGGTCATGCCAGCGTCGGCCACGCCAGCGTCGGCCACGCCAGCGTCGGCCACGCCAGCGTCGGCCACGCCGGCGTCGGCCGCGGCAGCTGCGGCGGCGTCGGTCATGTCGGCCGCAGCCGCGTCGGCCACAGCCGCGTCGGCCGTCGCCTCGATCGCGGCGGCTGCGTCGGCCGCGCCGGTCGAGGCCGCGTCCGGCGCCGCCGCCGTGCTGGCGCCGGCATCGGGCACCTCGGCGGCGGGCGCGTGCGCGCTCTCGCTCGCGCGCGGTGAGCCCCACGGGCCGGGCAGCAGGCCGCCGGGCAGCAGGCCGCCGGGCAGCTGGACGCCCGCGCGCTGGATGAGCAGGAGCGAGACGATCGCGGCCACGCTGAGCGCGAGCAGCGCAATCAGCACGTTGCGGCCGAACGATCCCTTCGCAGGCGCCGGACGTGCTGGCGCCTCCGGGAGCGACGCGGCCACGTCCGTGGGATCGTTCCCGAGCGCCGGGGGTCCCACCCGCAGCGGCGGCGGACCACCATGCGCCCCGGGCTGGGCGCCGAGGGCCGGGGGTCCCACCCGCAGCGGCGGCGGACCACCATGCGCCCCGGGCTGGGCGCCGTGCGCGGGTTGTCCCACCCGCAGCGCTGGCTGCCCCACATGCATCGGCTGGAGGCCGGCCATGAGCTCGATCGGCGTCGCCGTCGCATCCGGGTGCGACTTGCGGCTTGCATCCGGGTTCGACTTGCGGGTCGCGTCCGGGTTCGACTTGCGCGAGCTCGTCGGCCCCGCCATGCGCGAGCTCGTCGGCCCCGACATACGCGAGCTCGCCGGCCCCGACATGCGCGAGCTCGCCGGGCCCGACATGCGCGAGCTCGCCGGCCCCGCGCCGGACGAGGGCGGCGTCGCGTCGGCCGCGGCGCCCTCCTCCAGCATCGCCTCCGGACCGTCCTGCAGGATCGGCAGCATGGAGATGCGGCGCAGCATCACCTCGGTCGCGTCCTCGGGGCGCGCGGCCTGCGGCTTGTGCGGCTGGTTCCGCTCCGCGATGATCTTGTCGAGCTCGTCGATCGCCTGGTCGATCCGCTCCTTGCGCGCCTCCGCGACCCCGGGGAGCAGATCGCGCACGAGCTGGCCGACCTGCTTGTCGGTGTAGCTCTCGCGCACGGCGAGGCTCACCTGCTCGAGGTCGCGGCGCAGCTCGGCGGCCGTCTGGTACCGGTCGTTCGGGTTCTTGGCGAGCGCCCGCATGATGATGCGATCGAGCTCCGGGTGGACCTCGGGCATGATCTCGCGCGGCGGCTGCGGGTTCCTGTTCGCGATCTGCTGCATCGCCTCGAGCGGGCCCTTGCCGCGGAACGGCGTGTGGCCCGTGACGAGCAGGTAGAGCAGCACGCCCATCGAGAAGAGATCGCTGCGGCGGTCGAGCGCGCCGCCCATCACCTGCTCGGGCGAGAAGTACCCCGTCTTGCCCTTGATCGCCCCGACGCGGCTGATCTGCGCGCGCGCCCGCGTCTTCGCGACGCCGAAGTCGACGACCTTGACCATGCCGTCGAAGGTCACCATGACGTTCTCGGGCGTGACGTCGCGGTGGATCAGGTTGAGCAGCTCGCCGGTGTCGTCGCGGACCTCGTGCGCCGCGTGCAGGCCGGCGCACGCGGCGGTCATCACGTGGAGCACCCAGCCGAGCGGCAGGAGCGCGCGCTTCGCCTTCTGGTTCGAGAAGATCTTCGCGATCGGCGCGCCGTCGATCCACTCCATCGCGAGGTACGGGCGGTCGCGGACCTCGCCGTACGCGAGGATGTGCACCACGTTCGGGTGGAGGATGCGCGACGCGGTGCACGCCTCGTCGAGGAACATCGCGCGCGCGTCGTCGTCGCCGCGCATCGCGTCCGACAGCAGCTTGACGGCGACGATCTGGACCGTGCCGTTCGGCCGCCTGAGCCGCGCGGCCCAGACGGCGGCCATGCCGCCGACGGCCGCAGGGAAGAGCAGCTCGTAGGGGCCGATCGTATCGCCCGGCTGGAAGTTGCCGGGATCGTCGTCGTTCCAATCACTCCACGGATCTTTGGCCACGCGCTCCCCCACCATGTCGGAAGACGTGCAGCGCGACAAGACCTGGCGCTCGGCCCCGTCTTCCCGCGCCGCTGCGCGGCGGCGCCGGTGTCAGGCCCGCCGACGCTCGCCTACCATGCGCTCGAGCCGCCCGAGCGCCCGGACGAGGACGTCCTCGCTCGGGCCGAACGAAAAGCGGACGTGATGGCGGAACCGTGACGGCCGCCCCGCCCGGCGCTTGCCTGGGTTGACGTCGAAGAACTCGCCCGGCACGACGATGATCCGCTCCCCGAGCGCCGCCCGGAAGAATCCGTGGCCATCGGAGAGCCCCGGGGGCAGATCGGCGACCGAGCCCCAGACGTAGAACGTGCCCTCGGGCTCCACGTCGAAGGTGACGCCGAGCTTGCGCAGCCCCGCGAGCAGCAGATCGCGCTTGCGCGAGAACGCCCGGTGGATGGCCGTCGTCTCTGCGCGGGTGTGCTCGATGGTGAGCAGCTCTGCGGCGGCGCGCTGCATCGGCTTCGATCCACCGCCGTCGAGGAAGCTGCCGGCGCTCGCCACCGCCTCGATGACCTCGCGCGGTCCGAGCGTCCAGGTGACGCGCCAGCCGGGGTAGCGCCAGTTCTTCGTCAGGCCGTCGAAGATCACCACGGGATCGCGGTCCACGTGCTCGACGTAACGCGCCGCGCTTTCCATGGGGGCGACGTCGCCCATGCCGTAGACGTAGTGCGAGTAGAACTCGTCGAGCAGGAGGGCGCAATCGAGCTCCTTCGCGGTGCGGACCCACGCCGCGAGCTCCTCGCCGCGCACGTGTTTCCCCGTCGGGTTGCAGGGGTTCGAGGCGAGGATGGCGCTCAGGCCGCGGCCGAGGATCTCGCGGCGGAGGTCGCCGACCGAGAACGTGTAGCCCCGCTCGCCCTCGAGCAGGATCGGGATGGGCGAGAACAGGCGGAAGACGTCGAGCAGCTCCTCGTACGCGGTGTAGTCGGGCAGGAAGTGGCCGAGGTTGATCTGCCCGAGCGCCGCCGCGGCGCGGGTGAGGGCGATGCGGCCTCCGCCGGACACGGCGACGTTCTCGGCCGTGTAGCGCGACGGCATGCCCCGCCGGTACGCGCGGTTGTACAGCGAGGCGATCGCCTCGCGCAGCTCCCACAGGCCCGCGACCGGCGCGTACTCCTGGTCGTCGCCGGCGATCGGCACCGCCGCGCACCGCTCGGGCGCGCCGGGGATCGGGCCCGTCTCCGGCTGACCCTGCCCGAGGTTGCACCAGCCGTCCGGCCCTTCGGCGTCGCGACCCGGGTTGAACCCCAGGCGCGCGGCCTCGGTCGTCACGTAGATGACGCCCGTCCGCGGCACCTTCCGGAAGGCGTGGACCGCCCGCTCCTCGCGCCGGGGCGGGCTGTCGTCCCGGTCGACCGGCGCCCCCGGGTCGCTCGGGCGGCCCTCGTCGGCCTGGGGATCGCCGGGATCTTCAGCGTGCTCTCGCTCTGCGTCCGTCATCGTTCGTTTCCAGGGTTCACGAGGTGCGCGCCCGGGGTCGCCCGGCGCGGCAGGTCGGGCTCAGGCCTTGGAGACGACCTGGTCGCCCGCGTCGCCCGCCGCTGCGGCCGCGGGCTCGCGGCGCCGCTCCCAGGGCATCGGTCTACCCGAGAACACGCACAGCAGGTAATAGCAGAACGCGAGTGAAATGGCGGTCAGCGCTGTGTACTTGTCGTCGTTCCAGTAGGACGCCATCCAGACGAACTGGCTGAGCGCCGCCAGGCCGAACAAGGGCACCTCGATCTGCCGCTTCAGCCGGGTGAGCGGCGCGGTCAGGATCATGAAGGAATAGTAATAACAGGTGAGCTGCGAGAGCAGGATGATGAAGATCTGGCCGAGGCACTGCGCCACCCACAGCGAGCGGATCCGCCGGCACACGTAGACGAAGGCGGCGAAGCTCGCGGCGATGATGCCGTAGGCGAGCCAGCGGTACTTCGCGTAGCGCTCGTTGCGCATCCGCTTCCAGACCTCGAACGGGTCGACGAGCTTCGTGTCCTTCGTGTACTTCATGCGGCCGGACTCGACGCCGGTGCCGGGCTTGTGGGCGATGAGCACCCGGAGGCCCATGTGGTTCGTCAGCGGCGTCTGGTCGTGCACCTCGAGGGTGTGCTCGTAGAACTGCCGGTACGAGTCCTTGCCGGAGACCGCGACGCTCACCGGGATGAGCACGGCGGCGGCGAGCACGCCGCCGATCAGCACCTGCACGTGCGTCCGCGCCATGCGCTTGTGGCGGACGAGGTAGATCCCGGCGACCGTGAGCCAGCCGATCACCGCGAGGCCCGGGAAGATGCGCAGGAGGCCGGCGTACACCATGCTCGCGCCGGCGAGCTTGAAGTAACGCTTGCGGATGAGGCACGCCGAGAGGACGAGAAAGAAGAGCCAGTCCTGCCGGAGGAACGCGCCGCCGGTCCAGTAGAACGGCGCCGACGCCTGGCAGCCCCAGAAGATCGCCGCGACGGAGAACACCCGCCACCCGAAGGCCCAGTAGAGCGAGGCGAACGTTCCGAGCAGATAGAGAATGTCGAAGCTCGCGAGGAACTGCAGGTAACGCGTGCTGGCCGGGTGCAGATCCGCCCAGAACTTGCCCATGATGGTCCAGACCGGCGGCGGGTTGTAGCCGTGGTCCTTCTGCATGTCCTCCCAGTAGCCCTTGTCGGAGGACGTCCGGAAGAACTGCACGTCACGCTTGAACATCTCCCAGCGCTCGGGCGTGAAGTGCGCCCGCGCCTCGGCCGGCACCGGCGCGCCCTCCTTCGGCGCCGCGTTCGGGCTGCAGACCTCGGGGTGGGCGAGCACCTCGCTCGCGGGGAGCAGGAGGTTGTCGCCGCCGAGGTTCCGGATCTTCTTGTCCGGATGGCGGACCTCCTTCGCCATGTCCAGCCGGACCTGCCGCCCGGTGTCCTCGTTCGTGTACGTGACGAGCCCGAGCTCGTCCTGCGCGATCAACGCGCATTTGTAGAGCCCGTCGTACCCCATCTCCGGGAAGTACTTGGCCCCCATGTAGTAATGGAACTGATCCCAGCGGTGGTAATACTTGGGATATCCGAAGCGGAAGCCGTTGAAGTAGCAGAGGATGGCGGCGATCCCGAGCGCCACGCCGACGAACCGCTTCCAGCGCTCCGCGATCGGCCGGCGCATCCCCTCGCGCTGCGTCTCGTAGAAGACGCAGAGCGCCGCGCCCATCGCGATGAGCACCTTCGCGAGATCCACGGCCCGGGCGTGCTCGTCGACGTACCGGTGCAGGCCATAGAAGAACAACGCGATGCCCGCGGCGACCGTGCCGTACCGTGCCTGCACCCGGAAGCGCGCCGGGAGGAACGTGTTCAGCGCGTACGCGACGGCGAAGTAGGCGCAGAACGCGGAGACGATCTCGATGACTTGTTGTGACGTGAGCTTCATTGCCTGCGGTTCGTAGGGGAAGCGAGGTGACGCGGGGGGCGCGCGGTCCGACCTTGACGCCGGTGCCGCCGCGGAAGCGCACCCGGCGCGCGGGCGCCGCCACGCCCCGACCCGCCGCTGCGGGCTGGAGCCCATCCGTAAGGGGCGACGCCGTACGTGCAGGGCGCACCCCGTCCCGGACGGGGCTCCACGGGGGAGGCGGCGGCCACCTTAGCCGAAAACCAGGGAGCGTGGCGGTCTCGTTGCGGCGGGGGGCCGGGAGCGCACACAATTGTCGCGTGTGACCGGGGCGCATACCCCGGTCGGGCCCGCCAGGGGGGCCAGGAAGAACGATGTGCTGCGCAGTTGAGCGGGCTTCCTCCGCGGAGCAGAGCTCGTGTATCGTCTGCCCTCGTGTCGACCGACGGTTTCTCTTCCGCTTCCTCGGGGGGCTCCGAGCGAGAGGGGGCTCGCGGCCCCTACGGTTTTCTCGTTCAGGTGGAGGGCGCGCCGCCGCTCTGGTGCCGGGAGGTGCGCGGCTTCCACCGCGCGGCCGTGGCCGCGGCCGACCCCGACGCGATGCCGCCCGCGCAGCTCGTCCTCGTCGGCCTCGACGAGGCGACGCGCGCGTGGCTCGCGGTGTGGGCCGAGGACAGCGAGCGGGTGCGGCGCACGCTGACGATCCGCCGGCTGCTCGACGACCGGGAGGCGACCGCGGTCGTGACGCTGGCGTCCTACGGCTACGGGGTCGAGACGGCGCTCGCCGTGGAGTCGATCGCGGTGCCCGCAGGCGACGGCCCGGCGGCCATCCTGCGCAGCGGGGTGCACACCAAGGAAGAGATCGACGCGATGCTCGCGGTCCTCGCCACGGCGATGCCGGAGGGCGACGAGGCGAGCTGGTTCGTGCACGTGTAGCGCGCGCCCGGTCGGCGCTGGCGCCCCGGCCCGGAGCCCGCCGTAACACAACCGCACCACGCCGCCGCAGCGCCAGCTGGCCTGCGAGCGTCCTCGACGGCGATCTTGCGAGCGTCCTCGACGGCGCTCCGCTCGCTCGGCGCCGCCCTGCGAAGCCTGAGCCCGCGCGGCGAACTTTGGATTCTTTCGGTGCCCGAGGCCCTTGCTCGCCTGAACAGCGGTGATACCTTGGTCCTCGGCCCCGGACGGAGCAGTCGCTCCAGGATTGGTCCTGCCACGGAGCACCGTGGCGCCGAGGTCGACACCAGATCGGCGGGTTCTCTGCCGATCCGTATCGAACACCCTAGCCATGCCGGACGATCTCGTTCGATCCGGCGCAGGGTGCCGGCACGCCGGAGGAGGGATGGACACCATGCATAGTACCAGTGGCTCTTCTACACCGGAGGCTGGGAACAGCTGACCCTCGCGGAGCGTGGCGCACGGTCATCATGACCTTGCGAGGCGCGCCCCGCGCTCGGCCAGGTCCGGCGCGTGACACTCTGTTGATCGCCGTCGCGAGCTCTGCGAGGCCGGCAGAGGGATCGAGGATGACTCGGGTCATCCGGAACCGATCCCACCGGTGCCTCGGAGTCAGTTCGGAAGTCGCGATGGGGGTTGCTGAGGCGCCGCACAGGCAGGATCAAGCGGGTCCAGAAGGCCTCCGGTAGAGGCCCACGGGACGGGTCGGGTGCGAAGTGACGCACCCGACCCGTTTTTTATTTCCATTGCCAGCGCGCCGTTTCTTTGCCCTGTGCGCCGGCGTCTGGTAGCCGGCGGCGATGCGGATGGTGCTGCTCGCGCTGCTGTCGGCGCTGCCCGGGGTGTCGGCGTGCGCCGAGCTCGTCGGGGATCAGGACGCCCACGCGCCGGGGACCGCGCTCGGGACGTTCCACGTGGTGGGGGAGCAGCGGAGGAACTCCTGCGGCGCGGGGGCGCTCGGCGCGACGCGCTCGTGGGAGTTCGACGTCGCGCTCGCGCGCGACGAGGGCGCGCTCTTCTGGAACAACGGCGGGAGCGTGATCGAGGGGGTGATCGAGGACGACCAGGTGAGCTTCGTGATCGAGTCGCGGGTCGTCGTGGACATGCGCGCCGGCGACGCGCCGCCGGGGCCGCCGTGCTCGGTCGAGCGGCGGGACCAGGCGCGCGGGGAGCTGGACGGTGCGGGCGAGGACGTCGCGGCGTTCGAGGCGACGTTGTCCTACGACTTCGCGCCCACGGCGGGATCGCACTGCGAGGACCTCGTGGTCGGCGACCTCAGCGTTGCGCCGGTGTTCGACGCGCTGCCGTGCTGGATGGACTACGATCTGACCGGGACGAGGAGCGGGCCGCCGCCGCCCGAGTGAGCGTGGACCTCCGGGCGCGCGCCGCGCTAGGGTGCTGCGACCGTGAAGCACGTCATCCATCATCTCGGCGGGCGCGGCGGCGAGCGCACCGTCCTGGTCCACGGCGGCGCGGGCAACGTGGCTCCCGAGCGGAGACCGCTGCACGCGGCGGGGTGCCTGCGCGCGGCGCGCGAGGGGGCGCGCGTGCTGGCGGCGGGAGGGACCGCGCTCGACGCGGTCGAGCGCGCGGTGCGGGTCCTCGAGGACGATCCGCTGTTCAACGCGGGCACGGGCGCGTGCCTCAACGAGGAGGGCCACGTCGAGCTCGACGCGTCCATCATGGAGGGCCGCGCGCTGCGGGCGGGCGCGGTCTGCGCGCTCGCCAACTTCGCCGAGCCGATCGCGATCGCGCGCGCGGCGCTGGAGGACGGCCGGCACGTGCTCTACGCCGCGCACGGGGCCGCGCGGTTCGCGCGGCAGAAGGGGTTCTCGCCGGTGGACGAGGCCGCGCTCATCACCGAGGCCGCGCGCGCGGCGCTCGCCGCGGCCCAGCAGGGCCGGGGCAGCGCGGGGTCCTGGGCCGGGAGCACGGTCGGGGCCGTGGCGCGCGACGCGAGCGGGCTCTCCGCCGCGGCGACGAGCACCGGCGGCACCGTGAACAAACGCGTCGGGCGGGTCGGGGACTCGCCGATCATCGGGGCCGGGACGTACGCCGACGACGAGGCCGGCGCCGTCTCCACGACCGGCTACGGCGAGGGGATGATCCGGCTCGCCGTGGCGCACTCGGCCGTGGAACACATGCGCGCCGGCAGCGAGGCGGCGGAGGCCGCCCGGGCGATTATCGCGCACCTCGCGGAGCGGCTCGACGTGACCGGAGGGCTCATCGCGATCGATCGGGGCGGGCGGTTCGGGCTGGCGCGATCGACGGCGACCATGTCGTGGGCGGCGGCCGGCGACTGGGGTGAGGAGAGCGGCGTGTAAACGCTCTTTACAAAGCGTTTCCCGCTAGCTGAAAGCTCTGGTGATACTGTATTGCTCATGGGCAGGCTCGCGCGCGCTGAAGGATTGACGAGGCGGCGGCGAGCGCTGGTGTCCTGAACCACCGTCCTTCTCTGCCGCGCAGAGCACGTGTCCCTCGCGGACCGTCGTTTCGGCTCGTGGCGGCGGCTGGTCGGGGCGTGACATCCACGGGTCGTCTCGTGGCTGCTCTTGCAGGACCTCTTCAAGGGCGATCCTGACTCGGAGGCCGTCTATTTCGAGCAGGGGAGCAACGACGACGGCCCGCGCGCGCAGATCCGCGATCCACACGAGCGGGCAGTTCCGGGCGTACGCGCCGGCGCAGTGACGGCGGCTGCCTCCCGGCCGGCGGCGTCCTGGGGTTGCCGCCGCCGAGGCACCCGTCACGCGCGCACCTGTCAGTCGAACTCGTAACGGACGCCGATCCCGGGCGCGACCGTGAGGACCACGGAGCCGACGAGGGTCTCTTTTTCTGGGAATGACCCGCGGCCGTCGGTGCCCGCGGGAACGACCTGGGCCACGTCCCACACCGAGCCCTTGAGGTCGATGAGCACGGGCAGCGCGACGCCCGCGTTCAGCTGCACGCGCCGGCCGATCGGGAAGCCGATGCGCACCTCGGGGGTCACGTAGGCGAAGCGGGCCGGGTGCTTCTGCGTGAAGGTGTTGATGTCGTACGGAGCGCCGCCGCTCGCCGTGAACGTGCCGCCCGAGCGCTCGTCCAGGAGCGAGCCGACGAGGGCGCCGGCGCCGACGCGGAACTGCAGCGGGAAGCGCTCGCCCAGCGGCACTGTGAAGCCGAGCCACCCGCCGAGCATCACGCCGCGCAACGTCAGCTGATCGTCGACGGTGCCCAGGTTCCGTGCGAGGCCGACGGGCGTGATCGCCGTTTCGCGGTCATCGAGCTCCTGCGACGCCGCGACGTAGCCGGCGGTGACGCCGAAGCCGAGGCCCACGCCGAGCTCGTAGCCCGCGTGGAGCACGGCGGCGAGGCCGGTCCCGAGCGCGTCGTCGCAGCCGCGGATGCAGGTGCCGGCGACGCCGCCGCCGAAGCTCGGCACGAGCATGCCGTCGAGGATGCCCTCGACGACGAAGCGCGGCGGGCGCGCGGGCTTGCGCCAGAAGGGGGAGCTCGGGTCGCGCTCCAGCGTCACGCGCGCGACCTCGATCTGGTCGCGCCCGAGCACCACGCGGCGCGACTCGGGCAGGAACCCGGGCGCGGCGATCTCCACCCGGTGCGCGCCCGCGCGCAGCCGCCCTTCCCAGAGGCCGCGGCCCACGGTCACGCCGTCGACCGCGACGGTGGCGTTGACCGGCACCGGCTCGACGCGCAGCGCCGAGGCGAGCTCTTCGGCCGAGAGCGTCAGCGGCACCGTCTTGTCGACCTCGACCTGGACGCGCACCGGCGGCGTGCCGAGGTGGCGCTCGCCGCGCAGCACCACGGTGTGCTCGCCGGGCGCGAGCAGCCCTTCCCAGGGCGTCTTGGCCATGACGTTGCCGTCCACCACGACGTCGAGCGGCCGGCCCCCTTGCTCGACGACCCGCAGGCGCCCCATGCGCAGGAGCGGCCGGAGCCGCGCGCTGACGCGCACGACGCGATCGCCCGCGATCTCGACGCGTTGCTCGAAGGGCTCGAAGCCCTCCTTGAAGACGCGCACCCAGTGGCTGCCGGACGTGAGCCGGAGCGGCGCGGGGAGCGGCGCCTCGCCGCGAGGTCGACCGTCGACCACGATCAGCGCGCCGGGCTCGGCGGCGTCGACCTCGAGGATGCCGACGAGGCGGCGCAGCTCGTCCAGCTGACGCTGCGCCGCCTGCTTCGCGGCGGCGGGCAGCCGGTCGCCGAAGTCGCGGAGCAGCGTCTCGAACATCTCCAGCGCCTCGTCGTGGCGCCCGAGCTGCGTCAGGCACAGCGCGGCGCTGGCGGTTGCGGTCCAGCTCGGATAAAGCTGCCGCGCCGCCGCGTACTCGGCGAGCGCCTTGGACCACTCGCGCTTGTCGTAGAAAGCCCGGCCTCTTCCGTAGTGCTCGGCCGCCTTCTCCCGCGCGGAAGCCGTTGCAAGCTGCATCGGATCGGCCGTGGGCTCCATCGGATCGGCCGTGGGCTGCGTCGGATCGGCCGTGGGCTGCGTCGGATCGGCCGTGGGCTGCGTCGGGGCGGCCGTGGGCTGCGTCGGGGCGGCCGTGGGCTGCGCCGGGGCGGCCGTGGGCTGCGCCGGGGCGGCCGTGGGCTGCGCCGGGGCGGCCGTGGGCTGCGCCGGGGCGGCCGTGGGCTGCGCCGGGGCGGCCGCGGGCTGCGCCGGGGCGGCCGTGGGCTGCGCCGGGGCGGCCGTGGGCTGCGCCGGGGCCGCAGGAGCGGCCATCCCCCGCGGCGCGTCCGCGAGCAGGAGCGCCAGCGTTACGGCGGCGAGCTCGCGCCGGAGACGAGATCTGCGGTGGCGTTCGGGCAAGGTGCGGTGACAGGTCAAGGCGTGCCTCGGAGCAAGGATTCGGGGCGCTGGTCGTTGAAGGCGACACGATAGGCGGTGCTGCCGCAAGTAGCCTGTGAGGCCGCGAGGATCTAGGCTGCCGGCCGCGATGACGACGACGCCCGCTGGCCCGCTGCCCATCCTCCCGCTCTCCTCGCCGCCCGAGTTGATCTGGCGCGTCCCCGGCTCGAAGAGCATCACCAACCGCGCGCTCGTGCTGGCGGCCCTGGCCGACGGCGAGAGCACGCTCGAAGGCGTGCTCCACAGCGACGACACCCGGCACATGCGGTCCGCCCTGGAAGCGCTGGGGATCCGGATCCAGGACGCCGGGCCGGACACCCTGGTGGTCGAGGGGGGACGGCACCGGCTGCGCGCGCCGGAGCGCGAGCTGTTCGTCGGCAACAGCGGCACGACCGTGCGCTTCCTGGCGGCGCTCGCGTGCCTCGTGCCCGGCGAGGTGGTGCTGGTCGGCGACGAGCACATGGCGAAGCGCCCGATCGCCGATCTGGTCGACGGCCTGCGGCAGCTCGGGGTCGACGTGGCGTGCCCGACCGGGTGCCCTCCGCTCCGCATCCGCGGCGGCCGGCTGCCCGGCGGCGCGCTCACGATGCGCGGCGATCGCTCGAGCCAGTACTTCTCGGCGGTGATGATGGCCGGCCCCTTCGCCGAGGCCGACATCGACCTGCGCGTGTCCGGCGCGCTGGTGAGCCGCCCGTACGTCGAGATCACGCGCCGCATGGTCGCGGACTTCGGCGGCCGCATCGACGAGGTCGACGGCGGGTTCACGGTGCACCGCGCCGAGGGGTACCGGCCGCGGAGGTACCGGATCGAGCCGGACGCGTCCTCCGCGAGTTACCCCTTCGCGCTCGCGGCGGCCGCGGGCGGCGCCATCACCGTGCCCGGCCTCGGCGAGGGGGCCCTGCAGGGCGATTACCGGTTCGTCGATCTCCTGGAGCAGGCCGGCGCGCAGGTGACCCGCAAGGCCGACGCGACCACGGTGCGCGGCGGCGGGCGCCTCCGCGGCGTCGACGTCGACATGCATCACATCTCGGACACCGTGATGACGCTCGCGGCGATCGCCCCGCTCTTCGAGGGGCCGACGACGATCCGGAACGTGGCGAACATCCGGATCAAGGAGACCGACCGCCTCGCCGCCACGGTCGCGGAGCTCCGCCGGCTCGGGCAGGAGGTGACCCACGGCGACGACTGGCTCCGCATCGAGCCGCGGCCGCTGTCGCCCGCGCTGGTGCAGAGCTACAGCGACCACCGCATGGCGATGAGCTTCGCCGTGCTCGGCCTCTGCCGGCCCGGGGTGACGATCGAGAACCCGGCGTGTGTCGCGAAGACCTACCCGACGTTCTGGGAGGACGTCGCGCGGTGCCGCGACGCGATCGGCGCCGCCGCAGCCCGGTGATCCGGGCCGCGGCGCGGCGCGGGGGCGCGGCGCCGGCCTCCCGCTACTGGCACTGGTTCAGGTGACAGCGGCCGCTGCAGCACTGGACGTCGAGCGTGCACGTCGTCAACCGGTCCTGGCAGCAACGTCCAGCGACACACGTCATCGGGGCCGGGCAGTCGAAGCCGTCCCCGCAGGGTCCGCCGGGCTCCACCACGCAGCGGCCCGCCGCGCACTCGAAGCCGTCGCAGCAGTCCGCGTCCTCGTCGCACGTGCCGATGCGCGCGCAGCAGCGCCCGCCCGCGCCGCACTCGAGGTTCGAGCAGCACGGACGCTCGGCGTCGCAGGCCGCCTGCGCCCCGCCGCAGCACTGGCCGAGGCTGACGTGGCAGGCCCCGTCGCAGCACTCCTCGCCCCGGGTGCAGCTCGTCCCGATCGCCCCGCAGGGGCCGCAGCCGCTCTCGCGGTGGCACACGAGCCCCGAGCAGCAATCGTCCTCGTCATAGCAGCTGTTGCCCTCGGCGGAGCAACACGCCCCCGCCGCGCAGGTGCCGCCGCAGCAGTCGCTGTCCACCGCGCAGACGTGCCCTGACCGGAAGCACTCGTCCGGCTCGCAGGTCCCGTTGCGGCAGGCCCAGCCGAAGCAGCAGTCCTCGGCGCGCTGGCAGGCGCCGCCCGTCTGGTGGCAGGCGCAGAGCCCGTCGAAGCAGCCGCCGGTGCAGCAGTCGTCGGGGCGCGCGCAGGTCTCTCCGAGCGGCTTGCAGGCGCAGCGCTCGTCGACGCAGTCGAGCGCGCCGCAGCAGTCCCCGGCCGAACTGCACGTGGTGCTGACGTCCGCGCACGCGCGGCAGCTCCCCTCCTCGCACTCGAGCCCGGCGCAGCAGGGCTCGTCGGCCGAGCAGCCCTGCTCCCGCTCGCGGCAGGCGAGGACGCAGGTGGCGCCGTTGCAGGTGAGGCCGTTGCAGCAGGCGCCGTCGCTGCAGCTCTCCCCCTGCGCCGCGCAGAGCGAGCTGCAGGCGCCGAGCGACGAGAGCCCGTCGTTCGACTGCTGGCAGGTCAGGCCCTCGCAGCAGTCGGCGTCCTCGTCGCACACCTCTCGATCCCGGTTGCAGCGGGGCGCGCCGCAGCGGCCCGCCTCGCACGTGTTGCCGTCGCAGCAGTCGGCGTCGCGCGTGCACTCGGCGTCCGCCGCGCGGCAGCCCGGGCGGCAATGCCCGGACTCGCAGCGCGCGCCCGAGCAGCACGCGCCGTCCGAGCGACAGGCCATGCCCGCCGGCGTGCACGCGCAGACACCTGCGATGCAGCCGAACGAGCAACAGTCGCCGTGTTCGCTGCAGGCGGCGCCCTCGCGTCCGCAGTCCGGGCCTGGCTCCCATCCCGCGCTGCATCCGAGGGGGCTCCACGCCGCGGCCGCGACGCCCGCGAAGAGCACCGCGCCGAGCCACCCGAGCGCGGAGCCGACCGCGCCTCGCGTTACCATTGATACCCTCCCATCGCGGCCATCTCGTAGACCGTGTCCGCGTTGTCCTGTCCGGAGAAGAGGAGCCCGAACGGCTGCCCGCGCAGCAGCCAGCCCGACGCGAAGCGGTACTCGAGGTACCCGGACAGCCGCCCGATCGCCGCGCTCGCGTGGGTCCACTCGCCGGGCTGAAATGGCATGTCGGGCATCTTCACCCAGGCAAAGGAGGGCCCGATGCCGAGCCCGCCCCCGGCCGCGAGGCGGCCCTGCTCAGTGGAGAGCAGCGCGACGTCGATCTCCGCGGTCGCGAGGAGCGCGAGCTCGTGGATCTCCAGATCGCCGCTCGGCGCGAGCCCACCGAGGCCCGGCATGTTCGGCAGGGACACCGAATCGTAGGAATACAGCGCCGAGAGAGAGGCGCGCAGCGCGGTGTGCTGTATCCACGGAATCTGCCAGCCGAGATCGAGGCGATAGCCGAGCACGTCGATGCGGACCCAGGACAGACCGAGGAGCGCGCGCGGGCCGCGCTGCGCCGGGAGCTTCGGCGCGGGCTCGGCAGGCGGCGCCTCGCCCGCCGGCTCCGCGGGCGCCGACAGCGCACCGGACATGGGCGCCTCCGGCGATGCCCAGGCCAGCGCCGGCCATGAAGAGAACGCCGCGAGGGCGAGCGCACCCAGCGCGCGAGGGAAATGGGAGGGCAATGCAGCCGTCGTGAAGGTCATCCGAACGGCGCGGAACCTAATCGAAAGGACGGTTCAACGGAATTACATGCAATAACAGGCGGGCGAGACGCGACGCTCGTCGAATTCTTGCTGAGGGATGGCCGGAATCTTGCCGAGGTATTGACCGATACCCCGGGAGGCATCGCGCGGCGCGTGCCGAGGTGTCCAGCGACATCTCACGAACCATCGCGCGGTGCCTGCCGAGGTATAGAGCGAGATCCGGCGAGTCATCGGGTAGCACCTGACGAGTTGTCCAACAATACCTCACGAGCCATCGCGCGGCCCCCGCGGCCGATGTACCAAGAGGAAGTCATGGCGCGGCTCGATATCACCGCCATCTTGATAGGTCCGGTTGGCTGGAGTCGGTGGTCGCGGAGCTCGCCGTCCTGCGAGTTCAGCCACATCTTCTGCCGGTGCGGCTGAAGCAGCCTCTGTACAGGACGGGAGAGCGACCGCACCGCTTCGACGGCCGCGTGAGGTCCCCGCTCAAATGCGGCGCTTGAGGTCGATCGCGCTCGCGCCCGCGGCGATGTTGCGGAGCCCTTCCGCGAAGATCACATGAGCCAGGATGGTGGAGGTCGTCGTGCCGTCGCCGACCGCGTCGCCCGTGCGCTCGGCCGCCTCGCGGAGGATCTGCACCACGACGTCCTCTTCGGGATAGCCGGTGCTGCAAATTGCGGCATGTCGTACTTTGCGACGGCGTCGCGCGGGTGGCTTGCGGCGATCTTTCTGCGCTACGACGCGGGGCATGAAGCTCGCGCGCAAGCTGACGCTCGCGCTGATGTTCGGGGTATTCCTCGTGCTCGCGCTGAGCGCCTACGTCCAGATCCGCCGAGAGGCGAACGTCTTCGAGAACGACGTGCAGCGCGATCATCAGGCGATGGGCCGCGCGCTGGCGGCCGCCGTCACGGAGGTGTGGCGCTCCGAGGGACAGGCGCGGGCGCTGCGCCTCGTGGAAGACGCCAACGAGCGGGAGAGACAGGTGGACATCCGGTGGACCTGGCTCGACGGGCAGGCGGGAGAGGCCCATCGGCCTCGGCTGGCTCCGGAGCTGCTCCTCCCCGTTGCGAAGGGGCAAGCGGTCGTACACAGGATCCCCAAGGAGGACGCCGACATCCTCGTCACCTGCGCGCCAGTGGCCGTGCCCGGCGACCGCGTCGGCGCGCTGGAGCTCTCGGAGTCGCTCGCGGGAGCACGCCGTTACATCCGGAGCGTGATCCTGAACACGGCGATCACGACCGCCGCGCTGTTCGAGCACGCCTGGCCCGGCGCCGGCGCCGGCGCCGAGCCGCTCGCGCCGCGCGCCGTCGGCCCGGCGCGCGAGCGGCTCCACTCCGCGGTGAGCGACCTTTCACCCCGCGAGCTTGACGCGCTCACGTCGCTCGCGGAGTTCCTGCGCGCAACACGCCTCGTCCTGGCCCCGCCGGACGAGAAGCAAGGAAAGGGGACGTTCCTCTGGGAGTTCGCCGACGGAGCTCCGAAGGCGTAGCGCTTTGCGCCGAGGAGGCGCGGCGCCCTCCATGTCGACGCGGCGCGGGGGCGTCAGCCGGCGAGGATCAGCGCGACGAGGAAGGTCACGTACATCACCAGCAGCGCGTCCTCGGCGCGGCCGAGGACGCGCTCGGTCCTCATCGCGACGGCCGCGGACGCCGTCAGCGCGCCGAGGGCGATGAGGTCGACGGCCATGGTGCCGGGCGAGCCCGCGAGCGGCCGCGCCAGCGCGGCGCCGCCGAGGATGATGAGCACGTTGAAGATGTTCGAGCCGACCACGTTGCCGACCGCGATGGCCGAGTGCCCGCGCAAGGCCGCGATGACGCTGGTCGCGAGCTCCGGGAGCGAGGTGCCGACCGCGACGATGGTGAGCCCCACCAGCCGCTCGCTCATGCCCACGCCGAGCGCCACGCCCACCGCGCCGTCGACGAACACCTTGCCGCCGAGGACCAGGAGGCCGAGGCCCACCACCGTGATCAGCGCGAGGCGCGGCTTGCCGCGCCCGCCCGGGGCGCCGGCGCGCTCGGCGTCGACGGGGCCGAGGTGCCGTACGCAACCACGGTGAGTCCCACGACGAGCGGCCGCAGGCCGAACGCCAGGGCCAGGCCCGCCGAGCCCTTGACCAGCCACTCTGCGCCGAAATAGAGGAATAGCCCGCCCAGGAGGAGCTGCGCCACGTCGAGGAGCACGGCCGCACCGTAGCCGCGAGCGCCACGGGCGGCGCGCACATTTCGACCCTGCGCCGTGGATCTCTCAGTGCTCCCGGTTCACTGGTCCTCCGCACGCCCGGGCCCGCCGCGCGGGCGCTGCGCCGAAGGCCCGTACTCGTCGATCAGCGTGCCGGGCGCCCGCACGCCGCTGCGGTACGCCGCCCGCGCCAGGATGTGCGCGCCCACGGGGGCGGTCACGCCCACGAAGAACAGCGCCAGCGCCGCCTTGGTCACGCTCGTCAGATCCTTGAAGTGCAGCGCGACCGCGGCGAGCAGGAACGCGAGCCCCAGCGTGGCAGCCTTCGTCGGCGCATGGATGCGCGCATAGAAATCCGGGAGGCGCAGGATGCCGAGCGACGCCACGAACATGAAGAACGTCCCCACCAGGGCGGCGGCGACTTCGAGCACGCTAGCGAGCAAAGGAGCCCTCCAGGTAGGCGGCCAGCGAGATGGTGCCGATGAACCCGAACAGCGCGGCCACCAGCACCACCTCCATGAACGCGTCCGTCTCGAGCAAGATGGATGCCTGGAGCGCCACGCCGACGACGTTCATCAACAGGCAATCGAACGCGAGCAACCGATCGAAGTGCGTCGGCCCGCGCGCGATGCGGATCGTGCAGAGCGCGACGCCGGCGCCGAGCACGAAGAGCGAGGCGAAGAGGACGGCGGATCGGGGATCGACGCTTCCCATATCATTCCTCCGACGACGGCGGCAGCCCGCGCCCCGCGGCGCGCTGGATCAGGTGGACGAAGCGGCGCAGCCGGCTCCCCAGCACCGCGGGATCGCGCGTGTAGAGCGAGTGGATGTAGAGCGCCCGCTCCTCGGGGCCCACGTCGATCGTGAGCGTGCCCGGCGTCAGCGAGATGAGGCAGGCGAGGAGGATCATCTCGGTGGGGCTCAGGTTGCGCACGTCGAGGCGGACGAACGCCGGATGGAACACGGGCCGCGGACGGACGGTATCGCGCGCGAGGGTGAGGCTCGAGACGACGAGCTCCCGGACGAAGCAGCAGGCGAGGGCGAGCACGCCGGCTGCAGCGCGCGAGTAGAGGCTCCGGCCGAGCGCGCGCTCGGTGAGCGCGACCGCGCCGAAGCCGACGAGGGAGCCCTCGACCAGGCGCCCCAGAGAGAGCTCCGCATGGAGC
This sequence comes from Sorangium cellulosum, assembly GCF_002950945.1. Lineage (GTDB taxonomy): Bacteria > Myxococcota_A > Polyangia > Polyangiales > Polyangiaceae > Sorangium > Sorangium cellulosum_E. The sequence goes on from NZ_CP012673.1 coordinate 4,649,845, forward strand.
AGCATCCAGACGATGGCGAGGAGCAGGTTCAACGCGAGGTGGCTCATCGGTTCATCATCGCTGCCCGAGGACCGCGTCCACGTACGGAGTCACCTCCAGGAGCGTCGCCGCCGTCCGCTCGAGGTGCGCGAAGATCGGCGCCACCGCGACGCCCAGGAGCACGGTCAACGCGCCGAGGCCGAGCGTCGCGCTCACCATGCCGCGGTCGCGGCCGACCCGGGGCATACGCTGGCCGATGGGCTCTCCCCAGAAGACAGCGCTCCATATCTTGAGCATCGACGCGAGCGTGAGCAGCCCGACGACGAGCGATACCGTGGTGACGAGGAAGGCTCCGGCCCGGAAGCCGGCGACGACGAGGAGCAGCTTCCCCCAGAAACCGCTGAGCGGGGGCAGCCCGGCCAGCGACATGGCAGGGACGAAGAAGCCCGCGGCCACGAAGGGGTGCGTGCGCGCGAGCCCGCGGACGTGGAAGAGCTTCCCCGACCTGCCGATGCGCTCCGCGATTCCACCCGCGAAGATGAGCGCTGTCTTCGCGACCATGTTGTGGATCGTGTGGAAGAGCCCCGCTGCCACCGCGAGCGGCGTGAACAGCGCGAGGCCGAAGATCATGTAGCCGACCTGGCTCACGATGTGGAACGACAGGACGCCGCGTATCGTGCTTCGCCCGAGCGCCCCCACGACGCCGATGATCATCGTGGCCGCGGCGATCACGAGGAGCGCCGGGCGGAGCCCGCCGGGTCCGGCCGCGCAGAGGAGCGGGACGGAGCGGAACAGCGTGTAGACTCCAACCTTGGTGAGGAGCCCGGCGAAGAGACCGTTGACCACGACGGACGCCTCCGGGTACGCGTCGGGCAGCCAGAAAAAGACCGGCGCCAGGGCCGCCTTGACCATGAAGACGACGATCACCAGCGCCTCCGCGCCCCAGAAGGCGACAGGCAGGTCCCCCTCGCGGACGCGCACGGCGAGCTCGGCCATGTTCACGGTGCCCGCCGTGCCGTAGACCGCGCCCACGCCGCCGAGGAGCAGCGCGCTGGCGACGAGGTTCATCACCACGTACGCGAGCGTGTGCTGGAACCCCGCGGCCCGGGTGCCGAGCGCGAGGAGCGCGAAGGACGACAGGAGCATGAGCTCGAAGAACACGAACAGGTTGAAGAGATCACCGGTCACGAGGGAGCCGTTGACACCTGCCATCATGAGCTGCTGGAGCGGGTAGAAATAGCGCCGCTCGCGCGCGCCGCGCAGCGAGCCGGGCGCGTAGGCGAGCGCGGCGACGGCGACGATCGCCGCGAACAGCAGCATCAGGGCGGCGAGCGAGTCCGTCACCCACACGATGCCGACGCGCGGGCTCCAGCTTCCGATGGCGAGCACCAGGATCGCGCCCCGGGTCGTCCGGGCGGTGATCACGAGCGCGGTCGCGCACAGGAGGATGCTGCTGGCGAGCGACAGCCACCGCTCCAGCCGCGGCCTCCCGGAGATCAGCGCCAGGAGCACCGCGGTGAAGAGGGGGAGGAGAACCGGGATCGCCACGATCGCCGCGTTCACGCGTCGCTCCTCCCCGGCGGCTGATCCCTCCCGTTCCGCCGGTGGATGTCGGCGGCCATGGCGAGCAGGAAGGCGGCCATCCCGAAGCCGATCACGATCGCCGTGAGGATGAACGCCTGCGCCAGGGGATCGGCCGTGGGGCGGGCGAGGGCGGCGGCCGGATCCTCCGGGATCAGCGGCGGCGCCGCTCCCGCGGGCATGCCCGAGGCGGTCAGCACGAAGAGGTTCACGCCGTTGGACAGCAGGAGAAAGCCGATCGCCACGCGCTGTACGTCGCGGGACAGCATCAGGTACAGACCCGCGGCGAGGAGCGCCCCGGCTGCGATCGCGGCGGCTCCGATCACGGCGGCGCCTCCGCGGCGAAGGCGTCGAGCACCAGGGCCGCGGCGCCTACCACCGCGAGGTAGACGCCGACGTCGAAGAGGAGCGTCGTCGAGAGGCGGAGCGCTGGAGGATCCGTGACGCCGATCTGCAGGTGGTAATGGGTCAAGAAGCCCTGGCCGCGCGCGACGGCGGGGAGCCCCGAGGCCAGGGCGACGAGCAAGCCGATCCAGGGCATCCTGCAGACGATCGGGGTGAGCGCGGTCCGCACCGTATCCGCGCCGAAGGCGAGGGCCGCCAGGACGAACGCGATGGCCGTGACGAGCCCGGCGATGAAGCCGCCGCCCGGCGCGTCGTGCCCGCGGAGCAGCAGGAAGAGCGCAAGGACGACGGCCAGCGGGAGCACCCCTGTGGCGACGCGGCTCAGGAAGGGCGATCGCATGCCCCGGCCCCCCCTCGCCTCGACGTCGGAGCCGGCTCGCGCCGCGCGCGCAGCAGCGCCGTCGCGCCCAGCGCGGCGACGGCGAGCACGGCGATCTCGCCGAGGGTGTCGGCGCCCCGGAAATCCACGAGGATCACGTTGACGGCGTTCCTTCCGTGGGCCTCCGGGAGCGACAGCGCGAGCTGGCTCGCGCCGGCGGGGGCCCTCGGAGGATGGACGCCGGTGCTCCAGGCGAGGACCGCCGCGAGGGCCGCCACGGTGCCCGCCACCGCGGCGTGAGCGAGGCGCACCCTCCGAGGCCGCGCGTCGGGGCGGAGCCTGGGGAGCCTGCGAAAGACGAGCAGGAGCAGGACGAGAGAGACCGTCTCGACGAGGATCTGCGTGAGCACGAGATCGGGCGCGCGAAAGAGGATGTAGAAGACCGCCACGCCGTATCCCGCGACCGCCAACGTCACGACCCTGGTGATGCGGCTCGGCCCGAAGGGCGTCAGCGCAGCCCCGACGATGATCATGAGCGCCGGGAGGCAGGCGACCCCGAGGTCGGGGCCCCACGTCCCGGTCGTGCCGAGCCCATCGCCGAGGGCGACGGCGGCGCACGACGCGGCGGCGGCGAAGAGGAGCATCACCGCCAGGTAACGCGGCAGTCCCCCTGCCTGTGCGGCTCGACCCGCCCAGCCCGAGAGCCGGAGGACGGCCTCGGAGATCCGGTCGGAGAGGACCTGTGTCTCCGGCTCGCCGGGAGGCTTTGCGAGCTGCCTCCAGAGGAGGTAGCCGCCCACCCCCAGCGCGATGGTGAGCAAGCTGAGGGCGGAGAGGGCGTCCCCGTGGTGCCATACGGCCAGCCACTCCGGCCACGTGGCTTCGGTCTCCAGCAGCGAGCCCAGCCACCCGGGAGCAATGCCGCCGATCACCTGCGGGGTGAGCAAGACGACGGGGATGACCAGCAGCCATGGCGAGAGCTGGTGCCTCGGATGGCCGCGATCTTCGGGCGGGACGTCGGGGCCCCAGAACGAGCTGACGAAGAGCTTGAGCGCGTAAGCGACGGCGAACGCCCCGCCCGCGAGCGCTGCCACGAGCGCGACCACGCCGCCCGGGGAGCGATCGGCCAGCAGCGCCTCGTAGAGGACCTCTTTGCTGATGAAGCCGAGCACGAAGGGAAAGCCGGCCATGGCGGCGGCGCCGACGCCGATCAAGAGGCCGGCGATCGGCTCGCGCCGGAACCAGTGCTCCTCCTTCAGCACCGACAGATCGCGTGTCCCCGTCACCTTCTCCATCCAGCCGACGAGCAAGAAGAGAGATGATTTGTACAGCGCGTGGTTCGCGATGTTGAGCAGCTCGCCGCGCGTCCCGGCCCTCGCGTACAGACCGTAGAGCGCGGTCAGCACGCCGAGGTACGCCACCGTGCTGTAAGCGAGGAGCTTCTTCAGGTCCCAGGCCCGGACGGCGTCCCATCCGGCCACGACGAAGGTGGTGAGCCCCACCGTGACGAGGACGGGGCGCCAGGCGGGGGACGTGTGAAACACCGGGAACAGGCGGGCCATCAGGAAGATACCGCCCTTCACCATGGTGGCGGAGTGCAGGTAGGCGCTGACGGGCGCGGGCGCGGCCATGGCGCCCGGGAGCCAGAAGTGGAACGGGAACTGCGCCGATTTGGCGAACGCCCCGGTGAGCAGGAGGACGAGCGCGGTGACATGGGCCGGGTTCGCCACGATCTCGCCCGCGCGCGGAGCGAGCTCCGACAGATTGTAGGTGCCGGCGATCTGCCCGAGCAGCACCACGCCGGCGAGCATCGCGAGGCCGCCTGCGCCCGTGACCAGGAAGGCGCGGATCGCGCCGCTTCGTGCCTCCGGATCGGTGGAGTCCATCCCGATGAGGAGAGCGGACGCGATGGTGGTCAGCTCCCAGAACACGAAGAGGAGCACGAGGGAGTCCGAGATGACGACCCCGATCATGGCCCCCATGAACGCGAGGAGCGCTGCCCAGTAGGCGGGTTTGCCCTTCGGTCCCAGGTAGGCGCGGCTGTACTGGACGACGCCGAGTCCCACGCCGGCGATGAGCAGCACGAAGAAGGCGCCGAGGCGGTCCAGGCGCAGATTCGCCGTCATCCCGACGGAGGGGAGCCAGCCTATCGGGATCGTCGTCGATGCACCAGCGGACACCTCGGGCCAGCGCGGAAGCATGATGAAGAGCAGGAGCGCAGGGGGGAGCAGCGCGACGCGCCCAGCCCACCGTGGCGAGAGGAACAGCACGAGCGCTGCGCCCAGGAAGGGCACAACGAGGGTCAACGCGAGGGTCGGCAGCATGCGAGGTACCTTGTCGCCGAGCGGGGCACGTCAGCGCTGGCATGTGGCTACGCTCTGCCGTGCAATGCGCCATGGGCTCTCCGCTCCCCGCGCGGGCTCCGCGCGTCCCCGCGCGGGCTCCGCGCGAGCGGTCGCGCCCGCGGGCGTCGGCGCCGCACGCGTGGCGCCGTGGGCGTGCTGCGCGACGTCGAGACCTCGGCCGGCGCATAGGTCGCCGGCACACACACGGCGCTGCAGGGCAGGCTCGACCGGAGGATGCTGCGCCACGACGGCGCTCGCCACAGGCGACCTCGCGACGGATCGTGAGCGATGACGAGGAGATCGACCTGCTCTCGCCGGGCCAGGCGGAGCAGCTCGGCTGCTGGGCGACGGGTGATGATCTCCATGGGCCAGGTCGCGCCGGCGAGCGCGCGCGGCTCATCCACGCTGCGAGCCCCAGCCAGGGGCCTGTCGCGGTAGGGATGCTCCAGGCATCGGGTCGCCGCAGCAGACACGAACCGCGTCCAGGAGCTCGCGAGCCCAAGCTCTCGGTGAAAGGTCGCGACGAGCGCTTCGAGCGGCCCCGCGCTGTCGAGCTCAGTGAGCCAGTCCAGAGCGGCGCGCGAAGAGCCGGAGGGATCGAGCGCGACAAGGACGCGCAAGCAGCGCTCGCCTCGCAGCCAATCGATCAAGCGATCGGAGCCCTCGGTGACCAGTACCGGGACGGGCGAACTCCGAAGTATCTTTTCGACTCCATCCCCGAACAGTCTCTCGAGCCGGTTCCCGGGGCGGTGCGAGATCACCATCAGGCGGGCCCGGCAGTCGCTCGCGATCTCGGCGAGCCAGACGTGCCGGAGCCCGGCGACGAGCCGCGCCTCGACCCGCGCTCCGAGCTGCCGCAGCGCCTCGGTCTGCCGACCGAGCGTCTCGCGCTCTGGATCCAGCAGCGGGTCGTCCTCGTGGCCGAGCATGAACTCGGAGCCAAGCTCGTCGACGACATGGACGAGATGGAGCTCCTCGCCGAGCCGCTGGGCGAGGGACGCGGCGGCCAGCCCGGCTCGCTCTGCCGCTGGAGAAAAGTCGGTGTCGCAGACGATGGGCATGGGTTGCCACGAAGCAGCGAAAGGTGTGCCTGCCCGTGCGGCGTGCGGCGAATGCGCGCTCGCCCGCTGATCAAGCGACCAAGCAGTCGCCCCGCCGGCTCGACCATCGGCACGTGGCCTCCGGCGGGTGACCAGGGTGAGACGGGCGAGGGCGCGCGGGCCGCCGGGGAGCTCTTCGAGCGTCCGGCTCAGCGCCTCGAAGCGCGACTGGCTGCCGGACGTTCGGGCTGGGGAAATCCAGGGGGAACCGAGGACGTCGGACGGATCGTCGTGATCGTCGCTGCGGATCTCTCCCACACACGCGCTCAGCTCCGCGGCGCCGACGCCGCCCGAGCGCTCGGCGACGTCGGGGGCGTCGCGCCCTCCGCGAGGGGCAGCTCGAGGCGGAAGACCGAGCCCTGGCCGGGCGCGCTGCTCACGCCGAGTGACCCGCCGTGCGCCTCGGCGATCCGCCGCGCGAGCCATAGCCCGAGCCCCACGCCGGGCACCAGCTCGCGGGACGCGCTGGCGCGGCGGAACGGCTCGAAGAGCCGCTCGACCTCCTCCGGCTCGATACCGATGCCCTGGTCGGCGACCGTGACATAGGCACGACCGCCGTCCTCTCCCACGGAGACGGTGATCTCTCCTCCCTGAGGAGAATACTTGACGGCGTTGCTGATGAGGTTGTTGAGCACCTGCGCGATGCGCGTCGGATCACAGAGGGCGACCACCGGTCCCGCGGCGCTCGACACGGTGATCTCATGCGCCGATGACAGAGGTTGGAAGAGCTCCGCCGCTTCGCGCGCGAGCTCGCTCAAATCGCAGGCCCCCAGCTTGAGCTCGAGCCGGCCGGCGTGGATCCGGGTGGCATCCAGGAGGTCGCCGACGAGCCGATCCATTCGATGGACCTGCCGCGCGACGAGCTCGTTCGCCCGCCGGGCCTGCTCCGCGGTCGGCGCCGGTCCGCTCGGGTGGAACCTGTCGACATTGAACCGGAGCGCCGTCAGCGGGTTGCGGAGGTCGTGGGCAACTCCGGCGATGAAGGTGAGCTGATTTTCCTCCTGGCAGACCAGGCTATCCGCCATGCCGTTGAACACGCCCGCGATCGAGCGAAGCTCTGAGGGCCCTGCGACCTGGGCGCGCGCGGCCTTGTCGCCGCGCCCAAAGCGCTCGATGGCCCGCTCGAGCGCCGCGAGCGGGGAATGGACGCCGCGCTCGATGGCGACGAGCGACGCCACGATCGCGATCGCGGCGAGCAGGGGGATTCCAATGCTCAGCACGTTCGCCGTCGAGTCCCAGACGGCAGCCTGGCGCGTTGCGGCCTGGGCCTGCAGGCTATTCTGGTCGACGAAGTCCTGGAGGCTCGTCATCGCGGCGTTGAGCAGGGGCAAAGACGTCCGGATGGCTTCGCCCGGCGTCTCACGGCGCTCGAGGAGGGCTCTGCAGTAGACGAAGTAGTCGTACATGCGCTGCTCCACCTCGCGCAGCAACAGCTCCTCCTCCGGGCTGCCGATGTATTTGCGGACCTCGATGAGGCGCCGGTCCGCGCCGGCGACGATCGCCTCCAGCACAGGGCCGATGTCCTCGGCGGACGCCGGCGCGCCCTCGGCGGACGCCAGCGCGAGGGTGCCGTTGTACTGCGTCATCTGCTGCTGCAGCTCCATCGCCAGTCGTACGCTCTGGACGCTGTCGTCGATGAAGCGCGACGTCCGGTGCAGGAACGTGGTGAGCAGGCCCATTCCCGCCACCGAGAGCAACAGGAGCACGGCCATCGTCGCGATCGCTCCCAGGACGATGGATCGCAGGCTCGTCCCACCCGCCTTCTCGCACGACCTCGGCTGTCCGTCGTGGGGTGGGCGCTGATGATTCGCGGACATGGGAGGCACTATGACAGTCGCCGCGCATCGCGTCGGCTGCTTCGAACGCCGACCGGCCCAGCGCCCGCGCGCGCTTCCTGGCCACAGCGCAACGCCGGGTGTTCAGCTCCTGCATGTCGTGCATCCAATGAGAGGAGCTCTCCAGCTTTCGGCAGGAGCTCTCCAGCTCTCGGCAAGAGCTCTCCAGCTCGCCGCGCTGGGTCACCCGCGCGGCTCTACCAGCACGTCCGCTCAGCCGTCGCGGTCCAGCCTGCGATCCAGGATCTCCGCCAGCGCAAAGGCCTGGCGCAAGCTGCCCCGATGGCGCAGCGCATTTCGCAGCATCATGCGTCGCGGCGCGCGCGTCCCGGCGCCCGCGTCGGAGCCGCCCGTGGGCGACGGCGCCCCGTTCTGCGCCGCTGGCGGCGGCGCCCCGCGCGCGGGCCGGCCGGTTGCTATCTCGTCACGCGGCGCGCGCGGCGTCCCGCCATACGGCGCGCGCGGAGGCGTCCCTCCGTCCCGACGCCGCTCGCGCGTCCCGCCGAGCGCCGCGCCGCGCCATGAGATCAGCGCGAAGAGCAGGAAGAGCGCGAGCAGCAGCAAGTCTACCAGCGTCACGGGTTCCCTCTCCGCTCGCGGAGCACCTCCGTGGTCCCGTCGGCGCTGGTCATGTCCGAGGCGATGGCGCCGCGCATGTCGGTGTCCGCCTGGACGTTCTTCAGCCGATGATACTCCATGATGCCAAGGTTCCCCCGGCGGAACGCGTCGGCCATGGCGCGCGGCACCTCGGCCTCGGCCTCGACGACCCGCGCCCGCATCTCCTGCTCCAGCGCGACGGCCATCGCGCGCCGCTCCTCCGCCTTGGCCTGGGCGATCTGCTTGTCCGCGTTCGCCTGGTCGATCTGCAGCTTGGCGCCGATGTTCGCGCCCACGTCGACGTCCGCGATGTCGATGGAGAGGATCTCGTACGCCGTCCCCGCGTCGAGCCCCCGCGAGAGGATGTTCTTCGAGATGTGATCGGGGTTCTCGAGCACCTCCTTGTGCGTGGCCGCCGAGCCGATGGTGCTCACCATGCCCTCTCCGACGCGGGCGATGATCGTCTGTTCGCCTGCCCCGCCCACCAGCCGATCGATGTTGGTCCTGACGGTCACGCGGGAGATCGCGATGAGCTGGATCCCGTCCTTCGCGACCGCCGCGATGCGGGCGGTCTCGATGACCTTCGGGATCACGGACATCTTCACCGCCTCGAGCACGTCGCGGCCGGCCAGGTCGATGGCCGCGGCGCGCTTGAACGGCATCGGGATGTTCGCCTTGTCCGCCGAGATGAGGGCGTTGACCACGCGCACCACGTTGCCGCCGGCGAGGTAGTGCGCCTCGAGGTCGTTGACGGAGATGTCGAGCCCCGCCTTGACGGCGCTGATGCGCGCGGTGACCACCGTGCCCGGCGGGACGCGCCGGAACCGCATCCCGACGAGCGTGAACAGCCCGACGTACGCGCCCGAGGCCCAGGCCGCGATCCAGAGGGGGATCGGGATCATGTAGAGCCCGAGGAACAGCGCCGCGAGCAGCAGCAGGACCAGCCCGAGCAGGCCCAGATCGACACCCATCATCACCTCATCCCCCCATCCCCTGCGCCGCTGTCCGGCGCACGACGACGCGGTTGCCCTCGACGCGGATCACCTCGACCGCCTCTCCGGCCGCGATGTACTCGGCTTCCGACACCACATCGATCCGCGCTCCCCCGATGCGGGCGATCCCGGACGGCCGCAGCGGCGACGCGGCGACGCCGCGCTCGCCCAGGAGCGGCCCGCTGGACTGGGCCGGCGGGCCGCCGGCGACGTCCGCGCCGAGGCTCGTCGCCAGGACCAGGCGCCGCCCGAACGGGAGCCGCGGCAGGAAGCGCAGCGCGACGAGCACGCCCGCCAGCGCCACTGCAATGGACAGCGCGACCTGGGCGACGGCCTCGACGGCGCGCGCGAGCGTCACGCCCGCGCCGACCAGGCTCATGCTCAGGCCGGCGAGCAGCGCGACGGTGCCGAGGACGCCGGCGACGCCGAAGCCGGGGATCACGAACACCTCCAGGGCGAGGAGCAGCACGCCGGCCACGGCGAGCGCGATCTCCTCCCAGCCGACGAGGGCCAGCAGCCATTGCGCCCAGAAGAACAGCACCAGGCTGGCGGCGCCCACGAGGCCCGGGACGCCGAACCCCGGGGTGCGCAGCTCGAGCAGCAGGCCCATCATCCCGAGGCTCAGGAGGAGCGAGCTCACGACAGGCGTTGTCAGGAAGCGGATCGCGCGCTCTGCCCAGCTCGGCGACAGGCGGCGGAGCTCCGCCCCCTCGAGGCCGAGCCGGGCGAGCACGGCGTCCACCTCGTCCGCCTGGGCGTCCGCGACGCCGAGCGCCAGCGCCTCGGCGGTCGTGAGGGTGAGCAGCTTCCCCGGCCCCACGACCCCCTCGACGGCGACGTCCTCGTCCACCATCGCCTCGGCGAGCTCCGGCGGCCGGCCGCGGCGCTCGGCGGTCGAGCGGAACTCCTTCCTGACATACGAGGTCGCCTTCTCCCCGGCGGGCTCCGCGCCCTCCGGCCCCGCGCGCACCGGCGCCGCGGCGCCCAGGGTAGCGCCCTCGGCCATCACGATCTGCTCTGCCGCGAGCGCGACGAGCGCGCCCGCCGAGATCGCCCGTTGATCGACGAAGACGACGGTGCGGAGCGGGGTCGCGAGCAGCGCGTCGCGGATGGCGATGGCCGCGTCGACGCGGCCGCCGAGCGTATTCGTGGGCAGGATCAGCGCGCTCGCTCCTGCCGCCTCGGCCGCGCCGATGGCCCGCTGGACGAAGGCGGACAGGCCGGCGTCGATCTCGCCCTGGATCGGCGCGACATGAACGATCGGCGCGGGCCCGGCACGCGCTATCGAGGCGAGGAGCGCGGAGACGAGCGCGAGCACGCACAGAATCCAGCGCGGCAGCCGAGCGCACAGGCGCCTTCCTGTCAGCGACACGCGTCACCCCCGGGCGGAGACCTAGAGCGGTGATCGCCATGGTGAAAGGCGTCAGCATGCGCGGCGAGATCCCCAGCCTCTCGGGCATCTCCGCGATGCGCAGGTTATGCAGCCCCGGAGGAGGCGGCGGCGCTCGCGCGCCTAGGGCTCGCGCTGCCGCTGGTTGGAGATCTGCGCATGCGGCTGCTCGGCTCGCTCTGCGAAATGGCCATGGCTCCGCGCGATCCTGCGCGGCGCACGGTCAGGGCTGCGCCGCCTCGACCGACAGCACGTCGAGCTGGATGAACTGACCGATGAAAGGCTCGGGCGCCGGGGGGATGCCGTCCACGACGAGGTGCTTGTAGTTGGCGATCTCGATGCCGTTTTGACCGTCGCCGACGAAAGTCACGGTGGCTCCGCCCCGAATCGGGATGGTCTTCGTGTGGTCGATGATGAACGTGTCATGACCCACGTTGGGATTATCGTTGAGATAGTAGACCTCGGGCGGATCGGAGACAGCGAAGCTGTAGATGTTGTACGACGGGTCGGTGGGCGAGCCGCCGACGCGGAAGTGCATGCCGTCGGATGTGCCGCCCTGGTACGTCATCGGCTCGACGACGCCGCGCAGCCGGACAGTCACCTGGTAGGTCGTGTCGGGCGAGCCGCCGAACGTCCTGGTCTCGTCGACCCGCGCGGACGTCGAACACTCGTCATGGTCGCCTGGGTCCTGGTCGCACGGCAGCTCCCAGCGAAAGCCGTCGATGCTGGCGGCCGCGGCGCGCGGGTCCTCGCCGCCGCTGCCGCCGGCTCCGCCGGCTCCGCCGGCTCCGCCGCTGCCGGCCCCGCCGGAGCTCGCGCTGCTGGAGGCGCTGGTGCTGGCGCCCGTCGCGGCTCCCCCGCCCGAGCCCCCAGCGCCCGTCGCGCTGGAGGTAGCCTGGTCGTTCGCGGGCGGGTCGGCCTCGGAGCCGCAGGCAAGGAGGACCATCATCACAGGGATCACGAGCAGAGAGATTCTCATTTCACACCAGTCCGGCGAGGACGCCGGGATAGAAGTTGGGACCGTCGAGCGTCGCCTCGTCGATGTCGAACCCGCCGGCGTCCCGCTGCCGGATCCCCGTCGCCCAGAGCGCGCCGGCGTCGTCGTGCGACGCCGGCGAGGCTGCCGGTGCGACCGGTCGAGACAGAGGAACGGGGACCCATGGCGCAGGCGCGCCGCGTCTCGTTCGAGTGGCTATGTCAGGTTGGTGAGCGGCCCGGTGCAGTACTGCGGGTCGCCGAACGTGGTCCGGGCGTCGCCGAACAGGTTCAAGATGGAGACGAGCAGGTTGTTGTGCGGGACGCCGGGGTGACGGACCCAGCGTCCGGTGCGCAGGCCTCCGCCGCCGCCGGCCAGCAGGAACGGCATGTTCGTCTTGCTGTGAGTCGGCGGATCCGAGATCTCGGAGCCGAAGAAGACGACGCTCTCGTCGAGCAGCGAGTGCCCGCCCATGTCGACCTTCTCCATCTCCTGCAGGAGGTAGAGGTGCTGCTTCGAATACCAGTTGCAGATGCTCTCGCACTCGGCCGCCCTGAAGCCGCCGTCGTGCTGGTAGAAATGGTGGTGCTCGCTCAGGTTGAGCCAAGGGAAGGTGTGCTTCGCCTCGGTGTCGCTCCACTGCAGGGTGCCGACCGCGGTGATGTCGCAGGCGAGCGCCATCACCAGCATGTCCGTCAAGAGCTTGCCGACCTTGGGGATCGCCGCGTCGGTCGAGGTGTCCCTGATCGAGCCGGTGTCGGACGAGTTGAGCCCCGTGCGGGGGTTGTAGTCGGACGTGTCGACCATCATCGGGACCTTGCAAGTGCTCGTCGCGATAGGGACGTTGCTGAGGCTCTGCTCGATCTCGCGGATCTTCGTCAGGTGCTGGTCGATCTTCTGCTTGTCGGCGGCGCCGACCCGCGCGGACAGGGCGGCGTAGCGCCGGTCGAGGAAGTCGAGGATCGACTGCTTTCGCGCGAGGCGACGGGCGGCGTCGTTGTTGTCGCCGGGGTTCAGCGTGCCGAAGAGCTCGGTGAAGATCTCCACCGGATCGAGGCGCGGCGGGATCGGCCTGTGCGGCGCGGCGTCCTCGAAATTCGCGGCGTTCATCGGCGACAGCAGGCCGTGGGACTTGCCCGTCGCCCAGCGCAGCGCGATCTGGATGCTCGCCTTCGCCTTCTGGCCAGCGGAGATCCGGGAGGCGATCACCTGATCGATGGACGGCCCGCTCCCGTAGCCGTTCGGCGAGCCCTCCTGAGGCGAGCCCGTAAGCCAGGCGATGATCCCGCTCTGGTGCTGCTCGCCGCGCGCGCTCTTCATCTCGAGGCCGTCGACGACGAGCAGCCGATCCTGCACAGGCGCGAGCGGCGCCAGGATGGGGCCCAGGGTGAAGCTCGTCTCGGAGCCGGTCGGCCTCCAGCGGTCCATCACCGTTCCGCCGGGCGTGTAGACGGCGAGGAAGCGCTTGGCGGGGGCGGGCTGCGCGTGCGCCGTGCGTTCGGGGCCCATGATCTCCAGCCAGGGGAGGGAGACGGCGATCGCGCCAGCACCTCGCAGCATGGCGCGTCGGCTCAAGGTGAATTTCGACATAACCATCACTCCTCTCGGGCAGCCAAGTAGTGGAAAGCGTCCGTCTGCGTGAGCTCGATCAGCAGCTGCTTCACGTTGTACCCGGACTCCTTGAAGGCGGCCGTGACGGCCTTCTCGGTGCACTCGTCCTCGGCGCGCAGGGTGAGGCCGTAGGCGTACTCGGCCCAGCGCGTCGCGAAGCAGCTCTGCGTCTCCTCGGTCTCCGCGAGCTTCCGCACCAGCTCGACCGGCCCGCTCACCGTGCCCTCCGTGCCCGGGACCCCGCCGCTCGCGTCGATGGTGACGCCGTTCTCCGTGGTGCGGAACAGCCCGACCGCGTCGTAGTTCTCGAACGCCAGCCCGATCGGATCCATCTGCCGGTGGCACGTCGCGCAGACCGCGTCCTGGCTGTGCTGGCTGTAGCGCTCCCGCGCCGTCGCGCCGGTGTACGGGTCCGGCGGCTTCACCCGCTCCAGGATCTCGCCGGTGGGGAGCGGGATCGTCCGGCACATCAGCTTCTGGACCACGAACGAGCCGCGGCCCACGGGGTTTGTCATGTTCGAGTGCGTCGTCCCGGCCATCACCCCCGCCTGGGTGAGGACCCCGAGGCGCTGGGTCGTGTCGAGCTGCACCTTCTGGAACTCGTCGCCCGTCACGCCGGAGACGCCGTAAAACGCCGCGAGGGGTCCGTTCATGAACGTGTACGGGGCCGTCAAGATGGACGGCCAGGTGCCGGTCCCCTCGAAGATCTCGTGCTCCAGGAATCGCTGCGTCTCTTCCCGCATGAGCGCGCCGATCGCGCGAGAGAAGGTCGGGAACGACTCCTCGCTTCGCTCGAGATCCGCGAGGTTGCTGATGGGGAGCAGGTTGTCGAAGAAGAACCGGAGGACGGGCCGAGCCTGAGCGTCGTCGAGCATGCGCTCGGCGTGCGCGCGCACGCCCTCCTTCGTCGAGAGCTCGCCTGCCTGCGCGGCCGCGCGCAGCCGGTCGTCGGGCATCGTGCCCCAGAGCAGGTACGAGAGCCGCGTCGCCATCTCGTCGCCCGTCGGCCGGCGGAGCTCGGGGCGCTCGGGGTCGGGGGCGCCCCACTCGATGCGGTAGAGGAAATCCGGCGATTGCAGGAGCGCCTCGATCACCGTCGCGATGCCGGTGGCGAACGTCGCGTCCGTCCGCCCGACGGTGTACAGCGCGAGGAGCTCGTTCGCCTCGCCGTCGGCGAGCGGCCTCCGGTAAGCGAGCGGCGCGATCTTCTCGATGATCGTGCGCGCGCACGCCTCCTCGCCCTCGATCTGCACGCCACTCGCGCACGGCGCGAGCTTCGCGAGCGCCTCCGGGCTCGCGGTGGCACGCTGGGCGACGCCCTCCGCGACGGTGCCCCACTGCTCGGCCAGCAGGCTGGAGACCGACAGCTCGTCCGCGTCATTGCCGAAGCCGTTCCCGACATCCTCGCTCGGCAGCGAGAAGGCTGGCTCCGTCGTGTCGCCGAAGAGATAGCGAACGGTCTTGTTGTACTCGAAGCGCGTCAGCCGCCGCAGCGGCGCACGCCCCGGGTGCACCGCTCCGTCCTCGCAGACGAGCGGGTCGACCGACGTGTCGCCCGGCGTGTCGCCGGAGCTCCCGGCAGGCTCGCCCGCGATTCCCGTACAGGCGCTGGCCAGGGCCAACACGATCGGGATGACCGACCGAGGGCCTCTGAGAGGACGCGCCTGCTCGTGATGTGAGGACCTGGACATCGTTGTCGCTCCTCGCCCGCTCCGGGCACGCTGAAGTTCTCTCATGGAACAACAGGCTTTCTTTACAAGAGGATCAGAGGATCATCGCATGCCCCACCAGCGGGGCTTACGGCTAAGCAGGGACTACCGGGATCGCTCTGGCGGATCAGTGTTCCATCGCTGGAAACGAGGAATCGAACCTCGGGACGTGCCGCCATCCGGCGGGCGCGCCCTCGCCGCCCTGCCGCCGTCGGGCTCGGGCGTCCCGCCCGTGGTGGCCAAGCGATCGGGAGGACGAAGCGATCAGGAAGAGCAAGTGGAGCGCCCGCCATGCAGTAGCGGATCGCCCTCGGACCGGCTCACCACGAGAGTAAATATTACCGGGGTGAAATTTTCCTGTCGAAGCGTGAGCCTGCGCGCCGCGCCCGTGGGCGGGCGGCGTCAGCATTCCGAGCGCCGCGCTGGTTAGCCCCCCGCCTGGCCCCCCGGGGGATGCCTTGTCTGGCCGCGAGGGCCATCAACCGGGGTACCACGTGACGCGCGGATCATCCGGCGCGCGCGCGTAGTCGAAGGCGGCATCCGTGAGCCGCGCCAGATCGTACTTCGGCCGCCAGCCGAGCAGGAACTTGGCCTTCGTGTTGTCCAGCCACGTCGAGCGGAACGGCGTCTTCACCTTCACGCTCGGCAGGCCCCGGGTCGACTCCAGATAAGAGGCCAGCTCACCGTAGTCCACCGGCTCATCCATGCAGACGTTGAAGGTCTGCTGGCGAGCTTTCTCGCTGTCGATGGCCAGGAGAATCGCGGCGACGAGATCCTCCACATGCACGAAATTGCGCTTCACCGGCTTGCCGTCAGGGTCGAGCATCACAGGGACGGCGCCCGAGCGGACGTAGCCCTCCGCCGCCTCAGCCCCGACCAGATCGCGCCACCTCGGCCCTCCGAACACATCGTCGCCGAACGACAGCTGGGCCTTGAAGTCGTCTTTCTCCATGATCCACGGCGCGCGCAGGCAGCATCCGTTCAGCTGGTATTGAATGTAGTACTGCTCGAGCATGACCTCCTCGAGCACCTTGGACAGCGCATAACAACCCGGGTACGCGCTGTGCTTCTGGGTCTCCGTGACGGGGATGGGGTGCGGATAGAAGAAGTGACCCATCCCGGCGTCGCCCCCGACCAAGAGGAACTGCTCGAACGCAGGGCTGACGCGGCAGGCCTCGAGCAGCCAGAACATGCCTTTGATGGCCACGTCCATGATGCTCTCGGGGGTCTCTTTGCTGGTCGCGAGGTGCAGCACATGGCTCACGCCCTCCACGGCCTCGCTGGCGACGTCGCGGTGCTCGATCGACCCACGCACCACCTCGAGGCGCGCCGTCCGCTCCAGCATGCGGTTATGGCACAACGCGCGGACCTTCCAGGTCTCGAACCTGGGATCCAGCAGGAACCTGCGGATGAAGGCCTGGCCGACCTTGCCCGCCGCGCCGGTGACCAGGATTCGCTTTGTCTCACTCACTTGTTCGCTCCTCGCTCTTCAGGTTCATCTCTGAAGCTGCACGTCGTCGGACCGGGCTGCTCATCGACCGCGCGGGGCCGAGCGGATCAGGACCTGCTGCATGACGATGAAGCCCAGGAGCAGCAGCCCGATGGTGATGTGGTGCCAGGGGGACGGCAGCCGCCCGTCCAGGTTGAGCACCGCCCGCACGATGCCCGTGATCATCACGCCCATCAGGGTACCGACGACGCTGCCGACGCCGCCGGTCAGCAGCGTGCCACCGATGACGACCGAGGCGATGGCCTCGAGCTCCAGGCCGGCGCCGATGTTCGGCTTCCCGGCGCTGTCGATCAGCGCCGTCGCGATCCCGCCGAGGCCCGCGCACAGGCCGCTCAGCGCATACAGACACACGGTCGTGACGCCGAGCGGCACGCCCATGAGCAGAGCGGCCTGCCTGTCCCCGCCGATGGCCAGGACGTTCCGACCGAAGCTCGTGCTCCTTTGCAGGATCACCCCGACCACGAGGACGCTCAGGAACAGCAGGGCCGTCGCGGCGACCCAGGTCCGACCGAGGCCCGGGATCAGCAGCGCGAAGCCGAGCTCATCGACGATCCAGTCGAACGTGGGATGATCGATGCTGACGGGCTGCATGCTGACGACGAACGCCAGCCCGCGCGCGAAGAACATGCCCGCCAGCGTAACCAGGAACGGGGGCAAAGAAAACTCGTGGATCAGGCACCCCGTCACGGCGCCGAACAGGAGCGACACCGCGAGGCCGACACAGAAAGCCAGAAGCGGATGGTAGCCGCCTGCCACCAGCGTGCCCACGAGGACCGTCGTGAGCGCGACGACGGATCCAACCGAGAGATCGATGCCCCCCGACAGGATGACGAAGGTCATCCCCACCGCGCAGATGCCCATCGCCGCGTTGCCCTTGATCAGATCGATCAAGAAACGCAGGCTGCGCGTCGAATCGTAGAACGCCAGCGCGCCCGAGTAGAGCGCCAGCAGGAGAACCGCGGTCACGACGAGCGGCAGGTGCCGCCGATCCCAGCTGCGCAATGTTATCGCCATCGCTTGACCCCGAACAGCGAGACGAGCCGCCGTCGCGGCTCCTCGGAAATCAACAGGCAGCTCATCAGCATCACGACGGCCTTGGGCATCGGCTCGATCTCCGAGGGGACGTGCTGGCTGTACATCGTGATGGAGAGCGTCTGGATCAACAGGGCGCCTACCAGCGTGCCGCCCAGGTGGAAGCGCCCGCCGGTCAGCGCCGTGCCGCCGATCACCACGGCGAAGATGGCGTCGAGCTCCCGCAGGCGGCCCACGCGGTCGGGGTCGGCCGTGGAGATGTACGACGCGGCCACGAGCCCGGCGATGCCGGCGCACAGGCCAGAGAAGGCGTAGATCCAGAGCTTGATGCGGCGGTCACCCACGCCTGCCAGGCGGCTGGCCCGCTCGTTGTCGCCGATCGCCGAAACGAACAGGCCGAGCGCCGTCCTCCGGGTGAGCAGCGCGGCGACGACGAAGACGACGGCCACGAGCACCATGGAGAACGGCAAGCCGCCCAGGTGACCGTTGCCGATGAACGCGAACGTCGCATCCACGTGCGTCACGGGCTGCGCGTGTGTGATGAGCATGGCGACGCCGCGGACGGCGACCATGCTGATCAACGTCACGATGATGGGCTGGATGTCCAGCAGCGTGATGAGCGCGCCGTTGAGCGCGCCCACGCTGCCCGCGACGACCAGGGACAAAAGCGCCGCCAAGAGCGGCGGGTAGTGGAGATCCTTCATCAGCATCACGCAGACGGCGCCAGACAGCGCCATCACCGAGCTGACCGACAGATCGATGCCCCTGACGGCGATCACCAGGGTCATGCCGATGGCGAGGAGCATCACCTCCGAGCCCTGGTTGAGCAGGTTGATGGGTGTTCCATAGTACGCCCCGTCGCGCTCGACGATCGAGAAGAAGTTCTTCGACAGGACGAAGTTGAACACGAGGAGCGCCAGCAGGCCGAGCAGGGGCCAGGCTTCGCGGCGCCTCTGCCTGAGCAGCAGGGCGCCGGCGCCGCCGGCGAGGAGGAGGATCCCGATGCCCGTGAGGCTCGCGTTGGTGCGCAGCGCTTCAGAGACCTTCTCGAGCATCGGGCGGCGCCTCCTCGTGCCTGGCGATGGCCTGGATGATCGACGCAGGAGTCACCGACTCTCCCGCGAGCTCGCTCTGCTGCTTGCGGTCTCTCAAGACCACCACCCTGGTACAGTTGCGCTCGAGCTCCTCGAGCTCCGAGGAGATCAGCAGCGTGGCGACCCCCTTCTCGCTGAGCGACCTCACGAGCCCCTCGATCTCCAGCTTGGCGCCGATGTCCACGCCGCGCGTGGGCTCGTCGAGGAGCATCACGCGGGGCTGCATGGCCATCCAGCGCGCCAGGAGCACCTTCTGCTGATTGCCGCCCGACAGCAGCTTGATGGGCGTCTCCGGGGACGGCGTCTTGATGCTCAGGGCCTTGATGTAGTGCTGGACCAGGCGATCCTGCTCGTGGCGCGGGAGCACACGCAGCGCGCCCCGGGAGGCCTGCAAGGCCAGGATGAGGTTCTCTCGCACCGAGAGGTTCGGGACGATGCCATCCACCTTGCGGTCTTCCGAGCAGTACGAGAGCCCCGCCCGGATCGCGTCCCGCGGCGTCCTGAGCTCGATCTCGCGGCGGTCCACCATGAGCTCACCGCGATCGGCGGGCTCGATCCCGAACAGCATCCTGGCGGTCTCGCTTCGACCGGAGCCGAGCAGCCCCGCCAGGCCCACCACCTCGCCGGGGCCCAGCGCGAGATCGATCGGCCCGACCACGCCCTTTCGCTCGAGGCCGCGCGCGGCGAGCACCGGCTCCGCGGAGCTCGCCTCCCCGAGGCGGTCAGCGCTGCGCAGCGTGGGCCTCTCCGGTGCGCCGAGCTTCACGCCCAGCATCGCCTGGACGAGCGAAAGGCGAGGCAGCTCGCTGGTCGCGTGCTGCCCGACCAGGCAGCCGTTCCTGAGCACCGTGATCCGATCGCTGACGGCGTAGACCTGATCCAGGAAGTGGGTCACGAAGAGTATCGCCAGCCCCTGCGCCTTGAGCTTCTTCATCACGTCGAACAGCCGGTGGGTCTCCGCTTCATCCAGGCTGGACGTGGGTTCATCCAGGATCAGGATCCGGGCATCCACCGCGAGCGCGCGGGCGATGGCCACCATCTGCTGGAGCGCCGTGGGCAGCGATGCGACCGCGCGCGTCACGTCGAGGTCGAGCGCCAGGCGCGCGAGGGCCTGGCGAGCCTTCGCGCGGACGGCGCGCTGGTCGATGAGACCGAAGCGCCGCGGCTGACGGCCCAGCATGATGTTGTCCGCGATGGAGAGGTGCGGGATCAGGCTGATCTCCTGGTGGACCGTGCTGATCCCCAGCGCCTCTGCGCGGGCGGGAGAGGTCGGCCGGATGACCTCCCCTCCGAGGCGCAGGGTCCCGGCGTCGGGCGCATAGACGCCGGTCAGCAGCTTGATCAGCGTCGACTTGCCGGCCCCGTTCTCCCCCATCAGCGCCTGGATCTCGCCCGCGTGCGCCTCGAGGTGCACGTCATGCAGGGCGCGGACGCCAGGGAAGGACTTGCCGAGGCCCTCGACGGAGAGCAATACACTCGAACCAGGCATGCGGCTGCTATTCCGTGGGTGAGGGCCGCTCATCGTGGGAGCTCATGAGAAGACGGCGTCGGCGCCGCGGCTGGAGCGTGCTGGCGCCGACGCCTGCTCAGTAAGGTCGTGTGTTGATGAGCGCGGCTGCCTGCTCGCGTTCGAAGAGCTTGCCGGGGACGATCGTCTGTTTCGGCACCTTCTCGCCGCGCACGATCTTCTCGATGGTATCGAAGAGCAGGGGGCCGTGCATGGGGTTGCACTCCACCGTCGCGTTCAGCTTGCCTTGTGTCATGGCCTCAAACGCCGGCTTCACGGCGTCGACCGACACCACCAGGATATCCTGCCCGGGCTTCAATCCTGCCGCCTCGATCGCCTGGATCGCCCCGAGCGCCATGTCGTCGTTGTGAGCGTAGACGGCGTTGATCTCTCCCTTGTGGGCCGAGAGCAGCGTCTCCATCACCGCTTTGCCCTTGGTGCGCGTGAAGTCGCCGCTCTGGCTGGCGATGATCTTCATGTCCGGATGTTTCGCGATGGCCTCGGCAAAGCCGGCCTTGCGCATCGTCGCGACGTCCGCCGCGGGCGTCCCCACGAGCTCGATGATGCGCGCGTTGCCCTTCGTCCGCTCCGCGAGCCACTCGCCTGCCTGGCGCCCCTCCCAGACGAAGTCGGCGACCAGCACCGTCGTGTAAAGATCCTCCTCGGCGTCCACGCCCCGGCTCGTCAGCACGACCGGGATCCCCGCGCGTTTGGCCTCCTTCAGCGTGGGCTTCCAGCCCAGGGATTCTTGCGGCGCGATCACGAGGATATCGACGCCCTTGGTGATGAACCCATTGACGGCGTTGACCTGGTTGTTGTGCACGTTCTGGCCGTCCGCGAAGAGCAGCTGGATGTGGCGCTTCTCCGCTTCCTCCTGGATGGACTTGCCGTGCGCGACCCTCCAGGAGCTCTCGGCGCCGGTCTGCGAGAAGCCGACCACGATCTCGGACAGCTTCTTCGGCGCCCGCGCCGCGGTGTCCGTGGCCGGCGCCGGCTTCGCGTCGGCGCGACCGGCCTCGCCCTCGCCGCGGGCGCAGCCGGCGGCCATGGGGGCTGCGGCCAGGATGGACAGGACCGTCCTTCGTGACACCGGGTTCTGGGGATTCATGCTCTTTTCCCTTCCTGCTGCCTCTCGGGCGCGGATTGCTGACCGGCTCCTGTTTTCATGTCGGACCTCGCCCGCCGGGCTCGGGCGCGCCGCCCCTGGCGGCGGGCCGATGACGAAGGAGAGAGGAAAGACAAGCGCCAGTGGATCGCCCGCCACGCAGTAGCGGCTCGCCCTCGAACCGGCTCACCACGGAGACAAATACCGTCTGAGATGAAGTTTTGCAGCCGGATCGAGCTCCTGACTACGTCTCCATCGGCTGCGCCGGCGGATCCGGCTCCTTCTGGAACATCCGCGCGAGGATGCGCTCGGCCGCGTCTGCCAGGAGGTCGCGCTCCATCCGGACCTCGTCGCTGAAGAACCGCGTCGCCACCCTGGCGTCGAGCGCGTGCGTGGCGAGCAGCGCGAACGCCTCCGCCTCGTCGAACGTCGCCTCGGCGATCAGCACGCGCTTTCCCGGTCCGACGCCCTCCTGATCGAAGCGGCCCTGCCAGGTCTCGCCCAGGGTGACCGAGAAGTACTGCGCCGCGACGTTCCCGGGGCGCGCCATGTGCGAGGCCGCGACCACCGCCCGCAGCCGCTCGCGCTCCTCGGGGCTCATCTGCCGCGTCCAGCCCTCGACCGTGGCGTGCATCGTCTCGATCTGGTCGCGCGCCGCGTCCTCGACGTTGGCGAGGAGGTCCTCGGTCTGCGCGCGGGCGAAGGCGGCCAGCGCCTCGGGCGCGACGCCGCCCGCCGCGGTCGCCTCGTCGAGGAGCGCGACCGACACGTCGAGCAGCCGGCGCTGCCGCGCGAGCTGCTCCGGCGTGAAGCCGCGGTCTTCCAGGCCGGCCGCGGCCGCGGCGATGTGCTGCCGGAGCTCGGCCATCCGGCCCCGCGCGCCGCCGTCGAGCGCGCCGCGGCGGCCCGAGAGGATCGCGTGGAGGGCGAGGGGGACGTGCGCGATCGCCTTGAGCTCGTGGTAACGCCGGGTGCGCGCGGGCCCCTCGAACCGCTGGCCGCCGCGCCGCAGGATGAGGCTGTCGTCGATCTGGGCGATGATCGGCTCCATGCTCGCGAGCACGGCCTCCCGGCGCGCGGCGTAGGCGTCGAGGAAGGCCTGGTTGAGGGCGCCGAGCGGGTCGGCAGGGTCCAGCGCGACGTTCGCGGCGACGCCCTGCGGCGGGGCCGAGGGCTGCGGCGGGGGCTGCGGCGCGGCCTCCGGGGGCTCCTGTGCGGCGTTCTGGGTCACCGGCGCGCTCCTGCCTAACACCCCGCGGCCCGCGGCGCGGCGCCCGGGGTGGCCTGGGTGGCGCCCGCGGGCGCCTCCGCCGCGCCGGCGGCGCGCGCCTCGGCCTCGACCGGTGGCGCCACGGCCTCGGCCTCGATCTCGATCAGCATCGCCGGATCGATGAGCCGCGCGACCTCCACCATCGTCGTCGCCGGCGGGTGGTCGCGGAAGAACGCCTGGTGTGCCCGGCCGAACTCCTCCCAGCGGTCGATGGCGGTGACGAACATCCGGGTGCGCACGATCGCGCGGCGGTCCGCGCCCAGCTTGCGGAGCGCCGCCTCGATGATCTCCAGGCACCGCGCCGCCTGGGCCTCGCCGTCGCCCGGCGCGTGGACGCCGCCCTCCGGCGTGACCGGCACCGTCCCGGAGACATAGATGTGGCTGCCCGCCCGGACCGCGCGGCAGTAGCCGGCCCTCGTCTCCCACGGCGCCCCGGAGAATGTGCGCTCGAACATGCGCGCACCCTACCAGAACGCGGGCCACCGGGGACGCGCGGCAGCGCGCCGTGGGGCGGGGCTTCACAGGGGCGCGAGCGAGGCGGCGACGCCGACGGAGAGGGGCGTGCGGGGACGCCAGCCGGCGGCGGCGCGGAAGCGGCTGGGATCGCCGACCAGCCACGGGGGCTCGTCGGGGCGCGGACGACGGGCGCCGAAGTCGAGGAGGGACTCCGGCGCGCCGAGCTGCCGAGCGACCTCGAGGCAGACCTCGCGCACGCTCGTGGGGCGCCCCGAGCAGACGTTGTAGGCCGCGCCGAGATCGAGCCCCGCGGTCGTCGCGCCCAGGAGGAGCGCCTCCACGACGTCGTCCACGAAGGTGAGATCGCGCAGCTGCGTGCCGGGGGTGAGGTCGACGCGCTCCCGTGCGCGGAGCCGCGCCGCGAGGTACGGGATGAGGCGATGGGCGGCCTCGCCAGGGCCGTAGACGCCGAAGAGGCGGAGCGTCACGAGCGGCACCGACAGGGCCCGCGCCACGGCGCGCCCGTAGTCGTGGGCGGCGGCCTTGGCGGCGCCGTAGAGGTCCGAGGGGGCGCGCGGCGCGCCCTCGTCGACGAGCTGCCCCTCGGGGACCGCGCCGTACTCCGCGCAGGAGCCCGTGAAGACGACCCTCGCCCCGCCCCAGCGGGCGGCGGCCTCCAGCGTCGCGACGAGGGCCCCGACGTTGCCCTCGAGCAGCGCGCTCGGCGCGCGCTCGCCCGGGTTCACCCCGGCCGACGCCAGGTGGAAGACCACGTCGGGCGGCACGTCGCCGACCGCATCGACGAGCGCGTCCCGCGTCAGGCGCTCGAGCGGGAGCCGCCGGAGGCGCTCGTCCGGCGGCAGGCGCCAGAGGCGCGCCCAGCCCGTCGACCCCGCGGGCCCCGCCGCGACGACGGCGCACCCGTCAGCGAGGAGCCGCTGGACGAGCGCCGAGCCGATGAACCCGGTCGCGCCCGTGACGACCGCCGTGCCCCGCCTCACGTGAGCCCCGCGGCGAGCCGGATCTGCTCCTCGACGAGAGGTCGCGCGCGCCCGCGCTCCTCGAGGTAACGCGCGTACCACGCGCTCGTGAGCTGGATGGCGCGATCGGTGTCGAGGAGCGGGCGCCAGCCGAGCCGGGACCTCGCCTTGCTGCAGTCGAGCCGCAACGTGCCCGCCTCGTGGAGCTGCTCGCCGCCCGAGGGCTCGGCGAGCTCGAGCGAGCCCCGCCCGAGCTCGCGGACGATGGCCTCCGCGAGGCGGTGCACCGTCCGTGGCTCGGCGTCGTCCGGGCCGAAGTTCCAGGCGCCGCTGTACCGCACCGGATCGCCCCAGAGCCGGCGCGCGAGCAGGAGGTACCCCGAGAGCGGATCGAGGACGTGCTGCCAGGGGCGCACGGCGCGCGGGTGCCGGATGTGCACGGGCTTGCCCGCGACGACGCTCCGGACGATGTCCGGCACGATGCGGTCCTCCGCCCAGTCCCCCCCGCCGATGACGTTCCCGGCGCGCGCGGTCGCGAGCGCCACGTCGCGCCCGTAGAACGACTGCCGGTAGGCCGCTGCGACGAGCTCGGCGCAGGCCTTGCTCGCGCTGTACGTGTCGTGGCCGCCGAGGGCGTCGGTCTCGCGGTAGCCCCAGACCCACTCGTTGTTCTCGTAACATTTGTCCGTCGTCACCACGAGGACGACCCGGACCGACGGGAGCCGCCGCGCCGCCTCGAGCACGTGCGCCGTCCCGAGGACGTTCGTCGAGAAGGTCTCCAGCGGCCTTGCGTACGACCTCCGGACGAGCGCCTGCGCCGCGAGGTGCAGCACGATCTCCGGCCGAGCCTCGGTCATTGCCCGCGCGAGGTGCCCCTCGTCGCAGACGTCGCCGAAGATCGAGGTGACGCCGTCGTCGATGCGCGCGTCGGCGAAGAGGCTCGGCGCGCCCTCCGGCGGCAGAGAGTACCCGGTGACCTGCGCGCCGAGCAGGCGCAGCCAGGCGGTGAGCCAGGAGCCCTTGAACCCCGTGTGCCCGGTGACGAACACGCGGCGGCCCGCGTAGAAGTCGAGGTGCTCGCTCATGGCCAGGTCCTCCAGGGCGCGCGCCCGTCGTCCCAGAGCCGCTCGAGCAGGCGCTTGTCGCGCAGGGTATCCATCGGCTGCCAGAAGCCCTCGTGCCGGTAGGCCATGAGCTGCCCGTCGACGGCGAGCCGCTCGAGGGGCTCGCGCTCGAGCGGCGTCGCGTCGTCGCAGTCGAGGTAGTCGAGGGCGCCGGGCTCGAAGACGAAGAACCCCCCGTTGATCCACCCCGCCTCGGCCTGCGGCTTCTCGGCGAACGCGGCGACCTCGCTGCCCTGGAGCTCGAGCACGCCGAACCGGGCCGGCGGGCGCACCGCGGTGATCGTCGCGAGCTTGCCGTGGGACCTATGGAAGGCGACGAGCTTCGAGAGGTCGACGTCCCCGACGCCGTCGCCGTAGGTGACCATGAACGGCTCCCGTCCGAGCACGCGGCTCAGCCGGCGGATGCGCCCGCCCGTCTGGGTGTGGAGCCCCGTGTCGATGAGCGTCACGCGCCAGCTCGGGCAGTGCACGCCGAGCGCGTCGACCTCGCCGCTCCGGAGGTTCACCGTGAAGTCCGCGCGGCGCGTCCGGAGCCCCGCGAACCAGTCCTTGATGAAGTCGCCCTTGTAGCCGCAGGCCACGACGAAGTCGTCGAAGCCGTGCGCGGCGTACATCTGCATGATGTGCCAGAGGATGGGCTGGCCCCCGATCTCGACCATCGGCTTCGGCCTGTCGACGGTCTCTTCACTGAGGCGGGTCCCGAGGCCGCCGGCGAGCAACACGGTCTTCATCGCTGAACCTCCTGTGTTTGGTTGGCCTGCGCCGCGAGCGCGCGGCGCACCGCGCCGGCGACCGCGGGGTCCCCGGCGAAGGCCCACGAGAGCGGCTCGTGGGTCACCGTCGCGTCGCTCGCGACGTGAAAGAACAGGAGCGCCTTCACCTCGGGGTGGCGCTCCGCGAAGCCCGTCAGGGCCTCCTCGTACCAGCGCGCGCGGTCGCCGCCGGCGGCGAGCGTGCCGAGCTCGGCGATCATCAGCGGCTTGCCGAGCGGCGCGAGGCGCTCGTAGTGGCGCGCGAAGAGCTCCTGGAACGAGTACCACTTCGACCAGCGGACGGCGGTCCCGTAGTTGAGGACGCCGGTCGCGACCCAGTCGACCCACTCGTTGCCCGGGTAGTACTCCCAGTAGTTCTCGTACGAGACGCTCGGCGCCCAGACCCAGAGGACGTTCCCCGCCCCGGCGGCGCGGAAGCGCCCGACGACGTGCCGCCACGCGCGGATGAACTCCTGTGGGCTCGGGTTGTTCACCGGCCCCCAGGGGTACCGATAGCCGTCGTTCATCTCGTGCGCGAAGCGCAGGAGGATCGGGTGCCCGTACGCCGCCGCCGCCCTCGCCCAGCTGTCGACGTAGAAGTCGTACTTGCCGTCGGCGATGTCGGTGAGGCCGCCGTGGTCCCGCGTCGCGGCGGGGCGGAGCGACCAGCGCGGGCGCTGGAACGCGCTGAGCCAGGGCTCCCACGTGATCACCGGCACCGAGCCCACGGCCCAGATGGCCCGCGCGGCCCGGCTCGGGAAGCCCTGGTCCGCGCCGTCACCCCAGGCCGCGTAGATCTGCGTGAGGAGGAGCGTCTGGCCCACCGCCTCCTCGAGCGCGAGGTACCCGCCGACCTCGCGCGGCAGCCCGCCGTCGTGTGCGCCGTAGAGGAGGCGCGTCGGGGCGCGGAGCTCCTCCAGCGTCCGCGACGCGAGCTCCGCGGACAGGCGGGCGAGCCGCGTGTCGCGCTCGGGGCCGGCGGTCCAGGAGAGATCCGCCATGGCCACGGCCGCGCTCGCCGTGCCGAAGAGCGACGAGAGCCAGGACTCGGCGGGGCCGCGCCCGTAGGTCGAGAAGAGCACCGCGAGGGCGGCTCCGGTGGTGGCGGCGGCGGTCAATGCGACGCGGTGTGAGCGCTTCATGGTGAATCTCCGGTGAGGGTCGTGGTGGTCGTGGCTCCGGGCGCGGGGAGCCGCTCCCAGGGGTCGGCGCGCGGCGCGCGGCGCGGCGGGCGCGCGGCCCAGGCGATCGCCCCGCTCATCGACGCGGCCCCGAGCGCGCCGAAGAGGAGCATCGCCCAGTAGGACTCCGCGTCGCTCCAGCGCTCGGCGAGCCGGTGCGCGGAGGTCCGGAGCCAGAGGCTCGCGCCCGTCGTGACGAGGAACGAAACGACGACGAGCAGGTGCGGCCACGCGAGCGGCAGGAGCCGGCCGCCGAGCCCGCGCTTCGGCGTGGGCACGTAGCGGACGAGGCGCTTCACGATCGCCAGGACCACCCCGAGCGTGTAGACGGGAAAGGCGGCGAGCTTGAGGAGGAGGGCGCGCCAGTGGACGCCGCCCTCCGAGGCGCGGTCGCAGAACCACCGCTGCCCGTAGACGTGGAGCAGGGCCGCCGCCGCGACGACGGGGGCGCCCGCGGCGACGAACCCCGCCGGATCCACGTGCATGGGCCAGACGTCGCCCCAGAGCGCGAGGAGCGGCAGGACGAGGTACACCAGCGTGGCGGGGCCGGTGAGGTAGTACGTGCCGATGGCGAGGTACGAGAGCCGCTGGCGCGCGCTGAGCCGAAGGAAGCGCGGCACGACCTCGGAGAAGAGCGCGTCCGTCGCGCCGGTCGCCCACTTGAGCTGCTGGGCGAAGTACCCGCCGAGGTCGTCGGGGACGAGCCCGCGGCTCACGATCTCCGGGACGTAGACCGAGCGCCACCCGGCCGCGTGCAGCCGGATGGAGGTCATGAGGTCCTCCGCGAGCCCCACGGCGTGCCCGGCGATGGACGCGAGCGCGGCGCGACGGAAGGTGCAGTTGGCGCCGATGGCGACCGCGCAGCCGAGCCCGTGGAGCCCGAGCTGCATCGGCCCGTAGAACCCGTAGGTCTGCTCGGCCGCGCCGCGGGCGATCGGGGAGTCGGCCTGGTTGTAGTAGCCCTGCGAGACCTGCACGAAGCCCACGCGCGGGTCGTCGAAGTGCCCGAGGACGCGGTCGAGGAACTCCGGGAACGGCAGGTGGTCCGGATCGAGGACCAGGACGAAGTCCTCCGTGGTCCGCGCGAGGGCCGCGTTGATCTTGCCCGCCTTGGCGCCCGGGAGGCCGCTCGAGTCGAGCCACGCCGCGCCGCGCCGCTCGGCGAGCGCGCGGAAGCGCGGGTCGCCCGTGCCGTCGAGCAGGTACGTGCGGTGCGGGTAACGGACGCGGGCGAGCGCCGCCAGGGTCGCGTCGAACATCGCGAGCGGCTCGCCCGGCGCGGCCGTGGTGAAGACCGCGACGGAGAGCCCCGCGGGGGCCGGGCGGTGCTCGACGGCGCCCACCGCGAGGTAGCCGATCCAGGCGAGGACGATGCGGCTGATGCCGTACCAGACCGCGATCGACAGCATGACGAAGGCCGCGAGGTGGGCGACGTGGCGCTCCTGGAACCAGAAGCTCGCGAACCCGGCGACCCCCACGAGCCCGAAGCCCACGAGAGCCCAGACGATCACGCGGTGGACGAGCCGCACGGGCGCGGCTGACGACCGCCGGAAGAGCTCCGACTCAAAGAGGGAGCTCGAGGCGAAGCGCGGCATCATGGAACCGGTAGTAGGTCTGGTGGTTGTGGTGGTAGGTGACGCCCAGGCGGGCGCCGCCGAGGTCGAGCGAGACCCCCGCGCGGAGGTCGACGTGGGTGCTGCCCACGCGCGTCTCGACGCCCCAGGCGAGCGCGGTCGGGTCGAGCTCGCTCCCCTGCACGGCGACGTCGCCGCTCGCGTCGAAGCGGAGCTTGCCGAGCGAGAGCGCCGCGACGACGATGGGTCCGTGGCGGCGCACGCTGAGGGGCGTGAAGTACGGCGCGTAGGTCCGCGTCGTGAGGGACCAGCGCGAGCGCGAGGTGTCGGCCCAGGCCGCCCCCCACCCGGCCTGGAGGGTCAGCGCGCCGCGCAGGAGCGGCGCCACGGCCCAGCCGTAGGCCGTGGCGCCGTCGTTCCCGTCGGAGTACCAGCGGCCCTCGCCGCGGAGCTCTCCGCTCCAGCCCTTCCAGTCGACGACGGCGAGCCCGCCGCCCGCCGTGCTGACGAAGGCGTGCTCGCGGGTCGCCGCGTGCGAGTCGAGGAGCTCGTCGCGGCGCACCGAGGCGCGGAGCCGCAGCGGCGAGAGCCACCGCCCCTCGATCTCGCCGCTCCCGGACACCTGCGCGCTCCCGTCCGCCCACACACGCGCGAGCCCCGTCGCGCCGACGTCGAGGTCCGCCCAGGCCGGGCGGAAGAGGAGCCCCACACGTCCGCCCACCGCCGCGGTCGTCGCGGTGGCGGGCGTCGCGTCCGCGGCGCGCGGGTACCAGAGACCGAGCGCGTGGACCCGCAGCTCCAGGCTCGCGATCGGCCAGAACGACAGCCCGGCGCGCTGCGACCAGCGATCGAGCGGCTGCGTGTCGAGGAAGGCGCCGGTCTCCAGATCGAGGCGCGGGGCGAGCGCCGCGTCGAGCTGGCCGCGCAGGATCGCAGCGTCACGCGCCGCCTCGCTCTGCGCGGGGACCCGCGCGAGGAGGGCCTCCGCTGCCGCGTGATCGGCGACCGCGAGCCGCTCCTGCGCCTCGGCGACGTGGCGCCAGTCTCCGGGGAGCGGGCGCGGCGTGGCGCCGGCGGCGCCCGCGAGGGCGGCGCTGACGACGAGACAGGGAACGAAGGAAGCGAGGTGCATGGCGGAGGAGCGGGACAGCTCGTCCCGGTCGACCCCAAGGGACCGCCTCCGCCCCGGGACGGCTCACCGAAACGTGGCGAGACGATTCGTGAGCCGTGCCGGGCCCCTGCCGGTCCTTTGATGGAGAGCTGTGCCCAACCGCATCGAAGCCACCCTGCTCCGGAGCGCCGCGCTCTGGCCCGGCGACATCGCAGAATCCCGTCGAGGAGGGCGCCGTGCCTAACGGATCGCGCTCGTCGCTGCCTCACGCCGCGAGCCGCGCCGGCGCCGCCCAGAGCGGCGGGCAGGGCGGTGGGCAGCTCGTCGCGCTGCCGGTGGAGCGCGACGACGCCGAGCTCCTGCGGCGGCTCCACCGCGGCGACCCCTGGGCCAAGGCGGTCCTCTTCGAGCGTTACGGCGCCCTCGTCGAGCGCGTCGCGCGCCGCATCCTCGGGACCGAGCGGCACACGACCTTCGCGGACGTCGTCCACGACGCCTTCGTGTCCGCCTACGCGAGCGTCCACCAGGTGAGCGACGCGGCGGCGCTGACGTCGTGGATGAAGTCCGTCGCCGTGCACGCGTCGTGCAAGAGCATCCGCCGGCAAAAGGCCCGGAGCTGGCTGCGCTTCTTCTCGCCCGAGGACCTCCCCGAGCCCCCGGCGCGCGGCGCCGACGCGGAGATCCGGGAGGCCCACGATCGGACTTACCGGCTGCTCGAGTCCTTCCCGCTCGACGAGCGCGTGGCCTTCGCGCTGCGCTACATCGAAGGGATGGAGCTCATCGAGGCGGCGGCCGCCTGCGGCGTGTCGCTGGCGACGATCAAGCGGCGGATCGCCCGGGCCGAGGCGCGCTTTGTCAGCGCTGCCCAGCGAGACCCCGTGCTCGCAACCTGGATCGAGGAGGGGACGCGATGGACCCGGTGACACGACGCATCGAGACCCTCGGGGCCGAGGTGGCCCGCACCTCCGATCGGCGCGCCGAGCCGGGCGAGACGCTCGCCGCGGCCCGCGCGCGGCTCTTCGCCGCCGAGGCCCCGCCGCGCCGGGCGCGCCCCGCCGTCTGGGCCGCGGCCGCCGCGCTGCTGCTCGGGGTGGGCGGCGCCGCGCTCTTCCGCGCGGTCTGGGCGCCCGCGAGTGGGCCCGAGCTCGCCGCCGTCGCGCCGGGCGCGGCCTCCGCGGGCGATCCGGCGCCGGGCGCGGGCGCGCGGGTCGAGGCGCGCGACGCGCCCGTCGCTTTCACCTTCGCCGAGGGGACCTCCGTGCGGCTCGACGCCGCGTCCGCCCTCCAGGTCCTCGCGACCGACGCGCGCGGCGCGGAGCTGCGCGTGGAGCGGGGCGGCGTGGACTTCCACGTCGTGCACCGGAGCGACACGCGCTGGGTCGTCCACGCCGGGCCCTACGCGGTGCGCGTGACCGGGACGCGCTTCGAGGCGCGCTGGGCCCCCGAGGCGCGGCGCTTCACGCTCGCGCTCGCCGAAGGGAGCGTCGAGGTGACGGGCCCGGAGCTCGGGACGGCGCGGCTCTCGGCGGGCGATCGGCTCGACCTCACCGCGCCGGGCGCGCCGGCGGCGAGCAGCGCCGCCGCCGCCCCTTCGGCCGACGTGTCCGCGGCGGTCGCGGCGCCGCTCGGGGACGACGACGCGCGCGCGCCGGCGGCCGGCGCGACGGACGCCGCGCCGCGCTGGCAGTCCCTGGCGAGTGCGGGGCGCCACGACGAGGCGCTCGCGGCCGTCGAGCGGCTGGGGCTCGACGCCGTGCTCGCGCGGGCCGCGTCCAAGGATCTCCGGCTCCTCGCCGACGCCGCCCGCTACGCGGGGCGCCCGCACGCTGCGCGGGCCGCGCTCCTTGCCCTGCGCACGCGGCACGGCGCGCGCGGCGACTCGGCGTTCCTGCTCGGCAAGCTCGCTGCCGATCAGCTCGGCGATCCCGGCGACGCGCTCGTCTGGTTCGACACCTACCTCCGCGAGGCGCCGAGCGGCGCCCTGCGCGAGCAGGCGCTCGGACGCAGCCTCGAGCTCCAGCAGCGGCGGGATCCGGAGGTCGCGCGCCGCGCCGCGCTCCGTTATCTCGCCGAGTACCCCCACGGCGCCTACGCGCCCCTCGCGCGCTCCCTCACCGATGCGCGCTGAGCTCGACCCCGCCCGCCGCGCCGCCCGCGCCGGGCTCCACCTCCTCGTGGTGCTCGGAGCCCTGCCTGGCCTGCTCGGCGCGGCGCCGCCGCCCGGCACGGCGAAGACCCCAGCCAGCGCCAGCGCGCCCGCGCGAGCCACGGTGGCCCTCTCGGGGGACCCGTCGGACGCGACGTTCCAGCGGATCCGCGACGAGCTCCGTGCGCTCGACGTGCGCATCACCACGGGCGGCGCCGAGGACGCCGACGCGCGCGTCGTCGTGGCCCGCAGGCGCGCGACGATCGCCCTCGCCGCGCGGCACGGAGGCGGCGAGCTCGAGGTCGCGGTGCGCCGCGGCGAGGGCCCCGAGATCCTCGCCCTCGCCGCCGTCGAGCTGCTCCGCGCCCGCCTCCTGCACCGCGACGCCCCCCATCCTCCCGCGACCGACGGTGCCAGCGCCGGCGGCCAGGGCCGCCCGCCCTCGGCGGCCAGCCCCACCGGCGGCCCCTCCGCGGGCCCGGCCGCCTCCGCGGCGACATCCCCCGCGTCTCCCGCCGTTCGTGCGCCCGCGTCGAGCTCCACCCCACCAGCGGACGCGCCTTCCCTGCGCGCCGGCGACGACGCGCGGCGACCCACACGTTTCGCCGCCTCGGTCGGCCCCGCGCTGCTCTTCAGCGGCGGCGAGGCCCCCATGACACCGGCGCTCTCGATCGGCGTGTCCGCGACCTCGCGCGGCTGGTACGTCGGGGCGACCGGCACGACGACGCTCGGCGGCACCTCCTGGAGCGTCCCCGGCGGGCGCCTCGAGCACGGCGTCTCGCTCCTCGGCGCCGCGGCGGGCGGCGGGCTCTCCTTCGCAAGCGGCCGCGGCCTCGCGACGCTGGGGGCGGGCGCGTCCGTGCTGCGCCTCCGTTACCAGACGTTCCTCGCGCCGGTGTTCGACGGCGGCTCCGGCACCGCGTGGGCGGCCGTCCCGCACCTCGAGGCGGCCCTGCGCTGGTTCGTCCACGATCACGCCGGCTTCCGCCTCGGCGGCCTCGCTGGCGCCGCGTTTCCCGCCATCGACATCCGGTACCCCGAGCGCAACGTCGGCGCCTCCGGTCCCGGCGCCGACACCACCCGCTACGGCCGCCCCCTGCTCGCCGTCTCCCTCTCCCTGGAGGCGCGCCTCTGATGACCGTCTCCCACGGCGCCACGGAGAATGCGCGCGCTCGAACGTGCGCGTACGTTACCAACGCCGGCCATCCTGAAACCGCCGGCGGTCAGAGGCTCACGATCAGCGCCGGCGCCGTGCCGTACAGGCGCCGCATGCCCGTATAGTCCAGATCGGCCGCGGGCCCTGAGCCGGCCTGCGGCACGGGTGAGCTCTGCTTGAGAGGCGTGCGGTCTCGGCCGCCTCGCACCCGGACGTGCTCCTGCTCCCGCTTTCCGCCGGAACTTCCGAGCGGTACGGCTGTGGCGTATGCTCCCACCGGCATGCCGGATCGGCCGAAACAGAGCGTCCTCGCGGTGCAGAACATCAAGGGAGGGGTCGGCAAGACGACGATCGCCGTC
The DNA here is from genome assembly GCF_002950945.1 of Sorangium cellulosum. Taxonomy (GTDB): domain Bacteria; phylum Myxococcota_A; class Polyangia; order Polyangiales; family Polyangiaceae; genus Sorangium; species Sorangium cellulosum_E. The sequence goes on from NZ_CP012673.1 coordinate 4,683,041, forward strand.
AACCTGGCCGCGCTCCTCGCCGAAAGGCACCACAAACGTGTCCTTCTGATCGACGCCGACCCGCAGTGCAACGCCAGCTTGTACCTGCTCAGCGACCAGCGCTTCGAGGCGAGGACACGCGAGGACAAGGAGCGCCGGGAAGGCAACCTCCACGATCTGTTTCACGGCGACGTGCGGTACTTCGACGTGGTGAGCGGGAAGCCGCACGGACCGCTGCGAAAGGTGAGCGACTACCAGGAGCTCGTGCGGACGTGCGCCGGCGGGGCTCGCTCACGCTCGTGTGCGGGAGCGCGAGGATGTTCGAGGTACAGGAGATCGCGGCGGAGATCGTCGTGTCGCGGATCAAGAAATGGTTACCCAGAACCGGCGACGCGTACGAGCACGTGACCATCGACTGCCCGCCGAGCATCAGCAGCGTCAGCCTGGCGGCGCTCAAGGCGGCGGACAAGATCCTGGTCCCGATGACGGCGGATCAGTTCTCCCTGCACGGGCTGCCGCTCCTGATGAAAGCGCTCAAGGAGTACAAGAAGGTTCTGGACATCAAGGCGAAGGTCGCCGGGGTCGTGCTGAGCATGTTCCCGCCGGCGAGGGATGCCGTTCAGCGAGCCAAGGCAGAGCGGTACGTGAAGGAAATCAGCGATCTATGCGCGGCGCAGAAGCCGGCGGTTCGCTGCCTCGCCGCGGTGATCTCCAGGAATGAAGCTTACCGTGACTCATTCGAGCGGAACGAGCCGCTGCCGTTCTCCAGCGATCCGGAACACGCGCTCTCGTCGCCGAGCTTGAAGCCGTAGCGCAACAGGTGGGTCTTCTTGGAGGTGCGCTGTGACCAGTCCCGAGCGTACAGGCAGTGATGGAGTACGGGCAGCGCGAGCGCTGCTGAGCCTGGTCGACGAGCACTCGTGTCTTTCGACGCGGGACCGGCTCATCGGGAAAGGATCGAGTCGCTTCTCCGCCGACTCGCGATCTCGGCAATCGCGGATAACGTGATCGTCCTGCCGACGCTGCACTCCATCGCGCAGCTCCGAACCATCTGGGCGCCGAGTTTGCTGCCCTACAAGGCTCAAGAGTCGCGCCAGCACCTCGCAGAGAGGCTCATGAAGGACGCGGAGCGGCTTGCGCCCGACAAAATCCATGACATCACGACCCGCTTGTTAGCCGAAGGGCTGCGTGGTCCTGCCGACCGGGCGATAGCGGAGACACGCCGGAGGAGCGCGAAGAAGGCCCATGGCGATTAAGCGACAACGCCGCGACTCGCTCCGCGAGAAGCTGCTCGTGGAGGTCGGCCGGCAGGTCGAGCGCCGGCTCGCGAGCTCCGGATCGGAGCTCGCTGCCTCCCAGCAGACCCTCGCTTACCTGAACTGGCTCGCCTGGCATTGCAGCGGGTTTGCGACGGTCCCGGCGTCCTTGAACGCGGCACGAGCGGACATCGTCGCCATCCTGCATGCTGGGGCGCTCGGGGTGGAGCGCACCGCCCACGTCCACGCCCGGAGCCTGCTCGAGAACCTCGTCCGGCACTGCTACTTCGACTCGCGACCATCCCTGTTCGTCGCGCGTTACCTCCTCCCCGAGCCCCGGCGGGCGCGCCCGTTTTCTGCGCTGCATGGAGTCCGTCCCCTTGACCTGGGCGCAGCACCAGCACGGTGCGGCGCTCCGTACCTGGCGGGAGCGGAAGCGCAGGCCTTTTCTGACGAGAGATGGCTTGCTGCTCGACAGAAAGGGGCTCGCCCTGGTGGCGAGCCCAAGATCATCCCTGAAGCCGTAGGCATCCGCGCTCAGCTCACGGCCTCGGTCGCGACGTCGAGCAGCATCGCCGGGTCAGTCGTGGCTGCCCGCCCGGACCGAGCGGCAGTCGCCGGCCTTCGCCTCCCACGGCGCTCTGGAGAATGCTCGTTCGACCCTGCGCGCACGCTAACGCACGCGAGCCTGTTCCTTCGTCTCAGGGCGCGGCCGCGCGTTCGCGTCGAGCCAGTCGAGCGCGTCGTCCATCAGGCGCTCGGCCTCGGGCATCTCTCCGTGATGTGCGCCGGGCATCTCCCGGTAGATCGCCGGGATCTTCGCCGCGAGCAGGCCTGTCGTCCCGTCCTTCATGCGGTACTTCGCGTCGAACTCCCCGCTGATCAGCACCGCCCCCTGGATGTCCCGGAGGCGCGCCGCCGAGGGCGTCGTGGGCGCGCCGAGCAACACGAGCCGCGAGTACCGCTCCGGCCAGCGCTCTGCGAGCCGCTCCCCGACATAGGCCCCCTGCGAGTAGCCGATGATCGTGAGGTCCTCCGCCGCGCCGCCGCACGCCGCCAGCGCCTTCCGGATGCGTTCGTCCGTCTCCTCGGGGTTGGGCGAGTACTTGGTGAACACGCCGTCCGCCCCGCAGGGGATGTCGCCCTGGAGCCCGAGCACGCCGCCGTGCTCGCGCGCCGCGCCCTGGAACGCCTGCACGAAGCCGAGGCCGTGCCCGCACATGCCGTGCAGGGCGATCATCCGCGGGCAGGCGCCGCCCCGGCCGGTGACGACGAACGCGGGCCGGTCGCCGGGCACTGCCATCTCGGTCGCCACGAGCGGCGGATCCACCGGCCCCGGCGCGGCGACGGCCGTCTCCGCCTCCACCGGGCGCTCCTGCGCGAGCGCACGTTCCTCCCTGCCGCACCCCGTCGCCAGAACGGCGAGGCCGAACCCAGCTAGAGCTACAACGGAATTTTTCATAAATCTGGCGTGGAGCCAGGATCGACCCACCGCAAGCGGTCAGGCGCGCGCCGCGGAATTTTCCGCACAACGGGCGAACAGAGCGGTATGTCCTCTGGAACGGAAATTGTTTCTGTCGTGACGGACCGTCGTGACGGACACGGCGGACAGACGGATCCACCCCTGGCTGGCGGCGTCTCCCTGGACCCGTCGTGCCGTGCGCCCGCGGCAGCGAGGCGCGCGAGGAACAGCCTGGCGTGGCGGCGGGGAGGCACGTCCCACGCCCGAAGAGGAACGCGAGCGAGGAGCAAACCGATGAGTGAACGCAGCGTGGCGCATTTCGGCGAGCGGTACGGCGGCGAGGGGGCGGCGCCCCGCTTCGCGCAGTGGAACGAGGTGATCGAGTCGTTGCTCGGCCATCGATCGGTGCGCCGTTATCTCCAGAAGCCGCTCCCCGAGGGCACACTCGAGCTGCTCGTGGCGGCCGCGCAGTCGGCGCCGAGCTCGTCGAACCTCCAGCTCTGGAGCGTGCTCTCCGTGCAGGACCCCGATCGGCGGCGGCGCCTCGCGGAGCTCGCCGGCGGCCAGGAGCACGTGCGCGACGCCGGGCTGTTCCTGGTCTGGCTCGCCGATCTGCGGCGGCTCGGCGACCTCGCGAAGCACCGCGGCGCCGCGCACGAGGGGCTCGACTATCTCGAGATGTTCGTCATGGCCGTGGTCGACGCCGCGCTCGCCGCGCAGAACGCGCTCGTCGCGGCCGAGTCGCTCGGCCTGGGCACGGTCTACATCGGCGCGCTGCGGAACCACCCGGAGGCGGTCGCCGCGGAGCTCGGCCTGCCCGCGCAGGTGTTCGCCGCCTTCGGCCTGTGCGTCGGCTGGCCCGACCCGGCGGCGCCGGCGAGCATCAAGCCGCGGCTCCCGCAGTCGGTCGTCCTGCACCACGAGCAGTACGGCGCCTTCGAGCGCTCGGTCGGCGCGCTCGACGCCTACGACCGGATCATGGACGGCTTCTACACGAAGGAGCGCATGGGCGTCCAAGGCAGCTGGAGCCATCACTCCGCGGCGCGCGTCGCGTCGGCCCTGTCGCTGCGCGGCCGCGACCGCCTCCGCGCCGCGCTCTCCACCATGGGCTTCGCGCTCCGCTAGCCCTGCCCGCGCTCGTCCCTCCGGTGCGCGTGGGGCAACACCCGAGCAGCAATCGATCATCCATCACTCGGCGAGCCTGCTGCCCCGCCAGCAACACCCCCGCGAGCGCGCCGAGCCGCCCCCGGGAACACGCGCTGGCATGTGCGGTGCAATTCGCGACAGAGGGCCTGAGCAAGGGAGTCGGTCGATCATGAGCGATGGAGTGGAGCCTGGAGGAGAGGTCGGGCGTGTCCTCGACGCGAGCGACACGTTGACCCTGGAGGCGGATGTGCTGGTCCTCGGCGGGGGGCCCGCGGGGACGTGGGCGGCGCTCGCCGCGGCGGCGAAGGGGGCGCGGGTCGTGCTCGCGGACAAGGGCTATTGCGGGAGCAGCGGCGCCACCGCGCCGTCCGGCGTCGGCGTGTGGTACGTGCCGCCGGTCCCCGAGCTGCGCGAGGCGGCCAAGTCCAGCCGGGAAGGGCTCGGCGGACACCTCTCGGACCGGGGCTGGATGGACCGCGTGCTCGACAAGACGTGGGCCAGCGTCAACGAGCTGGGGACCTGGGGGTACCCGTTTCCGGTGGACGACGGCGGGCAGCCCGTCCGGCGCAGCCTGCAAGGGCCCGAGTACATGCGCCTCATGCGCAAGCGGGTGAAGCTCGCCGGGGTCCGCATCCTCGATCACAGCCCGGCGCTCGAGCTCCTCGTCGACGCGGACGGCGCGGTCGCCGGCGCCGCCGGCGTCTGCCGGCAGCTCGGGCAACGGTGGGTGGTGAAGGCCGGCGCCGTCGTCATCGCCACGGGCGGCTGCGCCTTCCTCAGCAAGGCCCTCGGCTGCAACGTGCTCACCGGCGACGGCGGCCTGATGGCCGCCGAGGTGGGCGCCGACCTGTCGGGCATGGAGTTCTCGAACGCCTACGCCATCGCCCCCGCCTTCGCGTCGGTGACCAAGACCCTCTTCTACAGCTGGGCGACGTTCTATTACGAGGACGGGCGCGTCATCGAGGGCGCCGGCTCGCACCGCGGCCGGTCGATCATCGCCGAGACGCTGCTCACCCAGCCGGTCTTCGCCCGGATCGACAAGGCGGACGAGGCGCTCCAGGCGTGGATGCGCACGGCCCAGCCGAACTTCTTCCTGCCGTTCGATCGCGCCGGCATCGACCCGTTCCGGCAGCGGTTCCCCGTGACCTTGCGGCTCGAGGGCACGGTGCGCGGCACCGGCGGGATCCACATCACGGGCTCGAGTTGCGCCACCTCGGCGCCCGGGCTCTACGCCGCCGGAGACGCCGCCACCCGCGAGCTCATCTGCGGCGGGTTCACGGGCGGCGGCAGCCACAACGCGGCGTGGGCGATCTCGTCGGGGCAGTGGGCCGGCGAGGGCGCCGCCCTGTTCGCGCGCAGCGTCGGCGCCCGCGGCGGCCAGCGCCAGGTCTCGGGCGCGGGCCGCGCGGCGCTCCCGGCGTCCGGCGGGGCGAGGCAGCTCGACGCCGAGGGCGTGATCCGCGCGGTGCAGGGTGAGGTCTTCCCGTACGACAAGAACCTCTTCCGCACCGAGCGCGGGCTCGCGACGTCGCTCGATCGGCTGGACTCGCTGTGGCGCGACGTGCGGCAGGCCGGCCCGGCGGCGGACGTGCGCGAGGCCGTGCGCGCCCGGGAGAGCGCGGCGATGGTCGCCACCGCCCGCTGGATGTTCAACGCGGCGCGCGCCCGCACCGAGACGCGCGGGATGCACAAACACACGGACCACCCGTCGCTCGATGCGGCGCAGCAGCGGCGGCTGATCACCGGCGGGCTCGACCGCGTGTGGGTGCGCGCCGAGGCGCCGGCGGCGGCGCCGGCGTTCGCGGCGGCGGAGGTGAACGCGCCATGATCGAGCTCGTCAGCGAGGCGCGGTGCATCGGGTGCGACCTCTGCGTCGAGGTCTGCCCCACCGACGTGTTCGATCGCGTCCCGGGCGGCGCGCCCGTCATCGCCCGGCAGAGCGACTGCCAGACGTGCTTCATGTGCGAGGCCTACTGCCCGGTGGACGCGCTCTACGTGGCGCCCCAGGCCGAGCAGCCGGTCCCGGTGGACGAGGCGCAGCTCTCGGCGTCGGGGCTGCTCGGGAGCTACCGGGCCGCGGTGGGGTGGGGGACGCGGCGCAAGCCCGGCGCCGCCGCCGACCAGACCTTCCGCGTGCTCCAGGTCGCGCGCGGCGGCTGACGCGAAATTTCCACCCCAGCCGCACTCGCTCTCCGGATGAGCCGGTTCGGCGGCGATGCGCTACTGCCTTCCGTGTGCTCCATCCGCCGGGTCGAGAGGAGCCGGCCGAACTCCGTGGGCCCTCCGCCGGCAGCTGCGGTGTCGTCTCGACTAGCCTTCATGCAAGAGTTCTCGGGAATCTCGGGGGGCTCGCCGCGATGTCCACCGGCAGCGCGCGATGAGCGCCTTGCAATGGAAACATGGGCTCGGGTACTGTGGGACATCCGCGCGACCGGTGTGCGGGACCATGAGCCCCCGGAGCGATGCCGTAGTGCGCAGAGCCAGCGTTGCCATCGCTCCTCCAGAGGCGGGGAGGGGCGGTCCCGACGATGGCGCGGTGGTGCGCGCGCTCGTCGCGGGGGAGCCGTGGGCCGCGGCGGCGGTGTGGAATCAGCACGCGCCGAAGGTGTTCCGGATCGTGGCGCGGGTGCTCGGGCCGGGCGCCGACGCCGAGGACGTCACGCAGGACGTGTTCGTGCGGGTCTTCGCCAAGGTGTCCGGGCTGAGGGATCCGGACGCGCTCGGGAGCTTCATCGTCTCGATCACCCTGCGGATGCTCAAGTGGGAGCTCCGGCGGCGGCGCGTGCGGCGCATCCTCCAGCTCTCGGAGGGCGCGGAGCTCCCGGACCACCCGGTCGATCCGGTGGACAGCGAGGCGCGCGAGGCGCTCGGGCGCCTCTATGTGATCCTCAACCTGCTGAGCGCGGACGACCGGACCGTGTTCGTGCTCCGGCACATGGAGGGGATGAGCCTGCCGGAGATCGCGGAGGCGGTCGGCGTCTCGCTGGCCACGGTCAAGCGACGGCTCAGCCGGGCCACGGAGCACGTGTCATCGCGGGTGGAGCACGATACGGCCCTCGCCGCCTACTGGATGAGAGGGAAGGCGCGAGATGAGCTCTGACGAGGGGAAAGCGCTGGAGCTCGGCCCGAAGGCCGCGCAGCTGGTCGAGCTCGCCCGCGGGTCGCTCGGCACGATGTCGCACCAGCAGCGCGCGCGAGGGCTGCTCCGCGTCACGGAGAGGACCGCGGCGCGCCGGGCGCTCTGGCTGTCGCCCGTACGGGCGGGGGCGCTCTCGCTCGCCGTGGCCGCCGCGGGCGTGCTCGCCGTCCGGGGGTGGCAGCGAGGGGCCAGCGCCGATCCGCTGTCCTACGAGGTGGAGGGGGGCACCGCCCAGCAGGACGGCTCTCTCGAGGCGGGCACGTCGAGCCGCCCGAAGGTCCGGTTCTCCGACGGCACCGAGGTCGAGCTCGCCGAGGGCGCGCGCGCGCACATCGCGTCCGTGACCGGGCAGGGCGCGCGCGTCGCGCTCGACCGGGGAGAGGTCCACGCGCGTGTGGTCCACCGGTCGGAGACAGAGTGGCTGTTCGACGCCGGGCCGTTCGTGGTGACCGTGACCGGCACGGCCTTCGCGCTGGCCTGGGCGCCGGAGGACGAGCGCCTCGATCTGCGGCTCGAGAACGGCGCCGTCGCCGTCAGCGGGCCGCTGTCCGGCGCGCCGATCGCGCTTCGCGCGGGGCAGTGGCTGACCGTCCGGGTGCGCACGGGGGAGGTGATCCTCCGCGATCTCGCCGCGCAGCCAGGCGCGGCAGCGCCGCCGAGCGCCGCCCCGCCGCCGCCCGAGGGCGCCGGCGTCGAGGACCCCGGCGCGGCGCCCGCCCCCGAGCCGGGCACGGCGGCCGCGGCCCCGCGCGAGGCGGCACCCGCGGCCGAGCCGAAGCGCGGCTGGGCCGGGAAGCTCGCGGCCGGCAAGCTCGAGGCGATCGTCGACGAGGCGCAGCGCGGCGGGCTCGACGCCTGCTTCGCGGAGTGCAGCAGCGAGGAGCTCTCGGCCCTCGCGGACGCGGCGCGCTACACGCGGCGGAGCGACGTCGCGCGGCGGGCGCTGCTCGCCCAGCGCCGGCGCTTCCCGTCGACGCACCGGGGGAAGGAGGCGGCGTTCCTGCTCGGCCGCCTCGCCGAGACCCAGGAGGGAGGCGCCGCGGCGCTCACCTGGTTCGAGACCTACCTGAAGGAGGCTCCGCAGGGCGCTTATGCCTCCGAGGCGCTCGGGCGCAAGATGGTGATCGTGCAGCGGCTCCACGGGGATGCGCAGGCCGCGATCGTCGCCCGGGAGTACCTGCGCCGGTTCCCCCGCGGAACCTACGCGCAGGCAGCGCGGGCCCTCGCTCGGACGCCGTGAGGTTCGCGCGGGCGCAGGCGCTTTTCGGGGCCCTCGCGCTCCTCCTCTGCCTCTGCGCGGCGAGCCCCGCGGCGGCGGCGGAGCCTGCGCGCGTGGTCCTCGTGCGGCCCAGCGCCGCCGACCCGTCGATCTCCGAGGCGCTGATCCGCATCCGCGGGGAGCTCGTCGCCGATGGATTCGACGTGGAGCTCCTCGACTCCCATTCGGCCTCCACCCCCCTGCCGGCGATGGACGACGCCGGGCAGCTGGCCGGCTCCGCGGCCCTGATCGGGCTGTTCCTGGCGCCGGACGGTCAGTCCGCCGAGCTCTGGGTGGTCGACCCGCTGACGCACAAGACGCTCGTGCGGCGGATCGACACGCGCGGCGAGGCGCAGGAGCACATCGCCGAGGTGCTCGCGGTGCGCGCCGTCGAGCTGCTCCGCGCGAGCCTGCTCGAGCTCCTGATGTCCTCGCGGCGCCCCGCGGCGCCCGCCGCCGCGCCGCCGCCCCCGCGCGAGGTGAGCCCGCAGGTACCTCCACGGGCAGCGCGGCCGCCCGACCCGCCGCGCCGCTCGATGTGGGGCGTCGAGCTGGGGGGCGGGCTGCTCGTGAGCCCGGGCGGCGTCGGCCCGGCGCTGCTCCCGGTCGCGCGCCTCCGCTTCGCGCCGCTCGGGCCGATCGAGGGGCGCCTCTCGTTCGCCGGGCTGGGGACGGCGCCGCGCGTCGCCGGACCGCAGGGCAGCGCGACCGTGCAGCAGCGGTTCGGGCTCGTCGAGCTCGCGGCGCTCCCCTGGCCCGAGCTGCGCCTGCGCCCGAGGTTCTCGGCGGGCCTCGGGGCGCTCCACGTCGCCGTCGACGGCGAGGCGTCGTGGCCGTACCGGGGGGTCCGCAGCGCGCAGTGGGCGTTCGCCGCGGACGCCGGCGCCGGCGTCGAGCTCGGGATCATGAGGCGGCTCGACGTCGTCGCCGAGGTGCACGCGCTCGTCGCGCACCCGTATCCGGTGGTCCGCTTCGTCGAGACCGAGGCGGCGCGCGGCGCGCGCCCGGCGCTGCTGGGCAGCCTCAGCCTCGTGGGGTGGCTGTGATCCGGAGGACGAGCGGCGCCGCCCCGCGCGCCCGGCGGGAGATATTCATCGGCTGTCGATGTCGCTGAGCAGGCGGCTCGCCTGCGGAGAGGCGCCGGGCGTCACGGGCCCGTGCCGCCGGTGCCGCCGGTGCCGCCGGTGCCGCCGGTGCCGCCGGTGCCGGTGCCAGTTTCGAGCGGGGTCAGCTTGAACTGCTGGCTGGTGCCGCCGCTGGAAGCCCTCTGGACGAGGGCGGTGCCGCTGGCGGGCGGGGAGCCGTAAGCGTCGATGACCCTGCCGCTGAGGCGCGACGTGATGCGGACGGCGCCGTCGCCTGCCTCGGTGACGGACCATTGCTGGTTGGCGTTGTCGTGGCAGGTGTACTGGACGATGGCGGCGCCGTCGGCGGTCGACGCGCTGCGGACGTCGAGGCACTTGTCGCTCTGGACGTTGCGGATCCGGTAATACCCGCCGTCCACCGCCTCGAAGCGGAACTGCTGGTTGGTGCCGCCGTTGCAATCCCAGAGCTGCAGGACGACATCGTCGGCCGTGATCACGGCGGCGTCGACGTCCACGCAGAGCCCGCTCTGGACGCCGACCAGGGTGTAGGTGGTGTCCGTCGAGATGTCCGCCTCGACCTCCGCCGGGACGGCGTGCTGGGAGAGCTCGGCGACCTCCGCCGCGGCGAGCGCTCGGCTGTAGATCGCGATGTCGTCGACGTCCCCGACGAGGAGCCGACCCTCCTGCGGCCATCGACCGACGTAGAGGCTGGTCGGGCCGGGCGAGATCGTCTTCTCGATGGGCATGGTGCTGTAGAGGCGCCCGTCGATGTAGAGGCTCATGGTGAGCGCCTCGCCGTCGACGACCCCGGCGGCGTGTGTCCACCGCTGGAGCTCCAGGCAGAAACATAGAGCGCTGTGGTAGTCGCTGATCTCGGGCCCCTTCCAGAACGCGAAGTGCATGCCCGGCGCCTCGCCGGCGTAGTCGATGTTGAGCTCCCATCCGCCGGTGTTCTCGGTGCTGATCACGGTCCTCAGGGTGTCCTCGGCGGGGGGCTGGTCGGTCAGCACACGAACCCACGCCGAGACGGTCCAGCTCGGGGTGGCGTTCGGGAACTCGCCGACCGTCATGAACTCGCCCTCATCGAAGTGCAGCGCGTGCCCGAACCGGCCGTCCTCCACCCACGTGCCGCCGGTGAGCTCGCCGTGGTGCCGGTTGCCGGACCGGTCGGTCACGGCCGTCCCTTCGCCCTCGTCGAACGTCCAGTACGCGACCAGGCCCTGCGTCAACGTCGTCGGCGTCAGCTCGACGGCGTCGAGCGCCGCCTTCTCGCAGGCCGCGAGCCCGAGCGACACGACCGCGGCCACCCAGCGGCGCGCCGCGCGGCCGCCGGGCGCCGTCGCGGAGCCCGGCGTCGCGGCGGAACCCCGGCGCGGGGGCTGTGTGGTCGAGCGCGTCCTCATTAGATCTTCACGCATAGCAGGTGAAAGGAAAGGGCGTAAAGCCCGCCTGTCGGGCTCGACAGGGGTGAGCGCGCAGGCGCCGCGCCTCAGCGCGCCTGGGCCGGGCAGCGGCGCGCGGCGGCCGCGCGCCGGAGCGCCTGCGCTGGCCTGACTACCTCAGGTTCGGCACCTCGTCGCGCGTGACGACGTAGCGGTGGCCGTAGACCTTCCGCAGGAAGTCGTCCGGGTTGCTCCCCCCGGTCAACCAGTCGGTGTGCCAGGTGTTGAAGAGGACCCAGCGGGCGCCCTGGGCCTCCAGCTGATCGGGATCCGGGATGGGTCCGTTCTCGTGGAGCGCGATGGGGATGGTCGTCCCCGCGATGCCGCGCACCCTGTCGAACATCGCCTTCAGCGGGTTGTGGTCGCTGACATACGTGTCCGCGCCGGTGATGTCGACGAACTCCTTGCCCGGGTAGAACGACGCCTGGGGGTCGCCGCTATAGGGGTGCAGCCAGACCAGGTTGGTGAGGCCCTTGTCCCGGGTGAAGTAGTTGAACATGTACCTCCACAGCCGGACGTACTGCGCGCCGCCCTCCTTGCTCCACCAGAACCAGGTGCCGCCCGCCTCGTGGAACGGCCTCCACAACACGGCCACGTTGGCGTCCTCGAGCTTCTGCAGCTCGCCCGCGGCGAAGTCGAGCCGCTGGTGGAACGATCGGTTCTCCGCCGTCCCCGACGTGAGCACGGCGTTGATGGACACCGTCATCTGGGACCCGGCGTAGCCGTCGGGCTTCGTCGGCGCCCCCATGTGGTAGCCGATCATGGGAATGCCGCCCGCGTTCCACCAGGCGATGGCGCGGCTGGCGGCGGACGTCCCGGAGTCCCCGAAATCGAGGCCGCGGATCGCGGGGTATTTGCCCGTGCGGTCGTGGATGTAGTTCATCTCGTACTCGGGCCCGCCGACCCAGGTGGACTCATGCTGCCCCGAGAGGATGTGGTTGCCGTACACGCTGTAGATGTAGCTGAGCAACCGCCTCGCCTGCGGAGAGGCGCTGGGCGACACGGGCGCGGGCCCGGTGGGGTCGGTGGTTCCGGTGCCTGTACCGGTTCCGGTTCCGGTTCCGGTACCTGTGCCCACCGCGCGCAGCGTGAACTGCTGGTTCGTGCCGCCGCTGGAGGGCCACTGGAACAGCGCGGTGCCGTTTTCGGGCGGGGAGCCGTACGCGTCGATGACCTTGCCGCTCAGGCGCGAGGTGATGCGGACCTTGTCGCTGCCGAGGTCGGTGACGGTCCACTGCTGGTTCGTGTTGTTATGGCAGGTGTACTGGACGATGGCGGCACCGTCGGCGGTCGACGCGCCGCGGACGTCGAGGCACTTGTTGCTGTTCACGTTGCGGATCCGGTAATAGCCGCCGGAGACCGCCTCGAAGCGGAACTGCTGGTTCGTCCCGCCGCTGCAGTCCCAGAGATTCAACGCGATATCGTCCGCCGTGGAGCGGCCAGGGACGTCGACGCAGCGCCCGCTCTGGACGCCGACCAGGGTGTAGGTGGTGCTCGTCGAGAGGTCGCCCGCGAGCTCGTCGACCTCCGCGTCGAGGTCGGCGTCGGCCTCCACGACGCAGCCGGCGGGGCCCATGAGCGCGATCGACAGGGAAACGTAAGACCAAGCGGAGGTGCGCATACAAGCTCCTTTGCCCGAAGAAAGTAGCCGCCGTTCGACCGCCACGAGGCCGCCGGAGGCGGTATCAAGGACGAGCGCGAGGTCCTCGACGTGAGGTCCTCGACAGGAAGGCTCGTCCACGACGCCACATCGGCGGGAGCGCCAGGGATGTCGAAGCAGGCGGCAGGTGAATCGGTTAAGTTTACGCCTGGCAGTAGCGGATGGTCCGCAAAGCGGCTCACCCGAAGATGATTTGGGGTGGCGGTGAACTTTTATCGATGGAGCGCACCCCGGCGGGAGAGCGGGCGCGGCAGAGCGCGGCCGCCGGAGGTGGCGTCGGGGAAGTCTTCGGCCGCCATGGACGCGGCCCCGTCGAAGTGCAGCGCCCGCCTGAAGCGACCGTCGTCCACCCACGTTCCGCCGGTCAGCTCACCGTCGCGCCGGTTGCTGGACCGATGGCGACGGCGAATTCTCGTTTGCCGCGAAACTTCCGCTCTGTCGAGAAAGCGTGCGACATGCAGACACGAGGTGATTGATTTGGAGATGATGTCGCCACGTGGTCGGGAGAGACGCTCTCGATCGCGACGACCGCCGGGGGCACCCGGAACCGGACGACGAGGGCTGCGCGAGGTATCCCATGAAACGATCGGTCTTCTTGATCTGCTTTTCTCTCGCCGCCGGGCTCCAGGCGTGCGGGTCGAGTGATACGGGCTCCAGCGGAGCCGACAACACGGGCGGCTCGGGCGGGGACGGCGCCGGCACGAGCGGCGCGGGCGCGGGCACGCCCGCCGGCGGCGGCGGCGCGGGTACACCTTCCGGCAGCAGCGGCAGCGGCGGCGGCGGCGAGACGGCCGGGCCGACGGGGTTCGCCCAGATGGAGGACCTCGACCGCGGCGTCGTGGCCGTCTCCACGGGCGACGGCATCTACGTGGGCTGGCGCCTGTTCGGCTACGATCCCGACGACATCGCCTTCAACGTCTACCGCGACGGGGCCAAGGTCAACGACGCTCCGATCGCGGACTCGACGAACCTCATGGACCAGGACGGCAGTCCGGGCGCGGTCTACACGGTGCGCGCCGTCGTCGGCGGGGTCGAGCAAGGGGCGTCGGAGGGCGCGTCCGTGTGGAGGGACGGGGCCCTGTCGATCCCGACCGAGGCGCCGCCCGCTGGGGACGGCTACACGTACTCGAGCGGCGATGGCAGCGTGGGAGATCTGGACGGCGACGGGCGGTACGAGATCATCGTCAAGTGGGACCCGTCGAACCTCAAGGACAACTCGCAGGCTGGCCGCACCGGCAAGACGTACCTCGACGCCTACTCGCTCGAGGGCGAGCGGCTCTGGCGCATCGACCTCGGCGTGAACATCCGGGCCGGAGCGCACTACTCGCCGTTCCTCGTCTACGATCTCGACGGCGACGGGAAGGCGGAGGTGGCCGTCAAGACGGCGCCGGGGACACGCGACGGCACGGGCGAGCCCCTCAGCAAGGGGCCCGCGGCGAACGACGACGACAGCCGGGACTACCGCAACAACGACGGCTACATCCTGACCGGCCCGGAGTACCTCACCGTGTTCTCCGGGGAGACCGGCGCCGAGCTCGCGACGACCGACTTCGTGGTGGGGCGCGGCGACCCGTGCAGCTGGGGCAACAACGAGTGTTACGGCAATCGCGTCGACCGCTTCGTCGGCACGGTCGCGTTCCTCGACGACACCGGTCGTCCGAGCGTGGTGTTCGGCCGCGGCTACTACGCGCGCACCACGCTGTCGGCGTGGAACTACCGCGACGGCGCGCTCACGAACCTCTGGACGTTCGACTCCAGCTCGAGCCGCGACAACGGGGCGTACGCCGGCATGGGCACCCACTCCATCAGCGTCGCCAACGTGGATGACGATCCGCAGCAGGAGATCATCAACGGGGGCGCCACGTTCGACAACGACGGCAAGGGCCTGTGCGCCGTGGACTACTACGGTCACGGCGACGCGCTGCACGTCACGGATCACATCCTGTCGCGCCCCGGCCTCGAGGTGTTCCAGCCGTACGAGGGCGGGGACTCACCCGCCTATGCCATGCGCGACGCGCGCACGTGCGAGGTCCTCTGGCGGGGGCCGGGCAACGGCGGCGAGGAGGGCCCCGGCCGCGGCGTGGCGGCCGACGTCGATCCGCGCAACCCGGGCAGCGAGGCGTGGGTCAATAGCAGCCAGCTCCTGAGCGGCGCGGACGGCGACGCCATCGGGAACCGCCCCGCGTCGTCCAACTTCCTCATCTGGTGGGACGCGGATCTGAGCCGGGAGCTGCTCGACGGCAACAGCATCCGCCAGGCCGACGGCGAGGGAAGCAACTTCGCGGCCGAGGGCTGCACCGCGAACAACGGCTCGAAGAGCAACCCGACCCTCAGCGCCGATATCCTCGGCGACTGGCGCGAAGAGGTGATCTTCCGCTGCGGCAGCTCGATTCGTATCTTCACCACGAACCGCGTCGCCACGAGCCGGATCCACACCCTGATGCACGATCCGCAGTACCGCGTGGCCATCTCGTGGCAGAACGGCGCCTACAACCAGCCGCCTCACCCGAGCTTCCACATCGGGGAGGGGATGGCGCCGGTCCCGAAGCCGGACATCCACGTCCGCTGAGCGTCAACACACGCCCAGGGGGGCATCAAGCGACGGAGCCACGGCGCCCGCCAGCTCGCCCGCCGCTCAAGACCCGTGGCCGCGCGCCTTCGTAGCGAGCGTGTGGCGATACGAGGTGATCTGCGACAACCATTGCTGGCCGGGAGGGTTGAGCCATGAGACATTCCTGATCCAGTCGTCCGACTTCTGTCCGACGGCAAACTCGGATCCGTAGCCGCGCATCATGACCGAGCTGAAAAGCCTTCCGAGCGGGTACGGCAGCGCGCGCTCCACCTGTTGCCTTGCCTTGCTGCCGGGCGCCAGTCGTCGCCGGATAGCCTCTTTTACGTACTCCGAGATGTCGGTCTCCTTGAGCCAGTCGAGCTCGCCGCTGGTCTGCTGCTTGCAATTCTGCATCACCGAATAGCGATTGTCCGAGAAGACATCCACATGCGAAAAGAACCCGCCCGGTCGCAGCACGCGCGCCACTTCGAGGAATGATTTGCGCAGATTAGGGTAGTTGTGCGAGCTCTCGACATTGATGACGACGTCGAATTCGCCGTCGGCGAAAGGAAGGTTCTCCGCGTCGCCTTGAACGTAGGTCAACGAGCCCGGTCGCGAGAACCGGGCGTTGGCGATGTCCACCGCTTGCTGCGACAGGTCGAGCCCGACGAAGGTGCTGCGACCCTCGATCCGGGAAAGGAAGTTGAGGCCCTTCCCAGTGTTGCAGCCGACCTCCAGGATCTTGCGTGGCCGATCTTCGTCGGCCGGAACTTGCTTCAGCGTGTAGACGTAGAGCTGCTCCGAATAACCGTCTGTGTCGCTCTTGTCGTAATCTGGCAGCTGTTGAAGAACATCACGATAAACCTCCTCGTGAAACATCCCCCAGTTGTGAAAGCGATCGGCACCTTGAGCGGCCTCGAGGTTGTAGCCGTCCTCGATGAGGCGCTTGAGCGTGCCACCTTGAGCGGCGAGCGCGTCCTGGTCGACAGCGGACTGGATGCTGGCCATGGCGTCCACCATCCGTTTGAACATTTTGATCAGCTCGATCTGCTGCGATGCCATATTGCTTCCTCGTTTGCTATCCGCCGTGATGGGAGATGTCCGAGCCCCTGGCGAAATTTGCATGGCGGTCCTTCATGCCCCCGACCGGAAGCTAGATGTTCACGCTCCCCATGCTCCACTGGATGACCGACTTGAAGCCCGTGAGCTTCCAGCCTTCATCGGTCCGCTTCAGATCGTAATCGCAGGAGCCGCCGCGCGTGCACAGATCGCCGCTCGGCGCGCCCGTCGCGCGCACCGTGATAATGAACTGGGTGTGGACCTTCGCGAGGTCGCCATCGATCACGACGAGATGATCCGTGGTCACGTGATGGATCAGGTCGAGCGTGGGCGACTGTACACGCCACCGCTCGATGAGCGCGTCGCGAGAGAGAGTCTCGGGCGTGCCGTGATCGTTGATGATCGTCTCTCCGAGGATGGCCCGACACGTATCCCATTCACGCATGTCTGCTGCGCGGGTGAAGGTGGTGAGCGTGTCGATGATTTCGATGCGTTCAATGACGGATTGGATTCGTTTCGGGTCCATGGTTGTTTCATCCTCCAATAGAAGTTTGTTCGGAGGCGGACAAGAGCGGCAGCGGCGTCCGGAAAAAAACGCCTATTGGTTGGACGGCTCGTTGGAGAGCGAGGACAGCCAGTCGTCGACCGCTTGCGCCAAGAAAGGGTGATCTACCACCGTAGCGTGGTCTCCTGGAGCATCTATCGCGACATGCGGCAATTTCCAGCTCGCGCGCCATTCCGCAGGAGCGCCTTCGCTCCCCACGAACTGCTTCATGGGTTCGGTCGCGCGGACATGCAATGTCGGAGCGGCCAGCTGTCTAGGCTTCCAGGTCTCGAGTCCGATGTGTTCATAGTACCACGCCTCGGCGGTCAGGCCGGCGTCCGAGGCGCCCCAAGTTTGCAGCTGCTCTACATGGAAGATCTTCAGCGCAGCCTCTACCGCTGGACTGGCGTAATCATAGCTGTCCAGGAGCACGACTCCGGCGGGGCCGTGTCCGATGCTCTCCAGGTGCTCGGCCACCATGTGGGCGATGTTTCCACCCGAAGAGTGGCCGAACAGCACGAAGGGGGAATTGCGCGCGCACGCCAATGTCGTTCTTGCGTGCGAGGAAACGAGCTCGTCGAGGCTCCGTGTGAGCGGCGTCTTATGGCGGTAGCCTGGATGAGGTATGAACCAGATGTCGCGCCGGTCCCTGAGGTGTGAAGCGAAGCGCGCGTACTGAATAGGCGCCGATGGAACCACGAACGCCGGAAAGCAAATCAACTGGGGTGTCGCTTGACCCCTTGCGAGTCGAGTGGGCGGCTCCTCCGCGATCGCGACCGCTGACCGCTTCGACGCGTCTTCGACCGCCAGGCGGACTTTCAAGGCCGCGGCGATGAGATTTCGGGCCTCTTCGATCGCTCCGATCTCGTTCGCTGGTTGAACCATTCCAAGGAGCGCGCCGTCGCTCTCTGTGTCCGTGGGAGAGGCGCCGTCCTTCGCCGGTCCTCTTCGCATTCCAGGTTCGAGTCGAGCCAAGAGCAAGGCTGCGAGCGCAGCTGGGGTTGGATGCTCGAAGAGGAGGGTGGCTGGGAGTCGCACGCCGGTGGCGGCGGCGAGCCGATTTCGGAGATCGAGCGCGATGATGGAGTCGAGGCCAAGCTCTTGGAGGAGGCGATCGGGATCGAGCGATTCGAAGGAGGCGAGGCCGAGGACGGCGGCGGCTTCGGTGCGGATGAGATCGAGCAGGGCACGCTCGCGTTCGGCGGGCGGGAGGGCTGAGAGGCGCTCTGTAAGCGACGAGGCCTGGGCGGTGTTGCTGGCGGCCTTGCGTACGGTGCGAGCGCGGACGAGACGTTGGAACAACGGGGGGACGCTGC
The DNA here is from genome assembly GCF_002950945.1 of Sorangium cellulosum. Lineage (GTDB taxonomy): Bacteria > Myxococcota_A > Polyangia > Polyangiales > Polyangiaceae > Sorangium > Sorangium cellulosum_E. The sequence continues at coordinate 4,700,938 of NZ_CP012673.1, forward strand.
CGGCGTTCGCCCTGAGCGCGCTCAAGTCGAAGCGCGCGGGGACCAGGGCGGGCTCGGGTCGGAAGAGCGCCGCATCGAAGAGGGCGAGCCTCTCCTCAGAGGTCGAGGGAAGGCCGGCGCGCTCCATGCGAGGGGCGCCGGCGGCGCTGACGTGCTCTGTCATTGCGCTGCGCTCGGCCCAGTGGCTCCACGCGAGCGATGAGGCAGGGAGCCCTTGCGCGCGCCGGTGGTGCGCAAGCGCATCGAGGAAGGCGCTCGCAGCGGCGTAGTTGGAGTGACCTGAGCTGCCGAGGACGCCGGCGACGGACGAGAAGAGGATGAAGGCGGCAAGGGGCTTATCTTGGGTGAGCTGATGCAAGTGCCAGGCGGCATCGATCTTGGGGGCGAAGACGCGGTCGATCCGCTCGAGGCTCATGGCGCCGAGCAGATCGCCGTCGAGGGCGCTGGCGGCATGCACGACGGCGGCGAGCGGGTGAGCGCTCGGAATGTTATCCAGAAGGTCCTTTAGAGCGCGTGGATCGGCCACGTCGCACGCGGCGAGGGTGACCGAAGCCCCCAGAGCTTCGAGCTCGCTTCGCAAGACATCAGCACCCGGAGCGCTCGCGCCCTGGCGCGAGGTGAGGAGCAGGTGCTTGGCGTCGTGGTTTACGACGAGGCGGCGCGCGACCAGGGCGCCGAGCGTGCCGGTGCCTCCCGTGATGAGGACGGTGCCTCCGAGGCCTGCGGGGGACGCTGTGTCCGTGGGCGCCTGGGGCAGGCGTGAGAGCCTTGGAACGAGGGGTTTGCCGTTGCGGAGGGCGATCTCTGGCTCTCTTGCGTCGAGCGCGCCGAGCAGGGCGTGCTGGGAGGCCTCGCTGTCGTCGAGGTCGACGAGGACGAGAGGGCGCTCTGGGTGCTCGCTCTGCGCGGAGCGAGCGAGACCCCAGAGAGGCGCGTGAGCGAGGCCCTTGACGTCTTCTTCAGCGTGGGTGGCGACGGCGCGTCGGGTGACGAGGGCGAGGCGCGAGGAGGCGAGGCGCTCGTCGGCGAGCCAGGCTTGCAAGAGGGCGAGCGCGTGCGCGGTGGTCTCGCGGGCGCTCGCGATGAGGTCGCCTTCGGGCAGAGCGATGAAGGGGGCGATGACGAGGCTTGGAGGCGAAGCGCCCTGGTCGAGGGCGCTGCGTAGAGCAGCAAGGTCGGTATAGCGGTCGAGAGGCACCCTGGTCCCGAGGTCGAGACCGTCTGTGCCGAGGAGGGCACCGCTCGGGGCGATGGGCGGTGAGGTGGGGCTTTGCAGCTCGCTCCAGTCGATGCGGAAGAGGGCATCGAGGTGGGACGCTCCCGGGCTGCGGAGCTGCTCGGCGGACGCGGCGCGCATGGCGAGCGCTTGCACCGAGGCGATGGGTTCGCCTCTGGCGTCGGCGAGGAGGAGCGAGCGCGAGGATTCGCCCTCAGGACGGTGGAAACGCACGCGCAGGGTGGTGGCTCCGACGGAGCGCAGCGAGACTCCGCTCCACGAGAAGGGCATCCTGAAGGCCTTTGCCTGGTCGTCTTCAAAGGCGAGCGCCTGCAAGGCGCTGTCGAGCAGGGCGGGGTGGAGGGCAAAACGAGCGGCGTCCTCTTCGGCGGCGTCCGGGAGCTTGGCTTCGGCGAAGAGCTCGTCGCCGCGCTTGTAGACGGCGCGGAGGCCCTGGAACTCGGGGCCATAAGCAAGCCCAGCGCTCTCGAGGGCTGCGTAGAAACCTTGGGTGTCCACCTGGGTGGCGCCCGAGGGGGGCCATTCGCGGAGATCGAAGGCAATGGACGGGCTAGCTTGCGCGAGAGAGCCGCTGGCGTGGCGAGTCCAGGGGCCATCCTGAAGCGCGTCGTGGCGCCGGCTATGAACGGAGAGCGCCCTTCGTCCAGCACCGTCCGCGGGCCCGACGGAGATCTGGAGGAGGACGGCGCCCTGCGATGGGAGAGCGAGGGGGGGGTCGAGCGTGAGCTCTTCGACGGTGTCGAGGCCGACGAGATGGGCGACATGCAGGGCGAGCTCGAGGAGGGCGGCGCCTGGCAGGACGGGTATGCCGAAGACGACGTGGTCTTCGAGCCACGGGTGCTCTGCGAGGGAGAGCCGTCCTGTGAAGACAAAGCCATCGCGGTCGGCGAGGGCGACGGCGGCGCCGAGCAGCGGGTGGTCGGCCGAGGTCAGGCCTGCGGAGGCGACGTCGGCAGCGTGCGCCGTGGAGGCGTCGAGCCAGAAGCGCTCGCGTTGGAAGGGGTAGGTGGGGAGGGAGACCTTGCGGGGAGCGAAGGGCGCGAAGAAGGCGTTCCAGTCGAGCGCGAGGCCTCGGGTAGAGAGCTCCGCCCAGGAGAGGAGCAGGCGGGCGAGGTGGCCTTCGTCGCGTCGAATGGAGCCGACGACGACGGGATCGAGCGGTGAGCGCTCGCAGGTCTCGCGGAGGGCGAGCGTGAGCACGGGATGGGGGCTGACCTCGACGAAGAAGCGATGCCCATCGTCGAGGAGCCGCTCGGTCGCGCTCGAGAACAGGACGGTTTGCCGGAGGTTTCGATACCAGTACGCGCCGTCGAGCTCGGAGCCGTCGAGCCTGGTGCCGGTGACGGTCGAATAAAGAGGGAGCTCGCACGTCCGAGGAGCGATGTTGGCTAGACCTGCGGCGAGCTCGTCTTGGACGGCGTCCATCTGGGCGGAGTGGGAGGCGTAGTCGACGCGGACTTTTCGGGCGAAGACCTGCGCTGCGGTGAGCGAGTCGATCAGCGCGTCGATGGCGGCGGGCTCGCCGGACACGAGCGTGGCCCTGGGGCTGTTGACGGCGGCGATGGAGAGCCTGTCGCCCCAGGGAGCGAGGTAGGTCTGGAGGTCGGAGGCGCCGAGCTCGACGGCGGCCATGGCGCCGTTGCCGGCGACGGTGGTGAGCGCTTTGCTGCGCAGGGCGGCGATGCGGGCCGCGTCCTCGAGGGAGAGAGCGCCTGCGACGAAGGCGGCGGCGATCTCGCCCTGACTGTGGCCGACGACGGCGGCGGGCTCTACGCCGAGCGAGCGCCAGAGGGCGGCCAGGGAGACCATGACGGCAAAGAGGGCGGGCTGTACGACGTCGACGCGGTCGAGGGAGGGGGCGCCCTCGTCGCGGCGCAGGACGGCGAGCAGGCTCCACTCGACGTGAGGAGCGAGCGCGCGCTCGCATGCTTCGAGCTGAGCGCGGAAGACGGGCGAGGAGTCGAGCAGCGAGAGGGCCATCCCTTCCCACTGCGAGCCTTGCCCAGGAAAGACGAAGACGAGCTTGCCGTGGCTTCCGCTCCGTCCGAGGACGGTGCTCGGGGCGGGCTTGTCCTGGGCGAGCGAGTCGAGCGCGGAGAGGAGCTCGTCGCGGTTGTGGGCTACGAGAGCGGCGCGGTGCTCGAAGTGGGCGCGGGTGGTGGCCAGCGAATAGGCCACATCCGCGAGGGTGAGGTCGTCGTGGGCGACGAGGTGGTCGCGGAGCCGCTTCGCCTGGGCGCGGACGGCGGCCTCGCTCCTGGCCGACAGGAGCACGGGCCACGCCGCGGGGAGCGGCTGCGACGCCGGCTGTGAGGTGGCGGGCTCGGCCGGCAGGGCGGCGGGAGCCTCTTCGAGGATGACGTGGGCGTTGGTGCCCGAGAATCCGAAGGCGGAGATGCCGGCGCGGCGGGGACTGCCATCTTCGTGGCGGGGCCAAGGCCTCGGGGTATCGACGACGTCGATGGCGAGCGCCTCCCACTCGATGAGGGGATTGCGTGGGGTCGCGTGGAGGGTGGGGGGCAGGGCGTCGTGGCGGAGCGAGGCGACCATCTTGGCGACGCCCGCGAGGCCGGAGGCGGCCTCGAGATGGCCGATGTTGGTCTTGAGCGCGCCGAGAAGGAGAGGCTTTTCAGCGGGTCTGCCGTCGGCGTAGACGGCGGCCAGGGCTTGCACCTCGATGGGGTCTCCCAGCGAGGTGCCGGTGCCATGGCACTCGACGACGTCGACGTCGGCGGGGGTGATGCGGGCGTCGTGGAGCGCGGCGCGGAGGACCTTCTGCTGGGAGGTGCCGTTGGGGGCGGTGATACCGCTCGACGCGCCGTCGTGGTTGATGGCGGTGCCGCGGACGAGGGCGAGGACGCGGTGTCCCCGGGCGAGGGCGTCGCCGAGCCGCTCGAGGGCAAGGACGACGACGCCTTCTCCGCGTCCGTAGCCGTCGGCGTTGGCCGAGAAGGTCTTGGAGCGGCCGTCGGGCGCCAAGGCGCGCAGGCGGGAAAGGATGACGAAGGTCTGGGGGGAGACCATGAGCGACACGCCCGCGGCGAGGGCGAGGTTGCACTCGCCCTGTCGGAGGGCTTGGCAGGCGAGGTGGAGGGAGACGAGCGAGGAGGAGCAGGCGGTGTCGACCGAGATCGCGGGCCCCTGGAGCCCGAGCGTATAGGCCAAGCGCCCCGCGGCAAAGGACGCGGAAGTGCCTTGGATGAAGTAAACCTCGGAACCTTCCGAGCTCGCCTCTTGCATCGCGTATTCGCCGGCGCAGATGCCGACGAAGACGCCGGTGAGGGAGTCCTTGAGGGAGGTGGGGACGATGCCGGCGTCCTCGAGGGCCAGCCAGGCAGATTCGAGGAGCAGGCGGTGCTGGGGGTCGAGGTGTTTGGCCTCCCGGGGGCTGATGCCGAAGAAGGCAGGGTCGAAGAGGTCGATCTGGTCGAGCATCGCGGCATGCCGGACGTAGCTCTTGGCGTCGGCGTCGGGGTCGGGGTCGTAGAGGGCACCGGCGTCCCAGCGGCTCTGTGGAATGGGCTCGACCGCGTCGCGCCCTTGGTGGAGGAACTCCCAAAGAGCGTCGACATCGCCGACGCCGCCCGGCAGGCGGAGGGCCATGCCGACGATGGCGATGGGCTCGTCGCTCGAGGCGCGGAGCGCCGGGAGCGCGGCGGCGTCGCGCTCGGCGGAGAGCCTCGTGCCGAGGGCGTGGGCGAGCGAGTCGCGCATGAAGAGCGCGACGCGATGAGGAGAGGGATGGTCGAAGGCGAGGGTGGCCGGGAGCTTGATGCCGGTGGCCTGTTGCAAGCGCCGACGAAGCTCGACGGTCATGATCGAATCGAGACCGAGGTCGAAGAAGCCCTTGTCGGGGTCGAGCTGGGAAGCGCCTTCGTGGCCGAGGACGAGGGCCGTCTCGTCGCACACCAGCGCGGCGAGCAGACGGAGCTGCTCGCTCTCCGAGCGGCTCCGGAGCTTGTCGAGGAGGTCGGGGGCCGGGCCGTGCTCGGAGGAGGACGCGCCTTCGCTGGCTTCGAGGGCGCGCTGCGCCTCGGGCAAGTCGCGCAGGAGCGGGCGGGAGCGAGCGGCGCTGAACGAAGGCGCAAAGCGCGCCCAGTCGATGTCGGCGACGGTGACGGTGGTCTCGTCGTGCTCCAGGGCTTGCGCGAGCGCCGCCACGGCCAGCGAAGGGGCCATCGGCGACAGACCACGTTGCTCCAGCTGGGCTGCCAGGGGCCCCGTGAACATGCCGCCGCCGCCGCCCCACGCGCCCCACGCCACGGACGTGGCCGGCTGCCCAAGGCTGCGCCGCTGCTCGGCCAGGGCGTCGAGGAAGGCGTTTCCGGCGGCGTAGCCGGCTTGTTGGCCGCCGCCCCAGACGCCTGCGATGGACGAGAAAAGGACGAAGGCGTCGAGGGGTCGAGGACCGAGCAGGTCGTGGAGGTGCCCTGCGCCTAGGACCTTGGCAGAGACAACGTCGGCGAGCTCCATGAGAGAGGTGGCGGCGAGCGGAGCGTGGCGCCCGATGCCGCCCGCGTGGAACACGGCGCGGACCTGCGACCCTTCGGCGTCGAGCTGCTCGAGAAGCGTGGCGACAGCGCTCCTGTCGGCGACATCACACGCGGCGAAGGTGACGCGCGCGCCCAGGGCCGTGAGCTCGGCGTGGAGCTCCGAGGCGCCCTCGGCCTGGGCCCCTCGGCGGCTGATGAGGACGAGGTGCTCTGCGCCTTCTCGAGCGAGCCATCGGGCGACGTGAGCGCCAGCGGCGCCGGTGCCTCCGGTGATGAGGAGGGTGCCTCGGGGCTTGAAGGTACGTGCGGGCGGCGCGTCGCCGAGCGGAGCGCGGACGAGGCGGCGAGCGTAGAGCCCGGCCGGGCGGAGAGCGAGCTGGTCCTCATCGTTGCGCAGGGCGAGGGCCGGGAGCAAGCGGCCCACGGCGCTCGCGTCGATCGCTGCGCCGACGTCGACGAGCCCTCCCCAGCGCTCGGGGTGCTCGAGGCCGACGACGCGGCCCAGGCCCCAGGTCATCGCCTGCGTCGGATGGGCGATGGGGTCGGAGTGTCCGACGGAGACGGCGCCGCGGGTGAAGAGCCACAAGGGCGCGTCGAGGGCGATGTCGCCGAGGGCTTGGACGAGGGTGAGCGAGAAGGCGAGTCCCGCGGGCACGGCGGCATGGTCGGCGAGGGGACTTTCGTCGAGGGCGAGGAGCGAGAGCACGCCGCGAGGCGGGGCGGTCTCGGCGCAAGCCTGGCGCAGGTGCTCGGCGAGAGCCTCGCGGTCCAGGTGGGCCTGGCTCAGGCGCACGGCGAGGACGCGCGCGCCGCGCCGGGCGAGCGCCTCGGTGAGCGCGGAGGGGAGCGCGTCGTCGTCCAGAGCGGCCGGCACGACGAGGAGCCAGGTGCCGGCCAGGTCGGCGGGCGTGGTGGCGGTGGTCAGAGGCTTCCACGTGATGCGGTAGCGCCAGGCGTCGACCGTGCCCTGCTCTTGCCGCTCGTGGCGAAAGCTCGCGAGGGTGGGAAGGAGCAGGGCAAGGGCGGCGCGCTGCTCGTCGCCGTCCACGTGGAGCTGGCCGCTGAGCGCGTCGATATTCCCGCTCTCGATGGCCTGCCAGAACCGCCCCTCGAGCGGAGCAAGGTGGTTGACGCCGGCGGCGGGTGCCGTGGAGGCGTCGAGCCAGAAGCGCTCGCGCTGGAAGGGGTAGGTGGGCAGCGGCACCCGCTTCCCGGGGGGCAGGATCGTCGTCCAATCCAGGGCGAAGCCGTTGACGTAGAGCTCGGAGAGCGAGACGAGGAAGCGCCGTAGATCCCCTTCGTCGCTCCACAGAGAGCCGACCACCGCCGCCGAGCGCTCCGACGCTTCGAGGAGCTCGTGCAAGGCCAAGGTCAGCACAGGACTGGGGCTCACCTCCACGAAGAAGCGATGTTCTCCGGCAAGGAGGCCTTGCACAGCGTCTGCGAAGCGGACCGGCTGCCGGAGGTTCCGGTACCAGTAGGCGGCGTCGAGCTCGCTCCCGTCGATCGCGGCGCCGCTCACCGTGGAGTAGAACGGGACCGCCGTCGAGCGCGGCTCGAGCCACGACAGGAGATCGAGGAGCTCGTCGCGAATCGACTCGACCTGCGCGGAGTGGGAGGCGAAGTCGTAACTCAGCTTGAGGGCGAAGACGCCCTCGGACTCCAGATCGCGGAGCAGGGCGGCGACGGCAGGGGGCTCGCCGGAGATCGTCGTGAAACGAGGGCTGTTGATCGCCCCGATGGAGAGCCGATCGCCATAGCGCTGGAGGCGCCGTGCGACCTCGGCCTCCGGCAGCTCCACCGCGGCCATGGCCCCCTGGCCGGCGAGCTCCACGAGCGCACGGCTGCGCAGCGCCACCAGCTTGGCAGCGTCCTCGAGCGACAGCGCGCCCGCCACACAGGCCGCGGCGATCTCGCCCTGGCTATGGCCGACCACCGCGTCGGGCTCGACGCCCATGGAGCGCCACAGGGCGGCCAGCGAGACCATCATCGAGAACAGCGCGGGCTGGACCACGTCGACCCGGTCGAGCGGGGGCGCGCCCTCCTCGCCGCGGAGCACCGCGAGCAGCGACCAGTCCACGTGGGGCGCGAGGGCGCGCTCGCACGCTTCGAGCTGTGCCCGGAAGACCGGCGAGGTATCGAGCAGGGAGAGGGCCATCCCTTCCCACTGCGAGCCTTGCCCAGGAAAGACGAAGACGACCTTGCCGTGGCTTCCGCTTCGTTCGACGACGGTGCTCGGGGCGGGCCTTCCCTGGGCGAGCGAATCGAGCGCGGAGAGGAGCTCTTCGCGGTCGTGGACCACGAGAGCGGCACGGTGCTCGAAGGTAGCCCGGGTGGTGGCGAGCGAGTAGGCTACATCGGCCAGGGCGAGGTCGTCGTGGGCGAGGAGGTGGTCGCGGAGCCTCTGGGCCTGGGCGCGCACGGCCGGCTCGCTCCTGGCCGACAGGAGCACGGGCCAGGCTGCGGGAAGCGGCTGCGACGCGAGCTGTGCCGCGGTGGGCTCGGCCTGCGGGATCGCGGGAGCCTCTTCGAGGATAACGTGGGCGTTGGTGCCGGAGAGTCCGAAGGCGGAGACGCCGGCGCGGCGGGGACTGCCATCTTCGTGGCGGGCCCACGCCCTCGTGGCATCGACGACGTCGATGGCGAGCGCATCCCACTCGATCAGGGGATTGCGCGGGGTCGTGTGGAGGGTGGGGGGCAGGGCGTCATGGCGGAGGGAGGCGACGATCTTGGCGACGCCCGCGAGGCCGGAGGCGGCCTCGAGATGGCCAATGTTGGTCTTGAGTGCGCCGAGAAGGAGAGGCTTTTCAGCGGGTCTGCCATCGGCGTAGACGGCGGCCAGGGCTTGCACCTCGATGGGGTCTCCCAAGGAGGTGCCGGTGCCATGGCATTCGACGACGTCGACGTCGGCAGGGCCGATATGGGCGTCGTGGAGCGCGGCGCGGAGGACCTTCTGGTGGGAGGTGCCATTGGGGGCGGTGATGCCGCTCGACGCGCCGTCATGGTTCATGGCGGTGCCGCGGACGAGGGCGAGGACGCGGTGTCCTCGGGCGAGGGCGTCGCCGAGCCGCTCGAGGGCAAGGACGACGACGCCCTCTCCGCGTCCGTAGCCGTCGGCGTTGGTCGAGAAGGTCTTGGAGCGGCCATCGGGCGCCAAAGCACGCATGCGGGAAAGGACGACGAAGAGCCCGGGGGAGGCCATGACGGAGACGCCCGCGGCGAGGGCGAGGTTGCACTCGCCCTGTCGGAGGGCTTGGCAGGCGAGGTGGAGGGCGACGAGCGAGGAGGAGCAGGCGGTGTCGACCGAGAGCGCGGGCCCTTGCAGGCCGAGCGTGTAGGCCAAGCGCCCCGCGGCAAAGGACCCGGCGGTGCCTTGGAGGGCATACGCTTCGACCTCTTCGGAGCTCGTGTTTCGCAGTGCGTATTCGCTGGCGCCGATGCCGACGAAGACGCCGGTGGGAGAATCCTTGAGGGTGGAGGGGACGATGCCGGCGTCCTCGAGGGCCAGCCAGGCAGATTCGAGGAGCAGGCGGTGCTGGGGGTCGAGGTATTTGGCCTCGCGAGGGCTGATGCCAAAGAAGGCAGGATCGAAGAGGTCGACCTGGTCGAGCATGGCGGCATGCCGGACGTAGCTCTTGGCCTTGGCGTCGGGGTCGGGGTCGTAGAGGGCACCGGCATCCCATCGGGCATGGGGAATGGGCTCGACGGCGTCGCGTCCTTGGGCGAGGAACTCCCAAAGAGCGTCGACATCGCCGATGCCGCCCGGCAAGCGGAGGGCCATGCCGACGATGGCGATGGGCTCGTCGCTCGCCGAGCGAAGCGCCGGGAGCGCGGCGGCGTCGCGCTCGACGGAGAGCCTCGCGCCGAGGGCGTGGGCGAGCGAGTCGCGCAAGAAGAGCGCGACGCGATGAGGAGAGGGATGGTCGAAGGCGAGGGTGGCCGGGAGCTTGATGCCGGTGGCCTGCTGCAAGCGCCGACGAAGCTCGACGGTCATGAGCGAATCGAGGCCGAGGTCCATGAAGCCCTTGTGGGGGTCGACCTGGGAGGCGTCGGTATGGCCCAGGACGAGGGCCGCTTCGTGGCGCACCAGCGAGGAGAGCAGGTGGATCTGCTCGCTCTCCGAGCGGTTTCGGAGCTTGTCGAGGAGGCCTGTGGCCCCGTCTTGCTCGGAGGACGCATCGGCGCTGGCTTCGAGAGCGCGCTGCGCCTCGGGCAAATCGCGCAGGAGCGGGCGGGAGCGAGCGGCGCTGAACGAAGGCGCAAAGCGCGCCCAGTCGATGTCGGCGACGGTGAGGGTGGTCTCGTCGTGCTCCAGCGCCAGCGCGAGCGTCGCCACGGCCAGCGAGGGGGCCATCGGCGACAGACCGCGTTGCTCTAGCTGGGCTGCCAGGAGCCCGGTAGCCATGCCGCCGCCGCCCCACACGCCCCAGGCCACCGATGTCGCCGTCAGCCCAAGGCTGCGCCGCTGCTCGGCCAGGGCATCGAGGAAGGCGTTCGCAGCGGCATAGCCGCCTTGTTGTCCGCCGCCCCAGACGGCCGCGCCGGACGAGAAGAGAACAAAGGCGTCGAGGGGTCGAGAGCCGAGCAGGTCGTGGAGGTGTCTTGCACCTTGTACCTTGCCGGAGACAACCTCGGCGAGATCCTCCATGGAGGTGGCGGCGAGCGGAGCGTGGCGCTCGATGCCGCCCGCGTGGAACACGGCGCTCACCTGTGGCCCTCCGGCGTCGAGCTGCTCGAGAAGCGTGGCGACAGCGCTCCTGTCGGCGACATCGCACGCGGCGAAGGTGACGCGCGCGCCGAGGGCGGTGAGCTCGGCGTGGAGCTCCGCGGCGCCTTCGGCCTGGGCCCCTCGTCGGCTGATGAGGACGAGGTGCTCAGCGCCTTTTCGAGCGAGCCATCGGGCGACGTGAGCGCCAATGGCGCCGGTACCACCGGTGATGAGGATGGTGCCTCGGGGCATGAAGCCGCGAGCGGCAGGCGCATCGCCGAGCGGGGCGCGGACGAAGCGGCGTGCGTAGAGGCCGGCCGGGCGCAGCGCGAGCTGGTCTTCGTCGTGGCGCTGGGCGAGGGCCGGGAGCAAGCGGCCTGCGGCGCTCGCGTCGAGCGCTGCGCCGAGGTCGACGAGCCCGCCCCACCGCTCGGGGTGCTCGAGGCCGACGACGCGGCCCAAGCCCCAGATCATGGCCTGGGTGGGATGGGCGAGTGGGTCGGAGTGTCCAATCGAGACGGCGCCGCGCGTGAAGAGCCACAAGGGAGCCTCGAGGGCGAGGTCGCCGAGGGCTTGGACGAGGGCGAGCGAGAGGGCAAGGCCCGCGGGCAGGGCGGCATGGTCCGCGAGGGGGCGCTCGTCGAGGGCGAGGAGGGAGAGCACGCCGCGAATCGGGGCAGCCTCGGCAACAGCCTCGCGCAGGTGCTCGGTGAGAGCCGCGCGGCCTATGTGAACCTGGCTCAGGCGCAGCGCGAGGACACGCGCGCCGCGCCGGGTAAGCGCATCGGTGAGCGTGGCAGGGAGCGCGTCGTCGCCGAGCGCGGACGGCACGACGAGGAGCCAGGTGCCGGCGAGGTCGGCGGGCGTGGCGGCGGTGGTCAGAGGCCTCCACGTGATGCGGTAGCGCCAGGTGTCGACCGTGCTCTGCTCTTGGCGCTGGTGGTGAAAGCTCGAGAGGGTGGGAAGGAGCAGGGCGAGGGCGGCGCGCTGCTCGTCGCCGTCCGCGTGGAGCTGGCCGCTGAGCGCGTCGAGGTCCCCGCGTTCGATGGCTTGCCAAAACCGCCCATCGATCGGCGCAGCGGGAGCGACGCCTTCGGCGTGTGCGTTGGGGGCGTCGAGCCAGAAACGCTCGCGCTGGAAGGCGTAGGTGGGGAGTGAGACCTTGCGGGGAGCGAAGGGCGCGAAGAAGGCGTTCCAGTCGGGCGTGAGGCCCCGGGCATAGAGCTCGGCCCAAGAGAGCAGGAGACGGGGGAGGTGGCCTTCGTCGCGTCGAATGGAGCCGACGACGACGGGATCGAGCGGTGAGCGCTCGCAGGTCTCGCGGAGGGCGAGCGTGAGCACGGGATGAGGGCTGACCTCGACGAAGAAGCGATGCCCATCGTCGAGGAGCCGCTCGGTCGCGCTCGAGAACAGGACGGTTTGCCGGAGGTTTCGATACCAGTACGCGCCGTCGAGCTCGGAGCCGTCGAGCCTGGTGCCGGTGACGGTCGAATAAAGAGGGAGCTCGCACGTCCGAGGAGCGATGTTGGCTAGACCTGCGGCGAGCTCGTCTTGGACGGCGTCCATCTGGGCTGAGTGGGAGGCGTAGTCGACGCGGACTCTTCGGGCGAAGACCTGCGCTGCGGTGAGCGAGTCGATCAGCGCGTCGACGGCGGCGGGCTCGCCGGATACGAGCGTGGCCCTGGGGCTGTTGACGGCGGCGATGGAGAGCCTGTCGCCCCAGGGAGCGAGGTAGGTCTGGAGGTCGGAGGCGCCGAGCTCGACGGCGGCCATGGCGCCGTTGCCGGCGACGGTGGTGAGCGCTTTGCTGCGCAGGGCGGCGATGCGGGCCGCGTCCTCGAGGGAGAGAGCGCCTGCGACGAAGGCGGCGGCTATCTCGCCCTGGCTGTGGCCGACGACGGCGGCGGGCTCGACGCCGAGCGAGCGCCAGAGGGCGGCCAGGGAGACCATGACGGCAAAGAGGGCGGGCTGCACGACGTCGACGCGGTCGAGGGAGGGGGCGCCCTCGTCGCGGCGCAGGACGGCGAGCAGGCTCCACTCGACGTGAGGAGCGAGCGCGCGCTCGCATGCTTCGAGCTGTGTGCGGAAGACGGGCGAGGAGTCGAGCAGGGAGAGGGCCATCCCTTCCCACTGCGAGCCTTGCCCAGGAAAGACGAAGACGACCTTGCCGTGGCTTCCGCTCCGTCCGAGGACGGTGCTCGGTGCGGGCTTGTCCTGGGCGAGCGAGTCGAGCGCGGAGAGGAGCTCGTCGCGGTCGTGGGCTACGAGAGCGGCGCGGTGCTCGAAGTGGGCGCGGGTGGTGGCCAGCGAATAGGCCACATCGGCGAGGGTGAGGTCGCCTTGGGCGAGCAGGTGCTCGCGGAGCCTTTGAGCCTGGGCGCGGACGGCGGCCTCGCTCCTGGCCGACAGGACGACGGGCCACGCCGCGGGGAGCGGCTGCGATGCAGGCTGTGAAGCGCCTGACTCGGCCCGCGTGGCGGCGGGAGCCTCTTCGAGGATGACATGGGCGTTGGTGCCGGAGACGCCGAACGAGGAAACACCGGCGCGGCGAGGATGTCCGCTGGTCGTCCAGGCGACGGCCTCGTTCAGGAGCTTTACGATGCCTGGAGACCAGTCGATGTGGGGGGAGGGATTCTGGGCATGGAGGGTCTTGGGCAAGAGACCGTGCTGCAACGCGAGCACCATCTTGATGATGCCGCCGACGCCGGCCGCGGCCTGAGTATGTCCCAGGTTGGACTTGAGGCTTCCAAGCCAGAGGGGTCTGTCTTGGGAATGGGCCTCGCCATAGGTGGCAAAAACGGCCTGTGCCTCGATGGGGTCTCCGAGGGTGGTTCCCGTGCCGTGAGCCTCGACGACGTCGACGTCCTTTGGAGTGAGCCGCGCGCTGTCGAGCGCTTGCCGGATGACGCGCTCCTGGGCAGGGCCATTGGGCGCGGTGAGGCCTTGGCTCCGGCCGTCCTGGTTGACGGCGGAGCCTCGAAGGACGGCGAGGACGGGATGACCGTTTTGGACGGCATCGGAGAGGCGCTCGAGCAGGAGCATCCCGGCGCCTTCGGCCCAGCCCGAACCGTCGGCTTCCGCCGAGAAGGCCTTGCAGCGACCGTCGGGGGCACCCGCGCTCTCGGAGTCGAACGCGATGAATATGCCTGGCGTGGCCATGATGGTCACGCCGCCAGCGAGCGCCAGGGAGCATTCGCCGTGGCGGAGGGCCTGGCAGGCGAGGTGAACCGCGACGAGCGAAGAGCTGCACGCCGTGTCCACGCTGATGGCGGGCCCTTGAAGTCCGAACGTGTATGCGATTCGGCCGGAGGCGACGCTCGCTGCGCTACCGGTGGCAACGAGTCCTTTGTATTCGCCAGTCGCGTTCACCAGCGATGCATGGTAGTCGCTCTGCCATACGCCAACGAAGACCCCGCTTTGGCTTCCTTGGAGGGAGGCCGGGTCGATGCCTGCACGCTCGAAGGCTTCCCATGTGATCTCGAGCAAAATGCGCTGTTGGGGATCAACGGCGAGCGCTTCACGTGGACTGATCCCGAAGAAGGCCGGATCGAAGGCGTCTGCGTCGTAGACGAAGCCCCCCTCCCGGACTGGGAAGCGACCGGGGGCGTCGAGCGCATCGAGACTCCAGCCGCGATTTTGGGGAAAGCCGGAGATGGCATCTTGTCCGTCGAGCAAGAGCTTCCAGAGATCCTCGGGCGTGCGCACGTCGCCCGGGAAGCGGCAGCTCATCGCCACGATGGCGATAGGGTCTTCGCTCCCCGCCGGGGTGAGCGGTACGACGGGACGGTGGGTGGTTCCCCCGAAGAGATGCGTCGTGAAAAAGCGTGAGAGCGCAGTCGGGGTTGGATAGTCGAAGAGGAGAGTAGCCTGGAGCCGCAGCCCGGCGGCGGCGGCGAGTCGATTTCGGAGCTCGAGGGCCATGAGGGAATCGAGGCCGAGCTCTTGAAGAGGGCGATGGGGATCGAGCGATTCGAACGAGGCGAGGCCGAGGACGGAGGCGGCTTCGGTGCGGACGAGATCGAGGAGGACGCGCTCGCGTTCGGCGGGCGGGAGGGAGGAGAGGTGCTCTGCAAGCGACGAGGCGAGGGCAGTATTGCTGGCGGCCTTGCGCGCGATGCGAGCGCGGACGAGACGCTGGAACAGCGGGGGCACGCCGTCGGCACTCGTGCTGAGCACGTTGAAGTCGAAGGGGGCGGGGACCAGAGCGGGCTCGGGTCGCAAGAGAGCCACATCGAAGAGGGAGAGCGCCTCGTCAGTGGCGAGGGGCCGGACGCCGGCGCGCCTCATGCGAGCGGCGTCGGCGGCGCTGAGGTGCCGGGTCATCCCACTGCGCTCGGCCCAGTAGCCCCAGGCGAGCGAAGCGGCTGGGAGTCCTTGGGCGCGCCGGTGATGTGCGAGCGCATCGAGGAAGGCATTGGCAGCGGCGTAGTTCGACTGACCTGGACCACCAAGGACGCCGGAGGCGGCCGAGAAGAGGACGAAGGCCGCGAGCGGCTCGTCCTGGGTGAGCTCATGCAAGTGCCAAGCGGCATCGAGCTTGGGGGCAAAGACGCGAGCGATGCGCTCGGCGCTCATGACGCCGAGCGGCCCGTCGTCGAGGGCGCCGGCGGCGTGCACGACGGCCGTGAGCGGATGAGCGCTCGGGATGCTGTCCAGGAGGGTCCGGAGGGCGCGTGGGTCGGCCACGTCGCACGCGGCGAGGGTGACCGAGGCCCCCAGCGCTTCGAGCTCGCTTCGCAGAGCCTCCGCGCCCGGAGCGCGCGCGCCCTGCCTCGAGGTGAGGAGCAGGTGTTTGGCGCTGTGTCTCGCGACGAGGTGGCGTGCGACCAGGGCTCCTAGCGTGCCGGTGCCTCCCGTGATGAGGACGGTCCCTTCGGGATCGATCGGACGGGGAATGGTGAGGACGAACTTCCCAACATGCCGCGCCTGGGCGAGCGCGCGGAAGGCCTGGGGGGCATGACGGATGTCCCAGGATGTGATGGGTGGCAGACGAAGCACACCGCGCTCGAAGAGGCTGAGCAGCTCTGCGAGCATCTGCCCAATTCGATCCGGTCCGGCCTCTGTGACGTCGAAGGCGCGGTAAACGACGCCAGGGTAGGCGAGGCCGATCGCGTCGGGCTCACGGATGTCCGTCTTTCCCATCTCGATGAAGCGTCCACCGCTCGGCATGAGGCGCAGCGAGGCGTCGACGAACTCGCGTGCCAGACAGTCGAGGACGACATCCATGCCGCGCCCATGCGTGGAGCGCAGGAAGTGCTGCTCGAAGCCCAGGTCACGTGAGGACGCGAGGTGCGCATCGTCGAAGCCGAGCGCGCGGAGAGCGCTCCACTTCCCTGGACTGGCGGTGGCAAAGACCTCGGCGCCGAGGTGGCGTGCGAGCTGAACGGCGGCCGTCCCGACGCCGCCGGCGGCCGCATGGATGAGGACACGTTGATTGGGTTTCAGATGCCCGAGATCGACGAGTCCATAGTAGGCGGTGAGATAGATGATGGGGACGCTGGCGGCTTGGGCGAAGGACCAGGCGTGGGGGATGGGGCAGATCATGCGGGCGTCGGCGATGGCCGTGGGACCAAAGGCTGCGCCGAAGACCCCCATCACCCGGTCGCCTACGGTGTATCGGGAGACACCTGGACCGACTTCAGTAACGATGCCCGCGCCTTCGCCTCCGAGCGGCGGCGCGTCGCCCGGATACATGCCAAGGGTGTCGACGACATCGCGGAAGTTGAGCCCTGCCGCGTGCACGGCGATGCGGACTTGGCCGTGTGCGAGGGGCGCCTGGGCCTCGGGGGCGTCGACGAGGGCGAGCGCGTCGAAGGTGCCTTTGGTCGGAATATGGAGGCGCCACGTGGGTGCTTGCGGCGGGATGAGCGCGTCCGTCGAGCGTGGTTGCGCCAACCTCGGGATGAGGGGTTTCCCGTTGCGGAGGGCGAGCTGGCGTTCTCCTGTGTCGAGCGCGCCTAGCAGGGCCTGCTGGGAGGCCTCGCTGAGGTCGATGTCGACGAGGAAGAGCGGGAGGTCTGGGTGCTCACTTTGCGCGGAGCGCGCGAGCCCCCAGAGCGGCGCGTGAGCGAGGTCCTTGACGTCGTCTTCGGTGTGGGTGGCGACGGCGCGTCGGGTGACGAGGACGAGGCGCGACGAGGCGAGGCGTTCGTCGGCGAGCCAGGCTTGCAAGAGGGCGAGTGCGAGCGCGGTGGCCTCGTGGGCGCTCGGGACGAGGTCGCCTGCCGGTCGATCGATGAAGGGGGCGACGACGAGGCCGGGAGGCGAAGCGCCCTGGTCGAGGGCGCTTCGGAGGGCAGCGAGGTCGGCGTAGCGGGCGAGCGGGGCGTCGAGCGCGAGATCGTGGCCGCCTGTGCCGAGAAGGACGCCGCTCGGGGCGGCAGGCGGTGAAGTGGGGCTTTGGAGCTCGCTCCAGTCGACGCGGAAGAGCGCATCATGGTGGGAAGCTGCCGGGGTGCGGAGCTGCGCGGCGGACGTCGTCCGCATGGCGAGCGCTTGCACCGAGGCAAGAGGGTCACCTGCGGCGTCGGCCAGGACGATCGAGACGGAGGATTCACCCTTGGGACGGTGGAAGCGCACGCGCAAGGTGGTGGCACCGACGGAGCGCAGCGAGACTCCGCTCCACGAGAAGGGCAGAGCGACCGTCCCTCTCTGCTCGTCCTCAAAGGCCAGTGCATGCAGGGCGCTGTCGAGCAGCGCAGGGTGGAGGGCAAACCGGGCGGCATCCTTTTCGGCCGCTTCCGGGAGCTTGGCTTCGGCAAAGAGCTCGTCGCCGCGCTTGTAGACGGAGCGGAGGCCCTGGAACTCGGGGCCGTAGGCAAGCCCGAGGTTGGCGAGGGTTGCGTAGAGGCCTTCGAGGTCCACCGGGATGGCACTCGAGGGAGGCCACTCGTGGAGATCGGCGGAGAGGGATGGGGTCGCCGGCGAGAGAGAGCCGCTGGCGTGGCGAGTCCAGGGGCCATCCTGAAGCGCGTCCTCTTGTCGGCTATGGAAAGAGAGCGCCCTTCGTCCTGCGTCGTCCACGGGCCCGACGGAGATCTGGAGGAGGACGGCGCCCTGCGATGGGAGAGCGAGAGGGGCCTCGAGCGTGAGCTCTTCGACGGTGTCGAGGCCGACGCGGTGGGCGACGTGCAGGGCGAGCTCGAGAAAGCCGGTGCCCGGTAGGATGGGTGTGCCGAAGACGGCATGGCCTTCGAGCCACGGGTGCTCTGCGAGGGAGAGCCGCCCTGTAAAGAGAAAGCCACCGCGGTCGGCGAGGGCGACGGCGGCGCCGAGCAGCGGGTGGTCGGCCGAGGTCAGGCCTGCGGAGGCGACGTCGGCAGCGTGCGCCGTGGAGACGTCGAGCCAGAAGCGCTCGCGCTGGAAGGGGTAGGTGGGGAGGGAGACCTTGCGGGGAGCGAAGGGCGCGAAGAAGGCGTTCCAGTCGAGCGCGAGGCCTCGGGTAGAGAGCTCCGCCCAGGAGAGGAGCAGGCGGGCGAGGTGGCCTTCGTCGCGTCGAATGGAGCCGACGACGACGGGATCGAGCGGTGAGCGCTCGCAGGTCTCGCGGAGGGCGAGCGTGAGCACGGGATGGGGGCTGACCTCGACGAAGAAGCGATGCCCATCGTCGAGGAGCCGCTCGGTCGCGCTCGAGAACAGGACGGTTTGCCGGAGGTTTCGATACCAGTACGCGCCGTCGAGCTCGGAGCCGTCGAGCCTGGTGCCGGTGACGGTCGAATAAAGAGGGAGCTCGCACGTCCGAGGAGCGATGTTGGCTAGACCTGCGGCGAGCTCGTCTTGGACGGCGTCCATCTGGGCGGAGTGGGAGGCGTAGTCGACGCGGATCTTGCGGGCGAACACCTTGGTGGCGGTGAGGACGTCGAGCAGCGCGTCGACGGCGGCGGGCTCGCCGGATACGAGGGTAGCCCTGGGGCTGTTGACGGCGGCGGTGGAGAGCCTGTCGCCCCAGGGAGCGAGGTAGGTCTGGAGGTCGGAGGCGCCGAGCTCGACGGCGGCCATGGCGCCGTTGCCGGCGACGGTGGTGAGCGCTTTGCTGCGCAGGGCGGCGATGCGCGCCGCGTCCTCGAGGGAGAGAGCGCCTGCGACGAAGGCGGCGGCGATCTCGCCCTGGCTGTGGCCGACGACGGCGGCGGGCTCGACGCCGAGCGAGCGCCAGAGGGCGGCCAGGGAGACCATGACGGCAAAGAGGGCGGGCTGTACGACGTCGACGCGGTCGAGGGAGGGGGCGCCCTCGTCGCGGCGCAGGACGGCGAGCAGGCTCCACTCGACGTGAGGAGCGAGCGCGCGCTCGCATGCTTCGAGCTGAGCGCGGAAGACCGGCGAGGAGTCGAGCAGGGAGAGGGCCATCCCTTCCCACTGCGAGCCTTGCCCAGGAAAGACGAAGACGACCTTGCCGTGGCTTCCGCTCCGGCCGAGAACGGTGCTCGGGGCGGGCTTGTCCTGGGCGAGCGAGTCGAGCGCGGAGAGGAGCTCGTCGCGGTCGCGGGCCAGGAGAGCGGCGCGGTGCTCGAAGTGGGCGCGGGTGGTGGCCTGCGAATAGGCCACATCGATAAGGGCGAGGTCGTCGTGGGCGAGGAGGTGGTCGCGGAGCCGCTTCGCCTGGGCGCGGACGGCGGCCTCGCTCCTGGCCGACAGGAGCACGGGCCACGCCGCGGGGAGCGGTCGCGACGCCGGCTGTGAGGTGGCGGGCTCGGCCGGCAGGGCGGCGGGAGCCTCCTCGAGGATGACGTGGGCGTTGGTGCCGGAGAGTCCGAAGGCGGAGACGCCGGCGCGGCGGGGACTGCTATCTTCGTGGCGGGCCCAAGGCCTCGGGGTATCAACGACGTCGATGGCGAGTGTATCCCAATCAATCAAGGGATTGCGCGGGGCCGTGTGGAGGGTGGGGGGCAGGGCGTCATGGCGGAGGGAGGCGACGATCTTGGCGACGCCCGCGAGGCCGGAGGCGGCCTCGAGATGGCCGATGTTGGTCTTGAGCGCGCCGAGAAGGAGAGGCTTTTCAGCGGGTCTGCCGTCGGCGTAGACGGCGGCCAGGGCTTGCACCTCGATGGGGTCTCCCAAGGAGGTGCCGGTGCCATGGCACTCGACGACGTCGACGTCGGCGGGGGTGATGCGGGCGTCGTGGAGCGCGGCGCGGAGGACCTTCTGCTGGGAGGTGCCGTTGGGGGCGGTGATACCGCTCGACGCGCCGTCGTGGTTGATGGCGGTGCCGCGGACGAGGGCGAGGACGCGGTGTCCTCGGGCGAGGGCGTCGCCGAGCCGCTCGAGGGCAAGGACGATGACGCCTTCTCCGCGTCCGTAGCCGTCGGCGTTGGCCGAGAAGGTCTTGGAGCGGCCGTCGGGCGCCAAGGCGCGCAGGCGGGAAAGGAGGACGAAGGCCTCGGGGGAGGCCATGACGGAGACGCCCGCGGCGAGGGCGAGGTTGCACTCGCCCTGTCGGAGGGCTTGGCAGGCGAGGTGGAGGGCGACGAGCGAGGAGGAGCAGGCGGTGTCGACCGAGAGCGCGGGCCCTTGCAGGCCGAGCGTGTAGGCCAAGCGCCCCGCGGCAAAGGACCCGGCGGTGCCTTGGAGGGCATAAGCGTCGGAATCTTCGGTGCTCGCCTCTCGCAATGCGTATTCGCTGGCGCCGATGCCGACGAAGACGCCGGTGGGGGAATCCTTGAGGGTGGGGGGGACGATGCCGGCGTCTTCGAGGGCCTGCCAGGCAGATTCGAGGAGCAGGCGGTGCTGGGGGTCGAGGTGTTTGGCCTCCCGGGGGCTGATGCCAAAGAAGGCAGGGTCGAAGAGGTCGACCTGGTCGAGCATGGCGGCATGCCGGACGTAGCTCTTGGTCTTGGCGTCGGGGTCGGGGTCGTAGAGCGCAGCGGCATCCCATCGGGCCTTTGGAATGGGCTCGACGCCGTCGCGTCCCTGGGCCAGGAACTCCCAAAGAGCGTCGACATCGCCGACGCCGCCCGGCAGGCGGAGGGCCATGCCGACGATGGCGATGGGCTCGTCGCTCGCGGCGCGAAGCGCCGGGAGCGCGGCGGCGTCGGGCTCGACGGAGAGCCTCGTGCCGAGGGCGTGGGCGAGCGAGTCGCGCAAGAAGAGCGCGACTCGATGAGGAGAGGGATGGTCGAAGGCGAGGGTGGCCGGGAGCTTGATGCCGGTGGCCTGTTGCAAGCGCCGGCGAAGCTCGACGGCCATGAGCGAATCGAGACCGAGATCGAGGAAGCCCTTGTCGGGGTCGACATGGGAGGCGCCTTCGTGGCCGAGGACGAGGGCCGTCTCGTGGCGCACCAGCGAGACGAGCAGACGAAGCTGCTCGCTCTCCGAGCGGCTCCGGAGCTTGTCGAGGAGGTCGGGGGCCGGGCCATGCTCGGAGGACGCGCCTTCGCTGGTCTCGAGAGCGCGCTGCGCCTCGGGCAAATCGCGCAGGAGCGGGCGGGGGCGAGCGGCGCTGAACGAAGGCGCAAAGCGCGCCCAGTCGATGTCGGCGACGGTGACGGTGGTCTCGTCGTGCTCCAGAGCCAGCGCGAGCGCCGCCAGGGCAAGCGAGGGGGCCATCCGCGACAGACCGCGCTGTTGGAGGTGGGCTGCCGCCTGATCGGTGGCCATGCCGCCGCCGCCCCACGCGCCCCAGGCCACCGACGTCGCTGTCAATCCAGCGCTGCGCCGATGCTCGGCAAGGGCGTCGAGGAAGGCGTTTGCGGCCGCGTAGCCGCCTTGCTGTCCGCCGCCCCAGACGGCCGCGCCGGACGAAAAGAGAACAAAGGCGTCGAGGGGTCGAGAGCCGAGCAGGTCGTGGAGGTGCTTTGCACCTTCGACCTTGCCGGAGACAACCTCGGCGAGATCCCTGAAAGAGGTGGCGTCGAGCGGAGCGTGGTGTTCGATGCCGCTCGCGTGGAACACGGCGCGGACCTGCGACCCTTCGGCGTCGAGCTGCTCAAGAAGCGTGGCGACAGCATTCCGGTCGGCGACATCGCACGCGGCGAGGGTGGTGCGCGCGCCGAGGGCCGAGAGCTCGTCGTGGAGCTCCGAGGCGCCAGGGGCCTCGGCGCCTCGGCGGCTGATGAGGACGAGGTGCTGAGCGCCTCTTCGAGCGAGCCATCGGGCGACGTGAGCGCCAATGGCGCCGGTGCCGCCGGTGATGAGAATGGTGCCTCCGGGCGTGAAGTCGCGCGCGGGAGGCGCATCGCCGAGCGGGGCGCGGACGATGCGGCGAGCGTAGAGTCCGGCCGGGCGGAGAGCGAGCTGGTCTTCGTCGTGGCGCTCGGCGAGGGCCGGCAGCAAGCGGCCCACGGCGCTCTCGTCGACCCCAGCGCAGACGTCGACGAGACCTCCCCACCGGTCGGGGTGCTCGAGGCCGATGACGCGGCCCAAGCCCCAGGTCATGGCCTGGGCGGGATGGGCGAGGGGGTCAGAGTGTCCAATGGAGACGGCGCCGCGCGTGAAGAACCACAAGGGAGCCTCGAGGTCGAGGTCGCCGAGGGCTTGAGCGAGAGAAAGCGAGAGGGCGAGTCCGGCGGGCAGGGCAGGACGGTCTGCGAGGGGGCGCTCGTCGAGGGCGAGGAGCGAGAGCACGCCGCGAATCGGGGCGGTCTCGGCGCAAGCCTGGCGCAGATGCTCGGCGAGAGCCTCGCGGTCCAGGTGGGCCTGGCTCAGGCGCAAGGCGAGGACGCGCGCGCCGCGCCGGGTGAGCGCCTCGGTGAGCGCGGAGGGGAGCGCGTCGTCGTCCAGAGCGGCCGGCACGACGACGAGCCAGGTGCCGGCGAGGTCGGCGGGTGTTTCGGCGGTGGTCAGAGGCTTCCAGGTGATACGGTAGCGCCAGGCGTCGACCGTGCTCTGCTCTTGCCGCTCGTGGCGAAAGCTCGAGAGGGTGGGAAGGAGCAGGGCGAGCGCGGCGCGCCGCTCGTCGCCGTCCACGTGGAGCTGACCGCTGAGCGCATCGAGGTCCCCGCGCTCGATGGCTTGCCAGAACCGCCCCTCGAGCGGAGCAAGGTGGTTGACGTCGGCGGCGGGTGCCTTGGAGGCGTCGGGCCAGAAGCGCTCGCGCTGGAAGGCATAGGTGGGGAGGGAGACCTTGCGTGGAGCGAAGGGGGCGAAGAAAGCGCTCCAGTCGGGTGTGATGCCTGCGGAGTGGAGAGCGCCGAGCGCGGCGGTGAACGCCTCGGCGTCGTCGCGTCCCTTGCGGAGGGTGGGAAGGAAGGCGCATGGCGACGTGCCTTCGTCCTGTCCGAGGGCGTCTTGCGCAAGGGCGGAGAGGACAGCGTGAGGCCCGAGCTCGAGAAAGACACGTGCCCCTTCGGCGTGAAGGGCACGTACGCCGTCGAGGAAGCGGACGGTGTGGCGAACGTGGCGGACCCAGTAGTCGGGCGAGGCGAGCTCGTGGTCCGTGGCGCGCGCGCCGGTGACGTTGGAGATGATGGGGATGCGTGCGGGATGGTAGGTGAGGCTCTGGGCGACGCGGCGGAAGTCGTCGAGCATTCCGTCCATGTGCGGGGAATGGAAGGCGTGGCTGACGCGCAGGCGTGTGGTCTTTCGTCCGAGGGCTTCGGCCTGGCGGGCGATCTCCACCACCGCGTCTTCATCGCCAGCGACGACGGTGGAGAGAGGCCCATTGAGGGCGGCGAGGCTAGCTCGGCCTTCGTAGGGCTGGAGAAGGTCGCGGACTTCCTCCTCGGAGGCTCGGAGGGTGACCATGGCGCCGCCTTGTGGGAGCGCTTGCATGAGCTTTGCGCGGGCGGCGACGAGGGTGCAGGCGTCCTGGAGAGAAAGGACGCCGGCGACGTGGGCGGCGACGAGCTCGCCAATGGAGTGTCCGAGGAGGAGAGCGGGCTTCAGACCGAAGGATTGTAGAAGCTGAAAGAGGGCGACTTCGAGGGCAAACAGGGCCGGCTGGGTGAAGGCGGTTTGGTCGAGGCGCGCGGCCTGCTCGGAGCCGTCGGGAGCGAAGAGGACGTCGCGCAGGGGGCGGTCGAGGTCGCGGTCGAGGTGGGCGGCGACGGTGTCGAGGGCGTCCCGGAAGACGGGGAAAACGTCGTAGAGGGCGCGGCCCATGGTGGGCCGCTGGCTTCCTTGCCCCGTGAAGAGGACGGCGAGCTTTCCTGGGGCGCCGCTTCGTCCGAGCACGGCGGCGGAATGTCCTTGGGCCAGCGCATCGAGGGCGGAGAGGAGCTCGTCGCGGCCTTTGACGAGGAGAGCGGCGCGCTGCTCGAAGTGGGCGCGCGTGGTCGCGAGCGAATAGGCCACATCGGCGAGGGCGAGCTCGCTTTTGGCGAGGAGGTGGTCGCGGAGCCGCTTTGCCTGGGCGCGCACGGCCGCCTCGCTCTTGGCCGACAGGAGCACGGGCCACGCTGCGGGAAGCGGCTCGGACGCGGGCTGTGACGCTGCGGGCTCGACCCGGGCGATGGCGGGGGCCTCTTCGAGGATGACGTGGGCGTTGGTGCCGGAGATGCCGAAGGCGGAGACGCCGGCGCGGCGAGGATGCCCGTTGGTCGTCCAGACGACGGGCTCGTTCAGGAGCTTTACCGTGCCCGGAGACCAGTCGATGTGGGGGGAGGGATTCTGGGCATGGAGGGTCTTGGGCAAGAGGCCTTGCTGCAACGCGAGCACCATCTTGATGACGCTTCCCACGCCGGCCGCGGCCTGAGCATGTCCCAGGTTGGACTTGAGACTTCCAAGCCAGAGGGGTCTGTCTTGGGAATGGGCCTCGCCATAGGTGGCAAGAATGGCCTGTGCCTCGATGGGGTCTCCGAGGGTGGTTCCCGTGCCGTGAGCCTCGACGACGTCGACGTCCTTTGGAGTGAGCCGCGCGCTGTCGAGCGCTTGCCGGATGACGCGCTCTTGGGCAGGGCCATTGGGCGCGGTGAGGCCTTGGCTCCGGCCGTCCTGGTTGACGGCGGAGCCTCGAAGGACGGCGAGGACGGGATGACCGTTTTGGACGGCATCGGAGAGGCGCTCGAGCAGGAGCATCCCGGCGCCCTCGGCCCAGCCCGAACCGTTGGCCTCCGCCGAGAACGACTTGCAGCGACCATCGGGGGCGCCCGCGCTCTCGGAATCGAACGCGACGAAGACTGCTGGCGTGGCCATGACGGTCACGCCGCCGGCGAGCGCCAGGGAGCATTCGCCACGGCGCAGGGCCTGGCAGGCGAGGTGAACCGCGACGAGCGAGGAGCTGCACGCCGTGTCCACGCTGATGGCGGGCCCTTGAAAGCCGAATGTATACGCGATCCGGCCGGAGGCGACGCTCGCTGTGCTGCCGGTGGCAACGAATCCTTTGTGTTCGCCAGCTGCGTTCTCCAGCAATGCGTCGTAGTCGTTGTGTATCACGCCGACGAAGACGCCGCTTTGGCTCCCTTGGAGCGAGGCAGGGTCGATGCCCGCACGCTCGAAGGCTTCCCATGAGATCTCGAGGAGGAGCCGCTGCTGGGGATCGATGGCGAGCGCCTCGCGTGGGCTGATCCCGAAGAAGGCCGGATCGAAGGCGTCTGCGTCGTAGAAGAAGCCTCCCTCTCGGACTGGGGAGCGACCGTGGACGTCGAGCGCGTCGAGCTTCCAACCACGGTTTGGGGGAAGGTCGGAGATAGCATCTTTCCCATCGAGCAAGAGCTTCCAGAGATCCTCGGGCGTGCGCACGTCGCCCGGGAAGCGGCAGCTCATCGCCACGATGGCGATGGGCTCGTGCTCCTTCTCTTCGACCGCGCGGAGGCGCTGATGAGCACGCTGAAGCTCATTCATCGCCTGCTGTAGGTAGGAGACAAGCTTCTCGTCGTTATTCATTTACCCAGGCCTCCGAACGCTTCGTCAAAAGCAGCGAAGAGCTCTTCCTTCGTAGCAGACTTGAAATCCTTGCCGAGAATCGGTCCAGCGTCGGCAGCCTGAGCGTCGCTCCACTTCGACAACCAGGATTGCAGGCGTAATATGATCTTCGGGCGTGCTTGAGCGTCCACGGCTATCGCGGAGAGAGTGGCCTCTAGCCTGTCGAGCTCTGCGGCCAAGGGGCGAGGATCGGCAGCTTCATGCTGGAGGAGCTTCCCGAGCAGCAGGGTCGCGAGCGCGGCGGGCGTCGGGTGGTCGAAGAGGAGGGTGGCTTGGAGTCGCAAGCCTGTGGCGGCGGCGAGTCGATTTCGGAGCTCGATGGCCATGAGGGAATCGAGACCGAGCTCTTGAAGAGGGCGACGGGGATCGAGCGATTCGAACGAGGCGAGGCCGAGGACGATGGCGGCTTCGGCGCGGACGAGATCGAGCAGCATGCGCTCGCGGTCGGTGGGCGGGAGGGAGGCGAGGCGCTGGGTGAGCGACGCGGCCAGGGCATTATTGCTGGCGACCTTGCGCGCGACGCGAGCGCGGACGAGACCCTGGAACATCGAGGGTAGCCCGTCGGCCTTCGCGCCGAGCGCGTTCATGTCGAAGCGGGCGGGGACCAGCGCGGGCTCCGGGCGCCCGAGCGCCATATCGAAGAGGGCGAGACCCTCGTCCGAGGCGATGGATCGGAGACCGGCGCGCCTCATGCGAGCGGTATCGACGCCGCTGAGGTGTCGGGTCATTCCGCTGCGCTCGGCCCAATGGCCCCATGCGAGCGAGGAGGCTGGGAGCCCATGGACGCGTCGGTGATGCGCGAGCGCGTCAAGGAACGCATTGGCCGCCGCGTAGTTGGATTGACCCATACCGCCGAGGACGCCGGAGGCGGACGAGAAGAGGACGAAGGCCGCGAGCGGCTTGTCCTGGGTGAGCTGATGCAAGTGCCAAGCGGCGTCGAGCTTGGGAGCAAAGACGCGGTCGATGCGCTCGGGGCTCATGGCGCTGATCAGCCCATCGTCAAGGGCGCCGGCGGCGTGCACGACGGCCGTGAGCGGGTGAGCGCTCGGGATGCTGTCCAAGAGGGCTTGGAGCGCGCGTGGATCGGCCGCGTCGCACCGGGCGAGCGTGACCGCAGCCCCCAGAGCTTCGAGCTCGCTCCGCAATGCCTCGGCCCCCGGAGCGCTCGCACCCTTTCGCGAGGTGAGGAGCAGGTGCTTGGCGCCGCGATTGGCGACGAGGTGGCGCGCGATGAGCGCGCCGAGCGTGCCGGTGCCTCCCGTGACGAGGATGGTGCCTTCGGGATCGATGGGACGGGGAACGGTGAGGACGAACTTTCCAATATGCCGCGCCTGAGCGAGCGCGCGGAACGCCTGGGGGGCATGCCGGATGTCCCAGGACGTGATGGGCGGCGGACGAAGCACGCCGCGCTCGAACAGGTCGAGCAGCTCTGCGAGCATCTCTTGAATTCGATCCGGTCCAGCCTCCAAGAGATCGAAGGCGCGGTAAACGACGCCGGGGTAGGCGAGGCCTACGGCGTCGGGCTCGCGGATATCCGTCTTGCCCATCTCGACAAAGCTTCCACCGCTCGGCAGGAGACGCAGCGAAGCGTCGACGAACTCGCGCGCCAAGGCGTTGAGGACGACATCCATGCCGCGCCCTCGTGTGGAGCGCAGGAAATGCTGCTCGAATTCCAGGTCACGTGAGGACGCGAGGTGCGCATCGTCGAAGCCGAGCGCGCGCAGAGCGTCCCACTTCCCTGGACTGGCGGTGGCGAAGACTTCGGCGCCGAGGTGGCGCGCGAGCTGGACGGCGGCAGTACCGACGCCGCCTGCGGCCGCATGGATGAGGACACGTTGATTGGGCTTGAGATGCCCGACATCGACGAGTCCATAGTAGGCGGTGAGAAAGACGACGGGGACGCTGGCGGCTTGGACGAAGGACCAGGCATCGGGGATGGGGCAGATCATGCGGGCGTCGGCGACGACCGTGGGGCCAAAGCCTCCGCGGAAGATGCCCATCACCCGGTCGCCTACAGTGTATCGGGAAACACCTGGGCCGACTTCGGTGACAATGCCCGCGCCTTCGCCGCCGAGCGGCCCCGCGTTGTCCGGAAGCATGCCAAGGGTGTTGAGGACATCGCGGAAGTTGAGACCTGCCGCGTGCACGGCGACGCGGACTTGGCCTTGTGCGAGGGGCGCACGGGCTAGAGGAGCGTCGACGAGGGCGAGCGAGTCGAAGGTGCCTTTGGTCGGGATATGAAGGCTCCACGTGGATACGTTCGGCGCGATGAGCGCCTCTGTCGAGCGTGCATTCACCAACCTCGGGACGAGGCATTTTCCATGGCGGAGAGCGAGCTGACGCTCTCCTGTGTCGAGCGCGCCGAGCAGGGCGCGCTCCGAGGCCTGACCGAGGTCCAGGTCGACGAGGAAGAGAGGGAGCTCCGGGTGTTCGCTTTGCGCGGTGCGCACAAGGCCCCAGAGAGGAGCGTGAGGGAGGTCGAGGACGTCCTCGTCGGGGTGGGTTGCGATGGCCTGTCGGGTGAGCAGGACGAGGCGCGAGGAGGCGAGGCGTTCGTCGTCAAGCCACGCTTGCAGCAAGGCGAGGGCGCGCGCGGTGGAGTTGTGAGCGCTCTCTATGAGGTCGCCAGAGGGCGAATCGATGAAGGGGACGACGACGAGGCCCGGAGGCGAAGCGCCTTGGTCGAGCGCGCTGCGGAGGGCAGCGAGACCGTCGTAGCGGGCGAGAGGCGCCTGCAGCGCGAGGTCGAGCCCGCCTGTGCCAAGGAGGACGCCGTTCGGGGCCTCAGAGGACGACGTAGGGCTGGGCAGCTCGCTCCAGTCGACGCGGAAGAGGGCATCGTGGAGGGAAGCTCCTTGGGTGCGGAGCTGCTCCTGGGACGTGATGCGCGTGGCGAGCGCTTGGACCGAGGCGAGGGGCTCGCCTGCGGCGTCGGCGAGGAGGAGCGACACGGAGGACTTGCCATTCGGACGATGGAAGCGCACGCGCAGGGTGGTGGCGCCGACGGAGCGCAGCGAGACTCCGCTCCACGAGAAGGGCAGAGCGACGCCCGGCGTCCGCTCGTCTTCAAGGGCAAGCGCGTGCAGGGCGCTGTCGAGCAGGGCGGGGTGGAGGGCGAACCGAGCGGCATCCTTGGCGGCTGCGTCCGGGAGCTTGGCCTCGGCGAAGAGCTCGTCGCCGCGCTTCCAGACGGAGCGAAGTCCCTGGAACTGAGGACCATAGGCGAGCCCCGCGCTTTCGAGGGCTGCGTAGAGGCCTTGGGTGTCCACCGGCGTGGCCCCCGGAGGAGGCCATTCGTGGAGATCGAAGGAGAGGGAGGGGGCAGCTTTAGCGAGCGAGCCGCTCGCGTGGCGCGTCCAAGGGGCGTCCTGAGGAGCGTCCTCGGGCCGGCCATGGAGGGAGAGCGACCTTCGTCCCGCCTCGTCCATGGGTCCGACGGAGATCTGGATGAGAATGGTGCCTTGAGAGGGGAGAGCGAGGGGAGCTTCGAGCGTGACCTCTTCGACGGTGTCGAGGCCGACGCGATCGGCGGCGAGCAGGGCAAGCTCGAGAAAGGCGGTGCCCGGCAGGATGGGTATGCCGAAGGCGGCGTGCTCGGCGAGCCAGGGATGGCTCTGCAGCGAGAGGCGGCCGGTGAAGAGGAAGGCATCGGTGTCGGCGAGGCGGACGGCGGCGCCGAGCAGCGGGTGGTCGGCCGAGGTCAGGCCTGCGGAGGCGACGTCGGCGTGTGCTGTGGGGGCGTCGAGCCAGAAGCGCTCGCGCTGGAAGGCATACGTGGGCAGAGCGACGCGACGCGGCCGCAGCGGCTCGAAGAAAGCGCGCCAATCGACGGCGTATCCGCGCGCGTAGAGCTCGCCGAGCGAAGCGAGAAAGCGCGAGAGGTCCCCCTCGTCCTGCCAGAGCGAGCCAAGGACCGCCGTGGGGAGACCGGAGGCTTCGAGGGTCTCCTCAAGCGGCAGCATCAGCACCGGATGGGGGCTCACCTCGACGAAGAAGCGGTGCGCGTCGTCGAGCAGGAGCTGGGTGGCGTCGGCGAAGCGGACGGGCCGCAGCAGGTTGTCGTACCAGTAGGCGGCGCCGAGCTCGGTACCGGCGAGCTTCTCGCCTCGAACCGTGGAGTAGAACGGAATTCGGCTTTCCCGCGGCTCGATCTCGCGGAGCTCCTCGAGCAGCTGCTCGCGCATGCCTTCGATCTGCGCGCCGTGGGACGCCACGTCGACGCGCAGCTTGAGCGCGAAGATCTGCTCGGCTTTGAGCAGCCGGAGCAGATGGTCAATGGCGTCGGGCTCGCCGGAGACCGTGGTGGCGCTCGGGCTGTTGATGGCGGCGATGGAGAGGCGCCGACCGAAGCGCGCGAGGTAGGGCTCGAGCGCCGCGGGCGGCCGCTCCACGGCGGCCATCGCGCCCTGACCGGAGAGCGTGCTCAGCAGGCGGCTGCGCCGTGCCACCACCTTGGCGGCGTCGTCGAGCGACAGCGCGCCGGCCACGTAGGCGGCGGCGAGCTCGCCTTGGCTGTGTCCAACGACGGCATCGGGCTCGATACCCCTGGAGCGCCAGAGGGCAGCCAAGGAGACCATGACGGTGAAGAGCGCTGGTTGCACGACCTCGATCCGCTCCAGCGACGGGGCCCCCTCGTCGCCGCGGAGCACGGCCAAGAGCGACCAGCCGAGGTGAGGTGCGAACGCGCGCGCGCACGCTTCGACTTGCGCGCGGAACGCATCGGATGTCGTGAGCAGTTGCTGCGCCATTCCGGGCCACTGGGATCCCTGGCCTGGAAAGACGAAGACGAGCTTGCCCGCGACCCTGGCTTCGCCGTGCGCGACGTGGTGGGCCGGGCTGCCTTGCTCGAAGGCATCGAGGGCGAAGGTGGCCTCGTCGCGGTCCTTTGCGACGACCACCGCGCGCCGCTCGAAGTGCGCCCGCGTCGTGGCGAGTGAATAGGCGACGTCCGCGAGCTCGAGGTCGGGGTGTGCCTGGAGGTGGTCCCGCAACCGCGCGGCCTGCGCGCGCAGGGCCGCCTCGCTCTTGGCTGAAAGGAGCACGGGCCACGCTGCGGGAAGCGGCTCGGACGCAGGCTGTGCGGCGGCGGACTCGGCCCGGGCGATGGCGGGGGCCTCTTCGAGGATGACGTGGGCATTGGTGCCGGAGAACCCGAACGAGGAGACGCCAGCGCGGCGTGGATGCCCATTGGTCTTCCAGACGACGGGCTCGTCCAGGAGCTTTACCGTGCCCGGAGACCAGTCGATGTGGGGGGAAGGGTTTTTGGCATGGAGGGTCTTGGGCAAGAGACCGTGCTGCAACGCGAGCACCATCTTGATGACGCTTCCTACGCCGGCCGCGGCCTGAGTATGTCCCATGTTGGACTTGAGACTTCCAAGCCAGAGGGGGCTGTCTTGGGAATGGGACTCTCCATAGGTGGCAAGAATGGCTTGAGCCTCGATGGGGTCTCCGAGGGTCGTCCCCGTGCCGTGAGCCTCGACGGCGTCGATGTCCTTTGGCGTGAGCCGCGCGCTGTCGAGCGCCTGCCGGATGACCCGCTCCTGGGCAGGGCCGTTGGGCGCGGTGAGGCCCTGGCTTCGGCCGTCTTGGTTGACGGCGGAGCCTCGAAGGACGGCGAGGACGGGATGACCGTTTCGGACCGCATCGGAGAGGCGCTCGAGCAAGAGCATCCCGGCGCCCTCGGCCCAGCCCGCACCGTTCGCTTCCGCCGAGAAGGCCTTGCAGCGACCATCGGGGGCACCCGCGCTCTCGGAGTCGAACGCGACGAAGACTGCTGGCGTGGCCAGGACGGTCACGCCGCCAGCGAGCGCCAGGGAGCATTCGCCGTGCCGGAGGGCCTGGCAGGCGAGGTGAACCGCGACGAGCGAGGAGCTGCACGCCGTGTCAACGCTGATGGCGGGCCCTTGGAAGCCGAACGTATAGGCGATCCGGCCGGAGGCGACGCTCGCCGTGCTACCCGTGGCAGCGAATCCCTTGTGTTCGTCAGTCCCGTTCATCAGCCATGCGCCGTAGTCGTTGTGTATAATGCCGACGAAAACGCCGCTTTGGCTCCCTTGGAGCGAGGCCGGGTCGATGCCTGCACGCTCCAACGCTTCCCAGCTGATCTCGAGGAGGAGCCGCTGTTGGGGATCGATGGCGAGCGCTTCGCGTGGACTGATCCCGAAGAAGGCCGGATCGAAGGCGTCTGCGTCGTAGACGAAGCCTCCCTCTCGGACTGGGAAGCGACCGGGAGCGTCGAGCGCATCGAGACTCCAACCGCGATTCTGGGGAAAGCTGGAGATGGCATCTTTCCCATCGAGCAAGAGCTTCCAGAGATCCTCGGGCGTGCGCACGTCGCCAGGGAAGCGGCAGCTCATCGACACGATGGCGATAGGGTCTTCGCTTCCCGCCGGGGTGAGCGGCGCTGCGGGACGGTCGGTGGTTTCCCCGAAGAACTGCGTCGTGAAAAAGCGTGAGAGTGCAGCCGGGGTTGGATAGTCGAAGAGGAGAGTAGGTTGGAGTCGCAGCCCGGTGGCCGCGGCGAGTCGACCTCGGAGCTCGAGAGCGATAAGAGAATCGAGGCCGAGCTCTTGGAGAGGGCGATGGGGATCGAGCGATTCGAATGAGGCGAGGCCGAGGACGGTGGCGGCTTCGGTGCGGACGAGATCGAGGAGGAAGCGCTCGCTTTCTGCGGGCGGGAGGGAGGAGAGGCGCTGAGAGAGTGAAGAGGCCAGGGCGGTATTGCTGGCGGCCTTGCGTGCGACGCGAGCGCGGACGAGACGCTGGAACAGCGGGGGCACCTCGTCGGCATTCGCGCCGAGCGCGTTCACGTCGAAGCGTGCGGGGACCAGGGCGGGCTCGGGCCGCAAGAGAGCCGCATCGAAGAGGGAGAGCGCCTCGTCTGTGGCGAGGGGCCGGACGCCGGCGCGCCTCATGCGAGAAACATCGGCGGCGCTGAGGTGCTCGGTCATTCGACTGCGCTCGGCCCAATAGCCCCATGCGAGCGAGGAGGCCGGGAGCCCGTGGGCACGCCGGTGATGCGCGAGCGCATCGAGGAAGGCATTGGCCGCGGCGTAGTTCGACTGACCTGGACTACCAAGGACGCCAGCAGCGGACGAGAAGAGGACGAAGGCGGCGAGGGGCTTGTCTTGGGTGAGCTCATGCAAGTGCCAAGCAGCATCGAGCTTGGGGGCAAAGACGCGGTCGATGCGCTCGGGGCTCATGGCGCCGAGCAGGCCGTCGTCGAGGGCGCCCGCGGCGTGGACGACGGCGGTGAGCGGGTGAGCGCTCGGGATGGAGTCCAAGAGGGCTTGGAGGGCGCGTGGGTCGGCCGCGTCGCACGCGGCGAGTGTGACAGAGGCCCCCAGCGCTTCGAGCTCGGTTCGCGAGGCCTCGGCGCCCGGAGCGTGCGCGCCCTGCCTCGACGTGAGAAGCAGGTGCTTGGCGCCGTGTCTTGCGACGAGATGGCGTGCGACCAGGGCTCCTAGCGTGCCGGTGCCTCCCGTGATGAGGACGGTGCCTTCGGGGTCTATGGGACGGGGTATGGTGAGGACGAACTTCCCAACATGCCGCGCCTGAGCGAGCGCGCGAAAGGCCTGGGGGGCATGACGGATGTCCCAAGATGTGATGGGCGGCGGACGAAGCGCACCGCGCTCGAAGAGGCTGAGCAGCTCTGCGAGCATCTGCTCTATTCGATCCGGTCCGGCCTCTATGAGGTCGAAGGCGCGGTAAACGACACCAGGGTAGGCGACGCCGACCGCGTCGGGCTCACGGATGTCCGTCTTGCCCATCTCGACGAAGCGTCCACCGCTCGGCATGAGGCGCAGCGAAGCGTCGACGAACTCGCGTGCCAAGCAGTCGAGGACGACATCCACGCCGCGCCCATGCGTGGAGCGCAGGAAGTGCTGCTCGAAGTCCAGGTCACGTGAGGACGCGAGGTGCGCGTCGTCGAAGCCGAGCGCGCGGAGAGCGCTCCACTTCCCTGCGCTGGCGGTGGCAAAGACCTCGGCGCCGAGGTGGCGTGCGAGCTGAACGGCGGCCGTCCCGACGCCGCCGGCGGCCGCATGGATGAGGACACGTTGATTGGGTTTCAGATGCCCGAGATCGACGAGTCCGTAGTAGGCGGTGAGATAGATGATGGGGACGCTGGCGGCTTGGGCGAAGGACCAGGCGTGGGGGATGGGGCAGATCATGCGGGCGTCGGCGATGGCCGTGGGACCGAAGGCTGCGCCGAAGATCCCCATCACCCGGTCGCCTACGGTGTACCGCGAAACACCTGGACCGACTTCAGTAACGATGCCTGCGCCTTCGCCGCCGAGCGGTCCCGCGTCGCCCGGATACAGACCAAGGGTGTCGAGGACATCGCGGAAATTGAGGCCTGCGGCGTGCACGGCGACGCGGACTTGGCCGTGTGCGAGGGGCGCACGGGCTAGAGGGGCGTCGACGAGGGTGAGCGCGTCGAAGTTGCCTTTGGTCGGAATATGGAGGCGCCAGTTGGACGCGTCCGGGGCGATGAGCTCATCCTTCGAGCGTGCATTCGCCAATCTCGGGATGAAGGGTTTTCCGTTGCGGAGAGCGAGCTGACGCTCTCCTGTTTCGAGCGCGGCGAGCAGGGTGTGCTGGGAGGCCTCACTGAGGTCCAGGTCGACGAGAAAGAGCGGGAGTTCTGGGTGTTCGCTTTGCGCGGAGCGTGCGAGCCCCCAGAGAGGGGCGTGAGCGAGGTCCTTGACGTCTTCATCGGCGCGGGCAGCGATGGCGCGTCGGGTGAGCAGGACGAGGCGCGAGGAGGCGAGGCGTTCGTCGGCCAGCCAGGCTTGCAGCAGGGCGAGGGCGCGCGCGGTGATGGAGTGGGCGCTCTGGATGAGGTCGTCGGCGGTTCTAGCCATGAAGGGGACGACGACGAGGCCTGGAGGCGAAGCGCCTTGGTCGAGCGCGCTCTGGAGGGCAGCGAGGTCGGCGACGCGGGCGAGAGGCACCTCGGGGGCGAGGTCGAGGCCGCCGATGCCGAGAAGGACGGCGCTTGGGGCTCCAGACGGTGAGGTGGGGCTCGGCAGCTCGCTCCAGTCGACGCGGAAGAGGGCATCGTGGTGGGAAGCTCCTGGGGTGCGGAGCTGCTCGGCGGACGTGATGCGCGTGGCGAGCGCTTGCACCGAGGCGATGGGTCCGCCTGCGGCGTCGGCGAGGACGAGCGAGCCGGCGGTTTCGCCTTTCGGACGGTGGAAGCGCACGCGCAGCGTGGTGGCACCGACAGCGCGCAGAGAGACTCCGCCCCACGAGAAGGGCAGCGCGACGCCCGGTGCCCGCTCGTCGTCAAGGGCAAGCGCGTGCAGGGCGCTGTCGAGCAGGGCGGGGTGGAGGGCAAACCGAGCGGCATCCTTTTTGGCGGCGTCCGGGAGCTGAGCTTCCGCAAAGAGCTCGTCGCCGCGCCTCCAGACCGAGCGGAGGCCCTGGAACTGAGGGCCGTAGGCAAGCCCAGCGCTTTCGAGGGTTGCGTAGAGGCCTTGGGTGTCTACCTGGGTGGCGCCCGAGGGAGGCCAGTCGTGGAGATCGAAGGAAGGGGACGGGGTAGCTGGAGCGAGCGAGCCGCTCGCGTGGCGAGTCCAAGGGGCGTCCTGAGGAGCGCCTTGGGGTCGGCTGTGAAGAGAGAGTGGCCTTCGTCCTGCGTCGTCCAAAGGCCCGACCGACACCTGGACGAGGAGGGCGCCTTCAGACGGGAGAGCGAGGGGGGTTTCGAGGGTGAGCTCTTCGACGGTGTCGAGGCCGACGCGACCGGCGACGAACAGGGCAAGCTCGAGAAAGGCAGTGCCCGGAAGGATGGGTGTACCGAAGACGACGTGATCGGCGAGCCACGGATGCTCTGAGAGTGAGAGTCGTCCTGTGAAGAGGAAGCCATCGCGGTCGGCGAGGGGGACGCCGGCGCCGAGCAGCGGGTGATCGGTCGAGGTCAGGCCTGCGGAGGCGACGTCGGCAGCGTGTGCCTTGGAGGCATCGAGCCAGAAGCGCTCGCGCTGGAAGGCATAGGTGGGGAGGGAGACCTTGCGTGGAGCGAAGGGGGCGAAGAAAGCGCTCCAGTCGGGTGTGAGCCCTGCAGCGTGGAGAGCGCCGAGCGCGGCGGTGAACGCCTCGGCGTCGTCGCGTCCCTTGCGGAGGGTGGGAAGGAAGGCGCATGGCGACGTGCCTTCGTCCTGTCCGAGGGCGTCTTGCGCAAGGGCGGAGAGGACAGCGTGAGGCCCGAGCTCGAGAAAGACGCGTGCCCCTTCGGCGTGAAGGGCACGTACGCCGTCGAGGAAGCG
The DNA here is from genome assembly GCF_002950945.1 of Sorangium cellulosum. Classification (GTDB taxonomy): domain Bacteria; phylum Myxococcota_A; class Polyangia; order Polyangiales; family Polyangiaceae; genus Sorangium; species Sorangium cellulosum_E. Next base: position 4,736,443 of record NZ_CP012673.1, read on the forward strand.
GACGGTGTGGCGAACGTGGCGGACCCAGTAGTCGGGCGAGGCGAGCTCGTGGTCCGTGGCGCGCGCGCCGGTGACGTTGGAGATGATGGGGATGCGTGCGGGATGGTAGGTGAGGCTCTGGGCGACGCGGCGGAAGTCGTCGAGCATTCCGTCCATGTGCGGAGAGTGGAAGGCGTGGCTGACGCGCAGGCGTGTGGTCTTTCGTCCGAGGGCTTCGGCCTGGCGGGCGATCTCCACCACCGCGTCTTCATCGCCAGCGACGACGGTGGAGAGAGGCCCATTGAGGGCGGCGAGGCTAGCTCGTCCATCGTAGGGCTGGAGAAGGTCGCGGACTTCCTCCTCGGAGGCTCGGAGGGTGACCATGGCGCCGCCTTGTGGGAGCGCTTGCATGAGCTTTGCGCGGGCGGCGACGAGGGTGCAGGCGTCCTGGAGAGAAAGGACGCCGGCGACGTGGGCGGCGACGAGCTCGCCAATGGAGTGTCCGAGGAGGAGAGCGGGCTTCAGACCGAAGGATTGGAGAAGCTGAAAGAGGGCGACTTCGAGGGCAAACAGGGCCGGCTGGGTGAAGGCGGTTTGGTCGAGGCGCGCGGCCTGCTCGGAGCCGTCGGGAGCGAAGAGGACGTCGCGCAGGGGGCGGTCGAGGTCGCGGTCGAGGTGGGCGGCGACGGTGTCGAGGGCGTCCCGGAAGACGGGGAAAGCGTCGTAGAGGGCGCGGCCCATGGTGGGCCGCTGGCTTCCTTGCCCCGTGAAGAGGACGGCGAGCTTTCCTGGGGCGCCGCTTCGTCCGAGCACGGCGGCGGAATGTCCTTGGGCCAGCGAATCGAGGGCGGAGAGGAGCTCGTCGCGGCCTTTGACGAGGAGAGCGGCGCGCTGCTCGAAGTGGGCGCGCGTGGTCGCGAGCGAATAGGCCACGTCGGCGAGGGCGAGCTCGCTTTTGGCGAGGAGGTGGTCGCGGAGCCGCTTTGCCTGGGCGCGCACGGCCGCCTCGCTCTTGGCCGACAGGAGCACGGGCCACGCTGCGGGAAGCGGCTCGGACGCCGGCTGTGACGCTGCGGGCTCGACCCGGGCGATGGCGGGGGCCTCTTCGAGGATGACGTGAGCGTTGGTGCCGGAGAGTCCGAAGGCGGAGACGCCGGCGCGGCGGGGACGCCCATCCGCGTGGCGGACCCAAGGCCTCGTGGCATCGACGACGGCGACGGCGAGCGCATCCCACGCGATCAGGGGATTGCGTGGGGTGGTGTGGAGGGTGGGGGGCAGGGCGTTGTGCAGGAGGGAAGCGACGATCTTGGCGACGCCCGCGAGGCCGGCGGCGGCCTCGAGGTGGCCAACGTTGGTCTTGACCGCACCCAGAAAAAGAGGCTTTTCCGCGGATCTGCCTTCACCGTAGACAGCAGCCAGGGCTTGGACCTCGATGGGATCGCCCAAGGAGGTGCCGGTGCCATGGCACTCGACGACGTCGACATCGGCGGGAGCGATGCGGGCGTCGTGGAGCGCGGCGCGGAGGACCTTCTTCTGGGAGGTGCCATTGGGGGCGGTGATGCCGCTCGATGCGCCGTCGTGGTTGACGGCGGTGCCGCGCACGACGGCGAGGACGCGGCGTCCTTGGGCAAGGGCGTCGCGGAGCCGCTCGAGGGCAAGGACGATGACGCCTTCACCGCGACCGTAGCCGTCGGCGCTGGCCGAGAAGGTCTTGGAGCGGCCGTCGGGGGCCAAAGCGCGCAGGCGGGAAAGGAGGACGAAGGTCTCGGGAGAGACCATGACAGAGGCCCCTGCGGCGAGGGCGAGGTTGCACTCATCGCGGCGAAGGGCCTGGCAGGCGAGGTGGAGGGCGACGAGCGAGGAGGAGCAAGCGGTGTCGACCGAGAGCGCTGGCCCTTGCAGCCCGAGCGTGAAGGCCAAGCGCCCCGCGGCAAAGGACGCGTAAGTGCCTTGGACGATGTAAGCTTCGGAATCCTCCGCGCCCGGTTCCCGCGGCGCGTACTCGCTGGCGCCGATGCCGACGAACACGCCGGTGGGAGAATCCTTGAGGGTGGAGGGGACGATACCGGCCTCTTCGAGGGCCTGCCAGGCAGCTTCGAGGAGTAGGCGGTGCTGGGGGTCGATGTGTTTGGCCTCACGAGGGCTGATGCCAAAGAATCCAGGGTCGAAGAGATCGACCTGGTCGAGCATGGCAGCATGCCGGACGTAGCTCTTGGCCTTGGCGTCGGGATCAGGGTCGTAGAGGGCACCGGCATCCCATCGGGTAGGTGGGATGGGCTCGACCGCGTCGCGTCCTTGGTGGAGGAAATCCCAAAGAGCGTCGACATCGCCAATGCCGCCCGGCAGACGGAGGGCCATGCCGACGATGGCAATCGGCTCGTCGCTGTCGCTGGTGGCGCCAGGAGCCGGGAGCGCGGCGCCGTCGCGTTCGGCGGAGAGCCTCGTGCCGAAGGCTCGGGCGAGCGAGTCGCGCAAGAAAAACGCGACGCGATGAGGAGAGGGGTGATCGAACGCGAGCGTGGGCGGGAGCTTGACGCCGGTGGCCTTTTGCAAGCGCCGGCGGAGCTCGACGGTCATGAGCGAATCGAGACCGAGGTCCATGAAGCCCTTGTCGGGGTCGACATGGGAGGCCTCGGCGTGGCCGAGGACAGTGGCCGTCTCGCCGCGCACAAGCGTTGCGAGCAGATCGAGCTGCTCGCTTTCCGAGCGGCTTCGGAGCTCGTCGAGCAGGCCCGTGGCCGGGCCGTGCTCGGAGGACGCGCCTTCGCTGGCTTGGAGAGCCCGCTGCGCTTCTGGCAGATCGCGCAGCAGCGGCCTCTGGCGAGCGACGCTGAACGCAGGCGCAAAGCGCGACCAGTCGATATCGGCGACAGTGATGGTGGTCTCGTCTTGCTGCAGGGCTTGCGCGAGCGCCGCCAGGGCAAGCGAGGGGGCCATCTGCAACAGCCCGCGTTGCTGGAGCTGGGCTGCCACGCGCTCGGTGGCCATGCCACCGCCGCCCCACCCGCCCCACGCCACGGACGTCGCCGTCAGTCCAAGGCTACGCCGATGCTCGGCCAGGGCATCGAGGAAAGCGTTTGCAGCGGCGTAATTGGCCTGACCGGGATTGCCGAGGACACCCGAGAGTGAAGCGTAGAGGACGAAGGCGTCGAGAGCGCTATTTTTCGTGAGCTCGTGCAAGTGCAACGCCGAATCGAGCTTGGGCGCAAGGACCCGCTCGATGCGCTCGGGCGTCATGTCGCCGATCAGGCCATCGTCGCGAGCTCCTGCCGTGTGAAACACCGCCGTGAGCGGGCAGTCCGACGGAATGCTGTCGAGGAGAGCTTGGAGAGCGCTTCTATCGGCGACATCGCACGCGGCGAGGGTGGTGCGGACGCCGAGGGCATTGAGCTCGGCGTGGAGCTCCGAGGCGCCAGGGGCCTCGGCGCCTCGGCGGCTGATGAGGATGAGGTGCTCTGCGCCCTGGCGAGCGAGCCATCGGGCGACGTGAGCGCCGAGGGCGCCGGTGCCTCCGGTGATGAGGATGGTGCCTCGGGGTCTAAACTCCCGCGCGGGAGGCGCATCGCCGAGCGGGGCACGGACGATGCGGCGAGCGTAGAGTCCGGCCGGGCGGAGAGCGAGCTGGTCTTCGTCGTGGCGCTGGGCGAGGGCCGGGAGCAAGCGGCCCACGGCGCTCTCGTCGACCCCAGCGCTGACGTCGACGAGCCCGCCCCATCGCTCGGGGTGCTCGAGGCCGACGACGCGGCCAAGGCCCCAGATCATGGCCTGGGTGGGATGAGTGATGGGGTCGGAGTGTCCGATGGAGACGGCGCCGCGGGTGAAGAGCCACAAGGGAGCCTCGATGGCGAGGTCGTCGAGGCCTTGGACGAGGGCGAGCGACAGGGCCAGACCCGCGGGCAGAGCAGAACGGTCCGCGAGGCGATGCTCATCGAGGGCGAGGAGCGAGAGCACGCCGCGCAGCGGGGCGGTCTCCGCCAGAGCCTCGCGCAGGTGCTCGACGAGAGCGCTGCGGCCTATGTGGATATCGCTCACGCGCAGCGCGAGGACGCGCGCTCCGCGCCGGGTGAGTGCCTCGGTGAGCGTGGCGAGGAGCGCGTCGTCGCCCAGCGCGGACGGCACGACGAGGAGCCAGGTGCCGGCGAGGTCGGCGGGCGTGGCGGCGGTGGTCAGAGGCTTCCAGGTGACGCGGTAGCGCCAGGCATCGACCGTGCTCTGCTCTTGCCGCTTGTGGCGAAAGCTCGAGAGGGTGGGAAGGACGAGGGCAAGGGCGGCGCGCTGCTCATCGCCGTCCACGTGGAGCTCGCTGCTGAGTGTGTCGATGTCGCCGCTCTCGACGGCTTGCCAGAACCGCCCCTCGAGCGCCGCAGCGGGAGTGGCGCTGGCGGCGTGTGCTGTAGAGGCGTCGAGCCAGAAGCGCTCACGCTGGAAGGTATAGGTGGGGAGTGGGACTTTGCATGGAGCGAAGGGCGCGAAGAAAGCGTTCCAGTCGGGGGTGAGCCCTGCAGCGTGGAGAGCGCCGAGCGCGGCGGTGAACGCCTCGGCGTCGTCGCGTCCCTTGCGGAGGGTGGGAAGGAAGGCGCATGGCGACGGGCCTTCGTCGTGTCCGAGGGCGTCTTGCGCAAGGGCGGAGAGTACAGGGTGAGGCCCGAGCTCGAGGAAAGCGCGTGCTCCTTCGGCGTGGAGGGTACGGACGCCGTCGAGGAAGCGGACGGTGTCGCGGACGTGGCGGACCCAAGTTTCGGGCGACGCCAGCTCCTGGTCTGTGGCGCGCGCGCCGGTGACGTTGGAGATGATGGGGATGCGCGCAGGATGGAAGGTGAGGCCCTGGGCGACGCGGCGGAAGTCGTCGAGCATGCCGTCCATGTGAGGGGAGTGGAAGGCGTGGCTGACGCGCAGGCGTGTGGCCTTTCGTCCGAGGGCTTCGACCTGCCGGGCGATCTTGAGCACTGCGTCTTCGTCGCCGGCGACGACGGTGGAGAGATGTCCGTTGACGGCGGCGAGGCTGACGCGTCCTTCCGCGGCCTGAAGCAGGTCGCGAGCTTCTTGCTCGGAGGCCTGGAGGGTGACCATGGCGCCGCCTTGTGGGAGCGCTTGCATGAGCTTCGCGCGGGCGGCGACGAGAGTGCAGGCGTCCTGGAGAGAAAGGACGCCGGCGACATGGGCGGCGACGAGCTCCCCGATGGAGTGCCCGAGGAGGAGAGCGGGCTTTAGGCCGAAGGATTGAAGAAGCTCAAAAAGGGCGACTTCGAGGGCAAACAGGGCCGGCTGGGTGAAGGCGGTCTGGTCGAGGCGCGCGGCCTGCTCGGAGCCGTCGGGAGCGAAGAGGACGTCGCGCAGGGGGCGGTCGAGGTCGCGGTCGAGGTGAGCCGCGGCGGCGTCGAGGGCACCTCGGAAGACGGGGAAAGCATCGTAGAGCGCTCGGCCCATGGTGGGCCGCTGGCTTCCTTGTCCCGTAAAGAGAATGGCGAGCTTTCCGTGCGCGGCGCTCCGTCCGAGGAGGGCGGCGGAGCCGCCGTGGGCGAGCGCGTCCAGCCCATCGAGGATGCCCGCGCGATCGCGCGCGACCACCACCGCGCGCCGCTCGAAGTGCGTCCGCGTGGCGGCGAGGGAATAGGCGACGTCCACGAGCTCGAGGTCGAGATGAGAATCGAGGTGCGCCCGCAGCCGCGCGGCTTGCGCAGCGAGGGCTGCGTCCGTTCTGGCCGATATGAGCAGGGGCATGGGTGGCAGCGGCTTCCCGCCACCGGCCGTCGAGGGCAAAGGCATGCTCTCGAAGGCTGCCGGATAGACATTGTCCCACCGCACCGGCGCGCCTCGCACATAGAGGACGCCCAACGTGTCCAGCATCACCCCACGCTCGTCCTCGTTACGGCGGAGCGACGGGAGCACGACGCCACGCCGGCCGGACCGGCGCAGGTTGGACTCGATCGCAGGTAGCGCGAGGGGATGTGGCGTGAGCTCCAGGAAGATGTCGAATCCTTCCTGCAAAAGATGATCGATGGCCGTGGAGAAGAGCGCAGGATCGCCGAAATTTCGGACCCAGTGGGAAGCGTCGAAGCGCTCGCCGTCGAGCGCGGTACCCGTCACTTCGGAGACGATGGGGATCTGCGCTTTGTTGGGCCGCACCTCACGGAGCGCATCGAACAACTCGTCGCGAAGGCAGTCGACCTGGGGGCAATGGGGGGCAACGTCCATCGCCACTCGACGACAAAAGACGTTCTTCCGCTCCAGTGCCTGGAGCAGCGCGTCGAGCGCGTCCGGCTCGCCCGCCAGCACCGTTGAATCCGCGCTGTGCTCTATCGCGCGGAAGAGGCGCCCCTCGTAGCCGGTCAGCTCCTTGCCAGCGTCTTCCCACGACAGCGCCACGAGCCCCATGCCCCCCTTGCCTCGGAGCTTGCGGATGATGCGCCCGTACGCGCAGATGGTCCGCATCGCGTCCTCGATGCTCAGGACGCCGGCGACATGAGCCGCCGCGATCTCGCCTGTGCTATGGCCCACTACGAACGCCGGCTCGACGCCCCAAGCACGCCATTGCGCCGCCAGGGCGATCTCGATGGATATGATGGCCGGGAGGCTGACGTCGATCTCATCGAGCCGCGAGCTCTCCCGATCTGTCATCAGCTCATCGAGCAACGACCAGCCCAGGTTCTGCTGGATGAAGGAGCTGCACTGCTCGATCGTCGTCCGGAATACGGGCTCGCGTTGCAGCAGCGCTCGACCCATGCCGAACCACTGCGCCCCCTGCCCGGCGAAGACGAAGACCACCTTGGGCGCCGCGCCCAGATCCACTCGCCCCGCCGACACGGAGACGTGCTTCTCATGCTCGAGAAAGCCTAGCAGACGCTGCTTCAGCTCCTCGAACGAGCGCGCGGTGACCGCGAGGCGATGCTCCTTCGCAGAGCGCTGTGCCGCCGAGCGACCGCACAGGAACGACAGGGGTGCTCGCCCGACGAGCGAGGTCATGGTCAAGAGCCGCCGCTGCACCTCTTCGCGCAGCGCCTCCGGGCTTTCTGCGGCGAGAGGGTGGAGCTCGGCCTCGAGCGATGCCCACTCCGACAGCACGACGTGCGCGTTCGTCCCTCCCAGACCGAACGAACTCACGCCGCAAACGAGCGGACGATCCATGTCCGGCCAAGGCCCCAGAGCGCCCTGCACCTTCAGATTCAGCTCGGCGAATGGAATGTGCGGATTCGGGGTCTCGAAGTTGAGGTTGGGCGCGAGCTGCTTGTGTTTGAGGCAGAGCGCTGCCTTGAGCAGCCCTACGATGCCGGCGGCACCTTCCAGGTGCCCGACGTTGGTCTTGGCGGATCCCACGAGCAGCGGGCGTTCGGCGGGCCTTCTCTTTCCGAGCACTGCACCGAGCGCGCTTGCCTCGACGGGATCCCCCAGTTGGGTGCCAGTTCCGTGCAGCTCGACATACTGAACATCGGCCGGGTTCACGCCTGCCCGTTCGTACGCGGTCCGCAAGACGGCTTCCTGTGCCAGGGGATTGGGGCCGGTCAACCCGTTGCTGGCACCATCGTTGTTGACCGCGGAGCCGCGGATGACACAAATGATGGGATCGCCGTCCGCGATGGCCGAGGACAGGCGTTTGAGCACCACCACGCCGCCCCCCTCGCCGCGCACATAGCCGTTCGCGCGCGCATCGAAGGTGAAGCAGCGGCCGTCGGGGGACAGGCCGCCGAACTTGTGGACACCGATCGTGCTCTCGGGAGCTATGTTCAGGTTGACGCCGCCTGCGAGGGCCAATGTGGACTCGCCGCTGCGCAGGCTCTCGCAGGCCATATGTATGGTAACGAGCGCGGACGAGCAGGCCGAATCGACCGTCATGCTGGGACCGCGCAGGTCGAGCGTGTACGATACGCGGTTCGCGATGATGCTGCGGTGATTCCCCGTCACCGTATGCTGGGCGATGGCTCCTCGCCCCCTCTGATGGATCAGCGTGACGTAGTCGTCCCAGATGCACCCGAAGAAGACTCCGGTCAGACTTTCCTTCAGCCTCTCCGCGACGATCCCCGCGTCTTCCAGGGCCTCCCACGCGAGCTCCAGCATGAGCCGTTGCTGTGGATCCATGGAGACGGCCTCTCGCGGAGAGATGCCGAAGAACATCGCGTCGAAGCGATCGACGTCATCGATGAAGCCGCCCCGGAGGGTGCTCACGTCGCCGAGAGAGCGAGGATCGCGATCGTAGAACGCGTCCATGTCCCACCGGCCAGCGGGCACCTCGGTGACCGCATCCACGCCGCCGGATAGGAGTCTCCAGTAGCTGTCCACGTCCGGCGCCCCCGGGAACCGGCAGGCCATCCCGACGATCGCGATGGGCTCATTTGGTGCTCCAGGACGCTCGTAGGCAGAGTCCGCGCGCGCTTGGCCCTCGCGCGCGTCCGCCCCACCGGCCAGGTGGCGGGCCAGGGCATCGGGAGTCGGGTGTTGCCAAACCACGACGGGCGACAGCGGGCGCCCAAGCGCCGTCCTCAGATCCACGACCAGGTCCACCGCGCCGCGTGAGTCGAGCCCATGGCGGCTGAAGGGCTCGTGGACATCGATGAACCGCGCGTCCATGCGCAGCCGCTCCGCGAGATGGGCGACGATCAAGGTGAGGAGGTCGCCCTCAGTCAACGGCGCCGACTGCGGACGCGTGTACTCCTTTGTCATAAACTCCTCAGGACCCAGATGTCGAGAACCAGTTATGGGTGATTCGAGCGGTGGGCTCGGCGTGCCGCTTCGTGATGCTGAAGTGGTTGCCTGGCAGCGCCACGGTGGTGTGAGCCCGCCTCCCAGTGGAGGCGCCGATCGCCGCTGCCTGGCAAGACTTCCTCGATCATCCCGGACAACGGCTCGATGGCACGGGCGAGCAGAGTGAGGGTGAGGATCTTTGCGGGCTCCCACCCCTGGATTCCTCACGATACGAGGCCGCGAGGGCGAGATCTAGCGGCATCACGGACACGCCACGTCTTCTGAGATGCTCTTTGCCTGCGTGGTCGACAATACCTCCGCCGTTCCATATGCACCAGGCAATCGACGTGGCCGACCGTCCGAGGACGCGAGGCTGCTCGGACAGCACGTCCAGGAAAGCGTTGGCCGCCGAGTAGGCGCCCTGCAGCCCGCTCCCCAAGACACCTGCACTCGAGGAGAAGAGGAGGAAGGCGTCTACACCGACCACCATGGGCGTGCAGCCTGATCGAACCTGCGCGAGCATGGACGCTCTTTCCGAGCTCGGATAGGTGTCGGGCGCGTCTCGGATAGGTGTCGGGCGCGTGAAGAAATGGTGAATTACACTCATTCGCCGCGGGTACGAGGAACGCTGGCGGGCGAGGAGGTCGTCCCGCGACACCGAAGGATTCTAGAGCAGGATTGGATCTGGCGCAAGCCGGACGGCCGGGCGGCCCGCGCCTCGCGAGGCCGGAGCAGCCGGATTGCCTCGTTTCTCTCGCGGATCTCCTCCTGCTGCAGGTCTAGCCCGCGCTGGCGGCGCTGGATACCGGCGACCAGATGGCGCGCGGTGACCTGCAGTGGTGCCACAATGTCGAGCAGTCGTGCGATCGTCAACCACGAATCACTTTGCCTACAGAGGCGCATGCGTCCGTCGTCGTCGCGCTCTGTGACATCGACAGCAATGATGAAACCATCGGCGCGTAAGTCAAAGATGGCCGAGCGCGGCGCGATGAGGCGTGGCGCAGCGAACGACGCCGGCAGGATCGCGGGCCTGGCGAGCCTGGCGACGAGCTTCATCCTGTCCTTGCACGTCGGGCACGCGAGCGCGTCGATGGCAGACGTGCGGCGAAGCAGATCGGCCCAGGGTCGATTGCCAGCTCGCGTTCGTGTCGAGAACGCGACAGGGGTGCGCGAAACGTGCCAACCGTGCGAGACGTGCGCGAAATGTGCGCGAAATGTGCGCGAAATATAATTTGTCAAATGTGTTAACTTAGTGGACCACTCTTTACCAACAGTTGGCCCCTCGTCAACGCACATTTGCGCCTGCCACCTGGCGGAGCAGAGCGGCGCAAAGTTTCGGTAATCGTGGCGAGCGTGGGCGCGCCCCGCCGCTCGTGTGGAGGGAAGGCTCATCGCCGGCCCAAGCGCGGATTCCAGAGGGGGGGGCGCGTTCGAGCCCTCGGTATACCGCGACCAGGCAATCGGTATGCCGCAAAAAATCGACATGCGTGTCCTTGCATGGCGCAAAATGCGGATCATGGTTTGCTCTCCTTGACTGCGGAGTATCCGGGCCCACAAGGCGAGCCGGGGATAGGAACGCAGCGTAGGTGCTCAAGACTAGATTCCGTCCTGGACGGATTTTTAGGGCTGCTGAATGACTACTGCTCTCCACGAGACGAACGGTTCACCCCAGCCAAACAGCCTGCAAATAAGCGAGCCTCTCCGGCTCGCGTTGGTTGCTGAAGGGAGCTCGGCTGAGCTCACCGCGAGCATGGATGGGCTCACGCGCACGCTTGCCGCTGCGCCTGGCTCCGACGTGGTGATCCGGGTCCAAACCCCGGGGGCGAGGCCCGCGTCGCATCGCGGGACGCTGCTGCTCGACGCCGCCACGAAGACGGTCGTGGCGCGTGAAACCGCGGCGGGGGCAATGACGCCCCCGGCCGTGGCGTTCCTCCTGCCCGGCCTCGGGGATCATTACCTCGGGATGGCGCGTGATCTTTACAATGCGCTGCCGATCTTTCGCGAACAGGTCGATCGCTGCGCCGCGCTCCTCACCCCCGAGCTCGGCGTCGACATCCGCACGGTGATGCACGCGAAGGCGCGCGCGAGCGCTGCGGCGCCGGGCGCCGAGCTCGACCTGCGGCGCATGCTCGGGCGCAGGGGCGAAGGGCCGAGCGAGGAGGAGCGCCGGCTCAACCAGGCGCGGCACGCGCAGCCGGCCCTCTTCGTCGTCGAGTACGCCTTAGCGGAGCAATGGCGAGCCTGGGGCGTGCTCCCCGACGTCATGCTCGGCTACAGCCTGGGGGAGTACGTGGCCGCCTGCCTCGCCGGCGTGCTCTCGCTCGAGGACTCACTCGCGCTCGTCGCCCGTCGTGCGGAGCTGATCGAGTCGCTCCCGGCAGGGGCGATGCTCGCCGTCATGCTCTCGGAGGAGGAGCTCACTCCGCAGCTCGGCGCGCACCTCTCCGTGTCCGCGGTCAACGGCCCCGATTTCTGCGTCGTCGCCGGTCCGGTCGAGGAGGTGCAGCGCCTCGAGGCGCGGCTCCTGGACCGCCGCGTCACCCTCCGGCGCGTCCAGTCGTCACATGCGTTCCACTCCAGGATGATGGAGCCCATCGCGGAGCGCGTGACGCGCATCGTGGCGGGCTTCACCCGGCGACCCCCGCGGACACCCTACGTGTCGAACGTCACCGGCGCGCTGATCACCGCCGCCGAGGCGACCGATCCGGCGTACTGGGCGATCCACCTCTGCCGGCCCGTACGGTTCGCGGACGGGCTCCGCGCGCTCGGCAGTGAGGTCCTCCTGGAGGTCGGACCCGGGCAGACGTTGAGCAGCCTCGCGACGCTCGCCCGGAAGGGCGCCGGCGCGCCGTCGAGCGGCGGATCATCGACGCCGGCGCGGACGATCGTCGCCTCGATGCGGCACGCGTACGAGTCGGAGTCGGACGTATCCGTCCTTCTGAAGGCCGTGGGCCGCCTGTGGCTGAGCGGGGCCGCCATCGAGGGGGAGCAGCCGGCGACCTCCGCGGAGCCGGCGGCGCCGGCGGACGCCGAGGCCGGCCGCGGCTCTATGGCGCCGGTGGTCGAAGAGATCTCGCCGCCCGCGGAGCCCGAGGCGCCATTGACGGACACGGAGCGCGAGGTCGCCGCCCTCTGGCAGACCCTCCTGCGGTGCGAGCCGCCGACGCGCGACGCCAACTTCTTCCGGCTCGGGGGCAACTCGCTCCTCGCGACGCGCCTCATCGATCGGGTGTCCAGGTCGCTGCGCGTGAAGCTGCCGCTCCGGCGCGTCTACCAAACATCAACGCTGGCGGACATGGCGGCGGCGATCGACGGCTTGCGAGGCGCCGGCGCTCGCCCCGGCGCGGCCACGCAAGGCCGCGCCGCGCCGGTCACGACCAGCGCTCCTACCGCCGCGGCGCGCCCCGCGGCGGCGGCGCCGGACGCGCCCCGGGCGCCGCTCTTCCGCCTGCCGAACGGCCTCTCCGTCGCTCATCAGAACGAGGCCGAGACGCGGCACTTCTACGATGACATCTTCGCGCACCGCTCGTACGTGAAGCACGGCATTCGCATTCGCGACGGGGCGTGCGTCCTCGACGTGGGCGGCAACATCGGCCTCTTCACGCTGTTCGCCCACACCGAGGCGAAGGACGTCCGCGTCTTCACCTTCGAGCCGGCGCCTCCGCTCTTCGAGATCCTGAGCCGCAACGTCGCGCTGCACGGCGTCCGGGCGACCCTGTTCAATCTCGGCCTGTCGGATCGCGAGCGCGACGCGCCGTTCACCTTCTATCCGCGGAGCGCCGGCATGTCCTCGTTCTACCCGGACGAGGCGGAGGAGCGGCACAACCTCAAGGCGATCATGGACAACCAGCGCCGGGGCGGCGCCGCAGAGGTCGCTCAGATGGACGGGTACACGGAGGAGCTGCTCGACGTCCGGTTCGAGGCCGTCACCTTCACGGCCAAGCTCCGGCGCCTGAGCGACGTCCTCCGCGAGCAGCGCATCGAGCGGGTCGATCTCATGAAGATCGACGTTCAGAAGTGCGAGCTCGAGGTCATCGAGGGGATCGACGACGCCGACTGGCCCAAGTTCTCGCAGATCGTGCTCGAGGCGCACGACGCCGACGGTCGCGTCGCGAAGCTCTCGTCCTTGTTCGAGCGCCACGGCTTCAAGGTCATCGCCGAGCAGGACGAGCTCTACGTCGGGACGAACATCCGCAACATCTACGCCCTTCGAGAGGGAGTTTGATGGATCGCTCTGCTGAATTGCAGTACCCGGTGGTCGGAGTCGTCGGCGCGGGCGTCATGGGCGTCGGCGTCGCCCAGAGCCTCGCGCAAACCGGCCACGACGTGGTCTTGGTCGACGTCTCGGAGGCGGCCCTCGCGCGGGCGCGAATGGGGATCCGGAACGGCCTGCGCGCCGTCACGCTCTTCGGCAGCGCCGAGGACAAGAAGCGCGCCGGGGATCCGAAGGCGGTGCTCGAGCGCGTGGCGTTCACGACCGATTATGGGCGCCTCGCCGGCGCCGATTTCGTGGTCGAGAACGTGACGGAGAAATGGGATATCAAGCGCGAGGTGTACGCCCGCCTTGAGGGCGTCTGCCGGCCGGAGATCATCTTCGCGGCGGACACCTCTGCCATCTCGATCACGCGGATAGGCTCGGTCACGAAGCGTCCTTCGCAGGTGGTCGGCATGCACTTCATGAACCCGGTCCCGCTCAAGCCGATGGTCGAGGTGATCCGCGGCTTCCACACGTCCCCCGAGACGCTGGGCGCCGCCAAGCGCTTCCTCGCCGAGATGGGCAAGACGTGCGTCGTCGTCGAGGACGCGCCGGGGTTCGTGTCGAACCGCGTGTTGATGCTGACCATCAACGAGGCGATCTTCCTGGTCCAGGATCAGGTCGCGAGCGCGGCCGACGTGGATCGCATCTTCAAGGGGTGCTTCGAGCACAAGATGGGGCCGCTCGAGACGGCCGACCTCATCGGGCTCGATACGATCCTCTATTCCATCGAGGTCCTCTACGAGAGCTTCAACGACGACAAGTACCGCCCGTGCCCGCTGCTCAAGAAGATGGTGGACGCGGGGCTCCACGGCCGGAAGTCGGGCCGCGGGTTTTACACCTACGAGTGACCAGGCGCGGCAGGACGATGAGCGAAGCGCAAATGAAGCAGAAGATCAAGACGTATCTCGCCAAGTTCTTCCCGGGTCACGAGCTCGCGGACGACGAGGACATCTTCAAGCTCGGGTTCGTCAACTCGATGTTCGCGCTCCAGCTGGTTAACTTCGTGGAGCACGAGTTCGGCATCGTCGTCGAGAACGAGGACATGGAGCTCGACAACTTCCGCTCCATCCGGAGCCTGCTCGGGTTCGTCGAGCGCAAGGTCTCGGTGCCGGCGTGAGGCCGGCATAGCGCAACCGATCGTGGAGCTCCGATGCCCCTGTCCCTCGCCCCCGAGCACGAAGCGCGACGCGTCGAGTTTCAGGGTTTCGTCGACGAGCACGTCGCGCCGTTCGCCGACGCGTTCCACCGGGCCCAGCGGACGCCGCCGGAGCTCATCGCGCTCCTCGCCGAGCGCGGGTACCTCGGCATCTCCATCCCCAAAGAGTTCGGGGGTGCCGGCGAGGACGCCGTGACGCTCGGGCTCCTCGCGGCGGAGCTCGCCCGCGGCTGCTCGTCGGTGCGCAGCCTGCTCACCGTCCACACGATGGTGGCGCTGGCGATCCTCCGGTGGGGCACCCGCGCGCAGCGAGAACGGTGGCTGCCGGAGCTCGCGTCGGGTCGCCGGATCGGGGCGCTCGCGCTGTCCGAGCCGGGCGTCGGCAGCGACGCCAAGAGCGTCACGACGCGGATCGCCGCCCAGGGGACCGATCTCGTGATCGACGGCGAGAAGAGGTGGATCACGTACGGCGAGATCGCCGACCTCTTCCTCGTCTTCGGGCGCACCGAGGAAGGGCCCACGGCTGTCCTCGTCGAGCGCGGTCGGCCGGGCCTCCGGACCGAGCCGATCCGCGATCTGCTGGGCATCCGCGCGTCGATGACCGCGAGCGTGCATCTCGATGGATGCCGCGTGGAGGCCGACCACGTGGTGGGGCGGCGAGGTTTGGGCATCACGCAGGTCGCCTCCGTCGCGCTCGATCTGGGCCGGTACACCGTCGCGTGGGGCTGCGTGGGCATCCTCCGGGCGTGCGTCGAGGCCTGCGTCGCGTACACGAGCCGCCGCGAGCAATTCGGCGCGCCGCTGAAGGAGCACCAGCTCGTCCGGCGGATGATCAGCGACATGTTCACGGACCTGCACGCCTCGGAGATGCTGTGCATGGAGGCCGGCCGCCTGCGTGACCGCCGAGATCCCGGCGCGCTCTCGGCGACGGCGATGGCCAAGTACTTCGCGTCGACCGCCGCGGTCCGCGCCGCCGGCGACGCGGTGCAGCTCCACGGCGCCAACGGCTGCAGCGCTGACTACCCGCTCCAGCGGCTCCTCGGCGACGCGAGGATCATGGAGATCATCGAGGGGAGCTCTCAGATTCAACAGATCACGATCGCGGAGTATGCGTATCTGGAGCACGGCGGGGCGGGGCGCCGTGGGCCGGCGGCGCCGTCGAAGGAGCCATGACGAGGAGTGCTATGACCGCTGCAGCGAGCGAGCCGGTGATCGGTCGCAGCGAGAAGTCGACCGTGAAGTGCGTGGTCTGGGATCTGGACAACACCCTCTGGGACGGCGTGCTGCTCGAAGACCCGCAGGTCACGTTGCGTGAGGATGTCTTGCGGACGATTCGGATGCTGGACGAGCGCGGCATCTTGCAATCGATCGCCAGCCGGAACGAGCCGGAAGTGGCCATGGCCAAGCTCCGCGAGCTTGGCATCGAGGAGTACTTCCTGTACCCGCAGATCAACTGGGGGAGCAAGTCGGCGTCGGTGAAGGCGGCGGCCCAGGCGCTGAACTTCGGCCTGGACGCGATCGCCTTCGTGGACGACCAGCCCTTCGAGCGCGATGAGGTCCGCTTCGCGCACCCGAGCGTCCGTTGCTACGACGCGGTGGATGCCGCCGCGCTGCCGGAGCTCGCCGAGATGAAGCCGCGCTTCGTCACGGAGGACTCGCGCGCGCGCCGCAAGATGTATCTCGCGGACCTCCAGCGGAAGGTCGTCGAGGAGTCGCACCAGGGGAGCCCGGACGAGTTCTTGGCCTCGCTCGACATGCGCTTCGTCATCGCGCGCGCCCGCGAGGAGGACCTGAAGCGGGCCGAGGAGCTGACCGTCCGTACGAACCAGCTCAACGCGACTGGATACACGTATTCCTACGACGAGCTCGCGAGGCTTCGCGAGTCTCCGGCTCACGATCTCTTGATCGCGGGGCTAGAGGACCGGTATGGCACCTACGGCAAGATCGGGCTCGCGCTGGTCGCGCGTGAACCCGAGGTGTGGACGCTCAAGTTGCTGCTCATGTCGTGCCGTGTCATTTCGCGGGGCGTCGGGACGGTGCTGCTCAACCACGTCATCCGGCGCGCGCGCGACGCCGGGGTCAGGCTCCGCGCGGAGTTCGTGCCGACGGACCGCAACCGCTCCATGTATCTGACCTACAAGTTCGCCGGGTTCAGGGAGGTCGCGAGGGAGGAGGGAAAGCACGTCCTCGAGAACGATTTCTCCTTCGTGCAAGAGTTTCCACCGTACATGAAGGTGACCACCGAGATCTGAGTCGAACCTGGAATTGCGAGCTCTCTCCCCGCCGCAAGCGCCATCTGGCGACCTCGAAGGGCTCCGCGCCGCCGCTCCCGCACGTCCAGGAGCCACACCTGGGTGGGCGAGTGATGTGCCGCGGCGTAGTCAAAGCCGAGCAAGCGCACCGCGC
This sequence comes from Sorangium cellulosum, assembly GCF_002950945.1. Classification (GTDB taxonomy): domain Bacteria; phylum Myxococcota_A; class Polyangia; order Polyangiales; family Polyangiaceae; genus Sorangium; species Sorangium cellulosum_E. The sequence continues at coordinate 4,752,918 of NZ_CP012673.1, forward strand.
CGAGACGCACGCGATTCACCGTCGCCGCTGTCGGCCAGGAGCATGTCTCCGGGGATCCCATCGCGCAGCGCTCGATCCGTCATGCCCAGCGCCAGCTCGATCTCGGTTTGACACTGCAGCGAGCGAGGGATCTTCGCCTTCGTCCGTCGCTCCGGCTCGTCGGTCCAGGAGGTCGGCAGGTCCAGCTCGAGATCGATGGGCAGGTGCTCGGTTCGAGGCGTCACACCTGAGCGGTTTGGTGATTTCGGGAAGGTTGTCTTCAGGCGTCGTCGGTGACGTCTTCTCACATATGATCTTCCACCAGATGGGTCCCAACGCATACGAGGACGGATATGGAAAAGGCTGATCCGGCGCAGTTTCATCAGCTCTACGGGGTCAAGAGGCCGAGGATTACGTACTTCAAGAGGGACTTCATTGATTACGTATTGATGACGCTGATCACCGCGTCGATCATCTGGCTCACGTATGGCGCGGGAAGCTGGGTGACGAGTCTCGGTCTCGCTCTTTGTGCTCTCATGATTCCGTCGTTTCTGGTGAGGCATGGCGTGGAGCTGAGGACTCCCGAGATCCTGAAAAGACCGCAGGATTTGCTCTACATGCTGGTCTATAAGCTGCGCAATATGAAGCCCGTCACTCAGCTGGCGTTGGCCATTCTGCTGCTGGAAAATCTGTTCATCTACCTGACGCCGAACTTGCCGCATCACGTCGAGCTGACGGGCAAGATCGCGATCTATCTTTTTTACATCCATTTCATTGGAATCACGGTGTACCGGACCGTTATACTGTTCGATCACCTCAGGAAGAAGGAGCTGGTGCGCGAGGTGCTGCTCCAGACAAACTGGAAAAAATGGCTGGAGAAGCGGCCGAATGTCACGCTGCATATTCTGCATGCGTATGCCACAGGAGTGCTGACGCATATTGTCTTTCTCGCACCCTGGTACCTCGTGATCACGCACGCCAAGTTCTCGGTCCTCGCCCTGCCCGTGACGCTCGCGACGAACATCTTCGTGCAGTACAAGTTTACCAAGATCATGAACGTCTGGTTCTACCGCGATCACTGGACGAGTCACAACGCGGAGCTCGAGTTCCTGTACATCCATGGAACACATCACGATGCAATACCTTCCGGCCTGATCGGCGTGGCTGGAAACGGCTATATGGAAGGATTCTTGCGCTTTGTATTCTTCTGGCCCACCCATCTCTTCAACCCGATTCTCGCTGCCGTCCTGCTGACCGCCCTCCTCAAGAGTGACATCGACTCGCATCAGTATATCCCCGGCATATTTCCGTCGATGTCGAAGGCTTTCCACGAGGTGTCGCAGCATTCGACCCATCATTACGGGTTCCTGGAGCCTTATGGCTTCGCGACGAAGCTCAATCAGCCGGATCTCTCCGAGGCCGGCCAGGAGATCGCGAAGAAGTTCAAGCGTGCGCTCCCCGTCGAGGTGTACGACTCGGTCGCGGTGGATGAGCAGCTGAATGGGTTCAAGTGGAGCAACAGCGCTCACCGTCGATTCATGGAGCTCGTGAGCCGGTATCAGAAACACTAGGGCGGTGTGGCTCGAAGACGAAGGTCAACTCACCCTCGCACCCGCGAGCGGCGGCTTCAAAGCGGCGTAGCTGGGCACACGGCCCGAGCCCGTCATGGCGAGCGCACGCCGCGGTCGCCGAGGGATGCCCGGTCAGGTCTACGGATGCAAGGGGTTGGTCTCCTCTCCTTTCCCGTTCGTGCCCGTCTTCGCAAGGGATCACCTTCTGCTCGCTGCGGTGTTGGCGACGGGCTCGCTTCGGAACAAGGCTCCTTGCCGGCTAGCGAGTAACCACGGAGGCGAGGCTGTCACCTTCCAGGAGAGACAGAGCACTACATGGTTATGACCTCTGCTGGCTTTCCGCACAACGATCTCGTCTACGACTGGAACGAGGTCGGCCGTCGAGGTCGACCCATCCCAAAGGACATCACGCTCTTCGACGAGACGTTGCGCGATGGCCTGCAGAACCCTTCGGTCGCGGAGCCGAGCATCGAGGACAAGCTCAAGCTGCTGCACCTGATGGCGGAGGTGGGCATCCACGTGGCGGACATCGGCCTGCCGGGCAGCTCGCAGCGGGCGTTCGACGACGTGCTGCGGATGTGCCGCGAGATCACGGAGAACAGGCTGCCGATCCGCGTGGCGTGCGCTGGCCGCACCGTCGTGTCCGACATCACGCCCATGATCGAGATCTCGCAGCGCGCCGGGATGCCGGTGGAGGTCTATGCCTTCATCGGATCAAGCCCGATCCAAGAGCTCATGGAGGCGTGGGACGCCAGCTCGATCGCGCGGCGGAGCGCAGAGGCGATCGACGTGGGCGTGAAGGCGGGGCTGCCTGTGGCGTACGGCGCGGAGGACACGACGCGCTCGCGGCCGGACGTGCTGGCGACGCTGTTCAAGGTCGCGATCGATCACGGCGCCTCGAGGCTGTGCCTGTGCGACACCGTCGGGTGTGCGACGCCAGACGGTGTGCGCAACCTGATCGGCTTCGCGCAGTCGATCGTGGCCGGATCCGGCGCGTCGGTGGGGATCGACTGGCACGGGCACAACGACCGCGGGCTGGCGCTGGAGAACGCGCTGTGGGCCCTGGAGTTCGGGGCGGATCGCGTGCACGGCACAGCGCTGGGGATCGGCGAGCGCGTGGGCAACGCGGCGATGGAGCTCATCCTGCTCAACCTGAAGCTCCTCGGGCTGCTCGAGCACCAGGACCTCACGCGCCTGATCGAGTACTGCACGACCGCGGCGGACGCGGTCGGCTGGCAAGTGCCGATCAACTACCCGCTGGTGGGCCGCGACGCATTCCGCACGGCGACCGGCGTGCACGCGGCGGCGATCATCAAGGCCGAGTCGAAGGGCGACGCGTGGCTCGCGGATCGCATCTACTCGGGCGTGCCGGCGGGGATGTTCGGGCGCAAGCAGGAGATCGGCGTGGGCTACATGTCCGGCGCCTCCAACGTGGACTACTGGCTGCGCCAGCGGAAGATCGAGCCGTCGAAAGAGCTCGTCGACGCGATCCTGGCGAAGGTGAAAGGCACGGATCACACCCTCACGGATGAGGAGATCCAGGTGCTGGTCGACCAGCACCGCGCGCGGTAGCTCTCAGGGCGCGGGCGCCGGGTATCCCGCCTCCTGCGTCATCCCCTGGATCCACTGCACGACCGCCTGCACCCCCGCGTCGTCGACCTGCTTGGTCGCGATGCGCGGCATCTGACCCTCGAAGCCCCGGAGCTCCTGCCGGGCGACGAGCAGGCTGCGCGCGGGATCCCCCGGGCGGATGTCGTACCAGTTTTCGGGATCCGGGTTCGTGAGCCCCTCGTACTTCGCGTTGTCCTGAGGGCGCTTGTTGAGCCCCGTCCGGGCCGCGTCCGTCATCATCACGCTGCCCAGCTCGTTCGCCTCGAGGCGCAGGTACAGGCCCGTGTCGCGGGCCGGCGCGTCGGGCAGGTCGTTGTGGCAGCTCACGCCGCAGTTCGCGTGCATGTAGCCGAGCGCCCGGCGCTCCACGTCGTTGCCCGGGATCGTCAGGGCGAGCTGGCTCGCGTCCTCGACCAGCCCGAGCTCGACCAGCTTGTCGCGCGTGACCCCCTCGGCGCCTGGGCCGAGCATCAGCGCGTCCCAGCCCAGGACGAAATCGGCGCGCCCGGAGTGGCACTCCTTGCACTGATCGCGCGTCGGCACCGTGTGGCCGGTGCCGTGGAGGTCGGGCACGCCGAAGTCGTTCTGCATCTGGATGGCCTGTCGCTCGTCCTCGGACCAGACGTAGCTCGTGTACAGCCAGCCGTCGGGCGTCTTGCGCAAGAGGCGCGTCTCCGCGAGGCGCAGCGCGCCGTCAGCGCCCTTCACACGGAACTCCTTCCAGAACTGCGTCCCGTCGGGGTAGACGAAGGCGTCCGGATCCTTCGCGTTCACCCGCTGCCCCTCCGGGATCTGGACGAAGCGCCGCTTCTCGGCGCCGTCGCTCCAGAGCTCGAGGGCAGGCTTGTACTCGAGCACGCCGCACGCGAGCTCGCGCCGGTCGAAGTCCCCGTAAAGGCCCGTGCAGCGAAGATCCTTCGGCAGCACGCCGTCGAGCGGCGCAGCGCAGTCCACGCCTTCGGGCAGCGCGAACTCCACGCAGGTCGCGCCGCCCGAGCCGTCCGGCTGCACTTCAGGGCCGGCGTCGACCTCGGGCCCGCCCGTCCCGCCGGGCGGCTCGGGCGGGTCGTCACCACCCCCCGAACTACACCCCGCCGCGATCAGCAGCACGCCAATGACAGAACCGTTCTTTACGACACGAAGAAGCATGCGCGCATGGTGCCACAGAAAAGGAACGGAGTGGAGCGTAGATGCGCTGTTGCCACGGAAAAGGAGACCAGAGGTCGCGACCCACGAGTGCTCCACGGAGCATCGCCCCGTCCGGCTGCTCAGCGAGGAAAGCCATCCGTAGCGTGGTCTCGACGACGCAATTTCGGCCGTGAAAGGCCGGAAATACGCAGGTCGATCGGAAAATTGCATTCGAGTTGTAGCGGCATCGCGGTTTTTTCAAGAGCGCAACAAGTCACTCGCAGGTGTGATCAGATTCCCGGCACCAGGGAATATAGAGCTCCATCCATGTTCCTTGGATGAGGGACGTCACGCTCCAGACGCTCGGAGCCGTGACCTCGGTTTCTCCATTCCTGTCACGCTCGTCGCGTCCAGTCGGCTCACCGCGCGACGCTTCACACATCGAGTCACGAACCGCGGGGTCGAACGGGCGTCGCCCCGAGGGGGCCGTCGGCCGATCCGCCGCGCAGGCGCGGCGCCTTGCTCGGCGCGCAACACGCGCTGCTGCCGGCGTGCTGATGGCGCAGCAGCGGCGGGCGGCGCGCCGCGGAAACGTGCGGGGACGGGGCGGGCACGGGCCGTGCAATCCAGCGCGGGACGACGAGCGGAGCAGGGCGTCGCCCCGCGGAGCCCGCTCGCGAACCCCTCACCCGGAGCCATCGCATGAGTGGACTCAGTCTCGCCTTCGACACGCCCCAGCTCGCCCAGCAGTACGAGGTCCGCAGCGCCGAGCGGCAGTTCGTGAACGGCCAGCGGCTCGTCGCCGCGCTCGGCGTCCGCGCTGGCGAGCGCGTGCTCGACATCGGCAGCGGCACCGGGCTGCTCGCCGAGCACGTGGCGGGCCTCGTCGGGCCGACCGGCAAGGTGCTCGGGATCGACCCGCTGCCGCTGCGCATCGAGATCGCCCAGCGCAAGGCGAAGGAGAACCTCTCGTTCCAGGTCGGCAACGCCTACGCGCTCGACGGGCTCCCCTCGGGCAGCTTCGACGTCGTGTACCTCAACGCCGTGTTCCACTGGCTCCCCGAGAAGACGGAGCCGCTCAAGCAGATCCACCGGCTGCTCAAGCCGGGCGGCCGGCTCGGGATCACCACGGGCGCGAAGGACCAGCCGAACCTGCTCCAGCGGATCAAGCGAGAGGTGCTGTCGCGGGCGCCCTACGCGGCCTATCCGGAGTCGCTCGCCGGCACGCCCCACTGGGTCACGGCCGACGAGCTCTCCGCGCTGCTCGGCGGCGCCGGCTTCACCGTGCAGAAGATCGAGACCCAGCAGAACGTCCACCACCAGCCCGACGGCAACGCCGCCATCGCGTTCTCGCAGGCGAGCTCGTTCGGCAACTTCCTCGGGCACCTGCCCGAGTCGCTGCGGAGCCAGGCCATCGACGACATCAAGCGCGAGCTCGAGGCCTTCCGGACGCCCGAGGGCATCCGGCTTGAGGGCAAGCGGCTGCTCGCCGTCGCGCACAAGCCGGCGTCCCACTGAGCGGCGCCCTCCTGCCCGCCGACATCCACCCTGCGACGCCACCCATGAATCCCATCGGCTGATCCAGCCACGAGGAGAGTTCCGCATGAGCGCCCAAGTCCACACCAGCAGCAGCAACAATGTCCCCGAGATCGTCCCGCTCGCCGGCCGCGTCGGCGCCGAGGTGCGCGGCGTGCGCCTCTCGGCCGATCTCGACGCGGCGACCATCGACGAGATCCGGAGCGCCTGGCTGCGGTACAAGGTGATCTTCTTCCGAGGCCAGCACCACCTCGACGACAAGAGCCAGGAGCGGCTCACGGCCCTGTTCGAGGGCAAGCCCGTCGCGCACCCGACCGTCCCCGTCGTGCAGGGCACGAGCTTCATCCACGAGCTCGACTCGCGGTACGGGGGTCGCGCCAACTCGTGGCACACCGACGTGACGTTCGTCGACGCGTACCCGAAGGCGTCGATCCTCCGCGCGCTCGTGGTCCCGCCCTACGGCGGCGACACGGTCTGGGCCAACACCGTCGCCGCCTACGAGGATCTCTCGCCCGTGCTGCGCGAGCTCGCGGACAAGCTGTGGGCCTTGCACAGCAACGAGTACGACTACCAGGCGCGCAAGCCCCAGGCCTCGGCGGACGACGTGCGCCGCTACCACGAGGTGTTCACGTCGACCGTCTACGAGACCGAGCACCCCGTCGTGCGCGTCCACCCGGAGACGGGCGAGCGCTCGCTCGTGCTCGGGCACTTCGTGAAGAAGATCCTCGGCGTCTCCTCGCACGACTCCGCGCACCTCTTCCAGGTGCTGCAGGAGCACGTCACGCGCCTCGAGAACACCGTGCGGTGGCGCTGGTCCGTCGGCGACGTGGCCATCTGGGACAACCGCGCCACCCAGCACTACGCGATCAACGACTACGGCGACCACCACCGCGTGGTGCGCCGGGTGACGGTCGACGGGGACGTGCCCGTCGGCATCGACGGCCGGCGCAGCGTCACCCGCTCCAGGGCGCCTCGCGCGTCCGCGGCGCGGGCCGAGAACGCCCCGGCCGTCGCGGCCGTGGCCACGGCGTAACACCCACGCCACCCGGGGGGGGGCGGCGCCTGCAGCGCGCCGCCGCTCACCCTACCGCGAGCAGCGGCGGCGCCTACAGCGCGCCGCCGCTGACCTCGACCACCTGTCCCGTGAGCCAGCGCGAGTCGTTCGACGCGAGGAACGCCACCGTGTCGGCGATCTCCTCCGGCTGCCCCAGCCTGCCCAGCGCGCTCGCCTTGAGGCGCGCCTGGACGGGCGCCGAGTCCACGATGGGCGCGATCATCTCCGTGTTGACGAGGCCCGGCGCCACCGCGTTGACCGTGATCCCGCGGCGGCCGAGCTCGGCGGCGTGGCAGCGGGTGAGCGCCTCGATCGCGGCCTTCGACGCGCTGTAGACCGAGCCGGACGGGCGCGGGCTTCGCGCGACGATCGACGAGAGGTTGATGATCCGCCCGCCCTCGTCGCCGAAGCGGCGCGCCGCCTCCTGGGTCGCGAGGACGACGCTGCGCACGTTGACGTTGAAGATCATCTCGAAGTGCGCCTCGTCGATCTCGCCCAGGGTGCGCGTCGAGTAGACGCCGGCGTTGTTGACGAGGATGTCGAGCCGCCCGTGCTCGGCCACGGCGCGCTCGAACAGGGCGGTGATCTGGGCAGGCTCGGCGACGTCGGCGCGCACCGCCGTGGCGCGCCCGCCGGCCGACCGGATCTCCGCGACGACGCCCATGGCCGGCTCCTCGCGGTTCACGTAGCTGAGCGCCACGGCGGCCCCGTCGCCCGCGAGCCGCTTCGCGATCGCCGCGCCGATCCCGCGCGATCCACCCGTCACGATCGCCACCTTCCCGCTCAGCTTTCCGCTCATCTTCGCTCCTCGGCCTCCGCTCGGCGCGGGAGCATGTCAGAAGGAAAAGGGCCTGTCCATGCGGCGGGAGCCACGCCGGGGGCAACGCGCCCCGGGGGCGCCTTGACGCCCGCCCTGGCGTGCGCTTCATCTGCGACCATGGATCCAGAAAAGCCCGACGTCGGAGAGGGAGCGAAGGAGCAGAACGCGGCCCAGGTCGTCGTGGTGATGCTGCTTGTGGCCTTCGGCGCGCTCGCGCTGCCGTGGATGGTCCTGCGCAAGCTGGAGTCGCGGGCGCCGGCGAGCGCCTCGATCGTCCCTGGCGTCACCGCGGAGGAGCTCGCGCAGGGCGGGAAGATCTACTACCGCTCGTGCTCCGGCTGTCACGGGTCGAGGGGGGAGGGGAAGCCTGGCCGTTATCCACCGCTCGTCGGCGCCTCATGGCTGCTCGACGACAAGGAGACTCCGATCCGGGTCACGCTGCTCGGCGTCGCCGGCCCCATCGAGGTCAGCGGCGCGCTGTACAACGACGTGATGCCCAACATGGGCGTCACGCTGTCGGACGAGGACATCGCGCTGGTGCTCACCTACACCCGAGCGAGCTGGGGGAACCACGCGCCGGCGATCACGACCGAGGAGGTCGCGAAGGTGCGCGCCTCCCTCGGCGACCGGCTGGAGCCGTGGGCCGGCGGCGCGGCGCTCGCGGAGGCCCGGACGGCGAGCAAGGCGCCATAGAGCGTCGGTCACCCGCTTCGGATACGGGCCCATCTCGACGTTTTCGGTGCTCAGCGCACAGGAGTGCGCTTGCGCGCCGAAAACGCCGATCTGGGCCCGTCTCCTGTGCGGGGGACCGACGCTCTGCGACGCTCGTGCCAGGGGCGGGTGAAGATCGCTCTGGAGCGACGGACGGGGACGCTCGGAAACCGGACGATCGCGGTGAGCCGGCGTCGGGCGCGCAGCTGCAGAGCGGGCTTTACGAGGCCGAGGCGGGGGTCGACCCAGCCGGCGAGGACGCGCAGGAAGGGGAGCTTCGGGCGAGGCGCTCGGTGTCGGGGGCTGCGCGACGGTGCGGCGCATGGCTCAGGCCGGTGTGGCAGCGCTGATGCGCAAATTTCCAACGTGGACGCAGGTTGACACGTGGCGTTGTTGCAGCCTCTACTCCGCCGCAGGTGGGAGTCCGGAGGGTTCGATGGAGCGGTGTCGACGGGGCATCTCGTGTTTCGTGCAGCTCGCCGCGGTGGCCCTGAGCCTGGGGCTCGCGGCGGGGTGCGGCGGAATCCGCTCGTCGTACGTGCCGACGGCCGGAAGCCCACGCCCCATGCGCCCGAAGCCGCCGGAGGATGTCGAGGTGTTCCTCAGCAAGCCCGACCGGTCTGCGCAGGAGGTCGGGATGCTCGAGGTCCAGCAGGACGTCGGGAACGACGCCGACCCGAACGCGCTCATGAACGAGCTCCGCCGGGTTGCCGCGGAGCGAGGCTGCGACGGCGTGCTCGTCTCCGGCGCGAACGACTCGGTCGCGGGCGCACGATGGATGCAGCTCGGCGCCGGAGCCTTGCATACACGGACCCTGAAAGGGTACCGCGCGACATGCCTCGTGTTCACGGACACGAGGTCCTACGACCCGCCGCGCGGCGGCGGCGGCTTCGTGTTCGGCGCCGGCATGGCGGCCAGCGCGGCGGCGTGCACGGGCGCCTCGTTGACGTGGAGCGCGAGCGCGCCCGGGTGGTTCTCGTGCAGCGGCGCGCCGGCGGATCTCGGGCTCAAGGCGACAGCTGCCCTCGGGTTCTGCGCGGATCTCCTGTGCCGCGTCGAGCTGAAGGTGGAGCCGAAGGGAGGCAGCGCCGCCGCGTGGCGCGACGAGGTGCGCGCGATCCGCGCGGCGCTCGAGCGCAAGTATGGTCGGCCTGCGATCCAGGAGGGCTCCGAGCCGCCCGACTGCGCGACCAGCACCGAGCTCTGCGCGACGTCCGCGCGCTTCACGCACGCGGACCGGTGGAGCTGGCCGTCCGGTGAGCGGCTCGACCTGACCCCTCGCGGTCTCGCAGGACCTGCGGGGCGACCTGCTCTACCGCACCGCGCAGATATTCCTCTCGTACAGGAGAGAAGTCCCTGTCCCGCAGGCTGCCCCCGGGTCGCCGGAGGCGGCCCCGGCGCTGAACCCCGAGGCGCTCTGAGGCAAGCGGGGCCTCGGTGATGCGGCAGTCGAGCCATGTCCTGGAATACGGTTGATTGCCAGGCGAGCAGAAATGGATATGCCGACGATGAGAGCTGGGATGAGAGTATACGCCAGGCGGCTGTGCACGGGAGCATGTTTCACGCTGGCGGCAGCGACAGCGGGGTGCGGAGGGTCCGTGGCTGAAGTGGACGACACGGGTTCAGCGGCACCGTCTGATGCGGACGTGTGGCCGAGGACGGTCACCCTGACGTCGCCGGAGTTCGGGGACGGTGATTACGTGCGCTTCTCGGATGGGGCCGTCTCCGACGCTGGAGACCTCGGTATTCAGTGGGGGAGGGTGATTTCCCTCTGGTCTACGGCGGCGGAGTCGGTCTGTGAGCGGGGGACGGCCTTTCCGACGCTGGCGGACGTTCCGACCGACGTGGCTGATTGCTCGGGCTGGACCCAGTTCGCATACCTGAGCGCGACAACGATACATGAGAGCGACGAGTCATACAGCATCGGGCTTGGATTGCTGGTGTGGGACGCTGAGCATGGTGCGCTCTACCGACTCCGAGTGATCGGTGATTCGTATGGCGTGACCGCTGGTTCAACAGCCACATTCGAGTACGAACCGGTGCGTTGAAAGGAGAAAGTCCAAGTGCCTGAGCTCCACGTACGCCATGCCCGCCCCGAGGACGCGGCCCGCCTTCAGGCCATCCGGCGCGCGGCCTTCGCGCCCGTGTTCGCGTCGTTCCGCTCGATCCTCGGCGACGAGATCTACGACCTGGCGCAGCGGCGCAAGGACGAAGAGCAGGAGGGGCTGCTGACGTCGCTGATGGCGGCCGGCTCGGGCTGGGAGCTGCACGTGGCGCAGCTCGGCGACGAGGTCGCTGGATTCATGGCGCTTCAGCTCGATCCGGAGACGCATGTGGGCGAGATCGGCCTCAATGCCGTCGACCCCGCACACGCCGGCAAGGGGATCGGCACCGCGATGTACGAGGTCGCGGTGGCACGGATGAAGCAGGCAGGCATGAAGGTCGCCACCGTCGGCACCGGCGGCGATCCGAGCCACGCCCCGGCTCGACGCGCGTACCGAAAGGCGGGGTTCGACGTCGAGATCCCCAGCGTGTGGATGTGCCGCAAGCTCTGAGCCCACCTCGTTGCGCCGCGTGTCTCCGCGTGTCCGGAGCACGCGGGGACAACGCCGTCGACGGCTGGACGACCGCGCCGGCCGCAGGCCGAGCCGTCGACCGGCTCACTCCCGCACAGGCTCTTCCAGATCCGCCCCGAAATGCGCGCGGTACGCCCGCCGCGCGGCGTCGCGCAGCTCGTCGTCGCCGCGGCGCACCTGCTCCTCGAACGCGGCGGCGTACGCCTCCGGATCGACCTCGCGCGCCCCGGACCGCAGCTTCTTCCCGGAGAGCGTCTCCAGGGCGAGCACGGCGACCCGGCGCTCGGGGCCGCCGCGCGCGGCGAGCCCGAAGGGGAAGAGGTGCACGAGCGTGAGCTGCGGCGGCGCGTCCCTCGTCGTCATCTCGGCGAGGTAGGCGGAGAGCTCCCGGTTCGCGCGGTCCTGAGCCTCGTCGGTGAAGCCGGCGAGCAGCTCGGCCACCGCGGACGAGAGGGGCAGGTCAGGGCCGTCGACCTGGTGCTGGAGCTCGTGCCGCTCGGTGCCGGACAGCACGGCCTGCTCCAGCCTGGCGCCGAGGCGCCCGCGCAGCGCGGCGAGCGCGCCGTCGCACCGCAAGAGGGCGCCCGCGTGAGCGCCGTCCGCGCTCGCCGCGCCGTGGAGGCACGTCGCGCCCTCCTGGCCAGCGCGCTCGGCGTAGGCGCGGACCTCCGAGCCGAGGACGAGCGCGAAGGGGTCCTGGTCGCGCGAGAAGCCGAGGTGGACGCGGCGGTCGCCCGTCATCGGTTCGACGAGGAGCGTCGCGAAGCGGTCCTCGCCGACCCGGAAGCCGTGCACCTCCTTCACGCGGTAAGGCGTCGTGTAGAACCGGCGCACGGGGCCCTCGGGCGAGACGCCGAGGAAGACGGACGCGTCGAGGTAGTACGGCAGCGCGGCGCGCCGCGCGGCGTCGTTCACCTCGGCGACGAGCCGGCCGAACCCGCGGCCGGAGAGCTCGAGGTCGTCCACCTGGGCGGCGAGCGCCGCGAGCGCCGCCGCGAAGTCGCCGCCGTTCGGCTGCGCCCTGGCCGCCGCGAGCATCTCGCGGCCGTGCGCCCTGGTCATCACCTGCGCCTGCGCGCCCGTGCCCTGCGCGCCGCGCGCGTGGGCGTCGCGCGCGAGGCGCGCCCGCTCCCAGCTCGGCAGGAGCTCGCCGAAGACCTTGTCCCATCCGTCCGTGGGCGCCCCGAGCTTCCAGTCGACGCCCTTCGGCGCGGGGCGGCCGAGCACGAACATCGCGCCGAGCAGCGCCGCGACCGTCACCGCGGCGGCGCTGCCCGCCACGATCGGCCGCGCGCCGCCCGCGCCGCCCGCGCCGGCGGCGCCGCCGGCAGCTTCAGTCCCACCGTAAGATTCCAGCTCGGCGTCGGGCACGGTCACGCCGAGCGCGAGCACCTCGATCGCGGAGGCGAGCACCGCCACGACCGCGGCGAGCAGGAGCGCGAAGAAGGCGACCATGCCCGCCTCCACGCCCCAGCCGCCCGAGAGGAACACGCGGTAGACGAAGAACAGCATGAGGGCAGGCATGGCCCACACCGCCGCGATCGCGAGGCCCGGGTGCTCGCGCCTCGGCACGCGGCGCACGTACGCGAGGCCGAGCAGCGCGATCGCGAGCGGCCCGAGCACGAAGAGCAGGACCATGCCGTACCCGAGCTGGAAGCGCGCGTCGGGCAACGTCGCGACGAGCACGACCGCGCGCGCGATCGTCTGCGCGGGGATCTCGCCGCGGGACGGCCACAGGTAGAACACGAGCGCCGCGGCGGCCGACGCGACGAGCAGCGCGCTGCCGGCCCGCCGCGCCCGCGCGTGGAAGCGCAGCACCACGCCCGCCGCCGTGAACGCGAAGACCGCGAGGAACGGCGCCGGCCGCGTGGTCATGCTGTCCGGCAGCGGCAGCATGTCCCACGCGGCGCTCTGGCGGCCGATCCACAGCGCGGCGTTCACGGTCACGAACGCGGCGAGCACGGCGATGGCGCGCGACGTCGGCCGCTCGATGAGCAGGCCGGCGCGGTGCTTCGTGCGCAGGCCGAGGAAGAGCAGCCACAAGCCGGCCATCGCGGGCGCGAGCGCGGCGATCTTCGCCGCGGGCGGGAGCTCGGGCAGCACGCTCCACACGAAGATGCCGTGCCCGAAGGCGACCTCGTACGGAACGAGCGCCGAGAGCGCGAGCGCGAGGCCGCCGAGCAGGCAACGCGCGCGCAGGCGCTCGGCCGACATGCGGTAGAACATCGCGGTCGCGGCGCCCTCCTCGCCGGGCGCGCTCACGGCTCGACCGCCGCGCTCGCGATCCGCGAGACCCACCGCTTTCGCGGGAACACCGGGTCGCGGTAACGCACCTCGAAGATCACGCGCTTCCCGTCGGCCGAGAAGTGCGGCACGCCCTCCTCGGCGGTGCCCTGCGTGAGCTTCTTCACCTCGCCCGTCGCGAGCGTCAGCACCGCGATGTCCGTGCTCCCAGGGCCCTGCGCCACGAACGCGACGCGCGCGGCGTCGGGCGAGAACGTCGGCCACTCCGCGCGGCCCGGGGCGGCGTACACCTTCCGGGTCCACGTCGCCGTGTCGATGACCGCGATCCCGGGCTCGTCGCCGGCGACGACACACACGAGCTTCGCCCCGTCCCTGGACGCGGCCGGATACCGCAGGTCCTCCTCCGGCCTGGCCTTGAACGGGCGCTCGATCGACAGGGGCTGCTTGCTCACGTCGACCACCGCGAGGTGCCGCACCGCGTCCGCCTCCGCGTCGGGCACGTAGACGAACACGAGCCGCTTCTCGTCGAGCCAGGTGAACCCGCCGAGCGACTGGTTCTCGGTGTGCAGGCCGAACACCTCCTTGCCGCCGTCGGTCTCGAGCACCATCAGATCGGCCGGCGCGCCGGGCGCGGGGCGATCGTACGCCGCCACGAACTTGCCGCCCGGGGCGATCCTCGGGTCCACGAAGCGGTGCTCGGGGTCGATGCGCACGCGCTTCGCCTGCCCGGATCGGTCGACGGTCGTGATCGTCTTGGCCCATCCGAAGAGGTCCTCGACCAGCGCGACCCGGTCGCCGTCGCGCTGCGACGACGGGTACGAGTACACGTGGTAGCCCCGCCACATCGGCTTCGGGGCGCCGGGATCCGTCGTCGGAGCGGTCTTCGTGTCGAGCGGCCGCCACTCGACCGTCTCCAGCGCCTCGCTGCGGACGAGCTGCTTCGCGTGGACCGAGAAGAACACCGACACGTCGGCCGTCTTCACGAAATAGCCGCCCTCGGCGGCGCCCACGAGCAGGTCCTCCGCCGCGGCGTGCGACAGGAACGTCACGCGCCCTTGCTCCTCGGCCTCGACCTCCCGCGCGCGGGCTGAATACGTGTCGCTGGCCCTGCCGAGCTCCGCGGCGCGGTTCTTCAGGAACGTGCGCGCGGGCTGCAGCCGCTCCAGCAGCTTGATGTCCGATCCCTCCGTGATCTCGCGGACCGAGGGGTGGTCCATGAGCTGCGCGATCACGGCGTCGAGCGCCTGCGACGCCATGGAGTCCGCGAGCAGCGCCATGGCCCGGTCCTTCTTCGTCGCGCCCGAGTAGCCGCGGAGCCGCCCCTCGGTGGACGTGCCCTTCTCGAGGGACGTGAGCGTCACCGGCGCGTCGACCCGGAGCTCGAAGTAACCCTCCTTGACCGGGTGCTCCACGACCTCGGGCGCGAGGTGCGCCTCGATGATGAAGCCCGCGCCCAGCGCCTGCGCGGCCAGCTTCGGATCCTGGGCGCCCTCCAGCGCTTTCATCACCTCCGGGTCACCGCCCTTCACCGGATCGAACCCGAGCTCGGCGAGCTCCGCGCTGAGCTCGTCGGAGAGCCGCGCCGCCGGTCGCGACCCTTCCCACCAGTACCCGTCGAGGTCGATCGCCACGAGGATGCGCAGCGGATCGGTCGCCGTGAGCGAGCGGAAGACGAAGAAGCCCGCCGCCGCGAGCGCGAGGCCGATCACCGCGAAGACGGGCCAGAGCCGGCGCTTCGGCACGATCGCGTCGAGCGACTCCGGCGGCTCCGGCTCGGGGGCGGGGGGCTGCGCCCCGGTCGGGTTGCGAGGGTCCTCCATGAAAAGCGATGTGCCCTATCCGCGCGAGGGCGTAAAGCGATCCGCAGGATCGAGGCCTGGTGAGCGCGTGTGCGCGGGCCGCCGGTCACGAACGAGGCCGAGCACCCCGGCAGCAAGCTCGGGATCGACGTGTGCTCCGCAATCACCTACGAAGGATCTGCCGTCCTCCCCGAAGAAGCAGGACCGGCGAATCTTGTGGAGCGCGCGGATAGCCCTGCGCTCGCTCGATTGGACTGCGATCCCGGCTCGGGCGGGTTGCCTGTCTTGGTCTGCCCGCACCTCACCATGACTGCCTGATCATGCCTTCCGGCGCGAGGGCTCGCGTCAGGCCTGGATGGGGGAGAGGCATGCATCGTGCACGGGCGCACGTCCAGGCCGACTCCTTGAACAACGAGGTCCCAGATGAACACCGCGCATGCCTTCCGCCGCACGCTTGCCCATCGCCTCTTCGCGCTGCTCGCGCTGCCCGCCGCGGGCGCTGCCACCGGCTGCGTCACCGCCATGAGCAGCTGCCCCGACGACCCCGAGACCACCTCCCGGGTCGCCTGTTTCGCGTGGCCGCAGGACGGCGTGGGCGGCCCCGGAGGCGCCGGCGGCGCGGGTGATCCCGGAGGCGCCGGCGGGGCGGGCGAGCCCGTCGTATGCCCCTCGCGGTCCGAAGGGGAGGAGATCCTCAACAGCACACACGTCGCGAATCACCAGGTCAAGGGCGACGGGACGCTCCAGGATGGCCAGTGCTGCTATCAGGCCGACGTCACCCCGATCTGCGAGGGGCGCCCGTACCTCGTCGACGCGGTGGCGCGGACGGCGCCTTTCCTCCGCGCCCGCGGCGACGCGGGGTGGGGCGCGGCGGAGGCCATGACACCGCGGATCGACACCCTGACGGCCGACCTGCGCGAGGCCCTGGCGGCGGCGTGGACGCGCGACGCGCTCTTCGAGCACGCGTCCGTGGCCTCGTTCGGTCGCTTCGCCCTCGAGCTGCTCGCCGCGGGCGCGCCGGCAGACCTCGTGGAGGAGGCCCACCGCGCGGCGCTCGACGAGGCCCGCCACGCGCGCCTCTGCTTTGCCCTGGCGAGCGCCTATGCGGGCGAGACGATCGCGCCCGGCGCATTCCCCTTCGAGGGGCGGGTGGAGGTCGAGGCGGATCTCGCGTCGATCGCGGCGCGCGCCGCGAAGGAGGGCTGCATCGGCGAGACCATCGCGGCCGTCATCGCGGCCGAGGAGCTCGGCGCCGCGGAGGACCCGGCGGTGCGGGGCGCGCTCGCGGTCATCGCCGCGGACGAAGCGCGGCACGCGGAGCTCGCGTGGCGCACGGTGGCGTGGGCGATCCGCGCGGGCGGCGAGCGTGTGCGCGCGGCGGTCGAGGAGGTGTTCGCGGGGCTCGGGCGCGCGGCTGTGGGGGAGAGCGTCGATGGAGAGGGGAGCGACGGTGCGGAGAGCGCCCGGCTCGCGGCGCACGGGAGGTTCGGGGCCGCGGCGCGCGGCGAGGCGGCCGCACGCGCCGTCGAGGAGGTCGTGCGGCCAGCGGCGAGGCTGCTGCTGGCGGGGCGCGGGGACGGAGCGGCCCGCCGCGTGATGGTGGTTTGAGCGGCAACGCCCCTCCGGTTCGCGCGTCCGCCGCCGCTCCGCGTTGCGCCGCGGCGTGCCCGACAGGTAGAGTCGGTTGCATGTCCGACGTGCTCGTCAACATCGACGTACCGGAGCTCGAGCCGGCCATTACGTTTTACACCCGCGCGTTCGGCCTGCGTACCGCACGGCGCTTCGGCGACTCCGGCATTGAGCTCCTCGGCGCTTCGGCCCCGATCTACCTCCTGGTGAAGCCGGCCGGCAGCGCGCCCGCCGCCGGTGCGTCGCCGCGCGATTACCGGCGCCACTGGACCCCGGTCCACCTCGACTTCGTCGTCGAGGATCTCGAGGCCGCCGCGCGCCGCGCGCAGGAGGCGGGCGCGGTCCCCGAGGCGGATATCGAGGTCGCCGCGTGGGGGCGTATGCTCCGCCTGGCCGATCCCTTCGGCCACGGCGTCTGTCTTGTTCAGTTCAGCGCCCGCGGCTACGACGACATCGCCACGGCCGGCTGAGCGAGCGCGGCTGCTTCCACCGTGCCATCGCCGCCGAGCAGCTCGCCCGAGGGGTGCGCGACGTCCTGACCGGACGCACCCAGGCCTTCACGCTGAAGTATGCCTGCGACGGTACGGCCCCGGCGCGCCATTTCGAGATCGTCGCGAGCGCGCTCCCGGACGGCGAGGGGGTCGGCGCGCTGCTGATGCATCACGACGTCACCGACCGGGAGCAACTCGCGGCGGCGCGCCGCGGCGCCGAAGAGCAGCTGAGTTATGTCCTCGAGATGTTGCCCGAGGGCTACTGGGACTGGAACATCGAGACCAACGAGGTCTTTTACAGCGATCGATGGTGCCAGTCGCTCGGATACGCTCCGGGGGAGCTCGAGCCGCACGTGAACGCGTGGGTGAACCTGCTCCACCCGGATGACCTGTCGCGCGTCATGGACGCCGCCAATCGATACATCGAGGGCAGGTATCCGAGCTACCAGTGCGAGACCCGGCTCAGGATGAAGAGCGGAAAGTACCGGTGGAACATCGATCGGGGCAGGATCGTCGCGCGGGACGGCAGCGGAAAGCCGCTGCGCATGGTCGGGATGACGTCGGACGCCGCGGACGGACGCACCCCGGACCCTGCATGGGCGAGGCAGGTGCAAGGAACGAAGCGCTCGCGCCCGCCCGCCGGCGCCTAGAGGCCGCTGGGTCGCCAGGTCTGCAAGCCTCCATCTCACGATCGAAAGACTTCAGGGGGACCCGTAGGGCTAACCCCATGAAACAGGCTGAGGTGCTGCCTGGCCCGCATCCTGCTAAACATGCAGGGCAGAGCGCCCGTGACGGCTTCCCCCCCCCGCCGTCGAATGGGCGCTCTTTTTTTCTTTGTGCTCGGGCGTTGCCACGCGCCGATGACCGCAGCCGGGAGAACCTCGCTCGTCGCACACGCCCTGAGGCCATGGTGCGGCCGGCGCCGTCCGGCGTAACGTGGCGGCATGGGCGAGATCCTCCCGGCGGCGAGCACCCCTCAGGAAGTCGACTCTATCCGGCGCGACGAGGCGCGCCTCCAGCCCGGCGTCCGCGCGATCTGCGCGCGGCACGGGCTCCTCGGGCGCGACATCGCGCGCTTCGCCACGGGATCGCTGCCTGTGTACGCCGTGGGGGACGCGCTTGTGCTCAAGCTCTACCCGCCGTGCGAGCAGGGCCTCTTCGAGACGGAGGCCGACGTGCTCGCGCTGCTCGCCGGCCGCCTCCCGATCCCGACGCCGCGGCTCGAGGCGACGGGCGCGCTCGATGGCTGGAGCTACGTGCTCATGGGGCGCCTCGGCGGGCGGAGCCTCGCGGAGGTGTGGCCGGAGGTACCGCCCGCGGCGCGGGAGCGCCTCGCCGAGGCGCTCGGCGAGTGCCTCGCCGTGCTCCACACGATCGACCCGGGAGAGGTGAGGGCAGGCCGGCCCGACTGGGCCGGGTTCTTGCGCGGCCAGCGGGAGCGCTGCGTGGAGCAGCAGCGCGCGCGCGGCCTGGGCGCGGCGTGGCTCGAGCAGATCCCCGGGTTCCTCGGATCCGTGGCGCTCGACCCGCCGGTGCGCGGGGCGCTGCTGCACACCGAGGTGATGCGCGAGCACCTCCTGATCGGGCCGGACGCGCGCGGCGGCCTCGCGCTCTCGGGCCTGTTCGACTTCGAGCCTGCCATGGTCGGCGCACCCGAGTACGAGTTCGCCTCCGTCGGCGTCTTCGTGTCGTGCGGCGACGCGCCGCTCCTGCGCCGGCTGCTCCGCGCGTACGGCTACCGCGAGGGCGCGCTCGATCGCGGCTTGCAGCGGCGCTTCATGGCCTACGCCCTGCTCCACCGGTACAGCAACCTGAGGTGGTATCTCGAGCGTGTGCCCCCGCGCGCGGGCGAGGACACGCTCGACGACCTCGCCGCGCGCTTCTGGGCCGTGTGAACCCCGCCTCGCTGGTCGACGCCGACCGCGCTCCCTGACGGTGGAGGGTCAGAGCGGACGGCGCTCTTCCCACAACAACACGAGCAGATCCGTCACGCCGGGATCGATGCCCATCTGGCTGAGCAGGGTCGTCACCTGTCCTCGGTGGTGCGTCTGGTGGTTGAAGAAGTGGCTCACGGCGAACCAGAGCGGATAGCTGTGGCGCGTGCCGCTCCGCAGGTAGGTGAGGTCGCGGGAGAGCGCGCCCTCGTCGAGCTGGTCCACCCAGGCCAGGATGTCCGCGTCGGTCTTCTCGCGCTCGCGGGACAGCTCGGTGAAGTCTGCGTAGAGCTCCTGTCCAAGCGAGGTGATCTCGATGACCTTGCCGCTCGCGTCCCGGGAGGAGAAGCGGTCCGCGTCGCCGGTGAAGCGCGCCATCCACGTGCGATCGGCCAGCAGGAGGTGGTTCAGCGTGCCATGGATGGACTTGAAGAAGGCTCCTCGATCGCGCCGGCGCTCGGCGTCGTCGAGCTCGCCGACGAGGCGATAGAGCTTGTTGTTCATCCAGACGTTGTAGCGAGCCAGTGAGCGGTAATGCTCGATCCAGTTCATGGGCTGCTCCTCGCGAGATCGGGCGCGCAGCCTACCACAGGGGTCGTCTCACCCGCAGCATGCCTGTGCCTCGCGCAACCACGCCCGCGGCGGGGGGATGCAAGGTGCGAGTCGTCCCTCGCGGCGGCAGCGGCGCCCCGCGGCTTCCCAGGCGGGAGCCTCCCGCGGCCTCCGCGGGCGGGAGCACAAGGACAAAAAAAAGAGCGCCCATTCGACGGCGGGGGGGGGAAGCCGTCACGGGCGCTCTGGTCTGCGTATTTAGCAGGATGCGGGCCAGGTGATGCCCTGCCTGTTCCCTGGGGTTTACCTGTAAGAAAGGCCCTGGTGCCTTTCAGGTCTGAGATCACCGCTTGCAGACCTGGCAGCTCATCGGCCTCCTCGGAGGCAGGGGGACGAGCGCAGCCTTCCCCCGGGCCGAGGCCGTCGGTTGCGCTGGGGGCGAGGGCGCTCACCCGTGCTCACTGGGTCCCGAGGATGTAGCGGAGCACCGTGCCGTCGCGGAGGTAGTCCGCGAGCGCGCCGCGGAGCGGGAGGGCGTCCGCGCGGCTCATGAGCAGGCGCGCCGTGCCCTCGGCCAGCCTCATCGCGGCGGCGAAGACGGCGGCGGGCGGACGCGCCGAGGCGCTCCAGCCGGCGCACAGCACGACGTCCTCCCGGTATCCGGGGGGCGCCACGGCGAACGCGAGCACGGCGGCGCGGTGCTCGTCCTCTCCACCCACCGCGGAGACCTCGTTCAGCGGCACGAGCAACGCCATCGCGTGCTCTGCCAGATGCAGGGCGGCGGCGAGCAGCTCCAGGTCCCTCCCGGCGGCACGGGCGTTCTTGCACTTGGCGAGGTACTCCAGCAGGCTCTCCAGGTCGTAGTGCGCCCCCGCCGCCGTCGTGATGCGGTCCGGGCGGTGGCTCTCCACCACGCGGCGCAGGACGCCCAGGAGATCCTGGGGGTCGTCGATTGCGCGCGCGCTCGCGCAGAAGCCCGCCATCCACGGCCAGCCGGACGGCGACTCCGCGCGCGCCACGAGCTCGCGGAGCGACCGGCTCCCGATCGAGACGTGGAGCAACGGTCCGTCGACCCCGCCGAGGAACCGGACGCGGTCCCGCTCGACAGGCTCGCCCGCGGTGATGACCCGCAGATCCAGGTCGCTGCAAGGGCCGGCGTCGCCCCGAGCATGACTCCCGAACACGGCGAACGCGCGCGCGCGCGGCTCGAGCCCGCGCAGCTCGGCGACGAGAGGCGCGATGTCCGGGAGCGGAGAGGGCACAGGCATGCTCGCGGCGGTCGACATGAGCACCTCTCCTACCGGCGCGGGGCGCCCGGAGCAAGCGGCCTTGACGCGCTGCGACAGCGCTCGATACCCTCTCCAGCATGCTTGGCTCCGAGCGCCACGCGGGGTCGAGCACCCCGCCAGCAAAGCCCCTTGGCCACGCGGCCGCCCTCCTGTCGCTGCTCGCCCTCGCAGCTTGCTGCGATACGCCCCGGTCGACATCCCCTCCCGCCCACGGCGCGCCGGGTGATGGCCTCGCGCCTGACGCGGGAGAGCCAGCCCCGGAGCCCGACGCCGGGGCGCCTGACGCGGGAGAGCCAGCCCCGGAGCCCGACGCCGGGGCGCCTGACGCGGAGACGCCGCCGCGCGTGGAGCTGCAGGCCTGCCACGGCGAGAAGAAGCCACTCGTGATCTCGAGCCAGATGCCGTACGCGCTCGCGCGCGTCGGCGGCGCGGAGGGCTACTTCGTCCTCGATTTCGCCACGACCGCCAGCACCATCGACCCGCAGGGCTTCGCCGGCGGCCTGGTACCGGAGCCCGTCGCCGGCAGCGCCGATCAGTTCGCCGATTTCGACTTCTATGGCTCCTGGGGCACGGTCCGCCTCGACGTCCAGGACCACTCGGGCATCCACGGGACGGTGCGCCAGGCCGGCATCCTCGGCACGGACTTCCTGTCGCTCAACCCCTTCACGCTCGATTACGAGGCAGGCGCCGTCTACCGCGCCAGCGCGGCGTCGTTCTGCTCGGACGAGACGCTGCGCGCGGAGGGCCTGAGGCCGCTCTGGGCCGCGGGGTATTACGCGTCCGACCTCTCCAGGGTACAGCCGGGCTTCCCGAACGTGCCCACGGTGCCCGCGCGGATCGGGGCGGCGCAGGCCGTGGCGCAGCTCGATACGGGGTTCGACGACGCCCTCTACCGACACTCGGTGAACATCAACCGCGCCTTCTTCAGCGCGCTCGAGGCGGCCGGCGTGGCGCTCGATCCGGTGCCCGAGGCGGGGATGACGCTGAGCACCTGCGTGCCCGGCGAGCAGCAGGACGTCTCCGCCTACCGGATCGTCGGCGGCGCGCCGTTCGAGCTCGTCGGCGTCGACGGCTCGGCCGTCGTCTCCGCAGCGGACGTGATGCTCTTCCTCAAGGACACGCCGCCCGGAGCGAGACCGTGCGGCGGGATCGGGACGTGGTCGATCCCCGCGGCGCAGGTGGCGGCGTCGTTCCACGTGGACGCGCAGCGGGTCGTGTTCGACCCCGCCACGTCCCGCGTCTGGATGGGGACGGCGAGGTAGCCCCGGCGCCCGCCGCCGGACATGTCAGCGCACGACACCGCGCCTCGCCAGAGCCGCTTTCCGTCTCGACTCCGCGTCGTTGCGGCCCTCGCGCCCTGCTAGATTCGCCCTTCACGCTTCGATTTCAGAAGCGTGCTTTGCATTGCCCACCTGGCTTTGGAGGTGTCCATGCCACCGTCCCTTCGAGTTCTCCCGCCCGCCCTCGCGGCCCTCGGCGTCGCCGCGCTCCTCTCGCTCCCCGGGGAGGCGCGCGCTGACGACGACACCGTCCCGTCCGGCGGGATTTCCCTGTCGCTCTCGTTCGGCCAGAAGCTCGCCTTCGGGCTAGGCCTGGATTTCCGCGTGACGAGCGTCGTCGACGAGGACCCGCGCCTCGGGATCGGCCCTTTCTTGCAGGCGACGTGGCTCAACTTCTCCGCCTTCCGCTTCGCGGCCGGCGTCCACGGCGGCGGCCAGCTGAGCGACGACCGCGGTGGCTACAGCGCCCTCGGCGAGCTCGGCTGGACCTACCGCACCCGCTACAGCGACGAGCTTCCGGGGCAGCATGGGATTCACGTCGGTGTCCTCAACAGCATCGGCGAGGCGGTGGCCTTCGACCTCTCGCTGCGCGCGGCCATCCCGCTGTCGGCCGAGCCGTTCACCCCCGAGGGGACCGTCGGCCTCGGGCTGCGCGCCCCTCCGCCCCTGTGGATAGGCCAGGAGGAGATCTCTGGTCGACCGCTGCGCACGGCCCACGGCGTCGTGCTCCCGCCGGCGATCGCCCTGGGCCGCCGCGGCGCCCCGCGCCCCGCGCGGCTCGATCGCGCGACGCGGGGCGCGCTCGCCGCCGCGTGGCTGGACACCGCGCGGGCCGAGTGCGGCTCGATCCCGGCGTTCCTCGCGCTCGCGCGCGATCTCGCGGCGGTGGGGGCGCCCGCGTCGCTCGTGCAGCGGGCCGCCGCCGCGGCGGACGACGAGGTCCGCCACGCGGCGCGGTGCAGCGACATCGCCAGCGCGCTCGCGGGGTGGCGCGTCGCGCCGGTGCTGCTCCCGCCGCCCCCGGCGCGCGACGTGGATCGACGGGCGGCGCTCGTGCGTCTGGCGCTCGAGGCGTGGCACGACGGCTGCCTCGGCGAGGGCGCGGCGGCGGCCCGGGCGCGGCGCTCGCTCCCGGGGGCGTCCGACGCGGCGGTGAAGGCGACGCTCGGAGAGGTCGCGCGCGACGAGGCGCGGCACGCCGAGCTCGGGTGGCGCGTGCTCGCCTACTGCCTGGCCGAAGGGGGGCGCGACGTGCGGGAGGCCGTCGGCGATGCGATCACGGGGCCGGCGCCGGCGCCAGCCGAGGCCTCCGAGGAGATCGACGGCGAGCCGAAGGAGACGCGGGCCTTCGGACAACCCTCGCGCGCCGAGGCCGACGCGGCCTGGGACGAGACCTGGACGGCCGCGCGGCGCGACGGCGAGCGGCTGCTCGACGCGGCGTGAGCGGCTGCTCGGCGGCGTGAGCGGCTGCTCGGCGGCGTGAGCGGCCGGCGCGCCCCCCGGTCGGTCACTCCCCGCCGGCCGGGCTCGCCGCCGGCCCGTCGAGCAGCACGTCCAGCTCGGCCTCGCCCCGGTCCTCCGCCGCCTTGCTCCGGCGGCGGCGGAGCCACTCGGCCGCGTCGTCGAAGAGCGAGTAGGCGACCGGCACCGCGAGCAGCGTGAGGACGAGCGACAGCGACTGCCCGCCGAGCACGATCGCGCCCGTCGTCCGGTTCTGGCCCGAGCCGACCCCGTGCGAGAGCACGAGCGGGATCATCCCCGCGACGAACGCGATCGTCGTCATGAGGATCGGGCGGAGCCGGTCCTTGTTCGCCTGGAGGATCGCCTGGAGCCGCGGCATGCCCTCCGCGCGCAGGTGGTTCGTGTGGTCGATCTGGAGGATCGCGTTCTTCTTCACCACGCCGAAGAGCACGAGCAGCCCGAGCCCCGAGAAGAGGTTCAGCGACTGCCCGAAGAGCTTGAGCGAGAGCAGCGCGAACGGGACCGTGAGCGGCAGCGAGAGCAGGATCGTGATCGGGTGGAGCCACGACTCGAACTGCGCCGCGAGGATCAGGTACATGAACACGAAGGCGAGGCCGATCACGACGACGAAGCTCGTCGCCGTGCTCGCCGTGTTCTTGGAGCGCCCCACGGCCTGCGCGGAGTAGCCCTCCGGCATCCGCTGCTCGGCGATGATCCGGTCGAGCGCCGCCTGCACCTCGCTGTCGCCGACGCCGGGCGCGGCGTTCGCGCCGATCGTGATCTGCCGGCGCCGGCCGAGGCGGCCGATCGACGAGGGCCCGCTGTCCGGCTCCATCGAGACCACGCTGTGGAGCGGCACGGCGCCGTGCTTCGACGACGGCACGGTGAGCGACGCGAGGCTCTCGGCGTCCGCGCGGTGCCGCGCGTCGGCGCGCACGCGCACGTCGTACTGCTCGCCCCCCTCCGAGTACGTCGAGACCTTGAGCCCGCCGACGAGCAGCTGCAGCGCGCCGGCCACGTCCGCCACCTGGACGCCGAGGTCCGCGGCGCGGTCGCGGTCGATGGTCGCGCGGAGCTCGGGCTTGCCGACGACGAGGCTGTTGTCGACGTCCACGGCCCCGGGCACCTTGCGCAGCGCCTCGGTGATGCGCGCGGCGTACTCGCCGAGCCGGTCGAGATCCGGCCCCTGGAGCGCGACCTGGACGCTCGCCGTCGACTGGCCGCCGGACGAGATCGCCTGCACCTCGCCGGCCGTGATGCGCAGCTCGGGCGGCTGCTTCGCGAGGATCTCCGCGCGCACCTTCTGCATGATCTCGAGCTGCCCGAGCGCGCGCTGCTCCGGGTCCACGAGCATCACGTAGATCTTGGCGAGGTTTGGGGACTGCTGCTCCCCCTCGCCGACGGTCATGAGCGTGCTCGTGACGCCCGGGATCCGGCGCACGTCGTCCGCGATCCGCTCGGCGGTAAGGCGGGTCGAGGTGAGGCTCGTCCCCTCCGGCGCGCGCAGGTTGATCTCGAACTGCGCCTGGTCGTCCTCCGGGAGGAAGCCGCTCGGCAGCGAGCTCGCGATGGGGCCGCACGCGCCCAGCGCGGCCGCCGAGACGGCGACGATCACCCAGCGGCGCCTCATCACCCACGCGAGCGCGGCCATGTAGGCCCGCTCGATCGGCCGGTAGAAGACGTCGACCGCGCGCGCGAGGACCGTGGGCCTCGCGCCCGCGCCGCCCGGCTTGTGCCCCGAGAGCCACCGCGCCGCGAGCGAGGGCGTGAGGGAGAAGCTCACGATCAGCGAGACCCCGATCGCGAACGCCATCGTGAGGCCGAAGCTCTTGAGGAACCGCCCGATCATGCCGGGCATGAAGGCGACCGGGATGAAGACCGCCATGAGCGAGAGCGTGGTCGCGAGCACCGCGAGGCCGATCTCCTTCGTCGCCAGGACGGCGGCGGGGAACGGCTTCATGCCCTTGTCGTCGATGTAGCGGACGATGTTCTCGAGCACGACGATGGCGTCGTCGATCACGATGCCGACCGCGAGCGCGAGCGCGAGCAGCGTGAGGAAGTTGAGCGTGAAGCCGGCGATCCACATCACCGCGAACGTCCCGACGACCGAGATCGGGATCGCGAGCGCCGCGATCAGGGTGCTGCGGGCGTTGCCGAGGAAGAGCAGCACCACCGCCGCGGCGAGCAGGGCGCCGAGGACGAGGTGCTCCTTCACGGCGGCGATGCCGGTGCGGATCACCCGCGAGCCGTCGCGCACGACCTCGACCTTCGTCCCCTCGGGCAGGGTGCGCTGCACCTCGGCGAGGCGCGCCCTCACGGCGTCGACCACGGCGACGGTGTTCTGGCCCGACTGCTTGACCACCGAGAGGAGGACCGTGCGCCGCCGATCGAGCTGGGCCCAGGTCTTCTCGTCCGCGCGGCCGTCCTCGACGCGGGCGACGTCCGACAGGCGCACGGCGTGCCCGTCCTGCTCGCGCAGCACGACGCGGCCGAGCGCCTCCGGCGACTCGACGCGCCCCATCACGCGCAGCGTGAGGTCCTCCGGGCCGGTCTCGACGCTGCCGCCCGGCGTCATCAGGTTCTGCGCCGCGATCGCGCGCTGCACCTCGACCGCGGTGATCCCCTGCGCGCGCAGGGCGATCGGGTCGAGCCAGACGTTGATCTGCCGGTTCTGCGCGCCGATCACGTTGACCTGGCCGACCCCGGAGATGCCCTCGAGCTGCCGGCGCACCTCCTTGTCGGCGATCTCGCTGAGCTCGCGGATCGGCCGGTCCGACTCCACCGAGACGAGCAGGACCGGGGCCGCGCCGAGGTCCACCCGGCTCACGATCGGCGGATCGATGCCCTTCGGCAGGCTGGGCAGGACGGCGTTGATCTTGTCGCGCACCTCCTGGGCCGCGACGTCGGCGTCCTTCTCGAGCTCGAAGCCGACGAGCACCTGGCTCACGCCCTGGGTCGAGGTCGAGCGGAGCTCCTCGATGCCGCTGATGGTGTTCACGGCGCCCTCGATCCGGTCGGAGATCTCGGCCTCGACCTCCTCGGGCGCCGCGCCGTCGAGGCGCGTCGTGACGACGACGTAGGGCACGTCGATGTCGGGGAACTGGTCGAGGCCGAGCCGGGTGTACCCGGCGACGCCGAGGACCACGATGATCAGCATGAGGACCGACGCGAAGACCGGCCTCTTGACGCAAACGCGGGCGAGCCACTGCATGACGACCTCACTCCACGGCTTGGCCGTTCCGGAGCGCCTCGGACGGGGTGATCACGACCTTGTCGCCCGCGCGGACGCCGCGGACGACGGCGACGGCGTCGCCCTTCTCCGCGCCGGTCTGCACGACGCGCTCCTCGAGCCGCCGGTCGACGACGACGAAGAGGTGCGCGCGCCCCTCCTTCGGGAGGATCGCGGACCTCGGCACCACCGGGCTCGGCGCCTCGCCGGTGGCGAGCGCGATCGACGCGAACATGCCCGGCCGCAGCGCGTGGTCGGGGTTCTGGACCTCGGCCTCGGCGACGAGATCGCGCGTGGCCTCGCGGACCGCGGCGCCGATCCAGCGCACCTCGCCCGAGAACGAGCGACCGGGGTACGCCGGCACGGTGAAGGTCAACGCGCCGCCGGGCTTGACCGCGGCGAGGCTCGCCTCGGGCACGGTGAACGAGAGGCGCAGGGCGCCCGCCGAGACGAGCGAGACGACCCTGGAGTCGTGGCGGACGTACTCGCCGACCTCGACGAAGCGCTCGGTCACCACGCCGTCGAAGGGGGCGCGGATCTGGCCGTCGCCGACGCCCTGCGCGGCGGCGCGCGCGCGGGCCGAGGCGGCCGCGACCGACAGCGGGGCGCTCCGGCACTGGTCGGCGATCCGGTCGTACTCGGCCTGCGAGATCGCGCCGCTGTCGCGCAGGGACCCGTAGCGCGCGCACTCGCGCCGCGCCGTCTCCTCCTGGGCGCGGGCGAGGGCGGCGTTCGCCTGCGCCTCCGCGGCCGTGAGCGCGGCGGCGCGGACGTCGAGGCGCGCGAGCAGGTCGCCCCGCTTCACCTCCGCGCCGCGCTCGACGAAGGTCTCGAGCA
Source organism: Sorangium cellulosum (assembly GCF_002950945.1). GTDB lineage: Bacteria > Myxococcota_A > Polyangia > Polyangiales > Polyangiaceae > Sorangium > Sorangium cellulosum_E. The sequence goes on from NZ_CP012673.1 coordinate 4,780,649, forward strand.
CGCGGCCGGCCGCGTTGGCGGCGAGGTCGGTCTGCCGGCCCCCGCGCAGCGTGCCGGTGAGCGCGAGCGCCCGCGGCATGGGCTGCTCGCGCACCTCCCGGGTCTCGACGCGGACCGGCTGGGCGGTGGCCTCGGGGGCACTTTCGGCGCTGGCCTTGGACGAGCAGCCCGCCGGGGCGGCGGCGAGCGCGGCGAGGAGAAGGAGACCGGCGGCGCGGCCGGACGTCGTGGTGTGGCTCAAGGGGACCTCGGGGCGGCGATCGCAACCGCTGGTTGCGATAGGTGTAACACCGCCGATCCACATCGCAACGGGTAGTTGCGGTGTACCGCAACAAAAGATTGCGATGTCCCACCGTGTCGCGAAATTGCCCTGGCGCGCGCCGGGCGGCCGAAGTTGAATGGACGGCCGATGAAGGCGGCGACGGCGAAGCGGACGGCGAGGCGCGGGGCCTCGAAGAAGCGCGCGCTCGTGCGCGGCGAGCCCGTCGTGCGCGGCGTCCTGGCCGCCACGCTGGAGGAGCTCGCCAGCGCGGGCTACCGCGCGCTCCGGATCGAGGACGTGGCGACGCGCGCGGGGGTCAACAAGACCACCGTCTACCGGCGCTGGCCGACGAAGGAAGATCTCGTGCGGGCCGCGCTCCTGTCGATCACGGACGAGAAGATCGTCCCCCCGAACACGGGCTCGCTCCGCGAGGATCTGATCGCGCTCGGGCGCGCGATCATCGAGATCCAGCGGTCGCCCGAGGGGCAGAGCCTGTTCCACGTGTTCCTCTCGGAGGGGCCCGACTCGGAGCTCATGGCCATCGCCCGCTCGCTGCGCGAGACGCAGGAGCACGGGGTGCGGGCCATCATCGAGAGCGCCGTCGCGCGCGGCGAGCTCGCGCCGGGCGCCGATCCGATGCTCCCGTGCGAGCTGCTCGCGGCGTACCTGAAGAACAGGCTGTTCACGGACCACGCGGGCGTCGACGACGCCCAGCTCGCCCGCGTCGTCGACGTGATCCTCTTCGGGGCGCTCTTGCCGGACGGTCGGGCGGAGTCGGGCTGCCGGGGCGCGGCGGGCGGCGCGCCCGCGGCGGCGCGCTGACGGCTACTTCTTCGCGAGCTCCACCGCCCGCCACAGGTACCAGCTCGCCACCGTGCGGTAAGGCTTCCACCGGGCGCCGCGCTTCTCGAGGTCCTTGCGCGACGGCAGCTCGCGCTTCTTGAAGGCGATCGCGAAGCCCTTGCGGATCCCGTAGTCGTCCACGGGCAGCACGTCCGGGCGGCCCAGGCGGAACATGAGGAGCATCTCCACGGTCCACCGCCCGACGCCGCGCACCGCGGTGAGGCGCTCGATGATCGCCTCGTCGTCCATGCGCTCTACCTCGTCGAGCGAGGGGATCTCGCCGGCCTCGGCCCGCTGCGCCAGGTCGCGCAGGGCGAGGAGCTTCGAGCGCGAGAGGCCGGCGCCGCGAAGCCGCTCGTCCGGGGTGCTCAGGATCTGCCGGGGCGTGGGGCCGCCGCCCGCGCGGGCGGGGAAGAGCGCGCAGAGGCGCGCGAAGATCGTCGCGGCGGCCTTGCCGGTGAGCTGCTGGTAGACGATCGACTCGGTGAGCGCGGCGAAGAGGCTCCGCGTCCGGTCGAGCCGCATGGCGAAGGGGCCGACGGCGTCGATGACGCGCGCGAGCGCCGCGTCGGACGCCCGCACGTGCTCGACGGCGGCGGCCGCGTCGAAGTCGAACGTGATGTCCCCGTCACCGCTCCCGTCGCCGCGGCGCCTCGCGGGCGCGCGGCTCGGCTGGGCGCCCTCGATCGCGAGGAGCCGGAGCTTCGTCGAGACGCCGCCGTTCGCGGAGAAGCCGCCGGCCTTGCCGCCCGCCGCGAGCACGCGGTGGCACGGCACGACGATCGCGAACGGGTTCCGCCCGAGCGCCTGCCCGACGGCGCGCGCCGCGCCGGGCGTCCCGAGCCGCGCCGCGACGTCGCCGTACGAGAGCGTCGCGCCCGGCGGGATGGTGCGCGCGACCTCGTAGACGCGGCGGTGGAACGGCGGCACGTGGTCCATGTCGAGCGCGACGCCGGAGAGATCGGCCGCCTCGCCGCGCAGGAGCGCGACGATGCTGCCCACCGCGGCCTGCACCTCGGGCGGCGGCGGCGCCTCGCGCGCGTCCGGGAGCCGCTTCAGCACACGCGCGCGCGTGTCGAGATCGCGCGCCTCCGGGAGCTGCACGAAGACGACGCCGCGCCCGCCCCACGCGATGCCGCACCGGCCGATCGCCGTGTCGAAGAGCGTGAATCCGTGGGTCGTCATGACGGGGTGCGAGCGATGGAGTTCAGGGGGTCGTGGGTCATGGTGTCTCCGCTGCTGCGCACGGGATTCAGCCCCTCGCGCGTTGAGCGCCCGGACCGGAGGTCACCCTACTGGGAGCGACCGAGCCGATCTTGGAAGATCTTGCGATCCCCGCGCGCCGCCCGGCGGAAGCGCCGGGGCGACACCCCGGCGGCGCGGTGGAACGTGCGCACGAAGTTCGAGAGATCGCCGAAGCCGACGTCGAGCGCGACGTCGGTGATCGAAAGGGCGCTGTCGGCCAGGAGGCGCGCCGCGCGGCGCAGGCGGGCGCGGACGAGGTACTGGTGCGGGGTCACGCCGACGACCTTCGCGAAGAGCCGCAGGAAGTGGAACGGGCTGAGCCCGGCCTCCGTCGCCGCGCTCTCCAGGTCGACCGGCTCGTGCGCGTGGGCATCGAGCCAGAGCGCCGCTTCCACGGCGCGGCGGCGATCGCGCGGCCGCGCGTCCAGCGGCCTTTGCTTCCGCCCGGAGGCGACCTCGACGAAGCGCGCGGCGAACAGCATGCCTGCCTCGTGGAGGCCGACGTCGGTCCTGCCCTCGGCGGCCGCCTGCGCGAGCTCGCCGAGCACCATCAGCTCGGGCAGCGGCGGCACGCAGCCGGTGCGCCAGACCTCCGACCGGTCGCCGATCGCGTCGACCAGCGCCGGCGCGAGGTGGAACGAGAGGCATTCGTCGCCGGCGACGTGGTCGTGGGTGCACATGAACTCGTCGCCGGGATGGCCGACGAGCGTCGACCCGGCCACGAGCTCGAACGACTCGCCCCGCACGCGGCAACCGAAGCTGCCCTGTCGCACGTAGGAGACCGAGAATCCGCGGTGCACCTCGACGAACGGCCGGTCGGCAGGTCCGGCGTCGCACCGGTAGTCGAGCACCGAGATGGACCCGCACTGCGACAGCGTCGTGGTCAGCATCTCCCGCCGACTCTACCCGCGGCGACATGACCGAGCAACCGGAAGGACAGGCACGTCGCTACCGGAGCGCCGCTCCGGCGGTCGAGAGTGAAGGGGGAACGAGAATCGATGGGCCAGCAGAGCTCATCTATCTCAAGGATGGTAAATGCGGCATCGACGGCGTAATGCGTTTCGAGTGCGGGAGGAGCGCTGGAATGCGCCGCTCAGCGCGGCGGCGGAGGCTCCTCCGGGCACGGCGCCACCCGGTCGGCGCCGCCGAAGAACTCGCTGGCCAGCAGCGACCATGCCCGTGTGTTCTCCGGCGGGCCGCACTTGAACGCCTTCCCCGGCCGGTGGCCGCGGAGCGCCGCCCGCTGCTCGCGGTAATAACGAATCGCGAGCTCGGCGGCGTACTCGCCGACGCCGTTGCCGGGCTGGAACGCGTAGTAGGTGCCGCCCTTCACGGTGGTCTCGCTCGGCGCGTAGGGGGCGAGGCATGGGATCTTCGTCCCGCAGCGCGCGACGATCCCGTCGTAGATCGGCGAGAGCGCCGCTTCGGACCAGGCGCCGTGGGCGCTGTCGTTCAGGTGGAAGATCTCGTGGAAGAGCGTCTCCCGCACCGCGTCGGCGGAGCGGTGGAGCGAGCCGGCCAGGTTGTACGCGACCGTCCAGCCCGAGGCGTACGCGGACGGCGTGCGCGCCTTGACGGAGCGGAAGTACCGCAGCGAGAGGGCGCGGTGGCGGTAGCGCACGGGCGCGCCGGCCGCGGCGGCGACGTCCGTGAAGAAGGCGTCGAAGTCGGCCAGGGCTGCGGCCGTCCACTCGAGGTGGCGGCGCTCCGCGCCCACCGGCAGCGCCGGGACGAGGTGGAGCATGCCGCGGTAACCGCCGTCCATCGTGTGCTCCCGCTCCAGCCCCGCGACGCTGCCGCTCCGGTCGAAGAGCGCCTTCGCGGTCGCCGCGGCCAGCGGATCGCCCTGGAAGCGGAGCGCGAGCAGGCAGCGGACGTGCTCGTCACCCGGTGACGGCGCGCCGGCAGCTCCCGCCGGCCCGGCCGCGCCGCGCCGGCAGGCGTCGATGCCGATCCGGTGCGCGGCGGCGTCTCCGGGGAACAGGATCGCCTCGGCCTCGTCGGCCGAGATCGCCGGGGGCGGCGCGGGCGCCGGCGCGGCCGCAGCGGGGGAGGGGAGCTCGCCCGCGGCGTGGCCTGCCGGTGCTGCGCCGGCCGAGGCCGCGTTGGCAGGTGATAGACCGCCCGGGCCAGAAGCGGCGCTGGTCCCCGCGGGCAGCGGCGGGCCCGAGGGGACCGCGGCCTTGCCGGCGGGGGCCGGGTTGCCCGGGCTGGCGGGGGCACACGCGGTCGCGAGCGCCGGCAACGCGAGGGTCAACGCGGCGACGAGCGGCAGCGTGGCGTCCGGGCGCATCCTGCACAGGATGCCGGAATGCGGGCCGAACATCACCAGCAGACGCCATACCGGGCTCGTGGCAGGCTCTGTAGTTCGACGACGTAGGGGGAGGGCCGCTCGCGAGGGTTGGCGCAGCGCTCGCCAGATGCGGGCGAGCGGCCGCGCGCCATGTGGACTCCGTCCAGTTCAGGTCGGCGCTCACGGCGCGCTCGACCGAGCCATGGCCCCTCCTGCCGTGGTATTGCCTGAGGTAGAGGGAGAACCACCATGCGCGTGAGGCGCCTAGAGATCCACGACCTGCGTTGCTTCCAGGGCAAGCACGTCCTGGATTTTGCCGATCCGGTCACCGGCGACGCGCGGGATCGGGTCGTCCTCGTCGGGAGCAACGGGTCGGGGAAGACGACGGTCTTCGACGTCATCGAAGCCATGCTCGCTTTCGTGGTCGATCCCGACAGACCGGCGCCGATCCTGGACGAGGCGGGGCTCGTGGGGCTGACCATTGAGCAACTGAAAGGTGATCTCTTCCAAGGCGAGCGGTACTGGCAGCGGATCGTCTACGGCAAGGCAAATTACTCGTCGAGGAGCGATCTCGCGGGCACGGTTTACCTGAGGAAGGACGGCCAGGCGGCGAGCCGTTGGTCCGAGACCAGCGATGCTGAAGCGCTGCGCCGTCACGCGAAGGAAGTGGCACAGGGCAAAGCCCAGCCCCTGGGTGGTCTCATCTATTTCCCCCATGATCGCGAGCTCCGCCCCCTCCGTGGCGGCACCATCGAGCCCCCACCCGATGACAAGCCGTGGATCTCCCGGTACTCCTCTACGAATCAGTGGACCGGCTCTCTCGAGCAGCTCTGGGTCTGGCAGAACTACTTGGACCTGGAGAGAAAAGGTCGAGGAGAGGCGGCCGGGGAGCTCGCAGGGTCGGTCGAGCTTTTGCAAGAAGCGCTCGGCCCAGGGCGTAAAGTGTTCGTCCGCGAGGGAAGGGTGCGCGTGACGGCGCCCTGGAACGACGCGTCGGGCAAACCCGCGGAGGTGATGCTCGATCAGCTCCCCTCGGGCGAGCGACAGTGCGTGATGCTCCTCGGCGAGATCGCGCGGCGCCAGCGGCCGCACGGGGTCCTGTTCATCGACGAGCCCGAGATCAGCATGCACCCGACGCTGCAGCGTCAGCTCCTCTCTCAGCTGCGCCGCATCGCTCGGCTTCTCGAGATGCAAGTGTTCCTGGCGACGCACTCGCCGGAGATCGTGCGGAGCGTCCCGTCCGCGGAGGTGAGGAGCCTCGACTACCCGGAGAGCCGCTTCGATGCGGCCGACGAGAGCGCGGCATGAGCGGCTACAAAAGCCTCGACGAGCTCGAGGTCGTCCTGCGGAGCGGCGCCGGCATCGCGATCATCTGCGAGGGCGAGGACTACCGAGAGGACGAGTTCTTCTACAAGGAGTGGTTCGGCGATCTCGGACGGGTCGTCACGTTCCATGCCCAGGACGGCTGGGAGTGCGTGCAGGATGCCGTGAAGGAGCTCAGGCGGCGCGGCACGCCGGTGCCAGTGTACGGCCTGCTCGACAGGGATTTCACGCCGGACGAAGAGGTCGCGCGCCAGCTCGAGCCATCGTTCGACGGCACCTGCTATCGGCTCCCGCGTTACGACCTGGAGAGCTACCTGCTCGATCCCGAAGGGTGGCTGGGCGTGCTGCGGAGGGTCCTGTGGCGCCGTGAGGGCCGCGTGCCTGAAGGATGGGACACGGTGCAAGCCGTCGCCGATCGTATCCGCGGCTTCTATCGCGAGGCGCTTGCCGTCGCGGCCCACAACTGGACCACGCGGCGCTTGGCCGAGAGCCACGCCGCGCAGCCGAGCTTCGTCGGTCGGAGCTACCTCACCGCCGTGCAGGCGCTCTCGACGGTGAACGCCGAAGACGCGCTCGCGATCTGGGCGAGCGCGTTCGGAGCGCAAGAGGCCGCGCGCGAGGTGTACCGCGAGCGCCTCGCGTTCCTGCGAGCTCGCGAGGACGATCTCGACGAGCTGCAGAAGCACGTCTCCGGAAAGCTGGTGTTCCAGGAGCTCCACCGCACGATCCCCTGCGCGCGAAAGCGGCCGGACCGTATGGATCTGGCGGAGCGCTACCTCGACCAGCGCCGTGAGCCGCCGCCCGAGCTCGCCGCGCTGCTCGGCCTCATCCTCTCTCGCGCGGAGCGAGAGCGCTCGCGCTGAACCGGTGCCCACCGGCGCGCACGCCTTCGCGCCCGGCGCCCCCTCTCGAGGACCTCGATGACCCCACGCCTGCTCACCGAGCGGCTCCTGCTCCGGCCCTACGAGCGCGGCGACCGCGAGCGCTGCGTCCAGCTCTTCACCGACCCCGAGGTCATGCGCTTCGTCGGCGACGGGGTGATGTCGCCGGCGCGGGCGGCGGAGCTGTTCGAGAAGGTCTTCCGGGTTTACGCGCAAAACGAGTTCGATGTCTGGGCGGTGTGCGCCCAGGACGACGGCGGATACCTCGGCACCGCGGAGCTCAAACCGCGCCAGGGCACGGGTGATCTCGAGATCGTCTACGTGCTCGGCAAGGCCCACTGGGGCCGCGGTTACGCCACGGAGGTCGCGCGCGCGCTCGTGGGCTACGGGTTCGAGGCGCTCGGCGCCCGCCGGATCGTGGCGACGGTCGATCCCGGCAATGCGCCCTCGATGCGGCTGCTGGAGAAGATCGGGTTCCGGCGCGCGGGCGAGGAGGTGGACGACGCCGGGATCGTGTTCGTCTACGCGATCGACGCCCCGCGTGGCCAGGGCGGCTGAGGCCCCCTACGGCACCACGACCGTGTCGTTCGTCTGCAGCGGGAGGTCCCCGCGGAGATCGCCTTTCCCGACGACCTCGTCGAAGGCGAACGGGATCATGCGCTCGCCGCGCACGTCGCGGCGCACGATCACCACCTCGTCGGGATCGGCGAAGCGCGTGAACCCGCCCGCCAGGGCGAGCGCCTGGAGCACCGTGATCTGCGCCCGCGGCGTGAACTCGCCGGGACGGGAGACCTCGCCCATCACGTAGATCCGGTAGCTGTGGAGCTCCGCCACCTCCACGCTGACCAGGGGCCTCTCGTTGTAGTACCTGGCCGCCTGGCTCTCGATCTCCTCGGCGATGGTCATGCCGGTGCGCCCGGCGGCCATCACGTCGCCGACGAGCGGGACCGTGATGAACCCGTCGGGCCGCACCGTGACGCGGCGGCTGAGCGCCTCGTTCTTCCAGGCGCGCACCTCCAGCACGTCGCCGGGGCCGACCACGTAGGCGCTGGTCGCGCTGCGCTCCGCCTCGAAGTCGACCCGGAGCGCGCGCCCGCCGCAGCCCGAGGGCGCGGCGAGGGAACCGAGGGTGGAGCAGAGCAGGGCAATCCAGGCACAGCGCGGGCGCATCGGTGTCCAGCCTCCTTGTCGCGGCCGAGCACCAGCAAACACCGATCCGGCGGCAGCGCGCCGCGCCTGCTCACCGCGCGTGCCGCGCTTCCCACGTGCCCGTCAGGCCCTGGGTGCTAGATCGGTCGCGCTGAAAGGGGGAATTCGCGCCGGCCCGCACCGCGCCTGCGCAGGGCGCCTCGCTGCGGCCGCCGTGGGAGCGGCGCGGGCGGCCCGCGCGCGCCGCGCCACGGCCGCCGCGCCACATCATGGCAGCGTGGGTCGTGTGCGCGCTGTGCGCGCTCGTCATCCTCAAGCCGCAGGAGTTCATCCCCGAGCTCGCGGGGATTCCGCTCGTGCACGCGGCGTTCGGGCTCACCCTCCTCGCCGCCGCCCTCGACGTCGTGTGGCGGCGGCTCACGCCGGCGCTCGCCCCGCAGGTGGTCTATGCGCTCGCGTTCCTCGCCTGGGCGGCCCTCACCACCGCGATCAAGCGCCCGAGCGCGCTCGAGGAGCGCGGCCTGCAGATCGCGACCGTCGCGGGCCTCTTCGTCGCCGTCTCCGTCGCCGCCGCCTCGGCGCGTGGGCTGCGCGCGCTCGCGCTCACGCTCGTCGGCTGCGCCGTGCTCACGACGGGGGTCGCCCTCGTGCAGGCGTTCCAGCCGTACGGGTGCATGCTCGCCGCGCCCGAGGACTGGGACGGAAAGGGCGAGCTGACGCCGGACGGGCGGCCCTGCGAGACGGGCCTCGACTGCCGCAAGGACCCGCCGGTCCCCGACGGCAACTACCGGTGCGAGCGCCCCGGGCCGCTCGGCACGTCGACCATCGATGGCCGCGTGCGTTACCGCGGCTCGCTCGCCGATCCCAACGAGCTCTCCTTGGCCGCAGGCATGGCGATCCCCCTCGCGATCGCGCTCGCCGAGCGCCGCCCCCGCGCGCGCGCCCGACCGGCGCCGGCGCGCGCGCGCGCGGCCCCGGCGCTGCCCTACCTGCTGACGGACCGGCTGCTCGCGCGCGCGGCCGCGGCGCTGCGCGCGCTGCCGGTGGCGGCGGTGATCGCCGCGATCGGCGCGATGGTCGTGATGGCGCGGTCGCGCTCGGGCCTCATCGTGTACTTGGCCGTGCTCGGCCTCACCTTCATCCGCCGCTGCGGGGCGCTGGGCGTCGTCGCCGTCTGCCTCGTCGGGCCGCCGATGCTCCTGCTCGGCGGCCGCAGCGGCGAGGAGGCGAGCGAGAGCTCGGAGGAGCGCGTCGAGCTGCTCCGCGAGGCGTTCGAGATGATCCGGCGGACGAAGGGGATCGGCGTGGGCGCGGGGCAGTTCGGCGACGAGTCGTCGCTCGGCCTGACGGCCCACAACGCCTACCTGCTCGCGGCGGCGGAGACGGGGATCCTCGGGATGTGCCTGTTCGCGCTCGTCCTGTACGCGTCGCTCAAGGTGCCGCTCTCGATCTGGCTGGGCGACGCCCGGGTGAGCCCCGCCATCGCGCGGCTCGCGCCCGCGATCTTCGTGAGCCTGTGCGGCGCGCTGATCGGCATCTTCTTCCTCTCGTGGGCCTACAAGGACATCCTCTACATGGCGCTCGGCGCCTCGGCCGCCCTGTACGGCGCCGCGCGGGCCGAGGACCGCCGCGTGTCGGTGCGCGTGTCCGCCCGGGAGGTCGCGCTCGTGTGCGCCGGCATGTTCGCCGTGCTCGCGCTGCTCAACGTCCTGCTCCGGTTCCTCGGGTGAGCGGAGCGCCCGCCGCGGCGGGGACTCAATCATGTCCACCCGGCGCCGCGTGTCGGCTACCTCCGGCGCCCCGACAGGCATTCTCTCCCCATTGAAAACCCTGAAGCGTGATCGTGTGGTGGATCACGTTCCGCTGAAGACAAGCGACGTCTCTGAATGGCGCCCCGAATCTCACCGCAATGGCCGTGGTGCCCGCGCCGCTGCGACGCACAGGGCGAGCGCATGTGCGTCCTCTGGATCTATTGTAAGTGGTTGATCGGGCGACGTTTCATTGCCGGACGGGCGGCTCGCGTGCCGAGCGCTGAATCCTCGTCGGCCGCGGCGCGGATCGGTCGTGGCCGACTGAATCTTGTTCGGGCTTCCTGTGCGCCGGGACCGGCGTATGGTGACCGGACGGGGGGTGAGGTGAACCAATCGCTCGCCGCCCGTGTAGACCTACCGCAGTCCACCTCGAACGCAGAGGAGCCCTCCATGTCCACACACCGCTTCGACCTCTTCGCCCCGGAAGCCCGAGCGAACCCTCACCCGATTTATGCCGAGATGCGTCGAAACAGCCCTGTGTGTCAGGTCGACCCCGGGGGCATCTGGGCGGTTGCTCGGTACGATGACGTCCTCTTCGTGCTCAAGCACCCGGAGATATTCTCTTCCCAGGGCTTTCGCGTGACGCTGCTCGCGCCCTGGCTCGAGAGCAATCCCCTCGCGGACTCGCTTCTCGTCCTGGATCCCCCGGAGCACAACCGGCTGCGGGCGCTCGTGAGCCGCGGGTTCACGCCCGGGATGATCGCCGGCTTCGAGCCCCGGGTCCGGGCGATCGCCGAGGAGCTCGCGGGGGAGCTCGAGCGGCTCGGCGAGGCCGACTTCATGGCCAGCTTCGCGGTGCCGCTGCCGGCCCGGGTGATCTGCGAGCTGCTCGGGCTCGATCCGACGCTGCACGCCGAGTTCAAGCGCTGGGCCGACCACCTCGCGATGGTCTCGCCCGTGACCCCGAGCGAGCACATCCCCGCTGTCCGAGCGACGGTCGAAGCCATGATCGGGTTCATGAAGGAGGTCATTGCCCGCCGGCGCAAGACCCCGGCAAACGATGTCGTCACCCGCCTGCTCCGCGCCGAGATCGACGGGCACGCCCTGTCCGAGGCCGAGATCGTGGGCTTCATGTCGATCATCCTGATGGCCGGCTTCGAGACGACCACGAACCTGCTCACGAAGACGGTGCTCGGATTGACCGGGCGGCCGGCGGATATCGCCCGCCTGCGAGCCGATCCGGCGCTGCTCGCGGGGTTCACGGAAGAGGCGCTCCGCTTCGAGTCGCCGGCGGAGATCGTGCTCCGGCAGACGACCACCGAGGTCACGCTCTCGGGGGTGACGATCCCGAAGGGCGCGTTCGTCGCGGCGATCATCGCGTCTGCCCAGCGGGACGAGCGGAAGTTCCCCGAGCCGGATCGCTTCGATATGGCCCGGAAGCCGGACGTGTTCATCGCGTTCGGGCATGGCCCCCATCACTGCCTCGGCGCACCGCTGGCGCGGCTGGAGATGAAGGTCGGCCTCGAGACGTTGCTCCGGCGCTTCGAGCGCTTCGAGCGGCTCCCCGGAGAGCTCGCCTGGAACTGCACGCTGGCCGTGCGCTGCCCGCATGCGCTTCCCCTGCGGTTCGTCGTGCCCGCTTCGTCGTCGGTACGGTCGGCGCGCTACGTGGAGGCTGCCGTGTAGGCTCGACGAGGGCGGCGTCGGCCCGCGCCCGTCGGCCCTCGATCCCGGGCAGGCGAGCGCGTGCCGGCCGAGCTACGGGCGTGACGGCCCGCGCGGCGATGACCGGTCCGGGGTCGTCTCGAGGGCGAGCGCCGCCTGGAACCGCGCGGGATCCTCGTCGATCTGGATCATCTCGCCGGTCCGCGAGGCCTCCTTGCTCAGCGCGACGACGAGCTGCAGGAGCTTCGATCCCACGAGGATCCGGACGCGGGAGATCGTCGCCCGGCTCGCGGCGAAGAACGCCGTCCACGCGTCGCTGACGCTCGGCGCCGCCACGGTCACCCCGCGGACGTCGACGAAGAGCGCGACCGGACCGAAGCGCGCGATCTCCCTGCGGACTTCGTCGAGCGGGATCTCGCCGAACTCGCCGCCGTCGTGCCCCGCGATCGTCACCAGCACCGCGCCCGGACGGAGCCGCTGGAACGTGTACGTGCAGCGCGCGTTCGAGATCCTCACCGCGCCGTCCGCCTGCACCTCGCGCCGGATCGAGGCGGGCCCCGCGGCGGCGGCGCCTGCCGGCGCGGGGCCGGCGGCGGGGCTGGCGACGGCGGCGGGCTCCACGGCGCGGGCGAGCCCCGGTTGCGACGGCGCTCGCGCCGGCGCGGGCGCCTCGCGCGCGACCGCCTCGTCGAACCGCCGCGCGTCCGACTCGATCTGGATCAGCTCGCCCGTGCGCGAGAAGAGCTTGGCGACGTCCACCACGAGCTGGACGAACGGCGAGCCGACGAGGATCCGGACGCGCCGGAGCCGCGCCCGGTTGGCGCTGAAGAAGCGCGTCCACGCGTCGCTCACGCTCTCCGCGGCGAAGGTGGCGTCGCGCGCGTCGACGTAGAGATCGATCGGCGGATACCGCGCGATCTCCGTCTGGAGCTCGTCGAGCGGCGCGTCGCCGAGGCCGCCGGTGTCGCGCCCCGCGATGGTCACGAGCACGGCGCCGGGGCGGAGCCGGCGGAAGACGAACGAGCAGCCGTCCTTCGCGAGGCGGATCGAGCCGTCGTCGAGGATCTCTCGGTGAATCATCGCTGTCCCGGTCCTCCCCGGAGGCGCCGCACGCCGGCGCTCCTTACCTTCCTTGTCGCACGGCCGACGTGCGGGTTCAACGCGGCGAACCCCCGACCCGGGCGAGGACCGCCTCGCAGAACCGGCGCGCCGCAAGGGGCCCCCCGTGCTCCAGGTACAGATACGGCTCGATCAGCTCCACCTCCATGATCTGCAGTGCCCCATCGCGCAGGAATCCATCCACCCTCGCATAGGCGGCCTCCCCGGGCAGCGCCTCGATGACCGCGGTGGCCTGAGCGAGGAGCGCCGGCGGCGGATCCTTCGCTGTCGCCGTCGCGCCGAACATCGGCTGAGACCGGAAGTCGCCGCGGCTCGGCACCTTCAAGAGCGCATGGCTGAACACGCCGCCGAAGAACAGGAGCGACCACTCCCCATCGCGCGGGATCTCGAGGAAGAACGGCTGTACGAGGAGCCCTGAGTCCCGCAGGATGGTCTCCACCTGCTCGGCCACGCCCTCGGCGTCCAGCGAGCTCGCGCGCAGCGTCCTGTAGGCGCCGGCGGAGATCGCGGGCTTGAACACGAGCTCACCCCACCCGAGCGACGAGAGCTCGGCGCGCAGATCGGCCGGGGCGCCCTGCTCGACGTACACGAGCGGCGCGACGCTCACCCCGGCGCGACGCAGGTCGAGGAGATACCGCTTGTCGCTGTTCCAGCGGATGAGCTCCAGCGGGTTCACCAGGCGGGTTCCGAGGTCGCGCAGGCGATCGAGCCAGGCAAAGAACTCGGCCGATCGCTCGACGTAGTCCCAGCAGCCCTTCGGGACCACCACGTCGAAGCGGCTCCAGTCCACCTCGGGATCCCGCCACCTCACCGCCGTCATCTCCACGCCGAGCAGCGCGAGCTCCCGCTCCAGCACCTGGGGCTCGTTCAGCACCTCCGCGTACACATCGAGGAGCGCCTGGTATCCGTCCATCACCGCATACGCGATCTTCGTCATGCCGTCGCTCCTCGCAGCCCGCCGCGGCGCCCTCGCCGCCACGATGTCCGGCGCGTCGCTCGGCCGTCAAGGGGGCTCGGTGGTCTCCTCAGAGAGGCTCCGGCGCGGTGGCCATCTGCAGGGACGAGCTGCGGACGGCTTGCTGCAGCACGCCCGCCTGACCGCCGACGATCACGAACTCGACGCCGAGGCGGTACAGGATCTCGAGCGAGAGGTGCTCCTCCTCATGGCCAAGGCGTTCTCCACCCTCGCCCAGGCGCCGGCTTCCCCGCGCGCGTCCGCGAAGGAAGCCGCGCTCGCCGCACCCAGAGCGTCCGCGGCGCGCTTCGTCCCCTCTTCCCCCCCGGCCGGGTGCGTCCCCGGGTGACGCGCCCGCGAGCACGCGGCTTGCCGTGCGGGGACGGAGCGCCGCCGCGCGCGCCCGTCGCGCCGCGCGGCGCCGGACGCGCTGCCCACGGGGCGAGGAACACCATGCCCAGCCTGAGCACGGAGAGCACACCCCGGGAGCGCCTCTCGCGCGCGATCAGCGTCCTCGGCCGCGTCCGGATGTACTGGCGCGGGCTGGCCGCGATGATCGCGGTCGGGCTCTCGATCTCCCTCGCCCTCGCGCTCGCCACGAAGCGGGTGTGGCGGAGCGAGGCCACGATCCTCTACCGCGAGACGATCCAGACCGGCCGCGACCCCCAGAGCAGCGCCGCGCGGGCCGCGCGGCTCGGGCCGAAGCTCAAGGACACGCTCACCGCGCGCGGGACGCTCGCCGGCGTCGTCGAGCAGTTCGGGCTCTACCCCGAGAAGACCGCCCGCTCGATGGTCGAGGCCGTCGAGGAGATGAAGAGCCACGTGGGCTTCCGCGCGCAGAGCAGCGACACGTACGTCATCTCCTTCACCCACGACGACCCGCACGTGGCGCAGCAGGTCGCCGCCCGGCTCACCCGGATCCTGATCGAGGGCTACCGCCGCGACAGCCTCGGCACCGCGGTGATGACCCGCGATTTCCTGCGGCGAGAGCTCGCCGACGCGAGCGCCAACGTCGAGGAGGCGAGCCGCGCGCTGGCGACGTTCCTCGCGAGGAACCCGCAGTTCCAGTGGGGGCTCAACGACTCGCCGTACGCGCCCATGCCCCAGCCGCTCGGCCCGCCCGGCGCCCCTCTGCCCGCGGCGCGGGCCTCGCCGGCGCGGCCGGCTCGCCCGGTTGACCCGGAGCTCGCGTCGCTCGAGCGGCAGCTCGCCCGGGTCGAGGCGCTGCTCGGGACGGCGCGGTCGCCCGCGGCGGCGCCGGCGCAGCCGCTGCCGCCGAGCGTCGTCGAGGCGCAGCGGGCCCGCGACGCGGCGGCGGCCGCTGCCGCCGCGGCCGAGGCGGCGCTCGCGGAGAAGCTCGCGATCTTCACGCCGATCCACCCGGACGCCGTCGCCGCGAAGCGCCGCGCCGAGGCGGCCAGGAGCCAGCTCGCCGCCGCCGAGAGCGCGCTCCGGCTCGTGCGCGCGGGCGTCACCGACGGGCCGGGAGGCGAGCCGCGCGCGCTCACGCCGGCGCGGCGGGCATCGCTGGAGGCCGAGCGGAGCGCGCTGCTCGGGCGCATCGCGGGCCTGCGGGCGCGGGCCGGGCGCGCGGCGGCGGGGCGGGCGTCGCGCGCGGCCGGCAGCGGCGAGGCCCCGCGCGCGGCCGGCAGCGGCGAGGCCCCGCGCGCGGCCGACGGCGATGAGGCGCCCGAGCAGCGTGTGGTCGAGCTCGAGACCGAGTGGCACCGGCTCCGCCTCGACCTCGATCGGGCGCGCGAGTACCTGAAGACCGTTCAGGCCAACGAGCGCGCCGCGAACCTGTCGGCGGACGCCGCCGAGAACAAGAGCGAGACCGAGCTCGACGTGCTGGATCCGGCCTACCTGCCGAGCCGCCCCGACCGCGGGCGCGGGCGCGTCTTCTTCGCGGGCGCGGCGGCGACGTTCTTCCTCGCGTTCGGCGTCGCCGGGGCCCGGGTGCTGCTCGACGACACGCTCTACGACGGCGGCGACGTCCAGGCGCTCGGCGGCCCGCTCCTCCTGGCCGCGATGCCGGCGCTCCCCGCGCGGCCGCCCCTCCGCGAGCGCGCGATCGTGCCGGCGTACGGCGTCGGCACGGCCGTGCCGCCAGCGGAGCCGCGGCCCGCCGGGGAACCGGAGTGTCCCGCGGGGGCGCCGGATCCTCCCGCGGCCAGCTGCGCGCTCGCCTGCGTGGGCGCGCGCTCGATCGTTCGTGCCGGCGGCCTCGCCCTCGGCGAGCCCGAGGTGGAGATCCTCGGTGTCGACGTCGACCCCGAGGGCGCCGGCGTCTTCGAGCTGCTCCAGGACGTGCCGGCGCAGGCGCTCGCGGCGCTCCGGGTCCTCCGGCACCGCCTCGATCAGCGGCGGGGGCGCGAGCCGCTCGTGGTCGCCGTGGTGAGCCCCGGCCGGGCCGAGGGCAAGACGGCGCTCGCGATCCGCCTCGCGATGACGCTCGCCGAGGCCGAGCGCGCGCGGGTCCTGCTCGTCGACGGCCACCTCGCGCACCCCTGCGTCGCGGCGACCCTCGGCCTCCGGCTGCCCCCGCGCGCCAGCTTCTCCGAGCAGCTCCGGCGGCGCATGACGGGCGAGGCCCGCCCGCTCGGCGTCGTCGCCGCCGGCCCGTCGCTCGCGGTGCTCGCGGAGGCGTCGCTCGAGGCGAGCTACCCGGCCGCGCTCCACTCGCTCCACTTCGAGGCCGCGCTGCGCGCGCTCCGCCGCTGCTACGACTACGTGGTGATCGACGGCCCGCCGGTCCTCGGCTCGGGCGACGCCAACGTCATCGAGGACGCCGTCGACGGCATCCTCCTCGTCGCGCGCGCCTCCCAGACCCGGGCGTCGTCGCTCTCGCGCGCCGCCGAGCAGCTCGGCGAGCGCCGGATCCTCGGCGTCGTCCTGAACGACGTCGCGCCGGGGCGAGCCGCAAGGAGGCGGCGGAGCGCGCCGGCGCCCCGCGCGGCCGGGACACCGGAGCAGGAGGGACACGCGGCGTCACGGCGCGCCCGGGGCGCTGCCTCCGCCCCGACAGAGCCCCTGTTCCGGTCGGCCTCCGCCGCGCGGCGCCTCCTGGCGGGAGATGGCCGGTGATCACGGCGCCTGCGCGCTGACCCCGAAAGCCACTGAACCGGTAAATCATGGGCGCGGCAAAGCAACCGGCATGCCGCGGTGATCCGCTCGATATACCCGCAAAAAACAGGCACTTTGCGTGAAGAACCGGTTCATGCGGTGCGCGCCTCCGCGGTGCCGGCGCGGTCCCGTGCTTTGTGCTCGACGCGGTCGCCTGTGTGCTGTATTCCGCGGCCGCGGCCGCCCTGGTGCACACGCCGCGCGCGGGCCTGTCATGGCTGCTCCCAGCGCTGGCACGGTTCGCGTTCACCACGTTCCTTCACCACGTCATCGGGCGGATGAACGCAGAGGAGCGCGATCCGCTACCACGGAGAGATCGAATGACCAACACTCGAGGTCGCGGGAGTGCCATGAGAGCAGCGGATCCGTCGTCGGCGACGTCCATGCGACGACGACTGTTCTCGATCCTCGGATTGTCCGGTGTGCTCCTCCTCCCGCTGGGGATGGGGTGCGACGGGTCGAGCGGCTCGTCGAGCGGCACGGGCGGCGGCGGCGCCGCGGGGGCCGGCGGCCAGAGCCCGACGGGCGGCGACGGCGGGGCCGGGGGCCAGACGGGCACGGGCACGGGTGGCGGCGCGACCGGCCCCGGGGGCGCGGGCGGCGGGGGCGGCGGCGGCGGCGCCCCGGTCCCGGCGTGGGACTGGACGGGCATCGTCGGCACGGGGCAGAGCCTCGCGGTTGGCGACCAGGGCAGGCCGGTCCGCGGGACGGAGCAGCGCTTCGACAACCTCAAGCTGTCGCTCGGGAACACGAGCGTGCCGCCCTTCGATCCCGCGAGCGCCGCGCTCTCCCTGGTGCCGCTCGTCGAGCCCATCCGCCCGTTCGCGACCACGTACCCGAGCGCCTACCCGAACAACATCCAGGGCGAGACGCCGCACACGGCGATGGCCGACCAGATCTCCACGCTCGCGCAGGCGGCGGGCGGCGAGCACGTCTCGGTGCACACCGAGGTCGGCGAGAGCGGGCAGGGGATCGAGGCGCTCCGCAAGGGCGCCACGGAGGTCGTCCAGGGCGCCACGTCGGTGGGCCGCGCCTACGCGGCGACGCTGTTCGAGGTGGAGGCGATCGCGCGCCTCGCCCGCGAGGCGGACAAGACCTACGGCGTCGGCGCGATCGTGGTCACCCACGGCGAGCACGACGCCGGCAGGCCGACCTACGAGGACGATCTGTTCAAGCTGTGGTCCGACTACAACCAGGACCTCAAGGCCCTCACCGGGCAGACTCGGTCCATCCCCATGCTGGTCTCCCAGCAGCACTCGGTGCCCTTCGAGGCCGGGTCGAGGTCGGCGTCGACGTACGCGCAGTGGCACGTGGGCGTCGAGCACCCGGGCGACATCGTCTGCTCGGGCCCGAAGTACCAGTACCCCTACGCGGACGACCACGTGCACCTGAACGCGAACGGCTACGAGCTGCTCGGGGAGAAGTACGGCCAGATCGTCTTCGAGAAGGTGGTCCTCGGGCGCGATTGGCAGCCGCTCCAGCCGACGGACGTCGAGCGCAGCGGTAGGGTGATCACCGTGCGCTTCCACGTCCCCGTGGGGCCGCTCAAGTGGGACGACGCGCTGCCGTCGCCCCACCAGACGGCGTACACCGAGTGGGCGCAGGGCCGCGGCTTCGAGGTCTGGAGCGGCACGAGCCGGATCACGATCAGCGGGGTGGAGATCGACGGCGACGCCGTCCGGATCACGGTCGCCGCGGATCTCCCCGCGTCCGGCGTGATGGTCGGCTACGCGGCGACGTCCGACGGGGCGATGATGAACGGCGGCACCACGCGCTGGGGCCAGCTGCGCGACTCGGATCCGTTCGTCGGGTCCAGGTCGGGGGTTGCCCAGCCGAACTACTGCGTGGCGTTCGAGCTGAGCGTGCCCTGAGTCCCGAAGGGAATCGACGTGCGAGCTCCGGGAAGTGGGCAGCACTCGCGGATCGTGCTCCCACGCCGTGGAACGAACGAGGTTAAAGCGGCGTCCACCGAAGCCTACCCCGCGAGTCCGGCCCGCTCCAGCGATCTCTGCGCCTTCGAGCGCACGAGATCGACGAGCCGTCGCGGGGGGCTGCGTTCAGCGCTCACCGCAGAAGCTCCTCATAGCCCGGCTGCTTGCTCTGAAGGTCTAGGGCAAAGTACTCGGTCTTGCCGATCCTTCGAAATCCTAACTGCTTCCAGTACTTCCGGAGTTTCGCAAACGCAGCCTTCTCGCCCCCAACAAACGAAGCCATGTCCATCTGGGTCTCCGGCTCTGGCCGTGCTCGAGACGAGCGATTCGGGTGAGCGCTGAACTGAAGCGGGAAAGGCTTTATGACAACGGCGGCACAGCCGTCGCCAAAGGTATCGACCGTCCGCCGCATCGCGAGGAGCCCGAGCCGCCTGCCGCGGTGAGCGGCAACGATCTGGATGCTCTCGACGATGAGGATGTCTGCGCCGACGCAACCATCCGATATCGAATCCAGGATGCTCTCTTCCTCGTAATCATATACCGCTGACGCGTATTCGTGAAGGCTCTGGTCGACGGAGTCACAGACTTCGAACAGAGACTCTCCGTCGTTGCATGCGCGACCGGCTTGCACCCGGCGCGCTTGGATCCAGCCGATCG
Source organism: Sorangium cellulosum (assembly GCF_002950945.1). Taxonomy (GTDB): domain Bacteria; phylum Myxococcota_A; class Polyangia; order Polyangiales; family Polyangiaceae; genus Sorangium; species Sorangium cellulosum_E. Next base: position 4,799,846 of record NZ_CP012673.1, read on the forward strand.
CTTCTGGTGCATTATGGTTACTGTCTATACGGATATCGCCGTGGATTTCGATTACATAATCACTCGGTTCCCCGGTTGCTGCGAGTGTGCGCTCGACCGTGAAACGAACGTCGTAGCTCTCGATGAGCTCGTCCTCGTCAATCAGATCTTCAGAATTGTTGGTTGTGCTCATTTATGTCATCGGTATATACAAGCTGCGGGTCGCAGGCAGGTCAACGCCATGTCGGCTGCGTCGCTCGGCTCGTCTTCGTATCTCAGGACGCAGGTTGCGATGTGGCGGCGTATTCGTGTTCCTGTGATCTCTCCTCGGCAGGAGCTGCATCCAGTCGCGGGGCCCGGGGCTCAACGCGGCCGCTTCAACCGCCGCTGCCGGGGTGGAGCTCCTCTTCGAGGATCGCCGTGGGCAATTGTTGAGGGCTCAGCCGCCCGTGAGCGGCATGGTCCACCTCGAGCGGGAAGCCCCCAGCGGGCCATATCCGCCCCCCGGGCGCTCAGCCGAGCTTGAAGTTGATCGACTTCGGCCGCGTCAGGTGGAGGAACCCGAGCGTCGAGAGCGTCGCGCCCTTGCCGCTGTTCTTCGCGGCCGTCCACGGGAGCGCCGGATCCAGGGTGTCGCACTGGTTCATGTACACGGTGCCCACGTCGAGCTCGCGCGCGAGCCGCGCGGCGCGCTCGCGGTCGCGCGTCCAGATCGACGCGGTGAGCCCGAGATCGCTGTCGTTCATGAGCGCGAGCGCCTCCTCGTCCGACCCGACGGGCACGATCGGCAGCACCGGCCCGAACGACTCGATGCGCATGACGTCGAGGTCGGGCGCCACGTCGACGAGCAGCGTCGGCTGGAAGAAGCGCCCGCGGCCGCCCACCTGCGTCGCGCGGCCGCCCAGGAGCGCGCGCGCCCCGCGCGAGATCGCCTGCTTCACCTGCGCCTCCAGGAACGCCGGCGCGTTCGGCTGCGCCATCGGACCCAGGTTCGTGCGCTCGTCGGTGGGATCGCCCAGCACATAACGCTTCATGAGCTCCAGCGCGGCCTCCACGAACTTCGGGTAGAGATCGCGGTGGACGTAAGCGCGCTCGACCGCACAGCAGCTCTGCCCGGCGTTGTAACAGGCCCCGTCCACGATCCCGTCCACCGCCTTCTCGAGATCCGCGTCGGCCGCGACATACGCGCCGTCCTTGCCGCCGAGCTCGAGGCCGGCGTCGACGGCGACCTTCTTCGCCGTGGCCGCGTAGATCCTCCGTCCGCCTTCGACGGAACCGGTGAAGGCGACGAAGTTGACGCGCGGGTCGGAGGCGATGCGCTCGGAGGTGGCGTGATCGCAGTGGAAGGCCTGGACGAGGCCGGGCGGCGCGCCGGCCTCGGCGAACGCCGCGGCGAAGTGCTCGCCGCAGAGCGGCGAGCGGGGCGAGTGCTTGAGGAGCACGACATTGCCGGAGAGCACGGCGGGGATGACCACGTTCACGGCCGTGAGGAGCGGATAGTTCCAGGCGGGGAGATTGAAGACCACCCCCAGCGGGGCGCGCACGATCCGCCGCTCGAGGCCCGGGAGCTCCGGGAGGACCACATCGGCGAGCGCGCCCTCCGCGATCGCGATCATGTGCCGGGCCCGCTTCGCCATACCCGCGATCTCATTGCGGGATTGGCGCAGGGGCTTGCCCATCATCCGGGTGATGTCGGCGGCGATCGCGTCGGCGCCGGCCTCCATGCGCTCGATCGCGCGCTGGCAGAGGGCGGCGCGCTCGGCGAGGGAGGTGCGCGCGGCGCTCCGCGCGGCAGAGGTCGCGGCGTCGAGGAGCCGCTCGACCGCGGCGGCGTCAGCAAGGGGCCGCCGGGCGGCTTCGTCGAGGGTATAGGGGTTGTCGATCACCAGGTCGGACATGGCGGTGGAGATTAACCCAGTTCCCTGACGGGCCAAGCGTCGTCTAGACTCGGGGCGAATGCGCGCCATCGCGGCAGGTTTCTCGGACGTCGGCCGGGAGCGGATCCACAACGAGGACCGGTACATCCTGCTCCCCGAGTTCAACGTCTACGTCGTCGCGGATGGGATGGGCGGGCACGAGGCGGGCGAGGTCGCGAGCCGCATCGCCGCGAGCGCCATCGCGGGCTACTTCCGCGAGGCGAACGGCAAGCGCCGCCGGGCCTCGACGGGCGACCGGCTGCGCGCCGCCGTGACGTACGCGAACGCGCGCATCTTCGCCCACGCCGACGACTCGCGCTTCTACCGCGGGATGGGCACGACGGTGGTCGCCGCCGCGTTCTCGCCGCGGGAGCGCAAGCTCTACGTCGCGCACGCCGGCGACAGCCGCTGCTACCTCCTGCGCAAGGGCGGGATCGCGCAGCTCACCCGGGACCACTCGCTCGTCGCCGACGCGCTCCTCGAGCGGCCGGATCTCACCGAGAGCGACCTCGCGTACCTGCCCCGCAACGTGATCACGCGCGCGCTCGGGATCGGCCCCAGCGTCGACGTCGATCTGCGCGCCGAGCGCGTCGAGGCCGGCGACGTGTTCCTCCTGTGCTCCGACGGCCTCCACGGGCTCGTCGACGACCGCGAGATCGCGCGCATCATCGAGGACAACGCCGTGCTCGCCGACGCGTGCGTCAAGCTCATCGACTGCGCCAACGAGAACGGTGGCCGCGACAACATCACCGCCGTGCTCATCCGGATCGAGGAGACGGCCTCCGCGTCGTGGAGCCAGCGCCAGGGCGCGAAGAGCCGCACCGCGCGGTAGGTCCGGCGGCGATCGGAGGGGCCGGGGAGCACGCTGCGCCGCGCGCCGCGGCGCGCTCCGTCAGAGCACGCCGGCGTGCGCGCGGTCGAGCAGGCCGTCCATCGTCTCGAAGAGCGCGCGGTTGCCGTCCTGCGCGTAGCCGGCGAGCTTCTCCTCGCAGGCGGGGATGGCCTTCACGAAGTCGGCGATGACCGCCGGATCGTCGAGCGAATCGGCGGCGCGGCCGAACCCCTCGCGCTCGAGGTAGCGGGCGTTGAGCACCTGCTCGAACTGGCGGCCGAGGGGGACGGCGAGCATCGGCTTGTGCAGGTAGACCGCCTCGCCCATGAGCGTGAACCCGCCGCCGGCGATGACCGCGCGGCAGGAGGCGAGGTCGTCGATGAAGCCCTGCTCGCTGAAGGGCCGGTAGCGGAGGTTGCCCTCGACCTGCTCCTCCGTGATGTTCCGGCGCATCCCGTAGATGCGGCACTCGAGCCCGGTCCGGGCGAGCGTCGCCGCGAGGGCGTCGTTGCCCTCGGCGGTCTGGTAGACGAGCAGGTGCTCGCCGGGCCGGCGGTCCGCGGCGATGATCTCGGGGCGCAGGATGGGCGGCACCAGCGTCGTGTTGTCCTTGCGGACCGGGGGGCGGAAGAACGAGGCGATGACGTAGTGGTCGCAGAACGGCAGCTTGCTCTTGACGAACGCGCGCGTGAGCTGGAAGCCGGTCTCGTGGCCGGCGAGGATCTCCGCGTCGTGGGTGCACCGGTTGATGATCTGCATGTTGTCGACCGAGACGATCGGCACCCGGTGGATCTTGGCGTAGAGGTACGTCCACGACTCGAAGTCGCTGATGGTGAGCTCGGGGCGAAAGTCCTTGATGAGCTCGAAGTACGCGGCGATGTTCTTCGGCGTGCCCACCGCGCCCGAGAGCACGTTCGACCAGAGCGTCTTGCCGCGCCGGACGCGGTTCTCCTCGTAGATCATGTGCAGGCCGTGGATGCGGTTCACCCCCTCGAAGCGCTTCGAGAGGAAGTCGGTCGCCCGGCCCGACGCCATGATCTCGAGCTCGTGGCCCTGCGCGAGCAGGTGCTCGATCACGACGCGCGAGCGCATGGCGTGCCCCATCCCTTCACCGACGACGCCATAGAGGATCTTCATGAGGCGCGAGCATAGCGGGGGGCCTCGGGGCTCCGGAAGGAAACGGCGAGCGTGACGCGGCGCCGCCGGATCTGGAGCGAGCTCTTGCCGCTTCAGGTGGTCGGGGCGCCGGGGACCCTGGCGCTCCTCAGGCGGTACGGGCTAAAGCTCGCGATCGCGGTGCGGCCGGAGACGGCGGCGGGGCTGCCGGACCTCGCGGCGGCGTGCGCGGGCGAGGGGGTCGAGGTCGCCGTGTGGCCGATGATCGCGGACGAGGACGGGCGGTGGGCGAGCGCGGAGAACGCGGCGGCCTTCGGCGGGTTCGTGGCGCGGCTGCTCGACGCGCTGGGCGGCCGCGGCCTCTCCGCGGCGGAGGTCGTGTTCGACCTGGAGCCGCCGATCGCGCGCGTGCGCCGGGTGCTCGCGGAGCCGCTCGGCGCGCTTCGCCTGCTGCAGGGGGGCGAGGCGCCGGGGAGCCCGCGGTGGGAGGACGTGGAGCGCACGTTCGCCGGGACGGCGGCCGCGCTCCACGCGCGCGGGATCGCGACCTCGGCGGCGATCGTGCCGCTCGTGCTGCTCGACGGGCCGGGGCGCGGCTGGGAGCGGATCCTCGGGACGCCCGTGTCGGCGCCGGCGTGGGGGCGCGTCAACGCGATGCTGTACACGTCGTTGATGGCGGGGTACTCGCGCGGCTGGCTCGGCCGGGAGGACGCGGTCGCGCTGCTCGCGCAGGCGTGCCGCGCCGCCGCGCGGCGCTTCGGCGCGAGGGCGGGCGTCTCGCTCGGGGCGGTCGGGAAGGGCGCGCTCGGGGACGAGCCGGTGTACCGCTCGGCCGCCGAGCTGCGCGAGGACGTGGCGATCGCGGAAGGGGCGGGGATCTCGGACCTCGCGCTGTTCGACCTCGGCGGGGTGCTCGCGCGGCCGCCGGCCGAGGCCTGGCTGGAGGCGTTCACGGCGCCGCCCGCCGCGCCGCGGACCCCACGGCCGACGCTGCGCGCGCGCGGCGCGATCGCGGCGGGGGCGCTCCTGGGGTGGGCGGCGGGCCGGGGGTGACGCCGGCGTGCGGCGACGCCGGGCGCTCCGCGTTTCGGGTGGCGCGCGGCGCCGGCGCTCCGCTAGCGTGGCCGGGTGAGCCCGAACGGATCGCCGGCGCGCCCTCGGCTGGCCGAGCACGTGCTCGCGCGGCGCCACCTGGTCGGCGAGGAGGAGCTCATCGTCCTCCACGACACCCGCACCGGGCAGCTGCTCCAGCTCGGAGGGCGGGAGTGGGGTCTGCTCGCCGCGGCCGACGGGACACGCGACGTCGAGGGCATCGTGCTCGCCGCGGCCCGCGAGGGGGCGCACGCGCGGGTGCACGCGGCAGCGGACTTCTTCGCGGCGCTCCACGCCGCGGGGCTGCTCGCGGCGGAGGGTGACGTCGCGGCGCCGCTGGGGGCCGGGGCGGGGGGGGCCGAGGCGGCCGGCGCGGCGGAGATGGCTCGCGCCGCCGAGGCGGACGACCGCGCGCGCCGCGAGCGGCCCATCGAGGTGCTGCCCGACTTCAGCCTGCACTGCGACGGCCGCGGGAGCTGCTGCCGGCTCTACGCCTCGGTGATCTTCGATCCCGAGGAGGCCACACGCGCGCGGGCGCTCAGGCCCGACGTGCTGAGCGGCGGCGCCCGGCACCAGCGGGCGTTCACCCCCGAGCGCGGCGCGTGGCCGTGCGCGGCCTCGGCGGTGGCGCTGCGCGACGGCCGGTGCGCCTATCTCGAGGGGGAGGGGCGCTGCTCGCTCCACGCGATCGGGGGACCCGGCGCCAAGCCGCTCGGGTGCCGCACCTTCCCGACCAGCTTCCTCGACGACGGCGTGTCGGTGCGCGTCTCGGTCGCCGTGGAGTGCGCCTGCGTGCTGGCCAGCGTGGGCCGGCCCGCCGGGACGCCGCTCCTGGATCCGCGGCTGCGGGTGCGGGGCGATCTGGACGAGCGCGTTCATGTCGCCGAGCTCCCGGAGCGCGTGCCGGTCGCGCCGGGGGCGACCGCCGCCCGCGCCGAGCTCGTCGCGTGGTCGCGGCGCCTCGCCGCGGCGGCGCCGCCGGCCGATCTCGCCGCGGGCCTGTGGTCGCTCGCCGCCGCCGTCGAGGCCGGGGGGCTCGCGGGGGGCACGCTCGCGCGTTACGAGCGTCCCGGGCCGCTGGATCCGGCGGCGCTCGCGCCCTGGCTCGCGGCGCTCCACGCGCGCGCGGCGCGGCGGGCGCGCGAGGACGCCGCCTGGAGGAGCGAGCGGGATCTCGCCCGGAGGGCCGCGCAGTGGATCGCGATGGCCACCGCTGCGCTCGGCGATCCCGAGGTGCTCGCCGCGGTGCTCTCGGCGCCCGCGCAGTGGGGCGAGCGTGAGCGCTTCTACCTGCGCGCGGTGCTGCACGGGCACCGGCTGTTCGGGGAGCTGCCGCTCTCGCTCGCGCTGCGCGATCGCGCGGTGCGGCTCGTGGTGGCGAGGGCGCTGCCGGCGATCTTCGCCACGGTCGGGGCGAGCGATCCGGCCTGCGCTGAGCCGATCGCGCTCGTGGAGGCGATGATGCGCGCTTACGGCCTCGACGCGTACGCCGGTGAGGTGGTGGAGGAGCGGTGATCTCGCGGTGCGGGGGCTGAATCAGCCTCCAAGGGGAGCGAGAGGGCAGCAGTCGTATTGATCGGTAGAGCTCGCGTAGTAACCGCTCGCGGCTTGGATCGGGGGCCTCGTCTTTCGTCTTTCGTCTTTCGTCTTTCGTCTTTCGTCTTTCGTCTTTCGTCTTTCGTCTTTCGTCTTTCGTCTTTCGTCTTTCGTCTTTCGTCTTTCGTCTTTCGTCTTTCGTCTTTCGTCTTTCGTCTTTCGTCTTTCGGCCCCCGTCTTTCGTCTTACGTGAACGTGAACGTGAACGTGAACGTGAACGATTGTGCCGTCTCCCGCTCCCCGAATACATCCTCGTGAGACAATTCGAGCGTTCACGTTCACGTTCACGAGGGACGAAGACGGGGGCCGAAAGACGAGAGACGAAAGACGAGAGACGGGGGCCGAGAGACGCCGTGCTCGATGAGCGATAGGATTCCTCCTCTTTGTCAGGTCGCTCGAGCATCTCGGGATCAATCACCCCCACGTCGAAACGACATGTCTTTCTTGTTTGATTGAAAATTTGTCATCGCACACGAACGTTCCGTCGTCGCATCGCGCGTGCGCCGCGTAGCATCGGACAGGGGCGCGGTCCTGCGACAAGCGTGTCTCTCCCACGACGTCGCACAGCGTAGATGCGCTCAGACGACACCGCTGGATGTTTTTGCTTCGTGCGCGGTGAAATGAATCTTCATCCGGTGATCGCATTGACGATCGTCGCGCGGCGTGTGATAGGTTGGCGCAGCTTTAACATCCTTTCTTACATCGTGGCTTCGAACGAACGGAGGTCCCTGTGAATCGAGGCAAGCCGTGGATCCTTCACGCGATCCTTGCGAAGGCCGCCGCCGCGCGCGCCGAGCGTGGAATGGCCCTCGGCCTGCTCGCGCTCGCCGCGTGCTCCGCCGGGGACATCGGATCCAGCGTGGACGCCGGCGACCGCGGCGACGCGCTCGCGGACGGCGGCGCGTCGGGACCAGGCGGCGCCGGCGCGATCTCCTCCGGAACGGGCGGCGGGGCCGGCGGCGCGGGAAGCACCACGAGCACCGGCGCGCCAGGCGACGGCGGCTCGTCGGGCGAGGGGGGCGCCGGGGGCGCCGGGGCGCCCGACACGTGCAGCAGGGCCGCCGCTTGCGGAACGCACAAATGGGCGTGCTGGCCGATGCCCAACCCGGCGGGCAGCGGCCTGCCCAACGCCGCGAGCTACACCGACGCCGGCGACGGCGTGGTGCGCGACGACGTGACGTGCCTCGAATGGCAGAAGAGCCCTCCTTCCGAGTCGTTCACCTGGGATCAGGCCATCAGCTACTGCGACAACCTCACGCTCGGCGGATCCTCGGACTGGCGCCTCCCCACACGCATCGAGATGACGTCGATCGTGGACTTCACCAGCAGCCCGGCCATCGATCGATCCGCGTTCCCGGGAGCGCGGGGCGGCTTCCACAAGACGTCGTCCGATTGGATCCTCACGATCCGGCAGGCCGGCGCCGGCGCCGGCCGCGATTATGCATGGGCCTTCAACCTGAGCGACGGCATCGTCAGCAACGCCTATTCCAAGGCGACGGCGGCGAGCCTGCGCTGCGTGCGAGGCAATGGCGAGGGCGAGGCGCCGAGCAGCCCGGCCGCGGCGCCGCCCGACCAGTACGCCGTCGTGTCGCCCGGAGAAGTGAAGGACAACTACACAGGCCTCGTCTGGCAGCAGGCCTATTCGCCGACCACGATGCCCTGGGAAGAGGCGGCAGGCTACTGCGCCGCGCTCGATCTCAACGGCCACACCTGGCGCTTGCCGAGCATCCGGGAGCTCGCGACCCTGGTCGACGAGGCGCAGGTGGCCCCGTCGATCAACCGCGCGATGTTCCCCGACACGCAATACGGCGCCCGCAGCAACGACTGGTACTGGGCCTCCCATGCGGCTGTGAGGAACGCCCCGGCGGCGTGGGCGCTCAACTTCGACGACGGCTTCACCGGGTTCAACGCCGGAGCCAGCGGCAAGTGGAACTACTTCACGTCAGCCTGGGTGAGGTGCGTGCGTTAACCTCGCGCCGTCTGCGCGGCGCGCGCCGCGCGCCGCGCAGCGCGACGCCGGGGGCCTGCGCAGGCGCGCGCGGCGCGGAGAGACATCCGCTCCGATCTTGTCGATAATGCCGCCGCGATGGACCAGCCCCCGCTCGACAACAGGACGGACTTCGTCGTGCATCCCCAGCTGCTGCTCGACCGCGACGGCGAGAAGCTGGTCACCATCGTCAAGGCGAGCTTCGAGCTCCAGGACGACGGCGCGCTCGAGCTCGCGCCGCCCGAGCGCGCGCGCGGGGTCCGCCTCGCCGACCTGCCGTGGGAGAAGGACAGACCCGAGAGCATCGCCTACCCGGCGGACGTCTGCCTGTTCAAGCCGGGCACCGACGTGCTCTTCGTGGCGAAGGCCTACGCGCCGAACCGCAAGGCCGTGCCCTCCTTCGACGTGCGCGTCGAGGTCGGCCCGCTCAGGAAATCGCTGGTGGTGTTCGGCCGGCGGCTCTGGGTCGAGAAGGGCGACGGCCTCACCACGCCTGCGCCGATCCAGGAGATCGACATGCGCTACGACTACGCGTGGGGAGGCACCGACGACGAGGATCCCGCGGCGCTCGTCGAGGAGCCGCGCAACCCCATCGGGATGGGCGTCACCCGCAATCCGGCCTCGCTCACCCACCGGCCGGCGCCGAACATCGAGGATCCCGCGTACCCGCTGCGCACGGCGAAGATCCCGCCGCCGCCGGCCGGGATCGGGCCGATCGGCCGGCACTGGGAGCCGCGCCGCAGGTACGCCGGGACGTACGATCAGACCTGGAAGGAGCTCCGCGCGCCGCTCCTGCCCGAGGACTTCGACGATCGCCACCACCTCTGCGCCTCGCCCGGCCTCATCGCGGATCCGCCGCTCGCGGGCGGCGAGCCCGTGCGGACGCTGAACCTCACGCCCGAGGGGGCGCTCAGCTTCGATCTCCCGAAGGTGAAGCTCGCGATCGAGTTCCACGTGAAGGGCCGCGAGCCGGCGGCGTTCGCGCCGCACCTCGACACGGTCCTCGTCGACCTCTACGCCGCCGGCCCCGACAAGCCCGTCGCCGTCGAGATGGTCTGGCGCGCGCACGTCAAGGCGCCCCGGCGAATGAAGGACGCACGCGTGATCGTGCGCGAGGAGGTGCAGGCGTGAGGCCGCTCGCCGCCGTCGTGGCCGCGGGGGCGATCACGCCCATCGGCCTCTCCTCCCTCGACACGGCCTTCTCGCACCGCGCCTCGGCCGCGGCCATGCGCGAGTCGCCGCTCGTGGACGCCGAGGGCGAGCCGATCACGATGTGCTTCCTCCCCACGCTCGATCCGCTCGTCACCGGCGCCGAGCGCGCCGCGCTGCTCGCGGCCCGCGCGCTCGACGAGGCGCTCGAGAAGCTCGGGCCCGCGGCGCCGCCTTTGCGGGTGCAGCTCGCGCTCTGCCTCGACGAGCAGCTCGGCCAGCGGGCGCCGGGGGGCGAGGCCTCGGCGCAGCGGCTCGCGGCCGACCTCGGCGCGCGGATCCGGGCGCGCGCGCAGGAGGTCGCGGTGAAGGTCTCGACGCGCGGCGCCGCCGGGCCGGGGTTCCTGCTGCCCTCGCTCTGCGAGTCGCTCGCGCACGGCACCATCGACGCGGCGCTGCTCGGCGGCGTGCACACCGACTATGATCCGGCGCGCATCGCGGCGCTCGACGCCGCCGGCCGGATCTTCCGGTCGGACAACCTCGACGCCTTCATCCCCGGCGAGTGCGCCGCCTTCGTGGTCCTGATGCGCCCCGACGTCGCGCGCCGCTGTCAGCTCGCCGAGCGCGCGCAGATCGTCGGCCTCGCCACCGCGCACGAGCGGGCGCGCCCGGACAACGACGAGCCCGCCTTCCAGGCCGCGGGCCTCACCGCCGCGCTCCGGACCGCGCTCGCCCCGCTCGCCGATCGGGGGCTGCGCGCCGGCTGGGTGCTGACCGATCTCACGTTCGAGACCTTCCGCCACTTCGAGCTCCAGGCCGCCGCCGCGCGCACGCAGCGCTTCTTCTGCGAGCCGCAGCAGGTGGAGAGCCCCGCCCAGCGCATGGGCCACCTCGGCGCCGCGGCCATGCCGCTGCACCTCGCCATCGCCTCGGAGGCGTTCCTGCGCGGCTTCGCGCCGCACCCGGTCGCGGTCTCCCTCGCCGGCAGCGACGGCGGCGAGCGCGCCGCGGTGGCGGTCATGGCGCCGGGCTGAGCCACCTGCGCCCGGAGCGCGACCCGGGAGTGTTCGAATCGGGCGACGACGGAGGTCCGCGAAGAGGCGTTCTCGTCATCGAGAACGCGCCGGGCGCCGAGATCACGACGGCTTTTTCTTCCTGCTCGCCCAGCTCTCGATCTTGAGGCCCTCAAACCGCTGGAAGTCGCGCACGTTCGCCGTCACCAGGATCAGGTCGTTGACCGCGGCGATGGCGGCGATTTGCCCGTCGACGAACGGTGCCGGCGTCCCCTCTCCATCGAGCCGAGCGCGCTCGTCCGCGTGCCATGCCGCCGCGACGGTGTCGTACGGCAGGATCGGGAGAGCGGGGTAGACCACCTCCCTCAAGTACGCCTCCAGCGCCGAGCGCCGCTTGCCCGAGGGGAGCAGCCGGCAGCCGTACCGGAGCTCGTGCCACCCCGGAGCGGCGAGCGCGCTCTCGTGCGCATGGGCCTCGATCTTCGCGACCATCACCTCGTCGGGCGCCCGCTTCATCGGCTCCGAGATCGTCGACGTGTCGAGCAGGAAGCGGAGGGTCACAGCTTGACCTTGCGGCCCGGCGAGCGATCGCGCACGGACGCGGCGAAATCGCGATCGAGGCCCACGTCGTCGAGAGGAAACCGCTTTAGAAACGCGCGGTACACGTCGCCGAAGCGGGGCCGGTCCGAGCGCAGCCGCTCGAACTCCTCCGGGGACAGGACGACGGCCACGGGGCGGCCACGGCGGGTGATCTCCACGGCTTCACCGGCCTCCGCTTGTTCGATGATGGAGGGGAGATGGGCCCGGGCCTCGGCGACGGAGTAGCGATGCGCCATGATCGAGGTGTACATCTTGCTGTACATCCGTGCAACCGCCCACGGGTAGACGAAGCCTCGCGTCAAATTCGGCTTCCACGCCTTTTTTACCGCATCGCATTCCGTGTCCACGCCGCGCCGCGGGCGTGCGCCGGGGCTTGGCGCCGCTCGGCGATCGCCTACCATGCCGCCATGCCCGCTCCCTTCGCGACCTTCTCCCTCGTGGGCGACAAGCTCCCCGCGGACCTGTCCGTGGCCGCGTTCGAGGCCGTCGAGGGCATCTCCCTCCCGTACGCGGTGGAGGTGCGGTTCTCGACGAGCGACCCGTCCTTCCGGGTCGAGGACTGCCTGCGCACGCGCCTCTGCCTGCGCGTCACCGACACGTCCGGCGAGGAGCGCTTCTTCGACGGCCTCGTCGACCGCGCGGGCTTCGCGGGGCTCGCGGGCGACATCCGCCACTTCGACGTCCGCCTGCGCCCCGCGCTCGCCGCGCTCGAGCACCGCGAGGGGTGCCGCATCTTCCAGGAGAAGACCCTCGTCCAGGTGGCGCAGACCGTCTTCGAGGAGGCGGGCTTCGGCGAGAAGGTCGAGTGGCGGATCGCGAAGGACTACGAGCCGCGCGAGTTCATCGTCCAGTACCGCGAGTCGCACCTCAACTTCGTCTCACGCCTGCTCGAGGACAACGGCCTCTTTTATTACTTCCGGCACGACGCCGACGGCCACACGATGATCGTCACCGACGATCCCTCCTCCTTCGCGGTGGAGTCGGGGACGCCGGTGATCTTTCGCATGGCGCAGGGGGGCATCCCCGGGAGCCACCCGCTCTCGAAATTCTCGCGCACGCGGGCGCTGCGCACGAACAGCGTCCACCTGAGGGATTACGACTTCGAGAAGCCCGAGGTGAAGCCCGAGTCGTCGCTGCCGCGCGACGAGGCCTGGGCGCTGCCCTATTACGAGTACCCCGGCGGCTTCACCAAGGGCGGCGCGGGCGCGCGCCGCGCCGAGGCGCGCCTGCGCGCGCTCGTGGCCGACGCCGACGTGTGCGAGGGCCAGAGCCGCGCCGCGCGGCTCCACGTGGGCGAGCCGTTCGCCGTCGAGGGCGCCTCGGAGCCGTGCCTGAACGGCCTGTTCGTGGTCACCCGGCTGGTCTCGCGCGGCAAGCAGACGATCACCGGGGGAGAGCACAACATCGACCTCGCGAACCGCTTCAGCGGCATCCCGAAGGGCGCGCCCTTCGCGGCCGAGCGCCGGGCGCGGCGGCCGCGCATCCGCGGGATCCAGACCGCGGTCGTCACGGGGTCGAGCACCCAGGAGCAGGCGATCCACGTCGACAAGTACGGCCGGATCAAGGTCCGCTTCTTCTGGGACCGGCAGGGCCAAAAGGACCACACCTCGAGCTGCTGGCTGCGCGTCTCCCAGGTCGCGATGGGCGGCTCCATGATCCTGCCCCGCGTCGGCTGGGAGGTCTCCGTCGCCTTCCTCGACGGCGACCCGGACCGGCCGGTCGCCCTCGGGCGCACCTACAACGCCGAGAAGACCCCGCCGCAGCCGCTGCCCGGCGCCAAGGCGTCCGGCACGCTGAAGAGCATGTCGTCGCCCGGCGCGGGCGGCCACAACGAGGTCGGCATGTCCGACACCTCGGGGAGCCAGGGGTTCGGCATCCACGCCCAGAAGGACCTCAACGTCACGGTCAAGCACGACAAGGTCGAGGAGGTCGCGGTCAACGAGGAGCAGCACGTCAGCGTGAACGGCTCTCGATCGGTCAAGGTCAACGAGTCGATCTCCGTGGCCGGCAACCAGTCGCTCGACGTCGGCGCCGTGCTCTCGCACAAGATCTCCGGCAATCAGACGATATCGATCGGCGGGAACGACACGACCAACGCGATCAGCAACTATGTCGAGAAGATCACCGGCAACCGGTCCTACACGGTGAGCGGGAATCAGATCACGATCTCGAACGGCATCGAGCAGTCGATCACCGGGGACATGAGCCGCAAGGTCGGCGCGCTGGAGCTCGCCGGGAGCCTCGGCTCGATCAACGACAACGTGCTCGGCGGGATGGCCGAGACGGTCGGCGCCGTGAAGGCGCAGATCATCAACGGCAGCCACGGCGAGCAGATCAGCGCCAACAAGGACCAGACGTCCGTCGCGGCCGAGCTCCACCTCACGAAGGGCTCCCTCTCCCACGTGGCGACCGGCGTCACCAGCATGGTGGGCGGACTCCATTACCAGAAGCTGAACGGCGATCTCGTCGTCCAGGCGCCGATGATCACCCTGCTCGGCGCGGTCGGCTCCTTCAAGGGCGGCGGCAGCGAGATCAAGCTCGGCGGCGGGCCCGTCGTGATCAAGGGGGCCAAGATCGCGGTCAAGAGCGCGATGGTGGTCAAGATGGGCGCGTCGATGAAGCTCGGATCGTGAAGCCCTCGGGCGAAGGCAGGTGAACCATGGCCGATCAACACATCATGGCGCTCTCCTCCGTCAGCGTGGAGGGCAAGACGTTCCAGGTGCTGCGCTTCGAGCTCGCAGAGCAGCTCTCCGAGCTCACCCACCTCGAGTGCGACCTGATCGACGACGCGGCGTTGCTGCCGAGGCCGAAGGAGCTCCTCGGCAAGCGCGCGGTGTTCACGCTGTCGCGCAGCAATGACACGCAGACGCGCACGTTCGCGGGGACGGTCGTGCTCGCCGAGCTCCTGCCCGACAGCGACGACGTGCCCGCGCTGCGGCTCCTCGTCGCGCCGGCGTTATGGAACCTGGAGCAGCGCGCCGATTGCAGGATCTTCCAGGAGATGAGCGCGGTCGATATCGTGAAGCAGGTCCTCGAGGGCGCGGGCGTGACCGCGCGCCAGCAGGACTGGCGCGTGACCGAGCCGCACCCGCCGCGGGTCTATACGGTCCAGTACCGCGAGACGGACCTCGATTTCGTCCACCGCCTCCTCGCCGAGGAGGGGATCTACTTCGCCATTCACATGAAGGACGAGGAGGACGTGGCCGTCTTCTGCGACTCGCCGACGGGCCTCGACGACATCGAGGGCGCGACGACGCTCCCGTTCTACCAGGACTTCGGCGCCGACGGGTTCGCTGACCGCGTGGTCCGCCTCTCCCGCGCGGTCTCGGTGAAGAGCGACAAGACGTTCGTCCGCGACTACGACCCGGAGAAGCCGTCGCTCAAGCTGGAGGCGTCGGCGGAGGGGACCGATCCCGGGTCGCACGCGCTCGAGATCTACGAGTACCCCGCGCGCGCGGCCGACGTGAGCGCGGCCGAGCGGCTCGCCAAGGTCCTGCTCGACGCCGCCCAGGCCGAGCGCGACGTCGTGCGCGGCGAGACGGGCTCGCTCGCGCTGCTCCCGGGCCGGCGCTTCTCGATCGAGGGCCACCCGTACGACCCGCTCAACCAGGAGTACCTCGTGATCCGCGCGCGCATCGCCGGCAGCCGGCCGCGATCGTTCGAGATCGCCGGGGGCAACGTGGACGACGGCGTGCGCGACCTCCGCACCTCGTGCGAGTTCTGGGGCGTGCCCACCGGGAGCACGCGTTACCGGCCGCCGCGGCGCGCGCGCGAGCGGGTCATCCCGGGGACGCAGACGGCGATGACCACCGGCCCCTCGGGGCAGGAGATCCACACGGACGCCGCCGGCCAGGTGAAGGTCTCGTTCCACTGGGATCGCTCCGGCAAGAAGGACGACACGTCGAGCCGCTGGATCCGCACGAGCCAGGTGCCGACCGGCGGCTCGATGCTGCTGCCGCGCGTCGGCTGGGAGGTCACGGTGCGCCACCTGGAGGGCGACGCGGACCGGCCGTTCGTGATGGGCCGCGTGTACAACGCGCTCACGCCGCCGCCCTACGCGCTCCCGAAGGAGGCCGCGAAGAGCTCCCTCCAGACCGCGACGACGCCGGGCGGGGGCAGCTCGAACGAGCTCCGCATGTCGGACACGAAGGGCGGCGAGGAGATGTTCATGAACGCCTCGAAGGACATGAGCACCGAGGTGAAGAACAACGCGACCGAGTCGATCGGCAACGACCACAAGAAGAAGATCGGCGCCGACCAGTCGACGAACGTCACGAACAGCATGACGACCAGCGTCGGCTCGAACCAGACGATCTCCGTGTCCGGCAACCAGTCGATGAAGGTGGAGACGTTCCACGTGGACGACATCGGCGGCGATCACGCGCTCTCGATCGGCGGCAATCGCGACATGAAGATCGGCGGCGACCACAAGCGCGACGTCGCGGGGAGCAGCACGCTCGACGTCTCCGGCAACCAGATCGACCTCGTCGTCGGCTCGGTGACGGACCAGACGCTGGCCGCCTACGACCACAACGTCGGCGCGGCGCTGATCGAGCTCGCGCTCGGCCACCGCTCGGTGACGGTCCAGGGCGACCGGAGCGAGACGGCCGCGGGCGCGAAGGTCATCGCGGTCAAGGCCGGCCGCGGCGTCCAGGTCGGCGGATCGATGAACGTGAAGGTCGGCGGCGCGATCGTCAACGTCGCGAACGGCGATCGCGTGGAGAGCTCGCTCGGGACCTACACCGAGCTCGCCGGGGGCGCGCAGATCGTGAAGGCGAACAACGTCGTCTTCCAGGCCGACGCCGCGCTCACGCTGGTGATGGGCGCGTCGATCCTGTCGCTGACGCCCGCGAGCGTCGCGATCCTCGGCGTGAGCGCGAAGCTCGACGGCGACGTCTCTGACGCCGCCGCGCTGGTGATCGACAACTGAGGAGCAGGAGGCGAACGTGGCACGCGAGACCGTAGCTCAATTCACGATCGCGGACGTCCCCGCCGCCCGGGTGCTCCGCTTCGAGTGCGCCCACGAGGCCGGCAGGCCCCTCGTGCTCGACGTCGAGGTGATCCTCTACGCCTACGAGGAGCCCGACGCGATGATCGGCAAGGGCGCGAGGCTCTTCTTCGGCGCGCCCGGCGAGGCGCCGCGCGTCGTCGCCGGCGTCGTGGAGGCCGTGACCACGATCGGCTCCACCGAGGTCGGCATGGAGGTGCCGGGCGCGCGTTACGCCCTGCGCGTCGTCTCCTGCCTCGCGCTGCTCGCGCGCAGCGTCGACTCGCGCATCTTCCAGGACATGACCGCGCAGGAGATCGTCACCCAGGTCCTCGCGGATCACGGCATCGACCGCATCGCGTGGCGGCTCAGCGGCGAGTGCCCGAAGCGCGAGTACTGCGTGCAGTACCAGGAGAGCGCGCTCGCCTTCGTCTCGCGGCTCCTGGAGCACGAGGGCATCTACAGCTTCGTCGAGGTGGACGACGACGGCGAGCTCCTCGTCTTCGACGACGACAGCACGGTCGCCGCGCCGATCCCGGGCGACCCCGCGCTGCCGTTCCGGCGGCGCACCGGCCTGAGCGCGGCCGACGAGCGCGACGCGATCTACGCGATCCGCGAGCAGGAGCGGGTGCGGTCCGGCAAGTTCGTCCTCCGCGACTACGATTTCAAGCGGCCGCAGCTCGACCTCACGGCGACGGCGGAGGCCGGCGAGCACGCGGAGCTCGAGCGTTACGACTACCCGGGCGGCTACGTCGAGCCGAGCGAGGGCGAGCGGCTCGCGCAGATCCGGCTGGAGGAGGAGCACGTCGAGCGGCGCACGGTCGCGATCGACGCGGTCTGCCCGCGCCTCGCGGTCGGCCACACGATCGCGATCACGGACGCCGGCGAGCTCGACGGCGAGTACTTCCTCTTCGCGGTGACGCACACGTTCGTGCATAGCGGCGAGGACGACGAGGGCCAGGGCTCGGCGCCGCGCTCGCGGGCGCGGGCGCGGCTCGTGCCCGCCTCCGTGAAGTACCGGCCGCGGCGGGTCACGCCGATCCCGATCATCGAGGGGCCGCAGACCGCGCGGGTGGTGGCGCCGGCGGGCGCGCAGCCCGAGGCGATCCACACCGACGAGCACGGCCGGTGCAAGGTCAAGTTCCACTGGGACCGGAGCGACGTGAACGACGACAAGGCCTCGTGCTGGATCCGGGTCGCGCAGCTCCAGACCTCGGGCTCGATGATGCTCCCGCGCATCGGCTGGGAGGTGATCGTCGAGTTCCTCGAGGGCAACCCCGATCGTCCGCTCGTCACCGGCCGCCTCTACAACGGCGTCTTCATGCCGCCCTACGCGCTGCCGGAGGGCAAGACCCGCACGGCGATCCGCACCGCGAGCACGCCGGGCGGCGGCGGCGCCAACGAGATCCGCTTCGAGGACAAGGCGGGCGCCGAGGAGATCATGATGCACGCCCAGTACGACATGAAGACGGTGGCGGCGAACAACGCGAAGAAGACCATCGGCAACAACGAGACCTCGGTGGTCGGCAACAACGCATCGCTCGAGGTCGGCGGCAACCAGACGACGAAGATCACGAAGGGATCCTCGAACACGGTCGGCGCGAACCAGTCGATCGACGTCGGCGGCAACCGCAACCTCGAGGTGAACGCGGTCTCCGCGCTGACGGCGAAGGGCAACGCGACGACCACGGTCGGCGGCAACCAGTTCGAGATGGACGGCAACCCGCTCGAGGCGATGCTCGCGCTGGCCGCGCAGACGGCGGTGCAGTTCGCGAGCGTGATGGCCAACAACGCGATCTCGGCGATCCAGGGGCAGGTCGACGGCGCGATCAACCAGGTGATGGGGCCGATCAACGCGCTGAACCAGCAGGTGCAGGGCGTCTCGGGCGCGATGCGCGCGGTCGCCGGCGGCGACATGAGCGGCATGCCTGCGATGATCGCGGGCGCGTCCGGGATCCCCGGCGCGAGCCAGCTCGCGGCGTCGATGGGCGGCGGCGGCGGCGGCGGCGGCGGTGGCGCGTCCCGCGCGGGGCCGCCGGGGCGTGGCGGCGGCGGCGGTGGCGCGCCGGGCGGGTCCGGGCCCCCCAACATGCTCGCGTCGATCGCCTCGAACGTGGCGCACAGCAGCCTGGCGGGCCGCGTCTTCGTCCAGCCGCAGGCGCTCGCCGGGGCGCTCGGCCTGGACTCTGGCGGCGGCGGGGGCGAGTCGATGGCGAACGCCGCCGGGCCCGAGGGCAACGTCGACGGCGTCGACGCGACCGATCGCGAGAAGGGGCCCGGGCACTCGACCGCGAAGGTCGCCGGCACCCACGGCGAGACCGTGGGCTCGATGAAGGTCGTCGCCGCGGTCCAGGACATCGACAACAACGTGACCGGCAAGAAGACCCTCGACGTGGGCGCCGCGACCGTGCAGGTCGCGTTCGGCAGCTACGCCGAGAGCGTCACCGGCTCGAAGACCGAGAAGGCGACGGGCCTCATCGTGCTCAGCAACGCGGGCGAGAGCGAGACGATCGCCGGCTCGCGCACCGCGATGGTGGGCGGCGCGGTCGTCGACAAGCTCAAGGGCTCGCACGTGGTGCAGGCCGTGGGGCCCGCGACCTTCATCGGGGCGTTCCACAAGGTGGAGGCGAAGGGCGCGATCGTGTTCAAGTGCGGCGGCAGCGAGGTCGTGATCGACGGCGGCGGCGTCACCATCACCTCGCCGATGGTCGCGTTCCTGGCGCCGAAGATCCAGCTGCCGAAGAAGGTCTCGGAGGTGTGATGGCGACGCCATTCGATGGTGGCTCGCGGGAGGCCGGCGCCCCGCTCGCGCTCGAGGAAGCCGAGGCCGAGGCCCCGGCGGCGCAGACGTCCGAGCCGCCGCGCGTGACGCTCGACGACGTGCTCGCCGAGCCGGCCGCGCCGAGCGCGGCGCCGCTCCCGGAGCGGCAAGCGCAGCCGCTCGGCGTCTCGGTGCGGACCGCGCGTGTCGCCTCGGTCGTCGGGCGGCGGGCGACGATCCTGCTCCGGGGCGCGGCGGGGCCGGTCGAGGCCGAGATCGCGCCCGAGGTCGACCCCGGGGTGATCGCCGACGCCCACGCCCGCGGCGACGCCGTGCTCATCGAGCTCTGCGAAGGTGAGCCGCCGCTCGTCGTCGCGGCCCTCACGACGCAGCGGCCGAAGGCGCTCCACCTCAAGGCGGCGACGATCACCATCGAGGGCGAGCAGGAGCTGCTCCTCCGCTCCGGCCGCGGCGCGGTGCGCATCCGCGAGGACGGCGACATCGAGGTGGTCGGGAGCCGCATCAGCGCCGCGTCGCGGGGGCTGTTCCGGATCGTGGGGAGGCTCCTGCGGCTGAACTGACGCGCGTCGCGTGGCGCCGGGCGCGGGGCAGGGGAGGCGGAGCCGCCGCGGCTCAGCGCCGCGTGTGTTCGTCGAGCAGCGCCTGCCACCGCGCCCTGAGCGCCGGGTTGCGCTGGAAGCGCTCGCCCCACACCTGGTGGAGCGTGGTCCAGCTCATCGGGTTCAGCCCGTACTGCTGCTGGAGCACGGGGACGTGGTCCGGGGACTCGCGCGCCCTGGCGCAGAGGTGCACGTACTGCGCGAGCGTGATCCGATGCACGCTCTCCATGAGCTCCGCATCCGCGCCGGCGGGTGCTGGCGCGGCGGGCTGGGCGCCCGACGCATCGGCCGGCGGCCCGCCGGCAGCGCCGGGCGGCTGGAACGGCAGGGCCCAGCTACCTGTCGACGGTCGGGACGGCAGCGCCATGGTCTTGTTCATGGAGAGCGGCGAGACCTCGGACGGAGGAGCCGAACGTGCGAAGGGCAGGGCTGTGTCGGTGGCCGGCGGCGAGGGCGTCGGCCGCGCAAAGGGCAGGGCCGAGTCGGCCGGCGGCGGAGGAGCCGGGCGCGCAAAGGGCAGGGCCGCGTCGGCGGCCGATGGAGGCGTCTGCCGCGCGAAAGGCAGGGCCGAGTCGGCGGGCGGCGGCGAGGACGTCGGCCGCGCGAAGGGCAGGGCCGAGTCGGCGGGCGGCGGCGAGGACGTCGGCCGCGCGAAAGGCAGGGCCGCGTCTGCCACCGGCGGCGGGGTCGGTCGCGCAAAGGGCAGGGCCGAGTCGGCGGGCGGCGAAGGCGTCTGCCGCGCAAAGGGCAGGGCCGCGTCCGCGGCCGGTGGAGGCGTCTGCCGCGCAAAGGGCAGGGCGTTGCGCGCCGCCAAGGGGCTGACCGTGCTCGAGGCCGTCGTGTCCTGGCTCGCCGCCTCCGGCGTCCCGGCGCGCTCGACCGCAGACGGCCTCGCCGCGTCCTGGCCCGAGGACTGGCCCCTCGCCCACGGCGAGCCCGCCGCCGCCTCGCTGCGCGCCTCTGCCGCAGGCAGCGGCGTCGCCCTGTCCCGGCGCGCGTCCTGGAGCGGCGAGAGGTGCGCCGCGGGCGCCACCGGGATCGGGCCCTCCAGCTTCCTGCGCAGCGCCTGCACCTTCACCTGCGCCCGGCGCCTCTGCTCGGCGACGAGCTCCAGGTAACGCTGGCTCGATCGCAGCTGCCCCCGCGCGGCCTGCGCCGCGAGCCGCGACAGCCAGCGCTCCTGCGCCGCCTCCCACGCCTCGGCCGAGAGCCCCGCCCCCGCCAGCACCTCGTCCCGGGGCATGCCCGCGTCGAGGGCGCCCGCGATCGCGGCGAGCTCCTCGAGCGTGATCGAACGGCTGGTCCCCTCGCGCTCCACCATGCTCCCCCGAGCATACACCGGCGGCCCCGACCGCCTCGCGCCGCCTCGTTACCTCATCGCCCGCTGAAACCTCGCCAGGAGCTCCTCGTCCTCGAGCATCGCCGCGGTCCAGCGCTGCTGCGCGCTCAGGTAGTCCTCCAGCGTCATGTCCAGCCGGCTCAGCACCGTCGCCATGTCGGTGCCCCGCTTCATCGCGCGCGCCGCCTCGAGGAAACGGTCGAACGACAGCTCGCTCCTCGCGCGCGCGCGCTGGGCCCTCGCGAACGCCTCCGCGAAGGCGACCACGAGCGGCGGCACCCCCGCGTCCTCGTCGTCTCCCTCGTCCGCCTCCAAGAGGCGCGCCTGCCACGCGTCGTCGAGCGCCTCCCAGCCATCCTCGTCGAGCCCGTGCGCGGCGAGCAGCGCCGCGCGGTCGGCGCCCGGGTCCGCGAGCTGGGCGGCCAGCGTCGCGAACTCCTCGACGTCGCGGGCAGGGTCCTTCATCGCCCGGCCAGGCTACCTCAGCGCGCGGCTTGGGGCCTCCTCCGCGCAGGTGTATCCATGGCGCGTGTCCTTCTCGCACCTGCCCTTCGTCGCGCCCGGCGCCGCAGACGGATACCCCTCCGCGACCGCCAGCACCCACGCCCCCGCGCAGGAGCAGCTGGAGAGCGGCCACGCCGCGCTCCGCCGCGCGGCGCTCGCGCTCGAGCACGACGTCGAGCCCACGATCGATCTGACCGGGCCCGCGCGCGCCCTGGAGCGAGCCTTCGGCGCGCTCTACGACGCCTTCGACGGCCGCGCCGAACGCCTGGGCGCCGCGCGCGCAGCGATGGCGGAAATTGACAGCGCCGCCGCCCCGATCGTCGAGGCGGCGGCGCTCGACGTGAGCTTCGCGCCGGTGGGCACGCTGCTCCAGCACGCGCGCGGCTGCCTCGAGCGCGCCGAGGTGCGGCTCGCCGTCGCGCCGGCGGCGCTGCGCGACGGCGCGCAGCCGCGGCCGATGCTGCTCGCGAGCCTCGACCGGCCGCGGCTGCACGCCGTCGCGCGGCGCTCGCTCTCGCCCGTGCTCAAGGTCCCGGAGCCGCCCCCGGCCGAGCTCTGCGCGAAGCCGCCGCCGCCGATCGCGCCCCCGAGGACGTTCGAGGAGCTCAAGGCCGCCGTCGCGGCGCTGAAGAAGCAGGCGCCCGCGCCCGGTGTGCTCCCCGGCGCGGGCGAGCCGCGGCCGCTCCCGGCGCGCGGCGGCGGGGCGGGCGCGGCGCGCGAGCCGCCGCCGGGCTTCGCGAAGCAGATCGGCGCCGCGATCGACGACCTCGCCTTCCTCCGCGGCCGCGCGCGCGAGTGCCTCGAGGAGGTGGCGCTCTCGGGCATGCAGCGGGCGCCGCTGCTTGGCGACCCGTTCCGCGGGGCGCTGATCCTCGAGCGGCGCATGCTCGCGGCCATCGACGTGATCGCGGCGATCGGGGAGGCGGCGATCGAGCACGTCCCGCGGCTCGTGGCGGACGCGCCCGTGAAGGACCCGAGCCTCGCCTTCGCGAGCGCGATGGTGCTCGGCTGCGTCGCGGGCCGCGACGCGCTCGCCGCGGCCGAGCTCGCGCTGCTCCGGAGCGATCGCGACCGGGCGTTCATCGAGCAGGTCGGCGCGGCGTGGAAGCTCGCCCCGCATGACCTCCTGCCGCTCGCGCTCCGCGGCCTGCTCCGCGATCCGGCGCCGCTCATCCGCGCCATGGCGATCGACGTCCTCGCTTACCGCGGCCTCGCGACCGAGGACGAGCTCGTCGCGGCGGCCCTGGACGAGCCCCCGGTCGCGGCGCGCGCGCTCCACCACCTCGGCTGCGCCCCGAGCGCGCGCCTCCCCGAGCTGATCCAGCGGGCGCTCGCGTCGCCCGACGCCGAGCTCCGCGAGGCCGCCTGGACGGCCATGGCGCTCTCGGACCACCCGCACGCCTCGCTCGTGCTGCGCGCCGCGCTCGACGACGCCGAGAGCGGCGACGCGGCGGCGCTGCTCCTGGCCGTCGCGGGCGACGAGGGCGACGCGCGGCACCTCGCCGCGCGCGCCTTCGAGGCGCCGCGCCGCGGCCTGATCTTCGCGGTGGGCTTCGCCGGCGCGGCCTCGTCCGTGCCGCTGCTCGTCGACCTGATCGAGCGCGGCGGCGACGAGGCGGTGCAGCGCGCGGCGGCCTATGCGCTCGAGCGCATCACCGGCGCGGGGCTGTGGGAGGAGGTCGCGGTGGAGGACGACGAGATCTTCGTCGCCGACCCGCCCGAGCCCGACGTCGGCGAGCCGCGCGAGCTCAAGCTGGCGCAGCTGGTCAGCGACGCGCGCGACCTGCCCGCGGAGCCGGCGCCGGAGGTGGTGGAGCAGCCCACGGTGGACGCCGCGCGCTGGCGCGCTTTCTGGCGGGAGCGCTGCCAGGGCTGGGACCTCGGCGGCCGCTACCGCCGCGGGCGCCCCTACACGCCCGAGGTCGTGCTCGACGAGCTCGACGCGGGGCCGGTCACCCCGGCCGAGCGCCGGCACCTCCAGCGCGAGCTCATCGTCCGCACCGGGCACGTCGTGCGCTTCGACCCACACGACCTCGTGGTGGTGCAGGAGGAGGCGATCCAGGCGTGGCGGCCGATCGCGGCGCGCTCCTCCGGCGCGCCCGGCCGCTGGACGCGGCCCCGCCGCCGCGCGGGGTGACGGGCGGGCGCGGTGACGGGCGGCCTCGCCGCGCCCCGCCGACCTGGCGCCTTGCGGCGCCGCGGTCGATGAAGCATGGCCAGGACCTGGGCGGTGCGCTCACAGGAGAAAAATTCATGCACGCTGGCGGACTTCGGAGGAGCAGCAAGCACGTCGCCGGGGCCGCCGCGCTGCTCGCGGCGCTGGCCGCGGCGCCTGGGTCGAGCGCCCAGACGAGGGAGGAGCTCGATCAGGCGCGGGCGCTCTTCCAGGAGGCGGTCGCGCTCAGCGCCGCGAACAACTGCGCCGCGGCGCTCGCCAAGTTCCAGGCGGTCGCGCGGGTGCGGCGCACGCCGCAGGTGGTGTTCAACATCGCCGAGTGCGAGGAGCGGCTCGGGAAGCTCGTCTCGGCGCTCGGCAACTACCGCCTCGCCGCGGCCGCGGCCGCGGGCGACCCGAAGGCGAAGGACGTCACCACGAACGTCGGCGCGCGCATCGAGGCCCTCGAGGAGCGCATCCCGAAGCTCGCGATCCGCCGCGGCGAGGGGGCGCTCACGGCGACGATCCTGCTCGACGGGTTCGAGCTCGGCGCCCCGGAGATGAGCGCCGAGATCCCGGTCGACCCCGGGACCCACGTGATCACCGCGCGGATCGGCGATCGCGAGGTCTCACGGGAGACCGTCACGGTCGCGGAGCGGGACGCCAGGACGGTGGACGTCGTGATCGACGAGCCTTCCGCCGCGCCGCCGCCCGTGGACACGCCGCCGCCCGTCGCGCCCGTGGAGGGCCCCGCGCCGGCCGCGCGGCCGTCGAAGGTGCCGGGCCTCGTGGTGCTCGGGGCCGGGATCGCGAGCGGCGCCGTGGGCGGCGTGTTCCTCGTCCTCCGCGGCGGCACGCTCCGCGAGCTCGACACGCTGTGCGGCGGCGACACGCGCTGCCCTCCCTCCGCCAAGCCCACCGCCGATCGGGGCCGGCTCTACACGGGCGTCGCCGAGGCCGCGATCGGGCTCGGCGTCGTCGGCGTGGCGACGGGCATCCTCCTGCTCGCGACGAGCGGCGGCGACCCCTCCGACGAGCCGAAGGTGGCTGCCCGCGACGGCCGCGCCGCGCCCCGGCGGAGCGCCGGCGGCTCCGGGCCCCGCGCCCACCTCCTGCCGCAGGCGCCCGGCGCCGACGTCGCGGGCCTCAGCGTCGCCGGCAGGTTCTGAGGCCGCGCGCCCCCGGCACGTGGGGGCGCGTCAGCCGCGGCAGCAGAACGTCCTCGGGTTGATGCCCCGCGCCTCGCCGCTGGCCGTGCCGCCCCGCGGCGCGCACGTGCCGCCGGTGGGCATGCCGGGCGCCGTCACCTTGCGGCCGACGATCGAGGGGTTTTCCTCGAGGTCGGTGCAGCTGCCTGCGGGCAGATCGAGCAGATGCGTCATGCAGGTGTCGATCATCCTGTCGGAGTAGAGGGCGACGTTCGTCGGGCAGGTCCCGCCCGAGGGCGCTCCGCAGGTGCAGTCGTCCGTGCAGCTGCGGTTGTCCTCGACGTCGGTGAAGAAGACGTGTTTCTCCGTGTAGGCGCCCGGCGGGCAGCTGCTATCGCCGTCCTTCGCGATGCAGAGGCCGCTCTCGAACGGCGCGGCGGGCCTGGGCGCGCAGACCTGGCCGGCGTTGCAGCCCTGGCCGAGCGGCTCGGCCGCAGCGCACGCCCGGCCGAGCACGGTCCAGCGGGGGGGCGGCTTCTCGACCTGCACGGGGTTCGCGGCGCACGCGCCGCCGGACGCGGCGAGCGGGTCCACGCGGACCGAGACAGCACAAGGATCGCCGGTGGTCTCCGAGCACATCGTGTTGCTGCCCGACCCGCAGGTCTGCCTGCCGCCAAATACTCCATTGGGACCCTTGCATTGACCGGCTTCCCAGTCGGGGGTCTCGAGCGGGAAGGAGCAGTAGAATTCCTCGCCGCAGGGCGCATCGCTGACGTGGATCACGATGTTCTCCAGCGGCGCGCAGGTCTGTCCCTCCGCCGGGTCGCACGAGCAGGTGCAGCTCGCCGGCGGCGCGACGAGGCTGCGGTTCCCGACGAACGGCTCCCCCGAGGCGAAGCCGGCGGGGCAGCCCGGGTCCTTTGCGGGCTCCCCGTCGAAGAGCGCGAAGAACCCGCTCCATCCCTCCGGCACGGCCGTCGTGCACACGAAGCCGCCGCACGCCGGATCGGCGCAGTCGACCAGGTCATCGCCGTTGTCGTCGGCCCCGTTCGAGCAGTCCTCGGCGCCGGCCCCGGCGGAGCTGCTGCTGCTGGTGGCCGTCCCACCGCCGGCGCTCGACGAGGCCTCGGGCTCATCGAACGTGTAGTCGGGGTACAGGCACGCCGCGGGCGCAGCGAGCATGCCTGCGGCGCCGAGCCCGATCCAGACCGCGAGGCGCGCTCCCCGGCCGACAACAAAAGAGCTCAACGAATCACCTCCGTACCAGGCTGCCCGCTGCGCGGATCTCTCGAGGCGAACCCGAAGAGCAACTCGCGCGCTGTACTCTACGTCTCCCCAGTGTGGGATGGCAATGCAGGGGGCCTCCGCCGAGCCGGGCAGTCATTGCCCGCGTGCCGTCCGCGGGGAGGCGGGCTCGGCGGCGCGCAGTGCCACCATGCCGCGCGATACCGCAGCGCGGGAGCCCCGCGGCCGCGCGGGCCGGGGAGCAGCGGAGATGCCGAGTTGGTCGAGCTGAGGTAGCGGGGCGGCGCGCCCGGGCCCGTCTCCACGGTTCCCGGGCGGCGTGGCGGGAAGTCGACTTACTTCTTGGCCGGGGGCGCCGCCGGGGCGGCCGGCCTCGCCGGCGCCGCGGGCGCGCCCTTCGCGGGCGGCGCGCCCTTCGGGGCCGCGTCGCCGGCCTGCCCGCCGTTGTACATCTGGATCGCGCGGTCGGTGAGCTCGAGATCGGCGCGGTAATACGGCGCGGCCGCCTTGTCGAGGATGAGGTCGTAGCCCTCCTGCGCGGCGAGGCGGCGCAGCAGACCGAGCACCTTCTGGAGGATCGGCGTCGTCAGCTCGCTCTCCTTGCGCTGCATCTCGCGCTGGTAGTCGACCATCGTCGCCTGCAGCTCGGCGGCCTGGCGCTGCCAGGTCTCGTACCGGCGCTGGAGCGCGTCCTTCGGCGTCTTGCCCGCCTGCGCCTCCTTGTCGAGCTTGTCGCGCTCCTCGGCGAGCGCGCGCTGCTTCGTGTCGAGCTCTACCTGGCGGCTGTCGAACAGCTTCTTGAGCGTCGCCTGGACGCGGAGCCCTTCCTCGGTCTCCAGCATCGCGCGCCGCACGTCGACGATCGCGATCTTCGACTGCGCCGCCGCGGGCGCGGACGACAGCAGCGCCGCCGTGCCCAGGGCCCCCGCCGCGAGCAGCGGGAGGACGCGGGCCGCGATCCGCCGGCGCGCCGTCGGCCGGGTCGAACGGCGGACCGCGGGGCCTGCATCGGCGCAGCGCGCGGGATCGGAAGACGTGGAGCGGAGCGTGAAGGCCCGCTCAGGCAGGTTGTTTCGCATCGGGCATGGCCTTAGCTACCTGGCCACCCAACGTCAAGAACGTGGCGCGCCCTTCTCGTGCGCCGGAGCCGCGGCGTCTTCCGCGTGTGTATCCCTGCCCTGCGCAGGGCCCGCGCCGCGCTGCCCCGCAGGAGCGCCGCGGTGCGCCTCCGCCCGATCCCCGCGCGCCGCCGAGGCCCCTTCGGCCCTCACGCCTTTGCCGCGCGGCGGCGCCGGCGCGTCCCGCCTGCCGGGCCCCGGCGCAGCGGGCTCGGGCGGCCTCACGTCCGAGGGCGCGGGAAGCGACCGGCCGAGCCGATCGCGGGCGAGCGCGATGATCCGCCCGATGTCGTCGCTGCCGCGCAGGTACGCCTCGCGGTGCCGGGGGTCGCGGATCGTCCGCAGGCGCTCGGACACGGCCGTGAACGCGGCATCGAGCGCCGCGTTCGCCGACGCCTCCTCGCCGGACGCGAGCAGGGCCTCCACGAGCGTGAGGCGGATGGCGTCGTCCCACTCCTCGACGGGCCCGCGCTCGAGGTGGCGGCAGGCCTCGAGCGCCGCCTCGAGCGCGGCCCGGTGCTCCCGGCGCGCCAGCTGCACGCGCGCGAGCGCGAAGCTCGCCATCGCCTGCAGCGCGACGGCGTGGCGCGCGGTCTCCTCGCCGAGCCAGCGCGCGATGGCGTGCGCGGTGCCGAAATCGCCGGGCGCGCCGCGCCACACGAGGAAGATCGCCTCGTAGAGCCGGGCGGCGATCCGGAGCCGCGCGGCCTGGCAGTCGTCGGCGATCCGGCCCGCCTGGCGCTCGTGCGCGATGCCCTCCTCGAGGTTGCCGAGCCGCGCGTACGACATGCCGAGGTTGTGGAGCGCGACGCCCTCGAGCGGCCGGAGCTTGCAGCTCCGCGCGCCCTGGAGCGCGCGCTCGAGCGCCGCCTGCGCCTCGTCGAACAGGCCGAGGTGGTTCAGCACCGAGCCGGTGGTCGCGCGCGCCTTCGCCGCGACGATCGCGGCGCCGGCCGCCTCGGCCCCCTCGACGAGCGACGCGCCGAGCGCCGCGGCCGCGGACAGGTCGCCGACGTGGACCAGCGCGGCCAGCTGGGCCTCCAGCGTGAGCAGGACGGCGTCGGTCGACCCGCTCGCGCGCGCGACCTGGACCGCGGCCTCCGCGGCGCGGAGCGCCTCCGCGGGCCGGCTCAGATCGGCCAGCGCGCGCACGCGCGACGCGAGCAGCGCCGCGCGGATCGCCGGCGAGAGCGCGGCCGCGAACTGCGGCGAGAGCGCGGACGCGGCGCGCGCGTCCCCCTCGGCGCTCCGGCCCGCCGCGGTCAAACACGTCACCGCGAGGACCTGCGCCTCGCCCCACAGGTCGGAGCCGGGCAGCGCGAGCCGCGCGGCCTCCTCCGCCGCGTCGAGCCCCTCGGAGACGCGCCCCGTCAGCTCGCAGATCTGCCCCTTGTGGACGAGGAGCGTCGCGCGCGTCATCCCCTCCGCGCCGCAGGCGAGCCCGCGGGTCGCGAGCTCGAGCGCGGCGTCGAGCTCCGCGCCGCTCGCCAGCGCCCTGCGCGTCGCGCGCGCGTAGAGCAGCGCCGCCCGCGCCCGGTCGCCGCCGATCTCGACGTGCCGCGCGATGAGCCCCGGGTCGACGTCGCCCGCGGACTCCAGCCAGGCGCCCGCGGCGAGGTGGAGCGCCGCGCGGTCCTCCTCGAGGATCGACGCGTACGCCGCGTCGCGCACGAGCGCCTGGCGGAACGTCCACTGCGCCTGCCCCGCGATGCTCGACGCGCCGTGGCGCGCGATGATCTCGCCCGCCTCGAGCTCGGCGAGCTCCGCGCCCACGGCGCGCTCGAGCAGCGCCTCGACGCCGGCGGTCCAGAAGATCTGCCCGAAGACCGACGCGGCGCGCAGCGCCTCGCGGACCCCGCTCGACATGCGGTCCACGCGGAGCTGCACGAGCGCCTGCACGCTGACCGGCACGTCGTCGCGCCCCTCGGCGGCGTGCCGGATGAGCTCCTCCAGGAAGAGCGCGTAGCCGCCGGCGCGCTGCACGATGGCGCCGCGCGTGGCCGGGTCGGCCTGCGGGAGGGCGGTCGCCACGAGGCGGTCGGCGGCCTCGCGGGAGAGCAGCGGGAGGGGCACGCGCGTCACGCTCCGCTGCTCCCACAGCGCCGGGAACCGGCTCGCGAGCTCGGGGCGCGCGAAGCCGAAGACGCCGAAGCGGAGATCCGCGCAGCCGAGCAGCCAGTCGACGAGCTCGACCGTCGTGCTGTCGATCCAGTGCATGTCCTCGATCACGAGGATCTGCGGCGTGTCCTCCGACTTCGAGCGGAAGAACGCCTCGATCGCCATCCGCGTGCGCGCCTCCATGAGCTGCTCGCTCTCGCGGGCGGCGCGCAGCGGCTCGTTGCCCTCGTCCGGGAAGGGCACGCCGGCGAGCTCCCCGATGAAGCCGGCGAGGAACCGGAGCGGGCGGGCCAGCCGCATCGCCACGTGGGCGTTCACCTTCTGCACCTGGTCGTCGAGGCGCTCGCCGTCGTGGATGCTCATGAGGGCGCGCAGGGCGCGGCCGAGCCCCGAGAGGCCGGCGCCGCGGCTCATCGGATCGCCGCGGCAGAGCAGGATGACGGGCGCGTGCGGGGCCATGTCGAGCCGCTGGATCAGCTCGGCGCGGACGCGGCTCTTGCCGATGCCGGCGGGCCCGGTCACGAGCGCGGCGCGCGGGACGCCGTCCTCGGCGATGTCGCTGAAGATCCCCTGGAGCCGCGCGATCTCGTGCTCCCGGCCGATGGTCGGCGTCTGGCGGCCGAGGAGCTTCCGCGCGTCGAAGCCGGTCGCGTCCTCGTGGAGGAGGACGCCGCCGCGCGCGTCCTCCTCGACCACGAACCGCCCCTCGAGCGCCGCGGTCGCGTAGGCGTCGATCCGGACCGCGCCGGGCACGGCGGACTCCAGCTGCTGCGCCGCGCGCTCGAGCGCCTCGCCGGCGAGGTTCGCGCGGCCGCGGACGGCGTGCCCGACCGCGACCGACACGCGCGCCCCCGGCGTCGACCGGGCGACGGCCAGCGCCGCCCGCGCCGCGCGCATCGCCTCGTCCCCGCGCGAGCGCTCCACCCCGAGCACCGCGACCATCTTCCCGCTGAGCAGCGGCTCGAGCCGCGCGTCGTCGCCGAGCAGGCCGCGGAGCGCCGCGTCCACCTCGGGGCGGAGCGGCGCGCCGGTCAGCTCGAACAGCACGCAGGCGACCACGCGCCGCTCGCTCGTGGCGAGGCGCACCTGCGGCCGCTCGTCGGCCGGGGCGGGGCTGCTCGTGGGGTTCGGCTTGAGGTCCGGCGCGCCGCGCCGGGCCGCCGCGCCGGGCCGCTCGGGCTCGGGCGGATCGTTGTTGAGCTCCCCGACCCGGGCGAGCGCCCGCGCCAGCTCGCCGCCGTTCTCGTACCGCTTCTCGCGGTCGCGGGCGATCGCGCGCGTGATCACCTCGTCGAGCGCCTCCGGCACGTCGAAGCGAAACTGCAGCGCGCGCGGCGGATCCTCGAGCACGAGGCGTCCGAGCAGGGCGATCGCGTGCTCGGTCTCGAACACGTTCCGGCCGGTGACCAGGCGGAACAGGACGGAGCCCAGCGAGTAGACGTCGGCCCGCGCGTCCACCGGCTCGCCGCGCGCCTGCTCGGGCGCCATGAAGTGCGGCGTGCCGATGATCGTCCCGCGCTCCGTGGGGCAGTCGTCCGGGATCGCGAGCTTCACGACGCCGAAGTCGATGAGCTTGATCGCGGTACCCTTGCCGCGGACGAGGAAGATGTTGGAGAGCTTGAGGTCGCGGTGGACGACGCCGCGGGCGTGGATGGCGGCCATCGCGGCCGCGCTGCGCCGGACGACCTCCACCGAGTCGCGCAGGCCGAGCGGCGCGCGCCGCTGGCGCTGCCCGAGATCCTCGCCGTCGAGCCACTCCATCGCGAAGAAGAGGCGCCCGTCGAGCCAGGTGCCGTGGGCGATGTACTGGACGATGTTGGGGTGCCGCAGATCGGCGAGGATCGCGATCTCGCGCGCGAAGCGGGCGCGCTCCTGGGGCGACGCGGCGGCGCGCAGGATCTTGATCGCGACCGGGGCGCCGGTGGTCTGATCGGTGCCCTTGAAAATATCGCCCATGCCGCCGCTTCGGCTGCGGGCTTCTATCATGAAGCGATCGGTCGGATCGGTGAACTCCGGGAGCACCGTCAGGCAAGGCTACGCGAATTTCGCGGCCTCATGCCAGAGAGAAGGCGTTCCATGCCGTGCCGGGCGACGCCGGGCGGCCTGGGCAGAAGCTGCCGCCTCGCGCCGCAAGGCGCACGCCGC
This sequence comes from Sorangium cellulosum, assembly GCF_002950945.1. Taxonomy (GTDB): domain Bacteria; phylum Myxococcota_A; class Polyangia; order Polyangiales; family Polyangiaceae; genus Sorangium; species Sorangium cellulosum_E. The sequence goes on from NZ_CP012673.1 coordinate 4,831,266, forward strand.
GCGGCGCGGCGCGGCGCAAGAAAATTCCAGCCACGATCCACGCTCGCCTGGCCCTGCGGCCGCGCTCAGAACGCCCTGAGCAGCCCGGCGCTGAGCGTCGCGGTGACGCGAGATGTCCTCAAGGTTTCGCGGCCCGAGCCGTCGTCCATGGCGGCGACCGCCGCGAGGCCGTCGGCCTGGGCGTAGAAGGAGAACACGCGGCGGAAAGTGAGCTCGATCCCGCCGCGCAGCCCGGCCGCCATGACCGCCAGCTCGAGGGGCGCGGCGTTCTCGGGGGTCCCGGAGAGCTGCTCCACGCCGAACTCCACGACGCCGCAGCCGAAGACCAGGCGCCTCGAGTGCACACACGCGGCGACCGTGCTGTCGAACCGCCCCTCCACGGTGACGAATCCGCCCTGCGACGCTTTGTTGTCCCCGGGGCTGCCGGCGCCCTGCGTCGGCCCCTTGGCGATCGATAACGGGCGCTCGGTCTGGGCGTGGAACACGGCCCGGCTCTCCATCGAGACGGAGAACCCGCTCTGCCATCGGACCTTGATGACCCACTGCGGACCGCCGAACAGCCCGCTGGCGTCGCCGACCCCGCCGATCATGCCCAGGCCGAGCTGCGCTGGCAGCCAGGTCGTGGCCGGAGGGCTCGCGCGCTGCGAGAGCGCCGCCGGCACCGGCGGCGGTGCCGGGGGTGGCGGTGGAGGAGGAGGCGGCGGCGCGGGAGGCGCGACCTCGGGCCGCGACGGCTCCGCGTCGGGCGGAGGGGGGGCGTCCCACGCGAACGGGGTGAGCGTGAAGGCGATCGAGGCCGCGAGGTAGTCGGTGAGCAGGTCGCAGGCGAAGCGATTGTTCCGGGCGTTGAACTCCCGCCGCGCGGCGAGGTCGCCGTGCTCGTCGCGGTACGTGAGCTCCGCGACGAGGTCGCCGCCGCGCGGCGCGATGTGGACGGTGATCTCCTCGAGGGCGTCCTCCTGGAAAGGGTCGTAGTCGAGGCGCTGGAGGATCCGCTCGCGCAGCGCGGCGTCTCCAGGGCAGCGCGCCGCGTCCGCCGCCGCGCTGTACCGCATGCGCAGCGTGCGGCGATCCGGCTCTGTCGCGGGCGCGCGCGCGCTGAGCAGGAGAGAGGCAAGAACGAGCGTGAATGAAAGGGTTCGTCGCATCCCGAGTCGATGGCTCCGCAGGTCGTTTGGGGTGGCCATCGAGAGCGCTCCATGCAGAGCGCGTCAAGAGGTCATGACGCCTCATTGGGGCGCAATTTTGCGTCCCAGGAGCGCATTGAATCTGAGAATTTGGTGCTGCGAATCGTAATGGTACGTGCGGCGTTGAATTCTGAGGACGCGTTCAAATTGCAGAACGATTAGGGCTTATGGCTCATAATCATGAGCAAGCAGCCCGCAAGCAGACGACACGCGGCCGCCGAGCGGCGCTGCATGGCGGCGCTCCCGGGCGAGGAGGGCTGTCTCGGTGGCAATCGAGGCGCGCTGCCCGTAATCAAACGCGCGCCACCACGCGCGACCACGCGTGGTGTCGGGGCTGCGCTGGTGTCGGGGCTGCGCTGGCGCCGCGGCGGCGCGGCGCGAGGAACGAGGCTGCGGAGGGGGAGGGCGCTCAGATGCCGGCGCGCGAGGTCAGCCGGGCGAGGTCCTTGGGATCGCTGACGCGGACGAGGATGACGGTGATGTTGTCGCGCCCGCCGCCCGCGTTCGCCTTCTCGATCAGCGCCTGGGACGCCTTCTCGGGGTCGGGCTGCGCGAGCAGGACGTCGCGGATGGCCTCGTGCGTCGCCATCTTCGACAGGCCGTCGGAGCAGAGGAGGTAGACGTCCCCGGGGTGGGGGCGCGCGATGATCAGGTCGACCTTGACGGCGGGGGAGATCCCGATCGCCCGGCTGAGGTGGTTCGCCATCGGCCCGGTGATGCCGGCGGCGCCCATCGTGTGATCGGTGGTGAGCTGGGTGAGCTCGTTGTCGCGGAGGCGGTAACAGCGGCTGTCGCCCACGTGGCCGATATAGAGGCGCTGCTTGTTGGGGGAGAACCGGGCGCTGACGAGGGTCGTCCCCATGCCGGAGAGGCTCCGCTCGGCGTGGGCCCGCTCGTAGATCGCCTGGTTCGCCCGCTGGATCGCGACCGCGAGCTCGCTGCCGCGCCGGGGGACGTCGGGGTACGGGCTCTCCGCGTCGCTGTCGACGAACGTCTGGTCCTTGAACGCCCTCGCGATCGTGTCGACCGCGAGGCGGCTGGCGACGTCGCCGCCCGCGTGGCCGCCCATGCCGTCCGCCACGGCGAACAGGTAGTGCTCGTCGAGGCAGAGGTAGCAGTCCTCGTTCTTCTTGCGCTTCTGGCCGGGGTCCGTCTGCCCGACGGCGCTGATGAGCAGGAGCGGCGAGGAGCTGGTCGGCTCGTCGACGGCGGCCTCGTCGTCGTAGATGATGGGCACGGCGGAGGGCTCCTCGCGCTCGTGGTCCTCGCCGTCGTCGTCGTCGTCGCCGCCGTAGGACGGGGCGCTCGGGCGCTTGATCGATCCCTGCAGCACCTCCGGCGGCGCCAGCGTGATCAGCGTGAGGTCGTCGTCGTCGTCGAAGGCGTCGTCGTCGTCGTCGCGGCGCGGCGGCGCGTTCGGCCGCTTCCACTCGGCGCCCGAGACGCGCTCCGCGCGCCCCTGTCCCGCCGTGGGCTTCACCAGTGCGCCGTCGCCCGCGGGCGCACGCGCGGCGTCGTGCGGGCCGGCGGAGCCAAGCTTGCTCGTTGAACCTTCGAGATCTGCCTCCCCCTCATCGAGGGCATGCGCTCCGGAACCACCGAGCGACGGCGAAGAAGCCGTGCGCGGCCGGGTCCGGTCGCCGTTGTTTGAACGAAAATACCAATAGATCAGCCCGAGGAGGGCGATTCCCATGACAAGGGCGGCTGCGAGATCGGCCATGTCCCGGCGACCAACGTAGCAAAGGCGCGCCGCGTCTCCGAGATCAACGTGCAAGGAAAGGCCGACGGTGATCCCTCCCCGGCTCGACCTCGGTCGGCGGAAGTGACGCAGCAAGGGCGCGCCCTGGGCACCTGGCGGAGTGGGAGAGCACCTTCACCTCCCTGCAGCAGAGCCCGCGGCCGCTCCCCGCGGCCGGGCCCGCGGCCCGCCGAGGCCCGGCGCAGGGGCAGATCCCTCCGCCGAGGCCGGCGCGGACGCGGGGCCGGCGCGGGGCGGAGCCCCCGCCGAGGAGCCCGTGCGCCCGCCGCGTCGTGTGCGCTCGCCGGCGTCCGCCGCGCGGTCGTGCTGCGCCGCGGCACCCGCCGCCGGGCCCAGCGTCCGCCGCTTTGCTTGCGCTGGCGTGTTCGGCGTGCCTCCGCCGCAAACGAACACGTGGAGCGGGTTGCCACTGCTCGGAGCGCTGACTAGGCTCCGCGCCCGCATGAAGCCAGCCCGCGCACTTCTCCGGACATCTCGCGTTCTTGGTGCGGGCCTCGCGGCCTTGATCGTGGGCGGTCTCGGGGGGGCCGGCTGCTTCGTCGACAGCGAGGGCCTCTCGCCGCCGACCGACGGGTTCTATTACCCGACCGGCCTGGCGGTGTCCCCCGGCGGCCGGGTCCTCTACGTCGCGAACTCGGACTTCGATCTCCAGTACAACGGCGGCACGGTCCAGGCGCTGGATCTCCAGCGGCTGCGCAAGCGCGCGCTGGAGATCCAGCGCGCGCTCAATCCGGCGCAGGCGAGCGAGGGCGGCGTCGAGGAAGGGGCCGCCGCCGACGTGAGCGCGGCGTGCGGGAGCCTGGGGCCCAACGACGCGCCGGTGCTCTATCCCGGGCCCTGCGCGCCGCTCGACGTCGCGTCCCTCGACGGGGACGAGGAGATCATCCGGAGGTCGGCCATCGTCGGCGCCTTCGCCTCCGACGTCCTCCTGACCCACAGCCCGCCCGACCAGCGGGGCGCGCGGATGTTCGTGCCCGTGCGCGGCGATCCGTCGGTGACCTACTTCGAGATCGCCGACGATCGGGGCCATCCCGCGTCCCCCGAGGTGCCGCCGTGCTCGGTCGACACCGACGAGGGGACGATCGTCGACTGCTTCTACATGAACTGCGGCCCGACCGACCGCTGCAGCCGCGAGAACCGCCTCGGCGAGGACCCGGTCGAGGGCGTCGGCAAGCTGCCGCTCGAGCCGTTCGACGTCGCCGCCAGCCCGGACGGGACGACGGTGGTCGTCTCCCACCAGACCGAGGACAAGGCCAGCCTGATCACCAACCCGTGGGGCCCCGGGACGCGCCCGCAGCTGTCCGCGATCCTCTCGGACCTCCCCGCCCAGCCGACCGAGCTCGCGGCCGTGCCGCCGCCGCGCCTGGTCACCCAGCTGGCCGAGGCCAAGAAGGTGATCGACTACCAGCCCGGCTTCCTGCTCACGTTCATCGCGGCGCCGCAGGTCGACCTGATCCGCGCCTCCTCCGGCGCGGCTCCGACCGATCCGCCCGCGACGTTGTTCCGGTCGGCGACGACCCCGATCTCCGCCGTCGCGAGCGGCGAGGACGCCCGCGGGATCGCGGTCGACGCGAGCGAGCGGCAGGCCTGCGAGGCGGGCTGCGGCGGGCCCTACCGCGCGTGCGCGGCGGCGTGCCGGGAGGGCTGCAGCTGCGACTGCGACGGCGACGACACATGCCAGGAGGCGTGCGACGCGTGCGAGGCGTCCTGCGACGAGGCGTGCCTCGACCCGTACACCACGTGCCTCGCCGGGTGCGCGGAGATCCCGCTGCTGGCGTTCGTGGCGCACCGCTACCCGAGCTCGCTGCTCATCGGCGAGGTGAGGACGACGCTCGTCGAGAAGGACGGGTCGTGGGTCTCGGGGTACGAGACGCTCGCCATCCACGACGCCGTCCCGCTCGCGGCCTTCCCGTCCCGCGTCGCGGTGGGCGACGTGATCGACGCGGACGGCGCGCTCCGCCGCCGGGCGTTCGCGGTCGCGTTCGACACGGGGCTCGCGTTCTCCTACGACCCGGAGGCGCGCCGCATCGACGCGGTCATCCGCACGGGGCGCGGGCCGCAGGCGATCGCCTTCGACACCGGCGTCACGTGCACCTCGGAGCGGGAGGACTGCGACTGCGCGGCGGATCCGCAGGGCCCCGGCTGCAGATCGTATTCCATGATGTACATCGCGCATTTCACCGACTCGTACCTCGGCGTCGTCGACCTCGACATGCGCAACGCGAACACGTTCGGATCGATGATCCTCACGGTGGGCCGACCGGTCCCGCCCCGGGAGTCCCAATGAAGCTGCGCGCCGCGCTCCTCTCCCTCGGTGCCGCCCAGGCGCTCGCCGGGTGCTCCGAGGATCCCACGCCGATCGACGTCGAGTCCCTGGCGCAGTCCGGCCGGAGCGCCTTCGTGTGCATCGCGCTCGACCGGCCGGACCCGGCGAAGCCGCCCGTGATGCGGCCGCTGCCGATCACGGACTGCTCCTACCGCACAGCGGAGTCGCCGGACGAGTTCGAGATCGATCCCGAAGGCGGCAGGGCCGAGCTGCCGCACCTCTACGCCCTCGTGACGCAGACCTCGCGCGGCGAGGTCGCGGTCATCGACCTGACCGCCCGGGAGTCGTCGGTCCTCGACCGCGATCAGAGCACGCCCGGCGCGAGCTTCCTCCCGGTGGGCGCGCAGCCGGTCGACATCGTCGCGACGCCGGGAGGCACCGCGACGTTCGTCGCCGTCGCCGAGCACGGCCGCGAGGGCATCTTCGCGCTCCCGTCGTCCATGGTGCTGCGGCGCGACGGCTGCCCGGTCCCGTCGTTCAGTTCCTGGCCGGCGTGCTCGCTCCCCTCGGCGCCCGGCGAGGTGCTGCTCGTCGCCGACCCGTCGCAGGACGGCAAGGTGCGGAGCTCGTGCGACGGCGAGTACACGGTCGAGCCGGCGAGCCCCGGCGACCCCGCGGCCGCCGTGGGCGACACCTGCGCCACCGCGAACGGGAGCCTCGCCGCGGAGGGGGGCGGGCGGCAGAAGCTCATCGTGACGCTGCCCGAGCTCGGCAAGCTCGCGGTGATCGACGCGCAGAAGCTGCTCGAGGACGACGTGTACACGAGCGGCGGGTTCGCGGCGTGCGACGTGGAGCAGTGGCTGACCCTCGACGTCTCGCTGCCGCCGGTCACGCCGCCCGCGTACCCCTCCCACGGGGCCGAGTGCGCCGAGCCGAAGGCCTCCGTCGGCGCGGCGCGGCACGTCGGCGACGCGCGGCCCTCGGGGCTCGCGCTGAGCGGCGACCGGCTGTTCGTCGGCGATCTCGACGCGCCGGTGATCCACGTCGTCGATCTCCCGACCCCCTGCGCGCCGCGCGAGCTGCCCCCGCTGCTGCCCTCGTCGACGCTCCAGCCGGACCGCGTCGTCACGACGAGCCGCCTCGCGGTGAGCCAGCCGTCGCCGCCGGATTTCCGCCGCTTCCTCTACGCGGTCGACGCCGGCGACGGCAGCGTGATGGTCTTCGACGTCAGCGACGGGGCCTCCAGCCGGACGCCGGTCGCCCGCGAGCACCCGGAGTGGAACCCGTTCCAGCCGCCCGACCGGATCCGCCTGCCGGCGCCGGTCCGCGACCTCGCGATCGTGCAGCGCGAGGCCCCCGCGCGCCTGCCCGCGACGGGCGTGGCGCCGGAGGGGCTCCGGTGCGATCCCGACCCGGCGCTCGTGCCGTGCGACGACAACGTCGCCTCGTGCGACATCGAGACGAGCTACCGCACGGCGTCCGATCGCCGATCCGGCGCCGGCCCGCAGAAGCTCCGGGGCTCGTTCGCCTACCTCCTCCTCACGAGCGGCGAGGTCGTGATCGCCGACGTGGACGACCTCGACCGGGCCTGCCGCGGGCCGGAGGTGCAGAGCGCCCTCGCCGGCTGCGACGTCGAGGCGGCGCCCGGCGGCACGCCCGACGACCTCGACGGCGACGGGATCCCGAACTTCAGGCCGGCGCTCGACGAGCAGATGCAGCCGGTGCTGGACGGGGACGGCAACCCGGTGCTCGAGCGCGACGACGACTGCCCCTACTACCCCAACCCGCGGAAGGGCGCCCGCGTGGACGCGGACGGGGACGGGATCGAGGACACCTGCGAGCTCAGGACCTCCGGCGAGGCGTCCTGCAACGTCGTCGTCCCGCACGCGCTCCGCTCGAGCGACTACGTCGTCCCGAGCGACGCCGCCGGCCAGCGCGAGCCGGGCGTGCAGAGCCTCCCGCTCCTCTACGATCGCAGCGGCACCATCGTGCAGATCTCCGAGGAGAGCCCGAAGATGCGCGCGACGCTGCCGTCCGATCGGACGGCCGCGCTGGAGCTCACCCTCGCGGTCGGGGCGCGGCGCGAGGGCGTCCTGCTCGCCGACACGAACGACAGCGACTTCGACGAGCGGGGGCTCGTGACGAGGCTGCCCGGGCAGCCGCAGCACGCGCTGGCGATGAACCTCGAGGACCCGCGCGTGCACCTCGCCGACGAGGCGTGGACCGTGACCTACGAGGGCATGATCCCCGAGATCGGCGACACCTTCGTCGTCTTCGGCGAGGAGGTCGTCGACGACGACTCGGGCGCCGTGGTCCCCGTCCTGCGCGGGGCCGACGCCCGCTTCTGCCGCCGCGGCGTGCAGAGCCGGGACAGCGTCAAGGACCAGCTGGTCGCCGCCGGCATGGCGGAGGCCGAGGCCGCGGAGAGGGCCGCGGAGCTCGCCGACTTCGTGCAGATCACGACCGAGCTCCCGGCAGAGGACGCGGCGCAGTGGACCGACAGCGAGGCGAAGGGCTGCTCGTTCGAGGTCTGCAGCGAGCGGTACGGCGGCGACGTCGCGCGCCCCGGGCTCCGCATCGTCGAGGCGTTCGAGGATCACCTCGCGCTGGAGCCGAGCGATCCCGCGGTCGAGCTCGCGGCGTGCTGCTTCCCCGGCCAGGTGCAGGTCAGCATCCGCGCCGCGCAGCAGTGGATCGTGCAGGACGGCGACGGCGGCTTCCTGCACCACGTCATCACGGATCCGGCCACGGGCCAGTGCCGCGACTCGTGCGACCCGCGCCTCGCGCGGCGCAACGGGCGCGTCGTGCACACGCGCGAGGACGGACCGGTCGCGGACGGCGCGCCGGGCGCCTTCATCAACCCGATGTTCCGGTTCGCGATCACCGGCGGGCCGCGCGACCTCGGCAGCATGCAGGACATGCAGTTCCGCTTCGCCACCCAGGGGGCGTTCTCGCCCATCGTCCTGGAGCTCGCCGACCGCGTCGAGGAGCTGCAGCCGCAGTCGATCCGCTACATCCCGGCCACGGGCGAGCTCGCGATCGCGGACGGCTCGCTCGAGGGCCTGTTCCTGCTGAGCTCCACCAGCGTCGGCGTGGCCCGCCAGCTCCGCTGAGCGGACCGCCGGGGCGGGCGCAGCATTCCGGAAAGCGTCCCGAAATTTCCACGAATACGGCGGCGTAGACCTCGAAGTCCCGCGTAGACCTCATCCGGCCTCGAGACTAAGACGCCGCCGATGCATCCGTCCGAGCAGCCTGCGGCCAGGAAGAAGCTCACGCCGGTGATGCGCCAGTACGAGGACGCCAAGGCGCTCCACCCTGACGCGATCCTCTTCTTCCGGATGGGCGACTTCTACGAGATGTTCAACGACGACGCGGTCCTCGTGTCGCGCGCGCTGAACCTGACGCTCACGGCCCGCAACAAGGGAGATCCCGACGAGGTCCCGATGGCCGGCGTCCCGCACCACGCGGCGCACGGCTACATCGCGCGGCTCCTCGCGCTCGGCCACAAGGTGGCGATCTGCGAGCAGTGCGGGGATCCGTCGAAGATCAAGGGCCTCGTGCCGCGCCAGGTCGTGCGCGTCGTCACGCCGGGGCTCGTGACCGACGCCGAGCAGCTCGACGCGCGCGCCAACCACTACCTCGCGGCGGTCGACGGCGGCGGCGTGCCCCGCGGCGACGCCGGCGCGGCGGGCGGGCCGTACGGCCTCGCGCTGCTGGATCTCTCGACCGGCGAGCTCTCGGCCGCCTCCATCGCGGACGCGGCGACGCTGCTCGCCGAGCTCGCCCGCGCCGACCCGCGCGAGGCGCTGATCGCCCGCGATCTGCCCGACGTGCGCGCCGCGGCGGCCTCGCTCGCCTGCCGCGCGGCGCTGCGCGAGGACGAGGAGCTCGACAGCGCGGCGATCGCGTCGATCCTCGACGACGCCGCGCTCGAGCCGATCTCGGCCGCGGCCCTGGCCGAGCACCCGCTGCCCGCCGCGCGCGCCGCGGCGCGGGCGCTGCGCTTCGCGCGCCGCTGCAGCCCCGGCGCGCGCATCCCGGTGCGCCGCGTCGCCCCGCACGACACCTCGGGCACGCTGCGCATCGACGAGACGGCCCAGGCGCACCTCGAGCTCGCGCGGGCCGCCGACGGGGGCCGGCGCGGCACGCTGCTCGACGTCATCGACTGCACGGTCACCCCTGGCGGCGCCCGGCTGCTCCGCCGCCGCCTGCTCGCGCCGCTCGCGGACGTCGCGGCGATCCGCCGCCGCCTCGACGAGGTGGAGCTCTTCGTCGCGCACCCGCGCGCCCGGGGCGAGCTGCGCCAGGCGCTCGGCGGCGTCGGCGACCTCGAGCGCCTCAGCGTCCGCGCGCTGCTCGGCGAGGCCACGCCGCGCGATCTCGGATGCCTCCGCGACGGCCTCGCGGCGGCCCCGGTCGCGGTCGCCGCGGTCCGGTCGATCCCCGACCTCGCCGCCGCGGACGGCCCCCGCGGCGCCGCGGCGCCGCCCGGCTCGGAGCCGCTGCTCGCCGACGCCGCGGCGACCGATGTCGTCGCCGACGTCTGCGCCGAGCTCACCGCCGCGCTGGTCGAGCGGCCGCCGCCGAACGCGCGCGAGGGCGGCGTCTTCCGCGAGGGCTTCGACAAGGAGCTCGACGAGGCGCGCGCCGTCGAGAAGAACGGGACGGAGCTCATCCTCGCGCTCGAGGCGAAGCTGCGCGCGCAGACGGGCGCGCCGTCGCTCCGGGTCAAGTACACGCGCGTGTTCGGCTGGTACATCGAGGTGACCCGCGCGCACGTCGGCAAGGTCCCGGACACCTTCCGCCGCAAGCAGACGGTGGCGACGGGCGAGCGCTACACGAACGACGAGCTCGACGACCTCGCCGACAAGATCGAGCACGCCGGCGCGCGCGCTCGAGCGCGAGACGGCGCTCTTCGAGCGGCTGCGCGCCCAGGTGGCGAAGGCCGAGGGCCGCCTCCGCGCGCTCGCCCGGAAGCTCGCCGCGTGGGACGTCGCCGCCGCGCTCGCCGACGTCGCGCACCGCAACGACTACGTGCGGCCGCACGTCACCGCGGGCGAGGCGATCGCGATCCGCGACGGCCGCCACCCGGTGGTCGAGCGCTACGCGGCCGCGGGGCACTTCGTGCCGAACGACACCCGCCTCGACCTCTCGGGCGAGCGGCTCTGGCTGATCACCGGCCCCAACATGGCGGGCAAGTCGACCCTGATGCGCCAGGTCGCGCTGATCGTGGTCCTCGCGCAGATGGGCAGCTACGTCCCGGCGCGCGAGGCGGAGATCGGCCTCATCGACCGCATCCTCTCGCGCGTGGGCGCGAGCGACAACGTCGCGCGCGGCGAGAGCACGTTCATGGTCGAGATGCGCGAGACGGCGGAGATCCTGCGCGGCGCCACGCGGCGCTCGCTCGTGATCCTCGACGAGATCGGCCGCGGCACGAGCACCTACGACGGCCTCGCGATCGCCTGGGCCGTGGCCGAGCACCTCTTCGAGGCGGTCGGCTGCCGCGCCCTGTTCGCGACGCACTACCACGAGCTCACGGAGCTCTCGTCCCGCGCCCCGGGCATCGCGAACTACTCGGTCGCCGCGCGCGAGCACGGCGACGACGTGATCTTCCTCCACAAGCTCGAGGCGGGCCCGGCGAGCCGCAGCTACGGCGTGGCGGTCGCGCGGCTCGCGGGCGTCCCCGAGAGCGTGCTCGCCCGGGCGCGCGCGATCCTCGCGACGCTCGAGTCGGGCGCCGCGCTGCCGGGCGGCAAACACGCGTCCCTCCGCGGCAGGAACCGCGCCGGCGCCGCGCAGCTCGACCTGTTCGCCCCGGCGCAGCCGGCGGTGCCGCCGGAGCAGGCGGCCGTCATCGAGACGCTCCGCGCCGTGGACGTCGACCGGCTCGCGCCGCTCGACGCGCTGCGGCTCGTGGCGAAGCTCAAGGGGCTGCTCGCCGGCGGCGGCCGGTAGCCGGTCGCCTCGCCGGCGGCGGCCGGTCGCCGCGCCCGCGGCGGCTCAGTCGGGCGCCGCGATCTCCCGGAGCTCGGAGCCGCCCGCGTACGCGTAGCTCACGAACGAGTCGAACCCCGTGACGAGCAGCCCCACGGGCGTCGAGGCCGCGATCCGGTGCACGCCGTCGCGCTGCCGCCCGGGCAGCACGTTGTCGGGCGCCGGCTTCTCCGGGTCGATCGTCGCGAAGCTCAGCTGGCACCGGTAGACGACGAGCGCCGGCTCGCCGCCCCCGCGCTGCTCGTCGGTGAGCCCGTCCGCGGGCGCGATCTCGCACTCCTCCGGGCTGAGCGCCACGTCGTCGAGCCGCACGACGGCCGACGGCGGCGCGATCACGGAGATGAAGTCGAAGGCGTACTTGTCCGGCGTCAGGAACACGTAGTCCGGCCGGAACTGCTCGATGGGCGGGAGGATGATCAGGCTCGGGTCGCCGCCCGGGAGCCCCTGCCGGACGCCGGTCGCGTTCTGGCTCGCCATCACCTGCGACACCACGACCGGCTCCGAGCTGTCGATCAGGAAGTCGCCCCACACCATCACCTCGTGGAACTGGCCCATCGACGACAGCGTGATCCGGTCGTTCGGCGGCGGCAGCGTCGTCCTGACCTCGGCGCCCCGGGTGCTGGCGGCCATGATCCGGACGAACTCCGGCTCGGGCACGACCTCGATCTGCGCGCCCGCCTGCTTCACCGTCTGCGACCGGTTCGGCGTGTGCGGCACGGCGAACCGCTTGCCCGTCGCCCGGATCGGATCGAGCTGGTCCTCCAGGTGGTCGGCGCAGCAGCGCCGATCCGCGAGCCTCGGGAAATGCGGCGCGTCCGAGGCCTCGCCGCCCGTGAAGACCGCGATCGGCTGGTCCGCGCGGACGATCGATCCGGTGAAGTCCGCGTTGAAGCCGCCGGTCTCCAGGTTGAGCACGTCGAACGCGCCGAGCTTGACCTCGATCTCCCCGCTCGCCGCCGTCTCCGGGACGGGCCCGCCGCCGACGATCCGCGCCGTCGTCTTCACCTGCACCGTCGTGTCCTCCCGCGTGCCCACGATCGTGAGGAACGCCCGCAGGTCGGTGGGGTTCGCCGGATCGAAGTTCGTGTCCGGATCGTCGGTGCTCGCGATCGTCTGCGGCCACCCGGCCACCACGTACGCCGTCGCCATCGTGCCCGCGTTGTACGTCAGCGCCTCCCGCGGCTTCAGGAGCGACGCGTCGTTCGAGAAGACGTTGACGTTCTCCAGCGGGTTGAACTGGTACGCGACGACGGGAAACTTCGACGTGATCTTGTACGCGTGCCGCGTGAGCGCCGTGTGCGTGCCCGTGTTGTACTCGCCGTCCGGGCTCCCATCGACCTCGCGGGGTCCGAGCTTGAACACCTGCAGGTTGAGCGGCGCGATGAGGGCGCTCGCGATCTCCATGGGCGCGGGTGGATCGCCGGGCGCGCCGTCGTCCTGGAAGATGTGGACCTCGTTCGGCACGTCGGGCTGCGGGTTCGAGACCACCACGGCGAACTGCTGCGCCGCCGCGTTGCTGGTCGCGTCGATCCGCGCGTTGTCCAGATCGACGGCCCAGTACTCGCATCCCACGTTGCTCCGCTCGACCTCGGCGACCGCGCAGAGCCGGAGGCAGCTGCCGCCTCGGCACGCCGCGCCCTCGCTCGTGTCGCACGTGTCGACCACGTCGCCGAGGCTGCCGTCCGGCGCGCAGGCCACCACGTCCTGCCCCTTGCAGGACGGGACGCCGGGCATACACGCCGTGCAGCCGAGCTCCACGGATGCGCAGACGAGCCCCCGGGCCGCGCAGTCGTCGATCGTCACCCAGGCGAGCCCCGCCGCGGTCTGCTCGCACCGCGAGAGCTCCGCCCCGCACCGGAGCTCGCCGGCCACGCAGGGCGGCGGCGGCGGCTCCTCGGGGGCGTCGCCCCACCGCGTGCCGCTGTCGAAGCAGCTCGGCGCGAGCGCGAGCCCCGCGGCGGCGCTGGCGAGGACGACGGCCGCGGCCACCGGCCTCGGGGTCTGGTCGGCGCGCCGCGGTCGGCGGGCGCGTGGCGTGCGAAGCGGATCGCTCATCACAGGTGGGCGCTGAAGCTGTCGAGGGAGTAGGCCGTCATGCCCTGCGCCTTGAGCTGCCGGTACACGAGCTTCCCGTAGTCGAAGCCGTCGATCCGCGCCCCGTACACGCCGATCGTGATCGGCCCCGGCGGGAGCGCGCCGTTGTCGACGCCGAGCTGCCGGATGTCCGGGAGCTCGATCGCGTGCGACCCCGCCGGCACGGCCACGGTCCACCGGAGGAGGCCGTTGCCGCTCGCGATGTCGTACACGCTGAGGTCGACGGGGGCACCCGCGCTGAACGACGTCGCGAGGTGGGCGCCGTCCCAGGCGCCGTTCAGCGCCGGCGTCTCCAGGGTCGGCACGCCGACGAAGTCGCCGATGCGCGCGGCCTCGCTCGTCGTCGTCGAGAGGACGCGCCCGACGACGGACAGCGGCGCGAGGCCGGCCTCTCCGGTGACGGCGCGGGCCGACGAGTGGTAACGCGAGCCGAACAGATCCTTGTCGAGCGGCGGGACGCCCACGAACGTCAGCTGGCCGTCGAAGGGGATGAGCGGGCTCTGGGCGCCGACGGGCAGGGTGATGAACCCGTCGTTGCCCACCATGATCGACACGTTCGCCTGGATCCGGTCCGGCCCCTTTGCCCCGCGCGCGGGCGCGGTGACATCCATCGACAGCGCGTGGTCGAGCGGCTGATCGATCTGCACGAACACGTCGCCCGTCACCTGGTTCGGCAGCACCGGGATCCCGCGGACGATGCCCATCGCGTAGGCGGTGAACCTGGGCGGGGTCATCGATCGATCCTCGATGCCGGCGAGCGCGTAGACGGAGCGGTTGCCGGGCGCGAGGTACATCGAGAACGCGTGCCCGAGCTGTCCGGGCGTCTCGGGGAGGATCGCCTGGGCCTGCGACGGCAGCCTGAAGGTCGCGAGCGGATCGCTCCCGAGGGTGAACACGTACGCGACCCGGCGCTCGGTCGCGCGCTGCGGGCTCGGGATGTTGCTCCACGTGGCGGCGGTCCCGGTGTCCGTCGACTCGGGCCAGACGATCTCGCCGTCGAGCAGGCCGGCGCTGCCCACCTTGCCGCCGACGGGCGGCGGCGGATCGCCCGCGGCGCCGCAGGCGGGCGTGAGCACCGGATCGAGGTACACGGTGACGGTGTCGACGGGCACGTCGACGAACGAGATCGGGCTGTGGCACGTCGCCGCGACGGTGACGGTCCGCGGCGCATCGAGCGCGTCGTCCTCGAACACGGCGACGCCGGACGCGTCCGCCTCGCCGGTGAGCGCCGACGACAGGCTGCTGCCCACCACGACGCGCGCCCCCGGGATCGGGTCGCCGGTGAAGTTGTTGTAGACGAGCACCTCCAGCCGGCCGGCGAGCGGATCGCCGCTGAGCCCGCCCTTGTAGCCGTTCTCGCTGTCCTCGTACGTGTAGCCGTCGAGCACGAGGATCGTCTCGTCGCCGGTGGTCACCGAGATGGTCTTCGCGCCCGCCGTGCCCTGGGGCACGGTGCACCGCAGCCGCGTCGGCTCCTCCACGGCGAGCGAGGTGCACGGCTTCTGATCGATGCTGGCGACGGTCGTCGCGTCCCAGCGCGTGCCTTGCCCGATGAGCTCGATGCTCGTCCCGCCGGCGACCGGCCCGCTCGACGGGGACGCGTAGAGCGCGTCGTAGACGTAGCCGCCCGGCAGCGATCGCCGGGTCGATGCGTCGTCGCCGTTCTGGGTGGTGAGCTCCACCGGCCCGGCCTTGCCCGGCGGCGCCGTCACCTGGACGCGGCCGGGATCGACCGGCACGATCGCGGACGGATCGACCTCGACGTCGCCGAACCACACGCGGACCTTGGAGCTGAACCCGTTCCCGTGGAGCAGGACGCGCTGTCCGCCGTTGAACGGCCCGTGCGTCGGCGCGGCGCCGAGCAGGGCGTGTGGATCGGCGTCCGGCAGCCCGCCGCTGCTGGACGAGCTGGTCTGTGGGTCCGGCTCGAAGTCGAAGCCGCCCCCCTCGCCGTCGGTCTGCCGGCGGATCCCCTCCGGCGGCGTCGCGATGCAGGCGGACGCGAGCGCGACGCCCGCGCAGACCGAAGCGAAACGTGCAGAAAGGAAGCCTTGTGAAGCGGTTCGCACGAGACGAGTGTACGCCATCGTAAGTACCGGGCCACGGCGCGGCAGCGAGACGGCGCCGGCCGCGCGGCCGCGCGGCATCGCGCGCCCGGCAGGGCAGCGTGGTGGACGGCCGCACGGACGCTCCGGGCGCGGCCGTACCCCCGCTTGACAAGCAAGGCACGTCGGGGTAGCAAACCGCCCCCTTCTTGCGGTCTCGTAATGAGGGGGACAGCGGAGGTTGAGTACCCGCCTCGCGCTGCCGACCGAGAGCAATCCACACGCTCCCCTGGCACCACGGCAATCCGCGGCCCGGTGCCCCATCGACACGGACGCTGCTGTCCGCGCGTGGGGTTGGCTGCGGGAAGGGGAGCGGCGGACCAACCGAAAGGACCAGCCGTGACCGATACGACCGTTTCCGCACCCGTCCCCGCGGCCGACACCATGCAGGCCGTCACCCCCGCTGCCGGGGAGTTCCCGCTCCCGCTGCGCTCGCTGCTCGACGCTGGCGTGCACTTCGGCCACCAGACCAAGCGCTGGAACCCGAAGATGCGGCCGTTCATCTACGGCGCGCGCAACGGCATCCACATCATCGACCTCGACCAGACGACGCGGCTCTTCAAGCGCGCGTACGACTTCCTGACCGACGCGGTGGGCCGCGGCGGCCACGTGCTGTTCGTCGGCACGAAGCGCCAGGCGCAGGACATCGTGCAGGAGGAGGCCCGCCGGTCGGGCATGTACTTCGTCACGAACCGCTGGCTCGGCGGCACGCTGACGAACTTCCGCACGATCAAGCAGGGCCTCGATCGCCTGCGCACGCTCGAGCGCATGCGCGAGGACGGCACGTACGAGCAGCTCCTCAAGAAGGAGGTCGTTCGCCTCGAGAAGGAGCGCGAGCGGCTCGAGAAGTACCTGGGCGGCCTCAAGGGCATGGGCAGCCTGCCGGCGGCGATCTTCGTGATCGATCCGCACCAGGAGTCGATCGCGATCAGCGAGGCGCGCAAGCTGAACGTGCCGGTCGTGGCGATCACCGACACGAACTGCGACCCGGATCTCGTCGACTTCGTGATCCCTGGCAACGACGACGCCATCCGCTCGATCCGGCTGATCACGGCCCGCGTCGCGGACGCGTGCGTCGAGGGCGCGCAGCGCCGCAAGGATCACAGCGAGGGCGCGCACGGCTCGCAGCCTCCGGCCGGCGGCGGTCGCGGCCAGCGCGACGAGATCAACGTGTACCAGGGCGGCCGCGGCGGCCGCGGCGGCCCGCGCCAGCAGCAGGCGTCCTAGCGGCCGCCTGGCCGCGCCGGAGCGCGGCCCGGCGATCGGGGTGGGGAGGGGATGACGTCGCCTTCCGCCCCGATCGCGGCTTCGGGCCCCTCGTGCATCACCAGTCTGAAGTGGAAAGGGGGCCGCTCTGCGCGGCCTCTCCAATCTAGGTCGAAGGAGAATTGTCATGGCCGGCATCAATGCGCAGGCGATCAAGGAGCTTCGTGAGCGTACCCAGGCGGGGATGAGCGACTGCAAGAGCGCCCTCACGGAGGCCGAGGGCGACATGGAGAAGGCGGTCGAGATCATCCTGAAGAAGGGTCTCGCGAAGAGCGCCAAGCGGGCCGGCGCGTCCGCCACCGAGGGCGAGGTCCGCGCGGTGGTCGCGGCCGATCGGCGGAGCGCGACGATGGTCGAGGTCAACATCCAGACGGACTTCGCCGCGCGCAACGACGTGTTCCGGCAGTTCGTCGGCGACGTGCTCGCCGCGGCCGAGACGGCGCCCGACGGCGCGGACGTGGCGCAGCTCTCGATCGGCGGCAAGCCGGTCGCCGACGTCGCGACGGAGCTGACGGCGCGCATCGGCGAGAAGATCGCGGTGCGCCGGTGGGACCGGGTGTCGATCCCCGCGGGCAAGCACGGCGTCGCGCACGCCTACGTGCACCTGGGCGGCAAGATCGGCGTGCTCGTGGCGGTCGAGACCTCGAGCCAGGCGGTGGCGGAGCACCCCGAGGTGCAGAAGTTCGTCGAGGACACGGCGATGCAGGCCGCCGCGATGAGCCCGCTGGTCCTCCGTCGCGACGAGGTCTCGGAGGAGCTGAAGGCGAAGCAGAAGGAGATCTTCGAGGCGCAGCTGCGCGAGGATCCGAAGCCGAAGCCCGAGGCGGCGTGGCCGAAGATCATCGAGGGCAAGTTCAGCAAGTGGTTCTCGGAGGTCGCGCTGATCGAGCAGGAGTCGGTCGAGGCGGCGTCGCGCGGCCTGGCGGGCCAGACGATCGACAAGCTGCGCGAGGCGGCGGCGAAGGCGGCCGGCGGCGAGGTGACGCTCACCCGCTTCGTCCGGTACGAGCGCGGCGAGGGCATCGCGAAGAAAGAGGACGACTTCGCCGCCGAGGTGGCGAAGATGGCCGCGAGCTGACGCGGTCCGATGCGGGGCCGCCTGGCCGCCGTCTCGGTCGATCTCGACGAGATCCCGAACTACTTCGCGATCCACGGGCTCGCCGTCCCGGAGCGCTCCGGGGCGGCGGGCGCGCTCAGCGCCGTCTATGACGTCGCGCTGCCGCGCATCGCGGCCTTCGCGGTTTCCCACGGCATCCCTGTCACGCTGTTCGCGATCGGCCAGGATCTCGCGCGCCCCGAGAGCGCGGCGGCCCTGCGCGCGCTGAGCGACGCGGGCCACGCGGTCGAGAACCACTCGTACTGGCATCGCTACGACCTCTCGCGGCTCCCGCGCGCCGCGATCGCCGAGGACGTCCTGCTCGGCGCCGAGGCGATCGCGGAGGCGGTCGGCCGGCGTCCCACGGGCTTCCGCGCGCCGGGGTACACCGTGAGCGACGCGCTCTTCGACGCGCTCGACGCGGTCGGGGTCGCGTTCGACTCCTCGGTGTTCCCGTGCCCGCCGTATTACGCCGCGAAGGCGCTCGCGATGGGGGTGCAGCGCGCGCAGGGGAGGGGATCGGCGGCGATCCTGGACACGCCGCGTGTGCTCGCGGCGCCGCGCCGGCCTTACCGGCCGGGGCGCCCGTGGTACCGGCGCGGCGGGCGGCGTTTCGTCGAGCTGCCGATCCAGGTGACGCCCGGGCCGCGGCTGCCGGTGATCGGGACGAGCGTGGCGCTCGCGGGCGCGACGGGCGCGCGCTGGCTGGCGCGCGCGTGCGCCGGGGAGGTGTTCGTCAACCTGGAGTTGCACGGGATGGACTTCCTCGACCGGAGCGACGGTCTGGAGGCGCTCGCGCCGGTTCAGCCGGAGCTCCGGGTGGCGCTGGGCAGGCGGATGGAGGCGCTGGGGGCGTTCGTGGAGGAGGTCGCGCGGGGAGGAGCGCGGTTCGTGCGGCTGGACGAGGCGAGCCGGGAGCGCGGGCTTATCGTGTGACCGAGGGGTCCACCCGGGGGCGAAGGTTCTGACGGGCCTAGTACCGCGGGTTAGGAATCCGCCGGAAGCGAAGCGCCCGCCGGCAATCCGGCACCGCCCGAGGAGACGACGCCTCTTCTTGGCGTTGACGGTTGAGCTAGCAGAGGAATTCGCCCCCCGGAGCCCCGCCTTTTGTCTCTCGTCTCTCGTCTCTCGTCTCTCGTCTGGCGTCTCTCGTCTCTCGTCTCTCGTCTCTCGTCTCTCGTCTCTCGTCTCTCGTCTGGCGTCTTCGTGGTCGTCTTCGTGATCGTGATCGTGATCGTGATCGCTCCATCCCATCCACGTGGTCGAGCGGAACCGCGTGACGATACGAGCGTGCACATGATCGATCACGATCACGATCACGAAGACGACCACGAAGGACGAAAGACGAAAGACGGGGGACGAAAGACGGGGGACGAAAGACGGGGGACGAAAGACGGGGGACGAAAGACGGGGGACGAAAGACGGGGGACGAAAGACGGGGGACGAAAGACGGGGGACGAAAGACGATCATGGGCCCCTCATACCGTCACAGCACCCCCGGCTACGGCTTGCGGGAGTCCCCCTCCTCAGCTCGCGAGCATCCTTTTCGCAGCCATCATCCCCATCACGCCAGCGACCAGACACCCCGCCACGGTGATCACGACATTCGCCACCCCCGCCACCCCCGCCTCGTCCTGAACAAGCTTGATCGTCTCGTAATTGAAGCTCGAGTACGTGGTGAACCCCCCCATCACCCCTGTGCTCAACCCGAGCCGGACCGTCGGCGAAAGCAGCTCGCTCATCGCCGCGACCTGCATGATCACCCCGAGCAAGAACGACCCGATGACGTTGACCGCAAGCGTCCCGTACGGGAATCCCGCCCCGAAGCGCTGCTGGCACCACGTCGACACCCCATAACGCGCGAGTGTCCCCACCGCTCCCCCGAGACCGATCCAGAACCACCTCTCCATCCGCTCCACCCTCGCTCAGCCTGCGCCGCCGCCGCCGCGCTCGCCGCCCGCACCTTGCTTCCGCCTCGTCGCCGGCCCAAGGCTCGCGCCGATGAAGCGCCGCTTCAACACGGCCGGCCCCTGCCGCCCCGATCTGCACTACATGGTCCCGGCCGAGAGCCGGCTGCCCGAGGCCCCGGGCCTCGTCGCGCAGATGGACATCTTCGTCGTCCACGCCCCCCGGCAGATCGGCAAGACCACCGCCCTGCGCGCGGTCGCCGAGCGGCTCACCGCCTCCGGACGCCACGCCGCCGTCCTCTTCTCCTGCGAGGAAGGCGCCGCCGCCGGCGACGACTACGGCGCCGCCCAGCGCGCCGTCCTGCGCGAGCTCGCGCGCGCGGCCCAGATCGCGCTCCCGCCCGAGCTCCAGCCGCCTCCGTTCTCGCTCGACGGCGACGAGGGTGGATCGCCCGCGTCCTCTCCTCGCCGGCCGAGGAGCGGCTCGACGCCCCGCCCGGGCGCTTCCTCCTGCCCGACGGCCGCCTCGCCTTCCGACGCCTGCTCCGCGCGTTCGCCGCGTTCTGGCACGAGCACGGCGAGGTGCTCGCCTCCGGAATGCCCTATCCCGAGGTCGCCCCGCAGCTCGTCCTCATGGCCTTCCTCCAGCGGGTGGTCAACGGCGGCGGCTTCATCGATCGCGAGTACGGCGTCGGCCGCGGGCGCATCGACCTGCTCGTGCGTTTTCCCTACCGGAAGCCCGACGGCTCCCGGGCCGTCCAGCGGCGCGCGCTGGAGCTCAAGGTGTGGCGCAAGGGCCAGAAGGATCCGCTCCGCGAGGGCCTCGCCCAGATCGACGACTACTCGCGCGCCTGCGGCAAAGGCGCGGGATCCTCGTGATCTTCGACGCGCGCGGGCGGCTGGCCCGAAACGCCCCCCGGTTCTCCGAGGCGACCACGCCGCGAGGCCGCCGCGTCGCCGTGCTCCGCCTCTGACGGCGCCCGTTCCGCAGCAGGCCCGCGCCTCCCGACCACCGCGCCGCGCCCCGCCCGCGCTGCGCCCCCCGGCCCCGGCTTACTCCGCCGCCTTCCTGAACTCGATCACCTGGCCGCCCTCGCCGCCCTTGCTGCTGTCCGCCAGCGCCGGCCGGTTCACCCGGGAGATCTTCTCCGGCGCCACCCCCGCCGCCGCGATGAACGCCCGCGCCTGCTCGTTGTCGCCGTCGGCCAGCTCGTCCGGCGTCCCCGACGCGATGACGCGCCCCTGGATCACGACGAACGCCTGGTGCGCGATGCGGAACGTGCTCGCCATGTCGTGCGAGATCACCACGCTGGTCACGTTGTACCGCGCCCGCGTCTCCTCGATCAGGTCGTCCACCATCCGGCTCGTCAGCGGATCCAGCCCGCTGGTCGGCTCGTCGTAGATCAGGATCTCGGGCTCGAGCATCAGCGCGCGCGCGAGACCCACGCGCTTGCGCTGGCCGCCGGACAGCTCCGACGGCATCCGGTCCTCCTTGTTCTCGAGGCCCAGCGAGTTCAGCATGCCCACGACCTTCTCGCGGATGTCCTTCTTCGACATGTGCTTCCGGTGCTCCCGCAGCGGGAACGCCACGTTGTCGAAGATCGTGAGCGAGTCGAGCAGCGCCGCGTACTGGAACACCATGCCGAACCGCTGGCGCATGCGGTTCATCTCGTAGTCGTTCAGCGCACCCATGTCCTCGCCGTCGACCCAGATGTGCCCGCTGGTCGGCCGCTCGAGGCCGATGAGCAGCCGGAGCAGCGTCGTCTTGCCCGCGCCCGAGCCGCCGATGATCACCGCCGTCTCGCCCCGCCGGAGGTGCATCGTGATGCCGTGGAGCACCTTCGTCGGACCGAACGACTTCTTGAGGTCGTCGACGAAGAGATGATCCCCGGGCAGCCAGCCCGGCGGCCGCGCGCCGCCCTCCTCCGCGCCGGGGGAGGCGCCGTCCTGCCTCGCGCTCGCGCCGGGGGAGGCGCCGTCCTGCCTCGCGCCGGGAGCGGCACCGTCCTGGGGGGGGTGGCTGGGCGGCCTCCTCGACATCGGGGCGGCAAGGTACCACGGAGACGCACCCCGAGCGCGTCGATCGCCGCACAAGAGCCGCCCATCGCCTGATCCGCTCACCGCGCGCTTGACGCGGCCGGGCGCGGGACGGAAACGTTGCTCATGACAGACGACATCGTTCAGGCAGCGCTCGACGCGGCCGAGGCCAAGATCGACAAGGAAGGCTGGGCCGAGCTCCCCGAAGGGCGACTCCTGACGCTCTACGCCGCGCACGACGGCGTGTCGCTCCAGGTGGCCAAGATCGAGGCGCTCCTCCGCCTGGACGGGCTCCTCAAGGCACGCAGCAACAAGGGCGAGACGTTCCTGCTCGCGCGGAAGGATGTCTTCGCCGTCGCCCTCGACGGCGGCGCCAAGGGAGCCCAGGCCAGGAAGGCCGGCTTCCTGGGCTGATCGCGGCGCCACCCCCATGGCCCGACCGCCGAGATCAGGAGGCCCCGCGGCGCGCTCCGAGAGCCGGGCCGTCGACCTGGCGCTCGCCGAGCTGGAGCGCCGCTACGGCCTCGGCCGCAGCCTCGCCGCGCCCGGATGGGTGCGCGAGCGGGTCCTCGCCATCCTGACCGGCGTGGCCGCGCGCCTCGGCGTGTCCCCGCTCGCCGCCGCCGAGCAGCTGCCCGAGGACAAGCGCGCCCTCGAGGAGATCGTCGGTGCGCTCCGCGTGGGGGAGACCCGGTTCTACCGCGATCCCATCATCTGGGAGGCCATCATCTCCACGGTGTTGCCCAAGCTGCCGCCCGATCTGCCCATCGCCGGGCTCTCGGCCGGCTGCAGCACCGGCGAGGAGGCCTACACCCTGGGCATGATCCTCGCCAGCGCCGGCCGCCGCTTCAGCGTGCTCGGCGTCGACCGCTCCACCGCCGCCGTCGAGGCCGCGCGCGAGGCCGTCTACTCGGCCGAGGCCGCCGAGCAGCTCCCCCCGGCGCTCGTCCAGCGGTACTGTGAGCTCAAGGGCGGCGCGCTGCACGTCTGCCAGAAGCTCCGCGACGTCGTGTCCTTCGAGGTCTGCGACCTCGTCCACGCGGTGCCGAGCGGAGGCTTCCAGATCATCTTCTTCAAGAACGTTCTCCTGTATCTTGCCGAGTCTGCCGGCGACGCGGTGGCCCGCCGCCTCGCGGCCGAGCTCGGCCCAGGCGGGCTCCTCTTCTCGGCAGCGAGCGAGGCGCCGCGCCTCTGCGGCGCCGGCCTCACCCCCGTCCGGGTGAACGCGCAGGTCACCGCCTTCCGCGCCCCGGGCACATGAGCAAACTACACCACACCGCATGAGCTTCGACCTCTCCCCCGTCTCCAGGCCCAGCGGGCTCTCCGAGCTCCACGCCGCCTACGCGCGCGATCGCGCGGCGCTCGATCGCGCCGTGCCGAGCGGTCCCTCTCCGGCGGCGGACCCGGCGGCGCTCGGGGTCGCGCTCGGACGGCGTCACGCGCGCCTGCTCGACGACCTCCTCGTCCGCCTCTTCCAGCTGCTGCGCGAGTCCGGCAACCCGAGCCGCGCCGCGTGGGACGCGGTCGCGATCGCCGGCGTCGGCGGCTATGGCCGGGGGGCCGTCGCGCTGCGGAGCGACCTCGACGTGCGCATCCTCGCCCGCGACGCCCAGCGCGCGGGCGCCATCGCGGACGCGCTGCTCTACCCGCTCTGGGACATGGGCGTCACCGTGGGGCACCAGGTCGTCACCATCGACGACCTCGTCGAGAGCGCGCGCGAGGACCTGCCCACCGCGACGAGCCTGCTCGACTGGCGGCACGTCGTCGGCGACGCGTCGCTGTCGGAGTCGCTCTGGCAGCGCGCCACCAACGGCCTGTTCGCGCACTCGGAGCTGCCCCGCTTCATCGAGCGGCTCGGCAAGGAGATCTCGCAGCGGCACGAGCGCTTCGGCGGCTCGGTCTACCTGCTCGAGCCGGACGTGAAGAACGGCGCCGGGGGGCTGCGCGACCTCGACGTCGCCCGCTGGGCGGCGAAGGCGCGCTACGGCGTCGGCGAGTTCGAGGCGCTCGTCCGCTTCGGCGCGCTCGTCGCCCGCGAGGCGGAGGAGATCCGCGGCGCCGCGGAGATGCTCTGGCGCATCCGGAACCTCCTCCACGCGCAGTCCGGGCGGCGGACCGACCGGCTCACGTTCGACCAGCAGGAGATCTGCGCGGGCGCGCTCGGCTACAGCAAGGCCGCGGGGCCGGGCGGGGGCGGCGGCAAGGGCGCGCCGCCCTCGTCCGAGCCCGAGCCCGCCGTGTCGCCCGAGGCGGTCGAGCGCATGATGAGCGACTACTACCGGAGCGCCCGGACCATCTCGCGCGCCCTCGACATGATCATCTCGCGCGCCACGCCGACGCTCACGCGGCGGCGCCGCCGCGACGAGGACCTCGGCGCCGGCGTCCGGCTCTTCGACGGCTGCATCACCATGAGCGATCCGGACCTGCTCCGGACCGATCCGGCGATCGCCCTCCGGCTCGTCTCCGAGGCCGTCGACCGCGGCGTGCCGCTCCTGCCCTACGCGCGCGGCGCGATCGCCCGCGCCGCCGGCGATCCGGCGTTCTGCGCGGCGCTGCGCGAGAGCCCCGAGGCCGCCGAGCGCTTCCGCGCCCTCGTCGCCACCTGCAAGGAGACCGCGCTCCAGAGCGGCTCGGTCGTGCGCGAGCTGCACGACCTCGGCCTGCTGCTCGCGATGATCCCCGAGTTCTTGCCGGTCGTCGGGCGCGTCCACCACGACGTCTACCACGTGTACACCGTCGACGTGCACTCGGTCGCCGCGGTCGACCGGCTCGCGGCGCTCGCGCGCGGCGAGCTCGCGGGGGACTTCGGGCTCGCGTGCCGGCTCGCCGCCGAGGCGACGCGGCCGACGATGCTGTTCTTCGCCACGCTCCTGCACGACGTGGGCAAGGCGATCGGCGGCACCGATCACAGCCGGCGCGGCGCCGAGATGGCGAGGACGATCCTGCAGCGGCTCGGCTTCCCGCCGGAGGACGTCGACGAGGCGTGCCACCTCATCCTGAAGCACCTCGTGATGTACCTCATCGCCACGCGGCGCGATCTCGACGACCCCGCGACCATCGCGGAGTTCTGCCAGGAGGTGCACGGCCGCGAGGGGCTGCGCGATCTCTTCCTGCTCACGGTCGCGGATCTGTCGACCACGAGCCCCACGTCGATGACGTCGTGGAAGGCGCGGATGCTCGACGAGCTCTACCTCGCCGCGGACGCGGCCCTGCGCGGCGCGCGGAGCGATGCCGGCCCGATCGGCGCCGACGACCAGCGCATGGCCCGCGCGATCAGCGGCACGGTGGGCGCCCTCGAGGATCTCCCGGCGGCGACCGAGGAGGAGCGGCACGCGCGGCGGGATTTCCTGGCCCGCTACCTCGCGTCGATGCCCGAGCGCTACCTCCTCTCGAACAGCCCGGCGGCGATCGCCGCGCACTCCGAGCTCGCGCGGCAGCAGCAAGGCTCCCAGAACGGCGTCGCGGTCGCGCTCGTGCCGTCGCGGCACCCGGAGGCCGCGGAGGTCTGCGTGGTCGCGCCGGATCGCCCCGGCCTGCTCGCGGCGATCACCGCCGCGCTCGCCGCGTCGCGCCTCGAGGTCCACGCCGCGCAGATCCACTCGCGCGCCTGCGACGACGCTGGCTTCGACGAGGGCGGGACGATCCGCGCGAGGGCGGGCTCGTCCCCGCCGGCGGGCGTGCGCCTGCAGGCCGTCGACCTGTTCTGGGTGCGCGACCGCGGCGACGGGGTAGGGGGGGTCGCCCGCGCGATCCCGAAGCTCATGGTCGACCTCCAGGCGGCGCTCTCGGGCCAGATCTCCGGCGCCGAGCTCGCGAAGAAGCGCCGGGGCGGCACGCTGCGCGAGCGCCCGACGCCGAAGGTGCGGACGCAGATCTCCATCGACGATCGCGCCTCGCACCACACGGTGATCGAGGTCCTCACGCGCGACCGGCCCGGGCTCCTGTTCGCGGTCTCGGACGCGCTCTACCAGCTCGGCCTGTCGATCTCGGTCGCCAAGATCAACACGGAGGGGACGCGCGTGGCCGACGTGTTCTATGTGAGCGAGGCGGACGGGGCGAAGATCGCGCCGGGCAAGCGGACGCAAGAGGTCGAGGAGCGGCTCCACGCGGTGCTCCAGGGCATGGACGACGAAGGGAGTGTCGGATGAACGAGAGGTGGACAGCGCGCGCGGCGCGGGGGACGGCCGGCGCGTGGCGGGTCGTGGCGGTCGTGGCGCTCGCGGCGTGTGTGCCGTGCGCAGCGGGGTGCGGGGGAGCGCAGGAGCCCCCGCGCGAGCCGCTGTTCGCCGATCCGCCGGAAGGCAGCGACGAGGCGGCCTCGCGGGGCGCGTCGTCCACCGAGCTGGACCGGGGGATCGCCTACATCAAGAACGAGAAATACGAGGAGGCGAAGCAGCACCTCGCGCGGGCGGTCGCGCACGAGCCGGGCAACGCCGAGGCGGCGTACTACCACGGGCTCGCGTGCGAGAAGACGAACGACCGCGCGGGCGCGGAGGCGTCGTACAAGAAGGCGCTCGAGAACGATCCGAAGCTCGAGGCCGCCTCGCTGAACCTCGCGGCGCTCTACCTCGACGAGCCGCCGCGGCCCGACGAGGCGATCGCGGTGCTCACGAAGGCGATCGAGCACGCCCCCGGCCGGCCGGCGCTCCACCAGAACCTCGGCTACGCGTACGGGCTGAAGCGCGACGTCGCGAGCGCGAGCAAGCACTACGAGGCGGCGATCAAGGCCGAGGACACGGCCGCGACCCGCTTCGCCTACGGCGCGATGCTGTTCGAGGCGAAGGAGCTCGACCGGGCCGCGGCGGAGCTCAAGAAGGCGCTCGCCCAGACCGGCGACGACGTCGCCACGATCGCGACGATCGGGCGGATGCTCGGGCCGGCCGGGGCGTACGCCGACTGCGTGGCGGCGTTCGATCGCGCGATCAAGCTGAAGCCGGACGCCGAGCTCTACGTGCGCCGCGGGACGTGCCGCCACGAGCTGAAGGACGAGCAGGGGGCGCGCGCGGACTACGAGGCGGCGATCAAGGTCGACCCGCGGTTCGCGGCCGCGCACTACTACCTCGGCCTGTCGTTTCTCGCCGAGCGCCGGCCGCAGAGCGCGCTCCGGGCGCTGACCGAGGCCGAGAAGCTCGGGGGCGACAGCGAGATCGGCAAACGCGCGCGCGCGAAGGTGAAGGAGCTCAACGCGAAGTTCAGGTGACCCGGCGGCCGCGCCGGCGCGCGGCCGCCTGAGCCGCGGTCGCCGCCGGCCGGCGTGCGGCGCTCACGCGCGCCGGCTCACGCGCCGATCAACTCGAGGATACGGTCCAGCTCGTCGAGCGAGCCGTAGGTGATCCCGAGCTCGCCGCGGCCGCCCTCGTCGCGCACCTCGACGCGCGTCCCGAGCCGCCGCATGAGGCGCGCCTCCAGGTCCTTGATCGCCGGCGACTTCCCGCGGAGCTTCTTCTCGCCGGGCTCCTCGCCGTCCGCGGCGGCGGTCCGGCCCTCCTTCGTCTTGGCCGCCTTAATCAGCGCCTCGACCTTGCGGACCGGGAGCTTGCCGTGGACCGTCCGCTCGGCGACGTCGGCCATCACCTTGTCGTTCGGCGCGCCGAGCAGCGCCCGCGCGTGGCCCTCGCTGAGCTCGCGCGAGATCACCATGCTCCGGATCCGCGGCGGCAGGCGGAGCAGCCGGAGCGAGTTGACGATGGTCGTGCGGTCCTTGCCGACGCGCTCGGCGAGCGTCTGGTGCGTGTAGCTGTGCTCGCGCAGCAGCCGGTCGAACGCCTCGGCGATCTCGATCGGGTTGAGGTCGGCGCGCTGGACGTTCTCGACGAGCGCGAGCTCGAACGCCTCCTTCGGCGAGACGTCCTTGACGACGACGAGCACCTCGCGGAGGCCCGCGCGCTGCGCCGCGCGCCACCGCCGCTCGCCGGCGATGAGCTCGAAGCCGTCGCTCCCGGCCTGCGTCCGGCGCACGATGAGCGGCTCGATGAGCCCGTGCTCGCGGATGCTCCCGGTGAGCTCCTCCAGCTCCGTCTCGTCGAAGTGCTGCCGCGGCTGCCCCTTCTGCGGGACGATCTTCTCGATCGCGCAGACGAACACGCTGCGCCCCTCGGTGTTGGCCGGCGCCGAGGGCGGCGCCGGGAGCAGGGCGTCGAGCCCCCGTCCGAGCGCGCGCCGGGCGCCTTTCTGATCGGCATTCATGATCTCGGTCGTGCGTCCCTCGCGCGCGCTCCGCCGGTGTTGGGCGGGGGATCGTCCTGTCGCTCCGCCTCGGCGGCGTCCCCACGCTGCCGCCTGATCGCGCCCGCCCCGGCGGCGGGCGCGCCCTCCATGATCTCGCGCGCGAGGCTCAGGTACCCCTGCGCCCCCTTCGACTGCGCGTCGTAGAGCAGCGCCGGCTTGCCGTGGGACGGCGCCTCGCTGAGCTTCACGTTGCGCGGGATGATCGCCTCGAAGACGCGGAAGTGCGCCCTCACCTCGTCGGCCACCTGGTGGGTGAGCGAGTTGCGCCCGTCGAACATCGTGAGCACGACGCCCTCGACCGAGAGCTCCGGGTTGAACCCGCTGCGCACCCGGTCGATGGTCGCCATGAGGTGCGTGAGCCCCTCGAGGGCGTAGTACTCGCACTGGAGCGGCACGAGCACCCGGTGCGCCGCGGTGAGCGCGTTCAGCGTGAGCAGGCCGAGCGACGGCGGGCAGTCGAGGACGACGAAGTCGTAGCGCGCGAGCTCCGGGGCGATCGCGCCGCGCAGCCGCACCGCGCGGTCGCTCGCGTCCACGAGCTCCAGCTCCGCGGCCACGAGGTCCTGCGTCGCGGGCACCACGTCGAGCAGCGGCACCTCGGTCGCGACGATCGCCTCCTTCAGCGCCGCCTGCCCGATGAGCACGTCGTAGAGCGACACCTCCACGTTGCGGCGCCGCACGCCGACGCCGCTCGACGCGTTCGCCTGCGGATCGCAGTCGACGAGCAGGGTACGGCGCTCCGCCGCGGCGAAGCTCGCGGCCAGGTTGACCGAGGTCGTGGTCTTGCCGACGCCACCCTTCTGGTTGGCGATGGCAAAGACGACAGGCGGAGGCTTGGAGGCGGAGCCGGGCTTTCCGGCCGCGCCCCCGTCGTTGGGCGATGGCATCGTGCTGTGTCGCGTCCGACCCGGCTGCTTACACGACCCCCACCGGCACGTCGAGAGATGCAGGAGCCTCGGCGCCGTCCCCCCGTTCGCTCGTCGGATTGTTGGCCGGAACAACGGGGCCGTCTACAGTGACCCACATGTCGCTTGATGTGGGCAAAAGTGATCGCGCGGCGGGGCGTCCGGCTCGCGGGCGTACTCCGGGGCGAGGCCGCTGCCTCGGGCTCGGGGGCGCGCTGCTGTCTCCGGGCGACCCGGGTCCGATCGATCGTGTCCTTGCCCGCACGTTCTGGTGCGACGGACGCGAGCGTGCGCCGTTCGCTCCCGCGCAGGTCCTCGTGCTTACGCCTTCGCTTCAACCCAGGTCGACGCCCGGCCCGCGCCGCCATCCCCCCGCGGCGCGCGTCGGGGATCGGCGCTGGCTGCCCCTTGATCCACGGACGTGACGCCCAGCTTCGCCGAGCGGACCGACGCCATGACGTCGCCTCGGCAATCGTAGGAGGACAGATGCCGCTTCCCAAGTCGTATCAGAGCTTTGCGGAGTTCGAGCGGGAGATTCTCCGCCCGAGCCGTGTGGGGTTCTCGCTCGAGGACATCGTCGAGGAGGAAGCCTCCTTCGACGCGGAGCTCGACTTCGAGAAGGACCCGTTTGACGTCTCGGACGACGACTGAGCACGACCGGGCGGTGCGGGCGAGCGCGGCGGACCCGCGACCCGCGCCCCGCCCGAGCGTCCCGTCTGCATCGCAGCGCCGCGCGGCGCTGCACCTCAGCTTGCACGATCCCTCCCGGGATCCCGAGCCCCGGCGGCCGCCTCTCCGCCGGGGCTCCTTTTTTTAAGGCAGCGTCCTGTCGGTCGTCTTGACCCCCCCGGCGACGCGTGGCACGAGTGCCGCCCTTTCAAAAAAGACCGCCATGCAAGTCAACGTCGAAAAGCTTTCTCCCGTGCTGTTGGAGTTTCAGGTGGAGGTCCCCGCGGACCGGGTCCGGAGCGAGGTCGACAAGGCCTATACGGCGCTCCAGCGGACGGCCCGGGTCAAGGGTTTCCGGCCTGGGAAGGCGCCCCGCCAGGTGCTCGCGCACCTCTACGGGGGCCGCATCCACGCCGACGTCGCCCAGCGGCTCGTCGACGCCACGCTGAACCAGGCGCTCGCCGAGAAGCAGGTGCAGCCGCTGTCCCAGCCGGCGATCGCGCCCACCGAGCTCCGCCCCGACGACACGTTCTCGTACAAGGCCCGCTTCGAGGTCCGGCCCGAGATCGCCGAGGTCAAGTGGGAGGGCTTCGAGGTGAAGCGCCCCTCGACCACGCCGACGGAGGAGATGATCGACGCCGAGCTCACCGCGCTCCGGCGCGAGCACTCGACCCTGCAGGCGCCCGAGCCGGAGCGCCCCGCGGCGAAGGGGGATGTGGCGACGATCAGCTTCACCCTGGCGGTCGGCGGCGCCCTGCACGACACGAAGGAGCAGGAGATCGAGACCGAGCTCGGCAGCGGCCAGGTCTTCAAGGAGATCGAGGACGCGCTCCTCGGGATGACGCCCGGCCAGGCGAAGGACGTGGCGGTCACGTTCTCCGAGCAGCACTCGAACGCTGACCTCCGGGGCAAGGAGGCGACGTTCCACATCACCCTGAAGGACCTCCGCGAGCGCATCTTCCCCGAGGTCGACGACGAGTTCGCGAAGGACTGCGGCGAGGAGAGCCTCCCCGCGCTGCGCGAGTCGATCCGCAAGAAGCTCGAGAAGGAGCTGACGCAGCGGGCGAGCGACAACGTCGCCGAGCAGCTCGTCGTCGAGCTCTGCAAGGCGAACCCGATCCCGGTCCCGCCGTCGCTCGTGGACCAGCAGGCGCAGCTCGCCGAGCGCGAGCTGCTCGCGACGGCCCGGCGCAAGGGGCAGCGGGTCGATCCGACGCCGGAGTTCCGCGCGCGCGTGCGGCTCGACGCCGAGATGAAGGTGCGCGCGGGCCTGGTCATGGCCGAGATCGCCAAGGCGAAGGAGGTCAAGATCACCGAGGCCGACCTCGAGAAGGGCTACGAGGAGCTCGCCGAGCAGACGGGCAAGAACGTGGCGAAGATCAAGGCGGAGTACCGCGAGCCCCAGAAGCGCGAGCTCTTCGCCGGGATGATCCTCGAGGACAAGATCCTCGACATCATCGAGGCCGCGGCGAAGATCACCGACGCCGGCTAGCCCGACACGCGGCGCGCGACACGCGCCCCGAGCCGCTGCGGCGCGCGCTGCACGCAGCGCGCTCGCCGCGCTTCCCCCCGCTCCGCACGGCGCGGCGCCTCCGACGTGTGCTGCGCCGGCGCCGCGCGTGTTCCGTGCGCCGCGCATCGACCCGCCGACATTTCCGGTAGCCTCGGGCGCGTTCGGTCTTGCGATCGGACGCAGTCTGGCCCAGGAGTAGAGCCCCTGCCGCGCGGCAGCAACCCCCCGGAGCACCGGATGACCCGACGAGTCGAAACCCGCACCCAAGCCATCGAGTTTCTCGAACGCGAGAAGGCCTACATCCTCCCGACGGTCACGGAGGTGACCCACCGCGGCGAGCGCGAGTGGAACATCTTCAGCCGCCTGCTCAAGGACCGCATCGTCTTCATCGGCACGGAGATCGACGACTTCGTCGCGAACGCCGTGATCGCGCAGTTCCTGTTCCTCGAGAGCGAGGATCCCGAGAAGGAGATCCAGGTCTACATCAACAGCCCGGGCGGCGTGGTGACGTCGGGGCTCGCCATGTACGACACGATGCAGTACGTGCGCTGCCCGGTCTCGACGATGTGCATCGGCCAGGCGGCGTCGATGGGCGCGGTGCTGCTCGGCGCGGGCCGCAAGAGCCGGCGCTTCGCGCTGCCGCACGCCCGCATCATGATCCACCAGCCGCTCGGCGGCGCGCGCGGCCAGGCGACGGACATCGA
This sequence comes from Sorangium cellulosum, assembly GCF_002950945.1. Taxonomy (GTDB): domain Bacteria; phylum Myxococcota_A; class Polyangia; order Polyangiales; family Polyangiaceae; genus Sorangium; species Sorangium cellulosum_E. Next base: position 4,862,996 of record NZ_CP012673.1, read on the forward strand.
GATCCAGGCGCGCGAGATCAAGAAGATCAAGGAGACGCTGATCGACATCCTCGTCGACGCGACCGGCAAGAACCGGGACGAGCTGGCGAAGGACATCGAGCGCGACTTCTACCTGAGCGCGACGCAGGCCAAGGAGTACGGCCTGATCGACGAGGTCTTCCCGAAGCGGAACAAGTAGGTGCCCGCGCCCCGTCGGCTCGCGGGCGTGCTCGGGCGGAGCGGAGCGCGAGAGGTCGCCGCGCAGCGCGAGGGCGCGCCGCGCGCTCTGACGAGGCCGCACGGCAGGGTCATGCCGCGGCGCGGCGGCGCTGTGCTGACCTCGCTCGACCTGCGTCGTTTCCCGTGGCGCGCGGCCTTGTCAGGGCGTGCGCCACGGCCGCCATCGGGCGATTCCCCGACTTTGGCGGCAGGCTGGAGACCACCCCCGTTAGCTTGCGACGGTACGGGCACCGGACTAGAATCCGGGCGCGGCGTTTGGCTGCGCATCGCTGAAATTCCCGGGAACGGTGGAAGCCGCTCCCGTCCCAAGCTGGAGGGGTCGCGCCGGTGGCCCCCCACCTCTCGTTGAAGCGGCAGCGTCGGCACACCGCACTGAGGGTCGAAGTGGAGAGAAGGCGGGACGATCACTCGAATGGAAATTTGAGCTGCTCTTTCTGCGGCAAATCGCAGAAAGAGGTCAAGAAGCTCATCGCGGGCCCCACGGTGTACATCTGTGATGAGTGCATCGGGCTCTGCAATGACATCATCGCGGAGGAGGTCGAGAAGGACGAGCCGTACGCGGGGTCGACCCCGGTGCCCAAGCCCGCCGACATCAAAGCGACGCTCGACGAGTACGTCGTCGGCCAGAACCGCGCCAAGAAGATCCTCGCTGTGGCGGTGCACAACCACTACAAGCGCATCGACAGCCGGGTCTCCTCGGACGACGTGGAGCTGTCCAAGTCGAACATCCTCCTGCTCGGCCCGACGGGGTCCGGCAAGACGCTGCTCGCCCAGACGCTCGCGAAGATCATCAACGTCCCCTTCGCGATCGCGGACGCGACGACGCTGACCGAGGCCGGCTACGTCGGTGAGGACGTCGAGAACATCATCGTCCAGCTCCTGCAGAACGCGGATCACGACGTCGAGCGCGCCCAGCGGGGCATCGTCTACATCGACGAGATCGACAAGATCAGCAGGAAGAGCGACAACCCGAGCATCACGCGCGACGTCTCCGGCGAGGGCGTGCAGCAGGCGCTGCTCAAGATCATCGAGGGGACGATCGCGAACGTGCCGCCGAAGGGCGGCCGGAAGCACCCGCAGCAGGATTTCCTGCAGGTCGACACGACGAACATCCTGTTCATCTGCGGCGGCGCGTTCGTCGGGCTGGATCAGATCATCCAGCGGCGCATCGGCCAGAACACCCTCGGGTTCGGCGCCGACATCAAGGCGAAGAAGGACTTCAAGCTGGGCGACCTGCTCAGCGTGGTCCAGCCGGAGGACCTCCTCAAGTTCGGGCTCATCCCGGAGTTCATCGGGCGCCTGCCGGTCGTGGCGACGCTGCACGAGCTCAACGAGGAGGCGCTCATCGACATCCTCACGAAGCCGAAGAACAGCCTGGTGAAGCAGTACCAGAAGCTCTTCGAGATGGACGGGGTGAAGATCAAGTTCACCCGGGGCGCGCTCGTGGCGGTGGCCCGCCTGGCCCTCGAGCGGAACAGCGGCGCCCGCGGCCTCCGCGCGATCCTCGAGTCGGCGATGCTCGACATCATGTACGACGTCCCGTCCCGCACCGGGATCAAGGAGGTCGTCGTGAGCGAGGACGTGATCGTGAAGCACGAGCCGCCGCTCATCGTGTACACGAAGGAGGCGGAGCTCGCGTAGCGCTTTGCCCTGGGGGGCGCGGGCAGGCGCGTCCGCAAAGGCCCCGCACCGGAGGCCCGCGCGGCGCGGCTCCCCGGCCCCCTCCAGCATCTCCTAGGACCGTGCCCGGCGCCGCGCACATCCCCGTGGGATGCGGGCCGGGCCGGCGACGTTCAGCAGGTAACCAGGAACCACGTGACAACGCAGGCGGGGGGCAGCCCCGCCTCCCGATACTCCCGGAAAGACGGCGGATGTTCTTCAAGAACGACAGTGATCGCGGCAAGAACGCACCCGAGCGGGGCATCGTCCCGCTGCTCCCGCTACGCGACATCATCGTCTTTCCACACATGGTCTCGCAGCTGTTCGTCGGCCGCGAGCGCAGCATCGCCGCGCTCGACGAGGCGATGAACCGCGGCAAGGAGATCTTCCTCGCCGCCCAGCGGAACGCGAAGACGAACGACCCGACGCCGGACGACATCTTCGGCGTCGGCTCGGTCGGCGCGATCATGCAGCTGCTCCGGCTGCCGGACGGCACGGTCAAGGTCCTCATCGAGGGCAAGCGCCGGGCGCGGATCCGCCGCTACGTCCAGAGCGACGCGTACTTCCTGATCGAGTACGACGAGATCGCCGAGAGCTCGGTCGCGAGCGTCGAGGTCGAGGCGCTGATGCGCTCCGTCCAGTCGACGTTCGAGATGTACGTCAAGCTCAACAAGAAGATCCAGCCCGAGGTCCTGATGGCCGTGCAGGCCATCGACGAGGCCTCGCGGCTCGCCGACACCATCATCGCCAACCTGCCGACCATCAAGCTGACGGACCGGCAGGCGCTGCTCGAGATGGAGGAGCCGCAGAAGCGGCTCGAGCGTCTCATCGAGCTGATGCAGGCCGAGATCGAGATTCTCCAGGTGGAGAAGAAGATCCGGAGTCGCGTCAAGAAGCAGATGGAGAAGACGCAGAAGGAATACTACCTCAACGAGCAGATGCAGGCCATCCAGAAGGAGCTGGGCGGCGGCGAGCGCGACGAGTTCAAGAACGAGATCCAGGAGATCGAGGAGGCCCTCAAGACCAAGCGGATGAGCAAGGAGGCCGCCGCGAAGGTCAAGAAGGAGCTCAAGAAGCTGAAGATGATGCACCCCACGAGCGCCGAGGCGACCGTGGTGCGCAACTACATCGACTGGATCCTCGAGCTGCCCTGGTACGACAAGAGCGAGGAGCGTTATGACCTCGTGGAGGCCGAGAAGATCCTCGACGAGGATCACTACGGGCTGAAGAAGATCAAGGAGCGGATCCTCGAGTACCTCGCGGTCCAGGCGCTCACGAAGAAGCTCAAGGGCCCGGTGCTCTGCTTCGTGGGCCCTCCGGGCGTCGGCAAGACGAGCCTGGCGAAGTCGATCGCGCGCGCGACGGGGCGCAAGTTCGTGCGGCTCTCGCTCGGCGGCGTGCGCGACGAGGCGGAGATCCGCGGCCACCGGCGGACGTACATCGGCGCGCTGCCCGGGAAGCTGATCCAGTCGCTCAAGAAGGTCGGCACCAACAACCCAGTGTTCCTGCTCGACGAGGTCGACAAGATGTCGACGGACTTCCGGGGGGATCCGGCGGCGGCGCTGCTCGAGGTGCTCGATCCGGAGCAGAACCACACGTTCAACGATCACTACCTGGATCTCGATTACGACCTCTCCGACGTGATGTTCATCACGACGGCGAACACGCTCTCCGGCATCCCCGTGCCGCTCCAGGACCGCATGGAGGTCATCCAGCTCTCGGGCTACACGGAGTTCGAGAAGCTGAACATCGCGGTGAAGTACCTCGTCCCCCGGCAGCGGAAGGAGTGCGGCCTCGAGGACGTGACGCTCGACTTCACGGAGGGGGCGCTCCGGACGATCATCCACCACTACACGAAGGAGAGCGGCGTGCGCTCGCTGGAGCGCGAGATCGCGAGCGTGTGCCGCAAGGTGGCGCGCAAGGTCGTGTCCGACGGCAAGGACAAGCCGATCGAGGTCGTCGCGAAGAGCATCCCGAAGTACCTCGGGGTCCCGAAGTACCGGCTCGGCAAGCGCGAGGAGCGCGACGAGGTCGGGCTCGTGAACGGCCTCGCGGTGACCAACGTCGGCGGCGACCTCCTGCCGGCCGAGGCGACGGTGGTCCCCGGCAAGGGCAAGCTCGTGATCACGGGGCTGCTCGAGAAGGGCATGGAGGAGAGCGGTCACGCGGCGATGAGCTACGTGCGCTCGCGCCTCGATCGGCTCAGGCTCGACGCGGACGTCTACCAGAAGGTCGACGTCCACATCCATTTCCCCGACTTTGTCCGCAAGGACGGGCCGAGCGCCGGCGTCACCATGGTGACGGCGCTCGTGAGCGCGCTGATGAAGGTGCCGGCGCGGCGCGATCTCGCGATGACGGGCGAGATCACGCTGCGGGGCCGCGTGCTGCCGATCGGCGGGCTCAAGGAGAAGCTGCTCGCCGCCCACCGCGGCGGCATCGCGACCGTGATCCTGCCGAAGGAGAACCGGAAGGACCTCCGGGACGTGCCGCGGCGGGTGCTCAAGTCGCTGCGGCTCGTGCTGGTGGAGCACGTGGACGACGTGCTCCGCGAGGCGCTCGTGCTGCCCGATCCCGAGGCGATCTTCGGGCCGCCCAAGGGGGTGCTCGAGTACCGCGGCGGCGAGCTCGTGACCGAGGACGCGCCCGTCAAGCCCGCGCCGGCCGCGACCGGCGAGCCGACGCCGGCCGCGCCGGCCGCGCCGGCCGCGCCGCCTGGAGCGTGACCGCGGGCGCGCCCGGCGCGAACGGATAGAGGCTGGCGGCGGGCGCCGAGACGCACTAGCTGGCGTCGCGATGATTCGACGCGCACTGATTTCGGTATCGGACAAGACGGGATTGCTGCCGCTGGCCAGGCGGCTCGCGGCGAGGGGGGTGGAGATCCTCTCGACCGGGGGGACGCAGCGGTCGCTCCTCGAGGCGGGCGTGCCCGTGATCGGCGTGGAGGCCTATACCGGGTCTCCCGAGGTGATGGACGGCCGGGTGAAGACGCTCCACCCGCGGGTGCACGGCGGCATCCTGATGCGCGGCGCGATCGACGAGGAGGATCTCGCGCGCCTCGGCGGCCAGCCGATCGATCTCGTGGTCTGCAATCTCTACCCCTTCGAGGCGACGGTCCGGAAGCAGGGGGTCACGCACGACGAGATCATCGAGAACATCGATATCGGCGGCCCGTCGATGGTGCGGAGCGCGGCGAAGAACCACGCGCGCGTGGCGGTCCTGGTCGATCCGGCCGACTACGACGTGGTCCTCGCCGAGATCGAGGCGTCGGGCGAGCTGTCGAGCGCCACCCGGCGGCGGCTCGCCACGAAGGCGTTCGCCCACACGGCGGCCTACGACGGCATGGTGGCCGGCTACCTGTCGTCGCTGCCGGAGGACGGCGAGCCGAGCGCGGCGGAGCGCGAGGTTTATCCGCGCTTCCTGACGATCGCGCTCGAGCGGGCCTATCCGCTCCGGTACGGCGAGAACCCGCACCAGTCGGGCGCCTTCTACCGCGAGCGGGGCGCGGCCCAGGGCTCGCTCGCCCTGGCCGAGTCGCTCGGCGCGGGCGGCAAGGAGCTCTCGTTCAACAACCTCGTCGACGTGGACGCGGCGTTCGAGGCCGTGCGGGAGTTCGTCCAGCCCGCCGCGGTGGTCGTGAAGCACACGAACCCGTGCGGCGTGGCGACGGGCGACGACCTCGCGACCGCCTACCGGACGGCGCGCGAGGCGGACGCGGTGAGCGCCTTCGGCGGGATCGTCGCGCTGAACCGCGAGGTGGACCGGGCGGCCGCCGAGGTGCTGATCGAGACCTTCCTGGAGTGCGTGATCGCTCCCGCGTACACCCCCGAGGCGCTGGAGGTGCTCCGGACCAAGAAGAACCTCCGCCTCCTCGCGACCGGCGTGCTCCTGCCGGCGGAGCACCGGGAGATCACGTGGAAGCGCGTGGGCGGCGGCCTCGTCGTCCAGGACCGGGACGCGACCGCGGGCGGCGAGGTGCGCGGCGGCAAGGTCGTGACGAAGCGGGCGCCCACCGAGCAGGAGATCGAGGCGCTCGAGCTCGGCTGGCGCGTGTGCAAGCACGTGAAATCCAACGCGATCGTGCTCTCGGCGCCGGGGCGCACGGTCGGCGTCGGGGCCGGTCAGATGTCGCGTGTCGAGAGCGTGCGTATCGCGTGCAGCAAGGCGGGGGAGCGTGCTCGCGGGAGCGTGCTCGCGTCGGACGCCTATTTCCCGTTCCCGGACGGCCTGGAGCTCGCTGCCGCGCACGGGATCACGGCGGTGGCGCAGCCGGGAGGCAGCGTGAGGGACGCCGAGGTGATCGCCGCAGCGGACGCGGCGGGCGTCGCGATGGTGTTCACCGGGGTCCGGCACTTCCGTCACTGAGGGCGGTCCGGCGCCGTCCCGGAGGCGGACGAGCTGGACCGTGAAGGCGGGAAGGCAGAAAAAACTCAGTTATTTCGATGAGTTGTTGCCTTTCTGCCTCCATGGGAGCTCTCGCCGGGCCAGAGCGACCATCAGCTTCCGGAGGGGGGTGTGGTCGTCCCGAGGCGGCCCCTCCTCGCGGCGGTCGTCCCGAAGCGGCCTTTCCTGCGCGGAAGAAGGCCGCGTCGCGCTCGCAGAAAAGTTGACCTCGCGGCGTTGACTGTGATGATGGTCAGCGCTGCGCCCGGGGGAAATCGCTGTGCGTGGCGCGAAGGAGCGAGCTGTGAGCGGAATCAGCGAAACGTGCAGCGTTTGCGGGAGCGGATTCGAGGTCCAGTTCCGGTATCAGATGGAGGAGAAGGACGGCGGGTTCTCCTTCTTCTGCTCGCAAAAGTGCCTCGAAAAGAGTCACCTCGGCGGTGAGGGCGGCGCCGCGCTCGCGACGTGCGACGCGTGCGCGAAGCGGTTCACCCCTGCTCTCGTGTCGCAGGTGCTCTACGTGGCGGGGCGGCGGCGCTACGCGTGCTCGATGGGATGCCGGACGCAGCTCGTCCGCGAGGCGAACGGGGTGCGGCTCGGAGAGATCGCGGCCGCGGCCGCGATGCCGGCCGAGGGGCCGCCGGAGGACGCCGGCGAGGCGCCGCAGGCAGCGGGGAGCCCCGCCCGCGCCGCCGGGGAGGCCCGCTCCGCCGGGGCGGAGGGCGAGCTGGCAGCGCCGGCGGTCGCCGCGGGACCGGCTGCGCAGGGCGCGGCGGCGGTGCCCGCCGCGGCGGCCGCGCCGGCGGCGTCCGTGGCGGGGCCGGCGGAGCCCCGCGTACAGGGGGCGGTCGCGGTGTCCGTGTCGCCGGCCGCCGGCGGGGCGAAGCGGCCGGCGCAGCCGCCGCAGCGGCCGGCCGGGGTGCCGCGGTACCTGGCCGTGTTCAACCACAAGGGCGGGACGGGCAAGACGACCACCGCCGTGAGCGTGGCGGCGGGGCTCGCGGCCCGCGGCAAGCGGGTGCTGCTCGTCGACACCGACGCGCAGGGGAACGTCTCGGTCTCGCTCGGCGCGGGCGCGGAGCGGTCGCTCTACCACGTGCTCGTGATGGGGCTCCGGGTCGCCGATGCGACCAGGACGGTGCGCCCGAACCTGGATCTCCTGCCGTCCAACGAGACGCTGGCCGCGGCCGAGCTCTACCTCGCGGGGCGCCAGAACCGGGACCGCGTGCTCTCGGATCGGCTCTCCGCCGCGGCGGCCGCGTACGACTACGTGGTGCTCGACTGCTCGCCGAGCCTGTCGCTGATGAACCAGAACGCCCTGGTGTTCGCCGACAGCGTGCTCGTCCCGGTCGCGTGCGACTACCTGTCGCTCGTCGGCGTCCGGCAGGTGATCAAGACGGTGAAGAACGTGAACGCGCTGCTGCACCACCCCGTGCAGATCTGGGGCGTGCTGCCGACCTTCTACGACGGTCGCGCGAAGATCGCGCGCGAGGCGGTGGGCACGATGAAGCAGCACTTCGGGGAGCGCTGCCTCGCGCCGATCCGCCAGGCGATCAAGGTGAAGGAGGCGCCCGCGCAGGGGCAGACGATCTTCGAGTATGCGCAGGGGACGCCGGCGTCGGACGACTACCTCGCGGTGGTCGATCGGATCATCGAGAGCCGCGAGCGCGGCGTGACCGGCTCGGAGGCGGGGGTGCTGCGCGATCCGGCCTCGTGGAGCATCGGCCGGGCGAACACGGCGACAGAGCGGCCGGGCGCTGCGGCGGCGGGCGCATGAAGGGACCCGCAACGACGGAGTCCCGCGCGGCGAGACCCGCAGACGCGGCGTCCTGAGGTGGGATGGAACCCGCAAACGCGGAGTCCTGAAGGGTGGAGGGACCCGCAGAGGCGGAGTCTTGGCCAGGCATGGAGCGGGAGGAAGTCATGAAAAGCGAAGGCGAGCTCGGGGGCGCCGCGCGGGCGCTGCTCGATCGCGACGAGGTGGAAGGGGTTCTGTCGGGGGCGTTCTACGCGCCCGCGGAAGCGCCTCGTTCGCGCGTGAGGACCCGGGCGGCCGGCGCCGCGTCCGAGCCAGGCGCCGCGCCGCCCGAGAAACCGCAGCACTACAAGGTGATCTGCATCTCGATGTACACCGAGGATCTCGAGCGGCTGGACGAGATGGTCAGCGCGCTCAAGGCGCGCGGGATGACCAAGGCGAACCGCAGCGCGTTGATCCGACACGCGCTGTCCCAGGTGGACCTCGACAAGATCCCGAAGGGGATCTAACTCAGTTTCTGCAGCTTCTGCCGCGGGCGCCACGCGGGCCATCACGGCCACGGACGGCGCCGGCAGCGGAGGCTCGGCCCGGCTCCTCCTGACCCGGCGAGCGCCGGACGGGCGCGCGCCCGCTCCGGCGTCCTCACACGTCGGGACGCCGCAGAGCCCGCTCGCCAGGCGCGGGCGGGCATGCGGCGTGCTAGAGTCGAGGCCACCATCCAACGAGAGGGACCATGGATCAGAACTACGTAGGATACGGGAGCCGGTCTTCGGTGATCCGTGCCGGCGTCGACTCGCGCGAGCGCTTCCTCGTGCGAACGTACAACCACCTGTTCGGCGCGATCGTCCTTTTTGCCGCGATCGAGGTCGCGCTGTTCAAGACCGGCGCCGCCCTGACCATCGCCAGGGCGCTGGCGGGCACGAGCTGGCTGCTCGTGCTCGGCGGGTTCATGCTGGTGAGCTGGCTGGCCACGCACGCGGCGCACGCCTCGACGTCGAAGCCGGCGCAGTACGCCGCGCTGGGCGCCTACGTGCTCGCGCAGGCCATCATCTTCGTGCCGCTCCTCTTCATCGCGAATGCGGTCGCGCCCGGCGCGATCCAGAGCGCGGGGCTCGTCACGATGGCCGGCTTCGCCGGGCTCACGGCGATCGCCTACTTCTCCCGCAAGGACTTCTCGTTCCTGGGCGCCCTGCTGCGCTGGGGCGGCATCTGCGCGCTCGTGCTCGTCGCGGCCGCGGTGATCTTCGGCTTCCAGCTCGGCACCTTCTTCAGCGTCGCCATGGTCGCGTTCGCCGGCGCCGCCATCCTCTACGACACGTCGAACGTCCTGCACCACTACCCCGAGGACCGGTACGTCGGCGCCGCGCTCCAGCTCTTCGCGTCGGTCGCCATGCTCTTCTGGTACGTCCTCCGCCTCTTCACCAGCTCCCGCGATTGAGCGACGGGCGCCCGCTTCGGATACGGGCCCACCTCGGCGTTTTCGGTGCTCAGCGCACAGGAGTGCGCTTCCGCGCCGAAAACGCCGATCTGGGCCCGTCTCCTGTGCGGGCGCCCGCCGCTCTGACGGGCGTTCGGCGAGGAGGCTTGCGCGGCAGCTCACAGCGGGGTCTGATGCGGGGCAGGAGGAGCTGTGAGGAAAGCGGTGGCATGGGGGGTGGTGGGGGCGGGGCTGGCGGTTCTGGGGGCGTGCCGGGGGGAGGACGCGGAGAAGACGCGTGAGACGGGCATCGCCGGGAACGCGGCGGCGGGTGCAAACGCCCCGGTAGGGGCAGAACTCCTCGGCCAGCCGCTCTCGATGCGGGGGGTCAGCCTGGCGGGGGCCGAGTTCGCGGTGGATCCGTTCGGGAAAGGGAACCTGCCGGGGACGCCGGGGGTCCACTACCACTACCCGGACCCGGCGTTCTCCAAGGGGTACACGTCGGCGGACTACTTCCTCGCGAAGGGGATGAACACGTTCCGCGTGCCGTTTCGCTGGGAACGCCTGCAACCCGTGCGCAACCAGCCGCTCAACGCGGCAGAGCTCAACCGGCTCACGACCACCGTCAACAACCTGGTCGCGAAGGGCGCCTACGTGGTGCTCGATGTGCACAATTACGCCCGGTATGGAACGGGCGTGGTGGGGGCGGAGGTTCCGATCGCGGATTTCGCCGAGTTCTGGGGGCGGGTCGCGGTCGAGTTCAAAGGGAACACGAAGGTCGTGTTCGCCCTCATGAACGAGCCGCACGACATGCCGACCGAGGTGTGGATCGAGGCGGCCAACGCGGCGATCGTGTCGATCCGGAACACCGGGGCGACGAACCTCATCCTCGTTCCTGGCAACGGGTGGTCGGGGGCCCACAGCTTCAACGCGACCTTTTACGGGACCTCGAACGCGGAGGCGCTCCTCAAGATCGTCGACCCGAAGCAGTACGTCGCGTTCGAGGTCCACCAGCACCTCGACGGCGACTCGTCGGGGAAATCCGCGACCTGCGTCAGCGAGACGGTCGGGGTGGAGCGGCTGCAGGTGTTCACGGAGTGGCTCCGGAAGCACCGGAAGAAGGGGTTCCTCGGCGAGTTCAGCGGCGGCTCGGGCGCGGTGTGCCTGAAGGCCATCACCAACGTCGTGGTCTACCTCGAGCAGAACAAGGATGTTTACGTGGGCTGGACCTACTGGGCCGCAGGGCCCGCGTGGGACAGCTACTTCACCTCGCTGGAGCCGAGAGGCGGCGTGGACACCCCGCAGATGATCTCGCTCCAGGCACACCTGTCGGCGTCGGTGAAAGCCTCGGTGAAGTAGCGCGCCCGCCGGCGAACGAGGTCAGGGGCCGGCGCATGCCGCCGGCGCGCCGCGAACGTCAGGCGCCGAGCAGGCCTTCCAGCGCCCGTATCAGCGAGAAGAGCAGCAGGCCCGTGAGGACGAGGACGCTCACCAGCACGAAGAGCAGCCCGGCGTAGAAGCGGAGATCCGAGGGCTGCGCGCTGCCCTGGCCGCGGGCCGCGAGGTGCGCGTGCAGGAGGCCGAGGTTGCGCGCGTTCGCCTTGTACGCCGCGTCGAACAGGTCGCCCACGAGAGGCACCGTGCCGATCAGCGTCTCGAGGCCCACGTTGAGCACCATGCGCAGCAACGTCGAGGCGGGGAGACGGTAACGCGTCGCCGCGAGCACGATGTAGACCGATAAGCCCAGGCCCACGAGATCGCCGACGCCGGGGATCAGGCCGATGACCGCGTCGTAACCGACCCGGTACCCGACCCCGGGAATACGAATCGAGTTGTCCAGAAAGTGCCCGAGCCAGGTCAGGCGCTTCAGCCGTTCGTCCTCGGGCCGAGCGGTCTGCAGCGTCGTGAGGGGCGTGGCAGGCATGAGGGAGGCACCGCTAGGCAAGCCGCGTTCCGCTCTCTGGTAGTGTACTTCGCTCGCCCGTTCAACCGCGAAGCCCGGAGGCGCAGCGGGGAGCGGCCGCCCGACGGCATTTCGCTCCAGCGGCCAGGCATATGCGTTGCTTTGGTGGTCACCATGGACAACGCAGGGTTCTCGGGGAGCGTCGGGCGATCTCGCCCCGCGGAGATCGTCCTTCTGGGACAGGCGGCAGGGCTCGGGCTGGTGACGGGAATGCGCTCGATGCTGGGCGTGAAGATCCTCGCGGCCACCGCGCGGCGGGGCGCGTTCGACGGGGAGACAGGGAGCTTCTGGCACGCGCTCCGGTCGCCCGTCGCGCAGCGCGTGCTGACCGTGCTCGCGGGCGGAGAGTTCCTCATGGACAAGCTGCCGAACGCGCCGAGCCGCCTGTCGAAAGGCCCGCTCGTGGGGCGGCTCGCGATCGGGGCGCTGCTCGGCGCCGCGGTCAGCGCCCGGAGCCCGTACAGGAACACCCGCATCGCCGGCGCCGTGATCGGCGCGGCCGCGGCCGCCCTGGGCGCGTTCGTCGGGAACCGCGCCCGCACGCGGGCAGACCGCGGCGCCCGCACGGGCGAGACGCGGGTGCCGGCCCCGGTGTTCGGCCTGATCGAGGACGCCATCGCGTTCGGCGTGGGCATCGCGGCGGCGCGACGGTAGCCGTCGAGGACGCGAGGGGGCGGGACATAAGGCGGAACCGCGGGTGCACGCGCCGGAACAGCTCGGGAGACTCCGCCGCGCGCACGTCGCATCCTGCCACAGCGGGGCGCCGCTGCCGTTGCGGCGCCGGCGCGGCGATGCATGCTGGCGCCCTGCCATGCCGACCAGGCCGCGCTCCCTCGCCCGATGCCCCGGGGCGCGCCGCGCGCCGCTCGGCGTCGCCCTCGCGTTCGCCGTCGTGTTCCTCGGGGCGCTCGGCGCAGCCCCGGCGCGCGCGCAGGGGCGGTATCAGTCGGCGTTCCTCGGCGGGCGCTCGGCCCTCATGGGGGGCACCGGGGTGGTGCTGGGCGTCGACGGCGCCGCGCCCTTCCTGAACCCGGCCACGATCATCCGCATCGAGGACCGGAACATCGCGTTCTCGTCGAGGTTCTTCCGCTACGCGCACCGCACGTTGCACGCATGGCACCAGCCAGGTCCGGTCGATCCCGCGCGGTACGGCGATCTGCAGCTCGACGGCGCGACGGTGAGCGACCACGGGCTGCGCACCTTCCCGGACTCGACATGTTACTTCTTCGACCTGAGGCGCGGCGCGCGCGAGGGCGGCGCGGAGCGGACACCGGTGGGCCGCCAGGCGCTCGCCGCCTGCCTCGGCAAGACGGAAGAGAACGAGTTCGGGTTCGACGCGCTCGCGTTCTCCGGAGAGTCCGCCGGGCGCCGCGTGAACCAGGCGCAGACGCTCCGCTACGAGTGGGGCCGCTTCAGCGCCGGCCCCTCGTGGAGCTACAGCGCGACGGATCGCCTCGCGGTGGGCGCCTCGCTCTCGGTCGTGCGCACCCGGTTCGCGAGCTCGCTGGCCGTCTCCAGCATCGTGGACGACACGGCGACGCGCTCGGCGAGCAGCGCCACGTTCCAGTCCGCGCTCTCGGGCGACTCGTGGGACCTGCTGGCGCACCTCGGGGTCACGTACCGCCTGACCGAGGTGTTCTCGGCCGGGCTCAGCGTGCGGACGCCCAGCCTCCACGTCTTCGACTCGCTCGACGCGAGCTACCACGACACGCTCGCGGGCGAGACGGCGTCGGTCCGCCAGTGGGCAGCCGAGGGGGAGTTCGTGGCCCCGTCGCCGGTGCGCCTCGCCGTCGGCGCGAGCGCGGAGTGGAGCCGGGTGCGGCTGGAGCTGGACGGCTTCCTCTACGTGGGCCAGCGAGAGCTCGCGCGGGTCGTCGTCGACCGGGAGGAGGTCGCGATCGGGGTGGGGGCGACGCCGCAACGCACGAAGAGCCGGCTCCGCATCACCGAGGAGGCGGCGCCGGTCGTCAACGTGGCGCTCGGCGCCGAGGTGTTCCTCACGCGCGACCTCAGCCTGATCGGCGGCGTCGTCTCCGATTTCAACCCGCTCGCGAGGCTGCGAGGGCCCATGTCGGCCGAGTCGAGGCTCTTCCTGGAGCGGATGAGCGGCATGCACGCGGGGCTCGGGATGGTCTCCTATACCCGGTACGGCGATCTCGTGTTCGGGGCGCGCTTCGACTACGCCGCGGGGCAGATGGCCGCCGTGAACGCGTTCTCGTCGCCCCTGCAGCTGGATCCGGTCGACAGCAGGGAGTTCGGCGCGACGCTGGTGCTCGCGGGGCGGATCAGCCTGCGCTCGGTGGAGACCACCGCGCGTGAGCTCGGGGACGCCGTCGAGGGATCTGCCGCCTCTCCGGCCGAGCGGCGCACGCCGAGAGAGCCGATGAAGGCGCCCGCCCAGGAGGACTGAGCCGCGGCGCTGCCGGCGGGCGCGCCGGCGGAGGGCCGCCGCGCGCGGCCGTCAGACGCCGGAGGAGGCGACGAACTCGGCGACGAACGGCGAGGCCGGGCGCTCCCGGAGCTCCGCGAGGCTGCCCACCTGGACGACGCGGCCCGCCTCGAGCACGGCGATGCGGCCCCCCATCGCGGCGGCGTCGGCGAGGTCGTGCGTGACGACCAGCGCCGGCAGGCCGAGCTCTCTCAGGTACCCGGCCACGAACGACCGCACGTGCCGCCGGGCCCCGATGTCGAGCGCCGCGAGCGGCTCGTCGAGCAGCAGCGCCGCGGGCCTCGCCGAAAGCGCCCTGGCCAGCGCGACCCGCTGCCGTTCGCCGCCGGACAGGCTCGCCGGGCTGCGCCGGGCGAGCTCCGCCACCCCGAGGCCCTGCAGCGCGGCGAGCGCCGCGTCGCGCCGCGCGCGCGCGGGCTGCCTCGGGTCGCGGCAGGCGAGGGCGAACTCGACGTTCTCGAGCGCCGACAGGTGCGGGAAGAGGCCGTAGTTCTGGGGCAGGTACCCGAGGCCGCGCTCCTCGGGCGGCAGGTCCGTCCCGCGCTCCGCGTCGAAGAGCGCGCGCCCGTTCAGCAGGATCCGGCCGCGGCGTGGGGAGAGGACGCCGAGGACCAGGAGCAGCAGGCTCGTCTTGCCAGCCCCGTTCGGCCCGACGAGCACGAACGGACCGTCCTCGGCGGCGAGCTGCGCCTCGAGCGAGAGCCTCCCGATCCGCGCCTCCACGGTGATCTCGAGCATCGTGCCCCCTCACGCGCCTTCGCGCCGCGCGTCGCGCCCATCACCCCGGCGCTCCGGCGGCTCGTCGCCGCGTTCCCCGCGCCGCGACAGGCGGGCCGTCCCGCCGCGGACGAGGAGCAGGAAGGCGAAGGCCGCGAGCACGAGCACGAGCGACAGGGACTGCGCGACGCGGAGATCCGACTCGAGCGCCGTGTAGATCGCGAGCGGCAGCGTCTGCGTCTTGCCGGTGAGGTTGCCGGCGAACATGAGCGTCGCGCCGAACTCGCCGAGCGAGCGCGCCCAGCTCATGGCGGCGCCGCTCACGAGCCCGGGCGCGGCGAGCGGCAAGGCGACGCGGAGGAACACGCGGGCGGGGGAGGCGCCCAGGCTGCGCGCCACGGTGATGTAGTCCTCGCCGACGCGGCGGAAGGCGCTCGTGGCCGCCTGCAGGAAGAACGGCGCCGAGACGAAGGTCTCGGCCATGATCACCGCCGCGGTCGTGAACGCGAGGGACCAGCCCTCCGGGTAGAGCCACCGGCCGAGCAACCCCCGGCGCCCGAAGGCGAGCAACATCGCGACCCCCGCCACCGCCGGCGGGATGACGATGGGGAGCTGGAGGAGCGTCTCGACGGCCCGCGGGATCCGGCCGGCGCGGCGCGCGAGCAGCCACGCGAGGGGCGTCCCGAGCCCGACCACGAGGGCGAGGGTCACGCTCGTGGTGAAGAGGCTCAGCTTGAGGGCGGACAGCGCCAGCGGGTGCCGCAGCCCGGCGACGAGATCGGACCAGCCCGTCGCCGTGAGCAGCCCGAGGAGCGGCAGCATCAGGAACGCGAACAGCAGGCTCGCGGCGCCCGCCATGCACGTGCGCCAGAGCCTGCCGCCGAGCGAGGTGCTCCGGAACGTCGACGCGCTCACGGGGGGGCTCCGGGGCGCGTGGCCCCGGCGCTCGAGAACCCGGATCGCGCGAGGATCTCCTGCCCGGCGGGAGACATCACGAGATCCACCCACGCCCTCGCGAGCTCCGGGTGGGGCGCGGAGGCGACGACGGCGATCGGGTAGTCGGCGAGGACGTTCACTTCTGCCGGGATGGGGACGATGTCCACGCGGTCCTGGGCGGTGGCGGCGTCGGTGCGGTACACGATGCCCGCGTCGGCCTCGCCCAGGCTGACCTTGGCCAGCACCTGCCTGACGTTGAGCTCCCTCGAGACCACGCGCGCCTCGACCCTCGCGCGGAAGTCGGCCCCGAGCTGCCGGGAGGCCTTGTCCAGGATCTGGAGCGTGTACCCGCCGATGGGGACCTCGGGCGCGCCGAGGACGATCCGCGCGGCGCCGGGGAGGTCGGCGAACGTCCGGATCGCGGGTGAGCTGCCCTTGGCGACGATGACGACCGGCTCGTTGCGGGCGAAGACCACCGGGCCCTCGACCTTGCCGGCGGCGCGCAGGGCCTCCATGTGCCGGCGGTCGGCGGAGGCGAAGACGTCGGCGGCCGCGCCGTGATCGAGCTGCGTCCGCAGCTCCTGGCTGCCCGCGAAGTTGAAGGAGACGTCCGCGGCGGGCCGGCTCTTCTTGAGCTCTTCCGCGAGGCGCTCGAAGCTCTCGCGGAGCGACGCCGCCGCGAACACGACGAGCGTCTGGTCCTTGCCCGCGCCCGCCGCGTCGTCCGAGCCGGACCCCTTGCACGCCGCGAGCAGGGACAAGGCGAGCCCGACGAGGCACGCGACGAGCGCCGCGCGGCGGCGGTCGAGGCGCTCTCCATCGCGGGGACGGGTTCGGTCATGGGCGGGCATGGGCATCTTCCTTCCCTTCTCGACGGGTGTTGCGTGCCGAGGTGGAGCGCGTCATGGGGCGGCGTTCAGCGTGGCCACGCGCTGGCCGCTGGCGCGGACGTCGTAGCCGAGGGCAGAGAGCTCGCGCCGGAACGCCGAGGACGTCATCGCGTCGAAGAGCCGCGCGAGCCTCGGATCGTCGAGCCCGTCGCTCGGCAAGGCGAGGTCGAAGCGCTCCTCGGCGAGGGGCACGAATTCGATGTGGAAGGCCATCGCCGCGTCGCGCGTCGCGAAGCCGACGTCCGCGGCGCCCATGGCGATGGCCTGCGCGACCTCGAGGGGGCCGCTCGCCTGGACCGCCGCGGCGGCCGCGACGCTGGCCGGAAGCCCTGCGCGGCGCAGCTCGCTGTCGAGCAGGCGCCGCGCGCCGGACCCTGGCTCGCGCCCGACGATGCGGAGCCCGGGGCGATCGAGGTCCGCGACGCCGCGGATCCGGTGGGGATTGCCGGGGGCGACGAGCAGCCCCGCTTCCCAGTGGGCCAGGGCGACGAGCGCGACGCTGCGCGAGCCGACGTGACGGCGGACGTCCGGCAGGTTCTCCTCGCCGGTCCGGTCGTCGACGAGGTGGACGCCCGCGACGTGCGTCCGGTCGCGCGAGAGCGCCTCGAGCGCCTGCGTGCTCGACCGCGCGAGCCAGAGGAAGCGCCCCGGGCCGCGCCGGCGGTTGAGGCGGTCCGCGAGCAGGCCGAGCGCCGGAGCGCAGCCCATGACGACCACGTTCTCGCGCGCGTCGCTCGCCGGGCGCAGCAGCTCGACGCTCGCGCGGCCGCGGCGCGAGCGCGAGGCCAGGGCGTCCGCGGACAGGTCGACGCCGCGCCGGTCGAGGGGGTAAGAGACCCAGCGCCTCGCGATGTAGGCGATTGCGACGCGCCCGGACGACCCGCCGGACTCCGGCTCCACCGCGACACGCTCGGCCGCGGCCGCTCCCTCGAACAGATCCTCCACGCGGCAGTCCAGCGCGCGGGCGAGCCGCAGCGCGACCAGCACGGAGGGCGTCGCGCGCCCCGCCTCGATCGCGCCCACGCTCTGGCGGGTGAGGCTCGCTGCGGCAGCGAGGTCGACCTGGGAGAGCCCGCGCTGCTCGCGCAGCGCCCGGACCCGGTTGCCCGCGGCGGCTGTCATGACGCCTACGCTTTACATCATGGAAGGCATGCTTGTCATGCGCGGCGCCGCGCCGCCCTCGGGGGCCGCTCCGCGCCAGGTTTCAAGGAGGTTGCGAGAGGGCGTGCGCGCTGCCCGCCGGTGCTGGGGCAGGGAGCTGGGGCAGGGGGCTCGCGCCGAGGATCCGGCGCGGCTTCAGCGCGCTGCCGCGCCGTTCGGCGCGTCGGGCATCAGGTGTCGCTGTCGTCGGGCTCGATGCCCAGCGCCCTCAGCTGCGCCACGAGCCGCGCCGCGCGCGCCTGCTCGCGCTCGGCCCGCTCGCGCTCGCGCTCGGCCCGCTCGCGCTCGCGCTCGGCCCGCTCCGCTCCCGTCGGCACCAGGCCGCCGTCCGCCGTGTGCCAGCGCAGCCAGCGATCGCGCCGGCCCTCGTAGACGCCCTCCCATGCGCAGAGGCCCAGCGCCGCGGCCTCGAACCAGGCCTTCTCCATCGGCGCGTAGGTGTGTCCGCGCAGCTCGAAGGCGCGCAGCGCCGGGCCCCCGAGGTGGCCCGCCGGGTCCCAGACGACGTAATACGCGACGCGCATCCACGCATAACGACGTCGCTTCGTGCCGAGCTCGTCGCCCTCCCGGTTCGAGACGATCTCGATCACCACGTCGGGGGGCTTGCCGAACTCCCAGAAGAAATAGGAGCGATGCTCCTTCTGCCACCACGCCTCATGCAGCGCGACATCGAGGCTGAGGAGCACGTCCGGCACGAGGGGCGGCTCCTTCGGCGAGGCAAAGAGACCCACGTTGGCCGCGGCGAGGTAGCTCCGCGGCTCGCCCTCTTGCGACGGCGGCGGCCCCAGCCACGAGCTGTAGAGCGACTCGGTCAGGAGCCGCTGCTGCTTCTCGGAAGGGAAGTTGTCCAAGGGGGTGTCGTCCTCGGTGACGAGCGCCGACACGTCCGGCTCGACCACCTCGGCGAAGGGGGTGGCAGAGCTCGCCAGCATCGAGGGCTCGGCCAGCATGGAGGACATCCAGACATTTAACTTCCTGAAGGAGCGCGGCTGTGTCAAGCGCCGGGGCGAGACGGCAGCGCACACTTCCGCCCGGCCTCCACGAGCGATGTGGTCGTCGACGGCCAGGTCCCCGCTGGCCGGGGCGGCAGCGGCGCTACGGCGCGGCGCGCGGCGGGTCGAGCGGCGCGAGGCGCACGCGCTCCTCGTAGAGCGCGCCGCCCTCGCCGATGTCCGTGGTGCGGGCGCGGATCAGCGCGTTGGCGCAGCGGCCGTCCCGGAGGTGGCCGCCCTTCGGGACGAGCGCCACGTCGCGGCGCTGCGCGGGATCGTGGCGGAGCCGCACCACCATCGCGCCGACGCGCGACTCGAGCCGGCACACGCTGCCGTCGGGCAGGCCGCCGGCGGCGTCGGGGTGGACCGTGACGACGGCCGGGCCCTCCGGGGGGCGCGCCCACTGCGACGACTGCGACTTCTCGGTGGAGAGCGCCATGAGCAGCAGCGGAAACTCGCCCGTAGCGGGATCCTCGCGCTCCTCCGGCGCCTCGGTGACGAGGTTGACGCGACCGCTCGGGGTCGGGAACTTGCGGTCCGCGAAGAGCACCTCCGCGGCCAGCGGGTTGCGCACCGGCCCGCGCTCGAGGTCGTCGAGCGTGACGCCGAAGGGCGCGAGCCGGGGCTCGGCGATCCGCCGCTTCCACGCGCGCGCGCTGCCGTCGAGCGCACCCGCGAGGCCGACCCGCCCCGCGAGCTCCTGCATGATCTCGAGGTCGCTCTTCACCCCGTCCGGAGGCGGGACGACGGGCCGGGCGACGCCGAGGTAATGGTGGCCGTAGGCGCCGAGGAGGTCGTCGGCCTCCAGGAGCGTCGTCGTGGGCAGGACGAGGTGCGCGAGCCGCGCGGTGTCCGTGAGGAAAGCGTCGACGACGACGACGAGCTCGCGCGTCCTCAGCGCCTCGGCGACGGTCTCGGACTCGGGCAACATCGCGACCGGGTTGCCCGCGGTCACCCAGACGGCGCGGATCGGGGGATCGCTCATCCGGAGCACCTCCGGTCCGAACAGCGGCTCGCAGACGGTGCGGGGCGCGGGGCGCTCGCCCTGGAACGGCGAGAGGTCGAAGGCGCCGCGGCGCTTGAAGTAGAACGAGACGCCGCCGCCGGGGACGCCGAGGTTGCCGCTGACCGCCGAGAGCGCGTCGAGGGCGCGCACGATCGCGCCGCCCGAGGTGCGCCGGCCCATGCCCCAGCCGACGAGGATCGCCGCGGGGCGGTCGGCGAGGCGGCGCGCGAGATCCACGGCGGCGCTCGCGGGCACGTCGGCGTCCTCGCACCACGCCGCGACGGAGCGGCGCGCGGCGAGCGCGCGGAAGGCGTCGAGGTGATCGCAGTAGTCGGCCGCCGACGGATCGGTCCACCCCTCGTCGAAGAGGACGCGGGCGACGGCCATGGCGAGCGCGAAATCGCCGCCGGGGCGGGGCTGGTAGAACGCCCCGCACAGGGAGGCGGTCCGGTGGTGCACGGGGTCGATGAGGACGAGCTCGGCGCCGCGCGCCTTCGCCTCGCGCAGCACCGGCAGGGTGTGCGGGCTCGAGGTGAAGACGTTCTTGCCCCAGAGGAGGATGTGCCGGGCGTTCCGGAGATCGGCGAGGTCGTGGCTGTCTTCCTCGCCGAAGTCGGTGAGCTGCGCGGCGTCGCCCGCGCCGGAGCAGATGTCGCCGCGCTTGACCGTGACCGGCCCGAACCGCGCGAAGAAGGCGTCGGTGATCCCCGCGAGCATCCCGAGCGAGCCGCCGCTCCGGTAGTGGAAGATCGCGGCCGGGCCCGACTCGGCGCGGATCCTGAGCAGCTGCGCGGCCGCGGCGTCGAGCGCCTCGTCCCAGGAGACGGGCGCGAGCTCGCCGCCCTTGCGGAGCAGCGGCGTCGTCAGGCGCGCTGGCGAGTACTGCGTCTCCAGGAAGCGCGACGTCCGGTAGCAGAGGAAGCCGCGCGTGACCGGGTGGCTCGGGTCGCCGCCGAGGCGCACGACGCGGCCGTCCTCCACGGTGGCCACGATGCCGCACGCGTCGGGGCAGTCGCGGTTGCAGACCGTCTTGCGGATCTCTTGCACGGTTCTTACACGGTCTCTCGAGCGGCGCGCGCCTAGTCCGCGGCGAGCCGCTCGGGCGCGTACTCCCGGGAGTCGTCGCCGGAGATCTCCTGCGCGATGGCGCGCAGCTGCTCGTAGCGTTCGCGCAGGAGCGACCACAGCCGGTCGCGGATGTCCCTGGAGTCGATGCGCTCCGCGGGGCGCGTGTTGCTGAGCAGCCATTTCGCCGTGGTGTTCACGCGGATGACCTCCTCCCGGGTGATGGAGATGCGGGTGTGCACGTGGCTCCACCGGTCCAGGATGAGGCCCGTGATCGCGGCCGCGGCGTTCGCGGGATCGCCGGCGACGAGCGCGCGCCGGACGATGCCGAAGGTCTCGGGGACGATGCCGCGCGGGAAGCACACCTCGGCCGCCGCGAGCGTCGGGCGGAGCGCCTCGTAGAGCAGGTCGAGCCGCTCGGCGACCTCGGGCGGCGGCGCGTCGTCGGGCTTCATGCGCGTCACCGCGTAGTCGAGCGCCATCGCGAGCTCCGGCATGCTGCGGATCGCGTCGAAGCGGGACTTCGGCAGCCGGCGCCGGTGGCGCGCCGGATCCCGCGTGACCGACTGCACGGCGCGCCGGACGATCGCGAGCACGCCGCTCGCGTCGCCGCGGAAGGTCTGCACGTTCGCCGCGGGGACCTCGCTCGCCGGCATCGCGTACCGCTCGTACCGCTCGCGATCCAGGCTCTCGTCCCCCCGGCCGCGCGGGTCCGCCGGGTCGACGCCGGCCACGGATGGCGGCTCGATCCCGGCGACGGACGGCGGCTCGACGCCGGCGACGGACGGCGGTTCCGCCGCTTCCAGCTGCCGGGCCGGATCGGTCTGCTGGGGCTCGCCCGCGCCGGGGCGCTCTCCTCGAGAGAGCGCCGCCTCGGCGCGCGCTTGCTCCTCGGGCCCGGACGCCGCGCCCAGCGCGGTGCTCTCGGCCTCGAGCGGGTTGGACCGAAGCGCTGGATCCCGCAGCGCCTCGAGGTCGTCTCGCGCACGCGTCATCCGGGTCATCGTACGTAAGTCAGCGCGATGGCACAAGATCCGCCGCCGCTCGCCGCCCGTGAATCGGCGCCGCGGGCGGGCGCCATGACGCGCTGCCCATGACGCGCGCCGGTCCTCGGGCTCCGCCCGGAGCCCGGAACCCCACGCTCGCGCCACGTCCACGCCGCGCGGCCCTCCCTGACCGCGCGGCGAGCGGCCAGGACCCGGCCGCGCCCGCCGTCATGCCTCCAGCGCATCCCAGAAGGCGCGGAGATCGTCGGAGAGCGGCGCCTCGATGCACACGCGCGCGCCGGTGGCCGGGTGCGTGAGCTCCAGCAGCGCTGCGTGGAGGGCGTGACGGTCGAGCTCGAGCGCGCGGCGATCCTCGTCGGTGAGCTCGCCGTCGGCGCCGCGCGCGAACATGCCCTCGTCCGGGCCGTAGAGCTTGTCGCCGACGAGCGGCAGGCCGCTCGCCGCGAGGTGGACGCGGATCTGGTGCTGCCGGCCCGTCTCCAGGGTGCAGCGGATCATCGCGTAACGGCGGCCGGTCAGGGGATCGGCCCGGCGGCCGAGCACCTCGAACGCGGTGGCCGCGGTGAGCCCGCGGCCCGGCTGCGCGACCCGCATCTTGACCTTGTAGCGGCTCTCGGTGTCGAGCTCGAGCGGCAGCTCGACCCGGAACGTGTCGTGCTCGGGCGCGCCCCAGGCGATCGCGACGTAACGCTTGAGGACGCCGGTGCGCTCCTCGAACTGCGCCTTGACGGTGCGGTCGGCCTCGGGCGTGCGGCAGAGGAGGAGCACGCCGCTCGTCTCGCGGTCGAGCCGGTGGGCGAGGAACAGCCGCTCGCCCGGCCGCGCGGCCTCCATCATCTTGATGACGGTGCTCTTGTGGTACCGCGCCGTGGGGTGCACCGGCAGGCACGGCGGCTTGTTGACGGCGAGCAGCGCGTCGTCCTCGTGGAGGACCGGGATCGTGGTGTCGGGCGCCTGCTCGTCCCACGGCGCGCGCCAGAGCAGGATGCACTGCTCCGGCCGGACGCGGTCGCTGCCGCGCAGGCGCCGCGCCTCGGGCGAGTAGGCGCCGCGGGCGACGATCTCGGCGGCGCGCGTGCGGCTCGTGCGCTTGAGCTGCGTCTGGACGAACCGGTCGAGCCGCATGCCCGCGGACTCGGGCGGCACGCGCAGCACGGTGACGACCGATCCTTCCGGCACCTCCGGCGGGCGCACCACCTGCGTGCCGCGGCCGAAGGGGCCGGTCGTGCCGGCGAGCTCCCGCGCGCTGATCCTGGTCATGGGTCGAGGCTGCCGGGAGCCTTTAGCAAAAGCGCCGGCCGGGGGCGCGGAAAAGGCGGGCGTCCGCGGGCCGAGGCGCCCGGCCGCGGCGGCGCGCCGGGAGCGGGGCGGGGGCGCCGCCGCGGCGGCGCAGCGGAAGCGGGGCGGGGCGCGCCGGCGCGCGGGTCACCGGGCGATGGTGAGCTCGCAGGGGAAGTTGAACTCGATGCCCTGCGTCGCGCTCTTGAGCTGCTCGCACGCCGCGCCGACGAGGACGAGCTGGGTGGGGCTCGCCATGTACCAGCCGCTCTCCATGCCGTACGCCACGTCCTGGCCGTCGATCTTCACCTGGCCGGGCTCGCCGAGCAGCGGGTCGTCGAGGTCGACCTCGATCTCGCCCTGCAGGTCGAACGTGCAGCTCTGCGCGCCGGAGATGGCGGCGTTGAGCTCGGCCTCCAGGGCGGCCGCGTTGGTGGCCTCCGGGGTGTAGAACGTCGCGGTGCCTCCTGTGGCGGCGTACGTGCCCGCGCCCAGGTAGCAGCTGTTCTGGGTGCCGTCGCGCGGCTCGCGGACGGGCTGGCCGGCGCCGGCGTTCGCCACGTCCTGCAGGTGCTCCGCGAACGATCCCTCGCCCAGGCCGAAGACCCACGTCCCGATGCCCTGCGCGTAGGCGGACTGCACCGCGGCTACCACGTCGTCGCGCGCGCACACGGCGGGCCCGTCGTCGCACCGATCGGGCTCGCCGTCGGTGACGAACAGGATGTACTTGGGGCCGGGCTCCGGGAACTCGAGGAGCGCGGGGATCACCTCGTTCATGAACGTCGAGCCGGTGGGCGTCTCCAGCTTGCCGGGGGGCTTGACGGAGGCTGCCTCGTACGCGGCCGCGATCGCCTCGTAGTTGCCCAGCGCGAAGCCGTCGGTCCCCGCGAGCAGCGGGCACTGGTCGGGCGCGACGCCCGTGAACGTGAGGAAGCCGAAGTTCACCTTGTCCTGCAGGCTCTGCACGACGTTGAGCACCGCGGTCTGCAGCGGCTGCCAGAAGCCGCTGTCGTACATGCTGCCCGAGCGATCGACGACGATCATCACGGTCGGCGTCTGCGGCGTGAACGGGATCTCGTGCTGCTGGCAGCTGCCGCCGGCGCCCCCGGTCCCGGGGTCGATGAAGCCGTCGCCGCCGGTGTTCGCGCTGGAGGCGCCCGGCGCGCCGCCCGTGCCGCCGCCGCTGGAGACGCTAGAGCCGCCGGCGGCGCCGGCGCCCTGGGAAGCGCCGTTGCCGTCGTCCTTTCCGCCGCAGCTCAGGGCGATGCCGGCGGCGAGGAGGGCAGAGGCGGTGAGCAAGGGGAGTCGAGGAAGGATAAGCGTACGTTTCACGAGGAAAATAATACACCGGCCACGGCCGCCTGTCGCTGCCCGGACGGGGTGAGCGCCGTGTGTTTCCTTCGACCGGTGAACTTTGCCGTCGCCCGCCCGTCCGGCGGCCGCTGGAGCCCCGGGGACACCTCCGCCGAGCCCCGGCCCGCGCCTGCGGAAGGCGCCCCGTGCTCCGGCCGGTTCGTGCTACACACGGCGCCCGCATGGATATCCTCTTCGCTGCATCCGAGATCGCGCCCATTGTCAAGGTCGGCGGGCTCGCGGACGTCGTGTCGTCGCTCTCGAAGGCGCTCCGGCTGCTCGGTCACAAGGTGACGATCGCCCTGCCGCGCTACCGCGCGCTCGACTCGAGCGGGCTGATGATGGCGCGCCGGCTCACCCCGATGCCGCTCGAGGTCGACCCGAGCGTCTCGCCGGGCGGGCCGATCCAGGTGACGCTCTTCGACGGGCGGCTCAGCACGGGCGTGGAGCTCGTCGTGCTCGACGTGCCCGGCTTCCACGACCGGCCGGGGATCTACGGCGAGGAGGGGCGCGACTACGAGGACAACGCGCGGCGGTTCTCGCTGTTCTCCCGCGCCGTCGTGGAGCTCGTCCGCCAGCGGGCCCGGTCGGGCTCGCCGTTCGACCTCGTGCACGTCCACGACTGGCCGACCGCCATGGTGGCGTACCTGCTCCGGCACCACCAGCCGTCGATCCCCGGCAAGACGGTGCTGACCCTCCACAACGTGGCGCACCAGGGCCTCTTCCCGCGCGAGGCGCTCGCGCCCCTCGGCCTATCGGACGAGCACTTCCGGCCGGAGCGGCTCGAGTTCTACGGCCAGCTGAACTTCCTGAAGGGCGGCATCCTCGCCGCGGACGCGCTCACCACGGTCTCGACCACCTACGCGAACGAGATCCTCACGGCGAAGCAAGGCGAGCGGCTCGACGGCGTCCTCCGGACCCGGGCGGCCCAGCTCACCGGCATCGTGAACGGCATCGACTACGCCGTGTGGAACCCGATGACCGACCCGGCCATCATCGCGCGCTACGACGCCGAGGACGTGAGCAACAAGGGCCGCTGCAAGAGCGCGCTGCTCCAGGAGATCGGGCTCGAGATCCGGCCGGAGCGGCCGCTGCTCGTGTCCGTGGGCCGGGTGGTCGCGCAGAAGGGCAGCGACCTGCTCGCGAGCGCGATGCCGAAGATCCTGAAGGGCGACGTCAGCGTCGTCGTGGCGGGCGAGGGCGACCCCGCGCTCCTGGAGAAGCTCACCGCCGCCGCGGCGAAGGCGCCGGAGCGGGCGAAGGTCCTCGGCGGCGTGAGCGAGGCCGTCGTGCACCGGCTCATGGCCGCGGCCGACCTCGTGGTGGTGCCGTCGCGCTTCGAGCCGTGCGGCCTCGTGCAGCTGTACGCGCAGCGGTACGGCGCCGCGCCGGTGGCGTGCCGGACGGGAGGCCTCGTGGACACGATCGTCGACCTCGACGCCGCCCTGGAGACGGGCACGGGCTTCCTCTTCGACAAGCCCACGGCCACCTCGCTGCTCGGCGGCGTGCAGCGCGCGCTCGCCGCCCTGACGTCGCCCCGCTGGCCCGCGGTCCAGCGCCGCATCATGCGGCTCGATCTGGGCTGGGATCGGCCGGCGCGCCGCTACGTCCAGGTCTATCGGCAGACGCTCGCGGGCTGAGGCGGCCGCCCGATCCGGATCGGGCGCGCCCGGCGCGACAACGTGTCGCATGCCGACGGGGGGCGGCGTCGCCTATAGCAGCGCCCGTGCTTACCAGGGCCCTCGCTGGCGTCGCGCTCGTGCTGTCGTTCGCCCTGTCCTCGAGGGCCGCGCGCGCGTCGGCCTGCTGCGGGACCGGCCACGGGGTGGGCCACTGGCTCGCCCCCTCGGAGCGCGCCGCCGCGAGCTTCGCCGTGCGCGGCTCGGAGCAGATCGGATCGTGGACGTGGGCGCGGGAGTTCGCGCCCAGCGCCGCGGGCAGCTACCACCGCGAGCTCCGGACCGACGTCGGGTGGATGGTGCGGGTCCAGGAGCACGTGCAGCTCGGCGTCGCCGTCCCGCTGATGATGGTGTGGAAGGGGGCCCGGGACGGGGCGTCCTCGGGCGGGGGCGCGGGCGACATCACCGCGGCAGGGCGGATCGATCTGCTCGAGAGCGGCGTGTCGCCCTGGATCCCGGCCGCCGCGCTCACGCTCGCGGTCGCGCTGCCGACCGGGCGGCCGCAGGGCGCCTCGAGCGACCGGCTCGGCGCCGACGTCACCGGCCTCGGCGCGGCGGAGCTCCGGCCGGGCATCGTCCTCGAGAAATCGTGGGGCTCGATCCAGGCGCTGCTCGCCGCCTCGGCGGGGTTCCGCACGCGCTTCCATCTCCCGACCGGCGAGTCTCTCCAGCTCGCGCCGCGCGTGCAGATCCTCGCCGCCGCCGGACCGGCGTGGCCCTCCGGGGTCTCGCTCGCGGTCGGCGGCCTCTACGAGGTCGAGCCGTGGCCGACCCGGGACGGCCGCGACACGCCGGGCGCCACACGCGAGCGGACAGCGCTGCTCGCGGTGCTGGCCTGCGACATCACCACGCGCTGGACCGCGATCGGCAACCTCCAGGCGGACGTGCCGATCTCCGGGATCGGCCGCGAGGAGATCGCCTTCGCCGCGCTGTCGGCGGGCGTTCGTTACGTGTGGGGACGACATGATTGAACCTCGGAATCCATCGATGGGGAGGGCGGCGACCAGGTCGGCCCCGGGACGCCGTCGGCGTCGCGGCCGCCGCGGGGTGTGGGCTCGCCTCGTCTTGCCCGCGGCGCTCGCGCTCGCGGCGCTCCAGGGCTGCGCCGCGCCGGAGGCGGGCGGCGCGCCCGCGAGCCGGCTGGGGAAGATCACGTTCGTGGCGGAGCCGCTCGCCCCGCCCGCGCAGGGGTCGAACACGTTCGACGTGCAGCTCTCCTGGCGCGAATCGGGGGAGCCTGTCGAGGGCGTCGCGCTCCGCGCTTCGGCGATGATGCCGTCGATGGGCCATCAGCCGACCGACGAGCCCAGGGTCGAGGAGACGGGACCCGGGCTCTATGAGGTGAGCGGCGTGGTCTTCTCGATGCCAGGCCTCTGGGAGGTGCGTTACCGCGCCGTGGGCTCGTCCCTCCTCGACGAGGCGGCGTTCCAGTACCGGGTGGAGTAGTCTCGCCCTCGTGCAATCTTCTGCTGGTGAGACGCCCCGCGCGCGCCGCGGCCAGCGCGCGCCGCGGCCCGGCGCGGCGGGGATCGCCGCCGCGGCGGTGCTCTCGATCGCGGCGCTCGCCGCGCCCGCCTCGGCCAACGGCCGCTTCCCGGCCGCCGGCCTGATCGCCGCCCACCCGAGCGACCCGTCGCGCCTCCTGGTGCGCGCCACGTACGGGCTGCTCGCGACGCAGGACGGCGGCGAGACGTGGCGCTGGATCTGCGAGCCGCTCGTCGGCTTCGGCGGCTACGAGGACCCGATGCTGGCGTTCCTCGCCGACGGGACGCTCATCGCGGGGATCTACGACGGGCTCAGCGCCTCGAAGAACGGCGGCTGCGACTGGGCGTTCGCCCCGGGCGACCTCCTCGGCCGCTACGTGGTGGATCTGTCGGCCGAGCGCGCGGACCCCTCCCGCGCGGTGCTCGTGGTCAACACGGGGCTCGGCGCCGGGCGGTTCCTGACGCAGCTCTGGGAGACGAGCGACAACGCCGACACGTGGACGCCGGCCGGCGCCAACCTGCCCGACGATTTCCTCGCGCTCACGGTGGACGTGGCCCCGTCGGAGCCCTCCCGCGTCTACCTGAGCGGCCGCCTCGGCGCGCCCGATTACCCCGGCGTGCTCTTCCGGACGATCGATCGCGGCGAGACGTGGGAGCAGCTCGCGATCCCGGGGAGCGACGACAGGCACCTGCCCTTCCTCAGCGCGATCGCCCCCGCCGATCCGGATCGCGTCTACGTGCGGATCGACGGCGAGCCGAACGACGTGCTGGTCGTCTCGGACGACGGCGGGCAGAGCTTCACCGCCGCGTTCGAGGGGCAAGGCAACCTGCTCGGCTTCGCGCTCTCGCCGGACGGGGCGACCGTGCTCGTGGGCGGCGACATGGACGGGATCTGGCGCGCGCCGGCCAGCACGCTCGAGTTCGAGAAGGTCTCGGACGTGGGCGCGCGGTGCCTGACCTGGACGCCCACGGGGCTCTTCGCCTGCGGGGACGAGATCACCGACGGCTTCACCATCGGCGTGTCGCGCGACGAGGGCGCGACCTTCTCCGCCCTCCTGCACCGCGACGGGCTCTGCGGTCCACTCGAGTGCGCTCCGGACAGTGGCATGGCCGCGACCTGCACCGATCTCTGGGGCGCGACGCAGCTCTCGGTCGGCTCGCGGCAGTGCGGCGGCGACGCGGGGACGGGCGGCGGCGGCGGCGGCGGGGGAGGAGGCGGCGAGCCGCCCGCGGAGGAGCCGGGCGGGTGCGGGTGCAAGCTCGGCGCGGCGGGCGCGGAGGCCGCCGCGCCGCTCGGCGGTGGCGCGGCCTGGCTCGCCCTCGCCGCCGCCGGCGCGATCTCGGTCGCTCGGCGGCGGCGGGCGGCGGCGCGGCCCGGCGCGAGGTGCATCCCGGAGGGCCGCTCGCATGGGGGCGCTCGGTAAGTGCTTCATCAATTGTTTACGGAAGCGCGAGCGGCCAGCCCCTCGCGGCGGCGCACGCGTGAGTGGCCAGCCCCTCGCGGCGGTGCCGGAGGCGCGCACGCGCTGCGGCGCGGATCTGCGGGATCACAATGGGGAAACGACCAGAGCGGGCGACGGCGGCCGCAGCTCGGGGAAGCTCGGGCAGGCGAGCGTGCGGGAGGGACGCTCGCCAGGTTCGTTTCTGGACCTCCGCCATCGCAGGCTGACGTAGACTGGGCTGCATCGGCTCCGGCCAGCGCGTGAATGTCCCAGAGAGACCTTCCCAAATCGCCGCTCGCCGCCTTTCTCCGCACGCACAGCGCGGGGATCCTCGACGCGTGGGAGCGCGCGGAGCGGCGCCGCGCGCCGGGTGAGCGGCCCCCCGGCTTCGTCGCGCTGCGCGAGGAGCTGCCCACGGTCTTCGAGCGCATCGCCGAGCGCCTCGACACGGCCGTCTCGGCGGCGGTGGTTCCGCAGAGCGACGAGGCGCGCGATTCGTGGACCGGCGTCGAGTCGGCCTCGGCCGAGTTCCCGGAGCCGCTGCTCGGCTTCCGCGTGCTCGACCGGCTCCGCGACGGGTTCGACCTCGAGGACGTGACCGCGCAGTACGCGGTGCTCCGCCGCTGCGTGCTCCGGTTGCTGGAGCGGACCGGCACGCAGCCGTCGTGGCTCGAGATGACGGTGCTCCACGAGGCGCTCGACCAGGTGATCATCGACCCGGCCGCGCGCAGCGCCGCGGCGCGCGAGCGCGCGCTCGGCGCGCTCGATCGCGTGTCGGCCGAGGGCGTCGGCAGCGCGCAGATCGACCGGCTCCTCCGGCGGCTGCTCGAGGTGCTGATCGAGTCGGCGCGGTCGATCGACTGGGCGGTGATGCTGCTGCTCGAGGGCGAGTCGCTGCGGATCCGCGCGGGCATCGGGATCGACGAGGCGCTGTGGAGCCTGCGCGCCTACCGGCTGGCGGAGGGCTTCATCGGCCGGGTGGTGCGCGAGCGCCGCCCGGTGGCGCTGCGCTCGGCGGCGCCGGATCCGCTGGCGACCGACGCGGGCGGCGGCGCGGCGGGGTCCGAGTCGGGCGCGCAGAGCGAGCGCCCGAGCGACGCGCTGCACGCCCTGTACGGGGTGCCGCTGCTCGCGGAGGGGCGCCTGCTCGGCGTCGCCGTGGTGAGCTCGCGCCGCGTGGCGGAGTTCTCGGAGGGGGACCGGCTGCTCTTCCGGAAGGCGGCGGAGCGCGCGGCCGCGCTCGCGACCCAGGCGCAGCTGCGCGAGCAGCTCGCGGCGGAGCGCAGCCGGCTCGAGGCGACGATCCAGCGGCTGTCGGTCGGCGTGGCGGTCGCGGAGGGGGCGTCGGGCGCCCTCGTCCTCAGCAACCGGCGGTTCTCGCAGATCGTCCGCGGGCCCGACGAGATCCCGAGCAACGCGCCCCTCCGGACGCTGCTCAGCGAGACGGACGACGACCAGCGCGCGCGCTGGCTGCTCTTCCGGGCGCTGCACGGCGGCGAGACCGTCTCCGGCGAGGAGCTCGAGTTCGTCCGCGGCGACGGGGAGCGCCGCCGGGGCAGCTTCACGGCGACGCCCGTGCGCGACGCCGACGGGCGGATCGGCGCGGCCGTCATGATCATCGACGACGTGACCGAGCGCCGGAAGGCGGAGCGCGCGCGCGAGCTCCTCGTCGAGGCGAGCACGGTGCTCGCGTCGTCGCCCGACCACGACGGGGCGATCGAGCACATGGTGCGGCTCGGCGGCGAGCGCTTCGCGGACCTCTGCGCGCTCGATCTGCTCGACGACGGCGGCGGCGCGCCGCGGCTCGTCGCCGCGGCGCGCGTCTCCGAGGCGCGGGCGATCCTGCCGAGGCTCTCCAGGTTCCCGCCGCTGCTGCTCGCCGGCGTCGGCGCGTCGGCCGAGGTGATGGCCCGCGGGGAGGCCACGCTCGTCCCGCTCGTGACGGATCCGTGGCTCCAGCGGATCGCCCGCGGGCCGGACCACCTCGCGGCGCTGCGCGAGCTCGGCGCCCGCTCGGCGATCCTCGTGCCGCTCGTGGCGCGCGGCAAGAAGCTGGGGCTGCTCAGCGTCTGGACCCTCGAGCGCGAGCTCCAGCACGACGACGCGGCCGTGGCCGCGGAGCTCGGGCGCCTCGCGTCGCTGGTGCTAGAGAACGCGCGGCTCCACCGCGAGGCGGCGCGGCCCCGGTGATTATGACAACGCAAGAACAGGAACGTCCTCTCGCTGTGCTCGTCGGCGTGCAGCTCCCCGGCGTCGACGATGTCGAGCACGCCGCGGATCTGGCCGAGCTGGGCCGCCTCGTGCAGACGCTCGGCTTCGACGTGATCGCGACCGTGTCGCAGCGGCGCGGCGCGCTGGCCGCGGCGGCGGTGCTCGGCGAGGGGAAGCTCAGGGAGCTCGCGGAGCTCACGGGCGGCAGCGGCGTCGTGCCCTCGGGCGCGCCGGAGCGGAAGAACAAGGCGCGCGCGCGCCGGCAGGCGGAGGCCGGCGAGGGCGCGGAGGACGGGGGCGATCTCGACGAGGACGACGATCTCGGCGAGGGGGACGACGGCGCGGGCGACGGCGGCTCCGCGGCGCCGGGCGGGGGCGACGGCGAGCGGGGGGCGGCGCGGCGGGCGACGGTCGTGGCGGTGGACCACGACATCTCGCCGAGCCAGTCGCGCAACCTGGAGCGGGCGACGGGCGCGCAGGTGCTCGACCGGGCGGGCGTGATCATCGAGATCTTCCACCGGCACGCGCGGAGCCGGCAGGCGAAGCTCGAGGTGGAGATCGCGCGGCTCAACTACGTCGCGCCGCGGCTCCGCGAGACGGGCGGCGGCGGGGACCGGCAGCGCGGCGGCATCGGCGGCAAGGGCGCCGGCGAGAGCGCGCTCGAGCTCGATCGCCGCAAGATCCGCGACCGCATCGCGGAGCTGAAGCAGGAGCTCGCGGGGGTGCAGCGCGAGCAGTCGACGCGGCGCGCGCTCCGGCAGGGGCAGCGCCGCGTGGCGCTGGTCGGCTACACGAACGCCGGGAAGTCGTCGCTGATGCGGGCGCTGACGGGCAGCGAGGTGCTCGTCGCGGACAAGCTGTTCGCGACGCTGGACACGACGGTGCGCGCGCTCCACCCCGAGGTGCGGCCGCGGATCCTGATCTCGGACACGGTCGGGTTCATCAAGAAGCTGCCGCACGATCTCGTGGCGAGCTTCCGCTCGACGCTGGACGAGGCGCTCGAGGCGTCGCTCTTGCTCTACGTGGCCGACGCGTCGGATCCGACGTTCCGCGATCAGCTCGGGGTGACGCGCAGCGTGCTCTCCGAGATCGGCGCGAGCGAGGTGCCGAGCCGGCTCCTGCTCAACAAGGTGGACCGGCTGTCGGAGGAGGAGCGGGACGCGCTGCGCCTCGAGTTCCCGGAGGCGACGCTCCTCTCGGCGAAGATCCCGGCCGACGTGGCGGCGCTGCGCGAGGCGCTCATCGCGTTCTTCGAGGAGTCGATGGTGGAGGCCGAGCTGCTCCTGCCGTACACGAAGCAGAGCCTGATCGGGGAGATCTACGAGAACGCGCGCGTGCTCTCGGAGGAGTACGACGACGCGGGCGGCCGCCTCGTGGTGCGGGCGCACCCCGTGGCGCTCGATCGGCTGCGCAGCCTGCTCTCGCGCTGACTCAGCGTGGAAGGCGGCGCCGCCTGCGGCGGCGCAGGAACACGCCGATCGCGAAGGCGACGAGGTGGAGCCCGACGATCACGCCAACGAGGATCCACCGCTGCACGCGCCGAGCCTACCACCGTGGCAACAGACCGCGGGCAGGTTACCGGAGCCCGCGGACGGGGGCGCGCGGACCGGTGTGTTATCCTCTGCCTCGCCGCTCGTCTCGTTCCACGCCATGACCTCTCGCGACGCCGAGCTCCATGTGATCGTCCAGCGGGGGATCGAGGCCTACCACGCCGGGCTGTTCTTCGAGGCCCACGAGCTGTGGGAGGTCGGGTGGCGCGACGAGCAGGACCCCGTGAGGAAGACCTTCCTGCAGGGGCTCATCCTCGTCGCGGCTGCCCTGCACAAGCTCACCAAGATGCAGAGTCCGTCCGGTGCGGTGCGCCTGCTCAACAAGGCGCATGCCCGGCTCGCGGGCGTGCCGGAAGGGACGGGCGGCGTGGCGATCGGGATCCTGCGCGGCGACATCGAGCGCGCGGCGAGCGCCATCGCGCAGCGCGCGAGCGAGGGGGACACGGCGCTCGACGCCGCGCTTCTGCCCCGGATGGATGCCGCAGGCGCGATCGCATCGTCCTCGCCTGCCGCGGCGCGTCCACGCGCGTGATCCGCTGACCCGAACGGGCTCTGCAGTTAGATTGCGCATCGCCCGTGCGACGCAGGAAGCGGGCGTGACATCGTTTGCCTGGGTGGCGGGCGCTCGCTCCGAGGGGTCGCCCACATGGGGGGTACTGTGGCAGACGGGTGCTGTGGAACCGGGATGGAGAGGACGGCGAATGTCGCGCCTCGATCCGAGGTGCAGTTGGAAAGGAGCCGCGTGGTACGGCGCAAGCAGATCTTGATCGTCGACGATGATCAAGAGATCCGGGAAATGCTCGAGATCACGCTAATAGAGGAGGGCTACGACGTCCTCTCGGCGGGCGACGGCGAGGCCGCGCTCGCCCTGCTCGAGCGTCACAGGCCGAACCTCATCCTGCTCGACATGCGCATGCCGGTGATGGACGGCTGGGGGTTCGCGCGTGCCTACGCGTCGTGCCCCGGTCCGCGCGCGCCGATCCTCGTCATGACGGCGGCGGTGGACGCCGGCACATGGGCCCGCGAGGTCGGCGCGTGCGCGTCGGTGGCGAAGCCGTTCGACCTGAACCGCCTGCTGGACTCGATCGCCGCGCACACCGGCTCCGCGCCGGGACCCGGCGCGGCCTGAGCGGCGGCGCGTGGACGTGTGCGCGGGAGCGGCTCGGGGTGGACGGACGCGTTCGTTGAAGCTGTTTGGGGTGAGCAGACGCGCTCGTCGAAGCGGCCGGGGGTGAGCGGGCGCGCTCGCTGGAGCGGCTCGGGGTGAGCTCCGCTGGAGCGGCTCAGGCTGGTAGATGCCGGCCTGAGCCGCCCTGCGGTAGCAGGTCAGCCGCCCGTCGCGCGGCGCATGGCGCACATGAGGTCGCCGCCGCACGGATCGGCGGGAGCGCGGCGCCCGGTGTCGCCCTGCGCCGGGGTGCCGGAGCGCGAAGGCTGCGGGGCGGCCGCGCCGGAAGCGCGCGAGCGGCCCACCGGGGCGCGCGGCGAGGCGGTCGCGCCGGGCTCCTCCGTGGGGACGGCGCGCTCGGCGGGCAGCTCGACCTGCGCGAGCTCCGCGGGCGCGGCGGCGGGCGCCTCGAGGCGCGGGAGCCGCACCTCGATCGAGCTCACCGCCGCCCCGATGCCCGTCGCCGCAGGCGGCCCGAGGGCGGCGCGCGGCGACGAGAAGCCCACCGTGAGGGCCGCCACCGCCGCCGCCGCGGCTGCGAGCAAGGCGGCGCCTTGGTGGGCGCGCCCCAGGCGCCGCGTCGCGCCGGCGGACGGCGCGGGCGAGGCGGCGTCAAGCGCGGGCGACGCAGTGGACGCCGGCGCGTCGGGCGCGGGCGGCTCGCCGAACGGGAAGATCGGCAAGACGTCGAGGACGGGGCTGCGGCCGCTCTGCTCGGCGGTCCTCAGCGCGGCGAGGTCGATCAGCCCCGACGACGGGCCGCGATCGTCGTCCGCGGAGCGCGGCGCGGGCGATGTCGTGGCGGCGGCGTCGTCCCTGGCCCTCTGCGCGTCCAGCGAGAACGCGACCGAGGTGTCTTCTGCGGGGCTGGCGGCTGCGGTTCGGTGATCGTTCCTCCAGTCGTTGTGCTGCGTGCTCTTCATGTTGTTTCTGTTTCTGCCGTACCGGCCGAGCGCTGGAGTCGTGGCCCCTCCGCCGGCCGGTCGGCGAGTCCTTTCATGATTTGGACATGCGCACGCGCTCGCGCTTTGGCCATCGGTGCGCGCGCGATCGTGTGCGCTCCATGGGGGACGGTCTCGAGCCGTTCTCTCCGTGCGTGCCGTTCTGTCAGCCTTCGTGTGCCGTCCGAGAGCGCGCGCGCACGTCCGGGAGCGCCGTCCGAGAGCGCGCGCCGTCCAGCAGCGCGTCGTTCGAGAGGGCGCATCACCCGCGAGGGAGCATCGTCCGAGCGCACGCGCCGTCCAAGAGAGCGCGCCGTCGAGCGGCGGCGCACGTGGCGACGGATGCGCCGCAGGGAACGTCGGGGCGCACCTGAAGCGCGACCGCCGGTGGCGGTCGCGATCTTGCGACCGAGCCTCGGACGCCCATACTCTCGTCGCTCGGATCGCCGAGGGCGTGCAGTCGTCGGAGTGTCGGACCGCGGGCGCTCGGGAAGTTGGTTGCGGTCGGGGCGTTCCTCGTCGAACAGAAGTTCCCACGCAGACGCGAATCGGATACTTGAGGTGAAATGAAACCTACACGGCTCTTCACGGTTCTGGGGGCGATGCTGTTCCCCCTCGCGGTGGTTCTGGCCAGCAACGGGTGCAAGGACGAGGAGGAGCTGCCGCCGCCTGTGCCCTCCGCGCCGGCTGCACCGACGCCGGCACCGACGCCGACCCCCACCACGGCGATCGTGCCCGAGGAGGACGCCGGGGTGGACGCGGCCGACGCCGACGTCGCGGACGCGGACGCCGGAAAGAAGGCGACGGGCACCCCCGACCCGGGCGGGATCCGCAAGTGCTGCGCGGCGCTGCGCCAGAACGCGAAGTCGGCGCCGCCCGAGCAACAGGGCGGCTACCTCGCCGCGGCCTCGGCGTGTGACGGCCTCGCGAACTCGCCGCAAGGCCGGCAGGCGCTCTCGACGCTGCGCGGCCTGCTGCTCGGCGCGCAGATGCCGGCCTCCTGCCAGTAAACGCGGCAGCACCAGCGACAGAGCGCGGGCGGCGCGACCGCTCGCCGGAGAGCTCCGGCGGAGCGGGCCGAGCCGTCCACGGCGACGCCGGGAACCGGACGCGATGCCGTCCGGTCAGCCGTGCACGTAGACGAGCGTGCCGCCGCCCTCGATGTTGAGCGCGCCGTGCCACTCGGGCGGGACGGCAGGCTCGGTCCACTCGAAGAGCCAGGCCGCGTCGGCAGGCGCCAGGTTGATGCAGCCGTGGCTGCGCGCCTTGCCGAACTCGTCGTGCCAGTAGGCGCCGTGCAGGGCGTAGCCCTCGTGGAAGTACTGCGTGTACGGCACGTCGCGCAGGTCGAACGCCTCGGACGCCTCGTCGTCGCCGTCCATCGTGGTCGAGACGTGTTTCGCGTGGATGCGGAACGAGCCGCGGATGGTGGCGTCGGTCTCCTCGGGATCACTCATGCCGCTGCGGCCGCTGGAGATGAGCGCCGCGAACACGGGGCGTGTGCCCTCGTAAGCGACGAGCACCTGCCGGCGGATCGAGATGTCGATCCACTTCTTGCCCTGGCGCGCGAAGCCCTGCGTGTCCTTGCGCAGCTCGGCGATCACGAGGTGGCCCTCGGCGAGCCATGAGCCCTCGGTGGTCTCGAGCAGCCCCTTCGAGCCACCCCGCGTGCGGCCCGTGAGGACCCATCCCGATCGGAACGGCGCGAGCCCCGCGTCGACGAAGCTGCCGCCGGACGCCGAGGGGCGATGTTTGCTCGCGCCGTGGACGCGGACGAAGGCCGGGGCGCCTTTCAGGGCCGGGTCGATCCTGGGATCGGTGCCCGACGGGGCGGGCGGGAGAGGAGAGTCCGCCGAGGGAACGACGGTCTCGGAGAGCTCGTCGGCGGGCTCGGCGGGAGGGGCGGATGGGGCGGATGGGGCGGATGGGGCGGCCGGGATGGTGGACGCCGTCGGGGAAACGGGCGCGGCGTCCGAGGCGCTCGCGGGGCCATCGAGGTCGACGTCCCTCTCGAGATCCTTGATGACGATGCCGCGCAGGGCGCTGAGGCGCGCAGGGCGCGTGCGGTCGAGCGGGATGAGGTCGAGCTCGGTCGTGAGGCCGAACCGGCGGCCCGTCCACTCGAACGTGGTGATGAGGCCGAACGCGGAGCTCTCCTTGGCGCGGCCGGTGTGCACCGAGTAGTGCAGCTTCTCCTCGGCGCCGTACGGCTTGGGGAGATCCCGGCCGGCGAGCAGGAACTCCGGCACGGGATCGAGCGGCAAGGACGAGGGGGCGACCGCGGCGCGGGCGAGGTGGACGTTGAGCGTGGAGCCCTCGACGCGCGTCTGGTCCTCGCGGGTCGGGAGCCGGAAGTAGAGGTGCGGCGGCGGCGAGCCCGACATGACGTAGTGGTAGGGCGCAGGCGCGCCGCGGCGCGGGCCACGCACGGCGGCGGCGACCACCTGGTGCTCGAGCGCGAGCGACGCGCCCTTGCCCACACAGACGTAACCGCGCGGGGCGATCCGGTACCAGCCGCCAGCGCAGCCGTCCGTGCCCGCGGGGAGCTCGGCCCGATCGACGACCGCACCGGCGCGGAGATAACCGAGCTTGGTCGAGCGCTCGTCGGGCGCGACGTAGATCCAGGTGCGCATCGCGATGCTGGCGATCTTGGCGCCCTGGCCTGGAAGGGTGGCCTCCTTGGGGGCGGAACGGGCGGCGGCGAGGAGGGAGGAGGAAGCGGAGGAGGCCGACGCGGAAGCGGAAGCGGAAGCGGGGAGCTGGTCGGAGGAGGACGACGACGCAGCGGGGCCCGGGAGAGCGGCTGGCGCGGGGGAGACGGGGGAAGCGGGGGAGCCGGGCGAACCGGGGCGATCGTCGGTGGCCCTGCCGGGAGGATCCTGCGCCGGGGAGCAGGCGGCGGCGAGGAGGGCGAGGGCGAGGGAGGTGAGGGAGACGAGCGCGCGGCTGGTGCGGGCGGCGAGAGGGGGGGCGGACGGCGGGGCGCCGGGGAGCGCCGCGGGGTGAAGGAACGCCGCGGGGTGAAGGGACGCCGCAGCGTGAAGGGACGCCGCGGGATGGGAACGCCGCGATGCGAGCAGCGATGCGGAGGCACGAGCGAGGGAAGGCATCGAAGCAGGGGCAGAGCGGAGAGAGCAGGGCGCGGGCGCCAGGGAGCGATGAGCGAGCGCTGGAAGCTCAAGCCGTGAGGCTGGGGTGCCGAGCGCAGTGCTGCGCTGCGCTGCGCGCGCGAGGTGTACGCCCAACGGCGGGGAGGATGCAATCTCCTGCCGGCCTGACGAGCGGCGCCGGGCGACGCCCGGGAGCGCTGGCGGGTGCTAGCGCTTGACCTTCTTCGCGAGCAGATCGCCCAGCGTCCCGAAATTGCGAGGGGCGGGCTTGCCCGCCTTGTCGTTGCCGCCGCCGCCAGCGCTGGCGCCGGAGCGCTCGGCCTTCGCGTAGGACTCGAACTGGCCGCGCTCCTCGTCGACGCGGAGGGCGGCGATCGACAGGCGGATCTTGCCGGTCTCGTCGACGTTGAGGATCTTCGCCTCGACCTCCTGCCCCACGGTGAAGTGCTTCTTCAGGTCAGCCGCACGAGGCGTCGCCGTCTCGGCCGTCGGGACCAGCCCGCGACCCGAACGGCCCGAGGTGCCGGCGATCTGGACGAAGATGCCGTAGCGCTCGATGCCCGTCACCTTGCCCTTGACCCGCGCCCCCTCCACCAGGAGCGGCGCGCCGCCCGCAGCCGACGACGAGACCGAGAGCGACGTATCGCCGTCGCCGCCATCGCTCGCGCGCACCACGACCGGCGTGAGACGAACCTGGCCCGTGCCCGAATCGACGCCCGAGACCACCGCCGAGACACGCGAGCCGACCGCCACCCGGAGCTTGCCCTCGCCGTCGCTCAGCGCGACGCGCTCGAACATGCCCTCCTGCTTGCCGCCGAGATCGGCGAAGACCGCCTCGCGCGCGACCGCCACCACCGTCACCTCGACCGTCTCGCCCGTGTGGTACTGCCGGCGGCGCTTGCCAGCCCCCTCGGACTGCTCGAACAACGACGCGAAGGAATCTTTGGAGGTGGCGGACGACGAAGGGCGTGACGAGGACATGGCGGGACCTCATAGCGCGAGGCGAGGGCGTGAGGAAGCCGCGGCGAGGGGGAGGCGGGAGGAAAGGCCGCGGGGGGAGGCGGAGGGGAGCGGGAGGGGCGAGGTAGGGCGGGGGTGATGGGGGGGCGGGGTGAGCGGTGGCGAGAGGGGAGAGCGCCGTGGCGGACGGTTGGAGGAGGGGGCGGGCCGGAGCGAGAGTTGGGTCGGGGACGGGAGGACGGAGGCGAAGCGAACGGAGCAGGTGAGGGCGCGGGGGAGCGGGGAGGGGGAGAAGGAAAGGTGGAACTTGCCGTGGCCTTCTGCTAGCTTCGCCGGCCGCTGAATCGGGTCGATAGCTCAGTCGGTAGAGCTGCGGACTTTTAATCCGTAGGTCCAGGGTTCGAGTCCCTGTCGACCCACTGAATGATTCCGAAGGGTTAGAGGTGAAACCTCACGCGGAATCGAGGGAGAGGTGGGCAGCGGCGGCGCCCACCCGGGCGTCTGGCGGACGGCGCCCTTGATGGCCGTCTCGCTCAGGTGCGCGTAGCGGTGCGTCGAAGCGATCGACGTGTGGCCGAGGTGCTCGCGGACCTCCTCGAGCGTCCAGCGACGGCCCCACCAGCCGGCGACGAGCGAGCTGGCGCAGCTGTGGCGGAGGTCGTGCCAGCGGACCGGGCGGGTGATGCCGGCGGCGGCGAGGTGGCGGTCGAAGAGGTCGACCTTCTTCTGCTTCCGGCGGCCGGTCGGGAGGGTGACCATCTCGCTACGGATGAGCGGGGTCTTGCCCTTGGAGACGCGGCCGCCGCGGGCGCCCGGAAAGACGAGGCCCTCGGGGTTCTGCGGGGCGTAGGTGGGGAGGAGCGCGAGCCAGCGGCGGCAGATGTCGACGGCGTCGGCGGAGAGGTAGACGCGGCGGATCTTGCCGTTCTTGGGGGGCTGGTTCTTCGAGCCGAAACGAACCACGACGTGCGGGGCGTCGGCGTCGAGGCGGAGATCGGCGAGCTCGAGGTTGAGCTGCTCGCCTTGGCGGAGGCCGGTGAGGAGGGCGAAGATGATGATCAGGCGGTCGGCCTCGGGGATGGCGTCGCTGGTGCGGATGCGGTGCTGTTCCTCCGGCTCCAGGTAGGTCCACGGCTCGACGGTGGCGTCGCGGGCGCGGCGCTTGGTGGCCTTCTGGACGCGCTTCTTCAGGGCGGCCACGGGATTCGTGGTGATGTGCTGGGGCATCGCATCGTCAAGCATTTGCCGGAGCAGCCCGATGACCTGCTTGACCGTGGCAGGGGAGATCGGTTTGGGCGCGCGATAGGGGGTTGCGGTCAGCTTCTTCTGGAGGGCGCATATCCAGGCGTCGACGTCGCCCGCCGTGATCATGACAAGTGTCATGCTGGCCAGCGGGGAGTTCTCGATATGCGTCCGCCAGCGGCCACGGTCGGTCGAGATGCTGCGCAGGCCGTCGAGCCGCTCTCGGCGGTCGAGCCATTGCTCGCCCCAGGCTCGGAGGGTGATGCCGGCGACGTCGCTGGCGCGCGAATAGACGGCGGCGCGCAGCTCCTCGCCTCCTCCCCGGTGGCGCAGGAGCCTATCCGGCGGCGCTCGCCGTTGATCGTGACGCGGACCAGATGCCGGCCTTTGCGTTGCTCGCCCATACGCGCCTCATGGTAGCACGCCGAGCTTCTTCAGCGCGGCCGTGGCTCGGGCCTGCGTCATCGGAGACGCTGCGGGCAGCGCCGCGGCGCGAGAGGGCCGGCGGACCGGGCGAGGGAGCTCCGGCCCGGGATCGTTCGCAGCGGCTTCGATCATGTGCGCGAAGGCGCGGAGGAGACGCGCGAGCTCGCGGGGCGTGAGGGGCCGATCCTCATGCCCGACCAGGTCCTTTCCTGCTGCATCGCCTTTCATCGTCATTCCCTTGGGTTCGTGCGCGCGTGGCCAGCGGAAGCTAGGATGGGTTGCCCCTTCGCCGCCGGCAGCTCGTGCGAGGGGACTTGGCATGGCCCGCTGTGGCATCGGTTCGAGGCGAGCCTGATGCAGGGCCCGCCGAGGTGCACAACAAGGTATCTCTGGCGGGAGGTGTCTCGGCGCGAGACGTCCTTGTTCACAAGCGCGAAAAATCGAATTGGAACGCGAACTTGCGCGCTTGCAGATCAGCCGCCGGGGGCGGTCTTGAGGGGCTCAATTTTGTATCTCGGAGCGCGCGAGCGTACGGGCAGTCGGCCGCTCGTCGTCAGGCTCGAAGCGGCTGCGGGAGCGGCGTCGAGGTGACCGGTCTGCGCGTCGCCTCCGGTTGCAGCGCCGTGGTCCTGCTGTCCCCGCCTCTCGCATGCTCCTGCCCAGCGAGGCGAACGTTGGTTCGCCAGTTTACGTCCGAGATCGGTCGCCATGCTGGGCGGGCGATGTGGAAAATCATGGCGGCTGCCCGGAATGCTATTGATGCTGGATGCCCTTCCGGTTGGGTTCTCGATCCTCTCGGCCGATCTTCGATTCCTCAAGTGGCCGTCTTCCACTCGACCTGGAGTGTCTTGAGCCCCGCCGGCGATGCTGAATCGGAACGGATATTGCGGTAGGGTATGCACGCCATGGCAAATTCGAGTCCGCGAGCCTCGAAGGATCCGGAGTTCTGCTCGGTGGCTTCGAAGGCCCGCCGTGTCATGCGGGATCTGAGTTACCGCAAGGTCGCCGACCTCGGTCTCGAGTGCGATATCCGGGCTGTGCGCACGGCGGTACGAACCACCGCTCTCGGCGGCCGACGCGCGGCGCCACAACGCCCGACCCGCGTGCCGCTTGTGCCACGCGACGACGTCCCGCTGTCGGCCGAGGAGGTAGAGGCGGCCTTCCGCGGTCGATCTGTGACGAGCTTGCCATGGATCCGACAGGCGGCGGCCGTGCTCGACGCACTGCGGGTGCCGATGACCGCCGAGGAGATCGAGACCTTCCTCGCCGGGCTCACCACGTACCGAGAGAGGCTCGGCCCGCGCAACGGGCCAGGGATGAGCGACCTCTTCCTC
Organism: Sorangium cellulosum; assembly: GCF_002950945.1. GTDB lineage: Bacteria > Myxococcota_A > Polyangia > Polyangiales > Polyangiaceae > Sorangium > Sorangium cellulosum_E. The sequence continues at coordinate 4,904,791 of NZ_CP012673.1, forward strand.
ATGGGTGAGGACGGGCGGCTCTCGCTGAACCCTGGCGCGCCGGGGCTGGTCGCGATGCGGCGGGCGGTCCGCGGGCTGCCGCACGCGGTGCTCGTCGAGCGGGAGCAGCCCACAGCGTCGGAGATGCGCTGCGTGGTCCGTCGCGTCGAACCGGAATCCGACGCGGAGACGCGACGAAACGCCGAGCTCGAGGAGATCGCGCGCATGGCCCGCCGCGCCGTCCTTCGCGTGGTGCCTTCCGCCGAGGATCCTCAGGCCGTGGCGGTGCTCGACGTCGACCAGCGATCGATCCAGACCTTCATCGGTCGCGACGTCGCCGAACTCGCCGGTCTGCTCGAGCGCTTCGATGTGATCGCGGGCCTCCACATCCACGATACGCTGCACGCGCTGGGGTTCAACGCCGACCGCCGCGGGGTGGTGGAACTCGAGCCGCCGCAGACGTCGAGGCGGTTGAACCGTGCAGAGCGCACCCTGCAGATCACGCCGGAGCTCCTCATCGCCGGGACCACCCGCATCCGCCGCCCGCTGGGCGAGCCCGAGACGGTGGCGCGCTACCTTTTGGAAGGAGACTACCGGCGGCTTGCGCGTCAGATCGAGAGCGATGTCAAGGCGCTTCACGCGCTGTACCAGTACGGTGTCCTCCATGGCGCCGTTCGCCTTCGCTGGGGCTCTGTCGACGAGATGCTGGCCACCGACTGGGCCCTGCCCGGCGACGTGAACCTCCGCCAGCAGCTGAAGAGCGCCCACGAGAAGGACGCGGCCGTCGATCTGGTGGTGGGGATGGCGCCGGGTTGGGTCGATCCGTGGTGGCAAGCGAGGCGCGTCCGCATCCTCGACGTCAGATTCCCTGAGGTCGTCGTGATCAGGGACGAGCGGGGAGCGGATGTCCTGGTCGCAACGCACGAGATACAGGCGATTCGCCTCGCTGCTGAGGACGCCGAGCCGTGGGCATGGCACAGGATCCGAGCTCGGAACAATCGGAGCAAGCTATAGGAGAACAGGCTCTCCGGCGTGAGGAGCGCCGCGGCTGGGCTTGGTCTGCCGAGGGATTCGGCGCGGGCGGCGCGGGGCTTGGACGAGCAGGTGACGGGGCAGCATTGGCGCACATCAACTATTCACACCGGCTCTCGTGGCGAGTTTGTACACCTGCGCGGCCCAGACCAGAACCGCGTGGGCAGCGCGGGCGGAAGGGTCCTTGGCGCCCCCACGCGCTGCTATGTCCGATCGAATCGCCGAGCCGAGCCGCTTCGAGCGCCGTCACCGCGAGCCTCGCCGTCAGCTCCGCTCAGCCTTCGACCACGCGCGCTCAGCGCCTCTCGCCCTGCTCGAACGCCATTGCGTCGGCTTTGACCCCCGGCGCGCCGCTGTGCTCCGCGTCCGCGCCGATGCCGCCTGCGCCGGCCTTGCCTACCGCGAACGTTACGCCCTCTGTCGGCGGCGCCGCGCCTACGTGCGCGATGCCGATCGCATGCCCGCCCAGCCCGCCGCCTCCAGTGCCGCCACGCCCGCCGGTGCCGCCCGGGCCTCCGGCGCAGCCTGGCCGTAGCCCCGCGGCGCCCTCCGGCACGTCGCCACCGGGGCCACCCGCGCCTGCCGCGCCGCCGTCCTGACCAGGACCGCCAGCGCCGCCGTCTCCGCCGCGGCCGGTGGCGATCGTCACGTCCTGGAACAGGAGCGTCGCGTCGAGGCTCACCAGCGCGATGCTCGACCCACCTGCGCCGCCGCCCCTTCCGCCGCCGCCTCCGCAGCCGCCAGCGCCACCGGAGCCGCCGCTGGCGCCTCCCGCCGAGCCGGCCGTGCACTGGCCCGCGGCGGTACCGCCCTTGGCGCCGCCGCCACCGCCGCCGCCCTGCGCGGTGGTGCCGGGCGCGCCAGCGCTGCCCGCGACGCCCGTGTAACCGGTCGCTGCGATCTCACCCACGCCACTCGCACCGGCGCCGGGCTCGCCGTCGGCACCGTTAGCACCCGTGATGCCGGGCGTACACGCTGCAGCGACCTCGCCTGCGCCGCCATTTATCACGCTGCCCGGACTACCTGGGCTTCCCGCTCCGCCGCTGGTCTGGAACCCCACTCCGCCGCTGCCGCCGAACGAATCGTCGCTGGGGTCTTCCGGCGCACCGCACGCATTCACCGGAGCATTGGCCGGCACCACGATCTCGGTCGAGCACGCCGCATTCCCCGCGCTCCCGTCGCCTCCTCGCTGCGCCGGCTCCGCGTGCGCCGCGCCGTCTTCCCCCGGCGCCGCGTCGCCTGCCTCGAGCGCGCAGCGCACCAGCTCCACCGCCACCGCCTCCGCCACGGCGGCGATCGACGACAGCCCGCGCTTCTCCGGATCGCTCGCGTCGATGCTCCGCGCCAGGATCGCCACGTCCTCGATCCGCGCCACTCCCTCGCCGCCCCGCAGCGCCAGCGGGATCACGCCCTCGATCGCCGTCAGCGTCGTCCTCGCGCTGTCGCTCGCTCCCGCGTAGGCCCAGCCGCCCGCGCAGTCGAGCCCGCCGTAGAGCGTCACCCCCGCCGGCATCTCTACAGTCGCCTCGACCTCGAACGTCTCGGCGCACGCATACACCCGCCCCGTCCTGTTCTCCCGCGCCCGAGCGATCGCCGCCCCCAGCGTGCCCAGCGGCGCCGCCTTCGTCCCCTCCGCACCGTCGTCGCCGGCCGCCGCCACGAACACGCCGCACACGTCGTCGACCGGCGCTCCGCTCTCGCTCGGCACGCACCTCGACGGCGCGCCGCCGCCCTCGGTCGCGCCTGACGCCTCCGGCGGACAGGTTTGCGACCGCTCGCACGGCGAGCTGCATCCCCCCGCCAGGCTGCCCCCTACCGCCGCCATCCCGAGCGCCGCGCTCGCTACCGCGACCTTCCAGCCCCTCGCTCTCGGCCTGCCTCGCATCGGCTCCCTCACCGCGTCCAACGCTTCACCCTGTCGCCATTCCCACACGTCAGAAGCGCCCCGCCACGCCGACCCCACCGCTTCCGGGCGCAAGCCACGGCGCCGCCATCACCTGCGCGATGCCCTGGCTATCGCCCGCGGACCGCGACCACAGCACGTACCCCGCCGTCGCTGCGATCGCCGCACCTCCCACCACGTACCCGACCACCGCCGTGCTCGTGAACGCATCGAGCTGGTCCACCGCGTCGCCGAGCCTCGCGCACGCCGCGCTCCGGCTCTGGTAGCAAGCCGACCGATCGCCGTCTCCGACGCGCAGCGGCCCGTCGATATCCGTTGCCTTCGCGTTTGCCGCCAGCGTGAACCCCACGCCCACGCCGAGGCCCACCACCCCGAGCGCTCCGCCGATCACCATCGGCACCAGCGGCAGCCGCGCCCCGCCCGCTGGCCGCTCCGGCGACGCGTTCGCTGGCGGTTGCGGCGCCGCGCCGTGCGGTGGCTCCGCGCGCGGCGGCGTCGTTGACGCGCCAAGGTTCCTCTCCTCAAGCACCACCTCGACGGACGCCGCGCCGCCCTTGTCGATGCGCACCTGGCGCGCCCCGAAGCGGCTGCCTCGCCGCGCCGACACCGTGTGCATCCCGGGCTCCACGAACACCGGGGCCGGCAGCGGCGCGATCCCCACCACCTCGCCGTCGACCAGGATCTCGGCGCCGTTCTCGAGAGTCGCGATCGACAGCGCGCCCACCTGCGCGCGCGCCGCCGCGTACAGCGCCTCGGCCGACTGGATCTCGGCCGCTGGCGGCGGTGGTTGCTCCTTGGGCGCCTCGCGCAGGTAGTGGGCGAGGTGCTCGGCCGCGTCGCGGAAGCGCCCGAGCTTCATCTCGGCCTCGGCGAGGTTGCCCGCGATTTGCAGGCGCTTCTGCAGCGCCCATGCCGCGAGGTACGCCACGCGCGCCCGTTCGTAGTCGCCGCGCGCGTAGTGCGCGTTGCCCTCCTTGTGCAGCTCGCGCACCTTCTCCGTCATCACGTCGCCCGGCGCGCTACCGGGCGCCGCCAGCGCGACCGTCGGCGCAGTCATAACGAGCGAACTCGCGACCACGATCCGTGCGATGGACTTTCGAAACATCGTTCAGTACCTCGGCGGCCCCGCGAAGGGCTCTGGCATCGATGTCGCCGGCGCCGCCGCGGTCGTCCGCGGCGGCGGCATCCTCTGCCCTGAATCGCCGGGTGCCGCAACGGCGTTCGCGCCGCGCGTCGGTGCGCGGCGCGCGAGCGCGGACGCAGCACCACTCGGCGCGGGTGCAGCACCACGCGGCGCGGGCGCAGCAGACGGCAGCGCAGACGGCACTCGCGCCGCGGTCGCGAGGCTCGTGGCGCTGCTCTCGGCCGGGGCGCTGCGAGCTTCCGCTACTGGTGACGGAGCCGGCGCGCTCGACGACAGAAGCGGCGCCACGGGTGCCGACGTGGCGCTGAGCGCGACGGGGCCGGACGGAACGTCACGCGGAACGAACAGCCAGTAAATGAGCAGCGCGGGCGCGCTCACCGCCGCGGCGGCGCCGGCGATCAAACCGAGGAGCCGCCATCGACTCGGCCGGCTGGGCTCCTTCCGGTGCGCCTCCGAGCGCGCCACGGGGCGCACAAGCGCGGCTTGCTCGGCGGGGCCGAGCCGATCCGCGACGATCGGCGGTGCCTCCTTCACGCGCGAAAGCGCCCGCCGCATGTTCTCGTCCGAGGCGGCCCGATCCGCGACGCGGCGGAACGTCTCCTCGGTCGGCAGGTACTTCTTCAGATCCTCGTCGCTCATTCCGGTCGGACCTTCTCTAGAACGGGCGGCGCGGCGTCGGCGTACGGCGCGGCGCCGACGCCGCAGGGTGCGGGATGCGCGGTGCCGGCTTGAAATACGGCTTCTCCTTCACGAGCTTCTCCTCTTCTTCCGCCCACGCGTCGCTCGCCTGCGGCGCCCTCGCCGCGGTTGATGCCTTCGTCGGCCTCGCCTTCGATGCGGCGCTGCGCGGCACCATCCCCGCCCGTGCCGTGGAGGGCGGCGCCGCCGCCGGACGGGCGCCGCGCAGCAGCGCCGGTGCAGCCAGCGCCGGCACGGTGGGGCGAGACGCCGTATCGAGCGCCACCTGCTGCGCGGCGGCGGGCTCCGCCGCCGCCGGAGGCTGTGGTGCGGGGTGGGGCGCTCCGTCGACCGGCGTAGAGGCGCCCAGGAACGACGGCGCGCCCGCCGGCACAGGCGAGCCCACCGGCGACGGCGGTGCATGCTCGGTGGCCGACGGGGCGAGCGCGGCGCTGTCGCGTGGAGGTTCGACCGACGATGTCTGTCGAGGGACGATCCACAAGGCGGCGAGCGCGCAGGACAACGCGCTCGCGCACATCACGAGACCGACGCGGCGCTTGCGCCGCATCTCGGCCGCCGCCTGGCTCGGCGCATCACCTGCGCCGCACTCCCGCGGCGACGAACGCGTGGCGCTCGGCGCTGCCTCGCGCTCGAGTCGCGCGGGCAGTGCGGCCGGCGTCGCCTCATCCGCAGGCACCACCCCCTTCAACGGCGTGCCCACGGCCTCGCTCGGCGCCGCTTCGCGCGCGCCCGTCCAGGTGGCGGCTGTCATCTCGCTCGGCACCGCCGCGCCGTTCTCCGGCGGCAGCGGCGCCGTCACTGGGGGCACCGGCCCCGCCGCGAGCGGCGCCTCGGGCCAGGCACCGGGCGGCTTGCTGGGCGCCGCCGCCGGCGGTGTCGGCGGCGCGGACGGCATCCGCTCGGTCGTCAGCCAGCGCGGGCTCCGCGCCGCCGCGGCATCCGGCGCCGCTCCGGTCGCCGCCGCGCCCGCGCCTGCCGTGAGCAGCTCCCGCTCTGCGGAGGGCTGGTCCGGCGGCAGGAACGGGAGCACCGCCCCCAGCGGCCGGTACCCCGCGTCGAGCGGCGCCGTCGCGAGGTGGACGGCCTCCGCCGCCGGGAGCAGGCGCAGCGACGGGATCGAGGCGCGCACCTTCGGATCGAGCACGGGGTAGCCCTCGGCCTGCGGGGGTTGCGCGGAGCAGCCGTCGAACTCCCGTGTGAGCGCGTCGAACGCCTCGTTCGCACTGGGCCGCTCGTCCGGCGACTTCGCCAGCATGCGCGCCACGAGATCGCTCAAGCTCCTCGGGGCACCCTCCGGGATCGCCTGGGCGAGCGGCGCGGGCACGGCGTGCACCTGGTTCGCCCAGACCTCTTGCCGCGGCGGCAGCTCGCCGGTCCTCTCGGCGAACGCGTGCTTGCCGGCGAGCATCTCGTACAGGATGAGCCCCGCGGCGTAGATGTCCGCGGGTCGCCCGACCGGCCGCCGGAGCGCCTGCTCTGGCGCCATGTAGTGCACCGTCCCGAGATCCGAGAACACGTCGCTCGACGCGAGCCCCCCGACGCGCCGCGCGAGGCCGAAATCGACGACCTTGACCAGGCCGCTCTGCATGACGAGCACGTTCTCGGGCTTGAGGTCGCGGTGCACGATGCCCCCCTCGTGCGCCACCCGGATCGCGTCCAGCACCTGGATCGCGATCGAGAGCGCGACGCGCGTGTCGAAGCGGCGCATCGCGTGGAGCATCTGTCGCAGCGAGACGCCGTCGACGTGCTCCATCGCGATGTACATGACGCCGTCGCCGGTGACCCCCGCGTCGTAGAGGCGGACGATGTTCGGATGGTTGAGGTCGGCGAGCACGCGCGCCTCCTTGCGGTGCCCGCGCAGGAAGTCGGCGTCGCTCGTCCGCTCGGGCCGGACGACCTTGAGCGCGACGGTCCGGTCGAGGTACTCGTCCACGGCCTCGTAGACGCGCCCCATCCCGCCCTCAGCGATGAGCTTCACCAGGCGGTACTTGTGGCAGCGGCCGCTCTCGCCGAGCCGATCGTCACGGCGCTCCATCCCCGGTTCCCCACGTGCTTGCAGCGCACGAGGCCCGTCCGGGTCAGCACATCGCCCGCCGGGCCAGAGCCCCGCGCAATGCCCCCCGATGACCCTGCGCGTCAAGAGGAGAAAGCCGTCGGGACGCGGCTCTTCTTGCCGGGTACCGGCAACGCCTGCCGCACCGCTGCCGGGTGCCGCAGAACCTCTCGCTGCCCCTGCCGCCTGCCAGCAGCGCCTGCCTCTCCCCCTGCCGGCACCCCGACGCCGTCGTCTGCAAGGCAACCTTGCTGTTAGATCGAGCGGCCATGCCCCCTGGTTCCGGTGATCGCGGCCCTCCTCCTCCGGTCGCACAGGTCGCGCAGACGGAGGAGATCGAGTCGGTGAGCTCCGAGCTGCTCTCTCAGGCCCCGGCACTGCCGTGGACGACGGCGGACCACGGGCCGGACAGCGCTTCGCGCGCGAGCCGCTCGACGCCAGCGCCGTCGTTCCGTAGGCCTGCCGTCCCTCACATCTCCACGGCCCCGATCACAGCCACGGCGCCGCTGCTTCTGCCGATCGTGCCCTCGACGACGACCGCTGCGGTCTGCTTGACCGAACCGCTACCGCCATCTCCGCCGCCTTATACGACGCGCGACGCCATCGCTCCGGCCGCGGAGGCGGATCCGTGGGCCCAGCGCGTCACGATGCCGGCACTCCCTGTCGGGCCAGTCGAGGACACGGGTCGCGATGCGGCACCGGGCCTGTCCCTCGGCGCGGGGCTCACCGTCCCCGGGCCGCGGTCGCCAGTCCCAGCGCAGGCGCCCTCGCCCGCGCGTCGCGCCGAGATCGTCGAGCTTCTCTGGTTCGATGCGAACGCGCTCCCACGCATCCGCGCCTCGTGGAGCGACCTGATCCTCGAGCTCGACGTCGAGGCGCTCGATCCGCGGCACGACCCGCCACCGAACGACGCGGGCTCCCCCAAGGATCACCATCACCTCTCCGGCGTGCTCACCGATGGCTCACGCATCGAGCCGAGCGGCGTGCCGCAGGCCATCCTCGCGGCCATCAGCGAAAAGGGCCGCTTCACGCCGCCGCTCGTGCTCGTGGAAGGCGAGCTTCGGTTCGTCTTCGACGAGCTCGAGGCGCTCAAGGCGACTCTCGCCGCGGTCGCCCCGCTTGCAGGCATGGACAGGAGCCTTAGGGAGGCCGTGGACCTGGCCTGTGAGCTCTTGAGGTCGCCCTACCCCGAGGGAGCGACCGGCGCCGCTGCCACCTTGATCCAGCAAATCAAGGAGCGACTCCCGCCTCCAGACCGTTCGCCGGCCGCGGCGCGCGTCGAGTCTCAGGCGGAGCGGCTCCTGCTCGAGCAGCGGCGATATCAGACCCGCACGCTGCTGGGCGACACATGGATCCGCGCGCTGCTCGGGGCGGGCGTACAGGACGCGCTGCCGGTGTACCTACCGAAGCGCCTCGCGCCGTGGCTGCCGATGCTGCCCAGGCTGCGCGTGCGCCTCGTCGCGGAGGCGCACCTCCAACAGGACCACGCCGAAAGCAGCCGGTATGCCCTCAAGGCGCTTGCGCTCGGCAGGGTCGCCGCCCTGGACGAGATCCAGGGCGGCGGGCCGTGAGCTGACCCGCGCCTCACCACGGAGCCCTGGATCGCAGATGCTCCGTGGACGGTCTCCAGGAAAGGCGAGAACGTCAGCCCGCAGGCGAGCCAGCAACCCTGATGCTCGCAAAGATGCGATCGAACACCGGGTGAGCCGTGCGGCCTCATTCTTCGGTATCATGGCCGTGAAGCTCATCGCTCCGGGCCGGCGCCCCGCCACGGACAAGAGCCGCTGCTCGATCGGCCTGCTCCTCCACGAGGTCGTCGTCGGCGCGTTCACCTTCGGCTTCGCTGTCGGGGTCGCACTTGGTGAGGACGTGGTACGCGAACAAGGATGCGAACTCGCGGAGCCTGCTGACCTGCTGTTCGGCGGCGTCGTCGCCGTGGGCCTGCGCGGTCGGGCTGCTCTGCTGGTCATCGTCCCGGGGCTTCTGCTTCTCGCTGGGCCGCACGCGGGGGTACGCGGGTCGTCCCCTCCGGCGCTTGTTCGGCTCGGAGGCATGCGGCTCCTCAGGTGTCGGCATCCGGCGCGGCGCACGCTCGCCCGCGAGCATCTTCCGGGCCCGCTCCTCCTGCTCCACGAACGTGGCGGCGTACGCCACGAAGCGCAGCGCATCGAACGGGACGCCGGCCTTGTCGAGCGCTTCGCCCAGAAGGGGCGGCAGCCGGGCGATCCTTGCGTACTGGCTCCGACGCGCGTGCGACACCTGCGCGCGCACGTCACGCGGCGCGCCGTGGAAGGCAACGCACCAAGCGTACGTGATGCATTCCGGCAACAGCAGCCGCAAGCGATGGTTCTCGTCGTAGTCGCAGACCGCTGTGAAGCGGGGCGGCGCGGGCCTCCTGCGGCGCTGGAAGCCCTTCCCGTTGCCGGCGGGCGTGTGCTGCGCGATGCGCTCGGCTTCGGCATGCACGCGCTCGCGCTCACGCGCTAGCTCCGCCTCTCTGCGCTCGAGCGCCTGCTCCCGTCGTACGAGCTCCGCGCGCGCCTGCTCGAGCTGGTAGCGCTCGCGGGCGATCTGCATCTCCTGCGCGTAGCGGGTGGTGCGGTCCTCGGTGAACAGCTCAACGACGGCCGGCGCAGCAGCGGCGAGCGCCGGCGCGGCAGCGCCAAGGACATCGAGCAGCGGCGGGGGCTGAGGTGGCTTCACGGGAGGGGCGTCCATCCGTGCCAGCGTACCGATGGATGCGGTCGGATCGAGTCCACAGCCTATTTACGACGGCGTAAACCGACCGCAGTTCGATCGTAGTCGTTGTCAGATGTCGAATAATTTCCGGTGCTTGGCCGTCCAGTCATGCGGGCTGGGTGCGGGGTCGCGCGCCAAGAGCAGGCATCGCGCCGAATGGCAGAGATGGCGTTTCTGGGGGTGGCTCGTTTCTTGTCTGCGGGTTGTGCCGCACGAAGAGGCTTCCTGGCCACGCCGCCGTCAGTGCGCCGCCTCTGCTGCCTGCCCACGGCGCCATGTGCTCCGACGATCGAGTAGCTCAGATCCATCCGCGCGCGGGTGTGGTCCTGCTCGACGCGGCGCCTGTCAGGTTTCTGAGCGGGCCCCTCCTTTGGTTTTCAGGTGCGCACCGGCATCGCGAGATGGCGCGCATTCATCCCCGCGCGGCATCAGAAGCGATGCTGTCACACCATCGTGCAAGCGCGCGTCGACACGCCGGGGCGCCCACCAAGCCCGCCGAACGCAGCCGACCGGATCGAAGGCTTTCTTGGGCGTCCTTCCATGATGGCGAGGGTGATGGGCGAAACCAGAATAATTCCAGTGGCTTACTGGTGGGTGGAGGCCGAGCCGTTTAACCATGGTTGAGCCGAAGCGCGCGTGGCGATTTGGCCTTGACGTCCTCTCATTGTTTGTTTCTCCTTCACCTTCAAGACATGGCGCGCACGGCTCCCGTCCCGAATATTCCCGCGATTCCCGGCATGAACCCAGGCGTATTCGTCATGGGTGGAGGCGGGGGTAGCGCCGGCGGTCGAGGCAATGGCGGCAAGGGAAATGGCAAGGATCAAGGCGCCGACGGATCCAACGGAGGTAACGGTGCCAACGGAGGGGGCAAGTCGGCGTGCGGGGGCACGGGCGGCGACGGCTCCGGCTGTCCGAACCACCACGGCTCGAAGAAGAGCGGGAAGGTCTCGAAGGGCGACCCCGTCGATGTGGCTACAGGCCGCGTGTTCACCGATCCGGTCGTCGACCTCGAGCTACTCGGTCCGCTCGGCTTGCAGTTCGTGCGCCGCTATAGCACAAGCGCCCAGGAACGCGACGTCGGCCTCGGCTTCGGCTGGACGCATTCGTTCGCGTGGGCCGTCGAGGTGCGGCGCCGGACCACCGTGCTGTGGACCGACACGGGTGCAGAGCTCTCGTTCGACGCCATGGCCGAGGGGGACGCAGGGCTCGGCCCCGACGGCTGGGTCCTGACGCGCGACGCCAACGGCTTCGTCCTCGATGACGGCGCGGGCACGTTCTACCTGTTCTCCGAGCGCGCCGACTCGACTTATCGGCTCTCCGCGGTGCGCGACGCCCATGGCAACACGACGCGGCTCGGCTACCGTGAGGGGCGGATCGAATCCCTTGTCGATGCCGCTGGCCGTGTAGTGCGCGTGCGGCGCACGACGGACGGCCGGATCGCCGCGCTCGAGATCAAGAACGCGCCCGAGCAAGGCAGGTGGGTGACGCTGCGGAGCTACGAGTACAACGAGATAGGCGATCTCGTCGCAGTGGCGGACGCGGAGGGTTGCACCACCCGCTATACCTATGAACATCACCGGTTGACGTCGCGCACGGACCCCGAAGGCCTCACCTTCCAATTCCGGTACGACGCGCAGGGCCGCTGCATTGAGACCTGGGGCGTTCACGCCGATGCAGGTCGCCTCGGCCTCGCCGAGGGCGTGCCCGATACGCTCGCGGATGGCACGAAGGCCCGAGGGATCTACCATTGCAAGCTCGTCTACGGTGATGACGGCTACTCGGAGGTCGTGGACTCGGGCACCGTGCACCGGTATGTCGCTAACGAGTTCGGGAAACTCGACAAGGCCGTATCCGGCGGGGCTGTCTACAGCCGTACGTATGACGAGAACGGCAATCTCATCTCGTTCACCGACCCCCTGGGCGCGACCACGACCTGGGTTCGTAACGGCCGCGGCCGCACGCTTCGCGTGACGGATCCGCTGGGCCGGTGCACCTTCATTGAGCGCGAGCCGGACGGGCATATTCGCCGCGTCATCGACCCGGCTGGCGGCGTGACGGAAGTTATGCGCACTGCGAACGTGCTGTACTGGACTGACCCGATTGGCGCGTCATTCGAAGTCCGCATCGACGCGCGCGGGCTCATCATCGAGACGGTAGCGCCGAACGGCGCGCGTACGCGCTTCGAACACGACGCGCACGGCAACGTCGTCCGGAAGATCAACGCCATCGGCGCCGTCACCGAATACACCTACGACTATTGGGGACGTTGCCTGTCTGTGCGCGACGCGCTCGGTCACGTCGAGTCGTACGCCTACAACAACCGTAGCGAACGCGTCGCCGTGCGCCACGCCGACGGGGGCGTGACCCGCTACACCCACGATCGCACTGGGGACGTCGTGCGCGTCGACCACCCGGACGGCACGGCGACGCGCTTCGAGATCGGAGGGCTGCACAAGGTCTGCGCGATTCACCGCCCGAACGGCGAGGTGAACCGCCTCGCCTACGATCGCGAGGGGCGCCTCGTACGGGCCGAGAACGCGCGGGGAGACGTTTACCTCATGCGCTACGACGCCGCGGGTCGCATGGTGTACGAGCGGACGTTCACCGGGCTGGAGAAACACTATCAGTACGACATGGCCGGTCAGCTCCTCATCGAGCGGACCAGCGTGCGTGAGACAACGGAGTTCGTCTATGACGCGGCCGGCCAGCTCGTGCAGCGCATCCTGCCGGACGGCACCACGGAGTCGTTCGAATATGATCCGTGCGGCAACCTCATTGCCGCCCTCACGCCCACTGGGGAGCTCACGTACAAGCGCAACGCCGTGGGGTGGGTGCTGGAGGAGCGGCAGCTCGCCTCGGGAGAGGCGTTCGTCGTACGGCGAACCTACGATCTCATGGGAAACGTCACGCAACGAACGACGTCGCTCGGCCACACAGTTCTCTTCGAGCGCGACGCCTGCGGCCGGGCGACGCAGGTCGTGCTGGACGGGCGTGTCCCGGTTGGGGGCGCGCACGATGCGCTCGGGCGCGAGATCGCCCGCGTGTTGCCCGACGGCGGGCGTATCCAGGTCGTCTACGACGCGTTGGGCCGCATGGTCCAGCGCTGGGTGGGCAACCCCGCGGTCGCAGCCAGCGCCGGCGCGGGTCGGCCCGACTGGGTCGGCTCTCGTCCGCCGGGTACGACGGTATACCAGGCGTATCGCTACGGACCGTGCTCAGAGCTCGTGGAGGCGTGGGACGATGCGCTCGGCCGGAGGCTGTTCGAGCACGACCCCGCGGGGCAGATCCTGGGCGTCCGCGGCGAGCGCGGCCAGGGCGAGCGCTTCGCCTACGACGCCGCGGGCAACCTCCACGAGCGGGACGGCGAGCAGCGCTCTTATGGCGCTGGGAACCGCCTGCTGCAAAAGGGCGACACCACGTATTCCTGGGACGAGGCGGGCAGGCTCACGAGCGCGCGAGACGCGGAGGGCCGGCTCACCCGCTACACATGGAACGGCCTCGGGCTGCTCGCTGCGGTCGAGAAGCCCGACGGAAAGGTGGTCGAGCTCAGCTACGATCCGTTCGCGCGGCGCATCGGGAAGCGCACGTTCGAGCGCGCGCCCGACGGGCAGCGGCGCGACGTGTCGAGCGTGCGCTTCGTGTGGGACGGCGGCGTGCTCGTCCACGAGATCAAGCGCGTGGCGCAGGCGTCGGGCGATCCCGTCGTGGAGGAGCGCACGTACTGCTTCGAGGAGGTCCGGTACGCTCCCTGGGCTCACCGCGACGCGCGCATGGCGGGCGGCCGCCGCGAGGAGAGCCCGTGGTTCCACTACCTCAACGACGACGTCGGCGCCCCCGAGCGCCTGGTCGGTCCAGCGGGCGAGGTGGTGTGCGAGCTCGATCGATCCGCGTTCAGCGCGAAGGTGAAGGAGGGCGGGCGGACCACGACGCCGCTCCGCTTCCCGGGCCAGTACGAGGACGAGGAGACGGGGCTCGTCTACAACCGCTACCGCTACTTCGATCCCGCGCTCGGCCGGTACCTGAGCGCGGACCCGGCCGGCCTGGACGGCGGCTTCAACGGCTTCGACTACGCGGGCAACGCGCCGACGCGCTTCGTCGATCCGAGCGGGCTGATGCCGTTTTCGACCGTTCGGAACGCGGCAGGGAACAACCCTCAGGGCAAGGATTTCACCGATCCGAAGAACCGCCGCGGGGTGCCGGGCGATATCGAGGGCAGGAGCCAGGGAGAGCGCGGCGGGGCGAAGGCAGAGGCCCAGCGCGAGCGGTTCGGCAAAGACCCCGCGATCACCGAGGCCGTCAAGAACGCGCAGAGGGCACGCGATCCGCATCGAGCCCCGACGGGGGACACAACATGCGCGGAGGTGGACGCGCTGCACAAGATGGCGCGGCAGATCCGCAACGAAGGGGACGCACAGCGAACGGCGCAGGGGAAGCCCAAGATGACCAATGAGGAGGTGCGCGCCGAGCTTCAGAAGCGCTTCAGGAATGGCGCGACAATCGAGACCACGAACGAGGATGGCGAGGCCATGGCGCCCTGCCCCATGTGCGCGCAGATCTTCCGGGAGCTCGGCCTCCACCCGGCCAACATCGGGGACGATGCAAAGGGCGGTGTGATCGGCCCGAACGACGAGACGGAAACCAAGGTGAACAAGATGGGCCGGTGGGATGGGAACATCACGCAAAGCAGCGAGCGGAGGAACTCTCGACAACGGAACATCCGGACGACGCGCTCCACAACCCCTCCGTTCACCACTTGACGCGTGCGATGACGACATCCCCGCCCCGGATCCCCGCCCCTGCTCCCATCGAGCGCGCCTGCCGCTACGCCTGGTACGAGGCGTCGCGCATCACGCTCGACCCCCCAGAGCAAGCCGCGCTCGCCGCGCTCGGCCGGTGGATCGAGGAGCCAGACCGGCCGTATGCGATCCTACACGGCCCGCGCCCGAGCCGGCGCGCAGTCGTAGCCGCCCACCTGGTCCGTGCACAGCAGGAAGGCACCGCGTACGCCGCGAGACTCGTGCCGATCGCGCCTGATCTCAGGCTAGAGCGCGACCTGGTCGCGTTGCTCACCTCGCGGTTGCTCGCCGGTTACGGTGGCGGGTCTCCTCGGTGGCTGCGCATGCGTATCGCGGAAGAGCACCTGCGCGTGGGGCCGACCGAGGGCGAACCATCGCAGCTGCTCGCAATCACCGACGTCGAGGAAGCGGAGCCGCTCGTCTCCTGGCCAGCGCTGTTCTCCGCTGTGGGTCCCCGCGTCAAGGTGCTCGCCACCGTCGAGGGCGACGAAGCCGCGGCCCGCGCGTGGATCCCGCGCCTCGGCTTCGATCCGGCGCGCACGCGGATCCATCCGCTGCCGTCGCGACCCTGGCCCGCGCCAGGCGATCCCGCGGAGCTCCTCGCAACCGCCGGCGCAGCGCCGGCCCGGCTCCTCGGCCTGCTCTCGGTCGCCTACGGCCGGCTTCGCGAGGACGAGCTCACGACCGCCCTTGAGGGCCCCATCGAGACCGCCCTCGCCGGGATCGAGCCGCTCGTCGCGGCCGTCGAGGGCACGTACGCGTTCCGCACGAACGCGGCCCGCCGCGAGGTGGAGGAGCGCCTCGACCGCAGCGCGCGGGAAACGTCGATCCGCCGGCTCCTGTCGCT
Source organism: Sorangium cellulosum (assembly GCF_002950945.1). Taxonomy (GTDB): domain Bacteria; phylum Myxococcota_A; class Polyangia; order Polyangiales; family Polyangiaceae; genus Sorangium; species Sorangium cellulosum_E. The sequence goes on from NZ_CP012673.1 coordinate 4,919,983, forward strand.
CGCGCCGAACGGCTATCCCTGCGCCTACACGCGGGCGCACCTCGAGCAGGCCGCCGCGCCGTTCCAGGCATTCGCCGCGCTGGTCACCGAGGAGCACCTCGCCCGCTGGATGGCTCGGCCCGAGGGCTATCTCGGCTTCGTCGCCGACCTCGAGCGCGTGCGCCGTCGCGCCGTCGAGGCGCTCGCGTCGGGCCGCGAGGCCACGTCGCTCGCGGTGCGCGCGGCCCTGGTCGAGGCGAGCATGAACTGGTGCGCCCGCCGCGAGGATCACGATGCGCCTGTGGGCGTCGAGCCCATGACTCGGGAGACGCCGCTCGCAGATCAGCGGCAGCAGGCCAAGGCGCTCACCGCGCTCGGCGCGGCGATGGCGGCCGGCCCGGCGCGCGCCGAGGTGCTCGCATGGGCCGCGGACGCCGCACGGCGCATCCCGGACGTCGAGTTCCGCGGGGATGTCCTCCTGAGCCTCGGCGAGGTCGTCGGGGGCGAGGCGGGGTACGCGTTCGCGCGTGAAGCGCTCGCCGCGTTCCGGACCGTGGAGAATGCGGAGGATCGAGCGCATCAGATGCTCGTCGTGACGAGGGGGTTGCCTCCGGATGAAGGGATCGCGGTCGCGCGCGAGGCGTTCGCCAACCTCCGCGACGGCGACGGAGATCCTGGTGATGTCGACTGCTTCTCCAAACACTTCCCGCGCGCGGTCGCCGAGGCTCTCTGGCCCGACGCGGAGGCGCTGCCTGGGCCCGCGCGGGCGCGGGTGCTCGCCGCGCTCGCGGGGGTCCTCGGCGATCCCGACCGCGTGCGCGCCGCATTCGCTGCGGTGGAGCAGCACATCGAGCCGTACGGCCTGCAGTGGCACTGGACGCTCACGCAGTTCGTGCCGCTCCTCGACGCCCCGGAAGCCCGCCGCGCCGCGGCGCTGGCCCCCCAGTTCGGCGAGCACGCCGCCGAGCTCTTCGAGGGGCTGATCCCGCGCCTCCGGGCGCTGGGCGATCCCGCCGAGGACCTGCTCGAGGCGCTGCCGGAAGCATCGCGCGTGCGGGCGCTGGCCCGGAGCCTCCCCTTCGCCGCGGATCCGGCGCGCCTGCGGGCGCGGATCGACGAGGCCGTCCGGAAGGCCGAGCCGCGCGAGCGCTTCGGCTTCCTGTTCGACGTGGGCCCCTGGTTCGCGGCGACGGGCGACAGCGACACGCTGCTCGCCGCGGTCGGGCCGCTCAGTGAAGATGGCCTCCAGAGCGCCCTCGGCTTCCTGGCGCACCACGACCCCGCGCACGCGCCCGAGTTCACGCGCCGGGCCCTACCGCTGGCCCTGCGCCTCGGCGCCGACGAGCCGGACCGCCTGCTCGACCTGGTCCCGCTGGCGCGCTATTTCCCGCCCGACGGGGCCGCTGCGGCTCTCGGCCTCCTGCTCGACGCGCTCGCCGGCGAGTACCGCCATGCCGCGCTCGCGGGCGACCGCGTCAGCCTCGTGCGGCTCGTGCCGCTCCTCGCGGCGCTCGCGGGCGACGACGGCCTGGCCGGCGCGGCGCGCGAGGTGGTGGAGGTCGCGGCGTGGTTCCCGTGAGCACCGCTTGAGACCATGCCTTGCAAGGCATCGTGATCCGTCGCCGCGGCGTCTCAGAATTCCGAGGAAAGCCCCGGATGGCCCCGCTTCACCTCCCGTCCTTCGTCCTTGGCGCCTCACCGCATCAGAGAAAGCGCCCACGCCGCGGCAGCCTGTTCGGCCTCGCGTCACTAGCGGGTTCAGGCACGTCGCGGCGAGCTGGTCGCGCAGATCGCCCACCAGGGCGTACCGCGCGTCGCTGTCCGCCTGCGGCACTGAATCCCGGTGGCGATGGAAGCGCTCGGGGGCCTCGCGTGGAACGGCGATGTCTGGCACAAGGGACACCCCACGTCGTTCAGGACCGCTCCCTCGAGCACGCCGCCCTTCGCAGGCACATGATCCCTCCTTCGCGAGCACCGGATGCGCCGACCTCGGGCCCGGCGGCGGCGGAGCGCGGCGTCCTCGCCTTCTGGCGCGAGGTCGAGCGCTGCCGCAGCGCCCCCCTCGGCGGGAAGGCGCGCGCTGGCGCCGTGGCGGGCCTCGAAGCGTGGCTGGAGCACGGCGGCGCGCACGTGGCGCTGCTCGGCCCGAGCGGGCGCGGCAAGTCGACGCTGCTGGGCGCGTGGGCGCTGGAGCTGGCCCGCGCGGGCCGGCACGAGATAGCGTTCGTCCCCGTGAGCCGCCGGTTCGGTACGGCGCTGGAGTCCACGGCGCTGAACCTCCTTTATGCGCGCGTGGCTCTGTTCCTCAGGTCGCGGTGGCGCACCGGCAAACGGCCGCACGGGGTCGAGGAGATGCGGCGCGTCCTCGCGAGCATGCTCGAGGAGGGCCGCCCGCCCGGAAGCAGGCCGCTCGTCGTCATTCTCGACGGGTTCGACGAGGGCGTCTCCTGGACCCTCGATGCAGCGCAGCGATTCCTGCGAGACCTCGGCCCCGGCGTGCGCGCCGTGCTGTCGGCGCGCTCGATCGAGGCGCTCGGAGGGCTCCGGGAGGGGACGGAGGTGGTCGCGCTGCCGCCGATCGCGGTCGACGAGGTCGCGGAGGCGATCGGGCGGAGGCTCGGCCATCTGCCGGCCAGCGTGAAGGACGAGGTCGCACGGGCGAGCGGCGGGGAGCCGCTCCTCGTGGAGGCGCTCGTCGAGGCCTTTGCGCAGGATCCCGCGGCTGTGGCGCCGGCGCTCGCGAGCGTTTCCGCCGGAGCTCCGGGGGTCCTGGATCTCTGCGCCGGCGGCGCGATCCGCCCTGCGCTGCCATGGCTTGCAGGCGCTCTCGCGCCGATCGAGGAGGAGGAGCTCTTCGCGATCTCGACGGTGAACGGCGGAGCCTGGAACGAGCTGAGCGGACCGCTCGTCGCCGCCGGAGAGCCGGGCCTCGCGCTCCGTCACCCGGCCTGGGCGGAGGCCATCGAAGGGCGGCTCGCGCCGCATGAGCGTGCGGCGGTCGATCGCCGGTTCGCCGACCACGGGAAGCGCGCGTTCGCCTCGGGCACGGTCTCTGACTACGTATGCCGGAACTGGCGCGCTCACCTGGAGCGGGTCGGCGCGAGCCTCGCAGAGCGGATCGAGCTGGCCTCGAGGGCGTGGCTCGACGTGTGGAGGACACGCCCGGATGGCTCGTCCGGGTTCATCGCCGACGTGGACGCGACGGCGGCCTGCGCGGCGCGCCTTCTGGTCGATGTCGCGACCAGAGAGGGTGTCATGGAAGCGCTGGCCGCGCAGGTACGCTGCCTGCTCGTCACGAGCTCTGTGAGGGAGATCCTTGGCTTCGAGGAGGCGCGGCGCGCGCTCGCCGCGCTGGCCGCGCAGGACGAAGAGGAGGAAGAGGAGGGGCCCAGGGCGGCGAGGGCTCCGCCGGACCACACATCGAGATGCCGCGCGTGGGCGAGGACATCCTCGACGCCGGGCGGCCGATCGCCGACGCCGCGGAGCGCGCCGGCGCCCTGATCCGGCTGGCGCACGAGCTGCCCGACGCCGAGCGCGCCGTTGTGCTCGGCTGGGCTCTAGAGGCCGCCCGCGAGGAGCACGCCGGCGGGGCCGCGCTCGCCGCCGCTGCGGCCGCGCTCGACGGGCAGGCACGGGTGACGGCTGCGCGCGAGGCGGCGGCGCGGCTCGGTCGCGAGCGGACCAAGGAGAGCCGGCTCGCGCGCGTGTCCCTGGCGGCGCTGCTGCCCGAGGCCGAGGCGCTCGACCTCGGTTGCCACGCGTTCGCCGAGGTCCCGGCCGACGCGAGGAGCGATGAGCTGCCTCGGCTCTCGGAGGCCGCCGCGCGATGGTCTCCCGCGGCGGTTCGCGGGCTCTGGGCATGGTCCGAGGCGCTGCCCCCCTCGGAGCGGCATCTGGTCCTCGCGCGCCTCGCTTCGGGCCTGCCCGAGGCGGAGCGGGAAGCGGGCGCGTCGGAGGCGCTGGGGCTCGCGCTGTCGCTGCTGTCGGACGACGCGCTGCCGCCGGACGCGTGCTGGAGCATCTGCGCGCTCGCGCCGCACGCACCTGCCGGCGCCGCGTCCGCGCTGATCCAGGCGTGCGCGGCTGCGGCCAGCTTCCGGCGCCCGGTGGTGACGGCCGTGGCCGCGCGCCTCTGCGATCTGGGCCGCGTGGAGGATGCGCTCGCGCTCGTGGCGACGCTGCCCGACGCGTCGGACCGGATCGAGGTACGGTCCGCGCTGCTCGCGCACCTCCCCGCCGCGGTCCGCGAGGCCGCCTGGGCCGAGCTGTCCGGCGATCTGCGGGCGGGCGACGGCGCGCGCACGCTCCTCGAGCGGAACGCCGCTGCGTGGACCCGGGCTCTCGGGGCGGATGCGGTCCTCGACCTGTCACGCGAGATCGGCGCCACGTGGCCAGCCCTGGTCGCGATCGCCGGGGCCTCGCCGGACCACGCGCCGGCGATCACGCGCGATCTGGTCGAGCGCGCCCTGGAGCTGCCGAGCGACGAGGACGAGGCGCTCTTCGTGCTGGTCCCGCTGGCCGCCTCGATGACCGAGCCGCACGCGCGTCGGCTCTGCCAGCGCCTCCTGAACGACCTCGACTGGAAGCGGCGCCCCGATCTTCTCGATGACTGGACGAAGGACGACCTCGGACACCTGGCGCCGTTGTTCGCCCGCGTCGCTGGACCGCAGGGCGTCGCCGAAGTGGCCCGGGAGATCGTCGACGTCGCGCGGTGGCTCCCCTGAGCGTCCGCGGAGAGAACGGCCGGCGCGACGCCTGGAACTCTCCCGGAGCTCCCTGATCCTGGTGGTCCACACAGATCCCGGGCAATACAAGTGCTGACGCCGGTCGTCGAGTGCCTCGAGGTTCGCGAGCGCTCGCCGGTTATCAACGCGAGAGAGGCGGTCAGACGGTGCCTCTGCAGGCTTGGGCTAGCGAACTCCACAGTCGTCGAGCAGTTCGATGGCCTTATCAACCTTCTGAACCGGGCTGGCCTGGACGGTGCACTCGCGCTCGATACGGCGGATGATGCGGATCTAAACTGATGGGCCCAGGGGGCATGCTTCCCGCGACGACGTAGCGCAGGTGCACCGCAATGCTACGCGCTCCGCCGCACGGGCACCTCACCGTCCGGCTCGGCCGTGTGCTCCGCGAGCGCCGCGCGCGCCTGTTCCAGAGACCCAGCCGGCAACTCCACGTGCGTCCTCTTCGCATCCTCGGCCTCGGCGAGCTCCACGTTCAGCGCCGTCAGCGTTGCCTTCGCCTTACGCAGCAGCCTGCCGAGCGCGTCGCCGCCCTTGCGTACCTCTTCGCCCAGCTGCTCGGCGTTGCTGCTGATCGACTCGCTGAGCTTGCGCATCCGCTCGAGCCGGCCGAGCTCCTTCCGGATATGGTGCTCGATGTCGGCGAGTGCCTCGATATCCCCCGCGTCCTCGGGGCGCCGCTGGCAGCTCGCGAGCGCGAGTCCGAGGAGAACCGCCGCGTGCAGGTACGGATCGGTTTCCTTATCCTCCTCGTCCCATACCACGAGGATGTCGTTGCCGTAGCGGGCGAAGCGCGGGAATGCCGCGGAGGCGTGGCTGCGTGCCATGACGAAGACGCCGCTGTGCGCGAGCCGGTTGCCGCGAGCGCGCTCGAGCTCCTCCAGGGCTTTGGTAACGTTGTACGCGCCATCACGCTTCGCCTCGATCACGAGGGCGCTGCCTGCGTAGATACTCTCCTTCGTGAAGCGGATGACCTGGTCGCCGACCTTGCAGCCCGGCTTCGCGCCGACCGTGTTCCCGGTGGTGTCCACGGTGACCGGCGCCCCCTCCACGGTGCGCTGAACGAAGAGGAGCACGGCCTCCTCGTAGTTGAAGCCCCCGCGCGCCGACCTGGCGTCGCCCCGCTTGCGCTCCTCGAGGCGGACGAGCGACTCACGGATTGCCTGCTCGAGCTTCGCCTGCCGCTCCTGCATCGCGGCCAGCGCCTCGCGCTGCGACTCTCCGTGCTGCCGGAGCACCGCTGTGAGGGAGTTCTTCAGAACCGCCATCGGCGAGTTGGGAAGCTCCGGGTTCATCGCCGACAGGAGGGCCGTACGGGCCGCGGCGGTCTCGCGCGCCAGGCGGCTCAGGAGCGAGTTCTCGTCGTTCGCGTCGAGGGCCTTGGTCGCGAGCGCGAGCTGCTTGCTACGGTCCTTGTCCGCATCCTCCAGCTGCTTCCGCAGGGCGCGGAGAAAGCGGGCGACGGCGCCATCCTCGGCGACGGGATCGAGGGCGCGCGCGACCTCGGCCTGGTTCTCCTCGAGCACCTCCCGCAGCTTCGCCTCGATCAGGAAGAGGAGCCCCTCGCTGTCGGTCAGGCTCAACCGACGGAGCAGCGGGCTTTTCTCCCCAAGCTCGCGGGCGAGCGTCTGCGCCAGGGCCCCGTGCTCTGGCGAAAGGAAGCGCTCCATCGTCCGGGCGAGGTCGCCCTCGTCCCGCAGGAAGCCCTCGAGGCGGGCGATGACCTGACCATCCCGGGGGTCGAAGTAGCGTGCGAGCACCTGGACGAGGGTCGCCTGCTGGCGCTCGATGTAGGCGGCGAGCTGCTCGTCGAGGTCCTCCTTGAGCGTCTTGCTGATATCGTACAGGCGCGACTCCTCGGCCTGCCGGTGCGCGTTCAAGAGCGCGCGCAGCCCGATGGTCCACGCATCGGTGACGAGGCCGGCTCGCTGGGCGTCGTTGAGGGGGCCGAAGGCGGCGAGCACGTCGTCGCGGTGGTCGCGAATGTGGGCCTCGATGGCACTGGTGTTCACGTTGACGAGGACGGTGAGGGGGGCTTGCATGTGCATGCGCCACCCTTCTTCATGTCCCGTTCCATGCGTCGCGGAGCCGCACGCTCGGCCGACGCGGCTGCGTTGCGAGAGGAACAGGCCGGGGGGAGAAGAAGAATATCTCTGCTGCCAGAAGTTTTGTTACGCTGCCGGTACGATGGCGAGCGTTCTCCTGGCGTGGATCGGGAAGACCGACATCAAGGCGGCCTCTGGGGACGCCTCGGTCGGCGAGGGGCCCCTCGCGCAGGCCCTCGTCGACCGCGACTTCAACCACGTCGTCTTGCTGAACAACTACCGGGAGGAAGAGGCCGCGCTTGTCGAGCGGTGGCTCAAGAAGAAGACGAAGGCGAGCCTCGTCGTCCGCCAGGAGAAGCTGTCCTCCCCGACGCACTACGCGGACATCTACCGCGCCGTCACCGCGTCGGTCCTGTGGGCGGTCGGCGAGTACGGCAAGAAGGCGAAGCTGACCTTCCACCTGAGCCCCGGCACCCCGGCGATGGCGTCCATCTGGATCATCGTCGCGAAGACGCGCTTCGAGGCCGAGCTCATCGAGTCGTCGAAGGAGGCGGGCGTCCGCACGGCCGACGTGCCGTTCGAGCTCGCCGCCGAGTTCATCCCGGAGGTGATCCGGCGCGCCGACGAGGACCTCGAGCGTCTGAGCGGCGGGCTTCGCCCCGAGGAGCCGAAGTTCGGGGACATCCTGCACCGCAGCGACGCGATGAAGCGCCTGGTGCGCCGCGCCCGTCAGGCTGCGCCATACTCGGCGGCCATCCTCATCGAGGGCGAGTCGGGGACCGGCAAGGAGCTCCTCGCGGCGGCCATCCACAAGGAGAGCCCGCGGCAGGGCGTGCCCCTGGTCACCGTGAACTGCGGCGCAATCCCGAAGGAGCTGGTCGAGTCGCTGTTCTTCGGGCACATCAAGGGCGCGTTCACCGGCGCCGACGCAGCCCACGCCGGCTACTTCGAGCAGGCCCAAGGGGGAACGCTCTTCCTCGACGAGGTAGGAGAGCTGCCGCTCGACGGGCAGGTGAAGCTACTCCGTGCGCTGCAGGAGAAGAAGGTCCGGCCCGTCGGCGGCAAGAGCGACGTCGCAGTTGATGTCCGCGTGATCGCGGCAACGAACCGCAACCTGCTGGACGAGGTCCGCGAGGGGCGCTTCCGCGAGGACTTATACTTCCGGCTGGCCGTGCTCGTTCTGAAGGTGCCGCCGCTCCGCGAACGTGAAGGCGACGTCGGTCTTCTCCTTCAGCGGCTTCTCGATAAGCTCAACACGGACATGGCGGCCCAGTCCGGCGTGCACAAGAAACTTTCTGCCGGCGCAAGAAACCTTCTCCTGCGGCACCCCTGGCCTGGCAACGTCCGCGAGCTCGAGGCCACGCTGCTGCGCGCCTTCGTCTGGTCGAAGGGATCGTCCATCGAGGAGAGCGAAGCGCGCGAGGCGCTCGTCGGGGTCCCCGCGGCGGGACCAAGACAAGAGGTGCTCGGGCGCCCCCTGGGGGACGGCTTCAAGTTGGCGGACCTCCTCGGCGACGTCGCTCGTCACTACCTGGCGCGCGCGATGGTCGAAGCGCAGGGGAACAAGACGAAGGCCGCCTCCCTCGTGGGGATCTCCAACTACCAGACGCTGAAGAACTGGCTCGACAAGTACGGGGTAGCCGAGTGATGGAACAAGCTCTGCACGTAGCGCGGGCATGCTGCCCGAGGACGCCATCTTGAAGTCCCAGAACTTCGAATTCCTGCGACACAAGCATCCTGAGCTCGCCGAGCTTGGCGGGTTCGCGGAGGCGTACGCGCACTCCGACCCCGCGAGCTCGCTCATCAAGCAGCGGGGCTTCATCGAGCAGGCGGTGCTCGCGATTTACGAGGGGTACGGGCTCCGTCTGCCGTACAGCGACAGCCTCAATGACCTGCTCCGCACGGAGGAGTTCAAGCAAGCCGTCCCCGACGTCGTGATGCAGAAGCTCCACGCGGTGCGCGTTGCCGGCAACCACGCCGCCCACCCGCGCAAGCCCATCACCAGCGACGTGGCGCTGGATCGCCTGTACCAGACCTTCGAGATCGCCCAGTGGTTTCACCTGCAGGTCGACCACGGCGTGCGGAAGGACTGCCCGGCCTACACCCCGCCCGTGCGGGCGCAGGCCAACGGCGGCAAGGAGAAGGAAGCGCTCGAAAAGCTGCGCCTCGCCGAGGCGCAGTACGAGAAGGTCCTCGCCTCCCTCGAGGAAGAGCGGAAAAAGCGGCTGGATGCCGAGCAGGTGGCCGGTCAGTCGGCCGGGGAGCTGGAGAAGCTCAAGGCCGAGGGGCAGAAGGTCGCGAAGGTCCTGCAGTTCAACGAGCTCACGACCCGTCGGCGACTCATCGATCAGATGCTGCTGGATGCGGGTTGGGATGTGGGCCTGAACGGGGCCAACACGGAGCAGGTCGGGCAAGAGGTCCAGGTCTGCGGGATGCCCACCGCCACGGGGGACGGACGCGCGGACTACGTGCTCTACGGGGACGACGGCAAGCCGCTCGCTGTCGTCGAGGCGAAGAAGACGGTGAAGGATGCGCGGCTCGGCGCCGAGCAGGCCCGGCTCTACGCGGTGTGCCTGGAGAAGGAGACGGGCCAGCGACCCATCGCGTTCTTCACCAACGGGGTCGACATCTTCGTGTGGGACGACGCCCAGGATCCGTCATGGCGCAAGGTGTACGGCTTCTACTCGAAAGACAGCCTCGAGTACCTGCTCCTCCAGAGGAAGAACAAGGTGCCGCTCGCCACGGTGGCACCGAACCTCCAGATCGCCGACCGCATGTACCAGATCGAGGCGGTGAAACGGGTCTGCGAGCGGTTCACGAACAAATTCCGCAAGGCGCTCCTGGTGCAAGCAACGGGCACGGGCAAGACCCGCGTCGCCATCTCGCTGTGCGACGTGCTCATGCGGGCGGGCTGGGTGAAGCGCATCCTGTTCCTCTGCGACCGGCGGGAGCTTCGCAAGCAGGCCGACAATGCCTTCAAGGACTTCCTGCCGGACGAGCCTCGCGTCGTCGTGAATAGCTCGACCTGGTCGGACCGGAGCAAGCGCATCTACCTGGCCACGTACCCGGCCATGATGAAGCACTACGAGGACTTCGACGTCGGCTTCTTCGACCTTGTCATCGCGGACGAGTCGCACCGGAGCATCTACAAGAAGTACCGCGCCCTGTTCATGTACTTCGATGCGCTGGAGGTCGGCCTCACCGCGACGCCGGTCAAGTTCATCGATCGCGATACGTTCGACCTCTTCGAGTGCGAGGGGAACGACCCGACTTCGCACTTCGGGTTCAAGCAGGCGATCGAGTCGAACCCACCGTACCTGGTGCCCTTCCGCGTGCTGAGCTTCCCCAACAAGTTCCGGGAGAAGGGATTCAAGTACTCCCAGATGACGGCGCAGCAGCGCACGGAGCTCGAGGAGCAGGAGGAGAACCCCGAGGCCGTCGAGCATGAGCCCGGGGCGTTCGAGAAGACCGTCTTCAACAAGGACACGACGCGCTCTCTCTGGCGTCGGCTCATGGAGCAGGGTATCCGCGAGGAGACCGGGAGCCGCGTCGGGAAGACGATCGTGTTCGCCCGGAACCACAAGCACGCGGTCCACCTCGCCGAGGTCTTCTACGCGATCTACCCCCAGTACGGCGCGAAGTTCTGCCGGGTCATCGACAACCAGGAGCCGCGCGCCGAGCAGCTCATCGACGACTTCAAGAACAAGGACAACGAGCTGACCATCGCCATCTCGGTCGACATGCTCGACACCGGCATCGACGCGCCCGAGGTGGTGAACCTGGTGTTCGCGAAGCCGGTGAAGTCGTACGTGAAGTTCTGGCAGATGATCGGCCGCGGCACGCGCCTCTGCCGCGATCTGTTCGGCCCGGGCAAGGACAAGAAGGAGTTCCTCATCTTCGATCACTGGTCGAACTTCTGGTTCTTCGACGAGAAGTACACGGAGAAGCAGCCCGCGCCGCAGAAGTCGCTTCTGCAGCAGCTCTTCGAGACCCGCGTGGCCATCGCCGAGGCCGCGCTCGACAGCATGAACGAGCCCGTGTTCCAGGCGACGGTCGACCTGATCGTGGAGGACGTGCGAGCGGCCAGGGACGCCGGCAGCATCGAGGTGCGCGACCGCTGGAAGGAGCTCGAGCTCCTCTCCGACCGCGAGCTGGTCGCCCAGTTCGCCGCGGCCACGAAGGCGGACCTCCTGTCCATCGCGGCGCCGCTCATGCAGTGGCGGAACATCCGGGGGGACGAGGACGCGTACCGCTTCGACCTGCTGGCGAGCCGGCTCGAGCTGGAGCTCCTCAAGGGCGGGGTCGGCGCACCGCGGGTGCAGGACCTGAAGGGGCACGTGCAGGCGCAGGTCGAGCTCCTGATGAAGAACCAGAACCCGGTGAAGGCGAAGGCGGCGGAGATCACCGCCGTGCGCAGCAAGGAGTTCTGGGAATCAGCGACGGTGCCGAAGATCGAGGCGATCCGCCGCGAGCTGCGCGGCATCATGAAGTACCGGCAGCAGGCGCCCAGGGGGCGGCTCGGGCCGCAGGTCTTCGACGTGTCGGATGGCGAGGTCGCGGGGGAGACGTACATCCCGAAGCTCGACGGGCTCGACTACGTCGAGTACAAGCGGCGCGTGGAGTCGGTGCTGGCGGCGCACTTCGCCGAGAACCCGACGCTGGCGCGGATCCGCGACGGCAAGGTCGTACGCGACGAGGAGCTCGACGAGCTCTGCCGGCTCGTCCTCCAGATCGACGACAAGGCCAACATCAAGCACCTCGCCGGGCGTGAGCCGGAAGCGCGGCGATCGCTGCTCGCGGTGTTCCGGAGCCTTGTGGGGCTGGATGCGGCGGCGGTCGAGCGAGCGTTCGCCGACTTCGTGCACAAGCACCCGCGGCTGTCGGCGCAGCAGCTCCGCTTCTTGCAGGTGCTGCAGAACTACATCGCCCAGCACGGGGGCATCGAGCTGGAGCGGCTGTACGAGCCGCCGTTCACCACGGTCCACGCGGAGAGCGTGGACGGGGTGTTTCCGAACTCCGGCGAGGTCGACCAGATCATCGCCATTCTCGAGACCTTCCAGACGAAGGCAGCGGCGCCTTCCGAACCGCCGCCTGCCAGCCGACGAGCCTCATGAGCAACCTGACCACGAAGCAAAAGAACGACATCGACAAGCTCTGGACCGAGTTCTGGACGGGCGGCATCACGAACCCGCTCACGGTCATCGAGCAGATCTCGTTCTTGATGTTCGCCCGCCTGCTCGACGTGACGGAGACCCTCAACGAGAAGAAGGCGGCCCGGACAAAGAAGCCATTCAAGCGGATCTTTTCCGAGAAGCAGCAGCATCTGCGCTGGAACCAGCTCAAGCACGTGACGCCGGCCGAGAAGATGCTGAAGATCGTGCGTGACGAGGTGTTCCCGCACTTCCGCACGCTCGACGGCGGGACGACCTTCGCCGAGTACATGCAGGACGCGCAGCTCATGATCCAGAAGCCGAGCCTCCTGGTGTCGGCCGTGAACATGATCGACCAGCTGCCGATCATCGAGGGGGACGCGAAGGGAGACCTCTACGAATACCTGCTCAGCAAGCTGACGACGGCGGGCATCAACGGGCAGTTCCGGACGCCGCGGCACATCATTCGGTTCATGGTGCAGATGCTGGATCCGAAGCCGACGGATGTAATCGGCGATCCGGCGTGCGGGACGGCGGGGTTTCTGGTGGAGGTGATGCAGTACCTCACGGAGAAGTACACCTCGCCGAAGGGCATTCTCAAGGGCGCGGGCGGCGATAAGATCTATACCGGCGATCTGCTCGAGGAGTACCGCACCCATATCCAGAACGACATGTTCCACGGGTTCGACTTCGACAGCACGATGCTCCGCATCGCGTCGATGAACCTGATGCTTCACGGGGTGGATAACCCGGACATTCACTACCAGGACACGCTCTCGAACTCCTTTCCCGAGAAGTTCGGCAAGCAGGCGAACGGGTACTTCGATGTCATCCTTGCCAACCCGCCGTTCAAGGGGAGCCTGGACGCCGAGGATGTTCACCCGTCGCTCACGCAGAAGGTGAAGACCAAGAAGACGGAGCTGCTTTTTGTGGCGTTGATCCTGCGGATGCTGAAGAAGGGTGGACGCAGCGCTACGATCGTGCCGGATGGCGTGCTCTTCGGCTCATCGAAAGCCCATGTGGCGCTCCGACAGATGCTGGTTGAAGACAACCAGCTCGAGGCGGTTATCTCGCTACCGTCGGGTGTTTTTAGACCCTATGCGGGTGTTTCCACGGCTATTCTGGTCTTTGCGAGGGGCGGAAAGACCGACCATGTATTTTTCTACGATGTCGAGGCCGACGGATTCTCGCTCGACGATAAGCGTGATCCGGTGAAGGGTAACGACTTGCCGATTGCATTGGATCGATGGCAGAAGAAGAGCGCGAAGAAGGATTCTAGCCGCGCGGCGAAGCACTTCATGGTGCCGGTTGCCGAGATTCGAGAGAAGAGCTTCGACCTGTCTATCAACCGCTACAAGGAGGCAGTGTACGAGGAGGTGAAGTTCGACTCTCCGAAGGTGATTCTCGGCAAGTTGCGAAATCTTGAAGAGGACATCGCTCGCGACTTGTTGCACCTGGAGGCGATGCTTTGAGTGACTCGCGTCTTTCGAGTTGGTCTATGAGTTCGCTAGGCGAACTCGTGCGATCGGGTGACAAGATTAATTACGGGGTCGTGCAGCCAGGGCCTGAAGTCCCGGGAGGCATACCGATGGTTCGCGTCGCCGATGTTGTCGGTGGAACTCTGAATCGCGAGGCGCTGAAGTGCATTGCACCTGATGTTGAAGCTGCATACTCGCGATCTAGACTTTATGGTGACGAGGTCCTCCTTGCCTGTGTAGGATCAATCGGGACGGTTGCTCTAGCGCACCAAGATCTCGCTGGCTGCAATATCGCGCGTGCGGTCGCTCGTATCCGCTGTGGACCTAAATTGGAACGGAGATTCCTTCAATGGTATCTGCGCACCGCAGGACCACAGCGCTATTTTCTAAAGGAGACCCGCACGGTTGCTCAGCCCACGCTTAACATACGCCAGATCGAGGCTTTGCAAATTCCTGTACCGTCGCTCAATGAGCAGCGTCACATCGCCGACATTCTCGATAAGGCCGACGCGGTTCGACGCAAGCGGAAGGAGGCCATCGCCCTCACCCAGGAGTTGCTGCGGTCGGCGTTTCTGGAGATGTTCGGGGACCCGGTGACGAACCCAAAGGGTTGGCCTGAGCAGCCATTCGGGACACTGGTGAGGGAAACCCAGCTGGGTCTGGTCAGGGCTGCAACGGAACAGTCACCTGATAAGCAGTATCCGTACATTCGTATGAATGCGATCCGTGCAGACGGCCAGCTTGATCTGACAACCACCACACGCGTTGATGCTACGCCGAGTGAACTGAAGGTCGCCAGGTTGATGCCAGGTGACTTTCTCTTCAACACGCGGAACTCCGAGGAGCTCGTTGGAAAATCGGCGGTATTTCATGATGACGGAACATACTTGTTCAATAACAATATCATGCGCGTTCGGTTTACGTCTGGCGTGCGACCAGATTACGTGTGGGCCTACTTTCAATCCGCCCGGGGTATCCGCGAGCTTGCTGCGCGCAAGTCCGGAACGACATCCGTTTTTGCAGTTTACTACAAGTCGCTGACCACGCTTCCGGTTCTTGTTCCACCAAGTGCAGAGCAGGATCGCTACGCCGCTTTGTGCGAGCGCGCGCGTCACTTGAGGGCGGCCCAGCTCAGATATGCTGATGTGTCTGATGCCCTCTGCCAGTCACTTATGCAGCGTGCGTTCCGCGGGGAACTAAATCGGGGTGTGGTTTCGAAGGCAACACAGCTGCTGATGTTCTCCGATGCGGGTATAGGCGGATGAATAGGAAGGTCCGGTGCTCCGAATGGTTTTGTCTATAATACATCGTAGATGAGGTGAGTAATGTATGGGCAGGGAAGGAGCCATGATCTGTTGGTGTCACCGCTGCATTGGTTCTCTATGCCTGTGCCGCTCGACGGGAATCTGATGCAGCATGCGCTCGACGAAGGCTCACGCACAGCCATCGGCGGTGCGGGCGTGTACTGTATCGAGGGGCGCCAGGACGCGCGCCCTGAGGGCGGGATCCTGTACATTGGTCTCGCGAACGGACGTCGGGAGGACGGTGAGCTGGAGTCTGGAACACCAGGGCAGCCGGTGCACGAGCGCGCTTCCCAATCGCTAGCGAAAGTTCGATGGTCCGCCGGAGGTGTGCGTGGGTTCTTCGCGGACGTGTGGGACCTCAAGCTCCGGTGGGCAAGCGTGGATGTCGCGGATGTTGCTGAGGTGGAGCAGAACCTCATCCATGCTCATGCTCCATCGTTCAATCGGCAGCACGTGCGGAGTGAGCTCAACCTCCAGAAAGGTCGCGTTATTCTCAATGCGGGTGACAAGGGAAGGCTTCTTCCAGTGGTCTGCAGCCTCTACTTCGATGGGCCCTTCTGGAGAAATATCGAGTAAGCTTCCGAGCTGGCACCGGCGCCTGGTCAGGCGTGATGCGGCGGGCCTCTGGCCATGATGAATCAGGAAAGGGTCATCCAGGGTCACTGGTCTTACGACGTCTAGTGCTCATCGATTTTTGTTGCATTTGGTTGACCTCACGTAGCCGCTGTGACGTCGATGTCAGGAAAACTGCCGCCACGCGAGCTGGGCGGGAGGGGACGGATGACGGCCGTGGAGAACATCGCCTGGGTATGTCCACCGGAGCCTATCCGCGGCCTCGATCACCTTGGCGTCCAGGCGCCGTGCACGACCCTCTACACGCAGCTCCTTCCCGGTATCACGAACGTTACCGATCGAGCCCGGTACTACACCTTCTATCCATGGGTGATCTGGTCCTTCGAGCGCCGGTATTCCGTCCACTCGCTCGCTGAGTTCCGGCGCGTGCTGCGTCGGGCGGAGTGCCTCTTCGCGCTCATCGCCATCCGACACGCGCGTGCGCTCGAAGACGCCGACCATGGGCGCCACGGCATCGGGATGGTGGGCCGGTTCGAGCTCCTCCGGATCGGCGACGACGTCGAGGAGATCTCGCTGGACGACTACGCAGCCCTCGAAGGGCCAAGGCGCTACTTCAAGAACAAGCTCGGCGGGCTCGGCCAGTACTACTTCGGCCCGCTCCGCGACCTGCGCATCCTCGATCACTCGCCGCAGGGAAACGACTACCCACTCGGGTACGACCGCGAGCGGGGGCGCGAGCTCGCCGAGGCGTTCGCCAAGGGCGTCGCGGAGGATGCGTTCTTCCGGGTCCTGGAGGCATCCGCAATCACCTGGTCGGATCTCGACGAGCTCGCCTCGTTCTGCCCCTGCGGGCTCCGCGAAAACCCCGTCGAGCAGGAGCTGTTGCTCGACCTGTTCCTGGCCAGGACCACCACATACGATGTCGATGGGGGGCCCGCACGCCGGGCGTCGCTCGGACTGATGCTCGAGCTCGTCCAGCGCGACGGAAAGAACCCAACGTACACGTATGAAGCGCTGCTGCGCGGCGCCTCGTACGCCGGAGCGCTGTCCGACGGCTCGCCATGGGCGCTGGACGGGGCGCTGCTTCGCGCGCGCGGAGGGTGGGGGACCTACCAGCGCAACGAGCTCCTCTCGGTC
This sequence comes from Sorangium cellulosum, assembly GCF_002950945.1. Lineage (GTDB taxonomy): Bacteria > Myxococcota_A > Polyangia > Polyangiales > Polyangiaceae > Sorangium > Sorangium cellulosum_E. The sequence goes on from NZ_CP012673.1 coordinate 4,936,391, forward strand.
GCCGTCCAGGGCCTCTTCGCGGCAATCCTCCGCGCCATCCAGCGCGACCACGGGGGCGTTCTCCGCGAGTCCGCCGACGCCGCGAACGTTGGCGAGCGCCTGCTCTCGTCGTTCGGTGCGAGGCTCGCAAGGCCGCTTGCCGAGGAGATCGAGCAAGTGCGACGCGAGCTGCCGCCGCTCGCCAGCTGGACGGCTGCCGAGCACGAGCTGGAGCGCGGATGGCAGCTTCTGGACCTCGGTCTCGAGGACGATCAGCTCGAAGACGCCGCCGAGAAAAGCATCCAGATCCTCCTGGCGCTGCTCGCCCGCGGGGTCGACGAGTACCCGTACGCCGACTTCGAGCTCGACCCCGAGTACTTCGACCCCCAGGAAGTCCACCTGCTCTCGCTCCGGCAGGCGTCACGCACGACGTGGGCCGCGATGAGCCTCGGCGAGTGGATTCGATGGCTCTCGGTGCACTGGTGCGTCGGCCGCCATCTCCGGGTCGCCCTCCGCAAGCTCCGCGCAGAGCGCCGCGACACCTTCCGCATCCGGCCGCTCGAGGGCGAGCTGCGCGTCGTCGAGGCGCCGGCGCCGACGTTCACGCTCCCCCGCGTCACCAGGACGGTGCAGATCCTCAGGGACCTCGACCAGATCGACCTCGAGGCCGATGGGCTCGTGCTGACCGAGCGCGGCCGCGCCGCGTTGGAGGTGTGCCGTGGAGGGTGAGCTCGCATCCATCTCGCTGATGGATCACCTCTCCGAGCCGGGATTCCGGGCCTCGGTCATCGCGACCTACAACTGCTACTTCCCGTTCTACGAGGAGGTCGTACTCCGGCGCCTGGTCGCCGCGGGCTGCACGCACAACGTCCTCATGATGGATGCCGCCCGGTGCGCGGAGGCGTTCGCGAGCGAGGACCTCCGCCCGCGCCGAGCGGGGAGGGACTACACGCTGATCCCCGTCGAGGTCGGCGGCGCCTTCCACCCGAAGATCCTGCTGCGCGTCGGCAAGTCGAAGGGGGCGCTGTTCGTCGGCAGCCACAACCTGACGCTGTCCGGCTTCGGGCTGAACGACGAGGTGACCACCGTGTTCCGCGCCCAGGGCGCCTCGATCCGCGGCGCCGCGGCCCCGTTCCGCCGGGCGTTCGAGTTCCTCGCCGGCCACGTCCCCTCCGGATTGCCCGACGTGGTCGAGGCGTACGAGGGCCTCAAGCTCGGCGTCCCGTGGCTGGAGGGCCCGGTCGCCGCGGACGCGGGCGACCGCGTGATCCTGACGTCCTCGGCGACGGGCGCCGATCTCTGGTCGCAGATCGTGCCCCGCATGCCGCGCGACGTAGCGACCGCGTTCGTCTGCGGACCGTTCTTCGATCCGAAGCTCGCCTTCGCGCGCCGGCTGCTCGCGGATGTCCGGCCGCGGGAAGCCGTGATCGGAATCGACCCCGCGTCGGTCGACATCGATCCGGACGAGGCGGCGAGGCTCCCCGGCGTCCGGTTCGTCAACGTGGCCGGCGTCCCGAAGCTCCCGCACCGCCGCGAGGACAGCGTGCACTACCTGCACGCGAAGGTGCTCTGGTTCCACGGGGCGGACGGCGAGCTCCTGGTCGTCGGGAGCGCGAACCCCAGCGTCGCGGCGTTCCTCGCGCCACCGGCCAGCCGCAACGCCGAGGCCGTGGTCGCCGACCGGCGGGTCGGCGCGGGCGCCGCGCTCGGCATGGAGGCCCTGCGCGCAGCGCCGCCGGTCACGGAGGCGGACTGGTCGTTCATCGCAGAGCGACGGGCGACCCAGCCGGCGCGGGTCGACACTCCTGGTCGGAAGGTGTGGATTGCCACGCCAACCGCCCACGGCTTCCTGGCGCAGGCGCCGATCCGCGCGGGCGTCGTCCTGCACGGCATCGGAGAGGAGGGCGCAGTCCTCGGCCACGCCGTCGTCCGGGGGGAGAGGAGCGGGACCTCGATCGAGGCGCCGGAGGGCGTACGTGACGGGGCTTACTTCCTCGAGGCGCGGTCGCCCGGTGACCCGATGCTGGTCATCGTCCATCGAACCGAAGAGATCGCGAAGAACCTCGGCGGCGACACGCGCAAGGCGCTGCGGCAGGCGCTCGGCGCGCTCGAGGAGGACCCCGGTCAGCTCGAGACCCTCCTGAAGCTCACCGAGAAGGTGATCTTCGATTCCGATGACGTCGTGCGTACGACGCCTTTGCAGTCCACCGGCGGGGCGTCCTCCACGACGGAGCCGTCGATGGGACCGGCATCCCTGGCGGTGGATGCCGCCGGGCCGAAGGCCGGTCGACGCCGACGCCGGCTCGCGAGCGGCGACGTCTTGGTGTTGCTCGACGCGCTCATGCGGCGCCTTGGCGAAGGGCTGTCGGCCGCGCCCGGCCCGCGCCCGCCAAGCGACCAGGAGCAGATCGGCGCGGACGAGGAGGACGGCGGCGAGCTGGCGCGCGAGGCCCCCGACCACGAAGCCCTCGCGAAAGCGTGCCGCGGGAAGGTGCGCCGGCTGATCAAGCGCATGGAAGGGCAGCTCGAGCTCGCAGCCGGACCGGACCGAGCCCGGCGAGCGGTAGTTCAGCTGGCCGCCGTCCTCGGGGTGCTCCGCGCGCTGCGCCTGATTGAGCAGCGACCGGAATGGCGGCGGAAGCGACTCGAGCTGGTCGATAGGGATGACGCATGGTGGCTCTACGAATCGGCGGCGCTCGCACTCGTGTGGGGCGCCGAACCGGTGGCGCAACGTGCGCTCACCGAAGCGGACGGCGAGATGTTCGAGGAGCTTTCGATGGTCGTCGGCCTCCTCGGCTGGCTTGCCTGGGAGGTCGGCCTTGACGTCGAGGTGGCCTCGGAGCGGGGAGGGCAGCGGGGTGTCGAGGACGATTCCTGGGTCACGGCGCAGCTCTACGCCTTGCTCGCGCCCTGGCTCGCGGCCGACCCGGAAGCGATCTCGATCCTCGAGGAGAGCGTCGCCCGCACACCCAAGCGCCGGGTCGACGTCGACCGGTGGTTCATCGTACACCTCGGTCTCGCCGAGCGCCTGGAGGAGGTCCTCGCCGACCCCGCGCGCGCGGCCAGGCCCGCCCGCCGGCCGCATCCCGGCGATCTGGTCGTGCTGGCCGAGCGGTTCTCCCCGCGTGTCCGCGTCGTGCTCGACGTCAACGCGATCGTCGGCGACGCGAAGGTGGTGCTCTTCGATGCCGGCGACGAGAGCGGCCGACGCGAGTTCCTGGCGTCGAAGGTCGCGAGCCTGCCGTGGGAACCCGAGCGAGGCGGGCTTGTTGCCGCATCGGCGTAGCCGGGCAAGGGCCTGGTGAACACGATCTGCTGCGCCGCGTTGAGGAGGCATAGAGCGGCCGAAGCGCTCGTATCCGACGTGCGCATCTGGAGACGCTCCGCTGGTTCGCGAGTCACCTGGCGGCTGGGCGTGTGGTCGATGCATGGCTGGATGCTCGCGCGGGCCCGCAGGACCCGTACATGCCGCAGGACACGGCGCACGAGACGGTCGATAGGGGGGCGGACGCTCGCGATGCGTAGCCGCCGGTCCGCGGGGCAGAAGAATCTTTCTGGCGGCATAAGCCCGCTTAGGGTGATCTCCTGCAGGAGGCGCCCGGCAGGGGCCTCGGTTCATACGCCGCGCAGGCTCAAGAAGGCGAACGGGACACCCCGGAGGGGTCCACCGGCTCGATCAAGCCGGCACGTGGTCGAGGAGAAGATGCTCGGCACACCCGCTGCAATACGGTCGAGCATGACAAACTCATCTCGATCCACCGCACCGTTCCCCCTGCGTCCAACACGTCACTACCTCGAGCGCGCCTCCCACCGACATCTCCGCGACAATGTGCGCGACTTCATCCTTCGCCACGGCGTGGATATCCGCGCGGCGGGAGCCACCCACCTTGTCGTGATGGAGCGGCGGCTCCCGGAAGACCTGCGCGGCACGGAAGCAGCACGACTGGCGCGCGATTGGATCCTCGTGGTGGGCGAAGGCGGCGCCCTCATCACCTGCTACCGGCGGAGGCGCGCGGTTCGCTTCATCCACCGGAAGTCCGGGCGACCATCGGCGCGATCGGAAGGTCGCCCGCGTCAGGCGCCGAAGGCGCGCGCGCGTCACTCGGGAGGAGGTGCTGCATGCTGACCCAGCGGATCACTCGCTACGCGGCTGCTCATGGGATCTCCCTGCCGGTGCTCACCGACAACCATGTGCGTGAAGGCTTGGCGGGCACGTTGCGCATCGAGCCCGAGATCTCGTTTCAGGTGCGCTCTGACATCCAGGGCAGGCTTGGGCCAGGGCTGGACGTGGGCGCGCTGCTCGGAGGGCCGGTTCGGGCGAGTGTGCGCCCGGGGGACGGCGGTTGGGAAGCGGTGAGGGCATTCGCGTGTGGGGCAGCACGACCGACCGCATGCGCCCTTGTGCTGACCACCCCCGCGTGGCGTTTCGTGCTGATCCCTGTGAACGGCGGCTTCCTCGTGATCGAGGCTCATTACCAGAGCGCCGGCGTTGAGCCTTCTCCGCCGGATCCGCTCCTCTACGCCCGGTTCCGACACGGGACCGTTGCCGGTTTCGACGGCGACGCGATCCTCCGGGCCATCGCCGCCCGTTTGCAGGTCAGGAGGCTGGCCCGTCGGGTCGAGTCCATCGAGCGGGCAGACCGCGCGTTTCTCTTGCCGCACCAGCGCTATCTGAAGGCCCTGCTCGATCGGCTTCGGAAGCTCTCGTCGAGCGTGGCGTACGAGCTTGTCTCCAGGAAGCCGATCCGGCTCGAGATCCGCGGGGAGGACGAAGGGTGGCCTCTTGCCTTTTCCTTGCCGCGTGCACAGGTCGATCTGCCGCGGCTAGGCGGCGGGATACGCCGCCTTGATGTGGCCGAGGTCGACGACGAACGGCTCGTGCTCACACTTCACGGGGAGGACGACCGAGAGGAGCCGATCGCGGAGCAAGGGTACGCAAGGCTCGCCAGCGCGGTCGGCCCGCTCCGGCGCATGCAAGAAGCACTCGAAGCGCTGGCCGAAGGACGCCACGCGGCGCACGTGCAACTGCTCGATGCGTTCCTCCGCCCCTACGAATTGCCGGCCTTCGCTCTAGCGGCAGCTTCATTTCCCAGGCTGGGTGCCCGGGGGCCCGAGAACGACGCGCAGCATCGCGCGGTCGCGCTTGCGCTCACGAGCCCGGACCTGTGCGTGATAGATGGTCCGCCGGGCACCGGTAAGACCACGGTCATCTCCGAGATCATCCGCAACCTGGTCGCTCGCGGAGAGCGCGTCCTGCTCGTGGCTCCGACCCACGTGGCCCTCGACCACGTGCTCCAGCGTATCGGTGACGAGCCCGGCATTTTCGCGCTGCGTATCGGCTGGCCGGATGCCGTCGACGAGCGAGCTCACCGCTTCCTCGTCGACCACCGCGGAGCGTCACTGGGCGAGCGGTTGCGCGGGAGCCTCGATGCGGCGCTGGACGGGACCGACCTCGCCGATCCCGTCGTCGCGGCGCAGCGGGGGTGGCGCGACGCCATCGAGCACGACGCGAAGCTTGGAGACATGCTTCTGCTGAACGCGAACCTCGTTTGCGCGACCCCCATCGGCATCGCCATGGATCCCGCGTTCCGCGAACCAGAGCCGATCTTCGATGTGCTCATCATGGACGAGGCCAGCAAGGCGACGGTCCCCGAGTTGCTCGTGCCCGCGACCCGAGCGTGCCGCTGGATCGTCGTCGGCGACCACCTCCAGCTCGCTCCGTACGCCGATCTTGCGGAGCTGCGTGCGATCGCCGCTGAACGTGCCGAGCGGGGCGAGGCAGGCGCAGATGACGAACAGATCAAGGAGCTCGCGTGGACACTGCGCAGGCACTTCGAGCAGCGAATGCATCCCAGCGATCGTGTCCGGCAGCGAGTACACGAGGATCTGCTGGCGGCCGCGTTCCCGGGGGAAGAGGAGGACGTCATCACGCGCCTAGCCGCCGTCCCTGCTGACCAATGGCGTAACCTGGCCGAGGCCTACCGCCAGTCAGGGGTACTCCCAGCCGAACTCGATGGCGCGACGTTGGCCGGCGAGGCCGCTTTCTATCCACGCGCGCGCCTGCTCGCGGAGATGCTCGAGATGCAAGACGTCGCCATGCGCAGCGCCTTCGAGCTGATCCGCAGCATCCCGGAGCTCGCCTCGCGTAGAGTGAGCCTGGACTGTCAGCACCGCATGCACCCGCAGCTCGCCGAGTTCTCACGCCGTTGCGTCTACGGGCCGCAGAGCCCTGGCTACAAGTCCGCCGGCCACACGGAGGAGCTCGGATTGCCCATTCCGGGGCTGGAGGCTCCGGCGATCTGGATCGATACGGCATGGGCCGAGGCCAACGATCGCTACGAGTATCCGCGAGATGGCCAGTGGGACAGCGGTGAGTATGTGAATCCTTTGGAGGCCGATATCGCCGTCGAGGTCGTCGAAAGATGCATCGCCTGGGCTGAACGGAGCTACCGCCGCGAGCGCCGCCCCGACGATCCGTTCGAGATCGGCATCATCACCTTCTACCTCTCACAAGCCCGCAAGCTCATAGACGCGCTCTCCTCGCTGTATCGGCCTGGAAAGTCGCAGTGGCGCGGGCCCGCTTACCGCCGCACAGCGGCGGGCGGGGTTATCGACGTTCACGTGAGCCTGGTGGACCGTTTTCAGGGACAGGAGAAGCATGTGATCATCCTCTCGGGAACGCGCAGCAACCCGATGCACCGCCGGGGTCACGTGAACAACCTCAACCGCCTCAACGTCGCAGTAACTCGCGCCCATCACAAGCGGATCATGATCGGCGACACCTCCACGCTCGCGAAGCGAGGCACCAAGGAGCGTCCGCCGGGCGATCTGCTTCGCGAGCTGCTCACCGACTGCGAGCACAAACAGGCGTGGGGCAAGCGACTCGGCCGGCGGCCTGGTGCCGAGAGGAAGTGATGGATCCGGCTCACTTCATCACCGCCGCACGTGTGTTCGAGAAACGACCAGATGCTCCGGCGATGGTACTCGGGCGCGCACTCAAGCTCTACGAGGTTGAGCTGTCGTCAGTAGACCTTGCGGTGGAAGAGAAGCTCCCGCCAGCCGACCGTGCCGTCCTGCAGCTCGCTCAGGCGCTTGGCGCGGTAACTGCGGCCGATGTCAGGGCCTATCTCGGCCTCGGCCCAGAGCTGTCCCCGCACATCGTCGCGCGCCTCACGAAGATCGGCCTGTTGCGAGCGAGCAGCATCGCCCCGCGGGTTACCTCCGCGCGTCAGGTCGAGCATGTACAGATCGATTGCGAGCCCGGCCTCTCGCTGACAGAAGCGGGCGCTGAAGCGCTTGCGGCCGGCGCTCGCGTCATCATTCGCCAGCGCTCGCTTCGTCTTCTGATGAGCGCCGACCCTCTCGTCGTGGTGAGCGTTCTCTCGCGACCGATGCACGCGCGTGCACGGGGTGATCTTCCGCTGCCTCCCACGGAGGTTCCAAAGCCGCTCCAAGCGCTGGATGCGGTCCTTCGTGCCTCGCGGCAAGCCCGCTTCGAGGCGCTGGGGCTCGACGACACGCTCACGGATATTCCGGGTGGCGAGCGCATTGAGGGGCGCCTTCTCGGCTGCTCACTCGGAGCGCCGTACGAGGTTCGGTTGGCGTCAGAGAACCTGGAAGCGTGGCTCTTGATCGCCGTGCATACGGCGCCGATGGATCCCTTGACGCCCCGGCTCCACACGGCGATTTCCCGGCGCGGCGAGACCGAGCTCCGCCCGCTTGTTCACATTCACCCGTTTGCCGCTCTCCCTTCGTGGCTGCACGGCCTTCGCGATGTTGACAAGATCCTCCACGACGCCGGGATGCGCCTTCTTGCTCCTGCGGCCCTGCCCCCATTTCCCGTCCTTGCTGACGGCACGCAGCTCCTCGAGCTTCTCGGTCCGGGAGACGAACCTGCTCCGGTGTGGCGGGCGTTGCCCGATCCCGGGGACGGCTTCCTCGCGCGCGTCCACCTGCGGGGGATCCCGACGTCGACCGAGGCGGCCCATGATGCCCTTTTCACCTTTCTCAGCCGCCGTCCGAACGCTCTGCGCACGGGCCTCGCGCGCGCCCTCGCGATAACCTGGGAAAAACTCTGCTCGTTCTGGTCGTGGAGCGACGCGGCACCGCCGGACATAACCACGGTGCATGAGCGCCTCTGGGCGCAACCCGCCTTGCGGGGGGTCCTCTGTGCTGGCCGCCTCGAACGCGACCTCGTCGCCCCATACCTCGCAGAGGTGCGGCATGATTGACGCCACCCGCACCGTCGCGCTCGGCCCTGAGCGCCTCGCGGGCATGTTCTTCGTCCCAGGGGCGCCCGTGCTCCCGCCGTGGATCGAGCCGGATCCACTGCCCGGTCCGAGCGCGGCAGGTCCGATCGTGCACCTCGCAACCACCGGCCCGGACCTGAACGCACCCCTGCGCGCTGCGCTGCTCGATCTCATCGACCGCGCCGAGGAGAAAGTCTTCCTCGCCAGCTTCCTGTTCGCCGATCGCGCCGTCACAGAAGCGCTCGCCCGTAAGGCCGAGCGTCTCCGGGGAGGCGTGTACGTGCTCACCGCGCTCGATCGAAGTTTCCCCATGGACGTCGGCGAACCCGAGGACGATGAGCCCGGAAAGCGCGAGCAGATCGACCGCAACCGGCGTTTGCAGCACTTTGAGAACCTTCGTACGCTCGCCAAGGCGGGCGCATGGCTCCGCAGCGCAGCCGACCTCCATGCGAAGCTCTGCGTCGTCGATGATCGCGTCGCCTTTGTTACGTCCGCGAACGCTACCGACGTGGCCTACCAGAAGAATCCCGAGAATGGCTTGCTTGTACGCGAGCCCACGCTCGCGCGGGAACTCGGTCGCGCCTTTGCCCAAGTCTTCCTTCACCGCTTCACGCATCAGTCGCCGCCGGCCGCTGACCTCGATGTGAAGAAGCTGCATCCCGACCCCGGCCCGCCCTGGAGACCGATGGTTTTCCGCCGTCCAGATACTGTCGTCGCCACCATCGGCCGTGACGAATCCTCTCTCCTCTATGCCACGCTGAAACTCATCGACAGCGCCCGCCGCGAACTGATCCTCACCGCTTTCAGCGCGGTCGACCTCCGCGAACACCCCGTCGGGCTCGCCTTGCGCGCCGCCGTCGCTCGCGGGGTCCGCATTCTTGCCGTTTTCCCGCCCGACAATCGCCGCTCCGATCGCCGCGAGACCGGTGCCTGGCTCTTCGGCGACGCGCCACACGGCGCTGTCACGGTGGCAGGTTGTCCCCGGACCCATGCGAAAGCTATGATCGCCGATGAATCGCATACCCTGGTGTGGACCGGCAACCTCGATGGACGGCACGGCTACCAGGACGGCTTCGAGGTCGGCCTCGCAACTTCCCGCCCCGACGTCGCCAGCGCCGTGCGCGACTACGTGATTGTGCTGGCCCTCGCCGCGAGCCACCGCGCCGTCTTCAACCCCACACTCGACACCCTCGCCGACGCGTACGGCGCCCCGAGCCCGCTGGCCGGTGACTGGACCGTTGTCCTCCCACCGGGCTCGCTCTGGTCCCCTGCCGCCCTAGTGGAGCTTCTTCGCTCAGTGCCGGTCACGTTCACCCGCCGTAGTTCCGAGCTGGTCGTTCGCATCGGCGAGTCCGCAGAGTTGATTGCCAGCGTTGACGTGCAGCGGCGCACCCTTCGCGTAGAACGATCCTCCGATCGACCCAGCAACGGAGCGCCTTTCGATGGATATCTCCGGGGATGCCGCCTAACCGTGACGGGTGGGGGGAGGGAGATGGCGAGGCCCGAGAAACGAAGGATTGGGCGAAGAGGTAGAGGTTGACGGCCGAGGGGGTGCCACTCCGCCCCGGCCTCCGCCTCAAGGATGGCGCATCCAGGATGCGCGCTCCGGGCCACCGTTGGGCGCGCCGGCGTGGAGGGTCTCTTTGATGAACGGGGCGACCGCCGTGCTCTGTGTGAGCTCGTCGAGAAGCCGCGCGGCGTGATCCAGCGAGTCGACAAGCTTGGTGTCCGCGTCCCGCGCCGTGAGGGTACTGCCCAGCTGCTGGAGAGCACGATCGACGATCTCGTTGAACGCGTCGGGGTGATGCTCGGCGTTGCGCAGCCTGCCCGCGACGTCCATCAGCGTGTCGTCGAGCCACGCGGGAGCTCGAAGTTTCGCATTGTCGATCAGTGAACGCGCGCTCCGCAGGTACACGCTCGTGGGGGCTTCATGGCCGCGCGGGAGCCGCGCCTTCACAATCCTCCGGAAGGCGACCTCGAGCATGGCGGCCACGGCTGCGTAGCGGCGCGTGCCTTGGAGCATCCCGGCACGGATGAAGGTAAGGCTCCGCATCGAGTCCTGGGCCGCCTGTTGCACCGGGTCCGGGAGGCCGACGATCCGCTTCTTGAGCAACGCCGCGATATCCGCCAGTCCGGTCGAGCGGTGCTCGTCCCTCATGCTCTGCACGATGGCGCGAAAGCGCTCTCGAAGCTCTCCGGCCGTCGGACGATCGTCGGGTCGAGGTACCACCATCCGGCCCAGGAGAGCCTGGAGCTGGTGGGAGGCTGCGGACGAGGTCGTGGCGGCGCTCAGGTCCGCCTTCAGAAGCTTCCGCAGCATGGTGCCGGTGGAGTACACGTCGCCGGCGGTCGACCACGCCGAGGAGTCGCTCGTGTTGAGCACCTCGGGAGGAATGAACTCCGCCACGCCTTCGACGATGGAACGTGGGCCGCCGCGGAGCTGCTCGACCGCTCGCGCCAGCCCGAAGTCGATCAGGACGACGTTGATCTCTACCTTACGAGCATCGTCGTCCTGCGGGACGCGGAGGAGGACATTCGCGGGCCGGATGTCGCGGTGAACCACGCCCGAACGCTCCAGCACCGCCAGGACTTCCGCCATCTGCAGGCCCACTTCGGCGACCGTGGGCTCCATCATGCTGCCCTCGGGGAGCGGGTAGCCCGGGATCCACTCGTAGACCACGAGCCCCTGCTGAGGGTCATCGTCCGCGATGCCCATCTGCAGGATACGGGGCAGATGCTCCCGAACCCGCTGGTCGCCCGCTTCGCCGATCTTCCGGAGGAGCGCGACCTCGTGGATGAACCGCGCCCTCGCCCGCGTCTCGCGGAGGGAGATCGCCCTCACCGCGACAGCGCGGTTGTTCCATTCTGCGCGCCAGATCCGGGCCTGGCTGCCCTCGAAATCGGGAGCCTCGTCGGCGTCGCTGCTGCTCACGCGCGGCGGCCGTCGCACCCGGTGAAGCCCCAGGCGCTGCGCGGCTTCACGCTCGGCATCGTCATGGAGCGGGCGCGGGCTGAGCGCACGAATTGCGAGAAGATGCTCCAACATCGGCAGCTTGAACTCGCCGCGCTCGTTGAGCACACGGAGGTTTTCGAGCTCTGCCTCCGCTTCGTTCAGCCGCTCATCGAGCGGCTCTGCGTCAGGGCAGAGCTTGCGGAGCAGCGCTCTGGCTTCGGCACGGCCGGCGCTCCCTCCGGCTGGTCTCTGCGCGCGCGCACCGGCCCAGGCGAGAGCCAGCGGATAGGCGATGCTCGGCTTCCAGTCGTTGAGGTTGTCGCTCTCGTTGAGCGGATCACGTACCCAGTCCCAGATTGCCGTGTCACCGTTGCGGAAATCCGTCTCGATCTTCTCGCTCGCCCGGTCGACGTCGGCGCGAATGAACCAAGTCCGGTGCGATTCCCGGCAGAGCGTGAGGATCTCCGTCAGGAGCTTGCCGAGGATGAACAGGTTCCCGGAGAGCTTCGCAAGGTGCTCGCGCGCCTCGCGGGAGCTCTGCAGGCCATCGCTGCTGGTGGTGCGCTGGAGCAGGTCGACGATCTCGTCATCGCTGAACTCGAACCGGTGGAATTCCTTGAGCGAGGCGCGCAGGTTGGTGCTGATCAGTTTCGGCAGATGCCCCTGGCCGACGAACCCGAAGAGCACCGCCGCGCGTTGCACCTTCCCTTCGCGTTTGACCACCGCCCACGAGTCCTCCATCCGCTCCTTGAGCCGCTCCGCGAGCTGCTCGCGTCGCGAATGCGCGAACATTGCCTGCGCCTCGTCCACGAGGACGTAGATGGCGCGAATCCCGCGCTCTGCCGCCTCTTCGCGGACGGAATCGTATGCATGCGCCACGGGCAGGAGCCCATCCTCCAGCTCCCGGTATACTTTCCTGGGGCTGAACCTGGTCTCGAACTGCCTCGCGATGTCCTCCCACAGGCCTACCAGCGTGCGCTGGCTGGCCGCGACGCGGTTCAGTAGGACGACGTCGCCAGCGTCGATGAACTTCTGTACGCCACGGAGCAAGCTCGTCTTGCCAAACCTCCGGGGTCCGTAGACGAAAAAGGACGACGTGCCCTGGCGCAAGATGCTCAGCAAGGCATCGTAGCGGCGCTCGACGCCGAGCCGGCAGCGCAGCATGTCCTCCGGCTCCACGTTCTGGGGGATGGGATCGCGCAGCTCCGGCATTGTCAATGCTAGCACCTTCCAGGTCAGCGTGGTCTTCTCGCTCTTGCCGTCCGGCGCGGTGCCCGTGATTGATACTTGCAGCTCCTTCTTGCGCGCCGCCATGTCCTCGGCGAAGCGTCGGGAGAGGACCACCGTGATCTCAAAGTCGTACTGGATGGTTCCCGCCGGGAGCTCGAGCGGCTCGATCTCTTCGCGGTACGCATGCGCCCGAGGGGTGTCGAAGCTCACGAACAGCTTCGTGAGCTTGACGCCGAGCTGGATTGCCGCCGGGAGCGGCGACTTGAAGCGCACCTGCACCGGGAGGCAGACGGTCCCGTAATCGAGCGTGTCGATCTGCTTGTATACGCCTCGAGCATGGTGTACCGCGGCGCTGGCGCTGCCGTCGCTCTTCGAGGACAGCGGGGGATCGAACCAGAACGCGGGGAGCGAGCGCACGGCAAGAGACTGGGGCAAGACAACCGAGGCGATTTCCCGGATTTGCTGGAAGGTAAAGTTAGAAATCGTCTTGAACCGGTCGCGGACCACGTCGACGTCGCGCAGCGTGCTGCTGCAGTCGTCGAGGGACGCAGTTCGCAGGTGCTCCCGGACGGAGTCGAGCGTCTCCGTGCCGAGGCAGATCGAGAGCTCCCTGAACCGCTGCAGGATCTCCTCTCGCTGGAGGACCTCGGCCTCGGTGTCAGGCCACCCGGCCGCGAGGCGGGCACGATCCTGGTCGGTGGTGATCTCTGCGATCTGCATGAGTCGGCCCTCACGTTCGTTCCGTGCGGCCCGCTCTTCAAACGCCCGCCGGAGTCGCTCCGCGAGCGTGCCGGCACCCAGGTCGGGGAGATCGCGGACGTGCTCCTGCTCCGCCGCCGGGAGTTCCTCCACCCAGCGCAGGCAGGCCTGCACCTCGTCGCGAAAAGCACCGGTATCAATGAGTTGGCTGGCGCGCGCGGCGCGGTCCGTCACCCCTTGCCATACCCAGTCGGGGAGCAGTGACTCGATGCGGGTCGCGAGGGCGCGCGCGCTCTGGAGCTGGTCGAGGCTCTCCGGCCGGCCGAGCAGACCCACGAGCCTGTCGTCAATGGGGGCTTCGATGCTGGTACCGAGCCAGGTTGCGATCTCGTCGACCGACGTCGCGACGACGGCGACCTCGTTCTGCTCTGGCAGCCGTGCGAGCTGGGCGTTGAGCGCGGCGATGGCGTGTCTCAGCGCGGCCGCCACCTGGAGTGGACGCGCCGGGTCGAGGGGCACCCCGAGCCACCCTTCCTCGGCTGCACGCAGGGAATCGAGCGTGCGGAGGACCTCGCTCACGTCCAAACAAAGGCGCGCGCGCGCCGCGTCCAAAAGGGTGCGGTTACACGGTGGCGGTGGCTGCGCCTCGCCCACGCGCGGCTCCGAAGGATTTGGCACGCCGGGCGGCAGGTTGCTGTTGGCATCGACCCGCTGCGTGGACTGGAGGGCACCATGCGCAGCCTCGTCGGCGTCCAGGGCAGCGTCGCCGGCCTTCGGCGCATTCTCGCCGGTGTCCAGCGTAGCGTCGCCAGGCTCCGGCGCAGCCGCTCCCGCGTCCGGCGCATTCTCGCCGGTGCCTGGCGAGCCCTCCCTGGCACCCACGGCATCCACGCCAGTGCCAAGCGCCTCCTGGCTGGCGTCCAGCGCAGTTTCGCGAGCGTAGGGCGCGGTTTCGCCCGCTTTCTGCGTGGCCTCGCTGCCCTTCGCCTTGAGCTTGACGAGCGGCGACCCGATGGACGGCGTGGGCGGGACGACGCCGAGACTCGGCACTCGCCCCGAGCGCGGAGGCGGCGCCGTATCCGCGGGCATCTCCCCCGACGGCGTAAGCTCCGGCGGGGCGGCACGGCGCTTTGAGGTCGGTGCACGGTAGTCCTTCCAGCGGAGGAGGACTGCGGCGGCGTTCGCCTCGCGCTCCGTGGCCAAAAGGCGCTCCACGGGCGATTCCAGGAACGCATCGTCGCCGGTCAGGTCGCCGAGGCCGTCGCGTAGCCACGTGAGAACGGCGCGACGCCAGGCGAAGGCGGCCTCCGGGGCGGTGGCCGCGTGGCTCAGGTCCTTCGCGCTCTCCTCGAGCTCGACCAGTCGGTCCCGAGCTCGAACCCCGCTCGCCATGGCCAGCCAGATCTGCGCGCGATCATCTTCGAGCAAAGGCAGCTGAGAGAGCGTCGCGAGGAACGCTTGGAGCTTCTGGTTGCCGAATGACGCGGGGTTGCACACGGTATTCAGCAGTGGCACGCCGAGCGCGCGCCGCAGGGCTTGGTGCACGCGCTCGTCTATCTCGACATCACCAGGCAGAGGGCCAGCCACGAGTGCCCGGAGCTTTTCGGGCAGAAACGCGCGCGTCCGGACTCCGTGCGTGTTCAGGAACTCTCGAGCGGGCGTGAGGACGTCCGTTACAGGGGGGGCCTTCCGTGGCAAGAAGCGCCTCCGCGTGGCGGGGGGCACCCCCGACAGCCGGCGCCTCACGTCCTCGCCGAGGGCCTGCGCGGTCACGAGGAGATCCTCGTCGGCGATGCGGCGGCGCGGAGGGAGCGTGGGCGTCTCCGGCTTCGGCGGCGGAGGCGCGACAGGCTTCGCATGCAGCGACGCATCGCCGAGGGCCTGCGCGGTCACGAGGAGATCCTCGTCGGCGATGCGGCGGCGCGGAGGGAGCGTGGGCGTCTCCGGCTTCGGCGGCGGAGGCGCGACAGGCTTCGCATGCAGCGACGCATCGCCGAGGGCCTGCGCGGTCACGAGGAGATCCTCGTCGGCGATGTGGCGGCGCGGAGGGAGCGTGAGCGTCTCCGGCTTCGGCGGCGTGGTCGCGACAGGCCTCGAATCCGGCGACGTGGACGCGACGCGCGCCGCCGGCGCAGCGAGGAGGAGTAGTAAGCCGTCGAGCTGATCAGCGGGCGGCGGGCCTGCATTCGGAGCGACGGGCTTGAACGACGCCTGGAAGCGGACGGCCTCTGGCGGGACCGGAACGGGCGCGAGGAGGTCCGTGATGAGCAGCGCATCACCACGCGGTGAGATCCTCGCCGTAGCCCTGCAGAGATCGGAGAACAAGACCAGCTCTTGTGCATCCGTCCCCCGCGCCACGATGACGTAGTTCTTACCCCCCGACTTGGCCCACCGGTGGGTTAGCTCGTCGAAGACGTGCTGGCCGAAGCGGAGGCCCTGGGGTCCGCGGAACTCTGGCTCTCTGCGGACGGCGTTTCCGGTCAGTTGAAGATAGTGAGTCGTCATCGCGTGCGTTGCTCGATCTGGGCGATAGCGCCGCTCTTCGGGAAGAAGTTGCGCTTCGTACGATGGAACCCTCTGGGAGCTCTTCCGGCTTGCCGACGGGCGTGCTGCCTACGGACGGAAGGCGTCAGCGTACATGATGGCGCGGGTGCCGGGTAGACCGGATGAGGCGCTCAGCGCCGCGCAGCGGCAGGCGGTACGCGCCCGAGCGAGAGCTGGGCCGACGGACATCTCCCTCCATGGTGGCGGGGGGACCTACGCCGTCGCTGGTGCTCGCCGCTGAGGCTGTAGGTGATGTTCGCGGATCTATTCTGGAGCTGCTTCCGGGGCGGCGTTTACATGAGCGCGCCTTGGCGCGAGGATGAGGCTCGCGTCGTCGTGGGGGAAGGTTGACCACTTCGCAAAGTTATCCACGTGCCCAAGTCCGATGAGAAGGGGAAGTCTCGATGGAGCGAACCGCGGTCCGGTACTTCCTGTGCGAGGTGCGTTGGTGAGCGTGCGAGGACAGACGGTGAGCGCTGCGCTGCGCCGGCACCACGGCGGGCGCCCGCTCTTCACGCTCAACATGTCGGCGGCCGAGCTCTCCGCACTGCGGGAGGAGCTTGCGGAAGGAGTCCGAAGCACGGGGATCGCGGCGTTGCGGGTACCGAACCGCGCCCGCATGTTCGTGGTCTACGCCGCCGAGTTCCTATGCCAGGAGGGGCACGCGCTGGAGTGGCGGCCCATCCTCGGCTCGATCGGGGTGAGCGCCGAGGAGGCGCCGAGGTATTCCGAGCTGTACGAGGCCGTGGTCGACGCCCTGCGCTCTTTCGATCGGCAGGTCGTGACGCGCCAGGGCCGCAGGCGCTTTCTCGCGACGTTGCTCCGGGAAGGCGGGCTCCCCGTGCACATCGGCAACCTCCCCGAGCTGGTGGGGGCGCTGGGCCGGGAGATCGGCTGGGAGGCGCTCGCAGGCCAGGACGGCATGGCCGCCCGGCGCTTCGCCGTGGCTCGTATCAAGTTGCTTGCGCAGGGGCGGCTCCAAGAGTTGCTCGACGCGAGCGAGGCCGCCGAGGCGCTGGAAGATATCCTCGCAGACGCCGCGGCAACGCGCGAGCGGCTGGCGCGGTGCGGGGTGGATCCGACCTCGTTCGGCAGCGCGGACGATGTCCGGTGCGCGCTGGATCAACACGGGATCGAGCTGCCGGCGACGAGGAATCCCCGCTTGCTAGCGGCCATGCTGGCCTCGTTCCGGGACGCGGCGCAGTCGCCGCGCGGAGCGCCGGCGGCGTCCTTCGGCGCGGCGCTGGAGCTGCGCGCGATCCTGCCACCGGATCGTCGAATCGAGCTCCGCGCGAGCTTGGATCTGGCGCATCCAGCGCTCCGTGGGCGCATCCCCGCGGACGTGACGTATGCGACCGTGGCCCTGGAGCCCGGGACGCACGGGGTGCGCTTGATCGCGTGGTCGGAAGGGGAGAGGCGGTTCGAGAGCGACGACGCCATCAAGGGGCGTCTGGAGTGGCTCCTCGGCATGGGGAGCCCGACCGCGATCGTGGTGGCGCGCTACGCGGCGAGGGGCGGCGCGGCGCAGGTGGTGCCCGTCGAGACGCTGGTGCTCCCGGACCAGGCGCTGTGGTGGTTCGACGGGGAGGGCCGGATGCTCCGTGCGGATCAGGAGATCATCGCCGCCGGCGAGCGCCGCCTCCTCTTGGCGCGCGAAGAGATCGTGATCGAGACCTCGGGAGGCGTCACCGCCGCGGAGCTGTCCGGGGGAGCAGCCGCCGCCTGGGCGATCGACGCCGCCACGGAAGGGGAGGTCCGCGTGCTCACCGCGGGAGGCGAGATCACGGTGCTCGAGTGCCGGCAGCGGGTCCTCTCCGTTAGCATCGAGGGCGGCTTGCCGTCCCAGTTCTCGCGCGCAACCAGCGCCTTCGAGCGCTTGCCCGATCTGACCGTGAACGACGCCCCCGATGGGGTCGACGTGATCGTAAGCGCCGGGCAGCACGCGCCCTTCGAGACGGTGGCGCGCGATGTAACGGCGCGTATCCGGCTCAGCGGGCTCCCGCAGCTCCGAGGCGCGTGCGGCACCGTGCGGGTGCGCCTCACGGCGCGCGACGGGCGGAACTTCTGTGCCCGATGGACGGTGATCCCGCCGCAGATCGTGGAGCTCGTGGAGGCGCGGCGGGTCGTCTTCGGATCGAAGCTCCTGGCCCATGTGATCAGCCCGCACGGGGCGGTCACGGCGCTCGGCCCAGGCCGCTTCGAGGTCCAGGCCCCCGCGGACGCGCAGGAGGTCGTGGCGGCGCTGGGGCTCAACTCGGGGGAGATCCTCCGTGCCTGCGTGCCGCTCGCGCGGCGCTACGTGCGCTTGTGGAAAGACGTCGTGTCCAGGGAGGAGGCGCCGCTCGACGGGGCGGCGATCCTCACGGAGCGCATGGTCTTCACGCACGCCTGCGTGGAGGTGCGCTCCGAGCCCGATCGCGAGGTGTGGCTGGAGGACGAGGGAGGGGCGCGCCTCGTCACGAGCCGCACCGATCGCTTCGGGCGCGCGCTGGTCCCACTGCGCGACGTGGTGCGACAGAAGCTCCGGCCGGACAGGAGCTCGATCCTCGTCGCCGCCCGCGTCGACGGCGATCCGGAGGCCTACCGCTTCCAGGTAGTCGTCCCCCGGATGCACCACCCGTCGCGTGTCGCGCGTCCGGGGCAGCTCGTGCTCAAGCTGCTGCTCGACGAACGCGATCTACCGGAGAAGCCCGCGCTGGCCTGCTTCGATGTCCTGCGACCATTCGACGAGCCGGCGATCGTCGCCTGCGAGCTTGAGAAGGTCGGGCCCCAGCGCTTCGAGGCAGCAGCGGTCGCGAGCGCGCTGCCGACGTCGCGCAGCCGGTGGATCGTGTTCCTGGCGGACGCGGCGCGGTCGCCCGTGAGGAGCCATTCGGGCGGCGTGCTGGTGGAGATCCCCCTGGACGTGGAGGCGGTCCCGCCGCGCGCACTCTCGGCGCTTGACGAGGGGTTGTGGTCCAAGAACGAGCCGCAGATCCTCCGCGCGCTGGAGGACATGACGGCGGATCCGCCGGCATTCGACGTGTGGCTTGACCGCTTCGTGGGCACGGTGCGGGCCCGCGCGGCCTTCGGGCTCGAGTGGTTCTACCTCTTCGATCTCGTCGCCGCGCGCGCGCCCTGGGTTCTGCTCGCCGCGGCGGCGCGGCTCCCCGCGCGCGCCCGGTTCGCGTGGATCGATCTGTACCGCACCGAGTGCCGTAGCTTCACCTGGCTCGGCGTGACCCGCTCGGAGCGGCGACCTCTCGCGCGGGCGCTGCGGCGCACGGAGGTCCACGAGATCACCGAGCTGATCGAGACGGCCAAACAGGCGCGCGCCATGCCGCGCGCCGTCGAGCTGACGCTGTATCAGGAGGCGCTAGGTGGGCGGCCGGAGGCCCCGCTACTCCTCGAATCCATGAAGGCGGAGGTGTTCGGCGAGGGCGGTCCCATCGAGCTTCCCCGCGACTGGGAGGGGCGCCTCGCACTCCGGATGTCGGACCTGACCGAGGTTGCGACTCAGGACAGCCTGCGCGGACGCCGGGCGGCGGCGTTGTTGAAGCTCCGCCAAGGGGCAAGCCAGGAGCTTCTCGAAGAGCTCCCGCGGGCCTGGATCTTCGGTACGCCCGGCGCCGCACCGAGCGTCACGGCGACGTTGATCGAGGCGGAGGCGAAGGCGAAGCGCGAGCTCTCGGTCGGCCACGGCCGCACGGTCGTCGACGCCGAGCTGCGCGTCGCCGAGGCGGCACAACTTTTGACGGCGTATCGTGAGCAGGGCGTGCGGATCAGGAAGGACGCGTGGAACGCCATCGCGGTGCTCGACCAGATCGTACCCGACCTTCTGGATGCCTGGTTGCTCGCGTCGATGGGGAAGAGGTGAAGCGATGAGCGGATATCAACTGGACGCCTATGCCGCCAATGAGCGGGCGCTGGCAGAGATGACGAGCTTCGTTCGGTCCTCGTTTCGATTCCGCGATCCGATACTCGACGATGCGGTCCACAAGGCGATCACGGACTTCGGGCTCGTCGCACCCCCCGTCGTAGAGGCGAACTTTCCCTTCGAGCTACCCAGCCTCGGCCCGAAGACGACCGGCGAGCTGGCGAAAGCAGGAATCGTGCACCGCGATCTCCCGGCGCTGCTCCAGGCCGCGCGCGGCGAGGCGCAATGGCCGGCCGACCGCCCGCTCTACCGGCACCAAGTCGAGGCGATCGAGAACTACCGAAAGGGGAAATCGCTCGTCGTCGCGTCGGGCACGGGCAGCGGCAAGACCGAGTGCTTCCTCTTCCCCGCGCTGGACAAGCTCCTTCGCGATCCGGACCAGAAGCGACCCGGCGTACGCGTGCTTCTCCTCTATCCCCTGAACGCGCTGGTGAACAACCAGATGGATCGGCTGCGGGCGATTCTTGGCGAGCATCCGACCATCCGCTTCAGCCTTTACACGAGCCGCCTGCCGGAGACGACGAAGGAGGCCGAACGGAAGCTCAAGAAGCTCGGGTTGCCCGTGCCGCGCGCGGAGCTCATCTCGCGCGAGCAGCTCCGCGAGCAGCCGCCGCACATCCTGGTGACGAACTATTCGATGCTGGAGTACGCGCTCGTCCGGCCGGCCGACGCACCCATCTTCAGCGACCGGTTCGCGCGCCCGGAGATGGTCGTCATCGACGAGGCGCACGTCTATGCCGGCGCGATGGCGGCCGAGCTCACGCTCCTCATGCGGCGCGCCTGGCTTCGCTGGGGGATCGCGGAGCCGAGCGCGGTCCAGGGGATCGCCACGTCAGCGACGATGCACCAGGGGATCTCGGACGGCCGGGAGCTCCTCCGCTCCTTCGCCGCGAGCTTGCTCTCCAAGGCCCCTTCCGACGTCGAGCCTATCGAGGGGCGGCGCGTCGTCCCCCAGGCGAAGACCTTGCCTGTCAAGATGTCTCTCCCCGCGCCCGCCGCGGTGGCGGCGCTCGACACCGACTTCGCGACGCTCGTGGACGAGGTGGTGGACGGCGAGGTCGAGGTCAAGCTCGACGGCTCGGAGGTCTCCCGTGAGCGGGCGCAACAGGTGGTCGACGTGCTCCGCCCCGGCTTCCGGCCGCGCGATGACCTCCCGGCCGCGCGCCTGCTTCATGATGCGCTGGAGCCGCTCGCCTGGGTGCGCAAGCTGCGTGGCGATCTGAACGACGCCGCCACCCGTATCGATCGACTGGCCGACGCGCTGTTTGGCAAGGACGGTGATCCGGGCGTGCGCCGGCGGGCTGCCCACCGCGTGCTCGAGGTGCTCGCGCTGGCCCGCAGCGCGGCGAGCGAGATCCCGCTCCTGCCCGTGCGCATCCATGCGACGGCGCGCGGCCCGCACGGCGTCTACGCGTGCCTCAATGGCCAGTGCCCCGAGGCGGTGATTCGGGGCGCGCTCGGCACGCTGTACACCGAGCCGGTGGGCCGGTGCGGGTGCGGCTGCGGCGTCTACGAGCTGCGCGTGTGCGAATCCTGCGGTCAGTCGTTCGTGCTCGGGCTCGAAGGGGCTGGCGATGATGGTCTCCCGGCGCTGGTGCCGCAGCGGGTGCACGGGCAGGCGGGCTCCGGTGGCGGGAAGCGGAAAGAGGACAAGAGCGACGTGGCCCTGTTCTGCTTCAAGGATCGTTGGGACGACGGCAGCCCTTTCCCCACGGCGGACGGCGCGCCGGAACAGCGGTGGGTCGATACCAGCTCGGCACCCTGCCGGCTCGGCGCCGCGGACGGCCGGCGCCTGTGGCGATTCCCGGGCGGGAACTTCAAGGGGCCCGACCGGACGCTCGCAGGTGTGGCTTGCCCCCGCTGCGATTCCCAGCGACCTGCGCTGCCCGTCATCCGGCGCGTCCAGGTCGGCACCGACGCGGCGTTGCAGGTGTTGATCGATGGGGTGTATCCGTCGCTTCCGCGACACCGCGCCGCCGCCGGTCGCTGGTTGCGCGGTGGGGGGAGACGCCTCCTGCTGTTCGCCGACAACCGCCAGGTGGCCGCGTCGCTGGCGGCGAAGGTGGAGGAGTCGCATGATACGCTGCTCGCCCGCCGGATCCTCGTCGAAGCGCTCGACGCTTGCGCCGGCCGGGGGGAATCGGGCCGCGCCTCTGCCCTCCAGCGGGACATCGTGGCCGCCGTGGAGCGTGACGACTTCGAGGAGGTGGCCCGCCTCAAGGTCAAGCTTGCTGAGGCCCGCGCTGCCGCCGCCGCCGAGGGCGTCGACTTCGAATGCTTGGCCTCGGCCATTCGCGACCACGCAGACCTCCGAGAGCTCAGCAACCACGACGCCGCCAGCGCGCTGGATCTGGCTCGCATGCTCGTTGCCCGCGAGCTCTCGCGCCGCCCTGGACGGCTCGGCAACCTGGAGGCGAACGGCGTCGTGGTGGTCGATTACGGGATCGCCTTTCCCGCGCCCAAGCATCCGGACGTGCGCCGGCTGTTCCCCGACGAGGTGTGGAGCGCGCTCGTTGCCACCCTGCTGGACACGATGCGCGCCGATGGCGCATGCACGGTCCATCGCGTCGGGATCCATGATGACTTTCTCCCGCGCCGACTCATCGACCGCCCGATGGTAAAGGAGCATCGGAAGGGCAAGGCCGGCGCAGACACCAACGACGACGCGGCCGACGGCACGTGGGAGAAGACGCCGGTCCCGCTCATGCCATCCGGCGCCGGGGTGACCGCGAACGAGAGCCGCCGGCTGGCTTACGTGGCGCGGGTGCTGGCGCAGGTGGGCGCGCCCGCTGCCGTGACGCCGGTGCTGGTCCTCGAAGAGGTCTGGGACGCGCTCGACCGCGTCGCGCCCGTGGGGCAGCAGCAATCTCAGTCGGTGTCGCCCATCCGGCGCAGGGACGAGGCGGGGCGCTTGGAGATCGTGTTCCACCTGCTCCGCTTCCGGCGATCGAGCGCGGGGCAGCTCCACCGCTGTCGCCTGTGCCGGACCTCGTGGGCGCGCGCGGTGGCAGACGTTTGCCCGACAAGCCACTGCGAGGGCACGCTCGCCCGCGTCCCACCGGGCCAGGAGCTTGATGACCGGGACCGGATCGTGGCGCGTGCGGTGGGCGAGGGCCGGACGGAGCTCCTCGGGCTGAACTCCGAGGAGCACACCGCCCAGATCCTCCCGGAAGACCTGGAGCAGAGCGAGGCTCGCTTCAAGGAGGGCGAGCGCAACGCGCTCGTGTGCTCGACCACGATGGAGCTCGGCGTCGACATCGGCGGTCTCAGCGCCACGTTCCTCACCAACGTGCCGCCCGGTCCGTCGAACTACCTGCAGCGCGCTGGCCGCGCCGGCCGCCGCGCGGAGGGCACGGCGCTGGTGCTGACCTTCGCGCGACCGCGGCCGTTCGATCAGGCGGCCTTCGCCGATCCGGAGCGCCCCTTCAAGCTCCCGATCACGCCTCCCGCGGTCAAGCTCGACAGCCCCCGGATCTGCCGGCGCCACGTGTACGCGCACCTTCTGGCGCGGTTCTTCCAGCGCTTCGACGCCGGCGTGAGCGCCCAGAATCCGCTCACCGTCTTCGGCTCGGTGAAGGCGTTCTTCGAGGACGCCATCGCCGCGGTCGAGCACCTCGACGCCGCGGTCGGCGATCAGATCGGGAAGACGCTCGGGGTGGACGTCAAGCAGGAGACGATGTGTCATGCGTTCGTCGCCTGGCTGGTGGACATGGCGGTCGCCGACACCGCGCTCGTCGCGGAGGTGCGGGCGCTGACGGCGCGCACCGCGCTGGCGAGCATGTCGATGGACGACATCGCCGACCGCTGCTGGACGCACATCGAGAAGATCGCCGCTGAAGTGCGCCACCAGCTTCGCGTCCTGAACATGCAGCTCGACGCCGAGCGGGCCAAGCCGGAGGCGGCGCAGGATCGCGGGATGATTCGCGCGCTGGAGTACCAGCGGGACGACCTGTCGAGCGAGTCGTTGCTCAGTTACCTGGCCGTCGCGCAGTTCCTGCCGCGGTACGGGTTCCCGGTGCAGGTGGTGCCTCTCGTCGAGCGCTGGGAGGAGAGCCGGGGGGAGAGCCGGTCGTACTCGCAGCCGCGCCTCCGCCTCGAGCGCGACGTGGCGCTCGCGCTGAGCGAGTACGCGCCGGGTGCCGAAGTCATCGCGGGCAAGCACGTGCACGTCTCCCGCGGTCTCCTCCGGCACTGGACCGGTACCGACGCGCCCGGCGTGATCGCGCAGCGGGTCATCGGCCTGTGCCCGAACTGCGGACAGTTCCACTTCGCTCGCAACCAAGGTGGCCTGGAGAAGGCGTGCAAGACCTGCCAGCAGCCGGGGTTACGGGAGATCCCGGTCATCCAGCCGAAGCTGGGGTTCGCCGTGCAGTGGGGGCGGCGGCCGCAACGCTGGGCCGGCGGGGCCAGGACCGCCCTGCGCCCGGTGACGGAGGCCGTGTACGCAACCCGCGAAGGAGGCCCGACGGCAGAGGTGAGCGCCGGTCTCGCGCTGGCGTACGACGAGGAGGGGTCGATCTTGGTGCGCACCGAAGGGTCGCTCGTGGAATCGGACCGAAGCGGAGCGAGCGCGAGCTCGGCCGCGGTGGGCGCGCAGCGGCAGGGATACGGCTATGCCATCTGCTATCTCTGCGGCCGCGCCGAGCCCGAGACGGAGCTGCCAGGGACCGACAAGAAGGGCAACAAAGTCGATCCGCTGCCCAAGGCGCTCGAGCAGCATCAACGCCTACGTGGCAAGGGGCGCTGCGAAAACAAGGGGAACTATTGGCGCCACATGGTGCTCGCCGGCGACCTGCGCACGGAGACGCTCCGGATCGAGCTGAAGGGGGCGCTCGCGCTCCCCGGCGGGGAGGATGGGCTGCGCCTCGCCACGACGTGGATGGTGGCGCTCCAGCTCGCAGCGGGCGAGGTGCTGGGGGTCGACTCGCGCGAGGTCAGCGGGTTGCTCTCGCCGCGGGGTGTCGGTCAAGGCTTCGTGTACGACGTCATCCTGTACGATCAGGTGGCCGGCGGGGTGGGCCACTGTCGGGCGCTGCGGGAGCGCTGGCAGGAGCTGATGAACACGGCGCGACAGCGGCTGCGGTGCTCAAACCCTGCTTGCACGACGGCATGTCACCGGTGCCTGCTCGCGTTCGAGACGCAGCGTTACGAGCCGCTCCTGCGGCGCCGCAAGCTGCTCGACCGTCTCGATCCCGGCTGGGTGCTCCTGGAGAAGCGGGCTGAGCGAGACGGGCTTCCGGTCGAGCCGGTGTTCCGGGGCGGCGTCGAGGTCCGGGAGCGTCTTGCGCGGCTGCCGACCGTGGAGATCACCGTCGTGGCGCCCAGCGTCGGCCGGCAGGCGATGGCAGACGATGGCTGGCTGCGCTGGATTGTGCGGCACGCTGACGGCCCAGGGCGCGCACGTGTGGTGCTCGGTCGCCTGCCGGATCCGAACTCGGACGAAGAGCGAATCACGGCACTCCGGCTGCGGCTGGCGATCGAGATGGGCAAGGTGGAAGTGCGGAAGGTGTCGCCGAGCGCCGCAGCGGATTTTGCCTGGACGCTGTCGTCCGGTGCGCCCGATTCCGAAGACGTGTTCCTCGTGGAGCAAGCGCATGACGCGGACGCGCTCGGCCCTGGGTGGCTGCGCGAGAAATGCCGGGTGTTCCGCGCCGTGGGACGCGCGGCCGGGCAGGCAGCCCGGGAGCGCGTGGCGGCGCTTGTCGCTGCCGCGCGGGTGTGCACCGCATCGGACTTCGAGCCGGACGAGGCGGCCCCGAGCATCATCGTCCACAACGTGCCCGCGCGCCAGCAGGGCGCGGACGCGACCTTCGCCCGCTGGTTCGTCAATGCCTCGGGTGAAGCACTTAACCATCGACCCATCCGCGCGCTCCGGATCGTCGATCCTTACCTGCACACCGACTGGCAGCTTACGCTGCTCGAAGAGGCAGCGGCGTTCTTCCGGGTGCGTAGCTGCCAGAGCCTGGAGGTCGAAACCTACGCGCCCATCCCCGAGAAGGAGAACCAGGGGCACGGGCATCACCGCACGCTCAGCGCCGACAAGCAAAAGGCGCGGATCGCGCGCGTCGCAGGGAACTCGGGATGGCGGCCACTAGTGCTGCCGAGCGATCCGCTGGCGCGGGTTCATCAGCGGGCCATTACGGGCACTCGGGAGGACGGTTCGCGTTTCGTGGTGCTGCTCGAGCGCGGTCTCGACTTCATCGCGTTCGACAGGCGGCGAGGGGCGCGGATGACGCGGGAGAGCTACGTCGTGGTGAAGGAAGAGTGAGTGCCACCCGATAATGCTGGAGCGGACGCGACTATGCGACATCATTACGTGACCCTTCCCCCGACGGGTCTGCGGCTCCAGCGTGTGGATGCGACGCTGGCGCTGCCGCATCTGCTCGTGGCGTTGCCAGAATGAGACGGCTCGCCTCATCGCCGCCAGTCAGGGCGGCTGCATGGAAGATCGGTGCGGTTCGCACAGCTCGCTACCTCCCGCGCTTTCCGCGTTCGGCCGTGAGGTCGACCACGGGCGCTTGGACGCTGGCCGCGACGCCCTGCGACGGCGCGCCCAGTAGCCGCCCGATGGCCTCGTGCGCAACGCGCACTGCCTCGACATCTCCTGCCGCCGCCGCGGCCCCCAGCCCCTCCCCGAGCTGCGCAACCAGCGCCGCCCGCGCCCACAGGGCAGGGGAGGAGGGCGCCTCCCCCGCAGCCCCGGCCGCCACCTGCTCCGCCAGCCGCACCAGCATGTCCACCCCGACGGCCTCCCCCGCCGCCACCGCCCTCAGCGCCGCCACCGCCAGCTCCCGCGCCTGGCCTCCGTCTCCACCCCCGCTTCCTGCCCGCCCACCTTCCTGCCCACTTCGCCCCTTAACCCCGCGAATTCCCTCAGCACCCCCAGGCTCTTTTAATCCGTAGGTCCAGGGTTCGAGTCCCTGTCGACCCACTGAATGATTCCGAGGGGTTAGAGGTGAAACCTCACGCGGAATCGAGGGAGATGTGGGCAGCAGCGGCGCCCACCCGGGCACCCGGGCGTCTGGTGGACGGCGCCCTTGATGGCCGTCTCGCTCAGGTGGGCGTAGCGGTGCGTCGAGGCGATCGACGTGTGGCCGAGGTGCTCGCCGACCTCCTCGAGCGTCCATCGACGGGCCCACAGCCGGCGACGAGCGAGCTGGCGCAGGTGTGACGGAGGTTGTGCCAGCGGGGGCACGGACGCACTCTCGAAGATGGTCAAGCTCGACATCGCGGCGCTCGAGGCGGCCTACCGTTCGTGAGAGTGATGAAAGGGTGTGAGGAGCTCGTTGCGTCGGCGTTTGCAGGACGTGGCGACGAATCGGTCGCCTCGTAGACATGGCCCCTACTACGGGGGCGAGCTTTTCCATGGGTCGGGCCCCGGCTCGCCTCCAGAAGCGGCGACTCTTGGTACACAGTCCCCCAAGTTCCTCCCTGGTTCCTCGCTCCGGGGCCTGCGCTCCGGCGGGCCCGGGATTTGCCTTGCGCCGCTCCACGGCAGCTCGAGCCCCGGGGGTTCGGTGGGCGCCCAGTCCGTCGACCACGATCACCTCGCCAGGCTGCACTTGGTGCAGTCGGGGCGCGTTTCGGTCGCTCCGTAGGCGGTGGACCTCCGCGGCGTCCCGCATCCGGCGGCGCCGCTCGGCGTCGAGCGGCGGCGCCGCTCGACGTCCAGCACCACGGCCGGCCCGGAAGGATCCTTCTAGCCGGCGGATGCAGGTGACGGTACCGTGCACGCCCGCGGAGACGTCGCCACGGCAGGCGAAGCGGAACCGGTGCACCAGGCCTGTAGAGCGTCAGTAAAACTGACCCCCGCGCGACAGTAAAACTGCCCCCTCCCTCGCGCCAGAGCGGAGGAAACGGTATCGATATCAGGGACTTGTACGTGGCACCTCTCGGTTCGGAGGTGCAAGAGATGATCGAGCCGGACGTTATCCGGCAACTTCGCGAGCTTACGGCCCGCGGGTGGGGGTCCAAACGGATCGCCGCGGAGCTCGGCGCGGCTCGCAACACGGTCCGTCGTTATTTGCGCGGTGGAGCCGCCGCCGAGGCGCAGGTTCGCCCTGCTCGACGCTGCTTGGACGAGGATGGTCACGCCGAAGCCAAGCAGCTCTTCACCGGCTTGGCGGAGTGCAATGCCGTGGTCGTCGCCGGCGAGCTTGTCAGCCCGTGGCATCGCGGTAAGCTCGAGGACCGTGCAGCGCGTCGTTGCCGATCTTCGCCGCGAGCAGAGGGCTGCCGACGTGGCCAGCGTGGGGTTCGAGACCGCCCCTGCCTATCAGATGCAGATCGACTTCGGTCAGAAGCAGGTCCGCATCGCCGGCGCGTTCGTGCGGGTGCACCTGCTGTTGTCGAGAGCCTGAGCCGTCTCAGGATGCCGTCTCAGGATGCGCTCCATCGCCGAGCGGCTCGATGCCCTGCTCTCCGAGGCGGCCAGGACCGAGCCGACCTACCTCGACTTCGTGGACAAGATGCTCTCCAAGGAGATCGGGTCCAAGCAGCGCAAGCGGGTGGCGATGGGGATCCAGATCGCGCACTTTCCGGCGATCAAGACCCTCGAGGACTTCGACTTCAAGTTCCAGCCCTCGATCGACCAGAAGCTCGTCCGCGAGCTCGCCACCGGGCGCTTCATCGCCGAGGCCGAGAACGTGCTGGTGTTCGGCCCTCCCGGGGTGGGCAAGACGCATCTGGCCATCGCGCTGGCACGGGCGGCCGTCGAGGCAGGGCACCCGGTGCTCTTCACGAGCGCGACCGCGCTGCTGGCGACGCTGTCCAAGGCGGAAACCGAGGGGCAGCTCGCGGAGAGGCTCCTGTTCTACACGAAACCGAAGCTGGTGGTCATCGATGAGCTGGGCCACCTGCCCTTCGAGAGGCAGAGCGCCCATCTCTTCTTCCAGCTCATTGCCAGGAGGTACGAGGAGAGCAGCACCCTGATCACGACAAACCAGGTGGTGACGCAGTGGGGCACGGTCTTCGGGGACGAAGTCCTCGCCGCCGCCACCCTCGACCGTCTGCTCCACCACAGCCACACCCTGATGATCTCGGGAGACAGCTACAGGCTGAAACAGAGAAAGAAGGCGGGTCTGCTCGGCGGGAGCGCCGCGCCGGCCAGGTGACCCAGGGGCGCACGAGGGGGGCCAGTTTTACTGTCGCAAGGGGATCAAAAGTTACTGTCGCTTGACAAGGCCGGGGAGATCGAGGAGGTAGGCGGCGTCCGGCGCGCCGGGGGCGGGGAGGGGACGGCAGAGCGAAGCCGCGGCGACGCGCTGCGGATAAAGGCTGATCGGCTCCGGCGTGCTTTCTGCACGTCTCTGTAGCCGCCAGGGCCCAGCTCCGCCCAACGCCACCTCGAGCTCTCCGCCGCGACGTCCCCGCTGCGCTGCCGGGCGTGGCGCTCCAGTACTTCGTCGAATACCGGCGCTATGGCCTGGAGTTCTGACACCGAGATGGCCGGCCATGGGACGCGCCGGGCGGTGTGGCTTGATTTTTACAGTCTGGTCGATCGCGCCCGAGTCCAGGTCGCGGTGACGCAATGAATGGCATTGCAATCGCGAACGGATTCGCATAAGAATTGCACTATGGGGGATCATGTGCGCCGAGAGCTCTGGCGTTGCAGAGGTGTCAGGGCGGCTGCGGGGGTATCGAGGCGACCGTGGGCTCTCATGGGAACCGAGTCTTCTTTGGAAAGGATAAAATCATGAGCAACCGAACTCGTTATGCCCTCTCGGCGCTGCTTGCGGCTGCGTCGCTAAGCGTCGCAGGACCAGTCTCTGCAGACGTGACCATCTGGGGGGACGTGTCGCCTCAGAACCCGACCGACCCCTGGGACCTAGGGGTAACCCCGCTCCGCGTGTGGAACGGTGCGGTCGAGGTCACCGACGGAGGGACGTTGATCAGCCCAGGCGCATCCGTGCAGGCATCCGATTTCGGTGCCATCCAGATCGACGGGTATGGTTCGACATGGATCAACACTGGATCCATCGAGGTCGGCAGCATCAACAACTCTGAGGACAGTTGGATCATCATCCGGAACGGCGCCGAGGCGGTCACCGATGAACTCGTGGTGGGCCTCGGAGGCGATCGGAATCATGGCAGCGTGCTCGTCGAGGGGTACGACGCCACCCTGACGAGCAGGGCGACGACCTACATCGGCACGAAGGGGAATGGATCTTTAGAGCTCAAGCAAGGAGCGACCTTCTTCTCACACGACGTCTACTTCGGTGGCGGAATCGGCAACAGCTGCGGGACATGTACAGGCGAAGCAATCATCACGGGCACCGCGACGAGGTGGGTGAGCACGGGAGAGTTCGTCCTGGGCATGAAGAGCC
The DNA here is from genome assembly GCF_002950945.1 of Sorangium cellulosum. Classification (GTDB taxonomy): domain Bacteria; phylum Myxococcota_A; class Polyangia; order Polyangiales; family Polyangiaceae; genus Sorangium; species Sorangium cellulosum_E. The sequence goes on from NZ_CP012673.1 coordinate 4,966,286, forward strand.
GTGGATTGCTGGACATTCGGAACGGCCAGCTCTCCACCATGAACGCGCGAATCACCGGCGATGATCACATGCACAGCCGCGCGAGCGTGAGCGGCTGGGGCGGCACCTGGACCAACCAGGGGCTCCTTCAGGTGGGGTCGACCAGCGGATACGGCACGCTCACTGTCGGGGCCTACGGGACTCTGCTGACGGAAGACACCGAGATCCATTCTCAGCTCGGCGGGGGCTTCGTCAAGGTGAGCGACGTCCATGCATCATGGCTCAACAGCGGCGACGTCACCGTCTTTGCTACAGGAAACCAGTACCCATCGCTCCTGGTCGACAAGGGCGCCCTCGTGAGCATCGGCGGCCTCCTCCAGACTGCGCCGATGGTCAGCGGCTATCCATACCTGGGGCCCTCGGTGCGCCTTGCGGACGGCGATCTCATCGCGGACGCAATACAGGTCGTGGAGGGCGACTTCGATTTCGTCGGCGGGCGCCTCGAGACCGGCAGCTTCGTGGGCGATCTCGCCAACATGCAAGCTGGCGAGCTCTCCGTCGGAGAGGCTCACCCGTCGACCGCCGTCGCCGGCAGCTACAGCCAGGGGCCAGGCGCGACCCTGCGCATCACCGTCACGGGGACGAGCGCCCTGCCGCTGCTGCAGGTGGACGGGGACCTCAACCTTGACGGAGCGCTGAAGGTGCTCCCGGACGACGGGTCCGTGTCGTTCCAGGTCGGGGACACCATCGCCCTGCTCGGCTGGAGCGGCGGCCTCACGGGGACGTTCGCCGCCGTGGATATCGCCTTGCCGCTCGGCCCAGGGCTCACCTGGGACACCTCCGCGCTGTACACGACTGGCGAGATCACCGTCGTGCCCGCGGCCTGAGCACTCCATCACCGGCTTTCCTGACCACGAACGATCCTGGTTCGAAAGAAACGGATTGTTCAGCTCAAGCCATGCCGCAGGCTTCGTCCCACGGGTCAGCGATCCCTCCGGTGTGGAGCTCGGACAATGAGCGAACAGGATTGATACGTATTCCGCGAGGTTTCTCCGTCTAGCGGTGCAGAAAAGGTATATCGCTCTCTGTCGCTCCTATCTCCTCTGATGTGACCAGTCGAGGTAAGCTCACGCGAATGGCGGTTGCATCCTCGGCTACGATCATAGCGTCTCGCCATCGCCGAGCATTCGCGGCTCGCTCGCCCAGCGTCCTGCCGCCGCCAGCTCGATCGCATCGGCCACATCGGGTACCAGCGCCTCAGTGGAAGGCGCCGCGAATCGAGCCCGGCACCGCTGTCCCCGCCCCAAGAAGTGCGGCGCTCTCCTGGGGCGCATTCACCCGAGCGCGGGCCGCTTTGCGCCGCCGGCCGCGACGGCCTCGATGTTCAGCCGCTGTATGCAGAGCTTTAGGCCTGCGCGAAGGTTGCCCATCGTGATGACCTCCGAAAGGTCGAGACCCAGCGTGATCATCGTCTGCGCCACGTTCGACCGGATGCCCGTGATCACGCCCTCCGCGCCGAGGAGCCTTATCGCGCGGACCAGCTCGACGAGGTAGCTCGCCGTCTTCGTGTCCACCGCGTCGACCCCGGTGAGATCCAGTATCGCGAAGCGCGCCCCCTTGGTGACGATCGCCTCGAGGAGGTTGTCCATCATCTCGGAGGTCCTCGCGCTGTCGATGACGCCGACCATCGGCATCGTCAGCACGCGATCCCAGACCTCGATGATGGGCGTCGAGAGCGTGCGGATGACCTGCTGCTGCGCTTGGATCATGGCGAGCTTCGCCTCGATCTCGCTCTCCCTGCGCTTGAGGTCCGTGATGTCGAACGTCACGGAAACCGCACCGTCAGGCGCGCCGCGCTCGTCCAGCACGGGAAGGAACCACGACCGCCAGCTCGCGCCGTGGGCCTCGGTGTCCATCTCCGCAGCCTCTCCAGCTAACGCTCGCCGGATCGCCTCCGCAGATGTCGCGTCGACCCCGTACAGGTCCAAGACGTTCATGCCGAGGAGCTGCCCCGGCATCAGGCCCGCGCGCTCGATCCCCTTGCCGTCATGGAAGGTGAAGATCCCGTGGCGGTCGTACTTGCACGCGACGAGCGGGGCATGATCGAGAATGGCGCGGAGGAGGATCGCGTGGTCTCGCGCCTGCTGCGCCGGACGGCCGCGCGCGGCCATGTCCTGGCCGAGGAAGAGCCTGCGCGCCACCCGGCCGCCCGCGTCGCGCATCGGTTCGTGGACCCACTCGCACTCGACGACGCCCCCGTCCTTCCGCCTGTGCTGGACGGCGAGCGGCGCGCCCACCGGCCCGTCGCAGAGGCGCCGCCAGAGGTCGACGTCGGTGCCGCACAGGATGGTATCCGAGAGGCGGCGGCCAATCACCTCTTCCCTGGCATAGCCAAGTATCCGTGCTGCCCCGGGGCTCCACGCAGCGATCTCGAGAGCCCCGATGTCCCCTGTACACTCCATCGCGATGAACGGCCCATTCAGGACAGCGTTCATGTAGCCCGTCGCGATCTCCAGCTCGTCCGGGTTCGCAGTTTCGGTCATGTCGTGCACTGTACAGGAGGTGCCGTCACCATGTCGAGGAGTACGGCGATGTAGGCCAGTCCGAGGCCCTGATCGGTGAGTTCATCGCGCCCTCACTGAAACCCCGCCCTGGCCCGGCTCGGCAGCACCCGCAAGGCCATGGTCCAGTCGGTCGAGGCCCACGAGGTCGGCGCCACGCCCGGTCAGGCCGCCATCGCCTGGGTGAGCGCGAAGGGCGTCGTTCCCGTCATCGGGCCGCGCACGGGCGCCCAGCTCGACGACAAGCTCGCCGCCGCCACGCTTCGGCTGACCGGCGACCAGCTCCGCCGCCCGCCTGCATCCCGGCCCGCCCTGGAAAAGCGACGACCACTGCTGGTGCTCCCCGCCGCTGTTGCCTGTTCGGCTGCCTCGAAACTCAGAAGAGCGCCAGCACCGAACCGAGCTCTTCGAGGCGCAGAAGCGGGGTCGCCGCCAGCGTGTCCGGGTCGACGCGCACGAGCCAGGCGGGCGGGGAGTTGTCCATCCCGTCGAAGTAGGCGTCGAGCGGGGCGCGCCGCGACTGGACGGCCTCTCCGCTGTAGGTGCGCACCGCGGGCGAGAGCGCCTCTAGCGCGCCCTGGCTGACGTCGGCGATGATGCGGATGGTGCCTGGCTCTGCCTGGAAGCCTTGCTCGATGTCGAGCGCGATCGTGCCGCGCGTGTAGATGAGCAGGCTCTTGAAGCTCGCATCCGCAGGGACATGCACCTCGAAGCTCTCGTTCAGCGAGGTGACGGAGAGCACGGCGTCCGGGTTGCGCACGTCCACGCTGAGGGAGGTGGGCTCGGGAGTCTCGCTGTCGTGGAAGTCGCCATGACTGTCGTACGCGACGATCTCGCTGCCGCTCTGCTTCGAGGACGCGAGCGTGACGGGCATGGTCGGATCGGCCCAATACCGGTGCTCGAGCGCGACCGGTGCCTCGTCCGGGATGCTCGGCATACCGAGCCGCACCGCGACCGCCTGCAGCATCTCCAGCACCACCTGCTCCTGGGAGCGCAGGACGGTCGTGTTCAGGTAAATGAACCCTTCCTCGTCGACGGCGAGGCGCGGGTTGGTGAGGTTCGAGTCGAGCACGGGCTTGCCGATCTCGGTCAAGACGCCGGTTTCTGGGTCGATCTCCACCAATATCAGGCCCATGTTCCAGCCCGTGCCCACCAGGCGGTCCCTCTTGGCGTCATAGGCCAAGAAGTCACCCGACCGAATCGGAATCTCGCTACCCACCGGGGTCTCGACCCCGGTGTCGACGTCGAGCCGCATGAGCTGGCCGCTCTGATACGTTGCGGTGTTGGGCACCACCCAGAACACGGCACGCCGCGACGGGTCGAAGACCGTGCTCGCGTTGAAGGGGCTGCTCGGGCTGAGCGCCTCGACCTCTCCCGTCGAGAGGGTGTAGCGGCCGAAGCGGACGCCCTCTGAGCTTCCGTGGACGCCGCCCCAGAGCTCGCGCGCTTCGCGATCCACCGAGAGCAGGTACGGCACCTGGCTGCTCAGTGGGGTGTAGGTCTTCGACGCGAGGTCGAGCTCGTTGAGCACGCTCCAGTTCATGTCCTTCCGGGTCACGAGGATGCTGCCTGGCGTGGGCGCCCGCACGCAGGTTCCGCCATCCCTCGAGGAACCCGCGGCGCAGAGAACAGAGCCAGCGAGACGATCCTCCAGGTCCAACGTCCCATCCATGCGCGCATGCGATCTCCTTCGCTCGAGTCGAGATCACGAGTATCCCACGCACACGCGGCGATCGAGGGCTTTCCTCATTCCTGCGTGCATCAGCGCGCTGGATCTCCGCCCACTCGATACTGCGTTGTGCGGAGCCTGCGTACAGGGGGAGGCGCCAGGTGCCTGAGGGGCAGGTGCGTTGCACACCCGCGGCCTGGGCCACGACTCGCAGCGGGGCGAGGGCCGCACCGCCGCTCAGCTGGGTGAGCTTCGCTTCGAAGGCAGCTTGCGGTCCGCGAACACTTCCAGCCTTTGCTTCACGGCGAGGCTGACCACGGCACCGCCGTTCCAGTCTTACAGGGTGAGAGAGGCTCGAATCTCCCGGTGTCGGTTCCGCTTGGGGTCGCACCAGCGCTGACGGTATCCTGCGTGAATGCGCGTTTCTCCTGTGCTCGCCATCCTCGCGCTCGTCGGCTGCTCCACGCAGCCGCAAACCGCACGAGACGACGTCACGTCGCTGACCTTGGCCCTCGGCCCGACGCCCGCGGGGATCTGGAAGATCCGCGACTGGGGCGATCTCTCCTTCGAGGATCACGCTCGGTTCGTCTACCACGCGGGCATGGAGAAGGTGCTGCTCGTCAGCGGCCGCCCCAACCGCGGCGTGTTCAGCTGGGATGGCCGCGATTGGGACCGCGTGGCAGATGCCAACAGCAGCCTGTTCATGCAGGGCGCAACCTACGACGAGGCGCACGATCGCGTGGTGGTGTTCGGCGGGCTCGTGGCCGACCACGTCGGCGCCGACAGCTCGCGCAGCACGTGGTTTTTCTCGGGCGGAGCCTGGCAGGAGCAGGTGCTGAGCGGACCTACCGCAGGCGGTGGTGCAACGCTCGCCTACGACGCCGCGCGCGATCGGATCGTGCTCACGGGCGGCGCCTCCCACACCAACGGTACGCTGCGTCAAGACACCTGGCTGTTCGACGGAGAGGCCTGGACGAAAGCAGGCGCCGCCGAGTCGCCGGCCTCGCAGTACGCCGGGGCCGCCTACGACCGCGCGCGCGAGCGGGTGGTGTTGGCGCGGCCCGTCGACGGCACGGCTTCGGAGACCTGGGAATGGGATGGCACCGCGTGGAGCCGGATCGCGGCGACGACGCCGCTGCCGTACGGATACAGCTACTCGCTCACCTACGACGAGACCGTCCGACGTGTGGTGGGCCTGGTTGAGGGCGGTCTGTGGGCCTGGAACGGGAGCGCCTGGTCACGTGTGGACGCGAGCGACGGGCAGGAAAGCGAGCGCGCCCGCGCGGTCATCGCCTATGACGCCGCGCGCGGCCGTCTCGTCGCCCGCAACTCGTCGGCCAGCACCTGGGAATACGACGGCGCCACCTGGCACAAGCTTCCGTCCACGCGCCCCCGGGCGCGCAACAGCGCCGCGCACGCCTACGATTCGGCGCGCGGGCGCGTGATCTACTTCGGCTCGGTCACCGATCCCGAAGACGCGACCTGGGAGTGGGACGGAGCGGGCTGGGCGCGCGGCCCGCGCGCGATGTCGTCGACGCCGACCGGGCTCGCCATGGCGTACGACAGCAGACGATCGCGCGCCGTCATGGAAGTCGACAGACAGACCTGGGAGTACGACGGGACGGCCTGGGTCGACGTGGGTCCCGCACCGAGTACGATGTCGCTGATGGCCTTCGACGCTGCGCGCGGCGTGACGGTCGCGCTGAGCGGCACGGCCACCTGGACCTGGGACGGCGCGAGCTGGCAACAGGTCATGGTCGACGGGCCTACCCCCGCGCGCGACAGCGCCATGGCCTACGACACGTTGCGCGAGCGCATCGTGCGCTTCGGCGGCTACACCGACGGCACGGGGGGCTCGCAGATCGACGAGACCTGGGAGTGGGATGGCAGCACCTGGACCCTGATGTCGCCCGCCACGCGCCCCACGCCGCGCGGCGGTCACTCGATGGCCTTCGACGAGCGCCGCGGACTCATGGTGCTCTACGGCGGCTACCGCCACAACGAGGTCTGGGAGTACGACGGAACCACCTGGGTACAGCGCGTGACGCCGACTGCGCCCGCTGGCTCGTTCTCGAATGGTATGGTCTACGACACCGCGCGCGACCGCATGGTCTTCTTCGCGAACGACGGAACGCTCTCGGAGTTCATGCCGGTGGGTGATGCCTGTACGTCGGGCGACGAGTGTCCGAGCGGAGCCTGCGTGACCGGCGTCTGCTGCGACCGCGCCTGTACGTCGAGCTGCGAGGCGTGCAGCGTCGAGATGGGCGCGACCCAGAACGGCATCTGCGCGGTCCTGCCCGACGCCGGCGCAGATTGCATGAGCTCCGAGGTGGACGCGGGCTCACCTGACGGAGGTCCCACCTCGCGCGGCAAGAGCGGTGGCGGCTGCAGCGCCGCGCAGAGCGCGCCGCGCACGTCCGAAGGGCAGGCCTGGCTAGGCGGGCTCGCGCTCGCAGCCGTTGTCCTGCGCAGGCGTCGCCGCGCGCCGGGGTGAGCCTGCCTGCCGCGGAGCTCAGAGCTCGAGCTGGGCCTCGAGAGGCGTTCGCGCGCTGGTCGAAGCGAGGGCGCTGCTGCAGGAGCTAACCTCTCATCCGATGGTCAAAGCGCGCGGACACCTACCTCGCGCTTCTGCGCTTCGCCTGTGGGGTCGTCACCTGGCGCGCGGCGAGCCTATTGTGATAGGCTCCTACCGCCGGGAGCCGAAGCTGGTGCGGACGAGGAGCCGCGAGAAGCTCTCGAGGAACTCCTGCTTCGAGAGCACGTCGTCCCGACTGGTGTCGCTCGTGCGCAGGAATTCGTGGATCTCCGCGTCGCCATAGCCCATCGCCCTGAACTTCGCCTCGAGCTCCGCCCGGTCGAGGAGCCCGTCGCTGTTCGTGTCGATCTCCTCGAAGACCTGGGCCATGGAGTCGCGGAACATCGCCCGCGAGATGGCCCTGCGGAACTCTCGCTCGACCATGTCGAGGAACGTGTCGTCGCCGAAGTCGGTCAACCACGGGTTCATCACCGTCGACCGCAGGACGGTGATCGCGTGCCCCGGCCCTTCGACGCCGAGGCGGTGCTTGTAGCTCTCCATGAACACCGCGCCGTAATGGACATCCTCGAAGTCCGTGGTCGTCACGATCAGCGGGTGCCCAGACGGGTCCTCGCCCGGCTTGAGGCTCAGGACCTCGTAGACTGCCTTGTTCAGGCGGTTCGCCTGTGCGAGGCTCCGGTTCATGCGGCCGTCTGGATGCTTGAGGTTGAAAGCGTACGTGAGGATGTTGAGGTCCGGCCCCAGCTCGGCGAGCAGCCGCATCGCCTCGTCGTCGGCGAGCAGCGCGTCCGTGTCGCGTCGATCGATCCGCTCGCGGATGAACTGGATCTGCGCAGCGACGTCGCCTCCGGTGATCTCGGCCGGAAGGCGGGGCACGGGGACCACCACGAAGTTGTCCTCCGGGCGCGCCATGCAGAGCAGGCGGGCGTAGACCCGCCGGCAGTTGAACAGCGCCTTGCGGTGGATGCTGCCGTAGCCGACCTCGTTAGGGCGGATGACCTTGTGGGCCAGGAACACCGCGGCGACCGCGGCGCCGGGCTTCGAGCCCTCCACGCCGTAAATGCCGACCGACGGCTCGTCGTGGGCGTGCAGGATGTACGGCGCCTTGAACGTGACCAGATCGCGCATCGCGGCGTTGCGGTAACAGAGCGCGCCGGCGGGGTACGGGATGTACCCCGATTTGTGGGGGTCGACAGTGACGGAGTCCGCCTCCTGCAGGACGGCGTATTGTTGCGCCGTGTAGCGGCTGAAGCCGACCTCGGCGCGGCGCGCGGCGCCGGTGGTCCGTCCGGCGCTCGAGCTGTCCTCGTCCTCGCGGAGGATGCTGGCGTGATAGCCGCCCCAGGCCGCGTCGGCGTGAACGGTGAATTCGAGCCCCTTGAGGCGGAGCTGCTCGCGTAGGGCGAGGATCTCCCGCAGGGGATCGACGGCGCTCTCCTCGGTGCTGCCGACCACGCCGACGACGGTGTAGACCGGCCTCCGCTCAGCGAGGCAGGCCAGGAGGACCCGCTCGAGCTCGGAGACGCTCATCCGGGCGTCCTCGTCGAGCGGGATGTCGAGCACGTTCGCCGCGCCGATCCCGAGGATCGCGGCCGCCTTGGGGAACGAGTAGTGCTTCGTCGCCGGCACCAGGATCACCGGCGGACCGCCGAGATCGCCGGCGTAGCGCCTGAAGAATTCGTGCATCCCCAGGCTCTGCGGCGACACCCGAGCCAGCGCCTGGGTGATGACCTCGGCCGAGATGCCGCGTTCGGCGGTGAGCCGCGCCGGGAGGGCGAGGATGTCGTCGCCCCGCAGGTTGCAGAGCGACCAGACGTCGAGCTCGCGAAGGGCGACCGTCTCGCCCATGGGCGAGCGCACGCGCAGATCTCTCGCCGCGGCGAGCGACGGGTCTCCCTTCAGCGCCGCCTGCATGGCGATCGGATAGAGCTTGAGGTTGCGCGCTGACCAGATCGCCTCGATGTTCGCGACCGTGCCGCCAGAGGTGATGTGACCCCAGGGACGGACGGCGCCGGCCCGGCACGCGGCCGTGTCGGGGAGCGGGTAGCCGAGCATGCGGCACAGATCGTCGCCGACGAGCAGCTCGAGGATCGTCGTGGCGGTCGAGGCCTCGAACGCCACGTTGTTGGGGTTGTACAGCATGGCCGCGAAGTAGCCGAGGACGGCCGGCATCGCGGTGTCCCAGTTCATGTGCCCCTGGTAGCGCGTGCTGAAGAACGGCATCGACTTCTTCAGGAAGCCGAGCAGCGAGCGGTAGCTGTCGGTGAGGACGCCCATCGCCTGCACGTATTCGGGCTGGCGCTTGACCGCCTCGGTGACGAGGGCCGGGTCGCCGGGGTGGAAGTTCCGCCGCCAGAACGCCTGATCGCGGATGGCCTCGACGATCAAGCGCTCGAACTCGTCCGCGTTCTCCGCCTTGGATCCCAGGAACCACGCCTCGGGCGAACGCGTGCCAGGCCCGTCCAGGCAGGGGATCTCCGTGTGCTGCATGAATTGATCGACGGCGCCGGCGGAGACCTGGGGCTCGCGGCTACGACTGGGTCGTTTGGTCATGGATCGCTCTCCTGTCATCGGTTCTGCCCCGCCGACGGCATGTTGATGAAGATCTCCGCGCCTGGGTCGGTGGTGTGAGGCCAGGAAATCCAAATGCGAACCGATAATCAAGCTCCTCGTAGCGGCCGTCCCATCGCACAGCCTCGATGCACACGCTGGTAGACATATAAGACCATATGCGAGCCGCCACCCTCCTGGAAGAGCGACAGCAGAACCGGAGGCCGGCGGAGCCCCTGGCAGACGAGCTCGGCTGGTTTTCTGCAATTCCGAATCAGAGCTCGGGGTGCAGTCCTCGTTCGGCGCCTTCGTGGATATGGCCATGTCGGGCATCCAGCCCAGAGGTCGCAGCAACGGGGCGGCGGCCCGCGTCACGGCGATCCCGGACGGGGACGGGCATCCGGCACGAAGCCACCGCGATAGGTGCCGGCGGCTTCAGCCCGGACGGGACGTGCAGATCCTGGGGACGACGATCACGTCGACGTGCTCTCCTGTGCTGGCTGTCGCGGGAATATGCGCCTTTCAGGTGCTGTGTCCGAGCCAGCGGCGGCGAGGGTCGGGCGGGGGCAGGGCGTAGAAGGATGCTTCTGTCGCCTGATGTGAGCGTGATGACTCTTCCTTGACATGCTCGAGTCGTTTTGATTTCTTTCTTTTCTCTCGCACCACTCGCGTCTCCGCTCCATCAGCCCCATCGGGTCTGAACCGCTACATCGGCTCGTCGAGCTCAATCGAGCGCACAGCGCTTCGTGTTGGCGGCATAAGCAGATTGTTTACCAGGTCGAGGAAAAGTCATAGGTCCATTCAACGCAGCACAGGAGAGCACAATGGTACAGTCTCCAATCACCGATGATTCCCGCCCCGGCGAGCGCCCCAGCGTCCTTGTCATCGGAGCCGGGATTTCCGGACTGAGCGCGGCGCGCGCCCTGCACGAGCGCGGTCATCCCGTCACAATCCTGGAGGCACGCGACCGCATCGGCGGGCGCATCTGGACCGACGAGGACGAGGTTGATCTCGGTGCCCACTGGATTCACGGAAGCGACGGGAACCCGATCACCGAGCTGGTCGAGCGACTCGAGATTCCCTACAGCTACGTCGGCGGCGATAGCTCCTACACAGGTGGCTTCGATAACCTGGACCTGTTCGGCGCCGACCGGCGGCTGACGAGCCACACCAGCAAGTACCGTACCCTGCAGTTGGCGGACGATGTGCTACATGAGCTGGAGCAGCGCGCGGAGCTCGCCCGGCGACAGGGGCACCCGGATATCCCGCTGGCTGAGGCCATCCGTCAGATCATCGCCGCTCGGGGATTCACCCGCGAGGACGAGCAGGCCGTCCGCTACCACCTGAACCTTATTCTGCGTGAAGACGTCGCCGAGGACGCCGACAAGCTCTCCTTCAAGTTCTGGGACGAAGGTTATCTGGTCTACGGGTACGGCGACAGCGTTCTCCACCGTGGCTACCAGGCTGTCGTGGCTGCCCTCGCCGATGGCCTGAACGTCAAGCTAAGTCACGTCGTCACGAAGATCGAGACTGGCGACGGATCAAAGCCCGTACGGGTCGTCACCAACCAGGGTAACTTTGAAGCCGACAAGGTGCTGGTGACCTTGCCGCTTGGCGTCCTCAAGCATGGGTCGGTGACGTTCGATCCGCCCCTGCCCGAGCCGAAGCAGACGGCGATCAAACGGCTGGGCTTCGGCACCCTCAACAAGATCGCCCTCCACTACCACGAGCGCTTCTGGCCGGAAGAGCAGTACGTCTTCGGCTATTTGTGCCGCGAGACCGAGCGCTATCCCACGGTCATCGTCAGCATGTGGAAATCGCACGGCAAGCCGATCCTGGTCATGCTCCTGGGGGCGTCTCTCGGTCGCGAGATGGAGAGCTGGTCCGACGAGGAGATCTCCCACTACGCCAACACCGTGGTCCAGGATATCTTCGGCCCGGACGTGCCCGCGCCCGACCGCATCTCGCGCACCGCTTGGTTGTCCGACCCCTTCGCCCGTGGCGCCTACACCTGCATCGGCATCAACGCGTCGCCGAAGGATATCGAAGCGCTCGCCGCGCCGATCGAGGAGCGCCTCTTCTTCGCAGGCGAGGCGACCAATAGCTACCACTGGGGCTGCGTCCATAGCGCCTACGAATCGGGCTTGCGCGAGGCCGCCCGGATCAGCGGTGACTCCTCCATCTACAGCCCGCCGCGCACCGAGACCACCCGCCGCCAGCGGCGCGACATAGACCGTATGAAGCGCTTCGCACGGATGCGAATGAACCACATCAGCGAGGGCGAGCTCAAAGAGCGGGTGGCTTGCCTGCGCGAGAGCGCCGATCCGTACGGCGTTCATCTCTTCGAACCGCTGATCGATTCCGAGCTCGATACGCTTGCTTCGATGTTCGACGAGCTCCATTTCGCCCCCGGCGAGGACATCTGCCGCGAGGATGACGCGGCCCACGGCGTCTACCTGATCGCGGGCGGGGAAGTAACCGTCGATTTCGGCGGCATCTACGAACGCGTGGTCATGAAACGGGGCGCCGTCCTGGGGACTCACGATTTGTTCTTCAACGCTCGTACGTGCTCCGTCACGACGGTGAGCGACGTTAAGCTCTACTTCCTGGACCACTACCGGTACAAGACGTTCCTCTACGCCTTCCCCGACGTCATGATGATCATGCTCTCGGATCTCGTCAATCGTTGGGAACGGTTGGAGAGTGTGTTGGGGCCGGGGGCGCTTGCTCTTCAGGTAGGCAAAGTGCTCCTCTCGCCCGACGCGCGCAGCAGCGCTGCCGACCGCGTGAACCCTTCGGCCACCCCGCTGGCAGGCGAGTCTCAGCAGACAGGCAACTTGGAGGTCGCTCTGATCGATTAGTGCCGCGCTTCGTCTCCGTTGATCCCTTTCGCCCGGCGCGTGCGTCTAGGCGGGCGTGAGGAAGAGCGGCCGCCGCTCTCGATGCGGCGGCCACTTTGCCGACCAGTCCCTCGACGAGCTGTTCAGCCGGCCCGACGCGCCGCGGGAACCCGACGCGCCGCGAGAAAGGCCACCTCCTACCTCGTGAGCGTGTACACCTGGGTGGCCGTCCTCGTCCCCGACGCGCTGGGCATCCTCGAGAACGTCGAGATCCGACGCTGAAGGAGAGCTCAGGCGCCAGCCCGCGGCCGGCTGGGCAGATGTCACGCGGCCGCGCGCTCGCCCTCCGGCTGCCGCATGGGCGCGCCTCCTGGCGCCTCGCCGTGGAGGAGGATGCGCCTTTCGCGGAGCGCCTTGAGCGCCCGCTCCGTCAGCGTGCTCTGGTAGTCCTGCTTGTATTTCATGTCGAGGACGTGCGCCTCGGCGTCGAGGCGCACCGCCGTTACGTGGCCGAGCACGCACTGGCTCACGCGCACGCTGGGCGGCCGCCCGAGATAGACGTAGCGGCTGCTGGTGACGCACTCCTCCACGACCCGCTTGGCGAGGCCGATGTCCTGGTCGAGGGCGATGAAGAGCTGAACGCTGACCGCCATGTCCAGCCGGCCGTGGTTCGCAGACCCGACCGCCTCGGTCAGGAACTTGTTGTTCGGGATCGTCACGAGCATGTTGTCCTCGGTGACGAGGCGCACCGAGCGCAGCCCGATAGCGATGACCTCCCCGTAGAGATCGCCGAACTTGACCCGGTCGCCCACGAGGAACGGTCGATCGACGATGAGCGTCAACCCGGCGAGGATCGACGAGGCGAGATCCTTGAGCGCGAAGCCGATCGTCACGGCTACGGTGCCGGTCAGGGCGAGCACGACATCGCGGGAGAGGTTGATGGAGACCGCGGTCGCGGCGGCGATGCCGCCGATGTAGAGGCCGAAGCGCAGCAGCGTGGCGATCTGGTTGAGCAGGAGGCGCCGGTGGACATACCGGCTGCTGCCGCGCTCGATGGCCGCGGTGAGCAGCCGGATAACAAGCCAGGTGACGGCGAGGATCGCGACGCCGGTGAGCACGCCCCCCGCCTGGATCGTCTCGATGAGCTTCGCGCTGTCGACAGCGTCTGTGTCGGATTCCATGGTCGTCCTCTCGTCACGGCTGGATCAGGTGCTTGCGCAGGAGGAAGGTCGTGACCGCGCTCTGCCAGCGGGTGGTGACGCGGTGACGACCTCCCAGATTGTCGATGACGCCCAGATCGACCAGCTTGGACAGGGCGTTTTCGCACGGGAGTCGAGGGAACCCGAGCGAGATGGACGCCTCGTCGGTGGTCAGGCTGTCGTGCCACACGACGCTGGCGAGGACGAAGCGCTCGAGCTCGCTGAGCTCCTCCAGGTCGTCCCCGCTGGGGCCGCGGAAGAGCTGGACGCGGAGGCGGCGGTCGCCGGCGGGGCGCAGCGATCGGAGCCAGTAGTGGAGGGCGACGCGCGGGCAGCCCTGCGCGTAATCCCAGAGCAGGCGGTTATAGTCCCGCTCGGTCGCGGCCGCGTACGCCTCCCGGTCGGCCGCGTCCTCGTCCAGGGCAAGGTCGTCGAACGAGAGCGTGAACCCGCTCGCCCGGAGCCGACCGGCCAGCAGCTCGCCCAGCTTGTGCTCGGGCCAGGGCGCGAGCTGCACGATCGTCCGGAAGAGGATGGCCTCGCCGCGGGCGAAGAGCAGGTACCGGTAGGGGTGCTCCGCGATGGCGCACAGCCAGAACATCCGCGGCGTCGAGTGCTCGACGATCTCCAGGAACGCTTCCCACGCGCCCCACGTGTCGAGGCCGCGCAAGAACAGGTGCTCGAGGTCGTCGACGATGAACAGCCGGCGCGGCTGCGCGCGCAGCCACGCCGCGAGGGCGCCGGCGCCTTCGCACGCGCCGGGCGGGGCGTCGAGCGCGGCCCCGAGCGCGGCGACGACATCGGCCTCGGTGAGCAGCCGCTGCCTGAGCGCGATGCGCTGGCAGGGGATCTCCCGGGCCTTGTGCTCGGCCGCGCGGAGCCAGCTCGTCTTGCCCGAGCCCGCGCCGCCGATCAGGAGGAGCGATCCTCCCTGGGCGCTGTCCCTCCAGGAAGCGAGCAGCGTCTCGAAACGGTCGAGGCCAGGGTAGTAGTCGAGCCCCTGGGCCGGGTGCTCGATCGGCTGCTCGGGCAAGCGGGCGAGGAGCTCCTCGGGCAGCGCGGAGGGCGCCTCGGTTGTGGCCCGGGCGCCCTTGCGCCGCTCGATCCGCCTCCGGAACAGGAACGCGAGGACCCGGTGCGACGACTCGAAGCCGAGCAGGAAGCGCCGGGCCGTGCGGCTGAGCGCGGCGATCGCCAGGGCGACGAACGCGGCGATGGCGACGAAGAAGCCGTACCAGCGGCGACGGGTCGCGCGCACCGCCTCGGCGAGGGGTCCGGCATCCTGCAGGCGCAGGTAGGCCTCGCAGATGTCGTCGCGCCACCTCCGCATGAGCAGCCAGGCGAGCGGGATCGCGCCGAACCAGGCGGCGCGGCCGACGGCGTGGTGGAGATATCCCCGGCCGGCCACGCCCTCGGCCAGGGCAAGGAGCAGCTGCACGGCCAGCGCGTAGCGGGCTACTGTCTGCAGCGAGCGGAGGAGCTTCGCGCCGATGGCCGCGCCGGGCGCGCCCTCGCGCGCGGCGATGAGGTGGCGCGCGGCGGCGAGGGCGAGGCGGTAGAGGGCGTACCAGCGCAGGAGGGAGTAGCCGAGCTCGATCCCGCGGGCGCGCGCTGCCGTGGGCCCGAGGGCCTCGTGGAAGCTCACGAGCGCGGCCAGGAAGAGCAGCTCGCCCGAGACCGCCGACAGCGCGGCGTGCGCGCGGCCGACGCCGCGCAGCAGGCGCGGCTTTCGGAGCACACGACCGAGCGCGGCCAGGGCGCCATCGAGCAGGCGCTGCCGCCGCCTGGCCAGGACGAGCGCGGCGATGACCACGGCGAGGACGAGGCCGCCGCGCGTGAGCGTGGCGGCGACGTAGAACGGGTCGCGGAGCGCCTCGCGCACCTCGACGAGCTCGACGAGGCCGCCGTCGCGGCGGAGCCCGTACCACCGCGCCCGCGCGGCGATGTGCCAGAGCTCCGTGCGGAGCTGGTCCATCCCCTCGCGATCTATGCCGAGCGCCTCGTCGCGCCGCGCGTCGCTCAGCCGCGTGAGGAGCAGCGCGCGCGTCTCGTCGAGCGCCTCCTCGAGCCGGAGCGCCTCCTCGGCGCGCTCCCGCGCGACGCGGCGCACCTCGCCCTCGAGGGCGTCGGCTTCGTCCCAGAGCGCGCGGCGCAGCGCCGCGAGCCGCTGGGACTCGGGCGGCTGAGCGACGCGCGGCGCGTCGCCGGCGACCGGCGCCTCGCGCGGCGGCTCGAGGCGCGGCACGGCGGGGGACGCCGCCAGATCCCGGAGCGCGGCGTCGACCTCCGGACGCAGCGACCGCAGCTCGGCCATGACGCGCTCGAGCAGCGCATCCGCGGCCTGGCTGCCGTGGCCCACCTCCCGCGCCTCGCGGCCGAGCTCCTCGATCCGGGCGCGCCGCTCCTCGGCTGCCATCCCGCGCTGGCGCGCCGCGATCTCCTCGCGGAGCCTCGCCTGCGCGCGCTGGACCTGCTCGGCGCGGGCGAGCTCCGCGGCGAGGCCATCTCCTTCCGGGGCCGGCGCTGGTTCCGGGGCCGGCGCTGGTTCCGGGTCCGGCGCTGGCGCGGGCGACCCGGCGACCTGCGGCTCCGGGGCCGCGCCCGCAGCCGGCGCGCCGGTGTAGGCCGCCGCGCTCGGGGCGGCCTGGGTCACCGCGCCCCCGGCGGCCTGGGTCACCGCCGCGCCCCCGGCGGCGGATGCGCCGCGACCGCCGTCCGCCGCGCTGTCCGCTGCATCGAGCCCGGCGTCCGCCGCCGCAGCGTCCCTACCGGGCGCCGCCGCGGCCGGCGCTCCGCCGTCCTCCGCTGCGACGGCCACAGGCGGCCCGCCCGCGACAGCGAGGAGCGCCGCCGCGAGCGCCGCGCCAGCGCAGAACCCCGCCGCACATATCTTGTCGCGCCGACGCATCGGAGTGGCCACCCTCCCCAGGGGCGCTGATTGCGCTCCGCTCTGCACGCATAAAATATCTGGTTGCCCGCCTCAAGCTCGTTGAGCACGTGCAGATATGATCATGTCGCATCATGAGCGATGCGCTCGCAAAGACGGGATGAACGCGAAGCGCGGCGCCTGCCGGGGGCCCAATACTGCCTTGAACGAACCGGCCCCTTACGGTTTACTCGCCGACTGAGGGGGGTGATGCCCCCGCGAGTTGTGCAAGCATGGGCGGCGTCGGCCCGCAAGCCCGGTGGGCATGGCCCGGAAGCCGGCGTAGAGCTACGAGGTCTTCGCGGCGAGCGAGCGCGCGTACCTCTCACCCGACGCGAGCGGCTGCCATCGCCTCGATCGGAGACTACATCGAGAACTTCTACAACCTGAAACGACGGCACTCACGGCTCGCCTACATGAGCCCGCTCGAGTTCGAATTGAAGACCTACGTGACCGCGCTCGCGGCATCGTGGACCTGTCCGCGGAAGCGGGGCAGGACCACCGCCGAGGTAGAACCCGTGCAGCAGGGCGCCGGCCACGAGACCGTCCCGCCATGGCCGCGCCGTTCTCGGCCATTGCACCCGCGCCATGACCGCAATGACGGCCAGAACGAGCCCGGCGAGCGTGTAGCGCACCAGAAGAAAGGTGAGCGGCTCCGCGTGAGGCGCCACCAGCCGCGCGACAATGAACCCCGTCGGCCAGATGGCGACGAAGAGGAGGCGCGATGCGGGCGAGGCGCTGGGAGGGCATGGCAGGAACGACGGGCCGAGGCTGGACGTGCGGTGTTACAGCGTGGCGCGGAGTACCGCAACGGGTGCGTTCAGGAGGAGCAGACGCCTTGCAGAGGTCGAGGTGGTATGCGCTGCGCTAGCTCCGGCCGACAGGAGGAGGGCGCTTCCATGCGTGGATCGGGCGGGCGGACCCTAGGAAGGCTGCGCCGCGCTCGTCCGTCCTCGGTCATCACGTTCGGCGATCACCCGCTGCCAGGTGCTCTCCTGGACA
This sequence comes from Sorangium cellulosum, assembly GCF_002950945.1. Classification (GTDB taxonomy): domain Bacteria; phylum Myxococcota_A; class Polyangia; order Polyangiales; family Polyangiaceae; genus Sorangium; species Sorangium cellulosum_E. The sequence continues at coordinate 4,983,548 of NZ_CP012673.1, forward strand.
ACGTGCGGCAATGCCGAAACTGGCCTGGGTGGAGGACCATGCGCCGACATCCCGGGGCGGCTCCGGCCGCAGATGGCGCGGGTCGACCAGGCCGGGGATCTGGGCGAGCCGGGCGACAAGCGCGGAGAGCTGGGGATGGAGGCCGGGGGAGGGTCGTGATCCACGGCGCCATCGGTGCCAGCGCGGGCATCGGTCCAGCGGAGCCCATCGCGTGGACGCGGCGCATCCGCTCTATATCCTCCACGGTGATGAGATCCTCCACGGTGATGAGCGTGGGTCCCTGGATGCGCCCGCCCACATGCTCCATCATCGCCCACTCGACGGCGGCCATCGTGTTCTCCCACGCTGATGGATGGACCCCGAGCTCGGCATCGCCTCGCTGCACCGCGCGGGAAAGCGTGTAGAGATACCCAGCGGCGAAGAGCTCGGCATGGACCGCCCATACGTGCACCAACCTAAATGTCGCCATGTCCGTCGAGGAGTGGAACCGGCGGATGTCGATCTGGCACTTTTACATCGACCTCCCCTACCGCGGCCGCGGTGGAGGGCGCGAGCTGATGCGCGCCGGCATCGAGTGGGGGCGCCGGGCCGGCGCTAAGATGGCGTGGATCGAGACGACCCACCTCAACGACCCCGGAATTCAGGCGTATCGCCGCCTGGGCTTCGAGATCTGCGGGTTCGACGCCTCGCTCTACCGCGGGACACCCGCTGAAGGGGAGATCGCCGTGTACATGGCGTGCCCGATCGGGGGATGAAGATGCAGCTGGACCCGTTCCGCAGCACACGACGGCGCCGACGACGGGCGGCAAGGAGATTCGGGATGGACTCGATCTCGATGGCCATCGCACCGAGGCTGCAAACAACGCAGGGAGCCAGCGGGACGCTCCTGAAGGCACGGCCGAGCTGCTTCGCCGTACCTTTGCCATCGACGTGCTCGCGCGCCCGACGTGCAAAGGCAGGATGAAACTCGTCGCCAGGATCACCGAGCCAACGAGCATTGCCCGCTTCCTCGCCGCGCTCGGCGAGCCGTCGACGTTCCGGGCCGCGCCGCTGCCGCGCGCGCACGGCAGCGGCGCGACCATCACGACCGCCCGAGGCCTGGCACGGAGCACGTTCCGGACCGCGGGTGTCGCTCCTCCAAAGGGGACGCGCATGTCATAGCGAACGGAAGCCGCGCGATTGCGCGGCGTCCCCCGGAGCTTTCCATGGCCTTCCGCTTCCTTCCCGCCCTCCTGTTCCTCTGCGCCTGCAGCGACGATCCGCGCGCGAGCGCGCCCGACGGATCCATCCCCGACGACGCGCCGGGGACTGACGGATCGACCGACGGCTCGCTGCCGCCGCCCGACGGTGGCGTCGACCCCTGCCACGCGGGCTTTTGCCCCGAGGCGTTCCCGGACACGCGCCGCATCCGCGCGGTGTGGGCCGACCCCTCGATCGATCGCCTCTGGGCAGTCGGCGACGACGGGCTCGTCGCGCGCCGTGAGGCGGGCGGATGGATCGTGGAGACGCGCGTGCCCGACGCACTCGAGACCGACCTCCACGGTCTCTGGGGCAGCGGCACGGACGACGTCTGGGCCGTCGGACAGGCCGGCGTGATCCTGCGGTGGCAGGGCACCGAGTGGACGGTCGTGGAGGTCGCGGACCCGATCTTCTGCGGGCCCGCGCTCTGCCGCGGGAACCTCGAGGCCGTGTGGGGCGACGGCACGGGCACGGTGTACGCGGTCGGTGCGAGCCACGATCTCAAACCCGTGATCTCGCGCTGGAACGGCGCGGCCTTCGCGCATCGGGAGCTCGACACGAGCGGTACGCTCCGCGCGATCTGGGGCTCGTCGCCAACCGACGTGTGGGTGGCGGGTGTGTTCGGCCTGCTCTTCCACGGCGACGGCACCGACGATTGGGATCAGCACACGATCCCGGATCGGCAGCCCGCGTTCGCCAGCCTCTGGGGCTCGTCCGGCGACGACGTCTGGGCCGTCGCGGACTCGAGCGCGATCTACCGCTGGGGCGGGACGGCGTGGGAGGCCGAGCGCGATCCCATCGTGTTCAGCGCCGGCGAGTTCACGATCGTGCGCGCCGTCTGGGGCGCGAGCGCGGACGATGTCTGGGCGGTCGGCGGCGCGCAGGGGGCGACGCAGACGATCCTCCACTACGACGGTCAGGCTTGGTCGCGGCCCGTGCAGCGCATGGATACGCCCGAGCTCACGGCCGTCACGGGCGCGGGCGGACGCGTGATCGCCATGGGCGCCGACGGCACGGTGCTCGTGCGCTAAAGCCGGACCCGGCCGCCGCGCCGACGATCAAGATGGCCACGATCGAGCGGTATCTTGCGTGCGGGCACGTGGTCGTGGGCACCTCGGTGCCGGGGTTCTCGTCGGTGCAGCGGGCGCTCGTGCGGCTTGATCGATCGCGGGACGTGCGGGCGCGTGTGCCGTCGCTGCTGCTCGCCCTCTCGATGGCGGCGGAGACCGATCTCGTCGCTACCCTGCCTGCGCGCGTCGTCCGCGCCTCGGGGCTCCCGCTCACGACCCGACCGCTCCCGTTCGAGGTCGAGCCGTTCACGCTCCACGCCGCGTTTCACCCGCGCACGACGACCGACCCGCGCCATCGTCGCATCCGGGAGAGCCTGTTCTCCAAGCCCGCCGCGAGAGGCCGCTCCAGGATCTCGAGGCGGCCCAGCGGCTGACGCAGGAGGCTGCGTGACCTGTTGGAATGAGGCCCCGCCCGTTCCAGGCATCTCCCCGGGTTACCAGCTCCCGGTCGCCCCGCCGGCCCAGTTACCACCTCCGCTGGTAACCGCCTCGGTGCGATGCTCACAATCCATTGGAATTTAATGACTTGGCGCGACGGCCCGAGAGTTGCTCCAGGGCCGGGCAGGAGGTCTTATCATGGTCACCGCATCGACATCCCGCCGCCTCACGCTCACGTTTCCCTTCCTCCTCGCCATCCTGATCCCCGCGTGCTTCGGAACATCCGACAGCGACGGCGCGCCGCCCGGTCCGGCGCCTCACCGCGGCCTCCTCGCCGGCCAGCAGCCCGCGCGCGACGTGCCTCCGGCGCCCGATCTCGCGTACCCTGGCAAGGGCTTCATCGTCCACGAATGGGGCACCGACACCGTGGTCGTCGGATCCGACGGCTCGCTCCAACCGGGGCTGCATCACGAAGAGGAGGACCTCCCCGCCTTCGTCTATGACCGGCTCGAAGCCGGCTCGCTCGAGGGCTCGACGTCGACGAGCGTCAACGTGAAGATGGAGACGCCGGTAACTTACTTCTACGCCGAGGAGCCGCTCAAAGCGTACGTCCAGATGGCGTTCCCCAAAGGGATCTTCACGCAGTGGTACCCCGCCGTCCACGACTTTTACCCGCCCATCTTCGCGCCTGACACCGTTGCTGGCGTGACGACGTACGCGGACCCGGCGCTCGACCCCGAGTTCCCCTTCGGCTCGCCGGTGTGCGCGGAGAAGTACGGCGCGATCGCGAACGGCTCCCTCGAGTGGGGTACGATCGAGATCCTCGGGCGCGAGAGCGACATCCCCCTGCCCGAGGCGCCGCTCGATCGGTTCACGTGGGCCCACGCGCGCCAGGTCGGCGCCAACCCGCTCCGCGTCGCAGGCGTGCCCGGCGCAACGGAGGCGCCCCAGCACGAGCGCTTCCTGTTCTATCGAGGGCTCGGCAACTTCGACCTGCCCGTCCGCGTGACGGCCGGCACCGGCGGGGCGATCTCCGCCGAGAATACCCTCGGCGAGGCGATCGGCACCGTCTTCGTCCTCAACGTCGGCGCCTCGGCGGGGGCGTTCGTCGCGCACCCCGAGGGCATCGCCAGCGGCGGCACGCTCGTCGAGCGCGCCCCCTCGCTCGACGGAGCCCCGCCCCTCGACGAGTTCGTCGAGGCGCTCGGCGCGAGCGTGATCGACGCCCTCGACGCGACCGGCCTGTACCACGACGAGGCCGTCGCCATGGTGAACACCTGGAAGCGCCAGTGGTTCCGGACGCCCGGCGTCCGGGTGCTCTACCTCGCCCCGGAATCGTGGACCGACACCTCGATCCCGCTCACCGTCGATCCCGCGCCCGAGGACGTTGTGCGCGTCATGATGATCCGCGTCGAGGTGCTCTCCCCCGAGCTCGAGGCGGCCGACGTCGACGCCGCGCGGCGGCTCGCAGACCCGTCCACCGCCGGGGAGGCCGCGCGCCACTTCGACGACCTCGGGCGCTTCGCCGAGCCGCGCCTCCGCCGCGCGCTCGCGCTCCTCGGCGAGCCCGCGTACGGCGAGCCCCACCTCGCGCGCATCGCGGCCGCGGCGACGCCGAGCGCCGCGCGCGAGTAGCCTCGCCGCCATGCACGCCCCGCGGCGCGAGCCCTTCGTGGCCCATGCTCGGTACGAGCCGGGCGAGATCCTCGGGCAGGGAGCGCAGGGCGTCGTGGGGCGCGTGATCGACCGCGAGGCGCGGGCACGCGAGCTCGTCGCGAAGGTGTTCCGCCAGGGCGCCTTCCGCGAGGACGCCCTGCTCGGCGAGTTCGCGCTGCTCGCGCGCCTGCGTGTCCCCGGCGTGGTGCGGGCGCACGACCTCGGACGGGACGAGCGGACGGGAGCCCCCTTCCTCGTCGAGGAGTACGTGGCCGGCGACGACGCCGCGGCGTGGGTGCAGGGGGCCCCGGCCGAAGGGCGCCCGGCGCGGCTCGCGCGCGTGCTCGGCGGCGTCGCGAGGACCCTGGCCGCCCTGCACGACGCGGGGTTCGTGCACAGCGATCTCAAGCCGGCGCACGTCCGGATGCGACCCCTCGGAGGGGGCGGCGCCGAGGCCGTGCTCCTCGACCTCGGGGCCGCGGTGGCGAGGGCGCGCGCGCCGGGCGGCGCCGTCGCGTTCACCTCCGCGTTCGCCGCCCCCGAGCTGCTCGCCGGGGGCGCGCCCTCGCCCGCGTCCGACCTCTACAGCCTTGGGGCGCTCGCGTGGTGCTCGGCCGCAGGCCGCCCGCCCGGACCCTGGCGCGCGCGGCGCCCGCTGCGCGACGCCGCCCCGTGGGTCCAGCCGAGCGTGGCCGAGGTGATCGAGGCGCTCCTCGCCCTGCACCCGCAAGACCGCCCCCCCGAGGCCCGCGAGGTGCTCCGGCAGCTCGGCGTCGCGACCGCGGAGGCGGGCATCGCCGTCGGGGCGCCGCCCGCGCCCATCGGGCGGGAGCGCGAGCTCGAGGCGCTGCAAAAAGCGCCGTCAAGCCGCGTGCGCTACATCACCGGACCGAGCGGCGTCGGCAAGAGCCACCTCGGCCGCGAGCTCGTGACGCGGGCGCTGCTCGGCGGGCGCAGCGCTCGGTACGTGGCGTTCCCGCGCGAGGCCGACCCGCTCCTGCCGCGGCTCATCGCGTTCTTCCGGGGCGCCGAGCGGGCGCCGCCGTTCGTGACGCCGCCCGGCGACGGGCCTCCGCTCCTGCTCTTGCTGGACGACCTGGACCAGGCCCCGGCCGAGCTCCGCGCCGCGCTCGACGCGTACCGGTGCCGGCCGGCGGCGCCCGGCGGCGCGGCGATCGAGGTGGTCGCGACCGCCCGGAGCGCGCCCGAGGGCGCGGAGTGTGTGGCGCTCGAGCCGCTCAGCGACACGAGCTTCGGCGCGCTGTGCCGCGCGCTCGGCGTGGACGACGAGGCGAGCCTGCGCGAGGCCGCCGCGGCGTCGGGGAAGAACCCGGGGTGGCTCGTCGCGTCGCTCGGCCGCGTGCCGCTCACGAAGGACACGGCGATCGAGCGCGTGCGCGGGCTGTCGGCCGGCGCCTGCGCGACGCTCGCGGCCATCGCGATCGCGAGCGGCGCCCTGCCGGAGGCGCTCTGCCGCCCCGGGTTCGGGCGCGGCGGCCGGGCGGCGGAGCGCGGCGGCGGACAGCCGGCCGCCTCCGGCGAGCGGGCCCTCTGCGAGCTGCTCGCGGGCTCGCTGATCGCGAGGCGGGAGGAGGCTGCCGGCGCGCTCTACACGCTCTCCGCTCCGGCCCTGGCGAGGGATCTCGCCGCGGCGCTCGCCACGCCCGAGGTCGCCGAGGAGGTCGCCGCGGCGCTGCTCGCGGATCCCGGCGCGCCTGCGTCGGCGCTCCTCTCGGCGGCGGCGGCGCCGTGCACGCCGGCCCGCCGCGCAGAGCTCCGCGAGCGGGCCGCGGCGCAGGCGCGCGAGGCGGGGCTGCGGTCGGAGGAGATCGAGGCGCTGCTCGCGCTCGGCGAGGACGCGCACCGGAGGACCCCGGGGCTGCTCTGCAGGCTCGAGCGGCTGACGCGCGACGCGGGCGTGGGCGCGGCGCACCCGCAGGTCGTGGCGTGGCTCGACGAGGCGGCGCAGCGGGACGAGCGGGTGCTCGTGCTCGCGCTGCGGCGGCGCGCGGAGAAGAGCGCGCGCGACGGGGACGCGGCGGCGGCGAAGGAGCAGGCGCTCGCGGCGCTCGCGGCGGCGCGGCGGCTCGGCGGCGGGGCGGCCGAGGCGTTCGCGCTGTCCACGCTGGGGCTCGTGGCGCTGATGCGCGCCGACTGGGGCGAGGCCGAGGCGTGGCTCGCGGAGGCGCAGGTGAAGCTGCCCTCGGCGGGCGAGAGCGCCGACGATGTGGAGGAGGTGGCGCGGCTCCACCACAACGCGGGGATCGTCGCCCTCTACCGCGGCCAGGTGGAGGACGCGGTGCGGACGTTCGAGGCCTCGCTCGCGGTCAAGCGGAGCCTCGGGGACCGGGCCGGGATGCGGTCGTGCCTGATGAACCTGGGGATCGCGCTCGGGAAGGCGTCGCGTTACGAGGAGGCCTTCCGCGCGCTCGACGAGGCGATGCGGCTCGCGCGGTCGCTGGGTCAGGTGGCGGGGCGCGGCTGGTGCCTGTCGGCGCGCGCGGACATCGAGGTGCGCCGCGGCGACGCGCGCGCGGCGGAGCGCTGCATCGAGGAGGCGTGGGCGCTCGCGGCGTCGCTCCCCGCGGCGATCCAGGCCGATCTGGTGATCGCGCGGGCGAACGTGGCGTTGCTCGACGGCGACGGTGGGCGGGCGCTCGCGGCGCTCGCGGCGCTGGAGCCCGGCGTGCGGGCGAGCGACCCGCTGGTCGACGCGCGGGCCCAGGTGGCGGAGGCGCAGGTGTACCTCACGAAGCTGCCGGCGGAGCCCCGGCGGGCGGCGCGGGGGGCGATCCTGGCCGCGCGGCGGGCCCGCGCGGCGATGCTCGCGGAGGTGGAAGCGCAGGCGCTCGACGTGCTGCGCTCGGCGCGGCAGGGCGCGCGGCGGGCGCCGGCCGCGGCGCAGGGCGCGCGCGTGGCGCAGGGCGCACCGGCCGCGGCAGGCGACGCGTATGCTGGCCGGGGCATGACGGAGGCGGCGAGCGGGGAGGACGACGCGCTCTGGGCGTGGCTCGCGTCGGTGGCGGCCGCGGGCGACGGCGCGAAGGCGGCGGCGGACAGCGCCGCGGAGGCGGCCGTCGGGCTCGCGCGCGCCCTCGTGCGGCAGTCGGGGGCGGAGCGCGCGCTGCTCGCCGTGGTCGACGAGCAGGGGCGGACGGTCGCGGCCTGGGGCGCCGACATCGACGGGCTGGAGATCGCCGAGGCGGCCCGGCGCATCGCGCCGGACCTGGCGCAGCTCGCGCTGAGCCAGGCCGCGCCCGTCCACTACCAGCGCGACGTGGAGGCGCCGGGCGGCCGCGGCTCGCGGCTCCTGCTGCGCGTCGGCGCGGACCCCGCCTCCCTGGGCGCGCGCGCCCTCGGGGCGAGCGCGGTCGCGCCGGGTCCGGCGTTCCCCGGCCCTCCGCGCGCGCTCGTCGTCGTCGAGCACCGGTTCCGTCCGGCGTGCTTCGACGCCGTCACGGGGGTGCAGGCCGCTCGCTGGGCGTCGCTCGCGGGGCTCTTCCTGCGGCTCTTCGCCCGCCCCGGAGCGCCGGACGAGCCCCGCCGCGAAGGCCCGGCGCCTGCCCGCGTCGCCTCGCCCGCCGAGCCCGCGCCCGATCCCCGGCGCGCCGAGACGACCGTCGTGCCCGCGGCCCCGCTGCGGAGGAGCTTCCCCGACATCCTGGGCCAGAGCCCCGCGCTGCGCCGGGCGCTCGCGCGCCTCGACGCGGCCATCGACAGCGACCTGCCGGTGCTCCTCACGGGCGAGACCGGCACGGGCAAGGAGCTCTTCGCCCGGGCGCTCCACGAGCTCGGCCCGCGCCGCTCGCGCGAGCTCGTCGCCGTCAACTGCGGCGCCGTGCCCGACACGCTCTTCGAGGCGGAGCTCTTCGGCCACGCGCGGGCCTCGTTCACGGGGGCCGAGCGCGCGCGTCCCGGCCTGCTCGCCCACGCCGAGGGCGGCACGCTCTTCCTCGACGAGCTGGGGGAGCTGCCGCTCGCGCGGCAGGCGGTGCTGCTGCGGGCGCTGGAGTCACGGCGCTATCGCCCGGTGGGCAGCGACGACGAGCGGCCGTTCGACGCGCGGATCGTCGCGGCCACGAACCGGGATCTGGCGCAGGCGGTCGCCGAGCGGGCGTTCCGGCAGGACCTGCTCTTCCGGGTGAACGCGATCGAGATCCACGTGCCGCCGCTCCGCGACCGGGAGGGCGACGTGCCGCTGCTGCTCCGCGGGTACCTGGATCGGACGGGCGCCCCCGTCGAGATCGCGCCGCGCGCGCTGGCGGCGCTCGAGGCGTACACGTGGCCCGGCAACGTGCGGGAGCTCGCGCACCTGGTCCAGCGCCTGACCGCGCTCGGCGTGCGCCGCGTCGAGCTCGAGCACCTCCCGCGGGCGATGCGAGCGAACACGCGCCGGACGCCCGCCGCGGCGGAGCGCCCCGGGGCCCCGGCCGGACCCGTTCCGCCGCCGGCCGCGGGGCGGGGCGGCTCGGGCGAGACGCGCCGCGCGCTGGCCGAGGACGACGAGCGCGAGCCGATCCGGCGCGCGCTCGCGGAGACCGGCGGGAACATCAGCCGCGCGGCCGAGCGCCTCGGCCTCACGCGCCACGGTCTGAAGAAGCGCATGGTGCGCCTCGGCATGCGCGCCATCTCCGGGTCGCAGGGGAAAGCGGAGTGAATCACCTCGTGGAGGCTCTGCTGGCAGAGAAGCAGGCAGAAGGCAGCATCGGAGGACTCTTTATGAGAGGCAGCGGTTCCGGAGCACTGAACAGGTCGAGGCCCGAGGAGGATCACCATAGAGGCCGCGAGGCGGAGAGAAACGTCCCTTCAATCTTCCCGCGTCCCCGCCTTCGAGGTCCGGGCTCTCACCGTGGCCGTGGATCGAGCGCGTGGTTCGCGCTCGCGCTGCTCGTCGCGGGCTGCTCGCCGGCGGGCGTCGGCGGATCGCCGTCTCACCGGCCGGACAGCGGAGGCGGCGCCCCCAGCACGCCGCCCTCGCTCGCTGCATGCGACGCCTCCGCGGCCGATGGCGTCGCGGTCTCCGCGTCGGACGCCCACGCAGGCGCCCCGCAGGCGCCCGGAGCTCCCCCCTACGCGATCGACGGCTGCTGGCTCACCTACGTCGCGGCGCCCGAGGCTGGCGAGGTGAGCGGCGATCTGAAGCTGCGTGATCTCGGCACGGGCGAAGAGCTCCTCCTCGCGCCCGCCGCCGAGGAGCCCCGCCGCCCTGCGCTCGCCGGCGACGTCGTGGCCTGGGAGGCGACCGAGAACGGAACACGCGTGGTGCGCGCGCGCTGGGGCGGCGAGACCAGGACGATCCCTGGCCCGTTCGATCACGCGGGCGAGCCGCGCGTGGCGGGAGACGCCGTGGTGCTGACGGGCTGGCTGACCGCGGACGAGGCGGGCGACACGGACATCTTCCTGTACGAGCCCGGCCAGGCGGAGGCGGTCCGCGTCGCGTCCGGCCCGGGGCAGCAGCGCTTCCCGGACATCTCGGCGACGTACGTCGCCTTCGCTGATTTCTCCGAGGATCCCGACGGTCGCTTCGACCAGGACGCGAGCGATCTCGCGGACATCGTGGTCTATGATCGGCGCACGCGGCGCGCCGCCCCGCGCCCGCGGGACGGCAAACAGGCGTTCCCGATGCTCGGCGCTGGAGAGAAGGTGGCCTATCTCGAATGGGCGCCGATTCACCCGGAGCCCAAGTTCGACCAGTTCGATCTGCTGATCGGGGACATCGACGCTCCCGGGAGCGGCGACGCCGTGGCGGCGCGCATCGAGATGGGGGGCGCGCCGCACGTGCTGCCCGCGATCCGCGGCGAGCTCGTCGAGTGGGTGGACCGGCCCGCGGAGGGCGAGGCGTCCTTGCGGCGGAGGCCGGTCGATCTCTCGGCGCCCGCGGCCGAGGTGCCCGGCCTCTCGGGGCTCGATCTGTTCGGGCCGTCGGCCTCGGCGACGATCACGGTGCTCGCGGCGCGCTCGCCGGGCGGCGCGCTGGAGCTACGCGGCATCGCGCGGTGATCCACAGGGCCACCTGCCGCGCAGGCCGGCTGTGGAGTGAAGGCGGCGCCTTGTTATCGCTGGCAATTGCAGAATTCTGTGGGTAGCGCTGCCCATGACGCGGCACGCCCCATATGCGGACATATTGGTGTATAGGGGAATTCGTTGCTCTGGATATGACTTTTCCGCGAGAGCCCCGACCTGGGCTGGTCCGCCTTCGTGAGGGGCCGCGTCCGCGTCGTGCCCGTCCCTGGCGACCATGCGACCATGGTGCTTGATCCTTTCGTGAGCACCCTGGCAACGTGCATCGAGCGCGAGCTCGATCGAGCGTCCTCCCGCGGCATCGACGGCCCGCGTGTGAGCGCCGGTCGCGTCCACGACGCCGCGCGTTTGCAGGGACACAGCCCCGCCGAGGGCTCGATGTGGCCTTCGGCCGGGGAGCGGCTCACGGGCGGCGTCATCCACCGTGGCGTTCGAGGATCGCCGTCCACGCCGGGTGTCCTGCCATCTCCGCCGGCGTCCGCGGCGGCGCGGGCGCGCCGTCGGGCGCGCGCAGGGCGAGCCGCCACCAGCCGACGTCGCGCCACGCGCCCTGCTTGAAGCCGACGTCGCGGTAGACGCCGACCGGCTCGAAGCCGAGCACCTCGTGGAGGCCGACGCTGGCCGGGTTCGGCAGCGTGACGCCCGCGTGGGCGACGTAGAAGCCCTGCAGGCGCAGGAGCTCCAGCAGCGCGCGGTAGAGCGCGCGGCCGACCCCGGTGCGGTGGTGCGCGGCGTCGATGTACACGCTGGTGTCGACCGACCACAGGTAGGCCGCGCGGTCGCGGTGCCGCGCCCCGTACGCGTAGCCGACCACCGCGCCGTCGCGCTCGAGGACCAGCCACGGCGCGTGGGCGAGCACGCCGGCGATGCGCGCCGCCATCTCGCCCGCGGTCGGCGGCTCCAGCTCGAACGAGGTCGGCCCCGCGACGCTCGGGGCGTAGATCGCCGCGACCGCCGCGGCGTCGCCGGCGTGGGCCATTCGTACGGTATCCATGGCGGTGAAGCTAGCGGCCGCCGTAGCATGCTTCAATGCAATCGAAGCAATGGGTCGCATCGACGTTCTCGATGGGAGCGCGGTCATGGACGTCGCGCAGCTGACCGCGTTTCTGCGCGTCGTGCGCGAGGGCAGCTTCACCCGCGCCGCGCGGACGCTGGGCATCGGTCAGCCGGCGGTGAGCGCGCGTATCGGCGCGCTCGAGGCCGAGGTCGGGGGCGCGCTGTTCACCCGCGGCCGGCGGGTCGCGCTGACGCCGCTCGGCGAGGGCTTCCTGCCGTTCGCGCGCCGCGCGACCGAGGTGCTCGACGAGGGGCTCGAGGCGGCGCGGCTCGCGCGCACCGGTCAGCGCGGCCGCGTCACGCTCGCCGCGCTCGGCTCGGTCGCCGCCGGGCTGGTCGGCCCCGCGCTCGCGAGCGTGGCCGCCGCGCACCCGTCGCTCGAGTGGCTGGTGAGATCGGCCGCGCACGAGCAGGTGCTCGCCATGCTGTTCGACGGGCTCGTCGAGCTCGGCGTCGTGGTGTGGCCGTGCCTGGACGCGGGCGCCGCGGATTTGACGCGGCTGTTCCTGATGCGCGAGCCGGTCGTGCTCGCGGTCGCGCCGGACCACCCGCTCGCCCGGCGGCGGCGCGTTGAGCGCGAGGACGTCGCGCGCCTCGGGCGGCCGTTCCTGAGGCTGCGCTGGTGGCGCACGCATCACCCGGAGATCACGCGGATCGGCGAGCAGGCAGGGGCGTCGATGGACGTGCCGATGGAGACGGCGCGGCATCTGGTCACGCGCGGGGTCGCGGTCGGCTTCTTTCCGACGACCTACATCGCGGAGGACCTCGCCGAGCAAAGGCTGGTCGAGGTGCCCGTGCAGGATCTCGCGCCGCTGTCGCGCACCCTGGCGCTCGTGCGCGGGCGACGGCCCGCACCGCCGGGGCCGGCGACGGCCGCGGTGATCGCGGCGCTGCGCGAGCAGGCCCGGACGCTCGGCATTCTGCGGCGGTGAGCGGTCGCGCCCGCTGCGCTCGATGATCGGGCGTTAGCTAGGCTCCAGTTCCGCCGAGGTGTAGATTGGGCTCGCGCCGCAGACAGCAGACGGGAACTCGGGAGCTGCGGCCGGTGCCACTCGCCGTCGAGAGGGGTTGCCGGCCGGGGTCGACGAAGGGACGAGAACCCGGCGCGCCGAGCCAGAACACCAGGTCCGGATCGTCCGAGCTCGCCACATCACCTGGCGGCGTCCACGGCCACCCTCGCGGCGGCCACATCGAGGGCCTCGATGAGGAACTCCTCCAGCAGCTCCTCAGGCAAACAAGGCTGGAACTTCGATAGCCGCATCCTCCCCGCGCACGAGCGAGCAAACCGGCGCGCATCGGCGATCCCGGGACGCCCTTCCTCGCCCATGCGGCGCACCAGCTCACGCAAGGCCGCCACGCTCGTCCCCACTGCCTCCTTGAGCGTGATCGACGTATTCCGGACCACGCACCGGCCGCCGAGCTCCGCCTCGATCATCCTGGCCAGGAGCATGTTCCCGCGCCCCCCCACGTAGGTCCACCAAGTGATCTCATTGGGTCCGTCGATGACCGGCGCCGGCGTGTCTCGCAGGAACATCGCTTCAGCCCGCAGCCCAGCCACCACCTCGGCCGCGCGCCTCGACCACCATGGGTCGGCGTCGTCGGACACGAGCACCTCCCGCATGGCCTGGACCAGCTCGTGGCCAAGGAAACCTGGTGCGCCTGTCCACCGTGCGGCGCGCGCGTGCTCTGCGGGCTCCACCCCGCAGAGGCCACGCCCCCAGTCGACCCGAACCACCTGCCACGGCCGCCCTCCCAGCGAGAACGCCGCGCGCCTCTGGTCGGTGTCCAGGGACTCGAGGAACTCCGCGTCGACCGTCCCGATCTCGCGCGTGCCCCAGTGCACGGTAACGAGCCGTGGCGTGGAGAAGACCGCGTACAGCTCGGCGAAGTTCCGACGGCCGTACCGCCGCTCGCCCTCCGGCCCCAAGCTCAGCTTCCCGCCATCCCCGATCAGGATTCCTCGTTCCAGCATGAAGGCCACGAGCGCGGCACGCTGGTCGGCCGTCACCTCTGCAAACGGGGTCGCCCCGTCCAGCCACGCGAACCAGTCCCTCGCACCGACGCCTTCGAGCTGGATCGACAGCGCCAGTATCTGGTGGGCCATGATGTGGAACGCCCGTCTGGACGGCCGCACGGGCTCGACGTATCCCCGGCGGTGAAGGCGCAGGAGCGCGGCCGCCTGGAGCACGGCTTCAGGTTTCGTGGCGAGGAAAGTGCAGTTCGGCGTCGCCCCGGGCCGCCGGCCGGTGCGACCCATGCGCTGCTGGAAGCTCGCCACCGTCGCCGGGCAGTCGATCTGCAAGACGTGGTCGAGATCGCCGACGTCGATCCCCAGCTCCAGCGCGCTCGTCGAGACGATCACGCAGTCCTGCTTCTCCTGAAACGCGCGCTCGGCATCCCGCCGCTCCGCGGGCGCGAGGGAGCCGTGGACGATGTGCGCATCGACACCGCCGGCGAGCAGCTCGCGGCCCAGCTCCTCGGCCCCGCGGCGTGAGTCCACGAACACGAGGCGCTTCTTCCCGGGGTGGAGGGCGGCGATCACCTTCGCGGCGTTCGGGACGCTCGCCACGTAGTCGAGCGCCAGCTTCGGAGCCGTGCCGATCCGTGGCGGCGACACGATAGCTCCCTCGCGCTCGGAGTGGCCGCGGACCCAGCGCAGAATCTCCTCCGGGTTGCCGACGGTGGCCGAGAGCCCGACGCGCTGCACGTCGAACCTGCAGAACCTCGCGATCCGCTCCAGCAAGGCGGCGAGATGAGAGCCCCGGTCACCAGCGGCAAACGCGTGGATCTCGTCGATGACCACAGCCCGCAGCCCCGTGAACAGCCTGGCCGCGGGCACCTTGGGGCTCATCAACATGGCTTCCAGCGCCTCGGGCGTCGTCAGCAGGATGTCGGCCGGTTCCTGGATGAACCGCCGGCGCGCCGGCGCGCCGGTGTCCCCGTGCCACTTGAACACGCGCCGTCCGATGGTCTCCGCGTATCGCGCGATCCGCGCCTCCTGGTTGTTCAGGAGCGCCCGGATCGGCGAGAGGTACAGCACGGAGACGGGCCTCCAGTCGCCGGCCTCCATCGCCGAGAGGAGCGGAAAGAAGGCTGCCTCCGTCTTCCCTCCGGCCGTCGGCGCGAGGACGACGCAGTTCTTGCCGTCGAGCACCGCGTCGATGGTCAGCTCCTGCACCGGCCGGAGCTCGCGAAAACCCAGGGTGTTGAGGATCTGGTACTGGACAGCGGCGGTCAGCCGTTCAAAGGACGTCATTCCGAACGGCGCTCCCCGCCGTCCTGCGACGGGAGGTCGAGCGCGATGTCATCCACCGTCGTCTCCAGGCCGGCCGCCTCGCGCTCGGCGGACGTCATCTCGCGTGCGTCGACCACGAGCTTGAAGTCGCGCCGCGGGTCGTACTCCTCGTGCTCGTCGACCTTGTCGAGCAGATCGCTCACCATCTTGCGCAGGAACAGCCGCGGCGCCACGCCGACCCTGCCGCCCAGCTTGCCGGTGAGGGCCGCCGCCAGCTCGCGCACGACGGCGTCGCCGACGCGCTCGGCGATGCGCTGCGGGTGCTTGGTCGGGTAAAGCGCGCGCACCTTCCCGCCCACCTCGACGAGCTTCTCGACGTCGAACGGCAGGAGCCGGATCTGCGTCGCCCGGGCGCTGTCGAAGCGCGGGTCGCCCGAGAAGTCCTGGTAAAGGCGCTGTTCGAGCGGGGCGAGCCGCTTGATGCCCTGCGGGCCTTCGAAGAAGGCGGGAGTCCCGGTGATCATCACGTAGAGGCCGGGGTAGCGCTCACCGTCGATGTCGTCGATGAGCTTGCGGAGCGCGTCGAGGCTCTGCTCGCGCACGTCGGCGCGCATGCGCTGGATCGTCTCGACCTCGTCGAGCACCAGGAGCAGCCCCTTGCGGCCGGTCTCGCGCAGGAGGACGAGCAGCCCGCGGAGGAAGCCGGCGGCGGCCGTGCCGTCGATGTCGCCCTGCAACCCGGCCGGGCGCTTGACGCTCGCGCCCACGTTCGGCTGCCCCATCAGCCAGGCGAGCAGGCCGTCCGCGGTGGCGTTGTCCTCCCCGACCCGCGCTCGATAACACGCCCGGAGCACCGTCGCGAAGAGCGGCTGCGTGTCGCGCACGGCCGTGAGGCGGGTCTCGAGCAGATCACCGACCTCCTCCGCGAGGGCCGCCGGCTCGCGGGGGCCGCCGCGGGTGTTGACCTCCTCCTCGAGGCCGTAGAACCAGCGGTCCACGAGCGCGCGGAACGCGCCGCTGTCCCACTCCTTGGTGCGCAGGCTCTCCAGCGCGCGGCGATAGATGGTCTCCAGCTTGTGGAGCGGCGTCTCGCTCGCGGAGATCTGCACCTCCGCCGTGGCGAAGCCGCGCTGTTGCGCCCGGTGCTGCACCCAGCGCGAGAAGAACGTCTTGCCGCTGCCGTACTCCCCGCGAACCGCCTTGAAGGCGCCATACCCGTGCGCGACGTGCTCCAGCTCCTCGTCGATGGCCGCCTCGAAGCGGCCGAGACCGACGGCGAGGTGCTCGAGCCCACGCCGGGGCACCGTGCCGTTGCGCAGCGGCGCGATGATCTCCTTCCGGCGCAGCGTGCCGAGATCCATCAGCCGGCCTCCTTCAGGTACTCGTCGAGGAGCGGCACGTTGAGCGTGACCCGTTTGGAGCGCGGATCGTGCTCGACGATGAGGTAAGCGTCGAAGTTGATCCACTCCTGCAGCTCGGAGACGACGCCGCCGACAGCGTGCGGTAGGACGCCCGCCCGGTGCGCGAAGACGTCGGCCGGCAGGGCGCCGCCCGCGTCGGCCAGGAGCGCGACCCGCGGCGCGATCACCTCCCGCAAGCGCTTGCGTTCCGCGGCGGTGCGCCCGTCGAAGGCCCTGGACGCGCAGAGCCGGGTGAGCCAGGGGCTCTCGTCGGCGGGCTCCGCGCGAGGCGGCGGCGGCGGGGGCGGTGCGGGCGACGCCGACTCGAAGATGGGCAGGAGCGGCTGGTGCTTCTTCGGGGGCGGGGGAGGCGGAGGCGTCTTCGGCCGTGAGGCGGGCTGGGGCCGCGCCGGGGCCGGCGCCGCCAGATCCCACCACTCCGGGCGAGGATACGGCGCGACCTCCAGCTCGGCGTCGTCTCGGCCCTCCGTCACCTCCACGCGCCGCCGGAGCTGGTCCGAGCCGACGAGGATGGCCGGCGTGACGATCTCGGCGAGCGACGCGCCGCCGTGCTCGCCGGTGGCCGCCGTCGAGCCGTACGCGTCGCGGTCACGGTAAAGCATCGCCACCTTCGTCTTGCCGCGCGGCGCCCACGCCACCTCTCTGGTGGCGACCACCTCACCGTCCTCGCTCTTGTCGTCGTCACCGAGGTACCGATAACGCTTCCCGTCGCCGGCGCGCCCGACGCTCGCCATGCGATCGGTGCGGACGTGCCCGTGGTCGGCGATGAGCAGCACCGCGCGGTTCGCCTCCCGGGCCTCCACGAGCAGGCGCCCGAGGGGCTTGATGTGCCCGAGGTCGGCCGGCACGCGGACCTGGCGCGCGCCGCCGAGCTGATCGTCCAGCGCGTTGATCACCAGACCGACGACGCGGTCGGGCGAGCGGACCAGCGCGATCGCCTTCGGGTGCAGGTCGCCAGAGGACGTCTCGACGGAATCCTTCAGGTAGAGCACGGCGTCCTCGATCCCGGCGCGCCGCAGCCCGGCGTGGGTCGCGAACCGCTCGGGGTCCTTGCCCGTGTCGAGCGGCTCGCCCGCCTTCACGCGCTTGCCGGCAAACAAGGCAGCGCGGCTCACGCCCGTGAGCGACGGGAGCGCTGCGAGCATCGGCACGACCCGTCCGCCGCCGCGATCCAGACACCACCGGAGGGGAGCGTACTCCTTCAGCTCGCAGTCCTGCAGCAGCTCGACGGCGTTGGCCCATGACATGCCGTCGAGCAAGGCCACGAGCAAACGCCGGTGCGGCTGATCCTTCACGAAGGCAGCCGCGAACGCGTCGAGCCCCTCGGAGATGGGGATCACGGTCGGGCTCTTCGGGCTGCCGCTGTTCAGCCATGCCACGTAGGCACGGGCGAACGCTTCGTCGTCGCGCTCGCGCAGCACGTCCGCGCGGACGAGCATCGCGTCGATGCTCTTCTCCAGCTCCGAGTCCACGGGCCCGCGGGCACGCGCGCGCGCGAAATCGACGTACGAGCCGTGGGCCACGTAATGCTCCGCGAGGGCGAAGACGTGGCCATAGGAGCCCAGGAGCGCGGCGCTCCTGTCCAGGTCCGGGCGCGAGAGGAGGTACGCGAGGAGGCGCACGGCCATCCGCGCACGGACGACCAGCTCCCCGCCCTCCTGGGTCTTGTGCAGCACGTGGTGCCCGAGCCGATCGAGCGCCGCCCGCGCCTCGTCGAGGTGCTCCGCGTCGATCGGCCCGGCCGCCGCGGCGCGGAGGACCCGGGCCAGCCGCTGCGACGTCGACTCGAATGCGACCCGCAGGAAGCGGCTGCCGGCGAGGGCCTCGGCGACCTCGCGGTCGGCGACCACCTCGTTCGCCTCGGCCAGCACGGCGCGCGCCACCTCGTCGGAGAGGCGAAGGTAGAGATCGCCCGCCAGCGCGGCCCAGCGCTCGATGAGCGCGGGGTTCCGCCTGGGCGCGTCGGCGAGCGCGGGATCGAGGCCCTTGAGCGCCTGCGCGAGGCTGCCGCGCAGCCCGGCGTCGTGACGCACCCGCTCGCCGCCGCCATCGAGCACGAACGCCAGGGCGGCGACGGTTCGAGCCTTCCCCTCCTCCCACGCCCTCCACGCGAGCACGGCGAGCGGCCCCACCGACCTCTCGAGGTAGCCGAGCAGCTCTTTTCCGGCCGCCGTCATGGCGCCGAGCCTCGCCGCGAAGCCCGGCGGCGGCGCGTGCGTCGCGCAGTGCTGCGCGAGGCGCGCCTCCGAGAGCTCGCCGTCGTGCGGGAACCCCGTGGCGCGGAAGAGCAGCGCACGCCAGGAGGTGTGCAGGTCGACCGTGGAGCCCGCGATGCTGTACGAGAAGGGCTTCGGGTCGGCGAGCAGCGCATCACACAGCGGGCGGCAGGAGAGGACCTCGGCGCTCACCGCGCTCGCATTGAAGAGGCGGGCCACGCGCCGCGAGCGGTCGACGGGGTACACCTTCCCGGCGGCGATCCTGCCCTGGAGGTCGGCAGGGAGCCGGTCGGCGGGATAGTCGACCAGAAGCGCGAGGTTCTCCGTCTCGGAGGCGTCGGCGAGGGCGCGCCGGAAGTCGAGCTCGCAGCGGACCGGACGGACCTTGAACGGGATCCCTCCCGCGTCCAGCTTGAGCGTGAGCTCCCCCTGCTCGCCGGTCGCGTACAGCGCGGTGGTGTACGTGCGGTGCTTGCGGCGATGGATGAGCGCCAGCTCGTCGTGCAGATCCACCATCGAGAGATGGGGAGCTTCGATCATCTCACGATCTTCCAGGTGAGCTCGATCCGCGCGCCGGGCGACGCGGCGAGCGCCGCCTTGAGCTGCTCGACCACGGCCGAGAGCCCCGCCGCCGAGGACACCTCGGCGCGCTGCTCCGGCGGCGGTGGCGGCGTGGCCTCGTCGCCGTCCGGCGTGGCGATCCGCGGCCGCTGGAGCAGCCTCTGGGCGCGGATGCTGAGCTCGCTGAGCTTCGTCGCCAGCGTGGCCATGATCTCGTCCTTGTCGAGCACGTCGCGGAGCGCGGCCAGGATCTCCGCTGCGGCGCCGTCGGAGCGCGCAACCAGCGCCGGAAAGCTCGCGAAGTTCACGTCATTGCTCAGGATCTCGGCGTTGGTCCGCGCGCTCGTGAGGTGGCGGCTCATGGCCGACTCCGAGGTCTCCGGCTCGAGATCCGCGAGCGCCTGCACCTGCGCCACGGCGTCGCGTCCTTTGAGCTGGTGGAGCAGCTCCTCGACACGACGGGCCGTGCGCAGCCGCGGCGGGTCCGCGCTGAAGAAGTCGGCGTGCCGGGCGAGCTGCCCTGCGACGGCATCGGCGCGATCCTGCAGCGCGCGATCCACCGCGACGTTGAGCTTCTCGGCGAAGGCGCGGACGTTCTTGGCCGTGTGCGCCTTGCCCACGCTGATCCCGAAGAGCGTGCTCGCCCGCGCGAGCGCCCGATGCCAGGCGGTCTCGTTGGGCAGGCGCGGCTGGAGCAGCTCCGCGTCGCTGTCGAGCCGGCCGAGCGTCGGGTTCTTCACGGTCTGGTCGCCTCGCACCAGCTCGCGGCCGCGCACGGTGGCATAGGCGAGCACGAGGAAGTCGGCCACCTCGGGCGTGTAGCCGCGCGTCCGCGCGGGGTCGAAGAGCCGGCGCACGGCCGCCACGTCCGGCGTGTCCACGTTGGCGGCGCGGAGCTGGCGGTCGACCTCGTCGTAGGTCTGCGCCACCAGTGTGGCCTGTCCCTCGCGGGCGTTCACGAGCCGCAGCTCGTCGGAGAAGCGGAGGGCGCTCTGCTCGCTCTTCGCCAGCGCGAGCCGCTGCCCGTCGCTCTCGCAGAGCTGAGCCAGCATCTGCAGCTCCTTCTCCAGCTTGCCCCGCGTCACCTTGTCCGAGAAGCGCGGGTGGTGCGGGTGGAGATCGTCGAGGAGCTGCTCGATGGCGGAGACGAGCCCGCGGCGCAGATCGGCCGCGCTGAGGCCCCGGATCTTGGTCCCGGTCCGCAGCACGTGGAAGTGCTGGGCCACCGAGCGCGTCGGATCGAGCACCCCGGCCTGCGCCTGGACGAGGCCGTAGGCGGCGTCGAGGGCGCGGCGGAGGCGCTCGCGCTGCTGGGTCGCGCGGCTCGTCAGCTCCTCGCGGGCGCGCGTCTGGTCGTCGGGGCGCAGGTTGGCGAGGTGCGACTTCCAGTTGTCCCCGTCCAGGATCTGGTCGAGCACCACCAGATCGCCGAGATCGCGCTGCGCCGACTCGGCGAGGAAGCTCGGCAGCCAGACGACGGTGGGCGTGTCGGACGTGCCCTGCATGAACGTCGCGATGCGCTGCTCGTCTTCCTGCGGGCTGCGCCCCGGATCGTCGAAGGGATAGTCGATGACGACCCGGAACGCGTCGTCCTCGGCAGCGCGGAGGACGCCGTCGTCCATCTCGCGCACGTTGCCGAAGACGATCGTGCCCTCCCGGTCCGTGCCGCGCCAGAGCGTCTTGTAGCCCTGGACGGCGCCTTCCTTCGGCTCCAGCCCGAGCGCCTCGAAGAGCAGCTCTCGCAGCTTCGCCTTGCGGGGTCCCGGACGATCGTAGTGCCCGGCCGCCTGCACGATGGGCCGCACGTCCACGCCTTCGAGCACCACGGTGACCAGCGGGTCTTCCTGGCCCTGGACCCGGACCTTGCCGACCTCCTTCGCCCAGGCGCGCACGCGCGTCGCCGCCAGCGTGGCCTCCCCGCCGGGCACCGGGGACCTGAGCGTGCCGTGGTTGAGCTGCACCAGGCGGCTCGCGGTGAGGTTGCGGAAGACGTGGCAGTTCGGCGCCAGCGCGGCGAGCAGCAGCGTCTTGGCGATGCGGTTGTCGTTGCGGCAGCGCGTCTCCCGGCAGTTCGCGCAGCCGACCGTCCGCCCGTCGCTCCGCAGGCGCTGGCAGCGCTCCGGCGTGCCCGTCTGGTTCTGCTCCCAGATGACCGGGAGCAGCTCGCTGTCGTAGAGCCGCTTCGCGGCCGCGAAGCGCTCGCGCATGGTGCCGTCCATCGGCTCCTCGCCCTCGGCGAGCGCGTCGTAGAGGTCGCCGACGCTCACGAGCTTGCCGATCTCGAAATCGTTGAGCTGTCCGACCAGCATCTCCACCAGGATCTTGAGCGACGTGCGCTCGCGCTGGAGGTAGTGGCTCATGGCCACGAGCGCCTCGACCAGCGCGGGGCTGAACGGGTAGATCTGCCGGAAAGCGGACTCGTCCCCGAGATCGCCGAGCAACGTCCCCCACGCGGCCTGGCCGAGGGAGCGGCGCATGGTGTCGAACGCCGCCGAGAGCTTCTTGCCCGCGGCGTCGTCCTTCGGGTGGACGACGCGCTTCGCGATGATGGCGGGCAGATCCTTGTCCGGGAGCTTCACGGTGTCGAACCGCCCCTCCCAGAACCGCAGGCTGTTGCGCACCGCGGTGGCGTCGGCGCCGGCGTACTGCTCGCCGACCATCTCGCCAATGTCGCGCTGGCGCGCCGCGAAGGTGACGATGGGAACGGCCTGCTCGGCGGCCTGGCCCTCGACCAGCTTGGCGAGCTTGCCGATCTCGTTGTTGAGCGTCTCTGGACTGCTGGCCTTGGTCGCGAGCCAGAGCACCAGCTCGTCGAGGAAGAAGACCATCGCGTCGTAGCCGAGCGAGGCGGCGTGCCGGCTCATCGCCACCATGCCCTGCTCGAAGCCGAGGAACGCCGAGGCCTGATGGGTGAACGCGGGGAAGACCGTCTTGATCAGCGCGCTGAACAGGGCGGCGCGGATCTTGGGCTCGGCGCTCTCCCGCGCTTGATCAAAGCGGGCGGCCGTCCACGCGTCGCCCGCCTTCTTGCCCCAGCGCGCGTCGACCTGGGCGCCGGCATTGAGCTGGGCGAAGAACGCCTCGTCGCCGAGCTGGGCGCGGAGCCGGGCCGCGTTCTCGAACAGCGGGCCGTCCGCGAAGAGCGGCGCGACGGGCGCGTCGGGGTGCAGCTTGCGCATCTCGTCGAGGTAGGCGGAGAAGACCTTGTCCCCGAGCGAGGGGGCGTCGATCATGTTGAGGTGCAGGCGGAGGAGCTTCCGCTGCTTCACCCACTCGTGCTTGACGTAGAGGTCGTGGAGCCTGGGCTCGCTCCATGGCCGCGCGCGGTTCGCGGCGAGCAGGCTCAGGACGGCCATGTAATGGCTCTTGCCGGAGCCGAAGCTGCCGTGGATGAAGGCAGCGACGTTGCGCTTCTCCGCGATGGCGGTGGCGATCAGCCCGAGGCCCCGGTCGAGCGCGTGGTGGATGTCCGGCGTGATGGCGTAGAGATCCATCAGCGCGCCCTCGTGGTGGATCGCCTCGGCGAGGCGGACGACGAAGGCGCTGCGGGTGACCTCTTCGGGGAGATCGAGGATGTCGCGGAGCGTGCTCATGGTGGGTCTCTCGAAGTGGGGAGTGATCACACGGCGAGGGGCGGGCGGCAGAGCGGGTGATCGAGCAAGTCCACGAACCCGTCGTGCCAGTCGTCGGGGCCGGGGACGATCTCGACGCCCTCCGGACTCAGCCAGGCCACGATGGATCCGGCGCAGGGCACCTCGTCCCGCGGGCGGCTGCGGCGGCCATCGCCGCGGGCGACGCGGTGACGATAGGGGTAGGTCACCTGGGCGGGGTTGCCGAGCGCGCGGTCGCGCGCGAGGAGCGGGTCGTCGTGGCAGCGCGGCGTCAGCTGCGTGCACAGCACCCGGCAATCCCCTCCTTCCGCCGGCGCGAAGGGGAGCATCTCCCGCCGCGGGTGCTCGAATCCGTTGTTCGTACCCACGGAGATCACCGCGACGCTCGGGTGGATCCGCCGGTAGAGGTCGGCCACCTTCCAGGAGCCGAGCCCCTCGTCGATGTTGCCGCCGTGGTGAGGGATGCGGAATACGTTGGCCGGCAAGAGGTCCGGCTCGAGCCGCTCCCACGCGTCGAGCGTCGCGTCGCCCCCGACGAGGATCGCGTGGTCATCCATGGAGACGCGCAGCACGGTGGAGGTGCGATTGGGCGCCTCACCACCTTCGAGCCGCATGTCGATCAGCGCCGCGTACTCCGGGAGGACGAGGTCCACAGCCCACGAGCCGCCATCGTGGAGGCGCCGTGGCGCGAGGTCCCGGAACGACGGCGCGAGCGGGATCCGCCGCTCGTCGTGCCAGCGGACGGCCTGCGCCATGAAGAGGTAGGCCCCGCGACGGGTGTCGCGGTTCGGGTTCTTGTCGATGTGCGCGTGGAGCGCGTCGACCCTGCCCCCGTCGCCCACGAAAGCCCGCAGGAAGGGCAGCATCCCGGCGATGTGGTCGGAGTCGAGGTGCGATGTCACCACGGCAGAGAGGTGCCCGATGCGGTGGTCCTTGACGAACCGCGTCGCCACATAGGCATCCCGGCAGTCGAAGAGGATGGGCTTGAACGTCGCGTCCGCCTCGGGGCCGAGGACGAACGTGCAGTCACCTTGACCGACGTCGAGCATGTAGACGCCCACGCGCGGCGCCGCATCAGCCATGGGCGCCCACCCGCTGCTGGAACTCGCGGAGCATCTCGTCAGGATCACCGGAGAACGGCTCCTCCAGCGCTATCACCGGCCCGACCGGCTGGCCGCCGGCGCCCGCGCCCACGCGCGCGAAGCGGAGGCGATCATCCGCCGCCAGGGCGCCGAGCTCCTCGGCGAGCACGTAGGCCCTGCCCGCGTCGTCCACGAAGAGCAGCTCGTCGCCGCGGCGCTCCAGCCACCCGACCACCCAGACGTCGTCGCCTGTTCCCGCGAGCAGCCCGGAGGCGACGAGGTCGACGACGCTCAGGAGGAGACCTTTCCGGGTGATCTTCTCACGCGACAGCGTGTGGGTGGGTCGGGCGAGCAGATCCGCCACCTCGCTACGGAGCTTCTTGAGCATGGCGGCGAGCGCGGTCTTCGGTGAAGGGCCACGCGCCGAGAGGGCGAGATCCCGCGCCTGACAGGCGTACTCCCTGCCCGCGCGCGGGATGGTGATCTCGATATCACGGTGGAAGAACACCGGGGCCTGCCCGCGCACGCGGAGCACGCGCGCCCGGAAGCCCCGCATCAGCATGCCCTGGAGGCGTCGCTCCACGGCGCTGTCGCTGGCGGACTCCGGCGTGTAGTCGCCCCAGACCGCGACGGCGCTCGCCACATCGCCCCCGTGGAGGAGGTGGTCGACGGTGCGCACGCGCAGCTCGCGTTCCTTCCCCTTGTGATCGGGGACGTTATCCCGCTTCCTCGCCTCATCGAGCGCGTCGAGCGCGCGATCCGGGAGCCCGCGCCGGAAGCGGAGCAGCGCGAGATTGGACCAGAACGTCGCGTTCTGCTTCCATTCGGTGAGGGAGCTCTCGTAACCGCGCTCTGTCTCCTCGGGTAACTCCCGCTGCGCCTGGTGTCGGTTGTAGTGGAAATAATGCCGTGCGTAGGCCCACGCGTGGGGGCCGATACCCTCGCCGCCGGCGCGGCGGAGCTGCGCGTCGACGTCGAGGACGTCGGCGTAGATCCGCTCCGCACCCTCGAACTCGCGGCGCAGCGAGAGAGCCCGCGCGTGCTCGATCAGCATCGTGACGCCGTAGCGCGCGTAGCGCTTGGCCTCGGCGGGACTGATATTGACGAAATGCTTCACGGCCTCGACGATATCGACGGCGCGGAGACCGACGCGGGGGTCGTCGAGCTTGATACCTGCGGAGAACGCCAGCGCGAGGTCGCGGTGGACTCCGGCGATGCGCTCCGGCGGCAGCGTGGTGACGCAGAAGTCCTCCCAGGACGGCGTGGCAATCGCGACCCGCGGTCCGTCTCGCGTCACGAGGAGCGCTCGTTCGGCCGCATCGAGGGCGGCGTCCAGCGCGGCCCTGGTCATGCCGGGGAGCGCGCGGGCGAGGGCGTCGCGCGGGACCGGGCGCCCGTGCAGAGCGAGGCAGAGCAGCACGTCCGCCATGTCGGCGGTGAGCAGCGACCAGACCTCGTCGAGCAGCTCCTTCTCGTTCAGGCGGCCGGGCGCGAGTGTGTCGACGTCCTCCGAGAGCACCGTCCGCGCCACGGCGAGACCGAACCGGCCCGGGTCGCCGTAAGCGGCCGACCAGAGCGGACCGACGTCGTGCGCGGTGGCGTTTTCGATGGAGCAGGGGGGCCGGGTCGGCCGGTCGAGGGTGACGGGCTCAACGTTCGTGGCGCGTGACACGGGGGCCACCTCGCCGGTGGAGAGGACGGCGTGTCGGGAAAGCCACGCGCGCAGATCGTGGAGCCGTGGCGCGACGACCTCCCGGATCTCTTTGGACATCCCGTTGCCGAGCGCGTCGACGTCGTCGATGAGGAGCAACGTGCCGCTCCGCGCGAGCGCTCGGCCGAGCACCTCGAGCG
The DNA here is from genome assembly GCF_002950945.1 of Sorangium cellulosum. Lineage (GTDB taxonomy): Bacteria > Myxococcota_A > Polyangia > Polyangiales > Polyangiaceae > Sorangium > Sorangium cellulosum_E. The sequence continues at coordinate 5,008,945 of NZ_CP012673.1, forward strand.
CGGCGGCGGGCTGACCTGCGGATCTGCTGAGCTGCTGGTCTACTTCGACGAGGCACTCCGGTCCCGCGTGGTGGGCGATCGTGAGGACCACGTGCTCCACCTGGTCGGCTCCTGGCGGCACCTGGACGAAGACGGCGTCGGAGCCGAGCGCCCGCGCCACCTGGCGGGCGACGGAGCTCTTGCCGTAGCCGGGGCCGCCGTGGACGAAGACCTGTTTCCCGGCGCGGATCTGGTCCGCCGCGCGGCGCGTCTGCTCCGTCCAGAGGTCTTCTCGGGTGGCTCTCCAGGTCACGCGGTGCTCCTCGAACCGAACGTACACCAAGTGCCTCGCGGGTGCCGTCCGAAGGCGCTGCGGGTGACCGCGTCGGGGAGATCGAGGACGTCGCGGAGCGTGCTCATGGGATGACCAGGTCCAGTCCAGGTCTCAGCGATAACGAAACGAGGTCGGATCGAAGCGGAGGCGCGTCTTCTTCCCGGTGACGTCATCCGTCACCTCGAGCACGCGCGGCGGCTTCCCGACGAGAGCCATGGACGCCGGGTGGCCCACATCGTTGCCGCCGACATGGCTGTGGGTCCAGTAGCTCTGGTGGTCGAGGATCTTCTCGATGCGCCCTTTGCGGAGCGCATACACGTGAATCTCGTCGGTCACCTCCGTCGTCCCGGCCTCGAGCCGCAGGCGTGTGCGCAGAATCGTGTCCTGGTGCTTGTCGGTGTGCACCGGCTCGGCGCGCACGGTCACGCTGGCGTCGCCGTTCACGTCGTAGGGGAGGCTCAGCTGCTGGTAGCCGAGCGCGCGCGCCCCGGTGGGCCCCGGATCGAGCCATGCAACCAGGTGGATGAGGTACCCGCGGCACTGCTTCGCGGAAGGGAAGCTCGGATCTGGCGTCGTGTCCGGGGGGGCGCCGTCCGCGGTCCCGCACGCCACGATGTCCACGACGCGCTCGAGATCGCCGTCCTCGTCCAGATTGGCCTCGATCTGCTCGGCGCGCCACGGGGCGACCTGCTCGAGCCGGTCTGCCTCGCGGGGCTCGGCGCCGAGGGCGCGCGCGGGCGCGGAGAGGTCGACGAGCTGACCGTCCAGCAGCCGATCCTGGAAAGCGCCCACGAGCTCGCCCAGGCGCGCCATGTCGACCGCATCGGGCGTGCCGAGATTCCACGTCCGCGGCGCCTGGGGCGGCGAGGGCGGGGCCGTCGCGGTCGACGTGGCGGGGGCGCCCGCGCTCGCGGTCGGATTCGCGGTCGGGGTATGGGCGCCGGCCGCGGCCGGGGTCGAGGCAACCGCGGCGGGCGCAGGAGGTCCGGAGACCGGCGGCGTCGAGGAGGCCGCCGGCGTCGCGCAGCCCGGCATCGCTCCGCCGGCGAGCGCGAGCACGAGCAGCCAGAGAGAGGCGTTCAGCCGGACCATTCGATCCTCTCTCACTTCCTCGTCGAGTTCGCGAGCGAGTAGCTCTTGTCGATGTGGTTCACGATGGTGTCGGACCCCCGCTGGAACGTCACGACGTACCACGGATCCTTCACCTCGAGCGAGACGTCCGGCTCGAACGGCGGCCACAGCAGATCGAGCTCGGCGATCGTGCCGATGCGGTGCCGCTTCTTCGTCTTCGTGTCCTTCACGAAGTACACGTCCGGGTCGGCGCGCGGGTCGTCCTGCATGATCCTGGAGGGATCCCAGCTCGGAACCGCCGCGGTCGGCTTCAAGAAGCGGTCGAAGTGACGCGCGCACGACTGGAAGAACCAGGCGTCGGCGAAGTCGTTCTCGTAGGGGGTCTTGACGGCGTTGAGCTTGATAGGGCCCTTCGACTTCTTCGCGCGGAGCTCGAGCAGCGCGTTCTGGATCTTGGACAGCTCGAAGCGCCGGACGAGGTAATGAATGATGCGCCGGACGATGAGGACGTCGTTGGCGGGCGACGGGCCGCCCGTCAGCCCCTTGATGGCCCAGGGCAGCATATCTCGGTTGGCGCCGAAATAGATGGCGTGGGCGACGAAGACCGCGAAATTGAAGCACTCCTGGGTCGCGATGGCGTTCGCTGCCGCGATGCTCGTGTAGCCGTGAACCTTCTTCATCTGCGCTTCGAACACGAGCTCCCGCGTCAGCTCGTCGCGCGCGGTCTGGACCATCATGAAGAGCATCTCCTTCTGGTCCACCAGCGTCTGGAGCGAGTTGACGGCCGCGTTGATGTGGTAGGTGCCATCCGGGAAATCCGTCCCGCGGACGACGCGCTTCTTGTCCGGGCGCGTGTCGGCGATGAAGTAGTCGCCGTGCCATCCATCCGGCATGTTGTAGCCGTTCGCGATGAAGCCGGAGACGTAGAAGAACTTGCGCGCGGCGGCGGCCTGCTCGAGCAAGCGGTTCGCCCGCTTCACCGCGTCGTCCGGGTACGTGCCCGGTGGCGCCGCGACGACCTTGCGCGCCTCGTCCGGCACGGCCTGGAACATGTAATTGAATATCTGGGGCAGGCCGCCGGGCGCGGCGTAGCCCATGCCCCAGGTGAGGACGCGCCCATCGTAGGTGTTCAACGTGCTGGTCTGGCCCTCTTGCGTGCGGAACATCATCGCCGCGTTGGCCCGGAACGCGGCGAGCCGCGCGGGCGCGATGGCCGCGTCGCTCGGCGGGGGCCCGGGCGGCGGGGCTGCAGGGTTCGCCGCTGTCGCCGCCGCGACGGCGGCGTCCCACGCCTTCTTCTTCTCCTCGTGCTCCTTCGTGAGCGTGTCCAGGCGCGCCTTGGCCAGGTCGTAGATCCGCTGGGCCTCGCTCTCCTGCCACTTGTCGTGCGGGCTCCCCGCGGGCTCGTTGAACATCACCCCGGCGCCTGGTTTCCCCCTCCAGGACACGGACTGCAGGGGGACTTGCGGGATCATCGAGCGGGCGTCGTTGATCATGCTCACCAGCGGATCCGGCAGGCTCCCGATCGGAGCGTGCCCCACCTCCCAGAGCTTGTCCGGGTCGCCCGCGGTCGGCGCGACCTGCTTCAGGTAGTCCACCGCGTGAGGGTTGGTCTCGTCGATGGCCATCAGGCCGGGATCGTCGAGCAGCCTCTTCGGGGCGAAGCGCTCCCACGCGCCCATCTCGATCCCGGCGGCGGACGCGTGTGTCTTCTGCCCGTCGGCCGCGTCGATCTTCGTGCTGACGACGTTGGCGTAGCTGGTCAGGACGGTTTGTTCGCCGGCGTTGGGGTACTTCTTCAGGATCTCGCCGACAGGGCTGAGCTTCGGCCCTGCCGGCGTCCCCGCGGCCCCGGCCGGCGCTCCCGCCGGTGCGGGGGACGTGGCGCAGACGGCCTTGTAGGCTGGATCGTCGGGCGTGCAGGGGAAGTTCTGCGGCTCGGGCATGGCGTGCTCCTCAGTGGCCGTGGACATCCATGAGCTTCGACTTCGTCGCGGCGTCGAGGACCCCGGTCGGCTCGAGCTCGTGGTCGCTCTGGAACTCGCGCAGCGCGATGACGACGCCCGGGTTGAGCTCGCCGCTCGTCGGGCCGGCGTAATAGCCGAGGTTCCGCAGGCGGGCCTGGACGCCCTCGATCGTGTCGGGCTCGGCGAGCCTGGTCAGCGAGATCGCGTACCGGCGACGCGGCCCCGTCGGGTAATCGCCGGTCCAGAGCGTCAGATCGGCCGACTGCGCGCCCTCGGGCACCTCCTCGCGCACGGTGCCGTCTCCGTCGGTCGTCCCTTCGATGGTCCTGTCCGCCACGAGGAGGCGGAACTTCTTGCCGGCGTACGGCGCGAGATCGTAGTCGGTGAGCCTGAGCTCGATCTTCTTCGTCTTCGGGGCCGCCGGATCATCGGGGTTCTCGGGAGGCCCGGTGCGTTCGTCGCAGTTGAGCCTCACGGTCTTGCCTTTCACCGCGGCGTGGTCGTCCAGCACGATGGAGGACTCCCTGGCCAGCAGCGTGAGCTTGTCGGCCAGGATCTGCCCCTCCTCGGCGAGGTGGATCGACGGTCCCTTGCCCGAGAGCGTGACGGACTCGCTGCCCGCCATGGCGATGGCTTTGCCACCAATCCTTGCGCCCTCGGCGGACAGCTCCAGCGTCGTGTCGCCGCACCTGAGGACGATGGACCTGTCCGAAGAGAGCGTGAGCGTGCCCGATGCGGCGATGGTGTAGGCGCCGCGCGCCGTGAGCACGCCGCCGCCGCGGCCGTCGTCCGCGCCCAGGGTCGTCGACGAGAAGCCGCCGACCTGGAGCGAGTAGTCCTGCTCGACCGAGGTGATCGCGTGGCCGCCCACGGCGGTCGTGAGCGCGCCTTCCACGCTGCGCGTCTCGTTGCCCTGGATGCGCACGATGGAGTTTCCGCCGACGTCGACGCCGCGGTGCTGACCGACGGTGTGCCGGTCATCACCGCCCACGTGCGCCGTCCGATGTGCGCCGACGCGATCGGTCTGCGAGCCTCGCACCTCGAGCGTCTCGCTGTCGCCGACCGTGCGCGTGTGGTTGCGGCGCACGATCTCGTCCAGATCCCGCTGCGCGTGCATGAAGATCTGCTCGTGGGCAGCCCTGTCCTCGAAGGAGATCTCGTTGAATCCGCCGCCTCCTGGGGAGCTCTGCGTGCGTAGCCCGCTGCGGGTGCCGTTGTTCGGCAGCACGAACGGCGGAGGGTGCGTGGCGTTGTAGACGCACCCGGTGACCATCGGCCGATCCAGGTCGCCGCCGAGGAAGGTGACGAGCACCTCCATGCCGATCCTGGGCACGAACTGGTGCCCCCAGCCAGCGCCTGCCCACGCCTGCGCCACGCGGATCCAGCACGAGCTGTGCTCGTCGCGGCGCCCGCGCCGATCCCAGTGGAACTGGACCTTGATCCGGCCGAGATGATCGGTGTGGATGTCCTGCCCTTCGGGCCCGACCACCGTCGCCGTCTCCAGGACCTCGCGCACGGCGCGCTTCGGCCGGCGGGGGCGGTACGGGATCGACGCCGGGACGCACTCGAAGCGGTTCTCGTAGGTGGCCTGCCGGGCACCCCCGCCGGGCCCGCCCTGCGCGAGGCGCGGCGCGACGCCCGTATGGACCACACGCACCGCCGTGTACTCGCGGCTCATGTGCTCGCTCGCTTCGTGGTGGAGCGTGAACCGCCCTCCGGCCCCGAGGCGGCGGCAGTAGCTCGCGCCCTCGCCGAGCCACGCGCGGCTGCGGTGCTGCTCCAGATGGACGCGGGCCTGATCGCTGTCGACGTCCGTCTCCTCGTACTCGCCGTGGTGATCGTAGATCTCGAGCCTCCGGGGATCGAGCGGGGGAGGGGGCGGGGCGTCGCTCGAGGCCACGGTGGAGGCCACGCTCGCGCTCGACGCCAGGTCGAGCAGGGGCCGGTGAGGATCGTAGTCGCGCAGGGTCACGGTCTTCGCGCGCACCCTGCGGCGCATGGCGAAGCGCGTGACCGTGTCCTCGTAGACGCTCATTCCGCCGGCGTCGCGGACGACGAGCCTGGGCCCGGGCGCATGGACGGTGCCCGCGGCGGCCGCCGCCGTCGCTGCGGTGAGGCCGTCGGCGTGTGCGTCGGGGATCGGCGGGCAGCTCAGGGGATCGTCGCAGAGGACCATCACCTCGGCGAGCAGCGCGCCCGCCGCGGCGGCGCCGGCGGAGGGAGCGCCCGCGAGGCTGCCCGGCGGCTCGAAGTAGAAGAAGATCCCCTCCTCGGCGAGCAGGCGCGTGACGAACGTGTAGTCGCTCTCGTCGTACTGCACGCAGTACTGGCGGACCGGATATCGCTTCACCACGGCCCAGCGCCGGGGCACGTCCGCCTCGTCGAGGACCGCGCTCACGATGTCGACCACGGTCATGTCCTGGAAGATGCGGCTGGTGCGCCGGTGCTTCGAGAGCCAGAACCTGGGCGCGATCCGGAGGCCGACCTCGGCGCGCTGGTCCGCGTTCCAGGCGCCCTCGAACGAGGCGGAGACCACGACGCCGCAGAGGATCCGCGGGGCCCCGCCGGGGACGTCGATGGCGAGCGTGGCAGGCTGGCCGACGGCGGAGGCTTCGAGCTGGACGGGGTCGAGCGAGGTCGCGACGCGGAGATCGAAGGAGAAGAGGCGCGAGACGGCCTCGGCGCCGGAGAGGCGCAGGACCTCGAAGTCGTCGCGGGCGAAGGGCCCGAGGAGGAGGGAGAAGGGGTTGCCGTCGGCCGTGATGTTCATCCTACGACTCCAGCACCCCGGCCACCCGGGCCTCGTTACCAGCCCTCTCGGCCTCCTCCGCGAACGGCGCGAAGCTCGCCGGGCACGACGCTCGCAGCGCGTCGACGTCGGCCTCTCGGGCCACCTGGGCGAAGTCTTCCGGTGTCGGATCGCGGCCCAGCGCGCGCCGGAGCACACACTTCGGGTGCCCCGAGGCTCGGTCGCGCTCGTCGCCCCACGTCTCTTCCGGATGCCTGGGGATCGCCGCCGGGTCGCCGTCTTTCCCCGCGATGGCCTGCACGGCCGCCTCGTCACCGAGCGCCCACGCCTCGATCATCCGGAGGGGCGTCGCCTTCACCCGCTGCACGTGGCTGGCGCCGTCCACGGCCGCGAAGCCTGCCTCGATCTCCTCGTGCAGCGCCTTCACCCGGCGGGCGCGCTCGGTCGCGTTCCGCTTCTCGCCGGAGCCTTTGTCGACGTCGTGCGCAAACACCAGGACGCGGCAGCCGTCGATGAGCGTGCTCGCGAGGCGGAGGGCCTTGGCCGCGCGATCGGCGTGTCCCTTGAGCTTCTGCTTCGTGTCGAACCGGCCGAGCAGCGTGATCTTCTGTCCTTCGAACGCCACGTCGTCGCCCAGCAACTTCCGAAGCATGGGCTGGAAGTAGCCCTCGCGCGGCGCTTTGCGGGAGCGCCACTGGAGCTCCGTCGCAAGCTCGCCCAGCTCCGAAGGGCCCTCGGCGGCAATGAACACCGTGTAGGCAGCCTTCTTGCGCCCGCTCATCGCCCCTTCTTCCCCGGCACGAGCCGCTCCTCGCCCGCGTTGTACCAGAGCTCCCCGAGCTCGAAGTGCTCCCGCAGCTCCTGAAAGCTCCTGGTCTCGTTCATCGGGGTCACCTGCACGCCGCCGCCCTTGCCGCGGGTGACGAGGAGCACGGACTCGGGAGACGAGACGTAGTTGAGCGTGATGGGGCTGTGGGTGGTGGCGATCACCTGGGTTGCGCCTGTTTTGGTCAGCTCTTCCAGCATGGCCACGAGGCCGCCGAGCAGGCGCGGGTGCAGGCCGTTCTCGATCTCGTCCAGGAGGAGCACGCTCGGGGGCTCGCGCATCTCGTGCATCGCGGCCACGGCGATGAGGCGGAGGAGGCCGTCGCTCACTTGGCGAGCGTTGAAGGTGGCCTGTTCGCCGTTCCACTTCTCAGTGACCTCGAGGTGGGTCCACCCATATTTGGTGCGCCGCGGCCGGATGTCGACTAGAGGCGGATAATGTGAGCGTACGCGTTCGACGAGCCGTGCGAAGTCCCTCCGTCGAGTCTGCAGGTGGGCGAGAACCGCGGCGAGATCCTCTCCTCGGGGCCCGAGCCCGACGGCGCGGATGCGCGAGGGCGCGGATGGAGCTCGGAGCACCGCCGGATCCAGGAAGTTGTAGGCATGGATGCGTCGGGCCCACTCGGAGAGGGCAACGAGCGTCGGGTAATTCAGCCGATCTTCACGGGCATCCACGGTCGACAGCCATGATGATGCAAGTGTCAGGCTCAGTGACTCTTCTTTGCCAGTATACTCAGACACCCGCATCATGCGACGTCCTTGACGAATGATGATGTCGGACTTCTCTGCGCCCTTTGAGACAGTTTCTAGATCGATTCCCGGGTGTCTGGGAGACCCTAGTGTCAACGCCCACCGGGCGTTTACCGATGGCAGCAAGATGTCGGCGACGATTGTGATGCTCTGCCCGTCGGCTCGATGGTGAAGGTCGGAGTAGTCCCACTGGTGAGCCTCGAGCACCTCGCCGAGTGTGCCGCGCACGAGGCCACCTAGAAGTTCGACGGCCTGAAGAATGGTCGATTTACCCGCGCCGTTAGGCCCCACCAGGATCGTGATCGGCTGGAGCGGGATCTGAAGCGCACGGCCGGACGGACCGCCCGAAATTGCCTTGAAGGACTTGATCCGGAGCGATCGGATCATGGTCGTCTACCATGGCACCCCTGCGGGAGCGCGTGCCACCCACGCCGATGGGTGGCGGTTACCAAGCCGAACGGTGCCGGCGACGATGTCTGGAGGTGCCAACGAGCACGTCGAGTGGCCTCCGAGTCGCCATCCGTGGCCCCGCTCATTTTCGCCCGCGCCTCCCGGCCGGCCGCCACGCCCGCAGGTCGTCCAGCGTCTTTCCGAGCGCCCGCGCCTCGGCCTCGACGTACCGGTCGTAGTAGTCGCCGAGCCGCTCGCCGCCGAAGTCCTCGCGGGGCTCGTTGTGCCACTGCTTCAGCCAGGGCACGAGCTCGAGCAGGCCGGCGAGCAGGGGCACGAGCCGGTCCGCCGGCCAGCCGTCCTCCTGCTTGCGCTCGAGGTAGAGCGCGGCGAGTGCGGTCGCTTGCTCGAGGTGGTCCCAGCCGGCCCAGCCGAAGAGCGGGCTGGGGTCGTCGTCCTTCTCGGCGCCGGGGTAGGAGATGAAGCGCTCCTTGGGAACGTCGAGCTCCCCGCGCAAACGCGTAATGGTCGAGTTCTGAAAATCATTGGCCGCGTACCTGAGTGCATCAACGTTGCTGCTGGCACCAGACGCGATGCCGGAATCCTCCGCTCTCTGCATGTCCCAAACTGACTGCCACATCGTCCATTTGCTCAAGCCGGACTCTGAATATCGATAAGCCGCGAGATATGGAACGCTGTCATCTCGTGCAAGATCAGCCAAAGCTTGCGCGTCGCCCTCGTGGTTTGCATCAAGGCGTTCGGCGAGTGCGTCGAGGAGGTTTTTGAGGTGACTGCGCTCAACTAAGCCGTTGTATACATTGCGAATTGGGAGGAGCTTTGCTTCGGTGCTGGACAATTCGGCTTCGATGATTGCTAAGATCGCTGCGCGAATTCCCGCAATTTCGACCTCGGCAGAGGTGCGTTTGTTGTGGCCGAAGACGCCGCGCTGTCCGAGCCAAGATCTTTTGAAGGCGCGGGTCTCGACATCAGCAATGAGCCGGTTATTTGAAATGGTGTGCGCCCGACTCAGCCATATCTCACGAAGTGTGTTGGCTGAATCGCCGTCTCCGTGGATCACCGGGTCATAGGAGCCTGTCGATAACGTCGCAGTGAAAGGTCTCGCTTCGGGTGGTGCTGCGCAAGCCATCAACACGTCTAATGGTGCCAAGGGGAGCTCGGTTCTGCAGACCGTAGAGTATATGGTCCAGTCCAACTCTTCTTGGATGACTACGGACTTGTTGCGAAGTTCCTGGTCTTGGCGGGTGTGCTGGTGGAGTGTGGTATCTATTTCTGTCTTGTTGCGCTTCAGAGCGTCCACCAGCGCTTGACTGTGGTGCTCGCGTTGGCGGCCCAAGTCCTCGAGCGCCGAGAATAGTGTCCCGATACGGAACGATACAGGGCCATTGGCGATAACATCCATTGGAATCGGGATACGGGCGGCCATGTTCGCTGGGACACGATATCGCTCCGACTTGCCTTTTTCTTTGCTTATATCGCCTCGTGCAGTGGAAAGCGGGGCGCATCTCCGCCTGACCCAAGCCATAAAACTAGACGAGTTCAGGTAGGCTACTAACGCCCTGGTGGTATTGTCGTCGAGCTGTTTGGCAGGGACGAAGCAAGTCAGGGATTGCGATGCCGAAGTTCTTGCGTCGTCAAGTATTGCATGGGCCTCGGTGAGGATCTCTGGGAAAAGAATCCGGTGACGGACAAGGATCCGTGAGTGCGTGAGTTGGTGCCACCCGTACCAAAGGCGTCCGTCGGATTTATACGTCCCACCTCTTCTGAACGTGGCGCGAGACTCGAGAATGTGTCGGTAGGGCCACAGCCATCGAACGACACGTGGATGCTCGACAATGTCGCGTGGTTTGAGATCCGAATCGTAGGGCCAAAATATGTGCTCACTTCCGTGGCACACGAAATCGCGAATTGTTTCGCCTGTGAGATGTCTGCGCGTCCAGTTGGCGATGCCTGCGCGTTCAAACGCATCTCTGTGGGCTATGTAAATTGCATCGGCATTCGACATTGCAACGGCACCGGGACCTGCTTCTGAGCAGCAGTCCGAGAGCATCGTGTTGTCAATTGCTTCGAGTGCTTCAACGTATGCGGCGCCAACACCCCCGGTTAGTCTCCATGGATAGACGTGTACGTTGCCTTGATCGACGACCTCTACCTCGATATATTCATCGGAAAATCCGCTGTTGTTGAAGTTGTCAAGAATTTTTTGCCACACGACTCCTTGCTTTGGATCTGTGTATTCGCCGGGGTCGAGGCCGATTTGCCGTACAATAAACGTTGATGAGATGGGGCGGCGTCGGATTCCAATGATGATTACGGTGGGGACCGAAAATCCGGGTGGAGGAAAGTAGGCGCCTGAGGTGTTGATGATGTGAGTGATGTCGAAATTGGGAAGCACCTTTTCGAGAAGCGGCATGCCGAACTTGTGATTTGCAAAGGTGCTGCTGTTGATCATTCCGACGTGTGCGCCCTCTCCTCCAAGTTTGAAGAACAACTCAACGCATGGGGCTGCAAGTACGTACTTGCCGGATGCAGAGACGTATCGGGAGCGATATAGGTCTTTTAGTGCTCTATTGGGTGGGGAGCCAAAGGGTGGGTTCCCAACTACTACATGGTACCTCTGTCCCAGGATGCGGCGCGCTTCCTTTGGATCCTCAAGCTGGAATGCATCCTCTCCCCAATCCGACGCATTGTCACTCACCTCCCACAGTCCGCGTGTCGTCGCGTCTTCACCATGTAGAAGCGCGTCCGCCACCGTCAGGTTGGTCTTTAAATGGGGTGTGTCCCGGATTTTATCAATTCCTGCCGCATCCACGTATTCGAGCACCAGCCGGAACCGCGCAATCGCCACGGCATACGGGTTCAGATCCACCCCGTACACCTGCGCCAGCGCCGCCCCCGCGTGCTCCTTCGGCGACACCCCCGGCGCCTTCCGCTGCCGCGCCTCGAAGATCCTTTTGAACGCGCCCAGCAGGAAGTGCCCCGACCCGCACGTCGGATCGATGAGCCGCACCTCGGTCAATCCGTATTCCTTGATCGCCGGCTCCAGCGTCAGATCGAGGATGAACTCCTCCACGAACTCCGGCGTCTGGAGCAACGCGAACCGCTCCCGCACCCCCTCCGACACGTCCTGGTACAGATCCCCGAGGAAGCGCGTCTCCTTCCCCCCGAACTTCCAGACCAGCTCCCCTCCCGCGTCCGTCTCCCGGAAGAACGCCAGCAGCGCCCGCGTCGCCTCCACCCCCGGCGCGAGCCGCCATGCCGGGTTGTGCCGCGGCCCGAGCACGTCGTCGCCCCCTGGCGTATGCGACAGCTCGCGGAACACCGCCAGCAGGTAGTCCCGCACCGAGAGCGAAGGAAAGAGCCGGAAGAAGAGCTCCTCCGCGTCCGCCGCGCCCTCACCCGCGATCCGCGCGTGTGTCAGGTACCCCCGGTCCTCCAGAGTCCGCACGAAGACGCAAGACAGGATCCACGCAACCCCAATCTGCTCCAGCGTCCGCGGGATCCAGTCGTCGAAGTCGTCCGCCGTGCGGTGCTGCTTCTTCTCCTGCGCCCACTGCTGCCGCAGCGCCTCCCGCACGTTCTCCGGCCGGGCGCGCTCTTTCAGATCGGGCAGCAGCGTCTTCGCCAGGAGCGTCGAGAGCTCGCGGGTCAGGTTGCGCTCGACGACTTTGGTCTTCCGAGGTGTTTTTGCTTTGGGAGCGGCCATGTACTAGTCGTTCGTGATCCAGGCGTCGGGAATGCGGAGTCGTTGCGCGGGCGACGAGAGCGGAATCGGGAGCGGCCCGGTGGGCGCGTCGATCACGGGCGCGGCACTCGGCTCCGAGTACGACGGCACCAGCAAGAAGATGCCCGGCCCGTCGTCGCGCTGCGTGGCCTGGAGCAAGGCGTGCAGCGGCCGGTCGAGCTTGTACCGCGCGAGCAGGCCGGGCTGCGTGAGCAGCAGCGTGTCCGTGCGTGTCACGAGCCGGCCGACCACGCGGCTCGCGCTCTCCTCGACCAGATCGGTCAGCATCGCCCAGTCCGCGGAGCCGTCCGGGCCCTTGCGGTCGGTGTCGCCGATGACGCTCGGGTCCTCGATCTCGTGCTCCCGCACCACCTCGTCGAGCGTGCGGAGGATCTCCCGCTCCAGCGAGATCGGCTCGCTGCCGAGCACGCGCGAGAGCTCCTCCGCGGCCTTGCCGGCGTTGGCCGCGGCCACCTCGAGCACGCGGAACGCCCGGCGCCGGGCGGCCGAGCGGATACGCTCGTGGAACTCGCTCTTCTCCTGCTGCTTCGGATCGGTGGTGGGCCGCAGCGGGCGCTGCAACGTGGGTTTGCGCGTGGACAGGCGCTCCGTGTGCGCCGTGGACGCCGCGAAGGCCGAGGGCCGCTCGAAGAACCCGTCGCGAAGCTCCAGCCCGAGCGGCGCGAGCAGGTCCGCGAGCGCGCCGTCGTCCGGCAGCGGCGCGGCCTCGGGATAACGGACCGCGACGGTCCGGCGGACCTGCTCGGGGGAGATCCGCGCGGCCGGGAGCGCGCCGGCGGAGAGGCGCAGCGCGCGCTCGGCGTCGAGGCCGCGCGGGTAGAGCTCCAGCCGGGCGCTGGCGGCGGCGTCCTTGCTGGCCTCGGCGGCCATGGCCACCAGCCGGTCGGCGCCGAGCGAGGCGAGCGGCGAGTCCTTGACGACCTCGCCGAGCGCCTCGCGCACCTGGTCGAAGGAGGGCAGCGGCTCCCGGGCGGCGAGCGCGTCGGCGCGCTGACCGAGCGCGCGGGCGAGGCTGAGGTGCTCCGGCGTGACGCCGAGCCAGAGCCCGCGCTCGAGGCGGGCCGAGGCGATCTCCGGGCGCGCCTCGGCGACGACCCGCACGAGGGCCACCGCGGCGCGCCGGGCGACGTCCCCGAGCTGCGCCTGGTGGGGCAGGGCGTCGAGCAGGGCGGCGGCGAGGCGCTCGGCCGAGGCGGCGCCGCCGAAGGTCGCCAGCGCGCCCTCCACGAGGGCCACGAGCGCGGGCCAGCTGGGCTCGGCGCGCCAGGCCTCGCGCGCGCGGCCGAGGGCGAGCGAGATGCCCTGGCGGCTGATGTTGCGCTTCCTCGCCAGCTCGCCGGCGGAGGAGACGAAGGCGCCGCCGGGCACCGGATCGAGGCCGAACAGCTCGCGCGCGGTCTTGAAGGGCGCGTGCCCGCGCTTGTTGCTGCTCGGCAGGAACCGGTCGAGGAAGTCCTCCAGCGAGGTGGGTGGGGCCGCGCCGGGCGGGGGCCGCTGCTTCGCGAGCGCGGCCCGGACCAGCGACACGCCCTCGGTGGCGCGGGCGAGGACGCGCGCAATGCGGCCCTCGGAGGCCTGCGCGACCTCCGCGGCGGTGGTGAAGCCCGCGCCCTCGAGCAGGGCGGTGACGGCCGGAGGCACCCCGTCGAGGCGCCCTAGCGGGGCGTCCTCGCCGCGGTACTCGGGAAAGAACTCCGGCTCGCGGGGAGGCGGCGCCTTGCGACTCTCGTGCAGGGCCTTGATGAGCCCGACGATCTCCCGCGCCGTGTCCCGACCCACGCCGCGGATGGCGGACAGCTGGTTGGTCGGCAGGCCGAGGACGTCGCGCACCGTGATCACGCCGGAGCGATCGAGCGCGTTCAGGGCCCGGGCCGAGAGCGGCAAGGCCTGGATGGGCGTGCTGTCCGCGAGCGCGGCGTAGTCGACGGCGGCGGTCGGCTGCGCGGTGGGCCTCGCCTCCGCGGGCGCGAGGAAGCAGGCGAGCCACTCGGCGCGCATGCCCTCGGCGCTGTCGTGGCGCTGGGCCGCGTCGCGCGCGAAGCACTTCCTGAAGAACGCGAGCAGCCGATCGCGCACCGAGGCGTCGAAGCGCTCGGCCTCGATGATCATCTCGGCGTCGCTCGCGGTCGCCGGCACGTCGCCGCTGCTCCAGGCCGGGCGCGAGCCCGTGAGCATCTCGTAGAGCGTCACCGCGGCCGAGTAGCGGTCCGCCGCCTCGTCCCACTGCTTGCGGGTGACGAGGAAGGGATCGCGGTACGCGGGCGTGCCCACGGCGATCTCGCGCAGATCCAGGCCGGCGAGCGAGAAGTCGAAGAGGAAGAGGTTGCGCGTGCGCTTGGCCGCGCTCGACGGCACGCCGAGGTTCGCCGGCTTGATGTCGCGGTGCAGGACGTGCCGGCTCTCCAGCTCGCGCAGGGCGAGGAGCAAGTCCTCTCCCCAGCGGCGCGCGTAATCGAGGCTCTGCGGCCCCTCCTTGGCGAGGATGTCGGCGAGCGTCTCGCCCGCGTCCTCGAGCAGCAAGCAGAGCCGATCGCCGAGGGAGAGGGTCTCCTTGAGGCTGACGATGCGATCGCCGCGGAGCGCGTCGAGCGCCCGGGCCTCCGCGCGGAGGCGCTCGTCGAGCTCGGGCGCGCGGCTCACCTTGAGCGCGTACTCCGAGCCGTCTCGCCGCACGCGGAGCACGCGCGCGGTCGAGCCCGTGCCGAGGTGCTTCACGACCTCGATGCCCCCCGGGAGGATCTGCTGCGGCCGGGCCTCCAGCGGGTCGACCTGCGGCTCGGCGGCGGGGGGCGGCGCCTCGGGCGCGGTGGCCGCATCGAGCACGAGCGCCATCCAGTCGACGGCGCTGTCCGGGCGGTCGAGGTAACTCTGCGCGGTGGCGTAGCCGACCTCCTCGTCCAGGCTCCTGCGCCGGTCGGTCGCGACGCCGTCCGCGGGCACGGCGCCGGGCGCGAGCGCGTCGGAGACCGCGGCGATGGAGAGGCGGCCCCCGCCGGCGTCGAAGAGGGCCTGGCGCTCCTGCAGCGTGGCGCCCGGCGGCCGGCCCGTGAGGACGAAGTACGCGAGCGCGCCGAGGGAGAAGATGTCGCTCTCCTCGCGCGCGCGGGCGGGATCGTCGACGACCTCCGGTGCGCGGTAGACGAGCGCGCGCTCCGGACCCAGCTGCGACAGGTGGATCGTGCCCTGGCTGCCGTCGCTCCGGGTGGCGAGCTGGAAGTTGTAGAGCTTCGTCTCGAGCCCCTTGCCGTCGGGCCGCTCGCGCACGAGCACCGCGCCGGGGCAGAGGCCGCGATGGAGCACCTTCTTGCGATGGCAGTACGCGAGCGCGTCGCTCACCTGCTCGAGGATCTGGAGCTTCTGCTCGAAGGTGACGTCCGGGCGCTGGCGGAGGAAGGCGTCGAGCGGGCGCGCGTCCTCGAAGTGCTCGAAGACGAGGCACGGGCCGCCCGTGGGCCCCTCGGCCTCGTACTGCGTGAGCTTGAGGATGCCCGGGTGATCGCCGAGCACGGTGAGCAGCTTCGCTTCGCGCTCGGCCGCGCGCCGGAGCTGCTCGCGCCGCTCCGCGGTGGGCGACTGCGGGACGAGGTAGCTGCGCGCCCGGCGGCGGATCTCGGCGATGCGCTCGTCCTTGGCCACGCGATCCTGGTAGCCGGGGCCCTCCTCGACCAGGCCGCCGAGCACCAGGGACCCGAGCTTGAGCGAGCCCGCGCTGGGCCGGATGCCGATGGCCTTGAGCGCGTCGGCCATCGCGCGCGCGGTGGGCTTGTCGATGGCCGCTCGCCTCCGGCTCGGGTTCGCGCCGGGAAAATCGCCGTACTGCACGGCGCGGAGGAAGTCGCGCCGCGTGATCACGTTCGACCGGGCGGCGCCCTGGAGGTCGACCTTCACCTCGGGGTGGGTCAGGAAGACGAGCGTCTCGACGTACGGTCGCCCGGGGCCCAGGTGCCGGTCCAGCAGGCTGCCGAGCACGCGCGACTTGTGGTCGGCGAGGCGAGACGGGTTCTCACGGACCGAGACGCCGCCGTCGGGGAAGGTGAACTTCCAGTCGACCACGTCGCCGGAGACGCGCCCCGGGTGGCCCTTCATCTCGATGTGATAGAGCGCGTCGTAGCCGAGGACGAGCAGGTCGATCTCGTAGCGGCGGCCGGAGAGATCGACGAGATCGAAGAGGGCCCAGACGCGGTAAGGGTGGCTGTCGGGCAGCTCCTTTTTGACGAACTCGATCGCGTCCTGCTCGTGCGGATGCGGCGTGAGGCCCTGGAGCGCGACGCGTTCCGGCGAGAGCATCAGCTGGCGAGCTCCTTGGCGAGCGCCGCGGCCGCCTCACGCGCCGGCGCGGCGGCGTCCTGCGAGAGGAGCGAGACGTCGCATCGCGTGAAGCCGAGCGCGCGGGCCTGGGCGGCGGACGCCTGCGCGGGGGAGATGACGCGCGGGCGACCGCGGCTGGGCGTGAGCAGCAGGGCAAAGCCAAACATCTGGCGCTCGGCAGGGGTGTCGGTGACGAGCAGCACCTGCTCGCCCAGATCGAGGTCGCTGCGGGCGTTCGCGTGTGCGGCGAGCATGGCGACCGCCCGGGCCCCCGAGGCGACGATCCGGGTCGCAGGGACGACGCGCTGGAGGCGATCCGCGAGCGCCGGCTCCGGGGCGAGGGGGGCGAGCCTCCAGGCATCGGCCGCAGCGCCGAGGACGGCCTGGGGGTCGGTCGCCGCGAGCGGGGAAGCCGTCGCCTCTCGCAGCAGGGCGGCCGCGAGGCCGGCGGAGGCCTGCGGGAACGAGGGGCCAAAGGGCTCGTCGTCCGTGAGCCACGTGAGGTCGAAGACGCCTCGGGCCGAGAAGGCAAGCGGATTGCTGACGGCGGCGTCGCGCAGGAGCAAGTCGAGGCGATCGCGGTCTTCGAGCTCGCCCCCGAGGGCGCGCCAGGTCGCCGCGGCCGCCTCCCCGAAGCGACGTCCCCGCGCCTCGCGGGCTTCGAGCAGGCGGAGGCCCAGCGCAGCGGCGCGGTAGTAGCTGTCGATGGCTTCAGCCGACGGAGTGCGCATGGAGCAGGGATAATCGTCGCCCCGGGGCGCGAGGGTCAAGTGCGCGGGTTGGCCCCGGCGGGTGCGGGTGGCGCCGGGCGAGCTCGGCATCGTGGAGGTCGAGGTCGAGAGGAGGCGGCTGACATGCGTTGCGCCGCCCCCGGCGCATGCCCAGCCCGTGCACCGCTCTCACGGCAGTGCCGGTTTCCCCACCGTGTCGCCCACCATCAACGCCGGCTGTGCTTCAGCAGCATGTCCTGGAAGTCCAGCCATGTTCGTTCTCGCCTCGAGGGCGACCTGGTGCGCACGCTGATGCGGGCGACGGTGCGGCGCGCCACGCCACGATCCACGCCTCGTGTGATCTCCCAGCATTCGTATCGGCCGTCCGGCCAGCCCTCCGACGACTCGGTGAGTCCTTGCGCCGAGGACGGAATACACGGCAGGGTGTCCTGTCGATGTGTTCCGTGCGATCCTCTCGTCGGCATGCAGCTGCTTGTGCTCCACTGTCCGGACGACGCTGATGGCGCGACGGCTCTTCGCCCCGTCCTCGAGCAGGTGTGCCGCAAGGAAGGATTCGAGATGCTGGACGCCAGCATCGCGCCCGGCGAGCACGTGGAACGCGGGCTCGAGGAGCGACTTCGTGCGGCCACACATGTGGTCATCCTTGTCTCCGCGCGCCTGCTCGAGTGGCCTGCGTGGACCAGAGTCGCCCATCCTGCGTTCACCTACCGGAGGCGCGCCGAGGTCTCGCTTGTTCGATGGAGAGCCTGCGTCGACGACCAGGACCAGGTACTCCTTCGCTTCAGGCCGCCCCTGGATCCTGCGCCGCTGGCGGCTGCCGCCGACCTCGACACAGCGCTCACCGCGGTCGCGCGTCGCGTCGGCGAGGCCCTGCGCGCGGCTCGACTGGGCCCGAGTTGTGTCGCCCTTGGTAACCTTCCGTCGCCTGAACAAGGGATCGTCGGCCGCGAGCAGGAGAGAAAAGTGCTGGACGACGCGCTCGTCAGTCGCGCCGTCCACGCCGTCGTCGTGATCGGCGAGGGAGGAGCCGGCAAGACGCAGCTCGTCCGAACCTGGCTCGACGGCCTGCAACCGGCCTATGGCGGGGTGGACGCCGTGATATCTTGTTCCATCGAAGATCAGGACCGCGGCGGCGGCCCGTCGGCGTCGGCTGCCGTCTCCGTATTGCTCGCCGCGCTCGGAGAGAAGCCCTCGGACGATCCGCTGGAGAGCGTGACCCGCCTGGTCCGGCGCGTGCGCGAACGTCGCACGATCGTGGTGATCGACGGGCTGGAGCCGCTGCAAGATGACCGAGGAAAGCTGAGCGACAGACCGATCGGACTCCTCCTTCGCGAGCTGGCATCTCACATGCACGGCGGGCTCTGTGTGATCACCACGCGCCCGCCCCTCGCGGAGCTTCACGGCACCGGCGTCTGCCGGATCCAGCTCGGCGCCCTCGACGCGGCATCCGCCGTCGAGGTGCTGCGGAGGAGGGGCGTGCACGGGTCCGACGAGCTGCTCAGGCGCGCGGCCGAGCGTCTCCACCGCCACGCCCTCTCGCTCGCCCTCGTGGCCGACTACCTGAGCGAGGCGCATGAGGGGGACGTGCGCGCGTTCGACGGTCTTGATCTCGGCGCGGAGGATATCGACGACGGCGGCCGGATCCACCGTATCCTCTCCTTCTACGAGGCGCGCTTGACCCCCGAGGCCCGCGCCGTGCTTGGCATCATCGCCCTCTGCGAGCGGCCCACGGATCTCACCACGCTCGCCGCTCTCGCCCGGCCAGGCATCCCGGGCTTCGCGGCGGCGCTCGGCGATGCTCCACCCGAGCGGCTGCGGCAAACGTGCGCGCGCCTCGGGAAGACCGCGCTCGTCCTGAAGACCGAAGCGGGCTCCTGGGATCAACACCCCCTCGTGCGCGGCTACTGGCGACGCTCGCTCAAGGCGAGCGATCCCGAGGGGGTTCGCTCCGCACACGAACGCTTGTTCGAATGGTTTCGCGGCCAGGCTCCTCCGGCGGGCGAGGGCACGGTTCGCCGCGAGGACCTCGAGGTGCTCTACGCCGCGGTCGCGCACGGCGTCCAGGCGCAGCGATGGGCCGAGTCGTTCGAGGTCTTGCATGACCGCATCCGTCAAGGAGAGCGTCACACCAGCCTCAAGCTGCACGGCGCGGTGGCGGAAGACCGGCGCGCCTTCTTCGCCTTCTTCGAGCAGAGCACGTTTCATGTGCTGGGAGACCTCACCTCCTTGCAGCGACACTGGCTGGAGAACAGCGCGGGCGTGCTCCTCCGTGTGCAAGGCGAGAGCTCCGAGGCCGTGCGCCTCCTCGAGCGTGCCGTGCGGACGGCGGTAGACGCCGGCCTCCCGGGAGGAGCGGCGGAATCTGCGCGCAACCTCGCCTCGGTGTACTCGCTGCGGGGCAACCTCACGGAGGCGCTCGAGTCCGCGGAGCGCGCCGTGCTCCACGCCGACGCTTCCGGCGAGCTGCGACCTCGCCTCAACGTGCGTGACTTCCGCGCCTACCTCCTGCACCGACTCGGCCGGCTGCACGAGTCCCGCGCCGTCTACGAGGAGGTCGAGCAGATCCGCGATCGGGAGATCGCGGGCCAAGCAGGTGTGGCGCACTACCCGTTCGCGAACCACGCCGTCCTGCTGCTCGATCTGGATGAGGTGGCCCTCGCCCACGACCGGGCGTCGCGGGCCTTCCAGCTGACCCATGGTGATGATCCCGACGCCGGCTCGCTGCTCAACCGCGGGCTGTCCACGCGTGTGCTCGCCCGGACGCTCGTCGCGCTGGGTCGGCCGGAAGAGGCGAACCAGCGGTTCGAGGAAGCCGTGTCGCTCGTCCGAGATTCCGGACGTCTGGACCACCTCGCTGGCTGTCTTGTCGATTGCGCCTCGTTCCGGGCAGATCGGGATCCTCACCTGGCCCGGGGGCATCTCGCCGAGGCGCGTCGGATCTACGAAGGCCGTGGTTTCCGCCTCAGCGAAGCCGTCGCAGCGCTCACCACGGCCCGCGTAGCCCTGGTCGAGAACATGCTGCCCGAGGCGGCCCAGCAGCTCGATTCGGCCGAGGTGCTCCTGCGCGAGACGTGTTACCTCGTCCGTGTTCCGTGGCTCCATGCCCTTCGCGCGCGGCTCTGCGTCGCGCAGGGCGACCACGCCCGCGCCCGTCGAGCAGCGGAGCTGGCCCGTCAGGCGGCGAGCGCGATGGGACTGAAGAGGCGCGACTTCTGGCGAGAGCTGGAGGTCCACGGCCGTGTCGAGGAGAGCTCATGAAGATCCTGCAGGTCATCCACGGCTACCCCATGCGCTACAACGCGGGCTCGGAGGTCTACACGCAGACGCTCTGCCGCGGGCTCGCCGGCCGCCACGAGGTCCACGTCTTCACGCGCGAGGAGGACCCGTTCGCGCCGGATTACGCGGTCCGTCACGAGGAGGACAGCGACGATCCACGCATCTCGCTCCACCTCGTCAACACGCCGCGCGCTCGCGACGGTTACCGTCACGCCGGCGTCGACCAGCGCTTCGCCGAGCTCTGCGACCGGCTCCGCCCCGACGTGGTCCATATCGGCCACCTCAACCACCTCTCGACCTCGCTCGTCGCCGAGGCGGCGGGCCGAGGGCTACCCGTCGTGTACACGCTGCACGACTACTGGGTCATGTGCCCGCGCGGGCAGTTCATGCAGACGCACCCGGAGAACCCCGACGATCTGTGGGCGGCGTGTGATGGCCAGGAGGACCGGAAGTGCGCCGAACGCTGCTACGCGCGCTTCTTCTCGGGGGCGCCGGAAGAGCGCGAGCGGGACGTCGCTTACTGGACGGATTGGGTTGCGCGCCGGATGCGTCACGTGCGCGAGATGACGGACCTCGTGGACGTCTTCATCGCGCCCGCGCGCTACCTGGAGCGCCGGTACCGGCAGGCCTTCGGGCTGCCCGAGCGCAAGCTGGTCTACCTGGACTATGGCTTCGACCTCTCCCGCCTCGCCGGGCGCGCACGAGTCCCCGGGGAGCCGTTCACCTTCGGGTACATCGGGACGCACATCCCCGCGAAAGGGATCCACCAGCTGCTCGAGGCCTTTGGCCAGGTGAGGGGGGACGCCCGGCTCCGCATCTGGGGCCGGCCGCGCGGACAGGATACCGAGGCGCTCCGCGCGATCGCGCAAAGACTCCCGGGCGACGCGGCCGCTCGCGTGGAGTGGCTGCCCGAGTACCGCAACCAGGATATCGTGCCTGACGTCTTCGACAGGGTGGATTGCATCGTCGTGCCCTCGATCTGGGTCGAGAACTCGCCGCTCGTCATCCATGAAGCGCTGGAGGCGCGCGTGCCGGTGATCACCGCGAACGTCGGCGGCATGGCCGAGTACGTGCACCACGAGGTCAACGGCCTGCTCTTCGAGCACCGCGATCCTGGCTCGATGGCGCGCCAGATGCAGCGGCTCGCTGACGACGCCGCGTTCGCCCGCCGCCTTGGCCAGCGCGGGTATGCGCAGTCCGAGTCCGGGCACGTGCCCGACCTGCCGGGCCACCTCCAGGCGATCGAGCGCATCTACACCGAGGTCATCGCGCGCCGCGACGCTGCTCGAATCGAGCCCCGCCAGGGGCCATGGCGCATCACGTTCGACACGAACCCGGACACCTGCAACCTCCGTTGCATCATGTGCGAGGAGCACTCGCCTTACAGCCCTCTCCAGGAGGCGCGGAAGGCCGCTGGAAAGCCGCGCAGGCTGATGCCGATCGAGCTCGTACGCCGCGTGATCGCCGAGTCAGCCTGCCACGGGCTTCGCGAGGTGATCCCTTCCACCATGGGCGAGCCGCTCCTGTATGATCACTTCGACGAGATCGTCGATCTGTGCCGGGAGCACGGGGTCAAGCTCAACCTGACGACGAACGGCACCTTCCCTCGGCGGGGCGCCCGGGAGTGGGCCGAGCGGCTCGTGCCGATCACCTCCGACGTGAAGATCTCCTGGAACGGGGCCACCCGGCAGACGCATGAGCTGATCATGCTGGGCTCCCGCTGGGAGGCCGTGGTCGAGAACGTGCAAGCGTTCATCGCAGTGCGTGACGCACACGCCGCTGCCGGTGGGAACCGCTGCAGGGTCACGTTCCAGCTCACGTTCCTGGAGACGAACGTCGCCGAGCTCGCCGACGTCGTACGTCTCGCCGCCCGCCTCGGCGTGGATCGCGTGAAGGGGCACCATCTGTGGGCCCACTTCGAGGCGATCAAGCCGCTTTCCATGCGTCGCGACGCTGCGGCGATCCGGCGCTGGAACGAGGCCGTGCTGGCCGCCCGAGAGGCGGCGGCGGAGCGCGCCTTGCCGAATGGCAAGCACGTGCTGCTCGAGAACATCTTCCTGCTCGACGAGGCCGCGCCCAAGGACCTCGCCCCGGGCGGCCGCTGCCCGTTCCTCGGTCAGGAGGTATGGGTCAGCGCCGAGGGACGCTTCGATCCGTGCTGCGCTCCCGACGCGCAGCGCAAGACGCTGGGCGACTTCGGCAATCTCCACGGGTCGAGCCTCATGGAGACATGGAACGGAGCAAGCTACCAGCGGATGCTCAAGTCGTACCGGAGCCGTGCCCTCTGCCTGGGGTGCAACATGCGGCGGCCGGCGGAGGAGCCGTGAACGACTGGCGACGCGCCCAGGTTGCCCCGGAGCGGACGCATCACCTCGTGGACGGCGAGCCGCTGTACGCGGCACGGTTCGATGAGGTGCTCGCGTTCCACACCCCCGGCCTCTCGCCCGTGCGGCGCGGCAGCACGGCCTGGCACATCGACGGTCGCGGGGAGCCCGCCTACACGAGGAGGTTCCAGAGGACCTTCGGGTTCTACGAGGGGCGCGCTGCCGTCTCGTGCCGCGAGGGCTGGCATCACATCCTGCCGGACGGAGCGGAGCTCTATCCAGAGCGACACGCCTGGTGCGGGAACTACCAGGACGGTCGGTGCGTGGTCCGCGACAGCGAGGGGCTTTATGGTCACATCGATCAAGCCGGGCGCTTCGCCTACGGCGCGCGGTGGCGCTACGCGGGCGATTACCGCGATGGCGTCGCGGTCGCACAGGGCGGGGACGGCCGCTCGACGCATATCGATGCACGAGGCGAGCTCGTCCACCGTCGCTGGTTTCTCGACCTGGACGTCTTCCACAAAGGCTTCGCGCGCGCCCGTGATGAGCAGGGGTGGATGCACGTGGACAGCCGCGGGCGGGCTGCTTACGGACACCGGTTCGCGATGGTGGAGCCGTTCTACAATGGCCAGGCGCGCGTCGAGCGCTTCGACGGATCGCTGGAGGTCATCGACGAGGCCGGGCGCACGGTGACGGTGCTGCGGGCCCCGTCGCGGAGCGAGCTCGCGGTGTTATCTGCGGACCATGGAGGCACAGGCGCGCTGGCGACGCTGCTTCCCCAGCGGCGCTAGGACCTCGATATCCTGGACCACCTTCGCGCGCACGGGCAAGCCGGGAGATGCGGAAAAGGGTTGGCCCCTCTGGTCGGACCCGGCGGCGCCCGGCCGCGCCCACCGCTTCACGAAGATTGCGGGAGGGACCGAGACGGTCGACGTCGCGGTCACTCACGGGTGCGAGTACTGGATCCAGAACCCGCTGCCTTACGGCGGTGGTCCCCCCGTCCCGTAAACCCGGTTTTTCCCCGCAAGCCCGAGCCGCTGCTCCTCCCGGGCGCGCTCGGCGTTGAGCACGTACAGGCGGTCGATGACCTCGTCCTCGAAGGCCTGGAGCGCCTCGTGATCCTCGTCGGTGAGCGGACAGCAGGGCGGGACGGGGATATCGGCCCAGCCGTAGGCGCCGAGGACAGCGCGGTCCACGTCCTCGTGGAGGCGGCGCAGCTCGTGAATGCGCGGGTCGCCGCAGGCCGGGTCCTTCAGGGCGTTGTACGTGCTCGTCAGCCCCTGAGCCGCGTCGACCATGAACCGCGCGCGGGCTTCGTAGAGACGCTCGCCGATCGACTCGACCTCGGTGATCGTCCTGCGCGGGTCGCGCCTCGGGAAGGGAAAGGTCTCGAAGCAGTCCGAGGCGGAGTAGTTGAGCCGTGTCTCGAGCGTCGAGGAGAGCAGCCAGGCCCACGGCGCGTGGATGCGCGACTGGAGCACCGCGAACGGCGTGAAGCGGTCGAAGGGGAAGACGTAGAGCTTCTCGTTGAGGATGCGGCAGGTGGGCTGGAACGAGAAGCACAGGTGCTTCGTGACGCGCGCCGTCACCAGGCAGCGCTCGAGCGGGGCGATGGCGGCGTAGAGCGCCGGTGCGGACTCGCCGAAGCGCCACCAGTACTTGCGTCGGACTTCGCGATTGTTCCTGTCTCGCTCCGGCTTGACCTTCTCGCGAACAATGCGGATCAGATCTGGCCAATGCTCTGCTTCCACGAGATCCATTTGCCCGAAGCTGATGACGTAACGATCGAACGACTGCGTGGGGCTCGTGTTGACCTCTTCTCCGCCGATGTACGGGAAAATCCGCTCGGCGTTCTTCCCGCTGCGCCGCACGAGCACGTCTCGTTCATCGGGCGCGAGCGTGAAGCCCTCGCCGTAGACCTTCGAGCCGAGGAAGCTGCTCCCGCCGTTGCTCCTGAGCGGGGCAGCCTCAGGGCGCTCGGGCTTCGGTCGAAGACGGGAGTTGACGCATGGCACGGGGTCGCCGTCGAGCGAGCATTCTGCGTGCTCCGCAACCTTGCCGTGAGCGCCGTGCACGAGCGACACGGTCACGGCCGCGGCGCCCGGCCATGGCATCGAATCCGTGGCGTCGTAGAGCTTCCACCCTCCGTGCACCAGCGCGGCGAGCCCGGTCGTGCGGGTATCCCCCTGCGCGATCGTATTGGTCGCGATGAGCCCGAACGCCCCGTGTTCGCCGAGCAACGCCGCCGTGCGCCGGAAGAAGTGGGCGGCCAGGTCTGCGTTTCCGTGGGCTCCGGGATGAAGCTGAAGGAGCCAGTCTCGGTAGCCAGCGCCGAGGCGTGTCGAGATCGCGCTGCCTCCCATGAAGGGCGGGTTCCCGACGACGGCCTCCATGAGCGCCGCGCCGGTGACCTTCCCTCGTTGCAGCAGGTCCGGCCGCTCCTCGAAGAAGACCTCGGGAAACTCGATCCACCAGTGGAAAGGTGTGAGCTCCTCGCGCGCCGCGGCCGCGAGGGCCTCCAGCTCCTCGCGCGCCGCGGCCGCGGCCGCAAGGCTCGCCGTCCGGTCTTTCTCCGCGCGTGTCTCATCGGCCGCGCGACGGTCCTCGCCGATCCATGTCTCGGCCAGCGCCAGCCGTCGCATCCGCTCCTTTTCCCGCGCGGCGTCCTTCCCCTCGGCGAAGAACGCCCCCACACATACATCCGCCACCTTCCGCACCCGCTCGATGGCTTGCTGCGAGAGCTCGAGGAGGCGCCGCTTCTCGGCCAGCGCCACCGGATCCTCGTGGTCGGCCAGCGCGAGGATCTGCCGACGGAGCTCCACCGCGTGATCGAGCGCGTCCCGCAAGAGCACCCGGACCGTCGCCGTCTGCTGCGAGGGCGCCCAGTGAAACGCCTCGATCTGCTTGAAATCGAGCCCGACGAGGCTGTCGCCGTGCCTGAGCGCATGATCGACGAAGGTGAACGGGAGCGTCCGGCTCAACGTCACCAGCCAGAGCGACAGCTTCGCCAGCTCGACGGCGGCCGCGTTCCTGTCGACGCCGTAGAGGCACCGCTGCGCCACCAGCCTCCGCGCGTGCAGGTGCGCGTCGCCGTGCTGCTCGATGATGCGCGCCAGCTCGCCCTGGCGCGTCCACGCGGCGACGAGCATTCCGGCCAGCTCGCGGCACGCGGCGACGAGGAACGCGCCCGAGCCCATCGCCGGATCGCAGATCTTGAGCTGGAGGATCTGCTCCGGCGTGTGCGCCTCGCCCAGGCACGCGAGGAGCGGCGCCAGCGTGCGCCGCACGACCTTCTCGGTGAGCGATCGCGGCGTGTAGTGGCTGCCGGTGCGGCGGCGCTCCTCGCCGGGCTGCAGCGCCAGCCGGCCGGCGCTCGCCCGGTGGCGCAGCGCATTGCCGCGACGTCCGACGGCGGCATGTGCAGCGAGCGCCTCGGCGAGCGCGCCGTCATCCTCGCCGGCCTCCTTGACCGCCTCCTCGATCGCCTGGATCGGCCCCGGATTCAGGCCGCAAGTCTCCTTGAGGAAGCGCGCCCGATCGGTCGGCCCCATCCCTCGAAGCGCCCCGGTCTCGACCCATACGCCGCACTTGCCGAGCCGCACCGCCGGGCTCTCGACGCGGAGCACGTGGTACCCCATCAGCGACTCGTAAACGCTCCCGATCTGCTCGACGTCGAGCGTGCGATAGCTGAGCCGCTGCCCGGCAACCACGATGAGCCGGTGCAGCACCTTGTAGACCGTACCGTCATCGAGGCTCGGCGGCCGGGCCTGCGCGCGCGCCTCCGGGGCAACCACCGCGGCGGTCCACCCCGGGAGGCCGCCCTCCAGGAACGGGTACGTGTTCGGGTCGAACAGCCGGCCCCGGCGCGGCGGCAGCTCGAGCGTCCCGTGCTTCACGCCGAAGAAGACGGCCCGGAACAGCGCCAGCAGCTGCCCGTACGCGCCGAAGCGGCGGTGCATGCTCTCGGGGTGGGCCCCGGCGTCGTGGCTGAGCCGCGCATGAAGCCCGCCGAGGCTCAGGTGCTCGGCGTACGTCCGGTGCTCCACCGGCATCAGCGCCTGGTCTTCCGCGTAGAGCAGGAAGACGAGCCGCAGCACGACCGAGAGCACGCCCTGGTAGAAGTGATCGCCTTCGGCCTCGATCGACGGCCTGAGCCAGTCGAGCTGGTCGCGCCCGCAGTCGCGCGCGGCCGCGGCCTCGAAGCCGGCGAGCAGCGTCTCCACCGCCTCGAAGACCTGCTTGGCCAGCTCCTCGGTGACGTCGGCGGCCTGGGCGCGTCGACCCGCCATGCCGGCGAAGCTCACTCTCGCCATGGCAGGTGGATCTACCAGAGCGCGGGCACCGGCGGCGGGGGCGTCGACTCGCGAAGTGTCATCGCCGCATGGCCGCTCACTGGATCCCCTCGGCCGCGAGCGCCGCGCGCACCGCCGGCCGCGCCGAGATCCTCTCGATGTACGCGCCCAGCCCTCCAGGCAGCTCCACCCGCAGCAGGTATCGATACGTCCGCAGCGCGAAGTACGCATAGGCGTCGACCACGGTGAACGCCTCTCCGTGGAAGAACGCCCGGTCGCCGAGCGCCTCCGCGAGCAGCCCGACGCGATCGCCCAGGCGCTGCGCCGCCCACCGCTTCGACTCCTCGCTCACGTTGGGCATCAGCGTGAACGGCGCGAACCCCTTGTGCAGCTCGGTCGCGATGAACTGCAGCCGCTCGTCGAACCGAACGCGCACGAGATCACCGCGCGCCGGCGCAAGCTTCGCCTCCGGCCACGCGTCGGCGATGTAGTGCAGCAACACCGCCGTCTCGGTCAGCAAGGTCCCGTCCGGGAGCCGCAGCGCGGGCACATACCCCTTGGGATTCACGCGCGAAAAATCGCCCCCGTCCGCCGTCTTCTTGGTCTTCAAGTCGACGCGGACCAGCTCGAAATCCGCGCCCGCCTCCCGCAGCGCGATGTGCGGCGCGAGCGAGCAGACCCCGGGTGTGTAGAACAGCTTCATCGTCTCGGTCATGCCCGCAGTCTACGCACCGCCCGCCCTTGAACAATGCTCGCCCATTGATCACTCTGTCCACCGCCATGAACAGCCGCCCCGACTTCGCCGCCATCGAGGCCTTCGCCCGCGTCGCCGAGACCGGCACCTTCCGCGCCGCCGCCCTCGCCCTGTCGGCGCCGGTGTCGACCGTCAGCGTGCAGGTGCGTCGCCTCGAGCAGCGCCTCGGCGCCCGGCTCCTGGAGCGCACGACGCGCCGCGTCCGCCTCACCGAGGAGGGCCGCGAGTACCTCGAGAAGGTGCGCGCCGGGCTCGACGCGATCGCCGAGGCGGAGCGCGCACTCTCATCGCTTCGCGGCGAGCCCCGCGGGCGCCTGCGGGTCGCCGCGCCGGTCGAGCTCGGGCAGGCGGTGCTCGGGCGGGTGCTCGGGCGTTACGCGAAGGAGCAGCCGGGCGTCGCCGTCGAGGTCGAGCTCACCTCGGAGCGCGTCGAGCCGGTGCGCGACGGCTTCGACGTCGTGATCCAGGTCGAGCCGTCCGACACCGCGTCGCTCGTCGCGCGCAAGCTCGGCGCGCCGTCGCGGCGCCGCCTCGTCGCCAGCGCGGACTACCTCGCGCGCCACGGCGCCCCGGCGCACCCGCGCGAGCTCCCGCGGCACACGTGCCTCGTGATGGGCACCCGGCGCGAGGCGGCGACGTGGCGCTTCACCCGCGGCGGCGCGACGCTGTCGATCGTGCACCGCCACGTCACCGCGAACAGCTGGGGCCTGCTGCGCGACCTCGCCGTCGCCGGCTGCGGGATCGGCTGCCTGCCGGACTACCTCGCCGCGCCCGCGATCTCCGAGGGCAAGGTCGAGGAGGTGCTCGCGGCGTACGTGATGCCCGCCGAGCAGATGTACGCGGTGTATCCGCGCGGCCGGCACGTGCCGGCGCGCGTGAGCAGCTTCGTCGCGGCGCTGCGGGGTTTCCTCGAGGTGTGGCCCGGCTGCCTGCCCAAGCCGCCCCCGCGCGCTGGCCACACCGGAAGGCGCGACCGCGGCTCTGCACCACCCGGCGCGGCGCACCCGGACGGCGCCGCGGGCGTGGAGGGGACATGAGGGACGACTCGGCGGACGACTCGGCGGCACGAGCGGCCGAGAAGGCGGCGTTCTCCAGACGCCGCGGGCGCATGACGACCGCCTCTCCTGCGCTCAGTCGCAGCCCCCGACGCTCCACATGCCGGGCGCCTCCACGTGCAGCGTGACGATCTCGTCCTTGTCGAACCCCACGTCCTGATGCGCTCCGGTGGTGAGGTACCCGAGGAAGAGCTGCTCCTCCCCGACGTCCACGATCTGCTTCTCGACGCGGCCGTGGATCTCGTGCTCCGCCACGGACGCGGTGATCTCGTTGCAGTCGAAGGGCACGTAGCTCACGTGGGCGAGCATGATCGGGGCGGAGGCGCTGAAGCCCGTGATCGAGAGTCCGGTGAACTGCCCGTCCGCGTCGTCGCTGCTCGGGTCGGTGAGCGGCGTGAAGGTCCGGCCCCCCTCCTCGTTGTAGAGGTTCTCGAGGAAGCTCGGCTTGCTCGGGTTGCTCGCCATGAAGGCGATCTTCCCGTGCTTCGCGGCGATGGCCTCGTCCACGCGGTAGATCCCGACGCCCCCGGGGAAGACCTCGAAGCTGAACCAGCGCTGGAGGCCGCGGTCGTAGCCCTCGTTCTGGCGGTTCTCGACCAGGAAGTACTGGTTCGGATCCGAGGTGTCGATCCTGTAGATCGTCGGATCGACGTCGTGCCCGAAGAGCTCCGCGCCGGCCGACTGGACGATGGGGATGTCCTGCGGCGGGGACCCGGGCTCGATCACGGTCGGCGCGAGGAACCCGGCGTGGAGCCGGCTCCAGGCGGACATCGCGACGGGCGTCGAGCCGGCGGGCGAGCCGGCCTTGTTCCCCCAGCTCCCGCTCGCCATCACACACCACGCCCCGAGCGGCGTGGGACCCTTGTAGAGATCCGGCAGGCTGACCGCCGCGTGCCCGAGCTCGTGGACGATGACCCCCACGGTGGCCGGCATGGTCGTGGGCACGCCGCGTACGGTGTGGACCTGCCGCTCGCCGAGCGCGACGTAGCCGGTGAGGACCTTCCCGTCGAGCGTGATCGGGTCGTAAAAGCCCAGCGAGTGGGCCCACACGGACGGCGTCTTGCCGGTGTTCGCGGTCTCGTAGCCGGCCACGACGAAGACCACGTTGAGCTCGTTGCCGCGGACCTTGCCGTCGGCGTTGGTGTCGAACGAAGCGAAGTTGACGAACGGATTCGCCATCACCAGCGCTTCCTTCAAGTACAGCTGGAGGAGCTCGTAGTCCTTCCCGCTGTTCGGGTGCGCGAACGGGAGCTTGATCCGGACGATTCCATCGTTCGCGGTGCCCTGCGTCTCCGGCGCGCGCGTGAAGGAGAACTTCCCGCGCGACATGTCGGCGAAGTAATGGTTCACCGAGCCCTCGAGGCTCCCGTACATGGTCTGTTTCCAGTGCGCGATGTCGGTCTCGAAGTTGCCGGTGAACGCGCCCGGCGTCGCGAGCCCGCCCCCCTGGGTGAACTCCAGGAGGATGGTGAGCAGCGGGCGCCGGGTCGCGGTGCTCACGGCCGGGCCCGCCGTGAGCGCGAGCGGCCTCGGGGCGCGCGCGAGCGCCGCCTCCCAGAGGGCGTCGAGCGTGTCGTCGTCGATGCGCGGGAGCAGCGCCGGATCCACGCGGCCGCCCGCCGAGCGGAGATCGCGGACCAGGATGCCCGAGGGGACGAGCGCGGGGGCGCCGCTCGCGTCGTGCCCGAGCTCGGCGACCTCGTAGTCGTCCGAGAGGTCGTTGAGCACGACGACGGTGCCGTCCCGCATCCGGAGGTAATCGAAATACTCGTCGCCGACCACCTCGGCGGCGAAGGCCGCGCCGCCCGGGTCGAGGGGGATGTCGCGCAGCCCGGGCTCGGCGCTCACCGCGGCCGCCGGGCGGCTCGCGGAGACGGCGCTCGCCAGCACGGCGAGGGCGACCAGCCCGAGCCTCGCTCCGCGCCGCGCTCCGAAGATCCCGTGGTGCTCCACCTTTCCTGCGCCGTTGTCACGAGACGTCATGTCATCCTCCTCAAGTCGCGTTGGGTCGCGTTCGAGGGGGCACATCGCAACCGGCGTGCCGCTCCCGGCCGGCGCGGCTCGGTCGCGTCTTCGGGGCAATCCAGGCGTCCACGGCGAGCGCCGCGCCGCTCGCCGACACATCGCCAGCCCATGTGTCAGGCGCGCCGCGCCGCGCGCCGACACATCGCCGGCACACGTGTCAGGCGCGTGTGACGACCGCTGTCGCGGCGGCATGATAGGGGTCTCGACAGCCCGTGGTCTCGACAGCCCGCGGTCTCGACAGCCATTGGTCTCGACCGCCCGTGGTTGCGACAGCCAGAGTGGCCCCGACGGCCCGTGGTCCCGGCGGCGGTCCCGCGGGCGCACCGGTTCCGGGTTGACGCAGACCCCCCCAGGGGCACCATGGCGCTCATGAGCGACGATCCCGGGGCGGCCTGCACGCTCACGAGCTTCGATCAGGGGCGCTCCCTCCGGCTCCCGGCGGTCTCCGTGACGGTCACCCTCCCGGACCGGCGCACGCTCACCGCGCCGCTCGAGCTGCGCCCGCTGGTCTTGGGGGCGGGCGCGGACTGCGATCTGGTCCTCTCCGATCCCCGCGCCTCACGGAGGCACTGCGAGATCCGGATGACCGAGCGGGGCGTGCTCCTCCGCGACCTGGGCAGCAAGAACGGCACGCTGGTCCGCGACGTCCGGGTCCTCGAGGCCTTCCTCCCGCCGGGGGTCCCCGCCACGGTCGGCAGCTCCGAGATCGTCGTCGGCCCCGCGGGGCCGGCGGCGGTCCTGCCGCTCTCCGCCGCGGACGCGTTCGGCGAGGCGGCGGGGCGGAGCCTGACCATGCGCGCGCTCTTCGCCAAGCTCGAGCGCGCGGCCCCGACCGAGGAGACCCTGCTCCTGCTCGGCGAGTCCGGCACCGGCAAGGAGGTCCTGGCGCGCGCGATCCACGCCCGGAGCCGCCACAAGGACGGCCCCTTCGTGGTCGTGGACTGCGGCGCCGTCGCCCCGAACCTGGTCGAGAGCGAGCTCTTCGGCCACGCGAGGGGCGCGTTCACGGGCGCCGCGGCGGCGCGGCCAGGCCTGCTCGAGCAGGCGAACGGGGGCACGCTCTTCATCGACGAGATCGGCGAGCTCCCGCTCGATCTCCAGCCGAAGCTCCTCCGCGCCCTCGAGGGTCGGCAGATCCGGCGGCTCGGGGCGAACGAGTGGATCGCCTTCGACGCGCGGATCGTGGCGGCCACGCACCGGAACCTGCGCGCGAAGGTCCAGGACGGCTCGTTCCGGGCCGATCTCTACTTCCGGCTCTGGGTGGTGGAGCTCCACGTCCCCGCGCTCCGGGAGCGGAAGGACGACATCCCGCTCCTCGTCGAGCGCTTCCTCGCCGCGCGGGATCCGCCGCGCGCGCTCGCGGACCTGCCGCCGGGCGCGCTCCCCTTGCTGGAGGCCTACGACTGGCCGGGGAACGTGCGCGAGCTCCGGAACACCGTCGCGCGCCTCGTCCTCTTCCCCGAGCTGCTCCACGAGATCGTCGGCGCCGCGCCGCCGGGGCCGCCGGGGACCTCCGGTCCGCAGCCCGCAGGCTCCGATGGGTCCGTCGCGGCGCCCTCCGGCGCGGCGTCCTCCGGCGCGGCGCCTGCGGGGCCCCAGGACGCCCGCCTCCGCAGGCTGCTCGAGCTGCCGCTGCCCGAGGCGCGGGAGGTCGTGATGGAGGAGCTGGAGCGCGCCTACGTCACCGAGAAGCTCCGCCAGCACGGGGGCAACATCTCCCAGGCGGCCGACGCGATGGGCGTCTCCCGCCAGCTCGTCCACCGGTTGATCCAGCGTTACGACCTCCGCGCCCGATGATCCCGCCCGCGAACGCCGACGACCCCGCGGTCGCGGCCCCGCCGTGGCCGCGGCGCGGCCGCGACGACGCGACCCTCACCGGCCCGGTCACGCCCGCCGCGCCCGGATCGCCTGCCGCGCCCGCCGCGCCCGGAACGCCCGCCGCGCCCGAGGCCACCCCCGATCTCGGCCTCGGCGGAGCGGGCGAGGGCGCAGCCGCCTCGCCGGAGGAGGCCTCGCCGATCCCGCCCTCGCTCCACGCTCGCTTCGAGGACTTCCACGTCCTCGGCCGGGGCGGCATGGGCGTCGTCTACCGGGCCCGGGACCTCCGGCTCGGCCGGCGCGTGGCCATCAAGCTCGTCTCGGCGGGCGCGCAGGTCGACGGGGGCTTCCTGCGCGAGGCCCGATCCCAGGCGCGGCTCCGGCACGAGAACGTCTGCGAGGTCTACGAGGCCGGCGTCGCCGATCACGTGCCCTTCCTCGTGATGCGCCACATCGAGGGCCCCTCCCTCCAGGAGGCCCGGGGCGACCTCACCCTCGAGCAGAAGGTCCGCGTGGCCCGCGCCATCGCCGCGGCGCTCCACGAGGCGCACCGGCTCGGCCTCGTGCACCGCGACGTCAAGCCGAGCAACATCATGCTGGAGCGGGGCGAGGACGGGGCCTGCCGCCCCTACCTCATGGACTTCGGCATCGCGCGCGAGGCGGGGGAGGGCGGGGCCACGCTCACGGGCGCCCTGCTCGGGACCCCGGCGTTCATGGCGCCCGAGCAGGCGGCCGGGAAGGTGCACGCGCTCGATCGACGGACCGACGTCTACGGCCTGGGCGCGACCCTCTACGCGCTGCTCGCCGGGCGCCCGCCGTTCGTCGGGGGCGCGGTGATCGACGTGCTCCGCCAGGTGCTGGAGGCCGAGGCGCCGCCGCTCCGGACCCTCGACCGCGACGTCCCCCGGGATCTCGAGGCGGTGGTGATGCGCTGCCTGGAGAAGGAGCCCGGCGCCCGCTACGAGTCGGCGCGGGCGCTCGGGGAGGACCTGCAGCGCTTCCTCGACGGCGATCCCGTGCTCGCGCGCCGCGCCTCCCTCGCGCGCCGCCTCGCCCGGCAGGCGCGGCGGCACCGGGCGGCCGTCGCGAGCGCGGCCGCGCTGGTCCTCGCGGCGCTGGTCGTCGCCGGCCTCTTCGTCCGGGGCCGGCGCGCCGCCGCGGAGCAGGCCACCCTCGCCCGCGAGCTCGGCGAGACCGTGAAGGAGATGGAGCTCTTCCTCCGCGGCGCCCACGGGATGCCGCTCCACGACATCGAGCGCGAGCGCGACGTGGTCCGCGCCCGGCTCAGGTCCGTGGAGGCCCGGATGGCGTCGGCGGGCGAGATCGGCCGCGGCCCCGGGGCGTACGCGCTCGGCCGCGGCCTGCTCGCGCTCCAGGAGCCGCGCGCCGCCCTCGAGCACCTCCGGGAGGCCGAGCGGGCCGGCTACCGGTCGCCGGGGCTCGACTACGCCGCCGGCGTGGCGCTCTCCGAGCTCTACCGCCGCGGCCTGGAGGAGACCCGCCGCCTCCGCAACCCGGCGCAGCGCGCGGCGCGGATCGCGGCGCTCGAGGCCGAGTACCGGGCCCCGGCGGTCCTGCACCTGCGCGCGGCGCTCGGCGGGGCCATCGAGGCGCCCGCGTACGCGGAGGGGCAACTCGCGCTCGCCGAGGGCAGGCACGAGGAGGCGCTGGAGAAGGCCCGGGCCGCGTTCGCGGCGGCGCCCTGGCTGCACGAGGCGAAGAAGCTGGAGGGCGACGTGCTCTTCGCGATGGGCAGCCGCTACCGCCACGACGCCGCCTTCGACTTCGAGAAGATGAAGGGCCACTTCGATCGCGCCGCCGAGGCGTACCGGATCGCCGCCGATCACGGCCGATCCGACCCCTCGGTCCACGCGGCCGACTGCGAGCTCTGGGCCCAGACCATGAACGCCGCCGGCAAACACGGCGCCTCGATGCGCCCGAGCTTCGAGCGGGCGCGGGAGGCCTGCGGGCGGGCGATCGCGGCGAGCCCGTCGAGCCCCGAGGCGCACGTGAAGCTCGCCTGGGTGCACAGCGGCTTCGCCTGGTGGGTCGCGAGCGACATGCAGCCGGGCGAGGACGCGGAGGCCGCCCTGCGCGAGGCGACCACACGCGCCGAGCAGGCGCTCGAGAGGAGCCCGGACGACGTGATGGCGCGGTACGTGGCCGCCGCCGTCTCCCGGTCGCGGGCGTACCACGCGGACCTGATCGGCCGCGACCAAGGGGCGGCCCTCGAGCGCGCCGTCCAGGGCTACGAGGCCGCGCTCGAGCGCGACCCCGACTTCTCCTGGGCGCTCAACGAGCTCTGCGCCGTGTACGCCGAGCGCGGCCGCCATGAGTCCCTCCGCGGCCTCGACCCGGAGGCCTCCTTCGCGCGCGCCCGGGCCCGCTGCGACCACGTGCTGGCGCTCGATCCCGGCTTCGGCAGCGCGCGCTCCTCCCGGCTGATCACCGGCATCTACGAGGCGGAGCACCTCGTCCGCGCCGGCCGCTCCCCCGAGGAGGTTGTCCAGCAGACGCAGTTGCGAATTGACGCAATGCGTCAAGTTGACCCATCCTGGACCTGGGCCCCGTACTGGCGGGTCTGGCTGAACCACGCGCTGGCGCTGCACGCGCTCGACGCGGGCGCCGATCCCGGCCCGGCGCTCGCGCGCGCCCAGGCGAGCGCGCGGGAGATGGCGCCGGACGCGGCCACCTTCCCGGAGGAGCTGCGGGTGATGCTGGCGATGCTCGAGGCGCGCGTCCGGCTCGCGCGGGGCGAGGATCCGGCGCCCGCGATCCAGGTCGTGCGCGAGACGCTGGACCGCGCGATCGCCGAGGAGCCCTGGGACGTGTCGGACCGGGTGCGGCGGGCCGAGGCGGAGCTGCTCGCCTTCCAGTGGAGCGCGGACCGGGGCCGCCCGGACGCGGCGCGGCTCGACGCGGCGCTCGCCCCGCTCGGCCCCCTGCTCGGTGAGCCGCGCGCCGATCCCCGGCTCTACGTGGCGCTGGCCGAGATCCACGAGGCCCGCGCCGCCCTCCGGGCGGGCCGCCGGGAGGACACCTCCGCCGAGATCGCCGAGGGGCTGCGGCGTGCGGGCGAGGCGCTCGCGCTGAACCCGCGGTCGGACCGGGCGCTCGCGGCGCAGGGCGGGCTCTGGTTCCTGCGCGCGGCGGCGGCGCCCGACGGGGCCGCTCGGGGCGAGGCCGCCCTGCGCGCGGTTGCGGCCCTCGAGGCGGCGATCCAGGCGAACCCGCTGCGCGCCCGGACCGCGGGCGTGCGCCTCGCGGCGGCGCGGCAGCTCGCGAGCCGGGCGACCGCACCCGGCGCGCCGTGAGTCACCCGCGCGTCGTGTGCCCTCCCGAGGGGGAGTCCGGAGCTGGCCCGGGTGGATCGCACCAATCGGGCTCGGCGTCCTCCAGCCAGGTCATCGTGCACGCCCTGCGGTTGCACTTGTACACGCCGTCCTCCGGCGGGCCCACGGCCGCGCACTCGTCGGTGCGGTCCTCCAGGATCCCCTTGTAAGTGAGGCCGCAGGAGCCCACCTCGTGGCAGTACCGCTGCTCCAGCGCCGCCGCGGCGTCGATCCCGCACCGGCTCACGAACGAGCGCGTCGGGTAGACGTCCACGTCGACGATGCCCATGGTGCCGGCGCGCGCGCACCAGACGGCCTCCCCGTGGATGAACGCGCTGTGATCCTTGCCGTCGTGGTTCGTGAGAAGGCTCGTGAGCAGGACGTTGACGAGGTCGGTCTTGTCGTTGACGAAGGCGATCACGCACTCCATCACGCTGTCGATCACCTCCTGCGGCAGCCACTGCGTTCTCCAGCTCGACGCGCCGTTCACCAGCCCGCGCCCCTTGTAGACCGTGCCGTCGTGGGTCACGAAGGCGCCTTCCGCGAGAGCGCAGCGGACGGTGTGATCGAAGACCTCCTTGCCCTCCGCGTCCGCGAGGATCCCGGACGCGATGATCGCCGGCTGGATCGCGCCGCCCTGGAGCAGCGGGCCCCGCAGCGCGTTGGCCATCGTCCCCTTCCAGGTGTGCCACGCCTGCTTCGGGGTGCCGTTGGTGTCCTGCCCTCCGGGCTTGTCCTTCTGCACCTCGAGCCCCGGCGCGTCCACCTCGACCTCGAGCTGCGAGGCCGGCCCGCAGGCCATCGAGACGAGCCCGACCGCCATCACCATCCCGAACACACGACCAGAGGGCTTCATCGTGATCTCCTCATGCAGAGAGTTTCGAGTCCTCGTCCCGGCCCGCTGGCCGAACAAGGAAGGATACAGGCGGCGATGCCCGCCGCCGTGTGCGCCGAGACGAAGAGCACGTGGCGTGCCACGGCGGCGAGCCGCGAACAGTCCGCGGAGCGCCCGCGTTCCTCGCGTCGAGGGGGGAGGGCGGTGTAACGGCGGCGCGACAGGTGACCGCCGCGCGGACAGCCGCTGTCGCTTCGCCATGACAGCGCTCCCGGCCGCCTCTCGGCCCCCTCGGTCATCCCGGTGGTCGGGCCTTCCTCCTGCACCAGCGCTCCTGCGGTGTGCCCCAGGCGCAGCCCCGCGCGCGCACCCGTCTCATGCTCCCTCCTGCCACATGCCTCTCTTGACGCTGATCGCGTCGGCGCGCTCTACTCCGGTATCGGAGCGACATGGCATCACCGCAGAGCGGAGTTGCTCAATGCGTCCCACAGGAGCTCGATGTGAAGCACTACATGCAATACCACGATACCGAGAGGATGCTGGTGCTTGTCACCGGCGCGCTCTCGGAGCGTCCGGTGGTGCATCGCTACTCCGGTCGTGAGCTGCTCGACAGGTTCAAGCTGAAGCCGATCGCCTTCCAGGCGAGCCTGCTACGCGCGTGAGCACACTCGGGGCGCATCCCTGCAGCGCGCCGTGGTAGCGTCCGGCCGTCTTCCTGGAGGTTTCATGCGCCGCAGAGCCCACGCAGCTTTCCTTGGCCTCATCACCCTGACGTTGCTCGGTGTCCCCGGGTGCGCCGACGAGAACGTGAATCCGGTGGAACCCGGCACCACCACGACCACCGATCCTCCGCGCGACGGCGTCGCGCTGGCCGGCCTCGAGGGCGACGTCGAGGTGGTGGTGGACGACCGCGGCGTGCCGCACATCTACGCGACCACCCTCCACGACGCCGCCATGGTGCAGGGCTACCTGATGGCCCGGGATCGCTTCCCGCAGATGGAGATGCTCCGGCGCAACGTCACCGGCCGCCTCGCCGAGTTCCTCGGCGCCCTCGCCCCGGAGGCGCTGCAGGCGGACATCGCCGCGCGCACGATCGGCTTCAAGCGCATCGCCGACCGCATCTACGACGAGCTCCCCGCGGGCGATCCCACCAGGGTGGCGGTCGACGCCTTCGCCGCGGGCGTGAGCGTCTACATGCAGGAGGTGCGCGACGGCAAGCAGGCGCTGCCGGACGGCGCCGACCTGCTCACCGCGCTCCTTCTCTCCAAGCCCCAGGTCTTCACCGACTGGACCCCCCAGGACTCGCTCGCCATCGGCCGCTTCCTCTCGCACACGCTCTCGTACGACGCCGACTACAAGGTGCACCTCACCACGATGGCCGCCGTCGCGGCCGCCACCTTCCCGGCCGGCGACCCGCGCGCGGGCATCTTCCGCGACTTCTACTCGTTCGCGACGGCGCGGAACGTGTACTCGCGCGACGGCTTCCCGAACGTCGACACCGACGGCGGCACCCGCGCCCTGCTCCCGGACGGGCGCGATCCTGCGTCGGCCCCGCAGAAGCGGCCGGGGCCCCCGCCGCCCGCGCCGCCTCTGCCCGCGCTCGACGTGCTCACCTCGGCGAAGGGCTTCTTCGACATCGCCGGCCGCCTCAGCGGCAGGTTCGGCGACGAGTTCCGCGGCTCCAACAACTGGGTGGTCTCGGGCGACAAGACCGCCTCGGGCGCGCCGCTGCTCGCGAACGACCCCCACCTGTCGCTGCCGAGCCCCCCGCTCTTCTGGTATGCGCACCTGAACACCACCCGCGCGGGCGGCGACCTCAACGTGCAGGGCCTCGCCCTCGTCGGCGTGCCCGGCGTGCTGCTCGGCTACAACGACCACATCGCCTGGGGCGCCACCACGGCCGGCCACGACGTGACCGACGTCTACGAGGAGACCATCACCGAGGGGCAGGGCGGCGCGGCGGACACCGTGCTCTTCGACGGCAAGCAGGTGGCCATCGAGGTCGTCACCGAGACCATCCAGGTGGCGGACCAGGACGATGTCGTGATCGAGCTCGAGCGGGTCCCCCACCACGGGCTCATCGTCCCCACCGTCGTCGACGGGAAGATCGTGCCGCGCACCTCGACCAAGGCGCTCAGCGTGCGCTGGACCGGCGACGACCCCTCCGGGGAGATCAGCGCCTTCCTCGGCCTGGACTTCGCGAAGGACGTCGCCGAGGCGCAGGCGGCGCTCGAGCATTTCGAGGTCGGCGCGCAGAGCTTCGTCGTGATCGACCGCGCGGGCGACATCTTCTGGTCCACGCAGTCGCGCGTGCCCGTGCGCGCCGAGGCGGCGATGACCTGGGATCCGGAGACCGGCACGGGCCTCTCGCCCGCGATGGTGCTGCCCGGCGACGGCAGCGCCGAGTGGATCGGCACCCTGGACGATCGCTACCTCCCGCACGACCTCAACCCGGAGCGCGGCTACATCGCCACGGCCAACAACGATCTCGTCGGCGTCACCGCGGACGGCAACCCGTTCAACGACCCCCACTACATCAGCTACGGCTACGACCCCGGCCACCGGATCGCGCGCATCACCGAGCGCCTCGAGGAGCTCACCGCCGCGGGCGGGGTGACCCCCGAGGACATGCGCCGCCTCCAGGGCGACCAGCAGTCGCCGCTCGGCCGGCTGCTCGCGCCCTCGTTCGTCGAGGCCGCCGCGCGCGCGGCCGAGGAGCGCGCCACGCCGGGCACCCACTCGGATCTCGCGACGCTCGTCACGGCGGCGTCCGCGGAGGACCTCGACGCGCTCGCCGCCGCGGCGGCGCGCCTCTCGGCCTGGACCTCCTACGATACCCCGACCGGCGTGGACATCGGCGACGGCGCGCCCCCGGCCAGCGAGGTGGAGGACTCCATCGCCGCCATGATCTTCAACATGTCGACGCTCCAGCTCGTGCCGCTCGCGTTCGGCGACGAGTCCACGGCGCTCGGCGCGCATCCGGGCAGCGCCGCGATCGCCAGCGTGCTGCAGTGGGCCATCCTCACGCCGCAGCAGCTCGCCACCTTCGACCCCGATCTCGGCGACACCGTGCTCTGGGACGACCTCGCCACCCCGGACACGGAGTCGCGCGACGAGCGGATCGTGCGCGCGATGCTCCAGGCCGTGGCCGCGCTCCGCGACCGGCTCGGCGCCGACATGGCCGGCTGGCAGTGGGGTCGCCTGCACACGATCCGCTTCGCGTCGCAGGTCCCCATGCTCGCCGGCGGCAGCCCGGTCACCCTGCCGACCGAGGACGATCCCGAGTTCCCCGGCGGGTTCCCGCGCCCGGGCGACAACTTCGGCGTCGACGCCGCCAACCCCGGGATGTGGGACTCCGACCCGTTCGACTACGGCTCGGGCGCCGTGCAGCGCGTCGTCGTCGAGATGACGCCGGACGGCCCGCGCGCGTGGAACGCCCTCCCGGGCGGCCAGCACTTCGACCCGGAGAGCCCGCACCACGCCGACGAGGCCGAGCACTGGCGGCGCAACGAGGCCCCCGAGATGTACTTCACCGACGAGGCCGTGCAGGCGCACGAGGAGTCGCGCCTCGTCTTCATCCCCGGCGGCTGACGCCGTCCCGCTCCCCCGCTACGCCGCGCCGTCTAGAACACCGACGATGAGGAGCGAGAGATGAACCGCCAAGGACGCCAAGGACGCCAAGATATTTTCTTCTCCTTCTTGGCGTCCTTGGCGCCTTGGCGGTTCGAAAATCTGCTCGTTTCAGACGGGTTCAACCCGTTTGTCGCCCTAGTCTAGGCGCGCCTCGAGGTACCGCCGCGCCGCCTCGAGCGCCGCGGCGGCCCCTTCGGGGCGTGAGCCCTCGGCCCACGCCACCTCCGGCCCGCCCTCCGCCTTGCCCTCCACGGCCGGCGCGGCCTGCGCCAGCACCTGGCTCGCCTCCACGCCGCGCTGGACGAGCCCCGGCGTGGTCGCCGCGACGATCATCACGGTCCCGCCCTGCATGCCCGTGAGCGCCACGGCGGTGTACGCGGCCGCCTTGCACAGCTGCTCCGCGAGCGCGCGCAGCTGCTGCGGGGCGATCTCGCCCAGGTGGTGGACCACCACCGTGGCGTCACCCAGCGTCGAC
Organism: Sorangium cellulosum; assembly: GCF_002950945.1. Taxonomy (GTDB): domain Bacteria; phylum Myxococcota_A; class Polyangia; order Polyangiales; family Polyangiaceae; genus Sorangium; species Sorangium cellulosum_E. The sequence continues at coordinate 5,049,631 of NZ_CP012673.1, forward strand.
GCGCCCTCGAGCAGCTGGCGGGCGACCACCGCCCGCTGGGCTCGCAAGGAAGCCCGCCGCGAGCGCTTCTCCTCCTCCTGCCGCCGCGCCAGGCCGTCCAGCCGCTGCCGCAGCCCCACCACACGCGGCGGCGGGAAGGGCCAGTCTTCCAGCGCCTTCGTGAGCGCCGGGAGGCGGTCGGCCAGCGTCCTGCCCTCCAGCGCCGACGCCGCCTCCACCTCGCGCTCCAGCGCGTCGAGATCCCGGCGCAGCCGCTCCGCCGACTCGCGGGGCGTCATGAACGGCGGGGTGAACGTCTCGGGGATGGAGTCGAAGCCGACCACGGCCTCGTCGATCCCCTGCAGGATCGCGCGGGTGACCTTGAGCAGCACGTCGTTCGCGAGGCGCTGCAGCAGCCCCCACCCGAGGCGGCGCCGGACGGGCAGGTGACGGACGTAGACCGCGTTGTAGCGGGGGACAGGCCGGTCCCCTCGCAGCACCTTGAAGCTGTCGGCGCCGCCCCCCGTCTCGATGGCGATGCCCCGCTCCAGCGCCTCCCGCATCAACAGGTTGTTGAGGATCCGGTAAAGCCCCACCTCTTGAGGGATGCTCAGCTCGTACCCCGCCGCGGGAGAATAAAGGACGTCGTCCTTCACCATGAAGCCGTAGAACGTGTCGATACGCCCGTCCTTCACGACGAGCCGGAACCGCACCATCTCCCCGCGCAGGCACGCCTCGAAGAACGCGGGTGAGATGGGCGGGTTGGTCTTGTACTTCTCGCGGTTCAGCATCTGGTACAGCTCGGCCAGCCGAGGGGCGCAGCCGGGCATGTCCCGGCCGTCCACCACCTCGTAGCCCGAGGCCTCCAGGAGCCGCGCGTCCCGGCGGCGGTTCTCGCGCACCCTGCGGCTCAGCTCCACCCCGTGGGGCAGGAGCATGCGCGTATACGACATGTACGCGACCGCATAACCCTCCTCCTTCAGGCGGTTGAGCAGCGGGGCGTGTGTGGCCGGGCTGAGCGCCGGAAAGAGGATCGCGTGCTCCGGGTAACGCGCCGCGAGGAAGTCGGTGATCCGCCGGATCTGGCCCGCGCTCAGCGGCGCCGCCATGTTGCGCAGCGAGGGCCAGTTATCGACCTGGATGCACCTGTCGATCTGCGTGGCCTTGAGCAGCGCGCCGAGGCCCGAGAGCACGCTGCTCGCGCCGGACGCCATCGCCGGGCTCCAGTCCAGCGTCGCGATGGCGGCGCGCTGGCTGGCGATGTAGCGCGCGTACATCGAGAAGAAATAGGAGTTGTCGTATTCGGCTTCGTTGATGGACAGCGGAATGAGCAGATCATCCACGCTCAGCAGCCGCAGGGTGCTCCGGTCTCCGAAGAACGCCTGGGTGCCTTGCTGGAAGAGCGGGACAAGAAAGCTGCGCGCCTTGCCCCCCTCTGCCGTGTCCGACCAGGGGGCCGCCTCGATGGAACTCGCATCGTAGAGCTTCATGGTCCGCCGAGGCCTCGTCCAGCGCGCACTCCGGTGCGACCAGCCTCGCGCGGAGCGCCGCCGCGGCGAGCTCCGGCGGGACGAGCCGGCGAGAGAGGAGCACGTTCAGCCGGTGATGTCAACGCGGCGAGCCCGCCGCCGAAGTCGCCACAACCACGTCGGCAACCCTCCATAACCACGTCGGCAACCCTCATAAATTTACGTGAACATTGCGCCTGCCTCTCGCCCGAGAGCGGTCATCTCTCGGCCTGGTACTTCGTTCACCAGGCCCGTCCCGGGCCCGGTGACGCCGTATCTATGCGATATTACATGTGTTTTCGGTCACGCGAGCCCGGAAAGAACTCTGGGAAATATGTGCTGGACGTCACAATCCAGTTCGGGTATAGGCCCGGTGGATGCTTGGCGATACTGAATACAAACACGTCCCCAAGAGCCTCTTGGCCGACGCGCTCAAGCGTGGGGCTCACGCCCCCGTCGATCCGCTGCTTTGCGCTTACCAGTACCTCTTCGAGCGCCTCGCGCTCCCGCGCACGGGCGTGCTCCACCTGGGCGGCCATATCGGCCAGGAGCTGCCGATGTACGCGGCGCTCGGGTTCCGCCGCGTGGTGATGGTGGAGCCGCTCGATCGTGAGTTCGCGCAGCTAAAGCGCCGGGTCGACGCGTTCAACGCGACGTGCGGCCCGATCGCGGACTTCATCAACGATCCCGTCCGCCCCCGTGCGCACGCCGTGCGCTGCGCGGTGGCGGACCGCGCGGGCGAGGTCAGTTTCTGCCGCACGCACATGAGCTCCCTGTCGTCGCTCTCCAGGCCAGTCCCGGAGAACTTCGCCGAGCAGTGGCGGGATGCCCCGCCCATGCCCTGGTACAAACGTCCGGTCGGGTGGCTGACGACCGCGTGGCAGACCGCGACCGCGCTCAAGTTCGAGGAGATCAAGGTCCCCTGCAAGACCCTGGACGGCCTCGTGGACGAGCTCCCCCACGGCTTTCGAGCGTCGGACTTCAGCTATCTGCGCATGAACATCCAGGGGGCCGAGCTGCGAGCGCTCCAGGGCGGCGCGCAGACGCTGAGGCACGTCAGGCTCATCGATCTCGAGACCAACATCAGCCAGAGGTACGAGGAGGCTCCGACCCGGCAGGACTTCGATCGGCTGCTGTCCGGGTACGGCTTCTCGTGCGTCTTCGCCTACCGCATCGGGGGCCTCGGCAACCTCGTGTACGCGCGCAGCACGGCGGCGGAGCAGGCCTGAGCCGCACCCATGGAGATCTCGATGAGCCACGCCATGATCCGTTTGCCCCGCAGCTACGACGCCGCGCGGATGCAGTCCGAGCTGCGGCTCCTGGAGGACCTGGAGCGCGTCTCCGCCGGGTACGCCGGGGAAGGGAACCGCGCCTGGGAGAGCATCAGCCTCATCGCCCCCGGCGGGCGCACCCGGACGGGCGACGGACACCAGCGGCTCTCGCAGCAGGCGAGCGAGGAGTACGCCCCGACCGACGCGCTCCGGCGCGCACCCTACCTGGCCGAGATCCTCGACGGCCTGGCGTGCCCGAAGCGGCTGGTCCGCCTGCTGTCGCTGGGGCCGGGCGGGATCATCGCGAGGCACCGTGACAGCTTCGTCTCGTTCGAAGAGGGCATGCTGAGGCTCCACGTCCCCGTGGTGACCCACCCGGACGTCGACTTCTTCATCGATGAAGAGCGGTGCGACTGGAAGGAGGGAGAGCTCTGGTACGGCGACTTCTCCAGGTTCCACCGCGCGCACAACCGCAGCCCGATCACCCGCGTCCACCTGGTCATCGACGTCCTCATCAACGACTTCGTGCTCGGCCTGTTCCCGCCGGATCTCGTCGAGGCGCAGCGAGCGCGCGGGATCAGGGTGGCCGGCGAGGCTCGCCGCGACGAGGCAGAGCTCCAGCGCTTCGCCTTCAGCTTCCGTCTGCCGGCGGGCTTCGTGCCCCCGGGCACGTCCTACGACCCGCTGCCCGCGCCCGTCGACGGTCGCGTCCAGGTGCAGGACGGCACGTTGATCGTGATGGTCAACGAGCAGCCGCTGCTGCGGCTCGTGCCGTCCTCCGGCGGGACGCTCGCGGTCCACGGGCTGGCGCCCGGCACCGTCATGGAGTGCGACTTCGACGGCGGGCGCGTCGTCGGCGCCACCCTGGTCTCCGGCGTGGACGGCGCCCGTTTCCACCTCCACGTGCAGGCCGCCTGACCCACGGGCCCGTGTGCGGCCGTGGAGACCGATGTCCCCCCGATTCGTAACGCCCTCTATTCACGTGGACTGGAGAACACATGAGCACGGATGAAGACGTCACCACGGCCGGCCGGTTCGCGGCGCTCGACAGGAAGCTGAAGGCGTCCTGGGAGGACCTGTTTGCGCGCTCCCGGTTGCTCAAGACCATCCAGGAGGGGCGCATCGACAAGCAGCTGTACGCCATCTACCTGATGGAGACCTACCATTACACGCTGCACAACGCGCGCAACCAGGCCCTCGTGGGGGTCCGCGCGCTCGACATCGGCATTCCCTACCTGAAGTTCTGCTTCGAGCACGCCACCGAGGAGACGGGGCACGAGCACATGGCCCTGCACGACCTGCTCGCGCTCGGGCTGCCGAAGGAGGCGCTCAAGATCCCGCCGCCCCTGCCGATGACGGAGGCGCTCATCGCCTATCTCTACTGGATCTCCGCGACCGGGAACCCGCTCCGCCGGCTCGGCTACAGCTTCTGGGCGGAGAGCTCGTACGACTACGTCATGCCCCTGATCAACCGGGTGAAGGAGGACCTCGACCTCAAGCCCGCACAGATGACGTTCTTCGTCGCGCACTCGAAGATCGACGAGGATCACGCCGAGCAGGTGCGCAGGATGATCACGCAGAACTGTAAGACCGAGCAGGACTGGCAGGACGTCGAGCGCGCCATGACCACGAGCCTGCGCCTGATGGGCAACATGATGGAGGAGGTCTACGCGGAGTACGAGCGGCTGCGGAGAGAGCAGTCGCCGGGTTATGCCTTCCTCGGTCTCATGAAATGAGCTCGGAAGCCAAGGCAGCGGCCTATTTCGACGAGCAGCTGAACTACTCCCTGGGCGATGAAGACTCCTCCGTCGAGCTCGCGGCGCTGCCCGCGGGCGCCCGGCACGTCGTCTCCATCGCGGGCTCGGGCGGGCGGGTGCTGCCCCTGCTCGCCCGGTCCCCGAGGAAGCTCACCTGCGTCGATATCTCCAGCCCGCAGCTCGCCCTGACCGAGATGCGGCTGGCCGCCCTCCGCGCGCTGGAGCATGACGACTACGTCCGCTTCCTCGGCTATCCGCCGCGACCGATGACGCCCGCCGAGCGGAAGGAGTGCTTCCAGCGGCTCGAGCTGTCGGCGGGCGCGCGGAGCACGCTCGGGCGGATCTTCGCGGCGAGCGGCTGGGCGCGCATCGCCTACCTCGGCCGCTTCGAGAAGACCATGGCGCAGCTCTCCAGGGTCAACCGCCTGATCACGGGCCGGGCGGGGCAGCGCCTCTTCGAGGCGACGGACCTCGAGGCGCAGCAGGCCTACCTGGCTTCCTCGTTCCCGCACGTTCGTTTCCGCACGGTCCTGCTCCTGCTGGGCAACGCCGCGGTGCTCAACTCGCTGCTGTACAAGGGCGAATTCCCGAAGAAGAACCTCCCGGGGAGCGCCTACAGCATCTACCGGGGCATCTTCGACAGGCTCTTCACCCGGGTCCTCGCGCGCGAGAGCTATTTCCTGCAGCTCATCTTCTTCGGGGAGCTGCGGTACGCCGAGGGCAACCCCATCGAGTGCGACCCGGCGATCTATGCGCAGGCGCGCCGCGCCCTGGCCGGGACCGAGGTCTCCTACGTGAAGGGCGATGTCCTCGAGGTGGTCCGAAAGGCCGCCGATGCCGTCGATTTCCTCTCCCTGTCGGACGTCCCGACCTTCTTCAAGGGCCCGCTCGAGCAAGAGTTCCTGCAGCGGCTGCGGCCTGGCCTCGACCGCGACGCCCTCGTCGTCACCCGCGGGCACCTCCGCGTCGTGAAGCCCGACACCTCTGGATTCCAGTCTCTGGCCTCCCAGTACCAGGAGACCATCGATCGGGAACGGACACAGCTGTGGCAAGTACAGATATATCGAGCCTCCTGATGCCGGTCACGCCAGCGCCGGCGGCACTTCCACCGCGGAGGAGCGGCGCGCCGGTCTGCGAGCGCGGGGGCATCTCGGTCCGCGCGGTCCGGCTCGCGGATGATCCCGAGTTCGTCGAGCACGTCGCCGAGCTCCGTTCCATGGCCTTCGGCGAGGGCGAGCCGTGGAACTATGGTCTGGATCTCCAGGACCGGCAGGCCATCCAGATGGTCGCGTTCGATGCGTCCGGGCCGGTGGGGGCGCTCCGGCTGTGCCTGGGTGACGAGCTGCTCGCTCAGGCCGGCTTCGAGGGCTTCTACATGAACACGGGCTGGGAGCTCGATCCCCGGTCCGAGGCGTTCTTCGGTACGGCGCTGGAGTACGGGCGATTCTGGGTCGTCCGGGGGCACCCGCGAACCCGGGGCATCATCGACGCGCTGCTGACGTCCATCGGCGCGTTCAGCAGCGCTCATCCGAGGTACCAGAGCGTGTTCGGGACCGTGGCCCTCCTGGACCACACCCCGGAGTCCTGCCGGCTCGTCGTGGACTACCTGCGCCGTTACCACCTTCCCGACGTCCGCTGGGTGCGCCCCCGCCGCCCGTTCGAGCCCGACACGAGCGCACCTCCGCCGCCGGCTTCGTCGCTGCCGCCGCGGCGCAGGGCCTTTCGCCTCCTCGTCCAGCAGCAGAGGAAAGCCGATCCGGACCATCCGCTCCCGGCCCTGCTCCACCTGTACCTGAGGCAGGGCGCCCAGATGCTCGGGGACGTGGCATGGGATACCAGCGGCAGGAAGCTGCTCATCCCGCTCTACGTCAGCATGGCCACGTTCCAGGACTTCGTGGCGCGGCTGCGGGGGCACTCGGGCGCCTCCTCGCCCAGCGCTGAACCCGGACCAGAACCCGACCTCGCTGGCCGACCGTGGAGCAGCGACGATGAGCTTCTCTAGAGCACCGATCACGTTGAACGAGCGAGAAATTAGACGCCAAGGACGCCAAGGCGCCAAGGACGCCAAGATATTTTCTTCTTGGCGTTCTTGGCGTTCTTGGCGCCTTGGCGTTTCGAACTTCTGCTCGTTTCAGGCTGGTTCAACCCGTTTCCCCTCCTAGGCAATGTCCCTCACGCTGACGTTCCATGGCTCCGTGAGCCACCTGAGCGACGCAGAGCTGGATGCGCTCACGGCCGGAGCGAACGTGTTCTTCGGCCGGCGCTGGCTCCGGATGCTGGACGCGGTGGATCTAACCGCCCTGGTCCGAGGGGAGGTGTCCCTGCGGTATGCCGTCGTCAGTGAGCAGGGCGTCCCCGTCGCGTTGTGCCCCTTCTTCATCACCCGCAGCAGGAGCATCCATCCCCACTACTCGCTGGAGAAGTTCTTCTTCACCGGGTGGAAGGCGGACCTCGAGCGCCTCAACCCCAGCAGCAGCAGCTGGAGCGGGCTGGCCGTCGCCGTGGCGGATGTGTACCGCCGGCTGGCCTGGCTCTCGGGGGCCGGGGCCGACAGCGCGGTGGTCGCCGCCAGCCCGCTCAGCTTGCGGGGCGGCGTCCTCTGCGCGCAGCAGCCGGCCCCGGCCGCGGCGCGGGCCCGGAGGATGATCGTCGAGGGGCTCCGGGAGCTCGCGGCGAGCGAGCAGTGTCCGCTCTACTTCTACGGCGTGGCCGAGGAAGACGCCGCGCTGCGCGAGGCGCTCACGGAGGCGTCCTTCCAGGAGCTCTTCCTCTTTTACGACAACGTCATCGACGTCCCCGGAGAACGCCTCGAAGATTACCTGGGCCAGTTCAAGAGCGACGCCCGGAGGCTGCTGAAGAAGGAGATGGCGCAGGCGCGGAGCGATGGCGTGCGCTTCGAGCGTCTTTCCCGGCTGGGCGAGATGGGGGACCAGCTCGAGCGCTTCTACGAGGTGACGTACTCCCAGTACGGCAAGGAGCACTTCCACAATCCGGCCTGGTTCTGGGCCGCCCTCGAGCGGCACGTCTCCCCGGAGGCGGAGGCCGTGGTGGCCATGAAGGGCGCGGAGCCCGTCGGGTTCTCGCTGCTGCTGCACAAGCAGGAAGAGCTGTGGTTCTACCGGGTCGGGCGCGCCGAGACCGGCGCCTCGACGTCGGCCCTCTATTTCAACCTCGCCTTCTACGAGCCGATGCGCCGGGCCTATCAGCTCGGGGCCCGGCGGCTCTGGCTGGGGCCCGGCGGGTACGAGACGAAGAGGCGGAGGGGGGCGCGACGGCATGCGATCTCCGGGTTCCTCTGGATCCCGCGGCGCTGGTCGCGCACCCTCTTGCGACCCTACCTGTCCCTCTTCTCCCGCCTGAGCCGGGCCCAGGTGGAGGGTGATCCCCGGAACGCTCGCACCGGCAGGGCTCGCTGACCCGGCCGAGACTGGAACGCAAGGCAAGCCGAATGTATATCCCCAAGTCTTTCCACGAGCAGGACGAGTCCCAGCTGCTGGCGCTGATCGGCGAGTACGGCTTCGCGACGCTGGTCACCTCGGAGAACAACGTCCCCTTCGCCACGCACCTGCCCCTCCTGGCCGACCGGGACGCCGAGGGGCGACTGCTCCTCAAGGGCCACGTGGCGCGGGCGAACCCGCAGTGGCGGGCGTTCGCGCAGGAGGGAGACGTGCTCGCCGTCTTCGCGGGGCCACACGCGTACGTATCTCCCTCCGTCTACAGACAACCCGGCGTCCCCACCTGGAACTATGCGGTCGTCCATGCCTATGGCAGGCCGTCCATCGTCGAGGAGCCCGCGAAGGTGCTGAGCTCGCTGCGGCAGCTGGCCAGCAAGTACGAGGCCGGGAGGGACAGACCCTGGAGCCCTGACGATGCCGAGGCGCTCGTGAACCAGCTCCTGAGCGGCATCGTCGCGTTCGAGATCACCGTCACCCGGCTGGAAGGCAAATTCAAGCTGAGCCAGAACCGCGACGCGCAGGATTACGACGCCGTCATGCGTTTCGTCGAGCTCAGCAATCCACGGGGCGGGGAGGGGCTCGTGGAGATGATGGCGTCGCGCAATCCGAAGGGGTGAGCCTCCGCGCGTCGGCCGCGGCTCACGACATGGCAACGTTCACAAAGCGGTGAATGCTGCGAGTGCTTGATGCCGGGAACGCCACGACCGGGAGCTCCAGCGACGCAGCTTGACGTGTCAGGCGGCGCATAGTACGAGCACGATGCGGCGCGCTGGCGTCCTTCGCCAATCCTGTCTGCGAGCCGCACCCTTGCAATTCCGAACCGCTGGAGCCGCGATGCACCAGGAAGAAGACAATTTCATCGTCGTTGTGAATCACGAGGACCAGTACTCGATCTGGCCCGCTTCGAGGGAGCTTCCTCTTGGCTGGCGGGATGAGGGTACGAAGGGCAGCAAGGCCGATTGCCTCGCCCATATCGAGCAGGTCTGGACGGACATGCGTCCCCTCAGCCTGCGCAAGCAGATGGACGCCGCTGCGGCAGCAAACGGCAGCTGAACCCCGGCGGCGCGCCCGCCGACGCCACATCCACATCACGTTCGCCGCTCATTCCCCGCTCAGGGGACACGCGCGAACCTGACCCGCTCCGACCCGCTCACGCTCGTCTTGCAGCGCGGCGCGGCGCCGGCCGTTGGTCCACGAAAACCCTTCAAATCGCCGAATGGACCGGCAACGCCAGCGTGCCCGGGAGCCGCGGACGACCGGCTCCGGCGGGCCGACGCCGGCGTGCGACCTTGTCGCTTTTGCCGTGCTTGCCGGCCCCGTCGTTCTCGTGGTCCCCGTGGTCCGCCTGCACGAGGTTCACGAGTACACGAGCATGGCGCGATCTGTCAATCGGTGTCGTGTTTTGTCAATCGACCCCGTCGGGTGGTGCGCTATACATCCTGGCGATGACTTGACCTGGGCCGAATCGCTTGTCGCGAGCAGGATCTCGGATGGCCGAGCCTGAGACGGTCGCCCGACCTCGCCGCGCAGCGTGGTGGCTTTTATCCTCGGATTGTCCGAGCCTCGTGGACGCCGATGGCCGACTCATCGGTCTCCCGGGCGGCGCGGCGCTCGCCACGGGCGCAGAGAGCGCCTCGTGACATGCGCGCGGCGTCCCGGCGGAACCTCCGTGGCTCGGCCGAGATTTTGTTGCGAGGCGAGAACGCCTCAAAGGAGCAGCCTGTCGCAGGACGCCGACTCCTCGCCAAGCATGGCGAATGGCGAATGGCGAATGGCGAATGGCGGCCGGCACCGAGCATGTTCACGTCGTTGAAATGTCACACCATTGCCTGACAACAAATGCTAGAGTCCAGCTGATCAACTTTCATTAGCGCGCGCTAGGATCGGAGGATGACGGGTGGCGTGAGCGATCGATCGGCTATCGATGTCTCGCCCTCATCAGCCTCGTGATCGGATCAGGTATCGGGAGCAAGCGAGCGGTGACGCGTCGATGGAAGCCGCCTTCCGGGACGCCGAGCCGCGGCCTCCCCGCGCCCTGACCGCGGCGTGATGACGCGCTGGCGCCGGTCAGCAACCGGGTCCTTCGATTCCCTTGCGAAAGAGAGCAACACGATGACCATCTTTGAATCGCGCGAGTCGAACGTCCGGCTGTATTGCCGCAGTTTTCCGGTCGTGTTCAGCCGCGCCCGGGGGTCGGAGGTGTTCGACACCGCGGGCAAGCGCTACATCGATTTTCTCTCCGGCGCCGGCGCGCTGAACTACGGACACAACAACGAGACCATCAAACGTCGGCTGGTCGATTACCTGAGCTCCGACGGGATCGTCCACGCGCTGGACACCCACACCGTCGCGAAGCGGGAGTTCCTCGAGCAGTTCCAGCAGACGATCCTCTATCCGCGCCAGCTCGACTACAAGGTCCAGTTCTGCGGCCCCACCGGCACGAACAGCGTGGAAGCCGCGCTCAAGCTCGCGCGCAAGGTGACCGGGCGCACGGGGGTGTTCGCCTTCACGGGCGCGTTCCACGGCATGACGCTCGGCAGCGCCTCCATCAGCTCCGGCCGCCAGGTCCGCGCCAGCACGGGAATCCCCCTGGCCAACACGACGTTCATCCCGTACGAGGACGGACCCAGAGGGCCGTTCGACTCGCTCGCCTACATGGAGCGCCTCCTCGAGGACTCCTGCTCCGGCGTCGACCTCCCGGCCGCGGTGTTCGTGGAGACCGTCCAGATGGACGGGGGCGTGTACGTCGCCTCGCCCGAGTGGCTCAAGGGGCTGCGCCAGCTCACGCAGAAGCACGGCATCCTGCTCGCCTGCGACGACATCCAGGCCGGCTGCGGGCGGGCCGGGAGCTTCTTCTCCTTCGAGCGCGCCGGCATCACGCCGGATCTGGTGACGCTCTCCAAATCGATCAGCGGCTACGGGTTTCCCATGGCGCTGCTCCTGATGAGGCCCGAGCTCGATCAATGGCGGCCCGGGGAGCACACCGGCACCTTCCGGGGCAACCAGATGTCGATCGTCGGGGCGACGGCGGCGCTCGATTTCTGGAAGGACGGGGCGTTCGAGTCCAGCATCCAGAAGAGCGGTCAGCTCCTGTCCCGGATCCTCCGCGAGCAGCTGGCCCCCGGCGGCGCCGTGCGCGGCATCGGTATGGCCTACGGCATCGACCTCGCCCAGGAGGGCGGGTACGAGCGGGCCCGGCAGGTGCAGGCGCGGTGCTTCAAACAGGGCCTGATCATCGAGCTGTGCGGACGCCACGACACCGTGCTGAAGGTCCTGCCTCCGCTGACCACCGGGGCAGCGCAGCTCGAGGAGGGATGCGCCATCCTTCATGAGGCGCTGCGCGCGGGGTGAGCCCCCACGCGCAGCGGCCACCCTGCACACGTGTCCGCGACGGCAGTCGACGCGGCGGCGGACACCACGTGCAGATCGGTCGTTTGGACTGGAGCGCCCCGCGAGGGAGGGGCCTCCTCGGGGAAGAGCCGCGCGGTGGAGCACGCCGCCGCGCCCTCGTCCCTGCCGCGACGTCTCCCCGCAGCAGGTCAGCGCAGCGTTTCCGATGAGAGAGAGCCCCAGAATGAGCCGCAGCGATGTCACCTTCCGCCCCGAGGACGTCGGCACCCTGGTGGACGTGCTGAAGCAGCGCGCCGCTCGCCAGCCCGACAGGACGGCTTACATCTTCCTCGCCGACAAGGGACGTCGCGAGGAGCGCCTCACCTACGCCGAGCTGGATCGCGAGGCGCGCAAGATGGCCGCGTTCCTGCTCGGGCTGGGCGCGCCAGGCGATCGCGTCGTGCTGCTCTATCCGCCGGGGCTGGAGTACGTCGTCGCGTTCCTGGGCTGCCTGTACGCGGGCATGATCGCGGTCCCGCTCTACCCGCCCCGGCGCAATCAGAAGCTCTTCCGGGTCCAGGAGATCTTCAAGAACGCGAGCCCCGTCGCCGCCCTCACCTGCGCGAGCCTGTACGAGACCGTCTCCGACTTCCTGCGCTCCGAGCCCGGATACGGCGGGGTGGGGGTGTACTCCACGACCGGGCTGCCCGGGGACGGAGAGGGCGATCTGCCCGAGGTGAAGGCCCATGAGCTCGCCTTCCTCCAGTACACCTCGGGCTCCACCGGCGCCCCCAAGGGCGTGATGGTCGGCCACAGCAACCTGATGGCCAACGGACGTGGCATCCGCGGGTGCTTCCGCACCTCCGAGGAGGACGTGTTCGTCAGCTGGGTGCCCTTGTTCCACGACATGGGCCTCATCCTCAACATCGTGGAGCCCCTCTACCTGGGCGCTCTCTCCGTGATGATGTCGCCCCTCGACTTCGTGCAGAGCCCGCTGCGCTGGCTGGAGGCGATCACGAAGTACCGGGGCACCGTCGCCGGTGGACCCAACTTCGCCTTCAACCTGTGCGTCGAGAAGATCGCGCCCGAGAAGGTGGCGGCGCTCGATCTCAGGAGCTGGCGGGTGGCCTACAACGGCGCCGAGCCCATCCGCGCGGAGACGCTGGAGCACTTCACGAGGAAGTTCGCCCCCGCCGGGTTCGTGCACCAGGCCTTCCATTGCTGCTTTGGCATGGCCGAGTCCACCCTCCTGGTCAGCGGCGGCGATACGACCGCCCTGCCGGTCGTCAGCGCGTTCGACAAGGCAGCCCTCGCGGCGCGCAGCGCGAGGCCGCCCGAGCGGGACGACAGCGCGGCCGTGCTGGTGGGCTGCGGCAGCGCCCTCGAAGGCCACCGCATGTGCATCGTGGACCCGGGAGATCGGCGCGCCCTGCCCGACGGCGAGGTGGGCGAGATCTGGCTCGCCGGCCCGAGCGTGGCCGGGGGCTACTGGAACCGCCCCGACGCCAGCCGGGAGACGTTCGAGGCCACGACCGCGAGCGGCGACGGTCCCTTCCTGCGCACCGGCGATCTCGGCTTCTTGCACGGCGGCGACCTCTACGTGGCCGGCCGCATGAAGGACACGATCATCCTCCGCGGCCGCAATCTCTACCCTCAGGACATCGAGGCGGTCGTCTCCACCTGCCATCCGGCGCTGAAGGCTCACAGCGCCGCAGCGTTCGCCGTCGAGGTGGAGGGCGAGGAGCACGTCGTGGTGGTGCAGGAGGTGGCGCGCGGGTCGAAGAGCACGGCGTGGAGCGAGGTGTTCCCCGTCATCCATCAGGCCGTGGCCGAGTCGCACGATCTCGGCCTCCACGCGGTGGTGCTCATCCCGACGGGCTCCTTGCCCGTGACGAGCAGCGGCAAGGTCCAGCGCCACGCGGCCCGAGCGCGTTACCTGGAAGGAAGCCTGGACGTGGTGGCGAGCTTCGGCGCGCTCAGCGCGGAGCGCCGGGTAGACGCGGAGCGCCGGGAAGAGCGGGCAGAGAGCGCTGGACCGCCGCCGGCGGGCGCGCCGGCGAGGCACGATGTCGACCATCTCCAGGAGGTCGTGCTGCGGCTCGTCGCGGCGACGCTCAAGGTGAGCCCGGCCGACCTCGACGTGAGCCGCCCCCTGGCCCAGTACGGCCTCAGCTCGAAGGCGGCCATCGCGCTGACAGGCGACCTGGAAGGCGAGCTGAAGATTCCCGTCTCGCCCACGCTCGTTTACGACCACCCCACGATCGCGGCGCTCGCCCGCGCCCTCGCCGGCCAGGACTCGCCCGCGCCTGCGCCCGCGCGCAAAGCGCAGGTCGCGCCGGTGCGCGCGGACGGCCGCCAGGAGCCGGTGGCCATCGTGGGCATCGGCTGCCGCTTCCCGGGCGCGAGCGGGCCGGAGGCCTTCTGGGAGCTGCTCCAGAAGGGCGGCGACGCGATCCGCGAGCTGCCGCCGGAGCGCCGGGCGCTGCTCGGCCTGCGCGAGGACGGCGAGCCGCTCTGGGGAGGATACCTCGACGGCATCGAGCTCTTCGATCCGGAGCACTTCGGCATCTCGCCGCGCGAGGCCGACGTCATCGATCCGCAGCAGCGGCTGGTGCTGGAGGTGGCGCAGGAGGCGCTGCACTTCGCCGGGCTCGCCCCCTCGCGGCTGGCCGGCAGCCTGACCGGCGTGTTCATGGGGGTGAGCACCCACGATTACGAGCGGCTCGTGGCGGGCTCGACGACGAACACCTTCGCGGCGGCCGGCAGCGCCGCCAGCGTCGTCGCCAACCGCCTGTCCTACACGCTCGACCTGCGCGGCCCCAGCATCGTCGTGGACACGGCCTGCTCCTCCTCGCTGGTCGCGGTGCACTACGCCTGCCGCAGCCTGGAGTCCGGCGAGTGCGACGTCGCCATCGCCGGGGGCGTCAACGTGCTCCTCGACCCGGGCGTCACCCGGGCCCTGACCGACGGACACTTCATGGCGGCCGACGGGCGCTGCAAGACGTTCGACGCGAGCGCGGACGGCTACGTGCGGAGCGAGGGCTGCGGCGTCGTCGTGCTCAAGCGCCTGCGCGACGCCCAGCGCGACGGCGACCCCGTGCTGGCCGTGATCCGCGGCTCCGCGGTCCACCAGGACGGCCGCAGCAACGGGCTCCACGCCCCGAACGGCCCCGCCCAGGAAGCCGTGATCCGCGCCGCCCTCGAGCGCGCCGGCGTCGCTCCCGCCCAGATCCAGTACGTGGAGGCCCACGGCACCGGCACGGCCCTCGGCGATCCGATCGAGTTCGGCGCGATCCGGAACGTGCTGGGCAGGGATCGCGCCCCCGACGCCCGCTGCGGCGTGGGCTCCGTGAAGACCAACCTGGGCCACATGGAAGCCGCCGCCGGCGTCGGCGGCCTCCTCAAGGTGGTGCACGCGCTCGGGCACCGCGAGCTCCCTGGCAACCTCTTCTTGCGCCAGCTCAACCCGCACATCTCGCTCGACGGCGGCTTCTACATCCCCGCGGGCTCGGTGCCCTGGGAGGCGGGCGGCGAGCCCCGCCTCGCCGGCGTCAGCTCCTTCGGGTTCGGCGGCACCATCGCCCACGTGATCCTGGAGCAGGCCCCGGCCGAGGCCGCGCCCCGCGAGGTGGATCTCCCGGACGCGCGCCGCGCACCGCGGCGGCCCGTTCACCTCCTGCCGCTCTCGGCCAGGAGCGACGCAGCCCTGCGCGAGCTCGCCGGGCGCTGCAAGGACCACCTCGCGCGCCACCCGGAGGTCGACGTGGCCGATTTCTGCCACACCCTCGCGGTGGGCCGCGACGCCCACGAGCTGCGGCTCGCCGTGGGCGCCAGGGACGCAGGGGAGCTCTGCCGCCACCTGGAGGGGTACCTCCGCGGCGCCGTGACGCCGGCGGTGAAGGTCGGCCGCGCGCGGCGGCGGCCTCGCGTCGCGTTCCTCTTCTCTGGCCATGGCACGCAGTACGCCGGCATGGGCCGCGCCCTCTACGAGGCGTTGCCCTCGGTCCGCGCCACGATCGACCGCTGCGATGCCCTCGTCCGTGGTCACCTCGGCGCCTCGCTGATCTCCGTCCTCTATCCGGAGGGCGAGCCTGACGGGCGGGTTCACCAGGCCCAGCTCGCGCAGGTGTCGCTCTTCTCGCTCCAGGTCGCGCTCGCCGAGCTGCTGATGTCCTGGGGGATCTCGCCGGATGCGGTCATGGGCCACAGCCTGGGCGAGTTCGCGGCCGCGTGCGCCGCCGGCGTCTTCGACCTGGAAGACGGGCTGCGCCTGGTCCTCGAGCGCGGGCGGCTCCTGGAATCGGTCTCCGCCGGCGGCGGCATGGTGACCGTGTACGCCTCCGAGGCCGAGGTGGAGCAGTACCTGAAGTCGGCGCCTGCCCTGAGCGTGGCGGCCGTCAACGCGCCCCGGAACACGCTGGTCTCCGGGCCGGTGGACGCGCTGGAGCTGCTCATGACGCGGCTCGACTCGGACGGCGTCCGCAACCGCCGCACCAACGTGAACCTGGCCTTCCATTCGGCCATGGTCGAGCCCATCCTCGACGAGTTCGAGCGGGTCGCCGCCGCCGTTCACCACCGCGCGCCGCGTGTCCTGTTCACGTCGACCGTGACCGGGCGGAGGCTGGAAGGGGCGCTCGGCGCCCGGTACTGGCGCGCTCAGCTGCGGGAGAAGGTGCGCTTCACCGAGGGGCTCACCAGCCTGCGCGCCGCCGGCTGCGAGGTGTTCGTGGAGATCGGCCCGCGCCAGGTCCTGACGGGCCTCGCGGACGAGACGCTGGGCAGCGGCGTCTCGTGTTTTCCCGCGCTGAAGGCCGACGTCCCCGAGTGGGAGACGTTGACCGAGATGCTGGCCGGGCTCCACGTCTCCGGCGTCCCCGTGGACTTCGAACGTGTCGGCCGCAGCGAGGGCCTCCGCCGCGTCGCCGGGCTGCCGTCGCCCGGGCTGGAGCGCAGGCGCTGCTGGTTCGACGAGGGGGCGCCGCGCGGGGCCGACGGCCTGCTCGCCGCGCGCGCAACCACGGTGCCTGCTCGCGAAGATCGGGCGGGCAGCGTCGCGCCGCTCGCGGCGGAGCCCGCCGCGCGCACGGCGGCGCGGGTCAGCGCCCCTCCCGCGGCCGCGCCCGCGCCGGCCGCGGCGCCCGAAGGCCGCGTCGCCGAGATCCTGGAGCACCTCAGGATCGTGGTGGCGAGGCTCCTCAAGACGTCTCCCGAGCGGCTGGACGTCGACCTGCCGCTCCTCGAGATGGGCGCCGATTCGCTGATGCTGATGGACGCGCTCCGCGCCGTCCGGGACCAGTTCGGCGTCGAGATGACCTTCCGGCAGGTGTTCGACGACCTGCACACGCTCTCGTCGCTCGCGAGCCACGTGGACGCGCACATGCCGCCGCCCGCGCCGGCGGCCCCTGCCGCCCCCCCTGCGACGAACGGGGTGGGCGCGCACCCTGCGACGAACGGGGCGGGCGTGCACCCGGCGACGAACGGGGCGGGCGTGCACCCTGCGACGAACGGGGCGGGCGTGCACCCTGCGACGAACGGGGCGGGCGTGCACCCGGCGCCCGTCGCGCTGGTCCAGCTGCCGGCCGACGGCATCGCCGCGGTGGTGGCGCGCATCATGGACCAGCACACCCAGGTCATCACCATGGCCCTGCAGCTGCTGGGCGCCCAGGCGGCGGCGCCCGTCCAGGGGCCGGCGCCGCAGGGACCGGCGCCGCAGGGACCGGCGCCGCAGGGACCGGCGCCGCAGGGACCGGCGCCGCAGGGACCGGCGCCGCAGGGGCCCGCGCCGGCGCCGCAGGGGCCCGCCCTGGCGGCCCTGCCCGGAGCCCCGGCCGCGGCCGCGAGCCCTGCTGTCGCCCGGCCGCCGGAGCCGCCCCTCGCGCTGCCCCCGGCCGGAGCCGCCGGCGCCGAGGCGGCCCCGGCGCTCGAACCCCCGGGCGCGCGGGCGGTCGAGGCGACGTTGCCCCTCTCCGAGGCCCAGAAGCAGCTCTGGTTCCTGGCGCAGCTGAACCCGGGCGCCCTCGCGGCCTACGTCGAGACCACGGCCCTGGAGATGCAAGGCCCGCTCGACATCGACGGGCTCCGCCGCGCCGTCGTCCTCCTCGCGGAGCGCCACGACGCCTTGCGGGTCCACATCGCCGAGGACGGGAGCCATCAGGTGGTGTCGCCGCGCGCGGAGGTGGCGCTCGACGTGGTGAGCTGCGCCGCGGCGACCGAGGCCGAGGCGGAGGCGAAGGCGGCCCGCTGGCTCGCCGACGCGCGGCGGGTGCACCTCGATCTCCACCGCGGTCCGCTGGTCCGGTTCACGCTGCTCTCGCTGAACGAGCACCGGCACATGCTGGTCATCGACGGTCACCACATCGTGGTGGACGGCCTGTCGCTCGCCGTGATCCTCGAGGATCTGGCCGAGCTCTACAGCGCGCTCTGCGAGGGACGTGCGCCCGCGCTCGCGCCCGCGCCCCCCTACGGCGCCTTCGCCGCGCACGAGCCAGCGTACCTGGCCTCCGCGCGCGCCGGCGTCGACGAGTCCTTCTGGCGGACACGTTTTCCGGCCGGCATCGAGCCCACGGAGCTGCCCACGAGCCGGCCGCGGCCCGACGTGTTCACCTTCGAGGGGGCGCGCCACGAGATCGCGCTGGATCCCGAGACCTGGCGGCGGCTCAAGGAGGCGGGCCGGCAGCAGGGCTGCACGCCGTTCATGGTGCTGCTCGCGGGGTATCTGCTCCTGATCGCCCGGCTCGCCGGCCGCGAGGACGTCGTGGTCGGCTTCCCCGTGGCCGGCCGATCGTTCGAGGGCGGCGAGCGCCTCGTGGGGTACTGCACCCACCTCGCGCCCTTCCGCGGCCGGGTGCCCGGCGATGTGCGCTTCGAGGAGCTCCTGACCTCCGTCAAGCGCGACGTGCTCGACGTGTACGAGCACCAGGAGCTCCCCTTCGCTCACCTGCTCCGCAAGCTGGACCATCGGGTCGAGCTGAACCGCGGGGCGGCGGTGTCGCTGGTGTTCAACCTGAACCGCGTGAACGCCGCCGTGCCCTTCTCGCGCATGCGGACGGCCGCGGCCTCGACGCCCCTCCACCACGCCAAGTTCGATCTGCTCCTCAACGTCTTCGAGGCCGGCGACACGGCGCGGCTGCATTTCGATTACGCCACCTCGCTCTTCGACGAGCAGACGATCGCGCGGTTCGCGCGCGCCTACGTGCGCCTGCTGACCGCGGGCGCGGAGCGGCCGGCGCGGCGGCTGCGCGAGCTTCCCCTGCTCTCGGAGGACGAGCTGCAGGGGCTCCTCTGGGGCTTCAACCAGAGCGATCGGCCCTATCCCCAGGACCGATGCCTGCACCAGCTGTTCGAGGCGCAGGCGGCGCGCACGCCGGAGCAGGTGGCGCTGGTGTTCGGGTCCGAGCGGCTGACGTACGCGGAGCTGAACAGGAGGGCGAACCAGCTCGCCCATCACCTGCGCCGGCACGGGGTGGGTCCGGACACGGTGGTGGCCGTGGTGGCGGAGCGGTCGCTCGAGCTCGTGGTCGCGCTGTACGGCGTGCTGAAGGCCGGGGGCGCGTACCTTCCGATCGATCCGACGTATCCTGCCGAGCGCATCCGGGTGCTGCTCGAGGACGCCGCCTCGCCGGTGCTGCTGACCCAGGAGAAGTGGCGCAGCGCGCTGCCCGAGACGTCGGCGCGGGTGGTGCGCCTGGACGCCGACTGGCCCGCGGTCGAGGCCGAGTCGGGCGACGATCCGCGGCCGGTCTCGGGCCCCGAACACCTGGCGTACGTGATCTACACCTCGGGCTCGACCGGCAAGCCCAAGGGGGTCGAGAACAGCCACCGCGGCATCGTGAACCGGCTGCTGTGGATGCTGGAGGACACCGGCCTCGGCGAGCAGGACGCCGTGCTGCAGAAGACGCCGTACACGTTCGACGTGTCGGTGTGGGAGCTGTTCGCGCCGCTGCTGTGCGGCGCGCGGCTGGTCGTGGCGGCGCCCGAGGGGCACCGCGACCCGGCGTACCTCGCGGACGTGATCGAGGCGCACGCGATCACCACGGCGCACTTCGTGCCGTCGATGCTGCAGGCGTTTCTCGAGTCGCTCGACGGCCGCAAGTGCCGGTCGCTGCGGCGGGTGATCTGCAGCGGAGAGGCGCTGTCGCGCGAGCTGCAAGAGCGGTTCTTCCGCAAGCTGGGCGACGGCGAGGGCGCGCCCGAGCTGCAGAACCTCTACGGGCCGACCGAGGCGGCGGTGGACGTGACCTCGTGGCGCTGCCGGCGGGGCGATCCCCACGCGAGTGTTCCCATCGGCAAGCCGGTGGCCAACACGCGGATCTACCTGCTCGACGGCGGGCTGCAGCCTGTCCCCGTCGGGATGCCGGGTGAGCTCTACATCGGCGGCGTGCAGGTGGCGCGCGGCTACCTCAAGCGGCCCGCGCTGACCGCCGAGCGGTTCATCCCCGATCCGTTCAGCCGCACGCCCGGCGCGCGCCTCTACCGCACCGGCGACCTGGCCCGCTTCCTGCCCGACGGAACCATCCTCTTCCTGGGTCGCATCGATCACCAGGTGAAGCTGCGCGGCTTCCGCATCGAGCTCGGGGAGATCGAGGCCGCGCTGCTGGCGAGCGCGGAGGTCCGCGAGGCCGCGGCGCTCCTGCGCGAGGACCGGCCGGGGGATCCGCGGCTCGTGGCGTACGTCGTGCCGCGCTCCGGGCCGGACGTCGATGTCGAGGCGCTGCGCCGGGCCCTCGGGCTCGCGCTGCCGTCGTACATGGTGCCGAGCGATCTCGTCGCGCTCCCGGCGATGCCCCTCACCCCGAGCGGCAAGCTCGATCGCAAGGCGCTGCCGGCGCCGGCGCTGGAGCCGGCCGCGCGAGGCGAACACGTGGCCCCGAGCGGCGAGACCGAGATGAAGCTCGCCGAGATCTGGCAGGAGGTGCTGGGCCGGCCCCGCGCCGGCGCCACCGACGAGTTCTTCGCGAGCGGGGGGCACTCGCTCCTGGCGACGCGGCTCGTCTCGCGCGTGCGCAGCGTCTTCGGGGTCGAGCTGCCGCTGCGCGCCGTCTTCGAGGCGCCCGTGCTGGCGCAGCTCGCCGCGCGCATCGAGCGCGCCCGCACCCGGCGAGGCGGGCTGGACGCGGCGCTGACGATCCCGCTCTCGCCCCGCGGCGACGCGCCGCCGCCGATGTCGTTCGCCCAGGAGCGGCTGTGGTTCCTGCAGCAGCTCGAGCCCGGCAGCCCCGCCTACAACATGGCGGCGGCCGTGCGCCTGTCCGGCGCCCTCGATCACGCGGCGCTCCAGGGCTGCCTCCGCGAGGTGGTGCGCCGCCACGAGGCGCTGCGCGCCACCTTCGCGACCGACGCGGAGGGCCGCGGCGTGCAGCGGATCGCGCCCGACGTCGCGCTCCGGCTGCCGCTCGTCGATCTCTCGGGGATGCCCGAGGCCGAGCGGGAAGGCGCGCTCGCGCGTCTCGCCCGCGAGGAGGCCGAGCGGCCCTTCGACCTCGCCGAGGGCCCGCTCGTGCGCGGCGCGCTCGTGCGCCTCGGCGCGACCGAGCACGTGTGGCTGCTCGGCATGCACCACATCGTCTCCGACGACTGGTCGGTCGGCGTGTTCGTGCGCGAGGTCTCGGCCCTGTACGCGGCGTACGCCGCGGGGCAGCCGTCGCCGCTGCCGCCGCTCCCGATCCAGTACGCCGACTACGCGCACTGGCAGCGGCAGACCTTGCAGGGCGAGGCCCTCGAGCGCGAGCTCGTGTACTGGACCCGGCAGCTCGCCGGGATCCCGGGCGCCCTGGAGCTGCCCGCCGACCGCCCGCGGCCCGCGGCGCAGAGCTTCCGGGGCGGGGAGGTGGCCGTCACCCTGCCGGCCGAGCTCGCGCAGGCGCTGCGCGCGCTCGCCCTGCGCGAGAACGCGACGCTCTTCATGACGCTCCTGGCCGCCTTCCAGGCCCTCCTGGGGCGCTACAGCCGGCAGTCCGACGTGGTGGTCGGCTCGCCCGTGGCGGGCCGCACACACGCCGAGGTCGAGGGGCTCATCGGCTTCTTCGTCAATACGCTGGCGCTGCGCGCCGACCTGAGCGGGGATCCGCCCTTCGTCGAGCTCCTTCGGCAGGTGCGCGACACCGCGCTCGGCGCCTACGCCCACCAGGCCGTGCCGTTCGAGCGGATCGTCGACGCGCTGGGCGTGCCGCGCGACCTCAGCCGCACGCCGGTGTTCCAGGTCATGTTCACGCTGCAGAACACGCCCGCGCAGGCGCTGGAGCTCGCGGGCCTGTCCCTGCGCGAGGAGGAGATCCACACCCGGACGGCCAAGTTCGACCTGGATCTGACGCTCCGGGAGCTCGACGGGGCGCTGGTCGGGACGATGCAGTACAGCGCCGAGCTCTTCGACGCCGCGACCGCCGAGCGCATGGCCGGGCACCTGCGCACGCTCCTCGAGGGCGTCGCCGCCGCGCCCGCGACGCGGATCTCCCGGCTGCCGCTGCTCACCGACGCCGAGCGCCGGCAGATCGTGGTCGAGCGCAACCGGACGGCGCGCGACTTCACGGCGGTGCGCCCCGCGTGGCGCCCGGAGGCGCGCTTCACCGAGCTCTTCGAGGCGCAGGTCGAGCGCACGCCGGACGCCGTGGCCGTCGAGTGCGACGGGGAGCGCTGGACGTACGCGGAGCTCGACGATCGCGCCCGCCGCGTCGGGCGCGCGCTGCGCGAGCGCGGCGTGGGCCGCGACGACGTGGTGGGCCTGCTCCTCGACCGCGGCGTCGCGCTCGTCGCCGCCATCCTGGGCGTCTTCAAGGCCGGGGGCGCCTACATGCCGCTCGACGCGGAGTGGCCGGATCAGCGGCTCGCGACGGCGCTCGCGCAGAGCAAGGCCCGGGCGATCGTCTGCGCGGCCCCGTCGCGGGGCAGGGCAGGCGCGCTGGACGCGGCGCCGGCGCTGGACATCGCCGAGCTCCTCGGCGCTCCCCCGGCGCCGCGCGGCGCCACGCCGGCCGAGGGATCGGCCGACGACCTCGCCTACGTGCTCTTCACCTCCGGGTCCACGGGCACGCCCAAGGGCGTGATGGTCACCCACGCGGGCATGCTCAACCAGCAGTTCGCGAAGGTGGTGGAGCTCGGCCTCGGCGCCGGCGACACGATGGCCCAGACCGCGCGCCAGACGTTCGACATCTCGGTGTGGCAGCTGCTCAACCTGCTCCTCGTGGGCGGCCGGATCCTCATCCTGAAGGACGAGCAGGCGTGGGCGCCGCGGCCGCTCCTGACCGCGCTCTCCGCCCAGCGGGCGACGATCTTCGAGACCGTGCCCACGCACCTCCGCCTCCTGCTCGACGAGCTGGAGGCGCGGCCGGAGGCCTACGATCTGTCGGCGCTGCGGTGGCTGATGCCGACCGGGGAGGCCCTCCTGCCGGAGCTCTGCGAGCGCTGGTTCCGGGCGTTCCCGCACGTCCCGATGGTCAACGCCTACGGGCCGACCGAGTGCTCGGACGACACGTCCCTCCACAAGCTCCATCAGGCCCCGTCCCGCGCGTGGAAATACGTGCCGATCCACGGCTGCGTGGCGAACCTCCGCAACTACGTGCTCGACGAGCGTCTCGAGCCCGTGCCCGACGGCGTGCCCGGCGAGCTGTGCATCGGCGGCGTCGGCGTGGGCCGCGGCTACATCGCCGACCCGGGGCGGACCGCCCAGGCGTTCGTCCCCGATCCCTTCGCGGCGGCGCCGGGGGCGAGGATGTACCGCACCGGCGACCTCGTGCGTTTCCTCGCCGACGGCAGCATCGAGTTCCTGGGCCGCATCGATCACCAGGTGAAGATCCGCGGCTTCCGCATCGAGCTGGGCGAGATCGAGGCCGCGCTGTCGCTGCACCCGGGCGTGCGCGAGTGTGTGGTGCTGATGCGCGAGGACGGCCAGGAGGAGAAGCGCCTCGTGGCCTACGTCGTCCCCGCCGGGGACGCCGAGGGCGGCGCGCTCGCGCGCCACTTGCAGGAGCGGCTGCCCGCGTACATGGTGCCCTCGGCCTTCGTCCTGCTCGACGCGTTCCCCTTGCTGTCGAACGGCAAGATCGACCGGCGCGCGCTGCCGGCGCCGGCGGCCGGCGTGCTCGACGCCGCCGAGCAGCACGTGGCGCCGTGCACGCCGACCGAGGTGATCCTCGCGGGCGTCTGGCGCGATCTGCTCCGCGTGGACCCCGTCGGCCGGTTCGCGAACTTCTTCACGCTGGGCGGGCACTCCCTGCTCGCCACCCGGCTCGTCTCGCGTGTGCGCGAGGCCTTCGGCATCGAGCTCGCGCTGCGCGCGGTCTTCGAGCACCAGACGCTGGCCGAGCTCGCCGTCGCCGTCGAGCAGGCCCGCGATCTCGACCGCGCGGACGCGGCGGGGCCGATCGAGCCCGCGCCGCGCGACGGGATCCAGCCGCTGCCGCTCTCCTTCGCCCAGCAGCGGCTCTGGTTCCTCCATCAGCTCGAGGAGCCCAGCGACGCGTACAACATGGCCGGCGCCTTCCGCCTGCGCGGCGCGCTGCACGTGGAGGCCCTCGGGCGAGCCTACTCCGACATCCTCGCCCGCCACGAGACGCTGCGCACCCGCTTCCCCGCCGAGGCGGGGGAGCCGCGCCAGGTCATCGAGCCGCCCGCCGCCGGGCAGGTCGCGATGATCGATCTGAGCGACCGCGGCGAGGCGGAGCGCGAGGCCGCGCTGCGGCGCCTCGTGGACCAGGAGGGGGCCTCGCGGTTCGATCTGGCCAGGGGCCCGCTCGTGCGGTGCAGGCTGCTCCGCCTCGGCCCGGCCGAGCACGTGATGCAGGTGACCCTGCACCACATCATCTCCGACGGCTGGTCGGTGCGCGTCTTCCTGGACGAGCTCATCGCGCTCTACAACCACTACCGGCTCGGCGCGAAGGGGGCCTATCCGCTGCCCGAGCTGCCCGTCCAGTACGTCGATTTCACCCGCTGGCAGCGCGCCACGCTGCAGGGCGAGCGCCTCGCGCGCCAGCTCGACTTCTGGAAGACGCAGCTCGCCGGCGCTCCGCTGCTCCTCTCGCTCCCGACCGACCGGCCGCGCCCCGCGCTCCAGAGCATGAAGGGCGCCGTCGCCCGCTTCACCGTCGACAGCACGCTCACGGCCGAGCTCAGGGCCCTCGGCCGGCGCTTCGACGTCACGTTCTTCATGACGCTCTTCGCGGGCTTCAACGTGCTGCTGAGCCGCTACTCCGGGCAGGCCGATCTCCTGGTGGGCGTGCCGGTGGCGAACCGCACGCGCAAGGAGATCGAGCGGCTCATCGGCTTCTTCGTCAACACGCTGGTGCTGCGCAGCGACCTGTCTGGGAATCCGACGTTCGACGCCCTGCTGCGCCGCGTCCGGCAGACCACCCTCGACGCGTACGCTCACCAGGACCTGCCGTTCGAGCAGGTCGTGGAGGCCGTGCGGCCCGAGCGCAACCTCAGCCATCACCCGCTGTTCCAGGTGATGTTCGACCTGCAGGACGCCGACGACGAGGTGATGCGGCTCGAGGGCCTCGAGGTGGAGCCCCTGGAGCCGGAGCGCGTGACCTCGATGTTCGACATGTCCGTGACCCTGCAGGAGCTCGACGGCGGGCTGCGCGGGACCATCGAGTACAACACCGATCTCTTCGCGGACTCGACCATCCGCCGCCTGATCGAGCATTTCACGACGCTGCTGCGGCTGGTCGCGGCCGCGCCGCACCGGCGCGTCGGCGAGCTCGAGATGCTCGGCGCCGGCGAGCTCGCCGCCGTGAAGGCGAGCTGGGAGGTCGCGCCGCCGCCGGCGCTGGCGGCCGATCCGCGCCGCGACGTGTGTGTGCACCAGCTGATCGCGCGGCGCGCCGCCGAGGACCCGGGCGCGACGGCGCTCTCCTCGGGCGATCGCCACGTCTCCTATGGAGAGATGAACACGCGCGCCGTCGCGCTCGCGCGCCACCTGCGCGCGCTCGGCGTCGGCCCCGAGGTGCTCGTGGGCCTCTGCGCCGAAGACGGCATCGCCCTGGTCACCGGCGTCATCGCCGTCCTCATGGCGGGGGGCGCCTACCTCTGCCTCGATCCCGGCCACCCGAAGGAGCGCCTGGCCGAGATCCTCTCGGACGCGCGCCCGTCCGTCCTCCTCTGCGGCGAGCGCGACGTCGCCGCGCTGCCGGCGCAGGGCGCCGCGGTGGTGACGCTCGATGGCTTCCTGGAGGGCTCCGCCCCCGCGGGCGAGGTCGCGCCCGCGCCGACGCCGTGCTCGCCCGACAACGCAGCCTACGTCGTGTACACGTCGGGCACGACCGGCAAGCCCAAGGGCGTCACGGTCACGCACCGCGCGCTGGTGAACGATGTCCTCGCCTGGGAGCACGAGTTTCACCTGGCCGGCGGCCCCGCCTGCCACCTGCAGATGGCCAGCAGCGCCTTCGACGTCTTCTCCGGCGAGGTGCTCCGCGCCCTTTGCAGCGGCGGCAGGCTGGTGTTCTGCCCGCGCGGCCTCCTGGTCGAGCCGGACAAGCTCCATGCGTTGATGCGCCGCGAGCGCGTGGACTGCGCCGACTTCATCCCCGCCGTGCTCCGCGCGCTCTCGGATCACCTGGAGGAGACCGGGCAGGATCTCGGCTTCATGAAGCTGGTCGTCGTCGGCTCGGACGTCTGGACCGCGGAGGACCACGCCCGCTTCAGGGCCCTCTGCGGGCCGAGCACCCGGCTGATCAACGCCTATGGCGTCAGCGAGGCCACGATCGACAGCACCTGGTTCGAGGCGCAGCGCCTCGAGCTCGACGCGGATCGCTCCGTGCCGATCGGCCGGCCCATGCCGGGGGTGAGGGCGCTCGTGCTGGACGCCCATCTCATGCCCGTCCCCGCAGGCGTCCCGGGGGAGCTCTTCCTCGGCGGCCTCGGCGTGGCGCGCGGTTACCTGAACCGGCCGGGCCACACCGCCGAGCGGTTCATCCCCGACCCGTTCGCGCGCACGCCCGGGGAGCGGCTCTACCGCACCGGCGATCTGGCGCGCCTCCTGCCGGACGGCAACCTCGCGCTCCTCGGGCGCGCCGATCACCAGGTGAAGATCCGCGGGTTCCGCGTCGAGCCGGACGAGATCGCGGCCGTCGTCGCCGCGTACCCCGGCGTCCGGGAGGCCGTGGTGGTGGTCCGCGAGGAGCGCCCCGGAGAGAAGCGGCTCGTCGCCTGCCTGACCGCCGGCGACGGCGCGCCTCCGCCGCGCGCCGACGACGTGAAGCGCTTCCTCAGGGACAAGCTGCCTCACTACATGGTGCCTTCCGCGATCGAGGTGCTGGACGCCATGCCCCTCACGCAGAACCGCAAGATCGATCGCGCTGCCCTCGCGCGCAGGCGCTCCGAGGCCGCCGGCGCGAGCAGCGCCGACGCGCCGCGCACGCCCGCCGAGGAGCTGCTCGCCGGCGTCTTCCGCGACGTGCTCGGCGTGGAGACCGTGCGGCGCTCGGACAGCTTCTTCGATCTCGGCGGGCATTCTCTGCTCGCCACCCAGCTCGCCTCGCGCGCGAGCAAGGTGTTCGGCCGAGAGCTGCCCCTGCGCGTGATCTTCGAGGAGCCGGTGCTCGCCTCGCTCGCCGACTACATGCAGCGGGCCGAGCGCCGCCGGCAGGCTCCGCCGCTCCAGCGGGCGTCGCGCGAGCGCCCTTTGCCGCTCTCGTTCTCCCAGGAGCAGCTCTGGACGGCGGCGCAGCTCGCGCCCGACGGCGGGGCGTACAACATGTCCGGCGGGCTCCGCGTCCGCGGGGCGCTGGACGTGGACGCCGTCCGCGCGGCGCTGGCCGAGATCGCGCGGCGCCACGAGATCCTGCGCATGCGGGTGGAGACCGTCGACGGCCGCCCGGTCATGGCCGTGAGCGACGAGTTCCCCCTCGCGGTGGTCGTCGAGGACCTCCAGGGGATCCACGGCCGCGAGGCCCGCGAGGCCGAGCTGATGCGCCGCTTCGAGGCCGAGGTCTCGGCGCCCTTCGATCTCTCGCGCGCGCCGCTCGTCCGACTCAGGATCTTCCGGCTCGCGGCCGAGGAGACGGTGCTCGCCTTCACGCTGCACCACCTCCTCTGCGACGGCTGGTCGCTCAGCGTGCTCGTCCGCGAGCTCGTCGCCTGCTACGAGGCGCTCGCCGCGGGCAGGCCGCACGACCTGCCCGAGCTGCCCCTCCAGTATGCCGACCTGGCCGCCTGGCAGCGCAAGTGGATGAGCGGCGAGGTCCTCGAGCAGCACCGCGAGCACTTCGCCCGGAGGCTCGGCGGCGAGCTGCCGGTCCTCGTGTTGCCGCTCGACCGGCCGCGCGCCCGGCGGCGCAGCGACGCGGGGGCGCGCCTCGTCCAGCCGCTCGACGGCGAGCTCGCCCGCGCGCTCGCGGAGCTCGGCCGCCGCGCCGGCGCCACGCTCAACATGACCCTCATGGCCGGGTTCCTGGCGCTGCTTTACCGGTTCAGCCGCCAGGACGACCTGCTGCTCGGCATGACCGTCGCCGGCCGCAGCCAGGCGGAGGCCGAGCCGCTCATCGGCTGCTTCATCAACAACGTCGTCCTGCGCTTCGATCTCTCGGCCAGGCCCAGCTACCGCGACCTGCTCGCGCAGGTCCGGCGCGAGACCCTGGAGGCTTACGAGCACCAGGCGCTGCCGTTCGAGAAGCTGATCGAGGCGCTGAACCCGCCGCGCGAGCCGGGCGTCACCCCCTTCTTCCAGGTGGTCTTCGGCGTGCAGAACACGCCGCCGAGCGAGCTGTCGATACCTGGCCTCGCGATCGAGGAGCTCCCCCCGGGGCGCGAGACCGCACGTTACGATCTCACCGTCTGGGTCCACGAGGCCCCCGGGGCGCTCAGCGTGGAGTGGACTTACAGCACCGACCTCTTCGAGGCCGCCACGATCCGCGAGATGGCCAGAGGGTATGAAGAGGTGCTCCGGCGGGTCGTGAGCGACCCCGACATCGGCCTGTTGGCCCTCTCCTCGTCGAAGGACAGCGAGACCACTCGCGGGCAGGGTGCCTCGAAGCAGGCGGCTCTCAAGGAGAAGCTGCTCGGCGCGAGGCGACAGGCAAAGAGGATCGATCTCTCCGAGTGAGCCGCTCCTGAGAGAGGCTCATCCGCAAATTCTTCAATCAGGGCACGTGTTATGACCGAGCACGAACTCGAAGGTTTCCGTCTATCTCCACAGCAAGAGCGGGCATGGGCGCTCGGCGGCGACCGCCTCCACGCCGCGGGGCTGGCCGTCCTCTCCGGGTCGTGCGACGAGGGCCGGCTGCGGGCGGCGGTGGCCGCCGTCGTCGCCCGTCACGAGATCCTGCGCACGGTCTTCCCCTCGCTGCCCGGCATGAGCGCGCCGCTCCAGCGCATCCTCGCTGAGCCGCGGTTTCAATGGGAATGCGACGACCTGCGCGGGCGAGACGCGGCGGAGGCGCTCGCCGAGCTGGAGCGCGGGCTCTCCGAGGTCGAGCCCTTCGACCTCCAGCGCGGCCCGCTGCTCCGCTGCCGCCTGGCGCGCCTCGCCGGCGATCGCGCCGCGCTGGTCATCACCCTGCCTGCCCTGTGCGCCGACGACGCCACGCTCGATCTCTTCCTCGCCGAGCTCTCCCACGCCTACGTTGAGACCGGCGCCTACGCCCCCGGCGCGGGCGGCGCCGATCCGGGAGAGGAGGGGGAGGGTGATCTGCAGTATGCCGATCTCGCCGAGTGGCAAGCCGGCATGTGCAAGGAGGAAGAGGCAGGCTTCTGGCAGCGGCTCGAGATTCCCAACGTCGAGCACCGCCTGCGCAGCGCGCGCGACCTGCGCGAGTTGGCCGGCGAGATCCTGACCGTCTCCGAGGCGCTGCCCGACGCCACGGCCGGAGCGCTGGGCTCGTTCCTGAGGGAGCACGGCCTCGATGCGGAGTCGTTCTGGTTCGCCGCCTGGCTGCTCTTCGCGCGCCGCAACGTCGATGACGACGTGGTCACGGTGTCCAAGCTCTTCTCCTGCCGCACGGTGGAGCCGCTCGACGCGGCGCTGGGGCCGATCGCCAAGTATATCCCGGTGTTCTACCGCCCCGATCCGGGCGCGGGCTTCCTGCGAAATATCGGCGACCTGCGTGTTCTGATCGCCGACTTCGCCGAACACCAGATCTACTTCTCCTGGTCTCTCCTCTCCAGCGCCGGGGCGGCGCGTTCGCTCGGCTTCTCCTTCTGCGCCGCGGCGGACGCCGAGGCGGGCGGCCTCGGGCTCTCCTGGCAACGCAAGGTGGTCCTCGCCGAGCCGTTCGACGTCGAGCTCTGCGTCGAGGCGCGGGCGCGCGACGGCCATGCGCCGCGCGTCGAGCGGCTCTCCCTGCGCCACCGCGGCGACCGCCTCGACGCCGCGCGGGCGAGGCGCCTGCTGCAGGGCTTCATGGCCATGGTGGACGAGCTGATCGCCCACCCCGGCCGGCCGCTCCGGCTGCTCGGGACACTCGGCCACGAGGAGCGGCGCCTCGTGCTCGACACGTGGAATCACACGGCGCGCGACGTCCCGGCGGCGTCCTCGTTCTACGAGCTCTTCTCCCGGCAGGCGGGCCGCTCCCCCGACCGGGCCGCCCTGGTCTTCGGCGACCGCACGTTCACGTACCGCGAGCTCGACGTCGCCGCGCGCCGCGCGGCCGCGGCGTTGCGGAAGCGGGGCGCCGGCCCCGAGGTCCTCGTGCCGCTCGTGGTCGAGCGCTCGATCGAGGCGATCGTCGGCCTGCTCGCCGTGCTCGCCGCCGGCGGAGCCTACGTGCCCATCGATCCGCACCAGCCCGAGGCGCGCAGCAAGCTCATGCTCGCCGGCCTGGGGAAGGGCCCCGTGCTGTCCGTGTCCCGCTGGCGCGATCTGCTCGTGAGCCTCGGCGTGGACACCGCGGAACGGGCGGTCTTCCTCGACCGGGATCTCGACGAGCCGACGGCGGCCCCCGAGGCGCCGGCCCGGCCGGAGCACGCCGCCTACATGATCTACACCTCCGGCTCGACCGGGACACCGAAGGGCGTGGTGGTGACCAACACCTCGCTGGTCAACCTCGCGTTCGCGATGCGCGAGAGCGCCTATTCCGATCTGCGGAGTCCGCTGCGCGTCAGCCTGAACGCCCCGCTCGTCTTCGACGCCTCCATCAAGCAGCTCACGCAGCTCGCCTTCGGCGACACCCTTCACCTCGTGCCCGAGGAGATTCGCCCCGACGGCGAGGCGCTCCTCGCCTTCTTGCAGCAGCACCGCCTCGACGTGCTCGACGTCACCCCGTCGCAGCTCAAGCTGCTGCTCTACGCCGGCCTGGAGCGCCACCCGGAGGCCCTGCCGGCGCGTGTCCTGATCGGCGGCGAGGCGCTGGACCCCGCCGACTGGGAGCGCCTCGGGGCGCTCAGCGCCACCACGTTCCTCAACGTCTACGGGCCCACCGAGAACACGGACGTCAGCACCACCGCGAAGGTGACGAGCGGCGGCGGGAGGCGGCCTGTCATCGGCCGGCCCATCGCCAACGTGCGCGCCTACGTGCTCGACGGCGCGATGACCCCCGTGCCCGTCGGCGCGACCGGCGAGCTCTACCTGGGTGGGGCCGGCGTCTCGCGCGGTTATCTCGGGGGGCCCGCGCTCACCGCCGCGAGGTTCGTGCCCGATCCGTTCTCCGGCGAGCCCGGCGCGCGCCTCTACCGCAGCGGCGACCTCGTGCGCCTCGACGACGGCGGAGACATCGAGTTCCTCGGGCGCGCCGACCACCAGGTCAAGATCCGCGGCTACCGCGTCGAGCTCGGCGAGATCGAGAGTGTGATCGCCGCCCACCCGGGGGTCGCGCAGGCCGCGGTGACCGTCGGCGAAGGCAGCGCCGGTGATCCGCGGCTCGTGGGCTACGTCGTCCCGAGCCGCAAGGGCTCCTCCGAGGTGGACGGCCGCGAGCGCCACCGGCTTCCCAACGACATGGCCGTCGTCCATCAGAACAAGAACGAGACCGACTATCTCTACGAGGAGATCTTCGTCAAGAAGAGCTACAGCCTCTACGGCATCGAGCTGCCGAAGGACGCTGTCGTCTTCGACGTGGGCGCCAACATCGGGATGTTCAGCCTGTATGTCGCGAGCCACTGCGAGGGGGCGCGCGTCTTCGCCTTCGAGCCGCTCGGGCCCATCTACGAGTGCCTCGCGCGGAACGCGGAGCTCTACGGCGAAGGGGTCGAGGCGTTCCAGCTCGGGCTGTCCGATCGCGAGGAGAGCCGGACCTTCGCCTATTACCCCCGGTACTCGATGATGTCGGGCGCGCACGCCTACGCCAAGCCCGAGGACGAGGTGCAGGTCATCCGGCGTTATCTGGAGCGGGAGATGGGCTCGGGCTCCGCGCAGGCGGCCGAGCTCCTCGCCCACGCCGACGAGCTGCTCGCCGGCCGGTTCGAGGCCGAGCTGCACGCCTGCCGCCTGCGGCGCCTCGGCGACGTGATCCGCGAGCGCGGCGTGACGCACATCGATCTCCTGAAGATCGACGTGCAGCGCGCCGAGATGGACGTGCTGCGCGGGCTCGACGACCGCGACTTCCAGATCATCGACCAGGTGGTCATGGAGGTGCACGCCGCGGCGGGCGAGGAGAGCGAGACGCGCCTCGACGAGCTGCGCGCCTGCCTCGGCGGCCACGGGTTCGAGGTGGTCGTGGAGCAGGACGAGCTCCTCCAGGGCACCGACCGCTATAACGTCTATGCTTCCAGGAGAGGGCTCAAGGCCCGCGAGCACGGGCTCTCGGCCATGGCGTCGCGCCGCGAGCTCATCGAGCGCGCCCGGCCGGTCTCGCCCGAGCTGCTGCGCGACCACACCCGCGACCGCCTTCCCGAGCACATGGTGCCTGCGGCCTTCGTCCTCCTGGAGCGGTTCCCGCTGACCCGCAACGGCAAGGTGGACCGCGCCGCCTTGCCGCCTCCTCCCGACCTCTCGGCTGCGACCGGGCCCGCGCAGCGGCCCCCGCTCTCCCCGATGGAGGAGATCCTCTGGGGGCTGTGGGCCGATGTGCTCGGCACCGTGCACCTCGGGCTGGACAAGAGCTTCTTCGCGCTCGGCGGCCACTCCCTCCTTGTCACCCAGCTCGTCTCGCGCATCCGCGAGGCGCTCCAGGTGGACCTCCCGCTGCGCAGCGTCTTCGAGGCGCCCACGATCCGGTCGCTCGCGCGTGTGCTCGACCAGGAGCGCACGAAGGCGCACGAGGGCGCGCCCCGCCCCGAGGCGCCGCGCCTGCTGCCCGCGCCCCGCACCGGCGAGCTGCCCCTCTCGTTCGCCCAGCAGCGCCTCTGGTTCCTCCAGCAGATGAACCCCGAGGACACCTCCTACAACGCGCCCGTGGCGTTCCGCGTGAGCGGCCGGCTCTCGACGGACACCCTGCAAAGGGCGCTCGATCACCTGGTCTATCGCCACGAGATCTTGCGCACCACGTTCGTGATGCGCGCCGAGCGGCCCGTCCAGGTGATCCACGAGCCGCGGCCGGTCAGCATCCCCGTGACCGACCTGACGGCGATGGAGGACCCGGAGCGCGAGGCGGAGGTGGTCCGCCGCATCCAGGCCGAGGCCCGGAGGCCGTTCTCTCTGGGCGAGGGGCCGCTCTTCCGCCTCGAGCTCCTGCGCCTCGGCCCGCGGCAGCACGTCCTCATCTTCGACATGCACCACATCATCAGCGACGCGTGGAGCATGGCCATCTTCGTGCGCGAGCTCGTGGAGGTCTACCGCGCGCTGCTCGCGAGCCGCGCGCCCGATCTGCCGCCGCTCTCCATCCAGTACGCCGATTACGCCGTCTGGCAGCAAGCGTGGCTGAGCGGCGCGGTCTACCGCGAGCACCTGGAGCACTGGAGGCGCCGCCTCTCCGGCGACCTGCCCGCCCTGCAGCTCCCGCTCGACGCGCCCCGCGAGCGCCGCCGGCACGACACCGGCCGCCGCGCCGTCTTCACCGTCGATCCCGAGCTCACCGCCGCGCTCAAGGCCCTGTGCGCTCGTTACGGCACCACGCTCTACATGACGCTCCTGTCCGCGTTCCTCGTGCTGCTCGGCCGCACCAAGGAACAGAAGGACCTGCTGCTCGGCCTGGCGATCGCCGGCCGCGACCGCGTCGAGACGGAGAACGTGATCGGCTGCTTCATCAACATGCTGGTGCTGCGGTTCGATCTCTCCGGCGCGCCCAGGTTCGCCGATCTCCTGCGCCAGGCGCGCAAGGTCACCCTCGACGCGTACGAGCACCAGGCCATGCCGTTCGATCACCTGGTCAAGGAGCTCAACCCGCCGCGCGGCAAGGGCGTCACGCCGTTCTTCCAGGCCGCCTTCGGCCTGCAGAACGCCCCAATCGGCGACCTCCGTTTGCCTGGCCTGGAGTTCACCCTCATTCCCCAGGAGCAGGAGAAGGTCCGTTACGACCTCACCATCTGGGTGAACGAGCAGGCCGGCGGCCTTTCGATCGACTGGACCTACAGCGACGAGCTCTTCCAAGAGCAGACGATCGCCGACATGGCCCGGCGCTACGAGGCCCTGCTCCGCGCCGTCGCCGCTGATCCCGAGGCCCGCATCCACAGCTACGAGCTGCTCTCCGCGGAGGACAAGCAGGGCCGCCGGGAAGAGCAGGCCCGCAAGCAGGCGTCGCTGAGCAGCCGGCTCTCTGCGTCCTCCCGCAAGGGCGGCGCCCCCTAGGGCGCCCGCCGCTCACCCGCGCATGGACCCTCGCCGCACCGAACTCCACCCCACTCGAAGCACGTGACCATGACAGACACCAGCAAACCCACAGGACTGAGCAAGCTCAAGACCATCAAGCGAAAGGCCGTGGTCCTCTCGCAGGACAACCTGGTCTCCTACGACGCCCTCGGCGACCGGGCGCTGCCGCTCGTGATCACGCCGCGCGCCGGCGAGCTGAGCCTGCCGGCGTGGATCGCCGACAACCGCGAGCCGCTGCGGGCGAAGCTGCACGAGCACGGCGCGCTGCTCTTCCGCGACTTCGGCGTCCCGGACCCCGACACCTTCCAGAGGGCGATCGAGGCCGTCTCCGGGGAGCTCTTGCACTACACCGAGCGCTCCTCGCCGCGCCACGCGGTGAAGGGCAACGTGTACACGTCCACCGACTACCCGCCGCAGTATCCCATCTTCCTGCACAACGAGCAGTCCTACAACCTCAACTGGTGCCAGAAGATCAGCTTCTATTGCCGGCTGCCCTCCGCGCAGGGCGGACAGACCCCGATCGCCGACACGCGCCGCATCCTCGCCCGGCTGAACCCCGAGATCGTGGCGCGCTTCCGCGAGCGCCGCTACATGTACATGCGCAACTTCGGTGAGGGCTTCGGCCTCTCGTGGCAGGTGGCCTTCCAGACCGAGGACCGGGGCGAGGTCGAGGCCTACTGCCGCCGCAACGCGATCGACTTCGAGTGGAAGGACGGCAATCGCCTGCGCACCCGCCAGGTGCGCCACGCGGTGCACCGCCACCCCGTCACCGGCGAGCTGGTCTGGTTCAATCACTGCACGTTCTTCCACGTATCCACCCTGCCGGGGCCGATCCGCGACAGCCTCACCGCCGGGTTCGCGGAGCACGACCTGC
Source organism: Sorangium cellulosum (assembly GCF_002950945.1). Taxonomy (GTDB): domain Bacteria; phylum Myxococcota_A; class Polyangia; order Polyangiales; family Polyangiaceae; genus Sorangium; species Sorangium cellulosum_E. The sequence goes on from NZ_CP012673.1 coordinate 5,084,414, forward strand.
CGAACCAGACGTTCTACGGCGACGGCGCGCCCATCGAGCCCGAGGTCATGGCTCAGCTGCAGCAGGTTTATCTCGACGAGAAGGTCGTGTTCGACTGGAAGAAGGGCGACGTGCTGGTGCTCGACAACATGCTCTGCTCGCATGGCCGCGAGCCGTTCCAGGGGGAGCGCAGCGTGCTGACGGCCATGACCGAGCTCACGGACAATCGCCTCGAGGATCTGGGCAAAGGCGCCTGAGGGCGAGGCGCGGACGAGGATGACCATGTCGGCGCGGGATCCGTGGAGGACCCGGGCGCGGACCGGCGGCGGAGCATGAGGAGCGTTGGATGAACATGCAGAATCTTGAGGGCTTTCGCGTCTCACCGCAGCAGCGGCGCCTGTGGCTTTCGGCCCGAGGTGAGGGGCGCGCGGCCTGCCTCCTGGAGCTCCGCGGCCCGCTCGAGGGCGATCGCCTCGAGCGCGCCCTGCGGCGGATCGTCGCCCGCCACGAGATCCTGCGCACGGCCTTCCCGTCGCTGCCAGGGATGGAGACCCCGCTCCAGGTGATCCGCGGCGAGGACGCCGGCCTCGCCTTCTCGTACACATCCGTCGAGCAGCCCGGGGCGCCCGATCTCGACGCGCTCTTCGCGCAGCGAGCCCCCTTTGAGTTCTCCGAGGGGCCGCTGCTCTCGGCGCGCCTCACGCGCGTCGAGGAGGCGAGGCACTTCCTGCTGCTGGAGCTGCCTTCGATCTGCTGCGACGCCGCGTCGCTGGACGTGCTGGTCGAGGAGCTCGTCGCGAGCTACGCCGGCGGAGCGCCGGCCGAGGGCGAGGGGGGACCGCTCCAGTACGCCGACTTCTCGGAGTGGCAGCACGAGCTCTTGGACGAGCCCGACGCCGCGCGGTGGCGGGAGCGCGAGGAGCTCTCTGGCGAGCCGGTCGTGCTGCACGTGGAGTCCTCGACGGGGCCTGTCGCCGCCGCGCCGCTCACCGTCAGCGCGTCTATCCCGCGGGGTGAGCTCGCCGGGCTCGCGGGCGACACACCCCTCGATGCATTCTTCTTCGCCTGCTGGTCAACGCTGCTCTTCCGCCTCGCGCCGGAGGAGGATCGCGACCGCCTCGTCGTGGACGTGCGCTTCGACCTGCGCCACCTCGACGCGCTCGCGGGGGCGATCGGCGCGTTCGCCAAGCTCATCCCCGTGCGTTGCTCGCTCGGCGCCGAGGCGGGCATCGGCGAGGAGGTGCGCCGCCTGGCCGCCGTCCTCGAGGAGACGGGCGCAGGCCAGGAGCACTTCGACGCCGAGCTGCTGCCCGGCCACAAGGGGCGCGCCGGCTTCGCGTTCGCCTTCGAGCGGGCGCTCGATCCGCGCGACGCCGCCGGCCTCCGCGTCGAGGTGCTCCGCAAGCAGTGCGAGGGCGAACGCAACAAGCTGTCGCTCGCGGTGCGCGCGGGGGCGGGCGAGGTGGAAGTACACCTCACCGCCGGGTCGGGCATCGTCTCCCGCGAGCGCCTGCGCTTGCTCCTGGACTCGCTCGTCGCCCTGGCGCGTCAGGCTGCGCGCGCCCCGGGGACTCCCCTCTTCGCGCTCGGCCTCATCGGCCCGGCCGAGGCCGAACAGCTCGCTTCTTTCGGCCAGAATCCCGCCCATTTCCCCGGTGGAGACACCCTGCACGGCCTGTTCGAGCGGCAGGCGCTCGCCACGCCGGACGCGCCGGCCGTCGTTTATGCGGGCGACGTGCTCTCCTTCGACGCGCTGAACCGCCGCGCCAACAGGGTCGCCCACGCCCTGCGCGCCTGCGGGGTCGGCCCCGAGGCGATCGTCCCGCTCGTCTACGAGCGATCCGTGGAGATGATGGTCGGCCTCCTCGGCATCCTCAAGGCGGGCGCCGCGTATCTCCCCGTGGATCCGCATCAGCCCAGGGCGCGGCTCGCGCTGATCCTCGGCGACGCCCGCGCCCGCCACGCCGTGGTGCAGCCTGGCCTGGAGGACGCCGTGCGCGGCGCGCTCGGGGCCGGCGCTCCCGAGCTCCAGCTCGTCTCGACGCGCGTTTCGGAGGGGCCGGAGCACAACCCGAGCTCCGGTGTTCTGCCGGAGAACCTGGCTTACGTCATCTACACCTCGGGCTCCACCGGCACGCCCAAAGGCACGCTGGTGACCCACGCCTCGGCGGTCAACCTGGCTCACGCCGAGCGCCGGATGCTCGGCCTGGAGGCCGGACCGCCGCTCCGGGTGGGGCTCAACGCGCCCCTCATCTTCGACGCCTCGATCAAGCAGCTCTTGCTGATGCTCTTTGGCCACAGCCTGCACGTGGTGCCCGAGGAGGTCCGCCCCGACGGGCGCGCCCTCGTCGAGTTCCTCCGGGCTGCCCGCCTCGACGTGCTCGATCTCACCCCCTCGCAGATGAAGCTCCTGCTCTTCGCCGAGATCGAGCGGAACATCGAGGTCCTCCCTGCGCGCGTGCTGCTCGGCGGCGAGGCGCTCGACGCCGACACCTGGGAGCGGCTGCGCGCCCTCGGCGATCGCTTCCACAACGTCTACGGGCCGACGGAGAACACGGACATCAGCACGATGATCCCGCTCTCCGCGAGCGAGCGCCCCACGATCGGCTCGCCCATCGCCAACGTGCGTGTGCACGTGCTCGATCACCACCTCTCGCCCGTGCCCGTCGGCGTCCCCGGGGAGCTCTACCTGTCGGGCAAGGGCCTCTCCCGGGGTTACTTCGGGCGGTCCGCGCTCACGGCCGAGCGCTTCCTTCCGAGCCCGTTCGGGCCCGAGCCGGGCGCCCGCCTGTACAGGACGGGTGATCTCGTGCGCCATCGCGAAGATGGGCTGATCGAGTTCATCGGCCGCGTCGATCGGCAGGTGAAGATCCGCGGGTTCCGCGTCGAGCTCGGGGAGATCGAGGCGGCGCTGCGCAGGCACCCCGGCGTGCGCGAGGCCGTGGTGGTGCTGCGCGAGGATCAGCCCGGAGACCCGCGCCTCGCCGCCTACGTGGTCCCGAGCCCCAAGGGCTCCCCGGCGGCCCTCGGCCGCCCGCGGCACGTGTTGCCCAACGACATGGCCGTCGTCCAGCAGAACAAGAACGAGACCGATTACCTGTACGAGGAGATCTTCCGGAAGAAGACCTACAGCCTCTACGGCATCGAGATCCCGAGGGGCGCCGTGGTGTTCGACGTCGGCGCCAACATCGGCATGTACAGCCTGTACGTCACGCTGCACGCCGAGGACGCGCGCATCTTTGCGTTCGAGCCGCTCGCCCCGATCTACGCGACCCTGGCGGCGAACGCGGCCCTGTACGGCCGCGACATCAAGCTCTTTCATCACGGGCTCTCCGATCGGGAGGAGACCGTCGCCTTCACGTATTACCCGCGTTATTCGATGATGTCCGGCGCCGAGGCCTTCGCCAGGCCTGAAGAGGAGGTGGAGGTCGTCAAGCGCTTCCTGACGAAGGAGACGGAGGCCGGCTCCAGCGAGGCCGCGCAGCTCCTGTCCCACGCCGACGAGCTCCTCGCCGGGCGTTTCCAGGGGGAGGTGCACAATTGCCTCCTGCGGCGGCTGTCGGACGTCATCCGCGAGGAGGGCGTGGATCACATCGATCTCCTGAAGGTCGACGTGCAGCGCGCCGAGATGCACGTGCTGCGCGGCCTCACCGCCGGCGACTGGAAGATCATCGATCAGGTGGTCATGGAGGTGCATGCGGCCGAGGGCCAGGAGAGCGAGGGCCGGCTGGAGGAGCTCGAGGCCTTGCTCCGGCAGCACGGCTTCGAGGTGATCCTCGAGCAGGACGAGCTCCTGTCGGGCACCGATCGCTACAATGTCTATGCCTCCCGGAGAGGCCTGCGGGGAAGGGAAGAGGGCCTCATGAGCCTGCGTCCCCTCCAGGGCTACATCGACGAGGCGCGGCCGGTCTCGCCGGGCGCGCTGCGCGATCACGCGCGCGAGCACCTTCCCGAGCACATGGTGCCGAGCGCCGTGGTGCTGATGGACGGGATCCCGCTCACGCGGAACGGGAAGGTGGATCATCGGCTCCTCCCCGTGCCCGACGCGGTGGCCGGCGGGGCCTCCGCGCGTCACGAGCCCCCGCGGACGCCCATCGAGGAGATCCTGCACGGGATCTGGTGTGAGCTGCTGGGGACTCCGCACCTCGGCATCCACGATGACTTCTTCCAGCTGGGTGGGCACTCGCTGCTGGCGACGCAGCTGACGGCGAGGGTCCGGCAGGCGCTCCACCTGGATGTCCCCCTGCGCGCGCTCTTCGACGCTCCCACGATCGCCCAGATGGCCCCCGAGGTGGAGCGTCTGCTGAAGGAGCAGGGCGGGGCCGGCGTGGCTCCGCCGATCGAGCCGCGAGCCGGCGGCGGGGAGCTGCCGCTCACGTTCTCTCAGGAGCGGCTGTGGTTCTTGCAGGCGCTGACGCCGGAAGGTGTGCATTACAACACGCCGGCGGCGGTGCGCGCCCGGGGCGAGCTGTCGCTCGAGGTGCTGGGTCGAGTGCTGACGGAGATCGTGCGTCGGCACGAGGTGCTGCGCACGGTGTTCAGCGAGCGCGATGGCGTGCCGGTGCAGGTGGTGCGGGAGCCCGGGGCGGTGGCCGTTTCCGTGGAGGAGGCGGCGGCGGGGCTCGGCCTGGAGGAGCGGGAGGCTGCGCTGCGGGCGTGGGTGGAGCGGCACGCGTCGGAGCGGTTCTCGCTGTCGGAGGGCCCGCTGCTGAGGGCGTCGGTGCTGCGGCTGTCGTCGACCGAGCACGTGATCTTCGTGGGGACGCACCACATCGTGACGGACGCCTGGAGCATGGGTGTGCTCGTTCGTGAGGTGGGCGCGCTGTACGAGGCGTTCCTCACGGGAGATCGGTCGCCGCTGCCGGAGCTCGAGATCCAGTATGGAGACTTCGCGGTGTGGCAGCGTCGTTGGCTGCAGGGCGAGGTGCTGTCGCGCCAGGTGTCGTTCTGGAAGGAGCAGCTGAGCGGTGTATCGCCGCTGGAGCTGCCGACGAGCCGCCCGCGGCCGGCGCAGCCGAGCTATCGAGGTGCGGTGCACCTGCAGAGGCTGCCGCGTTCGCTCTCGAGACAGGTGGCGGCGCTGGGTCGCGAGTGCAATGCGACGGTGTTCATGACGCTGCTCGCGGCGTTCGACGTGCTGCTGTCGCGGTATGCGCGGCAGGAGGACGTGTGTGTGGGTACGCCGATCGCGAACCGGAGCCACGCCGGGCTGGAGGGGTTGATCGGGTTCTTCGTGAACACGCTGGTGATGCGCGCGGACCTGTCGGGCAACCCGAGCTTCCGCGAGGTTGTGGGTCGAGTCCGCGACCGTGCGCTAGCGGCGTATGCACACCAGGACATCCCGTTCGAGCAGGTGGTGGAGGCGGTGAACGTGGAGCGGGATCTGGGGCGGCACCCGCTGTTCCAGGTGATGTTCACCTTGCAGAACGCGCCGCAGGGGGAGCTTGCGCTGCGAGGGTTGACGCTGGAGAACGTGGACTTCGAGACCGGGACAGCGAAGTTCGACCTGACGCTGTCGATGGTGGAGGGCGACGAGGGCCTGGAGGCGGGCTGGGAGTACAGCACCGACCTGTTCGACGCGGAGAGCGTGGGGCGGATGGCCAGGCACTTCGAGGCGCTGCTGACGGCGGTGGTGGCCGAGCCCGGCGTGTGTATCGGCGAGGTGGAGCTTCGGGACGAGGCGGAGCGCGCGCAGATGGTCGCGTGGAACAGCACCGAGGCCGACCTCGGTGTGGGGCGAGATTCGCTGCCTTGCCTGCACGAGCTGTTCGAGGCGCAGGCGGCGCGCACGCCGGAGTCGGTTGCGCTGGTGTTCGAGGCCGAGCGGCTGACGTACGCGGAGCTCAACGCGCGGGCCAACCAGCTGGCGCACTACCTGAGGCGGCACGGTGTGGGGCCGGACACGGTGGTTGCGGTGGTGGCGGAGCGGTCGGTGGAGATGGTGGTGGCGCTGTACGGCGTGCTGAAGGCCGGGGGCGCGTACCTTCCGATCGATCCGACGTATCCCGAAGGGCGCATCCGGGTCTTGCTCGAGGACGCCGCGTCGCCGGTGCTGCTGACGCAGGAGAAGTGGCGCAGCGGGCTGCCCGAGACGTCGGCGCAGGTGGTGCGTCTGGACGCTGACTGGCCCGCGATCGAGGCCGAGTCGGGCGACAATCCGCGACCGGTCAGCGGTCCCGAACACCTGGCGTACGTGATCTACACCTCGGGCTCGACCGGCAAGCCCAAGGGGGTGGAGAACAGCCATCGCGGCATTGTGAATCGTCTGCTGTGGATGCTGGAGGACACCGGCCTTGGCGAGCAGGACGTGGTGCTGCAGAAGACGCCGTACACGTTCGACGTGTCGGTGTGGGAGCTGTTTGCGCCGCTGCTGTGCGGAGCGCGGCTGGTCGTGGCGGTGCCTGAGGGGCATCGCGACCCGGCGTACCTCGCGGAGGTGATCGAGGCGCACGCGATCACGACGGTGCACTTCGTGCCGTCGATGCTGCAGGTGTTCCTCGAGTCGGTGGATGCCGGCAAGTGCCGGTCGCTGCGGCGGGTGATCTGCAGCGGAGAGGCGCTGTCGCGCGAGCTGCAAGAGCGGTTCTTCAGCAAGCTGGGCGAGGACGCGCCCGAGCTTCAGAACCTCTACGGTCCGACCGAGGCCGCGGTCGACGTGACCTCGTGGCGCTGCCGGCGGGACGATTCACACGGGAGCGTTCCGATCGGCAAGCCGGTGGCCAACACGCGAATCCACCTGCTCGACGGCCAGCTGCGGCCTGTGCCGGTGGGTGTAGCGGGTGAGCTGTACATCGGCGGCGTGCAGGTGGCGCGCGGCTACCTCAAGCGGCCGGCGCTGACAGCCGAGCGGTTCATCCCTGACCCGTTCAGCCGCACGCCGGGCGCGCGCCTCTACCGTACCGGGGATCTGGCGCGGTATCGCGCCGACGGGGAGATCGAATACCTCGGGCGCATCGACTTCCAGGTGAAGCTGCGCGGCTTGCGCATCGAGCTGGGGGAGATCGAGGCCGCGCTGCTGGCGAGCTCAGAGGTGCGCGAGGCCGCGGTGCTCCTGCGCGAGGACCGGCCGGGCGATCCGCGGCTCGTGGCCTACGTCGTGCCGCGCTCGGAGCGGAGCGTCGATGTCGAGGCGATGCGCCGGTCGCTGGAGCTCGTGCTGCCGTCGTACATGGTGCCGAGCGCCTTCGTGGTGATGCCGGCGTTGCCCGTGACCACGAGCGGCAAGCTGGACCGCAAGGCGCTGCCAGCGCCGGAGCTTGAAGCGCAGGAGAGCGGTCACGAGCCGCCGCGGACGCCGGTGGAAGAGACGCTGGCGGGGATCTGGGCGGAGGTGCTGGGGCTCGACGCAGAGCGCGTGAGCGTCAACGCCAACTTCTTCGAGCTGGGCGGTCACTCGCTGCTGGCGACGCGGGTGGTGTCGCGGATCCGCGAGGCGCTCGCAGCTCCGCTGCCGCTGCGTGCGGTGTTCGAGAACACGACGGTGGCGTCGCTGTCGAAGGCAGTGGAGCGGGCGCAGCGCGAGGCGCAGGGCGTGCAGGCGCCGCCGCTCGTGCGTGTTGCTCGCGGCGACGCGCTGCCGCTGTCGTTCACGCAGGAGCGGCTGTGGTTCTTGCAGGCGCTGACGCCGGACGGGGTGCATTACAACACGCCGGCGGCGGTGCGCGCGCGGGGCGAGCTGTCGCTCGAGGTGCTGGGTCGAGTGCTGACGGAGATCGTGCGTCGGCACGAGGTGCTGCGCACGGTGTTCAGCGAGCGCGGCGGCGTGCCGGTGCAGGTGGTGCGGGAGCCCGGGGCGGTGGCCGTTTCCGTGGAGGAGGCGGCGGCGGGGCTCGGCGCCGAGGAGCGGGAGTCTGCGCTGCGGGTGTGGGTGGAGCGGCACGCGTCGGAGCGGTTCTCGCTGTCGGAGGGCCCGCTGCTGAGGGCGTCGGTGCTGCGGCTGTCGTCGACCGAACATGTGATCTTCCTGGGGACGCATCACATCGTGACGGACGGCTGGAGCATGGGAGTTCTGGTGCGCGAGGTGGGCGCGCTGTACGAGGCGTTCCTCGCGGGGGAGCGTTCGCCGCTGCCGGAGCTCGAGATCCAGTACGGTGATTTCGCGGTGTGGCAGCGTCGCTGGCTGCAAGGCGAGGTGCTGTCGCGCCAGGTGTCGTTCTGGAAGGAGCAGCTGAGCGGTGTGTCGCCGCTGGAGCTGCCGACGAGCCGCCCGCGGCCAGCACAGCCGAGCTACCGAGGTGCGGTGCACCGGCAGAGGCTGCCGCGATCGCTGTCAAGGCAGGTGGCGGCGCTGGGTCGCGACTGCAACGCGACGGTGTTCATGACGCTGCTCGCGGCGTTCGATGTGCTGCTGTCGCGGTATGCGCGGCAGGAGGACGTGTGTGTGGGCACGCCGATCGCGAACCGGAGCCACGCCGGGCTGGAGGGTCTGATCGGGTTCTTCGTGAACACGCTGGTGATGCGCGCGGACCTGTCGGGCAATCCGAGCTTCCGCGAGGTCGTGGGTCGAGTCCGCGACCGAGCGCTAGCGGCGTATGCGCACCAGGACATCCCGTTCGAGCAGGTGGTGGAGGCGGTGAACGTGGAGCGGGATCTGGGGCGGCACCCGCTGTTCCAGGTGATGTTCATCCTGCAGAACGCGCCGCAAGGGGAGCTGTCGCTCCAGGGGCTGACGCTGGAGGGCGTGGGGTTCGAGACCGGGACAGCGAAGTTCGACCTGACGCTGTCGATGGTGGAGGGCGACGAGGGCCTGGAGGCAGGCTGGGAGTACAGCACCGACCTGTTCGACGCGGAGAGCGTGTCGCGGATGGCCAGGCACTTCGAGGCGCTGCTGACGGCGGTGGTGGCGGAGCCTGGCGTGCGAGTCGGCGAGGTGGAGCTGCGAGACGAGGCGGAGCGCGCGCAGATGGTCGCGTGGAACAACACCGAGACCGATTTCGGCTCTGGGCGCGAGTCGCTGTCTTGCCTGCACGAGCTGTTCGAGGCGCAGGTGGCGCGCACGCCGGAGCAGGTGGCGCTGGTGTTCGAGTCCGAGCGGCTGACGTACGCGGAGCTCAACGCGCGCGCCAACCAGCTTGCCCATCATCTTCGCCGGCACGGTGTGGGTCCGGACACGGTGGTTGCGGTGGTGGCGGAGCGGTCGGTGGAGCTGGTGGTGGCGCTGTACGGCGTGCTGAAGGCCGGGGGCGCATACCTTCCGATCGACCCGACGTATCCCGAAGGGCGCATCCGGGTGTTGCTCGAGGACGCCGCCTCGCCGGTGCTGCTGACGCAGGAAAAGTGGCGCAGCGCGCTGCCCGACACGTCGGCGCGGGTGATGCGTCTGGACGCCGACTGGTCCGCGATCGAGGCCGAGTCGGGCGAGAATCCGCGGCCGGTCTCGGACCCCGAACACCTGGCGTACGTGATCTACACCTCGGGCTCGACCGGCAAGCCCAAGGGGGTCGAGAACAGCCATCGCGGCATCGTGAATCGTCTGCTGTGGATGCTGGAGGACACCGGCCTCGGCGAGCAGGACGTGGTGCTTCAGAAGACGCCGTACACGTTCGACGTGTCGGTATGGGAGCTGTTTGCGCCGCTGCTGTGCGGCGCGCGGCTGGTCGTGGCGGCACCCGAGGGGCACCGCGACCCCGCATACCTCGCGGAGGTGATCGAGGCGCACGCGATCACGACGGTGCATTTCGTGCCGTCGATGCTGCAGGTGTTCCTCGAGTCGGTGGATGCCAGCAAGTGCCGGTCGCTTCGGCGGGTGATCTGCAGCGGAGAGGCGCTGTCGCGCGAGCTGCAAGAGCGGTTCTTCAGCAAGCTGGGGGAGGACGCGTCCGAGCTGCAGAACCTCTACGGTCCGACCGAGGCGGCGGTGGACGTGACCTCGTGGCGCTGCCGGCGGGACGATCCCCACGCGAGTGTTCCGATCGGCAAGCCGGTGGCGAACACGCGAATCCACCTGCTCGACGGCCAGCTGCGGCCTGTGCCGGTGGGTGTAGCGGGTGAGCTGTACATCGGCGGCGTGCAGGTGGCGCGTGGCTACCTCAAGCGGCCGGCGCTCACGGCCGAGCGGTTCATCCCTGACCCGTTCAGCCGCACGCCGGGCGCGCGCCTGTACCGCACCGGGGATCTGGGGCGGTATCGCGCCGACGGGGAGATCGAGTACCTCGGGCGCATCGACTTCCAGGTGAAGCTGCGCGGCTTGCGCATCGAGCTCGGCGAGATCGAGGCCGCGCTGCGCGTGCACCAGGGCGTCAAGGACGTGGTGGTGGTGGTGTGGCAGGAGCGGCTGGTCGCGTACGTGGTGCCGGCGGAGCCGGGCGCGATGCCCGCGCGCGCAGCGCTGCACGAGCTGCTGCGCAGCACGTTGCCCGAGTACATGGTGCCCGAGGTGTTCGTGGCGCTGGAGTCGCTGCCGCTGACCACGAGCGGCAAGCTGGACCGCAAGGCGCTGCCAGCGCCGGAGCTTGAAGCGCAGGAGAGCGGTTACGAGCCGCCGCGCACACCGGTGGAAGAGACGCTGGCGGGGATCTGGGCGGAGGTGCTGGGGCTCGAGGCAGAACGCGTGAGCGTCAACGCCGACTTCTTCGAGCTGGGCGGCCACTCGCTGCTGGCGACGCGGGTGGTGTCGCGGATCCGGGAGGCGTTCGCGACGTCGCTGCCGCTGCGCGCGATGTTCGAGAACACGACGGTGGCGTCGCTGTCGAAGGCAGTGGAGCGGGCGCAGCGCGAGGCGCAGGGCGTGCAGGCGCCGCCGCTCGTGCGCGTGCCGCGCGGCGACGCGTTGCCGCTGTCGTTCACGCAGGAGCGGCTGTGGTTCTTGCAGGCGCTGACGCCGGACGGGGTGCATTACAACACGCCGGCAGCGGTGCGTGCGCGCGGCGAGCTGTCGCTCGAGGTGCTGGGTCGTGTGCTGACGGAGATCGTGCGTCGGCACGAGGTGCTGCGCACGGTGTTCAGCGAGCGCGACGGCGTGCCGGTGCAGGTGGTGCGGGAGCCCGGCGTGGTGGCCGTTGCGGTGGAGGAGGTGCCGGCGGGGCTCGGTCTGGAGGAGCGGGAGGCTGCGCTGCGGGTGTGGGTGGAGCGGCACGCGTCGGAGCGGTTCTCGCTGTCGGAGGGCCCGCTGCTGAGGGCGTCGGTGCTGCGGCTGTCGTCGACCGAACATGTGATCTTCCTGGGGACGCATCACATCGTGACGGACGGCTGGAGCATGGGAGTTCTGGTGCGCGAGGTGGGCGCGCTGTACGAGGCGTTCCTCACGGGGGAGCGTTCGCCGCTGCCGGAGCTCGAGATCCAGTATGGCGACTTCGCGGTGTGGCAGCGTCGTTGGCTGCAGGGCGAGGTGCTGTCGCGCCAGGTGTCGTTCTGGAAGGAGCAGCTGAGCGGTGTGTCGCCGCTGGAGCTGCCGACGAGCCGCCCGCGGCCAGCGCAGCCGAGCTACCGAGGTGCGGTGCACCGGCAGAGGCTGCCGCGATCGCTGTCGAGGCAGGTGGCGGCGCTGGGTCGCGAGTGCAATGCGACGGTGTTCATGACGCTGCTCGCGGCGTTCGACGTGCTGCTGTCGCGGTATGCGCGGCAGGAGGACGTGTGCGTGGGCACGCCGATAGCGAACCGGAGCCACGCCGGGCTGGAGGGGTTGATCGGGTTCTTCGTGAACACGCTGGTGATGCGCGCGGACCTGTCGGGCAACCCGAGCTTCCGCGAGGTCGTGGGCCGAGTCCGCGACCGCGCGCTTGCGGCGTATGCACACCAGGACATCCCGTTCGAGCAGGTGGTGGAGGCGGTGAACGTGGAGCGGGACCTGGGAAGGCACCCGCTGTTCCAGGTGATGTTCATCCTGCAGAACGCGCCGCAGGGGGAGCTGTCGCTCCAGGGGCTGACGCTGGAGGGCGTGGGGTTCGAGACCGGGACGGCGAAGTTCGACCTGACGCTGTCGATGGTGGAGGGCGACGAGGGCCTGGAGGCAGGCTGGGAGTACAGCACCGATCTGTTCGACGCGGAGAGCGTGTCGCGGATGGCCAGGCACTTCGAGACGCTGCTGACGGCGGTGGTGGCAGAGCCTGGCGTGTGTATCAGCGAGGTGGAGCTGCGGGACGAGGCGGAGCGCGCGCAGATGGTCGCGTGGAACAGCACCGAGGCCGACCTCGGTGTCGGGCGAGATTCGGTGTCTTGCCTGCACGAGCTGTTCGAGGCGCAGGCGGCGCGCACGCCGGGCAGGACCGCACTGGTGTTCGAGGGCGAGTCGCTCACCTACGCGGAGCTGAACAGGAAGGCGAACAAGCTTGCCCATCACCTTCGCCGGCACGGTGTGGGTCCGGACACGGTGGTTGCGGTGGTGGCGGAGCGGTCGGTGGAGCTGGTGGTGGCGCTGTACGGCGTGCTGAAGGCCGGGGGCGCATACCTTCCGATCGACCCGACGTATCCCGAAGGGCGCATCCGGGTGTTGCTCGAGGACGCCGCCTCGCCGGTGCTGCTGACGCAGGAGAAGTGGCGCAGCGCGCTGCCCGGCACGTCGGCGCAGGTGGTGCGTCTGGACGCCGACTGGTCCGCGATCGAGGCCGAGTCGGACGACAATCCTCGGCTGGTCAGCGGCCCCGATCACCTGGCGTACGTCATCTACACCTCGGGCTCGACGGGTCGGCCGAAGGGCGTCGAGAACAGCCATTGCGGCATCGTGAACCGGCTGCTGTGGATGCTGGAGGACACCGGCCTCGGCGAGCAGGACGTGGTGCTTCAGAAGACGCCGTACACGTTCGACGTGTCGGTGTGGGAGCTGTTCGCGCCGTTGCTGTGCGGCGCGCGGCTGGTCGTGGCGGTGCCCGAGGGGCACCGCGACCCGGCGTACCTCGCGGAGGTGATCGAGGCGCACGCGATCACGACGGTGCACTTCGTGCCGTCGATGCTGCAGGTGTTCCTCGAGTCGGTGGATGCCCGCAAGTGCCGGTCGCTGCGGCGGGTGATCTGCAGCGGAGAGGCGCTGTCGCGCGAGCTGCAAGAGCGGTTCTTCAGCAAGCTGGGCGAGCACGCGCCGGAGCTGCAGAACCTGTACGGTCCGACCGAAGCGGCGGTGGACGTGACCTCGTGGCGCTGCCGGCGGGACGATTCGCACGCGAGCGTTCCGATCGGCAAGCCGGTGGCCAACACGCGAATCCACCTGCTCGATGGCGAGCTGAGGCCTGTGCCGGTGGGTGTAGCCGGTGAGCTGTACATCGGCGGCGTGCAGGTGGCGCGCGGCTATCTCAAGCGGCCCGCGCTCACGGCCGAACGGTTCATCCCTGACCCGTTCAGCCGCACGCCGGGCGCGCGCCTGTACCGCACCGGGGATCTGGGGCGGTATCGCGCCGACGGGGAGATCGAGTACCTCGGGCGCATCGACTTCCAGGTGAAGCTGCGCGGCTTGCGCATCGAGCTCGGCGAGATCGAGGCCGCGCTGCTGGCGAGCGCGGAGGTCCGCGAGGCCGCGGTGCTCCTGCGCGAGGACCGGCCGGGCGATCCGCGCCTGGTGGCGTACGTCGTGCCGCGCTCGGAGCGGAGCGTCGATGTCGAGGCGCTGCGCCGGTCGCTGGAGCTCGCGCTGCCGTCGTACATGGTGCCGAGCGCCTTCGTGGTGATGCCGGCGTTGCCCGTGACCACGAGCGGCAAGCTGGACCGCAAGGCGCTGCCGGCGCCGGAGCTTGAAGCGCAGGAGAGCGGTTACGAGCCGCCGCGCACACCGGTGGAAGAGACGCTGGCAGGGATCTGGGCGGAGGTGCTGGGTCTCGAGGCAGAGCGCGTGAGCGTCAATGCCGACTTCTTCGAGCTGGGCGGTCACTCGCTGCTGGCGACGCGGGTGGTGTCGCGGATCCGCGAGGCGTTCGCGACGTCGCTGCCGCTGCGCGCGATGTTCGAGAACACGACGGTGGCGTCGCTGTCGAAGGCAGTGGAGCGGGCGCAGCGCGAGGCGCAGGGCGTGCAGGCGCCGCCGCTCGTGCGTGTTGCTCGCGGCGACGCGCTGCCGCTGTCGTTCACGCAGGAGCGGCTGTGGTTCTTGCAGGCGCTGACGCCGGACGGGGTGCATTACAACACGCCGGCGGCGGTGCGCGCGCGGGGCGAGCTGTCGCTCGAGGTGCTGGGTCGAGTGCTGACGGAGATCGTGCGTCGGCACGAGGTGCTGCGCACGGTGTTCAGCGAGCGCGACGGCGTGCCGGTGCAGGTGGTGCGCGAGCCCGGTGTGGTGGCCGTTGCCGTCGAAGAGGCGACGGGCTTGGGCGCGGAGGAGCGGGAGGCTGCGCTGCGGGTGTGGGTGGAGCGGCACGCGTCGGAGCGGTTCTCGCTGTCGGAGGGCCCGCTGCTGAGGGCGTCGGTGCTGCGGCTGTCGTCTACCGAGCACGTGATCTTCCTGGGGATGCACCACATCGTGACGGACGGCTGGAGCATGGGAGTTCTGGTGCGCGAGGTGGGCGCCCTGTACGAGGCGTTCCTCGCGGGGGAGCAGTCGCCGCTGCCGGAGCTCGAGATCCAGTATGGTGATTTCGCGGTGTGGCAGCGTCGTTGGCTGCAGGGCGAGGTGCTGTCGCGCCAGGTGTCGTTCTGGAAGGAGCAGCTGAGCGGTGTGTCGCCGCTGGAGCTGCCGACGAGCCGCCCGCGGCCAGCGCAGCCGAGCTACCGAGGTGCGGTGCACCGGCAGAGGCTGCCGCGATCGCTGTCGAGGCAGGTGTCGGCGCTGGGTCGCGAGTGCAATGCGACGGTGTTCATGACGCTGCTCGCGGCGTTCGACGTGCTGCTGTCGCGGTATACGCGGCAGGAGGACGTGTGTGTGGGCACGCCGATCGCGAACCGGAGCCACGCCGGGCTGGAGGGGTTGATCGGGTTCTTCGTGAACACGCTGGTGATGCGCGCGGACCTGTCGGGCAACCCGAGCTTCCGCGAGGTCGTGGGTCGAGTCCGCGACCGTGCGCTAGCGGCGTATGCACACCAGGACATCCCGTTCGAGCAGGTGGTGGAGGCGGTGAACGTGGAGCGGGACCTGGGAAGGCACCCGCTGTTCCAGGTGATGTTCATCCTGCAGAACGCGCCGCAAGGGGAGCTGTTGCTCCAGGGGCTGACGCTGGAGGGCGTGGGGTTCGAGACCGGGACGGCGAAGTTCGACCTGACGCTGTCGATGGTGGAGGGCGACGAGGGCCTGGAGGCGGGCTGGGAGTACAGCACCGACCTGTTCGACGCGGAGAGCGTGTCGCGGATGGCCAGGCACTTCGAGGCGCTGCTGACGGCGGTGGTGGCGGAGCCTGGCGTGCGAGTCGGCGAGGTGGAGCTGCGGGACGAGGCGGAGCGCGCGCAGATGGTCGCGTGGAACAACACCGAGACCGATTTCGGTACCGGGCGCGAGTCGGCCGCTTGTGTGCACGAGCTGTTCGAGGCGCAGGTGGCGCGCACGCCGGAGCAGGTTGCGCTGGTGTTCGAGGGCGAGTCGCTCACCTACGCGGAGCTCAACGCGCGGGCCAACCAGCTGGCGCACTACCTGAGGCGGCTCGGCGTCGGACCCGACACGGTGGTGGCAGTGCTGGACGAGCGGTCGGTGGAGATGGTGGTGGCGTTGCTGGGCATCCTGAAGGCCGGCGGCGCCTATCTCCCGCTCGACCCGGCGTACCCGGCGCAGCGGCTGGCTTTCAGCATCGATGACGCCCGCGCGCCGGTGCTGCTGACGCGCGCGAGGTGGAACATGGCGAGCGCGCCGGCGGCGCACGCGGCGCGCGTCGTGCACCTGGACTCGGACTGGCCCGACATCGCGCGTGAGTCGGCCGAGGACCCCGCGCCTCTGAGCACGGCCGAGCACCTGGCGTACGTCATCTACACCTCGGGCTCCACCGGCAAGCCCAAGGGGGTCTTGATCCCCCACAAGGCCCTGACGAACTTCCTCCACAGCATGGCGCGCGAGCCCGGGCTCGCCGCGCGGGATGTCCTCCTCGCCGTCACGAACATCACCTTCGATATCGCGGCGCTGGAGCTCTTCCTGCCCCTCCTGCGCGGCGCGCGCATCGTGCTGGCCGGCACCCGGCAGGCCGCCGACCCGGATGCCCTCCAGCGCCTGCTGGACGCGCACCCCATCACCGTCATGCAGGCCACGCCCGCGACCTACCGCATGCTGGTGGACGCCGGCTGGCGCGGCGGGCAGGGGCTGCGTGTCCTGTGCGGCGGCGAGGCGATGCCTTCCGATCTTGCCGCCGCGCTGTGCGAGCGCACCGCCGCCGTCTGGAACGTCTACGGGCCCACGGAGACCACGGTGTGGGCCTCCTGCCTGCGCGTGGAGGCGCACGACGCGCAGGGCTCCGGGGCGATCTCCATCGGCCGCCCCATCGCCAATACCACCCTCCACATCCTCGACCAGCGATTGCAGCCCGTGCCGGTGGGCGTGCCCGGGGAGCTGTACATCGGCGGAGTGCAGGTGGCGCGGGGCTACCTCCGGCGGCCCGGCCTGACGGCGGAGCGCTTCCTGCCCGACCCGTTCTCGCGAGAGCGCGGAGCGCGGATGTACCGCACCGGGGATCTGGCGCGGTATCGCGCCGGCGGGGCGGTCGAGTACCTCGGGCGCATCGACTTCCAGGTCAAGCTGCGCGGGTTCCGTATCGAGCTGGGGGAGATCGAGGCTGTGCTGCGCGGGCACCAGGGCGTCACGGACGTGGTGGTGGTGGTGCGGCAGGAGCGGCTGGTCGCGTACGTGGTGCCGGCGGAGCCGGGCGCGATGCCCGCCCGCTCGGCGCTGCAAGAGCTGCTGCGCAGCACGTTGCCCGAGTACATGGTGCCCGAGGTGTTCGTGGCGCTGGGGTCGCTGCCGCTGACCACGAGCGGCAAGGTGGATCGCAAGGCGCTGCCGGTGCCGGAGCTGGAGGCGCAGGAGAGCGGTTACGAGCCGCCGCGCACACCGGTGGAAGAGACGCTGGCGGGGATCTGGGCGGAGGTGCTGGGTCTCGAGGCAGAACGCGTGAGCGTCAATGCCGACTTCTTCGAGCTGGGCGGTCACTCGCTGCTGGCGACGCGGGTGGTGTCGCGGATCCGCGAGGCGTTCGCGACGTCGCTGCCGCTGCGCGCGATGTTCGAGAACACGACGGTGGCGTCGCTGTCGAAGGCAGTGGAGCGGGCGCAGCGCGAGGCGCAGGGCGTGCAGGCGCCGCCGCTCGTGCGTGTTGCTCGCGGCGACGCGCTGCCGCTGTCGTTCACGCAGGAGCGGCTGTGGTTCTTGCAGGCGCTGACGCCGGACGGGGTGCATTACAACACGCCGGCGGCGGTGCGCGCGCGGGGCGAGCTGTCGCTCGAGGTGCTGGGTCGAGTGCTGACGGAGATCGTGCGTCGGCACGAGGTGCTGCGCACGGTGTTCAGCGAGCGCGACGGCGTGCCGGTGCAGGTGGTGCGGGAGCCCGGTGTGGTGGCCGTTGCCGTCGAAGAGGCGACGAGCTTGGGCGCGGAGGAGCGGGAGGCTGCGCTGCGGGTGTGGGTGGAGCGTCACGCGTCGGAGCGGTTCTCGCTGTCGGAGGGCCCGCTGCTGAGGGCGTCGGTGCTGCGGCTGTCGTCGACCGAGCACGTGATCTTCGTGGGGATGCATCACATCGTGACGGACGCCTGGAGCATGGGAGTTCTGGTGCGCGAGGTGGGCGCGCTGTACGAGGCGTTCCTCGCGGGGGAGCAGTCGCCGCTGCCGGAGCTCGAGATCCAGTATGGTGATTTCGCGGTGTGGCAGCGTCGTTGGCTGCAGGGCGAGGTGCTGTCGCGCCAGGTGTCGTTCTGGAAGGAGCAGCTGAGCGGGGTGTCGCCGCTGGAGCTGCCGACGAGCCGCCCGCGGCCAGCGCAGCCGAGCTACCGAGGTGCGGTGCACCGGCAGAGGCTGCCGCGATCGCTGTCGAGGCAGGTGTCGGCGCTGGGGCGCGAGTGCAACGCAACGGTGTTCATGACGCTGCTCGCGGCGTTCGACGTGCTGCTGTCGCGGTATGCGCGGCAGGAGGACGTGTGCGTTGGGACGCCGATAGCGAACCGGAGCCACGCCGGGCTGGAGGGGTTGATCGGGTTCTTCGTGAACACGCTGGTGATGCGCGCGGACCTGTCGGGCAACCCGAGCTTCCGCGAGGTCGTGGGTCGAGTCCGCGACCGAGCACTCGCGGCGTATGCGCACCAGGACATCCCGTTCGAGCAGGTGGTGGAGGCGGTGAACGTGGAGCGGGACCTGGGAAGGCACCCGCTGTTCCAGGTGATGTTCATCCTGCAGAACGCGCCGCAGGGGGAGCTTGCGCTGCGAGGGCTGACGCTGGAGGGCGTTGGATTCGAGACCGGGACAGCGAAGTTCGACCTGACGCTGGCAATGGTGGAGGGCGACGAGGGCCTGGAGGCGGGCTGGGAGTACAGCACCGACCTGTTCGACGCGGAGAGCGTGTCGCGGATGGCCAGGCACTTCGAGGCGCTGCTGACGGCGGTGGTGGCGGAGCCTGGCATCCGGATCGGCGAGGTGGAGCTGCGGGACGAGGCGGAGCGCGCGCAGATTGTCGCGTGGAACAACACCGAGGCCGACCTCGGCGCCGGGCGCGAGTCGGCCGCTTGTGTGCACGAGCTGTTCGAGGCGCAGGCGGCGCGCACGCCGGAGCAGGTGGCGCTGGTGTTCGAGGCCGAGCGGCTGACGTACGCGGAGCTCAACGCGCGGGCCAACCAGCTTGCCCATCATCTTCGCCGGCACGGTGTGGGTCCGGACACGGTGGTTGCGGTGGTGGCGGAGCGGTCGGTGGAGCTCGTGGTGGCGCTGTACGGCGTGCTGAAGGCCGGGGGCGCGTACCTTCCGATCGACCCGACGTATCCCGGCGAGCGCATCCGGGTGTTGCTCGAGGACGCCGCGTCGCCGGTGCTGCTGACGCAGGAGAAGTGGCGCAGCGGGCTGCCCGAGACGTCGGCGCAGGTGGTGCGTCTGGACGCCGACTGGCCCGCGATCGAGGCCGAGTCGGGCGATAATCCGCGACCGGTCAGCGGTCCCGAACACCTGGCGTACGTGATCTACACCTCGGGCTCGACCGGCAAGCCCAAGGGGGTGGAGAACAGCCATCGCGGCATTGTGAATCGCCTGCGGTGGATGCTGGAGGACACCGGCCTTGGCGAGCGGGACGTGGTGCTTCAGAAGACCCCGTACACGTTCGACGTGTCGGTATGGGAGCTGTTTGCGCCGCTGCTGTGCGGAGCGCGGCTGGTCGTGGCGGTGCCTGACGGTCACCGCGACCCGGCGTACCTCGCGGAGGTGATCGAGGCGCATGCGATCACCACGGTGCACTTCGTGCCGTCGATGCTGCAGGTGTTCCTCGAGTCGGTGGACGCCCGCAAGTGCCGTTCGCTGCGGCGGGTGATCTGCAGCGGAGAGGCGCTGTCGCGCGAGCTGCAAGAGCGGTTCTTCCACAAGCTGGGCGAGGACGCGCCCGAGCTTCAGAACCTCTACGGTCCGACCGAGGCCGCGGTGGACGTGACCTCGTGGCGCTGCCGGCGGGACGATCCACACGCGAGCGTTCCGATCGGCAAGCCGGTGGCCAACACGCGAATCCACCTGCTCGACGGCGGGCTGCGGCCTGTGCCGGTGGGTGTAGCGGGTGAGCTGTACATCGGCGGCGTGCAGGTGGCGCGCGGCTACCTCAAGCGGCCGGCGCTGACGGCCGAGCGGTTCATCCCCGATCCGTTCAGCCGCACGCCGGGCGCGCGTCTCTACCGCACCGGGGATCTTGCCCGGTATCGCGCCGACGGGGAGATCGAGTACCTCGGGCGCATCGACTTCCAGGTGAAGCTGCGCGGCTTCCGCATCGAGCTCGGCGAGATCGAAGCCGCGCTCCGGGCCCACGAGGCCGTCAGCGACGCTGTCGTGGTGATGCGGCAGGAGCGCCTGGTCGCCTACGTGGTGCCCGCGAGCGCCGCGGACGCGCCGTCGCGGGCTGCCTTGCAGGAGTTCCTGCGCAGCCGGCTGCCCGAGTACATGGTCCCGGGCTTCTACGTCGCGCTGGCCGCGCTGCCCCTGACCTCGAGCGGCAAGATCGATCGCAAGGCGCTCCCCGACCCCGAGGTGGACCTGCCCGCGGCCGCCCACGAGCCGCCGCGCACCCCGATGGAGAGGGCGCTCGCGCGCATCTGGGGAGAAGTCCTGGGCGTGGACGTCGCCACGTTCGGCATCCAGGACGACTTCTTCGCCCTGGGCGGCCATTCGCTGCTGGCCACCCGCGTCGTCTCCCGCATCCGCGAGCAGCTCGGCGTGGAGATGCCCCTGCGGAGCCTCTTCGAGGCCGCCACCCTCTCGGCGCTCGCCGAGCGGCTGACCCGCGCCCAGACCGGACGCGCCGCCCTGCCGCCGATCCGCCCCGCGCCGCGCGCCGGGAACATCCCCCTCTCGTACAACCAGCAGGGCATCTGGGTCGCCGCGCAGATGGGCGAGTCGCACCAGCGCGCCTACAACGTGGCCTTCGCCTTCCGCCTGCGCGGACCCTTGCTCCTGCCCGCCCTCGAGCGCGCCGCGAGCGATCTGATCCGGCGCCACGAGTCGCTGCGCACCCGCTTCGTCGAGGAGGACGGGACGCCTTTCCAGATCATCGATCCTGCCGCCGAAAGGTCGCTGTCCTTCCGCGATCTCTCCGGCGCGCCCGAGGAAATCCGCCTGCACGAGGCCAGCGCGCTGGTCGACGCGGAGGCCGGCGCCATCTTCGATCTGGCGCACGAGCACCTGTTCCGTCTCCTCGTGATCCGCCTCGCGGCCGAGGACCACATCCTGCAGATCGTCTCCCACCACCTCGTCTGGGACGGCTGGTCCAGCGGGCTCGTGCTGCGCGACCTCGTGGCCTCGTACCAGGCGGAGCTCGCGGGCGACAAGCCCGCCATGCCGGAGCCGCCGATCCAGTACGCCGACTTCGCGGTCTGGCAGCGGCAGCTCGACCGAGGGTACCTGGACGCCCAGCTCGACGCGTGGCGCAGGGCCCTGGCCGGCCACCGCCAGAACTTCGTCTTTCCCACGGACAGGCCCTATCCCGAGCGCGTCTCCAGCGAAGGGGCCCGGGTGAACTTCCGGTTCCCCGATCCGGTGCGGCGTGCGCTCCTCGCCCTCGCGCAGGCCGAGCGATGCACGGTGTTCATGACCGCGCTGGCCGGCTTCAAGGCGCTCCTGTACCGCCACACCGGCCAGGAGGATCTGTGCCTCGGCACCGTCGTCACCGGCCGCACCCACGTGGACACCGAGGACGTCGTGGGCAACTTCGTGAACGCGCTCGCGCTCCGCAGCTCGCTGCGCGGAGATCCCTCGTTCCGCGAGCTCCTCGGGCGCGTGCGCGAGACCGTGCTGGAGGCCTTCTCCAACCAGGATCTGCCCTTCGATCGCCTGGTCGAGGCCCTGAGCCCGCCCCGGAGCTCCGGGGCCCAGCCCTACTTCCAGGTGGTCTTCGCCCTCGAGAACCTGCCCGACAGGGGCGAGTCGCCCGAGGGGCTGCTCCTCGAGTCGTTCGGCGACGCCGCGGAGACGACCAAGTACGACATGGTCCTCTGGATCATGGAGTCTCCCCAGGGGCTCTCCGGCTCGCTGCAGTTCCGCACGCAGCTCTACGAGCCGGCCACGATGAGCCGCCTCTGCCGGCAGTACCTCACCTTGCTGGCCGCGGCCGCGGAGCAGCCGGACACGCCGATCTCCCGGCTCGAATACCAGGCCGCGGACGACAAGGCCGCCCGCGACGAGGAAGACCACAAGCGGAGAGAGACCAGCGTGCGGCGCCTGAAGCAGGCCAAGCCGAAGGCCATCCGCACGACGAAGCCATGAACCCGCTGCGCGTCACGAGACCGCGCTGCGCCTTCACCGCCTCCACCGCCTCTGCACCGATGCCCAACGTCACGAAGGAAACGCCATGAAAGCCGGATCGCCCAGATTGAAGAGCCTGAACGACGTCAAGCGCCAGAGCATTCGCCTCAGCCAGGCCTCCCTGGTCAAGACGCGCCCCGTGGAGGAGGGGAAGCGCCTCCTCCTCGTGGAGCCCAGCGCCGAGACGATCGACCTCGCCGCCTGGGCCAGGGACAACCGCTCCTGGATCGAGGAGCACCTGCTCCGGCACGGCGGCCTCCTCTTCCGCGGCTTCGCGCTGCCCGACGCCGCCGCCTTCCAGGAAGTCGCCTCCGCGGTGTCGCCCGACCTGCTCGACTACGTGGAGCGGGCCGCGCCGCGCAGCCAGGTGGCCGGCAAGGTGTTCACCTCCACGGAGTACCCGGCCGACCAGTGGATCCCGCTGCACCACGAGATGTCCTACTCGCACAACTGGCCGACGAAGCTCTATTTCTACTGCGACATCCCCGCCGAGGAGCAGGGCTATACGCCCGTCGCCGACGATCTCGAGATCTTCGCCAGGATCCCCCAGGCCATCAAGGACAGGTTCATGGAGAAGGGGGTCATGTACGTGCGCAACTACGGGCAGGGCGCCGACATGCCCTGGTGGGAGGTCTTCCAGACCCGGAGCAAGCAGGAGGTCGAGGCCTACCTCGCGAGCACGAAGACCGAGTACGAGTGGCGCGGTCAGGATCAGCTCCGCACGCGCATGCGCCGGCAGGTGACCGCCACCCACCCGAAGACCGGCGACACCGTGTGGTTCAACCACGCCCACATGTTCCACAGCTCCAACATGCCCACCGCCGTGCGCGCCGCGCTGAGGCGGGAGTTCAAGGACGACGAGCTGCCGCGCAACGCCTTCTACGGCGACGGATCGCCCATCGAGGACGAGGTGGCGCAGGCCGTCCGGGACCTCTACCGCGAGTCGGCCCTCTACTTCTTGTGGCAGAAGGGTGACGTGCTGCTCCTCGACAACTTCCTTACGTCTCACGGCCGGTCGCCGTTCAAGGGGCAGCGCAAGATCTACGTGGCCATGGCCGAGCTCTACACGAACCCGGAGTTCCGCTGAGCGAAAGGCGCCGGCTGGCAGCGCCAGCGGCGCCGGGCGCCGAGCGATTCATGTGTCGAGCGAGAAGCCGAACGCCTGGCGGCGGCGGAGGGCGCCAGGCGAAGTCTTGTTGAAGGAGCAGCAATGGAAGAGCGGGTCATCGAAGGGTTCCGACTGTCACCTCAGCAGCGAGAGATCGTTGACTCCGGGGTGGAACAAAGCCTCGTGGCGCAAGGCGCCCTCCTCTTGGAAGGCCCGCTGGACGTCGAGCGGCTGGACCGCGCGCTCGGGGCCGTGGTCTCGCGCCACGAGATCCTGCGCACCCGGTTCCAGCGCCTGACGAGCATGGGTGTCCCGCTGCAGGTCATCGGCGAGGACGTGCACTTCGAGCGCTCGTCGGGCGACGCCGCGGGCTGCGAGGCGCCGGACGTCGCCGCCGCCCTGGAAGAGGCGCGTCAGCGTCCCTTCGATCTGGTGGGCGGCGCTCCCCTGCGTGTGTCGCTCAAGGCGCTCCCCG
Organism: Sorangium cellulosum; assembly: GCF_002950945.1. Taxonomy (GTDB): domain Bacteria; phylum Myxococcota_A; class Polyangia; order Polyangiales; family Polyangiaceae; genus Sorangium; species Sorangium cellulosum_E. The sequence goes on from NZ_CP012673.1 coordinate 5,107,781, forward strand.
GCGCGCGGCACCTCCTCGTGCTCACGGCCCCGTCGCTGTGCATGGATGGCCGCTCGCTGAACAACCTGGCGCGGTCGATCTGCGACCTCTACACGAGCGGCGCCCCCGAGGCCGAGCAGGCCGACGGCGCGGACGGCGAGGACGAGGAGGGCGCGATCCAGTACGTCCAGTTCTCCGAGTGGCAGAACGAGCTGGACGAGGAGGAGGACGCCGACCGGGCCAAGGCCTTCTGGCAGAAGTACCTCGACGGGGAGCTCCCCACGCTGCGCCTGCCGCTCGAGCGCGACCCGGGCGACGGCGCGAGCGGCGCCTTCACGCCGCGCAGCGCGGGCTTCGCCCTGGACAGGGAGACCGCCGCGCGCATCGACGCGCTCCTCGCGGACCGGGGCCTGGCCGCCGATCGGTACTTCCTCGCCTGCTGGCTGCTCTTCCTCTCCCGCGCCACGGACTCCGCCGACGTGTTGACCCGCGTCTGCTTCGACGGGCGCCGGTTCGCGGAGCTCGACGACGCCGTGGGCCTGTTCACGACCGGCGCGCCGTTCCGGCTCGATCTGGACGACGGCGAGAGCGCCGCGCGCCTGCTCGACAAGGTGGCGTTCCACCTGAAGGACGTGGAGGCTTATCAGCTGTTCTATCCGCGAGAGAGCTCTCCGCTCGCGGCCGACCAGATGGCGCTGGCCTACGAGTACGGCGAAGGCCTCGCGGCCCGCTCGAGCGGCGGTCTCCACGTCTCCCCGCTCGCGCGCGCCTGCCTGACCGAGCGCTTCCGGCTCAAGCTCGTCGTGGAGCGAAAGGCTGACCCGGGCGGCGGCACCGCGGCGTACACGTGCCGCCTCTTCCACGATGCCGGCCGCATCGACGACGGCATGGCGGCCGTCTTCGCCCGCGCCCTCGAGACGCTCTGCCGCGACCTCGCCGCCCGCCCCGGGCGACCCCTGCGCGAGCTCCGCCTCGTGGACGACGGCGAGGGGCAGCGGCTCTTCCGCGAGCTCGGCCGCGGCCGCGCGCTCGGCGCCTCCAGCCTGCCTTTCCCCAGCATCGCCGCCGCGTTCGCGGCGTCGGCCGCGCGCTGGCCCGATCGCGTCGCGTATGTCTACGAGCAGCACGAGGTGACGTACGGCGCGCTCGAGCGCCACGCGAGCCGCGTGGCCAGGGCGCTGCTGCTCCGCGGCGTCACCCCCGGCGCGCCGGTGCCGCTGTTCCTCTCGCGCGGGCCCGACGTGCTCGCCGGGCTGCTCGGGATCCTCAAGGCCGGCGCCGCCTTCCTCCCGCTCGATCCCGCCCAGCCTCCGCGCCGCATGGCCGCCATCCTCGACGAGGTGCGTCCGGCCGTGATCGTCACCCGCGAGAGCCTCCACCACCTCCTGCCCGAGGCGCACCGCGGCGCCGTGCTGCTCGACGGAGCCGGGCTCGACGCGCTCGACGACAGCGATCCCTGCGTGGCGGTGGAGCCTTCGTCCCCCGCCTACGTGCTCTTCACCTCGGGCTCCACCGGGACCCCGAAGGGCGTCGTCGTCCGTCACGACGCCGTGCTCAACCTGGCGCGCGCCCTCCAGGCCGACATCCACGACAGCCCCGCCGCCCCTCGCCGGTGCAGCCTCAACGCGAACCTCACCTTCGACTCCTCGGTCAAGCAATGGACTCGCCTGCTCTTCGGCGACACCTTGATCGGCGTCCCCGAGGAGGTGCGCGCCGACGGCGACCAGCTCCGGGGTTACCTCGAGTCGCAGCGCTGCCAGGTGCTCGACTGCACGCCGTCCCAGATCAAGATCCTGCTCTCGGCCGGGCTGCCCGAGGGGCTCGAGCGCGTCCTGCTCGGCGGCGAGGCCATCGACGCCCGGCTGTGGCAGAAGCTCATCGACTTGAGCCGGGAGACCGGCCGCCGGTTCTTCAACCTCTACGGGCCCACCGAGTGCACCGTCAACGCCACCTGGACGCCCGTCGTCGAGCAGGCGGAGGGCGCGCCGGGCCGGCCTCTGCCCGTCATCGGCCGGCCCATCCCGAACGCCTGGGTGGTCCTCCACGACCGGCACGGCAACCCGGTGCCGCCCGGCTTCACCGGCGAGCTCCTCATCGGGGGCGCGGGCGTCGCCACCTGCTACTTCCGCGACCCCGGGAAGACGGCCAGGAGCTTCGTGCCCGATCCCTACAGCGACCTTCCGGGCGCCCGCCTCTATCGCACCGGCGATCTGGCGCGCTTCCTCCCCGGAGGTCTCGTCGAGTTCCTGGGGCGCGCCGACTTCCAGGTGAAGCTGCGCGGCCTGCGCATCGAGCTCGGTGAGATCGAGGCCGCGCTCTCCAGCTACCCCGGCGTCAGGGAGAGCGTGGTGCTCCTGCGCGAGGACCGCCCCGGCGATCAGCACCTCGTCGCCTACGTCGTCCCCGAGCGGCAGGGAGCTGCGCCCGCCGCGTCGGCCCAGGTCCAGGGGAAGGAGCGGCACGTCCTGCCCAACGGGCTCGCCGTGTTCCATCAGAACCGGAACGAGACCGACTACCTCTACGACGAGATCTTCAACAAGAAGACCTATTCCTTCTACGGGATTCACCTCCCCGACAACGCCGTCGTCGTCGACGTGGGCGCCAACATCGGCATGTACTCGCTCTACGCGCTTCAGCACTGCCGGAACCCGCGCATCTACGCCTTCGAGCCGCTGCCCCCGATCTTCGAGTCCCTCTCGCTCAACATGCGCCCTCACGGCGCGAACGTGAAGCTCTTCCCCATCGGGCTCAGCCGCGAGGAGGCCAGCGTCACGTTCTCGTACTACCCGCGCTACTCCATGATGTCGGGCGTCACCGAGTACGCGCGGCCGAGCGACGAGGTGGAGGTCGTGAAGCGGTATCTGGAGAAGGAGGCCGAAGCGGGCTCGGAGGGCGCGCGCGAGCTCCTGCGCGACGCGGACGATCTCCTGCGCTTCCGCTTCGAGGCCGAGAGCCACACCTGCCGCCTGCGCCGGCTCACGGACGTCCTCCGCGAGGAGGGCATCCAGCACATCGACGTCCTCAAGGTCGATGTCCAGCGCGCGGAGCTCGACGTCCTCCACGGGCTCAGCGACGAAGACTGGCAGAAGATCGACCAGGTCGTGATGGAGGTCCACCAGGCGGCGGGGGAGGAGAGCCAGGACCGCGTCCGCGAGATCAAGGCCCTGCTGGAGCGCCACGGCCTGGAGGTCGCCGCCGAGCAGGACGAGCTGCTCGCCGGCACGGACCGCTACAACGTCTACGCGAGCCGCCTCGGCCTGCGCGAGCGCAACGCGGGGCTCGCCGCGCTCGTGCCCGTGGAGCGCGCCGGCGGCCCCGAGCTCTCGGACGCCGAGATCCGCCAGCACCTCGAGGCCTACCTGCCCGAGTACATGATCCCCTCCGCGGTCGTCGTCCTGGACGCCCTGCCGCTCAACCGCCACGGCAAGGTGGACCGGCGCGCCCTGCCCGCGCCCGATCTCGGGGGCCGCGATCGCAAGCCGCCGCGCACGCGCCACGAGGCGGCGCTGCTCGAGCTGTGGAGCGAGGTGCTCGGCGCCCCGCAGCTCGGCGTCGACGACAACTTCTTCCGCCTGGGCGGCCACTCGCTGCTCGCCACCCAGCTCATGTCGCGCGTGCGCAAGGCCTTCAACGTCGATCTCCCCCTGCGCCTGCTCTTCGAGGCGCCCACGGTCGAGCAGCTCGCCCGGGAGATCGAGGCGCGCGCCGGGACAGCCCCCGGGTCGCAGGCCCCGCCGATCGTCGTCCTCCCGCGCGACCGGCCGCTCGCGCTGTCCTTCGGCCAGCAGCGGCTCTGGTTCATCCACCAGCTCGAGCCCGACGCGACGATGTACAATAACTCGCTCGCGTTCCGCGCCACGGGCCCGCTCGATCTCGACGCCTTCGACCGCACCCTCGCCGCGGTCGTGGCGCGGCACGAGGGGCTGCGCACCCGCTTCGTCGCCTCGGGCCAGCTGGGCCCGCAGGACATCGAGGCGCTCGGCGGCGCCGCGCCGGACGCCGCCTATCAGATCATCGATCCTCCCGCCGCGAGTCACCTCGATATCGTGGATCTCTCCGCCTCGCCCGAGGACGAGCGCCTCGCGCGGGCCCACGCGCTGCGCCGGGAGGAGGCGAACGCGCCGTTCGATCTCGCCTCCGGCCCGCTCTTCCGCGCCAGGGCGCTGCGCCTCGGGCCCGAGGACCACGTGGTGCTCTTCACCACGCACCACATCGTCAACGACGAGTGGTCGCTGCGCATCCTGGCGCGCGAGGTCAACGCCCTCTACAACGCCCTCGCCGAGGGCAGGGCGCCCTGCCTGACCCCGCTGCCCGTGCAGTACGCCGACTTCGCCGCCTGGCAGCGCGCGTGGCTCGAGGGCGGCGAGCTGGCTCGCCAGCTCGCCTACTGGACCGAGGCGCTGCGGGGCGTCCCGCCCGTCCTGAACCTCCCGCTCGACGCGCCGCGCACGACGCGCCGCTCCTACCGGGGCAAGCTCCGCCGGTTCCGCCTCTCCCCGGAGCTGTCCGCCGCCCTGCGCGCGCTGGGCGATCGCGGCGACATCACCCCTTTCATGCTCTTCTTCGCCGCGTTCGCCGCGCTGCTCCACCGCTATGCCCGGCAGGACGACTTCTGCGTCGGCATCCCCATCGCCGGCCGGAGCCACCGCGAGACCGAGGGCCTCATCGGCTTCTTCATCAACCTCCTGGCCATCCGGTTCGACTTCTCCGGCGCCGTGTCCTTCAGCGACCTCGTCGCGCGCACCCGGGAGACCTTGCTCCAGGCCTACGCGCACCAGGACTTGCCCTTCGAGAAGCTCGTCGAGAAGCTCGAGCTCACGCGCGACATGAGCCACTCGCCGCTCTTCCAGACGAACTTCCACATCGAGGACTCGCTCGCCGTGGGCTCGCACCTGGTCGCGGGCGAGCTCGCGCTCAAGGACGTCGCCATCGACGACTTCCACACCGGCGAAGAGCAGGAGACGGCGCGCTTCGAGCTGGGCCTCACCATCCACAACACCGGCGCGGCCGTGGCCGGGACGTTCCGCTACGACGCGGACCTCTTCTGCGACGAGACCATCGAGCGCATGGCCGCCCACTTCGAGCGCCTCCTCTCCGCCGTGGCGGCGGACCCGGAGCGGGCGCTCGGCTCCATCCCGCTGCTCGACGACGCGGAGGCGCAGGAGGTCGCGCGCGCGTCGATCGGCGCGGCCGCGCCGGTCGACCCGGGCGCCACGTTGCCCTCCCTCTTCCGCGCCCAGGTCGAGCGCACGCCCGAGGCGCCCGCGGTCTCGGCCGGCGGCGTCACGTTCACCTTCGCCGAGCTCGACGCCCTCTCCAGCCGCATCGCCCACGCGCTGCGCGCGCGGGGCGTGCGCGCCGACCAGCCCGTGGGCCTCTGCGTCGAGCGCTCGTGCGCGCTGATCGCCGGCATCCTGGGCATCCTCAAGGCCGGCGGCGCCTACCTGCCGCTCGACCCGAGCTACCCCGAGAAGCGCATCGCCATGCTCCTGGAGGACGCGTCCCCGAAGGTCGTGCTGGCCCAGGCCGCCACCGCCGCGCGTTTGCCCGCTTCCGGTCCCGACGTGCTGCTCCTCGACGGCGAGGCCCCGTTCCACCTCGGCGCCCCCGCGTCGCCCCCGGAGCCGCTCGCCGGCCCGGACCACCTCGCGTACGTGCTCTACACGTCCGGCTCCACGGGGCGGCCCAAGGGGGTCATGGTCACGCACCGCAACGCGGTGAACCTGCGCGCCGCCCTGCGCGCGGCCCTCTACGACCGGATGGGCGGCGCGCCCCTGCGCGTGAGCGTCAACGCGCCCGTGGTCTTCGACTCCTCCGTCAAGCAGCTCCTCACGTTGCTCGACGGCAACTGCCTCTATCCCGTGCCCGAGGACGTGCGGCGCGACGCCGCGGGCTTCGTCCGGTGGGTGGCCGAGCACGGCATCGACGTGCTCGACGCCACGCCCTCGATGCTGCACCTCCTGCTCGACGCCGGCTTGCTCGAGCGGCCCGAGCGCGCCCCGCGCCACGTGCTGCTCGGCGGCGAGGCCATCTCGCCCTCGCTCTGGCAAACCCTGCTGTCGTCGCGGGACACCCGCTTTCACAACCTGTACGGCCCCACGGAGTGCACCGTCAACGCCACCGCGCACAGCCTGCGCGACGGCGACGCGCTCCCCGTCATCGGCCGCGCGCTCCTCAACGTGCGCGTCTACCTGCTCGACGAGGCGCTGCGGCCCGTGCCGCCCGGCATCACCGGGGAGATCTTCATCGGCGGGGCCGGCGTCTCGCGCGGCTACCTCGGCCGCCCCGCCCTCACCGCCGAGCGCTTCCTGCCGGACCCGTTCGCCGACCTCCCGGGCGCGCGCATGTACCGCACCGGCGATCTGGCGCGCGCCACCGCCCGCGGCGACATCGCGTTCCTCGGGCGCGCCGACTTCCAGATCAAGATCCGCGGCCACCGGATCGAGCTCGGCGAGATCGAGGCGGCGCTCGCCGCGCACCCCGGCGTGCGCCAGTGCGTCGTCGCGACCCAGCCCGGGCGCGGGCAGGGCGCCGATCGGCTCGTCGCCTGGGTCGTGCCGGACGCCGGCGATGCCGTCTCCGCCCGCGCGCTGCGCGACTTCCTCGCCGCCCGCCTGCCGGAGTACATGGTGCCCTCGGTCGTCCGGCTCCTCGCCGAGATCCCGCTCACCCTCAACAAGAAGGTCGATCTCGCCGCGCTGCGCGCCGAGGCGCAGGGCGCGGTCGAGGCGCCGCGCGAGGCGGGGCTCGACCCCGTCGAGGACATCGTGGTCTCCGTGATGGCCGACCTGCTCGGCACGAGCCACATCGGCCTCGACCAGGACTTCTTCGCGGAGCTCGGCGGCCACTCGCTCGCGGCCATCCAGCTCATGTCGCGCCTCTCCAGCGCCCTCGGCGCCGGCCTGGAGCTGCGCACGATCTTCGACCACCCCACGCCGCGCCGCCTCGCGCGGGCCGCCGGAGCGCGCCTGCGCGACGGCGGGCTCGACGATCTGCCGCCCATCGAGCCCGCGCCGCGCGGCCAGGAGCTCCCGCTCTCCTTCGCCCAGAGCCGGCTCTGGCTGCTCGACCGCATGAACCCGGGGTCAGCTGCCTACAACACGCCGCACGCGGTGCGCATCGCCGACGAGCTCCACGTCGCCCCCTTCGCGCGCGCCCTCAACGAGCTCGTGCGCCGCCACGAGCCCCTGCGCACCCGCTTCCCCGAGAGCGACGCGCGCCCCGTCCAGGTCATCGAGCCGTTCGTTCCCTTCGAGCTGCCGGTCGAGGACCTGTCCCACCTCGGCCCCGCCGAGGCCGAGGCCGAGGCGCGCCGCTGGGCCGAGCAGGAGGCGTCTCTCGGCTTCGATCTGGCCCGAGGCCCGCTCGTCCGTTTCGGGCTGCTCCGCCTCTCCGCGCGGGATCACGTGCTGCTCTTCAACATGCACCACATCATCACCGACGCGCCCTCCCTCGACCTCCTGTGGCGCGAGCTCCTCGCCCTCTACGAGGCGTTCAGCGCCGGGCAGCCGTCGCCGCTGCCGGAGCTCGGCGTCCAGTACGCCGACTACGCCGTGTGGCAGCGCCGGTGGCTCACGGGCGACACCATCGCGCGCCAGCTCGCCTACTGGAAGGACCACCTGCGCGACCTCGCCCCCATCGAGCTCCCGCTCGACCGTCCGCGGCCGCCGGTGGAGACCTTCGAGGGCGGGAGGTACCGCTTCCGCCTCGATCAGGGCGTGAGCGACGCCTTGCGCCGGCTGGCCCGCGAGCAGGACGCCACGGTCTTCATGGCCGTGCTCGCCGCCTTCTCGGCCTTCCTCTCGCGTGTCTCCGCCCAGGAGGACATCGCGATCGGCACGCCCGTCTCCGGTCGCGGCCGGCGCCACACCGAGCGCATGATCGGCTTCTTCATCAACACGCTCGTCATGCGCTGCGACCTGTCCGGCGCCCCTTCCTTCGCCGGGCTGCTCGCGCGCGTGCGGGAGGTCGCCCTCGGCGCCTACGCGCACCAGGACGTCCCCTTCGAGAAGCTGGTCGAGGAGCTCTCGCCCGAGCGCGACACGAGCCGCTCGCCGCTCTTCCAGGTCTGCCTCACCTACCTCGACCTGCCGGCGACGGTCGGCGCGGACGGCGGCGGCGGCGGCGACCTCGACTTCGACGTGAACGTCGCCAAGTTCGACCTGACCCTCGCCGTCGCGCACCGGCCGGGCTCGCCGCTCGCGCTCTCGCTCGAGTACCGGACCGCGCTCTTCGACGAGGCGACCATCGCGCGGCTGGCGAGGCAGTTCCAGAACCTCCTCGCGGCGATCGTCGCCGCGCCCGGCGTGCCCGTCTGCGATCTCGACCTGCGCGACGAGGCCGAGCGCGCGCAGATGTGCGCCTGGAACCGCACGGAGGCCGACCTCCTGACCGAGGCCCTCCCCGGGGCCGACCCGCGGCCGCTGCCCTGCGTGCACGAGCTCGTGGCGGCGCAGGCCGCGCGCACCCCGGATCACGTCGCGCTCGTCTTCGAGGACCAGCGCGTGACGTACGCTGACCTCAACGCGCGCGCGAACCAGCTGGCCCACCACCTGCGCCGCCTCGGCGTCCGGGCGGACACGGTGGCCGTGCTCGAGGACCGCTCGGTGGACCTCATCGTGGCGCTCCTCGGCATTCTCAAGGCGGGCGCGGCTTACCTGCCGCTCGACCCCGCGCACCCGCCGAAGCGCCTCGCCTTCGCCCTGCGCGACGCGCGCTCGCCCGTCCTGCTCACGACGTCCCGGTGGGCCGCGGTGGCGCGGCAGGCAGCCCCGGAGGCGCGCGTCGTCTGCCTCGACACCGAGTGGCCCGCGATCGCGCGCGAGCCGTCGGCCGATCCTTCGCCGCTCGCGACCCCCGCCGACCTCGCGTACGTCCTCTACACGTCGGGATCCACGGGCGAACCCAAGGGCGTCATGATCCCGCATGAGGCCCTGACGAACTTCCTCTGGAGCTCGGTGCGCGAGTTCAGGCCGACCGAGCGGGACAGCATCCTCGCCATCGCGGCCATGACCTTCGACATCTCCGCCCTGGAGATCTACCTGCCCTTGATCAGCGGGGGGCGCGTCGTGCTGGCCCGGACCCGGGACGTCTCCGATCCGGGCGCGCTGGAGCGCCTCATGGACGAGCACGGGGTGACGATCCTGCAGGCCACGCCCGCGACCTTCCGCATGCTGATGGACGCCGGCTGGAAGGGCAGAAAAGGGCTGCAGATCCTCTGCGGCGGCGAGGCCCTGCCCGCCGATCTCGCCGCTGCCCTGCGCGAGCGCAGCGCCTCCGTCTGGAACATGTACGGGCCCACCGAGGCCACCGTGTGGGTCTCCGGCCTGCGCGTCGGGGCCGACAGCGTGGGCTCGACCGAGGCGGTCGTCCTCGGCGGTCCCAGCGCCAACACGACGTTCCACATCCTCGACGCGAGGCTGCGGCCAGCGCCGGTGGGCGTGCCCGGCGAGCTCACCATCGGCGGCGTGCAGCTCGCGCGCGGCTACCTCAAGCGGCCTGCCTTGACCGCGGAGCGCTTCCTGCCCGATCCCTTCTCCGGGCGGCCCGGGGCGCGGCTCTACCGCACCGGCGACCGGGCCCGGTATCGTCCGGACGGGACCATCGAGTTCCTCGGGCGCATCGACACGCAGGTCAAGCTCCGGGGGCTCCGCATCGAGCTCGGCGAGATCGAGGCGGCCCTGCGCGCGCACGACGGCATCCGGGAGGCGGTCGTCGTGGTGCGGCAGGACCGGCTGGCCGCCTACGTGGTGCCCGCGGATCCGCAGGCCCCGCCGTCGGCGGCGTCGCTGCGGGACTCCCTGCGCGCCCAGCTGCCCGAGTACATGGTGCCGGGCTCCTTCACGTTCCTCGACGCGCTGCCGCTGACCTCGAGCCGCAAGGTCGACCGCAAGGCGCTCCCGGCGCCGGCGGCCGACGCCGGCCGACGCTTCGTCCACCCGCGCACCCCGCTCGAGTGGCAGGTCTGGCAGGTCATGGCCGAGCTGCTGAAGGTCCCGTCGCTCGGGGTCAAGGACAGCTTCTTCGAGCTGGGCGGCCACTCGCTGCTGGCCGTCGCGCTGGTCGGCCGGCTGAGCGCCCTCTCCGGGCAGAAGCTGCCGCTGACCGCGGTCTTCCGCCACCCCACGGTCGAGGAGCTGGCGGGGCTCTTGCTCTCCAGCGAGGCTGGAGGGGCCGGCGGCGACGGCGCCGCGGGCCGCTCTCCGCTCGTGGAGATCAAGCCCGGCGCCGGCAAGCCGCCGCTGTTCCTGGTGCACCCCGTCGGCGGCACGGCCTTCTGCTACGCCGCGCTGGCGCGCGCGCTCGGCCCGGAGCAGCCGGTCTTCGCCTTCCACGCGCCCGGCCTCGACGAGGGCACGGCGCCGCTCCGGAGCGTCGACGCCATGGCGCGTGTGTACGCCGACGTGCTGGAGGCGGCCTACCCCGCGGGGCCGGTCCACCTCGGCGGCTGGTCGATGGGCGGCGTCGTCGCGTTCGAGCTGGGCCGGCAGCTGCGCGCGCGGGGCAGGGAGGTGGCGCCGCTCGTCGTGGTGGACGCCGCGATGCCGGTCGACCCGAGGGCCGAGCGCCGGACCGAGATGCAGGTGATGCTCGGCTTCATCGGCAACCTGGAGCTCACGCCCGAGGAGCTGGGCCTCTCGCGCGACGCCGACTGGACGCTCGACCGGATGCTCGACGCCGTGCTGGCGAGGGGCAAGGCCGGCGGCGTCCTGCCGGCCAGCGCCGATCGGCGGCTGGTCGCGCGCCACTTCGAGGTGTTCGCGGCGGCCGTCAGGGCGCTCGACGGCTATCGCCCCGCCTCGCCGGCGGCCGGCCCCCGCGCGGTCTACGACGGCGACGTCCTCCTGCTCAAGGCGGCCGACGCGCCGCCCGACATCGCGCAGGGCTGGCAGCGCTCGACGAGAGGGCGAGTCCGGGACGTCGACGTGCCGGGCAAACACCATGAGCTCATGGACCCGCCGTACGTCGACGCGATCGCCGCCCGGGTCCGCGAGGCGCTGGGTTGAGCCGGGGAGCGCGCGACGCGCGGAGCGTGTGTGTCCCGGAGCGCGCGGGCGATGGCGCGCGTCGCGCTCCGGGGGCGACGGGTGAGAGCCGGATATGACCTTCGTACTGTTCCTTCTCCGAGAGCATCGAGCGACCGTGGCGCTGGCGATCCTCGTCGGCCTGGCCGGCGGCGCCGCGAACGCGAAGCTGGTCGCCATGGTCAACGGCAACCTCACCGCCATGGCCGCGGGCGACGTCGGCTCGCCGTGGTTCTACCTGGGCGTCACCGCCCTGGCCTTCGCGGCGGGGCTCGTGTCCGAGCTCATCCTCGTCTTTCTCTCGGAGCAGCTCACCTATCACCTGCGCATCAACATGTGCGCCCAGATCCTGCGGCTCCCGGTGGCGCAGGCGGAGCGGGTCGGCAGGTCGCGCCTCACGGCCACCTTCACCCAGGACATCCAGACGGTCACGACCGCCCTGCTGCGGATACCCACCCTCTGCGTGAACGCGGCCGTCACCGTCGGCTGCCTCGTGTACCTCGGCTTTCTCTCGCCGGTGATGCTCGGGGTGCTCTTCGGGTTCCTCGTGCTCTCGCTGCTCTCCTACCTCGTCCCGGAGCAGTGGGCGATCAGGAAGATGGAGGCGTACCGCCACGAGTACGACCGGATGATCTGCCAGTTCGACGCCATGAGCCAGGGCGCCAAGGAGCTCAAGCTGCACCACGCGCGGCGGGCGGCCTTCTTCGAAGAGGTCCTGTGCGAGACCGCGGGGCGCGTGCGGGCGTCGGCCCACGGGCACCGCGTCGTCTACGCGGTGCTGACCCACTGGTCGAAGATGTTGTTCTTCCTGTTCGTGGCGATCCTGATCTTCGTCATGCCGAGGTACGAGGCGCTCGACGCGAAGGTGGTCACCGGCTTCGCCCTGGTCATGCTCTACCTCGTGGCGCCGCTCGATCAGCTCATGATGTCCATGCCCCGCTTCCGCGCCGCCGACGTCGCCTTCGTCAAGGTGCGTCAGCTTGGGCTCGAGATGGACGTGACGCGGCACGGCGTCAGCCTGCTGGAGCCCGGGTCCGCGGCGCCGGACGGCGCCGCCCTGCCGCCGCTGCGCGAGATCCGCCTGCGCGGGCTGACACACGCTTATTACCGCGAGCGGGAAGAGCGCCAGTTCGTCATGGGCCCCATCGACCTGACGATCCGCGCCGGGGAGATCGTGTTCCTCACGGGCGGCAACGGCAGCGGCAAGACCACGCTCGGCAAGCTGATCGCCGGGATCTACGTCCCTGCAGCGGGCGAGCTCCTGCTCGACGGCGAGCCCGTCACGGACGGGGATCGAGAGCGCTACCGGCAGTATTTCTCGGCGATCTTCAGCGACTTTCACGTCTTCGAGCAGATCCTCGGGCTGCCGGTCGAGGAGCTGGACAGCCGCGCGCTCTCCTACCTGGAGAAGCTCGAGCTCGATCACAAGGTGAAGGTGGTGCAGGGCACCCTCTCCACCACGAGCCTGTCGAGCGGCCAGCGCAAGCGCCTGGCGCTCTTGATCGCGTACCTCGAGGACCGGCCGGTCTATCTCTTCGACGAGTGGGCCTCGGACCAGGATCCGGAGTTCAAGCACGTGTTTTACCGTCACCTCCTGCCCGAGCTCAAGGCGAGGGGAAAGACGGTCATCGCGATCTCGCACGATGACCGTTACTTCGATGCTGCCGACCGCGTCCTGAAGCTCGCGGATGGACGGCTCCAGTCGAGCCAACAGGCCGATCGAAGAGGCATGGATGAAGTGGCATCCATCGCTCAATGATGTATGATGTGTCAGTGGTCGTCACCTGTATGCGGTGGCGGAATTCCTTCGCAGCGTAACCCTTGCGTCAAGGAACCATCAGAATGAGGCGCTTGAAGATTTCCTACGTCCCTCTCTTTCTTGTTGCCCTGACCCAGGGGTGCGACGCCGGCACGACCTCCGACGCCGCCGGGCTCGGGGAGCCGGCCCTGCAGGAGCCTCTTTCGCTGGCGACGCCCGTGGCGGGGTTCGCGGAGCTCCACCATCACATGATGGCCGAGGAGGCCTTCAGCGGCGGCTGGCTCCACGGCTCGCACGCCGGGCCGCTCGACGATTGCGACGGCGGACTGCCGCCCAGCGATCACGCCCGCGTGAAGCAGGATCTCTCGAGCCTGCTGGACGTCTGCCCCGACTCTGGCGGACTCGACATGAGCGGCGTGCCGGTGCTGAACCAGCTCTTCTGGCTGGGGGGCGCGGTCGGCTCCGAGATGATCGGGCAGACCGACGGGACGGACGGGGACACCGGCCTGCACCTGGGCCGGTCCGAGCTCGGCGCCGGATGGCCCCGCTGGGACACCATCGCCCACCAGCAGGGGTGGGAGGGCTGGATGCAGGACGCGCACAACCGCGGGCTGAACCTCGTGGTCGTGTCGGCGGTCAGCAACGATTTTCTCTGCAGCCTCCTGCCGGACGCCAACCGGAGCCGCCCCTGCGACGAGATGGCGGACGTGGAGCTCCAGATCCAGATGGTCAACGACTTCGCCGCCCAGCGGTCGGGCTGGGTGGAGGTGGCGCTGTCGCCGTCGCACGCGCGCCAGATCATCGGCGCGGGCAAGCTGGCGATCGTCATCTCCATCGAGACGAGCAACCTCTTCGGGAGCCAGGACGCGCTGTCGGAGCTGGATCGCTTCTACGCCATGGGCGTGAGGACGCTGCAGCCCGTCCACCAGCTCGACAACCGCTTCGGCGGCGCGGCGCCGCACAACCCGATCTTCCAGGTCGCTCAGTTCACGCGAAACTGCCACGTCGATTTCGACTGCGGCATCACGACCGACGAGCTCACGCTCGGCTTCGACGTCGACAGCAGCTGCCGCAACACGCGCGGCTTGACGGCCGAGGGGCACACGCTCCTCCAGGCGATGATGAACAAGGGGATGCTGATCGACCTCGCCCACCTCTCGGAGCGCGGCGTGGAGGACGCTTATGCGCTCGCGCAGGCGAACTCCTACTATCCGATCTACATCTCTCACGGTCACTTCCGGGAGGTCATGAACCCCGATCTCGCGGACGACGAGAAGACGACGCCGGCCTGGGTGGTCCAGGCCATCCGGCGCACGGGCGGCATGTTCGGGCTGCGGACCGCGCACGACGAGACGCGCGCCTACCCGGCCTCGGGCGTCGAGAACAGCTGCCACGGCTCCAGCCGCTCCCTGGCGCAGGCCTACGAGTTCGGCCGCCAGGGGCTGAAGGTGCCCATGGGCTTCGGCGCGGATCTCAACGGCTTCATCCAGCAGACCCGCCCGCGGTTCGGGCCGAACGGGGCGTGCTCGGCCACCTTCGAGGCCGAGGCGGACGTGCAGGCGCGCGCGCAGCAGGTGAGCGGCCCGGGCCGCGTGGGCACCGATTTCGACGAGAAGGGCCTCGCCCACATCGGCCTGCTCCCGGACCTCTTGACCGATATGGATCACCTCGGCGTCGACACCGCGCCGCTGCGCAGCTCGGCGGAGACGTTCATCCGCATGTGGGAGCGCGCGGCCGGCCCGCGCTCGGGGATGGCGGACCCGGCGAACGACATCGACACGAGCGGCGTCTCTCCGTACGTGCCGCGCGAGCAGCGCGAGGCGTCGTACCCGACGCAGTGCGGAGAGTCCTACGCGCCGGCCCACCAGGTCACCGGCGGCGAGTGCCGCTTCGACGCCGAGTGCATCAGCGGCGACTGCTCCTCGTCGCCCTGCACCGTGCTCACCGGCACGTGCCGGTGCGTCACGGATGCACACTGCGGCGCCGGCCAGTACTGCGGGTGGGGGCTGAACAGCGGCGCTTGTCAGAACAAGAAATCGTCCGGCGCCCTGTGCGGCGAGGGCCGCGAGTGCCTGTCGGGGAGCTGCCGCTGGACGCTCTCCGGCCCCCGGTGCAGGTGAGTATGAACCACGTTCCCCCCCTGATCCGGCTTCAGTCGATCACGAAGGTTCACGCGATGGGCCACGTCGAGGTGCAGGCCCTGCGCGGCGTCTCGCTGGAGGTCCGGCGAGGCGAGATGGTCGCCATCATGGGGGCCTCCGGCTCGGGGAAGTCGACGACCCTCAACGTCATCGGGACGCTGGATCGGCCGAGCGGAGGGCAATACCTCCTCGACGGGGAGCCGGTCGGGAGCCTCGATGAGGTCGAGCTCGCGCGGCTCCGCAACCGGAAGATCGGGTTCGTCTTCCAGTCGTTCAACCTGCTCTCGCGCAGCACCGCCCTGCAGAACGTCGAGGTCCCCATGATCTACGCGGGCCTCCGCCCGGCCGAGCGCCGGGCGCGCGCCGCGCGGGCGCTCGAGCGCGTGGGGCTGGCGGGCCGGGCCGGTCATCTGCCGAACCAGCTCTCGGGCGGGCAGCAGCAGCGCGTCGCCATCGCGCGGGCGATCGTGAACGACCCGTTGCTCCTGCTCGCCGACGAGCCGACCGGCGCGCTCGACTCCGCCACCACGCGCCAGATCATGGATCTCTTCTGCGAGCTCCACGCCGAGGGCATGACCCTCGTCATGGTCACCCACGACGCCGCGATCGCGGCGTACGCGGACCGCGTCATCACCTTCAGGGACGGCGCGATCCTGTCCGACACCGGCGTGTGCGCCCCGGCCCAGGGAGCGGCAGCGTGAGCGGCCGGCCGAGGCGGGTCTGGCGCTGGCTCCTGGGGTTCACGGTCGCGGTCGCCACCTCCGCCGTGCTCCTGCGCCAGAACTTCGCGGGGCCTGCGCCGATCGACCCCGCGCTGGTGGTGACCGCGCGGCGAGGGAACCTCACCCTGGAGATCCTCGAGACCGGAAAGATCGAGGCCCGGGAGCAGATCGAGCTCAAATCCAAGGTCGCCGGCCAGGTGGCCCAGGTGCTCGTGGACGAGGGGGACCAGGTCAAGAAGGGCCAGCTGCTCCTCGTGCTCGACGCGACGGACCACCAGCGCGAGGTCACCCGCGCGGAGGCCGAGCTCGCCCAGGCCAGGGCGGGCGTCGCCTTCGCGAAGACGTCCCTGGACCGGGTGACCGCCGGGGTCGCGGGGAACGTCATCCCCGCGAGTGAGCTCGACATGAGCAAACACACGCTGGTCGCGAAGGACATCTCGGTGCGGCTCGCCCAGGTCGCGCTCGTCGCGGCGCGGGACCGCCTGGCGTACACGAAGATCGCCTCCCCGATCGACGGGACCGTGATCCAGCGCAACATCGAGCCCGGCGAGGTCGTCACCCCGGGTGTGGAGTCGACCTTCGACGGCAAGGCGCTGCTCACGGTGGCGAACCTCGCGACCCTGGTCGTCACGGTCGAGCTGAACCAGATCGACGTCGTCAAGGTCCGCCTCGGCCAGCCCGCGACGCTGACGCTCGACGCCCTCCCCGGCAGGACGTACGAGGCGAAGATCACCAAGATCGCGCCCGCGTCGGTGCGGGCGCAAGGGCGGGAGGTCGACGTCTTCCCGGTCGAGGCGGAGCTCGTCTCGGTGGACGGGTCGATCAAGCCCGGGATGACCGCGGACGTGCGCGTGCGCATCGAGGAGAACCCGAGCGTCATCTCGCTCCCGATCGAGGCGATCGTCGAGGAGAACGGCAAGACGTTCGTCACCCGCGTCGTCGGCCCCCCCGGCGGCAAGCCGTCGACCGAGAAGGTCGAGGTCGCGACGGGCGCGCGCAGCGACCACGCGGTCGAGGTGGTGAGCGGCCTCGAGGAAGGGAGCCGCGTCCTCATCGACCCCGCCTCGGCGGCCCCGAACGAGGCGCAGATGTGATGTGGACTGGCTACCTGGTGATCGCCGCAAAGGCGCTCTCGGCGCACCGGCTCCGATCGCTGCTGACCGTCCTCAGCATCACGATCGGAGCGTTCGCGATCGTCCTCATGTCGTCGCTCGCCGAGAGCGGCATCACCACGCTGAGCCGCGGCATCGAGGAGACCGGCGGCGCCAGGCTGATCCTCCTGGCCCCCAAGGTCCCGGAGCGCGCCGAGGGAAAAGAGAGGATGTACCGGGCGGGCTTCGAGCGGCGGGACAGGGACCGGCTCTTCGCGGGCGTCCCGCACGTCACCGAGGTCGTGATGTTCGCCTCGCTCGGCATGCAGGATATCGTCTCGGAGGAGGGCAAGCAGGCCCGCACCGATCTGGTCGCCGCCGACAGCGGCTTCTTCGACGCGTTCCGGATGCGCATGGGCCGCGGGCGAGTCTTCTCGGAGGAGGAGGACCAGGGCCGCGCCAGGGTCTGCGTCGTTGGCCACAAGCTCGCCGAGGAGCTCGGGCGGGGCGACCCGCTGGGCCGGAGCGTCACCATCGGCGCGCTGCGCTGCCGGGTGATCGGCGTGCTCGCCGACAACGACCGGTTCGGCATCGACCTCGGCTTCGACTGGGTGGACGTGCTCATCGCGCCGCTCGACACGGTGATCGACGTCGAGGGGAGGGGGCGGGTCGAGGCGACGATCGTCGCCAAGACGGCCGACGTCAGCGCCAATGATCCGGTGAAGCGCATCCTCAACGCACGTCTCCTGGAGCGCCACCGCGGCGTCGATGACTTCACCATCTACGATTTCAGCGCCATCATGAGCCAGCTCGAGAACATGTTCGCGATCGCCGAGGCGATCGTCGGCCTGATCGCCGGCGTCGCCCTCCTGATCGGCGGCTTCGGGGTGATGAACATGATGCTCGTCAGCATCTCCGAGCGCGTGCGCGAGATCGGCATTCGCAAGGCGCTCGGCGCCGCGCCGGGGGACATCAGCGCGCAGTTCCTCTGCGAGGCGGTGCTGCTCGCCGGCTCCGGCGGCCTGATCGGCACGCTGGGCGGCGCGCTGGCCGCGGCGCTCGTGGCCCCGCTGCTCCAGGGGTTCTTGCCGGCCTGGATCGGCTCGATCTCGACCGCCGCCGTCGCGGCGGCCATGGCGGTGTCGCTCGGCGTGGGCGTGGGCTTCGGCTGGCTGCCGGCGCGCCGCGCTGGCCGGCTCGATCCCGTGGCGGCGATGCGCCGATGAGGCTCGGCGATCTCCTCGACTCCGCTCGGTTCGCGGTGGAAGGCCGCACCCGCGCGCTCTTGACGCTGCTCGGCATCGTGATCGGCACGGGCTCGATCGTGCTCCTCGCCTCCCTGCTCCGCGGCGGCGAGGACGCGCTGGTCAGGGCGAGCCAGGATGTCGTCGACACCGACCTCATCGAGGTCCGGCGCGCCGAGGTGAACGTCAGGGACCAGAAACGCACGCGGCGAGAGCTCTCGCGCGACGACGCCCGCGCGCTCGCCGCGTCCCCCGTGCTCGACGGCGCCCTCAGCGAATCCGCGCGGCGAACGGAGGCCCACGCGAGCGGCAAGAAGACGCGGACCCGCCTCGTCAGCGCCGCCCCCGCGGCGCTGTCGCTGTACGGCCTGGAGGTCGGGCTGGGCCGCTTCCTCGCCGCGTCCGACCTCGCCGAGCGCCGGCGGGTGTGTGTCGTCGGCCACGACGTCTGGAAGGACCTCTTCGGCGGCCGCGCCACGCTCGACCCGGCGGCGCCGTCGCCCGGGGGGATCCCCGCGGGCGCCGGCGCGCCCCGCCTCATCGTCGAGGGCCATGCCTGGACGGTCATCGGCGTGCTCGCGGATCACCCGACGCTGCTCTCCACGGACGGCACCTATGTCTGGAACCGGAAGGTGTTAGTCCCCGAGACGACGTACGATGCGGTGTTCTCGCCAGCGCACGAGGTGGATCGCGTCTACGTGCGGCGGAGCTCTGCCATCCGCACGCCGATCGAGACGCTCAAGACGATGATCGGCCGGACGCTCCACCGCCGTCACCTCGGCGTCAGGAACTTCGAGCTCGAGGATGAGGAGATCACCCAGGAGAAGCTCATCCTGAGCGTGATCAAGCTGCTTGTCCTGAGCACGGGCCTCATCGCGCTCGTGGTCGGCGGCATCAACATCATGAACATCATGCTCGTCACCGTGACCGAGCGCACGAGGGAGATCGGGATCCGCCGGGCCATCGGCGCCTCCCCCCGCGCGATCCTGGCGCAGTTCCTCGTCCAGGCCGCCGCCGTCTCGCTGCTCGGCGGCGTGCTCGGCGTGCTCGCCGGCCTCGGCCTCGCCTGGGTGCTGGCCGCGCTGCTGACGCAGCTCATGGGCCGCTGGGCCTTCCACGTGGAGCCCTGGTCGATCGCCCTCGGGCTCGGCCTGTCCGTGGCGATCGGCGTGCTGTTCGGCTTCTACCCCGCGTGGCGCGCGGCGCGGATCAACCCCATCGAGGCGCTGCGCGCGGAGTGACCCGGCATCTGGCTCATGACGATAACTGAGCCCCTGGAGGAGGTGCGAACGCCTTCATTGGCTTCACGTTACCTCAGGAAGGCGGGAGTCCGGGACTTTCGTGTGGACTTCAGGGCACAGCGAGCTCGAGCTCCTTGACGCCCATCGAGGGGTGATACGCCTCCGGCTCCTCCGCGCTCCTCCGCGCGCGCGCGGGGCCCCGCGCCACCGTCATGACGGGGACAGGGCTCCTTCGAGCCACCTTGTCCGCCACGCTCCCGAGCAGCAAGCGGGAGATCCCTTTGCGCCGGTGCGTGCTCATCACGACCATGTACGGCCGCTCGCTCGCGATCGCGCCGAGGATCTCCTCCGCCGGATCCCCTTCGCGCAGGAGGGAGTGCACGCCGCCGTGGTCCTTCGCATACCCCTCGAGCGCCCGGCGCGCGATGGCGCCGATCTTCGCGACGGTCTCCGGCACGAGCGCGATGTTCACGCCCGCGTAGGCGTACTGCGGCAGCGTGTAGACGTGCATCATCACGACCTCGCCCCCGATCCGCTGCGCGAGGTCCGCGGCGAGCGCCACGGCGCTGGAAGACTCCTCCCCTAGATCGACCGGTACCAGGATTCTCTTCGAGGCGTCGTTCATATGCGCTCCTCTCTCGTCGTCGGTCCGCCGGGGATTAATGCAGGGACGATGCCACCACGGAAGACACGCTTTTCTCGGATCCTTGCCGCAGAGAACGCGCACGTTCTGCGGGCGAGCGCAGACCCTGCAGGCCCGCGAACACCAACCGCGCTTGCAAGTTGCTGCTCTGGACGGAGCCGCTACGCTGCATCCCGAACACGTGCGCCATGACGCAAATCGTTCGCTCCTTCTGGCCGCGAGTTGGCGCGCTTGCCGTAACACGCGGCCAGCCCACCGGCGAACGCCGCGGATGTGGACGTGTGTGTCGCGCGGTTGTTCTGCCGGGATGAGCCGATATGCAATCAACCATCCTTCATCTGGGTACAGGCTTCACGGTCCACACGGCGAGCGACACCCCCTTCGGCGCCTGGGTGGCCGTGAAGGAGCCGACGGGCGATCTCGTCACCGAGCACCAGGAGGCGGCGCTCGACAACGAGTTCGAGATCCTGCGCGGCCTCTCGGTGCCCGGGATCCGCAAGGCTTATGGGCGAGGTGCCATCGACGGCAAGCCCGTCCTTTACCTGGAGCTCTTCGACGGTCTCACGCTGAGGCGTTTCGTCGCCGAGCACCACCCCACGTTGCGCGAGCGCGTCCGGATCGCGGCCTCCGTCGCGCGCGCGCTCGCTGGGCTGCACCAGGCGGGCGTCATCCACCGAGATCTGAGCGGCTCGAACGTCCTCGTCTCGCCGGGTACCGGGGAGATCTGCATCATCGATCTCGGCCTCGGCGTGCGCGGCGCGCAGCTCGACGGCCCCCTCGGAGAGCCGGCCGGTACGCTGGAGTACATGGCGCCCGAACAATCGGGCCGCATGAGGCGCAGGCTCGATCACCGGGCGGATCTCTACGCGCTCGGCGTCCTGCTCTACGAGCTGTTCGTGGGCGAGCCGCCCTTCGTGTCGGACGATCCGCTCGATCTCCTCCACCGGCACCTCGCCGAGCGCCCGTCGCCCCCGGCGCGGCGCGACGCCTCCGTGCCGGCGCCGATCAGCGATCTCGTGATGGCGCTCCTCGAGAAGGATCCGGACGCGCGGTATCAGTCGGCCGAGGGCGTCGTGCACGACCTGACCCGCTGCCTCGAGCAGCTCGACGCGGGCGCTGCGATCGCCCCGTTCCCGCTGCGCCGCGCCGATCCCGCGCTCGCGCTGAGCGCCCCGACGCGCCTCTACGGCCGCGACGAGGAGCTCTCGGCCCTCCGCGCGGCCTTCGAGCGCAGCGCCGCCCTGGCCGAGGTCGTGCTGCTCGCCGGCTACTCCGGCATCGGCAAGACCTCGCTCGTCGCGCAGCTGCGCGAGGAGGTCACCGCCGCCGGCGGCGCGCTGGTCACGGGCAAATGCGACCAGTACGCGCGCACCACGCCCTACGGCGCCTTCGTCCAGGCGATGGAATCGCTCGCCGCGCGTGTGCTCGGGCTCCCCGCGCAGGAGTACGCGCACAAGCAGCAGGCCGCGCGCGCCGCGGTGGGGGACCTGGGTCAGGCGCTGCTCGCGCTCATGCCCGGCCTCCGCCCCCTGCTCGGCGACCTGCCGAGCGCGCCGGTGCTGTCCGGCCAGGAGGCCCAGAACCGCTTCAACCACCTCTTCTCGGGCCTGCTGGGCGCCCTGGTCAGCCCCGAGCGCCCGCTCGTCCTGTTCCTCGATGATCTCCAGTGGATCGACGCCGCGTCGCTCGGGCTGCTGAAGCACCTGCTCGGCGAGGATCGCCGCCCGGGGCTCCTGCTGCTCGGCGCGTACCGCGACAACGAGGTCGACCCGTCACACCCGCTCCGCGCCGCCCTGGCCGACCTCGAGCGGCGCGGCGTCTCGATGTGGACCGTGACGCTGCACGACCTCGAGCCCGCGCACGTCCGCGCGCTCCTCGCCGACACCTTCGCGCCGCGGGCGCCCGGCGCCGACGTCGAGCAGCTCGCCGCCCAGCTCCACCGGAGGACGCAGGGCAACCCGTTCCACCTGCGCTGCGCGCTCCGCGACCTGATGAGCGCCGGGTGCATCCGCTTCTCGGCCGGCGAGGGCGGGTGGACGTGGGAGGACGCGGCGCTCGAGCGGCTCGCCGTCTCGGAGAGCGTCGGCGAGCTCCTGGCCCGCAAGATCGCGGAGCTCCCGGCCCGCACGCGCGAGGTCCTGGCCGTCGCGGCGTGCGCCGGGGATCACGCGCCCCTGCCGCTCCTCGGGGCCGCGCTGGCGTGCTCCGCCGCCCAGATCGAGGAGGCGCTGCGCCCCGCCCAGCGCGAGGGGCTCGTGAGCGCGGTCGCCGGCGAGGTGCACTTCGCCCACGACCGCATCCACCAGGCCGGAAGCGCCCTGCTCGGCGACGACGCGCAGCGCGCGTGGCACCTGCGGCTCGGCCGCCTGCTGCTCGCCGAGGCGCGGCGCTCCGGGGGCGACACGGCGCGTTATGACGCCGCCGACCACCTCGGCAGGGCGGTCGGCCTCCTCGACGATCCCGCCGAGCGCCTCGACGTCGCGCGGATCGAGCTCGCCGCCGGGCAGCGCGCCTTGCACGCCGGCGCCCCGGAGCAGGCGCGTTTCTTCCTCGCGAGCGGCGCCGCGCTGCTGCCCGCGGACGCCTGGACGGCGCTCCCCGAGCTCGCCTCCGCGCTGCACCGCGCCCTCCTGGAGGCGGAGTTCCTGACGGCCCACTTCGAGCGCGCCGACGCAATCTTTGCGCTCCTCCTCGAGCGCGAGGCCTCGCCGGTCGCGCTCGCGGACGCCTACGCCCTGCACATCATGCAGCGGACGATGCAGGGCCGGTACGCCGACGCGCTGCTCGCCGGCCGCACGATCCTCGGGGCGCTCGGGTTCGAGCTGCCCGCGTCGGTCACCGCCGCGGAGCTCGAGCGGGATCTCGGCCGGCTCGAGGCGCGGCTCGAGGGGCGCGATCTCCGCGCGCTGCTCGACGCGCCGCCGGTGAAGGACGAGCGCATCCGCAAGGCCGCGAAGGTCTGCGGCATCCTGTGCCCGACCAGCTTCTTCGTGGACCCGCTGTACAACGGTGTCCTCGGCCTCATGGCATGGAACATCGTGCTCGATGCGGGCCCTTGCCACGGCCTCAGCTTCCCGATCGCGACGACGACGTTGATCTATTACCTGCTGCGGAATGACTACCGCACCGGGGAGATCTCCGCGCGCTTCGGCATGGATCTCGCGGCGCGGCTCGACGACCGGCTGGATCAAGGCAACTGCGCCCACATCTACGCGCTGTTCACGAGCCACTGGTCGCGCCCGCTCGCGGACTCGTTGCCTGTGGCGCGGCAGGCGTTCACGTCCCTGATCGAGAACGGGAACCTCCAGATGGCGGGGTATACCTTCTTCAGCACGCTCGGCGCGACCTACGAGGGCGGCGCCCGCCTCGCCGACGTCCAGGTGGAGGTGGATCGGGCGCTCGCCTTCGTGCAGAAGACGAACAACCGCCACGCCGCGGACGCGTTCGTCGTCTTCGCGCGGCTCGCCGCCGCGCTGACGAGGCCTGACGCGTGCGCCGCTTCCTTCGACGGAGACGGCTTCTCGGAGCGGGAGCACCTCGCGCAGGTGGGCCAGAACCAGATGGCCCTCGCGTATTATCATATCTACAAGCTCGTCCTCTGTTATCTGCTGGACGCGCAGGAGGATGCCTGTCGCCACGCGGAGCTCTCGACGCAGCTCGCCCCGTTCATCACCGGCTTCTTGCCGGTCGTGACCGCGAACACCTATGCTTCGCTCGCCTGGCTGCGCCGGGCAGAGTCCGTGGACGCGGCGGAGCGGCCCGCGTGGCTCGAGCGTGTCGCGGCGAACCAGCGGCAGCTCGACGCCTGGGCCGCGAACGCCCCCGAGAGCTTCGGCCACCGTCACGATCTCGTCGAGGCGGAGCGCCTGCGCCTCTCGGGAGAGCCCTGGGCGGCGCTCGACCGGTACGACCGCGCCATCCGCGGCGCGGGCGCGAGCGGCCAGATCCACGAGGCGGCGCTCGCTTGCGAGCTCGCGGGGCGGCACCTGCTCGCGCTCGACAAGCCGCGGCTCGCGGCGCCGTACCTCGTCGAGGCGCTCCACGGCTACCGCCGCTGGGGCGCGCGCGCCAAGGTCCTGGAGCTCCAGGCGACCCACGCGCAGCTCCTGCGCCGGCGCTCGACGAGCGTCGCGCCGCCGAGCTCCGCGCCGGGCCCGACCACGGCGGGCAACGTCACCACGGAGCCGCTGTCGCCGAAGCTCGACGTCGGCTCCATCCTGAAGGCGGCGCGCGCCGTCGCGAGCGAGATCGTCCTCGATCGCCTGCTGGATCAGCTCATGCGGGTGCTGCTCGAGAACACCGGGGCGGAGCGCGGCTTGCTCCTCTTGCCGCGGGCCGGCGAGCTCGTGGTGGCCGCGTCGCTCCGGGTCGGTGAGGGCGCGCCGGATCTCCGGTTCTCCGCCGCGGTGGTGAGCTACGTCGAGCGCGCCCGCGAGCCTTTGGTCCTCGACGACGCCGCCGCGGATCCGCGCTTCGCCGGCACGTTCGGCGCGGCGTCCGGCCCGCGCTCGCTCCTCTGTGCGCCGCTCCTCGACCGGGGCGAGCTGGTCGGGCTGGTCTATCTCGAGAACAACCTGACGACCGGCGCGTTCACCCCGGATCGGCTGCATGTCACGAGCCTGCTCGGGGCGCAGGCGGCGCTGTCGATCAACAACGCGCTCCTTTACGCCACGCTCGAGCGCAAGGTCGAGGAGCGCACCGCCGAGCTGCGCGAGCGGAACGAGGAGCTCGAGCGCAGCAGGGTGCTCCTCTCGCAGCTCGCGGACGAGCTGTCCACGCCGCTCATCCGGCTCGGCGACCGCGTGCTCATGGCGCCGCTCATCGGCGGCGTCGACGACGCGCGCGCCGGGGCCATCATGGATCGTGTCCTGTCGGCGATCTCCGCCGAGGGCGCCGCGCATGTCATCCTCGACGTCACCGGCGTCTCGCGGATGGACGCGAGCACGGCGGGTCACCTCGTGCGCCTCGTCCGCGCGGCCGGCCTGCTCGGCGCCGAGGCCATCCTGGCCGGCGTCCCGCCGCGGGTCGCCGCGTCGCTCGTCTCGCTCGGCGTGGATCTGTCGGGCGTCTCGACCCTGCGCGACGTCCGGGCGGCGCTGGAGCGCTGCTACCGGCCGGCGCTGCGCGCGGGCGGCGGGAGGGAGTGAGTGCGGGCGGCGCGGCGGCGCGGCGGCACCCGCGCGCCGTCTGCGTCGCACGGTCGTGGTGCCCGCGCGGTACAACCGGCAGGTCGTCATCGCGTCGCTCTGGTACCGTCACGAGCATGGACCATCCCGGCGATCAACGGGCCCGCAAGGCTTACTGGCTCCTCGGTGCCGACGGGCGCAGGTACGAGAGCGCGACGCCCGGCGCGCTGGGCGGCAACGCGAAGGCGAAGATCTACGGTCGGCTCGATTGCGGATCTGCGCTCGCCGCTATTCGTGGTTACGGACCGGCCTACACGCAGCACCGGGTCTTCTTCGCCGACGAGGAGGCCGCCATCGCGGCCGGCTACCGGCCGTGCGGAAACTGCATGCGTGAGCGGTTCACCGCCTGGAAGGAGACCAGAAAGGCACCTGAGCCGCGGTGAACAACCAGGCTCATCTCGACAATCCTTCGACATGGTCTCTCAGGGCTTCTCCGGACATGCAGCGCCACGTGCGGCCCGCGTGGATTGATGGCGGCGCGGACATCTGTTATCTTGTGCGGGTCGCGGCCTCGCCGCGGCTGCAGGTCCTCTCGTCCTCATCCCGCGGCGAGCGACGCCCTGTGCTCACCCCGCCCGGATCCCCGCTCCCTGAAGGACGTCCGAGACGTTACTCCGCCTCGCTCACGACGTGGCAAGCCGACCCGCTTGCCGGTCGGCGCTTTCCGTCCGACGGCGCGGTGAATGGCCATGACACACCCGACTCACGCTGACGCTGCCACCGCGGCCGGCGGGACCGCTCCCGTTCGCTCGCCGGCTTCGCCCCCCGACTTCCGGGCCATCTTCGAGGCTTCCCCGAGCCTTGACCTCCTCCTCGCCCCGGACCTCACGGTCGTCGCTGCGAGCGACGTGTACCTGCGCGCCTTGCTGGCCGGTCGGGACGCGATCATCGGCCGGCACCTCTTCGACGTCTTTCCCGTCGACCCGTCCGGCTCCGCCGCGGCTGGAGCGACGGACGTCCGCGCCTCGCTCGCCCGTGTGCTCGCGACCCGCGCTCCCGACACGGTGGCCGCGCAGTGGTACGCCGTCCGGCGTCCGGCCGAGCAGGGCGGCGGTGTCGAGGAGCGGTGCTGGTCGATCACCCACACGCCCATCCTCGGCGCGGACGGCGCCGTCGATCACATCCTCCACCGGGTCGACGACGTGACCGGGTTTGCCCGGACGGGAGACGGGTCGAAAGCCGCCAAGCTCGACGGAGCCCCGCCCGTCGACGCAGCGGTCATCGTCCGCGCGTTCGAGGCACGCAGGGCGGAGGTCCAGAAGACACACGAGCTCGAGGAGACGGAGCGGGAGCTCCTCCGATCGGAGGAGGAGCGCCAGCGGCTCGTGGTCCAGCTCCGGAACGAGCGGGCGCGGCTCAACCTCGACCTGACCGCGCAGATGCGGGCCGAGGCGGCGCTCCGGCGGAGCGAGCAGGAGTTCCGGACCCTGGCCGAGAACATCCCGGCGCTCGTCGTCCGGTTCGACCGGGAGCTCCGGCATCTCTACGTCAACCGCCAGGTGGCGGCGGCGACCGGCCTCCCGACCTCGGCCTTCCTGGGAAAGACGAACCGGGACATCGGCATGCCCGAGCAGGTCTGCGCGCCCGTCGACGCGCAACTGCGGCACGTCTTCGCGACGGGGCAGGCCACGACCCTCGAGTTCGTGTACCCGTCGCCTGCCGGTCCCAGGTACTTTCATTCCTGGCTCGGCCCCGAGCTCAGCGCCTCCGGCTCGGTCGAGACGGTGTGCGCCATCACCCGCGACGTGACGGAGCAAAAGGAGCTCGAGAACGAGCGCCGGCGGCGGATGGAGGAGCTGGCCGAGGCCGCCCGGCGGAAGGACGAGTTCCTCGCCACCCTGGCCCACGAGCTCAGGAACCCGCTCGCCCCGCTCCGGAACGGCCTCGAGCTCCTGCGGCTCGGCGAGTCCGATCCGGCAGCTTCCGAGCGGGCGCGCGCGATGATGGAGCGGCAGGTCGCCCACATGGTGCGGCTCATCGACGACCTGCTCGACGTCTCCCGGATCACGCGCGGCAAGCTCCGGCTCCGCCGCGAGCGGGTGGAGCTCGCGGGCGTCGTGCAGAGCGCCATCGAGGCGAGCCGTCCGCTCATCGACGCTTCCCGCCACGAGCTCACGGTCGACGTGCCCCCCGGCCCGATCCACCTCGACGCCGACCCGACCCGGCTCGCCCAGGTGCTCTCGAACCTGCTCACGAACGCGGCCAAGTACACCGATCCGGGCGGCCGCATCCGGCTCTCGGTCGAGCGGCAGGGGGGCGAGGTCGTCCTCGCGGTGCGCGACACCGGGATCGGGATCGCCGCCGAGCACCTCCCCGGGCTCTTCCAGATGTTCTCCCAGATAACTCCGGCGCTCGAGCGGTCGCAGGGCGGGCTCGGGATCGGGTT
This sequence comes from Sorangium cellulosum, assembly GCF_002950945.1. Lineage (GTDB taxonomy): Bacteria > Myxococcota_A > Polyangia > Polyangiales > Polyangiaceae > Sorangium > Sorangium cellulosum_E. The sequence goes on from NZ_CP012673.1 coordinate 5,135,197, forward strand.
GTCGCTGGTCCGGGGGCTGGTCGAGCTCCACGGCGGGCGAGTCGCGGCGAGCAGCGACGGTCCAGGCAAGGGGAGCGAGTTCTCGGTCCGGCTGCCGGTCGCGGAAGAGCGCGCGCAGGCCGCGGCGGCGCCGGGCGAGGAGCGCGAGACCCCCTCCTTGCCGCCGAGGTGCCGCGTCCTTGTGGTGGACGACAATTCCGACGCCGCCGACAGCCTCGCCATGCTGTTGCGCGTGCTCGGTTATTCCGTCGAGGTCGCGTACGACGGCCGCCAGGGGGCCGAGATAGCAGAGAGGTTTTGCCCTGACGTGGTGCTGCTCGACATCGGCCTCCCGAAGATGAACGGCTACGAGGTCGCGCGGTATTTCCGCGAGCAACCGTGGGGCAAGGGGATGGTCCTCGTCGCCATGACCGGCTGGGGCCAGCAGGAGGACAAGCAGCGGGCGACGGAGGCGGGCTTCAACGTCCACCTGACGAAGCCCGTGGATCCGGGGACCCTCAAGGCGTTGCTGGCCGATCTGGACGAGCGACGGCGGGGGCCCGCGCTCGCCGCCCCGCCTCGAGCACCTTGAAGCGTCCGGGGCTGCTCCGGACCGGTCGCCCCCAGGCGCCCTGCCGATCGCGTCAACCCCGCGGCGCGCGGCGCTTCCGCAGGAGCCCCGCCGCGAGCGCGCCGAGCCCTATGGCCAGCATCCCGCTGGTCCCTCCGGCACCGGCCTGCATCTGGCACCCCACGCCCACGATCCGCCCGTTCTCCACGCCGCCCGCCGGCGCGCCGACGCCCGGCGATCCAGGATTCCCTGTCGCCGGGCCGCTGCTCCCCATCGAGCCGCTGCTCCCCGTCGGGCCCCCGTTGCCAGTCGTTCCGCCGTTGCTCGAGCCGCCACCCTGCGCGCACGGGGATCCCGCCGGCCACGCGAGCTGGCTCTCCGAGTAGGCCGACTGCCGAGCGCGCAGTTCGGCCGCCGTCCCGCCGGCCGTCGATTGCGACGGAGGGACGGCGCCGAGCTCCCCGGTGGCCCGGAAATCGTCGGGATCGCCGCTCCCGAGCAGCTCGAACATCACGCCGCCGAGCCCCGCCGCGGCGAAGCGCTCGAGCAACGTCCTGTTCCCGTCGAAGAAATGATAGTCCGTGGTCCCGATCGGCTGCTGCCACGCAATCATGGGCACCTTGGCGCTCGACGTGACCGTTTGAAGCCAGCTCAGGTTCGCGGACACGAGCTCCTCGTCCAGCGGCTCCCACCACGTCGACTCGTCGGTGCTGAGGTGGAAGTTCTCGCCGACCAGCACGTCCCAGTCCCCCATCGACGAATAGAAACCGCTCACGACCTCGGGATACTGGCCGACACGGAAGTTCGACGCGTGCCATCCCATGCTCACCGAGGGCGCGTACTGGTCCCGGAGCTTCAGGAGCGCCTGCCCCAGGCCTCCCGCGTGATCCGGAAACCCGGCGAGGACGTAGAGATAGAGGAAGTTCCAGTCGACCCCCGCCTCCTGCGCGGCAGTCATTGGCCAATCGCCGGCGGCGGAAAAATTGGATAGGCCCACACCCAGCGTCGGGCCGAGATCTCCGCATATCGCGTGCGAAGGCGCAGCATGTGCGACCTCGGCGCAAAGGGATGCGGCGGCCAGGACGGGGAGGATTGCCTTGATTCCCATCGAAATCGAGATTCGATAAAAAGCATCAAGCTGTCAAGACGAAACATTGCTCCTGGCGAGCGGGCAAAACGCGTTTTGAGAGGGCGCCTCGACCGGACAGACGCGGCACATGATTTACCGGTGAACCGTGCGCGGAACGCACGTGCGGAACACGTGGGCGTATCATGCGACGGTATCTGTCCGTTGACCCCCAACCATGGTGTTAGCTCTCTGACCGAAAACCGTGACCGCCGCTGCTCGAGAGTGGTCAACAGGAATCCACCCTCTCGATGTGCTCATCGGCACGAGGGGGAGAGCCTGATCACCGGCAACCCGGCCGGGCAGCGCGGGCGCGCTCGCGTTCACCGCGGCGCTGTACAGGCTCGTCTCGATCCCGGCCGCGCGGAGCTCGTCTCCACGCCGCCGACCTCCGCCGCGCGGCGGTGGGACACCGCCCTTCCTCGATGGCGAGGGTAGGGGACCTGCAGGGTCCACCCACCATGGCGCACGCCGTTCACGTCCCGTCGCGCCCTTTGCCTTCGATGGGCCGAAAGGGCCGACGGCCGCCGCGGGCTTCCGCGCGCACGCGCCGGGACGGCGCGTGCCCGGGCTCAGTCGGTGCGCTGCTGGGTCGCTCGGCAACCGCGGCGCCTCGACGCCGGGGCGCGGCGCAGGCGGCTCGGGGACACCTGCGCGTTCGGCGCCTCGCTCGGGCGCAGGACGCGCGGGCGCCGCTGCAGCGAGGGCAGGGCGTGGTCGCCCTCGGCCCGGAACTGGGCCACGCGCCGGTACAGCGTCGCGCGGCTGATCCCGAGCATCTCCGCCGCTTTCGTGACGCTCTGGCCGCACGCGGCGAGCGCGCGCTCGATCGCGGCGCGCTCGATCTCGGCGAGCGGCGTCACCGCCGCCGGCGCCGGGGCCCGCCGGACGTACTCCGGCAGATCCGCCGCGGTGATCTCGCCGCCTTCACACGAGAGGATGCTGCGGTGCACGATGTTGAACAGCTCGCGCACGTTGCCCGGCCACGAGTACGCGTCGAGCGCGTCGAGCGCGTCGCGCCGCACCCGCACCCGCCGGCCGCCCTCGAGCACCCCGAGCGCGTGGTCCAGGAGGAGCGCGATGTCCTCCCGCCGGTCGCGGAGCGGCACGACCTCGATCGGGAACACGACCAGTCGGAAATAGAGATCCTCGCGGAAGCGGCCGCTCTCCACCTCCGCGCGCAGATCCCGCTGGGTCGCGCACACGACGCGCACGTCGAGCGGGATCTCGGTCGACCCGCCGACGCGCCGGATCGCGCGCTGCTGCAGGGCGCGCAGGAGGCACGTCTGGGTCGACATGCTCATCTCGCCGAGCTCGTCGAGCAGCAGCGTGCCGTGGTTCGCCTGCTCGAAGCAGCCGGCGCGCGCGTGCGTCGCGCCGGTGAAGGCGCCGCGCTCGTGGCCGAACAGCTCCGCCTCCTGCAATGCCTCGGGGATCGCGGCGCAGTTGATGGCCACGAACGGGCCCGCCGCGCGCGGCCCGCGCTGGTGGATGGCGCGCGCCACGAGCTCCTTGCCCGTCCCGCTCTCGCCGAAGATCGCCACCGTCACGTCGCTCCGCGCGACGCGCTCGATCTGCCGATTGAGCGAGCGCATCGGCGCGCTCTCCCCGATCAGCATCACCGGCTGCTCGGCCGAGCCCGAGGACGACACCAGCCGAGTCCCCGTTCGGGCCTCGTCCGCCTCGTGCGCTCCTGGGTCCGAATCTGTCTGTGTGCGAGCCATTGTAAACGAAGCCTCCTCGGCGACCGGACCCGGGCCGCGCCCGCCGTGTCGCCACCGTCATCGCTCCCGGAAGGGGGACGGCGTTCCGCGCGCCCCCTGTCCGCACGCCCGAACCCCGCTGTCGGGTCGAGGCGTGTCGATGCGAATCCACGATCATGTCACGTGAATGTTACTATAGCCGGCCCGGACGAATCCGGTACGAGGAGTTACACGATCCAGCCCCCCTCGCGGCTCGCCAGAGCGCACAGGGGCAGCTCTCTGCGACTCGGCCGCAGGGCAAGCACACGAAGAACTCGCTCGGAAACAGAGACGAAACATCCACGCGCAACCAATGCAAAGCGATGTCGCCACGTCGCAGCGCCGCAGTCTTGCGACGACGCACGACGACGCCATCGATGCTCGCAATGGGCGATGTCGTTATCTGATGGCTTCTATGGCGTTCTTCCGAGCCGCTCGCTCCGTACAACCCCGCTTCGACGTGACGGCGAACAGGCAGAGTGACCTCGCGCCCGGCGGCGGCGTGGCGCGCGCCGAGGTGGGTTCGATGAAGGGCAAGGTGGTCACGCGGCCGACCTTACCACAGGCGGGCGGACTGAGCTCGCGCCGAGGCGAGCTCAGCGGGATAGTTCCAACGTCGCGGCACGGACGTCGGCGAAGATGTCGAAGACCTCGTGCAGGCGCATCGTCCTGGCAATGGTCTGGCCCGGCGGGCGCAGCGCGGCGATCGCGATCCGCACGCCGGCCGGCACGTCCCGCCGCGTCATGAGGAGCACCGACAGGCCGATCGGGTCGAAGACCTCCACGGCGCCGAGATCGAGGACGAGCGTGCGCGCGCCGCGCCCCGCGGCCTGGAGCAGGTCGTCGCGCAGCCGCTCCGCGGCCGCTCGATCGAGGAGTCGGGTCGTCGCGCTGAGCGCGTGCACGCCGCCGTCGGTCGCACCGTCCATCAACCGGCCCTCCCGCGCGGGCGCCGGCCGTGGACGTCCCGCTCCGACCGCTCGCGGAGGGGTCGGATCCTCGTCACACGCGGGCCGCGCATTGCGTCATCCGTGTGGAGTATACTAGGACTCTTGGCAAAGATGGTCGAAGACGCCGAACTTCTGGCGCCGTGGCTGGCCAGGGCCGCTCACTCGCTGGCCCGGCGGCGCCGCCGCCCGAGAGCGCTGGGCGGAAGCGAAAGGGCGCGCCACGCGCCCGCGGGTCCAGGGCGAGGGCGAGGCCGAGCAGGCCGAAGCCGGTGAGGGGGATCTCGGCCTCGAGCTTGAGCAGATCGAGCACGAGGCCGGGCGCGAGCGCGAGCGTGGCGGCCACGCCGAGCAGGACGAGGGTCCAGCGCTGCGGCGTCACGGCGCGGACCACCGCCGCGATGCCGGCCACGAGCAGCAGCGCGCCCACGACCGGCCAGGCGCCGGGGAGGCGCACGCCGAGCAGGCCGGGGACCGCCATGAGCGCGCTGGCGAGCGGGGGCGCGATGATGCCGTCGCCGAGGCGCACGAAGGCGTCCGGGTCGAGCGGGTGATACGTGGGGCGGATCCAGGCGGCGCCCCGGTGCAGCATGGCGACGGCGAGGCTCGCGAGGTCGACCTCGTCGGCGGACCAGGGGGCCCGGCGCTCGTTGAGCCGCACCACGCCGGCGCAGAAGGCCGCAGCGCCGCAGAGGAGAAGGACACGGCGCACCGCGGCCGGCGCAGGGGTGGGCGTGACGCGCGGAGTCATGCGTCCGCAGTATAACGAAATGGGGGAGGGGAGCCCGGTCGCGCGGGGGGCGGGGGCAGGGACTGGCAGGCTGATGGGGAGCGGTGCGTTTATTGCGGATGGCGCGAGGCGAGAACGGGAAGAAAAGATCGAGGATCTTTCTGGCTTTCCTCGCCGTGTTCACGTGGGTCTGAATCCGCACCATGATGCGGCAGAAGCATTTCGGGCTGGCGCAGGCCGAGCTCGATCGGCCATGTACTCTTCGGCTCGAGGGCGGCGGCGCGCGACCGGAGCCGCTGTCGTCACGGCGGACGCAGCCTCGGTGGTACGCGCCCCGGGACGGTCCGGCGCAGCGGATGCGCGCAGGGGGCGCAGCAGATGCGCCGCGGGTGAGCCGGCCCGCGCAAGGCGCCGAGTTCCGCGAGCGGCACGACGGGTGCATCACTGCACACCACATCACCACCTCCGCGCGGCGATGAGAGGGCGCGCACAACCCATCGCTCATCACGGTCATCACGGTCGCTGAACCCAGGTCCCGCAGGTCCTCCATGCTCCACACGATCCGCACCCGTCCGCTCCCGGAACAGCCGGCCGACGCCGTCGACCTGCTGATGGCTTGCCACCAGCGCATCCGCCGCTTCACGGCCGCCGCCCTGCGCCTGCCGGACGCCGAGGGGGCGCCCGCGGCCGAGATCGCGGAGACGGCCGTGGCGCTGCGGCGCTACTTCACCGTCGCCCTGCCCGCGCACGCCGCCGACGAGGACTACTCGGTGCGCCCGCGCCTGCTCGACGCGGGCGCGCCCGCGGAGCTGCGCGACGCCCTGGCGGAGGTGGCCGCGCAGCACGAGGCGATCGACGCCGTCACCGCCGAGCTCGCGGCCGACTGGCGCCGCATCGCGGACGCGCCCGCGCGGCTGAAGGAGCTGTCCTCCGCGCTGGGCGAGCGCGCCGCGCGCCTCGACGTGCTCTTCGGCGCGCACCTCGCGCTGGAGGAGCGGACGATCTTCCCCGCCGCGCGCCGCGCGCTGCCGCCCGGCGCCCAGCGGCAGATCCTGGACGAGATGCGCGCGCGCCGGCCCGCGCTCGCGTTCGAGCCGGCCGAGAGGGCCGGACGCCTGGCGTGACCGGCGCGGCCGGCGCTACAAGACCCTGCTGCGCGAGCTCGAGCACATGGAGTCGGACGTGCACCAGCACGTCCACCTCGAGAACAACGTGCTGATGCCGCGCTTCGTCGTGTAGCGCCGATCGCCGTCGCTGCGGATCCGCGCCTGGTGTTGGAACCTGCGGCGAGCGATCGGCTCGGCTGCGAGGGGAGGAGACGCCCTGGCCTGGCGTCCTTCGCGGTTCATTTCTCGATCGAACGATGAGATCGGTGTTCCAGAGGGGACCAGCGGCAAGAAGAGACGTAGTAACGTGGACAGAAGGTCAACGCCAGCCCCGGCTCAATAGGTCATAGATCGCGCGGCATCTGAACCGTGCTCGACGCACGAAACCCATTCTCGTGGATTTTCACTTGTTTCGTCCAGACGTCTTTCCCCTTGGCCGTGACCTGAAGCTTGTATTCACCTACGTCGATGGGCACCCATAGGTTCCACGCTTCCGGTGGTACGATCTCGTCGTCGATTGTAATTTTCAGCCCTGGCAGCGCTGCCACCGGGATGGGCATGACAACCCTGTGCCTCGCTACCTTGGCTTCCAGCTCCACAGCCGCGGCATGCGCCGTGGCTTCTCGAGGATCATGTACGGCGCTCGCAGCTTGTTCAGCCAACCGATAGGCCCACAGGGCGCTCGCGAGGCGACCCCATCGCTCGTAACATCCGGCGAGCGACAACTTGGCGCCGATGCCCCCCGGCACGAGCGCCACGACCTCCTTGAACTTAGGGCAGGCGGTCGAGTATTTTTTTGCCGCCATGTCGGCTGCGGCTTCCCTATTGAGCGCCTCGGCCTTCTCGCGGTTGCTGGCATCGTTTGTTTGTGCGAGCGCCTCGCGGCTGACGAACACCTCTGCTGAAGCGATTACGGCGATGGCGGTAATTCCGCTTAAAACCCTTCGTTCCACAGAGAACTCCTAGGCGTAGGGGCCGCGATCAATCGATGGGAGGTACTGCGACCGTTGGCACGGGAGGAGCTGCTGCTGGTGTCTCCTGTTTTGCAGCGCTCGCCGCGTGCTCTTCGTGGGACCCAGCCGTCTTCAGTTTGTCCGGCTTCGCCTGAGATACGGGCGTGGGGACATCTCGCGGCGCAGCGCGTCCGGCGCTGTACATGGGTTTGGCAGGAGTTTGGGCGAGTGCTGTGCCCGGCGAAGTCGGCGGCGACGAGGGCGGGACGGCAACGGAGGACGGCGGTGGGGGGGGCGGCGACGCGCTCTGCGCGGCAGCTGGCGCCGAGGCGACCGGCGGCGCGCTCGACGCCGGGGCCTCGGCGAGCGTCGTCGTTGCAGGTGGAGGGGTCGGCTCCGAGCTCGTCGGGGCGCGACTCCGGATCAGCGTGACGCCGAGCCATGCAGCGCCCACGAACAGCAGCAAGCCGAGTACGCCCGGCAGCGCCCTGGACGCCCTCGGTTGAACGGCCGGCAGGCTGACAGGCGCCAACAAGCCGCTTTTCTCCTGGCTCGGATGAGTCGCCGCGCGGACTAACGTGGGGAGAGGCACGGTACCGCTCGGCTGCGGCGGGCGCGGCGCGGCGTTGACCAGTGTCGGAAGCGGAACGGTGCTGTGCGGCTCCGACGGGCGTGAGCTGGCGTCGCGCAAGGGCACGGTCCCGCCTCGTGTGTGCGCAGAAACCGGCACACCGGGGGCCTCGTGCACATCAGGCGACGATATCGACCGCCGCGAGATGGTCACACCGAGCACCCTCGCGAGCTCGGCGACCGCGGTCGTGGCCCGGTCAAAACGATCGTCCGAGCGCAATGCTGTAGCCCTCCGAAACCAGTCGTCGAACGCGGATGGCAGCGACGCGCCGCGCCGACGCTGGGCGCGCTCACGAGGCGATTCGACAACACCCCCGAGGACGGTCGACAAGAACGGGAAGAGCGCTTCGTGGAGGTTCGCCTCCTCGGTCCAGTACGGCTCACCGGCGAGGAGCGCGTAGGCGATGTGCCCGAGCGCGTAGAGGTCGGCGCGGGGACCGATCTCGCGGTCGCCCCGGATCTGCTCCGGAGACATGTAAAGCGGCGTCCCGAGCGCCTGTGTGGTCCGCGCCTTCTGACTCTGCTCCACCACCTTGGCGATGCCGAAGTCGAGGATCTTGACACACGGCGAGTCGTCGTCGCGGCGGGTGACGAACATGTTCTCCGGCTTGAGATCGCGGTGAACGATGCCGGCGGCGTGCGTCTTGTCGAGCGCGCGCGCCACCTGTTGCAGGTAGACCACGACCTCGTCCGCCGGCAGCGCCTTCTGCTTGCGAAGCAGCGCTCCAAGCTCCTCGCCTCGGAGCAGGTCCATCACCAGGAAAGGCGTCCCGGTGACCTCGTCGATGCCGGCATCGGAGACGCGGACGAGGTGCTCGCTCTCGATGTCCCCGGTGACCTGCGCCTCGAGCTCGAAACGGCTCCGCAGGTCAGGATGCTCCACGAGGTCCGGGAGCATGACCTTGAGAGCGCGGCGGCTCCGAGTCTTATCGTCCGCGACCTCGTAGATCGCCCCCATGTTCCCGGCCTTGATGCGGCGCACCACGCGATAGCGCCGGTGAAACAACGCGCCCGGCTGGAGATCGACGATGCTCGGGTGGTCCACGCATTTCCCCTGTGTCCAGCGAAGGAAATCTCAGGCACAGCTACATGTCAACTCCTTCTGAAGCCGTCACCGGGAACGGGACAGCTCAGCGCATCAACGCTGCCGGCATGAGGGAGGCTGCGCAGCGCTGGCCCGCAACAGGGACGCAAGCGCCATCCTGCACCGATGCCCTCACCACAAGAGGGATGCGAAATTATGTCCATGGCGTAATTGGTTGCGTCCGGGGCTACACGACCGCAGTGGCTGGCGAGCACGCAAAGATCTCCGCCTCGCCTCTCCGGGGGTGTTGTGAACCGAGCAAGCGCGCCGTCCTGTCGAGCTCGAGTGGCGCACCGGTGCAGCCGCTCCGACAGCGACCGTGGTCCGTCGACTGAGCGCGATACCCTTGGAGGTAGTTGAAGAAGTCGACCGTCCAATGTCCTGGTAGCGCACGAAGAAGCAACGAGTTCCGGGCGCCGACCAGCTTGGAACAGCGACCACGCTGCTACTTTCTTTGGAGAACCAAACGCGAGCTGGTACGTCTACGAGCCATGCGCGTCGCTGCTCGTGGTCGGCTGCTCGGGGCAACGCTGTTGCTCGCGGCCTGCGCCAGTCCTCCAAACCGGCCGGCCGCGCCGCCCGCCGGCTCGGCGCCCGCGGCGCCGTCCGCCGCGCCCGCCGCGAGCGCCAGCCCGGCGGGCTCGGCGTCGCAGGGCGCAGGGGCCGCCGGCCCTCGGGCGACGGCGCCCGTGGTGGTCACGGGCGTGGTGGTGGCGCGCGGCGGGGGGAAGCTCGAGATCTGCCCGGACACGGCGGTCGGGGCGTGCGCGGGGATCGAGGTCCAGGGCCAGGTGGATCCGGCGTTCTTGTCGACCGCGAAGAAGGACGTCGTGGTGCGGGTGCCGGGCGTCTTCGACGGCGCGCGCCTGAAGGTGGACGGCAAGATCACGACCGCGGACGTCCAGCGATCGTTCAACTTCAATAACCGCTGCCCCGAGTTCCAGCAGCCCGCGGGCGGCAATCCGAAGGAACAGCTGCCGGCCGAGGTGGAGCGCCTCGTCCAGGCGCAGGCCGACCGCTTCGCCGGCCGGTGGTGGGACCAGGAACGGAAGACCATGGCGCTCTGGTTCACGGGCGACGCGACCGCGCTGAAGCGCGAGGTCCAGCGCATCGCGCCGGGGGCGCGCGTGTGTGTGCTGGGGAACGCGAAGTTCTCCGAGCGGGCGCTCGAGGCCGTCCGGCCGCGCGCAGACGCAATCCTCGCCGCGAACGACGTGCTGGTGTCGAGCTCCAGCCTGGACACGCTCGGCAACCGCGTCGTGTACACCGTGGAGGCCATCGATCCGAGGACGCTCGACCAGCTGCGGCGCGAGGTCGGCGACGCGGTGCGCGTCGTGAGCTTCATCGAGCTGCGCGACGGCTCGCTCGCGACCTTGCCCAGCGCTCCCCGCACCGGCGATATCCCGCTGGTCACGAGCCGGATGCGCAACGAGGCGCGCATGCAGGCGCTCGGCCGGTTCAGCGTCCACCTCGACGCCGAACGGCGCTGCGTGTACCTCCAGGACGCGGCGGGCCGGCGCGTGCTCCCGGTCTGGCCCTTCGGCTACTCGGCGACCCGGGAGCCGTTCGCCATCCTCGACTTCGATGGCAAAGTGGCCGCCCGCCCGGGCGCGGTCATCAACTTCGGCGGCGGTCAGGTCGAGCTGAAACAAGTCCAGGCCACCGAGACCTGCGGCGCGCAGTGGGCGTGGATCGGAGCGCCGGAAGGACGTTGACCGCGGGGGCGACGCGACCCGCCGCCACGCCGATCTCGGCCCCCTCCGGCGCGCCGGTCAACCCGCCGCCGCCTGCGCGAGCGTGAAGAGCACCCGCGTTCCCCGGCCCAGCGCGCTCTCCACGCGGATGGACCCGCCGTGGCGCTCGACGAGCTGCTTGCAGATCGACAGGCCGAGCCCCGTGCTCTTCTCGCCACCGGTCGACCGGGTGCTCGTCCTCCCGAACTTGCCGAAGAGATTGCCGATCTCCTCCGGGCGAATCCCCAGCCCCTGATCCGCGACCGCCACCTCGACCACGCCATCCCCCGCGCGCGCGCTCACCGTCACCGTCGTGCCCGCATGGGAGAACTTGAACGCATTGCTGAGCAGATTGCTCAGCACCTGCTCGATCCGCTCGACATCACACCGGACGGGCGGGAGCCCGGACGGCACGTCCACCACCACGGCGATGCCCTTCTGGCGGGCGCTGTGCTCGTTCAGGGAGACGGCCGCCGCGACGATGTCCGAAAGGGCGGCGTCCTGCATCCGCAGCGCGACGTCCCCGTGCTCGAGCATCGTGATGTCCAGCAGATCCTCGAGGAGCTGCAGCGTGAAATCGGCGTTCGCCTGGATCTTCAGGAGATGGCGCCGGGGATCCTTGCCGGGGTCGCCGGCGCCCGAGAGCAACATCGCCGCGAACCACCGGATCGCCGCGATCGGATTGCGCAGGTCGTGCGCCGTGGTGCCCACGAACTCATGGATGTTCTGGTTCAGCGCGGCGAGCTTCTGGTTCGCGCGCTCGAGCTCGCCCGCCTTCGCCTCGAGGCACGAGAGGCGCCGCTGGACCTCGCTCAGGCGATCGTGATGGCAGAACGCGTCCCTCACGACGGCGGCGAGCCGCTCCGGATCCCACGGCTTGCAGAGGAAACGGTACACGCCGCCCTCGTTGATGGCCTGTACCGCCGCGCTCGTGTCCGCGTAGGCCGTCATGAGGAGCCGGACCGTGTCCGGGAAGTCGGCCTTGACCCTCGCGTAGAACTCCGTGCCTGTCATCTCCGGCATCCGCTGGTCGCTGAGGACGACGTCGACGGGGCGCTCGCGCAGGATCTCGTAGCCCTGCGCCGCGCTCTCCGCGACGAGGACATCGTAGTCGCGCCGGAGCTCGCGGCGGAGGGCCTTCAGCGTCTCCCACTCGTCGTCCACGATGAGCAGCGCGCGCCGCTCGCGGGCCGCTCGTATCATACGTCGCGCTCCTTCGGCAGCACGATCGTGAAGGTGCTCCCGACGCCCGGCGTCGACCGGGCGGAGAGCGTGCCGCCGTGCTGATCGACGATGATCTTGTGAGAGATGGTGAGCCCGAGCCCCGTCCCCTGACCGACGGGCTTGGTCGTGAAGAACGGATCGAAGATCCTGCCGAGGACGTCAGGCGTCATCCCGTCGCCGTTGTCCTCGATCTCGAGCACGACACGGCGCCCATCGTCGCGGGCGCGGATCGCGATTCGACCGTTCCCCCGGCCGCGCCGCTCGACCGCCTGCACGGCGTTGATGATGAGGTTCAGGAACACCTGGCCGAGCTCCGCCGGCTTGCAGCACAGCGCGGGCAGGTCGGCCCACGCGACCGTCACCTGGACGTCGCCGCTCTTCAGCGCAGGACCCGCGATCTCGAGCGTGCTCGCCAGGATCTCTCGCAGATCCGACAGCTCCTCCTCGGCCCGGTCGAGCCGCGCGAACGTCCTCAGGTGCTCGACGATCTTCTGCACACGCGAGAGCCCGACCAGGGTGCCCTTCACGAGATCGCCAGTGTCCTCGCTCAGGAACTCGAGGTCGATCTCCTCGCGGAGCGCCTCCGCGAGCTCCTTCAGGCCGCCCGGCGCGCCGTGGACGACGGCCCCGTGGAGCGTCCGGTAGGCGGCGATCAGCCGCTCCAGCGACCCTCCCAGGGTGTGCACGTTGCTGCGGACGAAGGCGAGCGGGTTGTTGATCTCGTGGGCCATGCCGGCGGCGAGCTTGCCGAGCGCGTTCATCTTCTCGGAGTGGACGAGCATCGCCTGCGTGGCCTGGAGCTGCTCGATCGATCGCTCCAGGGCCTTCTGCTCGCGGAGGAGGCTCCTCTGGAGGCTCGTGATCTCCGAGTTGAGCGCGGACACCTCGGCGATCACGCGCTCGAGCTCGACGACGTCGAACTCGGCCAGGATCAGGAGATCATCGCCCGTCCGCCAGACCTCGCCCCTCAGGCTGTGCGCGAGCGAGCGGAGGTCTCCGAACTGCAAGATCCCCCGGTAGATCGGCGCCCCGTCGCTCCGGCCTGCCGCGGCGAGCTGCACCAGGGTCGGGCTGACGAGGCGGGCCGCCGCGCCGGCCTCGCCGAGCAGGCGGCGCATGCCGCGGTTCTGGAGCCGCGGCGCGCCGTCCGGCGCGAACACGCCGATCGCCACCGCGGTGCAGTCCATGAGGAATGCGCCGGCGATCTCTGCGACCCAGCCGCTGAGCCCCTGTCCCTGTCCCGACGGTGTCGTCACAGGCGGCGTCCCTCCACTTTCTCCTGCGCCTCGCTGCTGGCGCGACTCCATCGGAGCCGCGGCCCCCCGCCTGCATTCGTGGTGAGGTGGGCAGTCTTTGGCAACCTCGCGCGAGCGGGGTTATCCAAAAACGCGCTCGAGGCGGATCTCCCTCCACCAGCGCGCCGGCGCGGGACGCCGGGCGAGGGCCGGGGTCATGCGCCTCGCGCCGCGACGAGCCGCTCCGCCACGTGGACCGCCCCCTCCGCGCTCGGCGCCCAGCCGTCGGCGCCGAGCCGCCTCCACAGGTGGTGGACCATGCGGAAAGGCTGGCCGCCCACCAGGAGGACGACCTCACGGCACACATCGTCGTCGCGCGCGGCGCGGATCAGCGCGCGGACGCCGGGGAGGTGATCGCTCAGCGCGGCCGAGACCGCGAGGACGTCGGCCTTCCGGCGGGCGACCTCGCGGAGCACGTGCTCGGTCGGCGTGTTGGCCCCGAGATAGAAGGTGTCCCAGCCGGCCATCTCGAAGAAATCGGCCACGAAGCGCGCGCCGAGCTCGTGGAGGTTCCCCTCGACGGCGGTGGACACGAGGCGGCGATCGACGCGCGCGGCGCTGACGGTGAGCGGATAGAGCTGGCTCAGGAGCATCTGCGTGACCGCGGTGAAGTAGTGCTCCTCCGCGATGCTGAGCTGCTTGAGGTGGAACAGCCGGCCCACCTCGTACTGGCACGGCTGGACGACGTGCGTGTAGATGTCCTTGACCGGCGTGCCCTCCTCGGTCGAGGCGAGGATGAGCCGGAGCGCCCGCGCCCGGTCCCCCTCGCGGACCGCGTCGAAGTAGCCGCGCGCGAGCGCGGCGAGCGGGGCGCCTGGGTCGAGGAAGCTCGGGCTCTCGACCTCGATCGAGGTGAGCCGCTCGAGCGCCGCCGCGACGAACCGGCGCGGCGCCTCGGCGCGGTCCGGGGGGAGCGCGACCGCGAGCACGTCGCGCAGCGCGCCGAGGTGGCTGACGAGCTCGGCGGGGTCGAGGCCGGTCTTGATCAGCAGCGTTTGCGCCCATTCCACATACGCGATGAAGAGCGCCGGCTCGTCGACGTCGACCGCCGCGACGAGCTGGGCGAGGTGGCGCCGGGTGTCGTCGAGGCAGCGGTCGCGCCGCTTGCCGTGGGCGAGCACGTCCGCTGGCCGCCGCATGTAGCTGAGCGAGACGGTCATCCGGGCGATGCGCGGCGCCGCCTTCGCCAGGGCCTCCGCCGCCGAGGCGGACGCGGCGGGTGTGCCCGCGTCCATCGACGGCTCCCGGGAGGTGAACCGTTGCTCTGCTGTCCTGTCGCGCTCCGGCGTCCCCATGCCCGAGGATCTGGGGACGTGGGGCGTCGGGCGCACGCGCTAGATCACTAGAGCTTGCCCGGGAGCGCGCGCCCGCGCGACGACGGACCGGCCGCGCCCCGGCCGCGCCGGCCGCGCTCAGCGGCGCATCGCCGCGAGCGTGTGGACCACGACCAGCAGATCGTCCACGTCGAGCGGCTTGTCGAGCACCACGTCGGCGCCCAGGCGGTAGGCCTCCGCGTGGGTCTCCGGATCGCCGAACGCGGTGATGAGCACCACGGGGGTGGTCCAGTCGTCCCGGCGCAGCCCGGAGAGCAGCTCCAGGCCGCTCTTGCCCGGCATCCGGATGTCGCTCACCACGACGTCGGGCGGGGCGCCCCCGGACACGAGCGCCTCGCCCATGAGCTCGAGCAGGTGGTTGCCGTCGCGCGCCTCCAGCACCTCGTAGCCGTCGCGGCGGAGGGCCGACGCGAGCAGCCGCCGCAGCTCGCGGTCGTCCTCGGCGAGCAGCACGCGCAGGGGCGCCGCGGCGGGCTCAGGGACGGGGTGGGGTTCGGGGACCAGGCTCAGGAAAGAGGCTCGCGCGCGCATCAGCAGCTCCGGGTTCATCGGGGGGTTCTCCTTCGACCGATCCCCTGTGCAGGCTGCGTGCCGGTGCGCGGACAGCGCGCCGGCGTGTGCGCGCCGGCGCGCACACGCCCCGCGCTGCGCCGCGGCGGCGCGCGCAGGGCGGGGCGGGGTTCCCCGATGGGGTATTCTTCCGCGCGTCAGCCGCTCTTCGTCGCGCCGCCCGCGCCGCCCGCGCCGCCCGCGCCGCCGGACGGATCCCACCGCTCGAGCTTGCGGTGCAGCGTCTTCCGGTCGAGCCCGAGGATCCGGGCCGCGAGCGTCTTGTTCCCGCCCGCGGCCTCGAGCACGCGCAGGATGTAGCGGCGCTCGACCTCCTCGAGCGGCACGAGCTCCGACGGGTCGTCCGCCGCCACGAGGACGTGCGAGGGGCGGTGCTCCCGGACCTTCACCGGCAGGTCGTCCACCGTGATCTCCTGGTATCGCGTGAGCGCGACGGCCCGCTCCATGCAGTTCTGGATCTCCCGCACGTTGCCGGGCCACGAGTACGCGAGCAGCCGCTCGGCGGCCGCGGGCGAGAGGCCGAGCACGTCCTTGCCCGAGCGCGCGGCGGCGTCCTCGAGGAAGCGCTGCGCGAGCAGGAGCACGTCGCTGCCCCGCGCCCGCACGGGCGGCAGCTCCACGTGGAGCACGTTGATGCGGTAGTAGAGGTCCTCCCGGAAGCGGCGCTCCTCGACGGCCTCCTCGAGGTCGCGGTTCGTGGCGGCGACGATGCGCGCGTCGAAGGGCACCTCCGCGTTGCCGCCCACCGGGCGGACCCGGCGCTCCTGCAGGGCGCGGAGCAGCTTGGGCTGCACCGAGAGCGGCAGCTCCCCGAGCTCGTCGAGCAGCAGCGTGCCGCCGTCCGCCTCGACGAACAGCCCGGGGCGCGCCGCGCGCGCGTCGGTGAAGGCGCCCCGCACGTGGCCGAAGAGCTCGCTCTCGATCAGCGACTCGGGCACGGCCGCGCAGTTGACCGCCACGAACGGCCCGCCCCGGCGGCGGCTCCGCTCGTGCAGCGCCCGCGCGACGACCTCCTTGCCCGTCCCGCTCTCGCCCGTGATGAGCACGGTCGCCTCCGAGTCGGCGATGCGCTCGATCATGTCCTGCACGCGGCGCATCGCGGCGCTCCGGCCGACGAGGCCCTGGAACGTGTCGGGCCCGGCCACGGCGCGGCGCAGCCGCCGCACCTCGGCCTTGAGCGCGCGGTGGGCGATCGCCCGCTCCAGCGCCAGCGCGAGCGCCTCGATGTCGACCGGCTTGGTCACGTAGTCGTACGCGCCCGCGCGGATCGCCTCCACCGCGGTCTCGATGCTGCCGAAGGCGGTGATCACCACGACGGGCAAGTCCGGCCGGATCTCGGCCGTCCGGGTGCAGACCTCGATCCCGCTCATGCCGCGCATGTTCAGGTCGGTGAGGACGACGTCGAACCCCTCGTCCTCCTCGATCAGCGCGAGCGCGTCCACCGGCGAGGTCCGGGTGGTCGCCTCGACCCCGCGCGCCAGGAGGTCCGCCGCGAGCCACGCGCACATGGCCTCGTCGTCATCGATGATCAGCGCTCTCCTGCCCATGCTCCCTCCAGGGACCGCGCGCGACGCGCCGTGGGCTCGACGCCTCGCGTACGCGGTCGGTTGCGTAAGTACAAGCGCGTCGCTCACGGCCAGGCTGCGGGCCCGGCCTGCCCGCCCTGCCGCGGCGCGGGCGCGGCGTCGGCCCCGGCCGCTGGCCGCGCGGGGGCCTCGCCGCTCGGGGCGAGGTACACCGTGAAGGTCGAGCCCCTGTCGGGCTCGCTCTGCACGTCGATCCAGCCCCCGTGCTCGCGCACGATGCCGTAGGAGACGCTCAGCCCGAGGCCGGTGCCCTCGCCGACGTCCTTCGTGGTGAAGAAGGGCTCGAAGATGCGGGGGACGTCCGCAGGCGCGATCCCCTCGCCCTGGTCGATCACCCGGACGGCGAGGTGTTCGCCCTCGGGGCCGCCGTGGTCGGCCGGCGGGCGGGCGCGCGCGCGCTCGACGCGGACGGTCAGCTCGCCGCCCCGCTTCATCGCGTGGATGCCGTTGATGACGAGGTTCGTGAGCACCTGCTGCATCTGCCCGGCGTCCACCTCGGCGCGCGCCGGCGCGTCGCTCGCCTCGTCGAGGCGCAGCGCGACGCCGCGCTTGCGGGCGAGGGGCTCGAGCAGGACCAGCGTGTGGCGGGCGATCTGCGCGAGGTCGGCGGGCGCCTTCTGGGCGATCCTGCGGCGCGCGAAGTCGAGCAGCTGCCGGATGATCCGGGTGATCCGGTCGGCCTGCTCGGCGATGATGCGGGCGCTCTCCGCCGCCTCCTCCGGCGGCAGGCCGCGGGCGATCATCTTGGCGCGGCCGCCCACCACGTTGAGCGGCGTGCCGAGCTCGTGCGCGATGCCCGACGCGAGCTGGCCCACGGTGGTGAGCCGGTCGGCGTGCCGGAGCTGCTCGAGCGCGGCGATGCGCGCGGCCGTCTCCCGGGCGGCGCGCGCCTGCGCGTCGGCGAGGCGGGCGCACATGGCGTTGATCTCGCGGGCGATCTGCCCGAGCTCGTCGCGCTGCGGCAGGAGCAGCGGGCCGCCGAGGTCGCCCTCGCCGATGCGCCGCGTCTTGTCGACCAGGCGCCGCGTGGGGCGCCCGACGAGGACCTGCCCGAAGGTCATCGCGAGCAGGCCGCTGAGCGCCGCGAGGGCGATGATGGTGGTCACGGTGTTGACCACGCTCGCCTGCACGTACGCCTCCTCTTCCTCGAGCGACTCGGAGATCTCGATGGCGCCGACGCGCGCGGGGTCGACGGCGACCGGCGCGTACGTGAAGAAGCGCCCGCTGCGGTCGTCCTCGCGCTGCACCCGGAACACCTCGTTGCCCCGGGAGAGCTCGCCGATCTCGTCGGCGGGCAGCGCGGGCGCGTAGCGATCGCCGGCCGGCGCGTCGAGCCAGACCCAGCGGAAGCTCACGCCGTCCTCGCGCTCGCTCGCCTCGCCGAGCACGCGGAGCGCCTCGCCCATCCCGTCGCGGCGCCAGATCTCGACCACCGCCGCGCGGAGCGCGATGCCGATGAGGTGCTCGTCGCGCCGCATGTCCGCCTCGAACAGAGCCCGCTCGCGCCGGACCGACAGGTAGCCATACAGGCTCAGCGCGGCGCACATGACAAACACGAGGGCCAAGGTGAGCTTGCTGGCGAGGCGCATGGGGTACGTGAGGGGAGGATGCAGGAGGCGTGCGCGATCTCAAAGCGGCTGTGCGGGGGCGGGGGGCCGGGCCGGGGCGACCCAGATGTACCCGGTGGGGCAAAACGCCCCCAGGAGAGGGCGAGGGCGCTGGAACCTCGTTTCGCGGGGCGCGGTCCGGGGCAGGTCGGCGGGGGGGCTCGGCGCAGCCGAGGTCCTCGTCCGGGGGCGTCGGCGCGCGACACGTGCGTGTACAGCGTCATCGCTTCGGAGTGGCCCACGGTGCGCAGTCACCTCAATCATCGGCTTGGTGAAGTCGACGCCCAGGGACACCTCGAATTCGGCTTGCACCTTGGTACATGCGCCGTCGCAGAGCACGATCGACGTCGGGTTCACGGGTCGTCGTGGCGCATGCGCTCTCGAGGCGCAACGTGGCTCTCGCCTCGGGTTGCCTGTGCGGCGTGTAGCCTGGTCGCCGGTCCGCAGGAGGTCGCGGGGAGCGCAGCTGGGTAGTGGAGCAGGAGGTCGTCGGGAATCGGGCCGGCGCGCCCGGCCCGGACAGCCGTGGAGCGCCGCGCTTTACCGGTAGAATGTGTTGTGATAACCCTCGATCGACAACCGAGGTTCACGCCTCCGCTGCCCTCTGGTCCAATGTTCACAGTCTACAGTGAGGAGCATGCGCTTCATGCGGGTGGAGCCGAGCTGAGTGCGGGCGTGCTCGTGCCTTGCTACGACGCGCCGAGCCGCGCCGAGATGATCCTCGCCCGGGTCCGCTCGGCAGGGCTCGGGCCCGTCGTCGCGCCGGAGGATCACGGCCGTGGCCCCATCGAGCGGGTGCATTCGCCCCGCTTCCTCGAGTTCCTCTCCACGGCGTGGGAGCAGTGGCAGGCGTGTGGGTATCACGAGGCGGCGCTGCCCTCTATCTGGCCCGGCCGGCATCTGCGCGCGGTCGAGCCGGACAACATCGCCGGGAAGCTCGGCTATTATTGCTTCGACGCGTCGACGCCGCTCGTGGCGGGCAGCTTTCGTGCCGCCTACGCGGCCGCGCAGGTGGCGCTGAGCGCCGCGGCGCGGCTCGCCTCGCAGGGAGCGCGGCGGGAGCGCGCGGCCTTCGCCCTCTGCCGTCCCCCCGGTCATCACGCCGCGAGCGATCTCTACGGCGGCTACTGCTTTCTCAACAACGCCGCCATCGCCGCGCAGGCGCTCCGCGACGTCGGGGCCGCGCGCGTCGCCGTGCTCGACGTCGACTACCACCACGGCAATGGCACGCAGGCGATCTTCTACGATCGTCCCGACGTGCTCTTCCTGTCGTTGCACGGCGATCCACGGACCGAATTTCCGTTCTTCCTTGGCCATGCGGACGAGCGTGGCGCCGGCGAGGGGGATGGGTACAACGTCAATTACCCGCTGCCGCGCGGGTCGGGCTTCGGCGCCTGGTCGGAGGCGCTCGAGGATGCCTGTCGCCGCATCGAACGCTACGCCCCGGATGCCCTCGTGATCTCGCTCGGGGTCGACTCCTACAAGGACGATCCCATCTGCAGCTTCCGGCTGGAGAGCGCCGATTTCACCACGTACGGCCGGCGGATCGCCCAGCTGCGGCGCCCGACCCTGTTCGTGATGGAGGGCGGCTATGCCGTGGAGCAGATCGGGATCAACGCCGTGAACGTGCTCCAGGGGTTCGAAGAGGCGTAGCCGCGCTCCCTCGCTGCGCCGGCGCCGCCCCGCGACGCCTGCTGCTCGGCCGCGAGCGCACGTGGCGCCGGAGCTGCTGGTGACGGCACGATCTGGCACAGATGACGCGGATGTCGTACCAATCCAGCAGGCGAGCGTGACCGTCCTTGTGGCAGCGCGGCCCGGTCTGGAACTTGCTGACGCCGCCGTCGGAGGCTTGAAATGAGGAATCGTTGGGGATTGCTGCTTTTGACAGGTGGGCTCCTGGGAGGCTGGGCCACGGCGTGTTTGCCGGGAGACGGCGGGTCGAGCTCCGGAGGGAGCGGCGGCTCGGACGGCTGCGGGTGTGTGGCGGACGCGATCCAGTGGGGAGAGAACGGTGGATTCCGCCACACCGAGGAGACCAGCACGCTGTCGCCGTGTGGTGCCTTCTCGTTCGAGCGGCGTTCGATCGGGAGCGATGTGCCGGCGCTGACGTGCTCGCAGGAGCTTGGAGGCTGCGAGGAGGCGGTGAGCGCCGGCGACGTCGCGGACGCGCTCGACCACCCCGATGTCGTCGCGGCGCTCGCGGCGGCGCCTGTGCTGTACGGGCGTGACGCGCGACCCGTGGACGGGAGCTTGTTCCGGATCCGGGTCGGCGACGCCGTTGTCGATGTCGGGTACCCCTGCGCGGGAGCGACGGGCTGCGTCCCGGTTCCGGACGGGGTGGCCGCGCTGGCCGACGTGCTCCGGACGCTCACGCGAGAGCAGCTCGCGCGCGACAGGTGCGGGGCAGTCATGACGCGGTGAGCGCGGGGGCCGCTCGGCGGGCGCCGCGGCCCGTGGGGGCTCGGGGCGCAGGCGGGGCGCTCGACCTCAGGGCTCCTGCGATCGCCGCGCCTTCGCGGCCCCGCCCCGCGACGCCTGCCGCTCGGCGGCGACCTCGGCGAGCTGCTCTCGCAGCCACGCCTGCGCCGGATCGTCCGTGAGCCGGGGGTGCCAGACGGCCGACAGGGTGAAGCCCGGAAGGTCGACCGGCGGCCGCGCCGTCACGAGGCCCAGCGCCGGGGCGATGTCCCGCGCGACCGCGCCGGCCACGACGCCGAGCAGGTCGGTGCCCGAGAGCAGGTGCGGCGCCATCAGGAAGTGCGGCAGCGTGACATAGACCTCGCGCTCGAGGCCCTGCGCGGCGAGCGCGCGGTCGACCACGCCGACGCGGCCGCCGTGCGGCGACACGAGCAGGTGCGGCCGCGCGAGGAAGGCGCGCAGCGTGCGCGGCGCGGGCGGCTGGCACACGAGGACGAAGTCGTCGCGCAGCAGCGGCCGCGCCGTGAGCCCGGCGAGCCCGGGGCCGTCCACCGCGAGGCCGACGTGGACCTCGCCCGCGTCGAGCGCCCGCGCCGCGTCGCGCGCCTCGAACCCGAGCACCGTGAGCCGGACCCTCGGCGCGCGCGCCCGGAGCCGCCGGACCAGCCGCGGCAGCAGCACGTAGGCGGCGTAGTCGTTCATGCCGACCCGCAGCTCCTCGGCGAGCTCCGCCGGGTCGAACGCGGGCCGCCGGGCGAGCGCCGCCCGCAGGCGATCCAGGGCCGGGCGCACGTCGCGCCGGAGCTGCTCCGCGCGCGGCGTCAGGAAGAGGGCGCGGCCGCGCTGGACGAGCAGGCGGTCGCCGAGCAGCGCGCGCAGCCGCCCGAGCGCGTTGCTCGTCGCCGGCTGGCTCAGGCCCACGCGCATGCCCGCGGCGGTCACGCTGCGCTCCTCGAGCAGCGCCTCCAGGACGACAAGCAAGTTCAGGTCGAGCGTCGATAGATTCACCGGATGAATGCATACCATCCCACGCATCCATTGGACAGGCGAATGCATGACTCGCATCCTGCGGCCAGGTCAACGCGAAGGAGCGACAACACCCATGAGAGCTGCACTGTTGACGTCGAGCCCGGGCGCGGAGGGCGCCGCGATCGGGGAGCGGGATCCCGGCCCTGTGCCGCGCGAGCACGTGCGCGTGCGCGTCGCGTTCGCGGGGGTGAACCACATCGATCTCTTGATCGCCGACGGCAAGCTCGCCCTCGCGCCGAGGCCGGCGGGCCTCGGCCTCGAGCTCGCGGGCACGGTCGAGGCCCTCGGCGAGGGCGCGCGCGGGCCGGCGGTCGGCGCGCGTGTGGTCGCCATGGGCACGCCGTTCACCGGCGCGTTCGCCGAGCTCGCCGACGTCGAGGCGCGGCGCGCCGTGCTGGTGCCGGACGGCGTGCCGCTCGACCGCGCCGCCGCCTCGGTGGTCACTTACGCGACGGCGTGGACGCTGCTCCGCGATCGCGCCCGGATCGCGCCCGGCGAGACGGTGCTCGTGTACGGCGCGGCCGGCGGCGTGGGCACGGCCGCGCTGCAGCTCGCGCGGCACCTCGGCGCGCGCCCGATCGCGCTCGTCGGCGACCCCTCCAAGGGCGACCACGCGGCCCGCCACGGCGCCGCCTCCGCGATCGACCACCGCCGCGAGGACGTCGCCGCGCGCGTGCGCGCGCTGACCGACGGGCGCGGCGTCGACGTCGTGCTCAACGCGGCGGGCGGCGCGACGCTCGCGCGCGATCTCGGCCTGCTCGCGCCCTTCGGCCGGCTCGTGTGCTTCGGCTTCCTGGAGGGGCCGCCCGGCGGCGCCGAGCTCGGCGCGGCGCTCGCGGAGGGCTTCGGGCGCAGCGTGTCGCTCGCGGTGAGCGATCTCTTCACGTCCTACCGGGAGGCGCCGGAGCGATTCTCACGCACGGTGGAGGAGGTGCTGGCGCTCGTCGCCCGCGGGGCGCTCGAGCCGGCGATCCACGCGACGTGGCCGCTCGAGCGCGTCGGCGAGGCGCTCGACGCCCTGCGTGCGCGCGCCGTCCACGGGAAGGTCCTGTTGCGCTGCGCCGCATGAGGAGGGTCGAATGATGGCGCCCCCGTTGCATCGCGTCAGGGCGGCGTTCGTGACGCCGTTGCAGGAGGGCAAACGATGCTGGGTAGGAAGCGATTCGGAAAACGACGGTCGAGCCTGGCCGACGCGGGGCTCCTGGTGATCCGCGTCGCCGCGGGCGGACTGCTCGCGGGACACGGGGCGCAGAAGCTGTTCGGCTGGTTCGGCGGCCATGGCCTCGACGGCACGTCGATGTGGATCGAGTCGATGGGCATGCGTCCCGCCCGCCTCTGGGGCGTGCTCGCCGGGCTGGCCGAGCTCGGCGGCGGAGCGCTCACGTCGCTCGGCTTCCTCGGCCCGGCGGGGCCGCTCGGCATCCTCGCCTCGATGGGCATGGCGACCGCGAAGGTGCACCTGCACAAGCCGATCTGGACCACGAGCGGCGGCGCGGAGCTCCCCGTGACGAACATGGCCATCGCGGCCGCGCTGCTCCTCTCGGGCCCGGGCCGCTTCTCGCTCGACGAGGCGCTCCGGCTGGACGTGCCGCGCTGGGTCGCGCTCCCCGGCCTCGCCGCCGTGGGCATCGGCATCGGCATCGGCCTCCAGGGCAGCTCACCCGAGCAGGCGACCACGAGCCCGGAGGTCGCGGGCGCCGGGCTGCAGGCGGGCGAGCAAGCCGCGCATCCGATCTGATTACAAGCGGCGTCGAAGGGCGCGCGCCGCTCAGCCCGTGCAGCACGGCGCCGCGCCGGGAGCGCCGCAGGTCTCCGGGTCGGGATCACACCCCGGATACCAGTCCTCGGTCGCGCCGAGGACGACCTCCACCCGCGCCGCGTGCTGCGTGGCGCCGCTGTCGTCGCGCACCTCGGCCTCGAGCAGCACGTGAGTCCCTTCGGGGAGCACGACGTCCGGGTTCCAGATCGCGCCGGGGAGCAGCGCTGGCAGCCCGGCCGCCCGCCGGAACTCCCCGGGACCGAGCTGGACCACGAGCTCCTGCGCCGCGGCCGACGGGAACACGTCTCCGGTCGCAGGGTCCTTGACGGCGTAGCGAAGGCGGATGGTGTCGCCGCAGGCGCGGCACCCGACGGCGAGCCAGAGGTGATATCTGCCCTGCGGCCCGGCCATCACCGGGAGCGTGGCGCCGTGCTGGACGCGCCTGAAGCAGGCCTCGCCGGTGCCGATCTCGAACACCGCAGGGTTGTCCGGCGGCCGGCACCCGCCGCCGCCGCCGCCGCCCTCGCCGGCAGAGCCGCCGCCCGCGCTGGCAGAGCCGCCGCCGTCGCCTGCAGAGCCGCCGCCCGCGCTGGCAGAGCCGCCGCCGTCGCCGGCAGAGCCGCCCGCGCTGGCAGAGCCGCTGCCCGCGCCCGTCGTGACCGATCCGCTGCCGGCACCCTGGTTCGATCCCGCCTCGCTGCTCGAGCCGCAATGCAGGCAGAGCAGCGCCAGGGCGAAGAGGGGAGTCGTTTGCCGGCGGTTCATTGCACTGAAGGAAGATCTCATGGTCACCACCGGGGAGCGCGCCGACGCGAGCAATAGGCGAGAGAGTATACCCGGCGCGGCGCGCGCTGCATTTCATTGTGCCGCGCGGACGGCGCCGCGGTACCAGGGAGGGGAGGGGACGGTGATGCTGGAAGCGACGGGGATCCACAAGCGGCTCGCGGGCAGGGACGTGCTCTCGGGCCTCGACCTCCGCTGCGGGCCCTCGGACGTGGCGGTCGTGATCGGCGGCAATGGCGCCGGCAAATCGACCCTGCTACGCGTCGTCGCCGGGCTGCTGGAGCCCGACCGCGGCGCCGTGATGCTCTGCGGCGATCCCATCCACGGCGGCGGGACCGCGGCGCGGCGCCGCCTCGGTTACGCGCCCGACGCGACCGAGGCGCTGCCCGATCTCCAGGTCTCCGAGCTCTGCGCCCTCGTGAGCGCGCTCAAGCAGGCGCCTCCGCTCGATCGCGCGTGGGTGGAGCGGGTCGGCGCGGGCGCCTTCTTCCGGCAGCGGCTCTCCGGCCTCTCGTTCGGCCAGCGCAAGCGCGCGCTCCTGCTCGCCGCGCTGGTGGGCGACCCGTGGCTGCTCGTGCTCGACGAGCCCACGAACGGCCTCGACGCCGAGGGCGCGCGCATGGCGCTGGATCTCATCGAGGAGCGCCGGGGGCAGGGCAAGGCGACGCTCCTCACGACGAACGATCCGGCGCTCGCGGCGGCGCTCGGGGAGCGACCGCGCCGGCTGAGCGCGGGGCGGCTCAGCCTGGAGGAGGCGGCGCCCGGCAACGGCGGCGCAGCCGGCGCCGCCCCGGAGCCCGGCGCGGGACAGGTGGGCCGCGCGCCGTGACGACCCGCGCCGCCCGGGGCCGACTCGGGCGACCCTGACCCGCGGTGGCCTCACCTCCACGCGGCGGCGGCCTACCCTCACCGCGCTGTCGCGAGCGGCGATGATCACAAGACGGCGCGCCGACCAGATCGCGTATTGACGGTTCTGCCCCTCAACTCAATGACTCTGATGCTCGCACGTGGCGCGGCCCGATGCTCTCGCCAGCTGCCAGGGCGAGAGGATCAAGAATGGAGGGAACATGGGCTCGACTAGCTATCCAGAACGCGCGGGCGCGTCGCCGGCATCCTCGCTCGTTCTCCTGTGCGTGGGCGCCTTTGCCGCGCTGGTCCAGGCCGGCTGCGCGGGTGAGGCCGACGCAGGCGACGAGGGCGGGGCGCGCGAAGGCAGCGCCGCGATGCCGATCCGGGACGGGTACGCCGACCTCTTCCGCGATGCGGTCGTCGGGCTGCGGATGTTCGGCGAGAGGGGCCGGCGGACGTGCTCGGGCGTGCTCATCGCCCCGAACCTCGTGCTGACGGCGCAGCATTGCGTCGCGCAGTCCCCGGGGCGCATCGCGTGCACGACAGCGACGTTTGGAGATCTCGTCGAGCCCGATCGGGTCCATGTCACCTCCTCTGTGCTCATCTGCGAGCGATGCGACACGCCCTGGTTCTCGGTGAGCGAGGTGGTGCGGCCGCCCGGCGACGACGACAGGGTCTGCGGGAACGACATCGCCCTGCTCGTGCTGGATTCGCCGGTGCCGAGCGCGTACGCGACGCCGCTCTCTCCGCGGCTCGACGAGCCGCCCGACGAGGGCGAGCTCTACTCCGCGGTCGGCTTCGGCCGGACGCACGCGTTGCGCAGCGACAGCGGCGTCCGGCGCAACCTCGACTGGCTGCGCGTCGCGTGCGTCGGCGCCGGCTGCGGCGAGGACCACCGCGTCGCGCCGAGCGAGTGGCGGGGTGAGACCGGCGCGTGCAAGGGCGACTCGGGCGGGCCCGCGCTCGACGTCTTCGAGCAGGTGATCGGCGTCAGCTCGCGCGGCCGCGCCGACTGCGACCGCCCCATCTACACCGGGCTCGTGGCGCACCGGGAGTGGATCCGCGACGAGGCGTGGCGGGCGGCCTCGATCGGCGGCTACGCCCCTCCGGCCTGGATCACGGACGGCGTCATGGCCGAAGCCGCGGATTGATCGTTACGGAGTCACGCGGCCGTCACGCAACGGTTGCGTGGCGGTCGCGTGGCGATCACGTGGGCGAGAGGAGATACCTCCTCATCTCCGTCGCGAGCAAGAACGCGGCGTAGTTCATGCTCAGGTGGGCCGCTCCCTGCTGGAAGCCGGTGAACCGGTTCATCTGCTCCGACATGGACCCGTCGGGGTTCATGTGGTGGCGGACCCGCGCGAGGAACGCGTCCCCCTCGCGCAGGAGCGCATCCACCAGCCGTTCAAGGCGGGGATCTCCCTCGAGGAGCTCTTCTCCGGGCTCGATCTGCGCGCTCTCCCCCGGGAGTCCCTGAAAGAACGGCAGGCCCGTGGGCGTGACGACGACCTTCCTCCTCCTCCGGTAGCGCATCGCGAGCTTGTAGTGGTACATCGCGAAGCCGATCGTGAGGCTCGGCCACGGGTGGCCGATCGAGTCCGTACGGTAGCCGTCGTAGCGGTCTTCCGGGTAGCGGCCGATGGCGATCCCCGCGACGCCCCGCGCCGGATCGTTGATTGGATAGAGGGACTGGAACGTCCTCTTCTGCTTCGCGGCGGTCGCGAGCACCTGCTCGTGGTCGACCGGGAAAAGGTCCTCTCCGTAGAGCTCGTGGTCCTCGATGGAGTACCCGCCCAGCGTCGCGATGATGACAGAGCTGTCCAGGCCGCTCCGCGGCGGGTCGGTCTGCTGATCGAGGATGGACACGAGGAGCTCGCGCTCGGGATCCCAGTGCCGGCGCAGCTCGTTATCCAGGCTTCTTGCCTGCTCCAGGTAAAAGCCGGCGGCCCCGGGGTCGTCGAGCCTCGCCGCGAGGGCCGCGCCCTCGACGAGCGCCTTGCGCTGCAGGAGCCGCGTGAAGAAGTGATGGCCCAGCACCTCCTCCCAGGCGTCGTAACAGGTCGCAGGCCAGCGGTGCGCCGTGTACTCCAGATCTGCCTTGATCACCGATCCGGTCGGCAGCGTCGCGTCGTAGAGCAGCTCCTGCACAAGGCCCCGCCGGCCTTCCTCGAGCAGGTTGAAGGCCAGGTGGGTGAGCTCGATTGCGCGAATGGCGGGCCCGTCGTCCTGCGGCCGCCCCCAGGGCCCCGTGTAGGGGCTCCCATCCACGTAGAACCTCGGCTCGCCCAGCCCGGTGCCGCCTTGAACGGCCGTCTGCTGGATGTGCCGCGAGAAGTCCACGAACTCCATCATCCGCTCGAAGCACCGCAGCCGCGCCGCGGGCTCTCGCGCCGCCCGGTAGAGCTGCAGGATGGCTCTGACGACGATCCCGGCGTCGCGGACCCAGTGGTGATAATAATCGGGGTTCGAGCGGGAAGGGGAGGCGATGATGGCACCGGGGCGAGCGCCTTGCGGCGAGACGTTCCTCAGGAGATAGAGCTCGGCGCGCGCATTTTCCCGACGGATCCACCCTTCAAGGCTCTCTTCTGCCATGAAGACGTGTCGCGGACGTTCCGTGTCAACCATGGCATGTTCCTTGGCGTGCGGCAGGATGATCTCCTGTTCCGCAGCTTGAATCGTAGCATCGGCGCGGGGGGCGTTCACCTCGCGCCGGCGGCCGCAGCGAAAGAGGAGAGAGCCTAAAAGAAAAGAGGCGGAGGCGCAGCGACGTGGAAAAGATGATAAGAAGGACCCACGTCTCAGCGCGGCGCGAGCCGCTCTCCCCGGAAGAGGAGCTCCTCGTCCGCGAGCCGCCGCGCGATCCGGGCAACATCGCCCGGCTGCTGCCGTATGCGCTGGGCCTCGAGCAGCCTGTCGCAGCGCGCGCGGCGCGGTAGCCGGCCTCGCCTTCGGCGTCCGGCTGTCAACCGCCGGTTGACGTGGTCTACAGCCGCACGTGACGATAACGGCCGAGCCTGCCGACCGGGGCGGACGATCCGTGGTTCCTCGGCGGAAAAATGCAGTTGTTACGCATAGATCGGGTGATCGTGGACGACGGCGCCTCATGGCCCGAGCGTTGCAATCCTGCGATGGCGAACGCGCTGACGACCTGCGCGGCGGATCGCTCGATCGAGGCGATACCGGCCGTGTGGGCACCAAGCCCATGAGGAACCGAGACATGAACTTCAGATTGACCTATGCTTTGGGTGCGTTGCTGTCGTGCGGTGTTGCCGGCTGCCTCGCGGCGGACGAGGCGAGCGTGGATCTGGACTCCACGAGCGGCGCGCTGAGCACCGTCAGGATCGAGGCAGAGGACCAGTCCTGGTCGATCTCCTCCGGCGACAGGATCGAGGACAACGCGGACAACGTGAAGCTCCGCGCCAACCAGAGCGGCGACACGTTCAGCTTCTCGACGTCGGTCGCGTCGGGCAAGTACAAGATCGTCCTGCGCCACGCCAAGCGGAACGTGTATGGCAAGTACGAGCTGAGGGTGAAGGGCTCCTCGGTGAAGAGCTTCGACGCCTACGCGTCGTCCACGGGCGACAGCTGGACGACGACGTCGCTCGGCGAGAAGACGCTCTCCGGCAATGTCGAGTTCACGCTGAAGGTCAAGGGCAAGAGCTCCTCCGCGTCGGGTTATGATCTGAAGGTCGACTACATCGAGCTCGTGCCGGTGGGCGGCGGCGACTCGGGCGACGACGACACCG
This sequence comes from Sorangium cellulosum, assembly GCF_002950945.1. Lineage (GTDB taxonomy): Bacteria > Myxococcota_A > Polyangia > Polyangiales > Polyangiaceae > Sorangium > Sorangium cellulosum_E. Next base: position 5,163,998 of record NZ_CP012673.1, read on the forward strand.
GCAGCGGCGACTCGGGCAGCGGCGACTCGGGCGGCGGCGACAGCGGCGGTGGCGACTCGGGCGGCACCACGACGGCCGGCGACGGCGGGGTCGTGAGCGCGACGATCGTCGTCCGGTCCGGCGAGACGTTCGACGGCGGCGGCAAGCGGTTCATCGCCGACAGGAACACGCTCGGCGACGGCAGCCAGAAGGAGGGGCAGAAGCCGGTGTTCAAGCTCGAGGACGGCGCGAAGCTGAAGAACGTCGTGCTCGGCGCGCCGGCCGCCGACGGGATCCACACCTACGGCGACGTCACGCTCGAGAACATCGTCTGGGAGGACATCGGTGAGGATGCCATGACGATCAAGGAGTCGGGCACGGTGGTCCTGAACGGCGGGTCGGCGAAGGACGGCGAGGACAAGGTGTTCCAGATCAACGCCGCCAGCACGTTCAAGGTCTCGAACTTCAAGGCCCAGAACGCCGGGAAGTTCATCCGGCAGAACGGCGGCACCGGCTTCAAGGTCGACGTGGTCATCGACCAGTGCGACATCTCGAAGATGAAGGAGTCGATCTTCAGGACGGACAGCAGCTCCAGCACCGTGAAGATGACGAACACCCGTTACAGCGACATCGGCGACGAGCTGTTCCTGGGCGTTCGCTCCTCGAACATCACCACGTCGAACAACACCGAGTACTGACCCGAGTCCTCACAGCTCCCGCCCCATCCCCGCCTCCCATACCGGCACCGCGCACCGAAACGTCGTCCCCTCCCCAGCGCCGCACTCGGCCCAAAGCCGCCCCCCGTGCGCCTCCACGATCGCCCGGCTGATGGCGAGCCCCACCCCCAGCCCATGCGCCTTCGTCGTGAAGAACGGCTCGAAGATCCGCTCGAGGTCCCCGGCCGCAACGCCCTCGCCCGAGTCCGCGACGCAGACCTCGACGCGCCCCTCGCCACCCGCCCTCGTCCGCACCACCACGAGCCGCCGGGATCACCCCGCGGAGCGCGCGCCCTCGTCCCGGACCGGCAGCACGCAGCGGAGCGTCGCGCCCTCGCCGGGAGGCTGCTCGGCCCACAGCCGTCCGCCGTGCGCCTCGACGATCGACCGGCTGATGGCGAGGCCCACACCGAGCCCGCTGGCCTTCGTCGTGAAGAACGGCTCGAAGACCCGCTCGAGATCCCCGGGCGGGATCCCCTTGCCGGAGTCGGCCACGGAGAGCTCGACGCGCCCATGGCCGTCCGCCCGCGTCCGCACGACCACGAGGCGGGCGTCGGGGGGACGGCGCGAGACCGCGTCGAGGGCGTTGACGAGCAGGTTGAGCAGCACCTGCTGGAGCTGGACGCCGTCGCCTGCGACGTGCGGCAGGCCGGGCGCGAGCTCGTGCCGCACGGTCGCGCCCGCGAGCAGCGCGGCGCTGGCCACGAGCCGGGCCACCTCGTGGGCGAGCTCGTTCAGGTCCAGCGCGGCGGTGCTGAGCGCGCCCTTGCGGAGCATGGCGCGCATCCGCTGGATGACCTGCCCGGCGCGGCGGTCGTCCGCCACGATGTCGTCGAGCGCGGCGCGCGCCTCGGCCATGTCCGGCGGGGTCCACGCGAGCAGCCGCTGGGCCGCCTGCGCGTTGCTCAGGATGGCGGCGAGCGGCTGGTTCAGCTCGTGCGCGATCGCGGCCGCGAGCTCGCTCATCGCCGACGCCCGGTTCAGCTGCGCGAGCTCCTCCCGCTTCTTCTGCGCCTTGAGCTCCGCGGCCCGGTTCAGCTTGAGCTTGCGCTCGAGGCGCTGGTTCTCGGCGCGGAGCGGCTCCGTCCGCCGCGCCACCGCGAGCTCCAGCGAGGCCCGCGCGTGCGCGAGCTCGTCGTTCATCGCCGACAGCGCCCTCGCGCCCGCGCGCAGGGCGAGCTGCGTCCGCACGCGGGCCAGGAGCTCCTCCCGGAGGAACGGCCTGGTCACGTTGTCGGCCGCCCCGAGCTCGATCCCGCGCGCCCGGCCCGCCGTGTCGGCGAGCTCGGTCATGAACAGGATGGGGACCTCGCGCGTCGCCGGGTCGGCCTTCAGGCGGCGGCAGACCTCGAAGCCGTCGAGGCCCGGCATCTCCGCGGCGAGCAGGACGAGATCCGGGACCTCGCACCGCACCTGCTGGAGCGCCGCCTCCCCGTCGCTGGCCGTCGCGACGTCGAGCGGCTGGCCCGCGAGGGCCTCCGAGAGCAGGTCGACGCTGCGAGGATCGTCGTCCACGATCAGGACGAGCGCGGGGCGGGCCGACGCCAGCCTGGAGCCCGAGCTCAGCGGGTCGGCGGGCGCGTCGAGCGGCTCACCGCCGCGCACATGCGTAGCGGTCTGCGCGTGGAGTGGGATTGCTGCCATGGATGTGGTGTGGGGTGACTTCGCGGCGGATGGCGATCCCCCGGTGCCTCGTGCGGCGCGTGGATCAGGCGTTGGAGAACGCTGCTCTATGACACACGGGCCGTAGGGCCGGCCATGGGACCAAGGTCCCATGGCGCCCCCTCGCGGCGGCGATCACCCTGCGGCGCGCGCGGCGTCGTCCCAGACCGGCAGCGCGCAGCGGAACGTCGCGCCCTCGCCGGGGCGCTGCTCGGCCCACAGCCGTCCGCCGTGCGCCTCCACGATCGACCGGCTGATGGCGAGGCCCACGCCGAGCCCGCTGGTCTTCGTCGTGAAGAACGGCTCGAAGACCCGCTCGAGATCCCCGGGCGGGATCCCGTCGCCGGAGTCGGTGACGGAGAGCTCGACGCGCCCAGCGCCGTCCGCCCGCGTCCGCACGACCACGAGGCGGGCGTCGGGAGGACGGCGGGAGGCCGCGTCGAGGGCGTTGACGAGCAGGTTGAGCAGCACCTGCTGGAGCTGGACGCCGTCGCCTGCGACGTGCGGCAGGCCGGGCGCGAGCTCGTGCCGCACGGTCGCGCCCGCGAGCAGCGCGGCGCTGGCCACGAGCCGGGCCACCTCGTGGGCGAGCTCGTTCAGGTCCAGCGCGGCGGCGCTGAGCGCGCCCTTGCGGAGCATGGCGCGCATCCGCTGGATGACCTGCCCGGCGCGGCGGTCGTCCGCCACGATGTCCTCCAGGGCGGCGCGCGCCTCGGCGACGTCGGGCGGGGACCGCGCGAGCAGCCGCTGGGCCGCCTGCGCGTTGCTCAGGATGGCGGCGAGCGGCTGGTTCAGCTCGTGCGCGATCGAGGCCGCGAGCTCGCTCAACGCCGCCACCCGGTTCAGGTGCGCGAGCTCCTCCCGGGCCTTCTGCACGTTGAGCTCCGCGGCCCGGTTCAGCGCGATCTCGCGCTCGAGGCGCTGGTTCGCGGCGCGGAGCTCCTCCGTCCGCCGCGCCACCTCGAGCTCCAGCGAGGCCCGGGCGCGCGCGAGCTCGTCGTTCTTCTCCGAGATGGCCCTGGCCGTCGCGCGGAGGGCGAGCTGCGTCCGCACGCGGGCCACGAGCTCCTCGCGGAGGAACGGCTTGGTCACGTAATCGACCGCGCCGAGCTCGAGCCCGCGCACCCGGCTCGCCGCGTCCGCGAGCATCGTCATGAAGAGGACGGGGACGTCGCACGTCGCCGGGTCGGCCTTCAGGCGGCGGCAGACCTCGAAGCCGTCGAGGCCCGGCATCACCGCGTCGAGCAGCACGAGATCGGGCACCTCGCGCCGGACGAGCCGGAGCGCCATCTCCCCGTCGATCGCCACCGCGAGGGTGAGCGGCTGGCCGGCGAGGGCCTCCGAGAGCAGCTTGAGGCTGCCGGGGTCGTCGTCCACGAGCAAGACGATCGCGGGGCGGTCCGGCGCCATGGCGGACCAGATGCCAGCGCGCGGCCGGGTGCGTCAAGCGCTTCCCTGTCCGCCGAGGCTGCGCGCTGTTGACGCCCTCGCCGGGTTGGGCGTGGAATGCGGTTGCAGCCATGAACGCGACGGCACCCACGGTATTTGTGGTGGACGACGACCCGTCGGTGCTGCGCGCCCTCGAGCGGCTGCTGCGCTCCGCGGGCTACGTGGTGGAGGCGCACGCGTCGCCCCGCGCGTTCCTGGAGCGCGCGCCCTCGGAGCGGCCGGGCTGCGTGCTGCTCGACCTGCGCATGCCCGACCTGGGCGGGCTGGAGCTGCACGAGGAGCTGGAGCGGCGGGGGTGCCCCCTGCCGGCCGTGTTCCTGACCGGCCACGGCGACGTATCGAGCTCGGTGCGCGCGATGAAGGCCGGCGCGGTCGACTTCCTCACGAAGCCCTGCGACGACACCGACCTGCTCGCGGCCGTCGCGCGCGCGATCGAGCGCGACGCGCTGGCGCGCGCGGCCCGGGACGAGCAGCGGGCGCTCCGGACGCGCTTCGAGGCGCTCACGCCGCGCGAGCGCGAGGTGTGCGTGCGGGTCGCGCGGGGGCTCCTGAACAAGGAGATCGCCGACGAGCTCGGCGCGGCCGAGAAGACGATCAAGGTGCACCGCGGCCGGGTCATGGAGAAGCTCGGCGTGGAGTCCGTCGCGGAGCTCGTGCGGCTCGTCGATCGGCTGGACGGGCCCTGAGCCGCCGCGCGCGGAGGGCAGGGGCCGACCGTCATCCCTTCCATTCCATCCGAGGGTTTGAATCGAGCCGTGATGCAACCGGTGCGCTGCCGATGGGCTCCAGCCCTCGGCATGGGACCTTGGTCCCATGGCGGCTCGCGCCGCCCGCGTGGCAGGATCAGAGCCCCTGGAGCCGGTCCACGAGCCGCGCGAGCTCCACGACCGACGCGACGCCGAGCTTCTCCATCACCCGGTTGCGATGCCCCCTGATCGTCCTCTCCTCCGCGCCGAGCTCCCCGGCCATCTGCTCGTTCACGAGCCCCCGCGCGACCCGCAGGCACACCTCGCGCTCGCGCGGCGTGAGCGCCTCGAAGCGCGTCCGGAGCGCCCGCTGCTCGCCCCGGGCCGCGCGCGCCTCGCCGTCGCGCGCGACCGCGCGCTCCACCGCCGCGAGCAGGTCGGTGTCGTCGCACGGCTTGGTGAGGAAAGCGACGGCGCCTGCCTTCATCGCCCGCGCCGCGCTCGACACGTCGTCGTGCCCGGTCAGGAACACGATCGGCAGGGGGCATCCCCGGCGGGCGAGCTCCTGCTGCAGCTCGAGCCCGTCCATGAGGGGCATGCGCAAGTCGACGACCGCGCAGCCCGGCCGCTCCGTGGGGGCGCGCTCCAGGAACCCGCCGGGCGACGTGTACATCTCCGCCACATACCCCGCCGCGCGCAGCAGCCGCTCGAGCGCGCGCAGCACGGAGGGGTCGTCCTCCACCACAAACACTGTGGGCGCGGTCTTCGCCATGGCGGCGACCGTATCCCACGCCCCTTCCGGTGAGTACGTCAACAGCGGCCAGGCATGGCGGCACCGGAGCGGCCAACGCGCCCCGTGGCGCGCTGGCGTCTGCTCCCCCCGTGGTGCGGGACCGACCCGCTCGCGCGCCATGGCCGCGCTGGAGTCGGGGGTGAGGCGGCGGAAGGAGGCGCTCTGGGCGGAGAGCCGGCGCCCCGCGCGCAGGCTCAAGCGGAGCCGTGCCGCCGAGGTCAAGGCGCCGGACGCCCTAGAGCTCGCGCGCCTGAACGAGGTGTCGGCGATGAGCGAGCTCGCCTCCTCGCTTGCGCACGAGCTGAACCAGCCGCTGGCCGCCATCCTGAGCAACGCGCAGGCGGCGCTGCGCCTCCTCGCGCACATCCCGCCGGACATCGCCGAGGCGCGCGCCGCGCTCGAGGACATCGTGGCGGACGACCGCCGCGCCGGGAAGGTCATCCAGCGGATGCGCGCCGCGCTTCGCGAGGGTGCGGTCGGCGTGGCCGCGCAGGATGTCAACGAGCTCGTCCGCGAGGTGGTCCGGCTCGTGTCAAGCGCCGCGCGGCTCGCGGGCGCGACCGTGCGGGCGGAGCTCGCGCCGGGCCTGCCGCGCGTCGTGGCCGACGGCATCCAGCTCCAGCAGGTGATTCTCCACCTGCTCGGCAACGCGCTCGACGCCGTCTCCCGCTGCCCCCCGGACGCCCGCCTCGTGGTGGTGCGGACCCGCGCGGCCGACGGAGGTCGCGTCGAGTTATCCGTGGAGGACTCCGGTGAGGGGGTCCCGCCGGAGGACCTCGAGCGGATCTTCGAGCCCTTCTTCACGACGAAGACCCAGCGGCTCGGCGTCGGCCTTTCGATCAGCCGCTCGATCGTCGAAGCGCACGGAGGCCGGCTGTGGGCGGAGTGCAGCCCGGGCGAGGGGGCGACGCTCCGCTGCGCGCTGCCGGTCTGGCCGCCTGCCGGAGCTCCGCCGCGGTGAGCCAGTTGAACCAGCAGATCTCCGACGGCTTCGGGTGAAGGGTGCGCTTACAGAGGTGGCGCGATAGGGCGAATCACGAGCGCGGATCTGGACATGCGCGGGCAACCGTAGATCCCACCCGTCCCGGTCGCCATGGGACCAAGGTCCCATGGACGGCGCTCACGGGCGCCGTAAGGTGGGGCAGCGAAGACGGCGAGCAGCGCACCGCGGGACAACACGGCGACCGAGGTCGACACCACGGCTCTCGTGTGCCGCAACCGCAAGCCCGCCCTCATGAAAGGATCCACGTCATGTCACAAACGACCACCACCCAATCCTCGTCCGCCGAAGAGCTCGACCTCGTGTTCTGGGACACGTCGGCGTACAGGTGGGCCGGCCCCGGCGACTGGAACCAGTGGCGCTATATCCCCGACGGGCTCGGCGGCGAGATCGGCATCCGATTCGGCGTCAGCTCCGGCTTCAGCGCCTTCGACTGGAACAAGGGGGGCGTGCCCCCGCACGGCTCGGTCAACGACGGCACCGGCGCTGCCTCGTTCGGGAAGAACGAGCAGGCGGGCCTGTCCTCGGCCAGCGTCAACGCGGTCCGCATGCAGGCGAACAGGGAGTTCACCGGCGGCCACAACAACTTCACGGTCGAGCTCGATTTCTCCCGCTACAAGGGCTCGAAGGTCGGGGGCAAGGACGGCGTCGCGGGGGCCAACACGTTCATCGGCCTGAGCGACATCTACGCGGGCCTGACCTACGCCAAGACGACGGTCACCATCACCGGCACGCTCGCCGACGGCAGCGCCGCCAGCCCGGCAGGCTGGAAGCTGGTCAACGGCGGGGTCGCGCCGAACACCACTGGGGGCAATCAGCCCAGCGCGCAGCTGAGCTTCGTGAACGGCGTCCTGCAGGGGACGAACAGGCCGGCTCCCGGCGGCATGGCCAACTCGGTCGATACCGTGATGGGTCTCTTGCGGCTCGACGCGGCCGGCTACAAGACCCTGCACTTGCGTCACGACATCTACCCGGTGGGGGGCAACCGGGCGCCGCGCATCGACAACTCGGGTCTGTACGTCGCCTCCGCCTTCCCGCGCAAGCCCGCGCAGGCGGAGCCGCCCAAGCCCGCCACGCCGGCCGAGCCGCCCAAGGTCGAGGAGCCTTCCACGCCCGCGAAGCCGGCCAAGCCCACGGTCGTGATCAACGATGATCCCGGGAAGAAGCGGCCTGGGACCACGACCAGCTATACCTTCACCGTGAGGAACCCGGACGGCTCACCCGCGGGCAAGGGCTGCTTCACCTACGAGACCCCGGCCGACGGCGGCCCGCCCAAGCTGACCGCGTTCTACTACCACGACAACGTCGTCGGCACGATCAACCAGAGCAACGTCCAGACGTTTTACTTCGACCCGGAGGGCGAGGACAAGCGCTTCACGTTCGTCACCGGGACTCCGGCCAAGGGGATCTGCAGCCTGACCGCGGACACCACCCTCCTGCCGTCGCAGCTCACCGGGATCGGCGGCGCAGGCCCGCAGAGCTACCTCGACAAGACGATCGACTTCCCCGAGCTGGCCGCGGGGACCACGGTCACGAAGGAGAGCACCTCCGTTCCCCCGGTCGATCTCGTCGTGGTCATCGACTCGAGCGTCTCGATGAAGGACGAGGCGGAGGCGCTGAGCCAGGCGGTCGCGGCGGCCATCGAGGCGGCCAGGACCAAGTGCCCCTCGGACCTGCGCGTCACGTACCTGGGCATCGAAGGGACGTTCAAGAACACGCGCTTCGACAACACGGTCAGAAAGTACCTGACCCAGACGGCGAAGGCCGACGCCTCGTCGCTCAAGGGGCGCACCCACGACAACCTCACGGCGGAGCAGAAGAAGGCGTTCGATCCCACGGAGGACGGAGCGCGGGCGATCGAGGACATCGCCACGCATTTCGACTGGCGGCCCGGCGCGGCCCGCGGCGTCTTCTTCCTGGGTGACGAGCCGCTCGAAGGCGGCCTCTCCGCCAAGGGGCAGGATCAGGAAGACCTCGAGGCCGCGAGCCGCGCCATCGAGGTCGCCAAGAGCACCGGGACGCGCGTCCATACGTACATGGGCACGGGGAAATTCAGCAGCGACGCCCGGATCCACGAGCGGATGTCCAAGGAGATCGAGGCGGAGTACGCTCGTGTGGCCGGGGAGACCGGCGGCAAGGCCTTCACGTCGAAGGACGCGCTGAACGGCTTCCAGGCCGTCCTGGAGAAGGTGATCTGCGGCAGCAAGTCGAGCACGACCACCACGACCGAGTTCTGCTGCTGCCAGGAGTACGTGGAGCAGCCCGACGCCGGCGCCGCGCACGGGGCGAAGCCCTGAGCGGGCCGCGGGTGTCCCTGAAAGGAGAGACAATGGCCACGGTGAGCTTCTCGTCGGACTGGTCTCATCAGCAGAGCGGCGACATTCGATCCGGGGAGTCCTTGCGGATCGACTACGCCACGGAGCGGTTGCCTCATTGCCGGGCGGAGCGCTACGGGCGGAGGGCGTGGAGCATCCTCGTCCACCTCCGGTTTCATCCGAGCGGGCAGGAGCAAGCCGGCGATGTCTCCTCGGGAGCGTGCGAGGTAGAGGTGCCCGCGAACACCAGCCGGATCGAGCTGTGGTTCAACAACACCGATCACACGGGCTGCTCGAGCTGGGATAGCCGCTACGGCCAGAACTACTGGCTGGACGTGAAGGCTGCGGGGTGACTCCGCTGCGGGAAGTCGCCCCGGACCAGCAGAGCTAGCCGGCGGGCGGCGACCCGATGGGCGGCGCTGCGGCGGGGGCTACGCCGGGCGCCGGCTGCGCCCCCGCGCCGTCCGGTGCGGCGGCGGGCGCCGCGCCGCCCGCCGGCTCCGGCGCGGCCGCGCCGCCCGGCGCGGCGGTGCGGCTCGACGCCAGGATCCGGCAGGGTGCGGACCCGCTCGAATGCAGCCCACGCGCAGCAGACGACTGCCACGCCTTCGCGCCTGACGAAGTACGCGCCCCTCACCAGAACAATGCTCCGCCGTCGCGCGGCGGGGCGGAGCGCGCGTCACGTGGCGCGCGAGACGGGGTTCGATCGCACGACGGTGGGCAGGTACTTCGAGGCCGCAGCGACGTTGCTGCTCGAGACGGCGAAGACGTCGGCATCACCGCATTCTTCGTCGGGTCCCACGATCTCGTAGGGGACTTCCCAGACGATGACAGGACGGCCGGCCGAAGCGTACCGTTACGTTCGCGCTCGTTCGATCCGATTTCTTCAGCTTCAGCATTCGTTCCGCGATGCGGAGCGTGCGGCCAGCGCCGATATGGCGGTCGACATTTTTAATGGGGAAGGGCTGCTTCAGATGCTCGTGTGGCGTTGCGTGTTCGCCAAGCACGAGGCGCATCTGCTCGATGGCCTGGAAGCACTAAAAAACGGACTTCGGCGGTTCATGGCGCTGCGTGATCAGGGATCGGCGCAGGGGGGGCCGGAGAGGCTCACAGAAGACGACATCCAGCGTCTTGAGCGGCTCTCGTCGCTCGTACAGCAGTGGCTGTCGGGCGGAGAGCTGTCGCCGGAAATTGAGGAGCTCGCGCGGAAGCTGTGGGGAGTCCTCGCAGACCCTGGCGCTGGCGTCCTGATGCTCCCTCCGCCATGACGAGCCGCGCCTGCTCTCCCCGCGCCTGCTCGGGCGCCATGTCCCCGGGCGTGCCCAGCACCGGCCAGACTTGTGACGCTCGGAACTAGAACACCGATCACGTTGAGGAACGAGAGATGAACCGCCAAGGCGCCAAGGGCGCCAAGGGCGCCAAGATATTTTCTTCTCCTTCTTGGCGTCCTTGGCGCCTTGGCGGTTCGAAAATCTGCTCGTTTCAGACGGGTTCAACCCGTTTGTCGCTCTAGCCGGTGAGCGGCGCCCCGGCGAGCGGCGCGCCGTCGGGCGCTGCCCCCGCGCCGTTCGGTGCGGCGGCGGGCGCTGCGCCGGCGCCCGGCAGAGGCGTCGCTGCGCCGGCGCCCGGCAGAGGCGCCTCGGCGCCCGGCGGCGCGGCCGTGTCCTCGGGCTCGGCGGCATCGTCGCTCGACGACGCCGCGCGGCCGCCGCGGCCCTTGTAGAGCGACGGCGCGATCGTGTCGGCGTCTCCCTCGTTCCAGCGCAGGTACGCGACGGCGCGGCGGGTCTGGTCGTAGGCGTTCGCGAGCAGCGCGAACGCGCGCGCCCGCTTGTCCCCGGCCTCGGTCGGCCCGGGGCCCTTGCCGTGCTCCCGCACGCCGAGGGCGGCGAGCAGCTGCGGCCCGATCTGGCCGGCGCGCTTCACCTCCTCCTCGGTCGCGGCCGTCTTGCCGGCGATCTCGGGCCAGCTCGCGCTGAAGAGCGCCGAGAGCGCGACGAGGTCGTTCGCGGTGTCGATGTGGCCGTGGCCGGCGCGGATCTCCGCGACCGTCTCCGCGTCGAGCAGGCCGCGGCGGGCGAGGGCCTCCGCGTCGCTCAAGAGGTTCTCGCGGAGCGGCGCCGCCTCCGCGAGCAGCGGCTTCAGCGCGTTCTCGGCGCCTCCGCTCGATAGCCACACGAGGTGCGTGTACCAGGCGGCGAGCGCGTAGGTCTCGAGCCGGTCGAGCAGCGCGACATCGTGCGTCGGCAGGTGCTCCGCGATGGCGGAGCGCAGCGCGACGAGGCCGGGCAGCACGCCGAGCACCTGGGAGACGGCGCGGGGGATATCGATCTTGATGGCGATGAGCCGATCCGGGCTCAGCGCCTCGATCTCGGGAAGAGCCCTGTCGAACGCCGCCGCCGCCTGGGGCGGGGCCGCGGGCTTCTTGGGAGACGGCTTCTTCTTGATGGGAGCGGAAGGCTTGGCCATGAGGGGAAACACCTCTCCATTGATGTCCTTCGCCGGGTGGCGGAGGAACATGAACGCCATGCTCCCAGCCCCCCGCGCTGGACTTGATGTCAGCGCCCGGCACACACCGGACGTTCCGGCAAGGCATAACGACCCGTCGCGATGCGTCAACGGGTCTGGCAAGGTCCTGACGGCGCGTCCCTGGACGTCGAGATCTTGCGTCTGGGCAGTTCGGCTGCCCTCTCGTGACCGTTTCCGGTGCCGGAGCCAAGCTGAGCTAACGCGCCGGGCTGTTTCCGGTGCCAGGGCGCAAGCTGAGCTAACGCGCCGGGCTGTTTCCGGTGCCAGGGCGCAAGCTGAGCTAACCCGCCGGGCTGTTTCCGGTGCCGGGGCGCAAGCCGAGCTAACCCGCCGGACCGTTTCCGATGCGGGAGCGCAAGCTCAGCTACCGCACCGAGACCGTTTCCGGCGGCGGAGCGCAAGCTGAGCTAACCCGCCGGACCGTTTCCGGTGCCGGGGCGCAGGTCCAGCTCTCTCTGGCGACCCCGGTCGGCGAGCAGCGGCGTCCCAGCCGCCCCGTGCGCCGGCCGTGCGTTTCACAAACGGACCCGGAAAACTCCGCGGAATTCCATGATAGGAGCACATCCCGCGACGATCGATGGAATTCCGTTCACGCTGCCGCGATGGAGGTTCTGCGCGCCACGCGCTTGACGAACCCGCGACGCACGGTCATGCCTGACGCTGCGGGCCGGCCCCGCCGGGCAGGCGTCACGCGGTCGCGCGCTCGTCCTCAGGGAGGGGCGCGCCTCTCGGCGCCTCGCCGTGGAGGAGGATGCGCCTCTCGCGGAGCGCCTTGAGCGCCCGCTCCGTCAGGGTGCTCTGGTAATCCTGCTTGTATTTCATGTCGAGGACGTGCGCCTCGGCGTCGAGGCGCACCGCCGTGACGTCGCCGAGCACGCACTGGCTCACACGCACGCTGGGCGGCTGCCCGAGGTAGACGTAGCGGCTGCTGGTGACGCACTCCTCCACGACCCGCTTGGCGAGGCCGATGTCCTGATCGAGGGCGATGAAGAGCTGGACGCTGACCGCCATGTCCAGCCGGCCGTGGTTCGCCGAGCCGACCGCCTCGGTCAGGAACTTGTTGTTCGGGATCGTCACGAGCAGGTTGTCCTCGGTGATGAGGCGCACCGAGCGCAGCCCGATCGTGATCACCTCCCCGTAGAGATCGCCGAACTTGACGCGGTCGCCCACCATGAACGGTCGATCGACGATGAGCGTCAGCCCGGCGAGGATCGACGAGGCGAGATCCTTGAGCGCGAAGCCGATCGTCACGGCCACCGTGCCGGTCAGGGCGAGCACGACCTCGCGGGAGAGGTTGATGGAGACCGCGGTCGCGGCGGCGATGCCGCCGATGTAGAGGCCGAAGCGCAGCAGCGTGGCGACCTGGTTGAGCAGGAGGCGCCGGTGGACGTACCGGCTGCTGCCGCGCTCGATGGCGGCGGTGAGCAGCCGGATGAGGAGCCAGGTGACGGCGAGGATCGCGACGCCGGTGAGCACGCCCCCCGCCTGGATCGTCTCGATGAGCTTCGCGCTGTCGACAAGGTCTACGTCGGATTCCATGGTCGTCCTCTCGTCACGGCTGGATCAGGTGCTTGCGCAGGAGGAAGGTCGTGACCGCGCTCTGCCAGCGGGTGGTGACGCGGTGACGGCCTCCGAGGGAGTCGACGACGCCGAGATCGACCAGCTTGGACAGGGCGTTCTCGCACGGGAGCCGAGGGAACCCGAGGGAGATCGACGCCTCCTCGGTGGTCAGGCTGTCGTGCCACACGACGCTGGCGAGGACGAAGCGCTCCAGCTCGCCGAGCTCCTCCAGGTCGTCCCCGCTGGGGCCGCGGAAGAGCTGGATGCGGAGACGGCGGTCGCCGGCGGGCCTCAGCGATCGCAGCCAGTAGTGAAGGGCGACGCGCGGAGAGCCCTGCGCGTAATGCCAGAGAAGGCGGTTGAAGTCCCGCTCGGTCGCGGCCGCGTAGGCCTCCTGGTCGGGCGCCTCCTCGTCCAGGAGGAGGTCGTCGAACGAGAGCGTGAATCCGCTCGACCGGAGGCGCCCGCCGAGCAGCTCGCCCAGCTTCTGCTCGGGCCAGGGCGCGAGCTGCACCATCGTCCGGAAGACGACGGCCCCGCCGCGGGCGAATTGCAGGTACCGGTACGGGTGCTCCGCGAGGGCGCACAGCCAGAACATCCGCGGCGTCGAGTGCTCGACGATCTCCAGGAACGCCTCCCACGCGCCCCACGTGTCCAGGCCGCGCAGGAACAGGTGCTCGAGGTCGTCGACGATGAACATCCGGCGCGGCTGGACGCGCAGCCACGCCGCGAGGGCGCCGGCGCCTTCGCACGCGCCGCGCGGGGCGTCGAGCGCGGCCCCGAGCGCGGAGATGATATCGGCCTCGGTGAGCAGCCGCTGCCGGAGCGCGATGCGCTGGCGGGGGATCTCTCCGGCCCTGTGCTCGGCCGCGCGGAGCCAGCTCGTCTTGCCGGAGCCCGCGCCGCCGACCACGAGGAGCGATCCTCCCTGGGAGCTGTCCCTCCAGGAAGCGAGCAGCGCCTCGAAGCGGTCGAGGCCAGGGTAGTAGTCGAGCCCCTGGGCCGGGTCCTCGATCGGCTGCTCGGGCAGGCGGGCGAGGAGCTCGTCGGGCAGCGCGGCGGGCGCCTCGGCTGCGGCCTGGGCGCCCTTGCGCCGCTCGATCCGCCTCCGGAACATGAACGCGAGGACCCGGTGCGACGACTCGAAGCTGAGCAGGAAGCGCCGCGCCGTGCGGCTGAGCGCGGCGAGCGCCAGGGCCACGAACGCGGCGATGGCGACGAAGAAGCCGTACCATCGGCGGCGGGTCGCGCGCACCGACTCGGCCAGCGGCCCGGTGTCCTGGAGGCGCAGGTAGGCCTCGCAGATGTCGTCGCGCCACCTCCGCATGAGCAGCCAGGCGAGCGGGATCGCGCCGAGCCAGGCGGCGCGGCCGACGGCGTGGTGGAGGTACCGCCGGCCGGCCACGACCTCGGACAAGGCGAGGAGGAGCTGCACGGCCAGCGCGTAGCGGGCCACCGTCTGCAGCGATCGCAGCAGCTTCGCGCCGACCGCCGCGCCGGGCGCGGCCTCGCGCGAGGCGATGAGGTGGCGCGCGGCCGCGAGCGCGAGGCGGTAGAGGGCGTACCAGAGCAGGAGGGAGTAGCCGAGCTCGACCCCTCGGACGCGCGCTGTCGTGGGCCCGAGGGCCGCAGGGAGGACCACGATCGTGGCCAGGAAAAGGAGCGCACCCGAGACCGCCGACAGCGCGGCGTGCGCGCGGCCGACGCCGCGCAGCAGGCGCGGCCGGCGGAGCACGCGACCGAGCGCGACCTGGGCGCCGTCGAGCAGGCGCTGCCGCCGCCGGGCCAGCACGAGCGCGGCGAGGAGCACGGCGAGGAGGAGGCCGCCGCGCGCGATCATGGCGGCGACGTAGAACGGGTCGCGCAGCGCCTCGCGCGCCTCGACGAGGACGCTGTCGCGGCGGAGCCCGTACCACCGCGCCCGCACGGCGATGTGCCAGAGCTCGGCGCGGAGCTGGTCCATCCCCTCGCGGTCGACGCCGAGCGCCTCGTCGCGCCGCGCCTCGCTCAGCCGCGCGAGGAGCAGCGTCCGCGCCGCGTCGAGCGCCTCCTCGGCGCGGAGCGCCTCCTCGGCGCGCTGCCAGGCGATCCGGCGCGCCTCGCCCTCGAGGGCGTCCGCCTCGGCCGAAAGCGCGCGGCGCTGCGCCGCGAGCCGCTCGGCCTCGGGTGGCGCGTCGCCGGCGGCCGGCGCTCCGGCCGGCGCTCCGGCCGGCGGATCGAGGCGCGGCACGGCACGGGCCGCCGTCAGATCCCGGAGCGCCGCGTCGACCTCCGGGCGAATCGACTGCAGCTCGGCCATGACGCGCTGGAGCAGCACATCCGCGGCCTGGCTGCCGTGGTCCGCCTCCCGCGCCTCGCGGTCGAGCTCCTCGATCCGGGCGCGCCGCTCCTCGGCGGCGAGCCTGTGCTGCCGCGCCTCGAGCTCCAGGTGGAGCCTCGCCTGCTCGCGCTGGGCCTGCTCGGCCCGGGCGATCTCCTCCGCGCGGCCGCCTCCCTCCGGGGCCGGCGCGGGCGCGGGCGACCCGGCGACCTGCGGCTCCGGGGCCGCGCCCGCCGCGGGGGCGCTGGCGCCGGCCGCCGCGTCCCCGGCGGCTGATGCGCCGTGAGCGCTGTCCGCTGCATCGGGCCCGGCGTCCGCCGCGGGCGGCGGTCCCCCATCCTCGGCTGCGCCCGCCGCCGGCAGCCCGCCCGCGACGGCGAGGAGCGCCGCCGCGAGCGCCCCGCGAGCGCGAAAGCCCGCTAAACATGTCTTCTCGCGTCGATGCATCGGAGTGGCCACCCTCCCGTGGGCGCAGATCGCGCTCCGTGCTGCGCGCATAGGATATCTGCCTGTCCGTCTCAAGGTCGTTGAGCAGGTGCACGCATCTTCATGCCGCTCGCGGAGGCGCCATGAGCGCGCAGCGGGAGGTTTGCCGCAGGCCGATGCCCGCCTTGACACGAACCGAGGCCGTACGGTTTACTCGCCTCCTGAGGGGCAGCGCCACGCGACTTCCCGCAGGCTCGCCGCCGTTTCCTGGCCGGTAAACGCCTCGATCCCACCGACAACAGGAGCCATCCGAAAAACGGATCAGGATGCGGCCGTGGATCTCACGGATGCACACCTACCATCCCGACCGCCAGGATCAACCATGGGGGCATTGATGACAGTCGACTACAAGATCGTCGTGCGCACGGGCAATCGGCTCGGCGCCGGGACGGACGCCGATATTACCGTCGTGCTGGTGGGCACGCGCGGCGAGAGCGGGCCGCACCGGCTCGACAGGCGCTTTCACGACGACTTCGTGGCCGGCGCGGAGGACGTCTACGACATCCAGGCCGACGACGTCGGCGAGCTGATCCTGCTCCGGTTCACCAACGGCGGGGAGCTCGCGGGCAGCGACTGGCTCCTTGACTTCGCCCGGGTCACGGCCGGCGAGAGGAGCTGGTACTTCCCGTATTTCCGCTGGGTGCTCGGCGGCTCGACGACGGAGGTCCTCGAAGGCACAGGGCGGCTCCCTCAGCACGCCCGGGACGAGCGGGAGGCGGCTGCCCGCGCCGCGCAGATCGAGCGCCGCCGAGAGATCTACGTCTGGCGCCCCGCCGAGGCGACCGCCGGGCTCCCGGGCGCGCTCGACATCAGCGAGGCGCGGCCGCTCCCGAAGGACGAGCGCTACCGGGGCCTCGCCGACGGGAGCTACCAGGTCATCTTCGCCAAGACGATGGCCGCGCTCAAGCTGAAGATGCCCGCGCTGACGAGGGCCTGGAACGCGCTCGTGGACATGCTCGACCTGTTCAGGGGGATCGAGGTGCCGTCTGTCGCGCCGCGGTGGCAGCGCGACCGCGAGTTCGCGCGGCAGGCCGTCCAGGGAGTCAGCCCGATCTACCTCGAGCTCATCAACGCCCTGCCGAAGGGCCTCCCGCTCCGGGACGCCGACCTCCGCGGCGTGCTCTCGCCGGGCGTCTCGCTGGCGCAGGCGCTCGCATCGAAGCGGATCTTCCTGCTCGACTTCGAGATCCTCGACGATATCCCGATGTTCAGGAAGGTGGATGAGGACGGCGCCGAGGAGCGGCGCTGGGCGCCCCCGGCGCGGTGCCTCCTGTACCGCGACGACGAAGGCCAGCTCCGGCCGATCGCGATCCAGCTCGGCCGCGATCCCGAGCGGGATCCGGTGTTCACGCCGAACGACAGCGAGCACGACTGGCTCGCCGCGAAGATGTACACGCGGTGCAGCGAAGGGAACGCACACCAGATGGTCGCGCACGCGATACGGACGCACTTCGTGACGGAGCCGTTCGTCATGGCGACGATGCGGAACCTCCCGGATAAACACCCCATCTACAAGCTGCTGCGCCGCCATTTCCGGTACACGCTCGCCATCAACGAGGGGGCGCGCGTGACCCTGCTCGCCGAGGGCGGTGTGTTCGACGATTTCATCGCGACCGGAGGTCCCGACAAGGGGCACGTAGAGCTCGGCAAGAAGGGATTCCGCCGCTGGAAGCTGACCGACAACAAGCCCCGGCCGGACTTCGAGCGCCGCGGCGTGCTCGATCCGGCGGTGCTGCCGTACTACCCCTACCGCGACGACGCCCTCGCGCTGTGGGACGCGATAGAGGAGTACGTCGGCGGCGTGCTCGACCACTTCTACAGGTCCGACGCCGACCTCGCGGAGGACGCCGAGATGCAGGCGTGGTGGGCGGACCTCACGGCGCGCGGGTTGCCCGCCGAGAAGCTGCCCTGCGCGGAGCTCTCGCGCGTCGCCGACCTCGTCGATATCCTCAGCACGGTCCTCTTCACGGTCAGCGTCCAGCACGGCGCGCTCAACTACCTCCAGTACGAGCACTATGCCTTCGTGCCCAACGCGCCGCTCTGCATGCGCATGGCGCCGCCGAGGGAGAAGGGGAAGATCGGCCCGACCGAGCTCGCCGCCATGCTCCCGACCAGGTCCCAGACCCTCTGGCAGATCGCCATCGGGCGAGCGCTCTCGAGCTTCGGCGACGACGAGGAGTACCTGCTCCACGAGGGCGGGTGGCGCGAGGAGTACTTCGTCGAGCCGGAGATGATGGCGGTCCGCGAGCGGTTCTTCGACCGGCTGCGCGCCCAGCGCGAGGCGGTGAACGCGCGCAACGCGAGGTGCGAGGTGCCCTACACCGTGCTGTCGGCCGACAAGATCCCCTGCGGAATCACCATCTGACGGGCCTCCGCCGCTCCGACCAACCCACGTAGAGGATACCGCCCGTGCCGAACCTTCTCTCTCGAGGCCTGTTCAACCTGTTCTTCGGCAAGAAGCGCAGCGCGCTGGCGGCGCTCCCGGGGCCGGAGCCCGGCGTCCTGGGCACCGCCACGGACTTCTTCGGGCCCCCGCCCTGGGACGTGTGCGCGAGGTACGGGCGCGAGTACGGGGGGGTCACCCTGATCTGGCTGGGCGGCACTCCGGCGCTGGTGCTCAACGACCCCCATCTCATCGAGCAGGTGCTCGACTCGCGCCGGACCGAGTTCGAGAAGAGCTCGATCATCGAGCAGATCAAGCCGTCGACCACGGAGCACTCGGTCTTCATCGCGACGCAGCGCGGGAACTGGGCAGAGATGCGCCGGGCCGATCCGTTCGAGCAGCCGTGGATCGAGGCGTGGCTGGCCGCCCAGGTGGGCCCGATGAAGGCGGCGATCCAGGGATCCGTCGGCGCCCTCCGTGCCCGGAGCAGCGGCGCGTCGATCGACCTCGTGCAGGCGCTGCGCCGGCTCACCTTCGACGCCTTCGCCGTCGCCGGGGTCGGCGAGGAGCTCCCCGACTCGCTGTACGACGACTTCATCCTGCTCGCCACGGGCGCCGACATTCGAATCAAGGCGAAGATCCCCTTGAGGTTCGTGAGGCCGCCCAAGGGGTTCGAGGCGGCCAAGGCGCGATTCTACGGTCACTTCGCCGCGCGGGTCAGCGCCGCGCGCAGGGCCCCGAACCCGGCCGCGACCGACCTGCTCTCGTGGATGCTGCGCGAGGCGCCCGGCATCGACGACGACGCGCTGGCGCACATCGTCGGGCTGATGTTCTTCGGCGGCGTGTTCTCGTCGAGCACGACCCTGGTCGGCGCGTTCCACCAGCTGGCAAAATACCCCGCCACCGACGAGCGCCTCGCGGCCGAAGCCGCCGCGCTCGCCGAGGGGGAGCTGACCCTCGAGCGGCTGCGCGGCGCGCGCTGGATCGAGGCCGTCACGTACGAGGCGATGCGGATCCTCCCGGCCGTCCGCATCACGATCCGCGTGCCGATCGCCGACACCGAGCTCGCCGGGGTCACGCTGCCGGCGGGGACGACCCTCCTCATCTCGAACCAGCACCTGCACCGCGATCCCGCCCACTGGCCCAACCCTGACGTCTTCGACCCTGCCCGTTGGCTGGACGGCGGCGTCGCGCGCGACCCTCTCGGGAGCGGCTACTTCTTCCCGTTCATGCGCGGCCCGCGGGCGTGTGTGGCCGCAAACTTCGCGATGGTCTTCATGCAGACGGCGATCGCGACGGTCGCCGCCCAGGCGAAGGTCCATGTCGACTCGACGGAGCCGTTCGAGGAGGACATGTTCTTCGGGGTGGTCCTCCCGAAGCGCGTCACGGGCAAGCTCATCGCGCGCTGAGACGCCGCGGCGGCCGCGGGGCCGCTCGCCCTCGGGCGCCGGCGCCCCTCACCGGCTCCCCGGCGTCGCGCCTCATGTGCTCACGGCAGCGCTCGACGGCGCTTGCTGGAAGGCGGCGGCGAGGAAGCGCTCCACGGCCCACGTGGTGATCTGTCCTCCCGGGCCGGCGGGGTTGGCGTCGCAGCCGTGGGTCGCCCAGGGGAGCTCGAGCAGCAGGTGGGGTACGCCGGCCTCGGCCAGGCGCCGTTCGAGGCGGCGGCTCTGCTCGGCGAAGACCAGCTCGTCGCGGGTCCCATGGATCAGCAGCGTCGGAGGTGAGCCGGGGACCACGAAGTCGATGGCCGAGGCGGCGTCGTAACGCTCCTTGACCTGCGCGGGCGTCCCTCCGAGGTACTCGCTCAGGGTCCTGGGGCTGTCCAGCACCAGGGGGTTCGTGGGGTGTTCCCAGCTCCAGTTGAGATCCGAGGGCGCGTACAGCGCGACGACGCCGCGGATCGCCGGATCGCGCGCGGTATACGCGGCCAGGAGGGCCAGCTGGCCTCCAGCGGAGCGCCCCAGCAAGGCGACGCGGGCGGGGTCGAGCTCCAGACGCGCGGCGTTCTCCCGGAGCCAGGTCACGGAAGCGAGCACGTCGTCGCGCTGGACCGGGAAGGTGTGCTGGGGCGCCAGCCGGTAGTTGATCGCCGCGACCGCGAGGCCGCGGGCGGCGAGGTAGCCGTTGAGCCAGGCGAGCTGGGAGCTGTCCCCGCTGTTCCAGGAGCCCCCGTGGATCACCACCACGACGGGCAGAGGCCCGGGAGCGCCGGGGCTCCGGTAGAGATCGAGGTGCAGCGCGCGGCCGTCGACTTCCCGGTAAAGATGCCGGGTGGGGGCCACCCGGGGCGTGGAGACCGAGAGGAGATCGCGAAGGACGATGGGCGCGGGGCGCGCCGGGGCCCCGTGCACCTCGGGGGGTCGAGCCGCGCCGAGCTTCGCGGCGAGCTCCCGCTCGAGGCCCCTGGCGTACAGGAGGGCTCGAGTGAGGGAGGAGAGCAGGAGGAGCGCGGCGAGCACGGCCAGCGCAGGTGCGATCCACCGGTGAGCCCCTGCCGCGCCGCGCGCTGACAGCAACAGCGAGACGAGCGGCGCGACGGCCAGCACGTGGCCCCACTCGGTCGCTGCCACAGCCGGCTTCCAGAGGACGCCCAGCGGGACCCTGAAGACCGCCAGCACCCCGAGCCCGAAGAGCAGGAACGCGAGGAGCAGGTGAAGGCTGTCCAGGGGGGCCATGCGACGGAGCATAGGGCGAAGGCCGCGCGCGTCACAACGCTCGTCACGCCGGGCGGGAAGTGATGGGGACCCGCGCTCAGATGTTGATTCGGGACTGCACCGTCCTCACGTCGAGGCCGAGCGCCGCGAGCTCGGCGGCGCGCGCGCGGAGCAGCTCCACGAGCCGCGGGTGCACGTCGCCCTCCTCGTTGGAGAGGAGGAGACCGTAGCTGGTCTTGGACAACATCCAGGAGATCCAGAGCATCTCGGTGGCCTCGTCCGGCGGCGGGGCCACGTCCGGATCGTCCTCGGCCACCAGGACGTTGCCCCGTCCCCAGCGGAGCCCCAGGCAGGAGTACAGGACCTCGCCGCCGTCCTCCCACTGGAGGTTGTTGGCCCACGAGTGCCGGAAGGTCGCGAAGAAGATGATGTAACGACAGAGCTGCTTGAGCGCGTCCTGCTCGCCGGGCTGGGGGGTATCGGTGCGGGTGATCGCGCTGACCGCCCGCGGCGGCGGCTCGACGGCCTTCTCGTCCAGGTCCATGCGCTCGGACCGCACGAACCACGGCGCGTCCTTCCCCGGCACCCGCGCCCGCAGCCAGCGGCACACGAAGGCGGGCACCGCGTGGGCGACCAGGTCGTCCGAGAAGCGGCGCACCTCCAGCCACTGGGCGTCCACCGCGGCGCCATGCTCGGCGAAGAAGGCGTCGACGTGCTCCCCGATCACCCGCCAGAACAGCTGCGCTGCGCGGGCGTAGCGGTGCCCTTCGCACAGCGGCGGCGCGGGCGCGAAGCCCCGCCAGTCGTAGCTGCCGAGGAGGTGCTTGAGCCGCGCCTGGATCGCGCGGTCGGTCAGCGCGCTGGCGCGGGTGATGTATCCGCCCGGACCGAGCAGGAACTCGTTGGCGGAGTGGTTGATGAGGACCACCTCCCGGAGGTGGGGCATGAGCAGCCAGCGCAGCGGGCTCCGCCGCAGGTTCCGGTGCGCGGCGATGGCGTACTGCTCGAGGTTGAGGTGGCACTGCGCGAGGTGATTGCCCAGCTCGGCGTCCAGCGTCGCGCTCACCCGCACGACGCGCTTGGCGGCCTCCCAGTCGGCCCCGTCGCCCGGCGTGAAGGCCCGACGTGTGACCGGAGAGCCGGCCGCCGTCGCCCCCGGCTCCCGCAACCCGAGGACGATGCGCACGGGCAGCAGGCGGCCGTCCACGAGGCGCAACCGGAGGTCGACGTCGGGCAGGCAGTGGATGCCGTCCTGCTCATAGGCGTTCCAGGGGAGATAGAGCCGGAAGGCCGCCGGATCGCCGGGCGCCTCGGGGTCGCGGTCCAGGACCGTCGCGAACATGCCGTTGAGCATGCGTTCGCCGAAGAAGGCGTCGCTGCGGGACGACCCCGGCGCCTGCCGCTCCATGCGGACGGTCAGCGACTCCGGATAATCGGCCTGCAAGGCGGGCAGGGTGGGCGCTATGCCGAGGCGGACCTGGAGCAGGTGCCGGCGCTTGATGGCCTCGATCGGCGCGACGGCCTTGAGCATCGCCAGGGCGCGTCCGGGGGCGTAGGCGGTCGGCGGCGTGCCCTCCTCGGCGACCAGGAGCCGGGGCAGGGGCGCTGTGGGGTCGTACTCCCAGTAGGGCACCCGGAGGGTGCCGAAGTCGTGGTGGAGCCCGCCGTGATCGTCGGGTCCGCGCTCCGAGCCGATGCGCCGCCACGTATCCACCGCTCGCCCGTCGCTGCGGAACGTGTGCTGAGGCTCGAAGAAGCGGAGCTCCAGGTCCGGCGTGTCCCCGAGCCCCGCGTCGGCGGGATCGTAGCGGACGGCGAAGCGCCCGTCAGCGTCCGTGAAGCCCTCGCCCAGGAAGTTGTCCGGAGAGCCGATGTCCCGGTCCCACAGCTCGACCCTCACGTGGTGCAGCGGGATCGGGCCCCCGGGGCCGTCCTGCTCGAAGACCAGGCGCCCGACGGCGACGGCGGGCAGGGCGGCGGGATCCGGGGCGGCCCGGGGCGCGCGGACGCGCGGGGCCAGCTTGCGGCTGACGGCGGCGCGCTCGTCGTGGTCGAGGCTCGAGTACCAGCGGGCCAGCTCGTCGGGCTCGAGGAGGGGCGGATCGAGCGCTCGAGGCCCGAGGCCCAGGGCCGATAACAGGCGGCGCAGCGCGGCGAGCATCACGTCCGCAGCTCGACGAGGCTCACGCCACCTCGAGGCCCGCCGACACGCCCGGCCTCGTCGCCTCTTCGCGGAGCCTCGGCTCGCTCTCCTTCTCGGGGTGTTTGCCGCGGATGTCCTTGTAGAACGCGCGGATCTTGTCCATGTCGGCGCGCACGTCGCCGGTGGGCATCACGAAGCCACCGAGCCCGCAGGTCTTTCGCGAGAAATCCAGGTACCCGAGGCCGATGGGGACAGAGGCCCCGAGCGCGATGCGGTAAAACCCCGATTTCCAGTGGTCCACGCGCTCTCTCGTCCCCTCTGCAGGGATGGCGAGCACGAGGCGCGGCGAGCGGGCGAACTGCTCGATCGCCCAGCCCACGCGGTTCTTGCGGGCGCCGCGATCGATGGGGATGCCGCCGAGGCCGCGGAGGAACCAGCCGAAGGGGGGGCGGAACAGCTCCTGCTTGCCCATCCAGGAGATCGGGACGCGCATCGCGTACGAAGTCGCGAGCATCAAGGGCAGATCCCACCCGGAGGTGTGCGGCGCCGCGATGAACACGAACTTCTCGTGGGTGGGCGCCTCGGTCTCGAGGCGCCAGCCGAAGAGCGCGAGCCACGCCTTGCCGATCCAGTACCGCGCCGATCCCGTCGAGACTCGCATCGTCATCTCTGCTCCTCCATGGTCAGGTTCGTCTCTGGACCGCCCCCGGCGCCGAGCAGCCACCGCGCGAGGCCCGCGAGCCAGCGCCCCTCGGGGTCGGCGCCCGCCACCGGCCGTCCCGCGCGTGCGCCCTCGATCAGCCGTCGCGTCGCCTCGGAGCGGTACGACGTCTGCGCGTCCAGCGCGGCGAGCAGCGTGGCGCGCTCGGCGCCCGCGCCGGTGCGCGCCGCCCACGCGTCCGCGCGGGCCGCGAACGCGGCGTCCGGCGCGGCGGGCCGCTCGTGCAGCGGCCCTGGCCCGAGGTGGTTGATCGCGTCGATCACCGCCTGCTTGCGCTCCTTCAAGGGGAGCTCGCGCAGCTCTTCCGGGAGCACCGGGCGGCCGATCCAGAACTCCTGGCGCCCGAGGCCCACGGGGAACTCGATCCGGCGCGGGAGCTCCTCGGCCGGGAGGCCGCCGACGAACCGGACCGGCACGATCGGGGCAGAGGCCGAGAGCGCCATGTCGATGAACGCCGAGCTCATCTTGATCACGGGCTTCCGGCACGAGAGCGCGCGTGTGCCCTCGACGTGCACCATCACGCTCTTGCCCCGCTCCGCCATGTCGCGCGCGAGGTCGCCGACGATCCGCACCAGGGAGTCTCGGTCCTCGCGATCGAAGAACGTGATGAGGCCCGGATCGGTGATCCCCGGGTACGCGAAGCTCTGCCGGATGAGCTCTCCTATCCACGAGCCCTTGTGCTCGGCCTTCGCGAGCGTGACCGTCGAGACGCCGGAGAGGGCCGAGACGATCACCGAGAAGAGGAGAGACTCGACGGCCACCTGGTGGTTCGCGACGTAAAGACAGCTCCGCCCGCGCACCCGGCCCCACGCCTCGGGATCCGCGATCACGACGTCGCTGACGAACCGCTCGATGAGGCCGTAATAGAGATCCTCGACGGGCCACGCGCCGACGCCGAACCACGCGCGCCAGTGCGCCTCGACGGGCGACAGGTCCATGGCCGGCGGGCGCGGCTCCGTGACGCGCACCGCGTGGCCGTCGCGCGCGACGCTCAGGAAGCGGCGGCGCAGCGGCCGCGCCGCCGTGGTGGCGCTCGCGAGATCGGCGGCCGGGCGCACCGCGCTCGGGTGCACGAGCGCGCGGTGCGCCACGTGGTCGCGCACGGCGACCTCGGCGAGGAGATCGCCGCCGGGCGCGGCGCCGTAGATCCGCTCCACGTTGCCGGGGAGCCAGTCGACCGGCTTCACGTCCTCGGGCGCGGCGACGGTGCTCTCGCCCTCGCCGCGCGAGAGGCGTATCCCCGGAACGAACCGGCGATCGCGCAGGAATGCGAGCCGTTCGGCCCGGCTCGCTCGCGCGAACGGCCCCTTCGGCAGGAGGATCTCGACGAGCGTGAGCGCGGCGCGCACGGCGCCGTCCACGAGGAGCTGGACGTCGAACATCGGGAGCCGCGGCTCGCCGTCGAAGCCGGCGAAGCGGACCTCCACCCGCGCCTCCCCCGACACGGGCACCTCCCCGAAGAGGCGGAGGGACCGGACGCGGTAGGGATAGCCGACGTGATCTTCCGGGATGTCTCTGGACCAGCGCGCGAGCTCGTCGTGCGGGATCGCGTGGGTGAGCGCGTCGAGGAGCCCCTGGTGCAGCGCGCCGCGCGGGACGCCGCGCTCCGTCGCGTCGAGGATCGCGGACGCCCCGCTCGCGCCGACGCGCAAGGACCGCAACATCCGGAACGACGGGCCGTGGAACAGCGCCCCGGAGGTGTACGGATCTTCCGCGTCGTGGAGGTCGCGGAGCGGCGGGAAGGGGGCAGGTGGAGACGGGAACCGGGCGCCGAGGCGCACGAGCCCCGTGGCGACGGGCTCGAAGCGCGACAGCGCGGCGTCGCGCGCCTCCCGGAAGCCGAGGAGGGTGACGTGCCGCGAGCCGTCGCGCTCGCTCACCTCGGCGCGCAGGCGCACGGGGCCGCCGGGGAACGGCAGCCACCGTCGCACCTGGACCTCGGCGATCTCGAGGACGTGCTGCTCGGTTCCACGCTCGGTTCCACGCACGATTCCACGCGCCGCGGCGCCCGCCATGCGATCCAGCATCGACATCATGGGCAGCGCCGGCATCGTCCACGTCGGCCGGTGGTCGCCGAGCCACGTGTCCACCTCGGGATCGAGGATCTCCTCGAGCGCCTCCTGCGCCGGGCCCGCGCCGCCAGGCACGATGCGCATCGCGAGCTGGCGGACATGGTAGATGCGCTTGCCGTCCACCCACAGGGAGCCCTCGGCGACGGCGAACGGGCCCCGCCCGTCCTCTCCGACCTCAAGGAGGTCGATCTCGGTGGTGATGCGGCGGTTCGACGGGACGACCTGACCGCGATACTTCCAGGTCGACGGACGGCCCACCGCGATGGGCTCGAACCGGGCGCCCGGCACCCCGTCGCCCATCCTCCGCTCGATCATCACGAACTGCAGGAGCTGGACGAGCGCCTCGACGCCGAGTGATCCGGGCTGCACGGGGTCCTGGAAGAAGTGGGCCTTGAAGAACCAGTCGCCGGGATCGACGTCCTTCTCGCCGCGCGCCCAGCCGAGCCCGCTCTTGCCGCCCTCCGGCGCCCAGGCCGTGATCCGGTCGAGCATGCAGAGCATCGGCCCGGGGAGCCGGGGCGCTCCTTCGAAGTACCGCGCCGGCCGGCGCCGGAGATCGAGCAGGAACGGCGACTCCGCGCGGATGCGCGCCAGGTCCTCGGCGGCGGCGGGCAGCCCCGCCTGGTTCGCGAAGGACTCCCTGGGGAAGAACCCGAAGACGGTGTTCATCCGGTACACGGCCGTCTCCCCGACGGAGCACTCGACCTCGAACGACTCGATGATCATCCCGGCCGAGCGCGAGATGTCCACGATCTTCACCCGCGTGCGCAGCGCGCCCGCGCCCGGGGGGAGCTCGGCGAGCAGCGTCCCCGTCCCGTCGAGGTTGCGGAACAGGAGATCGGTGTCGGTCGTGAGCGCGCTGCCGATGTAGCTCGCGAGCCACCCGCACGGCTGGAGCGCGGCCTCCATGAGCACGCAGAACGGCATGGTGGCGTGCCCGTTCTCGTCGAAGTACCAGGCTCCCGCGGGGATGTCGTACTCCGCTTCGATCGTGACGCCCGCGCGGAGCTGCCCCGGGGGCGCGTCCACGCGCGTGATCCGCGACATGAAGTGGTACGGCGGGCCGGGGAGGCGCGCGACGCTGCGCGGGCCGTCGAACCGCGCGTACTGGGGGCCGAACGCCGCGGAGGGGCGCCCCCACGCGCACGCGAGGAGAGAGCGGTAATCGAAGGAGAACCCCTCGTGCGACGCCGCGGGCCTCGGCGGGGCCCACCCGCGGAGGCCCCCGAGGCGGCGCAGGTCCATCGCGCGGTGCGCCGGATCCGCGCCGGCGGGGACCGGGAGCCGCTGCCAGTCGTCCAGCGGCCAGTCGGGGACGAGCTTCAGCCCCACGCGACGCGCATGGAACGCCTTCAGGCCATCCACGGTGCAGAGGAGGTCGGCGTACACCGTGGGCACCGGCCCCGCGATGACCTCGTCGACGAAGACCTCGTAGACGAGCCGCTTCGACGCCGGGGTCACCTGGCCGCGGCAGCGCATCGCGATCGGGTGATCGGGGACCGGCTCGAAGCGCCACCCGTCGCGCTCGATCGCGAAGCCCATCGCCGCGAGATAGAAGGACATCGCCTGCACGCAGCCCTCGAACATGAGCGTGCCGGGCATGCAGGGGTCGCCGAGGAAATGGCCGGCGAAGTACCAGTCGTCCGGCGCGACCTCCGCCTCCGCGCGGAGGTAGCCGCGCCGCCACGGGCCGCCGCGCGGATCGAAGTCGGTGACCTCGCGGAGGAGGAGCATCGGCCCCGCCTGGATGCGCGGCGTGCGCACGTGCGCGCGGGTCCGCTCGTAGCCCGGCCCGAAGCAGTCGGCGGCGCGCCCGTCCGCGTACGCGCGGACGTCGGCCTCGGAGAACGACCGCTTCGTGCACGCGACGGCGGGCGGATCGAGCCGGCCTGAGGCGGCGTGCTCCGCCGTGGCGGCATCCCACAGGACGCCGCCCGACGCCGCGAGCTCCTCGTCCGTGAAGAAGCCCGCCTGACCGCTCCGCACGGAGAGGCGCAGCGCGCCGCCGATACGACAGCCGTAGTGGAAGAAGAAGAGCCGGATGTCGTCCTGCTTCGCGTGCGCGTCGACGTGGATGTCGTACACGAGGGTATCGCCGGGCCTCGGGAGCTCGCCATGGTAGGTGAGCTCGCAGCCGAGCAACCGGTACACGCGCTCGCCGCGGTTCAGCCGATCGACGCCGAGCCACGAGACGAGGAGGAGATCCGCCTGGCCCGCCTCGATCATGATCCCGGCGGGCATGCGGCCCTCGTGCAGGTACCAGCTCTCGTCCGTGACGTCCGTCTCGGTCCAGAGCGCGCCGGTGCCGAGGGAGAGCGGCGCGGCGTCGATCCCGGTCACGCGATCGGCGAGCAGGAGCGGCGGCATCGGCATGCGGACCTGCCGGCGGAAGCCGTCCTGATCCGCGAACGCGGGGCCGAACACCCGGGAGATCTGCCCGGAAGCGAGGAGCTCCAGCTGCGCGCGATCGAGCTTCGGTCCAGGCAGGCGCTGCCCTTCCCCGCCCCGCGCGGCCCTCCCGCTCCCCTCGCCCGCGATCTCGGGACAGGGCGCCGCAGGCGGCGAGCGCTCCTCGACGACGGGGACGGGCGGGAGGGGGCTCTCTGGGGCCGCCGTGCGCCCGTACGTGTTCATGAACCCCGCCAGCAGGCTCTGCTGGAGGGCGAGGAACCGGGTGTGCGCGGCGGCGTGTGTCTCGAGGAACGCCTGATGAAGCGCGCCGAGGCGCGCGCGGTGCTCCGCCGCGCGGGTGACGAGCTCGATGACGGGCGAGCTCGACGAGATCGCTGGCGGCGGCGGAGAGATCGGCGCTGGAGCCGCCGCTGGTGCTGGTGCTGGTGCTGGTGCTGACGCGGGCGCAGGCGCTGGCGCCGCAAGCGCGGGCGTCGCCGCGGGCGCTGGCGCCGCCGGCGCGCCGTCGAGCACCGGCACGAGCCGGGGCGCGAGGGGCATCCGCTGCACGGAAAGCTCGAGGGCCGGCAGGCGGATCTCCGGCGGATGAGCCGGGACCTTCAGCGCGGCGCCCTGCGGTCGGGCCGGCCTCCCGGCCGCGGCGAGCGCCCACTCGAGCGCGCCTTGGTCCACGGGAACCCCCGCCGCGACGAGCCACGCCGCCGCGTTCGCCAGCTGCCGCACGCCGCTCCGGCCCGCCACGTCGAGCGGCACGGCGACGTGGTCGCGGTCCCCGAGGATCCGCTGGATCCACCCGCTGCACAGCCCGCGCGGCCCGTGCTCCAGGAAGACGCGCACGCCGTCGGCCCAGGCCTGCTCGATCACCCTCGGGAAATCGAGCGTCCCGAGCGCCTGCGCCGTGATCGCCTCGGCCGCGGCGTCGGACGTCGCCCGGAACGCCGCCGCCCGCCCCGCCGAGTAGTGGCGCACGCCGGGCACCTCCCACGTCGGGCGGTGGTGCAGATCGTACCACGCCCGGCGGATCTCCTCGATCTCGGGGCAGTGCGCCATCATCTCGTAGCCGAGCGGCATCGCGCGGCCGCGCCCGAGCTTCCCGAGCACCCGCGCGCACGCGGACGCCTCGCCGCCGATCGCGCAGTCGTCCCTCGTGTTCACGATCGTGAGGTGCACGAGCGGCTCGCCGCGCAGCGCCTCGCGCACCTCCTCCACGGGCGCGGCCACGCTCCACGCCTCCCACCGCCGGGCCCCGTCGCCCCCGATCTTCCGCCAGGCGCGGCGCGCGGCCGCGAACTCGCCGACGAGCTCGCTCCTGAACACCGCGCTCTCCGAGCAGTCCCGGATCATCGCGTCGAGGTCTCGCCACGCGCCCGTCGCGAAGAGCGCGTTGCTCTCGCCGGACGAGTAGCCGATCGTCGCGTCCGGCGAGAGCCCGAGCACCCGGCGCGAGACCTCGGCGTGGAGCTGGCAGAGGAACGCGCTCGCCCAGAGCTGATCGAGCGGGTGCCCCGGCTCCGCGGGCGGATCGAAGATCCACCGGGTCGCCGCGTCCATGGACGTGAACCGCTCGCCGAGGCGCGCCACGGCGTTCGGCATCGCCAGCGCGAGCTCGCGCCCCATGCCCGCGTACGACGCCGCGGCCCCCGTGAACACGAACGCGAGCTGGCCGCCGGCCCGCGTGTCCCGGTACGCGACGCCCTCGGGCGCGGGGCCGCCCGCCTCGAGGTGCCGCCGCGCCGCGGCCGCGCGCGCGGCGCGCTCCTCCGCGCTCGCGGCCGCGATCACGAGCCGGGCCGGCCCGTCGCCCGACGTGCGCCCCTCCGCGAGCGCGCGCAGCACGGACGCGCGATCCGCGCCCCCGTACACGAACAGGCGCGGCGGCGCCTCGAAGCAGAGCGGCGCCGCCGGCCCGCACGCCGACAGCCGCACCGACACGTCCGCGCCCCCGAGCGCCCGCGTCCTCGCCTGCGCGGTGCGCGCGCCGAACCAGGGAACCGCCCCGCGCGCCGCCCCACGCCCAGAGGAGGGGCGCGCGGCGTGGTGCACGCTCCACGCCGCCGCGGCCACGCGCAAGAGGCCCGAGGCCGCGTGCGCCGCGCCGCCCGCGAACGGATCGACGGCGCCGTCGCCGTCGCCGAGGCGCAGCGCGGGCGCGCCCTCCTCGTCGAGCGCGGCGAGCACCGGGTCGCCGTCGCGCCGCGCGTCGTCGAGGCGCTTGAGCACGAGCGCCACCGCCGCGTCGCCCGGCGCCGCGTCGCGCCCGAGCCCCGACAGCGCCGCGCGGTGCACCGGCTCGTCCGACAGGTCCACGGCCCCCACGATGGCCGCGTCGATCTCGCCCTCGCGCAGCGCGCGCGCCGCGATCTCGAGCGCGATCACGCCGGACGCCTCCTCCGCGGAGACCGTGTACCCCGGCCCCGCGAGATCGAGCTGGCTGCTGATCCGGTTCGCCGGGATGTTCGGCATGGCGCCGACGACGCCGGCCGCCGTGAGCCGCGGCTGCACCGCGTCGCGCGCCCGCCCGAGCCAGCCCGGAGGCGCCGGGCAGCCCGCGCGCGCGGACCACACGTCCGCGAGATCCGCCAGGCGCCAGCGCAGGCCGTACCGCGCGACCTCGGGGTCGCACCCCATGCCGACGAGCACGCTGGTCCGCTCGCGCGGCAGGGCGATGCCCGCGGCGGCCTCGCGCGCGGCCTCGAGCACGAGCAGCTGCTGGGGCAGCGCCTGCTCGAGGTCGCGCGGCGGGAAGCGCAGCCCGCCCTGCGCGACGGCCACCTCCGCGCGCCGGGGCCCCGAGGGCGCGCCGCCGAGCGCGGCGCGCGCCGCCTCGGGCGCGCCGTCAGCGTCGCCGAGCATCGCGCCGATCCCGACGATGGCCACCGTGGGCCTCGGCCGCGCGGGCACGAACGACCTCGCGGCGAGCCCCGGGGCCTCCTGCGAGACGAGCAGGTGCGCGTTGTTCCCGCCGAACCCGAACGCGCTGACGGCCGCGACGCGCGGGCGGTCCGACGGCCACGGCTCCGCCTCCGCGAGCAGGCGGAAGGGCGAGCCGCGGAGCGCCTCGATCGGCGCGTCCGCGTGCAGCATCGGGGGCCGCACGCCGGCCTCGAACGCGCCGAGCACCTTGAGGAGGCCCGCGGCGCCGGCGACCGTGATCAGGTGCCCGAGGTTCGACTTCAGCGAGCCGATCGGGACGTCGCGCTGCCCCTCGAAGACCGCCGCCGTCGATCGCACCTCGGTCGCGTCCCCCACCGGCGTGCCGGTCGCGTGGCACTCCAGGAGCGAGACGTCCGCCGGCGCGAGGCCCGCCATGGCGTAGGCGAGGCGCATCGCGCGGACCTGGCCCTCCTCCGAGGGCGAGAGGAGCCCCCGGCCGCGGCCGTCGTTCGAGAGCCCGACCCCCCGGATCACGCCGAGGATGCGGTCGTTCGCCGCGCGCGCGTCGGCGAGGCGCTTCAGCGCGACGACCGCCGCGCCCTCGGCCGGGACGAGCCCGTCCGCGTCGCGGTGGAACGGGCGGCTCCTCCCGGAGCGGCTCATCGCGGCGAGCGCGCAGAACCCGACGCGCAAGAACAGCGGGTCTGCGCCGTTCACGGCCCCCGCGAGCATCAGGTCGGCCGTGCGATCGTGCAGCCTGTCGCAGGCGAGCTTGATCGCGTAGAGGGACGACGCGCACGCCGCGTCGAGCGCGAAGCCGCCCGCGCCGAGGCCGAGCGCCTCGGCGGCGAGCTGCGCGGGCAGCCCCGACACGAAGCGGCTGCGCGGGTCCGGGCGCTCGCCCCCCGTGACCGCGCGCGCGGCCCCGCGGAGCGCCTCTCCCTGGGCGTCGAGCCAGACGCTCTCCGCGTAGCGCGCCATCGTCGGCGTCGGGAAGGAGAGGTTCCCGAGCACGAGGCCCGCGCGCGGCGACGCGCGCTCGTGGCCCACGGGGCGCAGCGCCTCGCGCGCCGCGTGGAGCACCCACCGGAACGACGCGTCGAGCGCGCGCGCGACGTCCGCGCCGATCCGGAGCCCGGCCGCGTCGAGCGCGGGCTCGAAGCCCTCGACGTAACCGCCCGCGTCGCTCCACGCGCGATCGCCGGCCTGCTCCGGGGTCCCCAGCGCGTGCGCGGCCGAGAGCCGGAGGCGGCCCTCGGGCGCGCCGGTCACCGCGCTCCGCCGCGCGAGCACGGCCTCGTGGAGCGCGCGCGGCGAGAGCGCGCCGGGCAGGACGCAGCCTCGCCCGACGATCGCGATCGGCTCGAACATCACGAGAGCCCGCCCGCGCGCGCGCCGTTCCGGGCGGGCGCCTCGCCCGGGCGGAGGATCGTCTCGACGCCGCGGAGCGCCGCGATCGGGCGGCCCGACACGTCCTCGAGCGTCACGTCGCACACGGCGCGCGCCTGGTGGACCTCCCGCCCGCGGACCACGCACCGGATCGGGTCCTCGGGGAGCCCGTCCACGAAGCTCTCGAAGGTCGCGATCGACATGGGCAGCGAGGCCCCGCCGAGCACGCCGCGCGCCCACAGCACGGCGAGCTGCATGGCCCCGTCGATCGCCGCCGGATCCACGCGCCACGCCTCGCGCGCCCAGCCCCGCTCGCGCGTGCCCGTGAGCCTCCCCACGAGCCCCTCGCGCGAGGCGCCCTCGACGCGCCGGACGACCTGGAAGCTCGGGCCGTGGAAGAGCACGTGACCGTCGTACACCGGACCGTGGCGCCACGCGTCGAGCGCGGGCTCGGCCGCGCGCTCGGGCAGATCCCGCGGGCCGGCCGACGTATCGAGGGTGGCGCTGTAGTGCAGCTCGCCGTCGCGCCCGCGGAGCTCGATCGCGAGCTCGTCGCGGCCGCCGTCCGCGCGCGGCTTGCAGAGCACACGGATGCGGTCGCCGCCGTTGTCGAAGTGCGTCAGCTTGATCCCGCGCAGCACCTTCAGGTCGCGCAGCACGAGGGGGCCGGAGCCGGGGCGGAGCGACGACGCCGCGCGCGCCATCCACTCGATCGCCATCGCCACCGGCACCACGGGGTGGCCTCCCACGCGGTGGTCGGCGAGGTACGGGTGCGACCGCCCGTCCACCGCGACCTCGACGGAGATCGCGGGCGCGGCGACGGCGCCGAGCGGGCCGCCCCCGTGCGCCCCGCCGATCACGGCCTCGACCTCGTCCGGCGAGCCCTCGAGCTCCTCGACGAAGCGCCGGGCGCCCTCGTCGAGCGGGAGGAGCGCGACGTCCATCTGGTCGAACCGCGCCTTGAGCTCGGGCGTCACCATCCCGCCTTCCCACGGCCCCCATCCGATCGCCTTGGCGACGAGCTGCCCGCCGCGCGCGCGCCGCGCCGCCGCCGCCACCTTGTTGAGCACCTCGTTGGCCATCGCGTAGTCGCACTGGCCGAGGTTGCCCGTGCGCGCGGCGACCGAGGAGAAGAGCGCCATCCACCGCAGCGGATCGCTCGACGTGGCGTCGAGGAGCGCGCGCAGGCCCTCCACCTTGGTGTCGAACACGCGATCGAACTGCTCGGGCGTCTTCTCCGCGATGAGCTTGTCCGAGAGGATCCCCGCGCCGTGCACGATCCCGGTGATCGGGCCCCAGGCGCGGCGCACCTCGTCGAGCGCCTCGCGCAAGCGGCCCGCGTCCTTCACGTCCACGGGCACGTAGCGCGCCTCCGAGCCCGCGGCGCGGAGCGCGTCGAGCGTCGCGCGGACCTCACGGTTCGCGAGGATGCGCGCGGCCTGGGCGCCGAGCTCCGCGGGCGACGGCGCGCGCCCCTGGGCCTTCGCCTCCTCGAGGAGCGCCCGCTTCAGGGCCGCGCCGTCTCCAGCGCCGCGGCACGCGGGCGGCTCTTCCTCCAGGCGCGAGCGCCCGAGCAGGACGAGGCGCGGGCGAGCGCGGCGTGCGAGCGCGACGATCGAGGCGGCCGTCACGCCGCGGCCGCCGCCGGACACGACGACCACGTCGTCGGGCTCCGCGACGGGGCGGCCGGGGGCGACCTCCCGCACGACGCTGCGCAGCGTCGTGCGCGACCCGTCCGCGTGGAGCCCGACCTCGCGCGTCGCGCCCCCGGTGAAGAGCTCGTCGACGAGGGCGCGCGCGATCGCCTCCGGGCTTCGCCCGCCGCGCTCGACGTCGATCGCCCTCACGGAGGCGCTCGGCCACTCGATCGCCGCCGTCCGCGCCAGCGCGGAGACCCCCGCGAGCCACGCGCGCCGCGCGTCGCGCCCCGAGAGGCCGAAGTCGCCGCCGGTGTCCTGCGCGGTCACGAGCACGCCGCCCTCCGCGGCGAAGCGCGTCGCCACCGCGCGCGCGGTCGAGAAGGCCTCGCGGTTCACGGCCACCGCGTCGTCGACGGTCGACGCCCGGCGCAGCCCGCCGAGGAAGATGACGGCGTCCGGATCGCCGGAGACCGCAGGGGCGACCTCGGCGCGCACGCCGCGCTCCGAGAGCGCGAGCGCCACGGCCCGCGCGACGCCTTCGCCGTCGTCGGTCACCACGACCCGGCGCGCGCCGAGGAGCCCGGCGAGCGCGATCCCCGGGGCCGGCGCGGGCTCTTCGATCAGCACCGACCGCTGGATCCTGGGGCGCCTCGACGTCGTCGGGGGCTCGCGCGTTCCGGCTCGGGGCGCGAGGGCGACGCCCGTGCGCCCTCGGAGGTAGTCGACGGTCTGGCCGAGCGTGCGCAGGGCGGCCATCTCGCTGGCGCTGACCTCGGGCAGCCCGGGCGCGCGCTCGCGCAGGGCCGACAGGATCTCGACGCGTTTGATGGAGTCGACGCCGAGATCGGCCTCGAGCTCCATGGGCAGCCCGAGCATCTCGACGGGATAACCCGTCTTCTCCGCGACGACCGCCAGCATGAGGGCCTCGAGGTCCGCCGGCGCGGAGGACGCGGACGCGGGCGCGGGCGCTGCCGACGCTGCGGCGGCGACGGCGGGCGGAGCCGGCGCGGGCGCCGCGACGGACGGCGGCGGCGCGGGCGCCGGTGCGGTGCGGGAGCGCAGGTAATCGACGGTCTGGCCGAGCGTGCGCAGGGCGGCCATCTCGCTGGCGCTGACCTCGGGCAGCCCGGGCGCGCGCTCGCGCAGGGCCGACAGGATCTCGACGCGTTTGATGGAGTCGACGCCGAGATCGGCCTCGAGCTCCATGGGCAGCCCGAGCATCTCGACGGGATAACCCGTCTTCTCCGCGACGACCGCCAGCATGAGGGCCTCGAGGTCCGCCGGCGCGGAGGACGCGGACGCGGGCGCCGCGCTGGACGCGGGCGCCGCGGCGACGGCGATGGGCGGCGTCGGCGCGGGCGGCGCGGCAACGGCGATGGGCGGCGTCGGCGCGGGCGGCGCGGCAACGGCGATGGGCGGCGTCGGCGCGGGCGCGATCGGGAGCGGTGCGGCCATGGGCGTGAAGGCGCCGGCCGCTGGCCCATGGAACGCCGGCGCTCCAGCGACCATCGCGCTCAGCTCGGAGAAGGAGGTCTCGACGGCTCGCAGGAACGTCGCGTGCGTGTCGGCGACCGTCTTCAGGTAAGCCGCGTGGGACTCGGCGGCATGGCGTTGATACTCGTGGTACGCGTGTACCCACGCCGGGTGCGCGTCGCCCGCGACGGCCTCCGGGCGTGCAGCCACGGCCTCCGGGCGTGCAGCCACGGCCTCCGGGCGTGCAGCCACGGCCTCCCGCGGGGCAGCCACCTCCTTCGGGCGGGGCGGGTTCGGCTTCGGCAGCGCCGCAGCACCTCCGGGCGGCGGGTACGGCTTGGCGTAGTTCGCGCCGTTGATCGGGATCGTCATCGCGGGCTTCTTCTTCGGCGCCGCGGGAGCAGGCGCATCGCCGTCCCACAGCGGTGCGAAGTCGATCGCGACGCCCGCCACGGCGAGCCGCCCGAGCCCCTCCTGCAAGCTCGTGACGCCGTGCTTGCCCTTGCGATCGAGCGCGATCGCCGTGTGCGGGCGCCCCTCCAGGATGCGACCGACGAGATCGGTGAGCACGGACCCCGGCCCGACCTCCACGAACGTCCGCGCGCCCGCGGCCCACATCCCCTCGATCTGCTCGACGAAGCGCACCGGCCGCACGATCTGCGCGGCGAGCCAGGCGCGGATCGCGGCGGCGTCCGCCGGGTACGGCGCCGCCTCCGCGTTCGACCAGACCCGGACGGCCGGCGCCGCGAAGGGCACCCCTGCGAGGAACTCCGCGAACGCCTCGCTCGCCGGCGCGACCAGCGGGCTGTGGAACGCGGTCGCCACCGGCAGGCGCTTCGCGGTCACCCCCTCCGCGGCGAGGCGGCGCTCGAGCCGCGTGATGTCGTCCTCGGCGCCGGAGAGCACGACCTGCGTCGGGTGGTTGTGGTTCGCCACGACCACCTGGCCCTCGATCCCGGCGAGCCGCGCGTGCACCTCGCCGATCGTCAGCGCGACCGCCGTCATCGCGCCGGGCGAGGCCGACGCGTCGCGCATGAGCTCGCCGCGCCGCCGGGCGATCGCGACGAGGTCGGACGCCGAGACGGCTCCCGCCGCGCACAGCGCCGTGATCTCGCCGAAGCTGTGGCCGCCCACGTGCTCGGGCCTGACACCGACCGAGCGCAGCGCCGAGAGGAGCGCGAGGCTCGCGACCCCGATCGCCGGCTGCGCCCACTCGGTGGCCGTGAGCCGCTGCGCCTGCGCCTGCCGGTCCTCGTCGGTGAACACGGGTCGCGGGAAGACGAGATCGTGCACGGCCTCGCCGCTGAAGCGCGCCGCGGCGGCCTCGTCCCAGACAGAGCGGGCCACGTCGAGGCCCATGGCGACGTCGGCGCCCATGCCGACGGCCTGGCTGCCCTGCCCCGGGAAGAGGAACGCGACGGGACCCGCGGGGCCGCCGGCGCCGTAGTGGATCCCCGTCGGCGTGGAGAACGCGACCTCCGGCTGCGCGGCGACGCGGGCGCGCGCCTGGGCGAGCTTCTCGCCGAGGTCGGCGGCGTCCCGCGCCACCACGGCGAGGCGCGCCGGATCCGACGCCCTGAACGCCTCCTGCGACGCGCGCGCGACGGCCGAGAGCCCCGCGTCCGCCGCCTCCGCCGCGCCCGGCGAAAGGCGCGCGATCTCCTCGCAGCGCGCCGCGAGCCCGGCCGCGTCCTCGGCGGAGAGCACCACGAGCTCCGTGGGGCTCGTCCGGAGGCGGAACGCGCGCGCGCCCGGCCCTGTGTACTCCTCCAGCGTCACGTGGAAGTTGCTCCCGCCGAAGCCGAAGCTCGACACCGACGCCCGCCGCGGGTGCGACGTGTCGCGGATCCACGGGCGCGGCTGCGTGTTGAGGTAGAACGGGCTCGCCTCGATCTCGAGCCTGGGGTTCGGGCGATCCACCTTGATGGTGGGCGGGAGGACCTTGTGGTGCAGGGCCATGACGGCCTTGAAGAGCCCTGCCGCGCCCGCCGCGGCCTTCGTGTGCCCGATCTGCGATTTCACCGATCCGAGCGCGCACCATTGACGATCCGCCCGGCCACCCTCGCCGAAGGCGGTCCGGAGCCCCTCGAACTCCGCCACGTCCCCGGCCTTCGTCGCCGTGCCGTGCGCCTCGACGAGCTCCACCGTCTCGGGCCCGTAGCCCGCGGCCCTGTACGCGCGCCGGAGCGCGCGCGCCTGACCTTCCGGCAGGGGCGCGTAGACGCTCTTGCTCCTGCCGTCGGACGACGACCCGAGGCCGCGGATCACGGCGTAGATGCGGTCGCCGTCGCGCTCGGCGTCCGCGAGGCGCTTCAGCGCCACCATCGCCATGCCCTCGCCGAGCAGCGTCCCGTCGGCCGCGTCGGCGAACGGGCGGCAATCGCCGGATCGCGAGAGCGCCGGCGTCTTGCTGAAGCACGTGTACATGGAGATGTCGTTCATGGTGTCGACGCCGCCGGTGATCACCAGATCCGACTGCCCCGTCGCGAGCTCGGACATCGCCATCGAGAGCGCCGAGAGCGCGCTCGCGCAGGCCGCGTCGGTCACGCAGTTCGTGCCGCGCAGGTCGAAGCGGTTCGCGATCCTCCCGGCGACCACGTTGCCGAGCAGGCCGGGGAACGTGGACTCCTGCCAGGGCACGTACTCGCGCGCGATGCGGTCGCAGATGGCGTTCGCCTCGTCCTCGGGGATCCCCGACTCGCGCAGCGCCTTCAGCCACACCGGGCGCTGCAGCCGGCTCGCCATCGTGCAGAGCAGCTCCTGCCCCGACGTCACGCCGAGGATCACGCTCGCGCGCTCCCGGTCCATCCTGGCGAACTGGCCCTGGGTCGCGTCGTCGAGCACGCGCTGGGCGACGATCAGCGCGAGCAGCTGCGACGTGTCCGTGGCCGGCAGGATGCTCGGCGGGACGCCGAACTCCATCGGATCGAACGGCACGTGCGGCAGGAACGCGCCGCGCTTCGCGTAGGTCTTGTCAGGCGCCGCGGGATCGGGATCGTAGTAGTCCTCGACGAGCCAGTGCGAGGGCGGCACATCGGTGATGAGATCGCGCCCCGCGAGGATGTCGCGCCAGAAGCCGAGGGAGCCCGTGGAACCAGGGAACAGCGCGCTCACGCCCACGACGGCGACGGCGACGGGAACATGCGACATAGAAAGACCTGACGACCTCGTTGTTGAGGGGAGACCTGCTCAGCCGAGCGCCCGAGGAGGGAAGCCGAACGCGCTCGGCGGGACGGGCGCGCCGTACGTCCGCAGCTGCTGGGCGCGGGTGATCGCCGCCGCGCCCTCGAGGAGGTTCAAGCCCACCTGGACGACGGTCCGGTTCGCCGGCTCCGCGAGGAACGAGCCGCGCGTCCACGCGTTGAACGCGCCCATCGCGGGACCGCACCAGATCTGGTAATCGACCCGGCGATCGGGATCCCCGTCGATCGCCCACTTGCTGGCCTTGCCGAGGTACCACCGGAAGACCAGCGCCATCTGCCGTTTCGGGTCGCGCTCGCAGGCGGCGAGCTCGCCCGGATCGCGCTTCCCCCAGAACAGCCTCGTCTCGGCCCAGATCTCGTCGAACGTGGCGTGCAGGACGTCCTTTTCGAGCCGGCTGCGCGCCGCTGCGGGGATGGCCTGGAGCGACGGATACGTGACGTACGCCTCGTAGAGCCTGGCGGCGCGCACGCCGAACATCGTGCCTCGCTTGAGCACTTGCACCTTCACGCCGAGCTCGAACATGTCGGCCGCGGGCGCCATCATCACGTCCGCGAGCTCGGCCTCTGCGAGCATCTTCTTGCCGTGCTCCGAGAGCCCGGACTCCACACACGCCTGGTTCACCGATCCCGTGAGCACGTAGGCCGCGCCGAGCGCGAAGGCCGCCGCGACCGCTCCCGGCGTCCCGAGCCCTCCCGCCGCGCCGACGCGGATCGGACGCGTATACGCGTGGCGCGCCGCGATCTCGTCCCGCAGCGCGAGGATCGTCGGGAAGAGCGCGGTGAGGGCCTGGTTGTCCGTGTGACCGCCCGAGTCCGCCTCGACGGTGACGTCCTCCGCCACGGGCACCCGGGCCGCGAGCTCGGCCTCAGCCTGCGTGAGGAGCCCCCGCCCAGCGAGCGCGCGGAGCACCTCGCCGGGCGCCGGGCTCATGAACCGCCGCGCCACCTCAGGTCGCGAGATCTTCGCGAACACATGTCGCTTGCGGACGATCCGGCCAGAGGGGTCCACCGAGAGGCCGCTCGCCGCGCAACGCACGACGGCGGGAGTCAGGGCCATGAACGCCGACGCGGAGATGCGCGCGACGCCGCGGCGGATGAGCAGGTCGGCGACGCGCTCCTCCAGCGCCGGCTCGTTCGGAGAGTGGATGAGGTTCACGCCCCAGGGGAGCGTGTCGCCGAGGGTCGCCTGGAGCTCGCGCACCGCCTCCTCGACGCGCTCGAGCCTGAGGCCTGCTGCGCCGAAGAAGCCGAGCATCCCGGCGCGCGCGGCGGCGATCACGAGGCGCGTCGTGGCGATGCCGTTCGCCATCTCTCCCGCCGCATAGGGGAAGCGCACGCCATGGACTTCACAGAACGACCGGTCGCCGAGCCACTCGGGATAGAGCGCCGGGAGCGTGGCGAGCAGCGCATAAGCCCGCTCCTCGCCGCGACGCGAGGGCAGCACCTCGCCGCCGAACGCGACGCCGATCTGTGCCTCGGAGCCCCTGCGCACGACATGGGTGGGCTCGCGGAAGCGGGCGATCGCGGCGTGGAGCTCGGAAGGGGTGAACATGGGCCCCTCAGGCGCCCGGGGCCTCCTGTCGCTCGCGGCCGCGTCGTGAGGCGCCGCGTCCGGGCTCGGTTCCCATGAGGCGACATGGACGAGGTCTGACATCGAGAGAAGCACGACGCGAGGCACGCTACACAGCCTTTTCGTCGGTGACAACGGGCGCTCCCGCGCCCAACAGAATTATGACGAACTCACCCCGGGGGCCCCTCCCTCACAGGTGCGTGCTGGAGCATGCAGCAGTGCCTGCTCCAGCATGCACCTGCGGCGATCGACGCTGAAGACGGCCGTCCAGCGGGATCGGGCCGGCGTCGGCACAGCGAAGTGGAGGTTCCTCGCCAAGAGCTCGTGTCCAGGCGATGAGGAGATACTCCAGGTTGGTCCACCTCGCCCCGTCCGGATTCGCCCTCTGCAAGCGCTCGGTCTCAGTCGCCGCCTTCCAGACAGGTGCGGATCAACGCCTCCACGAGGCGCCGGCCTTGCGGCTCGTTCAGCAGCTCGATGCCGAGCACGCTGTCGACCATGTAGACCCCCGCGAGCACGCCGAGGACGGCGATCGCGCGAGCGCGCCCCGCCGCGCCGCCGAGCTCGCGCGCGAGCGGCTCCACGAACTCGCCCTCCAGGGCGCGCGACAGCGGCAGGCGCACCTCGGCGCTCGTCGCCGAGCGCAGGATCAGCAGCGCGGGATCGAAAGCGCGCCCGGTCATCCCGTCGCTCGATCAGGATCTGCGACCTTGCCCGCGTCCCCTCGTGCTGTCGAGCCCCGCGAGGTGGGTCCCATGCGGCAGCCCGAGCGCAAGCTCAGCTGGTAGTGCTCAATTTTGAGCAACTGGCCCGACGTGCCGTTGACGCCTGACTCGATGCTTCAGCCAGGCCATGAGTTCATCCTCCGCGTCAATCTCCCACCCATCACGCTTCATGAGCTCGATGTAAGCCATGTGCGCCTGTGGAAGGATCTGAATCGCGAGGTCTTCCGCGTCCTCGGTCAGACAGACCCGGACCTCGCCGCGCTCGGCATCCACCTCCACGGCGCTGACCTTCCGCGGCCGGTCGAACTCGACCTTAGCGCCGACCTTGGGCGATTCAGTTAGCTCAACTACCTTGGTCATGGCATGACCACCGTTCTCCAGGACGAGCCGCGCACGCATGGAGGAGACGCTACCACAAGCGCGCCGCCACCGATCCGCCGCTCGACGCGGACGGCGAGC
Source organism: Sorangium cellulosum (assembly GCF_002950945.1). Classification (GTDB taxonomy): domain Bacteria; phylum Myxococcota_A; class Polyangia; order Polyangiales; family Polyangiaceae; genus Sorangium; species Sorangium cellulosum_E. The sequence continues at coordinate 5,205,214 of NZ_CP012673.1, forward strand.
GGGACCCGTCAAACAGGCTGCAATCGCGCCAGTCGGCTATGACGTCGTGTGTCCTAGCCGCACCAAAACTCCGGAAAACCAGGCATTTCGCGCTGTATTGCAGGGTACTTAGCGAAGCGCCCTGCCTCGGCTGGTACCCGAGACGGGGCTGCGGAAGGTGGCCCGTCCAGCGCACGTCGCAAGGCGCAGCATGGGCCGAGGTCTGGGGGAGGCAAGGCCCTGCATGGCGCACGTGCTGCCGATGGGGAAGCGGCGCTGTCGAAGTACTTGGCGGCCTGTCGCCATGCGATCCCGTGCAACCAGACGCAAAGCGCGTCCCCGGCCTCTGCTTCGGGTCCGGCCGGTACTTGCCGCGGCGCACGGCGCGCCACGCGGCGAGGAAGACCTCGGCCTCTACGTCGTCGCGGTCGCGTGCCGGGATGCCGGCGAGCGTGGCGCGGACGATCCCGCGCTCGGCGAGGATCACCTGCAGGGGCGCCCCGGCCCGGTGCGCCGGCCGCGCGTTTCACAAACGGACCCGGAAAGCTCCGCGGAATTCCATGTATGAGCACATCCCGCGACGACATCTGGAATTCCGTTCACGCTGCCGCGATGGAGGTCCTCCCTCGCTTGCTGCGGCTCCTGGGGGTCGCCGAGCGCGACGTCGACGACCTCTTTCAGGAGATCCTGCTCGCGGCGTCAGGAGGAGAGCCGTCGCGATGAGCTCGTCCAAAGCCGTACAGGGGCTCGGCGCGCGGACTTCCCGCTGCGCCGCCGGACCACGCCGGGGTGCTCGAGGCGGGGCACGCGCCGCCGTCGCGGCCGCCATGGGCCTGCTCTGCGTCGCGGAGGCGCACGCTGCCCCGGAGCCGCCGACCGGCGAGATGCTGCCGACGGGGCCGTCGACGTTCTGCTGCCAGGCGTAGGCCTGCACGGGCAACGCGGTGTCGTGGCTGGGCGGCGCTCGCCAAGGGTCAAGAGACCGCGACAGTTCGTTGAAGGGGCCGCATTCACGTGCACGTGAGAGCCAGCGGGCTGAATTTCAACAGACGCTCCACGAGACGTGCCCAATCTGCGTTCGCGACGAGCAGAGTGTCTGTTATTCCGGATGGTGGACTGGTATCTCGCGTACGTCCGTCGGGGTGAGCGGTACGTGCCGCCAGAGTTCAACCCCGTGCCGTATGGACAGCGCGAGCCCCTGGCCCTTCAGATCCGCGCGCTCGTCGAGCGCGTGGTCGCCGCCAGGCCTGCCCGCGGAGATCACCGCGGTCGCGCGGGCCATCCTTCACGCCGAGGGAAGACTGGCGGCTCCGGGCGGGTGGAACAACACCCCGGTATTACTGCCAGCCTCCTCCTCCAGGCTGCGTGTACGAGCACCAAACGCTCCCAGACGATTTTTCTCTATCAGAACACTCTTCCGGCTGTGCCCCTTCGCACGACGATACTGTCAGCGTGCGGACCAAGTATTCGAAGAGAAATTTTGAACCACAGAGGCACAGAGGGCACAGAGGAGAGAGAAAAAAAGAACTATTTCTCCTCTTCTTCTCTGTGCCCTCTGTGCCTCTCTGTGGTTTATCTCCTTTTACTCTCGGGCTTTCTAGGTTGACGACGGAAGCCTCTGGTGAATGCAAGAGGCACCGCCGGTGCGTTTGGTGCTAGCGGAAAGCACGATGACACTTCGCAGATGCTTTGCGTTCGCACTCCGAAGGCCGAAGAGATCCGCCGGGATCGCGAGCTTTTGGATAGCTATTCCGAGGTTGTAATCGTCCAGCGTCATGATGGGACGACTGGCGTCTACAGACCTGATGAATGGCCGACTGATGGCGATGGAGTCATTGTTGCTCGAAAGCTACCTGACGGAACGCTCGGATGGTATGCCGGGCCAGATGCTGGTCCGCGCTCGGATCCTGCCGCATTCCGTCCATGGGAGCCTCAAATCAATCCACTTCCCGTGTGGAGACGTGCGCCAGATGGAACGATCATGATCGATGGAAAGCCCGCCAGCCCGTCCGTTCAATTCATGTTTGGCGGCAAGGTCGAAGAACCGGCTGATTCACGGCAGTGAGACGAGCAGATCACTATATCGCGCACCGTTGCACTCGTCATCATAGCCGGAACCGGCACCGTGGGCGCCTTCATAGGACGCGCCGCGCGAAATGATGCGCCACGTGTGCAAGCGCACGCCAGCGTGTCACCCGCGCCTTCGGGCACGACGCCTGCCGCCAATGAGTGCGCGGCTGAACGTGCCGCGCTTGCCTCGATCAAGTCGCGATTGGCTGTCTGCATGACCATCGACACGGCAGCCGCCGGGACCGTGCCGTCCGGCGTTCCCGAGAAGCCTGAGTCCGCTCTTGGCGCCAGCATCGCCGAAGAGATCAAGAGCTACCAGGAACGTCTGGCGAGCCTATCCGAGGCTGTGATCGTACGACACTCCGGCGGGACGGTTCGCGTCTATGAACCGCACGAATGGCCGAGCGACGGCGATGGAGTCATCATCGGGCGAAAGTTCAAAGACGGACACATCGAGCCTTATCCGTCCGGAGTCCGTCCAAGTGCTGCACACTGACTCGCGGACGCGCCTCGCGTCCGTTCTTGGAGAGTATAACAAAAGCGGGGGCACCACGCGCGAGTTCGATACTTGCCGGAGCTGACCCTCGAGGCCGGAAGGCGTGCCCGTGCTGCTGAAATCCAAGAAGTGAGGCCCTGGGGGTTACGATCGCGGGGACTCCTGAACTGCCAATCAAGTTGAGATGGTGCTCGGCTGCCTCGGTGCGACCACGCCCGCGTTTCGGTGCGACCACGCGCGCGTTCTCGCAGGGCGGCGAGCCGAGGTGGACGGATTACAACAGCGCGCCGGGGCTGCCTATGGGACCTTGGTCCTACGGCAGCGTTTCACCCGGCTCCGCCTCCGGTGGGCGCGCGCGCTCAACCGGTAGATCCGGTTCCACCTGAAGAATCCCGGCAGGGCTGACGGAGGCGCGCGCCACCTCGCTCGCTCAATCCGCGGGTCGACACCCGGGACACATTTCTTGCCATGCGGGCTGCGGGGGCCATGGGACCAAGGTCCCATAGCGAGGGCCACGACCCGGGGCTACGACCGGCGGGCCTCGCGGCGGTGCGCGGAGGCATCAACCCACTTGCAAAGAGAGAAGCCATGACGTCCAGCGTGACCGTCCCGGACGACGACACATTTTACCGTCCGGATATCCCACTCGAAGGCGAGCACGGCGACGTGATCTGGTCGCGGCCGCTCACGGGCCCGGCGGCGCTCGCCAAGGCGCGGGTCAACCAGCTCGTGCTCTACCGCTCCAGAGACGTCCACGGCAAGGCGATCGCGGTCTCCGGCATCATCGCGCTGCCTCACAAGGCTCCGCCGGAGGGCGGCTATCCGATCGTGAGCTGGGCGCACGGGACGGTCGGCTGCGCGGACACGTGCGCGCCGTCGCGCGACACGATCACGGCGCCGGCGCACCCCTTCAACGAGTACCCGCACGGGCTGCTCAGCGCGTTCCTGGACAGGGGCTGGGCCGTGGTGATGACCGACTACGAGGGGCTCGGCACAGGCGGGCTGCACCCGTACCTGCTCGGCGAGTCCGAGGCGCACGGCATCCTCGACATCGCGCGCGCCGCGCGGCGGCTCTACCCGGCGGAGCTCTCGAAGAAGCTCGCGATCGTGGGCCACTCGCAGGGCGGCCAGGCGGCGCTGTTCGGCGGGCACCACGCGCCCATCTGGACTCCCGAGCTCGACCTGCGCGGCGTCGCGGCGATGGCCCCCGCCTCGGGGGTCCACCTCCTCGTCGCCGCCGGCACCACCCTGAACTACGCGCAGCCGGGCTTCGCCTTCACCGCGCTGTTCCTGGCCGGCGCCATCGCCGGCAACCCGAACATCAACCCGGAGGAGCTCCTCACCGTGAAGGCCTACAGCGTGTGGCCCCACATCCGCGAGAAGGCGCGGATCGAGCTGGCCAAGGAGGACTCCTGGGGCGGGCTCAAGGGGACCGAGCAGCTGAACCCGGGCCCGAACCCCAGCAAGAAGGCGTTCTTCGACCAGCTCGAGCTCATGAACCCGGCCCTCCGGATCCTCGCCCCCATCCGGATCTCCCAGGGCGCGAAGGATCCCCGCATCCGGGCGGACTTCACGAGGACGCTCCACCACCAGCTCGCCGCGCTGAACGGCCCCGCCAGCGTGACCTACAAGGAGTACGAGGAGGTCTCGTCGACGCACGATCCCGTCGAGCTCGGCTTCCACTTCGGCCTGATGGACACGGACCTCCCGAGCCTGACCACGTGGCTGGAGGAGCGGTTCAAGGACGTCGAGGAGGAGCAGACAGCCAGCCCCCGATGAGCGCGCGGCGCGGGCCGCGGGGCGCCGCTCTGAACGCAGTCCATCTCCCCAGCTTTTCTGGGGGCGCGCTCCGGCGCGCCCTACGAGCACCCATCCATCCAAGGAGACGAATCGATGACAACCAACAGCGCACCCATCATCCCCACGACAGAAGGCCCGGTCCAGGGCGTCGTCGAGAGCGAGATCCTCGTGTTCAGGGGCATCCCCTACGCCAGGCCGCCCGTCGGCGACCTGCGCTGGAAGGAGCCCCAGCCGGTCGAGCCGTGGAAGGAACCCCGCCTGGCTGTCATCTTCAGCAAGGCCTGCCTCCAGCCCACCTACGAGTCGATGGATGGCGCGGGCGACGTCGGGCCGCAGAGCGAGGACTGCCTGTACCTGAACGTCTGGACGAGCGGCGTGGATCACGCAGCGCCGAAGCCCGTCATGGTGTGGATCCACGGCGGCGCGTTCAAGATCGGCGTCGGCAGCGACAAGATCTACAGCGGGGTGCCCCTCGCCACGAAGGGCGTCGTGGTGGTGACCCTCAACTACCGCGTGGGCCTCCTCGGGTTCTTCGCCCATCCGGGCCTCGAAAAGGAACGTCGCCTGGGGCCGGTCAACTTCGGCCTGCTCGACCAGATCGCCGCGCTGGAGTGGGTGCAGCGCAACATCGCGGCCTTCGGCGGCGACCCTGGCAATGTCACGATCTTCGGTCAGTCGGCGGGGGCCGAGAGCGTCCTCGCCCTGTTCGCCTCACCTCTCTCGAAGGACAGGAGCCCGGCCCTGTTCCACAAGGGCATCGCGCAGAGCCCTTACGCGATCCCGGAGCAGAGCCGAGAGAAGGCGTCCGAGGTTGGTATCAAGGTCGCCGCGGGGCTGTTCAAGCTGAACGGCGAGCATGCCACGGCCGAGGAGCTGCGGGCGGTGCCGGCCGAGAAGTTCACCGCGAAGTTCATGCCGACCCCGGAGAACCCGAGGGGCCAGGTGCCGTTCTTGGGCCCGAGCCCCGTGTGCGGCGACGTGGTGCTGCCGAAGGGGCTCAGGGCCACGTTCGAGGCCGGCGAGCAGGCGCGCAAGCCGCTCATCCTCGGCAGCAACAGCGACGAGGCGAGCGTGCTCGAGGCGTTCGGCATGGATCCGGGCGCCGTCATGCAGAAGATCATCGACGCGGGAGGGATCGCCGCCGAGCTCTTCGTGGCGCACCTGAAGAACCTGTACCGCGGCGACCCGGAGGTGACCGAGGAGGACCTCGCGGACGCGGACCGCTTCGCCAGCCTCGTGCTGCGCGACATGATGTTCACCGCGCAGGCCCGGTGGTTCGCGGACCAGCATTCCAAGGTGGCCGACGCCCGCTGGTACTATTTCAGCTACGTGCCCGAGGGGGAGCGCGCCGATCATCCCCACGGCGTCTCGCACGGCGGCGAGATGTTCTTCCCGTTCGGGGGCGTCAAGCCCACGTACACCGCGGCCGATCGGGAGATGTCCGAGAAGGTCAGCGGCTACTGGTCCTCCTTCGCGAAGACCGGCACACCCGAGGGCGCGGGACAGGCGCCCCAGGACACGACCTGCGAGGGCGCGCCACCCCCCGAGCCACCGGTCTCGCCGCCCGAGCCACCGGTCCCGCCGCCCGAGCCACCGGTCCCGCCGCCCGAGCCACCGGTCCCGCCGCCCGAGCCACCGGTCCCGCCGCCCGAGCCACCGGTTCCCCCGCCCGAGCCACCGGTCCCTCCGCTTCCGCTCGATCCGGCCCCTGAGCCGCCAGCGCCTCCGGACGCGCCTGCAGCGCCCGCAGGTCCGTCCTTCGCATCCCCGCAGGCCAGGCCCATCGAGAGGAGGAGAAGGCCCATCAACCATCCTGCGCACCACCGCGCAGCGCCGCGTCGTCCGATCATGAACACCTCGCAATAAGGAGAAAAGCAGCTCGTTCGTCAGCGTGAGCCTCCGGGCTCACGCGGCCTGGTGCGCGTGACGAGATCTGCCTCGACCGCCCACGCCAGCCCGTGTCTGTAGCTGAAGCCGCCGACAGGGTAGGCCGGAGACATCCAGCTCAGCAGGCGGTAGAGAGCTCCCTCGCCCACGGCGCACACCCGTGTCCGTCGTCGCAACCGTGAGCTGGGTCATGGGAGTGATCATGCCCGTGGGCGTGCGAATGCCCGTGCTCGTGAGCGTGGGAGCGTCCAGGCCCGCGGGCGTGCGAATGCCCGTGCTCGTGGGAACGACCATGCCCGTGCTCATCGTCGTGGGAGTGACCTTGCTCGTGATCATGCGCGTGCGCGTGCTCGTGCGAACGGCCGTGCTCGTGATCCTACGCGTGCGCGTGCGAACGACCAAGCCCATGCGGCGCGAGCTGCCGGAGCTCGCCGAGAGGTCGCCGGTCGGCGAGCGGCGCGAGGACGGGGCGATCACGGGCTACGAGGGCGCGCGCGGAGAGCCCGGCCTGGGAGCAGCACGCACGGGCGCCCGCAACGGCGGCTCGTGCCAAGGGAGCGGCGGCCCGGCAGCGAACGCTCGTCTGTCTATGGGACCAAGGTCCCATGGCGGACGGCATCGACCGCCTGCTAGGGTACTGCGACTCGAAACCAGCGGAGGCCCCCACACGGGGGTCAAGGAGGTGTACCATGTTGCTAGGGCTTCTGCCGCCGATCGGTCTTGAAATCCCATGCAGTTGCTACGCGGTTGACGTCCCTTTCGAGGTGAATGTCCTCGGGATCTTCCGGCTGGACTTCAAGGGGGGCTGGAAGGTGAGGGTCGAGGGCAACATCAGGGAAGGTCTCGGCGGCGTCAAGCTGAAGATGATCGGTTATGAGTGGACGGCCGACAGCCCCGTGCTCGGCAGGGTCACCATCAGCCAGGCGGACGTCGACACCACGCCGCTCAGCCCGCTGGAGATCACCAGCACCCTGCCTCCGACGTTCCGCAACACGATGCTCCTGGACTTCACGGTCACGATCGAGAAGCCGCCGGGCGGCGGCCCGCGCTGGGAGCTGTCGAACACGAAGACGGCCAGGCTGATGAACGATCGTCTCACCGTTTATCCGCCGCAGGGGTCCGTCTACCAGCTCCAGGAGCCGATCGACCTGGCGCATCTCAACGCGCGGGACACGATCGTTGGTCAGATTCACAAGCTCCCCATGACCGTCTCGCACAACCCCTGACACGCACGCGGCCCTGCAACGTCGAGGTCGCAGCTGCTGCGGCCTGACGGGCTACCTGGCCGTCACTTCGGAGCTGCTGACGCCCCACGCCTCCTGGAGCGACTGAGGGATCCGGAACGTCACCCGCTTTCCGCCCCGCTCGGAGGCGTGTAGCCCCTCGATCAGCTTGCGCGAGAGGAGTGCGGAGATCTTCGCCGCGAGGCTCGACTGATCCTGCGCCTCGTCTGCCAGGTTGACGACCCACCGCATGGGCGCCAGCAGATGGCGGGTCCAGTCCGTCTTCTCGAGCCCCACGGCTTCAGCCACCGCCTCGCTGCACAGCTCGCGCATCAGCGTCACCGCGAGACCGTCGATCATCGTGCCGGGGATGCGCATCTTCAGGTAGTCGACGAGCGCCTTGGTCAACGCGGCCCCGTCCTCAGAAGGAGCCACCTGGCGCTCGAGGATGGCGTCCCAGAGCTCTTGGCCATCGTCCAGGTCGCGGGGCAGCAGCGCGGGGTCGATGCCCATGAAGTGCCCGATCAGCTTCCAGCAGTGAAAGTAGGCGTCCTCCTCCTCCGGTGTGAAGTCGAGCCCGAGCTTGGTCAGCACCCGCGGCACCAGGGCAAGCGACAGGAGCGTCGCGACCTGATCCTCCTGATTGACGGGGACGCCCCACTCGGACGACTGCCACCGGGGATCCCGCCGGACGTGGTAACGGATGGCTGCATGCAGGAGGCGGATCTTCTGCGCCGTGCGCACGCCGAACCCGCCATGCTCCAGGCCCCCCTCCGCCATCACATCCAGGACGAACTGCGCGGTCTCGATGATCCGCCGGTGCACATACTTGTCGATGCCGCCCGTCCAGGTCAGCACCCGGGCCGCCTTGGCCCAGGCATAGCAGCAGGGCAGAGACCAGGTGAAGAGCGCCAGCGTCATCTGCATGCCGTAGCGGTGGAAGAGCCTCTGGCCCAGACGGACCTTCTCCGCCTCGGCCCACGCGGGCCAGTCGTCCGTCTGGTTCAGGTACACCTCCACGGCGTCCGGCATCTCCGCCGGGATGATGTGCTCGTTGGCTTCGATGCTCCGGAGCATGCGGTTGACGGTCTCCACATCGTTGTCGGCGAAGACCGCTTGAATGACCGGATCCGCCACGGGATCGCCCACCGAACGGAAGGGCTCGAGCATCGCATCGGTCCAGCGGCCACGAGATACAGACATGTTGCTCCTTGAAGTGAGTTGGGCGGTCTGCGAAGGGACGAAACATCATCGGAATGTGGCGTCCGCAGCGTCGAGCTGCTCGTTTCGGCGCCTGCCGACCGTCAGGCCCGCGGCGGACGCGTGGGTCATCGGCAGGCGGACAAGCCGTGCTGTCTCCGCCTTCCGCACCCGGGCGACCACCGATCGCGCGGCACCCTGACACACGGCGCGCGCCGGCAGCAATAGGACCAAGGTCCCATAGAAACGGCCCGGCGCCCGCGGCTATACACGACGCGCCTCCTGGCGGCGCGTGGACGACGCGCCTCGCCGGTCGTCGCCCTGCGTCCGGGGCGAAAGCGAGGCCCACGAAACGCCATTCACGAACAACCCCCGATCGACGGATCGCGGAGCGGGGCAGACATGACGGCAACGAGCAACGCGCAGTGCTTTCTCCGGGTTCCTCTCCGGCTGCAGGCCATGTGCCTGGACGACGGCGACGACGACGCCGCCATGGACAGGCGGCGTGTGGTCCGGGCCATGGCGGACTACCGCCGGCTGCCGTTCAGGGCCGGAGGGGTCGCCTACGACGACAACCCCAACCTGAGCGAGCACATCCTCGCGCCGCCGTTCTCGCGGGACCTGCCGCTCCTGCCCGGCATCCACCTGCACTGGCTCCTGCCGGACGCCCTGGCGCGGGGGGAGCACGAGGCGCAGGGGACGCGGTTCCCCGAGGTGCCGAACCGGTGGCTCGTCCTGCGCAGCGGCGGGGGGCAGCCGGAGCGGCAGTGGGTGGTGGAGAGCGATTACCTCTACCCGGAGGGCTGGGGGGACGACATCGAGAGCGAGGGGGAGGCGCCGGTCAACGTGATGGCCGTGCCCGATCCGGCGCCGGGAGAGGGGTATCGCTACCGCTTTCTCGGGCGCGCCCTGCCGCTCGCGGAGTGGCGCGCCACGCACGCGGATCCGAAGAACGACTACCTCGCGGCGCTCACGGCCGTCGGGCCCGAGACGGAGGTCGCGGTCCTCGATCCGGTGCGGGCGACGTTCGCGTCGTTCTACCCGAACTGCCGCACCGTGTTCGGGTTCCGGGACGAGGACTTCCCGACGCGCACGCCGCCCCCGGGGCTGCGTTACGACGTCATCGGCTGGTACGGCGACCCGCAGCGCGACTGCCTGGCCCCGCTGCTCGCCGCGGCCGACACGCCGGCGAATCTGAAGGCGCTGCTCGAGGAGAAGCTCGAGTGGACGCTCGCGGCGGTCGAGGCGGGCGGAGCGCTGCCGCAGGCGACGCTCTTCCACGCGCGGCTCACGTTCGCGCCAGGCGCGCGGGCGGCGCGGGATGTCGTCCGCGACCTGCCCCCGCCGCAGCTCGCCGTGGGGCAGACCGAGACGGAGGCGCTGGCCGCCTACCTGGCCTACCTGCACGCGCCCGAGGCCAACGAGGAGTCCCTCGAGAAGCGCCGCCTCATCGAGGACCAGCTCGAGGCGCTGCAGCTCGCGGACCGGCTGGAGGGGCACCGGCTCGACCTCGACGCGATCCTCGACGAGGCGCGCCACGAGCGGGGGTTCGCCTCGCACTCGGCCGGCGTCCGGTGGGCGGTCCAGCCGGAGACCGAGGGCGCGGGGGACCTGTTCGCGCGGCTGCGCCGGGCGCCGCCGCGCGCGGCGCGCACGCAGCCGCCCGCGTGGGCGGGCCTGCTCGAGGCGCTGAACACGCTCCAGGACGAGCACCAGCGCGCGCTCGACGAGCTCGAGCACCTGCGCCAGCGGATGTACGTCCGCTGGCACGCCCTCGTGAACGCGAGGGAGGTCGTGGGCGTCAACTTCTTCGAGGGCTACGTCGTGCCCGTGCGGCGCCGGCGCACCTCCCTGGGGCAGCTGGCGCTCGAGCAGGACGAGGCGACCGGCGGCTTCCGCGCCCGCGTCGAGCCCGTGGTCCACCGGATCGTCTCCCGCCTGAGCAGCTACTACGCCGACTACGTGGCGAGCCTCAACGCGGGGGCCCCCTTCGATCTGGACGAGTCGGGCGACGACTACTGGGTCTGGCCCGTCGAGTTCCCCAACTGCATCGACGAGGCGTTCAGGCTGTCCGCCGATCACACGGTCGCGGTGCTGCAGAGGGACGAGGCGTGGGAGATCCACGACCGCGGGGTCGTCTATCCAGTGCGCGCGGATGACGAGGGGCTCCTGCTGGAGATCCCGCCGCCTTCGTCGTCGATCGCGGGGCGGCTCGCGGCGGCGCTCGAGGCGCTGCAATCGGCCGTGCTGGCGTACAACGCGACCGAGGCGGGGGCGGCCGCGCCGTTCGCCGTGCGCACGCTGCCGGCGGCGCCTTATTACGAGCCGGCCGATCCGGTCCTGCTCATCACGGGCGAGGCGGCGGCGGGCGCGATCTGGAAGGGCGGCGCAGACGAGGACCTGCTCCCGTGCGACCGCGTGGACGCGGCGCTCGACCTCGCGGCGCTGCCGGACGCCACCGTCACGGCCTTGCAGGCCTACCTCGCGGAGCTCGGCGCGGACGAGGGGAGCGTCTGGGCGGAGCCGCCGTGGAACCCGTTCCTGATGCACTGGTCCTTCCACGTCGCCTCCTGCGGCCGCGACGAGAACGGCGACTACGACCCCGAGCTCGTGCGCGCGCACTACAAGCTCGACACGCAGGCGGTGGATCACGCCCTCCTGCCGGGGCAGGAGGACAGCTTCTCGTCGATGGTCAGCGGCTACACGGGCGTCAGCCTGCTGACGCCGTCGGCGGGCCTGGAGGTGCGCGAGCGCCTCGTCCACTACCTCGATCACGGCGTCTTGCAGGACTACTACGAGGCGCACGGCGTCCCCGACGACGAGCGAGGGAAGGGCTACCTCGAGCAGCACTTCGCCGAGATCAAGGCGTGGTACCTCGGGCAGACGACGCCGGCGCCGGGGATCGAGGATCCCGTGTTCACCGCGCTGTGGGCCTACGAGGAGCTCGAGCGGGCGCCGTGCCTGGCCCAGTCGCTCGGCAACTTCAACAAGGTGCTGCTCCTCCGCGAGCCGACGATGCAGCTCGGGATCGCCTTGCCCACGGCCCGCGACGACTCGGAGGATCTCTTCTACACGGGCACGGCGCGCGACGCGATGGGCCGCAGCATCCAGCGCCGACCGCTCGCGTTCGATCGCTTCAACCCGCTGCGCGCCGGGGCGATGTCGATCACCGGCCTCACGCTGGTGGACACGTTCGGGCAGGCGAAGGACGTGGTCGATATCGAGTCGTCCGCCGACGCGAAGGTCATCACCACGACCGACCAGACGCCGTCCGAGGGGCTCCTCTACCACGTCCTGCTCACGCCCCGGCTGGCGCAGCCGGCGCGCCTGCGCTTCGAGTGGCTGCCGGCGGAGCCGCTGGAGGGCGCGCGCCAGCGCACGAGCGAGCACCCGGACACCAATCCCGTCTGCGGCTTCCTGCTGGTCAACACCCTCGACGGCGCGCTCGCGGTCTACGACAAGGAGGGCCGCGCGCTCGGCGCGCTCGACCGCGGCAACACGTGGCGCACCGCGCCGGAGAGCGGCGGCCGGGTGCGGATGGACGCGCGCGGCGACTTCCAGCTCCCGAACGCTCACCTCGATCGGGTCGTCAAGCACGTGCGCGCTCAGGGCCCGGACTTCCTGCGCCTCTTCCTCTCGGCGCAGCGGACGGCGCTCGACACCATCGATCCCGAGGCGAACGCCGCGAACCCGGGCCGGGCGCTGCTCGTGGCGCGGCCCGTGGCGGTGGTGCGGGCCGCGTTCGCCCTGGAGCTCCAGGGCCCGCCGGCCTTCGATCCCAGCGCAGTGGCCGACGTGGCGGGCGAGGGCACGACCACGACCCGCGGGCTGGAGCAGGTGAAGATCCCCGTGCGCCTCGGCGAGTTCGCGCAGCTCGACGACGGCCTCGTGGGCTACTTCCTGGAGCAGGACGACGGGTCGTACGCGGACGAGGTGTTCTACTCACCGCAGCTCCGCGCGATCGGGCACGACAAGATCCATACCTACGCTGACGGATCGCTGCACATCGAGCGCACGCCCGACGGACCGGAGCAGCGCGTGACGATGCTGCTCGACCCGGGGGGCCAGGTGCACGCGACCACGGGCGTGCTGCCGAGCTCGCAGCTCCGCCTGTCGCCGGCGCACTACCGCGAGGCGCTCGACGCGATGGAGGTCAGCTTCCTGACGGCGCCGCTGCTCACGGATCGAGGGGCGCTCCGGCTGGAGGTGCCGCGGCAGCCGGGGCACGTGTGGTCGTGGGTGACGCAGGAGGCCGGCGGCGGGTGGGCCGAGACGAGCGCGCTCGCGCCGCCGAACGCCCGCGCCGCGTTCGCCGCGCCGCAGGAGCTCCGCGAGGGATGGCTGATGCTGCGGCGCACCGAGGGGTCGGGCGGTTGAGGCGATCTCGACGTCATCATCGAGCATCGACCCGACCCGGCGAACCCAGAGAGGGGCTCTGGCGGGTGCGGTTCGTGGCGAGCGAGTGAGGGGCCGTGCGGCCTTTGGTGGAGAGGGAAGACATCATGACGGAAGAGACCAACAAGAAGATGCCGTTCGGGTTCGAGGTCAGCTACGAGCTGTTCAACGCGCGCGGCGAGCGGCTACGGAACACGCTGCTCCTCGAGAACCCGGGCGCCGGCCACACGCTCCGGCTCGACATCGTCAACCTCCTGACCGACGAGGCGATCGTCCTGCGCCAGCGGCCGACCGCGGGCGAGGTGCTGGGCGCGCACCACTTCCGGCTGCGCTTCGCGGCGGGCGCGCTGGCCGCGCGGGAGACGCGCGTGGTGGGGGCGGACTGGGACATCCGGCGCGTCGACCGCGAGGACGGCTCGACGGACGTGTACCTGGCCTGGCGCAGCCCGGACGTCCGGATCGCGCCGGGAGACCGGCTGATGCTGCTGGTCCAGGGACTGTACGCGAGCCCCGAGGCCGCCGGCACGGAGGTGATCATGGACCTCTCCTGGCCGGCGCTCGTCGTGCCGGAGGGCCCGGACGATCCCAATGTCTTCCACCTCGTCCCGCCCGAGGGCAGCGCGGGCTCGGACTGCGCCCTGGCCCAGCAGCTCGCCCTCGGCGTGCGCGACCGGCGGGGGAGGCCGGACATCCCGCTTCGGGCGCACTTCGAGGGGTCCAATCAGGTGATCAACTACCCCACGACCCCGAACACCACGCTGACCCTTCGTCTTGTCAACAGCGCTTCGCCGCAAAGCCAGGAGATCCTCCGCTTCCACCACGACCCCAGCGATCCCGCGAAGAGCTCCCGCCTCGTCGTGGCGCTGCCCGTGGGGACCGTCGAGGCGCAGCCATGGGCGCTTGGTTCCGAGTCTTTGCTAGAACGTACGAAGATCACGCTCGCCGACTGGACGGTCTCCGGGCCCACGCTGAACGCTGACGGCGACCTGCTCGAGTGGGAGCTCACCCCCACGAAGGACGTGACGATCGCGCCGCGGGAGTCCCTCACGCTGACGCTGAGCGACATGGCGACGCTGCACCCGAGCGGGACGGCGTACCTCGAGCTCCGCTACAGCGCCATTCCCGGCTACTCGGACGGGGAGATCCTCTGCCCGATCGAGAAGTCGCCGCTCCGCTTCGGTCGGAGCGGCACCCACGACAACGTCGGGATCGCACATGCCGAGCCGTCCGCTGTGCTGCACCTGCACAGGGGTGACATGCGGATCGATACCGGTGAGATCCAGCATGGCAACTGGTTCATATTCCGGGCCTTTTACAGGACCCTCGACGACAACCACATCGCGCAGTTCTTCCACCAAGATGAGCTTCTGATGACGCTGTCTCGCCTCGGAAAGTTGCGCTTGCACGCGCCCTATTCGGAGCTCCAGAGCGCGCACTCGCTCACGTTCCGTTCCGACGTGACGGAGGGCGATACCGTGGCCCGCTTCCTCAATCAGAACGCCGCGGTTCCCCTGATGGAGCTGCGCGCCGACGGGACGTTGCGCCTCCTGAGCGGCAGGTTCAAGGACGATACCGGCTTCGTGGTCCCGGTGGGCACCGTCGTCGCCTACGCCGGCACCGCGCCTCCCGCCCCCGAGGGATGGCTGATGTGCGACGGGGCCGAGCATGACAGCAAGGACCACCAGGAGCTGTCTGACCTCCTCGGCACCATCTATGGCGACGCCGGGGAAGGCAAGTTCCGTGTCCCCGACCTGAGCACCAGCGCTCCGGCGCAGCCGAACCAGCCCCTCCACTACATCATCAAGGCCTGACTCCAAGCCGGCAACCCAAGGAAGAGGGAACGACGATGACGCCACAGACTGAAAAGAAGATGCCGTTCGGCTTCAAGGTCAGCTACGAGCTGTTCAACGCCCGCGGCGAGCGCCTGGAGAACGTGCTGCTCATCGAGAAGCTCGGCTCCGGCCAGGCGCTCCAGCTCGACGTCCTCAACATCCTGACCGACGCGACGATCCTCCTGCGCCAGCGGACGTCCGCGGGCGAGGGCGGAGGCGCGCACCATTTCCGGCTGCGTTTCCCGGCGGGCGCGCTGGCCTCGCGGGAGACGCGCGTGGAGGGGGCGGACTGGGACGTCAAGCGCATCGACCGCCAGGACGGCACGACGGACCTGTACCTGGCCTGGTGCAGCCCGGACGTCCAGATCGCGCCGGGAGACGGGCTGGTCGTGCTGCTCCAGGGCGTGTCCGCGACGCCCGACGCCGGCGCCGAGGTGGTCCTGAGCCTCTCCTGGCCGAAGATCGCCGTCGTGGAGAGCTTCGCCGCTGCCAATGTGTTCCCCCTCAACCTGCGTGGTCCCGGGCAGGGCGGGGACTACCTCCTGGAAGACACGCTGCGCCTCGGGGTGCGCGACCGGCGGGGGAGGCCGGATATCCCGCTGCGGGTACGCTTCGACGGGCCGAGCCGGGTGCTCAACGTCGATAACCAGACGAACACGCTGACCCTGCGCCTCGTGAACAGCGCCTCGCCGAGGAGCCAGCAGAAGCTCCGCTTCGTCTACGACGCCAATCAGCCGGAGCGGACATCCCGCCTGGTGGTGGCGCTGCCCGTGGGGACCTCGGCGGCGCAGCCGTGGGCGCTCGGCACCAAGGACCAGCTGAACGGCGTGTCGGTCGCGCTCGCCGGCTGGACGGCCTCGGGTCCCACGGAGAGCGCCGACGGCGATCTGCTGGAGTGGGTGCTCAGCCCCGGGAGCGCCGTGGAGCTCGCGCCGCAGGAGTCGCTCACGCTGACGCTGAGCAACCTCGCGACGTTGCACCCGAGCGGGACCGCGGACCTCGAGCTCCGCTACAGCGCCGTGCCCGGCTACTGGGACGGGGAGATTCTCTGCCCGATCGAGAAGGCGCCGCTCGTCTTCGGCAGGGGTGACGAACGCGACCGCATCGGGATCGGGGGGAACGCGCCGGACGCCAGGCTCTACGTGCGCAACGGAGACCTGCTGCTCGACAGCGGCCAGCTCCAGAACACGGGTCCGCTCAGGTTCCGGTCCGATACGAACGGGACCGGGGAAAACCAGGTCGCGCAGTTCTTCAAGAAAGATGAGGAAGAGCCCCTGATGGAGCTGCTCAGCGACGGCAAGATGCGCCTCGGCGTCGGCACACCGACGGCGCCCGGCAAGCTGACCCTCCACGGCACCAGCGGCGTCAACAACGAGCCCGTCCTCTGGGCCGACGCCCGCACCGGATCCCAGGCCAGGGTCGAGCTCCCCGGGGACGTCCAGCTGCGCGAGCGCGCCACGAGCAACCTGGCCTATCTCCAGGCATGCGACGACAGCTCGGCGCGCGACATCGGGCTCGTCCTTCGCACCCAGAAAGGAAGCCAGCGCGTCGACGCGCTGCGCCTCACCCCCGAGGGGAGGGCCAAGGACAAGACCGGCTTCCTGGTCCCGGTGGGCACCATCGTCGCCTACGGCGGCAGCACGGCCCCTGACGGGTGGCTCCTGTGCAATGGTGCGGTCTACAAACGAGCCAATTACCAGGACCTGTTCAACGTCATCGGAACCACCTACAACAGCAATGCATCAGAGACCGTCGGAGGAGACGAGTTCCGCGTCCCGACGCTGCTGGGCCGAGTGCCGGTCGGCCACATGGCGGGTGGGTATGCAAGGACCCTGGGAGCGCTCGGGGGCGAGGCGGAGCATACCCTGACCATCGACGAGATGCCGGTCCACGACCATGGGGTGAATGACCCTGGTCATTCTCATCGGAGCCCTGTCTATCATGGGAGCGGTGACGACAACAGGCATTCAGATGGCGATGAAGGCGACCGTGACGGGTGGAGCCCGACAGAGAGCTCAACAACGGGAATATCGATCCAGAACTCCGGCGGAGGGCGGGCCCACAACAACATGCAGCCGTACCTGGTCGTCAACTACATCATCAAACACTGACCCTCAGCCAGCGGCCCCAGGAGGCACACCATGGCCCTCGATATCGTGATCGGCGAAGACGATCTCGCCAGCATCCGGACGCTGCGCGAGGCGCTGGCGGCCCAGTTCCAGGTGGACTTCTTCCCCGGCTTCCTGGGCACCCTCGACGAGCAGGTCCCGCTCCAGAGCGCGACGTTCTACGCCAACACCCAGAAGAACCAGTACGAGATCGCCTTCGCGATCGGCATCAAGGTCTCCGAGGACAACGAGGGCGAGGCCCAGCACCTGATCCTCGGGATGAACATCGTGATCAAGCCGGACAAGAACACCGGCGGGAAGCGCCCCGCCGAGTACGGGGGCAAGATCGATGTCCCGGTCTCGGACGACGTCCGGCTCACGTTCGAGGGGCAGTTCACGAGCAAGATGGGCGACATGTACATCGCCCAGCTCAACGTCACCGGCGAGCCGGCCATCCCCCTGCACGCGCTGTTCGGCGGCGTCGCGCCGGGCCTCGCCGCGCTGATCCCGGAGGAGCTCGAGATTCCCCTCGGGGGCAACGTCGTCGCGGTCCTCACGGGGCGCGTCGGCAGCGGCCTGGGGAGCAGGATCCTCGTGGGCGTGGGCTTCCACGCCGGCGTGAACCTCGGGCAGCTGCCGCTCGTGGGCCTGTACTTCGAGGACGGGAAGGCGCAGGCCGACTTCACGCTCGAGCTGCTCGCGACGACGCACGACTGGACGCACAAGGAGCTCAAGGCGCTGAACGGGGTGCTGGAGGAGCTGGAGTCTCCGTTCATGATCCGGCCGTCGAGCTCCAGCGCGCAGGACCTCACGCGCGGGGCGCACCTCGTCGGGTACGCCGCGTTCGGGGACATCCGGCAGACGTGGTACACGCCGCTCCGGCCGCGCACCGGATCGTGGAACCCGTTCCTCGCGGCGGCGCCCGGGCGGGCCCTCGGGCGC
The DNA here is from genome assembly GCF_002950945.1 of Sorangium cellulosum. Classification (GTDB taxonomy): domain Bacteria; phylum Myxococcota_A; class Polyangia; order Polyangiales; family Polyangiaceae; genus Sorangium; species Sorangium cellulosum_E. The sequence continues at coordinate 5,223,146 of NZ_CP012673.1, forward strand.
GGGCGCGCGCCGCGCAGCGCGCCGGACGACGCCCTCGTCACCGTCGGCCAGAACGGCGCCTGGATCGACGTGCAGCGCGCCGTGGGCCCGGTGCACTTCGCGCGGCTCGGCCTGACGTACGGCGACGGGGCCGCGGAGCTCGTCCCGGAGATCGTCCTCTCGGTGGGCCCCCTCCGCCTCCTGCTGAACGGGGTCTCGGTGCGCCTCCCGCTGCCCGGGGGCGACCCGGAGCTCCGCCTCGACGGCTTCGGCCTCGCCTACGAGAACGACGCGCTGCGCGTCGGCGGCGCGTTCCTGCGCAGCGAGCGCGACGGCTTCGAGGAGTACGCCGGCATGGCCGCGCTGGAGCTCCGCCTCAAGGCGAGCGGCGGCAAGCCGCCCGCGTCGATCGGCCTCGCGGCCATCGGCGCCTACGCCTACGTCGAGGACAAGCCGTCGCTGTTCCTGTACGCGACGCTCAAGTACCCGCTCGGCGGCCCGCCGTTCTTCTTCGTGACCGGCCTTTCGGCCGGCTTCGGCTACGGGCGCTCGCTCGAGGACCCCCGCCTGGAGGACGTCGCGCGCTTCCCGCTGGTGGCCCAGGCGATGGACGGCACCGGCGACGACGACACGGACGACCCCGGCGTGGTCGCCGCGGGCCAGCTCCGCGAGCTCTCCCGGTACATCAAGATCGCGCCGGACGCGGGCTTCCTGGCGATCGGGGTCAAGTTCACCTCGTTCAAGATGCTCGAGGGGTTCGCGCTGCTGACGGCGGAGCTCGGCGACCGCTTCGAGCTCGGCCTGCTCGGCCTGACGCGGCTGGAGGTGCCGTTCGGGGTCCCGGAGCCCCTCGTCGTGCTGGAGACGGCGCTGCAAGCGCGCTTCGCCCCGTCCGAGGGGACCCTCCTCGTGCAGGGGCAGCTCACGGACGCGTCGTACCTGCTGTCGCCGTCGTGCCGGCTGACGGGCGGGTTCGCCTTCGCCACCTGGTTCGCGGGCGAGAAGGCCGGCGACTTCGTGTTCACGATCGGCGGCTACCACCCGTCGTTCAAGGTCCCGAAGCACTATCCCACCGTGCCGCGCGTGGGCTTCGACCTGAGGCTCGGGAGCACGCTGTCGCTCCGGGGCGAGGCCTACATGGCGCTGTGCGCCCACGCCGTGATGGCGGGCGGCAGCTTCGCGGCCGACTTCGAGGCCGGCCCCGCCTGGGCGTCCTTCCGCATGGGCGCCGACTTCCTCATCTGCTGGAAGCCGTACTGCTACGACGTGCACCTGCGCCAGCACTTCAAGTTCGGGCTGGGCCCGCTCTCGGCCAGCCTGGGCGCCGAGCTGCACGTGTGGGGCCCGGACCTCGGCGGCTACGCCAAGCTCAAGGTCTTCCTGTTCTCGGTGACCGTCAGGTTCGGCAACCGGGACGCGTTCGGGCCGACGCCCATCGAATGGCCCGAGTTCCGCGCGTCGCTCCTGCCGGCGGACGAGGAGGTCTGCAGCATCGCGGTGGCCGAGGGCCTGATGCGGCAGGTCAAGACGGTCACGGGCGAGGCGCTGTGGGTGGTCAACCCGAAGGACGTCGCGCTCACGATCGACTCGGTGATCCCGATCAAGGAGGCCTACCACCCGGGGGAGAACTCGCCGGCGAGGGGCAACGCCGGGTTCGGTGTGGCCCCCATGGGCGTGAGCGCGGGCAACCTCCGCAGCGAGCTCCGCGTCTCCATCTGGCGCGACGGGGTGGACGTGGAGCGCGACAAGTTCAAGCTCACCGCCGTGCAGCGGAGGGCGCCCGCCGCGGTGTGGGGAGAGCCGCGGATGAGCGGCGACCGGCTGCGCTTCCCCGACGTCAACGGGCCCCAGTTCGTGGAGGGCGCGCTGAGCGGCCTGCGCATCGAGCCCGCGCAGCCGCCGAAGGGCGGGGACACCGACGACGTGGCCGTGAGGCTCCTGCTGTTCGAACCGGGCGACGTCCTCGGCGACCACACCTTCGCGGCGCTGCCCGCGTTCCGCGCGGCCGGAGGGGAGGACCCCGAGCGGCGCGAGGCGATCCAGCGCTCGATCGCGGGCCACGCAGGCAGGGACGCGCTGCTCGCCGCGCTGGGCTTCGACCCGGCCGCGGACGTGGCGCTCGACGCGGACATCGCGGGCACCTTCGTGCTCGCCCCGCAGGTGAAGGACACGAGCGCCGCCGCGTAGGCGGCGCCCACCACGGATTCACGAGGGAGAGCCATGCCGTCTGTCAATTTGCGCGCGTTGCGAGGGTCGGGGCTGCGCGTCCGCGGGTCGCTCCGGACGCCGAGCGAGGACGGAACGATCGAGTTCCTGGAGTTCCACCAGCCGGCGCTGGAGAGCGGGACATACAAGATCGAGATCCAGCAGATCCTCGAGGCCCCCGGGAAGATCCCGACGCAGGGCTTCCCGAAGCGGCTCAGCTTCGCGGTCCTCGGGGAGCGCTTCGGCCCGCTCGGGCCGGAGGACATCGTCGCGATGTTCCCTCCGCCCGGCAGCGTGGGGGAGCACGCGAACGTGCTCCCGCACATCACGCTGAGCCGCAGCACGCTTCCCTGGGAGCGCCTGCCGGGCCTCGTGGACGAGAACCGCTCCTGGATGGCGCTGCTCCTGTTCCGCGCGTCGGACTTCGTCGACCAGGGCGTGGAGAAGCCGCGGGTGCAGACCATCACGCTGGGCGAGCTCGTAGAGCCGCCCGAGGAGACGGCGCGCTTCCCCGAGGGGGTGGCGCTGGAGGAGGGGCAGCAGGCGTCGGACGAGGTCACGGTGATCGACGTGCAGTGGAAGACGCTGCAGCACCTGCTGCCGACCGCGGCGGAGCTCGCGCTGCTCGCGCACGCCCACCAGCGCAAGGACGGCAACGAGGTGCCCGAGGGGGACCTCGACGCGACGGTGATATGCAATCGCCTTCCCGAGCCGAACGGCACGAGCACCGTGCACCTGGTCTCGCTGGAGAAGTGCTATCCGAACGGGGTCTTCCATGCGGAGGGCGCCGGGCCGGACGAATGGATCCGGCTGGTGAGCCTCGCGAGCTGGACGTTCGACAGCGTGGACCCGGAGCAGAGCTTCAGCGCGCTGCTCAAGGGGCTCGACCGGGCGCCGGCCGAGCTGCGGGCGCCGCTGCCGGAGGCGCTGCCACCGGCGAGCCCGGCGGCGCCGTACCTCGAGCAGGGCTACGTGCCGCTGCCGCACCGGATGCGCCGGGGGAGCAAGAGCGTGTCGTTCTACCGCGGGCCGTTCGCGCCCGGGATCGGCGCGGACGAGGTGAAGCTGCCGGCGGAGTGCGCGGACGAGCTCGTGCGCTACGACCCGGACACGGGCATGTTCGACGTGTCGTACGCGGCCGCGTGGGAGCTCGGGCGGCTGCGGACGCTGGCGAACACGCGCGTGGCGCTGGAGCTGCTGCGCTGGACGCGCGAGAGCGCGCAGCGGCGGCACGCGATGCGGCAGCGGGCGGCGCGGCGGCTGCCGCTGCGGCAAACGCGGTCGGAGCCGGTGGAGATGCCGGAGGTCGTGGCCGAGTGGCTCGCCGACCTGGAGCACCTGGTGGGGCTTCCGTTCAGCTACCTGGTGCCGGACGAGCGCCTGCTGCCCGTCGAGGGGCTGCGCTTCTTCTGCGTGGACCCGGCCTGGGTGGAGTGCCTGCTCGACGGGGCGCGCAGCGTGGGCCGGGTGACGAACGCGGATCTCGAGCACGCGCGCACGGTGCGGGCGAGCCGCTCGGAGGGGCCACAGCGGGTGAGCGGGTTCCTGATGCGATCGAGCGTGGTCTCGGGCTGGCCGGGCCTGCTCGTGGAGGGTTACCCGGAGCGGCTGCCGGACCCGAGCGTCATCCCGCCGGCGACCGACGCGCTGACGCCGCTGCGGTTCGACCGGCTCTCCTCGGACACGCTCCTCGTGCTCTTCGCGGGCGAGGTGAAGACGCTGGACGTGTTCCAGGCGCCGGAGGCGATGCACTACGGGCTCGACGCGCAGGAGGCCGGGGGGCAGGAGTTCACGAAGAACCTGCGGGACCCGTCGGGGGCCAGCCAGCCGGAGACCGTCACGGTCCCGTGGCGCCACGCGGACAGGCAGGTGGTCGACATCGCGGGGCTGGCGGAGCGGATGAAGGCGGCGCTTGCGCCGGTGCGGGCGGAGCTGCCCTTCACGGGGGCGCAGTTCGCGCTGCAGATGATCGAGGGGACGGAGCGGGTGCGGTTCGTGGCCAGCGGCTGAAGCGCGGGTCGCCCTGGATCGGCGCCGCCACGGGTCCCGTGGGCACAGCGCTTGCGGCGGACCTATCAGGTCGACGTGCCCTCCTGTACTGGCTGTGGCGGCAGGCGGCTGACGGCGGCGCGCGGCCCGCGCCTCACTCGACGACGATCGCGACGAGGCCGGGAGCGTGCCGACGTCGACCTCGAGCATGCCACCCTCGTACGTGAACTCTGCCGCGCGGTCTGCCTCGAAGTCGAGCGAGGCGAGCGTGACCCGGGTCGGGCTTTCGTCCATGCGGAAGCTCGCCCGGAAGCCCTCCAGCTCCACCACGCCAGCATCGTAGGTGTGGTTGATGACGTGGAGCACCGTGCGGCCGTCCTGCAGCCGCACGAGGTTGTGGCTCGCCTTCCTGGAGTCCGGACACACCGCCGGGTTCTCGAACGACACGCACTCTCCGAAGGAGAGGGTCACCGTTTGCGCCAGGTCGGTCGCGCCGTGGTACAGGTCCTCGTGGAATTTGTAGTGGTCGCGGAAGCGCGCGAAGAAGTCCATCATCCCGAGCGCGGTCGCCGTGTTGTCGTCCGTCGTCGTGCGCAGGGGCAGGGCGAAGTACAGGCCGTTCGCGTAGACCTCCGCGACGAAGACACGGAAGTAGTCCTCCCGCTCCTCCGGCGTGAGAGCGTAGTACTTGTTCATCGTCTCTGTGGGCCAGTCGAGGAACAGCATCAACGGGACCTCCTTGCCGCCGACGAGCTCCTGGACGCGCTTCGACCGCGCCCTGAGCGCGCGCAGAGCGTCCCGGAACGTCTCGGCGCCGTTCAGGCGCCCCTCGGCGGTCGTCGGCACCCAGTCCATGCCGCGCGGTCCGGGACCCTCGATGTTGTACTCGTACAGGCCCACGCTCTGGAGGCCGACGAACGGGACGATACCGTTCGAGGAGATGAAGATCTCGCGGCCGTGCCGCGCGCGCGCGTAGCGCCGGAGCTCGAGCACGACCTCCTGCCAGTAGACGAGCGACGGGTAGAACTCGACGAACGTCCCCTCCTTCGGATCCGGGCGGTTCGGCATGGTCCAGCCCCACTCGTCGACTCTGGATGAGGCGATCCCCGAGCTGGCCGGCGGCGGGGCGCCTCCCGTCGGAGCGCGCGCCGGCTCCGGCGCTGCAAAAAATCGTCCGCGCCGGCGATTTGGTGAAGGACCGGGGCGGCCGGCGGCATCCAGGGAGCCGGACGCCACGGTCGACCGCCATGGCCCAGCGCGCCTCGCCGGGCGACCTGGATCGCCTGCGCGCGCTGGCCGCTCGTGCTCGGGCGTGGCGCTCCGCGCCGCTCGGCGTCGTGGTCATCTCCAGGAGATCTCATGCCCTCGAAGCGCTCGAGTTCGAACCTCCCCGTGTGTTCATGGTCCCGTCCAGCCCCTGCCGGGCCGCGGCGGAGGGCGCGGCAGGCCGCGCTGCTCGCGTTCGCCGTCCTGCCCGCCGCATGTTCGGATCTCGGGCCGGGGGACGGCGAGCTCGCCGACCTCCCGGAGGGAGAGGCCGCCTCGGCCGCCCAGGAGCTCGCGCTGCCCTTCCCGATCGACGAGCGCAAGTCGCTCCTCGTCACGGACGTCGACATCGTGTCCGAGTTCAAGCTGAAGGACGTGTTTCAGCAGCTGATCGACCAGTCGGGCGCCCCGGGCCTCACGCCCCTCGCGCTGTTCCAGCGGTTCATCGACACCAACCGGAGCGACGCGACCGGGATCTTCGCCGATGTCCCGCACTGCGACGAGGTGCTCGGGAATACGGACGACATCTACCCGCCGTTCGATCCCGGCTCGGTGGGCGGCCCTGTCCCCATCGAGCAGCAGGTCCAGACCGGCTCCAGGAACGGGTGGCCCATCTTCTGCCCGCGGCCCATCGGGATCGACGCCACCCGCGACCCGTTCACCGACCTGACGGCCGGCCATGCGTACACCGCCACGACCCTGGCGAACCGCTTCGACCTCGCCCCGCCGGACGGCGCCGATTGCGGCGAGTACCGGATCGTGTTCGCGCGGCGCTCCGGCGCGTTCTCCGGCGTCCAGCGCCATTTCATCATCTTCGAGGCCCGGCTGCCCAACCCGAACCCGAGCCTGGGCCGGCAAGCGTGCCGCCCGGTCGTCGAGTTCTGGCAGAACCTGTCGGATCCCGCGAAGAGCCCGGCGACCCGCGCGAGCGAGCTGAAGGCGTTCTACTTCGATGGGCTGCCCGGGTTCGAGCCCGTCATCCACATCGATCACTACGGCAACGCGCCGGGGCCGAACCACGGCCATGTCCGCACCAACGAGTTCACCTTCTTCCCGAGCGCCTCCCAGGCGGCCAACACCACCTGGTCGCTCCGGGAATTCAGGGTCACACACGGCACGAGCAGCGCTCCCTCGCTGAGCATCGTCCCGTCCTTCGTCGACGACAACCCGGCCGCGAAGCTCTTCTCGCCCGCCGCGTCGAGCGATCCGCGGGTGAGCTCCTTCCAGGGCATCGTCTTCCCGTCGCTCGTGAACCGGCTCGCCGCCGCCGACGACATCAACCGCTTCGCCTATGGCAGCTCGCTGCCGGACGAGCTGAACGCCGGCGAGAGCCTGGCGACCCCCTTCAACAACAACTACCTGAACGCGTTCGACAGCGGGGGGAGCCTGAAGAGCACGATCCAGAGCAGCCTGACGTCGATGGGCAGCGATCTGACCCCGGAGCAGGTCGTGGCGCGCGCTCAATCGCTCTCCTGCGCCGGCTGCCATGAGCCCCTGGACCGCGACGGCAGCACGCCCACGTTCGATGTCGGCGTGCCCGGGACCCCCTTCCCCGACACGCTGGGGTTCACCCACACCTCCGAGAAGACCGAGTCCATCGACGGCACGACGAGGCAGCGCTTCATCATCTCGGGCGCCCTCACCGGCGTGTTCCTCCCGTTCCGCAAGCGGGTGATGGAGGAGTTCCTCCTCGGCGACCCGATCCTCGGGTTCGAGAAGCCGAACGCGTGGACCGCATCGAGGAGCGTGCAGTGGCAGCACACGGGCCGGGTGAAGGAGGGCGTCGCGTCGCTGGAGTTCCGGCCGCTGGCCGCAGGGGCCACGCTCACCAGCGCGAGCTTCAGCACGGCGGGCTTCACGCCGGTGGGCGACAAGATCAAGATCGAGCTCTTCGTGCCGACGATCCAGGCGAACCCGAGCGCGGTGGGCACCGTCGAGGTGCGGCTCTCGATCCCGTCCGCCGGCATCAGCAACCTGTCCGCCGGGAGCGTCGACCTGACCAGCCTCCCCCGCGGCACCTTCAGCACGGTCGTCTTCCCGGCGCTCCCGGCGAGCGCCGTGAGCGCGCTCAACGCGGCGCCGAGCGACGTGCAGCTGAAGTTCGTCTTCAACGTGGCAATCAACAGCACGACGATCAACGCGGGTCCCTATTACCTGGACAACGTCCGGTTCGAGAACTGAGCCGCATCGCGCTCTCATGAGCAGGACGCGGAGGGGCGCTTCCGCTCGAGGACCCCGACGGCAACAAGTTCGAGGTGCACCAGTACACGCCGACGAGCACGCAGTACACCGGCGGGGTGATCGAGGCGGACTGGTGAGCAGCGGCGCGGTCTGGACGGGACCGCGGCCGCCGCATGGTCATCTGCTTGCGCCGTCGCTCGGCGGAGCCACGCGTGTCGTGGGAGCCGCACGACGACACGCCGGCATCACCGCACCGTGATGTTGGGCCTGGGGGGCTCCCTCATGCCGCCGCCGATGTGGAAGCTGGTGTGCGGCGGCTGGTTGTAGGTCGCGTTTTGCGCCGACACGTTGGCACGGTACTGCGGATCGTGCATCAGCGTGTAGATGCGGCGGTCGGTGACGTGATTGGTGGTGTAGATGCGCAGGCTGCTGCCGCACAGGAACACGACCTCCTCGCGCCAGTCGCCGAACAGATCCGCGCTGAGCGTCGGCACCGATTTGCTGCCGTTGATCGAGGTGCAGCCTTCCGCGGTGAAGCCCCGACCTTCGCCGTCGAAGTTCACGACGGTGTTGCCGTTGAGCAGCTCGCGGCTCTCGTCGCCGTCCCACCAGACCAGGAAGTTCACCTCGCGGGGACGGGAGCCGATGTTGCGACCATTGGCGGCATTGAACAGGCCGGCGGTGTTGGTCCAGGCCTCACCTCCGGGGCTATCGGGAGTGATGTCGTCGGCAGCGCCGCGGCCCGGTCCCTCGCCGTCGCTGTTCGGGCCGCGCCACAGGACCTCGCAGGTCTCCGCATCTCGAAGGAAGTACGAGGGCACGCCGTCACTTTCGGTCGGCTGAAACACCTCGAGCCCGGGGCGCGAGGGGACCAGGTCGGCGATGTGAAGCGCGTCGCCGTGTGCGTAGAAGCTGACGGCGCACTTGCCCCTGCCGTCGGGGCCGATCGTCGCGCCACCCGGGATGATCTCCTGCCTCAGGTCGCCGTCCGTGTCCGCCGCCATGACGCTGTGAACGCCCTTGCCGGCGTAGGCGCCATTGCCTCTCGCCGAGGAATCGAAGCTCCACATCAGGCTCAGCCTGCCGTCGCGGTAGTTGTACGCTCCGAACGTCGTCCGGGCGTAGTAGCCCCGCTGCATGACGACGCTCGGTCTGCCCGAGTCATCGAGGAACGCCAGCGTCGCGTTGTAGCGATCCGAGCGGTTGCCGTTGTTGTCGCCGAAGCTGCCGCTCCCGTAGGGGGCGTGGTACGCGATGGTCGCGAGCTCCGAGCCGTCGACGCCGCTGAAGACCGTGAGATACTCCGGCCCGCTCAAGATCTTGCCCGCCCCGTTGCGGTAGTCTCGCCGGTCGTCATCGCTGGCGGCGGGACCGGTGTGCAGGAACTCTCCCTTTCCATCGCGTGTGCCGGGCGCGGTCTTGACGGCGATCTCCGCGCGACCATCGCCATCCAGGTCGTACACGACGAAGGGCGTCGTGTGCTCGCTCTCGCGGATGTTGATGCCGAGGTCGATGCGCCACAAGAAGGTGCCGTCTGTGTCGTAGGCCGCGAACTTGGGCTGGCCGGTGCGGCCGTCTTGCGACGGATCGCGGGGGGTGTCCTGCTCTTTGACCACGAGCTCGTAGTCGCCGTCGCCGTCGAGATCGCCGGGGGAGGCGTCACCGGCGTCGTAACCGGCGGGCGTTCGGAGCGGGATGGTCAGGTAGTTTCGCTCCCACGTGGGTGTGCCCGCGTCCCCGTCACGCGTGTTGGCCGAGTCGCCCTGCTCGGCGCCACCGATCACGGCGCGGACAGTGTACTTCGCGCTTCTGGGGGCCCCCGAATCGTAGTAGTTCGTCGAGTTGGTGATGGGAGCGCCGTTCACCTTGGTGCCGTCGCGGTAGACGTTGAACCCGATCCCGCGATCCTCGTAGCCCATCAACCGCCAGCTGATGAAGTTGCCTTCGCCCGAGCGCACGGCCACCACGCCGCGGCACAGGTTCTCCATCGCGACGTGGCCGGTCGCGGCGCCCGGCTTCACTCCGCAGATTGACTCGCCTGGATCTCCGGTGCCGCTGCCACCACCACCCGTCGAGGCGCTGCCACCACCACCCGTCGAGGCGCTGCCACCACCACCCGTCGAGGCGCTGCCACCACCGCCGCCCGAGCCGGCGCCCTCCACCGGCACGAGCTCGATGTAGTCGATCTTCAGGTCGTAGCCCGACGCGGAGGAGTTCTTGCCCGTGACCTGGAACGAGAACTCGACGTTGCCGGAGAGCGCCTTCTCCCCGAGCGTCGCCGTCGTCCACCTGTCGCCCGTGGACGAGCTGTAGGCGTCGAGGCTCGCCACCGTCGAGCCGGCCACCTTGACGTCGTACTTGCCGTACACGTTCCGCGTCGCGTAGCGGAGGACGATCTTGTACGTGCCAGCCTCGACCGACTTCGAGAACTTGAAGAAATCGCCGCCCTGGTTGGCGCGGAACTTCACGTCACCCGGGTTGGTCTCGATCCTGTCTCCGGAGGAGATCGACCACGACTGCCCCTCGGCCTCCATCCTGACGGCGCTGAGCGCGTCGCTCAGGGAGTCCACGTCCACGAAGCCATCGCCCGCCGCAACGCAGCCGGCGAGACCGAGCGACAGCAACCTACCGAAAGTGTAAGCAAACTTGAATTTCATGGTTGCACCTAATCCAGTTGTTTAAGAAGCCGCGACGCCGATCCGCTCGCTGAGGTCGTCCGACGCCGCAGGCTCGCTGCGCTCCGGCTCGACCAGCGCTCCACCGCGCGTTCGCCAAAGACGTGATACAACGCGCGGGCCAAGAGGCGGCTGCGGTACACACTCAGGGCTCCCGCCATGAGCAAGGCCATGGTCCCGTACGCAATGTACCTGACTGTAATACTCTCCTTTTGAGCGAATCTGGAAAATCCGAATCCTGACCCGACGTCGCCGGAGCCTTGCGTGCGTGAGCTGGTCGGATCACTCCGGGACCGAGCGACCGCTGAGCCGCCGCACGGAACGTCCGAGATCACCATTTCTAAGAATCGACTGGTATGTGTGATGAGGCGCTGGCTTTCGGTCACCACTCCGAGGCGTCCGCTCATCTTTTTTTGGTGACGCCCCCGGCGGTTCCGCAGCAGCGGAATTTGGTGGCGGAGCGGATCACCCGTGGCGCTGCAGCCGCGGCGAGCCCGGCGCGCGCCTCGACCGCGGCGTCGTAACGGTCGCGCTCGGCCGGCGGAAGTCGTCTCCGTCCTTCTCCACGCCGTCGAGTCAACTGCCGGTCGTTGGCGGAAAATTCTTGACAGGTCGGAATGGCTTTGCGCGGGCTATCCTCTCACACGGCATCCTGCGGTGGAATCCCGAGCAAATTCCAGAGGGTCGCGCGCGCGTCACGCTCGCCGAGCGGCACGCGGCGGGAGCGGGAAGAGGGCGGTCGCCGGCGTGGTTCGTCGACAACTAAGATTTTCGTACTCGACAACTAAGATCTTCGTACTAAGATATTCGTCATGCGCCGCGAGCCCCTCCCCATCCTCACGAGAGCCGAATCCGAGATCATGGCCGTGCTCTGGAAGCACGGGCGAGGCACGGTTCACGAGGTGGTCTCTGCGCTGGCGCGGCCGGTCGCCTACACGACCGTGCTGACGCTCCTCAGGATCCTTCAGCAGAAGGGCTACGTCCGTCACGAGCCTCACCCCGACGGGAGCCGCGCCTACGTCTATCTCCCGGCGGTCGAGGCCAACAAGGCTCGGCGTAACCACGTAAAGGATCTGATCGACCGCCTCTTCGGCGGACGCCCCGAGGAGCTCGCCACCGGGCTCATCGAAGACGAGCGTCTCAGCCGCACCCAGCTCGAGGCGCTGAAAGAACAGATCGAGCGTTCGCTCGGCGACAAACGCGGGGCGGAGAAGAGCGGGGCGGAGAAGAAGCGTCGCAAGGAGTCGAAGTAGATGCACGCGCTCGATCTTCTCGGAGGCGGTCTCGTCCTCGGATGGATCGCGCTGCCGCTCCTCCTCCGCCTCGGCAGGACGCGAACGGAGGAGAACCCGGCGCTCGCGTACAGGAACCTCCTCCTCACGTTGCTCTTGGCGACAGCGCTGATCGCGCTTCCGTGGATCCGCACCTGCTTGCCGAGGACCATGGCGCACGCGGCGCCGCTCCAGGTCCTCGCGGTCGAGACGCCGTCGTTCGGCGTCCGCGCGCACAGCTTCGCAGTTTCGCCGTTCGGCCTGCTCGCGATCGCGTGGGCGGCGGCGTTCGCGATCGCCGGAGCGCGCGCAGCCGTGGTGTGGGTGAGGCTCCGGCGTCTGCTCGCGCGATCGGCGCCGGCCCCGAAGGCGCTCCAGCGATTGGTCGATGCGAGCGCGGCGGCGATCGGCGCGCCGCAGCCGCGGCTCTTCATCAGCGGCGACGTAGAGAACCCCTTCAGCGCCGGATGCCTCTCACCGGTCATCGTCCTCCCCGCCGCACTCGACCTTTCGCTCGAAAGCATCGATCTCGAGCTCGTCATCCGCCACGAGCTCGCGCACGTCCGACGGCGAGACCCGCTTACGAACGCGATCGCGCGCGCGTGCGCGGCCATCTTCACGCTGCACCCGTCGATGCCGGGGCTCCTCAAGGAGATGACCATGGCGCGCGAGGCCGCGGTGGATGCCGAGGTCGCGCCGCTCGCGCCCCACGCTTACGCGACCCTCCTCGTGGAGATGGCGTCGCGGGTTCGCTTCGGAAAAGAGCTCGCGCACGTGTCGATGGACGACACGGCGCTCGCACGGAGAATCGCCATGCTGACCAACGAAACGCAGACCAGAAAACGATCGTCGACCGCACTCTTCCTCGGCGCAGCGGCGATCGTCGCTGCCTCCCTCCTCACCCCGCGCGTGTTCGCCGACCGGGGCCTCGTCGGCTCGCCCGATCAGGCAGAGGCGCTCGATCAGGGCCCGGGGCGGGAAAACTGGATCCGTGCGTGCTACGACGAAGCGAGCAAGGAGAAGGCCGACCTCGAGTTCGACATCGTCGCGCACTTCACGCTCGACGACAGGTGGATCATCACGTCGGCGAGCGTTCCGACGCCAGCGTCGCCCACGTTCCAGCAATGTATGGAGCAAATGGCGATCGGCAAAACGGTCCCGCCTCTGGACGCGCCTCCGCCGCCGAAGCGCGGGAAGCTGACGATCGCGGTCCGGCTCAAGCTGGGGCCGGGGGTCTGGGGCGAAGGCGGATGACACGCGCGCCTCAGAGACCCTGACGGCGCGCGTCTTCGTCCTCAATTACTAAGACATTAGTTACTCGTTCGCCGCCACGTGCTGCGCGCGATCACGCCCTTGGCGAGCTGCGCCGCGCCGTTTCTCCTTACGGAGGGGCTCCGCGTGTAGAGTGGGCGGCGTGGGTCGGCGCCAGGCAGCCTGGGTGGGTCGCGAACGCGAGCTGAGCTTGCTCGACGACCTGCTCGGCTCGGCCCTGGCCGGTCGCGGCTCGAGCGCCCTCGTGGCGGGCGAGCCCGGCATCGGCAAGACGCGCCTGCTCGAGGAGCTCGCCGAGCGCGCGCGGGCGCGGGGCTTCGCGGTCGCGTGGGGGCGGGGGTGGGAGCTCGGCCAGGCGCCGAGCTTCTGGCCCTGGCTCGAGATCCTGCGCGCGCTGCTCGGGCGGCCGCAGGCGCCCGCGGCGTTCGCCGACCGGCTGCGCGGGCTGCTGCTCGATCTCCCGCCGGGGGGGGCCGCGCGCGGCGCGGACGTGCTCCAGCTCTACGACGCGGTCTCTTGCCACCTCTCGGCGCACGCGCGAGAGGTGCCGATCGCGCTCTTCTTCGACGATCTGCACGCGGTCGACCCCTCGTCGCTCGAGCTCATGGAGTTCGTCGCGCGGAGAGTGCACGCCGAGCGCGTCGCGCTCTTCGGCAGCCGGCGCGACGTCGACGGTCGCCGTCCAGAGCTCGAGCGGCGCCTCTCGCGGCTGGCGCGGCTCTGCGATCACGTGGGGCTCGAGCGGCTGTCCGCCGAGGATGTGAGGCGCTGGGTCCAGCACACCACGGGCGAGGACGACCCGGCAGCGGCGCGCCGGATCCACGCGGCCAGCGACGGCAACCCGCTCTTCGTGAGCGAGCTCCTGCGGCTGCCCGAGCCCGCCGCGCGGCGCTCGCCAGCGGAGCTGCCGGCCACGCTGCGCGCGCTCATCGGCGAGCGCCTCACCGCCATCGAGGCGAGCCACCGAGAGGTGCTGCGCGCCGCGGCGCTCGTCGGGCGAGAGTTCGTGCTGCCCGTCGTGGCGGTCCTGCTCGAGCGACCCATCGCGGAGCTCGAGGCCGCGGCGCACGAGGCTTGCCGCCTCGGCGTGCTGGCGCCGGTGAGCCCGGGCCATTACCGCTTCTCGCACGCCCTCGTGGCCGAGGCGCTGGCGCAGGAGCTGCCCACGGCGCGGCGAGCGCTCCTGCACCGGCGCGCCGCCGAGGCCCTGGAGGACCGCCACGAGGGCGACCCGGTCGCGCCCCTGAACGAGATCGCGCGCCACTGGCTCGAGGCGGGCGTCGAGTCGGCGCCGCGCGCCGCGCGCGCCGCCGAGCGCGCCGCGCGCGTCGCGATGGCGCGCCTCGCGTTCGCGGACGCCGCGGCGATGTACGAGCGAGCGCTCGCGGCCGAGGCGCTCGCCTCGCCCGTGGATCCGGCGCGGCAAGGGGAGCTGCTCGTCGCGCTCGTCGAGGCGCTGGCGCGCGCCGAGCTGCGATCGAGCGCCGAGGCCGCGTGCGGGAGGGCCGTGGAGCTCGCGCGGGCCCGGGGGGACGGCGCGCTCCTCGCGCGCGCCGCGCTCGCGCTCGGCGCGGAGAGCCGCGTCGGGAACGCCGATCGAGAGGTCGCGCGCCTGCTCGGCGAGGCCCTCTCGTCGCTGCCGCCGGGCGATAGCCCGCTCGTCGCGCGGGTCAGCGCGCGGCTCGCCAGCGCGCGCCAGCCCGAGCTCGATCCACGAGGGCCGATGGCGCTCGCCCGGAGCGCCATCGCCATGGCGCGGCGCTTCGACGATCCGGAGCTCTCGCTGACGGTCATCCACGCCGCGCTCGGCGCCTTGATGGACTTCGCGCCGCCCGAGGAGCGCGCCGGCCTGAACGCCGAGGCGCTCGAGCTCGCCGTCCGGCTCGGCGACGGCCCGCGCGCGCTGCTCGCGGCGCAGCGCCTCGCCTTCGATCGGGTCGAGCTGCTCGACGCGAGCGGCTTCGAGCGCGCGCTCGGCCGCTACGAGGCGCTCGCGAACGACCTCGGCCAGCCGCGCTACGACTGGGTGCCCGCCATGTTCCGGTCCATGCGCGCCGAGTGGCAGGGCGACCTCGAGCGCGCCCTGCGCTGGGAAGACGAGGCGCGCCGCCGCCGCGATCAGGGCAACGCGGAGGGGGCGAGGCTCGTCCCCTCTCGGCCGCTCGCGCGAGCGCTCGGGCGCCACGACCCCGAGCGCCTCGAGCGCTTCCTGGGCGAGCTGTCGAGCCGGGCACCCGACAGCGCCGCCGTTCTTCTGTTCACGGCGCTGCTGGCGAGCTGGCGAGGCCAGGCAGGGCCCGCGCGCGCGGCGCTCGATGCGCTGTGCGCGCGCGGCTACTCGGGCTTCCTGCGGCGCGCCGAGCCGCCGCGCGGCGGCGCCGAGCCGGACGATCCGAGCGTCGCCGGGTACATCCACATGCCGGAGCTGGCCGTCGAGATCGCGTGCGCGCTGGGCGACGCGCCCTGGGCGCAGGCGCTCTACGAAGAGCTCGCCCCGTCGACCGGCACGGCCTTCATGCTGACCACGACCGCTTTCTCCCTGCACGGGCTGGTCGATCACGCGCTCCTCGGCCTGAGCGCCGTCCTGTCGCGGTGGGAGGACGCCGAGCGGCACGCCCGCGCGGCCATCGCGGCCGCCGAGCGGCTGAACGCGCGGCCCCTTCTGGCGCGCATCCATCACGATCACGCCCGTGTCGCGCTCGCGCGCCGGCGCACGGCAGCGGCCGGCGAGCGCGACGCGCTCGCGGCGAGCGCTCGGGAGCGGCTCGAGCAGGCCACGGCCCTCGCGAGCGCGGTCGGCCTGGGCGCGCTCGAGGAACGCTGCCGCCGGACGCTCGCCGAGCTCGAAGGGGCTCCGCTCGCTCCGCTCGCCTTGGCCGAGCCCTCGCCGGTGCCGGCCCGCCACCGCCCCGAGCGCGCCGCCCCGCTGCGGCTCACGCGGGAGGGCGAGTACTGGACCGTCAGCGCCTCGGGCGCCCTGTGCCGGGTGCAGGACGGCCGCGGCATGCGCATGCTGGCGCAGCTCGTGGAAGAGCCCGGTCGAGAGTTCCACGTGCTCGAGCTCTCGGGCAGCCCCGCGGGCGTCGATCCCGGCGACGCGGGCGAGCTCCACGACGCGCGCGCTCTCGGCGAGTACCGAGCGAGGCTGCGCGAGCTGCGCGCCGAGATGGATGAAGCCGAGAGCTTCGGCGATCTCGGCCGCCGCGAGCGGCTCGCCGCGGAGCTCGAGGCCGTGACCCGGGAGCTCTCGCGCGGCCTCGGCCTCGGAGGTCGACAGCGGCGCAGCGCCTCCGCGGTCGAGCGCGCGCGCGTCAACGTCCGCCGCCGCCTGACGCTCGCGCTGCGTCGCATCCGCGCCGCGAGCCCCGCCATCGCCGACGAGCTCGAGGCGGCGCTGCGCACCGGCGTCCACTGCGTCTACGCTCCCCGGGCCTGAGCGCCCGCGCCGCTCAGCCGCTCGCGCGGTCGAGCTCCGCGCAGAGCTCGGGCGGCAGCTCCAGGCTCACGGCGCGCAGGTTCTGCTCGAGCTGCTCGCGCGTCCGCGGCCCCACGAGCGGGACGACGCGGGGGGCGCGCTGATGCAGCATCCACGCGAGCACCAGCTGGTGCGGCAGCACGTCGAGCCGCCGCGCCATCTCGGCCACGGCCGCGAGGCGCGCGTCGCTGTCGCTGCCGAGGTAGGGCTGCATCGCCCAGTGACCCCGCCGCTTCTCGGCGGTGGCGTCGTAGAGCCCCTTCAAGATGGGCGAGTAGGCGACCAGCGTCAGATCCGGGTGCTCGCGCAGGTAGTCGAGCTGCTCGTCGTCCACGATCGACGTGTGCTCGAGGCCCTGGCGCCGGCGGAGATAGGTGTGCTGCTGCTGCAGCGCGACAGGCGCGGGCCACCCCTCGGCCGCGCAGCGCTGGCGGATGCGCTCGAGGCGCCAGGTGCGCACGTTCGAGTAGCCGATGAACCGCGCCTTGCCCGCCTTCACCAGCCGGGCGAGCGCCTCGAGCGTCTCGTCGAGCGGGGTCACCCGATCATCGACGTGCACGTAGTAGAGATCCACGTGGTCCGTCTGCAGCCGGCGCAGGCTCGCCTCCAGGGCGCGCTCGAGCGTCTCGCGGCCGGCGCCCTCGAAGTCGCGGCGCGCGGTCGTCCAGTCGACCTCGCCCTCGGCGCGCCAGTGCGCGTCGGGGCTCCGCACCATCGCCGCGCCCTTGGTCGCGAGGAACACCCGCCCGCGCTTGCCGCTCTGCGCGAGCCAGCGCCCCAGCACCGCCTCGCTCTCGCCGCCGTGGCTGCCCCGTCGCAAGAACCACCCGTAACAATTCGCCGTATCCAGAAAATTACCACCCTGCTCGACGTAGCGATCGAGCATCTGCCGCGACTCCTCCTCGCTCGTCAGCGTGCCCATCTGCATGCAACCCAGGCTCAGCTGGCTCACCTTCTGGCCCGTGTTCCCCAGCTCGACGACCTTCATCGTGCGCTCCCATGGCTCGATCTGCCGTTTCGGGACGCTCTCGGCGCATGCCGTCTCCCGGGTCGCCCGCCTCAAGCCCGCGCAGGCGCCATCCGAGGGGCGTAACCCGGCGAGGAACGGACGTAACTCCGGCGAGGTCGAGGCGCCGACCGGCGACCGGGGCGGGGCCTCGCGTGAGGCCGCCGTCGAGACCCGGAGCGCATCACGAGGCGATCGGCTGGCCGATTCGACCAACTCGCTGGCCGGCGCGACCAAGCGGCCCCTGAGGCCGATCGCTACATCTGCCCCACGTCCAGCCGCGGAGGCGCGCGCGTCGCGCCTCGCCGGACGCGTGGAGGCTCAAACCATGATCGATCGAATGAAGCTCTCGCGAAGTTCACGGAGGGGCTCGATGGCCCTCGCGCTCGTCACCACCCTTGCCGTCGCAGGGTGCTGGCATGACTCGGACGATGGTCCTGGTGGCGGCTCGACGAGCGCAGGGCACGGCGCCTCATCAGGCTCCGGGGAGGGCGGCTCGTCGGCCTCCGGCGACGGCGGCTCGTCGGCCTCCGGCGACGGCGGCTCGTCGGCCTCCGGCGACGGCGGCTCGGACCGTTGCTCCCCGGTCGCGACGCACGACGGGATCATCTCGATCCAGGATGTATCGATTCAAGGCGCTCCGCAGGCGGGCCACGGCCTCACGGTGCAAGTCCTGTTCACGTCGTCCAGGCCTCCTGCGTACGAGCAGGCGGCCGGGGAGATCGAAGGGTGCAAGGCGTGGGTCTACGACACGGAGGACAACCCGCCGCCGGCCCTGACGGATCAGGGCGAGATCACGATCGCCGGCCTCGCTGGCGGGCCCATCACGTGCCGCTTCGGTGGCTCGGGTTATGTGTGCCCGACCTCGACCGGGGCCGGACAGGCGAGCGTCGCTCCGGGGCAGACGGGGACCGCGGCTTACACGATCGACGGCGCGACGTTCTCCGCGGCAGACGTCGGCCGTTACCTGCGCGTCACCGGCGCGGCGAACGCAAAGAACCAGGGCGCATTCCCCATCGTCGCCGTGGAGTCGAGCACGAGAGCGGTCGTGGTCAACCAGGGCGCGACGGAAGAAGACTTCGCGGCCGAGTACACCGTCGTCGCCGGGGCGGGACCGGTTCCGAACAGCCCCACCGACCCGATCGAGCGCGGCGACGAGGTCGTCGTGGGCATCTCGCCCGGCGGCGAGATGGCCTTCGACTTCCCCGACACCGCGCCGATCGCCGCCGGCCAGGCGTTCACCCCCGACACCGCGTCGGCGGCGGCCCTCGTCGCGGTGCCGCTCGACGGCGGCGCGCTGACGCTGGGCTGCGGCGGCCCGGGCGGCGCCTGCGGGGCAGCGCAGGCCACGGTCGTGCGCATCACCAGCACGGATGGCGACGTCGAGGGCGCGTCGCCGTTCGCGATGCCGCCGCCCGCGCGCAAGCAGGTCGAGATTCAATGCGTGGTGCTCGGCGGCGATGGCACGCTGACCATCCCGGCAGAGGCGATGAAGCTGCTCCAGGAGGCCCACCAGGTCTCCCCGATCTCGCGCATCCGGACGGCGCTGATGCGCGAAGGATGGGCGAGCGCGACGAACGCCGCCCCGCTGCCCCCGAACTCCACGACCCTGCTCGTCGGACACGGGCTCATCGGCATCACCAACCCCTGACGCCCGCCGTGGCGGCGCCCTGATCGGGGTGTCAGATCGCGCGCGCCCCCGCGATCTCGCGCCACGGCGAATACCGGCATGCGACCGCTGGTGCGGATCGTGCATATGTGCATAGGATCGTGCACATGGACGAGCGCATGCACCGCCCGCTGCCCACCGTCATGACGCCCGTGGCCAGGGTGCTCGTCGACCTCGGGCTCCGCGACGGCATCCGTCTGGGCGCGATGGAGCGCGCCGCGCGCCTGCCGTCGCTCGCCGCCGATCCCGAGCGGCGCATCCAGATCGACCGGCTGCTCGATCTGTGGGCCTATCTGGGTCAAACGCTGGACGACCCGTCGCTGCCGATCCGCGCCGCGCAGGGGGCGAAGCTGGAGGACCTGCACGTGCTCGGCTTCGCGATCATGACCGCGCCCTCCCTCCGCGACGCGATCGGCACCGCGGCGCGCTACAGCGCGTTGCTGACCGACTCGGGACGATGGGAGACGATCGAGACCGCGAAGCGCGTCGAGGTGCGGTGGCATCGCCTGGGGCCGCTCACGCTCGGTCACCGCCTCTCCAACGAGACCGCGCTGGCGCAGAGCCTCGGCTGCCTGCGGCGGCTGGCGGGCGACGACCTCACGCCGCTGGAGGTGAGGTTCCGCCATGCGGCGCCGCCGAACCGGTCCGCGCACCTCGAGTTCTTCCGTTGCCCCGTGAGGTTCGAGGCGCCCTGGGACGGGCTGGTCTTCCGCCGCGAGCTCCTCGACATGGTGCCCGCGGGCGCGAACCAGAGGCTCTGGGAGTACCTCTGCCGGAGCGCGAGCGCCCTCTGCGAGCAGCTCGCGCCGCCGTCGCTCGTGGACGGCGTGCGGCACCACATCGTCCGCGCGCTCTCGAGCGCCGAGGGCGGCGTCCCGCCGCTGGACGATGTGGCTCGCGCCCTCGGCACGACGGAACGGACGCTGCGCCGGCGCCTGCAGGTCGAGCGGACGAGCTTCCGGAAGCTGGTCGAGGAGGTGCGCCGCGACCACGCGGCCGACCTGCTGGCGAGGAGCAGCGTGACCGAGACGGCGCTCCGGCTCGGCTTCTCGGACACGACCGCGTTCAGCCACGCGTTCCGGCGCTGGTTCGGCTGCCCTCCGCGCGAGCTTCGAGGCGCGAGGGGCGCTGCGGGTGAGCGCGGGATGTGATCCGACGGATCGCACCCCCTCGGGAGGCATGGCCCCGACCCGGGCCCGCGGGGACGCCCGCTGACAGCCGGAACACGAAAGGCGACGAGCTAGAGCGACAAACGGGTTGAACCCGTCTGAAACGAGCAGATTTTCGAACCGCCAAGGCGCCAAGGACGCCAAGAAGGAGAAGAAAATATCTTGGCGCCCTTGGCGCCCTTGGCGTCTTGGCGGTTCATCTCTCGTTCCTCAACGTGATCGGTGTTCTAGATAGACCTGGGCCGGCGGCTTCGGTTGACCAATCGACTGATGTCAGGCGCCTTGTTCTACTTGCAACACCGGGAACTCTTGCGCGAATGTCAGCTACCCCTCCCGCCCGTCATTGTTGATGAGATTTCCGGCTTGATCGACTACGAAGGGCTTGAGTC
Source organism: Sorangium cellulosum (assembly GCF_002950945.1). Taxonomy (GTDB): domain Bacteria; phylum Myxococcota_A; class Polyangia; order Polyangiales; family Polyangiaceae; genus Sorangium; species Sorangium cellulosum_E. Next base: position 5,243,692 of record NZ_CP012673.1, read on the forward strand.
CGGAACGGTCGGCCAGCTCATCGTGCGCGAGACGGCCGGCGCCTGACCACCGGTCGCAGCGGAGCGCCCGCGGCGGTCGTGGTCCTGTTCCCAGAGCCGCCGGCACCGTCGCGGCGGTCGGGGCGGCCGTCGACCCGGCGCGCCTCCGGGTGGGTCAGCGCGTCGCCATGGGCGCCATCTGCGGCTCGTTCGGTCCTCCGCGCGCTGTGGGCGCTCAGAGGCAGCGCGGAGAGGGGAAGGTGATCGTCACATTCCGGATCTCCTGGCGCGCGACGGCATCTCCCGTGCCGGCGGCGAAGCCATAGAAGAAGCTCGACCCCACGGGGAAGCCTCTGATGACGAACCCCTGGATGTGGGGCTCGCCGTCGATGCTCACGTTCACCTGGCCGTCGTCGAGCTCGATCCGGGCCGTATGGAACGCGCGGTCGCCGAGCGCGAGGAAGCTATCGACCTGGCTAAGCGAGCTGAGGACACCCGCTCCGCAAGGTTGGGCGAGGTCGTCCACGCCCACGTGGTTGCTGTTCCAGTCTGCGCAATCGAAGTTGTTGTAGGTGTCGAACTCGACGCCGTAGCCGTCGAGCCCGGCCATGCCGAGGCCGCCGCCGGGCTCGCCCACGGCTGTCTCGCCTGTGGTCTGGAGCATGAAGCCCAGGCCGTCGCCGCGGCCGAGGCGGAACTCGAATGTCGCGGTGAAGGCGTCGGCGACGATGGGGTTCCGGTAGACGACGGTGCCGGCCTGCAGGTTATCGGCCTCGGTGAGCACGCCGGTCCGCGCCGCCTCATCCCAGAAGGCACTCCCGTTGAAGGACCACCCCTCCGGCGGCGAGATCATGTCCGCGGCGAGGCTCGCCGCGCAGACCGTTCCATCGGGGCACGTGCTCTCGTCGGTCTGCCCGTTGCAGTCGTTGTCGACGAGGTCGCACACCTCGGGCGCCGGCGCCGTCTCGCCGGTGCACTCACCCCAGGCGCTCCGGGAGCAGACCTGCACGCCGGCCTGGCACGCCCCGACGTCCCGGGTGCCCTGCGGACCCGAGTAGCAGCTCCGCTCTTGCCCCTCCACGCAGGCGCACCCTTCATCGACGATCCGGTCGCAGTCGTTGTCGAGGCCGTCGCAGACCTCCGGCGCAGGGACACACACGGCGCCGACCTCCTCGGCGCCCGCCTCCTCGAGGAGGTCGCTCCGGGCTCCGCATGTGGAGACGGCGGCGGCGAGCGCCGGGAGAAGGAAGAGCGCCAGCGCGCGCGCCCGCAGGCCTGCACCCGCCGCCGCGCGTGAAGAGGAGATGGGCTGTGAAAGTGGCATGATCTCTCGAGGCTGAGCGCGACCACGGATGCGTGGAGGACGAGGAACCCCCTCGCGCGCCAGCTCTTTCTGCCCGCAGTGTACCAAACCCTACGAGCGTGCCTCCAGGCATCTGGCGGCGTTCAGGGTCTGGAGCGTCTTCCTGCTCCACGGCGCGGCCAACCACGACGGCGCGCAGGTGAGGGAAGGTCGTTCTCGCCCGCGTGCTTCGCGACGCCCTTGCCGATGCTCACCTCGAGCAGATAGAAGGCGGCGACGAGCTTCCACATGGGCCACTCGGCCCCCTCGACGTACTTCAGGCGCTTGAAGAGCCCGGTGATGAGGCCTGGGAAGATATCGAACCCGCTCCGGAAGATCTGCGCGTTTCGTGGCGACGCCAGCACGCTCGCCGGCAATCGATCGCGAAACTGCGGCGGGAGCGCGCCGTAGACCCCAGGGCACTCGGACTCCATCACCCGCCGCGTGACATACTTGACGCTGGCCCTGGGGCTGGGAGGAGGCCCTGCCAGATGCTCGAAGGGCAGCCCGCTCAGCGCCGCCGCGCCGTCGTGACGGACACCGTGCCCCGCGAGGTGGGTCCCATGCGGCAGCTTGCGCTCGCAGTAGGGACAGCCGCTCAGCTCCAGCGTCCTCATCATGGCACGTTCCTCGAGCTCGAGTCGGTCGGAGGATTGGGCGGTTGACTGGCCATGAATCACTGCTCCTTCTGCGACGCAGCTTGCGTCTGCGGACACGCAGCAGCAATTGTGAACGTCCAGCAAATCACCCAGGGAAAGCCTGACATCACCGCCAGTTCTTCCCGATGGGTCAGAGTCCCGGCAAGCGAACGAAGCTCTCCGTCCACCTAGGACTGCCCATGATTCGGTGCAGGCAGGGTAGAGTCTGTACCACGATGGGCGGTGACGAGCCCGGCGACAGGAGGGACGCTGGCCGATGAGCATCGATGCCTCTGCGGACCGCGCTTCGCGCGGCGCGGCGGTCCTAACCTCTCGTTGAGGCCGAAGGCCCGTCCGGTGTACGTGTGCGTCGAGGCGCTGCCGAGGTAACGCAACGCGCAGCGATCCCGGCCGCTCGCGACCGGGGTGTCATGGTGCCGGTACCGTGAAGCACCACGTGTACCGAGGGAGCTCGCCAGGCCCAGCACCGCAGAAATCGCGGAGACGCGCAGGCTGGATGGTGATGTGAGGCCCCGGGGGCCCGCGCCGGAGCGCTCGGGTGCATGCTCGAGCATGCAGCAGGTGCTTGCTCGAGCATGCACCCGTACCCAGCACCACGGGCAGCTGTCTTCTATAAGACCTCGGTCCTATTGACAGCGGCCGTGGGTTCACGGGCCTGCGTGGATGGCAGGGCGATCATCACGCTGGACTTCAAGGGGGGCTGGCGGGTGAGGGTCGAGAGCAACCTCGCGGGAGGTCTCGGCGGCGTCAAGCTGAAGGTGATTGGCAATGAGTGGTCGGCCGACAGCCCCGTGCTCGGCAAGGTCACCATCAGCCAGGCGGATATCGACATCACGCCGCTCAGCCTGCTCGAGGTTCTCAGCCACCAGCCTCCGAGATACCGCAACACCATGTTTCTGGATTACACAGTCACGATCGAGAAGCCGCCGGGCGGCGGCCCGCCCCTCGTGCTGTCGAACACGAAGACAGCCAGGATGATAAACGACAATCTCAGCGTTTTTCCGCCGCAGGGGAGCGTCTACCAGCTTCAGGACCCCGTCGACTTGGCGCCTGTCGGCGCGCCGAATCAGGTCATCGCTCAGCTTCTCCAGTTCCCCCTGACCGTGTCGCACAACCCGTGACGCTCGGGCGGCCCTGCGACGTCGCGATCCGAGGCGCCGCGGCCTGCCGCCCGACACGACGGCAGGCCATTGGAGCACGTCCCCTTCGACGATCGTTGCGATCGCAGGCCCGGCGCACCGCGCCGGATCCACCTCGGACGGCCTGAGCCAGGCCGCCGCGCTCCGGTGGGCGAGGGGGCAGGGCGAGCGCGACGTCGCCGGTCCGTCTCCGTGAAGCACCGCCGGGAAGCGCCCGGCGGTGGCGCGGTGATCAACACATCCCCCTCATGAGCGCAGGGCGCTCACCAGCGCCGCCGTGTCCCAGTAGAACGGCCTCAGCTCGATCACCTTCCCGTCGCGCAGCCTCCAGTACTCGGCCACCTTCGTCTCGAACTCCCTGTCGCTGCCCTTGAGCCCGAGCTTCACGCGCAGCATCGCGATCACCTGGTCCCCGTCGGCGAGCATGCCCTCCACCTCGACGTGCAAGCTGCGGACGCTCTCGAAGACCCTGGCGATGAGCCTGTGAAAGCCCTCGGGACCATGGTAGGTCCCCCCGTAGGGGAGCGACTCGGCCTCCTGGATCACGAGATCGGGATCCATGAACGAGAGTATCGTCTCGAAGTCGTCGGTCTTGCCCGTGTCGTAGATCGACTGAATCACCTGCTGGTTGGTCAGCTTCATCGTCATCTCCTGGTGAGCGCCCCGCGACGGCGTGGAGGCGGGTCGGCGCCGTGGACCTGCATCCGCGGAGCGAGCTTACCAGCCCGGTGACCTCCGGTGCTCCCTGCGAGCACGCAATCCTCCCATCGACCGCTGGGAGGGCGGCTTCTCCAAGCGCCGCGAGGGGGGCTCGGGGGAGGTGAGGGGTGGGCTAGACCTTCACCAGGCGCCAGACTCGACGACGATCGCGACGGAGGCCGGGAGCGTGCCGACGTCGACCTCGAGGATCCCACCCTCGTACGTGAACTCTGCCGCGCGGTCTGCCTCGAAGTCGAGCGAGGCGAGCGTGACCCGGGACGGGCTTTCGTCCACGCGGAAGCTCGCCCGGAAGCCCTCCTGCTCCACCACGCCAGCATCGTAGGTGTGGTTGATGACGTGGAGCACCGTGCGGCCGTCCTGCAGCCGCACGAGGTTGTGGCTCGCCTTCCTGGAGTCCTGGCACGCCCCCGGGTCCTCGGACGACGCGCACTCTCCGAAGGAGAGGGTCACCGTCTGCGCCAGGTCGGTCGCGCCGTGGTACAGGTCCTCGTGGGACTTGTAGTGGTCGCGGAAGCGCGCGAAGAAGTCCATCATCCCGAGCGCGGCCGCCGTGCTCTCGTCCGTCGTCGTGCGCAGGGGCAGGGCGAAGTACAGGCCGTGCGCGTAGACCTCCGCGACGAAGACACGGAAGTAGTCCTTCCGCTCCTCCGGCGGGAGAGCGTAGTACTTGTTCATCGTCTCGGTGGGCCAGTCGAGGAACAGCATCAACGGCACTTCCTTGCCGCCGACGAGCTCCTGGACGCGCTTCGAGCGCGCCCTGAGCGCGCGCAAAGCGTCCCGGAACGACACGGTGCCGTCCAGGTGCCCCTCGGCGGTCGTCGGCACCCAGTCCATGCCGCGCGGTCCGGGACCCTCGATGTTGAACCGGCACTGATGACCTCCGCGCGCGAAAGCGCAAAGGCATGCCGAATCTCACTGGACATCAACCCGCCGCCATCGCAAAGGCAGCCGAGCACGCGCCTGCGTTCCCGGACCGTGTGAGGGTCCGGCATGCAACTGGGTCTGCTTCCAACAGACCCAGTTGCGCTTTTGTCATTTAGTTTCGCGGCAGTCCAGGAGTAAACAACAGGGACTGCGCGGATTTCCAGGTGCCTGTGGTGCCACGCTGGGGACTGCCACTGCGGCGCGAGCTAGCCACCGCGCTTCTTCGCCACCTTGCCCGCCTTCACGGGAGGCTCTGGCGGCATGTGCTGCGTCGGATCCCGCCCCTTCGCGCGTAGCTCTCGCTTCAGCCGGTGCCGGACGAGGTGCTGGAGCGCGATGCGGGGTGGTCCAGCGGCGAGGTCGTCGCGGCGGCGCGGACTCGGCTAGTCCTCCTGGACTCCGCGGGCGCGCCGCTCGCGGGCCCGTCCCTCATCGATGGCGAAGTTCACGAGGCAGTAGATCGCCAGGGGAAGGGCGAAGTGCAGCAGATCCACCAGGCTGAAGTGGGTACCACGGGGAGCGTTCAGGTAGGCCAGGACGTTCGCGGCGACGATCGCGCCGCCAGAGATGATCATGCCGAGCGCTCTGAACTGCGACCTCATGGCTCATGCCTCAGATGAACATGCACAGCACGCCGAGCCCGGTGAATCCCCCCGTGGTCAGGTAGTCGCACCCTCTCCGGTCGTGGTGGGTCCGGGCGCGCGGGCATAGGGCGTAGGTCGACCAGAGGCCGGAGCCCAGCGTGAGAAGGCCGCAGGCCAGCCCGACCGGGCTCCATCGGTGCTGCGCCGTTCCGACCGGCTCGCCGCTCTCCTCGGCGGCAGGCACGGCGTTCTCCTCGACCTCACCGCCGAGCATCGAGGAGCAGGGCACATCGGCGAAGGCGCCCGGCTCGACCGGGTTGAAAATGCGGATCGACGCCTCGGGACGGTCGACGCATGCGGTCGCGAGCTCAGGCCGCCCGGCCTCGAGGATCTGGGGAATCGCGGGCGCCTCCGAGTCGAGGCCCACCACGAAGTCGAGCGGCGGAGGGTCGGCCTCCTCGGTGCCGCGGTCCTCTCCCGCTGCGGTCGGTTCGTCTGCTGCTTCGCAGGCCGGCGCTCCCAGGAGCGCGACCATGGCCAGGACCATCCAGGTGTGCATGCCCCACCTCCACGCGACGCATTCCGTCGTGTGCGGATCTTTGTTGCGAGGGGCGTGCCAGGGGATAAGCCAGCGCGCGGGAGGTGAGGGCAGGGTGAAGTCGTCGAGCTCGTCCCCCTGGCCGAGGTCATCGAGACCATCGCCCACAACGAGGGGCGCTCGCCGGGCGAGGTCCTGCGCGAGATCGCCGTGATGGTGCACATGGCCCAGGACGGCGGCGAGTAGGCTCGCCAGGGCCAGACGAGCGTCCATACTGAACATCCGCAACTCGTTGCAGGTTCAGAAAATCGACACCTGGACCTGGTCTACCTCTTGCACATCAGGCGAGCGCTGCGGCAGGTTCCGGAAGAACGGAACGCCGGCAAAGCGCGCTGACCCGTCGCGGGCGGCAGACGCTCGGAGTCCGTGAACCGGCGGAAAGACGACGGGCGAGCCACTGGCCGGCCCGCCCGTCGTCGCCGATCGCTCGGCTCACTCCACGTGACCAACGTCTTCTCGCACGGGGGCGCTGCGGACGTCAAGAGCGCCGGATCCGCCAGAGTGCCATGAGGGTTCGAGGACACGATGGGTTTTTACGATGACATCGCCGAAGCAGCAGGAACCGGCGCGATCACCGATCGCGACTACCAATCGGAAGTCGACGCATTCATGAACAAGCTGATGTCAGCGATGCAGGTTCCACGGGACAAGTGGGGACCCAACGCGATCAGATCGAGCGAACTGGTCTGCGGGCAGGAACGCATTGCCGGGACGCAGCACATGGTACGCGAAGACGGTGGCGCCTGGGCGTCCTACTGGCTCGACGTCAAGAACTTCAAGTTGGAAGTTCAAGTGAAGACGTGGCGCTCATCCGGGCGCCCGTTCTTCTTCGATGTCAACGGGGTCCTCTTCGCCCCCAACGCGGACTTCGGCGAATCTTGCAAGACAGCCGCCAATGTTCTGAAACAGCAGGCTAGCAAACTCTCCAGCTAGAGAGGTCGCCGCGAGTAGCCGACAACTCGGGTGCCGCTCCAGAGCGGCTCCCAGTTGCGCAATACACCATCTAACGGCATGAACCGGAGGTGCCGCTGCGGGTGCCGTAGGGGCCACAGGCGCAGCCGGGCGCTCCGGCGGGCGGCTCGGTTCGTGGCTACGGCGTCCTCTCGCATCGGACCCCGACGCTATAGTGGCGAACCGATGGGTCGCCGTTGTGGCGGCGGGAAGAGAGCATGGCCGGCGCGCCGTAGTCCCAGCTCCCGCTCCGGAGAACCCGGTTCGACATAGCGGTCAACTCGGCACAGTTATTGCACAATGGTGAGTAGTCTCCGTGCCCATCCAGAACCCATTCCCACATGTTCCCGGCCAGGTCCGTTTGCCCCCACTTCCCATCTCCCGTCATGGAACGTGACCCGACCTGCTGGATATCGATGAAGTCGCATGACTGTGGGGGGGCAGCGCTGGGCGCCGGTGGCGGCGGCTGCGGGGCGGGCGGAGCCGACGGCGCGGACCCGCCCGGCAGCACCCTGAGCCAGCCACGGCCGGCCGGGAGCTCGCGAGCGGGGCCTTCCGGCTTCGGGATGGCGAGCGGCTGCGGCTCGGGCTTCTCCCCGGCAGGCTCGGCCAGCGCGGCGACCATGAACTCCTCCAGGGACCAGACGCGATCGGTGATGCCCGCCGCCATGGCCGCGGTGATCCGCATGTTCCGCGGGATGTGGCAGAGGTTCGTGTACGTGTGGGGGCGACAAAATCCAGTACATCTTCAAGCGCCCGAAGGAGTCGGCATAAAGCCCGCCCTCCAAGCTGTCCGATGCCCGCCTCGCCGCATCCCAGCTGCGCCCGTCGGTGAACGGCGGGTGCCAGGGTGAGACGATGCGGCGGACGCGTCGCCGCGCGCGTGGCTCACGCACCGCATCAACCGGCAGGACGAGGACGAGCCGGTCGAGTTGAACGGAGGGGCGCGGCAGTCAAGAGGCGGGCGGGCCGTCTGCCCTAATTAGGGCACCACCGCTCAGCTACCCGGCCCCGACCGTTTCCGGTGCCGAGCGCAAGCTCAGCTAACCCACCCCGACCGTTTCCGGTGCCGAGCGCAAGCTCAGCTAACCCACCCCGACCGTTTCCGGTGCCGAGCGCAAGCTCAGCTACCCGGCCCCGACCGTTTCCGGTGCCGAGCGCAAGCTCAGCTACCCGGCCCCGACCGTTTCCGGTGCCGAGCGCAAGCTCAGCTACCCGGCCCCGACCGTTTCCGGTGCCCGAGCGCAAGCTCAGCTACCCGGCCCCGACCGTTTCCGGTTTCCGTGGGGCCGCTCCGCTGGTCCCTAAGCATCGCCGGCCGCGAGCAGGGGCGCCCCCGCCCGGTGCGCCGGCCGCGCGTTTCACAAACGGACCCGGAAAGCTGCGCGGAATTCTAGATATGAGCAAATCCCGCGACGACATCTGGAATTCCGTTCACGCTGCCGCGATGGAGGTCCTCCCTCGCTTGCTGCGGCTCCTGGGGGTCGCCGAGCCCGACCTCGACGACCTCTTTCAGGAGGTCCTGCTCGCGGTGTACGAGAGCCTGGATCGTTTCGACCCCGCCTGGACCCCGCCGCAGCCCGAGGCCGCCTCCGCCGCCGACCCGCCGCGCCGGCACGGCCAGCGCCAGCGCCGCAGCCCGGAAGCCCGATGGGTGGCCGGGATCGCGCTCCACAAGGTCAGCCATCACCTGAACCGCGCCCACCGCCGCCGCGAGGTGCTGGAAGGCTTGCGGCTGGCATCACAGCACCAGGCGGTCGACCCCGCGCCGAGCAGCGAGGAGCAGATCGCGAAGCGAGAGCGGAGGGAGCTCGCGCTGGAGGTGCTCGACACGCTCGACCCGGAGCGGCGGGTCCTGCTCGTCATGTACGAGGTCTACGAGGTGCCGCTCGTCGATATCGCGAGCGAGCTGGGCCTCAACTACAACACCGCCAGCAGCCGGCTGCGCCTCGCCCGCGAGGACTACCGCGCCGCCGTCAAGCGGCTGAGCCCCGAGCAACGGCGGGCGCTGCGCGCCTTCTGGCTTCCCTTTCCTCTGGCGTCGGACTTCCTGGCGCAGGACCACGACGGGGAGGCCTCGGCATCGCCGGCGCTCGCGCCGCCGTCCTCCACGCCTCGCATGGCGAGACCGCCGGCGTCGGCACCGCCGGCGCTGGCCCCCCAGCTCGCCGCGCCCCCGATGCTGCGGCGCGACCTTGCCCGGCTCGCGCGCCCCCTGGGGTGGGCCGCGGCGGGTGCCACCGGGATGGCGGCCGCGCTGCTCGCCCTGACCCCGCGACCGCCCCTCTGGGCGCACCGGTTCAGGGCCGACCTGCCCGAGCTGCCCGCGCGCGGCGCCTGGCTCGCGGCGAGCTCGCCGCGGCGCGCGCCGGAGCCGCGGGCCGTCGCCCCCGGCGCACCGGCGGCCGCGGCGGCCGAGGCGCTCCACCGCCCCTGCGACGCCGCGCCCGCGACGCCGCCGGCCGGCGAGCGGGAGGACGTGTTCGCCGAGGAACGCCGGCTGCTGGACGCGGCGCAGGAGAGCCTCTTCGCCGGCGACGCCGCCGGGGCGCTCCGGCAGCTCGCCGCGCACGAGGAGCGGTTCCCCCTCGGCCAGCTGGCGTCCGTGCGGGAGCGGCTCCGCGCCATCGTCCGGACGCACCTCGCCCATCCGGGGCAGAGCGCGTCAGGAGGAGAGGCGTCGCGATGAGCTCGTCCAAAGCCGTACAGGGGCTCGGCGCGTGGACTTCCCGCTGCGCCGCCGGACCGCTCCGGGGTGCTCGAGGCGGGGCACGCGCCGCCGCCCTGGCCGCCATGGGCCTGCTCTGCGTCGCGGAGGCGCACGCCGCGCCGGAGCCGCCCCGGGCTGCGCTACGTCTCGAGGTCGTCCGGGGGCCCGGCGCCGAAGGCTGCCCCGACGAGGCGTTCCTGCGCGCCGAGGTGGCGCGCAGGCTCGGCGCCGACCCGTTCCAGGACGACGCGCCGCGGGGGCTCACGGTCCACATCGCGCGGGAGGGACCGGAGGTCACGGCCTCGCTGGCGCTGCGCGACCGCGAGGGAGAAACCCAGTGGGCCGACGGGTTCGGCACCCGGAGCGGCTGCGAGGAGCTGATGTCCGGCGTGGCCCTCGCGATCGTGGCGCAGCTCCTGGGCGCGCCGGAGCCGGCGGGCTCGCCGTCCGAGTCCCTCCCGCCGTCCGACGCCACGCCGCCGCCCGGCACCACGCCGCCCGAGCCGGCGGTCCCGCCTTCGCCGCAGGCTCGGCGCACCGCACCGGATTCACGCCAGGTGGCCGAGCTGTCCGAGCCGCCACCTCGGCCACAGTCATCGCCAGCTGTGCCGGAGCGGCTGCGGCTCGAAGCCGGGCTCGGGGCGACCCTGGGCCTCGGGATCATACCGGGGGTCGCGACCGGAATGACGCTCTCCTTGGGCGTTCGCCGGTCCGACTGGTCGATCGCGGTGGAAGGGCGAGGGCTCGTCTCCCTGGCGCAGGAGGTGGAAGGCCTCCTCATGGGCACCACGGGCTTCACGGCGGCCACGCTGGCTTGCTATCGCGGCGGTCCGCTGTTCGGATGCGGGCTCGCCACCCTCGGCACCGTCCGGTTCTCCCCTCGGGATCCGTGGACCATGAGCTTGCGCAGCGATTCCGTGTTCGGTCTCGGGGCGCGCCTCGGTACCGAGTGGCCCTTCTCCCGCAGGTGGTCCGTGCAGGGCTACGGCGAGGCGACCTGGATGGTGAACGAGGGGGCGTTCACCCGCGTGACGCACGACAGCACGACGCCAGCGCCGCTCCGCTGGACGTCATCGCCGCTTGGCGCTGCCTTCGGGTTGGGAGTCACGGCCATCTACTGAAGGGACATGAGAAAATGACTCTATCGCGAGCATTTGGTGAGAATTTGAGAGGCGAATCGGGAATGGCAGGTGCAACTCGGAGAATGCCAACAGGTTTGAGACAGGCCGGACGAGAATCCTATGAGTGGATCGCGCTGCGGGGCGCGTTCCGGCTCTGGGACCCGAGCGGTCGAGGTCGGGGCGGCCGCGGCACGGCGGTGGGCGTAGCGCCAGGTTCGGGCGCGGCGCTGATCGTGCCCGTGTGCGTCGGCGCCGCGGTCTCGCCGGCGGCGTCGTCGACGGACAGCGGGTTGATGGCTACCGAAGCGGGCGGCCTGCGCACGACGGGCGGCCCGTTTGGGAAGCGTTCCGGATGCGCGGCGTAGGCCGTGTCCAGGGCGACCTGGCGCCGAGCCGCGACATCTTCGACTCGGCCGTAGAATACATCAGCAGGTGTGAAGAGCGCAAGTCCAGAATGCTGATGAAGGTCGTTATACCAGGTGAAGAACTCCTGGCACCACGCTCGAGCATGAGCCAGCGAGGCAAAGCGGTCCGGATAGTCTGGCTGGTACTTGAGCGTCTTGAACTGCGACTCGGAGAAGGCGTTGTCGTCGCTGACGTGGGGCCGGCTGAAGCTACGAACGACGCCGAGCGAGCCGAGGAGCTGAGCGAGCCCCTCCGACCGCATCGCGGAGCCGCGGTCGGCGTGCACCGTGAGCGAGCCGGGCTGGACGCCGTGGCGGGCGACGGTCTCTGCGAAGAGGTGCTCGGCCAGCTCCGCGCTCTCGCGCTCGGCGAGCAGCCAGCCAACGGTCATCCGACTGAACAGGTCGAGGACGACGTACAGGCAGTAGAAGACCCCAGGCAGCGGCCCGCGCAGCTTGGTGATGTCCCACGTCCAGATCTGGTTGGGGGCCGTGGCGGTGAGCGTCGGCTTGGCATGCGCCATCGGTCCACGCTGGGCGCGCCGCTCCCCGCTCTCGCCGGAGGCGGCGAGCAGCCGGTACATGGTGCGGATGGAGGCGAGATAGACGCCGCGCGACAGCAGCGTCGCATAGACCTCCGGCGGGGGCTGGTCGACGAACTCCTGACTATGCAGCACGTCGAGCACGGCTTGCCGCTCGGGGTCACTGAGCCGGCGTGGGCTCGGAGCGGGCCCGGACAGCGCGGGCGGCTTCGCGGGCTGGGTCTGCCGGTAGAGCGTGGCGCGGCTGACGCCAAGCGCCGCACACGCCTGCGCGATGGGGACGTGGGGGTCATCGAGCTCTTCGATGACGTCCATCAGCGCTCTCCGTCGGTCGTGAGATTGACGCCCAGAATGGCAGAGACTTTTTTTTGGAGGTCGATGAGCTTCTCAGCGAGCGCGAGCTTCTCCTCGAGCCGCGCCGAGCGCTTCTCGAGCTCGGCGATGCGCCGGTCCTTCGCGTCCTGCTTCGGCTTGCGACCGGGTTTGCGCTCCGCGAGAGCCTCGCTGCCGTGGAGGGCGAGCTGCTTGCGCCACGCCGCCAGGAGGGAGCTGTAGATGCCCTCGCGGCGCAGCAGCGCCTCGATGTCCCCGCGCTGGGTGCACGCGGCCGCCTCGCGAACGATGCGCAGCTTCTCCGCCGCCGAGAACTTCCGCCTCTTGCCCGGCTTCGGCACGCTCTCGACGGCGGCGCCACTCGGGCGGGGAGCAGCGCCCTGCGCCGCTGGGGCGGGGGTAGGATCGACGGATCGGAGATGGGAAGGCTTCGGCACGGGTCAGGTCCATTCTCCGCCCTCTCACCACAGATTTCCAGGGGGAGCTTGTCTCACCCGACGTTGGCACAGAGGGACTGACCATTTGAAGGAACGTGCGTATTGTGCGGATGCAGGGACACCCTATAGGCTGCTCGGCATGCGCATCTGCACCTCTCTGCCCATTTGCTTTCTGCTGATCCTCGGCTGCGGCGACACTCCGGCCGTCTACGGTCCCTGTCAGCCCAGCGAATACGGCTACCCGGGCTGCCCCTACCCCGAGGCGGGCACGGGGGATGCCGGGGACGCCGGCGACGCCGGCGATGCGGGCGACGCCGGAGGAGGTGGTGCCGGCGGCGGCGAAGAGCAGGCCTGCGCCGGCGACTGCGTTCCCCCGGCGCCGCTCGGCTGGTTCGGCCCGGCGCTGCTCTGGTTCGGCCCGCCGGACCAGGCGCCGGACTGCCCCGCCGTCGCGCCGAACGTCGGCTACGAGGGGTTCGCCGACCTGGCGCCGGAGCCGCTCGCCTGCGCGGCCTGCGTGTGCGACCCGCCGGACGCGGCGACGGCCTCGTGCCAGCTCCCGCTCGGCTGGTCCGCTCACGCTGCAACAACGTGTGCCGCCACGGTCCCCGGCACCGCGATGACCACCTTCGCGGCGCCCGACGGCTGGGACGGCACCTGCACGGCCGAGAACGCGATCCCCGCGGGCCAGGACTGCGGCGGACGGCCGTGTGTGCAGGCGCTCTCGGTCGAGGCGCCGGCCGTGGCGGTGACCGGCGCGTGCACGCCCCGGGTGGACGAGCCGCCGCCGCCGGCGCGCCTGGATCCGTGGCAGACCCGGGCGCTCGCGTGCCTGCCCGGCGCCTACACCGAGTGCCCCGGCGACCGGAGCACCTGCATGCCGTCGCCGGAGCAGCCCGGGGTTCCGGCGCCGGGCGGGTTCTCGACGTGCATCTTCCACGAGGGGGAGGCGACCTGCGAGAGACCTTACCTGGCCAAGCACGTCTTCTACGGCGGCGTGGAGGACACGCGCGGCTGCTCCGAGTGCGGCTGCGGGGAGCCCGAGGGCGCGTCGTGCACGATCATGGCCTCGGTCTACAGCGACGGGGCGTGTGCGGATCAGGTTGCGTCCACCCTCGTCAGCTCGATGGCGTCGTTCTGCGGGGTCACGCCGCCCGGCGTCGCCCTCGGGAGCAAGTCGGCCGAGGTCGTGGCCGTCGATCCCGGCGGCTGCGCCCCGAGCGGCGGTGAGCCGACCGGCGAGATGCTGCCGGCCGAGCCGTCGACGTTCTGCTGCCTGGCGTAAGCCTGCACGGGCAACGCCGGTATCGTGGCTGGGCGGCGCTCGCCAAGGGTCAGGAGACCGCGACAGATAGCTGCAGGGGCCGCATTCACTTGAGAGCCAGCGGGCTGATTTGCAGCAGACGCTCCACGAGACGTGCCCAGTCTGCCTTCGCGACAAGCAGAGTGTCTGTTACTCCGGATGCTGGACTGGTATCTGGCGTACGTCCGTCGGGGTGAGCGATAGGTGTCGCCAGAGTTCAACCCCGTACCGTATGAACAGCGCGAGCCCCTGGCTATTCAGCTCCGCGCGCTCGTCGAGCGCGTAGTCGCCGCCAGGCCTGCCCGCCGAGATCACCGAGGTCGCGCGAGCCATCCTCCGCGCCGAGGGAAGACTGGCGCCTCCGGGCGGGTGGAACAACACCCCGGATCCGCAGATCGCTACCAGAGGATCTCCTCTGCTGCAGGAAAAAACCACTCTCACACGCGCAGAGGATTCTGCTAGGTTCCGCCAGGCTGGTTCCTATGCCCGGCAACGGCGGCGGTCACCACGGGCAGACGGGCGAGGCTACGCGGGGGCGATCGGAGCGCGTCGGCGCGGCCCTGGCGGTCGCTGGTCGTCGGGGCGCGGCGTCGGATCGCTGCGCTTCGCGCATGAGCGAAGTCGGCGCCGGGCCGGACTTGGGACGCCGCCGCGCACCGTCGGCCCGACGCTCCGGTGCCGGCAGGCAGGGCAGGGCCTGCCGGGCGGGCTGTCACGGCGCCCTGCCTGCGTATTCCGGACGGGTCGGACAGCTATTCCGGACCCGGACAAGGGCTCCGAATGTGGTACACCGGACCAGGAGCGCCGCCGGAGGCACTCCTCGCCCGTCGCCGCAAGTCCGGAGCCAGGAGGGCGCAGACCGGGTTCAGGGAGTGCAGCGAGTACGTACACCACACGGCGCACTAGCCAGCGCACGTCCTGGACGTGCTAGACCCCCCGGGGGGTGATCATTGCGATCTCTTCGCCAAGTTTTTCCTTGAAGCCCGAGAGGCCCTAGGAGAATGGAGACTGGCATCGACGCCGGCAACGAGGTCCCGCGTGCCCGGCCGGGTATGAGGCCAGCGCCGCCGAACTCTGATATCAACCGTGCTTAGCGGGGCATCTCACAGCCAGGGTGCTGCGACCCCTGCTCCCCCGTAACTACGGCTCTTAACACAAAGGAAAGTCGCACATGAAACGGTCCATTCTGTGCATCCGTTGGGCCATCATCCTGGCACTTTCTCTTGGCTCAATCGGAGCAGATTCATCGTCGTCCGGATGCAAACGTTCCGGGTCGCAAGCCAATCAGAGCATGCAGTCCAATCAAGACTATGTCAAGCCATTCTGCTACACGGACCCGCCGGCCAAGTGCGTCGCATTTTGTATCGATGTTGACTCAGTCGCGTTTACGCCAATGTGCGACAGCGTTGAAGCTGGCGAGTTGACGAACCTGTTTAAGGAGGAGGTGATAATTGGCGCGGCGGAGCTAGAAGCCCAGGGCATACAGGTATGCCCTGCGCCAGATTCGAAGCATTGGGTGACGCCGTGCGACGTTGGCATCCCTCCCGTGGAGCACCCGAATCAAGATCATAATTACTGCCAGCCTCCTCCTCCAGGCTGCGTGTACTAGCGAGAAGCGCGATGACACTTCGCAGATGCCTTGCGTTCGCGCTCATTGCCGGCATCGCAGGCGCCTTCATTGGGCGCGCCTTTCCGCATGATGCGCCAAGTGTGCAAGCGGCTCCGAGCGCATCATCCGCGGATTTGGTTGGGTCGCCCGCCGACCGTGGCTGCAATACGGAACGCGCCGACTTCGTTGCGACGAAGGCGCAACTGGATATCTGCATGGCTTTTCGCGCGCGGGTTCCCGAGACCAATCCATCCGGCGCTCCCGAGCTATCTCAGCCCGATCATCCGGCAGAATCCGGTTCTCTGGGGCCGCGCCTTCCAAAGGCTGAAGAGATCCGCCGAAATCGCGAGCTTTTGGATAGCTACTCCGAGGCTGTGATCGTCCAGCACCATGATGGGACGACTGGCGTCTACAGACCTGATGAATGGCCAACTGATGGCGATGGCGTCATTGTTGCTCGAAAGCTACCTGACGGAACGCTCGGATGGTATGCCGGGCCAGATGCTGGTCCGCGCTCGGATCCTGCCGCATTCCGTCCATGGGAACCTCAAATCAATCCACTTCCCGTGTGGCGACGTGCGCCAGATGGAACGATCATGATCGATGGAAAGCCCGCCAGTCCGTCCGTTCAATTTATGTTTGGCGGTAAGGTCAAAGGACCGGCTGATTCGCAGCAGTGAGACGAACAGATGACTATATCGCGCACCGTTGCACTCGTCATCATAGCCGGGACCGGCATCGTGGGCGCCTTCATAGGACGCGCCGCGCGAAATGATGCGCCACGTGTGCAAGCGCATGCCAGCGTGTCACCCGCGCCTTCGGGCACGACGCCTGCCGCCGATGAGTGCGCGGCTGAACGTGCCGCGCTTGCCTCGATCAAGTCGCGATTGGCTGTCTGCATGACCATCGACACGGCAGCCGCCGGGACCGTGCCGTCCGGCGTTCCCGAGAAGCCTGAGTCCGCTCTTGGCGCCAGCATCGCCGAAGAGATCAAGAGCTACCACGAACGTCTGGCGAGCCTATCCGAGGCTGTGATCGTACGACACTCCGGCGGGACGGTTCGCGTCTATGAACCGCACGAATGGCCGAGCGACGGCGATGGAGTCATCATCGGGCGAAAGTTCAAAGACGGACACATCGAGCGTTATCCGTCCGGAGTCCGTCCAAGTGCTACACACTGACTCGCGGACGCGCCTCGCGTCCGTTCTTGGAGACTATGAACAGCGTCGAGGAGGACGCCGGCGAGCTCGGCGCCGTCGATGCCCTCCGCGCTCGACCAGACCGCGGCCCCGACCCGCGCTCGCGGACTCGCCGGCGAGGTGACCGAGCCCAACCAGGTGGACGGTGACGACGGTGCCGCGTTCGCCGGCACTGGCCGCCGCGCAGGGTCTCGATACCTGCGAGCGCGGGGCCGGAGCAGAGCGAGGCGGAGGTGTCAACGCGAGAACGCCGCCCCTGCGCCCCGCGACGCTCCAAAACTGTCGACGGCCGGTGATGCCTCTGGTAACTAGCGCCGTGCCAGCGCGAGGCGCGGGCGCGGCGCTGGAACCACACTTGAGGAGATAGGCCATGGCAACGATCACGCTAGCGGGAAACGCCGTTCATACATCCGGTGAGCTGCCGCAGAGGGGGCAGCAGGCGCCTGATTTCGTGCTCACGCGCACCGATCTCACGGACGTGTCGCTCAAGGATTTCGCCGGCAAGCGCAAGATCCTCAACATCGTCCCGAGCCTCGATACCGGCGTCTGCGCGGCGTCTGCACGGCGCTTCAACCAGGAGGCGGCCAAGCTGAATAACGTCGTCATCCTCTCCATCTCGGCCGACCTGCCCTTTGCCCAGAAGCGGTTCTGCGAGTCTGAGGGCATCAAGGAAGTGGTGCCGCTGAGCGAGCTCCGCTCGCGGCAGTTTGGGGAGAGCTACGGCGTCCGGATCCAAGACGGCGCGCTGGCGGGCCTCCTCAGCCGGGCGGTCGTCGTGCTCGACGAAAACAACAACGTGCTCTACACCGAGCAGGTGCCCGAGATCACCCAGGAGCCGAGCTACGACAAGGCGCTCGCCGCGCTCAAGTAGCGCGGATCCAGGGGGGCGCGCGTAAATCCTCCCAATTGGCCGCAGCAGCCCTGGCGCTCGTGCCGCGTGTCACGGACCGCCCCATCGGCTCGCGCCCGGACCGGCCAAGCGGATCGCGGGCGAGCCCCGCTCGGCCCCTGCGAGGAGGGGGCGCGGTGCTCGCTCACGTCACGGGTCCGCTCCGCGGAAATCTCAACGGATTCGAGCCCTTGACGTGAGCTGCGCGCCGCGCGGTGGGAGGGCAGGTACGGGGTCCGAGCGGGGATCCTCGGCCGCTCCAGTCGTGATCCGTTCTGCCGATCGGGTCGTGGTCCATGAGGCCGGTCTCTGACACGCCCGCCAGGACCCCGCGCAGGACCCCACCCGGGCGTCGTCTATAGGACCAAGGTCCTATAGCGTCCGATGCGGATTTGCTTCAACCTGGCGACCTGCGCAGCTGCCACCGCGTTCGCCTCCGTGCAGCACGCGGGGTTCCGCTCGCGAGGGGACATGTTGACTTCCCTTTGACGTCGTACCAATGCCCCCTCCTGGGGGGATAACCGTTGCCGTAGCTACCCGTCCGTCAGACCGGACAACCACGAAAGGAAATGTCATGGCCCGATTCGCATTCATTGATCACATGCGCAAAGAGTTCATCTTCGAGATCACCGACCAAGCGAAGATCGACAAGGCGCGCAACATTCTCTCTGGAAATGAGCCGCACGAGGTGCATGTCATGGGGAGAATCGTCAAGAGGCCAGTGAGCTACAACCCGGGCTGGTCGTTTCACCTCGACCCTGCGACGATCTCGTTCTTCGCGGTAGCGATCGAGGTATGTGATGCCAGCGTATCCTATGTCGAGGACCACCTCGACGAAGCGTGCGGCGCCTTCCTTCCAGGCTGCCACTGGTGCCCGTGGTCGTCCAAGCTGACGCGAGAGGTGGCGGAGGGGTAAGAAAGCCGAGGCGCAGACCTCGGTCGCTGCGCGGCGGGGTGGGCGAGATCAGCCCTGGAGCTCCCACAGCAGCGTATACGAACGCTTGCGCGCCTCCGCGTCCGGCACCGCGCACAGGACCATCAGCTCGTCGGCGCGGGTGGTATCGAGGAGGCGGTCGAGCTGCTCGCGCACGGTCGCCGGGCTGCCGACGACGTTCTGCGAGAACCATTGGTCGGCGAAGGCGCGCTCCTCCGATGTCCACGGGTGCGCCTCTGCCTCCTCGATCGTCGGATAGGCGTCGCGTTTGCCCTGGCGCACCCGCAGGAACGCGAGCGCGCTCGGGAGCGCGAGGCGCTGCGCCTCGGCGTCGGTCTCGGCGACGATCACGGTGGCGCCGATCATCGCCTCGGGCCGGGACAGCGCGGCGGATGGGCGGAACGTCTCGCGGTAGAGCTTCAGGGCGGGCAGCGTGTTGGCTGGGCTGAAATGGTGGGCGAACGCGAAGGGCAGGCCGAGCCGGCCAGCGACCTTGGCGCTGTAGCCGCTCGATCCGAGCAGCCAGATCGGCGGCTCGTTGCCGAGCGCGGGGACGGCGCGAATCGTGTGGTAGGCCTGAGGCATCCCCTCATATAATCCCGAGAATTTCACGGGTCACAGCGTGCTCACGGAGGACCTCACCGTACGCTGTCATGAGCTGAACGAGTCGCTCTTCCCGCATGTTGGGGATGGCCGTGTACCAGTAGCATCCCTGGTTATAGAGCGACAAGGTTCGATGCTTCACTGTATTGGTCTTCAGAAGGCGATCGAGGCCGGCCCGCTCACCCGCCTCCCCGAGAAGCGTCAGGAGCACGTGGGCGAAGGCAGCTATGAGCAAAAGTCGGTCACGTCGGGCAGTGTCTCCAATGTGCGTGGCGGAGAGACCCATGCCGAAATGAACGTTTTTTATGTCGCGGAACGTCTCCTCGATACAGAAGCGTCGACCGTAGAGCTTGACGACTTGGCTGCCGGTCAGGTCGGCGCGGCTGGTTGCGAGGCACCAGGGCTCTTTCATCCTCTTGTCGTGCGCAAGCACGACCGCCGAGATGGCGGCCTCGTCCTGCGTGACCCGGACGTGCTTCAACATTTTTGCCCGCCCGGTAGATGCGAGCCACTCACCTGCAGGCCGCGCAGTACCATCGGCATCGGTGACGATGATGCACTCGCGGAACCGAATAATATAATCCCACCCCAGGTTGGCGAGATGGTCGTACCGCTTGCGGTCGCCGAAGCCCCGGTCGGCGATCAGCGTTACTCGGGTTGTCTCGGGCAAGATCTCATGCAACCGCTCGATGACCTCATCTTCATAAGTGTTGCGCTTGCCGGCCAGCGACGATTTTTCGACCGTCTTCCACACGAGCGGCGTTGCTCGCCCGTGGCGGGTGATCAAGTACAGGGCCAACGTGGCATGGTCGTCGGCATCGAACTCCGTCCAATCGAGAGCGACCAGCAGTTCCTCTCGGGAACCTACCACGAAGCGAACCCATGCGTCGAACAGTAGCCATGGAGACACGTTGTTGTTACTCAGCAACCGGTCAACCTGTTTGGTCGTGTGCTTGGGGCTGCCGTCTCTTGCCCACGCCAAGGCTCGCCCGATTACGTGAATGCAGAGCGAGACGGAGTGCAGGACCCCCAGGGTCGCCAACGACAAGGACAGCACGGTCTTGACGTGCAGGTCGACTTTCACAGCGGCGCCAAGAAAGCGCTCGATGCTAATCGCGCTGAGCCCTACGCGCTCGAGTTGCCTGCGAGCCCTCATGGAGTGCGACCGCTCCTCCGAGCGCGTCGTCGTCAACGGCCCTTTCGTCTGATCTTCCGTGTACGCGTCGACGCCCGCAGATTGCCCCATACTGATACTATTCCGACCAGCGACAGCAACTTCTCATGCGTCCGTCGTCAGCTCACCCGAAGCCCTATAATTTATGGTTTTATGTAGGTGATTCTCCCACGCCAGGAACCGGTGAGAGCAGCGAGCCTGGGGCACTCGAGTCGACGAAAATTCCTCATAAAATGAGGGGATCTGTCAGGTGGTAGGCGTGATCCGCGCTGAACTGGCCGCGGAAGAAGCCGTAGAGCTCATCGAGCATCGCGGGGAGGCCGTCGCCTGACGTCGGGTCCTCCCGGCCCAGGGCCGACGCGGTGAGGGGGTCGGTGCCCGGGGCGCGGCCGATGCCGAGGTCGATGCGGCCGGGGAAGAGCGCCTCGAGCGTGCCGAATTGTTCCGCGATCGCGAGCGGTGCGTGGTTGGGGAGCATCACGCCGCCCGAGCCGACGCGAATCCTCGACGTCGCGGCGGCGACCTGCGAAATCAGCACCGAAGGCGCCGCCGACGCGATGCCCGGCATGCCATGATGCTCGGCGAACCAGTGTCGCCGGTATCCGAGCGCCTCGACGTGGCGCGAAAGCTCGATGCTCTCGGCAAATGCCGAGCTCGCGCTGGCTCCCCGCCGGACGGGCGCCAGATCGAGCACGGAGAGCGGAATGCGTCGCATTGTGCCTCTTTTTTACGGGCCTTCAGACGGGGTGTCAAGAGGTGCTGTCGATGAGCGACGTGCCTCCCGCAGGCTCGAGTTGATGTTGAATCACGCCGCGCATGAATCGAACGACATCCAGGGCGTGGTCTTCGTGAGCGGCGATCTCCACATGGCGAACCTCATGCACGTGCCCGGGCGCGACGTCGGCGGGCGCGCGGGGCCCGCCTTCTGGGTGCGCCCGCACACCGCGCTGCGGCGGGCTCTGCAGCGCCCTGCCGGGGCGAAGCCGGGCCGCTCTGCACGAGCTCCCGCAGGCTGTGGAGTGTGGCGGCGTCCTTCGATGCACGGGTTAAGTCATTGATATAACGTCGCTTTTTCTCATGGGGGTGTGCCACATCGCATCGACGGATGCGCTGCCGACCGGGGCAAGGTCCCGCAGTTGGGGCTTGACGTTTCCGAAGGCTTTGGATGTCCTTCTCTCTGCGTTGGTTCGTCGAGTTCTCGTCGTCAGGCCAGAGCGCGCCGCCAACCCTTCTCCCGCGGGGGGCGCCGGGGCTGGCACTGGGCGCAAAGAGGAGAGCGGGAGGCGAGGGGAGTGCAGCGGGTGAGCGGCTCCCGGCAGGGGGATCGCGAAGCGCTGTGTATCCTTCAGCCATCAGGGGGAGCGCCGTTCTCGAGCACACGGCAGAACCAGCGTCGGCCGACGAAAGCGAGCGAGACGCAAAGCAATGAACCGAAACAGTCAAGCGCACCTCGGTGAGGATGCTTATCAGATCACGGAGACCGTGGCCGTATTGCCGCGCAGCGTCTGGCGGCGCGCGCGCCGCGCGACCTCCGGCGCGAGCGTGCTGCTGCACTCGCTCCGGAACGAAGTCGCGCAGCCGCGCCGGGTCCTGGAGCTCGAGCTGCAGATGTGGCGTCGGATCGGCACGCTCGCGATCGACGGCGACGTGCGCGAGGTTGACGGCGAGCTCTCGCTCATCATGGAGGACTTCGGAGGCGCACCCCTCGAGATTCCCGCGAAGGGTCTGGACGTCGGGACGTGCCTGGAGCTCGCGCTCGGCATGTCTCGCTTGCTGCATCGCTTGCACGAGCAGGGGCTGCTTCACGAGGACGTGAGCCATGGCAGCTTTCTGGTCAACCTCGAGGCTCGACGTGTCGAGTTTGCTGATCTCCTGGCGGTCTCCGAGGACGCGGCAGGCGGCGCCGCTCGCGAATCCGCGCCCTCGCTCGCCCACGTCGCGCCGGAGCGGACGGGCCGCCTCAACCGTCGCCCCGATCACCGGGCAGACTACTATTCTCTCGGCGTCACGCTCTTCCAGATGCTGACGGGCCAGCTGCCGTTCGCGGCGAGCGACGCCATCGGCTGGGCTCACGCGCACGTGTCCAGGCGCGCTCCGCTCGTCACCGAGCTGTCGCCCGACGTGCCGCCGCTCCTCGCACAGCTCGTGTCCAAGCTGCTCGCGAAGAACCCTGACGAGCGCTACCAGAGCGACCACGGGCTGCTGAGCGACCTGACCACGCTCTGCGAGAGCTTCCGGCGAACGCAGGCCCTCCCGGCCGTGGTCCTGGGGGCGAATGACGTCTCCAGTCGATTCATCGTCAGTCGAGACGTCCAAGGACGCGACGCCGAGCTGGCGGCGCTGGGCGGCGCCCTCCACGACGTGTGCTCCGGCAAGAGGCTGCTCGTGCTCATGCCAGGGGCCGCGGGCGCCGGAAAGTCCGCCGTGCTGGCGGAGCTCCTGGAGCAGCACGGCGGAGCGCCGGCGCGCCTGCTGTCGACGGCGTTCGAAGAGCGAGCTCAGGCAGTGCCGCTGTCTGGCCTGGCGCAGGTGCTACGACGCCTGGCAGGGGACCTCTTGTCGCTCTCCGAAGCCGAGCTGACGGAGCTGCGGCAGCGCGTGACCGCGGCTCTGGGGCACAACGCAGGCATCATGACCGAGCTGATGCCGGCGCTCTCCTGCGTCACCGGTCCCTCGACGCCCGTCGTCGCGTTGAACCCCGTCGAGGCGCAGCGCCGGTTGCAGCATGTCTTCCTCTCCTTCATCCGTATCTTCGCCACGCCGGAGCGCCCCCTCGCCCTGGTGCTCGACGATTGTCAGTGGCTCGACGCCGCCTCTGCCGAGTTGCTGTCTGCGATTCTGACGAACCCCGAATCGAGCCACGTGATGGTGCTGGCCGCGTTCCGCGGCGGTGACGTCAGCGACGTACCGACGCTCCTGAACCTGCAGAGAGCGTCGCGCCGGGCGAAGGAGGTCGTGCTGACATTGCCGCTCGGGCCGCTGTCCTCCGACGCGGTCGCGGAGATCGTGGCTCGCTCGCTGCGCGCGCCTGTCGCTGAAGCGCGTGGGCTCGCGGAGATCGTGAGGCGCAAGACCGACGGTAACCCGTTCTTCATCGATCAGCTGCTCGTCTCCTTGCATCGACAGGGCATCCTGCGCCTGGAGGTCGAGCGCGGCCGATGGTCCGCTGACTTGCAGCGCGCGGAGGCGCACCCCGCTTGCGACAATGTCGGCGCGTTGATGGCGGAGCGGATCGAGAACCTCTGCCCCGAGGCGGCGAGGCTTCTGTCTGCCGCAGCGTGCTTCGGCATGCGTTTCGATCTGCAGACCCTGTCGGAGGCCGTGGGCAGACCGCTCGCGGCCTGTCTCGAGCTCGTTCGGGAGGGGCTGGCCCATGGTCTCCTGTCCGAGGTCTCCGTCGAGCCTCGAGCGGAGCCGCCAGCGCCTGGCCGGATCCACGAGCCTGCATCGTACACCTTCGAACACTCGCGCGTGCAGCAGGCGGCGCTCTCACGCGCCAGCGACGCGGAGCGTGTGGCAGCTCATGGTTGCATCGGACGGCTCCTGCGCGAGCGCCTGCGGGGCGATAGCGCGCCGAGTCGAATCTTCGAGGTGATTCATCATCTGAACGCCGCTCGCGGCGCGATCCATGACCGAGGAGACCGCCTCGACCTCGTGGAGCTCAACCTGACCGCGAGTCACCAGGCGCTTCAGAGCGGCGCCTGGACCATCGCGCGAACCCACGCCGAGGTCGCGGTCGAGCTGCTTGCCAGCTGCGAGAGCGAATGTCCGCCGGATCTGGCCTTTCGAGCGGTCTTCGCGCGCGCCGAGACAGCGTTCCTGCTGGCTGATCCGCATGTCGAAGCGTTCTGCGAGGAGGCGTTCAGGCTCGCCCCCGACCGCCTGGCGCGCGGCCGAGTTCATGTCTTGAAGACCCGGATCCTCGAGCACGGCGGGCGAATGCTGGACGCCGTGGTCCAGGTGCGCGCAGCGCTGGCCGAGTTCGGCGTGCGCTTGCCGGAAGCGCCCGACGAGATCAACCAGGGCATCGGCGAGGGGATCGGCAAGCTGCAAGCGCACCTGGCGCGCGTGACGATCGAGGGCCTGCCGGCTCTTCCGATGGCAGAGGACCCAGGGTCGCGCCTGGTCCTCGAGTTGCTGGCGCAGGTGATTACTCCGGCGTTTCAAACCTATCCGCCCTTGTTCTTCCTGGCGGAGCTCATCATGTTCGACCTGGCGTTATGCCACGGCGTCGACGCGGTCTCGTGCAAGAACTTCGTCGATTGCGGCATCATCCTCCTCGCGGTGCTGGGCGACTACGATGCCGCCTATCGCATCGGCCTGGCTGCCTTCGAGCTCTTGAAGCGCTTCTCGCCGACCCCGGTCGAATCGGGCGTGTGCTTCGTGTTCGTGGGCTTTCTCGCACACTGGAAGACGACTTACCGGGATCTGTTCGCGGTTTACGACCGAGGGGAGAGGAGCGGGCTCATGCTCGGCGACCTGCAGCACGTCGCCTACGCCAAGAACGATCGCGCCCAGCGCTCGTTCCTGGTCGGTGCGCGGCTGCTGGCCTGCCGCGAGCAGGTAGCGGAGCTGCGGCGGTACTTGACGCACATCTCGGCGGCAGGTCAGCTGGTCAATGCGCTGGTCGTCGAGCGAGCCGTCGCTCGGTTGACGGCACGCGAATCGGAGAAGCAGGCCGTCGCCTCGGCCGACCGCGAAGCCACCGCCGTGGTGGTCGCCGAGAAGAGCACCCAGTACTGCTACGCCTACGGGCAAGCCCAGATGCTGACGAGCTTCATCCTGGGCGACTTCGCTGCGGCGCGTCAATGGATGGAGTTCACCCGGGAGTTCTTGATCATCGCGGCGGGGCAGTTCTCGCTTCCCGATTACAAGCTCTTCGAAGGCCTGCTGGCGGCGAGGGCGTGCCGCGAAGGAGGCCCGGAGGCGCGGGAGGCCCTGCTCGCCGTCATCGAGGAGAACCTGAAGCAGCTCGAGGCTTGGTCCCGTCTGTGCTCGGAGAACTTCGCTCACAAGGCTCACTTCCTGGCCGCCGAGCACGCGCGCCTGACGGGGCAGCCGCTGCAAGTCGTGCTCGCCCGCTACCGCGACGCGATCAGGACGGCCGGAGACGGGTTCATCCACTTGCGGGCGCTCGTCCACGAGCACCAGGCAGAGATGTGGCTATCGCTGGACGAGCCCCTGCACGCCAGGACATGCCTGGAGACGGCTTACCGGCTCTACGCTGACTGGGGCGCCACGGCCAAGCTCGAATCGCTGGCGCGTGAGCACCCCGCTCTGCTCGCGGATGCCGTCCGAGGAGACATCGCGACGCCACGCGGCGCGAAGGCGGCCGGCCAGGCTTTCGACAGCGCGTCCCTGTTCAAGGCGACGCAGAGCATCTTCGTCGAGGTCGAGACCGAGCGGCTGTTCGCCGCGCTGATGGCCACGTTGATCGAGAACGCCGGGGCAGAGCACGGCTGCCTCGTCTTGCGAGACGACGCCGATCGCACGTACTACGTGGAGGCGCGCGCCCACGTGGAGCGCCCGATCACGAGCCTTCCGCGGCGCGTGGAGTACTCGGAAGCCGAGTTCTTGTGCCCCAGCGTCGTCAGCTACGTGCTGCGCACGGGAGAGGCCGTCACGCTGGATGACGCATCGAAGGCCGGCGCCTTCCAGGCGGACCCGCAAATTCGAAAGCGGGGCATACGTTCGGTGTTGTGCGCTCCCATCATGCGCAAGGGCGACGTCCTGGGCGCGCTGTACGTGGAGAACAACGTCAGCGCGTATGCGTTCACGCTCGATCGATTGGCTGCGTTGCAGGTGATCGCCAGCCAGGCGGCGATCTCGATCTACAACGCACAACTCTACGAGAGCCTGGAGCGACGCGTGGCCCAGCGCACCGAGGAGCTGGCGCTCAAGAACCGTCAAATCGCCTCGATGCTCGACAATCTAGACGAGGGCGTCTTCACCATCGACCGGAACCGGCGCGTCGAACCGGGATACTCTCGACGATTGGCGGAGATCCTCGGCCATGCCGAGCTGGTCGGTCGAGACTGCCTCGCGCTGCTGCTCGATGGCTCGAGCGTGCGACCGGACGCGTGGAGCGCGGCAGAGGCAGCGCTCAGCTGCGCCTTCGATCAAGAGCAGTGGCTGGCGGCGCTGAACAGCCACCACCTGATCCGTGACGTGGAGCGCACGGGTCCCGGCGGCAAACCCCAGTTCCTGGAGATCTCCTGGAGCTTCATCGAGTCGGAAGCAGGCCAGGTGGAGCGTATGCTGGTCACGGTTCGCGACGTGACCTTGCTGCGTAGCTTGAGGCAAGCGGCGCGCAACAAGGAGCGCGAGGTTGACATCATCGTGCAGGCGCTCGATTGCGGCGTCGAGGCCACACGAGCGTTCTGCGTCGACTGTCGCGAGCTGCTGGCCGCAAACCGCGCGGCGCTCGGGCCGCACGTCGAGATTTCCGAGCAGCTCGGTGATGCCACCTTGCGCGACCTGCACACCCTGAAGGGCAACGCCCGCCTGCACGGCTTCACGCACCTGGTGGACTGCCTGCACTCTGCGGAGAGCGCCTGCCATGCCTTGCGCCGGGCGCCAGAGCAGCCGATCGACAGGCGCGAGCTGCTGGAGCAATTGGATGCCGTCGAGCGGACGATCGCTGAATACGAGTCGGTCTGCCAGCAAAGGCTGATGGCCGTGATCAAGAGGCTGGATGAACGGAGCGAGGGTGTCCTTCACGACATCCGGGGCTTGGTCGCGACGGCCGATTCCTCCGACGCGGCCCAGGAGCTTTTGCGCGAGCTGCGTGGAGTCCTCGCGCGCCTCGACCCTACGTCGGTGGCGCGCGTGGTCGACGAGACGCGCGAAATGCTGCCGAGCTTGGCCGCCGAGCTCGGGAAGCCCGCGCCCGCGGTGCTCACGGAGCAGGCCGAGGCGCAGCTGGCCAGCGACTGGACGGGGCTCGTGAAAGACATCCTGGTTCAGTGCTTTCGCAACTCCCTCTATCACGGCATCGAGAGGCCCGACGTGCGAGAGCTCGCCGGCAAGCCGGCGCAGGGCAGCATCCATGTTCGCGTGCGGAGCGGACCGAGCGCGCTCGAGCTGCAGATCTTCGACGATGGCAGCGGACTTTCACTCGAGAAGCTGCGTCGGCGGGAGGGCGTTCACGCGCTGCCCGATGAAGCCCTGGCCGACCAGATCTTCCTCCCCGGCGTCTCGACCGCAGAGACGATCGGTCAAGTAGCCGGTCGAGGTGTCGGGCTCGACATCGTGCGCGCGAGCCTCCGGGCTCGCGGCGGTGACGCGCTGGTGCGCTTCACCGGGGAGGAGCGCGATGGCCACCGGCCGTTCATCCTGGTCCTCCTCATGCCGAAGAGCGCGCTCGCCTCCCGCTCCTGCGAGCCCCCGGTCGCTCGGCCCTCTTCCTCGCAGACTCCCGTGATCGGCGGCTAGCGTGGACGACCCTCGCGAGGTCTTCCTCGAGCTACGGCGCCGCTACTCACGGCGACCCGTGTAACCACGATCACGAGCTGGGCAGGTCGGCGCCAGGCAGGCTCATGCAAGTCTTGCTGGGCGCACTTACATCGGCAGCTCGCACTTCACCCCGACCCCAATCCCGCCCTGTCCCTTGACAGATCGATGCTTGACCCTGTAAACAGAAGGATCACGCATGGACGCTGGGACGCCTTGTCTACATCGCTTCCGTAGGATGATATGTGGCTCGCGCATCGCAGACGACGCGTGCGCTGTATGGTTACCGGGTTGCGTGTGGGAGCTGCGTCCCTCCGCTCGGCGTCGTGCTCGCCGGCAGCGCCCGGTCACCCCCGTATCCTTCACAGGGCACGCCTCGGGGGCATCCCGCTCCAGGATGGATTCTCGCGGGAGTACCGCGCGCGATGGAGTGAACCACCGACGAGGAGGTGTCTCATGACCACCATTGGACGATGCTGGATGGCGGCCCTCGGGCTCATGATGACGACGGCGGCGTGTGGATCGAGCGATACCCCCGGCGCGGGCACGAAGGCCGCGCTCATCGATCGGGCGCCGACGCCAAAGAACGAGTTCACTCCAGTGGAGATCGAGACGACGCTCGATAACCTCATCGCCAAGGTCAATGAGGGCACGGTCGAGCCGATGCAGATGGTGGTCCTGCTGAAGAACCTCAACACATACTTCGCGCCGATCGCCACGGGTGCGAACCGAGCGATGGGTGAGCTCGAGGTCACGGGAAACGTGCTCGGGCCCACTGACCAGTCGACCGATCCCACGACGTCGCAGGACATCCAGAACCAGCAGATCCAGCAGGCGGTGGCGGACGGCGCCGAAGGGATCGGCATCTCGCCCTACGGTGATTTCAACGGAGCCGCGATGGATGACGCCGTCGCGAAGGGGGTCCACGTGGTGACGTTCGACGGCGACGTGCCGACCTCGAAGCGCTCGTTCTACGTCGGGACGCTCAACAAGTCTGCGGGAGCCACCGCAGGGAAGACCTTGCTCGCGATGCTGCCCCCGCCGCCAGGTACCGTGCTTATCCACGGCACCTTCGGAGCAGTCTGGATGGACGGGTACAATCGAACGCAGGGGGCCCGGGAGGTGATCGAGGCCGCCGGTTACGTTCCCCTGGTGAGCGAGGCCGTTTACCACGCCGACGAGGCCTTCGACGTCGACTCGATGAAATCCCGGATCGAGGCCGCGGACCCGCCCGTCATCGGTATGGTCGGCCTGTTCGACATCTCGTACCGATGCGTGATGGGCGCCGACGCCGCGGGCATACCGGATGTCCCCATCGTCGCGTTCGATTTCAATCCAAAGACCGTCGAGTACATGCGCCAGGGGCGCATCAAGGCCACACACACACAGCGGCAGTACTACCAGGGATACCTCGTGCCCTACATCCTCTACGGCATCAGGACCATCGGTCTCGACGGGACCAAGGAGATCCTCGCTCCGCTGATGGACGGCGGTAGCACGGTCAACACCGGCATCAGTACGGTTCCGTCGGACAAGATCGACGCTTACAACGATTTCCTCGACATGATCGGCGCAACTCAGTAGCGGGATCGCAGCTCGAGCAGACCTCGCGCGGCGCTGCGTGCTCAAGAAGCGCGCTGGTGGCGCGACGCGTGCATCTCCTGCTTCGGCCAGGTCTCCCGGCTCCAGATCCCGAGCGGTTACGCCGCCCCGGCGAACTCGATGACCAGGGCACGCCGGGACACCAGGCCACGGTCGTGATCGTCGGTCTCATCGGATAAGCTCGGTGCCGTGACCTCGGAGGGAGGCGGCGCGGTTCTCGAGATCACGCTGGAGCTCGCCCGTGCGGACGAGACCGGCGACCCCTACGCTTTCCGCTTCAGCGACCAGCGGTACATCCTGCGGCGCGAGGGCGGCGCGTTCGAGGAGGGGTCGCTCGCGTGGAGCACGGGCCTGCTCGACGACCTGCACCGGGCGCAGCGCAGGCGGCCAGACCGGGCGGCGATGCAGCGGATCGGCGAGCAGCTCCGCGCCTTTCTGGCAGCCACGTCCTGGAGAGCGGAGGAAGTGCGCATCGAGCAGGCGCTCGCGGAGGGCGGTCGCGTGGGCATCGCCATCCGGTCCGCCGCGGCCGAGCTCTACGCGCTCCCGTGGGAGCTCGTCGGGCGCAGGGCCACCGGCCAGCACCTGGGCGAGCTCCCCTCGGTGCTGCTGCGCTACGAGTGGCCGGACACGAAGACGGCCCCGCGCGCGCCGGATCCTCCGCCGGAGCATGGGCGCATCCTCTTCGCGTGGTCGGCCGCGGGCGGGAACGTGCCCGCGAAGGAGCACCTCGACGCGATCCGCCGCGCCGCGAAGGCCGGGTACTACCCGTTCGACGAGGACCGATGTGTCATTCCCCATGCCTCCCTGCAGCGGCTCCAGCAGGCGCTCCGGGCGAGCGGGCCTCCGGTCCACGTCGTCCACCTCCTGTGTCACGGCGGCCGCGTGCCGTCGGACACCGAGGCGTACGGCCTCGTCCTGGACGGGCCGGCCGACGGCGGCGGGCCCGAGATCGTCGACGCCGGCGCGCTGCGCCAGGCGCTCGCGGAGCACGCGGGATCGATCCGGCTCGTCGTGATCGCGGCGTGCCAGGGCGCCGATCCAGGCGCGATCGGCGGCCACCTCGGCAGCGTCGCGCAGGCGCTCCACCGGATCGGGATCCCCGCGGTGATCGCGTCGCGCTTCCCGCTGTCGGCCGCGGGCTCGATCGCGCTCGCCGACGCGCTTCATGCGACGCTGCTCGGCGGTCTCGGCTCGCTGGAGGACGCCTTCCTTGCCGCGCGCCAGCGCCTCGCGGAGCAGCCCCAGGAGAGCGACTGGGCGTCGCTCCAGCTCTACGCCCGGCGGGACGACGGCCAGGATCGCCGGCCGTTGCTGGTGCGCCCGTACCGGGGCCTGCAGGCGTTCGGGCCCGAGCACCGGCGCCTGTTCTTCGGCCGGGAGCGCGAGGTCGAGCGGCTCGCCGGCGCGCTGCGCGGGGGCAAGCGGCTGCTCGCGGTCGTGGGCGCGTCGGGCTCGGGCAAGTCGTCGCTGGTGATGGCGGGCCTCGCGCCGCTGATGCAAACGGCGGAGCCGGAGACCGGCAAGCCGGAGACCGGCAGCTTCCGGGTGGCGAGCCTGCGGCCGGGAGATGCCCCTTGCCGGGCGCTCGCCGACGCGATGGCAGAGCTCGCGCGCGCCGCGGGGGTGGACCTCGGCGCCGCGCGCGCGGCGGGCGCGGGCGCGCTCCGGGAAGAGATCGAGCGCCGCCCCGAGGCGCTCGCCGAGGCCGCAGGCGTGATCCTGTCCGCGCTGCCGGGCGCCCCTCGGCTGCTGCTGGTGGTCGACCAGCTCGAGGAGATCTTCACCCAGGGGTCGCGCCGGCAGGAGGCGGCAGCGTTCGTGCGCGCCCTGCTGCGCGCGACCGAGGGCGACGGCGGGCGCGTCCACGTCGTGCTGACGCTGCGCGCCGACTTCCTCGGGCGCTGCCTGGAGCACGATCGCGCGCTCGCGGAGCGGATCCGGGACGCGATGGCGATCGTGCTCCCGATGGCCGAGCACGAGCTCCGCGCCGCGATCCTCCGCCCTGCCGAGCGCGTCGGGCTGCGCTTCGAGGACGGGCTCGTCGACGCGATGCTCGAGGCGCTCCGGGCGGATGTGCTGCCGGGCGCGGACGGCGGTCCGGGCGCGGGCGATGGCCCGGGCGCGGCGAGCTTGCCGCTGCTCCAGTTCGCGCTGGAGGCGCTGTGGGAACGCCGCCGCGGGGCGATGTTCACGTGGGACGCGTGGCGGGCGATCGGCGGGCTGCGGGGGGCCATCACGCGGCGCGCGGACAGCATGCTCGCGCAGTACGCGAGCGACGAGGAGCGGGCCATCGTGCGCGACGTGTTCGAGCGCCTCGTGCACCTCGGCGAGGGGACGGCGGACGCGCGGCGGTACGCGCCGTGGGAGGAGATCGAGGCGACCGCCGACCGCGACCCGAGGGCGCTCGTCGATCGCTGGATCCGCGCGCGGCTGCTCGTCGCGGACGAGGCGGAGGTGTGGCTCGCCCACGAGGCGCTGATCAGCGAGTGGGCGACGCTGCGGGGCTGGATCAACGAGCGCCGGGAGGCGCTGCGGACCCGGCAGGACCTGAACGACGACGCGCGCCGCTGGGCGGCAGAGGGGCGCAGCGCCGACGGGCTGTGGCGGGGCGGCCGGCTGGAGCGCGCGCTGGAGCTCCGCGATACGAAGCGGATGCCGCTGTCGGAGGACGAGCGGGCGTTCCTCGCGGCGGCCGAGGCGCGGCGCGCGGAGGAGCTCGCGCGGGAGCGCGCGGCGGTGGAGCAGGAGCTCGCGCGGCAGAGGACGGCGCGGCGCAGGCTCGCCTGGCTGACGGCCGCCGCGACCCTGGTGGCGCTCGTGACCGCGGCGCTCGGCCTCTCGACGTGGTGGCAGAAGCAGGTGGCGCTGAAGGCGCAGGCGGACGCGGAGCGAGCAGCGCGGGAGGCGCGGACGCAGTCGCTCATGGCGGGCGCGCGGGGCCACGTCGCGCGCGGCGATTTCGACCGGGCGGCGCAGCTGCTCGCCGCGGAGGACGCGGTGCGCGCGAAGGACTGGCACGAGCTCGCGCGCGCCGTCCTGGACCAGGTGACGCTCCTGCGGACCCACCGCGGCCACGAGCGGGAGGTGGTGCGCGTCGGCTTCAGCCCCGACGGCCAGCGCATCGTCAGCGCGTCCGAGGACGGCACGGCGAGGATCTGGCGCACGGACGGCGGCGGCGAGCCCGTCGTGCTCGCGGGGCACGGGGGCCCGGTGCACACCGCGGCGTTCAGCCCCGACGGCGCGCGCATCGTCACGGCGTCCGAGGACGGCACCGCGCGCGTGTGGCGCGCCGACGGCAAGGGCGAGCCCATCCTCCTGGAGCAACCAGGGCGCGAGGTGGACTCGGCCGAGTTCAGCCCTGACGGCGCGCACGTCCTCGTGGGGACCGGCGAGGCGGCGGTCGTCTGGCGCGCGGACGGCAACGGCGCGCCGGTCGTCCTGGAGACGCGCCACGCGCAGATCAAAACGCCGGCGTTCAGCCCCGACGGCACCCGCGTCGCCACCGGCTCCGCGGACCGGACGGTGAAGGTCTGGCACACCGGCCCAGGGGAGCCTGTCCGGCTCTGCGATCGCTACCAGGGCAGCGCGATGTCCGCCGCGCTCAGCCCCGACGGCACGCGCGCCCTGACGTGGGGCGTGACACGTGTCGAGGTCTGGAGCATCGATGCCACGCGGCGGCCCGTGGTCCTCCAGGTCCGCAATCTCGGGTCGGCCGCGTTCAGCCCTGACGGGACGCGCATCTTGACCGCATCGGACGGCGAGGGCGCCGCGATCTGGGGCGCCGACGGCAAGGGGGAGCCTCTGAGCCTGAAGGGGCATGAGCGCCGCGTCGCGCGCGCCGCGTTCAGCCCCGACGGCGCGCGCGTCGCGACGGCGGGCATCGAGGGCACGGCGCGGATCTCGGCGGCGAGCGGCGAAGGCGAGGTCATCGCGCTGAAGGGGCACGGACATCCCGTGGACCACGTCGCCTGGAGTCCGGACGGCGCGCGGGTGCTCACCCTGTCGAACCGGACGGCGCGTGTATGGAAGGCCGACGGGACGGCTGAGCCCGTCGTCCTTCGCGCGACGCTGCACGAGGTCTTGCAGGCCGCGTTCAGCCCGGATGGCTCGCGCGTCGTCACCGCGTCCGACGACAAGACCGCGCGCATCTGGAGCGCCGACGGCAAGCGCGAGCCCGTCGTGCTCGAGGGGCACGCGGGGCCGGTCCACTTCGCGGCGTTCAGCCCGGATGGCTCGCGCGTCGTCACCACGTCCGACGACGGGACCGCACGCATCTGGAGCGCCGACGGCAAAGGTGAGCTCGCCGTGCTCGAGAGGCGCGCGGGGCCGGTCCGCTTCGCGGCGTTCAGCCCGGATGGCTCGCGCGTCGTCACGGGGTCGAGCGACGGGACGGTGCGGGTCTGGGATGCGGCAGACGCGAAGGCCGAGCCGATGCTCCTCGCGGGACACAAGGCCCCGGTCGTCTTCGCTCAGTTCAGCTTGGATGGCTCGCGCGTCCTCACCGCGTCCGAGGATCCGAGGACCCATCTGGCGCCCGCGGGCATGAAGCCCACAGGCGGCGCGCCCACGACGGGGATGCTCCTCC
Source organism: Sorangium cellulosum (assembly GCF_002950945.1). Lineage (GTDB taxonomy): Bacteria > Myxococcota_A > Polyangia > Polyangiales > Polyangiaceae > Sorangium > Sorangium cellulosum_E. Next base: position 5,277,488 of record NZ_CP012673.1, read on the forward strand.
GAGCGGCCACCGAGGAGAGCGCGCCGAGGCTCTGGGACCTGGACATCCCACGCCTCCAGCGGCGTCTCCGCGCGGTGAGCCTCGATTGCCTTCCGCCCGCCATGCGCCAGATCTACCTCGGCGAGGCCCCGGCCGAGGCGGAAGCGCGCCACCACGTGTGCCAGCGGGAAGCCGACCGCGCCCTGCCCGGCGCGCCCGCGGGCGCCGGTGAGCGCTGACAGGGCCCGCCAATGACGGAAGCGGCACGGACGTGGCGGTCCGCGGGTCCGACGTGATCTTCACCCGGCGCTGATCTCAGCGCGTGCTCCTCGTGACGCGCACGGAAGGACGGCGCAGCCGCGCTCTCGCCGGAAGGATGCCGCCGCGCGCAGGGCGCCGGGGCGAGGGGCCGGCGTCAATCCCGCAGCCGCTGACGGTTGGGCAGGGGGTTGCCCGGGCGCGCTCGGCGGGGACGGCCGAGCAAGCGCCTGCCCGTATCGAGGAGGTGCTGGCGCAGGGTGTCGTCGTCGATGCCCGCATACTCGGGAGCGCCGCCGGCCATCGCGAGCCCCGTGAACACGACGTGCACCGTGATCGTGTCGGCGAGGCTGGGATTGGCGCCGGCGAGGACCGTCCTCACCCTGGTCCTGAGGTCCTCGCCTCGCGGCGCCTGGAACGTCCTGTTCATGACCCGCTGGATCCCGGGGTCGCTGTTGCACAGGCCGAGCAGCAGGCGCTGGCGAACGATGAGCTCGACGAACCCGGCCAGCGCGTGCTCGATCTGCGCGCCCCGGCTCCGCTTCGTTTGCGCCTCCTCGACGATCTGCTCGAGCGCCTGCAACATGGGCGCGGCGACGGCCTCGGTGATCTCGTCCTTGGTCTTGAAGTGGTAGTACACGGCGGCCTTCGTGACGCCGAGCTCGTCGGCGATCATCTGGAGCGACGTGCCCTCCACCCCGCGCTCGCTGAACAGCTTCAGCGCGGTCTCGAGCAGGCGTGTTCTGGTGTCATTGGCGGCGGCGGTCATACGCCCTCCTCGCGGGGCGCGAGATGCTACCCGGCTCATCGCCGTCCGGCAGGTTTGCCGATCGGCTTGCGGGCACATGTCACATACTAGCCGATCGGCTAGTAGAACGGAAGCTGATCGGCTAACGTGGAGGAGGTTCGCGGGAGGGACACCTTCCGCATGCGCCCTGAATCGAGGTGGAGCCATGTCAGCCGATCCCGTTCCGACGCTTCCCATCACCCGCACCTGTCCGTACGCGCCGCCCGCGGAGCATCGCCGGCTCCGCGAGGAGGCGCCCATCGCCAAGGTCAGGTTGCCCAACGGCAAGACGGTGTGGGCGGCCACCAGCCACAACCTCATCCGGACGATCCTGTCCGACCCACGGTTCAGCTCCAACCGGCGCAACCCGAGCTTCCCCTCGCTGTCCCGCGAGAGCCCGCCCCCGAGCGCTCTCAAGCCGCTGCTGATCGAGCTGGATCCGCCCGAGCACACCCATGCGCGCCGGGCCGTGCTCGGGGAGTTCACGGTCCAGCGGACGAACGCGCTCGGGCCGCGCATCCAGGAGATCGTCGACCAGCACATCGACGCCATGCTGGCCGGGCCGCGTCCGGTCGATCTCGTGCAGGCGTTCTCCCTGCCGGTGCCTTCTCTCGTGATCTGCGAGCTGCTCGGGGTGCCCTACGCCGACCACGAGTTCTTCCAGACGCGCTCTTCGACCATCGTGAGTCAGGTGATGCCGGCCGACGTGGTCGCGCGCGCGGTCGGCGAGCTGATGTCGTATCTGGCCCAGCTCGTGGCGTCGAAGGTGGAGAATCCCACCGACGATCTGCTCGGCCGCCAGGTCCAGAAGCAGCGCGAGAGCGGCGGCGTTGATTTCGAGGGCCTGATCGGCACGGCGTTCCTGCTCCTCATCGCCGGGCACGAGACCACCGCGAACATGATCTCGCTGAGCACGCTGGTGCTGCTGCAGCACCCGGAGAAGCTGGCCGTCCTCCGGCAGGATCCCTCGAAGACCCCAGGGGCCGTCGAGGAGCTGCTGCGGTACTTCACCATCGCGGAGTCCGCGCTCGGTCGGGTCGCGACGGAGGACGTGGAGATCGGCGGCGTGTTCATCCGGGCAGGCGAGGGCGTCATCGCGCTGGCGAACACGGCCAACCGTGATCCGGAGGTGTTCGGGAACGCGGACGAGCTCGACGTCGAGCGCGGCTCCCGGAACCACCTCGCGTTCGGCTTCGGCCACCACCAGTGCCTCGGCCAGAACCTGGCCCGGCTGGAGCTGCAGATCGTCATCGACACGCTGTTCCGGCGCATCCCCGGGCTGCGGCCCGCCGTGCCCGTGGAGCAGCTGTCGTTCAGGGACGACGCCACCGTCTACGGCGTCCGCGAGTTCCCGGTCACCTGGTGAGAACACGGCGGCGGAGCCCACCTCGGCCTCCCCCTGACGACGCCCCCTGAGCGGCGCCCACCCCGGCCGCCCCTCCACCCCGGATCTTCACGGCCCCGGTTTAAGTCACTTGACTTGTAAGTCGACTGCCTTAGAACTGTCGCTGGAGGTCTTGATGAGCACTGACAGCAGCGAGCAGGTCCTGGATTACCCGTTCCGTGCCCCCACGGCCGTCGAGCCGCCGGAGGAGTGGGCGAAGCTCCGGAAGGGGTGTCCGGTCGCCCATGTCCGGCTGCCGAGCGGGGACAACGCGGTGCTGGTCACGCGTTATGACGACGTGCGTCAGGTGCTCTCGGATCCGCGGTTCACCCGCAACTTGAACCAGGACGGCGCGGCGAGGATCACGACCAACGAGGGGGGCAGCGCCTTCGAGAGCGAGGCCGCGGCCGAGATCTCGGGCGGCGAGCAGCACGAGAGGTGGCGGCGCTTCATCAGCCGGTGGTTCACCGTCAAGCGCATCTCCGCCATGCAGCAGAGCATCGAGGCGATGGCCCATCAGCTCATCGACAAGATGGTCGCGAAGGGCCCGCCCGCCGACCTCGTGAGCGAGCTCGCCTTCCCCTTGCCGGTCTGGGTGATCGCCGAGATCCTCGGCATCTCCGTGGAGGAGCGCGACAAGCTCGCCCACTGGTCCAACGCGATGCTCACCCTGTCGCAGTTCACGCAGGAGGAGGTCGACAAGGCCCAGGCGGAGTTCGTCGTGTACCTGATGGGCCACATCGCGAAGAAGCGCGCGCAGCCCGGGGATGACCTGCTCAGCGATCTGATCAGGGCCGCCGACCAGGGAGAGCAGATCAACGAGAAGATCCTCTTGATGACGGCGCAAGGCATCCTGGTGGCCGGGCACGAGACCACCTCGAACATGATCGCCAAGATGGTCGCCATGCTGCTCTCGGACCGGAAGCGCTGGGAGCAGCTCGTGGCCGAGCCCTCCCTCGTCCGCACCGCGGTGGAGGAGGCGCTGCGCTTCGACGCCAACGCCGGCTTCGGGCTGCCGCGCTTCATCACCGAGGACATCGAGCTCGCGGGCACGAAGGTGCCGAGCCGCACGACGGTCATCTGCAGCATGGCCGCGGCGAACCGGGACGAGGGGGCCTTCGAGCGGGCCGATGAGATGGTGCTGAACCGCTCGCCGAACCCGCACCTCGCGTTCGGGGCAGGCGGCCATTCCTGCGTGGGTCAGGCGCTCGCGCGGACCGAGCTGCAGACGGTGCTCAGCGTGCTGCTGCGCCGTTTGCCCTCGCTCGATCTCGCGGTCCTGCCCGAGGATCTGCCGCGCCGCGAGGGCCTGCTCGTCGGCGGGATCGAGAAGGTCCTGGTACGCTGGTGAGCATGGCCGGCTCGAGGGTGAAGCACACGCAGGGAGGCGACACGAGAGAGGTCATCCTGGACGCGGCGGAGCGGCTCTTCGCCGAGCACGGGGCGGCGGCGGTCTCGAACCGCCAGGTGAGCGAGGCGGCCGGCCAGGCGAACAATTTCGCGGTCGGTTATCACTTCGGCACCAAGAACGATCTGGTGCTCGCGATCGTGCGGCGGCATGTCCCATCCATCGAGCGGCGGCGGGAGGAGATGCTGGCGGAGATCAAGGGTTCGTCGGACCTGCGCGACTGGCTCGCGTGCCTCGTGCGGCCGACCGTCGACCATATCGCCTCGCTCGGCAGCCCGAGCTGGTACGCGCGTTTCTCCGCGCAGGTCATGACGGACCCTGCTTTACGCAAGCTGGTGATCGACGAGCTGATCGCCACGCCGGCCATGCAGGAGACCATCGCGGGGCTCGAGCGGCTCAGGCCGATCTGGCCCGAGGAAGTGCTGCAGGAGCGCGGCGACATGAGCCGGCACCTCATCGTGCACATGTGCGCGGAGCGGGAGCGCGCGCTGCAAGCGGGCAGCGCCACGCCGCGGGCCACGTGGGACGCGGCGGCGGTGGGGCTCGTGGACGCGCTGGTCGGGCTCTGGACGGCTCCGGTGACCCGGGCGAAGTGAAACGGAAGCGGAGGGACGTATGGAAACCAGTTCGAAGCTCAAGGTGATCGTGGAGTACGAGAAATGCTGCGGCGCGGGCCAGTGCGTGATGGTCGCGCCGAAGGTCTTCGATCAGCGGGAGGATGGAATCGTGATCGTGCTCGACGCCGAGCCGCCGGAGGAGGAGTACGCGGCGGTCCGGGAAGCGGTCGCCGTTTGCCCCGGCGCCGCGCTCCGGCTGAGCGATAGCGCATGAGCCTGCGGGGGGCGGCGAGCTACGAGGCTCCAGCCGCGTCCCCGCCGCCGAGCCATTCCAGCGCGAGCTCGATCGTCCTCCGGTTCTCCGGCACCTGCTCCAGGAAGCTCTGTCTGTATCCGGGATCGGCGATCTCCTCGGCCACGCAGAGCAGCCGATCCCGCGCCCGCGCGATCGCCTCGCGCGCCGCGTCGCGCTGGCCCGCTGCCTCCAGGCACTCGGCGTGCACGAGCCGCAGGCGCGCGCCCCGGAAGAACCCGCACGCGCCCAGGGCCTTGTGCCGCGACAGGCCGTCCTCCGCCGCCGCGAGCGCCTCCGCCGCGCGGCCCTGCCGGAGGCAGAGCGCGGCGCGCGTCGAGAGCACGCCGGGGACGTCGATGCGGCTCGACTCCGAGAGCAGCGCGAGCGCGGCGTCGAGCTCGCGGCCGGCCTCCTCCAGTTCCCCGGCACGACAGAGCACTTCCCCGAGGGACCAGCGCCCGCGGCCCTCGTCGATGGCGACGCGCCGGGCGCGCCCGGACGCGATCAGCGCCTCCGCGACGCCGCGCGCCCGGTCCAGGTCCCCGCGTTCACTCGCGATGTGCGCGAGCGTGAAGGGCCGGAAGGAGCTCCAGGCGCCGTAGGTCTCGTCGGGGCCCGCGACCCCGAGCAGCTCCTCTTCCGCGCGCCGCGCCGCGCCGAGGGTCCACAGCAGAAACCCGCGCACCAGCGTGAGCCCCGAGGCACCTCGGGTGTGCTCCCCCCGGAGGTACAACGCCCGCGCCGCGTCGATGTGCAGGAGCGCGCTCCACGGCTCCTCCCGGGCGAGGAGGTGGACCATCGCGATCCCGTTGTAGTGGAGCGCGGCGACGTACGGATCGCGCTCTCCATGCCGCTCGAGCAGCGCGCGCGCCCGCTGCACGAGCGGCTCCCGGCGCTCGACGGAGCCCCTGAGCAGCATGCCATACAGCCCCACCAGCAGCGCGAATCCGGTGCCCCCGAGCGCGTCCTCGGCGGGCTCCGCCTCGACGAGCGTGTCGATGGTCGCCTCGAAGCGATCATACATGCCGAGCAGGTAGGTGTAGGTCATCGTCGCGAACAGGCCCTGCGCCCAGAGGCGGCTGCCGGACGGTGCCTCGCGCATCAGCCGCTCGGCGGCGAGCAGCGTCGTGCCCGTGGCGTCGAGCCGCCACAGGCCGAGGTCGCACTGCAACCCGAGGTAGGCGAGCTCGATGTCGGGGGGCACCTCCCCGGAGAGCCCCTTGCTCACGATCGCGAGCGCCGCCTCGACGTCGTCGCCGCGGTGGGCGATCTCGGCGGCGCGGAGCCAGTACCGCGCCGCGCGCGCGGGCTCCGCGCCCTTGTCGAAATGCTCCGCGAGGACCAGCGCGTCCCCCTCGCCGTGGTCCTCCAGCCACTGCCCCGCGAGCCGATGACCGAGGACGGCATCCTCCTCCGTCAGCGTCGTGTACGCGCCCTCCCGCAAGAGCGCGTGCCGGAACCCGAGCTCCTCCTCCCCGGCGAACCGGCTCGCCGGCCGCTTCACGAGCAGCTCCTGGCGCACGAGCGCCGCGAGCCCCGCCCGCGCTGGCGCGCCCACGAGCGCCTCGACGCCCGAGGCCCAGCACGTCTCGCCGAACACGCTCGCCGCGCGCAGGAGCCGCCGCGCCTCGCCGTCGAGCTTGGCGAGGCGGAACTGGACCATCGCCACCACCGTCGGCGGCAGCTCGCCCCGGCGGCCTTCCGCGGCCGCGCGGAGCAGCTCCTCGAGATAGAAGGCGTTGCCGTCCGCGAGCGCGACGATCCGCTCGATGGTCCCCGGGCTCGCGCCCTCGCCCAGCACCTGCCGCGCGAGCCGCTCGCTCGCCTTCTTTCCGAGATCCTTCAGCCGGATCTCGTGCACGCCGTGCTCCGCCCAGAGGCCGGGGAACAGGTCGGCGATCTCCGGCCGCGCGAGCGCGAGGAGGAACAGCGGCTCGCCCGCGAGCTGCCGCAGCGAGACGTCGAGGAAGCTCGTCGTCGCGAGGTCCCCCCAGTGCAGGTCCTCGAGCACCACGACGACCGGCCCCGCGGCGCAGGCGGCCCGGACGAGCTCGACGAAGGCGCGCTGCATCTGCTCGTTCATCAGCTGCGCGTCCCGCCGCGCCGCCCGCAGCAGCGGGCTGCCGTCGTCGGGGAACGGCGCGCCGACGATCTCGCCCACGAACTCCGCCACCCGCTGCCGGTCCGGCTCCGGCACCCCGCGCGCCACCCGCGCGAGCAGCCGGTCGCGGCGCACGGCGAGCGGCTCGCCCTCCAGGATGCCGCACGCCCCCTTGATCGCCTGCGCGAGCAGGCCGAACGGCGAGTGCGCCCGCAGCGGATCGCCGCGCCCGACCCAGACGGAGGCGCCCGGGGCGCGCCGCTGCGCCCGGCGCAGGAACTCCTGCCCGAGCCGCGTCTTGCCCACGCCGGGCGGCGCGGTCACCAGCACGGGCTGCGCCGCCGGCTCCGCGAGGCACGCCTCGAACATCGCCTCCAGGCTCCTCAGCTCGCCGTCGCGCCCGACACACGACGTCGGCTTGCCGAGCAGCGTGCGCCCCCCGTCGTTGAGCTCCCGCTCGCCGACCAGGAAGAAGCCGTCGTCGTGCTCGCGCAGCTCGAACCGCGCGTCGAGCAGCCCGGCGAGCAGGTCGTCGAGCGCGATCGGGAAGGCGCGCCCGGCCTCGCGCGGGCCCGGCGCGGAGAGCAGCCTCGCCGCCCGGTCGATCGTGTCGCGCAGCGGCATCTGCCCGGTCGGCGCGCTCCAGCCCAGCGAGAGCGCCATGGGCCAGCACGGCATGTCCCGCCGCAAGGCGAGCGCCGCGCCCGCCGCCTGCGCCGCCAGGTCGGTCGCCGTGCCCCGGCCGAGCATCGTCACGACCGCCGCCCCGCCCTGCAGCAGCTCGACGTGGGCGCCCCGCGCCGAGACCTCCTGGAAGAGGGCGCCCGGCAGCGTCTCGGCCTCCGCGAACGCCGCCCCCGACGCGGCGCCGACGAGGAGCACGGCCGCGGGCCGCCGCTCGGTCGCCGTCAGCGCCGCGGGCGGCGCAGGCGCTGCGCCGCCCCCGCCCGCCGGCGCGAGGCCGTGGCCCCGCTCGATGGCGGCGAGCGCGGCCGCCGCCTCGTCGCCGTCCCGCGGCCGGGCCGCCGGATCCTTCGACAGCATCTGCGCGCAGAGCGCCGCGAGCGGCTCGGGGACGTCGTCCCGCAGGTCCCCGAGCCGCGGCGGCTCGTCGCAGACGATCTTCGCCAGCACGGAGATCAGGTTGTCCCCCGAGAACGGCGGCTCGCCCGCGAGGCACTCGAAGAGCACGCAGCCGAGCGCGAAGATGTCCGCCCGCGCGTCGACCACCCCCATGCTCCGCGTCTGCTCGGGCGCCATGTAGCCGGGTGTCCCGAGCAGCGCGCCGGTCCGGGTGATGCGCGTCCCGCCGCCCGGCCACGCGATGCCGAAGTCGAGCAGCTTGACCTGCCGGGGGCTCGCCTGCTCGAGGAAGACGTTGCTCGGCTTGAGGTCGCGGTGGACGATCCCGCGGGCGTGCGCCGCCCCGAGCGCCTCCGCCACGGCGCGCGCGATCTGCACGCTCTCCTCCACGCCGAGCCGCCCCCGCGCGAGCGTGCGCGACAGGTCTTCGCCCTCGAGCCACTCCATGACGAGGTACGGCGCGCCCGAAGGGGACGACCCGTGCGCCACGTACCGCACGATCCGCGGGTGCACGAGCTCCTCCAGGAGCCGCGCTTCCCGCTGGAACCGCGCGTCCCCGGCGCCGTGTGGGTCCCGCAGGAGCTTGACGGCGACGTCCTGCCCGCGCTCGAGATCCCTGGCGCGGTAGATCTCCCCCATGCCGCCGGTCCCGGCGAGCGCTTCGAGCACGAAGCGTCCTGCCAGGCGGTCCCCAGGGTTCACGGGGTGCCGAGCTTATGGCCCGCGGTCGACCCTGTCGAGGGCGCTCTCGGAGCCTGCGGCCAGCTGAAGCGCGAGCTGACGGCCGGCCGCCCTCACCGGCGCGGCGGCTCCGCCGCCTCCTGCCGCGCCTTCCGCCGGCGGCGGCGGTCGCGCTCCTCGACGATGAGCCGCTCGAGCGTGGCGGAGCGGTTGGGGCGGCGGCCCAGGGCGTCCTCGGCGGCGAGCTCGTCGAGGAGCTTGTCGGCCTCGTCGGAGATCGTGAAGTTGACCCGGTGGATGCCCACGCGTCAGCCGCCTCGCCGGCGCAGCTCGGCCTCGAGCTCGGCGATGCGCCGCTCCGCCGTCGCCCGGGCGGCCTGCTCGGCCTCCGCGCGCCGCCGCTCGGCCTCCGCGCGCCGCCGCTCGGCCTCCTCGGGGGTGAGGACGAGCTCCGCCCCGTCCGGGGTGCGGGCGAGGCGGAGCGCTGCCGGGTCGCCTGCGGCCGGGACGACGACCCAGTGCAGCCCGAGCACGGCGCACGGGCTGCGCTCCCCCTCGACGACGCGCTCGACCAGGTCGCCGTCGATGCGATCCCAGACCCGCAGCCGCTCCCCGGGCGCGGCCTCGGGGTCGAACGCGACGAGCTCCAGCACACCGAGCTCGTGGTACTTGCGGAGCTTGTCGGCCCAGGTCTGCGGATCCGCGTCGTGCTCGCTCACGATCTCGACGGCGAGCTCAGGGGCACCACGCTCCCACGTCTTCCAGGAGCCGAACGGCGTGTCCGGGGTGCCGAGCCGGACGAAGGCGTCCGGCGCCAGGCACCGGCTCGGGTCGGACGCGGACCAGTAGACGAACTGGTCGGATCCGATCGCCGCGCGATCCGCGAAGGTCTTCAGCACGAGGTAGAGCAGGGTCCTGATCTCGAGGTGGCGCTTGGTCTCCGGCACGAGGGCCTCTTCCGGGAAGTGGAGCGGGGAGGGCGCGCGGACGTGACGGAGACGACGCGCGAGCGGGGCGTGCTGCATGGCGACAGTGTACACACGGGGTGTGTACACGTCGACCGGGCATGCTGGACGTCGCTCCTCAGACCACCACCGTGCCGGCGATCTTCGTGATGGCGAGGACGGCGCGGAGCACCTCGCGCGCGCTCGGGGCGACGTAGCGCACGCGGCGCGCGTCCAGGCGGACCACGCCGGGCACGAGCTCCGCCGCGTCCGCGTACGCGGTCGCGAGCAGCGAGACCGTCACGCCGATCGGCGCCGGGAGCGTGTAGGGCTTCACGCGAGCGAGCCCCCGCAGGGCCTCGCTCGCGGCGGCCCGGATGCGCCGGCAGGCCTCGTCGGGGTGGATCGACCGCGCGCTGTAGCGTGTGATCGACGCCTTCACCGCCACGGTCGTGACGCCCGGGAACCGCTCGCTCGCGTGGGCGGTCACGGCCTCGTCCCCCGTGACCAGCGCCACGGGCACCCCCGCCTCGCCCATGACGAGCGCGTTGATGGCCGCCTCATCGACCCACAGCCCGGGATCGTCTGCCGCGCTCTGCGCGGGGTGGAGCCGGATCTCGCCCACCACCGCGCCGTAGTAGGTGTGATCGAGCACGCTCGCGCGCAGGCCCGCGCCCCCGTGATAACCGACGAAGAACGCCGCGTCGGGCTGGCCGGCGTCCAGCCCCTGCACCATCGACAGCGGCTTCAGCGCGCCCGAGATCACCTCGACGCGCGGATCCAGCTCCTCGAAGAGGAGGTTGCGCATGTCCGCGTGGCTGTCGTTGACGACGACCCGCGTGGCCCCGCCGTCGAACGCGCCGAGCGCGGCGGCGTTCGCCTCGCGGCTCATCCACGCCCGCGCGCGCTCGTAGTCGGCGCCTCCCCGGCGCGTCTGGTCGACGTGCACCACCCCCGCGCATCCCTCCAGGTCGATCGAGATCAGCACGAACATCGGTGTCCCTCCTCGCGCCGCCGCGACGGCCACGCAGGGGGGCTAGCGCCGCGCGCCGAGGCAGGCCACGTCGGGTCGACGTCGACGTCGACGTCGACGTCGACGTCGAGACGAAGGTCGCGCTCGCCCGCCGCCTGGGGCGGGGCTGCGGGCTTCTCAAGAGATGGCTTTTACTTGATCGGAGCGGGAGGCTTGGCCATGGAGCGCGCTGCGGACGCGTCAGTGCGGGCGTCGGCTCCGTCACGAGGCGCAGGAACCCACGACGACCCAGGAGCGGCCTTGCCGGCGGCTCGACGGGCCCGCCACCCCCCGACAAGCGCGCGGCGAGCTCGGCGCCCCGCGGCTCATCGCGGCGTCTTCCCCGCGCGGGACGACCGCCGGGCCGCCATCATGTTGCGCGCCTCAGACAGCGCCACGACGTCTTCACGACTCCGCTTCAGGCCGCCGACGAGGAGCGCCTCGTCGACAGACCGAACCACCTCCGCGAGCTGGCTGTTCCGGAGCAGCCTGGAGAGCTGTGAGCGCAGGTTGCGCAAGTCAGGTCCGACAATCTCGAGTACCTCCGGCGAAGGCATCGGGAGCAGGTCGGCCTCCTTCGGTTCGACCTTCAGGATCCCGCCGCCGTAGGAGCGGCCAACCAGCTCGGCTCCAAGCATGGTCAAACTGTTCAGCATGGCGATCGGAAGTAGGTCCGCTCCCAATTCGCGGTTGCCGCGGCTCAGAGTGACACCATGAATGGAGTTCAGGTGTGCGACACTGGCATTGTTGTGCACGAGCCTCGGAACATCATGATTCATGTAAGTGAGAAACAAGTCCGCTATCCGCACCGTTGGCACGCGCCACCAAGGCGACCGCACGGCGCACTTGTACGCCTTGTGAATACCTTGGCTTTCGCCGAGCTCGATGTACCGCTTCGCTGCCTTGGATGGCCTGTCCTTGTCCGGATAGAACAGGTAGACGCGGCTTCCTTCCCTGGCCATCTCGTCAAAAGTTCTATCGGAGAACACCAGGCCGCGAAGATGGCGCGAGCCAGGCGGCGATATGCGCACGGTTTCGCTCTCGCGCAGCCCGAGCTCGGCTACCTGGGTTGCCGTGAGCGTAAAAAACTGGTTGTTGCCAGTCACCATGCCGAGGTCCGTGTCACCCCAATCCCCGAGGGTCTTGAACCCGACTCCGGAGGCTAACTCTGAATAAATACCTGCCGCGCCTGATGGAAGCAGGGCCTCGGTCCATTTGTCATCTGCGTCAATCGGCGTCCACGGGCGCGGCGACGCGCCGGACGGTCCTTGTATGCTCCCGAGCTCTTCGAGATCGCGCACCTGGAGCAGATCGAATCGTGATGTTGGGCCCTCGCCCTCGGCTAGCAATAGCACTACCTCCTCCAGAACGTCGGGGAATACACGTTCTTCAAACATCACGAGTTTGACCGCCTTGAACCTGTCCAGCAGGAAGCGGCGGACCGGAGCTGCATAGTTTACCGAAAGGAGCGATGCTGGTAGAACCAGAGCGAGTCGCCCGCCTTTGCGAAGAAAGCTGGCCGCGTGGACCACGAACGCGGCCCATGCGTTGGCGAGCCCGCTCAAGCGTACGCCTTGCGCCAGGGCAGCGCGTTGAGCCTTCGCGCGATCCTTCCCCGAGAAGGACTGATATCGGATGTAAGGTGGGTTCCCGATGACGACGTCGAACCGCGGCTCTGGAGCTTCATCAAAGAAGTCGGCGACCCGCAGGTCTGCCCTCAATTTCTCATCGCGAAGCAGCTGCTTCGCCGCTGCGATCGATGGCTCGTGCACATCGAGCCCCACGAGCGTCGTCCGCCCGCCACGCGCCAGCAGCTGCCGGCCAGCGGCCAAGAGAAGCGACGCCTCCCCACACGACGGCTCCAAGATACGATCCTTCGGCGTTCGCACTGCCCAACTCGCAAGAAAGGTGGCCAGCTCAGAAGGAGTGAAGAAGGCACCTCGCGCTTTTCGCGTGCGGCTATTGTCGAAGAGGAGGGCGAGCTGCGTGCCCATGTCCGCGGATCCTATCAACATTCTCGGCGCGATGCTGTACGGATGTAGGGCTCTGCGTGCCGTCGTGGTGTACAAATCCGTCACGTACGGATTTTTGTTGCAATCACGACGCGACCAAGCAGCCGGGCAGCCTTCCCGGCCCCCGCGGGACCGTTCCTCGCGGCGGGATGCGTCGAGCGTGCGCGTCGCTCGCTGACGGCCACCGCGCGCGCCAATGTTTCGCCCGGCCGGCTTCCGACTGCAGGCCTACACGATTCACGAGGATTCTACGAACGTCACGGTCTACATCGCCCGCCCGCGCGACCTTGGTCCTATGTGGAGGGCGCGAGCGCGGCGCAGAGCTCGCCCAGGCGGTACGTCTCGGCCAGCACCCGCACCTCGCCCACCCACGAGGAGAGCCGCGCGTCCTCCGCCTCGAGCGCATTCAATTGCTGGAGCAGCTCCGGGATGCGCCCCCGCTCGGCGAGGTCGGACAGCCGCGCGCGCACCTCCGCGGGCGGATCGATCCGGGCCGCGGGCGCCTCCGCCCCTGCCGCCTCCACCATGGCACGCGGGGCGCGGATCCAGGTGAGGCCGAGGCGCCGCCCGAGCACCGCGAAGAGCTCCGGAAGGCGCACCGGCTTGGGGAGGAATTCGTCGCACCCGGCCTCCCTGGCGCGCATTCGTTGCTCCTCGTCCACGCTCGCGGAGGAGGCGACGAGGGGCAACCCCGCGAGCGCGGGCAGGTTGCGCAGCCGGCGCGCGACCTCCTCGCCGCGGAGGTCCGGCAACGCGAGGTCGAGGATCAACAGGTCGGGCCGCTGCTCCTGGCATAACGCGATGGCCCCCACGCCGTCCTCGGCCTCCTCCACCGCGAACCCGAGCGGCCCGAGCGCGTCGCGCAGAAAGGCGCGGTTATTCTCGTTGTCATCGACGACGACCACCCTGCGCCGCGCGCCCTCGTAGCCGGTGATGATCTCGGAGGGGCGCTCCTCGGCCGCCCGTGCCCTCTCCGCGATGGCGGGCAGGCGCACGGCCACCGTGAAGGTGCTGCCTTCGCCGGGCGCGCTCTGCACCTCGATGCGCCCGCCCATCTGCTCCACGATCTTGCGGCTGATCGACAGCCCGAGCCCGGCGCCCTGGGCGCGCGCGCGCCGATCGCCGGATTGCTCGAAGGGCTGGAAGATGCGCGCGACGTCCGCAGGAGCAATCCCCGGCCCGGTGTCCTCGACGTGAAAGAAGAGCTCCTCGCCCCGGGCCTCCACGCGCAGGGTGACGCTCCCCTCGCGGGTGAATTTCACCGCATTGCCGAGCAGGTTCAAGAGCACCTGGGTGAGCTGCTTCTCGTCGGCCCGCACCCACGCAGGCGCGCCGTCGGCGGGCAGGTAATGGCAGGCGAGCCCCTTGGCCTCGGCCCGCACCCGGCAGAGGTCCACCACGCTTTGCAGGAGCAGGGGTAAATGGACGTCCCCCGGAACGAGCTCCAGCTTGCCGGCCTCGATGCGGGCGAGGTCGAGCACGTCGTCGATGAGCGCGAGCAGGTGCTCGCCCGACCTCTGCACGACGCCGAGCCCGGCCTGGCTCTCCCGGGGGAGCCCCGGCGTGCGGGCGACGAGCTGCGTATAGCCGAGGATGCCATTGAGCGGTGTGCGCAGCTCGTGGCTCATGCTGGCGAGGAATGCCGATTTGGCGCGGTTCGCCGCGTCGGCTGCCTCCTTGGCCGCCCGAAGCTCGGCCGTGCGCAGCTCGACCTGCTGCTCGAGCTCCCGGTTGCGCGTCGCGAGCGCCCGTAGCCGCAGGCGCACGCCTACGGAGACGACCCCCGCGAGCCCGAAGGCATACCCGAGATACGCCCACCACGTCCGCCAGGGCGCGGGCTCGACCCGGAAGGCGATCGACGCCGGTCCGGAGATGTTGCCCGTGGAATCGCGCCCCCAGACCTGGAAGGTGTACGCACCGGGGGAGAGGTTCGTGTACCTCGCCCTGGGGTCCGTGGTCCATTCGCTCGGCGATGGGTCGAACCCCACCATCTGCACGCGAAAACGTGTGTCGCGCTCGCGGAAGAGCGAGAGCAGCGCGTAATCGAACGCGACGGTGTTCTGGTTCCAGGCGAGCCTCGCGCCGGAGACGAGCGACGGCGCGCCGCCCTGCGCGCGCGCAGCGGACAAGATGAGCGGCTTGGGCGTGTCGTCTGCGATCTCCTCCGCCGGATCGAAGACAGCCGCGCCGCTCATCGCGCCCACCCAGATGCGGCCGCGGCTATCGACGAGCGAGCCATTCATGTTGCACTCGTTGGTCGGCAACCCATCCTCGGTCGTGAAGGTGTAGAGGGAAAACTCCGCCGGGTCGTCCAGCGTGGGCGCGCGGGGGGTGAGGCGCGCGACGCCGCGGTTGGTGAAGAGATAGACCCGGCCCCGCGCGTCCGCGCGCACCTGATAGACGGTGTCGTCCGGCAGCGCCGGCCGACTGTCGGAGTCGAGCACCGGTCGCCACGCCTCGGCGTCGAGATCGTAGCGCGCGACGCCTCCGCCCATCGTGCCAATCCAGAGCACACGCGCGCCATGCGTGTCGCGTAACTCCGAAAGAGCGGTGATGAAATCCCCGCCGAGCGGCGCGCTCGCCGTCGTGTAGCTCTTCCACTGACCGTCCTCGAGCCGGGACAACCCTTGGGACGTGCCGAACCACGTAATCAGCTTGCCGTCAGGGCGCGTGGTCTCGAGGACGGTGGTGACCCGGTCATCGAGGATCTGCGTGTTCTCCCGCCTGAAGCCCTGCCACGTGCCCGACGCGTCGAGGCGCGCGGCGCCGCCGCCGAGCGTCGTGACCCAGAGCCCGCGCCCGTCCAGCGACTCGCGCACGTCGGTGACGTTCCCGCGCGGCATGGGAGAGTTGCGCGGGTGGTACGTCGTGATGCGCCCGTCTTCCCAGCGGTGAAGGTGGAAGGAATCGTCGCCGAGCCAAACCACGCCAGGCTCGCGTTGTGAAGCGAGGACCACGGTGATGCTAGCGGTCAGCCCCCCGAGCGCGTCGGGCGGGGCGAGCGGCGAGAAGCCTTGCTTGGAGGACCGCATCACGGTGCCGTCGTCCATGCCAAACCAGAATTCGGACGCGCCGTCCCGAGAGCGCACCTCGGTGATCCCGTAGACCGCGCCGGAGAGGGGCGAATTTCGCGGCGTGAACGCCGTCCACCCATCGGGGCGCAATCGGGCGAGGCCGCCGGTGTTGGTGCCGAGCCACAGCACCCGCCCGCCGTGCGCGCCTCCGCTCGGGGAGAGCACCATGACGTGATCGTCCGGCATGTCCGAGTTCGCCTTCGTCATCACCGTCCACGCGGGGCCCCGCAGGCGAGCGAGGCCGCCGCCGTAGGTGCCGATCCACAACGTCCGCTCTCCGGCGCCGCTCACCGTCTCGGCGAGCGCCAGGACTTCCTTGGCGGGCAGCGGCGAATTCGTCGTCGTGAATTGCTCCCAGCGCCCGTCCGCATGACGAGCGAGGCCATTCATCGTACCGGCCCAGAGCTCCGGCCGGCCCCCATCGCCGGTCGTCGCGAGGAGGGCAGTGACGATGGGATCGGGCAACCCATCCGCGTTGGTGGCAAACGGCTTGCAATGGTCGGCCTCGCAATGCAAGAGCCCCGCGGTCGTGCCTACCCAGAGGGTCGGCTCGCCGCTGGGGAGCTTGCCTTCGCGCACGGCGATGGCGGCGGCACGCTCGAGGCCTGGCCCGAGCTCGATCCGGCGAAAGCGCCCCTTTTTGTCGTCGAAGCGATAGAGGCCGCCCTGCGTGCCCGCCCAGAGCGCGCGCCCTCCGCCCTCGTGCGTCTCGACGATGGTGGACACGTGCTTTCCCACCTCCAGCCCCTCGGCCGCCCCGAAGCGCGTGAACCGCTCGCCTGCATAACGGAAGATCTCGCCCGAATTCAATCCGAACCAAACGGCGCCGTCCTGCGTCGCGGCGAGCGACTGCACCCAGGCTGCGGACCCCACGGTCGGGAGCGGCAAGACCGTGAAGCGCTGGCCATCGTGGTAGGCCGCGCCGCCCTGCGTGCCGATCCACAGGTGGCCGTCGGGCGCGAGGGCGATGGCATTGACGCTGCTCTGGGGCAGGCCGTCATCCGTGCCGAAGGAGCGGATCATGGGGACGCCGAGCTCCGCGACGTCAGCGGCGGAGGATGCGCGCGCCAGCGCCAAAACGAGCGCGAAGACGGGCCCGGCGAGCGCGTGGCGGCCACGGAAGACGGAGCGGCTGGTCACGGGGCGGGATGGTACCCTGGCTTCTCGACGCGACCGAAGCGATCGATGTCCGTCACGAGCACCATGTCGCCCCGGCCTCGGACACGTTTGAGGCCCCGGCTTGCAGCGTGGCCCTCACGCGGCGGCGGCTCTCCGCGCGCGGGCTCGCCGACGCTGGCGGAGGAGGCGACGAGCGGGGGGCCTCAGCCGCCCGCGGAGGCGCTCTGCTTGGCGTCGAGGCCGCCCTTCTTCACGATGAACGCGGCGATCTCCTCGACCCCCTGGTTCGCCTTGAGGTTCGTGAAGAGGAACGGCCTCTCGCCCCGCATCTTCTTGGCGTCCCGGTCCATCACCTCGAGGCTCGCGCCGACCATGGGCGCGAGGTCGATCTTGTTGATGATGAGCAGGTCCGACCGCGTGATCCCGGGACCGCCCTTGCGCGGGATCTTGTCGCCGGCCGACACGTCGATCACATAGAGGGTGAGATCGGCGAGCTCCGGCGAGAAGGTGGCTGCGAGGTTGTCTCCGCCGGACTCGACGAACACGAGATCGAGCGGGGCGAGGCGCTGCGCGATCTCGCGGACGGCCGCGAGGTTGATCGAGGCGTCCTCGCGGATCGCCGTGTGGGGGCAGCCGCCGGTCTCGACGCCGACGATGCGCTCGGGGCTGAGCGCGCCCGAGCGGGTCAAGAACTCCGCGTCTTCCTTCGTGTAGATGTCGTTGGTGACCACGGCGACGCGCCACTCGTCGCGCATGCGCTTGCAGAGGCGATCGACGAGCGCCGTCTTGCCGGAGCCGACCGGGCCCCCGATGCCGACACGGAGAGGACCGTGAGTGCTTGATGTCATGAGCGGAATAACCTCGTGTGTTGGGTTTCGTGTTGCATCGACGAGAGATCGACCCCCGGCGTCGCGGCGCCGATGCGGTCGAGCGGCGTCTCCCGGGCGCGCCGGGCCGCGTCGACGATGACGGGCTCGAGCGCCGCGATGACCCGCTGGCCGTCCGTCTGGCCGAGCGGGACCAGCCGGATGCCCGCCGAGACCAGGCCGGAGGCGAAGGCGTGCAGGTACGCCGCCAGCGCCGGGTCGAGCGGCACGCCGTGCGCGGCCGCGGCGAGCCCGACGGCGACCGGGAGCGGCGCCTCGCCGGCGTGGCGCTCCGCGAACGCGTCGAGGCGCGGGTGCGGCCAGGCGGCGCGGGTGATGGTGAGGAACGCGGCGCCCTGCTGCGCGCTCTCCAGGGCGAGCTCGCGGGTGCCCCGGAGCGCCGCCCCGAGCTCGGCCACCTCGTCGAGCTCCTGGTCCTGCGCCGCGCGGTAGGCGGCCGCGAGCAGGGCCGCGTCGACCAGGCCGGAGCCCTGGCCGAGGATCGTCGCGACCCAGGCCCGCAGCTGCTCCGCCGTCGTGACCAGACCTGCCTCGACCGCCCACTCCAGGCCGTGGCTGTAGCTGAAGCCGCCGATCGGGTAGGCCGGCGACATCCAGCTCATCAGGCGGTAGAGGGCTCCGTCTCCCACGGCGATCACCCGTGTCCGCCCTCGCGATCGTGCTCATGGTCGTGGGAATGCCCATGGCCGTGAGCGTGGGAGTGCGCGTGGTCGTGGGGAAGCCCATGGCCGTGAGCGTGCGCGTGCCCATGGTCGTGGGAATGACCGTGAGCGTGGGAATGTCCGTGGTCGTGGTCGTGGTCGTGGTCGTGCGCGTGGGAATGCCCGTGCCCGTGCGCCGACTGGCGGTCGTACGCGCCGCGCTCCGGCGTGAAGGGCGCGCGGAGCGGCGTCGCCTCGGCGCCGAGCCCCCGGACCATGTCGACGATCACGTGATCGTGGCGGATGAGGATCCGCGCACCGTCGATGGCAGCCGGGATATGGCGATTGCCGATATGCCAGGCGACGCGGGCCAGGTCCGCCGCCTCGCGGCACGTCACGGCGACGAGAGCCTCGTCCGCCGCGCGCACCGCGATCCAGGCGCCGTCCTCGAGGCGAAGACCGTCCCCGTCGCCGAGCACGGTCGCCTCCGCAAGGTCGAGCAGGAACTCCCACCCCTGATCGGTCGTGAGCCGGATCCGCCGGCGGTGGCGGTCGTCGTAGGCGAGCGTCACGCACGCCTCGGCGGCGGCTTCAGGGTAACTCCCGCGGGGAACAACCTCGATGGCGCGTCGCATGTCAGAACAGGAAGTAGCGCTGGGCCATGGGGAGCACGTCGGCCGGTTTGCACTTGAGCACCTTGCCGTCGGCGCGGACGATGTAGCTCTCCGGGTCGACCTCCATGACAGGCGTCTCCTTGTTGTGGATCATGTCTGCCTTCGAGAGCGGCTTCCGGGTGTTCTTCACCTCGACCAGCCTCCGCGAGAGCCGCGCGGTCTTTGCGATCCCCTCCGAGATCGACAGCTTGCTGACGAACAGGACCGAGCTCTCGATCGCGTTCCGGCCATAGGCGCCGAACATCGGCCGGTAATGCACGGGCTGAGGCGTCGGGATGGCACCGTTGACATCGCCCATGGGCGCCATGACGATCGAGCCGCCCTTGAGCACCATGTCCGGCTTGACCCCGAAGAAGGCCGGCGACCAGATCACGAGATCCGCGAGCTTGCCGACCTTGACCGAGCCGACGTGCTCGCTGACGCCCTGGGCGATGGCCGGGTTGATGGTGTACTTGGCGACGTAACGCTTGGCGCGGAAGTTGTCGTTCTCCCCCTTCTCCTCGTCGAGCTTGCCGCGCTGGCGCTTCATCTTGTCGGCGGTCTGCCAGGTCCGCAGGACGACCTCGCCGATGCGCCCCATCGCCTGGTTGTCGCTCGACATGATGGAGATGGCGCCCATGTCGTGCAGGATGTCCTCGGCGGCGATCGTCTCCTGCCGGATACGGCTCTCGGCGAACGCGACGTCCTCCGGGATGTCCTTCCTGAGGTGATGGGCGACCATCAGCATGTCCAGGTGCTCCGCGACCGTGTTCTTCGTGAAGGGCCGGGTCGGGTTCGTGGACGCCGGGAGCACGTTGGGCACCCCGACCAGCGCGATGATGTCGGGCGCATGGCCGCCGCCGGCCCCCTCGGTGTGGAACGAGTGGATCGTCCGCCCCTTGAAGGCCGCGATCGTGTCCTTCACGAAGCCGCCCTCGTTCAGCGTGTCGGAGTGGATCGCCACCTGGACGTCGTACTTGTCGGCGACGGTGAGGCAGTTGTCGATCGCGGCTGGCGTGCTGCCCCAGTCTTCATGGAGCTTCAGCCCGCAGGCGCCGGCCGCGATCTGCTCGATGATGCCCTCGGGCCGGCTCGTGTTCCCCTTGCCGAACAGGCCGATGTTGATCGGCAGCGCCTCGGCCGCCTGGAGCATGCGCAGCATGTGGAAGGGGCCCGGCGTACAGGTCGTCGCGGTCGAGCCCGCAGCCGGTCCGGTGCCGCCGCCGATCAGCGTGGTCAGGCCCGAGGAGAGCGCCTCCTCGACGGTCTGCGGGCAGATGAAGTGGATGTGCGTGTCGACGCCGCCCGCGGTGACGATCTTCCCGGCGCCCGCGATGACCTCCGTGCCGGGGCCGATGATGATGGTCACGTTGTCCTGCACGTCGGGGTTGCCGGCCTTGCCGATGGCGGCGATCCGGCCGTCCTTGAGGCCGATGTCCGCCTTGACGATGCCCCAGTGGTCGAGGATGAGCGCGTTGACGATCACCGTGTCGACGACCAACTTGCGGACGTCGTCCTCGGGATCCCACGTCATCTGGGACTGGCCCATCCCGTCGCGGATGACCTTGCCGCCGCCGAACGTGACCTCCTCTCCATAGCCATGGAACGTGTCGTCTGTCCCATGCTTATGGACAGCGGTGAAGTCCTTCTCGACCTCGATGAAGAGCTCGGTATCGGCGAGCCGCACCTTGTCGCCCACCGTCGGGCCGTACAGGCTCGCATAATTGAAGCGAGAGATCTGCTTGGACATGGCCTGGTTCTCCTAGTGCGTGCCGATGATCGCGCCGTCGATCTCCCCTTTGAAGCCGATGACGACGCGATCGCCGCCGTAGGCCACCAGGGGCACGTTCTCGTACGTCTTGCCCGGCTCGAAGCGCATCGCCGTGCCGGCCGGGATGTCGAGCCGCATGCCGCGAGCCGCCGCGCGGTCGAAATCGAGCGCAGAGTTGACCTCGTAGAAATGATAATGGCTGCCCACCTGGATCGGTCGATCGCCGGTGTTCTTGACGGTGCTGAGCTTCGCGGCGGGCCGGCCCTTGTTGATCTCGATCTCGGCAGCCACCGGGTCGGTGATGATCTCCCCGGGGGTCAAGGGCTGTCCACAAGTCTGCTGCTGCTGGACCCCGGGCTGCACGGGCAGCACGCATCGTGTGGTGATGGGGTTGTGGATGGTGACGAGCTTCGTGCCGTCGGGGAACGTCGCCTCGACCTGGACGTCGTGGATCATCTCGGCGATGCCATCCATCACCTGATCCGCGTAGACCACGCGCGTGCCTGCGCTCATCAGCTCCTCGACGGACCTGCCGTCGCGGGCGGCCTCCAGCACGAAGTCGGAGATGAGCGCGATCGCCTCCGGGTAGTTGAGCTTCACGCCGCGCTCCAGCCGCCGGCGCGCGACGATCGCGGCCATGGAGATCAGCAGTTTGTCCTTCTCTCGGGGGGTGAGATTCATCGACTCCTCCTCAGATCGACCAGAACCGCGGCATGCGCGCCGGATGACCGGAGCGCGCCGCCCTGAGCCACGAGACCAGATCGGTGAGCGCGCGCTCCACGTGCGCCGGCTCCGCGCCGAGCGCCCGGGCCACGAGCACCCCGCCGACGAGGGTGACCCCCGCGCGGCACGGCGCGCGCGCGAGCCGCGCGCGGGCCTCGTCGACCCACGCCGCCGCATCATCGGCGACGAGCAGCGCGACGCCCGCCGCCGTGGCGCCCCCGAAGCCCGCGGGGTCCGCGATCTGCGCGGCGATGTCGCCGGACAGGGAGAGCGCGTCCGCCCACGCGAGCCGCCCTCCACGCCGGACGCGCCAGACATCGTGCAGCGCGCCGGACGTGAAGCGCTCGCCCCGGGCCAGGCGGCCGAAGACGATGAGATCCAGCGCCAGCAGGCTCCCCCCGGGCGCGACGTCGAGCTCGACGCGCCGCTCGAGGCGAGCGTTGTCGAACAGGATCGTCTCCCGCGGCAGCCACTCGAGCGCGGCGCCCTCCCCGACGCGGAGATCGATCGCGAGGCGGCCGGGGGCGCCGAGCGACCGATAGATCTTCTCGGCAGCCTGGCTCGTCACGGTGGCCGTGGCGCCGGGGCCCGCCTCGACGGAGATCCGGAGGACGTCGCCTCCGATCATCCCGCCAGATGTCGTGAGGAGGACCCCGAGCAGCGGCTCGTCCGGCTCTTGCCGCGGGAAGAGCATGCGGCACGGGGAGTGATGCGCGAGGTGCGCCAGCCTCGTGCGATCGTGCCGCTCGAAGCGGACCTCGAGGAACCCGTCGTCCCGCTGCAGCCCGAGGCGGTGCTCGGGGTAGTCCGTCGGGTCAACAGCCATGGAGAGCCCCTGTCGGTCGTGCAAAGTGCCCCGCCGCGCCGCCGCTTGCTGCCCGTCGACCTGGCGTCGCCCTTGTACTCCGGCCGGCGCAGCGCTGTCCATAGGACTTTGGTCCCATGCCGGCCGCCTGTCTCGGCGAGAGGACCAGCCAGGCGCACGCCCGGTCGCGCTTGCCGCGATGGCCGATCCCGATGAGCCGGCCGATGCCGAGGCGATGACCCCACCTCAGCAGGCCGAGATGCGATGTGTCCGTCCAATTTGTAACCGGCCGGGCACGGTCCGACAACGTGCCGAGCTGGGGCCTGCGATACCGTCGCGCCGTGAGGCGCGGATGCTGAATCTCCGACAAGGTCCGTGGGGCAGGAGATTACCTCGCAGCCGGCGACGAGGGGAGGCGAAGACGCGGGCGGCGAATCGTCTGGGCTGATCTCGGCGGTGTTTCCGGGGGATGTCACCGAAGAGGATACCCTCGGAGGCCACCTGTAGGACCAAGGTCCTATAGCAGACCTTCACCGGCCCGCGCATCATCGGCGCGTCCAATCTTAGGGTGATCGTCGCCGAGAATGGAGACGACGTCGACTACCACGACAGCATTCTCGAATTCAGCTGGCGCACGCCGAAGTGAGCTCGGTCCGAGCGAGAGAGCGGCCACCGAGGGCAAGGACGCAGCGGCCCGACTAGGGTTCGTTCATCGATCTTGGTCGTGAGAGAGGCATCATGGGTCATGGTTTCCACGTCCTCTACCGTTCCGGCGTCAACGAGCTGGCCCTCCCGCGCGAGCTTGCCGCCGACCTCGACGTGTGTGTCGGCCTGCCCGGCCTGCTCGGCGTCATGCCGACGATGGCCGAGGGGCCCGAGGATCTCGATCGCGTGCACGAGCTGGTCGCGGAGCGGGAGCGCGCGCGCGGCGTCCCGGTGGGATCTCTGCGGTTCGTCCCCCTCGTCGAGACGCCGGGGGCGGTGCTCAACGCGCGCGCGGTGGCGCGCGCCCCCACCGCGGCGCTCGCCGAGGGCGAGTCGGCCGACGTGCGCGCGGCCGGCGTGTTCCGCGACGCGCTCCTCTGCCGCGCGGCGGAGGCGCAGGGCGAGGGGCGCCGCATCGCGCCCGATCCCGGCTTCGTGACGCCGCTCGCCGAGGGCGATCTCGTGCTGCACAGCTTCGCGAGGCCGCTCGGCGTCTCGGCGAACCTGGCGCTGTCGACGCTCTTCCTGGTCACCCACCCGATCCACTTCGACCACGCGCGCTTCGATCTCGGCGAGGGGCAGGGGATCGTGGTGAGCGGCGGCCTCGTCGTGGCGCTCACGGTGGCCGCGTCCGCGCGCGATCTGCACGAGGTGCTCTGGGAGGAGCTCCTTTCCGCGGACAACATCCGGCCGGTCGCCCCCACCGACACGGTCGGCGCGCTCACGTATGTCGTCGGGCGCCGCGAGCTGGAGGCGCCGGTCGGGTTCGAGGAGCTGACGCTGCGCACGCTCGGCGTGAGGGGCGTCACGCCCTCGGAGCACCTGGCCGGCGTCGCGGTGCCGCGCGCGCTCCTGGCCGAGACGATCTCGCGCCCCTCCGACTACGACCGGATCTGCCGCGAGGCGGGGGCCACGTGCCTCGAGGGGAAGATCGTCACGCAGGTCACGCGGCGCGTGATCCGCGCGCTGCCGAGGTGATCGGCGGGGCGCGGGAGGGACGAGCCCACGCCCCGTCGGGCCCGGATCCCCCCGCGTGGATCCGGGCGGGCGTGGCGGCCGTGCTGGGTTCTTGCCTCACGGTCACAACGCAGGGAGCTCGCGGCGCACCCGGCGGTTGTCCGGGTGGACCATCCGAGTACGAGACGGATCGTAGGTGAAAAACGCGTCGAACAGGTTCAGGAACGTGTGCTTCTCCCGGACCAGCCGGGAGCACACGTCGGGGCCCAGATCCGCGGGCGCCCCGCCGCGCAGGATAGGGAGGTTGAGGTCGGCGCTCGGGTTGGTCTCGTCGCGGCTCGGCGCGGGCGCGAAGTTCAGGAGCCACGAGACCCGATCCACCGCCGAGGTGTTGGCGCGGCTCCCGTGCCATACGTAGTTGTGCAGGAACAGCGCGTCGCCGGCCCGCATCGTCATCTCGAGGGATCGCTCGGGCGCGTCGAGCGGATCGACGTACATGCACGCCCGCGTCTCGTCGATGTCGACGAGGGGGATCCAGAGGTGCACGGAGCCCTTGTGGCGCTTGCTGGCCTCGGAGAAGCCTTGCTTGCCGCCGTCGACGTCCCGGTGGCGCCGGGTGGCGTACGATGAGCCAGCGCGCACCACCATGACCTGCTCGTACTCGAGGAACACCTCGTCCCCGAGGATGCGCCGGAGCAGCGGACCCAGCTTCTCGGCCAGGGCCTGGAGCAGGTAGGGGACGCGGAGCAGCAGCTTCTCCAGGTTGATCTTGTCCCGGTATGCAGCCCTGTCCTCCTCCCACACGTCGGCGATGAGGGGAACCACGACGCCGCGCAGGGTGCTCACCACGTCCGCCGACAGGACACCTCGGACCACGGCGAACCCGCGGCGCTCGAAGTGCTCCTTGACCTCGGTCGCGTAATAGGCATTGTCGACGGCGCGGATCCCCTCCCACACGTCCACGGGCCCGCCCTGATCGAGCGCGTGGGCGAAGAACCGCTCCGTCCTCTCGGCGCCGTCGGCGCGGCGCACCACGTACCGAAACGGCTCGCCGGGGGTCAGCTTGCCTGGGTCGACGGTGTAGACGTGCGGCAGGCCGGGGTGCGGCGCGCAGGCGACCGTCGCGCCGCCCTCGGACCTGGCCAGGAGGCTCTCGCCGTGCTGGAGGTGCATCTCGATGAGCCGGTGATCACTCGAATTCATGGCGCTCCTTGCGAGGAATGTACACCCGCGACGGCGGGCGCGGCGAATGGCGCTCGCCGCGGGAGGGTGATCCTCCGGCGGCCCGGCCGACGGCCGGGATCCCGTCCTCCGGGCTCGCCGGGGACGGGCTCCCTCTGCCCGTCGAGGTGGTGCGCTCTTCTTCGTCCAGGATCCGCGTCGCGGGGTTCATGTCCCGCTCAGGGTGCAGCCGCCGCGGCCCTCCGCGCCATGGGACCTTGGTCCTACGCCGCCCGATCCTCGCGGCGGGGTGCGCCTGCGCGCTCCGCCGATCCCTCGGCTGGAATTGCCGCGCCCCGATCCGCGGAGTGGATGGCTGGCGCCCCTTCGATCACGCATTCGTCCGCCGGCTTCGGATGTTTCGACGATGTGGCAAGCATGAGAAACAGGCCGCCTGCACTCCACATCGTCCAGAACACCGAGCAGGTTGAACGACCGAGAAATTGAACCGCCGAGCGCGCCAAGGACGCCAAGAAGAGAACGGGACCTTGGCGGTGCGAGATTCTGCTCTTTTCAGGCGGTTTCAATCCGTTGGTCGCTCTAGGATGCGGCCCGCATGACCGGTCGATCTTCCTCCCCGCGCGGGCGCCTGCTCGTCGCGCTCGGGCTCGGCGTGGCCCTCGTGTCCTCGCCCCGACCCGCCGCCGCCGACATCAGGGCGAGCGGCGCGCCGTCGATGCGCGTCTTCGACGCGGAGGACGGCATCCCCCAGATCACCATCAACTCCATCGCCTTCGAGCCCGGCGGCCGCCTCTGGATCGGCACCCAGGGCGGCGCGGCCTCGTACGACGGGCGCCGCTTCACGCCCCTCCCGCTGCCGACCGGCGGGGGGTCGAGCTGGGTGCAGGGGGTCGCGGTGGGGCAGGACGGCGCCGTCTGGTTCGGGATGCTGACCGGCCACGTCATCCGCTACGCCGCGGGGCGCTTCACGCGCTTCGGGGACGCGGAGGGGCTCACGGGGGAGAAGCCGATCCGGACGCTCCTGGAGGCGCCCACGGACCGAGGGCGCACGCTGTTCGCCGCGACCGTGGACGGCCTCTACCGGCTCGACGGCGAGCGGTGGACGCGGGTGGACCTCGGGCCCGGCTTCGAGCACCTGGACGTGGGCTCGCTGCACGCCACGACGCTCCCCGGCGGGGAGCCGGCGCTCTGGGTCGGCACCCGCGCGGGCCTCTTCCGCTGCGACGCGCGGGGCTGCGCCCGCTTCGCGACGACCGCGGAGGGGCTGCCCAACGACGCGATCATGAGCCTGCTCGAGACCGCCGGGGAGGCGGGGGGCCGCGTGCTCTGGGCAGGCACACGGGGAGGCGTCGCCCGCTTCGCGGACGGGCGGTGGGAGAGCTTCGCCGCGCCGGGCGTGCCGGTGCTCGCGAAGCCCGTGCGGGCGCTCGCCGAGACGGTGAGCGGCACGGGCGCGCGGACGCTCTGGGTCGCCACCTACGGCGGCGGCGTCGCGCGGCTGCAGGGCGGGACCTGGACCGCGCTGACGAAGGCGAGCTCCACGCTGCCGGACGACCACGTGCTTTCGCTCGCGGCGGCCGGTGAGGCGCACGGCGGCCGCACGCTCTGGATCGGCACCAACGGCGGCGGCCTCGCGCGCCTGCGGCACGACGGGTGGGTGGGGTTCACGGAGCGCAACGCGGGCCTGTCCGGCAGCCTCACCTCCATCGCCGAGGTGCACGCGGCGGGAGGGCAGGGCGGCCCGCCCGAGCTCTGGGTGGCCATGAACAACACCGTGGCGCGGTCCTCGGGGCAGGGCTTCGCGCCGCTCGACGCCCCCGAGCTCTCCGGCAAGCTCGGCGACCTGGTGACCTTCCTCCTGCCGCCTTCGCGCGAGCCCGGGGTGGTCTGGATCGGCAGCGACACCACCGGGCTCCATCGCTGGGCAGGCGGGCAGCTCACCACATACACGCAGCAGAGCTCCCCGCTGCCCCACGACGGCCTCCGGTGGTTATCGGAGTCCCTGGACGGGCGTGCGCTCTGGATCGGGACCGTCGGCGGGGCCGCGCGCCTCGATGCGGACGGCGCGTGGCAGGTCTTCACGAAGGCGCAGGTGCCCCTCGTGGACGACCACGTGACCAGCATCCTCGAGACCGCGGGCGCGGGCGGGAAGGTCTCCACCTGGTTCGGCACCATGCGGGGGCTCTCGCGGCTCGAGGACGGGCAATGGCGCAGCTACACGGCCGCGGACGCGCCGCTCGCCTCGGACGTGATCACCGCGCTCGCCGAGCTCAGGGACACGCGCGGCGCGCGGGTGCTCTGGGTCGGCGCCCAGGGCGGGATCTCGCGCTACGACCTCGACGCCGAGGCGTGGCTCGCGCCGCTGAACGAGCGGTCGCAGCCGGCGCTCGCGGACGGCATCGTCTACGGCGTGCGCGTGGACGCGCAGGGCCGGGTCTACGCCTTCACCGACCGCGGCGTCACCCGCTTCACCCCGCGCGCGCCCACGCCGGACGACCCGGCCGAGCTCGCGGCCTACACCTTCACCACCGAGGATGGGCTGCCGAGCAACGAGTGCAACCAGAACGGCTCGTTCGTGGACAGCCGGGGCCGCGTCTGGGCGGGCACGACCGGCGGGGTGGCGGTGTTCGATCCGGCCGAGGAGGTGCCGGACGTCGCGCCCAGGCCGCTCGTGCTCGGCGCGCGCGCTCAACGTGCGCGCGGCGCGCTCGCCCTCGCGCCCGGCGCGTCGCTCGCCTGGGACGAGAACACCGTCTCGTTCGACTACGCGCTCCTCAGCTTCTTCCACGAGCGCAGCACGCGGTACCGCACCCAGCTCGTCGGCTTCGACGCGGCGCCGAGCGGGTGGAGCCCGGACGTGAGCGCGCGTTACACGAACCTCTCGCCGGGCCGGTACACCTTCCAGGTCTGGGGCCGCGATCACGCGGGCAACGTCGCGGGCCCGGCGGCCGTCGCCTTCCACGTCCGGCCCGCGCCGTGGCGCACGACCTGGGCTTACCTCGGCTACGCGGCGGTCCTGGGCGGGCTCGCCTACGCCGGGGTGCGCCTGCGGCTCCGGGCGCTCCGGCGGCGCACGCGCGAGCTGGAGCTGCTCGTGGAGCAGCGCACCGCCGAGCTCCGGGCCGCCAAGGACGCCGCGGACGCCGCGAACCAGGCGAAGACCACCTTCCTCGCGAGCATCAGCCACGAGCTGCGCACGCCGCTCAACGGCATCCTCGGCTACGCGCAGCTGCTCCAGCGCTCCGCGCGGCTCGCCCCGGAGGATCGGCCGAGCGTCGACGTGGTGCGCCGGTCCGGCGAGCACCTGCTCACCCTGATCGACGACGTCCTCGATCTCGCCCGCATCGAGGCCGGCCGGATCGACCTCGCGCCGGGCGACGTCCACCTGCCATCGGTCGCGCGGTCGGTCGCGGAGCTGTGCAAGGTGCGCGCGGCGGAGAAGGGGCTCGCGTTCGAGCACGAGGTGGCGGAGGGCGCGCCGGCGTGGGTCCGGGTCGACGAGAAGCGGCTCACGCAGGTGCTCCTCAACCTGCTCGGCAACGCGATCAAGTTCACCCGCGCGGGGCGGGTGGCGTTCCGGGTCGCGGCGCGCGACGGGCACACGCGCGCGCCCGGCGGCGTCGTCTTCCGGGTCGAGGACACCGGCCCTGGCATCGCGCCGGAGGATCTCGCCCGCATCTTCGAGCCGTTCGAGCAGGCCGGCGACCGGCGCGCGCGCGTCGAGGGGGCGGGCCTCGGGCTCGCGATCTCCCGCCGCATCGTCGACGAGATGGGCGGCCGCATCGACGTGGAGAGCACGCCCGGCGCGGGCAGCACCTTCACGGTGACCCTCGACCTGCCCGTGCTCGCCCGCGAGTCGCCGGGCGGCGATCGGCGCGGGGCCGAGGTGATCGCCGGCTACGAGGGCGCGCGCAAGGTGATCCTCGTCGTGGACGACCACGACGACAACCGCGCGTTCCTGCGGGACGCGCTCGCCCCGCTCGGCTTCGAGATCCTCCTGGCCGCGGGCGGGGAGGAAGCCGTCGCGGTCGCGGCCGAGCGCAGGCCGGACTTCGTGCTGATGGATCTCCGCATGCCCGACCTCGGCGGCGGCGATGCGGCGCGCCGCATCCGGGAGGTCCCCGGGCTCGCCGGCGTGCCCATCGTCGCCACGTCGGCGAGCGTCCAGGAGCCCGAGCGCGCGCGCAGCGAGGCCGCCGGCTGCGACGGCTTCCTCCCCAAGCCGATCGATCTCGGCGCCCTGCTCGAGCTCCTGGAGCGCCGCCTTTCGCTCACCTGGATCCGCGGGGCCCCTGCGCCCGCGCGAGGCGCGGTGGACGGCGCGCCGCCGCGCGGGCCGGTGGTGCCGCCGCCCCCGGACGTGCGCGCGCGCCTCGCCGAGCTCGCCGAGCTCGGTCGCATCCCGGAGCTCGTGCAGCGCCTCGCCGCGCTCGAGGCGGAGGATCCGCGGCTCGCGCCCTGGCTCCGGGAGGTGCGCGGGCTGGCCGAGGAGTTCCGGGTCCGGGAGCTCGGCGCGCGCCTCGGCGCGCTCGACGAGCCTCCGGCGGCGCCGTAGCGGCGGCATCGAGGAGCGCTACCAGGGGGCGCGAGGGCTCGACCGCTGGAGCTCTCCTGCGCCGGCGGCGAGGTGGTGCGCGCCTCGGGGGCCGAGCGCTGCCGCTACCCGGGCCAGGGCTCCGTCGCGGCGATCCGCGGGGGCGTGGTGCTGTCGACGATCACGCCCTCGAGCATCTCCAGGCAGGCGCCCGGGCTGTCCTGCGCGATCGAGAACCGGCCGCCCGTCTCGACGGCCACGCGCGTGTACTCCCTCTCGACCTCGTCGCGCCGCTCTTCACGGAGCTCCGCGCCGCAGCGGGTCCAGCCGGTGCCCAGGCCCATGTGCACGCGGGTCCTCGTCTGTCTGGCGAGCTCGACGACGCGGCGCGCTGCGCCGAGGTCCTCCTCCTGCCCTGCCGGCGTGAGGGAGCGTGCGCCGTCGAGCGGCCCGTCGCCCAGGAAGAGGACATTGCGGGTGGCCCCGGGCCGCCAGTCGAAGTGGGCGAGGACGTCCACGAGGGCGTGCCCCGCTGGCCCCGCGACCTCGGCGGGCTGCCCCCCGGATGCGCCGGTCGACTTCCGCCGGGGCCGGCTCGTGAGAAGCGATTCGTCCACCTTGCGCGCCACGGTCAGGTAGCCGCGCGCCGTGATCATGAAGACGGTGCCGGGGAGCGCGCCTTCGGTGATCAGGTACGTCACGCGGAGGCTCGCCGGCCACCGCAGCGCGGCGGCTCCGATCGCCGCGCCGACCACCTTGCTGAGCGTGTCGGCCACGGGCTTCATCACGTCGCTGGGGTCGATCAGCACGACCAGATCGACGGCCGGGTGCCGCTCGCTGGGGCTCGCCGGGAATCGGCCTTTCTTGGCCGTCCAAAAGAGGTGCTCCTCTTCGTCCAGGATCCGGACCGCGGTGTTCATGGCCCGTTCATGCTGCCGCCGTGACGGCCGCGCCATGGGACCTTGGTCCTACACCGCAGCTCCTCAGCGCACGAAGACCGGGTTGGTGAACACGAACGGCAGCGCCCCCGCCGGCGGAGGATCCCGCTGCGACGCGATCTGGCGCGAAGCAGCAGATCGCCGGGCTGCGGATCTTACTCGGCGAAGAGCTCGTCCAGGGTGCGGGCGCTCATCGCCCGCAGCAGCCAGCGCTGCAGCGTCGCTGGCTCCTGACAGGACCTCAGGCGGAGCCGCGCTTCCTCCGAGCACGCGATGCGGCGCATCTCCAGCGCAGCCAAGATGGCGTCCTGCAGGCCCATCATGGCCTGCTCGGCCTGGGCCTGGGCCTGCTCGGCCTGGGCCTGGGCCTGCTCGGCCTGGGCCTGGGCCTGCTCGGCCCTCGCTTCCAGGCTCTCCATCATCCCTTTCAGCCGTCCGATCAGGTCCGCGGAGCCGAACAGCTCGGCCATGCCGTAGAAGAACTGCAGCTTGTCGCTCACGACCGCCAGGTCGAGGCCCAGCACCGCCGAAGGGTAACGCCCCATCTGCGGCACGACGCGCTGGTAGCGCGCGGCATCCGGCCCGGGCAGCCGGTAGCCGTGGATCTGCTGCCGGAGCCGGTCGTACACGAAATACTCAGGGATGCGAAGGCGCGCGTAGCGGTCGACGTTGGCGACGAGATCTTTCTTCCGGTCGCCCTGATGGAGCACCTCGAGGACAAGGCTCAGCCCGACGCCCTCTTCCGCCACGACCCACGCCATCCGCGGATCGTCCTCGGGCTGCGGCACGTCCAGCACCGCGAGGATGTCGGGGACGAAGGGCTCCTCCCCCGGGTAGAGCACCGCCATCTCCTCGGCCAGGTAGATGGTGCGCCCGGTCGAGCCGAAGTGCAGGGTGAGCATGTCGATCGCCCGGCTCTTGGCCTTGTGGTGGGGACGCCCTTCGGACATGGCGCGGCGCGGGTCCGACAGGGCATCGACGACCTTCACCAGCAGGCGCTCGCGCTCCGCCGGGCTCATCGCGCGCCATTCCTCCACGGTCGGCGCGATCAGGGGCGGGGAGGTCGGCGGCGGCGTTCCTGAGGCGCGGAAAACCATACCGACACCCTAGCACCGAACGCCGTTGCGCAGGCGCAGGCGATGGGCGCGAGCTTCCCCCGGAGAGCACAGCTCGGGTCGGTCCCCGCGCGCCACGTCCGGGCGTCGGGCGTGCCCCTCAGCGCACGAACACCGGGTTGGTGAACGCGAACGGCAGCGCGCCCGGCCGGTGGAGGTGCTCCATGGGCCGGGCGCCGCGCGCGATCGCGAGCACCCAGTCGCCCTTGCGCAGCGCTTGCCGGGTCCGTTCCGTGATCCGCGTGACCCGCGCCGCGCCGGCCGGCGGGGCCGCCCGCCTCGCGCCTGCGCCGCGTGTGCCGCCTGCGCCTGCCGGCTCCGGCCGGCGAACGCTGGCCGTCCAGATCACCTCGCCCCGGCGCACCAGCTCGATGCGGTCCACGTCGACCCACGGGGGCGCCTCGACGTGGACCTCGATGTCGACCTCGCCTTCCGGCACCACCTCGCCGAGGCCCTTGCCGGCGACGGTGAGCCGCACGAACGGCCCGCTCGAGACGACGACCCTCCCGGCGCGCACGGCCTCGACGAACGCGCGCTCGTCGAGCTGGCCGGGCGCGTCGGACGGGACCTGCACGAGGGTGCGGGGCGTCCCGGGCTCCTGGAAGGCGACCCGGTGCGAGTCGGAGTTGCCGGTGGCCACCACCCGGATACCCGCGTTGAGCAGCGCGAACCAGTCGCGCATCACCGCCTCGACCTGGGGGAGGTGGTCGTAGTGGTCGCCGCTGAACACCTCGAGCGCGTCGAAGCTCATGTCCGCGAGCGGCGCGCGCCCGAGCCAGCCCGGCACGTCCGACGGGTCCATGCGCAGCACGTTGAAGTAGCCGATATCGCCCATGCGCGGGTGGTTGACCTGGATCAACGTCCGGTCCCCGTGGGGCTTCCGGCGGCGCGCCTCGGCGAAGATCTCGGCCGGCAGCACGCCCTCGAAGGCGAGCGGCGCGCCCTTCGGGTCGAGGGGGAAGACGTTGAAGTGGCCCCAGCGCAGGTCCCGGGTGGTCACCTCGTCGCCCACCACGCCGGCGATCGCGGCGCCGAGGCCGAGCTCGCGGATCGTCGGCCCGTAGTCGGTGATCGCGTTGTGGTCCGTGGCGACGGCGACCTCCACGCCGGCCGCGACCAGGCTGCGCACCCGCTCGGCGAGCCGGGTGGGCGCGTCGGGCGAGGGCTCGGCGTGCAGGTGCAGGTCCGCGGCGATCCAGCCGGCGGTGTCGACCACCCGCTCGATGGCGGCGCGCACCTCGACCGTCTGTCCCGCGGCGACCGCGATCTCCTGCTCGTGCGCGGTGTACTCGAACCCGCGCCCCGCCGAGGCGCGGTAGCGCCCGGGCGGCAGCGGGACCTCGCCCTCGCCGCGCTCGGCGTGGGCGACGTTGAGCGCGAGGCCGCCCTCGGCGTCGTCGCCCCAGTGCGGGTCGGGCGTGCCGGCGGCGCCGCGCACGAGCACACGTGCGGGCACGGGCCGCCCCCCCTCGGTCACCTGGAAGCGCAGCCGCCCGGCCGTGGGCAGGAGCGCCTCGCGCGGCGCCGCGGCGAGGGCGTCGGCGCGTGTCCAGGGCCCCGGCGCGAACCCGGGCGCGCCGAGGCGGACCTGGAAGCAGCCCTGGGGCAGCTCGACCTCGCGGCGGTCCGCCTGCCCGGCCGCCTGCTGCGCGGCGAAGCGGGCGAAGATCCTCCCGGGGCGCCCGCCCGCGTCGCAGCGCGCCGCCTCGGCGTAGGCGCCGCGCGCCGGCGAGAGGGGCAGGGAGACCCTGGCGACGCCGCCTTCGCGCACGCAGGGCAGCTGCACGGCCGCGTCGCCTGCCGAGGCCGCGACCGCGAGGGCGACGGCGCGCCGCGCGGAGGCGCCGCCGTACGGGACGGGCGCCACCACCTCGCCGGTGACGGCGGGCTCGAAGAAGCCGCTCAGGACCTGCCCGCCGAAGCTCGCCAGGAGCGGGCCGCCGAGCGAGCACAGCGCGTACGCGACGCCGGAGCTCTCGCGGGCGAGGAAGGTGGTGGTGAAGGCGCCGGGCGTGGTGACGTAGCCGTGGCCTTCGACCCAGGTCGCGACGTTGCCCCAGCCGGCGCGTTCGCCGAGCGTCGCGGCGAGGGCGGGCCACCGGGCCGGCGCGGCGGGGGCGGCGCCGCGCGGGTCGGGCGGGACGTGGGCCGCGGCGGACTCGATGCGCAGCGTGGGGCCCGCGAAGTAGATCCAGCTCACCAGCTGGAGCGGCTGGCCGCGCGCCGCCCGGACCACACGCAGCGCCCGGCCGCCCGGGCCGACCGGCGCGATGTGGAGCACGTCGTCGGCGGGGGTGTCGAGCGCGAGCTTCATCAGGGGGTGCACGGCGCCGAGCTCGTCGCGTCCGCCGGCGAGGCCGAGGTCGACGACGCTCCCCTTGGCCGAGACGACCGCCACCCGGTCCCCGTGGCGGAGCATCCAGTCGCCCGGCGCGGCGTCCACACGCGGGCCCGTGAGCGGCACGTCGTCGCGGCCCTGGATGGCCGCGACGCTCCCCTCGGCGCCGGCTGGCGGGGGCAGGGCGGCCTCCGGCAGCTCCGCCTCGGAGGTCGGCTCGATCAGCTCGGGGGGCAGCGCGGACGGCGCCGCGTCCTGGCCGCCGGCGCAGGCGGGCACGGCGAGCAGGACCGCGGCGGGCAGGGCGAGCGTGGAGGGAACGAGCAGGCCGCGCAGCGCGGCGCGTGGGATCCAGGACGGGCGCGGTCGGTTCATGGCGGGCGCGCCACCTTCCGGGGCGCCGCCTTCGGCTTTACAGCCAGTCCGGAGGCCCCACCATGGCGAACGCACCAGACGACCCGAGCACCGACCCGGACGAGGCAACGACCGAAGAGCTCGCGACGAGCGAGGCGGGCGCGCCGGGGGAGGGGGCCATCGGCGACATGGCGGCGTTCGAGCAGATCCACGGGCTGATCCTGCTCGACATGGCGGCCGTCGACGCGTACCGCGCGGCGAGCGGCGCCTGCAAGACGCCGGAGATCCGGGCGCAGCTGGAGGCGTTCCGCGCGGATCACGAGCGGCACGTGCGCGAGCTCTCGGACGCGCTCGGCACCACGCTGCCCGACCAGCCCGACGATCGCGGCGTGTGCATCCGCCGGTACACCGAGCTGTCGGCGCGCGAGGACCGGACCGCGCTGGTCGCCATGCGCGGCAACGAGGAGCTCACGAACAGCGCGTATACCTCCGCGCTGGCGAGCGACCTGCCGGACGACGTCCGCCGGATCGTGGAGGCGAACTGGCAGGACGAGCGGCGCCATATCCGCTGGATCAGCGAGGAGATCCGCGCGCGCGGCTGGGAGCTCCCGGAGGTGCCGCCGACGCTCGCCGAGGCCGCATAGAGCGGCGGTCACCCGCTTCGGATACGGGCCCATCTCGACGTTTTCGGTGCTCAGCGCACGAGAGTGCGCTTCCGCGCCGAGAACGCCGATCTGGGCCCGTCTCCTGTGCGGGTGACCGCCGCTCTGTCATGCATCGAGCACAGGCGGAGGAAAACCGCTCCAGCTTCGCGTGTCAGACATCCCGCCAGTGATCCGGACTCAGCTCGGCGGCCAGCGTTCGGTGCGCCTCGAGTACCGGCGCCCTTGACTTCGGAAGTCGGGGGGGCTACTGCATTCGTGCATCGAGATACAGGGATGCATGGGTCTTTCCGAGTACATCGAGACGCTGAACCTCCTCGGGGACGAGAGCCGGATACGGCTCTGCGTGCTCCTCCGCGAGCGCGAACTGCGGGTGACGGATCTGGTCCGCGTGACGGGCATCGCGCAGTCGCGCGTCTCGACGCACCTCGGGCGGCTCCGCGAGGCAGGGTTCGTCCGGGATCGACGCCAGGGACCGCAGTCGTTCTACACGCTCGCGGTCGATACCCTGCCCGGGACCGCGAAGGCTCTCCTCGATGTCGCCACGAGATCGGCTGACCCGACCCTGGAAGGCGACCAGCGGCGCCTCCTGGAGCTCGACGCCGAGCGGCGCGGTGGCCTCCCGGAGTCCTTCGCCGGCGAGATGGAGAGGCGCTACTCCCCAGGTCGCACGTGGCAGTCGCTCGCGGCCGGCATCGCCGCATTGCTGCGCCTCGGCGACGTCCTCGACGTCGGATCGGGCGACGGCGCGGCGGCCGGCTCGCTCGCACCTTACTGCCGCTCGCTCACGTGCATCGACTCGAGCAGCCGGATGATCGAGTCCGCGCAAGAGCGATTCTCGACCCAGCCCCACGTCCGCGCCCAGGTCGCCGATGTCCACGACCTGCCGTTCGGAGACGCCTCCTTCGACTCGGTCCTCGTGTTTCATACGCTGACCTATGCCGAGCGCCCGCCGCAGGCGCTGGAAGAGTGCGCCCGCGTGCTCCGCCCAGGCGGACGGCTGGTGATCCTGTCGCTCGACGCGCACCAGCAGCGGGAGGTCACCGCGCCCTACGGCGAGCGCCACCCCGGCTTCTCGCCCTCCGACATCCGCGCCATGCTCACCCGCGTGAGGCTCGATGTCGTCGCGTGCGACGTCGCCTGCCGCGAGGCGAAAAAGCCACATTTTCAGGTCGTGCTCGCCATCGCCGACAAGCCGACCCCGGGTCCCTCCAAAAGCGCCAAGCGAGTCTGATCATGTTGTCCAACAACCCCGCGCCTCCCCTTCATCCACTCCAGAAGCTCCTCCAGAGCCGCGTCGCCATCATCGACGGGGCGATGGGGACGACCATCCGGACCTACGGGATGAAGGAAGCGGACATCCGGGGCAAGCGATTCGCGGACTCGAAGAAAGACCTGCTGAACAACGGCGATCTGTTCACGCTCACGCAGCCGGAGATGATTTGCGATATCCACCGGCGGTTCCTCGAGGCCGGCGCGGACATCATCGAGACAAACACCTTCGGCGCGACCAGCATCACCCAGAGCGAGTTCTTCGTGGACGACCCGCGGGAGCACGGCGGGCGGAAAGATCCAGCCTTTTATCAAAAGATCATCGACGACCCGTTCCTCAACGACCTCGCCTGGGACATCAACGAACAGTCCGCGCGGCAGTGCCGCGAATGGGCGGATCGCGTGGCGAACGCCGACGGGCGGCAGCGGTTCGTCGCGGGCGCCATCGGCCCGCTCACCGTCTCCCTGTCCAACTCCCCGGACGCCGACGACCCCGGCTTCCGCGTCATCACGTTCGATCAGGTGAAAGAAGCGTACGTCCACCAGATCCGCGCCTTGATCGCCGGCGGCTCCGACGTGCTGCTGGTCGAGACCATCTTCGACTCGCTCAACGCGAAGGCCGCGCTCGTCGCCATTCGAGAGGTGTTCGACAAGGACGGCAAAACTCTGCCGGTGATGATCTCGGCGGCGGTCGGGCGCGGCGGGGAGACGATGATCTCCGCGCAGACGGTCGAGGCATTCTGGAACGCGGTGAAGCACGTGAATCCGCTCGCCGTCGGGCTGAACTGCTCGCTCGGCCCGGACCTGATGTATC
Source organism: Sorangium cellulosum (assembly GCF_002950945.1). GTDB lineage: Bacteria > Myxococcota_A > Polyangia > Polyangiales > Polyangiaceae > Sorangium > Sorangium cellulosum_E. The sequence continues at coordinate 5,314,533 of NZ_CP012673.1, forward strand.
CGTTCCTGGCCGACCTCTCGGAGAAATCCAGCGCCGCGATATCCTGCTACCCGAACGCCGGCATGCCAAACCCGCTCTCGCCCACGGGCTTCGATCTGGAGCCGGCGGATATGGCGCGCCACATCGGCGGCTTCGTGGAGGCAGGCCTCCTCAACATCGCCGGCGGCTGCTGCGGCAACACGCCCGAGCACATTGCGGCCATCGCCAAGGCGATCGCCGGCAAGCCCCCGCGCGCCCTCACCCCGAAGGCTTCCCCTGACACCCCGCCCGGCGGCGCGCCCTCGTCAGGCCCGCCGATCCCCCTGCGCCTGTCCGGCTCGCAGCCGTTCACGCAGCAGCCCGGCGTTTACATGATCCTGGGCGAGCGCACCAACGTCGCCGGGTCGCCGAAGTTCGCGAAGCTCATCAAGGAAGGGAAGTTCGAAGAAGCGGTGAGCGTGGCGCGCCAGCAGGTCGAGAACGGCGCCAACGTCGTCGACATCTGCATGGACGAGGGCATGATCGACGGCGTCTCCGCGATGAAGCGCTTCTTGCTGCTCCTGGCCAGCGAGCCCGAGGTGGCGAAGGTCCCGTTCATGGTGGACTCGTCGAAATGGGAGGTCATCGAGGCAGGCCTCAAGTGCATGCAAGGCAAGGGCATCGTGAACTCGATCTCCCTCAAGGAAGGTGAGGCGAAGTTCCGCGAGAACGCGAAGACCATCCTCAAGTACGGCGCCGCCGTCGTGGTCATGGCCTTTGACGAGCAAGGGCAGGCCGCCACCTACCAGGACAAGATCCGGATCTGCAAGCGCGCGTACGACATCCTCGTCGACGAGGTGGGGTTTCCTCCCGAGGACATCATCTTCGATCCGAACATCCTCACGGTCGCCACCGGCATGGAGGAGCACAACAACTACGCCGTCGACTTCATCGAGGCCACCCGCTGGATCAAGGCAAACCTGCCGCACGCCAAGGTAAGCGGCGGCGTGTCGAACATCTCGTTCAGCTTTCGCGGCAACAACCGGGTGCGCGAGGCCATGCACTCAGCATTCCTCTATCATGCCATCCAGGCCGGCATGGACATGGGCATCGTCAACGCGGGCATGCTCGAGGTGTATGAGGAGATCGAGCCGGAGCTCCGCGAGCTCGTCGAGGACGTCTTGCTCAACCGGCGTCCGGACGCCACGGAGCGGCTGGTCGATTTCGGCGAAGCGCTGAAGGCCAAAAACGCCGGCGCCGCCGCGACCGAGAAGAAAGAAGAGGAGTGGCGCAAAGGCACCGTCGAGGAGCGGCTGTCGTACGCGCTGGTCAAGGGCATCGACACGCACATCGATGTCGACACCGAGGAAGCGCGCGTCAAGCTCGGTCGTCCGCTCTCCGTGATCGAGGGCCCGCTGATGGATGGAATGAGCATCGTCGGAGATCTCTTCGGCGCCGGCAAGATGTTCCTCCCGCAGGTGGTGAAATCGGCGCGCGTGATGAAGAAGGCCGTCGCGTACCTCACGCCGTTCATGGAGGTGGAGAAAGCGGCGATGGCCGCCGCTGGACAGGACGTGAAGACGCAGGGAAAGATCGTCCTCGCCACGGTGAAGGGCGATGTCCATGACATCGGCAAGAACATCGTGGGCGTCGTGCTCGCGTGCAACAATTACGAGGTGATCGACATGGGCGTCATGGTCCCGTGCGAGAAGATCCTCGAGCGCGCCAGGCAGGAGAAGGCGGATCTGATCGGCCTGAGCGGGCTGATCACGCCGTCGCTCGACGAGATGATCCACGTCGCCCGCGAGATGGAGCGGCAGAACTTCAAGCTACCGCTCTTGATCGGCGGGGCGACGACCAGCAAGGCGCACACCGCCGTGAAGGTGGCCCCGCATTACAGCGAGCCGGTCGTGCATGTGGTCGACGCGAGCCGCGCCGTGCCCGTCACGACGAGCCTCCTGAGCGAGGCGGGCAAGCCGGCGTTCGTCGCCGAGCACCGCGCCGAGTACGAGAAGCTCCGGCGGATCCACTCGGCGCCGAAGCACAAGCTCGTCCCCATCGAGGCCGCGCGCGCGAACCGGACGCGGATCGAGTGGCGCGCCGAGGATCTGCCGGTGCCTGAGTTCATCGGCGCGCGCGTGCTCGAGGACTTCCCGCTCGCCACCTTGCGCGAGTACATCGACTGGACGCCGTTCTTCCACACGTGGGAGCTGAAGGGCGTCTATCCGCGGATCCTGGAGCACGAGAAATACGGCGAGCAAGCGCGCCAGCTCTACTCCGAGGCGAACGCGCTGCTCGACATGATCATCGAGAAGAGGCTGCTGACGGCGCGCGGTGTGTATGGCTTCTTCGCCGCGAGCGCCGTGGGCGACGACGTGGAGGTTTACACGGACGCGACGCGCAAGGAGGTGCTCGAACGGTTTCACTTCCTGCGCCAGCAGACGGCGAAGGAGAACGGCGAGCCGAACCGGTCGCTCGCTGATTTCGTCGCGCCCAGGGAGACCGGCCTCCCGGACCACATCGCCGGTTTCGCGGTGACCGCCGGCATCGGCCTGAAGGAGCTGTGCGAGCGCTTCAGGGCGAGCTACGACGACTACAACGCCATCATGGCCGAGGCGATCGCCGATCGCCTGGCCGAGGCGTTCGCCGAGTGCCTGCACAAGCGGGTGCGCGACGAGTGGGGCTATGGGCGGCAGGAAGACCTGACCAAGAGCGATCTTATCGAGGAGAAGTACCGCGGCATCAGGCCGGCGGCGGGGTACCCAGCGTGCCCGGATCACACGGAGAAAGGCACGCTCTGGCGGATGCTCAACGTCGAGAAGAGCACCGGCATCCGGATCACCGAGTCGTTCGCGATGTGGCCCGGATCGAGCGTGAGCGGCCTGTACTTCGCGCACCCGCAGGCCCGGTACTTCACCCTTGGAAAGATCGATCGTGACCAGGTGGTCGACTACCACGCGCGTAAGGGTATGACGGTTGCGGAGGTCGAGCGCTGGCTCGGCCCGAATCTCAACTACGACGCATCAAGCTAGTACCGCGTCGCCCAAGGACGAACCGGCCGAACGCGGGAGGGCCCGCCCTTATACCTCTCCGCTCTTGTCAGCGCACGAGGGGCTCCGAGGCGCGCTTCAGGCCGATCAGCACCTTGTAGCGGGCGGCGATGGCCTCCAGCTCGCCGGGGGCAAAGACGTCCTCGATACGGTCGAAGCCGTCGGGCGCGCGTTCGTGGGCGATCTGCAAGCACTGCTCCGGACCGTTGCGGCGATTGGCCGCGACGATGGCGGCGGTGGCGGGCAGGCGCTCGGCCTCGTAGGCGGCCAGCGCTTCCACCGGATCGGCATGGGCGGCCAGCGCGCGGACCAGGGCGCGGGCGTCGAGGATGGCCTGGCTCGCCCCGTTGGAGCCGTTCGGATACATGGGATGGGCGGCGTCGCCCAGCAGCGTCATGCGCCCATGGCTCCAGCGCGGCAGGGGATCGCGGTCGACCAGCGGGAACTCGTAGATCGCGTCGGCGCCCCGGATCAGGCCGGGCACATCCAGCCAGCCGAAGCGCCAATCCTCGAAGTCCTCCCGTAGACATGCGGATCGACGCCGTCCCTTGTTGAAGCCGCCGCCTTCTCGATCGCCGGCACGGCGGCCGCGGAGGGTCATCATCGCGGCCGCCGTGCATTGAAAGATCCATCCGGATCGGTCACGGCGAGCTCCCCAGGCCCGGGGCTTGACCGTTCTGCCCGGGTTGGGGCCATGCCTCCCGAGGAGGGGCGATCCACGACCTCCTTTGGGCTCGCAGGATGCCTGGACTCCATGTCTACCTCCTTGCCGCCCCGTAGGGTTGTGGGGTGGAAGCGCAGACCGACAGGGCTTCGGTCATGTGATCCATGAACGCGCGGACGCGGTTCACGTTCCTCACTTCGGGGAGCGTGAGGAGCCAGAGGTCGCGGTCGTACGCGGGGTCGATCGGACCGACGCGCGCCAGCCGCGGGTCGCCGTCCGCCGCGATGCAGGCGAGGAAGTGTGCGCCCACGCCCGCGGCGATCGCCTCCTGGATCGCCATCGAGCTGAAATCCACCCGCATCGCGATGCGCGCGTCCGGTACGTTCGCCGCCAGCCACGCGTCGAGCCAGCGCGGGTCGAGCCGCTCGTCCCAGTGAATCCAAGGGAAGTCGGAGTAGCTCGCCTGCGGCCCCGCGCGCTCGACGAGGGCCTTGCTCGCGTACACCGCGAACTGGATGCGCCCGACCTTGCGTCCCACGAGGTGCTCGGGGGGCGAGCTCGTCATGCGCAGCACGACGTCCGCCTCGCGGCGCGGCAGGCTGACCTCGCTGTCGCCGGCGGCGACCGTCAGCTCGATGCCCGGGTAGCGCTCGGTAAACGACGAGAACGCCGGCTGGTACACGCGAAAGAGCATGTCCATCGTGGACACGCGAAGTTTTCCCTGGAGCTGCGCGTCCCGGCCGAGCACGCGCGCCTCGAGCGCAAGCAGCTCGGCCTCGGTCCGCTCGGCGACCTCCACCACGTCCTGGCCCGCCGCCGTGGCCTCGTAGCCGTCGGGCATCTGCGCGAAGAGCCGAACCCCCAGGCGCTCCTCGAGCGCTCGGATCCGGCGCGCCACCGTCGTGTGGGTCGTCCGCAGCGCGACGCCAGCTCGGCTCATCGTCCGGTGCCGCGAGAGGGCGAGCACGTGCCGCAGGTCGTCCCAGTCCACCTGTGCACCGTTGCACAGCGAGTCTGCCGATTCAATCAGCACTTGAATGCGGACTATCCGCTACGTTGACCGCATGCAGCACACGGAACGCACGATCTCGACGCCGTCCGCCTCCATCCAGCCGCCGCCTCGGGACATGAAAGGCCTCCTCTCGGCGCTGTGGGTCTTCGCGATGTTCAACTACCTGTATGCCGACGTCGTGGGGCTGATGGACTCCACGCTCCTGACGCAGTTCTTGCGCGGCCAGGTCGGCTCGCTCCGGATCACCGGCGAGTTCCTCTTCTGCGCTGCCGTGCTCATGGAGATCCCGATCGCGATGACGCTCTTGTCGCGCGTCTTGCCGCATCGGACCAACCGGTGGGCCAACATCGTCGCCGGCATCATCAAGACCGCGGCCGTCGCGGGGACGCTCTTGATCGGCTCCGCCACCGGCTATTATCTGTTTTTCGCGACGATCGAGATCGCGTGCACGATGCTCATCGTGGTCCTGGCCTGGCGGTGGGAGCCGCGCGACGAACCTGGGACAATTCGATCTTCTGGGGACGATCGAGGACGGGACGTCCTACGAGGTGCTCTTCGCTGATGGTGAGGAGTTGGGGCCACCTCGGACCGCCGCGCGGCCGACGCGGCAAGGATCGTTGGCGCAGAACCCGCCAGTCAAATGACGCGCGGCCGACGCGGTCGATCTACTCACGGATGAAGGCCTGCTCTTGTCCGCCCAACTATCACTCCATTGGTCAACCGAAGCCGTCAGACCAAGTCTGTCTAGAGCATCGATCAGCTTGAAACGCCCGAGAATGAAGAGATTCGAACCACAGAGGCACAGAGGGCACAGAGTTGTTTTGTTGTTCCTCTGTGTCCTCTGTGCCTCTGTGGTTCATCTTCCCGGGGCTTCAACCCGTTCGATGTCCTAGCTCGTCGCCTTTTGTGACATCCCCCACGGAAAGTCTCACGGATCGGCTCTGCGCCGCAAGGCCCAAATGCTGTCCAGCGCCACAGGGTAGATCCATCTAATACCGGCGGCAGTCGCCGCCTTTCCAGGGGGCGGGGCGCGCGGCGGACGTGCTGCCGGAGGCGTCGCGCCGCGTCGCGCCTGCACCCCGGGCGCGACGCCGCGCGCCCGCACGTGCCAGCGTGCCAGCGCGCGATGGGTCCACCCGATCGGGCACGCCGGGTGATCGCCACGTCGAGGACCTGTGTTGCCCCGGCTCCTCGTCCTCCAGGAACACGGCTGCCCCTCGTCTGGCATATGCATTGCTGGTCGCGTCGGTGAGGTGGCCAACCGGCGAGATGGCCACCGCGTCTCGCTGCTCGCCTCATCGCGACCGGATCCGCCGGGGTACGGGAGCGGCCTCTCTTTCTTGCGAGCCGACGCTCGATTCATCGCTTGCTGCGGTGCAGCCCCGCGCGGCGTGCGGCGTTGCCGGACGCCCGCGATCGCGAGCACCGCCGCGCCGCGAGCGCGGCGGACCGCGCTTCCGCTTCTTTCAATCCAAGGAGATCCACGATGCGTGTTCGTTTCAAGGCTCATCAGCTCGAGCGTCTTCAGCACATGATACGGCTCTTGTTCCTGTGGCTCCTCGGCGGGACGATCTCCGCGGGCAGCGCCGGCTGCGCGGTGGACTCCGCACCGCCGGGGCCCGACGAGCTGCGGTTCCGCTTCCCGGAGCAGGCTCCTCGGGTCCTCGACGGCGCAGAGCCGTTCGTCCCCGTGAGCGGGGGCTTCGCGCTCGCCTCGACGAGCGATCCGGCGGGCGATATCGAGGCGTCCCTCCATCGCCGGGGCGGCTTGCACGCCGCGCTGCCGGCGAGGGGGGAAGGGGAGATCCGCTTCCATCTGCCCGGCGGCTTCGACGTGCGGGTGCGCGAGATCGGCGCCGCGGGCGAGGGCGTGATCGTGGACAACGCCGTGGCGTTCCCGCGCGAGGGCGGCACGTCGAGGTCTACACCCCCTGATCCCGGCGAGTCGGCCGGGCGCGACTCGCTGTCCTTCGCTCGGGCGGCTCACCTTCCGAGAGGGCTCCCTCGCACATCCTCGCCATGGCTGGAAACGGCCATGCCTCATGCACGAGATGCATGACGTCCATGCTGAAAACGAGTTGGGTGTGCGCCAGCGGACGAGCTAGACAGTGCCGTCGGACCGAGCACGACGTGATCCCGCGCGGGCAGTCCCACCGGACGGCCGTGCTTCCATGCGCTCGACGTGGACCCCGGAGGGGCGCGTGATCCGCTGGTTACCTCGCCTCGAGGCCTCGCTCGGAGCGGGTCGGCCTCGCCGGGCGCGGGCGCCACAGGCGGGCTCGCGGCCCCCCCGGGGCGCGCGCGAGGCGAGGGGCGGCGCGCGGGGCCACCGCGCTCCGGGACGACAGGAGAATCAAACCAGTGCGCGCACCTGTCTATGCTTTGCTCTCATTGTGCTTGGCCGCCTGCAACGTGGAGGGCTACGACGAGACCTCCGAGGAGATCGCCGCGGCGAACGACGAGCTGATCGGCGGGCAGCCGGCGCTCGAAACGCAGTACCCCTCCACCGTCCTTGCGTCGGGCTGCACCGCGGCGAAGGTCGGACCGCGTCACTTCCTGACCGCCGCTCACTGCGTGGATGACCTGTACACCGCCACGGTGGAACCGTGGTTCGGGCCGGGCGGGTCCTACGCGGTCAGCGCCGACAACACGCCCCCGATCTCGCCCTACGTCAACCTGACGATCCAGCAGACATACATCCACCCGCAGTGGATCGCGGACTGCGCCGCCGCGCGGGCGGGGGGAGCGCCCGATTGCGGGGTCAACGTCCTGAACCCGGGATACACGCCCGACCTCGCGCTGGTCGTCGTCAACGAGCTCTCGCCGACGATCCCGGCGGCCGTGGTGGACGGGGCGGCGGTGGCGGTGGGGGATCCCGTCGTCGCGACCGGCTACGGCTGCGAGACGCCCGGCGGCGCGCCCACCAACGTCTTCAAGATCCAGAACCTCACCGCGTCGGCTTCCTCGATCCTGAATCACCCCGGCTCCTACGTCTCCGGCGCCGCCATCAACGACGTCGCGGCGTCGTACGTGCTCACGCCGGGCTACGCCGCCAGCACCTCCTACGCCAGCCTGTGCCCTGGCGACTCGGGCGGCCCGCTCTACCGCCAGAGCGCGACCGATCTCATCGTCGTGGGCGTCAACGCCTACTACACGTTCCCCTCCGCGCCCGGCTCGAACCCGTCGCAGACCAACTGGCACACGCGGCTCGACACCTCGGCGCGCTACGCGGTGACCTCGTGGCTCCAGGCCCTCGGGGTGAGCGTGATCAACGGCGGCACCGCGCCGACCTGCACGGACGGCGTGCAGAACGGCACCGAGACCGACGTCGACTGCGGCGGCACCTGCTCGGCCGACTGCGCGAACGGCGATACCTGCAGCGTCAACGCGGACTGCACCAGCCAGAGCTGCGTGGCCGGGGTCTGCCAGCCCCAGAGCAGCGGGACGGCGTGCAGCGGCCTGTGCACCGGCCCCACCGTGTTCGCGGGCCCGAGCTACAACTCGGGCAACCTCGGCACCGGCGCGCGCTGCTTCGAGACCACGGCGAACCTGACCGGCGCCAACTGCGGCAGCTTCGCGAGCGGCCGCACGTTCGAGGTCAACGGCACGGCCGTGACCTGCAACGGCAGCAACATCCCGCTGCCCGCGAAGCGCAACGGCGGCTACTGCTTCGAGGCGTCCGCCGGCAACCAGGCGTGGGCCTACTTCAGCACCTGGTAGACCGAGACCTGGTCAGCCTTTGCGCCACACCGTCGCCAGCCAGGGCTGCTGCTCGCGCGGCCGCCCGGCCGGCCGGTAGTAGTGCGCGACCTCCTCGAACCCGGCCGCGGTCAGGTGCTCTCGCCACCGCTCGAGCGACCAGTAACAGCCGTACCGGTCGCCCGACCACCCCTCCCGGTCGTCGCCGCGCGGGTTCGAGCTGAACAGGACGCCCCGCGGGCGGAGCGCCGCGTGCAGCTCGCGGAGCACGCGCGGCAGCGCGGCGCCCGGAACGTGGAACAGCGACGCGTTCGCGAAGATCCCGTCGAAGCGCTCGGCGCCGAGGTCGAGGCGCAGGAAGTCCTGGTGGAGCACCTCGCAGCCCGCGTGTTGCCGCGCCATCTCGACGAACCGCGCGCAGCCGTCGAGCCCGACCGGGACGTGCCCCTCGGCGCGGAACGCCGCGAGGTCGCGCCCCGGGCCGCAGCCGAGGTCGAGGATCGTGAACGGGCCCGGCCCCTCCAGCGCCGAGAGCAGCGCGGCGCGGTTCTGCGACACGTCGTGATCGCGCGTGCCCTCCCAGAAGGAGGCGGCGTGCGCGTCGTAGTGGGCGAGGGTCCTCGCGGTGAGCCCGGCGTCTCGGTCGTCGTGCATGGCGGCAGTGTACGCCGAGCACGCGCCTCAGGATCGAGCCGCCTCAGGGTCGAGCCGCCCGGAGCTCCTTCTCTCGCGTGTCGACCCCGAGCAGCCGGTTCACCGGGCACACCCGCGTGATGGCGCTCTCCACGATCAGCGCCCCGGCGACGAGGGCCGCGAGCCCTGCCGGCCGACCTCGGAGCCCGCCGAGCGCGGTGGCCCCCAGGCCCATGAGCAGCGGGCCGGCGACGAGCCGCGCCGTCCGATCCAGCGTACCGACGTTCTCTTGCATGGCGTCCTCCTCGCTCCCTGCGTGGTGTGTCGTGTCCTGCGCCCGAGAGACCCGCGGCGCGCGGTGAAACCTAGGGGAGGTGGCTGCGACCGCAAGCCGCGGAGGCCGCCGTACACAAAGCTCAGCGTGCTACGCTTCACGTATGACCACGGCAACAACCGGACAACCGCCCCGCCGGCGGTATTTGCTCACACCACCCGGTGATACTCGGCCGTCCCTGCTCGTCGAGCTCTGTCCCAGCGTCAACGAGGCCGTGCTGAGCGAGGTCCGAGAGGTGATGTTCGGGCTCGGCTGTGGCAACGGGCTCGTGCTCGACGCGGAGCAGTGCGTGATCCTGCACGACTCGTTCAGGTCGATGGATCCGGACTCCATCGAGCAGGAGCCGGCCACGCTGGAGACGCCGCGCCTCCTCGGAGCGAACGGAGGACCCATCGAGCAGCGCCTCGAGCGCTGGCTCAACGCCCTCGCGACGAACTGGCACGGCGCCGTGCCGCGCGAGGCATGGTCGGCGCCGCTGCTCACCGATGTCGTGCCCGCGGCTTCCGGATCCGTGGTCCGGCGGGCGATGAACGGGAGCACGCAGTGAAGCACGTCTTCGTGGAGACGAACTTCATGGTCGATGTGCTGCGCCCTTTTCCGAGGCCGGATGCCGAAAGGCTGCTCGGCCGTCACAAGATCGACGTGGAGCTCCACGTCCCGTGGTGCTCGATCACGGAGGCCAAGTCCCTCCCTCGCAGGCCGTCATACAGCGCACGCTGTCGATCTTTCCCGTTAAGTCGCTTCCTCCTTTCGACGAGATGGTTCTTGGCGCCGTCCTGACTCACGCAGAGGCGCTCAGCGCGCGAGGAGAGACCGAGCTCTTTTTTTGCAACCTGAACGCCAAGGATTTCGAGCCGACGGCGGGGAACGAGCTCGGCAACGCGTACGCCGCGTCAGGATTGCGTTATCTCGACTCCTTCAGCGTGCCTTGACCTGGGAGGGGCCGTCATGAGCGCCGCCTCGACGAAGCGCCAGCCGCAGCAGGCGCTCACCACGGCAGCGGCCCCCGCCGATCGAAATACCCGCCCGTCGGCCCGTCGTCGTCGAGCGTCGCGAGCCTGACGGTCGACTCCGCGCCCTCCGCCACCGTCTGCGGCCCGCCCCCCGCCCGGCTTGGGCGAGCTTGGCGGAATGCGCCGCGCCAAGAACGCCCAAGCCGCGCTGCGCGGACCCGCTATCCTTGCGGCGTGTTGCCTGCCGCCGAGCCCGACGACCCCCTCCGCATCGAGATCTCGTCCCCCGAGGCCCTTCCCGGCCTCTGCGTGGTCAGCCTCCGCAGCGACAGGCGGCTCTACCGGTCGGTGAAGGATCGCGTCGCCACCGTCTTCAACGAGACGGGGAGCAGCGAGTGGTGGGCGCGCGGCAACACGTGGACGAGCCGGCCGGGCACCTTGCAGATCAAGCTCCCGGGCGAGGTCCACCGCGAGCTGCGCCGCGACGGTCCGTCGCGCTTCCAGGTCGTGCTCTTCGACGACGCGCTGCTCGACGAGGCGCGCCTCGCGCTCGGGCGCCGCCCGTTCGCGCCGCCGCCGCGGCTCGCGCTGGAGGAGCGCGACCCGAAGGGCGCGCCGCTCGCGCGCCTGCACGCGCTCCTGCGTGCGCCCGGCGCCGACCCCCTCGCGCTCCAGACCGCCCTCGCCGAGGCGCTGCGCGCGCTGGTCGAGCTCACCGGCGGCCCCACCGAGCCGGACAGCCGGCGCGCCTGGGGGGCCCCCGTGCGCCGCGCGCTCGAGCTCGTCCGGGCCCGCTTCACCGAGGCCTTATCCCTCGACGATCTCGCCGAGCACGCACGCCTCGACAAGTTCCACCTGTGCCGCGCGTTCAGCGATCATGTCGGCCTGCCGCCCTACGCCTACATCACCCACCTCCGCGTCGCGCGCGCGCAGGTGCTGCTCGCCCAGGGGGTGCCGCCGTCCGAGGTCGCAGCGCGCGTCGGGCTCTGCGATCAGAGCCAGCTCAACCGGCATTTCAAGCGCATCGTCGGGCTCACCCCGGGCCAGTTCGGGCGCGGCGCCCGGCGCACCACCCGAGCGGCGGCGGAGCGCGTCGGCGACGCCGGGAGCCGCGGCGGTCGCGGAAGACGCCCGAGCCGCGCGGCGGCGGCCCAGCCCGCGCTCTAGAGCGGCCCGCTCTGACCGCGCTGGGCTCGTCGAGGATCGCAAGATCCTCCAAGAGCGCCTCGCCGCGTCTCGCCAGGATGGCGGTCACGAACGCGGAGGTTCGCCATGGCCGAGATCATCCTGCATCACTACCCGTTGTCGCCGTTCGCGGAGAAGATCCGCCGCATCCTCGCCTACAAGCGCGTGCCGTGGCGGTCGGTCGAGCAGCCGATCATGGCGCCGAAGCCGGAGCTCGCGCCGTTGACCGGCGGTTACCGGCGGATCCCGGTGCTGCAGATCGGCGCTGACGTCTACTGCGACAGCGCGTGCATCGCGCGGCGGCTGGAGCAGCTCCGGCCGGAGCCTGCGTGTATCCCGGAGGGCCTCGCCGGGGTCGCCGGCGCGCTCGAGGACTGGGCGGATCACCGGCTGTTCCTGCTCCAGACCATGCGACCGGCGGTCGTGGCGATGCTGCCGGCGCTGCCGCCGGACATCCTGGCCGACCGCGCGGCGATGTCGCCGGCGCTGAGCAAGGAGGCGCTGGTCAAGGCGGCGCCGCACGCGCTGAGCCAGGCGCTGCTCTCGCTGGATCGCCTGGACCGCCAGCTCCGGGGCCGGCCTTTCCTGCTGGGCGAGGCGTTCTCGATCGCCGACGCCGCGTGTTTTCATGCGGTGTGGTTCCTGCGGAACAGCGCCGACCTGTTCGCGGCCGTCGCCGCGCGGCCGGCGCTCGCGGCCTGGTTCGCCCGCATCGAGGGCTTCGGCCCCGGCGACGTGCGGCCGATGAGCGCCGCCGACGCGCTCGAGATCGCCCGCACGTCCGAGCCGGCGGACGTCACCGGCGGGGGGCCCGCGACGGCCGCGGGTGTGTCTCTCGGGGACGTCGTGGCGATCGCGGCCGACGATTACGGCCCCGAGGAGAGCCGCGGCGTGGTGGTGCGTTTCACCGAGGAGGAGATCGCGATCCGGCGCCGGGACGCGGCGCTGGGCGACATCGCCGTGCACTTCCCGCGCGCGGGATACCGGATCGAGAAGCGGTAGCCGGCGGGGCCGCCGCCGCCCGCCCGGCGTTTCGTGATCGTCCCGTGATCCCCGCGGCGCGGCGCCGTGGCAGAACGGTCTGCATGACCTGCACGACCCCTTCCGGCATCCCCGCGCGCCGCGCGCTCCGCGGCGCACCTTGGCTCCTCCTCGCGGCCGCCGCGCTCGCGGCGGCCGCGGCGCTCGGCTGCTCCGGCGAGGTCACCGTCCCGCCGAGGGGTGAGGTCACCGTCCCACCGGGAGGTCCCATCGACCCCCCGGCGACGGGGGAGGACCCCTGCCCACCCGACGGCGAACCCGAGCCGCCCGACCCGGCGCCGATCGCGGTGACCGCGGTGAAGAGCGCCGCCTTCATCGGCGACACGCTGCACCTCGAGGCCACGGTCGAGGGCGTTCCGCGGTACCTCGTGCTCGCCCTCGACGAACGCGGCGGCGCGCGCGCCGTGGCCATCGCCACCGGGCTGCTCGGGCCGGCCAACCTCGTCGAGGGCGCGCCGGGCATCCACGTGCGCCTGCGCGCCGGCGACGCGGGCAACCCCGTCGTCGACCTCGTGGCGACCGAGGACCCGGAGGCGCCGGAGCTCGTCTCCAGCGCCGAGCTCTCCGGCGTGGTGGACGGTGGAACCCCGTTCTCGGTGTCGGCCGGGCGCCTCTTCTTCTGCATGCGCCCGCAGGTCGGCGACGGCGAGCCCGCGGCGCTCGTGGCCGTCGACGTGTTGGTCGGCCGCGAGCCCCTGGTCCCGGAGGTGATCACGTCGCCCCTCTGCGCTGGTTCCGGCGAGGTCTCGTACGCTGCCGCGGGCGCCACGTGGATCTCCTGGAGCCAGCCGGCGGAGAGCGCGACGCAGGACGTCTCCCTGTACACGGTGGGCGCGGAGGGGGCGGCGCCTATCGTGAACCACGGCTACAACGCGACCGGCGTCCACCGGTACGGCGCGGTGCTCGCCGCCGCGACGAGCGAGCAGCGCGCCGTGTTCGACCCGGAGAACAGGACTTATTTCCTGTTGATCAGCCCGTCCGGCGGCGCGCAGATCGCCTGGGCGTCCCTCGATGTCGGGGCGGAGCGGCGCCTGCTCGGCGTGGTGGACACGACGCTCTACCTTGCAACGGAGGAGGGCGTGCGTGCGGTCGACATCGCGGACATCGAGCGGCCAGAGACGTTGCCGTATCAGGCGACGATCGAGGGCTTCGAGGGCGCGTTGCGCCTGCTCGCCGCCTCGCCGCGTTTCCTCGCGGTCGTGGACGACCGGGGCACGCTGTTCCTCGTGCCGCGCGAGGGCTCCGGGACCGTGGGCCCGCTGGTCGCCTTCCCGTCCGCCGGCGACGCCGCGCCGGCCGGACCCTGCGAGGACTGATTACGGTGTCCTCGCGCACCGGAACCCGATGCCTTGCTCGTGGACCAACGGATCGGCCTCGTAGCGAGTGTACGAGCGCAGGTCCGTCGCCTCAGCGCCCCAGCCGCCGCCCCGGACCACCGGAGCTGTCGTCTCGTCCATGTTCGCGCAATCCCGGCATGGATTGGTGTGGTCCGCGTACCTGTCCAGGACCCATTCCCACATGCTCCCGGACAGGTCCGCGTGTTTCCACCTTCCATCACCCTTCGTCGACCGGGATCCGACGGGCTGGATATCGTCGAACGTACACATACGGTCCCCGTGCCCCGTGCAGCCGTACACCGCGTGGCTCGCGTCGGGCTCCTCGCTGGACCACGGGTAGATCCGCTGCTCGTCTCCGCCCGCCGCCGCGTAGTTCCACTCCGTCTCCGTCGGCAACCGGCCCCCGTCCCACGCGCAGAACGCGAACGCCTCGTACCAGCTCACGCAGTTGATCGGCAGGAGCTCGTTGCTGCCGGCTTCGTCCGTCCAGGTCTGGCGGTCCGGAGCGCACTTCAGGCTTTCCTTCAGCTCCTCCGCATTGTCGGGCAGGATGTCGTTCCAGCCCGCCGGCCATCCGCTTTCTTCGAGCTTCGGGTGTTGCCCCGCGCCCGCCGCCGGCCGGCTCCCGGGGTACGCCTCCACGAACTTCCGGAAGCGCCCCACGGTCACCTCGAATCGATCCAGCACGAACGCGCTCACCGTGGCCGGATAGGCGCTGTCGTTTTCCCGGTCGAAGCTGCCCGCGGGCACCGGCGCGCCCGCGCAGCAGCTCTCGTCGCCGTCTGGCCCACACGTCGTGTCCAGCCCGTCACAGCTCAGCCCTGCGCAGGTTCCGCCGTTGCATACGGGCATGGACGACGGGCAGTCGTCTTCCGGCTGCCACTGGCCGCGCTCATCACACGTCTGTGGATGGCCGTCCAGGCAGCGCCTCTCTTCCGGGGCGCACGCCGCGGCACACTCCCCGTCGACGCAGGTCTGCCCGGCGCACGCGTCGCCGCCCTCGCCTTGCTCATCGCAGGGCTGCGGCGTGTCGTCCGGGCACTGCGGCTCGCCGTTGGAGCACCCCCCGGCGCCCGTGGCCCCGGCGCCGCCCGCCGCCGCGCCGTCCTGGTACTTGTCCCAGTCCGCGCCGAGGATCTGCGTGCAGCCGCCGCATGCCGCCGCAGCAGCGGCCCAGAGCCACACCGTCGCCGCAGCTGATCGTCTCCTTCCGCCCATGACGGGGAGCATCTTGCGATGCGATCCGGCTCAGCGGTCAAGTTTCTTCGCGAGCAGCTCCCGCATCTCGGGCGGAATCGCGCGGAGGATCTCCTCGGGGGTGAGCCCATCGAGGCGCTGCCCCGGCGTGAGCCCATCGAGGCGCTGCCCCGGCGTGAGCCCATCGAGGCGCTGCCCCGGCGTGTACCTCGACAGGACCTGCTCTGGAGGCACCTGCGCGAGCATTTGATCCAGCACCTCTTGGTAGCTCTGACGAGCCAGCTCGTAGTCCTTCATGGCCATGGTTCCCCGCTGCCTCCGGAACTGTTCGACTTGCTGGTAGAGGGCATTGTACACCCGAGTTTCCTCCGGATCCAGCGGCAGGATCTGCCCCGCTCCCTTCAGGTAGTCCCGGGAAAATGTGTAGAGCATACGCTCCGTGGGGCTTTGCCAGCAGGCCTCGCGTGTCTCCACGCCGTGGAGCAGCAAGCCGTTGAGCTCGCCCCGCCAGAGACCCCCTCCCAGCGGCGCGACGGAGCCGCGGTGGCGCTCGATCTGCCTGATGAAGCCCGAGGGGATGCGATCGGCGATGACCATGAGGCAGAGCGTGAGGATGAGCGTAAACGCTCAGCTCGTGCGTAATGCGCTTGGCGCGCGCTGCTTGCCGCGCTGGCCGAGCGGCCACTGGGTCAGTGTTGGCCTGGGGACTGACAACGGTCTCCTCGGTCGTGGCGCTGCAGCGGCATGTCCGCCCACGCACAGAGCGCCGAACGGCTTGCCGGTGTGCCGCCGCGCGAAGCGCGGTCGGCACCAGCGGCTGGTTGGGCGGGAGCGGGACGCCTCGCTGGGGTGATTAGTGAGGCGACCGACGGTTGTACGAGAATCGCACTGAGCGGCGCAACTGGAGTATTGCTTGCGTCGAAAGAAGAAGAATGAACCACAGAGGCACAGAGGGCACAGAGGAAGAGAACAATGAGATGGGTACCGAGCAGGATGGGCTCACCCGTCACGTGATCGGTGCCGCGATGGAGGTACATCGCGTCCTTGGTCCTGGGTTTCTCGAATCGATCTACGAGGAGGCACTCAGCGTGGAGCTTTCGCTTCTTGGTATCCCCTTCAGGCGCCAGGTGGTGGCTCATGTGAACTACAAGGGACGGATGGTCGGTGAAGGTAGAATCGATCTGCTCGTGGCCGAGCGCCTGGTCGTCGAGCTCAAGGTCGTGGAGCACCTCGCACCGATCCATATGGCGCAGGTTCTCTCCTACCTGAAAACCATGAAGCTTCGTATTGGTCTGCTGATTACTTTCAATGTCCCCGCGCTACGCCTCGGCATCAAGCGCATGATTCATAACCCATGATTCGTCTTATTCTCTCCCTCTGCGCCCTCTGTGTCTCTGTGGTTCAAATTTCTTCTTGCTCCCCGCCTTCCCCCGCTGTGCTCTCGCCGCCCGACCCGTGTCGGTCGACCTCCAGCCAGGTCGCGCCACGCGTGCTGCTGGCACCGTGGCCTCCTGCGGCACCGCGGGTGACCGATCCCGCGTAGCTGAACGTTCCGGAGGGAGCAGCGCCCACGACCTGTGCCATCGCGGCCTCGATCTGTGCCAAGTCAGGGGGGTCGGGGACTGGCACAAACGCAATGCATTGCGACACACCGGGGTCCGGACCCCCTCTGGGCGCTCTGCAGAGCGTGTGCAGCAGCCATTTTGTGCCAAAGATCGCTCCAGAACTCGCATTTTTGTGCCATGAACCTCCCGGAAGCGCTTCGGATTGTGCCAGAAGGGGGGTCGGGACCCCTCCGGACCGCAAGACGGAGCGTCCGCCGGGGCTCAGAACCCGGCCAGGTCGCAAAGCAGAACGTGCGCGCGGGGGGCGGAACGCTCCTCAGCGGAACGTGGAGCGCTCCCGGAGGGGAGGACGCTGGGCGCGTGCGCCGGCTGGTGGTCCTCGGCCACGCTGCCGCTGGTGCTGCGGACATGAGCACGTGCCGGAGGGGAGGGGGAAGAAACTCGAATGATCTTCATGTCCTCTCACCTTCCCAGGCAATCTCTCCGAGCAGAGGAGGGCACCAGGCTGCCCGTGCACCCTGCGGCCGTGCCCTCAACGACGAGGAGCTCCACCTGACAGCGCACCGGAGGGCCTGGGATCTCGCCAAGGAGACGAGCCTGGTGCCGCGCAGGCCGTCACGAAGCGGCGCGCGCGAGTCCGGGCGAGCTCGCGTGTAGTAATGTGCCTTCCATGCATCGACCCGGGGCACCCAGCCCATGGATGGAGCTTGTTCTCGACCGCGCCGGAGGCGACGTGCGAGCTTCTGCGCGAGGCAGCCGCGGCGAGCAGACGGCGCCTCACCCGCTCGGCCCGGAGCTGGGCGCCGTGCAGCTCGGCAGCTTCAGCGTCGCCGTGCGCGAGGCTGCCGCGCGCGGCCGGCCGCTCGGCGCGCGTGTCGAGACGGCGCAGGCGCTCCATTGCGCCGTCCTCCGCGACGGTATCCACGACCTCCGGGCGCGGCTCGGCGAGGCCGCGGGCGGGCCGCTCCTCGTGCGCCTGGTGATCCACGATCCCGGGCTGCAAGAGGTCCCCTGGGAAGCGCTCGCCGCGCCGGGTGAGGCGATGCGGTTCTGGGGGACCTCGCCGGACCTCTTGCCGGTGCGCGGCGTCACGACGGCCGAGCCGTGGCAGCCGCGCGAGGTGCGGGGCGCGGTGCGTGTGCTCGCGATCGCGCCGTCCGGCGGCGCCGCGCTGGCGCGGCTCAAGGAGGCGCTCGCCGGCCCGATCGCCGCGGGCGAGGTCGAGTGGCTCGCCCCGATCGAGGGGGATGCCGTCCGGCTGCCCTGGCTCTTCGATCGGCTTCGCTGCGAGCCGATCCCGCACGTGCTCCACTTCCTCGGCCACGGCGGGGTGCAGGACGGCGTCCCCGTGCTGCGGCTCGCGGACGAGGACGGCGAGGAGCGCTGGCTACCGGCCGAGCTGCTCGGCCAGCAGCTCAAGGCGAGCTTCCGCAGCTTCCTCCGGCTCGTGGTGCTCGAGGCGTGCGAGGGGGCGAGGCCGTCGGTGTTCGCGTCGGCCGCGGAGGTCCTGGCCCGGGCCGGGGCGGACGCGGTGGTCGCCCACCTCTGGCCGATTCAAGCCAACGTGGCGAGGGCGTGCTCGACGCAGCTCTACCGCGCGCTCGCCGGGGCGGGCCTCGGCAAGGGGGATATCGCGGTCGCGCTCAACGAGGCGAGGCGCGCGGTCCTCGGCGCGTTCGAGGGCAGCGCCGAGGCGTTCTCGCCGGTCGTCTACCTCCGCGGGCCGAACGGGGTGCTGTTCGACTTCAAGGGCCGCAAGGTCGCGCCGCCGGTGAGCCCTGCCGTGGTGAGCGCGGCGGCGAGGGCGGTGGATCCCGGCCTCGCGCGCATCGTCTCCCGGCGCTTCTCGCTGCTGCTCGGCGACCGCTGGAGGGCCGACCGCGCCGTGCTCGACGGCTTCCGCGACAAGCTCCGGACCGAGATCGCGAAGGTGTCGGAACCGCCGCCGGCGGGCCTGCCGATGAGCGCGCTGACCCAGCTCTACGCGCTCCGCCGTGGTGCCGACAAGCTGGGCGCGGAGTTCCAGCGCGCGTTCCGCGCCGGCGCGGAGGCGCCGCCGGTGATCAAGGCGCTGGCGCGCGCCCTGGGGCCCGGGGTGCACACGACGCTGCTACGGAGCCCGCTCCTGGAGGTCGCGCTCGCGGAGCAGCAACCGGAGAGGACGATCCACGTGATCCAGCCCGACGAGGAGAGCACGCTGGTGCTCCGGCGGGCGGCCGGCGGCGACTGGGAGGCGCTCGAGGCGCTGCCCGCGTCGGTCGATCTGGAGCGGGAGATCGTGCTGCTCCGGCTCTACCGCGGGTACACGCCGGAGCAGATCTTCACGCGGCCGCTGCTCACCGAGGACGACTACCTCCACGGCTTCCGCGAGCTCGAGAGCGCGCTGCCCCGTGACCTGGCGGACGAGATCCTGAGCACGTTGAACAGCCGGCCGGCGCTGATCGCGGGGATGTCGCTGACGACGTGGCACCACCGGATGCTGCTGCACCGGCTCTTCGGGCGGAGGCCGGTGCCGCGGGAGAGCATGGCCTTGATCGAGCCCGACGACGCCGAGCGGGAGCTCTGGGAGAAGGGCGTGGGCCTGCCGGGGAGAGCGGGGGTGGGGGTCGTCGCGGCGGGCGATGGAGATGTCGCGGCGTGGCTCGGCGCGCTTGTGGAGGCAGGCGGAGGCCGCCGATGAGCGCGGCGAGCGCGCCGCACAACCCGTTTCCCGGGCCGCAGCCGTACCGGGCGGCGGATCGCGGGTACTTCTTTGGCCGCGAGGAGCTCACGAGGAAGCTAGCGCACCGGCTGATGGCGTACCCGTGCACGACGGTGTTCGGGCCTTCCGGAGCGGGGAAGTCGTCGCTGATGCAGGCGGGGGTGATCCCGCTCTTGGAGGAGGCGCACGACTTCCGAGTCGTGCGCGTGGACAGGTGGCCGGCAGGCGAGGCGCCGCTCTCCTGGCTCGCGCGCGCGCTCTTCGACGATCTGGAACTCGGGACAGCGCCGCCGGAGAGGAGCGCAGGGGAGGCGCTGGACGAGGCGATGGCGCTGGCGGAGCGAAGGAGCGAGCGGCCGATCCTGATCTACCTGGATCAGCTCGAGCAGCTGCTCTTCCCTGGGCGGGCCGCGGGCGAGGCGAGCGCGTTGCTCGATGCGGTGGACCGGCTGGCGCGGAAGCCGATGCGAGGGCTGCAGATTGCGCTGTCGCTGCGGGAGGATTACCTGGGGCGGCTCCGGGATCAGGCGAGAGGGCGGCGGGAACTGCTCGACCACGGCTTCCGGGTGGGACCGCTGTCGGTGGGCGAGATGGTGCGCGCGGTCTGCCGTGCGGTGGAGACAAGCCAGCCGACCCGGCGCTGGGCCGAGGAGCAGGTGCGCGCGCTGATGCTGGAGGTGAGGACGCCCGGGTCGCCGGCCTCGGAGGAGTCCGAGGTGCAGGCGGCGTTCGGGCAGATCGTCTGCCGGGCGCTGTGGGAGGAGCGGGCGGCGGGCCGCGGCGCCGAGGCCGGCGCCGTGGAGGCCGAGGCCATCCTGCACCGGTACCTGGAGGCCACGGTGGAGGGGCTCGGACCGCTGAGCGAGGCGGCGCGGCTCCTGCTTGAGGAGCACCTCATCGACCGGGATGGCCACCGGACGCTGTTGACAGAGAACGAGGCGCGCAGCGTGCTGCCGGCCGGCTCTGCGACGGAGGTGCTCGGGCGGCTGGAGAGGGCGGCGGTGCTGCGCGCGGAAGAGCACCAGGGGAGCCGGTACTTCGAGCTCGGTCACGACTGGCTGGCCAGCCGCGTGTTCATGAGGCGGCAGGAGCGGGAGGGGAAGCAGAGAGAGGCGGAGAGGAAGCGGAGGGAGGAAGAGGAACAGAGGGGCGCCAGGGAGAGGGCGGCGCGGCGAATGCTGGGGCTGATCGCGGGAGTCGCCGTCGCGGTGACCGCGATCATGGCGGCGCTTGCCGTCTGGACGATAAAGCAGCGAAACGCGGCGGAGCTTGCTAGCTATCGTGCGCTAATGGCGGCAGAAGATGCGGCGAGGGCGCAGGGGCGGGCGTGGAATTCCTCGTTGGTGGCCGGCGCTCGTGAGCTCCTGGCGAAGGGACAGCCGGCGCCCGCAACGAAGCTTCTCCTCGAGGTGATCGAGCCGGATGACGTACGGGGCTGGATCGATGTGGCGACCGAGGTGCTGGCCTCGGCGCCTCCCATGCTGGCGATGCGCGGCCATCAAGGCGCAGTGATGTCTGCCGGCTTCAGCCTGGATGGCCGCCGCATCGTCACCGCATCGGACGACAGGACAGCGCGTGTGTGGAACGCGGATGGCAGCGGCACGCCCGTCGTGCTTCGAGGCCACGAGCATTCGGTGTTGTCGGCGTCGTTCAGCGCCGACGGGCAGCGGGTGGCGACCGCGTCGTTCGACGGGACGGCGCGTGTGTGGAACGCGGACGGCAGCGGCATGCCGATCGTGCTCCGGGGCCACAAGGGCCCGGTGTTGTCGGCATCGTTCAGCGCCGACGGGCAGCGGGTGGCGATCGCGTCGTTCGACGGGACGGCGCGTGTGTGGAACGCGGACGGCAGCGGCATGCCGATCGTGCTCCGGGGCCACAAGGGCCCGGTGTTGTCGGCGTCGTTCAGCGCCGACGGGCAGCGGGTGGTGACCGCGTCGGAGGACACGACGGCGCGGGTGTGGAACGCGGACGGCAGCGGCACGCCGATCGTGCTCCCGGGCCACGAAGGCCCGGTCTCATCCGCCTCGTTCAGCGCCGACGGGCAGCGGGTGGTCACCGCATCGAGCGGGGGGACGGCGCGGGTGTGGAATGCGGACGGCAGCGGCATGCCGATCGTGCTCCGGGGCCACGAAGGCCCGGTCTCGTCCGCGTCGTTCAGCGCCGACGGTCAGCGGGTGGTCACCGCGTCGGACGACAAGACGGCGCGGGTGTGGGAAGTGTACGGCAGCGGCCCGCCATTCGTGCTCGCGGGCCACGAGGATTCGGTGGGGTCCGCGGCGTTCAGCGCCGACGGCCAGCGGGTGGTCACCGCGTCGAGCGACGGGACGGCGCGGGTGTGGGAAGCGTACGGCCGCGGCATGCCCATCGTGCTTCGGGGCCATGAAGGCGCGGTTCGGTCCGCGGCGTTCCGTGCTGACGGTCAGCGGGTGGTCACCGCGTCGGGCGACGGGACGGCGCGGGTGTGGAACGCGAATGGCAGCGGCTCGCCCGTCGTGCTCCGAGGCCACGAGAACTGGGTCCGGTCCGGGGTGTTCAGCGCCGACGGTCAGCGGGTGGTCACCGCATCGGAGGACAGGACAGCGCGCGTGTGGAACGCCGACGACAGCGGCAGGCCTGTCGTGCTCAGGGGTCACGATGCCGCGGTTCGGTCCGCGGAGTTCAGCGCCGACGGCCAGCGGGTGGTGACCGCGTCGGACGACAAGACGGCGCGCGTGTGGAACGCCGACGGCAGCGGCGTGCCCGTCGTGCTCCGGGGACACGAGGAGTGGGTTCGGTCCGCGGAGTTCAGCGCCGACGGCCAGCGGGTGGTGACCGCGTCGGACGACAAGATGGCGCGCGTGTGGAACGCCGACGGCAGCGGCGTGCCCGTCGTGCTCCGGGGACATGAGGAGTGGGTTCGGTCCGCGGAGTTCAGCGCCGACGGTCAGCGGGTGGTCACCGCGTCGCAGGACAGGACGGCGCGAGTGTGGAGCGCCGAAGGGGATGGCCCGCCCGTCGTGCTCCGGGGACACGAGGCCGACGTCTTGTCCGCGTCGTTCAGTGCCGACGGTCAGCGGGTGGTCACCGCGTCGCAGGACAGGACGGCGCGAGTGTGGAGCGCCGACGGGGATGGCCCGCCCGTCGTGCTCCGGGGACACGAGGCCGACGTCTTGTCCGCGTCGTTCAGCGCCGACGGCCAGCGGGTGGTCACCGCGTCGGAGGACACGACGGCGCGGGTGTGGAACGCGGACGGCAGCGGCGTGCCCGTCGTGCTCAGGGGGCACGAGCGCGGGGTCCTCTTCGCGTCGTTCAGCGCCGACGGTCAGCGGGTGGTCACCGGGTCGGACGACGGGACGGCGCGGGTGTGGAACGCGGACGGCAGCGGCATGCCCCTGGTGCTCAGCGGCCACGTGGGTGGGGTCCGGTTCGCGTGGTTCAGCGCCGACGGTCAGCGGGTGGTCACCGCAGCGGGCGACAAGACGGCGCGGGTATGGGCCACCTCGGTCCAGATCCTTCAACAGAAGCTCCGCGCCGCCACCACCGAATGCCTCTCGCCCGAGCTGCGCCGCGTCTACCTCGACGAGAGCGACGAAGACGCTCGGAAGGGCTACGAGTCCTGCGAGCGCTCGTACGGTCGGACGCCGTTTTACCGGGAGGTCGGTGTGCCGTGAGCCACGAAGACGCCTTCCCAGCGCGGCGAGCGAAGCTGCGGTCGCCCAGGTGGGGCGCGGCAGCTCGTCCTTGGCGCCCTCGGGTCATTTTGCCTGCCATTCCTCCATGCCGCCGGTCCTGACGAGGAGCGCGATGGTCCACCGCTCTACCTACCTCGGAGTGCTCATGGAGGCAGACAGGTCATGAGCGAGGCGAGCGCGCCGCACAACCCGTTTCCCGGGCCGCAGCCGTACCGGGCGGCGGACCGCGGGTACTTCTTTGGCCGCGAGGAGCTCACGAGGAAGCTCTCGCACCGGCTGATGGCGCACCCGTGCACGACGGTGTTCGGGCCTTCCGGAGCGGGGAAGTCGTCGCTGATGCAGGCGGGGGTGATCCCGCTCTTGGAGGAGGCGCACGGCTTCCGGGTCGTGCGCGTCGATGGCTGGCCGACCGGGGAGGCGCCGCTCTCCTGGCTCGTCCGCGCGGTCTATGACGATCTTGATCTGGGAGATGCTCCTGAAGGAAAGGCGCGGATCGAGGCGCTGGACGAGGCGATCCTCCTGGCCGAGCGGAGGAGCGAGCGGCCGATCTACATGGATCAGCTCGAGCAAGTGCTCTTTCCGGGGCGGGATGCGGGCGAGGCGAGCGCGCTGATCGAGGCGGTGGACCGGCTGGCGCAGAAACCGATGCAGGGGCTCCAGATCGCGCTCTCGCTGCGGGAAGATTACCTCGGGCGCTTCCGGGATCGGGCGAGGGGGCGGCGCGAGCTGCTCGATCACGGCTTCCGGCTGGGGCAGCTCTCGGTGGGCGAGATGGTCCGCGCGGTCTGCCGGGCGGCGGAGGAGGGGCGGCCTCGCCAGCGCTGGGCCGAGGAGCAGGTGCGTGCCCTGATGCTGGAGGTGAGGATGCCTGGAGCGCCTGCGTCGGAGGACGCCGAGGTGCAGGCCGCGTTCGGGCAGATCGTTTGCAGGGCGCTGTGGGGAGAACGGGCAGCGGGGCGCGGCAGTGAGGCCGGGGCCGTGGAGGCGGAGGTGATCCTGCACCGGTACCTGGAGACCACCGTGGAGGGGCTCGGAGAGCTGAGCGAGGCAGCGCGGCTCCTGCTCGAGGAGCACCTCGTGGACCGCGAGGGACACCGGACGCTGCTGACCGAGCAAGAGGCGCGCGGCGTGCTGCCGCCCGGGGCTGCGGCGGAGGTGCTCGGGCAGCTGGAGCGGGCGGCGGTGCTGCGCGCGGAGGAGCATCAGGGGAGCCGGTACTTCGAGCTCGGCCACGACTGCGCGGTCATCGGGGTCGCGTTTTGTCTGCTCGCTTCAGTCAGGATGGCCGCCACACCGTCACCGCGTCGGAGGATAAGACGGCGCGTGTATGGAACGCGGACGGCAGCGGGACGCCCGTCGTGCTCAGGGGCCACGAGGGCATGGTTATCTCGGCAGTGTTCATCGCCGACGGGCAGCGAGTGGTGACCGCGTCCTTCGACAAGACAGCGCGTGTGTGGAACGTGGACGGCAGCGGGACGCCCGTCGTGCTCAGGGGCCACGAGGACGAGGTCATCTCGGCAGTGTTCAACGCCGACGGGCAGCGAGTGGTGACCGCGTCGGGCGACAATACGGCGCGAGTGTGGGCCATCTCTGCGCAAGCCCTTCAGCAGAGCCTCCGCGCTGCCGCCGCCGACTGTCTCTCCCCTGAAGTGCGCCGAGCCTACCTTGATGAGATTGATGAGGCCGCCCGGAAGGGATACGAGTCCTGCGAGCGCTCGTACGGCCGGACGCCGTTCTACCCGGAGGTTGACCCGCCGTGAGCAGCCAAGATGCCTTCTCTGCACGACATCGGCCCCTGGAGGAGCGAGCCCGAGCGGTGAATCTCTGCTTCTTCTCGCTCTCCCTATCGCTCCTCATGACCGCCGCCTGCCAGCGCTCCGCTCCCAGCCCCAGTGACCCGCCGCCAGCGCAGCCCACCAATTCCGCGTCCCCGGTTGCTCCAGCCGAGCCATGGGCGTCGCGACCGCCACGAGAATGGCCTCAGCTCGTCTTGACCAACCACGCGGAGTTCCACGGCCACACCGCGCTCCAGGGCGCGAGCGCCTTCCTCGTCAGGACCCAGGACGGCCGCACGCTGGCCGCCACCGCCAAGCACCTCCTCGGCCAGAACGGCGGGGTAGATCCCGAGGTCTCGGTGGTGGCCCTCGACGGCGCCATCCGGTCCTGGCGCCTGTTCCCGCGCACACTAGAGGACCAGTTCGTCGAGGCGGGCAAGGTCGCCGCGCCCGGCCTCGACGACCCGAAGCTCGACTGGCTGCTCCTGACCCTCAAGGACACCGGGAAGCCCCTCCCCGCAACGCCCCTGCGGCTGCGCCCCCGGCCGGTCGAGGTCGGAGAGGACATCTATCTCGTCGGTTGTCCCTACATCGAGGAGCCCTGCAAGCAGAACGTCTATGCCGGGAAGGTCACCGCGCGGAATGGGCATCGCTTCCGGTACGACGTCGACCCGCCGGTCGACCTCCGCGGCTTCAGCGGCGCGCCGGCCATCGACCGGGCCGGGCATGTGGTCGGCGTGATCATGCTCTGGTTCCAGCCCAGGAAGCAGGACGAGAAGTTCCTGGAGGCCGGCGGCGAGGACGCCGCCTCGGTCTACCCGCGCGTCGAACCGCGCCGCTGACGAACTCGCCTGCCGACAGGATCGGCCCGCCCACCGGCTCCCCCCACGCGCGTTCATCCCCTGTGAGCCTCCACCCTCCGTCCGCTCGCGGATGACGTGGAAAATCGATCCTGCTCGTCGTAATGCGATCGATGTCTCCGGTTCGCATTGCGTTTGCGCTCATATTTTTCTCACGCTGATATCCGGGCACGCGACACACATCCCGCGGTAGGTTGCGCGCGCATGCAGACGCGAAAGCCCCCGATCTACGAGGGTCACGAGAACTACGACAAAATCCGAGCTCTTCCCGAACACTCACGCGCAGCACAGCCCGCTGAGGCGCATCCACAGGGGACCACGGAGCCGCCTCAGAACAGGTATTGCGAGCGCCTGGGCATCGCCGTTCCCCGGGTCGAGGACGTCGCGGCGCAGGGCAGGGCGAAGCTCTTCCACCTCATGATCGTCGCCCTCCTCGAGCGCGGCGCGCCGATGATGCTCGACGAGATCGCGGAGCGCCTCGACGAGGCCGGCGTGATCGCGGAGACCGGCGATCTCGCCGGTTCGCTCCAGAGGGCGTGGCACGGCATGGAGCCGGTCTACCGCGACGGGACGGGCCGCTTCGGCCTCCGCCTCGACGCCTTCGCCCTCCGCATCCTCCTGCGGACCGCCGGACTGCTCGGTACCTGCGTGAAGCCGCCGCCCCCCGCGCCGACACCTCCCGCGCCCGGCGACGACGACCCGCTGTCCGCCGGCCGGATGTTCGCCCAGCGGGCGCAACACGCGGCGCGCGGCGTTCCCGATCGCACGGGACGAGATCCGGGCAGTTCGCCTGGCCTCTGATCACGCCGGGCAGTATGTGATGCAGGAGAGCCCGCTCCGGGAACAACACCCTTGATCGCGACCGAACCTGCGGCAGCTGCATCGAGGAGAGCGCACCGCAGGCACGGCTGGGAACTTCCCGGTACGTGAGGCTCAGCGCCGACGGGCAGCGGTGGCCGCCGCGTCGGACGCCCAGAATCAGCCTCCCGCCTCCCCGAGCTTCGCGTCGAGCGCCTTCAAGGTCCGCTGTCCCACCACGCCATCCGCGAGCAGCCCATTCCCGGCCTGGAACGCCTTCACGGCCGCCTCCACCTTCTCCCCGAACTTGCCGTCGACGCTCCCCCGGACCTCGATCCCGACCGCGAGCAGCGCCTGCTGCAACGCCTTGATCTCGGCCCCGCTGGCCCCCTTCCGGAACGACCTCTCGCCCTTCGCGGCGCACTCGAGCGCCGGCTGGCCGGCGAGCGGCGCGTTCTTCAATATCTGCGCCTTCGGCGGCTCGGCCGGCCTGCCCGGCCGCGGCAGGGGAAACTCGGCGAACGGATCTCCCGACGGCGGCCCCGCCGCCCGCACGAACGCATCGCTCATGCAATCGAGGCCGTCGGCCTTCATGTGCTCGCAGTACAGCTGGAACTGCTTCCAGCTCGGGATCCACCTCGATCGGCGCGCCTTCCCGTAGAAATACCGGCCGATGAGCACCGCGAGGTCCTGGTCGCGCTCGACCGAGGGCGCGCCGCCGCCCGCCTGGGGCAGCGCCCAGTCGAGGCAGCCGTCGACGTACGCGGGCGCCCAGTGCTTGAGGTGGACAACCAGGTTGAACAGGGCCTGCGTGGCGATGGCGTCAGACCCGGGCAGGTGACCCGACGTCTCCATGAACGTGAGGAGCTGCGCCTCCGTGACCACATCGCGCGTCTCCGGATCCCGCGCCACGTGGATGAGCAGCCGGAGCAGCGGGACCGAGCTGCGCAGCGTCTCCAGCGCCTCCCGCTGCCCGGTGATCACCCGCTTCGCCCGGAGGTCGACGACATCGTAAACGTTCCTGTCGCGGTAACACACGCCGGCGCGGCCGAGGCGCTCCCGCAGCGCCTCGTTCGCCACGGCGCGCGCCATCACCTTGCCGAGCAACCCGCGGCCGCCCCAGCCGGTCCCCCACGTCACGATCTGGTTATCGTACGTGTTGATGGCCGCGGTGCTGCCCTCGCGCGCCTGGAAGGCGCCGAAGGCGAGGATCTTGCGGCGATCGCCCGGGCTCGAGGCGGCCGCGCGCGCCTCGAAGTACTCGCTGAGGTAGGCTTGATGCGCCCTGTCGCCGGCCCCGGTGTACATGTGCCCGTTGCGGACCGCCCTGAGGCCCGGCTCCGCGGGCGCCTCGTTGCGGCTCTGCGCGATCTCCTCGAGCAGATCGCCCGGCAGCTCGCGCCCGGCCACGTCCGTGCCCGCGTCGCGGGCGTAGTCCTCCCACCCCGGGCCGGGCTCGCCACCGAAACGGGCGAACGCCTCGGGCCCCGGCGAGGCGCGCCTGAAGCCGAGCGCCGGGGCGGAGAGCATGAGATCCGTGTAGCCCTCGAAGGAGGTGACCTTCCCCGCGCCCTCGACCCGCGCCCGCACCTCGTCGAGCAGCGCCTGGCGCAGGCTCTCCGGGGGGACCTCGTCATCGGGTAAGTCCGTCGCCCGCGGCGATCCGCTGGAGCTCGGGGCGACCGGCGAGCAGCCCGCTCGAGAGCGCACCCGCCGGCGGGGCGGGTGCCGGCGTCGAATCGGTGGGCCTCTTCGCGGGGGCGCCGCCGCCCGCGGAATAGGGCGCGTCCGGGGACCAATCGGATCTGCCCGGGCGATCGTGCAGGCCCTGGCTCGGCCGCCAGCTCATCGTGGCGTTGCCCCTCGGGTCGCACGAGCAATCGAGCAGCGGGCGGTTGTCCCGCGGGCCGTCCCATGCCGAATTGATACAGAACGTGGGCTCGACGGTCTCATGGAACGGCGCGCCCCGCAGCGCCCGGAAGAGCCACGAGACGGGGAGACGCTCCTGCTCCATCGAGAACCACGCGGAGCGGAAGAGGAGCTTCCTGTCGCTCCGGCGCCGGAGCAGGAGGCGCGCCCGCCCGCGGGGCGCGAGCTGCGCCCGGAGGCTCCCGAGCGATCCCGGCCGGGCGATGCCGCGGAAGGCCCACGCGCCGCCCGACAGGGTGCTCGGGATCCACGGCCACCAGTGCGACTCCCAGAGCATGCGCGACCCCTTGGCGACGGCTGCGTGGCGCGCCGGATCGTTGAACGAGGTGGTCGTGTCCCAGAGCTGCCACGCTCGCTCGGTCGGGTGCTTGCGCAGGACCATGGCGACGTGCCCGCTGCCGCGCCCGCACCCGACGACGTGCTGGGCGCCCGCGCACGTGGCGCCGGCCTTCTTCATCGGGCAAGGCGCCGACCAGAACAGGCAGGAGCCGACGGTGATCTGCTCCCACAGATCGTCCGGGAGCTGCTCCAGCACGAGCGGCACCTGCGTCCACCCCTGGCCGAGACGGGCGCAGGCGGGCTGCGCGTCGAGCCCGGAGCCGATGTCGCCGAGCGCGCCGCCGTCCCAGCCATAGAAGCAGAGCGCCGTCGTCACGGCCTGCTGGCACTGGCCGACCAGCGGATAATACCCCGTGTCGGCGACGGCCTTCGCGACCCGCGCCTGGGACCCATAGAAGTAAACGGGCTGTGTGTACGGGACGCCGGTCTGGTGCTCGGCGACGGCGCGCGCAAAGGCCTCGGCGGGGCCGTCGAAGCCCGCGTAGTCCGGGTGCGCGAACACGTCGCCGAGGCCCTGCCGCGCGCGGGCGAACAGGAGCTCGGCGATACGATCGACGTGGTCGGGTCCGGGGATGTCGTGCTCGGGGACGCGCAGGAGGTTCACGGTCCGCACGAGCTGCGGCGGCGCATCGGTGGGGCCGAACAGCGCGTGCGGCCGCGCGAGCCACGCCTCCGGCGGCGTGGCAGGCTCCATCTCGACGTCTTCCCAGGGAGGCAGACCCCCTTCGCCCGGCAGGGCATCCGCCGCGATCTCCGAGGGAAGCTGCTCGATGGATGGCTGTCCGTCCCGCTCGCCCCTGGGTCCATACGTCATGTGCCGCCCCTCCTTCGTGCCCGCGCCAGCGCTGGTGCGAGCGCACGGCCGCTCGCTCTCAGGATAGACATTCCTCCAGCGGAGGTCTCTTTTTGCAGGCGCGAAGGTGCTCCGAGCACGGGCCCGACGTGACGGGGGCGCACGACCGGCGGGGACTCCGGTGATGGCGGATCGTGGTACGCCGCAGCGCTCCGGGCGCGATCCTGCGGCAGCGGCAGCAACGGGGGTGCGGCGCAGGACGGCCCCGGAGGACCGTGGCGCCTCAGGGCTTCGCCGCGCCCTTCATGTGCGCCGCGAACGCCTCGGCGAAATCCGGGTGCCAGCGCGAGAGCGCAGGGCGGTTCCGGATCAGGTCGTCGGCCGCCCACTGGATGCGGCGCTCGTCCATCTCGCGCGTGACCGCATTGTCAGGGCAGAGGATGTAGAAGTCGCCCCGGCCCATGCTGTCGATCAGCATGTCGACCACCTGATCGGCGGTCCAGGCCTCGGCGGGCTTCTCCGTGCCCCGCGCGGTCATGCCGGTGAAGGTGTAGCCCGGGATCAGGAGGTGGGCGGTGATCTTGCAGCCGGGCACATTGCGCAGCTCGTGCGCGAGCTGCTCGGTCACCACCTTCACGCCGGCCTTGGAGACATTGTAGGCCGCGTCGCCTGGAGGGGTGGTGATACCCTGCTTCGATCCGGTGTTGACGATCGCGCACGGGGTGTCCTGCGCGAGCATCGCCTCGGTGAACGCCTGCACGCCGTGGATCACGCCCCAGAGGTTCACCTCGATGAGCCGCCGAAAGCGATCGTAGTCCTGCCAGGGCTTGCCGCCGCCGCCGACGCCGGCGTTGTTCATCAGCACGGCCACCTCGCCGAACGTCTCGTAGGCGACCTGCTTCAGGCGCTGCACGTCGTCGAGCCTGGCGACGTCCGTCGGTACGGCCCGGACATCGGTCTTGCCGCCGGCCGCCAGGGCGGCGACGCCCGCGGCGGCCTCGTGCAGCGCGGGGCCGTCGAGGTCGGCGAGGCAGACCTTCAGGCCCATGCGCGCGAAGCGGATGGCGGCGGCGAGCCCGATGCCGCTGGCGGCGCCGGTCACCACGGCCACGCGGCCGGGCGTCAATGCGGGATGGTGAGTCATCGTGGATCTCCGTCTGGCGTTGGGTTCGCGACGCGTATGGCACGACGCGCGCGGCGAGTGTAGGGGGGGCGCGCCGTATCCGGGGGCGCATTGACCCCCCGGCGTGCCTCTGGCACGCTGCCGCACCCATGCTGGATGTCGCCCCGAGGACACTGGAGCTCTTGCTCGCGGACGCCGGCGATCTCCGCCCCACGCTCGCGTCGGGCCTGCCCGAGATCGCGGCGGGCAAGGCGCCTCAGCCGGAGAAGACGCCGCGGGGCGTGGACGCGCTCTCCCTCGAGATGCCCGACGCGGACCCCAACGATCTCGCCCTCCAGCGCTGGTCGGTGATCGCGCCCGAGGGCGCCGCGGGCGACCGGGCGCTCGAGGCGATCGCGCCGCTCCTCCGGCTCCGGGAGGCGGAGCAGGGGGCGAAGGTGGTGCCCTTCCGCGTGAAGCCCGGAATGGGCATGGCCGAGTCGGCCCGGTGGAAGAACGACGTGCTGCGCGACGAGCGGGTGCCGGAGGCGGAGCGGCCGCGGTACCTGCTCCTCCTCGGGGATCTGGACGAGGTGTCCGCCGAGCTGCAGCACGTGCTCGCGAACGGCTCGTTCGTCGGGCGCCTCCACGTCGCGGGCGCTGACGGCAAGCCCGATCTCGACGGCTATGCGGCCTACGCCGACAAGGTGGTGCGCTGGGCCCGGGAGCCGACAGGCGCCGAGCAGCCCGACGCGTTGTTCTTCGTCGCGAACGACGGCTCCGACGCGACCCGGCTGGGCCACAGCCTGCTCATCGAGCCTTGCCTCCTGATGGCGCAGCGGCCGGGCAGGCGGCGCTTCCCGGCCGCGAACGTGCTCGAGGTCCCCGGTACAGACACCGCGGCGGAGTTCCTCGGCGGGGTGAACGCGGCGAGGCCCTCCGTGCTCCTGTCCGTCAGCCATGGGCTCGGTCGGCCACGGGGCGGGTGGGCCTCCGACCATCACCAGCGTGCTTTGCAAGGGGCGCTGGTCGTCGGCGGCCAGGGCGGCTCGGAGCGGCTGCTCACGGCGGAGATGATGCAGAACGCCTCGTTCCTGCCGGGCGGCCTGTGGTTCTGCCTGGCCTGCTTCGGGGCCGGGACGCCGAAGGAGAGCGCGTTTTATGCCTGGCTGTCGCTGCTCGCGCGCGAGGGCGCCTTCGACGGCGTCCAGCGGGTGCTGGAGAGCTTGCCCAGGGCCGGCGAGCGCCCGTTCCTCGCCGCGCTGCCGCAGGCCGCGCTCCGGAACCCAGAGGGGCCGCTGGCGGTCATCGGGCACCTGGATCTGGCGTGGACCTACGGGTTCACCGATCCCAACCGGATGACGCAGAGCCGCGCCTCGCGGATCTTCAGCAGCCTCCAGGCCGCGGCGCGCGGCAGCCGCGCCGGCGTGGCGCTCGACGCGCTGATGCGCTCGTACCGCGAGGTCAACGACGAGCTGCTCTCCGGCTACCACGCCGAGGAGGACGCCCGCGTGTGGAACCGGCCGTCGCCGGTCGAGCCCGTGAAGCGCAGCAGCGCGTTCATGCTGCGCAACGACCTGCGGGGCTACGTGCTGCTCGGCGACCCGGCGGCGCGGCTGCCCTTGATGGCGAGCGGGGTCCAGGCGCGGCTGCCCTTGGAGGCGAGCGAGGTCCTGCGCACGACGGCGATGCAGCCGGAGAAGCTGCCGGAGAAGGCGATGCTGACGCGCGGGCTCCTCGACGAGATCCTCCCGCAGCGCGAGTCCATGCCCGCGAGGAGCGCAGGCCACGATGCGGCGAAGCGGGAAGAGGCCGTGATCGCGGTGCTTCGGGGAGACGAGGCGCCGAGGGCGATCGCCGAGCGGTACGGCGTCTCGCGGGCGGAGCTGGATCGCTGGGTCGAGGTCTACCGCGAGGCGGGGCGGAGCGCGGTCGGCAAGCTGCCCTGACGCCGCCTCGAGGCGGCGCGCTAGCGGCGGGCCGGATCGCGCCCGTGGGACCGCTCGCAGGCCTCGTAGCGCTTGCGCGCCTGGTCGGCGGTCTCGTCCCGGTACATGCGGCGCAGCTCGGGCGGCATGCAGTCCACGGGCACCGCGGCGGCGAGCCGCTCCCGCAGCGCCCCGACCGACAGCGGCCAGATCCGCGCCGTGCCGTCGGCCGACGCGGTGACGACGCGCTCCCCATCCGGGCTGAACGCGGCGTGGAGCACGCTGGCGCGGTGTCCGCGGAGCACGATGGGCCGGCCGGTGCCGTCGGTGCGCCACGCCCGTGCGGTGCCGTCGTCCGACGTGGTGACGACGCGCGTGCAATCCATGCTGAAGGTGCCGTACGTGATCTGCTTGTCGTGATCCTGGAGCAAGAGTCGCTCGCTCGGGTTCTCGGCGGTGACCAGGTAGGCGCTCTCTAGCCCCGTCTCGTCGAGCGCGAGGGCGCAGCGGTCGTCGGGAGCGAAAGCGATGTACTTCAGGCCATCGTGCCGCCACCAGGTGACCACCGGCGACTCGCGCAGAGCGCCAAGGTTCCAGGCGTGGACGGCGCCATCCTGGGTCGCGAAGCGGACTCGCGCGACGTGCGTGCGGATGAAGACGCGCTCGACGGGCGCCGCGCCGACGTCCAGCGCGACCGGCTCGCTCCATCGCTCTGCGCCCTCGGCGAGCGTGTAAGCCATCACGGCGCGCCCGCCTGGCGCGACCGCAAACGCCACGAGCCCTGTCGGGCCGAACGCCGCGACGAGGTGCCAGTCTGCTGCCACCGTCAACCTGGGCGACTCCCTGCGGCCGTCCGGATCGACGATCCACACGGCCGAGGGCGACACGAGCGCTACGCGCTGCCCCTTGGGCTCGAAGGAGGCGCCGCGGATAGGCTCGTCGGGCTCGCTCAGGATCGATGCTGCCCCTGAGCCGTCGGCGTTGAAGAGACGGGCGACGCCGTTTTTCGTAATCGTGAGGACGCGCTGCCCGTCGTGGTCGAACCGCGCCGCGCTCAAGGCCCCTTCGTCCCCTTCCAACACCACAGGAACGCCGGTGCCCGCCGCCGTCCACACCTTCGCATCATCGAGCGACGCGGTGAGGATCTGCGCGCCGTCGCGGCTCCACGCCGCGGTGACGAGGCTCCTCTTGTGGCCGCGCAGGGCGCCCGATTCCATGCCGGCGGCCGTCCAGATCCGCGCCTGTCCATCCTCCGACGCGGTGATCACGTGGCGCCCGTCGGGGCTCCACGCAACGTCGACCACGGCACCGCCGTGAGGACCGACGGTGAACAGGGGCTCGGGGTCGCCCACGTTCCAGACCCGCGCTGTCTTGTCGCGCGACGCGGTGGCCACCCGTTGCCCGTCGGGCGCGAACGCGACCGCCGTGACGACGTGCTCGTGGCCCCCGAGGACGGCGAGCACAGCCAGCCTATCCGCGCTCCACACGCGCACCGTACGATCCGCGGAGGCGGTCGCGACTAGCCTCCCGTCAGGGCTGAACACCGCGCGCGTCACCGCGCCGCGATGTCCGACGAGGCGCGCCTCGCTCGCCTCGGACCAGACGTACGTTGTCCCGTCCTGCGACCCGGTGACCACCCGATCGCCTCGTGGGTCGAACGCCACGGAGGTCAGCTCGGCCTCCGCCTCCAGGACGTGGCGCTTCACGTCGCGGCTCTCGATGTCCCACAGGCGCGCGGTGCAGTCCTTGGACGCGGTGGCGACCTGCCGGCCATCGGGGCTGAACGCGACGGCCACGATCTCGTCCTCGTGGCCCTCGAGGGTTGCGATCAGCTTCGGCGCTTCTGCGCCGGCGATCTGCCATACGAAGGCCACGCCATCGCGCCCGCCGGTCACGATCCTGCACCCATCCGGGCTGAAGGCCACCGTCCAGACCACGTCGCTGTGCCCCAGCAGGACGAGCGGCTCGCCGCGGCCGTCGGCGCTCCAGACCCGCGTGGCCCCGTCGAAGCACGCGGTGGCGACGCGGCGACCGTCCGGGCTGAACGCCGCGGCGGTGAGCGATCTCCGGTGGCCTTTGAGCGTCGCGTGCGCGAAGCGCTGCCCGAGCACCTCGATGGCCAGCGCCACCCAGCCGTCGGTCTGCTCCGGGCTCGCCACGTCGAGCAGCAGCCCGGGCGCCCACTCCGGCCTGCCGCGCGCGAGCAGCTCGCGCGCCGTGGCCACGAGCAGCAGCCCCCGCGCGCGCTCGCGCTCGGCCTCCGCCTGCCCCCGCAGCTCGTTCGCCTGCTTCAGCTGGCGCTCGCGCTCCTCCTGCATTCGCGCGTGCTCCTCGCGCTGGCGCGCCTCCTCGCGCTCGCGCTCCTCCTGCATTCGCGCGTGCTCCTCGCGCTGGCGCGCCTCCTCGCGCTGGCGCTCCTGCTTGCGCTCGTGGAGCTTCTTCGCGAGCCAGTCGTGGCCGAGCTCGTAATACCGGCCGCTCTTGTGACCCTGCGCTTCCGCGCGCAGGATCGCCGCACGCTCCAGCGTCTCGAGGATTCGCTCGACGTCGCCCTCCAAGAGCCCGCCAAGGCGCGCCGCGCGCGCGGTGAGCAGGCGCCGGCTGCCGTCGTCCGCGATCAGGTGCTCCTCGAGCAGGCGCCGGGCCGGCTCCTCCAGGTGTCCCAGGGAGGCGAGCGTCGTCTCCAGGTACTCGACCAGGATCTGCTCGGCCCGGGCGTCCTCGCACCGCTTGGGCGGCCCGCCTTTGTCGAAGAGCGCGCGGCAGACGATCTGGGCGTACGCCGCCTGGACCTCCTCGGGATACGCCGTTTTGCCGCAGGGCGGCGGCCCCTCGTGCGAGTCGTCCTCTCCCTGGATCCGCACGTCGTGGAGGATCCGGCGCATCACCTCCAGGTTCCAATCCTGACCGGCGTTCCCGGCGGCCGTGCAGACCGCGCCGGAGATGTCGTCCACGGTCAGGTGGCCGAGCCGGAGCCAGTTCTCGATGAGCCTCCGGCGGCCGCGGATCCGCTCGCGCCAGCGGCCAAGGTAATCCTCGCGGATACCCAGCACGAGGTGCATCTCCCGCGGCGGGCGCTCCACCATCTGGTCGAGGAACCGGACGACGTTGTCGGTATCCTCCCTGCTCCGCCGGATGAGGAGCTGCTCGATCTGATCGAGGTAGAGGAAGGCCGGCGCATCGGCGCACTCCTCCGCGTGGCCCGGCGTCTCCGTCATCGCCTCGGACACGGATGTCGAGGGGACCAGCTCGACCTCGAGCCTCTCGCGCAGCGTCTCCTTCAGCCAGTCGACGGGCTTCCTTTCGTGAGGCCACTTGTCGACCAGGACAACGCGGCAGCTCGCCTCCTTGGCCCAGGGGAGGACCAACGCCTGCATCAGCGACGACTTGCCGGAGCCCGAGGGGCCGTAGAGCGTGACGCAGCGCTGGACGAGCATCGTGCTGAGGAAGCTGCGTGCAATCCGCTCGCGGCCGAAGAAGTGCTGCCTGCTCTCCGCCGTGTACGGCTGCGGGCCAGGAAAGGGGTTCCCGCTCATCGCCGATCCCCCGGCGCCGGACGGCCCTCGAGCATGTGGGAGAGCGCGTCGGTGGTCTGCCGCACGATGCTCACGCGGCGCTGCGTGCCCTTGCTCAGCCCGCCGCCTCTCTCGCTCCAGATCCGTCGCTCGATCTCCTCCCCATCCAGCGGGAGCACGGCGACGCTGCTGGGCGGGAGCCCCTGGTCGAAGAGCAGCCGCAGGACCAGGCGGTGGCGCCAGTCGAGGACCGAGATCCCGACGACGAACGTGGGCCGCGTGCACAGCTGGTGGATGAGAGCATTCCAGGCGGGCATCTCCAGCGACCGGGGGTTCAGGGCGTGGTCGTCCTCGGTGAGCAGCGCGCCGAGCACCTCGCGCTTCGGGAGGTAGCCGCCGTACAGGCGTAAGATCACGTAGTTCTTGCGAAAATCGAGATCGTGGGGCCACCCGTCGTCCAGGTCGCCGGCGATCGCCCACTCCTTCTCGCCGGCCTTGCGCCGCATCACCCAGAGCGAGCCGCCCGGATCGTCGGGCGACGGCGGCTGGACGACGTAGATGCCGCGGTCCTGGTGGCGCTCCGCCAGCGCGTGCTCCAGGACCGGCAGCCAGAGCAGGGTGGCGTGAACGCCGGGCTGGAGCGCCCTGGCGAGCTCCCAGGCGAGCGGCGTGAGCGGCGTGTCGTCCCGCGTCAGGATGTCTCCGACGACCTCCTTGAACACGCGGTCGAGCTCCGAGCGCCCCTTGAGGAGCGCATACCGCTGGATGCAATGGGCCAGCGGGAGCGCGTCCTCTCCCTTCAAGCCGAGCTTGTCGGCGAGCTTTTTCCGGAACGCCATCTGGCACTCGAGCGGGTCTTCGCCCGAGTCGCCGAGCAGCACCGAGAACGGGCCGCTCAGGAGCTTCTCCAGGACGTCGAGGCCTTCCGGGCTCGGCGGGGTGGGGCTCCGCTTCTTCCAGCCGCGGAAGTCGAAGAGCAACGGATTCGCGCCGCGGAGGTAGAGCACGGGCGAGAAGGCGCCGGCGCCCTCGGCCTGCAGCTCGTGCCGGACGCTGTGGAGGCTCGCGGCCACGTCGCCGCGCCCCTGCTCCCAGAGGGTGAGCGACGTGTAGAAGCTCTTGGCGATCTCGCCGGCCAGCTCGGTCCGGAGGGGCCAGAGGTGCGCGACGACGGCGACCGCCGCCTGCTTGGCGAGGATCTCGGCGGCGCTCCCGTCCGCGCCCGGGGCTGCCCCCTCGCAGGCGTCGAGCACCACGAGGCGCAGGTCGTCGCCGAAGCAACGGAGCAGGTCGTCCGCGAGCGTCTGGGCCGGGATCTCGATGGGATCGCCGGTGTCGCCCGGCAGCACGAGGACGGGCTCCGCCTCCTGATGGGCGCCCCGGCGAACGGCGCCGTGCCCGATGATATGGACGATGTGGGGTCTCTTGTGCTCCTGGCTGTAGAGCTGGAGCGCCTTGCGCAGGTCCGAGAGGGTGGCGACGTGATCGCCGACGATGGGATCGAGCAGCTCGATCGCGTGGGCGTCGATCGCCTCCTTGAGCGCTGCCTTGACCTGCACGTCGACCCGGGTGCTCGTCGCGCTGATGACCAGGACCCGCACCCGGCTCAGGATCCGCAGCGGCCCCACCGGGCCGCCGCTGTTCACGGCGCGGACCACGTGCAGGCGCGGAGAGCTGGCCAGGAAACCGCTCGTGTCCAGCGCGCCGCCCTTCGGGGTGAGCATCACCTCCCAGGGGACGGCCTGAAGCGGCCGGCCGCTGACCGCGAGCCGGAGCAGCAGCGGCCTCGGCCTCGCCGCCGTGAGGTGCTCCCGGCACATCTCGAGCGCCTCGCCCTCGAAGATCGCGGCGAACAGATCCCTCGCCATCTCCCGCGCGCCGCCGTCGAGCGGCGTATGATGCATTGCGGCAGGCCCGACCTTCTGGGCGAGTTCGTGGAGGTCGTCGAGGCGGAACGAGATCTGCCGCTTTTTGCCGTTCTGTCCGAGGCTGCCTCTCGGGGTGACGAACACGCTGTCGCCGGCGTGCTCGATCGCGATCTCGAACCAGGGCGGCGCGTTGTTTGACATGAAGACAGGACCCCGATCGCCGCGCATCGTCTCACGGGCGTCTCTGGAGGGGCAAGCGGCGCGCGCGGTCGCTCGTGCGCGCAGGGGGCTCCCGTGTCGCGCCGGCGCGACGCGCAGCGGGAGAGCGCCGCCTTGACAGGGGTCACCGCTTCCGGTGCTCTCGTCGATCGTGATGCGCTGGTGGATGAACGGGCTGGTCAGCGGCGGTGGAACCCTGTCGTCTTACGCCGGCAAGGAGGCGCTGCTCGAGGCCGCCCTCCGCGCGCTCGATGGCCAGGCGAAGGCGCCTCTGCGCCCGAAGGCGTTCCCGGGATTCGGGCAGGACACGAACGATACGGCCCAGGCGGGGTGGGTCTTGATCGTGCCCGACGACGACGAGGGGCGGCGCATCGCCGCGGCGCTCGCCCCGCTCGTCGAGCACCGCCTGCGTGTGCGCGATAACACGGCCTTTCTCGCGACGCCGCCCCGGCCGGAGGACGCCGTCAAGTACTTCCCGGCAACCAGCAGAGAACCGCCGGCGCTCCATGACTGGGTCAACGAGAACATCGCCTTCGTCCAGGATGCGCCTTTCTATGTGCTGGTCGCGGGGCCGCCGGCGAAGATCCCGTTCGAGCTCGATCACCAGATCCGCGTGCGGGACCAGGCGGTCGGTCGGCTCGCGTTTCCGGACGTCGAGAGTTACCGGTCCTATGCCGCCAAGGTCGTCGCGTGGGAGCCCGACGACGACGCCAAGCGAACGCCGCGTGTCGGCCTGCCCGTGGGCGTCTTCGCCACCGATCACGGGTACGGGGACCCGACCCGCCTGAGCCGCGCATTTCTCGTGGATCCTGTCGTCGCCCATCTCCGGAGCAAGGACCCGTCGCGGCCCATCGTCCGGCGCGACGCCGACGAGGCGAGCCGGGAAGCGCTCCTCGGGCTGCTTCGCGGCGGCGATCCCGGGCTCGCCGGGCCGAGGCTCCTTTTCAGCGCGTCCCACGGCCTCGCGGTGCCCGGCGAGGGGGAGGTGCACCGCATCGATCGGCTCCGCCGGCAAGGCGCCATCTGCTGTCAGGATGGGAAGTACCTGGAGGACGAGATCCTGACCGCGGAGGCGCTCGGCGGGGGCGCGTTCCTCCAGGGCGGCATCTGGGTGCTCTTCGCCTGCTTCGGCGGGGGCACGCCGAGGGCGAGCGACTTCTTCCAGGCGCTCGGCGACAGATCGCTCCTCCGCTTCTATGACGGCGGACCCTTCGTGGCCGCGTTGCCCACGCGGTTGCTCGCGAACCCGGACGGGCCGCTCGCCGTCATCGGCCACCTCGACCCCGGGTTCATCCACTCGTTCTCCGATCCGCGCGGCGTTGGCGGCGAGCGGAGGACCAAGATCCAGAAGCTGATCGAGCTGCTCCTCCACGGATTCCGCGCGAGCGTCGCCACCGGGCCGCTGTACGGAGCGGCCAACGGGTTCGGCGAGCAGGCCCGCCAGAGTTATAGCAGAGTGGCCTCCCAGCTCGCGTCGGCCGCGGGCGGCGCGTCCTATGTGGAGACCGTCAAGGCGCTCGCAGCGGCAGACCCGGAGAGCGAGCTCGGCAAGCTGCGAGATCAGCTCGTCGACGTGACGGTCTCGCTCTACGATTTTCGCAACTTCACCATCCTCGGCGACCCCGCGGTGAAGCTGCCTGCGGCGGGCGCGAGGCCAGCGCGCGCGGCGAGATCGTTCGGCGCCGCGTCCGCCGCCGTCGCCGATTCAGGCCTGCCCGCGCCCATCGCCGAGGCGCAGCGCGAGGGCCGGCTGGTCCTCGCGACAACGGAGGAGCTCTTCTCGGAGAAGGGGATACCGCTCGCCCAGGAGGGCACGACCGTGATTGCCCTGGTCGCGGCGCCCTGCGCCGATGTCCGCGAGCGCCCCGCGGCGGAAGAGAAGACGCCGGAAGGCCGCCGGCGCCGCTACTACGAGGCTGTCGAGCACCAGGACTGCGACTGGCAGGCCGAGATCCGCCTTCCACCGAACGAGGCGTCCCTGGCGCCGCAGGTCCGTTTGCTGCTCGCCAACGGCGTCCGCCTCCGCTACGGCGAGGCGATCTCGCTGTTCGGGGATTTCTACGGCATCCCGGGCGTCGCGATCGGCGCGGGGGAAGGGGAGTTCCTGAAGGTCTTCGATACCTTCGAGGGCGGAGAGCGGGCCGAGATGTGCCGCATCCTCGGCGTGATGGGCCGCGAGCGCGTCGTGGTCGAGGAGGCGCCCTCGGGCGGGCAAGGCGCGGCGGCGGCCTACGAGCGCGCGGGCGGCGACCTGAACGGCAGCTACAACCGCGCGACGGGCGGCGGCAGCCTGGTCTCGGCGCTGCTCCCGCAGGGCCGGTTCCTCCGGCTCGCCGCGGCGAACTACGACCATTTCGCGTTCGACGCGCGCGCCGCCTACCGCGCGGGGCACGCGGCGGCGTGCCGCCAGGCCGCGCAGGCGCGGGCCGATGCCTCGCCGGGGGAGCGCCGGCGGCTGCTCGAGCGCGCGTACCTGATGAACGCCTGCGCCGACCATTTCCTCACGGACCTGTTCGCCGCGGGCCACCTCCGGGTCCCGCGGCGCGCGCTCGCCACGCAGGTCTCGCCCAAGCTCGCCGGCGATCTGCTCGCGAAGCGGATGCACGACGAGGACAACGCCCGGGGGCTCGTGGTCCGCAACCGGCGCGGCGACACCTGGCGAGCCTACGGCGACAAGTACTTCCACGCCGAGGGGCACGAGGACGGCCGCCAGCTCGCCCGCGAGGCGGTCAGGGCCTCGGCCGCGGAGGTCTGGGCGGCCTTCGACGGGGGCGCGGCGCCGGCGTTCGCGGCGCTCGACGTCGTGCCCGACATCGGCGAGGCGCTCGCGAGCACGGACAACCACGCGCCGCTCTTCGTGGTGCACGACGGCGCGCTCAAGATCCGCGAGCGGCTCGCCGATCTGGAGTGCCGGGAGTGGACCAGCGACTTCACCGGCGTCGGCGCGCTGCTGCGGGCGATCTCGCACGGAGGGATCTGAGGATGGGGATCACGGTGGTGCTCTTCGATGAGGCCGGGACGCCGCTGCCCGAGGGGCTCCGCGTCGAGCTGCTCCGGGGCGCGGAGGTGGTCGGCGAGGCGCGGATCGGCGGCGGCGGGACGGTGACGTTCGAGGTCGACGCGGCGGGGCCGCTCGCGGTGCGGCTGCGCGCGGGGGTGGAGGCGGCGCCGAGGCTGCCGGAGAGCTGAGTGGCGCGACGCATGGTGGACGTGTAGATGGCCTTCCTACCCCGACGAGCGACCCTCGAAGCATCGATGCTCTGGATGGAGATCAAGCTAACGCTCGATGGCTCCGGCGTGCTCGCCGCCGCACGGGCCTCCGATCCAAAAGCCGGCTCAGGGAGCGTGGTGCTTCCTCTCGACAAGCTCAGGGACTTCGGCGAGAAGCTGGCCCGTGCTGCCGCGCGGCAAGGGGCGATCGACAAGGCGCTCCGACAGGAGGCCTGGGCGCTCCACGACGCGCTGTTCCGGGGGAAGGTGAGGGATGTCTACGTTCACATGCGGGCCCTGCTGGGCGGCGTCGGGGCCAGGGGGCTCCTGGTCCGGCTGGTGTTTCCGGATCCCGCGCAACGAGACCTCCAGGCCATCCCCTGGGAGGCGCTCTGCGAGCGCGACACGGAGAAGTACCTGGGCACCTCCGCCGATATCGTCGTCGTCCGGGATCTGTCGGAGGCGGGTGAGGACGTGTGGGGACCTGCGCCCAGTCCAATCCGTCCGCTGCTGGTCTCATCGCTCGGTGATCCAGAGTTGCTCCTCGCCGCCCTCGAGGAGCGCCGGCGCGACGGCGCCCTCGAGCGGCTGGAGCCACTCGTCGGCGACAGAGCCACACCACTGCGCTTCAGCGAAGCCTTGCGGCAATACCGGTCGCGTCGGCCGAATCTCCTCCACCTCGTGGGACATGGCAGCCGCAATGAGCAGCGCAGCCCGGTGCTGCTGCTCGGCGATGGAGCGGGCGGACACCAGGGCATCCCTTTCGCGTCACTGGCCAGCGATCTCCGGGCTACCTTCGACGATCTGCGCCTCATCCTCCTCGACTCGTGCAGCGGCGCGGATCCGGGGCCATTCTGTGGCGCCGTGGAACCGCTCCTCACAATGAGCGGCGCGAGGGCTGTGGTAGCGTACCTTTGGCCGGTCGACCCAAAGTCGGCGAGGATCTGCTCCGAGGAGCTCTACCAGCTGCTCTGCGGCGCGGGGGACACGCGCGGCGACATCGCCGCGAGCTTGAACGGCGCACGGCGCCAGCTGGCAAAGACGAGCGATGGCGGGCACCCCGCAGAGGCATTTTCGCCGGTTCTCTACCTTCTTGGCACGAGCTCTGCCCTGTTCAAGATGCCGGAAACCGAGGCCGCACCGCGTGTCCTGCGCTCCGAGAGCGCCGTGCCGCCGCTGTGCGCGTTCACGAAAGAGCTGCGCGAGCGGCTCCTCGCGATCGTCAAGGACATCGCATGGCCGCGTGACGTGCTCCTCTGCGCCTACCGCGAGAGCGCGCCGGCCGAGTGGCGTTTCCTCTTCGAGGACGCTTCTGACGGGAACCTCGCTGGCAAGATGATCCTCAAGCTGGAGGACGCCTTTATCACGAGCACCGGCGCGCACCCGCTCCTCGATTTCGTTGCCGTCCTGATCGCGCTCGCCGCGGCGCCTGCGGCCTCCTGGACGCACCCAGAACAGGTGAGCTCGCTCGTGGACTGGGCTGCTCTTGCCAAGGATCACCTTGGCCTCTCGGAGCTGCAGCGGGACGCGCTGCGCCGGCGCGCCCACGAGGTCGAGCGTGGGTTCGCGAAGCAGGAGACCTACATCGACGTGGCGCTTGAGACTGTCGATCAGGACCGCTACCGCGTGCACGCCTTCCGCGTGGCTGTCCGTGGCGGCAGGGCCGAGTCGGAGCCGATCGAGTTCGGTGAGGACCGCGAGTATGGCTTCGACGAGCTGGAGGCGCTCGTTGCGCAGCAGATGACGAAGCTTGCGAAGGTGAAACCTGTCGTCGAGCTGGTCGTGCCGGTCGAGCTGCTCGCACGATGCAGGGCCGACCAGTGGCGCATTCATCACGGGATCTCCCCCCGCAGGACGTCGCTCGGCGCCGCGTACCGCGTCGTGCTCCGCTCCTGGGAGCGCTGTTATGAGAACGAAGAGTTCTGGGAAGCTTGGCAACAGCGGTGGAGGCGCTTCCTCGCGCCGCCGGACCAGGCGCGGGCATGCGTCTGCGTCGACAAGGTGGCCGAGCTGCCGTCCAGCTCTGACCACGGGGCGGTCAAGCTGCGCCTGCCGCCGGACAGCGATGAGCTCGCGATGCTCCTGGAGGATGGCACGCCCGTCGCGGTATGGCCGCGTGAAGGCGCGGCGGAGGCCCTGGACGAGTGCCTTTCCATGCTTCCGTCTGGAGCGCAGGCGCCCGACTGGCGAGAGCTGGTCCGGCAGCACCGGCGCAGCGCAACGGAAAAACACCTGGACGAGTGCCTCGTGCTCCTCTGGGACGATTTCGACAGACGGCCGCCGAACCCCGGGGAGCGCTCTTCGGGGCCGGTGAGGAGGACCGGCGCAGCATGAGCCAGAGCGATGACAAGTGGCTGATCTTCAACGCCACAGGGCAGGGGAAGGATTCGTCGGCGTCGCGTGATGGAATCGCCGGGCTCCCGCCCCCGCCGCCCTGGCGCAGGTTCCACGGCGCGCCTCACGAGCGCGAGCTACCGGCGGCGGAGCCGCGGGCGAAGCTCGAGATCGGGCGGGAGGAGAAGGAGCTCGTCAACGCGGCCATCTACCTGCGCCGTCCGCTCCTCGTCACAGGCAGGCCGGGGACGGGGAAGTCGTCCCTCGCCCACGCAATCGCCCACGAGCTCGGGCTCGGCCCTGCGCTGACCTGGCCCATCAACACTCGATCCACGCTCCAGGAGGGCCTCTACCGGTACGACGCCATCGGCCGGTTGCAGGAGAAGGCAGAGCTCGACAAGATCGGCCGGTACATCCGCCTCGGCCCGCTCGGCACGGCGCTGCTGCCCTCGAAGCGTCCGCGCGTGCTCCTCATCGACGAGATCGACAAGAGCGATCTCGATTTCCCCAACGACCTGCT
The DNA here is from genome assembly GCF_002950945.1 of Sorangium cellulosum. Classification (GTDB taxonomy): domain Bacteria; phylum Myxococcota_A; class Polyangia; order Polyangiales; family Polyangiaceae; genus Sorangium; species Sorangium cellulosum_E. The sequence goes on from NZ_CP012673.1 coordinate 5,358,723, forward strand.
CAACGTGCTCGAGGAAGGCTGGTTCGAGATCCCCGAGCTGTCTCGGCTCCCCGAAGAGCAGCAGATCGTCTCCGTGCGGCCGCACGACGGCGGCGGGGACGTCCCTGTCACCCGCGGGCGCGTTGAGTGCTTCGCGTTCCCCGTCGTGGTGATGACCAGCAACGGGGAGCGCGACTTTCCGGCGCCCTTCTTACGGCGCTGCGTCCGCCTCGAGATGAAGGGGCTGGACGAGGCGGCGCTGGAGCGGATCGTGGAGGCCCACTTCGGCGCCCTGACGGACGGGGAGCGCGGTCCCACCCGGGCGTTGATCAAGGATTTCCTCAAGCGGTGCGAGACCGCGGATCGCGCCACGGATCAGCTCCTCAACGCCGTCTACCTCGTGATCAAGCATCGCGTCGATGCGAGCTCGCAGCACGCCGCGGGCCTCCGCGACGCGCTGCTCCGTGAGCTGAAGTGACGCGGAGAGCGCCGTGATCCGCGAGCTCGTCGCGTTGCTCCAGAGGTCCGGGGTCGAGCCGACCGCGCGCGAGGTTGCCGACGTGCTCTGGCTCGCCGGCCAGACGGCGCGACCGGCCGCGCCGCAGCCTGCCTCGGGCGACGAGGAACAGCCCGAGGAGGCCGGGGCGCAACCGACCGAGCGGCGGTCGCCGCCTGCGGCGCCGCCCGTCGCGCCATGTGGCCCCGGGACCAGGCAGGAGGAGGCGCGCGCCCCCGAGCACCAGCCCACCGTGGCCGTGCATCATGCGGCGGAGAGGCCAGCGGCAGCCGAGCCGTCGTCCGGGCCGACCCGCGCCGGCGTGTCTTTCCGCAGCCCGACCGCCGCAGCGCTCGCCGGCGCGCGCGAGATGGCCAAGGCGATTCGCCCGCTGCGGCGCCGTGTGCCTTCGCGCACCCGCCTCGTGCTCGACGAGGCCGCGACCGCCGATCGCATGGCCGAGGCGCTCCTCGGGGGCTTCACCAGCGCTGCGGTCGCCCTCCGGCCGGCGCTGGAGCGTTGGCTCGACATCGCGCTGGTCGTCGACGAGGCGGCGTCGATGTCAATCTGGCAGACGGCCGTGGCCGAGCTGAAGGCGCTCCTGTCGGGCCATGGCGCCTTCCGCGACGTCCGGGTCTACCGGCTCGCCACCGAGGCGGAGGCGGATCTGGCGCTGTTCGCCGGCGCGCTGCGTGGCGCGCGCCGCCCCTGCGGTGTCCGCGAGATCATCGATCCTCGCGGCATGCGCCTCGTGCTCGTGGTCAGCGACTGTGTGGCGGACGCGTGGGACGACGGGCGGATGGCGACGCTGCTCGGTCTGTGGGGACAGCACGGCCCGGTCGCCGTGATCCAGCTCTTGCCCGAGCGGCTCTGGCTGCGCACAGGGCTCGGGTCGGCCGTGCGGGTCCGCCTCCGCTCGCCAGGGCGCGGCGCGCCGAACGCGAGGCTGATGGCCGAGCGGATCTCGCGCGGGCTCCGCCCGGCGCCGCTCGTGGGCGTCCCGCTGCCCGTCGCCGCGCTCGATCCCGAGCCGCTCGCGTCCCTGGCCCGCGTCATCGCCGGCGCCGGCGGCGCCCGGGCCAGGGGCGTCGTCCTCCGGACAGGAGCGACGCCCGGAGCGAGCCCGGGCGCGCGCGGCAGGGCGGAGGCGCTCACGCCACGCGAGCGCGTCGAGCAATTCCGGGAGCGCGCCACGCCGCCGGCTCGCCGGCTCGCCGCGCTGCTCGCGGCCGCGGCCCCGCTCAGCCTGCCCGTGATGCGGCTCGTGCGGGAGACCATGGTGCCGGAGGCGACGCACGGGCACCTGGCCGAGGTGTTCCTCGGCGGCCTCCTGTACGAGCGGATCGAGGGCGGCGTGCCCGCCGACCCGGAGGCGGCGCTCTACGAATTCTACGGGGGCACACGGGAAATCCTGATCGGATCGGCCGGCGTCAGCGAGGCCACCGAGGTGCTCCAGCGCGTGTCCGAGTACGTGAGCCGCAGGCTGGGGCAGCTACGGGACTTCCGGGCCCTGCTCGCGGGCATCGATGCGGGCGAGGGGACGCCGATCCCCGACGGGGATCGACCCTTCGCGGCGATCCGCGCGATGATGCTCCGCCAGCTCGGCGGCGAACACGCCAGGCTGGCCGAGGCGATCGAGCGCCGGTTGCAGGGCCAGGGCGGCACGTGGCCAGGAAGACCCCGGGCCGATGCGGCCACGGAAGCGCGTGCGCTTGTAGGTGTAGGCGCCGCGTCTGCGGCAGCGGACGAGGAACGGGACGGGGAGCGGAGCCGCCGCAGTCCGGAAGAGCTGGCGTCGCCCGAGGAACGCAACAACGTTAAAGGGGCCAGTCGCCTGATCGTCGCCGGCACGGCCAGCTATGAGTTACCGTCCTTCCTTCGGCACACGGCGAGGGGCCTCGGAAGAGCGATCGCAACGCGTGGATACGGACTGATCGGCGGCGGCATGCAGGGCGTGGACTATGTCGTCGCCGACGAGTACACGGAGCAGCTCGCGCTTCCGCCGAAAGCGGTCGCCGAGCGTTTGCTTCAGCTCGTCCCAGGTGACACCGACGCGGATTTTCCGGGAGGCAGGGTCGTCCATGTCCCGCGACGGAGCTGGCTGCGTCGGTATGTCGGTGAGGCGGCGGGCGTGATCCTGGTCGGCGGCGTGGGCGGCACTTACGCGGTCGCAAAGGAGGCATACGCGCAGGGAAAGCCTGTCGTGCCGATCCCTGGGACCGGCGGCGCCGCCCAGCAGGTCTACGATGAGATGTTCGCCAGGCAGGCCGGACCGAGCGATCTCTCGAGGCGAGCGCTGCGCATCCTGCGCAATGCTAAGCGATGGGAAGTGGACGCCGGTATCGTGAGCGACTGGGCAGTCTCCCTCCTCGAAGAGAAGCTCCCTGACGACACAGCATTACAGTTAGCCGCGTACTCGCGTGCGTACTCGCGTGCGCTCGTAATGCTCATCGCCGCGTCCATGCGCGGGCGGAATGAACGCCAGGAGTGGAGGGAGGGGCTGGCGCCCAGCACGGACGAGTTTCTGGACGAGATCGAGAGGGAAGCCGGCAGCGATATACCCATCTCCACCTTGGCGGTGATGGACGGCATGAAGGCGCTGGAAACGGTCATGCCCTCGATGCGTCACCTGCTGCTCCACGATTTCATCCACATGGGTGAGCTGTGTGAGAGCTGGCCGGAGGCCCTGGCGGTCATGGACGGGCTGACTTCCTTCTTGTCTGCTTGTGGTGAACAGGGGCCGAGCGTTGTCCAGGCCGTGCTCCGCAGAACTGACGTGGACAGGCACCCGATGGTTCCGAGCCTTCTCGCCGGCATGGAGGTTATGCTCGGGTCTCGCGGAGAGCTGGAACGGTGGCTCATGGAGACGATGGGCCTGACCACCGAGGTCCTCGCAGAACGACGCGCGATGGCGCAGCTCGTCCCCGACGCGGAGGAGTTCCTGTGGTCGGAGCAGCCGCTCGAAGAATTAGACGGGAGCACCGAGCGGCTACGGCGCAGGTTAACTGAAAGCTCCTATCCTGCCCAGCTGATCGCGCTTTATCTGCAAAGCCGTCTCGCCGCGCACCGGGTCCTGGGCTACGTCGCGTTCCAGGTCGAACCGTCGGAGGGGAGCGTTGACCAGCTGATCGACGCCATCTCGATGGAGCGCGCAGAAGTAGAGGAGCGGCGGGAGACCCGTGCCCTGTGGCAGCTCCTCACAAGCCTCGAACGCGCCAATCGAGCGCACATGCTCATCGGACTGCGTGGCCGTAGGGTCATCCATGGGCTGAGTCAGCTCCTGGATCTCCTGGAGAAATTGCCCGAGATCAATGCTGCGAGAGAGTGTAGGACACGCGTAAACGCGCTCGCTAGCGACGGATCTCTCGCAGTGGCCCGCTTTTCCATCGATCAACTCGATTACTTCGCGAGCCAGTATGAAGAGCTACGTGAACGAGAGCCGGCGGAAAGCGAGCGCACCAGTAGAATGGACGAACTCGTCCGTGACGTAGCTGAGCTGTCCAGAACGCAACGCTTCACGGCACAGGAGATCCTGGAGCGCTTCGAGCGCGGGACTGCCGGTCATCGGATCGTGGCGCTGGGGCAGGTTCTTGGAGCGCCCGATCCCTGGACGTTTGACATGGTACTCGGCGCACTCACGGAACCGAAGACGATTTTTGAGCACTGGACCGCAATGAATGCCGCTCTTGCCCTTGTCCCGCAGCTCTCCGGTATGCAGTTGAACAAGCTAGGGGACACTATCATTGATTTGCCGGCGACTGGCAGCCTGTGGGCCGGTAGTGAATGGTCTAGGTTAGAACTGAGCGTTTTTCTACTTGAAACCATTGAGCGCAAGCTGAGGGACTCCGGTGACTTATTGGAGTGATGCGGGTGGTTGACTTAACATAGAGATGACGATGCGCTCCACCCCTCGCGCTTGCCGCCCCTCTCTCCCGCGCGCACAACGGCCCCCATGCTCGTCCTCTTCTGCTCCGATCCTCTCGCCCCCCGGCACCCGGACAGCGCCTTCGCGAGCGAAGCGGACGCCGTCCGTGCCCTGGGCCATGACCTCGCCCTCATCGACTACGAGGCCCTGCTCGCCGGCGACCCCCGCGCCGCCGTCCGCCGCGCGCCTGCCGCGCACGCCGGGCTCGCCGTCTACCGCGGCTGGATGCTCCAGCCCGAGGCCTACCGCCGCCTCCACGACGCCCTCGCCGACCGCGGCGTGCGCCTCGTCAACGATCCCGCCGCCTACGAGCACGCGCACCACTTCCCCGGCTGGTACCCCGCGCTCCAAGACCACACGCCCCGCTCCGTCTGGCTCCCCACCGGGGGCGACGTCGCGATCGACGACGTGATGGCCCTCCTGCGCCCCTTCGGCGACGCCCCCGTCTTCCTGAAGGACTTCGTGAAGTCGCGAAAGCACGAGTGGACCGAGGCGTGTTTCATCCCGTCCGCCTCCGATCGCGCCGCCGTCGAGCGCGTCGTCCGCCGCTTCCTCGAGCTCCAGGGCAGCAGCCTCGAAGGTGGCCTCGTCTTCCGCGAGTTCGTCGAGCTCGCGCCGGCCGGCCGGCACCCGAAGAGCGGCATGCCGCTCGCCCGCGAACACCGGCTCTTCTTCCTCGACGGCGCGCCGATCGCCGCCCTGCGCTACTGGGACGAGGCCGAGTACGCCGCCGCCGCCGCACCCCCCGACGCGCTGCGCGCCCTCGCGGCCCGCGTGAAGAGCCGTTTCTTCACCCTGGACATCGCCGAGCTCCTCGGCGGCAGCTTCACGGTCATCGAGGTGGGCGACGGCCAGGTCTCCGGCTTGCCGGACCACGCCGACCGCCGCGCCTTCTATCAGGAGCTCGCCGCGCGCCTCGGCTGACCCCCACGGCAGTCCCCCCGCTGTCCAGTCCAGTAGACGGCCAGACGCCCGCGTGCCCAGATCCCTGGACGGCGCCGTCCCGCCCTCGGCGAAGCCACCCGCGCCGCCGCCGCGCCCCGGCGCCCGCGCCCGGCCGGGAACGGCCCTTGCTGAGCGTCCCGCCACGACCGCCATGATGATGATGTCCTTCGAATCCAACGCCTGCACCCCCCCGGAGCCTTCCACGCCTCGCCGCAGCGCCGAGACCCTCGATCACGTCATCGAGCGGCTCGACGAGATCGCCGAGCGATCGGTCCAGGAGGAGACCCGCTTCGGCTACTTCGCCGCGCTCTACCGGCGCGTCACCGCCGCCGTGCGGCACGAGGTCAGAACCGGCTTCTTCCTCGACGGCCCGCGCATGGAGCGGTTCGACGTCGCGTTCGCGAACCGCTACTTCGACGCGCTGGATCGTTACCGCGCCCACCCCGGCGACCCCGGGGTCGCCCGCTCGTGGCGCGTCGCCTTCGACGCCTGCGCGCGCCCGGAGCTCACCATCCTCCAGCACCTGTACCTCGGCCTCGACGCCCACCTGATCCTCGACCTCGGCGTCGCGGCGGCCGAGACCTGCCCCGGCGCCAAGATCCACGACCTTCGCCGAGACTTCCTGAAGATCAACGACATCGTCGCCTCGCTCATGCGCGAGGTCGACCGCGACGTGGGCCGCGCCTCGCGGTGGGTCGGCGCCTTCGACAGCGTCGCCGGCGGCGCCTGGGCCGCGGCGAACAACGTCGCGCTCCGCAGCGCGCGCGAGATCGCGTGGTCCGCCGCGCTCAAGCTCGCGCGCCTCGACCCGGCCGACAGGGGCCCCGTCATCGAGCGGCTCGACGCGCTCGCCGCGTACCTCGCGGCGCAGATCGCCGAGCCGAACGTCGGCGTGCGGCTGCTCGTCCGGGAGGTCCGCGAGCGCGAGGTCGATCAACCGGCGAACATCACCCGCGTGCTGCAAGGGAGGAAAGCATGAGCAAGAAACGTGTCGTGATCCTCGGCGGCGGGATCGGCGGGCTCAGCGCGGCCCACGAGCTCGCCCGCGACTTCGAGGTGCATGTCTACGAGGCAGACCGGCACCTCGGAGGCAAGGCCCGCAGCCAGTTCAAGGCAGGGACCGGCGCCGGCCACCGGCGCGATCTCCCGGGCGAGCACGGATTCAGGTTCTTCCCCGCCTTCTACCAGCACGTCATCGACACCATGCGGCGCACGCCCCGGCCGGGCGGCGGGACCATCGCCGACAACCTGGTCGGGTGCATGGAGATGGCCATCGTCGAGCAAGACCGGGGGCCCCAGGTGCTGCCGCGGCGGCGCCCGGAGAACATCGGCGACTTCTTCCGCGTCGTCGATGCCGTCGAGTCGTTCTTCGCCGGCTCCGACGTGTGCCCGACCGACATCGCGCTCTTCGGCTCGAAGATGCTCGCGTTCATGTGCTCCTCCGACGAGCGCAGGCTGGGCGAGCTCGAGCGGATGTCCTTCTGGGACTTCGTCGATGGGCCGCGTTACACGCCGCGCTTCCAGTCGTACATCAACTCGTCGCGGTTCATGGTCGCGATGGACGCGAAGCGCGGCAGCGCCCGCACCATCGCCTCCAAGGCGCTCCAGATCCTGCTCGACTTCCAGCGCCCCGCCGGCGCGAACGACCGGGTCCTCAACGGGCCGACCACCCTGCAATGGCTCGACCCGTGGGAGCAGCACCTCCGGGGCCTCGGCGTCACGTTCCACCTCGAGAAGCGGCTCATCGGCCTCGATTTCGACGGCGGCCGGATCCGCGGCGCGCGGTTCGAGGGCAGCCCGGGCGCCGTCACCGCCGACTACTTCATCCTCGCCCTGCCGCTGGAGCGGGCCGGGGCGTGCATCGACGACGCGATGATCGCCGCGGACCCGGCGCTCGGCCGGCTCCGCGACGCGACCGACATGACGGCGTGGATGTCGGGCGCCCAGTTCTACCTCCGCAGGGACGTCCCGATCTGCAACGGGCACGTCGCCTACGCGGATTCTCCCTGGGCGCTCAGCTCGATCTCGCAGGCGCAGTTCTGGACGCCCGCGGCCGGGCCCTTCTCCGAGCGGTACGGCGACGGGCAGATCCACGGCGTGCTCTCCGTGGACGTCTGCGTCTGGGACCAGCCCGGGCGCTTCACCGCGAAGACCGCGGCCGAGTGCACGAGCGCCGAGGAGGTGCTCGCCGAGATCTGGCGGCAGCTCCAGGCCAGCCTGAACGGCAAAGGGGAGGTCCTCCGCGACGAGGACCGCGCGGACTGGCGCCTCGACGACAACATCGAGTTCGGGCCGGGCGGCGCCAGGAACCACACCCCGCTGCTCGTCCACCCGCCGGGCTCCTGGTTCCGGCGGCCGCGCGCCGAGACGCAGATCCATAACCTGATGCTCGCGTCCGATTACGTGCAGACCACGACCGACCTCGCCACCATGGAGGGCGCGAACGAGGCCGCCCGGATGGCGGCCAACGCCATCTTCGCGCGCGAGGGGCTCGCCGCGAAGGCAGCCCTGTTCCCGGTCGAGGAGGCCACCGGCCCGCTCGTGAAGCTCGCCAAGAAGCTCGACGCGCAGGCGTGGCAGCGCCGCGACGACCGGATCCTCGAGCTGCTCAGCTTCTCGACCCCGCTCGAGCCCACCCTCGAGGAGGCGAAGGCCGAGCAGGATCAGATGGAAGAGCGGCTGCGCCGGATCGCGGCCCAGCCATGACGTTGCCTCCGCCGAGCAGCGCGCGCGGGCGCGCGGGATCCGTGAACGACGAGATCACGTTCACGATCACCTGGGAGGGTGATGACGACGTCACGCTCTTCTACATGATCGACAACGGCAAGGTGAAGGCGGCAAACGCCAACGCCTTCGGCGGCGCCCGGAAGATCGAGGTCACGTACCAGACCCGGCCGTTTCCGACCCACCGCATCGAGTGGTCGCTCTGGTTCCCGGCGCGCAAGCTCCGGAACGTCATGGCCACCGCCTCGGTCAACGGCGGCGCCCGTCAGGTGCTGCGCTGCGAGGTCGAGGCGGAGCTCCGGTGGTCGTCGGACGGGGTCGCGATCTCCTGAGGTGAGCGGGGCGGGGACGCCCGCCCTGCGCGCCCGGCGCGGGCCTCGGCGGACGGCACGAGCGCCGCCGCCATGCGCCCCGGGTCGGCCACCCCGAGCTCCCGCATCGCCGCCGCGCTCCGCGCGCGCAGCGCCTGACCCACGGCGTCGCCCGCGAGGCAGCCCAGCCGGTGACGCGCCGCGGCCGCGTAGAGCGCCATGCCCAGCCGATCAAACGCCGAGGCGGCCCCGAGCAGCCAGCGCGCCGCCTCGCCGCGCCGCCCCTCGGCCGCCGCGACCGCGCCCCGCACCGCCGCGGCGAGCGCGTCCGCCCACGGGAGACCCTCGCCCTCGAGGTGCCGCGCCTCCGCCAGCGCGAGGCCCAGGAGCCGCGCGCTGGAGGCCGCGCGCTGGCGGCCGCGCACAGCGGCGCCCGCGGCCTCGGCAGCGCCCGCGGCCTCGGTGGTGAGCGCCGCCTCGGCGGCCAGCGCGCAGCGCGCCCGCAGGTGCCGCAGCGTGATCCGGAAGTGCTGGACCCGGAGCAGCACCGTCGCGCGCACCGTCGGCCAGACCGCGCGGATGCGCTCCCACGCGGCCCAGCCGTCCCCCGCGTAGAGGTCGATCTGGCACCGGGCGAGCAGCGCAAAATAGTGCTGTGCCTGGAAATCGGACTGTGGCCAGAGGGCCATCGCCTCGTCCACGCGCCGCCGCGCCTCCTCGGGCTGGTCGGCGCCGAGCCACGCCATGCTGGGCAGCCCGGTCGCGAGGCTCGCCGCCGCGAGGATGTCGCCGCGCTCCGCGGAGACCTGCAGGAGCCGCGGGAGCGCGGCGCGCAGCTCGCTCATCCGCCCGAGGTACGCGAGCGACGCGAGCGACAGGATGTGGCTCGTCGTCAGCTCCCAGGACACGCCCCGGCAGCGCTCCCGCAGCACGTCCTCGGCGCTGCGGCAGAGCGTGAGCGCGTCGAGCCACCGCGCCTGGTAGAACGCGATCGACCCCTTCATGAGCAGCAGGAAGGCGCTGACGAGCGGATCGCCGGTCGCCTCGACCAGCGCCTCCGCGGTCGCGAGCACCTCGCGGCTCTCCTGCTCGTTGCGCGCGCCGCCGATGCCCGCGAGCTGCGACGCCTCCGTGGCGAGGGCGCGCGCCAGCCGGCCGCGCTCCCCCAGCGAGAGCGCGAGGAGCAGGTAACGCGCCTGGAACGACGCGGTCCGGATCTGGTCGATCCAGGCGAGGCCGAGCCCCGCGGACCAGCAGACGTCCACGCGCGCGAGGTCCCGCGCGGAGATCTGGTGCTCGGGGCGCGGCGCGAAGCCGCGCCCGCGCGCGCGGAGCCGCGCCCGGAGGACCAGGACCGAGAGGAGCGCCCGGCGCGGGGACGAGGGGTAGTGCAGCCCCACGGCGGAGAGCACGTCGCGCAGCATCGCGACGCCCTGGTCGACGTGCCCGCTGCGCAGGAAGTGCTCCGCGGCGCGCCGGCGGAGGTCGACGACGGCGGGCGCGTCCGGCGTGCGGGCCGCGAGCACGCGCGCCGCGCTCGCGAAATGGGCCGCGGCGGCGCCGCCCTGGCCGGCGTTGACGAGCGCGTCCGCGAGCTTCTCGTGCAGGCGGTGGCGCGCGGGATCGTCGGGGCGGAGCTCGAGCGCGACGCCGTACATGCGGGCCGCGCGCTCGAACGCGAGCGCCTCGGCGGCCTGCTCCGCCGCGAGGATCGCGTAGCGCCCCGCCGCGCCCGTGTCGCCGGCGCCGAGGTGGTGGGCGAGCAGCGCCTCCGGGTCCGGGCTCGGCTGCGCCTCCAGCGCCTCGGCGATCCGGCGGTGGCAGCCGCGCCGCTGCTCGGGCGCGAGCAGCTCGAGGATCGCGCCGCGGATCCGCTCGTGGTACGTCTCGATCGCCGCCTGGCCGTCGATCTCGGTGAGCCGGAGCAGCGACGCCTTGCCGAGCCGGTTCACCTCGGGCCGGCCGGGCTCGCCGAGGCCCGCGGCCTGCAGCGCGACCCGGCGGTCGAGCGGGCCGGCCGCCACCGCCGCGACCTCGAGGATGCGCCGCTCGCGCTCGGGGAGCTGCTCCAGCCGCGCCTTCATCACGTACGACAGGCGCGCCTGCGCCGGCGCCGCGGCGGACTCGGCGTCGCCGGCGCCGGCGGCGTGCCGCGCGAGCTCGCCGATGAAGAACGGCAGGCCGCCCGCGTCCGCGAGGATCTCGGCGAGCGCCGCGTGGGCCTCGCCGCCCGCGCTGGCGAGCAGCTTGGCCGCGAGCTCGCGCGCGACCGGCTCGTCCAGCGGGCCGACGACGAGCGTGCGCACGCTCCCCGCCGGCAGCTCGCGCAGGGCGCCGTCGAGCGCGTCGAGCACGGGGCAGCGCCGCGCCTCCTCGTGCTGGTGGGACAGGATCAGGAGGAGCGGGGGCGCGTCGCCCGGGCGGAGGAGCTCGCGCAGGAGCAGCACGCTGTCCGCGTCCCCCCACTGGAGGTCGTCGATCCAGAGCACGAGCGTGCGCAGGCCGGCGAGCCTCCGGAAGAGCTCGCGCATCGCCTCGAAGGCATGCCGGCGGAGCTCCTGCGGCTCGATCGCGGGGGGCGGCCCGGCCGCGGCGGCCAGCGCCGGGACGCGCCCGAGCACGGGGAAGATCCGGAGCAGCGCGGCCGCGTGCTGCGGGACGACGGCGGCGGCCTGCTCGTGGGGCAGCCCGAGCAGGTGCCGGCTGAGCGCGTCGACGAGCGCGTCGAGCGCCTTGTACGAGACGGACTCCTGCACGTGGCAGCGCCCGCGCAGCACCAGCGCATCGGCGCTCTCCTGGGCCCAGGAGGCGAAGCGGCGGACGAGCTCGGTCTTGCCGACGCCGGAGGCGCCCTCGACGCGGACCACCGCCACGCGGCCGCGCTGCATCTCGTCGAAGGCCGCGCGCAGGGCCTGGAGCTCGGCCTCGCGCCCCACGAAGGGCGCCGCCGGCATCGGGGGCGGCCGGCTGGAGGGCCGGCTGGGCGCCCTGGCGGCGGCGAGGGCGTCGAGGATCCGGCGGCAGCCTGGCCGGCGCGCCGGCTCGGGGTGGAGCAGCTCGTGGACGAGCTGGCTCAGGACCTCGGGCGTGCCGCCGTCGCGCGCGCGGAGCGGCAGCACGTTCCGCTGCTCCTTGTCGCGGATCATCCGCCACGGCGCGTTCGCGAACGGCAGCGCCCCCGCGAGCGCCTCGTAGAGCAGCACCCCCACGCTGTACCAGTCGGCCGCCGGGGTGAGCGGCCTGCCCCAGGTCTGCTCGGGCGACATGTAGGGCAGGGTGCCCGCGAGCTCGTTGTGCTCCGTGGGCGTGGCCTCCGGCCCCCACGGCGTCACCAGCCCGAAGTCGAGCAGCACGACGCGGCCGCCGCGGGACACCATGATGTTCGACGGCTTGATGTCGCGGTGGAGCTTGTAGGCGGCGTGCAGCGCCGCGACGCCGAGCACGAGCTGCTCCGCCGCGTCGACGAGCCGCGCGCGCGCGTCGCGTGCGCTCGCGGGTGGGGCGCCGGCCGGCCCGCCGCGCACGTGGCTCGCGAAGTCGACGCCGTCGACGAGCTCCATCGTGAAGAAGCAGTCCTCGTCGCCGACGACGAGCTCGTGGAGCTCGACGAGGTTCTCGTGGAGGATGCCCGCGAGCGAGCGGAACTCCTCCTTCAGGAAATAGAGCTGGTTCGCGTCGAGGCAGAGCAGCGTCTTCAGGGCGACCTCGCGCTCCATCTCCGCGTCGTAGACGCTGTAGACGGCGCCCATGGCGCCCTGCCCGAGGTGGCGGCGCGGCTGGAAGCGCGGTGTCCCTGCGAAGGGACCCGCGGCGGAGCCGGGTGGGTTCTGCGCCCCGTGAGGCACGGTTCCTCGCGGGGGCTCCCCCCGAGGAACCGTGGTGACGAGCCTCATGGGGAGAGCAGCATAAGGGGAGAGCGCGCCGCCCGACAACAAGGTCGAGGCGCCGCCGCCAGGGTCGAGGCGCGGCTCCGTCCCCGCGGGCTCGGGCGAGGACCTGTTGCCTCCCCGCGGGCTCAGGCGAGGACCTCGGGCCGCAGGCGCGCCGCGGGATCGCCGAGGAGAACGTAGCTCTGCGCGTCGTTGCGCTCGATCCAGGCCGCCGCGAGCTCGCGATCGGTCATCGGTCGGCGATAGCCGTCCAGGCCGTCCAGGCTGGTGAGCAGGTTGGCGCTGAGGGTCGCGTACCGCTGGCTGAAGTCGGTGGTCGCGAGCCCGACGGGGAGGCCGAGCATGATGAGGTTGAGGCTCGTGCGGAACGGCTGCACGCGGGCGACGGTGCCCGGCGGCCGGATCGAGAAGCCCCAGGCGCGGTCGACGTGGCCGATGACCGCGAGCGCGCCGCCGTTCGGGTGCGCGAGCAGGCGGCGCGGGAGGGCGGAGAGGAAGGGTCTGTCGGCGATCGTCGCGGGCGGGTCGGCGCGGTGCCTGCGGAAGTTGTCGAGGGCCGGGGTGCCGGCGCTGTAACACGCGAACGAGAAGACCACGAGGCCGTGCACCCGCGCGTCGCCGCCGAGGTCGGCGCCCGCGAGGCGGGCCTCGGGTCCGACCGGGGTGAAGCGCTCCCATTCCTGGCCGAGGAGCGCTCCCTGCTCGGGGGCGTGCCGCGCGTGGTGCTTCGGCCAGCTCAGCCCGTGGGACGCCGTGAAGAGCACCGCGGGCGGCAGGCGCTGCCGGTCGCGGTGGAGGGCCTCGACGAGGTTCTGCCTGGTCCCGTCGGCCGCGATGTGCCGGGTCGTCCGGAACCGCCGCGTCTCGGCGACGGGCCGCGCGGCGCCGTCGCCGTTCGCGAGGGGCGCGAGCAGGCAGTCGGCGCTGAGCTCCGTCGCGCTGTCGCCCTCGTGGCGCGGCCCCCAGTAGACGACCTCCCGCTCCGCGAGCCTCGCCTGGGCGCGCTCGTAATCGACCACGGCGCGCGCATAGGCCTCGTACTCCGCCGCGGTGTCGAAGGCGACGCGCCCGACGGCGTACTCGATGTCGAGCAGGTACTGGAACTCGAACGGGATGGCGGCCGGCGAGCCCACGAGCAGGAGGTAGAAGGGGACCCGGGTCTCGTCGCGGGCGCCGGGCGCGACGCCGTGCCGGGCGAGCCACGTCTGGAACGTGTCGCTGGCGGCGTCGAACTCGAAGGTCCTGAAGAGCCGGCCGGCCTGCGTCTCTCGCTGCGCGAGCAGGGGTCGGAGCGCCGCGCGCACCGGCGCGGGCACGTCGCGCGCGAAGACGACCCCCCAGCCCATCTCGGAGAGGTCGCTCATCGCGGGCATGACGTTGAAGTCGATCCCGCGCGTGGGCTCTGGCTGCGGCGTCTCTGGGATCTTGAGGTGGCGGCGGGCCTGGTCGGCGAGGAGGGAGAGGGGGACAGGATCCAGCGCGTAGCTCCCGGTCGCGCCGTCGATGCCATTGCAGGCCACGAGATCGTTCATCCAAACGTCGGTCATCGCCGGGGCTGAACTCCACGTTTCATGCCACCCGGGGGCGCCTGGCCCGGGAGGCGCCTGGCGGCGCTTGCTGGCCGGCCGTAAGCGAGGTGGGCGGCGCCCGAATGTCCACTGCGCTGGACGCTCCGGCCTGGGGCGCGAGGAGCGCCCGCGCTGCGGGGTCACCTCTGCCGCTCGATCCCGAACGCGCGGATCAGGTTGTAGACGTGGGCGCGGGCGATATCGAGCAGGTTTGCCGTCTCGGTCACGTTCCAGCCGGTCTCCTCGAGCGTGTCGAGCAGGAGCTGCTTCTGGAAGCGCCGCGTGGCCTGCTGGAACGTGAGGCGCTCCACGACCGGGCTCTGGATCTCGCCCGCTCCCTCGGGGAAGACGTGGCGCCGCTCGATCTGGACGAGCCCGTCGCCGGCGGCGCGCAGGGCTGCCGCCTGGATGGCGTGCTCGAGCTCGCGGACGTTGCCGGGCCACTCGGCCGCCTCGGCGGCGCGCCTGGCGCCGGGCGACAGGCGGAGCTGGGGCAGGTCGTACGTCTCGCAGGCGCGCGCGCAGAAGTAGGCGGCGAGCGCCGCGATGTCCTCGCGCCGCTCGGCGAGCGAGGGCACGCGGATCGGGATGACTTGCAGCCGATAACGGAGATCTTCCCGGAACTTGCGGCTCGTGACCGCGGCTTTCAGGTCGACGTTCGTCGCGGCGATGACGCGGACGTCCGCCTTGACGACGCGGTTGCCGCCGAGCGGAAAGTACTCCTTCGACTGCAGCAGCTGGAGCAGCTTCGCCTGCGCCGCGAGCGGCAGCTCGCCGATCTCGTCGAGGAAGAGGGTGCCGCGCTCCGCGGCCGCGACCTTGCCCTCGATTTTCCGCGCCGCGGTGGAGTGTGCGCCGGGGAGGGCGCCGAACAGCTCGCTCTCGAGGAGGGTCTCGGGCAGCGCGGCGCAGTTGAGCTCGACGAACGGCCCGGCGCTCCGCGGTCCGTTGTCGTGGATGACACGCGCGAGCTGGGTCTTGCCCGTGCCGGAGGCGCCGGTCAGGAGGACGGCGACGTCCCGCGGCGCGACCACGGCGACCTCCTGGAGCAGCCGCGCCATGGCCGCGCTGCGGCCGATGAGCCCGTCGACGCGCAGCTTGCTCCGGAAGGGGAGCGTCGGGTCGGACTCCTCGCGCCGGCGCCGGCGGATGAGGAGCCGATCGGCGAGGGCGGCGACGTGCCGGGCGAACGTCTCGGCGCGCTGCACGTCCTCGTCGGTGAAGGAGCCGGGCTGGAGCCGCTCCTGGAGGTACAGGACGCCGAGCGGCGGATCGACCCCGATGGGGGCGCAGAGGATCGCCTCGATGCGGTTCTTCCGCACGCTCGCGCGGTTCCTGAATCGCGGGTCCTCGAGCGCCGAGGCGGTGGCGATGGTGGTGCGGGTGGCGATCGCCTCGGCGATCACCCCCTGCGAGAGGGTGGCGCGGATGTCGGCGACCTCGCCCTCGGAGCAGCCGCGCGCGATCCAGAAGCGCGGCGCGTCGTGGTCGCCCCCCTCGTCCTGGAGCTCGAGGTAGCCGCGCCGGGCGCCGGCCAGGTCGACGAAGAGGCCGAGGGCCTCGTGCAGAAAGGGATCGAGCTCGTCCTGCGCGCCGAGGTCGAGGAGCCTGCGGTACAGGTCGCGCTCGCGGAGGACATGCGTCAGGTCCGGCACATGGGCGTCCTCGGGCGTGATCCGATCCACGTACACCAGCCTAGCAGGGTAGGTGGAGATCCGGCCGCGCTCTCCGCTGTCCGCCGTTGCGCCTACCTTGGGCGACACGCCGCGTGGATGCGTCCCCGAGGCTGCATTGCTCACCTCGGCTGCGCTCTGGGCGTCGCTCCTCCGGTCGTGCAGGATACCGGGCGTCATGAGCGAACCTGAACGCGTCGCGGACCATACCATCGAGATCCGCGCGGCCCGTCCGGACGATGCGGAATGGAACGCCGTGGCGCGTCTGAACGCCGTCGTCCCGAGAGGCGAGCGGCACGACTACGAGCCTCGCTCGCCCGCCGCGCTGCGGGAGCTCGACGCGGTGCTCTCGCGCGACGGCCGCGTCCTCCGTCGCCATGTCGCCGAGATCGTCGAGACGGGCGCGATCGTGGCGTATGCACACGGCTTCCACATGCCCTGGGATCATCACCCGGCGCGATTCTGGTGCTCCGTGCGGTGCGACCCGGCCTATCGCCATCGCGGTATCGGCCGCCGGCTCTTCACCGCCCTCGGGCGCGACCTCGATCGCCTGGGCGCCACCGAGCTCCGCGCGATGGCCCCCGAAAATCAGCCGGACATCCTCGCCCTCGTGACGAGGCTCGGATTCCGCGAGCTCTTCCGGAGCTGGGACTTCGAGCTCGATCTCGCGCAGCCCGGCCCGGAGCCTCTCCCGGCCGCTTCCCCGCCCGGCATCGCCATCGTACCGCTCCCCGAGGAGCGGGCGCGGCGGCCCGTATGGCTCCCGGACCTGCGCGCCCTCTACCTCGCCGTGAGCCGCGAGGTGCCGCTGCCGAACCACGCCGATCCGGAGCTACCGGCCGAGGCGTTCGCGGCCTACCTGGAGCGGTGGCCCACGTCGTTGCCCGAGGCGTGTTTCATCGCGAGGAAAGGGGACACGTACCTCGGCCTGTGCATCCTGCACCGGAACGCCGAGGACTCCGCGTGCCTCGATCACCTCTTCACGGGCGTGGCGGCCGAGGGCCGCGGGCGTGGCATCGCGACAGCGCTGAAGCTGGAGACGATCGCCTTCGCGCGGCGCCACGGCTACGCGCGGATCTCGACCGCGGTGGAATCGAACAACCCGGGGATGCTGGCGCTGAACGAGCGGCTCGGGTTCGTGCGGCGTGGGGGGCTGGTCGTGTTCGTGAAGCGGCGCTAACGCGCGAGCTCGTCCCGGAGGCGCACCGCGCGCCCTCGCCGGCGCGGCCTGGCGGGATCACAGCAAGGTTCTCGGAAGACGTCTCTGCCACGGGAGCGGTCCCTCGACGAAAACATTCCAGGTGGAGAGCGCTGTAGAGGCGAGCCCGTCCGGCCTCCTTCAGAACGAACGAGAGCCCACCTGGCTTGCTCCGAAAGGTGTACCGGTCAAGGTCGCTCCGCAGCTCGCCAGCTGGTGCAAGGCGAAGAGGAGGAAGCCGCAGGCCGCGACGCAGGCGAGGATCCTGCCCGCGGCGCTAAGGCATCCGCCTACCTCGCGTCGGCTCACCTCGACCCGGGGCTCCTGAGGCTTTTTTTTTAGCGTCGGTACCCGGCGCCACCGCGCCGGCGCCGCATCGCCCGCGAGCAGATCCATCGGCGGCGTGCTCCGCACGATCGTCATCGCCGCCGCCGCCCGGCTCTCCTGGTGGCTCCGCTTCCAGGCCCGGATCGCCCCCTCGGGCAGCCCGAACACCTCGCCGGAGCCATAGGTCCTCGCGAGGCCGGCGAGGATGCGAAGGTGCCAGTCGACGGGGATCACGCTGGGGAGCACCTCGACCGCCTCCGGCGGGATCGGCGGGAACCAGGCCGCGAAATGCTGGATCGGCCGCCCGGTCCAGTCCTTCCGCGCCGGATCGAGGAACCGCGTCGCCACGTAGGGGAACGCGCGCGGCGCCGGGGCGCCCAGCTCGTCGATCTCGAGCAGGCCATACCGCAGCTCTTCCGCCGCGGCGTCCGCGTCGCCGACCATCGCCTCGAGCGTCGTGAGCCAGGCGGGGAGCGACGGCACCTCGGGCACACAGATGAACTCGTAATCCCAGTGCTCGCCGCGCGTCCTCCAGAGGAGGCGGGAGGGCTCGACGTGAGGCACGGGCAGCGGCGCGGGCATGGCAGGCCTACTGGTTCTGGTGGTACGCCCGCAGCCCCTCCTCCTCGCGGAGGGCCGCGACCATGGCGGTGAGCACCGCCTTGAACGTGTCGCCCTTGCGGATCGCGTCCTCCCGGGCCCGCTTGAGCCTGTCGAGGCGGGCGCTCACGAGATCCTTGAGCGAGATGTACCTCAGGATCTTGCTCACGATCTGGTACTTTTTCGGCAGGAAGTCGTCGATCGAGTCGACGAAGTGCACGAGGCCGCGCAGCCCTTCGAGCAGCGTCTCGCGCGCCGACTTGTCCCTCCGCGCCGCCTGCGCCTCGCGGACCGCGCCCTCGACCGTGCTCACCAGGATCGCGGGGGCGAGCGTGCGCACGCCGATCGAGGCCTTCGGGTCGATCCGCGGCGCCCGTGGCTCGCCCGCGTCGTGCGGCTCGCCCGCGTCGCGCACCTCGCCTGGGTCGCGCACCTCGCCCGCGTCGCGCGGCCCGCTCGCCTGGCCCGCCTCGCGCCGGTCGCGCGGGGCGGCGACGGACGAGAGGAGCATGAAGCGGTGTCCGAACGCCTGCTCGGCGCGGAGCACGGCGCAGAGCTTCGCGAGCTGCTCGTCGGCGTCCCGGCAGACCTCGCGCGCGAAGTCCTCGGCGCGGTACTCCGGCGGGAAGAGGTCGGCCTTGCTGAGGGCGAGGATCCACTCCCGGGGGAAGCTCACCTCCACGCCCGCGGCGGCGCTGGTCCGGCCGAGCCGCTCGCACTCGTCGGCGAAATGCTCGAAGAGCCACCGGATGTAGCCGGCGCCCTCCTCTTGGTACTTGGCGCCGTCCGCGATGAGGATGCCCACCTGGCTCAGGCCGAGCTTGAGCAGGCCCTCGCGCATCAGCTCCCGCTCCTCCGCGTCGGTGGGCTCGTCCTCCCACCAGCGGCCGGGGTAGTCGTACCAGTGGATGCGGACCGCCGGCTCCGGCAGGTCTCTCGGGAAGAAGTCGAACACGTACTCGTCGAAGCGCGTGCTGCCCTCGGGGAACTTGCCCTCCTCGAGGCGATAGAAGCGGCCGAGCAGCTGGTTGCCCTGCGCCTTGTTGACCGCCTGGATCTTGTACGCGTACTCGTCCTGAAACGAGGGCTGCGTCTGCGCGCGGTAGAAGGCGGCGAGCAGGACGGTCTTGCCGGCGCCGGAGGCGCCGAACAAGGCGACATGCAGATCGAGCGGCGGCATGGCCTGATGCGATACGGGAGCCCGCGCCGCGGCACAAGCGCGCCGCGGCGCGCCCCACCCGGCGTCGCCGCGGAGCCCTGCCGCGGTGACGGCCCGCTACCCGGCGTCGCCGCGGAGCCCCGCCGCCGTGACGGCCCGCTCCACGCGGTCGGGCGTCCAGGCTCCGGCGTGCCGCGTGAAGAGCGTGCGCCCCCGGAACGCGCGGCCGGCGAGCTCTGCGGACATGTCGGGCCAGCGCGCGACGAAGCTCCCCTTGGGGGCTCCCTTGCGCGCCGCGACCCAGGAGGGGGCGCCGCCCTCGATCGTGAACCAGTCGATCACGCGGTCCACGTCCTGGGCCGCCTCGAGCCGCCCGATCAGCTTGGTGCTCGTGTTGCCGAAGACGTTGTAGTCGACCGAGCGCGGGCTCTGCGTGCAGAGCAGGCAGCCCACGCCGTACTTCCTGCCCTGGGTGAAGAGGCGGATGAGCGGCTGCTTCGCGGGCGGCTTGCTGCCGCCGGCCGGGATCCAGTCGCGCGCCTCGTCGATGTAGAAGAGCAGGTTCACGCCGCCGGAGCTCGCGTCGACGGTGGTGATCATCCACCGGTAGAGCTCCGTCGCGAGGGCGGCGAGGAAGAAGTGCTTCTCGTCGTCGTTGCTGAGCGCGTTCAGGTAAACGACGTTGAGCGGGACGCGCCCGGGCTTCGAGGGCCGGAGCAGCTCGGTGAAGTCGAGGCGTGTGCCGCCCGTGAAGAGCCGCGCGGAGGGGCCTTGAACGAAGGTGTTGAGCCGGCGCGCGAGCCGCTCGCGCTCGCTCTTGCGGATCAGGCTGTCCACCTCGTCGATGCCCAGGTCCTCGGGGGCGGTGACGGCGGCCACGATGTCCCTCAGCCGGATCGGCACCGCGCGCGGCAGTTGCCGCAGCACCTGGTAGAGGAACGTGCGCTGCGACTCCTCCTCGCCGCCGCACGCGCACAGGCTCACGAGGTTGGCGGCCACGGCCACGAGCAGGCCCTCCTCCTCCTCGGCGCGGAGCGCGGGGTTCGCGATGTGCGAGAGCTCGCTCGCGCTCGGGAGCCGCAGCGGATCGAGGCAGAGCCGGAGGCCGTGCGAGGAGCCCGGCGTGAGGATGCGCGGCTCGATCCGCTCCTTGAGCTCCTCCCACGGGCGGCGCAGCTCGGGCGGCATCTCGTCGCGCGGGCGCTCCTCGATCATCTGGACGAGATCACCCTGGGGATCGATCGCCAGCACGGGGATGCCGGCGCGCAGCGCCTCCTCCGCGATGATCTTGGCCATCCAGGTCTTGCCGCTCCCGGCGGCGCCGACGACCGAGACGTGCGTCCGCAGCACCGCGGGGTCCATGCAGACGGGCGCGCCGTGGTCGTCGAAGCCGAGGAGCATGCCGGAGGCCGCTGTGGTATTCGTCTGCGGCGGGATTTTTCCCGTGCCGGCGGTCGCGGAGGTCGAGCGCTCACCGCCCGGCGGCGCCTTTCCCCTGCGGCTCGGCGTCTCTGCCGGCTTCGGGGGCTCGCCGCCTGGCTTCACGACCGCCAGCGCCTCGTCGAGCTCTGGATCGTCCTCCACCATCGGCTCGTCCGCCGTCAGCTCGCCGGCCATCGGCCCGTCCGCCGCCGGCGCGCTGCCTGCGACGCGCTCGCGCTCCTCCGTCGTGTCGGGCACGCCGCCGCCGCGGGTGGCCTCGAGCGCCGTCCAGCGCCGGTCCCACGCGCCCCTGTCCTTGTGGCCGAGCTCGGCGACGCAGGCCCCGGAGCGCTCGTGTTTGCAGCCGTCGCAGTACGCGCGGTCGCCCGGCGGCGGCAGCCCCCCGGCGCCCCGCGCGTGGTCGGACCAGGCCACCATGCTGGCGATGAGCTCGTGGATCTTGCCGCGTTTCGCCTCGACCTCCTCCCAGCGCGCCTCCCGGACGCTGCGCGCGGGGTGCAGGTAGAACACCGCCACGTCCGGCCGGGTGCCGTGCTGGTGGTGGTGCATCAGCGCGTACGTGAAGACCTGGAACAGATCGCTGTTCGGGGAGGTCGGGGGCGTGAGCTTGTAGTCCACGATGCGGTGCTTCCCGAGCCGCGGATCGAAGTACACGTAATCGATCGCCCCGGTCACGTGGACGTGGACGTCGTCCCCCACGTGGAACGTCACGTCGACCCGCTTGCGCGAGTCCCCGAAGAGCTGGCTCCGGAGCTCCGCCGCGGGCAGGCCGTCCGCCCGCGCGTGCACCGCGAGCCGCGCGAGCTCCTCCATGTAGACCTGGACCGCGGCGATGAAGCCGAGCCGCAGCGGCACCGGGCGCGCCGCGAGCGCGTCGAGGTCCAGGCAGGAGGCGTTGAACCAGCGCATCAGCGCCTGCTGGAGGCCGGCGGGGTCGCGGGCGACCTCCAGCGCGGACAGCACCTCGTCCGAGCTCCGCGCGGCGGCGTTGAAGCGCTCCACCGCGGTGTGGAACAGCGCGCCGCAGCCGGGCGCCGCGCCGCCCTTGCGCCAGATGCGGCTCACGACCGTCTGCCCGTCCTGCCGCGCGGCCGTGGCGCGGGTGTCGAACCAGTGGAGCCTCGGGCAGGTCGCCGCGACGCGGAGCTGGGTCACGTTGACGTGGACGAGCCTCACTTCCTGCTCCGGAGCTGGACGAAGAGGTCGTCGTCCGTCGCCGTGGCGTGGACGAGGCCCTCGTCATGGAGCGCCTGCGCCGCCTTCTTGAGGTGCGCCCAGACCTCCGGGAAGCGCTTCGCCGGCAGCTTCTTGCGGTCCGCGAAGATCTGGGCGAGCTCCTTCGCCATCAGGCCGAGGCGCCACGACAGCTCGGCCATGATGTGCTCCCGCGTCTGCTGGGCGTCCCACGGCGGGGGCGGCATCGAGCCCGTGTCGTTCTTCACGACCTCCTCGGTGAGCAGCTCGCGCAGCAGCGGGTGCGCGAGCAGCAGGCTCTGGCGGTGGAACGACGCCATCACCTCGTCCTCGGTCACCTTGCGGTACCGCCCGCGCGGGTGCTCGATCTCGAGATCCTGGCTCCTCGCGGCGCCGAGCAGCCCCACCAGCGAGTCGAGCTCCGCGTGCCCGGCGAAGTCGAGGTGGAGGTGGAGGAACCGCTGGCGGCCCAGCTTGCAGAGCGCGTCGTAGGCGGCCTTGCCGGCGCCGCCGAGCCGCAGCGGCCGGCGCTCCTCGTCGGTGACGAGGATGCGTTTGTCCGTGTGCTTCGTGTCCTCGGCCATGCGCTGGAGCGGCAGCCGCGCCCCGTGCCCGCTCGGCGCGCAGAGGAACGTCACGCCCGTGGTCACGGTCACGCCGTCCGCGCGCTTCTCCTTGGCCAGGAGGTGGTACGCCGGCGCCTTGCCCCGCCGCTTCGCGGTGAGGTGCTCGATGCTCACGAGCGTCGCGTTGGCCTTGCCGGCGCACCTCGCTAGCAGGTGGTGCGTCAGGCTCGCGAGGTTGTCCTCGTCGGGCGGCAGCGACGCCTGCTGCAGCCGGCGGCGGTTGGTGCCCTCGACGAGCTTCTTCTTCACCTCGGCGTCGATGACGTCCTCCAGCTTGACCTCCGGAGGCTTCGTTCTGCCGTCGTCGGGGCCGGGCCATTCCTTGAGCCAGCGCTTGCCGCCGACGGCCGCGAGCCGGTCCTGCTGCGCCTCCCAGCGGTCGCGCGCCCAGAGGATCGCGTCGCGCGGCCGGAGCTCCTCCACGCCGTCGAGGCGCTGATCGAGCCACTCTTTGCCGAGCGGGAACAGCCGATCGCGCTTGCGCGCGGCGATGACCTCCTCGATCTCCTTCTCCTCGAAGCCGGAGAGCGCGGCGTCGAGCCGCCCCTCGAGGATGGCGCGGGCCTCCTCCGGCGAGATCATGTGCAGCTCGAGGATCCGCTCCGCGATCCGGTCCCACGCGGCCGCCGGGATCACCTCGCCTGTGCGCAGGGAGAGCATGGACTGCTTCACGCCGGAGACGATCACGACGAGGTGCTTGGCCCGGTCGAGCAGCGCGTGCGCGTACGACATGAGGGCGCGCACGGCGTCCGGATCGAGGTTGTCGACCTGGTCGAGGCAGAGCACGAGCGGCAGCTCGGCGAGCGCGCACAGGTGCGCGAGCACGTGGAGGACGCGCTCCACCGCGGCGTCGTCCGCGAGGGCGAGGCCGTCCTCGCCGGCCGCCTGGTCGAGCAGGCGCGCCTCGTCGGGCCCGAGCGTCTCGCCGGAGAGCCAGAGCACCGCCGCCTGGGCGCGCTTCTCGGCGCCGGCGTCGCCGAGGCTCCCGTGCGACGTCCCGGTGAGGAACGCGTTGAGCACGGGGATGACGGCGTTCTGCGGGTCGATCTTGGCGCCGAGCCGGGTGAGCGCCTCCTTGCGCGCCTCGATCTCCTTGGGCCCCATCATCATCTTGCGGCCCTTGAAGGTGCCGGTCCTGATGAGGGCGCGGTTCAAGATGGTGTAGAGGCGCGACTGCGTGTAGTCGCTCCCGCGGTGCCCCGCGAGGTTGTTGACGGTCGCGCTCAGCACGTACCGGAGCATCCGCTCCGGTGAGGCGAGGATGTTGTGCAGGTAGACGACCGTGGCCTTGTCCTCGCCGGCCCACTGGAACAGCCGCGCGAGCAGGTGGCTCTTGCCGACGCCGGGCGCGCCGATGAGCAGCGCGCCGATGCTGGTCGGCTCCTTCGCGGCGTCCTGCACGACGCGCGCGAGCCTGGTGAAGGCGTTCTTGTGGATCGACTCGACCGTGGCCTCGCCGCTCCCGACGTCGGTGATGCGGTGGCTGCGGAACGGGTTGGTGCCCCGGACCGCCGCGAGGAAGCGCTCGAACGTGGGCTCCTCCAGGCTCATGTGTCGTGCCTCCGGGCGACGTAGACGAGCAGGTTGCCGGCCTCCATGATGCCGGCCTCGCGCTCGGCGTCGGCCATCTGGTGGTGGCGGCCGTCGGAGGGATCGAGCGAGTAGCGGCGCTGCCGGCGGAGGGCGGTGAGCTCGGCGTCGAAGGTGGCGCGCGGGACGTCGGGGAGGGCCTCGCGCAGGGCGTGGAGGGTGACGTAGTTGAGGCCGCCGGAGGCCTGGTCGAGGGCGGTGAAGGCGGCGTCGAAGCGGGCGGGGAAAGGGGAGGCGGCGGGGGAGGGGGAGGCGGCGGGGGGCGTGGGGTGGGCGCCGTCGCTGGCGGCCTTGCCGGCACCATCGGGCACCGTGGGGCGGGCAGCGCCGTCGGACGCGGTCGCGGCGGGGAGCTCCGGCGCAGCGGCGGCCGGGAGGACGGCGTCCGCGAGGAAGAAGAACAAGGGCTTTTTTCCCGTCAACACGCCGATCGTCCGGGGAAGCCGGCGCTCGGCGATGCGCTGCTCGAGCGCCGCTTTGAAAGCGCGGCTCAGGGCAGGTACGAGGCCCTTGGGAAGCTGCGCCAGATCAACCGCGGGAGCGTCGGGCTTGCGCGCTGACTGGAGCTGCACATCCAGGAGCCGATCGGACCGCGCGACCGCCTCCAGGTCCTCCGAGAGCAGCACGAGCGTGGTGCCGGGCGCCGGTTTGTTCTTGCCCCCCGCGGCGCGGGAAAGCAGCACGCGCGCCTTCGCCTCCTTGGTATTCAGCGCCTTGATCGTCTCCGCGGGCTTGTTACCGTTCAGCTCCGCGAGCCGCTCGAGCGTCGGCGGGTAGGACGCGCCGCCGAGCTGCTTCTGCGACTCGAGGACGCCGAGGAGCTTCGGCACCGGCGAGGGCGGCGCTTCCTTCTTGCTCGCCGCGGCCCTCTGCTTCGCGGGGGCATTCTCCTTCGGCGCGGCGGCCTTTCGGGGCGCGGCAGCCTTCTTCGGCTCCTCGGCGCTGCTCTTCCTGGCTGCTGTGGTCTTCGTGGTCGTCGCCCGCGCGCGCGGGCTCGATGCGCTGTTCCTGTTCGTGACCCACCTCCCGAGCGCCCGAGATTACCTTGGCGTCCGGCCATGGGAAGAGGCTCCGCTCCACCGCGCCGCCGCGGAGGGCGAGCATCTCACGTGTCGCTGGCTCGGGCTCGGGACGTTCATCAGATGTAAGACCCTGGCACACTCCGCGGCTAAAGCGGGCTCTTCCGTAGAATCGCCACGGCTATCAGGCAATGCAGGCCGCCAACCGCTCGGCCTCTCTTACCGGGATGAACCTCCCCCAGTGATGTTGGTGCCCGCGCCCATGCACACCCGCAAGCCATCGCGCAGCTTCGCGCGCGTCGTGACGCGGCTCAGGTCAAGCCCGTGCGAGATCATGGTCCGGGCAACATCGGGTTGAATGCCCGTGATGACGCTCTGGGAGCCCAGGAGCTGCACGGATCGGATGATGCGCACGAGGCGCTCGGCCGTGTCGGGATCGATCGTGCCGACGCCGGTGAGATCGATGATCGTGGCCCTGGACTGGGTGTGAACCACCCGCTCGAGGAGGTCCTGCATGATCGTCGCGGCCCGGTCGTCGTCGAGCCCACCCACCACCGGGATGGTGAGCACGCCGTCCCACACCTCGAGGATGGGCGTGGAGAGGGCGCGGATGAGCTCTTTCTGGCGCGCGATGAGCGCGAGCTTCTCCGAAAGCTCGATCTCGATCCGCCGGTGGGCGACCTCGAGCTCGACGGTCCGTGCCTCGACCTTCTCCTCGAGGCTCGCGTAGAGGAGCGCGTTCTCCATGGAGATGGCCACCTGGGCGGCCAGGAGCCTGGTCACCTCCAGCCGGTCCGGCGTGAAGGCTCCGGCGGTCAGATCGTTCTCGAGGTAAATGACGCCGACGAGGCGCCCCTGCCGGAGGATGGGCGCCGCGAGGATCGCTCTGGCCTGGGTCCTCGCGATGTACGGATCACCCGCGAACTGATCGTCGCTGGCCGCGTCGCCGAGGACGACGCTGTCTGCGGTCCGCGCGACGTACTGAACCACGCTCGCGGCCACATCCGGGCACGAATCCAGGGGCACGGGCGAGAACACCTTGATCTCCTGCGCCTCGACGTGACCTTCCGCGTGGACCACGAGCCTGTCGTTGTCCCTGAGGATCACGAGCCCCTTCCTTGCACCCGCGCTCTCGAGGATGCTCTGCATGAGCCTCTCGAGGAGGGCGGGGAAGAGGATCTCGCTCGAGATCGCCTGCGAAGCCTTGATGACGGCGAGCGTGTCGAGCTCCACCTCGCCGTGGTCCGCCTCCGCAGCGGGATCGAGGGAGGCGCTCCGGGCGGCCCGGCGGTGGTCATCCCAGCCCGGCTGGCGCGGCGCCTCCCGCTGGAGCGCCCGGGGGAAGTCCCGCTCGAGGCGCTCCATCACGCGCGTGGCGCCCCACCGAGCATAGAGCCTGTGCGCCTCGGCGACGTAGGCGTGCGCGAGGAACTCCCTGCCCTTCTCGAGGTAATGGCGGGCGCAGAGCTCGTTCGCGAGCGCCTCGTCGTGGAGGAGTCGCGCCTCCCTCGCGGCGGTGATCGCCTGATCGTAGAGGGCGCCTGCGCTCTCGCGCTGCTCGATCCGCGCCAGCTCGGCCTGCAGGATCAAGCTGCGGTGGCGGAACATCTGCGGATTGATCCCTGCCCAGAGGTCGAGCTTGCCCGCGAACTCCCTGAGCCTCCCGACGTACGCGACCCGCCGCTCCGGGGCGGCGGCCAGCGAGGCCCGCGAGAACGCGACGCCGCCATAGAAATAGTAGCAAGGGCTCGCGTGCCAGGCCCCGAGCATCACGTCGGCGCCCGGATCCGTCTCGCCCCAGATCTCTGCCACCTGCTCATACGCGCCCTTGAAGACGCCGCCGATGACCGTGAAGATGTTCGTGAAGTAAAGGCTCGCGGTGTTGCCGATCCTCCTGGCCTCCGCGGCGACGGCCTCGAGATCGACCCGGCGCGCGCGTGGCGTGCCGCCGTCCCCCCCGGCGGGCGTGCTGAGCTCTTCGCCGAGATCGGCGGCGGCGCCGACGATCCAGGTGATCGCATTGAACCTGTCGAGCTTGCAGATGTGCTCGCTCTCCTTGGCCTCCTCGACGAGCTCGTGCAGGTCCTTTCCCTGGAGCAGGCTGTTGAGCTGCGAGTTGCACGCGTTGTAAAAAGCCCAGATGTACTCGCCTGTCTCGAGGCCAACGTGCATGCCCCTGCGCAGCGACGTCTTGTAGGTCGCATAGCTCTCTTTCCAGTGCTGCACCCACGCGCCCCACATGTTGCACAGCATCGCTTCGGACTTCTTGTCCGGTTTGAGCTCGTTGAGGCGGACTGCCGCCCTGCCGAACTCGTAGCCCTTCTCGATGTCGAGCCGGGCGCACAGGAGCGTCCCGAAATTGACGTACGCGTAGATCGAGTTCCTCGAGATCCCGTACGTGAGTGAGTTCTGGAGCATCTTCATCACGGTGATGCCGAAGTTGTTCGTCCCCAGCTGGTACGTGGGCGAGAACATCTCCTGCAGCAGGTCCTGCAGGGCGGCGATCTCGGGATCGGTCAGGGCGGGTAGATCGATGAGGGACGCGATGGGCCGGTCTCCGATCATGGCCATCGTCCGCTCGATCTCCGCGGTGAGCGCGCCGTTATCCGGATAGGGCGGCAGGTCGATGCCGAACGCTCGCAGGGCGGCGAGCCCCTCGTCCAGCGCGGCGGGCAGATCGTTCTTCAGGATCTGCACGTTGATGGTCAAGCGCCGGACCTCGGTCTGGTGCACCCGCCCCCTCGCCTTGTCGAGGCAGCCCGAGAGGGTCGCGAACGCGTCGTCGTGCCGCTCGCAGAGCGACTCCAGCACGCCCTTCTTCGTGTGGTAGGCGAAGGCCAGCTCGTACTCGGAGGTCCACGCGTCCGCTGGCAGCATGGAGATGCCGTGCTCCAAGTATTTCAGGGACGCGGAGAAGGCGGTCGACTCCTCGGCGCGCGCGGCGGCCCTGAGGTTGAGCCTGGCCGAGGTGAGCCGCTCCTCCGGCGTCTGGATCAGATCGCCCGCGCTGTTCAGGTGATTGACGATATCGAACACGCTCTGCCGCTCGTCGGCGCCGAGCTTGCCGAGCAGCAGCTTTCCAATCCGGTAGTGGAACCCCGGCCGGTCTCGCGCGGGGATCAGCGCGTATGCGGCCTCCTGGATCTTGTCGTGCGCGAAGCGGTAGCCCTCGCCGGCGCCCACGACCAGGCCCTCGTCGATGGCCCTGGCCAGGCTGTCGTAGGTGGCGTCCGGGGGGGACGCGCTGACGGTGTTCAGGACCTCCAGCTCGAAGCTGTTGCCGATCGCCGCGGCGAGCCGGAGCACCTCTTGCGTCCCCTCGGGCAGGCGCCGGATCGTCTGCACCATCAGGCTCAAGACGTTATCGGTGTACTCCAGCTCCTCGATCGTCGAGAGGTCCCAGCGCCACCCCGCCGCGGGATCGAGGACCAGCACCCCGGCCTCCACCAGGTGCTTCAGGAACTGCTTGACGAAGAACGGGTTGCCGCCGGTCTTCTTCAGCACCGCGCGCGCGAGCGCGTCGTTGTCGAAGTTCCTCAGGCTGTCGCTCAAGAGCTCGTTCAGGTGGGCCAGCCTGAGCGGCTCCAGGACGATGTTCACGACCCCGAGGCGCGCCTGCTGGAGCTCCTCGAGCGCGACGAGGAAGGGATGGGTCGGGCTCACCTCGTTGTCGCGGTATGCGCCGCAGAAGAAGAGCGACTCCATCTCCTCGCCGGCGAGGAGAGACTTGAGCAGGCTGAGGCTGGCCGAGTCCACCCACTGTAGATCGTCGATGAAGACGGCGAGCGGGTGGGCTGGGCGGGCGAACACCGAGACGAACTTCTTGAAATAGAAGTTCAGGCGGTTCTGGGCCTCGACCGGGCCGAGCGTCGGCACGGCCGGCTGCTCGCCGATGAGGTGCTTGAGCGACGGGAGGACATCGCAGATGACCTGCCCGTTGTCTCCGAGGGCATCGAGGAGGGCCTTCCGCCACCTCTGGACGCGCTCCTCGCTCTCGGACAGGAGCTGCTTGACGAGCGCGTCGAACGCATGGACGACGGCGCTGTAGGGCGTGTCGCGGTTGTACTGGTCGTACTTCCCGCTGATGTAGTAGCCCCGCTCGCGCGCCAGCGGCTTGAGGATCTCCTGGACGAGGGACGACTTGCCGATCCCCGAGTAGCCCGAGACCAGCACGATCGCGCGCCTGCCCCGGAGCACGTCGTCGAACGACTCGATGAGCCGCCGGATGTCGCCTTCGCGGCCGTAGAGCTTCTGGTGGATCTGGAAGAGATCCGTCCTGTCGTGCTGGCCCGGGGTGAAATTCCCGATCGTGCCGCTCTCCTCCCAGCGCCGCCGGCACTCCTCCAGATCGTCCCTCAGGCCCTCGGCGCTCTGGTAGCGATCCTCGGCGTTCTTGCCGAGCAGCTTCATGGTGATGGCCGAGAGCGCCCGGGGCACCTTCGGGCTCAGCTCCGAGGGTGGGGTCGGCCTCACGGCGATGTGGGCATGAATCAGCTCGAGCGGGTCCGCGGCCTCGAACGGCCTTCGCCCGATGAGTATCTCGTAGAACACGACGCCGAGCGAGTACAGGTCCGTGCGGTAGTCGACGCTGCGGTTCATGCGGCCGGTCTGCTCGGGCGAGGTGTACGGGAGCACCTCCGAGAGGACCTCGTGGCTGTAGATGGCCTCCCTCTCGCGCGTCACGATGGATTCGACGCCGAAGCCGGTGAGCTTGATCTTGCCCCCTTCTCCGAGCAGGATGTTCCGGGGCCTGATGTCGCCGTGAATGAGGCCACGGCGATGGATGTGGGCCAGGGCTTCGGCCATGAGGATGGCACCGCTCAGGAACCGGCCGACGTCGAGCTCGCCCCGATCCTTCAGGATATCGGACAGCGCGGTTGCCGGGAAATACTCGGTGATGAGCAAGAGCCCGTCCGCGTGCTCCTCGACGCCGTGGACCTTGACGATCCTCTCCGAGTCGATGCGCTTCATGGCGCTGCAGGCGTGCTTGAAGCGCGTGATATCGGCGATGCGCGTGCGGTCGGCGTGGAGCATCCTCACCGCTACCTCGCACCCGTCGCCCTCTCGGCGGGCTCGGTACGTGACGGAGGCCGCCGTCTCGCCCGTCTTCGCGGTGAGGTGATATCCATGGATCTGAGTCGTCCCTTGTTCACCGACCGGGCGTCGTGTCATGGTCGAAGAAGGAAGAGCAAAACGATTCGGGGATGTCAAGGGCGAACCGCCATGCCCGCGTCAGGTGGCCGAAGACACCGTGTACTGAGGCGCTCTCCCTCCTGGAGAAGCGACGATATATCGATGAGTTACCCACGCGCCGATGAGGCCGCCGTCACGCCGCCGCCTGCGGATGATTTAGGCCGGCGCTGCTGCCTCGACCCGACCATCGCCGCCGTGTCCGATCCTGAGGCTGGAAACGAGAGCGTTCGGCGCGCGGCGTCCCTGGGCCTGAGGCGTCGAGGCCGATCCTGGGCGAATTCCTGAGTATCTTCTTCGGTGAGCCCCTGGCCAGTTTGCCTTCTCTCCAGTCGGCGCCGCGCAGCATCCCCCGCAGAGGCGTTCGCCCACGCCGCCGGATTCCGCTCCGTCCACGGCTGTACGCGCGTGTGCTATGGACCCTCGTGGTCCAGATGCGTCATCATGGTGCGGGCATGGAGAGCCCAGAATTCGTCGTCCCGGGAGCCCCGGTCGATCTCACCAATTGCGACCGGGAGCCGATTCACATCCCCGGATCCGTTCAACCCCACGGCGCCTTGTTCGTTCTGCAGGAGCCCGAGCTCGTCGTCACGCAGGTGAGCGCCAACGTTGGCCAATTCTTCGGCATGGGTCCGGAGGAGGTGCTCGGCGCTCCCCTCGGGAAGGTGCTGGGGGAGGTTGCCGGTGAGCACGTCCGGCAGGCGCTCGATCGAGGTCATCTGGAGGAGAGCAACCCGCTCGCGCTCGCCGTCTCAGGAAGTCCGTTCGACGGCATCCTCCATCGACACCTCGGCGCGACGATCCTGGAGATCGAGCCTGCGGCGCCCCAGGCTCTGCATCGTCCGGTGCGTTCGGCGGTCGACCGAATTCAGCGGACGACCGGCCTCCAGGAGCTGTTCGAGGTCACCGTGGAGGAGATCCGCGCCCTCACCGCGTTCGAGCGGGTGCTGCTCTATCGGTTCGATGAGGAAGGACACGGCGAGGTGAGCGCCGAGTCGCGCGCGGAGGACCTCGTGCCCTACCTGGGCCTGCGCTACCCGGCGTCGGACATCCCGCGGCAGGCGCGACAGCTCTATGTCTCGAACTGGCTGCGGATCATCCCCGACGCGCGTTACCAGCCGGTCCCTCTCGTCCCAGCCCGGCGCCCCGACTCCGGAGAGCCGCTGGACTTGAGCTTCTCGATCCTGCGGAGCGTCTCGCCCATCCACCTGGAGTACCTGCACAACCTCGGCGTGCGCGCCTCGATGAGCGTCTCCCTCGTCCGCGGGGAGCAGCTGCTGGGGCTCATTTCCTGCATTGACCGCTCTCCGAGGTTCGTTCCCTACGAGGTCCGCGCGGCCTGCGAGATGCTCGGCCGCCTCATCTCGCTGCAGATCGCGGCGCAGGAGGAGCTGGAAGCGCGACAGATGCGCGGTCGGAAGGCCGCCATCCGGACGAGGCTTTTCGACGCGCTTCCTGCCGATCCGGCGGACGAGGTGCTGCTCGACCTGCTGCGCCGCCCCGACGACCTGCTGGCCATCGTGGAAGCCACGGGGGCGGCCGTGTGGTCCGTTGACCACTGCGCGGCCGTGGGCAGCACGCCGCCAGCGGCGCAGATCCGGGAGCTCGTCCGCTGGCTGGAGCAGGGGCGGATGGGAGGTGGGCTGTTCTTGACGTCCTCTCTTCCGTGCGCGTTCCCGCCGATGGAGACGTACCGGGACGTCGCGAGTGGGCTCATCGCCATCAGCCTGCCTCGGCCAGAGCCGTGCTACCTCCTCTGGTTCCGGCCGGAGGTAGTCCAGACGGTGCGCTGGGGCGGCGATCCCAGCAAGGCCATCAAGGTCGAGGGGGATGCCCACGGGACGCGCCTGCATCCGCGTCGTTCGTTCGAGATCTGGCAGGATGTGGTTCGCTGCAAGTCCGTCCCCTGGCGCGACGGCGACCGCGAGGCGGCGGTCGATGTCCGGCGCTCGGCGATCGAGGTCGATCTCGGGCGCCAAGTGGCGCGCGAGCGGCTCGCCGTACGCGCGCGGGACGATCTGGTCGCCGTGGTCTCCCATGATCTGAAGAACCCGCTGAGCGTCATCCGCATGGCCTCATCGATGCTGGAGGTGCCTCTCGCGGCCGAGCGCTCCGAGCCCATGCGCCGGATGCGCGGCATCGTCGAGCGCATCCAACGCTCGGCCGACAGGATGGAGACGCTCATCCATGACCTGCTGGATCTCGCCAAGATCGAGGCGGGGCGCTTCGCCGTGTCGCCGCGGCCCGCCCGCGCCTTGACGCTGCTCGACGAGGTGCTCCTCGTGCTCCTTCCGCTCGCAGAGGTGAAGAGGATCTCGGTGAGCCGCTCCGTGCCGGAGGACCTCAACGTCCGAGCCGATCCGGAGAGGTTCTTCCAGATCATGTCGAACCTGATCGGCAATGCCGTGAAATACACGCCGGAGGGCGGGGCCATCCAGATCGAAGCGAGGCGCACCCATGCTGGAGCGCAGTTTCTGGTGCGAGATTCCGGCCCCGGGATCCCAGCGGCGCAACAGGCGCGCCTCTTCGAGAGGTACTGGCAGGCGCGCCGAGGCACCACGAATGGGAGCGGCCTCGGCCTCTACATCGCGAAGGGGATCATCGAGGCCCACGGGGGCAAGATCTGGGTCGAGAGCGAGCCTGGCCGGGGCAGCTCGTTCCTGTTCTCGATGCCGCTGGCGGGCGCAGACGAGGTCGATCCGCCGCCGTGACCTCCGGCGCTGTGAGGCGCAGTCCAGGAGATTTCGCGCTGCGCGCTCGACTCACACTCCCCGAGCCGCACGCGGCTAGGCGCGCGCGCTCACGAGCCAGCAGGCCGCGGTGAAGCTGGCCGCACCATCGCGAACATACGGCTCGAAGGCGGCGCGAACCGCTTCGACCGTCCGGGCGCGTGTCGGCTCGTCCTCGTCCCGCAGCGCCAGACCCACCGGTCCGAGCTTGGTGACGTAGGCGAGCAGGTCCTTCTCCGCGACACCGCTCGGAACCTCGATCGGGCGAATGTCGACGGCCGTCCAGCCGCTCACGTCCAGGATCCGTTGCACCCGGTCTCTGTCCGCAAAGGCGAACTGGCCTGGGGCGTCGGGGTCCGGGGCGGGCAAGTGGGGCAGCAACGGCGCGGCAGCGCGGGCGGCCGCGGTCATGAACGGATTTTCGGCGGGGCTGCGCCAGGCCACGAACGAGAGCTTTGCGTTGCGTCGCGCGGCGCGCCGGATGTTGGCGAACGCCGCCGCGGGGTCGTCGAAGAACATCACGCCGAAGCGCGAGATCACCGCGTCGAAATAGCCCGGCTCGAAGCCATAGGTCTGCGCGTCCGCCTGGACGAAGGCGGCGGAAGTCAGGCCCTCGGCGGCGGCGCGGGCCCTGGCGGCCGCCACGAGCGGCCCGGAGATGTCCACGCCGAGACAGAGGCCCGTCGGCCCGAGGCGCCGCGCCATCGAGAGGGCCGTGGCGCCCGCGCCGCAGCCGATGTCGAGCACGCGGCCGCCCTCGCCGGGGAAGGCTTCTTCCATGAGCGGCGCCGCGAGCGGCGCCAGCATGCCATCGAGTACTTCCTGCATTTCCACCCAGATGGGCCCGCTGGCATCGTTCCACAGCGCGGCCTGGTCGCGATTCGGCTGATGAGCTTCGGACATCGGAGTCTCCTTCGGCTTGCGTTCGGTGGTCACGGGCCGTAGTCTGCAACTTCAAGTCAACTTGAGGTCAAGGGTGAAGGATCTGGATATCGCGGAGGTGGCCCGGCGCTCCGGCGTGTCCGCCTCGGCCCTGCGGTTCTATGAAGAGAAGGGGCTGATC
Organism: Sorangium cellulosum; assembly: GCF_002950945.1. Classification (GTDB taxonomy): domain Bacteria; phylum Myxococcota_A; class Polyangia; order Polyangiales; family Polyangiaceae; genus Sorangium; species Sorangium cellulosum_E. Next base: position 5,392,372 of record NZ_CP012673.1, read on the forward strand.
GCTTCGACCGGGCGGCGGGGCTTGCGGCGCCTGTTCGACCCCGGGGTGCTGGAGCGCCTGGCGCTGATCGCCCTCGGCCGGGTGGCGGGGTTTTCGCTGGACGAGATCGCTCAGATGTTCGCGCCCGACGGTCGCCTGCGCATCGAGCGCGAGCGGCTGACGGCCAAGGCCGAGGAGCTGGACCAGACCATCCAGCGGCTGGTCGCCATGCGCGACGGCCTGCGCCACGCAGCGGCGTGTTCCGCGCCGAGCCACATGGAGTGTCCGCACTTCCGCCGCATCGTTCGGCTCGCCGGCGCCGGCCGTCTCGATCCGCCTGCACGGGAAATTTGTGACGGAGGCGGTCCAGCCAAGTCCGGCCGGATGCCGCCTGCGCGACGGCGACCGTCGGCGCGCGGCGGGTCGCCCGATCGCAGCGCTCGGCCGCGACCGAAATAAGAGCCGCCAAATCGAGACAGGGGCGCGCGCCGCTGACCGCCGCCGCTCGCGCGGACCGACGTGTTGCGCGCCGCGCTGGAGATGGCGCCACCTCGTTCGTGACCATCGGCGTGCTCATTCACCAGGAGACCGGAAATCTCTCGCGACCGAGGGCGATTCCCGCACGATTTGTTTCCCCTGCCGGCAAGTGCTTGTTGCTTAACGACATGTTACGGGCACGGCTCGCTGTTCGTGACGCTTTTCGCAGATAATTTAATCCGTCCTTCCGCATCGATCGATGGTGGCCCATGCTGCCATGATGGATTAGTGTCGCACTCCGATGCATAACCGCTCCGACCAGTTCTCTAAGAACTTGCTGCGCGACGGGCTGAGCCTCGTCTCGGCGGCGCAGACCGAGGTAGAGGTCCTGGCGGCGACCCAGAAGATCGATGTCTACAGCGTGCCTGATCCAGCCCGGGAGGCCGAGCGCGCCGGGATGGGCCTGCTCGGCGAGCTCGCGGTGGAGCCGAGCCTGTTCGAGCCGTTCCACCGTACGCCGAGCCTTCGTCTGGTCCGCCAGTGCCTGCGCAAGCAGCTCACGTGGCATCACGAGCTCGAGCGCCGCGCCCGCGCTGCAGCGGGCTCCACCGGGCTGGACGAGGACGCCGCCGCGCCGCCGCAGCCGGCGGTGGACTTCCCAGCGCTGGTCATCATCGGCCCCGGGCGTCCAGAGACGGTGCTCGACGCCTACCGGTGCGAGCCGGTGCAGCCAGGCGTCTACCACGCCGTGCCGGGCTTGGTGATGCGCGTGGTGGTGCTCGCCGAGCTGCCCCGGACGCGCGCGACGCTGGTTCTGCGGCTGCTCGGCTCAGGCCGCCTCCTGCGCGAGGCGCTGGCCGATCTCGCGGCGCTGCCGGACGACGCCTGGGAGAAGAGCATCGCCAAGCCGCTGCTGGTACACTTCCGGCTCGCAAGCCAGGAGCCGACGATCGACAAGGAGGACGACGTGAGCGCAGAGATCCGGGCGTGGTTCGAGGAGTACGAGCGGAAGCTTCGAGCCGAGGAGCGGAAGCAAGGTCGCGCCGAGGAGGCGGCGCGCGCCGTGCTGACCGCGCTCCGGGTTCGCGGCATCGCCGTGCCGGACGTCGCGCGGGAGCGCATCTTGGCCGAGAAGGATCCGGAGGCGCTGGAACGATGGCATGAGCGGGCCATCGTCGCGACGTCGCTCGCCGAGGTGCTCGATGAGCTGAGCTGAGCGACGCTGGCCAACGGCGGGTGGCGATACGGTCCACCCATGGGCGATGCAGGGAGTATCCTCCGCGCCCTCATGACGAGCGCTCTCCGCACGCCACGCTCCCCAGCCCGGCCTTCGCGACGCACGGCGGGCCCGCTGATCACACTGGCCCTGGTCCTCGGGTTCGCCGCGGCGGGGTGCGCCCGTCCGGACCGGGCCGCCTCCGCCCGTCCGGCCGGAGCCGCCTCCGCGGCGCCCGCCGTCATCACCGCGCCGGCACCTGCCGCCTCCACCGCGCCCTCTGCGGGCGCGGCCGCGAGCTCCCGGCCCGCGGCGGCCTCCCTTCGCGCCGGCACCAGCGGCGACTACCCGCCCTTCAGCGTCTGGAAGGACGACCACGCCGAGGCCTTCTCCGCCGCGCTCCTCGGCGCCTTCGCCGCAGACCAGCGGCTCGCGCTCTCCTGGACACGCTTCCGCTGGCCCGATCTCGTCGGGGACCTGCGCGACGGACGCTTCGATCTCGCGGCCGACGGCATCACCGTGCGCCCGGAGCGCTCCATCGCCGGGCGCTTCACCGTGCCGGTGGCCCGCGGCGGCGCCGTGCTGCTCCTCCGGCGCCCGGCGTGGGCCGCGCGCGCGGGTAGCCAGGGGCCCGGGGTCGAGGGCGCCCGCGCCGCGCTGCGGGCGCTGGACCGGCCCGAGCTGCGCGTGGTGGTCAACCGCGGCGGTCACCTCGAGCGCGTCGCCCGGAGCTTCCTGCGCCGCGCCCAGGTCGTCGCCATCCCCGACAACGCCGCGGTGGGCCAGGCGTTCGCCCGCGGCGAGGCGGACGCGGCCATGACCAACACCTTCGAGGCCCCGCGCTGGGCCGAGGGGCTCGGCGGCATCGAGCGGATCGGACCGCTGACCCGGGACGTCGTCGCGCTCTACGTGCGCGCCGACCGGCCCGAGCTCGCGGCCCAGCTGGACACCTGGCTGCTCGCCGCGGAGGAGCGCGGCGCGCTGAGCCAGCTGCGCGCGCTGCACCTCGGCCCCGGCGGAGGCGGGCCCACCGCGCTGCCCGTGGACGCGCTCCTGTGCGCCACCGCGGAGCGCCTCGCGCTCATGCCCCTCGTGGCCGCCGCCAAGCGGCGCGCCGGGAGGGCCATCGAGGACGCCGCCCAGGAGGCCCGCGTGCTCGCCGCGGGGCGGGCCGCCGTCCTGCAGGCCGCCGCCGCGCGCGGCGCGCCGCCCCCGACCGACGAGGCCATCCACGCCTTCTTCCGGGCCCAGATCGAGAGCGCCAAGGCCGTCGAGCGACGCGCCCTGGCCGCCCCCGAGACGACCGAGCCGGTCTTCTCGCTGGAGGACGACCTGCGCCCCGCCATTGCCCGCATCACGGCGCGGATGGCCTTTCTCCTGGTGCGCCTGCCCCGGGGGCTCACGCGCGAGCCCGTGATGGCCAAGGCCCGCGACGATCTGGTGGAGAGCGGGCTCGAGCCCGCGGAGATCGAGCGGCTCGCGGCGGCGCTCGTGGCCGTCGGGGGCTGACGCGGTGGGCCCCCACGCCCACGAGGCGTCGGTCTACCTCGACGCGATGCGGAACGCCGCGAATTTCGCGTTCGCGAACCGCCTCTTTCTGGGCCTCATGGTGGTGCGCGCGCTGCGGGAGGTGCTCGGCCGCGAGGTCGCGAGCCGGCTCGTGTACGATGCGCCGCACAACCTCATCTGGGAGCCCGACGGCGCCGAGCCGCGCTATTTGCACCGCAAGGGCGCGACGCCCGCCGGCGGACCCGATGGACAGGGCGGCGCGTTCGCGTACACCGGTCACCCGGTGATCATCCCCGGCTCGATGGGCGACGCGAGCTGGGTGCTCGCGGGCGCGGGGCACGCGGAACTGCTCGCGAGCGCGTGCCACGGCGCGGGCCGCAGCCTCACGCGCGGCCGCTCCGCGCACGCCGACGAGGACCTCTACCGGCGCGCCGTCGAGAAGCTGCATGTCGTGACGCCGCTCGACCCCGACGCGCCCAACGTCCGACGGCGGCGCGACATCCTCGCGAAGTACCACCAGCGGATGAAAGAGGAGGCGCCCTACGCCTACAAGCCCATCACGCCGGTCGTGCGTTCCGTCGAGGATGCAGGGATCGCGCGGCGTGTGGCGCGATTGTGGCCGCTCGTCACGGTCAAAGGATAAAGACACGCTCCGAACGGCCGCTCCGACCGCGAGCCCTGCACCGCTTCCTACGCGCCGATCCAAGGACTCAGCCGCCGCGCTGCGATCGCGGGCGTTCAGCGAAACGCGTCGAGGTGATCCCGGACCCACGCCGCGAAGGGGCGCGGCGGGCGGCCGAGGACGGCGGCGACGTCGTCCGTCGGCGCCGACGCGCGCCCGTCGCGCAAGAACCTGAGGCCCTCGAGCACCGCTGCGACGAACACTTCCGGGGCGCCGGCCGCCCGCATCTTCGCCGCCGCGTGTTCGACGGTGACGTCCTCGGCGGCGATCGGGCGCCCGAGCGCCTCGGCGAGGATCGCGACCTGCTCGTGCGCGTCGAGCCCGACGGGCCCGGTGAGCGTATACGCTCGCCCGTCGTGATCGCTCGACGTGAGCGCGCGGGCGGCGACGGCCGCGACGTCGCGCGGGTCGACGAGCGCGTGTTTCCCGGAGCCGGTCGAGATCTCGATCGGGGCGCCGGCGCGCACGTTTGCGGCCCACGCGAGCACGTTCGAGTGGAAGCCCGCCGGCCGGAGCAGCGTATAGCGGCGCCCCGTCGCGATCACCGCTTCCTCCCCGGCGCGGTGCCAGCTGGACGCGGTGAGCTCCTTTTGCTCGGCGCCGTAAGCCGAGAGCTTGACGATCTGCTCGACCCGCGAGTCCATCACCGCCGCGGCCATCGCCCGGTCGTGCTCGGCCACCGTCGGCCCCGGCGCCGTGAGCAAGAAGACGCGGGCGACGCCTTCGAGCGAGCGCCCGAGCGACGGCGCGTCCGTGAAGTCTCCGCGAGCCACCTCGACGTCGCTCCCCCAGAGGGCACGCGCGCGGGCGGCGTCGCGGGTGAGCACCCGCACGTCGGCCCGGGCCGTGAGCAGCTGTGGGACGAGCGCGCGACCGATGGTGCCTGTCGCACCAGCAACAAGGATCATGAACACCTCCGTTTCGAGAGCGAAGCCTGCCGCCTCCTCGAATCCGGCTCTTGGAGATTCCGGCACGAGCCACGAGCGCACCGACGCGAGGCGGCCGATGCGGCCGAGGCCGCGCGCGCTACACTGCCGCCGTGCTCGCGCCCCTGCTCCCGCCCTCCCGCCCGGAAAGCCGCGACCTCCCGCCGCGCGCGCCGCTCCGTTCCTGGGTCTCCGATGTCCACGTGATGAGCGCCATCTCCTCGCCGCCGGCGGGGTGGACGCGGCTGCCGAGCGGGACCACGTCGCTCGTCGCGTGCTGGACCGGCGGCGAGCCGGTCGTCGCCGCGGTGGGGCCGCTCCAGCGGGCCACGTTCAAGCCCTCGGGCGCGGTGCCTCTTTATGCACGCCTCTCGTTCCACCCTGGGGGCGCGCGGCCCGCCCTCGGCGTCGCCGCTCACGAGCTCGTCGATCGTGTCGTGTCGCTCGACGAGCTCTGGGGCGCACGCGCGCGCGAGCTGCGCCACGCGCTCGCGCGCGTCGGCGGGGACGCGGCCGCGGCGGTGCGCCTGCTCGAAGACGCCCTCTGCCGCGCGCTGGACGAAAGGGCCGACGCCCCGGCGCGCCGAGCGCTCCTGCGCCGCGCCGTCGACGCCCTCGACGCCTCCGCGTCGACACCCGACGCGGACGCCTCCATCCCCGCGCTCGCGCGGCGCCTGCGCGTCGCCGAGCGGACGCTGCGCGCGCTCTTCCACGAGGAGATCGGCATATCGCCGAAGCGCTACGCGCGCATCGCGCGCATCCGCCGCGCCGCCGAGCGCCTCGCCACGACAGGCCTCGCGCGGCTCGCCCTCGAGACCGGCTTCTACGACCAAGCCCACCTCACGGCCGAGTTCCGGTCGCTGCTCGGGGTGACGCCGCGGGCCTACCTCGCGGGCGCGCGCCCGCCCGCGAGACCCGAGTGCGGCGGCGCGACCGCGCGCAGGTGACCTTCACTCTCGGCAGTGATGTCCGGCGGGCGCCGCTACCGTCGAGATTCAAAAACACGACGAGAATATGTAAAATGGGTGGGCGAGTGCGTCGTTGGAGCACAAAACTGTTCGCGCTCGACCCATGACATGAGCCCGCCCGGACGGGCTCTGGTATGTTCCTCCCATCGGCGCTGTTGAGTCGCAGCGTCGGGAACCCGTGTCGGCGCCGACCCATGGGGTCGGCGCTCGCACCAGCTCGTGCCTTTCGTCGGGCGCGGCGTGGAGGAGACGGTGAGCCCCGAGCAACACACGCACCGCTGGCCTTTCGAGCTCCCCGGCTCAAAGCTCAGATACACTGCGCCGCTTTTGCTCGCGCTCGTCGCGGCTTGCAACGGCCAGATCGGCGGGCCCGGCGGCGGGGACGAGCCTGAAAGCACCCAGGCCCCCCCGGAAGACGTGCTGGCGTCGGCCTTCTGCCAGACGCCGCAGCCCGGGCCGGCGCCGCTCCGCCGTCTCAGCAACTACGAGTACTCCAACACGCTGAAGGATCTCTTCTCCGGCGTCCCGGGCGTGGCGTCCACCATCGACACGGTGGTCGCCACGTTCCCGAACGAGGCCGAGTCGCTCGGCTTCCGCAACAACGCGAGCTTCTTGACCGTCGGCTCGCTCGTCGCGCAGAAATTCCTCGACGCCGCGGAGCAGATCGCCGCCGTCGCGGCGCACGCTTCGGGCCTGGTCTCCTGCGATCCGGCGGCGCTCGGTGAGCTCGAGTGCGCGCGCGACTTCATCCGCACCTTCGGCGCCAAGGCGTACCGGCGGCCGCTCACCGAAGCCGAGGTCCAGAGCTACGAGGAGCGCTTCACCGCAGGCTCGGACGGGTACACCTTCGAAGACGGCATCGAGTGGGTCGTCTTCAGCATGCTGCAGTCGCCGAACGTGCTCTACCGCGTCGAGCTCGGTGAGGCGAGCACGGGTGACGTCACCGAGCCCACGCCGTACGAAATGGCCTCGCGGCTCTCGTACCTGATCTGGCAGTCGCAGCCGGACGCGGAGCTCACGCGCGCGGCGGCGGCGGACGAGCTCGGCACGCCGGAGCAGGTCGAAGCCCAGGTGCGGCGCATGCTGGCCGATCCCAGGGCCGACCGCTTGCTCGAGTACTTCGACCAGTGGCTCGACACCGACATGCTGAGCGGCATGAGGCGCGATCCGGCGGTGTATCCGGACCTCTCGCCCGGCCTGCCCGCCTTGCTGCAGGAGGAGACGCGCGCGTTCGTGAAGGACTTGCTCGCGAACCCGAGCGGCTCGTTCGGCGATCTCGTCGCCGCCAACTACAGCTTCGTGAACGGCGCGCTCGCGCAGCACTACGGCGTGGGCGGCGTGAGCGGCGACGACTTCGTCAAAGTCGATATGCCCGGCCGCTCGGGCGTGCTGACCCAAGGCATGATGCTCACGCGGGACAAGGCGACGCGCACCTCGATCGTCCGGCGCGGCCTCAAGGTGCGCACCGATCTCCTGTGCGAGTTCGTGCCCGCTCCGCCCAACGACGTGAAGCTCGATCTCGAGGGCCTGGGAGAAGGGCTCTCGCAGCGCGAGCGCCTCGAGCTCCACCGCACCGAGCCGAGCTGCGCGGCGTGCCATGCGCTGATGGATCCCATCGGCGTGGTGTTCGAGTCGTTCGACGCCGTGGGCCGACTCCGCACCACGGACGAGGGCGGCAGGCCGGTCGCCACCTCGAGCGACATCGCGAGCACGCGCGACGCCGACGGCCCCGTGGCGGACGCCGCCGAGCTGGGCCAGCGCCTCGCGCAGAGCGAGGAAGCGCGCGCCTGTTACGTGCTGCAAAACTTCCGCTTCTTCTACGGTCGCGACAAGACCGACGCCGACCGCTGCTCGATGGCGGAGCTCTCGGTCGCGTTCAAGGAGAGCGGCTACAGCTTGTCCGAGCTCGTGGTCGCGCTCACGCAAACCGACGCCTTCCGCTACCGCCCCGTCATCGCCCCGGAGAAGCCATGAAACCGCTGAGCCGCCGTACCCTCCTGCGTGGCGCATTCGGAGTTGCGCTCGCGCTCCCGTTCCTCGACGCCATGCGCCCGGGCCGCGCGCGAGCACAGACGCCGCCGTCCCCGCGCCGCATCATGTTCGTGTTCCAGGCGAACGGCGACGAGACGGCGAGGCGCTTCGGCGCCGCCGGTGAGACGAGCTTTCAGCTCGGCGAGTTCCTCTCCCCGCTCGAGCCCTACCGCGAGGACCTCATCTTCCTCAACAACCTGCACAAGCATTTCTACGATCTGCCGGAGGCCGAGCGAGCCGACAACCACCAGCAGGGCGGCAGCTCGCTCGCTCCGTGGAAATCCGGCACCGGGTCGTTCCCCATCGGCGGCACGGAGTCCACCATCGGTTACGTGCAAGGGCCGAGCGCCGACTACGCGATCGGCGCTCGCGTGCTGGAAGCCGACGAGAGCGTCGCGCACCGGCACCTCGTGTACCGCGTCGGGAACAAGTGGAACGACATCTGGAACACGCACTCCCACGCCGGTCCCGTGGGCGAGCAGAACCCGGTCCCGCCGGAGACCGACCCTTATGAGGCCTATGCCCGCATCTTCAACTTCGCGTCCGACGACGGGGGCGCGCAGCAGGAGGTGCTGAGGCGCCTGGCGAAGAAGCAGTCGGCCATCGACCTGGTGCGCGAAGAGGGCAACTCCCTCCTCACGCGGCTCGGCGCCGAGGACCGCGCCAAGATCCAGCAGCACCTCGACGCGATCCGCGACGTCGAGCGCGCGCTCCAGACCGGCAACGGCGCGGCCGCGTGCGTGAAGACCCCGCTCGGCGAGAGGCTCGACCCCTACGACGACGACAACCACGCAATCATGGGCGAGCTGTTCTTCAAGATCAGCGCCCTGGCGTTCGCCTGCGATCTGACGCGCGTGGTGCATTTCAACTGGAGCGGCAACACCAGCAACCGCGTCTACTCGAACCTGGGCCTCAGCGAGGGGCACCACGACATCTCGCACAACAGCGACGACGCCTCGTTCGCCAACGTGCGCAAGATCCACAAGCACCTCTGGGAGCAGAACACCAAGCTCTACGAGATCTTGAAGAACACGAGCGACGGCGACGGCACGCTCTGGGATCATACACTCGTCGTGCATTGGAACGAGCTCGGGCAGGGCGACAGCCACAGCATCGAGGACAACCTGGTCGTCTTCGCGGGCAAGGCGCACGATTATTTCCGGCGCGGGCGGCTGGTCGACTTCCGCGGCGAGCGCTCCTTCGCCGACATGCTCGTGAGCTGCTTCCACTACATGGGCTTCGAAGACGTCACGAGCTTCGGCGAGGACGTCTTGAACACCGGGGGCGCCCTGCCGCTGACCTGAGCAGTCGCCGGAACGGCGGCAGCGCCGGCCCGATCTCGGCCGTGCCGTGGTCGTTCCTCTCGGCGCGTGTGCTCGCCGCACCCCGCGGGCTTGCCGCGCCGATCACTCGCCGGTTATCCTGGGCGAAATGCGCGTAGCAACCCTGTTGCGGATCGCTCCACGAGACGATAGGACCCGCGCCGAGGAGATCGGCGAGCGCGGGATCACGCTTTGGAAGCGGGGCGGCGCCCTGTGAGCCTGCGGCGCCTGTCGGAGGCCACGCTCGGCCTCGTTCCGCCGCACGTCGAACGGCCCGCCTACGACCGCGCCGCGGCCAGGATCGGCGTCGTCCATTTCGGCCCTGGCGCGTTCCACCGCGCTCACCAGGCCTGGTACTTCGACGAGATGCTGAAGGCCGGCGGCGCCTTCGCCGTCTGCGGCGTCGCCGTCCGTTCCGGCGACGTGGAAGAGGCGCTCGCCCCGCAGGACGGGCTCTACACCGTGGCCGAGCGCGAGGCCGAGCCGCGGATGCGGGTGATCGGCGCCGTCACGCAGGTGCTGACGGCGCCCCGCGCGCCGGAGGCGGTCCTGGCCCGCCTCGCCGACCCCGCCGTGCGCATCGTCACCTCGACGGTGACCGAGAAGGGGTACTGCCTCACGTCCTCCGGCGATCTCGATCTCGATCACCCGGACATCCGCCGCGACCTCGCCGGCGGCAACCCTCCGGTGAGCTTCCCGGGCTGGCTGGCCGCCGGCCTCGCCGCCCGCCGCGCCGCGGGCCTGCCGCCCTTCGTGGCGGTGAGCTGCGACAACCTCTCGGACAACGGCAAGCGCCTGCGCCGGGCGATCCTTCAGCTCGCGCAGGCGAAGGGCGACCGCGACCTCGCGGCCTGGATCGAGGCGGAGGCGCGCTTTCCCTCGACCATGGTCGACAGCATCACCCCGGCCACCGACGACGCGCTGCGCGAGAAGGTGCGCCGGGAGCTCGGCCTCGAGGACGCCTGGCCGATTCAGCGCGAGCGGTTCGTGCAGTGGGTGGTGGAGGACGAGCTCGGCGCCGACGCGCTGGCCTTCGCCGACGCGGGCGTGACCCTCACGCACGACGTCACCGCCTTCGAGAAGGCCAAGCTGCGCCTGCTGAACGGGGCCCACTCGACCCTCGCCTACGTGGGCCTCTGGCTCGGCCGCGAGACCGTGGCCCATGCCATGGCCGACGCGCGCCTCGCCGGCTTCGTGGAGCGGATGATGCGAGAAGACATCGCCGCCAGCCTGCCCGCCACGCCGGGGCTGGACGTGCCCGCCTACATCGGCGCGGTGCTGACCCGCTTCCGCAACCCGGCCATCGCCCACAAGCTCTCGCAGATCGCCTGGGACGGCTCGCAGAAGCTGCCCTTCCGCATCCTCGAGACCGCGGCCGAGGCGCTCGCCGCCGGCCGCCCGGTGGAGCGGCTGGCGGTCCCGATCGCCGCCTGGATCCACTTCATCCGCGCCCGGGCCCGCGGCGGCGAGACGATTCTCGATCCCATGGCCGACACCCTGCTGGACCTCGGCCGGCGCATGGACGGCGACCCCACCGCCGACGTGGCCCCGGTCCTGGCGCTCGGCGCCGTCTTCCCGAGCGCGGTGGCGAGCGCTCCTGTCTTCCGCGCCGCGGTCGAGGCGGCCTACGCCCGGCTGGCCACCGCACCCGCCGCCGCGCTCGACGCGTGACCCGTTCCCTCGACGTGACCTCGAGTGAAACCGACACCGGTGAACATGACGCCGGTCTCCTATACGCCTCGTGAGACACAACGAGACGGGCCGGACCAGTGGACTAGGCCGCGGGCGATCCGGATCGGACTGGCCAGGCAGCCTCCGGGGATCTACCGGTCCGCCTCCCACTGGACTTCCACGCCGCCGTCGCTGGCCCCGTTCTCCGAGCCCGCCCCCGCCGTCCCGTTCCTGGCCTCCTGCGGCTGCGGTGCGGGGGACTCCGGCGTGAAGAACTGCAGCACCGGCTGCACCTCGTGCATCTTGGCGACCGTGGCCTCTGCGCGCATCGCCTGCTCGGCGACCGCCCGGTTCATCGACGCCGTCACCTCGGCGATCTTGGCCTCCAGCAGCTTGATCTGCTGGTTTCCCTCCGCGAGGATCCGCTGCGTGTGCTCCTCGCCGGTGCGGCCGAAGGCCTTCAGCGCCTCGATCTCGGCCGACGCTGCGGCCACGATCTCCTGAGTCGGCACGTCGAAGGCCTTGAACGCGGCCTCCACGATGGCGCGTTTCACCAGAGCGGGGGTGTCGGGGGGCAACGTCCGCAGGAGCTCCTGCGCCTTCTGCACCTTCGTCCGCTGCTCCTGGGTCACGCCGGCAGCCGTCAGGACCGCGACGAAGTCGACCGCGGGAGACGGCGGCGGGGCCGGCGCGCCGTCCTTGGTCTCCGCTCCCGTCAGTGTGGGCGCAGGCGGGAGCGATGAGGTCTCAGGCCGCCGCGACTTGAAGAAACCGGACAAGCTCACGTTTTCCCCCTTCTTCAGTGTACCACCACCTTACATGGTTCTGCCTGGCTGCACAGCCATGTCCTCAAGGGGGAGCCGGCGCTGCGCGCGTCTCGCATTGTGCCCCTGGGTTCGGCTTTGCCACCGGGCGCCAGAGTTCAAGAACCGGAGTTCAGTGCTGTACAGGCGTTCGCGGGACGTGGTAAACGGCCGAGCAGCTGTGGTCGAAGACAATCTGCTCGCATGTCAAGCAAGACACCCCGCCCCAAGGTGACCGCCGCTCGAGCCGCCCAGCTCGTCGAGCTGCTCGGCGCGACCGATCCAGCCGCTGCGCAGGAGCGCGAGGGGAGCGCGGCGCGCCACTTCGAGCGGGCGCGGGCGCGGGCTTCGCGACCGCAGGCGCCCGCGAAGCCCGGTGCCGGCGCGTCCCCACCCGCTGGTGCGACGGCGCCCGGCGGGGCGACGACGCCCGGCGGGGCGACGGCGTCCGGCGGGGCGACGGCACCCCCGGGAGCAGCGGCAGCGCGGGTCTACCTGCACGCCGGACCGACGCGCTCGCCGGTGCTGAACGCTTTCCTGAACGAGCTCGGAGGGGACCTCGAGAAGCTCGTGGACGCGACCGTGCACGTCTTCGACGAGCACACCCTCGCGCCGAGGCTCGTGGAGCTCGCCCGCCAGCGCGTCGTCTCCATGCTGCTTGCCCAGAGCAAGACCGAGGCCGGCCTGGTCCTCTCGCAGCTGCCGCCGATCGCCAACGAGCGTGCGGCCAGGCACTTCATGCGGCAGGCGGTCCACGTCGGCGGCGGCCTCGGGGCGATCACACGCGACTACGGGCGGCACCACCGGCGCACGGGGTCGCCGGACCACGACGACCTCCACGCGAGCTGCATCATGGCCACCTTCGCCGGGCGGCTCAACGCGATGGCCGAGAAGCTCCTCGGGCCGCACGTGCGCGGCGAGCTGCGCGCCGAGCTGGAGCGGCTGACGTCGCAGGGGCGGCCTCCCGCGCGGCGGCCCCGCGCGCGCGAGCTCCGCGGCCCCGAGGACGCCGGCTCCGGGCGATCCGCCCCCGACACGAGGCCGCTCGACGCCGCGAGCGCGACGAGACGACCGCGAGGCAGGTAGTCCGGCGGCGCGAGGGGTGGACGGCCCCGACACCCCATCGAGGGCGCTCGCGAAGCGCGCTCTCGAGGGTGCCTCTCGTTTCAACAGGAAGGCGGAAAGGGCGAAGAAAGACTCACGCTCTTCCCGCCTTCTTGTGAACTCATCTCCGCAGAAGACGGCACCGCGGCGCTCCGTACCACGCTCGTCCGTAACGGAATCTCCAAACGGCCGCCGCGCGCCTGACGTTCGCGCCGGGGCATTGTCCGCGGCTTCAGCGAGGAGAACGTCACGTGATGTTGCGCAATTTACCCTGGATCAGCCTCGGCGCCGCGGCGCTGGCTCTGATGGGGTGTTCCGATAGTGGGATCGAGGTGCCGGCCGGAGGTGATCAGGGCGGCGTCCTCCTGAGCTTCAGCGACGAGCCGGCAGGCGACAACTGCGAAGGTGGCGGCACCAGGATCGCGTCGGGGCGGGACCTCGACGGCAACGGCAAGGTCGATGACGCCGAGGTCGACGCGGTCACCTACGTGTGCCACGGCGTCAAGGGCGAACAGGGCGAGGACGGGGAGCCAGGAGCGGAAGGCCCCAGAGGCGACCAGGGCGACAACGGGGACCCGGGAGACGAAGGCGAGGACGGCGACCGGGGAGACGACGGCGAAGACGCCTTGCAGGCGCTGATCGACCTCACGCCCGAGCCGATCGGCCCGAACTGCGCGAACGGCGGCCAGAAGGTGACGACCGGGCTCGACGCCAACGGCAACGGCGTGCTCGACGAGGGCGAGATCTCCGACACCGCCTATCTCTGCGACGGGGACGACGGCGGGCGGGGTGTCGCCGGCTTTCAGCTCGTGTCGAAGTACACGGCCCCCGGCGGCCCCATCGCCGAGATCGTCGCCGCCTCCCCCGACGGCAACGTGCTGGCTTACACGAGCAGCGCCACGAAGACCGTCGGGTTCGTGGACATCTCCGATCTCACGCGCCCTGCGCTGCTCGGCACGGTCGATGTCGCCGGCGCCGTGAGCAACCGCGGCGGTGAGGCCACCGCGGTCGCGATCACGCCGGACGGGCGGTATGCGGTCGCCACGGTCAAGGACACGACCGATCCGGTCCACAACGCCGATCCCGGAGCCCTCGTCTTCATCGACATGGCGACACGGACCCTCGCCGGCTCGGTGGCGCTCGGCGTCGGGCCCGACAGCCTCAAGCTCACCCCGGACGGCCGGAGGGCCGTGATCGCCATCGAGGACGAGGAGGACGCCGACGACAACGCCGTCGCCCAGGCGCGCCCCGGCAGCGTCCAGATCGTGACGATCGACGCCGAAGACCCCTCCACGTCGACCGTCACCACCGTCGCGCTCACGCCCGACGCCGGCAACCTCCCGGCCGATCCGCAGCCCGAGTTCGTCGACATCACGGCGGACGGCCGGACAGCGATCGTGTCGCTGCAGGAGAACAACCTGATCGCGGTCGTCGACCTCGCCTCCGCCACGGTCACCCGCTACATCGACGCGGGCAGCTCCGTCCACGCCGGCGCGGATCTCGCGTCGAACGGCGAGATCGACCTCGCAGGCCCTGGCTTCGCCGGGCTGCTCGAGCCGGACGCGGTGTGTCTGCTCCCGGGCGGCCAGCACTTCGTGACCGCCAACGAAGGCGACACCCCGAACGCGGCGTTCGGCGCCGGCCTGTGGGCAGGCGGCAGGGGTTTCTCGGTGTTCAGCCTCGACGGCGCCCGCGTGTACGACAGCGGCGACGCCGCCGAGCGGCTCGCTGCGCGCGCCGGCGCCTACCCGGAAGGGCGCTCGGGGAGCCGAGGCATCGAGATCGAGGGCTGCGCGACCGGGGTGTTCGGGGGCACGGACTACGCCTTTCTGCTCGGCGAGCGCAACGCGACGCTGCTCGTCGTCGACGTGAGCGAGCCCGCCGCGCCGGTGCTGGAGCAGCTGCTCGGCGCCCCGATGCGGCCCGAGGGCGTGGTCGTGATCCCGTCGCGCAACCTCGTGGCCGTGAGCGGCGAGGGCGACGACGGCGTGGGCGGCGGCATCTGGCTGTACCGTCCGGTCGCGGACCCGGCCGAGGTCGGCCACGGCCGCGACGTCTACGACGCGCGCTCGGGCGGCGCCGGCTTCGGCGCGCTCGGCGCCCTTTCGTACGAGCCCGCCACCGGCTTCCTGGTCGCGACGCCCGACAACGCCTTCGCGCGCCAGCGCATCTGGTCGTTCTGGCCCGATCACGGGGAGCGGCGCATGCAGCTCGTGCGGGAGCTCCTCCTCAGGGACAGCGCCGGCGCCGAGCTCACGGGCTACGACCCGGAAGGCATCGCGATCAACCCCGAAGGGGGCTACATCCTCGCCAGCGAAGGCACCGCCGGAAACGGCGGCAGCGCGAGCTGCGCGGGCTCGGCGCGCAGCAACCGCATCCTGTTCTTCGACGCGGACGGGCGGCTCGACGCGGGCTACGGCACAGGCGGTATCGTGGATCTCCCGTGCGGCGACGAGCCGAACGCGATCGACTGGTCCGCGGTGCGCGGCAACGGCTTCGAGGGCGTCGCCGCGGTCGACAGCACGCCGTCGGCGTCCGGCGGCCTCAAGGTCTATGTGGCCATGCAGCGGCCGCTCGCGACCGAGGGCCAGAACACCCGCATCGGCGAGTACGACGTCGACACCGGGAGGTGGAGCTTCTATTTCTATCCCCTCGATCCCGACCGAGGGGGATCCGGCGGCAATACCTTCGTGAGCGAGCTCGTTCACGTGGGCGGCGACAGGTTCGCGGTCATCGAGCGCGATCAGGGCTGGGCCGGCGAGGCGGGCAACAAGACCGTTCGCACCTTCGCGCTCTCGAGCGGCGCCCCGAACGACCCAGCGAACCCGGTGGAGAAGGAGCTTGCTTATGACCTGCTCGGGCATCCTTTCCGCTTCGACCAGGAGAAGCTCGAGGGCCTCGCGCTCGGCGCGGGCGGCCTGTGGGTCGTCAACGACAACGACGGGGGCGAGGCGATGAGCTTCTTCCTGCGCCTCGATCCCTCGGTCCTCGGCGCGGCCGGAGGGGGCGATCCGGGCGCGACGACGGTCCCGGGGGAGGGCACCGTCGTCATCAACGAGGTGAGCTCGTCGGGCTCGGACTTCGTCGAGCTCTACAACGCCGGCGGCGAGACGGTCGACCTCGGCGGGTGGACGCTCACGGACAACGATCCGACACACACGTTCGTGCTGCCGGCGGAGACGACCCTCGCCGCCGGCGGCTTCCTGGTCATCGAGGGCGAGAGCGGCAGCGGGCCGCTGCGGCTCAGCTTCGGTCTGGGCAGCGGCGACTCGGCCATCCTGTACACGCCCGGCGGCGCCGTCGCCGACGAGCACACCTGGGCCAGCCACGTCGCCACGGCGAGCCGCTGCCCGGACGGCGCGGGGGCGTTCGTCGCGCCCACGCCGGCGACGCCGGGCGCGGCCAACAGCTGCCTGTGACGCAGCGGCGCGCAGTCGGCGCGCGGCGCCCGCCGACTGCGCGCTCAGGGACTCGACGTCTGGTTGTCGAACTGCGCGCTCAGGGACTCGACGCTTGGTTGTCGATCATCTTCTGCAAGGTGGCCGCGATCTCCACGAGATCGGCGTCCGCGCCGGCCGGGTTCGCGGCCGTGACCGCCTCGAGGGCGGCCGCGAGCGTGGTCGTGCGCGCGGCGGGGTCGAGCCCGGGGAGCTGCTTGAGGGCCTCGGCATACGCGATGATCGCCGCCGCCTTCGTGAGGTTGCCGTCGTCGATCCCGAGCCCACCGAGCGTCGTCTGCTGCACGGCTTCCCTGGCCGCGCCGGTCGCCGCGTCGCGCCAGGTGACGCGGACCCGGTAAGGGTCGTTCGCGCTCGGCAGCGACGGATCGCACGGGTGCAGGATCTGGTACAGCATCATCGAGTCGTTCGGGGCGAGGTGCTGCGTGCGCACCTTGGTCGGATCAGGCGAGTACTCCTCGCCGTAGAACTTCTGGATCCCGAAGTACGGCGGGAGCGTCAGCTCGATCCTCACGTCGCGCGCGGCGACCAGGAGGGTCTCGGCGAAGCGGTCGACGAAGACGCGCCTCGCCTCGTCGGCGCTGTCGAGATAGACATACGCGCCGCGGCCGGCGTCGGTGACGACATCCATGAGCGTGTCGTTCACGCCCTCGCCGACGCCGACGCCGACGAGGTAGATGCCCTCTCCGTCCGCGTCCTCGGCGTTCGCCCCGATGAGCCCCTCCTCGGTCACGCCGACGTTGGCCTGTCCATCGCTGATCAACACGACGCGGTTGATGCCGCCCTCGGTCCGGTGCTCGCTCGCGAGCGCGTAGCCGGCGAGCAGGCCGCTGTTCAGGTCGGTGCCGCCGTCGGCGGCGATCGCGCTCGCGAGCTCGAGCAGGACGGGATCGTCGGGGCCCGAGGCGACGTGGCCGTCGAGCACAGGGCTCTGCCCCGTGTTCCAGGTGACGGCGTTCACGACGTCGCCCTCGATGAGCGTCGACGCGATCGCCCGGATCGCCGCCCTCTCGAGCTCGATGGGCTCTCCCGCCATCGAGCCTGACGTGTCGAGCACGAGGGTGATCGTCATCGGCTTGCGCGCGGCGGGCGCCCGGCTCGACTGCACGGCGATCTGGAGCGCCAGATCGCCCGTGAGCACGCAGGAGCCGAGCTGCGATACGATGGAGAGCTCTCCCGGCTCGGCCGGGGCGAACGAATACCGGTAGTAGTTGAGGAACTCGTGCGTCCGGATGACGTAAGGGTCGACCTGCGCCGCGCCGCGCGCGATCTGGCGGCGGACGATGACGGGCGAAGCCATCGAGTTCGAGTCGTCGGACGAGAGGTACAGCGTGAGCGGTGTGGCGAGGTCGACCCCCGCGCACGACGCGCCGCTGGCCTGCGGCGCGAGCCGAGGGCCGGCGCCGTTCGAACTGCCGGCCCCGCCGCCGGTCGTGGCCCCGCCGCCGCCGGCCGCCGCGCCGCCGCCGGCCGAGCCGCTGCTGCCGCTCTCGGAGCCGCACCCCCCGCCGCTGCCCCCGGCGCCGCCGGCTCCACCGGCGCCGCCCTCGCCGCACTCGTTCCCCCCGGTGCCGCCGCTGCCGTCGGGGACGGCGCCTCCCCCGCCTCCCCACCCGGAGCTCGGCTCACCCGAGTCGGATCCCACGAAGCCGCCGCTGCTTGCCCCCACGGCGCCGCCCACGGGGTCGCGGCCGGATCCGTCCCCCTCGCGGGTCGCGCCGCCGCCGCAGATCGCCGCCGGCGCCTCGCCGAGCTGGAGCGGCTCATGCGGCGGTGTGCCGCTCGACGAGGAGCAGGCGATCGACAGCGAAGCGGGGACGATGAGCGCCAGCGCTGTGCGCTGAAACTGTGCCATGGACACCTCCATGGCGCGCGCCCTCGCACAGGGGATGCCGAGGCAAATCCGGAGTGATTCCGGGCGCCGGAGGCCTCCGTGTGCCGCAACCACTGGCTCAATGTGGCCATGTGTCGCCTGATATGCGCCGCCGTGCGCCAGGGCTGCTGTCAGGAGCGCGCCGGCGATGGGTGAGCCAGAGTGCCCTCACGGCAGCTCCCGCGATGCCTCGGCTGCGCCGGGGGTGCGCCAGCGGACGAGCAGCATCAAGAGCCACGCGCCCGCCAGCGCGCCGAGGCTATCGGCCAGCAGATCCAGCCATTCCGCCGAGCGATACGGCAGCGCGGCCTGCGCCAGCTCGAGCAGCCCGCCGGCGCCAGCGCTCATCGTCACCGCCGCCCGGCGCCGCGGCGCCGCCGCGGCCTCGGCCAGCGCGAGCTCGAGCAGCCATTCGAGCCCAAGAAAGGCGCCGAAATGGGTGATCTTGTCGAACGGCACCTCTGGCATCGTCGGCAGGCCGATGTCCGCGCAGCCGCCATAGAAGAGCGCGATCGTGTAGAGCGCCGCCGGCACCCGGCGTGCCCACGCCGGCCATGAGAGGATCGAGATCACCGCCGTCCTGCTGCCTCGTCGCCCTCACCCTGGCGTACCAGAGGCCCCCGTCTCTCCCAGCGCTCGGTTGCGCACGGGGAGGGCAGGGGCCACGGGGGCGCAGCGGTCACTTCACCCGCACCGTCCTCCGCGTCACGCTCGCTCCGCCGCGCGTGTCGTGGACGACGGCCCACAGCGAGACGTCCCCCGTCTCGGAGGGCGGAGTCCACGTCACGGCGTGGTCCCCGAGGTAGCCTCTCGTCGTGTCGCTCACGAGGCGCCGGGCCCCGTCGAACCCGCCCCCGTCGGTATAGTAGTCGACCCAGATCGCCTCGCGAACCGCCGGCCCCCCGAGGCCCCCCGACTCCACGTCGGCCTCGGCGACGTCCTCCACGAGCGCCTCGACGTCGTACGTCTTGCACTCGTCGTCCCCAGGCTCCGCCCGACCGCAGCCCTGGACCTGCTGGTTCCCCCCGTCACGCGCACACCGCTCCACGACCGGTATGTCGCCCTCGCCCTTCTCGACGTCGTTCCCATCATGCTTCAGCGTGATGTCACCGATCGGCGGGTTCGTGTTCGTCCGGCCGTCCCCGAAGACATAGACCTGCGTGTAGCCCACGACGAAGCTGTCGGGGCCGAGCACTCGCCCGTCGTCGTCGACGCACTCCAGCCGAAACTCGGCCTCCTCCGGCGACCCGACCAGGCGCGTCTTGCCGGCGCACACGGCGAACATCACGTAGGCCGACGAGTACACCGTCCCGGTCTCGGTGGGCGCTGCCTCCTTGAGGATGTCGTTCGGCAGCTGCCACGCGAACGAGACCCCACCGGGCTCGCCGCTCTTCGCCGGATCGATCTCCTGCCGCTCGAAGGCAACGGCCGGCGTCTCCTGGCCATTTCCGCCGGGCTCGCCATTTCCGCCGTCGCCGCCATTGCCGCCGGCCCCGCCGTTTCCGCCGTCACCGCTGGCCTCGCCGCCATTTCCGCCGTCGCCGCCGCCGCTGCCGCCGGCCCCGCCGCTGCCGCCAGCCTCGCCGTCTCCGCCGTCGCCGCCGTCGCCGCCGCTGCCGCCGCTACCGCCGTCTCCGCCGCTGCCGCCGTCGCCGCCGCTGCCGCCGGCCCCGCCGCTGCCGCCCGTGCCGCCAGTCCCGCCGCTGCCGCCCGTGCCGCCAGTCCCGCCGTCGCCGCCGCTGCCCTGGTTTCCCTGTCCCTCCCCGCGCGCCGCCGTGATCAGCCACTGCGGGAGGCACCCGAGGTGCTCGTCCACCCCGACGGGTGGGTTCACGCAGCCGCCCACCCACATGACCTCGACCTTCCGCGGCGCGCCGTCAGCCCCGCCCAGCGCGTCGGCGTACGTCATCTGGAACGTCACGAGATCCCCCGGCGCCGCGTACGGCTTGTCCGCGGTCACGGCCAGGACACGCAGCCCCGTCACCTCGGACGAGGGCGCCTGGTCGCCGCCGGCGCAGCAGGGGACGCCCACGGCCAGCGCCGAGAGCGCAAACAGGAGAGCGCGCCGAGCCTTCGGTGCCGTCCGTCTCATCAGAAGTCTCCTCGCAGCCCGATCGTGGGCAGGAAAGGGAGCCCCGTGACCGGCTCCCGCGTCGTGTAGTTGAAGTTGTAGCTCAGGCCCTCCGTGGCCGCGTGGTTGTAGACGTTCTGCACGTCGACGTAGAACGCGAGCTGCCATGTCTTGAAGCGCCACGTCTTGTCGGCGCGGATGTCGAGCTGGTGGAACAGCGGCATCCGCTCGCTGTAGTCGCCGCCGAAGGGGATGGGCTGGTACCTCGCCGAGGACGCGTGGTACAGCGCGTTCAGCCGGTTCGGGTCGCACCCCTTCAGATCCGGATTGCAGACATACGGCGTCGTCAGGTTGCCCGACACCAGGCGGAACCGCGCGCCGACCTCCCAGCCACGGCCCAGCCGGAGGCTGCCAAGCACGGTCAGCACGTGGGTCTGATCGAACGACGCGAGGTACTCCTCCTCGCCGGGCCCGTCCTTGCGCACCGACCGCGAGAGCGTGTAGGCCGCCCAGCCGAAGAAGCGCTCGTCGGGCTTGTACTTCAAGAGCACCTCCGCGCCCACGGCGTACCCGGTGCCGTCGTTGGCATAACCGTCCTTCTCCGGCGAGAAGACGACCAGCCGATCGAGATCCTTGTAGAACCCGTCCACGGTCACGTCGATCTGGGGCGTGATCTCCTGCTCCACGCCGAGGCCGTAATGGATGGCGCGGTTCGACTTGAGCCCCGCGGTGCCGAACGGCTCGATGCTCTCCGCGAACTGCGGCGCCTGGTGGTAGACGCCCACGCCGCCCTTGGCCGTCGTCCGCGGGAAGCCGCTCCGGATGTCGTAACGCCCGTTCACCCTCGGGCTCACGTCGAGCGTGCGCGTGTCGAGCGCGTAGTCGAGCCGCACCCCCGGGACGAGCCGCGCGCGCGGCGTGGGGACGACCTCCAGCTCGGCGTAAGCGGCCGGCCGGGAGTACACGCCCTCGAACGACTGGGTCTGGAACGGGTACGTCGAGAACGGCTGGTTCGACGGGTGGCCGGCGGGCTGCCGCGAGGGCGCGATGACGTTGACCGTGGCGACGCCGCCCGAGAGGTCGGCGCCGACGTTCATCGTGAGGTACTTCGCGAAGCGGTGCGAGAGCTCCAGCCGGAGGTCGAGCGAGGTCGAGACGATGTTGAAGGCGAGGGGGCTGACCTCGAAGTCGGCGATGTCCCGGCCGAGGGCCATCGACCAGAGCAGCCGATCGCGGCTCCCCAGGCGGTTCTCGTAGCTGAGCTGGAAGCGCTGGAAGGCCGTGTGCAGCCCGAAGTCGCCCGTGAGCGCCGGCTCGTCCTCGGGCGGCTGGTCCAGCGTGATCTCGAAGGCGTCGTCCGAGCCGTAGAAGCTCGCGCGCACGCGCTCGCGCGGGGAGGGGCGGCCCTCGAGCACGAATTGGTAGTCGTAGTAGACCGGCGCCTGCGTGACGCTGGAGCCTGCCTCCTTGAGCACGGGCCCGAGCCACGTGTCGACCCAGCTCCGCCGGCCCGCCGCGATGAACGACCAGTCCTTCAGGTACGGGACCGGCCCCTCGAGCAGCACGCGACCGTCGATGAGGTCGAGCTGGACCACGCCGTGGTACTTGCCGTCCTGCTTCGGCGAGCGGAGCCCGACGTCGACGATGCCGCCCATGGCGCGGCCGTACTCCGCGCTGAAGTTGCCCGGGTAGAAGTCGATCTTCTCGAGCATCTCCGTCGGCACGACCGAGGAGAGCCCGCCGAAGTGGTAGATGAGCGGCACCGGGGTGCGGTCGATGAACGTGAGTGTGTCCTCGGGCGCGGAGCCGCGCACGATGAGCAGCCCGAAGCCGCTGCGCGCGACGCCGGGGAGGTTCTGCAGCGAGCGCAGGGCGTCGCCGCCGGTCCCGGGGATGCGGTCGATCTCGCGCCGCTCGATCGTCCGCCGGGTGACCTCGCGCGGCGGGCGATCCCCCTGCACGGTCACCTCGATGCCCGCCGGCCCGCCCGCCTTGGGCGTCGCGAGCGCGATGCGGTAACGCACGTCGATCACCTCGTCCGGCGCGAGGTCCTCGTCGGCCACGAACGGCTCGAACCCGGCGGCGGCGACCTCGACCCGGTAGCGGCCGGGCGGGAGGTTCTTGAAGCGGAACTTCCCGGCCTGGTCCGTCTTGACGGCCTCGCGGCTGCCGTCGGGGCGCTGGAGGTTCACCTCGATGTCCGGGAGCGGCTCGCCGGTCGCGGCGGCCATGACGGTCCCGACCATCGTCTCGACGTCCTTCGGCGGCGCCGGCGCGGCCGCGTCGGGGGCCTTGGGCGTGAGCTTGAACGTGTAGCGGTAGAGGATCCGGGCCGCCACGGGCGTGCCGTCGGCCCGTCGCGCCGGCGCGAACTCGAGGCCGGGCGCGGCCGCGAGCGCCGCCTCGTCGAAGCCGTGCCCGCCCGGGGTCGCGACCTCGGCCTTGGTCACGCGCCCGGTCTTGTCGATGTCGAGCTTGAGCAGGACGCTGCCCTCGACGCCCGCGCGCTGCGCCTCGAGCGGGTACGCCGGCGGCGCGTACTTGACGAGCTCCGGCATGCTGGCGCTGGGCGGCGGAGGCTGCGCCGCGCCCGGCTGGGGGACGATGACGGCGCCGGCGCCGCCGCGGGGCACGGAGACGCCGCTCGTGTCCTGATCGGACGCGTCGGGCTCCGGCGGCGGCGAGCCGGCCGGCTGCGCGAGCGCTGCGCTGCTGGTCAGCGCGACCGCGAGCAGCAGGGCTTCCGAGGCGATGAGGCGCATCGCAGGGGGCGTTGTGGAAGGCATGCGCCCGACGCTTCTCACAACGCGGGCAAAACGAAAAGACGCACGTTGCGGCCGGGATTGTGCTCCGCGGCGCGCGAAGTCCGGAACGCGCGCGCCGCGAACGCCGCGACGCACGCGCGCTCGCGGTGGGTCAACCTCCGACCTCGGCCACGAACCGGCTCACGTCGTCGCTGTCGCCGACGAGCAGCAGCGTGTCGCCGTCGCGGATCACGTAGTCCGGGGTGGGCGCCTCGAGCCGCGGCTTCTCGCCGGGCTGGCGGTTCCGGTGCGGCCGCACGCCGAGCACGTTGATCCGGTACCGCTGGCGGATCTTCGAGCCGGCGAGCGTCTGCCCGACGAGCGGCCCGTGCGCGTTCCAGGGGACGACGCGGTAGTTGCTCGCGAGGTCGAGCAGGTCCTGGGCGAGCGGCATGGTGATGTCGGCGCCGACGCGGTGGCCCATCTCGGACTCGAGCTGGATGACGCGGGTCGCGCCCACGGCGCGCAGGATGTCGGCCTGCCGATCGGTGGCGGCGCGGGCGATGATCTCGCGCACCTTCATCCGGACGAGGGAGGCCACGCAGAGCACCGACGGCTCGAAGTGCTCGCCGAAGGTCACGACGGCGGTCTCCATGTCCTGCGCGCCGATGCCCTCGAGCACCTGGTGGACCGTGGCGTCACCCACGAACGCGGCCGAGGTCTTGTCCTTGACGGCGTTGACGGCCTCCGGGTTGTTGTCGACCGCGATCACCTCCGCCCGGTTCTTCCAGAGGGTCTCGACGATCGACGTCCCGAACCGGCCGAGCCCGATGACGAGGACACGCTTCGATTGCATGATCTCCCGGGGTGCTCGCCGCGCCCTGGCGGCGCGGCGCAGCGAACGTCGCACGGATGCGCGGCCGGCGCCACATATCCAGGACGGGGCGGGGAGCCCTCCGGAGCACAAGAGACGCTGCTCCACAAGGGCGCGCGACGCGCAAAAAGTGCTCAAGTCGAGGCCACCCGCCGTGGCGTCAAAGGGGTCGTCTTCACTCCACAGCCTGCGGGCGAAGCGCCGGAGCGCGTGGTGCGCAGGCCAGAGGTCACCCAACAAATTTCTTGACAGATCCCAGGCTGCGAGTTTTCCTTGTCATGCGGTGTGGGGGCTAACTACGCTTCGATAAGCGTACGGCCGAGCCGTTGAGGCTCGGTGAGGGGAGTACGAGCGCGGCGCGCTAGCAGCGTCCACCGGGAGGGGATCCGAAGCCGTGATGTCGTCCACCATCGGCTAACGGCGATCTCGCGCTGCCTGTGACCAGGGAATAGGAGAGCTTCATCCGCGACGGATTGCAGTCGAGGCGCTGCCGGTGTGCGGTCACGCTCGTGCACGCCTCGCCAGAGGTGTCCTTGTTCCGGGCTCTGGGCGAGTGGATTGTGACATACCTTCCCGGCTTCATCGCCGCGGGTGATGCGCTGACTCGATGGGTCAGTCCGAGTCGGTGGAAAGCGCTGACGAGGTTCAGGAAATGATGGCAGATACACGGGTAAAGACGACGGATGAGCGGGTGCTGTCGCTGCTCCGGGAGAGCCAGGAAAGCGCTCGGCTCGGGCACATCGTAGCTGCAATTCGCTCCCTGGATCAGGCGGTGGAGATCGATCCGTGCTGCGCGTGGGCCTGGGCGCACCGAGGCGATCTGCGCTACCAGCACCTAGGCCAGCACCAGAACGCGGTGGGCGACTTCGATCGCGCGATCCAGCTCGATCCGAGCTATGCCTGGGCGTTCGCGCACCGAGGCGCGGCGTATGAGCGGCTGGACCGCTTCGACAACGCGCTGGAAGACTTCAAACGAGCCCTGGAGCTGAAGCCGGATTACACGTGGGCGACCGCCATGCTGTGCAGAGTCTACCAGTTCCTCGGGCGCTACGAAGATGCCCTGGCGGCGCTCGAGAACGTGGTCGAGCAGGACGCGACCATCTTCCCGCACTGGCGCGAGGAGCGGGGGCTCATGCGTATGCTGGCCGGTCGCTACGAGGAGGCGGATCTCTTCTTTCGCATCGCGATCGAGGCGGATCCGAAAGATCGGTTTGCCCATTACAATTTCACGCTCAACATGTTCTTGTGGCGCGGGCTGGAAGAAGCTCGTCCTCACATCCACAAGCTCCGCGAGGAGCTGAGGTCCCTCATCCAGACGTCGCCGGACAGCCGGGTGGTCGACCGATCCATTTATGAGCTCGGCGGCCTGGCTGCGCTGGAGGGGGACACCGACCAGGCCCTGCGATACCTGCGGGAAGCGTACAATCGGGAGCAAGGACTGGTGTTGCTCTCTCCGGCACGCAAGCGCTCGAGGGTCGACCCTGCGTGGGCGACCCTGCGTGGGCACGATCGTTATCGAGAAATTTTCGATCCCGAAAATTGAATGGAAAGGACGAAGAAGATGATCATCGACGAGCTCCGGCCCTTGGTGTTTCAGCCTGCGGTGATGTGCGCGGACCCGGATCCCGATCCGGTCGCGTTCCACGCGGCGGTGACGTGCACGGACCCGGACCCCGACCCGGATCCCGATCCGGTCGCGTTCCACGCGGCGGTGACGTGCGCGGACCCGGACCCTGATCCGGATCCCGATCCGGTCGCGTTCCACGCGGCGGTGACGTGCACGGACCCGGACCCTGATCCGGATCCCGATCCGGTTGCGTTCCACGCGGCGGTGGTGTGCGCGGACCCGGACCCCGACCCGGATCCCGATCCGGTCGCGTTCCGCGCCCTGATGAACTGAGCTCGCTCGATCTGGCGTGAGCTGGGTGAGATCCTGAATGCCGGCAACCGGAGCACCCGAGATGGGCTCTGCCCAACCTTCGAGAGACTGCGTCGACGTGATCGCCCATCAAGGGGAGCTCCACCGGAAGGGAGGGAGGTACGGCGAGGCCCTCGTTGCCTTCGATCGAGCGCTGACGCTCGATCCCGACAACGCGTGGGTACTCGCCCGTCGAGCGGGCACGCGCCTCGTCCTGGCCGCTCGTGAGCAACGGCTCAGCACGTGCGGCGCATACGACCTCGGTGTCTTGCGAACCCGCTATCGACCGATCCTCGCGGATCTCGAGCGCGCCCTCGAGAAGTTGCCGGCAGACACCTGGATTCGTTGCCAGAAGATCGATGCGCTCCGCTGCATGAAGGCGCTGGAGGAGTGCCGGGACGAGTGCGACCGCCTGCTCGATCTGGCGCCGGGCTTCGCGTGGGCCTACCAGCGCCGGGCCTGGGCTCATCGATGGATGTTCTGGTTCGACGAAGCGCTCGCCGACATCGAACGCGCCTTGGAGCTCCGGCGGGACGACGCTTACTCCGAGGCGTACCGGTCCATCATCTACTCCATGATGCGCCGTACGGAGGAAGCTCTGGCAGGGCTCTTTCGAGTCACGGCACGCGACGCGAGGCTCGTCATCACCTGGAGCATCGAGATAGGGCTGTTCCTCGTTTACTCGCAGCGATACGGGGAAGCGATATCGTGGCTCGAGCGTGGCCTCTCGCGTGGCGACAGCTATTATGCCCACTACTTCACCGCGGTCGCAAAGGCCCTTCGCGACGGCGTCCACGGGGCACGAGGCGAGATCGAGAGCGCTCGCGCCGCGGCGCGAGCGACGCTTGAGACAGAAGGGCGAGCCGCAGGGGAGTACATGCTCGCAGGCATGGATGTCCTCGAAGGGCGCAGGGACGAGGCGGTGGCGAGGCTCGAGTCCGCCATGAACGCGCACGACAGCTTCATCGAGATTTCGCTCTACGATCCGGTCGCGCGCTCGGTGTGCGGACATCCTCGGCTGCGGTCGGTCATCCTGAGCCGCATCAGCGAAGAACATCGTGCCATGAAGTACTTTCGTGGCGATATACCCACATCGTGGAACGAGGCGGAGGCCGGGCGCTTTCGATGACCCAAGATTCCAACACAACGCGAGCCGGCTCCCTCACGGTGGTCGGCACCGGCATCCAGGTCGGCGAGCAGACGACCCTCGGCGCAAAGGAGACCATCGAGAAGGCGCAGAAGGTCTTCTACGCGGTCGCGGACCGGGCCGCGGCGCAGTGGATCCTCGGCTTGAACGCCACGGCCGAGGCGCTGTCGTACGACATGACGCTCCCGCGTCGTCGCACCGTGTACGAAGGGATGGTCGATCGCATCGCGGCCGAGGTCCGCAAGGGCCTGGACGTTTGCGCCGTCTTTTACGGCCATCCCGGCGTGTTCGCCCACGCGACCCACAAAGCCATCAAGATCCTGCGGCAGGAGGGCTTTCCCGCTCGCATGCTGCCAGGCGTCTCCGCCGAGGATTGCCTCATCGCGGATCTGGGCGTGGACCCCGGGCCGCTGGGGTGCCAGTCCTACGAGGCCACGGATTTCTTGATCCGACCTCGCCGCTTCGATCCGACGACCGCGATGATCCTGTGGCAGGTCCATTCGATCGGCAACCTGGGGTTCTGGGATGACCACACCGATCGCCGGCCGGCGCTCGAGATCCTCGTCGAGGTCCTCGTGCCATCTTACGGTCCGGAGCACCGGGTGTATGTCTACGAAGCGTCCATCGACCCGGCGAAGCTGCCCCGGATCGAGCCGGTCCTGCTGGCCAAGCTTCCCGAAGCGAAGCTGTCTCCCTTCTCGACGTTGTTCGTGCCGGCCAAGAAAGCGGCAGAGCTGGACCCGATCATGATGAAGCGGCTCGGTGTCTCCTTCGACTCATGAATCGCGCTCGCGCCTCCGCCAGAAGCAGCTCTCGGCCGGGACGACGGCGGCGGCGAGGAGGTGATCTAGGATCTCCGGTGTGGTCTCGGCCCCGGAGCGTGCGTGCGCGTCACCGGCCCGCGCGCGCGGCCCTGTCTCCTGCCCTGGAGAACGAGACCGGGTCCACCGCTTCACGCTCCAGCCAGCGCCGGAGCTGATTGCGATGCCAGCCGAGCGCGCGGGCGGCGCGCGTCACGTTGCCTCGCTCTGCAGAGAGCGCGGCCTCGACCGCCTTGCGCACGCCGTCCTCCGCGGGGGCCGCCGCTCCCTCCTTCTCGGACGGAGCGATGGAGGGGACGGGCGACGTGCTGGGGAGCGGGCTCGAAACGATGGCAAGCGCCCGTCCGGCCGCCTCGGAGAGGTCCTTTGCCTGGACCACCGTGCGTCCGCCGGCAAGCGCCGCGCGCGTCGCCTCCTGCACGCTGAACAGCAGCTCTCGCACGTTGCCGGGCCATGCGCGAAGCAGGCACGCCTCCACGAAGAGGGCTGTTGGCGACAGGCGCGGATCGACGCGCGAGAGCGCCTCGTGCACGAGCGAGGGCAGCTCCTCCAGGCGCTCCGTCAGGGAGGGAATCCGGATCTCGGGCTGGGCAATGCGGTAGTACAGGTCCTGGCGAAACCGGCCCGCGGCGATCTCGGCGCGGAGATCCTTCAAGGTGGCCGCGCAGAGCTGGATATCGACCTTGCTGGGCCGCGCCGCGCCGAGCGGGAGCACCTCGCGGGTCTCCAGGACGCGCAGGAGCTTGGCCTGGACGCTCGGCTCCAGCTCCCCCACCTCGTCGAGGAACAGGGTGCCGCCGTCCGCGGCCTGAAGGTATCCCTCTGTATGGTCCACTGCGCCCGAGTAGGCGCCACGGCGCGCCCCGAACAGGAGGCGCTCCGCCAGGGCGGCCGGCACGGCCGCGCAGTTGACCGCCACGAGCGGCCCTCGTCGCCCGCACTTCGCGTGAAAGAGCTGCGCGGCCACCTCCTTGCCGGTTCCGCTCTCCCCGGTGAGGAGGATCGGCGTCCCGCAGGCGGCCGCGCGCGCGATGCGGCCGTGCGCCACCCGGAGCACGGGGCCGACGACGCTGCCCCCCTCCGTGGTCACGGCGCCTCCCAGCAGGGGCGAGACGTCGGGCACGAACACCAGCAGCGATTGCCCGAGGCGCAGCACGCGCGGCGGCGCCGCGAGCACCTCGTCGCGGGCGGGCTGTCCGTCCACGAACGTGCCGTTGCGGCTGCCGAGATCCGCGATGCGGACGCCGGCTCCGGTGAGCGCCACCTGCGCGTGCCGGCGCGAGACGCGGTCGTCCTCGAGCCCAACGGCATCCCGGCCGGTCACACGCCCGAGCGTCACGGGCGTGCCGCCCAGGCGGATCGGCAAGAAGGCCGGGCGCCCACCCACGAAGATCGCGCAGAGGCCCGGAGCCGGGGTTTCCTGTGACGATTCCGCTTCTCCTGGCTCCCGGAACGTGATCGTGCGGCCTTCCACGGACTTCTCGGGAGCATCGTACCGCAGACCACGGCGCCCCGGGGACCTGATCTCCACCTACAGCGAGCCCACGTCCAGAAGCTCCCGGGTCCACGCGTGTCCGCGGCGGTCATACCGCGGCCCTGCTGCGAACCGGCCGCGGGCACGCAGCAGCTCCGCCGCGTGCCCGTTGCGTGCCCGTTGCGTGCCCGTTGCGTGCCCGCCGCGGGCACGCGCGGACCCGGAGCCGGCGCCCGGGAGCGGCGCGCTCGCACCTGATCGCGTTTTTTCAGGGGATCTCACGCCTCGGCGAGCGCTGGAACACCGGTTGCTTAGCGACAGGGCATCACAACGCAGACTCGGAGCCCTCCCATGGACAAGCGGGGTATGTTGCTCATCGTCGGCGCCGGCATACGCACGGACAGCCAGCTCACGCGCGAGGCCGAGAAGGCCATCGTGGCCGCGGACAAGGTGCTGTTCGCGGCGCAGGACCCCTGGGCGGTCCGGGTGATCCGCGCGCTGCGGGCCGACGCGGAGTCGCTTTCGTACCCGCACGACGGCCGTCCGCGCCGGCAGATCTACGAGGAGATGGTGGAGCGCATCGTGGTGGAGGTGCTCCAGGGCCAGAAGGTGTGTGCCGTATTCTACGGGCATCCAGGCGTCCTCGCCGACGCCCCGCACGAGGCCATACGCCGCGTGGCGGGCGCGGGGCTCGTGGCCAGGATGTGCCCGGGCGTGTCGTTCCTCGACTGCTTGTTCGCCGATCTGGGCGTGGACCCGGTGAGACAGGGGTGCACGGTGCTCGAGGCGAGCGATTTCCTGTTCCGGCCCCGGCGGCTCGATCCGCGCGTATCGCTCGTGCTCAGCCAGATCAGCCAGATCGGCAATTCGGGGGTGTTCGACGCGGAGGACCACGACCGGATAACTCGAGGCCTCTCGCTGCTCTCGGAGGTGCTCTGCGAGAGCTGGCCGGGAGACCACGAGGCGATCCTCTACGAGGCGTCCTTCATGCCCGGAACGCCGCCCCGCAGGGAGCCCGTCGCGGTCCGTGATCTGGGGAGCGCGGCCGTCTCGGAGGTGTCCAGCCTCTGGGTGCCCGCGCTGCCGCCGCCCGCCGTCGACCGGCGCCGGGCGGCGCGCCTCGGCTGGCCCGGCGCAGGCCGCACGGCCGCGTGACGGTCCACCCGCACGCGCCCGAGGGCCCGCCGCGACAGACGTCCACCACCGCCGCGTCGCGGCCTGGTGTGAGCGCTTGAGGTTCTTTGATTCTTACTGCGTCATGACTCGATAAACCAGAATCAATCAGTGCTCACGTACATGCGTGAAGCAGCACTACTACGTAGCGCGACAGCGCAGGAGGACAAGATCATGCCCCAAGAGAAAGGGCGCCGGACGGCGGCTCAGGGAGAGGTTAACCGCATCCAGGGAAACTACTCGGAAGCGATCAACTGCTTCTCGGCCGCGCTGAGCGATCTCGCGGAGGCTGCGCAGAGCAGCTCGGCAGCCGCCGAGCGGCGCGAGAGGCGCAGGATATGGCTGCTGGCACACCGCGGCGCGGCGTACGGGGCCATGCTCGCGATCGAAGAGGCCCACAAGGATCTCGAGGACGCGATCAAGGCGCGCAAGAGCCCCTACCCGTGGGCGCTGGCGCAGCTCGGCGAGGCCCACCGCCTGTTCGCGCTTGGCTGCATGGCCAAGCTCGATCGCAAGGATCTGTGGGATCACCTGTCGCTTTCGATCCATTACTTCAACCAGGGCATCAAGCACAAGCCCGGTGACCCCTGGGCGCACGCGCACCGCGGTGCCACGTATGCGAACGCTTACTGGGCGGCCCGCCGGCTGGCGGAGCTCGACTTCGATCTCTGCATGTTCGGGGAGCCCACGGCCGGGGGGCCGGAGGTCCTCGGCGTCGAGGTCTCGGAGGTCCTCGAGCACGCCGTCCCCCGGCTCCTCCAGGAGAAGCCCGAGACGCTCGCCAAGCGCGCAAACGAAGACTTCCAGAGGGCGTTCGAGCTCAGCCCCGGCTACGCCTGGGCGTACGGCTTCCATGCCTTCCAGCTCGTGCTCGAGGACAAGTTCGAGAGCGCGATGGCCCAGCTCGGGAAGGCGCAGATCTTCGACGTCAACCTGCGGATGAGCGTCCAGATGCTCCGCAACATGGCGAAGCTCTGGAGCTACCAGAAGCAATACGACCTGTCCGTGAAGGCGGCGTGGCTCGCATTGCAGAAGAACCCGGCCGACCTCGTCGCGGCGTACTTCGTGGCGGTCGGGCTCAAGAAGCAGAACGACCCGACGGCGCCGCTCGCCATCAGGCAAACGCGGCAGCTCCTGGAGACCGCCCAGGTCGGCATCGAGTACATGCGGCTGAGCCTCGACCAGCTCGAAGGCAAACTGTCCGGCGACAAGCTCGACAGCGAGCTCAAGAGCGTGCTGGAGCGCGGCGACATCGAGGTCAAATCCATCTTCTTCCACGACCCGACCTGGGACGATCAGGAGAACAGGCGGAAGGCAGCCTTCTCGCGTTGACGAGATCGAGGGAGAAAGAGAGGAAATCGATGGTGGACATCTTCGCTGTGACAGGTGTGTCGGAGGACCCGTTCGTGGTGGCGTCGATGGAGCACGCGGCGCTCCGGGGGAGCGCCCCCGCGCAAAAGGAGCTGCGGGAGCTCTTCGTCGATCTCGACCGGCTCCGCGCGACCGGCCTCGCCGAAGGCTCCTGGTCGAGGTGCGCGACGTGCGGCGATCCAGGGCCGGACCCGCTCCACGACCCGGAGACTCCGGACGACTTCGAGCTCCACTGATCGGCGACTGCCGTCCTCCGCGGAGCAACCGGAGCGCGAAGCCCTCGGGGGGGGCGGAGCCTTGTGGATCGACGAGCGGTCCGGGGCTCTCCTCCAGGTATTGCGAACCATCACGAACCGGATAGCATTGCACCATGGCACCCTTCGACGGCGAGATCCTGGAGCAGATCTACGACGGAGTCGCGACCCGCGTGCACCGGGGGCGCCGCTCCGACGGGCAGCCCGTCATCCTCAAGATCGCGAAGGATAGATCGTCGCACGCCGCCCTGTCGGCGCTCCGCCATCAGCACGCCATCCTGCGCGACCTGGAGGGGGCCCTCGTGGTGCGGGCGCTCGGTCTCGCCGAGGTCGACGGCCATGCGGCGCTCGTCCAGGAGGATATCGGCGGCGCGTCGCTGAAGGCGCTCGGCATCGCGGGGAACACCTCCCTCATGGACTGGCTGGCTCTCGCCGTGAGGCTGACCGAGGCCCTCTCGTCGGTGCACGCGCGCAACGTGGTGCACAAGGACGTGAACCCCTCCAATATCGTGCTTCGCACTGGCGATGGGGAAGTCCGCCTCATCGATTTTGGCATCTCGACGCTCTTGCCCCAGGAAGCCGTCTCGTTCGGCCCGCCCGCGCGGCTGAACGGCACCCTGCTCTACATGTCGCCGGAGCAGACGGGCCGCATCAACAGGCCGCTCGACTACCGGAGCGACTACTACTCGCTCGGCGCGACCCTCTACGAGCTGCTGACCGGCCGCGCTCCATTCGACGCGGCCGATCCCCTGGAGCTCGTCCACTGTCATCTCGCCCGCAAGCCACCTTCGCCGGTCGAGATCCGCCCAGGCGTGCCGCAGGGGATCTCCGATGTCGTCCTCAAGCTGCTCGCCAAGAACGCGAACGATCGTTATCAATCCGCCGCGGGCCTCCGCCGCGACCTCGACGCCTGCATGGCGGAGCTCCAGCAGACGGGCACCGTGCTCCCCTTCGAGCTCGGCCGCGACGATCGGCCCGAAGGCTTCAGGCTCCCCGAGAAGCTCTACGGCCGCTCCGTCGAGGTCCAGCGGCTCCTCGCGGCGTTCGAGGGGCGGCGAGGGGCCGCTCTCCTCCTCGTGAGCGGCTACTCCGGCGTCGGGAAGACGGCGCTCATCCAGGAGGTGCATCGACCGCTCACGCTCCGGCGCGGCAGCTTCGTGGCCGGTAAGTTCGATCAGTACCAGAGCAGCATCCCTTACAGCGCCGTCGCCGAGGTGCTCGGCGCGCTCGCCTCGGAGATCCTCACGGAGAGCACGGAGGCGCTCTCGCAGTGGATCGACCGCATTCGTGAGGCGCTGCAGGAGCGGATCTCCGTCCTTCTCGACCTCGTCCCGTCGCTCTCCGAGCTGATGGCCGATCCCGCCCGCGCGCTGACCGTGGCGCCCGCGGAGGCCCAGGAGCGGCTCGGCCGGGCGGTCGCCGATTTCGTCTCGCTCTTCGCGACGGTCGATCACCCGCTGTGCATCTTCTTCGACGACCTGCAGTGGGCCGACCTCGGCTCTCTCAAGCTCATCGAGGAGCTCCTGCGCTCGCTCAGGGACCAGCCGCTCTTCGTCATCGGCGCCTTCCGCGACAACGAGGTCGGCGAGGGGCACCCGCTGCGGATCTCGCTCCGGGCGATCGCGTCGGCGGGCGTCGCCGTGGAGCAGATCGAGCTGCTCCCGCTCGGCCGCGAGGACGTGGCCGCAATGGTGGCCGACGCGCTTTCCGTCCCGCCCGAGAGCGCCGCGTCGCTCGCCGGGCTCCTCAGCGAGAAGACGGGTGGGAACCCCTTCTTCCTGCGGAGCTTCCTGCGCAGCCTCCACACCGACGGCCTGATCACGCGCGACGCCCAGGGATTCCACTGGGACAGCGGTCGCATCGCGCAGCGCGGCGTCACCGACAACGTGGTGGTGCTGCTCGCCGACCGGGCGCTGAAGCTCCCCGAGCGGACGAAGCAGGCGCTGCTGGTCGCCGCCTGCACGGGCACGGTGTTCAGCCTCTCCCTCATCGCGCTCGTGATGGATCTGCCGGCCGAGGCGGTCGGAGAAGCGCTGTGGGAGGCGGTGAAGGACGGGCTCATCATCCCGCTCGACTCGGTACATTCACGCGTGGCGATGGTCGCCGAATCGCCGTCGCTCCGGTGTCGTTTCGCTCATGATCGCGTCCAGCAGGCGGTGGTGAGCCTGGTGGACGCCGCCGCGCTGGCGGGGCTGCAGCGCCGCATCGGCGCGCGCCTGCTCGCCACGCTGGACCGCGAGTCGCTCGAGCAACGGATCTTCGAGGTGGTCGGGCACTTCAACGCGGGACGCGCCGCCATCGAGGACGCCGGCGAGCGCACGACCTACGCGCGGCTCGATCACCGCGCCGCCCGGAAGGCCCTCAAGGCCGGAGCGTCGCAGCAGGCGCTCGACTTCGCGCGGGCCGGCGTCGAGCTCCTCGGCGAGGATGGATGGGACGAGCAGCCTGACCTGTGCCGCGATCTGCACGAGGTGGGCGCAGAGGCGGCATTTTTCTGCTCGAACCTGGAGACGCTCGACGACCTGTCGAAGCGCCTCCTCGCCCATGCGCGCGACGCCACGGACGAGGTCTTCGTCAAGCGGCTCGAGGGGCAGGTCCATTACTCGCAGCAGCGCCACGCCGAGGCGCTGCGCACGTATGTCGAGGCGCTCAGGCACCTCGGGATCGAGCTGTCCGAGACGCCCACGGCGGACGAGATCGAAGAGGAGCGGCGCGCCGCGCGCGAGGCGCTCCATGGCCGCGGGATCGAGGACCTGCTGGATCTGCCTGTCTGTACGGATCCGGCGGCCGTGCAGGCAATCCAGATCTTGAATTACCTCATCCTGATCACGTACAGCGTCATGAGCCCGCTGTACCCGGTCGCGATCTGCCGGCTCGTGCGCACCTCGCTCCGGTACGGCAACCTCGCGGAGTCGACGTTCGGCTACATCTATTACGGCGTCTTGCTCTCCCTCGATGGTGACCACGAGAGCGGATACCGCTACGGCCAGCTCGCTCTCCGCCTGGCGGATCGCTTCGGCGACAGCAATTTCTCGTCACAGGTCTACCTCTACGCCCACTACATGTTGATCTTCCGCAAGACAATGCCCTCCGCGCTCTCGCCCGCGTTCCTGGAGGCGTACCGGTACGGCATCGCGGCGAGCAGCCCTTTCTACACCGCGTGCAGCGCCGTCACGCTGTGTATCACCCGGTTCATCGGGGGGCACGAGCTGTCCGAGCTCTCGCGCGATCAGGAGCGCTACCGGCGGGTAATCCAGAAGTTCCGGCAGACGCTCGTCCTCCACTGGCACGAGCCATACCAGCAGGCCGTCCACAACCTGCGGGAAGACGTCGACGACCCGACGCGCCTCTGCGGCCCGTTCTACGACGAGGCGGAGCGGCTGCCGGCGCTCATCGCCGCACGAGATCCGAGCGGGCTGCTCAACTACTATTACTGCAAGGCGTTCCTCTGCTTCGTCTTCGGCGACGTCGCGGGGGCGCTCGCCGCGGTGGAGTCCAACGCTCCGCAGACCCCGCAGCTCGACACCGCGATCTGGGCCTCTTCGTGGGCGTTCCTGGCCGGGCTGATCGCCGCCGCCGCGGCCCGCGGAGCGCCGTCCGAGCAGCGCGGCGGGCTCATCGAGCTGGCGATCGCGCAGCGCGACAAGCTGCGCAGCTGGGCGCCCCTCTGCCCGGAGGCCCACGAGCACAAGCTCGTGCTGGTCGAGGCCGAAATCCTCCGCGCGCAGGGCGCCAACGAGGACCTCGACGCCCGTTACGAGCGCGCCGCGTCGCTCGCGGCCGCGAGCGGTATGCTGAACGAGCAGGCGATCGGGTGCGAGGTCACCGCCAGGTATCACATCGAATCCGGCCACCGCAAGACCGCCCGCAAGTACATCAAGGACGCCCATCATGCCTATCTTCACTGGGGGGCGGTGTCGAAGGCGAGGGCGATGGAGCGGGAGCACCCTCAGATCCTGCCCCGCATCCTCGTCGGCGACCTGAGCGCCGCGACCCTCTCGGCGGGGGGATTCAGCGAGCAGGAGCTCGACATCCTGGACTTCGTCGGCGTGCTCGAGGCCTCCCAGGCGCTCTCGCGCGAGACGAGCGTGGACCGCATCCTCACGCGCCTCATGGATCTCGTGCTCTCGGCCAGCGGAGCCGAGGTGGGTTATCTCCTGCGGGAGGCGGGCGGAGAGTGGCACGTCGACGCGCGCGCGTCGACCTCCGGCACTGCCGTGGAGAGCGCGTCCGACGGGGCCGACCTCGGCGCGATCGTGGCGCGCTCGGTGGTGAGTTACGTCGCCCGCACCCGGGAGCTCCTCGTGCTCAACGACGCCGGGCGCTCGGCCAGGTTCGCTCGTGAGCCGCGTTTTGCCGACCACAAGGTGCGCTCGGTGCTGTGCTTCCCGCTGCTGCGGAAGAACGAGACCATCGGGGTCATCTACCTGGAGAACAACCTCGTCGAGGACGCCTTCACGCCGAGCCGCGTGGGCGTCCTGCAGATCCTCGGCGCGCAGGCCGTGATCTCGCTGGAGAACGCCACCCTCTACGGGACGCTCGAACAGCAGGTGAAGAGCCGGACGGTGGAGCTGGAGAAGCGCAATGACGAGCTCGCGGTCGCCCTCAAGAGCCTGCGCGAAACTCAGGATCGAATGGTCGTCCAGGAGCGGCTCGCGTCGCTCGGGGCGATGGTGGCCGGGATCGCGCACGAGCTACGGAACCCGCTGAACTTCGTCAACAACTTCGCGGAGCTCTCGGCCAAGCTCCTGGCGCAGGCCTCGGCGAAGCCCGCGCCGGGCGACGACGCCGCCCGGATGGGGAAGCTGCTCGGCACCCTGGAGCTCAACCTGCGCAAGATCCGCGACCACGGCCAGCGGATGGACGGGATCATCCGATCCATGCTCGACCACTCCCGCGCAGGGGGGGGGCCACCGGCAGCAGGTCGCGGTGAACGGGATGGTCGAGAAGTACGCGGACCTCGCCTACCACGGCCAGCAAGCCCGCGCCCCGTACGTCGAGATCACGTTCGAGCTGAAGCTGGATCCGGAGGTCCGGACGGTGAACGTCGTGCCGCAGGAGCTGAGCCGGGTCCTGCTCAACCTGCTCGACAACGCATGTTACGCCGTGCGCAAGAAGAAGGAGCGCCTCTCCGGAGGCGGGTTCACCCCCGTGATCCGCCTCGCCACGGCCGCGGCGCATGACGCCGTCGAGATCCGCGTGCGCGACAACGGCGTCGGCATTCCGAGGGACCTGCTCGACGTCGTGTGCAATCCCTTCTTCACCACGAAGGAGGCGGGGGAGGGCACCGGGCTCGGGCTCTCGCTCAGCCATGACATCATCGTGAAGGGATACGGCGGCTCGCTTCGCATCGACTCCATAGAAGGCGACTACACCGAAGTGGCCGTCTCGCTCCCGAGGCGCTGATGAGCTCCCCGCCGCGTCACTCCGTGCACGATGCGGCTACCGTGAGGGCGGTGCCCGCCGCCCGCCGGCCCCTCTTCCCCGCGCTGCGACGTTCTGATACCCTGGAACGGCAGCGCCAAGGAGACGAGATGGCCGAGGGAGAAGGGAGGACGTGCGGCAAGTACCTCCTGGACAGAGAGATCGCCCGGGGCGGCATGGGCGCGATCTGGGTCGCCCGGGATCCACAGCTCCAGCGCCGAGTCGCCCTGAAGCGGCTCCACTCCAATCAGCCGGACGCGGCCGGGCGCCTCGAGCGGGAGGCGACGGTCGTGGCGCGCCTGCAGCATCCGAACATCGTCCAGATCTTCGATTTCGGAGAGGATGAAGGCTCGCCGTTCATCGTGATGGAGCTGCTCGAAGGCGAGGACCTCGCGGCGCGCCTCGATCGCGCGGGGCCTCTCCCGCCGTCCACGGTGGCTTCGCTGCTGGTCCAGCTCGCGAGGGGGATCGGCGCGGCGCACGCGGCCGGCGTCGTTCACCTCGATCTCAAGCCCGCGAATATCTTCCTCGCCAAGAACGGGACCCTGGAAGAGACCGCCAAGGTGCTCGACTTCGGCATTGCGTCGATCGCGCCGGAGTGCGCGGAACGCCGGAACGCCGGCGGGCTCGGCCAGCTCGTCGGGACGCCGTGGTACATGAGCCCCGAGCAGGTCCGATGCAGGCCTGTCGACCACCGATCCGACCTGTGGTCGCTGGGCGTGATCGCGTATCAGGCGCTCACGGGCCACGTCCCGTTCATGGCGCAGTCGCTCGGCGACCTGGTCTTCCGCATCTGCGCAGAGCACGCCGCTCCGCCGTCCACGCACCTCGCCGGCCTCGGCCCCGCGGTCGACCGCTTCTTCGAGCGCGCCCTGTCCAAGGATCCCCGCGACCGGTTCCAGTCGGCGCCCGAGATGGCGGCGGCGTTCGTCGAGATCATCGAGGCGGAGGGCAGCGGCCGGCGCGCGACCATCCTGTTCGTCGACGACGAGCCCGACATGGCGGTGCTGATCGAGCAGTGCTTCCAGGAGCAGATCGAGCGCGGAGAGTACAAATTTCTGTTCGCGGGCAATGGCGAGGACGCCCTCTCCAGGATGCGCGACCACCCGGAGATCGACGTCGTGCTCTCCGACATTCGCATGCCGCGAATGGACGGGCTCACGTTCCTCTCGCGGGCGGCGGGCCTGAGCCCCACGACGAAGGTCGTCATCGTGTCCGCCTACGGAGACATGAGCAATATCCGCAAGGCGATGAACCTCGGCGCGTTCGATTTCCTCCTCAAGCCCATCGACCTCCAGGATCTCGAGGTCACCGTCGACAAGGCCGTCCGCCACGTCGAAGACGTCCGCCGCACGCTCCGGTCCGTGCGCGAGAACGGCATCCTGCGGATGTTCGTGCACCGCGCCGTCGTCGACCGGATCATGCCGATGGTGCTCGGGATGGGGATCAGCAGCGGCGAGACCGTGGACGCCACCGTGTGCTTCCTGGGTGTCTGCGGCTCGCTCGACGGGATCACCGACCGCCCCGCCGGGGAGGTCGTGAGGGCGCTCAACACGCGCCTCGAGCTCATCGCGAGGGAGATCGCGGCGCAGAACGGGATCATGGACAAGTTCGTCGGCGACACGGCCATCGCCATCTTCCTCGGCGAAAGGCACGTCGAGCGCGCGCTCGCGTCCGTGGTCTCGCTCCGGGGCGTGCTCGGCGACCGTCTCGCCGTCGGGATGGAGACTGGCACCGTGGTGTCGGGGGCGGTCGGCTCGCCGGCCCACTTCCGCCTCGACCATGCCGTGCTCGGCCACGCGCCGGTGATCGCGAGCCGCATCCGGGCGACCGCGCGCCCGGGGGAGATCCTCGTCGGTGAGTCGCTCCGGGCCAGGATCGAGTCCTCCGGCGGCTTCGTGTGCACCTTCGCCGGTCGCGCCGCCCTCTCCGAGCTGAACACGGAGGTGTCGATGTTCACCGTGCAGCCCGCGGACCCGGGGGATGGGCCCGTGTGGAGCACGCCCACCGTGGAGATCCTCGGCGCGGAGCTTTGAGCCCGGCCCCGCGCCCGTCTCCTCGCCGCGCGACGGCGGCCTCACCCGGAGTCCGGGCGGCGCCCCGAGCGGGGAAGCAGCTCAGGGCCAGCCGAGTGTCCCCGCGATCCAGCCGTGGATCGGGATCCAGCTCAGGAAGTTGTGGAGGTGCAGGTTGAAGTCGTGCCCCATGGCCGGCAGGACCTGCACGGTCACGTCGGACGTGCTGGTCCACGCGTCGTCCTCCAGGTCGGCGGTGCTGCCGGGCGCGACCGGGTCGAGCTCGCCGAGCTGCACGAGCACGGGCGACGTCACCTGATCCACGAGGGTGACGGCCGGATCGTACTGGAACGGCAGCACGCTCGTGGCCAGGCCGCGCGGGAGCTCATCGAGGAGCTGCGCGTTGTCGAGGGCGATCACGTCGGGATCGGCGAGCAGCGGGTTGTAGAAGAGCGCCGCGCGGGCCTCGGGCGGTAGCGTGATGTAGGGCTGCTGGAGCAGCACCGCCAGCAGGTCGGGAGGGAACGGGCTCGGCACGGGCACGTGCCCCATGCCGGTCGTCACGAGGGCGTCGGCGTCACCGTACGCGCCCTGGACATACGTGGCGGTGATGCTCCCGAGCGAGTGCCCCACGAGCACGATCTCGTCGAACGTGTGCCCGAGCGGGTTGTCGTTCCCGCGCAGGCTGTCGAGCACCTGGTGCACCCCGCTCCCGGCCTCCTGCAACGTCACGAAGTCGCCGGCCGGCCGGCTGCTCTCTCCGGAGCCGATCTGATCGATCGCGAGCACCGCGTAGTTCAGGAGCGCCATGAAGCGCGCGTACGAGTACGGGTGCCCGTCGACGGTGGGAGCATCCCAGTACCTGTGATTGTAGCTCGCGCCGTGGATGGCGACCTGGAGCGTCTTG
Organism: Sorangium cellulosum; assembly: GCF_002950945.1. Lineage (GTDB taxonomy): Bacteria > Myxococcota_A > Polyangia > Polyangiales > Polyangiaceae > Sorangium > Sorangium cellulosum_E. Next base: position 5,432,584 of record NZ_CP012673.1, read on the forward strand.
TTCCGGTAGCTGCGATGGTAATAGAGGCGTCCGGCGATGGAATAAGTGTTGCCGTCCGAGAGCGTGACGGGGAACGTGACCTCCTTGACGCGAATCTGCGGCGTCGCCTCGGCCGGGCGCAGGGCCACGAGCGCGAGCGCCGCGAAGGCGATGAGCACGGTCAGGAAAGGGCGTATCGCACGGTGCGCGGTCTTCATGATGCCTCCTGGATGGAACATGCCTTGTAAGGGTTCCTGATGTCGCCTCGCGTTGCGGGCCACCAGAGGACACGGGATCTCCCGCCGCCGGATCGGGGCGCGTCCCGTCACCTGGCATTCAACCTGCCATTCCACTGCGACGAAGCCGCCACCGACCGGCCCGATGCTGCGGGCGGCGCTCGGCGCACATCGATTCCATCCCCGCGCGCGCGGGGATCACAGGCGCTTGGACAGGCCGGCCGAGAAGGTTTAGCCCCGGACGCGTGAGCTCACAAGTCCTTTTTTCCAGGCTCTATCCCGGCGCTCCGGCGACGCCGCGGCGCGGCCCGGTGACCAGCCTGCCCGCGCGTGGAGCTCTCGCGGGATCGGTGCGACGCGCACATCCCTCACGCATCCAATCGCCACATCCATCGGGGCCCGGGTCCGCTGGAGAATGAGGAGGACGCATGGCCGATCAAGGCAAGACGGGCGCGAACAGGGACACCGAGGCGAGCCTCAAGATCGAGAGCCTGGAGCCCCACCGCGTGGACCCGCGGGACGCGACGTTATCGACGGAGCAGGGCGTCCGGGTCGACAGCACCGACGACTCGCTCCGGGCAGGGTCGCGGGGGCCGACGTTGCTCGAGGACTTCCATCTCCGCGAAAAGATGACGCATTTCGACCACGAACGCATCCCCGAGCGCGTCGTCCACGCGCGCGGATCGGCGGCGCACGGCTACTTCCAGGTGTACGAGTCGATGGCCGAGTACACACGCGCAGGGTTCCTGCAGGACCCGAGCGTCAGGACGCCGGTGTTCGTGCGGTTCTCCACCGCGACCGGGTCGCGCGGGTCGGCGGACACGGTCCGGGATGTGCGCGGGTTCGCGACGAAGTTCTACACCGCCGAGGGGAACTTCGATCTGGTCGGCAACAACATCGCGGTCTTCTTCATTCAAGACGGCATCAAGTTCCCGGACGTGATCCACGCGCTCAAGCCGGAGCCGGATCGGGAGATCCCGCAGGCCTCGTCCGCGCACGACACCTTCTGGGACTTCATCTCGCTCACGCCGGAGTCGACCCACATGATCCTGTGGCTGCTCTCGGACCGCGCCGTCCCGAGGAGCTTCCGCATGATGGAGGGCTTCGGCGTCCACACGTTCCGCCTCGTCAACGCGCAAGGCAAATCGCGCTTCGTCAAATTCCACTGGAAGCCGCTCCTCGGCGTGCACTCCCTTCTTCTGGAAGAGGCGCGGCGGCTCGCGGGCCTCGACCCGGACTTCCACCGTCGCGATCTCTGGGACGCGATCGAGCGGGGGGACTACCCCGAATACGAGCTCGGGGTGCAGATCATCGAGGAAGAGGACGAGCACACCTTCGACTTCGATCTGCTCGACGCCACGAAGATCGTGCCCGAGGAGCTCGTGCCGGTGCGCCGCATCGGCAAGATGACGCTGAACCGCAACCCCGACAACTTCTTCTCCGAGACCGAGCAGTCCGCGTTCCACCTGGGCAACGTGGTGCCCGGCATCGACTTCACCGCCGATCCGCTGCTCCAGGCCCGGCTCTTCTCGTACCTCGACACGCAGGTCCACCGGCTCGGCAGCCCGAACTTCCCGCAGATCCCCATCAACCGGCCGCTCGTCCCGGTGCGCAACCAGCACCAGGAAGGCTTCATGCAGCAGCGGATCAAGGTGGGCCGGGCGCACCATTACCTCCCGAACTCGCTCGCCGGCGGCTGTCCGATGGTGGCCCCGCCCGAGGGGGGCGCGTTCGTGCACGTCCCCGAGCAGATCGCCGGGGTGAAGGCGCGCGCGCGGAGCGAGACCTTCAAGGACCACATCACCCAGGCGAGGCTCTTCTGGAACAGCCTCTCGGCGCCCGAGAAGCGGCACCTCGCGGTCGCGGCGCGGTTCGAGCTCGGCAACGTCGCGAGCCGGGAGATCCGCGAGCGCATGGTCGCGCGGCTCGGCGAGGTCGACGGCGAGCTCGGGAGGCGGGTCGCGGCGGGCGTCGGCGTGCCTCCACCTTCCGGGGGCCAGCCGCCGGTGAAGGGGCAGCCGGTCAAGGCCGCGGTGGGCCGGCGCTCGGTGGACGTGTCGCCGGCGCTCAGCATGGAGAACACGGTGAAGGACACGGTGCGGAGCCGGCGCGTCGCCGTGCTCGCGGCCGACGGGTTCGCGGGCGCCGAGCTCGCGGCCGTGCGCGCGGCGCTCGAGGGCGCCGGGGCGCACGTGCAGGTGGTGTCCACGTCGCTCGGGCCGATCGTCGGCGACGACGGCACCGCGGTGGAGGCGGAGCGGACGCTGCTCACGGCCGAGTCCGTCCTGTTCGACGCCGTCTTCGTCCCCGGCGGGCGCGCCAGCGTCGACGCCCTCTCGGTGATGGGCGACGCGGTCCACTTCGTCAACGAGGCGTTCAAGCACTGCAAGGCGATCGGCGCGACGAGCGAGGGCGTCGACCTCCTCTCGTCGTCGCTCCTCCAGGGCGTGGCCGTGGCCGGCGCGCAGGCCCCGGGGCCGCCCCAGGGCGCGGCGCCGCTCCTGTCCGACAAGGGCGTGGTCACCTCGCGTGATCCCGCGGCGCTCGCCGCGTTCAGCGACGAGCTCCTCCGGGCGATCGCGCGGCACCGCCACTGGGAGCGGGAGGACGTCGCGCAGATCCCCGCCTGACCGGCAGATCCGTCGCCGCCTTCGCGCTCACCCGATCCCGACCCGCTCCTCGGGCAGCCGGTAACACGGCGCCCCCGCGTGGCGCGCGAGCGCAAGGGCCATCGTCAGCGGTCCGATGCGGCCGATGAACATCGCCAGCGTGATGACCAGCTTCCCCGGGACGGTCAGCGACGCCGTGAGGTTCGCCGAGAGGCCGACCGTGGCGAAGGCGCTGACCACCTCCAGGGCGAGGCCCATCGGGTCGTGCGGCTCGACGACGAGCAGCACGAACAGGAGCGCCGCGACGATCACCACGCTGAGGAAAGCGACCCCCATGGCGCGCCGCACGGTGGCCGCCGGGAGGGTCCGGCCGAGCAGGCGCGGCGACTCGTCGCCGCGCAGCTCGGCGCGCAACGTGGCGAGCAGCGCCGTGACCGTCGTGACCTTGACCCCGCCCCCGGTGGAGCCCGGCGCGGCGCCGATGAACATGAGGACGCAGGTGAACATGCACGTCGCCGGGCCCATGAGGGCATAGTCGACCGTGTTGAAGCCCGCGGTCCGTGTCATCGCCGACTGGAAGAAGCTCGCGAGCACCTTGACCGGCCACGACAGCCCGCCCATCGACCGCCGCCACTCCAGCAGCAGGAAGCCGGCCGTCCCGAGCGCGAGCAGCGCCGCGGTCGCGATCAGCACGACCCGGCTGTGCAGCGTCAGCCGCGGCGGGCGCTCGCCGCGCACCCGGAGGATGGCGCGGCGCAGGAGCTCGTCGTGCACCGGGAAACCGAGGCCGCCGAGCACCACGAGCGCCGCCACCACGAAGGAGACGGCGGGCGAGCCGACCAGCGGGACGAGGCCCTCGCGGAAGAGGGAGAAGCCCGCGTTGCAGAACGCGCTGACCGCGTGGAAGACGGCCGCCCAGAGGGGGTCGCCGGCGCCCGAGAGGGGCACGCCGGGGACGGGCCCGGAGGCGATCTCGTGGTGGGGCAGGAAGCTGAAGAGCAAGGCGAGCGCGCCCACCGCCTCGATGGCGAGCGTGAACAGGACGATCGCGGCGACGTTGCGGCGCAGGCGGGCGAAGGACTCGGCGTCGATCATCTCGGCCATCACGGCGGCGTCGCGCAGCCGGAGCGTCCGGCCGGCGAGGATGGCGAAGAACGTCGAGAGCACCATGATCCCGAGCCCGCCGACCTGGACGAGCGCGAGCAGGACCGCCTGGCCGAACGGCGTGTACGTCTCGGCGAGGTTGTGCACGGCGAGCCCGGTCACACACACGGCGCTCGTGGCCATGAACAGGCCGTCGATGAAGGAGGCGTCCTCGAGCCGCCGGAGCGACTGCGGCAGGGTGAGCAGGAAGCTGCCGAGCAGCGCGGCGACCCCGAACGAGACGACCATGAGCCGCGCCGGGTGCTCGGCGGCGGTGGCCATGAGCCGCTCGACGGGCCGGCGGCCGAGCAGGACGCCGTTGGCCAGGACGAACGCGAGCGCCGTGTACGCCCGGTAGAGCACGACGCCGCGCCCGCCCGGGTCCTCGGCCGCGTGCCCGAGCAGGAGCCACTTCTCGCCGACACACGCGAGCAGCAGGCTGAAGACGACGAGGAACAGGGCGGCCCGGGGCCTCCTGGCGCCGGCGCTGGCGCGGCGGAGCGCGACGCGCCGGCGCTCCAGCGCGACCACGGCGGCGACCCACACGGGCACGAGCAACGTCTCCACCGCGGTGAGCGCGCCCGAGATCCGCGGGGTGACGGCGAAGCCGAGGTCGAGGGCCAGGAGGGCCGCGCTGCCGACGATCAGGGTCGTCGGCCGCATCCACCACGCGGCGCGCGGCCGGGGGGCGGCGGCGGGCGCGGGAGCGGCCTCGGAGGCGGGGTCCAGGGTCAGGACGTCGCGCGGCCCGACCAGCGCGGCGAGTGTCAACCGGGGCTCTGCAGCGTCGCCGGGCGGCTCGACGCGCGGCGCGCTCGACCGGGACGGCGGGGGCGGCGAGGGGTCCACGCGCCGCATTCACGCCGCCGTGCGGCGGAATGTCAACGAAGGTCGACGTTTGCCCCGCCGGGCCTCCAGCGAGGAACCGGCGTGTTCAGGGGAGCCGGAACAGCGCACCAGCGCAGGCCACCGCGGCGGCGCGGCGCGGCGCGGCGCGGCGGCCCGCTCAGCTGGCCGGCACGACGAGGATCTCGCCGGTCGTGTACAGCGCGGAGGTGTCCCATGCGAGCCCGGGGGCGAGCGGCAGGGCGATGTCCACGGCGGCGAACGTCCCCGCGAGCGCGCCGGTCCAGCCGAGCAGGACGACGCTGTCCCCGGCCTCGAACGACACGGGCTCACCCGCGGGGCGCACCTCCAGCGCGCCGTCGAGGATCACGTCCCCGTCGATCTGCAGCAGCGGCGCGGCGCCCGGCCCGGCGACGGCGATGCGCAGCGCCGCGCCCGGGCCCTGGCTGTAGCTGCCGGCGACGCCGGTCCCGGAATGGGCCTCTCCGACGACCAGCCGGCCGGCCTGCGTGTTCGCGAGATCGCCCACGAAGCTGCCGGTGTCGAGCCGCCCGCCCGCGAGCTCGAAGCCGCCAGCCTCGACCTCGATCGCGCCCGCGATCAGCGCGCCGCCGGCGAGGCGCACGGCGGGTCCCAGGTACGGGGCATCCTCGTACCCTGGCGGGGTCGCGGCCCGGAGCAGGCCGCCCAGGCGGACGACGCCGCCCCTCTCGACGAGGAGCGACGGCGCCTCGGCCCGGGCCGCGAGGATCGTCACGTCACCGCGGTTGATCCACGACGCGTGGACGCCGCCCACCTCGATGAAACCGAGGCCGAGATCCGAGAGGATCTCCGTTTCCGCGGTCACCACGGTTCCATACGCCCCGACGGTGAGCTCGCCGCTGCGGGCGGGCTCCTGCGGGCTGTAGGTGTCTCCGATCCGCAGCAGCCCGGTGTTGGTCCACGTCCCGCCCCAGCCGGTCACGTTCACGTGGCTCGCCCCTGCGTCCGGGAAGCCCACGATCTCGGCGTTCACGCTGGAGACCTCGCCCCGGTCGATGAGGAGCGCGCCGTTGCCGTACCCGCCCACGGCGAGCTCTCCGGTATTGACCCACCTCGTCGCGGAGCCCTCGACGCGCACCGTGCCGTCGCAGTACCGGCAGGCCCCGAGGCCGATGTACGTGTTGTCCGAGGAGAAGCGCGCGCCTTGCCGCAGCGTGAGCCGGCCGCTTCCATCCTGGCCGACGTAGGCGTCCTCTCGGACCGTCAGGGTGGCGTCGTATCCCTCGACGAGCACGTCGCCGGTGGCCAGGTCGCTCACGGTAATGACGAGGTCGTCGGTGGTCACGCGGGCGCCCCGGCGGATGAGGACGTCGCCCGAGGCGTGCGGGAATCCGACCTCGATGACCCCGCGGTTGGTCCACGTCGAGCCGTACCCGGTGATCTCGACCGTACCCGTGCTCCGCAGCGCTCGCCCCACGGCAGCGCCGGCGGTGATCAACGTCCCGCGGCGGGTGACGGTCACGCTGCCTCCGCCCGCCTCGTCCACGGAGCTCACCACGAGCGGGGTCGACCCGAGGTCCCAGGGATCGGAGGGGTTGTTGGGAGACACATTGCCCGAGACGGTCACGTCCGCGTAAGCCGGCCCTGCCGCGCCCGCGGCGGCCGCCGGGAGCAGAAACCAGAACACGTATCGGAAGCGCTGCTTCATGACGGTCACCTCGCTGGAGAATACAGCCCGATCTTCTTTTACAAGATCGCTCCTCGCGCCGTGAACGGCATCTCCGTGACCCCGAGACGTGCAGCCGGGGCGGCACGTCTCAGCGCGGACGGCTGCGGAGGAGATAGAATACGTAGCTGTACGAGTGTGGGTCGCGCTCGTAGAGGCCGATCTCGCGATCTGCCTCGCGGATCGCCGCCGCGAGATCCGGATCGGCCTCGGCCTCGGCGCGCAGCGCGTCGACGCGGCGGCGGAGCGGTCCGTAGTAGTCGTCCCACCAGGCGTGCTGGGGGAGGACGATCGTCTCGAGGACCTCGAAGCCGGCGCCCTCCGCCGCGGCCGTGTTCGACGCGATCGTGCCCATCGCCGGGTAGGCCTCGCTCCAGAAGGCGCGCGCCTCCGGCGACGGCGCCTCGGAGATCCACGTCAGCTCCGTCACGGCCATGCGGCCGCCCGGGCGCAGGAGCGGGCGCCACGCCTCGAGCCCCGCGGCGAAGCCGAGCAGGTAGATCGCGCCCTCGCACCAGAGGAGATCGCAGCTGCCGGGCTGCTCCTCGAGCGCCGCGAAATCGGCCTGCACCGGCCGGATGAGGTGCGCGAGCCCTCGCTCCGCCGCCCGCCGCTCGAGCGCGGCGAGGTACGGCCCGTGCCGATCCACCGCCGTGACCTGCGCGCGCAGCGCCTCGGCCAGGACGAGGCTATGCGCGCCGGGGCCGCAGCCCAGGTCGAGGACGCGGGCGCCCTCCGGAAAGGGCCCGAGGCGCCGGAGCGCCTCGCGTGTCATGTCATCGCTCCCGGGAGCCTGCCGCGGCAGACCGTCGTGAACGCGGAAGAAGGCCCGATACAGGCTGTCGCTCATGGCGCTGTCGCTCATGGGGCCATGAAGCCGTGATGACCGGCCACGCACAAGGGATTCTCGCGGTCGCCCGGCGAGCATCGATGAATACCGCGCCGCCTGCGCCGCGCCGGATGCGCGCCCGAGGCGTCCGGCGAGCGGCGGAGCGGCCGCGAAATGTTCCTCGGCAGAACTTGACGCGTGGCATCGGATGGGGTTGCTATGCGCCGCGGGGACGTAAGTACCCCCACGGAGACGCGACCATGCACGATTTTTGCGGTGTTCGACGCGCGACGGCGCGCTCGATCTCGAAGCGGCGGCCCGGCCCCTCGCGCGCGCGAGCGCGGGCCCTCGGCGGGGCGCCCTCCGCTGCGCGCGCCTTGCTCCTCGGCCTCGCGGTGGGTCTGCTCGGCTGCGGCGGCCTCACGACCTTCGAAGGGGGGAGGGCGTTCACCATCGCGGGCGACGCCCCCCGGCCGCCGGCGCCGCCGCCCCCGGAGCCCAAGAAGCGGGTCGTCGTGACGGAGAAGAAGATCGAGATCAACGAGAAGATCCAGTTCGATCACAACAAGGCGACGATCAAGCCGGAGTCGCACAGCCTGCTGGACGAGGTCGTCGACACGATCAAGAAGCACTCGCATATCAAGAAGATCGCGATCGAGGGCCACGCGAGCTCGGAGGGCTCGGAGGCGCACAACCTGCAGCTGTCCGACCGCCGCGCCAAGGCCGTGATGCAGTACCTCGTCGAACACGGCATCTCCGCCAGCGCGCTCACCGCCAAGGGCTTCGGCGCGTCGAAGCCCATCGCGGACAACGACTCCGAGGACGGGCGCGAGAAGAACCGGCGGGTCGAGTTCAACATCGTGGAACAGGACCTTGCGAAGGCAGCCAATTGAGTCGAGCCGCAATGGCGGCCGTGGATCCTGTGCACGCGCGACGTTCGCTCGTGAGGAGGCGGAGATGAAGCAGGCGCTTATCGTTTCATTCATGACGGTCGTTGCAGCCGCCGCGGCAGGCTGCTCCTTCGCCGTGCGGGACGCCGAGATGTACCGCAACGACACGGCCGCGCTCTTCGAGACCAAGCGGGCCGACATCAAGTCGTGTTACGACGCGGAGCTCAAGCGGAACCCGCGCGCCAAGGGCGACGTCACCGTGAGCTTCCTCGTGCTCGAGGACACCGGGCGCGTCGTGGATGTCGTCGTCGACAAGGCGAGCACCACCGCCTCCGACGAGATCGCGAGCTGCGTCGTGGACGCCATCGACGGGCTCGTCCTGACGCCGCCGGACGAGCGCAAGGGGAAGGGGAGGTTCACCTGGACCTTCGAGGCGGAGGCCGGCGCGCCCCCTCCGGCCTGAGCTGATGAGCTGAGCCCCCCGGGGTGCGCATGCCGGGCGAGCTCGACCGGCGGGTCGGGCCGCGCGGCAGGCAGGACCTCTAGAGCGACAAACGGGTTGAACCCGTCTGAAACGAGCAGATTTTCGAACCGCCAAGGCGCCAAGGACGCCAAGAAGGAGAAGAAAATATCTTGGCGCCCTTGGCGCCCTTGGCGCCTTGGCGGTTCATCTCTCGTTCCTCAACGTGATCGGTGTTCTAGAGGTCTGTGACCTCGACCTGGTCCGTCTCGGAGGCTCCCTCGGTGATGCGCAGCAGGCCGTCGATCAGGTGGCCGAAGACGTCGTCGAGGCGGTCGCCCCGGGGCGCGCCGAGCAGCGGCACCGAGTCTCCCCAGTCGCTGACGAGCATCGTCCCGGCGCCTTCCGGGGGCGGCCAGCGCAGGCCGAGGACCGCGCGCGTCCGGGCGCCGATCGCCAGCGCGTCGATGGAGCGGCCGCCGAGCGCGTCCCGCGCGCGCGTGAGCTCCTCGTGGAGCCGCCGCGCCGGGATCATCACGCGCCGGCCCCCGAGCGCCGCCGCGGCGCTGTGGAGCGCCTCGAACGCCTCGCCGGGCTCTCCGTCCTCGAGGTGGTGCTGGACGCTGTCCCTGAGCAGCGCGTACACGATCCAGCGCTGCTCGATCCACCCGCTCGGCCCGGAGAACGACAGGCTCATGGCGAAATGTCTAGCCCGGAAATCGTTTGAGATCAAAATGAATCCAGGCAGCTGACCGGCCCGGATGGACCTCGATCGACGCGACTCCGCCCCTGGAATTCCCCTGCTCCCGTCCCCCGGGCCGCACCGGCCGGACGCGGCCGTGGCCTTCCAGGACCGCGTCGCGGCCGCGTTCGGCATCCAGCCCGAGGACCGCGAGGCCATCGTGCGGGGCATGCTCGAGCGGAGCGCGCGCGCGGCGGCCGGCTACTGGCTCCAGCTCTTCCTCGCGATGGGCATCGCCTATTTCGGGCTCGTGCTCGGCAGCGGGGCGGTCGTCATCGGGGCGATGTTGATCTCGCCGCTCATGGGGCCCATCGTCGAGCTCGGGATGGGCCTCGCGATCGGCTCCCCGTTCCTCGCGATGCGCTCGTTCGCGCGCGTCGCCTCCAGCATCGTCGTCGTGGTCTCCTGCGCCGCGCTGCTCACGCTGACGCTGCCGTTCTACGAGGTGACGGCCGAGATCGCGGCGCGCACCTCGCCGACGGCGCTCGATCTGCTGATCGCGATCTTCTGCGCGATCGCGGCGGCCTACACCACCGTGCGGCCCGGCTCGGACACGACGTCGACCGCGGCGGGCACCGCCATCGGCATCGCGCTGGTGCCGCCGCTCTGCGTGATCGGCTACGGGATCGGCACCCGCGCCGAGGACGTCGCGAGCGGCGCGGCGCTGCTCTTCACCGCGAACCTCTGCGCGATCCTCCTGTTCGCCATCCTCTGCTTCCTGCTGCTCGGCTACAGCGCGGTCAGCACCGCGGAGCTCGAGCGGGCGGAGCTCGCGAAGCAGAAGCCGGGCATCATCCGCCGCATGGCGCGCGCCCTCCAGTTCTTCTTCGGGCTCCGCCACGGCTGGCTCTTCCGCGTGCTGATGCCGCTCGCGCTGCTCGGCGCCGTGTACCTGCCGCTGCGCGAGGCGCTCGCGCGCGTCACCTGGCAGGTGCGCGTGCGCACGGCGATCCAGGGCATGCTGGACGCGCTCCCGCAGAGCACGGTGCGCTCGAGCGTCTACGTCGACCACGGCAGCGTCGTGGTCCGCCTGGTGACGCTCGGGCGCGCCGAGGAGGCGGAGCGGATCGAGCGGGATCTGCGCGGCAAGATCGCCGCCGTCGCGGGCGTCGAGCCCAAGGTGGACGTGATCGCCGTGCTCGACGCCGGCGCGCTGAAGGAGGTGGCGGCCTCGGTGAAGGCGCAGTCGGCGCCCATCGAGGTGGTGCGGGAGGAGCCCGACCTCGTGCTCCTCCGGCGGGAGCTCGCTGCGTCGCTCGCGGGCGCGTGGCCGCACGCCGCGGGGCCGCTCGTCGCGTGGCGCCTCCGGTTCCCGGAGAACGAGCCGGTCCTCGTGGAGGTCGTACACCTCGGGCCCGAGCTCGGCCTGCCGGCGGCCGACCTGCTGGGGCGCGCGCTGACGCGGGAGCTCGGCGCCGAGATCGCGGTGCAGGGCCGCGACGTCCCGCCCGAGCCGCTCGTCGCCGAGCCGGGCGGAGGGCTCGCCTGGTTTCCGAGCGCGGCGCGCGCGCTCGCCTGGGTGGGCGAGACCGAGGCGCTCCACGGGTGCGTCGAGGTGCCCGCACAGGCCGGCGAGAAGCCGGACCGGGAGGTCGAGGCGGTCACCCTGGCGCTGCGGTCGCTGCCGGGGCTGCCCGCGGAGCGCCTGCAGATCCGCGAGGGCGACCGGTGGCGGGCGGTGGTCTCGGCGTCGCCCTGCGCGCCGCCGCCGGAGGCCGCGCCGGGGGACGCCGGCGCCCCGGGGGACGCCAGCGCGGTCGCTCCGGGGAACGCCGGCGCGCGCTGAGCGGCGTCCCCGGCCGCGCGGTCAATGCTCGGTCGACGTCTCGGCCTCGTGCAGCGTCTTGGCCGCGTCGGGCGCAGGGGCCGCCGGCAGCGCGAACCTGCCGGCGAGGAGGCCGATCACGGCCGCCGAGGCCGAGGCGACGAGGACGCCGAGCTTGGCCGCGGCGAGCTTTTCGGCGGCGTCGAAGGCGAGGCCGGCGATGAAGATCGCCATGGTGAAGCCGATGCCGGCGACGCAGCCCACGACGGCGATCCCGCGCCAGCCGACCCCGCGCGGCAGCGCGCAGACGCCGAGCTTGACCATCGTGAAGCTCGCGAGGAAGACGCCGATCGGCTTGCCGGCGACGAGCCCGAGCGCGACCCCGAGCAGGATCGTCGTCGAGGCGGCGTGGCCCAGGGAGGAGCCGTCGACGCGGACGCCGGCGTTGGCGAAGGCGAACAGCGGCATGATGCCGTAGGCGACCCACGGGTGGAGCGCGGCCTGGAGGCGGAGCACGGGCGGCACCGCCTCGATCTGGGCCGTCCTGATCCGCCCGAGGGGCCTCAGCAGCTCGTCGGCCCGGTGGCCCTCGCGATGGGCGAGCGCGTCGACCTCGTCCACCGCGTCGCGGGCCGCGGAGAGGAACCCGTGGCTGCCGAACCAGGAGCGCGCCGGCGTCATCAGGCCGATCACGACGCCGGCGATCGTCGGGTGGACGCCGGCGCGGAGCATGCCCCACCAGAGGACGCCGCCGGGCACGACGTAGGCGGCGGCCTGCCGGACGCCGAAGCGCTGGAGCATCACCACGCCGAGCGCCGCGCCGGCGGCCACGAGCAGCCCGCTCCAGGCGACGCCCGACGAGTAGAACAGCGCGATGACGATGATCGCGCCGATGTCGTCGATGATCGCGAGGGCGAGCAGCAGCACGCGCAGGGCAGGGGGCACGCGCTTGCCCAGGAGGGCGAGCACGCCCACCGCGAACGCGATGTCGGTCGCCGTGGGGACGCCCCAGCCGTGCCGCGAGACGGCCGACGGGTTCAGGGACAGGTAGAGGAGCGCGGGCGCGACCATGCCGCCGATCGCCGCCGCGATCGGCAGCGTCGCGCGCCGGAGATCCGAGAGCTCTCCCTCGTGGATCTCGCGCCGGATCTCCAGGCCGACGACGAAGAAGAAGATCGTCATCGGCCCTTCGTTGATCCAGAAGTGGACGGGCTGCGTGAACACGAGCGCGCCGACGCCGACGGTGACCGGCGTGTGCCAGAGGTGCTCGTACACGTCGCCCCACGGCGAGTTCGCCCAGGCGAGGGCGATGACGGACGCGACGAGCAGGACGAGCCCGCTGGCGGCCTCGACGTGGAGGAAGCGATCGAGCGGGCCGAGGACACGCTCGGCGATGCGGCGCGCGGGGGCCCAGGTTCCGGGAGCGAGCTTGGAGGGCGAGGGGTTCACAGACCACCAGGAGGCGAACGGCGTCGCATGTGGGGGAAGGCGGCCCGACCGTCCCGTGAAGCCTGTCGCGGCGCTCCGCCGCCACGACACCCGGGCGCGAGCATACTCATCCAGCCGACCGAAGCCAGACCTAGCGTGCTCGCTTAGCTCGAGGCGCGCCGCATCTCCGCCCGGCAGGCGCGCCGCTGCTCCCGTGTCGCTGGTGCCTCGACCGACCCTCGCGCGGAGGGGATTCGACGTGCCGTGTGGAACGTGAGCAGGTATCGGCCCATCCTCGATCTCGGAGGTGATGGATGACGCGAGGCGCTCTGGATCCCGCCGCGGTGACCAATTTCCTCGTCGCGCGGCACGGCGCAGCGCTGGGCGACGCGGCCGTCGAGGTGCGCCCGCTCGACGGGGGGCTCTGCTCGACCGTCGCGCTGGTGACCGCGCGGCCCTCGGGCGGCGCCGCGCCGCGGCCGGTCGCGTTCGTGGCGAAGCTCGCGTACGGCGACGCCGCGCGCGAGGTGGCCGTCTACCGGCGGCTCGCGCGGTCCGTCGCGCGCTGCTTCTCGCCCGAGCTGCTCGGTGCCCGGCGGCTCGGGCGGCGCCGCTGGCTCCTGTGCATCGAGCACATCGTGCCGGCGCACGCCTGGCCCTGGAGCGACGGCGCGCACACCGCCCGCGTGCTCGACCACCTGGCGCGGCTCCACGCGGAGGGGGTGCCGGGCGCCTCGCTGCCGGCGTGGGACTACGAGGCGGAGATCCTGGCCTCGGCGCGGGCCACCCTGGCGCTGGCCGAGCGCGTGCCCCGCGGCGAGGTCGCCTCGCTCGCCCGGACGTTGCCCGCGCTGCGGCGGGTCGTCGGCGCCCTGCCCGCGACGCGGCGGGCGCTGCTCGCGTTCGAGCCGCTCGGCCGCGCCGTGATCCACGGCGACGTGCACCCGGGCAACGTGCTGGTCCGCGAGCGCGACGGCCGCGCGGACCCGGTGCTGCTCGACTGGGCGCGGGCGCGCGTCGGCTCGCCGCTCGAGGACGTGAGCTCGTGGCTCCAGGCCCTCGGCTACTGGGAGCCGGCGGCGCGGCGCCGCCACGACACGCTGCTCGCCGGCTACCTGGCCGCGCGCGGCCTCGCGCCCGCGCTCACGCGGCCGCTGCGCGACGCCTACTGGTCCGCCGCGGCGTCCAACGTGCTCGCGGGCGCGCTGCGCTACCAGCTCTCCGAGGCGATCCGGCCCGGGGCGGCGCCCGGCGCGCGCGCGGCCGCGGCCCGGAACGCGGCCGACTGGCTGCGGGTCATCCGCCGGGCCGACGCGCGCTTTCGCTGACGTGCTCGCGGTCGTCGAAGCGCAGGAGGACGCCGCGATCGCCCTCCCACGAGATCGTCGTGAGGCTGGTGTTGCCCGGCCGGAACGGCTCCCAGCGCGCGGGCGGGACGCCGCGCAGCGCCCCCACGATCTGGCCGATGACGCCCGCGTGGGTGACCACGAGCACGCGCCCTCCCGGGTGCGCCGCGGCGATCGCGCGCACCGCCGCGAGGCAGCGGGCGCGGAGCTCGCGGTAGCTCTCGCCGCCGGGCCAGCGGAAGTCGTCGTCGTCCTGGCGCAGGTTCGCCTCCCAGAGCGCGGCGTGCCGCGCCTTGACCTCCTCGATCGGCGCGCCGTCGACGTCGCCGCAGCCGATCTCGCGCAGGTCGTCGAGCGGGCGCGGCGGGCCCCACGCGCCCGCCGCGATCCGCGCCGTCTCGAGCGCGCGGCTGAGCGGGCTTGTGTACACGGCGTCGAACCCCGGGCCCGCGGCGAGGCGGCGGCCCAGGGCCTCGGCTTCCTGCCGCCCCCGCGCGTCGAGCGGGGTGTCGGTCCACCCGCTCATCGGCGTGCCGGGACTGGCGCCGTTGCCGGCGGTGCGGCCGTGGCGGACGAGGGTCAGGAGGCAGGGCGGCATGGCTTCGACGGGCAGGAGCGGGCGCGGGCGCGGCCTAGCCTAGCGTGAGCAGCTGCTGGATCGAGCGCGGCGCGCGGACGAGCTCGGCTCTCGGGCGGGTGAGCCCGCGACGCGCCCGGGTCGCGGGACCGGCGGCGCTCCTGGCGGTCGCGGCCGTGCTGTTCATCGCCGGCGGCGGCGCCTAGAGCGACAAACGGGTTGAACCCGTCTGAAACGAGCAGATTTTCGAACCGCCAAGGCGCCAAGGACGCCAAGAAGGAGAAGAAAATATCTTGGCGTCCTTGGCGCCTTGGCGGTTCATCTCTCGTTCCTCAACGTGATCGGTGTTCTAGACTCGGCCGAGGGTCGATGGCCACCTGCCCCGAGTGTCGCTCAGTCTACGCGGAGGACGTGGCGACCTGCCCCGAGCACGGGTGCGCGCTCTTGCCCGACGAGATCTTCGCCGACGCCGAGCTCGAGCCGGGCGTGATGGTCGGCGAGTACCGCGTCGAGCGGATGCTCGGCGCGGGGACCTTCGGCGACGTCTACGCGGGGGAGCAGCCGCTCATCGGCAAGAAGGTGGCGATCAAGCTGCTGAACCGGCGGTTCGCGTCCGACCCGGAGGTGGTGTCGCGCTTCCTCGGCGAGGCGCGCGCGGTGAACCGCATCCGGCACCGCAACATCATCGACATCTTCTCGTTCGGCGTGATCGAGGGGCGGCACTACTTCGTGATGGAGCTGCTCGACGGGCTCACGCTCGGCGCCTTGATCCGCCGCGAGGGCCGCCTCTCGCCGGCCCGCGCCGCGGCCGTCCTCCAGGGCGTCGCCGACGCGCTCGACGCGGTGCACGCCGCGGGGATCACGCACCGCGACCTCAAGCCCGAGAACATCTTCGTGGCGATCGAGCGGAACGGCCACCTCTTCCCGAAGCTGCTCGACTTCGGCGTGGCGAAGCTCGCGGGCGAGGGGCTCGCCCACAAGACGGCCACGGGGGCGGCCATCGGGACGCCCGCGTACATGGCGCCCGAGCAGGTCCGCGGCAAGGGCGTCGACCACCGCGCCGACATCTACGCGCTCGGCGTGATCGCCCACGAGATGCTCACGGGAACGCTGCTGTTCCAGGGCGACTCGATGATGGACGTGATGATGGCCCACCTCTGCAACGAGCCGCCCCGGCCCTCGAGCGTCTGCGCGGCGCTCCCGCCGGAGCTCGACGCCCCGGTGCTGGCGATGCTCGCGAAGCGCGCCGAGGATCGCCCGCCGTCGGCCGGCGCGGCGGTCCAGGCGCTCGTCGATCGGGTGCGCGAGCTCGGGCAGGGCGGCGACGACGCGTCGCGGCCTCGGAGCGCCGGGCGCGTGATCTCCGTCGGGTCGCCGCTCGTCAGCTCCGACGCGGAGACCGCCGTCGTCGCGGCGATCGACCGGGCCGGGGACGCCGGGGAGGGGGCCGCCGAGGCGATCGATCGACCCGCTGGAGCCCTCGAGGGCGCCACGGTGGCGATCAAGGGCAGACGTGAGGCGGTTCATCGAGCCCGTGGAGCCCTTGAGGGCGGCGCTGAGGCGGTTCATCGAGCCCGTGGAGCCCTTGAGGGCGACGCTGAGGCGGTGGAGGGCGCCAGAGGGGGGGTCCAGGGCCCCGCCGAGGCGGTGGAGGGCTCCGAGCAGGGGCCCCCGGGCCCCGGGCGGCACCCTGCGCAGCCCTGGAGCGGTCGGGGTGACCTCAGCGGCCGGTCATACGCTGCCCATGGCGCCGGCAGCGCGGCCGCAGGACGTGGGCGGGACGCTGGCGCAACCCACGGCGGTCTCGTCCGAGCCCGGCCGGACGCTGTCCCTGACCATGATGCGATCCCGTGGCGCGTCGCTCGCGCTGGTGATGGCGGCGTCCGGCTGCGCGAACCTCTCCCTCATCGAGGAGAACCTCTGCGGCAACGGCGTCGTCGAGGAGGCGGCGGACGAGGCCTGCGACGGGCAGGACGGCTGCGGCGCCCCCGGGAGCGCGCACCAGTGCCGCTACCTCTGCACGGGCGACGAGGCGCGCCCGTGCCCCGACGGCCACGGCTGCGGCGCGGACGGCGTCTGCCGGCGACCCCAGGGCGAGTTCGAGGCGCTGGCGATGCGCAGCACGGTCACCGCGATGGACCTGCTGGTCGGCGACATCAATAGCGACGGCTGCGACGAGCTCGTGCTCACGACGCTCCAGGGCACCACGATCACGGCGCTCTCGAGCCAGGCGCCCGGCCTGTGCGCGCAGGCGGAGCAAGCGCTGCAGGTCTCGCAGCTGGTCCCGGGCGAGCCGGGCGACGAGACCTCCGCCTCGCCGCCCGGCCTGACGCCCGCCTCGCTGCTGCGCGACCTGGCCGGCGACGGCCAGCTGGAGCTGATCGTGGCCCGGCAGGGCGACATCGCGGAGGGCATCTTCGTGTTCTCCGCCTCCGGGGACGCGGCGATGGCGTCCACGCTCTACTCGAGCACGCGCCTCGGGAGCGCGTCGGCGCACCCCCTGGCGATCCGCCTGCAAGACCGCGACGCCGCGCTGGTGTTCCTCGGCGCGCCCGTCGCGACGGGCGGCATGGCCGGCGGCGGCATGGCCGGCGGCGGCAGCGCCGGCCGCGTCACCTTGATCTCGGACCCGAACAGCAAGCCGCAGACGTTCCCCGAGCAGATCCCGGTGGTGCCCGCCGAGATCGTCGCCGCGGCCGCCGCGGATCTCGACGCGGGCGCCGCCGGGGACTGCGCGCGCTGCGACGAGGTGATCGTGGCGCAGGGGGGCGACGATCGCCTCCGGGTCTACGGCGTGCGCGGCCCCGAGGGCGCACGTGCGCTCGCGATCCTGCCCGAGATCACGCTCGACGGGGGCGCGAGGATCCGCGAGCGCAACGCCTCGCTCGCCGTGCTCGACCAGAACGGCGACGGCGCGCTCGATCTCGTCATCAACGCCGACGATGGCGAGCTCCACATCGCCTACGGCCTCGGCGACGGGAGCTTCCACTCGGCGGAGGCCCTGCCGTCGTCCGGCCCGCCCGATCAGCGCACGAGCGCGCTCGCGCTCCCGGGCGCGGACGAGCTCGCCCACGCGGAAAACATCTTCCTCGCCGGCGATTTCGACGCGTCCCTCCCCGGGGCCGAGCTCGTGCCGCTGCCGTGCCATGGCGAGCCGTTCGTGTCGCCGATCTGCGACGCCGTCCCGGCGTGCAACGCGGTCGCCGCCGACGTCAACGCCGACGGTCACCTCGATATCGTCGCGTCCACGGCGGAGCTCCCCGACCTCACCGTGTACACCGGCGCCTCCGACGGCACCTTCCACCCGGCGCTCGTCCCGACGCAGTGCCCGCCCCGCTCCCTCGCCGTGGCCGACGTCGACGGCGACCGGGTGAACGACATCGCCTATTTCGATCAGCGGGCGCAGTCGTCCACGGAGCACTTCCCGGCGCTCGACGTCGCCTACGGCAACGCCTTCGCCGCGCCCTCCGCGCCGGCCGGGCACGCCCGCCTCGACATGGCCCGAGGCCTCGTCGCGGGGCGGTTCCTCCCGGACGGCGAGGGCGCCCAGCTCTTCGCGCTCCGGGAGCTCCCGCCGCCCGAGGAGGAGGCGATGCCCGAGGAGGAGGGGGCGCAGGACAGCGCCCTCGCGTTCGTCGAGGGGGGCCGTCACCGCCTCCTGCGCGCGCCGTTCTACTTCGCCCCGCCTCCCCAGGAGCCGCGCGCCGTCCTGCCCGTGCGCCTCCTCGCCGTGGCCGCGGGCAGCTTCGCGGCCGGGCCGAGCCTCGCCGCGATCACCCAGCACCGCGACCCCGCGACGGACGAGCCCCGCGCGGGCAGCGAGCAGCTCTGGCTGATCACCGTCTCGCCGACGGGGGACAACCTGCGCGCGACGGCGTCCGGCCTGCCCGGCGAGCTCGCGCTGCCGTGCGACGACGCCTGCGTGCTCGTGCCGGTCGACACCGACCGCGACGGCCGCGACGAGCTCGTGCGCCTCGGCGGCGGAGAGCTCGCCGTCTACGGGGAGACGGAAGGAAAGATGGTCGAGCGAGGCGCGCCGCAGACGACGCGGTGCACCTTCCGGGCGACTTACGAGAAAGCCCACCCGCCGAAGTACGTGCCGCGCCCGCTGGTGGCCGATCTGGACGGCGATGGCCGGCAGGACGTCCTCGCCCGCGCGGCGAGCGGCGAGCTGGTCGCCCTGTGGGGTCGTGGAGACGGCGGCTTCGACGAGGTGGTCCTCGCCCGTCCCGGCCAGCCGGGCTCCGGGGGCGATTTGGCCTGCGCCGGCGAGGCCGTCGGCGCCGGCCTCTCCGCGGCGCTGCTCAACGCCGATGCCGACGCCGCGCTCGAGGTGGTCGTGGCCGGGCCCGGGCGGCTCGAGCTGCACGACCTCGACGCCGGCGCCCGGGCGCTGCGGCGGCTCGACGTCTCCTTCCCCGAAGGCGCCGCGCCGCCGGCCGAGAGCGATTTCGTCGCCGTGGGCGCGGGCGACTTCGATGGCGACGGCATCGGCGACGTCGCCCTCCTGCAGAGCGCCACGTTTTTCCAGGTGCTCCGCGGAAAGCCGGTGCTGGAGTGAAGGCGACCGCGCGTCCCCTGGTCCTCTGGGCTGCGTTGAGCCTCGCCCTGTCGCCCGCCGCGGCCTCGGCCGATGCGAGGGGCGCCCGGCCGACGCCCGAGCAGGTCGCCCGGGCGGAGAACTTCTTCAGCGCCGGGGCGCAGGCGTACGAGGCGGGCCAGTACCAGGTCGCCGCGGAGGCGTTCCTCGAGGCGCACGAGCTCGTGCCGAGCCCTTCGCTCCTGTTCTCGGCGGCGCAGGCCTACCGGCGGCAGTACCTCACCGCGCCGGCGCCCGACGCGCTGCGCCGCGCGATCGCCCTCTACCGCGAGTACCTGCGCGCGGATCCGGCGGCGAAGCGCCGCGAGGAGGCGGTCGACGCGCTGGCGTCGCTCGTCCCGCTGGAGGGGCGGCTCGGCCTCGTGGGCCTGCCGGGGGGCGGCGGGGAGGGCGCGTCCGCCGGCGAGGGCGGCGCGGTCGCCGGCGAGGGCGGCGCGGTCGCCGGCGGGGGCGGCGCGGTCGCCTCGTCGCCGGGGAGGCCGGCGGCGGGCGGGACGCGGCTCTTGCTGTCGTCGCCGGCCGAAGGCGCCAGCGTCTCGGTGGACGGCCAGCCGTTCGTCCCGGCGCCGCTCGTGGCGCCGGTCGCGCCGGGCCCACACCGCGTGCGGGTGCGCGCGGCGGGGCATTACGACGAGGAGCTCACGCTCGTCGCGGTCGCCGGCGAGCTGATGCCGCAGCACGTGGTGCTGCGGCCGAAGCCGGCGATGCTGCAGGTGACCGGGACCAGCGGCGCGCGCATCACCATCGACGGCCAGGTGCGGGCGACGGTGCCGACGGCCGCCGCGATCGCCGTTCCGCCGGGCGCACATGTCGTGGAGGTCTCGCTGGCGGGGCACGCGCCCTACCGCCGGGAGATCCAGGTGAGCCACGAGCAGGTGGTCCGCCTCGACGCCGATCTCCGGAAGACGCCGCAGCGCATCGCCGCGTGGGCGGTGCTCGGCGTCGGGGCGGCGGGCGCGGTCGCGACCGGAACGCTCGCGAGCTTCGCCCTGGCGAGCCAGAGCGAGGCCGTCGACCTGCGGGACAAGAAGGACGAGCGGTCGCTCTCGCCGGACGAGCGGGACCGCTACAACGACGCGGTGGAAGCGCGCGGCCGCCTCGCCGGGGCCGCCGCCGTCGCCGGCGGGGTGACGTTCCTGGCCTTCGCCGTGGGCCTCCGGCTCTACCTGTTCGACGAGCCGAAGAGCGCCTTCGACGAGCCGAAGGGCGCCGGCGCGCCCGCCCCGCCTCCGCGCAAGGCCCCGGAGGCCGAGTTCACGGTGGGGCTGCTGTCGGCCGGCGTGCGCGGGCGGTTCTGAGCGCGGCGAGCGCGCCTCATGGCCCGCCGTCACTCGCCGTACGTCACGCGCCACACGGTGTTGCTCTGGTCGTCGGTGACCAGCAACGCGCCGTCCTTGGCCACCGCCACGCCGACCGGGCGCCCCCACACGTCGCCGTTCTTGGCCACGAAGCCGGTCATGAAGTCCTCGTAGTAGCCGGCGGCCTTGCCGTTCTCGACCGGGATGCGCACCACCTTGTAGCCCGTGCGCCGCGAGCGGTTCCACGAGCCGTGCTGCGCGGCGAAGATGTGGCCCCGGTACTCGGCCGGGAACTGCTGGCCCGTGTAGAAGGTGAGATCGAGCGAGGCCGAGTGCGACTGGATCAGCACGTCGGGCACGATGACCTTGTCCTTCAGCTCGGGGTGTTTGCCCTCGTGGCGCGGGTCCTGGTTCGGTCCGAGGTAATACCAGGGCCAGCCGTAGAAGCCGCCCTCCTGGACGCGCGTCACGTAATCGGGGACCAGGTTGTCGCCCAGCTCGTCGCGCTCGTTCACGCTGGTCCAGAGCACACCCGTGGACGGCTCGATGGCGAGGCCGACGGGGTTGCGGATGCCGGAGGCGTAGAGCGTCTCGTTCTTGCCATCCGGCGTGAAGGCCAGGATGCAGGCGCGGCGCACCTCGTCCTCGTCGTCGTCGACGTTGGATTTGGAGCCCACCGAGACGAACATCCGCTGGTTGTCCTTGCTGAACTCGATGTCGCGGGTCCAGTGGCCGCCGCCGCCCACCGTCTCCTTGCCGGAGGGGATGTTGGTGACCAGCGGCTCGGCCGGGCCGCTCGCCTTGGTGTCACCGGGCTTGTACGGGAACCGCACCACGCTGTCGGTGTTGGCGATGTAGACGTGCGTCGGCGCGTCGGTGCCTGTCGGATAGAACGCGAGGCCGAAGGGGTGTTTCAGGTCCTCGACGAAGGTGCTGCGGATCTCGGGCTTGCCGTCTCCGTCGGCGTCGCGGAAGACCTGCACCCGGTCCGCCCCGCTCTCCACCACGAAGATGTCGCCGTTCGGCGCGACCTGCACGACGCGGGGCTCGTCGAGGCCGGTGGCGAGCTCGTTGACGGTGAATCCCGATGGCACTTTCGGGAACACACCGGCTGGACGATCGGTCTTGGTGGAGCGGTTGACCACCGACTCGTCCTCGTTCGGCGGCGGGAGGTCAGCGACGGTGATCTTGCGTTTGACGCCGGGGGCGTCGGTGGTCCAGTCGCCGAGCGCGTCTGTGCCGGTGAGGATCACGTCGGTGGGCGCGGGCTGCGGCGTCGTCACCTCGGCGCGTTTGGGAGAACACGAGGCGAGCGCGCCTGTGCCGAGGAGGAGCACCTGAGCAGCCCGATGCCGGGCTCGACGGTAGTCTGATCTTCGGTCGTCCATGGGACTCTGGTTGCCATTCGGCAGCGCCTTTGTCCACGGCTTCTTTGGATCCATTCCGGCGATCAAACGCTGGCTTCCTCTCCAGCGATGAACCGCTCTGGCCTGTCTCACCGGAGCCCGAGCCGCTTCGCGAGGTGGTGCAGGTTGCTGCGGTGCATCCCGAGGGACCGCGCCGCGGCGGCCCAGTTGCCGTCGTGCTGCGCCACGGCCTTCACGATGAGGTCGCGCTGGAAGGCATCGACCTGCTCGTGCAGCGTCGCCCCCGCCGCGGGGGGCGCGTCGCTGCCGGCGCCCTCGGCGCCTTTTCCGTCGTTTTTTCGGTCGTTGCCCGCGGGCGGCGCCGGCGCCGGGGAGAAGGTCCCGCCGAGGTGCGCCGGCTCCAGCACCACGGGCGCCCCGCGGGGCACGCCGCGCGACGCCTGCAGCACCATGCGGGACAGCGTGTTCTCCAGCTCGCGCACGTTGCCTGGCCAGGAGCCCTGGAGGAGCAGATCGCGCGCCGCGGGCGCGATCCGCACCGGGCCCACGCCGAGCCGCGCGCGCGCCGCGTCGCAGAAATGGCCGGCGAGCAGCGGGATATCGCTCTTGCGGTCGCGCAGCGGGGGCACGCGAGCGGCGCGAAGGCCGGCTGAGCCGTCCGGCGGGGCGCCCCGGGAGGCGGGAAGTCAGGTGGAAGTGCGGGTGCGCCGCCTTCCCGGCTTCCCGCCTTCCCGCTCGAGCGGGGCGCGGGAGGCGGCCTTCTCCGGGCCGCGCGCGCCGCCGAACCCGCGCCGGCGCGGGGGCGCGGGATCCCGCAGCGCGGCGATGACGATCTCGCGGAAGCAGCGCGCGCCCTCGTCGAGGTGGGTTCGGTCGTGCCAGACGAGCTGGATCCGGAAGGAGAACCCCGGCATCGGCGGCTCGACGATCGCGAGCGGGGCGAGGCGGAGGAGCGACTCGGCCATGCGGCGCGGCATGCCGGCGACGAGATCCGTGCTCGCGGCGGCGACCGCGGCGGCGGTGAAGGTCGGGACGGTCATGGCGATGTCGCGGTGCAGGCCGTGGGCGGCGAGCTGGTCGTGGGCAGCCCGGTTGCCGATGCCGCCCCGCCCGAGCGCGACGTGGATGTCGATGTGGCGCAGCGCATTGAACACCTCGCGTGTCATCGGGCGGCGGGCGCACGGGTGGCCGCGGCGGACCACGAAGACGCTGTCCTGCTCGTAGAGGTCCGCGGCGTGGTGGCCGGGCGCGAGCGGGTGCGCGGGCGCGAGCGCCGCGTCGATCTCGCTGCCGGCGAGGCCCCCGGCCGCCTCGAGGTGGTCGACGCTCGCGACGCGGAGGACCGCGCGCGGCATCTCCGCGGCGAAGGCCCGCGCGAGCGCCGGCAAGCTGCAGATCTGGTCGACGTCGGAGCACGCGATCGCGAACGCGCGCGAGGTCGCCCGCGGGTCGAACGCGCGGTCCCCCTCGATGGCGCCGGCGATCTCGCCGAACGCCGCCCGGAGCCGCGGCGCGATCTGCTGGGCGCGGGGCGTCGCGACCAGGCCGCGCCCGCTCCGCACGACGAGCGGGTCGCCGAGCTGCGCGCGCAGCCGCGCGAGGGAGTTGCTCACCGCCGACGGCGTGACCCGGAGCCGCCGCGCCGCGCGCGCCGCGCTCCGCTCCTCGAGCACCGCGTGGAGCACGAGCAGGAGGTTGAGATCGAGCGCCGAGATGTTCACCAGCGGTGATGATTATCATCACGAATCGTCACTGGCAATGAATGCCAGTCGCACCCATGCTGGCCCGGACATCGAGCTTGCGCGGCGCGTGTGGCTCACGCGGCGTGGGTGGTTCGCGCGGCTCACGGGACGGACAAGGGCGGAGGTGGCGGGATGGCACAGCGAGGCGTGCGGCGGGCGGTCGTGATCGGCGGGGGCATCGCGGGGCCGGTGCTCGGGATGTTCCTGCGGCGCATCGGCGTGGAGGTGACGATCTTCGAGGCGCGCGCGGCGCCGGCGGAGCAGGAGGGCGCGTTCCTGGGCATCGCGCCGAACGGGATGAACGTGCTCGCCGAGCTGGGCATCGCGGGCGTGGTGGAGGCGCGCGGCGCGCCGTGTGCGGGCATGCGGTTCGAGAACGCGCGCGGCCGGCGCGTCGGCGTGATCGACCAGCGGGACGCGGCGCGGCGGTTCGGCGCGGGGCTCGTCATGATCCGGCGCGGGGCGCTGCACGCCGCGCTCGCGGAGGAGGCGGCCCGGCGCGGCGTCGCGATCCGGTACGGCGCGCGGCTGGAGGACGTGGACGCATCGGATCCTCGCGAGGTGGTCGCGCGGCTGCGCGGCGGCGATGAGGCGCGCGGCGACGTGCTCATCGGGTGCGACGGGTTCCGGTCGCGCACGCGGGTGAGCGCGCTGCCCGGCGCGCCCGAGCCGGGGTACACGGGGCTCATCGACTTCGGCGGCTTCGCGCGCTGCCCCGGCGCGCCCGTCGAGCCCGGCTGGAACGTGATGGTGTTCGGCCGGCGCGCGTTCTTCGGGGCGTTCGGGGCGCCGGGCGGCGAGGTGTGGTGGTTCCACAACAGCGGGGAGCCCGCGCCGGAGCCTGGCCGCGCCGCGCCGCCGGGGGCGCCGGGCGGCGCCGCGACCTCCGAGGCGCTCCGCGAGCGCATCCTCGCGCAGCATGAGGGGGATCCGGGCTGGATCGGGGACGTGGTGCGGGCGACGCCGGAGGTCCTCGGGCCGTGGCTGCTGCACGATATCCTGACGATGCCGCGCTGGCACGACGGCCGGGTCTGCCTGATCGGGGACGCGGCGCACGCGACGACGCCGCACGCGGGCCAGGGCGCCTCGCTCGCCATGGAGGACGGGATGCTCCTCGCGAGGTGCCTCCGGGACGAGCCCGAGCCGGAGCAGGCCTTCGCGGCGTTCGAGCGCCTGAGGCGGCCGCGCGTCGAGGCGATCGTGCGGCAGGCGCGCCGGCAGGGCAGCAACAAGGCCGTCTCCGGGCCGGTGGCGGGGTGGCTCCGCGACCGGGCGCTGCCGCTGTTTCTGAGGATCGGCGCGGCCGCGCAGGCGCGCGTGCACGCGTACCGGATCGACTGGGAGGAGCGGGCTGCCTGAGGGCGGGTGCGCGGGGAGGGGAGGTGGGGAGCGTCGTTTACGGGAACCTGCCTCGCAGCGCCTCTTCGCGTCGAATCTCGACGACGAGGGGTCGGTTCATCCGGAGCAGCGCCACGGTGGCGCGTCCTGTCGGCGTCTTGCCGAGGAGCTCATCTCGCGGGCGTGGGCTCGTTCCGGGATGCGCGAAGCTGCAGCAAGATGAGCAGCTCGGTCAGGTCGACGAGCCCTTCAGCCTCCATGGCCTCATCCGCCGACAGCTTTTCCCCGCGATCCTGCTTGTCCAGAAGCGCCTGCAGCCGGCGATCGACCCCCTCCGGGAGACGGAGCTGGGCGAGGTCGGAGGGGAGCTCCACGTCGATGTGAACCGTCGCCGGGTTAGCCATGGTCGAGCTCCTCGGGAACGTAGCAGGTACGGGGGCGGCGACCAGAGGACACGCCGTTCCTGTCCGAAGTACCATCCCCGGCCGGTGGCTTCCCCGTTCCTCGAGGCGCCCGAGTCGTCCTGGGTCGCGAGCAACTCCCTTGCGTTTGCCTTGCGCGACCGCTTCCCGGTGAGCCTCGGCCACACGCTCGTCATCCCGCGCCGCGTCGTCGCGACGTGGTTCGAGGCCAGCGCTGAAGAGCGGATCGCCCTTTTCGATCTCGTCGACGTGGTCAAGCGGCAGCTCGACGAAGAGCTCCGGCCCGACGGCTACAACATCGGCATCAACGCCGGCGAGGCCGCGGGGCAGACCGTGATGCACCTGCACGTCCACGTGATCCCCCGCTTCCGCGGCGACGTGGACGACCCGCGCGGCGGCGTGCGCCACGTGATCCCCGGCCGAGGGAACTACCTCGCGGGGAGGCCCGCTCCCCTCGCGACGGGCGGGACCGACGACCCGTTCCTGCGCCACATCGCCCCGATCTTCGCGCGCGCGACGGACGTCGCCATCCTCTCGGCCTTCGTTCAGGAGAGCGGGCTGCGCGTGCTCGAGCGTCACGTGTTCGCGGCCCTCGCGCGCGGCGCGCGCATCCGTCTCATCACCGGCGATTACCTCCACATCACCCAGGCCAGGGCGCTCCTCTCCCTGCTCGACTGGGCGGGCGGGAGCGCCGCGCTGGCCGAGGTCGACGGACCCCGGGGGAGCTTCGAGGCGCGCGTGGTCGAGGTCGCGACGCTGCCCGGCGAGACGCGCTCGTTCCACCCGAAGTCGTGGCGCTTCGAGGGCCCGCGCTTCGGGGCCGCATTCGTCGGGTCGAGCAACATCTCGCACGCCGCGCTCCGCACCGGCGTCGAGTGGAACCTCCGCGTGGACCGCCACCGCGATCCCGAGGCGTACCGGGCTGCCGCCGATGCGTTCGAGCGCTGGTGGTCGCGCGCCCTCCCGCTCACGGCCGACTGGGTGGAACGCTACGACCGCCGCGCCCGGCAGGCCTCCGCAGCCTTGCCACCCGGCGAGGACGACGCCGAGCCGATCGCGCCGCTTCCGGCGCCGCACGCGGTCCAGCGCGAGGCGCTCGCGGCCCTCCAGCGGAGCCGCGCGGAGGAGGGCCGCCGCCGCGCGCTCGTGGTGCTCGCCACCGGGCTCGGGAAGACGTACCTCGCCGCGCTCGACGTCGCCGCCTGGGCCGAGCAAGAGGGCCGCCTGCCGCGCGTGCTCCTGCTCGCCCACCGCGAGGAGCTCCTCTTCCAGGCGGCAAAGACCTTCCGCCGCCTGCTGCACGACCGCGCGGCGCGCTTCAGCTGGTGCGCCGGGGACGCCGCCGAGCTCGACGGCGACGTGGTCTTCGCCTCGGTGCAGAAGCTGTCCCGCCCCGAGCACCTCGCGCGCCTCGCCCCCGGGCGCTTCGATTACGCCATCGTCGATGAGGTCCACCACGGCACCGCGCCGACCTACCGCGCCATCCTCGACCGCCTCGATCCGGGCTTCCTGCTCGGTCTGACCGCCACGCCCGAGCGCGCGGACGGCGCGGACGTCGCCGGGCTGTTCGACGATCACGTGGCCTACCGCGCGGACGTCGGCGAGGGCATCGAGCGGGGGCTGCTCGTCCCGTTCGCCTATTTCGGCCTCAGGGACGAGACCGATTATCGAAAGGTCACGTTCAAGGACCGCAGGTTCGACCCGGCCGAGCTGGAGAAGGCGATCGACAACGAGCGGCGCCTCGAGCAGATGTGGCGGGCGTGGCAGGAGCACCCCGGGGCGCGCACGCTCGTCTTCTGCTGCTCGATCCGGCATGCGCACCATGCTTGCGACTTCTTCGCGAGGCGAGGTGTGCGCGTCGCCGCGGTCCATTCAGGCCCGGAGTCGGCGCCCCGCGAGGACGCGCTCGATGACCTCCGCGCCGGGAAGCTCGACGCGCTCTGCGCGGTCGACCTCTTCAACGAGGGCGTCGACGTGCCGGCCGTCGACCGCGTGGTGATGCTGCGCCCGACGGAGTCGCCGGTCGTCTTTCTCCAGCAGCTCGGCCGCGGGCTGCGCACCGCGGACGGCAAGGCGCGCCTCATCGTGCTCGATTTCGTGGGCAATCATCGCGTGTTCCTCGACCGCGTGCGGACGCTCGTCTCTCTGGGACCGGAGCCGGCCGATCTGCGGGACTTCCTGGGAGGCGTCCGCGCCGCGCGCCTGCCGCCGGGCTGCTCGGTGGAGCTCGAGCTCGACGCCAAGGATCTCCTGTTCAGCCTGCTCCGTGCGCGGGGCAAGAGCGAGGTGGAGCGCGCCTACCGCGATCTGCGCGACGCGCGCGGCGAGCGCCCGACGGCGGGCGAGCTCCACCGGGTGGGGTACCGGCCTTCCACGCTGCGGTCGGCCCACGAGGGCTGGTTCGATTTCGTGGCCGCCGAGGGGGATCTGAGCGCGCCGGAGCGCCGGGTCCTCAGCGCCGCCGGCGCGTGGCTCCGGGAGCTGGAGACCACGCCGATGAGCAAGTGTTACAAGATGGTCACGCTCGAAGCGATGCTCGAGGCCGGCGCGCTCTTCGAGGGGATATCGATCGGGGAGCTCGCGCAGCGAAGCCACGCCCTCCTCGCCCGGTCGCCGGAGCTCTTCCGCGATCTCGACGACGTGGCCTCGCTCGGCGGGGACCGGGCGTTCGATCCGCACCGGTTCGTGGGTTACTGGAAGATCAACCCCATCGCCGCGTGGACCGGGGGACCCGGGCGGCGCTGGTTCGCGCTCGACGGCGAGCGGCTCGTCTCGAAGCTGTCGTGTCCTCCCGGCGACGAAGAGGTGTTCGCCGAGATGACCCGGGAGCTCGTCGATTACCGGCTCGCCATGTACCGTGCGCGCCGCCGCGAGGAGGGCTCCGGCGCGTCGTTCTCGGCCAAGGTGACGTGGAATCAGCGCGATCCCATCCTCAAGCTGCCATCGCGGAGCGTGCGGAGCGATCTTCCCTCGGGGAACACGGACGTTCGCCTGCGGGGCGGCGAGGTGTGGCGCTTTCGCTTCATGAAGGAGTTCTGCAACGTCGCTCACCGCGTGGGCTCACAGCGCAACCAGCTTCCGGATCTGCTGCGCGGCTGGTTCGGCCCGGCGGCCGGCCGCCCTGGAACGGCGTTCCACGTTCGCTTCGTCCGCTCGCCCGACGGCCTCTGGGCCGAGCCGGAGAGCCTCGAGGGCGCCTCCACGGCGCCGCGAGGTGGGGTCGTCGCGTTCCCCGACCTGCGCGCCGCGGCCGGTGCGGCGGGCGCGCCAGCGGCGCTCTCGCCGCAGGCCGAGGTGGTGCGGCTCCCGATCGCGGCGTGCGGGGAGGGGATCTTCGCGGTGCGCGCGGCGGGCGACTCGATGGATGGCGGAAAGCGGCCCATCCGCGACGGCGACTGGCTGATCATGCGGTTTGCCCGCGGCGCCTCGTGCGAGGCGCTCGACGGCAAGGTGGCCCTGGTGCAGATCCCCGATCGCGATCTCGGGTTTGCCTACCAGATCAAGCGGGTCGTGCGCGACGGGGCGCGGTGGCGGCTCCGGTCGGACAACCCTGAAGGGCCGACGTTCGAGGCCACGGCCGAGACGGTGCCGATCGCGACGTTGCTCGAGGTCGTCCGGCCCGAGGACATCGGGCCGAGCCCGGGCGAGCGCTTCGAGGACGACGAGGCCGCAGCGCGCGCGTTCGGCCTGGAGGAGCCGCCGCGGACCGGCCGCGTCGGGGGGCACCTCTTCTTCTGCATCGAGGCCCCTGGGGCCCTGGTGGCGCCGGATCGCATCCGATGGCCGATCCACGATCGCCGCCCGGGAGAGACCGCCTTCGTCCTCGCGCGGCCTCCTGGCGAATCGACCTGGCGATACCTGGGCGTGGCGAGATACCTCGACCGCGAGGGGCTATGGGCCTGTCCGGGGAGCGATTACGCCGCGTACCGCGCCCTGGGTCATGGTCGCCCGCGATGAGGTCCGGAAGAACGGCGGGTTGCTCGACGAACAACGGGTCAACCGCCTGCGGTACCTGGAGGGGACACCCAGGGGGGCGACGCGGTGGATCGATACGGGGTGGGCGCTCTTGCTCGCCGCAGAAGGTGTTGCCGCTGGCGATGGATGACGGCGCGGCCCTAGCTGTCTCCCACGCTGCGTGCTCTCGTGGGATCCAGCGCGGCGCAGCGCTCGGTCCGCCCATCAGTTCTCGTCGTCGGACTGGACGACGTTGTGGGGCACGCCCATGGCGACGGGGCCCAGCCCCTTGCCCTTGAACCGGTTGTGCCACAGGCTCTGGCCGGCGAGCGAGAAACACTCGATCTCGCCCTGCTTCGCGACGAAGAGCCGGTGACCCTCCAGCAGGAGCGTGGCGCGCCCGAGCACGATCGTCTTGGCATGCCAGAGCAGCTCGCCCGTCGGGTAACGCAGGCAGGCGACGGTGCTGAAGGACGCGGCATAGATCACCTCGGGCGTGATCAGGAGCGCCGTCGAGGCGCCGGTACCGGAATCCAGCTTGTGTTCCCAGATCACCTGCCCGGTGACCGGATCCACGCCGAAGATCTGACCGACGAACGCCGCGACCACCACCGGCGGCGCCGCGATCTCCCGATACTGGCTCATCTCTGCATCTCCCGTCCTGTGGATCCGAAGCGCATATCAGCGAGACCGCACCGCCGCAAGAAAAGCGCCTGCGCAAGAGGAGCTACACGGGGTCCGCCGCCTCCGGCTTGACATACATGAACGTTCTGGCGTTTCCTACCGCGGACGGCAGCGCTCCCCTGCCGCGGCAGCGCCTCTCGCGATGGTCGACCCCCGTACGGGTGCCCTGGACCCTCTCCGGTAGCTCACCCCATGACACATCCCTGGCTCTGGAGATGGCCGCTCTCGGACGTCGGCTACGGACGGATCTGCCCTGTGCGTGTACAGCAGTTCTTGCAGGACTCCCTGTTTTGAAGCGCGCCTTCGCCCCGGTCGTCTGCGCCGCGTTCGCGGCGGCGCTCGCAGGAGGTCAGCTGGGTTGCCATCGAGAGCGCCTGCCTCGAGGCAGCGGCGCGACGGGCGCGCTGACCGCGTCGGCCAGCGCGCCGATCCCGACGGCAGCGCCTGCTTCACCCGACGGCAGCGCTCCCGGGGCAGGGGAGGGCCTCGCCGACGGCGATACCTCGCGCCCGGGCATCGCTGGATCTCCTCACGTGGGATCGCCGCCTCCGCCGGCCGCTGGCGCGGCTCCGGCTCCGCCCGCCGCCGGGACGACCACCGGTCCGAGCGCGCCGGTGGACAGCCCGTTCGACCAGGAGGCCTGGCTGAACGCGCGCGGTGTCGCGTGGCGCCCGGACGCGTCGTGCTGGTCGACCCTCGCCACGAACCCGCCGCAGCGCATCAACCTGTGCACATGCCGCAACGCGCTTTCCCTCCCCGAGATCGAGCTGCTGGTGTGCTCGCGTGGGCGAGAGCAGGAGTCCGGAGCGGTGCCCTTCGTGACGCACACCGTCCTTTATGCGCCGCGAGGCGGCGCGCTCCACGTGGTGCTCGACGCGCCGACCGGCGCCTCGCTCGATGAATGCGCGCCGGGAACCCCGATTCCCTGCGCGGTGGCGCTCACGCTCCGGGTCGAGGGCGGCGCGATCCACCTCGAGGACACAGCGGGGACGCCATCCGCGTGCGACGACCCGTGGATCGCCGGGAATAAAGCCCTCCCGGTCGGCTCCTCCTGGAACAACACTTCTGCGCAGCACGTGCGCGGCACGTACCGGCGCGTCTGCGCCTCCCGCGGCCAGTACGTCTGGCAACGCGGCGCGCTCCGCCGCGCGCCGTGAGGCGCCGAGAGCAGCTCGCGACGCACCTGCCGTTCCTGCGCCCGGCTCATCTGGCGCCCGGCGGCCGCGGGTCGCGCTCCTCGACGGCGCCGTTCCCTCGCGCCACCTCGATGACGCCCGCGGTCACTGCGGTCAGGCGCGCCTGCGCCCCGCCGGGATCAGGTAGCCGCAGCGCCGCGCGAACCACCGGAGCACGTCGAGCGACGACAGGATCCCGACGACCTTGCCGTCGTCCGAGACGATCGGGAGCCGGTGCACGCCCTCGTACGCCATGAGCGCCGCCGCCTGCCGGATGCTCGCGCTCTCGTGCAGCTTCACCACGACCGCCGTCATCACGTCGGACGCGGTGAGCGGCACGGGATCGAGCACGCGGAGGCCCGGCTCGATCTCGAGCAGCGCGCCGTCGTCGAGCCGCGCCGTCACCCGCGCCGCCTCGGCGGTGTCGCCGCGCTCCTGCGCTGCCCGGAGCACGTCGGCGCGCGACACCATGCCCACCGGCTTGCCCGCTTCGTCGACCACCGGCATGCCGTTGATCCCGTGGCGGACGAGCAGGGCCACGATCTGGTCGAGATCGACGTCCGGCCGCACGCAGAGCACGTTCCTCGCCATCACCTCCGCGAGCGGCGTCTCCGGATCCACGGGCCTGCCCATGTCGCGCAGCAGCTCGGCCTGATCCCCATGCGCGCTCGCCGCGCTGCCGTCGGAGGCCGCCTGTCCGGTGTGGCAGACGACCGACGTGGCGCGCGCCCCCGCGCCGGCGTGCAGCGCGTGGAAGCGCTGGCACGCCTGGCACTCGGCGAGCGCGGCCGAACGCTCCTGCGCGGGGCAGTAGACGGTCGCCACCGTCGACACCTCGCCGTCGGCGCCGGCGATATGCGCGCTGCGGAGCGGCTGGCGCGGCGTGGGAAGCTCTCCATCGGTCGTTTCAGGGCTCATCGATGACTCTCTCCGATCGCCCTTGGCTCGCTTGTCCGAGGCGCGTCGCCAGGAGCGGAGCACCGGGCGTGCCACGCGCGAGTCCCTGCGGCCCGGCGGCGCCTCCAGCGACTGCCGCGCGCGAAACGGGGGCGTCGTCGCCGCGCCTCCAGCAACTGCCGCGCTCGCAACGGGGACGCCCTCGCCGCGCCCTCCGCGCGCCGTTTGCGCGGCCGCGAAAGAGGTGCAGGTCGCCCGCGAGCGCCGCGCAGAGAGCCGGTCGGGCCGCGCGGAGGACGCGTGGCACGCCACGTGCGAATTGCGTGGCACGCCGCGTGCGAACGCTGATGAAGACAGCGCGTGCAAGCGCAGCGAGCCCAAGGGGAAACCCCTGAAGAGACGGTCTCGCAGCGAGGCCGAGGAGACTGCCATGTCGAGCACAACGAGCCGTTTCATCATCGTCGCCGGGATCGACTTCTCGGAGCTGAGCAACCGCGCGCTCGACCAGGCGCTCGAGGCCGCCTGCCTGCGCCAGAACGCGGAGGTGCACGCAATCTACGTCGAGCCGGAGAGCTGGACCGGCGCGGGGCCGTCGAGCACGCCCGCCCCCGGCACCAGGACGGAAACGGCGCTCCACCAGATCCAGGAGCGAGCCAGCGAGCGCGTGCGTTTCATGGGGGGCAAACTCGACAGCAGGCGGCTGAAGCGCGTCGTCGTCCACTTCCGCCGCGGCGCCCCGGCCGAGCACATCGCCCAGCTCGCCGCCGACCTCGACGCCGACCTCGTCGTCGTCGGCTCGCATGGCCGCCGTGGGCTCGAGCGGCTCCTGCTCGGCTCGGTCGCGGAGCGCGTCTCCCGGCTCGCTCGCTGCCCGGTGTGGATCGTCCGGCCGAAGGATCACGCGACCGCGGGCCGGATCCCCGAGATCGAGCCGCCCTGCGCCGACTGCGTGCGGCGCCGGAACGAGACGGGCGGCGGAGAGCTCTGGTGTGTGCGCCACTCGGAGCGTCACCTCCGTCCGCATCGGTACTCTTACGCGACGAACGGCGTCTATGCGTCGTCGAGCGCCGCGTACCAGGCGACGCCGGACATGACATGACGCTGGCGCGCCGGTCGCACGCAGTGCCGCATTGACGGTGAGCGCGGCACGCGCAATAGGATTTCACGATGAAATGGTGTCGCATCGCCCTGGCAGCCGGGGTGCTCGTGTCATCCACCCCCGCATTGGCGCAGCCGGTGAAGGTGTTTGTCCTCGCAGGTCAGTCGAACATGGTCGGCTACGGCGTCGGCGCGGACCTCCCGGCCGAGCTCGAGAGTCAGCCCGACGTCTGGTACGACCATTACAACCCCGACGCGCGCGAGGGGGGCATCTACGCCGCGGCGACGAGCGACGACTGGGGACCGCTCGAGCCGAAGGGCGAGGCCTACCGCTACGGGCCCGAGATCACCTTCGGCCGCGCGATGGCGGAGGCGTACCCGCAGCACCGGATCGCGATCGTGAAGATGGCGCAGGGGGGCACGAACATCGTCGGGCACTGGGGGCGCGGGCTCGCGCCGGATCCGGAGGCGCTCTACAAGTCACAGCTCTACCACGCGCTGCTCGGCACGCTGGACTCGGCGACGTACGCCGGCGAGAGCGCCCTCCTGTATCCCGACGAGCCGACGCGGCTCGACCGCGCGCTCGCGCGGCTCCAGTCGGAGGGGCACGAGCACGAGATCGCCGGGCTCGTCTGGATGCAGGGCGAGAACGAGGCGGCGTGGGCGGGCGGGCTTGGTTACGGCGACACGCTGCGGACCTTCATCGCGGCGCTCCGCGAGGATCTCGGCCTCCCCGAGCTCCACGTGGTCCTCGGCCGGGTCAGCGACAACCTGTATCCCGCGAACGGCGGGCCCATCGCCGCCGGCCGGGAGATGTACATCGACGCCGTGCGCGCCGCGCAGGTGCAGGTGGCCGAGGAGGACCCGCACGTCGCGTGGGTCGACACGGACGACCTCACCCCGCGGCGGGCCGACGACACGTGGCATTTCGATTCCGCCTCGTACCAGCGCCTCGGCCAGCGCTTCGCCGACGTGTACCTCGCGCTCGCCGGCGAGGGGGGCTCGTCGAGCGCGTCGTCGGGCAGCGCCGGGAGCGGAGGCGCCGGCGGCGAGGACCCGGGGGCGAGCTCGGGCGGCGGCGGCGGCGGCGGTGGCGGCGGCGGCGGCGGCGGCGGCGGCGGCGGCGGCGCAACGAGCAGCGGCGGGGGCACGGACGCGGCAGGTGGGGGCGCCGGGAGCGGGGGCGCCGGCGAGGCGGGTGAGGGCGGCAACGCGACGAGCGGCGGCGGGAGCACGGGCGCTGCGGGCCCGAGCACCGGCGCTGGTCCGGGCCTCGTGGACCCGGACAGCGTCGTGGCCGTCGGAGGCAGCTGCGGCTGCCGGACGGCCGGCGGACCGTCCCGCGGGGCGACGGCCGGGCTGGCTGTGATCGCGCTGGCGGTGCTGCGGCGCCGCCGGCGGTGAGCGCACCGGGGGCGGCAGCGCGAGGTCATCGTGAAGCGGCGCGACCGGCGCTGAGCGCACGGGGTGCGGTCAGCGCCGGATCATCGTGAAGCGGCGCGACAGCGCGGCGCGTGAAGGGCGGTGGCGCGGGGTCGCCTGAGCCGCCCGGGGGGCGCGAAGGGCGCTGAGGCCGCCGTTGCGGCTCCCCGGCCCTTCGTCGCCGTCGCCCGCCGCGCTCTCTAGGCTGCGCTCAGGGCTCCTCGGGCTCGCCGCCCGGGAGGCACACGCCCTCGCCGGTCTCCTCGCCTTCCGCATCCAGGAGGCCGAAGCAGGCGTAGCCCTCGCGGCAGGGGGCCGTGTCGCTGCACGATTCGAGGCAGAGGGCGAAGTCGCCCGTTTCCGACACATTGACGCAGATGCCGCCGCCGTAGCAGGCGTTGTTGTCGGTGCAGACCGCGGAGCAGTAGCCGCCCTCAAAGCCTTCTTCCGCGGTGAGGCAGATCCCGCCCTCACACGCGTCGTCTTCCGTGCAGCCGACGCCGTCTGCGCGCGCCGGAGCGAGGCAGTTCCCCTCGCCCGTGTTGCAGATGCCGGTCGTCGGGCACTGCGCGTCGGTCTCGCAGGCCGGCACGCAGACCATCGCGCTGCCGTCTCCGGCGAGGTCGGCGCACTCATAGCCGTCGCGGCAGGGGTCCGATTCGCTGCACGTCGCGAGGCAGATGCCGTCACCGGTCTCGGTGGTGGGGATGCAGAGGCCGCCGCCGGCACAGGGGCCGCCCGCCGTGCACGCGGCTGAACAGGAGCCGGAGGGGAAGCCGCCCGTCTCGACGAGGCAGAGCTCGCCTTCGCAGTCGGCGTCCGCCTCGCAGGCAACACCGTCGACCCCGGGCTCACCGCCGCCTGCGCCACCCGCGCCGCCCTCGCCGCCTGCGCCGCCGTCGCCGCCGCCGGTCGTGCTGGTGGTGGTCGTGCTGGTGGTGGTCGTGCTGGTGGTGGTCGTGCCACCGCCGTCACCGCCGCCGCCGTCACCGCCGCCGGTCGTGCTGCTGGTGGTGGTGGTGCCGCCGCCGCCGCCGTCACCGCCGCCGGTCGTGCTGCTGGTGGTGGTGGTGCCGCCGCCGCTACCGCCGCCGCCGTCGCCGCCGCCGGTCGTGCTGCTGGTGGTGGTGGTGCCGCCGCCGCTACCGCCGCCGCCGTCGCCGCTGTTACCGCCGCCGCCGTCGCCGCTGTTACCGCCGCCGCCGTCGCCGCTGTTACCGCCGCCGCCGTCGCCGCTGTTACCGCCGCCGCCGTCACCGCCGCCGGTGCCGCCGCCGCCGGTGCCGCCGCCGCCGGTGCCGGTGCCGGTCCCCGTGGAGGCGCTCGTCGAGGTGGAGCCGTCGCCGCCCGCGCCGCCCTCGCCACCAGCGCCCCCGCCGCCAGGGGTCGTCGAGTCATCGCCGCACGCCGCCGTCGTCAAGCCGAGCACAAGGAGACACACCAAGGATCGCATCTTCATCCGCCGCTCTCCCGCCAAGAAGGTCTGCTGACGCGTCGCCTGAACTCGGAGGTACGGCGCCGCCGCGCAACACGCGCGCCCCATCATCGGTCGAAACGAGCACAGATGCCAACGTATCTTTTGGATTCCTGGCTCTCATGACGCGGATGTCATGCGGAGATCCACCGAGAACCCTGCGGAATTTCCCTGGACCGCCCTCGCCGCGGGCCGGAACAGCGCAGGTTTCCGACGGGTGTTCGCGAGCGATCCGCGCGCCCGCGCCCCGGCGCCTCGAGCCGACTCGGCAGCTGCAAGGCCCCTGTTTCGGCCGCGCCCGACGCGTGTTCTCGCCCTGGTTTCGTGCTTTTTTCAACTGCGCATCGGGCTCATCGGTCGCCAGCCGCGCCACGCCACCCCGACCCTGCTGGTCCTCGTCGCCGGCCCGCGTGCGCTCGAGCCCGCCGCACGCCCGGCGGGCCCATCCTCGCGTCCTCGCGCGCGGCTCCCCCCGCGCAGCGTCGGCCGATCGCGCGAGGGCGACCGCACGACCCCCATGGATCGCCGGGCCGAGCGCTCTCGACAATTGACCGGCCGACTCCGGAAGTGGTAGGGGTAGCTGTTTTCTTGGGGTTGAAATTTACAGTCACATTTCAAACGAGAGATGGTCGAGCGCAGCGTGCGCCTGAAGAGGGCTAATTGGAGCGTCCAGCGTCCAGTCATGGGGGATGTCGCCCTCACCGGCTTTGCGGCGGTGTCCGCGCCTCGGCAGGAGGATCTCTCGGTTTCGCCAGAGGATGAGGAGAGCACATGCGCATCCGACACGTGATGATCACATTCGCTGTCGCCAGTCTGTTCGCCGCCTGCGCCAGCTCGGAGGGCGGGGGAGGCGGCGACGAACCCACGTACGCGACGGTCTGCCTGGCCCGCTGCGCCTGCGAGGAGTGCTCCGCGGACGACGAGGAGCGCTGCCAGGACGAGCAGGACGCCATCGAGGACACGGCCGAGCAGGAGCGCTGCGATGACGAGCTCCTGGCGTACAACGAGTGCGTCCGCCTGGAGGGCCGGTGTGTGAACGGCCACCACGTGGCCGAGGTGTGCAATGTGCAGGCGGCGGCCCTGGCGGGCTGCCTCCGCCCGGACGAGAGCTGTCCCACCGCGGGCGAC
Source organism: Sorangium cellulosum (assembly GCF_002950945.1). GTDB lineage: Bacteria > Myxococcota_A > Polyangia > Polyangiales > Polyangiaceae > Sorangium > Sorangium cellulosum_E. The sequence continues at coordinate 5,469,741 of NZ_CP012673.1, forward strand.
GGCGTCTGCGACGAGGCGCAGGGCACCGGCCTGTGCCCGACCGGGACCGATCCGGCCGACTGCCTCTCTTACTGCCCGTACACGGGCAACGGCAAGTGCGACGGGCCCGAGGGCAGCGGGCTCTGCCCGCCGGGCACCGACGTCGACGACTGCAAGCTCCCGCCGTGCGAGTACACCGAAGACGGCACGTGCGACGAGCCCGAGGGGACCGACCGGTGCGTGGAGGGGACCGACGTGGTCGACTGCGCCGCCGTGCTCTGCGAGACGCAGAACAACGACGTGTGCGACGAGCCCGAGGGCACGGACCGGTGCCCCGAGGGCACCGACGTCGCGGACTGCGCCGCCAGGACGTGCAGCCGGACGAACAACGGCGTGTGCGACGAGCCCGAGGGGACGGACCTGTGCGACGAGGGCACCGACGTCGCCGACTGCAGCGGCGCGGCCAGCTGCGACGCTCCCGACGTGTCGTGCGACGCGTGCAACGAGTGCGCGAACGAGGCGGGCTGCGCCGACGAGCTCGACGCCTGCATCATCGACGACTTCTGCGCCCTGTTCGTGGAGTGCATGGCCTCCTGCGGCGACAACGACGCCTGTCTCGAGGATTGCGCGGCGGCCTACCCGTCCGGCTCGGACCTCTACGCCGACTACGCGACCTGCGTGATGTGTGATGAATGCTACGTCTCGTGCGGCGGCGCGCTTTCGTGCTGATCCGTGGCTTAACCCAGCGCTGCGGAGGAGATGAACATGCTTGATCGACGAACCATTCGTGCGCTCTCGGCTCGCGCCGCCCTCCTTGTGTCCCTGGCCGGCGCCGCGTCCTGCGGCGGCCCCTCCGCGGGCGACTACACGATCTACCGGATCGCCCTGGAGGAGCAGCAAGACGAGCCTGGCTGCTTCCCCAAGGACGAGTCGCCCCTCGCCGAGGCGTACGACTCCACGACGTTCCGGACTGGCCAGACCTTGATCCTCTACCTCGCGACCGACGACGACGCGATGCTCGACACCGGGGGGCTCGTGCTGAGGGGCACCACGGACGACGATCCGTACAGGTTCTCGGGTCAGGCGGAGGACGTCGAGTTCCCCTTCAGCGACGACGTCGTCGACTCGGATCGCGACGGCATCGCGGATCGCCTCGATCCCTTCGTCGACGCCGACAGGGACGGCAAGGACGACTCGGAGATGGCGAAGGACTCCTCGGTGGACACCGACGGGGACAACGTGGACGACCGCGAGGACGACGACTTCGTCGACGCGGACAGCGACGGGGACGACGACAGGTACGGGGAGATCGTGAGCGACATGAGGACGATCGCCACGCTCAAGGTGAACGTCGAGATGACGGTCGACGGATCGACGGTCAGCGGGGTCATGGAGCAGACGTCCGAGCAGCGATGCGAGGGCAAGTTGTGCCCGCCCCGCCTCGACGCGCCGTGCCTCAGCGTGCAGCGGTTCCGCGGCATCGAGATCGAGGACGCGGATCTGGTCCTGGACAGCAGCTCACCGGCGCCCACGCCCTGAGCGGGGCGGCGGTCCACGGCGCACGGCGCGCGGCGCGCGCCGTGCGCCAGCGAAGCGCGCGCCGCTTCTGGTAACATCGCCGCGTTGCCGGAGCTCCCGCTCTCCCCAGCCGATCTCTCCGCGGTCCTCGCCCCGCTCCCGGGCGCCCGGCCGCTGCCCGCGCGCGCCTACTGGGACGAGGACGTCTTCGCCTTCGATCAGGCCGAGATCTTCGGGCGCTCGTGGCTCTGCGTCGGCCGCGAGGACGAGATCGCCCGCCCTGGAGAGTGGCTGCTCGCGCCGCTCACGCCGGCCGGGATCCTCGTCGTCCGCGGCGCGGATCTCGCGATCCGCGCGTTCCACAACGTCTGCCGCCACCGGGCGGCGACGCTGCTGGAGGGGGCCTGCGGCCGGCTCGCCCACCTCGAGTGCCCCTACCACGGCTGGACCTACGAGCTCTCCGGCGCGCTGCGCTCCGCGCCGCACGCGCCGCCGGGCTTCGACCGGGGCGCGCACGGGCTCTCGCGCGTGCGCGCGGGCGTCCACCTCGGCTTCGTCTTCGTCGCGCTGGATCCCGGCGCCCCGGAGCTCGAGCGCGCGGTCGGCGAGGCGCCGCCCTGGCTGGCGCGCCCGGAGCTGCGCTCGCTCCGGCGCGGCCGGCGGGTGGAGTACGAGGTGGGCGCGAACTGGAAGCTCTGCGTGGAGAACTTCCAGGAGTCCCACCACTTCCCGCGCGTGCACCCCGCGCTGGAGCGGCTCACGCCGTGCGACGACGCGGCTTCTTGGGGCGGGGGCGGCGGGGGCGGCCCGTGGCTCGGCGGGGTCATGGAGCTCGCGCCGGGCGCCGAGACGGTGTCGACCGGCGCGGCGCGCGGGGGGCGCCCGCTCATCGTCCCCGAGGCGGACCGGCGGCGCGTGCGCGACGCGATGCTCTTCCCCGGCCTGCTCACGAGCCTCCAGCCCGACTACCTGCTCACGTACCGGCTCACGCCGCGCGCGCCCGACCGCACGTTCGTCGTGGCCGACACGTACTTCCACCCGGCGGCGTTCGCGCCCGGCTTCGACCCAGGGGACGTGTTCGCCTTCTGGGACGGCGTGAACCGGGAGGATCGCGCGATCTGCGAGCGCCAGCAGCGCGGCGTGCGGTCCGCGGGGTACACGCCGTCGACCTACGCCATGGTGGAGGACGGGGTGCACGCGTTCGATCGCCTGGTCGCCCGCCGGTACCTCGCCGCCCTCGGCGCGAGGACGGCGTGAGCAAGCTCTGCGGCCTGTGGGGCCGCCCCTACATCGACCTGTCGCCGTGGATCGACACGTCCTGCTTCGTGGACCTCGATCGCGAGATCGTGCTGGGTCTCTGCCGGGTCGAGCCGTCGTACACCGGCGGCAGCCTGAAGTGGATGGGCGTGGTCGCCCCGTGGGTGCACGAGGACCCCTACGTGGATTACGGCCAGGTCATCGGCGGCTTCTCGCGCGAGGAGTTCCGCGACTTCATCGCGCTGAGCGAGGACCCGTCCGCCTTCGACCTCGACCGGCACCGGGAGTACACGTTCGGGGACGAGACCGATCACCCGCTGACGCGGGCGCAGATGCTCTATCTGAAGTACCGCTACCGCGTCTATTTCCCCTGGAAGGTCTGCTATCACCTGCTCGAGAACGACCGCTGGGAAGACAAACACTCCGGCGCCGGCAAGGATTTCTCGGAGGAGGCGCGGGCGGTGTTCCCCCGGACGGTCGAGTTCATCCGCGGCCTGCCGTTCGTGGAGATCGGGCGCTGCGTGATCTTCGGCCTGGAGGCGAACGATCACGCGCCCGCGCACCGCGACACCGAGCCGGGGCGCGCGCTCGGGCCGGCGCAGTCGATCTCGTTCGCGCCGCGGGGCGACAAGCGCTTTTACCTGTGCGACCGGGAGGGGGAGGAGCGCACCGTGGTGCGCGCGCCCATCTACTGGTTCAACGACATGGATTACCATGGCGTTGAGCCGGATCCGTTCTTCCGTTACTCGATCCGCGTGGACGGCGCGTTCGATCCGGCGTTCCTGCGCCGGCTCGAGCGGCGCCACCGGCGGTAGGCGCCGGCGGCGCGCGGCGCCGCTAGGCGTCGTCCGGATCGATGCCCATCGCCCGCAGCCGGGCCGCGAGGCGCTCGGCGCGGGTCTCGGCGGTCGCCGCGCGGGTCTCGGCGGTCGCCGCGCGCTCGGCCCCGGTCGGCACGACGCGCCCGTCCCGGGTGCACCAGCGCAGCCAGGCGCCGGAGGTCCCCTCGAACGAGCCCTCCCACTCGACGAGGCCGAGCCCCACGCTCTCGAACCACGGTCGCTCGACGGGCACGTAGAGATCTCCTCGCGCCTCGAACGTGCGCAGCGTCGGCCCGCCCAGCTCGCGCAGGGGGTCGTAGACCACGTAATAGGGGACGTGCAGGCGCCGGTAGCGCCGGAGCTTCTCGTCGAGCTCGCCTCCCTCGCGGTTCGAGACGATCTCGATGACCACCTCGGGCCCCTTGCCGAATCGCCACATGAAATAGGAGCGGTTCTTTTTCTCGGAGAAGTCCTCCGGGAGGGTCACGTCGAGGCTGAGCATCACGTCCGGCACGATGGGCGGCTCGGTCGGGCTCATGAAGAGGCCGACGTTCGCGAGCGCCGCGAAGGGGCGGGAGCTCTGGCCTTCCTCCGGCGGGGGTCCCGACCAGGAGCTGTACAGGGGCTCGGTGAGAAGGCGCTGCTGCTTCTCGGAAAGGATGCTGTCCACGGGGGTGTCGTCCTCCGTCACGAGCCCGGAGACGTCGGGGTCGTCGACGTCATAGGCCGTCTGGGCCGGGGCGTTCGTCGCAGGTGCCATGAGGAAACCATTTTCCTGTCGAGCGGCTGCCGTCAAGCGGGTCGCGAGCGGTTCGACCAGCCGCGCGTGCACGGCGCGCTCGCCCGCGCCGTTCCCGCACCCATCCCGCACTGCGCCCAACCATGGGGACTGCGGTGCCGCGTCGCGTCAAACTCAGGAGAAGCCTTATTCCAGGTGCATCTCAGGTGATCCGCGCAACAGCTCTCAGCATGCAGTTAGCGCGCTCTCAATCGGACACGTGTGCAGAGCGGCGGTTCCTCCACACAGCCTCGTTCTCTTCATCTGCTGATCATCTGCTGACACACAGCGGCTGCCGCTGGCGGCCGACGCGGTGAAACGCCCGGCGACGGCGAACCAGGGCTGGATGGCGCGCTGGAATACGCGTTAACTTGAGAGGCTCGTGTCTTGACGCTGAAGGCAGCCCTGGTGAGGAGGAACCATCCATGAAAACGAGGTCTTTCATCGTGTCTTTCGTGGCGGCCCTGGCATGTCTCGGCGCGGGGGACGAGGCGCGCGCGCTCCTGTCTCAGCCGTCGAGCGGCGCGTGGCCCCGCAGCCTGCAGCACGCCGCGCCGGAGTCGGTGGGCATGAGCAGCGACGCGCTCTACGACGCGGTCGCGGCGCTGGAGGACGCGGTCGTCGAGGGCGACATCCAGGGCGCGGTCCTTCTCGTCGCCCGGCGCGGCCGGATCGTGCTCCACGAGGCGCTCGGCGAGCGGGACGGCTTCAACGCGGGGTGGCCGGACATGCCCTCGCCGCCGATGCCCCGCGACGGGATCTTCGATCTCGAGTCCATGACGAAGCCGTTCACCGTGTTCCTGGCGCTCCGAATGCAGGAGTCCGGACACTTCCCCGGCTTTCACATCGACGACCGGGTGGTCTCCTATTTCCCGGAGTTCGCGGACCCGTCGAACCCCGCCAAGAGCCTCGTGACCGTGAGGGATCTGATGCGCTACGCGTCGGGGGAGGACGTCGACGCCGGCGGCGTCCTCGGCGCCAGCGACCGCTGGCACACGATGCTCACCGCCCCGCTGCTCTACACGCCGGGCCAGCGGGTGCTCTACAGCGACCTCGGGTACCGCATCCTCGGGCACGTGCTGGAGAAGGTCGGCGGCGGCTCGCTCCAGAGCCTGATGAAGGCCTACATCTTCGATCCGCTCGAGATGTCGAGCACGAGCTACCGGCCGAAGGTCTACCTGCCGAGGAAACACGACCGCTTCGTCGGCACGGCGTGGTCGGGCGTGCGCGGCCGCTACCTGCGGGGCGAGGTCCAGGACGAGACCGACTACGATATCGAGGAGAACACGGGCACCTGCGAGCACGACCAGCTCACCGGGTGCGACGGCCTGTTCTCGACCGCGCGCGACCTGGCGACGTTCGGGCAGGTGCTGCTCAACCGGGGCGTCCACGTCCGGGGCCTCGACGTGCTCTGCAACCCGCTCATCGCCGTCTGCCCGGCCGAGCGGCTGCTCTCGCGGTCGTCCGTGGCGAGCATGACGACGCTCCAGACTGGCGATCTCGGCCTCCCGACGCCGGCCGCGACGTTCGCTCAGAACCTGTTCTACTCGAGCAAGGGGTACGGGTGGGAGCTCTACGACCCGGGCGCGTGGCCCGGCGGCGATCACACCTCGACCGCCGCCTACAGCAAGACCGGCGGCGCCGGGACGCTCATGGTCATCGACCCGGATCCGGCGCGAGATCTCATGATCATCCTGCTCACGAACCACGGGCTCCCGGGGCACGAGCACCTCGGGATCGACGCGGACCAGAGGCTCTACTGGGACGAGTTCGACGCGATGATCGAGGCCATCCGGGCGGAGGAGGTCAACGACGCGGTGAACCTGTCGCTGATGGGCGTTCCCTAGCGCGGTCTCAGCGGATCAGCGCCGGCGCGCTCAGCGCCGTCGCGTCCGTCATGCCGGCCTGGACGCGCGCGTAGATCCCGCACGCCTCCCCGGCGACGAGGTAGACGCCGTAATTGACGGCCTCCCGCCGCTCGTTCTCGAGCGCGGCGAAGTACCGCTGCGCGATCCAGCGCCCCTCCCGGGCCTTGGCCAGCGAGGCGCGCCAGACCTCATGGGTGGCGTGGCGCCCGAGGATCACCTCCTCGCCCTCGGCGCCGTAATCGCTCTTCAGGACCCACTCCTCGCGCTGGGCGAGCAGCATCTCGGCGTGCAGCGTCTCCAGCCGCGACGTCACCGGGACGTAGCGCTCGATCGCCGCCTGCGCGCGCGGCGAGAAGCGGTGGAGGTGCTCCCACATGAACGCCATCGAGCGCTTGTTCTGCGGCAGCACCGAGCCGAGCGGGTTCACGATCGCCGCGCGGCCGTTCGCGAACGCCGTGAGCACCGCGCCGAGCGGGCCGACGAGCGGCTCCGCGTCGGGGATCTCCTCGTCGGTCCACACGCTCGAGCGCTCTCCCCACCAGTCCGTCTTGTAATGGCGGAGCAGGATCGAGAAGGGGATGTCGAAGAGCGACAGGCCGCGCTCGTCGTGACCGAGGTTGTACGGCGAGCCGAGGACGACCGTGTAGCCGCGCTCCTCGAGCCAGCGCTGGTAGAGGCGGATCACCGAGAGATCTTCGGTGAACTCCGTGGGATAAACGAAGCCGAGGCGCCGCGTCGCGCCCTCGCCGAGGATCGCGCGGGCGACCTCCTCCACCATCGCGCAGAACCGGGCGCCGAGCTCGCCGTTGGGGTCCCGCGCGCCCGGGTGCGCCGGCGCGGCGAGCGCGCTCAGGACGACCGCCTCCGCCTCGCCGGTCGGCGTGTCGCAGTTCAGCTCGGCTATCGCGGGGCCCTCGGCCGTCAGGAAGACGTCGGCCCGCGCGATGCCGTGCCACACCGGCTGCGACGAGAGCCACATCGCCTTCTGGCAGGGCGTCATGCAGAAGAAGCCGTCGAGCAGGGACGGCTCGTCCGCGACCAGGAGGCACAGCTCGTTGTAGACGGCCGCGACCTCCTCGGCGGCCCGGTAGAGCGCGCGCTGCTCGGCCTCGGTGACGAACACCGGCGCCTCGCGGAAGCGCGGCGCGCCGTCGATCCAGGGGTCGGTGATGAGGCCCGTCTCGACGATCCTCGCGGCGAACGCGTCGTAGGCGCGGGCGGCGTCGCTCATAGGAGGCGCGCGATGGCGATCGCGGTCGCGAGGTAGGTCGCCGCCTCGAGGGCGCCCATGCCCTCGTTCCGGTCGGCCGCGATGCCGGCGTCGAGGCGGCCGCCGCGCAGCGAGAGCGGCGCGCCGAGCAGCACGCTCTGCACGAGCAGCTGCCGGACCGGGTAGAGCGCGAAGAGGTAGAGCAGCACGCCGCCGTAGCCCTTCAGCGAGATGAAGAGGCCCTCGAAATCGCCCTCCAGCGCCCGCGCGATGACGATCGCCACCGCGATCGACGCGCCGGAGTAGCTCAGCGCCGCGGCGAGGTTCTCGCCCTGGATCTGCTCGGCGTCGTCGTAGGTGGTGAGCGCCCGGAAGAGCAGGATGAACACGTGCAGCGTGACCTGCGCGAGCAGGAAGAAGCCGAGCGACAGGGCGAGATCGCCGAGATCCCGGCCCGCGATGGCGCGCGAGGTGATGAGGCCCGTGGCGACGTAGTGCGCCCCGGCGGCGACGCCCGCGGCCGCGTTGCCCCGCTCGATCTCGGCCGGGAGCTGCGACCTGAGCAGGAGCCGGATCCCGAGGTGGCCGGTCACCATCACGAGGACCAGGCCCATGGCGGCGAACGCGCCCACCCAGAGGACGTCGCGCGCGAAGCCGGAGCCGTCGAGGCAGTTCTTGACGGCGTTCGCGGCGACGAGGAACACCGCGAGGACCTGGCCGACGGTGAGCAGCCGGCGCGCGGCGTTGCTCTCCGTGAGGTCGCGGGCGACCGTGTGCGCCGGCGAGAAGATCCGCTGCCCGATGCGCAGCAGGGCGAGCAGAGCGAGCGTGGTGCCCAGCCCGAACCCCATCACGTAGGACAGCTCCATGGGTCGCACGCTACAGAACGCGCCGCGCCGTCACAAGCCCCCTGCGCGATCGCAGCGGGCTCTCTGGCGCGCGGCGGCGATACGGAGACTCGTGGGCGCGAAGGCAGGCGCGAGCACCGACGACCCTTTCGGGGAGGCCGGCTCTTTGTGATATGGGTAGACCGGCCGGTCGCGACGATCCGGCTCCTGCGACGGACCATGGCCGAAACTTCCCGCGACTCCGGCATCCAGGGCATCTTCGCGCGGCCCTACATCGATCTCGAGCCGTACCTCGATCTCTCCCCGCTGGGCGAGATCCACGAGGAGATCTGCCTCGGGCTCACGCAGGTGCCCATCGATTACACGGGCGGCAGCCACCGCACGATGGGCATCATGCCGCCGTCGCGGCTCGGCGAGGCGCTCGCCGACTACGGCGAGGTGATCCGCGGCCTCAGCGACGCGGAGTTCCTCACGTTCCAGCGGCTCTCGGACGACCCGTCCGCCATCGACCGGTCCGCGCGCGCAGCGCTGGAGTTCGGGGAGGAGCGCGACATCCCTCTCTCCCGGCGGCAGATGCTCTGGCTCAAGTTCCGCCATGGGGTCTACTTCCCCTGGAAGGTGTATGTCGAGCTCATCCCGAACCGCACCTGGAGCGAGAAGAGCCGGAGCGAAGGCAAGGATTTCACCCGGCTCGCGCGGTCGTTCTTCCCGAGGACGATCGCCTACGTGAAGAGCCTGCCGTTCGCGTCGATCGGGCGCTGCAACATCATGGGGCTCGAGGCGAACGATCACGGCACCGTGCACCGCGACGGGGAGGGGGATCAGCCCGAGCCGGATCACTTCATCACGCTCTGCCCGGCGGGCAACAAGCGCCTCTTTCTGTGGGACGAGCGGGCGCGGCGCAAGACGGTCGTCTCCGGTCGGGCCTACTGGTTCAACGACCACGACTACCACGGCGTGGAGGCGGCCCCGTTCTTCCGGTACTCGCTGCGCGTCGACGGCGTCTTCACGCCGCAGTTCATCGAGGCGCTTCGACGTGACGTGCGGGACGCGCGCGGCGGGCGCGGCGCGGACGAGGCCGGGGACGCCGGGCCGGCGCCCCGCGACCGCGAGGAGGCCGCCGCGTGAGCAAGCTGGACGAGCCGTTCGAGCGGGCCGATCTCGTCAACAAGCCGGGGATCCTCGGCGCGCGCTGGTGGCACGAGGGCCTCGCCGAGGCGCCGAAGGACGTCTCGAGGCGGCGGGCGATCGCGATCGCGCTCGGCGCCGCGGGCGTCGCGGGGCTCGGGGTGATGTTCGCGGCGGCCGCCGACGGGTGCTCCGGGGACGATCACGAGGTCCAGCGGAAGCGGGCGCTCGATCTGCAGCGGGATTTCGGCTGGAGCTTCGGCGCCGCCGCGGAGAGCGTGACGTTCAACGGCGAGTCGACCGCGCCGTTCGACCGCGCGGCGCTCGCGCGCATGGCCTCGGACCTGCGCCCGGGCGACGAGGCCCTGCGCGTCTACTACGCGCCCGCCCTGTTCGAGGCGCCGTCCGCGCAGCCGAGGCTCGTCGCCGAGGAGGACCGGACGCCGATCACGCCGCTCCGCGACGTGCTCCGGCCGATCTTCACGCCGGCGATGGACCGCGCCTACCGCAGCGGCAAGGCGCTCGCGTCGCTGTTCCTCGGCGCCGCGGCGGACAGCGTCCGCCGGGACATCCTGGTCGTCGTGGATCTCGACGGCCCCGAGGCGGTGGCCTTCGCCGCCGGCGCGGCGGCCGCGTTCGACCCGGTGTTCGTCTTCGACAACTGGCCGCACCCGCGCGGCGTCGTGAAATCCCACCTGACGCTCGCCGCGGCGGCCTATTATCAGCCGCTCTTCGCCCGCCCGTCCGAGCGCCGCCGCGCGCCCATGATCGTGCTCGATCGGCAGCGGCTCTCGGACTACACGGACGACGCCACGCAGTTCGACAACCGCTATGTCGCAAAGATGCCGTCCGCCGCGGCGCTCTCGGAGCTCGGCGTCCGCCACGTGCTCTACGTCGCGCCCACGGCGTCCGACACGCTCGAGTCCGCCGATCTCAACGAGGACTTCGTGAGCTACCAGGGCCGGATGATCGACGTGAAGATGCTGGCCGCGACCGTCTTCGCGCCCGACCTCGCGATCCCGAAGCCCGCCGGCGACACCGGCGACTGGCCCGCTCACTACTACGGCGGCGCCGCCGCGTCGCACGGCTGGTTCTGGGTGGATTATCCCTGGGAGCCGCCCCCGCCCCCGCGGCCTCCGCCCGTCGAGCCGGCCGTGCAGCGGCCCGGCAAGAGGTATGTGCCCGCGCTGCGCGCGACGCCGTTCTCCAGCGCGACCCTCGGCGCGCCGCGGCCGATGCCGCCGGGGTTCGGGACGGTGCCTGTCCTGGTGGCGCTGGGCACCGGCGTGGTCCTCGGCGCGGCGCTCGGCCGCAGCGGCTCGTGGAACCGGGCTTCGGGGGGATACGGAGGCTGACGTGGAGCACTCGATCTTCGCGATGGAAGTGTGCGCGCGCATGGACCCCGGGAGTTATCTCCATCGCACGCTCTTCGAGTCGGTCCAGGGCCACTGCGAGCGGATGAGCCTGAACCAGAAGTGGCACCAGTACCGCCGCGCGCAGATGGCCCTGCTCTCCAGCCTGCAGCTCGTCGAGAAGGGGTGCTGGGACTACTTCGACGACGACGCCCGGGCGCGCAAGGACTTCGCCATGTGGACCGGCGGCATGACCACCGAGGAGGGCGCGCGCAAGGCCCCGTCCGGGATGCCCGACGTGTACCGCGGCCAGCCGCGTTATCTGACCTTCACGATGGCGTTCCTGCTGGTCCAGGGATCACCGACGGATCGCATGCTTCACACGATCTGCAACGTCCCCCAGGCGCGGCTCTGGCATCGCGACGTGTTCGGCCACCTCCTCCAGAACCTCGGGAACGTGAGCTTCGCCAGCGTCGCGTCGGACGTCATCTACCTGATCCCGCGCGACGACGGCTGGGGGCTCACGCCGGAGGACCTGATGGACCCCAAGTTCCACTACCTGCGGCCGCTCGTCTGAGGTCCTGCGGGGGCGCCCGCTCAGAACCACGTCTCCCAGCGCCCGCTGTCGAGCTCGGCGGCGTGCACGGTGGCGGAGATGCGGTCGCGGCCGCCCGGGAAGGGCTGTATCTGGTGGAGGCGGTAGCTGTCGATGACGAGCGCGCCGCCGGGGCTGTAGCTGGCGATGTCGCTGCGGGCGGAGCGCGCCTCGTCCTCCGCGTCGTCGCGCCCGTCGTACAGCGCGTCCCACAGCTTGAGCCCGCCGTCCGCGTCGGGGAGCTCCAGCATCACGACCACGGTGATCGCGCGGAGCCGCCGGGCGAGGTGGTAGTCGGAGAGACCTTCGGTGTCGAAATGGACGACGCCGCCCTCGCGCGCGACCTTCTCCCCGGCGGGGAAGATGTGCACGCCGGGCCCGCAGAAGCCGCGCCGGGGCTGCGCGGGCGCGCCGGTGATCGCGGCGACGAGCTCGCGCATCCGGCGCTGGAGGCCGGGGAGGTAGCGCTCCACGCGCGCGTCGGAGGCGGCCGCGTCGGCGAAATAACGCCGGGAGAGCCCCTGCTCCAGGTGCGTGTAGAAGGCGCGCCCGAGCGAGAACTGCTCGCCTCCGAAGTCGGGGGTCCACTCGGCGCGGGCGGCGTAGACCCCGGCGACGAGCGCGGCGCGCTCCGCCTCGGAGAAGACGCGCGGCACCTCGAGGGCGAAGTGGCGGCGGAGGTGGGCGATCGGCGGGGCGGGGGAGGGCGCGGCCGGGGGGAGGCGCGGGTCGATCCGCCGTACGGAGGCGCGGCGCGCGGTGGGCATGGCCCAACGACGGTTAGCATCGCCCGGGGCGACCAGCCAACCGGGGACGAGCGGGCCCGCCGGCGGCTCCGGCGGCTCCGACGGCTCCGACGCCTCCGACGCCTCCGACGTTAAGACGCCCGGAGAGACAGCCGGTTTTTCCGTGCGGTTGCGGGGCGAGCCGAAGAAACGTTAACCATTTCAATCACTTCTGGATGTTCTGCCACCGCGCTAGGCGCCGGTGTGGCCCAACGCGGGCCCAACGCGGCCCGGTCGGCCGCCGCTTCGTCCTCTGCCGCGCAGGCAGCCGGTACATCTGCCGATGCCGGCATCTGGCCCTGAGGCGCGGCGCCGAGGGAGCCTCCGTCGCCCGCCGCCGCGGCCTCCGCTCCCCCCGACAGGCGAGCGCCTCCGACCGCTCGGCCCTGGCCGCGCAGCTCGGGGATCGCCTCATCAAGGGGCGCGAAGTCTCCCAAGCCGAGCTCCGCGACCTTACGTGCGGCGCGCTTGTAGTGGTGGATCTGGCTGCTCGACTTGTGCCCGGTCCGATCGGAGATCCACGTCTCGGTGCGCCCGTTCGCTAGCTTGATGGTGATGAAGGTCGCGCGAGTGTCGTGCAAGCGAATGTTCAACCGAGATTCCGTGGTCTCGAACAGTTCAGGCCTTTCGATACCGGCGCAACGCAGGTGATTTCGAAAGCTATTCGCCCCATCACGACCGGGTAAGGGTAGCCCGCTTGGCCTAGAGAAAACACGCTCCTTTGGGGGACACATCGCAAAGTAGACGCGCAGCGCGCGCACGACATCGGGCGAGAGCGCCCACGCGCGCGGGTCATCGGTCTTGTTCTCGTCAAGAACTATGGCGCCTCGCTCGAGATCCAGATCAGACGGCTCCAACCTGCCTGCTTCGTCTGCACGCATTCCCTCACGGATCAGAAACCCATAATAGATCCGATAAGATAGTGGAATATCCACCGCGGCCATGAGGCGCCTATCCTCGTCGGGGTACAGAGAGCTTTTGGCCTTGTTGTTGTCCGCCTTGGGAATCCATCCACGTGGTAACGGATTATTCGATATGATACGCGCCGGATAGGTCGCGAGCGCGAGTATTCGGTGAATAATTTTTGCGACGCCTTGACGCGAAGAGGCCCCAAGATGTGCCGGCAACATAGAGACTGCGCGATCCGCGTGGTCGACCGTGAAGCGAGGAAGAGGGACGGGGCCGAGCACTCCCAGAACATGATTCAGCTTATGTCGGTACTGTTCCGGATGTCGAAGTGGTTTCACATGCAGCGGGTACTGGTCAGCAAGCTGGCCAGTTAGCACCCGCTCAGCGAACTCGGCGAAGGTGGTGTCCCCGGATGAGCGGGGACGCGCCTCGCCCTTGCACAGCTGGTCGATCGCGAGCCGAACATCGCGGAGCGCGGTCCCCTCGCGCGCGGCAGCCTGCTCCAGCAGCGGCACGCCGACCACAACCTGCCCGGCGGCGAGCAGGCGCCCGGCGAACTCGGACAGCACCTCCAGCCGCCCGTTGGCTTCTTGCTCGGTCCGGCACGTCGGCAGGCTGAACGTGCATCGCCCGGCCTCGCCGAGGCTGAGGCGTGCGGTCCACGTCCTCCCGCGCAGCCGCACGGAGCCGGAGCCGTTGGCGCGCTTCTCTCCTGCTGCGCCGACTGCCGGCTTCGGGCGGTCCGTCGGGCTCGCCGGGCCCGGCAAACCCGCACCGGGCGCAGCTTTCTCCGTCGGCGGCGACGGGCGCCCGGCAGAGCGGCTCGAACGCGTCCGCCGGTCGGTCGATGTGGATGCGGAAGGGGGCGATGAAGGGACGGCAGGCGAGCGCTTGGCGCGCGCCCGCCGCTGCGGTACGTCGGTCATGGATCGGTCTCCGGTGATGCGGGGGTCGATCAAGGGCTCGTCCGGCGTGCTACCGCCGAGCGAGCCCGCTCTACTTCGGCGGCAGCCTACCACGGCTTGCACGTTCAGGAGGGGCGCTAGCTCGGCCGGTGCGCGAGCATCGGACAGGTTCGAGACCGGCAGCAGCCAGGACGGCCGCAACCCGCGTGCGCTCGTCCTCCTCTGCGGCGCTGCGCGACGCCGGCTCCTCGGCCAGCGCCAGCAGGTAGGCGACGAACGCTTCGCGCGAGACCAGGCGCAGCTTGCCGAGCTTCGTGACCGGCAGGGGGAAGCCCGGTGCGCGGATCGTGTCGAGGAAGACACGCGCCGGGATGCCGGTGACTGCCTCGACGTTCTTCTGCGAGAGCGTCTCCGGCGGCGCCGCCGTGATCGTGAGCCCGTCCAGCGGGATCGCGAGCGTCGCGGTGGCCGTCGCCGTCGCGGGCTGGTCGGTCACCTTGCGGCCGAACCGTCCGCCGGCGGGTGTCTCGAGGACCTGAGCCTGGACGGCGAGCATGCCGCTGTCCGCCTGACGCAGAGCAAGCTGTGTCGATGCACGCGCGAGCGCTGCTCGTGCCATGCCTTACCTCCATGCGTTTTGAGTTCGCGCGCAACCGTGACCGACGCCGCCAGAGGAGGCCCGAAAAGGTAACTCTGCACAAAAGGTAACTCGACACGAGATACCCTTGTAGGCTCGTCGGGCAAACCGTTGGCGTGTCGGGGGGTTAGGTGTTCTGGCAAGCGCCTCCGAGGGGCCGAAAAGGGGGGTAACCGAAGGGGTCAATTTGGTAATTCTGAGCGCCCCCGCGATCGGCGCGTCGGGCAGACCGTTACCCGCGCGCCCGCATCGAGACGCGCCACGACGAGCAGGATCTCGTCGCGACGCGTCCGCGGCGCCCGTGTAGGACGCCCAACCACCTCAGTACGGAAGATCGGCAACCGGTCGACCCGCGGCGCGCTCTCAACGGTCGTCGGCTCGTCCTCGGCAGCCGCCGCGGTCGTCCCGCCGACGGCCGACATCCCGCCTGCGGGCGCCGCCTTGACCGCCCGCGGCCGCGGTACTTCCCGCTACCAGCAGGAACATACGGCGGCCGCCTGTCATCCCCGCTCGTGGCGCCGTTCGGGCCTTTGTAGACTCTGCCCGGCGCCGGATCGCGCACGCCCGCGTGCTCGTCTATGAGGGCTTCGCCGCCTTGACCCGCTCCGCGATCCGCATCGCAAGCAGCAAGACGGCGTCGATCGTATTGGTCTGGTAGGGGCCGGAGCATGATCACAGGCGCCCTCGTGCCCGCTCGATGCGCTCGAAGTCGTCGAACGTGAGCGGCGCCGCTGAGGCATCCGGGATCCCCCGCCTGGCTCGGTGGCGCGCGCGAGCTTCATCTTTACGATGTTTGCACAGCGGGCATCGATACGCAGGTTCCCAGCGTACTCCGCAGTCCGCACACTGGCCGTTGTTGCGCCGCTGTGCGCGGAGCTCTGCTCGTGTCATCGCATCTCCTGAGTCGCCCTGACGGCGACGAAAGAGTTGGTAGTGCGCTCGATAAGGCCCACGCGGCGTCGTCGGTGGATTCCCACCGGCACTGACGCGCACTCGGGCGATGGGCCTCTCGGTGCTCAATAAGTATCGTTCAGCGCGGAGGCAGACAACTTGCGAAAACTAACGCACACGACGAGAGCTCGAGACGGAGGCTAAAAATTGGGTGCCGAGGTTTCCCTGGATCCCGTAATCCTAGGTCATTGAACGTCCTATGTACTCGAGATTTCACGGTGGTGAAGGCTGCGAAGTAGCCTCCACCACCGGCGGGGTTCGGCTGCCGCCCGTGTGTTCGACTTTCGGACTCCGGGCTTCCGCAGTCTCAACTTGTGGACAAAGATGAACTGTCCAGCCTTCTGAGCCCGGAGGAAGGCCGTCGTCGCTCACGCGCACGCGTCTACGGTGCCCTCACGGAAGCCCTGGCGCTGTTGGAGCTGCCGCACGCAGCAGTGCTGCCGATTGTGGTGGCGTGCCGTCGAGGCGGGGAAGGCGTAGCCGGCGCTACAGCCGTCGCGCTCGCGCCCGGCGCGGCTGCACCGGTGCGCGCTTCTTCGGCGCTGCCTTCCGCTTCCGCGGCTTCTGCCGCACCTTCTGCACTCGCACGCGCGACTTGATGCCTGACGCAGCCCGTAGCACGCGCTCCAGCCGCGTCGGCGGAATCAGCGCGTCGAACATAAGCCGCAGTCTGACCGGGTCCACCGGTCACCTCTTGCGGCGCGACGGCGCGCGCTTCTTCGGCGCCTTCTGGGGCTTCCTCGTCGTGAGGAGGCGCTTCACGTCCCGCACTTCGCGCTCCAGAGCGGACTCCGCCTTCGCCGGGCGGCAGACGTAGGTCACCCCCCGCACCACGCGCGGCCCGCGCTTGGGCGCCGTCGCGCGCGCCTTCCGCGGGGCTCTCTTCCTCGCCGGCTTCGGCGCCTCGGGGGCCGCGCGTGCGGTTCGGGTGCGCACCTTCGCGGCGCGCGCCGTCGGCGTCACCTCGACGGCCCTCGGCGTGTTCGCCTTCCGCGCGGTGCTGCGCTTCCGCGGCGTGCTCCGCTCGGGCGTGCGCCTCGGCCGCACGGTGGTAGTCGTCGCGCGCTCCGTGGTCGTGCGCCTCGGCACCACCGGCCACCCGGCAAGCGGCCTGCTCCCCGCTAACACCAGCCCGCGGCCCGGCGCCCCAGGCGTTCCCGCCGGCAGGAGCAGCGGCGCCGGGCGCCCTGGCGGCAGACGGAGCGGCCGCGCCGGGAGCTCGTTCACCTCGGCCTGCACTTCGATCGCGCGCCCGCGGCGGGGCTTGCCCTTGCCCTTCCGGCGGCGTTTCCCGCCTCCCTCCACGTCTAGCAACGACATTTGCTCCTTCATGACGCCTCCTCGGCTCCACTGATCCCTTCGAACCAGGGCCGCACGAGGGCGGCCCACACCTTCGGCGCGAGCTCGGTCGCGTGCCCCGCGTGGCTGTAGCGGGCGCCGTAGTCGAGCAGGTGCACGCCGCCGCCTCCCCAGCTGCGCTCCGGCGCGGGCAGGCCCGCCAATGCTTCCTCGCCGAGGCGCACCCGACCGCCGAGCGCGCGCGCGATTGCGGCCAAGGTCTGCGCCCCGGTCGGGTGCTGCTTGTTTGGCGCGCTGCTCGCCGTGGCCAGGAACAGGCGCGCGCCGCCCGCCGCCTCGGCCGCGTAGTCCACGAGCGACCCGATCGGCGCCGCGAGCTCGTGCGCGCGGTCGGTCCACTCCGTCGTGTAGGTCGCGTCCGCGAGCACCACGGCCGCGACTTCGGCCCGGTCGCGCGGGTGGGCGAGCAGGCGCTTGACGATGTGCCCGCCGGCCGAGAAGGCTGCGACCACCAGCGGCCCCGCCGGCAGTCCGAGCGCGCGCCGGCAGCCCGGAAGGCGCCTCCCGTCGCCATCGAGCCAGCTGTCCGCGATCTGGCTGCACGAGGGCGAGCCGTCGCCCGTACATGTCCGGTGCACCACGGGCACGCCCGCGAGCTCGGCGCCCGCGACCTGCGCCGAGCTCACGGGCCCGAGCCACGCGACGGCTACGGGACGCGGCCGCACATGGACAGAGCTCGTTCGCCCGGACGGCTCACTCGCGCCCGGCGTGTCCTGGCCCCGGCTCTTCGCGATGACAGTGCCGATCACGCCCGCTGCGAACGCAACTCCCCCCACGGCGACTTTGACTCGATGGCGCGCGAGCTCGTGCGCGGTCGCAGGTGAGACGCCGAGGGCGCGGAAGCGACGGGACCAGGTATCGATCGCCCGCGCCTCGCGGGTCGTGTGCGGCGGCGGCAGCGGCGCGAAGCGCGTCACCGCGGCCTCCGCTTGCGCCGCGTGGCCTCGACCACCCGGTGCACTCCGTAGAGGGTGAGTCCTCCCGCCGCGGCCCCGGCGCCGAGCTGCACGCCCCGTGGCAGGCCCTTGAACGCCTGGACCGCGCCCTTCGCCAGGTCGGGCAGGGTGTTCGGGCCGATCACCGACGGCGGAATCCCCACGGCCGTTGCAGCGCGGCTCACCGCCGCCGCCGCCTTCAGTGGCCCGGTAGCGTCTTCGATGCTCGGGACCCGCACCTGCGGGCCGCCGCCGGCGAAACCCTTCTCGCGCGCGTACTCCTCGGCCACCTTGAGATCGGCCGACATCGCCGACAGCGCGGTCACGTCCTCGTCGCCGGCCTCCCACTTCGCCGAGAACTCCCGCCACGCGTCGAGTTGAAAGCGGACGTTCGGGAGCTTGTCCACCACGCCCCAGGCGAGGAGGGCATCCCAGCGCCGCCGCAACTCGACGTAGGTCTCCTTTGCCTCCTGCGAGACCCACCACGCGCCAACATCACCCTCTTCGTTGTTCCTCATCGCAGCACCTCCACGAGCCACGGCGGCAACGCGCCGCCGAGAAGCAGTTCCGAGCCCCGCGCGAGCTCGTCCACCAGGTCGATCGCCTCGCCGTCCCGCGTCGCTTGGCGGTGCACCGGCGCCCAGAGCTGAGACCAGTCCTTGTGCGCGTCGTCATGCGCGTGGCCCGGCCGCTGCCACACGGCGCCGCCCTCACGCCGCAGGCCGTAGTTCACCGCCTGTCGTTCCTTGAGCTGCGGCTCGAGGATCCACTCCTTCCACGGGCCATCCAGGAGCGCGGCGGACTTCGGCCCGATCCGCTTGCTCCACTCGCGCGCCTGCGCCTCGAGCGTGGGGAAGCGTTCTAGCAGGGCAGGTAAGCCAGGGGGGCCGAGCGGTGCGAGCACCACCCGCCGCGCCGCGGCCTGCCAGCGCGCGTCGCAGATCGCACGCGTCGGCGGAAGGTAGTGCGACGTCCGGCAGAGCTCGAGCACCTCGCGGAACGTGACCGGCAGCCGCACGCCCCGCACGCTCAGCGCGTCGGTGGCGACGCGCAGCCGGTACGGGCCGAGCTCCAGCTCGGTCCAGTACACGTTGTCCACGAGCCCCTCTTTCCACCCCTCCACCACGCTCGGCAGCGGCAGGGCGGCCGGCGCTCCGGCCACCGCGCTGCCCGCGTCGGGCAGCGCCCACGGGCGCTCGGCGTTGCGGGCGCCGGCGCGGATCGACACGTGAAGGTGGCGCGTGTGCGGGTTCGTCCCGTCGTACGGACGCCACGCGCCGCCCTGGATCTGGCGGTTCGCGATGCGCTTGTTCCAGATCACGTACGTCACGCGCGGGTCGGCGAGCAGCCGCTCAGCGAGCGCGTCGAGGTCGGGGCCCCGTTCTGGATCGTGCGTCACGTCGAGCGCGTTGCCCTCGTTGTGGTCGCTCTTCCTCGCCTGGTGCGCGGCGTCGCCCAGGAGGCCGTCGCTCGCGCGGCTCCGGCCAGGCCAGCGCTCGTTGAGCTGGCGCACGAGGGCCCGGAGCGCCGGGGCCACCTGCGCAGGTGGTGCCGGTGGCGGACCGGAGACCTGGGGCGCAGGGCGCGCGTTCTGCGCGGCAGGCGTCGGAGCGTCGACCAGCTGTCCTCCGATCGTGACCCACTTGCCCTTCGCGCGGCCCTCGACATCGCGCACGACACGCTCGACGTCAGCCCACGTGAAGAAGCCTTTTTTCTCGTTCGCGTTCGGGTGGTCGAAGCCTGGGTTCGCGGCGTAGACCGCGCCCTTAGTCAAGGTGACGCCAGGCACCACGGGCTCTTTGCTGTCCCGCACCGCGATCTGAGCGTCGAGCGGCAGGCCCACGGCGGCGGGCAGGAAGTTCCGCTTGTACACGTCGAACGCGCTCCATGACGGCGAGCGCCCCGCGAGCCGAGCGAAGTAGGGGCGCACGAGTTCGCGCAGCTGTCGCTCCGCGCTCCACGTGCGCGCAGCCCACACGCGCTCGGGCGTGTCGAGCCCCGGCAGGCCTGCGCGCTCGGTCACCTGGTTCAGTCCCGCGCGCGGCGTCCCCGTGGCCAAGCGCGGCGCGCCCGGATCCCAGCCGCTCTCGAGCTCGATCACGGTCGCGAGCGCCGCTGGCGACAGATTGAGCTCGGAGGCGACCTCCAAGAGCGTCGTGCGCACCGCGGGCGTCGCGCTCACCAGCCCGCGGTAGGCCGGCGCGACGGGCGTGCTTTCGTCGGCCGCACTGTCCGGCGTGCCCGCGCCGAGAGCACGCCGCGCCCGGTGCCGGACGTACGCCAGCCCCGCCGGAAGCCCGGCGGAGGCCACGTAGCCCAGGCCGACGAGGATCGTCAGCGGTTCCACAGCGCCCGCGCCCGCGTCCAGAACTCGCGCACCCGCGGCGCCACCTCTCGCCCGAAGCGCAAAACGTCCGCGACCAGGGCCGCGGCCTCCGGATCGAGGTGCGCCGTCGGCAGGCCTCCGTAGAACGCCGGGACCTCAACCGGCGGCTTCGGCGCCGCTGCCTCGGGCGCGCGGGCGCGCTCGTCGCTCTCCTTGCCCTTGCGCCCCTCCCGGCTCGTCTGCGGCTCGCGGGTCTCCTGCTTCACCTGCGGCGCCTTGGCGGCGCCGTGCGCCTCCGTGGACTCGCTGTTCGCACGGTGCTTGTCGACCTCCTCGACCGTGCCGCAGCTCGCACACATGCGGTGACCGTTCACGAACGTTTGCGGCCCACTGCACACAGAACACATCATGGGTTCACCTTCCTTCGGTCTTCTCTTCGACGCGTCTCAAAGCATCGTCCCGGACTGCCAGTAACCTTGAGCGTTGATCTCCGACTCCGGCGCGAGCCCGACGGGGTAAATCACGTTCGGCGTGAGCGCGTAGTCGCCTAGCGTCATCTGGCCGGTGATCAGCCGGAAGTGGCTAACGAAGGGCGGAAAGCGCAACGCCTGCTCTTTCTCGTAGAAGTGGGTCAGCCAGAAGGCCTGCGGCTCGTTCCACACGCCTGTCTCGTCTTCTGCCGACCACACGTTTACCTCCCACCTGCCAACTCCCCCCTTCAGATACAGATCGCCGCCCGTGCGGAGGTAGTAAGCACCGCAGCCGCTCCAGAGCTCGACACGCCCTGAAGGCGCCGCAACCGCCTCGACCGCGAACGCACCCGTGCGCGGGAGTACCCAGCGACAGTGCAGCGCGTGGCCCTCGCCGTTGAAGGCTCCGCCCCGAGTCGTCTTGCGCGCGTGCACCCAGACGCGCACGGGCCGGCACCACGACCTGACAAATAGCGGCTGCTGGTTCAGCGCTGCGTCTTCGATGACTACCGGGCCCATGGCTCACCTGATCGCGCACGTTCCAGGGCAGCCGACGCGCTGGGCGATCCCCTCGACGTCTTCCGCCCACCCCTCGAAGTCGAACGGGCCGAAATAGTCGTCCAACGCGTCCTCCTCCTCGCGCTCGACCTGGACGCGGCGCCGCGGCGCGCGCTCGGGCGCGGGAGCGGCTTCCGTGGGAGCTGTCTGCGTCGGCTGAGCCGGTGCAGGCGGGGCCGGTGCAGCGGGAGCCGGCGCCGACGGAGCTGCGTTCGGCCGCGCATCCTCGATCGGCAGGCGGTAGTTGAGCTTGCGCAGCGCCACCGCCGCCGCGAGCAGCCGCGCGCGATCCGCGGGCGCCGGATCCTGGGCCGCTGGGGTCGCGAGTCGACGCCGGATCGCGCGCTGCACCTTCGGGTCGGGGCTCGACACGGCGGCGAGCGCTGCGTGGGCCTTGGCCTGCTCCGAAGCCCGCGGAGCCGCTTTCATCGCCTGCTACGCGGCCGCGTGGACCGCCGTTGCGTCGTTCCGCTTCGGGTCCTTCGGGTGCGGGCGCCTGGCCTTCTTGGCCGCCTTCTCAGCCTCCGCGACCGCCGTCGCGACCGCACCTGTGGCGGCCGCTACGCCAGCTCCTGCGGCGGGCGTCGCGACCGCGCCGACGACCACCGACGCGACGGTGCCCACCGCGCGCACGACGTCGTCCCAGAAGCCCACGTCTTCGGCGTCCTCGGGCACCGCAGCGCGCCCGGGTTCCTCGAGCTCGCCGCCCTCCTCGTCGCCCGTGCCCGCCACGGCGCCCTCGCCCCGCTCAGCCGCGTCGAGCGCGGCCAGCGCCGCCTGCCGCAACTCCTCCGCCTCGGCAGGCGGCAGCGTCGCCGATACGCGCTCGACCTCCGCAAGCACCTCCTGGTGGATGGCCTCTTGCTCGCTTCGCGCGAGGGCCGCCAGGGGTACGTTGACGCTGCGCAGGGCCAGGCGCGCCGCCTCGCCCCCACGGCCCGCGGCGCGCCGGACCGCCGCACTGAGGCGCACCGCGGCGGGCGGCCGGATCTGGGAACGCGCCGCCCCGTCGTACGCGCTCGGCGGCGGCTTCGGCATGCCGCCCTTCACGCTCGGGTCGTCGACTCGGCCCGCGTCGTCGATGAGGAAGACGTGAAAGCCGCGGCCATTGGGCACACGCACGCAGCCCACCCAGCGGCCCCGGTGCCCGCCGGCCGCCCGCGTCAGCCCGTCGCAGTCGTCGCCGCCCTTGTGCTCCACCTCCTCCGGCGCCGCGAAGTAGTCGCCCCCCTTGTCGGGCGTGTACTTCAGGCCCTTGAGCGAGACCTTGACCCCGCGCCGCAGGTCCCCGCGGATGAGCGCTGCCAGGACGTCCGCGATCGCCTGCGGATCGCGCGGGATGGAGACGGTGGGCCGAATGCCGGCACCACGGCGAATCGCCTCCAGCCTGCGCGCGCTCTCCTTCATGTCGACTGCTGCCCCACCGCTCACGTCGTCTGGCTGAGGCGCAGCGTCCTCGTCGCGCCAGTCATCTTGCAGCATCGCTGTTGCCCTCCGTATCCGCCCTCGGCCCTGCCGCGCCCCTCAGCCGCTCACTTGAACAGCTTGAACCGCGGCCGCGCCTTCGGTGCGAGCGACCGACGGCGCTTCGCGGCGCTGAGCAGCTCACGGGTGAGGCCCCGGAAGTCGAGCTCTCCCACGCCCGGCATGAAGATCCGACCCGTCGAGCACTGCCGCTCGAAGTAGAGCAGCGTAATCCCGTAGAACGGCATTGCGGGCGCAGTGGCCGGCGCGTCAAGGTAGACGGAGCAGGTAAACTCCGTGTCGTCACCGAAAGACTTGCCGATGAGCGAAGCGAGGGGCGTGTCCTTGGTCACGAGCTCCGTGCGGAACTGCGTCAGCGAGATGTCCTGGGGATAGGCCTTGGCCCGGTCGTCGCTGAACCCGAGCGAGCCACCCACGATGCAGAAGCGCTGGGCGCAGTCGACGGGATCGGTGCGCACGCCGAAAAAGGTCATCGTCCGGGTGAACTTGAACGGCGTCGCCTGGCGTGCGCCGTTAACCCGCGGCCGCAGATCGTAGACCTGCCCCCCTTGGCACGGGGTACCCCGGTCCGTCGCGTAGAGCGTGACCGAGCTGTTCGGACGCTGCTCGGCTGCGACGAGCCTCGTCGCGCCCACCGTCGCGTACGCCTTCTCCAGCGCTGTGTTCGCCTTCGCGAGCTTGCGCGAAAGGGACTGCGCCACGTCTCTGCTGACGCCCGCTTTGCGCTGGATGTACGCCCCTACCTCGTCCTCGTCGGCCAGGAGCAGCCCTTCCACCTCGTCGTCGTCCTCGTCGTCGAGAACCTCGGCGATGCCCTCCACCGCATCGTCGAATCGCACACCGATGGCTTCGTACGTCTCTTCCAGATCCTTGTCTCTCATGCCGTGCCTCCGAGGCCCGCGGCCCAGTCGACCACCGCGAGCCAGTCCTCTGTCCCCACGCGCGCCTGGAGGCGCGCGCACAGCTCTTCGTCCTCCAGCACCTTGTCCAGCGCTCGCCTTAAGGGGGCGAGCTTCGGATCTGCTGTGCCCCCCGGCAGCATCGATGCGACGCGCTCAAGGGGCACCTGGAGCACCTTGTACATCTGGACGTCGCGATCCCGAGAAGCTTTGAGCCGCTCGATCGCGATCTCCTTCTGACCCTGTACGATGGCGAGCGAGGCATTGGTCGCTGCCGACTTGGTAAGGAGCTCGTTGGCGGCCTCCAAACGGTCGTAGAGTGCAGCGATCCTTTCGTCCCTCTCCTTGATCGCAGCCTCGCGAGCCTGCACCGTTCTTTCTAGCGCGTCGATCTGCGCGCGCGCGTCCGATGCCCCGCGGCTGTACGCTGCCGCGAGTTCCCCCGTCAGGAGGTGAACGTCGACGTTCATCGTCTGCTGCGTGACGACGGACGACGAGTTGCGCGCTTTGCCGGGCACGACTACGCCTTCTCGCCGTTACGTCCGCGCTTCGGCTCTTCTGCAGGCCCCGTGCGCTGCTCGGCGCGGCGGCGCTCCGCCTCTGCCTTGTGCTTCAGGCCCATCGCGCGGCCCGCGTTCGCGCTGATCGCGTTCGTGGCCCCGATCGCTGCCGCACGACAGATTGCCCGCACGCCCGGGTTCTCGTCGCCGGCGAGCACGGCTCCGAGGCCGCTGACCGCGGCCACCGCGACCTTGACCGTGTCGCCGTCATTGTGCCGCGCATCGGCGTAGGCCACGCTGCCCGCGATGACGTTGGTGAGCGGGACTTCGATGGCGAGCGGAAGAGCCTCGTTGGCCTGCGCCTCTTCCAGGGCGACGACGAGATCGGCTTTGGATGCGCTCGACAGGGCGGCATCCGTGGGAAGCGAAAGAGTACCGGCCATAGACAACCTCCTTCGGTGACGTCCGGTGTCCGGACAACCGATGCTGAAGTCTAGCGCGCCGGCGCAGGCCTCTCGTATTTTGTACTCTACGGGTGGTGTACTCTACCGTAGAGTACACGTCCTGGTCCGCGTCGGTTTCCCGTGGAGAGTCGCGGTGCTATACTTGGCACTGCCTATGCCGAACCGTCGCGATAAAATGTACTCCACAGCGGTTGCCTGGGTACGGTCGGATCCGCGCGTACGGGCGCCCCTCAGCCGCTCTCTCAGGAGCGACTACCGGCGGATTGCTGCGCTCGGGGACACCTGGGGGGGTGCCCTCGATGCGCTGGGCGCGCCGTACTACCTGGTCAGGTGGGTCGCCGGCCCCGGGCTGAGGGATGTCGAGGAGCGTGAGCGCCGCTACCGCGCCGCGTGCGAGGCACTCCGGCGCGAGGTGCCGTGGACCCTGGCCGCTTGGCGCGCGCTGAAGGCCACCGAGCGACCGATTCGGCCCGCGGCTCCGAGGCACAGGCTGCGGGCGCTGTCGGTTTCTGTCGAGCCGACACCGCCGGCCTACTCCGATTCCGGAGCGTCCTGACAGAGCCGCTGCGACGTTGATCGAGCAGGCGCAACTGGCCGCTGTAGCGAGCCCGGAACGATGCCCGGCGAGGCGGCTCGTACGAGGACCGATGCCCTTTACGCTCAACCGTAGGCGACTGTGTGTACATCGGCCCTCTTATCGCCCATAACAATCGGGCACGTCCCGACTAGGCCCCGCCTGCTGTTATGGAGGATCCTCTTATGGGTAGGATGCCCGTTGCTGAAGAAGGGTGAGCACATGACGAAAACCACTACGAGCTGGCTGCGCGGTTCCCATGCGCTGGCAGCAGCCGTGATCACGATTAACCTGGGTGCTTGTGCGTCTTTTCCGGACGATGAGGAAGATGTCGGTATCGATCAGTCCGCGGTTGAAGGCGTGCATACAGAGATCGATGGCGTTCATACCTGGGCACACTTCACAAACCCATCCGGGAACGAAGACCTGAAAATCATAAATCATCTGATCCAGCTAATCAAAGACACTCCCTCGAATGAAACGATTCAGGCGGCTGTTCACAGTCTAAACATTAGGGAGGTTTACAAGGCACTGGAAGAGGCCAAGCAAAAAGGTGTGAACATCCAGGTAGTACACAACGGCGCCGATCAGCTTCACAAACCCGGTAAGCCCTGGGAGACAGAGGACAAGTTCCCAGACAAACTGCATCTCCGACTCGGAGAGCGCGATGGCCAGAACGACGAAACATTTCATATCTTCTGCGGAGAAAACAAAAATAAGCAAAATCGTGCCGCAAACCATGGGTGCATCACGAAGGCAAAGAGTGGAATGATGCACGCTAAGTTCTTCGTCTTCAGCAAGACGATTGTCGAAGATGGTGCTGGGGCGCTCGACGTGCGCGACAATGTAGTATGGTTCGGCTCGTCGAACCTGACTCATCACTCCGCAAAAACGTTCAACAACGCGATCACAATCTATGGAGATGCTGACCTGTACCTCGGGTTCGTTGGTTATTTTGGCGATCTTGTCGATCTGAACAAGTCTAAGCACAAGCACGTAGAACACCCCGACTACTACAACGACGAGATAACCCCAAAGAAGGGATTCTGGAAGTCGGGCTCTGGCAAAGTACGGGTCTATGCGTCACCCGAGAGAGACGGCAATCTAGTACTGAGACAGCTGAAGAAGATCAAAGCAGAATTAGGATGCAAGGTGCATGTAGCTCAGGCAATGATTACCGATGTTGACCTGGTCAATCGCCTGATAAAACTGTCGCAAGACGGATGCACAGTGAAGGTGGCTACAACAAAGAGAACGAAAGTCGTGAAGAAGCTCAAGAGGAACAATATCTCCGTAAAGATAAACAAAGACATTCACGACAAGAGCATTCTTGTATACGCCAGATTTAATTCGCCAGAATTTCGTTATTTTGTATTTACTGGTTCACACAACTGGGTTCCTTCGGCGGACAACAAGAATGACGAGATTCTCGTGAGGCTGGAGAGCGAGAGCCTCTACTATGCCTACCGCGACCATTTCTACAGATCATACAACGATTAGCATGTGTCTCCCTGTCGTCGTTTACCGCGCGATCCGCTCAATGAAGAGCTGTCGCGATCATCTCCGTCCGCGTCGGGCGATGACGATGTGGATGGCCGCGCGAACGGCTGGACGAGTTGCTGCCCGCCGCCTGGGCGCGAGCGCCTCTCGCGGCTCCGGCCGCTGGCGACGCCGACGCCTCCTGAGCGACGCGGACCTCGATCTTCGACGCCGGCGGGGCAGAGCACCTCGCCGGCCCCTCTTGTGCCCGCCCGGGTCCGACCGGGCCGTGGGCAGGCGCTGCCCCGCGCCCAGCATCGTCGACCCCGGCGAGCGCCGCAACTGGCCACGACCATGGCGATGGGTGGGCGGTTACGCTGTAGCGACACTACTGACGGCGTCATGACGCGATCATGACGGGGACCAGCGCGGCGCTGGACACGGCGGAGGGCGCTCGGGGCCGCGTTCGAAAAATCGGCGAGGAGGCGAGTGCGCCGCCTCTATTCAGGGAAGCGCTGCGTTTCGACGGCGTTGCCGTCTTCGGCGTATACCAGGCTGCCGTCGCGATTATCACTGATGCCGCCCTTGCCTGGCGGTCCGAGCTCGAAGGTGACGTCCTCCAGCGTGAGCTGGTCCTCGTCGAGGTAGGCGATACCGATCGAGTCGCCTCCGCGCCCGGGGCCGCCGGGGCCGCCGTATCCTCCTGTGCCGCCAGCGCCGCCGCCGCAGGTCATCGTCCCGTCCGCCAGAGCAATGTCCGGTGCTCCTCGGCCGCCTTTGCCGCCGCGCTCGGCTAACCCGCCGGCTCCGCCCCCGCCACCGTGGAGGGTTGTGATTACGCTGGCCCGCACCGTCACCTTGGCGTGGAGCGCGAGGATGCCGATGGTCGGGTTTCCGTTCCCGCCTCCTCGGCCGCCCCTACCTCCGCAGCCGCCAGCGCCTCCGGAGCCGCCGCCGGCGCCTCCAAGGGAGGCGACCCCACAGGCGGCTAACCCGCCTCGACGGCCGCCGCCACCGCCGCCGCCTTGGCCCGGAATGCCTCGGCTACCGTCGCCTCCTTTGTCGCCCTCCCATCCGGCCTCGCTGATGCGTCCGATACCCCGGCCGGCGGCACCCATCGTGCCTGGCGCGCCGTCGCTCCCATAGAGCCCTTGTATGCAGTGGCCTTTCGTGTCGCCGTCTCCTCCCCAACCGTCTGGGTCTGGGTCCCACGTCGGTGTCGGTTGCCCGTCCTCCCCGTCGTCACCGCCGTCGGGAAGGCCGTCCCCTCCCTTCCCGCCGATGCTCGGGATTCCACCCTCGCACTGGTTCACCGGCGCAGAGCCGCCAGCGACGATGGCTGCAGAGCACGCATCTCCACCGGACACGCCGTCCGCTCCGTCCGGCGCATGGAACGGCGGGGGATACTCTCCCCCCCAGTCGCCTCCCCATGCATCGGCAGTGCGAATCTCGCTTCGGATGATCTCGACGGCGGTGTCGGACCGAACGAGCATCGCGGTCGAGTGGCCTGCCAGAAGGCTCATGTCAGCGATCGTCGACACGCCGTCCGCGGCGCCCGTATCTCCGGCGCTCGCCGGTACGACGGTCACGATGGAGGACAGCTTGTCGCTCTGAAGAACCGAGCGCGTGCCGGGCGTGCGCTTCCAATCCCAGCAACTGAATCCCCCGATGAGATCCACGCCCGACGGCAGCGTGAGGGGACCGACGAAGTCGCCGGCGCAGACGAACACACGCCCTCGACCGGTTCGGGCGAGCTCAACGGCGCGCTGCACCGTGCGCACCGGCGTACCCTTCGTGCCAGGATTGGTATCGTGCCCGCAGCCAAGGTCGTCAGCCACGAACACGCCGCAGCCATCCTCCAGCACACCGGCGGCGAGACGCTCGAGACAGACGGACTCCGGCGGAGCCTCACCTTGAAACGGGACCACGTAACACGCCGCTGGGCGTTCGTCCGCCGCATTGCCGCAGCCGGAGGCGACAATCAGCAGCACAAGCGAAAGATGGCTCGCTCTTCTGGTTTGCATGGTTCTTCCTCGACGTTGCGCGACACGGTTCGAAACGCTCAACGGGGTGGTCCAGAATCGGAAGATGGAATCAAACGTAAGGCATAAACTGGCCATGGGCTCCCGTGGCGATGTGGTGCTTGCGCCGCTACTATTCAGGGAAGCGCTGCGTCTCGACGGCGATGCCGTCCTCGCCCGTGATCACCTCGCCAGACCACTCCCAGCTCGTGCCGCCTGGGCCCGGCAGCCCCAGCTCGAAGGTGACCCCCTCCAGCGTGAGCTGGTCCTCGTCGAGGTAGGCGATGCCGATCGAGTCGCCGCCGCGCCCGGGGCCGCCGTAGCCGCCGTCGCCTCCGCGGCCGCCGTTGCCACCCTGGCAGGACCACATGCCGTCCCCCATGGCGCCTCCTGGAGCGCCTCGGCCGCCGTAGCCACCTTCCTCCGGCTCCCCGCCGTCGCCGCCTTGGCCCCCGTCGTGGCTGGTGATGGTGCTATCGCGCACCGTCACCTTGGCGTGGAGCGCCACGATCGCGATGCTCGGTTGGCCGTTCCCGCCCCCTCGGCCGCCCCGCCCCCCGCAACCGCCCGCGCCTCCGGAGCCGCCGGCGGCGCCGCCCTTGGTGGCCACGCCGCACACCGCGAGCCCACCGCGACGCCCGCCGCCCCCGCCGCCGCCTTGGCCCGGCATCCCCCGGGCGCCGTCGCCGGCCCCGTCGCCATGCCATCCGGTCTCATCGATCCGCCCGCGGCCCTTGCCCGCCACGCCGGCGGCGCCCCACATGCCGCTTTTCCCGGGGCCGCCGCTGCTGCAACCACCGTCTGTCCGGTTGCCACGTCCTCCTGTCCCATCGTGGTTGGGGTTCGGCTGCGGTACTGGCTCGCCGTCCTCCCCATCTCCAGCGTCGTCGGCGAGCCCGTCGCCCCCCTTGCCACCGACGCTCGGGATCCCTCCCTCACAGGAGTTCACCGCCCGAGCGCCGCCCGGGACCATCGCTGCGGAGCACGCGTCTCCCCCATACTGCCCGTCCGGCCCCAACGCTGCCCGGCCCGGCCATTTCTCCCCATCGCGGCCCCCCAATCCGTAGTCGGCTTTGATGATGCTCCCGATGATCTCCACCGCGGTGCCCGACTGAACGATCATCCCGACATGCGTTGAACTGCGGAGGCGCACGTGATCGATGATCGAGACCCCGTCCGCTGCCCCCGTGTCGCCGGCGCGGGCTGGCTCGACGATCAGCGCGATCTGCCCGACCGAGGGGGGATCGACCTTGGCCATGCCCTGCACCGGGAGTGGAGTCTCCTCCAGGCGTTCCCATCCGACTACATTGAAGCCTCCGTAGATATCCACCCCGGAGGGCAGCCTGATGGACTCCTCGAAGCCATCGTTCGGGACGAACACGCGACCGCGCCCGGTGCGCGCAAGCTCGATGCCGCGCTGGATGGAACGAACCGGCCTGTCCTTCGTGCCGGGGTTCGCGTCGTCACCGCCGAAAAACGGATGGTTGACGAACACGCCGCAGCCGTTGACCACCTGACCCCTCGCAAGCTGCTCCAGGCAGACGGACTCGGGGATCGGATCACCTGCGCACGTCGATGGATCGTCGCACGGCGGCGCACCGTTCGGGTCGTCCACCCCCGGTGCGGTTCCGCAGCCAACCGAGGCGAGCGGCAGAGCAAAGATTAGGAGGATCGTGTAATTCAGGTTCATGGGCATCCCTCGATGGCCGGGTGTCGCGCGGCGCGATTCAATGAATCGGCTCGCTTGCCGCTGGGAAGGCATACAGAGGACCTTGTGGGCCGGTTTTCCCATTGCCTATCTCGTCTTCCGCGCCGGCGTTCCCCGCGGGGCCGCCTGAACCGGCGTCTCCGGGAACAATCGTGGTCCCGGGTCGAATGGCGAAGTTGGGCACCACGTAGGCGATGCCGACGGAGGCGCCTCCGAGCCCGCCGCCGGCATCGCCTCCGCGGCCGCCGGCGCCTCCAGAGCCGCCACGACAAGCCTCCCACATGCCGTTTGGACCGAAGCCCTGCCCACCGTACCCGCCCCGTTGACCAATGCCGCCCGGTTGACCCGTCCCGCCAACCCCGCCGTTGCCGCCCTTGCCCGTGAACACGTCCGTGTCCGCGACGGTTAGGTCAGTGCCCTCCAGCGCGATGATACCGATGCTCGCGCCGCCATAGCCGCCGCCCCCGCCTCCCTTGCCGCCGCAACCCCCGCTTCCCCCCGAGCCGCCGGCCGCACCACGTTCTGGGCGGCTTGTCGGACACGCAAACATCGGCCCGCGCGACTTGCTGCCGCCGCCGCCGCCACCGCCCTGGCCGACGCCGCCCTTCTTCCCGTCCTCACCACGGACACCGATCCATCCATCTTCGCTGAGGAAACCGGGGCCAAAGGCGCCACCTGCACGACCACCGTCAGCGCCATCTGCGCCATCGTTCCCATCGCTGCATCTCGTGAGATCCGCGCCGAGACCTCCGCGGCCGTCGCGCTCCGAATTTCCCCCGAGCGCCGGCTGTCCCGGTGCGCCATCGCCGCCGACGTCGAGCCCGCCGTCGCCGCCCTGGCCACCCGTCGACTCGATGCCGTCTTCGCACATGGTGACCACCGGAAGGGCGCCCACGGTGGCGTCCGCGGTACATGCGTTCGCGCCGTTGTTGCCTAAGACGCCAGCCATCGCCCGGACGCTGAACGCGTCCCCGCCCGGCTCCCCGTCCTTACCGTCGCCCGCGATGATTTTGCTGTCCGACACGATCACCCTGGCCCCGGTGCTCAAAATCATCGCGATCGACGACTTGCCATCGGGCGCTGAGGCGTCCGCCGCGACAATTCGCACGCCGGCGATCACCGATGTCGCGTTGTCCCCCGCGAGCGCCGTATCCTCCACCCCGAGGACCCGCAGCGGGATCTCCCGTGGCGGAGCGATGATCGTCGGGTGATCCGGCCCGCCGAATGATCCCTGATACGACCAATCCCCGTCGTCACACCGACGCCCGCCCCAGAGGTCGACCCCCGAGGGCAGCGTGATCTTCTCCTCGAACAGCCCGCTGCACGCGTACACGCGCCCGGTCGGCTTCTCGCTGTCGCCTCGTCCGCGTGCCGCGAGCCCGATCGCGTGTTGCAGGGTCTTCACCGGAGCGTCCTTCGTGCCAGGGCTCCTGTCGTCACCCGACAACGGGCTGACGAACACCCCGCAATTGTCGAGCGCCGGCGCCGTAGCGGGGTGTCCCTCGCACGGGCCGGGCGGAGGCTCCGGATCGGGAGGACACTCCAGCCTTTCCCAGCAATCGTCGGAGTATGAGCTGCATGCTGTCAGCATGCCGGCGCCCCACACGCAGACTGCAACAGCAGCGACCGACGTAACCGCGGATCGGCGCGACAGCGCCCCCATCCCCTTGGCCTCCTGCACGCTCACCATAGCCCCTCGATGTGCGCACCGATTTCGTTGCTCGTCGCCACGGGCGAGACACGGATCCGATCCCGAGCGGGCGAGAGTCCCAGGAAGGAGAAGTCCGTGAAGAAGGAAGCGGCAGTCACCGCGCCGACCACACCGCCCGTGATGACCATGGCCACGCCCGCGCGGCCGGACAGGTTGCGCGCGTCTTGCAGCCGCGCAAGCTCGGCACATGGCGAGTTCGGAGGCGCGCGCCAGCACGTCGACGAACTCGAAGACGGCTCGCCCAGGAGCCGGTTACGCCGGGCGGTCAGGTCGTCGTCGAGCCTGCCCGCCCGAATCATGAGGATGGTGCCGATCGACGCGCCGGCCGTCGCAGCGGCGATCCCTGTGACGCGCAGCGTCCCCGGCCAGGAAGCCCACGGGTCGGGCTCTTTCGCGCGTGCAGTGGGCACAACGCGCGCGGTCTTCGGCACCGCCGGGGCCTCCTTGGAGCTGCTCACCGCCGGGCCCGGAAGCTTCATCGAGATCTCCTGCTTATCACCCGGCTCGCCGTTGAACGCGTGAAAGCCATCCTCGCGACCCGGCGCCCGGGCCCGCACCATGTGTCGTCCGGGCTCGAGGAACAGCTTGTAGGTCCGCGCGGTCCGACCGATCTTCTGGCCGTCGATGAGGATCTCGGCGTCCGGCGGGTCGACGGAGAGCACGAGCTCAACGACGTAAAACGCGGCCTTCCGCTGGCCGTTCAGGAATCGTTCTTGAAAATGAGCCGGCAGCGCCCAATCCCGCTCAAGACTCCAGGTCAGGTGCTCCGCCGCGTCACGGTACTTACGCAGCTCGAGCTCGCAGAGGCCGAGTTCACCGGCGATCTCGGCGGGATCGAACGCCCCGCGGTCGACTTCGGCGCGGTCGAGCTTCATGCCGGGCGGCACGTTTGCGGCATCAAGGGCCGCCTTGTAGGCTTCGTAGGCCTCCGTCCAGTTGCCGCGGTCGCGGGCTTTCCGAGCACGGCGAACAAGGTCCTTCACCGTCAACCCGTCGCTTCTCCCCGAGGCCGGAGACCGCTGCTGAGCATCGGCCGAGCTGACCAAGCCCGTTGAAGCGCCAAGCGTAAGCAAAATGAAAAACAGGTGCGCACCGCAACGCATGCAGCGACGGTACTTACGCCGAGCACGCGACGTCAACCGGAAGAAAATGCTGGAAAGCAGCGCTTTAGGAGAGAATTCTCAGGAGAATGGCGGAATCGAGTCATCCGTCCCATGTGTCGGCGATCTTCCAGCCGACCCGGGTGAAATGTAGCGCTTTGTACTACATTGTCCGACCAAAATGATCACGGCCGTGCATTTTGCTGACCCCGAGGGGGTCGCTCAGACGTGCTACCCGCGTGGGCAACCCGTCGAGCATCTCCAGCAGCTTCGAGCTCTTCCGGCGCCTCGCGAGGCGTCTCGGCGTTCCGGCACGCCACGCCGAGGACGTGGCGCAAGACGCGCTCCTGCGCGGGTTGGAAGCGGACCAGCGGATCGCTCCGGGCGGAGACGCGGCGGCGTACCGCGTCACGATCGCCATCAACCAGGCGCGCGACCATGTGCGGACCGCGCGCCGTCGCGGAGAGGTCCTGACATCGTTCGACGAGAGCGAGCTCCGAGCCCAGTGCCCGAATCCAGAGGAGCTGGTACGCGGGAGCCAGCGGCACGCGCTCACGCGCCGCCTGATCAACCGGATCGACCCGAAGTACCGACACCTCCTGATCAAGCATGACCTCGAGGAGATCCCGCTCGCCGAGATCGCCGGCGAGCTCGGCCTCACGACGGAGGCGGTGAAGACGCAGCACCGGCGGGCGCTCGAGCAGCTCGCCGAGGAGAAGCGCCGCTATACGGCCGAGCAGCATGCACGGGGACGGGACGCAGAGGCGTGCGTCCCCGTGGCGCTCGGCCTCTACCGTCGCGAGTCGTGGCTGGCCACGCTGCGGCGCCTGGTCTTCAGGATCTTGGCACAGGGTGCGCTCGTCATCCTGACGGGCGCGCTGCTCTCCGGGCTGTCGCGCAGCTTGGAACCCTGGATGTTGCCCGCGGCCGCTCGCGCGCCCGGCTCCACGCGCGGCGCGCAGGAGGTCACTGCGTCTACCCGGGAGGACGGCGCGAGCGCCGCCGCGGAGATCAGTGCGCCAGCCGCGCGCGAGGTGGCGCCGTCCGCGCCGCAAGGCGACGCTAGCGCTCTGGCCGCCGTGGATAGGCCCGCGGCGTCGGCCGAGGCTGCCCCTCGTACCGAGGTGCCCGGGAGTGTTGTGCGCCGACGCGCGGCGCCCGGGGGCGCCGTGCATCCGACCGTCAGCGAACGCGAGCGGCGCCTGATCCGTGACGCCCGCCGCGCGCTGGACGCCCACACCGCCCTCGCTGACCTTGAGGCGCGCCAGCTGCTCGAGATGCACAAGCAGGAGTTCCCGCAAGGGTGGCTCGCCTTGGAGCGCGAAGCGCTGCTCAAGCAGATTCGCTGACTCATCGGCTGTCGATCGACAGCTAGCAGGCGGCGGCGCTGGTGATGCCCTTCGGGCAGCACAAGGCCGAGATCCGCCTTGCGTCGGACACGAACGCTCACGACTAGGAGGCGACGTTCAATGGAGGACATTCTAGGTGCGATGTGGCTCGCTTCACCGCTCGGTCTCGCGATGATGGCCTGTGTGGCGATCGGCTTCGCTGTCACGGCGCGCGAAGCGCTAGGCCGAGAGCGCGGGCTGCGCGCGGCCGGCGAGCAGAGGCACGAGGACGAGGAGTCGGCCCTCGCCGACGCGAAGGAGGACGCCGAGCGCGAGCTGCTGCGACACCGGCGCCTGCTGGACTGCCACGTGGATGCGCTCATCGCGGCGATAACCAGCCCACGCGCGCGCCCGGTGCCGTTGCCAGGCCGCGTCCTCGAGACGTTCTGCGCCACCATCCCCGGCTGGCAACGAAAGCTGGCCGAGAGCACCGGGCTGGTTCCGAGGGACCTGGAGCGGCTGCTGAAGAGCGACCTCCCGATCACGCCCGTCCTCGCGAGGCAGCTGGAGGCCTTCACGGGCACGCCTGCTCGGTACTGGGAGTTCCTCTGGTGTCTGCATGACGACTATCGAACAGACGCGGAGGAGACGCAGCTGATCCAGCTCAGCGAGCCCGCCACCAAGCGTGAGAACTCGGCGCGTCCGCCGGCCGCGCCGGCGCCGACCTCCGCGCGGCCGGGTCCAGCTGCGGTTCCCGAACGCGCGCCCGATGTTCCTCCGCCTGTGGTGGCGATCCCCGATCTGGTCGCCAGGAGCCCGCGGGCCAAGCTCCCGTCGCCTCCACAGCCGCGGCTTCAGTCTCCGCTCCCGTCCCGCGCAAGCTCGGGGGCCGAGCCCGAGCGGCGTGCTGCCAGGCTGACGAGCTTCCCCGTACAGCGCGACGACGGCGGGTCCAGCACTGCGCGCGGCGCCGATTGGGAGGACATCGAGGGGTCGCCCCTGAACACGACGCTGCCGGGCGTAGGAAGCCATGGAGCAGCGTAGCTGCTGCAACGGCCGTTGGCTGGGAACGTGCACGGACGTGGAAGTCCGCGTACTATTCAGCTCGATCGCGCGGGACAGGAGGGTTCTCCGTCGGATCTTGCGTAAGTTTGAGGTTCCCGCTTGCGATCGGGCCGATGTAATGCAGGACATCCTCCTGACTGCCTGGCGCAGGATGCAAGAAGGGGGATTCCAACCCGCTCATGTCGACGAAAAGTACGTGCTTAGGCGATGGCTGGTCGGGATCGCGTGGCGTCAGATCTTGCGCTACAAGGAACACGAGTGTCGGTGGCACGAATGCATTGCGATTATCAGCAACTCAAAACCGTCGTGCCAAGCGTCGCCGCTTGACCAAGTGGACGCCCGGTTGGCGCTCTGTGTCTTGGAGCGGCTCACGCCTGAGTTGCGCGCAGTGCTCTCCGAAGCCGCCCTGGGCTCCACCGCCACGGAGATAGCCGCGGAGCTGCACAAGAACCCTCATACAACGCTCAAGCGGCTCCACCGCGGCAGAATGCTGTTTTGCGAGGCGCTCCTCCGTTGGCGGCGGCTGAGGCGGTCCGCCGGGCCGAAGCACGGCCGCGCGCGCTGAGCCGCCTCGGCGCGAGGTCGGGAGCTCTCCAGGCTCGCCGAGGAGCGCGGCTCTACGCCGAAGGAATCCAAGCCGACTGAGCCGCGTCGCTTGCCGACCGTGGCGCGCTCAAGCCACAGCGCACCACGGTCGCCTGGACACGCTCTTGCCGGCCTGCGCGAGGCACGAGCCAGCTGCGCGGCGGCACGGCCTGCCCGCGGCGTCTGGTATGCTCGCAGCGTGCGTCCCGCTCGCTACCCCCGCTCCGCCGCCGCGATCCTACGTTCCGTGCCGCAGCGCGACCGCGCTCTGCTGCTCCGGCTCGGCCTCGACCTGGACAACCCCGCCCACGCGGAGCTCTTCGTCGAGGGCGTACGTGCCGCGGACGACGCGATCGCGGACCAGGTGCGGTGGGAGCGGGAGCGGCTGCGCTGAGGGCCGCCCGTGTCGATGGCTCCGCGAGCGCATCGACTGCCGGCTCGGCCCAGGCCTCGCCCCTGGCGCCCTTCCGCGGGCGCTTCACCTACACCTCCTGCAGCAGGCCGGCGGGCCCGTCTACGGAAGGGGAAGCGAACGGGCGGGGGGCCCGTCCTGAAGACGGCTCGGTTCCTTGGCCCGTCAGAGGGCGTAAGTATACAACGGACACGTCGGACCTCGGGTTGTCGGGGTTCGGCCACGCCGCCCGTAGTGTTACCAGCACCCGCGGGCGTCAGTTTGCTTGTCCGGCGAGCTTATGTGGTCAGCACGAGAAGGGCAATCGATACGCATACTCGTCGACGACCAAAACGCGCCGCTCGGGTATCTGGCAACGAGACGGTCGTCTCGTTGCCACTCTATCCACACGAAGCAGCAGACATTGAAAGCGTTGTCACGCATTCATCTACGGTGAATTTGCATGTATGACTTTCAGTTCCTTCCGCAAAATCTCCTCGATCAGGCACCGGCTCCGACGACAACACACGAGCTCATTGAGGAGCTAACGAGCTGGGAAACGACTGAGAGCGTCTGGCGCGGGCAGCCTCGTACGTGGGCCTTGCATTCCGGGGCCGCCAGAGTCGCCTTACGAGCCCGGTCCGAGGTACCTTTGCACGCTAGTCGCCAACTGGAAGATCTGGTGTCTATGTATGAAGATGCTCTTCTTGCCGAGGCGCGCAGCCGTGGGTACTTCGGTCCCGAGACGGCAGACCTCGCCGCACTTGCCATCCTACAGCACAACGGCGCGGCGACTCGCTTTCTGGATGCTACAACGAACCTTCTCGTTGCCGCATGGTTCGCATGCAGCGCTGACAAGGACGATGATGGCCTGCTCATGCTCCTTCCTCGTGGGAAAGAGATTGGCGGCGATGAGCTTCGCGTGCCGTATAGACATTCTTCGCGACACGGACAATGTACGCTCGTTTAGGCCACCGACATCGCTACTTCGTGCCGTCGCCCAACACTCGATCGTTCTCTTCGGTGGGACGACGGAATCTCTGGCATGCTCTATGCCGCTCGATCTAGATCCGAACTGCATCGTGCGAGTCTCTCCGAGGCTTAAGACATCACTAAAGTCATCGTTCAATTCGATCTTCCGAATGGACGAAGCTGCGCTATTCCCGGATTTGCTGGGCTTCTGCGCTCAGTACTCCTCGCGCTCAGATTGGGGAACCGGCGTCGTGGGCGCCGCTGCGCTCGAAAAAATCCTCCGCTGACTAGAACGCGTCCGGAGCATGAGAATATTCGAGTTGCCGCGCTCGGTCGGAGTCAATCCCTTCGGTCCACTGCCCGCCCGCGTCAATACGCTGCTGTCGATCCCGCATCCACGATCATTGGCGATTGAAATGGCTTTGTGGCTCGACCGGCTCAGGAGATCTGCGAAAACCGCTAGCGCCGCGGCTGCCCGCCGCACCGGCTGCGCTCCGCGCCGAGTTCGATCAACCTGCCCGCGTCAGCGCAGGGCGCGCCGAGTAGGCGCCCGATGGCCTCGTGGGCGCTGCGTGCCGCCTCGACGCGGCCCGCAGTGAGCGCCACCACCGCCGCGGGCGCTACCCGCCGCGCCGGCTGCGCTCGAGGGCGAGGTCGACGACGCCGCGCGCGTCGGCCTCCGGCGTACCGAGCAAGCCCCCGATGGTCTCGTGCGCGATGCGCGCCGCCTCCGCGTCGCCCACGGCGAGCGCGGGCCCAGCCGGGGCTGCCGGGGCTACCCGCCGCGCCGGCTGCGCTCGGCCGCGAGGTCGATGACGCCGCCCGTGCCGGCCCCGGGCGCGCCGAGCAGCCGCCCGATGGTCTGTATGCGTTCGGCGACCCGATGGTCTCGTGGGCGATGCGCGCCGCCTCCACGTCGCCCTCGGCGAGCGCCGCCCTCATGGCTTCCGCGAGCTGGCCGAGCAGCACCGTCCGCGGGTCCGCCGGTTTCGTCTGTGATTCGTCCGGCTCACGAGGTTTCGCGCACTTACCTGCGTATTCCGGGCTGACGTGACGGCCGATTCCGACCGCACGTGACGGCTCGTTCCGACGGGACGTGACGGGGCGTTCCGGGCCACCCGACGGGGGGTTCCGACACACCCGACGGCTCGTTCCGACGCACGTGACGGGCCGTTCCGAGGGACGTGACGGACCGTTCCGACGGGGGTGACGGCCCGTAGGCGGCGCTCGCGGTCGCAGCCTCATCGCGTACATGGGCGCGATGTCGGAGCGGCTATCGATGCGTAAGGTTCGAGAGATTTTGAGGCTCAAGTTCGAGTGCAAGCGCAGCCGAGCGGAGATCGCGGCGGCGGCCTGCATCGGCGAGAGCACGGTGAGCGGCTACCTGGCGCGCGCGGCGAAGGCGGGGCTGACGTGGGAGGTCGCCCAAGAGATGACCGACGCCGAGATCGAGTCGCGGCTGTTCCGCGACGTCGGTCGCAACGAGCCGCCCGCGCGCGTGCCGATCGACTTCTCCTGGGTCCACCGCGAGCTGTCGAAGCCGTGCGTCACGCTGCAGACGCTCTGGCTCGAGTACCGCGAAGCGAGCGCGGCACAGGCTCCGCTGAAGCCCTACGAGTACAGCCGGTTCTGCGACCTGTACGCAGGCTGGAAGAAGAAGCTCGGCGTCGTGATGCGTCAGGTTCACCGCGCCGGCGAGAAGGTCTTCATCGACTACTCGGGAAGGAAGCCGCACCTCGTCGACCGGACGACCGGCGAGGTGATCGAGGTCGAGCTGTTCGTCGCGGTGCTCGGCGCGAGCAACTACACGTACGCCGAGGCGACGCGCTCGCAGAAGCTCGCCGACTTCGTCGGGTCGACGGTGCGGATGTTCGAGTACTTCGGTGGCGTGCCCGAGGTGCT
The DNA here is from genome assembly GCF_002950945.1 of Sorangium cellulosum. GTDB lineage: Bacteria > Myxococcota_A > Polyangia > Polyangiales > Polyangiaceae > Sorangium > Sorangium cellulosum_E. The sequence continues at coordinate 5,509,114 of NZ_CP012673.1, forward strand.
CGTCCCGGACCAGCTCCGCAGCGCGGTCTCCGGGCCGGATCGGTACGAGCCGGACATCAACCCGACCTACCTCGAGATGGCGCGGCACTACGGCGTGACGGTCATCCCGGCTCGGCCCCGGAAGCCGCGCGACAAGGCGAAGGTCGAGGGCGGCGTGCTCATCGCGCAGCGCTGGATCCTCGCTTCGCTCCGGCACCGGACCTTCTTCAGCCTCGCCGAGCTCAACGACGCGATCGCGTCGCTGCTGGAGCGGCTGAACGCGCGGCCGTTCCAACGGCTCGACGGCTGCCGGCGCACGGCGTTCGAGACCATCGACAAGCCCGTGATGCGGCCGCTACCGGCGCGGCGGTACGAGCTCGCCGACTGGAAGCACGCCAAGGTCAACATCGACTACTGCGTCTGCTACGACGACCGGCTCTACAGCGCGCCGTACACGCTGGTCGGTGCGCGCGTCGAGATCCGAGCGACGGCCTCGGTCGTGGAGCTGTTCCACGACGGCGTGCGCGTCGCGTCGCACGCGCGCAGCTACGGCCGGAAGGGGTCGGCCGTGATCGTCGACGAGCATCGCCCCAGAGCCCATCGAGACTACGGCAAGTGGCCGCCGGAGCGCGTGGTGGCGTGGGCCGAGACGATCGGCCCGAACGTCGGCGAGCTCGCGCGTGCGGTCATGCGCCACCGCACCCACCCGGAGACGGGCTACCGGACGTGCCTGGGCGTGATCCGGCTCGCGGACAAGTACGGTCGCGAGCGCGTCGACGCTGCGTGCGCGCGTGCGCTCCGCATCGGCAGCCCCACCGCCAAGAGCGTGACCGCGATCCTGAGGAACGGCCTCGACCGCGCGCCGCTGGTCGAGCCGCCGCCCCGGGGGGCGCTGGCGCACGAGAACATTCGCGGTGCTGAGTACTTCAACAAGGAGGAGAGGAGTGATCTTGGAAGAGACGATTCAGAAGCTGGTCGAGATGAAGCTGAACGCGATGGCGGCGATGCTGAGAGAGAGGGCGGCAGCGCCGTCGACGGAGCCGCTCTCCACTGAGGAGGTGATCGGGTTGCTCGTCGACCGCGAGTGGACGGCGCGTGAGAACAAGCGACTCCATCGCCTGCTGAAGGATGCGCGGGTGCCGGGGGGCGCGTGCATGGAGGACTTCTCCTGCGAGGCGGGGCGCGGCGTGGACAGGCCCTTCGCCCGGGTGCTGGGCTCCTGCCAGTGGGTCCGCGCGAAGCAGAACGTGATCGTGCTGGGAGCGACCGGAGCCGGGAAGAGCTTTCTCGGCGGCGCGCTCGCGCAAGCCGCCTGCAGGCAGGGCTTCCGCGCCCTCGTCATCCGCGCCCCGCGCCTGCTCCAACAGCTCGCGGTCGCGCGTGCCGACGGGACCTACGCGAACGCCCTCGCGCGCCTCGCCAAGGTCGCCGTGCTGGTCCTCGACGACTTCCTGCTCGCGCCCATGACCGACGTCGAGAGGCGCGATCTGCTGGAGGTCCTCGAGGATAGATATGACAGGTCGTCGACCGTGATCACCTCGCAGATCCCGGTGAAAAGTTGGCACCAGGCCATCGGAGAGGCGAGTATCGCCGACGCGATCTGTGACCGCGTCGTCCACAACGCGCACCTGGTGACGCTCCGCGGTGGATCGATGCGGAAGAAGAAGGCGGTGGCTCCCGAGGTGACCGAGACGAAGACCTGACCGCGCTCGTCGCTGCGCTCCGGTCCACGTCACGCCGGACTGGGCCGTCGCGTCGCTCCGGAACGAGCCGTCACGTCCGTCGGAATACGCACTTACCCGCCGTCGACGGCACGGTTGCCGCTCCCGACCCATGCGGAAACCTACGCGATCCCAGCGGATCCCCACCTTTGGCAGGCGTTTCGATTCCCGGCGCCTCCACCACGAAGACACGGCGAGAGCCGTGTCATTTTTTTGGCGTGTGCCCTGCGTGTGACCTGAAAAATTTCGGCGACGCTGGATTTGGGGCGGGACCGGTGTAGGCGGGATCACTGGGAGCAGGCGCGGCGGGTGACGCGAGGGTACGGGGCTCCACGGAACTCCACGGCGGGCACCAGGCCGGCGCGGACGACCCCGGGTCCGAGCCTGCGGCGCCGGAGGTGACCAGCAAGCCAAGCGAACGGACACTGCCTTGCCAGGCTGCGGGCAGCAGGTGGGGTCCTCGCCCTGCGAGGCCGGTCTTCGCCGACCGGCGCCTGCCTGCCGAGCGCATGCCCCGTCTTGACACGGGACGGCATCTCCGCTGGCCTCGCAGAGTCGGGTGGCCATGGGGGTAGCTGGAGCAGCGGCGAGAGCCAGAGGGATGTCTTTAGATGCCTACGCAAATTGCTATGCGTCCTGCGTCACCACGACGCTGACTGCAAGGACTGAAGTCACTCTCGCCTGAACGCTAGTCCTCATCGGAGAGGCGGAACGAATGAGCGACAGCAAAGAGAATGATAACGGCGAGACCCCGGACGCAGCGGCCAACCAGGGCGACGACCTCAGTACTTCAGACAGCGAACTCAAACCTCGGTCCGTGACAATCGGTGTGTTGGCGGCTTCTGTGATCGCCTTGGTCGGAGCTATCGTTTATGGCTGGCTCCTCCACAATCGCTGGGAGCATTTGGAGAAGTGGGGTGCCGCAGGAGACTCGGTCGCGCCACTGACCGCACTCATCAACGCCGGAGCTCTACTTGCGGCGTTATGGTCCATTGCTGCACAGCGCCAAGAGCTTCGTTTGCAGCGCAACGAACTGCGCCTTCAGCGACGAGAGTTCGAAATGCAGCGAGAGGAGATGCAGGAAAGTCGTCAGGTGTTCGAGGCGCAGCAAGAACAGCTTACTCGCACTGCCGCGGCCCAAGAACGCCTGGCCGAAGCTGAGGAAGCAGTTGCACGGGAGCAACGAAATGCAAACAGAGCAACTGCGTCTTTGGAGCACGCCCAACGTTGCGCAACTATCGCGCAGCTTCACTTAGCTCTCGCGACTCTCGATGGAGCCATCACCAATCTCAGCATGGCGGGATCACACGGACAGATGCAAGTTGATATAACACTCCGTCCGAGGTATGATGCGCTGAGTCGGCGGCTTGAACTTGAGGAGCGGTCCGAACGACAGCTAAGAGATCTTATGGCACGTGGGCAGACATGATCAGCTGCGCTCATCGGCAAACCTCCTGCCAGGCAACGTAGGCCAGCAGCTCCGCGACGGAAACCTGCCCCCGTCCGACGTCGCGCAGCCGGTGCCGCCGTCCGGTCGACACCTCGGGCATGATTGATCCTGATGAGCTCGACGCCATCACTGAGGCTGTTCTCGCGGAGAAAGCCGAGATTTTCTCCCTATCCGTCGCCCCCGGCTTCGTGCTGGAACTCGCCTACGACGGCTGCGGGCTGTCCGCCGCGACCTGGGGGGCCGGGTCATCGTGGCGGGTGGCCGACATCGGGGAGGCGTGATGCCTTGCCTCGCGTGCCTGCGGCAGGCAGGACTCCGGAGGCCCCGCGTACACCCACAGCGGAACGACCCGGGCCGCTGGCGGGGAGCACAGCTGGCCGGATCCCTCCCCTGTGGGAGTACCGAGGCCGTAGCTACGCCTCTCTGTGTGGCTTCCGTTCCTACAGACATGGCCGTATCATTTGGCCATGGCGTCGAAGGCCAACATCCCGAAGGGGCGAAGCGCGAGTCTGACCGCAAAGCAGCGCGAGCAGGCTGAACTCACCGAGTTCATTGGAGACCTTGGAGAGGACCTGTTTGTACCATGGTGCACCAAGGCAGAGTTGCTGGCCACAAAGCCCGGTCGTGACCGCAAGGGCTGGGACTACTATGTCGAGGACAATGCGAAGGGACGGTCTGACGCACCGCTCGACGCCAGACCACCAGAGTTCAGCTGTAAGGTCCAGGTGAAGGCCACGACGGCTGGCAAGCGACAGATCCAGATCAAACTCGACAATTGGGAGCGCGCGGTCAAGGAACCTATACCATGGTTCTTTCTCGTCTACGTGTTCGAAGGTCGCACCGTGCAAGCTGCATACATCACACACGTAGGCGATAAGCTTATTGAACGCGTATTGAAGCGTCTACGGGAACTCGACACGCCGAGTAACACCAAGCCGCTACATAAGCAGTCGATATTGCTCACCTGGACCAATAAAGATCGCATTGATCATAACGACGGAACAGCACTAAGAGCATTCATTCGGGACCACATTGGCGACGACACTCTTGCTTACGTTCTTCACAAAGCGAAGCTTCAAACTACATCCGGATTTGATCGAAGGCCGACACAGGTAACACTCACAATGCCGCCGATGCACCGCGCAGCGGCTTACGATCTTATGGCCGATTTTGCCATAGGACTTGTAGAGCAGATGCCCGTTTCTACAATTCGAACAGTAGAATCACGATTTGGAATTCCTCGAGAGATTAGGAACGCCAGTACCGAGGCGACATTGTCCTTAAAAGACAGGCCGTCCGAGGGAGTGACTCGCGTTACATTTTCGAATCCGGATCGAACATCCGCAGCAACCGTCGACTGCGACCGATATCTAGCCCATTCAGTGTTTCCATTCCTTCCACAGTCCCACTGGAAGCTCCGCCTCAGATCCCCGTTTGTCTCGATGATCCTGTATCAAAGACGGATGAGCATAAGCACAAGCTTCGACGCAGATCGAACGCTACCAATTGCAGATCTGTCAATTGTGAGCAGACTACTAGAATTGATAAATTCATCCGATTCGGACGGGCTTCGCGTTGAGTTTGATCACGGACAAGGGCGGCGAAGCCGGATCGGTCCGTCAAAGACCACGTTTGGAGTTCCGTCAGACGTTCTCGAAAACGTGAGAACCTGCCGTCAGTTCGCAATGTTGGCTGCGCATTTTGGTATTCCAGATTCCACGTTGATAAGACCTATAGACATAATACTACACCGCGATATTGTCGCATGTATGGCTGGATTTTTCGACCGGTCCGCAGGCAACGTTAGCGTGCGGATTCCGTTTAACAAGCACAATACGCAACTGCGTTACGCCATCATGCTTCCAGCTTTTTTGCCCGTGGCAGACGATCTTCTTGCGGCAATATTTGCCGTGGTTGGACCTGCGACGGTCGTCGCAGACGATCATAGTGGCGAAGAGATGCTGGAGGTTCAGGGCGAAGTGCGCTGTCTATCTAAACAAGTTGTTCCTAAAAAAGAATGGCAAAACCGCGATTTTAAGAAAAGGATAAGAAGCTTAGCTGCATCGCTCGATGCGGAAGGGTTGATCGTTTCTATGCCACGCGACGTAGCCGAGCCTGAGGCGCGCAGAGCCAAGAAGGGCCGGAGCTCTAAGTGAGGCAGCGCCGCCGCTTGAATACTGCGGCAAGGCGCCTGCGCCCTCGGCGGAGCCGCCCGAACGCGGTCCCGATGGGCACCCCGAGGCTCCAGGCGACCTCCGACACCTGCTCGCTCTCGCCGATCTGGCCGGGAAGATGTGGTCTACCGCAAGCGACGCCAGCGCTTCAGCACGTGCGCGAGGTGCTTGCGGCCGAGGCGGATCCGGGAGAAGGCGGTCTCGACGGGCACGCCGAGGCCAGTTCTCGGGTGACCTGGCTCACCTGCTCGCCCTCGCGACCAGGAGCAAGACGATGGCCTCCCGGGGCCTGAGCAGCCGGAACTGCTCCAGGAGATCGCGCGCCTCGACGGGCCCGTGGGGGGGACGGCGCCTTACTGCTCGGCCAAGCGGTGCGGGTCCGCGAAGGCCACCTCCCGGTGCCGGTAGGGCTTGCTATCGTCGCGAGCTTGCTCGCGCCTCCGGTTCCAGGCCAAGCAGCCGGCCGATGGCCTCGTGAACCACCAGGGCCGCCTCTCCGTCCCCGAGGGCGACGGCGCGGCTCAGGGTACCGGCGAGCGAGGCAACCACGGCGGCCCGAGGCGACGGCTCGACCATCGCGAACTCTCCAGACCCGAGTCCCCTCGGTTGGGCCGGGGTTGGGTCCATGCCTTCCGAGGGGGTGCGGTCGGTCTTCGCGCCCCCCCGAAAACCCGCGAGAAGTGACGGATCGCGACGGTTCGCCACCGCGGCGGAATCCAGCCGGTTTTTCCGGCGCGCGCGTCGGGATCCAGGTTACCATGCCGCCGCGGGATCACCTCTTTGGAAGCGAGGACAGCGATGGTGTCGGGCAGGCGAGGCGAGAAGCGGCAAGAGCAGCAGGCGTTTGCGCTCAAGGGCACGATGCCCGCCCTCACGATGATCTGTTTGCGGACCTCGGACGTGGGGGCCATCGAGCGCCAGCTCGCGGACCACATCTCGCAGATGCCGCACTTCTTCCTGCACCTGCCGATCCTGCTCGAGCTCGACGCGCTGGGCGACGAGCCCGTCGACCTCGGCGCCGTCGCCGGGGTGCTGAGGAAGCACAACCTCGTGCCCATCGCCGTGCGCAACCCGACCGACGCCCAGCGGGAGCGGGCCGTCGCCGCCGGCCTCGGCGTCCTGCGGGCGCCGCACGCGCGCGGGGCGCGCCAGCCGGCGTCGTCCGAGGGGAACACGCCCACGCCGGGGCCGGTGGCGGCAGGGCCGGTGGCGGCAGGGCCGGTGGCGGCAGGGCCGGCGGCGGCAGGGCCTGCCCCGGCGGAGCGCGGGGCGTCCGGGCCCACCCGGCGCCCGAGGGACGCCGCGCCCCCGCCGGACGCGGCCGGCGAGCCGCCGCCGGCGGGGCTGACGGTGCGGCAGCCGGTGCGCAGCGGGCAGGTCGTCTACGTGCCCCACGGAGACCTCGTGGTCCTCTCGCCGGTCAGCTCGGGCGCGGAGCTCATCGCGGACGGCAACATCCACGTCTACGCGCCGCTCCGCGGCCGCGCCATGGCGGGCGCGCACAACAACGCGGACGCGAGCATCTTCTGCATGAGCCTCGAGGCGGAGTTCGTCTCCATCGCCGGCCGTTACCTCATGGCCGACGAGATCCCGGACGAGCACCGCGGCAAGCCCGCGCGCATCTCCGTGCAGAACGAAGGGCTCGTGGTCACGCGGCTGTGAGGCGCGGGCGGGCCCGCCGCCGGCGCGGCCGGTCGCTGCGCGCCCCACGCTCCACGCGGCGCCCGGGCGGGCCTCCCGGCCGAGGGGTCAACGGCACAGGAACCGCGCCTCGCCGGTGCTCTTGCAGGCCTGATCGCAGCTGACCTTGGCGCAGCCGCAGCGGCGCAGCGCGCCGGGATCGCGGGTGCGTTCGGAGCACTCCTTGCTGCGGCTCTCGCACTCGGCGTCGCAGATCGCGACCTCCGCGGCGCCCGGCGGGCAGTCGACGTCGGCCGGCTGAGCCACGGAGTCCGCGGAGTCCGCGGCGCGGCAGAGCTCGATCGCTGCGACGTTCTCGAGGAGCGGAATGCGCCCTCCTCTCAGACACTGTGCTTCCGGCTCGCAGACGTGATCCCGCAGCGAGGCGAGCACGCGGACTCGCCGCCCGCGCAGCGCGCGCCAGCCCGGGCCGAGCAGGCGCTCGGCGTCCTCTCGTGACATCAGCCTTCCGGCGATGATGGGCTGCTCGCCTTTCGTCAGCTCCAGCGTGCCCACCCAGCGCTCGCGCTGGATCATGTCGCCAGGCGGCCTGCGCTCCGCTGGCGGGGGCGCGGGCGGCGCGGGCGGCGCGCCGCCGGGCGTTGCGCTCGCCGTTGCGCTCGCCGCCGGTGCCGGGGCGGCAGGCGGGGTCGCAGGCTGCGGCGCGGTCGCCGGCGGGCTCGCCGTGCAGCTCATCGTCAAGGCCCAGCAGCCGCCGGCCAGCGCGCCGGCGCGGCGCCGCCGTCGGGCGCCCGACGCGCCGGGATCGACCCGTGATGCTCTGTTCACAACCATGGTTGTATTACCGTCCTGTGCCACTGGCGGGACTCGGGGTCCAGCGCCAAGCTCCGGCAGGTCACCCGGAGAGGGGTCGATCCGGCGCTGACCGCGCCGCGATCGAGGCCGCGCCGGGGTTGTGGTAACTTCGCCGCATGACCAGCGCGAGCGTGACGCTGATGGCCCCTGTCGCCACGTCGCGCCCCGGCGCCCTCCGGGGGCGCCTCATCGAGTTCCTGCTCGTCGGGGGGGCGACGCTCGTCCTCTTTCCTCTCGCCTGGATCCTCCGCAGGAGCGTCGGGCTCGACACATCGGAGCTCGCGCTCGGCTTCTTGACGTTTCACGCGGCGTCCGTGATCAACGACCCGCACTTCGCGGTGACGTACCTCCTGTTCTACAAGGACGTGAGGAGCCGCGCCCTGGGCCGCGTGTTCGCCCCGACGCAGCGGATGCGGTACGTCGTCGCCGGGTTCCTGGTGCCGCTCGCGCTCCTCGCGTGGGCGGTCGTGGCGCTGGCGACCGGCTCCGCCCGGACCATGGGCTTCATGATCCAGCTCATGTTCTTCCTCGTGGGCTGGCATTACGTGAAGCAGGGCTTCGGCGTGCTGACGGTGCTCTCGGCCCGGCGCGGGTTTCGCTTCAGCCCGCTGGAGCGCAGGGTGGTCCTCGGGCACTGCTTCGCGGCGTGGGCCTATGCGTGGGCGAGCCCGGCCGATCCGGGCAGGGAGCTCGAGGAGAAAGGCGTGGTCTACACGTCGCTCGCGCACCCGCCGGCGCTCGAGCCCGTCACCCAGGTGATCTTCGGGTTGAGCGCGCTCGCGCTGGTCTGGACGCTCGCGCACAGGTGGCGGAGGGAGAGGCGGCTGCCGCCCATCGCGCCGCTCGCCGGGTTCTTGATCACGGTCTGGCTCTGGACGGTCTACTCGAGCCTCGACCGGCTCATGATGTACCTCATCCCCGCATTGCACTCCGTCCAGTATCTGTACTTCGTCTGGCTCCTGAGGCGGAACGAGGCGCGCGAGGCCGAGGGGCCGCCGTCGTTCGGGAGGCCGACCGGCGTGCGGCTGGCGTTCCTGGCGGCCTCGGCCGTCGGCCTCGGATGGGTCGTGTTCCGCGGCGCGCCCGCGCTCCTCGACGGCGCGCTCGTGATGAGCGCGAGCGACGGTGAAGCGACGTCAGGCCTCGGCGAAACACCGTATTTAGCCGCCATCTACGTGTTCGTGAACATCCATCATTACTTCATGGATCACGTGATCTGGCGCCGCGAGAACCCGGACACGGGCTATCTGCTGCACACAGGCGAGCGAGAGGCGGCGTCAGGCGGTGGGAGGCAGATGGCGGTCGAGGGCTGAACCCGCCTCACCAACCGCCGTCACGGGACCTTGGGACCGCTGACCAGCGCCCCCGTCATCGGCCCCCCGGCCCACGCGAGGGTCCAGTAGACGTTCGACCCGTCCACGGCGATGCCCCACGGATAACCGAGGTTACGTGCCCGCGTCGCGAGATCGGTCCCGTCGAACCGCGCGCTCTGCACCTGGCCGTCGATCTCCCGGGCCGTCGTCCAGTAGACCCGCGTGTCGTCGAACGCGAGCTGCGCGGGGGTCTGCGGCAGATCCGAGACGACCCTGCGCACGGGCGTCCCGGGCGAGAAGGTGGCGATCCCCTCGCGCTCGATGAACCAGAAGGCGCCGCCGTGGGCGCGGAGCGCGCGCGGCTCATCGAGCTTGTCGTGGAGCCCCTCCGGCGCGCTCGGCGCGATCCCGTCGCGGGCGACCCGGTAGATCGCGCCCTGGGCCTCTCCGGTCCCGGCGGCGGTCACGTAGACGTGGTCGGCGTCGAGCGCGATCCCGCTGGCGAAGCCCGGGACGGTGGCGAGCTTCACCTTCGTCGGCTCCGCGCCGGGGTCCAGCGGGGCCGCGAACAGCCCGCCATCCTCGAACGCGGGGGGCGTTCCCGCCTCGACCCAGTAGAGCGTGCCCTGATCCACCGCGAGCCCCGCGACGCCGCGCGCGCCCGGCGCGAGCTCGGTCGGCTCGCCGCCGGCCTTGGGGACGGCCGCGATGCCCCCCTCGTGCGAGAAGTACACCGCCGCCTCGTCGAGCGCGAGGTGGCCGGGGTGCGCCAGATCGGCCGCCAGTACCATCGCGGTCCCGCCGCCGGGATCGAGCCTCATGATGCTGCCGTTCGCCCTGTCGTTCGCGCCCTGGTTGGACCAGTAGAGCCCGGACGTGTCCACCTCGAGGAACGTCGGCAGCGGGAGCGCCTCGGCGAGCACGGCGGCGTCGCAGGTGCCGTTCCAGCACGCCGCGGAGCAGACCACGCCGCAGGCGCCGCAATGGCGCGCGTCGTCCAGCGTGCGCGCCTCGCAGCCGCTCTCGGCCTCGCCGTCGCAGTCGGCCCGACCGGCGTCGCACGCGACGACACACGCGCCCGCCGCGCACAGCGCCGCCGCGCCGTCGCCGCCCGCGCAGCGCGCGCCGCAGGCGCCGCAGCTCTCGAGGCTCGTCTGCAGCGCGGCCTCGCAGCCGTTCGCGCGGTCGCCGTCGCAGTCGGCGAAGCCTTCCGGACAGAGGGCCTCTGGCGGCGTCGCGCTCCAGGGCGGCGGCGCCTCGATCGAGGGAGAGGAAGAGCAGGCGGCGAGCGCGAGCGCGCCGAGGAATCCACGAAGATGTCTTGATCGCATCGGCGTCTCCTCAGAGGTTCGGGTGCACGACGGGCACGAACGCCACGCACATCTCGTCGAGCGTCTCCTCGCCGAGGCGGATGTCCTGGGGCGCGGGCAGGCGCTCCTCGACGAGCTGCGCGGCCATCGCGGGGTTGTCCGTGGTGTTGTTGTACGTGCAGCGCAGCTCGGTCTCGTCGCCCGACCGCAGCCTGGGCAGGTCGTCGATCGGCGCGTCGTAGCCGTAGATCCGCTGCCAGTTGTAGTCGTACGCAGGGGTCTGGACGAGGCAGGTGCGGTCGCCCTCGTCGCCCTCCGCGTCCGCGTGGAGCTGCTCGACCTTCATGTCGACGCCGGCCCGGTGCATGTGGACGCCGGCGCCGAAGATCGACACCTCGGGGATCGGGAGATCGACGGCGAACCGCATGCGCTCCACGTGCCCCTCGGCGCCGGCGGGGATCCGGAACTCGATGCTCCCGCGATCGCCCGGGCCGGGCAGCAGCCCGTTCCCGTCCGGGAACGGCCCCCCGGCGTTGCCGAACGGCAGGTTCAGGAGCGCGCGGCCCGGCTTCGCGTCGGCGAGGCGGAGCGCGACCCTGGTCGCCTCGGGCGAGGGCCGCTTGCCGGGCTTCGGGTGGTAGTGCACCTGCATCACGAGCAGCGCGTTCGCCGGCACGGCGATGCCGATGCCGGGCGGCAGCTCGAACGCCTGCGTGCCGGGCGCCCACGCGCCGAGCAGCGACGTCTCGGAGAGGCGCGCGTCGCCGAAGCACTCGTAGCTGCCGCTCTCGCCGCCGAGCGCCTCGCTCTCGCGGTTCGCGTCGATGAAGATCAGCGCGTGGTGCACCACCTCGCGGTCGCCCGGCAGCACGTCGTAGCCCTGGACCCACGCCGGCTCCGCGAGCTGCGGATCGAGGACGAAGCAGCGGAAGCTGTCGGCGCCCTCCGCCGCCGCGAACGGCGCCCGGGGCGCGAGCTCGATGTCCGTGCGCGACAGGCCCTGGGCGACGGGCGTGTACGGGGCCGGGGCGTCCGCGGGATCTCCCTCGGGCGCGCCGGCGTCGCTCCAGGCGCGGAGCAGGGCGATCTCGTCGAGGGAGAGGTGCAGGTCGCCCTGGAACGGGCGAGGGGGCTCGCACTCGTCGGTCGGGAGGGCGCCCCACGGCGGCATCCGCCGCGCCTCGGTCTCCGCGGCGATGAGCGGCGCGAGCGCCCTGGCGTTCTCGTACGAGGACAGGCTCACCGGCGCGCTGCCGCCTTGCGCGTGGCAGCCCAGGCAGCTCTTCTGGAGCAGCGGCGCGACGTCCTTGTGAAACGTCGGGGCGCTCGTGGTCGACGTCGGCTCGGGGGCACACCCGGACGCGAACGCCGCGGCGAACGAGAAAGAGAAGAAGAGGTTTCGCATGCGCGGCGACAGAGCAGGCGGCGTGCCCGGCAGGATCGGCGCTCTCGCCCGGGCTGCGCGCGCGGCCCGGGCGTCCGCGTCCGGACAGGTGTCCGCGGGGGAGGCGGACACGTGTCGTTCCCCGGGCGGTCCCGCGCCGATATCCTGCGGGTGCAGGCCTTGCCAATGCCTGACGCCTGATGCCCTCGCGGACGCGGGTCGGCCCGGTGCTGGAGAGGAGGCGCGCGCGGCGCGCGGCGAGACAACCATGATCCGGATGACGAACGTCACGAAGGTCTACCGGCGCGGTCTGCTCGAGACCCACGCGCTGTCCGGGTTCACGCTGCACGTCGCGCGCGGCGAGTTCCTCAGCGTGATGGGGCCCTCCGGCTCCGGAAAGACGACGTTCCTCAACGTCGCCGGGCTGCTCGACCCGTTCGACGGGGGCGAGTACCTGCTCGACGGCGAGCCGATGCAGGGGCTCTCGGACGCGCGCGCGAGCGCGATCCGGAACCGGAAGATCGGCTTCGTGTTCCAGAGCTTCCAGCTGATCGCCGACCTCGACGTGTTCGACAACGTGGAGGTGCCGCTGCGGGTCCGCGGCCTGGGCGCGCGCGCGCGGCGCGACCGCGTGGAGCGCGCGCTCGCGGACGTGGGCCTGAGCGCGCGGCTCCACCACCTGCCCGGCGAGCTCTCGGGCGGGCAGCAGCAGCGCGTGGCGATCGCCCGCGCGCTCGTCGGCGAGCCCGCGCTGCTGCTGGCCGACGAGCCCACCGGCAACCTCGACTCCCGCTCGGCGCGGCAGATCCTCGACTTGCTCGAGCGCATCCACGCCGGCGGCACGACGATCGTCATGACGACGCACGACCCGGAGCTCGCGGCGCGGGCGCGCCGCAAGGTGCACGTGCTCGACGGCAAGCTCATCGATCCCTGGGCCCTCGCCGCGCCCGCGGCGTCCTCGGTGCCCGCGCCCGCGATCGCGCCCACGGCGCCCGCCGCGCCTGCGGACACGGTCGCGAAGGGGCGCCCGTGACGCTCGGCGACGCGCTCCGGCTTGCCGTCAGGAGCCTCCGCCGGCAGCCGGGTCATACGGCGATCATGCTGCTCGCGTTCACGCTCGGCCTCGCGGCGTGGACAGCGGCACGTGCGGTCCTCCGCGGGCGCTCGTCCGATCCGTTCGCCTCCTCGCGCGGCGTCTACTTCGTCTCCATCCGGCGCGAGGGCGGCGCGCTCCTCGAGCCGAGCGCGATCGATACCCCGGGCCTCCGCGACCGCGTCCTCCTCGGGAGCTCCCACCCCTCGCGCGCGTCGGACCTCTTCGCCGCCGTGGCCGCCGGGAGCGCCGACGGCGGCCCGCTCGTTCCAGTCCAGGTGGCTTTTTGCACGCGCGACCTGTTCGGCATGGTGGGGGCTCCGGTCCGGAGCGGGGCCCTCTGGTCGCGGGCGGAGGGCGCCGGCGACGAGCGCCCGGTCGTGCTCTCCGAGGCGGCCGAGCGCGCGCTGTTCGCCGGCGGGAGCGGCCTCGGGCGCACGCTGCGCCTGTTCGGCGAGCCCTTCCGGGTCGCCGGCGTGGTCGCGGTGCCGGCCGCTCCCGGCGCGCGCGCCCCGCGCCCCGCGCTGGTCTTCGCGCCGAGCGCGGTCGGCATTGCGCTCGGCGTCCGGCCGGCGCTGTTCCGCGAGCACGAGGACCCGGGCGGGAGCTTCGAGGCGTTCGCGGCGACCGACAACGGCTGGCTGGAGCTCCTCGTCGAGCTCCGCGACGAGCCGCGCCGGGCCGCGTTCCAGGCCGAGCTCGACGCCCACGTGGACCGCGGGCGCGCGCGAGGCCGGCGCGTGATCGGGGCCGAGCTCGTGCCGCGCGAGCGCATGCACGCGCTCCGCGCGGACGACCCCGGCGCGACGATGTTCGCGCTGCTCGCCGACGTGCTCCTCGGGGCGTGCACGCTCAACGTCGCGCGGCTGCTCGAGGGCAAGTTCCGCGCGAGGCGCGCCGAGATCGCCGTCTACCACGCGTTCGGCGCGAGCGCCCGCGGCGTCTTCCTCGAGCTGCTCCTCGAGGCCGCGCTCGTGGCCGTCGCCGGCGCCGCGCTCGCGCTCGGGGTGGCCGCGGCGGCGCTCGCGGTCGTCAACCGCGTGATCCTCCTCCGGCCGATCGACTACCACCTGGACGCGCGCTCCTCCGCGGCGGGGCTCGTGGCCGCGTTCGCCGCCGCCCTGGCCGCCGGCGTGTACCCGGCGTTCCGCGCGGCCACGAGGCCGCCGGCCGAGGGGCTCGGGCGATCGTGATCGGCCCCCTCGTCCGGGCGCTCGCCCGCCAGAAGACGCCGGCGCTCCTGACGGTGCTCGAGACCGCCTTCGGCTTCGCCGTGGCGGTGTACGCCTCGGGGCTCGCCCTCCACTACACGCGCGCCGCGTCGGTGCCGCGGGGCATCGACACGCGGACGCTGCTGCTCGCCGTGACCGAGCGGGACGGCCCGAGCTTCACCTCCCGCGACGAGCGCGATGCCCACGTGCGCCGCGACCTCGAGGCCCTCGCGCGGGTCCCCGGCGTCCGCGCCGCCGCCGAGGCGACCTCGGCGCCGTACAACCTCACCCACCGGGAGGTCGTGGAGACGACGGCCCCGGGCGGCCCGCGCGCGCTCGCCTGGGTTCTCGACGACCGCGGCGGCGTCGCCGCCGTCCTCGGCCTGGACCCGCTCGAGGGGCGCCTGCTCGCGCGCGGGGACGAGAGGGACGCCGCGGCCGCGGCGGCGACGCCGGCCGTCGTCACGGAGGCGCTCGCGGCGCGCCTCTTCCCGGACCGCCGCGCGGTCGGGCAGATCGTGCGCCGGAGCGCCCGGCAGAAGCCGCTCGCGATCGTCGGCGTCGTGCCCTCGTTCCGCGCCTCTCTGGGGATCGACGCCGACGCCGAGAGCGTCGTCTTCGCGGCCGATGGGCCGCCGCTCGGCCGCACGTTGAGCTACGTGATCCGGCTCGACCCGTCCGGCTCGGCCGCGGGCGCGCGCAGCCCCGCCGGCGCGGCGATCGACGACGAGGCGGCGCGGGTGCGCGGGGCGCGCGAGGCGATCGAGCGCGCCGACCCGCGCCGCGTCGTGCTCGTCCGCAAGCTCGACGAGGGCGCGGAGCTCGACACGCACACGAGCCGCGGCGCGGGCGGCCTCGCCCTCGTGTTGATCTGGACGATGCTCGTCGTCGTCTTCCTGGGGCGCATCGGCATGGCCTCGCTGCTCGTGGCCGAGCGCCGCCAGGCCGTCGGCATCCGCCGGGCCCTGGGCGCGACGCGCGCCGACGTCGCGCGCCTCCTGCTCGTCGAGAACGCGCTGCTCACGACGGCCGGCCTCGCCGCCGGCGCCGTCGCCCTCGCGGGGCTCCGGGCCGCGGCGCGCGCCGCCGCGCCCGAGCTCGATGTGCCCCTCGACCCGCTCCGGATCGGCGTCGTCGCTGCGGCCATCTGGCTCGCCGGCATGGCCGCGGCGCTCCTGCCGGCGCTGCGCGCGAGCGCCGTGTCTCCCGCCGAGGCGTCGCGCTCATGAGCGCGATCCGGGTGCCGCTCCGGGTCCGCCACGCCCTCGTCGTGGCGCTCAGCTCGGCCGCCGCCAGCGCCGGGAGCCTCGCGGCGGCGCGCGCGCAGGTGTCCCTGGCCGGGTGCGCCCTCGTGGCGCTGGGGCTCACGCTGGCCGCCGGCGCGCTCGCGTCGCGGCTCCTGCTCGGGCGCGCGCTCGGCCTGCTGCGCGCGGTCGCGGGCGGCCTGGCGAGCTTCGCGGAGTCGGACTACACGCTGCGCGTCCGGCACGACCGCCGGGACGAGCTCGGGGACCTCGTCGAGCGCCACAACCGCCTCGGCGACGCGCTGCGCGCGCAGCGCGACGACCTCTACCAGAAGGAGCTGCTGCTCGAGACGGCGCTCGACGCGGCGCCCGTGGCGATGGTGCTCCACACCGAGGCGGGCCGGGTCGTGCTCGACAACGGCGCCGCGCGCGCCTTCTTCGCCGCGGGGGAGCGCCTCGGCGGGCGGACGCTCGACGACCTGCTCGCGGGCGAGCCGGAGGAGCTCCGCGCGGCGATCACGTCGGGCCGCGACGCGCTCGTGTCGGTCGAGCGCCGGGGCGAGATCGAGACGCTCTACGTCGCCCGCCGCGTGTTCCGCCTGAACACCCAGGCGCACGTGCTGGTCTCGGTCCGGTCGCTCACGCGCGAGATCGCGCGCAAGGAGGCGGAGCTCTACCGGAACGCGATCCGGATGATCAGCCACGAGCTCAACAACTCGCTCGCGCCCATCTCGTCGCTGATCCACTCGGGCCGGCTGCTGCTCGACCGGCCCGAGCACCGGGAGCGCCTCGGCGTCGTGTTCGACACGATCGAGGAGCGGAGCGCGCACCTCGTCCGCTTCCTGGGCGCGTACGCGGATCTCGCGCGCCTCCCGCCGCCGGCCCCCGAGCGCGTGGCGTGGCGACCGTTCCTGGAGCGGCTGCGTGGGCTCGCGCCCTTCGCGCTGCGCGAGGCGCCGGTCGAGCCCGGATGCTTCGATCCCGCGCAGATCCAGCAGCTGCTCCTGAACCTGCTCAAGAACGCCGCCGAGGCCGGGAGCCCCCCGGACCAGATCGAGGTCGCGGTGCGGCGCCTGCCGACCGGCGAGATCGCGCTCACGGTGACCGATCGCGGCTGCGGGCTCCCGGACGAGGCGCTGGGGAAGGCGCTCTTGCCCTTCTACTCGACCAAGCAGCAGGGGCGAGGGCTCGGGCTCGCGCTCTGCCACGAGATCGCGACCGCACACGGCGGCGCGCTCGCGCTGCGGCGCCGCGAGGGGGGAGGGGTCGAGGTGGAGTGCCGGCTGCCGCCGGCGGCGACGCCGACGCCGGCAGCGACGCCGACGCCGGACGCGGGCGTTACTTGAGCTTGCGCTCGAGCTGGATCCCGAGCCGGTCCATGCGCCGGTAGAGCCCCTGCCGGCTCAGGCCGAGCGACGCCGCGGCCTTGGCGACCACGCCGCGCGCCTCGACGAGCGCGCGCTCGATCTCGGCGCGTTCGGAGGAGGGGGCGGCGAACGCGGCGCCCGAGGCGGCGCCTGGGGGGGCGCTCGGCGCCGGCGGGACGCGCGCGGCCGCGTCGAGCCCGAGATCCTGGGGCTCGATCGCCTCGCCCTTGCGCACGAGCACCGCGCGCGTGAGCCGGTTCTCGAGCTCGCGCACGTTGCCAGGCCAGTCGTGCTCGACGAGCGCATGGCGCGCGCGCTCGCTGAGCGTCACCCGCTCGCCCGCGGCCGCTGCCTGTCGCTCGAGCAGGTGGCTCGCGATCGGCACGATGTCCTCGGGGCGGTCGCGCAGCGCCGGCAGCGGGAGCTCGATGACGTTGATCCTGAAGTAGAGGTCCTCGCGGAAGGAACCCTCGGCGATGGCGCGCGGGAGGTCGCGGTTGGTCGCGCTCAGCACGCGCACGTCGGCCTTCCGGGTGATGCTGCTGCCGAGGCGCTGGTACTCGCCCGTTTGCAGGACGCGCAGCAGCTTCGCCTGGCCGTTGAGGGAGAGCGTGCCGATCTCGTCGAGGAACAGGGTGCCGCCGTCGGCCTCCTCGAAGCGGCCGATGCGGAGGCGCGCCGCGCCGGTGAACGCGCCGGCCTCGGCGCCGAACAGCTCGGCCTCGACGAGCTCGTCGGGGAGGGCGCCGGCGTTCACCTTGACGAACGGCCGGTCGCGCCGCCGGGAGTTCGCCTGGACGATGCTGGCGAGGCGCTCCTTGCCGGTCCCGTTCGGCCCGGTGATGAGGACGGGGACGTCCGCGGGCGCGACCTTGACCGCGAGGCTGACGATCTCGTGCATCGCGTCGCTCGCGTAGACGAGACCGGCGAGGTCGTAACGCTCGGCGAGCTTGTGCCGCGCGCGGCCGCGCTGGGCCAGGAGGCGCGCGTTCTCCTGCTCGAGCGACCGCAGCCGCGCGAGGTTGCTCACAGTGGCGACGAGCTTGCGGTCGTCCCACGGCTTCGGTACGTAGTCGCTCGCGCCGGCCTTGATGAGGCCGACGGCGCCCTCGATCGACGTGAACGCGGTCATGGCGACGACGGGCAGGTCGGGATCGATCGCCTTGATCCGGCGGAGGAGATCCATCCCTTCTTCGCCGGAGGTAGCGCTCTGCCGGAAGTTCATGTCCTGGACCACCGCGCCGAGCTCGTCGTCGAGCACCGCCGCGATCGCCTCGTCCGGCGTGGCCGCGACGCGGACCTCCAGCCCATGCAGCTCGAAGAGCGTCGCCAGCGCGACGCAGACGGCGGGCTGATCGTCGATGACGAGGATCTTCGGCATGCGCAGAGGATACCCTGTCCGCGACCGCCGACCCGGGCCGCCGAGCGCGCCCGGGCGACGCGAACTCAAGGAGCGGACCGTGACCACCCCGACCCAGAGAATCGTCGACCTGAGCCACACCATCGAGCACGGCATGATCACGTACAAGGGGGTGCCGGCCCCTGTCGTCTGCGATTTCCTCTCGCGGGAGCAGTCTCGCGGGGTCTACGCGGAGGGCGTCGAGTTCCACATCGGCCGCATCGATATGGTCGCGAACACGGGCACCTACGTGGACAGCCCGTTCCATCGGTACCCGGACGGCAAGGACCTGGCCGACCTGCCGCTCGAGTCGCTCGCCGGGCTGGAGAGGGTGGTCGTGGAGGCGCGGAGGCGGTCCGAGCGGGGGATCGGACCGGACGCGTTCGCCGGGGTCGACGTGGCCGGCAAGGCCGTGCTCGTGCGCACGGGGTGGAGCGACCACTGGCGTACGGAGAGGTACTTCGAGGGGCATCCGTTCCTCACGCGAGACGCGGCGCGCCTGCTGGTCAGCGCGGGCGCGGCATTCGTGGGGATCGATACGTACAACATCGATGATACGGGGGATCCGGCGCGGCCGGTCCATTCCATCTTGCTGCGGGAGGGGATCCCGATCTGCGAGCATATGACGGGGCTCGAGCAGCTTCCCGACGCGGGGGGCCGGCTCTTCGCGGTTCCGGTGAAGGTCCGCGCCATGGGGACGTTCCCGGTCCGAGCGTTCGCGATCCTGTGAGGCGACCCGGGCGGACCCGACCCGGGTTGAGGCCGGCGGGCGGACCCGACCCGGGTTGAGGCCGGGGCGGCGGACCGGCGGACCCGACCCGGGTTGAGGCCGGAGCCGACCCAGGCCGGAGCCGACCCGGGTTGAGGCCGGCGGGCGGACCCGACCCGGGTTGAGGCCGGGGCGGCGGACCGGCGGACCCGACCCGGGTTGAGGCCGGAGCCGACCCAGGCCGGAGCCGACCCAGGTTGAGGCCGGCGGGCGGACCCGACCCGGGTTGAGGCCGGGGCGGCGGACCGGCGGACCCGACCCGGGTTGAGGCCGGAGCCGACCCAGGCCGGAGCCGACCCAGGTTGCGATCCTGCGCAGGCCGGCGATCCTGCGCAGGCCGGAGCCCAGGTGGCGGACCCGACCCAGGTTTGTAGGCGCGCCGGACCCGACCCAGGTTGGGGTCGCCCAGGTTGGGGTCGCCCCCAGGTTGACCCGACCCA
The DNA here is from genome assembly GCF_002950945.1 of Sorangium cellulosum. Taxonomy (GTDB): domain Bacteria; phylum Myxococcota_A; class Polyangia; order Polyangiales; family Polyangiaceae; genus Sorangium; species Sorangium cellulosum_E. The sequence goes on from NZ_CP012673.1 coordinate 5,528,464, forward strand.
GGTTGGGGTCGCCCAGGTTACAGGTTGGGGTCGCCCAGGTTAGGCGCAGGTGGCGACCGCCTGGCGGAAATAGGCGGTCGGCGCCCAAGAAGCGGGTAAGTCATTGAAATTATTAGCATAGATACTGGGCATGGTAATTGTCATATGGCAACGGCATGAGCCAGCCCCGCGAGATTGTTGCCGGCGCCACGTACATGATCACCCGTCGCGTCCTTCGCCGGCATCTCCTCTTCCGCCCCGACGCCGCCATCACCCAGTTCCTGGTTTACACTCTCGCCGTATCCGCTCGCCGCTACGGCCTTCAGGTCCATGCGCTCTGCGCAATGTCAACGCATCTGCACCTCGTCGTGACCGATGTGAACGGCGTTCTACCGAGCTTTTTGCAGTTCTTCCATCGTATTGTCGCGCTCGGCACGAAGGTGCTCCGCAGGTGGGAAGGAGCGGTATGGGACCACGAGAAGACCAGCGTCGTACGGCTCCTGACGCGCGCAGCGGTTGTGGAGAAGATCGCCTACGTCCTTATAAACCCTGTGGCTGCCGGCCTCGTTCGGCATGCGCGTGAATGGCCTGGCGCCAAGGTGGATGTGAGCGAGATCGGCCGCGGCGTGCTGCACGCGTCGCGTCCCTCGGCGTATCTCAATCCTAAAAATCCACAATGGCCGGCAGAAATGACGCTTCCGTTATCGCTGCCGCCTGCCATTGAACAGGACCGCGCGGAGGGCTTTCGGCGTGAGCTCGCTGCAGAGGTCGAGCGACACGAGGCGCAGGCCCATGCGGAAGTAAGGCGGCAGGGGTTTGACTGCCTGGGCGCCGAGCGAGCCAGCAAGGTCTCCCCCTACGAGCGTGCCACCAGCTTCGAGGCGCTACGCGACCGTAATCCCACGTTTGCGGTCGGTCGTGAGCAGGGCGATGCGTGGCGGATCGCTGCTGCCGCTGTGCGCGCGTTTCGTGTATCCTACCGCGTGGCGCTCGGACGATGGTGTGCCGGTGCGCGCAGCGTCGTATTTCCAGCGGGAACGTGGTTGATGCGTACACTCCATGGCGCCAGCGTGAGCGACGTCGTGCTCGCGGTGTAGGCACTGCGCCGTGCGCTACAATGAAGAGGCAAAGTCTGGGCGACGGGGGCGATCCGTTGTCGTGGGGGAACGTCCATCCATGGAAATCGGAGATGGTTTTAGATTCCCTGCACGGCGCTGCGAAGGCATGTACACATTGTCCTGCCGAGCTGGGCTCGCACAGAGCAGCGTCATGAGCAGGCTGCAGTAGGATCGGCTTGAGCGATCGGGGCATTTACGTCCCGGCAGATGAAATCTGTCGTAACGATTTCGCAACGCCTCAACCTGGTCTCGCAACGCCAACGGCGCAGCCTGGTCTCGGCCGGCCCTCAACCCGGGTCATGATGGCTCAACGTGGTCGGTCCCAAGCAGGCTAGGATTTAAACTTTCAACCGGCGTTGGCCCCCAACCCGGGTCGGGTCGCCCCGGTACAACCTGGGTCGGGCCCGAGGCGGGGCAGGTCCGGGCAACCTGAGTCGGGTCGGCCTCAACCTGGGTCGGGTCGGGTCGGCCTCGGCCCCGCCTCACCTCGTCACCTCGGTCGGAGCTCGGTAAGGACGAGCAGGTACTCCGGCGGATTATTCGGCGTCAGCTTGGCGTACGGGTTCCGGTGGGTGGGGAACCCGGTGAAGCGCTTGGTGTTGCACTCGCCCCAGGACGGATTCTTGAAGAGCGGAATGACCGGCGCGGCCTGCACGAAGATCATCTGCACCGCGTCCAGGATGCGCTTCTGCTCGGTGGGATCCGTCGCGGCCTCGAACGCGTGGAACAGGCTGTCGGCCTCCCTCGCCCCGAAGCGGTGCCAGTTGCGCGCGGACGCCTCCCCCACGGGCTTCACCAGCTCCGCGCTCATCAGATCGCGGTAGAAGTTGTACGGCGTCGGCTCCACGGTGGTCCAGCTGATCGCCATGTCGAACGTGCCCTTCTGGAGCGCCTCGAAATACGCGCTGAAGTCGTACGTCTTCATCGTCGCGTCGATGCCGATCTGCTTCAGGTTCTGCGCGATGATCTGGACCGCGCGGACCCAGTCCGACCAGCCGCTGACCACGTTGATCTCGAAGCGCATCGGCCTGCCGTCCTTCGCCCGGATCCCGTCCGGGCCCACCGCGTAGCCGGCCTCGTCCAGCATCTGATTCGCCGTGGCCACGTCGAACTGCACCCAGCTGCTGCCCGCCGCCACGGCCTTGTCGTTGCGCCACCGCTCGTAGGAGTCGTCCAACCCGGTTGCGTCCGCGCCGTGCGTGTAGTTGTTCGACGCGATCTTCACGATCTGCGCCCGATCGATCCCCATGCTGATCGCCTTGCGCACCCGCACGTCGTCAAACGGCTTCTTCGTCGTGTTCGGGTACAGCGTCGCCGTGCCGCCGACGAGCGGGAACCAGTAATGGTGGTTCGCCGGATCCTTGGCGACGAACACCTGCTCGACGTCGGGCACGAAGGCGCCCGCCCAGTCGATCTCCCCGTTCGTGAGCGCCAGGCTCACCTGGTCGTTGCTCGGGTATGCCGGGAAGCGCAGCCCATCCACCGCCGGCTTGCCATCCTGCCAGTAGTTCGGGTTCTTGCCGAGCTCGTATACCTGGTTCTGGAAGACCCTCACCTCGGTGAACGGCCCTGTCGCCACGGGGTTCTCGTTCGTGTACGTGACCGGATCGGCGACGTCCTTCCACTTGTGCTCCGGCACGATCGGCTGGTGGCCGATGTAGCTGAGCCCGGGGACGTAGGGCCGCCGCAGCGTGAACTCCACGGTCGCGTCATCCTTCGCCGTCACGCCGCCGATGAACTTCCACACCCCGGACAGATCGAGCGCCGGGTGTTTCTTCAGGAGCGCGAACGTGAACGCCACGTCCCGCGCCGAGAAGGGCTGGCCGTCCGACCATTTGACGCCGGGGCGCATCGTGAACGTGAGCTTTCTGTTCCCCTCGCTCCACGTGTATTGCGTCGCGAGCCACGGCGTGTACTCGCCGCGCATCGTGTTGAAGACGAGCATCGGCTCGTAGATGCCGGCGACCGTCGGGAAGCGCACGCTGCCCTCGGAGAGCAGCGGGTTGAAATTGCGCACCCACGTGGCCTGCTGCTCCCTGGCGATCGTGACCACCGCCGCGGGCTTGGTCGCCGGCGTCGGCGCCGCCGCCGCGGGCGTCGTCGCCTCCTTCGGAGCGGCCTCGGCCCTCTCGCTCCCTCCCTTGGAAGTACAACCCGTCAAGGCGCTGGCGGACAGGATCAGCGCCGACAGAACGACATTGCGGCGCGGCACGGATCGACTCTTCATCAGCATCTCCACGCGGGCGACCCCGGTCCCCCCCCGAAGCTCCATTTCACCTTCAGCGCACGGCGCCTTTTCCCGGCATCACCAGAAACCATGGGCGCCGGCACCAGGACCCCCCGCACCGAGTGCGATCTTCCCGTATGCACACGTTATCGGTCGAGGTGAACGCGTGTCAACTTACGCGTCGACGTGTTCCAGGCATGCCCACGGCGGCGCGCTCGGGTTGGAAATTTCGATATCGGCTGCGGTTCGTCGCGGTGGTAATCGAAAGAGGGGGGCGCGATCACCAGGGATTCACCCGCTGAAACCCGCTGAAACTTCACGTGAAGGTGGAAGCATGATGGGGAGTCACTCCCGTCTCCCACCTTCCGTCTTCCCGTTCCAGCGATCTCACGCGCCGAGCCACGCCCGCGCGAGCGCGAGCGTCCGGGCATTCTCGGGCACGTTCTCCAGGAAGCTCGCCCGCCACGCGCGGTTCGTGATCTTCGCGGCCCGCTCCAGCAGCCGGTCGCGGGCCAGCCCGATCGCCGCGCGGGCGCGCGCCCCGTCGCCGTTCGCGGCGAGGGCCTCCGCGTGCACCAGGTACACGAGCGACTCGCCCGTCTCGAGGTGGCCGAGCGACGCGACGGCCGCGGACGCCAGCCCCGCGGCCCGCGCCGCGCCCTCGAGCGCCTCGGCGGCGCGGCCCTGGGCGAGCAGCACGTTCGCGAGCGTCGCGAGCACACACGGCACGAGCGGCGGGATGTCCCCGAGGAGCTCGCACGCCCGGCGCGCCTCGGCCTCCGCGCCCGCGAGGTCCCCGGCGAGCCGGAGCGCCTCGGCCAGGTAGATGTACGTGCCGCCCTCCAGCCGCCGCTGGCCTGCGGCCACGAAATGCCGGCGCGCCTCCATCTCCAGGGCGCGCGCCTCGTCGAGCGCGCCGAGGTGGAGGAGCGACCGGCCGAGGTTCTCCTTCGCGTGCGCCACCGTGTTCGCCAGCGCCAGCCGCTCGGCGTCCGACAGCGCCGCGCGCAGCAGGACCGCCGCCTCGGCGTACGCGCCGAGCTCGTTGCAGAGGTGCCCGGCGTTGCTGCGCGAGCTGCACGCCATGCGCGCGTCGCCCGCCCGCGCGAACCCGTGCGCCGCCGCCTCGCAGCGCTCCCGGGCCCCGCCGAGATCCCCCGCCAGGATCGCCCGGTGCATGCCGAGGCGCAGGATCGTCGCGCTCACCGCCGGATCGCCCCGGAAGCGCGCCGCCACCGCCTCGATCTGCCGGTAGAGCGCGTCCGCGTCCTCGCACTCGCCCCGCAGCACCAAGAGCCCGCTCGCCGCCTGCGCCATCGCGCAGAGCTCGGGCCCGCTCGCCGCGCCCTGCGAGAAGCGCTCACGCAACCTCCGGGCGAGCGCCATGGCCGTCTCCTCGTGGCCGAGCGGGCACGCGGCCAGCGCCACCAGGTTCGCCGCGCGGTACCAGCGGAGGCTCCCCTCCGGCAGCGCCCGCATCGCCGCGAGCGCGTGCTGCTCGGCCGAGGCGAAGTCCCCCCGGTACCGGTGCGCCTCCGCCTGGATCGTCGCCAGCTCGCCGAGCTCCTCGCCCGCCGCGCCGCACACGATCGCGCCCTCCGCGCGCTCGATCGCCGCCGTGTAGTCGTTGCCCCCGAGCGCCTGCTCCGCGGCCCGCCGGTAGCAGTTGATCGCCCGCTCCTGCTCGCCGCCCCGCGCGAAGTGCGTGGCGAGGACCATCGCGTCCGTCTCGCCGGCCTGCGCCAGCCACGCCCCCGCGAGCCGGTGGCCGAGCGCCCGATCGTCGTCGGTCAGCATCTCGTAGGCCGCGTCGCGCACCAGCGCGTGGCGGAAGGTGTACTCCGTCTCCCCGTGGAACTTCGCGTCCAGCCGGCGCGTGACGAGCTCGCGCCGCTCGAGCTCCGCGAGCCAGGCGTCGAGCTCGGCCTCCTCCACCGCCGCGCCGAGCAGGGCCTGCGCCGCGCCCCGCCAGAACACCTCGCCGAAGACGCTGCCCGCGCGCAGCAGCCGCCGCGCCTCGGGCAGGAGCCCCGACAGGCGCGCCTGCATCATCGCGAGCACCGTCTCCGGGACGCCCCCGCCGTGGCCCTCCGCCGCCGCGCGCACGAGCTCCTCGAGGAAGAACGCGTTGCCCGCGGAGCGCGCCACGATCTCGTCGACGAGCGCCGCCGGGGCGCCGGGCCCGAGCGCCTCGCGCGCGAGCCGCTCGCACGCCTTGCGCGACAGCTCCACGAGCCGGAGCTCCGTGAGCGCCCGATCGCCCCACAGGACCGGGAACGCCTTGCGCACCTCGGGGCGCGCGAGCGCCAGCACCATCAGCCGCTCGCCCGAGAGCAGCCGCAGCGCCGCGTCGACGTACTCCACCGTGGGCCGGTCGCCCCAGTGGAGGTCCTCCAGCACGATCAGCACCGGCCGGGCGGCGCACTCCGCCCGGGCGAACTCCACCCAGGCCCACTGCATCTGGTCGCCCATGCGCTTCGCGTCCTGCCGCGCCGCCTGGAGCAGGACGCTCTCGTCGTCCGGGAACGGCGTGCCGACCATCTCCCCGAGGAACTCGGTGACCGCCTGCCGCATCGGCGCCGGCACGTGCAGCGCGACGCGCGCGGCGAGCTTCGCGCGCCGCGCCTCGATCGGCTCGCCGTCGAGCAGCCGCGCGGCCCGCCGGACGATCTGCCCGAGCATGCCGAACGGCGCGCCGACCCGCATCGAGTCGCCCCGAGCCGTCCAGATCTCGACGGGCTGGCCGCGCGCGGCGAGGCGCCGCACGAGCTCGTGGCGCAGGCGCGACTTGCCCACCCCGGCGCCCGCCGTGACCAGCACCGCGCGCGCCTCGGACTCCGCGGCGCACTCCTCGAACGTCACCTGGAGCAGCAGCAGCTCGCGGTCGCGGCCCACACACGTCGTCGGCCTGCCGAGCAGCGTGCGCGCCTCGTCGGCGGGCTCGACCTCCCCGACGAGCACGTGCCCGCCCTGGTCGTCGAGCGCGACCTCGAAGTGGTCCTTGAGCAGGTCGGCGGTCATCCGGTCGACCACGATCGGCGGCGCGCCGTCCGCCGCGTCGGCCGGGCGCCGCTCGCGGTGATCGAGCAGGGCGCTGGCGCGGTCGATCACCTGTCCCGTGGGCTGCGCCCGCTCGACCTCGTCCCAGCCGGTCGCCAGCGCGACGCGCGCGTTCGGCAGCAGCCCGCGGATCGCCAGGGCGCAGCGCGCGGCGCTCGCGGCGACCTCGGCCGGCGCGCCGTCGCCCGGGAGCAGCGCCGCGAGCGAGCCGTCGCCGAGCAGCTCGATCTGCGCGCCGTACCGCGCCACGACCTGCCGGAGCGCCTGCGACGTGAGCTCCAGGGGGCCGGGCGGGGGCGCGTCGCCGAGCGGGGCGGTCTTCACGCGTGGATCGCCCGCGGCGAGGCCGCGCGTGATGTCGTCCACGCCCGCCGCGAGGATCACGCTGGCCAGGCGCCGCTCGCGGTCGGTGAGGGCGGCCGAGGAGACCGGCGCGCTCGAGGAGGGCGGCCCGGCGACCCTGGCCTCCAGCGCGCGCAGCTCCTCGAGGACCACCGCCGCGCTGCCGGGCCGCGCGGCCGGCTTCTTGGCGAGCAGCCGCGCCATGAACACGTCGAGCGCCGCCGGCAGCCCGGGACAGAGCGCGCTCGGCCGCGGCGCCTCGTCGAACACCACCTTGGCGAGGGTGGCCACGAGCTGCGCCGCGGCGAAGGGGGGCCGTCCCGTCAGGCACGCGAACAGGACGCACCCGAGCGAGTAGAGATCCGCGCGGGCGTCGAGGTCGTGGTCGCCGACGACTTGCTCGGGGGGCATGTAGGACGGCGTGCCGAGCGTCGCCCCGGCGCGCGTCAGCACGTACGTGGCGTCGCTGAGGCGCACGAGGCCGAAATCGAGGATCTTCACCCGATCGAGGTCGCCGAGCGGCAGGAACAGGTTCTGCGGCTTGATGTCGCGGTGGATGACGCCCTGCGCGTGCGCGGCCGCGAGCCCCTCCGCGACCTTGGCCGCGAGCCGGAGCGCGGCGGCCGGCTCCAGCCGCCCGCGCGCGAGGCGCGCGCCCAGGTCCTCGCCGTCGAGCCACTCCATCACGAGGTAGGGCTCGCCGTCCGGCAGCTCCCCGTGGCCGATGTACCGGACGATATGCGGGTGATCGAGCGCGGCCAGCGCCCGGGCCTCCCGGGCGAAGCGCGTGCGCGCCTCGTCGGTCGGATCCCTCAGGACCTTGATCGCCACCGGCTCGTCGCGCGCGAGATCCCGCGCGAGGTAGACGGTCCCGAGGGAGCCCGCCCCCGCCCGCCGCTCGATCGCGTACTGCGCTCCGATGCGCTGCCCCGGTGTCATGCCCACAACAGTATAGGAGAGCCCGCCACCGGGTTGGCGCCCGCGTCGCGGTGGGACTCGGCCGGGCTCCCTCGAGGACGCCCGGCCGCCTGCTCGATCGCGGAACGCTGGCATCCGATCCTGCGGGCGACTCCGCGATCGGAGCGTATACCTACATGTAGGGAAATTGGATCCATTCTTCGGGTTGGCGTAAGCTCCAAAGTTTCTCCGCGAAAAAGTTGTTCCTTCAATCCGTGATGACGTACCCAGTCGAGCGCGCCCCGGGCCTCGATGGAGTCCGGCGGGCGTCGAGCTCTCATGGCTGTTGACGGCGCGTTTCGGACGCCGGGAGACGGGCATCCGAGTGGGCTCGGCCATCGGACATGCCACGTCGTTCGAACTTGAAGGAGGCTTCTGGTGTCAAAGGTAGTCGTCGTCACCTCGGGCAAAGGCGGAGTCGGCAAGACCACCACGACCGCAAACCTCGCGTCCGGCATCGCGGCGCTCGGCTACAAGACGGTTGCCATCGATTTCGACGTGGGCCTCAGGAACCTCGATCTTGTGATGGGGTGCGAGCGGCGCGTGGTCTACGATCTCGTCAATGTCATCCGCGGCGAGGCGACGCTTCGCCAGGCGGTGATCAAGGACAAGCGGATCGAGACCCTCTATGTGCTCCCGGCGTCGCAGACGCGGGACAAGGACGCGCTCACCCTGGACGGCGTCGGGCGCATCCTGGACGAGCTGCGCGCGGCGAGCTTCGACTACATCTTCTGCGACTCGCCGGCCGGCATCGAGTGGGGCGCGCAGATGGCGATGTACTTCGCGGACGAGGCGATCGTGGTGACGAATCCCGAGGTCTCCTCGGTGCGCGACTCGGACCGCGTGCTCGGCCTGCTCGACGCGAAGACGCGCCGGGCGGAGCTCGGCGAGGAGGCGGTGAAGACCCACCTCTTGCTCACGCGCTACGCGCCCGCGCGCGTCGCCAAGGGCGAGATGCTGGCGCACAAGGACGTGCTGGATCTGCTCGGCATCCCGCTGCTCGGTGTGATCCCCGAGTCGCCCGCGGTGCTCCAGGCGTCGAACGCCGGGACGCCGGTGGTGCTCGACCCGACGAGCGACGCGGCGCAGGCCTACCTCGACGTGGTCCAGCGCTTCCTCGGGGAGGAGCGCCCCCACCGGTTCATCGAGCCGTCCAAGAAGGGCTTCTTCAGCCGAATTTTTGGCGGCCAGGCGGCGACCGCCTAGGGAGTTCTGCCATGTCGATCATGGACTATTTCCGGAAAACGCAGCCGAAGTCGGCGACGGTGGCGAAGGAGCGTCTCCAGATCATCGTGGCGCGTGAGCGCGTGCGCCCGACCGGAGAGCCGGACTACCTGCCGCGGCTCAAGCAGGAGCTGCTCCAGGTCATCTCGAAGTACGAGCGGATCGACCTGGACCAGGTGAGCGTCAACGTCGAGCGCAGCGGCGACTGCGACGTGCTCGAGCTGAACGTGGTGCTGTCCGAGTCGGAGCGGGCGGCGGTGCGCGCGGCGGCGTCGCGGGCGGGAGCGCCGGCGGCGCGGAACTGCTGATCCGGGGGCGGGATCGTCGGTGAAGAGGCCGGCCTGCAAGCCGAAGGCCGGGTGATGCTCGCCGCCTCAAGGCGTGGGATCGTCGCACTGCGCGAAGAGCGAAGCGCGTGACGCGTACTCGCGAACGATCTCCACGTTGCGCACGACGAGGCCGCGTGCCTCGGCCTCATGCAGGCTGACCGGCAAGACCAGAACATCGTTGCCAGCGCCGCCGTCGACGAGCTTGACGGCGTCCACCTCGCAGGGATCGAGGATCACGATCGTGTCTGCCCCTTCGCCGCCTTGCACCATATCCTGGCCGGATCCGGGATACAGGCGGTCGTCGCCGGCGTCTCCCTCCATCACGTCGTCGCCGCGGCCACCGAGCAGCACGTCGGCACCGGCGCCTCCGATGAGCTCGTCGGCACCGTTCCCGCCGTCCAGGTGATCCTTCCCGGTCTCCCCCATCAGGACGTCGGCGCCGCTCCCGCCGAGAGCCTTGAGCGCCGCCCCCGCGTCGGCCATCACGGTGTCGTCGCCCGTCCCCGCATACACGATGCTGTGGGGGGCGGCGGTGAGGATCCTGTCGTCGCCGTCACCACCCGAGGCGACCTGCGCTCTGCCCCGTGGCAAGTACAGCTCGTCTTTGCCGCCGCCGGCCAGGATACAGACGTTGCTCTCGGGGTCGGGGACCAGGCCGTCGTCGCCGTCCCCGCCGTGCGCGATGACAGTGCCTTCAGGACAGCAGTTGCGTGCCAGCCCGTATTCATTGCAGCGCGCTTCGTTCCCACCCTGGTAGCGCGTGGCTTCGGGCATCATCAGCAGCTCCACGGAGGCGTGGTCGCTACGGGTGATCACCCGCACGGCGTACGTCTTGTCCATGGTCACAGGAACCGTGACCCGCGTTCGCGCGTGGCCGCCGGAAGAGCCGCTCAACTGCGCCGTGAGGTCGAGCGCCTGGTCGCCGCTCAACCTGCGGCGCAGCTCCTGCTGCCGTACCGCGTGGGCGCTGCGGGCGAGCAGCTCGCCTTCCGCCCAATCGACCGCGACGACATGCACACTCTCGACCCGCGCGGCCGGCGCGGCGCCCACGCTCAGCACGAAGCCCCGTACACCCGGCGACGGCGCGACGACCGGCGGCTGGAGCATCTCCAGCGTGTCGGGGCGGGGCGCGTCCGGAGGCTCGGGCAGGCCCGAGTCGAAGGGCAACTCGGCCCAGGGGGGCGACGAAGGCGTCGTGAGCGCGCCGGGACCGAAGGGCGTGATGTCGGGCAGCGGAATGGGGAAGGCGTGGTTCGACGAAGCCCACATGTGTGCATCGTCCACCTTCCAATCGTGCACGTCGAGCGTCAGCGAGAAGTGGTCGGTGCTGCCGTCCTTCCAGCGATCGTCGAAGCTCGCCGACCATGACGCGATCTGCGTTTCAGGAGAGCTCGTGTCACCCAGCCCGAAAGAGATGAACTCACCAGGTCCGCTCTCGTCGATGGCGCGCTTCGTGCTCGAGCCGCTCGTGGTGATCGTAACCTGATTGATATCGTGGCCCGTGTCGTTGGTGATGGTCCAGTCGGCTCGCTTCTGCTTCAGGCCGATGCTGCCGCCGACCCATACGTTGACTCTGTCGATCCACCAGCCTTCGTCCAGGTCATCGCTGTCGATCGCCGTGACCGCATTGATTCTCGTCTGGCCGCCGCTCGGCTGGCTGTTCGTCGAATCGAAGCGGATGGTCCCGCTGTGGTTCTGCTTCGCGAAGCTCATGCTCATGAATGGGTAGACGAAGAGCGCGAACGCACGGTCATCCACCCCGGGAGTGCGGTTGTAACCATGGAGCGTGCCGGTGGGCACCTTGGCGCCGGGCGACGAATAGGCCCAGCCCTCGTTCATGAGCTCCGGTCCCACGGTGGGCGTCACGACGGCGTTGAACCCCTGCGCGCGGTAGTTGCTGTGCCACGGCTGGTTCGTCGCCGCGTTGGTGTTGTAGTAGCAGGCGTCCGAATGCTGCATGCCGAGGGCGTGACCCACCTCGTGGAGCAGCACGGACTTCAGCTCGTACACATCCTGGTATTCGCGGTAGTAGCTGTACCTGCCCGTGATGTCGTCGGACCACTGGTAGGCGCCGCTCATGTAGCGCTCCCACAGCTGCGTCACGTCCTCCACCAGGTACTGCGAGAACGCATCGGGATAGCGCAACTTGTAGCCGTTGGTGATGAAGTAGGTGATCGGTTGACCCGGTCGGTGCTTCACCAGCCGCTCGGGCGTGTCGTCGAGATCGGCGCAGCCGCTTGACATGGAGACGCCTGCAAACGCGTGAGCGGGGGGCGTGTCAAGCGCGATGGTGGAGATGGCTACCGCGGCGCCGCTGACGAGGGCGCCGCGATGGATCTTGGAATGAGTGCGCATCACTGTCTCCTGGGTCGACGGAGCGGGTTCGACTCCGCGTCACGCGGTCAAAGCAATCCGGGGGCCACGCATCGCCGCTGCGGGTCTTTGCGCCTCGGGAGCTCCGGCAGCCCTGGGTGTGCCGTCGCTGCGAGCGCGCAACCTCGGGCCGATGCCCACGTACTCCCGCCTGTGTCATGCCCCCGTACGCCCGAGTGTCACGGCGGCGTGACACGTGTCGACACATCGACACATCGTCGTCAGCAGTGCCGGCCTCCATTCGCCGACCCGGAGCGGCTGCGCCGCGCGACGGCGCGCCCGCCCGAGATCGGCGAAGGCGTCAGTAAAGAAGGACCGCTCGGGGCCGTTCGCGGCATCCTTTCGCAGGGATCTCTGGTCCCTACTGGCTTCCCGTAGGGGGGGGTTGTTCAAGCACGTTCGGCTGCGCGCCCTCGGCCAGCGCGATCTCCCGCGCCCGCTCGGACGCCGCGCGGATCAGCGGGCCGAAGAGCTCCGCCGGCGAGCGCTGCTCGCTCCAGCCCGGGGGCGCGCCGAGCTGGGAGAGGAGCGCCGCGGGCGCCGCGGGCGGCTGGAGCGTCACGTCGAGCGCCGGCGGCGGCTCGCGCCAGGCGTCGAAGTCCTCCGCCGCCATCTTGCCGAGCGTGACCGTCGCGATTGGCGGCGCGTCGCCGGCGCAGGGCGCGCCCTCGCCGCGGCCCGCCCGCCGGCCGCGCGCGGCGCGGAGCGCACCGAGCACCTGATCCCGCGTGCGCCCGCGGAGCTCGAACAGCAGGAAGGGGTCCTTGTCGAGCGCCTCCCCGAGAACGTAGTGCGTCGCCGCGACGTGCTTGCACGGGTTCGTCCAGTCGGGGCACGAGCACGCCGTCGTGAGGTCCTCCGGCCGCTCCGGGAAGAGGCTCGCCCCGGCGCTCCGGAACGCCTCGTCGATGTCCTCGGGCATCCGCCCCGCGACGAGCTCCGCCGCGAACCTCGCCCGCCTGGCCATGGCGGCGATCGCCTTCGCCCACGTGGCGTCGTCGAGCCGCGCGAGCGTGAGGATCACCTTGTACGGCTTCGGCTGCGAGCCGGTCACGCGCGCCGTCACCAGGCCCGGCTTCACCTCGAGGTCGTGCGTCCGCCCGGCGCGCGCGTACGTCCGCCCGCGCGCGAGGCGGCCCGCGTCGTCCGGCGACATCCGCTCCAGCGCCTCCACCCAGCGCTTGCCCCACCAGGTCGCGCCGGCCCGCTTCATCCGGATGCCGCGCGCCGGAGGCGGCGACGTCGGCCCGGGCGCGCGGTGGAACGGTCTTGTGAGTGTATGGTGGCTCACTTTGTGGCCTCCTCTCCGGGCGGGTGCGCCGCGTGCGGCGCCTGCGGTTCTTCGAGCGGCTCGTGCGGCTTTTCCGGGTCGTGCGGCTCCGGTTGTTCCGGCTGGTCGCGATCGTCGCGCTCGCCTGCCCCGGCCGCGGCGCGGCCCCCGTCGACGACGCGCTGGCGGAGGCGCAGGAGGCGACGGCCCGAGGCGAGGAGCTCGCCCGGCACGATCACGCCGAAGCCGGCCTCGCGCAGCGCCGGGGCGGCCTGCTCGAGGAACGCCCAGGCCTCGGCGGGCGCGAGGTCCACGTGCTCGGGCGTGGCCTCGCCAAGCACCCGCCCGATCGGCGCGAACAGCCTCGCCGCGGTGCCGAGCGCGCCGAGCAGCGCCTCCTCGGGGCCTCCGAGCGCGCCCGAGGAGAACGTGCGCCCGAGCGCCTTCAGCGCGCGCCCCCTGGCCTTCCACACGTCGGCGGCGGGCACGAGCAGGCTCGGATCGTCGGGGGCTTGGAGCAGGAAGCGGAGCACGAAGCCGCGATCGCCCTCCGGCGGCTCCAGCCGGAAGCAGGCGCGCAGCACGTCGCAGGCCCCGAGCGCGGGGCGGATCCAGGCGTCGAGGTCCGCGACGAGGCCGCGCTCGGCGAGCCCCTCGGCGGCGAAGGTGCGCGGGGAGCCCGTGAGGGCGAGCAGCAGCCGGTGCTCCCAGGGCGCGCGCGCCGGCCGCTGCGGCGGGCCCGGGTGGTTCGTCGCGCTGCCGCGCGCGAGCGCGTCGGCGACGGCGTCGAGGAAGGCGCGCAGCAGGGCCCCGGCGGACCAGACCTCCGGGGCGCGGGGCGCCCGGGCGCGCCCGTCGCTGGTCTTGCCGGTCGAGGCGGCGCGCCCGTCCCCGGCCGAGGCCGCGGGCACCGCGTGCGCGGCCGCCGGCATGGCGCGGGCGAGCGCCGCGAGGCGGGCGGCGTCTTCCGGGGCGGCGAGCGACACCACCCAGCGGGCCTCGGTGCCGCCGCCGGCGCGCGCGATCCGGGGCACGACCCGCTCGCGCACCACGAGGTCGAGCGCGAGCTTGCTGGCGAGGCTCCACGCCGCGACCGACGGCGGCGCGTGCTCGAGGTCGCCCTGCGCCATGCGGGCGAGGGCGGCGAGCCCGCCGAGGAGCGGGGCGGCCTCTCCGGGCTTGCGCGCCGCGCGCCCGGTCTTCGTCACGACGAGCGCCTCGGCCGGGGTGGTCGCGCCGAGCGCCCGGGCCGCGAGACGATCCTGGTCTGTGTCGCCCCACAGGAAGAAGCGGAGATCGTCCGGCAGGAACACGAGCGGCATTGGCGCGTTACTTCATGGCACAACCGAGCAAGACGAGAAGGGGCTTCACGCGTGGATCCGTCGAAAAAGCGGTTGGCCGGACGGGAGCGCAGCAGCGGAGTTGGGGGTCGACCCCATTACGATAAGAGTCCGAGAATTGTCAGACTTTGTTGCTGTGAGTCCAGGCAGCATGGATCGGTCAGACCGTGGAAAACCAACATGGCTCGACGGAATGCATCGCCGTTGTGGGGTTACGCTGCCGGCGTGCCGCTGCCGGCGTGCCGCTGCCGGCGTGCCGCTGGCCTCTCCCGCGCCGCTGACCTCTCCAGGGAGCGGGTGCGCCGCGCCCTGCCTCCGCTCGTCTCGTCACCATGCGCCCGCCGCGTCGTCATCGCGTGCCCGCCGCGGGGACGCGACGACGACGCGGCGGGGCGTCACCAGCGCCAGGTCGCGGCGACGCCCGTCCCGCTGGCGGAGACGCTCGAGGGCAAAAACCCGGCGCGCCCGGTCGGCGGCGCGGCGCGGCGGTGGAACAGCAGGGGGATGGCGACGCCGCTCAGGGTGCCCACGACGGCGCCCGTGAGCACGTCGGTGAAGTAGTGCCGGTCGGCGGCGATCCGCAGGTAGCCGATGCCGGCCGCGAGGGGGAGCCCGGCGGCCCAGACCCAGGACGTGTGGCGGTAGCCGCGCAGGGTGGCGATCGTGCCATTCGACACGGCCATGGCGAAGGCGAAGTTCGTGTGCGCGGAGAAGAACGAGACGTTGTTGTCGCTCGGCCTCTTCACCGGCTCCGACCGGTAGTGCACGAAGGGCCGCTCGCGGCCGACCGCGAACTTGACGATCTGGGTCAGCGAGGAGGCGACGAAGGTGGTCTCCAGCATGAGCAGGGCGTTGACCGGCGCCTCCTCGATCCGGCCGTCGAGCCCCGCCGGGATCGCGGCGAGGTGCAGGGAGACGAGCGGGGCGATCACGTAGCCGAGGGCGTTGCTCGCGTCGTCGGCGTACCCGGTGTTCGACCACCGGAGCGAGCGCATGGCCCGGTCGAGGCCGTTCAGCGCGTCGGTGCCGTCCTCGTCCCGATCGCACCAGCGGCACTGCTTGGCGGTGAGCACGTCTTGCCGGAGCTGCGTCCCGAGCCACACGGTCCCCGTCGCGACGGTGATCGCCAGATCGAGCGGGACGTCGTAGGTGATGCGGTCTCTCTCCCTGGTGGAAGGCGCCGGCTCCGCGGCCGCGCCGGTGCCGGCCGCGAGTGTGATCGCGAGCGCGAGCGTCGCGGCCGCCCGCGCGCCGCGGCGCCGAGCGGACCGGGCGAGGCCCGGGCGACGAGGACCAGGGGAACGAGGCGCTCGAGGCGCGGCCGGAGCTCGGGGCAGCTCTGTCATGGGTCGGCCCAGGTTACTCCGGCGGCGACGCCTCCGCGACGATCCTGCATCGGTTGCGCTGCGCAGCTTTGTTCCTGTCGAGGCAGGCCCGGGTGTTATGCTCGCGCGCGCCCCGCGGGCCACGAGGCGGCGCTATGCCGCGCCGGGCGAGGAGGTCATTCGTCGATGTCATCCGTCAAGGGCTTCACCCTCGAGCTGTCGCAGATCGAGTTTGTCGGTCAGGGCCTCGCCCGGCCGGAGTGTGCGATCGCCGAGCGCGACGGGACGCTCTGGGCCTCGGACGCGCGCGGCATCGCGACGCGCATCGATCCCGGCGGCGCGCAGGAGCTCCTCGGCCCCGAGGTCGGCGAGCCGAACGGCATGGCGATGGACCGGCAGGGCAACCTCATCGTCGCCACGATGTCCGGCGGCAAGGTCTACAAGCTCTACCGCGACGGCCGGTCCGAGGTCCTGCTCGACCAGATCGACGGCAAGCCGCTCGGCGCCGTGAACTTCTGCTTCATCGACTCGCAAGATCGTCTCTATATCTCCGTCCTGACGCGGCACGTCCCGTCGTGGTGGGACGCGGTCGTCGGCAACGTCGTCGATGGATACATCGTCCTCATCGACGAGAAGGGTCCCCGCATCGTGGCGGACCACATCAGCATGACGAACGAGGTGCGCCTCGACGCCGCCGGGCGGTTCCTCTACGCCGTCGAGACCGTCCCTGGCCGCCTCCTCCGCTTCCCCGTGCGCCCGGACGGCAGCCTCGGCGATCGCGAGCCCTTCGGCCCCGAGAGCCTCGGCGTCGGCGGGTTCATCGATGGAATCGCCTTCGACGCCGAGGGCAACCTCTGGGCCGCCGTCGTCTGTCGCAACACCCTCGCGGTGATCTTCCCCGACGGGAGCCACCAGATCGTGTTCGAGGATCCGCGCCCCGAGATCCTCGAGGTGATGGCCGGCAAGCTCAAGGACGGCACGATCGAGCCGAGCGATCTCGGCGCGTGCGCGGGGAGGACCCTCCAGCTCCCCACGAGCATCACCTTCGGCGGCCCCGACCTCCGCACGGTTTACATGGGCTCGCTGGCGATGTCGCGGCTCATCACGTTCCGTTCGCCGGTCGCCGGGCTGCCGCTCGCGCACTGGCGGTGAGACGCCGCCGCCGGACGAACCCGTGGACACCCGCGCAGCATCGGAGACGAGAAGACAATGATCGAGCTCTACACCGCCGCGACCCCGAACGGCTGGAAGGCATCCATCGCGCTGGAGGAGCTCGGGCTCCCTTACAGCGTGCGGCCGCTGACCCTCTCGAAGCAGGAGCAGAAGGAGGTGTGGTACCTCGAGCTGAACCCGAACGGCCGCATCCCGACCCTCGTCGACCATGACAACGGCGATTTCGTGGTCTTCGAGTCGGGGGCGATCCTCCTCTATCTCGCGGAGAAGACGGGCAAGCTGATCCCCGGGGACGAGAAGGGCCGCTCGCGGGTCGTGCAGTGGCTCATGTTCCAGATGGGCGGCATCGGGCCGATGATGGGGCAGGCCAACGTCTTCTACCGGTACGCTCCGGAGAAGATCCCCTTCGCCATCGACCGTTATCAGCGCGAGGTCCGCAGGCTCTTCGAGGTGCTCGAGCGGCAGCTGCGGGACAGCGAGTACCTGGCGGGCGAGTACTCGATCGCCGACATCGCCAACTGGAGCTGGGTGCACACCCACGGCTGGTCCGGCGTGAGCCCGGAGGGGCTTCCGGGCCTGGAGCGGTGGATCGCCGCCATCGCGGCGCGCCCCGCGGTGCAGCGGGGGCTCGCGGTGCCGGAGCCCGTCAACCTCGAGGCCAACGCCGACACCCTGATCCAGGGCGCCCGGAAGATGCTCGTGTAGCGGCCTCGCCCGGAGCCACTCCATGCCTCGCCTTCACCTCGTCACCACCGGCGGCACCATCGCGAGCCGCGTCGACCCGCGGACGGGCGCCGCCGTGCCGGCCGTCCGCGCCGAGGAGCTCGTCGCCGAGGTGCCCGCGCTCGGCAAGATCGCCGAGCTCGCGGTCACCGAGTTCTGCCTGGAGAGCAGCTGGAATCTCGGCCCCGAGAAGGTCGCGTCGCTCGCGCGCGTCGTGCGCGATCTTCAGGCGAGCCCCGAGGTCGCGGGCATCGTGGTGACGCACGGCACGGACACCCTGGAGGAGACGGCGTTCGCGCTGGATCTGCTGCTCGACGGGGACACCCCGGTGGTGTTCACCGGCGCGATGCGCGACGCGAGCACGGCCGGCGGCGACGGCCCGCGCAACCTCGTCTCCGCGGCGAGGGTGGCGGTCGACCCGGCGGCGCGTGGGCTCGGCGTGCTCGCGGTGATGAACGACGAGATCCACGCCGCCCGGTGCGTCATGAAGACCCACACGACGGCGCTCGGCACGTTCGCCTCGCCGGGCGCGGGGCCGCTCGGCGCGATCGACGGCGAGGGCGTGCGTTTCCACGCGCGGCCCGCGAGGACGCCGCCGCTGCCGCTCGCGCCGCCCGCGCCGCCCGCGCCGCGTGTCTACCTCGTGAAGATGGCCGCGGGCATGGACGACCTCCTCCTGCGCGCGCTGCTCGAGGCCAGGGTGGACGGGGTGGTGATCGAGGGCTCGGGCGCGGGGAACGTCTGCGGGAGCTGGGAGGGCGCGATCGGCGACCTCGTGTCGGCCGGCATCCCGGTGGTGCTGAGCTCGCGCTGTCCCGGCGGGCGGGTGACCCCGACCTACGGCGCGCCCGGCGGCGGCCGGCGGCTGCGCGATCTCGGGGTGATCGCGGCGGGCGCGCTCCCGGGGCCGAAGGCGCGGCTCGCGCTGATGTTCGCGCTGGGCGCGGGGCTCGACGTGGCGGGGCTCAGGGCGTACTTCGCGCGGTTCGCCGGGTAGCGCTCCTGCGGGAAGTCGGGCAGGGATGTAAACCGCCAAGACGCCAAGGACGCCAAGAGGAGAGGGATGGACCGTCCCTGCATTTCCTCCTGTGTCCCTGCTTTCTTGGCGTCCTTGGCGCCCTTGGCGTCTTGGCGGTTTTTCTGCTGATCCGCTGCAACTTCCCGCGGTCGTGGCAGGGCGCTCGTCCTCTTTCTCCGCGCGCGTGCGCCCTTCGCGCGTACCGCTCCGGAGCGGATCAGGCGGGGACGAGCTCGACGAGCGTGATCTCCGGCGGGCAGTTGATGCGCACCGGCAGCCAGCCCCCGGCGCCGGCGTTGACGTAGAGGCGCCGGCCGCGGTGTTCGTAAAGACCGTTGTGATAGTGCGCGGCGGCGAGCAGCGGCGTGAGCTCGTACTCGCCGATTCGCCCGAGGGAGATCTGCCCGCCGTGGGTGTGGCCGGAGAGCATCAGATCGAACGGCAGCGGCAGGTCGCGCGCCTGGACGAAGGTGCCCGGGTGATGGCTGAGCAGGACGCGCGGCGCGCCGTCGTCGCGCATCTGGCCGAGCGCGCGCGTGAGCCCGTCGCGCAGCGGGCGGCGGGCGGCCTCTCCGCTGCGCCCGCGGCTCGGGTAGTCGATGGCGCCCATCCACAGGCGATCGCCGCCGAGCCGGACCTCCCGCGCCTCGTCGATCAGCACCTGGGCGCCCGCTTCTTCAAGGCCCTTTACAATGGTGCCGGCGTCCGCCGAGCGCGCCGCGATGTACTCGTGGTTGCCCATGCAGAAGAAGGTCTCGCCCCTGGCCGGGCGCAGGCCGCGGAGGAGGCGAGTGGACAGCTCGAGCTGCGAGACGTGGTGATCGAGCAGGTCGCCGGTGACCACGTGGAGGTCCGCGCCGAGCGCGTTCATGGCGTCGCGGAGCTCATCGAGCCGCTCCGCGTCCATGAAGTTGCCGACGTGCACGTCGCTGAGCTGCGCGATGGTGAGGCCGTGCAGGCTTGTCAGCTCGCGCCGGACGGGCAGCGCGATCCGCGTGATGACCGGCCGCTGCCTCGAGGCGAGCACGCCCCCCATCGACACCGCGACCGCCGCCGCGGGGAGCGCCCATGTCGCCGCGACGACCACCCGCCGGCGCCGCTCATCGACGGCTTCCGGCTGGGCTGCGTCGGCGGCCGTGGCGGCCTGCGGCTGGGCTGCGTCGGCGGCGGGCTGGGCTGCGGCGGCCACCCGGGCCGTGGCCTCGACGCCCCTGGCCGGCCTCGCCCGGCGGAGCGCCCGGAGGGCCGCACGCGCGGCGGCGGCGATGGCAAGGGGCAGCGCGACCAGGAGCAGGGCGACCTGGAGGCCCATCGAGGCCATGGAGAGCGGCTCAGGGACGTGGCGCTGCAGCGCCCGCAGCCCCGACCAGCCCGCGACGGCCATGAACAGCGCCGGATGGGCGAGCAGCAGGAACCCCGCAGCGCATAGCCCGTTCACCCACGTCCCGTGTCGCGGGAACGCCGCTCGGAGCCGCCGCCACAGGGCCAGGCCGAGGAGCCCATGGACGATCGCGACCGCGATTCCGGCAAGCTGGTACACGCGCCCGAAAATAGCACCCCACCGCACGTGCGTCCGGCCGCGGCCGCACGCACCGAGGGCGGCGCAGCGCTGCGCTAGGGAGAGTCGACCACGTCGCGCCTGGCCGCTTGACGCCCGAACGGAAACGATGTCAGGATGCACGTAATGTTAGCGTCCATTCGGCTGCGCTGAGCCCGGCAGCATGCGCTCGTAAAACGTGGCGCCCGCCTCGAACGAGGCGAGCGTCACGAGCGCGCGTTGCTGCCGATCCGTGCCCGCTTTCCCTGGAACGGGAGGCCCGGGCGCGGTGTGCCATGCACCCGAGGAGCGCTGGAGCCAACGCCGGCATCCGCGCGCGTTTCGCGCGGCGACCGGTGTTGCCTCGGAGATCATGAGCCTATCGCGCAGCGGGTCTTCCCTTGCGCTCGACCAGGCCTGCACGGCCCCGAGCGAAGGAGACCGCGTTTATGTCCAAAGGTACTGAGCGTTCAAGTTCATCCCATCCTGTCCTCGGAGAGACACGCGCCGACGGAGCGGTGCTCTCGGCCGGCGCTTCGCCGGAGGTGCCGGCCGGCGCTTCGCCCGAGGTGCCGGCCGCCGCGGCTGAGCCGGCGGCGGGGCTTCCCGGCGCGCGCCCGGTAGAGACCGTCGCTGACCTGCTCGACGCGGCGCGCCGCCAGGGGCTCCGGCTCACGACGGATCACGCCGACTTCGATCGCAGCGGCCTCGACTTCCTCGTCGTCCACGCCCGCGACGACGAGGGGGTGCCGTGGATCGTGCGCACGCCGCGCCGCCCCGACGTGGTCGAATCGGCCCGCGTCGAGGCGCGTGTGCTCGAGCTCATCCGCCCTCGGCTGCCGGTCGCGGTGCCCCACTGGCGGGTCTACGCGCCCGACGTGATCGCGTATCCGCGGCTCGACGGCACGCCCGCCGTCACGATCGGCGCGGCCGGTGCTCCCTCGTGGAACATCGTCGATCCGAGCGCGCCGTCCGAGGTGTTCCTCGACTCCTTCGCGCGGGTGCTGGCCGCGCTCCAGGCGGTCCCGCCGGAGGCGGCCGAGCGCGCGGGCGTCCCGGTGAAGACCATCGCCGAGGAGCGGGACGCCGTCCGCCTGTCCGTGCAGCAGACGCGGAGCGTGCTCGCGCCCTCGGACGCCGTGTGGGCGCGCTGGCAGCGGTGGCTCGACGACGACGCGCTGTGGCCGAAGCACGTGGCGCTCGCGCACGCCGATCTGCACCCCGGCCACATGCTGCTCGCGCCGGACGGTCAGATGGTGGGAGTCCTCGACTGGACCACGGCCATGGTCACCGATCCTTCGATGGATCTCGCCATGTTCTGCGGCTGCTTCGGGAAGGGAGCGCTCGAGTCGTTCCTCCCCCGGTTCGAGCGGGCCGGCGGCAGGACCTGGCCGCGCCTGGCCGACCACGCCGCGGAGCGCTGGGCCGTGTTCCCGGCGCTCGCGGCGGAGTGGGCCCTGCGCACGGGCAACGAGGCGGTGCTGGAGCACGCGCGCGGGATGCTCGCCCAGGTGACAGCGTAGCGCCTCGATAACGAGGGACGCCGGGCCTTATCGGCCCGGCCGTCACCTCAGGCGGCCGCGGCCCGGCGCCTCATGCCGCGGCTGCGCACCTCACTCGGCCGCGATCGCCTCCTCGGGCGCCCGCGCCCCGTCGCCTCGCGTGGCCGCGGCCGTCGCCTGCCGCTTCAGCTTCTGCTCGACGACCGTGCCCTTGAAGAAGTCCGCGTTGGCCTCGGTGTAGAGCCGGTAGGGGTTCTCGAAGACATAGGCCCTGAAGTCCTCGGCGCTGAGGACGCCCTCTTCCACCAGGTGCCAGCTCTCCGCGAGCGCCTCGGTGAGATCGGGGACGTCCCAGTGGCCGACGTCGGAGGAGTAGATCGCGCGGATCTTCACCCCGAGCGGGTTCGCCTTGTCGTTGAACGCGGCCGCGATGGTGCGGTCGTCCGACTCCGACCCGAAGTAGAAGTTATTGACCCAGCGGTCGCGGATGTCCTCGATCTTCTCGATGCCGGCCGCCGCGAAGTCGTTGCGGTACTCCGGCGCCGGCTGGCGCGCCTCGCTCGTGTACCCGGCGCCGAGCGTGTCCGCGATCAGCTGCTCGCCTTCGATGGAGCGGCCCCGCGTGAGGTCCGCGCCGTAGCGCCGGAACAGCTCGGTGAGCAGCGCGCGGTCGGTCGCCGCCGGGTCGTAGTGCTTCAGGCCTTCCGGGCCGCGCTTCTGGAACCGGTCGACGAGGTGGATGTACACCCGCGCGCCCCAGTCCGCCCCGCCCTCGAGCATGCCGATGCGCAGCCCCGGGAAGCGCCGGGTGACGCCGCCGAAGAACAGCGCCTTGGCGAACGCCTCGGAGCCGTCGGCGAAGTGCCCGATGTGGTTGTTCATGTAGTTGCTGATCGACGAGCGCCCGGTCCACCCCTGGCTGCCGTAATGGGTGAGCACCGGCACCCCGAGCTCGACGACCTTCGCCCAGAAGGGATCGTAGTTGTACTCGCTGTCGATGCCGTAAAAGTCGATGTAGGTCGCGTACTTCGCGATCTCCGGGTGCTGGTCCGGCGGGTACTTGTCCGCGATCGCCTTGATGGGGCGGCGCACGCCGCCGGCGATGTTGATCGCCTTGAGCCCCAGCTTCTTGACGGCGAACTCCAGCTCCTCGATGCCCTCCTCGGGCGTGTTCAGCGGGATGCCGGCGACCGGGGTGAGGCGGTCGCTGTACTTGCGGAAAAGATCCGCGTGGTAGTGGTTGATCGCGCGCTGCAGCGCCTGCCGCGCGCCGGGGTCCTTCACGGCCAGCGGCGCGAGGGTGTTGTTCGGGAACAGGACCGAGTAATCGGACCCTTGCTCCTCCAGCCGCTCGGCCAGCAGGGAAGGGAGGTGGTAGGTGGCCACGTCGAGCGTGTTGCGCGTCACCCGCGCCCACCACGGCGAACGCACGGTGCGGTGGTACTGCCGCTCCTCGGCCGTCTGGGTGTACCAGTCCTTGCCGCTGCTGTTCTCGGCGTTGCGGCGCCGGGAGCTCATCGCCTTGCGCAGATCGTCGACCAGCTTGGCGCCCCCGTAGGTGGCGACGAAGTCCTCCAGGGCCGGCGAGTAGTCGTTGGTGTGGATGTCCGTGTCGATGACGGGGTGGTCGAGCTTTTCCTTGACCGCCACGGAGGGCGAAGCCTTGAGACGAGCGATACGGTCGGTCATGAAGGACTCCGGAGAAGGTTGGGTCGCGACGACATCGCCGGTGAAGGCCGATGGGCCGTGTTGTCGGCGCTCGGAACGAAACGCTCGGCGCTCGGTGTCTGCCGACGCGATGTTGCAACCCGCGTGCCCCGGCGCCGATACCCTCCCTTGTCCCGCGCCACCTGCGAGTTCAGCGGCTCGCGTGGCGCCCTCGCCGCGTCGCGCGGCGCGGAACGTTGCGCGGAATCGAGCAGCCCTGCAGCGCGGCTGCTTCTCCAGAAGCAGCCGCGCTCGTTCCGGCTGGATTCCGCCGTGGCCGCCGGGCATGTCAGCCCGCGGCGCCGCGCCGTCTCCGCTACGTCTCTCCACGAGAGATGGCCTGAAGGATGATCTCGCGCGTGTGGCCGCGCAGCCACGCGTGCGCCTTGTCGCTCTCGTAGCGCTGGTGCCAGAGCTGAACGATCCGGAGCTCCGGCACGTCGAGCGGCAGCGGAAGCGCGCCGAGGCCCAGCGCCCGCAGGGTCGGACCGCAGACGCGCGCCGGCAGCGCGACGACGAGATCGCTCTCGCTGGCGAAATGGATGGCCGCCGCGCTCGTGGGCGCCGACGCGACGACGCGCCGCCGCAGCCCCACGGCCTCGAGCGCGTCGTCGATCGGATCGCGCAGGCGGCCGCGGCGCGACACGATGACGTGGAGCGCCTGGGCGTAGCGCTTGGCGGTGAGCCGGCCGCGCGCGAGCGGGTGGTCCCGACGAACGGCGACGATGAGGTGATCCTGGCCGATCAGCTCCCCACGGATCTCGGGGAGGGCGGGCTCCGCCGAGCCGATCTCGAGATCCACACGTCCGTGGCGCAGATCATCGGTATCTCCCGTGGGCTCCGGCAGGAGCCGGAGCTTCACCTGAGGGGCCTGCTCCTGCACCGCGAGCAAGAGCCGCGTCCCCAGCGCCGTCGTGAGCGCGTCGTGGAAGCGGATGGTGAAGGTCCGATCGAGCGTCGCCAGGTCGAGCTCCCCCTCGGGGGCGAGCACCACGTGCGCCCGCTGGACGATGGCGTGGACCTCCTGCCGCAAGGCCAGCGCGCGAGGCGTCAGCGCCATGGTCCGGCCGGTGCGCACCAGG
Organism: Sorangium cellulosum; assembly: GCF_002950945.1. Lineage (GTDB taxonomy): Bacteria > Myxococcota_A > Polyangia > Polyangiales > Polyangiaceae > Sorangium > Sorangium cellulosum_E. The sequence goes on from NZ_CP012673.1 coordinate 5,552,750, forward strand.
ATCGGGTCCCCCGTGGCGTCCCTGATGCGCCCCAGCGTCCGGCTCATCGCGGGCTGGGTGAGATGCAAGCGGGCCGCGGCGGCGCTGACGCTCCGCTCCTCGATCAGCGCGTCGAGCGCCGTCAACAGGTTCAGATCCACATGCATGGGGGTAATCCTTCGCATACCAACTATGCATTGGACGTCATGTGATGTCCAGGGTTAACTCCTCCGCACGGTGGCTCGCGAGGACACACGAGCCGCTCGTCTCAGGAGGATTCATGAAGGCCCATTCCGAACCGATGACCGACCATGCAACGCGGCGGGGCCAGAGCGCGGCCAGCGCGGAGGACGAGCCCCTGCTGCCCACCGTCGTCGCGGCGCTCTCCGCCGCAGGCGAGCGGCTCGTCGAGCGCTTCTCGACGGCGCCGCGCCTCGGGAGTCGAGGCGAGATCTTCGCCGCGCTCGCCGCGAACGACGCGGTCTCCCTCGATGCGCTGCGTGAGCCGCTGTCGCGCGCCCGCCCGGAAGCCCGGTGGGTCGAGGACGAGCTCGAGTGCGGGCCCCTCCCGGAAGGGGAGTGGTGGGTCACCGACACCGTCGAGGGGAACATCAACCACATTCACGGGATGACGGACTGGTGTGTCACGGCGACCCTCGTCCGCGACAACGATCCGGTCCTGACCGTGGTGCACCTGCCCCTGAGCGGCGACACGTACACCGCCCGGAAGGGCGCCGGCGCCTACCTGGGGACCAGGAGGCTCCAAGCGTCGACGAAGTCGGAGCTCGACGCCGCCTTCGTCGGGACGGGCCAGGCGAGGCCGGACGAGGACAAGGAGACGTTCCGGCGGATCGGCCAGTCCGTCACCGCGATGCTCGGGAGCGCGCTCGTCCTGCGCGTCTCGGTCCCCGCCACCCTCCTGCTCATCCAGGTTGCGGCCGGCCGGATGGACGTCTTCTGGCAGTACAGCCAGATCCGCTCCGGGCTCGTCGCGGGCGCGCTGCTCGTCGCGGAGGCGGGGGGCGCGGTCACGGACACACGCGGGAACCCCTGGAGCCTGGCGAGCGAGGACTTCCTGGCTGCGGCGCCGCAGCTTCATGCCGGGGTCGTCGACGTCCTGTCCACCATTCGCTGAAGAGAGGGAGCTGAACCATGGAGCATGTCTTGAAGAACATCGGAGTCCTCGGCTCGGGCCGGGTCGCCACGGTCCTGGCAAACAAGATCGCAAGCGCCGGGCACACCGTCACGATCGGCACCAGAGACCCCGCGCGGGCAGCCGCGAAGTGGTCGGGAGCACACGTCGCGTTCAGGGATCACGCGGAGACCGCGCGCCGGGCCGCGATCGTCGTCAACGCCACCCCAGGGGACACGAGCGTCGAGCGGCTCGGCGCCCTCCGCGAAGAGCTGAGAGGAAAGATAGTGATCGACGTCTCCAACGCGACGCTGCGCGGCGAGGACGGCCTGCCCGGCAGCCTGCTCTACCCTGGCAGCAGCGTCGCCGAGCGCCTGCAGGGGGCGCTGCCGGAGACGGCCGTGGTCAAGACGCTGAACACCATGCTGTTCACCGTCATGGCGGATCCCACGAGCCTGCGGGTCCCGCCGACCGCGTTCCTCTCCGGCAACGACGAGAACGCGAAGGCGGTCGTCGTCGGGCTGCTCGGCGATCTGGGGTGGCCGGCGGACTGGATCGAAGATCTCGGGGACGTCGCGACCGCCCGTGGACCCGAGGCGGTCGCCTTGCTCGTCCCCTCCGTGCTGCGGCGGCGAGGGCTCGCGCCGTTCGCCCTCGCGCTCGCCCGGTGAACGTCGTGACGCGCCGAGGTGGGTCGAAGCTCGATCAGGGAGCGTTACCCTTGGTGATCTCGCCGAGGATCGCGTCGACGTTCACCGCGTTGGCCATCGCCTCGTAGCCGGCGTCGTTCGGGTGCAGACGGTCAGCGTCGTAGGCCGGGAGCAGACGGCTGGGATCCGCGGGATCCCGCAGCGCCTTGTCGAAGTCGATCACGCCGTCGAAGGCGCCGCTGGTGCGGATCCAGGTGTTCAGCTTCTGCCGCTCCTGCTCGCCTTTGGCGGTCCCGTAGTCTCCCTTGTAGGTCCCGGTCGAGCCAGCGAACGGCACCAGGGTGCCGCCGTAGATCTTGAGCCCGGCGGCGCGCGCAGACTGGATGATCTGCTGGTACACCGGGATCAGATCCGTGGCCTTCGCGGAGCGGTCGCCGATGTCGTTGATGCCCACCATCAGGATGACCGCGCGCGCGCCGGGCTGCGTCAGCACATCGCGCGCGAGGCGGGCTGGAACAGGATAGCCGAACTGCAGCTGGGGACGAACGGTGAGCAGCTCATTGCCGATGATCCCGGCGTTGACCACGGAGAGGGTCGGGCCCTTCCGGCTGGCCAGGCGCTGGGCGAGATAATCGGGGTAACGACGGTTTTCGTTCTTGGTCGAGAGGTACCCGTCCGTGATGGAGTCGCCGAGCGGATCTGCGGCCAGCGCGGGGCGCTCCGATGCACCGGCGAGCAGCGTGAGCACCGCGGCGGCGAAGAGGACCCGCGGTGAGCCGCCGAGCTTCAGCGTCGGCAATTTATGCAAGAAGTACGGGGCGTTGCGGCGCTTTGAGGGGACTTCGTAAAGACTATTTACATTGGCCATCGGTTCTCTCTCGACTGTCCGCGTGGGAGAGGGGAGACTGACGCTATTGGTTGCTGTTGCTGAACAGCGCGAGGCACCGATCGGCGAGCACCCCGCCCACGAGCTCGAGCGGCGCCCCGGAGTTCGCGTTCATCCACTCCGCGGGGACGGCCAGCTCGCGCTGCGCGCCCCCGGTCGCGGCCGTGACCTCCTGCATCGTGCACCCGAAGACGACGCGGCTCACCCGCGCGAGCCAGGCCGAGGTGAAGCACATCGGGCAGGGCTCCACCGTCGTGTAGAGCGTGCACCCGGTCAGATCCGGCCCGAGGGCCGCGCACGCGCCGCGGACGGCGCCCACCTCCGCGTGCCAGGTGAAATCGCGCCGGGTGTTCACCTCGTCGGTCGCCTCGGCGGCGATCTCGCCGCCCGGCCCGACCACCAGGGCGCCGAACGGCGGCTCGCCGGCCTCCTGCGCCTTCCGCGCGATCTCGATCGCCCGCTCCATGAAGACCGCGTCGTTCATCGGACGACCCCCGGATCGAGCAGCGCCTCCGGGGTCGGCGTGTTCTTGACGAGCTTCGACTGGACCGCGAAGCCGACCACCGACTTCATCGCGGCGTACACCGGGCCGGCCTGCTCCGCGGTGCCGAAGAGCCGCTGGTTGTCCGCCAGATCGTAGATCTTGTCGCCGCTCAGCATGCCCTTCACGTCCTCGGGCGAGGCGTTCAGGTACTTGCCGAGGATGGGATACGCCCTGTCCGGCTCGCTGCGCAGCGTCCGGACCCCCTGATCGATCGCGCCCAGGAACTTCCGGTACACCTCGCGCCCCCCGGCGAGCTTCGATCGCTGCACGGCCACCGAGTTCGTGATCGTGTCGGGGACGCTGGCGCTCGAGAAGATCACGTGGCCGCCGCCCTTGGTCGCCTTGGTGATCCACGGCTCCCAGGTGACCGCGGCGTCGACCTTCCCGGCGACGAACGCGGCGCCGGCGTCGTCGGCGCTCATGCTCGTGATCGTCACGTCGGCGGGGCTCAGGCCGGCCTTCTCGGCGCCGAAGAGGAACAGCATGTGGTTGACGTCCCCGAGCGTGAGGGCGACGGTCTTGCCCTTGAGATCGGCCATCGTCGCGATGCCCTTCTTCGCGACCACCGCGTCCGCGCCGTTCGAGCTGTCGACCAGCGCGATGGCCACGACGTCCGACGACGCGCTGTTGCCGTTCAGCACCGCGAGGTTCTGCAGGGTCGTGAGGCCGAGGTCGAGCTGGCCCGACCCGAGCGCCGCGAGCGTGTCACCGGGGTTCGAGAACGGCTTGAGCCCGACGTCCAGCCCGGCCTGCTTGAAATACCCGAGCTCGTGGGCGAGGAACACGCCCGAATAGCCGATCCACAGGTCGTGGCCGACGGTGAGCTTGACCGGCGCCGCGGGCGGCGCGGGCTGCGCCGCGGCCTCGGCGCGCTGGCTCCCCCCGGGGGCGGACTCGCGCGCCTCGGGGCCGCTCGTGGAGCAGCCAGCGGACAGGGCGAGGCAAGCCAGCGCTGCCCCGAGCTCTTGCAGGACGGTTCTTCGGTTCATGATCCCCCTTCAGGTTGCGTGTTGGTCAGGCCAGAGAGCAGGCGATCGCGCTGCGCCTCGGAGCGGCTCCTGCCGCGCAGGAGCGCCAGGATCTCGCGCTTCGGGCGCAGGAACTCCTCGTCGAGCTTGAGCTCCGGCGAGCGGTCCCCGCGCGGGAAGGGCACGTCGATGCTGGCCACGACGCTGCCGGGCCGCTCGGAGAAGACCAGGACGCGGTCGGACAGGAGCAGCGCCTCGTCGACGTCGTGGGTGACGAACAGCGTCGTGATCCGGTGATGCTGGGTGAGGTGCAAGAGGAGCTCCTGCATCTCTTCGCGCGTCTGGGCGTCCAGGGCGCCGAACGGCTCGTCCATCAGCAGCACCTCGGGCTGCACCACGAGCGCCCGGGCCAGGGCCGCGCGCTGCTGCATGCCGCCGCTGAGCTCCGCCGGGCGGCTGTCGCGGAACTCCCAGAGCCCGACCAGGCGGAGGAGGCTCTCGACGCGCGCGGCCTGCCGCTCGCGCTCCGCCCCGGCCGCCGCGGCGCGGGCGCGCGAGAGCGTCAGCGGGAAGCCGACGTTCTCGCGCACGCTGAGCCACGGGAAGAGCGTCTGCTGCTGGAACACGAGGCCGATCTCCGCGCCGGGGCCGAGGACGCGCTCGCCGTCGAGCGCGACGACCCCCGCGGTCGCCCGCTCGAGCCCGGCGACGATGTGCAGGAGCGTCGACTTGCCGCACCCGGAGGGGCCCACGAGGCTCACGAACTCGCCCTCGCCGACGTCGAGGTCGAGCGGGACGAGGGCGCACGTCTCGCCGCGGCCGCCGGTGTAGGACTTCTCGACGCCGCGCAGCGAGAGCTTCACGCCGCGCCCCCCGGCGCCCAGCGGAAGAGCCGGCGGTACGTCGCGCGGAACACCCAGTCGAGCCCGAGGCCGAGCAGCCCCAGCACGAGCAGGTAGGCGTAGATGCTCGGCGTCTGGATGAACCGGTAGAAGCGCAGGATGCGGAAGCCGAGGCCCTCGGTCGCCGCCACGAGCTCCGCGACGACGACGTAGCTCCACGCCCAGCCGTTGCACATGCGCAGCGCGCTCCAGATCCCGGGCAACGCCGCCGGCAAGAGGACGCGCCCGACGACCTCGCGGCGCGTGGCGCCCAGGCTCTGGCTGATCTGGACGAGGTGCACCGGGACCCGCCGGACCTCGTCCGCGGTCATCAGCAGCAGCTGAAAGAACGTGCCGAGGAACACGAGCAGCACCTTGGCGCCCTCGCCGATGCCGGCGACGATCATGACCAGCGGGATCAGCGCCGGCACCGGGACGTACCGGAGGAAATCGGTCGGCGGCTCGACCAGCGCGGCGACGGAGCGGAACGCGCCGGCGACCACCCCGAGCGGGACCGCCAGGAGCGCGGCGGCGGCGAACCCCGACGTCACGCGCAGGAAGCTGTACCCGACGTCGCGCCAGAACTCCTCGGCGACGAGCGCGTCCGCCGCGGCGCGCCCGATGCTCGCGAGCGTCGGGACGATGACGGCGTTCACGCCGTCCCGGGTCGAGAAGAACGTGTACGCCGCGAGCGCCGCGAGGAAACCCGCCGCGCCGAGCGCGAGCCGCGCCCGCGGCGGCGCCGCGCGCCCCAGCGCCAGCCAGCGGGGCGGCGGCCGGCCGCACTGCCGCGATCCCGCGCGCGGCCTCGCGCCGGCGAGCGCCCGCGCCGGGGTCTCCGCGGCCGCGGCGGGGAGCCCCCCCGGGGCCGGGCGACGCAGGGCGCTGGCCGTCGGGCGCGTCAGACCCATAAACGCGTCAAGGTGGCGCTGTCGGTGACATAGGCGAACACGTCGCTCATGCAGAGGATCGCCGCGTCGTGGAGCTCGATCGAGCTGCCGGCGACCGCGTCGGTCGGGAGCAGGACGCGGTAATCGAGGTTCCTCGCGGTGCACACCGTGCTGATCACGCAGATGTTGGTGCAGACGCCGCAGCAAACGAGGTTCTCGACCCGCCTGCACCGGAGCAGGAGGTCGAGGTCGGTGCCCATGAAGCAGTCGTAACGGCGCTTCGTGAAGATCCGGTGATCGTCCCGCGCGATCTCTAGCCCTTCGACCATCTCGGCCCCGCGGGTCCCCTCGACGCAATGCTGCGGCTCGAACTCCAGCTCGATCCCGAAGTCGCTCCGATCAGCCCGGTGCATCTCCTGGCTGAAGACGATCGGCAGCGCGTGGCGCCTCGCCCAGCGGACGAGCGAGCCGATGATCGGCACCGCCTCGCGCGCCCGCCGCGCCTCGCAGGGCGCGCCCTCGTCGATGAAGTCCCGCTGCGCGTCGATCACGAGGAGCGCCGTGTTCGCGGGGTTGATCTTCTCCAGGGGCAATGGGCGGATACGCGGCGTCATCTCGGTGGGGGCGTTCGATCGGCGCGCGGCGTCGGCCCCGGCGCTCGATCATCGAGCCGCCCGATCCGACGTCCGGTGCGCCCGAGAGGCCGATCGCCCCTCTCGTCGAACTTTCCGTGATGTCATCAGCCTCCCAGCGCACCGTCAAGGGGGTTCAAGCGCGGGCAGACATGGGTTGATCGAGGTGCCATGAGGGCCCACGACGCCGCGTGTCGGCTCTCCACGTCGCGGGAGCTGCGCGCGTGTGGGGGATGAGGAGAGGCGAGCGCCAGCCGCCGTGATCGGGATCACGCGGTCCGCGCGGCACGCGGCCGCGCGCCGTCTACCGCAGCGCCGCGCTCGTTTGCTGGCGGTGGGAGCGGGCCGTGGACCTCCGCCGCGCCATCGCGTAACGCACGCCGGCCCGCAGATCCCTCAGGATGACGAGCTCCTCGAGCGCCTCGCCGGTGTGCGCCAGCGACTGGGCGATGCCCGCGGAGATGCCGACGAGCACACACTGCGCGCCGAGCAGGAGGACCGCTTGCACCGCGCGCAGCAGGTGGAAGGCGACGGCGCTGTCGATCATCGGGACGCCGGTGAGATCGAGGATCACGAAGTCCGCGTCGTGGCGCTCGACGCCGTGGAGCAGCGCCTCCATCAGCTGATCGCTGCGCGCCGCGTCGACGTGGCCGACGATCGGCAGGACGAGGATCCCGTCGTCGATCGGCAGGACCGGCGTTGACAGCGCGGCTATCGTGTCGAGCAGGCGCGCCTCGGTGGCGAGGAGCTCGCGCTCGGTGCGCCGCAGGGCCTCCTCCGCCTCCTTCCGGTCGGTCATGTCCAGGAGGACCCCCACGATCCCGACCACGCGCCCGCCCGCGTCGCGGTAGGGGAGGATGTTCTCGAGGGTCCAGCCGTAGGTGCCGTCCTCGCGCTTCCACCGGAGCTCCACGTTGGACCGAGCGACGCCGCTCGCCATGATCTCCTCGTCGTTGTCGCGGTAGCTGCGCGCGACCTCCGCGGGGAATATCTCCTCATCGCGCTTCCCGAGGATCTTCTCGAGCGGGAGGCGGTAGTGCTCGGCGTACGCCTTGTTGACGAGGAGGTAGCGATGATCTCGAGACTTGAAGAAGACGAGCGCCGGGATCGCGTCGAGCAGCGCGGTCTGCCCGGCGCCCTGCAGCGCGGCGTGCAGCGCCGGAGGCCAGTCCTGCTCGCCGTGCCGCTCCTCGGGCGGCGCCGCGCCCGACCTCCGCGCCTCGGCCAGCGCCTGCTCCAGCTCCGCCACACGCCTCCGAAGCGCGGCCACCTCGTCGTCGAGCGGCTCCTCTCCAGCGCCCTTGCGCACGGGTTCACATGCGCTCAGGAGTCCATGTGTTTTCTGTGCCACAAGTTAGCGCATGATTGTCTGCCGCGTAACGCTTGTCAAGGAGGCCGATGTCGCCGTCTGGGCCATCAGGGAGGCGCGACAGCTACCCCTGTGGAGAAGTGAATGAAGGGGTCACGCCCAAGACAGACATTGGATTATTCCTGTCGTGTCGCCTGCTCGCGCTTGCGGTGTCCGTGGCAGCGTGCCTGCGATCGTCCGGCGCGAGCCGCGTTGCTGCCGGGAACACCTCGGCGCGCCACGCCTGAGCCCGCCCCGCCGCCAGGCGAGCCGCGGGCGGCGTGCGGCCCCGCGCGCGCCGCGCGATCGAGAGATCGAGAGATCGAGAGATCGCGCGTGGTGCCTGGTGCTAGGGTGCCGCGCGCCTGGAGCCCCTCATGCCCTCGATCCTGGACAGCCTGCCCGCCCTCTATCAGCGCCTCCTCCCGCCCTTCTTCCAGCGGGAGATCCCGGCCGAGACCAAGGCGACCTGCGCCTCGTGCGCGATGTGCGAGACCTCGTGCCAGGGCGCCGTCGCGCCCGTGGACGGCAGGAGCCGCCTCTTCCGGCCGGACACGAAGTGCTGCACCTTCCACCCGCGGCTGCCGAACTACCTCGTCGGCGCGCTGCTCTCGGACGGCGATCCCGGCATGGCGGAGGGGCGGCGGCGGGTCGAGGCGAAGCTCGCCGCCCGGCTCGGCGCCACGCCGCAATGGCTCAAGGCGCCGGCGAAGTTCGACCTCCTGTACACGAACGCGCGGCGCGCGTTCGGCCGCTCCGCGACGCTGCGCTGCCCCTATTACGACGTCGGGCCGGGGAGCTGCACCATCTGGGCTTATCGCGAGGCGGTCTGTTCGACGTTCTTTTGCAAATACGTCGCGGGCGCGGACGGCCGGAAGCTGTGGATGTCGATCAAGACGTTCCTCTCCCTGGTCGAGATCCAGCTCTCGCGTTACGCGCTGTTCAAGCTCCACCCCGAGTACATCCACCTCAACCGGAGCCGTGGAGAGACGGAGTCCGGCCCGCTGACCGCAGACCAGCTCGACGAGGAGGCGCCGCCCGAGGCCGAGTACCGGGCGATGTGGCGGGAGTGGACCGGCCGCGAGGCCGAGTTCTACCGGGCGTGCTTCGCGGAGATCCGGGGGCTCTCGGCGGCGGATCTCGAGAAGCTCCTCGGCCTCGACGGCACGCTGGAGCAGGCGATCCTGGACCGGCTCTACGCGGAGGCGGTCTCGCCGGAGCTGCCCGAGGTCCTGCGGTTCAACCCGGACGCGACGGTGCAATGGCTGCCGGATGGCAGCGTGGCGCTCGGCGCCTACAGCGAGTACGACGCGATCGGGCTGCCGGGCGAGGCGTATGCGCTGCTCGTGGAGTTCACCGGGAAGGAGCCGGTGGCCAGGGTGCGGCGCCGGCTGAGGGAGCAGAAGCAGGCGGACCTCGACGAGGAGGTGCTGCTGGTGCTGCACCGCCACCGGGTGCTCGTGGCGGACTGAGCAGCAGCGCGGCGCAACGCGACATCCAGCGATTGCGGCATGGGCGCACAATGGACTACCTTGTGCGAAAACATACGGAGACATAGGGAAACGCGCCGAGACGTGCTGGGATGTGCTTCGTCGTTGTACATCCTCCGATTCCATCCTAGGAGGGATGGTTGGAGGAATTTTACAACATGCGGCAATCCTCGATTTTCGGGGCAGGGCGGTGGAACGTCGCCCTGTTCGCGCCGGCGGCGCTGGCCATCGTTGCTTGTGGGGCGGCGTGCAGCTCCCCCGTGGAGGTGCCGGAGGACGTGGGAGCCGTCCAGCAAGCCGCGGCGCTGGAGCTGCCTGCGGGCTTCCAGGAGGAGATCTTCGCCAGTGGTCGAGTCGAGCCCACGGCGGTGCGGTTCGCTCCTGACGGCCGCGTCTTCGTCGCGGAGAAGAGCGGCCTTATCTGGTCCTATACGAGCGTCGATGATCCGAGCGCGCCGGTGCGCGTCGCCGACCTCCGCGCCAGCGTGCACAACTTCTGGGACCGCGGGCTGCTGGGGCTCGCCGTGCACCCCCGATTCCCGGCGGTGCCGCACCTGTATGTCTCGTATGCGCTCGACGCCTTCGCCGACGGCACCGTCCCGCGCTGGGGCACGGGCGGCGCCACGCCGAGCACGGCCGATCCTTGCCCGAGCCCCCCGGGCTCCACCGCCGACGGGTGCGTGGTCTACGGCCGGATCTCACGGATCGTGATCGACACGGCGACGCTCGCCGGCACCGAGCAGCCGCTGCTGTCGGGCAACTGGTGCCAGCAGTACCCGAGCCATTCCACCGGCGATCTCGCGTTCGGGCGCGACGGGTACCTCTATGCGAGCGCGGGCGACGGCGCGAGCTTCACCTTCGCCGACTTCGGCCAGGAGGGCAGCCCCGTCAACCCGTGCGACGACCCCCCCGACGGCATAGGCGGCCCGAACAGCGGTGTCGACGCCGAGGGCGGCGCGCTGCGCAGCCAGGATCTGCTCAGCGCGTCGGACCCCATCAGCTACGACGGCAGCGTGCTGCGCATCGACGTGAGCGGCAGCGGCGTCGCGGTGCCCCCGGACAACCCGCTCGCCAGCAACGGGGTCCCTGGCGACGATTTCATTATCGCCATGGGGCTGCGCAATCCGTTCCGCATCGCGGCGCGCCCCGGCACGGACGAGGTCTGGATCGCCGACGTCGGCTGGAACGTCTGGGAGGAGCTGAACCGCATCGAGTCGCCGACCTCCAGCGTGAAGAACTTCGGCTGGCCGTGCTTCGAGGGCACGGGAGAGCAGGGCGGTTATGCTTCCCGCGCCCTGTGCCAGAGGCTCTACGCGGGGGATTACCCGTCGATCCTCAGCCTGCAGGAGCCTTATTACACGTACCCGCACTGGGACGACGTGGTCGAAGGGGACGGCTGCGGCACGGGCAGCTCGTCGGTCACGGGCGTGGCCTTCAACACGAGCGCCGCGTTCCCCGAGGCCTACGACGGCGCCCTGTTCTTTGCGGACTCCTCGCGGCGGTGCGTGTGGACCCTGTTCGCCGGCGCGGGCGGCCACCCCGATCCCTCGCGCCGCGCCGTGTTCGTCAAGAAGACCTCCGGGCGTGTCGTCGACCTCCAGATGGGCCCGGACGGCAAGCTCTACTACGTCGATTTCGACGGAGGGAACATCTATCGGGTCGCGTACTTCGCGGGGAACACGCCGCCCGAGGCGCGCCTCACGGCGTCGCCGACGAGCGGCCCCGCACCGCTGACCGTGCACCTCGACGCCAGCGGGTCGAGCGACGCGGAGGACGGCGGCGCGCTGTCGTTCGCGTGGGACCTCGATGGCGATGGCGCGTTCGACGACGCGACCGGGCCGACGACGACCGCCACGTTCACCACCCCGGGCCGGCACGTGGTGGCCGTCCGGGTCTCGGACAGCCACGGGGCCGAGCGCGTCGCCAGCGCCGCGGTCGTGACCGACAACTCGCCGCCGGTCCCGGTGATCGACGCCCCGGCGCCGGGGTCGTCGTGGAGCGTGAACCAGAGCGTCGCGTTCTCGGGGCACGCGCTCGACCCGGAGGACGGCGAGCTGCCGCCAGAGCAGCTCTCCTGGAGCCTGATCCTGCACCATTGCATGACGCTCGACGATTGCCACGAGCACCCCATCACCACGTTCGAGGGGGTCGCGTCGGGCAGCTTCGTCGCCCCCGATCACGATTACCCCACGTACCTGGAGCTGCGGCTCACCGCGACCGACCTGTCGCCGGCGCCCGCCGCGCTGAGCGCGACGACCCGGCTCGAGCTCAGGCCCGAGACGGTCGACCTGACCTTCGCGACGGAGCCCCCGGGGCTCGGCCTCACCGTCGGCTCCGAGTCGCGCGGCGCGCCGTTCACGAAGACGGTGGTCGACGGCTCGGTGGTGTCGGTGAGCGCTCCGCGCACGCAGGTGGTCGGCGGGGTCACGTACACCTTCGCCTCCTGGTCGGACGGCGGCGACGCGGCGCACACGATCGTGGCCTCGCCGTCGACGCGCGCGTTCACGGCGCGTTACGTCGACCATACCTGCACGGACGGCGCCCGGAACGGCGGAGAGACCGGGGTCGACTGCGGCGGCGGGTGCCCCCCGTGCCCCTGCGCGGGAGCGACCTACGAGGCGGAGTCGATGTTCCACTCGACGGGCCGCGCCCTGGCCGGCGGCTGGAACATCTCGTCGAACGGCTATATCTCCGCGCAACACGACTTCAGCGCCGGCAACGCCGCGATCACCGTTGTCGCGCGGGGCTCGCAGGCGCTCGGCGTCTGGCCCATCATGGCCGTCTCCGTCGGCGGCGCCGAGATCGGCAGGGTCAACGTGACGACCACGAGCTACTCGGCCTACCGCTTCACCTGGCCCGCGAGCGCCGGCCGCCAGGAGATCCGCGTGCGGTTCACCAACGACCTGAACATCCTGCTCCAGGATCGCAACCTGTACGTCGACAGGGTGCAGATCACCTGCGGCGGTTGACCCGCCGGGGCCGACCCCTGCTCGCCCATCGATGAGCAGGGCGCCGCCGGGCACGCGCCGGCGCGCCGGCGCCTGACGGAGCCCTGCCGGGCGTGCGGCGCCGCCCCGCGGGGCGGAGGGGCGGCGGACGCCGCGCCGCCTCAGCCGTGGCCGATGGTGGCGAGCACGCCGAAGTGGTCGGACAGCGTCGTCCGGACCGGCCTGCCCGCGGCCTCGATCGTGACGGGCTCGTCGAGGATGCGCGTCGTGTGCAGGCCGGTGTCGAGGCCGCGCAGGAGCACGTGATCGAGCCGCCAGCCCGTGTCGTCCACGTCGCCCGTGCCGAGCCCGTCGTGCGAGAACGTCCCGCGGCGGTCGGGCACGTCCGCATCGCGGAACCCCGCACGCTCCAGGCGCCGGAACAGCGAGGAGCCGGGGGTCGTGTTGAGGTCGCCGAGCAGGAGCGCCGGCGCGCCGCCCGCCTTCTCGTCGACCCAGGCGAGCAGCCGCTCGAGCTGCGGCGGCTGCTCCGCGCCGCCCGGCGACAGGTGCACCGCGAAGACGTGGAGGTCGCCGATCCCGGGCGCGGCGACGCGCGCGTGCAGCGCGCCGCGCGCGTTCACGGTCGACTCGAACACGAGCACGCCGAGGTCCTCGAGCGGCGTGCGCGCGAGCAGGCCCGTGCCGAAGGAGCCGCCGTAGGCGATGAGCCCGCCGAAGCGCGACGACGGGGCGGTCGGCGACGCCGCCGAGGCCGTCGGCTCCCCGACGCACCGGCCGACGACCTCATGAATGGTGCCGACCGGGTGGCTCGCGATGCAGTTGAGGCACGGCGTGGGCAGGGTGAGCGCCGTGGACGCGCAGTGCTGGACGACACAACGCGCGAGCGCCTCGTCCGAGAGCCCGGCGCATTTTGCCTCAGCGCACGCGACGAGCGGCCTCACCTGGCCGGCGCTGCACGCGGCGGGCGCGGCCGGGTGCACGGGCTCCGGCCGGAGGGCGTGTGGCAGCCGGGACGCGAGCGCGCGCCGGAGCAGATCCCAGTGCGCGTCGAGCCAGAACTCCTGCACGAACAGGAGGTCCACGTCGAGCGCTGCGAGCGCCTCGACCACGCGGGGCACCCGCTCCGTCGCATACGGCAACACGCCGACAGCGAGCCCTGCATTAAATGTGGCGACCTGGAACGGCATGGTCGGTGTCGGGCAGCGTTGCATATCGCGTGCCGCCGGCGCCGGTGTCGTTGCAGCCTCGACATTCGTGCGCTCCGGTGATGCGGAGTACGCGGCGGAGGTCACGGGGTGGCCCGGGCGTGTCCTCCGCCGCGCGCCGAGCGGCTGCGCGCGCCGCAGAATGCCGTTAATTGAAGCGGACCGCGCTCACGGGAGCGGAGGGGGCGTGTGGGTATCCACCTCGAGGTGAGCAAACCAGCTCACGTTGGTCGACGCAGCGCCCGTGACGCGCACGCGCACGTCGTTGCCGGAGGTATCGAGCGTCACGTCCCAGGCCGACGCCGCCGCGTCCTCGCCGTCGCTGCCGAACGTCTGCACCGCGCCGACGAGCGTCGCCGGGCCGCTGTCATGACGCTTGACCCCGACCGTCCGGCGGAAGACGGCCGAGTCGCCGGTCGACCGATTGCGGGCGACGACGACCGCGGCGACGTGGGCGACCGTGTCGTCGGGCACCGCGTAGCTCGCGGCGGTCGCCGTCGTGGCGTTCTCCGTCACCGCCACGCCCCCGGTGCGCACGACCGCTCTCCCGGGCGCGTCGACATCCTGGCCCGCCGTGAGCACCCGCGACCAGCCGGTCTTCAGGAACCCCGAGGACTTCACGTACTTCAGCCCGGTCGTCCGATCCGTGTACTCGGAGCCGGCGGGCGCGTAGTGGACGCCCTCCGGCGCGCCGGGCAGCCTGAGCGAGTAAAGGCCGCTCTCCACTGCGGCCTGGTCGCCCAGCGTGTGGAAGATCGGGTTCGGCGCGGTGTATCCGTCGAACTCGAGGTCACGCAGCTTCACGTTCGTCGCCTTCTTGTTCGTGGTGATGACCGTGTAGTCCCGGATGATGAGGCCCGTGGCCTGCGCTGCGCCGGGGCTCCGGTAGAGCTTCGAGTTCTCGATCGTCACGTCATTCGCCGAGCGCACCATCACGTCGCCGCTCGTGTTGTCGTAGACGGCGCACCCGCCGACCAGGACGCGGCCGGTCTGGTTCTCCGCCCCCTGGCCCGGACCGATATCGGAGACCACGAGCCCGGTCTGGTTGTTGTGGAGGATGCAATTCTGGATGACGACATCCTCGGCCGAGGTGACGTTGATGCCCGCGCCGGTGTTGTTGTTGCACGCCACGCCGCAGACCAGCACGTCCCTGCCGACCGCGCCTACGAGGTTCGTGCCGAAACCGACGCCGTTCGTCCCGTTCCTCGCCGCGGAGCCGCCGACGATCGTGACGTTGCGGTAGGGCTGGTAGTTCACGCGGAGGGCGACGCCCGCGGCGAGCGTGACCGACGGCGCCGTGTTCAGCACGACGTCCCAGAAGAGATTGTTGACATTCGTCACCGACGCGACGTCGAGCACCTCGTACCGCGTCGTCGTCGGGTTCCAGACGGCGAGCAGCCTCGCGAGGTTGGTGCCGAGGAGGCGGTTCTGGTCCTCCTTGTACCGGAAGGACGTCGGCGTCGGCGTCGGGTCCCCCGGACCTCCCTGGATCGTCGCGGTGAAGCTGCCGATCGACGAGATCTGGAAGCCGTTGCCCTGGCAGTCGTGAGCGTGGCAATCGATGAACGACACGTTCCGGTTCCGGCCTACGGAGAACCCTGGCGCGCTGCCGAGGCCGGGCTGGGTGCACTTGATGTTCTTCGACACGCAGGCGACGACCGTGACGTTCTCGGCCCCCGCGAGGTAAATGCCCGGTTTGCTCACCCCGTCGATCACACACCCGGAGATCACGCCGTCGCGCGTGGTGTAACCGGTCACGATCCCGTTGGTGATCGACCCGAGCTCGCGTCCCACGGGTTCCGCGCCGCGCTGCGGCAGCTTCATGCCGTTGCCGTCGCCCAGCACGGTCACCCGCTCGCAAAAAAAGTCGACACAAGCATTGAGCGTGACCGCGCCAGCGCTGTCCGGACCCGCGTCCTCGAACTGGATCGTCAGGTCGCGGATCCCCACGTTCCTGAGCTCTCCGGGGTTGCGGTTGGCGTCGAGATCCTTCTCGAACCAGACCGGGATGAACGGCTCGCGGGTACCCTCTTCCTCGTCGACATAGACCTTGTGCAGGATCACGCTGTTCCGGCCGTCGCCCTGGAGGATCACCCCGTTGCCCTTCACGCGCACGGTCGCCCGGATGGCGTAGATCCCCTTCGGGAAGTAGACGATGCCACCACCGGCCGCCTCGGCCGCCTCGATCGCGTCCATGATATTCGGCTGATCATCGTGGGAGCCGTTGCCCAGCGCGCCGAAATCCATGACATTATGTATCATCTCGCGTCTCCTCGTTCGGTAGGTTCTTCGTCAAGAAAGCTGTTTACGACAGGCGCGGTCCGAGCCGCTCGAACCACGGAAAGCAGGCGATGACCCACGCCGGCACGCTTCCGTCGCGCTCGTCGCGCCCCGGCTAGCCGGCCGGTCCGTGGTGGAACCGCCGCTCAGCGCGCGGCATTCCGTCGCCCTCAGACTAAATATCACGCCGCGGCGCCACGCGCCGCATGGTGATGAGATTGCGTATCAGGTCGCGACGCCATGCCCAGTCTGCTCTTCGCCGGAATCGGTCTCACGGGCGGGTAATCCGGGTCGAGAGGCGACGTGAAATATTCATGAATGCGCGATGACAGGCGATTACCACGGCGCCAGGCCACGGCCATGACGACATGCCACGGCCATGACGACGGGCCATGACCATCGCCGCTCCGGCGATCTCGCCCGCGCGTCGGTGTGCTAGGGTCGCGCCGTGGTGCTCCGGGTGATGTTCTGCGGCACGGGTTGGCTCGACGTGGTGCCGTGCGTCGCGCGGGCGCTCGCGGCCGCGGGCGTCGAGGCGCAGGTCGTCGCGCGGGACCCGGCGCGGCCGCTCGCCCCTCAGCTCCGGGACGTCGACGTGACGCTGCCGTCGAACGCCCTCTTCGGCGCCGAGGAGATCGCGGCGGCGCCGCGGCTGCGGCTAATCCAGCAGCCCGCGGTCGGCCACGAGGGCATCGACCTCGCGGCGGCGCGGGCGCGCGGCGTGCCCGTGTGCAACGCGCCCGGGATGAACGCGGACGCCGTCGCCCAGGCCGCCCTGCTGCTCGTGCTCGCGCTCGCGCGGCGGCTGCCCGCGGCGCAGCGCGCCTTCGGGGCGGCCCGCATCGGCGCGCCGCTCGGCGTCGAGCTCACCGGCAAGCGGCTCGGCGTCGTGGGGCTCGGCGAGACGGGCGGCCGCCTCGCGGGCGCCGCCCGGGCGCTCGGCATGCAGGTCGAGGCGGTGCGCTCGGCCCACGGGCGCGGCGGGCTGCTCGTGATGCTCGGCCGGGCCGACGTCGTGTCGATCCACTGCCCGCTGACGCCCGCGACCCGCGGCCTCTTCGACGACGAGGCGTTCGCGGCCATGCGCCCGGGCGCGCTGCTCGTCAACGTCGCCCGCGGCGCCATCCTCGACCGCGGGGCGCTCGAGCGGGCGCTCGCGGCCGGCCGGCTCGGCGGCGTGGGCCTCGACGTGTTCTGGGAGGAGCCGTGGGACCCGCACGAGCCGCTCTTCGCGCGCGACGACGTGATCGCGCTCCCCCACGTGGCCGGCTCGACCGAGGAGGCCTTCGCCCGGATCGCCGGCGTCGTCGCGCAGAACACGCGGGCCCTCCTGGACGGCGGGCCGCTCGCGCACCGCATCGACGGCGCCTGAGCGGCGGCGGCGTCGACGACGGCGGCGGGGCGGCGGCCCGCCCCCTCAGCCGGCCTTCTCGTGCCGCCCGTCGGGGTGCCGCGCGAAGCGGAGGTCCTCGCGGCCGTGGACCGGGCCGTCGCTCGGCCAGGGCCAGCCGCCGAAGCGGGTGCGCCGGTAATCGGCGTAGGCCTGCTGGACCTCGGCCATCGAGTTCATCACGAAGGGGCCTTGCTGCGCCACGGGCTCGCCGATGGGCCGGCCCTGGAGGAGCAGGATCTCGGCCTCGTCCGGGCCGTTCTCGAGCAGCGCCGGGGAGGCCTGTCGGAGCGCGATCCGGCGGGCCGCGGGGACGGCGCGGGCGCCGACGCGCAGCTGGCTGCCGCGGAAGAAGTAGAGCGTGCGATCCGTGCCGGGCGCGGCGGCGGGCAGCGTGAACCGCGCGCCGGGCGCCATCTTGATCGTCCAGATCGCGACGTCGCTCGAGGCGCGCGCCGCCCACGACCTCGGCGGCGGCGCCGGCGGGCGGAGCTCGCCGAACGCGCCCGCGACCACCGTGATCTCCGTCGCCCGCCCGGCCGCGTCGCGCGCGACCTGCCGCGGGATCGTGCGCTCCCACATCATCACGAAATGCGGGTCGGCGAGCTTGTCGGCGCGCGGCAGGTTGAGCCAGATCTGGAAGAGCTCGAGCGGGTTCGGCGCGTCGCTGGCGAGGAGCGGGAACATCTCCGCGTGGACGACGCCGCTGCCGGCCGTGAGCCACTGGACGTCGCCGCGGCCGTAACGCGCGGCCGCGCCGAGCGAGTCGGCGTGATCGATGAGGCCGCGCCGCACGACCGTCACCGTCTCGAAGCCGCGGTGCGGGTGCTGCGGGAAGCCGGGGACCACGTCGCCGTGGTACATGCGCCAGCCGTCCTTGCCCGCGAAGTCGCGCCCGATGGCGCGGCCGGCGAGCGAGGCGGCGGGCCCCAGCTGCTCGTTGCCGGCCGGGTACGCGTCGTCGTGGTGCACGCAGAACAGGAAGGGATCGCGCGTCTCCCAGGGAAACCCGAGCGGCGCGACGTCGAGCGCGACGTCGTCGCCGGCGAGCGCGGCGTCGTCGGTGCTGCTGGTGGGCGAGGGCTCGGGGCGGGCGCACGCGGCCACGACAGGCGCGGCGGCGAGGGCACCGAGGGCAGTTCGGCGGTCCATGGCCCACATCGTACGTTGCGCGGGAAGGAGCGACAACGGGACGTCCTGCAACGCCACGTTGCGTTTCCGCAACGACGTGGCGGCAAGCGGGAAGCGGGGACCACGCGGGTACATGCGGGCAGGGGAAGAGGCGGCGGCCCGCCGAACACTTTTTCACGGCCGCGCTGCGGAGCTCGGCGCTAGAGTCGGACTTCGTGCCAGCTCAGCGCTCGGAACGCAGCATTATCTTCCTCATCGCGGCCGTTCAGTTCGTCAACATCCTCGACTTCGTGATGGTGATGCCGCTCGGCCCCGACTTCGCGGTCGCCCTCGGCATCCCGATGTCGGACATCGGCTTCATCGGCGGCAGCTACACCGCGGCGGCGGCGGTCTCGGGCCTCGCCGGCGCGTTCTTCCTCGACCGGTTCGACCGGCGCAGCGCGCTCGCGGTCGCGATGCTGGGGCTCGTCCTCGGCACCGCGGCCGGCGGGTTCGCCACCGGGATGCCGAGCCTGCTCGCGGCGCGGGTGCTCGCCGGCGCGTTCGGCGGGCCCGCCACGTCCGTCGCCTTCTCGATCGTCGCCGACGTCATCCCGCCCGAGCGGCGCGGCAAGGCGATGGGCACGGTGATGGGCGCGTTCTCGGTCGCCTCGGTCCTCGGCCTGCCCGCCGGGCTGGAGCTCGCCCGGCGCGGCGGCTTCCCGGCGCCGTTCTTCGCCGTCGCGGCGCTCGGGCTGGTCGTCGCGGGGCTCGCGATCTTCCTCCTGCCCTCGATGCGCGGCCACCTCGACGCCGCGGCGCCGCCCGCGGGCGCCCTGAGCGAGCTGCGCGACCTCGTCCGCCGGCCGCTCGTCCAGCTCTCGTTCGTGACCACGGCGGTCGTCATGATGGCGTCGTTCCTGGTCATCCCGAACATCTCCGCCTACGTGCAGAACAACCTCGGCTACCCGCGCGAGCGGCTCGGGCTGCTCTACTTCGTGGGCGGCCTGGTCAGCTTCTTCGCGATGCGCGCCGTGGGCCCGCTCGTCGATCGCTTCGGCTCGTTCCAGATGGGCCTCGTCGGGGCGGCGGTGCTGTCGGTCATCCTCTATGCCGGCTTCGTCTCGTACGTGCCGGGGCTGCCCGTGCTCGCGATCTTCGTCGTCTTCATGATCGGCATGACGTTCCGCAACGTCTCGCACAGCACGCTAACGTCGAAGGTGCCGCGCCCCGCCGAGCGGGCGCGCTTCACGTCGATCCAGTCGGCCGTGCAGCACCTCGCGGCCGCCCTGGCCGCGTTCCTGTCGGCGCGTATGCTGCACGAGCTCCCGGACAAGCGCCTCGACGGCATGCGGGGCGTGGCGGCGCTGTCCATCGGCTTCACGCTCGTGTTCCCGCTCCTGTTCCTCTTCGTCGAGCGGCGCGTCGCCGTGAGGTCCGCCCACCCGCGTTGATGCGCGCTGGCGAGGCTGCAAGCCCGATGTGCGCCCGGCAGGCGCCGGGATGTCCCCCGGACAGCCGCGCCCCCGTCAGCCGGCAGGCTCCAGCTGCGAGAAGCGGTACGCGCCCACGGTCGCGGCGAGCGACGCGAGCGTGAGCAGCACGAGCGCGAGCGCGACGTTGTTGAGCGACTCGCCGAGGCCAATCATCCAGATCCACCGCTCGTCCGGCGTCACGGCGCCCGTGGCCATGAACGACTTGATGGTGCCGGTGACGAAGCCGAGCCCGCCGGCCATCAACGTCAGGATGCCCAGGCTGACCTGGAGCGGAACGAACCGCCGTTCGGGCGAGATCGCATATCGGATCGACGCGGCCAGGAGCAAGAGCCCAAAGACGAGTGTGGGATACATCCCCCAACCACCCAGATGGAAAGCTTCAACCATGATGTCACCTCCCTGTACCTCGGCTCCTGACAGGCAGCCGGCGCGGAGGTTCCCAGGCAGGCGCGCCCCGGTCCTTGGCGAGGTGCACGTCGGCGGGCGAGGTGCGCGAGCCGGACGGACGGACCGCGCGCGGGCCGCGGGCTCACCTGCGGGGCCGCGGACAGCCTCGGGCCGAGCGGCCCTGCCGCGATTCGGCAATCCTTGCCGAGTCGGCAACGATGGCGCTGCCGCGCCGCGGCGCCTTCAGCAACCGTTGCCGAGCCGGCGCGACGAAATCCTGCGCAATTTCGTGTCTGCGCAGGCGTGGACCCCGTCTCGGCCGGCGAACTGCACGGACGGCCGCGATGGCATGGCGGTTGCTTAGGTGACAGGTGTGCAGTGAAGACGTGATGAAGGCGGCCACCGCGGCTGTCACCGGCCCACGTTGAGCATCGGCTCTCCGGGGGCGAGGCGCGGTCGCCCACAGGGTCTCCTGCTCGCGCCGCGAGCGCGTGGGTGCTCGCGAGCGGCCCTTGGCTCATCTCCCATCGACCAGGCGTCCGCCCCGGCGCTGCGGTGTCGCGCAGCGGGCGGCCGACGCGCGCCGGAGCAGGCGCAGAACAGCGGTAGCGAGAAGAGAGCATCTCCATGGTGAATTCCGGAACTCGGTCCTTGATCCTCGGTTCGGTGCTGGCGGCTGCCTTCTTCGCCTCGTGCGATACCGCCGAGTCGGAGAGCCACGCCGGGGGCCTCCAGTTCGTGGCGAGCGCGCTGTGCGCCCAGGACCGGCTCGCGCCGTGCGACAAGGACCCTCGCGTGATCGCCGGGCTCATCGCGAGGCAGGACTGCGCGGTCCCGGACGGCCACGCCCGCGAGGCCGCCCCCGAGCAGGGCCGCTCGTGCGGCAGCTGCCACGGCGCGGGGAGCAGCCCGGGGACCGGCATCCACGTGCTGGACGTGCTCCTCGAGAACAACCCGTTCGATCCGGCGTTCCTCTTCGGGCAGGATCCCGCGCCGATCGAGATCGAGATCGGCGCGGAGGAGCCGTGCCCGCTCGACACGCGCGGCGGGCACATCGAGGGCGAACACGAGGCGAGCGAGGCGCGGCGACAGGACGGCTGACCCGGCGGGATCCGACCGCCACGTACCGACGCTCGAGGGGAGCTCGGCCGAGGCCTCCCCGGCCGGCGAGCACGACGACGGGCTCGATGACCGCGAACCTCCAGCGGCCGCCGCAGCCCCACGGCGGCGTGCTCGTGCGACGGCGTTGCTCCCGGCGACGCACATGTTCATACCGGCGGCCCGAGGGTCCGTTATAAGGAGGTATGCGCATGCGCTGGATGATCCCGATGCTGGTGAGCTCCGTCCTCATCGCCTGCAGCGACGCCCCGACTCGTCTCCCCGTTCCCTACGGCAGCGGTGGTTCGGGGGACGGCGCCACCGGCACCGGTGGCGCCGCAGCCTCGGGGCCCGGCGGCGGAGGCGGCGCCGGGGAGGGGGGAGGTGGTGGGTCCGAGGGCGAGCTCGTCACGATGTCGATCGCACCTGCGGGGGTGTGCACCCCCCACGGCGTCGCCCCAGGGCCCGATGAGCTCGGTGGGATCGCGCTGGGCCGCTTCGAGGCGCAGGCGCCCTTCCTCGTGAAGGAGTTCCGTTACGTGGCGTGCTCGGGGATGGCGCACGAGGTGGTGTACTTCAGGTCTGCGTCAGAGGTGCCCGACGAGGAGCCCGCGGAGCTCTGGAGCATGGCGGTCCTCGCGGCTGCCGGGGAAGAGCGGCAGGTCACCGTGCCCCTCGACCCGCCGCTCCGCCTGACCGACGATCAACGCTTCGGCTATTTCGGCGTGCGGATGACGGGGGAGGGCACGAGCACGATGTGTGTCGTCGCCTGCGCGGACAGCGATCAGCCCGATCGCAACCACTGGTCCGACAACGACGCTCCGCCGTTCGGCTGGAAGCAGCTCTCTCAATCGCCCACGCCCGACGCCGGCCTGCCTTACGACTACCAGTTCTCCATCGCCGGACAGCCGTTCTAATCCCCCGCCGCTCAGCGCTCCTGCGCCTCGAGCGCACCTTCCCCGCGTCCGCCGCTGCCCGCCTCACCGGGAGGGCTGTCAACCGCGGCCGTCAACCCGCGATTGTCACGGTTGACAGCGCGCCGCGATCTCCATCCGTTGACAATAGAAAATTACACCTGACAAGCGCCACGGAGCCGTGCCGCTCGCCGATCCCGCACGTCCCGCAGCGCTGGATCGATGTGTGCACTGATCCGTTCACGATCGACCTCATGCGCTGAGGGGTGCACGATCACGAGGACGCCCGGCGTCGATCGGTCGAGATGAGGACATGTCAAAGCCGCTGACGCTGCACGAGGATCGCCTGTTCCCGGCCGACAGGACCGTGCGCTCCATCGCGCGCCGCCTCTACGCCGAGGTGAGGGGACTGCCGATCATCAGCCCGCACGGCCACACCGATCCTGCGTGGTTCGCCGGCAACGCGCCGTTTCCCGACGCCACCGCGCTGCTGCTGGCCCCCGACCACTACCTCTACCGGATGCTCTACTCGCAGGGCGTGCCCCTCACGCACCTCGGCGTGCCGTCGCGCTCGGGGCCTTCGAGCGCCGATCCACGCGAGGCCTTTCGCACCTTCGCCGCCAACTGGAAGCTGTTCCGCGGCACGCCGTCGGCGATGTGGCTGACCCACGTCTTCGTGAAGGTGTTCGGCTTCGACGTGGCGCTCTCGCCCGAGACCGCGGACCTCTACTTCGACTCCATCAACGCGCAGCTCGCGACGGACACGTTCCGGCCGAGGGCGCTCTTCGATCGGTTCCACATCGAGGTGCTCGCCACGACCGAGAGCCCGTCGGACGACCTCCAGCACCACCGGGCCATCCGCGAGAGCGGGTGGACAGGCCAGGTGATCACCGCCTACCGCCCCGATCCGGTGGTGGACGTCGAGCACGAGGGGTTCGGCGAGGCCATGGAGCGCTTCGCCGCCCTCTCCGGCGAGGACGTCTCCACCTGGCGCGGTTACCTGAGGGCCCACCGCGTCCGCCGCGCGGCCTTCAAGGACGCGGGCGCCACCTCCACGGACCACGGCCACCCCACCGCCCGGACCGCGGATCTGACCGACGCCGAGGCGGAGGCGCTCTTCCAGGTGATCCTCTCCGGGAAGGCCACCCCCGAGCAGGCCGAGCTCTTCCGCGCCCAGATGCTCACGGAGATGGCGAAGATGAGCCTGGACGACGGTCTGGTGATGCAGATCCACCCGGGCTCGTTCCGCAGCCACAACGCTGAGGTGCACGCCCGCTTCGGCCGCGACAAGGGCGCCGACATCCCCACGCCGACGGAGTACGTGCGCGCGCTCAAGCCGCTCCTGGACAGGCTCGGCAACGAGCGCGATCTCTGCGTCATCCTCTTCACCCTGGACGAGAGCGCCTATGCCCGCGAGCTCGCCCCGCTCGCGGGCCACTACCCGATCCTGAAGCTGGGCCCGGCCTGGTGGTTCCACGACAGCCCCGAAGGCATGCGCCGGTTCCGCGAGCAGACCACGGAGACCGCGGGGTTCTACAACACCGTGGGGTTCAACGACGACACGCGGGCCTTCCTCTCCATCCCGGCCCGCCACGACGTGGCCCGCCGGGTGGACGCGGGCTTCCTCGCCCGCCTGGTGGCCGAGCACCGCCTGGACGAGGACGACGCGAGAGACCTCATGGTCGATCTCACCTACAACCTGCCGAGACGGGCTTACCGGCTGGATCGCAGCCAGCCTGCCACGCTTGCCCACAGCGCCTGAGCGCATTCCCCTCAACGACGGAGCGACGGATCGTGTTCAACAAGACTTACCAGGCCACTCACCCGGAGATGATGAAGAGCGCGGACAACGAGGCGCTCCGCGACCGCTACCTGGTGCGGGGCCTGTTCGTCCCCGGCCAGGTCAGCCTGAACTACAGCCACAACGAGCGCTTCGTGATCGGCGGCGCGACGCCCGTGAGGGAGACCCTGAAGCTGCCGGTCCAGAGCGAGCCCAAGGCCGCCAAGGGCCGCCCCTTCCTGGAGCGCCGCGAGCTCGGGATCGTCAACGTGGGCGGCGCCGGCCGCGTGACCGTCGACGGCAAGGCCTACGACCTGAAGCCCCGCGACGGACTCTACGTGTCCATGGGCGTGACGGACGTGACCTTCGACAGCGTGGACGCGTCGTCCCCGGCCAAGTTCTACCTGGCCAGCCTGCCGGCCCACACGGCGTTCCCGGTCACGAAGATCTCGATCGAGCAGGCCAACCCGCTGGAGCGCGGCTCGCGCGAGCAGTCGAACGAGCGCACGATCTACCAGTACATCATCCCGGGCGTGTGCCAGTCGGCGCAGCTGCTGCTCGGCGTGACCTTCCTCAAGCCGGGCAGCGTCTGGAACACCATGCCGCCGCACCTGCACGACCGCCGCTCGGAGATCTACCTCTACTTCGACCTCCCGGCCGACAACCGCGTCTTCCACTTCATGGGCCAGCCCGACGCCATGCGCCACATCGTGGTCGGCGACGGCGAGGCGGTGATCTCGCCGCCGTGGTCCATCCACATGGGCGTGGGCACCTCGAACTACGGGTTCATCTGGACCATGGGCGGGGAGAACCTCGACTACACCGACATGAACGTACTCGATGTGTGCCAGTTGAAGTAGGGCGCCCGACCAGGGCCTCTGTCCTGCCCCCGCTCACACTCCTGTCACATTATAAATTGCCAAAAGAGCCGGACGTCGACGCGGGCGGCCCGCATCTTGCGTGTGCGAGAAGGTCGAGGGTAGCCTCGGGCTCATGAGCGGCCCCGAGAGCCTGCCGTCGACGACACAGACCTTCGATCTGCGGGAGGCCGTGGATCCCCGCGGGATGGGCTCCTACCTCCTCGTCATCGGCGCTTCGTCGTCGTACCGGCGCGCCCTGCCCGACGAAGGCGCGCTCGTCGTGGGGCGCAGCGACGAGGCCGACGTGAGGCTCGACACGGCCGCGGTCTCCCGGCGGCACGCCAAGATCGCCGTCTCCAGCGGCGAGATCCGCATCACCGATCTCGGCAGCCACAACGGGACGCTCGTCAACGGCGAGCACATCGAGGGCGCGCGCACGATCGGCTCGGGCGACGTGGTCACCATCGGCGACACCACGCTGATGCTCCGGCGCGAGCCGCCGTCCACGGGCACCGCGCTGATCGACATGGGCCGGCTGCGCCGGCGCGTCGAGGAGGAGATCGAACGCGCCGCCGACTCTGCGCGGCCGTTCGGCCTGGCGGTGCTGTCCCTCGGCGCCGTGCAGATGCGCACGGTGCTCGAGCAGCGGGCGCTCGCCGCGCTCCGGCTCGTGGACCTCGTCGCCTGGGACGGCGGCTCTCACCTGGCCATCGGGTTCCCCGACCTCGGCGGAGAGGCGGCGCGCGCCGCGGCGCTCTACGTGCTCGAGGCGATCGCGCCGCTCGCCCCCGATGCGCGCGGCGGGCTGGCCTCCTACCCGTTCGACGGCGGCGACACCGAGACGCTCCTGGCGGGCGCGCGGACCGCCGCGGCCATCGCCGCCCCGGGGGTGATCGCCTCGGCCTCGGAGACCGCCGTCCAGCACGTCATCGGCGAGCGCACCGTCGTGGTGGCCGACTCGGCCATGATCC
Source organism: Sorangium cellulosum (assembly GCF_002950945.1). Lineage (GTDB taxonomy): Bacteria > Myxococcota_A > Polyangia > Polyangiales > Polyangiaceae > Sorangium > Sorangium cellulosum_E. Next base: position 5,578,592 of record NZ_CP012673.1, read on the forward strand.
GGCTGTTCGAGCTGATCCGGCGCCTCGCGGCGAGCGATCTGCCCGTGCTCGTCCTCGGCGAGACGGGGGCGGGCAAGGAGAACGCCGCCGCCGCCGTGCACCACTGGTCTGCGCGGGCCCAGAAGCCGCTGATCACGCTCAACTGCGCCGCGCTCCCCGAGACGCTCGTGGAGAGCGAGCTCTTCGGCTACGAGAAGGGCGCGTTCTCGGAGGCGCGGGCGTCCAAGCCCGGCCTGCTGGAGCGGGCGCACGGCGGCACCGTCTTCCTCGACGAGGTCGGCGAGCTGCCCCTCGGCGCGCAGGCCAAGCTGCTCCGCGCGCTCGAGGTGAAGCGGATCACGCGCCTCGGGGACGTGCGCGATCGCGAGGTGGACATCCGCATCGTCGCCGCCACGAACCGCGACCTCGAGGCCGAGGTCCGCGCCGGCCGCTTCCGTGAAGACCTGCTCTTCCGCCTGAGCGCCGCCGTCGTCGAGCTGCCCCCGCTCCGGCACCGGCGGCGCGAGCTGCCGATCCTGGCCCGCCTGTTCCTCGCCGACGCGTGCGCCCGGGCCGGGCGGTCCGCGCTCGAGCTCTCGGAGGCCGCGCTCGCCGCGCTCTTCGCGCACCCGTTCCCCGGCAACGTGCGCGAGCTCAAGAACGCGATGGAGTACGCCGCCGCCACGGCGGAAGGCGCGGTGATCGAGCCCTGGGGTCTGCCCGAGCGCATCGCCGGGATCGATCTCGCGCCGCGGCCCGCGGCGGACCCCTCGGCGCCGCCCGCCGCGGCGCCCTCCCGCTTCAAGCCCATCGCCGAGGAGCTCCGGGAGATCGAGCGCACGCGTATGTGTCAGGCGCTCGACGCCGCGGACGGGGTCCAGAAAAGGGCGGCGGCGCTGCTCGGGATGCCTGTCCGCACCTTCACGTTCAAGCTCAAGCAATACGGCATCTCCGCGCGGGAAGGGAAGCGGAGCCCCTGACGCGGAGGTCCCGTCCGCGCCGGCTCAGAACACGAGCCGAGCCGACAGCGCCGCAGCGTCGAGCGACGCGGCGGGCCGGAGCTCCAGCTTCATGCCCCCCCGATCCTCGGTGCGGTGGAGCTGTGGCCTGTTCATGAACAGCAGGGCCGTCCCCGTGATCACCGTCGCTCCGCCGGCGATGGGGGCGCCGAGCGCCAGCCGGTTCTCGAGGACGCTGCCGCCGTACTCATCGCGGGCGGACGGCTCACACGACGGAACGCAGCCGTCCCGGAGGCGCTGGTCCGTTGCCCCGTGGTCCGTGCCGGCATGCCAGACCAGCCCGGCGACGAGCAGGAAGAGCTGCGCTGTCGAGAGCGCGATTCGAGCGGATCGTTTGCGGGTCGTCATGACAGCCGAGCGCCTCTCTCCTCCGGGGCGTCCCTGGGACCTCCGCTCGCGCCCCCGTGTAGCACGCGTCCGCGTGAAAGGGGTACAGGCGCGCAGGGGAACGGGACTATGCTCCCGGCGTGGTCGAGGGCGCTCGCGAGATGATGAGGACCCAGACGATGCCCGGTGCGGCCGCCCCGCCGTCGTCCCCGGAGCCGGTCAGGCCGCCGCCTTCGGCCGGCGACCGCGTCGGCCATTACGAGCTCCTGCGCGAGCTCGGCCGGGGGGGCATGGGCGTCGTCTTCCTGGCGCGCGACCTGCGGCTCGCTCGCCTCGTCGCGATCAAGCTCCTCAGCAAGCTGAGCGGCACCCGGGTCCAGCGCTTCCTCGTCGAAGCGCAGGCCACCGCGCGCTGCAAGCACGAGCATATCGTGACGATCCACGAGGTGAACGAGCACGACGGATTCCCGTACATGGTGCTCGAGTACATCGAGGGGCAGAGCCTGCGCGCCTGGATGAACCAGCGCAAACCCGCCGACGCCCCCGGCCGGGCGCGGGCGGCGCCGGTCCCGCCCGGCCTGGCCGTCGAGATGATGGTCCCCGTCGCGCGTGCGCTCGCGCGCGCGCACACGTCCGGCATCGTTCATCGTGATCTCAAGCCAGAGAACGTCATGCTGGACGCCTCGGGCGCGATCAAGGTGGTCGATTTCGGCGTCGCCTCGCTGCGCGATCACGAGGCGAGCCCCGTGGCGGAGCGCCCTGTCGCCGAGGACATGCGCCTGACCCGCACGGGCGCCCTGGTGGGCACGCTGCCTTACATGTCCCCCGAGCAGTGGGCAGGGAAGGAGATCGACGCGTCCAGCGATGTCTGGGCGGTGGGCGTCATGCTCCACGAGCTCGTGCTCGGCGCACACCCGCTCGCGCCGTGCAGGATGGCGGACCTCATCGCGGTGGCGCAGCTCGATCAGCCGATGCCCGAGGTCAGCGCGCGCCACCCGGAGGTCGGCGCGCTCGGCGCGATCGTCGACCGCTGCCTGCGCAAGCGCAAGGCCGAGCGGTTCGCCTCCGCGCAGGAGCTCCTGGCCGAGCTCTTGCCCCTCCTGCCCGGACGCCGGGAGATCCACCTCGGCGCCGACGAGAGCCCGTTCGCCGGCCTCTCGTCCTTCCAGGAGGGCGACGCCGACCGCTTCTTCGGCCGCGCGCAGGACCTCGCGGGCGTGGTCGCGCGCCTGCGCAACCAGCCGCTGCTCGCGATCGCGGGCGCGTCGGGCGTGGGCAAGTCGTCGCTCGTGCGGGCCGGCGTGATCCCGGCGCTCAAGCGCTCCGGCGAGGGCTGGGAGGCGCTCGTCCTGCGGCCCGGGCGCGAGCCGATGGCGGCGCTCGTGGAGCTGTTCAGCCACCCCGCGGTGACGCTGAGCGCCGACGTGCAGGAGCTCGCCCCGCAGGGCGGCGCCGCGGCGCGCGCGGCCCTGGCCACGCGGCTCGGCGCCGAGCCCGGCCTGCTCGGCGCCGCGCTGCGCGCGTGGGCGAACCGCACGCAGAAGCGCCTCTTGCTGTTCATCGATCAGTTCGAGGAGCTCATCACGCTCGGCGCCCCGGCCGAGGCGCGCGCGGCGTTCCTCGCGTGCCTCGAGGGCATCGCCGACGACGCGTCGTCGCCGCTCCGGGTCGTGCTGTCGGTGCGGTCGGATTTCCTCGAGCGGATGGCCGAGCACGAGCATTTCCTGGCGGCGATGACCCGGGGCCTCGTGTTCCTCCGGCCGATGGGGCGCGAGGGCCTGCGCGAGGCGCTGGTGAAGCCGGTGGAGGCGGCGCGGCACGAGATCGAGGATCCGGCGATGGTCGAGGGCATCCTCGACGCCCTGGAGACCACACGCGGCGCGCTGCCGCTGCTCCAGTTCACCGCGGCGAGGCTCTGGGAGATGCGCGATCGGGGGCGGCGGCTGCTCACGCGGGCGAGCTACGAGGCGCTCGGGGGCGTGGCCGGCGCGCTGGCGAGCCACGCGGACACGCTGCTGGCCGGGATGAGCGAGCGTCAGGCGAGGCTCTCGCGGGCGGTGCTGGAGCGGCTGGTGACGCCGGAGCGGACGCGGGCCGTGGCCAGCCTGGGCGAGCTCTGCGAGCTGCCCGGGGACCCGGGCGAGATCGAGCGGGTGGTGGGCCTGCTCGCCGACGGGCGGCTCCTGGCGATCGAGAAGGGGAGCGACCGCGCGGGCAGCACCGTGGAGCTGGTCCACGAGTCGCTCATCGAGCGGTGGCCGACCCTCAAGCGCTGGCTCGACGAGAGCCAGGAGGACGCCGTGTTCCTGGACCGGCTGCGCGCGGCGGCCCGGCTCTGGGACGCGAGCGGCCGCGCCGCGGACACGCTCTGGCGCGGCAAGGTCGCCGAGGAGGCGCGCGGCTTTCGCGAGCGTCACCGGGGCGCGCTGCCGGAGCGGGAGCGGCTCTTCCTGGAGGAGGTGCTCCGGCTGGCCGACCACACGCAGCGGCGGCGGCGCCGCCTCGTCAGCGGGGTCATCGCGGCGCTGTCGATCCTGGTCGGCGCGGCGGGGGCGGGGATCGTGAAGCTGACCCGCCAGAACGGGGTGATCACGGAGCAGCTCGACGCGATCCGGAGGACGGAGGACACGCTGAAGACGGCGCTCGCGAGCGAGGAGGCGCAGCGGAGCGCGGCCGAGAGGGCGCGGCAGGAGAGCGAGGCCGAGCGGCGGCGGGCCGAGCAGATGCAGCGCGAGGCGGAGCAGGCCCGGGACCGCGCCGAGGCCGAGGCGGCGCGGGCCCGCGCCGCGGCGGGCGAGGCGCGGGCGGCGCGGGACACGGCGCAGCGCTCCGAGGCCGAGGCGCGCGAGGCCGAGGGGAAGGCCACCGAGGAGGAGCGGAAGGCGCGGGAGGCCGCGGAGGCCGCGCTGCGGAGCAAGCGCGAGCAGGAGCAGCTCATCCGGCGGACCGTGGGGAACATCGGGGAGAGATTGAAGTAGCGGGCGCCGCCGGAGGCGCGCCGCGAGGAGGTGCGTGACGGGCCTCGTCAGGTCGCGCATGTCGTTTCCCGGCGGCGAGGTCGGCGCAGGTGCTGCTGCCATTGGCTGCGAGGAGAGCAAAGCTTGCATTTCATCCAGGTGCGGCGCGCTGCGCTGGAGCGTTCCCTGACCTCGAGGCTGTACGGCTACCGCGGCAGTGCTGTTCGGTTGTGACGGTAGACGGCTCCGTCCTGGCCGACGACAAATGACGAGCTCCCGGCGCCCCACACCCCGAGAAATTGGCGATATGTCGTGGAATCGAGCTTGAGCCAGGAGATCCCGTCATAGTGCAGGAGCGTGCCCAGATCACCCACAGCAAAGACATCCTGCGGCCCGTTTCCCCACACGCCCCACAACATCTCCGTTGTGGGCAAGGTCATGTCCTGCCAACCCTGGCCGTCGTAGTGCAGGATCGTGCCGTAATTGCCCACGACGAAGACATCCTCCGGCCCGCTCCCCCACACGTCGTTCAACGATTGCAACGTGGGCAAGGTCATGTCTTCCTGCCAGTCCTGGCCGTCGTAGCGCAGGATCGTGCCGATATCACCTCCCTCACTCGCGCGTTTACTACCCACGGCAAAGACATCGCTCGGCCCGCTCCCCCACACGTCGTTCAACCATTCCGATGTGGACGAGGTCATGTCCAGCCACTCATGGCCGTCGTAGTGCAGGATCGTGCTGCGTTCACCCACAGCATAGACATCCTGCGGCCCGCTGCCCCACACGCCGTATAACCACTCCGACGTGGGCGAGGTGACGTTCAGCAACTCCTGGCCGTCGTAGTGCAGGATCACGCCGCTACCACCCACGGAAAAGACATCCTCCGGCCCGCTCCCCCACACGCCTAGCAACCATTCTCCCGTATAGGGAAGGGGCACGACCAGGGGCGAGTCCATGCCTTGCCACTCCTTGCCGTCGTAGTGCAGGATCACGCCGTCGACACCCACGGCAAAGACATCCTCCGGCCCGCTGCCCCAGACGCCCCGCAACGAATGTACCGTTCCGGGGGGCGCCGCGGGCAAGGTCATGGTCTGCCACGCCAATCCGTCGTAGTGCAGGACCGTGCCTGAATCGCCCACGGCAAAGACATCCTCCGAGCCGCTCCCCCATACGCCCAGCAACGAGCCGCTCCAAAACATCTCGGGCAACGTCATGGGTTCCCAGTCCTGGCCGTCGTAGTGCAGGATCGCGCTCGACGCGTCGTCGGTACCCACGGCAAAGACATCCTCCGGCCCGCTCCCCCACACGCCGAACAGCCGTCCCTCCGATGTGGGCGAGATCATGGCCTGCCAGTTCTGGCCGTTGTAGTGCAGGATCGCGCCGCTACCACCCACGGCAAAGACATCCTGTGGCCCGCTTCCCCACACGCCCTGCAACGGTTGCGACGTAACGGGCTCCTGCCGACTCCAGTTCCAGACTCCGCACGGCGTGGCGGACACCTCATCGCAGGAGTTGATGCACGCCGGGCGGCCGAAATCGTAGCGCAGGTAGAAGCAGGATGTCATGACTGGCACGTCGGGGTCGCAGACTTCATCCTGCGCCAGTTTCCCGTCGCCGCAATGTACCTTGCAGTCGTGCCTGCAGTACCCGCGGAGATCCGAGTTCTGGTCACCGCGGCATAGCCGGTCGGTGGCAGAGATTTCGCCGGCGCCGCAGTCGCATATCTCCCCGCGTACCACATCGACGATGCCGTTGCCGCAGCGCTCGTTGGACTTGCAGTCGGCGCTGCATCCGTCGCCGTCGAGCTCGTCGCCGTCGTCGCAGACCTCGTTCCGCACGGCGTCGGTGATGCCGTTGCCGCAGCGCTCGTTGGACTTGCAGTCGGCGCTGCATCCATCGCCGTCGAGCTCGTCGCCGTCGTCGCAGATCTCGCGGCTCTCTTTGACCCCGTTGCCACACTCGTCGAGGTGGTCGGGGGCGACACACAGAAGCCTGCCCTCCTCGCTCCGGAGGCACTCATGGTCGATCGGGCAAAAGCTCTCGCCGCAAGGCTTCCCGCCGTGGAGGCATGCACCCGTGACGGCGATCAGCGCCGTCACGAACACGATCGCCACGACGTGACGAGGCGCCCAGCCGCCCCGCGGAGGGCCCGTGACGTTCCCGTTCCTGTCCATGCCCCGCATCCGCATCCATGCCCTCCTCGAACCCTCGCTGCTTCATCTCCCGGCGGCCCAGCAGCTCGCTCCGGGTACCACAAAGCCGCCGGTCGTACGTGGCACGCCGCGTAAACAAACAGCATGCCACATCCGCGCCGCCGAGAGCGGCCGCCATCGTGCCCCCGTGCCGTGTGGTGCCGCCGCGACGCCTCTGGCCCAGACGCTCGGAGCTGGAGGCGGCGCACGGGGCGTCCGCTGTGTCGCCTCGGCTTGTGCGTAGCGCGGGGTCGGCGCGTGATGGCAATCCTTGCCGCGCCTTTGCCCCGCAGCGCTGGCAATCTTTGCCACAAAGGCAACGCTTGCCATGCACGCCGGCTCAGGGCGCGGGGCGACCGCGCGGCGCGGCTGGAGCGGCGCGGCTGGAGCGGCGCACCGCGCAGCCCGTTTGTCCTCGGGGAACCAGGTGTCGAATGTCCGGGCCCGGCGCTCGGGAGACGCGGTGATTGTCAGTCGGCCAGTGCAAGACGGCAATCGACATCTGCGGGTGAGCGCACCGCTCGATCCTGCCGGGCCGGGCGCCCTCCCGTCCCGTCGGGCAAGGGGCGCTTGCGCAAGTCCTCGCGCAGCATGCGCAGCGGGCACGGCCGGCGCCCTGCGCGTCCTGCGCGAGGATTTGCACAAGCGCGCCCAACGAAAGAAAACAACACCTCATTTTCGCGGCGTTTCCAGGGCGCCGACATCAGGGCACACCGCTTGTTAGGGGCCGGGTCGTCCTGCGACGCGACCCCGGCCGAGCGCAGCGGCGGCGGCCGGCATGGGGATGCGGCCTCACCCTGGGGAGCGTGCGGGTCTCGATGGCGGCCGGGTCCGGCGCCGCCTCGATTGGTTCACGCCTGCTTCCCACGAGGAGAGACAGAGATGATCATGAACGACCGAACTTCACGTCGCGGCGTCGCCCTGACGGCGGGCCTCATCGCGCTGAGCGCGCTCGGGGCAAGCGCCTGCGTCACGACGCCGACCGACGGAGAGGCCCTCGCCTCTCCCGTCGCCGCCACGACCATCCAGGGGTACGCGCTGACGGCGAGCGCGCCCGTGGTGGTGCAGGCGCTCAACTACAAGACGGGGCAGTGGGACACGATCGGCCAGGGCGCCGCGAGCCCGACCGTGACCATCCCCCAGAACACGACCGGGCAGAACCCGGCGCTCTACGCGTTCTCCGTCACGGCGCGCGTCGCGTCCGAGAGCGACCCGCGGACGTTCTGCCGCTGGATCAACTACGACTCGAGCTGCGATACGAGCACGATCGCCGACATCGGCGCCTGCGACTTCGCCAAGGTGCGCGTGCAGGTCGGCGGCTTCAACGCCATGACCTTCTACAGCGACGGCAGCACGTGCATCCAGCAGGAGATGGCGGCGGGCGCGAACGCCGTCAACGCAGCCATCACATGCCAGTCGAACGAGTCGCCCGTCCTGACGCTGCGCTCGACGACGGACATCTGCATCCTCTGAACGAGCCTGGCCGGGATCACGGTAACCTGCCGGACGTCGGGTTCGCGCGGAGGGCCGGCGGCGGCGGCGCAGCGAGCGCGGATCGCAGGCGCGTCTCCCACGCGGTGCCCTCTGCGTGGGGCAGGAGCGCCTGCAGGAGCTCGCCCGGCGCCGGGCGCGACACGGGCTCCAGCGCGAACTCGGAGGGCGAAAAGACGTTCGCCTCGACGGGGCGGTAGCGCCAGGAGCCCATGTAATAGATGCCCGGTCGATCCACCACGACCCAGATGGGGCTGGCCTCCGGCGACAGCGCGTAGGTGCCCATGCTGGTCCTCATGAACCCGTGACTGCTCCCGAGCTGGCTCACGAAGTAAGTGCCCCGCGGCACGTACTCCGCATAGAAGGTGCCCCCGTCGAGCCGCAGCCGGATGAACTCGGTCACCTCGCCGCCCTCCCAGCCTCGCAGGATGACGTAGTCGATCTCGGTCGGCAGCTCCTCGAGGTCGATATGGCCGAACACGAACGAGTGATCCGGCGACGTCGGGTCCTCGATGCGAGGCGACGGGTTGCACGCCCCCGACGACAGCACCAGCGCGAACCCTGCCGCGACGGCCCCCCACCGTCCCGGCGCTCCGCGCCTCCGCGCCTCCGCGCCATACCCCACGTTCGCCCCTCCACCCATCGATCCGCCCTCCATGCTCATGTAAGCCGACGTACCACAGCGTCGTGCAATCTGAAAAGCGCCGACAACGAGGAGCACAAAAGCTGCCGTTTCATGGCCGTCGCCGACCTCGACGTCTGAGGCGGGGGATCCGCGCCGAGCATGTCACCGAGGGGCGAGCCCTCCCGTGCCAGAGGACACCTGGTGGAGGCTCACGCCGTCAGCGTGGTGGCTCGCACCTCCATCGCCCCGCGGGCGCCCGCCCCGGGGCGGCGCCGGCGGGAGCGCGAAAACCCAGTGGAATCCGACGTTTCCGCGGATCCTGGTCGGGCCGTACGGCCAGCCGAAGCGCTCCGACGACCTGGCCCGGCGGTTGCTCTATCGGGATGCGACGCCGCGAGACAGCGACGAGGGCCACGGGGGTAAGTCGATATCCCGAGAGGCAGCCGAGACGCCGTTTCGCGAGCGTGAACACCCAATCCAAGGACATGCCATCATGAACATGAAGAACCTGCTCCTGTGCTCGCTCCTCTCGTCCTTCGCGCTCGTCGGGTGCATCGGCGAGCCGCTCGACGGCGACCTCGAAGGCGACGATGCGACCGACACGGTGGAGGCCGTGGGCGAGGGCGCCGAGGCGATCATCGGGCCCGGCGGGGAGGAAGGCGGCGGGACGATCACCAGGAACGTGAACCTCTCCTGCTCGATCACCTATCCGAGCATCTTCAACGTGCACGCCGAGATCAAGAACACCTCGGTCTATGCGGTGCCCGACTACGCGAAGATCACGTTGACCGTGACGCACTACTACGGCTCTCCGGGGCCCTACACCAGCTCGTTCAATGGGCCGCTCGCCAAGGGGGAGAAGAAGCTCGTCCCCCTCTCGCATCCCGGCGCGCTCGACGCCTACGGCTGCACCGCCAAGGCCACCTGGATCGTCGACTGAGACCGCGACAGCAGGCCAGCGGCGATTGCAGGTCCGAGTCGTCGCCGCACACGCAGCCCCGGTGTCCGTCGAGGCCAGCGCTCCCAGCGCCGGCACGGGGCTCGATACCGGCGTCGCGCCAGCGGAAAGCCGTTGACACACCTCGGAGCCGAGCAGTAGCGTTTGGCCATCTCACGCGCCCGTGGCGCAGCGCTCTCGGGCGCTGCGCTCGAGGCAACGTACCCCCCGTCGAGCCCTCGCAGGTCGCGAGGTTCAGGCTCCACCGGAAGGTATCGTTGCCCTCGACGAGCCCTCCGCTTCCGCGAGCAACGTGAGCTGCCATGGATGCTGCGAACGGAGGATCGAGGTTGACCCGGGTCGTACCGTGGCGCGTGTGCCGGGAGCGAGCCGCCCGTGCGCTGGGGGTGACCGCGCTCGTGGCGCTGGCCGCCTGCGGGAGCCCGCAGCCCGCCGCGCCGCAGGCGGGCGCTCCCTCGGGCGGCGCACCGCCGGCGAGCCGACCTGGGCGCGAACCGGCGGGGCAGGCGAGCCGGGCCCCCGTCTCCGGCGTCCTGGCAGCGCCGCGGCTCCTGCGTTGTCCGGCGCCGGGCGGCGCGGCCACCTGGAACGACTGGGTGATGGCCCCCGACCGCCGCGTCTGCTGCGCGCCGCGTGCGCCCATCCCGGGCTGGACGGCGGCGACCCGGATGAGCTGCCTGGAAGCGGTGTCGCCGGGGCTCGCGGCAGAGCCATCGTACATCGTGCTCGGGGTGCAGCCGCAGACGTTCGTGGAGTCCGTCCCCTTCGAGCCTGGCTCGACCAGGATCACGAGCCTGAGCGCGCTCGGGATGGCGGCGAACATCCTCGCCCACTACCCTGATGCCCACCTGTTCGCGCTCGGGACGACCCGCTGTGGCGAGGCGCCCTCCGAGGCTGCGGCGGCCCGGCTCGCCGCGGATCGGGTGTCTGCCGTGCGTCGCGAGCTCGAGCGGCTAGGCAGGCCAGCCTCGCAGCTCGTCACGGAGGATCGCGCCGCGTTCCTGCGCTCGCGCGAGGATCTCAGCCATGAGAGCGCGCTTCGCCTGCTCGACGCGCCCGCGGTCCTCCTCTACTCGCACCACGCCCCGGCGCCCGCAAAGCAGAGGCCCGGACCCCTGATGGGGGATGTCTGCCTGTCTGGGGCCACAGCGACGCTCGCGCTCCCGGCGCAGCTCCATGGAGACAGCCTCACGGTGGAGACCTGCCACGCCGCTCGATGTGCCGCGGCTCGGCTGGCGCTCGACACCCTGGGCGCGGGGAACAGCGTCGCGTTCGCGCTGGACGGGGAGCTCTCCGCGGGGGCGCTCTTCACGTGGCTCGAGCCGAGCGGCCCGGTCCTCCAGGTGCGCACCGTGATCGAGGACGAGGCGACGCTCGCTTCTGGAGACTGGCTTTCATTGCGCGTGCGGGTCGACGACAGCCTCGTCGCGCGCCTGGAGCAGCCGCTCAAGTACACGCGACAGACGTACTCCTCGTCGAGGCGAGTCCCCGCGTCGCGCCTCACGTGCCTTCAGGCGCGGGTCGAAGGGGACGCGCCGCCGCCATGACCGTGCGTGTGGTTGACCCGAGGTGCCCCTTTCGCGGTCCGCCTCGCGAGGAGGAGTGAGCTTGATCCAAACGCTGTCGTGGAGCATGCGCAGGGACCTGTCCGCGGGGGTGCTGGCGCCCGCCCTGCTGCTCGTTGCGCAGGCTTGCGGGAGCCCGCGGCCGCAGGCCTCGAGGCCGGAGCCAGGGCCGCCGCGCTCGATCGGCGCGTCTCCGGCTGCCGCCCCCGAGCGGCGCGACCCGGATCGCCCGCGGGCAGGCGCGGCGGGCTCTCCCCCGGCGGGCGAAGCCGCGGGCCCGCTGCTGCGCTGTCCGGCCCGGACCAGCGCTTCCACCGAGCTCGGCTGGGTGATGGACCGCGAAGGCCGCATCTGCTGTGCGCCGCGCGTGCCGGCGCCGGGATGGAAGCCGGCGAGCCTCAAGAGCTGCCTTGAGGCGCTGGCGCCGGGGCTCGCAGCTCCGCAGTACGTCACACGTTCCGCGCAGCCCTTGCTCCAGGAGGTCGTCCGCTTCGAGCGCGGCTCGGCCAGGATCACTTCCGCGGAGCCTCTCGACAGCGCGGCGAGGATCCTCGCGGCGGACCCGGAGGGCCGCGTCTCCGTCCTCGGGACGACCCGCTGTGGCGAGGCGCCCTCCGACGCTGCGGCAGCTCGGCTCGCCGCGGACCGGGTGTCTGCCGTTCAGCGCGAGCTCGAGCGGCGTGGCGTGCCGGCGTCGCGGCTGCTGGCGCAGGACCGCGACGTGTTCCTGCGCTCGCGGAAGGATCTGGATCACGAGCAGGCGCTCGCCCTGATCGACTCCTCTGCTGTCATCCTCCACGCAAGCCCTCCCCAGCGCAGGTACGACATGCTGGAGCAAGACCGCTGTTTACCGGGCGCCGAGGCAACACTCGCCATTCCTCCGGCGGAGCTCCGGGGAGACACGCTCTTCATCGAAGCCTGTCACGCTGCCCGCTGTGCCACGGCCCGGATCTCGCTGGAGTCCGCAGGGCGGGGCGACCGCGTCGCGCTCGCGCTGGACGGCCCCCTCTCCGCAGGCGCGCTCCTCGCGTGGGAAACGCGGGACCGAGCGGTCCTGGAGGTCCGCACGGTGGTCGAGGACGGCGCAGCGCTCGCCGATGGCGATCGGTTCTCGCTGCGCGTGTGGACCGACGGCGGCATCGTCGCGCAGCTCGAGGAGTCGCTCAGGTACGTGCGGAAGCCGCAGTATGTCGGCTCCCGCGAGGCGTGCCCGCAGGCGCGGGCTCGAGGCGGCGCGCCCACGCGTTGACCACGCTCGGGCTGGCGCCGGAGGGCGGGTGATCGGCGTCCTTCCGCCCGCGCTTGCGCCGCGGACCGGCGCCGCGTGCGCGAGGAACAGCGCGAGGTTCTCTCGTCCCGGCCCATGATGCGCGCCACGGCGAGGCGCGGTCCCCTGCGAAGGAGGTGGGAGCGCGCGGGGGGGATTCCCGGGGTCCGAGGAGCCGGGCCGCGCGCTGGCCGTCTGCGCGTCGTGGTGAGGGCTCACGCCTGCAGCGTGGTGGCTCGGACCTCCATCGCCCCGCGGGCGCCGGCCCCGGGGCGGCGCCGGCGAGCGCGAAGATCGCGCTGAACCCCGTCGTTTCCGTGGATCTTGGGCGCGCTGGACGGTGGCCCGGAGCGCCCCGACGGCCTGGCCCGGCGGTTGCTCTATCGGGATGCGACGCCGCGAGGCAGCGACGAGGGCCACGGGGTTAACTCGATATCCCGGGAGGCAGCCGAGACGCGAGCTCGCGAGCGTGAACACCCAATCCAAGGACATGCCATCATGAACATGAAGAACCTGCTCCTGTGCTCGCTCCTCTCGTCCTTCGCGCTCGTCGGCTGCATCGGCGAGCCGCTCGACAGCGACCTCGAAGGCGACGGCGCGACCGACGCGGTGGAGGACGTGGGCGAGGGCGCCGAGGCGATCATCGGGCCCGGCGGGGAGGAAGGCGGCGGGACGATCACCAGGAACGTGAACCTCTCCTGCTCGATCACCTATCCGAGCATCTTCAACGTGCACGCCGAGATCAAGAACACCTCGGTCTATGCGGTGCCCGACTACGCGAAGATCACGTTGACCGTGACGCACTACTACGGCTCTCCGGGGCCCTACACCAGCTCGTTCAAGGGGCCGCTCGCCAAGGGGGGGAAGAAGCTCGTCCCCCTCTCGCATGCCGGCGCGCTCGACGCCTACGGCTGCACCGCCAAGGCCACCTGGATCGTCGACTGATACCGCGGCAGCAGGCCAGCGGTCTGCTTGTCGATCCGTCGTTGCGACGAAGCGCCACGGCGAGGCGCCACCCCTGAGAGGGCGGTGGGAGCACGCGCGGGGGCGCGGGCGGGGGGAGCCCCGGCGTCCGAGGCGAAAAGGGCTCCAGACCCCGGGGGCCCCCGGGGTCTCGGGCGCCAAGGGCGGCCGCGAGGCGGTAGATTGAGGTCGCGAGGCGGTAGATTGAGGTCGCGAGGCGGTAGATTGAGGTCGCGAGGCGGTGGATCGAGGCCGCGAGGCGGTGGATCGAGGCCGCGAGGCGGTAGATCGCCGCCATGGTCGGTTCGTCGTGGTCGCCGGGCCCATGTGTCATGCGCCTGCTGCCCGAGGCCGAGGCCGAGGCCTTGCTGCTGCCCGATCAGCTCCTCCGGGCGCTCGTTGCGGCGCTGCGTCGTTGGTTGCGGTCCGCCGTCCCTCGTCCTACGATCTCCTCGTGCTGCCCACGTTCGCCGATCCGAAGACCGACTTCGTCTTCAAGCGCATCTTCGGTGCCGAGGAGCGCAAGCCGCTGCTCATTGCGTTGCTCAACCACCTTCTCGAGCTCGAGGGCCCGCATTGCATTCGCGATGTCCAGCACCTCTCGCTGGAGCAACACGTCGCCGTACCGGAGCTCAAGCTCTCCATCGTGGACGTCAAATGCACGGACGCGTCCGGCCGTCGATTCGTGGTGGAGATGCAGGTGGCCAAGGTCGAGGGGCTCGAGAAGCGCATCGTGTACAACGCCAGCAAGGCGTATGTCATGCAGCTGCGGAGCGCGGACACGTATCCCGCGCTGTGCGACGTCGTTGGCGTGACGATCTGCGACTTCGAGCTCTGGCCGGAGCGAAGGGAGGGCGGCGGGCTCAAGGTGCCAATGCTGAGCCGCTGGCGGATGCAGGAGCAGCACAGCGGCGCGCTCGGGCTGCCTCAGGTGCAGTACGTGTTCCTGGAGCTGCCCAAGTACTCGGCGGGCGACGACCCGCAGACGGTGGTCGACAAATGGGCCTATTTCTTCCGCGAGGCCCGAAACCTGGATGTCGTCCCGCCGGCGCTCTCCGAGGCTCCGTTCCGCGATGCGCTCGAGGTGACGCGCACGGCGACGTTCACGCCGGAGGAGTGGGAGGTGTACGAGCGCGCCAAGATGGCGGAGCAGGACGCTCGCGGCGCGCTCACGGTGGCGCGCCGGGAGGGGGTCGAGCAAGGGCACAAGTCGGGCGAGATATCCGGCAAGGCCGCAGCCATCCTGGCCTTCCTCGGCGCGCGGGGCATCTCGGTGAGCGCCCAGGCCCGCGCGCGCATCGTGGCATGCAAGGAGCCGGCGACGCTCGATCGCTGGATCCTCCGCGCCGCCACGGCAGCCTCGGTCGATGAGGTCCTCGCCGAGCCCGCGCCCCCCGGCTGACCCTCACCGACCGCGGCGCCTCCCCGTCCTCTTACTTCCAGGAGTCCAACGTCAGCGCCGTGGGGTGGGTCCGCGCGGCGGGGGCGGGCGGGCGGGCGCGCCAGAGCACCGAGCGAGGTGCCATAACCTCCCAGCGGGCTCCACGCCTCAGGCGCGCCTTGTGTGGCGCGCACCATAAGGTCTCAGTCAGCATGGCCCGAAGCGAGACATGCCGGGCGGTGGTCTCTGCGTGAGCCCCTCCGCCCCAGTCTTGTCTCAACGCGAGCGCCCGCCCGCCCGCCCCCGCCGCGCGGACCCACCCCACGGCGCGTGCCGCTTGGCACCACCGCCCCGCTCAGCGCTGCTGCGCCCCGAACCGCCCCTTCGCCGCGTCCACCGCCGCCTTCGTCCACCGGTCGACCTCGTCGTCGGTCAACGTGCGCTCCGGCGACCGGAACCACAGCGCGAACGCCAGCGAATGTGTCCCGGCCGGCAGCTCGCTCCCGCGGTACCGATCGAACAGCTCGACCTTCTCGCAGTGCTCCCCCGCCGTCGTCCGCAAAAGCTCCAGCACCTGCCCGGCCGGCACGTCCAGCGAGAGCAGCAGCGCCACGTCGTGCCGCATCGCCGGGAACCGGCTCGGCTTCGCGGCCACCGGCGCGCGGTACGCCTGCACCGCCGCCGCCAGGTCGATCTCCGCCACCACGGCCCCGCTGGTCAGCTCCAGCGCGTCGCGCACGTCCGGGTGGAGCTCCGCCACGTGCCCGACGGCGCGGCCGTCGACCGTCACGCGGGCGCCCTTCTTCGGGTGCGCCCACGGCGGCGGCTCTCCCTCCAGGTCCAGCCCCACCGCCGTGTTGCCCGCGATCTCCGCCAGCACCGCCGCGACCACGCCCTTGCCGTCGTAGAAATCGACGTCCTCGGGCGGCGACAGATAGCTGTCCCGCGGCCCCAGCAGCAGCACCGTCAGCCGCGTCGGCTCGTCCACCGGCGGCCGCTCGACCGCCCCGCCGCCGTTGCCGCCCTCGGCGCCGCCCTGCCGCGGCAGGAACACCTGGCTCACCTCGAACAGCCGCACCCGCGGCACGTTGTACCGCTGCGAGCGCTGCGCGACCGTGAGCAGCCCCGGCACGAGCGACGGCCGCATCACCGACTTCTCCTCGGAGAGCGGGTTGACCAGCCGGAGCAGCGGCTCGACCTCGTAACGCGCCGCCTTCAGCTCCTGCGGCGAGAGGAACGAGTACGTCACCGCCTCGTGCAGCCCGAGCCCGGTGCAGATCTGGCGCACCCGCCGCCGCAGCCGGTAGTCGCCCCGCGCGCCGGCAGGCGCCGCGGCCACACGCGGCAGCCGGCTCGGGATCTGGTCGTACCCGGCGACACGCGCCACCTCCTCGATGAGGTCGATCTCCTCGACGATATCCGGCCGGTGCGCCGGCACCTCGACGAGCAGCTGATCCCCCTCTGCCTCCACCACCGCGATCCCGAGCGTCGCCAGGATCTCGCGCGTCCGCTCCGGCGCGTCGTTCCCGATGACGCGGCGGTAACGCGGCAGCCGCAGCGTCAGCCGGCGCAGCGCCCGCGGCGCGACGTACACGTCGATCGGCTCGCCCGCCGCCGCGCCGCCGGCCACCTCGCCGATGACCGCGGTCGCGCGGTCGCGCGCCGCCGGGATCCCCGAGAGATCGACCTCCCGCTCGAAGCGGTGCGACGCCTCCGTGTGGAAGCCGTACCGGCGCGCCGACCGCCGGATCCCGCGCGGCTCGAAGTACGCCGACTCGAGGAACACCCGGCGCGTCGTCGCGGTCACGCCGCTGTCCGCCCCGCCGATGACCCCGGCCAGCGCCACCACACGCTCCGCGTCGGCGATCACCAGGTCGTCCTCGCCGAGCGACAGCTTCTGCCCGTCGAGCGCCACGAACGTCTCGCCCGCCTTCGCCGTGCGGATCGTGATCGGCAGGCGCAACGTGTCGAGATCGAACGCGTGCAGCGGCTGCCCCCGCTCGAGCATCACCAGGTTCGTCGCGTCGACGAGGTTCGTGATCGGCCGGACCCCGAGCCGGCTCAGCCGCACCCGCGCCCAGAGCGGCGAGGGCCCCACGTTGACGCCCTCGATGACCTGGCCGGCATACCGGGGGCACCGCTCCTTCGCGAGCACCTCGACCGCCGCCGGCGCGCCGGCGCCGCCCGCCTGCGGCGCGGGCACGCCCTTCGGCGTGAACGCGGCGCCGAGCACCGCGGCCACGTCCCGGGCCACACCCAGGTGGCCCAGCGCGTCGGGCCGGTTCGGCGTGACGCTGAGCTCGATGATCCAGTCCTCGAGCCGCGGCTCCCAGTCGAGCAGCGACTGCCCCGGGCGCCCGCCCTCGACCGTCAGCAGCCCCTCATGGCTCGACCCGAGCCCGAGCTCGTCCTCGGCGCAGAGCATGCCCGCCGAGGTGACGCCCGCGACCGCCTTCTCGGTCAACGTGATCGGCGCGCCGGTGCGGTCCAGCACCTGCGCGCCCACGGGCGCATAACAGACGAGCGCCCCGGCGCCCGGATCGGGGATGTTCGACGCGCCGCACACCACCTCGAGGTCCGGGGCCGCCGCGCCGCCGGCGTCCACGCGGACCAGCGTCAGGCCCTTCTTGTTCGGGTGCGGCCGCGTCGCGACCACGCTCGCCAGCACCACCGGGCGCAGCGCGGCGCCCACGTGCGTCACGCGGTCCACCTCGAGCCCGCCCCGGCCGAGCGCCGACGTCACCGCCGGGGCGCCGGGATCGAAGCCGAGGATCTCTTGAAGCCACTTGTAGGATATCAACATGGGAGTCGGGCTGCGGCAGGAGGAGTCGCCTAGAGGCTTCCGAGGAAGCGGACGTCGTTCTCGTAGAAGGCGCGGATATCGTCGACGGCGAACTTCATGTTGGCCGTGCGATCCACGCCGATGCCGAACGCGAGGCCCGTGTAGATCTCGGGATCGATCCCGACGTTCCGGAGCACCGTCGGGTGGACCATGCCGCACCCGAGCACCTCCAGCCAGCCAGTCCCCTTGCACTGCGGGCAGGCGCGGTTCGCGCCGTAACAGACGAGGCAGGACACGTCGAGCTCCGCGCTCGGCTCGGTGAACGGGAAGTAGCTCGGCCGGAAGCGCGTCTTCGTCCGCTCGCCGAACATCCGGCGGCTGTAGACCTCGAGCAGCCCCTTCAGGTCGGCGAGCGACACGTCGCGATCGACGAGCAGCCCCTCGATCTGCACGAACATGGGGCTGTGGCTCGCGTCGTCGTCGCGGCGATAGACGACGCCGGGCGCGACGATCATGACCGGGGGAGGGTGCGAGAGCATCTCGCGCACCTGCACCGGGCTCGTGTGGGTCCGGAGCAGCACGTTCTGGTCCGCGTCGCCGGCCACGTAGAACGTGTCGTGCATGTCCATCGCCGGGTGATCCGCCGGGAACCCGAGGAGGTCGAAGTTGTAGCGCGCGAGCTCGATCTGCGGCCCCTCGGCCACGTCGAACCCGAGCCCGACGAAGATGTCGACGATCTCGTCGAGCGTCCGCATGATCGGGTGCGGCCGCCCCGGCGTGTGCCACCGGCCAGGCAGGGTGATATCGAGCGGCGGGGCCGACAGCTCGCGCTCGCGCGCCGCCCGCTTGATCCGCGCGGCGGCCTCCTCGCGCGCCCGCTCCACGCGCCCCTTCACGGCGTTGAGGCGCTGGCCGAGGGCCTTGCGCTCCGCCGGCGCCGCCCCGGGCAGCTGCTTCATCAGCGCGTTGAGCGAGCCGCGGCGCCCGAGCAGGCTGGCATAGAGGCGGTTCAGCTCATCGAAATCGCCGGCCGCGGCGAACTGGACGTCGACCGTCCGATCGACCTCGTCGATGAGGCGGCCGAGTTCGGGACCACTCATTGCCGCCCCCTTACCTCAGCCCCCCGGGCAACGCAAGACGTGACCTCCCGCGCTGCACCGGCGTGGAACCGGCGTGGACGACGTCGGGAGGCCCGACGACCGCGACGGAGCCCGCCTCGCCGCGCGGGGCTGGCCACCGGCGCCCGAGGGAGCCCGCGAGATCGCGCCATGCCGGGCCGCGCGCCGCGCGCGCAACACCGCATGTCCACGCAGTCAACTCCAGGTTGACCCGGACAGCGCCTCGCGAGCGCGGGTGGGCGCCGCCCGCGCCCTGGCGCAGCCATTGCAAAACCGCGTTCCCTTTGCCGGGGGCCCCGCAGCCCCGCGCGCGGGTGGCGTCGAGGCCCGCGCGCCGCGGGGCGCCATCGATGCTCCGCGCCGTCGCCGTCGCCGCCGCCGCGCGCGCCGTTCGGCCCTCACCCCTCACCGACAACCCCGATCCCGCGTGTGCCGTCATGAACAAGAAAGCCGTCTCCCTCATCGCGCTCGGTTGCCTGCTGGGGATCCTCATCACCTCCGGCGCCGTCTCCCTGATGAGCCGCCCCGCGTCCGCGGGCAGCGCGGGTGAGCGGCGACCAGCCGCGACGGCGAGCGCCGCCGCGGCGAGCGCCGGCGCGCAGAAGGTGGTCTTGAAATTATCGCACGTGCTCGATCGATCCCACCCGGTGCACCTCGCGATGGAGTACATGGCGAGGCAGCTCGACCGGAGATCCCGCGGCGCCGTAGAGCTGCAGATCTTCCCCGACGGCCAGCTGGGCAGCGAGATCGAGGGCATCGAGCAGGTGCAGCGAGGGGAGCTGGCGATGGTCAAGACCTCCACCGCGGCGCTCGAGGGCTTCGTCCCGGCGATGGCGATCTTCGGGCTGCCTTACCTCTTCCGGGATCAGGAGCACTACTGGAAGGTGCTCTTCGGCGAGGTGGGCAGGGATCTCGCCCTGGCCGGGGCGAAGGCCGGCGTGAGGGGCCTCTGCTACTACGACTCCGGGAGCCGCAGCTTCTACACGAAGGACGCGCCCATCCTGAGCCCCGAGGATCTCGAGGGCAAGAAGATCCGCGTCATGCAGAGCAAGACCGCGATGGACATGATCGCGCACCTCGGCGGCGAGCCGGCGCCGATCGCGTTCGGCGAGCTGCACGCCGCGCTGCAGCAGGGGAAGGTCGACGGGGCCGAGAACAACCCGCCCAGCCTCTTCACGAGCCGTCACTTCGAGGTCGCGAGGCACTACGCGCTCGACGAGCACGCGCGCATCCCCGATATCGTCCTGTTCAGCCAGAAGGTCTGGGAGTCGCTGAGCCCCGAGGTGCAGCGGTGGATCGAGGAGGCCGCCGACGAGTCGGCCGCCTTCCAGCGCGAGGCGTGGAAGAAGAGCACCGAGGACGCCCTCGAGGCGCTGAAGCAGGCCGGGGTGACGGTCCACACGCCGGACAAGCGACCGTTCCGCCGGAAGGTCCAGCCCATGTACGACCGCCTCTCCGGCTCGGAGATCGGCATGCTGGTCCAGCGGATCCAGCTGCTCGAGTGAGGGGCGCGGAGGAGCCGGCCGATCTGGAATCCCCCCACGCCGGCCTCGGTGCACGTCAACCACCGCTGTCGCCCATGTCAACCCGCGGTTTACGGCGTTGACAGCGCAGCCCTCCGCCGAGGCCGCCGAGCGACTCCGGGTACGTCATCGGCGCTCGGGTGGGCCTCGCCCGCGCCCTGGCGCAGCCGTTGCAACACCAGGTTCATTTGCCGAGCGCCCCGCAGCTCCGCGTGCGGCCGTCGCGGAAGCCTGCCGCGGGCTGACAGCGACCCCTCAGGCCATCGCCGCGCTCAGCCCACGCCGTCCGACCCTCACCGACAACCCTTATTCCTGCGTGCAATGATATGGACAAAAAAGCCGTCTCCTTCCTCGTGCTCGGATGCCTGCTGGGGACCATCATCACGTCCGGCGCCTTTTCCGTGCTGGCCCGCCCCGCGTCCGCGGAGGGCGCGAGCGGGGGGCAAGCCGCAGGGGCGGCGAGCGCCGGCACGAAGAGAGTGGTCCTGAAGCTATCGCACGTGCTCGATCAGTCGCATCCCGTGCACCTCGCCATGGAGTACATGGCGAAGCAGCTCGCGACGAGATCGAGCGGCGCCGTCGAGCTGCAGATCTTCCCGAACGGCCAGCTGGGCAGCGAGACCGAGAGCATCGAGCAGGTGCAGCGAGGAGCGCTGGCGATGGTCAAGACGTCCACCGCGCCGCTCGAGGGCTTCATCCCAGAGATGGCGATCTTCGGGCTGCCGTACCTCTTCCGGGACCAGGAGCACTACTGGAAGGTGCTCCTCGGCGACGTGGGCAGGGATCTCGCCTCGGCCGGAACGAAGGTGGGCGTGAGGGGCCTCTGTTACTACGACTCCGGGAGCCGCAGCTTCTACATGAGGGACGCGCCCATCATGAGCCCCGCGGATCTCAAGGGCAGGAAGATCCGCGTCATGCAGAGCAAGACCGCGATGGACATGATCTCGCAGCTCGGCGCCGCGCCGACGCCGATCGCGTTCGGCGAGCTGTACTCCGCGCTTCAGCAGGGGATGGTCGACGGGGCCGAGAACAACCCGCCCAGCCTCTTCACGAGCCGTCACTTCGAGGTCACCAAGCACTACTCGCTCGACGAGCACACGCGCATCCCCGACATCATCCTGTTCAGCCAGAAGATCTGGGAGTCGCTGAGCCCGGAGGTGCAGCGGTGGATCGAGGAGGCGGCCGACGAGTCGGCCGCCTTCCAGCGCGAGGCGTGGAAGAAGAGCACCGAGGACGCCCTCGCCGCGCTGAAGACGGCAGGCGTGACCGTGTACGCGCCGGACAAGGAGCCGTTCCGCAAGCAGGTCCAGCCCATGTACGACCGCCTCGAGGGCACGGACATCGGCAAGCTCGTCAAGCGCATCCAGGAGGTCAAGTGATGGGCGCCGAGGAGCGCGGCGCCCGTCTCCTCATCGAGGAGGAGACGAGCGCCTTGCAAGACGCGATGTCGTCCGCGCGAGCGCAGGAGGCGGGCCGGGGCGGGCCAGCACGTCCGGCGAGCGCGGGGGCTCCAACGCGGGGCGTCGCCGGGCCGCTGCACAGGCTGCACGCGGGGCTCATCCGCATGCTCGAGGTCGTGCTCATCGCCGCGTTCGTGGTGCTCACGCTCGACACCCTCTGGGGCGTCTTCTCCCGCTACGTGATCGGCACCCAGAGCCGCTGGACCGAGGAGCTCGCCGTCTATCTCCTGGTCTGGATCTCGCTCCTCGGCGCCGGGCTCGCCTACGGCGAGAAGGCGCACCTCGGCGTCGACTACTTCGTCGGCAAGATGGATCCCGGGGCCCAGCGCGTCGCGGCGATCGCCGTCGAGCTGCTCGTGGCGTCCTTCGCCGGCTTCGCGCTGCTCTACGGCGGCTCGACGCTCGTCGCCAAGACGCTCGAGGCCAAGCAGGTGTCGCCCGCGCTCGGCCTCCAGGTGGGCTACGCCTACCTGGCCGTGCCCATCAGCGGGCTCTTCTTCCTCCTGTTCTGCATCGAGAACCTGGTGGAGCTGCTCACCGGGAAGGCCTCGCCCAGAAGGGGCGCGCCCGCCGTCGACGCATAACCTCCCAGACGAGGCTCGCCATGGAAATTCAAGTTCTCATCCTGGTATTCAGCTTCTTCGCGCTGCTGCTCCTCAACGTCCCGGTCGCCGTCTGCATCGGCCTCTCCACGGTGCTGACGATCGCCTCGCTGGGCGACGTGCCCACGGCCTACATCGTGGCTCAGCGCATGTCGACCGGCATCGCCAGCTTCCCGCTGCTCGCCATTCCCTTCTTCGTCCTCGCCGGCGTGCTCATGGGCGAAGGCGGCATGGCCCGCAGGCTCATGGACTTCGCCAGCGCCGTCGTGGGCCGCTTCCACGGCGGCCTCGCTTACGTCAACACGCTGACGTGCATGCTCTTCGGGGCCGTCTCGGGATCGGCGGCCGCCGCCGTCTCCTCCGTGGGAGGCTTCATGATCCCGGAGATGGAGCGAAAGAACTACGGCAGGGACTTCAGCGTGGCGCTGACCACGACCTCGGCCACGACCGGTCTGCTCATCCCCCCGAGCAACATCATGATCGTCTATGCCGTGGTCGCCGGGAACGTCTCGGTGGCCGCGCTGTTCCTGGCCGGCGTCATCCCGGGCGTCCTGGTGGGCCTGTGCATCATGGCGGTGGCGTTCATGGCCAACCGCAAGCAAGCGGTGGGCTTGAGCGAGAAGGTCCCGCTCGGCGCGGTGGTGCGGAGCTTCGCCCAGGCGATCCCCAGCTTGTTCATGATCCTGATCGTCATGGGCGGCATCCTCACCGGGGTGTTCTCGGCGACCGAGGCCAGCGCGGTGTCCGTGGCCTACGCGTTCCTGCTCGGGGCGCTGCTCTACCGCGAGATCAAGCTCAAGGACATGCCGCGTATCCTGCTCAAGTCCTCGAAGACCACGGCGGTCGTGATGATCCTGGTGGGGGCCAGCCAGGCGATGAGCTGGGTGCTCGCCTACGAGCAGGTGCCCCAGGGCGTCAGCCAGCTGATGCTCGGGATCTCCGAGAGCCCCATCGCGACGCTGCTCATCATCAACGTGCTCCTGCTCGTGGTAGGCACCTTCATGGACATGACGCCCGCGGTGCTGATCTTCACGCCCATATTTCTCCCGGTGGTCACGAAGATGGGCATGAACCCGGTGCACTTCGGCATCCTGATGATCACGAACCTGTGTATCGGCCTGTGCACCCCGCCGGTGGGCACCTGCCTGTTCGTCGGGTGCGGCGTCGGCAAGACGACGATCGCCAGGGTGGTGCGGCCGATGATCCCGATGTTCGCCGCCATGATCGTCGCGCTCATGCTCATCAGCTACGTGCCCGGGCTGTCGCTCTGGCTGCCGTCGCAGCTCGGCCTCTGAGGCGCGCGGCCCCGCCCGCGGCGCCGCAGCGCGCGGCGTCGGCGGGGTGAGAAAGGCCGCCCTCGACGCCCTCGACGCCCGCGCCCCGGCGCCCACAGCGCACGCCGGAGCAGCCCGCTCCGGCGCCCCCTTCAGCTCTCTCCTCAGGTCAGACGTCGCTCGAGAGCTCGCCGCGCGCGCATGCATGCGCGCGCGGGCGCCGGTGAAACGCGCGCGTCAACCACGGCTGTCGCCGATGTCAACCCGGGGTTTACGGCGTCAACAGGGCATCGCTCCGCCGGGCGAAAGGAGCTGCCTCGCGTCCATGGCGAGCGCGCCACGTCATCGTCGAGGCGCCTCGGGAGATACCGTGCACCCGGGCCGGATCCGGCGCAGCCCCGGCCGTGGACCGCCGACGGATCGGGAGCCGAGCTCTGCATGTCGCGGCCGTGATGGCGCTGTGACGGTCGTGTCCGCCGTTGGCTCGTCGCTTGCACTCACCTGCAATCAAGCGAGGACGCTCCAGCCGCAGAGCGTGCCGCAGGGCGTGCCGTCGAGTCTCGCTCGCCTCGACGACAGCCTCGCTCCTTGTGCTGGCGCAGCTCCAACTATTCACGAGAACGGCGCACCCTCGAAATCTATCATGAATCCTTATTGCCACCCTGGGTATGATGTTCGCCGTGGTCCGCGGTGCGCGCCGGGCTCGACCGACGGAAGCGCTCCCGCGTCGTCTACCGGCCTCGCGGGCCGGAGAGGATGGGCGGCCGCGCGCAACCTGGTCTGTGCCGTGCTCGGCGCCGCCCTCTGCGCGTCTCCGGCGGTCGCGAACGGACAGCCGCTGCCTGCTCCCGCGACGCCGACGCCGACGCCGGCGCCCTCGCCGGACCAGGCGCCCGAGGCGACGGACCCGCCCGCCGGGACGCCCACCGCGGGGGAGCCCGCGACGGATCCCGCCGCCGGGACCGGGAGCGTCGGGACCCCAGGAGCCCCGACGCCCGCGCCCGTCGTCCAGGAGCTGCCGAAGAAGGACGCCGCGGCAGCGCCGGAGAAGGTGCCCGAGAGCGGGTTCTTCTTCGGCAGCGTCGGCCGCGCCGTCGCGGCCATGGACGCCGAGCTGGGGCCGGGGCGCGACGCCGACATCGTGTTGAGGGGCTCGCGCCTCGACGAGTCCACATTCATCCAGATGGACCTGGAGCGGCAGGATTACTGGGAGTCGACGGGCGCCACCACGCGCGTCGCCGTCCGCCTGGTCGTGGACGCCCCGACCCTCCACTACAACAACGCGCGGCCGTGGAACATCAACATGTCGGTGCGCAACGCCTTCGTCGAGGAGCGAGACCTCGGCGTCAAGGGGCTGAGCGTGTGGATGGGATCGCGCCTTTACCGCGGCGACAACAGCGAGCTGCTCGATTTCTGGCCGCTCGACTGGCTCAACACGCTGGGCGGAGGCGTCCGCTACGACCTGCCGACGAAGCGCACGTACTTCGCGGCGCACGCTGGCATCAACCGGCCGCTCACGCCGTATTTCCTGCAGACGGTGGAGCGCCCGTCGGCGCTCAACCAGCCCGGCACGACGAACGTCAACATCCTCGATCGCCAGCGGCTCATCACGAGCTTCAAGGCGAGCCACACCGTTCCGGTCGGGGAGAAGGGCGGCGTCAAGGGCATCCTGTACGGCGAGCTGCACAAGCTGCCCTCGGGCAGGCGCGAGACGGCCGAGGCCGGTGTTTACGAGGACCTGCCGCGCGACTCCGGGTACGTCGTCGGCGCGCAGGTGAGCCCGTTCACCGGCGTGAACAACTCGCACCTGCACCTGTTCCTCCGCTACGCGGGCGACCTCGCGGCGCACGGTGAGTTCGGCGGCCCCTCGCAGCCCGCGCCGGACGGCACCGCGTCCGGCGCGCACGAGCTCATGTTCACCATGAGCGCCAACTACGAGACGGGGCCGCTCGGCCTCATGACCTCGGGATACGTCCGCTCGTTCCGCAACGCCAGCGAGACCTTCGATTTCGGCGACCTCGACGAGGGCATCTTCGTCGTGCGGCCGCACTTCTACCTGCGCGACTGGGGAGGTGTCGCCGTCGAGGCCTCGTACCAGGCGCAGCGGCGCGGGAGGGTCCCGCCGCCGCCCGACGCCGCAGCGCCGGGCGCGGCCGCCCCGGCGGGCCACCACAGCGCGAGCCTCTGGCGCTTCGGGCTCGTGCCGTTCCTGAACGCGGCGGGCAAGGGCGACTTCAAGCGGCCGCAGTTCCGCTTCATCTGGCTCGTGACCCGGCGCGACGAGGGCGCGAAGGCGCTCTATACGCAAGACGACGTGTTCAGCCAGCGCACGTGGGAGCATTTCATCGGCCTGAACATCGAGTGGAACTTCAAGGCGAGCCCGGCCTTCTGATCTGGATACGGAGCTCCGGAGCCTCGCCGCGCGGGCGCGCCGCTGCCCTCATGGGCCGGCGCCTCCGCGCGCGCCCGCTCGACACGGATGTACTGCAGGAGTGTTGTCATGACCACCAGCGTCGCGCTCCCCCCGGGGCGCAGCACGATAGATGCCATCGCGAGCGACATGACGAGACCATCGAGCGCGCGAGAGCGAAGGGAGCAAGGCATGAACGCGGCGAGACGCGCGGTGATGCTCGACGGCGCCGACTCGGTCGCCGTCGCGCTCGAGAGTGTCCGGGAAGGCGAGCGCTGCGCCCTGCCCGGGGGCGGGGTGGTCACGGCGCGCGGGCCCATCCCGCGCGGGCACAAGATCGCCGCGCGGCGCACGCCGAGGGGCTCTTCCGTCATCAAGTACGGCCACCCCATCGGCGTCGCGACCTCCGAGATCGAGATCGGCGCGTGGGTCCACACGCACAACCTCAGGTCGGCGCTCGACGACACGCTCTCGTACGAGCCGCCCCGGGCGCCCTATTCCTGGCGGCGCCCGGTCGCCGCCGCGGCCCTCCCGGCGACGTTCAAGGGGTTCAGGCGCAGCGACGGACAGGTGGGGATCCGCAACGAGATGTGGATCCTCCCGACGGTCGGCTGCATCAACAAGACCGCTGAAGCCATCGCGGCGGAGGCGCGCGCGCGGCTCGGCGTCGAGGCGTTCGCCTTCTCGCACCCCTACGGGTGCTCGCAGCTCGGCGACGATCTCTCGTACACGCGCAAGATCCTGGCCGCGCTCGCGCGGCACCCGAACGCCGCGGGCGTGCTCGTCCTCTCGCTCGGCTGCGAGAACAACACCCTGGACTCGCTCAAGGCCGAGATAGGCGCGTACGACCCCGACCGGATCAAGTTCCTCGCCCTGCAGGAGGTGTCCGACGAGCGGACCGCGGCCCTGCGCCTGCTCGCGACGCTCGGCGAGCGCGCCGCCCGGTGCACGCGGGAAGAGCTGCCCGTCTCCGAGCTCACGATCGGCCTCAAATGCGGCGGATCGGACGGGTTCTCCGGAATCACGGCGAACCCCGCCGTGGGGTGCGTCTCGGACCTGCTCGTCGCGTTGGGCGGATCGGCGCTCCTGACCGAGATCCCCGAGATGTTCGGCGCGGAGGCGGCCCTGATGGAGCGCGCGTCGTCCGTGCTCGTGTTCGAGCAGACGGTCTCGCTGATCAACGATTTCAAGAACTACTACCTTCGCCACGGCCACGAGATCTACGAGAATCCGTCTCCCGGCAACCGCGACGGCGGGATCACGACCCTCGAGGAGAAGTCCCTCGGGTGCATCAGGAAGTCCGGGACCTCGCCCG
Organism: Sorangium cellulosum; assembly: GCF_002950945.1. GTDB lineage: Bacteria > Myxococcota_A > Polyangia > Polyangiales > Polyangiaceae > Sorangium > Sorangium cellulosum_E. The sequence continues at coordinate 5,605,800 of NZ_CP012673.1, forward strand.
TGGCGGACGTCATCCCGTACGGCGCGGCCCGCGGGGCGCGCGGCCTCACGCTGGTCGCCGGACCGGGGAACGATCTCGTCTCGACGACGGCGCTCTCGGCGGCGGGCGCGCACCTCATCCTCTTCACGACGGGGCGAGGGACGCCCTTCGGCGCGCCGGTGCCGACCCTCAAGATCGCGACGAGCACGGCGCTCGCCGAGCGGAAGCCGGCGTGGATCGACTTCGACGCGGGCCGCCTCCTCGCCGGCGCCGGCCTCGACGAGCTCGGGGCGGAGCTCTTCAAGCTCGTCATCGACGTCGCGAGCGGCGAGCGCACGAAGAGCGAGCTGTCCGGGAACAGGGATATCGCCATCTTCAAGGACGGGGTGACCCTGTGAGGCGGCGGCCGCGCGCGGAGCGCGGACGGCGGGCGAGCGCCGCCCTCCATCGACTTGACGCTCAGTGACTCCAGCAGGTCTTAGCAGGCGAAAGAGAAAGTCTTAACGATGAATCCAGCCAATCTTCAGCAGGTCGCACTTCGCAACGTCCAGCCCGAGCTCGGGCAGCGGGGCTCCCGCCTCGGGGCGAACCTCACCTAGCCGTCGCGCGAGCGGACCAACGACGATTCGCAAGGGCACGAGGAGGATAGTCCCATGGTCATGAAGTCGGAGCCCGCGACGGGCATACCCAGCCCGGCGGCAGAGGCCGCGCCGAGCGCGGCCGCGGAGGCTGCCCCGGGCGCGCTCGGCCGGATCGGGCACTACCGCTGGCTGATCTGCGCCCTCCTGTTCACCGCCGCGACGATCAACTACGTCGACCGGCAGGTGCTGGGGGTGCTCAAGACGACGCTCCAGAAGGAGCTCGGCTACAACGATATCGATTACGGCAACATCGTCACGTCGTTCCAGGCCGCTTACGCGATCGGCATGCTGACGATGGGCCGCCTCATGGACAAGATCGGGACGCGGCGCGGCTTCTCGTTCGCCGTCGGGTTCTGGAGCCTGGCGGCGGCGGCGCACGCGTTCGTGGGCAGCGCCGGCGGGCTCTCCGCGGCCCGGTTCGCCCTCGGCATCGGCGAGGCCGGCATGTTCCCGGGCGCCCTCAAGACGATCGCGGAGTGGTTCCCGAAGAAGGAGCGCGCGCTCGCGACCGGCCTGTTCAACTCCGGCACCAACATCGGCGCCATCGTGTGTCCCCTCGTGGTGCCGTGGATCGCGGTGACCTGGGGGTGGCGCGCGGCCTTCGCGATCACCGGCGCGATCGGGGCGCTGTGGATCGTCGCCTGGATGATCCTCTACAGGCCGCTCGCGGAGCACCCGCGCGTCTCGCCGGCGGAGCGCGCCTACATCCAGAGCGAGCCGTCGCAGGCGCCGGGCAAGATCGGCTGGCTCACGCTCGTCCCGCACCGCCAGACGTGGGCGTTCGCGATCGGCAAGTTCATGACCGACCCGTTCTGGTGGCTCTACCTGTTCTGGGTCCCCGACTTCCTGAACCGCAAGCACGGGCTGAACCTCCTCCAGATCGGGCCTCCGCTCGTCACGATTTACCTGCTCTCCGACGTGGGGAGCATCGCCGGCGGCTGGTTCTCGTCGATGCTGATGCGGCGCGGCTGGACGGCGAACGCGGCGCGCAAGACCGCGATGCTCGTGTGCGCGCTCGGCGTCGCGCCGGTCTTCCTCGCGACGCGCACCGACTCGCTGTGGGTCGCCGTGCTGCTGCTCGGCCTCGCCACCGCCGCGCACCAGGGCTTCTCGGCGAACCTCTTCACGCTCACGACGGACATGTTCCCGTCGCAGGCCGTGGGCTCGGCCGTCGGGTTCGGCGGCATGGCGGGGGCCATCGGCGGGATGTTGATCGCGCAGATCGCGGGCCGCGTCCTGCAGCTCACCGGGAGCTACTCGACGCTGTTCATCATGGCGGCCTCTGCGTACATCCTGGCGCTCGCCATCATTCACGTGCTCGTGCCGCGGCTCGAGGCCGCGAAATTGAAGCAAGGATAGGACAATGACGAACAATCCCTTTCGACTGGACGGCAAGGTCGCGCTCGTGACGGGCTCGGCCCTCGGGATCGGCGCCTCCATCGCGACCGCGCTCGCGGCCGCGGGGGCAGACGTCGCCTGCCACGGCAAGGACGACCCGGGCGAGGCGACGATGGACGCGGTGCGCAAGCTCGGGCGGCGCGCCATCGGGATGGCCGCGGATCTGGCCGATCGCGCGGCGCACACGGAGCTCGTCCGGAGGACGACGGCGGAGCTCGGGCGGATCGACATCCTGGTGAACAACGCGGGCCTCATCCGCCGCGCGCCGGCCGTCGAGTACTCCGACGAGGACTGGGACCTGCTGATCGAGGTCAACCTCACGTCCGCGTTCCGCCTGTCCCGGCTCGCCGGCAAGCAGATGCTCGAGCAAGGGTCGGGCAAGATCGTCAACATCGCCTCGCTGCTCGCGTTCCAGGGCGGGATCCTGGTCCCGGCCTACGCGGCGTCGAAGGGCGGGATCGCCCAGCTGACGAAGGCGCTCGCGAACGAGTGGGCGGCGAAGGGGATCAACGTCAACGCGATCGCGCCCGGCTACATCGCGACGGACAACACGGCCGCGCTCCGAGCCGACGAGGGGCGCAGCCGGCAGATCCTCGAGCGCATCCCCGCAGCCCGCTGGGGCGAGCCCAGCGACATCGCGGGAGCGGCGCTGTTCCTGTGCGCAGAGGCGAGCAAGTACGTCCACGGCCACGTGCTGGTGGTCGACGGCGGCTGGATGAGCCGTTGAGGAGCATGGTCATGCAAATTCGCAGTACAAAAGGTTGTCAGTGGGACCAGGTGAGCCTCGGGGAGGTGATGCTGCGCCTCGACCCGGGCGAGCGCCGCATCCACACGACGCGGACGTTCGACGCCAGCGAGGGCGGCGGTGAGTACAACGTGGCGCGCGGGCTCCGCCGCTGCTTCGGGCTCCGGACCGCCGTCGTCACGGCGCTCGCGGACAACCCCGTCGGGCGGCTCGTCGAGGACCTGATGCTCCAGGGCGGCGTCGACACGTCGTTCCTGCGCTGGGTCGACTACGACGGCGTGGGCCGGGAGGTGCGCAACGGCCTCAACTTCACCGAGCGCGGCTTCGGGCCTCGCGCCGCCGTCGGGTGCTCGGACCGCGGCCACAGCGCGGCGTCCAGGCTGAAGCCCGGCGAGATCCCGTGGAAGACCATCTTCGGCGAGCGCGGCGCGCGGTGGTTCCACACGGGCGGCATCTTCTGCGCCCTGTCGGAGACGACCGCCGGCGTGGCGCGCGAGGCCATGGAGGTCGCCCGCGAGCACGACGTGCGGATCTCCTACGACCTCAACTACCGGCCCTCGCTGTGGAAGAACTTCGGCGGTCAGAAGCGGGCGCGCGAGGTCAATCGCGCCCTCATGCCGTACGTCGACTGCCTGTTCGGGAACGAGGAGGACTTCGTCGCGGCCCTCGGCTTCGAGGTGTCCGGCGTGGACAGCAGCTACAGCCAGCTCGACACGAGCGGGTTCCGCCGGATGATCTCCGAGGTCGTCTCGGCGTACCCCAACATCTCGGTCGTGGCCACGAGCCTCAGGACGGCCAGGAGCGCCAGCGTGAACGGCTGGGGCGGCATCCTGTACTGCAAGGGCGAGTTCTACGAGGTCGCCCAGCGAGACGTCGAGATCCTCGACCGGGTCGGGGGCGGCGACTCCTTCGCCTCGGGGATCATCTACGGCTTCCTGTCGGAGCAGGGCCCGCAATGGGCGCTCGAGTGCGGCGTCGCGCACGGAGCGCTGGCGATGTCGACCCCGGGGGACACCTCGATGGCGTCGCTGGGCGAGGTGCGGCGCGCGATGAGCGGAGCGAGCGCGAGGATCGAGCGATGAACAGAGAGCAAGTAGTCCGCCGTATCGAGGAGATCGGCATCGTCCCCGTGGTGCGCGCGCCGAGCGGCGCGCTCGCCGTGCGAGCCGCCCGCGCGCTGAGCGCGGGTGGGATCCAGGTCATCGAGATCACGATGACCGTCCCCGACGCCCTCGGCGTCATGCACGAGATCGCCTCGCGCATGGGGAGCCAGGTCCTCGTCGGCGCGGGCACCGTGCTCAGCGCGGACGCCGCCCGGGGGTGCATCGAGGCCGGGGCTCAGTTCATCGTGAGCCCGGGGCTCGATCTGGAGGTCATCCGCGTGGCGCGCGACTACGGGAAGCCGGTCTTCCCCGGGGCGCTCACCCCGACCGAGGTGATCACCGCGTGGAAGGCGGGCGCGGACGCCGTGAAGGTGTTCCCGTGCTCCGCCATGGGGGGCGCGAAGTACCTGCGCGCCCTGCGCGGGCCGCTGCCGGACGTGAAGGTGATGCCGACCGGCGGCGTCAACCTGACGACGGTCAAGGAGTTCATCGAGGCCGGAGCCGTGGCGCTCGGGGTCGGCGGTGAGCTGGTCGACGCCGCGGCGCTGGCGGCGGGCAAGGACGAGGTCCTCACGGAGCGCGCGCGTGAGTTCATGACGGCGGTCAGGTCCGCGCGGGCCGAGCTCACGAAGGGCGCGCAGGCGTAGTCGTCTCGAGGAGTCAGGAGCAGCATGATCCACGTTCAAAAGACAGATGTCCCGAGCCTGGTGCGCGTATCCCCCAGCGACGTCGAGTTCTTCACGCCGGAGCCGGGGCTCAAGCGCCGCATCCTGGCCCACAACCCGAACATGATGCTCGTCGAGCACCACATGGAGAACGGCTGGGCCGGCGCGCGCCACAGCCACCCGCACGACCAGCTGGTCTACGTCATCTCCGGGCACCTCAAGTTCTCGTGTGGAGAGGAGGAGTTCGAGGCGCGCGCCGGCGACAGCTTCGTCGTCCGCGGGGGCGTCGAGCACCAGGCCTGGGCGTTCGAGCCGTCCGTCGTGCTCGACGTCTTCACGCCGGCGCGCGAGGACTACAAGCCCTGACCCGCGGGGACCGGCCGGCCTCTCTCCATCTCATCACCCCATCACCAACGACTTTCATCGGCGGGCCCTGCGACCGACGCGAGGGACCCGTGCGACCGAGGAGCTTATGAAACGCAGAACGTTCACGATGTCGATCCTCACGCCCCTCCTCCTGGCCGCCTGCGGCGGCGGCGACACGGAGCCGGGCCCCGGCCCCGGCCCCGGCCCCGGTCCGGGCCCGGACGTGCCGCCCGAGATGGTGCCGTACTTCGACGCGATGAAGCGCGCGGCCACCTTCATGAGCGAGAAGGTCGCGTACAAGGGGGGGTACGTGTGGAGCTACCTCCCCGATCTCTCCCGGAGCTGGGGCGAGATGGAGGCGAAGCGCACCATGTTGTGGGTGCAGCCGCCCGGCACGCCGTCGATGGGTCACGCCTACCTGGACGCTTACCACGCGACCGGCGACGAGCTCTTCTATAAGGCCGCCGAGACGGTGGCCCTGGCCCTGATCGAGGCCCAGCACGAGGCCGGCGGCTGGAACTACATCTACGATTTCGAGGGCGAGGAGTCGCTCAAGGACTGGTACGAGACCTTCGGCCAGAACGGCTGGCGGCTCGAGGAGTTCCATCACTACTACGGCAATGCGACGTTCGACGACGCCGGCACCGCCGTGGCCTCGCAGCTCCTCCTGCGCATGTACCTCGAGAAGAAGGACGACCGGTTCCGCGAGCCGCTCTACAAGGCGATCAGCTTCGTCACCACGGCCCAGTACGAGGGGGGCGGATGGCCGCAGCGCTTCCCGCTGATGAGCAAGGAGGAGGGCGTGCCCGACTACACGAGCCTCATCACCTTCAATGACGACGTGGCCGGGGAGAACATCAAGTTCCTGATCATGTGCCGCATGGCGCTCGGCGAGTCTCAGCTGCTCGGCAACATCACGCGCGCCATGGACAACTTCGTCGCCCTGCAGCAGCCCGCGCCGCAGCCCGCGTGGGGCCTGCAGTTCACGCCCGAGGGCGAGCCGGTGGGCGCGCGCACGTACGAGCCCACGGCGCTGACCACACACACGACGGCCAACAACATCCAGCAGCTCCTCAACTTCTACAAGCTGACCGGGGACGAGAGGTACATCGCCCGCGTGCCCGAGGCGCTGGACTGGCTGGAGAAGGTCAAGTTCACGCCGGAGCTCATCGAGCTCTTCCCCGATCGCACGCACCCCACGTACATCGAGATCGGGACCGACATTCCGCTCTACGTCCACCGGCGCGGCTCGAACGTCGTCAACGGCGAGTACTACTTCGACAAGAACCCCGAGAAGCCCATCGGCCACTACGGGCAGGCGCGCAAGCTCGACCTCGAGGCCATTCGCAAGCGCTACGAGGACCTGAAGGCCAAATCGCCCGAGGAGCTGACGGCGGGCTCGCCCCTCCAGATCACCGAGCTGACGGCGTTGCCGAAGTACTTCTCGCTGCGCGAGGTGTCGCTCGACGATCTCTACGTCGGCAGCACGATGGCGACCACGGCGGTGGCCGAGGCGGACGCGCAGAAGGTCGTCAGCGAGCTCAACGAAGAGGGCTACTGGCCGGTCAAGCTCACGTACATCACGAACCCCTACACGATGCCGGGCACCGCCGAGCCCTATCTCGAGGACACCTACGCCACGACGCACGTCGGCGACGTCAACGACACCTCGCCCTTCGAGCCGAGCAAGGCGCCGGAAGGGTACCCGCCCCAGGAGCAGCCGACGGGCATCACCGTGGAGAGCTTCATCAAGAACATGGGCGTCCTGATCGCTTACATCGCGCCCGTCCAGTGAGCCGAAGCGGCCGCTGACATCACCCCGGACTCGCACGTTCACGTTCCAGCGACGGAGATATCGACATGCGCTCTTTCATCATCGCCGCGCCGCTCGCCGGCTTCCTGCTCACCACGGTGGTCGCCTGCGGCGACGCAGGCGGTCCCGCCGGCCAGACCGGCGGGCCAGGGGGCACGGGCGGCAGCGGGGCAGGGACGGGCAGCGGGGCAGGGACGGGCAGCGGGGCCGGGGCCGGCAGCGGGGCCGGGGCCGGCAGCGGCCAGACAACCACCTCCGGAGGGCACGGCGGCTCGTCGTCCGTGTCCTCCGGCGCCGCCGGCGGATCCGCGGGCACGGGCGGCGTGGAGCCGCCTCCGGGCGAGGACGACCTCTACGTCGCTCCCGACGGCTCGGAGGACGCCCCGGGGACCCTCGACGCGCCCACCACGCTGTACAAGGCGGTCACCCTGGTGCAGCCAGGCCAGACCATCTACCTGCGCGGGGGCGAGTACCTCTACCTCCCGACGGTGGAGATCGCCCACGGGAACGACGGGACGCCGGAGCAGCCGAAGCGCGTCTTCGCCTACCCCGGCGAGAAGCCCGTGCTCGAGTTCAAGGACCAGTATTACAAGAAGGGGGACCCGGCCAGCCCGCGCGGCGTCGAGCTGCACGGCAGCCACTGGCACATGAAGGGGCTGGAGATCGCCAACGCCGGCGACAACGGCCTCTTCATCTCGGGGCACCACAACGTCATCGAGCACTGCGTCTTCCACAACAACCGCGACTCGGGCCTCCAGCTCGGCGGCCGGCTCGGCGAGCTCGATACCCCGGTCGAGGAGTGGCCGTCCTACAACAAGATCATCAACTGTGACTCCTACAACAACTTCGACCCTCCCGACGGCGGCGACGCGGACGGCTTCGCGCCGAAGCTGAACGTCGGGGATGGGAACGAGTTCCACGGCTGCCGCGCCTGGAACAACTCGGACGACGGCTGGGACATGTACAACAGGAACGGCAGGGCGCTGAAGCCGGTCCTCCTCGACCAGTGCTGGGCGTTCGACAACGGGTACAAGGAAGGCGGCTACATGAGCACGCCCCCGCCGGTCACGTACATGGGCAACGGCAACGGCTTCAAGATGGGCGGGGGCAACGGGCTCGCGTCCGACCACGTGATCACGCGCTCGGTCGCGTTCGGCAACAAGGTCCGCGGCTTCGACGAGAACAACAACGTCGGCAACATCACGGTCAAGAACTGCACGGGGTGGCTGAACGGGTCGATGAACTTCGCCTTCGGCGAGGGCGGAGACCACACGTTCATCAACAACATCTCGCACGCGCGGCGATCGGGCGACGAGCCGGTCGGCACGAGCGTCGCGAACGCGTTCGAGGGCGCCACCGACGCCGACTTCCTCAGCTTCGATCGCTCGCTGGCGAAGGCCCCGCGCAACCCCGACGGCAGCCTGCCCGCGACCGACTTCCTGCGGCTCGCCCCGACGAGCCAGTTCGTCGACGCGGGGTCGACCGAGGGCCCCGCGTTTCCTTATTCCGGCGAGGCGCCCGACCTCGGCGCCTTCGAGGTCGAGTGAGGCCGGCGGCGGCGCGCGAGGGGCTGCGAGCGAGGACAGCTGTGATCGAGTCAGGAGGCGTTATGTGGCATGAGAGAGCGAATCGTTTCATTCCGTGGGTGGCGGCCCTCCTCGCGCTGGGCGGGGCGGGCGCCTGCTCGGCGCAGGCCGACGGCGACGACAACGCCGGGGGAAGCGGCGCCACGTCGGCCGGAGCCGGGGCGAGCGGGCCGTCGTCGGCGTCGGCCTCGTCGTCCACGTCGAGCGCCTCCGTCGGCGGCGGGACGCCCGGCGGCACGAGCGCGGCGAGCGGCTCGGGGGGCGCCGGCGCGGGAGGCAGCGGCGGGCAGGGCGGCGAGGGGGCCGGCTCGGGGTCGGGCGGCGGCAGCACCGGCGGATGCCCGGCGAGCGCGCTGGTCGGCTGGGCAGGCGAGAGCGGCCACGGCGTGGCGACCACCACGGGCGGCCTCGGCGGCGCGACGGTCACGGCGACCACCGCCGAGCAGCTGCTCGAGCACGCCGAGAGCGCCGAGCCCCTGATCATCCAGATCTCCGGCGACATCGAACTCAGCGGCGTGGACATCGACGTGGCGTCGAACAAGACGCTGGTCGGCGTCGGCCCCGGCGCGACCCTCCGCGGCCGCCTCCAGATCCGGGGGAAGTCGATCGGCGAGCCGATCCAGAACGTGATCGTCCAGAACCTCAAGATCGACGCCAGCTCGACCGTGGACGACGGGATCCAGATCCACTTCGCCCATCACGTGTGGGTCGATCACGTGGAGATATGGGACGCGCTCGACGGCAACCTCGACGTCGTGCACGGCTCGGACCTCGTGACCGTCTCGTGGTCGAAGTTTCACTACACGAGCAACGCGCCGGATCCCGCGCACCGCTTCTCGAACCTGGTCGGCCACAGCAACAACAACGCCGACGAGGACACGGGGCGGCTCCGCGTCACGTACCACCACACCTGGTGGGCCGAAGGCGTGACGGAGCGCATGCCGCGCGTCCGCTTCGGCGAGGTCCACGTCTTCAACAACTACTACTCTGCGGCCGGCAACAACTACGCGATCGGCGGCGGCCTGCAGGCCAGGCTCCGGATCGAGAACAACTACTTCGACGGGGTGAAGGACCCGCACGTCTTCTACGAGGCCGAGCCGACCGCCCAGATCGTCGCGAGCGGCAATGCCTACATCGGCCTAGCCGACACCACAAGGAAGGAGTCAGGTCAGGGGAGCGCCTTCACGCCGCCGTACACCGCCGCGCTGGATCCGGCCGACGCCGCGCTCAAGGACGTGGTGATGCGGTGCGCTGGCCCGCGTTGATGCGCTCGCTCCCGTCCTCCGAACGCGCCGGCCGCGTGGCGCACCCGTTGCACTGACTCCGGCCACACACGCGCTCTCGGCCGTCCGACTCCGGGCGATGCGGGGCCGGCGCGATGAGGCAAGGAGTATGAGTGTGAAATTTCTTACAGTTGCAGTCTCTTTGTTGACCGCGGCTGCGGTCGGGTTCGGTTGCGGCGCGAACACGTCCGACGACGACGGGGGCAGTGGAAGTCCGAGCTCCGGTGGAACCTCGGGCACGGACGGCTCTCTCGACTTCGGCGAGGGGGAAACGACCAGCAGCGGCTCGACGGGCCCTGGTGGCGATGGCGTCTGCGCCACGCAGACGGCGACGGCGGGGCTCCAGCCCGTGTATCTCTCGTTCGCGTTCGACGTGTCGGGCAGCATGGGCAAGGGCGACAAGGACTGGCACGACAAGGCGCTCAAGTGGGACCCCGTGGTCGCGGCGACCAAGCAGTTCTTCGCGGATCCCGCGTCCGAGGGGCTCTCGGCCTCGCTCACGTTCTTCCCCGACCAGACCGACAAGTGCGAGAGCCTCTCCTACACGACGCCGGACGTGCCGCCGACGCTGCTCCCCTCCCAGGCCTTCGGCGCGGCGCTCGACGCGATCGACCCGCAGACCTCGAGCGACTGGCGCGGCGGCACGCCGACCGTGCCGGTCATGGAGGGCACGATCGCGTTCATCGAGGCGCAGAGCCAGTCGACCCCCGGAAAATACGCGATCGTGCTCGTGACGGACGGCTACCCGCAGGGCTGCGACGACGCGATCGACACGGTCCCGGCGGTCGTGGCCGTCGCCGACGCGGCGTTCGCGAAGGGCATCCCGACGTACGTCATCGGGGTCGCGAACCCGCCGATCTCCGGCGCGCCCGATACCGTCTCCGACCTGCAGCAGATCGCCGCCGCCGGCGGCACGAACGAGGCCGTGCTCATCGACACCGGCGATCCGTCGCAGACCGCGGCCGCGTTCAAGGCGGCGGTCGACCGGATCCGCAGCGCCTCGGTCTCGTGCACGATGGCGATCCCGCCGGCGCCCGACGGCGGCACCTTCGACAAGGAGAAGGTCCGCGTGCTCTACACGGCGAGCGGCGCGAACGCCCCCACCGAGCTCACCTACGACCAGACCTGCGCGACCGAGGACGCCTGGCGCTACGACGATCCCGCGAACCCGACGCAGATCGTGCTCTGCGGCAGCGCGTGCGCCACGGTCCAGGCGGATCTCAACGCGGTCCTCAACGTCGACTTCACCTGCGAGAGCGTGATCCAGGTCCCGCTCTGACCGGCGGCCGCGCCGCGCTCGGCCCACCGCGGCCAGGCGGCGCCCGCAGCGAGCTCCAGCGTGCGCCGCGCCGGGGCACGGGCCGCGTCAACCCGCGGTTGACAGTGTGGACATGTACGGTTGCTCGTCCGAAAGAGGCGCCGCCACACGCGACCGACCAGCCGAATCCTACATGAGCGCCGGCCCTCGCGGCGCGCGCCCGCGGCAGGGCGCGCACCCCCGGCACGCCGTCTGCTGGCCGGCGGCGGCCGGGGGATCAGCGGCGCTCGAGCGCTATCCAGTCGAGCCCTGCGCCCGGCTCGCGACAGAAGAACTCCACGGCGTGCACGCCCTCTTTCAGCGGGACCACGACCAGCTGCTTCATCTCCTGACCCGTCTCGTGGTGCACGAGATCGCTGAAGATGACCCCGGTTTTGTTCGGCAACATGTACAGGTATCCCTCGTCGGGCGCGTCGTCGACCCGCACCAGGAACGAGTCCGAGAGCTCGTCGGGGGCGATGGCCCCGGTGCGGATCTGGTAGTCGCCTGTGACGTCCACCTCGAACTCGAAACGCACCTTGTTGTTGGGATCTTCGCTGGAGCACGTCGTGCCGGGCCGGGTGCGCACGTACGCGCCCCCGCGCGCCTCGCTGTCCTCCACGACGAAGAACGCGCCGCTTCTCTGTCCGGCTTCCGCCTCGCGCACGAGCGACGGGTCCTCCACGGCGGGCGTCTCCGTCCCGTCGAACTCCTCGCTCAGCCCGCGGAGCGAGCACGCGCTCGCGCAGAGCGAGAGCGAAGCAGCCGTCACCCATCGAACGGACGAGCCCATACCTCATCAGACTACCACGGGCCCGAGCGAGCCCGCCACGCGCCCTCCGCGGCCGCGCGGGGAAACGGCGCGCGCGCGCGTTACCCTCCGGTAACACAGCCGAGATGATGTAGAACAAGGGCGACGATGGCATCTGCCCAGGAGCGCGAGCCGAGGACCCTCGACCGGTACACGCTGCACGGCGTGATCGCCTCGGGCGGCATGGCGTCCGTCCACTTCGGGCGGCTCGTCGGCGCGCACGGCTTCGCCCGCACCGTCGCGATCAAGCGCCTGCACCCGCAGTTCGCGACGGATCCCGACTTCACCTCGATGCTCCTCGACGAGGCGCGGCTCGCGGTGCGCATCCGCCACCCGAACGTCGTCGCCACGCTCGACAGCGTGCAGGCCGACGGAGAGCTCTTCCTGGTCATGGAGTACATCCCGGGCGAGTCGCTCGCGAGCCTGCTCCGCGAGGCCGGCCGGGGAGGGGGCCGGGTGCCGCCGCCGATCGGCTCGGCCATCGTCGCCGGCGCGCTCGCGGGCCTGCACGCGGCGCACGAGGCCACCGCCGAGGACGGCGTCCCGCTCCAGATCGTGCACCGCGACGTCTCGCCGCAGAACATCCTGGTCGGCGAGGACGGGATCGCGCGCGTGCTCGACTTCGGCATCGCGCGCGCGGCGGTGCGCAGCCAGGTGAGCCGCGAGGGGCAGCTCAAGGGCAAGCTCAGCTACATGGCGCCGGAGCAGCTGCGCGGCGACCCGCTGACCCGCCGCACCGACATCTACGCCGCCGCCGTGGTGCTGTGGGAGGTGCTCACGGGGCGGCGGCTGTTCACGGGCGACAACGACGCGGTGATCTTCGGGCGGATCCTCGAGGGCGTGATCCAGCCGCCGAGCGCGTTCATCGACGTGCCCGCGGAGGTCGACCAGGTGGTGCTCCGGGGCCTCGAGCGGGACCCGCGGCAGCGCTACGCCTCGGCGCTGGAGATGGCCACGGCGCTGGAGGCGGCGCTGCCGCCGGCGAGCCCGCGCGCGGTCGGGGCGTGGGTCGAGGAGACGGCCGGGGCGCTGCTCACGGCGCGGTCGCGGAGCCTCGCCGAGATCGAGACGTCGCAGCGGAGCCCGTCGCTCTCGACGCCGCTGCCGTCGACCCCCACCGTGGCCGACCGGGCGAGGGCGCGCCCGGCGCCGCCGCCCGAGCCCCGCGCCTGCCAGCCGCGATCCTCGGTGACGCTCCCGACGCTGACGAGGACGGTCGAGGACATGGTGCGGCCGAAGGCGCCGGTGCTCGTGACCGCGGTCCCCACGGCCGCGCCGTCGCTGCGGCGGACCGCGCGTGTGGCCCGCGCCGCCGTGTTCGCGATCGCGGCCGGGGCGCTCGCCGTCGCCGCGCTCGCGAGCCAGCGCTGTGGCGTGCGCCCCGAGCTCGAGGCGTCCTCGGCCGAGCCGCCCCGGGCCGGACCGGTCTCGCCGTCGGCCGCGACGGCCGTGGCGGCTGCACAAGGAGCGCCGGCAGCGCCCGCGAGCGCCTCCGCGAAGCCGCCCGCGAGCGCCTCCGCGAGGCCGCCCCCCGGCGCGGCCGCGCCGGCGTCCGCGAGCGCGGCAGCGGCCACGCCGGCGAGCGCCTCCGCGCGAGCGCCCGCGGCGCCCGCGAGCGCCTCCGCGAGGGCGGGCGCGACGGAGCGCCCCGGCGCCGCGGCGACCGCGCGGCCGCGCCCGCGGTCGCCGTGCGTACCGCCCTACTACGTGGACGAGAAGGGCATCCGGCGGATCAAGCGCGAGTGCCTGTGAGCGACGGAAGCGTGTAGCCTACGCGGCGATGACACGGGGCCTCCTTGTCCTCGGCGCGGCCGTCACGTTCCTCGCGGGCTCGAGCGCCCGCGCGCAAGGCGTCGGAGAAGCGTGCGCGAGCTCGTACGAGCAGGCGCAGCAGCTCCTCAGCGATCGCGCGTTGAAGAGCGCTCGCGCGGAGCTCCGCGCGTGTGTGAGCGCGTGCCCGGCCACGCTCGCGCGCGACTGCCAGAGCTGGCTCGAGAAGGTCGACGCCGAGATGCCCAGCGTCGCGCTGTCGGCCGCGTCCGCGGACGGCCGCGCGCCGGGCCGCGTGCGGGTGCTGCTCGACGGCGCGCCGCTGGTCGAGGACATCCCCGCGGCCCCGGTCGAGATCGATCCCGGGCGGCACACGTTCACCTTCGAGGACGCGGCGGGGACACGCGTCGTCGCCGTGGTCACGCTGTCCCCGGGCGACAAGGCGCTGCCGATCGCCGTGCGTTTCCCGGGCGCCGCGCCGCCCCGCGCGGGCGGCGGCGCGGGCGCGGTGCGGCAGCGCTGGCCGCTCCTGATCGCCGGCGGCGGCGCGGCGGCGCTCGTCGTGGGGGCGGTCCTCGGCATCAAGGGGCACGTCGATCGGAGCGCGCTCATCAGCGAGCGCTGCGCGCCGAGGTGTCCGGCGGACGAGGTCGGCGCGATCGACACGCTCTGGAAGGCCGGCGCGATCAGCGCCGGCGTGGGCGCCGTCGCGCTGGGCGCGGGCACGGTGCTGTACTTCCAGCTCGATCCGGTCGCGCCCGCGGCCCCGGCCGCGGGCGCCGCGCTGCGGCCGGGCGGCGCCGGCCTCTCGCTGCGCGGCTCGTTCTGAGCGCGCGGGCGCGGCTCCTGCCGGGCGCCGCGCGGCCCCGTCAGCCCTTGCTCCGGATGCCGTAGCGCTCCATGAGCCGGTGGACGAGCTGCCGCGAGACGCCCATGGACGCGGCGGCCCGGGCCACGTTCCCGCCGTGATCGCGCAGCTTCATGGTGATGAAGTTCCGCTCGAACTGCTCGACGACCATGTCGCGCGCCTCGCGCAGCGTGAGCGCGGCGAGCGGGCCGACGCCCATGTTGTCGTCGACCCGCGGCGCCACCCTGACGATCGCCTGCTCGGCGAGGTGCGGGAAGAGCACGAGCCGCGCGACCGTGTTGCGGAGCTCGCGCACGTTGCCCGGCCAGTGGTGCCCGCGCAAGAGCTCCAGCGCGTTCGGGGGCAGGTCGTCGAGCGAGCGCGGCGGCACCTGCGCCGCGAGGAAGCGCTCGACGAGCAGCGGGATGTCCTCCTTGCGCTCGCGCAGCGGGGGCACGATGGCCTCGACCACGGCGAGCCGGTAGTAGAGGTCCTCGCGGAAGGCGCCCGAGGCGATGCGGCCCTGGAGGTCGCGGTGGGTGGCCGCGACGATCCGGGCGTCGAACGACGTGTACGCGGCGGCGCCGAGGCGGCGGATCTGGCGGGCCTCCAGGGCGCGCAGGAGCTTCGGCTGGAGCTCGAGCGGCAGCTCGCCGATCTCGTCGAGGAAGAGGGTGCCGCCGCTCGCCTGCTCGAGCAGCCCGGCGCGCGCGGCCTGGGCGCCCGTGAAGGCGCCCTTGGTGTAGCCGAAGAGCTCTGCCTCGATGAGGTTGGGGGCGACGGCGCTGCAGTCGAACACGACGAACGGACCGCTGGTGCGCGGGCTCGTGTCGTGGATGGCGTGAGCGAGGACCTCCTTGCCGGTGCCGGACTCGCCGAGCAGGAGGATCGTCTCCGAGGTGGCGGCGGCGCGCTCCAGGCGGGCGAAGAGCGCGCGCATGGGGACGCTGCCGCCGAGGGCCTCGCCGAAGCTGGCCGACGTGGAGAGCGGCACGAGCACGGGCGCGCCGGCGACGCGGACGGTGAGGGAGACGCCGCCGAGGGACGCGATGGCGCTCGGGGTGAGGAAGGCCTCGTTGATCAGGACGTCGTTGACGAACGTGCCGTTCTTGCTGCCGAGATCGGTGAGGACGATGCCGCGCGGCGTCAGCCGGAGCTGGCAATGGCGGCGGGACACGCGGGAGTCGGGGACGACGACGTCGCACTCGGCGCTGGTGCCGATGACGAGCGGGGCGACGCCGAGGGTGGCCTCGATCGGGGGGCTCTTCTGCGGCGTGATGACGACGCGCAGGTCGGGGACCTCGAGGCCGTCGCTGCGAAGTGTCGTGATCGTCCGGGTGTCGTCGCGCATCGGAGAGCCGGGCAGGGGGAGAGCATCCCCGAATTCCGCCCGGATTGCCAGCCCGATCACCAGCTCTTGATGTCGCTCTTGCTCACGCGGCACGTGTCGGTGTTCCACTGGCTCGCGCCGCCGTGGAGCTTCTCGGACTCGCCCATGTGGTCGGTGACGGCCCTGTACTCCTGGCAGATCTTCGGCTTGTCGTCCTCCTCGTCGTATCCCCCCTTGACGTAGAGGTTGGTGATCGTGACCGTATCCCCGTAGTTCTGGTTCGCGCCCGCGACCGTCGTCTTGACGGCATCCACCCTGACGTTGTCGATGATCAGGTTGCGCGGGCCGCCGTTGGCGGTGCAGTCGCCGCAGGAGCGCCAGAGCTTCCCGAAGTCGGCGATGTACGAGTTCGTGACGATGGTCGTGGAGCCGCCCTTCGCGTTGTGCTGGAAGATCTTGTCGGCGGAGTGCAGGGCGATGGAGCTGTTGATCCTCATCGTCGCCCCGTCCTTGCTGTTGGTGGCCGCGTCCTCGCAGACGTCCTCCCAGTAGACGTGGTCGAGCGTACAGTCACCCTTGCAGACGATGCCGTTGCCGCCGGGGAGCCCGCCCGCGATGATGAGGTTCTTCACCGTGACGCCGTCCTCGACCTCGAAGACGGTCTTCTGGCCTTCTCCGTCGTCGCAGTCCTCGGTGTTGTTGACGCCGATCTTCTGGTTGTTGAAGTCGTAGACGTCCTGGCCGCCGTTCGCGGCGTTCTTCAGCACCGTCGTCTCGGTCCTGATCTCGCCGTCGCCGTTCGTGGGCGTCGGGATCTCCATGGGGAGATCGTCGCCGAGCGGCTCCTCTCCGCCCGCGCCGGTGCTGCCGCCGGTGCCGCCGGTCGTGGCGCTCGTCGTGCTGCTCGCGGTCGTGCCGCCCGCGGTCGTGCTGCTCGTGCTGCCGTCTGCGCCGCCGCCGGTCGTGGCGCTCGTCGTGCTGCTGGTGCTGCTGGTGTTGCCGATGCTGCCGCTCGACGTGCTGCTGGAGCTGCTGCCCCCCTGGCCGTCGTCCGGCGCCGCCGCGTCGTCCGAGCAGCCGATCTGGACGGCCCCGGCGGCGCCGATCGCGAGCAACATCGTGAAAGCTGATGTAAGTCCCAATCTCATCTCGCTACCTCTTGTTCTGGATCCAGGATGGGCGACCCGCGGTCTCCAAGCGATGGCACCACGCCGGCCGGTGTCCGTCGACTCCCCGGCTCAACCCCGTCGAGAGGGTAAAATTGAACCCGCGCTTCACGCCCTTCCGGCGCTCCCTGGATGCAAGCGCCGATCCACGGCGCGGGGCGGGAATTCGAGTGATCTCGCGGCTCTACGTTGCGATGGACCTGTCAACTCGAGGTCGACAACGGTTGACGGTCGCGGTTGACGTGCGCGCGCTCCGCGCCGCGAGCAGGCGGCCCTCCGCCGAGCGGGACCAGCGCGCCGTGACGCCCACTTTGCAGAGGCGCGCCCGGCCGGCTTTGTGCACGAGCGCTCCGCGCCATGAACAAGGATCAATCCATGAAACCGGTCGAACCTATCTCGTATATCACGTCAGGCATCCTGCTCGCGCTCGCGGTGGCGACCACCGCGTGTGGTGATGACGGCGGCGGCGGCAGCGGCGCCGCCGGCGGCGCGAGCGGAAGCGGCAGCGGCGAAACCGTCGCGAGCGGCGGCGGCGGCGGCGGCGGCGGCGGCGGCGCGCCCAGCGCCACGAGCGGCGGCGCCTCGACGAGCGCGGCCAGCAGCACGAGCGGCGCCGGCGCCTCGACGAGCGCGGCGAGCACCACGAGCAGCGCCGCCGGCGGCCCGGACTGCCCGGGGCCGCTGGAGTTCGACGACAACGAGGCGTGCACGTTCCCCGGGACGTGCCCCTCGGCGTGTGGCATCGAGGAGCTCGGCTCGCGCATCTGCACCTGCTCCGGCGGCGTCGCCGACTGCGAGGCGTGCGAGCCCCCGGACGCCGCGCAGTACCCCATCAACCCGGCCGCGGTGGACTGCAGCACCGTGGGCGGCGACGGCAGCGCGGGGTCGATCCGGAACACGCCCTGCACCGAGGCAGAGGAGGGAACGTCGTGTATCGGGAACGAGACGGGCAGCGCCCGCGGCTGTGTTTGCTGGGATCTCGGGTCCGGCTTTCAGTGGGAGTGCGGCTCGGTCAACAGGTGGTTTGCCAAGTAGCCGCGGGCAGGCGCGAATGACCTCTTGATCACGGCCGGAGCTCCGCGGCGCGGAGCTCCGGTGGGGGAGGGGGCGAGGGCGGCGGCGATCGCCCCGGGCGGGCGCGCGAGCCGGCCGAGCATGGCGCCCGGCCGGCCTGCGCCCCGTGGCTCAGTAGATCGGGTCGTCCTTGCAGCCGAAGATCACCTTGACGGCGCCGGCCCCGCTGCTCGCCACCTGGTCACACGCGGCGCCGTACAGCTTGATGGTCATCATGTCGGGACCCGTGTAGTTCCAGCCGTTCGTGCCGGTCGGGTCATGCGCGATCGCCTGGTCCCCGACGAACACGCCGACGTGGTCCGGGTTCGGCGGCGCCGCGCTCAGCGGGAACAGGCAGGTCGAGACCTCGCCCGTGATCGTCTGGAGCGCCGTCACGAGCTGGTCCTTCGTGGCCGCGAGGTAGAAGCTCGGCGCGAGCGGGTCCGGGTCCTGCCGCGGCTCGAGCCCCGCGACCGCGAGGCCGTTCAGGGTCTTGATCTTGCTCGCCTGCGCCGCGATCCCGACCACGAACGTATGGAATCCGGCGCTGGCGGCGTTCGTCACCGCCTGCACGGCGAACTCGTCCGAGTCGTCCTTGGGGCACGACGGGTCCCCGTCCGTCGCGAGCAGGATGTACTTCGGGTCGTCGTTCTGGATCGTCTGCAGGTACTCGACCGCCTTGTTGATCGCTTCCCCCGTCGGCGTGCCGTCCCCCTCGGGGGTCGTGCTCGAGATCGCCTGGTTCACGGTGGAGGCGTTGTTCGCCGCGATCGGGATCAGGATGTCTCTCGGGAAGCTCTCCTCGGTGCAGGTGCCTGTCCTGTCGCCCTGCGGGAACACCTTCAGGCCCCAGGAGGCCGCCTCGTTCGTCGTCGCGATCACCTCCTGCAGGGCGGGCACGACGATGTCCCATTTCGACGGCGTGCCCTCGTCGCCGCTCGGATCGTCCTGCATCGACGCGGAGCGATCGAGGACGAGCAGGATGCTGGCCGGCTTGCGTTCGACGTCGAAGTTCTGCCGCCCGCAATCCACCTCCTCGCCGGGGTCGCCGTCGGCGCCGATCTCTCCAGGGAGGCCGCTCGCGCCTCCCGTGTCGCCGCCGATGTCGCCGTAACCGGGATCATCGCCGGCGCCCGTCCCGCCGCTGCTGCTGTTGTTGTTGCTGTCGTTGCCCGCCGCACAGCCCGATAACGCGGCCAACACCACGACGGAACCAACCAAGGATGCTCTCAGCATGCTGCCTCCCGTAAGCGGAATCCTGGTGACGCCCTCGCGAACGCCGCGCCGGCGCCTGCTCTCCAGCGCGGGCGACGCCCGCTACTCGACCTCGTTTGAGAAGCTCTCGAGCCAGCCCTCGATGTCCTCGGTCGGGACGACGAGCGGTCGCGAGGTCGGCTCTGCCGTCGGGTAGCCCCCCACCTCGTCCTGGCTGTTCACGAACATGCCGCCGCCGGAGACGAAGTCCGCGACGATGCGCAGATCGACCTCGTCGCGGTCGCTCGGCCGGGCGCCCGCGTGCGCGAGCACGTGGTCGACGACCGACGCTGCGGGGAGCGCCACGAGGCCGTCGGGCCACACCGGCTTCTCGGCGAGCACGACGATGTCCGGGGACGCGATCGGCACGGCTTCGCCGCGCGCATCCACGGCGATGTTGTCCTCGAGGTAGGCTGAGCCCCGCGAGTTGGTGCCGACCATCGGGAGCCCCGGCATCGTATCGACGCCGTGCCGCATGTAGTTGCCGACGACGCTGACCCTGGGGGACTCCGGGGTGACGCCCGAGCTCTCCCACTCCCTGAGGACGGGGCCGAGCCGCATTGCCCACCGCCCGGGGTTGTAGACGACGTTGTTCACGATCGCCCCGGTCGCGAACCCTTTGTACCAGGGGTTTCGCTCGTTGTTGTGGGCGTAGAGGTTGCCCACGACGGTGACGTCGGTGCAGTGGTCGTGCACGAGGGTGCCCATCGAATGCGAGCCCTTCTCGTGGATGGATTCGAGCAGCCCTTCGGCGATGATGTTGTTGCTGAGGGTGACGCGGCGCGACGTCCCTTCGGGGCCGTCGAAGCGGGGGCCCGAGACCGACAGGTTCTCGTCGACGCCCCACGCCACCGAGCAATGGTCGATCACGATGTTGTACGCCGAGGGGCCGTCCGTCGTGACGTCGGGCTCGAACCCCGACGCCGGCGCGGCCCCGGCGTCCCCCATCCGGAAGCGGAGGTGCTGGATCCGCACGTCGTGGGTGAGGATCCGCATGCCGCCGCGGATCAGCGTGATGCCCGGCGAGGGCGCGGTCTGGCCGGCGATCGTGACGAACGGCTCGGTGATGTTGAGGCGCGCCCTGTTCAGATCGATGATCCCGCCGACCTCGAACACGACGATGCGTGGCCCGGGCGTCTCCAGCGCCTCGCGCAGGGATCCCGGGCCGTCCGCGTCGAGGTTCGTCACCTTGAGGATCGCGGCGTCGTCGTCGACGGGCGCCGAGCCGCCCGAGCCACCTGCGCCGCTGGTCGAGGAGGCCACGCCACCGGCGCCGCCTGAGCCGCTGGTTGCGGCGGCCGAACCGCCCGAGCCGCCTGCACCACCTGAGCCGCCTGCGCCGCTGGTCGAGGAGGCCGCGCCACCGGCGCCGCCTGCGCCGCTGGTTGCGGTGGCCGAACCGCCCGAGCCGCCTGCGCCACCTGAGCCGGTGGTCGCGGAGGTCGAGCCGCCTGAGCCGCTGGTCGCGGAGGCCGAGCCGCCTGAGCCGCTGGTCATGGAGGCCGAGCCGCCTGCGCCGCCCGCCGATCCTTCATCGGGGCCGGTTGAGCATGCTGCCAGGATGATGAGCGCGAGGGCGGCCGAGCCGGACGCGCCGCGAATGCGTTGAAGTCGATCGTACACTGATGTCTCCGTCATGAGTGCGGCCGCTGCTCCGGGAGGTCCGCCGGTGCAGGGGAGCTTCATTGGTCGATCTTGCCCACGCCCGCGCCGGCCATCACGATCGCCGGGACATCCATGCTGCTGTCCAGCGCGTACCCGTAATAGGTGCTCGGCTCGACCACCGGGCCGGCGACCTCGATCTCGTGGTTGCAGTCGACGAGTGTGTTGTCTCGGGCGATCATCCGACCAGGGTTGTTGTCCTCGAAGATCACCCGTCCAGGGTTGTTGACGCTGAAGAAGTAGTTGCCCTCGGCGACCACCCCGGCATTCCACGTCGAGGCGATGCCGTAGCTGTTGTCGTTGTAATAGTTGTTGTAGACGTGCACGGGCTCGCCGAAGCGGACCCGCGGGTTGCGCTGGTCGGAGCGGTCGAAGAAATTGTGGTGGTAGGTGACCCGGAGCCGCCCGGTGTCCTGGGGGGCGCCGAGCTCGTCGTGCCCGAGGAGGCAGGTCTTCGTGTGGTCGTAGAAGTGGTTCCAGGACACGGTGATGAGGTCCGAGCCCCGCTTGATGTCGAGCGCGCCGTCGCCACCGTTCGAGAGGTCGCAGTGGTCGATCCAGATGTGGTGGGAGAACATCTGGATGTTGATGAGGTCGTCCGAGGCCCCGGTGATCTTGAGGTTGCGGAGGATGATGTTGTGGACCGCTTCCGGCGGGGGCGAGGTGATGGCGTCGTCCACCGGCAAGCCGATCTTGAGGCCGCCGCCGGTGAGCGTCGCGTCCGCGCCGAGGCCGATGATCGTCTTGTGGGACGTCACGTCGTGCATGCCGTCGGTGGTGCCGGTGGGCAGCGTGATCGTCCCGGCGACCTGGATGACGTGTGGCC
The DNA here is from genome assembly GCF_002950945.1 of Sorangium cellulosum. Lineage (GTDB taxonomy): Bacteria > Myxococcota_A > Polyangia > Polyangiales > Polyangiaceae > Sorangium > Sorangium cellulosum_E. Next base: position 5,627,395 of record NZ_CP012673.1, read on the forward strand.
CCGGGCGTGCGATGTAGTCGAGGAACTCCTCCGTCGTGGAGACCGTGACCACCGGGCCGCCCGCGCCGCCGGTGGTGGTCCTGACCCCATACCCCTCGACGGCCGCGAACCCGTCTGGCCCGTCCCCGAGCACGGGAGGCCCGCCGCCGGCCCCGCCGTGGCCGCCCGAGGCCGCGCTGCCGCCCGAGGCCGCGCTGCCGCCCGAGGCCGCGCCGTTGCTTCCTGCGCCGCCCGAGGCTGCGCCGCTCCCAGCGCCGCCGGAAACCGCGCCGCTCCCCGAGCTACCCGCGCCCGGAGAGGCGCCGCCGGTCCCGCCCTGTCCGGCCGCCTCGTCGCTCGGTCCGGGTGAGCTCGCCGCGCCGGAGCAACCGGCCAGGACCGCGCAGCTGAGGACGACGAACGAGAGAACAGCGGATTTCATGCAACGTATCCTTTCGAGTTGAGACACCCCGCCGGGCGCTCCAGGCGCCGAGATCGCGCGGGACAAAGGCCGGCCGCCGCGCAGCTCACGGTCGCCGCGATTCATTGCGCGCCGCGGTGTAGCGCCGGCCCATGCGCCGTCGGGTTCACGTGTGACGTACCGCCCGCCGAGCCGTGCCGGAAACGAGCCTCGTCGATGAGCCGAAACATAAGCAATGACAATGCCACCCGCTCGACCCCGCCTGCACACGGCGCATTCCGGCCCGCGCGCGAGCCGGAGGGAGCCGCGCTGCGCTCGCAGCGTGCATGTCCTCGTCGCGGTGCGCCGGGGCGCCGCCGCGTCAACCGCGGGTTGACTCGATTGACGGCGTCGCGGCACCACGATGTCGATCGCAGGTCGATCCGCGGCCGTCTGCGCGGTCCTCGTGGACAGCGCCGCACGCCGGCGCGTCACCAGGCCAGAGGGCGTCGTTCGCGGCCGCGCCCGCGCAGCATCCTGAAGAGCCCGGCGGCCGGACCGGCGTGGTTCTGAGCGGCACACCCGTTGCTTGGGAGTTGCTCGGAGATTGCTTGGGCGTCGCCTGGGCGTTGCGCAGGACAGACGACGGCGAGCCGCGGAAGCCCGAACGCGCCGCCGCCGCAAAGCGCCGCCCGCCGATCTCCGCTGTCCGCTGCCTCGACCGCGCACAGCGCGACGACACCAGCATTCCAATCGGGTCACAGGTGAATCTGAATGACGAGCTCAAGCCGCACCTCATGTCGGATCCTCGCGCTCCCGCTCGCGCTGCTGGCGCTCGGCCTCTCGGCGTGCGGCGGCGACGACACCGCCCCTCACGCGACGGACGGCGCCGGCGGCGCGGGGGGGCTCGATCCCGGCCGGCCCCGGCGGCGCGACGTCCGGCGGCACCACCTCCGCCGGCAGCACCACCTCCGCCGGAACGAGCGGCGCCTCCAGCACGTCGACCGGCGGGCCCGGCGTCGATCCCCCGACGGAGCCGCCGCCTCCCGCCCCCGAGCATGGCCCGATCGGGTTCGCGTCGCTGAACGGCGGGACGACCGGCGGCGAAGGCGGGATGGTGGTCACGGTCTCGGACGCGGAGTCGCTCATGGAGGCCATGGCGGGCACCGAGCCGCGCGTCGTCCAGATCTCCGGGACCATCCAGCTCTCCGGCATGAACGACGTGGGCTCGAACAAGACGATCCTCGGGCTCGGCGCCGACGCGAAGATCGTCGGCGGCGGGCTCTATCTGTACCGCGAGAAGAACGTCATCATCCGCAACATCACGTTCGAGGACGCGAACGAGGACGCCATCGGCATCACCACCGAGACCACGAACGTCTGGATCGATCACTGCACGTTCATGAACGGCGCCGACGGCCTGATCGACATCGTCCGGGAGTCGTCCTACGTGACCTTGTCGTGGAACGTCTTCAGGAACCACCACAAGACGATCCTCATCGGCCACTCCGACGCGGCCGCATCGGACGCAGGGTTCCTCAAGGTCACCCTCCACCACAACTGGTTCGACGCCACCCAGACGCGCCACCCGAGCGTCCGCTTCGGCCAGGTGCACGTGCTCAACAACTATTACCTCAACAACCTCTCCTACGGGGTCGCGTCCCGCATGGAGGCCGACGTCGTCGTGGAGGGGAACTACTTCTTGAACACGTGGTTCCCTTGCCGGGCGGGGTACGCCGACTCCGAGCCGGGCGACATCGTCGAGCGCGGCAACCTCATCGAGACCAACATGCCGCCTCCGCCGTCGGAGGACCCGAACGATCCCCCGCCTCCCGCGACGCCGGTCTGCGAGACGCGCGGCGCCGCGTTCGACCCTGCCGCGGCGTACGCCTACACCGCGGATCCGGCGGAGGACGTCCCGGCGCTCGTCATGCGTCACGCCGGCGCCGGCCGGATCTGACGGCGCCTCTTGCGCGGGGCGACACATCCCCCGGCGCGACCCGCCGAGCGCCTCGCGAGCGCGGCGACATCTCCGGAACACCACGAGAGGAGGACCCTTGAAGAACAGGACATGGTGCTTGGCAGAGCTCGCGCTCGTGTGCGCGCTCGCGATGGGCTGCAGCGACGGCGCCGCGCCGGGGGACACGTCGTCGAGCGGCGGTGGCGGCGGCGGCGCGCCCGCGCCGGGTCCGGGCGGCGGGCCCGCCGCGGGCTCGACGACGACGGCGACGGGGGGCGCGACCAGCTCCCCGACCAGCTCGGCCTCCGGCGCGGGCGGGGGGCCCGCGTCCTCGGGCGCGGGCGCGGGCGGCGGCGCCGCCGACGCGTCGCTGATCGGGTTCGCGGCCTACGACGCCGACGGCCTGGCGACGACGACGGGCGGCTCGGGCGGCGAGGTCGTCACGGTGACGAGCTACGCCGACCTGGTCGCCGCCCTCGCGGACGACGCGCCGCGGGTCGTCCGGATCTCGGGCACGATCGTGGGCGGCGGCGCCCCGATGCTGCGCGTGCGCTCCAACAAGACCCTCCTCGGCGTGGGCGCCGACGCGACCATCGACGGCTTCGGCTTCGACGTGAGCGGCTGGACGGAGGAGCTCTCGGCCAGCACGGGCGGCACCTGCACGTCCGCCACGCCCGAGGGCTACACGCCGGTCTCGAACGTCATCATCCGGAACCTCACGTTCGTCAACTCGCCGGACGACTCCGTCAACGTCCCTTGCTTCTCGCACCACGTGTGGATCGATCACAACACGTTCGAGCGCGGCCACGACGGGTCCGTCGACGTGAAGCGCGGCTCCGACTGGGTCACGGTCTCGTGGAACCACTTCCATCAGACGGACAAGAGCATGCTGCTCGGCCACGACGACGACAACGGCGCGCAGGACACGGGCAAGCTGCACGTCACCTATCACCACAACTGGTTCGACCACAGCAATCAGCGTCACCCCCGCGTCCGCTTCGGGCACGCCCACGTGTTCAACAACTTCGCCGACGGGCTCGGCGACTACATGGTCGGCAAGGGCGTGGGCTGCTCCATCCACGCCGACGGGAACTTCCTCCAGAACGCCGAGGCCGCCACCGACGACTACGGCGGCACCGACATCACCTGGACCGAGTCGAACCTCGTCGACGCCGCCACGGACCCCGCCGTGGCGAACGGCCGCGGGTTCGACCCGTCGCAGTTCTACGCGTGGTCCCCCGATCCCGCGGAGGAGATCCCCACGCTCGTCCCGGCGGGGGCGGGAGCCGGCGTGCTCAGCGGCGACGAGCACTGACCGGACCGCGGCGACCCGCGGCGCCGGAAGACGCTGCCCCTCGGGCGCAAACGCGGCGCCGACCGTTTTCGGCGCGCGGCGCCGCCCGGGCGCTGGACGGCGCCGCCGCCGGGTTATCCTTCGCGCCGATGCCCGACTTCACGCCCTCCGAGGCCAAGGCCCTCTCCCAGTGCGTCGCCCGCTTCACGGACACGTTCCGCCGCGACGTGGCGGACGTGGTCCGGCAGCAGTTCCGGGGCTACGAGCCGTCGGAGGTGACCGAGCTGATCGGCCAGCTGAGCCTGCTCGGCCGCCAGCTGGAGCAGCGCCAGCCGCAGGTCCAGATCCACGACACGCAAGGCCCGCTGCTCAAGCGCATCCTGATCCAGCTCCGGCGCGACAGCGCGATGGTGATCGAGGAGCCGCTCCAGAAGGCCGTGAACGCCGACACCATCCGGCACCTCCGGCGCGAGGTCCACGCGCTGGAGCAGCTCATGGCCGCGCCGTGGTTCGCCGCCACGCCCGCGCTGCAGGTGCCGCAGCTGACGGACTACATGTCGATCCGGCACGCCGAGGCCGTGCTGCCGGAGGCGCCGCCGCTCCGGCAGCGCGAGTACGACGAGAAGTTCCACATCCTCGAGGCGCCCGGGCTGTTCCTGCCCGACCTGGCCCACTACCGGGCGCGCTGCGGGCTGCGGGGCGCGGCCATCGCCGTCGCGTTCATCGACATCGACGACTTCAAGGCGTTCAACAACCAGCACACCGAGACCGTGGTCGACCTCCACGTGCTCCCGCCGTTCATGGAGAGCATCGAGGCGCACGTCTTCGCGCACGGGCACGCGTACCGGTTCGGCGGCGACGAGTACATGGTCACGCTCCCCAACGCGACCCGCGCGTGGGCGGTCGACTTCCTGCGCGGCCTCCAGGGGCGCCTCGCCCGCCGCCGCTACCGCCGCATCGAGCGCTCGCCGACGATCTCCGTCGGGCTGTGCGTCGCCGACGTCGACTGCTTCCTGACCGACCGCGAGATCCAGGCCCGCGCCAACCTGGCCAAGAACCACGCCAAGGAGACCGAGAAGGGCCGCATCGCCACGTTCCACGGGGAGCTGTTCCGCCCCGAGGATCTGGTGCTCGTGTGAGGCCCGGCGGCCCCGCCGGGGCGGACGGCGCGCCCGGCTCCGACGCGGGCGGCGTCGCCCACGCGGGCGGCGTCGCCCACGCGGGCGGCGTCGCCCACGCGGGCGGTCCCCCCCTCGACGCGCCGCCCGCTCCGGGCGGGCTCGCGCTGCCGGAGCCGCTGTGGCGCGCGGTGCGCGCGGCCCACGGCGAGCCCGGGCGCGCGTACCACAACCTGGACCACGTGCGCGAGGTGCTCGCGCGCATGGACGAGGTCGGCCGCGACATCGGCTGGCGCAGCCCGCGCGAGGTCTTCCTCGCCGCGCTCTTCCACGACGCGGTCTACGCGGCCGGCCGCCACGACAACGAGGCGCGCAGCGCGGCGCTCGCGCGCGAGGCGGTGGCGCGCTGGCTGTCCGGCGAGGGGATCGACGCCGACCTCGTCGCGCGGCTCATCCTGCTCACGGCGCGCCACGGCGCGCTCGGGCCGGCCGACGTGGGCGAGGACGAGGCCCTGTTCCTCGACTGCGACATGGCCATCCTCGGCAGCGACGCGGCCGCGTTCGACGCCTACGACCGCGGCATCGCCGAAGAGTACGGCGCCCTGCCGCCCGAGGCGTACGCCGCCGGCCGGCGGCGCTTCTTCGAGAGGCTGCTCGCCGCCGAGCACATCTTCCTGTCTCCGTATTTCCGCGGCCGCCTCGAGGGGCGCGCGCGTGAGAACCTGCGCCGGAAGCTCGCGGAGGCGCCGGCGGGCGGCGGGGTCTGAGGATCGCCGCGGCGCGCCGCCGTACGGCTCGGCGGGTGCGTCTGTCACAGGTTATCCTCGCCGCCGTGAAGGAGATGACAATGAAGTGTGAGCCCTGGATCCTGATCGCGCTCTCGGCAGCAGCCCTGGTCGCGGGCTGCGGGGGGGAGTCTCCCCCGGCCGCGCAGCCCTCGTCGTGTGAGCCCCCCGACCCGGCGCTGGCCGAGCGCGACGCGGACGAGCTGTTCGCGGGAAGCGAGGTCCTGCGCTTCGACTTCAACCTCCCGGCGGAGCGCTGGACGGCGCTGAAGGCGAGCGCGAGCGACGAGGAGTACGTCGAGTCGGAGGTCTGCTACCAGGGCAAGAGCCTGGGCGTCGCGGGCCTGCGCTTCAAGGGTGGCTCCGGCACCCTCGACGAGTGCGTCGAGGAGGGCGAGGAGATCACCTGTCCGAAGCTCAGCATGAAGGTGAAGTTCGACGAGTACGTCGACGGGCAGCGCTTCTACGACATGAGGCGGATGAACTTCCACGCCATGACGCGCGACGACACCAAGCTCCGGGAGCGCCTCGCCTACGATCTCTACCGGGAGATGGGCGTCGCTGCCCCGAGGAGCGCGTGGGCCACGCTCTACGTCAACGGCGAGACCCTGGGGCTCTACGCCGTGGTCGAGGAGATCGACGGCCGCTTCGTGGACCACCATTTCCCCGACGATCAGGACGGCGCCCTCTACAAGGAGGCCTGGCCGATCTCGACGGAGACGAGCTACTACGCCGAGCGCATCGACGCGAACGAAGAGGAGGCCACCCACGCGGGCTTCGTCGCGTTCGCGGAGGCCCTCGCGGTCTCCGAGGGCCAGGCGCGCCTCGCCGCGCTGCTGGAGTGGACGGACGTCGCAGAGCTCGCGCGGTACATGGCCGTCGACGACGCGATCATGAACTTCGACGGCGCCTCGACCTTCTACGTCGACGACAAGGACGGCTCCGTGAGCAACCACAACTACTTCTTCTACGAGGAGCCGTCGTCGGGCACCTTCCGCCTGATCCCCTGGGATCTCGACAACACCCTGAACCTGGCCGCCTTCGAGAACTACGGCGAGGTGCCGCACTGGACGGAGGCGCCGGCGGACTGCGCCGCGGAGTTCCCGGTGTACATGGGCGACGAGACGGTGCGCGCGCCGGGGTGCGACCCGCTGTTCGGCGGCCTGAGCGAGGACGTCGCGGGCTACCAGGCGGCGCTCGACGACCTGCTCGCGGGCCCGTTCAGCGAGGCGCGGCTCCAGGCCGAGGTGAAGCGGTACGCCGATCTGCTGCGCGCCGCCGTCGCGGCGGACCCGTACGGGCCCACCGTCGAGGCGTGGGAGCGGTCGGTCGCGCGCCTCGAGAGCGACATCCCGCTCATGCGCGAGCGCCTCGCGCGCTGACGAGGAAGGTCGCCCTCGAGGGCGCCGGGGGGGCGGCGCTCAGGGGGCCTGGCAGGAGACCTGGTGGAGCGGGGCCTCTCCCCCTTCGCCGAGCGTCACGTAATTCCACCCGCCCGGCAACCACGCGATCGCCTCGCCCTGCTCCTCGGCGGCGACGGGCAACACACACGGCAGCTCGGCGAGCGCCTGAGCCACCGTCTGCTCCGGCGTCATCGGGTAGAAGAACACGTGCGAGGAGGTCCGCAGCAGCACGCCGCTGCCGTCCGGGCGCACGTCGCCGGCCGTGAAGCTCGCGCCCCCGGCCGGCGGCTCGATCGGCCCGGCCTCGGCGAGCGTCGCCGTCCCGCCGGCCGCGGGCAGCGCCGCGAGCTCGTAGACCCACGCGCGATCCCTCTTGTCCTTCTCCTTCGTCACCACCGTGAGCGCCCCGGTGATGGGGTGCACGAGCAGCGTCTCCGCGTCGTGGCTCCCGTCGGGGTACACGAGCGAGAAGCTCTCGGCGGTCTGCGCGCCTGTCCCTCCGCCGAGCGCGTCCGGCTCCTCCACGCGGTAGATCTCGTAGCGCTCGCGCTCGCCCTCGTTGTCGCCGATGTCGGCGAAGTACAGGCAGCTGCCCCCGCCGCCGCCGCACGGGCCGCGCGCCACGTCCTCCCAGTCGATCGCGGTCGCGCCGGCGACCTCGAACTCGGCCCGCGGGGTGCCGTCGAGCCCCAGCGCGAAGAAGCGGGCGTCGTCGCCGGAGTCGTTGTGCACATAGAGCACGTCGGGGTGCGTCCCGCTGGCGACCACGCCGGAGCACTCGTCGATGCCGCCCCGCGGGAGCGCGCCGGCCGACCGCGCCGCGTCGCACCGGGGACATCCCGATGTCCGCACCTCCGGCGGCTCCGAGCCCTGGCAGGCCGGCAGGAGCAGCGCGAGCGCGAGCCCGAGCCGCGCCGCGCGCGGCGGAAACGCGCTCGCCGCAGCCCTGTCATTCAGGGGCACCTGCCGCGCGATGGGGGGCGACGAACGTGCAGAACACCGCAATTTCTCGGGTGGGAGCGGAATTCTGATAGCGGGCACGGACGGGCTTTTTGTCATTACGGCCTCTAAATTGTGATAACTTAGCAACACGCGCCGTCGAGCGGCGCGATGGGCTTGACATCGGAATCGTGGGAGGGCGGAAGCCTGGAAGTCATCGAGCGATACGAGTTCAAGTACCTGGTGCCGGAGCGGCTTGTCTCGTCGATCCGGACCGCGGTCTTGCCGATCTGCCGGCGTGACCGGTACGCGGGCCCCGACGGCTCGTACCGCATCCGCTCGCTGTACTTCGACACGCGCGAGCTCCATCTCTTCTGGGCCACCGAGCGCGAGGCGAAGGACCGCTTCAAGCTGCGGGCGCGCTGTTATCCCGGCAAGAGCAGCCCGGTCTTCCTCGAGGTGAAGCGGCGTTATCAGGACGTGATCATCAAGACGCGCGCCGCGGTGCCGGCGTCGGACTGGGCGGATCTCCTGCTGCGCGGCGGCGCCGCCGCGCTGGAGCGGCTGCCGCCGGGCGCGCGGAAGGGGGCGGAGCGGTTCCTGTCCGCGTACAAGCGCCACCACGTGCAGCCCGTGCTGCTCGTCGACTACGATCGCGAGGCGTACGAGAGCACCCTCGACAACTACGCGCGCGTGACCTTCGACAGGAAGGTCGTCTGCCGGCGGACGGAGACGCTGGACCTCGACCCGCCGCCCGGCCGGTGGCGCTCGGTCGACCACCCCGCCCAGACCAAGACCCACGAGCCGGTCTGCGTGCTCGAGCTCAAGTTCGAGCGCAGGCCGCCGGCGTGGATGGTGGCGCTCGTGCGGCGCCTCGATCTCGTCCGGTACTCGTTCTCGAAGTACTGCTACGGCGTCACCGCGCAGCTGACGATCCCGGAGGCACGCGCGGCCCGCTTCGCGGGAGGGCTGCACCCGTGATGGAGTGGCTGGCGACGGTCTCCCACGGCGAGGCCGTGGAGTGGCGCAAGGCGCTCATCTCCCTGCTCATCGCCTTCGGGCTCACGCAGGGCATCGCCGGCGTCTACATGCTCACGTTCCGCGGGCTCTCGTACTCCCGGACCGTCGTCCAGAGCATGGCGATGGGCAGCATCATCACGTGCATGCTGATGCTCGCGGTCGGCAACAACATCGCGGCCGGCATCGGGATCGCGGGCGGCATCACGGCGATCCGGTTCCGCACCACGATGCGCGATCCGCGCGACGTCGTATTCGTCTTCGCGTCGCTCGCCGTCGGGATGGCGAGCGGCGCGCAGGCCTACGGCGTGGCGATCGCCGGGGCGGCGATGTTCGCGGGCGCGTCGCTGCTGCTCCACGCCACCGGCTACGGCTCGCGCCGGCAGCCCGACGGGCTGCTCCGGTTCATCGCGCCGGCCGGCCAGGCGGGCGCGGACGTCTCCGGGACGATCGCGGCCATCCTCAGCGAGCACTGCCGCACCTTCTCGCTCGTGACCCTGCGCGAGGCCGCGCAGGGCACCGTGATGGAGCACGCCTACCAGATCAGCGTGCGCCACCCCGACCTGCGGAGCCGCCTCGTGGCGAGCCTGCAGGGGGTTCCCGGGGTGGAGGACGTGAGCCTCATGCTCCAGGAGCCGACGCTGGACCTCTAGTGAACTTCCTCGGTCGAACTCGTTACGCCCTCTCCGGCGCCCTCCCCGTGGTGACGATGCTGGCCACGCTCGGCCTCGCCGCGTGGATGTACTTCTCCGAGGGGCCGAGTGGCCGCATCCTCGGCTTCGCGGACGCGGAGATGGAGCTCGTCGCCGCGGTCGAGATCGGCCGGGTGACCTCGATCCAGGTCGACGTCGGCGCCGAGGTGGCGCCCGGGCAGGTCATCGCCGTGCTCGACAGCGCGGCGATCGACGCGGAGCTCAAGGTGGCGCGGGCCGAGGAGGCGCGTCTTTTGGCGCTCATCCCCGCGGAGCAGGCGCGGCTCGAGGAGGAGATCCAGATGGGCCTCGAGTCGCTGCAGCGCGAGCTCGCGCACCAGCGCGAGGAGCAGCGCCGCATCGCCGCCGAGGGCGAGGCGCTCACGAGCGAGATCTCCCGGATGAAGCGGCTCGTCGAGGACAAGCAGGCGAGCCTCGACGACCTCAGCCCGCTCGACCTGCAGCGCGCGAGCGTCGAGGCGCTCGCGGGCGAGAAGCCGCGCACCCTGGAGCTCCTGCGCGTGCAGATCGCGGCGGCCGAGGAGCGCCGCAAGAAGATCCGCGAGCGGGCGGGCCCGGAGACGGCGCAGATCGAGGCGGATCTCGCCGTGACCCGGCAGGAGATCGAGCACCTCGAGCTCCGGCGCGCCCAGCAGACGCTGCGCGCCATGCGCGCCGGGCGCGTCTCGACGATCTACAAGCGGTCGGGCGACGTCGCCGTGCCCGGCGATCCCATCGTCGACCTCGTGAGCACGCGCGGGCGGATCGTCGCCTGCGTGCCGGAGCGCTCGGCGATCGACCTCCAGGTGGGCGACACCGCGAAGCTCTGGGTGCGCGGCCAGTCGGGGGCGCCGCTCACGGGCAGGACCTCCGTGCTGGGGCCGCTCGTGCTCGAGCTGCCGATCCGCTGCCGCACCGTGCCGACCGTGCCCGTGTGGGGCCGGCTCGCGACGATCGAGCTCGATCACCCGTTCGCGCTGCTCGCCGGCCAGGCGTTCGACGTCACCTTCACACGCTCGCCGGCCGCGCTCACGGCGCTGTCCGCGCCCGCGGCGCCCACCGCGCCCGGCGCGCCCTCGCCGGCGGCGGCGCCGCCGCGCGCCGGGGCCGCCGAGGCGGCCCCGATGGCGGTCCCCGCCGCGCTGCGCGCGCGGTCGCGCTTCGAGCCGTCGGGGATCCTGCCCCGCGCCGCCGAGGGGCGGTACGTGATCGTCAGCGACGACACGGGCCACGGCGCCGGCGAGGGCGCGCCCTGGCTGTTCGCCATGTCGGCGACCGGCGCCGTCGATCCGGAGCCGCTGCCGGTGAGCGGCGTGTCCGAGCTCAACGACATCGAGTCGATCGCGGCGGGCGGCGGCGACGAGGTGTACCTGCTCTCGTCGCAGGGCTACAGCGCGAAGGGCAAGCGCAAGGCGTCGCGCACCGCGCTGCTCCGGGTGAAGCCGGACGGCCGGGGCTTCCGCGTCGACGCCGAGGTCCACCTCGCGGAGCTGCTCGACGCCGCCGGCCCCGCGGCCCTCTCGGCGCTCGGGCTCCCGGGCGGCACGCGCCCGCTCGAGATCGAGGGCATGGCCTACCGCGACGGCGCGCTCTACTTCGGGCTCAAGGCGCCGCTCGACGCGGACGGCAACGCGCTGATCTGGAAGCTCGACGCGCCGCGCGCGCTCCTCGACACGCGGCGGCTCGAGGGCGCCGGGCTCTCGCTCTGGGCGCGGGCGCGCGTCGACGTCGAGCTCGCCGGCGCGACCGCGCCGGGGGGGATCGCCGACCTGTGTTTCCTCCCGGACGGCTCGCTCGCGATCGCGTCGACGCCGTCCACGGCCGACGGCGCCGCGGGGGCGCTCTTTCGCGTCGACCGCCCCGGGGCCGGCGCGCTCGCGCCGCGCCTCGTGCGGCGCTTCCCGGGCCGGAAGCCGGAGGGGATCGCGCCCTCGCTGTCCCCCGGCAAGCTGATGGTGGTGTTCGACGCCGGCGCCGAGGCGCCTTCCTTCCTGGAGCTGCCTTGGCAGGGCTGAGCGGCGCGCGGGGGCCACTCTTGCTGTCGTCCGTCGCGTGCCTCGCGCTCGCGGCCTGCGCGTCGCCGCCGCGCCTCGCGCCAGGGGACCGCGCGGTCGCGCTGTACCGCGAGGGGCGCGTGAACGCCGCCGCGCGCGCGCGGGAGCCCCTCGCGGCGCGGCCCGACGCGGCCCCGCGCGAGCTCCGCGTGGACGAGGCGGTGGCCATGGCCAAGCGGAAGAGCGGCACGCTCGCGGCGATGAACGCGCGCGCCGACACGGCGGACGCGCAGGCCGAGGCCGAGGGGGCGAGCGTCTACCGCGATCCGGAGCTCCGCGTCTCGCAGCTGCGCCTCGACCAGGTGCTCGACGGCGAGCCGCGCCTCGCGACCGGCGTGCGCGTGCGCCCGCCCCGGCCCGGCGAGGCCGCGGCGACCGAGGCGGCCGCGCGCGCGGAGGCGGCGGTCGCGCGCGCCGAGGCCCGGGTCGTCGAGGTCGAGATCGAGGCCGAGGTGCGCTGGCTGTTCGACGACGTCCTGCTGATCGACGCGGAGATCGCGGCGCACGAGGCGGTGGCGGGGGCGCGCCGCCGCCTCGCGGATCAGCTCAAGGCCCAGCTCGACGCCTCGCAGACGACCGCGATCGAGGAGGCGATGGCGGCGCTGTCGGCCGTCGAGGCGGAGGCGGGCGCCGTGGAGCAGCGGGAGCGCCGCAAGGTCGCGCTCGCGGCGCTGCTCGAGCGCGTCGGGGTCGACCCCGCGGCGCCGGTGCGCCTCGTCGGCGAGCCGACCGGGGCGCTGGAGCGCGTCGCGCTCCCGGCCGAGGACGCGCTGATCGAGGCCGCGCTGCGGCGCCGCCCGGAGATCGAGATCGCCGCCGCGGAGCTCGACGCCGCGGCCGCGAAGGGCGCGATCGCGCGCGGGCAGCGCTGGCCCTGGCTGTCGTTCCTCGAGCTCGGCTACGAGTTCTCGCCCGCCACGCGCGACCCGCTGGGCTGGACCTTCGAGGCCGGGATCGAGGTGCCGCTCTTCAACCTGCACGCGTTCGGGAAGGCCGTCGCCGCCGCGGATGCGGAGGCCGTCGAGGCGCGGCGCGCGTTCGCCGGCGAGGTTAAGCGGATCGCGCAGGAGGTGCGCGATCGGCTCCGGGAGGTGCGCGCGGCGGAGGCCGTGCTCGAGTCGTTCAGGGCGCGCGCGCTCCCCGTCGCCGAGCGCGCCGGCGTCGAGATCGCGCGCGCGCTCGAGAGCCGCCAGATCCACTCGCTCGACGCGCTGGACCTCGACGAGCGCCGCGCCGCCTCGCAGCTGAAGCTCCTCAAGGTCGCGCGCACCTACCGGACCGCGCTGGCCGAGCTCCGCAGCGCGGCCGGCGGCCGGCTCGACACGCGCTGATCCGCAGCGTGGTACGATGATGGACGGCCGCATCGTCGCCGGGGGGCGCCGCGGCGGGGCCGGGTTCATGGTCGTGCGCGGCTGGGATTGAGAGGGGATATCGATGACGCTGAAGGACAAGGTTGCGCTCGTGGTGGGGGGCAGCTCGGGCATCGGGCGCGGCGCGGCGCTCGCGCTCGCGGCGGCGGGCGCGAGGGTGGTCGTCGCCGCGCGCCGCGAGGCGGAGTGCCGCGGGGTGGCGGACGCGATCAGGGCCAGCGGCGGCGAGGCGGTGGCCGCGCGCGTGGACGTCGCCGTCCCGGGCGACATCGAGGCGCTCGTCGCGACGGCCGTGGAGCGCTGGGGGCGCCTCGACTGCGCGGTCAACTCCGCGGGGATCTCCGAGGATTTCATGCCGATCGCCGACGCCGACGACGCCACGTTCGACCGGATGATGGCGGTCAACGTCAAGGGCACCTTCCTGTGCATGAAGCACGAGATCCGGCAGATGGTGCGGCAGGGCGGGGGAGGGAGCGTGGTGAACCTCTCGTCGATCCTCGGCCACGTCGCCACGCCGTCGGGGGCGATCTACGTGGCCACGAAGCACGCGGTCGAGGGGCTCACCAAGTCGGCCGCGCTCTGTTACGCGAAGCAGGGGATCCGCGTGAACGCGGTCGCGCCCACGGTCGTCACGGGCACGGAGATGGTCGATCAGATGATGCGGGACCACCCCGGGCTGATGGATCCGTACATCGCCGACATCCCGGCGGGCCGCCCGGCCCGGGTGGAGGAGGTCGCGCGGGTCATCACGTGGCTCTGCTCGGACGACGCGGCGTTCGTGAACGGGCACTCGCTCCCGGTCGATGGAGGCCAGCTGTCGAAGTAGGCCCGCGGGCCGGAGCTCGGCGGTCTCCGCGCTGGAGGCGCCGGGCTCCGAGAACTTGGAGCTCCTGTCCCTGCCGGATAGTGTCGCTCTCGCTCGCCTCGCGAGAGCGCGCCATGGAGCTCGTCAACGCCACCCCCGTTCCCGCGAGGTTGTTCGTCGCCCGGCTGCTCGGCGGCGCGCACCGCGCCGGGATGATCGTGGCCAAGGCGACGTTCCGGGTGACGCCGCGGGGCCCGGCGCTCGACACCCAGGATCCCGTCCCGCTCCTCGCCGAGGACCGCGAGACCGAGCTCGGCCTGCTCCCCCGCGACGACCTGCCCCGCCGCGACGAGGCGTTCGAGGTGGCCCTGCTCGGCGCCGCCTACGCGCCGCGCGGCCGCCCCGTGCAGCGGATGACCGTCGGCCTGTCCGTGGGCGACGAGCGCCGCGAGCTCGCGATCTTCGGCGACCGCCGCTGGGAGGGCCGCGACGGCGAGCGGAGGATCGGGCCCGCCGCGCCCTTCACGCGCATGCCGCTCACGTACGAGCGCGCCTTCGGAGGGCGCGCCGAGGTCGAGATCGACCAGGAGGCCTTCGTCGAGGTCTCGGACCTCCGCAACCCGCGCGGGCGCGGCTTCGATCCAGGCCCGCCCGCGCGAGGCCTCGCCGAGATGCTCCGCGCGCCCGAGGGGTATCCGCGCCACGACGAGGAGCGCCTCCTCCCCAACGTGGAGGACCCCGCGGCGCCGATCCGCGCCTGGGACGACGCGCCCGATCCCGCCTCCTGGGCCCCGGTGCCCATGGAGTCCGCGATCCACGCCGCGCGCTCGGTGCGGCCGCCCGAGCCGCAGGATCCGATCGCGCCGGGGAAGATGCCGCCGATGGAGATCCGCGAGGCGGTCTTCCACCGGGCGCACCCGACGTGGATCGTCTCCCGCCCGGAGCCCGGGAGCGTGGTGACGATGAGCGGCCTCACCCCGGATCGAGAGGTCGTCTCTTTCCGGCTCCCCGCGCTGCGGGTCGTCATCGATTACGTCGCCGGGATCCGCACCGGGACGCGGGAGCTCACCCCGCAGCTCCTCCTGCTCCTGCCGGAAGAGGGGCGCTTCTACCTCGTGTTCCGGCACGCGTTCATGTTCGAGTACCCGAGCGCGGAGCGCTCGATGCGCCTGCGCCTCCTGGACGGCGGGGCCGGCGCCGCGGAGAGGAGCTGATCCATGAGCGTCCCCGTGCCCGTCTGCCGCTCGGCGGACGTCAGCGTCGGCTACTCGACGCACCTTTACCATCCGATCCCGCCCCCGCCCACGCCGCCCGTGCCCACGTATGCGATCGAGATCGTGCTCTCGCAGTCGTGGCCTCCGGGCGTGGGTCTCGGCTCGGTGAAGAAGACGAGCAGCGTGCTCTGCGGCGGCCTCGCCCTCATGCTGGCAGGACACGACTGCGGCAAGCTCATCCCGCAGATCACGATCCCGCTCAACAACGCGCTGCTCCCCACCTTCCTGCCGACGTCGAAGCGGAAGGTCATCGTCACCTGCTTCTCCGTGCGGATGAACGGCTTCCCGGCGGCCTGCATGAGCCTCCGGCCCCCGCTCTCCTGCGGACAGCCGATGTCGATGCCGCTCTCGCTGACGGTGACGAACTTCTACCTCAACGTCCTCGTCGGCGTGTCGGCCGCCGATGTCGTCGGCGCGCTGATCGCCACGGCCGGGACGATGGTCATCGATTACCTGTTCTTCCGGCCGCCCGGCGTGGACCTCACCCCCGGAGAGGAATGGATGAAGGCGGCGCTCGGCACGGCGGTCGGGCTCGGGGCCAGCGCCGCGCAGCACCTCATCGATCCGCGTTATCCGGTCAAGGGTGAGTTCGGGTTCAAGGCCCTCGGCGCGGAGTGGAAGGTGGGCATCTCCTGCCTGTCCACGGACACGAAGAACAACCCCTCTCAGGTGAGCGTCGGCGCCGAGCTCACGCTCGCCGAGCACAAGGGGACCGGCAGCTCGCTCAAGCTGTCGGAGTCGAGGTCGTATACCTGGGACGCCGGCGGCGATACCACCAAGGAAGGCGACAAACACACGGTCGGCGCGCCCCCTTGCGGGAGACGTACGACGCCCTGCTCGACCTCTTCCCCTGGGAGGGAGGGCGCCCGGCCGCGTACGTGCTCGTGAAGCAGACGTACACGATCGCCGGCGAGACCTGTGTGCTCGCGCCGCCCCGGCCGCTCTTCCACGACCTCCGCGACGAGACGCTGGCGCCCCGGCTCCGCCCCGGCACGGACTACTGGCCTCACAAACAGGCGACCGATTTCGTGGTTCGCGGCGCCGCGTGCGCCCCCGGGGGAAAACCCGTCTCCGCGATGACCGTGTCCGCGGGCCTCGGCGGCGCGTCGAAGCGGATCGCCGTCTTCGGCCGCCGGGCGATCCGCTGGACCGCCGCGGGCGCGCCGGTCATCGGGGAGCCGGAGCCGTTCACGCGCGTGCCGATCACCTACGAGAACGCCTATGGCGGCGTCGACGCCCGGGTGCGGCCGGGAGCGGAGGTGAGCCCGCCGCAGGCCGCGATGGCCGCGATGCGGATCGACCATCCGGGCATGTATCCCCGCAACCCGTACGGCAAGGGCTACCTCGTCCTGGCCGGGCCGCTCCCGGGCGCCGAGATGCCCAACCTCGAGGACCCGGCGGATCTGCTCGCGCCCGAGCGCCTCGCCTCCGGCGATCCCGCGCGGTGGTACGAGCGCCCGCTCCCGGCCTGCTTCGACTGGGTGCCGGCGATGACCTTCCCGCGATACCACTTCTTCGGTCCGCGGGTCGACCCGTGGTTCCCTGCGCCCGACGACGCGCGTCTGCCCGAGGTGCGCCTCGGCATCCTCCCGGCGGGGTACCGGTCCGGGCGCCCGACCGGCGTCGCGCCGCGCTTCTTCCAGGAGGCGCCGCCCGGCTTCGTGCTCGCGGACGTGCGCGGGGACGAGCCCGTGCGGATCGAGGGGATGCACCCGGAGCGCGCGGCGATCACGTTCAGGCTCCCCGGGCCGCCGCCGGCCGTGGAGTTCTCGATCGAGGGGCGCCGCGCCGCCGTGCCGGTGCGGACCCACAGCGTCGTCGTCGAGCCCGAGGCCGGAGAGCTCTATCTGCTCTACGCGGCCACCGTCGAGCTCCCGCGCCCGTTTCTTCCTGGAGTGCACAAGTACATCCCGATTGAAGTGTCGATCGGCAACGATCGCCCGATCGCCTACGAGCCGCCGCCGACCGTGCGCGACCAGCTCGCGGCGGCGGGGGCCCAGACTCGACCCGTGGCGACGCAGCCCGCCGCGCCCCCTCGGGCGGCGAACCGAGGAGGTGAGTGATGCAGCAGCGATCGGAGCCGAGCTCCGCCGTCTTCGAGGAGCTGTCCCCCATCGACGAGCTCGTCGCCGCGCCGCCGCCGCGGGCCCAGGGCGCCGCCGCGATCGGCGCGGGGGTGCGAGCGACGATGTGGTCGTCCAGGGCGAGACGATCAACCTGAACTGACGGGCGCGCGGGGCGGCGGCGCGCGCCGGCCGGGGCCGGCCGCGGCGCTCGACGGAACCATCGAGGAGAGGATCAGCGCATGGCCAAGGATTACGCGTTTGCCTGGGAGGGGGCCAATCACCCGGAGGGGCCCTGGCATCACCTCCGTGTGGTCGAGCTTCGCGGCCGGGAGGCGATGAGCGAGCTCTACACGTTCGAGATCGAGCTCATGCGCCTCCCGGACGCGCCGGACGTCGACGTCGCCGACCTCGTGGGCCGCGCGGCCGCGCTGCGGATCGAGACCAACACGAGCCCTGCCTCGCGCATCGTGCACGGGCTCATCGCCTCGGCCGAGGAGCTCGGGGAGCTCCAGGAGGGCACGCGTTACCGCGTCGCGCTCGCGCCGCCGCTGCTCCGCGCCACGATGATGAAGAAGAGCATCATCTACCTGGAGAAGACGCTCCAGCAGATCGTCGAGCAGGTCCTCTCGCGCACCTCGTGGGGGGCGGGCCTCGAGCCTTCGTCGGGCGGCGGCGAGCAGGACGGCGGCGATCTCGGCGGCTTCCAGCCCGCGCGCCAGACGTTCGCGTGGCGCGTCGTGGACATGAGCCGTATCGCCGACCCGGAGGCGCGCCCGTATTGCGTGCAGTACGAGGAGAGCGATTTCGCGTTCGTCTCGCGCCTGCTCGAGGAAGAGGGCATCTCGTACCACTTCGAGCACACGGCGCGCGAGTGCACCCTCGTCCTCTCGGACTTCGACGGTGGGCGCGCGCTCATCGACCCGACGAGCCCGCTCGGGCCGGGCATCCTCGGGCGCGAGGTGCGCGACGTGCGCGTCGGCGCCCGCGTGCGACCGAGGTCGGCCTCGCTCAACGATTACAGCTGGCGAAGGCCGCAGCTCGACCTCGTCGCCGTCTCTCCCGCGGGCGTCACCGACTTCCAGACCCACGAGCACCCCGGGCGCTACGAGCACTCGAAGGAGCTCGGGGAGCGCCTCGCGGAGAAGCGGCAGCAGCGCCTCGACACCGAGCGCGCGTGGGCGGCGGCGAGCGCGTCGTGCCGGCTGCTCGGTGCGGGCTCGGTCTTCCAGCTGGATCACCCGAGCTCGAAGTGGAGCGGCCGCTACCTCGTCACCGCGATCGAGCACGTCGGCCACGAGCGGGAGAACTTCGCGACGCGGGGGGCCGAGCAGGAGCCGTACGCCGCCCACTTCGAGGCGATCCGCTGCGGCGAGAAGGGGCAGGACGGCGAGTCGAACTTCCGGCCCGCACGGCGGACGCCGCGGCCGCGGATCTCGGGCAGCCAGACGGCGGTCGTCACCGCGGATCCGTCGTCCGCCGGGGCGGAGATCCACCTCGGCGGGCCGGAGGACATCGGCTGCGTCCGGCTGAGGTTCCACTGGGATCTCGACAGCGGCCGGCTCGAGAAGGAGCCGAGCTCCTGCTGGGTCCGCGTGAGCCAGCTCTTCGCCGGCGCGGCGGGGCACGGCGCGCTGTGGCACCCGCGGGTCGGCAACGAGGTGATCGTCGATTTCCTCGACGGGGATCCGGATCGCCCGATCGTGACGGGCCGCGTGTACAACGGCGCGAACCTGCCCCCGGAGAACCCGACGCGGCGCCCGACGTACAGCGCCATCAAGAGCTACACGAGCCCGTTCGACGGCAACTTCAACATGCTCGCGTTCGAGGACGCGGCGGGCAAGGAGCAGATCGTCCTGCACGCGGCGCGCGACCTCGACGAGACGGTGAAGCGCAACGCGTCGCGCGCGGTGGGCGTCGACGACGCGACCCAGGTGGGCGGGGACCAGTCCGTGCAGGTCACGGGATCGCAGTCGACGAGCGCCGGCTCGGTCTCGGTGAGCTCCGGATCGACGGTGATGATCACCGCGAGCTCGGACCTCTCGGCCATCGCGCAGGGCGGCGTGCTCACGGCGTCGGCCGGCACGAACCTCATCGCGTCGGCCGGGGCCAACGCCGTGCTCGGCGCGACGGCGGAGACGCAGGTGGTCGGCGGGAGCAGGGTCACGGTGGGCGCGCCGGTCGTGGACGTGAACGGCGAGGGCAACGTCAACGTGGGCGCCCCGTGGATCGACATCAAGGGCGTCGCCAAGGTCCGCGCCGGCGCGGCGATCGTGGAGGTGAACGGCGTGACGGTGCTGATCAACGGCGGCGGGTCGATCGCGATCACGGGCGGCACGGTGACCGTCTCCGGCACCACGGTGAACGTGAAGGGGAGCGGCACCGTGAACGTGAGCGGCGGCGTCGTGAACCTCAACTGCTGAGCGAAGTCCAGGCGGGCGCGTCGTGAACCGAGAGGATGGGATGACCGGAGGGGTGAGCGAGCCGTTCGAGCAGGCGGAGACGCGCGGGGGGCTCACCCTCGAGCGTTACGCCGAGATCATGGCCCATGTGCGGCACTTCCCGCGGGCCAGGTCGCCGGAGGTGCTGGAGCGGCTCGGCCTGACCGAGGCGCGATGGGAGGACATCGTCCTGGCCTGGACCGACGCCCTCGCCGCGGAGAGCGCGCTCGAGGAAGAGGCGCTGTCGCGGCGCTTCGGCACCGCGTTCGTGGCGACGGCCGCGCGGCTGAAGAAGGAGCAGCCGGCGCTGCCCAGCCTCGGTCTGCTGCCCGAGGAGCGCGCGTCCGCGCCGGCCGCCGGGGCGGGCGCCGTCGAAGGAGAGCGCGGCGGCGAGGGAGAGCGCGAAGCGCTCCCGACGGCGGCTCCAGCGCCAACCGCGCCGCGGATCGAGAGGCCGAGTTACGCGATCGCGGCGGCGCAGTCCCCGCCGACCGCCGCAGCGCCGGGGGTGGCGGTTCCGCCGGTCGTGCCGCCGGCGGTGGTATCGCCGCCCGCCGCAGCGCCGGCACCGGCGGTGGTATCGCCGCCCGCCGCAGCGCCGGGGGCGGCGGTTCCGCCGGTCGTGCCGCCGGCGATGGTGCCGCCGGCCATCGTGCGCCCGCCGGTCGATCCCTCCGCCGTGCCCGTGGGGATGCGGCAGTTCAGCAGCATCCAGCAGACCCATCCCGTCGCCGATGCAGGCAAGGGCGCGGCGCTCCCCTTCGAGACGCCGAGCCCCGGAGCGCCGCCTCCTGTCGCCGAGCGCGCGGCGTCGCCCGCGGAGGCCGCGGCCGGACCGCGGAGGGCCGCTCCGGTGGGGCGCGAGACCGAGGACATCTCCTCCGTGATGGCGAACCTGCGCCAGCAAGGGACCGTGCTTCCTTTCGCGCCGTCGGCAAAGCCGGCGCAGCCTGCCCGGGCGCCGGAGACGGTGCAGGCCCCCAGGGCGCCGGAGACGGCGCAGGCCCCCAGGGCGCCGGAGACGGCGCGCCCTCCGCAGGGCCCACCGGCGGCCGCGCCCGCAGGCTCCGCGGGGCCGAGCTCACCGACGCTCTCGCTCGAGCAGTATGCCTCGCTGTGTGTCGAGCTGACCCTCCACCCCGGGAGGGTGGAAGAGACGCTCAAGCGTTACCGGATCAACGAGGAGCAGCGAGCGAAGCTCGATGCCTACTGGCAGGCGCGGATCGCGGGCGATCCGGGCGTCGCGAGCGCGTGGAAACGCGCTTATGTCTTCTACCGAGATTGGCTGCTCAAGCGATGATGGATCTCTCTTCACGCCGGGGTTGACGGCGTAAGCAGCCTCCCTGACACGCGCGGCCTCGAGGAGCTCCGGGGTAAGCTCGCGAGCGTACTCGCGCCTGGCGACGTCGCCTACGTCCGGGAGGGCGACTACTCGGGCGGCACCACCTGCGACGTCACCCATGACGACTTGCCCATCACGTGCGCCTTGCCCCTCGCGCACCTCGCC
Source organism: Sorangium cellulosum (assembly GCF_002950945.1). Taxonomy (GTDB): domain Bacteria; phylum Myxococcota_A; class Polyangia; order Polyangiales; family Polyangiaceae; genus Sorangium; species Sorangium cellulosum_E. The sequence continues at coordinate 5,648,496 of NZ_CP012673.1, forward strand.
AGGCCCGGCACTGCGGATCGCCCCATCGCCGTCGTCGGGTACCCTGGCGAGCGCCCGCGCGTCGGCCTGCTCGGCGGCGACGTGACGCCGCTGCCGCCATCCGTGCGCCTGGACTACGGCGGCCTGCCCCGCGTGCTCGGCGCCGTGGTCGACCTCGGCGCGCACGAGCGTGTGCCGGAGTAGCTCCGCCGCTGCGTTTGCCTGGCGCTGAGCCGGGGCTCCTATCGACTGGCGTGCTCTCCTAGCCGACGGGCCGCGGGGCGTCGGCCCCGTCGCTCAGCGCGCGCTGCTCGAGGCGCGCGCGGGCGGCGGCCAGGGCTTTGTGGAACCGTGCGCGCAGGAGCTCGCGCGGAGGCAGTTCGGTCAGGTACTCGGCCACGTGGATCCCGCTCTTGCCGAGATCGAGGTACTCGACGGTCTCTCGCTTCTTGCCGGCGCACAGGATGATCGCCACCGGCGGCTCCTCGCCGGGCTGGCGCTCATGCCGGTCGAGCCAGCGCAGATAAAGCTCCACCTGCCCGGTGTCCGACGGCTTGAAGTCGCCGATCTTGAGCTCGATGACGACCAGCCGCCGCAGGCGGCGATGGAAGAACAGGAGGTCGACATAGTAGTCGTCGCCGTCCAGCGTGATGCGCTTCTGCCGCTCCACGAAGGCGAAGCCCGCGCCGAGCTCGAGGAGGAAGCGCTCGATCTCACGCAGCAGCGCCGACTCGAGATCCTTCTCGCTGAAGGTGTCTCGCAGGCCGAGGAAGTCGAGCAGGTAAGGATCCTGGAACACGAGGTCCGGCGTGAGTCGATCGCTCTCGCGCAGCGCCGTCAGCTCCTTCTTGATGAGCTTGTCCGGCTTCTTCGAGAGCGCGGTGCGCTCGAACAGCATCCCGTCGATCTTCTGCTGCAGCGCGCGGGTGCTCCAGCCCTCGACCCGGCACATCTCGGCGTAGAACTCCCGCTTCAGGGGATCCTTCATCGGGATCAGCAACTTGAAGTGAGACCAGCCCAAATGTCGCCGCAGCGCGGCGACAATCTCGGCGTCCGGAAACGCCTCCGCGAACTGGACCATCCGCCGCAAATTCTTCTCCCCGAAGCCCCGCCCGAACCGGGCCTCCAATTGTCGCCCCAGTGCGGCGACAATCTCGGCGCCGTACTCGGCGCGCCGCTCCTTCAGGACGTCCTGGCGGATCCGCACGCCGATCTGCCAGTAGAGCGTCGTCAGGGAGGCGTTCGCGGCCTGCGCCACCTGCCGCCTCGCCGCCTCGATCATGCGACCGATCTCGAGCGCGAGGCTCGCACGGGCGGGTGGGGTGGGCGTGGCGCGCCGCGCTGCGACGAGAGATTTCTTTCCCGCGGGCCGTTTCTTCGGCGGCTTGACCGAGCCTCGCACCGGCGGTGCGGGCTTCTTGGCGCCGCGGGGGCGCTTGCTCGGCGGCGTCATCGTCCTCGGCTCGCTTCAGAGCGCGGAGCTCAACCTCGCCATCCGGGCGGGGGTTTGGCGAAGCCGGTCTCGGCCGGGAAGGGGCTGGCGGTCTCGCGCTCGGAGAGGCCGTCCACGGCGATCCCGAGCGCCCGCAGCCCTTCGCGTTGCTCGTAGCGGATCACCAGCACGGCGGCGGGCTTCGGCGTCGCCCGGTCGAACGTCGTGGAATGGATCCGAGACTCGCGCCGCTCACCGAAGGTCGTGCCGAGCCCCTTCGGCGCCTGGGGCGCCGGGGCGTACGCAGCGCCCGGCGCGGGCGCTGGCGGGCCGAACCCCGGCGGCGCCATGGGGGCTCGCGCCACGGCGCCCGACGGCGGGGGAGCTGCCGGCGCCGGCGCGGCCCCGCCTATCGGCGGCGCGCCGCTGAACATCGGCGGCGGCGATGGCGGCGCGGCGGTCGGGGGAGGCGGCGGCAGCGGCGCCCGCTCCTCGAACACCGCCAGGCCGATGACGCCGACGTTGCGGGGTTTGCCGATCTGCGCGGCGTACGACTGCTCAATGCTGCCGAAGCGGAACGTCGCGACGTCGGTCTGGCTGATGCGGAATCCGGTGAAGTCCCACGAGCCGTGTGCGTCGATCACGTGGCCGCGGAGGTCGAACGAGGCGTCCTTGCCGCTCTGCACGTCGAGGCCGTCGACCGTGGGCACCACCTCCACGCGCCCGCCGGTCAGGTTCCGCACGCGCAGCGCGTAGCGCTGGCCTGATCGCCCCTCGACGTAGGCCGTGTCGCGGTGGAAGTACTCCCGCGCCGGCGTGAGCGCGCCGTTCTCCTCGACGAGCAACGTCATCTCGACGATCCCCTTCAAGTCCCGCATGGTCGATGCCCCTCTCCTTAGTGCCGCCGCGCTGCGCCGCGCGCCGGTGATCGCGCTTCGGTCCACGAGAACCCGCCCGGCGCGCCGGTGTCAAGGCGACAGCAAGCAACGCCCTCCGCCGTCGCTCCTGGTTCACCTCCTCGCGCGCGTGGCTCTCCCGCTGCGCGTGGCGGCGCAGCGAAGCACCACCCGTTGCTGCTGAAGCAGCAGCACCTCCGCGGCTGCTCCCGGGGTCGAGCCGGGTGCGTTCGCGCCGGAAGGATCCCGTGCCCCCTCCGCGGGCCGCTCCGGTGGCACGGGTGTTGCCGCTCCGCCGTCGAACGCGCGCTGCGGCAGCGCCCGGTCTGGGTCGCGATCCGCGTCGCCGCGCCGCTTCATCAACCCTCTTCTCTCCATCTTCGGGCAGCGGTCACCGCTGGCGTGGACATGTCCTCAACCAACCTCGGCGGGCTCGGCGTGCTGCGCCACCGGAGCTTCGCCTTCTACCTCGCCGCCAGGCTGCTCTCTGCGGTCGCGGTGCAGATGCAGAGCGTGGCGATCGGCTGGCAGGTCTACGCGTTGACCGGCGACGTGTTCGATCTAGGCCTCATCGGGCTCGCCCAGTTCGCGCCGTTCTTTGCCTTGATCCTCATCTCCGGGCAGGCGGCGGACCGGTTCAACCGGCAGAACATCATCTCGCTCGGACTCGCCGCGGAGCTCGTGTGCTCCTTGCTGCTGCTCGGGTTCACGGTGGCGGGTCTCAAGGTGGTGTGGCCGGTGTTTGCCGTGCTGGTCCTGTTCGGCAGCGCGCGCGCCTTCATGATGCCGGCGTCGCAGGCGATCCTGATGAACCTCGTGCCGGCGGACAGCTTCGGCAAGGCGGTCGCGCTCAGCTCATCGAGCTTCCATGCTGCCGTGATCGTGGGCCCGACGCTGGGCGGGCTCCTCTACCTTGCCGGCTCGAGGGCCGTCTATACGGTGGTCGCGGCGCTGCTCCTCCTCTCTCTCGTGCTCATGCGCTTCGCGCGCGCCACCCAGCAGCCCCGGCGCAGGGAGCCGGCGTCATGGAGCGCGGTGCTGGAGGGGCTGCGCTTCGTGTGGTCGCGTCCGGCGGTGCTGGGGGCGATCTCGCTCGACCTGTTCGCCGTGCTCTTCGGCGGCGCCGTCGCGCTGTTGCCCGCTTATGCGCGCGACGTCCTGCACGCCGGCCCGACCGGCCTCGGTGTCCTCCGCACCGTGCCGGCGGTGGGCGCCGCGCTCACCGCCGGCGCGCTCGCCGTCTGGCCGATCGCGACCCGCGTAGGCCGCTGGATGTTCGGCGGCGTCGCGGTCTTCGGCCTCGCCACGATCGCGCTTGGCCAGACGCGGAGCTTCCCGGTCGCGCTCGTCGCCTTGTTCCTCATCGGCGCTGGCGACATGGTGAGCGTCTACATCCGTCACATCCTCGTGCAGTTCGAGACCCCCGACGCCATCCGCGGCCGCGTGAGCGCGGTGAACGCGGTGTTCATCGGCGCGTCCAACGAGCTCGGCGAGTTCGAGTCTGGCCTCACTGCCCGCTGGTTCGGCCTCTTGCCCGCCATCCTCCTCGGCGGCACCGCCACCCTCGTGGTCGCCGGGCTGTGGGCCTGGGGTTTCCCCGTCCTCAGCCGCATGGACCGCTTCCCGCACGCCAAGCAGGATCCCGACCCCGCCCCGCCCCCCGCCACCCCGGCGGAGGCTGCCGCCACCCCCGCGGTCTGACACGCCTCTCCCCCTCACGCGCCGTCCCCCCGGCGCCTCCCGTCTTCATCTCGAGGCGCGGAATGGCCGGCACACCGCGTATCCCAGCGCGCAGCCAGCACCATACAGCGCAAAATCCATCGGATCGAACCCTCCGTTCCCTCCGAGCAGCAGCCGCCCCGGCGTCGTGCTGCGCGCCGCCCACAGCCAGCTCACCTCGCTCAACTGCAGCACCTCGATCGCGCACGTCGCGGCGAGCACTGCGAGCGCCAGCCGCCCGGTCCCCGCATAAATCCACACCATCTGTGCCCCCGCGATCCACACGACCTCATAGAGCACCGCCCCCGCGCCGTTGCGCAGCCACCCCGGCCCCCCATAACTCCGCAAAATCAGCCCCATCGGCACAGCCACCGCGATAATGAGCGCCAGCGCCCCCCGCCTCCCTAGATTCCCCATCACGCCCCGCCCTCCCTCCGCCATCAGAACCCCCCCTTTACCCCCCACCGTAGCGCTGGCGGGGGCTCCACCGTAGCGCTGGCGGGGGGCTGTACGCGGGGGGCGCGCCAGAGCACCGAGCGAGGCACCATAAGGTCACTGTCTGCTCGACGCCCCAGGCGCGCCTCAAGTGGCGCGCACCATAACGTCCCAGCCAGCATGGCCCGAAGCGAGACATGCCGGGCGGTGTCCCAAGCGCGAGCCCTCACGCCCCAGTCTTGGCGGATCCCAAGCGCCCCCCGCGTCCGCCGCGTACAGCCCCCCGCCAGCGCGTGCCGTGCGGATCACCCGGCGGCGCTCGCCGCCCCTCGCGCGAGCATCCCGATGGCCGCGATCCCGCGCTCCGAGTCCTCCTCGTTGAGGAACATCCGCAGCGTCTCGTGAATGGCCGGCAGCGCCCGGTACAGGTCCTCGGGCGACATCGACCGCGGCTCGATCCCGGCCCGCCGGCACGCCCGCACGATCGTGCTCGGCCCGATCACGCTGGAGAGCCCGCTCGCGGCGACCACCTGCTCGAACAGCGAGCCTTCCAGCGGCATCATGCTCTTCGTGATCGCCCCCGCGCGCGAGCTCGGCGGCGGCTCGTCCGAGCTGCTCCCCGCGCGCCTCGGGGGCGCCCCGCCGTCCGCGCCCGGCGAGGATCGAGGCCGGAACAGCGTGCGCAGCCGCTTCCTCAACATGGCGAGCTCGGGCGTCTTCAGCACGAAATCCTCCACGCCGATGCGCGCGCCCTCCTCCCGCGTCGCGGCGTCGTCGTGCCCTGTCAGGATGATCACGGGGACGCGGCACAGGGCGCTGGATTGTTTGATCCTCCGCGCCGCCTCGAGCCCGCCCATCCCCGGCATCAGGAGGTCCATGATCACGCAGTCGACCCGTTCGACGGCGAGCAGGCTCAGGGCCTCTTCCCCCGACTGCGCCGGGATCACGTCGCAGCCGTCCTGCCTCAGGAAATGGCCGAGCGAGGCGCGGTACGTCGGGCTGTCGTCCACCACGAGGATCTTCTTGCCGGTCACCGAGAACGCGCCGGCCCCCGGCGCGTGCGCCCCGGTGCGGTGCTGGCTCACGAGCTCCGTCGCGCGCAGGACGAGGTAGCTCCCGTCGTACGGCTTCCCGATGTACTCGTCGGCGCCCGTGCTCAGGCCCTGGATCCGGTGCCTCACCTCGATCTCGGTGGACAGCAGGATGACCGGGATGTGCATGAGGTCGGGCGTCGAGCGGATCTCCCGGAGGACGTCGAGCCCGTCGCCGTCCGGCAGCAGGACGTCGAGGATCGCGAGGGAGAAGCTCTTGGCCCTCAGCACCTTCTGGGCAAGCGCCTTGGTCTCGCACGCCGTCACGACGAACCCGGCGCCGGTGAGCAGGGTCCGGAGATCCATGCGTATCGTGAGGCTGTCATCGACGATCAGGACTTGCGCTTTCATGCTGGTTCCCTTCTGCTCCTCGACAGCGCGAGCAAGGTAGGGCCGATGGCTGCTGCAGATAAGACGTGGCGCGCCGCCCCCAGCGCGATGGCCTCCCTCGGCATCCCGAAGACGACCGACGAGGGCTCGTCCTGCGCGATCGTCATGGCGCCGGCGCGCTTCAGGGCGAGCATCCCCTCGGCGCCGTCGCGGCCCATGCCCGTCAGCAGGCAGCCGATGGCGCGCTCGCCGAGCTGCTCGGCCACCGACGTGAAGAGCACGTCGATGGAGGGGCGGCACGAGTGCCGCTCCGGATCGGCCGTCAGGCGGAGCCGGCCCTGCTGCACGACGAGGTGCCGGTCGGGCAGCGCCAGCGTCACGCCGGGCGCGCCGCCGCGCGCGAGCGGCTCGCCGTCCGTCGCGATCGCGACCGGGAGGGAGATCCGCGACCCGAGCCACTCCGCGAACGCGGGCGCGAACGGCGCGCCGATGTGCAGCACGAGCAGGACGGGCACCGGGAACGACGCCGGCAGCGGGCTCAGCGCGTCGGCGACGGCGGACGGGCCCCCGGTCGAGGCGCCCACCGCGATCACCCGGTACCGCGACGCGTCGCCGCCGGCGCTGGCGGCCTCCGGCGCGGGCTCCGGCCGCGACGGCCGGAGCTTCCGGCGGAGGTGGGTGATCACCTTGATGCGGGCGACGCGCTTCACCGCGGCCAGGAGCCGCAGGTCCCAGGCGTCGCCCGCCTCGTCGGCCGCGGGCTTGTCGAAGACGTCGACGGCGCCCGCCGCCAGCGCGTCGAACGTCCTCATCGCCTCGCCGCGCTCGAGCGAGGCCGAGACGATGAGGATCGGCGTCGGGAAATAGGCCATCACGTGCTCGGTCACCGCGAGCCCGCTCAGCCGCGGCATCATCATGTCGAGCGTGATCACGTCGGGCCGCAGCTGCTCGCAGCGCGCGATCGCCGCCTCCCCGTCGGCGGCCTCGCCGACGACCTCGATCTCGTGGTCCGCCGCGAGCGCGGCGACGATGCGCCGGCGGACCGTCCGCGAGTCGTCGACGACCAGCACGCGGATTCGCTTGCCGGGGCGGCGGGGCTCGGCCCTCGGCGAGAGGCTCATGAGGGGCCTCCTCGCGGCGCCTTCCGGAGGAGCTCGGCGACCGTGTCGAGCAGCCGCTGCTGGTCGAACTCGCCCTTCACGATGTAAGCGTCCGCCCCCGCGTCGGCGGCGCGGCGGCGATCCGCCGCCGACGAGAGCGACGTCACGATGACGAGCGGCGTGCCGCGCAGCGCGGGATCGGCGCGGACGTGCGCGGCGAACTGGAAGCCGTTCATGCCGGGCATCTCCACGTCCACGAGGAAGAGCCCGTAGCGCCGCGCGGCCGCCTTCGACAGGCCCTCCTCGCCGGACGACGCGAGATCGACCTCGTACCCCCCGGACTCCAGGATGCCCTGCTCGAGCATCCGGGTCGTGAGCGAGTCGTCCACGACGAGGATCGGCGGCGGTTCGCCCCGCGCGCGGCTCGCCGCGCCGCCCGGGCTGGCGGCGCGCACGATCTCGATGACGCCGCGCGGATCGAGGACCAGCACCGGGTTGCCGCGCGCGTCGAAGCTGGCCCCCGACACCGCGAGCGGCGAGCCGGCCGCCGCGGGCAGCGGCTTCACGACGACGGGGACGGCGCCCAGCAGGCGCTCGGCGCCCACGACCGCGACCGACGCGCCCGCCGCCACGATGAGCGCGCACCGCGGCTCGTCGCTCGGCTCCGGCGCGCCGAGCACGGCGGCGAGCCGCGCGAACGGCACGAGGCGCCCCTCGACCACGATCCCGTCGCGCTCCGCGCCGCGGACGATCGCGCCCGCCCAGAGCCGGAGCGCGCCCCGCACCGCGTCGAGCGGCAGGAGCGCCGCGTGGCCGCCGTCCTCGAACCGCAGCGCGGTGATCGACGACATGGACACCGGGACCACGATCTCGATCGTCGTGCCGCGCCCGGGCTGGCTCGAGGCGCGCGCCGTCCCGTTGAGCTTCGCCGCGGTCTCGCGCACCACGTCGAGGCCGACGCCGCGGCCCGAGAGCGCCGTGATCGACTCGCACGTGCTCACCCCCGGGTCGAAGATGAGATCCAGCGCCTCCTCCGCGGCGAGGTCGCACGCCGCGCCCTCGTCGCGGAGGCCCGCGCGGACGACCGCCTTCCGGACGGCGGCCAGGTCGACGCCGCGGCCATCGTCGCTGCAGATCAGGGCGACCCGGTTGCCCCGCTGCTCGACGTGGAACCTGATCCTCCCGGCCGCGGGCTTCCCCGCGGCGAGCCGCGCGGGCTCGGCCTCGATCCCGTGATCGACCGCGTTCCTCGCCATGTGCAGCGTCGCGTCCCGGAGCGCGGAGATCACCGAGCTGTCGAGCCGGATGTCGCCGCCGCTCGCCTCGAACTCCACGCTCTTGCCGAGCGACTCCGCCGCCTCGCGGACCGCGAGCTCGACCGCATCGAGCACGCCGGCGCACGGCTGGAGCTGCAGCTCGCGCGTGCGCGCCTGCGCGCTCCGGAGCTCGCCGGCGAGCCGATCGACGCTCGCGGTGAGCTCGGCGCGCGCGAGGCTCAGCGCCGCGCGCAGCTCGTTGAACAGGGACGTGGCCCGCTTCGCGCCGAGCTCCCCGAGCCCGCGCGCCGTCTCCTCCTGCGTGCCGACGGTCCCGAGCGCGGCCGCGAGGCGCTCGGCGCGCCCGAGCGCCTCCGTGCCGCTCCGCAGCGCCTCGATCTGCACGACCGCCTCGCCGATCACGTCGGCGAGGTCGTGGACGAGGGCGAGATCGACGCGCGCGAGGTCGTCGTGCGCGCGGCGCGACGGGGAGGGGCCGCCCTCGCCCTCGCCCTCGCCCTCGTCCGGGTCGCGCCGCAGGGCGAGCAGCCCGACCTCGTCCCGGATGAGCCCGATGATCCGCATGAGCTCGCCGATGTGTGCGGGCGGGATCGGCTGCTGGCCGTTCCGGAACGGCATGAGCACGTCCTCGACCGCGTGCGCGAGCTCGGCGACCTTGAGCTGCTTGGCCGCGCCGGCGGCCCCCTTGAGCGTGTGCGCCAGCCGGAAGCACTGGTCGAGCGCCGCGCCCTTGCCGCCCTGCTTCTTGAGATCGAGCAACCCCCACGCGAGCCCGTCCGCGAGCTCCTGCGCCTCCATGCGGAAGTACTTGTAGAGGTCGCTCACCAAGGCCGGCTCCTACGCCCTCTCCGCCCGCTCGGCGCCCGGCCGCTGGATGAGGCGGACGAGGTCCTTCGAGAGCGTCGCCAGCTCGGAGGACGTCCTGAGCGTCACGCTCGAGCTCGCCTCGGTCTCGCGCGCGGTGCGCGCCACATCGAGCAGGGCCGCGTTGACCTGCTCGACCGCCGTCGCCTGCTGCTTCGTGCTGAGCTCGATCTCGCGCGAGGCCTCGGCGGTGCTGCTGACGAGCTCCGAGATCTGCTGGAAGCTCGCGGCGACCTCGCTGAACTGGCGCGCGCTCGCGTCCACGGCCTTCGAGCCGGTCTCGGTCGCGATCACGGTCGTGTTCGCGGCCGCGCTGATCTCCTCGATGAGCGCGCGGATCTCCTTGGTCGACCCGCCCACCCGGTCGGCGAGCTTCCTGATCTCGTCGGCGACCACCCCGAAGCGCCGGCCCGCGTCCCCCGCGCCGGCGGCCTCGATGGTCGCGTTGATCGCCAGGATGTTCGTCTGCTCGGCGAGCTCGTTGATGATCTGGAGGATCCCGCCGATCTGCTGCGACTTCTTCCCGAAGTCGATCATGTGCATGACGATCTTCTCGACCTGCCGCTCGACCGCGACGATGCCCTCGCGCGCCCGCCGCACGGTGTCGTCGCCGGCGCGCGCGGCCGAGGCGGTCTCGGCCGCGATCTGCGTCACCCGCTGCGTGCTCTCGGCGATCTGGTGGGACGTCGAGAGCAGCTCCTTCATCGTCGTCGAGACCTCGCTGGAGGTGGTCGCCTGCTCCTTCGAGCCCTGCGCCTGCTGCGTGGCGGCCGCCTGGAGCTCCGTCGCCGAGCTCTCGATCCTCCGGGTGGCGGTGTGGATGCGGCGGTTGATGCCCCGGATGATCACGAAGCCGATCCCGGCGACCACGAGGATGGTGAACACCGAGCCCGCGGTGAGCGTGGCGAGCAGGCGCCGTTCGCTCTCCGACGCCTCCGCCTCGCGGGCCACGAGCAGGCGCGTCTCCTCGGCCCGGAGCTCGGCGGTGATGGTGCGGATCTCATCCATGATGCGCTGGCCCCGGACGTCCGCGACCATCCTCGCCGCGGCCTCCGCGCCCTCGCGGCGGCGCTGCTCGATCGTGAGGCGCATCTCCTCGCGCTTCTCCCGCATGAGCGGCCGGATCCGGTCGAGCCGGTCCTGCGCGTTCCGGTTGCTCCTGGTCAGCTTGCGCAGCTCCTCGTAGTCGCCGTCGAGCGCGTGCAGCGCGAGCTCGTAGGGCTCCAGGAAGGCGGCGTCCCCGGTGATCACGAACCCCCGCTGCCTGGTCTCCGCGTCGAGGAAGTGGCCGTGGAGCTCGTCGATCTCCGAGAGCACCCGGTAGTTCTGCTTCAGCTCCTCGCTGATCTCGAGCAGGTTCGCCGCGTTGTGGACGGAGACGACGCCGAGCAGGATCAGCACGATGAGCGGCAAGGAGAGGCTGGCCGCGATCTGTTGGGGGATGGTCCACGTGGTCGACTTCATCGATCTTCCTTGGCGCGTTCTGCGCCGCCCTGGGCCCTCGCGAGCACGGCGGCCACGACGGACGGGACGCGGAGGATGCCGAGCGGCGCGCCGTCGATCTCGACCGCCTCGCCGACGTGCCCCCCCGGATCCCCGCCGCTGAGCGGGCGCACGTCGGCGCTCGAGAAGCCGACGTGGCGCTCGATCTCGTCGACGGCGAGCGCGATCTCGGGGCTCCGCGCGCAGACGAGGAGCCAGCGCGGCGCGGGCCTCGATGACGCGCCGCCCGCGCCGCCCGCGCCGCCCGCGCCGTCCGCGCCGTCCGCGCCGGCGCGCGGGCGGCCGCCGAGGAGCGCGGCGAGGTCGTACACGGCGACGAGCCGGCCGCGCAGGCCGGCGAGCCCGAGGAGCCCGGGCGGGCCGCCCGCGAGCGGCGCGGTGCGGCGGCAGGGCTCGACGGCGGCGAGCTCCTCGATGCGCACGACGAGCCTGCGGCCGCCCGCGCGGATCGCGAGGGCGCGCGCGAGCTCCTCCGGGCACGCCTCCACGGTGCGGGCGAACGAGGCGTCGAAGGCCTCCTGCAGCTCGGCGAGGCGGCGGGCGAGGCGGGCCTGCTCCATCAGCCGCGCCCTCCCTGGGTCCGGAGCTCGGCCTGGCAGAGGCCGATGAGCGTCGCCCTCGGGAAGCCGCCGCCGAACAGCACGAGCCGCTCGTGCTGCTCGGCGACGAGCAGCTCGGACGCGCGCGCGAGCTCGTCGCGGGTCGTCTTCATGTCGCCGGCGCGCCGCGCGAGCATCCCGAGCCGGAGGTGGGGCATCGCGAAGCTCGGATCGCGCCGCGCCGCGGCCTTGTAGTGCTGCGCGGCGCCGGCGGTGTCGCCCGCCTGCTCCTGGCAGAGGCCGAGCACGTAGTGCGCGGCGCCGTCGTCGCCCGCGTCGAGGGCGTTCCGGCAGGCGCGCTCGGCGCGGCTCAGATCCCCCTGCTGGCAGAGGATCACGGCGCGCAGGAGCTCGACGCGCGCGTCCGACGCGGCCTCGGGGGGCAGCGCGGCGAGCGCGGTCATCGCGTCGGCGAACCGCTCGCCGCCGATGAGCAGGAGCGCCCGCTCGATCGCCGCGAGCTCCGCCGGCCCGAGCGGCCTGCCCGCGCCGGCCTTCCGGGCCTCGCCGGGCGCGCGCGTCGCCCCTGGCCGCGGCGACGGCGACACGCGCTGGGCCACCTCGGCCACGCGCGCCGAGGCCTCGTGGATGCTCGAGACCCACGCGCGTGGGCGCGCCGCGTCCCCGGGCACGCGGCGAGCGGGCGCGGTGGGCACGGCGCTCCGCCGGTAGTAGAAGACGCCGTGCGTGTGCGCCACGTCGAAGGCGGCGCTCGTGGCGCGGAGCGACTCGCTGGAGGCGAGGAACAGGAACCCGCGCGGCGCGAGCGCGCCGGCGAAGCGCTCGAGGAGCTCGACCATCTTCTGGGGCGCGAGGTACATGAGGACGTTGCGGCAGAAGATCACGTCGAACGCGCCGGGCCTCCAGAAGGCCGGATCGTCCTCGAGGAGGTTCTTCACCTTGAAGTCCACGAGCCCGGCGATCTCCCTGCGCAGCCCGACGTCCTCGCCTGCGCGCACGAAGCAGCGCTTGCGCACGTCGTCCGGGACCGCCCGCAGGGTCCATTCCGAGTACCTCCCCCGCAGCGCCCTCTGGATGCCGAGCGGATTGACGTCGACGCCGACGACCCGGATGCGGTTCGGCACGAGCCCGGGGTAGGCGCCCTGGAGCGCGATCGCGAGCGAGTAGGCCTCCTCGCCCGAGGCGCAGCCGGCGGAGAGCACGGTGATCGGGTCGCCGTCGGGGCGCGCGGCGAAGCGCTCCGGCATGGCGACGTCGATGCACGCCTCGATCTGCGACCACTCCCGGAAGAAGTACGTCTCCCCGACGGTGAGCTGCCCGGCGAGGACGTGGAGCTCCTGGCGGGCGAACTCGGGCCGGTCGAGCTCCCGCCGGTAGGCGTCGAGGTCGGCGCACCCCCGCGCGCGGACGCGCTCGCGCAGCACGGCCTCGAGGTCCGCGCCGAGGTGCAGGGACGCGCGCGAGAGGCCGAGGCGCTCCTCGAGGAACTCCTCCACCGGGCCGAGGTCGAGCGGCGCGGCGGGGCTCACGCCGCGCCCCCGTCGAGGGAAGGCCACGCGCCCTCGGGCAGGAGCCGCGCGGTCTCGATCAGCGCCAGCGCCTGCCCGTCGAGCATCCCGAGGCTGTCCACGCAGTCGGGCAGGGCCGCCGAGAGGAGCGGCGGCGTCCGCTCGAGGGCGGCCGCGTCCAGGCGTTCGATGCCGAGCACGTCGTCGACCTCGAGCGCCAGCGGCCGCGCCCCGGCCCGGACCGAGACCAGGCGCGCGCCGCGCCGCCCGTCCGCGACGCCGAGCAGCGCCGCGACGTCGACCACCGGCACGTGTGCGCCCCGGACGACGGCGAGCCCGCGCACGAACCGCGGCGCGCCCGGGATGCTCCGGATGGGGAGGACGCGCATCGTCTCGACCACGGCGGAGAGCGGGAGCGCGCACATCCACGAGCGCACGCGGACGACCAGGGCCCTCAACCGCCTCTCCTTCTCCGGCTCCGGCGCGCGCCTCGGCGCGCGGGACTCGTCGGCGCGATGTCGTGTCCTGGATCTACCATGAGGAGGGAGCCTTCCGCGCGCGACGCGGTAGAACACGGTACCCAATTGCCGAATGGTTTTGAAGATGTAGGCGGAGTTATTCCACGTAGGACAGGCCTGTACAAGCCTTGCTCGCGGTTCGCCTCGCCGCCTCGCCGCCTCGCCGCGGCGTCTGGCTGAGGGCATTGCTGCCGCTTGCCACTTGCCTGCTTGTCTCCTACCTGTCTCCTGCTCGTCTCTTGCCTCTGCGCCGCCATCAGCGCGCGTCGCCGGGGTGCCTCTGTGTCGTCCTTTGTTTCACGACAGTTTCGTCCATGTGGCCATGATGCTCGATGCCGCCTGGAGAGCAGCGCCGTGGTGTGATCCACGACGCCAGCGTGAGCGTGGGATTGCGACGCGCTTTTGCGACGCGCGATGGCTGGAAGGCCCGAACGAACGCAGCGGCTCGCATACGTGGCTGGGCACCCCAGGTCAGGGGTGTTGCCGGAGATCGTGTGATCCGCGTGATTCCGGTGTGAGTCGGCCTCATCGCGGCGGCGGCTGCGGCGCTGGGGCGGGCTCGGCCTTGAGCTCGGCGAGCTGCTTCACCGCGCCTTTCCGTTCGCGGGCCCAGGTCTCTGCGTAGTCCCTGGACAGGAAGGCGGCGAGGTCGCCGTCCGGCGGCTCGGCATACCACGCCTGCTCGGCCAGGAGCTTCAGCCCGGTGTGCCGGTCGTGTACGAACATGGCGCGGACCTGCCGCCCCTCGGCCCCGAGCTTCCGGCGCGCCGCGAGCGCGGAGGCGGGGCTCCCGTACGGGCGGACCCACGTCTCGCCTTCCACCCAGATCTGCGCCGCGCGCTTCGGATCCGCGATCGGCGCGCCGGTGAGCGCGTCGGCCCCCGTGATGGGCACCTTCGCGGTTCGCGCGATCCGCTCCTCGTAGCTCACGCCGGCCGCCTCGAACGCCTGCCGGACATAACGATCATCCACGAAGTGATCGATGTCGAGGTGGTCGTCTGCCCGCCTGAGGAGCACCAGGGTGTCCGCCGCGACCCGCAGCCCGTGGACGAACTGAGGTTTCAGGGCGACATCGCGCGTCTGGATCCCGAGGGGACCGTGGAACATGTAGGCCACCTCGGCGTCGACCCCGGTCACCTGCTCGATCACCTCGCTGTACCGCTCGGGGTCCTGCTCGAGGAGCCGGTCGGCCTCGATGACCGCGCGGAGGAGCCCGACGACGACCTCGGGGTGCTCCTCCGCGTACGCGGCGCGCACCAGCATGCCGTGCGAGGTGGGGATCTGGGTGATCGCCCCGTCGTAGATCTTCCTCGCGATGCCGCGGAAGGGGAACAGCTCGGCGAAAGGGACGAACCCGGCGTGGGCGTCGATGGTGCTCCACCGCAGCGCCGCCTCGGCCTCGGCGGGTTGCTGGGAGACGAGCGTGACGTCCCGCTCCGGATCCATGCCGAGGTCGCTCAGCGCGCGCAGCAGCATCCCGTGCGCCGTCGAGCCGAACGCCACGGAGATGCGCTTGCCCCTGAGATCGGCCATGGTGTGCACCGGCGAGCCGATCGGGACGAGGATCCCGTTCCCGGCGCCGGCGGCGCTGCCGGACAGCGCCGCGATGTAGACGTTGCGCTTCCCGGCCTGCTGCGACGCGACGCCGTTCATCACCGCGGGGAAGTCGGCCATCATGCCGAAATCGAGGTGTCCGGCGATCATCTCGCCCGTGATCGGCGGACCGGACGAGAAGTCCTTCCACACGATCTCGTACTCGACGTCCTTGTAGGCGCCCTCCCTCGGGAGGAACCTCTCGAGCAGGGAGAGCTCGCGGAGGAGCAGCCCGCCCGTGGCGCAGTTGATCGTCGCGTTCTGGGTGCCGATCGCGACGCGGATCGTCCTCTTCTCGGAGGGGGTGCACGCGGCGCCCAGCACGATGACGAGGAGGCAAACCACCCACCGCCACGAGCGAGACTTCATCATGTCGAGGGGTACTTCAGCGTTGCCCGGCATGATGGTCGCAGGGCCGCCGGCGGCTGTCAAGCGCGGACGAGGCAGTTCATGGGTCCTTCGATGATCGGTTATCGGTTATCGCTTATCGCTTATCGCTGCATTCTGCGTTCACGCGGTCGGCGGCGCTGATCCGCGCCGGGGGGGGGGGATGGCCGCATGGGTCCGGAGCGAGCGACCATGAAGGCGTGAGGATCATCGCTCATGGCTCCCCGACTCCCCGCGTCCAGGGTCAAGTCGGGCCATCGCCCCAGCGGGGGCCGCGGGCCGCCAGTCGTCTGTCTGTCCGCGCAGCTGCCCGCGCCGGTGTGCGGGCGGCGTCTGCCGTCGCGCCGCGCCCCGCGGCGCGCCGCTGCCGGCGCCGCCTGGGCGCGCGTTTCCGGGCCGGCGCGCTTCTTCATACCGCTCCAGCGCGGCACGCGCTATCACCGCACCCTCGGGAAGCTCAGGCGGCGCCTGGCCCCGGGTCCCGCATGATCGCCGTCGTCGCAGAGAAGCCCGCCGTCGCCCGCGACATCGCCGCGGTGCTCGGCGCCACGCGGCGCGCCGAGGGGTTCCTCGAGGGGGGCGGCTACGTCATCACGTGGGCGATAGGGCACCTCGTGGCCATCGCCGAGCCGCACCAGATCGATCCCGCCTGGAAGCGCTGGCGCCTCGACCTCCTCCCGATGCTGCCCGGGCGGTTTCCGCTCGTTGTCCTCCCCGGGACGCGGGCGCAGTTCGAGGTGGTCCGGAAGGTCCTCTGCCGGCGCGACGTCGAGCGCGTCGTGTGTGCGACGGACGCGGGCCGGGAGGGCGAGCTCATCTTCCGCTACATCTACGAGGCCTCGGGCTGCACGAAGCCGGTCGACCGGCTCTGGATCTCGTCGCTCACGCCGGACGCCATCCGCGGCGGGCTCCGGAGGCTGCGCGACGCGCGCGGCTACGACGGTCTCGCCGACGCCGCGCGCGGGCGCAGCCGGGCGGACTGGCTCGTCGGAATGAACCTCTCGCGCGCGTACAGCCTGGCCTTCGACCAGGACCTCTCGGTCGGCCGCGTGCAGACGCCCACGCTCTCCATGGTCGTCGAGCGCGAGCTCGCGATCCGCCGGTTCGTCCCGGAGCCGTACCTCGAGGTGGTCGCGACGTTTCGGCCGTTCCGCGAGGAGGGCCGCGAGGGCGGCGCCGGCGCGGCGGAGGTGTCCTCCTACAAGGGCACGTATTTCCGCGACGGCGAGCTCCCCGGCGAGAAGCCTGGCGGTGCGGGCGGCGAGAAGCCTGGCGGTGCGGGCGGCGAGAAGAGCGAGACCTCGCCCGCGCGGCGGCGCCTGCCCCCGGACGGCGAGGAGGCGCGGCGCGTCGTCGAGCGGGCCCGGCGCGGCGAGGCGCGCATCGAGGCGGTCGACTCCGAGTCTCGCCGCCTCCCGCCGCCGCTGCTCTACGACCTCACCGAGCTCCAGCGGCACGCCAACCGTCTTTACGGCTTCTCCGCGCAGCGCACGCTCGAGATCGCGCAGACGTTATATGAGCGCAGGAAGCTCATCAGCTATCCGCGCACCGACAGCCGGCACCTCTCGACGGAGGTCGCGGCCACGCTGGGCGCGGTGGTGCGGGCGATCGGCGACGAGGGCCCCTACCGCGGCCTGCTCGCCCCGGGGACGGGGGTGCGGCCGCTCGGCAAGCGCTTCGTCGACGACGGCAAGGTCGGCGATCACCACGCCATCATCCCGACCGGCGCCCGGCCGCCGCGCGCGGAGCTCGCGCCCGACGAGCAGAAGATCTTCGATCTCGTCTGCCGCCGGCTGCTCTCGGCGTGGCACGAGGATCACGTCACCTCGATCACCACGGTGATCACCGCGATCACGACGCGCGTCCCGGGCGGCGCGCCCGTCGTGGATCGCTACCACAGCGCGGGCAGCGTGGTGGAGAAGGTCGGGTGGAAGGTGCTCGACATCGGCTTCGGCAGACCGCCCGCGAAGCCGCGCAAGCAGGGGGAGCGCGGGGGCGGGGAGGGGGAAGCCGGCGAGGGGGAAGGGGAGCGCGAGACCGCGGATCAGGCGCTCCCGCCGGGCCTCGTGCGGGGGGAGGTGCAGCTCGTGCTCGACGCGCAGGCGCAGGCGAAGAAGACCCGCCCGCCCCCGCGCTTCACCGAGGCCACGCTGCTCACGGCGATGGAGACGGCCGGCAGCAGCCTCGACGAGAAGGAGATCTCCGAGGCGATGAAGGACTCGGGCCTGGGCACGCCGGCGACGCGGGCCGCCATCATCGAGACGCTCCTCCGGCGCGAGTACCTCGTGCGCAAGGGCAAGCTCCTCCACGCGACCGACAAGGGCATCGGGCTGATCGAGGTCGTCCACGCCGACGTGAAGAGCCCCGCGATGACGGGCGCGTGGGAGGCGAAGCTCGCCCAGATGGCCCGGGGCCGGGGCGATCTGTCGTCCTTCATGGAAGGCATCGCGTCGTACGTCCGCCACGTGGTGGAGGAGGTGCGCTCGGCGCGGCGCGCCCCCGGCGGCGCCGCGTTCTCGCCGGAAGCGACGGCCTCTCTGCCGCAGGAAGGCGATGAAACGAGGGGGGCCGAGAGAGGTCGATCCCCGGCGGCGGCTGCGCCGGAGGCTCCGCCGGAGCGCGAGGCGCCTCGCGCTCCGGCCCGCCGTCCTCCGGGTGGCAGCGCCGGAAGTGCACCGGTCGCCGCGTCCCACGGCGCGCTCCGGACCGCTGCAGCGGCGGCGGTGTCGGCCTCGCCGCGGCGAGGGACGGAGTGGCTCAAGGGGGCGGGGAGACAGGGAGAACCACGCCAGGCCATCTCCCCATCTCCCGGCTCCACCGTGGAGGCGTCCGGGTCGATACGTCCCACGCCGTTCACTGCGGGGCGAGCGGCCAGCGCGGCCTCACCGGAGCGTGCGGCGGCCAGCGCGGCTCCCCCGGCGCGCTCAGCGGCCGTCATGTCCGCTCCGGCGCGCCGGCCGGCCGATCTCGCCGAGCTGCTGCAGCAGTGTTTTGGCTTCCGCGCATTCCGCCCTTACCAGGAGGCCGTCTGCCGGACGGCGGCCGCGGGGCAGGACGTGCTCCTCGTCATGCCGACCGGCGCCGGCAAATCGCTCTGCTACCAGCTCCCCGGGATCGCCCGCGGCGGCACGACGCTCGTCGTGAGCCCGCTCATCGCCCTCATGGAGGATCAGGCCGGGAAGCTCCGCGCGTGCGGCTTCGCCGCCGAGCGGATCCACTCCGGCCGCAGCCGGGCCGAGTCCCGCAAGGCCTGCATCGATTACCTCGACGGCGCGCTCGACTTCCTGTTCATCGCCCCCGAGCGGCTCCGCGTGCCCGGCTTCCCCGAGCTGCTCGCCCGCCGGAAGCCGGTGCTCGTGGCCGTGGACGAGGCCCATTGCATTTCCAAATGGGGCCACGACTTTCGCCCTGACTACCGCATGCTCGGCCAGCGGCTGCCCGCGCTCCGCCCGGCGCCGGTCATCGCGCTCACCGCGACCGCCACGCCCGTCGTGCAGGACGATATCGTCGAGCAGCTCGGGCTCGCGTCCGCGGCGCGTTTCATCCACGGCTTCCGCCGGACCAACCTCGCCATCGAGCTCCTCGAGGCGAGCCCCGGAGACCGCCTCGCCCGGGCGCGCGCGCTGCTCGGGAAAGCCGGCAGGACGCCCGCCATCGTTTACGCGCCGACCCGGAAGGAGGCCGAGGCGCTCGCCCGGGGCCTCGCGGAAGACCTCCCTGCCGAGGCGTACCACGCGGGCCTCGCCACGCCGGTGCGCGACCGGATCCAGGCGGCGTTCCTGAGCGGCGACCTCGAGGTCATCGTCGCGACGATCGCGTTCGGCATGGGCATCGACAAGCCCGATGTGCGCACGGTCATCCACGCCGGGCTGCCCGGGAGCGTCGAGGGTTATTACCAGGAGATCGGCCGCGCCGGCCGCGACGGCCTCCCGTCGCGGGCCGTGCTGATGCACTCGTATGTCGACCGGCGGATGCACGAGTTCTTCCACGAGCGCGATTACCCTGATCCGGCGGTCCTGCAGCGGATCGAGGGGGTCCTCTCCGGAGAGCCTCGCCCGAAGGAGATGATCCTGGGCGATCTCGGCATGGATCCCGAGGTGGCGGAGAAGGCCCTGGAGAAGCTCTGGATCCACGGCGGCGCGCGGGTCGACGTCGACGGGGGCGTCGCGCTGGGCGAGCCGGGGTGGCGCGCCCCGTACGAGGCGCAGCGGCGCCACAAGCTCGCCGAGCTCGTGCAGATGGCGCGTTTCACCGAGAGCCACGGCTGCCGCATGCTCCACCTGGTCCGCCACTTCGGCGACCAGGAGGACACGGGCGAGCCGTGTGGCCTCTGCGACGTCTGCGCGCCGGACGCCTGCGCCGCGCGGGAGTTCCGGGCGCCGAGCCGAGACGAGGCGCAGGCGATCGCGAAGATCGTGGCCGCGCTGCAGGGCGGCGAGCAGCCGACCGGCCGGCTCTACCGCGAGGCGTTCGCCGGCGGCTCGCTCGATCGGCGCGACTTCGAGCACCTGCTCGGCGGCCTGGTGAGGGCGGGCCTCGTGCAGGTGCGCGACGACGAGTTCGAGAAGGACGGCGAGCGCATCACGTTCCAGCGCGCGTCGCTCACGCCGCGGGGCCGCCTGGGCGTGCCGCCGGCCGACATCCCGCTCGCGAAGGCCCCGCCCAAGGTGAAGAAGCGGCAGAGCGCGACCTCCTCGGACGCGCGGCGGGCGTTCTTCGCCCGCAAGGCGCAGCGGAAGAAGGGGCGGTCGCGCTGAGCGGCGCGCCGGCGGCGGGGTTCAGCGGAAGATGCCGAAGTGCCCCAGCACCCACCAGAGCAGGACGAAGATGAGGATGGTGCTGAAGCACCCCCCGCCGAGCTTCTTCGCGCCGTAACCTGCCGCAATTCCACGCAAAATCTTGCTCATCGAACGACCTCCGGCCCCGTGTCGGGGTGCTGTATGAGCAAAGCAACACGAATGCCACATCGGGCGGATCGAGAACCTTTCGCCAGAAGCTGCTGGTTTCGCTCGCTCGACGGGGTATCTCGTCGGCACGTGCGCCACACTGGGGCGATTCGCTACGCTTGCTTCGCTGTTCCCGTCCGCCTGGAGGGGCAATGTTGAACCGGGTGGGTCGTGGGGAGGGTCTCGCCCGCCGGGCGGCGGTCGGTTACCGGCCCAGCTTGGCGACCACGAGGCGCTGCATGGAGCCGTCTCCCGTGCCGGGGAGCGGGCCCGTGCCGAAGTTGGCGTGGGAGGATGTCGTGTAGCCCGCGACGAGCGTCTCGCCCGCCGATGACGTGGCGACAGCGCTCAGAACCGCATCGGTCCCGAGCAAGCGGCTCCATACGAGGCCTGCATCGGGGGTGAGCTTGGCGACGAAAGCCTGTCTGTCCTCCACCGCGAGTGGTCCGTCGCCGAGATCCAGCTGTTTCGTTGCGTGTCCGACGAGGACGATGTCACCGAACGGATCCATGGCGATTCCCCCCGCCACCTGGTTGCCGGTGCCGCCGAACGCGCGCACCCATCCAACTGTGCTGTCGGCCTCGAGCTGCACCACGAACGTGTCGCTCTCGCCGGATGCCATCAGGCTGTGTGGCCCTATCTGCAGCTCGCCCGTGTAGTGCCCTGCCACGACAGGCCGCCCCGAGGCGTCCACGGTGATGTCCACCATGGCTACCGGGGTCGCCCCGGTCATTCTGCGAACCCAGCCTGTCGCTGCCCCGGCCGGGGTGAATTTCACGACGAAGTTGCTCTTCTCGACCTCGAACAGTCCTCCAAAATCGATGATCCCGCTCGATACCCCGGCGACGAAGATGTTGTTCGATCGGTCGACCGCGACGGCCGTGGCATTGTCCGGATCTGCTCCGCCGAAGCTGCGCGCCCAGCAACCGGGCGCAGTCACGCTGCCCGTGGCCCCGTCGAGCTTCGCGACGATGATGTCCGTCACGCCTTCGGGAGAGATCGGTCCCCCGCCGAAGTCGATCGGACCACTGAAGCTTCCCGCCACGACGACATCATCGTTCGCGTCGATCGCGACCGCAGGGATGACGCCCTCCAGGCCTCCCCCCAGTCCTTTGCTCCAGGTGTGCTCGCCCGCTGGATTGAACCGCGCGATGAACGCGCCCGGAGGGAGCGGCCCGTCGCCGAAGTCGATCCCCCCGTAGATGCTCTCGCCGGCCAGAACCACGTTCCCCTTGGAGTCGACGGCGAGGGCCCATGGATTGTCCGCGGAGGAATCGCCGAACTGCCTCGCCCACACGGGTACGCCGGCCGGGTCCAGCTTGAGGAGCAACGCGTCCGTGGTGTTGGCCGAAGAAAGCGTGCTGTCGCCAATGGTGATGGTGTCGTAGAAGGCAGCGCTGACGAGCACGTTGCCCTCGGCATCGCTGGCGACGGCCATCGGGTAGACGTCGCCCGTCTGCGCGTACGCGGTCGCCCAGACGATGCATTCCAGCGCGTCGCAGTTCTCATCGTCCGCGGCGTCGCAGCGCTCCAGCGCCGGCAGGACCTCTCCTTCGCATGCGCCCCAGGTCCCGTCGGCGTTGCAGGTGCGCGTGCCTTCCCGGCACGCGCCCTCGCTCCTGGTGGCCGGCGGGCCGGCGTAGCACGCTTCCGAAGCGTCCGGCGCGCATGCGGAGTCCTCGCCCCCAGAACCCCCCGCGCCCCCGCCCGTGTCACCCGGCGGCGTGTCGGTGAACTCGTCCAGGCCGAGCAGCAGCCCGCAGCCGCTGGCACACAGCCCCAGGCCGACGAGGGAAGCAACGACGTACGATTGTGCCTGAGCTCGCATGATGTTCGGTGCGCGCACGGGCTGCAGCCGACGCGGCCCTGCGGGCGCTGCCGCGGAGGCTATCACACGATCGTGACCGTTGGCTCCACGTCCGCGGATCCACATCCCGGCAGCGCATCATGTCAGCCCCGGGCGCGCCGCGGCGTGGATTCGTACCCGATGATCGAGAGCCCGATGCGTCCCGAGAGCCGGCGCAGCACTGCGCGCGGCAGCACGCGGGAGAGCTGGGCCGTGGCCTTGCTCACGAGGGTCGGCACGACGACGGCGGCGCCCCGGTCTGCCGCCGCGATGCCGTACGCCGCGCAGTCCTCGGCCGACAGCTCGAACGGAGGCTTCTTGCGCGGCACGCCGGGCGCCCCTGCGTCGAATATCTCCGTGGTCACGGGGCCGGGGCAGAGGGCCGTGACGGTGACGCCCGTCCCGTCGAGCTCCACGGCCAGGCTCTCGGACAGCGACAGCACGAACGCCTTGGTGGCGCCATACACCGCGTGCCCCGGCGTCGGCTGGAACGCGGCGAGCGACGCCACGTTGAGCACGCGCCCACCTCCGCGCGCGACCAGATCGGGCACGACGGCCGCGCACAGGGCGACGACGCTCTCGCAGTTGAGCCGCACCAGACGCGCCAGCGCGGCCGGGTCGCCTTCCAGGAAGGGCCCGAGCTGCGTCGTGCCGGCGTTGTTCACCAGCCAGGCGGCGCCGCCGAGGGCGCGCGCCTTGTCGCGCACATGGAGGGCGGCGCCCTCCCCGGTGACGTCGAGCTCGAGGGGGTGGATGGCCGCGTGACCGGTGGAGCGCGCCCGCGCGGAGAGCTCTTCGAGGCGGTGGCCGCGCCGGCCGATGGCGAGGACCGGCTGCCCGCGCGCCGAGAGCTGGCGCGCGAGCTCCGCGCCGATGCCGGACGAGGCGCCCGTGACGATGGCAAGGCCCGAGGTCGTGGTCATGGCGCCATCCTTTACGCCGCTCCGTCCGGGATCGCGAGCGGGCTGTGGATCCTGAGCAGGCGCGAACGCGCGTGAGCTCGAGAGGTCGCTCCCCGGCCGCCCTTGCCGCGCAGCGTTAGCATTGCAGTCACGCGCACGTCATCCGACGCGGGCGCACGTGCCGGCAGCGGCGTCCAGCCCTCGCGCAGACGACGCCCGCGCCTCGTCGGGCGGCCGTCGCTCGCGGAGGCGGAGCGCCGGCCGTCCCGCCGGCATGGAAGCACGGGAGGGTAGAGGGCCGTTCCCTACATCCGGAAGCGTCGCGAGCAGCCTTCTCCTCTTGCGGATCGCCGCGGTCACCGGCTAGCCTACTGACGGTGCTTTGGGCGTGTTGATGCTAAGGACCCGCGGAGCCATGCGCAATCGACGAGCTGTACTCGCCACCGCAGCTCTCCTCTCGCTGCTTCCGGCGCCTCTCTACGCCGCGCCGGTCGAGGTGCTGGAGCCGTTCGTACCGCCGCCCGAGGTCGAGGGCACCGGCCTGTGCTCCGCGTCGGCCGTCTCGGAGGATCCGCTCCGCCAATTCGGCTTCTTCGATGAGGGCACATTCAACTCGGGCATCAACTCCTTCATGGAGGATCGACCGACCGGCGCGGAGGGTCGACTCGAGAAGGTCGTCCGGACCGTCTTCGACCTCAGCAATAACAACGCGACCGGCCTGCAGCTCAGCTACGGCGACTTTACCGGGTTGATGTCGCCCGACTGCGAGGTCGGCGGCTGTGCGTTCTACCGAGGACCTGACCCTCAGACTCCTAACGGTGAAATCGACCTGAACGACCCGAACACGGCGTTCGCCACGCGGTTCCGCGGGTTCTTGAACGTCACATCGGAGTTCGTCAACCGGCCGGTTCACTTCGCGTTCTACGCGGACGACGCCGTGAGCCTCACCTTCTTCGACAAGAACGTCGGCGCGGTCTCCGTGCTCGTTCGCCCGACGCAGCTGGGCAAGCCGACCTGGCGCACCACGAACACCGTGACGTTCCGGCAGCCCGGCCTGTACCCGCTCGAGATCCTCTACGTCGCGGTCGCGGAGCACTCGGCGCTCGAGATGTCGTATCTGATCGGGGATTTCGATGACTACGAGCTCGGGGCGAGCGAGCCCGGGAGCGTGAGCCTCGAAGAGGAAGGCTTCACCCCCTTCGAGCCGACGCAGTTCTTCCAGACGCTGAGCGGGTCGCCGTCGTTCCCCGATCTCGATCAGTGCCAGCAATGCAATCGACAGTTCGTGGGCGTCGACGGCAACAACGGCTGTCCCTCGAGCTATTACTGCAACGAAGCCGCCCTGTGCGCCCCCTGCGACACCGCGTACTACTGCGGGGCGTCGTGCGTGGAGTGCAAGGGCGACACGCTGTTCTGCATCGACATCAACGGCGAGTATGAGTGCGCGCAGTGCCGCGACGACTACGATTGCTGCGACGGCTTCAGCTGCGATCCGGTGACGCACACCTGCAACGAGTGCAACGTCGACCCGGACTGCCCGCGCGGCGAGATCTGCGTCGAGCACTCCTGCGAGCCGTGCAACACCGCCGACCGGTGCGCCGGCAACTCGTGCAACTGCTGTCCCAACGGCATCAACGGCACGCAGATGGAGTGCGCGCCGGTCGAGCCGGGCGGGACCCCGATGTGCGTCGAGTGCCTCGAGGACCCGGACTGCCCCGACGGCAAGCGGTGCCACGTCCCGACGGGGCACTGCGTCGACAAGATCCCGGAGAACGCCCTGCCGAACTGCTGCGGTGACGGCTGCGTCGACTGCATGCTCCCCGAGGACCCGAACGACCCCCAGACGCCCCCGGTGCCGTTCTGCCTCCCCGGGCCCGTCGGCACCGCGTGCGCCGCGTGCCGCAACGACATGGACTGCGGCGAGGGCCAGTACTGCCTGAGCGGCGAGTGCAAGGAGTGCGTCCAGGACCGGCGCTGCGGGCTGCGCTGCGACAGCTGCGGCGGCGACACACCGTTCTGCATCGGCCCGTTCGCCGAGACCGCCGCCTGCGTGCGCTGTACGTCCGACGAGGAGTGCGCCGGCACCACGTGCAACCCCGAGACCCACGAATGCGAGCCGGGGTGCATGGCGACCTGCGGGGAGGACACCCCCTACTGCGACGGCCAGAAGTGCGTCGAGTGTTACGCCGACACGCAGTGCCCCTGCGGCAACACGTGCGACCTCGCGACGAACACCTGCGACATCTCCTGCAAGACCAACGTGGACTGCCTCGGCAACGAGCACTGCCGCTGGACCGACGAGGCGGACGCCAAGGAGTGCGCGCTCGGCCCGATGCCGGACAACGTCGCGTGCGGCGGCACCCTCGCCGAGATCTGCAGCGTCTCGGCCGTCGGCCACAAGGGCGCCGATCCGCGGACCGCCGCGCTCCTCGCCCTCGCGGCGCTCGCCCTCGCCGAGCGCCAGCGCCGGCGGCGCAACGGAGACCCCTCGTGAGAAAACGCACGCTCCTGCTCGCGCTGTCGGCGCTCCTCGCCGCAAGCCCCGAGGTCGCGCTCGCCGAAGAGGGACGCTTCGACGCCCAGGTGTTCCGCCCGGCCGCCGCCCCGCGCGATCTCGTGATGGTGCAGAAATCCGAGGTCATCGGAAATCTCTCGCCGACCGTGGGCCTCTACAGCGACATCGCGGCCGATCCGCTGGTGCTGCTCGTCGCGGGCGAGGACACGAACCAGGCGGTCAACGCCATCTCCTCGCGGCTGGAGCTCGCGTTCCTCGCGGGCATCGGCTTCTTCGACGTGTTCGACGTCACGATGACCATGCCGCTCATCCTCTTCCAGGAAGGCGGCAACCTCCGCAGGTTCGGCACCGAGGGGTCGGTCAAGAGCAACACCGTGGGTGACCTCCGCTTCTCCACCAAGGTCTCGCTCCCTTACCTGAACCGGAAGGAGCAGGTGAAGGAGGGGTTCGGGATGGCGGTCGCGGGCAACCTCAACTTTCCCACGGGCGACCAGAACGCCTTTGCCAGCGACGGCGCGCTGAGCGGCGGCGCGACGCTCATCGCCGACTACCGGTTCAACTTCGGGCTGCTCCTCGCCGCCAACGCCGGCATCTGGCTGCGGCCGGAGAACCAGTTCGCGGGCGTGCGCGTCGGCGACATGGCGCAGTTCGGCATCGCGGCCGAGCAGTACGTCGTGCAGCGCTGGGGCCTCTCGGTCCTCGGCAACGTGTACGGCTATCCCTCCCTGTCGAGTTACCCCGACGACCCCGGGCAGATCCCCGCGGAGGCGCTGCTCGGGCTGCGCTGGCAGACCAAACACGGCGTCACGATCACCTTCGGCGCGGCGTGCGGCTTCGGCGCGCCCTCGATCCGCTTCTTCAACGTGATCACCTGGCAGCCGAAGACCTCGCAGGAGCAGGAGGAGATCAACCGCCTGCAGCAGCAGGACAACGACGATCCCGACCGCGACGGGCTGATCGGCGCCGCGGATCGCTGCCCCGACATCCCGGGGAGCCCCGAGAACTTCGGCTGTCCGGACCTGGACACCGACGGCGACGGCTTCTTCGATCGCGATGACCAGTGCCCCGACAAGCCCGCTGGCCCGCACGGCAAGAACGGGTGCCCGATCGCCTTCATCCGGGGCGACGAGATCGTGATCACCGAGCAGGTCCATTTCGCGACCGACAGGGACATCATCCTGGAGGACTCGAATCCGACGCTCGAGGCGGTCGCGCAGGTGCTCATCGACAACCCCGAGATCCGCGAGGTGCGGATCGAGGGCCACACCGACGTGCGCGCGAGCGACGTCTACAACCTGGCCCTGTCCCAGCGCCGCGTGGCGAGCGTCATGGCGTACCTCATCGCGAAGGGCGTCGATCCGTCGCGCCTCCAGGCGAAGGGGTACGGGCACACGCAGCCGATCTACGACGACACCGGCTGCACCGGGCCGGACGCGCAGCTGAGCGCCGACTGCCAGTTCATGACGTCGAAGAACCGGCGCGTGGTCTTCCGCATCCTGCGTTACGGCGCCGCGGGGCCGAAGCCGCTCAGCGGCGTACCCGAGGGGAGCGGGCCGGTCCTGCCGTCGGGCGGGGTGCTGCCGCAGAAGTCGACGGGCACGCTGCCGACCCAGGGCACGCTGCCGAATCAGGGGGTCCTCAGGTCGAACGTGCTGCCGGGCAGCGAGCCCACGCTGCCGTCGGCCGGCACCGCGCCCGGCGGCGTGGCGCCGCTGCCGAACCGCGGCGACGCGGGGGGGCTCCCCAGCAACAAGAGCGTGCTGCCGAGATCCGGGGCGCCGGCGCCGGCGCCCTCGACGTCGGCCCAGCCGCCCGCGCCGCCGGCAGCCCCGCCGCCGGGGCAGGCGCCGACAGCGCCGCAGAAGAAGGGCCCGGCGCCTGCGCCGGCGCCAGGCGGCACGAGGCCGTAAGACACCCTCGCTGAGAGCGGTTGTTCCGCGTCGCCTCTGGCGGCGCCCTGGTGGCGCGGGAGGGGAGTGCCGAGCTGCCGCGGCCCGAGGGGGCCTACCCTCATCGCGGCAGCACGGCAGACATCAGCTCTCCGCGCGCAACGAGCAGGGCCTCATCGCGGCAGCACGGACGCGCTTGGGCGACGAGGGGCTCGTTGCGATTCAGCCGTTGTTGACAGCGGGCGCCCGGGAGGGCGCCTACTTCTTCGGCAAGGTCTTCGGCGCCGTCGGGGTCGAGGGCTGGGCCGGCGGGGGGGCAGCGGGCGACGAGGGCGGGGTGGGGGACGAGGGCTTCGACGACGAGGACGGCCACGCCTGCCCGGGCTTGGCCGGCTGAGCAGGCTTCGTCGACTGTCCGGGCTTGGCCGGCTGCCCGGGCTTGGCCGGCGGGGCCGACGCGGCAGGCGCGGCCTCCTCGTACGGCTCGTCCGATGCCGGCTCGGCCGGTGCGGGAGGCGCCTCGGGCTCGGCGGTCGGCGCCGGCTCGGGCGGCTGACCCACCGGGTGAAACGTGATCGGCTTCGCCTCGCCGTCCGTGCGGCGGACCCAGATCACCGCGGTCCCGCTGGCGACGCTGGCGTAACGCCCGTCCTCGGTGCGGATCTCCTCGTTCACCGCCTCGATGACCGCGTCGCCGCCGACGGCACACGCGGCCTTGCGCAGCGACTCGAGGCGCTCCGCCTCGGTCCGGGCCTCCGGATCGCTCGAGATGGGCTGAAGGCGGTGGTACTCGCGATCGGGCGCCTGACCAGCCGGCACGACGTGCATGTCGCTGCAGAACTCGCCGGACGGCGTGCGTTTGTCCTTGAAGGCCGTGCTGCAACCGGAGATCAGCGCGGCACCCAAGGCGGCCGCGAGGAGGAGGCGCTGCATGCTGCTTTCTTACCAGCGATGCGACGGACGATGCAAACCCCGCGCATCGCGAACGGATAGGGACGGCGCAGCGCGCGCGGTTTGGCGGGTGGGTCACCGGTGCCGCCGCGCGCACCTCGGGTTCCGATCTCGCGGTCGCGTCGTTATGCTCGCGGGCGATGCGCCCGCTGGAACGACCCGCACCGCTCGCGCTCCTCCTCACCGCGCTCGCCGCCGCGTGCGGCGCGCCCCCGCCGGAGCCCCGGACGCCGGCGGCCGCGCCGGGCGACGGCGCCGCGGACGCCGCGGGGGCGACGAGCGCCGCCGCGTGCCTCGCCGCCGCGGGCGCGAAGCGGCAGGCCCGCGCGGACGAGCCGTCGCGCATCGGCGTGAAGCAGATCCTCGTCCGCCACGCCGGCGCCGAGCGCGCCGACGGCGCGACGCGCACGCGCGAGCAGGCGTGCCTGCGCGCGATGGAGGCGCGCGACAAGATCCGCGGCGGCGCCGATCTCGACGCGGTGGTCGCCGAGTACAGCGAGGAGGCAGGCGCCGCGTCGCGCGGGGGCTCGCTCGGCACGATCGAGCGGGCCGACGTGCTGCCGCCCTTCGCCGACGCGGCGTTCGAGCTCGATCTCCATCAGCTCAGCGACGTCGTGGAGACCCGCTACGGGTTCCACGTGATCTTCCGGACGGAGTAGCGCGCCTCGCGAGCGCAGGGCACGCGCCGCGGGGGCGGGGAGGGTTGCGTCCTCGGCGGGGTGGCAGCATGAAGCAACCCATGCGCGCTACCAAGCTGCTCGCCGTCTTCGCCGTGACGACTGCCACACCGGGGCTGCTCGCGCTCACGGCGTGTAAATCCAGTGACGAGACGGAGGAGATCGCGCCGCTCCCGGGCGACGCCGCCGCGCCGGCCGCAACGGCGCCGCTGCCCACGGCGACGGGGACGACGCCCCCCGCGACGCCGACGACGGCCGCTCCGCCCGCGGCCGCGACCGCGAAGGCGACCCCGGCGCAGCCCGCTCCGGCGGGCGCGTCCCTGCTCGACGCGGGCATCGCCCTGCTGGACGCGGGCGCGCCGAAGGACGCAGGCACGACGACCGACGGGGGGACGAAGACCGACGCGGGCGCGCTCTCGACCAAGCTCGAGGCGTGCGCCACCAAGTGCCAATCGATCCTGCAGAGCTGCCTCACGCCGACGTTCCCCGCGGACGGCGGCCTGCCGAAGCTCAAGGACCCGAAGGCCTGCGAGGCCTCGTTCAACGCCTGCCACACCGCCTGCGCGCCCTAGAGCGGCGGTCACCCGCTTCGGATACGGGCCCACCTCGACGTTTTCGGTGCTCAGCGCACAGGAGTGCGCTTGCGCGCCGAAAACGCCGATCTGGGCCCGTCTCCTGCGCGGGTGACCGCCGCTCTGCGTGTCGAAGACGGAGGAAAACCGCTCTAGGGGCGCGCGCCGAGGCTCACGCGCGCTCGAGCTGCGCCCTGCCGTGGCGCAGCTCCGCCGCCCTCCCGGCGCCGGCCTTCCCGAGCGGCAACGTCAACCGGAAGAGCGCGCCGCCGGACGCGCCCGTCGTCACGGAGATGTCGCCGCTCATCGCCTCGACGAGGTGCTTCGCGATCGAGAGGCCCAGCCCGGTGCCGCCCGTCGCCCGCGAGCGCCCCGCGTCCACGCGGTAGAACCGCTCGAACACGCGCGCCTGATGCTCCGCCGGGATGCCCGGGCCGTCGTCCTCGACCTCCACCACCACACGCCCGCTGCTCGCCATCGCACGCAGCGTCACGCGGGATCCGTCCGGGGTGTGCTGGATCGCGTTGTCGATCAGGTTGGTGAGCACCTGATCGAGGGCGCGCGGATCCGCCGCGACGAGCGTTCCCGGCGCGACATCGACGTGCAGCGTCGTCCGCTTCTCGCGCGCGCGCCCGCGCAGGAGCGCCACCGCGGCCTCGGTCTGCTCCGCGACGTCGAGCGTGCCCGGCGACAGCCGCCGCTCCCCGCCCTCGATGCGCGACAGGTCGAGCAGATCGTTCACGAGCCGGTGCAGCCGGGTCGCGTTGCGATCGATCACCTCCACGAAGTCGCGCGAGGCCGCCGGATCGTCGAGCGCCCCGCCGAGCAGCGTCTCGCTGCTCGCGCGGATCGTCGCGACCGGCGTGCGGAGCTCGTGCGACGCGTTGGCGATGAAGTTGCGCTGCAGACCCTCGATGCGCCGGAGCTCCGTCACGTCGAAGAAGACGGCGACGACCCCCACCGCGCCGCGGCCCTGCGCCGGGATCGCGAGCGGCGCCGCGTTGACGACGAGCTGCCGGCGGCCGGGCGGCCCCGCCGCGCCCAGCGCCGCGGGCGCGATCTCGATCTCGCGCGTCGCGGGGGCGCGCGCGATCGACACCTCCTCGATGAGCTCGTGCAGGCTCGCGGAGCGGAGCACCTCGAGCGGCGGGCGGCCGACCGCGTCGCGGCGGACGCCGAGCAGCTGCGACAGCGCCGGGTTCACCAGCACGATGTCGCCGCGCTCGTCCGTGACGAGCACGCCCTCGCGCATCGCCTCGAGCACCGCGCCGAAGCGCTCGCCCTCGCCGCCGAGCTCGCGCCGCGATCGCACGAGGCTCTCGGCGAGCTCATCCAGCGCGCCCCCGAGCGCGGCGACCTCGTCGGCGCCCTGGACACGCGCGCGGCGGCTCAGGTCGCCGCGCATCGCGCGCGCGACCTCGGTCAGGTAGAGCAGCCGATCGGAGAGCGCGCGCGAGCCCACGAGCGCCGCGCCGATCGCCAGCGCGAGGGCGAGCAGCGTGCCCTCCACGACGCGCCGGTGCGCCGCGGACAGGCTGCGATCCATCGCGACCGGCTCGAACGCGAGCCGCACGATCCAGGGCCCGTCCGGCCGGTCGAGCCGCCGCGCGGCGTAGAGCATCCGCATGCCCGTGGTCTTGCTCACCCGCTCGCCGCGCCCGACGCCGAGGTTGAGCGCGTCGGCGACCTCGCGGCGGCTCGCGTGATCCTCGAGCGCGTCGAGCTGCTCCGGCGCGACCGACGAGTCGCCCCGCACGGCGCCGCGTGGATCGATGAGCGTGACGCGCGCGCCGGCGCGCTCCGCCAGCGCCGCCGCGAGCGCCGGGGCCTCCGCCTCGAGGTCGCCCGTCCTCGCGACGGCCTCGGTCACCAGCGCCGTCCGCGCCGCCAGATCGGCCTCGGTGTGCTCCCCGAGCTCCGCGCCGAGCGTCTGCACCACATAGCCGTCGAACACCACCGCCGCGAGGACCGCGATCCCCACGGTGAACGCGATGAGCTTGCTTCGGATACCCATGTCACCCGCGCGCTGCGCCCCGGTCGCACGACCGGAGCACGGATCACAATGTTACATGCTTCCGGCTGAATTGTGACGACTCGTTGACGTAGTACGGCGAGACAGCTAAACGCCCCGCCCCATGGGACTGACCCGCGATGCGGTCTTCTTCGACGCGCTGGCCAACCACGCGCAGCGGAGCGTCGCCGCGAGCACACTCCTCCAGGAGATGCTCGATCGGCTCGAGGACGCGCCGGCGCTGGCGAAGCGGATCTCGGAGCTAGAGGACGAAGGCGACAAGATCACCCACGGCTGCCTGGCGGCGCTCCACCAGACGTGGATCACCCCGCTCGACCGCGAGGAGATCCACGCGCTCATCACCGGGCTCGACAACGTGCTCGACTGCATCGAGGCGGCGGCGATGCGCGTCGTCCTCTTCGAGATCGACGGAGCGCTGCCGGACGCGCGCGGCCTCGCCCAGGCGGTGGTCGACGCGTGCACCGTCATGAGCTCCGCCGTCGAGTCGCTCAAGGACATGAAGCGGCAGCCGGACCTGCTCGCGCTCTGCGTCGAGATCAACAAGATCGAGAACGTGGCGGACGGGCTCTACCGCAACGGGCTGGCGTCGCTCTTCAAGAAGGGGAACGACCCGCTCGTCGTCATGAAGTGGCGGGACATCTACGACCTCATGGAGAACGCGACGGACCGCTGCGAGGACGTCGCGAACATCATCGAAGGCATCGTCCTCGAGCACGCATGACGACCTACATCATCGTCATCGTCGTGATCGCGCTGGTGTTCGACTACATCAACGGCTTTCACGACGCCGCGAACTCGATCGCGACCATCGTCTCGACGCGCGTCCTGTCGCCTCGCACCGCGGTGATCTGGGCGGCCGCGTTCAACTTCATCGCCTTCGCGCTGTTCGAGCCGACGGTCGCGCGCAACATCGCGAAGGGCGTCGAGCCGGCGTTCATCACCCCGAACGTCATCCTGGGCAGCCTGCTCGGCGCGATCATCTGGAACCTCCTCACGTGGTGGTGGGGGCTCCCGTCGTCCTCCTCGCACGCGCTGATGGGCGGGTTCGCGGGGGCCGCGGTCAAGAGCGCGGGGCGGCTGTCGGTGCTCGACGCGACCGTCTTCGGCAAGACGGCGGCCTTCATCCTGGTCTCGCCCCTGCTCGGCGCGGTGATCGGGTTCTCGCTCATGCACGCGATCCGGCTGCTCGCGAGCCGCTGGACGCCCGGGAAGGTGAGCTCCCGCTTCCGGCGCCTGCAGCTGCTCTCGGCCGCCGCTTACTCGCTCGGCCACGGCGGCAACGACGCCCAGAAGACGATGGGCATCATCACGGCGCTGCTCATCGCCGCCGGCGTCCAGGCGAACGGCGAGCACCCGGAGCCGCTCCTGTGGGTCGTGCTCACCTGCCACGCGGCGATGGGCCTCGGCACGCTCTCGGGCGGATGGCGCATCGTGAAGACGATGGGCATGAGGATCACGAAGCTCAAGCCCGTGGGCGGCTTCGCCGCCGAGACGGCCGGCGCGGTGACGCTGTTCAGCGCCACCGCGCTCGGCATCCCCGTGAGCACGACGCACACGATCACGGGCGCCATCGTCGGGGTCGGCGCCACGAGCGGCCGCGTCTCGACCGTCCGCTGGGGCGTCGCCGGCCGCATCGTCTGGGCCTGGATCTTCACGATCCCGGCCGCGGCCCTCCTCTCCGCGACCGTCTACACCATCGTGAGCGCGATCTCCGGCGTGCCCTGAGGGTGCGGCCGGCGGAGCGCGCCGCGGGACGTGGCCCCGCGGCCGGCGTCGGCCCCGCCCGGACCGCGCCGGCCGGGGGCGGCGGCGCGGCTCAGCCGGTGGGCGCGCGCAGGCTGACGAAGTGGTCGAGGATCCAGGTCTTGAAGCGCTTGAGGTCGAGCCGGTCGAGCAGCGGGAGGAACGCGCGCTCGACGCCGTCCTCGCGCCGGATCGTGGAGAAGTCCAGCACGCCGACGTCGTTCGCGGCGAGCACGTACGGCATCACCTCGGTGCGCCCCTCGTCGAACGCCGCGAGCAGCAGCGACGCCTTGAGGAAGGCGGCCGAGACGTCGAGGAAGGCGGGGCGGATGCCGCGGATGTACCGGCTGAACGGCTCGGCGATCACGCGCTTGTCCGGCGTGTCGCGGAGCCCAGCGCTCGCGAGCTGCTGCTTCAGGAACACGCTCGCCGACACGCCCGGGTGCTCCTTGCGGCGGCGCTCGGCCTCGTAGCCCTCCGCGACGATGACGAGCGCGTAGTCGGCGCGCCCGAGGCTCTCGGCGAGCTCGCTCAGCACGTCGTCCGGGAAGCGGAAGAAGGGGAGCACGATGAGGTGCGCCCGCGCCGCCACCGCGCAGTGCAGCGCGTGCCGCCCGCTGCGATTGCCCATCATCTCGAGGAGGTAGATGCGCTTGTGCGTGTAAGCGTCCTCGTACAGCCCGCGCGCGATCGTCGCGCCCGTCTCCACGCCCGAGAGGAAGCCGATCGCGCGGTCGCCCTCGAGGTCGTTGTCGATGGAGACGTTCACGAAGCCGGCCTGCGGGCGCACCTCGAACTCGTCGAGCCAGGCCTTGATGCCCTCGAAGGTGCCGTTGCCGCCGACGCAGATGAGGTGGGTGAACCCCTGCGCCTTGAAGGTCTCGGCGGCCTGTTTGCGCTTCTCGCGATCGAGGAAGCCGCTGTAACGCTCGCTCCGGAAATCGCTGCCGGCGTCGAGCACGCGCCGCCCCATCGAGCGCGCCGGGATGCCCTGCGCGAGCAGGTCGTAGCGCTGGCGGCGGCTCATGATGAGGCGCTCGAAATGGGGCTCGGCCCTCGCGTCCGCCGTGAGGGAGCGGAAGCCCTCGGTCGCGGCCCACACCTCGTAACCGCGGCGCGCCGCCTCCTCGGTCAGCGCGACCGCGACCGAGGAGTAGCCCGGGGCATTGCCGCCGTCGAAGACGAGCAGAAGGCGCTTGTCCGATGCCGGAAGGGTCTCGGGACGTCCGAACTCGACGATGCTGGTCATGGCGCCGGCCTTCTACCACGCACCGCCGCGGTTGGCGGAGCGATTGTCATGATCTCGTTGTGATCGCGCCACGACGCCCGGCGTTGCGCCGCCCCTGCGGCGCGGTGCGCAGCGCGCCGCGCCGCGGTGCGGCGGCGCTCACCCCGTGTTCCGCATCCCGGCGGCAATGCCGTTCAACGTGAGCAGGAGTGGCCGATCGCGCCCGTTGTCGCCGCCGCGGCTCGCCCTGAGGAGCTCGATTTGCAGAAATGAAAGAGGGTCGACGTAAGGATTGCGCAGCGAGATGGACCGCTGGAGCGTCGGATTGCCATCGAGCAGCCGCCGGTTGCCCGTGAGCCGCTTGAGCCACGTCCGCGTCAGCCGGTACTCCGCGATGATCCGGGGCGCGACCGCCTTCCGCGCGGCGGTCGGCGCGAGCTCGGCGTACCCCGCGAAGATCGTCATGTCGGCCTTCGCGAGCACCATCTCCACGTTGTCGAGCACCGTCCGGAAGAACGGCCACGACGCGATCATCTCCTTGAGCAGCTCCGCGCCCTCGGGGCGCTGGCCCATCGCCTCCAGGCTGCTGCCGACGCCGTACCAGCCCGGCAGGATGGCGCGGTTCTGGGTCCACGCGAAGACCCACGGGATCGCGCGCAGCGACTCCAGGCCGCCCGCGCGGCGCTTGCTCGGGCGCGAGCCGAGCGGCAGGCGCGCGATCTCGTCGATCGGGGTCACCGCCGTGAAGAACTCCACGAACTTCGGCTCCTCCCACACGAGCCCGCGGTAGACGCGGCGCCCCGTCTCCGCGAGCTCGTCGAACGCCGCGGCGTAGCGGAGCTCGGCCGTGCTCGGCGGGCGCGGCTGCGCGCCGAGCGTGTGCAGGAGGACGCCGCTCAGCATGATCTCGAGCGTGCGCATCGCGAGCTCGGGGCGGGCGTACTTGTGGTCGAGCGCCTCGCCCTGCTCCGTCGCCTTGTAGCGGCCGCCGACGCTGCCGGCGGGCAGCGCGAGCAGCGCCTGGTGCGCCGGGCCGCCGCCGCGCGCCACCGACTCGCCGCGGCCGTGGAAGACCCGGAGCGGGAGCTCCGCCTCCGCGGCGATCTTCGGCAGCGTCTCCTGCACGCGCCGGAGCGCCGCGGCCGCCGCGAGCAGGCCGACCTCCTTGCCGGAGTCGCTGTAGCCGATCATCACCTCCTGCACGCCGCGGGCGAGCACGTGCGGCCGGTACTCGGGGTGCGCGAGCAGCGCGCGCAGGATCCGCGCGCTGTCGTTGAGGGCGCCGAGCGACTCGAACAGCGGGACGACGTCGATGCGCGCGCACGAGCGCGCCTCGTCCCACAGGCCCGCCGCCCTCGCGCTCGCGAGCGCCGCGAGGATGTCGTTCTCGCTCTGGGTCATCGAGAGGATCAGCGTGCGGCAGGCCGACTCGCCGCCCTCGCGCTGCGCCTCGGCGATGCGCTGGAGCGCCTCGAACACGCGGCGCGCCTCCGGACCCATCTGCGCCGGCTCGATGCGGCCCGCCTCGATCTCGGCCGCCGCGGCGCGCGCGTCCTCGGCGGGGGCGCGCATCTCGAGCTCCGCGAGCGCGAACCCGATCGCGCGGACCTGCGAGAGCAGCGCGCGCGCGCGCCGCTCGCCCGAGCGCGCGCAGCCGGCGGCGCGGAGGCTGTCGGCGACGAGCGCGAGGTCGCGCTCGAGCTCCGACGGCTCGCGGTAGGGGATCGCGAACGTCGGCTCCTCGGCGCGCACGAAGGCGCGCCCCTCGAACGCCGGCCCTTGCCCCGAGCGCTCGCGGGCGACGGCGCGGAGGTGCTCGGCGTGATCGAGCGTGGCAAGCAGGCGCGCCTCGATGAAGCGCAGCTTGCGCCGCCACGGCTCGCCCTCGGTGCGCGGGCCGAAGAGCGCGGCCATGTCCGGCATCGCCGCGGCGTCCTCCTCGACCGAGGCGATGAACCACGGCGGCGGCGTGACGTGGCGCACCGACTGCGAGAGCGCGCCGCCGAGCTCGCGCGCCGCGCGGACGAGCCGGCGCAGGCCCCGGATGCGGTAGGCGAACAGCGCGTCCTCGAGCACGGCGGGCACGACGCGCGGGTTGCCGTCCATGTCGGCGCCGACCCAGGAGTGGATGCGGAGCGGCGTGAACTCGACGTCGAGCGGCTCGCCGTACGCGGTCTCGAACGCGCGCTCGAACGCGGCGGGGAGCGCGGGGATCAGGTCCCAGAGGATCTCCTCGATGTACCAGGCGACGTTCTTCACCTCGTCGCCCACGGTGGGGCGATCGCGGCGCACCTCGTCCGTCTGCCAGAGCGCGGTGATCTCCTCGCGGATCTCGGCGATCCGGCTCGCCGCCTCGACCGGCGTGAGGTGGCAGCGGTCGCGCTCCTCGAGGTGCTTGGAGATGCGGTAGAGCTTCTCGAGGACGGTGCGCCGCGCGGCCTCCGTCGGGTGCGCGGTGAGCGTGAGCGTCACGTCGAGCGAGCGCAGCGCCGAGCGCACGCGCTCCGCGGGCACGCCGGCGTCCTTGAGCGCGCGCATCGCGGCCTCGAGCGAGCCGCGCTGCGGGCGCGCGCCGGGGTCCGCGGCGTACGCGCGGGCGCGGCGGATGCGGTGGTGCTGCTCCGCGATGTTGACGAGCCGGAAGTAGACGGTGAACGCGCGGATGACTGGCTCGATGCGATCGTGCGGCAGGCTCGCGAGCAGCTTGCTGAGCTCCGCCGCGGCGTGCGCGCGCCCGTCGTTCGGGCCGCGGCGACGCCGGATGGCGAGCGTGCGGATGTGCTCCTCGAGCGCGAAGAGCTCTTCACCTTCCTGCTCGATCAGCACCTCACCGAGCAGGCGACCAAGCAGACGGACTTCTTTGCGGAGAGGTCGATCGACCTCGCGGCTACGCGGCGGCATGGCGCCGAGCCTAGCGCGACGCGGCGCGAAACGGACAATCGAGTGTGGTCCGGGCGGACGGATACCGCCGAAGGCGGGGCCGGTGGGCCCCCTGTGCCCGGGGGAGTCCGGGCGCGCCTCCGTGGTAGGTGCGGGTGGGCGACCCTCGATCCACGGCGCCTTCGCAGCGCCCGGAGGCTTTTCCGGAGCCCCGCGTGCCCCCTGGGGCTCTCGGGCCCCAGGGGCGGCTCCCGGGGACCTTCCGGAGCTCCATCGAGCTCGTGTACCCTCCGGCGGATGGCCGGGGATGTCTTCGGGATCGTCGGCACGACCCAGGGGGCGTTCAAGGTGGAGCGGGTCGTCGCCGAAGGCGGGTTCGGCGTGGTGTACCGGGCGTACCACGAGGCCTTTCGTGCGCCGGTCGCGCTGAAGTGCCTCAAGGTCCCGGCGGCGATGCCCGAGGAGCTGCGCGCACAATTCCTTGACAAGTTCCGCGAGGAGGCGGAGCTGCTCTTCCGCCTCTCGGCGGCCATCCCGGCGGTCGTCAGGCCGCTGCACCACGACGTGATCTCGACCGCGGCGGGCGTCTTCGTGCCGTTCATCGCGCTGGAGTGGCTCGACGGCGACACGCTCGCGAGCCACATCGCCGCGCGCGCGGCGATGCGGCAGCCGCCGCTCGCGCCGGGCGAGGCGATCCGGCTGCTCGCCCCGGTGGCGCGGGCGCTCGAGGCGGCGCACCGCTTCCCCGGGCCGGGCGGCCCCACGTGCGTGGTGCACCGCGATCTCAAGCCGGCGAACATCTTCCTCGCGCAGATCCACGGCGCGGAGGTCGTCAAGATCCTCGACTTCGGCATCGCCCGCGCGCGCGACGCCGCGGCGATCACGGCCGGCCAGACGGCGACCACGTCGGGCGGCCTCTCGATGGCGTTCACGCCCGCGTACGGCGCGCCCGAGCAGTGGGCGCCGAAGCGCTTCGGCAAGACGGGCCCCTGGACGGACGTCTGGGGGCTCGCGGTCACCGTGGTCGAGGCGCTCGCCGGCCGCGAGATCATCGCCGGCGATCACGTCGCGATGATGGGCACGGTGCTCGACGAGAAGCGCCGCCCGACCCCGCGGAGCGAGGGCGTGTTCGTCCCCGATGTCGTGGAGGGCGTCTTCCGGCGCGCGCTCGCGGTCGATCCGCGCGAGCGCTTCCGCGACGTCGGGGTGTTCTGGGACGAGCTGGAGCAGGCGCTCGGCCTGCCGCGGAGCGCGCCGCCGATCGCGCTGCCCGGCCGGAGCCAGGCGCCCCCCGCGGCGCGCGGCCCCGCGGCGGCGCCCCGGGCGGCGCGGGCGCTGGACGTTCCGGCCCCGGCGCCGAGGGCGTCACGTCCACCCCCCGCGGAGATGGCGACGCAGGAGATCGATCTGCCGGAGCGCCGCGGCCCGCTGCCGCCGTACAGCCTGCCGACGGAGCCGGTGGTGCCGCTCGCGCTCGACTGGTCTGCTCCGGCGCCCGCGCTCGGCGCGAGGTCGCCCTACGCGCCCTCCCGGATGCCGCCCCCGATGGTCGCCCGCGCGCCCACGCCCCCGAGCCCGAGGGACCTCATGGCGATGTTCGCCCTGCCGGTGCGGCTCGCGGGCGCGGGCGTGCTCATCACGATCGTCGATCTGGGCGCCGCGTCGCTGCTCTTCGACGGCGAGCGCCTCGGGATCGGCCCCTTCCGTCTCCTCTACGTGGCGGTGGGCCTCGTCGTCCTGGGGATCGCGATCGCGGTCTTCCGGCTGTTCTCCTGGGACCGCTAGAGCGACAAACGGGTTGAACCCGTCTGAAACGAGCAGATTTTCGAACCGCCAAGGCGCCAAGGACGCCAAGAAGGAGAAGAAAATATCTTGGCGCCTTGGCGGTTCATCTCTCGTTCCTCAACGTGATCGGTGTTCTAGCCCCACCTGGCGGCGGCGCTACGCCGACGTCCTGGTCCCCTTCCAGAGCGTTTGCCAGAACCGCCCCACCTTCACCGCGTCGGGCGCGGACTCGCGCGGGCTCTCGGCGACCGGCGCCTCCTTGTGCACCTGGCCCTCGAGGAACGTGATCAGCCGCTCGCGGAGCGGATAGTACATCGGGTCCTCGAGCACCGCCTTGCGGTCGCGCGGCCGCGGGAAGGGCACCTCCAGGATCTCGCCGAGCCGCGCGGCCGGGCCGTTCGTCATCATCGCGATGCGGTCCGACAGGAACAGGGCCTCGTCCACGTCGTGCGTGACCATGAGGGCCGTCTTCTGGTCCTCGGCCCACAGGCTCATGAGCACCTCCTGGAGCTCGAATCGCGTGAGCGAGTCGAGCATGCCGAAGGGCTCGTCGAGCAGGAGCATCTTGGGCGACAGGGCGAAGGCGCGCGCCAGCCCGACCCGCTGCTGCATCCCGCCCGACAGCTCGCGCGGCTTCTTGTGCATCGACGCCTCGAGCCCCACGACCCGGAGGTAGTGCGCCGCGATCTCGCTGCACTCCTTCTTGCTCTTCTGCGGGTGGACCTGCTCCACGCCGAGCAGGACGTTCTCGAGCGCGGTCATCCAGTGGAGCAGGCAGGGCGCCTGGAACACGACCCCGCGGTCGGGTCCGGGCCCCTGGATCTCCCTGCCCGCGAGCACGATGCCGCCCCGGGTGATGCTGCTCAGGCCTGCCACCATCGAGAGCACCGTCGACTTCCCGCACCCGGAGTGGCCGATGAGCGAGACGAACTCGCCCTTGGCGAGGTTCAGGTCGAAGTCCCTGACCACGACCGCGGGCCCGGCCTTCGTGGGGAACACCTTCGTGACGTTCCAGATCTCCAGGTGCTTCTTCATGCGACCGCGCCCGCCCTCTGCGCTCCTCCGGGAGCGCTGCTGCTGTTCCTCGCCAGGTTCGATGGACGCCCGGCGCCGAGGCCGAGCAGGTAATTGATGACCGCGCCGCGGATCTCCTTGAAGCGCGGATCGTGGTTGAGCGCCTTGCGGTCCCGCGGGCGATCGAGATCGACCGCAACCCCGGGCCCCAGGGTGGCGCCCGGCCCCTTGCTGAGCGGGATGATCCGGTCGGCGAGGAGGATGCCCTCGTCGACGTCGTTCGTGATGAGCAGCACGGTCTTCTGGGTCGCGCGCCAGATCCGCTCGATCTCGTCCTGCAGGGTCGCGCGCGTGAGCGCGTCCAGCGCGCCGAGCGGCTCGTCCATCAGGAGGACCTCGGGATCCATGGCGAGCGCCCGCGCCACGGAGACGCGCTGGCGCATGCCGCCGGAGAGCTGCGCCGGCTTCTTGTCGCGCGCGTGGGAGAGCTTCACCATGGCGATGTACCGCTCGGTGTGCTCCCGCTTCTTCTCGGCGGGCCAGGACGCGAAGATCTGGTCCACCGCCAGGTAGATGTTGTCGTAGACGGAGAGCCAGGGCAGGAGCGAGTAGTTCTGGAAGATGACGCCGCGGTCCGGTCCCGGCCCGTCCACCACCTTCCCGTTCACCTTCACGACCCCGGTGTCCGGCTGGAGCAGCCCGGCGACGAGCGACATGAGCGTCGTCTTCCCGGCCCCCGAGTAGCCGACGACGGCGACGAACTCGCCCTTGTCGATCTCCAGGTTGACGTCCCTCAGCACCTCGGTGCGCGTGGCCCCGGCGCCGTAACTCTTCCCGACGTTGCAGAGCTCGACCAGCGGCATGGCGTCACCCTCCCGCGAACTTGAGCCTGCGCTCGACGAGGCTCATGAGCGTGTCCAAGAGGAAGCCCACGACGCCGATGGTGATGATGCACAGGATGATGTGCTCGTAGATCAGGCTGTTGTACTCCTGCCACAGGAAGCCCCCCACGCCCGGCGAGCCGGTGAGCATCTCCACGGCCACGATGACGAGCCAGGCGATGCCGAGGCTGAGGCGGAACCCCGTGAACATGTACGGAAGCGCGGCCGGGAGCTGCACCTTGAACAGCGTCTTCATGCGCGAGAGCCGGAGCACCCTGGCGACGTTCATGTAGTCCTGCGGGATGGAGCGCACCCCGAGCGCCGTGTTGAGGACCGTCGGCCACATCGAGCACATCGCGATGGTGAAGACGCCCGCGGGATCCGGCTTCTGGAACAGCACGAGGCCGAGCGGAAGCCAGGCGAGGGGCGAGACCGGGCGGAGGATCTGGATGATCGGATCGAAGCTCGACCTGAACAGCTTCGAGGCGCCGAGGAAGAAGCCGATGGGGGTCCCGAGCAGGATGGCCAGCGTGTAGCCCTTGGCGACCCGCTCGAGCGAGTACCACGTGAAGCGGAGGATCCCCTGGTCGAGCTCCCCGCGCTTCTCGAACGGCTCGAAGATGTAGGGCCTGCTCACGTCCCACGTCTTGAGCGGGGAGGGCAGGGACTCGGCCCACAGGCTGCTCGCGGCGGCCCAACACCCGATGACGCAGGCCACCCCGAAGAGCGGCAGGAGCAGGTGATCGATCTTGATCTTCGCAGAGACTGCTTTCACGTCGCTCATGGCGCACTCCTCCTCCGCGGCCGCGCCCGCGCGGCGCGCGACGATGACGATGTCGGGCTCATCCCTTCAGTCCATGGACCGCGAAGGACGTCGCGTACGCCTCCGGATCCCTGGGA
The DNA here is from genome assembly GCF_002950945.1 of Sorangium cellulosum. Lineage (GTDB taxonomy): Bacteria > Myxococcota_A > Polyangia > Polyangiales > Polyangiaceae > Sorangium > Sorangium cellulosum_E. The sequence continues at coordinate 5,690,449 of NZ_CP012673.1, forward strand.
TCGAACGTCACGCCGTCGAAGAGCGTCTCGGGCTCGCTGCTCGGCCCGCCGTGCGCGACCCCGAGCTCCTTCATCGCTTCCTCGTAGATGTCGGGGCGCATGACCTGCTTGACGACGCCCTCGTAGTCCGGCTTCCCTTCCACCATGCCCCAGCGGCGGAACTGGCTGAGCCACCAGAGCGCGTACTTCGGCTGGGGGTAGTTGCAGTTCCGGTCGCTGAAGATCATGTAGTCCTTGTCCTCTTTCTTGCGCCCGTCGCCGTAGTCGTAGTGTCCCTGGAGGCGCCCCAGGATGAGCTCTGGCGGACAGTTGATGTACGTGGGGCGCGACACGATGTCCGCCTGCTCGGGGCGGTTCTCGAGCTTGTCGAGCCAGAGGCTCGCCTCGTGGAGCGCCTTGATCACCGCCTTCACCGTCCTCGGGTTCTTCTCGGCGAACTCCGCGGTGAACGCGCACACCTTCTCGGGGTGGTCCTTCCAGAGCTCCTGGGTCGTGATCGCCGTGTAGCCGATCTGGTCGGCGATCGCCCGCGCGCCCCACGGCTCGCCGACGCAGTAGCCGTCCATCTTCCCCACCTTCATGTTGGCGATCATCTGCGCGGGCGGGATCGTGACGAGCGCGACGTCCTTGTCCGGGTGGATGCCGCCCGCGGCGAGGTAATAGCGGGTCCACATGGCGTGTGTGCCCGGGGGGAACGTCATCGCGAACGTCATCGGCGCCCCCTTCTCCTTCGCCTCCTCGACGAGCGGCCTGAGCGCCTTGGGATCGCCGGCCACCTTGCCCCTGAGGTCGATTTTCATCGTGATGGCCTGGCCGTTCCTGTTGAGCAGCCAGGGGATGATCATCGGCCTCTTCGGCGAGCCGAGCAGCCCCATGGTGGACGCGAGCGGCATGCCGAAGAGCATGTGGGTCGCGTGCAGGTCCCCGTTCGAGAGCGAGTCGCGGATCGCCGCCCAGCTCGCGCCCTTCACGATGGTCGAGTTGATGCCGTATTTCTTGAAGAACCCCTTCTCGTGGGCGATCACGATCGGGGAGCAATCGGTCAGGGCGATCATCCCGAAGCGCAGGTCGGCCGTCTCCGGTTTGCCGGCGCCCGCAACCGCCTGCCCAGTCACCGCCGGCGGCGCCCCGGCCTCGTCGCCCTTCGAGCCGCAGGCGGGGAGGAGCGCGGCTCCCCCGACCGCGAGGGTGCCGCCCAGGAACCGCCGGCGCCCGAGGGGCAAGGCGCTCGATGCTCCACACGACGTATCCTGTTTCTTCATTCAAACGTCCTTTATTGACGAAGGTCCGTGGCGCCGAGGGGACATTCGAGGAATGCGCACCTGCTGGACGTGACGATCCAGACGAGGCCCGCCGTCGACGTCCGGCGCGACGTCCAGCGAGCCCCAGGACATGAAACGACGAGCCGACCGAGCTTCGCAGCGAAGGGCGCGCAGATCGTGATCTCGCGTCGCGCCCTCTTGGGTCTCAGCCACACATTGGCCGATGATCCGCTACGGACGATGCCCGGGTACGTGTTTCACTGAAGTTTCTCTATCGTTATTTTTCGCGTCCACGCGCGCCGCATTCGATCCAGAAATCGAAATGAAATCGGAGCTGCGTATCGGGCGACGACACCCTCGCTCGCCCGACGAGGCCTCAGCGCTCTTCGTGCACGCCGGTCGATCCGTACCCGCCAGCCCCCCGCGCGGTCGGCGCGAGCGACGACACCAGGACCACCTCGGCGATCGCGACCGGGCAGATGACGAGCTGCGCGATGCGGTCGCCGCGGCGCACGGTGAACGGCGCCGCGCCGTGGTTGATCAGGAGGACCTTGAGCTCCCCGCGGTAGTCGGGATCGATCGTCCCGGGCGCGTTGAGCACCGTGACGCCGTGGTGGAGCGCCAGCCCCGACCGCGGCCGCACCTGCCCCTCGTGGCCGTCGGGCAAGGCGACCGCGTACCCCGTGGGCACGAGCTTCCGCTCCCCCGGCCCGATCGTCACCTCCGCGTCGATCGCCGCGCGGAGGTCGAGCCCCACGGCCCCCTCGGACTGGTAAGCGGGCGGCGGGACCTCGATAGGACCTACACGAAGGAACGAGACCTGGATCGGCACGCGGCCGAGACTACCCCGTCACGGCCGCGGCAGCACCGTCTCGAGCGGCCCGCCCCGGAGCGCCTCGAACGCCGAGTCCGACCACGCCCGCGCCCGATCCGAGAAGCCGGCCTCCACCGCGTCCCGGAGCAGCTCCAGCGCCCGGTCCAGGTTCCCGTCCTTGGCGCTCGCGCGCGCGGCGTCGTAGGCGTCCTCGCTCTGGCCGATGCGGCGGAAGATCGCCTCGTAGAGCCGCGCCGACCAGTCGAACGCGCCGCGCTCGAACGCGATCTCCGCCATCCTGCGCGCGTCGTCCTCCGAGAGCTGCTCCACGATGTCGAGCGCGACCGCCGCCGCGCGCGCCACCTCGCCCTGCTCGACGAGCACCCGGATCAGCGGGCCGGCGATCTCCTTCCGGTCGTCGCCGGCCTCCCGCGCCGCCTCGAGCACCTTGCGCGCCTGCTTGAGCTCGCCCTGCGCGAGGTGCACCGCGCCGACCAGCGCCGGGTCCGGCTCGCCGTGCTTGCGCGCCTGCGCGACCGCGTCCACCGCCGCCTTCGTGTCGCCGAGGAGCAGGTGCGCCCACCCGATGAGCTCGTGCGCCTCCCGCAGCGCGCGCTTCGGCGGCGCCGGCGACTGCGCGAGCACCTCGCCGGCCAGGGCCCGCGCCTCGTCCGTCCGCTCGTCCTCCACCGCCCGCCGCGCCCGCTGGAGCAGCTGCTCCGTCTCTGGCGGCAGGGGCTCGTCCTGGAGCGCCGCGCGCCGGCGGTTCACGACCGGCGACGACGCCGCCGGCTCGCTGCGGAACCGCTGCAGGCTCTGGAACGCCGACATGACGAGGATGAACGTGAAGAAGATGAACCCCATCTGGAGGAAGACGATCGCGAGCAGCACGGCCGCCACGCCCGAGATCGCCGCCGTGAGCCGCCCCCGCTTCGGGCCGAGCGCGTGCTCCAGGACGTGCCCGCCGTCGAACGGCAGCACGGGGATCAGGTTGAGGACGCCCCACACCACGTTGACCCAGATGAGCGTGTCCATCCCGTAGATCAGCATCGGCGGGAGCGCGTGGAGCGCCGGGACGTAGGAGAGCAGGAGGTAGAGGATGCCGGCGACGAAGAAGCCGGCGAACGGGCCGGCCAGGCTGATGATCACGTGCTGGAGCCGCCCGAGGGGCATGAGCGACCGCCAGGTCGTCGTGCCGCCCATGAAGTGCAGCGTGATCTCCGGCTCGATCCGGTGCCGCTTGATGGCCAGGGCGTGACCGAACTCGTGCATCAGCACCGACAGGAAGACCACGATGATCCACACGAGGAACCGCTGGTACTGCTCCGCGACCAGCCTCCCGAACCCGAGCAGGGCAGCGGAGAGCCAGAACCCGAGCTGGACGTCGACCGGAACCCCGAACAGGCGGAAGCTCATGCGCATGTAATAAGCCCTGGAGGCCCTCTGCTCAATGATTGCCGTACGGACTCGGCCTGCCCTAGAGTGCGCCGCCGCGCCGCGCGCTGCGTGGACGACGGCGCTCGCGGCGTGCGTGGACGAAGACGCTCGCGGCGCACGCGCCGGGCGCGGTCTTCTGGAGCGGACCATGGGCAGGGACATTCGGGGTACGAGGTGGGCGCTCGCCGGGATCTCCGCGGCGGGCATCGCGTGCGGCGCCGCGCCGCCGCCCGAGCCGGACGCAGCGGGTCCGCCCGCCGGCGAGCCGCCGCCCGCGGCCACCCGCCCGCTCGAGGCGGCCGGGCCCGTCGCGCCGCCGCCGGCCGCCCCGGCGGCCGGCGAGCCGCAGCCCGCCGCGGAGCCGCCGCCGTTCAGCGTGCCGCCCAACACGGCGGTCCTCCACGTCGGCGACTCGTTCGCGCTCGCGGGCTTCGCGCAGGCGCTCCGCCCGCGGCTGGAGGCGCTGCGCGTGCGCTACGCGGTCAAGGCGGAGACCAGCTCGTACACCGTGACGTGGGCCTCCCGGATGGAGCTCCTGGTCGCGAACTACCAGCCGGACCTCGTGATCATCAGCCTCGGCGCGAACGAGGTCGAGAACGTGAACCCGCCGGCCCACGCCGGCGCGGTCCGGCGCATCGTCAAGGCGATCGGCGGGCGCCCGTGCGTGTGGGTCTCCCCACCGCTCTGGCGGAAGGACACCGGCATCATCGACGTGATCCGGACGAACTCGGCCCCGTGCCGGTTCTTCGACTCCGACGCGCTGGTGCCCGGCCCGCTCCCCCGCAAGAAGGACAAGATCCACCCGAACGAGGTGGGCGGCGCGCGCTGGGCCGACGCCTTCTGGACCTGGCTCACGGCGGAGCACCTGCCGCCGGGAGCCGGTGAGGGCGCTGACACGTCCGCGCCGCCGCGCAGCCCCTGGGCGCTCCGCCCCGCGCCGCCCGAGGAGCACCGCTCCCGGGCGCCAGCGCCGCCGCCGGAAAACGCGCTCCAGGGCGCGCTCTAGAGCGACAAACGGGTTGAACCCGTCTGAAACGAGCAGATTTTCGAACCGCCAAGGCGCCAAGGACGCCAAGAAGGAGAAGAAAATATCTTGGCGCCCTTGGCGCCTTGGCGGTTCATCTCTCGTTCCTCAACGTGATCGGTGTTCTAGGCGGGCGGGGCGGCGACGGTGGTGGCGGCCGATCGGTGGACGAGGGACGGGTCGTGGCCGAGCGCCCCCGCGATCGCCGCGCGGACGTCCCTCATGAGGCGGTTGCGGCCACCCTGGCCGTAGGGCGCCGGGTCGATCGGCGGCATGATCGTCACCACCACGCGGTGGTGCTGCTGCACCACGACGTCGCGGGCCCGCAGCACGTGGCGCGTGCCGTCGATCGCGACCGGGAGGATCGGCGTGTTGGTCTCGATCGCCATCCGGAAGCCGCCGCTCTTGAAGGGGAGGAGCGCGCCCGTCTTGCTCCGGGTGCCCTCCGGGGCGATCCAGACCCGCGTGCCGTTCTGCAGCATGGCGGCGCCGACCTGGAGGCTCGCCGTGGCCTGGACACGATCGCTCCGGTCGATGCGGATGAACCCGGCCGCCTTCATCGCCTGGCCGAAGACGGGCAGCTTGAACAGCTCGGTCTTCGCCACCATCCGGAGCCGCCCGGGGATGGCGCGGAACACCACCGGGATGTCGAAGAGGCTCTGGTGGTTGGACATCACCACGAACGGCCGCGTGCCCGCGGCGTGCTCGCGCCCGCGCACCACCAGATCGACGTCGGCGTCCTCCAGGACCTTGCGCGCCCACCAGTCGAGCCGCTCGTCGCAGCGCTCCAGGGTCACGCGCCCCCGGACCGCGTCCACGACGGTGGGGAAGCAGATCCGGAGGGTGTCGAAGATTCCCATGCACGTCGTGTGAAGGCTCATCGCTGTGATTCCGCTGAAGGTGAAGGGGGTCGCCAGGTCCACCCACGCCGCGCGCAGGTGCTGCCGGGCGCGGCCGCTGAGCAGCCCCCGAGGGGGTCGAGCTCATCCAGGACATGGACGCGGCAAGTATACCACTTACCCCCCTGCTGTGGTGCCGGTTACGGTAACAACCACGCGACGCATGTGGGGTGAGCTACGATGTTCCCAGACATACACGGCTTGCCATGTTCCGAGCGCGAGGCGACCGCCCGAGACGGGGATGACCTCGCTCGACCGGGTGACGGCGCTCCGGAGGTGGCCCGGCATGTCGTCGGGGCCCTCGTCGTCGTGCTCGTAGTCGCGGCCTTCCGGGGCGAGGCGCGACATCCAGCGCTCGAGGTCGCGGAGGACCGCCGGGTCGGCGTTCTCCTGGATGACCAGGCTCGCCGAGGTGTGCTGGAGGAAGAGGGCGCAGGTCCCGACGTCGACGCCGGCGCCGGCGACGACGCGCGCGACCTCGCGCGTGATGTCGAAGAACCCGCGGCCGCTCGTGCGGACCTCGAGGGTGCGCTGGACGATGGTGATCACCGCGCCATCTTAGCGTCCCCGGCGCGGGATCCCGGCGCGATGTCGACGATCAGGCCCCAGCTCGTCCACTGCTGGAACCAGGTCCCGAGGCGGGCCGCCAGCGCCGTGCGCATGGCCTCGTCCGCGCCCGCAGCGTCGCTCACGCCGGCCGCCACCTCCTCGCACGCGGCGACGAGCGGCGCACCGCGACCGAGCGCATGGAGCAGCGCAAACGCCGGCGGCTCGAGCTCCTCGTAGCGGATCGTGAGATCGGCGGAGCGGAAGACGGCGAGGCGGACGGGGCGGGGCCCGGGCAGCGCGGGCTTCTTCCCCTGCCGGAGCTCGCTGCGCAGGAGGTGCACCGGGTAACGGAGATCCATCAGCACGAGCAGCGGATGGAGGACGAGGCGGGCGGTGGTCCAGCCCTCGTCCGGCATGCCCGTCACCTTCGCGGGATCGAGCGGTGGGGGCGCGGCCCCGTCGAAGACGTCGACGAGGGCGAGCTCGTAGCGCGCCATGTCGCGGGCGAGGTCGCGGAGGGCAGGGGGGAAGCCATCGTAACCCTTGATGAAATCGGCGAGGTGCTCCCCGAGGTCGCGCAGCGAGAAGCGCGCCGGCGGGTGCGCGGCGAGGTAGGCCCGGGCGAAGGCGTCGAAGCCGTCCTCGCCGAGGACGTGCGCGAGCCCGGGGTGGTCCTCGAGCAGGGCGTCGGTGTGACGCGCCCAGAACTGCCGCCGGTAGATGTCGGCCTGCTCGGCGGGCGTGAGCCGCGCGCTGCCGGCCACGAGCGCGCCGCAACGCGCGGCGAGCTCGGCGTCGTCCGGGAGGGGCGCGCCGCGCGTGATCAGGCGGGTGAGCTCGTCCATCATGGCGACGAGCCCGGCCGGGGGCGGGGCGTCGTCCGGGGCGTCGCGCCCGGCCGGGGCGGTGCGCCCGGCCGCGGGTCGGCCGTCGTCATGCGGCGCGCGCACGCGCCACCTCTTCCCGGATCGCGCGCGCCTTCTCCACCTCGGCGGCGAGGTCCTCGAACGGGGGCAGGTCGTCGTCCCACTCGATCAGCGTGGAGACGTCGCCGGTGTGGCCCAGCGCGCGCCGGTACAGGGCCCAGACGGCGGGGTCCACGCGATCGCTGTGGGTGTCGAGGATGTACTTGCCGTGGTGCGTGTGGCCGGCGAGGTGAAACTGCACGATCCGGCGGTGGGGCACGCCGTCGATGTAGGCGTTCGGATCGAAGCCATGGTTGTACGAGGAGACGTAGACGTTGTTGACGTCGAGCAGGATGCCGCAGTCGGCCTCCTCGGCGACCGCCGAGAGGAACTCCCACTCGGTCATCCGGCTCGCGGTGAAGGTCAGGTAACTCGACACGTTCTCCAGGGCGAGCCGGACGCCGAGGAAGTCCTGCACCGCGCGGGCGCGCGCCGCGACGTGGCGCACCGCCTCTTCCGTGTAGGGCAGGGGGAGCAGGTCGTGGAGGTTGACCCCGTGGGCGCCGGTCCAGCACAGGTGATCGCTCACCCACGGGGAGCCCACGCGGGTAAGCAGCGCCTTCAGCCTGCGGAGGTAGTCGACGTCGAGCGGATCCGTGCTGCCGATCGAGAGGGAGACGCCGTGCTGGACGAGCCGGTAGCTCTGGAGGGCGCGCTCCAGGTTCGCGATCGGCATGCCGCCGTCGACCATGAAGTTCTCGCTGATGATCTCGAACCAGTCGACGCGGGGCCGGTGCTCGAAGACGTGGCGGTAATGCGGGATGCGCAGCCCGACGCCGACGCCGAGGTCGGGCAGCCCGAGCCGCATGGACCCGAGCCGCGTGGAGTCGAGGGCGTCGAGGTTCGCCATGGGTCACCGCCGCTCCCGCGGCTGCCCGGGGCCCGGCGCCGGCGCGCACCGCTCGCGCGCCGTGCGCCGCCGCGGATCAGTGGTGGTCGTGTCCCCCGCCGCAGTCCGCCGGCTTGCAGCCGCCCTTGCCCTTGCACTCGTTCTGGCCGGCGCACGAGTGGGTGTCCGACTTGCAGCCGCCCTTGCCCTTGCACTCGTTCTTGCCAGCACAGCACGCCTTCGCGCCGGCCGTGGGCGCCTCCGCCGCCGGCTCGGCCGGGGGAGCCCCCGTCTCGGGCTCGGGCGGCGGCGACGAGGCACAGCCCGCGAGGCCCGCCACCATGCCCGAAACCGCCGTGAACGCCAACGTCTTGCCCATGTCCATCGCCATGTAAACCTCCACCTTGTTCGTTGCCATCGAGCTCGCGCGCGCTTGCTGCCTCGGCGCGCCGTCGATCCGCTGCGCTGCTCGGGGCTCGTCGGTCTGGCCGGTCGCGGTGCACCCGCGCTCCACCCGCACTCTACGCCCGCGCGGCCGCTCGGTTTCACCGGTCCGCGCGGGTGCGTTGATTCCTGGTGCGACTCCCCGTAAGTGAGCCCCGTTGACCACCACGCCTACGCGAAGCTCCCTCGCGCGCGCGGCGCCCGGCGACGTGTCTCCCGGGGCCTGGACGCCCGTCCGCCCCGCAGCATTCCACGTACGACGTAGCTCGTTTCGCGCGACGGGGGCAAGACAAAGCGGCCGCTGCCGCGCGCCGTGGCCGCCTCCGCGCGGGCTCGTTTACCGGCGCGTGGCCGCGCTTCCGCTCGCGGCCGCGCTGTCGCTGGGGGCAGCGGGCTGCGGAGGGGCTCCACGCGCGGCGGCCGGCGCCGAGGGCGCCGGGGTCCCGGTGGGCGAGCTTCCGATCGAGGCGGTCGCCGCCGAGCTCGAGGCGATGAGCGGCGCGGTCCTCGAAGGGCGCGAGGCGACGTTCCGGGACATCCTGGCCGACACGGTGGCGAAGGACATGTACCTGTGCGTGCCCTCGGCGCGGCAGGTGTTCCACGGCGACGTGCCGGAGGGGGAGCGGCGCATCGCCGGGGCGATGCCGCACTACGGGCTGTTCTTCGGCCCGATGCGCTACCTCGTGCGGCGGCGCGGGGGCGCCTGGGAGGTCGAGGTGCGCGTCGCCGTGGAGCCGCCGGCCGGCGCGGGCCGCCTCGAGCTGCCGGACTGCGGGCTGGCCGCGCAGCTCGGGGAGGCGCTCACGTGCCGCGGGACGCCGTACGCGCGCTCCGGATCGACGGACGCCTGCCCGGGCTCCGGGGAGTTCTCGGCGGCGGCGACGCCGGCGGCGATCCGGGCGCTGCTCGCCCGCTGGTCGGCCGAGGTCGAGGGGTACTGGAACCGCGACGCGCGCGCGTTCGCGCTGCCGGTCCGGTACGACTTCGACTTCGTGCTCGAGAGCGAGGCGCGCGCGCGGGCGCTGCGGGTCGACTTCGCGGTCCCGCTCTCGCCGACCTGCGGGAGGACGCCGTATTTCTACGCGATCCGGGCCGGCTGGTCGCTGCCGGTGCTCGCCCACGAGGTGGGGCACGTGCTCGGGCTACTCGACGAGTACGAGGCGCTCTCCGGCATCGTCCGCTGCTACCCGAAGACGCCGTTCCCGGGCGCGGAGATCAGCCGGATGGGGCTGTCGATGCGGGAGGGGACGCGGCTCTTGCCGGTCCACCACTACCTCGTGCTCCGCCGCTTCTTCTGCCGCGAGCCGTCGTCCACGGATCCCTATGCCGGCGCGATCCGCTGACCGGCACGTCCGGCCTCGGGACGGCCGCCGGGGTGCGGCGACCGCGGCGGGCGGGGCGCTCCCAGGCGGGGCGCTGGTGGGAAGGTGGCTGGCGGGCGCGGCGCTCGCGGGCATGGCGCTCGCGGGCTGTCGCTCGGAGCGGGACGGCGGCGCGGCCGACGCGGGCGCCAGCGCGGCCGACGCCGGCGCGGGGGCGAGCGACGCCGGCGCGGTGGAGGCGGCGCCGCCGATGATCGGGGCGCCGCGCGCGCCGCGGGCGCCGTGGCCGCCGGCCGAGGCGACCGGGCCGGCGCCGCCCGCGGAGCCGCGTTGCCCGCCGGAGATGGTGCGGGTCGCCCGCCGCTTCTGCGTGGATCGCTACGAGGCGGTGCTGCTCGACAAGGAGACCGGGCTCGAGATCTCGGCCTTCTATCCGCCGTCGCGGCGGGAGGCCGCGTCGGTCGAGCGCGCCTGGTCGAGGCTGCGGTTCCAGATGGGCGACGCCGAGGCGCGGCGCATGGAGCTGCCGCTCCTGCCCGGCTGGCAGAAGGAGCGCGACTTCGTGCCTCGCGCCGTGCCGCGGAGGGGCGTGCTCCCGCAGGGCTACACGAGCGGCGCGCAGGCGGAGCTCGCGTGCAGGAACGCCGGCAAGCGGCTCTGCACGCTCGAGGAGTGGCGGACGGCGTGCCGCGGCGAGCGCGACGAGCCGTTCCCGTACGGGCCGACCTACGAGGACGGGCGGTGCAACGTGCACCGCGAGGCCCACCCGGCCGGCGTGCTCCACCGGGACGTGAGCCTCGGGCACAGCGATCCGCGGCTCAACCTGGTGCGCGTCGCCGGCGCGCCGCTCCTCCGGCGGACGGGCGAGACCGCGACGTGCGCGAGCGTGTGGGAAGACGACGCGGTGAGCGACATGGTGGGCAACCTGGACGAGTGGGTCGACGATCCGGAGGGGACGTTCGCCGGCGGGTTCTATGCGCGCGCGACGAAGCAGGGCTGCATGGCGACCATCGCCTCGCACGACTTCACCTACTTCGACTACTCGACCGGCGTCCGGTGCTGCGCGGATCTGCGCGGGCCGTGATCGACGCGCCGCCCAGCGTGCGGGGCGATCTGGTAGCATCGGCCGGTTGCGCGGGGGACGCCGCGGGCACGCGGCGTCAGGAGGAGGTAAGTCGATGATCCAGGCGCGGTATTCTGTCTATGACTCGGCGGTGCTGGACGCCCCCATCGAGGAGGCGTGGAGAGAGCTCCGCGATATCGTGAAGCTCCTGCCGCTCGTGTTCGGCGACAGCGTCAAGGACTACCGTTACGTGGACGGCGGTTCGGCGGAGAAGATCCCGTCGCGGTTCGAGTTCACGCTCCTGCCCTCGGGGGAGACGGGGCTCGAGGAGGTGGTCGCGCGGTCCGAGACCGAGCACTCGCTCACGTACCGGATGCTCGGGCAGCTCATCGGCGTCGAGGGGTACATCGCGACCTACCGGCTGCGGCGCATCACGACCGAGCCGGGCAAGACGTTCCTGGAATGGCCGCGGGAGTTCGGGGTCGCGGCGGGCGCCGATCCGGCAGAGGTCGTCCCGGCGATCGAGGCCCTCACGGCGAGGGAGGTCGCGACCATCAAGGAGCATTTCGAGAAGCGGCGCCGGTCGCTGTAACGGGGGCGCCCCGCGGGGTCGTCGGCGCGCTCAGGCCGTCGGGCGGCGCACGGCGAGGAAGCTCTCCGCGCCCTTCGGGCGCCTCCGGTCGATCCAGAGCAGCGCCGCCGGCAGCACCAGCACCGCGGCGAGCAGGCAGGCGAGCTCGCCGATCACGGCGGCGACGCCGAGGCTGCGCACGGCGTGGTTCTGCGAGCCGACCAGGGCGAGGTAGCCGAGCGTCGTCGTGAGGCTGCAGAGGATCACCGCGCCGCCCGTCTCGCGCACCGCGGTCAGCGCGCCGCCGGCGCCCTCGCGCGTGTACCGCTGCACGATGTTCACGGCGTAGTCGACGCCGATGCCGAACGTCAGCGGCAGGGCGATGAAGTTCAGGAAGTTGAGCTTCACGTCCATCGCCACGAGCAGGCCCGCCATCCAGGCGACGCCCACCAGGAGCGCGCCGAGCACGGCGAACGCCGGGCGGCCGCCGCGGAAGGCGCCGAGCACGACGAGGACCGTCGCGGCGAGCGAGAAGAGCACCGCCGGCGGCACGTCGTCGATCACCGCGGCCCACATGTCCGCGTAGATGACCGCGCGCCCCGAGCCGCGGACGACGCTGCCGTCCGGGAGCCGCGTCTCGCGGTAAGCGTCGGCCCAGCGGAAGAGGTACTGCGCGTCGTGCACGCTCTCGGACGTGGTCGGGCTGATGTAGACGATGCGCCCGCGCGTCCCGTCCGTCTCGGTGAACGCGCGCGCCACGCCCGCCGGCAGATCGCCCATGCCGAACGGCGCGAGATCGTCGGGCGGGATGACGGCCTGGATCCGCGCCCAGTCGCCGTCGTCGAGCAGGCCGCGCTTCCTCGCCCGGAGCACGCGATCTTTGATCTCGAGCAGCACGGGGATCTTCGCCGCCTGGTCCCCCGGGACGAGATCCTGGAGCGCGTGGATCTCCTTGAACGGCTTCGCGCCCTCGGGCGCCGCGTCGCGCCGCGCGTAGAGCGCCGCGCGCAGCGGCTCGACCTGCTCGGGGCGATCCACGAGGATCGCCATGCCGTCGGCGCCCACGTAGCCCGTGATCTCCTCGGCCAGCGCGCTCAGGCGGATCTGCGCGGCGCGCGCCTGCTCGTCGTTGCGGACGTTCCTGAGGTCGTACTCCATCGGATCGGCGCGCACGTAGGCGACCGTGGCGACGACGCCGGCCGCGGCCAGGGCGAGGCCCGCGACCGTGATCCCGACCGGGCTCCTCGGCGCGATCCACGCGAACGGCCTGCCGAAGGCGAGGCCGCCCTGCGTGCGCCGCCGGAGCCTGCCGAGCAGGCCAGGCGACTCCTGCTCGAGCGGGATGAGCCGCTCCATCACCGCGAGCACGCTCGGCAGCGCGACGAACGTCGCGGCCCAGCAGAGCACCATGCCGGCGCCGCCGATCAGGCCGAAGTCGCGGAACCCGCGGAACTCGGTGACGAGCAGCGAGGCGTACGCCGCCGCGGCGGCGCAGCCGGCCGTGAGCGTGGGCAGCCACGTCTCGCGGTGCGCGACGCGCACGCCCTCGAGCAGGCTCGCGCCGCCGCGCCGCGCCTCGAGGTAACGCGCCATGTAGATGATGCCGAAGTTGATCCCGTTGCCCGCGACGATCGAGAACAGGAACCCGGTCGCCATGTTGAGGTGGCCGATCGCGAGCTCCGTGAAGCCGAACGTCCAGGCGACGCCGATGCCGATCGCGATCAGCATGGCGACGAGCGTGCGCACGCGCAGGTAGTAGAGGAACACGACCGCGGCGATGAGCGCCGCGCCCGTGACGCCGACGTCGGTCAGGTCGTCGTTGATCGCCGCGTACTCGGAGATCCCGGTCTGGAGATCGCCGGCGAAGCCGTAGGTGATCCCGGGGTCGAACGAGGCCGGGCCCACGCGCTCGACAGCCTCGCGCACGCGCCGGATCGCCTCGGTACCGGCGGCGAAATCGCTCGCCATGATCTTCGACCGCACGGCGACGACGACGGTCTTGCCGTCCTTCGACTGGTAGTAGCCGTCGGGGTAGCGGCCCGCGTCGATCCCGTTCAGCCCGAGGCCATCCTGGATGGAGCGGGCGTTCACCTCCGGCGGAGGCTCGCCGTCGTCGAGCAGCGTGCCCGTCGCCTTGCTCACCTCGTATGCGTAACGCGCCTCGATGTCGTCGCGGAGCTTCGTGAGCCTGTCGAGATCGGCGTAGAGCCCGGCGCGCGGCGCGAGGTAGCGGTAGGCCTCGTGCACGCCGCTCTCGACGCTGCCGACCCACGGCGACCCGATCCGCTCGATCTCGGGCACGAGCGCGTCGGCGGCCTTCTGGAGCGCGCCGGTCTGCGTGCGCTCGCCGCCCTGGAGCACGACGAAGAGCGTGGACACGCCGGCCGTCCTGGCCGCGACCCGGTCGAGCTCCTGCACGCTCGGCCGCGATTCCGGCAGGAGCGACTCGAACCCCGTGAGCACGCTGAGCCGCGTCGCGAAGAAGAGGGCGACGGCCGTGAGGAGCCCGGCCACGAGCAGCGGCAGCGCGGGGCGGTTCACCTGGAGCTCGGCGAGGCGCGCGGCGAACCCGCCGCCCTTCGAGGGAGGCGGCGCGGCGGGAGGGGATGGCTCTCGGGACATCGAGGTCGACGCGCGAGGCGTCGTGGGCGGTGGCATCGGCGAGGAGGTCATGGACGACGTGAGGGATCCGTGGCTGAGGGGGAGGAGCCCCGAAGCAGGCCGGCTTCTAGGGGTCCGATCCGCGAAGGACCAGCGCGGCGCCGGTGATAGTCTCCGCGCATGCCGCAGTCGCCCACGAAGGCCGTTCTCTGGGATCTCGATGGAACGCTGGTCGACTCCAGCGAGCTGCACTTCATCGCCTGGCGCGAGGCGCTCGCGGCCGAGGGGCGCCCCTACGGCCGCGCCGACCATGACGCGGTGTTCGGGATGCGCAACGACGATCTGCTGCGCCGCCTGCTCGATCCCGAGATCTCCGGCGCCGAGGTCGCCCGCATCGCGGGCGCGAAGGAGCGGCATTACCGGCAGCTCGTCGCGGCGTCGGGCATCGAGCCGCTGCCCGGCGTGCGCACGTGGCTGAGCGCGCTCGCGGCGGCCGGCTTCAGGATGGCGATCGCCTCCTCTGCGCCGCGCGAGAACCTCGACGTCATCCTCGCGGCCGCGCAGATCGAGGGCGTCTTCGACGCGGTGATCAGCAGCGAGGAGGTCTCGCACGGCAAGCCGCACCCCGCGGTCTTCCTCCGGGCGGCCGAGCGTGTCGGCGTCCCGCCGTCCCGGTGTGTCGTCGTGGAGGACGCGCCCGCCGGCGTGCTCGCGGGCAAGCGCGGCGGCATGAAGGTGATCGGCGTGGGCCCCCGCCACGGGGAGCTCGGCGCCGACGTCTCCGTCGAGCGCCTCGACCAGCTCCCGGTCGACACGTTCGAGCGCCTGCTGCCCCAGCCCTGATCCTTCCTGACCTCCCGTCCCCCCAGCCGATCCACCGCTCCTCCTTACTTCCCCTTCAAAGTCCAACGGTGAGCGCCGGCGGGTGGGCCGCGCGGCGGGGGCGGGCGGGCGCGTCGAGCACCGACCAAGGTGCCATAAGGTCTCAGGAGGCTCGAGGCTGCAGGCGCGCCTTGTGTGGCGCGCAACGAAACGTTCCAGCTGGCGAGGCCCGAAGGGAGACATGCCGGGCGGTGTTCTCAGCGCAAGCTCCCCTGTCCCAGCCTGTCGGCAGGGCCAGCACCGCGATGAGCAGGGCGAACGCCGCGGGTGAGCCTGGCCGCTCGGGCGCCTGAGAGCTGTCTCGTACCATCAGGTCTTCTCCTCCTCGGATCACCCTATCGAGCCGCGCCGCACGCGGATGGCCGAAGGTGGTCACCCCTGGATAGAATGCGGACACCGCAATGGATCTCGAACAGCTGCGCGCCTTCATCGCGGTCGTGGAGGCCGGGTCGTACCTTGGCGCCGCGCGCGCCCTCGGCACCTCGCGCACGACGCTCCGGCGCCACGTCGCGTCGCTCGAGGCGCACGCCGGCGTCCTGCTGCTCGAGAACGTGCGACAGGGCGTCCTGCCGACCGAGGCGGGGCAGGTGCTCGCCAAGAAAGGGCGCGGGATGATGCAGGAGGCCGCCGCGCTCCTGGCCTCCATCCGGGAGGTGGGCAACGCTCCCTCGGGCACCTTGCGGATCATCTTGCCCGTGGGGCTGCCGCCGCACGTGCTCACGCCGCTCTTCGCCGCCGTGCGCGGCGCTTACCCGAAGCTCAACTTCCACTGCCGCTTCAGCAACGACCCGCTGGGCGAGACGCTGTCGGACGTCGACATCGCCGTCCACTTCGGCGAGGACGCGCCGGAAGGACACTGGATATCGCACATCGTCCTGCGCGTCCGCGAGTGGCTGATCGCGGGCCGCACGTACCTGGAGCGCCGCGGCACGCCCCGGACCATCGAGGACCTGAAACACCACGAGCTGTTCGCGTGGCAGGCCCCCGGCGAGGACGCGTGCGTGTGGCGGACACGCAAGGGCGCGCCCTTCACCGTCAAGCCGACCCTCGTCGCGACGGACATCCACTTTATCCGCCATTGCTGCATCGCCGGGCTGGGCATCGGCCTGGTGCCCGACGCGCTCCTGCCCGATCCCGGCCTGGGCCCGGAGGTGCTCGTCCCGGTCCTGCCCGACATGGTCGGGCAGGAGAGGCCAGTGCGGATCAGCGTGCCGGCGGTGCTCTCGGAGATCCCCAAGGTGAAGTGGGTCCTCGATCACATGCGCGCCTCGATGGAGCACCTGCACCAGGGTGCCCGAGGGCGGTAGGCGCACGGCGCGCCCGGGAGCTACGGCGCAAGCGCGCGCGGGGCGCCGGCGGATAGGACTGCTGCGGGAAGTTGCTTTGGATCAGCAGAAAAAGCGCCAAGACGCCAAGGACGCCAAGGACGCCAAGGACGCCAAGGACGCCAAGATATCTCTTCTTCTCTTGGCGTCCTTGGCGCCTTGGCGGCTCATCTCTCGCTTCGAGCGACGTGATCGATCTTCTAGCTGCCCTGCGGAGGGGAACCAGCGTCGCCCCCTCCGGCTCGGGGGGGCTTGGGAGCGCCGCCTGCGCCCGCGTCGCGCGCCGCGCCCCCGCCACGAGGGGGGCCCGCGTCCGCCGGGGCGGTCGCCGCACCGGCAGCGCCGGCGTCGACGGCGCCCGCGTCCGCAGCGCCCGCCTCAACAGCGGTCGTATCGGCGGCGCCGGCGTCGTCAGCGCCCGCGTCGGCGGCGGCCTGCTCGGCGCCGGCAGCGCCCAGGGTGGGCGGCTCGGCGGGCGGGACCTCGCTTTCCCAGCACTCCGGCTTCGGCGGCGCGACGAACTGGACCGTGCGCGACGCGGCGTCGCCCTTCCTCGTGACGAGCTTGTCGGTCTTGTACACGGTCGCATTGCCGCACGCGTACTCGGCCGTGTCCTTCGTGTCGCGGCCCAGCGACAGCGCCCGGGGGGCGCGCTGGTTCTCGCACTGCGCCCACTCGATCTCGTACTCGGCGTCGTCGTTGGCGAGCAGGATGCGGCTGCCCGGCTCGTCCTTCGACCGGCGGCCGTCCAGCGTCGCCCGGGTGACCGGGGTCTTGCCGTCGCGCACCGTCAGCGTGACCGGGAAGCGAAGGCTGCCGCGCATGACCGCGCGCGTCGCGCCGACCTCGAAGTCGGGGCAGATGGGCTCGCCTTCGATCGGCGACGGGGTGGGCGGGCCGCCGCACGCGGCGCCGAAGAGGACCAGGAAGGTGAGGGCTCGAGCCCGAGGGCGGAGGTTCACGCCGGGGATTAGTCGTTACCCAGGGCGCCCGCGTCAAGCGATCTTGGTCTTGCCCAGCTTCAGCACCCGATCGAAGTGCTCCTTCGAGACGGGCACGACGCTCAGGCGGGACCGCTTCAAGAGCGCGATCTCCACCAGCGACTCGTCGCCGCGGATCGTGTCGAGCGTCACCTGCACCTTGAGCGGGGCGACCGGCTCGATGTCGACGACGCTCCAGTCCTCCTCCGCATCGGCCGTCGGATCCGGATACGCTTCGCGCTTGACTCGCGCCACGCCCGCGACCGCCATGCCCTCGACCGAGTGGTAGAAGAGCACGAGATCGCCCTGCTTCATGGCCCGCATGTTGTTGCGCGCCTCGAAGTTCCGGACGCCGTCCCACATCGTCTGGCCGTCGCGTACGAGCTGCGCGAACGAATATTTTTGAGGCTCGCTCTTGATCAGCCAGTAACGGCGAGACATGCACGATCTCCCGGGAGGGCATGGGGCGGCGCCGGCTCAGCCGGCGCGCTCCATCCTCGACGGACAGCCCGTCGACGTGACCGGCTACCCTAGCACCGCCCGTTCACTCGGTGATCACGATCTTGGCGCCGCCGGGCGCGAGCCGCGCGACCTCGTCGAGATCGTCGTCGTCGAGCGATCAGGAACCGATGGAACAGCCCGTCGCCCATCGCCCCTCGATGCGGCCGGCCGGCGACCCGGCAGGCGCCGACCGGCGTCCGGCGGCGCTGGGCTGGCGGATCTTTCCTGGCCGGCGGTCGCGGGCGGGGCGGCGAGGGCAAGGGGAGCGGCGAGCGACGCCGCGGCGAGGGCGGCAGGGGCCGGAGGATCGTGCACGGCCGTCGGCGCCGCGCGACGGGCTGTGACGCCCGAGCGGGGTCTGCCGTATTCTCGATGGCGCACGTCACACTCCGCGGCCGCGGCGCGATGCAGCCGTGATGAGCACGCCGATGACGCCGATGATCACCGAGCCTCCCTCCCCCGCGACGACCCCCCTGGCGGAACCAGGGCTCCGCCGTTCCCTCGAGGAGTTCGTCCGGCGGCGGGTGCCCAGCGCGGAGGTCGACGACGTGGTGCAGACCGTCCTCTGCGACGCGCTCGCGTCGCCGGCGCGGCCGACCGATCCGTCGGAGCTCCGGCGCTGGCTGCTCGGGATCGCGCGCCACAAGGTCGCCGACCACCACCGGCGGGCGTCGCGCGAGGCGGCGACGGAGCTGCCGGATCTGCCGGTGGGGCCGCCGCCGGTCGAGGCGCGGGAGCTCGCGCGCTGGGCCGAGGAGCAGGCGTCCTCCAGCCGCGACGCCCAGCAGACGCTCGCGTGGATGGCGCGCGAGGGGGAAGGGGAGAAGCTCGAGAGCATCGCCGCCGAGGCGCAGGTGCCCGCCGCCCGGGTGCGCCAGCGCGTGTCGCGGATGCGGCGCTGGATGCGCGAGCGCTGGCGCGCGGAGCTCGCCGCGGTCGCGGCGCTCGCGCTGCTCGCCCTCGTGCTCGCGCGGCTCCTCCGGCCGGCCGACGATCCGCCCGAGGTCGCGCCCCTGCCCGAGCCGCCGCCGATCGCCCCGCCGGCCGAGGTGCCGCCGTCGCGCGAGCGGCTCGACCGCGCGCGCGCGCTCCGGGCCGAGGCGCTGCGCGCCTGCGACGAGGCAGCGTGGCGCCCGTGCCTCGATCGGCTCGACGAGGCGGCGCGGCTCGATCCGGCAGGCGACGGCGCGCCGGACGTCGCGGCGGCGCGGCGGCGCGCGCTCGGAGCGCTCCGCGCGCCCGAGGAGACGCGCCCGGTCGCGCCCGCGCCGGAGACCACCGCCCCGGCGCCGAGCCTCCGCCGGAACGACACGCCCGATGCGAAGGACACCGACACGACGACGCGCGACGTGGGCCCGTCGCCTCAGCCAACCACCACCACCAGGGTGGCTCCGCCGCCCGCGGTGCCGTCCACGAAGGTGCCCGCGTCGAAGCCGGTCAGGCCGACGAAGAGCGGGCTTGACCTGAAGAAAAGCAGCGCGCTCGACGCGGCGGATCTCTCGTCCAGCCGAAAGTAGAGGGCCGAGCCGCTCGAAGGCTCGCCGCCGGGGGCGGAAGCGTCGGTGCGCCGCGCGGCGAGATTGCCTCTCGCAGTTTCCGGCGTGGTCGTCTACACACGCTGGCGCTCGGCGAGAGGTAGGACGCCAAGGAGAGGAGACCAGGAAATGCGAACCACGAGATGGCTGGGAATGGCATTCACCGTATCGCTGCTCGCCGCGAGCGCTGGCTGCGCGCGTGAGCCCCAGGTGCAGCCCGCGACGCCGGCGCCGCCGGCGCCCCCGCCGGCGCCGCCGGCGCCGCCGCCGCCTCCCCCGGACGCGGACGCGGACGGCGTGATCGACGACGGGACGGACAAGTGCGTCGCCGAGAAGGAGGACAACCTCCCGCCGGACGCGAAGGACGGCTGCAAGTCGACCGACCCGGACGGCGACGGCCTCGTGGCCGACGCCGACAAGTGCCCGAACGAGGGGGAGGTCAAGAACAACTACAAGGACGACGACGGCTGCCCCGACGCCCCGCGGGTCGTCGTCGACAGGAACGAGGTGAAGCTCAACGAGAAGGTCGCCTTCGTCGCCGGGAAGGCCGATCTCGACCCTGCCTCGCAGGAGCTCCTCGCCAACATCGCCCAGGTCATCAAGGAGAACCCGCAGATCGAGTTCGTCGAGGTCGCGGCTTACTCCGAGAAGGTCGGGAACGACGCCGCCACCGTGACGCTCACGAAGAAGCGCGCGGACGCGGTGGTGAAGGCCCTCATCTCGCTCGGCGTCGAGAAGAACCGGATGAGGTCCGCTGGCTACGGCGCGCACTGCGCGTTCGACGCGGGCGAGACCGAGGAAGCCAAGGAGAAGAACCGCCGGGTCGAGATCAAGATCATGCGGTTCGAGGGCAAGGACACCGGCGTCGAGCTGGCCTGCGCCGCGGCCGTCACCAAGGGCCTCAAGCCGGCCGGCGTGCCCGCCACCGCGCCGAAGGGCGCCGCGAAGGGCTCGGACCCGAAGCCGGTGGACGCGAAGCCCGCCGCCGCGGCCACGAAGCCGGCGGACGCGAAGCCGGTGGACGCGAAGCCCGCCGCCGCGGCCACGAAGCCCGCGGAGGCGAAGCCGGCGGACGCGGCGAAGCCCGCGGAGGCGAAGCCCGCCGCCGCGGCCACGAAGCCGGCGGACGCGAAGCCCGCGGAGGCGAAGCCGGCCGAGACGAAGCCCGCTAGCGTGAAGTAGGCAGGCGCAGGGGGGCGCGCGCGGGCTGGCGGGCCTGCCCGCGCGCGGCGGCGAGCAGGCGCTCGAGCGCCTCCTTCGCGCGCTGCCGGCGCTGCGGCTCGGGGAGCGCGCCCGCGGCGAGCAGGCGCTCGGTCTCCGCGCACGGCTCGGCGCGATCGCCGGAGGGATCCGGCCCGCAGATCCGCTCAAGGGCGCCGCGGTCGCGCGGGGCCGGCTCGCCGGCGAGCACGGCCGCGGCGGTCTGGATGAGGAGCGCCGTCGCCGACGCGCCGGCGCTCACCCCCGCCCAGCGCTCGACGAGCTCGGGCTGCTTGGAGAGCCGCGCGAGCACGTCCCAGCGCTGCTCGCGCACCGCGAGCTCCGTCGCGAACAGCACGACCTTCAGGTTGCGGCCGAGATCGGGGAGGGCGCGCGTCGCGTCGTCGAGCGCCATGAGGTCGTCGACGACGCTCGCGTCGAGCGCCGCGGCCGCGCAGCTCACCGCGACGCTGAGCAGATCGGCCCGCAGCGCCGGGCCGAGCGCGGGCGCGCGGCCGAGGGCGCGCGCCGCGGCGAGCACGAGGGGGCCGCAGTGCCCGTCGCGCCGCTGCCGCGCGAGCAGCACGCCGGCGTCGTAGAGCCGGCCGCCCTGGCGCAGCGCCTCCACGGCGGCCGTGAAGGCGTCGGGGTCGTACGTGCCCCGCTCCGCCGCCGTGAGGAAGTCGTCGAGGCTGCGCAGCATCGGGCACGCCGCCGCGCTGCCCGCGCGCCGGAGGTGCGGCAGCTTCCCGAGGACGTCGGCGATGCGCAGCGAGAGCGCGAGCGGGTAGGCGTCGCAGGCGGGCTCCTCGTAGCCGCCGAGCTCGACCTTCGCGGCGGTGCACGGGAGCGGGGCGGCGACGGCGGCGAGCGATCGCGCCGTCCGCGAGACCAGCGGCCGGAGGTCGGCGAGGGCGGCGAGCCCCGCCGGCAGCGGTTCGAGCAGCCGCGCCGCCGCGGCGTCGTCCGTGTCCGGCGGCAGCAGGCCGCGGACGAGCGTCCAGAGATCGCCGGCCAGGAACGGGTGCCCCGCCTCGACCGCGAGCTGGGCGTCGATCGCGAGCAGCGCCCGCGCGTCCCTGCCCCACGCGAGCGGGCGCTCGGAGGGCAGCGCGCGCCCGCCGAGCCGGAGGCCGAACGAGAGCGCGGCGATCGCCCGGCGCGCCGCGGCGGCGCCGCGCTCGGCGTCGCGCTCGAGGAAGTGGTAGGCGGCCGCGAGCGCCGCGGTGCTGACGTAGGCGCGCGCGGCGTCCTCGTCGGCCTGCGGGGAGCCCTCGGGCGCGAGCGCCGCGGTGAGCGCGCCCTCCGGGGCGCCGCGGGTGCGGAGGCCGAGGCCGAGCTGGAAGCCGGTCGACCCCTCGAGCAGCCCGGCGCCGTACGAGACGTCGACGCTGAGGGAGAAGACCCGGGTCGCGGTCTTCTCCTCGTAGCGGTACGTCATGCGCGGCACGTGGAGGCCGCGCGCGTCGGCGGCCTCCAGGAGTCGGTCGAGCGCGTCGCGGGCCTCGGCGCGCCGGCCGGCGGCGAAGTCGCGCGCCGCGCCCATGACGGCGAGCACGTCGCCCGCGGGGGCCGCCTGGCAGGCGTCGTCCGAGGCGCGGCGCATGGCGTCCGCGTAGGCCGACGGGTCCGGGGCGACGCCGCGCCGGGCCTTCGCGATCTCGGCCAGGTACGAGAGCGCCCACGCGACCCGGCTGCCGCTGTCGTTCGCGAGCGCGACCGCCTCCGGCGCCGGCGGGCGGCCCAGGACGGCCGCGCCGAGCAGCGAGGCGAGCAGCCCGAGGTCGGCCTGGTCGCGGAGGCCGAGGGCGGAGAACGCCCTGGCGTAGCCGACGAGCAGGCCGCCGAGGTCGCTCTCGGCCGGGGCGGGCGGCAGCGACGCGAGCGCGTCGAGGAGGGCCACGCCGGCCGAGCCCTGGCCGGGGCCTCGCGGCCCCGCGTCCCCCCGGAACACGCCGGCGAGGCCACGGAGCATCCGGCCGAGCGGGGCGCCGCTCTGCTCGGCGAAGCGCTCGGCGGTGGAGGCGCCGAGGACCGCGCGGGCGAGCCCGTAGCCGCCGGTGACGGCCTCCGCGAGCGCGCGATCGTCCCCGTCGGAGAGGGCCGCCGCGACGGCGGCCTCGGCGTCCGCGGTGGGGATGGTGAAGCGCACACGGGGCTCCGGCGCGCCCGCGCCCCCCGCGCTCGGCGCGCGCGGCGGCGCGGCGAGCAGGTCCATCACGTCGGACAGGACCGTGACGAGGAGCCGCGCCCGGCGCGCCCACGCGCCGTCGCCCTGCCTGTACCGCGGCGCGAACAGGATCCGCCCGCGCACGTCGCCGAGCCGCGCGAGCGCGCGGCGGGACTCGGGGCTCGGCCCGCGCCCGGCCGCGGGGCAGGTGTCCTTCGCGGGCTCCGGATCTCGCTTGCGCGCGCGCTCGCTGAAGAGCACCGCGAGCACGCCGTCGGCGAGCGTGGCGACGTCCTCCACGATGCCCGGCGGCGGGGCGTCCTCCGCCGCTGGGCCGCCGCCGGCCGCGGCGAGCCCCGCGACGGCGCGCCGGAGCGCGTCGCGCGCCTCGCGGCGCTCCGGGGGGAACCGGGCCGCGTCGGTCGCCCGCGGGTCGAGGGCGCCGGCGACGCCGAGCGCGGCGTAGCGCGAGAGGGCCGCGGCGAGCGCCGCGAGGTCGGGGTAGGGCAGCTCCGGGGCGGGCGCGAGCGCGCGCCCGATCTGCGCGGACGAGAACGCGAGGTCGGGCGCCTGGTCGGAGAGCACCCGGTAGAGCGCATCGGCGGCGTAAAGGCCGGCGACGCCCCACCCGGACTGCGCCGTGAGCTCGCCGCGCAGCTTCGCGGTGAGCGCGCCCTGGAGGGCCAGGAAGTGCGCGGGCTGCACCTCGGGCGGGTACGCCATGCCCGCGAAGACGCCGGTGAGCGCCGCGCCGAGGACGGCCTCCGCGTCGCGCGCCTCGGCCATCCGGCGCTGTACGGCGACCTGCGTGAGATCGACGACGGCGTCGCGGAGGCGCGGGTCCGCGAGCACGCCGGGGCTGTAGGCGAGGGGGATCTGCGCGAGCGCGCGGTAGCGGCGCGGCTCGGCCTCGGCGAGCGCGCGCAGCGCGGCGAGGTGCGCGAGGCCGAGCTCGGTGACGCGGCGGTACACGGCGCTGCCCGGCGGGCCGGCCGCGGGCCCGGCGCCGCCCTCGGGCGCGCCGCCGCGCTGCGCGCGCTCGTAGAGCAGGCTGGGCGCGTGGGCCCACGTCGTGCTCGTCTGATCGACCGCGCGGACGAGCGCCTCGTAGCGGGGCAACCACGCCTCGAGCGGCAGGCGTCCGCGCGGCGCGGACGGCGCGGCGGCGCCGGCGCGCGGGGCCAGCGCGCCCGCGAGCGCCGCGGCGAACACGAGATCGCGCGCGCCCTCCATCGGCGGGGCGGCGCCCTGACCGCAGCCCGGCGGCTTTCCGAGCAGGTCGTCGAGCGCGGCGCGGCGATCCGCGGGCACGGCCCGCAGCACCGCGGCGCCGCGGGCGCGCCACGCCGCGCGGCCGTCGCGGGCCGTGCGCACGCGGAGGAGGTCGCCGTAGGGCGTGTCGTGGGGCGCGGGCGGAGGCTCCGCCGGCGGCGCCGCGGGCGTCGCGGGCGCGGCGCCGTCCTCGCCGTCGTCGAGCGCGATCCCCGCGGTCCCGAGCAGCTGCAGCGCGTAATGGCCGCGCAGCGCCGGCTCGTCCTCGGCGGCGCGCCCCTTCAGCGCGGCGGCGAGGGCGTCGGCCGCGCGCGCGGCCTCGACGTAGCGGAAGCGGCCGGCGTCGCTGAAGGCGCGGCGCACGAGCGCGGCGATCGCGATGTCGTCCGCGATGCGCGCGAGCGACGCGTCGCCGGCCGCGATCGGCGCGGCGCCCGCCATGAAGGGCCCCAGCGGATCGCGCGGGAAGATCTGCGCCGTGCGGCCGCGGCGCGCGGGGGCGTAGACGAGGTGCTCGTACCCGAGGGCCTCGCCGAGCGCGAGGAGCAGCGCCTCGGCGCCGAGCGCCCCGGGGGCCGGCAGGGGCGCTGCGTGGATCCAGGTCGCGCCCCTCGCGCCGTTGCCGGCGGCTTTCGCGCCCGCCTCGACGATGACCGCGACGGTCGGCCTCGGCCCGCCGCGCCGGTCGAGGTCGCGCAGCAAGAGCGCCCACGGGTCGCCGGCGTTCCGGGCGGCGCGGGCCTCGACGTAGCCCAGGGCGAGCTCGCCCGCGGCGCGGCCCTCGGCGACGGCCGCGGCCAGGGCGCGCTCGCACGGCTCGATCCGCGCCGGGTCGCAGCGCGCCGCCGGCCGGTGCGCGGGGCCGGCGGGGCTCGCGCCGCTGCAGCTCGCGAGGAGGAGCACCGAGAAGCCCGAGACCGCGCGCGCCGTCCAACCGGCTCGACCTTGCCGCATGACGAGCGCGTGACCTTACACAAGACCGTGGCTCGCCGCGATGGGTCGCGGGTC
The DNA here is from genome assembly GCF_002950945.1 of Sorangium cellulosum. GTDB lineage: Bacteria > Myxococcota_A > Polyangia > Polyangiales > Polyangiaceae > Sorangium > Sorangium cellulosum_E. Next base: position 5,715,102 of record NZ_CP012673.1, read on the forward strand.
CCGCGGCGCCGGTCTCGGAATCGAAATCACGAAGTTATGGCTGCGGCGTAACACCCCGACACGCGGCGGAGGGCAATCGCTGTGTTGAACGTTCCACTCGACGTTTCGAGGCAGGCTGGTCGCGCATTGCGAGGTCGCCCTCCGCCGAGCCGGGGCAGATCCCTGCCGCGGGGCGCGCCGGAGCCGGCTGCCACCACCTTCCTGGCCGTGGGGCGCCATGCTACGCCGACGTCATGCGGCGAGCATCCGAGCGACGAGGTGCGGGCGGCGGCGGGGGCAGGGCTTTCATCGGGCGCGGCGCCTCGGCGGCGCTCGGCCTCGCGTCCCTCGCGCTCGCGGGCTGCAGCGAGGCGGAAGGCGGGTATGCCGGGACGACGTCGCGCGTGATCGACGACCCGACGACGATCTACGTCAACAACACGGGAGAGCCCGAGTACATCGATCCAGGCAAGCTCAGCGACTCGGTGAGCGGCGTGCTGGTCCAGCAGATGTTCGAGGGCTGACCACGTACGGGGCCGGCGATCTCCGCCCGGTGCAGGGGGTCGCGACGCACTGGGAGCAGAGCGACGACAACCGGATCTTCCGGTTCCACCTGCGGCCCGAGGCGCGCTGGTCGGACGGCAAGCCGGTGACCGCGCACGACTTCGAGTACGCGTGGAAGCGCGTGCTGCGCCCCGCCACCGCCTCGCTCGCCGCGACGAACCTGTTCGTCCTGAAGAACGGCGAGCTGTTCAGCCTGGGCAAGCTCAAGGCGCTGCGCGAGGCCGCGCCGCTCCGGACCGCGCCGAGGCCGGACGCGCCGCCCGCGCTCGATCTGCCGAAGGGCGCGTTCGTGGTGGTGCTGGCGCGCTCGCCGATCCGGGTGGACACGTCGGTCGCGCCGCTCGCCGCGCTGCCGGAGGGCGCCGCCAAGGTGACGTTCGCGAAGGGCGACGGGAAGGGCGGCTCGGCCGACCGGCTCACGCTCGAGGACTCCGGGGGCGGCGCCGCGCCGCTCGGCCCCGCGCCAGGGGGCGGCTGGCAGGGCGCCGCGGTCGACATCGTGCGCGCCGGGCCGCCCTGCCAGTGCAACGGCGCCACCGACCGCTGGTTCGAGCTCGAGCGCGCCGGCGTGCGCGGCTTCCTCCCGGGCTGCATGCTCTCCCCGGCAGCGCCGCCGGCCGACAAGGAGGGCGCGGGCGCGGCGGGGCGCGAGACGTACGCGCTCGTTGCGCCGCACGCGGCCCTGCCCCGGTACGACGCCGCGGCCCCCCCGCCGGCGGCGCAGGGCGAACCCCCGGTGGGCTTCGTGCCCGACGCGTTGCTCGTCGAGGACGACAGCGCCGTCGGCGTCCGCGCCAGGGACGACCTCACGCTCGACGTGGAGCTCGAGCAGCCCACGCCATACTTCACCGATCTCACGAGCTACGTGACGCTCTTCCCCGTGCGCAAGGACGTCATCGAGGCGTTCGAGCGGCGCGGCGAGCCCGAGCTCTGGTTCCGCCCCGACAACATCGTGGTCAACGGCCCTTACACGCTCGACGAGTGGAAGTTCCGTTACGAGATCACGATGAAGCGGAATCCGATGTACTGGAACCGCGACAAGCTGAAGATCCACCGCGTCGTCTGGCTGCAGATCGAGCAGTACAACGCCACGATGAACATCTACAAGGCGGGGGACCTCGACTACATGGGCGACAACTCCTCGCTCCCCTCCGAGCACCAGGGCTGGCTGTCGACCAAGAAGGACTTCCGGCGGTACCCCTATCTCGCCACGTACTGGTACGAGTTCAACACGAAGAAGCCGCCGGTCGACGACGTCCGCGTCCGGTGGGCGCTGAACCTCGGGATCGACAAGCAGCAGATCGTCGACAAGATCACGCGGGCGGGGCAGACGCCGGCGACGCACTACGTGCCGGAGTTCACCGGCTCGGGGTACGCGGAGGCGGTCGCCGAGGACAAGCGGCGCGGGGTGGATCCGTTCTCGTCGCCGGAGGTCGGCTTCAACCCCGAGCGCGGGCGGGCGCTGCTCGCGGAGGCGGGCTACGAGGTCGTCCGGGAGGGCGACGGATACCGGGCGAAGGACTTCCCGGCGCTCGAGATCCTCTACAACACGTCCGAGGGCCACAAGCAGATCGCCGTCGCCATCCAGGACATGTGGAAGCGTCACCTCGGCGTCGCGGCCACGCTGCGGAACGAGGAGTGGAAGGTGATGCTGAAGAACGTGCGCGACGGCCACTTCCAGGCGGTGCGGTTCGGCTGGAACGGCGAGTTCAACCACCCGGCGACGTGGCTCGGCACGTTCCTCTCCTACAGCCCGCAGAACCGGACCAGATGGGCCGACAGCGAGTTCGACGAGATGATGCGCGTCGCCGCCACGACGGCCGATCCCAAGGAGAGCATCCAGCTCTTCCGCAAGGCGGAGAAGCGGGCGGTCGACGGCATGGCCAAGATACCGCTCTACTTCTACACGAAGTCGACCCTGCTGAAGCCCTGGGTCAAGGGGTTCGTCGGCAACGCGCGCGGCATGCAGCTCGTGCAATGGCTCTGGATCGACCCGAACTGGCGCGACAACCCCTCGAACGAGATCGCGTTTCCGCAGCTCGAGTTCCCGGAGCCGGGGCGGCTCGGCCCCACCCTGAACGGGCCGGCGGTGCCCTGAGCGCAGCAGGGGCGGCGTGAGCGCAGCAGGGGCGGCGTGAGCGCTGCAGGGGCAGCGCCGCGCCGAAGCGCACCGAGCCTTCCTTGCCGTACGACCTCTCCCGCACGACACTGGCTCACCCGGATGATCGTCGGGTGAGACCCGAGCCTCCTTCGGCCGGGCCCCGAGGCGGCGCCGCCGATCGGCTGTCGGCGCTCTGCGGCGGCGAAGGTCCCCGTTGACGGGCTGACCTTGGCCATGGCCTAGTCGCCGCCGACGCCGTATGGACCATCTCGGGAGACAGGCATGAGCAAGACGATTCTGGTGACGGGAGGCGCGGGTTATATCGGCTCGCACACCTGCGTGGAGCTGCTCCGCGCGGGCTACCGGGTGGTCATCCTCGACAACCTCTGCAACAGCCGCAAGGAGGCCGTGCAACGCCTGGAGCGGATCGCCGGCCAGCAGGTGACGTTCGTCGAGGGGGACATCCGCGATCAGGCGCTGCTCGCGCGGCTGCTCTCGGAGCACCCCGTGGACGCGACGATCCACTTCGCCGGGCTCAAGGCCGTGGGCGAGTCGGTGGCAAAGCCGCTCTCGTACTATGACAACAACGTGGGCGGGACGGTGTGCCTGCTCAAGGCGCTCGAGCAGCATGGCGCGCGCAAGCTCGTGTTCAGCTCTTCTGCCACGGTGTACGGCGATCCGGAGCGCGTGCCGCTGGATGAAGGGTGCCGGCTCGGCCCGACCAACCCCTACGGGCAATCCAAGCTCATGGTGGAGCACATCCTGCGCGACGTCGCGGCGACCGGGAGCTGGTCGCTCGCGTCCCTGCGTTATTTCAACCCGGTGGGCGCCCACGAGAGCGGGCTCATCGGCGAGGACCCGAACGGGATCCCGAACAACCTGACGCCGTTCATCACGCAGGTGCTGGTGGGGCGGCGCGACAAGCTCCGGGTGTTCGGGGGCGACTGGCCGACGCCGGACGGCACCGGCGTGCGGGATTACATCCACGTGGTCGACCTCGCGCTCGGGCACCTCGCCGCGCTGAACCGGATCTTCACGGCGGGCGACAGCTTCACCGTCAACCTCGGCACCGGTCGTGGGTATTCCGTGCTGGAGATGGTGGCCGCGTTCGAGCGGGTCAGCGGGAAGCGGGTGCCTTACGAGATCGTCGCCCGGCGCCCCGGGGATGTCGCCTCCGTGTACGCGGACCCGGCGCGGGCGACGGAGCTCCTCGGCTGGAGCGCGGAGCGCGATCTCGAGACCATGTGCCGCGACAGCTGGCGGTGGCAGGAGCAGAACCCGACCGGGTTTGCGAGCTGAACGCGCGCGGCGGGCGCTGCGTCTCCGGCGCCGGGCAGGTCGGCGCCGGGGTCAGGCCCGCCGAGCGCGCTTGCGCGCCGCGGGGCGCCGTGGCGGGGCGGCGGGTTCGCCGGTGCCGGCATCGCCGTCGCCGAGCACGTCCTCGGGCGTGGGGGCCGTGAGAACCCGCGTCGTCCAGGAGACGAGCGCCGTCTCGCTGGCGGCAAGGATCCGGGCGCTGACCTCGGCTGGCACAGCGCCGAACCGAGCCGCGAGCAGATCCAGCAGCGTCTGCGCGCGGCCCTGGGCGCGGCCTCTGCGTTCTCCCCTTCGTTCGATCTCGTCCAGCACCGTCACGATGGCCTCCTGGGCCCGCGGGCCCGCCGCCTTCTCCAGGATCACTTTACCCACGAGGACCGAACCCCTCCTCCCCAGACATCCTGAAGCCTACTTTACCCCTCCACTCATCAGTCCGCCAACTCGTATCATGCTCCTGGATTGGCATTATCCTGTGATCGCTTCTGCGTTGCTTCCGTAATGCGCACTTCGGGATGTGTTCCACGCTACTGCCCAGGTGCGGCGCGCGGGCGGCCCCGCTGCGCCCGCGCCCGAGGTGGGATCACGCGTCGCGCACCACGCGGCTTGCCCTCGAGGTTCCGCTTGCGGGATATTCACAACGGATGGGACCGGCCTCCGACCGAGGGTGCAGCGCGCGACCGCCCTGTGCTGGGCGCCATGATCTCGCCGCTTCCGGCCGTGCGGTCGCCCTCCGGCGTACGGCAGGCGCTGCGGGCGCGGCCGTCCTCTCGCTCTCGCTCGCGGCCTGCGCCGGCGACGTCGAGGGCTACGTCGGGACGACCTCACGCTCCGGCAAGGACGTCGCGACCTTCTATGTCAACAACGGGGACGAGCCCGAGTACCTCGATCCCGGCAAGGCCGTCGACTCCGTGAGCAGCGCGCTGCTCGTGCAGATGTTCGAGGGGCTGACCACCTACGCCGCCGGCGATCTGCACCCGGTGCAGGGGGTCGCGACGCGCTGGGATCAGAGCGACGACAACCGGATCTTCCGGTTCCACCTGCGGCCCGAGGCGCGCTGGTCGGACGGCAAGCCGGTGACCGCACACGACTTCGAGTACGCGTGGAAGCGCGCCCTGCGCCCGGCCACGGCCTCGCTCGCCGCGACGAACCTGCACGTGCTCAAGAACGGCGAGCTCTTCAACCTCGGCAAGCTCAAGGCGCTCCGCGACGCCGCGGCGCTGCGCGCGGCCCCGCGGCCCGACGCGCCCCCCGTGCTCGCCCTGCCGCGGGGCGCGTTCGTCGTGGTGCTCGGCCACTCTCCCGCCCGGGTCGCCACGGCGGTGGCGCCCCTCGCCGCGCCGCCCTCCGGGGTCGTCTCGGTGACCCACGCCGAGGCCGACGAGGAGACCGGCGCCGCCGAGCGGCTCTCCTTCGAGACGGCCGGCGGCGTCGGCGCAGCTCTCGACGCCGCGCCGGCGTCCCTCGGCCCGGCCGCGGGCAACGGGTGGCGCGGGGCCGAGGTCGCCCTGCTCGCGGCGGGCCCGCCGGTCGCCTGCAACGGCGCGGCCGATCGCTGGTTCGAGGTCGAGGGGCCCCAGGGCCGCGGCTTCCTCCCGGGTTGCCTGCTCGCGCCCGCGGAGAACGCCGCGTACACGCTGGTCGCCCCCTACGCGAGCCTCCCCACGTACGATCCCGCGCGGCCGGCGGCGGTCCCGCCGTCCGGCGCGGCGGCGGGGTTCGTCGCCGCAGCGGAGCTCGTCGAGGACGACAGCGCCGTGGGCGTGCGCGCCAGCGACGAGCGCACCCTCGAGGTCGAGCTCGAGCAGCCCACGCCCTACTTCACCGACATCACGAGCTCCGTCACCTTCTACCCGGTGCGCCGCGACATCATCGAGCCCTTCGAGGCGCGTGGCGAGCCGGATCTCTGGTTTCGCCCCGAGAACATCGTGGTCAACGGACCCTATCAGCTCGACGACTGGAAGTTCCGTTACGAGATCACGATGAAGCGGAACCCCGCGTACTGGGCGCACGACGCGCTCAGGATCCACCGGATCGTCTGGATGGAGATCGCCCAGCACAACGCCGCCCTGCAGCTCTACCGCGCGGGAGACCTCGATTACCTGGGCGACAACTCCGATCTCCCGTTCGAGCACCTCGGCTGGCTGTCCGCGAAGAAGGACTTCCGGCAGTCCGAGTACCTCTCCACCGTGTATTACGAGCTCAACACGAGGAAGCCGCCGCTCGACGACGTGCGCGTCCGGCGGGCGCTGAACCTCGCCGTCGACAAGCGGGAGCTCGTCGAGAAGATCACGCGGGTGGGGGCGCCCGCGACCCACTACGTGCCCGACATCACCGGCTCCGGGTACGCCGAGCAGGCGGCGGAGGACCGGCGGCGCGGCGCCGATCCGTTCTCGCCCGCCGAGGTCGGCCACGACCCCGCGCGCGCCCGCGCGTTGCTCGCCCAGGCCGGCTACGAGGTCGTCCGCGACGGCGACGAGCTCCGCGCGAAGGGCTTTCCGCCGATCGAGGTCCTCTACAACAACGGGGAGGGGCACAAGCAGGTGGCCGTGGCCATCCAGGACATGTGGAAGCGGCATCTCGGCATCTCCGCGACGCTGCGGAGCGAGGAGTGGCGCGTCATGCTGAACGACCTCCGCGACGGCAACTTCCAGGTGATCCGCCTGGCCTGGTATGCCGACTACAACCATCCGCAGACGTGGCTCTCGACGTTCCTCTCGTACAGCGCCCAGAACCGGACCGGGTGGGCCGACCGGGAGTTCGACGACACGATCCGCAAGGCCGCGGCGCTGGCCGACCCGAAGGAGAGCATCCGGCTCTTCCGCGCGGCCGAGCGGCGGGCGGTCGACGGGATGTGCAGGATACCCCTCTACTTCGAGGAGAAGTCGACCCTGGTGAAGCCGTGGGTGAGGGGGTTCATCCCCAACGCGCGGAACACGCAGCTCGTGAAGTGGCTCTGGATCGACCCCGACTGGCAAGGAAAGCCGGCCGCGGCGGCCCCGGCGGAGCTGGAGCTGCCGGCGCCGGGGCGGATCGGGGGCGGCTAGGTGTGCCGGGGGCGGCCGGCGCCGGGCTGGCCGGCGCTGGTCAGGTCCGCCGAGCGCGCTTGCGCGCCGCGAGGCGCCGTGGCGGGGCAGCACCCTCGTCGGCGTGACCGTCGCCGAGCACGTCCTCGGGCGTGGACGCCGTGAGCACCCGCGCCGTCCAGGAGACGAGGGCCGCCTCGTCGGCGCCCAGGATCCGGGCGCTGACCTCGGCCGACACGGCGCCGAACCGGGCCGTGAGCAGCTCCAGCAGCGTCTGCGCGCGGCCCTCCGCGCGCCCTTGTGCGAGCCCCTGGGTACGCCCCTGGGCGCGGCCCTGGGCGCGGCCTCTGCGTTCTCCCCTTCGTTCGATCTCGTCCAGCACCGTCACGATGGCCTCCTGGGCCCGCGGGCCCGCCGCCTTCTCCAGGATCTTGCCGAGCTGCTGCGCGCTGTAACGCGCGTGTGTAGCCCAAAGATAGCGCAGCAGCGCCTCCAGCGCAGCGAGCCCGCTCGGCGACCGCAGCACCTCGTCCAGCGCCACCGCGACCCGCCCGATCTCCCGCTCCAGCCGCGCATCGTCGCCGGCCACCGACAGGCACCACAGCGCCACCTTGCCCAGCGCCGTCAGCGCTTGCTCCACCAAGTCCTCCGCGCGCCCGCCGCTGACGTCGACCAGACGCAGCTCGAAGTGGGGGATGTGCGGCACCAGCGCCGCCCGCTCCGGCCCCTCGCCCCCGACGATGGCCTGGAACGCCCTGGCGGTCGTCCACCCCGTGTCGCTGTGGTGGATCAGCAACGGCAGGACCGGCGGCAGCTGCTTCAGCCCCGGCTGGTCGCGGACGAGCTGCTCCCACAGGCGCATCATATAAAGGCCCATGCGAAAGACCATCAGCGGCTCGACCTCGCGCTGCTGCTCGACGAGGGTGTAGAAGTAGACGCGCCCTTTGCCCATCCGGGCCGAGAGCACGAGGTCGCCGTGGCGGCTGCGCAACGCGCGGTCCACGAAGCTGCCTTTCTCGACGCGCAGCGTGCCCCAGCGCACGGCCGCGACCACCGGCGGCGGCAGCGCCGCCTTGAGCAGGCCCACCGCGTGCTCGCGCTGCGAGAACGTCCACTTGAACAGCGCATCATGAGGGGAGGTCAGCGCACGTCGGCGCGGCGACTTCGACATTACTTTGCCCTCGAGTGACCGAACCCCTCCTCTTCAGGCACCCCGAAGCCGACTTTAGCCGTCAACCTATTCGCTCGGCAACTACGCAGATGCTCCTGGATAGGCAATTTGGCTTGATCGCTTTTGCCTCGTTTCCGTAAAGCGTCTCTCGGCGACCGGCTCTGCCCGGCGGCCAGCGCGGAGGGGGACGGCCTCAGCCGGCGACGCCTCCCCACGCCGCCCGGGCGAGCGTGGCGAGGGCGGCCAGGCCCGACTAGAGTCGCCGCATGCACCTCACCGACGCCTCGATCGGCGCGACGCACGTGCTCCTCTCCGGCCCCCGCGCCGCGGTCGAGATCCGCTCTCCCGGCCCCGGCGCGCTGCGCGTGCGCCACGCCCCCTCGTCCGCCGTCGCGGGCTTCACCCACCCCGAGCTGCCCGAGAAGCGCTCGTACGCCGTGGTGGCCGACGGCGCGCTGCCGCTCGACGCGCGCCGCGACGGGGACACGCTCCACGTGCGCGCCGAGGGCGCCTCTCTCGATGTCTCGCTCGCCTCGGGCACATGGACCTTCCGCGACGGACAGGGCCACATCCTCGCGCGCTGCGAGGCCGTCTCGGGGGACGTCCGACACGTGTTCCCCGTGAGCGAGTTCCGCACCCGGCTCTCGCTCGCGGCGCCGCCGGACGAGGCCTACCTCGGCTTCGGCGAGAAGGTCGGCCCGCTCGACAAACGCGGCCTGCGCTTCACCTTCTGGAACACCGACGCCTTCCCGCCGCACGTGGAGACCGACCCGCTCTACGCCTCGATCCCGTTCTTCGTGGCCCTGCGCGGCGGCGTCGCCTGGGGCCTCTTCCTCGATGAACCGTGGCGCTCCGAGGTCGACGTCGCCCTCAGCGATCCGACCCGCCTCGAGTGGGAGTCGCGGGGGCCCGAGCTCGACGTCTACCTCCTCGCGGGCCCGCACCCGGCCGACGTCGTCCGGCGCTACGCCGCGCTCACGGGGCGCCCGGCGATGCCGCCCCTCTGGAGCCTCGGCGCGCACCAGTCGCGCTGGGGCTACGAGAGCGAGGACGACGTGCGCGGCGTCGTCCGCGGCTACCGATCGCGCGGCCTGCCCCTCGACGTGATCCACCTCGATATCGACTACATGGATGCCTACCGGGTATGGACCTGGGACCGGTCGCGCTTCCCGGATCCGGCGCGGCTCGCGCGCGAGCTCGCGGCCGAGGGGGTGAAGCTCGTGACGATCGTCGACCCCGGGATCAAGGCCGACCCGGGGTATCCCGTCTACGAGGAGGCGCGCGCGCGCGACTACCTCGTCCGGCTCGATCGCGGCGGCACGCTCGTGGGGGAGGTCTGGCCCGATCCGGCGGTGTTCCCGGACCTGACGCGCGAGGAGGTGCAGCGCTGGTGGGGCGATCTGCAGAAGCCGTTCGTCGACGCGGGCATCGCCGGGATCTGGAACGACATGAACGAGCCCGCGTGCTTCTCCATCCGCCCCGACCGCGGCGTGCCGGCGCCCGACGGCCAGCGCAGCACCGGGGTCGGCACGGTCGAGGGCAGCACGTTGCCCTACGACGCGCGCCACGGCACCCGGCGGCACCTCGAGGTCCACAACGTCTACGGGCTCGGCATGTCGCGCGCCGCGTTCGAGGGGCTCGCCCGCCACGCGCCGGCGAGGCGCCCCTTCGTGCTCACGCGCGCCGCGTTCGCCGGCGTCCAGCGCTACGCGGCGGTGTGGACTGGCGATTTCATGAGCAATTTCACGCACCTGGAGGCGTCGATCCCGATGCTGCTCGGCCTCGGCCTCTCGGGCGTGCCGTTCGTGGGCGCGGACATCCCCGGCTTCGTCGGCCGCGCGAACGGCGAGCTGCTCGTGCGCTGGATGCAGGCGGGGCTGTTCTACCCGCTGATGCGCAACCACGCGGCCAGGGGGCGGCCCGCCCAGGAGCCCTGGCGGTTCGGCGAGCCGTTCCTCGGCCTCGCGCGCGCGGTGCTCGAGCGGCGCTACCGGCTCCTGCCGACGCTCTACACGCTGATGCACGAGGCGGCGGAGACGGGCCTTCCGGTCATGCGGCCGCTGTCGTTCGCCGCGCCGGCGGATCGCGAGGCGATCGGCGCCTTCGATCAGCTCCTCTTCGGCGAGGATCTGCTCGTCGCGCCCGTGGTGCGGCCGGGCCAGTCGAAGCGCCTGGCCTACCTGCCGGCCGGCGCGTGGATGGACTTCGCCAACCTGGAGCGCGCGGGGAAGGTCGAGGAGGGCGGGCGCCACGTGATCGCCGACGCCCCGCTCGGGGTCGTGCCGGTGTGGCTGCGCGCCGGCGGCGCCGTGGCGTTCACCGCGCCACGGATGCACACGACGAGCGCGAGCTGGGAGGAGATCGTCTGGCACGTGCACGCGGCGCCCGCCGTGCGCGGCCGCCTCTACGAGGACGCGGGCGACGGGCACGGCGCGTCGCGCCTCTCGGTGCTCTCGGGCGGCCTGGAGGGCGCGACGTTCCACCTGGAGCGCCGCGCCAAGGGGGAGCTGCCGCTCGCGCGGGCGGTGGAGACGATCCGCATCCATGGGTTGCCGCAGCCGCGCTCGGTGACCGGGGCGAGATCACACCGCGTCGTGGAGGGGGTCGTCGAGATCGAGGTCGCGGCGGACTGGGAGCGGATCGAGCTCAAGACATCCTGACCGCCCGGCCGGCGCCACACGAACGGGCGGTCAGCCGTGCTGGATCACCCAGTCGAGCGCCAGGCGCACCCGCGCGCAGAGGGGGCACCGGCTCGTCTGAGCCAGAGAGATCAACACAAGAGTGCTCGCCGCGCCCACATGTCCCCATGCAGGCTCCGAGGCGACTCGGCCGCTGCCCGATGTTGGACAACCTTCGCATGCTCCTGTAGCTTTCGCGGCGTGAATCTTCAGCGCAGCAGGTTCTTGGGAGCATGGATGATCCTGGCGCTCGCGGCAGCCGCCTGCGGGGACAGCGAGGAGGGCGCGGTCACCGGCAGCGGGGGCGCCGGCGGCCACGGGGGCGCCGGCGGCCAGGGGGGCGACGGCGGCCAGGGAGGCGACGGCGGCCAGGACACGTGTGCGGTCCGGCTCGCGCCGGGCGACGACGACACGACGGCCGTGCAGACAGCCCTCATCGACGCCGCGCCCGGCGCGACGATCTGCTTCGAGGCGGGGACATTCTCGTTCACGACGGAGGTGTCGCTCGACGTGGATGGAGTGACGCTGATCGGCGCGGGCAAGGACGAGACGATCCTGGATTTCTCGGGCCAGGACGCCGGCGCCAACGGCCTCCTGATCCGGGGCGACGGCGTCACCGTGCAGGCGCTTCAGGTCCGCGACACGCCGGGCGACGGGATCCGCGCCGAGAGCGTGGAGGGGATCACGTTCCGCGATGTCGCCGTGATGTGGGAGGCGGACGGGTCGATGGACAACGGCGCTTACGGCCTGTACCCGGTCGGCTCGACCGACGTCGTGATCGAAGGCTGCGTGGTCAAGGGGGCGCGCGACGCCGGGATCTACGTGGGCCAGTCGCAGAACATCCTCGTCGCCTCGAACGAGGCGTACGGCAATGTCGCCGGCATCGAGATCGAGAACTCGACGGACGCGATCGTCCGCGAGAACCACGCCCATGACAACGCGGGCGGCCTGCTCATCTTCAACCTCCCGGACCTGCCGGTCCAGGACGGCAAGCGCGTCAATGTGTACAACAACACGATCGAGAACAACAACGGCCCGAACTTCGCCGAGCCGGGCACGATCGTCGCGGGCCTCCCGCCCGGGCTCGGCGTCATGATCCTCGCGTCCGACGACAACGAGGTTCACCAGAACGACATCCGGGGCAACCAGTCCGCGGCCGTGGCGGTCGTGAGCTACAACGAGGCCCTCCTCGGCCCGGTGACCGACCCGGCGTTCGATCGGTTCGCGCAGGGCAACTTCATCCACGACAACCTCTACGAGGGCAACGGGGCGGACCCGCTCCCGTTCTTCTCCGAGTACACGGCCCTACGCCCCATGCCCGACGTGGTGTGGGACGGGTGCTCGGACGCGAGCGCGGCCGACGACGGCCGCCTCGTCAACTGCGTCGACGAGCCCGACGCCACGTACGTGAACGTCAACGCCTGCGGGGAGCTGCCGGAGGAGAGCCAGGATGTCTCGGCGGTCACGTGCACCTATGACCCGCTTCCAACGCAGCGCTAGCCTCGCCTGCGCCGCGGCGTGCCTCGCGCTCGCGGCGCTCGGCTGCGGCGGCGAGGACGGCACCTCGCCGGTGAACGCCCCGCCGCAGGATCAGCCGCCCGCACCGCCGGAGCCACCGGAGCCGCCGGAGCCGGATCCGCCGGAGAAGGTGATGCCGTACAAGACGCTGTCGGAGTACGGCTTCTTCGAGGGCGAGCTCTCGGCGCTGAAGCCGGCCGCCGGGGTGGTCCCCTACGAGGTCGCCGCGCCGCTCTGGGCCGATCACGCCGGCAAGGGGCGCTTTGTCGTGCTCCCGGAGGGCGAGACGATCACCGTGGGCGAGGGGGAAGACTGGCAGTTCCCGCTCGGCACCATCGTCGTCAAGACCTTCTTCCTGTCGCTCGATCGGCGCGATCCGGCGGGCGCCGCCAGGATCCTCGAGACGCGGCTGCTCATCCTGGAGGACCGGGGGTGGCGGCCGCACACGTACGTCTGGAACGAGGCGCAGACCGAGGCGACCCGCACCGTCGCGGGCGCCCGGATCGAGGTCGACACCGTCGATGCCTCGGGGAGCCCGGCGCACGCGCAGTACCTCGTCCCCAACACGAACCAGTGCAACAGCTGCCACGAGCGCGACGACAGCACCCGGATCCTCGGGCTGATCACCCCGCAGCTGAACCGCGAGATCGTGGTCGACGGAGCGCCCCGCAACCAGCTCGCCTGGCTCGCGGAGCAGGGGCTCTTCCGCGAGCCCCTCGCGCCGCTCGATGAGCTGCCGAGCTTCCCCGATCCGTTCGGCGACGCGCCGCTCGACGCCCGCGCCCGGGCGTACCTGCACGGCAACTGCTCGCACTGCCACCGCCCCGGCGGCGGCGGCGGCGTGAGCGGGCTCGTGCTGCTCGCCTGGGAGACCGACCCCTCCAGGAACGGGGTGTGCAAGGTCGCCGCGGCCGCCGGCGCGGGCGCGGGCGGGAATGCCTACGATATCGTCCCGGGAGCCCCGGCGGAGAGCATCATGACCTTCCGGATGCGCTCGACCGATCCGGAGATCAAGATGCCTGAGCTGTCGAATCGCCTTCCGGACGAGCAGGGGGTCGCGCTCATCGACGCGTGGATCGCCGCCATGGAGCCGAAAGGCTGCGGCGACGTGACACCTCCGGCCGATGAGCCCACCTCCCCCTGAGCCGCGGTCAGGGCGAGAAGACCACCCGCATGCAGTTCTCTTCCTTCTCCTTGAACAGCTTGTACCCGCGCGGCCCCTCCTCGAGGCTGAGCCGGTGGGTCAGGAGGTAGGACGGGTCGATCTGGCCCTGCGACATCAGCTCGAACAGCCTCGGGACGTACCGTTGCCCGTGCTGCTGGCCCGACCGGATCGTGAGCGCCTTGTTCATCAACGTGCCCATCGGGAACTTGTCGACCGCCCCGACGTAGACGCCCATGACCGACACCGTGCCGCCCTTGCGGCACGCGTGGATGGCCTGCCGCAGCACCGTGGGGCGGTCGGTCTCGAGCCGGAGCCGCTGCTTCATCCGGTCGTACACGTCCGTGAGGCCCGTCGTGTCGGCCTCCATGCCCACGGCGTCGATGCACGCGTCCGGGCCGCGCCCGGCCGTCATCTCCCGCAGCGACTCGAGGACCTCGACCTCCTCGTAGTTGAGCACCTCGGCGCCCGCCTTCTCCCGGGCGAGGCGCAGCCGCTCGGGGTAGCGGTCGATCGCGATGACCCGCGACGCGCCGAGGATGTAGGCGCTCCGGATCGCCATCTGGCCGACGCCGCCGCAGCCCCACACCGCCACCACGTCGCCGGGCTTGATGTTGCAGAGATCAGCGCCCATGAAGCCCGTGGGGAGCGCGTCCGACGCAAACACCGCGCTCTCGTCCGGGATCCCCTCCGGGACCTTGAACGCGTTGTAGTCCGCGAACGGGACACGCACGTAGTCGGCGTGGCTGCCGGGGTAGCCGCCCGTCAGGTGCGAATAGCCGAAGACCCCCGCGATGGTGTCGCCGAGCAGCATGTCCATCCTCGCGTGGTTCGGGTTCGAGTTGTCGCAGAGCGACCAGAGATCGCGCTTGCAGTAGTCGCAGTGGCCGCAGCCGATCAGGGAGCAGACGATCACCCGGTCGCCTCGCGACAGGCGCTTCACCTCGGCCCCGGTCTCCACGATCTCCCCGAGGAACTCGTGCCCGAGGATGTCCCCCCGGTGCATCGTCGGCACATAACCGCCGATGAGGTGCAGATCGGAGCCGCACACGGACGACATCTTCACCCGGACGATGGCGTCGTTCGGGCGCAGGATCTTGGGATCATCCACCGTCTCGACCCGCAGGTCGTTGACACCATGATAACAGATCGCGCGCATCTCTCCCTCACCTCCACGTTCGCCGGCCGTGCGGCCCTTCTGCGGTCGCCGTCTCGCCCGTCTCCAGGAGCTGCCGCAGCCGCCTGAGGTCGCCGCGCGGCATCACCGCGGGCCCTCCGCCGCGGAGCGTCGTCGCGATGTGGCCGAGCAGGCCGCCCACGGACTCGGTCTGGAGGACCAGCGCCACCTCGGTGCCGCGCCCGAGCGGCGCGGTCGCCAGCGTCACCTCGCCCGAGGGCGCGCCGCGCCCGGGCGCGATCGCGCGCCAGACGATCTTGCGGTTCTCGACGTCCTCGGCGATCGCGACGTCCTGCTCGATCGTGCTACCGCGGGGCCCCTTGAGGACGAACCGATAACGCCCGTCGCCGAGATCGTGGACGGCCTTCAGCTCATCCATGAACCGGGGTAGGTTCGAGAGGTTGCGCAGGAAAAGATAGACCTCCTCCAGCGGCCTGCTGATCGTGATGCTCCGCTGGGTCCGGCTCATGACCCGCTCCCCGCGGAAGACCGCGGAGAGCCCCGTGGCCTTCCGCGCGGCCGAGGCGCGCTCCTCCACCACGTGCGCCGTGTCGACGCCGAGCGTGCGGTACAGCTGGCAGTTGCCGGTCGCGCCCCGGGCGACGAGCGCTCCGCCCAGGGCGGCGAGCGCGAACCCTGGGAGGCTGCGCCGGCCGAGCCCGTAGAGGAGCAGCGCGCCGCCGCCGACGGCAGAGAACACCCGTTCCTTGCCGGCGACGTTCACCTTGCGACGAAAGACTTGCTCAGGAAGGGGATACAGCGGTTCATCGATCAGGCTGGTGCTCATCGTGTCTCCCGCGACTGTAGGTCGAGGAGAGCTTCCCTGATCAAGGCCGGCCGGAACCTTAGGTAGGAACGGAAAGGTGGGTAGGGTGATCCCTACTTATCGCAGTCTGCATCGGTGTAGAGCGCCTAGGGCAGCTGCGTAGGCGTGCGCCCCGCGAGGGCGCCGGACAGCCGCGTCCGCCAACAATCTCCTGTCGTTCGCCGGGCGATGGCAGACCCGCGGGGCGCTAGGGCGCCCGGCGAGGCGCCTCGTCGAGCGCCGGCCGGCGCCGCTGCGCGAAGGCGTCGCGCAGGCCCTCCTGCAGGTTCGCGAACCTCGCGACCCCCTCGAAGTCGAGGCCGAGATCGACGAGCGTACGCGCCGCCCTCGCGGAGAGCCCCACGATGACGCACCGGGCGCCCAGGAGCGCGGCAGCGCGCGCCGCGGCGCTCAGGTGCGACGCCGCGTCCTGATCCATGTCCGGCACCCCGGTCACGTCGAGCAGGACCTGCTCGGCGCTCGTGTCGGCGATCGCCCGGAGGAGGGTGTCCAGCATACGTGCCGCGCGGTCGCCGTCGATGCGCCCGATCAGCGGCAGCGCCAGGACGCCGTCCCAGAGCCGCAGCACCGGCGTGGAGAGCTCGGCGATGGCGCGCTGCTGCTCGTCGATCAACCGGAGCTTCTGCTCGAGCTCCGCCGTCCGCTCGGCGACGGCGGCCGCAAGCTGCTCGCTCTGGCGGCGGAGCTCCTCCTCCGACTGCTTGAGCTCGCCGACATCCATGTGGAGCATGAAGGCCTCGCAGACCTCTCCCTCGGCGCCGATGACCGGGTGCAGCGCCCCGGCGACCCAGCGAGACGTGCCGCGCTGGATCGTGTCGGTCTCGCCCGGATCGTAACGTATCGTCGGGAGCTGCACGGGCTCGCCGCAGCGGAACCCCCGCTCCAGCCGGTCCATGAAGCCGTTCGCCACGAGCTGCTGGTCCTCGAGCAACAGGTATCCGGTCAGATCCTCCACGCGCAGCCGCCAGATCCGCTCGAAGCCCGCGTTCACCTCGACGGTTCGGCTCTGCGGATCGAGGACTTGAATGCTGACGATCCCTGCGTCGAAGAGCGAGCGGAAGCGGCGCGCCGGCACCTCGAGCTCCGCCACGCGACGCCGGAGCGCCTCGTTCTCGCGCCTCAGCTCCTCGACGAGCGCGCGGTCGCTGTTCTCTCGCTGGCCTTCGGTGGACTCCATGGATCGCTGACCCTCCCTTGCCCGGTGCTTCCTGCGCTCCGCGCTCGTCCCGGCCCCACGTTCCCTGTAGGATCCCGCTGTGTCGGCCGAGGGAGCGCCCGCCAACGCGGGAGACGTTATCGCGGATCGCTTCGCGATCGAGGCGAAGGTCGCCTCCGGCGGCATGAGCGTCGTGTACCGCGCCCTGGATTTGCGCTCCAGACTACCGGTTGCGCTGAAATTCCTCGATCGGCAGGGCGACCGCTTCCAGCGCGAGGCCGCCGTGCTCGCCCGCCATCGTGGGCTACGTCGCGCACGGCGTCTACGCGACGCTGGACGACGCGGCGCGGGCCGAGGAGATGCTGCCGCGGGCGATCGCGGCGTGCGAGCGCACGACCACAATGGGAGTTCTCTCCCGGCGACGGGACCACGCTCCGGCGCTCGGCACGCGGATTCGCGTGGTACGATCCGGCCGTGCGTACGTCGTTGTCTCACGCGCTCCTCGCCGCCGCAGCGCTCGCGGCCTGCGCTCCTCCTGCGCCTCCGGAGATGCCTTCCTGGCCCGAGCCGGACGCCGTCGCGCCCGACGCCGCGGAGAGCGCCGCGGGCCCGGAGAGCCCGGAGCAGCGGGCCGCGCGGCTCCAGGCGGAGGCCATCCTCGTCGACGGCCACAGCGACATTCCCTCGGTGGTCCTCGGCGGCTCGCTCGATCTCGCCGACCCGGGCCGCGAGCCCACGCCCACCGAGCTCGCCAGGATGAAGGCGGCGGGCATCACCGGCGAGTTCTTCTCGATCCACGTCGGCACGTCGTCCTGGCAGAAGCCCACGCCGCTCGGCGGCGGCGCCGCGCGCCGCGCGCTCGATCTCGTCGACGCGACCCACCGGCAGATCGAGCGCCGCGGCGGGGCGTTCCTGCTCGTCAGGCGCGCCGTCGACGTGCGCCGCGCCAAGCGCGAGGGCAGGATCGCCGCGATCATGGGCATCGAGGGGGGACACGCCATCGAGAACTCCCTGTCTGCGCTGCGCGCCTTCTACCGCCTCGGCGTCCGCTACATGACGCTCACGCACACGACCACGAACGACTGGGCGGACTCGGCGGGGGGAGCCCTGGAGCCCGGGATCCTCCGCCACCGCGGGCTCGCGCCCTTCGGGGAAGAGGTGGTCCGTGAGATGCAACGGATCGGCATGATCGTCGACGTCTCGCACGCGTCGGACAGCACGATGCGGGCCGTGATGAAGGTGGCGAAGGCGCCGGTCATCGCCTCTTCCTCGATCCGCGCGGCGGCCCAGCAGCGCCGCGATCTGGACGACTCCCTGCTGCACGCGCTCGCGGAGAACGGCGGCGTCGCGATGGTGAACGTCTGGGCGCTCTTCCTGGACGAGGCCTATGCGGAGCAGTCCGAGCGCTTCCTGCAAAAGCACGGGGCGCGCCTCCGGGAGCTCGGCGAGAAATACCAGGGCGACCCGCGGGGGCTCCGCGAGGAGATCGACGCGCTGAGGGCCCAGGAAGGGCCGATCAAGCCGCCGCCGCTCTCGCGGATCGCGGATCACATCGATCGGGTGGTGAAGGTGGCCGGGGTCGATCACGTCGGCATCGGCTCCAGCTTCGGCGGCGTCGACGTGCGCGAGGAGGGGCTCGCCGCCATCGAGGGGCTCCCGAACATCACGCTGGAGCTCGTGCGGCGCGGCTACTCGGACGAGGACATCCGGAAGCTCCTCGGCGGAAACTTCCTGCGGGTCTTCGAGCAGGTCGAGGCCCACGCGGCCTCGACGGAGACCGTGCTCTCCGGGGACGGCAGCACGCGGCAGCTCACCGCGGCCGAGCTCCCCGCGCCCCCGGAGCCGCCGCCCGCGCCGCAGCGGCCCTGGCAGCCGCCGCCCCCGGAGCAGCGGCCCATCCTGCCAGCGCCGCTCCCCCCGGCGCCGAGGCCGCCCCCGACGCCGGCGCAGGGCGGCGCGCCCCCGGCTGTGGACCTCCGCCTGGAGCGATAGCCGCTCTCACGCGCTCGCCTCGCGCCTCGCGCCGTCCCTCGCGCCGCGCGCCGTCCACCAATACCAGGCGGAACATCGCCCCTCATGTGCGGGGCGCAGCGCGTCCATCCCCTGTGGCCTTGTCCATGAAATCCATGTTGCAACAGGGCAGCCGTCGACACGAACGGCGCGCAGCGCCTGCGAGCGCGAGGAGCGTTGTGTCGTCGACGCCCGCCGCCGTTCGACGATCCATCCATGAGAGGTTCACCTGATGAGATGATCATGGACTCTCTCACCTGTCCGGCAAGACAGGGATACATCACCTTCGGGTTAGCAGCTTGTTGCGAAGACTCCGAAAGGCCTTGCCATGACGACATATCTCACCGCGTTGTGTGTGCTTGTTGGAGCGACGGTTCCGCTCGGTCTGGCCGCGTTCGCGTGCAGCTCGGTCGACCAGGACGGGGGCGCCGAGCACGTCGGTCCCTCCGGGGAGGATCTGCTCGGCCACGCCCGGTTCAGCGGCTTCGACGCCCTCACGGATCGCAATGCGAGCAGGATGCTCGACTGGGGCCGGGAGATCTTCCGGTTCGACACCTTCGGGGATGAGCGGTTCTGGGGCGGCGAGCTCCGGCTACACGAGGCGATCGCCGCCGTGACGCCGGCGCAGGCGCAGGCGCTCGGGCTGAAGGTCGACGCGGACGCGCTCCCGTCGTGGCTCCGGCGCAAGATCGCGCTCGGCCGGATAGACCTCGACGATCCCACCGTCACGCTGCGCCTGCTGCAGCTCGACGCCGTCCTCGGGGTGACCGGCTTCTTCGACGACCGCGGAGCGCTGATCTCGATTGGCCTCCAGTGCGCCTTCTGTCACTCCACCGTCAACGACTCCGTGGCTCCGGGTGTCGGCAAGCGCCTCGACGGCTGGGCCAACCGCGACCTGAACGTCGGCGCCATCATCGCGTCGGCCCCGGACCTCGATCCGTTCGTCACCCTGCTGCGGGTGGTGGACCCGGACATCACCGAGGAGGACGTGAGGGCGGTCTTCCTCAGCTGGGGGCCGGGCAAGTTCGACGCGCAGCTGATCCTCGACGGCAAGGCGTTCCAGCCGGACGGGACCTCCGCGGCGACCTTGCTCCCCAACGCCTTCGACATGGCAGGGTTCAACGAGCACACCTGGACGGGCAACTGGGGCTCGGTGCCCTACTGGAACTCGTACGTCGCCGTGAACTTGCTCCGTGGCGTAGGCAATTTCTTCGATCCGAGGTTCGACGACGCCGGCAAGTACCCGATCGCGGCGGCCTTCGGGCTCGGGCGCGTGACCGTCGATCCGGAGGAAGATCGCGTCACGCCGAAGCTGCCGGCGCTGCACTTCTATCAGCTCGCGCTCCCCTCGCCGAAGCCGGAGCCGGGGGTCGATTTCGACGAGGAGGCCGCCGAGCGCGGTCACGATCTGTTCACCGGCCAGGCTCGCTGCACCCGCTGTCACAACGAGCCGCTCTGGACCGACGCGGGCCGGAACCTGCACACGCCCGAGGAGATGCGGATCGATCCCTTCCAGGCGAACCGCGCGCCTGGCAATTCGTACAAGACGATGAACCTGGCCGCCCTCTTCATCCGGGAGCGAGGGCTGTTCATGCGGCCGGAGAACAAGGGCCGCTTCTACCATGACGGTCGCTTCGCGACGCTGCTGGACGTCGTGCAGAGCTATGATGAGCGCTTCGGCCTCGGGCTCACCCCCGAGCAGGAGCGCGACCTCGTGGAGTACCTGAAGTCGCTCTGATCGAGCTCCGCGCGTGCCGGCGCGGGGCGGCGGTCAGGATACCTGGCTGGCTCGATGGCGCGTGGGGCTAGACCGTCTCCGGGCGGTTCAGCACGGCGTTGTAGACGGTCGCCGGCACACGCAGGCGCTCGTCCCCCTCGTAGAGCGCGCGCAGATCGGCGAACGTGGCGTCGGGCGTGTGGGTGAGCGCGGCGAGGCGGTCGAACAGCGCGAGGTGGTCGTCCTTCAGCGGCTCGTCGGGGCCGACCATGGCGCCCCAGTCGTCCCAGGGCAACATCTCCATGTTGTTGAGCGCCGCGACGTCGCGCACGAGGTTGCCGGCGATGAACCAGGATCCGAACATGTCGAAGATGCCGAAGGTCGACGGATCGGCCTCGCCGGCGCGGCACTGCGCCCAGGCGTCGCCCGCGATCAAGAAGCGATCGCGCGGCACGTCGAGCGGGTCGAAATCCAGCTTCAGCGCCGCCCGCTGGACGTCGTCGATCTGCGCGTCGACGAGGATCCAGCGCGCTTGCTCGGCGTTCCAGTACTCGCAGACCCAGTGATCGAGGCGGAGATCGGGCATGAAATAGGCGCCGAAGCCGCAGCGGGCCCGGGCCGGAACCCCCTTGGCGCGCAGCAGGGCGGCGAGCAGCACGGTGAAGTGACGGCAGATGCCGACGAGGCGCGCGCCGGGCGGCCGGGCGGCGGAGAGCGGCTGATGGTCGTGCGTGAAGAGGCGGTCCAGCATCTGCCCTGTCGGACGGATGTGGGACTCGCCGAGGCGCTCGTCCGAGAGCGTCACGCCGTACTTGGACGCCCAGTGCTGGTGCAGCAGCACGCCTTGCACGATCCGGGCGAGCGCGGCCACGTCGCGCGGCAGGTCCTCGAGCGCGCGCGCGTGCTCGCCGGCGGACGTCATCGCCGCGGGACGTCGATAGAAGTCGAGGATCTGTTGTGTCGTCATGCCGTCGTCGCCTTCCTCTCGTGGTGTCGTACGTCGTCAGGTCAGGCTGAAGGAGGGAGCTGCCCGTGCGCGGCCGCGCGGGGTGAGGTCGAGCTCGCCGTGCGCGCGGGCCGCTCGCCGGCCGCGCGCCCCTCGTCGAGATCGAGTGGTATCATCGCGGGGCGGCAAACGGAAGGCCACCGCAGCTCCATCGGTGCCTCTCAGCCTTCTTCAGTCTTCTTCAGACTTCTTCACCCTTCCGGGCAGGTGGGCTCAGGATCAGGGCATGACTGGCCCACGATGAACGGGCGTGTCTGCTCGCAGCCGCTCACGTCCTCGAACGTGTTGCCCGAGACGAAATCGGGCCCCGGCGGGCCGGACCACCCCCGGGTGACGCCGTGGCCGGCGATGTGGCGGAACGTCGTTTCCTGGATGAACGCGCTGCCCGGCGGCTGGCTGAAGATCACGGCGCCGTTCCACGTCGAGAGATCGTTGCACGTGTGCAGGATGCAGCCGCAATCGTAGCCCGCGTACTCGATGACGACGTTCTCGAGGACGTTCTCCTCGCGCGGGATGCCGCCGAACCAGAGCCCGCCCCAGTCGCCTGGCGCGGGCTCGGGCGCGGCCGAGGTGAAGACGATGGGCTTCTCCTTCGTGCCGAGCGCGCGGAGGGCGCCGCTCGCCGCGAACTCGCCGGTGAACCGCTCCATCTGCATGAAATTGCCGGGCTCGAAGCGGACGGTGACGCCGGGCTCGATCGTGAGCGTCGTCAGGGGCGCGCCGTCGCCGCCGGCGCCGATGTTGAAGCGGGCGTCGCGCCAGTCGCCGAAGTGATAGGGCACGCCGCGGTCGCGCATCGTCGTGTCCTGCTGGAGCCCGGAGCTCTGGTTGGCGCCCTCGTCCTGGATCAGGATCTCGTCCTTCGTGTTGCCGGTGTAACTGCCGGTCGGGATCGAGCCGATCGCCTGCTCCCCGAGTTCCAGCGGATACGGGTGCTCCTCGCCGCCGCTCTCGGTGATCACGAGGTCCGTCGAGCCCTCGGCGAACGCCGACGCCCGCAGCAGGAGCACCCCGGCGCCGAGCGACCCGCGCACGGTCACGTGGTCGACGAGGAGCGTTGTCTTCGCCGGGGTCGTGGACTCGCCGTACGTGGAGATCGTCGCGTTCGCGTGGAAACGGTCCCCGCCGCCCCCCTCCAGGGTCACGTGCCGGAGCGTCGCCTTGCCAGGCCAGGCGACGTGCACGTCGTTCCAGCGGGCGCCTTCGCTGCCGCGGATCGCGATGGGCTGCGCCTCGGTGCCCTCGGCCTTCAGCTCGGCGCCCTCGCCGATCACCGCGATCCCCGTGTCCTCTTCGAGCAGCACCTCGGCGCAGGGCTCGATCGTGAGCGTCACGCCGTCGAGGAGGCGGACGGGAAACCCGACGACGTGTGGGCTCCCCTCGGCGGTCCAGGTCTCGCTTTCGCGCAGGTCTCCCTCATGGACCGTCGGGCCGCCCGACGGCGCGCCGCACCGCGGCTCGCCCGCGCCGCCGTCTCCCCCCGAGCCGCCGTCCCCCCCTGAGCCGCCACCTCCGCCCGAACCGACCGGGCTTGACGGCGGGTCGCCCGGGTCGCACGCGGCGAGGAACATCACACCCATCGCAGCGATCGAAACTACAACGTTGCGCAGAGCCATATCCTTGTATTCCTTGTGAGCGCCTGTGCGCTGCCGCGCGCACGCGCAAAGGCTCAAAGACTAGCCGATTCGTGTGGATCTCGACACGCCCTGTGCGCTCCGACGTTCGGGTTGTGCGCCGTGCGCGGGGCGCGCGCGTGGAGCGCGTGTTTCAGACGAGCTCGCACGTCAGCCGAACCGGTCCACGAGGAGCTCGATCTCGGCGATCTTCTGGAACCCCGTGCGGCCCAGGATCGGGCACGACATCGGGCCGGCCCTCGTCACGACCCGGGGCGTGCCGCGGCGGACGGCGTCGTCCCAGCGCGCCGCGACGAGCGCGCGGTAGGCGCCGCGGCCGCGCGCCGCCGCCTTCGTACCGCCGGAGTGCAGGACGGCGCCGACGTTCGTGAAGCTCGCGGCGGCGGCCGCCACGGCGTCGCCGTCGATCCAGGCGAGGTAACGGACGAACCGCGTGTCGGCGAGGTCTCGTGCCCCCTCGCGGTCGATCCGGGCGAGCTCGTCGGCGAGCCGGTCCATCTTTCCGAACACCTCGTGCGTGATCGAGACGAAGGTGCGGAAGTCGCCGACGGTCTCGACGCGCGACACGGCGACGCCGGCCGGAGCGCGCGGCGGCGGCTCGAGCAGCGCCATGACGACGGCCAGCGGGGGCTCGGCGGGCACCATCCCGAACGCGCGCAGGCGTCCGGCCAGGTCGGGCGGCCTGGCCGAGCTCGCGACCTCCCAGGTCAGCGCCCTCCGGCCGTGCTTCGAGGCGAGGGCGCGCACCTCGTCCACCGCCTTGTCGACGGCGGGCGGGGACAGCCGCAGGTGCTGCACGGTGTTGAAGCCCGGGTCGTCGCCGCGACCGAGGAAGAGCACGTACCGGTTGGTCACGATCAGCCGCTCGCCGTCCCCGATCGGGTCGTAGGCGCTCGGCGCCTCGGCGAGCCGAAGGAGCACCTCGTCGTTCAGCGATCCGCTCATCGAACATCGCTCCTGTCGTCAGCAACCACAGCCCACGTGCACCTGGCGATCGGACGCCGCGGCCCTGCTCCGTGGAGATCCGCTCCTGTCTCGGGAGCACCTCATGAACTCGTGGATGGCACCACCCGAGGAGCACGACGACAAGGGGAAAGTGCTCGCCCGGCCGCACAGGAGGGTTGAGGGCAACGATGGATCGACACGGCGCCGCGCTCGCCCGGCCGCGCATCGTTCTCGACAGATCAAGCGTGCCGGCCTCAGCGCGGGTGCGCCGGCTGGGTCATGCGGAACGACGCGAACCTCGCGGAGGCCCCGCTCGGGCCGCTCGCGAACAGCGCCGCGCGCACGCCGCGGTCCCAGGGTGGCAGATCGGGTCCGGCCTCGGCGTCGACGATCCCGCCGAGCGGCTCCCAGGCCGCGGCCGCGTCGGCGCGGATCGCGAAGCGGAACAGGTGCCCGTTGGCGACGGTCATCCGGAGCTGCGCGCCGCCGGTCGCGTTCACCTCGCCCATCACCTCGCTCGTTCCGTTCGCGAGGCGGAAGACGGCGGCGCTCCCTCCGCCCACCGAGATCCCGACGGCGCCGTCGCCGTCGCCGTACGCCGCGAGCCCCGCCTGGACGTCCGGCGGGGCCGCGATCTCGGTCGTCACCTCGTAGTCGCCCCGCAGCGTCGGGCGCCCGACGACCGCGCCGAGGTGGATGCCCGGGGCAGGGGGCATCGCCGGCAGCACGAGCCACCCGCCGTCGCCCGGATCGAGGCTCACGTCCGGCGGCGGCGCCGCCACCGGCCATTGCCAGTGAGGATCGAGCGTGGCGCCGTCGAACTCGTCCACGATCTCCGCGGGCCAGGGCGCCTGCGGCGTGATGGGTGCGTCGTCGCTCACGCTCGGCCCGTTGCCGCCGTTGATCGTCGGCCAGCCGTCGGCGCCGAAGACGACCTCGTCGAGCAGCCCCTGCCGGCCCACGTACACCGAATCCTCGACGCTGTACGCGTGGTAGAGGAGGAAGAACCTCCCTCCGCCGTCGTCGACGATGCTGCCGTGTCCGGGACATTTCCAGACCTCGTTGCCCGCGAGGATCGGGTTTGCGGGGTTCTTCTCCCAGGGCCCGAGCAGGTTTGTCGCGCGCGCCACGCCGAGCGAGTAGCTGCATGATTTGCCGCAGCACCCCGCGCCCGAGTAGAAGGTGTAGAAGGTTCCGTCGCGCCGCATGAGGTAGGGCCCTTCGACGAGGTTCGCCTCCCAGGAGGGCTCGTTCTGGAAGAGCGCGACGGGGGTTCCGAGCAGCTCGGTGCCGTCCTCGGAGAGCTCCTGGGCCCAGAGGGGAGTCGGCTCTCCGACGCTGTTCCCGTCTTCCTTCCAGACGAGGTGGCGCACGCCGTTCTCGTCGCGGATCGGGAAGCCGTCGATGGAGCCGACGTCCATGCAGGTGAGCGGTCCGTGATCCTCGTAGGGCCCTTCCGGCGCCGCGGCGCTGGCCGCGGCGACGCAGAGCGGGCCGCCGCGCTGTCGGGCGGTGTAAAAGACGTAGTAGCGACCGCTGTCCTCGCTGATCTCGGGGGCCCAGAGGTTGCCCGTCGCCCAGGAGGGGAGCTCGGAGAACACGGAGCCGACGCGTTCCCAGTTCACGAGATCCGTGGAGTGGAGGAGGGGGAACGGCGCGCCCCATTCGGAGCTCGTGGCGGTCGCCCAGTAGTCGTTTCCCACGCGGAGGACGGAGGGATCAGCGAAGTCTCCCGGGATGACGGGGTTCGTGTAGGTGGGGGTGGCGGAGCCGCCGGTTCCGGCGCTGGTGGAGGTCGGGTCGCCGCCGGCGGAGGTGGTGGAGGCGGATTCGCCGCCGGCGCCGCCGATGCCGCCTGTCCCGCCGGCGCCGCCGATGCCGCCTGTCCCGCCGGCGGACCCGACCGAGAGCGTTGAGCTCGCCGTGCCGGAGCCGCTGGTGTTCTCTGGATCGGCGTCTGGTCCACACGCGAGCGGCGCTAGCGAGAGGAGCGCGCCGGCGAGGAGGCGGAAGGTCGCGCGGCGTGGCTCGGCCTTCCGGAGGACTGCGTCCTGGGAATTAAGGCGGTGAAGATAATCGTCCATGGGTTTCTTTCCCAAAGTGATGTGAATGATTGTGTTTTGCCGCGAGATCAGACCCTCGCAGCAGCAGCTGTCCACGCGCAGTGAAAGTTTATCTCAAGGACGCAATTCTCTCGACTGCTGACGAACCAGAACACCGATAGCGCAACAATCTCCGCCTTTTGTCTCTCGTCTTTCGTCTCTCGTCTTTCGTCTCTCGTCTTTCGTCTCTCGTTTCTCGTCAGGCATCCTCGTGAACGTGAACGTGAACGTGAACGCTGCAGTCCGAAGGTTCCGATGGGTTCCACCGGTTCGTTCCAGTTCTCCCCGTATCGAGTGAGTGTAAGACGACACGAGCGTTCACGTTCACGTTCACGTTCACGTTCACGTTCACGTTCACGTTCACGTTCACGTTCACGTTCACGTTCACGTTCACGTTCACGTTCACGTTCACGTTCACGTTCACGTTCACGTTCACGTTCACGTTCACGAAAGACGAAAGACGAAAGACGAAAGACGGAAGACGGAAGACGGGAGACGGAACGATGATCTCCGGCGGCTCGCGCCGGGCCTGGCGTTCAACGGATCCAACCGTCTGACGCGTCCCCCCTCTCACCCCCCTTCCATCACTCCCCCAACCGATAAACCCTCACATACTCAAACCTCGCCGGCCAGCTCGTCCCCTCCGGCGCCCCCATCGCCACAAGCCCAATTCTCCCCTCCTCCCCGAGCTCGTGTGTCCACGTCCCCCCTCTCACCCACGTCCGCCCATCCCGGCTAGCAACCGCCGTGTACCTCTCTTCTCCTCCCCCCGACCGCTTGACCACCCGTAGCCACACCGTCTTCCCCGTCGCCCCGAGCACCGTGCTCCCGTACCTTGGCTCCCCCTCTCCCCCGGAGCTCACCTCCTTGGCAAACTCGATCTGCCTCGTATCCCAGCTCGAGAAGCTCACGAGCTTCACGAACCGGTCGTCGTCCCCGTAGATGACGATCCCCGCCTGAGCGAAGTTGAAGCAGCACCCCTCCGGCGGCAGATCGAGCGTGACCTTCGTCTCGACCATGTAGTCCCCCGCGGGCGCCTCCTCGCTCAGCACCGAGGCGCTGTCGAGATCCTCGAAGAGATCCGCGCTCTGCGTGCTCCACCGGAGCGCGCCTCCGCCCAGCGCGATCGTCCCCTCGGCGGGCTCGCGCACCCAGCTCCACCGGCCGTTCAGCGCCGTCCCATCGAGCTCGTCCGAGTACGCCTCGATCACCTCACCCGGCACCTCCTCCGCCTGGAGCTCGACCACGTGACGCCCCTCGTCCCCCTCGCGCGCCGCCGGTGCCGGCTGCGGCAAGTCCGACGCCCCCCGGCCGCCGCGCACCATCGGCCAACCGTCCACCCAGTCGAGCGGATCCAGCAGCAGCTGCCGCTTCGTGACGAGGCCTTCCCCGGTCTGCGCGAGGTACGGATCGCCCCGATCGACGCCGTGGTACACGGCCCAGTCCTGGCCGGCGTGATCCGTGAAGACCGCGTTGTGCCCCGTCCCGACCCAGCGGTTCCCGTTCATCGCGAGCACCGGCGTGCCTCCGACGCTCGCCGCCAACAGCGAGACCCCCTCGCGGTCGACGAACGGCCCGAAGGGGCTCTTCGATCGACCGGCGAACACGGCGTACCCCGAGAGCGGGCCGTTGCAGCACGTCGCCGCCGAACCGAAGAGAACGTAATGCTCGCCGCGCCGGACGACGTGCGCGGCCTCGTACCGGTTCGGGATGGTGACCTCGCGCTGGCTCAGCGGATCGGCGATCAGCCCGTCCTCCGAGAGCTCGCGAACCGAGATCCCTCCATAATAGCTGCCATAATAGATGTACCACTTTCCGCGCTCATCGGCGACGACGCTGGGGTCGTGCACCCACCGCCGGGAGCCCGCGCAGCACGGCGCCGGGTGCGGCTCCACCACCGGCGACGCCTCCTGCACCCACGGTCCGGTCGGGCTGTCGCTCGTCGCCACGCCGATGGCGCTGCCGCCCCCGATCACCTCGGTCACCGTGTAATACAGGTGATACCTGCCGCCGAAGCGGTGGATCTCCGGCGCCCTGATGTCCGCAGTCGCCTCGGCATACGAGGGAAGCGCGTCGAGCGCGTCGCCGACGTAGGTCCACGAGACGAGATCCTCCGACTGCAGGATCGGGAGCAGATGCCTGTTGAGCTCCCCGCCTTCGGCCCTGTCCTCGCCGTTCAGCGGGCCCGAACTGCAGAACAGAACCCACCGTCCGTCCACGGAGCCCTCGCCGCCGAGGATCGACGGCTCCGGGCAGCTCGCGACCACCCCGCCGCCAGGGATACGCGCCGAGAGGGGGTTCGTGTAGGTCGCGAACACATCACCACCGCCGCCCCCATCGCCCCCATCACCGCCGCCCCCATCGCCCCCGCTGCCGCCGTTGCCTCCCGCCGCGGCCCCGGTGGTCCCCGCCGCCGTCGAGCCCGCCGCGGGCGAAGCGTCATCCCCGCAGCTGCCCAGCAGCAGCACCAGCGAGACCGCGATGGGCATGGCGGCGCAGAGCAAACCCCGGCGCCGAGACGAAACCAGGCATCGCACCATCCGCTCCTCCTCCGCCCCTGCAGCCGCTCGGCAGATACGCCCTTGATCAGGCGTCGCGCGGCCTCTGCCCATCGAAGTAGGCAATGACGTCACACGCGCTGTCAAGGTGCTTGTCGCGCGCGCGGCTCGAGGCGCGGAGCACGCGGCGTGACACAATGCCACAGGCACCGCGCCATGTGCTGAGGCACGGAACTCGCCACCACGCGTCGGAGCAATATGCCCCGAATGAAAGCGATTGCCACTCACGGACTCAGCCGTGGTCGATCGCTGGGGAGCGAGCGCAGGTTTCGCGTCGAGCGCCAGCTTCTTCGGCACTCCGCATCAGCGCTGTGCGTCACACCTCGCTGCTCGCAGGCCCTGCCGGTCGCTGCAGAGCCCGCTTCTACGCCGTGGGTCGTGGATCAAAGGAGGAGAAGATGCCGGCGCGCCGCGGCGCCAGGGGGAGCGGCGCGACGGTGGGCCTCCGGGATCAGCCGGTCACGTTCTGCCAGTCGATCTGGGTCGGACCGAGGAGGGAGCGGCCGTTCGTCGCGATCACCTCCTTGTACCAGGAGAACGAGTCCTTCGGGATGCGCCGCTGGGTCGCGTAGTCGACGTAGATCAGCCCGAAGCGGTCCTTGTAGCCCTCGGCCCACTCGAAGTTGTCGAGCAGCGACCAGGCCCAGTACCCGAGCACCGGGACTCCCTCCTTGACGGCCCGCGCCAGGCCGAGCAGGTACCGGTGCATGAAGTCGATGCGCTGCGGATCGTGCACCTTGCCGTCGAGGAACACCTGGTCTCTCGTGCAGGTGCCGTTCTCGGTGATGCCGATGGGCAGCTTGTACCGCTCCCAGAAGAACCTGGTGCCCCAGTACAACGTGCTGGGGACGACCTGCAGCCAGTCGAGCGTCCCGCGCGGATAGCCGGGCGGGGAGGCGAGGCGCTCGGGCCTGCCGTTCTGGCCCCGCCGCCACGTGCCCGCCGAGTACATGTTCAGGCCGAGGTAGTCGAGCGGGCGCTTGATCTCGTCGAAGTCCTTGGCGGGGAACTCGGGCATGTCCGCGCCGAAGAGCTTGAGGCCGCTCTCGGGGTACCGCCCCTCGAGCACCGGGCTGATCCACCAGGCGTTGTTCCACGGGTTCCTGTCGTAGACCGAGAAGATCGCCTCCCGCGCCGCCTCGATGTCCGCCGGGTCCTCCGTCGCCGGGCGCTGCACCTGCGTCGCGAGCACGTACGCCACCTTCGCGTCCTTCACCGCGGCGCGCAGCGCGTCCACCTGCTTGCCGTGGGCCCTCATCTGGTTGTGCGCGGCGGTCAGGTACTGCGGGTACGGGAGCTTGAGCCCGGGGGCGAAGTTGCCGTCGAGCAGCGCGTTGCCGATGAACGCCTGCGGCTCGTTCTGCGTCACCCACCAGCGCACGCGGTCGCCGAGCCGCTCGGCGACGACGGTCGTGTAGTCGGCGAACCACTCGGCGACGTCGCGCTCGAGGAACCCGCCGCGGTCCTGGAGGGCCTGCGGGAAGTCCCAGTGGAACAACGTGCACATCGGCGAGATGCCGAGGCGGAGCAGCTCGTCGACGAGCCGATCGTAGAAGTCGAGGCCCTTCGGGTTGACCTTGCCCGTGCCCTCCGGGATCACCCGCGGCCACGAGACGCTGAAGCGGTAGCTCCTGGCCCCGAGCTCCGAGAGCAGCCCGAGATCGTCCTTGTAGCGATGGTAGTGATCGCAGGCGACGTCGCCGGTGTGGCCCTCGAAGACCTTCCCAGGCTTCTTCGAGAAGACGTCCCACACGGAGGGGCCCCGGCCGTCCTCGCTGGCGGCGCCCTCGATCTGGTAGGCCGCGGTGGCCGCGCCCCACTGGAAGTCCGGAGGGAACGGCGCCGCCGTCGCGGCGTCGGAGGACGCGCTGGCCGAAGCCGCCGGCGGCGCGGAGGCGGAGGAGGCGCCCGAGGCGGACGAGCCGCCGGAGAGATCGTTTCGGGGGAGCGACGCGGAAGGATCGTGTTCGGACATGGGGCGCATCATCCACGGCGCCCGGAGGACTTCAACGGTCCTCTGGGTGTGCCGCGCCGATACCGCCGCGAGGGCCAGGGCACCCGCCAGCGCCCGTCGCGGCCGCGTCGCGGTGCGGGCAGCGCGCGCCCCGTTGCTTGACGGCCTGCCGCGCATCGGCAACATGGGCGCATGCTCGCGATACGCCCGAAATCAGCCGGTGGACCCGAGGTGATGACGCTCGAAGAGCACCCCACACCCGCGCCGGGGCCCGGGGAAGCCGTGGTCCGCGTCGAGGCCGCGGGGGTGAACTTCATCGACATCTACCAGCGGAGCGGCCAGTACAAGCTCGACCTGCCGATCCCGCTCGGGCTCGAGGGCGCGGGCCGCGTCGAGGCGGTGGGGCCGGGCGTCGCCGAGGTGAGGGAAGGGGACGCGGTCGCCTGGACCAGCGGCCCCGGCTCGTATGCCACGCACGTGCGCGTCCCCGTCGCGAAGCTCGTCCCCGTGCCCGAGGGCGTCAGCCCGAAGAGCGCGGCGGCCGCGATGCTCCAGGGCATCACCGCGCAGTACCTCGTGCGCTCCACCTTCCCGCTCGGACCCGGCCACACGTGCCTGATCCACGCGGCCGCGGGCGGCGTCGGCCTGCTCCTCTGCCAGATGGCGAAGCGGCTCGGCGCGCGCGTGCTCGGCACCGTGTCGACCGAGGAGAAGGCCCGCCTCGCCCGAGAGGCCGGCGCCGACGAGGTCATCCTGTACACGCAGGCCGACTTCGAGGCCGAGGCGCGGCGCCTCACGGGCGGCGCCGGCGTCCACGTCGTCTACGACGGCGTCGGCAAGGACACCTTCGAGAAGAGCCTCGGCGCGCTCCGCCTGCGCGGGACGCTGGTGCTCTTCGGCCAGGCCAGCGGCGCGGTGCCCGCGTTCGACCCGCAGATCCTGAACCAGAAGGGCTCGCTCTACCTCACGCGGCCGAGCCTCGTGCACTACACCACGACCCGCGAGGAGCTGCTCGAGCGCGCCGGCGACGTGCTCGGCGCGATCGCCCGCGGCGAGCTCGACGTGTCCGTCGGCGCCACCTACCCGCTCGCCGAGGCGGCCGAGGCGCACCGCGCGCTCGCCGGCCGGAAGACGACAGGGAAGGTGCTGCTCCTCCCGTAGCGGCGCGCCGCGGCGGACTCGACCGCCGGCGGCCGAGTCCGCCGCGCGGTCGGGCGCGCGGCCCAACGTGCGGCCCGACGCCGCAGCGCGTCCCGACTCCCGCCTTGGTGTCGGTCCTCGCCAAGAGCGGATTGCCCGCCCTTGCCGCCCGCCACAAGCTCACGTGCGTGGTACGGACTCACCTGCACGACGCGGCGCCGATCGGGCGGACTCGGCCGTTGACCCCGTCGGGGATCATCGGTAAAGTCCAAGACTCGAGGAAGGGGTATATCTTAGCCCGATATCCCACAGTGCGCAGGTTGTTGCTGGCCTGGCTCAGGGTCGTCGCCTATTTCAGGGTGAACGCCTACGGCGGTGTCGCGCAGCTCCTGTGGTGGACGACGTTGCCGATGACCGCGGTGGAGCGAGGCCACTGGCGCGACTGGATGCGCGCGTCCCTGAGCCTCCATGAGCGGATGCTCCGCAGGCCCGAGCTCTGGCGCGTGCTCTTCGGGCTCGGGTGGGTGGAGTTGCTCGTCGCGCCGCTGATGCCGCTCGTGGCCCTCGTCGACGTCGCGCGCGTGCTCTACAAGCGGCGCGCCGGGCTCCAGAGCCTCCGCGTGCGCCCCCGCGACACGTTCTCCTACCCCGAGTATTACCTGCACGACTTTCACCATCAGCCGAACGGCGGGCTCTCGCTGCGGTCGGCGCTCGCCTACGACTGGCAGGTCCGGTTCCTCTTCGCCGGCACCGAGCGGCTGATGCGCCAGGCGGTCGTCGACGCGCTGCCCCGCGGCGACTCCCTGGCGGTCCTCGACCTCGGGTGCGGGACGGCCGCCTGGCTCACGCAGGCCCGCGCGCTCGGGCGCAACCACCGGTACACCGGCGTGGATCTCTCCCCCGAGTACCTCCGCGTCGCGCGGATCTGCCGGCGCGGGGGCACCTTCCTCCAGGCCAACGCGGAGGAGCTCCCCGCCGCGTGGGACGGGCGCTTCGACGTCGTCGTGGCCATCTGGCTGTTTCACGAGCTCCCGAGCGCCGCGATTCACCGCATCATCCGGGAGGCGGCGCGCGTGCTGCGGCCGGGGGGCAAGTTCGTCTTCCTCGACGCGAAGCAGCGGGTCGATCACGCCGCGTACGACCCGCGCATCCCGGCCAACTTCATGGATTACTTCGCGGAGCCTTACTTCGCCGGGTGGGTGGAGCTCGACCTCGAAGCCGCGCTGCGCGACGCCGGGCTGTCGCTGGAGCGGCGCAAGCGCGTCCACCACTCCGTCCTCCTGACGGGCCGGAAAGCCTCGGCGGGGTAGGCGCGCCGCCCCGTCGGCAGGCGCGCAGGCGCCGCGCCGTCAGCGCAGGGGGGGCGGCGTGTTTGCCCGCCGCCTCAGCGCAGCGGGGCCGCGCGCCGCCGCCTCAACGCTGGCCGAGGCAGACGGCGAGCAGCTCGCCGCGGCTCTGGACGCCGAAGTGGCGGTGCAGCGTCTTCACGTAGTCGTGCACGGTGTGCTGGCTGATCCGGAGCTCGGCGGCGATCTCCTTCTCGCTCAGCCCGCGCGCGAGGCCCTGGAGCGTCGCGCGCAGGCGAGGGGACAGGCCGGCGAGGAGCGCGGCCGGCACCTCGGGCGGCCGGTGCAGGAACGCGCACTCCGCGTGGACCACGTCGATGAGCCGGCGCTCCCGCTCGTTGTACTGGCGGTCTCCCCACGAACGATGCAGCGCAATCGCGCAGGCCGTATCAGGGCCTGTCCGGAATGCAGTGTAGATGAAGTCGTCCACATTGCCTCCGCGGCGGAACTCCTGCACGTGCTCCGAGCCGTACCATTCGCGGTCGTCCAGCAGCTGGCGCCGCGTCACGGTCGCGACCGGATCGGCCGAGACCTTCGCGAACCGCGGGAGCGACGGGTCCTCCGAGCGGCGCTGCGCCGAGCCGACGTAATGCGAGAAGCCCAGGTGCTGGCCTTCGGTCTCCCAGCCGACGCCGAGCGACTCGCCGAGCACGACGCGCCCCGATCGCAGGCCGCTGAGCTCCACCCAGAGCCCGATCCGGGCGCCGACCAGCGCGCAGAGGCCCGAGAGCGCGTGACGCCTCTGGACCTCCGAGCCGCGCGGCAGATCGCGGAGCTCGTTCGCGAGCCGGAGCGCGCGTCTCAGGTCCTCGAACCCGAGCGAACCGATGGGTCCCTCGCCGTGCATGGCCGACGTCCGGCCTCGCAGTCTACCAGAGCTCGATGTGCTCCGTCCGCACGTACAGCGCGGCGTCCTCGCCGCACTTGCAGCGCGATGTCCTCTCGCCGTCTGCAATCGACTACATTGCCCGGCCATCGACCCATGGCCATCGACGCCCCGCGCCCCCACACGCTCGTCCTCGAGATGATGCGGACGGAGAACGCCGGAGATCCTTACGCTTTCCGCTTCGCCGAGCAGAGTTATGTCGTCCGTCATGAGGACGGCTCGACCGAGAGCGCCGTGTTCCCGTGGGGGCCTGAGGTGCTCGACGACCTCGACGTCGTTCAGCGCCAGAGGTCCGATCCGGTCGCGCGCCAGCGCCTCGGGAGCCGTCTCCACGCCTTTCTGTCCAGCGCCGCGTGGCAGGCGCACGAGGCGAGGATCGCCGAGGCGGTCCGCGGGGGACGTCCTGTCCACATCACGGTCCGCTCCTCCGCGGCCGAGATGTACGCCCTGCCCTGGGAGCTCGTGCCCCTCAGGTCGACCGGGCAGCACCTCGGCGAGCTCCCAGGGTGCCTGATCCGCTACGAGTGGCAGCCCACCGAGACCGCGCCGCCCGATCCCGATCCGCCGCCCGAGGGTGGGCGTATTCTCTTCGCCTGGTCGGCCAGCGGCGGCGCCGTCCCGGCCGCGCAGCACCTGAACGCGCTCCGCCGCGCCTGCCTCGAGGGCCATTACCCCTTCGATGAGGTCCGGGACGTCGTCCCCGCGGCCTCCTTGCTGCGCCTCCGGGAGGCCCTCGCCGCGCCCGGGCCTCCCGTCGCCGTCCTCCATCTGCTCTGCCATGGCGGCGCCGTCCCCTCGGACACCGCGGCGTACGGGCTGATCCTCGATCCCTCCGCGCCCGGCGAGGCGCCGGACGTCATCGACGCGAGCGCCCTGCGCCAGGCGCTCGCGCCCTTCACACGCTCTCTCCGGCTGGTGGTGCTCTGCGCCTGCCACGGCGGCAACCCGGGCGCGCCCGGCAACCACCTCGGGAGCCTGGCCCAGGCGCTCCATCGCATCGGCATCCCCGCGGTCGTGGCGGCCTCTGGGACCTCGCGAGCGCGGCCGGCTCGGGGGTCCACATCCTCGCCACGATCCGCGTGGATTTCATCGGGCGTTGCGGCGAGATCACGCTCGACGCGTCCGGCCTGCGGCTCGACCGGGTGGCCTACGACGAGGCCTTCCGGGTGTTCGTTCCCCAGATGGTCCCCGCGCAGATCGAGGCGGTGATCGAGGAGCCGGCCCGGCTCGTGGGGTTGACGCTCGAGGCGGGGCTCACCCGCCGGATGCTCAACGACGTGGGCGCCGAGCCGGGCGCGCTGCCGCTGCTCGAGGACACGCTCGACCTCCTGTGGCAGCGGCGCGTGGGGCGCTGCCTCACCCAGGCGGCCTACGACGCGGTCGGCGGCGTCGCCGGCGCGCTGCACCGCCGCGCCGACGCGCTGATCGACGGGCTCGGCGAGGCCGAGCGCCAGGCGGCGCGCAGGCTGCTGGTCCGCCTGGTCAGCGCCCGCGGCGAGACGGCGCTCGACACCCGCCGGCGCGTGCACCTCGACGAGCTCCGGCGGGTCGACGCCGCGGAGCGCGAGCGCTTCGAGCGCGTCCTCTCCCTGCTCGTGGACCAGCGGCTCCTCGTGCGCGGCGAGGACGGCAAGAGGACGACGTTCGAGATCGCCCACGAGGCGCTGATCCAGAGGTGGGACCGCCTCCGGCGGTGGGCGGAGGAAGACCGGCACAAACTCGCGCAGCTGGAGAAGCTCGCGCAGTGGGTGGCCGAGTGGGAGGCGCGGGGAACACTGCTCTCGCCGAGGCAGCTCGCCTATGCCGAGGACGTCGCGAAGCGCTTCCCGGACGACCTCGCGGCGGCGTCGTGGCGGCTCCTCGACGCGAGCCGAGCGCGGGCGGCGCGGCTGCGGCGGAACCAGCGGCTCGCGACGGCAGGCGTGGCGGCGGCGGCGGTCGTGTTCGCGCTGCTCGGCTGGTGGGGGCTCCGCCAGGCGGCGAAGGCGGAGGAGCGGGCGCAGCAGGCGCTCACAGCGTCCCAGATGGCCGGCGCCCGGGAGCTCCTGGCCCGGGACCGGCCTGCTGCGGCGATCAGGCTGCTCCTCGAGGTGGAGGATCCGGAAACCACGCGCGGGTGGACCGACCTGGCCTATGACGTGCTTGCCGCGGGGGCCCCGCGGCGGACCTTACGCGATCATCGGGGGTCGGTCCCCTTCGCCGCGTTCAGCCCCGACGGCCAGCGCGTCGTGAGCGCCTCGGCGGACGGGACCGCGCTCGTGTGGAATGCAGACGGCACCGGCGCACCCGTCGTCCTGAGGGGCCATAGGGCGCCGGTCAACTCGGCTGTGTTCAGCCCCGATGGCCGGCGCGTCGTCACCTCGTCGGACGACGGGACCGCGCGGGTGTGGAGCGCTGACGACTCCGGCGCCGCTCTCCTGCTCGAGGGCTGCGCGGACAAGGTCTTCTCCGCCGTGTTCAGCCCCGATGGCCGTCGCGTCGTCGCCGCGTGCTGGGACAAGACCGCGCGGGTGTGGAACGCTGACGGCTCCGGCGCCGCCACGGTCCTCAGAGGCCATGTGGACAAGGTCCAATCGGCCGCGTTCAGCCCTGACGGCCGGCGCGTCGTCACCGCGTCCTGGGACAGGACCGCCCGGGTGTGGAACGCCGACGGCTCCGGCGCCGCGGTCGTCCTCGCGGGCCACCTGGACAGGGTCTGGTTTGCCGCGTTCAGCCCTGACGGCCGGCGCGTCGTCACCGCGTCCTGGGACAGGACCGCGCGGGTGTGGAACGCCGACGGCTCCGGCGCCGCGGTCGTCCTCGCGGGCCACGAGGACAAGGTCGTCTCTGCCGCGTTCAGCCCCGATGGCCGGCGCGTGGCCACGGCGTGCAAGGATGGTATCGCGCGGGTGTGGAGCGCCGACGAAGGCGGCCCGCCGATCGCCTTGAAGGGCCACGTGGACGTGGTCCGGTCCGCGGTGTTCAGCGCCGATGGCAAGCGCGTGCTCACCGCGTCGGACGACAAGACCGCGCGCGTGTGGAGCGCCGACGGAACCGGCGCTCCCTTCCTCCTCAAAGGGCATGAGGACACGGTCTGGTCCGCCGCGTTCAGCCCGGATGGCGGGCGCATCGTCACCGCGTCGGACGACAAGACCGCGCGCGTGTGGAGCGCCGACGGTACGAGCGTCGCCGTCGTCCTCAAGGGTCACGAGGGCCAGGTCAACGCTGCCGCGTTCAGCCCGGATGGCGGGCGCGTCGTCACCGCGGCGGACGACAGGACCGCGCAGGTGTGGAGCGCCGACGGCTCGGGCACACCCATCGTCCTCAAGGGACACGAGAGCAAGGTCCAGTCGGCCGCGTTCAGCCCCGAGGGCGAGCGCGTCGTCACCGCGTCCGACGACAGGACGGCGCGCGTGTGGCGCGCCGACGGAACGGGCACGCCCATCGTCCTTGCGGAGCACACGGGCGCGGTCCAGTCGGCTGCGTTCAGCCCGGAGGGCGAGCGCGTCGTCACCGCGTCCGACGACAGGACGGCGCGCGTGTGGCGCGCCGATGGCCTCGGCACGGCCATCGTCCTCGCGGGACACGAGGGCGCGGTCCAGTCGGCCGCGTTCAGCCCCGAGGGCGAGCGCGTCGTCACCGCGTCGGACGACAGGACCGCGCAGGTGTGGCGCGCCGACGGCTCCGGCACGCCCATCGTGCTGACGGGCCACGGCGACCGGGTGAAGTCCGCGGCGTTCAGCCCCGATGGCCGGCGCGTCGTCACCGCGTCCTGGGACAAGACCGCGCGGGTGTGGAACGCCGACGGCTCCGGCCCCATCGTGATCAAGGGACACGAGGGCGCGGTCCTGTTCGCCGCGTTCAGCCCCGATGGCCAGCGCGTCGTCACCGCGCTCGGCGACCGGACCGTGCGCGTGTGGAACGCCGACGGGTCGGGTACGCCCATCGTGCTCAAGGGGCACGAGAAGTGGGTCTGGTCCGCCGCGTTCAGCCCCGATGGCGAGCGCGTCGTGTCCGCGTCCTGGGACAACACCGCCCGGATCTGGCCTCTCTCCGTGCCCGCCCTTCAGCAAGCGCTCCGCGCTGCCACCACCGACTGTCTCACCCCCGACATGCGCCGGACCTACCTCGACGAGCGCGAGCGCGCCTCCGAGCAGGGCTACGTCGCCTGCGAGCGCGCCCAGGGACGGTCGCCTTTGCTGGGGGTGGCGTCGGAGTGAGCTCCAGGCGTCGACGCGCGGTCGAGGTCGAGCAGCGGCTCGCGCTACACCTCGACGGAGCGCTTCCCGGCCTCGCCAGGCGCCGCCGGCAGGAGCGGGGCAGCCCCGGCGCCGATCCACGCGAGCGCCCTCCGCGCCCGGTCCTTCGCGTCGCCCTCGACGATGTCGCCGTGGGCCATGACGACGCGCTCGAAGTCCCACGCGAGCACGTCGGCCACGCTGCGCGCAGCCGCGGCGCGGTCCCGCATGAGCACGCGCCACACGTGGTCCTGCGCGGTCTTCTTGTAAGCGCCGCCGAGCCACAGGAA
Source organism: Sorangium cellulosum (assembly GCF_002950945.1). GTDB lineage: Bacteria > Myxococcota_A > Polyangia > Polyangiales > Polyangiaceae > Sorangium > Sorangium cellulosum_E. Next base: position 5,753,579 of record NZ_CP012673.1, read on the forward strand.
GACCTTCATCGCGAAGCCGCGGACCTCGTGCACGTTGAAGAGGAGATCCGTCACGATGAGCGTCCGCGAGCGCGCGTGCAGGAACACGTGCTCCGTGATGTAGGGGACGCCCTCGACGAGGCGCACGCCGAGATCGTCGCCGATGTCCGGCGCCACGCCGGACGGCGGCAGCGGGGTGAAGGGGAGGCCCGAGAGCTTCTTCTCGAGCCCGGGCGCCCCGAGCACGCTCGCGCGCGGCCAGCGTTCGGTCGCGGGCTTCAAGAAGAGGTGGTGGAGGCGGCTCGGGGCGACGAGGGCGCGCACCTCGCCGAGCGCGTCGATCTCCTGGGCGGCGGCGTCGTCGAACGCGAGCGGCGAGTGGATGACGATCCCGCCGTCGGCCCGCCTCACGACGGTCGTGCGCGATGGCAGGTGGCCGAACGGCATCTTGATGTCGCCCTCGTACGCCCACACGTCCTCGGCGATCGCTTTGAGCATGCGGCCATGCAACGCGCGCCCGGCCATCGCGTCAAGGCCTCTTCGCGCCGGTGATCAAGCCCGCCGCGCGCCTGCGGCGCCTCACGCCAGCGTCGCGTGGTACAGCACCTGCCGCTGGTGAGAGGACAAGGGGCATCGATTGCCACAGAATCGGTGACACGATCTCCGGCAATGCGAGCCCGCGCCGCGGGCGCTGCTCACGCGCGACAGGCCAGCTGCGAGCCGGCCGCGCCGCCACTGTATGGCGGTCGATGAGCGCGCGAAGAGCACATGACGTGCCACGACGAAAATCGCGCGCAATAGGCGCTTTTCCCGTCGCCGCGGGGCGGAGCTGCTGCCTGGGAAGCAGCGGTTCAGCAGCGCAGCTGGCCGGGGCGCAGCACGGGTATCGGGCACCGGTGGCCCGGTTGAGCACCGGTCATCAGAACACCGTGCCACGGGCGAGGAGGCGCTGTCGCCGCGCTCCGAAAAGGACATCTCACCAGACACGTGGTCTTGCCAGGTCGAAGAGAAGAGAGTAATGCTCCACGACATGCGGCCGCGCAGCGGCTCTTCGTAGAGCGCCCCGTCGCCACGCCGCATGAGGTCACACCGCATGAGAACGAGACGCTCGGAGCGGCCGCGCTCGCGGCCTGGAGGTCCAGCGTGGCCGCGCGCACGCTGAAGCTGGGCGCGTTCATGCGCCCTGTCAGCATTCACACGGGCGCGTGGCGCTACCCGGGGGCCTACCCGGACGCGAACTTCAATTTCTCGCACCTGAAGCGCTTCGCCCAGCGCCTGGAGCAGGCGCGCTTCGACGCGTTCTTCATGGCCGATCACCTGGCCGTGCTGAACATGCCGCTCCGCGCGCTGGTGCGCAGTCACACGGTCACGTCCTTCGAGCCGTTCACGCTGCTCTCCGCGCTGGCCGGCGCCACCGAGCACATCGGCCTGGTGGCGACCGCGTCGACCACGTTCGATCAGCCGTTCCACGTCGCCCGGCGCTTCGCGTCGCTCGATCACCTGAGCGGCGGGCGCGCCGGCTGGAACATCGTCACCACGGCGAACCCGGACGCGGCCCTGAACTTCGGGCTCACCGAGCACGTGGAGCACGACGAGCGCTACCGGCGCGCGCGCGAGTTCTATGACGTGGTCACGGGGCTCTGGGACAGCTTCGCCGACGACGCGTTCGTGCGCGACGTCGAGGCCGGGATCTACTTCGACGCCGAGCGCCTGCACGTCCTCGACCACCGGGGCAAGTACTACTCGGTGCGCGGGCCGCTGAACATCGCGCGCCCGGTCCAGGGCTGGCCGGTGATCGTGCAGGCGGGCGCCTCGGAAGCAGGCCGGCAGCTCGCGGCCGAGACGGCCGAGGTCGTGTTCGCGGCGCAGTCCACGCTGGAAGGCGCGCGCCGCTTCTACGCCGACGTCAAGGGCAGGCTGGAGCGCCTGGGGCGCCACCCCGAGTCGCTCAAGATCCTGCCGGGCGCGCTGGTCGTGGTGGGCGACACCGTCCAGGAGGCGCAGGACAAGCGCGCGCGGCTCGACAGCCTGGTGCACTTCGACAGCAGCATCGCGTCGCTCTCGATCGCGCTCGGCTGCGACGCCTCGCGCTTCGATCCGGACGCGCCGCTCCCGGAGATCCCGCCGACGAACGCCGGGCAGACCGGGCGCGAGCGCGCCATCGAGCTGGCGCGGCGCGAAGGGTTGACGGTGCGGCAGCTCGCGCAGCGCCTCGGCGGCTTCGGGGGGCTCGCGTTCGTCGGCACGCCCGCGACCATCGCGGACCAGATGGAAGAGTGGCTGGTCCAGCGCGGCTGCGACGGCTTCAACATCATGTTCCCCTACCTGCCGGGCGGTCTCGATGATTTCGTCGATCGCGTGGTGCCCGAGCTCCAGCGCCGAGGCCTGTTCCGGCGTGAGTACGAGGGGCGAACGCTGCGCGAGAACCTGGGGCTCGCGCGGCCCGCCAACCGATTCTTCCCACCGCCCGCCGCGGCGCGCTGAGCGCAGCGGGTGCGTATCCGTCCACCCCCAACGTCGAGCACGAGGAAACGATGTCACGAGCTACAGTCACCTTGAAGACCCGAGACGGGCAAACCGAGGCCTCCGTCTTCCGCCCCGACTCCGGTCAGGGTCCCTGGCCCGCGGTGCTGGTGTACCAGGACGGCCGCGGCATCCGGCCCGCTCTCTTCGAGCTGGGGGAGCGCATCGCGCAGGGCGGCTATCTCGTCCTGCTGCCCGATCTGTTCTACCGGGCCGGCCCTTACCAGGCGCCCGACGCCGAGGCCTTCAGCCGGGATCCGGAGCTTCGCAAGCAGTGGCAGCAAAAGTACATGTCCACCGCCACCAAGGCCAACGTGCGCTCGGACACGGAGGCGTTCCTCGCCTTCCTGGCGGCAGAGCCCGACGTCAGGTCCCTGGCGATCGGCACCACGGGGTACTGCATGGGAGGCGGGTTGTCTCTGTCGGCCGCCGGCCATTTCCCCGATCGTGTGATCGCGGCGGCGTCTTACCATGGCGGCAACCTGGCGACCGAGGATCCGGACAGCCCGCACCGCCTGGCGCCGAGCATCCGAGCGCGGGTGTATGTCGCGGGCGCCGTCGAGGACGCCTCGTTCCCGGACCAGCAGAAGCAGCGTCTGATCGAGGCGTTCGAGCAGGCCGGTGTGCAGCACAAAGTGGAGACCTACGAAGGCGCGAAGCATGGCTGGGTCCCCTCGGATTCGGCGGTGTACAACCGGGATGCCTCCGAGCGCCACTACCAGACGTTGCTCGCGCTGTTCGACGCGACGCTCAAGTCGGCGCCCCCGAAGAACTGAAGAGGAGCAGAACCATGACGGATCTACCCACCCGCCTGCTCGGACGCACGGGCGTCCGCGTCACCACGCTGGGCTTCGGCGCCATGGAGCTGCGAGGCGCCCCGCGCGGCCCGGAGCTCTCGGATCAGGAGGCGGAGCGCATCCTGAACGGCGTGCTGGACGCCGGGATCAACTTCATCGACACGTCCATCGATTACGGCCGCAGCGAGGAGCGAATCGGACGTTTCATCTCGCACCGCCGGAGCGACTACTTCCTGGCTTCCAAGTGCGGCTGCGTCGTCGGCGGGGCCCAGGGCGAACACGTGCACACGGCGCAGAACATCCGGCATGGGGTGGAGAACAGCCTGCGCCTGCTGAAGACGGACCACCTCGATCTGGTGCAGTTCCACCGGAGCCTCACCCGGCGAGAGTTCGAGCAGGACGGCGCGCTGGAGGAGGCGCTGAAGCTCAAGAGCGAGGGCAAGGTCCGGTTCCTCGGCGTCTCGGGCACGCTGCCCAACCTGGTGGAGCAGATCGAGATGGGCGTCTTCGACGCCTTCCAGATCCCGTACTCCGCGCTGCAGCGCGAGCACGAGGACGTGATCAGCAAGGCCGCCCAGGCCGGCGCGGGCACGATCATCCGAGGCGGTGTGGCGCGCGGCGCGCCCACGGACTGGCAACGTACGAACTACATGCTGCCGGGCACCACCATGCAAGACCGCTGGGAGCGCGCCGGGCTCGACGAGCTGCTCGACGGCCTCAGCCGGATCGAGTTCACCCTGCGCTTCACGCTCTCGCATCCGGGCCTGAGCACGACGATCGTCGGGACCCGCAACCTGGAGCACCTGCGCGACAACCTGCAGTTCGCGCGGAAAGGTCCTTTGCCGGGCGACGTGCTCGCCGAGGCGAAGCGGCGCTTGACCGAGGCGGGGTCGGCGCCGGAGCCCGTGCCCGCGTCAGGCATCCGCCCGCTCGGCGCGGTGCAGGCGTCCGCAGGGAGCGCGCCCTGAGGAGCCACGCCGGGCAGCGACGTGCTCGGCGCGGCGTCCGCCGCAGGGCGGACGGGCGTGGCCGCGAGCCGAGCCTCATCGCCGCTGGCCGGGCGCCTCAGCGCGCCGCCAGCATCCAGGCCGGCGCCCACCAGTAGCGGTGGAGCAGCCGGCGGTCGACGCGCGCGAAGCCCGCCTCCTGCAGCAGCGCCGCCCAGTCGTCGATGGGGTGCTCGAACGTGGTGCGCGCGGCGCCGCGGTCCACGTAGCCGAAGAGCACCGGCATCAAGAAGCCCTGCGCCACCGTGTCGAGATCGGCGCCGGCGTACTCGGCGAGCCCTTCGCGGTAGCGCTCGAGCACGTGCCGCGCGGTGCCCGGCGAGAGCGGCTCATCCATGCGCGGCGCGTCGAACTCGGCAACGAGCAGCCGATCGCAATGCGCGCGCGCCCATCGGAGCAGCGCCGGCCTCTCGGCCGGAGCGATCGCGTGCAGGCAGAAGGTCGCCTGCGCCACCGCCCAGCGCCGCGACGCCATGCCGGGGTCCGCGGCGAGCTCCTGGAGCCGCCCGCCGAAGGCCTCGAACTCGACGCCCCGCACCGACAGCGCCGCGGCGCACCGCTCGAGCAGCGGCGCCGCCGGCTCCACCACGGTCACCCGCCGCACCGCCGGCGTCAGCGCGGGCAACAGCGCCATTCCATCGCCGGCGCCGATGTCGAGCAGATCGAACGGCGCCTCCGGGTACTGTCCGGCCAGCGCCGCGCTCGTCTCCCGGTAGAGCGGCACATTGCCGCCCCCGCGGATGAAGGCGGCGAACCCCTCCGCGGACACGTAGACGTTGCGCTTCCCCTCCCGGGCGACCCGCGCGAGGTGCGCCGCGGCCGCGCAGCACAGCAGGTCGCCCGGCGAAGCCTGTGCGGCTCGGTCGGCGAAGGCCGCGGCGTCCGCGTAGCGCTCGTCGGAGAACGCCAGCATCGCGAGGTAGCACAGGTCCTCCGGTGAGGGCGCGGCGACGGCGGCGGCCGCTTCGTCGAGCCCGGCGGCGCGATATCGACTCCAGATCCTGTCCAGCATGGTCCTCCTTCTGTCCGCGCGCGCCGTGGCCCGTCCAGCGATCGAGCGGCGCAGCGGAACGGCGCAGGCTGGTTCCAGATGCGGGGCCGCGCTAGGCTCGCCGCCATGGGTGATGCGGCCACGATGCACAACATGAGCGCCGCGGACTACCTCACATGGGAGCGGAGCCAGCCCGCGAAGCACGAGTACCACCTCGGCGAGGTGTTCGCGATGGCCGGCGGCAGCCCTCGGCACAACTTCCTGTCGGGCGCCATGATCGCGGAGCTCCGCGCGGCCGTTCGAGGCAAGGGGTGCCACGTCCTGACGTCCGATCAGCGGATCTCGGCCGAGCGAGGGCAGCGCTATGTGTATGCGGACTCGGTCGTGGTGTGCGGCCCCATGGAGACGGAACCTGGCACGAGCGATGTCCTCGCGAACCCGCGCGTCCTCGTCGAGGTGCTCTCGGAGAGCACCGAGACCTACGACCGCGGCAAGAAGTGGGCGGCGTACCAGCGCCTCGTCTCCCTGACCGACTACGTGCTCGTCGCGCAGGCATCCGTGCGGATCGAGCACTATCGCCGCGAGGCGGACGGCTCCTGGCGCTACCGCGTGCTGGAGGCCGGCGACACGCTGACGCTGGCGAACGGCGCCGCCGTGTCGATCGACGCGGTGTACGAAGGAGCCTTCGAGCTCGCCGGCGACTGACGCGACTTCCTGTCGCGATCGACCCCGGCTGCTACCTTCCTGGCATGGCTCGGCAAGAGACCTCAGGACACGAAGGCGAGGCGCGGCAGAAGCTCCGGACCAGCCGGCAGGTGTACGACCAGATCCGCTGGGACCCGCGGCTCGACCCGGCCGCGTTCGTCATCGGCTACGAGACCCGGGAGTCGGGAACCGCGGAGATCGGCCTCCCGAGCTTCGACCCGGAGGGCGAGATCCCCTGGCATCGAATCCAGTACATCCGCCAGGGCACGACCACCGTCTGGGACCGCCGCCAGCGCGTGGACCTGCTCGAAGGCAAGCGCAACGCGCCCGCGCCGTCGGCGCAATATGGGCTCGACGCCCGGCCCGTTCACCGCAGCGCCCTCGCGCTGATCCCGCCCCGGGAAACGTGGGCGCCGATCGAGGCCATTCGCCAGGCGCACGACAGGCACGTGGCGCGGTGGATGCCGCACATCAACCTGCTTTACGGGTTCCTGCCGGAGGCCGCCTTCGCCGAGGCCACGGGCGCCATCGCCGCGGCGCTGCGCGACGTCGCGCCCTTCGAGGTGACCCTCGACGACGTGCGGCGCTTCCAGCACCGCGCCGGCGCCACGGTGTGGCTCCACCCGCGCTCCGAGCCGCCCGGCGCGCTGGAGGCCCTGCAGGCCAGGCTGGAAGCCCTCTTCCCCCAGTGCAGCGAGCAGAGCACGGTCTCCGCCGGCGGCTTCACCCCGCACCTGTCCATCGCGCAGCTCCGCGGCGAGCACGGCGAGCACGGCGAGCACGGCGAGGCGCTCGTGGCCGAATGGCGGCGCATCCTGCCGATCACCTTCCAGGCCCGCGCGATCCACCTCCTCAGCCGCCGCGGCGACGAGGCGTTCGCCATCCGCCACGCCATCCCGCTCGGCGAACCGCCCCTCGCCGCGCGCTAGACCCCCCGGCTCCCCGCGACCCCCCTGTTCAGGGGAATCGTCCAGGGCCGCGCCAGGATCGATGGTTCGTGTAGCCCCGGGCGACGCGCGCGGCCCGGAGGCGTCGGACGTTCGATCCTGGTCGCGCGCAGAAGGTAGACCACACATGCCTCGTCGCTTCGGGTTCTCTGGCTCTCTCCTGCTCGGCGCGTCCCTCCTCCTCGCCACCTCGGCCGCGAGCGCCACGACGGCGCGGACGATCCTCCACAACGGCAAGATCTTCACCTCGGATCCGGAGAACCTCTGGGCCGAGGCGGTGGCCGTCCGCGGGAAGCGCGTCCTCGCCGTGGGCAGCGACGCGGAGGTGCTCGGCCTCGCCGCGCCGAAGACCCGGATCATCGATCTCGGCGGCCGCACCGTCGTCCCCGGCCTCAACGACGCGCACGTCCACGTGCTCGCCCCCGCGGGCTCCCCCCTGAACTCGCCGGCGGACTTCGTCCCCGGGCCGGGGCCGGCGCTGCCCGAGGTCCTCGACCTCATCACCTCCGGCGCGAGCACCACGCCGGCGGGCACATGGCTCGTCGGGTTCGTCGGGACGGCCATGTTCGACGACGCCCAGGCGAACCGGTTCGCGTTCGATACCGTGTCGCCGGACCACCCGGTCGTGCTCTTCGCGTGGACCGGACACGGCACGTGGCTCAACAGCCGGGCCATGGAGGTCCTCGGCATCGCGGAGGACGAGCCGGATCCGTTCGGCGGCCATTACGTGCGGGCGCAGGGCAGCGACGTGCTCACGGGCGAGGCGCACGAGTACGCCGAGCACCAGATCCGGCGGAAGCTCTACGCGCTCCTGTCCGACGAGGAGCTCGTCGCGCAGTACCGGCGGTTCGCCGGCAAGGCGCTGCGCCTCGGCTTCACCAGCCTCCAGGACATGGCGGTCGGCCTCCCGCACGACCGCGCCCTCGCCGTCCTCCGCGCGGCGGATCTCCCGCTCCGCGTCCGCTCCATCTGCGCGCCGCTCTCCCCGGGGGAGGGCTGCGAGGCCGGCGGCGACCCCGGCGCGATGGTCCGCGCCGCGGGCATCAAGTGGTTCACCGACGGCACGCCGGTCGAGCGGCTCGCCTGCCTGAGCGGCTCGTACGCCGATCGGCCCGGGTGGTCCGGCACCTTCAACCTCCCCGAGGAGCCGCTCGCCGCGATCTTCGACCAGGGCCTGCGCGGCTCGCCGAGGAGGAACCAGCTCCTCTTCCACGCGGTCGGCGACAGCGCCATCGGCCGCATCCTCGACGCGATGGAGGCGAGCGGCGGTCCGGACGCGTGGCTCGGCCGGCGGACGCGCATCGAGCACGGCGATCTGCTCCTCCCGTCGGACATCGCGCGCGCCCGGGAGCTCGGCGCCGTGGTCGTGCAGAACCCCACGCACCTCGGGCTGCCCCACGTCTTCGCCGAGCGCTTCACCCCGGAGATCCTCGGCGACGTCGAGCCGCTCGCCACGCTGCTCGACGAGGGGATCCCGCTCGCGTTCGGCACCGACGGCATCGGCGACGTCATGAGCCCGTTCGTGGATCTCCTCTTCGCCACCGTCCACCCGACGCGGCGCGAAGAGGCGTTGACGCTCGAGGACGCCGTGATCGCTTACACGCGCGGCTCCGCCTACGCGGAGCTCGAGGAGCACCGGAAAGGCACCCTCGCACCCGGCTTCTTCGCCGACCTCGCGGTGCTGTCGCGGGACATCTTCACCGCCGGGTCGCCCGAGGCCCTGGCCGCGACGACGAGCGAGCTCACGATGGTCGGCGGCGAGATCGTGTGGGACTCCGGAGCGCTCGCGCCAGGCGGCGAGGCGCGGTAGCGCCGCGCGGCCCCGTTCGTTGACCGGATCACCCCGCGCCGGTAGGCTGCCGCGCGAGGTGCACCGATCATGGCCGAACGTCCCATCCTTCCTTCCGAGAAGGTGTCAGAAACCGTCAAATCGCAGGTCGCCCAGTTCCACCGCGCCATCGTCGACGAGGTCGCGGCGGCCGTGAGCCGCGACCGCGTGGTCGTCGTGGGGATGGCCCAGAATCCCATCGTGAAGAAGGCGCGGGCGCTGCTCGACCAGGAGGGCGTGAAGTACACGTACCTCGAGTACGGGAGTTACCTCTCGAAGTGGAAGGAGCGGCTCGCCATCAAGCTCTGGGCCGGCTTCCCGACGTTCCCCATGGTGTTCATCGACGGCGTCCTCGAGGGAGGCCACGCGGAGCTGGTCAAGCTGCGCGAGCAAGGCAAGCTCAAGGCCTGATCCTGAGCCGCAGGGAGGGCAGGCGCGCGCGTTGATGCCGCAGGGAGGGCAGGCGCGCGCGTTGATGCCGCAGGGAGGGCAGGCGCGCGCGTTGATGCCGCAGGGAGGGCAGGCGCGCGCGTTGATGTGGAGCGTGGAGCGCGCAGCACGCGGCGCGTGACCTCGCGGAGCGCTCAGCCCGCCTCGGCCGCGGCGCCGCGCCGTGGTGGCCCGCGCCGCGCCCATCGCAAATCGCTGAGGCCGGCCCGCGCTTCCGTGATATGCGGGGAAGCGCGGCGCGCTCCTCGCGGCCGTCGCGGCGCTGAGGCATCGCAGCACGGAGGCACCTCGTGGCATCGCTCAGGCCCGACGTCGGGCTCGATGAAGGACGGCGGGACGACGCGCGGAGCGAGGCGGCTCCCCCCTGGCCCGGCTCCGCCCTCGCCGGCGCAGGCGGGCGGGCGCGGGCGCCGCGGTCATCGAGAGGCGGTGCGCCGTGAGCGCCTACGCCCTCAAGCGGCTGCTCTCGATCATCCCCACGCTCTTCATCGTCGCCACCCTGGTGTTCATCCTGGTGCGCATCGTCCCGGGCGGCCCCTTCGACCAGGAGCGCGCCGTCCCCGCCGAGGTCCAGCGGCAGCTCGACGCGAAGTACCACCTGAACGATCCGGTGCTCAAGCAGTACGGCGACTGGCTCTTTGCGCTCGTCACGAAGGGTGATCTCGGCCCGACGTTCAAGTACCCGAACCGCACGGTCAACGAGATCATCGCGCTCAGCCTCCCGGTCTCGATGCAGCTCGGGGTCTGCGCGATGCTCTTCGCCCTCGCCATGGGCATCCCGCTCGGCGTCATCGGCGCGATCCGCCAGAACACCTGGAAGGACACGGCGGCCATGGCGGTCGCCATGGTCGGCCTCAGCGTGCCGCGCTACGTGCTCGCGCCGCTGCTCATGCTCGTCTTCTCGCTCAAGCTCTACTGGTTCCCCGTGGCCCGCTGGGAGACGTGGCGGCACATGGTGCTGCCGGTCATCTGCGCCGGGCTGCCCGTGGCCGCCTACATCGCCCGGCTGACGCGGGGCGGGATGCTCGAGGTGATCCGCTCCGACTTCATCCGCACCGCGCGGGCCAAGGGGCTCTCCGAGCGCAAGGTCATCCTGAAGCACGCGCTCCGGGGCGGGCTGCTCCCGGTCGTGAGCTTCCTCGGCCCCGGCTTCAGCGGGCTGCTCGTCGGGTCCCTCGTCGTCGAGAAGATCTTCAACATCCCCGGCATGGGCCGCTACTTCGTCGAGGCGGCCACGAACCGCGACTACAACCTCGTCATGGGGGTCATGCTCGTCTACGGCTTCCTGCTCATGCTCTTCAACGCGATCGTCGACGTCGCGTACGCGTTCATCGACCCGCGCGTGGAGCTCCGCTGACATGCCGCCCGCCTCGTCACCACCGCCGGAGCCGCCCGCGCGCCGCGCCGCCGACCCGGCCGAGCCCGGCCCCCTGCCGGCCGACGCCGGCGCCCTGCCCGCCGTCCCCGGCGGCGCGGCCCCGCGCCCCGCCCCGGTGCGCCTCGAGGCGCTCGAGCAGGGGTCGAGCCTCGGGCGCGACGCCTGGCGAAGGCTGCGCAAGAACCGGGCGGCCGTCGTCTGCGGCGTCGTGCTCGTCGCGATGATCCTCGGCTGCGTCCTCGTGCCCGAGCTCTCGAGCTACCGGTACGACAAGGCCGATCTCAAGCTCGGCGCCCAGCCCCCGTCGCTCGACCACTGGATGGGCACCGACTACTTCGGCCGCGACCTCATGGCGCGCGTCTTCTTCGGCGGGCGCATCTCGTTCGCCGTCGGCATCATCGCCACGCTCGTGAGCTTCGTCATCGGCGTGAGCTGGGGCGGCGTCGCCGGCTACTTCGGCGGCAAGCTCGACGCGATCATGATGCGGATCGTGGACGTGCTCTACACGTTCCCGTTCCTCATCCTCGTCATCCTGCTCATGGTCTTCTTCGCGAACGACCAGACCGTCCTCTACCGCGCCTGGAAGGTGATGCTCGGCGTCTTCGTCGAGAACCCGGCCGACCCGAGTTATTTCCCCATCTTCCAGATCGTCGTCGTCTTCGCGGCGCTCGGCGGCATCTCCTGGCTCACGATGGCCCGCATCGTCCGCGGCCAGGTCATCGCGCTGCGCGGCCAGCCGTTCATCGAGTCGGCGCGCTCGATCGGCGTCGGCCACGCCGCGCTGATCTTCCGGCACCTCGTGCCGAACGCGCTCGGCCCGATCATCGTGTACACGACGCTCACCATCCCCGAGGTGATGATGACCGAGGCGTTCCTGAGCTTCCTCGGCCTCGGCACGCAGGAGCCCCTCTCGAGCTGGGGCCTGCTCGCGTCGACGGGCGCCGACGCGATGGACCTCTTCCCCTGGCAGCTCATCTTCCCCGCGCTCATGCTGGCGCTCACGCTGATCTGCTTCAATTTCCTCGGCGACGGGCTCCGCGACGCCCTCGATCCACGCATCCGAAAGGACTGAAGGGCGGCGCGCGCCCAAACGAACCATGCTGATCGAGGTCAAGGACCTGAAGACGCACTTCTTCACCGAGGAGGGGGTGGTCCGCGCCGTCGACGGCATCTCCTTCAGCGTCGATCGCGGCGAGGTCCTCGGGATCGTCGGCGAGTCCGGCTCGGGCAAGAGCGTGACGAGCCTGTCGATCCTCCGGCTCATCCCCGATCCGCCGGGCCGGATCGTCGGCGGCCAGATCCTGCTCGAGTCCGAGCGGGGCATCCCCGAGGACCTCGCGGAGGCGAGCGAGGCGCGGATGGAGCGCATCCGCGGCGACCGGATCGCCATGATCTTCCAGGACCCGATGACGTCGCTGAACCCCTACCTCCGGGTGAGCGAGCAGCTCATCGAGGTACTGGAGCTCCACCGCGGCATGGGCCGGGCGGAGGCCCGCCGGCGCAGCGTCGAGATCCTGCAGGCGGTGGGCATCCCCGCGGCGGCGTCGCGGATCGACGACTACCCGCACCAGCTGTCGGGCGGGATGCGGCAGCGCGTGATGATCGCGATGGCGCTGCTCTGCGACCCGGATCTGCTCATCGCGGACGAGCCGACCACGGCGCTCGACGTGACGATCCAGGCGCAGATCCTGGACCTCATCCGCGAGCGCAAGGAGGCGCTCGGCGCGGCCGTCATCCTGATCACGCACGACCTCGGCGTGGTCGCGAAGATGGCCGACCGCGTCGCGGTCATGTACGCCGGCCGCATCGTCGAGGAGGGCCCCGTCCGCGAGATCTTCCACGCGCCGAAGCACCCGTACACCATCGGGCTGTCGCGCTCGATCCCGCGGCTCGACGACGCGCGCGGCGCGGACCTCGTCCCCATCCCCGGGATGCCGCCCTCGCTCGCGCGCCTGCCGCCGGGCTGCCCGTTCCACCCGCGCTGCGCGCACGCCGTCGCCGTGTGCCGGGAGGAGCTGCCCGCGCCCCGCGTCGTCTCGGGCCACGGCGACAGGAAGGCGCTGCACGTCGTGCGGTGCCATGTCGAGGACGTCGCCTGACGGGCCCCCTCATGACCAGCAACGCCGCCCCCTCCACGCCCGACGCCCCGCTGCTCGCGGTGCGCGACCTCAAGATCCACTTCCCCGTGCGGCGCGGCCTGCTCCAGCGGCAGGTAGGCACGGTGCGCGCGGTCGACGGCGTCTCCTTCGAGGTCGCCCGCGGCGCCACCCTGGGCCTCGTCGGCGAGTCCGGCTGCGGCAAGTCGACCACGGGGCGGGGCATCCTCCGCCTCGTCCCGCCCACGTCCGGGAGCGTGCAGATCGATGGCCGGGAGATCCTGACCCTCGACGCGCGCGCGCTGCGCAACGCGCGCGGCGAGATGCAGATGATCTTCCAGGACCCGTACGCGAGCTTGAACCCGCGCATGACGATCCTCGACCTCATCGCCGAGCCCCTCTGGACACACGAGCGCGTGTCCTCGCGGGACGAGGCGCTCCGCGAGGTCGCGGGCCTGATGGAGATGGTCGGCCTCTCGCCCTCGTACATGCGCCGTTACCCGCACGAGTTCTCGGGCGGCCAGCGGCAGCGGATCGGCATCGCCCGCGCGATCGCCCTCCGGCCGAAGCTCGTCATCGCCGACGAGCCGGTGAGCGCGCTCGACGTGAGCATCCAGGCGCAGATCGTCAACCTGCTCGCCTCGCTCCAGCGCGAGCTCTCGCTCACCTACGTGTTCGTGGCGCACGACCTCGCGGTGGTGCGCCATCTGTCAAGCGAGATCGCCGTGATGTACCTCGGGCGGATCGTCGAGCGTGCCCGTCCCGATGTACTCTTCCGTTCACCACAGCATCCCTACACCCAGGCGCTGCTCTCGGCGATCCCGATCCCGGATCCCGACGTGGAGCGGAAACGGCAACGATTACCGCTGGTTGGCGAGGTGCCGAGTCCGCTGAACCCGCCGTCTGGGTGCCATTTCCACACGCGTTGTCCTTATGCGATGGAGCGGTGCAGCGCCGAGGTGCCGCCGCTGGTGCAGCGCAGTCCTGGCCACTGGGCGGCCTGTCACCTCCCCGAGCTTCCCACGGCCCCTGCACCTCCGTAGGTGTTCGCGGCACGCGCAACACCCCACATCCGTTGAGCTCGCCATTACCGCCCTGACGCGGAATGTCCGATGGCAGGATTTTCCTGACCGCTGATCCGGGGAAGGCGGTTAGGATCCCGGACCGATGCCGCGAATCCCTGACGCCACGCTTCGCGCCCAGATCCCGACGGCCCTTCTCATCGGCGGCGACCAGGCGCTCCTGGAGCGCTGCCAGGCCGCGGCGATGGATGTGGGGATCGTTGTCAAAGCGTGCCCGGTCTCGATGGCTGCGGCGCTCGCGGAGGAGCGGCGGCCGGTCGTCATCGTGGTGACGCCGTCGACGTACGCGCTCGCGCCGGAGGGCTTCGAGGAGGTCGCGCGCGAGGTGGCGAGCACGCTCGTGCGGTTCGACGAGGCGATGACGGACGAGGACCTCGGGGCGATGCTGGCGGCGGGGGCGCGCGAGAGCCGCAAGCAGCGCGCGATGCAGCTCACGCCCGGGCGCTACTCGATGGTGCACGGCGACGACGGGGCCTCGGCGCCGCGCTCGGAGCGCTGGAGCATCGAGGCGCCGTGGGCCGACGGGGCGGCGCGGCGGGATCCCGAGGCGACGCCCTTGCCGCGCTCCGGGCGGCGGAGCGCGGGCGCGGCGGAGGTCCCTCACCGCGAGCGCGCGGGGTCGTCCGTGCCCGCGCCGCCGTCGGAGCGCTGGGCTGCGGCGGCGGCGGCGCCGGAGGTGTACCGCCCGCGCGAGACGGCGGCGCCGTCGACGTCGGGCCGCGGCCAGCCGGTGCAGTCCACGCCGATCGGCGTGATGCACACGCGCCGGGAGCCGTCGGTGCCGCCTCCGCCGAGGGGCGTGGTGTACACGCGGCGCGACACGCCGGCGCCGTCGACGCAGCGGGCCCCTGGGTACACGCGGCGGGAGACGCAGCCGGCGGCCGCGCCGCCGCGGCGGGAGACGCCGGTGCCGTCGACGCAGCGGGCCCCCGGGCACGCGGCGCGGGAGGCGCAGCGGGCCCACGCGGTCGCGGCGGTGCGGGAGGCTCAGCCGGCGGCGGGGTACACGCGGCGGGACACGCCGGCGCCGGCGTCGCAGCGGGCCGGGGCCTACGCGGGGCCGGAGATGACCGCGCAGCGCGCCGCGGGGCCCACGCGGCGGGACACGCCGGCGCCGCTGTCGCAGCGGGCGGGGGCGTACCCGAGGGCAGAGATGGCCGCGCCGCTGTCGCAGCGGGCGGGGGCCTACACGAGGCCGGAGCGGACGGGCTCGCAGCCGCCTTTGCCGTCATCGCGGCCGGAGATGGCCGCGCCGCTGTCGCAGCGGGCGGGGGCCTACACGAGGCCGGAGGGAGCGGGCTCGCAGCCGCCCGTGTCGTCGTCGCGGCTGGAGGCGAGCGCGCCGCTGTCGCAGCGGGGGGCGTACCCGAGGGCAGAGATGGCTGCACCGCTGTCGCAGCGGGCGGGGGCTCACGCGAGGCCGGAGGGAGCGGGCTCGCAGCCGCCCGTGTCGTCGTCGCGGCTGGAGGCGAGCGCGCCGCTGTCGCAGCGGGGGGTGTACCCGAGGCCGGAGGGAGCGGGCTCGCAGCCGCCCGTGTCGTCGTCGCGGCTGGAGGCGAGCGCGCCGCTGTCGCAGCGGGCGGGGGCCTACACGAGGCCGGAGCGGACGGGCTCGCAGCCGCCCGCGGCGTACCCGCAGCGGGAGTTGCTGGAGGAGACCACGGCGGAGGGCGAGGCGCCGGTGCTGTACCCGACGCCGCCGCCGCCCAGCTCGCACCGTGCGCCGCCGTCGTCGCGGAGGGCGCAGTTCCACGTCGACATCGCGCTCCTCTTCGACGAGCGCGGGCTGCCGCGCCCCGATCCGCAGGCGAAGTGAGGGCGCTCCTCGGCGCCTCGCCCGTGGTGGGGGCGCGCCTTCGTGACCGGCGGCGCGGCGGGGGGTAAGCTGCGCGCGCCATGACGACGAAGCAGGAGTCGATCCAGAACAAGCTCCGCGCGCTCGAGCCCGTGCACCTCGACGTGGAGAACGAGAGCCGCATGCACAGCGTGCCGGCGGGCTCGGAGACGCATTTCAAGGTGCTCGTGGTGAGCGAGGCGTTCCGGGGTCTGGGCCCGGTCGATCGCCACCGGCGGGTGAACGAGCTCCTGCGCGAGGAGTTCCTCTCGGGGCTGCACGCCCTGACGATCCGCGCGATGACCCCGGACGAGTGGGAGCGGCAGGGCGCAGCCGGCTTCCAGTCGCCCGCGTGCCTCGGCGGCTCCAAGGCGCCGTCGGGCTCCGGCGCGGCGTCGCGCTGAGCGGCGAGGCGGACGATGGAGCTGGTCGTCGCGTTCGTCTCGGACCTGCACTTCGGCCCCCAGGCGTCGTTCGGGGGCAAGCTGCGCAAGCTGACCGGCGAGGCGCCCGCGCTGACGCGCGCCTTCGTGGAGCGGATGAACGAGGTCACGAGGCCCGATCTCGTCGTGAACCTGGGCGACGACATCGAGGACGAGGGGCCCGAGGCCGACCGGGCGCGTTACGGCGAGTGCATGACCGCGCTCCGCGGCGCGCGGGCCGAGCTGTTCCACGTCGCGGGCAACCACGACGTGGTCCACCTGAGCGAGGCCGAGATCCTGTCCGCCTGGGGTCGGCCCGAGGTGACGCGGCTGCATTATTCGTTCGATCGCGGCGGCGTCCACTTCACGGTGCTGCACACGCGCGAGCGCAAGGACCACGACGTCTCGCTCGGGGCCGAGCAGCTCGCCTGGCTGGCCGAGGATCTCGCGTCGACCTCGCTGCCCAGGGTCGTCCTGATGCACCACAGCGCCGCGGACCAGGATCTCCGGGGTAACCGCTGGTTCGAGGGGAGCCCGCACATCTGCCTCGTGCGCGAGCGGCGCGCGATGCGGAAGCTCTTCGAGGAGCACGGCGTGCTCGCCGTCTTCAACGGCCACCTGCACTGGAACCACCTCGACGTGATCCGCGGCATCCCGTACGTGACGGTCCAGAGCCTGATCGAGAACCTCGACGACGACGCCCCGGGCCGCCCCGCCGCCGCGCACGCGATCGCGCGGTTCGGGCCGAAGCGCGTCGTGGTCGAGGTCGAGGGGGCGGAGCGGGCGCGGTACCAGTTCGAGCGGCGGTAGTCGGCGGAGTCGGCGGCGGGGGTGGGGGTGGGGAGGGCAGGGCAGGTCGCGCGGCTTGCGCCATGAGCACTGCCCGGCTGAGCAGGGCTCCCCCAGGACGGACGTGGGGGCGGGGCGCTGGTCAGGTCCGCCGGGCGCGCTTGCGGGCCGCGGGGCGCCGCGGGGGCGCGGCGCGCTCGCCGTGATCGGCGTCGCTGTCGCCGATCACGTCTTCCGGCGTCGCGGCCGTGAGGATCCGCGCCGTCCAGGAGACGAGGGCCGCCTCCTCGGCGGCAAGGATCCGGGCGCTGACCTCGGCCGGCACGGCGCCGAACCGGGCCGTGAGCACCTCCAGCAGCGTCTGCGCGCGGCCCTTGCGCTCGCCCCTGCGCTCGCCCCTGCGCTCGCCCTTGCGCTCGCCCCGGCGCTCGCCCCTTCGTTCGATCTCGTCCAGCACCGTCACGATGGCCTCCTGGGCCCGCGGGCCCGCCGCCTTCTCCAGGATCTTGCCGAGCTGCTGCGCGCTGTAACGCGCGTGTGTAGCCCAAAGATAGCGCAGCAGCGACTCCAGCGCAGCGAGCCCGCTCGGCGACCGCAGCACCTCGTCCAGCGCCGCCGCGACGCGCCCGATCTCCCGCTCCAGCCGCGCATCGTCGCCGGCCACCGACAGGCACCACAGCGCCACCTTGCCCAGCGCCGTCAGCGCCTGCTCCACCAAGTCCTCCGCGCGTCCGCCGCTGACGTCGACCAGACGCAGCTCGAAGTGGGGGATGTGCGGCACCAGCGCCGCCCGCTCCGGCCCCTCGCCCCCGACGATGGCCTGGAACGCCCTGGCGGCCGTCCACCCCGTGTCGCTGTGGTGGATCAGCAACGGCAGGACCGGCGGCAGCTGCTTCAGCCCCGGCTGGTCGCGGACGAGCTGCTCCCACAGGCGCATCATATAAAGGCCCATGCGAAAGACCATCAGCGGCTCGACCTCGCGCTGCTGCTCGACGAGGGTGTAGAAGTAGACGCGCCCTTTGCCCATCCGGGCCGAGAGCACGAGGTCGCCGTGGCGGCTGCGCAACGCGCGGTCCACGAAGCTGCCTTTCTCGACGCGCAGCGTGCCCCAGCGCACGGCCGCGACCACCGGCGGCGGCAGCGCCGCCTTGAGCAGGCCCACCGCGTGCTCGCGCTGCGAGAACGTCCACTTGAACAGCGCATCATGAGGGGAGGTCAGCGCACCTCGGCGCGACGACTTCGGCATGGGATCAACCCTCCAGGACCGAGGCGCAGGAGGCAAGCTTTCGGTGGGGCGGGCGATGCGCGCGCGGACGACTGGGCAGCTCAGGGCAACGTTACGTGAGCTCGATGCAGTTTTGCTCGAATCCGGCACAGGTCGTCGGCGACGTCGTCGCCTGGGGCGCGCCTTCCCGGAGATTCTGACGTGGACCAGGGCCAAGCGGGATCACTCAGGACAGCGCCGGCGCACCAACGACTCTTCCGCGCCCTGGCTGGTCTCTTCAGTCAAGAGATCCCCAAGCGCCCCTCGTGCAACACATGCCAGGCCTGCACACCGTAAGACCCGTCGAGGCGTCGCCCCCCGGCGGCTCAGCGCACCCGCCTCCGGACCTCGTCCGGGTCGATGCCCCGCGCTCGGGCCTTCTCGTCAGAGCAGCGGGACCATGACGATCTCCGATCGACCGTCCTCGTGGCGCTGGAACGCCGCCCGCCTACGTCCGCCCGCCCGCGCCCCGCGCCCGCGCGTCAGGCGGGGCTCGGCGGGAGCGGCAGGACCCGCTCCACCAGATAACGCAGGATGTCCTGCGGCGTGATGATCCCGACGAGCCGCCCGTCGCGCAGCACCGGCAGGTGGTGAATCCGCTTCTCGCGCAGCAGGGTCATCACGTCGTCCGTCGGCATGAACTCGTCGACGGAGATGGGCGGCGTGCTCATCACGTCCGCGGCCGTCATCCCCTCGTACTCCTCGCGCAGCAACGCGCCGAGGAGGTCCGTCTCGCTCACGAACCCGACCATGCGATGCGCCTCGTCCACCACCGGCGCGCCGCTCAGGCCCTCGCTGGCGAACAGCTGCAGCATGTCGATGACGGGCGTGTCCTGATCCAGGGAAATCACGCGCTCGGTCATCAGGTTGCGCGCATGGCCTTTCATGGTCTGCGCCATGTAATGTTCAGGGCGCGGCGGCGTCAAGAGCGCACTGCCGCGCCGCGGCGTACACCGGGCCGGGCGCCCACACCGGACGGACTCTACCGCGCCGCCCCGCGTCCTAGGCGGCCGCGCCGCCGGAGGGGCCGCGCCGCGCCGCGGGTGTCCCGGGCACCCGCTCGCAGCCAGCGTCGAGCGCGGCGAACGCATCGGTCGAGTCCGCGCGAGTCCGCGCGCTCACCGCGCCTCCCTCGACGTTCCCGCACGCGCCCACGCGGACTCACCACGCCTCCGTCCCCGGCGAGAGCATGGCTATCGGGACTGCCGAGGACAGAGCATGGCTATCGCATCGACAGCGCCGACAGAGCGATCCCACGTCGACACAAAAAAAGAGAGCATTGCGTGCGCGTCGGTCTTTGCCAGTCGGTTTATCAGTGACATGGTTGCATTTGTCGCTGTAACGAAGGCGCGCTCACGGATCGCACCGACCCGCGAGCTTCCTCGCGACCCGTGCGAGTCGAACCAAGATGTCCGCACCGGCGATCGACGCGCGCACCCGCACCTGCGCCTCGGCGCCGGTCGTTTCGGGAGCTCATCGGCCTCCGGCCCACGAGCTCCCAGGGGGGCGTTTTTCATGGAGCATTCGCCGAACCTGGCAGCATTCGTCCTGGCCGTCGCCGCGCTCTCCACGAGCGCGTGTGTGGCCCCGCTCGACCCGGAGGAGGAGACGGAGGGCTCCGCGTCGCAGGCCATCCATGCGCACAACGCGCTCACCTCCAACGCGCTCACGTCGAACGCGCTCACGTCGAACGCGCTCACGTCGAACGCGCTCACGTCGAACGCGCTCACCTCCAACGCGCTCACCTCCAACGCGCTCACGGCCGACGCCCTGCACGACCCGGCGGCCCGCACCCTGCTCAGGTACGTCGTGGGCTGCGCGCTCCCGGCAGGTGAGCGATTCACCGTCGATCTCGACGGCACGACGTTCGCTTTCCACGGGGAGCTCGGCCTCGCACAGGGCTGGGGGAAGGAGGGCGGCGCGTGCGACAAGGAGTGCCGGACCTGGGTCAGCGGCTGCGTGATCGCCCGCGTCAACTACCTGGGAGAGCGGGTGAGCATTTCCGTCCGCGGGGACCGCGCGGAGCTCCAGGCCGACAAGGCCGAGCGCCGCGAGTACCACACGCAGGAGGCGACCTACTACGGCGACATCTTCTCCGCGGAGCCCCACTACCACGCGTGCCTGCCGCGGCACGCCTGGGCCATCCCGCGCGTGTGCGGGCCTTCGACCGAGACGTGCGCGATCGAGATCGCCGGCCGCTGCGACGAGGTCTGCGAGGCGCCGAGGCGCGACGGCAGCTTCCCGAACTGCCGCGCCACGTTCCGGACCCGCTCGGGCGAGCGCCACGTCCGCAGGGCGCCGTACCACGGATCGATCACGGTCTTCCTGCGGTGACGTGGGCGGCGCGGAGGTCATAGCCGGGCGCTTCGCCGTCGAGGGCGAGGCCGCCTCCGGAGGCATGGGGACCGTCTACAGGGCGCACGACCGCGTCGCCGGCGCGCCGGTCGCCCTCAAGATCGTCCGCCTCCGGACCGCCATCCAGGCGGAGCGGTTCGAACGGGAGGCCGCCCTGCTCGCGTCGCTCGTGCACCCGGGCATCGTCCGCTACATCGCGCACGGCAGCACGCCGGACGGCGACCGCTACCTCGCGATGGAGTGGCTCGACGGCGAGGACCTCGCCGCGCGGCTCGCGCGCCGCGTGCTGCCCGCCGGCGAGGGGATCGCGCTCGCGCGCCGCGCGGCCGACGCCCTCGCGTTCGCGCACGCGCGCGGCGTCGTCCACCGCGACATCAAGCCGAGCAACCTGTTCCTCCCGGGCGGCGACCCCGAGCGCGTCACGCTCGTCGATTTCGGCATCGCGCGGGCCAGCGCGGACGCGGGGCGCGTGACCCTCACCGGCGGCGGCGTCGGCACGCCCGGGTACATGGCCCCCGAGCAGGTCGACGGCAGGGGCGCGCCGGACCCGCGCAGCGACGTGTTCTCCCTCGGGTGTGTCCTCTTCGAGTGCCTCACCGGGTACCCCGCCTTCGCGTCCGCGAGCCCGATGGCCGCGCTCGGCGAGCTCCTGCTGAAGGACGCGCCCCGCCTCCGCGACTTCCGCTCGGACCTGCCGGCGCCGCTCGACCAGCTCGTCGCGCGCATGTTGTCCAGGGTGCCCGACGAGCGCCCGCGCGACGGCGCCGAGGTCGCCGCCGAGCTGGATCGCATCGCGTCGGCGTGCGCGTGGACCGCACGCTCCGACGCGCCGACCCTCGCGGGAGGGGCGCCGGACAGCGGGCCCGTCACGCGCGAGCGCGCCGCCCTCACGCTGGGCGAGCAGCGCCTCGTCAGCCTGATCTTCCTCGGCGAGACCGACCGCGGCTCCGCCCGCTCGCCGCGGTCGGCCTCGTCCCCGCCGCCGCGGTCGGCCTCATCGCCTCCGCCGTGGCGAGGCTCGTCCCCGCCGCCGCGCCCGACCTCTCCGGCGGCGGAGCTCCGGGCAGGAGCGCCGCCCAGCGTGGAGGGGCCGGTCGCGCCCGCGTCGGCTCCGCCCTCGTCCGTCTCGCCGGCCGCCGAGATCCGCGCGCTCGTCGAGCTCTACGGCGGCAGGCTCACGCAGCTCGCCCCCGGCGTGGAGATCGTCGTCATGTCGGGCCCCGGCAGCGCCGTGGATCGCGCCGAGCGCGCCGCCCAGCTCGCGCTGGCGCTCCGGGCCGAGCTGCCGCTCGCCCCCCTCTGCGTCGTCACCGGGCGCGGCGTCGTCTCCGCGGGCCTCGTGGCGGGCGACGTCGTGGACCGCGGCGTCGCCGCGCTGCGCGGCGCGCGCGCCGCGTCCACCACCGCCGTGCGCCTCGACGCCGCGACCGCCGGCATGCTCGGGCCCCGCTTCGAGGTCGCGCGCGGCGCGGAGGGCGCGCCGGGCGAGACGCTCGTCCTCGCCGGCGAGCGCGCCGGCGACGAGATCGCCCCCGCGCTGCTCGGCAAGAGCACGCCGTGCGTCGGCCGCGCCCGCGAGCTCTCGATGCTCCACGGCGTGCTCTCCGGCTGCATCTCCGACTCGCTCGCGAGCGCGGTGCTCGTGCTCGGCCCGCCCGGCGCCGGCAAATCGCGGCTCCGCCTGGAGCTCTGCGCCGCGCTGCGGCAGCGGGACGAGCCGATCGAGATCCTCTGGGGCCGCGCCGACTCGGGCTCGCCCGGCTCGCCGTTCGGCATGATCGCCGACGTCCTCCGCCGCGCGGCCAGCCTCCGCGAGCGCGACCCGCCGCGGGCGCGGCAGCGCAAGCTCAAGCAGCGGCTCGGCCGCCGCCTCCGCGGCCCGGAGCTCGATCGCGCGGCCGCGTTCCTCGGCGAGGTCGCCGGCGCGCCGTCGTCCGACCACGCCCGCCTCGTGCGCGCGGCGCGCCAGAGCGCGGCCGGCGTCAGCGACGCGGTGCGGGCCGCCTGGGAGGACTGGCTCTCCGCCGAGTGCGCCGCGCACCCCGTGCTCATCGTGCTGGAGGACCTGCACTGGGGCGACGCCGCCACCGTGCGCCTGCTCGACGCGACCCTGCGCAACCTGCGCGAGCTGCCGCTCATGCTGCTCGCGCTCGCGCGCCCCGACGTCCACCGGCAGTTCCCGGCCCTCTGGGCCGAGCGCGAGGTGCAGACGATCAAGCTCGGGCCGCTCCCGCGGCGCGCGTGCGCGGAGCTCGTCCGCGCGGCGCTCGGCGAGGCGGCGCCCGAGCCCGCCGTGGCGCGCCTCGTCGAGCACGCCGGCGGCAACCCGTTCTACCTGGAGGAGCTCATCCGGGCGGTCGCGAGCGGCAAGGGCGAGGTCCTGCCCGACTCGGTGCTCGGCACGGTCGAGGCGCGGCTCGACGCCGAGGGCAACGAGGGCAAGCGCGTGCTCCGCGCGGCCAGCATCTTCGGCGATCGCTTCTCGAAGCACGGCGTCGCGGCCCTGCTCGGCGGCGACGGGCGCCTCGCCGACGTGGAGGCCTGGCTGCGGGCGCTCGCGGAGCGCGAGCTCGTCGCGCCCGCCGGCCCGCCGTCGAGCCTGATCGACGCGGCCGATTACGTCTTCCGCCACGCGCTCGTCCGCGAGGCCGCCTACGCGATGCTGACCGAGGGCGACCGCGTCCTCGGCCACCGGCTCGCGGGCGCGTGGATCGAGCGGAGCGCCTCGGCCGACGCGCGGGTCGTGGCCGAGCACTTCCGCCTGGGCGGCGAGCCCGCGCGCGCGGTGCGCTGGTACCTGCGCGCGGCCGAGCAGTCGCTCGAGGCGAGCGATCTCCGCGCCGCGCTGGATCGCGCCGCGTCCGGCGTGGCGTGCGGCGCCGAGGGCGAGGAGCTCGGCGCGCTCCGGCTGGTCGCGGCCGAGGCCAGCGTCTGGGAGGGCGACCTCGCCGCCGCCGAGGAGCTCGGCGCCGCGGCGGCCGGGCTGCTGCGCCCCGGCTCCTCCGCGTGGTTCCGCGCCGTGACCCAGGTCGCCGCGGCGGCGGGGAAGCTCGGCGCGATCGACCGCGTGGCGCGGTGGGCCGCCGTCGCCGAGGGGCTCGCCGCGGCGCGCGGCGCGGGGGCGGGCGAGGGCGACGGCGAGGTCGCGCCGGCCTCCGCCGCGCCGCCCTCGGGCGCGGCCGCGCTGCGCCGCGCCCGGATCGCCTGCTTCTGCGAGTGCGGCGCCCAGCTCGTCTTCGGCGGCCGCTACGCCGAGGCCGACGCGCTGCTCGCGCGCATCGACGAGGACCTGCGCGCGCCGCCGCCGGACGCCGCGCTCGTCGCGATGACGCAGCAGCTCCGCGCGATCCGCGCCTCCGCCGGCGGCGACCCCGAGGCGTGCCTCGAGGGCCTCGAGGCGGCGCTCGCGGCCTCCGAGCAGGCCGGCGACCGGCGCAGCGCGTGTGTGATCGGCGCGAACCTCGGCTTCATCTACGCCGAGCTCGGCGAGCTCGAGGCGGCCGAGGCCGCCCTCCGCGCGGCCCTCTCGACCGCCGAGCGGATGGGGTTGCGCGAGCTCGCGACGGTGGCGCTGCACAACCTCGGCCACGCGCTCGAGGGCGCCGGCAAGCTGGACGAGGCGCAGCTCGTCGAGCGGCGCGCGGCCGAGGCGTTCCAGCAGCGGGGCGATCTCCGCATGGAGGGCGTGGCGCGGACCTACCTCGCGGCGATCGCGCTGCGCTCGGGCGACCCCGCGGCGGCCGAGCGCGAGGCGCGCGCGGCCGAGGCGGCGCTCCACGTCGCCCCGCGGCTGCGCGCGCCCGCCGTGGCGGTGCGCGCGCGCGCGCTGCTCGCGCAGGGCGACGTCGCGGCGGCGCTCGCGGCGGCGCAGGCGGCGTTCGGCGAGCTCACCGCGCTGGGGTCCCTGGAAGAAGGGGAGTCGCTCGTGCGCCTCGCGTACGCCGAGGCGCTCGCCGCGTCCGGCGCCGACGCCGAGGCGGCGGCGGTGGTCGCCGAGGCGAGGGCGAGCCTGCTCTCGCGGGCCCATCGGATCGCGGATCCACGGCGGCGGGAGCGGTTCCTGACGGCGGTGCCGGAGAACGCGCGCCTCCTCGCGGGCGCGACGGCCTCGGGCCCCCGCGGAGGCGCGCGGGCGGACGAGACCGGAGCGGCGCCGTGTGTGTCTGACGCCGGATCGGACCGAGGTCCGCTGCGTTGATCGCCTGTCGCCGGTCATGAACGAAGGCGACGCGTGAGGGCGAGGACACGGGTTGCCGATTGTCCAGGATGAGCGAGGTGCTCATCTCACTGCGAAGCTGTGAGTTCTGCTTGATTCGAATTAAAAAAATACTCTATCAGAGGTGACAGGTGATCAAACGAGCTCATTCCTCCAGCACAAGCGATGTTCCCCCCGACACCATTGCACCTGCTCGAAATCGGGAGAGAGTCGAGACAAAAGGAGGGGTCTGGGGCCGAATTCGAGTTGACGCATTGCGCAGTGCGGCAGGCGCTGTCGTGCTGCTGCTCGCGCAAGGATGCGTCGCGTCGATGGATGAGCCGGTGGACGTGGAGCGCGCCGAGCTCGGCGAGGCGGCGCTCGCGGCGAAGAGTTATGCGAAGACGCGGTATCCCATCGTGCTCTGTCATGGGATGGCGGGGTTCACGACAATGTTCCGTGTGCTCGACTACTTCGGCGGGGTCGCGTCGACGCTGCGCTCCGGGGGAGCGGAGGTGTACGTCACCTCGGTGCCGCAGTTCGACTCGACCGAGGATCGAGGCGAGGCGCTGCTCGCGCAGGTCGAGGACATCGTCGCGCGCACCGGGAGCGGGAAGGTGAACCTGGTCGGGCACAGCCACGGGGGGCTCGATGCGCGGTATGTGGCGGCGGTGCGGCCGGATCTCGTCGCCTCGGTCACCACGATCGGCTCGCCGCACCAGGGGGCCGAGCTCGCCAGTTATCTCCGCGAGCACCTGAACGAGGGCGGGCTCGCGGAGGGGGCGCTCTCGTTCTTCGCCAACGGCCTCGGCAAGGCGCTCAGCCTGCTCAGCGGGCACACGTCGCCGCAGGACTCGATCGCAGCCATGAAGTCGCTCTCCGCCGAGGGAATGCAGGCGTTCAACGCGGTTTACCCGGCCGGCCTGCCCGCCAGCCGGTGCGGCCAGGGCGCCGCCGAGGAGAGCGGCGTCCGATATTTCTCGTGGTCGGGGACTGGGACCCTCACGAGCCTCCTCGATCCGACCGACGTGACATTGGGCCTCATTTCCAGGCTGTACGCGGAGTCGAACGACGGATTGGTGGGCAGGTGCAGCTCTCACCTCGGAGAGGTGGTCCGCGACGACTACGGGATGAACCACCTCGACGAGGTGAATCAGCTCTTCGGGTTCATCAACCTGTCTGGCCCGAACCCGAAATCCGTGTTCCGGTCGCACGCGAGCCGGCTCAAGAGCGCCGGCCTCTGAGCCGCCCGGGGGCTTTGTGGAGCGTCGCAGCAAGGCCGGTCTCCTCCTCGGTCTCGCGCTCGCCGCGCTGGCGGGCGCGGGGCACCTCGCGCTGCGCGAGCGGCCGGCGCCGGCCGCCCCCGCCGCGCGGCCGGCCACGCGGCGGGAGGCCACGCGGCCGACGACCACCTCGGCGGCCGCGGCGGCGCCGGATCCGCCGCGCCGCGAGCGGCCGGCGCCGGCCGGCGCGCCGGGCCTCGGCCTCCCGGCGCGGCCTCGGGCGGCGCCGCCCTCGCTGCGCGGCACCGACGTGGACGGCGCCGTGATCGTCGACGAGCGCGGCGACCTCGTCGTCGGCCCCGAGATCCTGGCGCTCTTCGACTACTTCCTCAGCGCCACCGGCGAGGAGCCGGCGGCGGCGATCCGGGCGCGCATCGTCGCGGCGATCCGGGAGCGGGCCGGCGGGCGCGCGGCGGATCAGGCCGTCGCGCTCCTCGACCGGTACCTCGGCTACCGCGAGGCGGCCGGCGCCGCCGGCGCCGCTCCGGAGGTGGACCCGGCGGCGCGGCTCGCCGTGCTGCGGGAGCTCCGGCGCGAGCACTTCGGCGAGGCGGACGCGACGCGGCTCTTCGGCGACGAGGAGCGGGAAGGGGAGGCGGCCCTCGACGAGGCCCGGATCGCCGCGGACCCGGCGCTCTCGCCCGAGGAGCGCGACGCGCAGATCGCGGCGGTCGAGGCGGCGCTCCCCGAGCACCTCCGCGCGGCGAGGGAGGCCGCGATGCGGCCGCTCGCGCAGCAGGTCGAGGAGCAGGCGCTGCGCGCGGCGGGCGCCTCGGCGGAGCAGATCCACGCGCACCGGGTCGCCGTCGTCGGGCCGGAGGCCGCGGACCGGCTCGCGGAGCTCGATCGGCAGCGCGCGGCGTGGCAGGAGCGGCTCGACACCTTCAGCGAGCAGCGCGCCGCGATCGCGGAGGAGACGACGGATCCGCAGGCGCGGCGCGCCGCCGAGGAGGAGCTGCTCGCGCGCGAGTTCACGCCCGAGGAGCGGCTGCGCGTGCGGGCGCTCCTGCGCCGCGCCCGGTGACGAGGAGCGCGCCCAGAGCGAGCCCCGGCCTACATCGATCCGCGGATCGCCAGCCCGACGCCGCCGGGGGTGACGACCGGCGCTGCGCCCAGCCGGAGCACGCGGCCGTGCTGCATCGGCACACGCACCTGCGCGGGCATCGCGACGCCCCCGATCAACATCCCGAGGCCGACGGCCTGTCCGACGCCGAGCACGGAGAGCGCGACCGTGCCGGCGGTCCCCGGCCGCGCCGTGCCGAGGTGGATCCAGGGACCGGCGACGGGGACCAGCAGCGCGGCGGGGCTCGGCGAGCGCTGCTCGGGGCGCGCGGCGACGACGCAGGCGTGCTGCGTGCAGTGGCAATGGGGGGTCTCCTCCTTCGCCAGGGCGAGACTGGTGGCGTAGACGGCGGACGCGGTCCAGAAGCCGCCCAGCGTCGACGCCCCCGCGATGATCAGCCGCCGCTTCGTGTGGTTCGGAGCGTAGGTCACGCTGGCGGGCGCCGAGACCTGCGGTGAGAAGGCCTGTGTCGTGTCGCCCGCGGAAGCGCTCGAGGTCCCGAGACAGAGGCCGAGTCCGAGGAGCCCCGCGAGACCCTGGACGGCGCCCCTGCGCGTGGATCGCCGCTTCGTTGTGCTGCTCTTGCTTCTCCCGATCTGCGATGTCTCCATGCGCCCCTCCCGGTGCCATGACGTGCACCTCACGCGGGAGAGAGCAAGTTCGGGGCCCCTGCGGCGCCGCCCGACGCCCATGGTTTTCACGTCTTTCTCTTGTGCCCTCTCCTGTGCCGCCGCAGCGCGCGAGACGCGCCGGACATCCTCACCCGGCCGCGCTGCCACGCTCCGCCGCCGCCGCGCGAGGAGGGGCATGCCGGACCGCCGGTCGGCCCCCTGATCACGACACCTCTTCGCGGATCGGCCTCGGCTAGACCGCCCCCTCGCGGAGCCACTCGCCGAAGCGCTCGCCGATCATCAGCGCGGTCAGGTTCGTGTTCACGCTCGGGATGGTCGGCATGATGCTCGCGTCCGCCACGATCAGGCCCTCGACCCCGCGGACGCGCCCGCGCCCGTCGACCGCCGCCGCCGGGTCGCCCTCGGGCCCCATGGGCGCCGTCCCGCAGGGGTGATAGCCCGATCCGCAGCTCCGGTAGATCCACCGCTCCAGGGCCTCGCGCCGCATCAGCGTGCGCTCCGTGGGCCAGACGAACCAGCCGAGCTCGCGCATCGGCGCGGTGCGGGCGACCTCGTACGCGAGCCTCAGCGCGTCGACCGCGCGCGAGCGGTCGTCGTGGTCGACGAGCATGTCCGAGACGATGCGGGGCCGCGCGTGGGGGTCGGCGCTCGGGTACTCGATGCGGCCGGCGCCGCGCGGCTTGCCGATGCAGCACGCGATGGCGAACGCCGGGATCGTGAGGCGCGGGTGCACCGGGAAGAAGGAGCCCGGCTGGAGCAGCATGTCGTTCGGGTACGGGCTGCCGCGCGACGTGTAGCGGAGCACCGTCTGCACGAGCGGCTGGCGCAGGACGTCGATCAGCCCGCGGCGGCGCGGCCACAGGCCGATGGCCGCCCCCGGGTGGTCGAGCAGCCGCGCCCCCACCGCGGGCACGTCGGACACGAGCGGGACCCCGAGCCGCGCGAGCTCGGCCCGCGGCCCGATCCCGCTGCGCAGCAGGATCCCGGGCGTCGCGATCGCGCCCGCGCTCAGCACCACCTTCGGCGTCGCGACGACCTCGACGCGGCCGTCCCTCTCGATCTCGACCCCCTCGACCCGGCGGTTCCGGACGAGCACCCGCCGCACCGTCGTCCGCGGCGAGAGCCGCAGGTTTTCCCGCCGGCGCACCTCGGCCGTCAGGTAGCAGCGCGCCACGCTCATGCGCTGCCCGTCGATCATGTTCATCGCGTGCGGCCCCACGCCCCCTCTCGTGTGCGGGTCGTTCGTGTCCGCGCACTCGGGGTGGCCGAGCGCCCGGCACCCGTCGACGAACGCTTCCTGCCAGGGCACGAGCTCGTCGCGCCGGGCGCGGCGGATGGGCACCGGGCCGCCCTTGCCGTGCCACGGCTCGCCGAAGTCGCGATCGTCCTCGAGGCGCTTGAAGTAGGGCAGGCAGGCGTCGAAGCCCCAGTCGGGGAGCCCGAGCGCGGCCCACTCGTCGTAATCGTACGGCTGGCCGCGGATCGCGATGCACGTGTTCACGGCCGACGAGCCGCCGACGACCTTGCCGCGGGGGAAGAGGAACATGATCTGCCCGGGCGTGGGCCGGTGGCGGAAGCCCCAGTCGTGCAGCAGCCACGAGTTGCGGGTGCCGTCCCGCAGGTCGGCGGGCAGGCGCTCCGGGTCCGGGTAGTCCGGGCCGGCCTCGAGCAACAGGACCTCGCGATCCGCGCGCTCCGTGACGCGCGCGGCGATCACGGCGCCGGCCGAGCCGGCCCCGACCACGACGAGCTCCGCGGCGCTGATCGGGCGGGGCGAGGAGGAAGACGACGACCGAAACACCTTGGAAACGCGACTTACACGGAATCGCGTCGCCGTGCAACGTGCCCTCGAAACTGTGCGCGCTGCATGGTTCCTGTGCAGTCGCAAAGCGCGCGTCACGGCGTGCCTGGCGTGCCTGACGCGCGCCCGTCCGGTGATCTGTCCGGGAGGCCACATTGGAAACACCGAGGTTCATACAGGGTGTCTACTCGTTCGAGGGGCAGGGCCTGGAGAAGCCGGTCCCGCTTCGTCCTGCCATCTCGTACGTGGTGCCGCGCGACAGGCGCGCGCAGCTCATCTACCTGCGCGCGGGCAATTCCACGTCCGAGCTCATCTATCTGCTCCTCAAGCGCGACGGGCACCCGATGCGCTACTTCCCCGTCGGCGCCAAGGACGCGATCCACGTCCCGCTCGTCATCGTCGAGGACATCCACCCGGAGAGCGTGCTGGAGCTGTCCGTGGGCGCGCCGGAGGGGCTCCGCGGGCTCACGGCGATCGACATCGGCCTGGCGGAGATCTGAGCCATGAAGAAGCGAAAGCTCGTGATGATCGGCAACGGCATGGCGGGCGTCCGCACCATCGAGGAGATCCTCGCGCGCGGCGGCGCGGCGCAGTTCGACATCACCGTCCTCGGGGACGAGCCTTATGGCAACTACAACCGCATCCTGCTCTCCGAGGTGCTGAACGGCTCCCAGGACGCGAGCGAGATCTTCCTGAACCCGCTCGCCTGGTACAGGGAGAACGGCATCCAGCTCCACGCGGGCGTGCGCGCCCAGGCCGT
The DNA here is from genome assembly GCF_002950945.1 of Sorangium cellulosum. Taxonomy (GTDB): domain Bacteria; phylum Myxococcota_A; class Polyangia; order Polyangiales; family Polyangiaceae; genus Sorangium; species Sorangium cellulosum_E. Next base: position 5,783,760 of record NZ_CP012673.1, read on the forward strand.
CCACCGGCACTCGCGCCAGGTGACCGGCGAGCACGGGATCGTGGAGCCGTACGACAACCTGATCATCGCCACCGGCAGCTCGCCGTACATCCCGCCGATCCAAGGGGTGCGCCTCGACGGCGGCGAGCTGAAGCCGGGCGTCTTCGTGTTCCGCAGCCTGGACGACTGCAACAGGATCGCCGAGTACACGCGAGGGAAGCGGAGCGCCGCCGTGATCGGCGGCGGGCTGCTCGGGCTCGAGGCGGCGCGCGGGCTCCAGAACTTCGGCCTCGACGTGCACGTGGTCCACATCAGCGGCCACCTGATGGGGCAGCAGCTCGACGCGACGGCGGGCGCGATCCTGAGGACCACGCTCGAGCAGCTCGGCGTGAAGGTGCACCTGAACAGGAGCACGAAGGAGGTGCTCGGCGAGGACCACGTGACGGGCCTCCGCTTCGCCGACGGGGAGACGCTCGACTGCGATCTCGTGGTGATCTCCGCCGGGATCCGGCCGAACGTGGATCTCGCGCTGCGCGCCGGGCTGACGGTCGAGCGCGGGATCCTCGTGGACAACCACATGCGCACGCCCGACGACCCCCGGATCTACGCCGTCGGCGAGTGCGTGCAGCACCGGGGGCACGTCTACGGGCTCGTGGCGCCGCTCTGGGAGCAGGGCAAGGTGCTGGCCGACCACATCACCGGGCACAACGCGCGGTCGACCTACTCCGGGTCGAAGGTCGCCACCAAGCTGAAGGTCATGGGGGTGCAGCTCGCCTCGATGGGCATCACCGAGCCGACCGACGAGCGGGACGAGATCGTGCAGTTCCTCGAGCCGCGGAAGGGAACGTACAAGAAGCTCATCATCCGCGACGGGCGCCTCGTCGGCGGCATCCTCCTCGGCGACGTCAGCAAGGCCGCGTACCTCATACAGGCGTTCGACAAGGACACGCCGCTCCCGGAAGAGCGGCTGTCGCTCCTGTTCGATATCGGGGCGCCCTCGGGCAAGACGACCCTCGAGGAGATGCCGCCCGAGATGCAGGTCTGCAACTGCAACGGCGTGAGCAAGGAGGACCTCGTCGCGTGTGTGCGCTCCGGCGAGCGGAGCCTGCGCACGATCATGGACGCGACGCGCGCGGGGATGGGCTGCGGCGCGTGCAAAGGGCTCGTCTCCGAGGTCGTGGCGTGGGCGTGCGGGGGCGCGGCGGAGCAGGACCCGTCGGCGAGCTACTACGTGCCCGGCGTCCCGCTGAGCAAGCCGGAGCTCGTGCAGGCCATCCTCGAGCGCGGGCTCAGGTCGGTGTCCGCCGTCTTCCGGGAGCTCGCCGGGGGGAAGGAGGACCCGGGGAGCAAGCCGGGGCTCGCCTCGCTGCTGCGCATCCTCTGGCACCACGAGTACGAGGACGAGCGCGACGCGCGCTTCATCAACGACCGCGTGCACGGCAACATCCAGAAGGACGGCACCTTCAGCGTGATCCCGCAGATCCCGGGGGGCGTCACGTCGGCCGCGCAGCTGCGGCGGATCGCGGACGTGGTCGACAGGTACCATGTCCCGCTCGTGAAGCTGACCGGCGGGCAGCGCATCGATCTCCTCGGCGTGAAGAAGGAGGACCTGCCGAGCGTGTGGCGCGACCTCGACATGCCCTCGGGGTTCGCGTACGGCAAATCGTACCGCACGTGCAAGAGCTGCGTGGGGACCGACTTCTGCCGGTTCGGCCTCGGCGACAGCATCGATCTCGCGGTGAAGATCGAGCGTCATTTCCAGGGCATGGAGACGCCGGCCAAGCTGAAGCTCGCGACGGCGGGCTGCCCGCGCAACTGCTCGGAGGCGATGGTGAAGGACGTCGGCGCCGTCGCGGTGGAGGGCGGCAAGTGGGAGATCCACGTCGGCGGCGCGGCCGGCGCCCACGTGCGCAAGGGCGATGTCCTCTGCGTGGTCGACTCGCACGAGGAGGTGCTCACGCTGATGGGCCGCTTCATCCAGTATTACCGCGAGAACGCCAGGTACCTGGAGAGGACGTATGGCTTCGTGGAGCGCGTCGGGATCCAGAAGATCCGCGCCGTCGTCGTGGACGACAGCGAGGGCATCGCCGCGCGCCTCGACGAGGAGATGAAGAAGACGACCGAGGCGTACCGCGACCCGTGGAGAGAGGCGTACTCCCCGGCGACGCCGAACCAGTTCCGATCGGTCTTGCCGATCGTGCAATGAGAGGGCGCGCATGGAGATCACCCTGGGCCCCATCTCGGCGATCCCGCCGGGCGAGGGGCGCATGTTCGAGGTCGGATCGGAGCGCATCGCGGTGTTCGTCACGCGGGACGGCCGCGTGTTCGCGACGCAGGCAGGCTGTCCCCACCGCGGCGGGCCGCTCGCGGACGGGCTGGTCGGCGGCTGTACGGTAATCTGCCCGCTTCACCAGCAGAAGTTCAACCTGGAGACGGGCGAGCCGCTGGGCAGTTATGAGGGGCTCAGGACGTATCCTGTCCGCCTGAGCGCGGCGAACCAGATCGTGGTGAAGCTCGGGGATAACGGGGCGCCGCCGTAGGATCCGCGGTCGCGGCCCGTGACGTTCAGATTGAGATTGCCCGGCGCGGCCGGGTGCGCTCTTCTTTGATCCACCAAACGGGAGGCTCTCCCGCGAGCGCGCCGCGATGAAGCCCACGTACGAAGCTCGTGCACCAGAGATCGTGACGGAGCCCGAGCAGGTGGATCACCTGCCGGCGCTGATCGAGCGGATCGCGGAGGAGACGCGGCGCGACGCCGAGGGCAGGCAGGTGGAGCTGCCGTCGGGGCGCGTCGTCGAGGTGCGCTCCGGGGCAGGGGAGGAGGAGCGGGTGACGATCCGGAGCGCGTCCGGCGAGATCGAGCTCGACGTGCGCCTCACCGCGCGCGGGCCGGTGCTGCGCATCCGGGCGGCGGAGCTGGAGCTCGCGTCGCCGGGCGCGGTGCGCGTCGACTGCGACCGCTTCCACGTGCGCGCCGAGCACGGGATCGTGCACGAGACCGGCGGCGATCTCGCCCAGACGGTCGCCGGCGACGCGACGACGCAGGTGCGCGGCGCGCTGCGCGCCGAGGCCCGGCAGGTGAACATCGAGGCCACGCGCGGCGACGTGCAGATCGCGGCGAACGACGACGTGCAGCTGCTCGGCGAGCGGATCAAGCTGAACTGCTGAGCGCCTTCGCGGCGCGCCGCTGCCACACGCGCCTCAGCCGCATGCCGAGCGGCGCGTCGAGCCCCTGCTCCGCGATCTCGAGCGCGAGGGTGCCCCGCCGCTCGGCCCTGACCAGGCGGGCGTACTGCGCGACCCCGAACCGGTCCGGGTGGCGCCGCTCCCAGGCGCTCACGTACGCGTCGTCGAAGCGCTCGCGCGGCGCGCGATCCCCGCGCTTCAGCGCGCGCCCTAGCTCGTCGCGAAAGCGCCGCTCGGCCTTCCGCCAGGTGGCCTCCTCGACGTCGTGCGCGGAGAGCACCTTGCTGCGCAGCGCGCCCGGCTCGGCGAGCTCCGAGCAGACGGCGGCGTACCGCTCGATCGTGACCGGCTCTTCCGGGCGCGCTGCGGTCGGCGCGGGCGGCTCCTTCAGCAGGGCCGGCGGAGGCGTCGCCAAGGCCACGTGGGCCGGCGGAGGCGCCGCCGGCGCGGGCGCCGGGACACGCGGCGCGACGCCCGCGGGGGCGGGCGGCTGCGCAGGGACGCCGTCGAAGTCGAGCGCGGCGAGCAGCGCTCCTGCGGAGGGGCCTGGCGCTGCGGCGGCGGGCGGCGGGGTGAGGGCCAGGGTGCCTGACGCCGGCGCGCTGCCGGGCCCGTCGAGCGCCAGCGTGCCGCCCGCGGCGCCCTCCTGCCGGCGCGGCTCGCGCGGCGCCTCGACCCGCGACGGCGGGGCCGCGGGGCGCTGGCCCGGCGGGCGCCGCGGCGGAACCGCCGGCGCGCTCCCGACGCCCACGCCGGCGACCGCCATCAGGCGCTCCCGCTGCGCCGGGTCGCGCAGCGCGACGTGGGCGCGCCAGGTGATCGTGCAGTGCAGCCAATCCGCGTCGACGTGGAGGCCGTCGGCGTGGAACACGAGCGGCGTCGGGGCGTCCGGGTCCGCGTCGTCGAGGCCGTACACCGCGCCGGCGACGCGCGCGTCCGGCAGCGCGCTCTGGACGCGCGGGCGCTCCGGGTGGAAGCCCTCGAGCACGACGACCGCGCCCGGCTGCAGCGCGGCGACCCACTGGTCGCGCGGGGCGCACTGGAAGTACGACCAGTCGAAGGCGCCCGGCACCTCCATCACCTCGGCGTCGAGCCCGGCGCGGGCGCCGGCCGGGAGGCGGCGGCTGCGCGCCGGCCACGTCGCCGCGAGCGGGCCGAAGCCGGCCGGTTTTTGCGGGTCTGCGGGGTCGAGCACGTTCGGCAGATCGCCGTCGCGCTCGCCGCACCCCACGGGGTTCTCGGGCACGCCGACGCCGCCGGCGGCGCGCTCGTACACGACCGGCATGCGCGCGAACGGCTCCGGCGCCTCCCCGGGCCCCTTGCGGCGGCCGACGACGCGCACCGTCTTGTCGAGGCCGGGCACGCCGCGCTGCACGAGCGCGAACCGCACGTTCATCTCGGCGACGGGGCGGCCGCCCGGCGCGGCGGCGTGCCCGAGGGCGGTCACGTCCACGTACTGGCGGTAGGGCACCCGGTCGCTCGCCGCGGTCACGTGGGCCATCGGACCGCGGCGGTCGTGCACGTCCTTCGCGTGGAACGGCGCCGCCACCTCCGCCGGCCGCATCGGCGACGTGTCGATCGAGAAGCTGGCCTTCACGACGACCGTCAGCCGGAGCTTGCCCTCGTGGCGCCAGGGGACCGTATCGACGGTCGCCTGCGCCGCCGTCGCCGACGCCGCCGGCGTGAGCGACACGCACGCGACGCCGCCCGCGCTGCCCGGCGAGAACGGCAAGGCGCGCGCCGCGAGCTGCGCGGCCTGCGCGGTGTCGACCGGGAGTGTCCCTTTCGGCTCGTTCATGTCTCCATCGTTCACGGTCGCAACCGCGCCTCCCGAGGTCAAGGGCTCATCCAGTGAGCGCGGGGGTCCCCGGACCACACCGCACATCGGAGTCTGCCGCACAGGATGAGCGCTCTTTCGTCACGTCTTGCGGCTCGCTCCGCGACCTGCCCGACGAGCTCGGCCAGGCGCGCGCCGGCGGCGCGAGATCAAAATCACGCGTGGCCATCGGCGCGCGCCGAGTAGCATGGCCCCATGCCGAGGCTCACCGACCCCTTCCACGTGCTGCCCGAGGCGCAGCGCCACGAGCTCATGCACGACACGGTGATGGCGATCTTCGGCCCCGCGGTGGGTCAGGCCTTCTGGGACCAGATGGAGCCGCTGCTCACGGACACACGGCGCCAGCCGGGAGACGCGGAGGAGCCGGAGAAGAACTTCTGGCGAGGCCGCTGGCGCATCTACGAGGCCGAGTGAGCGGGGCGCAGCGGCCGTGAGCAACCAACCGACGCCCCCCGCCGCGCCCGCCCCGGCGCGAAGACCGCGCCGCAAGACCGAGCTGCTCCTGCAGGGCGAGCCCGACGGGCGGCGGTGGATCGCGTGGATCACGAAGCGCACCTACCGGATCCACAACGGGCGATGCGAGCTCGACGCCCCCGGACGGCAGGAGGTCCTGCACGACGACGAGATCCCTCACCGCGAGGATCACAAGCCGCCGCGGGTCTCCCCGCCGATCGCCGTCGACGACATGCTCCCTTTCCGGCGCGACCGACGTCGTGATCCAGGCCTTCGCCCACGCCTACAAGCCCGATACCCGCACGCTCACCGCGAGCGTCCGGTTCGGCAAGCACCAGCGCGACATCGTGGTCCACGGCGACCGCGTGGGCGACATCGACCGCGCGGGCCGGCCGCGCTTCTCCGAGCCGGCGCCGATCGAGGTGGTCCCGATCCGCTACGACTACGCCTACGGCGGCGTCGATCTGACGGCGCTCGGCAGGAACGGCGACCTGCTCGCGCAGTTCGCCCAGGATGCCCGGCGGGGCACGGACCTGCTCGCCGACACGGTGTACCACTACCCGAGAAATCCATGTGGTTACGGGTACTTGATGGAGCTCGACGCCGAGAGCTTCGCGGGGCGGCCGATCCCGAACCTCGAGTTCCCGTTCGACCCGCTCACGCCCCAGCGCCTCGCCGTGGGCAAGCCGTTCCGGTGGATCCACGCCCCGCTGCCGGCGGGGTGGGATTACCAGTCCATGGCCTGGTTTCCCCGGCTCGCGTACCTCGGGCTCGCCCCCTCGTGCCAGAGCGACGGCAAGCTCCCCGCGGAGGTCGAGCGCGGCTGGGCCGCCCGGGATGTCCTCTCGATACCGCCCCTCTACCAGGACCCGGGCGCCCCGCTCCGGCTGGAGTACGCGCAGGTGGCGTCGCCCGGGATGAGCGTCTCCGACCTCGCGCCGGACGTGTATTTCGAGCTGCGGAACGTGCACCCGAACCGGCAAGTCTACTCCTTCCACCTGCCCGGCGAGGTGCCCCGGGTGACGCTGGAGCTCGCGCCCGGCCGGGCGCTCACCGAGGCAGAATCCCACCTGTGCTCGGTGGTCGTGCGCCCCGTCCCCGGCGAGGTCGTGGTGGTCTGGAGCGCCCGGGCCCCCGTGGCCCTGGATCTCACCGAGGAGCAGATGTCGAACCTGCGGCGCGAGGTGCGCTGGACCTCGGCGCCGCGATGAAGGAGCGCTGACGATGTCGTATGGCTGCCTGTGCAGGGGTGGAATCCGCTCCTGCCCTGGACCATCCTCTTCGGCAGATCCATCTCGGTCTGGGGGACGAGCGGGGTCACGATCGCGTGCGACAACCCGATCTTCGGCGAGACGGCCTGCGATCTCGCGTGCTCGCCGTTCAAGACCGTGCCGTTCTCGATCCACCTCGCGTGCAACAGCCCGGTCAGCCTGCCGCTCGATTTCACCATCGTCTGGGGCACGGCCAAGGCTGGCTTCACGTGGGCCGACTTCGTGGCGTGCCTCGTCGACATCGCGATCGAGATCGCGATGGATATCCTCATGAAGTTCGGCGGCCAGATCGCGGGCAAGATGTGGAAGGGCGCGAAGGCCGCGGGCAAGGGGCTGATGAAGGGCGCGAAGATGGCCGCCAAGGGGACCGCCAACCTCGCGCAGCCGCTCATCGAGCGGGCCGGCAAGGCGCTCGTGCGGGAGAGCGCCGAGGGGACGCTCGCGAAGATCCTCAAGGAGTCGGCCGAGGAGGCGGCCGACGACGTCGCGTCCAGGGTGGGCAAGCAGGCGGCGGAGAGCTTCTCGGACGCGCTCAGCCGGCTGCGATCGCAGAGCGACGAGCTGATCGAGGAGCTCGCGGAGGCCGCGGACGGCAGCCTGTGGAGGTGGTTCAAGCAGGGCGCCGCGGAGCTCGGCGAGGGCGCCGCCGATCGCATGAAGGAGCTCGGCAAGAGCCTCGGCGCGGCGGCGAAGTCGGCGAAGGACACGATCGTCGCCGCGAAGACGTGGAAGAAGGTGACCGAGCAGAACCTCCTGCAGTCGCGGAAGGTGAGCAGCATCCTCAAGTACACGGCCCTGGCGAACGGGTTCAAGTACACGAAGAAGGTCGGCGGGAAGGTCTACAGCTCCATCGACGCGCAGTACCACGACATCGGGGATGTCGACGCGGGCTCGGACGGGTACAGCTTCGGGCCGTTCGCGCTGGGGGACAGGAGCGGCGTCTACGACGACCTCGGTGACCCCGTGGGGGAGACGGGCGATGATGACGGCGGCGACGGCGAGACCAGCAAGGCCGCGGTCGGCGATCGGTTCGCCTGGAGGGGCGACGCGAGCGCGAGCGCGAAGGCGCGGGTGAGCGGGCGCTTCTCGTGGTCTGGGCGGAGCGACGAGGAGAGCGGCAGGAGCGCGGGCGTGGGCGACCGCTTCGTGTGGATCGCGAGCGACACCGCCTCGTCTGGCGCCTAGTTCCGAGCGTCACAAGTCTGGCCAGGGATCCCGAGAAATTTCAGCGCAAAAGCATCGAGACGCAGAGGTGTAAACCAGAATTTCTCTGTATTTCTGCGCCTTTGCGCCTTTGCGCCTTTGCGCCTTTGCGCCTTTGCGCCTTTGCGCCTTTGCGCCCTTGCGTCTTGGCGTTGGAATCTCTCGCCGAGACGATCTCAATGACAGGCCCTCTTGAGCCCGCTGTACGTGACGCGTTGCTGGCAGAGGAAATTGCAGCTGCCGACCGGGCCTGGCTCACCGCACGCAACGTCCACCAGGTACACGTTGGACGCGTCCTGACACGGCCCGCCGGACTCGCAGCGGACCGCGGGGATCTGCGGCTCCTCGTGACCGCTGCAGTCATAATCGAAGCCGCCTGCGGGGCGGATGGGCGTGTCATGGAACGTATTGGGCTGGTCGGGGTGGACCTGCGCATGGTCGTCGTCGCAATCGGTGCCGCCCTCGCACGCGATCGACGGATAGCCGTCCCCGTCCGCATCGCAGTCGACGATCCCCCCGGCGCTCCCGCCCGAGCCCGAGGTCACCTCGCTGCTCCCGCCGCCGCCCGAGGTCGACGTCACCCCGCCGCCCCCGCCGCCCCCGCCGCCCCCGCCGCCCCCGGAGGCCGCCGCGCTCCCGCCACCGGCCGCCGCGTCCGACGACGCGGTGGCGCCCGCGCCGCCACCGTCAGAGCTCGCGTGCTCGGTGAAGACGGTGTCGGGGAAGCTGCACCCCGCGCTCAGCACGGCAGTTGCGGCGGGCAGAGCGGCGAGCGCGAAACATCGATGAGGTAAGTGCATCCCTGCATGGTCGGCATGGTTCTCTCCCGCGTCAACCGTCCGTCGAGATGTCCAGTGCGGCAGTCCGGCCTCAGCCCCTCAGGTATCGTGTGGAAGTGTCGCAGATGTTCTGCTCGGCGCGCCGGGCGCGCTCCCACGTCGGCCTACGACCTGAGTCGATTCGTCCGCTGTCGCGAGGGCCTTCCAGGTGAATCGCCCGCGGTGGACCGCGTGCGCGAGCGGCTGTGCGAGCGGTGGTTGAGGATCAACGATGACAGCGCCGTGCCCCGCGAGTTCGTCGAGCGCTGGCTCGACGCGCCGGCCTACCGGGACAGGCTGGAGAGCCCGACGGAACTCGCAGGGACGCAGGCGACGGCGCTGCTGCGAGCGCTCGACGTCGAACGGTCCCGCTGGCAGTACGGCGTCGTCCGAGCATGCGAGCCCCGCGCCGGGTACCGCGCGTGGGTCTTCGGTCTTCGGCTCCACGCGGAGCACGACCCGCCGCGGACGTGGAGCAGAGAGGTCTTAACTGCCCGGGATCACCGCCGGCGTCGGCCCGTCGTGCAGCGTCGCGGTGCGCCGCTCCTCCTTGCGGACGTGGTACTCGAACACACAGCGGAGGGAGAAGAACACCCGCCCTTCCCCCGCGACGATGCCTATCTGATCGAGGTGCATGGGAAAGACATATTCCCGCCCCTCGAGCTGCACATGGATGTGCATCCGCAGGTCGGGCATCACGAAGGCGAGATCCCCGCCGCGCAGGCCGTGCGTGAGCCGGATCCCGTCGCCCGGCCTCGGCTCGCCGCCCGCCTCGATCATCATGCCCGGGTGTCCCATGTTGAAGAACGTGGGCAGGATGTTCCGGTGCCCCACCTTGACCTCGGGCGCCCGGTCGGGCGCGAGCCGGCTCGGCTCCGGCATGGCGGCGCTCGTCGCGGCCTTCACGCGGAGCGCGCCTTCGCCCGGGTAGTAGCCGAGGCCGACGGGATCGGGGGTGTCGTCGAACGAGCGGAGCAGCCGGTTCGGGTCCTCGAGGTTCGGCAGCGGCTTCCCGAGCGCGCGCTTCGCGTCGAGGTAGAACCCGCGCCCCGCCGGGTTGGGCGTGAACGGCATGTCGAGCCCGTAGTCGGTGGGGCAGGTCCCGCCGAAGGCGCGCCCGTAGTCGAGCTCCATGGAGACGAACGGCTCCGGCTCGCTCGGGACCAGGGTGCCGCCGGCCCCGGGCACCCAGGTGCGGTCGCCGAGGACGGCGATCCGCCGCCGGAAGCTCCGCCCCACCTCGAGCTCGACGTCGAGGCGCGGCCTCGCCGCGCCGCCGGGCTGGCGCACCTTCCCGCCGAGCAGCACGTCGATCCCGCCCATGTAGAACGGCTTGTCCCCGGGCATCTTGCCGAGCGCCGTCGCGGCGGGCTCGCCCGAGATCGGCCACGGCTCGTCGGGCGTGCCGACGAGCGCGCCGCCGGCGACCCGGTAGGTCGGCCGCGCGATCGCGCAGCCCAGCATGTGATCGTCGCTGCGCGCCGACGCCGTCCGGAGGAGCAGCGCCGGGTGCCTGGTCTCGTTGCGAAGCTTCACGGATCGACCCCTCTCCGCCGCGGCGCCGCGCTCAGCAGTTCAGGCGCACGGTGCCGCCCTCGAGCTTCTCCGTGGCGCTCCCGTTGGTCACGTAGATCCCGTCCGCGGTGATCTCGATCCTCGCGGACTTGCTCTCGGCGTCGGTCGCGTTGCCGATCTCGAGGACGATCTTCTGCTGGGCGCGGATCCGGATCGTCGAGTCGGCGAACAGCGAGAGGTCGGGCCCGCCGATCTGGACCTCCTGCTCGGACTCGACGCGCACCTCTCCGGCGCACGTCATCTCCAGCGCGCCGTCGGTCACGGCCCACTCGAGCGAGCCCGCGCTGAGCGAGCAGTGCCCGTCGACGACCTGCTGCATCGTGCCGCCGACCGAGAGGGTGAGGTTGCCCGCCACGCGCCGCGACTCGTCGTCCAGGGCCGAGATCGTGTGCGCCCCGGCGACGGTGACCGTCCGCTCGCCGCTCACCTGGACCGACTCGTCCCCGCCGACACACGCGCTGCGGTCTCCGGCGACGACGTCGCGGCGGTCCCCGAAGACGCTCGCCGTGTGATCGCCCGCGACCGAGAGCCAGCTGTCGGCGCCGACCGAGGTGGTCTGATCCGCGGCCACGGTCCTGGTCTCGGCCGCGCCCACGCTCACGGCGCGCGCGCCCGCGACCGTCACCGTCTCCGCGCCGCCGACGGTCCTCGCGTGGTCGCCCGTCACCTCGAGCGCGTCGTCGCCGCCGACGGCGCGGCGCGCGTCGTTCAGGGCCTCGACGTTGAGGTCGCGCTGGGCGCGGAGATACACCTCTTCCCGGCCCGCCTGGTCCTCGAAGCGCAGCTCGTTGTATCCGCCGCCTCCCGGGGTGGTGCGGGTCCGCAAGGTCGATTTGGTCTTCTCGGCGGGGAGCGCGTACGGGTAGGGGCTCACGACCGTGTACACCCGGCCGGTCACGATCGGCCGGTCCGGATCGCCGTCGAGGAACTCGACCAGCACCGCGCTCCCGACGCGCGGGACGTGCATCGCCCCGTAGCCGGCCCCCGACGCCATCTGGGCGACGTGGACCCAGCACGCGTTCTCCGAGAACACCGATCACGTTGAGGAACGAGAGATGAACCGCCAAGACGCCAAGGGCGCCAAGGGCGCCAAGATATTTTCTTCTCCTTCTTGGCGTCCTTGGCGCCTTGGCGGTTCGAAAATCTGCTCGTTTCAGACGGGTTCAACCCGTTTGTCGCTCGAGGCGTTGCCGTTGCGGTCCCAGTGCAGCCGGACCCTCACGCGCCCGTCGCCGTCCGTCTCGATCTCGGCCCCCTGCGTCCCGACGACGGTCGCGGCCTGCGGCCCCGCGATGCGCGGCTTCGGCGTCCTGCACGGGGGCCGGAAGGCGACGCCGGCAGGGACACACTCGAAGGCGCAGCGGTACCCGTCCTTGCCGTCGAACCTCGCTGTGTGCTGGAGCCGGGTGACGAGGTACTCCGCGTTGAAGCTCTCCCTCGGGTGGTCCTCGAGGCGGAACCGCGCGCCGGGCGCGAGCCGCACGGCGTAGGCCTCGCCCTGTCCCACGGCGGCGGTCGCCTGGAGCGCGTCGAGGCGGACCTCCGCCGCGGGGCTGGCCGGGTACGCGAACACGGCGAGATCCGTGTGGCGCCCCCTCTCGGCCGCCCTGTCCACGACCGACGCGGGGTTCTCGAACGGCACGTCGCGCGTCGTGACCTTCCCCGGCCGGACGCGCTGCGCGAAGCGGAACGACTCGATGCCTTCTCCGGTGTGGAGCGCCCCCATCACCGGCCGATACCGGAGCTCCTCCGGGGAGATGGGCGAGTGGACCTGCGCCGAGTCGGAGATCATCAGGGTCGCGCCGGCGTCCGTGTGCTCGAAGTAATAGAAGATGCCTTCTTCCTCCATGAGGCGGCTGAGGAACGCCCAGTCCGATTCGCGGTACTGGACGCAGACGTCGCGCGCCTCGTAGCTCTGCTGGAGCACCATCTCGTAGCGCTGGACGCCGCCGAGCTCGAGCACGCGCTCGATGACCTCGGCCGTGGTGACGCCCTGGAAGATGCGGCAATCGTACCGCTGGTCCAGGAGCCAGACCTCCGGCACCAGGGTGGCGCGGTAGGCCGCGCGGTGCTCCGAGGTGTGGATCTGCTCGATCCGGCTGACGATGCCGTGGAGGTGGCGGGCGCCGGCGCCGTGGTCCAGCGTCAGCACGGCCGACTCGGCGACGAGCGCGTCGAGGTCGAGGCTCGTGTCGGCGCTCTCCACGGTGATGTCGAAGGCGTAGAGCTCCGACATGGCCTCCGCGCCTGCGAGCTCCCTCACCTCGAGCGAGGTCTTGAGTCCATCGATCGTGAGTCGTGCGCGGACGAGGGGTGGTGCCATGGCCATGGAGAACCTCGGCCATCAGAGCCGATGTCGCGCCGATGTGCAAACCCGGATGTCCTGCGCGTCGCCGGCGCCGGTGCCGCGCGAGCGTGCATGCCCGGAGCTCCTGCCGGGCGAGCTGTGCTGTGCAGGTGCGATGTGCCCCTTGCCACCCGGCCCGGACGTACCCAGAGGATGCCTTGGACTGCACATGCCCGAAGGCGACACCCTCTTCCGAATCGCCGCCGCGCTCGGCCCTGCCCTGGAGGGCGCGCGAGTGCTCGCGCTGGAGCTGCCCCGGAGCGACCGTCGCGGCGATCGCCTCGTGGGCCGCCGCGTCGAGCGCGTGGAGGCGCGCGGCAAGAACCTCCTGATCTTCTTCGACGACGGCATCGTCCTCCACACACACCTGCGCATGAGCGGCGCCTGGCACCTCTACCGCGAGGGGGAGCGCTGGAAGCGCTCGGAGGCGTCGGCGTCGGTGATCCTCGCGGTCCCGGGTTACGTCGCCGTCTGCTTCCGCGCGCCGATCGTGCGCCTCTTGCGCGCGAGCTCCCTGCGCGGCGACGCGCTGCTCGGCAGCCTCGGCCCGGACCTGCTCGCCGACGGCTTCGACCCGGCGGAGGCGCTCCGCCGCCTGCGCGCCCTCGACGAGGTCCCGCTCGGGGTCGCCATCATGGACCAGCGCGTCGTCGCCGGCATCGGCAATGTCTACAAGAGCGAGCTCCTCTTCAGGAAACGTCTCGACCCCTTCGCCCCGGTCCGCGTGTACTCGGACGGGGAGCTCTCGGACATGATCGATCTCGGCCGTCGCCTCCTGCAAGCGAATGTCGAGCCGCGGGACGCCGCCGGGACCTATCGAGGTCCCACGGGACATTATCTCCACACGCGCACGACGCGCACCGGCTTCGACCGTGGACGGAGGCCGGTCAGCGTGTATGGCCGAGAGGGGCACGCCTGTTACGAGTGCGGCGCTGCGGTCCAGATGCGCCGGCAAGGGACGATGATGCGATCGACCTATTTCTGTCCACGTTGCCAGCCGCCGCGCGCCGCTCGGTCCGCAGCCGAGCCGCCGCCGGTTTGATTCCGGGGCAGCCGTGAGGTGGGGAGCGCGTATCATCGGCCTCATGCGCCGCGCCCTGTTCCTTGCCCTTGCCGTCGCGTCCGGATGCAGCCACCCCCTGGATGAGCCCGTCCACCCCGACGCGGAGGCCGCGCCGGGCCCTCCGGCCGGTGCCTCCTCGACGCCGCCGGCGACCGCGCCCTCGTCGCCGCCGGCCGCCGGTGCGGCCGAGGTCGATCCTCGTTTCGTCCCGCTCATCGCCGCCGCGTTCCGCGATTACAGGCCCTGGGGTCGTGTCGACGACGAGATCCGCTGGGCGCCCTGGCTCTGCCGCTTGCCGCTCCCGGGCCGCGCCCGCATGAGCGCCGCCGAGGGAGGCGGCCATGCCCGCAAGCTCTACTCGGTGTTCGCCAGGCACCGCGATCGATATCCCTTCGTCCAGGGCCCCGCGCCCGTGCCTCAGCCCGTGGGCCAGGTCCTCGTCAAGGAGAGTTATCACCCCGAGCTGGTGGACAAGGGCGAGGTGCCCGATTTCCCTGGCCCCGGCGCTCCTCCGCCGGGGGATCCGCAGGGCCCTGTGGATTCATTCGACCCCTACCTGCGCGACGGCGATCGTGTCTACCGCGCGTCCCGCCTCGCCGGCGCCTACGTGGTGCTCAAGGTCGCGCCGGACACACCCGGCACCGACGCGGGCTGGGTTTACGGCACGGTCACGCCCGAGGGCGAGGTGACCTCTGCCGGCCGGGTCGCGTCGTGTATGGGCTGCCATGAGAGCGCCCGCCACGAGCGCGTCTTCGGCATCGCGCCGCCCGCGGCCCCCTGACGGGCTCGGCGCGCCGCCGCGGCGTTCTGGTGCTTCCGCCTGCATCTTGGACTATCCTGGCGCCCGGAGCCCTGACGCCACATGGTAAACCTCGTCCGCCGTCCTGCGTCCCCTCTTGCTCACGCGAAGACGCTCCGGGACGTCGTGCGCAACTGCGACCCGGACGTGCCGCTTCCCAACGACGACCCGCGCTGGCAGGACTTCTCGCTGGCGCGCGGCGATCAGTCGATGGCGGCCCTGGAGAAGGAGCTCTCGTGGCGGCCCCACGACCGGTTCGTCCACGCCACCTTCGTGAGCCACCGTGGGGCGGGCAAGAGCACCGAGATCCTCCGGCTCACCGAGCGGCTGAGCGAAGTGTACGAGCCGGTCTACCTCGAAGCGACCGTCGAGATGGATCCGTTCCGGATCGAGACGGAGGATCTGCTGCTCAACATGGCGCTGGCCGTCGAGCAGAAGATGCGCGCGCGGGGAACGCCGATGCCGGCGGAGCTGCTGGAGCGCGTGACCGGATGGTTCGATGAGGTCGTCCGCACGACGAAATGGGCGCAGAACTTCAACGCCGAGGCTGCGGCGGGGGTGGAGATCAAGGCGGAGCTGCCGTTCGTTCGGACCAAGGATACGACGCCTTCGACGGACATGGGCGGGATCTCATGGAGAAGGCGCTCTCCCTCCGGATGGATCTCGACACCGTGATCCCGGAGCGGGAGGCGCGCGATCGCCTGATCGCGGCGAGCGGTGGCGCCGTGCGGGAGCTGCTCGACCTCGTCAGCCAGGCCGCCTACATGGCGCGCGGCTCGGTGATCACCAGGGCCGACGTCGAGCGGGCGGTCGCGCTGCGCAGGCAGCGGATGCGCGATCTCATCAACGCGAACGGCTGGCTCGACGCGCTCGTGAAGCTCGCCCGGGACAAGCAGATCTTCCCTGACAAAGCGTGCATGGACGTGCTCTTCCACCGGCTCGCCTTCAAGTACAACGGCGATGGCTGGTACGACGTCCACCCGCTCGTCGCGGAGATCCCGGAGTTCGTGAATGCACGCCACGATATCCTCCGCTAGCGCACCAAAGCATCCGAGCGCGCCGGGCATTGAAGAGGGGCGCGTGGAGCCCGGCGGCTTCGAGCGCATCCTTGGATCTGAACGTGGGGTGGCCTACGGGCGCTTCCTCGAGTGGTCCGTGGGAGAGGGTTTCGTGCTCGCCGTCGTGGAGCTCAGGCGACCCGCGCAGCGTGAGGCGCTCGCCAAAGCGACGAGCGCCGCGGTGGCGAAGCTGTGCACCGCGAGGTTAGATTCCCTTGGCGATCGATCGCTTCGTGCCCTCCTTGAGGAGGCGTGTCCGTCTCCAGAAGAGACCTCGGTGCTTATGCTCACGCACCTCGAGGAGTCGCAAGACGCCGCCAGGATCTGCGCCGAGCTCAACGTGCACCGGGACGAGCTCGCGCGACGGTTCGCGCTGCCCTGGGTCTTGCTGGTGCATCCCGCGGCGGCGCTGGCACTGCAGCGCGATGCGCCAGACTTCTGCGATTTCGCCGGGCTCTGGCTCCCCGAGGAGCCGGGAGATGGAGCGGAGCCGCTGCTGGAGCAAGCCATCCGAGTTCTGGCGACGTCTGGCGTCTCGCCGCACCATCTCAGCCCGGACGCGACGCCGCCGACGGACCTGCTGTCGCTCGCGCGTGAGGCCGCTGCTCTCGGCCATGTTGACCAAGCAGCGGACTTGCTCGCGCAGTACGACATGAAGCATCCTGGCGAGCGCGCCCACGATGTTCGGCGTGTGTACATGGATGGCTTGCTGCTGCGGGTACGCGGTCGGTTCGCCGAGGCAATCGCGCGCTTTGACGAGGCGCTAGAGCTCTGCGAAATGAGCGGCGATCCACACATGAGGGGAGTGCTCCTCGACGAGATTGCTCAGGTCTATGTACTCCAAGGCGATCTCGCCGCCGCGCGCCACCTCGAACGAGACGCCCTGGAGCTCTTCGAGCAGTCAGGAGACCGGAGGCGCCGAGCGGCATCGTTGCACCAGCTTTCAGTCATTGAGGGGCGCTTGGGTCATGACGTGAAAGCGCGAGAGCTGGAAGAAAAATCATTACAGCTCAGTGAGGAGCTCGGGGATCAAGTAGGACGGACCATCTCGCTGCATCACCTGGCAGTGATCGAGGGCGACCACGCGAAAGCGCGAGAGCTGCTGCATGAGTTGCTCGTGAACAGCGACAAGCTCGGGGACCGGAATATACGACTCGCATCGTTACGCAAGCTCGCGGCGCTCGCAACCAATGATGGCAACTACGCAGAAGCACGAGAACTGCTGCGCAAGTCGCTGGAGCTCAGCGAGGAGATGGAGAGTGCAGTGTACCGATCCGTGGTGCTTCGCGACCTCGCCACCGTCGCATGTCTTGAGGGAAATTACGCAGAAGCGATGGCTGCGTCGCGTGAGTCGTTGAAGCTCAGCGAGGAATTCGGGATGAAGGACGACCAGGCGGCATTGCTATTGATGCTTGGTTTGCTGGAAGCCGACCAAGGGCAAATCGAGCGCAGCGTGGCGCTCGTGCGAGAAGGAGTTGACATCCTTGAAGAGCTTGACGCCGCGAATCTCGTTGAAGCGAAGGAGCTCCTGCACAGGCTGGAGAGCTTTTCGGTAGCGGACATGCCCAACGGGTCTCAGCAGCGCGGATAGCTACACCCGTCCTTTCTACTACTCGGCTGCGCGATGGCCTTCCGCGCGACGAGCACGCCGTCCGAGGGTCGGGCGGCTCGGAAAGGCCTTTCCCGCACCTACCCGGATCTCCGCACCCCCGCGACGCTCGCCCGCAGCAGCGAGTTCGGCGCGTCCTCGCTCGCGTGCGCCTCCTCCTCGTGCTCCTTGCCCTCCTCCGGCGCGAGCTCCATGAGCCGCGCGATCCACGAGAGCCCCTCCACGTTCTCCACCGTGATCTTCGCCACCATCATGATCGGCACCGACAGGAGCGCCCCCGACGGCCCCCAGAGCCACCCCCAGAACAACATCCCGATCAGCACCGCGAGCGGCGACAGCCCCAGCGTCCGCCCGAGGACCCGCGGCTCCAGCACGTTGCCCACGAGCAGGTTGATCAGCAGGTACCCCAGCGCCACCACCGCCGCCGTGCCCGGCCCCTGGCTCGCCAGCGCCACCAGCACGGCCGGGATGGTCGCGATCGCCGCGCCGATGTTGGGGATGAAGTGCAGGACGAACAGGCTCGACGCCATCAGGAGCGCCAGGTCCACGTTCATCACCCGCAGCAGGACGTAGGCGAGCATGGCCACGAGCAGGCTCGTCAGCGTCTTCACCAGCAGGTACTTCTTGACCTCCCGCACGATGCGGTCGATCCGCGCGAGCCCGCCGGCAGGGTCCGACACGAGCCGCCGGATCTTCGCGCCGGCGCCCGAGATCTCGCAGAGCGCGAAGAACACGACCAGCAGCACCACGCCCAGGTTCGACGCCGCGCTGGCCACCGTCACCGCGGCCCCGCCGAGCAGCGGCACCAGCGACGCCGTGTGCAGCGTCTTCGACAGGAACTCCGGGTTCACCGGCAGCCCGCGCTCCGTGAGCGTCGCGGCGATCGCCACCGTCATCTCGGAGGCGCGCGCCAGGTAGGCCGGCACCTTCTCTTCCAGCTCCACCCCGGCGATGGTGACCACGGCCCCCACGAACACCAGGATGCCCAGATCGACCACGAGCGCCGCCAGCGCGCCGATGGCCGGCGGGAGCCCCCGGCGGGTCACCCAGGTCGCGATCGGCGAGGAGATCGCCGCGAGCGCCGCGCCGAACAGCACCGGCACGAGGAACGGCTGGGCGTAACGCAGCCCCACGACGACCACCACCGCTGCCGCGGCGACGATGATCATCTGCGCTCGACGAGATATCGTGAAGATCCCCATGCCAACCTCGCTCCTGCCGGGTCCGCGCGTCAGAGCCGCTCGGGAGGGGCAGACTTCCGTAGTTTTCCGGTAATAAAGCAAGGGATGCGCCACGCTCCGTCCGGCTGGCCATCGCGGCGGGCGGCCTGGTCCACAGCGCGACTTTCCCGCGCCATCTCGCGGTTTTCCCTCGGCCTGGCGGGCTCGCCGGGCCGGGTGGGGCGATCGCTGCTGTGCCCGTGGGGCCAACCTGCGCGCGTCGGTGCGATTTGCTACGCGCGGGCTTGTCAGGAGGGGGAGGGGGAGGGGTTCAGGGCGACCCGCCAAAAGCAACGTGGCGCAGCGCCTCAGGGACGCCGCGCCACGTTTGCCGCGGCGCATCGGGCGATGTGTCGCGCCGTCCGCGCCGTCAGCGCGAGGAGGTCAGCCCGTTGGCGGTCTGTCCGGCGCTCAGCGGCACGGCGCCGTGCTGGGTGCTGTCGGCCTTGGGCGTCGTCCCGGTGACGTAGGCCTTGACCGCCTCGACCAGGAACCTGAGCCCCGCCGCGCCATGGTTGTCCCAGTACTCGCCCTCGCGCGGGCTCACGTGGATGAGCGCCAGGTGCGGGTCGTCCTTGCCCCGCGGGAAGAAGACCTTCGCCTCCTCCGACCAGAGCTCCTCGATCTTCGCCCGGCTCCTCACGATCGACGCGCGGCCCGAGAGCGAGAGGTACCGGTGCTCCTCCTGGAGCGTCACGTTCACCTCGGGGTTCGACTCGATCTCGTCGACCTTGCCCGAGTCGATGCTCGTCATGAACCAGATGTCCCCCGTGGCGTCGTCGACCTTCATCAGGGCCATCGGGCGGGAGCGCAGCACTCCGTGGCTGGCCTGCGTGACGAGCATGGCATTCCGGAACTTCTTGAGGATCTCCATCAACTTTTCGCGTGACCCGGTCTCCATGTTCTCCTCCTTGCCATTGCGGTCGACGGCAGTTGCGAGATCCGGACCAGCGCCGGCAGGCGCCCTCGTCGGCGCGCAGGGCCGCGTGAAACAGGGCTTCTTTGCGCCGCACGATCGCGCTCGCGAGGCATTCCGCCACAACGCCGGCACAACTGGATGGTTTGCGGCCGGCCGGGTCGCGTGGTGTCGGCGCGCGACCCGCTGCGCCGGGAGGTGACGGATCGACGCTTCCCTTGCGCCCGGCGGCGCGCCCGGCGCTACCTCGCGCGGGCGAGCGCGACGACCGCGATCACGAGCACGACGATCGCGAGCGCGCCGGCGACCACCAGCGCCACCTTGCCCCACGCGATCGGCGCCGTCCCGGTGACACGGCGCGCGTCCTGGCCGTGCACCACGGCGCGGTAGCTCCGCCCGCTGTACCGGTACACGAGCACGTACGACGGCAGCGCCACGCGGCGCGTCTCCAGCGCCCGGAGGAGCACCGCCACGTGGACGTTGCGGAAGGTCGACCCGGGGATCACCCCCTGCTTCAGGGCCGCCTCCGCGCTCGCGGCGATCCGCTCGCTCACGATCTTCCGGGCCGCCGAGCGCTGCGCGTCGAACTGCTCCAGCACCGCGCCCGGCGGGCCGAGCTGCTGCTGAGCCCGGTGCGCCGCGGGGACCGCGTGGTCCAGCAGGAACGCGGGCGCGAGCTCCCGGGCCTCGTCGAGCGAGAGCCCGCGCGACGCGGACAGGAGCAGGCTGCGGAACGGCAGCTGCGCCTGGCCGGCGTGCGGGGCCCAGGCGCTGCGCCGGGCGCCCGCGTTCGAGTCCGCCGTCCAGCTCACGATCGCGTCCGCGTTGACGATCCAGCCCGCCCACCAGATCGGCTGCAGGCCCTCCACCGTCGCCGCGCGCGCGAGGTCCGACGGCCGGAAGAAGCCGAGCCCCGCCATCCATTGCCGCAGCGCCTGGTCGGCCTGCTCCGGGCTCACCACGAACGGCAGCAGCCAGTCCGCCTGGTCGATCGGGTCCACCGGCTGCTCCAGCCGCGTCACCGCGCCGCAGAAGCGGCACTTCGGCGCCTGCGCCTCGGCCGAGTAGGAGACCGCGGCGCCGCACTCCGTGCACCGCAGCACCTGCACCGGCGGCGGCGCCGGCCCCCGGTCGAGCGGCGCCGCCAGCCCGCAGACGGCGCAGCGCAGGTCGCCCGCCTCCAGCGGGCCCTGGCAGCGGGCGCAGCAGCGCGGCGCCGCGACCGAGGTGGACGTGCCCAGGGTCATCGCGCCCCTCCGGCCGGCCCGGGCCTGCTCCCCCCGGGGCGGGCGCCCTCCGGAGGCGCCGGCGCGGGCGCGGCGTTCGTCCTCGCCGCGGGGACCGCCGGCCGCGCGCCCCCGCGCCCGGCCCCGCGGTCGCGCGCCGCGGCCAGGACGAACGGCGCCGCGAGCAGCAGGATCACGAACAGGACGACGAGGGTGATCTTGACCCAGGAGAGCGGGGCCTTGCCGTGGATCGCGCCCGTCTGGCCGTTGATGAGGACCCGGAACGGCGGCTTGCTCGGGTCGTGCCGGATCGCGAGCACCCAGAGGGGCACATAGAGGAGCTCGAGCGTCTCCCGGTCGAGGTGCGTCTCGTGGACGAGGCCGTGGTGGCTGTCCCCGGGCATGAAGCCGGCCAGCTCCCGGCCGATCTTCTCCAGCGCCTCCCGCCGCGCGAGGCCGTAACACTCCTCTTGGCTCATCGTCGGCTCCTCGGCGATCCAGCCGCTGATCACGGCGGGCGTGTAGCGCCGCATCGTGCGCAGATCGAACGGCTCGACCGCCTCCAGCTCGGCGTTCTGCACGGCGCGGGAGGCGACCACGAGCACGTCCATCACGTAGGTGGCGTGTTGTCCCTCGAGGTGCCGGTGCTCCGTCCGCGTGACGACGCGCGTCCGCGTGACGGTGTTCCCCTTGTCGTCCCTCGTGGTGTAGGTCTCGGTTTCCTGATAATTTTCGCCTATTTGCGCGGCATAACGCGTCTGCGCCATCGCCGAGTACAGATAGGCGGGCGTGTAGACGCCGCGGATCGCGTCGACCGTGCCTGCCTTGACGCCGGACTGCACGAAGAAGCTCCGCTTGCCCAGCCACGCCTTGACGGCGCCCTGGGCGCTCTCCTGGCTCATCGAGAAGCCGAGGACGAAGTGCGGCGCCGGCCGGTCGTGCGAGGGCGGCCGCTCCACGACCGAGGGCGAGGCGCAGTACGGGCACACCGCGGTCCGCTGGTCCGCGTCGACGCGCAACGAGGCGCCGCAGGTCTCACAGTCGAGGTGCACCGGCGCCGGAGACAACCGCACCGGGCGGCGCGCCGTCAACAGGGAACGAGCGGCGCGGCGTCAGCGGGGAACGGGCGGCGCGCGGTCAACACGGGACCGGCGGCGCGCCGTCAACACGGGACCGGCGGCGGCCGGCTCCCGAGGTCGGTCGCGCGGGCGGCGCCGTCGTCCTGCGGCGACGCCGGCCGGAAGAGCGGCACGAGCGAGCGCAGCGACCACGACCTGGCCGCGGCGGCCGGGGCGGGCTGCCACACGGGGCGCGGCGGCGGGGGCGCGACCGCCGCGCGGGGGGCGCGCGCCCCGGCGCGCAGGCGCGGCGCGGGCCGCGGCTCGTCGAGGAAGCGCAGCAGATCCGGGGCGAGCTCGTTGACGGCCTCCCGGTGCGGGTAGTGCCCTGCCTTCGCGAAGCGCCGCACCGTCACGCCGTCCAGGTAGCGCTCGACGTCCGCCGCGTGGCGCACCGGGATCACGGGATCGCGATCGCCCCAGTACACGGCGAGCGGCGGGATCTCCGGCAGCCGGTGGGCGAAGTCCATGAGGTGCTCGCGCTGGCCGCGCAGGTCGACCGCGTGGCGGAGCGTGCGCGACAGGGCGCGCGCCGTGCCGGGCCGCGCGTTCACCCGGGCGAGGTGCCGGCGCTCCGCCGCATTGAAGTTGCCGCCGAGCACCAGCATCCCCGCGTGGGTGCCGACGCCCATGAGCGCCGGCACGGCCAGCTCCAGCAGCCCCGTCACCGCGGCGAAGCGCAGCGGCAGCGCCACCTCGCTCCCGATGCCGCCCGCCGCGACCAGCGCGAGGCGGTGCACGCGCCCCGGCCGCTCGATCGCCACGCACATCGCAATGCTGCCGCCGAACGAGTGCCCGATCAGATCGAAATCGTCGAGCCCCAGCGCGCGGATCCACTCTGCGACCACGCCCGCATACCAGCCGACCTTGTAGGGGGCGTCCGGCCTCGCCGACTGGCCATGACCGGGCAGGTCGAGCGCAACGACGCGGCGCCCCGCCGCGAGCGCCGGCGCGAGCCGGTTCCACGTCCTACAGCTGTCGGACAGGCCGTGCACCAGGACCACGGGGCGCCCGCGCTCCCCGCCGTTCCGGGGAGGTGACCATTCCTCCCAGTGGACCTCGCCTGCGGAAAAGGAGCGAACATGGCTGCGACACGTGATCGACATGTTCTTCTCTTTAGAGTTCGCATGAAGCGCCGCATCTGTCCAGATTGCACGCCGCTCACGTGTCCCTGACGGTCGCGGCTCTCCCGGCCGCGAAGCGCGTTTCGCGTCCGATGTGGGTCGCGAGGCGCCAGCGTGCGCCACGCTGAGACGCCGGCGGGACAACGCTGTCATGGGATTTGTGCGGTCGCGGCGCTGCGCGACGGCGGGTGAGGCCGTGTGGCCCGCGGATCTGGCGCGATCTGGCCGGCGGCGCTCCGGGGCGGCGTGGTGTCCGGGCGGCGTCCAGGGCGCGGCATCCACGTTGCTCAGCGCGTCGCCCCGGCGCGGTGTGCGGTCGCATCGCGGAGGAGGATGCCTGTGCGAAAGGTCTCCGTTTCGATGACGCTTGGTCTTTGCGCCGTCTCCGCGGCGCTCCTTGGCGGCGCGGGGCTCGTCGCCTGCAGCAGCGCGAGTGTGGGTGCTGACGACGGTGGGTCGTTTGGTGATCCTGGTCAGCGACGGCGGCGCCAACGTGGGAGTCACCTCCGCGGATCTCATCGCGCTGCACGCGGAGGACGCGGACAAGGAGGCCATCTACCGCGTCGGCGTGGGGACGGGGCCGGCGGTGAGCTACAATGATGGGCTGATGGACGTCGTGACCGACAAGGGGCGCGGCGCCTATGTCTACCTCGACGACGTGGACGAGGCGTTCCACATGTTCCGCGACCGCTTCGACGAGGTCATGGAGGTCGCCGCCCGCGGCGTCCAGGTGGAGCTCACCCTGCCGTGGTACTTCAAAATGGAGAAGTTTCACGGCGAGGAGTACTCGACCAACGCCGAGGAGATCGATCCGCAGCACCTCGCCCCCGGCGACGCGATGATCTTCAACCAGCTCGTGCGCGGGTGTGACGCGGGCGTGATCGATGCCGCGGATACCCTCACCGTGCGCGCGCGCTGGCAGGCGCCGTTCACCTACGAGCCGAAGGAGGCGACCCGCGAGGTGACGCTCGCCGAGCTCACCGGGGGGAGCAAGGAGCAGCTCGTCAAGGGCAAGGCCATCGTGGCCTATGCCGAGGCGCTCAAGGCCGGCACGAGCGGGGCGCTGCGGGCCGCGCGCGAGCAGGTGATCGCGGCGAACCCGGGCGGCGATCCGGAGCTCGACGAGATCGCGGAGCTCATCGCGCTGCATCCGTCGTACTGAGCGCTCCGCGCGACCCCTGGGGCGACGGAGGATCCGAGCCGCCGGGGCGCCGGGGACAGCAGGAAACCGCGCCCTTTTCTCCTGGCGGTGGCCCCCTCGAGAGGGGGCGCGCGCCCGACGTCGAGAACGGGCGGTCGAGTTGCGCTCGCCGGACGGCCTCGTTAAAGAGCGGCGTTTGTGGGGGAGGTCGAAAGGAGAGCGCACCATCATGGCGGCTTATGGATACAGCTACGTCCCCGATCGGGGATTCCACGCGTTTGCAAGGGACCTTGAGGAAGGCGAGTGGAAGGATGTCTCGACGGACAAGTACGACGCCCCGGATCAGGTATCGCCGCTCCTCCTGGAGGCGCCGCGGCCGGTGATCTGGAAGCTGCGCGCGCGCTGGAGCATCGCGCGGCTGGACGAGATGCTGGCGGTCACGTCGGACGACGTGCTCCGCTCGCTCGACGCGGCGTGGGACTCGGCGCAGCGGGCGTTCGACTACACGGTCGCCGCGGCCGAGGAGCACGAAGACCTGGCCGTGCGTGCGGCCGCATCGCGGATCCGGCGCGCGATGCTGAAGGGCGGCGGCACCGGGCAGACGGCCTTGCCGTATGGGGCGGAGGTCGACTTCGGGCGCTCGCAGGTGGCGGCGGCCAGGAACAAGCGAACGGAGGCCGACCTGAAGAAGATCGGCGCGCTCTCGCACATGAAGCGGATCGAGGCGACGACCGACGCCCTGGCCAAGGGGATGGGCCGCGGCGCCGCCGAGGGGCGGGCGGGCACGCGGTCGAAGCGCCTGCGCGAGGCCGTGGGCGCCTGTGTGAACACGTTCAACAGCATCCACGACGAGATGGTCTGGCTGCTCGAGCACCTCCCTCCCGGAAAGAAGCGCGACCAGATCGATGCCCTTCACAGGCCGTTCCTCGACCTGCTGAAGCGGTATCCACCGCGCGCTTCGGCGGCCACGGGCGGCGAGGGCGCCGCCGAGGCCGAGCAGGAGGAGGCCGAGGCGGAGCCCGCGGGCGAGGCTCTGCCGGAAGATCCTTCCTGAGGCGCGGCTGCTCCCGGCAAGAAGCGATTCCGACGGCGCTCGGGCCTGCCAGCACTTGTCTGGGGGTCTCGAGCGCCCTGCCAACATCTGTCCGGGGGTCTCGAGCGCCCTGCCAGCACCTGTCCGGGGGTCTCGAGCGCCCTGCCAACATCTGTCCGGGGGTCTCGAGCGCCCTGCCAGCACCTGTCCGGGGGTCTCGAGCGCCCTGCCAGCACCTGTCCGGGGGTCTCATCCTCCCGGCCTCTCGCCCGCGGGGATGTTTCCCCTCTGCAGGCGTGGCTCGTACCCTGCGTGCAGCATGCCGAAGTCGCGGGTGAGCGTGGAGGCGATATGGGTTACCGGATGCGCACCGCCGCCCAGGTGGCGCTCCGCGCGACGCGTGACTTCCAGAGAGGTCTTCGGAGCTCCTGGCTGCCCATGAGCCTCGATGACTCTGTTGCCCTAGCAGGCCGAACACGGACCAACAAATCGAGCGCCCCCCGAGCCGCATGGCGCCAGGCTATCACCGCCGCGTCCGCACGCGCGTGCTCCCCCGTGGACGGACGGCGGTCAGCCGATGCGGCGGGTGCAGCGCCGTGCCTCGCGCCAGCGGCACCACGCGCGAACGTGCCGCATCAACGCTCGTTGAGCACGTCGTCGAGCGTGGGCGCAGTGAGCACCCGCTCGGTCCAGCCATCGATCTGCCCGGCATCCGCTGCGTGGATGCGCGCCTCGATCGGCTCGGGCAGCTCGCCGAAGCGCTGTCGGAGCAGCCTCAGCAACATGCCGCGTTGCCCCTCGAGGCGGCCCGCCAGACGCCCCTGCTCGTGAAGGTAGTCTGCGATGGTCACCATCTCCTCCTTGAACTCCAGTCCCGCCGCCGCGAGCAGCCTCGGCAGCAGCTTCTCGGGCTCGGATGGGTTGACGACGATGAAAATATAGTGCCACACGCGCTCAAGCGCCGCTACGCCTTCGGGCGCCTGACGCACCTCCCGGAGCACCTCTCGCCACGCCGACAGACGCGCCTCCAGGTCGCGAGGATCACGCGCGAGCCGGAAGCACCACAGCACCAGCCGGCCCAGCGCCGTCATCGCCCGCCCTCGCAGGGCGTCGTCCTCCTCCTTGTCGAGAATCACGTGCACGCCCATGGGTCGCTCCTCCTGGTCGGCCGGCGCGGCCGCCGTCGTGATGGCGCAGATCCTCCGCGACGCGAAAGGACAAGCTGGGGTCTGGCCCCGCCGAACACAGGCTCGGCGGTGCTTCGCTTTCGAGGCCCATTCGCTAGCAAGCCGCAGACAGATTGGCCACGAAAAAAGATGCCCAATTCAAGATGCGATTCGCGCGATCAGAGCGTCCGGTATCGCGCAATTACGGCGAGACAAGCGTTCTCGTTGCCTCGCTCAGCACCACGGCGTCCCCACCCGCTTGCTCGACGGGACCTACAACCCCCTCGTGGCGGCGTTCTTCGCGCTCTCGGACCGCTCGCCCGACGACGCGGCCATCTTTCGACTCAACCTCTCGGACTATCCCTTTCCCGCGACGCTCGGCCGGCGCCTCCCGGAATGCGCCTTCCAGATCGAGAACCTCCGCGCTCACCTCGGCGGCAGGACGCCGCCGTTCTTCACGCCCGTGTCGAGCCTGCTGCCCCGCGACGACGCCGCGGCCACCCCGCCCGCCGCCGAGTCCGCGCTCGTGATGCTACGCGGAAGGGACCACGAGCGGGAGCCCGACCGAGGCGAGGAGGCGCCGCCCGCAGCAGCCTCAGCCGGCGCAGGAGCTTCCAGGAGCCCCGCGCGTGAGATCCCCCGGTGGGTCAGCTTCATCGCGGCGGCGCGTGCCCGAGCGGCTCGGATTGGATTCGTGTTCGTGAATTCCCGGGGGAGACCGCTTTCAAGCAACAGCCACGTTGCATCCCGATTCCGCGAGAACCGGTGGATGTCAGGATAGTTGTCTGTGGCTCACTCCAGCAGGAAGTAGTGCCCGTCGAGCTTGATATCGAAATGGAAGTGGTCCGCGTGCGCCTCGTTCGCGTTCGGCGTGAGGATCACGTTGAACAGCCCGCTCGCGTACACGGCGCAGACGATCCCCCGCAGCTCGAGGGCCTGCGGGGTGGCCTCCGTCGGCTCCGACCCGGGCCCGCACGGCGGCGCGCCGAGGGTGCCGTGCCAGTCGGCCTTCGCGTCGAGCCGCGCGCCGTCGGCCTTCTCGAAGGCGGCCACGTCGATGGCGAGGCCGACGGCGTGCTGGCTCGGCGTCGTCGCCTTGCCCTGCGCGCGGCCGCCCGCCTTGCCCTTGCCGGTGCTCCGCTGGGTCTTCTTCCGCTGCGTCACCGCCGCCTTCTTCGGCGCCGGCCGGTGCATGCTGACGTGCACCACCGTGGTGATCCCGCGCGCCTCGAGGATCTCGGCGAGGTCGTCGAGCGCGAGGACGAGCCGGCAATCGGCGATGTCGAACGGCGACGTCGACCCGGCCTTCGCCACGCCGTCGCCCCGGAACGTGACCCCGTGCAGCGGCCCGGTGATCCTGACCGGCCGATCGACGAGCGGGGCGCCGCGCGCCGGCGCGTGCGGGATGTTGCGGCGCTTCAGCTCCCGGTCGCAGGCGTCCCTCGACAGCGCGCCGTAGGTGGCCGCGCGCGAGGTGGCGGACCACTCGAGCTTCTCGAACGGGGCGGCGCCCGCGCCCTCGCCGCCGTCCACGAGGCCGCCGTCCGCGAGGCGGCCGTCCACCAGGCCGGCGCCCCCGTCCGCGAGGCCGGCGCCCTCGTCCGCGCCGGCGCTGGCGAGCACGTCGGGCGGCGCCGTCGCCGACGCGCTCGCCAGCGCCGGCGCCTCCGGCCCGGCGGTCGCGCCGCGGTGCAAGGCGAGGCCGAAGGAGGCTGCGAGAGCGCCGCCCAGGAGGACCACCCCGAGGGCAAGCGCAATACGGGAAGCAAGCTCGCTCATCGTCCGCAGGAGCTTAGCCTGTCGCCCGCCCCGCGCGGATCGGCGGCGATCGCATTTGCGCGGAGGAGCGCCCGCGAAGGCGCGACGCCGGGGCGCCGATCAGGGTGCCTTCCCGCCATCCTGTGCGAAGCACAGCCCCCCTGGAGATCAGGCGATCTTCGATCACAGGAGATCCCCACAGCACCACCTCGTTGCAGCACCACGGGAAATTTGCTCGACTCCCGCGATGTCTCGCCCCCGCGCCCGCCCCGCGCCCCTCGCCCGCACGGCTCCCCGCGGCCTCGCGGCGGCCGCGGCGCTGCTCGCCGCCTGCCAGGTCCCGGGCCCCGGGGCGCCGGCTTCCGGGGCGTCGCGGGCCGCGCGGCCCGCGGCGCCGCCGTCGCTCGTCACCGAGGCCGAGCGGACCGCGTTCCAGCGCACCGGCCGTTACCCCGAGGTCGAGCGGCTGTGCCGCGGCTTCGAGCTGGCCTACCCGGGCCGCGCCCGCTGCGTCCGCTTCGGCACCACGCCCGAGGGCAGGCCGATGCTCGCGATCGTCGCCTCCGACGACGGCGCGCTCGACCCGGGCGCGGCGCGGGCGAAGCGGCGCCCCGTGATCCTGTTCCAGGGCGGCATCCACGCCGGCGAGATCGACGGCAAGGACGGCGGCTTCCTGGCGCTGCGCGCGCTGCTCGACGGGGCGCTGGCGCGCGGCGCGCTCGCCGCGGTCACGGCGGTCTTCGTGCCGGTGTTCAACGTCGACGGCCACGAGCGCTTCCGGCGCAACCAGCGGCCGAACCAGCGGGGGCCCGAGGAGATGGGCTTCCGCGCCACCGGGCAGAACCTGAACCTGAACCGCGACTACATGAAGGCCGAAGCGCCCGAGATGCAGGCGATGCTGGCCCTGCTCGACGCCTGGGACCCCGTCGTCCACGTCGACCTGCACACCACCGACGGCGCGAAGTTCCAGCACGACGTCGCGGTCCTGGTCGAGCCCTCGGCGCCCCACCCCGGCGGGCTCGACGCCGCCGCGCGCGCCCTCTCCGGCGCGCTGCAGGCCCGCCTCGCGGCGCTCGGCCACCTGCCGCTGCCGTTCTACCCGGCGTTCCGCGAGGACGACGACCCCTCGTCCGGGATCTCCGCCAAGCCGGCCCCGCCGCGCTTCTCGCAGGGCTATATCGCGGCGCGCAACCGCATCGGCATACTCGTCGAGACGCACAGCTGGGCCCCCCACGCGCGGCGCGTGCGCGCGGCCCACGACCTGCTCGCGGCGCTCTTCGAGCGCGCCGCCGTGGACGCGGGGGCCTGGCGCGCGGCCGCCGACCGCGCCGACGCCGCGAGCGCGCGCCTCGCCGGCGCGCCCTTCGCGCTCAGGTACCGCGAGGCGCAGCCGCCGCGCACCATCGACTTCCGCGGCTACGCCTACGAGCGGCGCACGTCCGAGATCTCGGGCGGCACGTGGACCGTGTACGACGAGTCCCGCCCCGAGATCTGGCGCGTGCCGCTGTTCGATCGGTTCGAGCCCGCCCTGACCGCCGCCGCGCCGGCCGCCGGGTACGTCGTCCCGGCGGCGCACGCGGCCTGGGTGGCCGAGAAGCTGCGCCTGCACGGCGTGACGTATCAGGTGCTCGGCGCGGCGCGGCACGGGGTCGCTGTCGAGGCCTTCCGGGCGGACGTGGTGGCGTTCGACCGCCCCTTCGAGGGCCGGACGCCCGTGAAGATCCAGGGCGCCTTCCGGCCGGAGCGGCTCGACCTGCCCCGGGGCTCGCTCTTCATCCCCACCGCGCAGCCGCGGGCCCCGCTCGTCATGCACCTCCTGGAGCCGCTCGCGCCGGACTCGCTCGTGGCCTGGGGCTTCTTCAACGCCGCCTTCGAGCGGAAGGAGTACATGGAGCCTTATGTCGCCGAGGAGGAGGCGCGCAAGATGCTGGCCGAGAGCCCGGCCCTGCGCGCGGAGTTCGAGGCGCGCCTCCGCGATCCTGCGTTCGCCGGCGACCCGAAGGCCCGGCTCGACTTCTTCTACCAGCGCCACCCGTCCTGGGACGAGCGTGTCAATCTGGTCCCGGTGTTCCGCGTCGCCGCGCCGCCGCTCCCCGCGGCCGCCCCGTAACCGCCCCGTAACCCTGCGCGCGACAGCTTCGGCGCCTCGCCGGGAGCCCGCCGGAGCCGCGGCCCCCGCCTCCGTGTCCCGACGATCCGGGGCACGGATCGCACGGTTTCTTGATAAGGGACTGACATGCTCGTCATCCCTGGGTACCAGGTGGTCGAGAGCGTCGAGCTCTCCCCTGGGCGGGTCGCCTACCGCGCGCGGCGCGAGGCCGACGGCGTTGCGGTCCTCATCCGGGTCCTGAAGGTCGATTCCACGCGCATCGCGGAGCTCGCCCGCTTCAAGCACGAGTGCGAGCGCGCCTCACGCCTGCGCTCCTCGCGTGTCGTGCAGGTGCATGGGGTAGAGGAGCGCGCCGAGGGGCTCCTCCTCTCCACGGAAGACGCCCGGGGCGAGGAGCTCGCGGGCGTCCTCCGGCGGCGCGGGCGGCTCGGTCCCGCGGAGTTCCTCGACCGCGCCGTCGAGATGGTCGAGGCGGTGCGCGACCTGCACCAGCACGGCATCCTCCACCGCGCGCTCACGCCGCGGCGCTTCGTGTGGGGCGCGGGTGGGGTGAAGCTCTCGCTCTTCGGCGCGGATCCGGGGCGCGGGCTCCCGGACGGCGCCGGGTCCACGGAAGAGCTCCCGTACAGCGCGCCGGAGCAGACGGGGCGCATGGCCCGCGGCGTGGACCACCGGGCCGACCTCTACTCGCTCGGCGTCCTCTTCTACGAGATGCTCGCGGGGCGGCGCCCCTTCACGTCGCCCGACCCCCTGGAGCTCATCCACGCCCACCTCGCGATCCGCCCCGAGCCGCTCGGCGCCGCCGCGCCGGACGTGCCGCCGGCGCTCGACGCGATCGTGATGAAGCTCCTCGGCAAGAACGCCGAGGATCGTTACGCCACCGCCGCCGGCCTGCTGGCCGATCTCGCGGAGTGCCGCCGGCTGCTCCAGCAGCACGGCTCCGCGGACGGCTTCTCCCCTGGACGCCACGACCGGCGCGACGCCCTCCAGATCTCCTCGAAGCTCTACGGCCGGGCGGCGGACGTCGCGCAGCTGACCTCCGCGTTCGAGCGCGCGCTCGGCGGCGCGCGGGAGATCGTCCTCCTCTCGGGCTACTCCGGCGTCGGCAAATCGTCGCTGGCGCAGGAGATCTTGCGGCCGCTCGCGCGCAGGCGCGGCTTCTTCATCGCGGGCAAGTACGACCAGCACCAGCGGAGCGCGCCGTACAGCGCCATCGCCCAGGCGTTCGACGCGCTCGTCCAGCGGCTCCTCTCCGAGAGCGAGGAGCGGGTGGCGCGCTTCAGGGAGGCGATCCTGGGGGCGCTCGGCAACAACGTGCAGGTGATCGCCGAGCTCGTCCCGTCGCTCCAGCACCTGCTCGGCGAGCAGCCGCCCGCGCCGGCGCTCGATCCGGTCGCTTCCCGGAACCGCCTGAGCCTCTGCTTCCAGAGCTTCGTCGCCGTCTTCGCGCGGCGCGAGCACCCGCTCGCGGTGTTCCTGGACGATCTGCAGTGGATCGACGCCGCCAGCCTGGGCCTGCTCAAGACGCTGCTCGCGGGCGACGCGATGGAAGCGCTCGTCTTCGCGGGCGCGTACCGCGAGAACGAGGTGAGCCCGGCCCACCCGCTCCCGCGCGCGCTCGACGAGCTGAAGAAGGGCGGTCTCGCCGTGCGCGAGATCGTCCTCGCCCCGCTCGATCTCCCGGCGGTCACCGAGCTGCTCGCCGACACGCTCCAGCGCCGCGACGTGGGGGAGCTCGCCGAGGTCGTGCTGAACAAGACCGGGGGGAACCCGTTCTTCCTGCGGCAGTTCCTGAAGTCGCTCCACGAGGACGGCGCCATCTCGTTCGATCCGGCCGGCGGCTTCCGGTGGGATCTGCGCGCGATCGCGGCGCGCCAGCACACCTCCAACGTGGTCGAGCTGATGTCGGGCGCGATCCAGCGCCTGCCGGTCGCGACCCAGGGCGCGCTCCGGCTCGCGGCGGCGATCGGCAGCCGGTTCGACCTCCGGGTGTTCTGCACCGCGGGCGAGCTCTCGCCGGACGACGCGTACCGGCGGCTCTCGCCGGCGATCGAGGAGGGCCTGCTCGCGGTCTCCGGCGAGGAGGTGAGCTTCGCCCACGACAAGATCCGGGAGGCCGCTTACGCGCTGATCCCGGAAGGGGAGCGGGCGGCGGTCCATCACCGGATCGGCCGGCTCCTGCAGAAGACGGCGAGCGGCGACGCGCGCCGGGGCGTGTTCGACGTCGTGAACCACCTGAACAGCGCCGGCGACCTGATCGCGGATCCCGAGGAGCGCCTCGCGCTCGCGCGGATGAACCTCCGCGCGGCCGCGGAGGCCGAGGAGGCGGCGGCGTTCGGCGAGGCGCGCAGGTACCTCGACGTCGGGCTCACCCTGCTCCCGGAGCGCCCCTGGGAGACGGCTTACGGCCTCACGCTCGACTTCACCCTGAAGATGGCCGCGATGGAGTCGCTCTGCGGCGAGCACGAGGCCGCGAGCGAGCGGCTCGCCCGTGGCCTCCTGCACGCCCGCACCCGGAAGGACCGGGCGGCGCTCCGGCGGGCGAAGGTCAACACGGAGCTCCTGCGGAACGACCTGCTCGCCGCGCTCGACGAGGGGCTGCTCGCCCTCGAGGTCTACGGGATCCGGCTCCCGCGTTTCCCCGAGCGCGAGGAGCTCGACCGCGAGATCGCGGCCACCGCCGAGCTGCTCGGCGACCGGCCGATCGAGTCGCTCGCCGACCTCCCGCCCCTCGAGGATCCCGAGATCGCGGCCCTGCAAGGCCTGCTCGAGGACCTCCTGACGCCGAGTTACTACCTCGTCACGAACAACTGCGGCATCTTCGCGATGAAGCTCGTGCAGAACACCCTGAAGCACGGGGTCTCGACGAGCTCGATCTCCGCGTTCCTCTACGCCGGGATCCTCCTCTGCGCGGGGATCGACATCGACCGGGGCTACCGGTTCGGCCGGGTGGGGGTGAAGCTCGGGGAGCGGCTCTCGGACCGGAAGGCGGCGCCGCTCTTGTGCAATCGGTGGGGCGCGCTCATCCAGCACTGGAAGGAGGGATACGCCACGTGCAAGGAGAGCCTGCTCCGGGGCGTGCACGAGGGGCTGGAGACGGGGCAGCACCTCGCGGCCTTCCTCAACGCGATGAACGCCAGCACGAACAGCCTGCTGCGCGGCCTGCGCGTCGACGACATCCTGGCCGAGGCGCGCTCGTTCATGCCCCTCTGCAAGCTCGACCGGTTCAACACGACCACGTGGATGATCCGCGCCGTCGGCCAGATCTGCCATAACCTCACGACCCCGACCCACGCGCCGCACCGCCTCCAGGGGGACTGGCTCGATCTCGACGCGGTGATCGCCGAGGCGCGGCGCACGGAGTCGCGAGCGACGCTGTTCTTCGCCGAGTTCTACGCCATCTTCATGGGCGCCTTCACGGGGGAGTACGAGCGCGTCGCGGACATCGCGCTCGGCGCCGTCCCGGGCTCGCTCGGCATCGCGAGCTGGCAGGGCACGCCGGCCTATCATTTCTACGCGGGCGTCTGCCTGACGCAGGCGTCGAGCGCGGCCCAGGGGGGCGCGGCGAGGCGTTACCTGGAGCGGGCGCGCGAGCTCCTGGACAAGCTCCGGCGGTGGTCCGACGTGTACCCGGGGAACCTCGGTCACCGGAGCCTCCTGCTCTCGGCCGAGCTGCTCCGGGCGACCGGCGACGCGGGCGCGGGCGATCGCTACGACGAGGGCATCGCCGCGGCCCGGCAGGGGCGGTTCGCGCACGACGAGGCGCTCGGCAACGAGCTCTGCGCGCGATACTACCTGGGCCGGGGGAAGATCACGATCGCCCGCGCCTACATGACGGAGGCGCACCGGCTCTACGCGCGCTGGGGCGCCGCCGAGGCGACGCGGCGCCTCGCGCGCAGCCACCCGGAGCTGCTCGCGGACGGCGCGCCGCCCGACGAGCCGCCCGGGCAGGACGGCGAGGGGGCGGCGGACGGCGACGGGCGCGGCGCTCCCCGGGGGATGGAGGTCGACCGGAGCTCCGTGCTCAAGGCGTCGCAGGCGATCTCCGGGGAGATCATGCTCCCGCGGCTGCTCGAGAAGCTCCTCCGGATCATCCTCGAGAACGCCGGCGCGACGCGGGGGGCCCTGATCCTGAAGGAGGAGTCGCGGCTCGTGGTCGAGGCCGAGCGCGACGTGCGCACCGAGCGCGCGATCGTGCTCCGCTCGATCCCGATCGAGGCGCGGGACGACCTGCCCGCGAGCGTGATCCAGTACGCGGCGAGGACGGGCGAGAGCGTGCTCGCCGGGGACACGGCGGAGGACGAGCGCTTCGCCGGGGATCCGTACCTCGCGACGCGCGCTCCGAGGTCGATCCTGGCCGCGCCGATCCTGCATTATGGCCGCGTCGCCGGGGTGATTTACCTGGAGAACAGCCTCGCGGCGTCGGCCTTCACCCCGCAGCGGGTCGAGGTGATCGGGCTGCTCTCGTCGCAGGCGGCCATCTCGATCGAGAACGCGTTCCTCTACAGCAGGCTGGAGGAGAAGGTCGCCGAGCGGACGGCGGAGCTCCGGGCGGCGCACGAGGAGATCGTCGCGCTGCACGCCGCGCAGCAGCGGCGGCAGGAGCTCGATCTCCAGGACAAGGCCGCGCTCATCGCGCGGCAGCGCGAGGTGATCCAGGCGCTCTCGACGCCGATCCTCGAGGTGTGGGACGGGGTGCTGGCGATCCCGGTGATCGGGGCTCTCGACGACGCGCGGGCGGACGAGATCATGAAGAGCCTGCTCGAGTGGATCGTCCACAGGAGCGCGCCGTACGCGCTCGTCGACCTGACCGGCGTGGAGGCGCTGGACGAGCGCACCGCGGGCTGCGTCGTGCGCATCGTGCGCTCCGCGGAGCTCCTCGGGGCCAGGGGCATCATCACGGGCATCCGGCCGGCCGTCGCCCGGACGATGGCGTCGCTCGGCGTCGAGATGATGGGCATCACGGTGCGCGCCAACCTGCGCGAGGGCCTCCAGGTGTGCATGGACGGCCTCGCGCGCCGGCGCGGGCCGAGGCCGGGGCGGAGGCCGCGGGCGAGGCCCTGAGCGCGCCGTGAGCGCGCCGTGAGCGCGCCGTGAGCGCGCCGTGAGCGCGCCGTGAACGCGCCGTGAACGCGCCGTGAACGCCAGCCGGGCGGTGGTCGTGACGTCCGCCCGGAGAGAGCGTCCATGCAGGCGGGAGGATCGTTGTCTTTCCGCGTTCCCGCCTTGCGGTTCGACTCCGATCTTCCCTCGAGGCGCCGGCGCCGGGGCGTGAATGGGGGCGAATCGGACCGCTCACGTTGCATCGGCCGCGCGGCGAGCCCATGCTCGACAACACATGTCGGCTGACCTGCGACAGCGGTGACACGCGCGCTGGCGCCGACGCACGGCGGCGCGCAGGCGCCTGTCATCATGAGAGGGGGCGGAGCATGTTGCTGCGATCGGCGTTCGTCGTTTCTTCGGCGTTCTCGGTGTTCCTTTGCGCTTTTCCCGCGCTGGCGCAGAACGCGCGGATCGAGGGGTTCACGTACGCTGGCAGCGGCTGTCCTGTGGGCACCGCGGCGGGGTTCATCGCTGCCGATCAGAAGGCGCTGACCATGATCTTCGACCAGTTCGAGGCGCAGGCCGGCCCGGGGGCCCCTCGCGCCGCGAACCGCGCGTTCTGCCAGCTCGCCGTGGATCTGCGGTTCGACCCGGGGTGGCAGGTGGCCCTCTTCGACGCCACGTACCGCGGATTCGCCGATCTGGAGCCCGGCGTCCTCGCGTCCCACGAGACGTCGTATTATTTCTCGGGCTCGCCGCTCACGTCCGGGCCGCTCACGTGGAGCATGGCGGGGCCCTTCACGCGCGATTTCTCGCGGACCGACAGCTTCGCGGCCACGGTCTGGTCGGAGTGCGGCACCGTGCGCCCGCTCAACATCAAGACGAGCCTCTATGTCACGAACCGCCTCGCTCCGTCGCGCTCCGGCGTCGTGACGAACGACACCACCGACGTCCAGGTCCGGATCGAGTACGTCCTCGCGTACCGCCGCTGCGCGGGTCCCTGAGCTCGGATCGAGGCGTGGGCCGGCCCGGCGCCGCGGATGGACGGCGACGGCGCTCCGGTCAGATCGTCGGTGGCCGGTAGCCCCCGAGCTCCCGTTCGATCTGGCCGGCGAGGGCGAGGACCACATCCTCACGGAAGGGGCGGCCGATGATCTGCACGCCGATCGGCGTCCCTCGCGACGAGGTGCCCGCGCGCACGACGACCGCCGGCCATCCTGTCATGTTGTACGCGAACGAGTAGCTGAATCCTGCATAGACCCCGCGCTCGACCCACGCGTCGTGGGGCAGCGTCGCGACGGCGCACGGAGGACAGACGATGGCGTCGAACTCCTCCAGGAAGCCGAGCATCCGCCCCCGCCAGGCGTCCAGCCGCTCGACCGCGGCGGTCAGCTCGCCGCTCGACATGGGCTCGCTCGCGATCGTGGCCGCCACCTCGACGCCGGGCTCCGTGGTCCCGGCCCGGTCCACGAGGCGCTTCATCCAGGCGCCGCCGTCGGCCCGGAAGATATCCTCGTCTATCGCGAGGACGTCGCTCAGCGCGTCGGGCTTCTTCGGCTCCACCCGCGCGCCGCCCGCCTCCAGCGCCGCCGCCGCGTCCACCACCGCCTGGGCCACCTGCGCGTCGGGCGTCGCGATCCCGTTGTCGGTGTGCATCGCGACCCGCAGATCCCTGAGTCGCACGCTCTTCGGGTCGCCGAGCGGCGCCGGGATCAACGAGGCGTCGCGCCAGTCGGGCCCCGCCAGGATGCCGAAGAGCAGCCAGAGATCGTCGACCGAGCGGGCCATCGGCCCGAGCACGGTGAACGACTGGAGCAGCCCCTCCGCCGGGACGACGTGGCCCGTCCGCGAGATGCGGCCCGAGGTCGGCTTGAGCCCGGCGATCCCGCAGAGATGCGCCGGCACGCGGATGCTCCCCCCGGTGTCGCTGCCCACGTCGAACGGCGAGCCCCCCGCCGCGACGATCGCGCCCGCCCCGCCGCTGGAGCCGCCCGGCGACAGGTCGAGATCATACGGATTGCTGGTGCGCCCGTAAACGACGTTGTAAGTCTCGTACGACCACGTCATCTCCGGCGTGTTGCTCTTGCCGAGCAGGATCGCGCCCGCTTCCTTGAGGCGCCGGACCACGGTGGCGTCCTCTGCCGGAACGAAACCCGTGCGCCCGCTCGTCCCGCCGGTCGTCACGACGCCGGCGGTATCGATCGAGTCCTTGATCGTCATCGGCACGCCGTGCAGCGGGCCGACGCGCGTGCCCCTCGCCAGGGCCTGGTCCGCCGCTCGCGCCTCGGCCCTGGCCTCGTCGGCGCGGAGCTTCACCACGGCGTTCAGCTGTGGATTGATCTGCGCGATGCGCGCCAGATACGCCTCCACGACCTCGAGCGACGACACCCGCTTCCGGCGGATGAGGTCCGCCAGCTGAACCGCGGTCGCCCGGGTGAGCTCCGACGACGCGGCGGCGGCGGGGACCCCGACGGATGACGTCACGTCGCAAGCGCTCGACAGGGCGGCGACGCCCCCGGCGAACGCCCGCAAGAAGAAACGGCGCGAGATCTCCCCTGCGAGCGCCGCAGCGCCCGGGCCATCGACGTGTGCTGATCTGCTCATGCTCTCCTCCCCACGGCGGCGTCGTAAGGCGGTGTCGGCACCGCGTGCAGAGCGCCTGCCTCTGCTCCTTCGTCGTAGAGTGCGAGTTCTCGACGAAACAAGCAAATACAGAACAGGATACCAACGTTTCATGACGCGCCCGCCTCGGCCCGCGCGCGCGGCGCTCCGGCGCCTACAGCGCGCGGCTCGACGCGAGCGGCGGGCGGAACGAGCGGCCCAATCTGGTTCACCCCTCCGGTGCCGCTGGCAGCCCGAGCAGCCGGCCGATCGTCTCGCGAACGACCCGGGCCCCCTCCTCATCCGGCGTCCGAGGCGGCCGCGGTGGCCCTCGGGATCACCGCGCGGCGCGCCAGATCATGTTGTCGAGGCGCCAATGCGCTGGTGTTACCGCCCGCCGGCCTGATACGCTGACGGCATGAATGGCCTGTCCACCCTGCTGATCATCGTGTTCAGCGTCCTCGTCCCGCTCGGGATCACCGCGGTGATCGTCTGGGTGGTCTGGAAGAAGGTCCTCGGCCCGCTCAACGCGCAGCAGCAGGAGCAGCGGCGTCTCCTCCAGATAGGCGTGTCCTGCCCCGCGCGCGTGCTGCAATACCAGGAGACCGGCATGCGGGTATCCCAGGGCGCCCAGGACGGGTACAGCCTCAAGCTGCTCCTCGAGGTGATGCCGCCGGGCATGCCCCCGTATCAGGCGGAGACGGTCGCGCTCGTGTCGGTGCTGGCGTCGTCGCGCATCCAGCCTGGGTGCATCGTCACGGTGCGCTACGACCCGGCCAACCCTCGCCGCGTGGCCATGGAGGCCGCCTATCCGCCCGGGCAGGGGCCTGCCGCCGCCGCCCCGCTGGGAGCGTATCCCCCGCCGCCCGTACCTTACGGCCAGGCGCCCGGGATCCCGCCTGGCGCGTACGGCGTGCCCGGTGGCGCCCCGCCTGGTGCTTACGGCGTGCCCGGTGGCGCCCCGCCTGGTGCTTACGGCGTGCCCGGCGGCGCTCCGCCCGGCGCTTACGGCGTGCCCGGCGGCGCTCCGCCTGGTGCTTACGGCGTGCCCGGCGGCGCTCCGCCTGGTGCTTACGGCGTGCCCGCTGGCGCGTACGCCGCGCCGCCGGGTGCCCCGCCGCCCGGTGCCTACGGCGTGCCCGCTGGCGCGTACGCCGCGCCGCCGGGTGCCCCGCCGCCCGGTGCCTACGGCATGCCCGCCGGCGCGTACGCCGCGCCGCCGGGCGCCCCTGGCGCCGTGCCAGGCGCGTACGGCGCGCCGCCGGGCGCTCCGAACCCCTATTCCCATGGCAGCGGCGCTGCAGCTCCTCCTGGCGGGACGCCGGGTCCCTTCGGATCTGGCGGCGGCGGCTCACAGGGCGCCTGAACTCACGCCCTCACGCCTTCACGCAGCCCGCCGACCAGCCCTGCATCGGCACGATGGCCCTGACCTCCCCGGATTCGCCGAAGATCAGGAGCCGCGCGACGATCGCCTCGTGGCCCTGGCCGCAGAGGGGCAGGAGCGCGAGCCGGAGCGCCGGCCCGCCGCTTCCCCCGAACTTGAGGGCGAGCAGTTGCTTCTCATCACATTCCTCCAGGAGCTCCACGTCCGCTTCCAGCTGGAGCGACGCCATGCGCGTGCAGGCCTTGGGCTCGCCGAAGCTGTCGAGGCTGCAGCGGTTCGGATCCAGCGAGAGCCGGACCCGGGAGGACCCCTGTTCGCCGATCGTGATGATCTGGATCTGGTGCGCCGAAAGTCCTCCCTGAAGGGGAATGGGCTCCACGAGATACCCTGTTTCCAGCCGCAGATGCTTGATTTTCATCGGTTCCCCCGCCGCGAGGCCCGCGCGCGCCGCGACCACCCCGCGCCGCCGCGGGGCCGCCGCGCTCTCCCGGCAGGATGAGCACCGGCTGTGCCGGCGCGCTCGCGTGCACGGAGCTCGCAGCCGGGAGCCCGGGCTGCGCCGCCGGCGCGCCGCGCCACCGCTGGAGGCGCGGCGCCTTCGCCGGAGACGCCGCGCCGCCGCCCGCCCGGCGCCCTCAGACGAGCCCGATCTTGTAGGTGTCGAGCAGCGCCGCCACGAGCTCTGCGTGCGCCGGATCCGCCAGGGAGCCGAGCTGCGTCACCTCCAGATCCGCGCAGGTGCGCTCGAACAGCGCGGCGGCGACGCGGCTCGGGTCGTGCCGCGCGGCGAACGCGATGCCGTCGGGCCGCCTCGGGTGGTCGTGGATCGCGAGCGCCCACCGGTGCGCGGCGCCGTACGACTCCCCCGAGGTCAGGCGGGCGTCGGCCCCCACGCGCGCGAGCCCCGCGCCCGCGAGGTTCACGAGCCGGAGCGGCCGCCTCGGCGCGACGCGCGCGAGCCCGCGCGCCGCGAGCTCGCCCTGCTCCACGAAGCGCGCGCCCGTGGCGGCCCCGAACACCTCGATGAAGGCGCAGCGCTCGTCCTTGCCGACATACAGCACCCCGAACTCGCCGGCCGGCGCGTCGAAGCGGTTGTCCCCCGAGCGCCCGAAATACAGCGGATCGCGCCCGAGCCGGTGAATCCTGAACCAGGAGCGACGAAAGAGGGTGATGGGCAGCGGCCGTGCCGCGAAGTCAAGGGGCGGATCCGGGTGAGGACCGAGCGTTGTCTTCATGTGGATTCTGCCCGGTACGAACGAGAGACAAGGCGGCTGGCGCGCTTGATGTCCGGCTCACCCTCGCGGCGCGCTCACGCCGCCCCGTGCTCGCCGAACGTGCGCGCGGCGAGCCGCACCGCCTCGAGGTCGCCGCGGCGGAGCCGATCGAGCGGTCGCTCGCCGCCCAGGCGGTGATTGCCGGAGAGGAAGAAACGGAGCCTGGCCAGCGGGGGATGCTCCGCGAGCAGCGCCAGGATCTCTTCCAGCCCGGGCAACACGCCCTCGCCCGCGAACTGCCATGAAGGATAGAGGTGGCCGCGATGACCGATGTCCACGGCCAGGAGCCCTCCGCCGGCGCGCCTCCGGTCGACGGCCTCGCGCGAGAGGTGGAGCACCTCGCCGACCTCCTCGGCCGTGAGCGTCCCCCCCTCGGCGGCGAGCAGCGCGTCCCTGGCTTGGAGGCCGCGGAGGCGGGCCGGCGTGAGCGGGTCCGCCGCGGAGAACAGGCCGACGGCGCTCGGCTGCGAGAGCGCCGTCACCAGGGCGTCCGCGTTGCTCGGCGAGGCGACGACCTCGCCAAGCT
The DNA here is from genome assembly GCF_002950945.1 of Sorangium cellulosum. Lineage (GTDB taxonomy): Bacteria > Myxococcota_A > Polyangia > Polyangiales > Polyangiaceae > Sorangium > Sorangium cellulosum_E. The sequence continues at coordinate 5,824,598 of NZ_CP012673.1, forward strand.
CGCTCTGGTCGAGCCGCTCCGCGATCTGGGTGAGCGCGTCGATGCCGCGCGCCAGGAACGCGACCCGGAGCGGCTCACCGTCGAATTCATGGAGTCGTTCGGCAATTTCCGCCAGCGCGCTGGAGTTCCGGTCCTTTGCCATGGCGACGCCGGAGGACATTGCTTCGCGCGTGCGGCTTCGTCAACCAGGCGCACGCCGCCATGCCACGTTATTCCGACCCCGCTGAACGGAACGTCAGTGACGGTGGCATTCCGTGAATCGTCCGTGTCGTTCTTCTATCGTCCGTGTCGTTCTTCTTCGGTGTGCTCCCCGGCTCCGGGGTTTGCCGGCGGTCTCGGGTGGGGCTCAGAGCCCGACCTGCTTCATCATCGCGCTCGTGATGGACTGGCGCACGCTCCCGAGCTCCGCCCATGGATCGTCGACGGTCGCGATCCGCTGCGGCACGGTCTCGATGGTGAAGGCGGCCGGATCGAGCGGCGCGTCGAGCTCGTCCCACGAGATCGGCGTCGCGACGGCCGCGCCGGGGCGCGCTCGCGTCGAGTAGGGCGCGACCGCGGTCGCCCCGCGCCCGTTGCGCAGGTAGTCGATGAAGACCTTGCCGGTGCGCTTGGCCTTCGAGAGGGTCGCGATGTACCGCGCCGGCTCGTAGCGCACGAGCGCGTCGGCCACGGCCTTGGTGAACGGCTTCACCTCGTCCCAGCCGCGCTGCGCCACGATCGGGACGACCACGTGGAGCCCTTTTCCGCCGGTCGTCTTGACGAAGCTCCGCAGCCCGAGCGTCTCGAGGAGGTGCCGCACCGTCCTCGCGGCCTCCGCCACGCGCTCCCACGGCAGGTCGGGCGCGGGATCGAGGTCGAAGACCATCCTGTCGGGCTGCTCGATCCGGTCGACGCGGCTGCCCCAGATGTGCATCTCGAGCGCGCCCATCTGCAAGAGCGACACGAGCCCTTCCGCGGTCTGCACGTAGAGGTAAGTTCGTTTCCCGTCGTCCTCCTCGACGGTCGTCCGCCGGATGGCCTCGGACAGCCCCTCTGCCTCGTGCCGCTGGAAGAAGCACGGTTTGCCCTGGCCCTCCGGGCAGCGGACCAGCGTGAGCAGCCGATCTGCGACGTGGGGCAGCATGCGGTCGGCGACCTCAGCGTAGTACTGGGCGAGCGCCAGCTTCGTGATCCCCTGTCCCGGATAGAGCACCTTGTCCGGGTTCGTCAGCCGCGCGCCGGCGACCTCGACCTTCTCTGCGCCGCCGCGCCGTCCCGGCCGCGGGGCCTTGCTGGTCGCCGCGTGCACATCCTTCTTGGCGGTGGCGCCGTCGGCCTTCTTCTTGGCGGTGGCGCCGTCGGCCTTCTTCTTGGCGGTGGCGCCGTCGGCCTTCTTCTTGGCGGTGGCGCCGTCGGCCTTGCCGGTCGCCGCGCCGGCCGCCTTGCCCGGCGGCGGCAGCTCGCGCTCGATGCCGACCGACTCCGGGGTGCGGTCCTCGCGCAGCCCTTCGAACGACGGATGTCGCAGCCGCCCGTCGCGCGTCCATGCCGAGAAGTGGACCTCCGCGATGAGCCTGGGCTCGACCCAGTGCACGCCGCGCATCCGGGGCGCCCCCTGGAAGGCGGGCTGCGCGCGCTCGATCTGCTCGAGGCGGCGGCGCAGGGTCACCAGCGTCTTGCTCGTGAACCCTGTCCCCACCTTGCCGGCGTAGACGAGCTTGCCGGACGTGTAGACGCCCACGAGGATCGCCCCGAGCCCGAGGCGGGCGCCCGTCGGCTCGGTGAAGCCGACGATCACGAACTCCTGTCGCCGGCCGCACTTCACCTTGAGCCAGCTGTCGCCGCGCCCGCTGCGGTAGGGCGCGTCGGGCCGCTTCGCGATCACGCCCTCGACCCCGAGCTTGCACGCGTGCTGGAAGACGGCGGCGCCATCCTCCTCGATGTGCTCGGTGTACCGCAGGGTCCCTTCCTCCGGGACCTCGGCGAGCAGCGCCTCGAGCGCCCGTTTGCGGGTGAGCTGCGTGCACCCGCGGAGGTCGCGGCCGTCCAGGTAGAGCAGGTCGAACACGAAGTACATGAGGCGCCCTTCGCGCCCGTCTTGCCCTTCGCCGAGCGCGTTCTGGAGGGCCTGGAAGTCGGTCACCCCGTCCGGCCCGACGATGACGATCTCGCCGTCCAGCACCGCGTCCCGGGCGGGCAGCCGGGCGAGGTCGTCGCGCACGCCCGCGAACCGCTCGGTCCAGTCCTGGCCGCGCCGGGTGAGCAGCGTGACCCGCCCGCCGCGGAGCTTCGCGAGCATCCGGTAGCCGTCGAACTTCACCTCGTAGAGCCACCCCGCGCCCCCTGGCGGCCCGGTGACCAGCGTCGCCAGCTGGGGCTCGACCTCCTCCGGGAAAGGCCCTTTCTTGGCGCCCGCGAGTGTATCCGCGAAGGCCAGCACCCGTCGCGGCTCCGTCGCGGCGCCGTCCGCCTTCGCCGCGGCAGGCGAGCGCAGCCCGTCCGCCTTCGCCGCGGCCGTCGCGCCGCGCCCGCGGCGCCCCGTCAGGGTTGCGGGCCGTTCTTCCTCGATGCGCCGCGCCGCGCCTCGCTCTTGCCTTTGTCCGATCATGGTCGCGCCACCACCTTTTTCCGGTGGAAATGCAAGCGCGATACCGTAATGCCCCCTCTACACCCCGGCGTTTTTCCCCGTGATCACGTCCGGCGACATCTGCTGAGTCCGGCACAGGCGCCTCGATCGAGGCGATCTGCCACGCTCGTCCCCCCCTGGCCCCCGAGGAACCGACCCAGGCCGCGCCCGCTGAGCACCTCCGCCTCTTACGACATGCACCTGCGTTACAGAGCAGCGGTCTCCCGCACAGGAGACGGGCCCAGATCGGCGTTTTCGGCGCGGAGGCGCACTCCTGTGCGCTGAGCACCGAAAACGTCGAGATGGGCCCGTATCCGAAGCGGGTGACCGCTGCTCATCAGGGGGCGCTCCAGCGGCGCACGAGATCCGGCACGGCCGTCTCGGCCATGCGGGTCAGGTGCCGCACGTGGTCCGGCTTCTGGGTGCCCGCGTAACCGCGGACGTGGAGCGTCCCCTTGTGCGCCTCGGAGAGCGGGACGAACCGGGGCGGGCTCGCCGCGCCCGCCACCCCGGCCACGCCCTGAATCGCCTGCGGATCGGCGCCGCCGCCGGTCGAGAGGCGCTGCGCGCCCGCGAGCTTGAGCAGGGCGTCCGTGCTCTCGTGGGTTCCGGCGTAATCGCCCACCGGGATAATCTCCGAGTGGGTGATCGAGAGGAGCTTCTTGCCGCTGGCCGCCTGCTCGGCAAAACGCGTGAAGGGCTTGAGGCGCTCCATGTCCAGGCTGTGGTCGAGCGGCATGTAGCCGGTATGGATGCCGTCGAGGAGGAGCACGGCATCCACGCTGTCCGCGAACCCCGGCTGGTTCAGGAGCCCGCGCACCGCGCCGTACCCCGCGCTGAACGCCGAGAGCGCGACGCGCCGGAGCCGGGCGTCGCGCAGCCCGCGGGCCGAGAGCGCGGCCTGCGTCTTCGCGAGCAGCGCCGGAAGGTACGAGCGGATCGAGAAGCGGGTCTCGTAGGCGGCCGAGCTGATCCCGAGGTTGATGATCATCACGACCGCGTTCAGGCCGGCGCGCTCGAACCCCGCCGAGACAACGTCGTTGACGCCGTGGAAGTGGATCACCAGATCATAAGCCCCGTCCGCCGAGGAGAAGGAGGCGGGGAAGACGATGATCCCGTCCGGGATCGGGATCACCCGGGTCCGGTCGAGCGTCGCGTCGGCGCGATCCTCGGGCGCGGCGGCCGGCGCCGCCGCCTCCACCTTGGCCTCGGGCGGCCGCGCCGCCTCCGCCTTCGCCTGCACCGGCGCGGCCGTGACCGCCGCTCTCAGGGCGGCCGCCGTGGCGGGTTGCATCGCCGAGCTCGTGGGGATGTCGAGTCCCGCCGCACCAAGCTGCATGGATACGGCAGCGCTCAGCAGCAGCCCGAGGCCCGCACTCACCCCCGCGCCGACCGCGATCAGACGCCTCGTGGAGCGCCGCGTCGGAGCCTCCATCACCGGAGCCGCCTCCGCGATCGGCATCGCGAACGGCGAGAGAGACGGGATCGACGCGGGCTCGCGGCGGAAAATTAAAGTGGGCTCGTTGTCGTCGTCATAGGGCAGCTGGGCCTCCGCACTGGGGGGGGTTGCGGGGAACATGCCGCCCATCAAGCGAGCAGTGTGCCAAGCATGCCAGACGCCGGCGCGACGAAATTCCCCAAGGTAATCTCGCCTCGACGGCCGTCAAGCCGCCTCGACAGGGTCGGACATGGTCCAGGCAGTTGGGTCATGCATTCCTCAGGGAATCACCTTACATGACCAGGACACCTACATTGTCTCTACCTCGCAGTTCCTCGCCGCATCGCGCACCTCGTCGCGCCCACAGGAAGGTGACTGCCCACGTCATCGAGCCCACAAGACATGACGCGCTCCGGCACGCCGCGGGCGACTCCTGGTCGCACCGCGTCATCCTCGTGAATGCACGAAGATAGTCTGTCGCGACAGGGGATGTGACGGCGGCGACGCGGGGAGGAGCGGTCGGCGGGCCTGGTCGTCGTCACGCGATGTTGTCATGACGTGATGTCGCGACTCCCGCGTTCGCGGCGGTGGTCAAGCTGGCCTATCGGGCGAGGAGGCGAGGAGGCGGTAAGAAAAACGCTCGCGGCCGGGGCCTCTGCTGCGCGCGGCCAGCGGCGCCGCTCGCAGGGCCGCCGGGCAGGCCGTGGCGGGCGCGCGCCCGGCGCGCAGGCGGCGGCCGCGCGGAACCGTGCTGAACCGCGCGCTCCTCGCCGAGCGGCGCGCTCCCGGAAAGGCGGGGCGGCTGCCGCCACGGCGCACGTAAATCTTGACAGCGACGGGTACCTCTTGATCTCCTCGCCCTCCCTCCTACCATCACGGTCTCCCTATGAGCACCTTCCCCCATGTCTACGAGGACAACACCCAGAGCATCGGCCGCACGCCGCTCGTCCGGCTCCGCCGCGTGATCGACGGCGCGCCGGCCACCGTGCTGGCGAAGATCGAGGGCCGCAACCCGGCCTACTCGGTCAAGTGCCGCATCGGCGCGGCCATGGTCTGGGACGCCGAGAAGCGCGGCGTGCTCGGCCCGGGCAAGGCGATCGTCGAGGCGACCAGCGGCAACACCGGCATCGCGCTCGCCTTCGCCGCCGCCTCGCGCGGCATCGAGTGCGTGCTCAGCATGCCCGAGACGATGAGCATGGAGCGGCGCAAGGTGCTCGTGGCCCTCGGCGCCAAGCTCCTCCTCACGCCGGGCCCCCAGGGCATGAACGGCGCCATCGCCAGGGCCGAGGCGCTGGCCGCCTCCGATCCCGGCCGCTACGTGATGATGCGGCAGTTCGAGAACCCCGCGAACCCCGCGATCCACGAGACCACCACCGGCCCCGAGATCTGGGAGGACACCGGCGGCAACGTCGACGTCTTCGTCTCCGGCGTCGGCACCGGCGGCACCCTCACCGGCGTCAGCCGCTACTTCGAGCGCACCCGGGGCCGGCCCCTGCACTCCGTCGCCGTCGAGCCCGTCCACTCGCCGGTCATCGCGCAGACGCTCGCCGGCCAGCAGCTCACCCCCTCGCCGCACAAGATCCAGGGCATCGGCGCGGGCTTCGTCCCCAAGAACCTCGATCTCTCGTTCGTGGACCAGGTGGAGGCGGTCTCGAACGACGAGTCGATCGCCATGTCGCGGCGCCTCGCCCGCGAGGAGGGCATCCTCTGCGGCGTCTCCTGCGGCGCGGCCGTGGTCGGCGCGAGCCGGCTCGCGCGCGACCCCAGGTGGGCGGGCAAGACCATCGTGGTCGTCCTGCCGGACGCGGGCGAGCGGTACCTCTCCGGACCCCTGTTCGAGGGCATGTTCGCCGAGGTCGAATCCATGAAGGCCTCGTGAGGTCGACGTGAGCGAGAAGTGCGACGCCGTCGCCCCGTCCGGCGAGCTGCACGGGGTGGTCGAGGAGCTCATCGCGGGGTACCGGGAAGACCCGCGCGCGCACCACATCAACAAGCGCTTCACGCCCTCCCGCAAGGAGATCATCGAGATCATCGATCTCCTCCTCCAGGTCTTCTACCCGGGCTACCACGGCCGGCAGGACCTCTCGGACGAGGATCTGCTCTACCACGTGGGCACGCTCGTCTCGACGCTGCGGCAGAAGCTGGAGCGGCAGATCGAGCGCTGCCTGTGCTTCCAGGACGAGACCTCGCACGCCGGGGCCATCGACATCCCGAAGTGCCGGCAGCGCGGCTACGACGTGGCGCGGGTGTTCGTCAACCGGCTGCCGACCGTCCGCCGGCGCCTCCTCCTCGACGTGCAGGCCGCCTACGACGGCGACCCGGCGGCGGCCTCGATGGACGAGATCATCCTCGCCTATCCGGGCCTGCTCGCCGTGACGGTGTACCGGGTGGCGCACGAGCTCTACCTGCTCGGCGTGCCGCTCATGCCCCGGATCATGAGCGAGTGGGCGCACACGAGGACGGGCGCCGACATCCACCCGGGCGCCAACATCGGCGACAGCTTCTTCATCGACCACGCGACCGGCGTCGTCATCGGCGAGACGTCGGACATCGGCGCGCACGTCAAGCTCTACCAGGGCGTGACGCTCGGCGCGCTCTCGCTGCCCCAGCACTCGCGGGGCGCGCGCGGCCTGAAGCGCCACCCCACCGTGGAGGACCACGTCACCATCTACGCGAACGCCACGGTGCTCGGCGGCAAGACCGTGCTCGGGGAGGGGAGCGTGGTGGGCGGCTCGGTGTTCCTGACGAAGAGCGTCGCCGGCGGCCAGCGCGTGGCCAACGAGCCGCCCCGCCTCCGCGTCGCCTCGCCGTCCACCCTCCCGCCCGGCATCCCCGGGCTGGATCCCGGCATCCTCGACTTCGACATCTAGAGAGGGGGGCGCCCGCTTCGGATACGGGCCCATCTCGACGGTTTCGGTGCTCGGCGTACTGGAGTACGCCTCCGCGCCGAAACCGCCGATCTGGGCCCGTCTCCTGTGCGGGCGACCCCCTCTCTGCGGGGCGCGGAGCAGGAGAGAGGTTGGGGGGCTTTCGTGATTTGGGCCGGGGGGTTTGGCGGGGATCGCAGGCGGGGGGTTATCGGTCGGAGTGGCCGAGGGAGCGATCGGGGGAGATGTGATCGCGGATCGCCTGCTTGAGCTCCTTGGGCTCGGGGAAGCGCTCGGCCGCGGCGCGCGAGAAGAGCGGGGCGCCGTCGAGCGCGACGTCGAAGACGCCGCTCACGCCGGGCGACAGGAGCACGTCGATCTCCTCGGGGAAGGTCGTGAGCAGCTCCTGTGCGATCCAGGCCGCGCGGGTGAGCCAGCGGCACTTCGGGCAATACCGGATCGTGACGAGCGGCCGCGCGAGGGCAGGGACGGTGTCCATGGCGAGAGGTTAGCGCAGGCGCGCGGGGCAGGCTCAGACGAGGAACGTGCGCGCGAGGCCGAGGAAGATGAAGAAGCCCATGCTGTCCGTGGTGAACGTGAGCAGCACGCTCGCCCCCTGCGCCGGATCGCGGCCCAGGCGGTGGAGCACGAGCGGCACGGCGCAGCCGACCATCGCCGCGACCACGAGGTTGAGCAGGATGGCCGCGGCCATCACCAGGCCGAGCGGCACGCTGCCGTACAGCGCGACGGCGAAGAGCCCCACGACCGTGCCCCAGACGGCGCCGTTCATCAGGCTCACGACGAGCTCCTTCTGGACGAGGTGGCGCGTGTTCGCCCTCGTGATCCGGTCGAGCGCGAGGCCGCGGATCAGGAGCGCCACCGTCTGATTGCCGGTGTTGCCGCCGATGCTGGCCACGATCGGCATGAGCGTGGCCAGCGCGACGATCTCCTGGATCGTGCCCTCGAACAGCCCGATCACCCGCGAGGCGACGAACGCGGTGAGCAGGTTCACGGAGAGCCAGAGCCACCGGTTCCTCGCGCTCGTCCACGGGGGCGCGAAATAGTCCTCCTCGCCCGAGAGGCCGGCGCGCCGCAGCGCCTCGCTCTGTGCCTCGCGTCGCAGGAAGTCCATCACCACGTCGACGGTCAGCCGCCCGAGCAGCTTGCCGCGCTCGTCCACGACCGGCGCGGCGATGAGGTCGTAACGCTCGAACGCCCGCGCGGCGTCGCTGGCGCGCTCGCGCGGCGTGAAGCTCAGGACATCGGTGGACATCACCGCGCTCACGGGCGCGCTCGGGGGGCGGAGCAGGAGGTCCTTGAGCGAGAGCCCGCCGCGGAGCACGTTGCGCGCGTCGACCACGAACAGCGTCTCGGTGTGCGGCGGCAGCTCGGCCCGCCGGCGCAGGTCCCCGAGCGCGGCCCCGAGATCCCAGGTGTCGCGGACGCTCACCACCTCCGGGCTCATGAGGTGGCCGACCGAGTCGTCCGGGTAGGCGATGGTCGACCGGAACACCGACTGCTCGCGGGCGTCCAGCGAGCGGTACACCTCGGCGACGATCTCCGGATCGATCGACTCGCTCACGTAGGCCAGATCGTCGGGATCGAGCTGGGCGAGCAGCGCGACCAGGCGAGGGCGCTCCGTCGCCGCCACGAGCGAGTCGCGGACCGAGCTCGACGCCTCGAGCACGACCTGGGCGGCGTGCTGCGGCTCGAGCTCCGCCCACACGACGAGGCGGTCCGCCGGGGGGAGCACCTCGATGATGTGGGTGAGATCCGCCGGGTGCAGATCCCGGATCTTCTTGTGCAGCAGGGCGAGATTTTGCCGGTGGACCAGCGACTCGATGAGCTCCTTGTTCTTGCTCTCCTGCTTGTGGGTCAGGGCCTCGATGATCCGTTGCTTCTCGAGCAGGGTAGTCACCAGGCTCAGGCTCTCTTCTAGTCTCTCCTGGGACCTGGACGTGCTCATGGAGGCTCCGGGCGCGGTGCGCGCGGCGCCGAGCATAGCCCGGCGCGCTCGGCGCGCGAGTGCGCGGCGCGATCGCCGTATTGACCGGACCCCACGGCTCATGGTTCTGTCGGCGCGATGAAGCGCGCCTCCGATTTGTGCGTGGTTGGCCTCTCGCTCGCAGCCGCAGCCTGCGGGCCGTCCCTGGATCCCGAGGTGGTGGTGCACGCGCCCCGGCCGACCGCCTCGACGCCGGCGAGCGCGAGCGAGAACACCGGTGGGTGTCCGCCCATTGGCCACACCGAGCCCCTCGTCGTCGACTGGCTCGCGACCCGCCGCTCCGATCTCGGGCTCGTCATGAAGGAGGGCGTCGCGGTCGTCTCGTACGACTGCTCGACGCTGAAGCTCCTCACGCAATGCCGTCTGCCAGGCTCCTACTCGTACGCCAGTGTGGCCCAGCAAGCCAACGTGATTCAGCTCACAAATCCAGCGGAGCTCCAGGCGAACGTCCCGTTCGGCGCCGCGGCGCTGAACAGCGCCATCGAGGGCGGGCGGGCGCTCGACGTGGCGCTCGTGCCGTCGGGGAAGCTGACGACGACGGTGGTGTCTGCCTCGCCGCAGGAGCTCGCGGGCAGCTGCGAGGGCGCGACGCACTTCGTGCGCGGCGCGCTCCTCGGCGCGTTCGCGATGGCGCCGGGCAGCCGGGGCGCGGCGCGCCCGGCCGATCAGGTCTTCGCGGCGGCGAGCGCCGCGGGGGCGTCGGGCCAGGGCGGCACCACGAGCAAGGAAGGGGAGCTCGAGGCCTGCCGGAGCGCGAAGCCGGACGCACATGCGCCCGCGGAGCGGTGCCAGGCGCCGCTGCGCCTGGAGCTCGTCCCGCTTTCCGCGCGGCGGCCGGCGCAGGCCGAGGCGGCGCCGGCGCCGGCGCCGGTCGAAGAGGAGAACCCGACGCTGGCGAGCCCTTGCCCGCACGGCACGGTCCTGAGCGGCGGGAAGTGCTCCTCGCCGGCGCTCGCGCCGGCGCAGCTCTGCAGCCCGAACGACTCGCGGGCGTGCGCCGCGCAGTGCGGCAAGGGCGATGTCGGCAGCTGCTACCACCTCGGGTATCATTATCTCAGCGGCAAGGACCTGCCGCGCGACGACGCGCGGGCGGCGTCGCTGTTCGAGAAGGCCTGCGACGCGGGGATCGCGCTCTCGTGCTTCGCGCGGGCCAAGCTGCTGATGCGCGACATGGTGAGCAACAAGGCGGTTGCGGACGCCGCGGGGCGGGCGAAGCTGCGAGAGCTCTCCGACAAGGCGTGCGCGCTCGGCGACGGGTGGTCGTGCTGGAGCGTGGCGGAGTGGTACCTCCGGGAGGGCCCGCAGGCGGTCTTCCCGAGGGATCCGGCGCGCGCGGTCGCGCTCCTCCGGCGCGGCTGTGATCTCGGCCAGGGCCCGAGCTGCAGCGCGCTCGGCGACATGCTGGTCGAGGGGAAGCTCACCGCGAAGGACGTCCCGGCGGCCGTGGGGGTGCTCCAGCGCGCCTGCGAGGGCGGCCTCGCGGAGGACTGCGTGGCGCTCGGCGACATCCTCCGCAAGGGGCAGGGCGCGCCGAAGGACGGGGTGAAGGCGATCGCGGCGTACCGGCGCGGCTGCACCCTGGGCGACATGCGCGCCTGCAACGCGGCGGGCTCGGTCTACGCGGAGGGAGACGGCGTCCCGAAGGACGTCGCCAAGGCGTACTCGTTCTTCGAGAAGGGGTGTCCGGACAAGGGCTTCGGCGCCGAGGCGTGCATGAGCCTCGCCGGGATGTACGAGAAGGGGACCGGCATCCCGAAGGACATGGCGCGCGCCGCGGCGCTCTACGAGCGGGTGTGCGGCACGGGCGGCTGCCTGCGCGCCGCGGAGATCTGGCAGCGCGGCGACGGGGTGCCGGCCGATCCGGAGCGCGCGTTCTCGCTCTACGAGAAGGCCTGCCTGCAGTGGAGCGAGAAGAAGGCGTGCGACGCGTTCGGCCCGCTCCTGGAGGGCAAGGACAAGGAGCGGGCGCGAGCCTTCTACGCCGACCAGTGCGCGCGGACGCAGGACAAGGCGGCGTGCGCGAGCCAGAAGCGGCTCGGCGGCGCGCGCAAATAAGCAGCGCGGCCCCCGCGCTCGACCGCGACGGCCACGAGCGCGATGGGGTCGAGGGGCGGAGCGGCCTCTCCGCACCACCCATGAACAAACCCGATACACTCCCTGGTTGACGTCGCGCGTTGAGCGCGTCGGTCACCAACTCTCCGAGCGGCTGCTGTTGCCAGGGCGTCAGTCGAGGGTTGTCAGGCGCGCGGCTTCCACGTACGATCTCCTCAGTCACGACGAGCTGGGGTGAAGCTGACGGCGTCCTGGGACCTGGATCGAGGTCCCGGTGTGGGGAGGGCGGCGATGCATACGTTCAGGGATCCGTCGGCGCACGGCAACGCAGCGCCCGCGCAGAGGCTCGTTCCGTTCGACGTGCCCAACCACGTCGTCCAGTTTTACGAGAGCGAGGGCAGCCTGGCCGATCGGGTGACGGCCTTCATGACAGAGGGGCTGCTGGACGGTCAGCCGCTGCTCGTGATCGCCACGGGGCCGCACCGCGAGAGGTTCGCCGCTGGCCTCGCGTCGGTGGGGTTCGACGTGGCCGAGCTCTGCGAGGGCGGGCGCGTCACCTTCCTCGACGCGCGGGAGACGCTCTCGACCTTCATGATCGGCAGCTGGCCGGACGCCGAGCGGTTCCGGTGCAGCATCGGCGATGTGGTGCGCCAGCTCCTGCGCGGCCGCGATGGCGTGCTCGTGCGCGCCTTCGGGGAGATGGTGGACCTCCTGTGGCAGGATGGCAATCCGGACGGCGCGATCCGCCTGGAGGAGCTCTGGAACGAGCTCGTGGACGGCGGCAAGGTCGCGCTCCTGTGCAGTTATGCGCTGGGGAACTTCTCCAAGGAGGCGCATGGAGGTCAGTTCCGCGACGTGTGCAACAGGCACGCGCGCGTCATCCCCACCGAGCTCTACACGCAGCTCGACGAGCAGGCGCGCCTGCGTGAGGTGAGCGCGCTGCAGCAGCGCGCGCGCGCTGGAGAGCGAGATCGAGTACCGGAAGGAGCTGGAGTGCGCCCTGCGCCAGGCGCTGGAGGAGCGCGAGCGCGCCGAGGCCGAGCGCGGGCGGCTCCTCGCGCTGGAGACGGCGGCGCGAGCGGACGCGGAGGCGGCGAGCCGGCTGAAGGACGAGTTCCTGGCGGTCCTCTCCCACGAGCTGCGGACGCCGCTGAACGCGATCCTCGGGTGGACGCACCTCGCGAGCGACGCGGCGGCGGACCGCGCGGCCGTCCAGCATGCCCTCGAGGTGATCCGGCGGAACGCGGCGGTGCAGCTCCGGGTCATCGACGATCTGCTCGACGTCTCCCGCATCGTGGCCGGCAAGATGGGGATCCACGAAAGCAGCATGGATCTCGGCGAGGTCCTCACCGCCGCGCTCGACAGCGTCCGTCCGGCGGCGGAGGCGAAGGGGGTCGCGCTCTCACTGCAGATCGACGAGTCCGCGCGCGTGGCGGCCGGGGACGCCGCGCGGCTGCAGCAGGTCTTCTGGAACCTCCTGTCCAACGCCCTGAAGTTCACGCCGGAAGCGGGGAAGATCGAGGTGGGGCTCGACCGCGCGGGCGCGTTGGCGCGGATCGTGGTGCGGGACACGGGGCGAGGGATCGCGCCGGAGTTCCTGCCGCACGTCTTCGAGCGGTTCCGGCAGGAGGACATGGGCACGGCGCGCAAGCACGGCGGGCTCGGGCTCGCGGTCGTGCGGTACCTCGTGGAGGCGCACGGGGGGACCGTGGACGCGGAGAGCGCGGGGGCGGGGCGCGGCGCGACGTTCACCGTGACGCTGCCGCTCCGCCCGCCCGAGGCGGGCGCTCCGCGCGCGGCGGCCGTCGAGCGGCCGGTCTCGCTGCAGCACGTGCGTGTGCTGGTCGTCGACGACGACGCCGACACCCGCGAGCTGTTCACGTACACGCTGGCGCGGGCGGGCGCCGCGGCCGAGGGCGCGGGGTCGACGGAGGAGGCGCTCGCGCGGCTCGCGTCGGAGCGGTTCGACGTGCTGATCAGCGACATCGGCATGCCGGGGCAGGACGGCTACGTGCTGATGGACGCGGTCCGCGGCCACACCGATCCGCGGGTGAGGGGTATCCGCGCGGTCGCGGTGACGTCGTATGCGGGGGACTCCTACCGCGCCCGCGCCATCGACGGCGGGTTCGACGAGTACGTCGCGAAGCCGCTGGAGCCGGCGCGCTTCACGTCGGCCATCGCGGAGCTGGTCGCGCGCCCGGCCCGGGACGGGCGGGCCGCCGCCGTCGCCTGACCCCGGGAAGGTGCGCCGCGCGGGGCGTCCTGGTAGGGTGTCCGCCTCACCAGGAGACCGCGATGAACGTTCCTGTCAATCGACGGTGGCTGCTCGCGTCGCGCCCAGCGGGCGGTATCGAGGAGCACAACTTCACATGGGCTGAAGAGCCTGCGCCCGAGCTCACGGCGGACGGGCAGATCCTGATCCGGAATCTCTATCTCTCGGTCGATCCGGCCCAGCGTGGCTGGGCGTCGCGGGACACGTACGTTCCCGCGGTCCCCCTCGGGGAGGTGATGCGGTCGTTCGGCGCCGGGCGGGTCGTGGCGTCGCGGGCGCCGGGCTTCGCGCCCGGGGATCTGGTCCAGGGCATGGTCGGCTGGCAGGACTACGTCGTGCTCGACGCCGGCGGGCCTTCACGTCCGACCCGGATCCCCCCGGGCGTGTCGCTCCCGGTCGCGCTGAGCGCGATCGGGCTCACCGGGCTGACGGCGTACTTCGGCCTGCTCGATCTCGGGCGCCCCACGGCGGGAGAGACGGTGGTCGTCTCGGGCGCCGCCGGGGCGACCGGCATGATGGCGGGCCAGATAGCCAAGCTGAAGGGGTGCCGGGTGATCGGCATCGCCGGAGGGCCCGACAAGTGCTCCTTCGTCGTCGATCAGCTCGGGTTCGACGCGGCCATCGATTACAAGTCGGAGGACGTGCTCGCCCGCCTCGGGGCGCTCTGCCCGAAGGGGATCGACGTCTACTTCGACAACGTGGGCGGCGAGATCCTCGACGCGGCGCTCGCGCACATCGCGCTCCGAGGCCGCGTGGTGCTGTGCGGCGCGATCTCGACCTACACGGCGGCCGAGCTCCCGCCGGGCCCGAGGAACTACCGCAACCTCATCTTCAAGCGCGCGCGTATGGAGGGGTTCATCGTCATCGATTACTTCGATCGCGCGCCCGAGGCGGCGAAGGAGCTCGTGGGCTGGGTCGCGTCAGGGAAGATCAAGGATCACCACGACGTGCAGGAGGGCCTGGAAAACGCGCCCAGGGTCCTGCGCCGGCTCTTCGAGGGGGCCAACCTGGGCAAGCAGCTCCTGAAGATCGCCGACGCGTGACGCCGCGGGGCGGCCGGGGCGGCCGGGTCGTCAGAACAGCTTGAGCTGCCGGCTTTCGTCGGCGCGCGACCGCTTCTGTGCCCCGGGCGCCGGCCCCTCGCGCGCGAGCAACCGCTCCTCGACCTCGCGCACGAACGGCGAGACCTCGGTCTGGACCACCTTGCCGTGCCGCGCGCGCTCGCGGGCCCGAGAGAGGAACAGCCGCTCTCGCGCCCGCGTCATGCCGACATAGAAGAGCCGGCGCTCCTCGGCCACGTCGACCTCGGCCCTGCCGGGGAACCGGAGCGGGAGCAGGCCGTCCTCGCACCCCACCAGGAAGACCACCCGGAACTCGAGCCCCTTGGCCGCGTGCAGCGTGAGCAGCGAGATGCGGTCGGCCCGCGGGTCCCAGGCGTCGATCTCGGAGCACACCGCGAGCTCGATCAGGAAACGATCGAGGTCGGCTCCGCAGCGCTCCGCGAGCGGCAGGCAGAGCTCCAGCGCCGCGTCGACGTCGGCCTCGCCGAGGCGCGCGGCGCCGGGGGCGCCCTCCGCGGCCCCGCCCTCCGCGGCCGGAGCGGCCGCCGGGCCAGGCAGCGCCACGTCCTCCCGGAGCCGCGCCGCGGCCGCCTTGAGGCGCGGGACGAGCGGCCCCGGCGGGGTGTCGGCCAGCGCCCGCGCGAGCGCCTCGGAGGCCGCGCGCTCGAGGACGCGGCGCTCGGACCGCCGCTGGAACGGCATGCCCGAGCGGGCGAGCGCCTCCCGGAGCGCCTCGGATTGCGCCTCGGTGCGGTAGAGCACCGCGAAATCCGAGAAGGCGTGATCCCCGCTCGCCAGCGGCGACGCCACCCGGCCGCTGTCCATCGAGAAGAACGTGGAGCCGCCGATCATCCGCTCGATGGCGTGGACCACCTGCTCGGCCTCGGCGCGCTCCGTCGGCGCCTCGTGCACCACGACGCGCTCCGCTTCTCCGACCTCCGGCGCGTTCGGCACGAGCTCCCGCGCCCCGAGCGTCGGCGAGGGCGCGATCACCTGGAGCGCCGCCTCGACGATGGGGGACGCCGAGCGGTAGTTCCGCTTCAGGCGCACCACCCGTGCGGCTGGAAAATCCTGCTGGAAACGGAAAAAGAAGCCCACATCTGCGCCGCGGAAGCCGTAGATCGCCTGGTCCGGATCCCCGATCGCGCAGACGTTCCCGCCGGGGGGAACCAGCGCGCGCACGAGCCGGTACTGGCGCTCGTCGATGTCCTGGTACTCGTCGATCGAGAGGTACCGGGCCCGCGCCCGCGCGGCGGCGAGCACGTCGCTCCGCTCCTCCAGGAGGAGGACCGCGTGCCCGATGAGGTCGTCGAGGTCGAGGAGCCCGCGCGCCGCGAGCTCGTCTTCGTACGTCTTCCAGGCGCGGTCGACGTCGCCCCCGGCGGGCAGCGCGCCCTCCGGCAGCCGGTGTGTGTCGGCGTGGCGCGGGCAGCTCCGCTTCAGCGCCGCGATCTCGGCGAGCAGCCGGGCCGCCCGCCGCTCGGGGATGCCGAGCGCCCCGGCGAGCAGCGCCGTGCGCTCGTGTTCGCCGGCGATCTTCGGCGGGGCGCCGCCCCCCGCGTGCTCGCGCAGCAGCGAGAGGCCGAGCGCGTGGAACGTCATCGCGGGCACGCGGCCGCCGGCCTCGCCGAGCAGCGCCCCGAGCCGCTCGCGCAGCTCGTCGGCGGCGCGGCGGGTGAAGGTGATCGCGAGGCACTGCTCCGGCGGGACGCCGAGGTCCACGACGAGGTGGGCGATCCGGTGCGTCAGCGTGCGGGTCTTGCCCGTGCCCGGCCCCGCGAGCAGGAGCAGGGCGCCCTCGTCGATCTCGGCCGCGGCCCGCTGCTCCGGGTCGAGCGCGTCGAGCAGCGACGGGCCGCCCGGCGAGGCGGGCGCGGGCTCTGCGCGCCGCGGCGGGGCGCCCGCCTCGCCCTCCGCCGGGGGCGTCCCGGCGCGGTCACGGCCGCGGCGCGCGGGCGGGCGCGGCGCCGCCGGCGGGTGCGGTGCCGGCGGCGGCTGGGGCGGCGCGGGATCCGGCTGGAACAGGAGCCCGCCGCCGTGGCGCCGCTTCAGCTCGTCCGGCTCGAACACCCGGATCACGCCGTACTCGCCGTCGTAGCCGGCGTCGCGGATCACGCGCCCTTCCCGCATGCGCGCGATCGCCTCGGAGAGGAGGGGCGTCCCAGCGCGCTCGATGTCGTCGAGCGGCGCCTCGCCGAGGAGGAACAGCTCGGGGCCGAGCCGCGAGAGCACCGCGTCGTAGCTCCGCTGCACCGCCTTGCTGGAGGCGCCCACGCCGTGGAGCTCGGCCAGGACCTCGGGCAGCGGGACCAGGTTGCGGAACTCGCTCGCGCCCTCGGGCCGCGCGCCCTCGTCGCGGTCGGCGAGCTCCTCGACCCGGTGGAGCACGCCCACCGTGACCGGGTGGCTGCAGACCGGGCACAGGAGCGAGCGCGCCCGCGCCTCCGCCGGCGAGAGCACGACATTGCACTTGCGGTGGCCGTCGAGGTGGTATTTCCCCTCCTCGGGGAAGAACTCCACCGTGCCGGAGAAGCCCTGTCCGGTCTCCAGGGCGCGCCGGATCGCGAAGTAATCGAGCGAGGTGTCGAAGGCCGTGGCCTCGCGGCCGAGCTTCGCGGGCGAGTGCGCGTCCGAGCTCGAGACGAGCCGGTACCGGTCGAGCCCGGAGATCCGCCAGTTCATCGCGGGATCCGACGAGAGCCCCGTCTCGAGCGCGAAGATGTGCGGCGCGAGGTCGCCATAACACTCCTCGACCGCGTCGAAGCCGGCCTTGGAGCCGAGCACCGAGAACCACGGCGTCCAGATGTGCGCCGGCACGAGGTAGGAGCCCTCGCCCGACTCCAGCACGATCTCGAGCAGGTGGCGCGAGTCGAGCCCCAGGATCGGCCGCCCGTCGGCGCTCAGGTTGCCGACCCGGGAGAGCGCGCGGACGATCCGGTCCGCCGCCTCGAAATCGGGCGCGTAGAGCAGGTGGTGGATCTTCCGGGTCCTGTCGCCTTTCTTGTAGATCGTCGAGATCTCCACCGAGAGGACGAAGCGGATCACGCCGCGGCACGCCCCGGGGAGCCGATCGGCCACGGCGCGGTCGAGGTCGTCCCGCAGCCGGAAGAGGCCCGGCTCCGCGGGCACGAGGCTCTCCCGGAGCTCGGCCATCCACACGGGGTGGGTGAAATCCCCGGTGCCGAGCACCGCGATGCCCTTGCGCTGAGCCCAGTAGGAGAGGTGCGCGAGATCGCAATCGCTGCTCGTCGCGCGGGAGTACTTCGAGTGAACGTGGAGGTCGGCATAAAAACGCATGGGGAGCCGTCGTGAGGTGTCGTTCCTATCGAGAGCTTCCACGCGCTGTCAATCGAGGACAGTCGATGTTTTTGTGAATAAAATCAGGCAATTTCAACCAACAAGGCGCAAGGGGACCCTCTCTCGAATAGCGTCGTTTTTTGTGAAAAATCAGCTCGCTGGGCGGAATGTGATATCGATGGGCTTGCCTGGCGTCTTCCCGGAGCAGGGGAGCGGCGCGGCAGGCCACTCCGCGCTCGGCGGCGCGAACGAACGCGGACTCCGCCGCTCTGCGCTCTGCGCTCTGCACGCGCGAGGATGTTTTGGATCTGGACGCGCGCTAGAATACAGATCACGTCGTATCGAGCCAGAGATGAACCGCCAAGGCACCAAGAACGCCAAGGACGCCAGGAGAAAGACGATGTCTTGGCGCCTTGGTGGCTCGAAATTCTGCTCGTTTCAGGCGGGTTCAACCCGTCTCTCGCTCTCGGATGGATCGAGCTGCGACATCGCTCGGTGAGAGCAGGGGCGACACGAGGCCTCGTCTCGGCCATGTCGCGCGCTTGCGCTCGAGCGCCGCAGGGGGTTATCCTGGGCGACCCGGGGGCCGTCCGCTGCTGAAGGCGCGCGGCCCGCGCGAGCTCCGCTGTGCAGCCACCCTGGCCCCTCTCCCTCGTCGCCCTGGCGCCGTCCTCGTGCGGCGCCGTGCTCTGGCGCATGCAGGGCGCAGAGCGGCTCACGGTCATCGTCAAGGCGACGTTTGCCCTCGTCCACGAGCGGCGCGCGGAGCTCACCGCCGCGGCGGAGCAACTGGTCCGCTCCGACTCGGCGCGAGACGGGCGGGGCAGCCTCGAGCAGGCGTGTGAGACGGCGCCTTACCTGCCGGGCGCAGGGGTCCTCGTGCGCGGGCACGCCGCCGCGCCGGCGGGACAGACCGCGACGGCGCTCTCGGTGCGGGTCGCGCTCTTCCGGGAGGACCGGTGGGTCCTCAACAAGGTGCTCCACGTCTTCGGCGACTCCACACGAGAGGCCCGGAGCCCGCGGCCGTTCAGCCTCATGCCGATCGTGTACGAGCGCGCGTTCGGCGGCCCGCACGTCGACGCGAACCCGGTGGGCGTGGGCTCCGGCGCGGCGCTGCCGAACATCGTCGATCCGGTCGACCCGGCGCGGCCGGCGGGCTTCGGCCCGATCGCGAGGCACTGGGCGCCGAGGAGGCGCCTGCTCGCGCAGGATCAGGCGCTCGACGCCCCGGTCCCGGAGCTCGATGCCGGCTTCGATTTCCGCTACTTCCACGCCGCGCCGGCGGACCAGCAGATCGACTTCCTCCGCGGGGACGAGTGGATCGTGCTCCAGGGCCTGCACCCGAACTACCCGTGGATCCGGTCCTGCCTGCCCTCGGCGCGCGCGCTCGCGCGGCTCCATCGGGTCGAGCCGAGAGGGGAGGATCCCGGGCAGCCGATCGAGCTCGTCGCCGACACGTTGACCATCGACGCGGATCACCTGCTCTGTTCGGTGATCTGGCGCGGGAACGTCGCCGTGCTGCCCGGCGAGACGCCGGACCGGCTGCGCGTGGTCGCCGGCGTCGAGGTGCCGGGGCGGCCCCTGCCGTGGCTCGCGGCGCCGGCGGCGCCCTCTTCGCGGGCGCCCCTCGCGCTCGCCGGGCCGGGGAGCGCGCCCGCCGCGCCCGCGGCGGAGATCCCGGGAGGGCACTGGAGCGCGACCACGCAGCAGGCGGCCCCGCTGCACGCGCCGCCGCCGCTGCCGTTCGTGCCCGCGTCCGGGCAGCCGCCGCCGCGCCCCGAGCCCCCGCGGGCGCCCGCCGCGCTCGCCGGGCCCGGGAGCGTGCCGGCCGCGCCGGGGGCGGAGATCCCGGGGGGCCACTGGAGCGGGACCACGCAGCAGGTGGCGCTGTCCGAGGGGCGGCCGTCGCTCCCGTTCGCGCAGATCCCCGACCGGCACTGGAGCACGGTCACGCAGATGGCGGCGCCGCTGCAGGCGCTGCCGTCCTTGCCCTTCGCGCAGATCCCCGAGGGGCACTGGAGCATGGCCACGCAGATGGTGAGGCCCCTGCAAGCGCCGCCGCCGTTGCCCTTCTCGCCCGGGCCAGCGCCGCCGCCGCGCCCCGAGCCTCCCGCGGAGGCCGTGCCGTTCGCGATGCCCTTCGCCCGCCGCGGCGCCGCGCCGCCGCCGCCCGCCGGCGACCTGCCGCCGGCCGACGAGCCGCCGGCAACGACGACGCAGCCGCCGGCCGACGAGCCGCCGACAGCGACGCGGCCGCCGCCCGCGCCGCTCGACCAGACGACCCCGCCAGCAGGCGAATCCGCCGCGCTGGAAGAGGCCCCTCCAGCGCTCGCGCCCGGGCCCGTCGCGCCCGCGGACGACGGCCCGCCCGCGCAAGCCGCGGAGGTCCCCGCCGCGCCGCCCGAGCCCGCGCCCGAGGCGCGCGGCCTGCGCGCGGTGCTGCTCGTGCGCCTCAGGGAAGGTCAGCCGCTCTACGATCTCGATCTCTCGGGGGTCGAGCTCGACGGCATCGATTTCAGCGGCGCCGCGCTCGACGGCATGAACCTCGCCGGCGCCAGGCTCACCGGGTGCAACTTCACGTCCGCGCGCCTCTCCAGGACGAACCTGAGCGGCGCGGATCTGACCGGCGCGCGGCTCCACGCGGCCGACCTCTCCCACGCCGATCTCTCCCGCGCCACGCTCGACCACGCCGAGTTCGGCGCCGCGATCCTCAGGAACGTGGACCTCACCTCCGCGAGAGGCGCCAACGCGAGCTTCGAGGGCGCCTCGCTGGACGGCGCCGACCTGCGGCAAGCGCGCCTCGTCGAGGCCAGCTTCGATCGGGCGAGCCTCGCCGGCATCAACGGGAGCAAGGCCGATCTCTCGCGATCGCGCTTCGAGGGCGCGAGCCTCGCCGGCGCCATCCTGCGCGCGGCAAAGCTCAAGGAGGCGAGCCTCCCGCACGCCAACGTCGACGGCGCCGATCTGCGCGAAGCCGACCTCTCGGGCGCCAACGTCTATGACGTCAAGCTCGCCAATGCGAAGTCGAGCGGCGCGACCTTGCGCAACCTCGTTGAGACTGCGCCGGCCAACAACGGCGAGAACAGCGGCGAGAACAACGAAAAGAGCGACAGCGAGAGCGAAGAAATAACGCCGTGAGCGACAGCGTTTACACTTCTTCACAAGGTTGACACCCTGGCCTCTTTGCGTCTAGAACACCGATCACGTTGAGGAACGAGAGATGAACCGCCAAGGCGCCAAGGGCGCCAAGGGCGCCAAGATATTTTCTTCTCCTTCTTGGCGTCCTTGGCGCCTTGGCGGTTCGAAAATCTGCTCGTTTCAGACGGGTTCAACCCGTTTGTCGCTCTAGGTATGCAAAGCGCGCCGGACATGCATGGATCGTGGGCAGAGGCACCTTTGTCTGCATCCTCGGCGCCCCGCTGGATGAATGGGTTGCCACCGGAAGAGGCACGACCATGAGCGAGCAGATCACGTTTTCCTCGAGCATCCTGCCAGGCCTGACACGCGTGGTCGGGTTTCGCGGCGTGGAGGCGATCTCGCGCCCGTATCGGTTCGAGATCTTCTTCAGCATCCCGAGCGAAGGCGAGGAGGACGCGAACTTCTCGGAGATGGTCGGATCCAAGGCGCGGCTCGTGATTGACCGCCTGGACGACAAGAATCCGCCCTTCTTGTTCGCCGGCGTGCTCGCCGGCGTCGATCTGCTCCACGAGTACGGCGGTCGCGCGCTGCTCAGGGCGGTGCTCGTGCCGCGGCTCTGGGGGCTCACGCTCTCGAAGCACAGCCGGATCTTCACGAAGAAGAGCGTGCCCGACGTGATCCGGGCCGTGCTCGAGGAGAACGGCATCGCGAGCGGCGACTACGAGCTCCGACTCGGCAGCCACGAGACCGAGGAGCACATCTGCCAGTATCGCGAGAGCGACTTCGATTTCATCTCGCGGTGGATGGAGCGAGAAGGCATCTACTACTACTTCGAGCACACCGAGGACGGCGAGCGGCTCATCCTCTGCGACGACAAGGCGTATCCCGCGGAGGCGCTCGGCACGCCGGTCCGTTACCACCCGCAGACCGGCGAGGACCGGAGCGCGGGCGCCTCGTTCCGCACCTTCTCCTGCCAGCACGGGGCGCTCCCGTCGCGGGTGAAGCTCAAGGACTACGACTACGTCCGGCCGAACTTCCCCCTCTCGGGCGCGGCGCCGGTGTCGCCGTACGGGGCCGGCGAGATCAGCCTGCACGGCGAGCGCTTCTTCAGCGCCGAGGCCGGCTCGCGGCTGGCCCAGCTGCGCGCCGAGGAGTACCTCGCCCGGGAGGCGGTGGCCCAGGCGAGCGGCTCGCGGCTCCACCTGCGCGCGGGGTACACCTTCGAGCTCGAGGAGCACCCGCGCGCGCGGCTGAACACGAAATACCTCGCGATCGAGGTGCGCCACCACGGCAACCAGTCCGCCGGGCACGACGACCTCCAGGAGCTCGTCCCGCTCGACCACGAGGAGGTCTACTTCGTCGAGGTCGCGGCCATCCCGGCCACGACGCAGTTCCGCGCGGAGTCGCGGACCGCGTGGCCCCGCATCTACGGCTACGAGAACGGCACGGTCGACGGCTCCGCGTCGAGCGAGTACGCGCAGATCGACGAGCACGGGCGCTACCTCGTCCGGTTCAAGTTCGACGAGGCGAGCCCGCGCGACGGCAGCGGGTCCACCTACGTCCGCATGATGCAGCCGCACGGCGGCGGCGTCGAAGGGTTCCACTTCCCGCTGCGCCGCGGGACCGAGGTCGTGCTGAGCTTCCTCGGCGGCGACCCGGACCGCCCCGTCATCTCCGGCGTGGTGCCCAACGTGCTCACGCCGAGCCCGGTGACGAGCGGCAACCACACGAAGAACGTCATCCAGACCGGCGGCAGGAACCGCATCGAGATGGAGGACGCGGCCGGCTCGCAGCGCATCACGGTCTCGACGCCGCACGCGAACACGTACCTCCGGATGGGCGCGCCCAACGACAACCACGAGCTCATCGCCAAGACCGACGCGAAGAGCGTGTGGGACTCCGGCGGCAACTTCGACGTGCACGTCGGCAAGAAGGGCGGCGGCAACTGGGCCGTCAACGTCCGCGACAACGTGTCGATGGACATCGAGAGCGGCAACTACAAGGCGAAGGCGAACGCGGGGAGCATGGAGTTCTTCGCGGCGCAGCAGGTGACGTGGGAGAGCGCCGGCGAGGGCAAGGCCATCTACGGCGACAAGACCGACTTCATCCAGGGCAACCAGAGCCTGCTCCGCATCGGCAACTTCCTGGTCTGGACCGGAGGGTCCATGACCGCCGCGACGTACGGCGACACCGAGACCTACACGCTCGGGAACGTGAAATCGTACAACTACTCGGACACGGAAGAGCACAAGTTCGGGACCTTCAAGAGCACGGTCGACGGGCACACGATCGACAAGAAGAACGGGACCTTCGAGTCGTCGGTCGCGGGCATGACGATCGACAGGAAGGGCGGCGCGTTCATGTCGTTCACCGCGGGGACGGTGGTGGACATGAAGGCGTCCCTCAACTTCAACATGTTCCTGGGCCCGGTCATCGACATGAAGGTGGCGGCCACCGCGGAGTTTACGGGCGGCTTCAAGTTCTCGATCAACGCCGCTGGCTCCAACGAGCACACCCTCGGGACCAAGATCGCGACGAACGCGGGGGTGACGGTCAACATGAATTACGGCACGACGATCACCGCCAAGGCCGGCGCCGAGGTCGCCATGGAGAACGCGAAGCTCATCAAGAGGAACGTCAAGGTCGAGAGCCTGTCCGCGTCGATCAAGAAGCGGGTTGTCGCGGTGGAGAAGGTCGGGTTCAAGGTCATCCCGTAGCGCTTTTGAAGACGAGCATCGATGAGCATCGAGGGCGGAGCACGACGTGGCGCGTGACGTGATAACCGAGCAACCCGGCGGCGGCCGCGGCCCGGCGGCCGAGCTGAAGCTCGCCCTGGAGCAGGCGCGCGAAGCGCTCCGAGGCGCCAGGGGACGGAACGAGGCCTTCCGGACGGCGCCGGCCGAGGGGACGGCCGATCCACGCGCCGCGCTCGCCGAGGCCGCCCGGGCGCTGCGCCAGGCGTCGGGGCCTGCGCCCGTCGCGCCGCCGCGAAAAGACCGCGGCGGGCCCGCGGCCGGCACGAAGGACGACCCCCGGCGCGCGATCGGCGCGAGCGTCGCGCTCGCCACGTCCCACCTGGCGATGCCCGGCGGGGCGGCCGATCCGGAGGGCGTGGCCAGGCTGCGCCGCGCCGGGGCCGCGCTCGCGGCGTCGCCGGGCGCGCTCGATCGGCTCGTCCCGGAAGCGGCCCTGGGCAGGCCCACGCCCGAGGCCGATCCGTCCCTGCGCGCCGCAGTCGAGGCGGCGATCGCCGCGGGCGAGCCGCTCGTGGGCCGGGATCTCCAGGGCGCCGATCTGCGCGGGCTGGTCCTCGCGGGGGTGGATCTGAGCGAGGCCTCGCTCCAGGGCGCGGACCTGTCCGGCTGTGAGCTCTCCGGGGCGAACCTCGCCGGGGCCGACCTCTCCCGCGCCCGGCTGGAGGGCGCCCAGCTCCAGGGCGCCGACCTCCACGAGGCGAAGCTCGCGGAGGTCCAGGCCGGCCGGGCGGAGTTCCGGGGCGCCGACCTGCGCGGCGTGGTGCTCCAGAAGGCATGGCTCGAGGGGGCGCGCCTGCCCGAGGCCGACCTGCGCGGCGCCGACCTCTTCGGCGCGATCGCGCGCAGCGCCGACTTCGGCGGCGCCCGCGCGGACGCGGTGCTCTTCTCGCACGTCGATCTCCGGGGAGCGCGGTTCGTGCGGGCGAACCTCGAGAAGGCGACCTTCTTCCAGTGCGAGGCGGCGCGGGCCGACTTCGCCGAGGCGCAGCTCGAGGGCGCCACGTTCAGCAGCGTGCGCGCCGAGCGCGCCTCGTTCCGCAAGGCGAGGGCGCGCGCGCTCCGGGTGCTCCCGGCGTCCACGCTCCGCGGCGCGGATCTCTCCGAGGCGGCGCTCGACGGGGCGCGCCTCCGCGGGATCGACCTGGAAGGCGCCTGCCTCGAGGGGGCCACCGCGGAGGGCGCCGACCTGCGCGGCGCGCGCCTGCGCGACGCGCGCCTCACCGGGATGACCGGCCAGGCGGGCCTGGGGATCCCCGGCCAGGCGAGCCTGGAAGGAGGCCGGCCGTGACACGCGTCGTGAGGCCGGTGCGCCTCTCCCTCAACCAGCGCGTGGTCACCGTCCGCCGCGCGCACCACCTCAGCGTGGGCGTGCTCCTGTACTTCCCCCTGGACGCGCCGGAGCTCGCGTTGCCCGAGGCCGCGATGTGGCAGGAGGTCGCGAGGACGCTGGGCAAGGACGCGATCCTCGACGAGGGCCTGCCCAAGCCGCGCGGCGAGGTCCTCGTCTTCGGCCGGGCGTACGCCCCCGGCGGGAAGCCGCAGCCGGCGTTCCCGGCGCGGCTGGAGGTGCGCCGCGGCGACGCCCCCCTCGTCGACAAGAGCCTCTACGTCGTCGGCAAGCGGCGGTGGCAGCTCGGCGGCCCGACCGAGCCCGAGCCCATCACGGAGATGGAGCTCGTCTGGGAGAACGCCTTCGGCGGGCCGGACTACCCGCCCAACCCGCGGGGCATGGGGCTCGCGCCCACCGAGGAAGGCGGGGCCCGGGTGCACCTCTTGCCGCACCTGGAGCACCCGCAGCACCTCGTGAAATCGCCCGGCGACCGGCCGCCGCCCGCGTGTTTCGGGTCGCTCGACCCGACGCTCGCCGGGCGCCTGGCCAAGATGGGGACGTACGGCCCCAAATGGGTCGAGCAGGAGTTCCCCGGCTTCGCGAAGGATCTGGATCCGGAGTACTTCCAGGTGGCCCCGGAAGATCAGCGGCTGCCCGCCGGCTACTTCGAGGGCGGCGAGGCGCTGGTGCTGGAGAACCTGCACCCCACGAAGCCGCGCCTCGCGGCCCGCGTGCCCAGGGTCCGCGCGCGGTGCTTCGTCCAGCGCAAGGGCGGCGCCGGCGCGGCGGGCGGCGACGGCAACGGCGACGCGCCCCTGGAGGAGGTCGCGACGCGCCTGGAGACGGTGATCCTCCTCCCCGGCGCGGAGCGGGGCGTCGCGATCTTCCGCGGCATGGTCGACGTCGCCGAGGACGACGCGGCGGATCTCGACGTGCTCCTGCTCGCCCTCGACCGGTCCGACGCCCCGCGGCCGCTCGAGCACTACCGCGCGGTGCTCGCGCAGCGGCTCGACAAGGACAAGGGCCACCTCCACGCGCTGCGCGACAGGGATCTCCTGCCGCAGGCCGATCCGGGCGCGCCGCCCGTCTCCTTCCCCGACGAGCGCCTGAGCGACATGGAGGAGCTCCTGAAGCGGAAGGGGCACATGGAGCGGCGGTCGCGCGCGCGCGCGCAGCGCGAGCTCGCCGACGCGCGCGCGGCGGCCGCGGCGCTCGGGAACAATCCGGACGAGACGTTGCCGAGGGAGGTGCCGCCCGCGCCGGAGCCGCCGGGGATCGAGGATCTGGCCGACTTCGTCGAGCGCGCGGAGGCCGAGGCCGCCGCGGCCATGAAGGAAGCCGAGGCGCAGGACCCCAGCGAGCAGGCGCGGAAGCTCTGCGCCGAGCAGGGGATCGACTTCGACGCGATGGCCGAAAAGGGCCGGCGCGAAGGGGGCGGCCCGCCGAAGTTCCGCGCGGACGAGGAGCTCGCGCGCCTCCGCGAGCTCGCCGGGGTGGGCCGCGCCGGCGGCGCTCCGATGGACGACCTCGAGGCGAAGCTCGCGGATCCGGCCTTCGCCGAGGGCCTGCGCCAGACCGAGGCGTCGCTGCTCGGCGCCTACCGCCTCGCCGCCCACCTGCTCCCGCCCGCCTCGCCGCGGGACGAGGCGGCCCAGGCCGCCCTCCGCGCCGACGTGGAGCGCGCGCTCGCCGCGGGCGAGCCGCTCGCCCGGCGCGACTTGACCGGCGCCGACCTGCGGGGGCTGCGCCTCGCCGGCGTCGACCTCGGCGAGGCGCTGCTCGAGGGGGCGGACCTCACGGCGTGTGACCTCTCCGGGGCCGACCTGTCCGGCGCGGTGCTGGCGCGCGCGCGGCTCGAGCGGGCGGCGCTGTCCGGGGCCCGGCTCGTCGAGGCGAACCTCGGCGAGGCCGAGCTCGCCGGCGCGAGCTTCGAGGGGGCCCGGCTGTCCGGGGCGAATCTCCACCGGGCGCGGCTCGCGGGGGCGCTGCTGTCGGGCGCGGACCTCGAGGGCGCGGACCTCTACGAGACCACCCTCCCGGGCGCGGACCTCCGCGGCGTGGCGGCGGACGACGTGCTGTTCTTCCGGGTCGATCTCGCCGGCGTGTGTTTCGCGGGCGCGAAGCTCCGCAAGGCGACGTTCTTCCAGTGCACGGGCCGGGACATCGACTTCAGCGACGCCGAGCTCGAGCAGGCGACCTTCGTGCAGATGCACGTGGAAGGCGCCTCGTTCCAGCGCGCCCGCGCGGCGAACATTCGTCTGGTACCGGAATCTTCTCTGCCAGGGGCGGATTTTTCCGGGGCCGAGCTCGCGGGGGCGCACCTGCGCGGCGTCGGGCTCGCGGGGGCGGTCTTCGAGGGGGCCGCGGCCGAGGAGGCGGACTTCAGCGAGGCCGACCTGCGCGGGGCGCGCCTCGCGTCGCTCCGCGGCAAGGGCGCGCGGTTCATCCGGGCCGACCTGAGGGACGCGGATCTCTCGGGCGCCAACCTCATGGACGCCCTGCTGCAGAAGGCCAAGCTCGCCGGGGCGAACCTCGCCCGGACGAACCTCTTCTCCGCGAACCTGCTCCAGGCCCGCGGCGACGACCGGACGAGCTTCGCCGACGCCCACACGAAGCGCGTGCTCTTCACGAGGCAGGACGGATGACCCGGGACGATTTGATGGCGATGGTCGAGGCGGGCGAGCCGATCGTCGAGGCGCGCCTCGCCGGGCTCGACCTGTCCGGGAGCGATCTCTCGGGGGTGGTCTTCGAGAAGGTCTCGTTCCGGGGCGCGATCCTCGCGGGCGCCAGCCTGGAGGAGTCGGTGCTCAGCGCGTGCGATCTCTCCGGGGTCGATCTCTCCGGGGTCAAGGCGCGCCACAGCACGTGGATCCAGTGCGCGCTGCTCGGCGCCTCCTTCCGCGGCGCCGATCTCCAGTCGGCGGACTTCGTGGAGTGCGACGCCTCGGGCGCCTCGTTCGACGGCGCCGACCTGACGGTCGGGGACATGGTGAAGGGGCGCGCCGACCAGGCGAGCTTCCGCGGGGCGAACCTCGACCGCTTCGCGTTCGTGGACACCGAGATGGCCGAGGTGGTGCTCGAGGAGGCGCGGCTCCACCAGGCGTGCCTGCTCAACACCGACCTGTCCACGGCGCGCCTGCGCGGCGCCTCGATGCACCTCGCGGTGCTCGCCGGGGCGAGCCTGCGCGGGCAGGACCTCTCGGGCATGAACCTGACGCTGGCGCAGCTCACCGACGCCGATCTCGCCGGGTGCGACCTGCGGGGCGCGACGCTCGTCCAGGCGAACTTCAAGGGCGCCGATCTCACGGCGGCGAAGCTCGACGGCGCGCGCGCCGAGCGCGCCATCTTCTTCGGCGCGCGCCTCGCGGGCGCGTCGGCCGAGCACCTCAAGGCGCGCCAGGCGACCTTCTCCGAGGCCGACCTCGAGGCGGCGAACCTCGGCGACGCCGACCTCTACCAGGCGATCTTCCAGCGCGCGAAGTGCCCGCTCGCGAGCTTCCGCGGCGCCGATCTCACCTACGCCGACCTCTCGCGCGCGGGCGTCGAGCA
The DNA here is from genome assembly GCF_002950945.1 of Sorangium cellulosum. Taxonomy (GTDB): domain Bacteria; phylum Myxococcota_A; class Polyangia; order Polyangiales; family Polyangiaceae; genus Sorangium; species Sorangium cellulosum_E. The sequence goes on from NZ_CP012673.1 coordinate 5,852,968, forward strand.
GGCCGACTTTTCGCATGCGAAGCTCTTCCGCGCCCGCTTCCACCAGACGCGCGACGCGGGCGCGATCTTCACGAACCGCGCCCTCGCGCTCGGCGACGACGAGGAGCTCTTGGAAGCCGAGCGCTGGACGCCCTGAGGGGTTCCCCTCCCGGACAGCAGGAGAGAGACGATGCGAGACAATCTGGCGAGACAACGGGTGGAGACCTTCGCGACGCAGGAGGTGGGCACGGTCATCGGGGTGATGGGCCGGTCGTTCCAGGTGCGCGTCGGGTCGGGCGATTACGCCGCGCGGCGCGCGGTGAGCTGCCTCGTCGAGCCGGCGCTCGGCGATCGCGTCCTGCTCGCGCTGCACGAGGGCGGCTGCCACGTGCTCGCCGTGCTCGACCGCGACGGGGACGCGCCGGCGCGCCTCGTGGCCGACGGCGATCTGGAGGTGTGCGCCCCGAACGGCCGCTTCACGGTCACGGCGGGGGAGGGGGTGCGCCTCGTCACGCCGGCCGAGGCGGCCGTGGCCGCGGGCACGGTGCGCGTCGCCGCCGCGGAGGGCTCGTTCGCCGTCGGGGCGATGACGTACGTCGGCGAGCAGCTCGTGGCGCAGGTGCACCGCGTGAAGACCGTGGCGAGGTCGGTCGAGTCGATCGCGGGCCGCTGGGTGCAGCGCCTCGACCGCGCGTACCGCTTCATCGCCGAGTCGGAGCAGGTGCGGGCGCAGTATTACGAGGTCAAGGCCAGGGCCGCCGTGAACATCAAGGCGGAGGCGACGCTCGTCTCGAGCGGCGAGCTCACGAAGATCGACGGCGGGCAGATCCACCTCGGCTGACAGGAGGCTCCGATGTTCGCAAACTCGCAGATGGGAGGCATGGCCCTGGGTGGGCCCGACGTGTGCCTGACGCCGCCGGCGCACCTGCCGGTGCCGTATCCCAACCTGTCGGCCCAGCCGATGGGGGTGCCGGCGGTCTACAACGTGCTGGTCAGCTGCACGCCGGCGCACAACATGCGGACGCAGGTGCCGCTGACGAACGGCGACAACGCCGGCCTGGAGACGGGCGTCGTGTCGCACACGGTGATGGGCCCCTCGCGCCACATCACCGGGGCGTTCACCGTGCTCGTGGGCGGCGCGCCCGTCACGCGCATGACGAGCATCACGCTGCAGAACTCCGTGAACTCACCCGGGATCAGCATCGTGCCGAGCCAGGTCAAGGTGCTCGTCCTCGCCCCCTAGGCGGCCCATGAAGGAGCACAACCGGCTCCGCATCGAGCGCCTCACGGCCCGGTACGCGCGGCGCATCGAGGAGACCCGCCCCACCGCGGAGGCGGAGTTCCTCCGCGAGTTCGACGCGCTGCGGGAGCGCGTGCTGCGCCCCCAGATGGAGGAGTTCGCGGGCGAGCTGCGGAAGGCGGGGCACGCGCCGCGCCTCGTGTTCGACGAGGGGCACGGCAGGCCGAGCATCGAGCTCGCGCTCGGCCTGCGCGAGGCCACGGCGACCCGCAACGTGGTCGGCTTCTGCGTCATCCGCTGGACGGGCTACCCGCTGCAGGTGCTCGCGTACCTCGAGGTCAACCCCACGCCCTTCGACCTCGACCGGTTCGCCCGCCCCGCCGACGTGTCGCCCGAGCGGGTCGAGCAGCTGCTCGTCGAGGCGATCGAGCAGATCCTCGTCTGCAACGCGCCCTGAGGCGCCGCGCGGGTCAGGGCGCCGCCGGGGGCTTGCGGGTCAGGTAGAAGAAGTCGCGCAGGGAGCGCTTGCCGAGGTACTCGTCGTCCGCGAACTCGAAGCCGCTCGCGAGCGCGACCGCCTTGAGGGCGCCGCCTTCGCCCGGCTCGTAGGTCAGGAACTTCGGGTAGGACCAGTTCACGTCGAGCTGCGCGACGTCCCAGGCGCCGGCGTGGCGCAGCCCGCGCGCGATGGCCGACGCCGTGGTGTGGTTGCTGATGGCCACGAAGAGGACCTTGCCCTCGCGGTCGAGCCCCACCGCGGAGCGGCGGATGACCGTGTTGCCGTCCAGCGTGGCGCCCCAGTTGCGGACCTCGGACGCGCGGAGCAGCGGGTGGAGCTCGCCGCCCTCGACCATGCAGCTCGGCGTCTGCCGCCACCACCCCATGCCGCCCTCGTCGGCCGCCATCCGGGGCCACGGCGCGATCTGCATCCGCCCGTCGGCGTGGTGCGCGACGGTGCAGCCCTGGTCGCGGGGGCGCACCAGCGTCACGCCGTCGAGCCGCATCCCCCACTGGCCGTGCTCCGTCATGAAGCCGCCGTTGAAGGCCGCGAGCAGCCGGTCCCGGTGCGCCTCCGGGATCTTCGCGGTCCGCGCGTAGCCCTTGCCCTCCTCGGTGGTCGCCGCGGGCTCGCGCGAGCCGGCCATGAGGTGCACGTCGACGCCGGAGAGATCGACGGCCACGACGAACAGCTCGGCCCAGGACCGGTTCGGATCCGGGTGGAGCAACGTCTTGTAGAGGCGCGGCGCGTCCTCGGGGCGAGCGCGATCGACGATGGGGACCCACCGCCCGTCGCCGGGAGCCTCCCACGCCGAGTGCGAGGGGCCGACGTCCTTCGGGCGGAACGCCGCCCTCGCGGCGTCCGGGGCGCCCGGCGCAGGCGCAGCACCCGCGGCGGCCCCGGCGGCCACGACCTCCTGGACGGCGGGCGCGGCCGGGGCCGGGGCCTGCTCGGGCACTTCCCAGTAGGTCTTCGGCGGCTCGTTCTTGCGAAAGAGGCGGTGGACGTGATCCTCGACCGCGTACGCCGTCTCCTCGAGGGCGGTCACGTTCTCGGTCCCGATGACCGAGCGCAGCCCGTTTGCGACGAGCGGGCCCATCCACGGGATCCGGTGCACCGCGGTCCACAGCCCCGCGCCGGCGAGCACCGAGACGGCGATCGAGCCGAGGAGCCAGCGCCGGAGCCGCGGGCGGGGGAGGCGCAGGCCAGGGCGTTGCGGCGCGGAGAGCCCGGCGTGCGCCGGCGACTTGGAGGCTTCGGCAGGGTGGGCCATGGGGTGCAGCGGGGGCACGAGCGGGAGCGGACGGCTCGGCAGGGCCGAGGGTGTAGCACGAGGCGCCGAGGTCACGGAACCCGCTCCGGCGCGCGGCGTGGCCGCGATCGCGCCCGGTCCTCGCGCGCGGCGGCGACGGACGACGGACGACCCGCCGGCGCGCGGCGCGGCGCGGCCGTCGGCCTTGCTCGCTCGTCGCCGCGCTCACTGCTCGACTTCCGTACAGCATCGACTAGAGTGGCCGCCCATCGGACTGACCTGGCACGGGCTGCGGTGCTCGGTCGCTGTCGACATGGCCTGGCAGCCTCTGCTGAGGCGCAGGACGACAGCTCTCTGTCACCGAGCTCCCCGTGTTCCGGGGCGCGGTGCCGCGGCGCCTTTTGCCCTGTCAGGAGGGGCTCTCTCTGAGGGCCCAGTGTCCATGCAATTTGCCGATCTGAAGCTGATTCAACCGCTGCTCAACGCCGTCGCCGCCGAGGGATACAGCGCCCCGACGCCGATCCAGGAGCAGGCCATTCCCCCGATCCTCGCGGGCAACGACGTCCTCGGCTGCGCGCAGACGGGCACCGGCAAGACCGCGGCGTTCGCCCTGCCGATCCTGCAGCGCCTCGCGCAGAGCGGGACCTCGGGCCAGCGCGGGCTGCGCGTGCTCGTGCTCACCCCGACGCGCGAGCTCGCGGCGCAGGTCGGCGAGAGCTTCGTCACCTACGGCAAGAACCTCGGCCTGCGCACCGCGGTCGTCTTCGGCGGGGTCGGGCAGCGCCCGCAGGTGGAGGCGCTGCGCCGCGGCGTCGACGTCCTCGTGGCGACGCCGGGCCGGCTGCTCGACCTCTGCTCGCAGGGCATCGCCCCGTTCGGGCGGCTCGAGACGCTCGTGCTCGACGAGGCCGACCGGATGCTCGACATGGGCTTCATCCACGACATCCGGCGCGTGCTCGCGATGTTGCCCGAGCGCCGGCAGACGCTCTTCTTCTCGGCCACGATGCCGCCGGACATCCAGAAGCTCGCGAACAGCATCCTGCGGAGCCCGGTGCGGGTCGAGGTCGCGCGGGTCGCCACGACGGCCGAGAACATCGAGCAGCGGGTGATGTTCGTCGAGCGGTCCGACAAGCGCGCGATGCTGGAGCACGTGCTCAAGGACCCCGCGCTCCGCCGGGCGATCGTGTTCACCCGGACCAAACACGGCGCCAACCGCGTCGTCCAGCAGCTCGGCCGCGCGAGCATCGAGGCCGTCGCCATCCACGGGAACAAGTCGCAGGGGGCGCGCGAGCGGGCGCTCGCGAGCTTCAAGCAGGGGACGACGAGCGTGCTCGTGGCGACCGACATCGCGGCCCGCGGGATCGACATCGACGACATCTCGCACGTGATCAACTACGACCTCCCGAACATCCCCGAGAGCTACGTGCACCGCATCGGCCGCACGGCGCGCGCCGGGGCGTCGGGGGTGGCGGTCTCGTTCTGCGACAGCGAGGAGCGCTCCTACCTGGCCGACATCGAGCGCCTCATCCAGAAGCGTTTGCCCGTCTTCGCCATCCCCGGGCTCACCGCGGCGCAGGGCGATCTGAGGCCCGCACCGCAGGCTCAGGCGCATGTGCAGGCCGGGCCGCGGCCGCAGGGGCGGCCCGGCGGCCCCCGCGGCGACGCACGGCCCGGCGCCCCTCGCGGCGACGCGCGGCCCGGCGCCCAGCGCATGGACGCGCGGTCCGGCGCCCCTCGCGGCGACGCGCGACCCGGCGCCCCCCGCGGCGACGCGCGGCCCGGCGGCCCCCGCGGCGACGCGCGGCCCGGCGCCCCCCGCGGCGACGCGCGGCCCGGCGCCCCCCGCGGCGACGCGCGGCCCGGCGCCCAGCGCATGGACGCACGGCCCGGCGCCCCTCGCGGGGATGCACAGCCCGGCGCCCCTCGCGTGAGCCGCTGAGCCCAACGCCCCGTCTCTGACCGCCACGCCATCGTCGGCCCGATCCGGGCTGCAAGCGCGTCGCGTCCCGCGGCGCGCGGAGATCCCGGGGACGCCGCCCGGAAGCGCCCGAGCGACCGGCCGTACGGGCGCGCGCCGGCGTGGGCGCATCCACATTATTTCGTCGATGCGCGGAACCTCTGGCACGATCGCGCCATGCGTGTCCCCGCCCTCCTCGTCAGCCTGCTCGCCGTCACGGCCTGCGACCGCGGCGCCCCCTCGGGCTCGCCGGCCGCGAGCGCTCAAGCCTCCGCCGACACGCCGCCGGCCGCCTCCGCCGCGCCGCCCGCGTCGGCGAGCGCGCCGGCGGCGGCTGCTCCGGAAGCCACGCCGGCCGACGCCGCCGCGCCTCCCCAGGCGAGCGCCTCCGCCGCGAGCGCGGCCGACGCCGGGCCCCCGGCGGCCGACGCGAGCCGGCTCTCGGTGGAAGGGCGCGCGGTCCAGGGCGGGCTCCTCCGCGCGAAGCTGAACGGGAAGCTGCGCCGCATGGCGTTCCCCGGCCACCGCGTGACCGTCAGCGATGAAGGGGAGTTCCTCATCGCCTTCTCGCGCAACGCGCCCGCGCAGGAGAAGCTGACCATCACGTTCGACGACGGGCAGGTGCTCGAGAAGGTCTTCGACGTGGAACCGCGCAAGTTCGAGATCGACAAGGTCGACAACCTGCCGGAGAAAATGGTCAAGCTCGACATGGCGACGCGCGTGAAGCTCACGCAGGCGGACAAGAAGCTCGACGCCCTCCGGAACAAGTACTCCAAGAAGAACTGCTACAAGGATGGCTTCATCTGGCCGACGAAGGGCCCGATCACCTCACGGTACGGCCAGCCGCGCCTGCTCAACGGCACCGACGGCGGCATCCACTGGGGCGTCGACATCTCGGCGCCCGTGGGGACGCCGGTGCGCGCGCCGGCCTGCGGCAAGATCCTGCTCGTCGAGCGGGATCTCCCCTTGAGCGGACACACCATCGTCCTCGACCACGGCCACGGGCTGACTTCCACCTTCATTCACCTGCACGGCTTCAGCGTGAAGGTGAACGACGAGGTCAAGCAGGGCCAGGTCATCGGGACCGTCGGCATGACCGGCCGCACGAACGGCGCGCACCTCGACTGGCGCATGAACCTCTTCGAGACGCGCGTGGATCCCGAGCTCCTGGTACCGCCTGGCAAATAATGAGAAAGCGCGCGTGACGGCCAGCCTCTCGAGGGGCCACAGCCATTGACGTTCTCCGCGCGATCGCGGAGCATGCAATGCTGCTTCGAACTGCCTGACCCCGGGAGGGATGAATGAGCCATCGCCTGAACCTGCTCGCACCGGAGGTGCGCGCGAACCCCTATCCTTACTACGCGGAGCTGCGGCGCTCCGCTCCCGTCTGCCAGGTCGATCCGGGGGGGATCTGGGCGGTGAGCCGCTATGACGACGTCGCCCTCGTCCTCAAGAACGCCGAGCTGTTCTCCGCGAAGGGCGGCCGCATAGCGCTGCTACCGCCGTGGCTCGATCGCAATCCGATGGTCGACTCGATCCTGCTCATGGATCCGCCGGAGCACACCAAGGCCCGGGCGATCGTGAGCCGCGCGTTCAGCACGCGCGTGATCCCGCGGATCGAGCCCCTCTTGCGCGCGGCGGGCAGGGGGTTCGTCGAGCGGCTGACCCCCGGGTGCGAGCTCGATTTTTGCGCCGAGCTCGCGGTGCCCATCCCGGCGACGGCCATCGCCGACCTCCTCGGCCTGGACCCGGCGCTGCGGGCCCATTTCAAGCGCTGGACCGCGGCCTTCGTCGCAATCGCCGCGGCCACGCCGGAGATGAGGGAGGGGATCCGCACGACGATCGTCGAGCTCGAGCAGTATCTCCGGGAGGTCATCGCGGCGCGGCGCGCGGCGCCGCGCGACGACCTCGTGAGCGAGCTCCTGGCCGCCCGGATCGACGGGGTCGCGCTCACCGAGCCCGAGATCGTGAGCTTCCTCTTCCTGCTGCTCGCCGCCGGGTTCGAGACGACGACCCACCTGCTCAACGCCGCGATGAAGATCTTCACGGACCACCCCGAGGTCTACGCGCGGGTCCGCGCGGATCCGGCGCTGGTCCCCGCCTTCATCGAGGAGGTGCTGCGCTTCGAGCCGTCGGCCCACATCGCCATCCGGCATGTGAAGGCCGACGTGGAGATCCGCGGCGTGAAGTTGCCGGCGGGGACGCTCGTGGCGGCGCTGATCAGCTCAGCCAACCGCGACGAGCAGGTCTTCCCGGACCCGGACCGGTTCGACCTCGATCGCGAGCGGCAGGTGGGGCTGTCGTTCGGATACGGTGCCCACTTCTGCCTCGGCGCGGCGCTGGCGCGCGCCGAGGCGAAGATCGGGATCGAGGTGCTGACGTCGCTCCCCGGACGGTTCGAGTGGGCAGGGAGAGCGCCCGAGTGGAACATCTCCTTGACGCTGCGGGGGCTGAAGGAGTGCTGGGTCCGCTACGTCCTCTGATCGACCCCAGCGCCAGGTAGAACGCCTCAGGCGACGGCGGCCGGCGCCGCGCCCAGAGGTCCCTCTCGAGCGCGGCGTCGAGCTACCGCACCCTGGATCCGCGGCCGTACGCGCCCCGGTGACCTCGGCGGCGCGGCCCCGCCGGCACAGGCCGCGCGCCGCGATCACGAATTTTCTCTGCGCCGTGGAGCGCGCGCGGGCCCGCCGCTAGAACGCCTGCTGCCTGGAGGCGCGCGGCTCCCTGCGGCGCGCCCTGCCATCCCTGGAGGTCTCCCGTTGAGAAAGCTCGCGTTCACCCCGGTCCTCGCGTCGCTCCTCCTGTCGCTCCTGCCCGTCGCGGCCTGCGCGCCGGCGCCGCGCGCGGAGCTCCGTCCCGCTGCGCCGCCTGCGCCGTCTGCGCCGCCGGCCACGCGCCCCGGCGCGTCCCCCGCGGCGGGCTTCGACCCCGAGCTCTCGTCGTACACCTATCCGTTTCCGGTCCGGTACTTCGAGCTCGAGTCGCAGCGCCAGAAGCTCCGCATGGCGTACATGGATGTGCAGCCCGAGAAGCCGAACGGCCGCACGGTGCTCCTCCTGCACGGCAAGAACTTCTCCGGGGCGTACTGGGAGCCGACGATCCGGGCGCTCTCCGAGCGGGGCTTCCGGGTCATCGCGCCCGATCAGATCGGGTTCGGCAAGTCGACGAAGCCGGCCGCGTACCAGTTCAGCTTTCACGGCCTGGCGGAGGCGACGCGCGCGCTGCTCGACTCGCTCGGCGTCCAGCGCGCGGCCGTCGTCGGCCACTCCATGGGGGGCATGCTCGCCGCGCGGTATGCCCTCATGTTCGAGGGCCGCGCCGAGCGCCTCGTCCTGGTCAACCCCATCGGCCTCGAGGACTGGAAGACGGTCGTCCCTTACCGCTCCATCGACGCCTGGTTCAAGCAGGAGCTCGCGGCGACGCCCGACAGCATCCGCGACTACCAGCGCAAGAGTTATTACGACGGCGCGTGGAAGCCCGAGTACGAGCGGCTGATCGAGATCCCGGCGGGCTGGACGAGGCACCCGGAGTACGCTCGCGTCGCCTGGTGCTCGGCGCTCACGTACGACATGATCTTCACCCAGCCTGTCGTCTACGAGCTGCCGCGCCTCCGTACGCCCACGCTGCTCATCATCGGGCTGCGGGACCGGACGGCGCTCGGGCGGGCGTGGGCCCCGAAGGAGGCCGCGGACGCGCTCGGCGACTACACGACGCTGGGCAAGAAGGCCGCGCAGGCGATCCCCGGCGCCAAGCTGGTCGAGATCCCCGGCGTGGGCCACATGCCCCAGGTGGAGGCGTTCGACAAGTACAGAGAGGCGCTGCTCGGGTTCCTCGAGCAAGCGCCTTAGGGAGCTCCCCGCCGCCGCGCTCGCGGCGCAGCCGGAGCCGGCCTGCAGGCGAGCGCGCTGGACAGTCGAGCCGACACGGCCTCTCTGTTCGAGGACAGGAACCCCCCGAGCGACTGCCTGTCATGTGGCGGGTGCGCATGTCGGGGCAATGTGCCACGGGCCAGACCGCCACCAGCGCTCTCCCTGCGGCCCAAAGCGCCGCGTCTCGCCGCCCCGCCGCGTCGCCCGGCCGCGGGCCGACAGACAAGGTCTTCGCGCGCAGCGGAATGAGCGGCTCTCCGCTGAGCTCGCCCCCCGGAGCCCCCTGCGGCCCGGGCTCCCGCTGCGGCATGCAGCTTGCAGCCTTGGACACCGACGAAGGCAATCAAGTCAAACAAAGGATTTCCAAGGAGTCGGTCATGAAGATCCTGTCGCCTCGAGTTCACGGATATATCGACTATGCGGTCGCGGCCCTGTTCCTGCTGGCCCCTTCGCTGTTCGGCTTCGGCGGGCTGCCCGAGACGTTGTGCTATGTCCTCGGCGTCGTGCACGCCGGGATGACGCTGCTCACCGCCTTCCCGCTGGGCGCCGCCAAGCTCGTTCCGTTCCCGGTCCACGGAGGGCTCGAGGCGGCGGTCGGCGTCTTCCTCGTCGCGGCGCCCTGGCTCTTCAACTTCGATGAGGTCGCCGCGGCGCGGAACTTCTTCCTCGCGACGGGCGTGGCCGTCGGCCTCGTCTGGCTCATCACCGACTACCGCTCTGCCTACGCCTCGACGGCGGCCGGCGCGCGGTACAGGCCCGAAGATCGCTCGTTCTCCTGAAGCTGTCCGAGGCTCGTCCTCGCACAGACGCAGCGGCCGGGGCAACGCCTCGGCCGCGCGCTTTTTGTCCGGGGGACGCCTCCGCCCCGGCGCCGGCCGGCAGCGCCCTGGGTGGTGACGCGCGCGGATCCACGGCAAGCTTGCGGGGCGGGAGGAGGGACGTGATGAGCGACGAGTCGAAGAAGACGAACCCCATGCGCCTGAAGGTGGGAGACTTCCAGGTGGGTGCGGCCCCGGTGGGCGGGACGAGCGACGAGCTCGACACGCAGGCGAACCGCGAGCGCGCGCGGCGGGCCGAGGAGGACAGGCGGGCGGCGCAGTTCCGCGGCGGGCGCGAGGTCGACGGCGCAGGGGAGGCGGCGCGAGGAGCCGCAGAAGCCGCGGTGGACGAGGCGATCCAGGAGGCGCGGGCTCGCGTGAGGAGCGAGCAGCACGGCGAGGACGAGGAAGTCCCGATCCTGCTGCGCGACCCCGTGACGGGAGCGACGATCAAACATGGCTGAGGGGCGGCGCCCTCGCGCCCGCCGTCCAGCGCCACGTCCACGGCCGAGTCCGGCCGGGGCGGCAGCAGCGCTGACGTTATCGTGGATGGTCGTCCGTTACGCTGGGCCATCCATCCGCTCCGTACGAAGGCCCGTCCGCTCCCATGGAGGAAAGTGCTGCACTCCAAGTCCTGGATATTGCTCCGATCCGCGCCGGGGATTATTCCAACACTCGAAACGACGGACCGGAACACCGGACGGAGGAGACAGCCATGATGATGCCGAACATGATGATGCCGAACATGATGGGCATGATGCCGAACATGATGATGCCCGGCATGATGGGCATGATGCCGAACATGATGAACATGCTGCCGATGATGGGCGGCATGATGCCGAACATGATGATGCCCGGCATGATGGGCATGATGCCGAACATGATGATGGGCCGCATGATGGACATGATGCCGATGATGGGCGGCATGATGCCGAACATGATGATGCCCGGCATGATGGGCATGATGCCCGGCATGATGGGCATGATGCCGAACATGATGAACATGATGCCGATGATGGGCGGCATGATGCCGAACATGATGATGCCCGGCATGATGGGCATGATGCCCGGCATGAAGATGGCGGCCTGATTCCGGCGGTCATCCCGAGGAGCACGAGCCGCGGCGCTCCGGCTCCTCGAGAGGCGACGTGACATGGCCCAGCCGTGACCCGGCTGGGCCATGTCACGTCGGCAGCAGGCCCTTCTGCCAGAAGTAGCGCCCCACCATGACGACACACACCGTCACGATGAGCGGGCGGATGATCCGCGTGCCCCCCTTCACGACCACCTGCGAGCCGGCATAGGCGCCGATGACCTGACCGGCGACCATCGCGGCGCCCGTCAGCCAGACGACCTTCCCGCCGGCGACGAACACCGCCAGAGAGGCGATGTTGGTGGCGAAATTGAGCACCTTGGCCGTGGCGGTCGCGGTGAGGAGGTTCTGCCCGCGCAGCGAGACGCCCGCGAGGGAGAAGAAGGACCCGGTCCCCGGGCCGAACACGCCGTCATAGAAGCCGATGATCGGGACGATCAGGCCCCGGTACAGCGGCTCGCTGACCCGCGGCGCGGAGTCCACGTCGCCGGCCCTGGGCGCGAGCAGGAAGTACAGGGCGATCCCGATCAGCACGACGGGGATGACCACGTCGAGCGCCTTCGGGTCGATGAACTGCACGACGGCCGCGCCCGCCGACGCGCCGAGCAGCGCGCAGATGAAGAGCGCACGCACGTCCGAGAAGCGCACCAGCCGCTTGCGCAGGAGGACGCTCGCGGCCGTCAGCGTGCCGAAGCTGCCCTGGAGCTTGTTGGTCGCCAGCGCCTGGATCGGGGGCACCTGCGCGAGCAGGAGCGCGGGGACCGTGAGCAGCCCGCCGCCTCCCGCCAGGGTGTCGATGAAGCCGGCGACCGCCGCCACGGCGAACAACACAAGCAGCGTCGTGGGAGAATCCATGCCTCTTGCTCGCTCGGGTCAGCTCGAGGCCTCGACGGGCGGCGCAGGACGCTCGCCCTCACCCCGCGATACGTACACCGCGGCCGCGAGATCGCCCACCACGTTGATCACGGTCCGGCACATGTCGAGGAGCCGGTCCACGCCGAGGACCAGGCCGAGCCCCTCGGGCGGGATGCCGAGCATCCCCAGGATCATCGCGATCACCGGGAGCGAGCCGGCGGGGATGCCCGCGGTGCCGATCCCCCCGAGCACCGCGATGAGCATGACGAGCGCCTGCTGCCCGAACGTCAGCGAGACGCCGTAGACCTGCGCGAGGAAGATCACCGTCACCCCCTCGAACAGCGCCGTCCCGTTCTGGTTCATCGCGGCTCCGGCGGTCAGGACGAAGCGCGCCACCGAGGGCGGCAGCCGCAGCTCCTCCTCGGCCACCTTGAGCGACGTCGGCAGCGTCGCGTTCGACGAGGCCGTCGAGAACGCCGTCACGATCGCCACCCGGCTCGACCGGAAGAACGTTATCGGCGACATCCCGCCGAGGAAACGCACCGACAGCGAGTACACGACGAACATCTGCAGGGCGAGGCTGAGCAGCACCGTGAACACGAACGCCCCGAGCTGCCGCATGATGTCGATCCCCATGCGGGCGGTGATCGTGAAGAGCAGGGCGCCCACGCCGATCGGCGCGAGCCGGAGGACGCCGCCGATGAGCTTCATCGAGACGTCGTAGAGCCCCTGGATCCCCTCGCGGAGCCGCCCCGCCGCCTCGGTCCGGGTGAGCGACAGGCCGATGCCGAAGAGCAGCGAGAACGTGATGATGGCGAGCATGTCGCCCCCGGCCGCCGCCTTGATGACGTTGTCCGGCACCATCGCGATGATCATCGCCACGGGCGAGGTGTCGGCCGGGGCGGTCGCGGGCTTGATCGCGCCGCTCTGCATCTGCGTCCGGAGCGCCTCGGGCAGCCCGTCCCCCGGGCGGATCAGGTTCACCAGCGCGAGGCCGATCACCACCGCGATCGTCGAGACGACGACCGTGTAGCCCAGCGTCCGGAGGCCGAGCCGGCCGAAGTGCTTCAGATCGAGCTCGCAGACGCCCATCACGAGCGCCGAGAACAGGATCGGGAGCACGAGCATGAACAAGAGGCGCAGGAAGATCTGGCCCACCGGGTAGGTGACGAGATCGATGAACCACTTGAGCGCCGTGGACTGCGCCGCGACCGCGTTGGCCGTCAGGCCGGCCGCCGCCCCGACCGCGACCCCGAGCAGCATCGAGCGATGCGATGACATGAGGCCACCTTACACAAGCCGCGGCGCCTTGCGCTGCGAGTTCGCGGTCCGCCGCCCGCGGCGCGCGCCCTTCGCAGGGGCCGGTGCGGCCCGAGGCCGCGGGCGCCGGGGCATCGAGCCGCCTGCAAAGCCGGCGCGGATCCGTTACGCTCGCCGCCGGCCATGCTGAAGCCGGGCGATTCGTTCGAGCGGTACACGATCGAGGCCGCCATCGGGATGGGCGGGATGGGCTGCGTCTACCGGGCCCACGACGCGCGGCTCGGGCGGCGGGTCGCCATCAAGGTGATCGCCGGGGGCGCCGCGGGCCACGAGGCCGACGCGCGCTTGCTCCGCGAGGCGCGCGCCGCCGCCGCGCTCGACCACCCGAACGCGGTCGCGATCTTCGACGTCGGCGAGATCAAGGGGGCGCCGTTCATCGTGATGGAGCTCGTCGAGGGCCGCACGCTGCGCAGCGCGCTCGGCGACGCGGCGGTGCCCGCCTCGACCCGGGTCACCTGGCTCGCGGACGTCGGCCGCGCGCTCGCCGCGGCGCACCGGCGGGGGCTCGTGCACCGCGACATCAAGCCGGAGAACGTGATGGTCCGCGACGACGGCGTGATCAAGGTGCTCGACTTCGGCATCGCGCGCCGCGCCGCCGGCGCCGCCGATCCGAGCGCCTCCACCGAGGCCCCGGCGCTCCCGACGCTGACCGCCCTCGGCGTCAAGCTCGGGACCCCGGTCTACATGGCGCCGGAGCAGATCCGGGGCGCGGAGCTCGACGGGCGCGCGGACCAGTTCGCGTGGGGCGTGCTCGCGTTCGAGCTGCTCACCGGCCGGCTGCCCTGGCGCGGCGCGGGCGACATGCTCGCCGTGGTCGCGTCGATCCTCACCGACGACGCCGACCGCGCCGCGCTCGAGGCGGCCTCCGTGCCGCCCGCGGTGAGCGCGGTCGTGCTGCGCGCCCTGGCGAAGCGCCCCGAGGACAGGTTCGCGTCGATGGAAGACCTCGTGCGCGCGCTCGAGGCGGCCGGCAGGGGCGAGGCGCCGGCCGCGCGGGCCCCCGCGCCGGCCGCGCAGGCGCCCGGCGCGAAGGCGAACGGGGCGCCCCGCGGGGGCGAGACCGAGGCGCAGCGGTTCTCGACCGACGAGGTCCGCCACGTGCTCGCGCAGGCGATCGAGCGCCAGGGCTCGCCCGAGGGAGGGGAGCCGCGCGCGCCCCGGGGCGACGTGCGCCTCGGCTTCGACGACCTGCTCGCGGCGGCGGAGGAGGTGGGGGTGGATCCGGAGGCGGTGCGCGAGGCGAGCCGCGCGCTGCGCGCGCGCGACGCCGAGCGGAAGACCATCCATGCGACCGCCGCGGAGCGCGCCTCGTGGCTCCGGCGCAAGCGCCGCAATTTCTACCGGCACTTCGGCGTCTACGTCATCGTCAACACGGCGCTCCTGGTGCTCGGCTACATGCTCGGCGTCGTGCTCTGGGCGTCGATGATCCCGCTGCTCTGGGCCATCGGCGTCGGCATCCACGCGCTCGTCGCGTTCACCGCGCACGAGGACGACTGGGCGGAGGAGGCCGAGCGCATGCGGTGGTGGCGAGAGCACCACCGCCGCCGGCACGAGGTGGCCCTGGCGAGGGCGGTCAGCAGGGGCTCACCCCCTCCGGCGGCGCTGCGGCAGCGCGTCGAGCGCGTCGAGGCGGCGGGCGAGGAGCGGCAGGGCAGGGTGCACGTCGAGACGGACACGGCGCGCGCCCAGGCGGAACAGGCGGAAGAAGAGGCCGCGATCGCGGAGAGCAGGGCGCGACGGCGGCGGCGCTGACCCGGATCGGCAGGCAGGGGAGGGCGCCGCGCCGGGGTGCGTTAAGCTCGCCGCCCTCACCGCGTCGCTCCCCCGGAGATCGCCATGCCGAACACGAACCTCATCGCCCGATCGATCGCCCCGCTCAAGCTCCTCCCGCCGTTCCTGCGCGCCCGCGCCCAGACGGCGATCTTCCAGCGCCTCGTGCCGTTCACGGGCACGGCCGGGGTCCAGTTCGACGAGGTGGGCCTGGAGCAGGTGGCGCTGCGCCTCGCCAGCGGGCGCAAGGTGCAGAACCACATCGGCGGCGTGCACGCCGCGGCGGCGGCGCTCCTCGCCGAGACGGCGACCGGCTTCGTCGTCGCCGTCAACCTGCCGGACGGCAAGCTGCCGCTCTTGCGCAGCATGAAGGTCGACTACAAGCGCCGCGCGAAGGGCGGCCTGCGCGCGGTCGCGCGCCTGTCGCCCGAGCAGCGGCAGGCGCTCGTGGACCAGCCGAAGGGGGACGTGACCGTCGCCGTGACGGTGACGGACGAGAGCGGCGCGTCGCCGATGGAGTGCGAGTTCGTGTGGGCCTGGGTGAGCAAGGCGACGTGACGTCGCGGCCGGTCAGTTGCGACGGAGCCGCTCGATCTCGGCCAGGGCCTCCGCGAGCTGGCGCTCCAGGTCTGAAGCACGGCGGGCCTCCGCCTCGGCGCGGCGAGCCTCCGCCTCGGCGCGCCTGGCCTCGTCCGCGGCGCGCTGCTCTGCCTCTTCAGCGCGCCTGGCCTCGTCCGCGGCGCGCTGCTCCACTTCGTCCTTGCGCGCGAGCACGTCGTCCAGCATCCCGCCGAGCCGCCCGATGAGCTCATCCGCCTCTTCCAGCCTCGCCGTCCCGTTGAAGAAGCGCAGCTTCGAGCCCTCGACCGCGAGCTCCAGCCCGAGCACCTGCGAGGCGAACCGGCCTGCCTGGGGCAGGACAGGCTGGTAGCTCCGCGCCCTGCGCGCCGGTTCGGCCGGCGGGAGCCGGTACCCGCGGAGGCTCAGCCGGCGCCGGTCGAAGATGAAGTACTCGGAGATGCCGAGCCGGGCATAACGCTCGACGTTGGTCTCGAAGTCCTTCGCCAGGTTGCCCGCATAGGTCACCTCGAGGGCGAGATCGAGCCCTTTGCCCTCCGCGCCGACAACCCACTTCATCCTCTCGCCAGGCTCCACATCGAGGACGGCGAGCAGATCGGGCGCGAAGGCGGGCTCGTCCGGATAGAACACCGCGAGGTTCGAGGACAGGTAGATCTTCCGCCCGCTCCGGCGGAAGTACGCGTCGAGCGTCGTGATCACCTGCGACGCGGCCACCCGGTGCGGATCTCCCTCGGGCGGCTCGAGCTCGAACTCGGACGGAAGCATGTCGACCACCCGCGCGCGCTCCTCGTCGGTCATGCGTTCCCATGCCGCCACGGAGGGGGCGCGCGGATCGTCGGGATCGAACGCATAGCCGTGCTTGAGCGCCTGCCCCATGGGCCTCTACCTTAGCATCTTTGCGCGGATCCCGGGCCCCCCGGCCGCCGCATCCGCCGGGCGACGCGGCGCTCCACGACCCACCACGCGACATGCGGCTCGTTCTGCGCAGCCCCGCCCCGAGGTCGCGCGAATCCGGAACGGTTGCCGAGCAGCACCCGCAATCGCCCGGTCGCCGCGCTCCCTGCGGTCCTCAGCGCGTCAGGATCTCGCAGCCGTCCCGCGTGACGAGCACGGTATGTTCGAATTGCGCCGAGAGGCTGCCGTCCTCCGTGACGATGGTCCACCCGTCGTCGAGCGTGCGGATCCGGGCCGAGCCCAGGTTGACCATCGGCTCGATGGTGAACGCCATCCCGGCGCGCAGCCGCAGGCCCGCGCCGCGCACGCCGGTGTGTGAGACGTGCGGCGGCAGGTGCATCTTCCGGCCGATGCCGTGGCCGCCGACCTCGCGGACCACGCTGCACCCCTCCGCCCGCGCGAGCTCCTCGATCGCCGCGCCGATGTCGCCGAGCCGCGCGCCGTCGCGCACCACCGCGATGCCCGCGTCCCGGCAGCGCCGGGCGACGTCGACCACGTGCCGCGCCTCGGCGCTCGGCTCGCCGATGAAGAACATCGCGGACGTGTCGCCGTGGTAGCCGTCGAGCTCCGTCGTCACGTCGACGTTGATGATGTCGCCCGGCAGGAGCGCCTCGTCGGGCCGCGGGATCCCGTGGCAGACAACGTGGTTCCGGCTCGTGCACACCGCCGCCGGGAACCCTTTGTATCCGAGCTGACTCGGGCGCCCGCCGCGCTGCGCCGTGTCCTCCCGCACCCACCGGTCGATGTCCGCCGTCGTCACGGAGGGCCGGAGCCGCGCCCCCACCGCCGCCAGCGTCGCCGCGGCCGCGCGCCCCGCGCGCCGCATCGCCTCACACGCGCGAGACCCAAGGATTTCCACGCTCATGCGTGCCCTATGCGCGCTCTGCCCGCAGCGATCCAATACCGTTTCGATCTGGGGGCCCGGCGCGCGGCCACCTCGCGCTTCCCCCACCTCGCGCGCCGCGCGTCGCGCCCCCTCCCGGCGCCCGCCCGATCTAGAATCGCCCCCGTGAGCCTGTCCCAGATCCGTTACTTCGTCGCCGTCGCCGAGGAGGGCCACGTCGGCCGCGCCGCGCGCCGGCTCCACATCGCGCAGCCGCCCCTCAGCCGGCAGATCCGCGGCCTCGAGGACGAGCTCGGCGCGCAGCTGTTCGAGCGGACCGCGCGCGGCATGCGCCTCTTGCCGGCCGGCGCCGCGTTCCTCGATCACGCCCGCGCCATCCTCGCGCAGGTGGACGCCGCCGTCACCGAGCTCCGCAGCTACGGCGCCGCGCCCGGCGCCGAGGCGCTCGAACCGGGTCGCCGGCACGCCGGCCTGGGCTAGGCTGCCCGGGGTGGAGCGGCGGGACCGGCATGGGCTACGACGCTGAGCTCGCGGTGGCCGTGGAGGCGGCGCGCCGCGCGGGCGCCCTCCTCCGCGCGGAGTTCCACCGCCCCGGCGGCCCGCGCGGCGCCGGGACCCACGCCGACATCGACGTCGAGGTCGAGGTCCTGCTCCGCGAGGCGCTCACCCGCGCGACCCCCCACGGCTTCCTCGGGGAGGAGACCGGCGCCGCGGACGGCGCGGACCCGTCGCACCGCTGGGTCGTGGACCCGAACGACGGCACCGCCTCCTTCCTGCACGGCTACCGCGGCGCCTCGGTCTCCATCGGCCTCCTCCGGGGAAACACACCGGTGCTCGGCGTCGTCTTCGCCTACGCCTACCCGGACGACGACGGCGACCTCATCGCCTGGGCCGAGGGCACCGGCCCGATCCAGCGCAACGGCGCCGCCGTCTCGGCCTCCCTCGCCGGCGGCGCGCTCGACCGCTACGCCGTCGTGCTGCTCTCGCAGTCGGCCGACTACCTCCCGGCCCGCAACGCCCGGTGCGTCGCCCCGGCGCGCTTCCTGGCCCTCCCGAGCCTCGCCTACCGCCTCGCCCTCGCCGCGGTCGGCGAGGCCGTCGCGGCCGTCTCGCTGAGCCGGCCGCGCAGCTGGGACTACGCGGCGGGCCACGCGCTCGTGCGCGCCGCGGGCGGCGAGCTCGTCGACGACGACGGCGCGCCGGTCGACTACACCGCAGCGCAGGAGGGCGAGCTCTGCCGCGTCTTCGGCGGCGCCCCCGCGGCCGTGCGGGAGCTCGCGCGCCGCCCGTGGAACGCCGTCGTCCACGGCCGCGTCCCGGCGCCGCAGGGCACGTACGGGCTCCTGCGCCCGTCGCGCAGCCTGCTCGCCAGGGGCTCCGCCGGCGCGCTGGCCCGCGCCCAGGGCTGTCTGCTCGGCCAGCTCGCCGGCGACGCGCTCGGCGCGCTCGTCGAGTTCAAGACCGCGGAGGACATCGCCCGGCGTTACCCGGGCGGCGTCCGGGACCTCGCCGACGGCGGGACGTGGGACACCCTGGCCGGGCAGCCGACCGACGACTCCGAGATGGCGCTCATGCTGGCGCGCTCGATCGTCCGCAAACGCGGCTTCGTCGCCGACGCCGCGCTCGACGCTTACGTGCACTGGTACGGCTCCCGCCCGTTCGACATCGGGAACACCACCGCTGCCGCGCTCCGCGCCGCCGCGGGCGCGCCGCTGCCCTCCGAGCGCCTCGCGCACGCCCGGGCCGGCGCGAGCTGGACCAGCCAGGCGAACGGCTCGGTGATGCGCGCCGCGCCGCTCGGCCTGCTCGGCGCCGGCCGCCCCCGGGAGGCCGCGGCCTGGGCGCGCGACGACAGCGCGCTCACGCACCCGCACCCGGTCTGCTGCGCCTCCTCGGCCGCGTTCGTCGCGGCCGTCGCCGCGGCCGTGGGCGGCGCCGGCGTCGAGGGCGCCTTCGCCGCCGCGCTCGCCCAGGCGGAGCAGCGCGGCGAGCGCGCGGTGATCGACGCCCTCGCCGCCGCGCGCCGGGCGCCGCCCCCGAGCGCCTCGCACCACGCGGGCTGGGTCCTCATCGCCCTGCAGAACGCCTTCTACCAGCTCCTCCACGCGCCCTCGCTCGAGCAGGGCCTCGTCGCGACGGTGATGGCCGGCGGCGACACCGACACGAACGCCGCCATCGCCGGCGCGCTGCTCGGCGCCGCGCACGGCAGGGACGCCGTCCCCGCCCGCTTCCGCCGCCTCGTGCTCACCTGCCGCCCGCTCCCCGAGGCGGGCGCGAAGCACCGCCGCCCGCCCGAGCTCTGGCCCGTCGACGCCATGCTGCTCGCCGAAGCGCTGCTCGCCTCGGGGCGCTAGAGCGGCGGTCACCCGCCCGTCGGCCGCTCCAGGTGCCCGCCGAACTTGTGGCGCATCGCCGAGAGCACCTTCTCCGCGAACGTGTGATCGTGGCGGGAGCGGAACCGCGCGTAGAGCGCGGAGGACAGCACCTCCGCGGGCACCGCCTCCTCGATCGCCGCCATCACCGTCCAGCGCCCCTCGCCCGAGTCCTGCACGAAGCCGCTGTAGCCGGCGAGCTCCGGGCTCTCGATGAGGGCGATCGCGGTGAGGTCGAGCAGCCACGAGCCGACGACGCTGCCGCGCCGCCAGACCTCGGCGATGTCGGCGAGGTCGAGCGCGTACCGCTGGTCCACCGGCAGGCGCGCGCTGGCCGCGTTCTTCAGGATGTCGAACCCCTCGGCGTAGGCCTGCATGAGGCCGTACTCGATGCCGTTGTGGATCATCTTCACGAAGTGGCCCGCCCCGACCGGGCCGCAGTGCAAAAAGCCCTCTTCCGCCGTGCTCTCCGCCGCGCCCTGCGCATCGCGCCGCCCCGGCGTGCGCGGGACGTCGCCCACCCCCGGCGCGAGCGTCCGCAGCACGGGCTCGACCAGGGCGAACGCCTCGGGCGTGCCCCCGACCATGAGGCAGTAGCCGCGCTCCAGCCCCCAGACGCCGCCGCTCGTCCCCACGTCCACGTAGCGGATGCCCTTCGGGGCGAGCGCCGCGGCGCGGCGCACGTCGTCCTTGAAGTAGGTGTTGCCCCCGTCGATGATCACGTCCCCGGCGCCGAGCTTCTCCCCGAGCTCCTCGACGACGCGCTCGGTCGGGGCCCCCGCGGGCAGCATGACCCACACGACGCGCGGCGACGGCAGCTTCGCCACCGCGTCGCCCAGCGAGGCCGCCGGCTCCGCGCCGTCCTCGCCGAGCTGCTTCACGCTGTCCTGGTTCAGATCGAACGCCACGACCTCGTGGCCGCCGCGCATCAGCCGGCGCGCCATGTTGGCGCCCATCCGCCCCAACCCGATCATTGCGAGCTTCATCTCGTCTCACGCTCCTTCTGCAATCGCGCGATCGCCTGCCACGCGTCCGTGGGATCCGCGCCGCGCCGTACCACAAGCGCCGGGCGGCCCGGCGCCTCCCGAGCTTCGCGCCCCTCGCGGGGCGGGTCACCGCGCCGGCCGCCGGAGGACGCCCATCACGTGCTCGAGCGCGCTCTTCAGGGTGCCGAACACCTGGATCTCGCCGAGCCCGCCGCCGATCTCCAGGATCGGCCCGACCATCTCCTTCGGGACGCCGGAGGCGATGCACCGGCTGCCGAGCAGCCTCGCCGCGGCGAAGAGCCGGAGCAGGTGCTCGACCGTCGAGGCGTCGCTCGCCTGCGCGCCCGTGAGGTCCACGATGAGGAACCGGGCGCTCTGCGCGACGACCGCCCCGAGCACCTCCTCCATCATGCGCGCCGCCCGCGCGCTGTCCACGGTGCCGATCACGGGCAGCGTGAGCACGCTGTCCCACACCTGGATGATCGGCGTCGACATCTCGAGCATCGCCTCGTGCTGCGCGCGCACCCGGTCGAGCTGGACGCGCAGCTCCTGCTGGACGCGCTCCAGCGCCTCGTTGCGCTCGCGCAGCTGCGCGCTCGCGGCGGCGAGGTCGAGCGAGTTCTTGAGCATCGTGTACGTGGCGCCCACGTAGAGCGCGTACGTGGTCGCGCTCGCCAGCGCCTTCCGGTCGATCTGGCGCTGGTCCTCCAGCGCGAAGAGCATCGTGCCGATCGTCTTCTTGTAGACCTGGATCGGCACGTGGAAGACGACCTCGGGGCCATCCGCGAGCAGCCACGCGCGCGCGAGGTCGATCTGCCGCGGCTCGGTCCACGGCCCCTTGAACCACGCGGCGCGCTGCGCCTCCAGCGCCGCGACCATCCAGGCGTCGACCACGACGCTGCCCTCGGGCGCGCCGTACTCGAAGTCGCCGCGCGTGTACCGCGCCGCGACCCGGGCGCCGCCGCCGTCGTTGGCGAGCACGACGCAGAGCCGCTGCGACGGGACGATCCAGCGCGCGCTTTCGCAGACCTCGTGCCACAGCGAGCGGAGGTCCGGCTGGCTCGCGAGCTTGAGCAGGATCTCGTTCAGGACGCCGAGGACGATCCACCCACCGCCGCCGGCCTCGGAGGGCTGGCCAGACTCGGGCATCGACATCAGCTAACCAGATCGACTCTCGACACGGCGTACACTCCTCGCGCTGGGCGCGCGCGCATCCTACCGCGCAATCCGCTCGCCGGGGGAGGTCTCTCCGCGCGGGGCGGAGCCCGCTCGCCCCGGGAGGGGCCCGGGGGGGAGGGGCCGAGGAGAGGGGCCGAGGAGAGGGGCCGAGGAGAGGGGCCGGCCGCCTGGGCCGAAGGCCGGGCGCGCTCCGGGCGCGGCGCGCCCGGGGTCAAACGTCGTGCTACCGCTAGGGCATGAAGATCAAGGCACGCGACGGGAAAATCTACGAAGTTACCACCGCTCCGCCCGGAGGCAGCCACGAGGTGCGCCTCGACGGCAAGGTGATCGGCTCGTTCGTGCTCCTGCCGGACGAGACCCAGGTCACGGTGAAGAGCAAGCCCGCGACCGACACGCTCCTCGTCGACATCGCCGATCGGTTCGTCGCCGAGGGCGGCGCGCCGATGGGGATCAACTGACCACACGCCCGGCCTCCCTGCCGTCCTCCGGCGCTCCACGGCGCTGCCGCTCCCGATCCTCACATACCTGCACCCGAGCTCGCCCCCGGCGCTCGCAGCGCCTGCACCCGAGCTCGCCCCCGGCGCTCGCAGCCCTGGCGCTCGCTCACGGCGCTCACAGCCCTACACCCATGCTCGCCCCACGCCCTCATGCGCGCACCTTGGAGTCGCTCTGCAAGGTCTGCGCATATCAGCTGGCCGGCTACAAGCCTTGCAAAAGGTTCATCGCTTTGAGATGTTCGCCTCCACCTGAATCGGGAGGGGCGCATGGGGATGAACCAGCTCGGCCAATACACGATCACGGCGGAGATCCACGAGAGCGCCGAGACGCTGCTCTACCAGGGTTATCGAAACACGGATCGCGCGCCGGTCACGGTCAAGCTGCTCAAGGACGAGAACCCGACCGCCAAGGCGGTCGCCAAGCTCCGGCACGAGCACGCGATCCTGACGGACATCGATCTCCCCGGCGTCGTGCGGCCCTACACCCTCGCGGAGCACGGCAACGGCTGGGCGCTCGTCCTCGAGGACGCCGGCGGCGGGCCGCTCCATCACGTCCTGCGCAGCCGGCGGCTCGATCTGCCCACCGCGCTGCGGATCGCCTCGTCCGTGGCAGACACGCTCGCGGGGCTGCATCAACACCGGGTCATCCACAAGGACATCAAGCCTCACAACATCCTTGTCCGCTGGGAGCCGCTGGCGACCAAGCTCATCGATTTCGGCATCGCCACGCGGCTCACCCGGGAGGCGCAGCGCGCCGCCCACCCCGGCGCGCTGGAGGGCAGCCTGGCATACATGTCCCCGGAGCAGACCGGCCGGACGAATCGGCTGCTCGATCATCGCACCGATCTCTACTCGCTCGGCGTGACGCTCTACGAGATGGTGACCGGAGTCCTGCCCTTCCAGACGACCGACCCCGTCGATCTCATCCACTGCCACATCGCCAGGCACCCTCCGGCGCCGCACGAGGTCGCGCCCCACGTCCCCCGCGCCGTCTCCGATCTCGTGATGAAGCTCCTCGCCAAGGCCGCGGAGGACCGGTACCAGAGCGCGCGGGGCCTCAAGGCCGATCTCGACGAGTGCCTCGCGCGGCTCGCGGCGACGGGGAGCGTCGCGCCGTTCCCGCTCGGCCAGCACGACCGGGGCGGCGAGCTCCACATCCCGCAGAAGCTCTACGGGCGCGAGGAGGAGAGCGCGCGCCTCGCGGCCGCGTGGGGGCGCGCGAGCCGCGGCGCCGCGGAGCTCGTCCTCATTTCGGGGTACTCGGGCGTCGGCAAGTCGGCCCTCGTGAACGATCTCTCCGGGCCGGTCGTCCGCTCCGGCGGCTACTTCATCGTCGGCAAGTTCGACCAGCTGACCCGGAGCACCCCGTACGCCGCGGTCGCGCACGCCTTCCGCGAGCTCGTCCGCCGCCTGCTCGTCGAGCCCGCCGACGTGCTCGCGCGCTTCCGGCAGCGGCTGCTCCGCGCCCTCGGCCCGAGCGGCCAGGTCCTCGTCGATCTGATCCCCGAGCTCGAGCTCGTGATCGGCCCGCAGCCGGCCGTCCCCGCGCTCGCGCCCGTCGAGTCACAGAACCGCTTCCACCTGCTCTTCCAGGGCCTCCTCCGCGTCTTCACCGCGGGCGAGCACCCGCTCGCCCTCTTCCTCGACGACCTCCAGTGGGCCGATCCGGCGTCGCTCGATCTCTTCCGGCTGCTCCTCTCGGAGCCGTCGCGCCAGCACCTGCTCGTGCTCGGCGCCTACCGCGACCAGGAGGTCGACGCCGCGCACCCGCTCCGCGCCGTCCTCCGGGACCTCGCGCAGGCCGGCGCGCGCGTCTCGGAGATCCACCTCGCGCCGCTCTCGCTGCCGGACGTCGGCCGGCTCATCGCCGAGTCGCTGGGCTGCGGCGAGGAGCAGGTCGCGGAGCTCGCGGCCATCGTCCAGGGCAAGACCGCCGGCAACCCGTTCTTCCTCGGCCAGTTCCTGGGGTCGATCCACCACGAGTCGCTGCTCACCTTCGACGCGCCGCGCGGCGTCTGGGTGTGGGACGCGGAGCGCATCCAGCACGCGGCGGGCACGGACGGCATCATCTCGTTCATGGCAGGCAAGATCCAGCGGCTCCCGCCGGGCGCCCAGCGCGTGCTCACGCTCGCCGCCTGCGTCGGCCACGAGTTCGACCTGCGGACGCTCTCGCTCGTGTGCGAGCGGCCCCCGGCCGAGGCGGCCGCGGAGCTCGGCGAGGCGCTCCGCGAGGGCCTCGTCGTCCCGCTCACCGGCGAGCAACGGCTCCTCGGCGCCCCCGCGGCGCCGGGCGCGGACGACGATGTGCCGCTCGTCTCGACGCGGGGCGTGCGCTACCGGTTCCTCCATGACCGCGTCCAGCAGGCCGCCTACGCGCTCGTCGAGGAGGGCCGCCGGCAGGAGGTGCACCTGTCGATCGGCCGGCGCCTGCTCGCGGACAGCGGCGGCAGCCCGGCCGAGGACGATCTCTTCGAGGTCGCCGGCCACCTGAACCGCGGGGCCGCGCGGATCGTGGACGCGGCGGAGCGCATCGCCGTCGCCCGGCTGAACCTCGCGGCCGGCAGGAAGGCGAAGGCGGCGATCGCCTACCAGGCGGCCGCGACGTACCTGAAGGCCGGCCTCTCGCTGCTCGACGAGGCGAGCTGGGCGAGCGAGTACGCGCTCGCGTTCGCGCTCCACGTGGAGCTCGCCGAGTGCGTGTTCATGGTGGGCGCGCGCGACGACGCCGAGGCGCTCTTCGACGCCGCGCAGGGGCGCGCGGCCGGCATCGTCGACCAGGCGCGCATCCACCACCTGCGCCTCCTGCTCCACACGATGGCGGGCGACCACGAGGAGGCGCTGCGGGCGGGCTGGAGGGCGCTCGAGCTGTTCGGCGTGTCCGTGCCCGAGGGGCGCGACGCGTGGCAGGCGGCGGCCGCGGCGGAGCTCGCCGAGGTGCGGGCGAACCTCGCCGGCCGGAGGCCCATGGAGCTCCTCGATCTCGGCGCGATCACCGATCCGGCGGAGCGGTCCGCGCTGCAGATCCTCGTGGACATGACGCCCGCGGCGTTCTTCGCGAGCCCCGGTGTCTTCGCGTTCATCATTGCCAAGCAGATCAACGTCACGCTGCGCTCCGGGCACTCGGAGCTCTCCGCGTACGCGTGCACGCTGTACGGGCTGATCCTGTCCGGGAGCGATCAGTACGAGGAGGCCTACGAGTTCGCGCGGCTCGGCCTCGCCCTGTGCGAGCGGTTCCCCGCCGTCCAGGTGGAGTGCAAGGTGCTCACGGGGCTCGCGTCGCCCCTCGGCAGCTTCCGCGAGCCGCTCCGGGCGACGCTCCCCGACGCCGCGCGCGCGCTGGAGGCGAGCCTGCAGGCGGGTGATCTCCTCTACGCGTCGTACGCCGCGCAGCACCACTTCTTCAACAGGATGGGCGCGGGCGACGAGCTCGGCGCGCTGCGGAAGGAGGCGAGCGAGCAGCTCTCGCTCATGCAGCGGCTGAAGAACCCCACGGCGGCGGCGATCTTCCAGCTCGCCGGGCAGCTCGTCGCGAGCCTGCTCGGCCAGACGGCGGCCCGGGAGAGCCTGAGCGGCGAGGGCTTCGACGAGGCGGCGTTCGCGGCCACGCTGGATCGGCCCGAGAACGCGTTCGTGGCGTGCTGGTACTACGCGGCGAAGCTCCTGCTCGCGGTGCTCTACGGCGATTACGAGGGCGCGGCGCGCCTCGCCGCGAAGGCCGAGGAGAAGGCGCCGGGCGACGCCTTCTACTTCACGGCGGACGTGCGCTTCTTCGCGAGCCTCGCGCGCGCCATGGCCGGGGAGGGGCGGGGCGGGGAGGGCGCGGAAGCGCTCGCCCGCGACCGGCAGAAGCTCGCGGCGTGGGCCGAGAGCTGCCCGGAGACCTTCCTCCACAAGAAGCTGCTCGTGGACGCGGCGCTGGCGCGCGCCGCCGGCGACGAGCTCGCGGCGATGGACCTCCTGGACCAGGCGATCGAGGCGGCGCGCCAGAGCGGGTTCATCCATCACCAGGCGCTGGCGAGCGAGCTCGCGGGCAAGCTCCACCTCGCGCGCGGGCGGGTTCGCTCTGCGGCGCTGCACCTGTCGGAGGCGCACGGCCTGTATCTCCGGTGGGGGGCGGCGGTGAAGGCGCAGGAGCTGAGGGACGCGCACCCGTCCTTGCTCCTGCAGACCGCGGGGGCGCCGCGCGGGGCCGGGGTCGTCGACGTTTCCGCGCTCGGGGCGGTCACCGCGACGACGACCGGCAAGGACAGCGAGGCGCTCGACCGCGCGACGGTGATCCGGGCTGCGCAGGCGATCTCCGGGGAGATCGTGCTGGAGAAGGTGCTCGAGCGGGTGATGCGGATCGTGATCGAGAACGCGGGCGCCCAGCGCGGCCTCCTGATCCTCGCGCGCGAGGGCCGGCTGATGGTGGAGGCCTCGATCACGGTCGATCCGGACGCGATGACGGTGGGCCCCCCGATCCCGGTGGAGGCGAGGGACGATCTCGCGCTGTCGGTGGTGCATTACGTCGAGCGCACGAGGGAGCCGCTGGTGCTCGGCGACGCGGCGCGCGAGCCCCGCTTCGCGTGTGATCCGTACGTCGCGCGGGCGCGGCCGAGGTCGCTCCTGTGCGTCGCGATGGCGCACCAGGGGAAGCTCTCGGGGCTCGTCTACCTGGAGAACAACGCCGCGACGGACGTGTTCACGCCGGCGCGGATCGAGCTCGCGAGCGTGCTCGCCTCGCAGGCGGCGATCGCGGTGGAGAACGCGCTGCTCGTCGCGCGCGTGCAGGCGGCGACCGAGGAGCTCCGGCGGGCGAACGAGGCGCTGGAGGATCAGATCGCGCTGCGCACGGAGGAGCTCCGGCAGGCGAACGAGCAGCTCGTGCGGGAGCTCGGCGAGAGGCGGCAGGCCGAGGCGGAGCGGGCCGAGCTGCAGGAGGAGATCATCCGGACGCAGCGGACGCGGCTCTCGGAGCTGTCGACGCCGCTCATCCCGATCACGGAGCGGATCGTGGTGATGCCGCTCATCGGGACGATGGACGAGGCGCGGGCGAGCCAGGTGCTGGAGGCGGCGCTTTCGGGGGCGCAGTCGCGGGGCGCGGCGGTGGTGATCCTCGACATCACCGGCGTGAAGGTGGTCGACACGGGCGTCGCGTGCTCGCTGATGAACACGGCCGCGGCGCTGCGGCTGCTCGGGACGCGCGTCGTGCTCACCGGGGTCCGGCCGGACGTGGCGCGGACGCTCGTGGAGCTCGACATGGGGCTCGGGAGCATCGTGACGAAGGGGACGCTCCAGAGCGGGATCCACTATGCGCTGCGGCTCTCGGGCGAGGCGACGCTGTTCCACAGCGGTGCTGAGGGGCGGGGGGTCGTCCCGCCGGCGAGCCCATCGCGAAGTCGTTAGGCTCGGCGGAGCAGGCTGTGGCCTGCGTGCATGTCGGCACCGGTTCGTCTCTTCATCTCTGCTGCCCCCGAAGACGCGCCGCTGCGCGCGGAGATCGAGGCGCACCTGAAGCCACGCGAGCGGCAGGGGCTGATCGAGGTCTGGCACGACGGGCGGGTCACGGCGGGGGGAGAGCCCGAGTCTGAGGCGCGCGCGAGGCTCGAGGCCGCCGAGGTCGTCGTGCTCCTGGTGAGCCCCGCATTCCTCGCCTCCACACATCATTTTGACCAGGAGGCGGCGCGCGCGCTCGCCCGGCGCGCCGCCGGCGAGGTCGTGGTCGTGCCGGTTCCTGTACGGCCTTGCGACTGGGAGTGGACCGAGTTCGGCAAGCTCGCTCCGTTGCCCGGAGACGGTCGCGCTGTGGAGGTCTGGCCGTCTCGGGGCGAGGCCTGGACCGAGGTGACGCGCGGCCTGCGCGCCGTGGTCGACGGCGTGGTGGCGCGGCGTGCGGGTGCCGGAAGACGGCGCTCCCTGGCAGCGGGGCTGCCTGCCGCGGAGCGATGCATCGGGAGGGACACGGTGGTGGAGGTGCTCGCCGCGGCGCTGGTCGGCGATCCGCCCGGGCGCGCGCTGCTCCTCGGCGCGGCGGGCATCGGCAAGAGCTGGCGGTCCTGCATCGGCCCGAGGTCGTGGCCCGATTCGGCGAGCGGCGCTTCTTCGTGCGGCTCGACGCCGCGACGGACGCAGAATCCGCCGCCGTGGCGGTCGCCGGTGCCCTGCGCATCGACCCGGGACCGGAGTTATGGCAACGGGCGCTGTCGCTGCTCGCCGCCGCGCCCGCGGTGCTCGCGCTGGACAACCTGGAGACGCCCTGGCACGGCGACGACCAGGCCGGGACCGAGGCGCTGCTCGCGGAGCTCGCGGCGGTGCCGCAGCTGGCTCTCGTGGCGTCGGTGCGAGGCGCGGGCCGGCCGGGGCGCGTGGGCTGGACCGCGCCGATCGAGCTCGAACCGCTCGGACCGATCGAATCGGAGGCGGTATTCTGTGCGATCGCGGGCGAGGAGCACCGGGGCAAGCCCGAGCTCTCCGAGCTCCTGCCGCTGCAGCAGGGCGTTCCGCTGGCCATCGAGCTGCTCGCGTATTCGGCGCAGGGCAACCCGCTCACCAACCTGAAGGAGGAGTGGGAGGCGCGCCGGACGGCGGTGCTGGAGCGCGAGGGCGGAGCGCGCGATCGGCTCCGGAGCTGGAAGACCTCGCTGGAGCTGTCGATCGGCTCGCGGCGGATGACGGCAGAAGCGCGCCGGTTGCTCGCGGTGCTCGCGGTGCTCCCGGATGGGATAGCGCAGCGGGATCTCGCGGCGATCCTGCCGGACGCGGGGCCTTCGGCGGCGCGTTTGCTGGCGCAGCTGAGGCTGGCCTACTTCGACGGCGGGCGGCTGAAGATGCTCTCGCCCGTGCGCGAGTATGTGAAGGCGGCGCACTCGCCGGCTGCCGAGGATCTCGGGCGGACGATGGAGCACTACCGGGAGCTCGCGCGCACGTTCGGGCCAATGCCTGGCAGTCCCGGCGGCACCGAGGCGATTGCGCGGCTCGCGCCGGAGGCGGCGAACCTGGATGCCGTGATCCGGCGCGGGCTCGCGGAGGCGGGCGCCGCGCGATGGATCGACGCAGCAACGTCGTTGACCAATTTCGCGCGTTTTTCCGGGCATGCGGCGCCGTTGCCTCTACTTCGGGCGCTGGAGGTCGCACAGCGCGCCGGGGACAGACGGCGAGAGGCGCAGTGCGCCGAGCACCTTGGACGCATCTCGCTAGCGCGTTCGCAGCCCGACGAGGCCAGAGCGCGCTACCAAGAAGCGCTGCCGCTCTACCGGCACGTGGGCGCTGCGCTCGGCGAGGCCAACTGCATCAAGAGTCTCGGCGACATCTCGCTGGCGCGTTCGCAGCACGACGAGGCCAGAGCGCGCTACCAAGAAGCGCTGCCGCTCTACCGGCAGGTGGGGGATGTGCTCGGCGAGGCCAACTGCATCAAGAGTCTCGGCGACATCTCGCTGAGACGTTCGCAGCACGACGAGGCCAGCGCGCGCTACCAAGAAGCGCTGCCGCTCTTTCGGCAAGTGAGGGCCGTGCTCGGCGAAGCCAACTGTATAAAGAGCCTTGGACACATCTCGCTGAGACGTTCGCAGCACGACGAGGCCAGCGCGCGCTACCAGGAAGCGCTACCGCTCTACCGGCAGGTGGGGGATGTGCTCGGCGAGGCCAACTGCATCAAGAGCCTTGGATACATCGCGCTGAGACGTTCGCAGCACGACGAGGCCAGCGCGCGCTACCAAGAAGCGCTGCCGCTCTACCGCAGGGTGGGGGACGTGCTCGGCGAGGCCAACTGCATCAAGAGCCTCGGACACATCGCGCTGAGACGTTCGCAGCACGACGAGGCCAGCGCGCGCTACCAAGAAGCGCTGCCGCTCTACCGCAGGGTGGGGGCTGTGCTTGGCGAGGCCAACTGCATCAAGAGCCTCGGGCACATCGCGCGAGCCCGCAGCGATGCCGGCGCTGCCCGTGCTCGCTACGAAGAGGCGCTCGTCCTGTATCAACGCATCCCGGAGCCGTACTCTGTCGGCTGGACCCATCGCCGCCTCGCCGCCATCGCGCCGGACTCTTCCACGAAGCGCTTGCACGTCGACGCTGCGCGCGCCGCGTGGCGCAGCATCGATCGAAGGGACCTGATCGCCAGGCTGGACCGGGAGCTTGCTAATTGAGTCCACCATGACCTGCGCCGTCGGCCCCCGGGGGCCCTGCCCGCTACGCGGCGGCTCGGCAGGTGACGATGCGCCGACGAGTCGGATAGTTGGCCCCACCCAGCCAAGCCAGTAGATGCGCCCCATGGGCTCGACTCGGACGGCGTGGCATATCCTGTTCGCGGCGCTGCTCGTCCAGCGCGGCTCGCGCAGGTTCGAGGTGCGCCGCGAGGTGCCCCTGTCGACCGAGCCGCTCCGGGTGGACTACCTGCTGTTGCGACGCGAGACCGAGGGGCCGACCGAGCCGGTCGGCACGCTCCGGAAGCTGTGGGATCTGCTGCCCATGGATGCGATCGTCGAGCTCAAGAGCATCGGCAGGCCCTACCGCCGTCGCAACCTGGACCGGCTGTTCAGCTACCTGCACCTCTACTACGCCGAAGAGGCCGAGCGCATCGCGCAGCGGGGCGACCTCTGCGGGGTGCTGCTGGTCCCGTCGCGCACCAGATCGCTCGACGCGGATATGGCGGACCTCGGCCTGGCCTGGGACGATCTCGGCGACGGTTACTGGCAGCTCAGGGGCGGCGCGTTCGCGCTGGTCGTCGCCGAGGTCGACGCCGTGGCGGAGGCGGAGGACGACGATCTGCTACGCTTGTTCGGACACAGCGAGGCCCTGACACTTGCGGCCCGCCGGTGGCTGTCGCAGCAGATTGGAGCCAAGGAGGTAGCCATGGAGATTCAGGACTTGGAAGGTTTTGACGAGGTCCTCCGGAAGCTCTTGGCCAGCCTTCCGCCCGAGCAGGTGCTGTCGGCCTACGCCCCCGAGCAGCGGCTGGCGGGGCTGCCCCCCGAGCAGCGGGTCGCAGGGCTCCCCCCCGAGCAGGTGCTGTCGGCCTACGCCCCCGAGCAGCGGGTCGCAGGGCTGCCCCCCGAGCAGGTGCTGCTGGCTTTGCCTGACGAAGTGCTCCACGCGCTCTCCGATGCCTACCTCGATACGCTCTCGAAGGAGACACGGGAGGCCATCCGCGCACGTATCGGACGGTAACCCCAACCAGCAGGTCGCGCCGACCTGGTCCGGACCACCCCCCAGCCGACCCGCAGGTCGCGCCCGCCTGGTCTTGACCACCCCTCAGCCGACCCGCAGGTCGCGCCCGCCTGGTCTGGACCCCCCCCGACCGACCCGCGGGTCGCGCCCCCCCGGTCCGGACCGCCCCAAGCCGACCCGCAGGTCGCCTCAACCTCCCCGTCTACAGCCCGTCCGCCTCCGGCTCATCCACCTCCGGCCCATCCGCCCCCGCGCCAGGCTCCCCCGTCCCCCCGTCCTGCCCCGCCACCCCCGGCGGCGCCTCGGCCGGCTTGCCCCGCGCCGCCGCCGGACGCCAGTTCTCGATGGGCGCCAAGAGCTGCTGCGCGATCTCCGTCTTCGTCGGATCCCGCCGGCTGATCATCCCCGACACGCGGACCACATAGGTGCGCAGCGCCTCCACGAGCTCGTCCAGCGCCTCGCGCAGGTTCGTCACCTCGACCTCCGCGCCCTCGACCGGCGACGTGATCCCGAGCGCGGCGCCGTAGTCCTTGTGCGCCTCGTACAGCCGCTCGAGGATCTTTCCGGCGCCCAACCGCTTCAGCTGCGCCTCAAGCCCGTTGTCCTTGAGGAGCAGAATGCGCGTGTTGCTCTCGGCCCACTCGAGCTTGTACGCGAGCTGCGTGAACTTCAGCCCCCGCGGAAACAGCGTCGCGCGCGCCGACGTCGCCAGCTCGGCCTCGGGCAGGCCAGGGATCTTCGACCAGCCGACGAGCACGTCGTGAAGCCCGCTCCAGATGGAGTCCACCGCCAGATCGGCCGCCCGCGCGCGCGCCGTGTCCTCCGCCGGAACCGACGGCAGGCGCGTCGCCGCCGCCTTGGTCAACGCGCCGAGCGCGACCGTCAGGTCCTCGTGCGCCTCCAGCACCCCCTCGGGGACCTTCCGGGCAGCACCCCGATCGCCCAGGACACGCCTCGCGGCGGTCAGCACCTCGGTGCCCAGCGCCTGCGCAGACGACGAGTCCAGCTTCGGGAGCTGCACCAGATCAACGGCGGTGAAGGTTCGTTTCATGATCACATCCTCCCTTGTCGTTATCTGAACGAGGGGTGGCCCTCGCCCGATCCTCGCCTCCTATCCCGACCCCCGGCCGGTCTCCAGACCGCCGCAGGATCACCGCGCTCCTCCCCGCGCGACGGGCTCGACACATCGCCCGCGACGGGCTCGACCCATCCCCCGCCACGGGCTCGATACATCGCGGACATCCACCAATGCCCCGTCCGTCCGGCCCCGGCACGTGCGACGTTCACCCACCACCGTCGCCGCCTCCATTCAATACCCGACAGCCGCCCCTCACCCCTGTGTACCGCCCGACCAGGACACCGCCTTGTCCGGTCATAAAAATCCAGTCAATCCCATTGTGGACTAGGTGGAAGAAGCATATAAGGGTAACCATGCGCCTTCTCCATACAAGCGCTGCCCGCGCTTCCATTCTCCTCCTCGTGCTCGCGGCACTCCCCGGGACGGCGTTCGGGGCGCCGACCGCGATCACGTTCGTCATCAACCACGCCGATTGCAGCGACGGCCGGCTGTCGCTGCACCTGAACGGGGTCCACCTCGACACCGTCGAGAGCACCAACGGCTGCGTCTGCACCGACCGGACGCTCGAGCGGGAGTTCACCGACCCCGACGTGCTCGCCCTCTACGATTCCGGACGCTGCAACGAGGTCCGGGTCGACGTCGAGGGCGGCGGCTCGCTGGCCGTGGGCTTCGTGCGCCTCGAGGTCGAGTCGGACGAAGGCCCGTCGTCCACCTGCCTCTTCGATGCGGTCTCCAGCACGACCCCGTGCGCCGATCGCGACGTCTGCGACGGGTTCGACAGCTGGACCACCTCGCTCGGGAGCCACGACGGCGACCGCGTGCCGGCGGGCCTGGGCGCGCGCTGCGACAACTGCCCCGACCTCAACAACCCGGATCAGCGCGACCGGGACGGCGACGGGCTCGGCGACGCGTGCGACCCGTGCCCGGACGGGGATCGGGACGCCGATGGGGTCTGCGACGCCGCCGACAACTGCCTCACGACCTACAACCCGGACCAGGCCGACGACGACGGGGACCGCCTCGGCGATTCATGCGACGTCTGCCCGAGCGCCCCGGACCGCGACCAGCGCGACAGCGACGCCGACGGCGTGGGCGACGCCTGCGACAACTGCCCGAGCGCCCCGAACCCCGACCAGCGCGACAGCGACGGGAACGGGCGCGGCGACACGTGCGACGCGGGAGACCCGGGCGAGGAGACGTGCGTGACGATCCAGCGGGGCGCCCTCGGAGAGGTCGCAGACGCCGATCTCTGGGAGGCCTTCCCCTGGTACAGCGACGGTCACATCCCCTACAACGCCTACGGCGAATCCCACGGCTTCCGGACACAGGCGCTGTTCTGGTTCGGACTCGACATCATCCCGGCCGGGGCCACCGTCACGTCGGCCGAGTTCGGCGTCACCGCCTACACCTCCGGGGAACCCCACGTCGTCCGCGTTCACCGCGCCACCGCGCCGTGGGAAGAGACCACCGTGAACTGGAGCAACTTCGCCGGAAACTACGACGAAGACGTGATCACCGATCTCGTCCTCGTCGCCGACTACGCCATGGCCGCCGATCTCACCGAGCTCGTGCAGGCGTGGGTCGACGGCACCACCAAGAACTACGGCGTCCTCCTCGAGGCGGACCCGATCGGGCGGACGTCGAACCGCTCCAGCGACCACTACCTCCAGGAGCACCGCCCCCGGCTCGAGGTCTGCTACTTCACTCCCTGATTCTCGCTCTGATCCGGGCCCCGCGCCGCCTCACCCGCGCCCTCGACCGCCGGATACGGCTTGCCGAGCGACGCGGGGGGCGTCGCGTCGAACGCGCGCAGGAACGGACGCCGCGCCGCGTCGGGCAGGAGCGCGGCGAGCCGCTCCAGGAGGCCGCTCGAGGTGAACGCGAGGACCACGATCATCAGCGCGAACGGCGCGACGCTGAAGACCTGCGTCGGCACCGACGGCAGCGCGCTCTGGCCGAGGCTCGCCAGCGACGAGAGCACCCCGAAGAGGTAGGCGCCGAGCGCCGCCCGCACCGGGTGGAAGCCGCCGAAGATCACGATCGCCAGCGCGATCCAGCCGTAACCCGCCGTGTGGCGGTGGCTCCAGCCCGCCTTGAAGTCCAGCGAGTACGCGGCGCCGCCGATGCCCACCAGCGCCCCGCCCACGAGCGTCGCCGCCGTGCGCACCCGGGCCACGTCCGCGCCGCGCGCGTGCGCCGCCGCGGGCTGCTCGCCCACCGCCCGGAGCAGGAGGCCCGCGCGCGTGCGGTAGAGGAACAGCCAGACGCCGGCGACGAGGGCGTAGCTCGCGTACACCAGCGGGTCGCTCTGGAAGAAGAGCGGGCCGAGGATCGGGAGGTCGCGCAGCACGGGGATCGACGCCGCCGGCACGGTCGGCCCGGGGACACGCACGAAGGGGCCGCCGAGCACCGACGAGAGATCCGCGCAGAGCATCGCCAGGACGAAGCCGACCGCGATCTGCGACCGCCGCAGGTGGACACCGCCGATCGCCACGACGAGCGCGACGAGCGCCCCCGTGGCCGCCGCGGCGGCGAAGCCGGCGAGCACGCTGCCGGTCGAGAGGGCGGCGGCGAAGCCCACCATCGCGGCGAGCATCATCGCGCCCTCGGCCGCGAGGTTGATCACCCCGGCGCGCTCGGTCAGCGTCTCGCCGACCGCGGCGTACACGAGCGGCGTCGACGCGGCGAGGGCGGTCGCGAGCAGCGAGAGGAGCTCGGCGCCGTCCGCCATCAGGAGGTCTCCTCCGCCGCCGCCGCCGCGCGCGCGCGCGGCGCCGCCGGCTGCCAGGGGGACAGGAGCGCGAGCAGCACGAGCACGCCCTGGAGCACGCCGGAGAGCGAGGACTCCACGCCTAGCGTCATCGGGAGCTTCAGGCTGCCGACGTTGAGCGCGCTGAAGAACAGGGCGACGGGCGCCAGCAGCGCGGCGCGCCGGCCGGCGAGCATCACGACGAGCAGCGCCAGGAACCCGAGGTTGCTCGAGACGTTCGGGATGAGCCGGTGGAACGTGCCGAGCACCTGCAGGGCGCCGGCGAGGCCGGCCAGCGCGCCCGAGATCGCGAACGCGGCGAGCATCTCGCGGGCCGCCGGGACGCCGAGCACCTCCGCGGCCCGCGGGCCGAGGCCGACCGCCCGCAGGCGGAGCCCGAAGTGGGTCCGCGCGAGCACCAGCGCGGTCGCGGCGAGCGCCGCCACGGCGAGGAGCAGCGCGGTCGGGCTCAGCTCGGTGCCGCCGAGGGTCGAGAGCCAGAGCGCGCCGTCGAGCGGCTCGGTGCCCGCCATCGAGGCGACGCCGGGGCGCTTCCACGGCCCGAAGACGAGGTAGAGGACCGCCCCCTGGGCGACGAAGTTCATGCCGAGGCCGGCGAAGATCTCGCTGACGCGGGCGCGCGTGTGCAGGAGGCCCGTGAGGGCGCCCCAGAGGACGCCGCCGAGCGCCCCCGCCACGAGGCACGCCGCGACCGCGAGCGCCGCGGGGAGGTGCGGCCACGACACGCGCGCGGCGCCGGTGGCGCAGAGGGCGCCGACCACGAGCTGCCCCTCGATGCCGAGGTGGTACAGGCCGGCGCGGAAGGTGAAGAGCAGGCCGCTGCCGCAGAGGAGCAGCGGCGCGAGCGTGGCGAACACCCGCGCGGCGGCGTCGGCGGAGCCGAACGCGCCGTCCCAGAGGCTCGCCGCCACCGCCGCCGGAGAGGCGCCGAGCAGGGCGCAGAGGGCCGCCACGAGGGCGAGCGACAGGGCGACGGGGGCGCCGCGGGAGAGGACACGGCTCATCCGGGGAGCTCCGCCGGGGGCCGCGCCGCGGCCGGCGCGCGCTCCTCGACCTCGCCGAGCTCGCCGCTGATCATCCGGCCGAGCCCGTCCAGGGTGAGCTCGGCCACCGGGACCGGCCGCGAGATCCGGCCGCCGCTGAACACGAGGATGCGGTCGCTGTACCGCAGGAGCTCGTCGAGCTCGGAGGACGCGAACAGGACGGCCGTGCCGCCCTGGCACCGCGCGAGGAGCTGCTCCCAGACCCACCGGGAGGAGTCGAGGTCGAGGCCCCGCGTCGGGTGCTCCAGGAGGAGCACGCGGAGGTCCGCGGGGAGGAGCGACAGCTGCGTGCGCTGCTGGTTGCCGCCGGAGAGCAGCTCGACGCGCGTCTCGGGGCGGCCGCGGATCCGGAACGCCTCGATCGCGCGCTCGGCGGCGCGGCGGCTCTCGCGCAGGTGGAGGAGCAGCCCGGGCCGCGGCGCGCGCAGGGCGACGTGCTCCTCGAGGGTGAGGCCGGGGATCAGGCCCTCCCGGGCGCGGTCCGCGGGCAGGTAACCCGCGCCGGCGCGGAGGAAGGCCCGGTAGGGGCGGCCGGTCAGGTCGGCCCCGCCGAGCGCGACGCGGCCCCGCCGCGGCCGCAAGAGGCCCGCCGCGAGGCGGAGCAGGAGGCGCTGGCCGCTGCCCTCGAGGCCGGCGAGGCCGAGCACCTCGCCCCGGCGGACGGCGAGGCGCGGGAGGTGGAGGTCGAGCCGGTGGTCGCCGAACGCGACGTCCTCGAGCGCGAGCGCCGTGCCCTCGGCCGCGGTCGGGGCGCGCTCGGGCGGCGCGAGCGCCTTGCCGAACATGAGCGCGACGAGGCGATCGGCGCCGGCCGGCATCTCCGCCTCGCCGGCCACCTTGCCCTGCCGCAGCACGGTCACCCGGTCGCAGAGCGCCTCGACGTCCGAGAGCTTGTGCGAGACGAGGACGACCGCCTTGCCGTCGTCCTTGAGCCGCCGCAGCGCGGCGAAGAGCGCCTCCTGCTGCGCGGCGGAGATGCCGGTCGTGGGCTCGTCGAGCAGGAGCGCGCGCACCCCGAGCGACAGCAGCCGCAGGAGCTCGATCTGCTGGCGCTCCCCCAGGGTGAGCCGGGCAACCTGCTCGTCCGGGTCGACCGAGAAGCCGAAGCGGGCCGCGAGCGCGAGCAGCTCGGCGCGGGCGGCGCGGCGCGGCAGGAAGACGCCCGCGGGGCGGGGCCGGGCGACGAGGAAGCTCTCCAGGACGGTGAGGGAAGGGAAGTCGAGCGGCTCCTGGTGGAGCACGCCGACGCCGGCCGCGAGGGCGTCGGCCGGGCTGCCGAGCGCGACGGGGCGGCCGTCGAAGAGGAGGCGGCCCGCGTCCGGGCGGAGGAAGCCGCCGAGGATGCGGAGCAGGGTGCTCTTGCCGGCGCCGTTCTCGCCGAGCAGCCCGTGCACGGCGCCCGCCTGGAGGACGAGCGACACGTCGTCGCTGGCCCTGACCGAGCCAAACCGCTTCGCGATGCGCTCGAGCTCGATCCGCATGGGGCACCGCCGGCGGGCGGCTACTTGCTCGGCCCGGTGATCCCCTGGACGAGCTGCGGCAGATACCAGATCTGCTGGGGCGTCGCGGACTCGCCGTCCTTGAGGAAATCGGCGCCGTCCTGGTACTTGAGCGGCCCCTTGAAGAGGTCGAGCCCGCCGGCGAGCGCCTGGATGAAGGTGTCGAGCTGCGCCTTCTGCTCGCCGAGCGCGGGGCCGGGCAGGAAGCCGACGACCGACGCCTCGCCGTTGAGGTCCTTGAGGTCCGGCGCCGCCCAGACGAACTCGCTCGTGTACTTGCCGGCGCGCGCCTTCTCGATGGTCTCGCGGTAGAGCGGGGTCCAGTTGTAGTAGGCGACGCCGAGGCAGATGTCCGGCGCGAGGTCGCAGCCGGCCTTGTGGTCGTAGTGGACGTACTTGACCTTCTTGCCGGCCGAGGCCGCCTTCTTGGCCTGGATCGCGGCCTCGGGTGTGTCGAGCCCGGTGAGGAGCACGTCGAAGCCGCCGCTGTAGAAGTCGTCGGCCACCTTGGTGGCGTCGAGGGTGACGCCCGGGATGTTGAACCAGAAGCCGATCCAGGTGACCTTGAACGTGAGCTCTTCGGGCTTCCGCTTGCGGTATGTCTCCCAGCAGTGCCTCGCGCCGAGGTACGCCGAGGTGACGAGCCGGCGCGTCTCGTCGTTCACGAGGGGGCCGAGATACCCGATCTTGCCCGTCTCGGTGCCGAGCGCCGCGGCGCACCCCGAGATGTGCTTGGCGGTCTCGATGCGGCCCATGAGGTTGCCCAGGTTGGGCTGGGGTTTGTGGTTCTTGCCGTCCTTCCAGGCGTAGTCGCCGGAGACGTGGATGACGGTGACCTCCGGGTGTTTGCGCGCGGTCTCGAGGG
This sequence comes from Sorangium cellulosum, assembly GCF_002950945.1. Taxonomy (GTDB): domain Bacteria; phylum Myxococcota_A; class Polyangia; order Polyangiales; family Polyangiaceae; genus Sorangium; species Sorangium cellulosum_E. Next base: position 5,891,427 of record NZ_CP012673.1, read on the forward strand.
CGTCGTCCTTGTAATCGTCGGAGTTGTAGACGACGAGCTTCGCGCCGCGGGAGATGAGGTCGTCCGCGACCTGGGAGCCCTTCACGTTGGGGCGGTCGGCCGGGTTCACCTTGTCGACGTACTCGAAGTTGACGTCCGGCATCCTGGAGAGGACCGCGCGGATGCCGTCGTAATGGGCCTGGTTCCACCCCTTGTCGTTGTAGGGGCCGACGAGGATCATGCCGATCTTGTAGGCCGCGGTCGGGGCGGCCTCGGCGGGAGCGCCGGTCCCGGAGGGCGCCGCGCCGGAGGCGGCGGGCTGGTCCGAGGAGGGGGCCGTGCCCTTGGAACAGCCGAGGCCTGCCGCTGCGAGCAGGGAAAGCGCGGCGGCGGCGGCGAGGGCGGAGGGGAGGGGGACAGCGGGGGCCGCGGGGGACTTCGGCGGGCGGGGTGTCACCGGGGCATGGTGGGCGGGAATGCCGCAGGGTGTCAAGATACCGTTGTGGCGGAAGATGCCGGGGCGGCGGACGCGGCGGCGAACGGGCACACCGTTTGCGTGGTTACGCCGGCGGACGTGGTATACTTAGGGTGCCTGCGGCCCACAAAGTCTGGAACACTCGCCTACCTGGAAAGAGTTCGTGATGGCGACGGTCCGCATTGAAGAAATCCAGCAAGACCTGCGCGGATACCTGCGCCGCGTCGCGGCGGGAGAAACTCTGGTCGTCCTCGAGTCAAGCCAGCCGGTGGCCGAGATCAGGCCGGTTACCACCCCAGCTCGCGGAGCCCGCCCAGCTGGTCTCTGTGCTGGTGAATTTACCGTCCCCGAAGGCTTCGACGCTGCGCTGCCTGAAGATCTGCTCGATTCATTTGAGGGCAGGTGAACGCCCCGTCTGACACCCATGCTTTCGCTGGCCACATCATCGATGGCGCTCGATATCAGAGAGGCGGCGTCCGTTGCATGCGCCTGCTGGGCCGCTCAGCGGTGATTATGAACATGCGCGGCAGCTTGTCACCGCAGAGATATCGCTCAGGGGACGCGGAAATCTTGATGTACGGTGAGCCCGCAGGAGAGGTACTCCGCAACGAGCGGAGGATGCTTGCTGGCCAGATCACCGTCGAGCTCGCAGAAGTGCAGATCTCGCTCGTTGGCGGCGTACAGCTCCGTTGCTTTCGAGAGCACCGCGCCGAGTACCATCTCATCGAACGGCTTTAAGGATTTGATCTTGAAGACTTGCAGCGTGCGCGCGATGACGGCAGGCGACGGGTCGATGCGCTCCATCTTCGCGACGGCATCATGCAGGCGCTGTTCGAGCGATGTCAGCGCTGTCGCACGGTCCGCATCGGCCAACCTGTGCACCTTGTCTACCTCTTGCTTGTCGAACAAGGTTCTGTCCGCGACCCAGCGCCGCACCGCGAACTTCATCATGGCCGTGGTGAAGCCCAAATCCTCTCCGATGATCCGGTCTTTCAGCGTGCGCCACGCCTCGGACTGCGAGCACCACGGGATATACAAGCGCAGATCCACGCCGTTGTTCCGAGCAAAGAGCTGCTCGGCGTCCCTCGATGGGAAGGGACGGAGAAGATCGATGAGGAAGTTGGTTTCGACGAAGACGTGTTTCATCGCGTTCTGTCGCGCTGGGGTCAGGCGACCTCGCGGATATAGGATCCCGAAACGGCGGGAACGATATCCGTGATGAAAGGCGCAGCGACATCGCTGTCAAGAGGGAGCGCAGTATTCCAGCTCGCGGCCATGGATTGAAGCCAGTCGAGCACGCGCTGGTCGATCGTGCGACCGGTACCGTGCACGAGTGCGAGCAGGCGCTCGGTCGGGACACGGCCGTCTTCCTCAAGAGAGTCGATGCCTAGCGAACTGTACGTATCGCGTAGGATCACACATTCGACGGCGTCGAACAAGAGGCCGTTCGAACAACCGAACCCGAACATCCGCTGCTTCAGCCGATCGATCGCATCTGCGTCGATACGCCCTGTTGTCTCGACGACGAGCGCGGGGCGCGGGTCAGGCGGGTGGGTAACCAGGAATAACACAACCCGAGCGTATCACGATCAGGCCTCGATGTCATCTCTGGGCTCGGAGGGGCCCCCCCGGCCCGAGGGTCGCTGGATAGGGAGCGGCGGTTCACGCTGTTCCGGCCAAATCTCAGCGGATGGGCCTGGCGACCACACGCTCGCGACGATGGAGTTCGACCCGCGCGACCGGCGTCCGGTCGAAATGTCCTGCGGTCGCCCGAATCGCGCCGCCCAGGTTTCGATAAGCGCCAATCCTAGAGCGACAAACGGGTTGAACCCGTCTGAAACGAGCAGATTTTCGAACCGCCAAGGCGCCAAGGACGCCAAGAAGGAGAAGAAAATATCTTGGCGCCCTTGGCGCCCTTGGCGCCTTGGCGGTTCATCTCTCGTTCCTCAACGTGATCGGTGTTCTAGACCGCCGCTCCGACCGCTCAGGACACCGCCGCAGCAGCCGACGACATCTCGGCGGCAGCGCCGCCGCGCGCCGGCCGGAGCGGGTGCGTCTCGACGCGCCAGATCCCGTCCTCCGTCAGCCGGATGGCCGCGAACCGCGGCACGCCGTCGAGGTGGCCGTCCGTCTCGTGGCCGAGGGTCGACGAGGGGTGCGCGTAGACGCTGACGCGGCCGCCGGTCTTCGAGCGGTAGTGGCCGAAGAACGCGAGGTGCTTGTGCCCGTGGAGCACGAGCGCGCTGTTCTTCTTCGGGTTCTTCTGCTGGTACGCCGCGAGCATCTCGAGCAGGCGGGGGCCATCCATCGCGATCATGAACGTGTCGTTCAGCGAGATCGGCCCCGCGAGGCGCGCGACGTGGTGGTGCAGGAGCACGATGACCGGGCCGGATCCCCGCCTGAGCGCGCGGGCCAGGCGCCGGAGCTGCGCGCCGCCGATCTGCCCGATCGCGTTCGACCCCACGAACCGCGAGCGGTATCGGTTCGAGTTCAATCCGAAGACGCGGATACCCCCCTCGAGCTGGAGCCGCCGCGGATACAGGCCGGCGATCGCCCGCAGCCGCCGGCGCGCCCGCTTGCGGGCGGGGATGTACAGCGGGGGCAGGAAGCGGCCGCGCTCCACCCGCGTGAGCACATCGATGAAGCGCTGCTCGCGCTCCGCCCACTTCTTGAGGTACGGATCGGGCGACGTGCCGACGTTGATCGCGACATCGTGGTTGCCAGGCACCATGAGCACGTGCGACGACGCCGGGACGCCGGAGAGCGCCGCCTCGAGCTCGTCCCACTGCGCCTCTTCCCCGAGATCGGTCATGTCGCCCGTCAGCGCGATGAGCGGCGGATTCATGGCGGCGATCTCGGCGACGAGCCGGCGGAGGCGGCCCGTCAGCTCGGCGGTGTCGGGGCGAGGGGTGCCCTCGGGCCACGCGGACGAGCTCTCCTCGATCTCGTACGGCTCACGGCCGTTCGCCGTGATGTGGAGATCCGAGAGCTGGCAGAGCACGAGCCGCCCGCCGGGGATCGCGTCCCCGGGGTCGGGGAAGAGCGTCGCCGCGCCGCCATACCGCATGATCACGCGGATCGCCTCGCCCAGGGCGAACGCGAGCCAGGCATAGAGCGAGAGGACGAGGGCAAGCGCCGCGAGCGCGACACACGCGAAGAGGACCAGCCCGGCGCCGCCGCCGAAGGAGATCCTGCCGCCCGCGGGGAACACGGACGCGACGAACGAGACGCTCGACCCCTCCAGCCACGCAGAGAGCCAGTGCGGGACCCTGACCCTGAGGAAATGCACGATCAGCCCGCCCGCGACGCAGACGACGGCGGGGACGAGGAACAGCGGGATCAGGAGATCGCGGACGACGTCGATGACGTCGATCACCTCTCCGAGCCTCCCCCGGAACGATGAGCGGAAATAGCGGCTCCCGTAGGAGATCTTCTTCCATGTCTCCGGCCGCCACAGGCGGCCGCCGCTCCCGAGGCGCGAGACGACCACGACGGAGGTGAGGACCAGCGCGACCAGGACGAGCAGCGGCAGGAGCGCCAGGTAGAGGAACCGCAGGGCCGCCCTTCGCAGCATGCCTCATTGGACCGTGCCCCGGGCAGGACCGTCAAGCCGCCGCGACGGCCAGCGAGCGGCCGCATGTGCGCTGAAATTTGCCCGGATCCGCCGCTCCGCGTAGCAGTAGGCGCGAGATCGCGCGCCCATGCCCCGCCCCGAGACGCCGACAGATCCGGCCAGCACGCCTCGACGGCCCGCACCGAGCGATCCGCCGCCGGCGCTCTCGAGCGGCGTGCGCGCGGCCCCGGCACCGGCGCGCGGGCGCCGGACGATCGCGGCGCTCGTCGCCGCCGGCGCGGCGGGCGCGGGGGCGCTCGGGGCCGCCGTGGCCGCGTGGATCGGGGCGCTCTCGCCGGCGCCTGCGGCGCGCGACGCCGGGCCGCTCGTCGGAGACACGCTGCCGGAGCGCGCGCCGGAGCCGCCCGGACGCGCGCCCGCGGCGCTGCCGGAGCCGCCGCCCGAGCGCGCGGCGCTCACCCCGGAGGACGAGGACATCGAGCCTGCCACGCTGGAGGAGCAGCGCCTCCGGCTGTTCGCGCGGATGCGGCGCGAGCTCGCGCTCTCCGGCGAGGCGATGCGGAAGGTCGAGGCGATCTTCGCGGCGTCGCCGGTGCTCGGCCAGGGCAACCCCGAGATCACGCGCCACCCGATGTCGCGATCGGAGTGCCGCCGTATCCGCGCGGCCGCGGGCCTCAGGCCCGAAAGCGAGCCGGCCTGCGGCGCGCCGGGGATGGCGCCGCTCTTCGACCCGACGCGCGGACAGACCGCGGCGAGCGCCCGCGCCTGCATCGATCAGCTCGAGTTCCCGAACCTGCCCTGCGAGTACCCGGTGGTGCACGTGCGCGCGCGCGAGGCGGCGCTCCTCTGCCGCGCGGTCGGAAAGCGCCTCTGCGACGCGCACGAGTGGGAGGGCGCCTGCGCCGGCGCCCTGCGGGACCCCGACGTCGAGTACGAATGGGCGAGGCCCCGCGGCGAGGCGAGCGCGCACCACAACGCGCTGCGCGAGAAGGTGTGGAGTTACGGACCCGAGAAGAACCACGCCCTCTGCGGCACCGGGAGCTCCCGCACGCCGGGCTGCCCGGGCGGCGGGTGGGACCGATGCGGCTCCAACACCTACCCGGCCGGCGCGTTCCCCGCGTGCCAGAGCCCCCTCGGCGTCTTCGACCTGCACGGCAACGCGGCCGAGCACATGAGCATCCCCCTCCTGCCCGAGGAGCTCGCCAGGAACGGCGATCGCGGGTTCACCGAGATGAAGGGCAGCTGGTTCGCGTTCGCGTCCATGGAGGTGCACGCGGACGACTGCCGCTGGCGCGCGCCCGACTGGCACGCGACGCGGATCATGAGCAAGGGCAGCCACGCGAACTACCACCTGGGATTCCGCTGCTGCAAGGACGTCGAGCCGCCGTGAGGGCGCGGCCGCCGTGCGCGGCGGCCCTCGTGGATCAGGCCTTGAACGAGTCGTAACGTCCGGCGCGCGGCGCGACGCGCGCCTCCAGCGCGGCGCGCTCGGCGGGCGGCATGGGGAAGGGGAGCGACCGCGCGCCGAGGTTCTCGCGCACCTCGGCGATGGACGAGCAGCCGATGATCACCGTGTCGGCGTGGCTCGCCGCGTAACGTATGAGCTCGGCCGGGGTGGCGGCGCGGTCCTGGAGCAGGCGGCCCGCGGCCATGATCTTCATGCCGATGACGCCGACGCCGCGCTGGCGCGCCTCCTGCACCACGGTCGTGAGGAAGGGGAGCCGCGCCGGATCGGCCGGGTTGATCGCACAAAGCACGGTGTCGACCGGATAACGCCGCATCGCCTCGACGAGGATCTCCGGGTCGTGGTGGCCGGTGATGCCCACGTGGCGCACGCGGCCGTCCGCCCTGGCCTGCTCCACGGCCTCGATCGCGCCCCCCTTGCCGAACACGGCGTCGAGCTCGTCGCGCTCGCGCAGGTCGTGCAGCTGCCAGAGATCGAGGTGATCTGTCCCGAGCCGGCGCAGGCTGTCGTCGAGCAGCCGGAGGGCGCCGTCGCGGTCGCGCGCGTGCGTCTTGGAGGCGAGGAAGACCTGCTCGCGCGCCTTCGGGCCGGCCGCGCGGAACGCCTCGCCATAGTAGTCCTGGCTCTGCTGGTACGCAGGCGCGGTATCGCAATAACGGACCCCGAGGCGCAACGCCTCCAGGATCACCGGCACCGCCTCGCGGGGACGGCCGGTCGTCCGGAGGATGCCCTCGCCGCCGAGCGACACCGCCTCCACCAGCGCGCCCGTCCGCCCGAGCGTGCGCCCCGGCGGCGCCGCGACGCCGCGGGCGCCCTGAGGAGGCGCCGCCGCCGGCGCGCCCCCGACAGCCCCGCCCCCGGCCGCCGCCCCCAGCACACCACGTCGGCCCGCGTCGGCCCCATCCCTCTCGACCGGCTCGCTCATGTGTCCTCCAGGACCGGCACTCTACCAAGCGCCCCCCGGCGCGTAAACGTGGCGAAACTCCACACGCCCACATTCGCTCACATCATCTCGCCTGTGCTCCCTTCGTGGTCAATCGCCGCACCCTGGCTCCGACGCCGCCCATGTCGAGCGCCCGGCGCGAAGCTGCGGTGACGGAGGCGGACGGTTATGGCCCGAGTCGATCGGCGCATGCACCGATTCGCGCGCTGCGCTCGCGGATGCACACTGCGCGCGGCAGGAAAGGCCCCCTCGCTGGTCCTCGCGGCGAGATGTTGGAATCCCGAGCCGCGCAGATCGAGAGAATGTCGCTTCGGCGACGCCGCGCGGGCCTCGGCGCGCGCTCGGAGCGGCAGTGTCTGCACACGAGCGCTGAGGCACACAGCCTGCTCTTCGATGAGCCGCAGATAGGCCGGGCCATCCGGCCATCGTGGGATATTGAGGAGGACAACACATGATCTCGATTCATGGCAAGGTGGTGGGGCTCGCGATGGTGATGGCGGCGCTGGGCACCGGGTGCGCCGTCTCGGCGGACGACGCGGCGCTCGACGACGCCGAGATGCTCGACGAGGCCGCGGCCGCGCTCGAGGGCGAGGAGGAGACGAGGGGCGGGTTCGCGGACCCGAGCAAGGGGCCGTTCGGCCCGAGCAAGGGGCCGTTCGGCCCGAGCAAGGGGCCGTTCGGGCAGCAGGCGCCGCTCGGCGTCGGCCAGCTGCCCACCGATCAGGTCGGGCAGCTGCCGCTCGGCCCGGGAGCGCAGGGACCGATCGGCCAGGAGTCGCCGATTGGTCAGGTGGGCAAGGGGCCGATTGACCAGGTCGGCAAAGGCCCGCTCGGTCCGGTCGGCCAGACGCCGATCGGCCAGGTGGGCAAGGGGCCGATGGGCCCGGTGGGGCAGGGGCCCGTCGGTCAGGGGCCCGTCGGCCAGGGGCCGATGGGCCCGGTGGGGCAGGGGCCCGTCGGCCAGGGGCCCTTCGGCGTGCCGGGCGTGGGCGGCGTTCCGGGCCTCGGCTTCGGCGCGCCGGGCCTCGGCTTCGGCGGGGCAGGCTTCGGCGTGGGCTCGCGCTTCGGGTTCTTGCCTCCGGCGTTCATCTCGACGTGCGTCAACGCCACGACCACCATCATTCCCGGCTGCTTCCCTCCGTGCCCGCCCCCCTGCTTTCCGTGCCCGCCCCCCTGCCCTCCGTGCCGTCCTCCCTGCTTCCCGCACCCTCACTTCACCGGGTTCACGGGTCATCCTGGGTTCGGCTGGGGCGGGCCCTCGAGCTGCGGCGGGTCCTCGAACTGGGTCGGGCCCTCGAGCTGCGGCGGGTCCTCGGGCTGCGGCAGCTGCTAGCGGGTCTGGCTAGCTAGTTTCGCGTGTCAGAAATCCCGCCAGGAAATCCCGGGAGAGCCCGCACAACTCCAGTCATGGGGTTCTTCACACAACAGGAAGAACTGCGTGTTCGCGGGCTCCACGCCGGGCGCGACGATCAAGCGCAGGGCAGCAGCCGTAACGATCAGAAGTCGTGACGGAGGCTCACGCCGGGCGCGATCATCAGCACGGCGTCGCCCATCACGGCGTCGGGCTGGTAGGTGCCTACCCCGTCGCTCGACGCCGGGATCGCGATCGACGGATCCCACCTCGGCTGATCGAGCGCGATGAGAATCAGCATCTTGAGCCCGACCGAAACCTCGAAGTGCTCGGCGAGGCGGGCGCCGAGGCGCGCCTCGGGGGCCACGTAGAGGTACGCGGCGGATGAGAAGGACGCGGCGGGCGCGGTGTTGAACCACTCCCCCGCCGTCGTCCTGAACCTGCCCGTGCGCTCGTCGCGCATCTGGCCGATGAGCGCCCCGGCGCCGAGGCGGAACAGCAGGGGAAAGCGCTGTTCCACGTGGTACCCGACGGTCACGCCGGCCAGGATGCCGCCCAGGCGGAGCGCGTCGCTCGCCGTGCCGCCGAGCGGATCCCGATACCCCACCGGCCCGAGCACCGCCGAGCGCTCCTCGATCTGCTGCGTCGCGAGGAGCGCGCCGAGCTCTACGCCGAAGCCGAACCCCGAGCCGAGCTCGCAAGTGCCGCTGAGGAAGGCCGCGCCGCCGAGGACGAGCGAGGGCGAGCAGCCCCCAGCGCAGCGGGTGACGTCGCCCCCGAGCGTCGGCGCGATCAGGGACGACGCGCTCGCGTCGAGCCCCCGGCCCTTACTTGCACGTTCATCGTGAGCGGCGCGAAGCCCTCTTTCTCGACGCGGACGGTCCGTCTGCCCGCGCTGACACGCAGCGGCTTTTCCAGCGGGAGCTTGCCCCGCAGGCGATCGTCGACGAACAGCGATGCCCCGGCCGGCGCGTCCCCCGCCACCGCCAGCGTCCCTACCAGGCCCGATAGCTCCGCCATGTCCGCCGCCACGATGGCCTCCATCTTCGCAGGCAGGCTCGGATACTCGCGGAGCATCTCCTCATACTGTTCCAGCGCGTCGTCGTATTGGCCGAGCTGCTTGAGGCACGAGGCGATATACCCCATGCTGTTCCGGTTCTTCTTGAGCCAGAGCGACCTGCGAAACGCCTCCAGCGCCTCGCGATACTCCTGCTTGTCGAAGTGCGCGACTCCCGCCTCGAAGTGGGCGCGCGCTTCGGCCTCGTCGCCGGAGACAGCCGGCTGCGGTGCTTTGTCCGCCGCCGCAGGCGGCGCCGCCCTCGCGCCGGGGCCGAGCAGTCCCAGCGCGAGGACCCAGCTGGCCAGTGATCTCGAATAGAATGAACGCACGCGCTCAGCCCTCCTCCCGGTCATCCCGACGCCACGGCACCGTGGCCTCGTCCGTCTCCGCGCTCGTCCGGCCCGAGGCTCCGCGCGCGCTCACGCGCACGCCCTGCCCGTCCGCGTCCACCTCTATCTCGATCCACATGGTGTTGCCCCGCGAGGATGTGCCCGGCGCTCCGCAGCTCGACCCGCTGGAGCAGGTCCAGGAGGGCGAGCGCTTCGACCTCACCGTGGGGGGACGGCGCGTGCTGCTCGGCCATGCGGTGCGGATGCGCGAAGGTCACCTCCCGGCGGCGGTGAGTCTCGCTACCGCCGCGAGCCTGCTCGCCCTCCGTTGCTGGATCGAGGCCGATCGCCTCGTGAACGACGCGGGCCGCCTCCTCATCCGCGAGGGCGACGGCACCGTGTAGGGTGCCGGCGAGCGAGGTGAACACGGCCGCCCGATGTGACGGGTCGGTCACGGCGAGCTCTCCAGGCCCCCGGGGCTTGACAGTTGAATGTTCGGGGCGGAGCCCCGAGGGCAAAGGCCAGGGCCGCCCGCGCGAAGCCGGCGCGAAGCGGCGAAGAAGTCCGGCCAGCCCTGGCCGGACTCCCGGCGGGCGGAGGTGGGTCGCGCTCACGCCGGCGCCTCGGCCGCTGGCGGCGCGCGTCCCGGGGAGGCGAGGCGCACGGCGTGGTCCGCGAAATCGCACCCGGATCGCCGCGAAAAATCTCTGGCCTCCGCGGGCGTTGCGACGCCGTACGCAATCCCTTAGAGTGGCTCTAACGCTGTGATCGGCACGATCATCGACGGCAAATATCAGATACGCAAGCTGCTCGGGGAGGGCGCCATGGGCTCGGTCTATGAGGCCGAGCACACGGGGACCGGCCGCCGCTGCGCCGTCAAGGTGATCAGCTCGGCCGACCTCACCCGCGACCCGAAGGTGGTGAGCCGCTTCCAGCGCGAGGCGCGCGCGGCAGGCGCCATCGACACGCAGCACATCACCCAGGTGCTCGACGCCGGCGTCGATCGCGCGTCGAGCCTGCCTTTCCTGGCGATGGAGTACCTCGCGGGCGAGGACGTCCACCAGCTCATCAAGCGCGTCGGGCCGCTCGCGCCCGACCTCGCGCTGCGCATCGTCGCGCAGTCGTGCCTCGGGCTCCAGAAGGCGCACGAGGCGAGCGTCGTGCACCGCGACATCAAGCCGCACAACCTGTTCCTCGCGCGGCGCGACGCCGGCGAGATCCTCGTCAAGCTGCTCGATTTCGGCATCGCCAAGGTGAAGATGGACCGGGCGAACGAGACCGAGGGCGCCGACCTCACGCGCACCGGGAACCTCATCGGCTCACCGCTCTACATGTCGCCCGAGCAGGCGCGCGGCCAGAAGGAGATCGATTACCGCACCGACATCTGGTCGCTCGGCGCGGTGCTGTACCAGGCGCTCACCGGGCGGACCCCGTACCATCACATCACCGCGCTCGGCGAGCTCATCATCTCGATCTGCTCGGAGCCCCCGCCGCCCGTGCAGGAGTTCGCGCCGTGGGTGCCGCCCGAGGTCGCGGCCATCGTCCACCGGTGCCTGCAGCAGCCCGCAGGGCAGCGCTACCAGAGCGCGCAGGAGATGTTCGGCGCCATCAGGCCGCTGCTGCCGTACGGCTGGGGCATCCACGAGAGCATGCTCGTGCCGCTGACGGAGAACATGCTCAGGCAGTCCGCGCCGCGGCTCTCGATCAACGTCCCGCCCGCGAACCAGGGCGGGCCGCACGTCGCCTACGCGGCCTCGCCCGCGAACCAGAGCGGCGGGTACCCGGCGATCCCGCCCGCGAACCAGAGCGGCGGATACCCGGCGATCCCGCCCGCGAACCAGAGCGGCGGCGGGTACCCGTCGGTCGCGCCGCCCGCGAACCAGGGCGGCGGCGGGTACCCGTCGGTCGCGCCGCCCGCGAACCAGAGCGGGCCGTACGGCGCGGTCGTGCCGGCCGGGAACCACGCCGGCGCCGCGACGACCGGGGCGCTCACGCAGTCGCAGCGCGGCACGTCGCCCGGCGCGTCGCGGGCGCCGGTCGTGGCCGGCGCTGCGCTGCTCGCCGCGGGCATCGCGGCGGGCGTGTACTTCATCAGCCGGCCGTCGCCCGAGCCCGCCGCGCCGCCGCCGGCGGCGGCCGAGGCGCTCCCGCCCCCGGCGGCCACCCCGACGCCGACCGCGCCGCCGCCGGCCGCGCCGGCGGTGACCCCGAGCTTCGTCGCGGCCGTCGAGCCGCAGCCCAAGCGCGTGCAGGTGGTCATCCTGCCCGTGGACGCCTCGGTCGAGGTCGAAGGTCAGCGCGCGACGACGCGCAACGGCATCCTCGACATCACCGGACCGCCCGGGAGCAGGCACAGGGTGCGCGTCTTCAAGGGCGCGGCGGAGGAGCTGGCCGAGGTGATCGTGACCGACACCGGCGCGTGGCCGCCCAAGGTCGAGCTCGCGCCGAGGCCGGCGAAGGGCGCTCCGGCGCCTCCGGCGAAGAGCGCTCCCGCCGCGCCGCCGCCGGCGCCCACGACCCCCAAGGGGATCATCGACAACACCGACGAGTTCGGAAAGTAGAAGAACAGGCTGAGTACGGTGCTCGATCCGATGGATCTGCGTTCGGGGCGCGGCGGCCCTTGCCCTCTCTCCCTCGCGCGACGCTCCCGGGCGTCGCGGCGCCTCCGCGCGCTCTCGGCCGCGCTCGCGCTGTCGGTCGCCGCGGGGCCGGCGCTCGCGCAGCCGGCGCCGGCCGGCGCGGAGGCCGCCGCGACACCGGGCGCGGAGGCCGCCGCGACACCCGGCGTGGAGGTCGCCGCGCCGGCCGAGGAGGCGCCGATCTCCGAGGCGGTCCGGCAAGAGGCGCGGCTCCACTTCGAGAAGGGCATCGCCCTCCTGCGCGAGGAGGCCTGGGGCCCCGCGCTCGCCGAGTTCCTCCTGTCGCGCAAGCTCTACCCGACGCGCGCGGCCACGAACAACGCCGGGATCGCGCTGCGCAAGCTCCAGCGGTACGACGAGGCGCTCGACATGTTCGAGACCTTCCTGCGCGACTTCACGATGTCGGCCCCCGAGCGCGCGGCCGCGCAGCGCGAGATCGCCGAGCTGCGCGCGCTGGTGGGGACGCTCGACATCACGAACGCCGAGCCCGGGGCGTCCATCGTGGTGAGCGGCGAGGACCGCGGGCAGTTCCCGCCCGTCAAGCCGATCCGCGTCGCCGCGGGCCCACACGTGGTCCGCGTCTTCAAGGAGGGCTACGAGCCGGTGGAGGCGCGCGTCGACGTCGCCGGGGGCCAGACGGTCACGGTGAACGCGAAGCTCCGCAGGCTGGTCCGCTCCGGCCGGCTGCGCGTGGTGGAGCGGGCCGGCAAGACGGTCGACGTGCTCGTGGACAACGTGGTCGTGGGGCAGACGCCGTGGATCGGCACGCTGTCGGTCGGCGATCACATGGTGGCGCTGCGCGGCGAGGGGAAGCTCGGGACGCAGCCGACGGCGGCGCCCGTGAAGCCGCAGGAGCTCACCACGCTGTCGCTGCTCGCCGAGGACCTCGACGCGTCGCTGCGGGTCGATCCCACGCCGCCCGGCGCGAGCGTCTGGATCAACGCGGTCAACGTGGGCAACGGCGTCTGGCTCGGCCGGCTCAAGGCCGGCGCGCACCGGGTCGAGGTGAAGGCCGACGGGTTCGTCCCCGTGACGCGCACGGTGACGCTCCAGAAGGGCCAGCGCCAGACGCTCGACGTGGCGCTGGAGCGCGACGAGGACGCGGAGATCTGGCGCAAGCCGCCGAAGATCACGCTCGACGCGAGCGCGTCGTTCCTCTTCTCGCCGACGCTCGGCGGCGCGATCGCGAGCGGCTGCGACGCGGGCTGCTCGAGCTCGTTCGGGCTCGGCGCGCTCGCGATGATCCACGGCGGCTACGAGCTCGGCTCGGGGATCGGCGTCGGGCTCGAGCTCGGCGCGCTCTTCGCGACGCAGCACATCGAGGAGCGCTCGGCGGAGCTCAGGCCGGTGGGTTATCAGGATCCGCTCCGCGGCACGGCGAGTGACGCGCTCCGCCTGGGCGGCTTCCTGGCCGGCGCGACGTTCGGGCACCACTTCGGCGAGGACTTCCCGGTGCTGTTCCGGCTCGGCGCCGGGGTGCTCGTGGGCCAGGTCCGCGACGAGCGCACGGGCAGGTTCAGGACGACCGCTGGGGAGTGGTTCAACACCACGCCCGTGGCCGATTTCGCGTCGGCGACGTACTTCTACGTGGATCCGGAGACGCGGATCGGCCTGCGGCTCGGGGAGCGCTGGGAGGTGTCCGGGAGCCTGAAGCTGCTCCTGCTGATCGGCCTCAACAAGCCGACGTGGGACAGGACGATCCAGCTCGCGGCGGAGACCGACGGGATCGGCACCTACCCGCAGGAGCCGCTCATGGGCGACTTCGTGCTGATGATCGCGCCCGGCGCGAGCCTGCGGTACCAGTTCTGAGGATCGCGCCCGGCGCGAGCCTGCGGTACCAGTTCTGAGGATCGCGCCCGGCGCGCGCCTGCGACACCGGCGCTGACCCGCCGGCCCGCGCCACGCGGCGCAAGCCGGGGCGAGGCCTGGAGGAACGTCCGGGCGCGGGCCGGGGCGGCTACGCGCCGCGACGCCGGCGGCGCAGCCCGGCCAGCGCGGCCGCGGCGCCGAGCAGGAGGGACAGGGGCGCGGCGGTGCGCTTGGCGGGGGCGCCGACGGCGGCGCAGGAGCAGGAGGCGACCTCCGGCGGATCGAGCTGCGGCACGCACTGATTCGCGAGGTTGCACACCATGCCATCGACGCAGTCGGCCACGGACCTGCACGGGTTGGCGCATGCGCTGCCGCCCGGCGGGCAGCTGTAGGGCGTGCAATCCGTGTCGGCGCCGGGAGATCGAAGGGTGTGATCGCCGTCGCAGCTCGGCCCTACCTCCGCGAGATCGGCGCAGATGCCGTCGCGGCAGATGAAGTCCTCGATGCAGTCGGCGTCGGAGGTGCAGGCGGTCTTGCAGGCGGTCTCGTCCTGGCACTTGAACCCGCCGCAGCGCACGGCCACGGGCGCCTCCGCGAGGCCTTCTCCATCGCAGAAGAAGCTCGTGAGCGTCGCCGGGCCGACGGCGCAGCCCTCGTCGGGGCAGCTGCACGTGGAGGCCCTCGCGGCCGCCCCTTCCACGGGGAACAAGCACCTCGCGTCGGTGGCGCCGCCGCAGTAGCCGGCGCACGCGCCCTCGCCGGGGCAGGCCTCGCGCTGGAAAGAGCCGCCCTCGTTGGGGTGCGGGGGCTCGGGCTCGAGCGCGGTCCCGACGGGCGTGCATCGACCGACGTTGTTCACGACGTCGCACGCCTGGCACTGGCCATCGCACCGGTAATCGCAGCAGAAGCCGTCAACGCAGTGGCCGGAATCGCACTGCCGATCACGGGTGCACGCGGCGCCGTTCGCAAGCCGATCGATGCACAGGCCCGCACCGGGCGGGGCGCCCCCCGCGCCGGCCGAAGCGCCGCCCGCGCCCCCGCCGCCTCCACCGGAACCACCCGGACCGGCAGACCCGCCGCCGGCACCGCCGGCACCAGCGCCGCCCGCACCGCCCGAGCCACCGCCGGCGCCACCAGCGCCGCCCGGGCCGCCACCAGCGCCGCCCGAGCCGCCATCAGCGCCGCCCGAGCCGCCATCAGCGCCGCCCGGGCCGCCGCCAGCGCCGCCCGAGCCGCCGCCCGCGCCACCCGAGCCGGCGGCGCCGCCACCTGTACCCGAGCCGCCCGCGCCCCCGCCCGCTTCGCAGCTGTCCTGATCGCCCGTGCCCACCTCGCACCAGCCGGTCTCGGAGCAATCGCAGTCGTCGAAGCAGTAGATGATGCAGCGGTTGTCGGGTCCACAGCGGCCCGGCTTGCAGTCCTTCGTGTCCGTGGTGGGGACCACGTTCCCCGCGCCGTCACACTGGCTGTGCACCTCGATCTCGTTGATGCACGCGACGGGACGCAGGGTCCCGAGCTTCGCCGGACCGCAGGTGCCGGTCGGGCTGCCGTCCGCCTTGCCGAGCTCCGTGCACGAGGTACACGCCTCGGTGCACTCCTGATTACAGCAGATGTTCTCCGTGTCGGAGCAGTGCCCCGAGGCGCATTCTTGATCGGTCGCGCAGGGCTCGCTGTTCGGCTTGACCAGCAGCTGGGCGCTGGCGAGCGGCCTCCCGCTCGAGGCCCCGACCCCTCCCGCGACCAGCACCGCCCGGCCCGCGACGGCGTCGGCGCCGGCGTTGACGATCACGGCCGCGTGATCCCGCCGCGCCTCCATGGGCGTCGATACGTTGAGCACGCTGAAGCGCTTCGCCCCCGGATCGTAGACGTCGGCGGTGGAGAGCGTGCTCGTCCCGTTGAACCCGCCGGCGACGAGGACGTTGCCCGTCGGCAGGAGGCTCGCCGTGTGGTTGGCGCGCGCGCCCGACATGGAGATCGGCGTCGGCTGGAACTCGAAGCCTCGCCGGGTCGGATCGGTCACGCCGTCGTGGTAGATATCGATCGTCCTCGAGTAAGCGCCGCCAGAGGCTCGGGTGGCGCCGCCGACGAGGAGCACCTCCCCCGAGTCGAGCAGCGTGGCCGAGTGAAAGCCGCGCAGGGCGATCATCTGCGTGGTGGAGGGCGGAGCCGCGCTGATCGCCCGGAATGTCCGCGCGGCCGTGTCGAACAGCTCGGCCGAGCTGAGCGCGGCGCCGGAGTTGACGAACCCGCCTGCGATGAGCACGTCGCCGGTCCGGAGGCGGACGGCCGTGTGCGCGTGGCGCGAGGTCGCCATGCTGCCGGCGCTCGCGAGCGCGCTGATCACCGCGGGATCGCCGCTATTTCGAGCGAAGTCCGTGAAGGAGTAGACGTACGCCGTGCTCGTGGGCTGGTTGAGCGGCGGCGCCACGCCGCCCGCGATCAGGACCGCGCGGTCGCCGATGAGGGTCGCCGTATGGTTGAACCGGGGCAGCGCCGGCACGGACGACGGCGGCGACTGCGAGGCCGGATCCGTGACGAACACGCCCGTGGCCGGGTTGTAGACCTCGAGGAAGTCGACGGGATCGCCGCTGGAGCTGGTGCTGCCCCCCGCGATGACGACGGGCGGCGCAGGAGGCGAGGGGATCGACGGCTCCGGCGGCGGGACCGTCGTGAGCGCCGTCGCGGTGTGGGCGCCGCGCGCGAAGGCAAGCGGGCTCGTGATCGCGAACGTGCGGTCGAGCGGGAGGTAGAGCTCGGCCGTCGACAGGGCGTTGCCGGACGCGTCGAAGCCGCCGGCGATGAGCACCGGGCTCGCCGGGTCTCCCGGGTTGATCAGGGTGGCGGTGTGCCGGGTGCGCGGCGCGATCATCTGGTTTGCCGTCGAGATCCACTGCGGATCGAGGATCGCCGGGTACCGGACGCCGGCGGCCTGCCACGCGACGACCACGGTGCACGCCGGCGCGGAGGGCGGCGTCACCGGCCGGCCCCACGGGGCGCGGGGGCTCTCGTCGACGGCGCAGCCCTCGACCGAGAGCGAGGCGGGGAGGCGCGCGCCGGCCGCGTCGACGAGGTACGGAGGCGCGACGCGCAGGCGCGGCGAGCCGGCCGCGTCGAGGAACTCGAGGGTGCGCTGCACGAGGCGGAGGCCCGCGACGCCGGTGACGTCGACGCGGTAGCGGAGCTCCTTCCTCTCGGGCTCCTGCTCGAAGACGACGAAGTCCTCGGTGCCGCCGGGAAGGACGCGGTGGATCACGTCGCTTTCGCCCCCGCTCCCGGCGCGGATGGCGCCGGCGTAGAGGACGAGGTTGCCGTCGGCGGCGGCGGGCGCGTCGGACGCGCCGGCGAGGGAGAACGTGATGGAGAGCCCGGAGGCGCTGTCGGCGAGCCGCACCGCGCCCGCGGCGCGCGGCGGGAGCTCGACGGACGCGCCAGCGCCGGGCCCCTCGGCGCGCAGGCCGCCGGCCGGGGTCGGCGTCACGCGCTTCACGCCGCTCGGGCCGAACGCGCCCGGGAAGCGCGCGCGGAGCGCGGCGATGCGGGCGCGCGCACCGGGCGACGTCGCGTGGGGCGCCGCGCCGCCGGGCAGGGCTGCCCGGCGCGGGGCGCCCTCATCGGAGCAGCCGAAGACCTGGGGGAGGACGGCGCACGCGGACAGCAGCGCAGCACGTCGCAGCGTGGACCCGAGTCGCAACACGCGGTGATCTCGCAAGGGGGGCATTCCGTTCGTGGGCGCGGCGCGCGCACCGTGAGGACGAGCAGGGATGGGCGATGCTACCAGAAGGCCGCGTTCAACCGAAGCGTCACGCGCCGCGGGCGGCGCGCGGGAAACTCCCCCAGGCGGGTGATAATCCCGGATAGACTCGACAGAGCGCGCTGTCGTGAGCGGCGCGATCCGTCTTCTGGAGGACCCGCGATGACCTTTCCTGCTTCGCCTCGGATGCCCCGCCGGCGCGCGCCCTCCGGCGCCGCGCGCCGCGGGATCGTGCCCCTGCTCGCGGGCTTGCTCGCGCTCGTCTCGCTGACGCCGGCGCCGGCGTCAGCGACGCGCTGGGACTCCGACAACGACAACGTCGCGAACGAACTCGACAACTGCCCCGACCTCATCAACTCGAACCAGTACGACGGCGACGAGGACGGGCTGGGCGACGCGTGCGACCCCGACGACGACGACGACGACATCCTGGACGACGCCGATCCCGACGACGACGGCGACATGGTGCTGGACGTCGATGACCGGTGCCCCACCATGGCGGGCGGCGGCCCGATGAGCGCCGACAGCGACAACGACGGCGTCCCGAACGTCTGCGACAACTGCGACAACAGCAGCAACGAAGACCAGACCGACAGCGACGGGGACGGGCTGGGGAACGCGTGTGATTCCGACAACGACAACGACACCATCGCCGACGGCATCGACAACTGCAGCGTCTACCCAAACACCGATCAGGCGCGCTCCGACACGGACTCGTTCGGCGACGCCTGCGACAACTGCCCTGAGGAAAGCAACCAGAACCAGCGGGACACGGACGGAGACGGCGACGGGGACGCCTGCGACAACTGCGATTCCACGCCGAACCCCGGGGGAGGAGACGCCGACGGCGACGGGCTCGGCGACGCCTGCGACAACTGTCCGGCTGCCTCCAACGCGAGCCAGCTCGACGGCGACGGCGATGGCGTCGGCGACGCCTGCGACAACTGCCCGGGCCGCTCGAACGACCAGTCAGACGACGACGGCGACGGCGACGGCGACGCCTGCGACAACTGCCCTGATGTCGCCAACGCGAGCCAGCTCGACGGCGACGCGGATGGCGTCGGCAACGACTGCGACAACTGCCCGGGCCGCCCGAACGAGACCCAGCAGAACGACGACGGCGACGGCTTCGGGAACGTCTGTGACATCTGCCCCAACACCGCCGGTTCGAGCCAGGCCGACACCGACGGGGACACGATCGGCGACGACTGCGACAACTGCCGCGCCCTCCCCAACGTGAACCAGGCCGACGGCGATCACGACAATGTCGGCAACGCGTGCGACAACTGCCCTGACATCACCAACACGACCCAGGCCGACGCCGACGGCGACGGGTTCGGAAACGATTGCGACAACTGTCAAAGGATCGCCAACGCGGGCCAGGCCGACGGCGACGCCGATGGCGTCGGCAACGCGTGCGACAACTGCCCTGAGCTCGCCAACGTGAGCCAGGGCGACGAGGACGGCGACACGGCCGGCGACACCTGCGACAACTGCCCGGCCGACCCGAACAGGGAACAGCGGAACACCGACGCGAGTTACGCCACCGGCGACGCGCTGGGCGACGCCTGCGACGACGACGACGACGCCGACGGCGTGATCGACACGAGCGACAACTGCCCGGTCAACCCGAACACGAGCCAGCGGAACACGGACCAGCTCCTCTCCGGCGGCGACCTCCTCGGCGACGCGTGCGACAACGACGACGACGCCGACGGCGTGATCGACGGCGGCGACAACTGTCCGCTCAACCCGAACCCGGACCAGACGAACACCGACGAGGAGCTGCCCGGCGGCGACGGCTTCGGCGACGCCTGCGACGACGACGACGACGGCGACAACGTGCCCGACGTCAACGATAACTGCATCGTCACGCCGAACTCGACGCAGACGAACACCGACCTGCACCTCACCGGCGGCGACGCGCTGGGCGACTCCTGCGACGACGACGACGACGCCGACGGCGTGATCGACACGAGCGACAACTGCCAGTTCGCGTCGAACACGGACCAGCTGAACACGGACCTCAGCTTCGCCGGCGGCGACGTCCTGGGCAACGCCTGTGACACCGACGACGACGCCGACGGCGTGCCCGACGCGAGCGACAATTGTGTCACCACGCCGAACCTGGGCCAGGAGAACAACGAGAAGAACGGCCCCGACGACGCGCTCGGCGACGACTGCGACCCGGACGACGACAACGACAGGGTCGCCGACGGCGACGACAACTGCCCTTACGACGTCAACACCGACCAGCTGAACACGGACCTCAGCTTCCCCGACGGCGACGCGCTGGGCGACGCCTGCGACTCCGACGACGACGAGGACGGGCTCACGGACGATCAGGAGGCGGACCTCCGGACCGACCCGACCAGCGTGGACACGGACCGCGACACCCTCGGCGACGCCGAGGAGGTGGTGAACCCGGACGATCCGGCGGATCCGGCCAACAACACCGACGAGGACGCGGTAATCGACGCGGTGGACCCCGACAGCGACAGCGACGGGCTGTCCGACGCCAATGAGGCAGGGGATGCCCTGCTGAACACGCCGGCCGTCGACAGCGACGGCGACGGGACGCCGGACTACCGCGACACCGACTCGGACGACGACCTCGTGCTCGACCGCGACGACAACTGCCCGCTCGCCGCGAACCCGCCGGCCAGCCCGGGCGAGCCGCAGACCGACACCGACGGCGACGGCAAGGGCGACGCCTGCGACGGCGACTCGGACAACGACGGCGTGCTCGACCTCGACGACAACTGCCCGAGCACGCCGAACGCGCCCGCGCGCCCCGGCGAGCCGCAGGCCGACGCCGACGCCGACGGCCTCGGCGACATCTGCGACCCGGACGCCGATCCGGACGGCGATGGCGTCCTCAACCAGGAGGACAACTGCCCGACCGCCGCGAACCCGCCCGAGCCGGGCGCGCCGCAGGCAGACCTCGACGGCGACGGCGCCGGCGACGTCTGCGATCCTGACGCCGACGGCGACGGGACCAACGAGGCGAGCGACAACTGCCGGCTCCTCTCGAACCCCGAGCAGGAGGACGCCGACCGCGACGGCGACGGCGACGCCTGCGACAACTGCCCGCGCGACGCGAACTCCGGCCAGGAGGACGAGAACGGCGACGGCCTCGGAGACGCCTGTGACGACGACGGCGACGGCGTGGCGAACGACACCGACAACTGCCGCAGCACCGAGAACCCCGAGCAGGACGACGCCGACGACGACGGGGTAGGCGACGCCTGCGAGGAGCCGGACATGGGCGGCACCGGCGGCATGGGCGGCGGCGCGGGCGGCGCGGGCGGCGCGGGCGGCGCGGGCGGCGCGGGCGCGACCACGACGGCGACCAGCGGCGGCGGGACGCAGCCGGACTTCGAGGGCGGCTGCGACTGCCGCATGGGCACCGCGCCGCTCTCCCGGGAGGCGTGGGGCCTTGTCCTGCTCCTCTCGGCCTTGCTGCGGCGGCGCGGGCGGCGCGACCGCCGCCGCGCGGCCTGACCCCGACATCGCCACGGTCACCGCAGAGGTGACCATGTTGCCCCCCGCCTCACACGCCCGCTATCGTGGCCAGCCGATGAGGTCTCCCTCCGTCGCAGCGGCCGCTTCCGCGGCCGTCCTCATGACGCTCGCCAGCGCCTCGAGAGGACAATCCACCGGCGGCTTCTCCCTCAACCGGTTCGAGCCGGCGCCCGCCGGCGACGTGTTCTTCGGCGTGCCCTCCCCGGCGGCTCCCGGCCACCTCGCGCCGCGCGTCCACGCGATGTTCGATTACGCCCGCCGCCCGATCCACAGCGGCGACGGCGCCGCCGCCATCGACCTCGTCTCCTCGCAGGCGTTCCTGCGCCTCGACGCCTCGCTCGCCCTGTGGGAACGCGTGCTGCTCTCGGTCGACGTGCCGCTCGCCATCGCGCAGGGGGGCGACGACCCGGGCATCCCCGGCGTCGATTACACCGCGCTGAGGGCGCCCGAGATCGGCGACCTCCGCTTCGGCGCGCGGCTCCGCGTGCTCGGCAGGGACGCCGGCCCGATCCAGTTCGGGATCGGCGGCTACCTGTTCGCGCCCACGGGGTCGCCCGCGCAGTACACCGGCGACACGGACGTCCGCGGCGCCTTCCACGCGAGCCTCGGCGGGCGCATGGGCTCGGTGCGCTCCACGCTCAGCTTCCTCTGGAACGCGAGCGCCGGCGTCGACGTCGTGGGCGGCGCCAACCGGCCGCAGGCGCTCACGTTCGGCGGCGCCGCGGGGATCCTGATCGCCGGGGATCTGCTCCAGCTCGGCGCCGAGGCGTACGGCGCCGCGCCGCTCGGCGAGGATCTCCTGCTCTCGAGCACGCCGGTGCAGCGCGACGACGCGGGCGTCAACGCCGAGCTGCTCCTCGGCGCCAAGCTGCGCGTGCTCGACGGCCTCACGTTCGGCGCCGCGGTCGGCCCGGGCCTCACGAACGCGATCGGCACGCCGCCGGTCCGGGCCGTCGGCATGATCGGCTGGACGCCGCTCCCGAAGGCGCCCCCGGAGCGCGCGGCGAGCGCCGCCCGCGCGCGGGATGGAGACGACGACGGCATCAACGACGACATCGACGCCTGCCCCGACGAGAAGGGCGATCCGTCGCCCGATCCCGCGAAGGACGGCTGTCCGCCCGCGGATCGCGACGGCGACTCGGTGCTCGACATCGACGACGCGTGCCCGACCACGCCGGGCGCCCGCAGCGCCGACGCCACGGAGAACGGCTGCCCGGACGACTCGGACGACGATGGCTTCCACGACGGCATCGACGCCTGCCCCGGCGTGCGCGGCGGCGCGAGCGACGACCCGAAGCAGGTCGGCTGCCCGGGCGACGCGGACGGCGACGGCATCGCCGACGCCTCGGACGCCTGCCCGAGGGCCAAGGGCCCTGCGAGCAAGGACCGGAAGCAGAACGGCTGCCCGGACGATCCGGACGGCGACGGCGTCCGCGCCGCCGCGGACGCGTGCCCGAACGAGCGGGGCCAGCCCGACCCCGATCCACGACAGAACGGCTGCCCGAAGTTCGTCCGCGTGCACACCGACGAGATCACGACGTCGCGGCCGGTGCAGTTCATCATCTACGGAAAGACGCGCGCCGAGACCGTCGATCCCGTCTCCGACGAGATCCTGTACGAGGTGCGCGACGCCATCCAGCAGAACCCGGACATCGAGCTCGTCGAGGTGCAAGGCCACACGGACGACAGCGGGAGCGAGGAGTACAACCTGCGCCTGTCCCAGGAGCGCGCGGACGCGGTGCTCTCGTGGCTCGTGGCCGCCGGCGTGCCGCGGGAGAAGCTCATCGCCAAGGGGTACGGCTTCGAGCAGCCGCTCGGGGACAACCGCGTGAAGACAGGGCGCCAGAAGAACCGCCGCGTCCAGTTCATGATCATCAAGCGCAAAGGGCAGCCGTAGCGCGCGCACGTCCGCGTCGCAGCGACGACGAAGGACGACACAACGCCCAAGACGCCACAAATCCCGACAACCACCCAAGAGCTCGCTGGGCAGCGATCAGCTCAAAGACGCCACCGCGGCTCACAGGGCCACGCGACCACGCGACCACGCGCGGCGTTCCTCCAGGGTCCGACATAACGCCGTGACCGTTCCCTGACGGCGTTTGACGGATCCATGTGCCATATTGCCTCGATGCTCCATACGGTGGCGATATCAGATATCCATCTTTGCGAGCTCGAGCCTGGCGACGGTCTGTGGATGCGTTACCGTCAGGCTCCTTACTCCCCCGCCAGCGAGCTCGCGGCGATGCTGGACGCGCTGCGCGGCGAGATGGCGCAGGGGACGGCGCGCGACGGGACGCGCCACGAGCTCACGCTCGTGCTGAACGGCGACGTGTTCGATTTCGACGCGCCGCGCGTCATCGACCACAAGAGCGTCTTTCACGACCTCCCGCGCAGCGCCGAGCACGCCCTCCCGGCGATGCAGGCGATGCTCACGGACCACCCGGTGTTCGTCGAGGCGCTCGGCCGGGTCGTCGCGGACGGGCACACGGTCGTCTTCATCTCCGGCAACCACGACGTCCAGCTCACGTTGCCCGAGGTGCGCACCCTGGTCCGGGCTGCCGTGGTCGACGCGGCGCTCGCCGCGCTCGGCGCGGGCCGCGCCGACAATGGCGAGGCGCCGCGGCCCGGCCCTGCGCGCGAGGCGCTCGAAGGACGTGTCGTGTTCCGCGCCTGGTTCCACAAGACGCCGGACGGCATCGTCATCGAGCACGGCAACCAGTACGACGCCTATTGCAGCTACCGTTACCCGATGATCCCGTTCGGCCGGAACCCCGGCGAGATCCAGCCGACCATGGGCTCGCTCGCGTGCCGGCTGCTCGCCTCGCGCATGGGCTACTTCAACCCGCATGTCGACTCCTCGTTCATGCTGTCGGCGTTCGGCTACCTCGCGCACTGGGCGCGTTACTACATGTTCTCGCGCCGCTCGCTCGTGGTCGCCTGGGCGCTCGGCGCGCTCCGTACACTCGTCGAGCTCGTGCGCCGGCGCGAGCCCGAGCGGCGCGCCCGCCGGCGCGCGTGCCTCGCCGCGGCCGCCCAGGAGACGGGCACCTCGCTCCGCGCGGTGGCCCGCCACGCCCGCCTGTTCGCGCGCCCGGCCGAGGATCGGCTGGGGCTCGTCGCGCGCGAGCTCTGGCTCGACCGGGCCCTCTTCGGGCTGCTCGCGCTCGCGGTGACGCTCGTCTGGGTGCTGCTCGTGCCGGGCTGGCTCGCGCCGGCGGCGCTCATGGCGCCGGCCGCGCTGGTCGTGTACGAGCGCCTCGTCCCGAAGCTCCCGCTCGACGCCACCTGGAAGCGGGTCAGCCGCGCCGCGCGCCAGGTCGCGCGCGCGCACCGGGCGAGGGCCGTCGTCTTCGGCCACACACACACGCCCGAGGGCACCTGGGAGGGCGGGCTGTTCTTCGGCAACACGGGCTCGTGGTCCGCCGCGTTCGAGGACGTCGCGTGCACGCGGCCCGTCTTCGCCGCGCGCCCGCTCGTGTGGCTCAGGTCCGAGGCGGGCGCGGGCAGCGCCGCGCGCCTCTCGGGGGGGCTCGTCACGTGGAAGGGCGGCCGCTTCGAGCCCCGCGCCACGAGCGTCCCGCCGCCGGCCGGGCAGCGCGCCGAGCCGCAGGGCGCGCCGTGCCCCTCGCTCCGGTCGCCCGCGACCGCGGCGCTGCGCACCTGACCTCCGCCGCTCGGCCCTCACGCCCTGCGCAGTTCGCGCGCCCCGCACGGCCCGAGCACGGCCCGCGCCTGGCTCGAATTGATCTCCTTCCTGACTTGCGCGAGGCGCTCGGCCGCTGGATGCTGCCTCTACCGACACGCGTCTCGCCGACAAGGAAGCTCTGTGAACTCCCCGCTCCGCATCGAAGCCGCCGGTGACAGCCATGTTGGCCGCCAGCGCGAGCACAACGAGGACAGCTTCGCCGTCGATCTGGACCTCGGCCTCTTCGTCGTCGCGGACGGCATCGGCGGCGCCGCCGGAGGGGAGATCGCGTCGCGGATGGCGGTCGACATCGTCCACTCGAGCTGCAAGGACAGCGATCTCGAGATCACCCAGCCGACGGGCTACGACGAGCAGGTGCCGCCCCTCGAGCAGCGCTTCGTCGCGTCGATCTGGCGCGCCAACGAGCAGATCTTCGAGGTGGGGCAGCGCGATCCGCGCTTCTACGGCATGGGGACGACGTTCGCGGGCGTCTACGCCGACGCGGACGGGGCGTGCATCGCGCACGTCGGCGACAGCCGGGTGTACCGCTACCGCGAGCGCCGGCTCGAGCGGCTCACCGAGGACCACTCGCTCTGGAACGAGCACCTGAACAACGGCGAGCAGCTGCCCGACGACCTGGATCCGCTGCTCGCCCGCAACGTCGTGACGCGCGCCCTCGGCATGGGGAAGACGGTCGACGTCGCGACGCGCCTCGAGCGGCCGCGGGCGGGGGACCTCCTGCTGATCTGCTCGGACGGCCTCTCCGGCCCGGTCCCCGAGCCGGAGATCGCCGCGGTCCTCGCGCACGGCGACGACCTCGCGACGACGGCGCGGTCGCTCATCGACCTCGCCAACCTGCACGGCGGCCCCGACAACGTGACGTGTGTGCTCGTGCGGTGGCGCGCGGCCGGCTGAGCGGCCGGCGCCTCTCGCCGGGCGCGGCGTCTTAAGGCAGCGCGGCGATCCCGAGCAGGTCGGCGGACCTGGTCATCTCGTAGGCGAGCGCGCCCGGGGTCGCGTCGTCGCTCTCGCGCTGCACGAGCGTGTAGAGCTCCCCGAACGGCGTCGCGAGCTGCTCGGCGGTCGGCGTCTCGTCGCTCCAGTCGTCCGGCACCGGCGGCAGCGCGTCGCCCTCGATCGCGTCGTACGCGCTCGTCAGCCGGCTGAAACCGGCGAGGACCTCCTTGTCCACCTCCGGTCCCTCGGCCTTGGTGAGGATCCACGGCTGGAAGGCGCGGTAGGTCTCCTCGCCCGCCGCGACGTTCGCGCGCATGTCGGAGAGCGTGTACTGCGCGTAGCGCGACTCCTCCTCGCCGGTCGCCGCCTTCCCGATCTTCTCCACCTGCTCCAGGATGGATCCGATGACGCCGCGGTACGCCGACGGCGCGTCCAGCGCGAGCGCCTCGAAGTCGGTCTGCATCTTCTTGGCGTCGGCCGCGAGGCGCGCGCACAGCTCGCCCTTGAACGCGGCCGCCTCGGCCTCCGAGGCCGGGAAGGCGGCCGGCGCGTAGTTCGTGAGCGCCGACTCGAAGGCGAGCACCGGCTCCGGGATCTCGTCCGCCCAGAGGATGCGCTCGACGGCGTGCACCCCGGTCACCACCTCGTCGTCGAAGAGGTTGTCGTCGGCCTCGATCTCGATGAACGCGTCGTACCGGTTGTCCGTCGAGTGATCGAGATCCGGGAAGATGACCGCGATCGCCCCCTCGACGTGCTCGTACGACTGCCGCGCCTTCTTCCACTCGGCCTTCATGGCGTCGACGGCGGCCTTGTCGGTCGCCGCGCTCCAGCCGTCCTCGTCCGGCTCGGGCGCGGCTGCCTGGAGCGCGGCCGTGGCGGCGGCGAACTCGTCGAGGTTGCCCTGGATGAACACCTTCACGTCGATGATCGCGTTCTGCTCGTACTCCGCGTCGGTCTCTAGCTTGTCGTTGTCGCTGTCGCTTCCGCACGCGGGAAGCGAGAGGGCGGCGGCGGCGATGGCCGTACCGAGCCGCAGGCGGGCGGGGATGAACATGGCTGTCAGCGCTCCTTGTCGCGGCTCGCCTAGAGCGAGCGCACGAAGTCGATGAGGGCCGCGCGATCCTCGTAGGAGAGCGCGCGGAAGGCGGCGACCGAGGCGGCGGCCTCCGACCCCGGGCCGTCGTGGAGCAGGATGGCCTGCTCGATCGTCCTGGCCCGGCCGTCGTGGAGGTACGCCGTGCTGTGGCGGAGGCCGATGAGCGGCGCCGTCCGCCACGAGGTGGAGCTCGCCGACTCGTCGGCCAGCCCGTCGGCGAGGTCGGGGCCGAGGTCGTGCAGCAGGAAGTCCGTGTAGACCGGCGCGTCGATGCCGGCGAGCTGCGCGATCGGGTAGTCGGCGCGCGTCCGCAGCGACGGCACGTGGCAGGCGGCGCAGTCGAGCTCGGCGAACAGCGCCTCCCCGACCGGGTCGGCCGGCGCGCGCCTCGGGATCTCGAGCAGCCGCATGTAGTCCGCGACGGCGTTCACCGTGTCGAGCAGCACGTCCTCGCCCGGCTTGGCGTCGTCGGTGAGCCCGTCGGGGTTCGGCAGCTCGTGCGGGCGCAGCGGCGACGTGATCCCCATGTCGCCCTGGTACGCGTCGGCCGTGAAGTCGTCGAGCGTGGCGACACGCGCCTTGAACCCGAAGCGCCCGATGAGGTTCTCCTCGCCCTCGTCGTGCGCGTGGAACGCCTCGTCCGCGTTCTTCCTGGAGTGGTACACGACGCGGTTGATGCGCCCGCGGATCGCGTCGCCGCGCGCCGCCTGCTCGGCCGCGACCCGCTCGATCTCGGCGTCGTCCACGGCCTCCATGTACCCGCGCCCGAACACCGGCGGTCCGAGGCGCTGGGAGAGCTTGAGCGTGAGCGTCTCGGCCGCCTCGGGCAGCGAGAGCGTCTTCGCCCCGCCGACCCCGTAAGGCCGCATCGTGTTGCCGTAGGGGAGCACGGCCTGATCCGCCGCCGGCGTCACGCCGTCGGCCTCCACGAGCACCATCTTCTGGACGGCGCCCGGACCGCGCGCCGCGCCCTCGTGGCAACCGGCGCACGAGGTGCGGATGTACAGCGGCCCGAGCCCGTCGCGCTCGCGAAAGACGAAGTCGAAGAGCGCATCACCTTCCTTGAAGCGCGCCACCTGCTCCGCCGAGGACCCCTTGAGCGGGATATCGCTCAGGTCGTCTCCGATCAGCTGGAGGCCGGCGAGCGGATCGTCAGGAACGGACTCCGAGCCACAGCCGACCAGGGTGAGGATGAACGGAATCCCGAGAAGCGCTGCACAACGCGGCATGTCGAGCATCGATAACGTAAGTGAAAGTCAATGTCAATTGTGACACGGCTTGCATTGTCCTGCGATCTCGGACCGATGTCGGCGCGGCCGACGGTCGACCGGTGGCGCGTGCGCCGCCACCGAAGCGCTCGATCGGCTGCGCGCGCCGTCGCCCGCTTCCGGCGGCGAAGCGTGGTGGGGGCTCGGGCGTTACACTGGGCACCCGGCGCGGACGGGGCTCACGCTGGAGGACCGCGGACGATGCATCGAGGGGATGACCAGCGCACGGCCATGAGGGTGCTCCGGGACGGCCTGCGAGATCTCGATCGGCTCGAGGAGCGCCGCGCCGCGCACAGGGCGCTCGGCGACGGCTGGCTCCGGTACATGGGTCCCGGTTATGGAAACGGCATCTGCTCGAGGTGTGGTGTGCAGCTCGAGCGGGGCACGCTCTACGTCCACTGCGCGCCGTGCCTCGCCACGCGCGGCATCGACGAGCAGGCCTTGCAGCAAGCCTGCGCGCAAGTGCTGACAGGCGACTGGCCTTTCCAGGAGCGTCGGCTCGACGGCAGGCGCTGGGCGCGCGCGCTCATCACGTTCTGGCGGGACCACGTCGACCCCATGGATGCGCGGGCTGTCCCGTACCGGCACAACACGCTCGACACCGCCTTTCATTACATGGAGCGGCACCTGTCCAGGTCGGGTGTCGCCGAGATCTGGACGGTGCCCGAGGGCGTCCATGGGGCGCTCGACGCGGCGATGGTCGTGCGCGCCCAGGGCGAGGCGCTGGCGATCGGCGTCGCCACCCAGCGGCGCATCGCCACGTCCGAGGAGGGGTACGGCGGCGCGCACGTCGCCCTGTTCGACGAGGTCCTCCGCCTCGCGGGCGAGCGGGAGGGGTTCCTGGTGATCGAGAAGCTGAGCCGGCGCGCGCGCCGCGACGCGCCCATCAAGGAGGCCGCGGTGACCACCGCCGACGGGCGGCGCGTGACGCAGCTCCGGTGCATGCAAGAGGACCGCAGCTGGCTCGCGCTGCCCGCGCCCGGCTGAGCGGGCTGCCCTCCGCCGCGCCTTTCGTGCGAGCATCGGCGCCCATGGATGCGAACCTCAAGGAACAGGTGCGCGCGCTGCTCGAGGCCGGCGGCGGGGAGCCGCTCGACGCCGGCCGCTTTCTGCCGCTCGTCACGCTCGAGTCCGGCGCGCGGGTCGGGCTCGACGGCTCGGCCGCGTGGGTCTTCGCCCCGGACGGCGGCGCGGCGCAGGTCTTCGCGCCCGAGCGCGGCCAGGTCTTCTTCGAGGTGCTGGAGTCGCGGCGGGACGACTTCGACGCGCGCATCGAGGAGGCGGCGCGGGCCGCCGGGCTCCCCGCCGAGGAGGTGGTCTACTCGTTCCCCGCGGATCAAGTCGTCCGTGCGGTGCTCGCGAAGGGTCTGCCGACGATGACGCGGCTCGCGCTCTCGTGGCTCCGGCTGACGGAGGTGCGCGCGCTCCGCGCCGACATCGCGGCCGTCTCGCGCGACCCCACCATGCCGGCCCCCATCCGGGATCTAGCCGAGCGCCTCACCGTCCCCGAGTAAGCGCGTCACAGAGCCGCGGAAGCGCACTCCCGTGCGCTGCTCTAGAGGGTGGCGAAAGCTTCCGCGGGGATATCGAGCGCGGACGAGTCCTCGCGGCCGAGGAGCTCGGCGGAGAACTTCGCGTGCGGCAGCACGTTCGCCGCGAAGTAGAGGGCCGTGTGCTTCTTGCCCTCGTAGAAGGCGCGGTCCTTCGCGCCGGCGTCGCCCGCCGGGAGCTGGTCGAGCGCCTTCAGCGCGATGACCGCCCCGTCGAGCAGGAGCCAGCCGATCGCGAGCTCGCTCATCATCTCGAGGAAGCGGTTCGCGGCGAGCGGCACCATCGGCATCTTGCCCATCTGGAACCACGAGAGGAGCCGCATCGCCGTGCCCGCGACGGCCTCGTGCGCCTCGCGCAGCTCCTTCACGCTCGCGGCGAGCACGGGGTGCTTCTCGTGGGCCTTCACGAACTCGGCGATGTCGTTGAGGAACGCCTGCAGGTTGGACCCGCCGGCCTGGCCGAGCTTGCGCCCGACGAGGTCCATCGCCTGGATGTGGTTCGTGCCCTCGTAGATCGAGAACACCTTCGCGTCGCGGCAGTACTGCTCGACCGGGTAGTCCTTCGTGTACCCGGCGCCGCCGAAGGTCTGGATCGCCGTCTCGCAGATGCGGAAGGCCTGATCGGACGAGTAGGCCTTCACGAGCGGCACGAGCAGGTCGACCTGGCCCTGGTTGTAGGCGGCCGCGCGGTCGTCCTTGCCCTGGTGGACGATGACCGCGTCCTGGTGGCGCGCCAGCTTGACGATGAGCGCGCGGATGCCCTCCACGCGGCTCTTCATGTCGAGCAGCATCCGCCGCACGTCCGGGTGATCGATGATGGGCACGCGCGGCGCGGTCGCGTCCTTCCACTGGAGGATCGACGAGCCCTGCTTGCGGTCCTTCGCGTACTCGAGCGCGTTCAGGTACGCCGACGACGCCACCGACACGCCCTGCAGGCCGACGGCGATGCGCGCGCCGTTCATCATCCGGAACATCTGGGGCATGCCCTGGTGCTCGACGGTGCCGACGAGCTCCCCGAGACAGCCGTCGTTCTCGCCGAAGTTGAGCACGCACGTCGACGACCCGTTGATGCCCATCTTGTGCTCGATGTTGCCCACGAGGACGTCGTTCGGCTGGCCGAGCGAGCCGTCGTCGTTCACCCGGATCTTCGGCACGACGAAGAGGCTGAGCCCCTTCGTGCCGGGCGGCGCGCCCTCGACGCGGGCGAGCACGAGGTGCACGACGTTCTCGGCGAGGTCGTGGTCGCCGCCGGAGATGAAGATCTTCGTGCCGCGGATGAGGTACTTGCCGTCCTGCTGCTTCACCGCGGTCGTCCGCGACGAGCCGACGTCCGAGCCCGCCTGCGGCTCGGTCAGGCACATCGTGCCGCCCCACTGCCCGCCGTACATCCGCTTCAGGAAGAGGTCGCGCTGCCGCGGCGTCCCGAAGTGCTCGATCACCTCGGCGGCCCCGTACGTCAGCCCGGAGTACATGTTGAACGCCACGTTGGCGCCGTTGAGGAACTCCTCGACCATGACGTACAGGGTGTAGGGACCGCCCTGGCCGTCGTACGCGGGCGACACCGAGACGGCCTTCCAGCCGGCCTCGTACAGCTTGTTCCACGCCTCCTTGAACCCCGGCGGCGTCTTCACCTGGCCGTCCTCGATGCGACAGCCGTGCCGGTCGCCGACCGCGTTGAGCGGCCCGTAGACCTCGCACGCGAACTTGTACGCCTCGTCGATGACCATGGAGACCTCGTCGCGCCCCCACGCGTCGTACGGCGCGCTGCCCAGCAGCTCGTCCAGCCGGAACTGCTCGAACAAGAGGAAGCGGATCTCCCGGAGGTCGGCCTTGTAGCGGTTCTGGTGGGTTTGGGCATTCGACATGGGAGACCTCCTCGTGGCCGCGGCGTCAGGCGCTGGCAGCCGGTTCCCTTTCCGGTCTTCCGCGCAGCCGCGGCATAGTTCTTCACTTCGGGTAGCATGCCGCCGCGCCGCGTCAACGTTCGTCCTCGACATGGCGGCCATCTTGCGGAAATCAAGAGGAAATACGGCGTACTTCCGGGAGGTTGGCGAGAGCGCCCGGGGCGACGGTGGAGCGCGCTCGGGAGGCGCCGGGAGGACCCCCGTGGTCGTCGGGACGGACGGCGCCGCGGCGGTGGATCCGACGGGCGGTGCGGCGTAGGCTCCGGCGCGATCGAACCATGTCCGACCCGGCTTACATCACGCCCAGCGGGGCCAGGAAGTTGTCGGAGGAGCTCGCGCGGCTCCGGTCCGTGGAGCGGCCGCGCATCGTCCAGGAGGTCGCGGACGCCGCGGCCCAGGGCGATCGGTCCGAGAACGCCGAGTACATCTACGGCAAGAAGAAGCTGCGCGAGATCGACCGGCGGATGCACTACCTGACGAAGCGGCTGGAGAAGGCCGTCGTGGTCGATCCGGCGGAGCAGCGGGGCGACAAGGTCTTCTTCGGCGCCACGGTCGAGATCGAGGACGAGGACGGCGCGCGCCACACCTACCAGATCGTGGGCGAGGACGAGATCGACAGCGGGTCGGGTCGCATCAGCTGGCGCTCGCCGGTGGGCCGCTCGCTGCTCGGCAAGCGCGCGGGGGACGTGATCACGGTGCGCCGCCCGGCGGGCGAGGCGGAGATGGAGCTCATCTCGGTGCGGTACGGCTGAGCGCCGCGGGCGCTCGATCCGGAGAAGGAGACACGAGTCGGATGAGGATCTTGCATACGATGCTGCGGGTCGGCGATCTCGAGCGCTCGATCGGCTTCTACAGGGACGTGCTCGGGATGCAGCTCCTGTCGCGGCAGGACTACCCCGAGGGCAAGTTCACGTTGTGCTTCCTCGGCTACGGGAGGAACCCCGAGCACGCGGAGCTCGAGCTCACGCACAACTGGGGCGTGGAGAAGTACGAGCTCGGCACGGCGTACGGGCACATCGCGCTCGGCGTCGACGACATCTATGCGGCGTGTGATCGCATCCGCGCCGCGGGCGGGAAGATCACGCGCGAGCCGGGCCCGATGAAGCACGGCAAGACGGTGATCGCGTTCGTCGAGGATCCGGACGGCTACAAGGTCGAGCTCATCGAAGAGTCGAGCCAGACCCGCTAGAGAGCGGCGGTCACCCGCTTCGGATACGGGCCCATCTCGACGTTTTCGGTGCTCAGCGCACAGGAGTGCGCTTGCGCGCCGAAAACGCCGATCTGGGCCCGTCTCCTGTGCGGGTGACCGCCGCTCTACACGGGGAGGCCGCGCGGTCAGGCCAGGGCCGCGCGGTCAGGCCAGGGCCGCGCGGTCAGGCCAGGGCCGCGCGGTCAGGCCAGGGCCGCGCGGTCAGGCCAGGGCCGCCGGCTCGGCGTCGTTCGCCGCCTGCGCGCTCGGCAGCGCGCCGTCGGTCGAGGCGGGCGCCTCGAGCGCCTCCTCGGCGGGCGCCTTCGCCGCCTCGGCGCCGGCGCTGCTCGCGGAAGCGGCGGCCTTCTCGGAGTTCGGGCGGCGGCCGCGCGGCTTCTGGAGGAGCGACGGGGCTAGCTCGCCGTCGCCGCCGTCGTGCCAGCGCAGGTAGGCGACGGCGCGGCGACACTCCTCGTAGGCCTTGGCCACGAGGGAGATCGCGCGGGCGCGGCGGTCGCTCGCGTCGGTGATCTTCGGCGCCGCGGCCGAGCCCTTGCCGGGCTTCGCGGCGAGCGCGGCGAGCAGGCGCACGCCGAGATCCGCGGCGCGCTCGAGCTCGGCGTCCTCGACGGCCGTCTTCGCGCGGACCTTGTCCCAGGAGCCGCGGAAGAGCTCGGCCAGGGCGACGAGGTCGCCCGCGAGGTCCGAGTGGCCGCGGCCCTTGCGGATGTCGGCGACGCGCTGCTTGTCGAGCAGGTTCCGGTACGCGAGCGCCTCGGCCGCGACGAGGAGGCCCTCGCGCAGCGTCGACGCCTCCTCGGTGAGCTTCTTCGTGTCGAGCTCGCTCGCGGGCGTGCTGTAGAGCAGGTCGGCGTACCAGGCCGCGAGGACGTAGTCCTCGAGCTCGTCCAGCATCTCGATCGGGTGGTTCGGGAGGTCCCGGACGATCTCCTCGCGCATCTCGCGGAGGTGGGGCAGGGCGGCGAGCACGGAGCTCACGGCCCTGGGGACCTCGACGTAGACGGTCACGAGGTCCTCGGGGCCGAGCTCGAGGAGTTTCGGCTCAACGCGGCCGTACGCCGCGAGCGCGGCGGCCGGCGAGGAGGGGAGGAGGGGAGCAGGTGCTGCTTTCGGAGGTCGCGCCATACAGATGTCTCCAGCGGAGGTCGCGCACACTGCCAGACGGAAGGGCGAAGGGAAAGGGGTGCGTGCGATGGCGGCGGGGTTCGGCCGCGCCGCGGGCGCCTTCGGCCCTTACACGCCGCACACGCCGTGCGCCCGCGCGCTTTTGCATGGAGGAGCGCCGAGTCAAGCCCGGAGCGCGGCATACCGGGCATTCCGGTCGCGCCCTCCTTTTTCTCTCGCCTCGTCGCGGGCTCACCGCCGCCGCTGGCGGCCGGGGCGGCTCGGGCTCGACGTGCGAGAACGCAACCGCTATGACGCGCTCGCCGGCTCCATGAGAATGGCAGCGGTCTGCCCTTGTCCGGCCGTTGGAGGAGATATGTACGCGATCGCGATCATCCGGTATCGGCGTCCGCTCGAGGAGGTGTTGCCCGTCGTCGACGAGCACCGGGCCTACCTGAAGCGGCTCATGGAGCAAGGTCTGCTGCTCGCGTCCGGCCCGCTCGATCCCCGCTACGGCGGCGCGCTCCTGCTCCGTGTGCCCGACGACGCGGTGACCGCGACGCTCGATCAGATCCGGGACGGCGACCCGTTCACGAAGAGGTCCGTGGCCCAGTACGAGCTCCTGCCGTGGGTCCCGGTGATGGGCAAAGAGGAGCTCGACCGCGTGTTCGCCCAGAAGCCCTGAAGCATCGCCGCGCCGTCCCAGGAGCGCTGGCCCTGGTACCGCCGCTCTAGGGGGTGCGGAAGGCGAGCACGCCTGCGTCGTCCGTCGTGTAGGTCCGGCCCGGGGTGACGCGGAACTGCGCCTTTCCCCCCTGCACGACGGCGGCGACGTCGTAACCGGCCTTCGGCGTGAGGCCGGTGATCACGTGGCTGCGCGCCACGCCGGGCACCTGGTAGGCGAGCGGCCCCGCGTGGGCCTGCGGCGCCGCGCGGAACAGGACCGCCGTGCCCGCCACCAGCGCGCCCTCGAAGGCCGCGCCCTGGTCGCTCTCGATGTACACGGCGGCATCCATCCGGGCGCCGCCGTCCGCGCCCTGCAGCACGTGCAGGAAGCGCACGTCCGCGGGGCCGGCGGGGTCCTCCACGACGAGGCGGTGGGTCGTCTGCTCCATCTCGGCGGCCTTCTCGACGTCCTCGGCCGGCGTCGCCTTCAGGACGGCGCTCCGCGGCAAGAGGCTCTGGACGAACAGCGCCTGGCCTCGCGGCGTCGCGACGCTGGCCGTCCGGCCCGCGATCTTGGGCGCCGCGGTCGTCATCAGGTTGAACCGCTTGAAGCGGCCGGCGGTGCGCGACGCAGCGCGGTCGTAGACGACGACGTGATCGGGCATGATCCACACGGCGGACCGGCTCGCGTGGACGATGTCGCTGGCGATGTCCGCCGGCGTCCAGGCGTTCGGGCGGGTGTTGTACAGGGCGGTCGCGTCCCCCTCGGCGAACACGTACCCCGCACCGCTGCTCATGCGCGTCGTCGGATCGCCGGCGGCGCGCCCCTCCCGCCACTGGCCGCCTCGCGCGACGATCTCCGTCTCGTACCAGCGCACCCGCGACGGCTTGTCGTTCTGCAGAGAGAGGGTGTTGTGGTAATCGGTCGTCGCCCCGATGAGGTTGTTCGAGTAGCTCGTGTGCTCCTTGGTCAGCCACTCGCCCTTGCGGTAGAGCCCGATCTGGTTGCAGTCGCCGATCTGGTGGTTGATGGTGACCCAGCCGCACCGCCAGGTGAACCACCGCGCGTCCTTCGCCCAGTCCGTGCGCGCGAGCACGCTGCCGCGGCCCGTCGCCCGCTCGAAGAAGACCGTGGGCATCGCCGGGCGAGGGTCCGGCGGGGGCGGCGCCGCCGGATCGAAGAGCATGAAGCTCAGGATGGCCCGGCTCGGGACCGGCGAGGCCCACACCCTGGACGTGCGCGTGTAGAGCGCGGGCGCGCCGCCCTCGATCGCGTTGGCCACGATCCAGCGCGATTTCTGGAGGCGCGCGGCGTTCCCCGTGAGGTAGTCGTAGACGCCGAGCGAGCCGAACGTATCGACGAAGCGCGGCTCGAACCAGGCGCGCATCGTGTCGCCGTAGTTCGCCACCTCGTAGACCGGCCCGAGGTCGGGCCTCGACGCCATCGTGACCGGGGCGGGCGCGAGCGAGTGCAGGATCCCGTCCGTGAACCGATCCCAGTAGCCGCTGCGCAGCAGCCCGATCTGCGGGCCGGACAGGGCGGGGGTGGCATACCCCGCCGTGTGCAGCGCGAGCAGCGCCTGGTGGAGGCTCGCGATGCCGCCGCCGTAGAGGAGGCCCTCCACGGGCAGGCCGCCGCTGGCGGCGCCGAGGCCGTCGGGCGGCGCGCCGAGGCGCTTCGCCGCGACCTCGGCGGCCTCGAAGAGGGCGTAGGCCTGGTAGAGCCAGGCGCCGGTCGCGTTCGCGCGGTAGCTGCGCAGCGTGTTGCCGAGCGCCTCCGGCGGCGAGCGCGGATCCAGCGGGCGGTCGTCCGCCTCGTCCATCGAGAGCGACATCAAGGTGACCTGGCGGAGGTGGCCCAGGTAGAAGTTGTTCGCCGCCCACCGGAGCCGGTCCGGATCGCGGACCAGCACCGGATCGTTCACGACGCCGATCGGCTGCGGGTGCTCGTTGCCCGCCGTGGCCGCGTGGAGGTTCTCGTCGGTCCACCGGAGGAAGACCTTCCTGATCTTCTCCTTGTCCGCCGCGCTCAGCACGGGGCGGCCCTGGCCGTCGGTCGTGTTGTAGATCCAGTCCAGGGTCAGCGGGAACCCTTCTCCCCACCAGCGCGAGCGATCGCCGGTCGCGAACCCTGGGCCTCGAAAGGGCTTGTTCTCGGCGCGCCCCTTGCCGGCCTCCTCGATGGCGTACATCAGCAGGTTGCGCGCCCTGACCGCGTGGGCCGGCCGCGCCGCCACGACGGGATCGATGAGCGACATGAAGGCGAAGAACTCCGCGTACGCCTCGGTCGGATACTGCACGTACGCGTTGGTCCCGCCGTCCGGCCACGTCGGGTTCGGCCTGCCGTTCGGGAAGAAGCGGCTCTCGTAGGTCGCGATCGCGCGCTGGAGCGCGGGCAGGAGCGCGTCCTTGTACATGCGGTTGTTGCCGTCCGCGGCCCAGCTGCGCAGGCGGGGGAGGTGGTCGGGCGTGAGCCAGAGTCGCGGGTGACCGGCGACAGGCGCCGCGCCGGCGCGCGCCGCCGCGCCGACAAGGCACAAGGCGAGCACCGCGGTGGTTAGGACGTGTCTAATAGGTCGCATGCTGTCTCCCGGTGTTGCTCGGCGCGAAGGGCCGCGCCGGCCGTCGTCTGCCAGCGTCGGCCAGCACGCGTCATGCCGAGTACATGCGTGCGCGCCACGCGTCATCCGGAAACACGCCAGACGTCCGCGGCAAACGCGCGCGGGGCGCCGATCGCGGGAAACGTGCTCCGCTGGGAGCGACCGAGTCGCGGCGACGCCTGCGAAACAGGACAGAAACGCGGCCGTCAGTCCGCGTGGCCCGCGGGGCGCGCGGCGCGTCAATGAAGCGCCGCGCTGCTGGCCCGGGACGAGGTCCCGGCGGGAACACTGAGCGCTGAAAAGTCCGCTGCCCGCTGAACCGCAGGAATACGACGCGCCGACGCCCACGCCGACGACGTCATCCGCCGCGGCGCAGGGTGGCAAGGGTGGTGGAAGACAAAGCGCCCTCACTCGACAGGCGACGCGAATCTGTCACACATGTCAGCGGGTCTGCCTCTATACTCCAACAAGATGGGAGCAATCCGCAGTATGCAGGCGCCAGACTTCGCCCCGTTCCTGGGCGATCCCCGGATCGTCGCGGAAGGCAACTACGTGAAGGGGACGCTCCTCAGCGCTCGTGCCCAGGCCATACGGCAGAACTACGGCGACCGGTTCGTGGCGGATCTCGGCCGCCAGCTCTCGCCGCAGGCGGCCCGCTACCTGCTCGTTCCGCAGCTCCCCTCGTCCTGGAACGAGCTCGGGCCGATGACCGAGATCGACCTCGCGCTCCTGAACGGGGTCTTCGGCGGCAAGCTCGAGAAGATGCGCCACTTCGGCGCGGACGTCGCCCGGCACGATCTGACGACGGTCTACAAGACCATGTCGGGCTCACCGTCGCTCCTCTTCAAGCGCATCGGCCTCGTCTTCAAGACGTACTTCAAGTTCGGCGACATGAGCACGGCCAATGTCAGCGAGGTCTCGGGGACGGTCACGCTGTCGGGCGGCGGTATCCCTTACTACGTGTGCAGCCAGGGGATCCTGGGCTGGCTCGAGGGGGGCCTCCAGCTCTCGGGCAGCCGGCGCATCGCGGTCGACCACACGGCGTGCAGGCACCACGGGGCGCCGCGCTGCGTCTGGTCGGTGAGCTGGGGGTGAGCCGAGGGAGCATCGATCACCCCTCCCGCGGCCGGCCGCGGCGCCGCTTCCCCTCTGCGGCCGGTCGAGCCGCCGCGGCCACGCGGAGCAGCTCCTGGAAGTGCCGCTCCACCGGGCCGAGATCGATGCCGTCCATGAACGAGGTGAAGGCGAAGTAGGGCAGCAGCGTCTGCCACGCGCGCAGCCAGCCCGGCAGGTAACGCGGGCGCTCGAGCACTCCGGCCGCGCGCAGCTCCGCGAGCACCGCGATGTCGTCGAGCGCAATCCGGCCGCACACGAGCAGCTCCACCTCGTCGCGCAGCCCGCCGCGCAGCACCGCGGCGAGGAAGGCGTAGACCTCGAGCAGCCCGGCCAGGTAGCAGGCGTCCTTGGTGAAGGGCGCGCCGCCCTCGCAGAGCCCGCCGCGGCAGACGCGCTGCGCGTCGAAATAGGCGTCGCGGCGCTCGGCGCCGCGCTCGCGCAGATAGCGGTAGAGGTCGAGGAAGCTCGCGCCCTGCTCGGCCATGTCCACGAGGCGCACCCGCTCGGCGAGCCGGGTGAGGCGGCCGATCGAGAGCGAGCGGCTGTACAGCTCGGCGAAGATGGCGAGCCCCTCCTGGGTGCGCGTGGTGCGCGGGCCGCCCGAGCGCAGGAACGAGAACCGCGGCTGCGCCGCGCCGTTGTGCGCGGTGAGGGCGTGCGTCTCCACCTCGTGGTGCCACAGCCCCTCGGCTTCCCAGGACGCGAAGGTGGCCTCCGGCCGGATGCGGACCCGGCTCATGCCGGCCACCACCTTGGCGGTGATGCGCGGATCGAGCGCAACCTCGATGTCGAGCGGCGGCCGGCGCGCGGCGACGCGCGCGGCGAGCGCCTCCCGGAGGGCGCCGGCGTCGAGCGGCTCCTCCTCGGGATCGCTGGCCTCGTCCCAGCCGTGCACGCGCAGGCGCTCGGTGAGGTGCTCGGCGAGATCGATGTTCCTGAGCGCGCCCCCGAAGAACCGGGAGCGCGCGCTGCCGTAGAGCTCCCGCGACCGCGCGGAGAACTCGCGCGTGCCCGCGGCCGCGAGCAGCTCCGTGGCCTGGATCTGCGCGCCGACGTTGTCCCGCAGCCAGCCGAGCGCCGGCGCGTCCCCGTCGATCGACCGCAGGAGCTCGCGCAGATCGGCGGCGCGCCGCGCGAGCCCGTCGCGATCGACGCGGTACTCGACCTCGGGGAGCTGGCCCTCGCCGGAAGCGAAGAAGCGCTCCTCCACCTCGCGGGGCCAGGCGATGTCCTCGAGCAGCCCGAGGGCCTTGCCCTGCGCGAGGCGGCCGCCGACCCGATCGAGCTGCTCCAGCACGGCGCGTTCGATGCTCACGGATCCCATGGTCGCCCGGACGTCCGGGCGCGGGAAGCGGCTCCTCCGCAGCCTGGGTCCTTCACCGCGCGCCCGGGTCCTGCGCCGCGGCCTCGGTCCGCCCCGCGGCCCGGGCGAGGCGCTCGGAGAGGCGGCGGAGGTGCTCGATGAGCTCCTTCGGCTCGTGCACCTCGAACTCGAACCCCAGAAAGCCGAGGTAGAACGCGAGCGCCTCGAGGCTGTCGCCGCCGGCGTGGACCAGGCAGCGCTCCGGCCCGCGCTCCTCGATGCGCCCGGCCACGCCGGACAGCCGCGCCGCGACGACGTCCGCGGGGGCGTGCACGGTCACGCGCGCGCGGAGCCGGTACGCGTCCGTCGAGACCGCCTGCGAGACGTACGCGGCCACGTCGTCGGAGGGCAGCGGGCGCGGCTTGAAGCGGCGCCCGGTCGTCGGCCTGCCGCGGATGCGATCGACACGGAACGTCCGCCACCCTTCGCGCTCGAGGTCGTACGCGAGCAGGTACCAGCGGTGGCTCGTATGCACGAGCCGGTAGGGCTCGACGAGCCGCGCGCTCTCCGCGCCCTCGCGGCTGCTGTACTCGAAGCGCAGGACCTCGGCGTCGCGGCACGCGTTCGCCATCACCGCGAGCGCGTCCGCGTCGAAGCCGGGGCCGACGTCGCCGAGGCGCACGCTCACCGCGTCGAGCGCGCTCACCTTGCGCCGGAGCCGCTTCGGCAAGACCTGCTCCAGCTTCCCGAGCGCGCGGACCGACGCCTCCTCCAGCCCCTTCACGGGCCCGGTCGCCGCGACCCGCAGCCCCACCGCGACGGCGACGGCCTCGTCGTCCTCGAGCGGCAGCGGCGGCAGCTCCTTCCCCGCGCCCAGCTGGTAGCCGCCGCCGACGCCCGTGGCCGCGTGCACCGGGTACCCGAGGCTCCGGAGCCGGTCCACGTCGCGCCGGACGCTGCGCTCGGTGACCTCGAGCTCACGCCCGAGCTCCGCGCCCGCCCAGAAACGCCGGGACTGGAGCAGGGACAAGAGCTTCAGCAGGCGCGCGGAGGTCTGGATCACGTGCGGCTCCTCTTATTGCGGACCGAATCTGTCCGCAATCCAGAGTAACCTCCTCTCATCACCTGGGCGAGACACCCGAAGGGGTCCCGCCCGCATCCCTGGAGCTTTCGCCCATGAGCAACCCCACCTCCGAGCAGAGCACGACGACCCCCGGCACCCGGGCCTACAAGGGCAGCTGCCCCTGCGGCGCCGTGCGCTTCGAAGCCGACCTCGACCTGAGCGCCGGCACGACCCGGTGCAACTGCACCATCTGCAAGAAGACGCAGTGGTGGGGCTGCATCACCACGCCGAGCGCCTTCCGGCTGCTCGCCGGCGAGGAGGTCCTCGGCGACCACACGCGGTCCGAGGCCGGCCACGGCCGCTTCTGCAAGACGTGCGGGGTCCGGGTCTTCGGGCACGGAGACATCCCGGAGCTCGGCGGAGCGTACTATTCCGTGAACCTGAACTGCCTCGACGGCGTGGACCTCACCGGCGTCCCGGTGAGCTACCTCGACGGGCTCCACGACACCTGGGAGCTGCTCGCCACGGCGCCGCACGTGGATCCGGTCGTGGCCGCGCAGCGCTCCCAGGCGAGCGGCTGAGCCGCGCCGGGGGCAGCCGTCGATCCTCCGGGGCCCGCCGGCGGCCCCCGGATCGCGGACACGGCTGGCCACTATTGCGGACAGAGCGTCGTCGTTATCCTCCCCGCCATCCGCTCGCTGCGCCCTCGACGGCCCGCGGCGGCGAGAGTGAGGAGATATGACGTCCCTTGAACGATGGCTGGCTGCTCTGTTCCTCGTGCTCCTGCCCTCCTGCGCCAGGAGCGCGCCCGCGCCTGCTCCCGCGCCCGCCCCCGCGGCGCCGCCCGCCCCCGCGGCGCAGGGAGGGCCGGAGGCCCCCGCGGAAGTGCGGTTCTACGCGCTCGACTGCGGTCGAGCCGACATCAAGGACATGGCGGCGTTCGGCGACAACGGCCCCCCGCGGCAGCTGGTCGCGTCGTGTTACCTCATCCGCCACCCCCGCGGCACATTGCTGTGGGATACGGGGATCAGCGACGCGATCGCCGAGACCAAGGGCGGGGTCGTCCATCCTCCCTCGGGCATCCGGTTCCACGTCGAGACGCCGCTGCGCGAGCGCCTGCGCGCGCTGGAGCTCACGCCCGCCGACGTGCAGTACGTGGCCTTCTCGCACCTGCACGTCGACCACGCGGGCAACGCCAACCTGTTCCCGACCTCGACGTGGATCTTGCAGCGGCGCGAGCTCGAGTGGGCGACCGCGACGCCGCCGCCGCCGACGATCGATCCGGCGCTCATCTCCGCGTACCGCGAGGCGAAGCTCAAGCTCCTCGACGGGGAAGCGGACCTCTTCGGCGACGGCGCCGTCAGGGTCGTGCCGACGCCCGGCCACACCCCCGGTCACCAGAGCCTGATCGTCCGGCTCCGCCGCGCAGGGACACTCGTGATCTCGGGGGATCTCTGCCACACCCACGGAAACTGGCAGGAGCGCCGCGTGCCCCCCTTCAACACCGATCGCGAGGAGTCCATCCGCTCGATGGAGCGCATCCACGCGATGATCGGCGCGACCGGCGCCCGCTTCGTGGTGCAGCACGAGCCCGATGATCTCGCGGCTCTCCCGCGGTTCCCTGCGTACCTCGATTGACCTCCTCGCCGCGCACGCCGCGACCTCTCGCGGAACATCGATGGGGGTCTCTGTCGCTGGACGCGCCGTGATGGGGATATCGCGGTCGGAGCGGACCGCGCCCTCCGCCCTCAGGCGGCGGCCCGCCCGCTCCCTCCGAACGCCGCCCTCGCGAGCACCCGCCAGAGCGCCTCGGCGCTCTCCTCCCACGACGGCGGCGCCGCCTCGGCGAACGCGCGCTCGTCCCAGGTCCGCGCGAGCGCCTCGCGGAGCGCCCTGCCGAGCGCGGCCGCATCGCGCGGCGGGAC
Source organism: Sorangium cellulosum (assembly GCF_002950945.1). Classification (GTDB taxonomy): domain Bacteria; phylum Myxococcota_A; class Polyangia; order Polyangiales; family Polyangiaceae; genus Sorangium; species Sorangium cellulosum_E. The sequence continues at coordinate 5,933,774 of NZ_CP012673.1, forward strand.
GAGCACGCCGGTGCGCCCCGGCTCGACCACCTCCGGGATGCCACCCACCCGCGTGGCCACCACGGGGCGCGCCGCGGCGAGCGCCTCCAGCACCACGTTCGGGGTGCCCTCCGCCCAGCTCGGAAGCACCAGGAGGTCGGTCGCGGCGAGATAACGGGCTACCTCGGACAGCGGCCGCGACCCGACCGCCAGGATCCGCCCGCGCTCCTCGCCCAGGTCCCGCCCACCGCGCTCCCGGTCGCGCGCCCGCTCCCGGTCGCGGCGCGCGGCGGCCTGCTCGACCGCGCGCCGCTCCGGGCCCTCGCCGACCACCACGAGATGGACCGGCCCGGCGACCTCTCCGCCCGGCGCGCCGAGCGCCTCGAAGGCCTCGAGCAGCTCGCCGATGCCCTTCGGGCGGACGACGTTCCCGACGAACGTGACGATGCGCCCGCGCTCCGGGAGCCCGAGCTCCCGCCGGGCGGCGAGCCGGTCGCCCGGGCGAAAGAGCGCGCGATCGACCCCGTTGCGCACGAGCACCACGCGCTCCCTCGGGGCGCCGAGCGCCGCGAGCGCCTCGACCATGGGGCGGCTCACGCCGATGGCGCAGGCGGCCGAGCGGAGCGCGCCGCCGACGAGCGGACGCACCGAGCGCCAGCGGGCGACGACGTTCACGTCGGTGCCATGGGCCTTCACCGCATAGGGGAGCCGGAGCACCCGCGCGAGCACGGCCGCGGCGCAGGCGTCGGGATAAAGCCACGCCCCCAGCACGACATCGAACCGTCCGCGCAGCTGCGGCACGAGCGGCAAGAGCCCCGCCAGGTAGAGCGGCGCGTTCACCGGCGCGAGCACCCGGCCCGCCCCCGGAAGGTACGGCGCGCGCGGGTGGACCACCGGGACGCCGTCGATCTCGTCGCGCTCCGGCACCGCCGCGAGGCGCCCGGGGCGCGTGCGCGCGCCGAGGAGCGAGACGCCGGGGTGGTACGGGATCGTCGCGAGGACCTCCACCTCGCACCAACGCGAGAGCGCCGCGAGCTGCTGGCGCTGGAACGCGCAGGCCAGCGGCTCGACCCGGTTGGGGAAGATGCGCGTCACCCAGAGGACGCGCAGCGGCCTCGATCGTCCACCTCCATCGAGATCCTCGCCGGGCTTGCTCATGGCGTTCACATCGCGAGCCCACCGCGTTTTCCCCAGCAGGACCTGCGTGGAATCCGAGGTCCGTCCCGCCCCGCCCGCACACGTCCGCACCGCGCGCGCGCTCGGCCACCCACGTCCCCTCGCGGCCCGGCGCGATCCCGATCGCCGCACCGCCCAGGCCAGCGCGCCGCGCAGCGGCAAATTGTAATATTGCAAACACAATCGAACGTGGGACGCTCCGGGCGCTGCGGAAGCGGTGGGGAAGGACGGCCGATTCCGTTCGATTCGTACTGGCGCCGCGAGGCGCGCCGCGCGGCAGCGAGGGGGGAGGGGACGTGTGTTCTCGTTCGTCTTGCCGATGCTGGATTCCGACGTGACGGCGCGGGCGGCCGTGGAGCAGAGCATGGCCTCGAGCGTCGGGGGCGCGGGCGCGGGCGCGCTGATGGCGGGCGTCGAAGGCGCGGTGGAAGGGGCTCTCCGCGGTGCGATGTCGCGCTACGACTTCCGCCTCGACGGGAGCTACGAGCGGGTCCTCCAGGTCTCGCCCGGCCCGGTCGGATCGGCGCCCTCGGACAGCGTCTCGGCGCGCCTCGGCGGGGGCGCGGGCTGGACGTTGTCGCGGTCCGCGGATCTCTCGCTCGCCACGGCCGGCTACCTCGCGACGCGCCTCGGCGTGCGCGCCGCGGACGCGCTCGCCGCGCGCGATCCGTTCCTGTCCGGCAACCGGCTCCAGTACACCCTCTCGGGGGCGCCCGCGCTGGCCATCGCCGCGTCCCGGCGCGCCGCGGTGCACGTCGGCGTCGGGTACGACCAGGCCGGCGCGCTCTCGGCCGACGACCCGGAAGCGGCCGGGGTCGACGCGCACACGGGGCGCGCCGACGCGAGCGCCTCGGTCGAGATCGGCCCGCGCGAGGCGCTGACGCCGGAGCTCCGCTACGAGGTCACCCAGCTCTACCACGCCGTGCTCGACACCGAGCTCACGCGCGGCCCCGCGCAGGTCCACACCGGCTCGGCGCTCCTCGCCGCGTCCCGCGATCTCACCCGGAACGTCTCGACGCGCGTCGCGGGCGGCCTGACCGTCGCGAGCCCGCCGCCCGTGCTGTCGTCGCGCCACGCCGTGATCGCGCCCGCGGCGCGGGTAGGGCTCACCTGGCTGGCAGAACGTTACCGCCTGACAGCGGATTATACCTACGCCTACACGTCGCTCGGGCCTAGGATCGGGTTCGGCCACGAGCACGAGGCGTCGATCGAAGCGAGCCTCCGGCCTCTGCGCGGGGGCGCACACCGCGACCTGCTCGTCACCGGCGTCGTCCGGCTCTCGACCGGCAGCGCGCCCGTCGCCGCGAATCCCCCGCTGCAGCCGAGCCCCGGCGCGCCGGCGCCTCCCGGCGAAGGATCGCTGTCCACGACCACCGCGCTCGCCGGCGCGCAGATCGAGGTCCCCCTCTCGCGCGGGGTCGCGCTGCGCGGCGGCCTCGATCTGGAGTACGTGCGCGCCGCGCTCGATCCGGCGCCGGCCGCAGGGCAGCCCGGCGGCTCGCTCCGGGCCATCCTCACGGCAGGCCTCTCCGGGACATTGTCGACGGACCCGCACCACACCCTGCGCCGCGATCCTGAATGACCCCCTCAGGGCGGCTCGCCCGGCCGCCCGCAGCGCGGCGATCCGCCCCGCACGACATGCCGAGTCGACATCACCGTTCTGCCCAACCCGATCTGCGGAATCCACGCACGTAATCCGTCGCCGGCAGCTTTTCGCGCGACATGCCCGGCGGATCTCCCGCCGACCGAGCGTGCGTCGCGAGCGCAAGCGCCCGAGATCGCGTGAACATGGATGTCGCCGGCGCTCGCGCAGCGCAGTCGAGTCCGCCGCCATGAAACGAGATTCGTTGGAGGCATCTGGCGATGTAACCTGTACTGCTCTAGTGTGGTCTCAACGAGGACCGTGTGTGCCCTGTCAGAGGCGACGCGCATGCCGCGCGCGACCGTCCGGGGCCACGCGAGGGAGGGACGATGCTGGAGCTGTTCCGGTCGCCGCGCCGGGCCATGGTGTGGTTTGTCGAGGCCAGCCTGATCTCGATGCTGGTGTGCTGCGCGCCAGGCGTGCTCGTGGGCTGGGAGCACGCGCTCGACGGGGAGCGCTTCGGACGGACGCTGGGCGTCTCGCTCGTCGCGCAGGCGTCGCTCTATTATCATGGGCTCTACGGGACCGAGCCGCGCACGCCGGGGGCGCTGTTCCTGACGACGTTCCGGGCGCTCGGCGTCGCGGCGGGCGTGCTGTGGGTCGCGTTCTGGCTCGCGCCGGACGCGCAGCGGGGCGACCGGATGCTCCTGACCTCGCTCGGCGCCGCGGCGCTCGTGATCCCGGCGTGGCGCGCGGCGTACGACCGGCTCCTGAGGAGCGACAGCTTCTCCAGGCGCGTGCTCGTGCTGGGCTCGGGCGACCTCGCCCGCGCCTGCGTGGCCCTGATCCGGAAGCAGGGAGAGCTCCTCGGCCTGCGCCTCGCCGGGCGGCTCGTGAGGGACGAGGAGCCGATCGACGCCCCGGAGGTCGCCGGCAGGACGCGCGATCTCCGGCGCCTCTGCGAGCAGCGCGGCATCTCCGCCGTGATCGTGGCGACCTCCGACCGCCGCGGCGCCTTCCCGCTGGAGGAGCTGCTCGAGCTCAAGCTCCGCGGCGTCGAGATCGAGGAGGGCATGGATTTCTACGAGCGCGCGACCGGCAAGATCTTCGTGCGCGAGCTCCGGCCGAGCCAGATCATCTTCTCGCACGGCTTCAGCGTGCGCCGGCGGACGCTCGTCGCGAAGCGCGCCTTCGACGTCGTCTGCGCCGCCCTGGGGCTCGTCCTCGCGCTGCCGCTCATCGCCGTGACGGCCGCGCTGGTGAAGCTCGACTCGAGAGGCCCGGCGCTCTACTCGCAGGTACGAACAGGCGCCCTGGGGAGGCCGTTCAGGATCCACAAGCTCCGGTCGATGAGGACCGACGCCGAGAAGAACGGCGCCGCGTGGGCCACCGAGGACGATCCGCGCGTCACCCGCGTCGGGCGGTTCATCCGGAAGACGCGGATCGACGAGCTGCCCCAGCTCTGGAATGTGCTCGTCGGCGAGATGAGCATGGTCGGACCGCGCCCCGAGCGCCCCGAGTTCATCGACCTCCTGGAGCAGCAGATCCCCTACTTCCGGCAGCGGCTCTGCGTGAAGCCGGGCGTGACAGGGCACGCGCAGGTGCGCTGCCGTTACGGAGCGTCCGCGGAGGACGCGCTGGAGAAGCTCCAGTACGACCTCTATTACATAAAGCGCATGTCGCTCTGGTTCGACATCTCCATCCTCGTCGATACCGTGAAGGTCGTGCTCTGGAGGATCGGCGCGCGGTGAGCCCGCCGCGTGCACCGGCTGCGCTCTTTGCCGCGAAGCCCGTTGGCGCGGCCTCTGCAGAGACGCCCGAGGGGTCGGCGTGCGTCGTACTCCGGGGGGAACAGCCATGAAGACGCGGACGAGGGCAAGCATCGTGAGCTCAATGTTTCTGGTCGTCGGCTGCGCCGAGCTGGATCAGGAGCCGCCGCGGGAGAGCGTCGCTGTCGCGGAGAGCAGCGTGAACGGTTCACCCTCCCGGTTCCTCGAGGGCGGCCCCGTACCTTACGTGCTCGGCTTCTCGCCCGAGACCGGCCAGATCCTCGGCGGCTCCCACCAGCTCCTCATCCCGCGCCCGCTGGGCCGCGAGGCGATCGACGGCGCGAACCTGCCCTCGAACCTGCACCCGGAGCTCCGGGGCGCCCTGCTCCAGCTGAACACGTCGCTCCGGGGGGGCGAGGCGCAGACCGCCGCGTTCCCCTCGAACTGGTGGCCGCAGCGGCAGAACGGCATCGCCGACCGCTGGAACTCGGCCAACAAGAACTACTCGGATCGCACCTCTGACCCGGACAACCTCTCTCCCGTCGAGAAGTACGATCTCCTCGTCCATCCGGGACAGCCGCAGTCGCTCGCGGGCATCGCCTACTGGAGCCCGGAAGACCTCCGGAGGCCCCCGCACCTGCGCAACCCGGCGTACGTGCAGCCCGCGGTCACCGTGGCCGGCCCGGCGACGCGCTGGGAGCTCCAGCACCACGGGCTCTACCAGGGCATCTACCCGGAGTACTGGTGGGGGCACTGCAACGGGTGGTCGGCCTACGTCACCGCCGAGGGCGCCGGGCCGCGCCGCGACGTCCGGGTGAAGCTCGCCGGGAGCACCGTGACCGAGTGCGCCGCAGGGGAGGCCGGCTGCGTGCTCTTCCGCATGGCCGACATCGAGGCGCTCATGAGCGAGCTCTACTTCAGCGACTCGGTGACCTTCTCGGGGCGCCGGTGCGAGACCCGTGCGGACCGGACGCTGCGCGACCTCTACGGCAGGCCCGTCGACCCCGCCTGCCGTGATCTCAACCCCGCCACGATGCACATCGCCATGACCGGGCTGCTCGGGACCGGCGCGACGCCGCTCAACCAGACGTCGGGCCCGCGAAAGCGGCTCATGTTCATCGTCGATCACACCTGGGACGTGGAGGTGTGGAGCTTCCCCGTGAAGCAGTTCTCGATCGACGTCATCGAGGAGGTGGGCGCGCAGGAAGCCGCGCGGCTCCTGTGCAACGGCGCCTTCCACGGCGCCGATTGCTATAATTACCGGCTCAACCCGAACGCGCGGCGCTTCGTCCGCGTCGCCGCGCGCTTCTGGATGATCTCGGACGCGGTCACCGGCGAGACGCTCCTCCTCCCGCCCGAGCGGCGCGACGTCCCGCTCTCCGTCTCGGAGCTGCATTACGTGCTCGAGCTCGACGGAAACCTCACCATCCTCGGCGGCGAGTGGATCAAGAACCCCTCGATCGTGAACGGGGTCAACGGCAAGGAGCTCCACCCGGATTACCTCTGGATGCCGGTGAAGGCCCAGGGCGCAGGGGAGGACAGCGACGATCTCGGCGGCGCCGAGGACAACCCCCATATCTCCTATGCGAAGGTGAAGGCGCTGCTCACGCTCTCGCAGCGCGGCGGCTGAGGGGCCCGCCCCGCCGCGCTCACAGCACCCGGGAGACGTCGAAGATCTGACGCGTCCCCTGCGGGGACGTCACGAAGAGCTGCAGCGCGATCTCGAAGCGCGGCCCCTGGAAGTAGCCGACCCGGATCCGGTGCTTCCCCGGCAGGAGCACGACGGAGCCCTGCGCGCTCCGCGGCTGGTGCCGGCCGTCGTTGTCGATCACCAGCCGGTCGTCGATGAACACCCGGGAGCCGTCGTCGGAGAGCACCTCGAACTGGTGCGCTCCGCTGCGGGACGTCACGAACTCTCCCTCATACACGATCTGGAACCACTCGTTGCGGCCGCCGGGCACGCCCGGGAAGCCGCTCTCCCAGGAGCGCGGCGAGATGTCGAGCCGCGACGCGTAGAGCACCGCCACCGGGCTCAGACCGGCCGTGTCGAGCAGGCTCGACGTGCCGGCCGGCACGAAGAACACGAGGCCGCGCAGCGCGTTCACCCCCGAGGTGTGAGGCCCGCCGAACTCCGTCGCTTGCTCGACCACGACGACGCCCGGGGGCGCGGCAGGCACCGTCTCGATCGTGACCACCGCGCCGCTCACGAGGACCTGCTCGCGCCGCGGCGTCACGGCGCAGCGCCCGACGAGCACCACGGAGAACACCGTGAGGCACACCGCCGCGACCTTGACGGCGACGGGCGCCGCTCTCCACCACACGACCACTCGTTTCATCAGCGCTCCCTGTCCCGGCGGCGGTTGAGGGCCGCTCCGCGTCATGGCACGCGGAGAGCACGTGGCTTGTCAAGGAGAAGCGGCGCGGCCGCGCCGAGCGCGCCGGCTGGCCTGGCGTCGGCCAGGGGTGCGGCCGAGGAGGCGATTCGCCGCGAAATGGCGGTCAGGGGGTTCCTTATGCCGCCGTCCTCCGCGATCCCTGCGGGCGGCCGCTGGCTGTTGTCCCCGACGTGTACTAATCGTCGAAGCGCTTTTATGCGAAGTGACGGTGAGAGCCGCGATGCAGCGAGGGGCGTGTCGTCGTCCCAGCGGGCGCATCCTGCCGACGGCCTTATCGTCGCGCTCTGCGCGTCGGCCGGCGGCCTCGAGGCGTTCAAGGGGTTCTTCTCGGCGATGCCGCCCGACAGCGGCTTCGCGTTCGTGCTCGTGCACGTCGACCCGCACCCGCAGCACGCGAGCGTGACGCCGGAGCTGCTCGGACCCCACACGGCGATGCACGTGCAGGAGGTGGTGGACGGGCTGGCGATCGAGCCCGACCATGTCTACATCGTCCCGCCGGGCGCCGCGTCGACGATCCAGGACGGCGTCCTCCGGCTGATCAAGCCCGCCGAGCCGCGCGGGCACCGCGGGGGGCTCGACGTGCTGCTCCGGTCGCTCGCGGAGGACCAGGGGCAGCGGGCGGCGGCAGTGGTGCTCTCCGGCGCCGGGCACGACGGCGCGGTCGGGCTCAAGGCCATCCGGGAGCACGGCGGGCTCACGATCGCGCAGCACCCCGCGACGGCCCACCACCCGGAGCTGCCGCAGCACGCGATCGCGACGGGGCTCGTCCACTACGTGCTCGCCCTCCGCGACATGCCCGCCGCGCTGCTCGAGCGCGCGCGGCGCCTCCTGGACGAGGACGGCGGGCCGCTCGTCGAGGAGGAGATCGCCGCGCGCCTGCCGGAGATCTGCGGCCTGCTGCTGGAGCGCACGGGCCACGACTTCCGCCAGTACAAGCGCACCACGCTGGTCCGCCGCGTGCAGCACCGGGCGCAGGCGCGGGCGGCCTCCCTCACGGACTACATGGCGCTGCTCCGGCGGGAGGCGGACGAGCCCATGCAGCTCGTCCGCGATCTCCTCATCGGCGTGACGGAGTTCTTCCGCGACGCGGACACCTTCGAGGTGGTGCGGCAGGAGATCGTGCCGGCGATCGTCGCGGACCGCGGGGCGGACAGCCAGGTCCGCGTCTGGGTGCCGGGCTGCGCCACCGGGGAGGAGGTCTACACGATCGCGATGCTCGTCATGGAGCAGATCGGGCACCCGTCCGAGGCGCCGCGCGTGCAGATCTTCGGCACGGACGTCGACGACCAGGCCATCGAGATCGCCCGGCAGGGGCGCTACCCGAGCGAGGCGACGCAGCACATCTCGCCGGACCGCGTCGCGCGCTTCTTCGTCGCGGAGGAGGGGGGAACCTCGTGCGTGGTCAAGGCGATCCGCGACCTCTGCGTCTTCTCGCGGCACGATCTCATCAAGGACCCGCCGTTCTCGCGGCTCGATCTGATCTCGTGCCGCAACGTGCTCATCTACCTCGAAGGCGAGCTCCAGCGGCGGGTGCTCGGGCTGTTCCACTACGCGCTCGTCGAGGGCGGCTACCTGCTCCTCGGCCCGTCGGAGAGCGTGTCGCAGCGGGGCGAGCTGTTCCGCGCGATCGACGGCAAGCGGCGGATCTTCCAGAAGAAGCCCGTCGTCGGGCACGCCCCGCCGCGGCTGATCGTCGGCGACGGGGCCGGGGCGGAGCGCCGCGCTGGCGACCACGCGCGCCGGCGCGCTTGGTCGTCCGAGCAGAGCATCGAGCGCACGATCGAGCGGCGCCTGCTGGAGCGTTACGGGCCGCCGTGCGTCGTCGTCAACGAGCAGGGCGACATCGTGTACCTGTCCGGCGAGACGGGGAAGTACCTCGCGCCGTCGACCGGGGCGCTCGACGTCAACGTCTCGAACATGGTCCTGCGGGCGCTGCGCCCCGAGATGAGGTCGGCCGTGCACCGCGCGGTCCGGACGCGCGAGCAGGTGGTCCACGAGAACCTCGTGGTCGAGACCAACGCGGGGCCGAAGCGCATCAACCTCGTCGTGCGGCCCCTCGGCGATCTCGACGATGACCTCGGCCTGTTCGTCGTCCTGTTCGACGAGCTCCGGCCGTCCGCGCGGGGCGAGGCGCCGCCGCTCGGGCCGCGCCGGGAGAACGCGAGCCTGCTCGACCAGCTCGAGCACGAGCTCAAGGCGACCCGGGAGCACCTCCAGACCACGATCGAGGAGCTCGAGACGTCCAACGAGGAGCTCAAGAGCTCGAACGAGGAGCTCCTCAGCATGAACGAGGAGCTCCAGAGCCTGAACCAGGAGTTCGAGATCCTGAACAGCGAGCTCAAGGCAAGGCTCGCGGAGCTCGACGCCGCGAACAGCGATCTCCAGAACCTCTTGCTCAGCACGCAGATCCCGACGGTGTTCCTCGACGGCGAGCTCAGGATCCGGCGGTTCACGCCGGCCGCGACGGAGGTGCTCCGGCTCATCGACAGCGACGTCGGCAGGCCGATCACCGACATCGCGGCGCGGTTCGACGCGTCGTCGCTCGTGTCGGACGCGCGCGACGTCCTGCGGACGCTCGCCCCGAGGGAGCGGGAGGTGCAGCTCGACGACGGCCGGTGCTGCTACATGATGCGGGTCCTGCCGTACCGCACGCTGGCCAACGTCATCTCGGGCGTGGTGATCACGCTCGTGAACGTGACCAGCCTGAAGGAGGCCGAGGAGCAGCGCGGGAAGCTCGCCGCCATCGTCGAGTCGGCGGAGCAGGCGATCCTCGGCGCGACGGTCGACGGGGCGATCACGAGCTGGAACGCGGCCGCGGAGCAGATGTTCGGCTACAGCGAGGCGGAGGCGACCGGCCGCCCCATCCACCTCATCGTCCCGCCCGACCGCGCCGACGAGCTCCGCGGCGTGCTCGATCGCGTGACCGGCGGCGAGCGCCTCGACCCGCTGGAGACGGTCGGGCTCGCGCGCGGCGGCCGACGCCTCGACGTGTCGATCAACGTCGCGCCGATCCGCGACATTGGCGGCAGGATCACCGGGGCGTCCACGATGGTGAGCGACATCACGCGGCGCAAGCGCGCGGAGGAGGCGCTCCGGGCGAGCGAGGAGAATTTCCGCGCGATCTTCGAGAGCGCGGTGGTCGGCAAGGTCCAGTGCGAGCCCGCCTCGGGCCGGTTCTTGCGGGTGAACCGGAAGTTCGCCGACATGCTCGGCCACGAGGTGGCGGAGCTCCTCGGCAAGGCGCTGCTCGAGGTCACGGCGCCGGAGGACACGAGCGAGGCGGCGGCGCTGTACGAGCGGCTGCTCCGGGGCGAGCTCAAGGATTTCGCGCTCGAGCAGCGGTACATGACGAAGGACGGCGGGCGCCTGTGGGCGAGCACCACGGTGACGGCGATGCGGGACGGGGAGGGCCGCGCCGTGTACACGATGGCGGTGGTGCAGGACATCACGCGCAGGAAGCAGGTGGAGGCGGATCTCATCGCGGCGCGCGAGGCGGCGGAGCACGCGAGCCGCACGAAGGATCAGTTCCTCGCCGTCCTGTCGCACGAGCTCAGGACGCCGCTCACCCCGGTGGTCACCGCGGCGTCGCGGCTGCTCCGCCGCGACGACCTGGCGGACGAGGTTCGCCGCGGCGTCGCCATGATCCAGCGCAACGCGGAGCTCGAGGCGCGCCTCATCGACGATCTCCTGGACCTGACGCGGGTGGTCCGGGGCAAGCTCGATCTCGCCACGCAGACGGTCGCGGCGCGCACGGTGCTCGAGCACGCGCTCGAGATCTGCGCGGACGAGGTCGACGCGAAGAGCATCCGGCTGACGCTCGACGTCGCCCCGGGCGAGCACTGGATCACGGCCGACGTCGCGCGGCTCGAGCAGGTGGTCTGGAACCTCCTGAAGAACGCGGTGAAGTTCAGCTACCCCGGCTCGCGGATCGAGCTGCGCTGCTTCGACGAGGGCGGTCAGGTGGTCATCGAGGTCCGGGACGAGGGGGTCGGCATCGAGCCCGAGCTCCTGCCCCGGATCTTCGACGCCTTCGAGCAGGGGAGCGCGGCGACAGCGCGGAACCTCGGCGGGCTCGGCCTCGGCCTCGCGATCGCGCGGGCGATCGTGCAGCTCCACGGCGGCGTGATCACGGCCGCGAGCCCGGGGCGCGGCGCCGGGGCGACGTTCCGCGTCCTCTTGCCCGCCGCGGCGCCCCCGGTCGCCGCGGCGCCGGCGCAGGCGAGCGCCGCCGGGGCGGTCGCGCCGAAGCGCGCGCTGCGGATCCTGCTCGTGGAGGACCACGAGGACACGGCGGAGATGATGAGCGAGCTGCTCACGTTGACCGGCCACACCGTGCGCATCGCCCGGAGCGTCCGCGCCGCGCTCGACCTGGCGGGGGCGGAGGCGTTCGATCTGCTCGTGAGCGATCTCGGGCTGCCGGACGGCAGCGGCATGGACCTCATCACGTCGCTCCGGTCGTCGGGCAACGAGGTCAAGGCGATCGCGCTGAGCGGCTACGGGATGGAGGAGGACCGCCGCAAGACGATGCGCGCCGGCTTCCTGGAGCACATGATCAAGCCGGTGAGCTTCCGCGACCTGGAGGCGGCCATCCAGCGGGTGATGGCGGCGCGGTAGCGCGGGCGGTCAGGGCGCCGCGACGCTCGCCGGCCTGACCAGCTTCCCGTCGAACGCCGCGGCGAGGGCGTGCACCGGCGCGGCGCTGCCGCCTTCACGACGAGCACCGCAGGGTCCGGCATCGCAGAACCTGCTCGCACCCAGAGCAGAGTAGCTGGGACCTTGCCCAGCTTGCTCCACAGGCCAGCTCGTCCGAACAATCCAGGAAGATCCTGGAGAAGACGCGCTGTGCTGGGTAGTCCTAAGAGATACGATTGACGTGTTGGCGGGGTGGACGGGACTCGAACCCGCGGCCTCCGGCGTGACAGGCCGGCGTTATAACCAACTTAACTACCACCCCAGATTGTCAAACCTGCATCCAGTCAACCACAGTCGATCCAGGACCCGATCCCAAGAGTGGGCGGGACAGGGATCGAACCTGCGACCATCGGCTTGTAAGGCCGACGCTCTGCCGCTGAGCTACCCGCCCCGTCGGAGAGGTGCGCGACTCTACTCGCCAGACGGCTTCCGTCAACAACTATTTTCGTGAGGGGTCCGTCCCCGTCGCTCGATCCCGGATTTTCACGTGGATCTCGCGCCCGTGACGCCCGGGCTCCCCCGCGCCTCGCGGCCCGCGCCCCCCGTCGCTCACGCTGGCCGCCATCCGGCCGGTCCCGTCCCGCCCGCGCGGCGCGCCCTCCCGGCGAGCCCTCCTCGACGACCACGGACATACCGGAAGGGTCCGTCCGTTCGCCACTCGCCCCGCCATCAGGGCGCTCCACTTCCACTGCAAAATTCCGATAAGTCCGCGCTACGCTCGCGCGGCGTTCTCGCGCGGCGTTGGTGGTCGCGGGTGCGCGACGTGGAGGAGATAGCAGCGTATGGCGGATAGAATCGGCATCCTCGTCGGCTGGGAGCAGTCCTTCCCGCAGGCCTTTCTCGAGCGGTGCAACAAGGTCCCGGGGGTCCAGGCGGAGATCGCCAAGATCGGCGGGACGCCGGAGCGCTTCGAGAGCCCGTACCAGGTGCTCATCGACCGGATCAGCCACGAGGTGAAGCACTACCGCTACCACCTGAAGGCCGCGGCGCTCGGCGGGGCGTTCGTGATCAACGACCCGTTCTGGTGGAGCGCGGACGACAAGTTCTTCGGCTACTCGCTCGCGTCGCAGATCGGCGTCGCGACGCCGCGCACCGTCATGCTGCCGCAGCGCGACTACATCCCGTCGATCGTCAAGGAGCGCAGCCTCCGCAACCTCGAGTTCCCGCTGCGGTGGGAGGCGATCGTCGACTACGTGCGCTTCCCGGCCATCCTCAAGCCCGCCGACGGCGGCGGCTGGAAGGACGTCTCCGTGGTGCGCACCCCCGAGGAGCTGATCGCCGCCTACAACGCCTCGGGGCAGAACGTCATGACCCTGCAGGAGTTCATCGACTTCGACGACTACGTGCGCTGCCTCTGCGTCGGGCAGGAGCGCATCCTGCCGATCCAGTACGACCCCAAGGCGATCGGCCCGACCGGGCTGCGCGGCTGTTACGTGCAGCACGAGGGCGAGCGGTGGCTCCCGAAGGCGCTCCACGACCGCGTCATCGAGGACGCGATCAAGATCAACCGGGCGCTCGGCTACGACATGAACTCGGTCGAGTTCGCGATCAAGGACGGCGTGCCGTACGCGATCGACTTCACGAACCCGGCGCCCGACATGCACGTCGAGCACCTCGGGGAGCGCTACTTCAACATCGCCGTCGACTGGATGGTCGACTTCGCCGTCGCGTGCGCGCGCGGCGGCCGGCGGACGCGCGACGGCTACGCGTGGTCGAGGCTCCTCCGCCCGGTCGAGAAGGTGCGGCTCGGGGCGCCCTCATGATCGCCGTGGAGGGGCTGCTCGACGGCCAGTTCACGCTGGGCATCGAGGAGGAGTTCCAGATCGTCGACGCCGAGACGCGCCAGCTCCGGTCGTACGTGAGCCAGCTGCTCGAGGGAGGGCAGGGCCACAAGCTCCTGCGCGAGCGGGTCCGGCCGGAGATGCACCAGTCGGTCGTCGAGACGGGCACGGGCATCTGCCGGGACGTCCGCCAGGCGCGCGACGAGCTCGCCGAGCTGCGCAGCAGCCTGAGGGCGCTCGCGCAGCAGGGGGGGATGCGCATCGTCGCGGCCGGGACGCACCCGTTCAGCGACTGGAAGACGCAGGAGATTACCGACGGCGAACGCTACAAGGGCATCGTCGAGGACCTGCAGGACGTCGCCCGAGCGAACCTCATCTTCGGGCTGCACGTGCACGTGGGCGTGAAGGACCGCGAGGTGGGCATGGCCCTCGCGAACCAGGTCCGCTACTTCCTCCCGCACATCCTCGCGCTGTCGACGAGCTCGCCGTTCTGGCTCGGCCGCTCCTCGGGCCTGAAGAGCACGCGCAGCGAGATCTTCAAGCGCTTCCCGCGCACCGGCATCCCGGGGCGGTTCGAGTCCTACGGCCACTTCCAGCGCTTCGTCGAGCTGCTCGTGAAGACCGGCTGCATCGACAACGCGAAGAAGATCTGGTGGGACGTCCGCGCCCACCCGTTCTTCGACACGGTCGAGATCCGGATCTGCGACATGACCACGCGCCTCGACGACACGATCGCGCTGGCGGCGCTCATCCAGGCGGTCATGGGCAAGCTCTACCTGCTCTACCGGCGCAACCTCGGGTTCCGCGAGTACCGGCAGGAGCTCATCGAGGAGAACAAGTGGCGCGCCGTCCGCTACGGGATCGACGGGCATTTCATCGACTTCGGCAAGCAGGAGCAGGTCCCCCTGCGCCTCTTGCTCGACGAGCTGCTCGAGTTCGTGCAGGAGACGGCGGAGATCTTCCGGTCGCAGGACGAGATCGAGCGGATCCGCGCGATCCTCAGGGAGGGGACGAGCGCGGATCGCCAGCTCGCGGTCTACGCCCGGACGCAGAGCTTCGAGGCCGTGGTCGACGACCTGATCGCGCAGTCGAGCCTCGGGCTGTAGAGCGTCGGTCACCCGCTGCGGATACGGGCCCATCTCGACGTTTTCGGTGCTCAGCGCACAGGAGTGCGCTTCCGCGCCGAAAACGCCGATCTGGGCCCGTCTCCTGTGCGGGTGACCGACGCTCTGCGACGGTTGATGCCCGAGGGCGGGTGGGGACCGGCCGGGCGGGGGACGGGGCGCGACCAGCACGCGAGAATTTCTGCTCCAGCGCCGGCTCTGCTACCGTGCGGCCGTGGGAATCGCTCCGCCTCGCTGCGCCTCCGCTCTCTCGGTGAGCTGCCTGCTCGCGCTGTCCGTGACCGTGGGCGCCGTCGGAATCGCAGGCGCCGCGGGGTGCGCGTCGACCGAGTACGTCAACGAGGGGCCGGGGCAGCCGACGCCGCGGGCCTCGGGCTCGCTGCCTCCGGGCTCGCAGGGCGCCTGCAAGGAGCCGTTCACGAAGCGGCCGCCCATCGTGAGCGAGGAGCTCTGGGCGCACACCAAGCTGTGCACGGCGCGCACGCCGGCCTCGTTCATCCGGCTCGGCTACGCGAAGGACGGCTCGGCGGGCGCGGATCCGGAGGCGGAGCAGCTGGCGGAGCGGGTCCTCGCGGCGCTCGCCGAGGGCGCGAGGCCCGAGGGCGGCAACAACCAGGTGATGAGCGCGATCCGGGCCGTGCGGGCCTACGCGGTGCGGAAGGACGAGCTGCGCGCCCGCATCGCGCGGGAGTCGCCCGCCGAGCAGGCCTGCGACGTGAGCTACCTGCTCAACACGATGTCCGCCGCGCGGAGCAAGCTCGAGGGGGGCGACGCCTGCACCGCGGAGGTGTTCGACCCGGAGACGCGCGCCGACGTGTGCCTCTTCGACGCGAAGCGGCCCGAGGGGCTGTGGCTCTCGAGCGGCTGGTCCTGCATGACGTTCACCGGCGCGCTCGGGAACGAGGCGTCCTGCCACCAGCTCTGCGGCTACGACGACTACTGCGCGCGGCAGGTGTACTGCGCGACCGGCGACATCAACCTGCTGCTCTGCGCGCTCGGCGTCTGCCTGCCGGAGCCGTCCGCCGGCGTCCGCTGACGGCGCCTCCGGGCGCGCCCGGGCCGGCCTCGGCGAGGCGGGCCGCTCTACTCCGCGAGGAGGGCGCTGATCCGCTCGAGCAGCCCGCGGAGCGCCTCGCGCAGGGTGCGCAGGAGCCCGCGCCCGTCGCGCAGGAGATCGTGCACCTCGCCGGGCACGGGCAGCAGGCCGGCGCGGGCCGCGAGCGCCGCGCCCGAGAGCAGCAGCACGAGCGTGAGCACGGCGAGGAAGAGGCGGCGGCGCCACCTCCGCCGCGGGCGCGGCGACGGGGTCACGAGGGACGGCGGCGCCGACGCGACCGGCACCCCGAGGCCCGACGCGGGCAACGACCTGGCGGCGGACTTGGGGGGCGCGTCGTCGAGGGCGACCGGCAGGATGCCGGCGAAGGTGGCGGGGAGGGGGGTGTTCCCGGCGGGCGCGGAGGGCGCCTGCTTGCCGCGCCGGTCGCCCCGCTGTGCGCCCGCCCCGGCCGTCGCCGCGGCCGAGCCCGGGGGGCGGGCCGAGTGGCGGCTGTCCGCGACCTGGATCGCCGCGGCGAGCTTCTTCCGGCGCTCCTCCACGATGCTCCCGAGCGTGTCGCGGACGAACCGCCCGACGTCGCCGTCGGTCACGGGGGTGCCGATCGAGATCGCGATCTGGTCGAGCGTGCGCTGGAACGACGCGCAGTCGTTCCAGCGATCCGCCGGATCCTTGGCGAGCGCGCGCTCGATCGCGAGCGCGAGATCGAAGGGGACGTCCGGCACGAGCTCGCGGAGGGGGACCGGGGCGTACCGGAGGATGTTCTCCATGGTCTTGGCGTCCGACTTGCCGCGGAACGGGTGGTAGCCGCTGAGGGTCGTGTAGAGCAGGACGCCGAGGGAGAAGATGTCGGAGCGACGATCGACCTTCCCCGAGGTGAGCTGCTCGGGCGAGAGGTACGGGATCTTGCCCTTGAGCTGGCCGACGACGCGCGTCTCGTGCAGCCGGCCCGTGGCCTTGGCGACGCCGAAGTCGACGATCTTCACGATGCCGTCGAACGACACCATGACGTTCTGCGGGGAGATGTCGCGGTGCACGAGGTCGACGAGCTTCCCCTCGTCGTCGCGGAGCTCGTGCGCGGCGTGCAGGCCGGCGCAGATGCTCGACGCGATGCGCAGGAGGATGGGCAGGGGGACGCCGCCGCTCGCCTTCACCTGCTTGTTCAGCGTGGAGATCGTGTCGCCGTCGACCCACTCCATCACGATGTAGAGCAGGCCGTTCTCGTCGCCGAGCTCGACGATCTCGACCGCGTGCGGGTGCCGGATGCGCGACGCGAGGCGCGCCTCGTCGAGGAACATCGCCTCGAAGGCCGGGTCGTCGCCGAACTCCGGCAGCATCGTCTTGACCGCCACGATCTTCTGGAAGCCGCGGGAGCCCACGAGGCGCGCCGCCCAGACCGCCGCCATCCCGCCTCGGGCGACCGGCATCAGGATCTCGTAACGCCCCAGCGTGTCTCCAGGCTTGAGGTCCGACAGGATCTGCACGCGGTGGGGTCCTAAACAGAAGCGGGGTTGGAGGGGTGGGGCTCGAGCGCCGCCATTGCGCTCGTGGAGGCACGTGGCCTCGACGTCTGCCGGAGCGACGCGGCGCCGCCGCGCTCGCACATCACGAAGGAGATCCCGCGGAGCCAGGGTGCCATGAAGCGGTCATCGTCCTCAAGTTCGCGGGCGCAGGCGGCGGATGGGGATGATTTCGTCGGCTTCCGGGCCGAAGTTCTCGAAGCGGATCCGGGCCTGGCCCTTGTCGACGGTCCTCACGACGTGGCCCGGAAAGTAGAGGCCATGGTACTCGACGAAGACGCGCTGGCTGGCGGCGAAGGGCGCGCCCTTCGGCGAGCTGGCGAAGCGGCTCAGCCGGTCCGCCGCGACCTCCTCGTCCGAGCCGTCGAGGGTGCCCTCGCTGCCCACGGCGCTGCTTTTGTAGCGGACGCGCCATTTGCCGCCGGCGTTCCCGCCGGCGCTGGGGCTGACCACGGTCGCGAGGTGGTAGACGCCGCGGTGCGCGACGAGCACCTCCTCGCCGACCTGGAAGGAGCGGGCCGGGCTGGCGGACGCGGCCGTGGCGGTGCTGGCCGGGGGCGGCGGGGCAGGGGAGGCCGGCGGCGCCGCCGCGGCCGCAGGCGCGGGCTCCGCGGCGGGCGCGGCGGCCGGCGCGCGCGGGCGCAGGCGGTCATAGGTGACCTCCTGATCGTACTCGGGGCCGAAGCCCTCGAGCCTGACCAGCCAGCGATCCGCGGCGATCGGCGCGAGCACGACCGCGCGGAGCATCCTGCCCCCCGCGTCGATCTCGACCGGCTCCCCGGCTGGATACACGGCCGGGCCCGCGAACGGGCGTCGAAGGCGATCCAGCTTGACATCCTCGGCGATCTCCGGGGGGTAGCCGTCGTAGTGGATGCGCCACGCGTCGGGCCCGATCTGCTGGACGACGTCAGCGAGGAGCAGCCTGCCCTGCGCCGTGACGAGCACCTTCTCGCCGGCGCGGTAATCGGCCGCCCCTGCCGGGGGCGCGGCGCGGATGCGATCGAAGCTGACGGGCTCGTCCCACGCGGGGTCCGTTCCGTCGTAGTGCACGATCACACGATCCGGTCCCAGCGCTCCCACCACGGTCGCGGGCAGCCACAGCCCGCCCCGCTCGACGAGCAGCGGCGTGCCGGGCGCGAGCTGAGGCGCGGCCGCGAGCGGAGCCGGCTGCTCGGCCTGCCGCGCCCCGCACGCGGGGGCGCAGGCGGCGACGAGGAGAAGCAAGACGACACCGCGAAGCGGCGAGCGCGGGTGAACAGCGCGTGAGCGGCTCATCGAAGCGGATAGTACGCGAGCGCGGTCGGGCAGGGGGATAGGAGCGATGGCCAGGCTGAGGAAGACGCGGCGCGGAGGAGGCCGCTGGTGCCGAAGGGGAGGAGGCCGCTGACCCGAACGTGCAGAATTCAGCGCGGGGCGTGGGGAAATTCCTCATGAGTTGGGAATGCTCTTCCACGGGAGGCGCCGGCGCGCGCTGGAGACGGCGGCGCGGGAGTCGTGATAGGAGGTGGAGCGACCTGCTCACGAGGCCTCATGGAAGAAGCCAGCTTGCGCCCGATCCCGCCACCGCACGACGAAGACGACGAGGATGTGCACTGGGCGCTGTCGACCGCGACCGCACTCTGGGGGCGCGGCGAACGGGAAGAAGCGTTGAGATGGCTGCGCCGCGCTGCGGAGCAGGCCTCGGACGCCAACGCCGATCTGCGCGCCCTCGAGCTCTTCAAGGCCGCCGCGGAGGTCGCGCAGAAGATCTCGGGGAGCGACGAGGCGCCGGCGGCCGTCGAGGCCAGCGCCGGCGCGCCGCCGGCGCCTTCCAGCAGGCCGCCGAAATCGACCGTGAGCGCGCCACCCCAGCCGGCCAGCGTGCGCCCCGCCGCGACGAGCGCGCCGCCGCCGAAGCCGAGCGCGCCGCCGCCGAAGCCGGGCCCGCCGCCGCCACCGCCGCTGCCCGGCGCGAAGCCGTCGCGGCCGCCGGGCGCGGGCGCGGACTCGGCCCGCGCAGAGCGCGGCGGCGCAACCCCGGGCGCGCCGCCCGTGAAGACGACCTCGGCGATCCGTTCGCCCGCGGGCGGCGCGACGCCGGGCGCGCCGCCGCCGATGAAGACGACCTCGGCGATCCGTTCGCCCGCGGGCGGCGCGACGCCGGGCGCGTCCGCTGCTGCGCCGGGGCGCGCGCCCGCGCCCGCGACGGCGCCCGGGCCGGCGAAGCCAGCATCGGGGCGCGGGGCGGCGTTTACGCCGCAGCCGCCGGCGGTGCGCCCCGCCGGCGCTGCGCCCGCGCTCCCGGGCCGTCCCGCCGCCAGCACGTCGCCGGCGGGTGATCCCCCGGCCGGAGCGGTGTCGCCGGCCGGGGCGCAACCACGCGCTGCCCAGACCAAGGGGCGCACGATCATCGGGTTCGCGGGCGCGAGCCACGAGCGGGTGTCGTCGACCACCGCGGTGACCCAGGAGGTGCCGGCGGTCAAGCTCCCGGCCGCGGGCAAGCCCTCGGGCCAGGCGCCGGGGAAAGGCGCGCCGGAGCGCGCGAGCGCGGAGGAGCCGTCGAGCGATCCGGAGCCGCCCGTGGATCAACGCGAGACGGTGCCGACGAACATCTCCGTCACGCTCGCGCGGCGGCATGCGCAGCCCGTCGGCGCCGCGTCGCAGGACGAGACCGAGCGGCGCGAGCGCTCCTGGCACCAGAGCACCGACGAGGAGGGCACCATGCGCCGCACGCTGACGGAGCGAGAGCGGCGCATGCTCCTGGAGCACCGGACCGAGGATCCGGACGAAGAGACGCCGCTCCTGTCGCTGGAAGAGCACGCCCAGGAGGCCGCGTCGGCCGCTGCAGCGCGGCCGGGCGTGCCGGCGCAAGCCGACCCGCGCGACGACGGCGCCAGCTGGACCGACGCCGAGCCAGCGGACGACGACAGCGCCACGGCCGACGCGGAGGGCGAGCCGACGCTGGCGAGGGAGATGCCGGGCGCGAAGCCGGGCAAGGCGGCCGAGGGGGCGGCGTCCTGGTCGCGCGGCGAGGCGCAGGATGGGCGCGGGAACTCCCCGTCGGAGCTGTCGTGGAGCGATCCGCCTCACGAAGGGGCAGGGGCGTGGCAGGCGCCGCCGCCGAGGTTGCCCGGGGCGCAGATCGAGCCGCTGCCCGCGTTGCGGGTGGCGGTGATCGGCATCTCCAGCACCGGGGAGCTCCGGCTGGTCCCGATGGACGGGAGGAACGCTCCGCCGAGGGGCGCAGCGCTCGGCATCCTCGTTCCGATGACCCCCGGGGACGGCGAGACGATCGCGCGGTTGCTCCAGCTGCGCAGCAGCTGAGCCTCCGCGGGGCGCCGACCGGCCGGCGGGGCGGCGCCGCCTGCAGGTCGGAACAGCGGCGCGAGCTGACGGCCGGCAAAGAAGTAGGGCATCCCGCGCATCGGCGTTAGCCTCGGGGAATGCATGACGAACGGACCGCACCGCAGCGCATCCGCGTGACCGGGCTCCAGGAAGCGCAGCTGCCAGCGCTCGTCGCGCTGGAGCAGGCCTGCACGGCGATGTACCACGCAGCCGGGTTCGACGCGGCCGAGGTGCCGGCGCGGGCGCTGCCGGAGCTCATCGCGCTGACGCGACGCCACGACGTGCGCGTCGCCGAGGCGGACGACGAGGTGGCTGGCTACATGGCCTGGCGCGATGAGCCGCCCGGGGTCGCGTACCTCGAGGAGCTCTCGGTGCACCCGGACCATCAGCGGCGCGGCATCGCCACGCGGCTGCTCGAGGAGCTCCGGGAGCGCGCACGGGAGCTCGGGATGCAGCAGATCGTGCTGCGCACGAGGGTGAAGGCGAGCTGGGCCCAGGATTTCTACCGGAGAGCCGGCTTCGTGCCGCTCGGCCCCGACGCGCCGGCGAAGGTCCGCGCGTGGCGCAGCGAACGGGAGGCCTCCGGGACGCCGCTGACCCGACCGGGCGAGGTCGTCCTGTGGTCGGCCATCGCGCCGAAGCCGGCCGAGGAGCCGGACGACGACGGGGAAGCGGGCGACGAGCCCAGCGCCGGCTGAGCAGCCTGCCAGCTTGAACGAGACCGGCCCGGCGGGGGGAGGCGCGCGGCGACGGCCGTGTGGGTCCGGCGGAGGCAGGCGCGCGGCGAGGCCGGAGCGGGCCCTGGTCGGGTCCGCCGTGACGCCGTGAGCTGACGCGCGCTTCGCCCGAGGGAAAGCCGCCGCGACGCCAGCGGCTGGCGGGAATCCGGCTGCGACATCGCGGCCGGAGCGCGCGCGGCGGTGCGCCGTGCCGCCTGGCGGCGCAAGTTGACATAATGTTTCTTATGCGATCCATGCGGTGCGCAGGGGCAGGGGGCTTGGGCTCGGTTTTCAGGAGCAATTTCAGACACCTGTGACGTGTTCCGGGCTCCACGGGCCACCGTCGCCGCAGACCCGACCGAGGTTGCGCCTCAGACCCCACAGACCCGACCGAGGTTGCGGAGACCCGACCGCAGACTCGACCGGGGTTGCGCTACCCAGCGCTACCCAGACCCGGCAGACCCGACCGAGGTTGCGGAGACCCGGCGGCGGAGACCCGGGATCGCACACACCCGACCCTACGGTTCCCTACAACTCCGACCCAGGTTGGCCGTACCCTCTCAGGCGCGCCACAACCCCGACCGAGGTTGGCCGACACGCGCCTCCCCGGCCTACAAACGCGTACACGCCCAACCGGGGCTCACCCGGGCGGCGCCTGCACCCGAACGTCTGTTCAGGTTTCCGAGGACCAGCTCAGCCCTTCGGGAGCGGCGGCGTCTCGACGTCGAGGCTGAGCAGCGCCCCGCCGTTGGTCAGGACGAACGCGCGCCGCCCGTAGGCCGCCGGCGTCATCGCGATCCCGCCGCCGGTCTCGATGCCGTCGATCACTGCCCCGTCCAGCGGCGAGAACAGGAAGATCCCGTAGCGCGTGGTCGTCACGAGCAGCGCCCCGGCGAACGGGACCGGGGCCGAGATGCCGCCGTCGGGCAGCTCTCGGCGCCAGATCGTGCGGCCGTCCTCGGGGTCCAGGGCCCACAGGCCGGTGCTGCTGGAGGACGCGAGGAGCACCTTCCGCTCGGGCACGATCGGGCCGCCGCCGCTCCGCGGCTGGTGCGCCGGCTGGTGCCAGAGCACGAGCTCGGTCACGCCGACCGCCGCCTCGTTGACCCAGGCCCGGGTCCCGTTCTCGGCGTCGAGCGCGTAGACCCCGCCCGCATAGCCCGCCACGAAGACCACATCGCCCGAGGTGATCCGGCCGAACACCGGCGTGGTGTCCGTGTCGAGGTACTTCGGCGCCTGACCCCCGGCGCTCTGCTCGGCCTCGGCGGCCAGATCGACGAGCCCCCACTGCTCCGAGCCGTTCTTGAGGTCGTACGCCATCACGACCCCGTCCGAGAACGCGGTGTAGACCTTGTCCCGCCCGAGCGCCGGACCAGCGTACCCGGAGATCTCCATCCCGAACGCCGGCGTCCGGTGCTGGTGCCAGCGCATGGCCCCGGTCGCCGCGTCGAGCGCGATCAGCGTGTCGTTCGCGTTCGTCACGTAAATCACGCCGTCGCGCAGCACCGGCCGCCGCGTGATCTCGGAGTTCGTCATGAAGCGGAAGATCAGCGCGCCGTCCGAGGCGCGCACCTTGTAGAGCGCCCCGTCGTTCGAGCCGAAGTAGACCGAATCCGTGGCGGCGTCGTAGAACGGCTCGCTCTGCACCGGGCCGGCCGTCTCGAAGCGCCAGATCACGTCGCTCGTGTCGGCGCGCACCGCGTATAGGCCGTGATCGCTCGATCCGACGAAGAAGCGCCGGTGCGCCGCGTCGATCTCGGGGCGGCCGCGCTCGTAGGCCTCGCCGACCTTGCGCGTCTCGGCGGTCAGGGCACGGCGCGTCGTGATGCCGAGCGCGCTCCCCGGGTGGTGCAGCCAGAGCGGCGCGTCGGGCGCCGCCGAGACGCCCAGGTTGCCGCAGCCCGTGAGCGGCGCGAGGCCGAGCCAGAGCAGCGCGACCCCGACGCCCGCCGCGCGGCTAGTGCTGCTCATCGCCCGCCTTCTTCTCCGCGTTCTTCCGCGCCCGCTCGATGAGCTGCTGGATCTCCTCCGGCGTCATCGACTGGCCCTTCGGGCCGCCGAACGCCGCGCGGGGCGGCGCCGCGGAGGGATCGATCTTGCGCAGCATCTCCTCGACGACCGCCTCGAGGAACTGGAACGAGGGGCCCTCGGTCGAGGGTGCCTGGAGCTTCTCGTGCGCGCTCTTCAGCAGCTCCTTCGCCTTCTCGCTGTCGCCCTTGGCGAGGTGGATCCGCGCCTGGTGGTAAAGCGCGAGCTCCTTGTAGCCCTTCATGTCGATGCCCTCGAGCTGCTTGAACGACTCGAGCGCGCCGTCGAGATCACCCTTGCCCTCCCGGGCGAAGCCGATCCCCTCGATCGCCCGCCCCTTCACGTCCGGATCGGCCCCGGCGAGCGGCGACGACACCACGGCGCCGTACGCGTCCAGCGCGTGGGCGTAGTCCTTCTTGTCGAGCAGCACCCCGGCCTGACCGAGCTTCGCGAGGATCGCCGCGCCGGTGCCAGGGTGCTCGTCGATGACCTTGTTGTACGCCGCGAGCGCGGTGTCCGACCGCTCGTCCGCGGTCTTGAAGGTCCTCGTGACGTCGATCTCCTTCTCCTCGTCGGTGCGCGTGTCCTCGGCGAGCACCCTGCCCCGGTCCGCGGCCACGGCCGAGACGAGCGCCGACGACGACACCGCGTCCTTCTTCTCGGACCGCGACAGGTAGAAGAGCACGCCGCCGGTCGCGACGATCGCCGCCAGGAAGCCCCACTGGAGGACGTGGAAGTTGCCCTTGATCCACCGGCCGGCGCCGCTCGTCATGCGGCTGAGCGCGTCCTCGACCATCTCGCCCGGCAGGAGCTGGACGGGGCGGCGCCCCGCGGCCTGCTCCCTGCGGCGCGCGAGCAGCTCCTTCGCGCGGGCGTTCTTGTCCTTGGGCAGCTCCTCGCCCGCCGGCTTCTTCTTGCGGCGACGCGCGGCGACGTCCTCGCGGCGGCGGGCCGCGCGGTTCGGCTGCGCCTCGGCCGCCTCGCCGGTCGCCTCGCCGGCCGCCTCCGGCGCGGCCGGCCCGTCGGGCTCGTCGACGCCGAGCGCGGCGGCGACACGCTGCGCGGCCTCGTCGCCCTCGCGCTCGTCGTCGTCATCGCCCTGCGGCGGCGCGCCCTCCGCGCCCTTCACCGGAGCGCTGCGAGGCGGGCGCGACGGGGCCGCCTCCGCGGCCCCAGCCTCGTCGCCATCGCTCCGCGTGGCAGCGTCGTCACCCTCACCCCGCGCGGATTTCTCCTCGGCCTGCTCTCGGTCCTTGTCCGACACGCGGCGGACTCTAGCCGCGCAGCCCCCGGCGTCAATCTGGCCGATGGGCAGCCGGCGCGCCGTCGTCCCCCGGGCGCGGCCGCGCGCCGGGGCCGCCGGCGTCCCCGGGCGACCAGGGCGCAGGCGGCGGGGGCGGGATCTCGTCGCTCAGCGGGACGACCGCGCACGCCTGCACCTCGACGTTCTGGGTCGCGTAGACCACGAAATTGCCGAAGCTGCCGGGGGTCGCGCCCGCCGCCGGCGGCAGCGTCGCGAACGCCTCGGTCGGCTCGCTCCCGGGCGGGATGGCGAGGGTGACCGCACGTTCGGGATCCAGCTCGGGCGCGCTCGCCGGGACGATCGAGTCGCCGTCCCGCTTCGGCGGGCGCGATCCCCGCACCGGCGCGCCGAAGCGGACCTCGCCGGGGCGGCCGTCGTCGGTCCGCGCGCGGCAGAGGACGCGCACGCCCTTGCCGTTGCCCGCCTTCGGGATCACCACGCCGAGGCCGACGCCGCTCTTCGCGAAGCGGCGCAGGCGGCCGAGGTCGCGCTCGCGCGGCCCGCCGAGCAGATCGAGGATGTCGGCCCGCAGCGCGAGCCCGAGCCCCCCGGGGAGCGGATCGGGCGTGCCGAGCATGCGCAGGAGCGGCGCCCGGAGCTCCGGGCCAGCGCCGAGCTTCACCAGGGCCTCCGCGATCGCGACGCGCGCGGTCTGGTACGGCTCCTGGCTGAGCCGCTCGGCGAGCGCCGGCCGCGCGGCGTCCTCGCCGATCGCCGCGAGCGCGGCCGCGGCGTACGGGCGGAGGCGGACGTCGCCGAGCGCCGCGATGAGCGGCGGCAACGCGGCCTTCACGCGGATCTTCGCGAGCGCGTCGACGATCTCGCGCGCCCGCTCGAACGGCGTCACCTCGGCGCCGTCGTCCTGCTCCGCGCCGCGCACCACCTGGCGCAGCCACGCGACGAGCACGTCGTCGCCGCGGCGATCGCCCGACTCGGCCAGCGCGAGCGCCGCGAGGCGACGCCACTTGCGGTCGGGATCCACCACGAGGTCGCGGGTGAGCGGCGCGCCCTCGCCGAGGCGCGTGAGCGAGAGCGCCGCCCAGCGCCGGACCTCATCGTCCTCGTCGCGCACGAGCGCGAGCCGCAGCGACGGCGCCGCCTCGGAGCGGCGCAGATCGAACAGCACCTCGCCCGCCTTGCGGCGGATCGCGACGTCCGCGTCGTCGAGCAGCGCCGCGACCTCCACCACCGCGTCGGCGTCGCCGGCGATGCCGCGGCGGAGCGCGTCGGGCCAGCCCTTGCCCTCCTGCCGGAGCCCCCGGACCTCGTAGCGGCCGTGCGAGGCCTCGACGGCGCGCAGCTCCGACCGCATCGCCCCGAGCTCGGCGGGGCGCAGCGCCGACACGTCCTGCGTCTGGCGCGGGTCGGTCGCGACGTCGTAGAGCGCGCACGCGCCGATCTTGCGCGCGCAGACGAGCCGCAGCGTGCCCTTCGCGAGCAGGGTCTGCGTGTCCGTCTCCGCGAACGCGAAGCCCGGGAGCGCCGGAGGCGCGCCCGGCGGCGCCTTGCCCTGCTCCGCCGCCTCGTCGCCGGCCGCGAGCAGCGGGCCGAGATCGGTGCCGCGCACGCGCGCCGGCCGCGGGATGCCGAGCCCCGCGAGCACGGTCGGCAGGACGTCGACGAGCTGCACCGGCGCCTGCACCCGGCGCGGCGAGATCACGCCGGGCGCGCTCACGATCAGCGGGACGCGCGCCTGCTCCTCGTAGACGGTGGTCCCGTGGTACCGACCGCCGTGCTCGCCGAACTCCTCGCCGTGGTCGGCCGTGACGATCACGACCGCGTTCGGCCGGTCCCTGCGGATATCGTCGACGATCGCGCCCACACCGGCGTCCGCCGCGGCGATCTCGGCGTCGTAGCGGTCGATGTCGCGATCGCCGAGCGGGTGCTCCGGGTGCGCCTCGTACGGCTCGTGCGGCTCGAAGAGGTGCACCCACAGGAACGCGCGCTGCTCCGGCGCGAGCCCGGCCATGTAGGACCGCACCTGCTCGACCCTGAGCGGCGCGTTCGCGAACTCGATCTTCTGGTACTCGAAGTCGAGCGCGCGGTCGCGCAGCGCGCCGAAGCGCTCGCCGTCGATGAAGAACACCGCGGGCGGGTAGAAGCCCGCGGTCTTGTAGCCGTAGCGGCGGAGGTGCTGCGCGAACGTCTCGGAGTCCTCCCCGAGCCCCTGCAGCACGAGCGGGCGGAGGTACTTGCCCGTCATGAGCGAGGACACCGCGTAGGACGTGTGCGGCGTCGGCGTGTAGGCGGCCTCGAAGACCACGCCCTCGGCCGCGAGGCGATCGAGGTTCGGGGTGATCTTCCGGCCGTAGCCGTACGCGCCCACGTGGTCGGCCCGCAGGGCGTCGACGCTGATCAGCACGATGTCGCGCCCGCGGAGGTCGATCGCGTGCCCGCTCGCGCGCTCGTCGAGCGGCGCGGCGTCGAGCGGCGCCGGCGGCGAGAGCACGGCGGCGAGCTCGACGACGTGGCCGAGCAGCGGGCCGTGCGACGCGTAGATGAGCCGGATGTTGTCCGCCTGGGCGAGCCGGTCCGCGGCGCCGGGCGCGAGCGCGGCGCCGAACGCGAAGAGCACGAGGGCGAGCGCCGCGCGCACCAGCCTGGGCGAGCGCCGCGCGAGCCAGTCGCCCTCCTCGCTCGCCCGCGCGGGCAGGGCCGGCGTCGCGAAGGTCGCCGCCGCGAGCGTGAGCGCGGCGAGGCCGAGGTGGAAGGCGGGGTAGAGCCGCGGCAGCACCCGCGCGTTCGCGATCTCGATCAGGACGACCGCGGCGAGCACGGCGAGCACGAGCCACTTGCCGTGGCCGGCGGCGCGCGCGCGCTTGAGGGTGCGGGCGACGCGCGGCCCGAGCGCGTAGGTCGCGCCGGCGGCGAGCAGCGCCACCGCCGCGATGAAGGGCGCGCGCCGGCCCCCCTCGAGCATGCGCCCGGTGGAGACCCCGAACGCGACCGCGGCGCCGAAGGCCCCCGCGAGCAGCGTCGCGGCGGCGCGGAACGCCCTGCGCTCGGCGCGCATCGCGATCTCCAGCACCGCGCCGAGCACGGCGGCGCACGGGGCTGCGGCCGACAGCGCGAGCGGCAGGAGATCGCGCAGGGCGCGGCTGAACTCGAAGCTCCCGACGAACTCCCGCCACCGCAGGACGCCCACGACCACGAGCTCCGCGACCGCGAGCGCGGCGAGCGCGAGGTAGGCGTCCGCCATGCGCCACCCGATCTCGGTCTCCAGCTTCCGCGGGGTCGCCTCGGCGCTGCCGCTGGCGAACGTGGCGCGGCTCGGCGCGGGTGCGGGCGTGGACGGCCGCGACGGACCGGCCTGGGGACGCGGGGCGGCCGGCGCGCGGTGTCCCAGCGCCCCCTGCGCCGAGGCGCCCGCGAGCGCCTCCGCAGCGGCGGTCGAGTCGGGACGGCTCCCCTGGGCAGCTCGCCCGGAAGGCGCAGGCGGCCCCGGAGGTCGGCTAGGCGCCCCCGGAGGCCGGCTGGTCGACGACGCCGGCGGCCCCGGAGGTCGGCTAGGCGCCCCCGGAGGCCGGCCGGAGGGCACAGGCGCCCCCGGAGGCCGGCCGGTCGACGACACGGGCGCCCCCGGAGGCCGGCCAGACCCCCCATGGCCCCGCGGGCGCATCGGAGCGGCCCCGTTGCGATCGGTCATGCGTAGGAGACTTCGAGGATCTCGTAGGTGCGCGGCCCCGCCGGCATCATCACGCGGACTTCGTCGCCGACCTCATGGCCCAGCAACGCGCGCGCGAGCGGCGAGGCGATGGAGATGCGCCCGACCTTGAGATCGGCCTCCTCGGGACCGACGATCTGGAAGCTCTGCTCCTCGCCCGTGTCCACGTTCGCGAGCTTGACCTTCGCGCCGAACTGGACCTTGCTGCCGCTCAGCTTCGACGGATCAATCACCTCGGCGCGCGAGAGCGTCTGCTCGAGGAACGTGATCCGGGCCACGATCATGCCCTGCCGCTCCTTGGCGGCGTGGTACTCGGCGTTCTCGGAGAGATCGCCGTGCTCGCGGGCCGTGCCGATGTCCTTGACGACCTGAGGTAGATCGATCTCCTTCAGCCGTCGCATCTCTTCGCGGAGCCGCGCTTGCCCCTCGGGCGTCATCGGTACTTTCTCGGACATGGTGGGACGCTATTAGCATGGCTCGCGGCCGGGAGACGACGGCGGCAGAACGCCTCGCGCGCCGGACGTCCGGGCCGCAGCGCGCCGCCGGCCTACCCGCGCCAGCGCACGATCTTCCGCGGGGGCCGCCGCGCATGCACGTCCGCCGCCTTGGTCGCGCTCCTGACGAGGGCCGCCGCGGTCCGGGCGAGATCCTCGGGGCGCGGCCCGCCGTGCGGGACGGCCGCGACGTCGACCGTCGCCGTGGCCGCGCCGGTCTCCTCGGCGACCCGCACCTCGACCGGGATGTCCGCGTCGGGGAGCCGCACGAGGCCGCGGTAGACGACCTCGCCCGGCGCTCGCCCCTCACGCTGCGCGCCCTCGTCAACGGACTGCTCCAGCACGTAGCGGGCGCCGGAAGACGGCCGCCCAACGGCCTGCGTCACGGGTGCGGCCCCGAAGGCGCCACGCCCGACGCGGCCCGGGCGGCCGCGGCCGGCCGGGCAGGGCCGAGCTCGTCGAGGAACTTCTGCGCGACCACCGCGAACGGCCCGCCCCAGTCCCGGACGACCGACGTGAACACCGCGCGCGCCTCGTCCGGCTTCTTCATCTTGAGGAGCGTCTCGCCCTTGAGGACGAGCGCCTCCGGGTCGAGCCCGGAGCTCGGGAAGTTCTTGAGCGCGTAGTCGATGCGCGCGAGGACGGCGTCGAACGCGTCCCGCTTGAGGTAGTAGCGCGCCACGTAGAGCTCGTGGCGGACCAGCCGCCCGGTCACGACCTCGAGCATGAAGGCCACGTCCTCGCGGTAGCGGCTGCGCGGGAACTGGCGCAGGAACGTCCGGAGCTCCTTGGCGGCCTCGATCGTGATCGCCTGATCGCGCTCCTCGGCGGGCGGCAGGAACACCGTGTCGTCGATGTCGAGGTAGAGCGCCTTCGCCATCCTGTACTTCGCGTACTCGACGTTCCGGTCCGTCCGATGCTCCTGGATGAACGCGCGGTACTCCGAGATGGCCTCCGTGTACCTGCCCTGCTCGAAATCGAGATCGGCGATCCGGAGATCGGCCAGCCGGGCGTAGCGGCTGTACGCGAAGCGCCGCTTCACCTCGGTGAAGAGCGCACGCGCGTCCTCCCACTCCTTGGCCCGGTAGGCGGTCATCGCCTCGTTGTAGGCGGCGCGCGCGTCCTCGGTGTACGTGAGCGTGGCCGTGCGGCCGGTGTTCAGCTCGAAGTCGCAGCCCGCGAGCCCGCCAAGGGCGGCGAGGCACCCGGCGAGGGCGAGGACGGCGGCGGAGGGTCTCATCGAGCAGGCCTCGTAGCCAATCCGGCGCCCGCGCGCCAGGGCTTCCGCCGCGGGGCGGCGCCCCGCGCGCCGCCATGGCCTAGTATGGTCGCTCCATGCCCGCCTCGACTCCGGCGTCTCCTCCCGCGGCCCCCGCCCCGCCGCTGCACCCGGGCGGCGCCGCCGCGCCCACGCTCCTCGTCGTCGACGACGAGCGCAACATCCGCCGCACCCTCGCGCTCGTGCTGCAGGGCGAGGGCTACCAGGTCGTCGAGGCGCCGAGCGCCGAGGCGGCGCTGGAGCTGCTCGCGCACGGCGACAGCCCCGTCGATCTCGCCCTCGTCGACCTGCTCCTGCCCGGGATGAACGGGCTCGACCTGCTCCAGCGCGTGCGCCAGGACGACGCGACCCGCGCGCTGCCGGTGATCGTCATCAGCGGCCACGCGACCGTCAACGACGCCGTGAAGGCCGTGAAGCTCGGCGCCTGCGACTTCTTCGAGAAGCCGCTCAACCGCGAGCGCGTCCTCGTGGGCGTCAAGAACGCCCTGCAGAACTCGCGGCTCGCGCGGGAGGTCGAGGACCTGAAGGCGCAGGTGCAGTCGCGCTACGAGATGATCGGCCAGAGCGCCGCGATGCAGCGGCTGTTCAAGGAGATCGATCGCGTCGCGCCGACGAAGGCGAGCGTGCTCATCACGGGCGAGAGCGGCACCGGCAAGGAGCTGATCAGCCGCGCCATCCACCGGCTGTCGCCGAGGGCGCGGGGGCCCTTCGTCCGGGTCAACTGCGCCGCGATCCCGCGCGAGCTCATCGAGAGCGAGCTCTTCGGCCACGAGCGGGGCGCGTTCACCGGGGCGAGCGGGCCGAAGCGGGGGTTCTTCGAGCAGGCGCACGGCGGCACGTTGTTCCTCGACGAGATCGGCGACATGGACCTCGCCGCCCAAGCGAAGGTGCTGCGCGCGCTGCAGTCGGGCGAGATCTGCCGCGTGGGCAGCGAGCACAGCCGGCACGTCGACGTCCGCGTGCTCGCCGCGACGAACAAGGACCTGTCGCGCGAGGTCGCGTCGCTGCGGTTCCGCGAGGACCTCTTCTTCCGCCTGGCGGTGTTCCCCATCAAGAGCCCCGCGCTCCGCGATCGCATGGAGGACCTGCGCGCGCTCGCCGACGCGTTCATCGCGGCGTTCTGCAACGAGAACGGCCTGAAGCAGAAGGCGATCGATCCGGTGGTCTACGCCGCGCTCGAGCGCCGCAGCTGGCCGGGCAACGTCCGAGAGCTCAAGAACGTGATCGAGCGCGCCGCGATCCTCTCCAGCGACATCGTCACGATCGCCGATCTCCCCGAGGATCCGCACGAGAACCCGTTCGAGGACGACGCGCAGGGGGCGGCCGGGGAGGGGTCGATCGCGCCGCCGCCCCTGCCCGGAGGCGCGGCCGAGGTGGGCGCGGGCCGCCACGAGCCGGAGCGCCCTCGCCTCACGCTGCGCGAGTTCCGCGACCGCGCCGAGCGCCGCTACATCGTCGAGGTGCTGGCCAGCCTCGACTGGAACATCTCGCGCGCGGCCGTGGTGCTCGGCGTCGAGCGCACGAACCTGCACAAGAAGATCCGCGCCTACGGCATCAAGCGGGGCGAGGCGCCGTAGCGCCCCCGCGCGCGGTCAGGCGGCGGCGGCCGGGCGCGCGCCCGTCACGCGGGCCCCCCGAGCGCCTTGCGGACGGCGCGGAGGAGCGACTCGGCCGTGAACGGCTTCTCGAGCACGGCGGCGGAGGGCGCGCCGGCGCCGAGCGCGTCGCCCGTGTAGCCCGACATGAGGAGCACCCGCATCTGCGGCCGCTGCTTCACGAGGCGCTCGGCGAGCTCCGTGCCGTTCATCTCGGGCATCAGCACGTCGGTGAGCAGGAGGTCGATGCCCCCGCGCTGCTCCTCGCAGACGCGCAGCGCCTCGCGCGGGCCGCGCGCCGTCAGCGTCGTGTAGCCGTGCTGCGAGAGGATCCGGGACGCGAGCGCGACCACCGCGTCCTCGTCGTCGGTGACGAGCACCGTCCCGCCCAGGGCGCCGCGCGGCGCGGCGAGGGACGCGCGCGCGCGCCGCGCCGACGCCGGCCGCGCCGAGACCGGCAGGTAGATCTCGACGCGCGTGCCCTCCCCGGGCTGGGACGCGAGCTCGATGTGGCCCCGCCACTGCTTGACGATGCCGTACACGGTGGCGAGCCCGAGGCCCGTCCCCTTCCCCCTCGGCTTGGTCGTGAAGAACGGCTCGAAGGCGCGCGTCCGCACGTCGTCGCTCATCCCGGTGCCGGTGTCGCTCACGGCGAGGCGCGCGTACCTGCCGGGCGGGAGCGCGGGGTGCGCGTCGTGCAGGCTGCCCGCCGCGCCGACGCGGACGGCGCGCGCCTCGATCGACAGCCGGCCGCCGGCCTCCATCGCGTCGCGCGCGTTCAGCGCGAGGTTCATGACCACCTGCTCGAGCTGCCCCGCGTCCGCCAGCACCCGGCAGCTCGAGGGCCCGAGCGCGATCGCGAGCTCGATCGCGCCGCCCAGGGCCGCGCGGAGCGCGCCGTCCATCCCCCGCACGACGTCGCGGAGATCGAGCACGACCGGCTGCGCCAGGCCTCGCCGGCTCACCGTGAGCAGCTGCTTGGTCAGCGACGCCGCCCGCTGCGCGGCGCGCTTGATCTCGGCGAGATCCTTCTGGACGGGGCTCTGCTCGTCGAGCTCCTCCATCACGAGGCTCGTGTAGTTCAGGATGATCGCGAGCAAGTTATTGTAATCATGGGCGATCCCGCCCGCGAGCCGACCGACCGCCTCCATCTTCTGCGCCTGGCGGAGGCCCTCCGAGAGCTCGTGCCGGCGCTCGGCGGAGCAACGCGACACGGAGAGGTCGACCATCGCCCCGACCACGAGCCGCGCGCCGCGCGCCTCGGTGAGGGCCTCGGTCCGCATCACCCGGACGGTGGAGCCGTCCCGCCGCGTGAGGAAGCTCTCGATCGCGGTGGTCGAGGGCGGCTTCGATCCCGCGCCGCCCGCCACACACCCGCCGAGGGTGAGCTCGCTCGCCGCGAGCGCCTCGTCCCGCGACGTATAGCCGAGCAGCCCGGCGAGCGCGTCGTTGCAGTCGACGAGGCGGCCGTCGAGCGACGCGACGTAGAGGCCCGCGGGCGACGAGGCCGCGAGCAGCGGGCTGTGCTCCACCGGGTCTCTCGAGGATCGTCCGCTGCTCATCGGCGCGCCGCCCGTGCGTGGCCTGCCCGCAGGGACCGCGGGTGCGGAGCCCTTCCGTGCAGAGCGGGACCGCGGGTGTGGGCCCCCGAGCAGAACTAGAGCGCGGACTCTGCTCGCTCGCAACGTCGTTCGCGCCGGTGACGCGATCACCGCGGGCGCGCGACGCGATCGCCGCGGGCGCAGCGGCGCACCGTGGACGGTTTTCTCCTTCTCGATCGCGCCGATCTGGCCTAGACCCTCGCCGCCTGGGCTCCCGCCGAGCCCTGAGGAGCGCGCCGCATGTTCTTCCTCGACAGCTCGAACCCGGCCGAGATCCAGGAGTTGTTCGCCTGGGGCGTGCTCGCCGGGGTGACGACGAACCCGCTCATCCTCTCGCGCGACGCGGGCTGCGTCGACCTCGAGCAGCGCATCCGGGAGGTGCTCGCGGCGTCGGCCGGGCCCGTGTCGGTCGAGCTCACGCGCGAGACCGAGGCGGAGATGCTCGAGGAGGCGCGCGCCTACCACGCGTGGGCGCCGGAGCGGATCTGCGTGAAGGTGCCGTTCAGCGAGATCGGCCTCAAGGTGACGCATGCCCTCGCGCAGCGCGGCGTGCTCACCAACGTGACGTGCGTGATGAGCTTCAACCAGGCGTACCTCGCGGCGCTCGCCGGCGGCGCGTACGTCTCGATCTTCAGCGGGCGCATCCGCGACATGGGCTACGGCGCGGCCCCCGTCATCGCGCAGACGCGCGCGCGGCTCGATCGCGAGCGGCTGCCGGCGGAGATCATCGTCGGATCGATCCGGCACCTCATGGACGTGAACGAGGCGCTCGACGCGGGCGCGCACGTCGTGACGGTCCCGCCCGCGATCCTGCGGAAGATGCTCCACAACCCGAAGACCGAGGAGACGATCCGCGAATTCAACGCCGCCTGGGAGAAGCGTGCTAAGTAGCCGCGCGTGAACGCCGAGCCCGGCCGCGCGCGAGGAGAAGGGGACGCTCTGGCTGACGCTCTGACCGACGTGCAGGGCGCGCTCGCTCCCGGAGACGACGAGAGCCCCCGTGGCCGCGCGCCGCAGCGCGACGCCGCGGAGGGCGCCGCCGGGCGCAAGTACGCGGTCGAGGAGGTGAACCGCGCCCTCGTCGCCGCCGCCGGCCGGCCGCGGACGGTGCTCGACGTCGGCTGCGGGATCGGGCTCAACGGGGCCGCCCTCAAGCGCGCGGGCGCGCGTGTGACCGGGATCGAGATCGCGCCCGCGTCGCTCGCGCGCGCCCGCGCGGCGCTCGACGAGGTCGTCGCCGCCGACATGACGAGCGACGCCGCCGTGCGCGAGGCGCTCGGGGACCGGCGCTTCGACCTGATCCTGTTCGCCGACGTGCTCGAGCACACGGCCGATCCGCTGGCCGCGCTCTGCCGCTTCCTGCCCCACCTCGAGGAGGACGGGCACGTCATCGTCTCGCTCCCGAACGTCGCGGCCTGGCCGGTGCGCCTCGGCCTGCTCGCCGGCCGCTTCGACTACGCGCCGAGCGGCATCCTCGACGACTCGCACCTGCGCTTCTTCACCCGCGCGTCGGCGATCCGGCTCGTCGAGCGCGCCGGGCTCGAGGTGCTCCGCGTCGAGCAGAACCCGATGATCGTGCGCGCCGCCAAGGACCTCATCCTGCGCGGCCTCGACCCGGGCGGCGACCCCACCGACCTCGCGCGCTCCCTCCCTTACAAGGCGTACCACGCGCTCGTCCGCCCGCTCGAGGACGTGATCGCCGACCGCGCGCCCGGCCTGCTCGCGTTCCAGAACGTGATCGTCGCGAGGAAACCCCCGCGCCCCCGCCGGATGCAGCTCACCGTCGGCATGCTCACGATGGATGAAGAGGAGAGCGTCGGCGCCATGATCGGCGAGATCCGGCGGGTCGCGCCGGACGCGGAGATCCTCTGCGTCGACAGCTCCACGCGGGACAGGACCCCCGAGATCGCGGCCCGCCTCGGCGCGCGTGTGCTCCGGCAGGTGCCGCCGCGCGGCCACGGCCCGGCCATGGAGCTCCTCATGTACAGCGCCGCCGCCCGGAGCGAGCTGCTCATCTACCTCGATTGCGACTTCACCTACCCCGCCGACAACATCCCGGTGCTCCGGCGGGCCATCGAGGACGAGGGCGCCGACGTGGTGAACTGCGCGCGCACCCGCACGCGGCCCGCGGCCATGCCCGTCCCGAACTACGTCGCCAACCGCGCCTTCGCGGCCATGGCGCACGCGATGCACGGCATCCCCACCTGTGATGTCCACAGCGGTATGCGCGCCTACCGCTGCTCGGTGATTCGCGCGTTCGACTTCGACGGAGAGGGGGACGCGCTGCCGATCGACACGCTGCTCTTCCCTGCAAAGTGCGGCTATCGCGTGGTGGAGATGCCCATCGACTACAACGAGCGCGTCGGCACGTCGAAGCTGCGCAAGCTGGCTGGCACGGTCTGGACCATGATTCGCCTCGTGCGCGCGCTCCCCGTGGGCGCGCGGCTCGGCGAGCGCTACGAGCGCCGCTGAGCGTCACCCCGGCGCCACGGCAGCGCCACCGGAACGCGCGATGACGAGCGAGGACGACAGCAGCGCGACGCGGCGCGGCGTCGCCGCTCCTGCGTGGTCATCCCATGACGGTCGCCTATACTCGGCCCCCTTCAACTCCCGAGGAGGCAGCCCATGCGGTATCTGAACGGTGTTTATGTACTAGGTGTATTCGCGCTGACCGGCGCCGCCGCCGCGGCGGGCTGCGGGAGCGACGACGCCGGCGCGACGAGCTCGAACCCCTCGGGGACCGGCGGCGGCGGCGGCGGCGACTGCGAGCTGACGAACCCGGTCTGCACGGCCGTCGCCTCCGACTGCATCGCCGTCCACGACAACAAGGGCGCGACCAAGTTCGGGCTGCGCATGGCGCAGCTCACGATCACGAAGCCCGACGTGCTCGCGAGCGGCTTCGTCGCCAGCCTCGTCGCCGAGGGGTTAACGATGAATTTGCCCCAGTGTTACCTGAACGGCACCGGGACCTTCTCCTGGCTGCTCGAGTTCGACACGGAGACCGGCAAGCTGCGCACCGGCGGCGCCCTGCCCACGGACGACCCGCGCGCGGGCTACTGCTTCGCCAACATGACCGTGGGCGAGTTCGAGATCGCGCCGACGGAGCTCGACGCCCCCCTCACGGACGGGGCGTGGAGCGGCGAGGCCGAGAGCCTCAACGTGCCGATCTTCCTGGACGCCGACGCGGAGCCGATCGTCCTGCCGCTGCACCAGGTGCGGCTCTCCGACGCGACGGTGTCGGCGGATAACAACTGCATCGGGCGGCGCAACGTGCTCGACCGGACCACCCTCTGCGCCCCCGACGAGGAACACCCCGCGTTCACCAACGGCGGCAAGCTCTCCGCCTTCGTCACGCTGGAGGAGGTCGACAAGGTGATCCTCCCGAGCGTCGAGCAGAGCCTCTGTGTCGTGCTCTCGGGTAATATCGGAGAATACGGCACCGGTGAGATGCCCAATACGTGCAAGCGGGACGAGAACGGCCAGATCGTGCTGAAGGGCGACTGGTGCAGCGCGACGAACGCGCCGGCGACGGAGGACTGCGCAGACGCCTATGCGCTCGCCGCCGATTATGCCGCGAGCGGCGTCGAGATCACGGGGCTCTGCGCGCAGTAGCGCTTGCGGGGCGCTCTCCGGAGAGCGTACGATCTGTCGTGGCGCTCTGAGGCCCGCGCCCGCGGGCCCTGCGCTGCGGGTCGCGCTCTTCGGAGGATTCCTTATGCCCCGCGTCATCAAGCATCTCTCCGCCCTCGTGCTTCTCCTTGTCATCGCCGGGTGCGCCGCTTCGGGCGGCGGCTGCGCCGGCTGCGGAATGACCCCCCTCCCCGCCGGCTTCAAGCCCGCGGATCGCATCGAGAACGCAGGCTCGGCCCGGCTCACGGCGTCGGGCGTCGAGTTCCTCGAGCAGAACCTGGGCGTCCTCGGGCGCGCGCTGCTCGGCGGCGGGGAAAGCGGCGTGATCACCTTCTCCGTCCCCAGGTCCCCGGGGTCGGTCCTCGGCGGCATCATCGATTACACGCTCTGTCCCGACGGGGCCGATCCGGGGGCGACCCCCCCGACGTGCACGGCCGAGATCGACGTGGGGCGCGCGGCGCTGCAAATCCAGCCCAGGGCACCGCACAACCTCGTCATCCGGGGGCCGCTGCCGGTGCGAATGCAGAGCCTGCCCATCTTCCTGGACGGCGGCGTCCTCGGCGAGAGCACCCAGTACGTCACCCTCAACGGCAACGGCGCATGCCCGCCCGACGAGCAGTCCTTCGCGGACATCGATGTCGAGGTCGATCTCTCGATCGAGATCGACGTCAACCCGCAGCACTCGCGCCAGGGTTACTCGCGCGTCAAGGTCACCCGGCTGTCGATCGACGAAGATCAGCTCGAGTCGAGCCTGCACCTCGACTGCGGCGGCACGTGGGTCGGCGATGCCCTGGACTTCGTGAAGCCGATCATCACGAGCTTCATGGGATCCATGTCCGACGCGCTGAAGACCCAGCTCGACCAGCAGCTCTGTCTGAAGGCCGATCCGGTCCTGGACCCGGCCTGCCCCGACGGCACGAACGACGTCGCCGGCGTCTGCCGTTACGGCACGCAGCCGAGCGACGACTGCGCCTCGGTCCTGCTCGGCGTCGAGGGCCACCTCGACCTCGGACGGCTGCTCGCGAGCCTCTCGCCGGGCGCCCAGGGCGGGTTCGACCTGCTGCTCGCGGGCGGCGGCACGGGCAAACGGGACGACAACTCGAACCGCGCGTGGGGCGACATCAACCCCGTCGACGGCGGGCTCACCCTCGGCCTCTACGGCGGCGCCGAGCCGGTGCCGACGTCGAAATGTGTGCCGCTGTCCGACCTGCCTTTGCCCACGGGCATCCCGATTCCCGACGAGCTCGTCGCCAACACGGTCTCCGGCTGGCCCCAGGACACCCCCGGCCCGCACATCGGCCTCGCGATCTCCGAGCGCTTCGCGAATTACGCCATGAACGGTCTCTACAACAGCGGATCGTTGTGTCTGGGGATCTCCACGGAGACGGTGCCTTTCCTCAACTCCGGCACCCTGGGGCTCCTGGCCCCGTCGATGAAGGACCTCGCGCTGCAGCACGAGCCGCAGCAGGTCGCGCTCGTCATCCGCCCGCAGACGCCCCCCCGGGTGACCTTCGGCAACGGCACGGACGCCACGGAGGATCCGCTGATCCGCGTCGAGCTCGACCGGGCGAGCTTCGACTTCTACGTGTGGTCGCTGGATCGGTTCATCCGGTTCATGACGGCGACCTTCGATCTCGACGTGCCCGTGAACCTCGCGGTCACGCCCGAGGGGCTCACGCCGGTGATCGAGACGATCGGGGTCGAGAACGGCGAGGTGACGAACAGCGGGCTGCTCCGGGAGAACCCCAAGACCATCGCGTCGTCGTTGGGCGGGCTCATCGGCAGCCAGGTCGGCCAGCTGCTCGGCGGCGGCATTCCGGCGATCGATCTGAACGGGCCGCTCGCGGGGCTCGGGCTCTCGCTCGTCCTCCCCGAGTCGGCCTCCGGCGCGGGCTCCCCCGGCCTGCGGAAGCTCACGAAGGGGGACGAGAATTACCTCGGCATCTTCGCGGCGTTCGGCGCGGGGGCCGAGCGGCGAGGGCTACAAAGCGAGACCGAGGCCGAGCTGACCCGGAAGGAGGTGCAGGCCGAGGGGCTCCGCCTGGCGACCATGACGCCCGACAACGGGCCGACGGGCCGGCTCGTGATGCGCTCGCCGCTCGACGACGGCACCCGGATCATCGAGTACTCGTACCGCATCGACAGCGGCGTGTGGCGCCCGTTCACGCGCGATCGCATCGTCGATCTTCGCGACGACTGGCTGCGGCTGCCGGGGCGCCACGTGATCTCGGTGCGGTCGCGGATCGCGGGGGATCCGCTGTCGCTCGACCCGACGCCGGCGGCGGTGGAGATGGTGGTCGACGTCGACCCACCGGTCATCACGGTCGGCGCCGCGGCGGACGGCCGGGTGCCGCTCGAGGTGCGCGATCGGGTCTCGGACGCGGCGCGCGCGCAGGTGCGCGTACGGCTCGACGGCGGGGCGTGGTCGCCCTGGGCGACGGCGGCGGAGATGACGGCGGTGGAGGTCGGCGAGGCCGCCGAGATCGAGGTCGAGGCCGTGGACGAGGAGGGCAACGTCGGCACGGCGCGACAGGCGATCCTCCGCGGGCGGGTCCCGATCGATCCGTCCGCCGGCTGCGGCTGCGCCGTGGTCGGCGCGTCTTCCGGCGGCAGCGGGCCGGCGGGCGCCCTCTGGCTCGGCCTCGGCGCCGCGGCGATCGCCTTACGGCTCATGCGGCGCGGCGGCGGCCGGGGCGCGCGGCGCGCGGCGCCCGCCCAGACCGCCGGGCGCGCGTCGCCCGTCCGGGCCGCCGGGAGGCGTGTGCGGGGCGCGCTCGCGGGCGCCGCGGTCGTCGCGCTCTTCGGCGCGCACGCCGGCTGCTCGTGCGGCGACGATCCGACCGTGGAGAAGCCGGCGTGCGTGGCGCCCGACTGCACGACGCTGGAGCACGGGCTGATCGGGGCATACACGTCGGTCGCGGTCGCCGACGACAAGCGCACGGTCTGGGTCGCGGGCTACGCGGAGGCGGACTGGCGCAACGCGTTCCAGTGGGGCGACCTCGTGGTCGGCACGTGGGACGGCGCGGCGGTCGCGTGGGAAGCGATCGACGGGGTGCCCGCGGAGCCCGAGGTCGATCCCGAGCGGTTCGACGTGGAGGGGTTCCGGGGAGGCCAGACCGATCCCGGCGACGACGTCGGCCTCTGGACCTCCATCGCGATCGGTCCGGACGGCGAGCCGGCGGTGGCCTACTACGACCGGACGAACCGCGGGCTGAAGTTCGCGCAGAAGCAGGGCGACACGTGGGCCGTGAGCTCCGTGCAGCGCGCCCCGAAC
Organism: Sorangium cellulosum; assembly: GCF_002950945.1. Classification (GTDB taxonomy): domain Bacteria; phylum Myxococcota_A; class Polyangia; order Polyangiales; family Polyangiaceae; genus Sorangium; species Sorangium cellulosum_E. Next base: position 5,973,758 of record NZ_CP012673.1, read on the forward strand.
AGCGACATCGGCCGGTACGCGAAGCTGCTCTTCGTGAAGGGGCTGCCCGTCATCGCCTACCTCGCGATCGAGCCGGGCGAGGACGGGGCGGTCACGTCGAGCGTCCGGCTCGCGGCGGGCGAGAGCGCCACGCCCGCGGAGGGCGCGTGGCGCTTCGAGGACGTCGTGAAGGACGAGGCGACGCCGTGCCGCGAGTTCCTCTGCGGCGGGGGGACGAAGTGCATCAAGACGACGGGGCGCTGCGCGACGCCGCTGGCGAGCGACGCGTGCTCGCCAGCGTGCGGCACCGACCAGGCATGCTTCGATCAGGAAGGCGCGCCGGTGTGCGCGGGGCTCTCCGCCGGGAACCGGACCGAGACCTACCCCGAGGCGATCGGCACCTACATCGCGATGGCGCCGGACGCCGCGGGCGGGTTCGGGCTGGCGTTCTATGATCGGCTCCACGGCAACGTGGTGATCGCGGCGAAGCGGATGGGGCAATGGGAGACCCGCATCGTGGACGGGGAGGCGCCGGACGGGACGGACACGGGCGACGTCGGGATGGGGACCTCGCTGTTCATCGATCGCGCGGGCGACTGGCACCTCGCCTACGCGGACGGGCTCGCCGAGGGGCTGCGGTACACGCGGGTGAAGGGCGGCACCGAGGTCGGGGCGTCCGAGGTGGCGGACGACGGGCTCGGGATCGAGGGGGTCCGGTTCGAGGACGGGCAGCACCTCGTGGGCGACGACGCGAACGTGTTCGTCACGGCGGGCGGCGAGGTGCGCATCAGCTACCAGGACGCGACGAGCGGGACGCTGCGGCTCGCGATCGGGACCAGGAGCGGCGACGGCCACAGCTGGCTCGTGCAGGCGATCGAGCAGGAAGGGTTCGCGGGGGCGTTCTCGCGGATCCTCGAGGTGGACGGGCGGCTGCTGATCGCGAACTGGTGGCGCGTGGGCGGACAGACCACGGCGGGGGATGTCGCGATCGTGGAGCCGTGACGACGTGGCTCCGGGGGGGGCGGCCCGAGGGGCTCACACCACGGCCCGTCGCCCGCGCCGCGCGACGAGCTCTCTCCCCTCGGACCTCTCGTCCAGCTGGGGCTCACACAACGGCCCTCAGGCGCTCAAGGAGGCAGAGCGGACCTCTGCCGTCGCCGGGCCGCTCACACGCGCGCGCTCGAGGGCGACGAGCTCCAGGAGTTCCTGCCGGGTCGCCTGGCCGCTGTCGAGCAGCGCGCGCATGTAGCCGTCCACGTAGCCCTGCGTGCGCGCCAGGCGAGGAGCGCTCTCGCCCCCCTCCCGCGCCGTCAGCATCTCGTGCAGCATCCGCCTGAGCCCCGCCATCGTCTCGGTCTTCGAGCGCATCGCCATCACCTCGCCCGATCGGCCTAACGGAGGCGGCGGCCTCGGGCCAAATTCCAGGCGCGCGGCGCGCGCGTCAGACGCGCGGAAGGCGCGCGAGCGCAAGGTCGGCGGCGTCGCGCTCGAGCCCGGCGAGCGCGAGGGCCGGACCCTTGCGGGGAACCAGGACCACGCGACAGCGGCCGCGGGACGCCGTGCCCAGGTGGGAGAGGCCGAAGTCGAGCGCAGCGCCGAAGGCGAAGACGAGCGCGCCCATGCCGAGCAGCTCCGGCGAGCCAGCCCGCGCGCCGTCAACGAGCAGCGAGACGCCCACGTACGTCCCCAGCCCGAGCGCGACGAGGCCGGCGTAGAGGCCGAGCCGCGGGTAACGCACCTCGCGCGTCGCCCGGAGCAGCGATTCGACCGGGATGTACGTCTCCCGCTCGCGCAACACCCGGCCGAACAGCTCGGTCCGGCTCCGGACCGTCACGCCCCGCGGGCCCACATCGAGCGCCGCCGGACGGCGGTACCGCAGGAGGAAACGGCCGGCCAGCCGGCCGAGGTGGATCACGAAGAGGATGCCGGTCACGGCCAGCAGCACGAGCTGCACCGGACCACGCGGCGGCGGCGTGAGCTCGCCCGAGAGCCGCGCGGAGGCACGTTCCGGCTCGCCGGTCGCCCAGGCATCCCCGCCGGCCGCTCCCCCGCCCTCCGCGGTCGCCGCGTCCGCAGCGTCCGGCGCGCGGCTCGGCCGCCGGGCGGGCGCGAGCGCGTCGCGCAGCAGCGAGCGCACGATCGGATCGCGCACCTCCTCCACCAGCGCCGCGGCCTCGGCGCGCGCGGCCGGCGAGGCGCTCGCCCGCAGCGCGGCCGCGGCGAGGATCGCGCCCGCCCGGCCGAGCTGCGGCAGCGCGCCCTGGTCGGCCCGCCGCACCAGCGTGGCGATCGCCCGCCAGAGCCCGTCGGCGCGCTCGCCCAGCGCGGCGTCCAGCGCGGTCAGCGCATCGACCGACGTGTAGGTCGCCAGCCAGACGAGCGCCTCGGCCACACGCCCCTCCGCCTCCACCCCCTCGGGCGGCGACAGCGCCACCCCGCGCGCGAGCAGCGTGGCGAGCAGCACCCGGGTCGCGCTCCCCGCGCCCTCGCTGGTGCCTCGCTCGAGCGCGCGGATCGCGTTCCCGTACCGGGTCTCCGCGTCGGCCACCGACAGACCCGCCCGGTCGACGAGCTCCGCGAGGCCGCTCTCGAGGGTGCTCCGCCGCTCGTCCGCGGCCGCGAACGCCGCCGTATGCACGACCCGCGCGAGGTCGTCGCCATGAGGGTGTCCGGCAAGCTCATCGAGCACGGCGTGCGGAGAGTGTTCGGGCGTCATCGGCGCGGGCTGGTCGGATTAACTGAACGCCGCCCCTTTGGCTAGTGTTCCTCGCGGCCCCGGGCGCGCTCGCCCCCCGCCGCCCCCGCCGGGCGCGCCTGGGGCCCGCCGCCACGGGGCCCGTGGGGTCCGCGCGGTCCGCGCCCGGCGCGCTACTTCTTCCGCGCTCCGGCCTGATCCTTCAGCGCCTGCTCCACGAAGCCCATGATCAACCGGAGCTGCCGGTTCGTGACGTGGAGCTTCGCCCAGATGTCCTTCCCCTCCGCGTTGAACGTGACCTCATCCACCACATCAAGTTTCGTGATGCCCAGGTTGAGGGTGCGCAGAGCGTTCAAGGTCTTCGTGAGCTCTCGCGCGTGAACCCGCGCCTCTTCAGGGGATGCGTCGCCCGCCAGGATCGCCACGTCGGCGCCGCCGTCCTTGGTCGGCGTCACCGTGAGCTTCATCCAGGCCAGGCTGCGCGGGACCGCGTAGACCCCGCGGAAGGCGTTCGCCGGCGTGACCATCGAGATCACGATGCCCACCGCCGACGATTTGTTGAAGGGTTTCATGGCCTTCAACTTGGATAGTTGATCCTCTTCCTCAGCAGGAAGGACCACGAGCAGCCGCTTCTCCGGGACCATCGCGAAGATGCGCTCGCTCTGCTCGGCGGTGGCGCGGGCGGCGGGGACCGGGGCGTCCTCGATCCAGGCGCCGTTCGACCGCTGCACGACGACGTCGACCGCGGCGCGCATCGTCTCCTCGGACGCGCGGTAGTCCATCACCGCGACGACCTTGCTGGAGTCGCGGAGCTGCGGGCCGGCGATGAGCATGTGGTCGATGTCCCGGATCGGGTCGATGGCGGTGTCCTGGAAGAAGGACTGCCACTGCGGGATCGTGGTCAGGATCCGGCCGAACCACTCGCCGAGCTCGTGGCTGCGCAGCCGATCGCCGGCGATGAGCACCTGCACGTTCGGGTCCTTCGACGCGAGCTTGCCCGGGGCGCCCGCGACGCTCAGCGGGTCGCGCAGCTTCGGCCGGTCGCTCTCGGCGATCGGACCGGCGTCGCCCGGGCCGCCGTCGGCGGACGCGTCCGGGCCCGCGTCGGATGGGGGACGGCGGCCCGCGTCCGGCGCGCCCGCGTCGGGGGCCTCGGGCGCGGCGCTCGCCGACGCCGCGGGAGGAGCCGCCGCGGGCGGCGGCGCGGCAGGCGCCGGCGCGCCCGCCGCGGAGGCCGGATCGGCGCCGGTCGCGGAGGGCGCCGTGTCGACGGCGCTGGGGTCGTCGGCGAGCAGATCGAGATCGATCGGGACGATCGTCTCGCCGGCGTCGTAGTCGGCCAGCTCGCCCTGCAGCGCGAACATCGCCTCGAGCCACGCGAACAGGGGCGTCGGGAGCAGGGGCAGGTGCAGGAGCAGCGCGACGGCCAGTGCGGTCGCCAGCGCGCGCCGCGACGCGGCGCGGAGGAGGGGGAGGAAGCCGGCGCCGCGGCCTGCTCGCCGGAGCGCTGTCGTGTTGTTCGAGCCACGCACCGGGGTCGGTTCCGCCACGGCGGTACCGTAGCAGCAGCCATCCGAACGTCATCCAGGCCGCGCGCGCCCGCGGCGCCGGCCGCAACGGGCGCGGCAGCCGCGGCGCGGCGGCGTGGCACGGCCCTCGCTCCACGGCGACACCGGCTGCTCCAGCGCCCGCTCTCGCGAACCCCTCCGGGAGCGCGCTCCGCAGAGAAGTGGATCGACACGTGAGTGACCAGGTACTAAGACCGCCGAGCCGACCCGACCCGACGGGCGGGTCACGAGACCGCGAGGATCGGCGAGACCGGTCTTCGCTTAACGCTGTGGATGCGATGAACCGCTCTCAGGCTCCCCGCCCGCAGGGGCAGAAGGACCTCGCTCGATCGCAACGGACGCAGACGAGCGGCAATGTCCGCACCGGCGACGCGAGGAAGCCGCACCCGGCGCCGGACGCCGGACGCCCCGGCGGCGGCGCCACGCGCGCGTCGATCGTCTCCAGCGCGTTCGGGTTCGTCGCCGCGGCCGCCTTCGCCGGGGCCGCGGCGTGGGCCAGCGGCTGCCAGGGCGAGGCTCCGCCCGGCCCCTCCACCGAAGGCCACCCGCCCGAGCGGACGACGTCCCTCCCCCGCCCTGCGCCGACGACGTCGGCGCGCGCCACCGCGCCCGTCGAGGCGCCGCGGTCCGCCCCGACCTCCGCGCCCTCGGCCGAGGCGGAGCCGCCTCTGCCCGAGAAGCCGTACACGGGCCCGCTGCTCGGCTCCATCGTGCCGCAGGCGGCCGTCTACCCGACCACGGAGTTCTCGAAGGAGCGGCTCGGGTACATCCGGCTCGGCGGCAAGGTGCCGGTGGATCCGAAGCCGATCAAGGCCGGGAGCTGCGCCAAGGGCTGGTACCGCCTCCTCGACGGCGGCTACGTCTGCGGGAGGTCGGCCACCACCGACATGTCGAACCCGCAGGTCCGCCTCGGCATCACGGCGCCGAAGCTCGACGACGTCCTGCCGTACAAGTACGCGTTCAACACGACGCACGGCACGCCGCTCTACCGCTCCGTCCCGTCGAGGGACGAGATGGCGCGCTACGAGCCGTACCTCGAGTCCTCGAAGCGCAAGAAGAAGGAAGAGGAGAAGAAGCGCGCCGAGGAGCTCTACGAGGAGACCGAGAAGGAGGTCGCGGCCGCGACTGCGGCGCGCGGTGCGGGCGGCGGCGAGGCCGGCGCGAGCCCTGCGCCGGTCGACGGGCAGGCGCCGGCGCCCGCGATGACCGCGGTCGTCGGGGACGCCGCCGCGGCCGGGGACAAGGCCGCGGCCGTCGCCGCGGCGGCGTCGCTCGGGATCCTCACCCCGGCGCCCGCGGAGGAGGAGCCCGAGAAGCCCTGGTGGGAGAACGTCGACGAGAAGGGCAGGCCGCTCAACGTCACGCTCGCCGACCTCGACAAGGACGCCGACGGGACCGTCGCCAAGCGGATGGTGAAGGGCTTCTTCGTCGCGGTCGACAAGACCTTCGGCTGGAACGGCCGCAGCTGGTACAAGACGACCGCGGGCCTCGTCGCGCCGAGCGATCGCATGTACATCATCAAGCCGCCGACCTCGCAGGGCATCGACTTCCCCGAGGGCGCGAAATCGGTCGGCTTCATCCTCGCGAAGTCGGCGAACAAGTACCAGTTCGACGCCGAGATGAAGTCCGTCTCCGTCGCCGGCTCGCTCGAGCGCTTCTCGGCATTCGGCCTCACGGGCGAGACGCACAGCCACAAGGCGACCGTCTACCGGAAGACCACCGAGGGCTGGTGGATGAAGGGCGCCGACGGGACCTACACCGACATCGGCGCCCCGCCGCCGGACCTCGCGCCGGGCGAGAAGTGGATCGACGTGAACCTGTCGCGCAAGACGATCGTCGCCATCGAGGGCGACAGGCCCGTCTACGCGGCGCTCGTCTCCCCCGGGCGGCGCTCAAAGGACAAGAAGAAGGACCACCCGACGCACACCGGCGTGTTCCGCATCCGCGAGAAGCACATCGCGACGACGATGGACGGCGACGGGACGGTCGCGGGCGACCTGCCGTACAGCATCGAGGACGTGCCGTACGTCGCGTACTACGACGGGTCGTACGCGCTCCACGGCGCCTTCTGGCACTCGAACTTCGGCCGCGAGATGAGCCACGGCTGCGTGAACCTCTCGCCGCTCGACGCGAAGAAGATCTTCTTCTGGAGCGAACCCAGACTGCCCCGCGGCTGGCACGGCGTGTGGGCCACGAGCGAGAACCGCGGCACGCTGATCTCGATCCACGAGTGAGCCACCCCCTCCCCGCGCCGGCGCACGCGGCGACGCGATGCGCGGGAGGGCGCCCCACGTCTCCTGCGTTCCAGCCTCACGCGGGCGCTCGAAATTCCGGGGTGGTCGGCCCTGGATCAGCTTGAACGGTCGCTTTGAAAGCGCTCCCTCTTGACTCGGGGGCCCCCTTCGCACACTTGTGGAGCCGCCATGGACCAGTTCTCGGCGCACCTCGACCGCGGGTGGGATCTCGTCCAGCGTGGGGACACGCGCGGAGCAGAGGCGTCGGCCCGGCGGGCGCTGGAGCTCGACCCGAACTCGCCGGAGGCTCACAACCTGCTCGGCTTCGTCGCCGCCCTCGAGGGCGAGGGCGAGGAGGCCATCGAGGCCTACCGCCAGGCGATCGCCCTCGACGACACGTACCTGGAGGCGATGCTCAACGCCGCGGAGGTGTACATCCACCCGCTCGGCGACTTCGACCAGGCGATCGAGATGTGCGATCAGGCGCTCGATCTCGCCGAGGTCGACGAGGAGATCATCGACGCGCTCCTCCTCAAGTTCGACGCGCTCCTCGGCAAGGGTGATCTCGACGAGGCCGCGCAGGTCGCCGCCAAGATCCCCGAGGGTCCGTACGACAACCCGAACCACACCTTCCTGGTCGGCCGCGCCTTCTACGAGATCGGCCAGGCCGACAAGGCGGCCGCGCTCATCGAGGAGGCGGCGCTCAAGGATCCGCGGCACGCGGAGGCGCACTACTACCTCGGGTTGATCCGGGACGAGCGGGGTGACGTGCGCGGCGCGACCCAGGCGTTCCTGCGCTCGCGCGACCTCGACGTCGAGCTCGGCATGCCCCCGTGGGCGCCGAGCCGGGACGGCTTCATGGCGCTGGCCCAGAAGACGATCGCCGCGCTCAACCCCGTGCTGCGGCGCTACGTCGAGGGCGCGGAGCTCTACATCTCCGACGTGCCGGGCATGGAGCTCGTGGCCGAAGGTGTCGATCCCCGCGCGCTGGTCCTCCTCGACGGCCTCAACGCCGACGAGCGCGAGCGAGGCCTGCGCGGCAGCGCCGAGGTCCACCCGTGCGCGCGGGTCTTCGTCTACGCCCTGAACGTCGCGCGCCTCGCGGGGAGCATCGAGGCGCTCGATCGCGAGATCAACCTCGCGCTGGAGCGCGAGATCACCGCGACGTTCCTGGAAGCCGAACAGAACGAGCGGACCGAGAAAGAGCTGAACTAAGGGCGCCGGCGGGAGCGCGCGCCGGCGCTACTTCCACTTGACCGCGATCACCTCGGTGCTGACGCCGGGCGACGAGCGGATGATCACGGAGCTCATCAGCCGGTGCACGGCGCCGAGGCCGACGCCGAGCCCCTGACCGGGCATCCTGGGCACGAGGCGCGCGCTGGACGACGAGGACGGGCTGCGATCGCTCTTCGGGCCGGAGTCGTCCACCGTGATCAGCCTCGGATCCAGGCCCGGGCCGGAGTCGCGCACGATGACCTCGACGCCCCACCGGCCGCTGCCCGACGGCGCTTCCTCCCGGATCGCGCGGATGCTGATCGTCCCGCCGCCGCCGTGACGCACGGCGTTCGACACGAGCTCGGCGATCGCGATCGCGATCTCGTGCTGCGCGCGATCCGAGAGCCCCGCCCACCGCGCGATCTGCGCGCCCTCGGCCGCGCACGCGAAGCGATCCTCCTCGCGCGTGACCGGGATGTTGAAGGCGGGCGGGGTCCTCTGGGTCACGCGATGGACCTGTCGCGCAGCAGGGCGACCACACACGTCGCGTCGTCGAACGACTTCTTGTGGGCCTCGACGATCCGGCGCGCCATCTCTTGCGGATCGAGATCACGGAACGACGTGAGATCGAAGCCGCTGGCGATGCCGTCGGAGTGCAGCACGACGACATCGCCAGGCGACATCGGGAAGCGGAAGCTCCGGAGCCGCCGCACGCGGCGCCCGAGGATGCCGGCGGAGCAGAAGATCGGCATCGCCGTCCGCGACATCGCCTTCATCGCGATGTTGCCGACGCCCGAGAACTCGAGCTCGCCCGCGCTCTCGTCGATGCGCACGAGCGCCGCCGCCGCCCCGCGCGTCGACGAGAGCTGCTCTCCCGCCGCGGTCAGGAGCTCCTCGAGGGGCATCGACGCGTGCTCCTCCACGTAGCGGCAGAAGGCCGAGGCCGCCTCCGCCGCGTGGGGGCCGTGCCCTAGCCCGTCCGCGAGGCCGATCAGGACCCAGGGGGACTGGCGCACCACCACCACCTCGTCGCCGGCCACCTCCTCGCCGGACGCGACGCAGCACGCCGTACCGATCGCGACCGTCATCCGAGGTATTTCCTGACCGTCACGGTGGTGCCCGCGCCGGGCGCCGTCTTGACATCGAACGCATCCATGAGGGCCTTCGTTCCGCGGAGGCCCGCGCCCATGCCGTGGCGCGAGCGGTACTTGCCGCTCAGGATCTCCGGGAGGTTCGAGATACCAGGCCCGCTGTCCTGCGCGATGATCTCGATCGCCCGCATCGGCGAGGTGAGCGACCGGACGACGATCTGCCCGCTCCCCGCGTACCGGACGATGTTCCGCCCGAGCTCGGAGATCGCGGTGACGATCTTCGTCTGCAGGACGTCGCTGACGAGGTGCTCGATGCAGAGCTCGCGGCCCGCGGACCGCGCGCGCAGCACGTCCTCCTCGTTGCGCACGTCGATGGTGATCTCGCGCGGCGCCGGGGCGGCATGATCGAGCTCGCCGAGCTCGGAGATGCACCGGTCGAGCTGCGCCTGGTCGCGGACGAACAGCTTCACCCCGCGCTTGACCTCGACGAGCAAGCGCCTGAGATCACCCTCGCGCGCGTAGAGCGGATCGACCTTCGCCTGGCGGATGCCGCAGTCGATCACGCTCTTCCTCACCGCGGGCGAGAGGAACTGCGCCAGCACCGTCTCGATCTGGTCGGTGATCGACCGACCGACGATCTGCGGTGACGATGGCACAGCTCCACGCGCCGACTGGGGAGAGGTCGGCATGCGCGTCGACACCGGTCCTCCGGACCGGCTCGACGGCGGCCCCGTGGCGCCGCCGCTGGAGGGCGGTCCGTCACGAGGAGGGATCTTCATGCGACACCTCGTTCGTGAGCTCCGGCGGCATCATGTCGTCCTCGGCGGACGGCGCGAGCATCTCGACGGCGCGCTCCAGGTTGAGCGCGGTGACGACGCCCGGGATCTCGAGATCCATCTCCACGAGCGCGATCGCGACCGCCGGGCGCAGGCCGCACACCGCCGTCCGGACGCCCATCAGCCGGGCCGTGAGCGCGATGTCGCGGATGGCGCGGGTGAGATAGCTGTCGAGAATCTCGACGCCGGAGAGGTCGACGATGAGGCCGCGAGGCGATCGCGATTCGATCGATCCGGTCACGTCGTCGCGCAGCTGCTCGACCTGGCCGTCGGTGAGCCCGCCCTGCACCGAGACGATTAAGTTCCCGAAGAGGCCCACGATGGGGACCCTACCCGCTTGCATCAAGTGGACGTCTCCTTCCTCGCGCTGAGCTGCAGCTGTGTCTTGGTGGTGGGGCCGCTGCCCGACGGACCCTGCGCGGCCCCTGGACCGCCTGGAGTGAACGGCTGTGCCGCCGCGCCGTCCTCGCCCTTGGCCGCGCCGCGGCGGGCGCCCATGAGGGATGCGAGCGACGGCTTCTGCCCTGCGAGCGCGAGGCTCTCGCGCAGCGCGTGCTTGAGGTTGCGGGCGGCGCGCACCGCGCCGAGATCGATGCCGAGCTCGACCATCGTCTGCGCCACCGCGGGCCGGACCCCGGTGATTCGGCACCGCGCGCCGAGCAGCTCGACCGCCTTGATCAGCTTCAAGAAATGGTCGGCCGTCCGCGTATCGATGACCTCGACGCCCGTCACGTCGATGATGACGTAGCGCGACTGGCGACGGACGATCTCGTCGAGCAGGCGCTCCATGATCTGCGCGCTCCGCCGCGAGTCGACCACGCCGATGATCGGCAGCGCGAGGACGTCGTCCCAGAGCTCGAGGATGGGCGTGGAGATCTCGTCGATGGCGTAACGGAGCCGCTCGACGAGCTCGCTCTTGGCGCTCTCGCTCTCGACGAGATCGCGGTTCTTCGCCTCGAGATCCTCGATGAGCCGCTTCTTCTCGGTGGCGTCGCGGAAGACCGCGACCGCGCCGGAGATCGAGCCGTCCTTGCCCCGCATCGGGCTGGCGCTCACCGTCAGGAAGAGCCCCGGCGCCTGGCCAGGCTCGCCGCGCTGATCGGCGATGAGCGACGGCAGCCGGACCGATCGCGGCTCGCCGTCGTCTCCCAGCGGGCCGGACGCGGGGGCGAGGGTCGGCATGGCCGAGCCGGCCGCGCCGTGAGCCCGGCGGGCGCCGCGCCCGTCCTGCTCGACGGGCTTCCTGGCGAAGAGCTCCACCTGGTCGACCGTCTCGCCGCGCAGCGCGCGCGAGAGCGGGTGCTCGGAGGCGGGCCAGGGCGTCGCTTGATCGGGGAAGAACAGCGTGGCCTCCCCCGGCCCGGGGCCCTCATCCGACACGAGATCGAGCTGCGCGCGGCCGAGCATGCGCTCCGCGGCGGGGTTGCGCATCAAGAGCTCGCCGCGGTCGTCCACGACGGCGACGCCGTCCGCCATGCTGTCCAGCACCAGCTTGAAGATGCCCGCCTGCCGGCGCAGCTCCTCCTCGGCGCGCGCCAGCTGCTCGGCGCGCTCGCGCGCGTCGCGCTCCGCGCGCTCGATCGCCGCGGCGTGCTCCCTGGCCGCGCGCTCGTGCTGCTCGTTCTGCTGCTCGAGCGTCGCGATGCGCTCCGTGAGCCTCGCGATCTCTCGACGCAGAGCTTCTTCGCTCATCGCGAGATCTCCGTCCTAAGCCCGCCCTCGTCCTGCAGAGCCCCGAGCTGCGCGTCCCTCGAGCGAGCCGCTTCGCTGGCGCCTCCACGCCGCGCGCCGTGGCGCAGCGCGCGGCGCGCGCCGGACAGGGCGGCAGCGGCGCGCGCCGCGCGCCTCGCCCGCCTCTCCGTCCTTTGCACGCTCGTGACGCTCATGGGTTCTCCGCGCGGGGTGCCCTGTCCCGGAGGGCATCCGTATCCAGCACCAGTCGAGAAACACAGCTTATCGCTAACCGGACAACCTATCGTCAAGCTTCGCGTCGGCCGTGCGTGTCGCTTGTGGCGACGACATCCGTAGCCGCCCAGCCGAGGTAACCCGTGTCCGCACAACCTCGCCCGTGCGCCGCGTCACGATTGACGGTGCGAGCCGAGCGTGCCGCGACGCAGCGCCGTCGAGCTCGGCCGACACACGCCTGGTTCGTGGAGGTCAATCCCGCTCAATCGCCGGCGCTCTGGCGCTCGCGCGCGCGCCGCCGCTTGGTCTTGCGCTTCGAGTCGGCCGGCCGCTCGGGATCGGGTCCGCTCTCGTCGGTCATCGGCGCGCCGGCGTCGAGCCAGCGCCAGAGCGCCATCTGGTCGGCCGTCGCGCCGTGGCGGATGGCGCGCTTCAAGATCTTCTTGGCGAGCACGAGCTTGCCGCACCGGGCGAGCGCGTGGGCGTAGCTCGCGGCGATGTCGGCCTCGCCCGTCTGCGCCTCCGTGGCCTGCGCCAGGAGCGGCAAGGCGTCCTGCGGGCGGTTCAGGGCGACGTCGTACAGGTGGCCGAGGTTATGGGCGTACCACGGGTTCTCCGGCACGATCGCGAGGGCGCGCTCGTAGGCGCGCGCGGCGTAGCGGTAGTTGCCGAGCAGCGACTGCGCGAGGCCGAGCACGGCCCACGCGCCGTCGTCCTCGTCGTGGAACTGCAGCACGCGGCGCGCGAAGAGCGCGGCGCGCCACGGGTCGTGCTCGACGCCGATCTCCGCGAGGTGGCGGTGCGCGTAGAGCCACGGCTCGGTCCCCGGCGCCGTCGCGCGGGCCAGACGCGCGAGCAGCGGCAGAACCCTGTCCGCATCGAGCTTGTCGGCAAGCGCTCGATCGATGTCCCGTCGAAGCCGATCGATATCCTCCGCTCCACTGCGCGCCATCTCTTCCGTGATACGACCAGTGGGCGAGCTTGGCCAGCGCGATGCGAGCGGAGGGCGGCGCCGCATGGAGGCCGGCTGGACGCCAGCTTGACATCGTTCGACATCGTCACACGCGAGCGCCCACCGGCCTACGCCGGCTGGCAGCGTCTGACGCGCACGGAACGTCCGTGTGGAGCCCGCTCCGCCGCGGCCCCGCGGCCTCGATCGGCCACGGCGCTGCGGCGGCGCGCGGCGCGCGGCGCTCAGGCGTCCTCGGCCACCTCTTCGGCGCTTGACGTGCGCTCCCGAGCCTGCTCCGCGCGCGCCTCCTTGCCCGCGACGGTCGCGCCGTTCAGCGCCGCCACGACCCGCGCGAGATCGGCGCGGGGGACGCTGACGAACGCGTTGCGCTCCCGCACGCGGATGCGGCGGATATCGCCCTTCGCCATGCCGGCCCGCTCGACGAGCACGCGCTGGAAGTCCGCCGCGCGCGCGCCGTCGCGCCGCCCGAGGTTGATGAAGACCTCGACGAAGTCGCCGTCGGGCTCGTCGCGCGGGGGCTCGGCGCGGGGCGCCTCGCCGGGCTCGCCGCCCTCGACGCGGCCCGCGGGCTCGCCGGGGCTCGACGGCGCGGCGCCGCTCGCGCGCTCGCGATCCACGCCGCTGGCCGGGCCGCTGCCCACGCCGCCGCGCGACACGGGCGACCCGGGCGCCGGCGACGGCGGCTCGCCGAGGATCGGCTCGTCGTCGCCTTCCTCCTCCGGCGGCTGCCACATGGTGAAGTCGGCGTGGCGCGCGAACGGCGGGCTCGCCGCGGCGCCCTGGGGCTTGCCCGCCGCGCCGGCGCCGGCGGCAGGGCCGCGGCGCGCCGACAGGAGCGTCGCGGCGCCGGGCCGATCGCGCAGGCGCTCCGCGGGGCCTCGCAGCACGGCGTCGCCCCGCGGCGGCTCGATGCGCATCAGCGGCTCGGGCCGCGTGAGCGGCTCGACCGAGACGGGCGCCTCGTCGCGCGGCCTCGACCCCTCGGCAGGGCGGCGCAGCTCGCCGCGCGGCTCCTCCGAGGGCGCACCCTCGCGGGGCCCGCGCCGCGGGTCGTCGCGCCGGAGGCGCAGCGATCGTCGGTCGCGGTCGCGGCCGCGCTCGGCCTCGCGCGCCTGCTCGCGCTCGCTGCCGCGCTCGCTGCTGCGCTCCGTCTCCGGCGAGCGGGGATCGGCGGAGTCGGCCGCGCGCGGGATCACGTCCCGCGGCGGCGCCGCGCGCTCGGGCTTCGCGCCCCCCGCCCGCGCGCCCTCGCCGCGCGCGCCCTCGCCGCGCGTGGCCTCGGGCCGCATCGCGGGGGCCGCGCGCTCCGCGCCCTCGCGCGCCGCCGGACGCTGCGGCTGCTGCGCGCGCCGCGCGGCGCTCGCCTCTTCCTGGGCCGTCGGGCGCGCGCCGAGGTGATCGCGCAGGAGGCCCGCCACGATCGCCTCGGCCTGGTCGTGCGTGAGCAGCCGGCGCGCGAGCGAGAGATCGTCCGGGTGTGTGCCCTTCGGCAAGAACGCCTCGGCGAGCATCGCGACGAGGTCGGCCTCCGCGCGCGTCTTCAGCTCCCCCTCCGTGGGGAGCTGCTTCTCGAGCGGCCGGATCTTGTACGTGAGCCGGAGGATGTAGAGCGGACCAACGTCCTGCGGGGTGATCAGCGCGATCGCGGTGCCGGTGCGGCCCGCGCGGCCGGTGCGGCCGGTGCGGTGCACGTACGCCTCGGCGTCCTGCGGGAAGTCGTAGTTGATGACGTGCGTGAGGTGCGAGATGTCGATCCCGCGGGCGGCCACGTCGGTCGCGACGAGGAAGCGCAGGCGCCCCTCGCGCGTCGCGCTCATCACCTTCTCGCGGTCGGACTGCGGGAGATCGCCGTTCAGCCAGTCGGCGTCGAAGCCCTGGCGCTTCAGCGCCGCGGCGACCGTCTCCGTCTCGTCCTTGGTGTTGCAGAAGACGACCGCGCTCTCGGGGTTCTCGACCTCGATGATGCGGACCAGCGACGCCAGCTTGTCGCCCGTGATGAGGTAGACGTAGTGCTGGATCTGCAGGGCGCCGACGGCGTCGCCCGAGAGGGTGACGAACTCGGGCGAGCGCAGCTTGCTGCGCGCGATGCGCTCGATGTCGGGCGGGAGCGTCGCCGAGAACAGGAGCGTCTGCCGCTCCGGCGGCAGCTCGGCGAGGATCGCGGTGAGCTCGCGCTCGAAGCCCATCGAGAGCATCTCGTCGCACTCGTCGAGGACGAGCAGCCGGATGTGCTTGGCGACGATCGTCCCGCGGCGCAGGTGATCGAGCACGCGGCCCGGCGTGCCGACGATGACCTGGGCGCCGGCGGCGAGCGCGTCGATCTGACGCTGCATCGGCGCGCCGCCGTAGACGGCGACGACCTTGATGCCCTTGCGCTTGCCGAGGCGCTCGATCTCCGTGGAGACCTGGACCGCGAGCTCTCGCGTCGGGCACAGCGCGAGCACCTGCGCGTGCGCGAGCGAGCGCTTCACGGCGTGATCGACGATCGGGATCCCGAAGGCCGCCGTCTTGCCGGTGCCGGTGCGCGCCTGCACCACCGCGTCGCGCCCGCGCGTGACCGGCTCCCAGACCGCCAGCTGCACCGGGGTCGGGTGGACATAGCCAATCTCCGCGAGCGTCTCGCGCAGCTCCGACGACAGGGGGAGCACGTCGAACGTGGGCGGCGGCTGGAGCTTTTCTCCGGTCTGGGCTTCACCCGCCACTGCGGCAGGGGGAGAAGGAACGGTCATGTCGGTCATATCGTCCTGCGAAATCGCCGCGTCGGGGTATTATCTCGGGGACCCGGGCCCAAGCTGGCCATCGACAATCGCCCGGACCCGGCGCCGGAGCGGAGCCAGATCGCCTGCCTCGCGCCGCGCTGCGTGCTCCTCCGCATAGCGGAGCCGCTCGATGGCGTCGAGAGCGCGCTCGTCCTCTGCAGAGCCACGGCACGCGGCGGCGACCCCGTCCCGGTAGGTCCACTCCGGAGCGAGCTCGCTCCGGAACCGGGCGAGGGCGGCGTCCTCCCCGTCGGTCCCGGGCGCGGCATCCCGGGCGCGCTCGACGGCCCGGACGAGCGCCAGCAGGCCCTCCTGGCAGCTTCCATACGGCGACCGAGCGGCCGGCAGGAAGAAGACCTGCTGGATCAGCTGGAGGGTGCACGCGACGATGACGAGCGCAGCGAGGCTGTAGTAGGCGATCTGGGCGATGCGCCGGCCGCGGGCGCGAGGCCCCCCGGGGCGCAGCCGCCCGCGGGGCGCTCGCGCTTCGGTGCCTGGCAGGGCCGGGGCAGGAGCGGGGGGCGCGGGGGGCGCGGGGGCCTGGGCGGGCATGAGCGCGGCGGTTCCTCGGGGCGGCGGGGGGGCGGGCGCCCGCGCGGCGGCGGGCGGGCCCCTCCTTCATCGTGGTCGCAATCGCGAGCCGGGGAGCCCGGAGCCGGGGCCCGGCCGCGCAGGGGGGATCCGCTTCCGCGGTCCCTTCCGTGCGGGCCAGTGCTATCACCTCGTCGCGGGCGCGACGAGATGCTGTTGGACGGGAGCAGCGCGAGGTGACCGGCGGGGCCGCGGCGCGCTGCGCCCCCGGCGCCGCTCGCCGCCCCGGAGCGGCGCTCGCCGCGCTTTCGCTCTCGGCCTTGGCCCTCGGCCTCTCGCCGGCCGCATCGGCCCAGCCGCTCCGGGACAACCAGTACGCGATCGACCTCTTCCAGGGGCCCATCCTCGCCCCGCTGCGCGTCACCGGGATCGCCGGCGCCTACGCGGCCTACGCCGAGGGGATCGCGGGCATGGTGGCCAACGCCGCGGCGCCCGCGCTCCGCGAGCCCTTCAGCACGAACTGGCTCGAGGGCGACATCGCCGCGTCGATCTCGATCCCCATCGAGCTCTTCGAGAACAACGACTTCGACAACAGCGGCGACGTCGACCTCGACTACTCGAACTTCGTGTACGTCACGCTCGGCGGCCAGCTCCAGGCGGGCGACTTCGGCCTGGGGGTCAACGCCGAGCTGCAGCGCTACTCGGTCACGCCCGCCGCCGACGCCGGGGCCCCGGCCCCCCGCGCCAAGACCTCGGTGGTGATCGGCAAGTACCACTTCCTCGGCGGCGTCCGCCTGCTCGGCGACGCGCTCGCGCTGGGCGCCGGCGCCCGGGCGGTGACGCTCAGCGTGGACGCCGATCAGACCAACCTGACGAAGTCGGGCATCGCCCCGGAGATCGGGCTGATCGTCCGCCCCGACTGGGCGTCGTACCGGCTCGGCGCCACGCTGCGGCTGCCGGTGAACGGGGGGCGGCTGCTCGGCGAGGGAATGACCGTGGACGAGGCCGGCGTGAAGCGGGGTGGCGGGCTGATCCTGCCGAACGAGGTCGTCCTGCCCTGGGAGCTCGAGGTCGGGCTCGCCGTGCAGGTCGGCCCGCGGCCGCTCAACCCGGCGTGGCTCGACCCGCGCGAGCAGGAGCGGGAGCTCCGCGCGCGGATCGCGCGCCGGCAGGCGGCGCGGGAAGAGCGGCGGCGGCGGGAGCTCGGCGGGATCGACGATCCGGACGAGCGCGCCGCGCGCGAGCGGGCGTTCGCGGCGGAGCGGACGCGCGAGCGGGCCGCGGACGCGCGCGAGCTGGCCGCGGGGCCGGCCGTGCTCAAGCGGGAGCGGCGCGCCCGGTACTGGAACTGGCCGCGCGAGCACCTGCTCATCACCGCGGAGCTCCTCGTCACGGGGGCCGTCGCGAACGGGGTGAGCCTCGCGCGGTTCCTCGCGCAGAACGAGCGGGAGAGCGACGCGGGGTCGGCGGTGGGGAGCTCGGGCGCGCACGTGAGCTTCTCGCCGCGGTTCGGGATCGAGACGGAGCCGCTCCCGGGCCTCGTGCACACGCGCTTCGGCAGCTACTACGAGCCGAACCGCTTCGGGCGCGTGGGGCGGCAGCACTTCACGTTCGGAGCGGACCTGCGCGTGCTGTCGACGACGCTCTGGGGCGTCATCCCGGAGACCGCCTTCACGCTGCAGGCGTCCATGGACTTCGCCCCGCGCTACGACAGCGTGAGCGCGGGCATCGGCGTGTGGCACTGAGCGCGGGCGCGCGCGGGGTCACGTGGACAGCGGGCGCGGGCGGTGCTCCGCGAGGAGCATGCGGAGCTGCATCAGGCGGGCGGGGTCGCGCTTGCCGAACTCGTCGAGCGCCGCGGCGACGGCGACCGGCGCGCCGCCGAGGGGCTCCTTCCGGAGCGCCTTGACCGCGAGCGCGATCGTCCGCGGGTGCAGCACCTCCTCGACGCGGAGCCGCACGGCCGGCGGCCGGAAGGCCGCGTCGCGGTAGCCGCCCGGCGGCGCGGGCTCCACGCCGCACGCGAGGCCGTCCGCCTTCGCCTGCAGGGCCGCGAGGATCTCGCGCTCGATCGCGCCGCCCTCCTCGCGATCGCCCACGCGCTCGATCGTGAGGACCGTGCGCGAGGCGCCCCGCCGCGCGCCGCCGAGCCAGTCCCGGCGCCAGCGCACCGCGGTCGCCCTGCTGATGGTCGCCTCGCCGCGCGCGACGAGGCCCGTGAAGGCGGTGAGCATCAGCGCCTCGAACGGCGAGAACGCGTCGCTGCCCTTCCGGCCCGTGAGGTGCGAGAGGTTGGCCGCGACGGTGCGGAGGCCGGCCCCGATCGCGTCGGAGGAGCAGAGGAGCGTCGAGCCCGCGATGGTGGGGTGGACGTCCGTGAGGCACACGCCCTCGCCGGCGCCGTACCACCCGAAGAGCGTGCTCACGGTGCCCCAGCACGCGCCGTCGGCGGAGCAGTAGGCCCACGTGGTGCCCCACAGCTCGAACAGCGAGCGCACGATCCACCGCAAGAGCCTCGCGCTGAACGCCAGGATCACGGCGAGCAGCGTCGCCGATCCGAGGGAGCTGTCCGCCGAGCCGGCCAGGCCCGCGATCAGCAGCACGTAGAGCGCCGTGTACGCGAGCAAGAGGCCGCTCGTGATCGCGCTCAGGAACAGCTCGACCTTCGGGGACGCGCCGCGCTGCTCGGCCCGCCGCCAGACGGCGCGGACAGGGGGCTCGCCGCAGCGCGCGCAAGGGTCCGCGGCGCCGCCGCGTCGCCTGCCGCCGCAGCCGAGGCAGATGTCGTTCGGGGGCAATCGGCTTGCCATCGGAGTTCACAATACTGGCGGATCTTCGTTCCGTCGCCACGAGTTGGAACGCAGGTCGCGACGACCTCGGACCGCCGCCACCTCGCCCCGCCCACGGCTGCGCACAGGCGCGCAGGCCGGATTGCGCCCCCGGCGGCTTCGGGGCTTGTCGTCGCGCCCCGGACGGCGCATCGAGTCGCACATGTCTCGTCGCTGGCTCCGCATGGTCGCCGTCCGCACCGCCGCCTTCCTCGCCCTGCATCAAGGGATAGCCTTCGCCCAGACCGCTCCCGCGCCGGCGCGGCAGCAGCCTCAGGCGCCGCAGCAGCCTCAGGCGCGGCCGGGGCAGCCGCTCCAGGCGCAGCCGGGACAGCAGCGGCCGGCCGCGGCGACGGCCTCGGCCGCTCAACCCGGGGGGGCCGACGCCGCTGCGCATCGAGGTGAACGACCCGGCGCTCGCGCCCCCGCCGCCGGCGCCGCGGATGCTCGCGAGCTGGCAGGAGGCGCGCGCGATCATCGACCAGCGCTCGGTCGACCTGCTCATCGCGGTGCAGGAGATCGCGCGCGCCGAGGGGATCGCGCGCAGGGCGCTCGCGGCGGCGCTGCCGAGCCTGGACGCGCGCGGCGACGTGACGCACCTCATCGCCGGCAGCACGACCCGCACCTACCCCCCCTCGGCCACGCCGGCGCCGGGACCCGAGCCGCTGCTCCCGGTGTCCGAGGACGCGCCGACGAGCGCGTCGGCGTCGATCACGCTCCGCCAGCCCCTCATCGCCCCGCGCGCCTGGTACGGCATCGGCACCGCGAGGCTCTCGGTGGACGTCGCCAAGCTGAGCCTCGAGGACCGCCGTCGCCTCACCATCGGCGCGGTCGCGGACGCCGTCGTCTCGATCGTGACGGCCGAGCGGGTCAGCGAGGTCAACCGGGTGGGCCTGCGCAGCGCGCTCGAGCGGCTCGAGCTCACGCGGCGGCGCGAGCGCCTCGGCACGGGGACGCGGCTCGACGTCGTCCGCGCGGAGCAGGACGTCGCGCTCGCCCGCGCGACGCTCGTATCGGGCGACGAGTCGCTGCGCCGGACGCGCGAGGCGCTCGGGGCCGTGCTCGGCGAGCGCGGCGAGGTCGGCGTGCCGCAGAGCTTCTCGCTGAACGGGATCGCCGCGGAGATGCAGTCGCAGTGCTCCCAGGCGCGCACGGATCAGCGCGCCGACGTGCGCGCGGCCCGGGCCGAGCTCGAGATCGCGGAGCGCAACCTCACCGACGCGAAGCTCGCGTTCGCGCCCTACGCCGAGCTGTCGAGCACGCTGGAAGGCCGGACCTCGATCGGGGACGAGTCCTACGTCCGGACGCGGTCCTGGGGGTGGTCCATCAGCGCCGTGCTCACCGTCCCCATCTGGGACGGCGGGGCGCGCTACGGCGATCTCCGGGTGAACCGGGCCGTGATCGAGCAGCAGCGGGCCCGGCTCGGCTCGGTGGAGCGCACGGCCGAGCTCGACACCGCGCAGGCGACGCGCGCGGTGTCCGTCGCCGAGCAGGCGCGCGCGGTCGCCGAGCAGGCGCGCGACCTCGCGCGCGAGACGGCGCGCCTCACGCAGGTCGCGTTCGAGGCCGGCACCGCGACGAGCTTCGACCTCGTCGAGTCCGGCCGCAGGCAGCGAGAGGCCGAGCTCGATCTCGCGGTGCGGGAGTTCGAGGTGGTGAAGGCGAAGATCACCGCGCTGCTCGCGTCCGCCTCCTGCAAGTAGCGCAAGGAGCGCAAAGAGCGCAAAGAGCGCAAAGAGCGCGCGCGGCTCGTGGGAGCGGCGCGCGCGACGGAAGAGAAGAAGAGAAGAGGAGCCGGCGACGCCCCGCGGGAGGGTTGTGTCGAGCGACCGCCCGAGTAGGCTACGCGCCCCATGGAGCGGCTCGAGAGCTACGTCGCGGGCGCGTGGAGCGCCGGCCGAGGAAAGTCGCATGAGCTCGTCAACCCCGCGACGGAGGAGCCGATCGCGGAGACGAGCACGGAGGGGATCGATCTCGCGGCCGCGGTGGCGTTCGCGCGGACGGAGGGCGGGCCGGCGCTGCGCGCGCTCACGTTCGCCGAGCGCGGCGCGCTGCTCCGCGCCATGTCGCGCGCCGCGCACGCGCACCGCGACGCGCTCCTCGAGGTGGCGATCACGAACGGCGGCAACACCCGCAGCGACGCCAAGTTCGACGTCGACGGCGCGATCGGGACGCTCGCCTACTACGCCGACCTCGGGGCCCAGCTCGGCGACGCGCGCCTGCTCGTCGACGGCGACGGCGTGCAGCTCGGGCGGTCGCCGCGCTTCTTCGGCCAGCACATCCTCGTCCCGCGCCCGGGCGTCGCGGTGCACATCAACGCGTTCAACTTCCCCGCGTGGGGGCTCGCGGAGAAGGCCGCCTGCGCGATCCTCGCGGGCATGCCGGTCATCACGAAGCCCGCGACGAGCACGGCGCTCGTCGCGTACCGGCTCATGAAGATCTTCACCGAGCACGCCCCGCTGCCCCGCGGCGCGCTCTCGTTCGTCGCCGGCCCGCCGGGCGATCTGCTCGATCACCTCGGCGGCGACGACGTCCTCGCCTTCACCGGATCGAGCGCGACGGGCGCGGCGCTCCGGCTGCTGCCGGGCCTCGCGAGGGAGAGCGTCCGCCTCAACGTGGAGGCCGACAGCCTGAACGGCGCGGTCCTTGGCCCCGACGCCGCGCCCGGCTCCGAGACCTACGCGATGTTCCTCCGCGACGTCGCGCGCGACATGACCCAGAAGGCCGGGCAGAAGTGCACGGCGATCCGGCGGATCTTCGCGCCCGCGGAGGTCGTCGCGGCGGTGCGCGACGACCTCGTCGAGCGCCTCCGCGAGGCGCGGGTCGGCGACCCGTCGCAGGACGGCGTCACGGTCGGTCCGCTCACCACCGCGGACCAGCGCCGCGGCGTGCGCGCGGGCATCGAGCGCCTCGCGGCGGGGGCCGCGGTGGCGATCGGCGGGAGCGGCCCCTTCGAGGCGGCCTCGGCGCGCGACGGCAAGGGGTACTTCGTGCCGCCGACGCTGCTCGTGGCCGAGGGCCCCGACGGCGCGCCCGCCGCGCACGAGCACGAGGTCTTCGGGCCGGTCGCGACGCTGTTCCCCTACGACGGGAGCGCGGCGCGCGCCGCCGAGCTGCTCTGCCGAGGCCGCGGGAGCCTCGTCTGCTCCGTCTACAGCGACGACCGCGCCTTCGCGGCGGAGGTGCTGCTCGGCGTCGCGCCGTACCACGGCCGCGTCCTGCTCGGCAGCGAGAAGATCGCCGATCAGGCGCCCGGCCCCGGCACCGTGCTCCCGCAGACGGTCCACGGGGGCCCGGGCCGCGCGGGCGGCGGCGAGGAGCTCGGCGGGCTGCGCGGGCTCCACCTGTACTCGCAGCGCACCGCGGTGCAGGGGGCGCGGCCGATCCTGGAGGCGATCCTCGGGGCCCGGGGGGGCGCCCGCGCGGACGGCGCGGCCGCAGGCGGCGACGCCGCGGATCGCGGACGCCGGGGGTAGCTCTGCACGAGGACTCTATGGTGAAGTCTCGCTCATGAGCGCGGGCCCGCAACACATCGGCCGGACGATCGCGGGGCGCTTCCGCGTCACGCAGCTCATCGGCGAGGGCGCCATGGCGGCGGTCTACCGCGGCGTGCAGGACGCCGAGCCGCGCGACGTCGCGATCAAGATCATGCACCCGCAGCTGCTCGGCGACGCCACGTTCGTGAGCCGCTTCCGCCGCGAGGCGAAGGCCGCGGCGCGCCTCCACCACCCGAACACGGTGAACATCGTCGACTCGGGGGTGGAGGGGCACCTGCCGTACATCGTGATGGAGCTCGTCTCGGGGCAGGATCTGTTCGATCTCCTGCTCTCCGAGCGCCGGCTCTCCGAGGCGCGCGCCGCGCGGATCATGATCGGCATCGCCGACGCCCTCGTCGCCGCGCACGAGCGGGGCATCGTGCACCGCGACCTCAAGCCCGAGAACGTGATGATCCTGCGCGACCCGGCGGATCCGTCGGCGGAGCGCGTGAAGGTGCTCGACTTCGGGATCGCGAAGATCGTCGAGGGGGGCACCCGGGCCGGCGACGAGGGGCCGAACAGCGCGCCGCCGAGCAGCGTCTGGGGCTCGACGCTCACCACGGTGGGCGTCGTCGTCGGCACCCCGGCGTACATGTCCCCGGAGCAGTGCCGGGGCGACGCCGTCGACGGGCGCAGCGACGTGTACGCGTGCGGCGTCCTGCTCTTCCTGCTCGTCACCGGCCGGCTCCCCTTCCCGCCCACCGCCGTCGCGTGGGAGGTGGCGATGGATCACCTCCGCAAGCCGCCGCCCGCGCCGAGCCTGTTCCTGCCGCAGATCCACCCCGGCCTGGAGGCGACGATCCTCACTGCGCTCGCGAAGTGGCCGAACCAGCGGCAACAGAGCGCGCTCGAGCTGCGCCAGGAGCTCGAGCGGCTCCTCCCCGAGCTGACGGACGTGGTGCTCCCCGCCGCGGCGCCCGGCGCGCTGGAGGACGCGCCGACCGTCGAGTCGCCGATGCCGGTGTCGATCCGGAGCACCATGACGGCGGCGCCGCCGCTCCGCGACGTGGATCTGCCGCCGCCGGCGCAGCGGGGCGAGCGGCTGGCGCAGGCGTCGTTCCGCTCCGACACGCTGACGCACGCGCCGTCATCGGGCGCGCTCCCGTCGCGCGCGGCGATGCTGCCCGGCGACGATCCGGCGCACGGCGCGCCGTTCGCGGGGGCGCGGGGGGATTTCGCGCGCACGCTGCCGCAGGCGCGGAGCAGCCATCCCCCGCAGAGGAGCAGCATGCCCTCGAGCGATCCGCCGTCGAGCGACCTCGTGATCCACGATCGCAAGGACTTCGCGCCGCTCTTCGCCGCCGCGCCGGCTGCCCGGCCGGACGCGGCGCAGGCTTACGGGGCGCACGGGACCGCCGCGTCCCCGCGCCCCGGGGTGGAGGGCGCGCGGCAGCCCGTCCCGAGGGCGCGCCGGCCGGCCGCGCGCGCGACCGACATGTGGCTCGCCCGGCTCGTGGTGCCCTTGGCGATCGTGATCGGGCTGGCGCTCGGGGTGCTCGCGTTCTTCCTGAGCCGCTGAGGCGGGCGCGGGCGTGCAGCCGGTCGAAGGGCCCGCGGCGCGTCGCGCCCGCGGCGGTCACGCGCTCTCTGGCGCCGCGGGCGCCTCGAAGGCGGCCCGGAGCGCGAGCGCGCGCTGCTCGACCGCGGCCGACGCCGGCGCCGGCGCCGGCACCTCGGCCTCGGCCGACAGCGCCATCGCGAAGGCGTCGATCGCGGCCTCGACCACGCCCGCGATCGAGCGCGCCGCGAGCTCGTCCGGCGCGTCGTGCACCGCCACCATGCCCATGAGGACCGCGCGCACCTGGGCCGCCGCCCGCGCTGACGGCTCGGCGGGCGCCGCGGCGCTCCCCGCGGCCCCGCGCGTGTCCTCCGCGACGCCACGCGCGCCGCGGGCTGCGGCGTCCACGCTCGCCTCGGCCGCCGCCCTCGCGATCTCGACCGAGAGCGGCCAGCTCAGCCGCGTGACGAGCCGCTCCTGGACGTAGGCGCGGATCCCCGGGTCCGCGCGCTTGCGCTCGTCGGGCAATGCGGCGATCGGGCGCAGGTCGGCCGCGAGCTCGCGGCGCGCAGGCTCGAGCGCCTTGTCGATGACGGCGGCGATGTTCCGCCGCTCGCGGCGCAGGTACGCCGCGCTCGCCCGGAGCCGATCGGCCGCCGCGCGCGCCCGGCGCACGGCCTCGCGGTCCTCGGCGGCGCGCGCGGAGGCCGCCTCGGCGAGCTCCGCGGCGATGCGGCCCGCCTTGCGGCGGAGCGCGCGCTCGCGGAGCGCGTCGCTCGCGTCGACGATCTGCTCGGCGAAGAGCGCCTCCACCTCGGCCCAGCCCGAGGCCGCGAGCGCCGCCTCGTCGCCGAGCCGCCCCTTGAGCGAGAGCCGCGCCGAGAAGGCGATCGGCGGCGTCAGCGAGGTGATGGCGCTCGCGGCGAGGCTGTCGCGCACGTGCGCGAGCACCGTCTCCAGGGCGTCGGGCTTCAGGCGATCCGCCTTGTTCGCGAGGATCTGCACCGGCACCCCGAGCGCGCTGATCTCGGCGAGCACCCGCCGCTCCGACTCCTTCATCGCCTGCGGCGCGTCGAGCAGCCAGACGGCGACGTGGGCCTCGTCGAACGCGCGCCGCGCCTCGGCGATGTGATCCGGGTCGGGCGCGTTGAAGCCGGGCGTGTCGAGGATCTCGACGCGCTTCAGCCGCTCGATGGGCGCGTAGATGTAGACGCGCGAGACCTTCGATCCCGCCGCCGAGAGCGCCCGGAGCGTGTCCTTCAGGGCCGCGTGCGGCACGACGCGGTCCTGGCCGCCGCGCACGACGATGCGCGCGAACGGATCGGGCGCCCAGGCGACCCAGTGGAGCGTCGCCGTCGTCGGCAGGACGCCGGTCGGCGCGACGTCCTCGCCGAGCAGCGCGTTCAGGAACGTGCTCTTGCCCGCGTTGAACTCGCCGACCACGGCGGCCCGGAGCGGCCGCTCGCGCTCGACGGCGAGCGCCTCGGTCGCCGCGAGCAGGTCGAGCCGGTCGAGGAGCTTGGCCGTGCGCGCGAGCTCGCGCAGCACCTCGCCCCAGGCGGCGACCCCCGCGCGCGGCGTGGACGACGCGTCGCGCGCCCCGGCCCCGTCGCGCGCTGCGGCCGTGTCCTCCGGGGGCGGGAGCCACGCGCGCACGATGGAGCGGCGGATGTCCTCCGCCCAGGCCGCGCCCTCGCCGGTCACGGCGTCGAGCGCGTCGAGCGCCCTCGCCGCGCCGTCCGCGCCGCCCGCCTGCGAGAGCGCCGCGGCGTCGCGCAGCCGGACGAGGTCCGGCGGCAGGAGCGGCGCGCTCGCCGCGCCGGCGCCGCCCTGGGAGGCCCGCGCGGCGAGCGCGTCGAGCGCGCCGAGGTCGCGCGTCTCGACGGCCATGCGGAGCAGCGCCGCCGCGGCGGTGCGGTCGCCCGCGGAGAGCCCGCGCGCGAGCGCCTGCCGCGCGTCGTCGCGCCGCCCCTCGGCGAAGGCGAACGCGGCGGCCCAGGTCGGCTCGTCCAGCGCGCCCGCGGCGCGGACGACGCGGCGGACACGATCGACGACGAGCACGTCGCGCGAGGCCGCGACGAGGGCGGCGCAGAGCTCCGCCGCGCCGGGGACGTCGAGCACGAGCGCCCGGAGCCCGAGGTCGAGCACCCGCGCCACGTCACCGGGCGGCAGCGCCGCCGCGGAGCCCGCCGGGGCGCTCGCCTCGGCGAGCGCGAGCCGGGCGAGGACGAGCGCGGCGCGCCCGTCGGCGACGGCGGGCTGACCGAGGATCTCCGTGGCGGCGCGCGCGCCGTCGAGGTCGCCGTGCGCGAGCGCGCACTCGGCGCGGCGGAGGGCGACGTCGCGGTCGGGCGCCGAGGAGAGCGGCGCCGGGATGCGGTCGAGCCAGCGCTGCGCGCGGGCCGGATCCCCCGCGGCGAGGTCGAGGTCGCACAGGTCGAGCAGCGCGAGGCGCGCCGCGTCGCGCTCCTCCGGCGCCGCCGCGGCGCGCTCGAGCGCGTTGCGCGCGCCGTCCCAGCCGGTGCGCTGCCCGGCGCGACCGAGGCGGAGCCACACGTCGGCGCGCCAGGGCACGCGCTTCGCGAGCTCGGACAGCGCGGTGACGACCTCCTGGTCGAGCCACGCCTCCTCCGCGGCGTCGGCCCAGAGCGCGAGCCCGACGGCCGAGTCGGGCAGGATCGAGAGGATGGTGCGCGCGTGCTCGCGGGCCTCGAGCGGCATGTCCTTCGCGAGCGCGGCCTCGGCGGCGCTGCGCTCGTTCTCCAGGCCGAGCGCGATGATCTCGACCCGGCCGAAGAATCGGTTGAGCGCCTCGACGAGCCTCGCCATGGGCGGGATGAAAGCCTTGCCGGCGGGGGGGCGTCCAAGGAAAAACGATAGCGGCCAGGAGAGCCTGCAGCTTGCCGGCCCCCGAGCTCGCCCCCACGCCCTGAAGCGCTTGTTTGTTAGAGTGGCATCGTGCCGGCGGACATCCTCAGGGGGCGCGTCGACGCGCTGATCGCAACCGCGCTGGAGGACGAGCTCGAGGTGGTGCTCGCGCTCGGCGAGGGCGGCCGGGACGGCTGGGAGGAGGCGCGGGATCGGGGGGGATTCCCGTACCACCTGCGCGAGATCCCGAACGACCGCGGCCAGCCGCTCCGCGTCGCCGCGGCGTGGTCGGGGCGGATGGGCGAGAGCGCCGCGGCGGCGAGGTCGCAGGCGCTGATCGACGCGCTCGATCCGGGGTGCCTCGCCGTATGCGGCGTCTGCGCCGGCAAACGCGGCGAGGTGTCGCTCGGCGACCTGATCCTCGCCGACCGCGTCTACGTCTGCGGTGAGGGCGATCCCGGCGACGCCCGCGGCGAGGGCGCCGGCGGGACCTTCCACGAGATCGGCACCTACGACCTCGAGAAGACGTGGGGCCTCGACGTCGTGCGCTTCGTGGTCGAGTTCGAGCGCACGACGGCGCTCGCCCGTGAGCGCCCGCCGTCGAGGCTGTCGCAGGCGTGGTGGCTCCGTCACGCGCTCTACGCGAGCCAGCTGGAGGGAGGCCCGCCGCCCGTCGCGCACCCCGAGCGGGCCCGGCGTTGCCCGGGCTGGGCCGAGCGCATCGGCGAGCTGGAGGCGCAGGGGGCGCTCCGGATCGGCGACGGCGGCCTCGAGCTCACGGAGGCGGGGATCGCGCAGGTCCGTCGGGATCGCGTGGTGCACCCGGACGGCCCGCCGCCGGCGCGTCCGCTGCGCGTGCACATCGGCCCGATCGCGGCGGGCAAGGCGGCGCAGGAGGATCCCGGGCTGCTCGAGCGGCTGAGATCGAGCGGGCGGAGGGTGCTCGGCGCCGAGCTGGAGTCGGCGGCGATCGCCCACGTCGCGGAGCGCCTCGGGCGGCGGTCGATCATCGCGAAGGCCGTCTCGGACCACGGCGACCGCGACCGGGACGACAGCGTCCGCGCCTTCGCGTGCCGCGCCTCGGCGGAGCTCCTCGTCGCGTTCCTGCGGCGCTACCTGCACCCCGGGCGCGCCGAGCGCGCCGATCTCGCGGAGCGAGGTGGAAGGCTGCGCCGCTTCCCCGCACGCGCGAGGGGCGGCCGCGCAGACCAGCACGGCGACGACATCCTCCTGCCGGGCGAGGGGCGCAGCGACGACTTCCTCTCGCGCGTCGAGCGCGTGTGCAGGCTGCGCGAGCCCGAGGGCGTCGAGATCGAGTGGTTCGACGCTCCCCTGCCCTTCGGCTGCTACCTGCGCGTGTCGGTCAACGAGGGCGGCATCGTCCGGATCGCGCCGCTCGCGGCGCTCGAGAGCGGCATCTCGACCGAGGCGGTCACGCTCTTCCTGGACACGATCGACGCCTCCTACCGGCGCGACGATCCCGGCCTCGTGTCCACGCTCGTCTACGGCGGCGAGCCCGCGCCGGAGGAGCTCGTCCGTTACGCCGGCGCGCGGCGCGTGCGCCTCGTGCGGTTCCTCGAGTACCAGGGCCTCATCGACTTCCGCGGTTACCTTTCGTGGCAGAACGCGCGCCTGGAGCGGGACCCCACCTACCCGCCGGGGCTCTACGTCGACCAGCGGATCGCGATCACGGTGGGCCAGGAGGAGGCGCTGCGCGAGCGCGCGCTCGACGCGTTCGCCGAGCTGCTCGACTCGGAGCACAGCCGGTTCGTGCTGGTGCTCGGCGACTTCGGCACGGGCAAGACGTTCCTCCTGCACGAGCTCGCGCGGCGGATGGGCAAGGCGGGCGGCCCGCTGACGCCGGTGCTCATCGAGATGCGCGCGCTGGAGAAGGCGCGCGATCTGAACGCGCTCGTCGCGCAGCACCTCGCGCTCGCCGGGATGGGCAAGATCGACCTCCCCGCCTTCCGGCACATGCTCGCCGAGGGCCGCATCGCGCTGCTCTTCGACGGCTTCGACGAGCTCGCGTTCCGCGTGACGTACGACCGCGCGGTCGAGCATTTCGACACGCTGATCCAGGCGGCGCAGGGCAAGGCGGCGAAGGTCGTGGTCACGAGCCGGAGCCAGCATTTCATCTCGGAGCAGCAGGTGAGGTCGGCGCTCGCGGAGAAGGCCGCGCTCTTGCCCGGCTACCGGCTCGCGCGGCTCTTGCCGTTCACCGAGCCGCAGATCCGCCGGTTTTTGGTGAACCGGCTCGGCGACGAGGAGGCCGCCGGCGCGCGCATGCAGCTGCTCGCGGACGTGAGGGACCTGCTCGGCCTGTCGGCGAACCCGCGGATGCTCGGGTTCATCACGGAGATCGAGGAGGCGCAGCTCCGGCAGGCGAAGGCGGGCGACGGGGAGATCACCTCGGCGGGCCTGTACAAGCTGCTCCTGGATCGGTGGCTCGTCTGGGAGTACGA
Organism: Sorangium cellulosum; assembly: GCF_002950945.1. Taxonomy (GTDB): domain Bacteria; phylum Myxococcota_A; class Polyangia; order Polyangiales; family Polyangiaceae; genus Sorangium; species Sorangium cellulosum_E. The sequence goes on from NZ_CP012673.1 coordinate 6,002,736, forward strand.
GCGCGCCCACCCGAAGGGCGCGCAGCCGGGGCTGTCCGTGGCGCAGCGGTGGCGGGCGGTGACGGAGCTCGCGCTGCGGCTGTGGCACCGGACGGAGCAGAGCGTGAACGTCCGCGAGCTGCCGGCGGATCTGATCGCGGCGCTGCAGGCGCTCGGCCGGCACGAGCTCGAGGTCGGGGTGACGGCGCACCAGATCGGCTCGGGGACGCTGCTCGTGTGGGACGACCAGGAGAACTTCCGGTTCATCCACCAGTCGGTGCTCGAGTGGCTCGTGGCGCGGGAGGCCGCGGACGAGGTCCGGCGCGCCGGCGAGGCGGCGGCGCTCGCCCAGCGGGAGGTGAGCGACCTGATGGCCGACTTCTTCGGGGCGCTCGCGGGGCGGGCGGCGGCGGAGCGGTGGGTGCGGTCGGCACTCGGCGGGGCGTGGGGCGCGGTGGCCGCGGCGAACGCGCTGCGGATCGACGGGCGCATGGGGCTCGGCGTGCGCGAGCGGATGAACCTCGCGGGGGCGGACCTGCGGGGGCAGGATCTCTCGGGGAAGGACCTCAGCGGGTGCGACTTGCGCGGGGCGGACCTGCGGGAGGCGAAGCTCGTGGGCGCCAACCTGAGCGGGGCGCGGATGGCGGGGGCGCTGCTCGACGGGGCGGATCTGACGGGGGCGAAGCTCTGCGGGGCGGATCTGAGCGGGGCCACGGCGGTCAGGGCGCGGCTTGTAGGCGCGGATCTGACGGTGGCGAAGCTCGCCTCTGTCAAGCTGCGCGGGGCGAAGCTCGTCGGCGCGCGGGGCGCTCGGTTCGATGCTTGCGATACGTTCGGCGCGGCGATGCCGGAGACGGTCAGGGTTGAGCCAGCGTGGTCACAGGTAGGTCAATGCAAAGCGGTGGCGATCAGCCCGGACGGCGAGCTGCTCGCCTCCGGATATCCTAGCGGAATCACGCTGTGGGACATGGCTACGCACAGCGCGCTGCGCATGGTAAAGGGCCATTCCGACAAGGTCACGAGCGTCGCGTTCAGCCCTGATGGCACATTGCTCGCTTCCGGCTCAGAAGATCATACGGTCCGGCTCTGGGATGTGTCGACAGGCAACGTGCTCTGTGTGTTGAAAGGGCATGTGGACCATGTGACGAGCGTGGCCTTCAGCCCCGATGGCGAGATGCTGGCGTCCGGTTCGCTGGATCGATCCATCCGGCTCTGGCAAGTGGCGACATGCAGGGAGTTCCGCATGCTCGAAGGCCATGCGAAGGGAGTGACGGCCGTTGCGTTCGGTCTTCGATGCGAGAGGCTTGCCTCCGGCTCTCACGACGGCACCGTCCGGCTCTGGGACGTCTCGACGGGCAACACGCTTCGTGTACTCGAGGGCCACTCGACCCCGGTGATCAGTGTGGCTGCAAGTCCCGATGGCGAGATGCTGGCCTCGGGATCCATGGGCTGCAGCGTTCGGCTGTGGAAAGCGTCCACTGGGGAGAGACTACAGTTGATTCTGGACTACGGCTCCCGAGTAAACAGCGTAGCCTTCAGCCCTGACGGCGCGATGCTCGCCGCCAGTTCGAACGACGGGACAGTGCAGATTTCGGAGGTATCCAGCGGAAGCAAGCTGTTCACGGCGCACCTCGATCGTCCGGTATCGAGCGTAGCATTCAGCTCCGATGGCTCGACGCTCGCGTCAGGCAGCGACGACGGCGCCGTGCGACTGTGGCAAGCATCGACTGGCTACGCATTACGCACGCTCGAAGGACACTCGAGTCCGCTTGCAAGAATGGCGCTTCGCCGCGACGGCGCGATGGTCGCTTTTAGCTCGCACATCTCCGGAATTCAACTCTGGGACACATCGGGGGAATACGCGCTTCTTTCCTTGAAGGAAGCCGGTGCGTGCACAAGCATGGTCTTCAGTGCTGACGGCAGGACACTTGCATTCACCGCATCCGATGGCACCGTCCAACTCTGGCAGCCACCCACTGGCAGGGTAAGAAGACTGGAAGAACATTACCATCATTCACAATGCATTGACTTCAGTCCCGATGGCACGATGCTGGTTTCTGGCTGCACCGACAGAACGGTGCGAATTTTAGACGCCGCAACCGGCGCGCTGCTGCAAGTGCTCGTGGGGCATGGAGATGCTGTCCGGAGCGTGACTTTCAGCTCTGGTGGCACGATACTGGCCTCTGGGTCGATCGATCAGACCGTAAGAATCTGGCCGGTGACGGGCGACGGTGAAGTAGAAGTGCTTGAAGGACACCGGCAGTCGGTTACGAGCGTGGCCTTCTCCCCTAACGGGAGGGTGCTCGCCTCTGGCTCCTACGACAACAGCGTCCGGATATGGGATGTAGCCAGCGGCGAAACCGTGCTCATTCTGCGAGGACACTCCGATGCCATCATGAGCGTGGCTTTCAGCCCCGAGGGCAGATTGCTCGCCTCGGGGTCACACGACAGCAGCGTTCGGCTGTGGGACGTGGCCAGCGGCGAAATCGTACGCATTCTGCGAGGGCACTCCGGCCCGATCATCACGGTCGCCTTCACCCCTGACGGCGACACGCTCGTCTCCAGCTCCATCGACAGCACCATTCGTTTCTGGGACGTCCGCACCGGTGCTTGCCTCGCCGTGCTCCTCAAGCTCCCCGAGGGCTGGGTCGCCTTCCGCACCGACGGCCGCTATAAGCTCGGCGGCAACGTCGCGGGAGGCTTCTGGCACGCAGCGAATCTCTGCCGCTTCGAGCCGGGCGAGCTCGACGCCCTTATCCCCGGCCTGCGCATCCCGGACGACGAGCCGCTGCTCCCCACGCCGCCTGCTCTCCCCACCTCACCCTTCAGGGACAGCCTCGCAACGACCGGACCCATCCGCCTCTTCTTCAGTTACTCCCACAAGGACGAGGCGCTCCGCGACGCGCTGGAGGCGCACCTCGCCCTTCTCAAGCGCGAGGGCCTCCTCCAGAGCTGGCATGACCGCCGCATCGCCGCCGGCGACGCGTGGGCTGGCCAGATCGACAAGCACCTTCACGAGGCCGACGTGATCCTCCTCCTCGTGAGCGCCGACTTCCTGGCCTCCGATTACTGTTTCGACAGGGAGATGAAGCGCGCCCTCGAGCGCCACGACGCCGGTGAGGCCCGCGTCATCCCGGTCATCCTCCGGCAGACGGACTGGCACGGCGCGCCCTTCGCCAGGCTCCAGGCGCTCCCGAAGGGCGGCAAGCCGGTCACCTCCTGGCAGAACCAGGACGAAGCCTGGACCGAGGTGGCCAAGGGCATCCGGCGCGCCGTCGAGGCGCTTCGAGGCGGATCCGGGTAAGCTCCGCGTGACCCCGGAGCCTCCCGATGAGCCTTGCCCGAAAGCTGGATCGCCCCGCGACGAGGGCGGACCTCGAAGCCTTGCCCGACACGATGCGCGGCGAGATCATCGACGGCGAGCTCTACGCCTTCCCTCGCCCGCGCGCTCCGCACGGGAGCCTCGAGACCAGCATCGCCGCCGACCTGCACGGCCCGTTTCAGAAGCGGCGCAACGGCCCGGGCGGCTGGTGGATCCTCGTCGAGCCAGGCATCGAGCTCGCGCGCGCCCCCGAGATCGCGCCGGACGTCGCGGGGTGGCGGCGCGAGCGGCTGCCTCGTTTGCCGCTGAAGGAGCCCATCCGCGTCGTCCCCGACTGGGTCTGCGAGGTCCTGTCTCCCCGGACGCGAGCTTACGACCTCATCGTGAAGCGGCGCTTCTACGCCGAGATCGGGGTGAGCCACCTCTGGTACGTGGACCCCGAGGCGAGATCGCTCGCGGTCAGCCGCCTCGTCGACGGCAGGTGGCTCGAGCTCGGCGTCCACGGCCCGACGGAGCGCGTGCGCGCGGAGCCGTTCGAGGAGCTGGAGATCGATCTCTCCGTGTGGTGGGAAGATTTGGATCTCGAGGGCGACTGATCGTCTAGGGCTTTCCTCGCCGGTAGGGCGCCGCCCTCGCCGCCTCAGCCGAAGACCTCGGCGACGATCCGGGCGGCCTCGGCGTGCGCGGCGTTCCGCGCGTCGACGCTCGCCGACGGCGCGTCGACGAAGCACGCGATGACGATCGGCGCGCGCGACGGAGGCCACGCGACCGCGACGTCGTTCGCGGCGCCGTTTTCGCCCGTCCCGGTCTTGTCGCCGACCACCCAGTCCTTCGGCAGGCCCGCCCGGAGGCGGGCGAGGCCGGTGGTCGATCGGACCATCCACGACTTGAGGCGGGCGCGCGACGCCTCGCTGAGGGCGCGATCGCCGACCAGGAGGACGCGAATCGTGTCGGTCATGGCGTCGGGGCTCGTCGTGTCGCGGGGGTCGCCGGGGACGTTCGTGTTGAGGGTCGGCTCGTTGCGATCGAAGCGTGTCACCTGGTCGCCGAGGCTGCGGATGTAGGCGGTGAGGCCGGCGGGACCGCCGATCTGCGCGAGGAGGAGGTTGGCGGCCGTGTTGTCGCTGATCTCGACCGCGGCGGCGCAGAGCTCCTCGACGGTCAGGCTGCCCTCCGCGAGGTGGGCGCGCGTCACCGGGGCGTGCTCGAGCAGATCGGACGCACGGTAGGTGACGCGGCGATCGAGCGTGAGCTTTCCCTGGTCGACGCGCGCGAGGAGGCTCGCCGCGAGGAGCGCCTTGAAGGTGGAGCACATCGCGAAGCGCTCGGCGGCGCGGTGGCCGACGCGCGCGCCGGTCGCCGTGTCGAGGGCGGCCACGCCGAGCCGGCCGCCGAGCTGCGCCTCGACGCGCGCGAGCGCCGGCGCGGCCTGCGCGTTCGGCTCGGGTGAGGTCGCTGGCGGAGAGGTGGTCGGAGCGGTCGGCGTCGCCGGGGACGCCCCCGCCGAACCTGCGGTCGCAGCCTCGGCTGCGGCGGGCCGAGGCTCTTGTGAAGCTCCGCAGCCGAGGAGCAGGAGGGTGGCGGCTCCACCGAGGAAGCCGCGGCGTGACGAGCGAGGGGGATCTTGCATGCGGGCTGCGTACGCCCGGGGAGCGAAGCGCATTCCCGGAGGAGGAGGGGGCCCGCGACCGGACGCTCAGCGTCGGCGCCGCCGCGAGGCCAGCGCGCCGAGCACGCCGAGGAGCACGACCCCTCCGAGATCGGCCGAACGCCCGTTCGTCGAGCAGGAGCACCCGGAATCGCCGCCGGACTCCCCGCCGCCGTCACTCGGCGTGCCCCCGGTCGCGTCGGCGCCGCCCGCGCCGCCCGCGCCGCCCGCGCCGCCCGCGCCGCCGGTCGATGAGGCCGACGAGCTCGTTGTCGCGCCCGTGGTCGCTCCGCCGCCGGTCGATGAGGTCGACGTGCTGCTCGCGCCCGCTCCGCCCTCGCCGCCGCCTTCGACGCCGGTGCACTCGGCGGTGCACTCCGACGAGCAGTCGTCGCAGAGGCACTCGACGATGCGGGAGTAGATGGCTGCCCCCTCGTCGTGCTCGCTCACGCAGCGCTCCATACACGCGGTGTCCGGGCATCCGTTGAGACAGCCCGCGAACGCGCGGCACGCGTTCGACGCGCCGCACTCGTCGTACCGCGACCTGCAGGCGTCCGCGAGAGCGCCGTTGAAGCAGCTGTCGCAACCGCCGCCGCCGTCCTCGCCGCCGCTGCTGCTGCTCGCGACCGCGGTCCCGCCGATGGGATACAGGGCGCACACGCCCTCTACGTCGTCGTCCTCGAGGGTGCGCGTCGACGTGCCCGCGACGTAGTACGAGACCATCGTCGCGCTGCGATCGGCCGAGTGGCCGAGGCCCAGGAAGTGCCCCTCTTCGTGGGTGGCGATCGACTGGGTGTCGACACAACCCCCGTTGCCGGTGTCGTTCCAGCAGAACCCGACGTCGTTGAAGACCATGTCGGCGTCCACGATTCCGCCGTTGAACCCCCAGGCCGGCATCGTGACGCCGATGACCGAGTTGACGTCGCCGAGCGCGGCCGGCCAGGAGTCGCTGATCCAGTGGAAGACGTTCTTGCCGTCGTTGTAGTTGTAGCGATCGCCGGTGTCGCCGAGCAGGTTGACCCGCCACTCCGTACACCCCGCGTTCGACCACGCCTCGAACCCGGACTCGATCCGGTCGACGGCGAAGCCGGAGATCGAGCCCGGGATCGTCGAGCGGTTGATGTAGTAGCCGACGGGCAGCTCGGCCCAGCGGGGGACGCGGGCGTCGAGCGGCGTCCACGCGGCGGCCTCGCGGGCCGCGGCGAGGAGCGAGGAGGCGCCGAGCAAGGCGGCGAGGGCGACGCGGCGCCTCACCTCACTTCGCTCCCGCGATGCGGACCACGTCCGTCATGAGGCTCTCGATCGGCTCGACCTCCTCGGCGGGCACCTTGATGGGCACGAGCGCGCCCCCGCTCGGCCGGACGAGGTGCAGCCCCTCGAGGCTGCGCCGCGCCAGGCCCTTCGTGTCGACGTGATAGACCGACAGCGAGAGCGCCGTGAAGTGCCATCGCCCCTTGTCGCCCGGACGCAGGAACACCAGGGCGTCCTCGCCCGGCGAGAGCTTGGCGTCGCCGAGCACCCGCTGAGTCTTCCCGTTGTAGGTCCCGCCGATCTGCTCCAGCAGCATCACCTTCGTGCCCCCCTTGTCCGCCTCGGCTCCCTTGAGCGGCTGGGTGACCGTGAGCTCGGTGCGGGTCACGATCGACCTCCCGTCGTCGGACTCCGTCGTGTACGACGGGCCGACGGTCACGCGCGCGATCGTCGCCGACCGGTGCACGAGCTCCTCGCGCGAGAGCAGGACGGCCGTGGTCGCGTCGGCGGGCGCGCCGACGCCGAGCAGCGCGACGGCGGCGGACAGGGAGAGCACTGCGCTCGAGCTTCTTTTCATGTCGATGGCTCCTTAAGACCCTCTTTTCTATCCCGAAGCGCGCGCGGCGCGCCATACAGGAAACGGCGCGATCTTCGTGCTGGTGACGCTGCGATGCAGCATGCCTATCGTGACGGTGGATCATCACGCTGTGGCGCGACGGCACGCCGTCATCTGGGGATACGACGGTCGCCGCTCGCGGGGCGGGGCACCGGAATTTATGCCATGTACGTAAGCGGTGGTCCCCGTGGGTTCTAGAGCGTGAGATACTCCTCCATCCCGTCATCTCTGCTCTCGGCGGCGCTCGCCCCGGGTGGCTCGTCTCTCAGAAAGGGCTCCTCACGATGCGGTCGCTGCTCATGGTCCCCGGTTACACGGGCTCCGGCCCTGGCCACTGGCAGACGCTCTGGGAGCAGAAGCTCTCTTCCGCGCGCCGCGTGGAGATGCCCGACTGGGATCACCCTGACCGGGACGTGTGGGTCGAGGCGCTCGACCGGGCGGTCGCCGGCAGCGCCGAGCCCCCGGTGCTGATCGCGCACAGCTGTGGTGTGAGCACGGTGGTCCACTGGGCGGCCCTGCGCGCGCGGCCGGTGCGAGCCGCGCTGCTCGTCGCCCCGGCCGACACCGGATCGCCGAGCTACCCGAGCGAGGCGCTGACGTTTCATCCACTGCCCGAGACCAGGCTTCCGTTCCCCTCGATCGTCGTCGCGAGTTCGAACGACCCCTACTGCACCCTGGAGCGGGCCGAAGCCCTCGCGCGCGCCTGGGGGAGCCAGCTCGTCGATGTGGGGGCCTCCGGGCACATCAACGTCGACGCCGGGTTCGGGCCCTGGCCCGAGGGCGAGCGGCTCCTCGCCGCGCTTGCGGGCGAGCCCCTCTGAGCCGTGTTTCACCCGTGATGACGAGGTACTAAGTTCCAGACCGATGCTCCTGCCGCCGAGACCTGCCCGCCTCGCCGCGCCTGCAGGCGCGGCGCGGCCGTGGCCCTCGGTGCTGGCCACGTGGGGCCCCGGAGAGCGGAGCGCGCTGCACGCCCACCATTGCTGGCACCTCGTGCTGGCGCTCGACGGCGAGCTAGCGGTCCAGGCGACCGAGGGCGGCCCGTTCCAGGCGGGAGGCGCCGTGCTCACGGCCCCGGACGTCGCGCACGCGATCGACGCGTCCGGCGCGCGGGTCCTGCTGGTGTTCGTCGAGCCGGAGAGCGACGCGGGGGACGCGCTCGCCGCCGCGCTCGGGGCGTCGGCGATCGAGCTCGTGCGCGACGAGGCGGCGCATCGGCTGCGGTCGCGCCTCGGCCCGCCCTCCGAGGTCGATCTCGCGGCGGCGCTGCCGGGGCTCTTCGAGGCGCTCGGGCTCGCGGTCCCCGCGCGGTCGCCGCGGCCGAGGCACCCGGGCATCAAGCGGGTGCTGCGCCATCTCCGGTCGGGAGCCGCGGGCGCGGACACGTCGCTCGACGCGCTCGCGCACGTCGCGCGGCTCTCCCCGGGGCGGTTCATGCACGCCTTCACGGAGGACGTGGGCGTGCCGCTGCGCCCGTACCTCCTGTGGCTCAAGCTGGAGCGCGCCGGGGCGGCGATCGCCGGCGGCGCCACGCTCGCGGAGGCCGCCAGCGCGGCCGGGTTCGCGGACGCGGCGCACATGACCCGCACCTTCCGCCGGATGTTCGGGGTAAACCCATCGGACCTGAGGCGCCGTAGCCAGTTGGTTCAAGACCGGTGAGGGGCGGATAGCCATCCTGCGGGCATGGCACCTCTGCTCGTTCTTGTGGTCTCGTTCGTGTTGCTCCTCGGGCTCGGGCGCCTCGGCGTCAGGCACCTCGGGAGCTGGGTTGTGTGCTTGCGATACGCCCTCGCGGCCATGTTCCTGCTGACCGCGTCGGCGCACTGGGGGAGCCGGCGGGCCGACCTCGTGGCGATGGTCCCGCCGGCGCTGCCGTATCCAGAGCTCCTCGTGACGGCCACGGGGGTGCTCGAGATCGCGGGCGCGGCGGCGCTCCTGGTGCCGAGGCTGGCTCCGTGGGCGGCCGCGGGGCTGACGGTCCTCCTCGTGGCGATGTTCCCCGCGAACGTCCACGCGGCGCGTGCGGGGCTTACCCTGGGGGGCAGCCCGGTGACGCCGCTCGTGCCGCGGACGCTGATCCAGATCGTGTTCCTCGCCGCGACGGTCGCGGTGGCGATCGGCGCCCGCAGGCGGAACCGGAGGTAGGAGCGCGTCGCCTCGCTTGGTTCTGCCGCCTCTGGCCCCGGGGTGCACGGGTGGAGGGGTCGCGAGCGAGCGCTCGCCTGGTAGAGTGGCGCCGTGCCGGCAGACCTCATCGACTTCGGCATTGAGCGCAGCCGCCATGAGCACTTCTTCGGCCGAGAGCACGTGCTCGCGGCGATCGATCGGCACCTCGAGGGCTCGAAGCCTTCGAGCCGCTGGGTGCTCGTCACGGCCGGGCCCGGCATGGGCAAGAGCGCGATCCTCTCGCGATGGCTCGACCTGGAAGAGCAGCGCGGCCGCTTGGCGCCGCACCACTTCCTCCGGCGCGACGTGATGGACTGGGATCGCCCCGAGGCGGTCGTGCGTTCCTTGTCCGCACAGATTGAGGCGCTCTATCCGGCGCAGAAGGACCCCGCGGCGAGGCCGGAGAGCCGGCTGATCGAGCTCCTCGCCAGGGTGTCGAAGAACGAGCTCGTCCCGCGCGGAGAGCGCCTGGTGGTCGTCGTTGATGGTCTCGACGAGGCGCGCAGCGAGGACGCCGGGCAGAACCCGCTGCCGGACTTTTTGCCCTACGCGCTGCCGCCGTGCGTGCACGTGCTCTGCGCCTCGCGCCCGCAGTACCCGCACCTCGGGTGGTTGGAGAGCCGCGGGAGCGTGCGGCGCATCGATCTCGACGCGCCCGAGTGGGCGAGCTCGAACGAGCAGGCCTGCCGCGCCTTCTGGGCCGACCAGGCGCCCCGCTTCACACCGCGGCTCGACCCGAAGCTCGTCGAGGAGGCGGTCGCGCGGGGGGAGGGAAACCTGCTCTATGCGGTGAAGCTGCGGGATTGGCTCGAGGAGCAGCCGGTCGAACAAAGGCGCGTGAAGCGCCTGCCGCGAGGGCTGAGCGGGTTCCTGGAGCAGATCTGGCAGCAGCTCCGGAGCCTGCCGCGCGAGCAGTTCGGGCTCGTCGCGAACGGGCTCGGACTGATCTGCGCAGCGCGGGAGGCGCTACCGCTCGAGGAGATCGAGGCGGCGTGGGAGTGGAACAATGTGGGGGCCGGGGAGGACTTCCTTCACGCTGCGCGGGCGCTGCTCCTCGAGGAGCCGGTTTCGTGGCGCGACGCGCGAGCGTACCGGCCGTATCACGAGGCATTCCGCGCGTTCCTCGCGGAGAAGCTCGGGCCGAAGCGCATCGCCGAGCTGCACCGGCGGCTCTTGGAGACGACGGCGCGGTGGCCCGTTGCCGAGGGGGAGAGCAGCTTCCGGAAGCGGTACGCAGCGCGCCACGCGATCGCGCACGCGCTGGCGGCGGGCGAGCGGGAGAAGGCGCGACGGTTGTCCTGGGATCTCGGGCTGCTGGAGGCGCTCTGCGGCGAGGTGGGGCCGGCGGCGCTCGAGGAGGCTCTGCGGCTTTCGGCGAAGGAGCTCGGTGACCGTGACATCGACCTGCTCCACCGGGCGGCGCAGGCCGAGTCGCACTGGCTCCGCAATACGCCGGAGGCCCTGCCGGAGCTGATGTACTACCGGCTGCGCTCGGCCGGATGGGAGGAGGAGCGAATCAAGCGGACAGCGCAGCTCCCGCGCGGCTTGCCGAGGTTCCGGCTGCGGCATCCAGTGCGCATGTGGACGGGGGTGGAGCGAACGTTGTACGGCCACACCTATGAGCTCAGTGGATGCGCGATCAGCCCCGATGGCCAGCGGATCGTCTCCGCCTCTCTCGACAGAACGCTCAAGGTCTGGGACCTCGGGACGGGACAAATCCTGTCCACCCTGCGTGGCCACTCCGACCAGGTCATGGCCTGCGCGATTGCCCCTGACGGTCAGCGTATCGTCTCTGCGTCCGATGACGGCGCGCTCAAGCTGTGGGACCTTACAACGGGGCAGCTCCTCTGGACCATCCGAGGCCACTCCGGGCGCATCAGCTCCTGCGTGTTCAGCCCCGACGGCGAGCGCATCGCCTCCACCTCCCACGACGGCAAGCTCAAGATCTGGAATAGTGCGAAAGGACAGCTCGTCTCGACGTTTCGATGCCGACAAACAGTCAACTCCTGCGCGATCAGCCCAGACGGTAAGCGCATCGTCGCCGCATGTGGTAACAACCTCAAGGTTTGGGACTTCGACGCAGGACAGCGGCTCTTCACCATCCAAGGTCACTCCGGGAGCGTCAATTCCTGCGCGATCAGCCCCGACGGCCGGCGCATCGTCTCCGCCTCCGACGACGGCACGCTCAAGGTCTGGGACATGGCAACGGGAAAGGCCCTCTCCACCGTTCGGTCCAACTCCAGGAGACTCTTCACCTGCGCGATCAGCCCTGACGGCCAGCGCGCCCTGTCCACCTCTCGTTCCACAGTCGACGTCTTGGACCTTGAAACAGGACAGCTGCTGTTCGTGTTGCAAGGACATTCGGATGACGTCATTGCCTGCGTCTTCAGCCCCGACGGCCAGCGCATCGTCTCCGCCTCCGACGACGGCACGCTCAAGGTCTGGAATCTGGAGACAGGACGGCCCCCCTCGGCCCTTCGTGGCCACACCGATGAAATCAACGCCTGCGCGATCAGCCCCGACGGCCAGCGCATCGCCTCCGCCTCCGAAGACGGCACGCTCAGAATCTGGAACCCGACGACAGGTCGTCTCCTCTCCACCATCGAAGAAGGCGACGAGACCGTCCGGGCCTGCGCGTTCAGCCCTGACGGCCAGCGCGTCGCCTACGCGTCCACGGCTTCCCCTGATCGACTCATGATCTATGATCCTGCGGCAGGGCAGCCGCTCTCCACCTTGCAAGGTCACTCCGAATGGATCAACTCTTGCTCATTCAGTCCTGATGGACGGCGTTTCGTGTCCGCCTCTGACGACAGAACGCTCAAGGTCTGGGACCTGGCCACCGGACGACTCCTCTCCACCCTGAAAGGCCACTCCGATTCGGTCACCTTCTGCGCGATCAGCGCCGATGGCCGCAGCATCGCCTCCGCGTCCTTCAACGGGATCCTCAAGGTCTGGGACCTGGCGACCGGACGGCTCCTCTCCACCTTGAAAGGCCACTCCGAAGGAGTCTGGGCCTGCGCGTTCAGCCCCGATGGTCGGCGCATCGTCTCCGCCTCCGTGGATGAAACGCTCAAGGTCTGGGACGTCGCGACCAGGCAGCCCCTCCTCACCCTTCGAGGGCACATCGGGGCAGTCAGGGGCTGTGCGTTCAGCACCGATTGTCGACGTATCGTCTCCGCTTCCGCGGATAGAACGCTGAAGATCTGGGACGCCACCACCGGGGCATGCTTGGACACAGCACATGGGGTCAGCCCCTTTCGCTGCATGTCGCTATTGCATGACCTCCTCTGCGCCGGCGATGCGACCGGAAACCTCTGGATGTTCGACCTGATGGCCCTCGATCACCGCAAGAAACCTCTCACGAGAGCCAGCCCGATCCGCCTCTTCTTCAGCTACTCTCACCGAGATGAGGCTCTCCGTGACGAGTTGGAGGCCCACCTCGCCGTCCTCAAGCGCGAGGGCCTCGTCCAGAGCTGGCATGACCGCCACGTCGCCGCCGGCGACACAAGGGCTGACGAGGTCGAGAGGAACCTCGAAGAGGCGGACGTGATCCTCCTCCTCGTGAGCGCGCACTTCCTTGCATCCGACGACTGCTACAAGGAGATGGAGCGCGCCCTCGCGCGCCACGACGCCGGCCAGGCCCGTGTCATCCCCGTCATCCTCCGGCCGTCCGACTGGAACAGGGCGCCTTTGGCCAGGCTCCAGGTGCTGCCGAAAGACGCCGAGCCGGTGACCCAATGGCACGATCACGATGCAGCATGGACCGACGTGGTGAAGGGCATCCGGTGCGCGGTCGAGGCGCTCCGAGGGCGCTCCGGGTAGCTCCTCCCCACCCACGTCCCAGGCCGCGCATCCCCACCCTCCGGCGATCTACCCGCCCGCCCACCGGCGAATCCCCGCCCAGCTCGCCTCATTCCCAGCCCCCCGGCGTCCCTCACCGGTATCCCTCACCGGTACGGCCCCCCACGCCGCTCCCCCCGCAGCTCCCGCGCGAGCGCCAGCATCGGCCGCAGCACCTCCCTCGCCGCCGCCGGAGCCACCGCGATCGCCCCGGGCGCCAGCGCGATCCTCCTCGCCGTCCCGAACCCCCCGAGGCGCGCCACCTGCTCCAGGATCGCCGCCGCCATCCGCTGCTCCGCTGCCTTCCTGGGATCCGTCGCGCCCGCGATCGGTGGATCCAAGCGCAACGTGAGCCGCGTCCCGACCGGAGCGGCTCCCTTGAACAGCGTCTCCAGCTCGAACCGCGCGCCGTCGAAGATCCCCGTGAGCCGCATCGACCCGACCCGGAGCGCGCCGTCGCTCTCCTCGGCGAAGCGGCGCCACGAGGTTGGTAAGCCAGATCGTGTCCCCACCGCCGGGTGGAGCGCAGCCGCTCGGCAGCGCTGGCGCGACCGCGGCGCCGGAGGACACGCCGGCTTAGATGCGACGCGCCGGCCCAGCGGATTCTTGTCCCCGGCCCCGGCACGGCGATAGAGAGGCGCCCCGTGGGCTCGACGAGGACGGCGTGGCACGTGCTGCTCGTGGCGCTGCTGAGCCAGCGCGGCTCGCGCCGTTTCGAGGTGCGCAGCGAGGTACCGCTGTCCGCCGAGCCGCTCCGGGCCGACTACCTGCTCTTGCGCAAGAGCGCCGAGTCGAGCGCGCCGGCCGGCACGCTCAAGAGGCTGTGGGACCTCTTGTCCAGCGAGGCGATTGTCGAGTTCAAGAGCATCGGCCGGCCCTATCGCCGCCGTAACCTGGACCGGCTGTGCAGTTACCTGCACCTGTACTTCGCGGACACGCCGGAGCGGCTCGAGCAGCGGAGCGATCTGTGCGGGGTGCTGCTCGTTCCGTCGCGCACGAGGTCGCTCGACGCGGACGCGGCGGCGCTCGGCCTGGAATGGAACGACCTCGGCGACGGCTACTGGCAGCTCAGGGGCGGGGCCTTCGCGCTCGTCGTCGCGGAGATCGACCCGGTGGCGGAGGCCGAGGACGACGATCTGCTACGCTTGTTCGGTCACGGCGAGGCCCGGACGCGCGAGGCCCGCCGGTGGCTGGCTCAGCAGCTAGGCGCCGAGGAGATGGCCATGGAGATGCAGGATTTGGAAGGCTTCGACGAGGTCGTCCGGAAGCTCTTGGCGACCCTCCCTCCCGAGCAGGTGCTCGCGGTCTACGCCCCCGAGCAGCGGATGGCGGGGCTGCCGCCGGAGCAGCGGATGGCGGGGCTGCCGCCGGAGCAGCGGATGGCGGGGCTGCCGCCGGAGCAAGTGCTGCTCGCGATGCCTGACGACGCGCTGCGCGCGCTGTCCGACGCCTACCTCGAGACGCTCTCGGCGGAGACACGCGCCGCCATCCGCGCGCGCATCGGGCGGTAGCGGCGGGAGCTCCCGCGGCTCCACGCGTCGGGCGAGGTCCAGCTTGCCGAGGCGCTGCCCGTGGTGTTCGAAGCGCGGACGCTCGGGGCTCTCGGGGTAGCTCCTCCGGCCAGGTCCCCGGCTGCACATCGGCGGTCGTCTCGCGACATGCCCGCCTGCCCCGCCAACCGGCCCGAGCCCAACTCGCCGCCTCGCCAGCGGCTCCCCTCACCGCCCTCCCTCACCGGTACGGCCCCCCTCGCCGCTCCCCCCGCAGCTCCCGCGCGAGCGCCAGCATCGGCCGCAGCACCTCCCCCGCCGCCGCCGGATTCCCGAGCACCGCCGCGAGCTTCACCGCGATCTCCCCCGGCCCGACCGAGATCACCCCGCCCTCGACCTCGCCGAACCACGGCACCTGCTCCAGGAGCGCCGCCGCGAGCGCCTCCTTCGCCGCGATCGAGGCGCCGCCGGCGCCCTCGATCGCCGGCTCCAGGCGCAGCGCGATGCGCGTCGCGGCCGGCGCAGCCCCCTTGAACAGCGTCGCCACCTCGAACCGCGCCCCCTCCAGGTACCCCGACAGCCGCATCGGGCCGACCTGGAGCGAACCGCCGCTCTCCTCGGCGAAGCGGCGCCACGCGGACAGCGACGGGGCCATCGCCGCCGGCGGCGGCAGCGCCGCGCCCGCCTCCGCGAGCGCGCGCGCGAGCGACTCGACGCGCATCACGAACGCGTTCAGCGCCCGCGGATCCGACGCCGCGAGGACGCTCCACCACACCCGCGCCCGCGTGTCGTCCAGGTCCGCCTCGTGGAACATGACCAGCGCGGCCCGCAGCGCCGGCGTGAGCGCCGCGAGGACCTGCGCCTGCTCCCGCCCCCGCACCCGGAAACGGCGGTCGAGCCCTTCGTCCCCGGTGACCACCCCGCCCCGCTCCAGCAAGCGCCGCGGCCGCACCGCGAGATCGATGCCCCAGGGCTCCACGAACCGCACCGTCGCGCGCAGGCCGGAGGTCGAGCGCTCCTCGGCAGGGATCACCTCGACGGCGCAGCCGGCACAGACGCCGCGCAGCCCCAGGCCCTCCTCGCGCAGCGAGAGCCCCGCCCGCTCCCCTGCCCGCTCCCAGATCGCGCGCCAGCGATCCGCGCCGACGCGGGGGCGCAGCTCCTCGCTCCCACCCCGCGGCACGAACGGACCGACCACCACCGGCACGCTGTGCACCACCCGGCCCTCCGCGTGCTCCAGCGCCGCCTCCAGCGCGTACTCCAGCGAGACCTCGGCGGTGCCGAAGGCCGGCGTGACCCCCCTCGGCACGACGAGACGAAAGGGCACCTCCTGGCCCTCGCAGACGCCCGCCAGCTCCCGGAAGAACGAGCCCCGGTAGACCTCGCTCGACGCCCGGTGGCCCTTCGCGCGGGCCCGCTCGACGCCGATCAGCGCGACGTCGAGCGCGCGGGGGCGGCTCCCCGCGAGGCCGCCGAAGGCGATCGCGCCGGCCACGGCGTCGCCCGGGGCGAAGACCCGACCCGGGAGAGACACCTCGACGAACGCGCCAGGGCCGTGGGCGCTCGAGCTGGTGAACGGCTCGAGCCTCGGCCTCGCCGTCGGCGCGGGCCGGACGAGGACCTCCGCGCTCTCCTCGGCGTCGAGCCACCACGGGATCGAGACGAGCACATGGATCCTGCACCGGAGCTCGGCGACCGCGCCGGCGTGCGTCGGCGGCAGGTCGCCCGGGAGCACGAACGACGCCCGATAACGGTGCAGACCCTCGCCGAGCCGCCCTCGCCCGGCCACGTCCTCGCTCATCAGGAGCCGCTCGCGCTCGTCGAAGATCTCCTGGTCGGGACCACGCCGCAGCACCTGGATGTACTGCAGCGTCGCACGCACGAAATTGATGGGCGTCTCCGACTCGCTGTCGAGCGAGATATCCACCTCGAGCGCCTCGCCCGGATGCACGACGTGCGGCAGGCGAAGCGCGATGAAGGGGCGGCTCCTCATCGACGCCGAGCGTAACCGACCCGCGGCCCGGCGCGGGCGCCCTGCGCCACGTCGAGCCGCCGAGCGGACGCACGCTCATCGGCGAGCCGCCGCGCGCTTCACCGGCTCTGGAGCGCCCCGCTCCCTCGCGCCATGTACGCCGCGAACAGCGCCGGCGCGAGCTGCTTCATCGCCCGCCGCGCCTCGATCACGGCCTCCCCGGAGCGCCGCGCCTCCCGCGACGACGCCGCCGCGAGCGCCGCGACGAAGCGCCTCGCACGCGCGAGCGCCTCCTCCTGCCCGGGCGACCGCGGCGGCCCGCCCGGCAGAGGCGCCCCGGAGACCACCTCGTCGAGCGCGAGCCCGAGCGGCGGCGGCAGCACCCCCGTCACGATCCCCACGGGCGCGGACCACGCCCGCGGCTCCTCCTCGATCTCGAGCTCGTAACGCGCGACGTCCGGCAGCCCGCGCACCCCCTCGTCGCGCGCCGCCGCGAGCGCCGCGTCGTACGGATCACGCAGCAGCGCCTCCAGGTAGAGCCGCCGCGCCGCAGGATCCCCGAGCGACGTCGCCGCGTCGGCGAGCAGGCACAAGGTGCGCGCGCTCCGCCGGGCCTCCGCGGCGCGCGCGAGCGACCCATGGGCCTCGGCCACGTCGCCCGCCTCCAGCCAGTAGTACCCGGGAGGCTGCCCCTCGAGCCGACCGTCGTCCCCCTCCGCCCCGCGGAGCGCCTCCGCCACCCGGCGCAAGAGCACGCGGCGCAGCGACGCGAAGGCGCCGGTCGCGGGATCGAGGCCGCGCGCGACCTCGAGCAGCGCCGCCGCCGGCGACGCGGAGCTCCCCGCCAGCCCGAGCTGCCGCTCCAGCGCGGCGACCCGGTCGGCCTGGCGGCGGACGTCGGCGTCCGCCGGGCGGAGCGCCGCGACCTCCGCGAGCAGCCGCCGCGCCTCGCCGAGCTCCCCCGCGGCGACCGCCTCGGCCGCAAGCGACAGCCGCAGCGTGCGCTGCGCGAAGAGGTCGAGCTGACCGGCAGGCGCGCCGTCGCCCGCCAGGAGCCCCGCGGCCCCGTCGAGCGGGACCGGCGCCGGGGTGAGCGCGCGGTCGTCAAAGAGAGAGAGCTGTCGCATCGACATGCACCGAGCCCCGCGCGGGGACGCCGAGCCTAGCTCGAGCGACACGAGGCCGAACGCATTGCGTTTTCACGCGCGAATTTGCCGTTCCGTGTGAGCCGCGCCGCCCGCCCTCGCCCTACCCCACGGCCTCCCCCAGCCACTCCCGCGCGAGCTTCAGCGTGCGGGCGCAGTCGGCCGCGCGCTCCAAGAAGCGCGCCTGGCCGTCCGGGTCCGCGATCTTCGCGGCGCGCGCGAGCAGACGCGCGCGCGCGTCCGAGATCGCCCGCGCCGCCTCGGCGCGCTGCCCGCACGCGAAGAGCGCCTCGGCGTGGACCAGGCGCACCACCGACTCGCCCTCTTCCACGCCCACCTCGTCGAGCAGCGCGCGCGCCCGCGCGGCGGCCTCGAGCGCCTCGCCGGCGCGTCCGAGGTGGAGCAGCGCCCGCCCGAGCACCGCGACCGCGTACGCGCGCAGCGGCGGCGCCCGGTCGAGCAGGCCCTCCGCGGCCAGCGCCTCGCGCGCCGCCGCCCCGGGGTCGCCCGCGAGGAGCAGGATGCTCGCGAGGTAGATGCGCGCGCAGCCCTCCATGCGCACGTCGCCGTGCCGCGCCAGCATCGCGCAGGCGGTCTCCTCGACCGACCTCGCCTCGTCGAGCCGCCCGCCGCACGCGAGCACCAGGCCGAGGTTCTGGAGCACGTAGGCCGTCGTGCCGTGGAGCTCCATCCGCTCCGACTCGGCGAGCGCCTGGCGCAGCGCCGCCTCGGCCTCCTCGATCCGGCCCACCTGGCCGTACGAGTAGCCCAGGTTCATCCGCGCCATGCACGCCCGCCGCACGTCGCCCGCCCGCTCGAACGCCGCGAGCGCCGCCGCGATGCCCGCGAGGCTCGCCCCGGGGTCGTCGCGCGTGTGCGCCCGGATCGCCCGCGCCTCGTGCAGGCTCGCGACCGCCTCGAGATCGGGCGAGGCCAGGCCCTCGATGGCGCGCGCGGCGCCCTCGAGCAGCGCGTCCGCGCGCGCGTAACGCCCGCGGAAGAGCAGCGCGAGCGCGGCCGAGCTCAGGCACGTGCTCTTCGCGGACCTCGCCTCCTCGAGCGGCGCGGCGGTGTCGCGAGCGCGGTCGGCCCAGCGCTCCACGCGCTCATGGCCGCCCGTCGCGCCCGCGGCGAGCACGATCTGCGTGAGCGCGGAGAACCAGGCCGCGGAGCCGGGATCGAGGTGCTCGGCGGCGAGCGCCGCGCGCTCCTCGGCGAGCGCGAGGTCCCCGCGCCAGAAGTGCGCCTGGCTCTCGAGCAGGCCGAGCTCGCCGGCCGTCGCGGGCGCAGGGTCACACGCGGCGCCGCGCGCCGCGCGGGCGAGCACCGCGCCGAGGTCGTTGCCCCGGAGCGCCTGCCGCGCCGCCGCGAGGTACGCGGTGGCCGCGCGCGACGGCTCGCCGCCGCGGTCGAAGTGCTCGGCCAGCGCCATGGGATCGGCCTCGCCGCGCTGCTCGAGGAACCCGCCCGCGAGCGCGTGGCCGAGCCGCCGGTCGCCCTCGGTCAGCATGCCGTAAGCGGCCTCCCGGATGAGCGCGTGGCGGAACCGGTACCCGGCGTCGCCCGCCGCGCCCCGCGGCCCGAACCGCACGATCACCTCGCGGCGCGAGAGCTCGTCGAGCTCGCGCGCGACCTCCGCCCTGCCCACGAGCGCCGCCACCCCGGCCTCGGAGAACGCCTCGCCGAAGACGCTCGCGGCGCGCAGCGCCCGGCGCGCCTCCGGATCGAGCGCGTCGAGCCCCGCCTGGACCATGGCGAGCACCGTCTCCGGCGGCGCCGCGGTCCTGCCGCGGGCGGCCGCCCGGATCTGCTCCTCCAGGTAGAACGCGTTGCCGTCGGCGCGCTCGACGAGCGACCTCACGAGCTCCGCGCTCACCCGCGCGCCGAGCGCCTCCCGCACGAGCTGCTCGCCGCCCGCGGGCGGGAGCGGCGCGAGGCGGATCTCCCGGAGGAGGTGGGCCTCCCAGAGCCTCGGGAACAGGTCGTGCACGCCGGGCCGGGCCAGCGCGAGCACGGCGAACGGCCGGCCCTTCAGGTTGCGCAGCGCCGCGTCGACCAGCGTCACCGTGGGCAGATCGCCCCAGTGCAGGTCGTCGAGCACGAGCAGCACCGGCTGCGCGGCGCACTCGGCGTCGATGAAGTCCTCCCACGCGAGGCGGAGCTGGTCGCTCATCAGCAGCGGACGCCGCCGCGCCGCCTTGAGCTGCACGTCGTCGTCGTCCGGGAACGGCGCGCCCGCGAGCTCGCCCAGGAAGGGCGCGATGCGCGGCGCGGCGGCGCCCGCGCGCCGCTCGACCCGCGACCGGATCTTGCGCCACCGCGACTCGATCGGCTCGCCGTCGTGCAGGCTGAGCCCGCGGCGGAGCGCGCGCTGGAGCAGGCCGAAGGCGGAGCCCGCGCTGATCGGATCGGCCTGGCCGATCCACACCTCCACGGGCTCGCCGCGCGCCCGCAGCGAGCGGAGGAGCTCGTAGGCGAGCCGCGATTTGCCGGCCCCCACCGCGCCGGTCACCAGCACGGCGCCCGCGGTCCGGTCGCGGAAGCAGCGCGCGATCTCGTCGCCGAGCTGCCCGAGCTCGCGCTCGCGGCCCACATACGGCGTCGGCCGGCCGAGCAGCGAGGGCGGCGTCTCGGGCTCCTCGCGCGCGCCGTGGAGCCAGCACCCCGACGCGTCCTGGGTCGTGTCGAACCGCGCGCCGAGCAGGGCCGCGGTCATCTCGTCGACGCGGATCGCCGCCGGCCGGGCGGGCTCGCGAGAGCCCTGGACGAGCTGGACCAGGCGATCGATCACCGCGCCGACCGGCAGCCGCGCCGCGACCTCGGCCCGGCCCGTGACGAGGGAGACGCGCGCGTCGCCGAGCAGCTCCCGGAGCGAGAGCGCGCAGCGCGCCGCCTGGCCCGCGAGGTCGGTGGGCGCGGCCGATCCGGAGAGCGTGACGAGCAGCCACCGCGCGTCGAGGAGCTCGACCCGGCCGCGGTGGCGCGCGACGATCGCGCGGATCGCCGCGGAGCGGCCCTCGCCCTCGGCCTCGGAGAGGGTCGCCTCCGCGTCGGCCTGCCCCTCGTGGACCAGGATGAGGCACATGACCTTCCGCTCGCAGGTCGTGATCTCCCGCGCGCGGGCCGGCGACGACGGCGGCGCGGACGACGAGGGCCGCGGGCCCGGGCCCGTGCGCCCGTCGAGCCCCGCCGAGGCGAGCGCCGCCGCGACCGCGCCGCCGTCGCGCGGCCTGGCCTCCCGCGCCTTCGAGAGCATGCGCGCGACGAGCCGATCGAGCCCGGCGGGGACGTCGGCGCGGAGCTCGCGGAGCCGCGGCGGCTCCTCGAGGAGGACCTTCATGAGCACCGAGAGCGGATCGCCGCCGGCGAAGGCGGCGCGCCCGGTCAGGCACTCGAAGAGCACGCTGCCCAGCGCGAACACGTCGGCGCGCGCGTCGATCTCGCTCTCGCCGCGCGCCTGCTCCGGGGCCATGTACTGCGGCGTGCCGCGGATCTCGCCGGGCGCCGGGAGCTCCTCCTCGTCCCCGGAGAAGCGCGCGACGCCAAAGTCGACGAGCTTGACGCGCGCGATCGCGCCGCCCTCGAGGACGAGGTTGCCCGGCTTGAGATCGCAGTGCACGAACCCGAGGCCGTGGACGGCGGCGAGCGTCTCGGCCACGCGCGCGGCGAGCGCGAGGGTCTCGGCGATCGTGAGCGGCGCGCGATCGAGCCGCTCCGAGAGCGTCTCGCCGTCGATCCACTCCATGGCGAGGTAGAGCCGGCCCCCCGCGGTCGCGCCGTGCGCGATGTAGCGGACGACGCCGGGGATCTCGAGCGTCGCGAGCGCGAGCGCCTCGCGCGCGAGGGCGCTCAGCGCGGGCGCCGCGGCCGTCTGCAGGAGCTTGAGCGCCACCGTCGCGCCGGTCTGCCGGTCGCGCGCGCGGTACACGCGCGCCGTCGCGCCCGAGGCGGCGTGCTCCTCGATCTCGAACCGGTCGTCGACGACCTCTCCTGACTGCATCGAGCTGACGCGCTCCCGGGCGCTCTGCGGCTTCTCTACAGCGTGCCAGCTGCGCGCGGCCGGCGTCCACTGCCGCGTGGCGCGGCGCCGCGCGGACGCACGCGGCGCACACCCCGCGCGGCGCGCGGCGCGCAGATCACGCGCGCCGCGCCGCACGCAGGCCGCCTCACCTCGTCGGCGGCGGCGCGCGGCACGCAGGCCGCCTCACCTCGTCGACGGCGCGGACGGCGCGGAGCCGGAGCGCGGGGCGTGCGGGGTATACGCAGCGCGCCGCAGCACCACGTAGCGGAGGTGCGGGACGCCGCTCACCGCCACCGGCGCGAACGCCTCGCCGGCGCCGGGCAGGCGGGCGAGGTGCTGCTCCACCCCGCGCGCGAACCGCGACGTGGTCCACGGCGCGGCGAGCGGCTGCCCCTCGGCGAGCAGCAGCACCAGCGTGTCCACCCCGCGCGCGTCCAGCAGCGAGCCCGGGATCCGCTTCGTGGTGTGCCCGCCGGGCAGCGCCGCGATGACCGGATCCGTGACGCCCGCGAGGTCGACGATCGTCGCGCCCGTCGCGGCCCCGAGCCAGCCGACGTCGAGCGCCGCGACGACGCCCGCGCCGGCGAGCGGGCCGCGGAGCTCCTCGACGACGCGCGACCGCTCGGCGCCCACCCGCGCGGCGGTCGGCCCGATCCGGAGCGCCACGAAGAGCTCCCCCGCGAGCGCGAGCGCGATCCGGAGCGCCGTGGCGCGCGTGTCCGCCGCGGAGGCGACGTAGGCGGCCGCGAGCGCCGCCGCGGGGAGCGCCGGCACGACGAGCCGCGACAGCGGCATCCAGTCGCCGCCAGCGGCCGCGACCGCGAGGAAGTGCGCGACCACCGCCGCGAGCAGCCCGCGCGGCCACGCCGGGAGCGCCCGCCACGCGAGCGGCGCGACCAGCGAGAGCGGTCCGGTGAGGAGGAAGCAGGCGAGCGCGTACCGCGCCCCGAGCGCGGCGTCCGGCGCCTTCGCCAGCGCGGCGAGCGGCGCGGGACGACCGAAGACCGAGAGCCGGATCAGCGCCACGGCCACGAAGGGCAGGCCCGCGAGCGCGACCGCGGCGAGCGCGCCGGTCCACCGCATGGCCGCCGCCCTCGACGGCCCCGCCGTCGGCCCCACGTCCGGCTCGCGCTCTCGCGCCCTCGACGGCCCCCTCTCCGGCTCCCCTGCCGCCGCCCCCGGCCGCTCGCCGCCGCGCCGCGGGGCAACCTGGGCCGCGAGCGCCACCACCAGCGCGAACGGCAGGAGCTCCGGCCGGAGCGCCGCCGCCACCCCGGCGCAGCCCGCGCCGGCGAGCGGTCGGCCGAGCGCCGGCAGCGCCGCCGCGAGCGCCCCGAGCGCAAGGACGACGCCCGTCTCCATGCCCGCCGCGCTCCAGGCGCCGAGCGGCGCCGACGCCGGCAGCAGCGCGAGCGCCGCGAAGCGGACCGGCCGGTCCGAGACCCGATCGATCGCGATCGCGAGCGCCCCGGCGGAGAACGTCCACGCGGCCGCGCCGATCCACTTCGCCGCGACGAGCGCGGCGAGCGGCCCCTGGGCCGCGAACGGCGCCAGCACGAACGCCCAGCCGAGCGGCGTCACGCCGTCGGTCACCGGCCCGGCGGCGTTGAAGCGATAGCCGAGCCCCAGCGCGACGTGGTGGGCGTAACGCGCCGTGATCAGCGCGTCGTCGACCGTGAACCCCGACAGCGCGAGCGCCGGGATCAGCGCCGCGAGGGCGCCCGCGAGCGCGACGAGCCACGAGCGCCTCGCCCGGGTCACGCCGCCAGTGCGCCCGCGCCGCGCTCTCCCGCGCACTGGGAGTGGGCGCCTGCCGGGGGCCACGGCGAGCCGTCCGGGGCCGCTGCGCGCGCTCCAACGAGGACACATCGCCCGGGAAGCAGGCGTTCGGGTTGTACGGCCGTCACCACGCGCGGCGATCCTGTGGCAGGCGCATGACGGACGCAATCGCGCTCGCCTGGCCGCGCGCGCGTGTGACGAGCGCATCAGGGTCCGCCGGTGGCCGCGCGGTCAGGGCGATAACCGCGGCGGCGCCGCTGCGCCTCGCGGCAGCCATGCGCCCTGGCGAACGGTATAGTTGCTCTCATGGCACTCCCCGCCGCGCTCCTCGCCGCCGTCGAGCGGCATTCCTGTTTCACCGGCTGCTATCGCAGCGAATCGGAAGTCCAGGTGTGCATCGACCCGGCGCAGGCGCTCGTGCCGACGGTGCCTGTGTGCTGCAGCGATTGCCTGAACTTCCACCCGGCAGCGCTCGTCAGCCTCCTTCCCCTCGGCATGACCTCGTATGCGCTGGCGAACGCGCTCACGGCGCACGTGCGCGGGCTGCGCGGGTACAAGTGGGCCACCGGCGGCTACCACACCGCGGGCACCGGCTTCTGGCTCAACGCCGCCTATTACGGCAACGGCCTCTTCCTCGTGGACGCCGCGCGCAACCGCAACGCGCGCACCGACGTCGACATGCTGATCGAGGCCTTCCAGCACGGGGTCGTGCAGCCCGACGACGCGCGCATGCTCGATCCCGCGTACTACACGTCCGAGCTCGCCTACATCAACATGTCGAAGCCGATCCTGCCGGTCCGCAGCAAGCAGGATCTCCTGGCTTCCCCGCAGCGCAGCGCCACCCCGAGGCAGGGCTTCTCCCGCGTGTCGATCGTGGAGTTCCAGCCGCTCGCCGTCGCGGCGCCGTCGGCGGGCGCGCCGCCTGCGAAGCCGGCGCCGCCGCTCCGCCAGCTCAAGCTCGGCGATGTCTGCCCGACCTGCGGCGCCGCGGTCATGGAGCGCCCGCTCTTCTCGGGCACGTTCGTCGGCTGCCTCTGCTGAGCGGCGCTTCGCCGGGCGCGGCGCTTCGCCGGGCGCGGCGCTTCCCTGAAGCGCGGCGCTGCACCGAGCGCGGCGCTCTGCTGAGCGTGGACGACGCGCCCCGCGCCGTCACGGCGCCTTCGGCGGCGCGGTCGCGCGCCACACGGCGTCCCCGGTCGCGGGATCGACGGCGCGCAGCGCGGCGCCGCTCACGACGTACACGTACGGGCCCGACGCCTTCACCGCCGCGACCTTGCCGCCGAGGTGACCGGCCGCGCGCTCGTACCGGATCGCGCCGGACGCGGGGTCGAGGGCCAGGATCCGCAGCTCCGACGCGTCCGCGCCGTCGACCCCGAGCACGACGGCGGCGCCGCCGCTCCCGGCCAGGAACAGGTCCGGCCGCCCGCCGGAGACCGGCGCGCGCGCCGGCAGGCTCTGCTTCCAGAGCGACGTGGTCCCGCGCCGCCCCTCGGCGGCGAGCGTCGGCTGCCCGTCGGTCTTCGCCGTGAGCGCGACCTCGACGTCGCCGACCTGGACCACCTGGGGGTTCCGCTTCCGCTCCCAGAACCGCCCCGCGGTCGCCGCCGGCGGCGGCGCGCCCGGGCAGTCGGCCACCTCGCCGCCGTCGAGCTTGATCCCCGCCGTCGCGCCGTCCTTCATTAGCACGGTGACGCAGCCGTCGCCGCGGACGACCTCGTCCGGAACCGCGGGCAGCTTCGCCGCCCAGCGCTCCTTGCCGGTGCGGGCGTCGAGCGCGCGCAGCGTGGGGTCCTCCTCGCCGCCCGCGAGCACCGTGGTCCGGTCCGGGCAGGCGAGCGCGTCCGGCTTCTCGAACGGCTGCGAGGCCCAGATCCCCTGCCCGCTGCGGCCGTCGACCGCCACCACCTGCCCGCGCGTCTCGCCGTCCTGCCACACGACCGGATCGGGCACGTCGTCGCCGTTCGCGTCGGCGAAGCAGAGCGCGTCCAGGTACGTCGCGAGCGGCGCGCCCGCGGGGCCGAGCGACCCCGCCTCGCTGCGCGCGGACGCGCCGGGTCGCGCCGTCGCCCGGCGCGATCGCGGCGCGGGATCCTGCGGCGGGTCGACGCGCGCGACGAACATCACCGCGAAGCCGACCCCCACGACCGCCATCGCCGCGGCGAGCGCCACCTTCACCGCCTTCGGGGGTCCCGCCGCGGGCGCGGCGTCGGGCGCGCGCGGGCCGGGCGCCGCGGCGGTCGCGACGGGGTCGTCGGCGCCGCAGCGCGGGCACGTGCCGCCGCCATCACCTGCCTCCAGCGAGGCGCCACAGCTCCTGCAAAGCCGCATCGCGACCAGTCTATCGCCGCGGGCCCCCCGCGATCGAGGGCCACGCGAGCCGCCCGTGCCGCATCGCCCGCGCCGCGCGCGGGGCGGGACGAGGGGCCCAGGCCCGCGCGGCGTCGCGGAGCGCGCCCGCCGCTCCGGTCCGCGCCGCGCCGGCCGCCGCCTCCCCCTCGCCTACGGCTTCGGGATCCGCAGCGTGCCGCTCACCATGGCGCTGCCGCTCACCACATAGACCAGGCTGAGCGGGTGGAGCGTCCAGGGGCCGAGCGCGATGGATCCGAGCCAGATCTGCTCGTGGACGCGCTCGTTCGCGAAGAGCACGCCGAAGAGCAGCACGATGAGCAAGCTCGTCGGGATCGGCGTCCCCTCGTAGTACCGCACCTTCCCGCGCTCGTCCGACAGCTCGGCCGCGGTCACGTTGTACCGGGCCAGCCGGCTGATGCCGCAGGCGACGAAGTAGACGAGGGCGGCGGCGTCCCACGCCCCGCGCAGGCCGAGCGCGAAGCCGAGGACCGCGGGCGCGACGCCGAACGAGACCACGTCGGCGAGCGAGTCGAGATCGGCCCCGAGCGGCGAGTGCTTGCGGCGCCACCGCGCGATGGTGCCGTCGAGGACGTCGCACGCGAGCGCGAGCGGCAGAAGCGCGAAGGCCACCCAGATGTAGACGCGGTCGCGCTCGGCCACGTAGTTGAGGCAGAGCAGGATGCTCAACGTGCCGCTCGCCGCGTTGGCCAGCGTGACGAAATCGGCCAGCGCGAACGACCGGAGCATCGAGAAATGGGGCGGTCTCTCGGGGGGCATAACGCTCGGGAGCGCAGTGTCGCACGTCCAGCTGGATTGCCAATCGTTCTGCGCTGCGCGCGCTGCGTGGGCCGCGCGCGCCCCGCGCAGGCGCCACTCCGCGCGCGCTGTCCACGCGAGGTCGCGAGGCGAAAGGCGGCGGGCGCCCCGCGCCGGCGCTCTGTAGCCAGGCGGCACGGGCTTGTCCACTCCGTGGCTATCCGCGCACAAAACTTAGGACACGGCGTCGCGCTGCCTAGCATCCCGCAACGGATGCCCGGACTGTCACTTGTCGCCGACAACACCCGATGCTCACCGGAGCCCGAGCGCACGTCGCTGCACGAGGTGCTCGACTTCCTGCTGGAGGGGGCGCGCACCGCGCCGCCTCCGCTCGACGAAGCGGCGCTGCCGCTCCGCGCCGAGACCGAGGCGCTCCCGCTCCTCTGCGATCTCGCCGAGGCCGTGGCGGAGCTCGCCTCGGGCCGCCGCGCCCGCGCCGTGGTGCGCCTGCGCCTCGACCCCGACGCCTGGGAGCTCGGGCTGGAGCGCGTGGGGCGCGATCTCCTCGTCACCGTCTTCCACGGCGGCGACGTCCCCGAGATCGCCCTGCACGAGCGGCGCTTCGACGGCGACGCGCTCTCCTCGCGCCTGCTCGCCGCGCTCGACCGGTTCACGCCGCGCCGCGGGGCGGGCGCGCGCCGCGACGCCGACAACGGCGCGGACCACGGCGGGCTCGGCGATCACCGGCTCCCCGCCGCCCGGCGGAGCCTCGCCGCCGCGCTCCCGTTCTCGTCCGACGAGCCCGCGGGCGAGCCGGCGATCGTCGGCGTCGAGCCGACCGGCGAGATCCCGATCGTCATCGCGGCCGAGGCGCTCCTGCGCACGTCGCCGGGCGCGGCCCTCGCGCAGCCGGCCGTGCTCCGGGCCGACCTCTTCTCGCTCCTCTTCCGCGGCAAGGTCCGCGTCCTCGTGGGCGAGGAGGCGCGCGAGCTGCCCGACGTCTTCATCTTCCCGTTCGCCGAGCAGCTCGCGGCGCTCTCGCACGAGTCGCTCGACGCCTGGGCGCGGCGGCAGCCCTACCACCGGCGGCTGACCGTCGGCGGCGCGATCCTCGGCGTGCGGCTGCACAGCGAGGGCGCGCTCTCGCTCACGCTCGGCGTGCCCCGCGTCGGCCGCGTCCCGACCGACGGCCCGCGTGCGCTCGGCTCCGGCCGCGGCTCGGCCTTCGCGGCCGCCGAGGAGCGGGCGCAGACCTGGACCTTCCCCGCCGTCGACGTGGCGGCGCTCGCCCAGGGCGTCGTCGCGTTCGGCCGGGCGCTCGCGCGCAGCCTCGTCCGCCGCGATCGCGGGCAGGCGTCGAACCTGCGCCTCTTCGAGTTCCGGGCGCGCGTGCGCGAGCTCGCCGAGCGGCTCCGCGAGCTCACGCGCAACGACGCCAAGATCAACGTGGCCCCGGAGACGTACCGCGCCTTCGCGGCGGCGGCGCGCCCGCAGGCCGCGGCCGAGGACACGTTCGGGCGGACCCGGCTGCGCTTCACGGCCCGATGGGTCGCGGCCATCCCGTCGCTCGACCTCCGCGCCACCTTCCTCTGCGGCGACGTGCTCGTGGTGGGCTCCACCCGCGAGCTCACCTGCATCGACCGGCGCACCGGCGAGTGCCTCTGGCGCAAGCAGGCCCCGCGCGCGGTCTCGGTGATGACGCCGGTCGGCCTCGGCCGGCTCCTGCCCGACGGCACGCTGCAGCTGCACGAGCTCTCCACCGGCGAGGTCGCCTGGTCGGCGCGGCTCTCGCCGCGCGTCGGCGCGAACGCCTCGGGCGCGGTGGTGAGCGCCCCCGGCCTGCCCCGGATGCTCATCGTGAGCGAGGGCACGCGCCACCTCGCGGCCGTGGACCTCTACTCCGGCGAGGTGCGCTGGCGCTACGCCGCGCGGCGCGGCGAGAACTTCCGGCTGCGTCGCGCCGGCAAGCTCGTCGTGGTCGGCAGCGGAGAGCCCGCGCTCGCGGCGCTCGACGTGCTGAGCGGCGACGTCGTCTGGCGCTTCTGCGACCGGCTCCCGTTCGTGTCGCCGGTGGCGGTCGACCACGACGCGCTCTTCGCGGTGGCCGGCGACGGCGCGTTCGTCGGCCGCGGCGGGGCGCGGCTGCACCACCTCGACCCGTGGTCCGGCGAGGCGCGGTGGACGGTCGATCTACCGCGGCACGTCGCGCCGGTGGGCGCGCCGCTGCTCGGGCCGGAGACGGTGTGTGTGGTGACGCACGGGCGGCGCGGCACGGGGCTCGTCGGCCTCGATCGCCGCACGGGCGCGACGCGCTTCGACCTGACGGCGTGTGCGTCGACGGCCTCCTGCCTGATGGTCGACGACGTGGTCGTGGTGAACAGCGAGGCTGGCGAGATCATCGGCGTCGGCGCGCACGACGGCGCGGTCCGGTACCGGCACGTCATCGCGGGCGGCGTCGAGGGGGACCGGCCGCGGCGCCTGGAGCCGGTGCTCCGCTCGGGCGCGCTGTTCGTGCCGCAGAGCGAGGTGCACGTCGTCCGCCCGCGCGACGGCGCGCTGCTCGGCAAGGTGCCGACCGACCTCATCCCGGATCTCCTGCGCGTGGACGAGCGGTGCGACGTCTACGTCGCCGAGGAGAGCGGCCACCTCGCCGCGTTCGCGGCGGCCCCGCGGCTCAGCGTCGTCCAGTAGCGCCCGGCCGGCGGTGGCGGGCCCGGCCGCTGCGGCGCGGGGCCGCCACCGCCCCTCCGGGCGCCGCGCTGCGCGCTCAGCGCGGCCGCCGGGCCGGCTTCCAGATCAGCTCGAGGGTCACGTCGGTGACGCCGTCCTTGATGAGCCCGATCCGCTCGGCAGCCCTGCGCGACAGGTCGATGATCCTGCCGCGCTTGAACGGCCCGCGGTCGTTGATCCGGACGCGCACGCGGCGCCCGTCCCGGCGGACGACATCGACGAGCGCCCCGAAGGGGAGCGTCCGGTGCGCGGCCGTGAGCGCGCGCGGGTCGTAGCGCTCGCCGCTCGCGGTGGAGCGTCCCTTGAACTTGTCGGCGTAGTAGGTCGCGCGCCCGCGCTGGATCGGGACGCCCTTCGCCGCGGTCCGGGCGCTCGCGGGCGCGGTCGGCGTGGCGATGCCGCGCTCGTCGTGGCCCGGGTCGTCGTCCTCGTCCAGCCTCGGTGCGGGTGTCGGCGCCCGCGCCGGGCTCACCGTGGGCGCCGGCTCGCGCGGCGCGTGGTCGCTCGTCCGGGGCGCCGCCGGCTGGTGCGCCGAGCAGGCGGGCGTGGCGAGCAGGAGGAGGACCGCGAGCTGCCTCGCCGCGGCGCGCAGGCTGACCCGCCCCATCACATCGCCTCGGGCGCGGTCCGATCGGCCGCCGAGGGGTCGAGCTCGGCCGGGGGCGGGGCCACCGCGGCGACCAGCGCGAGCGCGGCGGGCTCGGCGCCCTGGCCGACGGCGAGCAGCGCGCCGGAGGGCTCTGGCTTCGCCTTCGCCCTCACGAACCGGGCCAGCTCGCGGAACGGCACCCCGGTCGGGCAGATCCTCTCCTTCTCGGCGAGCACCGCGTCCGGCACGTGCGCGAGCGCGAGCGCGGCGGCGTCGAAGTCGGGCATGCTCCGCGAGGATGCGAGCACCACGGCCATGAGCCCCGGGTAGGCCCCCCTGGACGCGGCGATGCGCTCGGCCTCGCCGAGATCGCAGCGCCCGCACGCGATGCAGCGGGAGAAGCCGGGCAGCGCCGCGCGCTCGGCGGGCGAGAGCGGCGGCAGGCGATCGGCGTCGTAGTTCTCGTGAAAGAGCGCGATCCCGCTCGGGCCGTCGAACAGACGGCGCACCGTGACCTTGAGGAACGACCACGCGAGGACCGCAAGCGCCAGAGCACGACCGGAAAGCACGATCGGTCCATAGCCTGAAACAGCCCAGGACGCAGAGCCGATACGCGCAGGCCACGGGGTGTCCAGGAGACGTGAGCGACATCTCCGCACTTCCGGATCATTTCTTGCTGCGCAGCAGGCGCCGGACGCGCGCGGCGCCCCGTGAACTCGCGTTGACACGCCCTCCGGGCGAATCGTGCAACAGCACGCCGCGACGACGCGCTGCGATCGCGCCGGCTCGCGCCGCCCGACGTTGTCTTCCTGCGGTCCACCACGCCCGCAGCGCCGACTTCGCGCACGAAGCGCAAAGTGCGGCCGCGCGCGCCGGCGCCGGGAGGCGAGGGCGTTACGCAGCAGCGTGAGGCCGCGGCGCCTCGGCGGCGCTGGCACATCGGGTGCATTGATGCCGGGCATGCGCAAGGATCTGCTTCGCTGCGGGACTGAATGCTCGGAAGACCTCGGCGACGTCGCCGAAGGGGTGCTCGTGAAGGAGATGATCGCGGGGAACGAGCGCGCGTGGCGCGCCTTCCACGCCCGTTACGATCGGCTCGTCCACCGCTGTATCGGCGGGGTGATCGCCCGCTTCTCCGCCGTGGTGGGGCAGGACGACATCCGCGACATCCACGCGACGCTGCTCGTGCAGCTCCTCTCGAACGACATGCGCAAGCTGAGGACCTTCGACGCCGAGCGAGGCACGAGGCTGAGCGCCTGGATCGGCACGCTCGCCGTCCACTGCGCCTACGACCACCTGCGCGGGGCGCGTCGAGCGCCGCGCTGCGCGCCCCTCGACGACGCGGCGGTGGAGCTCCCCTGCGAGGGCCCCTCCCCGCAGGAGCAGGCCGAGCGCCGCGAGCGCGCCGCGCTCGTCGGGCAGGTGCTCCACGACTTCTCGGAGAAGGACCGCGAGTTCGTCGCGCTCTACTTCGGCGAGGGCCTGGCCCCGGAGCAGATCGCGGAGCGGATGCAGATCAGCGTGAAGACGGTCTACACGAAGAAGCACAAGATCCAGAGCCGCCTCGAGGCGATGCTCTCCGGCGATCGCCTCGCGGCCTGAGCGCGGCGCCCCCCGGCCGAAGGGGGCTCGGCGTCCGTCGGCCCTGTGGTATGAGCCGGGGAGGATGGCCCGTTCGCCCCGCATCCCCATCGCCCTCCTCGCCGCCGTGCCCGCCGCGGCCGCCCCGCTGCTCGCGGCGTGCGGCGGCGGCAACGGAGACGCCCCGTCGATCCCCCTCGCCGACGAGCGCGGCGGCGGCGCCCGCATCGCGGATCTCGTCGGCGAGGCCACCTGGCTCGACCCCACCGACGAGGACAGCGCGCGCTGTGATCTGCCGCCCGATCGCCGCGCCCACGTCACCGGCGCGGCGCTCGTCGCGATCGACCGCTTCGACGAGACCGGCGAGGGCGCGCGCGGCAACCACTACGTGCAGGACAGCGCCGAGGAGCCGGCCCCCTACTCGGGGATGACGGTCTTCCAGCCCGCGTTCAGCCCCCCGGACCTGCGGCTCGTCCCCGGCGACGTCGTCGACCTGCTCGGTGTGCTCACCGAGTTCCCCGGCCCGTCCGCGGGCGGGTTCGGCTACTGCCGCACCCTGCCCGAGATCGGCGGCACGATGAGCTTCCGCTTCGAGGACCGCCCCGCCAGGCCGAAGCGCGTCTCGGTAGAGGACCTGAAGAGCTACACGTCCGCGCGCCGGTACATCGGCATGCTCGTGCGCGTCGAGGGCGTAGAGATCGCCGGCGCGCCTCAGAGCAGCGGCGGCCGCTACACGGCGTCGATCAACGTCGGCGCCGGGGTGCCCGCCGGCGACGTGCCGCGCATCTCGAACGAGCTCTACGACCTGGAAGCGGAGGGGCCGCCCCTCACCGGCAGGCCCTCCTTCCAGGCCGTCACCGGCGTGCTCACCTACTTCTACGGCTTCAAGATCGCGCCGCGGTGCCCGGCCGACTTCGAGGCCCCTGGCGCGCCGCCGCGCGACGATGGCGACGACGCATGCGCGCTCTGAGGCCCGCGCTCCCGCTGCCGCTGCTCCTCGCCGCGGCCTGCCACGGCGCGGCGCCGAGCGCCCGGCCGGCGCCGGGGCTCGCCCTCGTCTCGACGCCCGAGGGCAGCGTCGGCCGCATCGAGGTGCGCCACCTCGACGCCCGGCCGCGGCTCGCGCTCGTCTCGCGCGACGGCGATCCCTCGCCCGCGATCGTCGCCTCGGTGGCGACCGATCTCGGCTCCGTCGCCGCGACCGCGCTCGCCAGCGTGGTCGAGGCGCGGCTGCGCGCCGCCGGCTTCGACGTGGACGCGCGCATCGACCGCAGCGCCTTCCGCGTGCGCCTGCTCGTCCGCGACGCGGCGCGCGTCGAGCCGTTCCTGCGCGCGCTCGCGGCGGCGTTCGCGCAGCCCATCGCGGCGGGCAGCCCGGAGGTCGCCCTCGCGAAGGAGCGCGTGCAGGCGCTCAGGGCGAGCCCGCTCGACGCGCCGGAGCTGTCGCCGGTCGCGGCGTGCACCGGCCGGCTGGGGCTCGCGGGCGCCGAGCCGGTGGTCGATCTGTCGACGCCCGCGGGCGTGCGGGAGCTCGATGGGTGGCGCGCGGCGTCGCTGCACGCCGGCGGCACCGCGGTCGCCGCGGTCGGCCCCGCCACGTTCTGCGAGGAGGCGGCCCGCGCGGTGGAGCGCATCGACACCTGGCCGAGGGGCCGCCCGCCCGCGGACGTGTGGCCGGCGGCGGACACGGTCGGCGTGTACGCGACGAACCAGCTCGCGCGGCGGGCCGCGCGCGTCACGGTCGCCGCGCGCGTCGCGAGCCCGCAGGCGGCGGTCGCCGCGGCGGAGCGGCTCGGCGCGCCGGGATCGCCGCTCCGCGCGCGGCTCTCGGCGCTCCCCTCCCCGTTCCGCACGGTCGAGGTGCTCGGGGTCGCCCGCCCGCGCGGCGGCTGCGTGAGCGTGACCCTCGAGGCGTCCGATCTGCCCGCGGCCCCGCCCGCGGAGACCGCGGCGGCGCTCGCCGCCGCGGTGGCGCGGCAGGAGCTCCGCCGCGGCCTCGCCGCGCCGCCGAGCCCCGCCGTCGCCACGCGGCAGATCCTCACCGCGCAGGACCCGCGCGAGGCGGGCGCACGCGCCGCCTGGTGGGCGCTCTCGGGGAGCGCCCCGGGCGCCCCGCCGGAGCGGTGGGCGACGGCGCTCGGCGTCCCCCCGAGCGCCGAGCCGCCGACGCCCGCGGCGCCGGGCGCGCCCGGCGAGCGGCGCTTCGAGGTCGAGCTCGGGCGCGCGCTCGCCGCGGCGGCGCAGCCCGGGATCGAGCGGCGCGCCGCGGTCGAGCGCGGTCAGGGCGAGGTCTGGGTGCTGCTCGCGAGCCCGTGCGGCGTCGCGGAGGAGGGGCTGTACGACGCCGGCGCGACGGCGCTCGCCGCGCTCGCCGCCGTGCAGACCCGGCGGCGCGAGCTCGACGTCGCGATCGAGCCCTGGGTCACGGCGGATGCGGTCGGGGTGATCGCCCACGCGCCGTTCCGCGACGACCGCGAGACCCCGGCCGAGCTCGGGCGCCGCGTCGCGGGCGCGGCCGCGCGGACGCTCGCGGGGACGACCGTGGTCCCCGAGGCGCTCACGCTCGCGCGCGCCGCGGCGCTCGAGCACCTGGAGCACCTCTCTGGCGGGCGCGCCGCGGCGCTCGAGGCCTTCGCCTCCGCGATCGCGCCCGATCACCCGTCCTGGATCGAGCCGTTCGGCGTCTGGGACCGGGTGGCGAGCAGCGCGCTGGAGACCGTGCAGCTCCGCTGGCAGGCGCTCGCGGCGGGACCGCTCCGGATCGCCGTGCTCGCGAACGCCGACGCCTCCCAGGCGACGGCTGCGGCGGAGGCCGCGGAGCGATGGCTCGCGCCCCGGCTCGCGGCGCGCACGTGCGGCTCGCCCGACGGCGCCGTGGCGCCCCGGGTCGCGCACCACGACGTGCGCCTTCCGGGCGGGGCATCCCTCGCGCAAGCGGTCGTCGGCGCGCGGCTCCCGCCCGCGCCCGCGGCGCGTGATCTCGCCGAGCTGACGGTCGCCGCCCTCAACGGCAGCGACGGCCTGCTCGCGGCGGCGCTCGGCGCGGCGGCCTCTCCCGCGGCCACGGCTCCGGCCCTCACGGCGGCCTCTCCTTCAGCCCCCGCGGCGGCCTCTCCTCCGGCGGGCGCGGTCGCGGCGGCGCCACGGCGACCGCTTGCGGCGCGCGCGACCGCCCGCCTCGTCGGCGGCTCGCGCGCCGCGGCGCTCGCCGTCGAGATCCGGGCCCCGACCGCCGACATCGGCGAGGCCTCCGCCCGCGTGAAGGAGCTCCTCGCCGGCCTCGCCCAGCGGGCGACGGACGCCGATCTCGCCCGCGCCGAGGGCCTCGTCGCCCGGCGCGAGCGCGACGCGCTCGCGGAGCCCCGGCGCCGGCTGATCAACCTCTGGAGCGGCCGCGCCGCCCGCACGCCCCCGGCGAAGGCCACGCTCGCCGCGTGGCGCGCCTTCCTGGCGGGCGCGCTCGCCGCGGACGTGATCGCAACCGTGGAGGCGCGCCCCGACTGATCACTCCCCGCCGTCGAAGTCGCCGGCGTCCTCGATCTCGGCCGGCCGCTCGGCGCGCTCCGCGTCGAGGCCCTCGTCCTCCGCGTCGCTCCCGCTGCCCGCGCCCTCCTCGTCCTCGTCCTCGTCCTCGTCGAGCGCGACCTCGTCCTCCTCCTCGTCCTCCTCGGGCTGGGTCAGCACGGGGAGCCGGCGCTTGCCGACGGGCCCCTCATCGACGAAGTCGCGCAGCGCCATCATGTCCTTCAGCGCCTCGAGCTTCGCGAGCGCCTTGACCTCGACCTGGCGGATCCGCTCGCGCGTCAGGTTCATGATCGCTCCCACGTCCTCCAGCGTCGTGCCGCCGCGATCGGCCACGTCGAGCGCGCACGTCTCGTTCATGTCCCAGACCTCGAGATCCGGGAAGTTCAGCTTGATGGCGCCGGTCCTGGCCGAGACGTCGAGGTAGAGGTGGTGCTGGCACGAGACGTACGGGCACGGCCGCGGGCCGTCGACGCACTCGGCGCGCGTCCGCGGCTTGTAGTAGTCGGTCTCGGGGTAGAGCATCCGGCCGATCTCGAGCTCGCGCTTGGTCATGCGCTTCACGCTGATCGTCCGCGCCCGGATCTCGCGCTTCCTCCGGGACCTGCGCTGCTCGCGCGTGATGGGGCTCCCCGGCGCCGCGGGCTCTACCTGGCGCGCGAGCGCCCCGTCCACGACGGGCTCGCTCGACCCCGCCGGGTCGCACTCACCACCCACCGCATCCGAACCGTCCAGGCCAAAGATCTCGAGCTCGCTCTCAGACACCGTCGCCATGCGCTGCCTCCGTTTGGTAGCGTCTCCGCTCTCAAGCGCGCGTGTTTCCCCAGACGTCCGAGTCCCTGCTCGAGCGCAAAGGGCACCGCTCCCTGCCCGACGTAACGCCGGATGCCGTCTCTAAAAAATTGCGACGAAACGAGCAGGCGCCCGTCCCGTCGATCCCACACGTCCCCGGGGGGGCCGCGCCCGCGGCCCCGTTCACTTCAGGACACCAAACGATCCACGACTCGGCCCCTCAGGAAGAGGCCGCCTGTTTCGTGAGCCGCGCTTGCGCCATCAAGCGCTCTTCTATCAACGCCAGCTTCGCGACGAGCTCCCGCGCGAGCGTCTCCGCGCTCGCCAGGTCCTGGGCTATCGCCCTTCCGCTCGTCTCGCTCCGCCGCTCTTTGGCGGCATCCCTGAGCGCGCTGAAGACCTTGGCCATCGCGCGCTCGAGCTCCTCGATATCACCTCTCACGAACAGGAATTCGCGCTGGATCTCCTCGATGGTGTAGTCCTGAGCCATCATCTCTTTGATGCGCTGAATCTGGCGGACTACCGTGGCCGGGTACATCCCTTGCGAGCCCTGATGCTTGCCCTTGCGCCCCACCCGCACGCTTCGCGGGAGGAGGCCGAGCTGCACATACTTCCGGAGCGTCGCTTCGCTGAACTTGATCCCATGCACAGCGAACAGCTCGAGGATATCGCTCGAGGTGATCCCCTGGGCGTGCTCCCGCTCGATGCGATCCAGCACCTCCTCGGGGATCCTCTGCACCGGTCCTCCCATCGATTGCCGGAGGCCCTACCCAACCGACGCGGGCGACTGTATTCCACTGAATGGAATACAGTCAATTGACCCGACTACGATTATTGTGTGGTCGTCACGGGACGCGGTGCTTGCCCGGGGTTCTCGACAGGGGTGGGACATTATTTGTCCTCCGGAGCGGCGCCATGATCCGCTCGGCACGTCGCGAAAAGTGGTCGGGGTGGGAAAGGTGCGGCACCCGTGGCAATGGGTACGAGCGCGGAGCCGCCCGTCGGGCCAGGGAACGTGGGAAGCAGCATCGCCCTTACCCTGACACACATCGGTCCTTTCAGACAAAAGGGCTGATAAGCTCGCCGTCACCATGGCCAAGGCCCTCGCCAGCGAGGGTCGGGGCGCGGCCTCGCCCGCCGCTTCCCGACCTGTCGAACGCGTCATCAGGGACGTCACCGCCCGGGGGGTCAGGATGCGGGTCCTGGTCGCCGGGGCCGGGAACGGCCCGGCGCTCCTCCTGGTCCACAGCTTCCTCGCGAGCCACCTGGAGTTCGACGACGTCATCGACGCGCTGGCCCAGCATTTTCACGTCATCGCCCCGGATCTCCCCGGGTTCGGCGAGAGCGAGAAGCCGAGCCCGGCCCGGTACACGTACGGGATCGAGACGTTCGCCGAGGCCGTCGCCGACCTCATCGCCGCGTTCGGCGTCGGGCGGGCGCACCTCGTCGGCCACGCCATGGGCGCCGCCGTCGCGATCACGCTCGCGTCCGAGCACCCGGAGCTCGTGCAGCGGCTCGTCCTGGAGGACGCGCTCTGTTATCCGTTCCCGATGAGCTTCAAGATGAAGCTCCCGCTCCTCCCGGTGGTGGGCGGCATCGTCTTCAAGCAGCTGCACGGCCGCGGCACGTTCCGGTCGTACTTCCGCGACGACGTCTTCCGGGCGGACGCGGCGGTGCCCCTGTCGCGCGTCGACCGGCACTACGACCTCTTCAACGCCCCCTCGGCGCGCGAGAGCGCCCACGCGGTGCTGCGCGCCGTGCTCGACGCGCGCCCCGTGGTCGCGCGCCTCAGCCGGATCACCGCGCCGACCCTCGTCGTGTGGGGGCGCGACGACCGGATCTTCCCCGCCGCGAGCGCGCAGCGGCTCGCCCGCGAGATCTCCGGCGCGCGGCTCGAGATCATGGACGCCGGGCACTCGCCCCATGAGGAGCGGCCCGAGGAGTTCGTCGCGCTCGTGACGCAGTTCCTCGAAGGGAAGCGGTGATGGCGCGCCTGGCCCGGCTCGCGCTCTCGCCCGCGCGCGCCGCGGCGCAGGCGGCGGCGCGCGCGGGCCGCGCCCTCCTCGGCGACGACGCGGTGCGGCGCTTCCGGCAGGACCGGTCGGCCCTGCTCGGCCTCGGCATCGTCGCGCTGCTCGCGCTGTTCGCCGCGGCGGGGCCGCTCGTCATCGCCCGCGACCCGAACGAGAGCGACTTCAGCCTGGCCCGCGACGCCTTCGGCATGCCGCCGGGTCCGTCGGCCGCCCACTGGCTCGGGACGGACCCGCTCTTCCGCGACCTCCTCGCGCGCCTCGCGCACGGCGCGCGGCTCTCGCTCGCCATCGCGCTCTCGTCCACGGCGCTCGCCCTCGGCCTCGGCGCGCTCGTCGGCGTGGCCGCGGGCATGGCCAGCGGCACGCGGCTCGACGCCCTCGACGGCGCGCTCATGCGGCTCGTCGACGTGATCCTCGCGCTGCCCTACCTCCTGCTCGTGACCGCGATCGGCGTCGCCGTGGGCGGGGCCGGCGCGGGGACGATCCTGCTCGTGTTCGGCCTCACCGGGTGGACCGCGGCGGCGCGGGTCGTCCGGGCCAAGACGGTGGAGCTCGCCCAGCGCGACTTCGTGGCCGCCGCCCGCGCGCTCGGCGCCGGGCCGCTGCACCTCGTCCGGCGGCACATCCTGCCGAACGTCGGCGGGGCGCTGCTCGCGCTCGCGATCCTCGGCGCCGGGCAGATGATCCTCGCCGAGGCGGCGCTCAGCTACCTGGGCGTCGGCGTGCAGCCGCCGACCGCGACCTGGGGACGGATGCTGCACGAGGCGGAGCCCTACCTCGGGGCGAAGCCGCTGCTCGTCGCGGCCCCCGGCTTCGCCATCCTGCTGGCCGTGCTCGGCTTCCAGCGCGTCGGCGAGGGGCTCCGCGACGCGCTCGACCCGGCCGGCGCCGAGCTCCCGCGCGGCCGGCGGCTGCCGGTCGACCTGCTCCTCGCCGGCGGGGCGCTGCTCCTCGTGGCGGGCGGCTCGCCCAGCCGCATGCGCCCGCCTCTCGGCCAGGGCGCCGAGGGCGCCCCCGGCGGCGACGCGGCCTCCGGCGCGCCCGTCCGAGGTGGGACCCTGCGCCTCGCGACCACCGCCAGCGTCCGCACGCTCGATCCCGCGATCGCGTACGACGAGCTCGCGGGCACCGTCGCGGAGCTCGTGTTCGCCCGCCTCGTCACCTGGGACCGGGACGGCCGGATCGCGCCGGAGCTCGCGCGCGCGATCGCGGTCGAGGGGGGCGGGCGGACGTACGTCTTCACGCTGCGCGAGGGCGTGCGGTTCCACGACGGCGCCGAGCTCCGCGCCGCGGACGTGAAGCGCTCGATCGAGCGGACGCTCCACCCGAGCACGCCGAGCCCGGGCGCGAGCCAGTACGACATGATCGAGGGCTTCGCCGAGTTCCACGGG
Organism: Sorangium cellulosum; assembly: GCF_002950945.1. Classification (GTDB taxonomy): domain Bacteria; phylum Myxococcota_A; class Polyangia; order Polyangiales; family Polyangiaceae; genus Sorangium; species Sorangium cellulosum_E. Next base: position 6,041,708 of record NZ_CP012673.1, read on the forward strand.
GGGGCGTCGCCGCACCTCGCCGGCGTGCGGGTGCTCGGCGACCACACCGTCGCCGTGGATCTGCGCGCGCCGGACGCGACCTTCCTGCCGCGGATGACGCTCGCGTTCATGGCGCCGGTGTGCCCCTCGTCCGGCGCGGCGGTCGACGCGGCGAGCCCGCCCGCGCCCTGCGGCGCGGGCCCGTTCCGCGTCGAGCAATGGGACCAGGACGGCGGCCTGCGGCTCGTCCGGCACGAGGGCTACTTCCAGCCCGGCCGTCCGTACCTCGACGCGATCGAGTGGCAGACCGGCGTGCGCGCGACGACCCAGCGCTACAAGTTCGAGGAGGGCGAGCTCGACTACCTGCGCGATCTGACGGCGATCGACACGGCGGCCTACCGCGCCGACCCCGCGTGGGAGGGCCAGCGGCGCTGGGTGCCCCGGCACCGGACCAACGCCATCTTCCTCAACACCGAGCTCGCGCCGTTCGACCGGCTGGCCGTGCGGCGCGCGGTGGCGTTCGCGGTCGATCCCTCGGTGCTCGAGAAGGTGCGCCCCGATCTCGTCGCCCTCGATCGGGTGCTGCCGGCGTCGATCCCGGGCCCCCCGCGCGACGAGCCGATGCGGCGGCACGATCTCGCGCGGGCCCTCGCGGAGATGGCCGCGGCCGGCTACCCGTACGACCCGGCGACGGGCAAGGGCGGCTACCCGCGGGTCATCGACTACATCGCCGTCCCCGACACGATGGAGCAGGCGGTCGGCGAGGTCTTCCAGCAGCAGCTCGCGAAGGTGGGCCTCCGCGTCCGCCTGCGGCTCGTCAGCTGGGCGACGTACCTCGCCGAAGCCTCGCGGCGCCGCGCGGTCCCCATGGGCTGGGCCGGGTGGCAGGCCGATTTCCCCGATCCGGCGAGCTTCTTCGAGCCGACGCTCTCCACGGCGGCCATCCGCGACGAGGGCTCGCAGAACTACGCGTTCTTCAGCCACGCGCCGTTCGACCGCGCGCTCGACGAGGCGCACGCGGAGCAGGACCGCGCGCGGCGCCTCGCGCTCTACGCGCGCGCCGAGGTGATCGTCCGCGACCTCGCGCCGTGGGTGCCCACGTACACGCTGCGCCTGCTCGAGCTCTGGCAGCCCTACCTGCGCGGCTACGAGCGCTCCGCCGTGATCTCGCCGCGCTTCCACGACGTCTGGCTCGACCCGGCCGCGCGCCTCGCGGGCGGCGGAGGGGCGCGCGCGGGCAGGCGCGCGCCCCTCGCGGGCAGGCGCGCGGCCCTCGCGGGCGCCGTGCTCCCGCGATGAGCTCCGCGCTCGCGCACCTGCTCAGGCGCCTCGGCTGGGCGGCGATCGTGATCGCCGGGGTCACCGCCGTCTCGTTCGCGATCGCGTACCTGCTCCCGGGGGACGCGGCGCGGATGCTGGTCGGGCCGCAGGCCTCCGCCGCCGACATCGAGCGCGCGCGGGCGATCTACGCGCTGGATCGCCCGGTCCCCGTGCAGTTCGTGCGCTTCGTCCGCCGGCTCGTGCACGTCGGACCGGAGCGGGGCGGCGGCCCGGCCGCGCGGCCGGCGGTCGGCGGAGGGGTGCGCGAGGGCGCGCGCGGCGATCCCGAGCACCGGAGCTGCGCGGCGGGGCCGCTCGGCGTGCACCTCGATCTCGGCTACAGCTTTCACTACCGGAGGCCGGTCGTGGATCTGCTGGAGGCGAAGGTGCCGCGCACGGTGGAGCTCGCGCTGGCCGCCTTGCTGGTGCAGCTCCTGCTCGGCCTCTCGCTCGGGATCGTCGCGGCGGCGCGCCGCGGGACGGCGTGGGAGGACGCGGCGCTCGGCCTCACCCTGCTCGGCGCCAGCGCGCCGACCTTCGTGATCGGCCCCGCCCTGCAGTACGCGCTCGCGTACAAGCTCCGGCTCCTGCCTTACGACGGGTACGGCGTCACGGCGGCCGATCACCTTCGCTCCCTGGTCCTGCCGGCGCTGACCCTCGGCGTGTTCGGCAGCGCGCTCTACGCGCGCATGGTCCGCGAGGAGCTCCGGACGCTGCTCCGCCAGGACTTCATCCGGACCGCGCGGGCCAAGGGCGCCTCGCGCCTGCGCGCGCTCGTCGTCCACGCGCTGCGCAACGCGCTCCTGCCGCTCACCACGCTCGCCGCGCTCGACTTCGGCGCGCTGGCGGGCGGTGCGATCGTGACGGAGAGGCTCTTCCGGTGGCCCGGCGTCGGGAGCATGGCCGTCGAGGCGCTGCAGAACCGCGACGGTCCGCTGCTCGTCGGGACGGTGCTCTTCGCCGCGACCGCGGTCGTGCTCGCCACCGTGGCGCTCGATCTGGCGGCCGTGGCCCTCGATCCGAGGCTGCGATCACGGGGACGGTGAGCGGAGGAAGCGTCCGTGCCCCGGGACCGGCCGGCCTCGCGACGCCCTCGCCGTGCCGCGGCGCAGGCGCAGTCGACGCGAGCGCGGTGGCCTGAGCGGACCCGCTCCGGTACGCTCGCCGAGTCGGCTGGTCAGAGCACCGCCATCCCGTGAGCGTCATGGCAATCCCGGATCCGACGGAAGACATCGACCTGACGCTCCGCCACGTTTCACGTCAGTTCCCGGAGCAGTTCGCGCGGGCGCTGCTCCCGCCCGGCAGTGCGATCACCGCGGCGCGATGGCCCGACACCCAGGTGACATCGCGCCAGCGCCGGCTCGATCGGGCGATCGAGGTCATCGTTGGCGGTGAACGACGGCTGTTCCACGTCGAGTGGCAGCTCACGATGACCGCGGACATGCCGTTCCGCGTCTTCGAGTACCACATGCTGATGGCGCTGGCGCTTGCCGCCGAGACGCCGGCGGGAGCGCCGGTGCCGCGCATCGACAGCGTGCTGGTGCTGCTCTCCGGCCGCGAGGAACCGTGGCCGGAGGAGGGCGAGTACCGGACCTCCTCGCCGGACGCGGGCTTCTCCGGGGCTCATTTCCGGATCGACGCGGTCTACCAGCGGACGGTGGCCGAGCTCGCCGCGCGGGGGCCGCTGTGGACGATCTTCGCCCCCCTGGCGCGGGACGCCGACCCGGCGCAGATGAAGCGCGTGCTGGACGATCTGCGCGCCAGCACGACACCGCGGGAGTTCGAGGAGCTGGCCGTCGCGCTGACCGTGTTCGCCGACGCCGACAGGCGAGAACGCGGGCTGCGCGAGATCATCGTCACGATGTTGAGCGAGGAGATCATCATGGAGAGCTGGGTCTTCAAGCAGGGCGTCGAGAAGGGCATCGAGAAAGGAATCGAGAAAGGAATCGAGAAAGGAATCGAGAAGGGTGTCGAACCGCTGGCGCGCCTCTTCGAGCGCAAGCTCGGGCGCACGCTGGACGCGAGCGAGCGCGCGGCGCTCATCGAGCGGCTCGATCGGCTGGGCCCGGATCGGCTGCTCGACGTGGGTCTCGAGCTATCCCCCGAGGCGCTCGGCACCTGGCTCTCCGATCCCGCATCAACCTGAACCAGCTCCCTCTCCGTACCTCCCGCGTCACGGACGGATCTTGATGACGCGGAGGACCGCCGCGCGAGCGCGGCGAGGGCCCGCGCGATCAGGGCATGCCGGCGAGCGCGCGGCACTCGGCGCCGAGCGGGGAGTCGGGAGCGGAGAGCTCGGCGCACTTGCGGAACGACGCCTGCCCCCCGCGCCCGGCAGACTGCTCCGCGGCGCCGCGGAGGTGCCACGCTCCAGCGCTGCCCGGGGACGCCGCCGTGAGCTGCTGCGCGAGCTGCACCGCCTTGCCGGACTGCCCCGCTTCCAGCGCGCGCATCACGCGGACCGTGAGGGAACCGCCCTCCTCGGCGGGAGCGGTCGGAGCGGCGGGAGCGGACGCCGGCGGCGCGGCGCGGGGCTGCTCCCGCGGCGGCGCGGCAGGCTGCCCAGCGGGCCCCGGAGCGCCCGGCTGCGCCGCCGGGGCAAGCGGTGCGGGAGCGCTCTTTTCGGAAGGCGTGCCGGCCCTCTCCACTGCCGGGGACGCCGGCGCCGCCGCCGGGGGATCGGCCGGGCTGGAAGGCACGGGCGCAGCCGTACTCACCGGCTCTCCTTGCGCCGCGCCGGGAGCTTGCTCCGTGGCGGCGGCTTCGGTGTGGGCCTCCGAGGGCACCTCGATCGAGGGAGGAGGCGCGGGACGCCGCATGCGGCTGAGCAGCCAGATGCCCGCGCCGCCGATCGCGAGCGCCGTGACCACGCCGGCCACGATCCGCGCGACGCGCGCCCGGCGCGCCTCCTGGCGAGGCCTCCAGAGCGTGGCCTCGACGGCGCCAGCCGTCGTGTCGATGTCCTCGGCAGCCGCAGAGGGCTCCTGCGCCGCGAACTTCCCCGGCGTGTCCCCCGCGCCGAGGAAGAAGCGCTCGCTCTCGCTGAGGGGTCCGGCCTCGATCGGGGGCGCGTCCTCGGACGCCGCCGCGTCATCGGGCGCCGCCGTGCTGTCGGGCGACACGTGCGCCGGCGACGCCGCGCCCTCGGGCGCCGCCGCCCGCCTCGCAGACAGCGCCGCGCCGGCAGGCGCCGTGTCCGGCAGCGCCGCGCCCGCCTCGGCGCGCAGCGCCGGCCCTCGCGGCGCGCCGCGGGGGATCACGATGGCCGGCGGCGCGTCGCTCGACGGACGGGGGCGCAGCGTGGGCGTCGAGTTCGGCGCGGCGCGCTCCTCGGCGGCAGGCGGCGCGCCGCCCGGGTCCGCCGCGGGCCCGGGCGGCGGCCCCGCGAGCGCCTCGGGCGGCCTGGACCGGCCGCGCGGCTCGGCGGGGGCGCTCGGCGCCGTGGGCCTGTCGCTGCTCGTGCCGCGCTGCCGCTGAGCGAAGCTGCGCGGCGTCACCAGCGGTCGGGTGAGCGGCGCCTCATCGATGCCGCCGATCGCGTCCCTGCCATCCCCCTCCCGCGCGCGCGCGGCATGGTCACGCCCGCGCGACGATCGGGCGGCGTCGGCGGCCAGCGCAGCGCCCCGCGGGGGCTGGGACGGCGCGCGCGACGGCTCCGCGCCCCGCGGGGGCTGGGACGGCGCGCGCGACGGCTCCGCGCCCCGCGGCGGCTCGGACGGCGCGCGCGACGGCTCCGCGCCCCGCGGCGGCTGGGACGGCGCGCGTGACGGCTCCGCGCCCCGCGGCGGCTCGGACGGCGCGCGCGACGGCTCCGCGCCCCGCGGCGGCTCGGACGGCGCGCGTGACGGCTCCGCGCCCCGCGGCGGCTCGGACGGCGCGCGCGACGGCTCCGCCGCGCGCGCCGCGGCGCTCGCAGAGGCCGTGCGGCTGACGGGCCCGTGCACGGCGCTCCGGGCCGTCACGGGCTTCGCGGCGGCATCCGCCTCGACGTCCCCCGCCTGGGCGAGCATCTCGTGGCCGGACCGGGAGCGCGGGAGCATCGCCGGAGAGAGCCGGGTCGAGAGCGGCGCCGGGACCACGGCGGCGTCCTCGAGATCGTCGACGCCCCCCTGCCCCGCGCTCCCCTCGGGGTAGTTGGAGCGCCGCTGCCCCGCCGGCGAGGAGAGCGGCGAGAGATCGTCGTGGAAGGCCGCCTCTGGCTCGCTCGGCACGACGTCGTCGGGCGGGAGCGCGGCGGCGGGGATCAACAGGCCCTCGAAGTAGAGCTTCGAGATGGTGGACAGCGTCGAGAGGTCCTCGAACGGAGACGCGTCGACCACCTGCATCAGCGTCCGCTTGCCGTCGAACAGGCGCAAGATCCCGTTCAGCTCGTCCGGGATCTCGTTCAGCCGCTCCAGGAGCTCCTCGCTGTCCACCTCGAAGACCGTGGAGAGCGACGGCAGCGCCTCGAGGAGCCGGCCCCACTCGTCGACCCGGCGCATGCCCTCCATCAGGAGGCCCTGGGTCGACGTCTCGATCACGTCGGGGTTGTCGACCTTGCAGAACTCGACCTCGAACGTCCCCTCGTTCCAGAGGAGGGCGCGGTACACGGCCTCCTCGCCGCAGAGCCGGCCGAGCGTCGCGTCGACGACCTTGCCCTCGCGGAAGTAGACCTGCGCCTCGTTGTCCCCGTGCGACAGGTGGACGATCCCGCTCTTCCGGCTGACCTCGAACGTCTGCAGGAGATCGACGACGTTCATGTCGAGGATCGACCCGGAGAACCTGGTCCGCCCGGTGGTCGCGAAGTGCCGGGTCGTGATCCCCTCCCGCGTCCGCCGCGCGAGGAGCAGCGTCACCCGCGCGATGAGCTCGCGCACGAAGATCGGCTTCGTCAGGTAGTCCTCGACGCCGAGCTCGAGCCCGCGGATCTTGTCCTCGATCGACCGCTGGCTCGTCAGGAAGACCACCGGGATGGAGGCCCAGTCGGCGTGCTCCTTCATCTTGCGGACGAGCGCGTAGCCGTCGACGTGCGGCAGGCGGGTGTCGCTGAGGACGAGGTCCGGCGTGGAGACCTCCAGCTTCGCGAGGGCGTCCGCTCCGTCCTTCGCGGTGGTCACGCTGTAGCCGGCCTTCTTCAGGCTGACCTCGAGGACCCGAACGCTGCGTGGATCCGCGTCGACCAGGAGGAGCTGTTGCTTGGCCACTAGAGGTTTCCGCCCTCGCGAAGGATGGCGAGCCCAAGCGGACGCTGTCAAGCGCTCCGCCCGGCGCGTCACCGCTGCCGTCGACCGCGTGTCCGCGGCCGCGGGCCCGGCGATCGACCGGGCCATCGTGCGCACAGGACGCCGGGGAAGGCCAGGTTTCGTCGCGCGCGCCCCGCCCGATCAGCGATCCCAGGGATCGATGATATCGCCGCCCGAAGCCGGCTTCGCCGTGGGCGCGGCGGTCGCCGTCGGCCGGGCCGTCGCCGTCGGCACCGGCGGCCGCGCGGGGCTCATGACGGGCGATCCCTGGAGGCGGGGCGGCTCCTGCGCGAGCGGCGCGACCGCCGCGCTCGAGGCCGCGACCGCGGGCGGCGGCTCGTCGGGCGCCGCAGCCGTCGCCTCGGCCGCCGGGGCCGCCTCGGCGGCTCCGGGGACGGCGCTGTCGGGCGGGGCCTCGCTCGCCGCGGCGCGCAGGGCGCGGACCCCGAGGGCGATGGCGATGGGCACCACGATCGCCGCGAGCGCGATCGCGACGCGCGCCCTCATCGAGAGGGGATCGGCCGGCTCGTCCGGGACCTGGACCGGGCCGAGCATCTCGTCGCGCTCGCGCAGCTTCATCGGCTCGCGGCGAGGGTCGTCCTGGAGCAGGATCGCCGCGGCGCGGCCCGGCGCCTCGATGGCGAGCTCGATGGCCGCGGCGAGGTCCGCCATGGAGGCGAAGCGCTCCTCGGGGTTCTTCGCGAGGCAGCGCATGACGATCGGGCCGAAGGCCCCGAGCGTGGACGACTCCGGCATCACCTGCTCGAGCGGCTCCGGCGACATGTACATGTGCTTGGTCAGCACGCCCATGTACGTGTCCGCCTCGAAGGGGACGCGCCCCGCGAAGCACTCGTACATGAGGACGCCGAGCGCATAGATGTCGGCGCGGGCGTCGATGCGCTTTCCCTCGGCCTGCTCCGGGCTCATGTAATGCGGCGTTCCGAACACCATTCCGAGGCGGGTGAGCCGCTTGCCGCCGGCGACCTTCGCGACGCCGAAGTCGAGCAGCTTCACGAACTCCTGGTCGCCGTTGCGGACGAGGTACACGTTGTCGGGCTTGAGGTCGCGGTGGATGACGCCCGCGGCGTGCGCGGCCCCGAGCGCCGCGGCGCACTGGAGCATGATCTGCCCGACCCGCGGGGCCGGCAGCGTCTTCTCGGTGCGCAGCAGCGACGCGAGGGAGGTCCCGGTGAGGAACTCCATGACGAAGAAGGGCAGCTCCGGCTTCCCCGGCTCGACCTCGATCGTACCGAAGTCGCTCACCGCGACGATGTTCGGGTGGCCGATGGCGGCGGCCGCCTTGGCTTCCTGGATGAACCGGGCGACGAGCTCGGCGTCCTGCGCGATGTCGCGCCGGAGCACCTTCAGGGCGAAGAGGCGGCCGAGCGACTTGTGTCGCACTTCGTAGACCGTCCCCATGCCCCCTTCACCTACGACCGCCTGGACGTCGTAGCGCCCCTCGATCGTGCGCCCGAGCAGCGGATCGGCGGCCGGGTTCCAGTCCGGCGCGTCGGCGAGCGGATCGCCGTCGAACGGGCAGAACCGCGAGTCGCCGGAGAAGGTCAGCTTGCAGGTCGGGCACCGCCGCGCACGCGGGACCTGCTTCACCTTCCCCCGGCGCGCCGAGAGCACGTCGCCGTACGGCAGCGGCGCATCGCTGCGCGCCCGAGGGGCATCGCTGCGCGCTCCGGGCGCGTCGCTGCGCGCTCCGGGCGCGTCGCTGCGCGCCCGAGGGGCGTCGCTGCGCGCTCCCGGCGCGTCGCTGCGTGCTCCCGGCGCGTCGCTGCGTGGGGGATCGCTGCCGTGCGTCGGCGGCGCCGGGATCGACCCCTCCCCGTGGGACCGAATGATCTCGTCCCGACGAAACAGCTCGGCGGTCTCGGACTCGCCGGAGTTCATCTCGGGCTGAGCATCCCCGGCCATGCGGAGCGTTGCTGGCACCCCAGCGAGTCTAGCCGAAAGCGCGCGCGGTGGTCTGGATCAGATGGCAACAGATGTCGGACGCCGTGGGCGGCCCCCCCACGGGTCGCCTGGCGCGGTGGGCGGGATGCGCCGAGGAGGCTCAGATCTCCTCGAGGATCTTCGCCTTGCGGGCCTGAAACTCCTCGTCGGTGATGAGGCCCTTGCTCTTCAGGTCCGCGAGGCGCTCCAGGCGCTGCTCGATCGACGGCCCCGCGGCCGCCGCGGCCTGCGGTTGCGGCGCGCCCGGGTAACCCTGCGGCGGCGCGCCCGGGTAACCCTGCTGCGGCGCGCCCGGGTAACCCTGCTGCGGCGCGCCGGGGTAGGCGCCCGGCTGCTGCATGTGCGGGGGCACGAAGTGAGGCTGGCCGTGGCCAGCGAGCGCGGGGTTCATCCCCTGCGCCAGGCCAGCGCCGATCGCCACCTGGGCGCCCAGCGCCGCCACCCCGCCGCCGTCGCCCCCCTTCGCCATGCCCTCCCCGGCGCCCATCATCGCCTGGCCGGCGGCGTAGTTCTGCCAGTTGCCGGCCAGCTGCTGCACGTACCGCGCGTCCTGCTGGAACCGCTGATCGATCTCGAACTGCTTCGCCCGGGCGGTGTCCTGCGCGACGCCGATGCCCCGGCGCGCCTCGCCGCGCGCCTTGTTCGCCTCCCGGAGCAGCTTTTGGTCCTCGGCCGAGAAGTTGATGTTGAAGTTGCCGATCTCGAGGATCTTGCAGCCGATCTCCTCGAGGTTCGGCGCGGACTGCACGATGCGGGCGCCGAGCTCCAGGCTCATGCCGCCGAGGTTGAGCAGACTCTTCTGCTGCTGCGCGCAGACCTGGCCGATCACGGTCTTCACGCTCATGAAGAACTTGCCCTTGATCCAGCTCAGGATGACGTCGTTGTCGCCGCTGCCGCCGCACTGGCCGTGGTAGCCGACGACGAACCGCACCGGGTCGACCACGACCAGCGAGAACTCACCGAAGATGCGCGGCGTCACGAACTCGTAGAGGATCGGGTCCTCCATCGACTCCAGCGGCCCGCCGAACGGCACGCCTCGCACCGGCTGCGTCTTCACGAAGAAGATCTCGGCGATGAACACGTCCCCGCCCGTGAGCCGGTTCACGAGGTTGTTCAGGAAGGGGATGTTCTGCGTCTGCAGGGTGTGGCGGCCCGTCGGCAGGAACCCCACGTACCGGCCGTCCTTGAAGAAGAGCGCACACTCGTCGCTGTCGACCGTGAGCTGCGACCAGAAGGGGATGTTCTGGTCCCGGTGCTTGTAGACGATGAGATGCTTCGCCGCGTCCGGGCGCGCGATCATCATCTCGCGGACGCCGCTCTTCACGAAATCGAAAATCCCCATGTCGCGCTCCTCTGCGTGTGCTGGATGGGACGAACGTGCCGGTGCCCTGCCCCCCGACATCGGGCTCAACTCGGCAGCAGGCGCGCTCTCTCCTTCGATCCTACGCTGTCCGTTCTTCGTTGACGATCGCCGCGCCTTTCGGGCACACAGCGGCCTCAGGATAATCCGCAGATCGCTGGGCAGCAACGCCCGCCTGGGAGGACCGCATGCCCGTCGCTTCGCCCGCGCCACGACCGCCCTCGAGCTCCGCCGCCGCGCGAGCGACGCGCTCCGCCGCTCGGTGGAGCGCGTCGCCCGCGCGGCGCGGGGCCGCGCCGCGGAGGGCGCTCTCATGATCCCGCCGATCGACCTCGGCGCCCTCTCGGCGCCCGCGCAGAAGATGGCGCAGAAGGCGGCGCCGCAGAAGCTCCGCGAGATGGCGGCGCGCGGCATCGCGCCCGGGCTCAAGCCCGGCGAGGTGGTGACGCTGCTCGTGCTGCTCGCGTCGCGCGAGGACGAGCCGGCCCGCGAGACCGCCGAGAAGACGCTCGCGGCGCTCCCCGAGCCGCTCCTCCAGGGCGCGCTCGGCGGCGACCTGCCGCCGCTCGTCATCGACCGGATCGCCCGCGTCTACGCGGATCGGCTCCCGGTCATCGAGCGGCTCCTCGCGTTTGCAGGCATGGCCGGCGACACGCTCGAGGAGCTCGCGCGGACCGGCAGCGAGGCGGTGACGGAGCTCATCGCGGTGAACGAGGAGCGGCTCCTCAAGAACCCGCGCGTCATCGAGAAGCTCTACCTCAACAAACACACGCGCATGTCGACGGCCGACCGCCTCGTCGACCTCGCCTCCCGCAACGGGGTCGAGCTCACGGGCATCCCCGCGTGGCGCGAGGTCAGCATCGCGATCAAGGAAGAGCTCATCGTCGAGCCGACCCCGGAGCCGACCCCGGACGACGTGCTGTTCATCGAGACGCAGGCGCTCGCCGAGTCCCTCGCGGCCGACCACGCCGTGGACACCCACGTCGAGGACGAGGAGGGGCAGGAGAAGCTCAAGGACGTGTACGTGCCGCTCTACAAGCGGCTCGCCGACATGACCATCTCGCAGCGGATCCGCCGCGCGATGCTCGGCTCGCGCGAGGAGCGGATGCTGCTCGTCCGCGACTCGAACCGCCTCGTGGCCAGCGCCGCCGTGCGCAGCCCGCAGATGCAGGAGGAGGAGGTCGTCCTCATCAGCCGCAACCGCAACATGTCCGACGAGGTGCTGCGGATCATCTCCACCACGCCGGAGTGGCTGAAGAGCTACACGGTGAAGAAGCACCTCGTGGAGAACCCGCGCACGCCGGTGCTCGTCGCGACGCGGCTCGTCCAGCACCTGCGCGAGTCGGACCTCAGGCACATCGCGAAGAGCAAGAACGTCACGTCGCCGGTGAAGGACGCCGCGAGGCGGCACCTGGAGCGGCGCAAGACCTGAGCGGGCGAGCGGTCGCTCCCCTGCCCCGCCCGGCGGCGCTGTGGTCTCCCCCCGGGCGCGAGCCCCCTTCCCGGCCGGACCTCGGCCCCGCTAGCCTGCGCCCACGATGAGCGACCTGGTCCGCTTCGGCGTCGCGATGGAGCGAGCGTTGCTCGCCGAGTTCGATCGGCGCATCACCGCGCAGGGCTACGAGAACCGCTCCGAGGCGCTGCGGGACCTCGTGCGCGCGGACCTGACGCGGGCCGCCTGGGACGAGGGGGCGGAGGTGGCGGCGACGATGACCGTCGTCTACGCGCCCGAGGTGCGGGAGCTCGTGCTGCGGATCTCCGAGCTGGAGGCCCAGCACGCGGGCGCGGTGCTCTCCAGCCTGCTGGTCCGCCTCGACGAGGGGCGGCTCTTGCAGGTGATGGCGCTGAAGGGCCGCGGCGCCGAGCTGTCCGCGCTCGCGGGGCAGCTCGCCGGGGCCAAGGGGGCGCTGTCGTGCGCGCTCACCCCCGCGGCGGCGCTCTCGGGCGCCGCGCCCGAGGGGGCGCGCCGGCCGAGGGGCTGACGCGGGGAGGGCCGGCCGTCGCTCGGGTGGCGACGAGTCGCTCGGGTGGCGACGAGGAGCGTCACCGGGCGCGGCCGCAGCAGGTGCCGCCTCCTTCGTGCATGTATCGGCTCGGAGCTCTCCCTAGCTCTGCCCTACGCGTCGTCGCCGGTCGTGTCAGCCACCTTCACGGTCGTCTTCGGCGGATCGACGATGAACGTCACGAGGCGCTCCTTGGCCTCGAACTCCTGCCGGTAGATGACCGCCGAGCGTTTGTACTTGAACGGGCCGATCCTGACGCGGTGCCAGAGGCCGCGGCCCTTGACGTACGCCGGCTCGACGTACGCCTTGTGCCCGCGGCGCCGCAGGGCGGCCGCGAAGCCCTCGGCGTCGGCGGGTTCCTTGAACGAGCTCACCTGGAGCTGGTAGCCGCCCGGCCCACCGCGCTCGATCTCCGGCCCCTCCTCGCGCGCCACGTGGCGGGCCATCGCCGTGAGCGTGTCGTTCGGGGCGACCTCGCCGCCCGTGGGATCGAGGACGTGCTGCGCCGGCAGCGGGACGACGGGGAGCCGGTCCGCCGCAGCCGGCGGGCCCACCTCCGCGCCGGCGGCCTGCTGGGCGCCGGCGGCCGCCTTCGCGGCCTTCGGATCGCGCACGGCCTCGAGCGCGGTCGTCGGGTGCTCCGCGTCGGAGAGCATGGCCGGGAAGGTCACGTCCTGCCCGATCGTGGCGGGGCGCGGGGCCGCCTTCACGCCGGCCGGATGGGCGCGCGCGACCAGATCCCCGAGCGGATCGGCGTCGACCGGCTTCTCGCGCGCCGGGGCCCGCAAGAGCGCCACCGCCGCGAACACGATGCACGCCCCGCCCAGCGAGGCCAGCACCAGCGCGCCGGCGCGCGACGGGCGAGCCCCGGGATCCTCCTCCTGGATCTCCTCGAGATTGCGCACCGCCCCGGTGTCCATGCTCTCGCCTTTGCTGCGCCTCATGCTTCCTCCTCGACCCCTCTATCCCGCCCGGTCAGGGCACGACAACTTTCCTGTCGCACTTTATCCCACATGCACCGCAGGGATCTGGACCCCGCCGGAGCGCTCGCCATGGCCGGCGAGCGCTCACGCGTCGGCTCGGGCCGGGCAGTCTCGCATGCGCGGTGTGCGCGAGGAAAATTCCCGGCGGGCGAGGTCGCGAGCACCGGCGGAGGCCGTGCGAGCGCGAGGAGGCGCGCCCCCTCGCGCGGCCGAGCGGGCCCGCGCCGCTGGGCTTCCGCTACCCCGGGGCTGTATGACTGCGCCCCATGGAGGATCCCGGCACCGCGGCGCGCCCCCCCGAGGCTCGGCCTGCTTCCGCGGGAGCGGCGGATCCCGGGGCGCCCACCGCTCGCTCCGCGCAGGACGGCGCGCCCTCGCGGCGCGGCGACGACGCCGGCGCGACCGACGCGCGGACGCACGGCCACCGCGGCAGCGTGGCCGCGCTCGCGCTGGCGGCGCTCGGGGTCGTGTTCGGCGACATCGGCACGAGCCCGCTCTACGCGCTCAAGGAGTGCGTGAGCGGGGCGCACGGCGTCCCGCCCACGCCCGAGAACGTGCTCGGGCTGCTCTCGCTGATCTTCTGGTCGCTCACGATGGTGGTCACGGTCAAGTACGTCACCTTCATCCTGCGCGCGGACAACGAGGGCGAGGGCGGCATCCTCGCGCTGCTCGCGCTCGTCCCCGCGCGGCTGCACGGCAAGGGGAGCGCGGGCGTCGGGTGGATCGCCGCGCTCGTGGTGCTCGGCGCCGCGCTCCTTTACGGCGACGGGATCATCACGCCCGCGATCTCGGTGCTGAGCGCGATGGAAGGCCTCGCGGTGGCCACGACGGCGCTCACGCCGGCCATCGTCCCGCTCACCTGCGCGATCCTCGTGGCGCTCTTCAGCGCGCAGCGCTTCGGGACGGCGCGCGTCGGCAGGGTCTTCGGGCCGATCATGGTCCTCTGGTTCGCGGCGCTCGCGGCGCTCGGGCTCGTGTACATCGCGAAGAACCCGGCGGTGCTCGGCGCGCTGAACCCGCTCCACGCCGCCCGCTTCTTCGGCGCGCACGGCCTCCACGGCTTCGCGATCCTGGGCTCGGTGGTCCTCGTCATCACGGGCGGCGAGGCGCTCTACGCGGACATGGGTCACTTCGGGCGCGCCCCGATCCGGCTCGCGTGGTTCGGGCTCGCGATGCCCGCGCTCGTGCTCAACTACTTCGGACAGGGCGCGCTGCTGCTCGCGTCCCCCGAGGCCGCCGAGAGCCCGTTCTTCGCGATGGTGCCGCGGGGCGCGCCCACCTACGCGCTCGTCGCGCTCTCCACCATGGCCACCGTGATCGCCTCGCAGGCGCTGATCTCCGGCGCCTACTCGCTCACGCATCAGGCCATCCAGCTCGGGTACCTGCCGCGGGTGCAGGTGCGCCACACCTCGAGCGAGGCGGAGGGGCAGATCTACGTCCCCTCGGTGAACTGGGCCCTCGCCGCCGGCTGCATCGCGCTCGTGCTGATGTTCGGGCACTCGAGCCGCCTGGCCGCGGCGTACGGCATCGCGGTGACCGGCACGATGGGGATCACGTCGATCGTCTACTTCGTCGTGATGCGCGCCGCGTGGGGCGCCCCGCTCTGGAAGGCGCTCGCGCTCCTGCTCCTCTTCCTGTCGTTCGATCTCGCGTTCTTCGGCGCCAACCTGCTCAAGGTCCTCGACGGCGGGTACGTGCCGATCGTCATCGCGGCGGTCCTGTTCGCGCTGATGGTGGTCTGGAAGCGAGGCCGCGCGCTCCTCGTCGAGCGCTTCACGCGGGCCGCACCGTCGGTCGAGGGCTTCGTGCGCGGGCTCGACGCGCGGTGCCGCGCGCGCGTCCCGGGCACGGCGGTGTTCCTGAGCTCGCGCGCGGGCAAGACGCCGTACATCCTGGCGCACCACCTCAAGCACAACAAGGCGCTGCACGAGACGGTCGTCTTGCTGACCGTGGTCACGGAGCACGTCCCGCGGGTCGCGGAGAAGGATCGCCTCGACCTGACGAGCCTCGACGAGGGGATCCACCGGCTGATCATCCGCTCGGGGTTCATGCAGTCGACCGACGTGCCGTCCCTCCTGCGGCGGGCCACGGCGAAGCACGGGCTGCCCATCGACTTCGCGGACGTGACGTACTACCTCGGCCGCGAGACGATCCTCGCGACTGACCGCGGCCGCATGGGCGCGCTCGCGGAGACGATCTTCGCGGTGATGGCGCGGAACGCCGGGGCGGTGCCCGGCTACTTCAACCTGCCGCCGGAGCGCGTGGTGGAGCTCGGGGTGCAGGTCGATCTGTAGCGGCGCGCCCCCGCCGGCCGTGCGACGACGCGACGATCCCGCTCACGCGCGCGGGTCCGAGGCGCTAAGACTGCGCCCTCATGACCACCCAGCCTCCGGGGCGCGCCCTCCCTGCGCTCGGCCTGCTGCTCCTCGGGTGCGGCGCCGAGCCGCGGACCCTCACGATCGAGGTGGTGCCGGGGCGCGAGGCGGCCGCCTTCCAGGAAGATCCGCCGGTCGCCCGGATCGAGGTGACCGCGGAGGCGGTCGAGGGGGACGTCGCCGTGTCCGCGTCAGCTCCGCCGGGCGGGTCGCTCGACTTCGGCGAGATCCCGGCGGACCGGGCGTACACGTTCGAGGTCCGCGGCGAGGACGCGGGCGGGGCGGCGGTGGTGCGCGGGCGCTCCGTGTCGGGCATCTACCTCGCCGCGGTGGTGGGCGAGGTGCTGCCCCTGTTCGCGCAGCGAGCAGGGCGGTGGGCGCGGCCGCCCGGCCAGCTCGCCGCGTCGCGCGTCGGGGCGCCCGGCGCGGCGCTCGCGGAGCGCTTCGTGGTCCTCACCGGCGGCGCCGCGGCCGGCGACGTGGACCCGGCGCGGCTCGACGCGTACGACCTCGCGGTGTGGGGCGGGAGCGCGTCCGGCGGCGCGCTCCCGCGGGCGGCGCGGTCGCTCGTTGCGCGCGGGGACGTGGTGCTCGCCCTCGACGACGAGGGCGCGACGTGGGCCGACGTGGCGACGGGCGAGACCGCCGAGGTGCCGCTTCCCGACGGGCTGAGCTCGTTCGCCGAGGTGGCCGGCGGCCGGACGATCGAGGCGACGGACGGGCGCTCGTTCGTGGTCGGCGCGACGCGCTCGGGGCCGTCCGCGGGCGCGCCGGACCAGCCTGCGGGGGCGCCGGGGCCGGCTGCGGACGTGGTGCTGGTCGTCGGCGCCGACCGGAAGCTCTCGGTGGTGCGGCTCCGCGAGGCGCGCGCCGGCGCCGCGGCCGTGTGGGTCGAGGGCGTGGGCCTGGTGGTCGCCGGCGGGAGCGCCACCGGCGCGGGGCTGGAGGTGCTCGGCGACGGCGCGACGACGTTCGCGCCGCGGCCGTTCCCGCCGGACCCGACCTGGGGCGCGGGCGCCGCGGTGACCGCGCCCGGGGAGATCGCGCTCGTCGGCGGCGTGCTCGAGGGCGCCGCGGCGCCGACGCGACGGCTCGCGCCCGGGTGCGCCGGCGCGAGCTGCGCCGCGGTCGCGCTAGAGGGCGCGGCGCTGCCGGCCGCGCTCGCGGGCGTCGCCGCGTTCGCGCTGCCTGGCGGGCGCATGCTCGCCGTGGGCAACGAGGCCGCCGCGGGCGCGGACGGTCTGACGAGGAGCTTCGTCGTCGACCTCGCCGCGGCGCGGGCCGAGGAGCTGCCGCTCCGGGAGCCGCGGCGCGGCGCGACCGCCGTGCCCGCGCCGAACGGCACGCTCGCGCTGCTCGGCGGCGTCCATCCGGACGGGACACCCGCGCTCGCGATCGAGACGTTCTTTCCGGAGTGAGGGCGCCGCGCGCCCGAAGTGGCTGAGCGAGAGAGAGCGCTCCGGCAGGGTGGGAGCGGTCTTCTTCACCGCAGGTGATTGTATCCTTCCGACCCCGGAGGATTTCGGCAGCCTCCGCCCGAGTTTCTTTTCTGCCCGGAACCTCTCGGCAATGTGCTGACCGCCCCGTCGCCATGGTCTTCAGGGCGTCCTACGACATGCGCCCTCTACTCCCGCACGAGCGTGCGTGAGACACACTCATCTGCTCGGCCTTGACGTGCCTCCCCGAGCCGAGCGAGCATGAGAGGATATACCTTGGGCCTTCGCAGTGTTCCTTAGGCTTTCGCGGCGATCCACGCCGCGCCTCACGCCTATTGTTCGTGCCCCCGGGCTTCACGACGCCGATCTTGCGTCCGGAGAGGCTTGGCGCGGCACTCGACACCCCTCGGAACGAAGAGCCTCGAATGAGAAAATCAATGAACCTTTTCACGGCGTTATGCGCGAGTGTGGCGAGCGCGCTCGCGGCCGGCTGTGCCCTCGATCCCGGCGGCCCTGGCGACGACGGCGCTGAGGACGTCGGCAGCGCCGCGCAGGCGCTCTCGCCCGACGGCCAAGGCGGGCTCCGGCCACAGACGGCCGTGCCGAGCAGCTGCGCGCACGACGCCTGCGAGGCGGTCAACGCGGAAGCGCTCAACATGACCACGTCGTGCGGCGACCCGTGCGTCGAGGCCATCTGCGCCGCCGATCCGCGCTGCTGCACGCCGTTCTGCACGTCGACGGCGCAATGTCAGGCCCGTGTCGAAGCAGGGAGCGTCTGCACCGTCACGGGCCGATGCACGCTGCCCGCCGGCGCGACCTGCCCGCCGGGGACGCGCATGCAGAGCGGCACGTGCACGGGCGTGTGGAGCGCGGCTTGCGTGGCCCTCGTCGCCACCCACTGCCCTGGCAAGACGTGCGGCGGGCCGGCGCCGACCAGCGACGGTGCGGGCGGCGTTCAGGTGCAGGACTGGGAGATCACCTATTCCTGCGCAGATGCGGAGTGAGCCGCAGGGCGACGGCGGCGATGCGCGATCACCCCTTGACGATTGCGCACCGGATCCACGCGTCGAGGACGAAAGCGACCGCTGCGCGGAGCGCGCTCCCGTACCTCGGGGAGAGCTCCGGCCAGCGGCATTGCGCGAGAGCGTCGTCCTGCGCGCCGGGCGTCACGGGGCTCCGGTCCTCTCTGCAGGCCGGAGCCCCATCGCGCGCGCCACCGCGTCCCGGTACTCCATCCACGCCGCATGCGCCGCGGCCACCGCCGACGCGACCGCATCGGCCAGCGGCCCCTCGTCCGGCACGTGCCCCAGCACCATCTCCCATGCGTCCCGCCGGTGCCCGCCCTCCACCGCCCGGTGCGCCCTCGCCAGGCGCATCCGCTCCGGGGGGCATCCGTAATGGCGCACCATCGGGTGCACGCGCAGCGCCTCCTCGATCGGCGGCAACGCCCGCTGTCCGAGGAGCTCCGCGCGCTCGTGCACGCTCCCCTCCACGAAGATCGTCAGCACCGCCGCGCCCACCACCCACGGCGGCGACGCGCTCGCGCGATCGAGCAGCGCCCGGTACGTGTGGGCCTCGGGCTCGAGCGGGAGCGACTCGTCCTCGATGGCCACGCGCGGGATGCCCAGGCCGTCCATCATCTCCAGGAAGAGCTCCGGGTGCGCCACGCCCAGCGAGAGCTTCCCGGTCTGCTCCTCGTAGAGGTTCTCCGCCAGCGCGCTGCGCACCGCCGCCGGCGGCGACTGGCCGAGCACACGCGCGAGCAGCACCGGGAAGTCGCGCACGTAGACCCGGTACTCGTGCCGGAAGTGGACGGCGAGCTGATCGCGCGTGAGGCCGGGGCCCCTGAGGTGCGCCCAGGCCCAGTGGTTCTTGCGGTCCATGATCGCGAGCAGGCGCTCCTGAAGACGGCTCGTCATGCGGCAGCTCCTCGGCAAAGGGAGCCTTCGTTTTACTGCGCGGACGACGTCTGCCCAGCGCCGTCGTCGCCGCCCGCGCCGGGGGCGTCCTGGATCCGGTCGGCGTCGTCCCCACCGGGGCGCTCGGCGCCGGCGCTCGCCCCGTACACCGCGGCGAGATCCGCCGCGATCGCCCCGAGCCGCGCCCGCAGCGCCTCCGGCGCGACCACCTCGACGCCCCGGCCGAGCCCCACGATCTGCGCGACCGCGATGGACTCGCGCTCGAAATCGACTGTCACGGTCCTCGCGCCGCCGCGCGCCGGCGCGCCCCGCCCCCACCGCTCGTGCTCGCCGGCGGGTCGGATCTTCCTCAGCGCCTCTTCCCCTTCCTCGGTCACGCGCAACGTCGCGACGTAGCTCGCCCTGCGCTCCGCGAACCGCTGGCACCACGCCTTCCAGAAGGCCGCCAGATCGAACCCCTCCGGCCGCGCGAACCCCTCGTCGAGCAGGCGCGCCCCCTCGACGCGCGCGCCCCGGAACACGCTCGGCCCGCGCTCCGCGCCGGCCACGAGGTACCAGCGGTCGGCCTTGAGCACGAGCCCGTACGGCTCCACCACCCGCTCGCTCGCCGCCCCGTCGAAGTCCCGGTACGAAAGCCAGACCTTCCGGTCGCCCCAGACGGCCTCCCGCAGCATGTCCAGGTGGGGCACCACCTCCCTCCCCTGGAACCACCCCGACGAGTCCACGTGGAGCCGCTGCCGCGCGTGCTCCGCCGCTGACCGCTGCACGACCGGCAGCCCGGCCGCGAGCTTGATCAACGCGCTCTGGAGCGGCCCCGAGAGGCCGATGTCCGCGAGCGCGCCCGGCGCGGCGACGGCCGAGAGCGCCTGCACCTCGGCCTGCGTCAGCCCGGTCAGGCTCGTCTGCCACCCCTCCAGCAGGGCGATCCCGCCGTTCGGGCCGCGGTGTGCATAGACGGGCACCCCCGCCGCCGACAGCGCGTCGAGGTCCCGGTAGATCGTCCGCGCCGAGACCTGAAGCCGGCCCGCCAGGTCCTCGGCCGTGAGCTGACGGTTCTTCGCCTGCTGTAGGAGCAGCATCAAGGTGAGCAGCCGATCCGCGCGCATGACCTTCCCTGGGCCCCGGGCCAGGCCGACGACCCCCGCCGGTGACTCCCGCTGGAGAACGATTCCAAGCCTACGCGCAATTCATGACAGAGGATGTCAAGAATAGTCCCGTAGCGTCTCCCCCGGACCGACCGGAGACCGCACCGGGCAGCGCGCGGCGCCACGACGGGCACCCCCGCGTCCGCCCCACGGAGCTCCGGTCCCAAGGAGACCCCCATGAAACATCTCGCTCTCGAAGGACAGGTCGCCCTCGTCGCCGGCGCCACGCGCGGCGCGGGGCGCGCCATCGCGTGCTCGCTCGGCGAGGCCGGCGCGACCGTCTACTGCACCGGGCGCAGCGTCCGCGGCCGGCCCGCCACGGAGGGGCGCCCCGAGACCATCGAGGAGACCGCCGAGATGGTCACCGCGCGCGGAGGGCGCGGCCTCGCCGTGCAGGTCGACCACACCGTCGAGGAGCAGGTCGAGGCGCTCTGCGCGCAGATCCAGCGCGAGCAAGGCAAGCTCGACCTCCTCGTCAACGACGTCTGGGGCGGCGACGAGCTCACCGACTTCGGCGCGCCGTTCTGGAAGCTCTCCATCCCCAAGGGGAAGATCCTGCTCGAGCGCGCCGTCACCTCGCACATCATCACGAGCCGCCACGCGGTGCCGCTCCTGATCGAGCGCGGCCGGGGCCTGATCGTCGAGGTCACCGACGGCGACCACTTCGGCTACCGCGGCAACCTCTTCTACGACCTGGCGAAGATGTCGGTCATCCGCCTCGCCTTCGCGATGGCCCGGGAGCTGCGCCGGCGCCCGGGCATCACGGCGCTCGCGGTGACGCCCGGCTTCCTGCGCTCCGAGGCCATGCTCGACCACTTCGGCGTCACGGAGGCGACCTGGCAGGACGGGGCCGCGAAGGACCCGCACTTCATCGCCTCGGAGACGCCCTACTACGTGGGCCGCGCCGTCGCGGCGCTCGCCGCCGATCCGGACGTCGCGGCGAAGGCCGGCCGCGTCTTCAGCTCGTGGGACCTCGCCCGGGAGTACGGCTTCACCGACGTCGACGGCCGGCAGCCCCACTGGGGGGACTACTTCGAGAAGACGCTCGGCCGGTACAACCGCGCCGACGAGCAGGCCTACGCGTTCTGGTTCAACGGGCCGATCGAGCTCGCGGCGCCGGACTGGCCCAGGGAGTAGCGCACGCGCGCCGGCCCCGGCGCGGCGCGCCGGACGCGCGCGGCGTGCGCCGCGCCGCCCGCGCGTCAATGCGCGTACGGCTCGCCCCGCAGCAGCGTCATCGCCCGGTAGAGCTGCTCGATCAGCACGAGCCGCGCGAGGCGATGCGGGAACGTGAGCGGCGACAGGCTCCACCGGTCGTCGGCCGCGGCGGACACGTCGGGCGGCAGCCCGTCCGCTCCCCCGATCAGGAACGTGACCACGCCCTTGCCGCGCGAGCCCCACCGCTCGACGCCCGCCGCGAACGCCTCGCTGGTGAGCGCCTTGCCGTTCACCTCCATCGCGATGACGCTCGCCCCCGCCGCCGCGCGCGCGAGCAGCGGCCCGACCTTCGCAGGCGGGCCGTCGGCGATCTCGATCTCGTCGCAGGCCACGTAGCGGCGGATGCGGCCGAGGTACTCGTCGATCGCCGCGCGCAGCGGCTTGTCCTTCACGCGGCCGACGGCCGCCACGACGAGGCGCACGGGCGCGCGCTCAGCTCGGGTCGAACCGCGGGGCGGGCTGCGCCCCCGGCGCCGGGCCCTCCTCCGGGACAGGGACGCGGCCCGCGTCGATCCAGAGCCCCTCGATGTCGTACAGGCGCCGCGTCTCCTCCTGGAACACGTGCACCACGACGTCGCCGAAGTCGATCAGCACCCACGTCGCGGCGGCGAGGCCCTCCATCGACAGCGGCGCGATCTTGTCCTTGCGCGTCGCCTCCTCCAGGCCCGTCGCGATCGCGTGGACGTGCCGGTCGGAGCGGCCCGTCATGATCACGAGGTAGTCCGCGTAGTCGACGCGCCCCACCACCTCCAGGATCTCGACGCCGATCGCCTTCTTGTCGAGCCCCGACGCCGCCAGCTTGAGCGCCAGCTCGCGCGCCGACTCCGACGGCTGCGGCACCGGCGGCGGCGCGCTCCGGCGCGACCCGGCGCGCTTCGGACCGGCGAGCGGCGCCTTGCGCGCGGCGGGCCGCCCCGCGAGCGGCAGGATCGCCTTCGCCCCGCCCTCACCCCGCGTCGGCCGCGGCGCCCTCGCCGCCGGTCGCTCCGCCTCGTCGCCCGCGTCCGGCGCGCGGCGCGCGCGCCCGGCCTTCGCCCCGGGCTCGCCCACGCCGGTGTGGGAGGCGCGGATCCGGGGCGACGCCGGCCGCTTCGGCTTCGCCGCGGACGAGGCGCGCCCTGCCGCGCCCGCCTTCGCCGTGGTCGCCTTCTTCCTCGCCGGGAGGCGAGGCTCCGCGCCCTCGCCCGCCTTCGACCCCGCCTTCGCCCGCGGCCTGCTGCTCCCTTCGCCTGCGTCCTTCTTCGTCGCCAACGTTCTCTCGCTTTCAGAGGGCGCGCAGCGCGCCCTCCAGATCGGCACGGCTCTGTTCCACAGCGGGAACCTAGCTCGCCTCCCTGCGCGGGCCAACCGTTCTCCTTCACGTCCGTGCTAGCGTGCCGACGTGTCCGGCGACCTCCGAAGGCCGAGCCAGCCGTCCCCCGCGCCCCGCCCCCGCCCGCCGTGTCGCGGGCCGCGCGCCGCGCTCCTCGCCGCGATCGCGGTCGCGGCGTGCGGCGGCCGGGACGCGGTCGAGGACGCGCTCGCGCCGCCGAGCACCGGCATCCCCCTCGCGGCGCCGAACGCGCGAGGGGCGCCGCTCGACGTGGCGCCGACAGCCGCCACCGTCCTGCCCCCGCCGCTCCAGGGTCCGCCCGAATTCCAGCCCCCTCCCGATCCGTTCGGCGCTCCCGAGATGCCGCAGCATCCCGTGCCCGCCGGGAGCGCCGGAGGGACCGGAGTCCAGCTATGACACGAGCTCCCCACCGTCCGCTCCTTCCCGCGATCGCCGCCGCGCTGCTCGCCGCGGCGTGCGGCTCCTCCGCGCCCAAGCCGCTCCCGCCCGGCCCGCCGCCCGAGTACCAGGCCCCGCGCGCGTTCGACGGCGGCACCAGCGAGCCGCCGGCAGCACCGGCGCCCGCTGCGCCGGACGCGCCGGCAGCGCCGACGCCCGCGGCATCGGACGCGCCGACGGCGCCGCAAACGCCGCAAACGCCGGCCGCGCCGACCCCCGCTGCGCCGCCGTGACGCGCCGGTCGAGCGCCAGCGGGCGCTCGACCGCGGCGGTCCCCGCCCGCCCCTGGCGGATCTCGCCCCGCCATGCTAGCGGCAGCCATGCACTCACCCCGGCGGGACTTCGCCGTCATCCTCGATTTCGGCTCTCAGTACACCCAGCTCATCGCCCGGCGCGTGCGCGAGTCCGGCGTCTACTGCGAGATCCACCGCTTCGACGTCCCCGTCGCCGAGCTCCGCCGGCTCGCTCCGCGGGCGATCATCCTCTCCGGCGGCCCCGCGAGCGTGTACGGCGACGGCGCGCCCCGCTGCTCCCGGGAGGTGCTGGAGCTCGGCGTGCCCACGCTGGGCATCTGCTACGGGCTCCAGCTCATGGCGCACCACCTCGGCGGCAAGGTCGAGCGCGCGCACACCGGCGGCGAGTACGGCCCCGCCACGGTGCGGGTCGAGCGCCCGACGGGCATCTTCTCCCGCTTCGCCGAGGGCGACACGCTCGACGTCTGGATGAGCCACGGCGATCGCCTCACGGCGATGCCGGAGGGCTTCGTGTCGATCGGCACGACGCCCGGCAGCCCGCTCTGCGCCGTGGCCCGCGAGCGCGACAAGCTCTATGGCCTCCAGTTCCACCCCGAGGTCGTCCACACCTCGCGCGGCAAGGAGATCCTCCAGGCCTTCCTCTTCGACGTCGCCGGCCTCTCCCCGACCTGGACGCCCGCGTCGTTCGTCGAGGAGGCGATCGCCGCGGTCCGCGAGAAGGCCGGCCCGAGCGACCGCGTCATCCTGGGCCTCTCCGGCGGCGTCGACTCCTCGGTCGCCGCCGTGCTCTGCCAGCGCGCCCTCGGCGACCGGCTGACGTGCATCTTCGTCGACAACGGCCTCCTGCGCGAGGGCGAGGCCGAGACCGTCGAGCGGACGTTCCGCGGTCACTTCCACATGAACCTCGACGCCGTCGACGCAGCGGCGCGGTTCCTCGAGGGGCTGCGCGGCGTCGTCGACCCCGAGCAGAAGCGCAAGACGATCGGCCGCCTCTTCATCGAGGTGTTCGAGGAGGAGGCGAAGCGGGTCGAGGGGGCCAAGTGGCTCGTCCAGGGCACCCTCTATCCCGACGTCATCGAGAGCGTGTCGTTCAAGGGCCCGAGCGCCGTCATCAAGAGCCACCACAACGTCGGCGGCCTGCCCGAGCGGATGCAACTCGGCCTCATCGAGCCCCTGCGCGAGCTCTTCAAGGACGAGGTGCGGGCCGCCGGCGAGGCGCTCGGCATGCCCCGCGAGATCCTCTACCGCCAGCCCTTCCCCGGCCCCGGCCTCGCGGTGCGGTGCCTCGGCGAGGTGACGCCGGAGAAGCTCCGCGTGCTCCGGGCCGCCGACGCCATCTTCGAGGACGAGATCCGCACCGCCGGGCTCTACGAGTCGCTCTGGCAGAGCTTCTGCGTGCTCCTCCCGGTCCGCTCCGTCGGCGTGATGGGCGACGAGCGCACCTACGACGAGGCGATCGCGCTCCGCGCGGTGCACTCGACCGACGGCATGACCGCCGACTGGGCGCGGCTGCCCTACGATCTCGTCGCCCGGGTGAGCTCGCGGATCATCAACGAAGTGCGCGGCGTGAACCGGGTGGTGCTCGACGTCTCCTCGAAGCCACCCTCGACGATCGAATGGGAATGATGGACGCCGCGAGGAAAACGCGCGCCGCGGCGATCCTGCTGCTCGGGCTCGCCGCGTGCGTCGCGCGCGCACCGGCGACGGTCTCGCTCCGGATGAAGGGGAACGTGCCCGACGCGTCGGTCACGATCGACGACGAGTACGTCGGCGCGCTCGCCCACGTCGCCGCCCGCGGCGTCGCGCTGCCGCCCGGCCCGCACCGCATCACCGTGGAGAAGGCGGGATACTTCCCCTGGGATCGCCTCGTCCAGGCCAAGAGCGGCGACCCGCCGATCCACTTGCAGGTGCAGCTGACGCCCGTGCCGGATTGACCGCCGCGCCGGGCGGAAGGCCGGTTATTCGCCGTGCCGCCCGCGCCGCCCGCGCGGTCTCGCCGCGGCGCGGAACATCAAATCATCCTCGGCCGCTCCCCGTAACTCATGGTGATGGATCCACGCAGCACCGATCCATCCCAACCCGAACCTTGCGGTGGACCGGACCATGCCGAATCGGAGCAGGCCGAAGACGCAGTCGCGCGCGCCTTCCACGACCACTACGACTTCCACGAAAAAAGCAGCCCGGCGCGTCCTCCGGCGCGCCACCCTCGATGTCTGCGGGCCCGACAGCCGCCGTCCGGGAGGGCGGCTGTTCCACGCGTTGTGTGATCTCGCCGATCGCCTCCTGCAGCGCCGGGGCGACCCGTGGGCGCGCCAGATCGGCACCGTGTTGTTCTATGTCGCCTTCCACAGCGCTCGTTCCGCGGACGACGACGACTTCCACCTCTCTCTCCGGACCTCCCTCGACATGCTCGTCGAGCTCGAGCCCGTCGAGCGCTGGCACCGGCCGCCGCCTCCGCCAGAGCCGCCCGCGGGCCAGCCGGCGCCGATCCCCTACCCCGCCTATACCGGCGCGGTCTTCCCGGCGGCACGGAGCACCGGATGAGCGCGCCGACCGCCCCGTCCTCGCCTCCGGCGTCCCCGCCGTTCGAGAAGGTCTACGCCGTGGGCCTGCCCTTCCTCCACCACGCGCTCCGGTGGCTGGGCGTGGCGACGAGCGACGTGGACGACATGCTCCAGGAGGTCTTCCTCGCCGCCTTCCGCGGCCTGCCCAGCTACGAGCCGTGGCGCTACCACGCGGCGCCCAGGAACGAGCTCCCCGCGGCCGGGCTGCCGCCCCTGCGCGTCACGCCCGAGACGGCGCTCCAGCGCTGGCTGTTCGGCATCGCCTGGCGCAAGGCGAGCCACTACCACGCGCGCGCCCACCGGCGCCGCGAGATCCCGTCCGGGGCCGGCGGCTCGTGGCCGTTCGAGGGGCGCGAGCCGGCGCCGACGCCGGAGCAGACGCTCGCGAGCGCCGACCGCGCCGAGGTCGTGACGGCGCTGCTCCTGAAGATCGCGCCCGAGCGGCGCGTGATCCTCGTGATGTACGATCTGCTCGGCGTGCCGGTGGCCGACATCGCCCGCGAGCTGCAGCTCAAGGAGAACACCGTCCGCTCCCGCCTGCGCCTCGCCCGCGAGGACTTCCGCGCCGCGGTCGTGCGCCAGCCCGCCGAGCGCCGGAGCGCCCTCTGGGGTCTCCCCGCGTCGGAGCGCTCGCTCGACGCCGCGGCGGCGTCCCTGCTCGCCGCCGCGCGCGAGCTCCCGCCCCTCCCGGCGGCCGTCGTGCGCGACGTGTGGCTCCGCCTGCACGAGCACCTCGAGGCGGAGCAAGGGAGGGACCCCTGCCTGGGCGAGGGGCTCGGCGAGCGCTCCACCCCCGCGCCCGAGCGCTGGAAAAGTGGAGCGGACAGCCGCGCCGGCCTCTTGACGACCCCGCACGTTTGTGTAGGCTGCCGCCCCCTCGCAGAGAAAGCCCAAGAACATGGCCAATACCCCGAAGTGGAATGTCCGCCTGCGTCACGAATGGCTCGCCACCCCGCTCAAGAAGAAGCGCCTGAAGCGCTGCCAGAAGGCGCGAATCGGCCTGCTCGACGCGGAGCAACGCAAGGCCGCCAAGCAGAAGCCGGCGCAGGCTGAGCAACCTGCAAGCTGACCCGCGGCCCGACAGCAACGCGGCGAACTTCCGTCCGGCCACGCACCCCGCCCGAGCCCCGCGTCGCGATTCCGCGCCGGTACGTCGACGCTCTCACGCGGGTCGATCCGTGGTAGCGTCGTCCCGCGGTGTTCGCCTGCGCATCGGCGACGAATCGTCGGTCCTCGCCCTCGGCGGGGACCGACCCGGATCCATGGGAGCGAGGCCCTTTGCGTGTCGGATTCGAGCTTTTCGCCCGGTCGCTCGGGCAGCCCTACCTTGAGCAGGCCCAGGTCTGCCGGAGGCTCGGCTTCCATGGCGCTTGAGGAGGGTGACGGCCCGACCCGGGTCATGAGCGACACGGAGCGGCAGGCGGCGCTTGCCGCCGTCCGCGGCGCGGTACAACCCCAGTCGGCCGTGGAGACGGTGCGCCCGCCTCCCCCGCCCCCGGGGAACGCCGCGGCGAACCCCCAGTCGGCCGTGGAGACGGTGCGCCCGCCTCCCCCGCCCCCTGCGGTGAGCGTCGCGGCGATGCAGGTCGCGACCGCCGACACGGTGCGCCCCCCCGCATCCGTCGAGGGCGCGACGGGGGATGGGCCGCTGGAGCCGGACCCGCTCGTCGGCACGACCGTGGCGGGCGCGTACGTCGTCACGCGCCTCCTCGGGGAGGGCGGCATGGGCCGCGTCTACGAGACGCAGCACACCCGTATCCCCGGCAAGCGGTTCGCCCTGAAGACGCTCCACGCCGAGCTCGCCCAGCACCCGACGGTCCTCGCGCGCTTCCAGCGCGAAGCCGAGGCGGTGGCGTCGGTCCGCAGCCCGCACATCGTCGAGATCTTCGACGTGAACCGGCTGAGCGACGGGCGGCCGTGCCTCATCACCGAGTACCTGGAGGGCCAGGGGCTCGGCGAGCTGCTCGCGGCGACGCCGGGAGGACGGCTGCCCGTCGGCGCGGCGGTGCGGATCGCGCGGCAGGTCTGCGAAGGCCTCGCCGCCGCGCACGCGCTGGGCATCGTGCACCGGGACATCAAGCCGGAGAACATCTTCCTCACCGGCGATCCCGCGTGCCCGACGGTGAAGATCCTCGATTTCGGCATCTCGAAGACGGCCGAACCCTCCGCGCTGACGAGGACGGGCATGGTGCTCGGGACGCCCGCCTACATGCCCCCGGAGCAGGCCAGGGGGGAGCAGACCGATCTCCGGACCGACATCTATGCGGTCGGGGCCGTCCTCTACCACGCCTTGACCGGGCAGCGCCCCTTCGACCGCAAGGATCCGACGTCGCTGCTCCTCGCGGTCATGACGGAGGAACCGCGGCCGCCGCGGGCCCTGGCGCCGGACATCCCGGCGGGGCTGGAGCTCGTCCTCCAGCGCGCCATGGCGAAGGACCCCTCGGGCCGCCAAACGTCCATGGGCGAGCTCGCCCGCGACCTCGCGCCTTACGAGGAAGCGGCCGTGCCCACGCCGCCGAGCACGCGCACCTCGCTCGGGCGATCGTCCGTCGTGCTCGGGAGGCCCTTTGCGCTCTCGCACGCCCTCGGGCTGCCCGCATCGGCGGCGTCCGAGGCGTACCTGACCCGGCAGATGGTCTTCCTCTCGGCGAGCCTCGGCCTGGGGTGGCTCGGTGCGGGCCTTGTCAGCAGCCTCGCCGGCCTCGCACGGGCGGCGCGGAGCGACGCCGCGGCGCTGTCGGGCCAGGGTGCCGCGCTGCTCACGTTCGGGATCCTGTGCGCCCTGTTCGGCATCGGCCTGCTCGGCGGCTTCTACATCTTCCGGCACATCTGGCGGGACGACGCCAGGATGAGCGCGCTCGCGCCGCGGCTCTCGACGCCCGTCGTGCTCGCCTTGGTGGCCTACGGCGCCGCGTCGCTGCTCGTGCGGCTCATCGAGGCCGTGGTCCTGCAGCGCGCCATCGGCATCGCCTGGCCGGTCTGGGACGCGTTGCTCTTCCTCATCAGCGTGGGCGCCGCGATCGCGGCCGCCGCCTACCAGCACTGGCGGGAGCCTCGATAATGGCGCCGCGGCCGGGCGGCGCGACGCCGGTCATGGGCCGCGGCCCGGGCCTGTGTTAGGGGGAAGCGGACCATGCCAGCGCAGGCGTCCGGGACGCGTCCCAGCCGTGCCAGCACCCCCGACCGACCGGGCTCTCTTCCGGGCACGGGCAGCGCGCTCCCGGGCGGGCGCGCCTCCGTTCCCGGCGGGCGCGCCTCCGTTCCCGGCGGGGGCGCCTCGCTCTTCGGCGCGAACACCTCGCTCCCGCGCACGACCCTGCTGACCACGGCGCCGCCCGCGGCGCGCTGGCTGATCGCCGGCGCGGCTGCGTCCGTGGCGATCGTCGTCGCCGCCGCCCTGCTGCGCGACGACACGTCGCTCGCCGCGCTCGAGACGGCCGTGCAGACCGAGAACGCGCCGCCGTCGGACTCCGCGCCACGCCGTCCGGTCGAGGCGCCCCCGAGCGACGCGGTCCCTGCCGACGAGCTCGCGACGGCGAAGGCGCGCGGCGTCATCGCGCTGGAGGCCCTCGCCGCGCGTTACCCCAAGGATCCGGCGATCTTCCGGGCGCTCATGGAGCGCCACGCGCTCCCGCCCCCCTACCACGCCGCCGCGCTCGCCGCGGCGAAGCGGCTCCTGGAGCTCGATCCCGGAGCGGCGGGCGACGACGACGTGCATCGGGTCGTCTCGGGCGCCGCCGCCGGGCCCCCCGAGGTGGCGTCGGCCGCGCTCGAGCTGATGGCGAGCGGCATGGGGAGCCGGGGGCCGGACCTCCTCTACGATCTCGCGGCGGGCAGCTCGGCGCTGAAGGACCGCGCCGCGCGGCGGCTCGGAGAGGCCGCGGTCCTGGAGCAGGCGACGCCCGCGCTGCGCATCGCGCACGAGCTCCGCGTCTCCCCGACGTGCAAGGCGCGGCAGGCGCTGCTCCAGCGCGCGGCGAAGGAGGGCGACCGGCGCGCGATCGACGTCCTCTCTCCGCTCCTCGTCGGCAAGAGCAAGGGGTGCGGCTTCTTCGGCACGAGCCGCTGCCCGGCGCCGTGCGCCTCGATCGCGGGCGACATCAAGCAGACCATCCAGGCGATCGAGGTGCGCGCGGTCAGTGATCCGCCGGCGCCCGGGGCGGCCGAGGCGCCGCCGGATCGCTGACCGCGCGCGCCGCACGCCGCCGGCGTTGACCAACGGTTGCGCGGATGGGAGCTTTGCCATAACAGGGCTCAGCTCATGCAATCCTCTGCTCACCCTTGGTCGCCGGATTCATGGTGTGACCGTCCCAACGCAGCGCCCCTCCCGTACGAGGATGCCGGGTCCGTCGAGGCCGTCGTCGAGAGGCTCCGGGCGCTGCCGCCGCTCGTGACGTCGTGGGAGGTCGAGCGCCTCAAGGCGCATCTGGCGCAGGCGCAGCTCGGCCGCCGGTTCGTGCTGCAGGGGGGCGACTGCGCGGAGACGCTCGACGACTGCCGCCCGAACATCGTCACGAACAAACTCAAGATCCTCCTCCAGATGTCGCTCGTGCTGGTGCACGGCGCCCGCAAGCCGGTGGTGCGCCTCGGGCGCTTTGCCGGCCAGTACGCCAAGCCGCGCTCCAGCCCCGTCGAGACGCGGGACGGCGTGAGCTTGCCGAGTTATTTCGGCGATCTCATCAACCGGGCGCCCTTCGACGCCGCCGCGCGCCGCCCCGACCCGAACCTGATGATCGCGGGGTACCAGCACGCGGCGCTCACGCTGAACTTCATCCGTTCCCTGTCGGAGGGCGGCTTTGCCGATCTGCACCACCCGGAATACTGGGACCTGAGCTTCCTCGAGCGCGCGGATCTCCCCGGCGAGCTGCGCGAGCGATACCAGCGCATGACCGATCAGGTCGGCGAGGCGCTCCGGTTCATGGAGGCGCTCGCCGAGGTCCCCGTCGGTGAGCTGTCTCGGGTCGAGTTCTTCACGAGCCACGAGGGGCTCAACCTGCACTACGAGGCCGCGCAGACGCGGAAGGTCGCGCGCCGCCCGGGCTTCTACGACCTGACCACCCACCTGCCCTGGATCGGCGAGCGCACCCGGCAGCCCGACGGCGCGCACGTCGAGTTCTTCAGCGGCGTCCAGAACCCGGTGGGCATCAAGCTCGGCCCGAAGACGATCCCCGGCGAGGTGCTCCGCCTCCTGGATCGGCTGAACCCCACGGACGAGCCGGGGAAGATCGTGCTCATCGTGCGCATGGGCGCGGGCCGCGTGCGCGAGGGGCTCCCGCCGCTCGTCGAGGCGGTGCGCGCGGCGGGGCGCAAGGTGCTCTGGATGTCCGACCCGATGCACGGCAACACCCAGACGACGTCCGGCGGGATCAAGACCCGGAATTTCGAGGACATCCTCACCGAGATCGAGGCGAGCTTCGAGGTGCACGAGGCGCTCGGCTCCCACCTCGGCGGCGTCCACTTCGAGCTCACGGGCGACGACGTCACGGAGTGCATCGGGGCGGGCCTCACCGAGGGCGATCTCGACCGGCGCTACGCGAGCCTGTGCGATCCGCGGCTGAACTACCGCCAGTCGCTGGAGATGGCCTTCCGCATCGCCCACCGCATGGCCGAGTCCTCGCGGCGGCGTTAGGCCTGCTCGACGCCGGGACATCGCCCCTCCCGCTCACGACAACGAAGAAGAAGAGACGCAGCGAGACGGCGTCAGGAGACGCCCGCTGGTGTTCCGTCTCGCTTCACCCCACGAATCGCCGTGGGGGTAACTCGCCATGCAGAACATCTCGACAGAACAGGGTGAGATCCAAAAAGTGGAGGAGCGCTCGATGACGGAGAGCTCGTCCGGAGCGCAGCGCGCCGCCGGTCCGACGCTGCTCGAGCATTTCCTGCCGGAAGCCGACATCGTCGCGAACTACCAGACCGTGGTGATGGCGACACCGCAGGCGACCTACGCCGCGCTGAAGAGCGTGGATTTCGCGCAGAGCCGCTCGATCGTGCTGCGCGCGCTCCTGGCGCTCCGCATCGCCGACGTGCGCCGCGCCCGGCGCCAGCTCGGCCTCGCGCCGCTGCCCGCGCCCGCGCGGGTGTCGCTCGAGAACGTCGAGGATTACGGCCAGATCAAGCTGGCCGAGAAGGAGGGCTCCGAGATCGTCGTCGGCGCCATCGCGCGTCCGATGCAGACGACGAGCCTGTTCGTGCAGCGGACACCCGCCGAGTTCAAGGCGTTCGACTGCCCCGGGTACGTCAAGGGGGCAGGGAGCTACGTCGTGACGCCGCACGGCGAGCGGCGGACGATGCTCTCGTACGAGGTGAGGATCCGGGCGACCGACACGGCGACGCGGCAGCAGCTGTTCTTCTGGAACATCCTGACGGCGCCCCTCATGACGTTCGCCGGGAACCAGATGATCCGCTACGTGAAGCGCGTCGCCGAGCGGCAGTGCGCCGCGTACGCGCACGCGCACGCGCATCAGCAGGCGACGTAGCGCCCGCTCCAGGGGACGCGCACCGCCGCGCCGCCAGGCGAGGTGCCGGCGCGCGTCCCGGCAGCCCCTCCGGTCCGAGGCGCGGCGGCGCAGGGCTCGCGCCTTGCGCCGCCGCGCTCGCTCGTGCACGCTTGCCGGCGAAGGAGGCCCGCCATGCGCCCGATTGCATCGACGAGCCTCGGTCTGACGCGCCGCTGAGCGCGCCAGCGAGGCTCATCCCCCGAGCTCATCTCGCGTGTCGCAGGAACTGCGCGGCCGACGCGTAGGTGTGTCGCCGCGCCCTCGGGAGCATGGCATGGGCAAAGATCGTTTGCGGAGCCGCGACGCCGCGCGCTCCGTCGTGGATGCAGATTCGTTGTTCGGTGGGACGGCGGCGCGGAAGGCGCAGCGCAAGGAGCGCCAGCTCTGCCGTCAGGTGCAGGAGGCGGTGAGCGGCGCGCTCTCCGCGCTCCGCGATGAGGTCTTGCAGGACGCCTGGGTGGTGGAGGTGGCGCCGGCGCCCGACGTGGGCCGCCTCGCGGTGATCGTGCAGGTCGGGCCCTCGGCGCCTCCGGACGAGGCGGCGGCGCGGCTGGAGAAGGTCGCGGGCTACCTGCGATCGGAGGTGGCGGGGGCGATCACGCGCAAGCGCGCGCCGACGCTCGTGTTCCAGGTGCTGCCCCCGGAGGGGGAGCCGTGAGCGCGCGCGTCGCCACATGGCTCCCTGACGGCGCGAGCGCCGAGGCCCGCGCGGTGCTCGCGCGGGTCGCGCGGCTCGCGCAGACCGAGGACGTCGCGCACGTCGCGGTGATGCCCGACGCGCACGTCGCCGACGACGTCTGCGTGGGCACGGTGACGGCCACGAGCCGCCGCCTCCTGCCGGCCGCCGTCGGCGGCGACATCGGCTGCGGCATGGTCGCGGTGCGGCTCCGCGCGGACGCCGATCTGCTGGCGGATCGCGATCGCGCGGCGCGGCTCCTCGCCGGGCTGTACCGCCGCATCCCGCACCTCATGCACCCGTCCGCCAGCGCCCCGCCGCTGCCGGACGAGCTCCTCGCGGCGCGGCTCGGCGCGCCCGCGCTCGAGGGGATGAAGCGCCGCGAGGGGAGGACGGAGCTCGGCACGCTCGGCCGGGGCAACCACTTCCTCGAGGTCCAGCGCGACGACGAGGGCGCGCTGTGGCTGCTCCTCCACAGCGGCTCGCGCGCCATGGGCCCGGCGATCCGGCAGCACCACGAGGCGCCCGCCTCGCGGGATCCCTCGGGCATCCGCTTCCTCGACGCGGACAGCGGCGCCGGGCGCGTTTACCTCGACGACGTCGCGTGGGCCGCCGCGTACGCGCGGGCGAGCCGCGCGCGCATGGTGGCCGAGGCCGAGGCGCTCTTCGCGGAGCTGTTCGGCGTCGAGGTCGACGCCTCGTCGCGCATCGAGATCGACCACAACCACGTCCGCCGCGAGGAGCACGGCGGGCGGGCGCTCTGGGTGCACCGCAAGGGCGCCATGGGGCTCCGGGAGGGCGCGCTGGGCGTCGTGCCCGGCTCGATGGGGAGCCCGAGCTTCCACGTGGCTGGGCGCGGCGCCGAAGGCGCGCTGGGGTCGTCGGCGCACGGCGCCGGGCGCGCGCTGCCGCGCGGCGAGGCGCGCCGCCGCATCGGCGCGCGGCAGCTCATGCGGGAGGCCGAGGGCGTGTGGTTCGATCACCGCCTCGCCGACCGGCTGCGCGACGAGGCGCCGTCGGCCTACAAGGACATCGGCGCGGTCATGCGGGCGCAGCGCGATCTCGTGCGCGTCGTCCGCCGGCTCTCGCCGGTGCTCGTCTACAAGGCCGCCTGAGCGGGCCGCGGGCCGCGCCGGCGAGGGGTCCGGCGCGGCCTGCCCTCACGGGCGGTCCAGGGTGACGACCGGCGACGTCCACGTCTCCCAGTGCGCGGCGTTGCCCGGATCCCCCAGCGCCTTGAGCACGCGGAGCGTGATCCGGTACTCGCCGTCCGGGACCACCAGAGACCTCCGGTCGAGCGTGGTCTTGCCCTTCCACCCGTAGCGCGCGGCCGCCGTCGGCGACGCGCTCTGCCCGACGCGGGAGAGCGAGAGCGCCTGTCCCCACGGCTTCGCCGTGGCGGCCTCGGCGACCTCCAGGATCAGCCGCTCCGCGCCATGATCGAGGTGGACGACCACGTAGGGGATGTCGCCCGACGCCATCGTGTACGTCGCGCCGCTCGGCTGGGGGGTCATGCGCGTCCCGCTCAGCTTGCCGAGCCACGGGGCCCCTTGCCCCGACGTGCTGAGGACGGGCACGCGCTGGTAGTCGCCCTTGAAGCCCGCGTACGGCACCCGGAGCGCGCCGGCCTCCGGGCCGCCGCGCGGGGTGAACACGAGGTACCCGCCGAACAGGCTGCCGTCCGCGAGCGCGTCGTTCGCCGTGATCGTGACGGAGACGGCGGCGCTCCCGCGCGCGGGCACGGTGACGCTCGGGGCGCCGAAGTCGACGCGCGCGGCGCCGGTCGTCGCGCTCCTCGGCGCCCAGTGATCCCCGCCGGTCGCGGACGCCGCTGGCACGTGCGACAGGTCGTAGGTGACGTCGCCGCCGCCCGTGTTCTCGAGCGTCAGCGCCCGCGCGGCGGGCCCGGCCTCGCTCTCCCCGAGCGCCAGCTTGCCGGGGGTGATGACGGTCGTCGCCCGGATCGCCCGGTCGATGCGGATGAGCCCTGCGCCCTGCCGGTGTGTGCCCTCGGGCACCCCGGAGCCCGGATCGCCGCCCCACGGCGCGGGGACGGCGCTGTTCTGCAGGACGTCGCGCACCCGCCGCGCGGGCAGCTCCGGGCGCGCGCCGAGCAGCAGCGCGACGGCGCCGGCCACGTGGGGCGCCGCCATCGACGTGCCGCTGAGCGCGTCGTAAGCGCCGAGCTCGAGCGGCACGGTCGCGTAGATCCCGCCGCCCGGCGCGGCGACGTCGGGCTTGAAGGTGAGCGCCGCGCTCAGGCCGTGCGAGCTGAAGTCGGAGAGGAGGCCCGCCGTGTCGACCTCTGCGGCCACGGCCCGATCGGTCCAGCGGTGCGTCACCGGGCCTGCGTCGAGGCGCGCGTGGAGGAGCTGGCCGTCGGCCTGCGTGATCCCCACGACCGGGATGGTGATCGGATCGCCGGTGTCCACCGAGGGGGACATCTCCCCGGGCCGGTCGTTGTGGAACACGACCCCGACCGCGCCCGCGGCCTGCGCGTGCGCGGCCTTGTCGCGGAACGGGCACCCCCCGCGCCGGATCAGCGCGATCGCGCCCGCGAGGCTGCCCGCGGGGAGCGCGGCGCACGCGTCGCGCGCGCCGGCCGGCGCCCCGGTGCGCGCGAGCGGGGCGCTCCCCGAGAGCGGCGCGGGCGGGCTTCCGGCCGCGCGCACGTACCCCACCGCGGTGTCGCCGGGCGCGACGGAGAACGACAGCCGGGTGACGCGGGAGTTGTCGACGGACGCGGTGCCGATGACCGCCTCGCCCACGCCGGGCGCGCCCGCGGCCCAGAGCCCCTTCGCCCCGCTGTTACCGATCGAGGCGACGACGACGACGCCCCGGGCGACGAGCGCGTTCGCCGCGGCCGCCGTGGGGTACTCGGGCCACTGGAACGGCGAGCCGATGCTGATGTTGACCACGTGCATGCCGTCGGCCGCGGCCTGCTCCAGGGCCTTGAGGATGAGGTCGGCGCGCGAGCCGCCGCGGCAGCCGAACACGCGGTAGGCGCCGAAGGTCACGTCCGGCGCGACGCCCTGCACGATCCCGTTCGCGCCGACGATGCCGGCGACGTGTGTGCCGTGGCCCAGGCAATCGTCGGGATCGCCGTCGGGCGCGGGCTGGGCGCTCGTGTTGCCGGCGACGAAGTCGTCGCCGACGAAATCGTGGCCGAACGCGACACGGCAGCCCGGCCCGAAGCAGCCGCCGAGATCGGGATGGTGGTAATCGATGCCGCTGTCGATCACGCCGACACGGATGTCCTCGCCGGTCACGCCGAGGTCCCGGCGCGCGACGTCCGCGCCCGACATGTCCCCTGCGACCGCGAGGTCCGGCCCGAGCGGCGCGGCCGCGCGTGTCACGTCGAGGGTGAGCGGCACGACGGGGTAGACGGCCTTGACCCCGGGCAGGTCGGCCAGCGCCTCGGCGCCCTCGCGCGCGACGCGGACGGAGAGCCCGTTCCAGAGCTCCTCGAACGAGAAGCGCTGCCTGTACCGGAGCCCGCGCAGCGCGGCCGCTCGCCGGAAGAGCTCGCGCTGCTCCCGGAGAAGCGCGCCTTTGCCCAGGACGCCCCGGGCGGCCGGCGCGCGCTCGAACTCCACGAACCAGAGCTCCGTGGACTCCTCCGGCGCGAAGGTCGCCTCGCCGGGCGCCGGGCCCTCCGGAGGAGTGTTGTCCTGACCCGATTCGTTGTCTCCGAGATCTCCGCTGCATCCTGAAAGGGCGATGCAGAGGGAGGTCAGGCTGAACCAGCGCACACGAGTTCTCATGAGCACCTTTCCGCGTGCTGGGGTGTCGCGTCAGCCAGGTTCGATGACGCTCGGGCGGGAGCGGCGCGGGAGCGGCGCGCGAGGCGCGAGGGCGGCGTGGACGTGAGGCGCTCTCGCGACGCCCGCGCGGCGGGGCCCCACGTTGCCGGTCCCCGCGCGCTCGACTAGCGTGGCGCGGCTCCCGGGCGCGAGGGCGCTCGCCGCCGCCCGGGCTCGGACGCAGGATGACGATCGTCGAAGACGCCCTCTTTTCGCTGCACCACCGCCTCGTCCACGTGCCGCGCGTCGACCGCGTCGCGCGGGCGCTCGCCGCGCAGGTGGGCCGCGCCGCGTCGCTGCTCGACGTGGGCGCGGGCGACGGCACGGTCGCGCTCGCGGTCGCTCGTCAGGTGGCCGCGCCGCGCGTGGTCGGCGTGGACGTGAAGGCGCGGCCCGGCGCGGCGCTGCCGGTCATTCCCTACGACGGCGAGCGCCTCCCCTTCCCCGACGGCGCCTTCGAGGCGGTGCTCCTCTCCGACGTGCTGCACCACTGCGCGCGCCCCGGCGCGCTGCTCGCCGAGGCGCTCCGGGTCGCCTCGCGCGTGGTCGCCCTCAAGGACCATTTCCGGTTCGGCCCGATCTCGGAAAAAATTCTCCTCTGGATGGATCTTGCCGGCAACGCCGCGCCGGGGGTCGAGGTGCGGGGGACCTACTTCACGCCGGGCGAGCTCGTCGTGCTTGTGCACGGCGCCGGCGGGCGCATCACCGGCCTCGAGTGGCCGCTGCGCATCCACGACCTGCCGTTCCGCCTCGTGACGCAGGATCGCTTGCAGTTCGCGGCGCGGGTCGAGCGCCTGACCGCGGGGGGCGGGCGATGACGGCGCTCCGGTCGTTCGTCGTCGGCGGCGCCGGCTTCATCGGGAGCCACCTCGCCGATCGCCTCGTCGAGCGCGGCCCCGTCACGCTGTACGACAACCTCTCGGTCGGGCGCCGCGCGTTCGTCGCGCCGCACCTCGACGCCGGTCGCGCGACGCTCATCGAGGCGGACGCGCTCGACCTCGATCGGCTCACCGAGGCCATGGCCGGCCACGACCTCGTCGTGCACCTCGCGGCGAACCCGGAGGCGCGCTGGGGCCTCCAGCGCACGCGGCTCGACCTCGAGCAGGGGACGATCGCCACGTACAACGTGCTCGAGGCGATGCGGCGCGCGGGGGTCCGCCGGCTCATCTTCTCGTCCTCCGGGACGGTCTACGGCGACACGCCGCAGCGGAGCGCGGAGGGCGACCTCGGCGCCCTGCCGATCTCGCTGTACGGCGCGAGCAAGCTCGCGGGCGAGGCGCTCATCAGCGCCTACGTCGAGTGCTTCGGGCTCACGGCGTGGATCTACCGCTTCGGCAACGTGGTCGGCCCCCGCGGAACCCACGGCGCGGCGCTCGACTTCCTGAAGAAGCTGCGCGATCGGCGGACGGAGCTCGAGGTGCTCGGCGATGGACGTCAGTCCAAACCCTACCTCGATGTCCGGGACTGCGCGGACGGCATCCTGTTCGGGCTCGATCACGCCGCGGAGCGTCTGAACATCTACAACCTCGCGCCCGAGGACACGACGAGCGTCTCGCGCATCGCGGAGCTCTGCGTCGCCGCGTCGCCCTACCCGGACGCGGTGATCCGGTATTTGGGCGGCGAGCGCGGGTGGCCCGGCGACGTGCCGCGGTCGCGCATGGATCCGGGCAAGCTCGCCGCGCTCGGGTTCCGCGTGCGGCACACGAGCGACGAGGCGGTGAAGATCGCGGTGGAGGCGCTGGCGAGCGAGGTGTTCGGCGGCGGCGCGGCGGCGTGAAGTTCGCTGCGCCGCGCGCCCTGCGCGGTGTCGGTGGTGCGCGCATCGGTGGTAGGCTCCGCCCATGGCTGAGCTCACCCTCTATCTCGGGAACAGGTCCTACTCGTCGTGGTCGCTCCGGGCGTGGCTCGTCCTGAAGCAGGCCGGCGTCGCCTTCGAAGAGGTGGTGATCCCGCTCAGGGCACCGGGGCTGCGCGTGCCGGAGATCCAGCGCCACTCCCCCTCGGGCAAGGTGCCGGCCTTGAAGCACGGGGCGCTCACGGTCTGGGAGTCGCTCGCCATCGCCGAGTACGCGGCCGAGAGCTTCCCCGAGGCGAGGCTCTGGCCGGAGGCCCGCGACGCGCGCGCCGTCGCGCGGGCGGTGAGCGCCGAGATGGCGAGCGGCTTCGGCGCGCTCCGGAGCGCGTTGCCGATGAACGTGCGGCGGAAGATCCAGGGCGTCGCCCTCACGGGCGCGGCGTCGCAGGACATCGCGCGCGTCCAGGCCATCTGGAGCGACTGCCGCTCGCGCTTCGGCCAGGAGGGAGAGTTCCTGTTCGGGCGCTTCACCATCGCGGACGCGATGTACGCCCCGGTGGCGACGCGCTTCGACACCTACGGGGTCGAGCTCGACGAGGTCTCCCGGCGCTACGTCGCGTCCATCCTGGCGCTCCCCGCGATGCAGGCGTGGATCGCGAAGGCCAAGGAGGAGACGATCATCGAGGAGTACGAGGCGATCGGCGTCGTCGGGAAGTAGCGTCGGGCACCACGAACACGTGACCTGAGGTGAAGAGACAGAGATGCCCCACGAACTCGACCTGATCTTGACGCTCACCGGCGGGCTCACCGCGGCGCTCGCGCTCGGCTTTCTGACCCAGCGTATGAGGCTGTCCCCGATCGTGGGGTACCTGCTGGCCGGGATCCTCGTCGGCCCCTTCACGCCAGGGTTCGTGGCGGACAAGGGGCTCGCTGATCAGCTCGCGGAGATCGGGGTGATCCTGCTCATGTTCGGGGTCGGCCTGCAGTTCCACGTCCGCGAGCTCCTCGCCGTGCGGAAGGTCGCGGTGCCGGGCGCCCTCATCCAGATCGCCGTCGCCACGGCGCTCGGGATCCTGGTCGGCCGCGTCGCGGGCTGGACGTGGGCCGCGACGGTCGTCTTCGGCATCGCCATCTCGGTGGCGAGCACCGTCGTGCTCACGCGTGTCCTGAGCGACAGCCACGTCCTGCACACCCCGGCTGGCCACCTCGCCGTGGGCTGGCTCGTGCTCGAGGACGTCTTCACCGTGCTCGTGCTCGTGCTGCTCCCCGTGCTGGTCGGAGGCGACGCGGACGCAGGCGCGGTGGGCATCGCCCTGTCCCTCGGGCTCGCGCTCCTGAAGCTCGCCGGGCTCGTGGCCTTCACCTTCATCGTCGGCCAGCGCGTCATCCCCAAGCTGCTCGGGTACGTGGCGAAGACGGGCTCGCGGGAGCTCTTCACGCTGACGGTGCTCGTCGTCGCGCTCGGCGTCGCCGTGGGCTCGGCGAAGCTCTTCGGGTCCTCCATGGCGCTCGGCGCCTTCCTGGGCGGCCTGGTCGTCGGCCAGTCCGACTTCAGCTCGCGCGCCGCCTCCGAGGCGCTCCCGATGCGCGACGCGTTCGCCGTGCTGTTCTTCGTCTCGGTCGGCATGCTGCTCGACCCGGGGCAGCTCGCCGCGAGCTGGCCGATCGCCGCGGCGACGCTCGCCGTGGTGCTGATCGGCAAGCCGCTCGCCGCGGTGGCGGTGGTGCTGCTGCTCCGCCGCCCCTTCCAGACGGCCTTCGCCGTCGGCATCTCGCTCGCGCAGATCGGGGAGTTCTCGTTCATCCTCGCGACGCTCGGCCGGCAGCTCGGCGTCATGCCCGACGAGGCCTCGCAGGTGCTCGTCGTCACGTCGATCGTGTCGATCACGGTGAACCCGCTGCTCTTCGGCGTCCGGGACCGCCTCGCGCGGTGGACGTCGTCGCTCTTCGTGCGCCGGGCCGCGAGCGCGGGGGGCGGAGGCGCGGAGGCTGCTCCGCCGGACGAGAGCGCGCACCGCACCGTCGTCGTGGGCTACGGCCCCGTCGGTCGTACGCTGACGCGGCTCCTCCGGGAGAACGGCATCGAGCCGACCGTGGTCGAGCTCAACCTCGACACGGTGAAGCAGCTCCAGGGCCAGGGCGTCCGCGCGATCTACGGGGACGCGACGCAGCGGGAGATCCTCGATCGCGCCGGGATCACGGCGGCGGACAGCCTGCTGTTCACGTCGGCGGGCGCCTCCGGCGACGCCGTGATCGAGCAGGCGAAGGGCATGAACGCGAAGCTGTTCATCCTCGCGCGCGCGTTCTATCTGCGCGAGGTGGCCGCGCTGAAGAAGGCGGGCGCCGACGTGGTCGTGACCGGCGAGGCCGAGGTCGCGTTCGCGATGACCGAGCGCCTGCTCGTGCGGCTCGGCGCGACGGTCGAGCAGGTGGAGCGCGAGCGCGAGCGCGTCCGGAGCGAGCTCTTCGAGGCGCACGGTTGAGGGCCAGCCGGGCCGCGCGGCGACCAGCGCCGCGGCCCGGATCAGCGCTCCTTGCCGAGCCAGGTCACGCCGCCGACGACCAGGAGGAGCCCGAGGGCCTGCTGCCACGTGAACGGCTCGCCCAGGATGACCCAGGCGAACGCGATCGTGAGCACCGGGCCGAGCGTCGAGAACGTCGCGGCGCGCCCGGCGCCGAGGCGCTGGATCGCCGCCGAGAGCAGGACGATGGGGAGCACCGTGCTGATCGTCGCCATCGCGGCCGCGTAGACCCACACCGAGGCCGGGAGCTCGCCCAGCTGCGTGGGCGGGGCCGCCGCCGCGTAATGCGCCAGCACCATCACGCACGACGCTCCCCCGCCGTACGCGGCGAGCCGCGTCGACCCGACCCTGGGGGCGAGCTTGCCGACGCCGAGGTAATAGAGCGCGTACGTGACGGAGCTCGCGAACACCCACGCCGCGCCGATCGCGACCGCGCGCGCGTCGCCGGACTGCTCGAGATCGTGCCAGACGGCCGCCGCGAGGCCGAGGGTACAGACCGCGAGCGCTCCCCACGCCCCGGCCCGCACCGGCTGCTTGAGCCAGAGCGCGCCGATCAAGAGGACCAGCGTCGGATACCCGAAGAGGATCAGCCGCTCGAGTCCCGCGCTGATGTACGATAGCCCGATGAAATCGAACAGGCTCGACAGGTAGTAGCCAAGAAACCCGACGAGCAACACGCCGACCCAGAGGCGCGGCGTGAGCGGCTCGGGCGCCGCGCCGCGCTCGCGGCGGGCGAGCCAGACGAAGAACGGCAGCGCGATGCCCATCCGCAGCGCGAGCAGCGAGAGCGGGTCGATCGGGTGAGCGGCGTAGGCGAGCTTCACGAAGATCGCCTTCAGCGCGAACGTCGCCGCGGAGAGGACGGCGAAGGTCCGGCCGTCGTCGAGCAGGGGAATCCGGGGTCGGTCAGCCAAGGTATGTAATCCCTCACGAGAGGACATGAACGTCGTCTCGCTTCCTCACGCGATCCGCGGCGCCGCCCAGAGCACCTCGCCGTCCGCCCGCCACCACCCGCCGCCGCTCGCGGCGCGCGAGCCGGAGGGCCGGAAGACGGAAGGCCGGCGGGCATTGCGCGAGCGGACGCCCGTTTGTCATCACGTCATCGCACGGGGCGCTCTCGGCTTGAAGGAGACGAACGCCACGTAGAGGACGCTCCCCTGGCTTTCCAGCGGCCCGGGCTCGGGCGCCTGTCGGATCTCGTCGGATCGGCCCACGCCCGCCGGAATCCTTGGGCTAAGCTCGGCCTTTCCCATGACCTCCCCGGCTGGCCCAGGCACCGCGGCGCGCGCCCCGACCGCGCTCGCCCCCACCCCGGGCGGCGCGCCGCCGCGGCGCCGGCGCGCGCCGATCGCGCCGGAGTCCTCCGGGGTGCACCAGCTCGGGAGCTCCTTCCTGGAGATCGCCGCCACGGTGGGCGGCATGGCGGTGCTCGCGGGCCAGATCGCCGCGCGTGTGGCCACGCTCCGCGTCGATGGCGCCGAGTTCATGCGCAATCTCTACAGGATGGGCGTCAAGTCGATGCCCATCGTCGTCGTGACCGCCCTCTTCACCGGCGCGATCATGGTCATCCAGGCGGCGCCGCTCGTCGAGCGCTTCGGCGCGCACGGCCTGCTCGGCTGGGGCGCCGGCTTCGGCACGCTCCGCGAGATCGCCCCGCTGCTCACCGCGCTCATGATCAACGGCCGCGTCGGCGCCAACAACACCGCCGAGCTCGGCACCATGGTCGTCACCGAGCAGATCGACGCGCTGCGCGTGCTCGCCATCGACCCGGTGAGCTTCCTCATCGCCCCCCGCTTCCTCGCGATGGTGCTGACGCTGCTCATCTCGGTGATCTTCGCCGACGCGCTCGCCCTGCTCGGCGCCGCGCTCACGGGCGATCTGCTGCTCGGCGTCGCGCCGGCCGTCTTCTACAACGGCCTCACGAGCGGGCTGCTCGGCATCGGCGACGTCATGAACGGCCTCGTCAAGAGCGTCGTCTTCGGCGTCGTCCTCGCGCTCTCGAG
The DNA here is from genome assembly GCF_002950945.1 of Sorangium cellulosum. Taxonomy (GTDB): domain Bacteria; phylum Myxococcota_A; class Polyangia; order Polyangiales; family Polyangiaceae; genus Sorangium; species Sorangium cellulosum_E. The sequence goes on from NZ_CP012673.1 coordinate 6,084,515, forward strand.
CTGCCAGTACGGCCTCCGCGTGACCGGGGGCGCCCCCGGCGTCGGCCGCGCCGTCAACGCGACCGTCGTCGCCTCGGCCGCCGGCATCTTCATCCTCGACTACTTCGTGTCGTTCACGCTCGAGTGACGACGATCGACGGACGCCCCACCGACACACGCCCGCGCATGCCCTCCTCCGACAAGAGCCTCCTCGATCGCGCGAGCGCCGGCCCCCCCGAGAGCGGCCTGCGGGAGACCGCGCCCGAGCTCTCCGCCGTCGGGGCCCTCGGCGCCGGGGCGCTGTCGCTGCTCCGGTCGGCGCGCGAGCTCTACTCGGTGTTTGTGAGGACCCTTTACTACTGCTTCAACGGCCGCCGCGAGCCGGGCGCGGTGCTCGCGCAGATGTACGAGATCGGCAACAAGTCGCTCTTCTTCCTCACGGTCGTCATGGGCTTCATCGGGATGATCATGGTCTACCAGGCCGGCCAGCAGACGAAGCGGGTCATCCCGGATCTCACCATGCTCGGCGCGACCTACCTCGAGCTGCTCGTGCGCGATCTCGCCGCGTCGATCGGCGCGCTGATGCTCGCCACGCGCGTCGGCGCGGGCATCGCCGCCGAGATCGGCTCCATGGTCGTCACCGAGCAGGTCGACGCGCTCCGCATGAGCGCGGCCGACCCGATCGACTACCTCATCAAGCCGCGCTTCATTGCCAGCCTGTTCATGACCACGTGCCTCATCGTCTGGGGCGCCGCGGTCGCCTTCACCGCGGGCATGATCACCGCGTACAGCATGTTCGACGTGAGCTTCGAGACGTTCCTCAACGTGCGCCTCGTCGACGCCGGCGACCTCGCGACCGGGCTCGCGAAATGTGTCGCCTACGGCGCCGCGATCCCGATCGTCTCCGGCCACTCCGGGCTCTCGACCTTCGGCGGCAGCGAGGGCGTCGGCTGGGCGACGACGCGGGCGGTCGTGAACTCCTCGCTCGCGGTCATCGTGCTGAACATGCTGATCTCCGCGGCCGCCTTCCTGATCTTCCGCTAGCCCCCCCCTGGCCCCCGCGCGGGGCCCCGGTCAGGGCCGCTGTTCGCCGCCCTGCGTCACTCGATCGGCCCCTCGGCGCTGCCGGTGATGAACTGCTGCACGATCGGATCCGCCGAGCGCTCGAACGCGGCGCGGTCGCCGATCAGGCGGACGAGCCCCTGGTAGAGCATCACGATGCGGTCGGCGATCGTGAAGATGCTGACGAGGTCGTGGCTCACGACGATGCTCGTCACGCCGAGCGCGTCGCTGAGCTCGCGGATCAGCTTGTCGACGCGCCGCGCGCTCACCGGGTCGAGGCTCGTGGTCGGCTCGTCGAAGAGCACATAACGCGGCTCCAGCGTGAGCGCGCGGGCGATCGCGACGCGCTTGCGCATGCCGTCGCCGAGCTCCGGCGGGAATCGGTCCGCGAACTCGCGCATCTGCACCTGCTCGAGCCGCCGCCGCGCCTCCGCGAGCGCCTCCTTCGGCTTGAGCCCCTTGTGCTTGCGCAGCGGGAGCGCGACGTTCTCGGCGCACGTCATCGAGTCGAACAGCGTCGAGTGCTGGAAGACCATCGCGCACTTCATGCGCACCGGGTACATCCGCGCCTCGTCGAAGCGGCTCACCTCCTCGCCGTCCAGCCAGATCTCCCCGCCGTCCGGGGACATGAGCCCCACGAGGTGCTTGATCAGCACGCTCTTTCCGACCCCCGACTGCCCGATGATGAAGAACACCTCGCCATCGTTCACGTCGAACGAGACATCCCGGAGGACCTCTTTGGGTCCAAAGGATTTCCTGACATTCCGGAAAGAAATCATCGGCGCTTCCGGTGAAAAAGTAGCTGCGTCAAGGCAAGTACAGCGCAGAGCGTCGCGACGAGTGTGCCGAACGTGCAGGGTGTGTTGGAGATACTGCGCTGCGACAAGCGTGTCGCGGCCCATTTCCTTCACCTCCCCACCGCCAGATCGGAGAAGATGACAATCCCATGGCAAGCCCGCGGTCGATCGAGGTCAAGGTCGGGATCCTCATCCTTACGGCGATCGGGCTCCTGGCCACGTTCATCCTCGTGATGGGTGGGGTCAACTTCCAGCCGAAGTACTCCATCTACGTCGAGTTCGACAACCCGGGCGGCCTCCAGAGCGGGGCGCCGGTGAAGATCGCCGGCGTGGAGGTCGGCAAGCTCAGCGAGATCCGCTTCCGCGGCGGCCAGCTCGGCAGCGACGGCCGGCGCGAGCCGCTCGTGCGGCTGGAGGTGCGCCTCGAGAAGCGCTACCAGCAGAGCATCCACGACAACGCGACGTTCTACGTCACGACGCAGGGCGTGCTCGGCGAGCAGTTCCTCGCCATCGAGCCCGGCTCGAGCGACCGGCCGGTGCTGCCCGAGGACGCGGTCGTCCGCGGGCTCGATCCGCCGCGCCTCGACATGCTGCTCGCCGAGGGGTACGAGCTGCTCCACGCGACCGTCACCGCGATGCGCGAGCACCGGGCGCAGGTCGGCGAGGCGTTCGACGGGCTGACGAAGACGCTGAAGGGCACCGGCGAGTTCATGCACCGGAATCAGGATCGGCTCGATCGCATCGCCGAGAACCTGGAGCAGATGAGCCTCGACGGCACCGACCTCGTGAAGGACGCCCGGCAGAAGTACGTGAACAACCCGCAGATCGACCGGATCCTCGCCAACGCCGATCAGCTGAGCGGCACGGCCGCGCGCGATCTGCCGCCGCTCATGGCGGACGCGCGCGAGACGCTGGCGAACGCGCGCCGGCTCTCGGCCACCGTGGGCGGCGAGACGGAGCAGGCCAAGATCAAGAAGACGCTCGACGACATCGCCGAGATCGCCGGCAGGGCGAGGTCGGCGACCGCCGACGCCCAGGAGGTCCTCGCCCACGTGAAGCGCGGCAAGGGCACGGTGGGCGCGCTCGTCATGGACGAGCAGCTGTTCGACGATCTCCAGGAGCTCGCGCGCGACCTCAAGCACAACCCCTGGAAGTTCTTCTGGCGCGAGTGACCGCCGGGCGAGGTCGCGGGCGCGCCGGCGAAGCGCACCCGCGAACGGGCCCGGCCAGCGCGCCGCGCGAGCGCCGCGCCCGCGCGGCCGGGCGCGGACAGACCCGACCGCTCAGGCCAGCCTGACCAGCGGGTCGCCTTCCTTCACCGACGAGCCCTCGGTGACGAGGATCTCCTCCACCACGCCGTCCTGTTCCGCCTCGACGGGCATCTCCATCTTCATGGATTCGAGGATGACGACGACGGTCCCCTCGTCGACCTGGTCGCCCACCTTGACCTCGATCTTCCAGACCGTTCCGGTGATATGCGCGCTGATGACCTTTGCCATGGGCGCGCGACGCTACCGGAGAGCCACCGAGAATCCAACGGAGCCGTGGCGCGCCCCGCGCGCTGGGCGCGGCGCCGGAAGCTCCCTCAGGCGATTCCTGGCCGAGCATGCCCCGGGCGCTCTCGCCCGCGGCACAGGCCGCCCGGCGCGGGTGGACGGCCGCGACGACGTGCGGAGGTGAGGTGCGAGATGCGGCGGCGGCGGAGGCAGGGACGGGAGAGGAAGGGACCAGGCGCGGCGATTTCCCCTGGTACGCGCGGTGCCCCACGGCGATAATCTGATCAACGGTTCCGTGCATCGTCGGCCCGTCGACGAGCACGGAGGTCGCGAATAATTGCGTGGAAGTCTCTCGGCGGGTCACAATCCGCCTGCCTGGTGGGGCGACCTGCAGGTTCTCCGTACTCCCTGATAGCCAAACCGCACGCGCTCGATCGAAGGAGCCACGAGGTCATGTCGGAACAGAAGGAAAGCTCGGTCCTGTTCTCGCTCAAGGAGCTGATGAACCTCGAGGAGGATCGCATCAAGACCGAAGAGGCGCAGAAGGCCGCGGCCGCAGCCGCCGCCGAGAAGGCCCGGGTCGAGGCGGAGCGCGCCGCCCGCGAGGCCGAGGAGCTGCGCATCCGCACCGAGGAAGAGCGACGCCGCAACGAGGAGCGGCGCGCCCGCGAGGAGGCCGCGCGGCTCGAGGCGATCCGGCAGGCCGAGATCGAGAAGGCGCGGCTCGAGGCCGAGCAGCAGGCGCGCCTCGCGGCGATGGCCGCGCAGCAGCAGCACGAGCGGTCGCTCGCGGCGCTGCAGCAGGACGAGTCGAAGACGCGGCTGCGCAAGATCCTCATCGGCGTCGTCGCCGGCGTCGTGGTCCTCGGCAGCGTCTCCGGCATCGCGATCTACAACACGATCCAGAAGAACGAGCAGGAGCGCATGGTCCAGGAGGCCCGCGCGCGCGAGGCCGAGGAGCAGGTGAAGAAGCTCGAGGCCGCGCGCAAGGAGTCCGAGGCCAAGGAGGCCGAGCTCCGGCGGCAGCTGGAGAGCGCGAAGGACGAGTCGACGCGCCTCGCCCTCCAGAAGCAGCTCGAGGCCGAGCAGGCCAAGCAGGAGCAGCTGCGCCGCGGCGGCGGCGGCGCGAGGCCGGCCGGCGGCGGCCAGCCGGCGAGCGGCGGCGGGACGAAGGCGCCCTGCAACTGCGCCCCTGGCGATCCGCTCTGCAGCTGCCTCTGACGGACACGGGACCCACCGCATGGCACATCCCAGCTCCGTCAGGCAGAGAACGAGCCTGGGCGGCAGCTCCCTCGACGAGGCGCGTCGCCGCCTCGTCTTCCCCCTCGACTACGCGACCCTCGACGAGGCCAGCGCGGCGGCGGCCCGCGTCGCGCCGTCGGTCGGCGTGCTCAAGGTGGGGCTGGAGCTGTTCGTCCGTGAGGGGCCCCGCGCGGTCGAGATCGGCAAGGCGCACGGGCTCGACGTCTTCCTCGATCTGAAGCTGCACGACATCCCCGAGACGGTGGGCCGCGCGGTCGCGAGCGCGGCCGCGCTCGGGGTCCGTTACCTGACGGTGCACGCGGGGGGCGGCGACGCGATGCTGCGGCGCGCGGCGCAGGAGGCGGCGCGCTCGCAGGAGCTGATCCTGCTCGCCGTCACCGTGCTCACGTCGCTCGACGACGGCGATCTCGCCGCGCAGGGCGTCCAGGGGAGCACGTCGGAGCACGCGGTCCGGCTGGCGCAGCTCGCGCGCGGCGCGGGCATCCATGGCTTCGTCGCCTCGCCCAAGGAGGTGCCGGCGCTGCGGCAGGCGCTCGGGAAGGGCGAGCTCCTCGTGACGCCGGGGATCCGCCCCGACGTCGGCTCGGACGGCGCGAGCGGCGACGACCAGAAGCGCATCGCCACGCCCTCGGCCGCGATCTCGGCCGGCGCCGATCTCCTGGTGGTCGGCCGGCCGATCCGCGACGCGGCGGACCCGCTCGCGGCGGCGCGGTCGATCGTCCAGGAGATCGCCCACACGCTCCACCCCCCACGCTGACGTGACACGGCTCATCTACGGTTTGCAGCCGGTCCGGGAGGCGATCCGCGCCCACGGCGCCGGCGTCAGCTGGGTTCTCGTCCAGCGCGACGGGGGTCCGAAGCTCGACGCGCTCGCGCGCCTCGCCGAGGGCCAGGGCATCCCCACGGAGCGCGCGCCGCGCGGCGAGCTCGATCGCCGCAGCGCGGGCGGCCGCCACCAGGGGGCGGTCGCCTCGGCGCCGGAGCTCCGGATCGTCGGGGTCGACGCGATCCCGGTCGCCGACGAGGACCAGCCCGGCGGCGGCGCGATCACGGTGGCCCTCGACGGCGTGATGGACCCGCAAAACTTCGGCGCGGTGATCCGCAGCGCCGTCGCGCTCGGCGCCCGGGCGATCCTGTGGCCCGAGCACAGCTCGGCGCCGCTCACCCCGGCGACGTTCCGGGCCTCCGCGGGCGCGATCGAACACGCGACGCTCTGCCGCGTCCGCTCGCTGCCCGACGCCCTCGAGGCCCTCACCGCCCGCGGCGTCACCGCGATCGCGCTCGACGCCCAGGGCCCGGCCGAGCTCGGCGAGCTGCCCCTGACCGGCCCCGTCGCCATCGTGATCGGCGCCGAGGACAAGGGCACGCGCCGCTCGGTCCGCCGCGCCTGCCAGCATGTGGCCCGCCTTCCCATGACCGGCCCCATTGCCTCATTGAACGCCTCGGTCGCCGGCGCGATCGCGCTCTACGAAGTCGTACGGCAACGCCGTAGGTCGATTCCGTAGTCACCACCGAATCCTGAGTAAAGTCGACCACTTGGAGCCGGAGGCTCAGGTGGATTCGAGCGCCCTTTCCATTGCTGAACAGGTAGACAGCAAGATGGCCGATTCGATCCATTCAATGGATCGGCTTCGAGAATCCACAGCCCCCCCAAAAAGGCAAGGAACTGTCGATAGTTACCCCTGTGGACTCATCCTTCTCTACGCGGTTGCGCGGAATCGCTCGAGGGATGGTTCAAGAACGAACGAGATCCCCGTAAGCGGCCGGATTGCTTCAGCTTCCGGCTGGAAGTGATCGGAGGCGGGCGAGGACGCGGGCCACGCGGCGCGTGGCCTCGGCGAGGTCGGCCTCGGTCGTCTCCTCGCCGAGCGAGATGCGCACGGCGGACGCCGCTCGTTCGGGGCCGAGCATCGCCGTGAGGACCGGCGAGGGCTCGGCGGTCCCGGCGCTGCAGGCCGAGCCGCTGGAGACGGCGACGCCCTCGAGGTCGAGCGCGGCGCAGAGCTCGTCGCCGCGCCAGCCGGGCCAGGAGAGGTTCGTGATGTGGGGGGCGCGCGGGGCCTCGCCGTTGCGGAGCGGCGCGACGCCCGCCGCGCGGCCGAGGGCGAGGAGCTCTGCCTCGAAGTGGTCGCGGTGGGGCCCGAGCGCCGCGTAGCGGGCGGGGGTGCTGGCCGCGCGCTCGGCGGCCACGGCGAAGCCGGCGGCGGCGAGCGGGTCCTGCGTCCCGGGGCGCAGGCCGCGCTCCTGGGCGCCGCCGAGCAGGACGGGCCGGAGCCGGATGCCCGGCCGCACGGCGAGGGCCCCGATCCCCTTGGGGCCCCGGATCTTGTGCGCGGCGATCGACACGAGATCCGCCCCGGCCCACGCCTCCTGCGGCAGGCGCCCGACCGCCTGCACGGCGTCGACGTGGAGGCGCGCGCCGCGGGCGCGCGCGAGCGCGGCCGCCTCGGCGACCGGCTGGATGACGCCGGTCTCGTGGTTGACCGCCTGGAGGCTCACGAGCCGCACGGGCGCGACCGCCGCGGCACGGTCCATGGCGGCCGCGAGCGCCTCGGGCGCGACGCGGCCCGACGGCTCGGGATCGACCCAGGCGACGTGCACGCCGCGGGCGGCGAGCCCCTCCGCGGCGCGGGTGACCGAGGGGTGCTCGAGGCGCGAGACGACAAGCGCGCCCTGGAGGCGCCCGGAGGCCGGCGCCGGTTCGGCGGACGCCCCGGCCGAGCCCGCCGCGCCTGGCGCGCCCGCCGCGTCGTTCAGGTCGCCGAACGCGTGCCAGAGCGCGAGGTTGTTCGCCTCGGTCCCGCCCGAGGTGAACGTCACGTCGCGCGCGTCGAAGCCGGTCAGCCGGGCGACCGCCTCGCGCGCCCGCTCGATGAAGGCGCGCGCCCGCCGCCCTGGGCCGTGGACGCTCGCGGGGTTGGCCCACGCCACCTCGGCGGCGGCCTGCATGGCCGCCAGCACCTCGGGGTGCGGCGGCGTCGTGGCGTTCCAGTCGAGGTAGATGGCGCGGGCGGCCGGGGGCATCAGAAGGACGAGGGATCGCCCGGCGGCGTCGACGGGGTGTCCAGCCGGCCCGGCGAGCTGCCGTCGTCCTGGAGGGGCGCCCGCCGGCCCACCGTCAGGTAGAACGCGGCCCCGGTGAGCGTCTCGCCCTCGATGACCTCGTTGCTGGGCGACACCACCCGCACGTCGCCGCCGAGCCCGCGCGCGGTGCGCCGGGCGATCGCCAGGCCGACGCCGACGCCGCCGTAAGCGCGCGTGGCCGAGCCGTCGACCTGGTAAAACGGCTCGAAGATGCGCGACATGCGGTCGGGGCGAACGCCGGGCCCGGTGTCGGCGACGCAGAGCTCGTAGTGGCCCGATTGCAGCACGGTGACCCGCACGCCTGCGGTGCCGCCGGCCGGGGTGAACTTCGCGGCGTTCTCGAAGAGCTGGATCATCGCGCGCTGGAGGCGGCCCGCGTCGCCCCACGCGGGCAGCGGGCCGCGCGGCAGATCCTCGACGAGCTGCACCTTCCCCTCGGCGAAGCGGTCGGCCACCTGGGCGAGGGCGCGCCGCGTGGTGTCGAGGAAGTCGTACTCCGAGTGCATGAAGCGCATCCGGCCCGTCTCGATGCCGGTCACGTCGAGGAGGTTGTCGATGAGCGAGCGGAGCCTGCGGACGCAGTCCTCCATCGCGAGCAGCGCCTTCTTCTGCGCCTTGTTGAGGGGACCGAGCTCCTCGTCCGCGAGCAGCTTCACGTACCCGACGATCGGGGTCATCGGGGTCGCGAGCTCGTGCGAGATGTTGCGGTAGAACTCGGTGCGCGCGGCGTCGAGCTCGCGAAGCCGGGCGTTGGCGCGCGACAGCTCGGCGACCTTCTGCTCGAGGTGGGCGACGATGCGCTGGCTCTGCTCGCGCAGCCGGAGCGGCCCCTGCGAGGCGGGGAGCTCCTCGCGCGCGCCGCTCAGGTACCGGCCGATGACCGCCGAGAAGGAGCGCGCGTCGATGGGCTTCTGGAGGAACCCGTCGCAGCCGACGGCGAGGCTCGTGTCCCGGTCGCCCTCGGCGGTGATCGCGACGATCGGGACGCCGGCGAGCGACGCCTCGCCCCGCAGGCGCAGGGTGACCTCGAACCCGTCGAGGCCCGGGATGTTCAGGTCGACGAGCACGAGGTCGGGGCGCAGCGTGCACGCGAGGCGCACGCCTTCGAGCCCGTCGGCCGCCTCGAGGACCTCATGGCCTGCGCTCTGGAGCAGCTTGCGGACGAGCAGGCGGTTCGCGGGGTCGTCCTCGATATGAAGGATCTTCGACATGGGCTCTGCCGTCATACTAGTCACGATCCGCAAGGGTCAGGCACGTTCTAGGCGACTTTCCTCCTCGGTCGACCCCTGCGCGCGTGACGCGGCCGAGGCGACCGGACGCAACCTGGACCAGGACGTCCGCCCGCAGCATCCGAGCGCCGCGCGTGATGACGCACGCGCCGAGAGGATGACGCACGCGCCGAGAGGATGACGGCACGCGCCGAGAGGATGACGCACGCGCCGAGCGGATGACGCACGCGCCGAGCGCGGTTGCGAGCGCGGTTGACGGAGCGGCGGCGCCCCTTCATTACGGGGCCCGCCATGCCCGGCTCCATCACGTCCAACCGCGCCGCCACGGCGGCGCGCGGCATCCACTTCCTCCGGGGCACCCGATGACGACCGCGCACCAGCAAGACGGTGGGGCTGCCGGCGCGGCCCCCGAAGCAGCAGACGTCGCGCGCCTCCCTCTGCCCGAGACGCCGCGCGAGGCGAGCGCCCCGCGCGCGGGGAGCGCCGCGCGGCCGATGCCCGCGCGGCTCGCCTGCGGGCTCGCGGCGCTCACCGGGTTTCTCTACTTCCTCGGCTTCCCGGGGATGGATCTCTGGCCGATCTCGTTCTTCGGCCTCGTCCCGCTGATCGTGGCGCTGCGCGGGCAGACGCCGGGGCGCGCGGCGCTGCTCGGCTGGATCGCCGGCTTCGTCATGACGATGACCGGCTTCTACTGGCTGCTCGAGATGCTGAAGGTGTTCAGCGGGTTCCCCACGATCCTCTGCGTGCTCTTCATGGCGATCCTGTGCGCCTACCAGGCGGGGCGCATCGCGCTGTGCGGCTGGCTGTACGGCCGCGCCGAGGCGCGCGGGTGGCCCGGCCCCGTGGTCTTCGCGCTCGCGTTCGTGACGAGCGAGCTCGTCTTTCCCCTGCTCTTCCCCTGGTACTTCGGCTCCTCGGTCCACAACGCGCCCGTGATGGCGCAGGTCGCCGATCTCGGCGGTCCGTACCTCGTCGGGCTGGTGCTCATCGCCGCGAACCTCGCGATCGCCGAGCTCGTGATGTTCCGCCTGGATCGCCCGGCCCGGGTCGCCGCGCCGCAGTCCGGCGCCCCCGGCGCGGAAGGCCGGGCCGCCGGCGCGACGTTGCCCGGCCGCCCGCTGAACCGCGCGCTTCTCGCCGTGGGCGTCGCGGTCCCTGCCCTCGCGGCCGTCTACGGCGTCGTCAGGATGCGGAGCGTGGGCGCGGCCATGAGCGCCGCCGAGCCGATCAAGGTCGGCATCGTCCAGCCGAACCTCGCGCTGTTCGACCGCCGGAACGCGGAGAAGATCCACCTGAGCCGGACCCGGGAGCTCGCGAGCCAGGGGGCGGGCCTCGTCGTGTGGAGCGAGGCCGGCGTGCCGCGGTCCTTCCGCGAGTCGTCCTACAAGCGCGAGGTCCAGCGTTCGCTGACGAGCCGCCTCGGTGTCCCCACGGTGGTCGGCACGGTCATCCACCGGCTCCCCGCGGCGGCCGGCGAGCGCGGCGTCAGCTTCAACACGGCGCTCATGGCCGGCGCGGAGGGCGAGATCCTCGGCCGGTACGACAAGCAGTACCTGCTCGCGTTCGGCGAGTACCTCCCGCTCGGCGAGCAGGTCCCGTACCTCTACACGCTGTCGCCGAACTCGGGCCGCTTCAGCCCCGGGACGTCGCTCGATCCGCTCCAGTGGAACGGCCACCGGCTCGCGACGATGATCTGTTACGAGGACATCCTGCCCCACTTCGTGAACAAGCTGGTCGCGCACGGCGACCCCGACCTCCTCGTGAACCTCACGAACGACGCCTGGTTCGGCGACACCACGGAGCCGTGGATCCACCTCGCGCTCGCGAAGATGCGGGCGATCGAGCACCGCCGCTACCTGGTCCGCGCCACGAACAGCGGCGTCTCCGCGATCGTCGATCCTGCGGGGCGCGTCGTGGTGCACAGCGACACCTTCAAGGAGCAGTCGCTCCTCGGCGAGGCCCGGTTCATGCGGGCGAGGACCGTCTACGGGATGGTGGGCGACATCCCGTGGTACGTCGCCGCGGTCGCGACCGCAGCGATGGCGTTCGTCTCGCGGCCGGAGCGCTGGCGGCGCCGGCGCGAAGTCTGAGCTCCACGACGCCGGTGCGCGCCGCGTCGCGACGCTCGTCCGACCTCAGCGGCCGCGGCCTCGCCAGTACCCGGGGCGGCGACGGAGGTGCATGACCGCGAGCACGAGGATGCGATCGGGCTCGACCACATAGAGCAGTCCGTAGGGGAACCGTTGGAGGGTCAGGCGCCGGACGCCAGGCTCAAGCTCGGGGCCTTGCTCGGGAGCCTCCGCGATGCGGTCAACCGCCGCGAGCATCTGCTCCTCGAATCGATCAGCGACCCGCGGATCGCGCGCCGCATACCACACGAACGCTTCGTGGGCCTCGCGCTCTGCTTCGAGCGCAAGGACGACCGGACGGCGGGGCACCTCAGCCTCGCGCGAAGATACGTCCGCGGGCCTCTTCCCAGGGGACGGTCTGGGAGCGACCCGCCCGGATATCGTCGAGGCGCCTCCGGGCCTCCTCGACCCATGAGCGCTCGACCTCTTCCGGCGACTCGTCGCCCACGCTCTCCAGGAGCCGCAGCGCGAGGACGCGCCGTTCGCTCTCGGGGAGCTTCATCGCCTCGTCGAGGAGCTCTTCGGCCGGGAGGGTCATCCCTCGCAGCATAGCAGAGGTGCCGGAGGCATGAGGGCACACGTCCAGCCTTGAGCGGCTCCCAACGACGACGTGAGCGCCGGCGGGGGGCTGTGCGCGGCGGCGCGCGGGTGGGCGCGATCCAGCACCGACCGAGGTGCCATAAGGTCCCAGTCTCCTCCACGCCCCAGGCGCGCCCTGTGGGGCGCGCACCCCAACGCTTCAGCCAGCAAGGCCCGAAGGGAGACATGCCGGGCGGTGTCCCATGCGCAAGCTCCCCCGCCCCAGTCTTGCCGGATGGCGAGCGCCACCCGCGCGCCGCCGCGCACAGCCCCCCGCCGGCGCGGCCGCTCCCCTAGAGCTTCATCGCCTTCTTGAACCGCTTCGCGTCCGCGAACATGTCGACGTTCGTGAAGACGTACGTCGCGTCGTCGTGCTTCGCCCCGCGCGCGATCTCCGCGAGCCGCTCGATCGCCGGATCCTCGTAGCGCGATTTGTGCCCCGCCGGCCCGTGCAGCCGGTAGTAGGCGACCTTGAGCCGCGAGAGCCCCGCCGTCAGCGGGTCGCGCGCGGCGAGCGCGCCGACCTCCTGCGTGAGCTCGTCGCTCTCGTCCAGATCCCAGCCCGGCGGCGGCTCGAAGACGACGCGCTCGAAGCGCTTCTTCACGTTGGCCAGGAACTCGCGCAGGATCGCCTTGTTCGCGCGCGTCGGCGTGAACTCCGGGGGGCCGACGAAGACCGCGCTCTTCGCCTCGAGCTCGTCCGCGACGGCCTCGATGCTCTTGAGCGCCGTCTCGATGACCTTGCCGTCCCGGAACCCCTCCTGCCCGATCTCTCGCGGACCCAGCAAGGCGAAGCGAAACCCGACCGGAGCTTCGCGCCGCCAGCGCCGGATCGTTCCAGGTCCCGGAAGGGACACGTGGGTCTCCTGCACCTCCACGAACATGAACTCGCGGAAATAGCGCGTCGCTGGGACGGGAAAACCGGCGCAGCCGACGGTAATCATCTCCCCCACCGTAGCCCACGCACGCCCCGGCGAGAAGCCACACAGATGGATTTCTCGCTCGGCGCGCCCGGATGCCCGGACGGCCCTCGGCCGCCCGCCGGTCTTGACGGCGCCGGGACGCCGCGCGGAGGGATCCCCGCGCGGATGCAGGGCGCCGGCTTACTCCTCGCCCTCGCGGTGTGGCACAGGCGGCGGCGCCGACGGAGGGCCTGGGTGCGCCCCGGGGACCTCGGCGCGCTCGAACGGCAGCGAGAGGGCGCCGCCGGTGCTGCGATCGAGCTTGCGCTGCAGGCGAGCTCGGCGGCGGGCCTGCGCGGGCTCGGGCTCGGCGGTGCCCTGGTCGGCCAGCTCGAGGGCGCGGGCGAAGGCGCGGACGTGGTGCTCGTAGAGCTTCGCCAGCTCGAGCCGCACCGCGGGGTCGTCGACCTCGGCGGCGAGCGCCTCGTAGTCCGAGAGCGCCCGCGCCTTGTCCCCGCGCGCCTTCGCGATGTCGCCGCGCGCGCGGCGCGCCACCGCGCCGCCCCCCCGCTCGACCGCCGCGTCCGCGAGCTCGGCCGCGCGCTCGAGCGCGCCCGCCCTCCGCAACGTCGCGGCCACCCCGGCGAGATCGCCCGCGGCGAGGCTGCCGAGCGGCTCGCCGTAGAGGCCGACCAGCGCGACCATCGCGAGCACGTCGGCGGCGTTGTGCTCGACCACCCCGAGCAGCGCGTCCTCGTCGCCGGTGCGCAGGAAGTGGGCGTAACACGCGACGATCTCGCCGCCGGGGACGTCGCCGACGCGCACCCGGCCGAGCACGTCGTGCTCCAGGGCGATGAGCGTCCGGGTCTTCAGGCGGGCCTTGTGGATGCGGCGCGCGACGTGGACGAGGTCGAGGTGCGGCAGCTCCGGCGGCGGCGGCAGGCGGTTCATCACGTAACGCGTGCGCAGGAGCGGCATGTCGAACGCCTTGCCGTTGTACGTGACGATCATCGAGGCGTCGGCGAGGCGCTCGGCGAGGCGGCGGAGGATCGGCTCCTCCTCGCCGAGGCGGCGCAGGAGGAGCTGCTCCAGGACGAAGCCGTCCGACGACGGCTCGCCGAGCGGGCCCGCGTTCGCCGCCCCGGGGTCGAACCAGGCGAGGCCGACGAGGAACGGCACCGTGCCCGTCCCCCCGGCCAGGCCCGTGGTCTCCGTGTCGAGGAACAGGGCGCGCCGCACGTCACACGCGGCGAGCGCCGGGTCGAGCGCGAGCAGCGCGAGCATCGCCGGGTCGGCGTCGCGCGCGGCGACGAGCGGCGCGCGGCCGACGCGGGCCGCCGCGAGGGAGCGGGTGCGGTTCACGTAAAGAGGACCGCCGGGCATCTGCTCGACATGGAAGGGGAGCTCGCCGCGCGCCGGATCGGCCCGCGGCGTCGGCGGCGCGCCCCGGGCGACGATGCGGGAGATGCGGTCGCGCAGCTCGTCGAGGGAAGGTCGGCCGCCGGCGGCCGCCGGCGGGGAGACCGCCGGAGCCGCTGCCGCGGGGGGCGGCGGCGCGGAGGGCGCGGCGGCCGGCGCGATGTCGTCCGCCGCGGGGCCGCGTGTGAGCACCTCCGGCGCGGGGGGGCGCGGGGGGCCGTCCGGCGCGGGCGCGCGCGGGGCGCCGCTGCGCTGATCCGCCGGGAGCGGTCCGAGCCGCGCGAGCTTCGCCTTGAACGACGTCATCGGCCGGTCGCGAGACTTCCACGCCCGGCACTGCGCATCAAGTCAGTGGTCCGGCGGTCTTGACGGCCCCGCCGAACCGCGCCCGGATCGCGGCGAGCACGTCGTCGGCCTGCCGCTCGGTCGCGGCGCGGTCGCCGGCGTTGTCGATGACGTAGTCGGCGACCGCGACCTTGTCGGCGAGCGGCCGCTGCGCGGCGAGCCGGGCGCGCACCTGGCCCTCGGTCGCGCCGTCCCGCGCCATCGCGCGGGCGATCTGGACCTCCTCGGGCACCGCGACGACCACGAGCGGCCGGAACACGTCGGCGATCCGGTTCTCGACGAGCAGCGCCGCCTCGTAGCAGGCCAGCGGCTCGCCCCGGGCCTCGAGCGCGGCGGCGCGCTCCGCCGTGAGCGCCGCGATCCGCGGGTGCACGATCGCGTTGAGCTGACGGCGCTTCGCCTCGTCGGCGAACACCACCGCGGCGACGCGGGCGCGGTCGAGCGATCCGTCCGGGAGCAGCACCTCCGGGCCGAGGGCGCGGACCACCTCGGCGAGCCCCTCGGTCCCCTTCGCCACGACGTCGCGGGCGAGCGCGTCGGCGTCGATGACCGGGAGCCCCTGCGCGCGAAACCGCGCGGCCACCGTGCTCTTGCCAGAGCCGAGGCCGCCGGTGAGACCGAACAGGACGAGCCCCATCGCGGCCTCAGGTTCCAAGGAGGGCGGCTCGCACCCCCTCGCCTGTGAGGCGACGCGGCACGTACATGGAGGGTTCGCCTGCCCCACATCCAGGAGGTTTCCGGTCGGGCTGCTCCCGCGCGCGCGGCGTCGGCGGCGGTGACGGCGGCGCAAGGGCGGCGTCGCGCGGCGCCGGCCGGGGGCGCAGGTTCTGCTCGTGACCACCCATGGCCCCGGAGCCTACCCCAGCGGTGCGCCAGACCCGCCGAGTTTCAGCGCCCCGGGCGCTTAAGAAGTCCGCTTCTCCGTGAATACAACTACCATAACGGGGTGGTGGCAAAGATCGATGACCGGCCGGAGTCGAGCTCGCACGCCGCGTTCGATCGCGCGGACGTGCACCGTGGCTCGCCGGACAAACAGCTCGCGGCGTGGCTGTCCGAGATCGACGTCGGCGTGATCGAGATCGACGGCGAGCAGCGCGTGGTGCGCTTCAACGGGGCGGCGGAGCGGCTGACCGGCTGGTCGATCGTCGAGGCGCGCGGCGCGCTCGTCGATCGCGTGCTCCGCCTCATCCCGGCGGCGGGCACGGTGAGCGGGGATCAGGAGCTCGACGTCGGCGAGGAGATGACGGCGCTGTTCGACGAGGGCGCGCCTGCGAAGGCCGCGCCGGCGCTCGCGCCGCGGCGCGAGCCCGCCGTGCCGCTCGCGCCGGTGATCATCGACGAGGGCGCGCTGCGCACGCCGGGCGCGCCGCTCCCGGCGCCCGACGCGGGCGCGGCGAGCAAGCCGCCGCACGGGCGGTACACCGCGCTGCTCGAGCGCCGCGACGGCTCGGTGATCCCCGTCCTCCACACGATCGGCGCGCTCGCCGGGCGGCCTGCGCGCGACGGCCAGCGCGACGCGAAGCCGGCGTCGCCAGGGCAGCTCATCCTGTTCCGCGAGCTCGGCGCGCCGGGGCCCGTGCCGATCACGCCGGCGAAGCCCCGCTACGACGCGCTGACGCGCCTCCTGGATCGGTACGCGATCATCGATCGCATCGAGGAGGCGCTGAACGACTGCCGCCGGACCAACACGCCGTACGCGCTCTGCTACATCGACCTGGACCGCTTCCGCCTGGTGAACGCGACCTGCGGGCACGAGGCGGGCGACGATCTGCTCCAGTGGGTCGCGACGCGCGTGCACGAGATCGTGGGCCCGAGCGACGCGGCGGGGCGGATCGGCGGCGACGAGTTCGTCCTCCTGCTCGCGAACAAGACGGAGCGGGAGGCGGAGCGGATCGCGCGCGATCTGCAGATCTGCCTGCTCGAGTTCCGGTTCGGGTGGGCGGAGAAGACGTTCTCGATCGGCGCGAGCATCGGCCTCGTGGTGCTGGGCCCGCACTTCGAGCGGGCGGTGGACGTGCTCGGCGCCGCCGACCACGCGTGCCGGATAGCCAAGGAGAACGGGCGCGGGAGGCTGCAGGTCTACCTCGAAGACCAGCAGATGACGACGAGCCGGCGCTCGATGCAGTGGGTCGCGAGCCTGCAGCGCCACCTCGCCGAGGGCCGGCTGCGCCTCTACGCGCAGGGGATCCACCCGCTCGTGAAGCCGGGCGCGCCGCGCGGGCCGCGGGGCGCGCACTTCGAGGTGCTCGTGCGGCAGCTCGGCGACGACGGGCGGTTCTACTCGCCGGTCGGGATCATCCAGGCGGCGGAGCAGAGCGGGCTGATCCACGTGATCGACCGGTACGTCGCGCGGCAGGCGTTCCGGCTGATCGGCGCGCTGCCGCAGCACGCGCTCCGGCGCCTCGACACGTGCTCGATCAACCTGTCGGGCGTCTCGCTGCTCCGCGAGGGGCTGCTCGACTTCCTGGTCGAGCAGCTGCACCGGGCGCAGGTGCCGCCGAGCAAGATCTGCTTCGAGATCACCGAGACGGCGGCGCTCGCGAACCTCGGCGAGGTGCTGTGGTTCATGCAGGAGCTCGGGGCGATGGGGTGCCGGTTCGCGATCGACGACTTCGGCAGCGGGCACGCGTCGTACGGCTACCTGGAGAGCCTGCCGGTCGACTACGTGAAGATCGACGGCATGTTCGTGCGCGATCTGCAGGACAACACGCTCCACCGCGCGATCGTGGAGTCGGTGCACCGCATCGGCGACACGCTCGGCATCAAGACCGTCGCCGAGCAGGTGGAGAACCAGGAGATCACCGACCTGCTCACGTCGATGGGCATCCACTACGCGCAGGGGTGGCACTTCGACAAGCCGCAGCCGCTCGTGGACCTCTGCGCGTCGCTGCGCGCCCAGGGCGAGCCGAGCGACCCCGGGCTCCCGGAGCCGCCGGCGGGCGACGGCAGCGACGGATGACGGGCGCAGGCGGCGGATGACCGCGGGCGGCGGCGGATGACGGCCCCGTCGCGCGGAGCCGGCCGCGCTCGTGCGGGCGCCGCTACCCGAGCAGCGCGGACGTCGTGGTGAGCGTGACGCCGGCGGCTCGCATCTCCGCGAGCGCGGCGGCGACGCCGGCCTCGGTGATGCCGGCGACGGCGTCGGTCAGGACCGTCGTGCGGTAGCCGCGCTGGGCCAGGCCGAGGGCGGCGGCGCGGACGCAGTAGTCGGTCGCCACGCCGTAGACGACGAACTCCGGCGCGGCGCCGAGCGCCGTGGTGAGGTCCTTGAGGAACCCCTCGGCGAGCGGGTTCGCGAACAGGCTGTAGACCTCCTTCTCGAAGTACACCGCGTGGATCTTGCCCGTCGCGAGCTCGCGCACCGCCGCGTCGATGGGCGCCGCCGGGACGTTCGGGAGGAAGCGGAAGCGCGGGGGGAGCGTGCCCTCGACCTTCATCCAGCCCGGCGTCCCCTTCACGCAGTGGTCCGGGAAGCCGGGCTTCTTGCCCTCCGGGGCCGGCGTGTCGTTCGACGCGAACTCCCACGCGTCCCACGCGTGCGAGTCGACCGAGCCGACGATCGGGATCCCGTGCGCGACGGCGTGCTCCGTCAGCCGACGGAACACGTCGTTCGGCGAGCCCTTCACGTGGAGCGCGCCGGCCTCGTCGCAGAAGTCCCGCTGCACATCGACGTCGACGAACACCCTCGGGGGCGACGATCGCGGGTTCTGGTTGCCACTCACCATGTCCTCTCTCCTCTTCGTGTGAGCCGCCCGGCCTCGAGGAGGCGACGCGCGGCGCGGCGCCTCGGCGTTTCCTGGTCACCTCGCGCCGGCGACGACCCGGGCGCGCACGGCCTCCACGAGCGCGCCGAGCGCCGGGGAGACGTCGACCGCGACGGGCGCGCCCGGCTGGGGGGCGTCGTCGATCTGCCGCAGCGCATCCGGCAGGGCGCCGAGCTGCTCGCGCACGCGCGCCCGCACGGCGCCGAGCCCCTCGGGCGGCGCGAGGCGCACGCCGCGCTTCACCACGGGCGCGAGCAGCGGCTCGGCCCCGGCGGGGATCGGCTCGCTCTCGAGCGCGATGACGTCGCGCGCGAGCTTGCCGGACGGATCGCGGAAGCGATGCACCTGGTGCGCGCCGGGCAGGGTCGCCTTCCCCTCCGAGAACTTCGCGATGGGCACACGGGCGGCGCCCGGCTCGACGCCGTCGATCTCCACGAGCTTGTAGACCCCGCCGAGCGAGGGCGCGTCGATCGAGGTCACGAGATCCGTCCCGACGCCGTAGAGGTCGATGGGCGCGCCGGCGCGACGGAGCTCGGCGATCCGGTGCTCGTTGAGATCGCCCGAGGCCACGATCTTCGCCGACGTACAGCCGGCGTCGTCGAGGATCTTGCGCACGGCCACGCTGAGCGCACCGAGATCGCCGGAGTCGAGCCGCACCCCCTTCAGCTTGTCGCGCGCGACCGCCGCCGCGCGCGCGGCCCCGACGAGCGTGTCGTACGTGTCGATGAGCAGGATCGCCGCGCTCGGGAAGACGGCGACGTAGCCCTCGAAGGCGGCCTCCTCCGTCGGGTGCGCCATGGTCCACATGTGCGCGGCCGTCCCGAGCACCGGGATGCCGAAGCGCATTCCGGCCTCGACGTTCGAGGTGCCGACGCACCCAACGGCGTACGCGGCCCGCGCCGCGTCGAGCGCCGCCTCCGGGTGCGCGCGGCGGGTCCCGAACTCGATGACGCCGGCGTCGCCGGCGGCCAGGACGATGCGCGCGGCCTTCGAGGCGACCGTGGTGGCGTGGTTGACGGCGGACAGGGCGAACGTCTCGATGAGCTGCGCCTCGATGAGCGGCGCGGTGACGCGCAGGAGCGGCTCGTTCGGGAAGAACACCGTGCCCTCCGGGACGGCCCAGACGTCGCCGTGGAAGCGGAAGCTCCGCAGGTAGTCGCAGAACGCCGGGGTCATCGCGTCCGCGAGGGCAGGAAGCGTGCTGAGGTAGGCGATCTGCTCGTCGGTGAAGCGGAGCTGCTCGAGGTAACGCACGATCCGCTCGAGGCCCATCGCGACGAGGAAGCGCCGGTGGCTCGGCAGCCGCCGGACGAAGAGCTCGCACGTCGCGACGCGCGAGGTCATGCCGCGGTGGAAGTAACCCGCCGCCATCGTCAGCTGGTAGAGATCCGTGTGCAGTGCGTCCACCACCCATGGCTAGAGACGCTGGACGGAAGGGTCAACCTGTAGATCACGCCGCGGACGTGTGGATCATGGCGCGTGGTGTGCACACGCATCCGCGCGTCCGCGGCGCTTCGATGCGGCCGGCGGGCTCCGCGGAGGCGGGCGCGCCGGCGGCGCGGACCGCGGCGGCGCTCCCGGGCCGGGCGCGGCTCGGCTAAGCTCCGCGGCCGTGACGGCAAAGATCCTGGACGGCAAGGCGATCGCACAGAAGGTCCGCGAGGAGGTGCGGGAAGGGGTGGCCCGCTTCGCGGCCACCCACGGGCGGCCGCCGGGCCTCGACGTGCTGCTCGTCGGCGACGATCCGGGCAGCGTGGGCTTCACGCGCAGCAAGGAGAAGGCGTCGAACGAGCTGGGCATGCGGGGCCGGCTCCACCGGCTCCCCGAAGGCACGACCGAGTCGGAGCTGCTCGCGCGGCTCGCCGAGCTCAACGCGGACGACGCCGTCGACGGGATCCTCGTCCAGCTGCCGCTGCCGGGGCACATCCGCGAGCACCGCGCCCTCGACGCGATCGATCCCGCGAAGGACGTCGACGGCCTGCACCCGGTGAACGCCGGGCTGCTCGCGCTGGACCGCCCGGGCGGCATCGCGCCGTGCACGCCGAGCGGGTGCATGCGCCTGCTCGCCGAGGCGGGCGTCCCGATCGCCGGCGCCCGCGCGGTGGTGGTGGGGCGGGGCAAGCTCGTGGGCCGGCCGATGGCCGCGCTGCTGCTCGCGCATCACGCGACGGTCGCCGTCGCTCACTCCCACACGCGCGATCTGCGGGCGATCTGCCGCGAGGCCGACATCCTCGTCGCCGCCGCGGGCCAGGCAAAGCTCATCGGCGGCGACTGGATCAAGGAGGGCGCCACGGTGATCGACGTCGGCCTGAACCGCAACGAAGCCGGCAAGCTGGTGGGCGACGTCGACTTCGACGCCGCGAAGGAGCGCGCCGCCTGGATCACGCCGGTGCCGGGCGGCGTCGGCCCCATGACGATCGCCGCGCTGCTCGCGACGACGCTGCGCGCGGCGGAAGCGCGGGCCGCGAAGCAGCCGCCGTGATCGCGCGGGGATCGAGCGCGGTGGTTCGGCTCGCGACGGCGGGCGCGATCGGCCTCGCGCTCGCGGGCTGCAGCGACGCGGCGGAGACGAGCGGCGCGCCGCGCGCTGCGAGCGGGGGCGGCGCGGGCGGCCACGGCGGCGGGGTCACGTCGACCGGGAGCGGCGCGGGCGGCCACGGCGGCGGCGCGGCCCTGACGCCGGTCGAGACGATCCTCGCCGAGCTGCGGGCCGACCGCGAGGCGGCGCTGCTCGCGCACGCGGCGCGGACCGGCTGGCCCGTCCCGGTGGACGGCGGGTACCTGTTCGTCTCGACGAGCGCGCGCCTGCGCCTGCTCGCGGGCGATCACGACGGGTGGTCGGGCACGGAGATGACCGGCGACGCCGGCTTTCACTGGATCGTGCGCGATGTGCCCGCCGGCGCCCGCTACAAGCTCACCGACAGGACCGAGTGGGCGGCCGATCCCTGGTCGCGCTCGTGCACCTACGACGAGCTCGGCGAGATGAGCCTCGTCGCGCCCGAAGCCGCACACCTCGAGCGCCACTTCGGCGTGGGCGACGCGGCGATGGAGCCGCGCGCGGTGCGCGTGTGGGTTCCGGAGGGGGACGTGGATCGGGTCCTCTACGTGCACGACGGCCAGAACCTCTTCGATCCAAAAGGCCCCGCGGGCGGCTGGCACCTGCAGGAGCACGCGCCGCCGGGGGTGCTCCTCGTCGGCATCGACAACACCCCGGCGCGGCTCCTGGAGTACACCCACGTCGAGGATCGCATCGAGGACGGCGGCGGGCTGATCGGCGGCAGCGGCGACGCCTACGCCGACTTCCTGAGGGACACGGTCCGCCCCTTGATCCGGGCGCGTTACGGCGAGCCGGGGCCGGTCGGGATCCTGGGCGCGTCGCTCGGAGGGCTCGTCAGCTTCCACGCGGCCGCGCGGCACCGGGGCGAGTACACGTTCGCCGCGAGCCTCTCCGGCACGATGGGCTGGGGCAGCATCGGGGCGGACGTGCGCCACGAGACCATGATCGAGCGGTACGCAGCGCACGCCGAGCCCACCGCGACGCTCTACCTGGACTCGGGCGGCGACGGGAGCTGCTTCGACGACGACAGCGACGGCATCGAGGACGACGACGAGACGGCGACGGACAACTACTGCGAGAACCTCCAGCTGCGGGACGTGCTCACGAGGGCCGGGTCGCCCTACGTGGAGGGCGTGAGCCTGTTCTACGCCTGGGCGCCGGGCGCCGAGCACGACGAGGCGGCGTGGGCGGCGCGCGTCGCGGAGCCCCTGCGGCTCTTCGCGGCGCTGTGACGAGGGCGGTCGTGCCGACGAGCGGCGCCGAGGGCGCAGCAGGGGGCGCCTCCCCCGTCGAGAGCGCCGCGGCGTTCGTGGCGCGCGAGACCGCCGTCGCCTGCTCGCCGCTCGTCCCGGAGGTGAAGCTCCACCTGGCGACCGAGGTCACGCCGCTGTGGCACGCGACCGAAGCGGCGCTCGCGCGCGCGGGGGTGCCGCCGCCCTACTGGGCGTTCGCGTGGGCCGGCGGGCAGGCGCTCGCGCGGTACCTGCTCGATCACCCCGCGGCGGTCTCGGGCAAACGCGTGCTCGATCTCGCCGCCGGCGGCGGGGTGGTCTCGATCGCCGCCGCGCGCGCCGGCGCGGCGCACGTGAGCGCCGCCGACATCGATCCGTTCGCCGCCGCCGCGCTCTCGCTGAACGCGGCGCTGAACGGCGTCTCCCTCGCGGTGCTCACCGAGGATCTCACGGCGCGCGACGCCGACGTCGGCGCGTGGGACGTCATCGTGGCGGGCGACGTCTGCTACGAGCGCGCGATGGTCGACAAGGTGCTCCCGTGGCTGCGCCGGCAGGCCGGGCGCGTCGGCGCGGTGCTCGTCGGGGATCCGGGGCGCACGTACTGTCCGTCCGAGGGCATCGAGGAGCTCGCGCGTTACCTGGTCCCGACCTCGCTCGATCTGGAAGGCCGCGCGCAGCGCGAGACGCGCGTGCTGCGGCTGCTCGCAGGCGGGTGAGGCGCGGCGCGTCCGCCGCGTCACAGCAGGTGACGCGCCTTGATCTCGAGGTACCGGTTGATGAGGCCCGGCGTCAGCTCCGAGGTGCCCACGTCGAGCACGAGCGCGCCGTGCCGCTTCAGATCGCGGATCAGCCGGTCGCGGTGGCCCATGAGCTCCGCGGCCGCGCCCTTGACGTAGAGCTCGGCGTCCGACGCACCGCCGCCGCGCTCGCGCGCGGGCTCCAGGAGGCCGTCGACGTCGCTGTCGCGGAACAGCACGCAGAGCGGCAGGTGCCGCGGCAGGAGGCCGCGCGTCTGCCGCAGGAGCTCGCCCGCGGCCACGTCGTCCACGACCTGCGTGAAGATCACGACCAGCGTGCGCTTGCGCACCCGCATCGACAGGGCGCCGAACGCCTCGGCGTAGCTCGTCTCCACGAGCTCGGGGTGCAGGTCGTACCCGGCCTGGACGATGCGGTGGGCGGCGCGTGGACCGCCGGCCGGAGGGGCGAAGCACCGGACGCCGTCCGCGAAGGCCAGGAGCCCCACGTGATCTCCGCCGCGCGCCGCCACGTGCGCGAGCATGAGCGTCGCGTTGAGCGCGTGGTCGAAGAGCGAGAGGCTCCCCGTCTCCGCCGTCATCAGCCGGCCGGCGTCGAGCAGGAGCATGATGCTCTGGTTGCTCTCCAGCTGGTACTCGCGCGAGATGAGCTTCTGCCGGCGCGCCGTGCCCTTCCAGTCGATCGAGCGGTACTCGTCGCCGCGCCGGTACTCGCGCAGCCGCTCGAACTCGCTCTCCCCGCCGCGCCTGCGCGACGCGCGGAACATCGACTGCTCGCGCTCCTGCCGCGCGAGCAGCTCGTAGGCGCGCACCGCCTGCACGTCCGGGTAGACGCGCACCGGCGACCTGGCCTCGACGCGGATCTGCCGCGTCCACAGGCCGAGCGGCGACGGGTAACGGACGTGGTGATCGCCGAGGGCGAAGGCGCCGCGGCGGTTCGGCTGGACGTGATAGCGGAGCTCCGCGCGGCCGCGGGCGGGGAGCTCGGCGGCGAGGGGCAGCTCCGGCGCCTCGGCCGCCTCGAAGAGATCGTCGCGGACCGCCACGGTCAGCGCGCGGCGCGCGGTCGACCTGAGCTCCAGCGTCACCGGGCTCGGCCTCCCGATCGACAGGACCCGCGGCGCCTTGCGCCGCACCGACACGAGCGGCCGCCGCGCGAGCGCCGCGTCGAGCGCCGCCACGAGCGCGATGGCGGCGTCGGCGGCGAGCATCGGCCAGAGCACCGTCCGGTCGACGAGCGTCAGCGCCGCGAGCGCGAGCGGCACCACCGCGAGGAGCACGAGGGCACGCGACGGGATCACCGCGGCGCCCCGCCTAGCCCACGGCCCGCGGGACCTTCGCCTCGCGGAGGATGTCGTCGATGCAGTCGTCCGCCGTGACGCCCTCGATCTCGGCGTCCGGGTGGAGGATGAGCCGGTGCCGCAGCACCGCGGCCGCGAGCGACTTCACGTCGTCCGGGACCACGAAGTCGCGGCCCTCGCTCGCGGCCAGCGCGCGCGCCGCCGCGAGCAGGCCGATCGAGCCGCGCGGCGACGCGCCGAGGTAGACCGATCGGTGCGCGCGGCTCCGGCCGACGAGGTCGGTGATGTAACCGAGGATGCCGTCGTCCACGCGCACGCCGAGGACCGCGGCGCGCATCTCGAGCAGCTCCTCCGCGGTGACCGCGCGCGGGAGGTCGGCGTCCGCGAGGCGCGCCGCGTTGAACCCGCGGGCGTGGTTCTCGAGGATGCGCCGCTCGACCTCGGCGGACGGGTGGCTGACCTGGAGCTTGAGCAGGAACCGATCGAGCTGCGCCTCGGGCAGCGGGTAGGTGCCCTGCGACTCGATCGGGTTCTGCGTGGCGATGACGAAGAACGGCTCGGGCAGCGGGCGCGTCACGCCGTCGGTGCTCACGGCGAGGTCCTGCATCGCCTCGAGGAGCGCCGACTGGGTCTTCGCCGGCGCGCGGTTGATCTCGTCGGCGAGCAAGAGCTGCGTGAACACCGGCCCGGGGGAGAAGACGAAGCGGTCTTCCTTCTGGTGGAAGACGTTGCCGCCCGTCACGTCGCTCGGCATGAGGTCGGGCGTGAACTGGATCCGCTTGAAGGTGCAGCCGATCACGCGCGACAGCGCGCGGACGAGCAGCGTCTTGCCCAGCCCCGGCACGCCCTCGATGAGCACGTGCCCTCCGGCGAGGATGGCGATGAGCGTGTGATCGACGATCTCGTCCTGGCCCAGGAGGACCTTGGCGACCTCGCCGCGGATGGCCTGAAAACGTTCCTTGAATTCGGCGATGTTCATTCGGATCCGTTGTCCTGCTGCGCTCGCGCGCCGGAAAGAGGAGGCGGAGCGGCGCCCCCGGGCTCGGGCGCGCGGCGCGTGTGGACCGGGGCCCGGCCGCGCGCCCGGCCCCTGCCGCTGCCGAGCATCGCCAGCGTCCGGTCCAGCCGGCGCATCAGGTCGAGGTGGTGCGCGGTCTCGACGGCGCGCGCGGCCCGCGAGGCGCGCGTGGAGGGGGGCCCGGCGGGCTCGCGCGCGCCCTGCGCCTCCACCAGCACCTCGACGATCTCCCGCTCGGGGCGGCCGGTGCGCACGGCGATGGCCTCCGCGAGCGGGAGGATGCCCGCGCCCGGCCGCCGCTGGACGCGCTCCCGCAGCCGGTCGAGCGCCCAGCCCGCGTAGAGGCCGCTCACGTGCGCCGCGGCCCGCGCGGTGCCGTAGCAGTGCCCGAGCGCGCGGACGTGATCCACGAAGGCGCGGCGGGCCTGCGCCGGCGGATCGCGCAGCGCGCCGAAGGCCCGCCCCTTCCAGAGCAGCAGCAGCGCCGCGAGCGCGAAGAGCTGGAGGAGCACCGGCGTGAGGTGCGCCTCGCGCAGCGAGTCGATCGGCGTCGAGGCGCCCGCGCCCGTCCAGCGGTCACAGAGCTCGACCGGGCGCTCGAACGACGCGAGCAGGTCCACGAGGAAGGCGCCGTTGTCGCCCGCGGTGAGCGCGATGTTCGTGAACAGGGCGCCGTCGGCGAAGATCACCGCCGCGCCGTCGCCCATCGACTCGTACACCGCATAGGTCGACCCGGCGCCGTCGCCCGCGCCGGGCCCGCGCGCGCGCTGGAGCAGCGGCAGCGCGCCGATCTCCTCGTCGTCCTCCGCGGCCGCATGCGGCGCCGCCGGCGCCTCGATCCGGAGCGCCGCCTGGGTCGGGACGGCGACGTCCTTGTCCCTGTCGATCCCGAGCACGGCGTGGGCCGGCGGGAAGACGCGGACGCGGGGGGGCTCGCCCGCGCCGACGAACCGCCGCGCCGACGTCCACTCGGGCGGCACCTCGACGCCGGCGGCGACGAGGACGCCGCCTCGCCGCACCCACGCGAAGATCTTCTCCCACGTCCCGGGCTCGATCGCGGCCCCGCGCAGCAGCACGAGCGTCGCGACGTCGTCGCCGAGCGCGGAGAGCGGCCTGGTCCGGCGCCGGTTCTCGACGCCGCTCGCGGAGAGCAGCTGGCCGATCGCGCGCGTGCCCGACGGCGACGTGTCCTCCCGGAGCGCCGCGCGCGGCAAGCCGTGGCACGACGCGCCGCCCGCGGTGAGCAGCAGGCCGAGCAGCGCGGCGCCGAGCGCGCGGGTCGCGAGCGGAACGACGCGCGTGTACACGGATCGGTAGAGCGCCTGCGTCGCCGGCGCGGCGCCGAACTGCGCGCGCTCGACGTCCCTGCAGACGTCGCGGACCGCCGCCTGCAGCGGCGCGCGGCCGCGGAGCGCGCGGACGTGGTCGCCGTTCGTGCGCCACGGGTGCAGCTCGATCAGCCCCTCCCCCTCGAGCCGGCGCAGGAGGGCCGCGTGGGCGTGCGCGAGCGCCCGGTCGTAGTCGCCGCGCGCCGCCGCGGCCTCCGCGCTGGAGAGCAGCCGCCCGACGTCGGTCTCCATCGCCCGCGTCTGAGGATCACGCAGCTCCGCGGCGTCCTGTCCGGCAGGCGGCTCCGGCTCGTCCGCGTCGTCCCGCGCGTCGCCCTTTCGCCTGGACACCTTCCACAGGAGCCACCCGACGATCGCGGCGCCGGCGGCGACCAGGGCGAAGAAGACCACCATGGCGAGGCCGCTGAGCGCCTCCGGCAGCCGGAGCTTCAGCCACGGCTCGGGCGGCTCGGGCGGCGCCTCGGCGTCGCCCGAGCCCCACGGCCTCGCGCGCAGGCGGCGCGCCACCGAGCCGTCGGGATCGCTCGCGGCGGCCGCGCAGGCCTTCGGCAGCGCGGGGCACACGTCGCTGCGCTCGCCGACGAGCGGACAAAAGCCGCGCTCCTCGAGGAGGAGCGGGTACCGCTCGTCGTGGCAGAACTGGTAGGCGTCCTCGCCGAGGACCGGTCCGACGGCGGCGCCGCCGACCTGCGCGCTGCTCAGCGCGACGAGCAGGGCCAGCGTGTGGCTCACGCCGCCTGCCCCCGCGACGTGGCGTGGGCCGCCTGCTCGCCCGGCTCGGTCCGCGGCGCCGCCTCGCGTTCCGCGATGGCCATGAAGCGGACCTGCACGTCCCAGCCGTCCGAGCGCGTGCGCAGGTCGATGTACTGGAGGAACCGCGTCGTCGCCACGAGCGGCGACGCGGCGAAGAGCCCGAGGATCGCGTATGGCGTGCCGCCCTCGTCGTAGAGGGAGCCGAACGGCTCGCCGAGCTGCAGCAGGCCGTCGACGAGCGCCTGGCCGAAGAGCTCCGCGCCCACGAGACACGAGGCCTGCGTGGCGAGCAGGAGCAGCAGCGCCGTCAGGCCGCCGTGGCCCCGCACGAGCTGGGCGCTCCGCCGCACCGAAGCGATCGGCCCGGCCTGCTCGAGCAGCGAGGCCTCGTCCTGGAAGAGCACCGCGGCCCAGGCGAAGGGCAGCGGCAGGAGCAGCGCCAGGGACGAGGCCGCGAGCAGGGCGCGGCTCACGAGCAGGGCGCCGACGTACGACGGGAGCCGCCGCGCGAACGCCGCGAGCGCCGCGCGCGCCGGGAGCGCCTCGGAGAACAGGAGCCGGCTCGCGAGGATCGTGAACGCGCCCTGCGCGATCGCGGCGAGCGCGGCGGCGGCGAGCCACGTCGCCCACCAGGGCCAGTCGAGGGCGTAACGCAGCGCGAGGCAGAGCGCCGCGCCGGGCAGGAGCACGAGGGCGCCGAGGCGGAGGTAGAGCTTCGCGTGCACCACGCCGAAGCGGCAGGCGAGATCCATGACCTCGCTCGCCGACCGGGGACGGAGCACGATGGTGGCCCTGTCGAGCCTCATGGCCCCTCGCTCATGGGCCCTCGGCGCGGGCGGGGCCGCGCCCGGCGAGCGCGAAATAGAGCACGACGAGCAGCGTGAAGAGGCCCGAGGCCGCCCATTTGACGGGGGCCGCCACCGCCGAGGGCGACCAGAAGCCCTCCACCACCGCGGCGATGAGGAGCATGAGCGCGGCGCCGAGCACGAGGTGGGCGATCTCGCGCGCCTGGCTCCTGAGCGAGCCGAGCCGCGTGCGCCCGCCGGTCGCGACGAGCGCATACCCCATCTGGAGGCCGGCCGCGCCGGAGATCACGATGGCTGTCAGCTCGAACGGCGCGTGACCGCAGATGAACGTCAGCATGTTGCCCCCCGAGCCCGACCGGATCACGTGGCCGAGGCTCGTGCCGATGACGAGCCCGTTGTACACGAGGAAGAACACGCTGCCGGCGCCGAAGAGCACGCCGGTCGCGAAGCAGCGAAACGCGATACCGACGTTGTTGTAGACGTAGAAGCCCGCCATCCCCGCGTCGGCGCCCGTGGCGCGGCCGTCGGCGAAGCCCTGCGCGTAGGCCTCCGCCATCTGCTCCAGCGCCGGCGCGGGCATCACCTTCAGGGCGAAATCGTTCGAGGCCATCGCGCCCGCCTGGCCGATGACCCAGGGGATCACGAAGAGCGCCGCCGACAGGGCGAAGAACCGGGCGCGCCGCCGGAAGGTGCGCGGGAAGTCGCGCGCGACGAGCCGGGCGAGGCCGAGCGCGCGCCCGCCTCCGCGGGAGGCGCGCGCGCTGTAGAGGACGTTGTGGGCCCGGCCGGCGAGGCCGTCGAGGTAGGCCGACAGATCGGCGGAGTAATGCGCGGCCCGGCAGCGCATCACATCTTTGCAGACGGCGCGGTAGAGCGCGGCGATACGCGAGATGTCCCGCCCGCCCAGCTTCTGGAGATCGTCGCCGCGGAGGAGCAGCGCGTCGAGCTCGCTCCACTCGGAGGATCGCGCGGCGACGAAGACGTCCTGGGGCACCATCACTTCTTCTCGTGCGCGCGGCAGTAAAGCAGCTGAAGGAACCGCTGCGGATCCTTGTATCTCACGCCGATGCGGCGCGCATAGAGGGGCGCGGCCATCTCCGCGAGCTCCGCGGCGCGCGCCGCGGAGAGCTGCGGCGCGCGCCGGAGGAACAGCTCCAGCGCGTCCCGGTCCTCGCCGGAGAGCGGCAGGCGCTGCGGGAGCCGGGAGAGCTCCTTGGCCGAGGGCGCAGGGATCACGCGGACCGGCTCCGTCACCCGGTGCCGCGCCTCGGCGATCACCATCGTCCCGGCCACGAGATCGCCGAGGCGGCGAAAGCGGCTGTCCAGGCCCATGACGAGCGCGCCGAGCGCGTAAGCGCTGGGCAGGAAGTCGGCCGCCCGGAGCAGGTTGCGAAGGACGCTATCGTGAAACTGGAGCGGCTGCCCCGTGAGGCTGACGACCCGCAGGCCGACCGCCCTCTTGCCCGGGGACTGGCCGTTCCAGACGAACTCCCAGAAGACGAAATACCCCCACTCCAGCACGAAGAACACGAGGAGCAGAATCCCGATCGACGCCTGCCCGAGCTCGGTCCCCATGCTGTACCCGGCGATCAGCGCGATGGCGCCGAGGAGCGACATGACGAGCCCGCGGAGGAGGAGGTCGACGGCGTACGCGAGCCCTCGCCGCGCTGGGCCGGCAATACGATAGGAGAAGCGCACGTGCTCCGGCGTCTCGATCTCGGCGGAGGTGTCCAGCGGCGCCTCGGGGCGCTGCCGGAGCGGCGCTGGACGACTCAGCGCCACGGGCGCAACGCCACGCGCTCCGCGAACGCCACGTCGCCGATCCCGCCCATCTCGCCGCGCAACTCAGGCCCTGTATGCATTGCCGTCCGCCGCCCCGGAGGTCGTGACAGTCGAGGAGATCACCACGCGCGGCGCATGTCAAGGGCACCCCCGGAAACCGGCGCGCGAGTCGTCGACACACGCACGTCGACACGCACGCCGGCGTGCGCCGCCGAGACGCGCCGCCGCGGTTGACGATGTGCTCTGACGTTTTTGTTGTTGCGCCCCTCCGCACGATACGTTCGTCTCCGGATCATGGACTACGTGAATCCGTATGCCCCCCCGCAGGCGAATATCCACACGATCACACCGGAGCACGCCGGAGCTCCGATTCCGTGGTCCCCTGGAGAGGTGCTCTCCGAGGGCTGGACCCTTGTGAAGCGGCACTGGCCCGCGCTCGTCATCGGCCTCTTCATCGTCCAGATCCTCTCCATGATCCCTGGACAGGTCTCCACGATCCTCAAGGCGACCGGCGCGGTGGACGACACGACGGCCACGGTGATCGGCCTGCCGCTGAGCCTCATCGGCATGATCATCGGGGTGTATCTCCAGGGCGGCGTCATCAAGATGTATCTGACCGCCGTCCGGGGCGGCACGCCGCAGCTCGGCGACATCTTCAGCGGAGGCGCCACGACCGGTCGCCTGATCCTCGCGAGCTTGCTGACGGGCTTCGCGATCCTCGGCGGCATGCTGGCGCTCATCGTGGGGGCGTTCATCGTCGCATTCGGCTTCATGCTGGCGCCGTATTTCGTGGTCGACGCGGGCAGGGGCCCGGTGGAAGCGATGCGCGACAGCTGGCGCGCCATGAAGGGGAACAAGGGGAAGGCCTTCGTGCTCTCCCTCGCGCTCTTCGGCGTCGCGCTGCTCGGCCTGCTCGCGTGCGGCGTGGGCCTGTTCGTCGCCATGGCCGTCGGGCAGGCGGCGTTCGCCATCGTGTACACGCGCATCAGCGGGCGGACCGCCCCCGCCCGGCTGTAGGGGAGGCTCGCGTTCACCGGCCGCGGACGAGCGGCGCGGGGCTCGCCGCGCGCCGGACGCCGGCAGCCCTGGCGACGCCAGCGCGCCACGCGAGCAGCGCCGCGACCGGAGCCCAGGCGGCGAGCGCGAGCTCGCCGAGCGTCCACGCGGTCGCGGTCGCGGCCGCGACCGCGGCGAGCACCGAGAGCAGCACCCGGCTGCTGTCGCGGCCGTCCTGCCGCTGGGACCAGCGGACGCAGCCGAGCGCGACCGCGGACAGGAGCAGCCCCGCGAGGGCCGCGCCGGCGAGCAGGCGCAGCGCCGCGGCCGGTGCCGCGCGGGTCAGCGCCGAGGCCGCCGCCCCGTGTCCGAGGGCGAGCACCACGGCCGGCGCGGCGACGGCCGACGCGGCGGCGCCCGCCCGGAGTGGGGCCGACGCGCCGCAGGCGTCGAGCAGCCACACGATCCGCCGCTCCTCGCGCAGCACCGGACCGGAGAAGCCCGCGCTCGCGCAGAGCGCGCACGGAGCGAGCGCGACGAGCGACGCCGCGGCGAGCTGCACCTCCGCGAGCGGCTCGCTCGTCCGGATCCAGGCCGCCGCGGCGAGCGCGCCGACCGCGGCGAGCGCGAGGCCGCGCACGAGCACCGCGCGGTGGCCGCGCAGGAGCGCCGCCAGGTAGGCGAGCGAGAGCGCGAGGAGCGCCCCCGAGGCGCCGGGCGAGACGCTCGAGACGAGCGACGGTGCGCGGCCCACGGGGACCTCCGGCGCCCGGACGAACGCCGCGCGCAGCCCGACGGCGAGCGCCGGCGCGGCACAGGCCAGGAGGAGCGGCGCCGGCGCCCCGAGCAGGATCGCGCCGACGAGCAGCGACAGCGCCGCGATCTCGCGCCCGCCGCGCGGCCGGGCGAGGAGCATGCAATGCGCCGCGAGCGCGGCGACGCAGGCGGCGGCGCCGGCGAGCGCGCCGGCGCCGAAGGCCCAGAGCACGACCCACGGGAGCTCGGCGATCGCGAGGAGCAGCGCGTGGGCCGAGAGCAGGTGAACGCGCGGCACCGGCAAGGCCCGCAGGAAGAAGGTGGCGGGCGCGCGGAGCAGCGCGCGCGCCGCGGGCGTCCCGAGGAGCAACCACGTCGCCCACAGCGCGACCCGGAACACGAACGACTCGCCCGCGAGGCCGGTCAGCTGTGCGGGGTGCATGCCGTTGCCCCCGAACACGATCGCGGCGACGAGCCCTATCCCCATGTAAAGCGGCATGGCGCGCGCGAAGGCGTCCTTGCCGGCCGTCGAGGCCAGGGTGCGCACGAGGAGGGCGAAGCGGCGCAGCACGTCACCGGCTTCTAGCCACGGCGGGCCGCGGCTCGCCATCGGAAACACCGGTCCGCGCCGGGCGGCGCCGTGCTTCGCGAGAACGGGAGTCGAAACGACAATGTCCGTGGATGAGAACCGATGGCCATTGGAGGGAATGGCCGGCCGAGCGACGGCCAGACCGAGGACACCGCCGACCTGCTGCACACGGCCGGTGTCCCGCGGCGATCCGAAGAGGTAGACTCGCCCGCGTGAGCCGCTCCCCTGGGCGCCGCGGCGCCTCCCCCGCGCAACTCTCGCTCTTCGGTGAGGCGCCGGGGCCCGCGGCCGGCCCCGCGCCGAGCTCGCCCGCGGCCGGCGCGGCCGGCGCGGCCGACGTGATGGCGGCGGTCTACGAGGACGCCGCCCGCGTCGCGGCGCGGCTGCCCGGCGGCGTGCACCTCGGCACGAGCTCCTGGAGCTTCCCCGGCTGGCAAGGCCTCGTGTACGCCCGTCGGCAGAGCACGGAGGAGCTCGCTCGCGACGGCCTGGCCGAGTATGCGCGTCATCCGCTGCTCACGACGGTGGGTATCGACCGGAGCTTTTACGCGCCCATCCCGGACAGCGACTTCCTCCGCTACAGAGCGCAGCTGCCGGACGGCTTCCGCTGCATCTGCAAGGCGCTGCACGCGGTCGTCTCGCAGGTGCTGCATCACTCGCAGAGCCCCTCGGACGAGGGCGAGGGGCACGCCGCGGCCCGCGGGCGCCCCGAGCCGAACCCGGACTTCCTCTCGGTCCCTCTCTTCCTCTCGCGCGTCGCCGCGCCCCTGCTCTCGGTGTTCCGCGCCCACGCGGGGCCGGTGCTGATCGAGCTGTCCCCGGTCGGCCCGGCGCATCGCCTGCCGCCGCGCGAGTTCTTCGATCGGCTCGACGCCTTCCTCGGCGCGCTGCCGCGCGAGCTCGCTTATGCCGTCGAGCTCAGGGAGCGCGCCTACCTCACCGGCGAGTACCGGGAGATCCTCGGGGCGCGCGGCGTCGCCCACACCTACAGCTACTGGCGCAACATGCCGCTCCCCGGCGCGCAGGCGGACGTGGTGCCGGTCTCGAACGCCCCCTTCGCGCTCGTCCGGCTCCTGCTCAAGCCCGGGCGCCGCTACGAGGCGGAGCAGCGGCGATTCCACCCTTTCGACAAGGTGGTCGAGCCCGATCCCGCGATGCGCGAGGACGTCGCTCGGATCGTGTGCGAGGCGGCGGCGCTGGGCGTCGAGAGCTTCGTCCTGGTCAACAACAAGGCCGAGGGCAGCGCGCCGCTCACGGTGCGCGCGATCGCCGAGCAGGTCGCCGAGGCGTGGCAGGGCCGCGCGGCGGGCGCGCGGGGGTGATCCGGAGCGCGCGGCTCGCCGGGTCGACTGGCCGCTCGGCCCGCCGCGCGCTCCGGATCACCCCGCGCGCCCTGGGCTCCGCTCCGAGGACAGGCTGGAAAGCGGCCCGGTGCGGGTTGCGTCCGGGCCGGCGCGGCGCGCTCGTCAGGATCGCGCGGCCCGAAAAGGCTCTCCTCTCCGCGGCATCCGTGCAACACCTCGGCGCGCCGCGAGCCGCGCCCCCGCGCCCCCGCGCGCCGGGCCGCGGCGAGAGGCGCGCACAACGTTGGAGATGCCCAGTGAAACACCGTGAAGCTCCGGCCCGGGCCGATGTCGTCATCGTCGGCGCGGGCCACAACGGTCTCGTGGCTGCCGTCCTCCTCGCCCGCCGCGGGCTCGACGTGGTGGTGCTCGAAGAGAAGGACGTCGTCGGCGGCGCGGCCAAGACCGAGCACCCCTTCGCCAGGGCGCCGGGGCTCGGCGTCTCGAGCGGCGCCTACCTGCTCGGGCTCGCCCCGCCCGAGCTGCTCCGCGACCTCGGCGTCGTGTTGCCCCTGAGGCGGCGCGATCCGCATTACTTCCTCCCGACGACCGACCGGCGCTACCTGCTCTTCGGCTCGGATCACGCCGCGATGAAGCGGCAGTTCCTCGACTTCTTCTCCGAGCAGGACTGGGAGGCGAACAGCGCCCTCCAGGCCGAGCTCGCCGCGCTGCGGGACGACATCGCCCCGACCTGGCTCGAGGAGCCGCTCTCCATCGAGGAGACCGCGGAGCGCTACGTGCGGCCCGCCCTGCGGCAGACGTTCGTGGCGCTCTGCCGGGGCACGATCTCCGACTACCTCGCGCGGTTCCGCTGGAAGAGCGACCTCCTCCAGGCGATGTACGCCGCGACCGACGCGTTCTCGGGGCTCGCGGGCGGCTTCGACACGCCCGGCACCGGGATGAACTTCCTCGTCCACAACATGTGCCGCCTCCCCGGCGGGGACGGGACGTGGATGATCGTCGAGGGCGGGATGGGCACGGTCACCCGCCTGTTCGCCGAGCGGGCCAGGGCCGAGGGAGCGACGATCGTCACCGGCGCCCGCGTCGCGCAGATCGAGTCGTCCGGGGGCGCCGTCGCCGGCGTGCTCCTCGAGGACGGGACGCACATCGCGGCGCGGGCGGTCGTCTCGAACGCCGACCCGTTCCGCACCCGCGCGCTCGCCGGCGAGGCGGCCATCGGTCCGGCGCTGTCGCAGCGGCTCGACGCGCTCGCGAAGGACGGCTCGACGCTCAAGGTCAACATGGCCCTGACCGGCCTGCCCCGGTTCACGTGCCTGCCGGAGGACCGGGGGCAGTTCGGGCCGACGATCCACCTCCTGCCCGACGAGGACGTCGTGATGGACGCGCTGCGGCAGGCCCACCGCGACGCCATGAGCGGCCGCCTGCCGGAGTTCCCGGCGATCGAGTGGTACTTCCACACGCCGATCGATCCGAGCCTGCGCGACGCGGAGGGCCACCACAACGCCGCGCTGTTCGTGCAGTGGGTCCCCTACGCGCTCGAGGGCGGCGCGTCGTGGGCCGAGGCCGCGCCGCGCTACGTGAAGCACCTGCTCTCGATCTGCGATCGCTTCGCGCCGGGGATGTCGGATCTCGTGCTGGACACGTTCACGCTGGCCCCGCCGGACATCGAGCGGCACTTCGGGATCACGCGGGGGCACATCCACCACATCGACAACGGCTTCGGCTTCGCGGATCGTGTGCCCTACCGGTTCGGGCTCGCCGGGCTCTACTCGTGCAGCGCCGGCACACACCCGGCCGGGTCGGTGATCGGCGCCGCGGGGCACAACGCGGCCAGGGCCGCGCTCGCCGATCTGGGGAAGTGATCCGCGCGGCGCGCCCGCGAGCGCTCCCGGTCCGCTGTCGCCATCACGTCACGCAGGCCGCGGCGCCCTGCCGTCGGGCGCCGCGGGCACCCAGGTGCCCGTTGGAGGATCGTCGATCGCTGCGCTTGCGTGCGTGACGAGGCGCGAATGGCACTACCCGCCGATGCCCGGACCGCCGCCGTCGCCCGAACCGCCGCCGGCGCCCGGATCACCGGCCCCAGGGCCACCGCCCGCACCGGGACCACCGCCACCCGTACCTGGACCGCCGCCGTCGCCCAGACCGCCGCCGTTGCCCGGACCGCCGCCGTTACCCAGACCGCCGCCGTTGCCCGGACCGCCGCCGTCGCCCGGACCGCCGCCGTCCCCAGCGCCTGGGCCTGGGCCCGCGGGTCCCTGCTCACCGTCGCTCCGCCCGCCGGCTCCCTGCTCCCCACCCTCATGACTGCTGACGCCGTTGCTGCCGTTCTGTCCGCCAGGGGGCGGGTCCGAGGGCGGGCTCGGAGGCGGGAGGTCCGACGGCGATGGATCGCCGACACATGCGGCGCCGACGAGCGCCGAGAGGAGCAAAGGCAGCGGCAGGAGCAGCTTCCGCAGGCGCGTGGAGGACGTCGAACGCATCGTTGCACCGTTCCTTCCGTGGGTTCCGTTTCCGGACCACATGGAGCGGGGACTGTCCCGTGACCAGTGCCCCGAGCACCCGAAGCGTGCATCCGGCGCTCGGCATCGCAGGATCGGATGCAGCGCGGGCGGACTGACGCTCTCCGGCCGAGGCGCAGATCCCGTCGCCTTGGTTCACGATCCCTCGCGCGCCCCCTCGACGCACGAACCCCCCCGGTTCGCCCTTGGCCGCGCGATCACGCAGGCGCGTGCACGACACGCCCCTGCGTCGTCACCACGGCGCACTCGAGCGGCGCGCCGGCGTCCACGCCGACCCGCGCGCCCGGCCACACCACGCACCCGCGGAGCGCCCCGGCCCCCTCGATCCGCGCTCCCGCGCCGACGACGCTGCCCGCCACGTCCACGCCCTCGGCCACGGACGCCCCCGGGCCCACGTAGCTCCGCAGCGCGCGCTGCGACAGCCAGCGCGCGCTCGCCGCGAGGTAGGCGGCGAGCGTGCCGATGTCGTGCCACGCGGCGGGCGCCGCGGACGTCGCGAGCGCGCGCCCTTCGCGCAGCCACGGCAGGTAGACGTCCCCGACCATGCAGCCGCGCGGCGGCAGCCGCCGCCTGAGCGGCTCGCCGACCACGTGCACGCCCACGAAATCGCCGCCCGCGACCTCCTCGCCGAAGCGCTCGCCGCGCAGCCGGACGAGCTCGCCCCGCGCGCCGACGCCCACCGTCCCCTCCCCGGCCGGTCGCGGCGCGACCGCGAGCGTCGCGGCGGCCCCGCGCCGGCGGTGCGCCGCGCAGAGCGCCCCCACGTCGAGGTCGATCAGGATGTCGCCGTTCCAGAGGACCACGTCCCCGTCGCCGAGCGCGCCCGCCGCGTTCGCGAGGCCCCCGGCGGTGCCGAAGGGCTCCGGCTCGTACAGGACATGGACCGGCACCGGGAACGCCGCGAGCAGGTCGCGCGAGAAGCGCTCGGCGAGGTGAGACTTGTTCAGCGCGATGCGCCGGACGCCGCCCGCGGCGAGCTGCTCGGCGATGTGCGCGACGAGCGGGCGATCCCCGAGCCACAGGAGCGGCTTCGGCAGCTCGTCCGTGAGCGGGCGGAGCCGGGTCCCGAGCCCGGCCGCGAGGATCATGGCAGCGGCCATGTGCGCCATGATCGCCGCTCCGCGGGGATCATCCAAGAAATCGAGGCGGCGCTCACTCGCCCCGCTCGAGCAGCTCCCGCGTCGCGCGCTCGAGCAGGTCGTGCGCCGACGCGTCGTCCTTCTCGAGGCGCGCGACGCCGATGCGGATGTTCATCCGGGCGGGCATCGACGGGATGCGCCGGACGCGGTGCTGGCGCACCTTCTCGCCCAGCACCTTCGCGAACGCGAACGCGCGCGTCCGGCCGATCCCGGGGCAGACGATGGCGAGGATGTCGCGGCGGTAACGCCCGAGCAGCCCGCCCTCCGGCACGTAGATCCGGACGACCCGCGCGAGGTCGCCGAGGATGCGCTCGACCCGAGCCCGACCGTGCTTCTCCTCGATCCCCTGGAGGCCCTCCACGCCGAGCAGCAGCAAGGACAGCCGCTGGGTGCCCTGCTCCTTGGCGCGCTGGACCTCCTTCTTCAGGAAGGCCCGGAGCCGCTCCTCGTGAACGACCGCGGCCAGGTCGTCGTCGCGACGCCGCGCGTCTGCGGTCTTCAGCGCAGCGTCCGCGGCCTTCGGCCCGGCGTCCGCGGCCTTCGGCCCGGCGTCCGCGGCCTTCGGACCGGCGTCCGCGGGCCTCGGTGCGCCGTCCGCGGCCTTCGGACCGGCGTCCGCGGCCTTCGGTGCGCCGTCCGGCGCCGCCGGGATGCGGCGAGGGCGCTCGTCGAGCTCGATCCCGCGGCGCGACGAGGGCGGAGGCATGGTCGAGGGGCCGGGGGCCGGCGGGGGCGTCGACGGGGCGACGGCGCCGAGGGCCTCGGCCAGCAGGGAGACCGCGGTGGTCGCGCGCTCGAACCGGTCCTTCGGATCGAGCGCCGTCGCCTGCTGGAACCAGGCGTCGAAGGCGGGCGGCAGCTTGACGCCGCGCCGCCGCGCGGCGCGCGCGCTCGGCGGCTCGGGCAGGCCGCCCGTCATCCGCTGGAGCAGCGCGAAGATCGACGGCGAGACCCTCGCCTCGGTCAGCCAGTAGGCGCTGCCCACGAGCAGCGTGAACGCGACGTGGCCGAGCGCATGGATGTCGGCCTTCGGACCGATCGCGCCGTCGCCGCGGATCTGCTCGGGGGCCATGTAGAGCGGCGTGCCGACCAGCGCCGTGCGCTCCGCCATGCTGCTGTGCGCCGCGATCTTCGCCAGGCCGAAGTCGAGGATCTTGACGCACGGCGAGCCGTCGTCGCGCCTCGTCACGAACAGGTTCTCCGGCTTGAGGTCCCGGTGGACGATGCCCGCCGCGTGGGTCTTGTCGAGCGCGCGCGCGACATGGGACAGGTAGAGCACCACCTCCCCCGCCGGCAGCGGTCCGCGGCGCGCCGAGAGGCTCGCGAGCTCCTCGCCCTGGAGGAGATCCATGACGAGGAAGGGCATGCCGGAGTCGGCGTCGATGCCGGCGTCCGAGACGGGGACGATGTGATCGCTCTCGATCCCGCCGGTGATCTTCGCCTCCTGGGTGAACCGGACGCGCATCGCGGGGTCCTGGATGGATCCCGGGAGCATCACCTTGAGCGCGCGGCGGCGGTCCGTGACCTCGTCCACGACCTCGTACACCGCGCCCATGCCGCCCGCCTTGATGCTGCGGACGACGCGGTATCGCCCGTGGAACAGCGCGTCGGGCGTGAACGGTGCGAGGGTCGGCGGGGCCATCGAAGATGATCGGGCCACGAGAGGATAGATCGGACCGGGCCGGAGCCGGTCACCCTTTGCGCTGGAGGGCGGGCGGCGTCGGACGCCGCGAGGGCCGCGGACAGCGAGTCGGACGCCGCGAGCGTCACGTTGGACACCGCGAGGGCCGCGGGCGCCGGGTGGCGCGTTCGCTCGTGGGGCGAACCGTATCCGGCACCGCAGCGGGACGGCAGCCTCCGCCCGCTTGCGCTTGCGTCTTGGGCGCGATCCGTCGCGTGGTGCGGCCGCTCCGCGGCGGCGATTCGCCGCTCCTCCTGGGGCCGGGCGCGGCGGAAAATTCGACGTCCCCCGCGGTCGCGTGGTAGCTCCGCCGTGTGGGTTCGCACGCGCTCGCCGTCCTCTCCGCCGTGAGGCGGAGCTCCGCCTCCTGGGCCGCGGCCGGGTTGCTCGGCCTCGGCGTCGCAAGCCTCGCCGCGCAGGGCTGCGGCACCGACGCCGTCGGCGTCGAAGCCTGCCGGCAGATCGAGCAGGCGCGGTGCGAGGCCGCGGCCGCGTGCGGCTTCGACGAGGCGCAGGTGAAGACCTGCTCCGAGTTCTACTGGGACCAGTGCCTGCACGGCATCCAGCACGCCGTTGATTACGACGAGGAGAACACTTCCCAGCCCGCGGAGGATCCCGCGAGCGTGGACGTCGACGAGTGCGTCGCCGCGGTCCAGGCGACGCGCGACTGTGCCGGCTCCGGGGTCGCTTCGATGGCCGGGTGTTCCGCTGCGCCGCTCGCGCCGGGCGAGGATAGCGGGATCACCCCGTGTAAGGTGATCGAGGAGCGAGCCCATGCGCTCGCGGAGTGCAGCTTCGTCGTCCAGCCGCCCGCGCCGGATGGCGCGGGCGGCGGCGACGGCGCGGGCACCAGCGGCGGTGATGCCGGCGGCGCGGGCGGCGGCGGCGCGAGCGGCGACGGCGCGAGCGGCAGCGGCGGTGATGCCGGCGGCGGCGGCGCGGGCGGCGACGGGGGCTCCGCTGGCTCGTAGAGAGCGCCCACATCGCACGTCTCCTCAAGAACCTCCCCAGAGTCGCCCGTTTCAATGCTTGAGGCGGCCCACTCGGCTCCCGAGTCGCCCGCTTCAACGCTTGCGACGCCCTTCCGGCGACCCGAGCCGGCGCCTTCAACGCTTGCGATCGCCTCCTCGGCCGCCGAGCGGACCGCTTCAACGCTTGAAACGGCCCACTCGGCTCCCGAGTCGCCCGCTGCAACGTTTGCATCAAGCCTTGCAACGCCCGGGGCCCCGCCGCCCGGCCCCGCCTTGGCGCCACTTCACACGAGGTCGAGCAGCGCGTCCGACAGCTCGTCCGTGAGGGCCGCCACGCCCGGCGCCCTCCGCTCGACCGCCTCGGTCAGGGCCGCCGCCGCCTCCCGCACCCGCGCGAGCGCCGCGGCGTCGCCGCCGGGCCGCCCGAGCGCCCGGTCCACGCGCGCCAGCATCGCCTTGGCCAGCGAGAGATCGCTCTCGGTGGCCCCGTCGTCCGGCTCGCCCTCGCTCGCCCCCGCGCGCAGCGCCTCGATCTCGGCCTGGTCGGCCGCGCGGCGGAACGCCGTCAGCTGGTAAGGGCTGTTCGCGATCTCCACGGCGGCGCTCGTGCCGGACGGCAGGTGCGTCGCCGCGACGTGGAGCACGCCCGAGAGGTCGAGCCGGAAGGTCACCTCCACCGGCGACTGCGCGGGGCTCGGCGGGAGCGGCCCCACCCGGAGCTCGCCGAGCTGCGTGTTCATGCCGAGCCGATGATGCTCGCCCTGCGCGATCGGCAGGCTCGCCCTCTTCTGATCCTCGTGCGTCGTGTACACCGTGGTCGTGCGCTCCACCGGGACCACGCTGCCCCGCGGGATCACCGGCGCGGCGTCGAGATCGTCGAGGCGCTCCGGCTCCTCGTGCGGGGGGAGCACGCCGATGCTCAGCGTGTGCGGCGTGATGTCGACCAGCACCTCGGCGATGCGCTCGCCCGCGATCCGCCCCGCGAGCAGCGACGCGCCGAGCGCGACGGCCCGGTCCGCGTCGAGGTCGAGCTGCGCCGGCCGCCCCAGGTGCTCGGAGACCATCCTCCGGACCAGCGGCATCTTGCTCGATCCGCCCACGAGCAGGACGCGGTCGAGCTGCGCGGGGCGGAGCCTCGCGTCGCGCAGCGCCGCGTCGATGCACGCGAGCGTCCGCTCGACGAA
The DNA here is from genome assembly GCF_002950945.1 of Sorangium cellulosum. Lineage (GTDB taxonomy): Bacteria > Myxococcota_A > Polyangia > Polyangiales > Polyangiaceae > Sorangium > Sorangium cellulosum_E. Next base: position 6,125,255 of record NZ_CP012673.1, read on the forward strand.
GGGCCGCGCCGCGGCCTCGACGTCCTCCCGCGCGAGCGGCATGTCGAGGTGCGCGGCGCCCGCGCCCTCGCCGGTCAGGAACGGGTCGAAGAGCCGCACCTCCTCCCGGTCCGACAGGGCGATCTTCGCGCGCTCGACCGCCTCGAGCAGGCGCGTCATCGCGCGCGCGTCGGCCTCGACGGACGCCCGCGATGGCCCGAGGCGCCCGAGCACGATCGACATGATCGCGCGGTCGATGTCGTCGCCCCCGAGCCGCGTGTCGCCGCGGCTCGTGCGCACCTCGAGCAAGCCCTCGTCGTGCTCCAGGATCGAGACGTCGAAGGTGCCGCCGCCGAGGTCGTAGACCAGGACGAGCTGCTCGGCGCCCGACTGGTACGTCAGCGCCGCCGCGGTCGGCTCGTTCACCAGGCGCTCCACCGTGAGCCCCGCGAGCTGGCCCGCGTCGCGCGTCGCCTGGCGCTGGGCGTCGTTGAAGTACGCGGGCACCGTGATCACCGCGCGCCGGGGGCGCTGGCCGAGCGCGGCGCCCGCGCGATCCAGCAACGCGCCGAGGATCAGCGCCGAGATCTGCGGCGGGCTGAGCTCCCGCCCGCCGACGCGCCGCCGGACGTCGGCCCCCATCTGCCGCTTGATCGACAGCACCGTGCCCTCGGGGTCGAGCACGCGCCGGTTCCTCGCGGCGCGCCCGACCAGGATCTCGCCGCCCGGCAGCGCGCCGACGGCCGACGGCATGAGCTCGGCCCCGGTCGCGTCCGCAAACAGCGCCGCCTTCCCGTCGCGCACCGCGCCGATGAGCGAGTTCGTGGTGCCGAGATCGATCCCTACGATGTCCGTCATGATCCTCCGCCTCCGCCTTGCCCCGCCCCCTCAAGATCCGCCGCAACCTCGCGGAGATGCTGCGCCTCCGCCCCGGCCCCCACGACGAGCGGCGCGCCCGACGCGACGACGTCGGCCTCGCGCACGAGCCGGCCGCGCGCGGCGTACCCGGGGCGGATCACGTCCACGACCACACCTTCGGGCTCCGCGTCCCGCGGCGGCCTCACCTCGACGACGCGATGCACCTCCGGATCCACGGCGACGCCGACGCGCCGATCGACGGTCACGCCGCAGCCTTCGAGCGCGGCGACGAGCTGCGCCCGCAGCACACGCAGCCCCTCGGCGAGCGCGCCGAGCTCCGGATCCGGCTCCGCGCGCCGGCGAAACGGCCAGAAGCCGGCCCGCTCGACCCGCGCGCGCCGCTCGACCATCGCCGACGCCTGCGCGACCGCGCGGTCGATCGCGTCGGCTACCGGCAGGATCACGCCCAGCCAGGAGAGCTCCTCGGCCGGCCGCGGCGCGCCGCCCGCGTCGCGCGCGCTCTCCGCGGCGCGCGCGAGCGCCGTCACCTGCTCCAGGCACGACTCCGCCGCAGCCTGCGCCGCGACGGCCGCACGCCCCTGGCGGCGCACCTCCCGGACGAGCTCGGTGAGGCGCGCGCCGATGTCCTCGGGGGGCGCGCCGGCGGGGGTCTCTTCCATCATCACGCCTTCCTTTCCTGGGGGACGCGGAGCGCGTCGACGTCGAGCTGGGCCGCGAGGGCGCGGAGCACCACCAGCGCGAGCGCGCCCGGCGGCAGCGGATCCGGAGGCGCCGGGAGCGATGGCGGAGGCACGGCCGGCGCCGCGCGCAGCAGGAGCTCCCGCGCGCGACGGCCGGGATCCGAGAGCAGCTCGTACGCCTCGCGCACCCGCCGGAACCCCTCGGGGTCGAGGTCCGGCGGGTGCGCGATCACCGCGCGCCGGTACGCCCGCTTGACGGCCGCGGCGTCGTCGTCCGGCCGCACGCCCAGCGTGTCGTGGGCCTGGAGGAAGAGATCGATCACGCTCATGCGCTCCTCCGCGGGCGCGCCCGGCTCGGGCCGGAGGGGAACGGGATCTCCGGGTCGCCGAGCAGGCGCTCGATCAGCCGCTCCAGCTCGCGCGCCGAGCGGGCCGACGGCCCCGCCGCGAGGATCTTGCGCGCGCGCGCCTCGATCGTCCGGCGCTCGTCGGCCGTGAGCCGATCGAGCACGCCAGGCGGGAGGCCGAGGAACGAGAGCAGCCCGAGCAACACGTCGCCCTCGCGCGGCTCGCCTTCGTCGCCGTCCGCGATCACGCCGGCGGCGCCCTCCGCTTCGTCGAAGAGGCTGAACTCGGGCGCGAGCAGCGCGTCGAGCTCCTCCCCGGCGACGTCGGGGCGCGGCGCCTTCAGGCCGGGCAGCGGCTCGCCGAGGGCGTCGATCGAGGCGGGGCCACGGCGCGCCGCGCGCCGCTCGCGCCGCCGGAGCGCCCCGAGCAGGCCGCGCAGACGAGCGAGCTCGCTGTGCGGCCAGGCCGCCGCGCCCAGCGCGATCAGGCGCTCCGCGATGGGTGTGTCGCCCGCGGCGAGCGCGGCCTCCGCGAGCGCGGCGAGCGCCCCGGCGGACTCCGCGCCGCCGCGCGCCTGCCGCGCCGCCTCGACGAGCGCGCCCGCGACGCCGAAGAGCCAGGACGCCGCGGCGAGCTTCATGAGCGCGGGCGGTGAGGACCACCAGGCGCGCACGGCCTCGACGAGCCTCGCGCGGCCCGCCGCGCTCCCGTCGAGCTCCGCCGCGAGCGAGACACACGCGGCGTCGAAGGCGAGCTGCGCGGCGGGATCGAGGGCCTCGCGGTGCGCCGCGGCCCGCGCCTCGATCGCGCTGACCTGGCTGCGCGCGGCGCGCGCGGCGCGGCGCAGCTCGGCGGCGAGCGCGCCCGCCGTGGCGGCGGCGGGGGCGAGCTCGGCGAACGGCGCGAGGTCTGCGCGCCGGCCGCGCACCTCGCGCGCCTCGGCCGCGAGCGCCGGATCCCGCGTCGCCTCGGCCGCCTGCACGATCGCGGCGTCCACGCCCTCGCGCCCGCCGCGCCGCTTCGCGAGCGCGATCTTCAGCCGCCATGCGTCGACGTCCTCGGGGCGGTCGGCGAGCACCTTCTCGACCAGCCCGAGGGCGCGCTCGGGTTGTGCCTCCGCGAGCACACGCGCCTCGATCAGGTCGGCGTCGCGGGCGAGGGTCCCCGAGGCCTTCGCCCGCCCCACGTCGAGCGAGGCGCGGGCGGCCTTCAGGTTGCCCTCGGCGCCCCAGGCCTCGGCCGCGATCAGGGCGGCGGCCGCGGCGAGCGGCGCCGCCGCGGGCGTGCGGGAGAGCGCGCGGGCGAGGTGGTCGGCGATCGCCGCGGCCTCGGCGCCCCGGTCGTCGTGGCGCACGCCGCACTCGGCGCAGACGGCGCCCGCCTGGAGGAGGGCGAGCTTCAGCCTGCCGCGCAGCGCCTCGACGAGGTCGCCCCCGAGCCCGATCGCCCGATCGAAGGCCCGCGCGGCCCGCTCCGGCTCGGCCGCGAGGCAAGCGAAGCCCTCGTAGAGGCAGGCGGTCGCGCGGTCCTGCTCGTCGAACACGTCGGCGCCGAAGCGCTGCGCCACGCCCAGCGCGGTCCGCTCCCCTGCCCCGCTGGTGAGCGCCGGCGGCGCCTGCGTCGCGAGCGCCCGCGCCGCGGCCCGCGCGCGGGCGAGCTGAAGGGCGCCGTCGTCGAGCTGCAAGCGTCGTCCGATGTCCAGCGCGAGGTCGGCGTTCGTCTCGCTCGCGGCGAGGACCAGCGCCTCGTGTGCGCCCGCCACGGCGCGCAGGGCGGAGGAGCCCGCGAGCAGCGGCAGCGCGGCGGAGAGCGGCCTGCCGTCGGCGCCCTCCTGCACGTCGATGGCCGCCCGGATCTCGGCGGCGAGCACCACCTTCCGCTGGGCCGGCGCGACGCGCTTCAGCAGCGCCCGCCCCGCCGCGAGCTCGCCGCGCACGGCGGCCGACACCGCCGCTGCGGCGGCGTGCAGCGCGCGCAGGCCGGCGCTCGACGCGGTGCCGGGGGGCTCCGGTGCGACGCCGCGCGCGGCGCCGACCAGCGGCCCCACCACGGCCCGGACCTCGGGATCGCCCGAGGCGAGCTGCGCCGCCTCGGCGTCGTCCCCCAGCGCGAAGGCCGCGAGCGCCTGCTCGAGGCGGAGCCGCGCGCTCCGGCCAGCCCCCGCCGCCGCGAGGCGCCGGGCGGCCCGGAGCTGCCCCGAGCGCCGGAGCCGGCCGGCCAGCGCAATGGCGCTCTCGACGACCGGGCTCCCCGCGTCCTCCGGCGCCATCGCGCCGAGCGCGGCCGTGAGCTGCTGCGCCGCGAGCTCCGGGCTCCTGTCCGCGAGCGCCCGTATCGCTGCCGGATCATGAGCCGCGATCGCGCGCTGGGCCTGCCGCTCGCGTCGTTCACGCCTGCTGCGTTTCCCCATAAGCGAGGAGGCTTATAACCAACCATGTTGTTTGAAGGAAGCGAGTCGGAGCCAAATATCGGCACATAAATACACGCGCCAACAAGCCTTTTTCGTGACAATTCCCAACAACCAATCGCAAAGGCATTCACGAGACAGGAATCTCCTCGGTCGCTCGCCACGAATTGCAAACATTGGACTGTAGGCACAATGCAAATACGGGACGCCGTCCGCTGGCGAGCTGCCGGGCTGCGACTCGCTGGTGAGGTGGCGACGACACCCCGCCTTCGCTGGCGCGCATGAGCTCCCCCCACGGGTCGCGCTCGTCCGACCGCGACCGTTCCGCGCCGGCGGGTGGGTCCGCGCGCGCCGACGTGGCGCGGGCGGGCGCGCCGAGCACCGACCGAGGTGCCATAAGGCTCCAGCGGGCTCGCGGTCCCAGGCGCGCCTCGTGTGGCGCGCAACGAAACGTCCCAGTCAGCAAGGCCCGAAGGGAGACATGCCGGGCGGTGTCCCCAGCGCAAGCTCCTTCGTCCCAGTCTTGCCGGTTGGCCAGCGCCCGCCCGCGCCACGTCGGCGCGCGCGGACCCACCCGCCGGCGCCGCGTATACCGTCCCCGCCCCCGCGCCGCCGCCTTTCGGGTAGCGCCGCTCCCCGGCTTGGACTAGTCCCCCTGCCGATGCCGATGGGCCGAGCTCGTGCTGGTGTGACGACCTTCTTCGCTGCGGATCGCGGAGGTGCGCTGTCCCCGCCCGCCCGATCGGCGGGCCGCGCCCTGGCGCTCGCCGCCGTCGCGCTCGCGGCCTGCACCAGCAGCGGCAACGACGACGAACAACAGGTCCAGATGTCCCTCACCATCGACCCGGCCGCCTTCCTCGGCGACGTGCGGTGCTCGAACGAGGAGGGCGCCATCCGCAGCTATGTCGCCACGCTCACGGACGAGAGCGCGGAGGGCGGCCCGACCCTCCTCGCCTCCTCCCCGCCGATCCCCTGCTCCTCGCGCGTGACGTTCACCGAGATCGTCGAGGGCCGCTCGTACCGGGCCGAGATCGACGGCTACGGCCGCTTCGCCGAGGAGCTCACGCCGCGCGGCGGCGAGACGTCCGGCAGCCGCGAGATGCTCGCCGGGCGGGACACGGTCGACCCGCGGTGGACGTGGGCGTGCTCCGGCCCCGACGAGGGCGGGATCGTCGCGCGGAAGGGCGTCAACGTCGTCTTCCGGGGCTGCTCTCCGCTCACCGCCGACACCGACCCCCAGCCCACGGCGATCGAGCTCGACCCGACGCGCGCGCTCGGCGCGCTGCGCTGCGAGGCCGACGGCGGCACGGTCGCGTCGTTCGACATCGTCCCCGAGGACGGCGCGCTGGCGCCCGTGCTCGGGATCACGTGTCCGCCCGAGCAGACGCCCACGTACAACCTGGACGACCTCGGCGTCCCCCCGGGACGAGCGTACTCCTTCCGCCTCGAGGCCCGGGACGCCGCCGGCGCGGTGGCGTTCGGGTCGGCCTGCGTCGCGGTGGCGGACGAGGGCGTCACGGCGGCGGCCGCCTGCGATCCGCTCTCGGCGACCGGCGCGCTGGAGATCGACCTCGACGCGCTCCTCGCCGAGGAGGACCTCGCCTGCGGGGACGGGGCGTCCGTCTACTTCGCGACCGTGGCGCCCGCCGGCCAGACCGAGGCCGAGGAGCTCCTGATCGGCCCCGTCCCGTGCGGCGAGCGCGCGTTCGTCTCCCCGCTCGTCCCCGGCGTCTACGGCGCCTCGGTCGAGGTGCTCGACCGCAAGGGGGACCCGGTGCGCACCGCCGCCTGTGACGGCGAGGTCCGCCCCGGCGCGACCACCCGCGCCGCGTGCGCCGTCAGCTCTCCCTAGCGCCGCCTCGGCTCGCCGCCGCTCGAGGCCGGCAAACCCTTTGCGCCGGCCTCCCCCTTGGAGTACCTGAACGCATCCGTCGCACCCCCTGAACAGCGCGGGTCCAGGGGCAGGCGGCGGAGGCCGAACTCGACCTCGTCGCACGTCGATCGAGGCTGCGGACGCCTCCACCGGTCTGCCCGACGCACGCACGATCCGCGCTGGGATGGGCCTCACGACGGGGCCGCGCGCGCCGCGCCCGCCCCGCGCCTCGGGTTCAGATCCCATGGAAGATACGTCGAACATCCAGCAGAAGGTCCCGGTCAGCATCCAGGACGAGCTCCGGACGAGCTACCTCGACTACGCGATGAGCGTGATCGTCGGCCGCGCGATCCCGGACGTGCGCGACGGCCTCAAGCCGGTGCACCGCCGGATCCTCTACTCGATGAACGAGCAGAAGATCGGCCCCACCGGCTCGCACAAGAAGTGCGCGCGCGTCGTCGGAGACGTCCTCGGCAAGTACCACCCCCACGGCGATCTCGCGGTCTACGACGCGCTCGTCCGGATGGGGCAGACCTTCAGCCTGCGCTACCCGCTCATCGACGGGCAGGGCAACTACGGCTCGGTCGACGGCGACTCGCCCGCGGCCATGCGGTACACCGAGTCGCGCCTGTCGCGCATGGCGGTGGAGCTGCTCGCCGACCTCGACAAGGACACGGTCGACTTCGTCCCGAACTACGACGACTCGGAGTTCGAGCCGAGCGTCTTGCCGGCGAAGTTCCCGCAGCTGCTCGTCAACGGCTCCGGCGGCATCGCCGTCGGCATGGCGACGAACATCCCGCCGCACAACCTCGGCGAGATCATCGACGCGACGATCGCGATCATCCGCAACCCCGACGTCACCCTGGAGGAGCTGCTCCACCTCGTCCCGGGGCCGGATTTCCCGACCGGCGGCCTGATCTACGGCAAGAGCGGGATCGTGCAGGCGTACACGACCGGGCGCGGCTCGATCACGATGCGCGGGCGCAGCCATGTCGAGAAGACGATCAAGGGCGACCGCGAGCAGCTCGTCTTCACCGAGATCCCCTACCAGGTGAACAAGGCCCGGCTGGTCGCGAAGATCGCCGAGTGCATGAAGGAGAAGCGCATCGAGGGGATCAGCGAGGTGCGCGACGAGAGCGACCGCGAGGGGATGCGCGTCGTCGTCGAGCTGAAGAAGGACATCTTCCCGCAGGTGGTCCTGAACCAGCTCTACCGGCTGACGGATCTCCAGGCGACGTTCGGCGTGATCAACCTGTCGATCGCGAACGGGCGGCCGGCGGTGCTGAGCCTGAAGGAGACGCTCGCGCACTTCATCGAGCACCGGCGCGAGGTCGTGACGCGGCGCTGCCGCTTCGAGCTCCGGCAGGCCGAGGCGCAGCGCGAGCTCGTCGAGGGGCTCGGGATGGCGACGAGCGACATCGATCGTGTGGTCGCGACGATCCGGGCCTCGAGCGACCCCGACGAGGCGCGGGAGAACCTGCAGAAGCTGCCGCTCCGGGGCCTCGGCGAGTTCCTCCGCCGCGCCGGCCGGCCGGAGCCCGAGTGCGCCGAGGCCGACGGCCGCGGGGACTACTTCCTGTCGGAGCGGCAGGCCAAGGCGATCCTCGAGATGCGGCTCTCGCGCCTGACCGGCCTCGAGCGGGAGAAGCTCGCGAAGGAGTACGGCGAGCTCTCGCAGACCATCGAGCGGCTCCGGGCGATCCTCGCGGACATGGGGCTGCTCATGAACGTGATCGTGATGGAGCTCGAGGAGATCAAGGCGCGCTTCAACGACAAGCGGCGCACCGAGATCGTGCCGGCCGAGGCCGAGATCCAGATGGAGGACCTGATCCAGGAAGAGGACATGGTCGTGACCATCTCGCACGCCGGCTACCTGAAGCGGACGCCGACGTCGACCTACCGGGCGCAGCGCCGCGGCGGCAAGGGGATGGTGGGGATGGAGGCGCGCGAGGAGGACTGGGTGAGCCAGCTCTTCGTGGCCTCGACGCACTCGTACGTCTTCTTCTTCAGCGACAAGGGCAAGGTCTTCGTCAAGAAGGTCTACGAGATCCCGCAGGCGCCGCGGAACGCGAAGGGCCGGGCGATCGTGAACTTCGTCGGGATGGAGCCCGGGGAGAAGGTCGCGGCGATCACGCCGGTGCCGAGCTTCGACGGCGAGACGTACGTGGTGACGTTGACCCGGCGCGGTCAGATCAAGAAGACGGCGCTGAACGAGTACGAGAACTACCGGGACAAGGGGATCATCGGGGTCCGGATCGAGGAGGGCGATCAGCTGTTCACGGCGGCGCTGACCGACGGCAAGCGGGAGCTCGTGATCGCGACGCGGAGCGGGATGAGCATCCGCTTCCCCGAGGACCAGGTGCGCCCGACGGGCCGCGCCACGATGGGCGTGAAGGGCATCGAGCTCGACGACGGCGACGTGGTGGTGGGCCTCGGCGTGAGCGGCGAGGGCCGCGACCGGGTGCTCGCGGTGTGCGAGCGGGGGTACGGCAAGCAGACGCCGCTCGAGGAGTTCCGGCTCCAGAGCCGCGGCGGCAAGGGCGTGATCCTGATCGACGCGAGCGAGCGGAACGGGCCGGTCGTGGGCGTGGCGATGGTGAGCCCGAGCGACGAGGTGCTGATCGTGACCGACCGCGGCCAGATGATCCGCACCAAGACGAGCGAGATCCGCGAGACGGGGCGCAACGCGCAGGGCGTGCGGCTCATGAACGTGGGGCAGGACGAGCGCGTGGTGGCGGTCGAGGCGTTCGCGGCGGAGGCCACCGAGGCGGAGGACGGCGGGGGGTCGACGCCGCCGGCGGCGGGGGTGGACGGGACCAACGGGGTCGCGGACCATGGCGTCGCGGACGGGAGCGGGGGCGGCGGCGGCGAGCCGAACTGAGGGAGGCGGCCCGGGCCTCGTGAGCGGCCCGCCTCGCGGACCTGGCGAGCTCATCATGAGAGCTCCGGGGCGTGGACTCGAGAGCTCGGCAGATCACGGCGCCGCGGATAACCCGCCGTCCTCGACGGAGAGCTCCGCGCCGGGGCTCCCCTCGGAGGGCCGCGGCCGGTGCGCGCCGCGCCGCTCGGCAGGGCGGTCCGGCCGCGCGCTGGTGCCCTGTTCCTGGGCGCGGCCCCGCACGAGCCGCGCGAGCTCGGTCACGTGCTCGTCGTCCGCGCTCATCGCCTCGAGCGCCTCGGCGAGCCGCAGGACGTACTCCACGTTCGAGCCGCTCGGCCCGCGCGACGCGAGCACCTGCGCCGCGATCTCGGCGAGCGGCGCCTCGCCCAGGTAGTCCGAGTTGCCTGGCGTGGCCAGGTACACCGTGGCCGTCCAGGCCGCGCCCTCCGCGCGCCCATCGGCCAGGTACAGGGGCACGTCGTGCCGCGCATATCCCCCCTGCTCGCGGTGGTCCAGCGCGCGGAGCACCTCGTCGAGATCCGCCGGGGCGATCCGGTACGCCATCCCCCAGCAGCGCGCGCCGGGCTCCGGGATCAACGTGACCACCCGTCCAGGCGCCCCGGGGACGCCGCGATGATCGGTGGACCCCTGCCAGAAGCGGCGCGCCCACCCCGTGATGTACCCGGGCGCCATCTCCTCGAAGCGGAACGCCGGCCGCCAGATCAGCGAGCCGTAGCCGAAGATCCAGGTCTCACGATGCACGACGCCAGGTTATCCGATCGCGCCGCCGGATGGGCCCGCTTGTGGACCTCAGGGCCTTCCAGCGGTAACCGGTCCTCCTCCTGACGTGCAAGGACATCAAGGCCGACAGCTTCGAGCCGTGCTGGGCGGCTGTCACCAAGGTGATTCAGGCACTCTACCGCGAGCACCGCTATCCGCTCGACGCGGGCTGGCCCGCTCACCCCTCCAGCAGCTCGAACCGGATCCCCGCCGCCTGGAGCCGCTCGATGAGCCGCTCCCCCATCGCCACGGCCGGCGTGAGCACCCCGGCGCGCGCCGGCAGCCGGTCGCGATCGAGCGCCATGCAGAGCGCCGACTCCGCCACCATCTTCGCCGTCTCGGAGTAGCCCGGGTCCCCGCCGCTCACCCGCGTCACCACCCGGCGCGTCGCGCTCTTTCCCTCGAAGGTCACCTGGAACCAGCTGCGCGCCCGCTCCTCCGCGCTCGGCCCCTCCCCCGGCGCGCGCACCTTGCGCAGCAGCTCCCGCGTCGGCCCCACCTTGGCGAGCGCGGCGACCGCGCCGATGCCGGCGATCCCGATCACGAGCTGCAGCCCGGACTTGACCTGCATGAAGTGGCCGTACTGGAAGTCCGGGCCGTACACGTCGAGCTCGCGCGCGCTCCGCAGCACCACATCGGGGTCGATCGACGGCATCGGACAGACCCAGGCGCGCAGCGCCTTCTCGTAGTGGATGCGCGACCTGAGCGCCTGCACCTTCCGGCCGCCCTGCTCCGGCTCGGCTCCCGCGCCGCGCTTCCTGCGCCTCCGGGCCGCCATGATCTCGATGAGCGACTGCCAGGTGCCGCCGGAGAAGCTGCCCTGCGCGCGCACGATGCCCTCCACCACGATCGGCTCGCCCGCGGGCAGCTTCGTCACCGTGAAGAGCACCCCGAGATCGTGCGGGATGCTGTCGAAGCCGCAGCAGTTGACGATCCGCACGCCCCGCGCGCGGGCGCCCTCGTGGTGCCGCTCGAGCAGCCGGTCGACGAACGCGGGCTCGCCCGTGAGGTCCGCATAGTCGGTGCCCGCGCGGATGCACGCCTCGACCAGCGGCTCGCCGCGCTCGGCGTACGGGCCCACCGTCGTGAGCACGACGCGCCCCTCGCCGGCCATGCGCTCGAGCGACGCCGCGTCCTCCGAGCTCGCCTCGATCACGCCCAGCGAGGCGCACGCCGGATCGATCGCCTCCATCGCCGCCTTCACCTCGGCGAGGCGCGCCGCGCTCCGGCCAGCGATCGCCCAGCGGAACGGGGGCGGCGCGGCGGCCTGCGCGGCGGCGTCCCTGCTCTTCTCCGCGAGATACTCGGCGACGAGACGACCGGTGAAGCCGGTCGCGCCGAAGACGATCACATCGTACGTGCGGCCCTTGGTCATGGTGCAGCCTGATACCACGACCGCAGGCGGAAACGTCACCGCCTGCACCACGAGAGCGACGGCGGCACCCAGCCGCCCAGCGCGCGCTCCAGGTGCTGCGCCACGGCGATGGTCACGTGATCGTTGCCGTGGATCGCCGCCACCTGGACCCCGAGCGGCAGCCCCTCGCCGTTCAGGCCGAGCGGGACCTGCGTCGCCGGCATCTCCATCACGTTGAGGACGGCGGTGTACGTCCACTGGAAGGGCGGCAGGAGCGGCGCGTAGTGCCGGGGCGCGGGCCTCGGGTACGACGGGTAAAGCATCACCCCCCGCTCGCCGAGGCGCGCCACGAGCTCGGCCCGCAGCGCCTTGCCGAGCTCCACGGCGCGGCGGGCGCGCGCCGGGAGCCGCTGGCCGACGTCCTCCAGCAACAGGAGGGCGAGGGCGGGCAACGTGTGCGGCGAGCGCCGGATCGACCACCGGGCGAGCTCGCGCGAGAGGCTCACCGGCCGGCCGTTCCCCAGCAGCGCGCGGAACGTGGCGCCGCCGGCCGTGCCCACCATCGCCGTCCAGATGTCGAGCGTCCGCGCGAGCAGGTCGATCCGCGCCTCGCGCACCGCGGCCCCCCGCGCCGCGAGCGCCCGGACCGCCCGCCGCTGCGCCGCCAGGAGATCGGGGCTCACCCTCCAGGTGCCGTCGTGCTCGACCGAGAGCACCGTCAGCCCGGCGAGGTCGACCGAGGCAGGATCGCCGAGCGGCAGCGGCGCGCAGCTGGGATCACGCCCGTCGGGGCCCGCGAGCACCCGGAGCACCGGCATGAGGTCCTCGGCGCGCCGCGCGATCGGCCCCGCCGTCAGGAACCGGAGCCCGCGCTCGCCCGGCAGCGGGTACTGCCCCGAGGTCGGCACGAGCCCGCCGGTCGGTTTGTGCCCGAACACGCCGTTGAAGAACGCGGGCATCCGGATCGAGCCGCCGATGTCCGAGCCGAGCCCGACGGGCGCGCCGCCCGCGCCGACCACCGCGCCCTCCCCACCCGAGCTGCCGCCCGCGGTGCGCGCCGGATCGTAGGGGTTGTTCGTCCGGCCGTAGATCCGGTTGCTCGTCTCCATCCACATGCAGAGCTCGGAGACGTTGGTGACCCCGAGCGGGATGAACCCCGCGGCGCGCAGGCGCGCCACGGTGACCGCGTCCTCGTCCGCGCACACGCCGGCGCGCGCGACGAGGCCCGCGGAGTTCGGCATGCCCGCGACGGCGAAGCTCTCCTTGATCGAGCACGGCACCCCGAGGAACGGCGGCGCCGCGGCCGGCCCGACCCGCGCGAGGAGCGCGTCGGCCGCGCGCGCCTCGGCGCGCGCCGCGTCGAACCGCTCCGCCACCACCGCGTTGAGCGTCGGGTTCACCCGCTCGACGCGCCGGATGTGGGCCTCCACGACCTCGGCCGACGTCACGGCCCGGGCGCGGATCAACGCAGCGAGCCGCGTGGCCGAGTGCAAGAGCAGCGGATCTCGTGACGGCATGGCAAGGGGTGGGATCAGGCGCGGGACGACGACCCGGGTCAAGGGTCGCCGCTGCGCGCCGCGCTCCACGCCACGCGGGCGCGCGGGCCGCCATGGATGAGCGTGGCCGGGCGCTGCCGCGCGCGGGCGCGCGCTCGCCGCGCCTCACTCCCGCGCCGCGGCGAGCTCGCGCGCCCGCGCGCGCTGCGGGAAAGCCCAGCGCACCGCCCCGGTCACCAGCCAGTCGACGGCCCCGTCGCTCCCGACCTGGATCCCCGGATCGACGTACACCTGCACGCGCTCGCTGATCTCCGTCCCCACCTCGAGCACGCTCGTCGAGACGAGGCGCGGCGCGGCGAGGTGGTTGATCTGGAAGCTCTGGTCGGGCTGCACCCAGAACCCGCGCGGCAGCGCGAGGATCGCGAACGGCCGGACCACCGACGCCTGGATGTCGTCGCGCCGCGGATCGCCGCCGAACGACGCGACGTGCTGCAGCTGGAGCCCCACGCGCGCGGCCCCCGACAGGCGGACGAACGCCTGGACGAGCGGCGCGATCTGGTTCTTCCCCGCGCCGAGCGCGCGGCTCGTCGCCGAGTCGAGGACGAGATCCGAGCCGAGGACGAGCGCGAAGCGCGGCGTCCCGACGGCGCGGACGAGCGGCCGGACCAGGATGTCGCCGAGCCCCGCGTCGCGCTCGCCCAGGGCCCCGCCCGCGTAGGCGAGCGGCACGTCGGCGCGCAGCGAGAAGCTCCCGCCCACGGCGTAGTCCCCGCGGATCACCGCCGCGTTGAAGAAGCCTCGGCTGCCGCGGGTGATGTAGTCGTTCCGGAGCTCGACGAACGTGCCGAGGGTGGCGGGCGCCGAGGGGGTCTGCACGCGCGGCGTCGCGGCGCTGCGGGGGCCCGGCCCGCGCGACGGCGCCGGGGGCCGCGCGGGCAGCGCCGGCCGCGCGGGCTGGGCGCTCGCGGCGCGCGCCGACGCGGATAGCGCGCGCGCCGACGTCGACGCGGAGCGCGCGTCCGCGGCCCCCGCTGGCGCGCTTCCGAGCGCGAGGACCACGACGAGCGCTATCGCAGCGCCCGAGGCCGCACGACAGCGCCGGTGACACGAGGGCGAGACCGTCCGATCGGCACGGCGCGCGTGCGCCGCGACCGCGAGATGCGCTTGCATGACGGATCCCTTAACGGCGCTGCCGCGGCGGTCGCAGTCGGTCCAGAGCAGCAGTCCGCGCCGCGGGCGCGCACGACATGAGGATCCGGCGTTTGCGCACGCCTCCCCGGCGCGGCGGCACCCGCCTGTTCCACGAGCGCACCCGCGTACGTCCACGCGTGCGCTCGTGGATGCGCTCGTGGACGTACGCGCTGCTGGCCGCTCTCCCCGACGGCGCGAGTTCGTTCGGAACGTCAGCGCACCCTGTGCACTTTCCGCTCACAAAAATGGCCCGAAATACTGCGGAAACCTGGCATCTGTAAACGATCACCTTGACGCGACGCAGTGGCTCTGTAAGGTAGCCGTACACACGCCATGCAGAAGCCACCGTGCACCTCCAGCGCCCGCGCCTCCGGCGATGGGACCCCCGCTGCGAAGCTGGTGCACCGTGTCTCGCTGGCGTTCTCGACGATCCGTTCGCTCGTCGTCGAGAGCAGCGCCCCCGCCGCGCTCCTAGCGGGCCTAGCCATTATTCCCGCGATCGTCAGCCCGGTCGTACGCGTAGGGCTGATTCGCGTTGGAAACGGTTGCGGGCCGCCGCTCTGAGCAAGGCAGCATGGGAGATAGGCCCCCGCACCGTGAAGGTCCGGGGGCTTTCGTATTTCTGGCCTGTGGGTTCGCGAAGAGCATCCGTCATCAAGGAGGATCAGGTGAGCAAGGACCATTCGAGGAAGAATCGCGAGGACGCCTCCACCGAGGCCGTTGGCCAGCGCATCGCGGAGCTCGCCGAGCTGGTCGCCGCGGGCTGTGGGATGCCCGTGGCGTCGAGCGCCGTGCGGGAGGAGTTCGAGGCGCTCGTCGACGAGATCCGCGCGCGCGCCAGCGAGGGCGAGATCCGCGCGCCCCAGCGCTCCTCGACGCACCTGAAGGGCACGCGCCCGGGCGACGAGCACGCCGCCGCCTCCTTCGAGTTCCACGAAGGCCCGCCCTCCGCTCACGTGGGCCGCGTAGGCCGCGGCGGCCCGGAAAAGGGAGCCGCCCCGGGCTCCTCGCGCGTCGTATCCCTCGACGACGCGCGCCGGGTGCTCGACGCCATCCGCCGCGAGGAGAGCAGCGGCGACGGCCCCCGGGAAGACCTGCAGCGCGCGATCGCCTAAGGTGCCGGACCAGAGCGAAACGGCAGAACCCAGCGGCCAAGGCGCCCACGGGCGCCACCTTCACCAGCGCGACTCGATGGAGTCAGGAATATGAAACGAACAGGCGCACAGATTATCTGGGAAGTCCTCGTCCGCGAAGGCGTGGACGTGGTCTTCGGTTATCCGGGCGGGGCGATCATGCCCGCCTACGACACGATCCTCGGCTACCCCATCCGCCACGTCCTGGTCCGGCACGAGCAGGGCGCCGCGCACATGGCGGACGGGTACGCCCGCGCCTCGGGCAAGGTCGGCGTGGCGGTCGCCACCTCGGGCCCTGGCGCGACGAACCTCGTCACCGGCATCGCGACGGCGATGCTCGACTCCTCGCCCATCGTCTGTATCACCGGGCAGGTCTCCTCCAAGCTGCTCGGCACCGACGCCTTCCAGGAGACGGACATCACGGGCGTCACCCTGCCGATCACCAAGCACAACTACCTCGTCACCGAGGTCGAGGAGATCGCCCCCACCCTGCGCGAGGCGTTCTACATCGCGCGCTCGGGCCGCCCGGGCCCGGTGCTGGTCGACATCACCAAGGACGCCCAGCAGGCCTCGATCGACTTCGAGCCGCCGAAGGGCGAGGTCCGCCTGCCCGGCTACCGCCCCTCGCACGACGCCGTCCAGGCCGAGATCGAGAAGGCGATCGAGCTCATCGACGAGGCCGAGCGGCCGCTCATCCTCGCCGGCCAGGGCATCGTCCGGGCCGAGGCGACGCGCGAGCTGCTCGCCTTCGTCGAGAAGACGGGCATCCCGGTCGCGTCCACGCTGCTCGGGCTCGGCGGCTTCCCGGCGACCCACCCGCTCAGCCTCGGCATGATGGGCATGCACGGCGAAGCCTGGGTGAACACCGCGATCCAGGAGGCCGACCTCCTCATCGCCCTCGGGATGCGCTTCGACGACCGCGTGACGGGCAACCTCAAGACCTACGCGGTCAAGGCGAAGAAGATCCACGTCGAGATCGACCGCTCCGAGATCAACAAGAATGTCAAGGTCGACGTCGGCCTCGTCGGCGACGTGCGCGATACCCTCCTGTCCCTCATCCCCGGGACCAAGCAGCGCAACCGGAGCACCTGGATCGAGCGCATCACCGCGCTGAAGGGCGACTCGGCGGTGCGTGACATTCAACAATTGCCGTACCACGACAAACTGTACGCCGCGCACGTGATGCACGACCTCTGGCGGCTCACCGACGGCAAGGCGCTTGTGGTAACCGACGTCGGCCAGCACCAGATGTGGGAAGCGCAGTACTACAAGCACGATCACCCCCGGAAGCTCATCACCTCCGGCGGCCTCGGCACGATGGGCTTCGCCCTGCCGGCGGCGATCGGCGCGCGCTTCGCGAAGCCGAACGACGAGGTCTGGGTGGTCGTGGGCGACGGCGGCTTCCAGATGACCGCGTGCGAGCTGTCGACCTGCGCCCAGGAGGGCATCAAGGTCCACGTGGCCATCATCAACAACGGCTACCTCGGCATGGTGCGCCAGTGGCAGGAGTTCTTCTACAACCGGCGCTACTCGGCGACCCCGATGCGCAGCCCGGACTTCGTGAAGCTCGCCGAGGCCCACGGGCTGACCGGCATCCGCGTCACGAAGCGCGAGGAGATCGCGGACGCGGTGGCGCGCGCCCGCGAGACGCCGGGCACGGTCGTCGTCGACTTCCGCGTCGAGCAGGAGGACAGCGTCTACCCGATGGTGCCCGCCGGCGCCGACCTGGCCGACATGATCCGGCGCCCGAGCCCCATCCTGGAGACCGGGGAGGATCCGTGACCATCGCGATCGAGGAGCGCTCCCGGAGCGCCCGCCCGGCGCCGAGAGAGCGGGGCGCGCCCGAGCGCGCCGCGCACGGGGCCGGGCGCACCACTGACAAGAGGGATTTTCAAGAGGCATCCATGGATCGACCCATCCTGCGCACCTTCATCGCCTACGTGGAAGACCGCCCCGGCGTCCTCAATCGGGTCGCCTCGCTCTTCCGGCGCCGCGCGTACAACATCGAGTCGCTGAGCGTCGGGCGCACGCACATCGCCGGGATCTCGCGCCTCACCCTCGTCCTCGAGGCCGACGAGGACGGGGCGCGCCGCCTCGAGGCGAACCTCTACAAGCTGGTCAACACCCTCTGGGTCCGGGACGTCACCCACACCGCCTCCGTCGCGCGCGACCTCGCGCTGATCAAGGTGAAGGCGAACGCGACCACGCGGGCGCAGGTGCTCCAGCTCTGCGAGGTGTTCCGCGCCCGCACCGTCGACGTCTCCCCCGAGGCGCTGACCATCGAGATCACCGGGACCGGCGACAAGATCGAGGGCCTGCTCGACGTGCTCCGCCCGTTCGGGATCATCGAGATGGTGCGGACGGGGATGATCGTGATGACCCGCGGCGCGGAGGAGGCGGAGGCCAGGTTCGACTCGATCCCTGCGCGCTCCGCCGACGGCGGCGCATCCTGATGACGTGAAGGAAGGGGGCCGCGAGGTGCGGACCCCTGTTCAAGGAGAGTGAGATGGCGAAGATTTTTTATGATAACGACGCGGATCTGTCGCTCATCCAGAGCAAGAAGATCGCGATCGTAGGCTATGGCTCCCAGGGGCACGCCCACGCGCTCAACCTGCGCGACAGCGGCGCCGTCGTGACGGTCGCCCTGCCCGAGGGCAGCAAGAGCCGGCCCAAGGCGCAGGCGGCGGGGCTCCAGGTGGCCACGGTCTCCGAGGCCGCGAAGGCCGCGGACATCATCATGGTGCTCGCCCCCGACACGTCGCAGCCCAAGATCTATAACGAGCAGATCGCGCCGCACCTCGGCCCGGGCAAGACGCTCATGTTCGCGCACGGGTTCAACATCCGCTTCAACACGATCACGCCCCCCGCGTCGGTCGACGTCTCGATGATCGCGCCGAAGGGCCCCGGGCACCGCGTGCGCGAGACGTACGAGGCCGGCGGCGGCGTCCCGGCCCTGCTCGCCGTGCACCAGGACGCGAGCGGCAAGGCCGAGGCGCAGGCGCTCGCCTACGCGAAGGGCATCGGCGCGACGCGCGCCGGCGTGCTCTGCACCACGTTCGCGGAGGAGACCGAGACCGACCTCTTCGGCGAGCAGGCCGTGCTCTGCGGCGGCGCCAGCGAGCTCGTGAAGGCCGGGTTCGAGACGCTCGTGAACGCCGGCTACCAGCCGGAGGTCGCCTACTTCGAGTGTCTGCACGAGCTCAAGCTCATCGTCGACCTCATGTACCGCGGCGGGCTCAACTACATGCGGTACTCGATCAGCGACACCGCCGAGTACGGCGACTACGTGTCCGGGCCGCGCGTCATCACCGACAAGACGCGCGAGGAGATGAAGCGCATCCTCGCCGACATCCAGAGCGGGGAGTTCGCCCGCAAGTGGATCGCGGAGAACGAGGAGGGCCGGCCGAAGTTCGAGGCGACGCGCGCCAAGGAGCGGGAGCAGCGGCTCGAGGCGGTCGGGGCCAACCTACGGCGCATGATGCCGTTCATCGACCCCGTGACCATCAAGCCCGGCGACTGAGCCTCTCCAGCGTGGGAGGCGGCGGAGAACACCATGTCTGAGACGAACTCGAATCAAGCGATGCCCCCGTCCGATTACGTACGTATCTTCGACACCACGCTGCGCGACGGCGAGCAGTCGCCCGGCGCGACGATGACGTCGTCGGAGAAGCTCGAGATCGCGCTCTCGCTCTCGAAGCTCGGCGTCGACGTCATCGAGACCGGGTTCCCCGCCGCCTCTCCCGACGATCTGCTGGCCGTCCAGACGATCGCCGAGCGCGTGGGCGCGGCCGCCGTCCCCGGCCGCCCGTCCTCGAGCCCGCCGATCATCTGCGCCCTCGCCCGCGCCACGAAGGTCGACATCGACAAGGCGTGGGAGGGCGTCTCCCGCGCCGCGCACCCGCGGATCCACACCTTCCTCGCGACGAGCGACATCCACCTCAAGCACAAGCTCCGGATGACCCGCCCCGAGGTGCTCGACCGCGTCCGGGCGATGGTCGCGTACGCGCGCGACCTGTGCGCGGACGTCGAGTTCAGCCCCGAGGACGCCGGCCGGAGCGAGCCGGAGTTCCTCTACCAGGTCCTCGAGGCCGCGATCGCCGCCGGGGCCACGACGCTCAACATCCCGGACACGGTCGGGTACACCATCCCGAGCGAGTTCGGCGCCCTCATCGCCGGGATCCGCAAGAACGTCCCGGGGATCGAGAGGGCCATCATCTCGGTGCACTGCCACAACGACCTCGGGCTCGCGACGGCGAACGCGCTGGAGGGCATCCGCGCGGGCGCGCGCCAGGCCGAGGTGACCATCAACGGCATCGGCGAGCGCGCGGGCAACACCGCGCTCGAGGAGGTCGTCATGGCGCTCGCGACGCGCCGGGCCGTCTTCGGGCTGCGCACCGGGATCGACACGACGCAGATCGCCACCGTGAGCCGGCTCGTCAGCGCCGCCACGGGCTTCAACGTGCAGCCGAACAAGGCGATCGTCGGCGCGAACGCGTTCGCGCACGAGTCGGGCATCCACCAGGACGGGATGCTCAAGCACCAGGAGACGTACGAGATCATGCGGCCGGAGATGGTCGGCGTCACCCAGACCCGCCTCGTCCTCGGCAAGCACTCGGGCCGCCACGCGCTGCGCAACCGGCTCGAGGAGCTCGGCTACCAGCTCGACGAGGCCCAGCTCGCGGCGGCGTTCGCCAGCTTCAAGGCGCTCGCCGACAAGAAGAAGCACGTCACCGACCCCGACATCGAGGCGATCGTCTCGACGACGCGGCAGCAGGTCGCCGAGCTCTACACGCTCGACGCGCTCCAGGTCGCCTGCGGCACGACGGGCATGCCCACGGCCACGGTCCGCCTCCGCGGGCCCGACGGCGCGCTGCACGTGCGCGCCGCGATCGGCACCGGGCCGGTGGACGCCGCCTACCGGGCGATCGACGAGATCGTCCGCGTGCCGAGCAGCCTGCTCGAGTTCTCGGTGCACGCCGTGACCGAGGGCATCGACGCGCTCGGCGAGGTGAGCGTCCGCGTCCGCGCGGACGGCTCGTCGACCAAGCGGCACCCGCAGCACGACGCCGCGCGGCGGGTTTTCCACGGCCACGGCGCTGACACCGACATCCTGGTCGCCAGCGCAAAGGCGTACCTCGCCGCGTTGAACCGGCTCCTCGCGACCTACGGCGTCGAGGGCAGGGACGAGGCGGCGTCCGAGAGCAACCAGAGCGGCCAAGGCGCCCCCCGCGAGGTAGGCCCGTGAAGAGAGCGCTGGAGGCCCCCCGCGGGGCCGGGCGCGCGCCCCGCGCCCACGTCGCCGCCGCCGTCGCCGTACAGGAAAGTCGACACCTATGAATCCGCCCGCCAAGGACGCGGAGCGGGGCAACGGCCCCGCGGACCGCGTCGACATCTACGACACCACCCTCCGCGACGGCACCCAGCGCGAGGGCATCTCGCTCGCGTGCGAGGACAAGCTGCAGATCGCGCGCCACCTCGACGCGTTCGGCCTGGCCTTCATCGAGGGCGGCTGGCCCGGCTCGAACCCGAAGGACGCGCAGTTCTTCGAGCGGGCGAGGGACATCGAGTGGAAGCACGCGAAGATCGCCGCGTTCGGCTCGACGCGCCGGGCCTCGCTCGCGCCCGAGGACGACCCCGGCCTCCGCGCGCTGCTCGCCGCCGGCACGAGCGTCTGCACGATCTTCGGCAAGAGCTCGACCCAGCACGTGACCGCGGTGCTGCGCACGACGCTCGACGAGAACCTCCGGATGATCGAGGAGACCGTCGCCTTCCTGCGCGCGCACGGCCGCCGGGTGATCTACGACGCGGAGCACTTCTTCGACGGGTTCGCGCTCGACCGGGCGTACGCGATCGAGACGCTGCGGGCCGCCGCGCGGGGCGGGGCCGAGGTGCTCACGCTGTGCGACACGAACGGCGGCTCGATGCCGTGGCAGATCGGCGCGATCGTCGCCGAGCTCAAGGCGCTGCTCGACCACCCGCTCGGCATCCACGCGCACAACGACGGCGAGTGCGCGGTCGCCAACTCGCTCGCCGCCGTGCGCGCGGGCGCGCGCCACGTCCAGGGCACGATCAACGGCTACGGCGAGCGCTGCGGGAACGCGAACCTCTGCGCGATCGTCCCGAACGTCGAGCTGAAGCTCGGCCTGCGGGCGCTGCCGGACGGGGCGCTCGCCGGCATCACCGAGCTCTCCCACTACGTCGCCGAGGTGGCGAACCTCGCCCCGGACGAGCACATGGCCTACGTCGGGCGGAGCGCCTTCGCCCACAAGGGCGGCGTGCACGTCGCGGCGATGCGGCGCGAGCCGGCGTCGTACCAGCACATCGATCCCGCGCTCGTCGGCAACGAGATGCGCACGGTGGTCAGCGAGCTGTCGGGGCGCGGCAACCTCCTCAGCAAGGCGGAGGAGTTCGGCCTCGAGGTGCCCGCCGGCGCCGAGGTGGAGGTGCTCGAGCAGATCAAGGAGCGCGAGGCGCGCGGCTCCTCGTTCGAGGCGGCGGAGGCGTCGGTCGCGCTCCTGCTCCGCCGGAGCTCGCCCGGCTACACCCCGCCGTTCCGGCTCCTCGACTTCAAGGTCATCGCGGGCCAGCGCGAGGGCGTGGGCACGTTCGCCGAGGCGATGATCAAGATCGTGATCGGCGACGAGGTGGTGATCACGGCCGCGGAGGGGTCCGGCCCGGTCAACGCGCTCGACGGCGCGCTCCGCAAGGCGCTCGCGCCCGTCTTCCCGGCCGTGCGCGACATCCAGCTCGTCGACTACAAGGTCCGCATCCTCGACGGGCGCGACGGCACCTCGGCGACGACGCGCGTGCTCATCGACAGCCGCGACGCCCACCACCAGTGGAGCACCGTCGGCGCCTCCACGAACATCATCGATGCGTCCTGGCATGCGCTCGCGGACGGCATCGAGTATGGGCTCACGCTCGCGGCGAGAGAGCCCGCGCAGTTCACATCCACATTGCCTGCCAGCGAGGTCGCATGAAGGCCAATATCGTTCTTTTGCCCGGCGACGGCATCGGCGTCGAGGTGGTCGGCGAAGCCCGCGCCACCCTCGATGCTGTCGCCTCCCGCTTCGGCCACAGCTTCACCTACTCGGAGCACCTCATCGGCGGCTGCGCCATCGACGCGGCCGGCACCGCGCTCGAGCCGTCGACGCTCGAGGCCTGCCGCGCCGCGGACGCCGTCCTGCTCGGCGCGGTCGGCGGCCCGAAGTGGGACAACCCGAGCGCGAACGTCCGCCCCGAGCAGGGGCTGCTCGCGCTGCGCCACGGGCTCGGCCTCTACGCGAACCTGCGGCCGATCCGGCTGTTCCCGGAGCTCGTCCAGGCCTCGCCGCTCAAGCCGGAGCGGCTCGCGGACGTCGACATCCTGGTCGTCCGGGAGCTCACGGGCGGCCTCTACTTCGGCAAGCCGCGGCTCCGCGAGGAGGTCAACGGCAAGCGCCGCGCGGTCGACACGCTCGAGTACACGGACGAGGAGATCCAGCGCGTCGTCGAGCTCTCCTTCCGCCTCGCGTCCTCGCGGCGTCGCCTGGTCACGTCGGTCGACAAGGCGAACGTGCTCGAGTCGTCGCGGCTCTGGCGGACGGTGGCGACGGAGGTCGCCGCGCGTTTCCCCGAGATCCGGATCGAGCACCAGCTCGTCGACTCGTGCGCGATGCGGCTCATCACCGCGGCGTCGGCGTTCGACGTCATCGTGACCGAGAACATGTTCGGCGACATTTTGACGGACGAGGCCGCGGTCCTTGCGGGCTCGCTCGGGCTCCTGCCGAGCGCGTCGCTCGGCGAGGGCACACGCGGCGTTTACGAGCCGATCCACGGCTCGGCGCCCGACATCGCCGGCAAGGGGATCGCCAACCCGATCGGCACGATCCTGAGCGCCGCGATGCTGCTCCGGCACTCGCTGCGGCTCGAGAAGGAGGCGGCCGCGGTCGAGCGCGCCGTGGCGCAGGCGATCGCCGGCGGCGCGCGGACGGCGGACCTCGGCGGCAAGCTCTCGACCCAGGCGATGGGCGAGGTCATCCGCGCGAAGCTCGCCGACTGAACGCCCGCGTCGAGCGACCTCGGCAGCCCCCGCGCAGGGGGCTCGGTCGCCTGCCTGGAGCGCCCTCCCCCGCCCCGCGCTCCGGAATCCGGAACGGCCCTTTCTCTTCCGTTGCGGCCTCCCCGATGTCGCAAGGCCGCCCCGCGGCGGCTAGAAATGCAGCATGTTCATCGTCGTCAACACCATCACCGCCCCCGCGCCGGCGCTTCAGGCCATGGTGGAGAACTTCCGACGGGCAGCGCCGGAGATGCGGCAGTTCTCCGGTTTCCTCGGCCTCGAGGTCTGGCAGGGCGATGGCAACCTCAAGGCCGTCTCGAGGTGGACGAGCCGGGAGGCATTCCAGGAGTACCCCCGGTCCGAGGTGTTCAGGCGCCATCACCGCGGCATGAGCGGAGAGCAGGCGCTGCGCGCGGCGCACATCACGTTCTACGAAGGCGAGGTCATGGCGTGAGCGGAGGGCCCTGGCAGGCGGCCAGCGCGCCCCCCGCCGGCGGCTGAAGCGCCCCCCGCCGGCGGCTAACGCGCTCCCCGCCGGCGGCCCAGCGTGCTCTCCGCGTACACGATCCCGTCCTTCAGCGTGCCGCACGTGGTGACGCCGCTGAGCTCGATCTCGAGCGTTACCAGCGCCTTGGCCAGGTCCGGCCGTATGCCGGTGAGCACGATGTGCGCGCCCACCAGCCGGGTCGCGTGCACCGCGCGCAGGATCGCGCTGGCGACCTGCTCGTCCACCTCCGAGACGCCGGTGACATCCAGGATCGCCACGCGGGCCCCATGGGCGGAGACCCCGCGGAGGAGCGTCTCGATCACCTGCGCCGCGCGGTCCGCGTCCAGGACCCCGACGAGCGGCAGGACGACGGTCCCCTCGCTGATGGGGATGAGCGGCGTCGAGAGCTCCATGAGCATCTGGGCCTGCCGCCGGATCGCGGCCTCCAGCCGCTCCCGCTCCGCCTCGGCGTGTTTCTGTTCGGTGATGTCCCGGGCGGCGAGCACCACCCCTTGGAGCTCGTCCTGGGCGTCGCGCAGCGTGGAGACCGAGAGGGCGACGGGGATCACCGCGCCCTCCCTGGTCACGAGCTCGGACTCCTCGTTGACGATCCGGCGCGCCTGCCGCGCGCGCTCGAGCAGGGATCTCGCCGCGCCGGCCTTGAGCACACGCTCCGCCGGCTGCTCCAGGATCTCGCCCTTCTCGTACCCGAGGAGCTCCAGCGCCGCGCGGTTCGCGCTCCTGATCGACCCGTCCATGTGGAAGACGAGGAGCGCATCGGACATCGCCGAGAGGATGTTGCCGACGAACGATGTCGAGGACTGGAGCTCCTCGATCATCATGTTCATGCCCGCGGCGAGCCCGTCGAGCTCGTCGACATCGCCGCTGATCTCCGCCTTCCTGGAGTAGTCGAGCGAAGCGACCGCGAGCGCGACGTCGGTCAGCTCGGCGAGGCGCGCCGACGCCTTCGCCTTGAACGAGCGCAGGGCCGAGAGCTCCTCTGCCAGCCAGTCGAGCGCGGCGAGGGCGGGCTCGGGCGCGCCCCCGTCGGTCGCCGGGGCCGCGGCCGGGCGGGCCGCGTGGGCCTCCGAGCTGCCCGCCGCGAGGTCCCGGAGCACACGCGCGATCTCGCCGAGGTCGGGGCGGCCGTCGGACTGGGCGCCGTCGCTCAACGGAGGAACCCCCGCAGCCAGCGCATGGCGTCCTCCTCGTCGGTGAACAGCTTCCTCGGCACGGGGGCCTGGGACAACGCGAGGAAGAAGTTGCCGATGGCCTTGCTCACGGGCGAGTCCACGAGCAGCGCGAGCGCGCAGTGCCCCTGCGCGGCCTCCGCCCCTGCGAAGTACTCCCGTGCTGCCCGGTCCACCGTCTTTTGCGCTCGGATGTCGACCAGGACGGGTCGGGGCTTACCACCTGCGAGATCGATAGTCGCCCTGACTACCTCCTGCGCATAGGCCAGGCTCATGTGCACGGGAAACGCGGTCGCGCGGAGGATGCCGTCATCTTCGAGCCGGAGGATCTGGGCGGACGTCACGATCTCGCGAGTCTTCATCCTGGTTCCCTTCCCGCGCGCAGCCGCCCGCGCGGCCGTCGCCCGAGCTCCGGCCCTCGTTGCTGCACCGCGCCATCTCTGCTTCTCACGCTGTTTGTGGTCCAGGGCGTCACGACGGCAGCCCTAAACCATACCCTCTCCGAGGTCGCGCTGTCCATCACTTCGCAGCCCGACCCCACCTCTCCCACCTCTGTGGACCAGTCAACCAGCACACCCAGCACACGCGGGCGGCTGTTCCTCCGGCGCGTGGAGCGCAGTGAACCGCGCGCATCGGCGCCTCCCCTGCGCCTCGTCTCACCCTCCTCGTCCTTGTTGTCGTCGTCGTCGTCCTGGCCGCGCGCAGCCCCATCGCCGGCCCGCGCGCGAGACATCGCTGAAAGCATCCATGGTGTCTCTTGTGTCCCTGCTGGGGCAATCGACGCCACGCCCTCGACACCACACATGATCCAGCGGCGGGGAGGCTCAGTTCCCCGCGTGTCATGGCCGACTTCGATCACGGGCCATGACTTCGATCCACATGAATTGCTCTGTATAGGAGAACGGAAATGAGCCAATTGATGAAGATCGCATCGCTGGTTGCCCTCTCGACTGCGCTCTCGGCAGCCGGCTGCATGGCCGAAACGACGGAGTCGGACACGGCGACCGACGAGTCGACGGCCCAGACCGACGAGGCAACGCAAGCGTTCGAGACCGAAGAGACGGACACCGCGGATCAGGAGTCGAGCGCGGAGCCGGCGATGGACGAGGGCGCGGTGGACCTCGGCGCGGCGGACCTCGGCGCGGCGGACCTCGGCGCGGCGGACCCCGGCGCGGTGGACCCCGGCGCGGCGGGCTCCGGTGAGGAGAACGCCGGCGAGAACGCGGAGGCGTCGCGCTTCTGGGGCGGCTGGGGCTACCGGCCCTGGGGCTTTGGCGGCTGGGGCGTCCGGCCCTGGGGCTTTGGCGGCTGGGGCTACCGGCCCTGGGGCTTTGGCGGCTGGGGCTACCGGCCCTGGGGCTTTGGCGGCTGGGGCGGCTTTGGCGGCTGCGGCGGCTTTAGCGGCTGCGGCTGGTAACGAGCGCGTCGGGCCGCGCGGCCCGATGACGTGGGGGCGCGGCCCGCGATGAGCGTCGGCAGCGCCGTGGCTCGGTCCTCGCCGCGGCGCTTCCCGCCGTCATGGCGTCACTGCATCACCCCCAGCGCGGGTCGCGCACCCTCGACCCGCCGAGGCTCCCTCTCGCGTCCCACGGAGGGAGCCTCGGCGTCCTGGAGAGCGCGCATCGGTCGGTCCACGCGTGCGCCGGCGAGCAGATCCGCCCGGCGTCCGTGGCCCCCCGGGGCGCGCGGCTCCGTCAAGCGTCGGCCTCGGCGAGGCTCGGGATGCGGTTCACGAGGAACCGGGACCTCATGTAACACCACCACGTGAGCCCCATGCAGGTGAGATAGAAGGCGAAGAAATACATGAGCGCGGTGGAGGCGCTGCCCGTCGCCTTGATCGAGGCGCCGAAGCTCCGCGGGATGAAGAAGCCGCCCAGCGCGCCGATCGCCGAGGTGAAGCCGAGGACGGCCGCGCTGTGCCGGCGCGCGGTGACCAGCGCCTCGTTGCGCGCCGCCTCGCCCTTGCCCTGCGCGGCGCGCAGGTGGTCGCGCCGGAAGAGGACGGGGACCATCCGGAACGTCGAGCCGTTGCCGAGGCCGGTCGTGATGAACATGACCAGGAACATCGTCACGACGCCGGGGTAGCTCTTCTCGTTCAGGAAATGGATGATCCCGAGCGACGCGACCCCCATCACGACGAAGTTCCAGAACGTGATGCGCGCGCCGCCCAGCTTGTCAGCGAGGTAGCCGCCGAACGGGCGGGCCACCGAGCCGATGAGCGCGCCAGCGAACGTGAGCTCGAGGGTGATCGCGGGGAACTGCATCTTGAGCAGGAGCGGCAGGGCCGCCGAGTAGCCGATGAACGAGCCGAACGTCCCGATGTACAGCCACGCGATGATCCAGGTGTGCTTGTTCCTGGCGGCGGCCAGCTGGTCCTTGTAGTTCGACCTCGCCGACGCCAGGTTGTTCATGAAGAAATAGGCGCCGGCCGCCGAGAGGAGGATGAACGGGATCCACATCAGCCCGGCGTTCTGCAGGTAGATCCCCGACTCGGTGTGGTACCCGCCGATCGCCGCCGCGACCGCGCCAGGGCCGACGAGGATGGGCACGAGGAGCTGCACGTTGCTGACGCCGATGTTCCCGCCCGCGGCGTTGAGCCCGAGCGCCAGGCCCTTCTTCTTGTCGGGATAGAAGAACGAGATGTTCGCCATGCTGGAGGCGAAGTTGCCGCCGCCGAGCCCCGCGGTCCCCGCCGCGATCGCCATCAGCCAGAACGGCGTGTCGGGCCGGGTCACGAGCACCGAGAGCGAGATCGTGGGAATGAGCAGCAAGAGCGCGCTGACGATCGTCCAGTTGCGCCCGCCGAACTTCGGGACGGCGAACGTGTAGGGGAACCGGATGAGCGCGCCGATGAGGCCCGGGATCGCGACCAGCAGGAACAGCTGATCCGTCGTGTAATTGAAGCCGACCTTGGGGAGCCGGGTGGCCGTCACGCTCCACAGCAGCCAGACGGAAAAGCCGATGTTCTCGGCGATGATCGACCAGATGAGGTTCCGGCGGGCGATGCGCTTCCCCGTCTTCTCCCAGAACACCTCATCGTCGGGATTCCACTCGGTAATCAAAGTCGACATCTGTCCTCCTCGGCAAGATCGGGCCATGGCAACCATGGAACACGGCGCTCATGAGGCAGCCGCCTCCGATCAACTCGTGCTCTGCATCGGCTGGGATGCATTACCCGTCATGGTCCAACAGCGGAGTTTCTCCTGTGTTTCTTGTCCGTTTCGACGCACCTTTTCCGCTCGGCCACGTCATCGCGGCGCCTGCGTGGCGTCGAGTCGCGAGCGCGCTGCGCTGTCCCGCGATCTATCGCGCGGCGGTCGATCTGCAGCGCCGCGCCGCGCGCTGACCATCACGCGGCTGGCCATCACGCAGCGATCTGGCCGCCGCGCCGCGCCGCGCGCTCGCTATCGCGCCGCGGCCGATCGCGTCGAGCGGCCCCGCGCCGAGGGGAGGCGCTCGGGCGGCGCCTCGGGCTGGCCGAGCTTCTCGGCGCGATCGGCGATCCAGAAGCGCTCCGCGTCCGCGGGGCTCCAGGCGGACTCGTCGAGGAGCGGGACCAGCGCGTCGAACAGCGTCCGCGCGCTCTGGAACCGATGGCGCGGGTCCTTGGAGAGGCACCGGAGCACGATCCGGTCGACCGCGGGGGGGACGGCCGCGCCGCGGCGCACCGACGGCGCGAGCGGCGCCTTCGTCATGTGCGCGATGAACAGCTGCCCTGACGACGTGCCCTCGAACGGCAGCTCCCCGGTGAGCAGGAAGTACAACGTGCCCCCGAGCGCATAGATGTCACTGCGCGCGTCCGCGCGATCGCCGCGGCAGACCTCGGGGGCCATGTACGCGGGCGTCCCGCAGAGCATGCCGCTGCTCGTCAGCTCGGCGTCCTGGCCGCCCTCGACCATCCGCGCGACGCCGAAGTCGAGCAGCTTGAGGAAATCGTGGTCGTCGCCCACGCGGGTGACGAACAGGTTCTGCGGCTTGATGTCCCGGTGGATGATCCCCGCCTCGTGCGCCTCGATGAGCGAACGGCAGGCCTGCACGGCGAAGCGCACGGCGCGCGCCACGGGCATCGGGCCGTGGGTGCGCACGATGGCCGCGAGATCGGCCCCGCGCAGGTGCTCCATGGCGATGTAATAGATGCCGTCGTCGCTCGCGCCGAAGTCGAAGATGCGGATCGTGTGCGGATCGCTGAGCTTGCTGGCCGCGTGCGCCTCCTGCTCGAAGCGCTTCAGCACCGCCGCGTCCGGCGCGTCCCGCGTCCGCAGGAGCTTGAGCGCGACGTCGCGCTGGAGCGTCTCGTCCCAGGCGAGCCACACCTCGCTCATCCCCCCTTTTCCGATCGGCGCCTCGAGCCGGTACCTCCCCAGCTTCCGCGCCTGGTAGACCTGCTGCTGCGCGGCCCACACGACGTGGCTGGACATGGCCCCGATCACCCCGGAGGCGGGGACGAAGATGTAATGGCTCACGGCCGTGAGCAGCGTCGTGAGGTCGAGCCACGACGCCCGGATCGACGGGGAGAAGAAGGCGGCGATGCCCATGATGGCCGGGAAGGAGAGGACCATCGGCGCGGACGTGACGACCGCCTTGCTGAACGGCGCGGGCACGAGCGCCGTGCGGAGCAGCACGACGATGGAGAGCCCGTGCATGTACGCGCTGGTCAGGCCGCCGAACTCGATCGCCATCAGCACGATGAAGATGGCGGCGGTGAGGAACGCGGCGTCGTACGTGAGGAGCACGAGGCGCCCCGAGACGTTCGGGCGGCCCGACAGCCGGTACGCGGCGACGGCGAACGCCTGCTCCACCGCGCGCAGCACGAGGCAGTGCCACACCGGCGCCGCGGGGTAGAGCACGATCGCCATGAACACATCGACGAGCGTGAACGTGGGCCAGATCCAGAGCGCGACCCGGATCGCGCGGCGGACCGCGCGGCGGACGCTCTCCGTGTCGTGGGCGGCGAGCGCGCTGCGCCGCACGCCCATCGCGCGACTCTCGCGCTCCCTGAGCATGCGCGACGGGGCCGAGCGCTCAGCGCGGAGGGCCTCTCTGAGCAGCGCACGCTTCATGGCACTCTCGAGGGTCGCCAGAGCGGCGCCGCACGTCAAGCGACGGTTGAGGGCCGCCGCGCGGCGGGTTTCCCCGGTCACGATGCCAGTCTGCGCCGGTCGAGGTCTCCCACCCAGGATGTCGGCGGCTCGCCGCCCCGCGCTCCGCATGCGTGATCCGCGCGCACACACGGCCCGCGAGATCGCGAGTCCGGCGCCGCGCCGCCCTCGCGCGGCGCGTTTCCCGGGCAAACCTCGTCGGCCCCCGCCGCCGCGCGCCCTCGCGGGTGCTCCCGGGGTCGCTCGCTCCGCCGCCGCGTGCGGGCTCTCCGGCCCGGGGGGGAGCGCGCCGCGGCCCGCGAGGCCGAAGCGCGCCTGCCCGAGCCGGTCGCGCTGGTCAAACCGGCGAATCCATGCTTGAAAGCTCGCCACCGTGCCGCTCTCGCCTGAAAGCTTCCGCGCGCTGTTCGCAAGCCGCCCCGTCGTCCTCGCGCCGATGGAGGACGTGACGGACGCCGTCTTCCGCCGCCTCTGCCGGGAGCTCGGCGCCGAGCTGTGCGTGACGGAGTTCGTCAACGTCGAGGGGCTGCTGCGCGGGTGCAAGACCGCGCGCCGCAAGCTCGCGCTCGCCGAGGGCGATCAGCCGACCGCCATCCAGATCTACGGCGCGAACCCGGAGCGGCTCGCGGAGGCCGCGCGCGTGGCCGAGGCGGCGGGGCCCGCGTTCCTCGACATCAACTGCGGCTGCTGGGTGCCGAAGATCGCGGGCCGCGGTGCGGGCGCGGGCTGGCTCCGCGATCCGGAGGCGATGGTGGCGATGGCCCGCCTCGTGGTGCGCACGGTGTCGCTCCCGGTGACGGTGAAGACGCGCATCGGCTGGGGGCCCGAGTCCCACATGCCGATCGTCGACCTCGCGCGGCGCCTCGAGGACGCCGGCGTCGCCGCGCTCACGATCCATTGCCGCACGGCCCAGATGGGGCACTCCGGCGCGGCCGACTGGAGCTGGGCCGCCCGCGCGCGCGAGGTCGTGTCCATCCCCGTGATCGTGAACGGCGACATCAAGATCGCCGACGACGCGGCCCGCGCCCTCCGCGAGACGGGCTGCGCCGGCGTGATGGTCGGCCGCGCCGCGATCGATCACCCCTGGATCTTCCGCGAGGCCCGGGCCCTGCTCGACCACGGCGTCCACCGCGCGCCGCCGTCGCCCGACGAGCGCCTCGCCCTCTGCCGCGCGCACCTCACCGCGAACGCCGCGGCCCGCGGCGAGCTGCACGGCGTGCGCGTGACCCGCCGCCACCTGAGCGGCTACCTGCGCGGCCTGCCCGGCGCCGGCGCCCTCCGGCGCGAGCTGCTCTTCTGCGACAGCCTGGACGGGTGCCTCGCCATCCTCGACAGCGCCGCGCAGAAGCTCGCCGCGTGAGGCCGCGGCCCGCCGGCTACATCCCGACCGGCGTCGCGTCGTCGACCGGCGCGGCCTCGCCGTTCTGCCGTTCGGCGCCGGGCGGCGCGCCCATCGGGTCGTGCGGCAGGCTCCCGCGGTGGGAGCGGAGCAGCACGTGCGGCGTCGCCAGGAGGAAGTTGGAGACGCGCGACGTGTAGATGTCCGCCGAGCGCTCGATCTGCCGGGCGAGGTGGCTCTTGTCGTTCCCTGTCCGGAGCAGGAGCCCCCACCGCGGGTTCATCGCCTCGGCCGAGGCCTTCGCGAGCGGGGCGATCCGCGCGTCGAGGGCCGCGAGCTTGACCTTGAGCTCGTTCATCCTCGCCTGGATCTCGGCCTCGGTCGCGCCGACGACGGGCCCGTACCCGGCGCGCATCCGCTGGAGCTCGAGCCGCAGCCGGGCGTAGATGCGCTCGACGTCCTCCTTCTCCCGCATCCAGAGATCGAGGCGCGCCTCGGCGCCCCGGGCCTCCTCGATCGCGAGGATCTCGTCCTCGAGCTCCCGGATGATGAGCGCCGTGCGCCACCTTAGGACGCTCTTCGACATGTGCACGTCCCCGTAGATGTGGTCGCCGATGTAGAGGATCTCGTCGCCCGACAGCCGGAGGTGCTGCTCGACGAGCCCCGCGTTGCCGCCGAGGTAGTGCCCCCCTTCGCGCAGCCGCCCGACCGACGGGCGCAGGAGGCCGTCCTCCGTGACCACCTCGAAGAGCGGCGCGCGGCTCGAGAAGAACTCCGGCTTCCGCGCGGACACGATGACCACGTCGAACAGGCCGCGCCACGTCATGCCGTCCGGCAGGAAGCGGTCGAAGGCATAACTCATCATCGCGCGTGTGTAGACCCACTCCGAGTTCGTGATCAGGACGAGCTTCTTCCCTGCCTGCTTCTGGTCGAGCAAGGTGAGCGGGATCTCCGGGTCGAGCAGCACGAACCGGTCCGGATCCGCGATGATCTCCGCCTTCAGCTGCCCTTCCATGTGCGTCGCGTCGAGGCGGTCCTTCACGCGGCCGTAGAGATCGCTGTAGCCGAGCACCTCGGGCAGCCGCCGCTGGTCGAGCAGGTCGACGAGCTTCGCGTACATGCAGCCTTCCGAGAGCGAGAACAGCGTGTTCAGGAAGACGTAGCGCCCGTCCGCGAGGTCGACGATCGTGCGCGCGTAGGTCGAGCGCTGGGTCTCGAAGTCGATCGGCTGCGTGCCGTGATAGGCCCGCTTCACGTAGCCAAACCGGTTCACCTTGAGCAGGTTGCCGAGCTCGGTGTCCAGGATGAGCCCCCGGATCACGAGATCCGGATCGAAGGTCAGCTCCCCGACCGGCCAGCCCTCGCTCTCCAGGAGATGCCGGAGGTGCTCATAGGCCCGGCGCTCCCATGCTTCCACCCGGTAGTGGATCAGGGTGTAATCCATGTCGTACCCGATCGCCTTGATCGAGCGGAGGTTCAGCGTCCGGTTGCAGAAGATTCCCCGCTGCTTGGGCGGCGGAGCGGTGAGGCAATCCAGCTTGTCCATGGGGTGTGTCCCGCAGGGCGGTCGTGAGGCATACCAGGGACCTCCGGCGTTGCCCACCGAGACCATCGCCGTCACCAGGCCGTGTCGACGGCGCGCCGGCGCAGCCACTTCCAGCGCCCGCGAGCGCCCGCGACGCACCGACCGCGCGCCCTCCGCGGCGCTCGCCCGGCCGCTCGCGCTCGCGTGGATCAGCGGCGCCTGAGCCGGCTCTTCGCGCTCTGGCGCCGCTCGGGGCCCGTTGACTGCCGCGGAGAGCGCGCGGCCGGCGCCGCGCGTCGCGCATCGCTGCGGTCGTCCGCCTCCCATCCGTCGTCGTCGTCGTCCTCGTCGTCCTCGTCGTCGAAGAGGTCGTCGTCGTCGTCCTCGTCGTCCTCGTCGCGCGCCTCGGCCCGGCGCACCTCGAGCCCGA
This sequence comes from Sorangium cellulosum, assembly GCF_002950945.1. Classification (GTDB taxonomy): domain Bacteria; phylum Myxococcota_A; class Polyangia; order Polyangiales; family Polyangiaceae; genus Sorangium; species Sorangium cellulosum_E. The sequence goes on from NZ_CP012673.1 coordinate 6,158,364, forward strand.
GCATCGTGAGCGCCTGCTCCAGCGTCAGCGCCGTCTTGACGGCCTCGAGCTCGACGCCCATCGCCTGGAGCGTCATCGCGATCTCCGGGCTCAGCCCCGACAGGATGGTCGGCGTGCCCATGAGCCGCGCCGCGGAGGCGAGGTTCGAGAGCACGGCGCACAGGTGGCTGTCCATGATCCAGACGGCCGTGAGATCGATGACCAGCCCCTTCGCTCCGCTCTCGTGGATGGCCCGCAAGACCTCGGTATTCAGCTGCTCCGCGAGGTCATCGGTCACGTCCCCCTGGATCGGCACCAGGATCCGGTCCCACAGGTTGATGATCGGAAGGCGCTTGAGCTCCATGGTCGTCCTAAGGTTCGATGTCGGCGATCAAGACAGTCGCGTCGCCGTGCGAGCGCCGGTGTCGGCTCATGAGGGCGCGGCAGGCCTCCGCGGCCTTCATTCCACGAAACAGCGAGAGATCGAAGCGGGGCGAGACCCCGTCGGAGAAGACGACGAGCCGGTCGCCCGGCGCGAGCTGCGCGTCGAAGATCCGGGCCTTCCCGAGCGACGCGCCGAGGATCCCGGGGCTCTGCAGCCACTGGAGGCGCGTCCCGTGGGTCATCAGATCAACGTTGCCGATGCAGCAGCCCTGGAGCCGCCCGGCGCGGAAGCGGCAGATCATGCCGGCGGCGCCGCGGGTCCCGCGGAGGCGCGCGTGGAGGCGGTCCACGACGGCGCGGACGTCGTCGCCCTCCGAGGCGTCGCCGAGCGCCGCCACCGCGACGTCCGCCGTCTCGGCCGCGCGCTCGCCGTGCCCCAGCGCGTCGATCACCGCGAAGAGCCACCCGTCCGCGCCGGCGCGCACGAACACGGCATCGCCGCTGACGCGCTCTCCCTCCTTCGGCACGATCACGTACTCGATGGCAAGCTTCACAGGTGGACCTCGATCTCCACCCGCGTGCCCTTCGGTCCCGAGTCGATCTGGAAGCGGTCGGCGAGCCGCTTGACGCCGATCAGGCCGCGGCCCATTCCGGTCTTGCTTTTGTAACGCCCGGCGAGGATCTCCTGCAGGTTCTGGATGCCGGCCCCCTCGTCCACAGCGACGATGACGAAGCGGACCGGGCTATCGCGCTGCACGGCGATCTCGATCGTCCCGCCGGGCGTATAATGAACGATGTTCCGGGCGAGCTCGCTGACGATGGTTGCGACCTTGTGCGACGTGAAGCTCTTTGCCCCGGCCGCGTCGCAAACGGCCTTCGCGCTCAGGCGCGCCTCGCTGATGTCCGCCTCCACGTTGATCGGCATGACCTTCGAGCGGCGCGACGGCCGGTCGCCGCCGATGGCGGAAATTTCCGCCTTGAGCCGCCCGAGGCGCGACGGATCGACATAGAGACGGGCGCGGCGCTCGATGCTGGGAATGATGTCCGGCAGATCCTCGAGCGAGAACTTCTCCGGCTGGATCTCGGCCTCCCGCATGGCCCGGAGCAGGACTCCCTCTGCGTTCATCGCCGAGAGATAGCCGAGCAGGACGTTCAGAATCTGTTCGTGCGCAGGAGTCATCCGGGAAGAGCCTGGAAGGGCAGGTTACCGGGGCCCCGTCCCCGCGTCGAGTGCGCGACGAAGGGCGCCGCCGGGTTCGCCAGCCAACACGCTCCAGGCGCTCGGCCTCGACCGGATGTAGGGTGCGCGGCGCGGGTCGGTTTCACGTGCACCCACGCTTGCCGTCGCTCGCTGGCGCTTGCCGACACCCGCCGACGTTTGCCATGCGCTCTCGCGATGTGCCGCGCCGCCGGACGCTGCGAGCGGCCACGCCCGCGGCCGGCTCGTCAACGTCCGTCGTCAGCTCCTGCGCTCGCCAGCTCCAGTGCCGTGAGCCCCCACGCTCGTCAGCCCCCGATCGAGGCAACGCTCATGCCGAGATGACAGGCTCTGGAGGGTGCTCAGGTCGGGTAGTACGACGTCTGACCCTGGTCCTGTTCCTCGGTGATCTTGTTTTCTGCAAGAAGCTGCTTGATCGGCTCCTGGAGCTCCGTTGCGGGCGTGCCCATCGCCAGCGCAAGCTCCTCGATCCCCTGCCCTGGCTCGATCTCCACGTGGGCGAGCAGCGCGTCGGCGATCTCGTTCCCGTAGGCCACGGCAGGTTGTCCCTCCGGCCTGGCCGCTGCAGCCACCTTGGCCATTGCTGCCGGCTCGGGCGCTTTCTCACCTGCCGTGTCGACGGGCTGCCGGGCGCTCGCCGCCTTCGCCTTCGGCGCGCGGGACGCTGGCGCGCGGGACGCTGGCGCCGGAAGCGCTGCGCCCTTGCCGCCCCGCGGGGCGGCCGCCTTCTTCCGCGAGGTGCCGCGCGCCGGTTTGCCGCGCGCAGGGCGGGCCGGCGCGCCGCGGGCGGGCGCGGTCGGCGCCGCGGCGCGGCTCGGCGCCGGCGCGCTCGCGCGCTTGCGGCCCGGCTTCGTGGGAGTCTTCGCCGGCTCAGGCAGACTCCCCGCGGCACCGATGTCGACTTGCAGGTGCCGCCCGACCGTCCGGAGAACGTCCTTACGGGCCAGCGCTCTCATGCCCTCCAGGAAGTCGGCCACCAGAGCGCGAATCTCATTCTCGATCTCGACATCGGATATCACGCTGCCGCCGTCTCATGAATGGCCGGGAATGTCAATGTATTCCATGCGCTGCGACCCGCGCTCTGCGGGAAACCCCGCACGTCGGCGCCTTCCGCGGGGCCCATGCCCGGGCGCTTGATCTCGCCGAGCCGCCGAGCCTGCCCGGGGACGCTGGGGGCGCAGCACGAGTGTGCCGCTCCACGCCACGAAATACGGCAAGGCGTGCAGCGCATCCACCCATCATCTCGCGCCCATCTATACAACCGGCCGCAGGCGCCCAACCGGCCGCAGGCGCCCCACCCGCCGCGGGCGCCCCACCCGCCGCGGGCGCCGGCCGGCAGAGGTCGACTCGCGGCCGCGCCCGGGCGTGTCCAGCGCTGCTCAAGCGGCCTTGACGGAGCGGAGCGGCGCGCGGCGCAGCGGGCGGAGCGGCGCCGCCGCAAAGGCCGCGCCGAGCGCAAGCCCCCGGAGCGTCAGCCGCATCCGGAGGGCGTCGAGGCAGCCCTCCCGGTGCAGGGCGGAGATCGCCCGGCGGACGTCGGTCCGCCGCACCGCCAGGGCCGTGGTCAAGCTCTCGAGGGTCACGATCGCACCCTCGCTCTGGAGGGCATAGAGCGTCCGGAGAAGATGAGGAACGAGGTCTTTCGAGGTCATGAAGCCCACCCTACCCCGTGAGCTGAACGGCCGTACAGTTTGTGGCGACGATTTCTCCGGCGTGTGGGTCGTACGGATGAGGAGCGCTGATCCCGCCCCGGCAGCGGCGCTCGTCTATGGTAGGTCCCGCTCGTGCGCGCCCACGCCTCGCCTCCTCAAGCCGTGATCCTCGCCGGCGGGCTCGGGACCCGGATGCGCCCGTGGACGGAGCACACGCCGAAGTTCCTGCTCCCCGTCGCCGGCAGGCCGTTCGGGGCGTGGCTGCTCGAGCGGCTCGCCGCCGCGGGCTTCGGCGAGGTGGTCCTGTGTGTCGGCCACCTCGGCGACGCCATCCGGGGCGCCATGGGCGATCGGTTCGCGGGGCTGCCGCTCCGATACGTCGACGACGGCCCCCGCCTGCTCGGCACGGCGGGCGCGTTGCGCCGGGCGTTGCCCTGCCTTTCGCCGGTGTTCCTCATGACCTACGGCGACTCCTATCTCCCGTTCGACTACCTGGCCCCGCTCCGGGATCTCGCCGCGCACCCCGCCGCGCTCGGCACGATGGCCGTGTATCGGAACGAGGGCCGGTTCGACGCGTCGAACACCGCGGTCTCGGGCGATCTCGTGGCGCGTTACGAGAAGCGGCGCGCGGAGGACCCGCCCGGCGCGGGCCTCGACCACATCGATTACGGCGCGACCGCCCTCCGCCGCGAGGTCGTCGAGGCGCTGCCCGCGGACACGCCGATCGGCTTCGAGGAGGTGCAGCGCGACCTCGCGTCGCGCGGCCGCCTGCGCGCCCTCGCGGCCGCCGAGCGGTTCTACGAGATCGGCTCCGAGCAGGGCCTCCGCGCGCTCGAGGCCGCCCTCGCGGCCGCGGCGGAGGGCCGGGCGTGATCGTCTCTCGCGCCCCGGTCCGCTTCTCGCTCGGCGGCGGCGGCACCGATCTGCCCGCCTACTCCGGGCGCTTCGGCGGCTACCTCGTGTCGGCCGCCATCGACAAGTACATCTACGTGACCGCCAACAAGCGGTTCCATCGCGACATCCGCCTCGCCTACTCGAAGACCGAGATCGTCCCCTCGGTCGACAGGATCGAGCACCCGATCTTCCGGGAGGCGCTCCGGATGGTGGGAATCGAGCACTCGATCGAGCTCACGAGCGTCGCGGATCTGCCCGCGAACTCCGGCCTGGGCTCGTCGAGCTCGTTCACGGTCGCGCTCCTCAACGCCCTGCACACGTACCGGCGCGACTTCGTGTCCTCCGAGCAGCTCGCCCGCGAGGCGTGCGCCATCGAGATCGAGCGCCTCGGAGAGCCGATCGGCAAGCAGGACCAGTACATCGCGGCCTACGGCAACATCACGGCGTTCATGTTCTCGCCGGACGGCTCGGTCCACGTCGAGCCCGTGCCGGTCCGCGACGAGGTGATGGACGAGCTCGAGAGCAACCTGCTCATCGTGTGGAGCGGCATCGAGCGCCCGGCCAGGGTCGTGCTCTCCGAGCAGGGGCGGCGGCTCCAGGACCTCGAGCCCGACGTGGTCGAGCGGATGCACCGCATCAAGGAGATCGGCCGCGACGTGTACCGCATCCTCGTCACGGGCAAGCTCGACGACTACGGCGAGCTCTTGCACGCCCACTGGATCCAGAAGCGTAAGCTCGCCTCCAAGATGACCGACGATGTCCTCGACGAGATCTACGAGATCGCGCGGGGCGCCGGGGCGCTCGGCGGCAAGCTCATGGGGGCGGGCGGCGGCGGCTTCTTCATGTTCTACGTCCGACCCGCGGAGAAGCGCCGCGTGCTGGAGGCGCTCGCCGCGAGGGGCCTGCGCGTGCTGCGCTTCCGCTTCGACCTCGACGGCGCGCGCATCGTCGCGAACCTGCACCGCTCCTGACGGCCGCGCGCGCTCACGGCCCGCGGCAATCCGCCACGCCGCCGCGTGTCCTCGCTGGGCATTCCGGGGCGACTCTGGCTATAAAATTACCATGCCCCAGAGCACGCACGACTTCGTGGAAAAGTACCTGCGCGAGACGGCCGAGATCGCCCTCGCGACGAGCCCGGAGGACATGGCTCGCGTCATCGAGATCCTGTTCGAGGCGTACCGGAACGACCGCACGATCTACACGTGCGGCAACGGCGGATCGGCCGCGAACGCGAGCCACCTCGCCTGCGACATCGCCAAGTTCACGTGGGTCGAAGGCAAGCGGCGCTTCAAGTGCACGTCGCTCTGCGACAACGCGGCGCTGCTCAGCGCCCTGACCAACGACGTCGGCTTCAACCGGATCTTCCTCGAGCAGCTCGACGGCCGGCTCGGCGCGGGCGACGTCCTCGTCTGCCTGAGCGTGCACGGCGGCTCCGGGGCGGATCGCGCCGGGCCCTGGTCGCAGAACCTGGTGGCCGCCGCGGATTTCGCGAAGCGGTCCGGGGCGAAGGTGGTCGCGCTCGTCGGCTACGACGGCGGCGCCCTGCGCCAGATGGCCGACGCCAGCGTGATCGTGCCGCGGACGCGGGCCGGCTACACGTCGACGCCGCACGTCGAGGGCTTCCACGAGGTCTATCACCACCTCATCTGCGAGCGGCTCCTCCAGCTCGTGGCCGAGAGCTGAGCGCCGCGTGACGACGAGGCGCGGGATCCTGCTCGACCGCGACGGCACGTTGATCGACGTCGTGCGCGACGCCGAGCTCGGCGTCGTCGTGACGGCGTTCCACCCGGACCAGATCCGCCTCCTGCCCGGCGCGATCGAGGGGCTTCGGCGCCTCGCGGCCGCGGGGTTCCTGCTCGCGATCGCGACGAACCAGCCGGGCGCGGCGAAGGGGCAGGTCCCGTGGGCGGCGATCGAGCGCACCAACCGCGCGCTCGTCGACATGCTGCGCGACGCGGGCGTCGCGATCGCGGCGCTCGCGGCGTGCCCCCACCACCCGGACGGCGGCCCGGGCGGCGATCCGGCGCTGATCGGCCCCTGCGACTGCAGGAAGCCGCGGCCGGGCATGCTCACGACGATCGCGCGCGAGCTCGATCTCGACGTCGCGGCGAGCTGGATGATCGGCGACGCGGCGAGCGACGTGGCGGCCGCGCGCGCCGCGGGCATGCGAGCGGGGCTCCTCCTCGACCGGCGCCGCTGCGAGCTGTGCCCGCTCCGCGGCGAGGCCGACCTCCCCTGCCCCGATCGCGCGGCGCCGCGCCTCGACCTCCTGGCCGAGGAGATCCTCGCGGCGCGCGGCTGATCGCGCGCGGCGCGCCGACGCGTCGTCGCCGCGCCGCTACTTGTGCGCGAGCGGACCCACGAGCTCGGCGACGCGCTTCGACAGCGGGGGCTGGTTGTCGCTGCGCTTCGAGAGCGGCGCGCCCTCGGGCGAGAGGCGCAGGCAGGGCTCGGCGACGAACATCGCGAACGACGTGTACTCGTACAGCCACTGCGAGAGCATCGCCTCCGCCTTCGCGGCGCCGGCGATGAGCGTCGCGTTCTCGACGAGCTTCTCGGCGTCGAACGTCCCGTCCGCGGCGGGCCCCGCGCCGCGGAAGAGCGTGTCGTAGACGCCGACCCCGGCGGCGAAGGAGGCGAGCTGCCAGCGCACCTCGTCCCCCCGCTGGGCCCCGTCGACCGCGGAGAGGATCGACGCGATCGCCTCGTTGAAGAGCGCGATGCTGCCGGCGGCGCCCGTCGGCCCCGGCGCGCGCACCACCACGCGGCCGGACTGCACGAGCTGGAAGAGCGCCCGGGTGGTCTCGAACTCTCCCTGCCCGGTCGCTCGCGACAGCTCCGCGACCGAGCGCTGCCCGTCGATGGCGTCGTACACCGCGCGGAGCTCGCCGGGCGGCGGGCCGCGATCCGGCACGCGCGCGGGCACGTGCTGGTCGGACGGGATCCGCTCGCGGAAGTAGCGCAGCTCGTCCATGCGGCGCACCCCCTCCATGAGCAGCGCGTGCACGGGCAGGTTCTGGCGGCTCGCGATCTGCTCCTCGTCGAAGCGATCGAGGAAGTAGAACATCCCCTCGGAGGCGAGCAGCACCTGGTAGGCGATCTCCTCCGCCTGCTTGCTGAGCAGCTGGTAGAGCCGCTCCCGCGGCACGAGGCCGCGCTTCACGGCCACCTCGCCGAAGCGCGCGTCCGGCGCGGTGGCGGCGAGCGTCTCGTAGATCTGGGCGCGCGAGAGCGCGCCGTACCGGTAGAGCACCTCGCCGATGCGCTCGCCCTCGACGCTCGATCGCGCCCCGACCGCGTGGCCGGGCTCGAAGAACAGCGACCGGCGCGCCGCGCCGTCGACCGCGACGAGCTCGCCGCTCCAGCCGGCTTGCCCGACGAGGGCCACGACGTCGCAGAGCGCGCCCGGCCCCGTGATCTGCCCGGCGAGCCGGAGCGCCGCGCCCGTCTCCGCGTCGCCCGCGACCTCCTTGCCGACGTGGCGCATCACGACGAGGTGCTCGGGCGCGGGCAAGAGCTCGAACATCCCTTGCCGCGCGCGCAGGAGCTTGCTCGAGCGCAGGTCGAGGGGGTGAGCCGTCCCGGTCGCATCGATGCGCACGAGGGAATTGCGCTCTTCGCTCATCTCCGCGTTTTTTATACCAGCATCCCGGGCGGTCCACGACCGGCCTCTGACACGTCGCGCGCCGGCCAGCGCGGCGCGCTCGTGGCCGCCGCGGCGCGCGCTCCGCTCGCCCGCGTGCGCTGGCCGCCGCGGCGCGCGTGCTAACGTCCCGCCGTGACGACCCCTCCTGTTCACGACGGCGGCGGCGCGCCCGGAGGGCGGCGCGCCCCCGGGGATCTCCCGGCCTCCGCGGCCGAGCTCGACGCGCGCCTCGCGGCGGCCCGCTACATCTCCGACCCGGCGACGTCGCTCTCGCTCTGGCTCGCCCTCCGGATGGATCGCCCGCTCCTGCTCGAGGGGCCCGCGGGCGTCGGCAAGACCGATCTCGCCCGCGCCGCGGCCGAGGCGCTCGGCCGCGGGCTCATCCGGCTCCAGTGCTACGAGGGGCTCGACGAGGCGAAGGCGCTGTACGAGTGGGACTACGCGAAGCAGATGCTCTACACGCAGCTCCTGCGCGACGCCGTCGCGAAGGAGGTCGCCGGCGCGGCGAGCCTCTCGGAGGCCGCCCGCGCCATCGCGGGGAGCGAGGCGTCGTTCTTCAGCGAGCACTTCCTGATCGCGCGCCCCCTGCTCGCCGCGCTGCGGAGCGCCGCGCCGGTCGTCCTCCTCATCGACGAGGTCGATCGCGCGGACCCGGAATTCGAGGCGTTCCTGCTCGAGGTGCTCTCCGAGATGCAGGTCACGATCCCCGAGCTCGGCACGATCCGCGCCGCGCACCCGCCGCTCGTCCTGCTCACGACGAACGCGACGCGCGAGATGACCGAGGCGCTGCGGCGCCGCTGCCTGCACGCGTTCCTCGACTACCCGCCCCCGTCGCGCGAGGTCGCGATCCTGAAGGTCGCGATCCCGGGGATCGAGGCCCGCCTCGCCGCGCAGATCGTCGCGTTCGTCGGCGCGCTCAGGGCCATGGATCTGCGCAAGTCGCCGGCCATCAGCGAGACGCTCGACTGGGCGCGCGCGCTGCTCCTGCTCGGCAGGAGCGCGCTCACGCCGGAGGTCGCCCGCGACACGCTCGGCGTCCTGCTCAAGCACCAGCGCGACCGGAGCGACGCCGAGGCCAGGCTCGGGGCCCTCGTGAGGGCCGCCGAGCAGGCGCCGGCGGCCGAGCAGGCGCCGGCTACCTGAGCTCGGCCACCTTCTCGCCGAACAGCTTCTCGAGCCGCGCGAGCATCCCGTCGTTCGGCTCGACGCGGAGATCGCGCCCCAGCGACAGCACCGCCTCCGCCCCGTCGTCGAGCTGGATCACGAGCTGCACCGGGCACACCCCCGGGCTCGAGCGCAGGAGCGCCCCGAGCCGATCGATGTGCTCGCGCCGGGCGATGCGCGACTTCAGCGTGATCGCCACGCTCCGGGTCTGCGCCAGGATGGCGTCCGAGAGCGGCTGCACCTCGTCGAGCAGCAGCGTCGGCTCGCGCGGCGCGGACTCGGCCTCCTCCGCGCCCTCCTCCACCATCGGGAAGCTGACCTTGCCCGAGATCAGCACCGGCTCGCCGCGGTTGAGGAGCTCCCCGTAGGTCTCGATCTGCTTCTCGCGCACCTTGACCTCGATGCGGCCCGCGGTGTCCTCGAGCACGAAGAACGCGATCTTGCCCCCGCCCCCCTTGAAGATGCGCTCGCGGTAGCCCTCGACCATCCCGCCGACGCGCACCCTCGACCAGGGCTCCATGCCGGCCAGCGCGCTGACCGGCGTCACGTTGAACCGGTTCATGTCGACGCCGTACCGATCGAGCGGGTGCCCCGAGACGTAGAACCCGAGCGACTGCTTCTCCCTCGAGAGGGTCTCGGTCAGATCCCACGGCTCGACCATCGGGTAGTCGTCGAGCCGCACCTCGTTCTTCGAGGCGATCGCCGCGAACAGACCGATCTGGTTGCTGTTCCGCTCCTTGCTCGCGCTGCGCGAGCGCTCGAGCGCCCGGTCGATCCCGGCGAAGGCGCGCGCGCGCGAGATGCCGCGCGCCTGGAGGCTCGCGTCGAAGGCGCCGCACTGCACGAGCGCCTCGAACACCCCCTTGTTGACCCGCCGCGGATCGACGCGCTCGGCGAAGTCGAACAGATCCGAGAACGCGCCGCCCGCCTCGCGCGCCTCGAGCACCGCCTCGAGCGCCGACTCCCCGACGCCGCGGATCGCGCCCATCCCGAAGCGGATCTTCGGATCGTACGGGTCCTTCACCCGGGAGCCGCCGCGCCGCGTGCCGGCCGCGCGCTTGCCGTTCGTGGCCCCCTTCGCGCTGTAGACGACGGTGAAGTCCGTCTTCGACTCGTTGATCTCCGGCGGCAGGATCTCGACCCCCCACGCGCGCCCCTCCGCGATGATCCGCACGACCTTCTCGATCTTGTCGCGGTCGGCCGTCATCAGCGCGCAGAGGAACTCGACCGGGTAGTGCGCCTTGAGGTAGGCCGTCTGGTACGTGAGCAGCGCGTACGCGGCCGAGTGGCTCTTGTTGAAGCCGTAGCCGGCGAAGTACTCGAGGAGCCCGAAGATGCGCTCGGCGTCCTCCGCCTTCACCCCGTTCTTGAGCGCGCCGTCGACGAACGTCGCCTTCTGCTTCGCCATCTCCTCGGGCTTCTTCTTGCCCATGGCGCGCCGGAGCAGGTCGGCGCCGCCGAGCGTGTAGCCCGCGAGCTTCTGCGCGATCTGCATGACCTGCTCCTGGTAGACGATGACGCCGTACGTCGGGATGAGCAGCTCGTCGACGAGCGGGTGCATCTTCTCGATCGGCTTCCGGCCGTGCTTGCAGTCGACGAAGTCCTTGACCATGCCGGTGCCGAGCGGCCCGGGCCGGTAGAGCGCCACCGCGGCGACGATGTCCTCGAAGGCGTCCGGCTTGAGGTCCTTGAAAAGCTGCTGCATCCCGCTCGACTCGAGCTGGAACACCCCGGTGGTCTCGCCCGACTGGAGCAGCGCGTAGGTGGCGGTGTCGTCGAGCGGGACGACGTTCACGTCGAACTGCGCGCCCTCCTTCCCGACGCGGTCCGGCCGCGCGTTCACGAGCTTCACGGCGATGTCGATGACCGTGAGCGTCTTCAGCCCGAGGAAGTCGAACTTGACGAGGCCGGCCAGCTCGGCATCGTCCTTGTAGTACTGCGTGACGAGCTGCTCGCCGTTCTTGAAGCACGGGACGTGGTCCCAGAGCGGCCCCTCGCTGATCACGACGCCGGCGGCGTGCATGCCCGCGTGCCGCGTCAGGCCCTCGAGCTTCTGCGCTTGCTTGAGCAGCTCCGCGACCGTCGGGTCGCTCTCCTTGAGCGCCTTGAGCTTCGGCTCGACCTCGAGCGCCTCGGGGATCGTGTACATGATCCCCGGCGACTTCTGAGGGACGAGGCTCGCGATCTTCTGCGCCTCGTTCGCCGGGAACGCCATGGCCCGCGCGACGTCCTTGATCACGCTCCGCGCCTTGAGCTCGTGGAACGTCGCGATCTGCCCGACCGACGGCTTGTCGGCCTCCTTGCTGTACTTCTTCGTGACGTACGAGATGACCTCGTCGCGCCGGTCCATGCAGAAGTCGACGTCGAAGTCGGGCATGCTGACGCGCTCCGGGTTCAGGAAGCGCTCGAACAGCAGGTTGTACGGGATCGGGTCGAGGTCGGTGATCCCCATCGCGTAGGCGACGAGCGAGCCCGCGCCCGACCCGCGGCCCGGCCCGACCGGGATGCCGTTGTCCTTGGCGTACTTGATGAAGTCCCAGACGATGAGGAAGTAGCCCGGGAAGTCCATCTGGACAATGACGTCCATCTCGATCTCGAGCCGGGCGCGGTACGCCCCCTCGTCGATCCGCCGGCCCGTCTGCGCGATCTGGGCCATCCGCCTCGCGAGCCCGTCGCGCGCCACGTGGCGGAAGTACGACGCCGAGTCGTCGAACCCGCTCGGCAGCGGGAACGTCGGCAGCATCGGCTTGCCGAGCTTGAGCTTGAGCGCCGCGCACCGCTCGGCGATCTCGAGCGTCGAGCGCACCGCGTCCGGGTAGTCGCGGAAGAGGTGCGTCATCTCGTCCGCCGGCTTGAGGAACATCTCGAAGCTGCCGTGGTGCGCGTCGAGCGACTCCGCGAACGTCCGGTTGGCCGCGATGCACGAGAGGTAGAGTTGCCCCTCGCCGTCCTCGCGCGCGCCGAAGTGCGCGTCGTTCGTCGCGACGAGCGGCAGCCCAAGGTCGCCGGCCGCGCGCGCCAGGATGCCGTTCAGCACCGCCTGCTCGACGAGCCCGTGGTCCTGCAGCTCGACGTACAAGCTGCCCGGGTCGAAGCAGTCCCGGAGCCGGCTGAGCGCCTCGCGCCCCTCCTCCTCGCCCTGCTCGAGGACGCGCTGCGCGACCACGCCGCCCATGCACCCGGTCAGGCCGATGAGCCCCGCGCGGTGCTGCGCCACCGTGTCGAGGCGGACGCTCGGCGCGAGCCCGCTCGCCGGATCGACGTGCCCCATCGAGACGATGCGGACGAGGTTCTTGTAGCCCTCCTCGGACGCCGCGAGCAGCACGAGGTGATCCACGGGCGTCTCGTCCGCGCCCGAGCGCGACACCTGCCCAGCGCTGGCGCCCCACGCGCGCGCCACGTTCACCTCGCAGCCGATGATCGCGCCGATGCCCTCCCCCTTGCAGGCCTTGTAGTGCTGAATCGCCCCGAACATGTTGCCGTGGTCGGTCAGGGCGACCGCCCGCATGCCCAGCGACTTCGCGCGCGAGGCCAGGTCCTTGATGCGCAGCGCGCCGTCGAGCAGCGAGTACTGCGAATGCACGTGGAGGTGGACGAACTCAGCGGTCACGGCGGGCTTCCAGGGTGGTTCTCATCGCAATCCAATCCAGGAAAGATCGATGTTCGTGGAGAACATGATCCGACGGTGCTTGGGCGAGCGGGGCGAGTGGCCCGGGCTTGCCGGCGAGCTCACACATAGCGCATTGCGCAGCCGGGATCGCCCTTGATGAGCCGCGCGAGCCGGCGCTAGCATGTGCGCGCGTTTGCTGAACACTGCCGATTTGTCGTGGGGTGGGGTTTCCAGAAAGAGAGGTCGATGATGCGTCATTCCTGTATCGCCGTCGCGGGCTATTTCGCGATCGCGCTCCTGTCTCTGGCCGGGTGCGGCGCCGACGAGAAGGCTCCTGCGGATGAAGAGCCCGACATGGGCCAGCCCCCCCGCCCCTGGGCCGCAGCAGGCCGGTGACGGCGCGGGCGTCGCGCTCGCCATCGACCGGCTCTTCCTCGGCGAGGTCGACCGCGACGGCGCGAAGACGCCCGGGAGCTGGAAGCAGTTCGGCTTCAACCTCGACGGCAAGGTGTCCAGCGCCGCCTCGGAGGACCTCTGCAGGCCTGTCGCCGGCGCGACCCCCGCCGATGTCTATCCGGACGGCGACGACGGGATCGACAACTCCTTCGGAAAGAACATCGTCGGCCTGATCTCGAACTTCCTCGGCGATCCGTCGACCGAGGTGACCAAGGCCATCGCCAACGGCGATTTCACGGTGATCCTGAAGATCGACCAGCTCGGCGCGCAGTCGTCCTACAACCCGCTCACCGCGAAGCTCTACGGCGGCGCCACGCTGGGCGGGGCGCCCACCTGGAACGGCACCGACGAGTGGCCCGTCGTCCCGGAGCTGCTCGAGGACGGGCAGGACATCGACAGCGCCAAGGTCGTGTTCCCGAACAGCTACGTCGTCGACAACACCTGGGTGTCGGGCCCCCAGACCCAGGGCACGTTCAAGCTGAACCTGACGACCGCGGGCAAGAACATCGGCCTCACGATCAGCAACGTGAGGATCGCGATGGAGCTCGCGCAGGATCACAAGAGCGCGGTCAAAGGCACCATCGCGGGCGTGCTCGAGACGGACGTGCTCGTCGAGGAGCTGCGCAGCGTCATCGGCACCGTCCAGCCGGCCCTCTGCGAGGGCACGACGCTCGAGGGGGTGCTCGATCAGATCCGCGCCACATCGGACATCATGAAGGACGGCAGCCAGGATCCGAGCCAGGAGTGCAATGCCATCTCCATCGGCATCGGGTTCACGGCGAAAGAGGTCCAGCTGGGCGACATCGCGCCCCCCGCCGAGAACACCAGCGTCCCGTGCGGAACGGCGCCGTCGGACGGCGAGCCCTCCGACGGCGAGCCGTCGGACGGCGTCTAGGTCGCAGCGCGACTCCGATCCATCCCGAGCGGCGGTGAGACCAAGGAGCCCTCGACCCCGGGCTCCTCGGGCGTCTTCCCGCCGCCGCTCAGACCGGCTCAGGGCGGCCGGCAGCGCGCAGGCTGTGAAGCCGGCAGCGGTCGGCACGTGAAGATCGTGCTCCTGCATGAGCCGTCGGGCGCCCTGTAAGCGTCTCAAGAAGCAACCCCGCCCGTCCAGGGTACGCGCTCGGGCGCCAGGCGCCTCCACGGCGGTGCTTTGTCGGTCTGTCACCCCCGGGCGCGGGGTCCGCGAAGGCGCCGCCTTCCGGGTTTCGTTCGTCCCGACTTTTCGCTAGAAGGCGGCATCGCCCGAGGCGCCCAGCACGCAAATTCCCGATGGCGGTGAAGATTCGTGGCGAGCTGCCGTCCAAGGGCGTCAGCCCGACGGGTTGCCGAAGCGAGCTCTGGCTCGTGCCCTCAGAGGAGAACAAGGTCCATGCGTAGATACGTCGCTTCCGTTCTGTGCGCCGTGATGATGGTTGGCGCTGCCGCCGCGACGGCGGGTTGCACGGCCAGCGCCTCGTTCAAGAGCGGCGGCGAGGCGAAGGCGCCGCCGCCGCCGCCTCCCGCTCCGGAGCCCGCGCCCGAGCCGAAGGAGGAGAAGAAGCCTCGCCCGCGCTTCAAGATGACGTTCAAGCTGAAGGGCAAAGAGGTCCAGCTGCCCGGCCCGGTCGTCTTCGAGACGAACAGCGACAGGCTCCTGCCCGAGAGCGACGAGGTGCTCGGCATCGTCGACGACTTCCTGAAGCAGCGGAAGGACGTCACCCTGCTCCGCATCGAGGGCCACACCGACTCGGACGGCGAGGACGCGCTGAACCAGACGCTCTCGGAGAAGCGCGCGATGTCGGTCGCGCGCTGGCTCGTCGCCAAGGGCCACGACTGCAAGCGCTTCATCGCCGTCGGCTTCGGCGAGACGAAGCCGGTCGCCGACAACAACACCCCCGATGGCAAGGCCCAGAACCGCCGCACCGGGTTCTTCATCGCGGCCGTCAACGGCAAGGCGGCCGACGGCGAGCCGGTGGACGGCGGCGGCAAGGTCGCCGGCGACGCCTGCAAGTGACGGCGTAAAGCTCGCGCGCGCGCCGGACGGCTCGCCCGGATCGCGGGCGAGCCGCGGCGCGCCCGCGGGCCCGGGGCTGACCGGCTCGTCACCGATCCAGGCGGCGACGCACGTGTGTGCCGGCGCCTGGCTCGGCCCCCTCTCCTTCTTCGCTTGCCTCCCCCCTGTTCTTCAGTATCGGTACGGCTCGACCCCATGCCGAGACGTCACGACAGCGCCCTGGCTCGCCTCCTCTACACAGCCGTCCTCGCCGCCGGGCTCCTCGGATGCGACCCAGGATCGGGCGACGTCCGCCAGTGGACGCCGGCCGATCACGATCCGCCGAGCCCCAACGAGAATCAGGGCGGCAAGGTCGCCGCGCGGCCGGTCGCCTCGACCGAGACCGACCCAGGGCTGATCGAGCTCGCCTGGCAACGGAACTGCGCCAGCTGTCACGGCCGGGCCGGCCGCGGCGATGGTCCCCAGGGGCCGATGGTCCGCGCCCCCGATCTCACCAACGCCGCGTGGCAGGAGCGGGTGACCGACGCGCAGATGGCCGAGACGATCAAGAAGGGCAAGGACAAGATGCCCGCGTTCGATCTGCCCCAGCCGGTGATCGACGGCCTGGTGAAGCGCATCCGGTCCAGCCGAGCCCGCTGACGCCGGGCGTGGGAGTGCGGCGCGTAATTTGACAGCCCTCCTGCGTCCGGCCACGTTGCCCCCGAGCACGACGTGACCTCAGCCCGATGAGCTCGACCTCTCCCGAAGAACATCCGCAGGCGCCCGACGAACAGCGGACCGAGCCGGTCGAACGGCCGCCCTGGACGAGGCGCTTCGCCCCTCTCCTTCTCATCGCGGGAGTGCTGCTTGGGGGGCGCATCCTCTTCAGCGAGGTCCCCGAGGAGCGCGAGGTCGAGCTGCGGCTGGATGAAGCGGCGACCGTCGTGCAGCTCGACGTGACGTGGACCGATCGCTCGTCGGGCGACGGCGACGCTGCTGCGACGCCGGTCCACGGCAGCACGTGGCGCTTCGCCGAGGGGACGGCGCCGCGGTCGGTCGTCTCGAAGGTGCGGCTCCCCGATGGCCGCTACGACCTCGAGATCGCCGTGGACAGGAGCGGCGGTCGCGACACCACACACCGCGCCGTCACCCTCGGGGACGCTGACAAGATCACGCTCCCCGTGCGCTGAGCCGCGACCGCGACCTGGGTCGGCGCCGCAACCTGGGTCGGCGCCGCAACCTGGGTCGGCGCCGCAACCTGGGTCGGCGCCGCAACCTGGGTCGGCGTCGCAACCTGGGTCGGCGTCGCAACCTGGGTCGGCGCCGCAACCTGGGTCGGCGCGGCGGCGCCCCGCGGGCGGCAGCCGACCGGCGCACGAGGCCGTTGACTCCCGGAAACCGATAAGCAAGGCACCGCCGTGAGTTGGGCCCGTGTCCCTGAAGCACCACCTCGCGTCCAGCAGGCCGCGCGCCACCGGTGAGGCGACAGCTTCGACTTCGATAACAAGGCGTTGTTTTCGTTCGCTTTTTTGTGTACTCAGCGGCGGCGGTTCGGACAGGAATGGAATTTGAGAACGAATTCCCTTGATGCATTCCCCCGGAAGCCGCTACTTCTTGGCCCGCAGCAGCAGGGCGTGGCACCTTATCCTACAACCACTTACACGCTCTGACCGGGACCAACGAGATGCATCGTGGCGCCCCCCGGAAGGGAGCGACCAGGCGGCCGTTACAGTGCCGCTGGAAGCGGAGAAGGAGAACCGATGAGGATCACCCCGTGGTATCTGGCTGCGCTCGCCCCGTTCGCTGCCATTGGTTGCAGTGGCGCCTACCTCGGCCACGCCGCCGTGGTGGCGTTGACGGTCGGCATCTTCCTCGGGACCCTCTCGCTCGGCCGCACGCCGAGCTCCCGTCCTGCCCCACCGAACGCCCCTGTCTCCTGACTTCCTCCTCCAGCTGCCTCCTGCTTCGCGTCGAGGCGACCCTTTCCCAAGCGCTCACCCGCCCTGGCGCTTACGCTCGGGGGCCGTGAGATCATGACGCACGACGCTTCCGTCGGCCGCCTCAAGCGACTCGAAGAGTTCACGCTGATGGACCTGGAGTCCGTGCACCTCATCCTGCGCGGCGAATCGGTCATCGACTGGCGTCGACTCAACCTCGAGAGCGAGCAGGCCGCGCGCGAGCTCCTGCTGTCGCAGGAGTTCCGGCCGGACGAGCCGGGGGACCGCGCCCACCTCGAGAGCGTCAAGAACGAGGCGATCGCCTACCTCCGCCGCCACTTCGAGTTCCCGATCCCGAGCCCGGTCGCGCGCGCTTCGGTCGAGGAGATCCTGCTGCTCGCCTCGGCCAAGGGGCACCGCCAGCTCTGCGCCTGCACGATCCTCAAGGCGATGCACATCATCCATCACCTGGCCGGGCGCGAGCTCCTCTTCTCGATCCCGATGTCGGACCAGGACGTCTTCCACCTCGTCGAGGAGAAGGTGTACCGGGTGATCGGCGGCATGCTCGCGGCGGGCTTCCCGATCACCGAGTTCATCGGCGGCCGGAAGAACAAGGACTCGCTCTACACGAAGCTCCTGTCGAAGTCCGACACGACCGCGGCGGCCATCTACGACAAGCTCCGCTTCCGCATCGTCTGCCGCACCGTGGACGATCTGCTCCCCGTCCTGCTCTACCTCTCCGAGCGCCTGTTCCCGTTCAACTACGTCGTGCCCGGCGAGAGCACGAACACGATCCTGCGCTTCCGGAGCTACTGCGAGGCGCGGCCGTACCTCCAGCCGATGCTCGAGTCGCTCCAGACGGACGTCGACGACGGCCTGGTCGCCGGCGACAACAGCTTCAGCAGCCAGGCCTACCGCGTCATCCACTTCGTCGTCGATCTGCCGGTGCGCCTCCCCTCCGAGATCCTCGACATGGCGCCGCCCGCGGCCTGGGCGCTCGGGCCGATCATCTTCGTGCTCTGCGAGTTCCAGCTGATCGACCGCGAGACCGAGGCGGCGAACGAGGTCGGCGAGGCGAGCCACGCCAGGTACAAGGAGCGCCAGAAGCAGGCGGTGATGCGCAGGCTCAAGCTCGGCGTCCGCTCCACCCGCGACCCGGTGAGCGGCGGAGGACCCAAGCGGGATCGCTAGCGGAGCGGACGCGGCTGCGACGCCGGGAGCAGTCGGACTGTCGGAGCGAGGGAGCCGGGCACCACGGAGCGGGGCGGCTGCGGGCGGCGTGGTGGCGAGGGGCCGCGGCCCCTCGGCGCTGCACGCCGCCGGACGGGCGAGCTCAGATGCGGCTCTTGAGCGCGTCGCGGTCGAGGACGACGATCCGGCGGCGATCGATCTCGATCACCCCCTTGCGGCGGAGGTCGCCGAGGGTGAGCGTGACGGTCTCGCGCGTCGAGCCGATCATGCTCGCCATCTCCTGATGGGTGAACGGCGCGGAGATGAGCACGCCGCGCGGATCCGGGATGCCCCAGCGCGTCGCCGCCTTGAGGAGGAACTCACAGAGGCGCGCCTCCACGTTGCGGAAGAGCATCGACGCGAGGCGCTCCTCGGTGTCCGTGTGGCGCTCGACCAGGGTGGTCACGATCGCGGCGGCGAAGTTGGCGTCGCTCGCCATCAGGCTCCGCACCGTCGCGAGCGGGACGATGAGCGCCTCGACGTCCTCCGTCGCGATCGCGCTCTCCCGGTGGGCCGTGACGCCCCCGAGCGCGGCTTCGCCCAGAACGTCCCCGGCCCCTCGGTAGCCGAGCGAGAGGCTGCGCCCGTCGCTCATGCCCCGCACCAGCCGTACTCTGCCGAGGCTCAGCATCGCGAGGGCGGTCGCTGCGTCGCCCTGCGTCACGAGGTGACGCCCTTTCGCGACGCGTTGAATCGTCCCCCCGTCGGCCAGCGCCGCCTGCGTGGCCGGAGATGCCGCATTGCCGATCGCGCCACGCCGGACTACCCGGCGCTTGCGCGAGTCGAGGTCGAGTCCACCGTCGTTTCCAAGAGCGCCAGGCTGAACCCTGACGCTCCGTGCCATCGCATCCTTACCCATGATCATCGCGGCTGCTCCTGCGGTTTGTGGTGTTGCGGTCCTGCTGTTCCGGGAGGCCCCCGCCGGGCCCTGGGGGGTCCGACGTGTGCCGGAACCTCCCACTTGCGTTGACATCCCGGAGACGTGGCCCGTACCTTTCGGTTTGAGCCGGGCACGCCCCGTGAATGAACCCCTGCACGGGGGAGCCAGTTCGACCGCTCCTCCAGCTACGGACGTTGGATGCGCCTCTTTAGCGGCAAAATTACTCCTCTCACTGAAGAAATCGTCCGCGCGCTCGTGGACAATCGTGATATCGAGTGCACGTCGAAAAAAGAGGTCGCGCTCGACGTCGAGTCGGTGTTCACGAGCTACCTGCACGCGGAGCGGGAAGCGAGCGAGCGGGCGAAGGAGATCCTCCAGGCACGCGGGCTCCCCCAGGGCGAGTTCAACCGGGCCAAGCGCCTGGCCGCCGAGCAGAAGGGGATCAAGACCGGCGACGAGACCATGGATTATCTCCTCGACCAGCTGCTCGAGATGCTGATGCACTCGAACAACGTCGAGGAGGTCTTCGTCGAGGACCACGACCTGCGGCGCCGGATCCGACCGGTCCTCCGGAAGTACCTCGAGATGGACGAGGCGCTCGACACGGAGGTGCGCGGCAAGCTCCGCCATGTGCAGGAAGGATCCCGCACCTGGGAGATCGAGTACCAGCGCGTCATGGGCGAGATCCAGCGGCGCAAGGGGATGCTGTGACCCGCTGACCGCCCGGGACGAGGAGGCTCAACGGGCCCGCACGCACGGCGCTCCGCCGTCTCACCCTCGCTGCGTCCACCCCGTCCGCTCGGACCGCCCAGGTCGGCTCCTCGCGGCGACGCGGCGACGACTGAGCGTGGCGCCGGCGCGAGCGGCGGCCCTCCTCAGGAACGTTCTGCCTGCCCGATCGGGCCCGGTCGTGGTACCGGAGGGGACATCATGAGCTGGATTCCGAAGGTCGAGGCGAAGCGACACTTCTGCCATAAATGCAAGAACGAGCTCATCTTCGAGGTGAAGCTCCAGCGCGCGGACACCTGCCCCCACTGCGGCGTCGACCTCCACTGCTGCAAGAACTGCGAGAACTGGGACCCCGCCGCGCACAACCAGTGCAAAGAGCACATCGCCGAGTACATCCCGGACCGGGAGAAAGCGAACTATTGTACTTTCTTCACGTTCAAGAACGGCGTACCGGAGGATAACTCGAAGCGCATCGCGGACTCGCGTTCCAAGCTCGACAACCTCTTCAAGAAGAAGTAGGCGCCCGCCGGGGGAGCATGCACATGTCAACGCCTCGCTACTTGGTCACCGGCGGTGCCGGTTTCATCGGAAGCAACCTCGTCGCAGCGCTGACGGCCGCGGGGGAGCGGGTCCGCGTCCTCGACAACCTGGCGACGGGCCGCTGGGAGAACCTCGACGGGCTTCCGCACCAGTCGCTGATCGAGCGCGTCACCGGGGACATCCGGGACGCGGCCGCGGTCGCGCCCGCGATGAAGGGGGTCGAGGTCGTCTTCCACCAGGCCGCGCTCGGCTCGGTCCCGCGCAGCGTCGAGACGCCGGTCGAGTCGGACGCCGTGAACGTCGGCGGCACGGTCACGGTGCTCGACGTGGCGCGCCGGCAGGGCGTGCGCCGCGTGCTCTTCGCCGCGTCGTCCAGCGCGTACGGCGAGACGCCCGTCCTGCCGAAGCACGAGGCCATGGAGCCGATGCCGCTGTCGCCCTACGCGGTCACGAAGCTCACCTGCGAGCACTACATGAAGGTGTTCGCGGGCATCTACGGCATCGAGACCCTGAGCCTGCGCTACTTCAACGTCTTCGGGCCGAACCAGACGCCGGACGGCGCCTACGCCGCCGCGATCCCGCGGTTCATCGACGCCGCGCTCCAGAACCGGCCGATCTCGATCTTCGGCGACGGCGAGCAGACGCGCGACTTCTGCTTCATCGAGAACACCGTCCTCGCGAACCTGCTCGGCGCGACGTCGCCGAAGAAGTTCAAGGGCGAGATCATCAACATCGCCGGCGGGCGCAGGATCGCGCTGAACGAGCTCTGCAAGGAGATCTCGCGGGTCATCGGGCGCGACGTCGCCGTCGAGCACAAGGCCCCGCGCGCGGGCGACATCCGCCACTCGCTGGCCGACATCTCGCGCGCGGCCGAGCTCATCGGCTATGAGCCCCGCGTGCGCTGGGAGGACGGCATCGCGCCGACGGTCACGTACCTGCGCGCGCTCCGCGAGCAGGGCCCGTCGGCCGCCTCGGCGACGGTCACGTGTGGCAAGGTCCCGCTGCCCAAGCCCGCTGGGGCCGCGGAAACCGGGCACAAGGCGAGCTAGGTCGAGCGGAGCGGCCCGTGCGGAGCATGACCGGCTTCGGGCTCGGTGACGCTTCGCTCACCGAAGGGCGCGTCGTCGCCGAGATACGCTCGGTGAACCAGCGCTTCCTCGACGTGCGCGCGCGGCTCCCGCGTGAGCTCGGCGACCTGACGATGTTCGCCGAGCAGGTCGCGCGCGAGCGGCTGCGCCGGGGGCGCATCGAGATCATCGTGCGCACCGAGGGGGCGGTGCTCGCCCCGAGCGCGCTCGACAAATCCAAGGCGCGCGCGGCGTTCCGCGCGCTCGCCGAGCTCCGCGACGAGCTCGCGCCGGGCGCCGACGTGCCGCTGTCGCTGCTCTGCGCCGTGCCCGACCTCTTCGCCCCCGTCGCCGGCCACGAGATCGCCGCCGTCCGCGGCGCGCTCAAGATCGCGATCGAGCGCGCGATCGACGCGATGGAGGGCATGTGCCTGCGCGAGGGCGAGGCGCTCGCCTGCGACATGCGCGGCCGCGTGGCGACGCTGCGCGCGCTCGCGACCGACGTCGTGGCGCGCGCCGAGGACGCGCGCGAGGCGCTCCGGCGGCGGCTGCGCGATCGGGTCGAGCGCCTGCTCCAGGGCGTCGAGGCGGGCTTCGAGGCGACGCGGATCGAGGCCGAGGTGATGCTGCTCGCCGAGCGCAGCGACATCACCGAGGAGATCACGCGCCTCCGGAGCCACCTCGACCAGTTCGGCGGAGCGCTCGTGGAGCCCGGCGGAGACCCGTGCGGGAGGAGGCTCGACTTCCTGCTCCAGGAGATGGTACGCGAGGCGAACACCCTGGGCTCCAAGGCGCAGGACGCCGCCATCTCCCAGCACGTCGTGGCGATGAAGGTGGAGCTCGAACGCCTGCGGGAGCAGGTCCAGAACATCGAGTGACAGGAGAGCATGTCGACCGAAGCACTCAGTGACGACTTCCTCCTCCTCATCGTGTCCTCCCCGTCCGGCGCGGGGAAGACGACGCTCTGCGGGAGGCTGCGCAGCGAGTTCCCCGACCTGCGCTTCTCGGTCTCCCACACGACGCGGCGCCCGCGCCCGAACGAGGTGGACGGCCGCGAGTACCACTTCGTCGATCCGTCGACGTTCGAGCAGATGATCCGCATCGGCGCGTTCGCCGAGTGGGCCCGGGTGCACGATCACCTCTACGGCACCAGCCTGAAGGAGATCGAGATCGCCCGCGCCACGGCGCGCGGCGTCCTCTTCGACATCGATCACCAGGGCGCGCGGCAGATCAAGGCGAGCCTCCCCGAGGCGATCGCCGTGTTCATCCTGCCCCCGTCGCTCGCCGAGCTCGAGCGGCGCCTCCGCGGGCGCGGCACCGAGGACGAGCCCACGACGCTCCGCCGCCTCCGCAACGCCAAGGGGGAGATCGAGCACTACGGCTTCTTCGACTACGTGATCGTGAACGACGAGATCAACCGCGCCTACGAGCAGCTGCGCTCGCTGGTCTTCGCGGAGCGGTGCCGCCGCCAGCGGCGCGCGGCCCTGTGCGAGCGGCTGCTCTCGGAGCGGAGGTTCGAGCGATGAGCGCCGGCGCGGATCACCACGTGCTCGCCGTCATCGGGGGCAGCGGGCTCTACGAGATGGGGTGGCTGGAGGACGTCGAGGAGGTCTCGGTGTCCACGCCCTTCGGGCTGCCGAGCGACGTGATCCTCCGCGGTCAGGTCAAGGGCGGCGACGCGACGGTCCTCTTCCTGCCGCGCCACGGCCGAGGGCACCGCTTCTCCCCGTCGACGATCAACTACCGCGCGAACCTCTGCGCGCTGAAGATGCTCGGCGCCACGCACGTGCTCAGCGTCAGCGCCGTGGGCTCGATGCGCGAGGAGATCGAGCCGGGCGACCTCGTCGTCGTCGACCAGTTCCTCGACTTCACGAAGCGGCGGGCCTCGACGTTCTTCGACGACGGCCTGGTCGCCCACGTGCCGTTCGCCGATCCGGTGTGCCCCATCCTGGCGGGCGCCGTCTACGAGGCCGCGCGCGCCACGTCCGCGCGCGTCCACCGCGGCGGGACGTACGTCTGCATCGAGGGCCCGCAGTTCTCGACCCGGGCCGAGAGCCTCATGTACCGGGCGCTCGGCGCGCACGTCATCGGCATGACCAACATGCCCGAGGCGAAGCTCGCGCGCGAGGCGGAGCTCCCCTACGCGACGCTCGCGCTCACGACCGATTTCGACTGCTGGCGCGTGACGGAGGAGGCGGTGAGCGTCGAGGCGGTGATCTCCGTGCTGAACCGCAACATCGTGCGCGCGCGCGACGTCGCGCGCGCGCTCGCCCATCAGCTGCCCGACGTGTCGCAGAGCCCCGCGCGGCACGCGCTGCGCAGCGCGATCATGACCTCGCCGGACGCGACCTCGCCGGACGCGCAGGCGCGGCTCGAGTGGCTCATCGGCCCCCGGCACAAGGCGGGCTGAGCCCCCGGCCGAGGGCGGGCTGAGTCGGGCCGAGGGGGGCGCCCTCGCACGAACGCGACGCGCGGCTAGCATCTAGCGGCTGCGCGCAAACCTGGCTAAGAGGCCCCTCGTGACGACCCCTTCCGCGATCCTCATCATCGGCTCGATGGCCTTCGACGACCTCGAGCTCCCCTCCGGCAACGCAAGAGACGTCGTGGGCGGCTCCGCCACCTACTCGTCGTTCGCTGCCTCGTGCTTCGCGCCGGTGCGCACCGTCGCCGTGGTCGGCGACGACTTCCCCGAGGAGACGCTCGCGGCGATGCGCGCCCGGGGCATCGCCGTCGAGGGCGTCGAGCGCGCTCCGGGGAAGACGTTCCGCTGGGCCGGGCGCTACGACGTGGATCTCATCCACCGCACGACGCTGGACACGCAGCTCAACGTGTTCGCGTCGTTCGCGCCGAAGCTCCCGGCGGCGCACCGCGACACGCCCCTCGTCCTGCTCGGCAACATCCACCCCGCGCTCCAGCTCGACGTGCTCGAGCAGGTCCGCTCGCCGCGCTTCGTCCTCGCCGACACCATGAACTTCTGGATCGAGGGGGAGCCGAAGGCCGTCGCGGCGATGCTGCGCCGCATCGACACCCTCGTGGTGAACGACGAGGAGGCGCGCCAGCTCTCGGGCAAGTACAACATCCGCCGCGCCGCGAAGGAGATCCTGTCGCGCGGCCCGCGGCGCCTGATCATCAAGCGCGGCGAGCACGGCGCGCTGCTCTTCGACGAGGACGGCGTGTTCGCGGCGCCCGGCTTCCCGCTCGAGGACGTCATCGATCCCACCGGGGCCGGCGACGCCTTCGCTGGCGGGCTGATCGGTTACCTCGCGTGCCAGCCGGAGATCACGCCGCTCGCCCTGCGGCGCGGCATGCTGCACGCCACGGCGACCGCCTCGTTCTGCGTCGAGGCGGTGGGCACGCGCCGGATCGCGACCGTGACCCGTGCCGACGTCGCGGCGCGCGTGAGCGAGATCCGGGCGCTCTACGAGTTCGGCGCGAGCACGATGTGAAGCGGAGGCCGGCCCGCCCGCGGGCTGGCTACCGAAGGCGTGCCGGCGAGCGAGCCGTGCTGGCGGTGGTCGCTCTTCACATCCCGGCGCATAGCCGTGCTAGATGAACCGTCAAAGCGAACATGAACCTCACAACCCGTACACTCGCAGGCATGGCCTTGCTGGCCCCCCTCGTCGTCGGCTGCGCGGCCCGCACGGCCCCGTTCGACGAGATGGATAAGGCGCAGGTCACGGTGCTTCGCCTCCAGGGGCAGGAGCCGACCCCGCTGGCCACGACGCCAGCCCAGACCCCCGGCCTCATTCCGGGGATCCCGCCCGAGCTCCAGCAGATGGGCCAGGCCGCTCTCCAGGGCCTGCAGCAAGCGCTTCCCGGCATCATCCCGCCGGGCCTCATCCCCGGGCAGACGGCGGCGGCGCCCGTGCAGCCGGCGCAGCCCCGCTTCAAGAACTTCGTCATCCTCAGCCAGCGGCAGCTCACCGGCGACGACGTGGACGAGGATCTCAAGGACGACATCCTGGACATCTTCGGCGACGAGGACAGCTTCTCTGCCGAGCGCGGCAATTGCTTCTACCCCGGCCTCGGGATCTCCATGGTGCGGCCCGGCAACCCCACGCCGGTCGACCTGCTCATCTCGCTCTCATGCAACCAGGCCATGGGCGACGGCTTCCGCTGGCCCTACCCGGCCAACGGCTTCACGTCGGAAACCCACCAGAAACTCACCAAGATCTACGAGAAGCTGTGGGGCCCGGTTCCCCCCGGCGCGTGATCCGCCGGCGCTGAGAGGGCATCCCTCGGCGCGCGATTCGTGATCTGCTCCACATAGCGCTACGCTGGGGCCCGGATGCTAGACTTGTTCTGGCATCCGGAAGTCCCGTGGTTCCGTCAGGAGAGCATCGCGCGAATCCATGACCCCTCATCCCCAGCTGTTGCCGGGAAAGGAGCTCGGACAGTACGAGCTCCTCCTGCCCATCGCGCAGGGGGGAATGGCTGCGGTCTGGGCGGCGCGCCGCAAGGGTCGCCGCGGGTTCCAGAAGACGGTCGCCATCAAGACGATGCTGCCGACGCTCTCGGACGACGCCCAGTTCGAGACGATGTTCCTCGAGGAGGCGAGGCTCGCCTCGGGGATCCACCACCCGAACGTCGCCGAGATCCTCGACCTCGGGGAGCAGGATGACGTCCTCTACATCGTGATGGAGTGGGTCGACGGCGAGGCGCTGTCGATCATCGCGAGGGCGGCGAGCAGGAGCGAGGTCGCCATCCCGCTGCGCATCGCGCTGCGCATCGTCGGCTGCGCTTGCCTCGGGCTGCACGCCGCGCACGAGCTGCGGGATCCGATGAACGACGACCAGCTGCTCGGGCTCGTGCACCGCGACGTGTCGCCCCAGAACATCCTCGTGACGTACGACGGCCACGTGAAGCTCGTGGACTTCGGCGTCGCCAAGGCGACCAACCTGGGGCGCAACGACACGACCGCGGGACAGATCAAGGGCAAGGTCCCGTACATGTCGCCGGAGCAGGCCCGCGGTGAACGGGTCGATCGGCGCACCGACATCTTCGCGATGGGGATCGTGCTCTACAAGCTGACGACGGGCGCGCACCCCTTCCAGGCGGACAACGATCTGCTCACGCTGAAGAGCATCATCTCCCAGCCGGCGCTGCCGCCTCGCCTGAAGAACCCGGACCTCCCTGCGGAGCTGGAGCACGTCCTGATGACGTGCCTGCAGAAGGATCCGGACAGGCGCTACCAGACGATGCTCGAGCTGGAGAGCGCGGTGCAGTCGGTGCTCGCGAAGGAGCCGCCGGTGACGGATCACGACGTCGGCGCCTTCGTGCGCGGGCTGCTCGGCGAACGAAGCCAGCGCCGGCGCGCCGCGCTCCGCGACACGGTCCGCCTGCTGGACGAGCGCGCCTCCAACCCGCCGGAGGTGATGCTCGCCCGCGACAGCATCAGCGAGTTCTTCTTCACGCAGCTCCCCCCGAGCCCCGTGAACGTCCAGCTCCCCTCGACGCGCCCGAGCCGCCCCTCGCTCCCGCGAGAGGCGCTGCCCGCCGCGTTGCCCCAGAGCTCGCCCGGCCAGGAGACGCCGCTCGATCCGATCGAGATCCCTGCGACGCGGCGCCGCTCGGGGACCCTCGTCGCGGCCCTGACGCTCGCGATCCTCACCGTGGCGGGCGTGGGGCTGATGTGGCTGTGGCCGCGGGCGAAGCAGCCGGTGTCGTCCGAGCAGCTCCTGATGCTCTCGCGCAGCACGGGCCCCGCGGCAGCGGCCGCCTCGGCCACAGCGACCGCCGCCGCGAGCGCGTCGGTGGAGCCGTCCGCCGCCGCGGCGATCCCGTCGAGCAGCGCCGGCGCCGCGCCCGCCCCCTCCGCGGTCGATGTCGCCGGCTCCGCGGAGCGCGGGACGGGCGCTCCGGACCCGCCGCCGGGCAAGAGCGAGCCGGCCTCGCCGGGCGCCGCGGCGCCGGGCGCAGCGGCCGGCGGCGCGAGCACCTCCGGCACGCGAAGGACAACCCCGGGCAAACCTCCCTCGACGAAGTGGGTCCCGACCGTGACCAACCCCGGGTTTTGAGCGACCGTCGGACGCGGCAGCTCCGCGACGCGCTCCTGCTGGCAGCGAGCTTGGTCGTTGTCGGCGGCGCCCTGCTGTCGCGCCGCAGCCAGGAGCCCAGCGCGTCGCCGCTCCCGGCGGCGGCGAGCGCGCCCTTCGAGCCGTCGCCGCTGCCGAAGGGTGGGGCGCCGCCGGAGCGCGCGACGCTCGATGAACACGAGATGCAGGCGGGGTGCGACTTCGCCGACCGCGGCTTCGGCGTTTACGAGCGCTGGCGCCCGCTCCCGCTCGGCAAGCTGCTCGTGCCGCCCGCACGGGCCATCGGCGCGGACGGCGGTTACGACCTCCTCATCCACTTCCACGGCGCGGAGCCCGTCCGCAAGGTGCTCGCGCCCCAGGGGCTCGATCTGGTGGTCGCCGGCCTCGACCTGGGGACCCGCTCGAGCGAGTACGCGCGCGCCATCGACGGCGGCGGCTGGGACACGCTGCTGCAAGCGATCGACCGCGAGGTCGGGAGCGCCGCCGGCGTCGCCGGCGCGCGCGCGCGGCGCCTCGTGCTGTCCTCCTGGAGCGCCGGGTCCGGCGCGATCGGCAGGATCGTCGAGCGCGGGAGCAGCCGCGTGGACGCCTTGATCCTGCTCGACTCCCTCTATGGCTCCTACATGCCGGGGCAGACCGCGCTCGTGCAGGGGCAGCTCGCGCCCTACATCGCCCTGGCCAGCGCCGCCGCGCGCGGCACGTTGCTCTTCTACCTCACCCACACCGAGACCCCGACGAGCGGCTACGCGTCGACCAAGGAGGTGGCCACGTTCCTGCTGCGCGAGCTCGGGGCGAGCCCCATCGCGGTGACCTCCAGCGGGGACAGCGCGCGCGCAGCCGCCCCCGGCCACGGCGCCGATGCGCCGGAGGACGCGCTGCGCCTCACGCAGATGTACGACGGCGGCGGCCTGTTCGTGCGCGGCTACGCCGGGGCGGGCCCCGGCGAGCACTGCGCGCAGCTGCGGCTGCTCCCCGCGATCCTCGCGGAGCACGTGCTCCCGACGTTCGGGCGCGGCGCTCAGTAGGACTTCGCGAACACCACCCGCCGCGGGCTCGGCTTGCCGGTGAAGATGCAGCGCCCTTCGCCGGAGAGCGCGTCAGCCCACGGGGCGCCCTCGAACCCGCCGGTCGGAATGCAGCGGATGGTGACCTTGTGCGCGTCCTTCACCGCCGCCTCGATCTCGGGATCGCCCGACCAGTGCGCCAGCGCGAAGCCGCCCTGCGCCTCCTTGTCCCCCTTCGACCCGAAGAACGCGTCGAAATCGGCGCGATCGTCGATGACGTGCGTGTTCGCGTCGCGCGTCGCGATCGCGCGCGCGTAGAGCGTCGCCTGGATGTCGCCGAGCAGCTCCGCGATGCGCGCCGTGAGCTCCCCGCGCGCCATGCTCGCCTTGTCCTTCGGCGCGCGGTCCCTGCGGCTGACCATGGCGACGCCGCCGTCGACGTCGCGCGGCCCGATCTCGATCCGGACGGGCACCCCCTTCTTCACCCACTCCCACTGCTTCTCGCCGCCGCGCAGGTCGCGCCGATCGACCTCGACCTCGACGCGCCGCTCGCCGAAGCGCTGCTCCCGCAGCTCCTTCGCGAGCCCGTCGATGTACTCGTCGACCTTCGCGCGCGTGTCGTCGCCCCGGTAGACGGGCAGGATCACGACGTGCGCGGGCGCGAGGCGCGGCGGGAGCACCAGGCCGTCGTCGTCGCTGTGGGTCATGATCAGCCCGCCGACGAGGCGCGTCGACACACCCCACGACGTCGTCCACGCGTACTCCTCGGTCTCCGCCTTGGTCTGGAACCTGATGCCGCTCGCCTTCGCGAAGTTCTGCCCGAGGAAGTGGCTCGTGCCGGCCTGCAGGGCCTTGCGATCCTGCATCATCGCCTCGATCGCGTAGGTGTCGACCGCGCCGGGGAAGCGCTCGCTCGCCGTCTTCGGCCCCTCGAGGACCGGCATCGCCAGGAACTCGCGCGCGAACGTCGCGTAGACACCGAGCATGCGCAGCGTCTCCTCGCGCGCCTCGGCCTCGGTCGCGTGCGCGGTGTGGCCCTCCTGCCAGAGGAACTCCGTCGTCCGCAGGAACAGGCGCGTCCGCAGCTCCCAGCGCACGACGTTCGCCCATTGATTGATGAGCAGCGGCAGATCCCGGTAGCTCTGCACCCAGCTCGCGAACGCCGCGCCGATGATCGTCTCGGACGTGGGGCGCACGATGAGCGGCTCCTCCAGCCGGGCCTGGGGATCGGGGATCAGCCCGCCGCCCGGGCCGGCCACGAGCCGGTGGTGGGTGACCACGGCGCACTCCTTCGCGAACCCCTCGACGTGCTCCGCTTCCTTCTCGAGGAAGGACTTCGGGATGAACAGCGGGAAGTAGGCGTTCTTGTGCCCGGTCGCCTTGAACATGGCGTCGAGCTCGCGCTGGATGTTCTCCCAGATCGCGTAGCCCCACGGCTTGATCACCATGCAGCCGCGCACCGGCGAGCTCTCCGCGAGATCGGCCGCGCGGACGACCTGCTGGTACCACTCCGGGTAGTCCTCGTTGCGCGTGGGCGAAATGGCGGTCTTCGGCGCTTCGTTCTTGGCCACGGTCTCTGCTCTCCTCGATGGGCGGCTCCGCGGGCGGCCTTCGACGTGGCCGCCGCCGTCCCGCAGCGGGCGGCCGGCTGGCGTCGCCTCGCGGCGGGGCTCTGGCGCGACGTATCAGGAGCGCGGCAGGGTGTCGAGCGCCGCCGTCCGTGCCGGCACGCCCGCGACGTGTCCGGTCGACAAGGCGGCGGCGCCGCGCCGCAGGCTCGAAGTCCACGCGCCCGGCCGGCTTCGCGGCGGCGCGCGCCCATGGTACGCGCAGGGGAGCGACGTGAAATACGTCATCCTCACGCACGGCGGGGTCACCTCGCCGCAAAGCTACGCGGACGGCTGCGCCAGGGCCGCCGAGGACGCGGCCGGCCTGCTGGACGCGAGCGGAGAGGCGCTCGGGGCGGCGATCGCGGCGACCGCGCGCCTGGAAGACGACCCGCGCTTCAACGCGGGCACCGGCTCGAACCTCCGCCTCGACGGGCAGACGATCGAGATGGACGCCGCGGTGATGGCCAGCGACGGGCGCTTCGGCGCGGTCGCCTGCGTCGAGCGCGTGAAGAACCCCGTCCTCGTCGCGGCGAAGCTGCTGGAGACGCCGCACCTGCTCCTCGCCGGCGCCGGCGCGACCGCCTTCGCGCGCCGGCTCGGGTTCGCCGACCACGACCCGGCCACCGGCGAGGCGCGCGAGCGGCACGCCCGCGCGCTCGACGCGCTGGGCGGCGGCGCGGACGGCGACCACGCGAACGACGCGGCGCGGTTCCACGCGCTCACCGCGAGGCGGTTCTGGAACTTCGAGGCCGAGCCGATCGAGTGCGACACCGTCGGCGCCGTCGTGCGCGACACCCACGGCCGCTTCGCCGCGGCGGCGTCCACCGGCGGATCGACCTACACGCTCCGCGGGCGCGTCGGCGACGTGCCGCTGATGGGCGCCGGCATCTACGCAGGCCCGCACGGGGCCGTGGCGACGACCGGCCTCGGCGAGGAGATCGCGCGCCGCTCCCTCGCGCGCACGGTCTACGACTGGCTTGCCGATGGGGTCGCGCCCGCCCGCGCAGCGCAGCGCGGCGTCGCGATGTTCCCCGACGTGATCGCCGTGGGCGTGCTCGTGGTCGGGCGGACCGGCCAGGCGATCGCCTCGAACCGCAACATGCCAACCGCGCAGATCGTGGGCTGAGGAGCCGCAGACAATGAGCAGCAGAGACCCTGACGCGGTGGTGGTGGGCGCGGGGCCGAACGGCCTCGTGGCGGCGGCGTACCTCGCCCGCGCGGGCTACTCCGTGCTCGTGCTCGAGGCCGAGCAGGAGCCGGGCGGCGCCGTGCGCACGCGCGAGGTGACGCTCCCGGGCTTCCGCCACGATCTCGGCGCCGCGTTCTTCCCCTTCGGACAGACGAGCCCCGCGTTCCTGCCGCTCGATCTGCCGGGGGCGGGCCTCGTCTGGCGGCACGCGCCGATCGACAGCGCGCACCCGGCGCCCGACGGGACGTGCGCGTCGATCGCGCGCGACGTCGAGGCGACCGCGAGGTCGCTCGGCGAGGACGGCCCGGCGTGGCGGCGGATCGCCTCCTGGCACGCGCGCACGCGCGAGCAGATGCTCGACGCGCTCCTGTCGACGCCGCCCGCGCTCGGCCAGATGCTCCGCTTCGGCCCGCTCAACCTGCTCCGCCTCGCGCAGGTGGCCCTCTCGAGCGGCCGCGGCTTCTCGACGCGCACCTTCCGGACCGAGGCGGCGCGGCGCGTGATCCCCGGCCTCGCCCTGCACACCGACGTGGGCCCTGACGATCCGTGCGGCGCGATCGTCGGCTTCATGCTCACCGTGCTCGCGTCGAGCGGCGGCTTCGCGGTGCCCGAGGGCGGCGCCGGCGCGATCACGCGCGCGCTGCTCCGGCGCGTCGAGGAGCACGGCGGCAGCGTCCGCTGCGGCGCTCGGGTCGAGCAGATCGTCGTCAGGGAGGGGCGGGCGGCCGCGGTCCGGCTCGCGGGCGGCGAGGAGATCCGCGCCCGCCGCGCGGTCGTCGCCGACGTCGCGGCGCCGACGCTCTACCTCCGCCTGCTCGCGGAAGACATCGTCCCGGCGCCGATCCAGCACGCCATGCGCCGGTTCCGCCAGGGGTTCGGCACCTTCAAGATGGACTGGGCGCTCGACGGCGAGGTCCCCTGGTCGCACGAGGACGCCGCGCGCGCGGCCGTCGTGCACGCGGGCGACAGCCTCGATGATCTCTCCGAGTTCACGCGGCAGGTGCGCGCCGGCGCGCTCCCCGAGCACCCCTACCTCGTGATCGGGCAGCAGTCGCTCGCCGATCCGACGCGCGCGCCGGCCGGGCGCCACACGCTGTGGGCCTACTCGCGGGTCCCCTCCTCCATCGACGGCGGCTGGCCCGCCGCGCGCGAGCGCTTCGCCGATCGCGTCGAGGCGCGGATCGAGGAGCTCGCCCCCGGCTTCCGGAAGCGGATCCTCGCGCGCACGATCTGGGCGCCGGACGATCTCGAGGCGATGGACGCGAACCTCCTCGGCGGCGACCTCGGCGGAGGCTCGGCCGACATCCGGCATCAGCTCTTCTTCCGGCCGGTGTTCCCCTACTATCGCTACCGGACGCCGGTCCGCGGCCTCTACCTCGGCTCGTCCTATGCGCACCCCGGCGCCGGGGTCCACGGCGCTTGCGGGCACAACGCCGCGCTGGCGGTGCTCGAGGACGAGGGCGGAGCCGCCGGCGGCTCGCCGCCGCCGTGAGGGCCTGAGGCCGCTACTTCGACCGCGACGGCGGGCCGTCGCGGTAGTCGGAGCGCTTCAGGCCGTGGGTGGCGATCTTCTCCTGCAGCGTGCGCAGCGGCATCCTGAGCCGCCGCGCCGCCATCGCCAGGTTGCCGTTCGTCGCGCGGAGCGCCTCGAGGATGATCTCGGCTTCCAGGCGATCCATCTGCGCCTTCAGCCCGATCGTCGGCGCGGATCCGGGCGACGCCACCTCCACGACGGGCCGGTCCGGCGGGGGCGGCGTCGAGCGCTTGCGGGCGGCGAGGGCGTGGAGGCTCTCCGGCAGATCGAGCGGGGTGATGACGCTCCCCCGCGCGATGACGACGGCGCGCTCGATGGCGCTGCGCAGCTCGCGCACGTTGCCGGGCCAGGGGTACTGCTCGAGCAGCGCGAGCGTCTCCGGATCGATCGAGCGCACGTTCCGCCGGTGGGCCTCGCTCGCCTGCTGGAGGAAGCGCTGCGCCAGCGGTCCGATGTCCTCCCGCCGCTCGCAGAGCGGGGGGATGCGCAGCGGCACCGCGTTGAGCCGGTAGAGGAGGTCCGCGCGGAACGCGCCCGCCTCGCACATCGCCTCGAGGTCGCGGTGCGTGGTCGCGACGATCCGCACGTCGACGTCGATCGGGCTCGTCGACCCGATGCGGACCGTGCGGTGGGTGTCGAGCAGGTGCAGCAGCGCGGCCTGGCACGAGGGGGGCAGGTCGCCCACCTCGTCGAGCACCACCGTGCCGCCCGCGCAGGTCTCGAACACGCCCTCCTGCGCCTGGATCGCGCCGGGGAAGGCGCCGGCCTCGTGACCGAAGAGCGTGCTCTCCAGGAGCTGCGCGGGCATGCCGCTGCACCCGACGCGGATCATCGGCTTCCGGTGGCGCGGGCCGGCCTCGTGGATCAGCCGCGCGAGCACGTCCTTGCCCGTCCCCGTCTCGCCCTGGACCAGCACGGGCGCGGACGATCGCGCGAGGCGCATGGCGGTCTCGAGCACCGGCCGCATGGCGGGGCTGCGCATCACGAGCCCGTCGTCGTTGACCGCGCGCAGCCCGCCCGCCGGCGTCGGTCCGCCCATGGGGGAGTCGGCCTTCGGCAGCATGCCCGGGTCCAGCGAGGCGCGCGACGCGTCGAACGCGTCGAAGTTGAGCACCGGCAGCTCGGCGCTCGCGATCACGCGGAGCGAAGCCGTGATCTCGCCGAGCACCACCTCGTCGCCGGGCTTCAGGATGCCCTGCTCGACGCGCTGCCCGCTCAGGAAGGTGCCGTTCGTGGAGCCGAGATCCTCGACGAGCACGTCGCCGCGCTGGAACGTGAAGCGCGCGTGGCGCCGGGACAGGCTGCGCTCGGGGATCGCGACGTCCGCGGAGGGATCCCGCCCGATGACGACCCCGACGCCCTCGTTGAGCCGCACCGTCTCGGCGCCCTGACGGTGGTAGACGATGAGCAGCACGTGCGGCTGCGGCCCGCGCCCGCGGCTCAGCTCTCTCAGCGCATCGCGGACCTGCGACACGGCGATCGGGTCCGTCTCGCTCATGCGCGCCTCGGTCCGGTCCTCGTGCGCCGCTGGCCCTTCGGCCGGCGCTGGCCCTTCGGCCGGCGCTGGCCCCGGCGCAGCCGCAGCCTCAGCGGGCGCGTCGCCCCCCGCGTGACCTTCCTCGGGCGCGCCCGCGCCGCCGACGTCCGGCGAAGGTGGGCTCCTCGGAGCGGTCGGGCGCGAGTGATTCATGCGTTCTCTCTCATGCGTGCCCGAGGAGCCGCCGGCCACCGATGCCGGCCCGCGAGCCCTGCTCGCGCTCATCCTTTGCCCCCATGACCATAAGCCGCCGGCAGGCCGTCGCGCAAGGCGCGAGCGGCCTGCTCGCCGCGGGCACAGCGCGCCTCGTCCGCGCTGCGTCGTTGGCGTTGTTCGCGTCGTTGGCGTCGTGGCGTCGTTGGCGTCGTCAGCGCCGCATCGGCGCCTTCGACACGGCAGGCGCTCCGGCACGACAGCGCAGCATCCGGTCGATTTCCTTTCCGTTTCGTCTCAGAGGCGCGGCACCTCGCGCGCGCGCGCCGCCTCTTCGGCGCGGCAGTGGGCGCCGAAGCGCGAGCACGGGGCGTCCTCGAGCGGCGGCAGCTCCGCATAGCCGCGGTGCGCGGCGATCTCGTTGAAGCAGCGCCCGAGCCAGCCCGGGATGACGAGCGCGTAGGTGCGCGCGAGCCGCCTGGGATCGTCCAATGTGCGCAGCATCGCCTGGTAGGTGACCTCGCCGTACGTCGCCTTGAAGGCGGCCGCCTGCTCAGGACGGGCGACCCAGTTCATGACGCCCGCGCGATCGGCCTCGGGGTGGAACTGGACCGCCTCGACCCCCGGCGCGACCTGCAGCCCGAGAATCGCCCGGCCCTTCGAGACGCCATCGCGGCTCTCGAGGGCGAGGAGCTTGCCTCCGAGCGAACCCAGCCGGTGTCCATCGAGGTTCACCGCCTCCCAGTTGCGATGCTCGAAGGCGAAGAGGCGATCGCCGAACGGGGCCAGCAGCGGATGCTGCTGGCCCACCGGCGTCGTGTAGATGGGCATGACGCCGAACT
The DNA here is from genome assembly GCF_002950945.1 of Sorangium cellulosum. Taxonomy (GTDB): domain Bacteria; phylum Myxococcota_A; class Polyangia; order Polyangiales; family Polyangiaceae; genus Sorangium; species Sorangium cellulosum_E. The sequence continues at coordinate 6,193,630 of NZ_CP012673.1, forward strand.
TGCGGTCGGCGCGCGGCACGACGTCGGCCAGCCGGTAGTGATGGACGACGAGCTCGAACGAGTAGCAGATCGCGAACAGCGCCCGCCGGTCCGCTCCACCCCGGATCGCCGACTCGACCACGCCGTCGACCAGGCGCCCGAAGTCGCACGTCCAGGGCTCCCCCTCTCCGTCGAACGGAGAGCCAGGCCCCCCCGACGAGAGGTACAGATCACAGTCCGTGGGGATGGGGGCGTTGGTATCACGAGGGGATACCTCCACGATCTCGCACAACACGCCTGGATTGTGCGTCTGGACACGTTCGAAGAACGTCGCGGCGAGCCCGCGCAGGCAGCGCATCGCCTGGTTCACATGGCCATTGTTCATGTCCACGAGGCACAGGCGCAGCGGCCGCAGCGTCCGGCCGTTCGCGACGGCGCCCGCCCCCGCGGGCGCAGGTGGGATTGGAGTCGAGCTCATTGACGGCTGATCGAGTGCGGACGTAGAGGCCCGCGATTCCTCTCCATACCATCCCTCTACCCCTGCGAAAAGGAAGGTTTCCTCGATCACAGGCCGCGCGTCGTCAAAAGTCCTTCCGCAGCCCCGCATTCCTGGGGATCCTGTGTGTGATGAAAAAACAGAATGCATCACCGCGTGATCCTCTGCCTTCTGCCCGCACGCGCCGCGACGTGCTGACGGGGCTGGGCGCTGCGTTCGGCGCCGCGACATTTGGATGCGGCGCCGTGGGGAGCGAGGCGGTGCACGACGACGCTCCGCCGAACACCGGCACATCCGGCGGGAGCGATGGATCCGGAGGAGCGGGCGGCAGCGAAGGAGCGGGCGGCAGCGGAGGAGCGGGCGGCGGAGGCGGCGCTGCGCTGGATCGGTGTGCGCAGTCCAGCGATCTGAGCCCTGCAGAGCTGCTCGCGCCCATCAGCACCATCGTCGTCCTCTGCATGGAGAACCGCTCGTTCGACCACTACCTCGGCGCGCTGCGGCTGAAGGAGGGCAGGCAGATCGACGGGCTCACGGGGATGGAGTGGAACGTCGCCCCGGACGGAGCGCTGATCTCGCCCTTCCAGCTCGACGACTTCACGCCCGCCGACCCGCCACACAGCTGGGACGCGGCCCACGCGCAGTGGAACCAGGGGCTGAACGACGGGTTCGTGACCGCCCACGCCGGGCCGGATCAGCGCGACGTGATGGGCTATCACGTGCGCGAACACCTGCCGATCCTCTACGCGCTCGCGGACGTGTCGGCGGTCTGCGAGCGCTGGTTCAGCTCGGTGCTCGGACCCACCTGGCCGAACCGGTTCTACCTGCACGGCGCCACGTCACATGGCATCTCCAGCAACACGCCGATCTCGAGCTTCACGAGCGTGTTCGAGCTGCTGAGCGACGCCGGGATCTCGAGCAGGAACTACTACCACGACGTGCCGTGGTGCTCGGGCGCGTACCTCAAGTTCAAGGGCGTCTCCGGGATCGAGCGCTTCTTCGAGGACGCGGCCGCGGGGCAGCTGCCGGCCTTCTCGATCATCGACCCCCAGTTCTTCGGCGCCGCCGCCAACGACGATCACCCGGACCACGACGTGCAGCTCGGGCAGGTGCTGCTCGCCAGCGTCTACAACGCGCTGGCGAGGAGCCCGCAGTGGGGCCAGTGCCTCCTCGTGGTCACGTACGACGAGCACGGCGGCTTCTTCGACCACGTCCCGCCGCCCGCGACCACGGACGACGATCCTCGGTTCGCCCAGCTCGGGTTCCGGGTCCCGTCGATCGTCGCGGGCCCGTTCGTCCGCCGCGGCTGTGCGGTGAGCACGGTGCTCGACCACGTGTCGATCGCGCGCACGCTGGAGACGCGCTTCGGCATCCCCTCGCTGAACGCGCGCCAGCGCGGCACGAGCGATCTGTCGTGCTGCATCGACCCGATGCTCCTCCGCGAACCGCAGGCGCCGATCCTCCTGCCCGAGGTCACCATCTCCCTGTCGCAGCTGCGCGCGCGGACGGAGACCCGGATCTCCCAGCCCGAGCTGTGGGAAATGGCGGAGCGCGGGATCATCCCGCGTCACCTCGATCGTCGCGGCGAGGGTCCGCAGATCGCGCGGCGGGTCCTCGCGCAGGCCGAGCGGCTCGGCGCGGCGAGGATCAGGGACTGATCCGCCGGCCGCCGGCCGACCGACGCAAGGTCGCCCGGCGGCGTGAGGTCTGATAGAAGCGCCGCCGTGCCGACCGACCCCGATCCGCGCGCCGCCGCGCACGCAGCGACCACGCCGGCGACCGCCGCGCTCGTCGCCTCCGATCCGGCCGCCGGCGCGCCGGCCGGAGCGAGCGCGCCGGCGGCCGGATCGGAGGCGGCGAGCGCGGCGCGGTCGTCCGCCATGGTCACGGCCGGGATCGTCCTCTCGCGGCTCGTGGGGCTCATCCGGCAGCGGGTGACGGCGCACTTCTTCGGCACCTCCGAGATCGCCGACGTGCTCGCCGCGGCGTTCCGCGCGGGGAACATCACGCAGAACCTCCTTGGCGAAGGGACGCTCTCCGCCACGTTCATCCCGGTCTACGCGCGCCTCCGGGCGTCCGGCGAGCCGCGCCGCGCGGCGCACTTCGCGCTCTCGGCGCTCGGGCTCCTGCTCGTCGCGGCCGCGGCCGCGTCGGCGCTCGGCGTCGTCGCGGCGCCGTGGCTGTCGTTCCTGATCGCCGCCGGCTTCGACGAGGAGAAGCTCGCCAGCACGACCCGGATCGTCCGGATCATCTTCCCGATGACCGGCCTGCTCGTGCTGTCGGCGTGGGGGCTCGGCGTGCTGAACGCGCACCGGCGGTTCTTCCTCCCGTACGCCGCGCCGGTCGCGTGGAGCGCCGCGCAGATCGCGGGGCTGCTCGCGTGCGGGGCGTGGCTCGGCATGCGCGGCGAGCCGCTCGCCGAGGCCCTCGCGTGGAGCGCGTTCGGCGGCGCCGCGCTGCAGCTCGCGCTGCTGCTCCCCTCGGCGCGCTCGCTGCTCGGCGGGCTCCAGCCGCGCTTCGACGCCCGCGACCCGAGCGTCCGCGAGGCCGGGGCGAAGCTGCCCGCCGCGCTGCTCGGGCGCGGGATCATCCAGGTCTCCGGGCTCGTCGACACGCTGCTCGTGAGCTTCCTCGGCGCCGGCGCGAACGCGGCGTTCAACTACGCGCAGACGATCTACCTCCTGCCGATGAGCGTCCTCGGCACCGGTGAGGCCGCGGTGGCCTTGCCCGAGATGGCGCGCGACACGGCCGAGGCCAACGTCGCGCGGCGCAACGAGGCGCTGTCGCGGCGCCTCGGGGCGTCGCTCGCGCGGATCACCGTGCTGACGGTGCCGACCACGGCCGTGTTCATGGTGCTCGGGGGGGAGCTCATCACGCTGCTGCTCCAGACCGGGACGTTCGATCGCGCGTCGACGGCGCGGGTCGAGCCCCTCGTGTGCGCCTACGGGCTCGCCTTGCTCGGGAACGCCTCGGGTCGCGTGCTGATCACGACCTGCTTCGCGCTGGGGGACACGAGGACCCCGGCGCGTTACGCCGCCTACCGGGTGCTCGTCAGCACCGGCCTCGCGCTCCTCCTGATGCAGCGGCTCGACGTGCTTGGCGTGGTGCTCGGCGCCGTCGCCGCCGGCTGGGTCGAGGCGATCGCCCTCGCGTACCGCGTGCGGCGCGAGATCGGCGGGCTCGGGCTCGATCAGATCCGGATCGGCCGCGTCGCCGCGCTCACGGCGGCCTCCGTCGGCGCCGGCGTCGCGCTGCGGGCGGCGCTGCCGGACGCGCTCGCCGCGACGCCCTGGGGCGCGGCGCTCGTCCTGTCGGCGTGCGGCGGCGCCTTCGCCATCGCGGCGCCCGCGCTGGGGCTCTTCAGCCTGAGGTCCCTCCTGCGCAGGAGGTGACCGCGGGCGGCGCGGCGCGCGCGGTCGCCTCCTGCGCGCGGTGCCAGGCGACGTAGCGCTCGACGAACTCGCGCTGCGTCCGGCGCAGCGCGACGCGCGGGCGCTGCCGCGTGAAGAGGGCGACGGCCTCGTCGACCTCGAGGCCGCCGCGGGTCGTGAGGTAGCAGAGCGCGAGCGCGACGCTCCTCCCCACGCCGCTCGCGCAGTGGACGTGGACGCGATGGCCGGCGCGGAGATGGCGCTCGAGGAACGCCACGCCGCGCGCGGCCTCCTCGAGCGTGGGGGAACACATGTCCCAGCACGGGACGCGCAGGTACTCGACGCCGGCCGCGCGCAGCGCGAGCACCGGGTCATAGAGCTCGCGGGACACGTTGATCACCGCGCGGACGCCGAGGCGGCGTAGCTCCGCGACGTCGCCCGGGAGCAGGAACCCTCCGACGAGCAGGCTCGGGCTCACCCACGTACGCCAGGGGTGCCGCGGCCGGAGCGACGCCGCAGCGCGGCGCGCCGCCAGGAAAGCGTAGAAAACGACGGCGTACGGCGCGATCAGGAGCCACACGAGCGCGGGGCGAAGGCGCACGCGCCTCTCATGGCGCCGGCGCGCGCGCGGCGCCAGCGGCCGGGCGGCGCCGTCGCGGCGTCGTCGCCCAGCAGCATCCTCGCCTCGCGGCGCCCGCGCGGCGTCCCGTCCCGCCGCGAGCGCCGCGCGCGCGCCGCCGTCGAACTTGGCCCACGGCGCACGGATCGGGCATCCGTCCACCGATGCCGCCCGCCTCCACGCCGACCGATCTGCTCCGGTCGGTCATGCCCCCGGCCCTCCGCGCGCCGCTCTCCGGCGCGCCGCGACGCCATCCCCCTCGCCGCGCGCACACGTGCGCCGGCGAGCGCGCGCTCGCCGGCCTGCTCGTGGCGCTGGCCGCGCCCGCATGCAACACGGCGGGCGCGACGGTCGAGCCGTCCAGGGAGGAGGCCAGGGACGAGGGTGCGCTGGAGGTCCCTCCGCTGCCTGCGGACGGCCCCAAGCTGGTCGCGCTGCGCGCCGGGACGCCTGTGCTCGCGCGCCCGAAGGCGGGCGCGCGCAGGCTGGGCGAGCTCTTTCCCGGCGCCGCCGTCGTCCGCTCGTCGGAGCCGTACGGCCGCGCCGGGTGTCCGGGAGGCTGGTATGCCATCCGCCCCCGGGGCTTCGTCTGCGCGGGCGACGGCGCGACGCTGCAGACCGAGGTGCTCTCGGTCCTGCCGTCGCCGCCGGACCTCTCGCGACCGCTCCCCTACCGCTACGGGCGCGCTCGGACCCAGGGGACCCCCGCGTACGTCGGGGTGCCGAGCCGCGAGGAGCTGCGGCATGCCGAGCCGGATCTCGAGCGCCACCTGGATCGCGTGCAGCGCGCCGAGACGCAGCTCGGCGCGTCGGCCAACGACGTCCCGCTGGACGCGCGCGGCGTCGCCGCCGGCCCGCCGGTGCTGCTGCCGGGCGGGGACGGCATCGGCGCGGACGGGCGGAGAACCGAGTCAGGCTACTTCGTGTTTCCGGTCGCCGACGCGCTCGCGCCGCTCCCGCCGCTCGCCGTGCTCGGCATCGAGCTCGGCGGAAAGGACGGCGCGCGCGTGGACCTGCGCGCCGCGCTCAAGACGTCGGCGCTGCGCAAGGGCAGCGGCGTCGCGATCACCCGCGCCGTCACCGCGGGAGAGGCCGACGGCCGCAGGTTCGGCGTGACGCCGGACGGCCGGCTCATCCCCACCGACCGGCTGCAAGCCGCGCTCGGATCGCCGTGGCACGGCCTGGACCTCGAGACGATCGGGCTGCCTGTCGCGTTCGTCCATCGCCACGACGTCACCACGTGGTCGCTCGGTCGCGGCAAGGCAATCCGCAACGAGGAGGAGCTCGACCGGCACACGGCGGTGCCGCTCACCGGCAAGTTCAGGACGGTGGGCGGCGCCCGCTTCGAGGAGGCGCGCGACGGCTACTGGCTCCGGGCGCAGGATCTCGTGGTCGTCGTGCGCCGCACCAAGCTCCCCGAGTTCGCCAAGGGCTCGCAGCGCTGGATCGACGTCAGCCTGGCCAACCAGACGCTGACGGCCTACGAGGGCCAGAAGCCGATCTACGCCACGCTGATCTCGTCCGGCCGCGATCAGCTCCGCGACCCCGAGTCGAGCGCGTCCACCGCGCGCGGCACCTTCCGCGTGCGGAGCAAGCACGTGACGCGCGCCATCGATCCCCGCGAGGTCGCCGACAGCTTCGACATCGCTGACGCCCCCTGGGTGATGGACTTCGCGCCCGGCCACGCGCTCACCGGCATGTACTGGGGCGCCGGCGTCGGCGAAGCGCAAGGCTTCCATGACATCGCGCTGACGCCCATCGACGCGCGGCGCCTGTTCCTGTGGGCGGAGCCGCAGGTTCCGGAGGGCTGGCACGTCGCGTACGGTGACGACGACAGCGGAACCATCGTCCACGTCCGACCTTGAAGCGATCGAAATCGCCGGGCTCCTGGACAGAACCCAGCGATGTACTGCCACCATTTCTGGTGCCGAAGGAGGGAATCGAACCCCCGACCCGGCGCGTATGAAACGCCTGCTCTAGCCGACTGAGCTACTTCGGCAGAAGTGAGGGCGGACTAGTACCGCCCTGATCTCACGCTGTCAAGCGATGTCCTACGCCTTGCAGCGGCGGGTCGACAGGGCGTCATCGAGGGCTCCACGCGCGCTGCGGATTCGGGTTGCTCGCATCGCCCTGATTGCCCTGGTTGCCTTGATTGCCCTGATTGCCCCCGGGATGCCGGGGCAGGACCGCCGGGTTCCTCGCCTCGAAGGGCATTGACCAGCGAAAGCTCTCGCCGAGCTCGGGGGGCACCGGCGGGTACGGCGCGCCCCGCAGGACCGCGCGCCGGCAGTTCTCGTCGAACTCGGGAATGCCGCTCGGGCGCGTGACCGACGCGCTCGCCACGGTCCCGTCCGCGCGGATCACGAAGGTCACGATCACGGTCCCCTGGAGCCCCTCGCCCGCGGCCCACTTGGGGAACGCGTTGGCCCACAGCGGGCCGAGCTTGGCCATGACCTGCCGCATGTAGAGGCTGCGCCGGCGATCGCGCGGGTCGTTGTCGAGCATCCGGCCGCGCCCCGAACCGAGCGCGCTCGAGCGTGCCCCTTGGCCCACCGTGCCGCCCGAGCCGGTCGCGCCCGGTCCTGTCTCTCCTCCCGGGCCGGGCCCGCGCGCGCCCCCGGCCGAGCTGGCGTGGACGAGCGACTGGATCGCCGTCGCCACCTCCTGCTCGCTGTCCACCGTGTCGTTCGGGCGCCCCGCGGCGTCGGCGGGCACGGCGGGCGTGCCCACCGCGACCATCGGCCGTGCCAGCGGGACCGCCGCGCTGTCGCGGTGATCCTCGCCCGGCCGGCCGTCGCGCACGCCCAGCCCCGCGGACGCGCGCTCGCCTCCCTCCACCGCCCCGCCGGCGGCACGAGGGCTCGCACCTCGGGGCAGCGGCGGCGCGGCGTCGCTGAGCGCCTCGTCCGCGCGCGCGACGCCCGCGGGCCGCGCCGCCGCGCCGAGCGCGCTCCCGAGGCGCGCGGGCGCGCCGCCGTCGCGCGCCCCGACCGACGGGTCGCGCTCGGCCGGCTTACGTCGCTCGGCCCGGTGGCCGGCGCGACCGCCCGCTAGAAACGTGAGCTCCATCGGCTCCCGGCTGGCGCGCCAGTCCTCGCGCGAGGCGCGCTGCGACGCCGACCGGATGCGCTGGACCTGGCTCCTGTCGAGGCGCGAGCGAACCTCCGGGGACAGGAAGGTCCCGTCGTCCCTGTCCGCGAGGTTCAGCGCGGGCAGCTCGGCGGTATCCGTGCCGCCGCGCCCGCGCGTGCCCGTGTCGGGCCGCGCCGCGCCCTCCCCTCCCCCTCGATCCAGGCTCGTGGGCCGCTCCGGCGCGAGCGCGGCCGCAGCGTCGACCGTGCCGTCCGAGACCACCGGCAGCTCGATCTCGATCGGCGCGTTCAGGGCGGCCGGCGCGCTGATGCTCCGCGCGAGCGCCACCTCCCGTGCGGAGAGCGAGCGCGCGACGACGAGCGCACCGACCCCGACGAGCGCTGCGTGGGCTGCAACGGAGAGCGCCCACGCGGAGGCGATCCGGCGACCGTCGCGTGACTCCTGCGCCATCGTCCTGTCACTATGGCTCGAAACGCGCCCGGCGCGAGCGCGGAGCCGCCGTCCGTGAAGGCTCGCCTCAGCCGGCGGACGCGGCGGGCGCCGGCAGCCGCAGCCGCCTGCGGGTGTTCTCGGCGGTGCGCGCGGCCAGCGCCTCGAAGGGCTCGCCCCGGAGCCCCGCGATGAAGCGCGTCGTGTGCAGCACGTGCGCCGGCTCGCACCGCTTCCCGCGGAACGGCACGGGCGCGAGGTAAGGGCTGTCCGTCTCGACCAGGATCCGGTCCCCCGGCGCCGACGCGGCGACCTCCTGGATCGCCCGCGCGCTCTTGAAGGTCACGATCCCCGAGAACGAGAGGTCGAAGTCGAGCGCGAGCGCCCTCTCGGCGAACGCGCGATCCTCGGAGAAGCAGTGGATGATGCCCCCCACCTCGCTCGCCCCCGCGCGCTCCAGGATCTCGAGCGTGTCGCCGGGGGCCTCGCGCGTATGGATGACGATCGGCTTCTTCACCCTGCGCGCGAGCGCGACCAGGTCGCCGAACACGCGCTGCTGGGTGTCCCGCGGCGAGTGCATGTAGTGGTAGTCGAGGCCGATCTCGCCGACGGCCACGACCTCGGGGCGGCGCGCGAGCTCCTCGAGCTCGGCGAGCATGCGGTCGTCGACCGCGGCGGCGTCGTGCGGGTGGACGCCGACGGCGGCGTGCACGTCGGGGCGCCGCGCCGCGAGCTCCACCGCGAAGCGCGCGGCGGTGAGATCGGCGTCGACGCCGACGACCACGAACGCGCCCACGCCGGCGGCGCGCGCGCGGTCGAGGACGGCGTCCGCGCCCTCCCGGAAGTGGTTCGGATCGACGTGGCAGTGCGAGTCGATGAGCATGCTGTGGCTCAGGTGACGAGCTCCGCGAACCGCGCGCGGAGCAGGGCGCTCGCGGCGTCGAGCGCGCAGCGGTCGCAGTAGCCCATGCCGTGCAGCCGCTCGAGCGCGCGCGTCGCGTTCCGGCGCTCCTCCTCGCGCAGCTCGCCCCAGCCCTTCTCGGGCTTGCCGTCGCCCTGCGCGTCGCGCAGGAGCGCGACGAGGTCGCGCACGAGCAGCGCCACGCCCTTGCGCCGCTCCGTGAACACCGCCTCGCGCAGCTTGCGGATCTGCTGCGGGAACACGACCGCGTTCACGATCTTCTGGCCCGGGTGATCGATGGCCCACGCCGCGATCGCCGAGATGAGGCCGCGCCGGTGGTCGTCGTGCTTCGCGCGGACCCCGAGCAGCGCCTCGACCTCGCGCATCATGCGCTCGTCCGGGTTCTCGAAATCGCCGGTGTGGGGGTTCCTGATCTTCTCCCCCTTCACCCAGACGCCCACGTGGGAGATGTACCGGTCGAAGAGCTCGGCGTAGCGGGTCTCGTCGACGAGGCCGCTGGCGGTCCGCATCTCCTCCTCGAGCGTGTCGAGGAGGCGCGTGCGCACGACCTCGCGGAAGAGCCGGTGGTCGTGGTAGCCGCCCGCGAGCTGCTTCTCCTTGAGCCAGTCGTACTCCGCCTGCCGCTTGCAGAGCGCGTCGAGCTCCGAGAGGACGGCGAACGGCGAGAGGCAGCCGTGATCCTCGCTCTGCGCCGCGTCGAGCAGGAGCGTGCGCACCTCGCGCGGCGAGACGCCGAGCCGCCCCTCGAAGTCCACCGACGCGTCGCTCTCGTGGTAGATGGCCTCGATGCCCGCGCGCAGCACCTTCTGCGCCTCCGCGTCGAACCGCTCGGGCGCCGTGCCGGTCGCGAACAGCTCCATCTTCTCGACCGCGGTGAGGCTCGAGACGAGCGGCGCGAGCGCGTCCGGGTACCGCTTCGCCTCCGGCTGCCGCATCCGGGTGAGCACCGCGAACTGCGCGGCCACGCGCGTCGCGTGCGGGGCGACGTGGCGGGTCACGAACGGGACGATCTGCCCGTCGTAGATCGCCTGCTCGTCGACGTAGCTCCTGAGGTAGGGCGCGCGCAGGAGCTCGAAGCGCCCGCGGAAGCTCGGGAACTCCGGGTGCTCCCGGAAGGCGTTGAGGTGCACGTCGTTGGCGCTGCCGATCATCACGACGTTGGTCTGCAGGGTCTGCTGCGGCAGGCTCACCTCGCCCGTCTCCAGCGTGAGCTGGAGGTAGCGGAAGGCGTCGATCGGGCGCTTCAGCAGATCGCTGAACTCGAGCACCCCGCCGGCCGCCTCGATGAGCTCCCCGTGCGCCTCGAAGAGCGTCGTCGCCTGGAGGGAGGTCGGGAGCGAGGCGAGCGAGCGATCCGCCGTGATCTGCCGCTCCCCGGCGTCGACCGAGAGCTCCGGCCCGATCGTGACGGCGCCGACGCGGTAGCGCCGCGAGATGAAGTACCGCTCGACCTGCACGTGCCGCAGCGTCTCGACGAGCGAGCCGCCGCTCGCCACGAGCAGCGCCTCGAAGACCTGCTGGTTCTTGTGGGACAGCTTGCCGCTCATCAGCCACTCGGGCGGCGGCTCCGCGGCCCCGGCGGCCTCGTAGAGCTTGAGGATGAGCGCCCGCCGCTCGCGCACGGGGAGCAGGAAGAGCGGGTGGTCCCTGAGCTCGATCACGAGCCGCGCGTCGATCTGATCGTCGGTGAGGTGGGCGTAGCTGGTCCCGTCCGCTGCGCTCGCCTTCGTGTCACCGCCGAAGCCGATCGATCCGCGCATCGTCTTGCGGCTCGGGAACACCCAGTGGAAGCGGTAGACCGCGCCCTCGTCGAGCGTCGAGTAGTGCTCCAGGGCGCGCAGCATGCAGGCGGCGAGCGTGCTCTTCGCCGAGCCGTTCGGGCCGTGCATCAGCACGAGCCGGTTCGCCCTGCCCTCGCGCACGAAGTTGCAGAGCACCCGGTAGACCTCGGCCTGGAGCTCCTCGTGGCCGATCAGCGGGAAGTCCCGGCCGCGGTAGGACCCCGCGCCAGGCTGCGCCCATCCGGCCGCGGGGACCTCCCACGGCAGATCGAACAGCTGGAAGCGGGTCAGCTCCCCCCACGGCTTCTTCACCGTCCGCGTGCCGAAATGATCGAACATGTCGCGGACGTAGCGGGCCGCGTCGCGCCCGAAGCGGAGCGGATTGGAAGCGAAGAGCTCCAGGTACTGCTGGAAGGAGAGGACCCGCTGCTCCTCGCTGAAGCGTCGGGACATCGCCGAAGCGATGGCGTCGAGCTCGGAGAGAGCGCTTCGAGCCCGCTCCGCTGCGCTGCCTTGGACTGTCTGGCTGGGGCCGACCTCGCCGGGCTGGCCCCCCCGGCGACCGGAGGTGTCGTTGTTCACGTGAGGCCGAGTTTACCGCTCGGATTACTGCACGTCGATGGCCGCCTCGAGCTCCTGCTTCTGCATCAAGCAGTTCGCGGCGCTACAGATGCTGAAGGAGAGCACGCCCGCCACCTTCGTCTTGCCCTTCTTGGCCGCGACGAACGGGACCTTGAGGACGCCCTTGTTCTCCTCGAACACACCGTCTTCGCGCTTGAGCAGGGGCTTCGGGTACGAGACGCCCTCGGCGGCCGCCTCGGCGACCTTGAACTTGATCGGGTACTTGTCGTTGATGTGGTACTCGCCCTTCGACAGGAGCGACACCTCCACGATGCCCTCCTGACCGGCCTTGTACGTCCCCGTCGGCTTCATCTCGAGGGTGTAGACCGCATCTTCGACCTTCGACTTTCCGCCCTGCTGGGGAGCTGGTGCGGGGGCGTCGGCTGCGGCGCCGCGGGCGGTCGCTGCTTCGCTCTGGCTGCAGCCAGCGCCGAGGAGGCCGAGCCCGGCGAGTGCGACCACGCACGTCGCGGCGGGAAAGAGCTTGCGGGTCCGAGTTGAAGGCTGAGTGCTCATAGTCAATTCAAATAACACAGGGGCGGCGTCCGCGCGAACGCGCGGCGTGCTCGCGCGGACGGCGGGTTGCCGCGGCGCGCCAGAACCGGCCCGCGTGCGCTGACGTCCACGGCGCCTCGTGGCGCTTCGTGGCGCGGCGCGCGCTCAGCGCGCGAGCAGCAGGGCGACGAGCGCACAGATCAGCACCGCGGCGCCTGCGGCTGTGGGGACGACCCACCGCGGCAGACGCTGGGGCACGCCCATCACCATGTCCTCGGCGAACGCCTCGCCGCCGACCGGCGACGGATCGGCGGGCGCAACGATGGAGGCAGCGGGCGCGGCGGCCGCGGCAGCAGGCGCGACGAGGCCCCGGGGGTCCGCCGCCGTGCGGGCGACGCCCGCGCTCCCGGGGGCGTGCTGCGGGTGGGCGAGGATCGCCTGCATCCCCGCGCGGATCTTGGCGGCGAGCTCCTGCTGCGGCGTGTACGCCCAGTCGCGGTGAGAGCCCGCGAGGCCGTACGCCTGGCCCACCCGGTCGGCCAGCAGGCCGACGGAGGGGAGCCGCGCCTCCGGGTCCTTCATGAACGCCGCCTCCATCACCGGATCGAGCGACGCGGGCACCCCGTACGCCTTGCCCGCCTCGCTCGGACGCGCCGGGTCCTTGCCCAGGATGGCGACGAGGATCATCGGGCCGGTCGGCGCGCTGAACGGGACCCGCCCCGTGACGCACTCGAAGACGATCGCCGCGAGCGACCAGACGTCGGCACGATGGTCGAGCGTCAGGAGCCCCTGCGCCTGCTCGGGCGACATGTAGAAGGGCGACCCGATCGTCGTGCCGACGACGGTCAGCTTCTTCGCGCCCTCGCTGTTGTCGCGCACGCTGCCGAAGTCGAGGATCTTCACCCGGTCCCCGTGGTGGGTGCCGACGAGGAAGATGTTGTCCGGCTTGAGATCGCGGTGGACGACCTTCCGCTCGTGGGCCTCGGCGAGGCCGAGCGCGAGCTGCGACAGCATCCGCACGAGGCGCTCCGGCGGAAGCACCTTGTCGCGCTTCAGGACCGTCCGCAGCTCCTCGCCCTCGAGGTACTCCATGACGAGCGCGAAGCTCTGGTCCTCCGTGCTCTCGAAGGCGAGCACCTCGACGATGTGCTCGTGGGGCAGCGACGCGCTGACCTCGAACTCGCGGCGAAACCGCTCGAGGCTCACCTCGTCGAGCGCGACCTCGGGGTGGAGGATCTTGAGGGCGACGCTGCGGCCGACCTGACGATCGAGCGCCTGATAGACGCGCCCCATGCCCCCGTCCGCCACGATGCGCCAGACCAGGTACCGCCCGCCGCAGAGCGTCGCGCCGACGCGCTGGTCATCCGGGTGCTTCGGCGGCGTCGCCTCGGCGACCGGGACGAGGCGCTGGCCATCGATCGGGCAGAAGCCGCTGTCGTTCGAGAAGAGCCTGTAGCAGGCGGCGCAGGTCTTCAAGCCGCACCCGGGGCTCAGGTGCGGGACGGATCCGCGGGCGGCGTGCTGCCGCCCGCGGGCTCCGGCGGCATGTAGTAGAGGATCCGGGCGCAGTTCGGGCAGCGCTCGAACTCCTCCTGCCGGCGCATCTTCTGGAACATCATCGGGGGCACGGAGAGGTGGCAGCCGAGGCAGGTGCCGTCGTACGTGCGGGCGATCGCGACGGGCCTGCGCGGGCGGATCGACTCGTAGCGGCGGTACAGGACGACCGGCAGCTTGCTGACCACCTGCTGGCGCGCCTCGGCGCGCTGGGCGCGCTCGATGTCGAGCGCCGCCAGCGACGCCTGCGTCCCCGGCGCGCTGCCGTCGATGGCCCCCGCCAGGCCGACGCGCTTCGCCTCGGCCTGCTCGATGGCCGTGCGCGCGCCCTCGGCGGCCGAGTTCAGGCGCTCGATCTCCTCCTCGCGATCGCGGTGCAGCTTGCGCAGCTCCTCGATCTCGCGCTGCGCCGCGTTCGACTCGCGCTCGTTCCTCGAGCGCTGCAGCTTCTCCCGCGAGCGCTCGATCTGGTTCGACATCTGGCGGAGCTCGATGGAGAGCTCGGAGCGGGTCTTCTCCATCGCCGCCAGGGTCTCCCGATCGCCCTTCAGCCGCTCCTCTAGCCGCTTCAGCTCGGACCGCATCCCTTCCAGGCTGCCGCGTTGCTTGTCGAGCTGCTCATCGATGCGGCGGATGTCGCTGTCGATGGCCGACAGCTCTTCGAGGAATGCGATCTGCTCGCGGATGCTCACGTGCTTCCTTGTCTCCTGCAGTTTCGTGGCTTTCGTGGGCCCACCTGGACTCGAACCAGGAACAGCCCGGTTATGAGCCGGGGGCTCTGACCGATTGAGCTATAGGCCCTGGCGCTGAGGGCGAAACCCTGTCCGGGTCCGCCCACTTTCGCACCGGCCGACAACGTAGTCCAAGCGGCGCGCGGTTGGAAGGCCTTCACGGACCCTGCCGCCCGCCCGGATCCGCCATCGGGCTGCGGCGCGGGATGCGCACGCTCCGGTCGGCGGGGGCCACGGCCTTGGCCCCGTCGAGCGCGTCGGCGCAGCACCGGAAGCCGACCTGGTAAAAGCGGAACCACCGGTTGTGCGTCGACGTGACGGGGCGGCACCGCGAGCGGATCGGCCCCCAGTAGCCCCCCTTCAGCGTCGAGCGGAACGGCTTGTCGTCCAGCTTCCCGAGCTCGTTGTTCACCCACTCGTCGACGTTGCCGGTCATGTCGCGCACGCCGAACGGGCTCACGCACCGGTGCATCTCCCCGGAAGCGACCCGGCGGTCCAGCCGCTCGACCTCCGCGGAGATCTTCCACGGATCGGAGAACGTCTCGAGCACGGGCGTCGCGATCTTCCGGTCGATGTTGCACGCGCCAGGATCCCGAGCGATTCCATAGGGATAGGGCCACATCTGCGGGCCCTCGCAGGCGAACTCCCACTCCTCGACGGTGCAGAGCCGCTTGCCCTCGACCTCGCAGGCGCGCTTCGCCTCCAGCCAATTGACCATCACGGCCGGGCGGACGCCCTCGATGTTCGGGTACTCGAAGACGTCGATGCAGAAGCGCCGGCGCTGGAGGCGCCCCTCGCAGAGCACCTCGGGCTCGAACCGCGCGCAGATGTCCTTCTCCTCGTCGATGTAGGCGGCGCAGTGGTGCCCGACGTAGGGGCAGTAGATGCCGTCGACGAGCACCATCCCCCCGAGGCACGCCGTGGCGCTCGCCGGGTTGACGCGCACGTACGCGGGCGGCGGCGGGGGCGCCGCGGGGGCGGGCGCCGGGGGCGGCGGCGCGGGCTCCGGCGCGGGGGGCGGCGCCGGGCTCGCCGGCGGCCCGGCGCTCGCCCCCGCGGCCTCGGCCGCCCTCCGCCGGTAGCGGGGGGCGAAGAGCATCGCGCTCACCAGCGCGGCGACGACGAGGGCGGCGATGAAGGCGAGGCGCTCGCGCATGTCAGTCGTACACGCTGTCCTTCGCGGCGTCGCGCTCGATGAACGGCCGCGGCGCCGGCGTGTGGACGCCGTCGATCGTGTCGGCGCAGCAGCGGAAGCCGGCCTGGTAGAACTTGAACGTCGGCCCGTGCCCGTCGGTCGTGAGGCGGCACGTGTTGCGCACGGGCCCCCCAGTAGCCCCCGTTGAGCGTGGCCGGGCGCGCCGTGGCCGGATCGTCGGCGAGGTTGTCGGTCCACTCGTCGACGTTGCCGGAGAGGTCGTAGGCCCCGTAGGCGCTGATGCAGTCCGGGTGCGATCCGATCGGATCGGCCTGCCAGAGCCGGGCGACCTCGGCCTCGCGCGTCTCCTCGTCCATCATCGCGTCCAGATCGAACGCGATCGCGGCGCGATCGATGTTGCAGGGGCTGGGCGTGCGCACGAACCCCCAAGGATACGGCAAGCGCTTCGGCCCCTCGCAAGCGAGGATCCACTCGGAGCGCCGGCAGAGCCGCTTGCCGGCCGAGGCGCAGAGCGCCTTCGCTTCGTGCCAGTCGACGAAGACCCGCGGGAGCTCGCCGACCCGGTTCGGCCATTCATGGCGGTCGACGCAGAAGCGCCGGCGATCGGTGGGCTCGAGGCAGCGGGCGCCGCGCGCGTACTCGGGGCAGCCGTGGCCGGTCCCCTTCTCGGCAACGCGCGCGCAGATGTACGGGATCGACGGGCAGAAGTCGCCCTCCACGAGCGTCATATCGGCCGGACACGCGGCGCGCGCCACCGGGTCGTCCGCGAACCGGTCGACGACCGGGGCCGCGGAGGCCCGCGGGGCCGCGCCGCCCGGGATCTCCGGCCCGGGGCGCGGGTCCGGCGCGGGCGCGGCCGCCTCCTCCGGGCGGGCGGGCGCGCCGGGCGTCGCCAGGGCGTCGGCCGGCGCCGCCGGATCCGCCGGCGGCGGCGCGGCGGGGGTGGCGGCGGGCGCGGCCCCCGGCGGCGGCATGAGCAGCGCGCCCAGCTCGGGGGCGTAGCGCGCGCCGAGCGCGACCAGGCCCAGCGCTGCGCCAGCGCCGATCGCCATCAGGACACTCCCCGTACGCGCTTCCACGTCACCCTGCGCGCCCCGTCATAGTCCAGCTGGCAGCGCAGCGACGTGAGAAGAATTGCAGGACATCCGGAACGCCATGCCCGGCGCACCGCGGCGAGCGGCGATGGCAAGCGGAGCAAGCGGGCGCGCCGGGCGCGCCGGGCGCGCCGCTGCGCGCAGGAGCGCCGCCACGCCCGCTTCCGTGTGTGATAGCTCTCCGGTTCCCCCTATGGATCGACTGGTCGTTCGAGGCGCTCGGCAGCACAACCTCAAGAACGTCAGCGTGTCGCTTCCGCGCGACCGCCTGGTGGTGATCACGGGCCCGAGCGGCTCGGGCAAATCGTCCCTGGCGTTCGACACCATCTACGCGGAGGGGCAGCGGCGCTACGTCGAGTCGCTCTCCGCCTACGCGCGGCAGTTCCTCGAGCAGCTGTCCAAGCCCGACGTGGAGTCGATCGAGGGCCTCTCCCCCGCGATCGCGATCGAGCAGCGGGCGCTCGCGAAGAGCCCGCGCTCGACGGTCGGCACCGTGACCGAGATCTCGGACTACCTCCGCCTGCTCTTCGCGCGGGTCGGCACCCCGCACTGTCCCGCGTGCGGCAAGCGGATCGAGGCCCAGACCGTGCAGCAGATCGTCGACCGGATCCTCGATCTCGGCGACAAGACGCGGGCGACGATCATGGCGCCGATCGCGCGAGGCCGCCGCGGGGAGCTGAAGCTCGACATCGAGCGGCTGCGCCGCGAGGGCTTCGTGCGCGCGCGCATCGACGGCGAGATCGTCGACCTCGGCGACGAGATCGTCCTCGACCGGACGCGCGCGCACGACCTCGACGTGGTCGTCGACCGCATCGTGGTCAAGGAGGGCATCAAGGGCAGGCTCACCGACTCCGTCGAGCTCGCGCTCAAGCTCGGCGAGGGCAGGCTGCTCGTCGACATTTCCAGCGAGGGGATGAAGATCGAGCCGCTCTGGATGAGCGAGCGCTTCGCGTGCATCGACTGCGGCATCTCCCTGCCGCCGATCGAGCCGCGGATGTTCTCGTTCAACGGCCCGCACGGCGCCTGCCCGGCCTGCGACGGCATCGGCGCGAGGACGCGCATCGATCCGGACCGCGTGGTCCCCGATCCGCGGCGGACGCTGCGGGAGGGCGCCGTCGTCGCCTGGGGGCGCCGGGGATCACTCGCGCTCGCCACGGAGACGGACCGGGCGGTCACCGCGCTCGGCTGCGACCCGGACGTGCCGTGGGCGAAGCTGCCGGCCTCCGTGCGGCAGGCGATCCTCGAGGGCAGCGAGCCCGGCGTCGGGCGGGGGAAGAAGAAGGTGGCTTACGAGGGGATCATCCCGCGGCTCGAGCGCCTGCTCAGCAGCGGCGAGCCCGCCCTCTCCGACGAGGAGGAGGCCGACCCCGAGGAGGACAGCGCCGTCCTCTCCGACGAGATCGGCCGCTTCGTCATCACGCGGGTCTGCGACGCCTGCGACGGCAAGCGCCTGCGCCCGGAGGCGCTCGCGGTGCGGCTCGGCGACCGCAACATCGCCGACGTCGGCACCTTGCCGCTGCGCACGCTGCGCGTCTTCCTCGAGAGCCTCATGCCGCCGCAGGACGGGGCGCCGCGCGCCGTCGGCGACGTCGCCGCCGGCCAGGCCCCGGCGGACAGCGCGCTCGCGCCGCGCGAGCGCGCGATCGCGGAGCCGCTGCTCCGGGCGGTGATCGCCCGCCTCGGGTTCCTCATCGACGTCGGCCTCGACTACCTCACCCTGGATCGCTCGGCGCAGACCCTCTCCGGCGGCGAGGGGCAGCGCATCCGGCTCGCGACGCAGATCGGGGCCGCGCTCGTCGGCGTGCTCTACGTCCTCGACGAGCCATCGGTCGGCCTGCACGCGCGCGACAATACGCGCCTGCTCGAGGCGCTCCGGCGCCTCGTGGACCTCGGCAACACCGTGGTCGTCGTCGAGCACGACCGCGACGCCATCCTCGCGGCCGACCACATCGTCGACATGGGCCCAGGCGCGGGCGTGCACGGCGGCCACATCGTGGCGCAGGGGACGCCGGAGGAGCTCAGCGAGAACCCCGCGTCGATCACGGGCCCCTACCTCAGCGGCAAGAAGCAGCTGGCGATCCCCACGAAGCGCCGGCGCCCCGACGGGCGCGTCATCCGCGTGGCCGGGGCGCGCGCCCACAACCTCCGCAACGTGACCGCCGAGATCCCCGTCGGCCTGTTCTGCACGGTCACGGGCGTGTCCGGCTCCGGCAAGTCGAGCCTCATCGTCGACACGCTGCTGCCGGCCGCGAAGAGCGAGCTGTACCGGAGCTCCGCCCCGATCGGCGCCTGCGACGGCGTCGAGGGCCTCTCGCACATCGACAAGGTGATCTCGATCGATCAGGCCCCGATCGGGCGCACCCCGCGCTCGAACCCGGCGACGTACACGGGCGTCTTCGGGCTGCTCCGCGAGCTCTACGCGGGCCTGCCGGAGGCGAGGACGCGCGGGTACAAGGCGGGCCGCTTCTCGTTCAACGTGAAGGGCGGCCGCTGTGAGGCCTGCCAGGGCGACGGCGTGCTCCGCATCGAGATGCACTTCCTCCCCGACATCTTCGTGACGTGCGAGACGTGCGGTGGCCGCCGGTACAACCGCGAGACGCTCGAGGTGCTCTACCGCGGGATGTCGATCGCCGACGCGCTCGACCTCACGGTGGAGCAGGCGATCGAGCAGTTCGAGGCGCTCCCCCGCGTGCGGGAGCGGCTCGCCGCGCTCGCGCGCGTCGGCCTCGGCTACATCACGCTGGGCCAGCCGGCGACGACGCTCTCGGGCGGCGAGGCGCAGCGCGTGAAGCTCGCGCGCGAGCTCGCGCGCAAGGCCACCGGCCGCACGCTCTACGTGCTCGACGAGCCGACGACGGGCCTGCACTTCTCGGACATCGAGGTGCTCACCGCGAGCCTCACGAGCCTGCGCGACGCCGGGAACACCGTCCTCGTGATCGAGCACAACCTCGACGTCATCGCCTGCAGCGACTGGGTGATCGACCTCGGCCCCGACGGCGGCGAGCGCGGCGGCACGATCGTGGCGGCGGGCACCCCGGAGGACGTGGCCCAGGAAGAGGCGTCGTTCACCGGCGCCTACCTGCGCGAGGTGCTCGCCGCGGCCAAGCGCCGCGGCCCGCAGGCGCCGCGCGGCCGCGCCTCCACCCGTAAATAGCAGCACGGGCATGGGCCCGCCCGGTCCACGTGGGGTGGACTCGCGGCGGGCGCGCACGCCCGAACGACGCGCAGGCTCGGTCGCGCCGGGAGGCCCCCGCCCCGGAGGCCTCTCCGCGCGACGCGGCGTCAGCCGTAGTCTTTTTCGACCCGCTCCTGATCCTCTTTGCAGCGGATGCAGAGGGTCGTCTCGGGCCGCGCCTCCAGGCGCTTCGCCGAGATCTCCTCCTCGCACTCCTCACACTTGCCGAACGAGCCGTCCTCGATCTTGACGAGCGCCTTCTGGATCTTGTCGAGGAACGACTTCTCGCGACCCCGGAGGCGGAACGTGAACGACTGGAGGTACTCGCTCGACGCGAGATCCATCTCGTCCGGGAGATCGTTCGCGTCGAGCATCATCTCCTCGGTCAGCGTCTGCTTCGCCTTCTTGACGATCTCGTCGCGCTTCGTCTCAAGCAGGGTCTTGAACTTCTTCAGCTGGGCCTTGTTCATAGGTCCTCTCGCGTCGAATGCGCCGTGCGGCGCTGCCGTCTGAGCTCCCCTGGGCGCATGCAAGCCGCGGGTCGCTGATCCCCTGCTGCGGAACGGGGCGCACCGCGCCGCGACATGTCCGGAAGGCCAGATATTCCCCCGGAAATTGCGAGGCGCGGGATTCTAGTGGTGGACATCGCCCCGGTCAACGACACCCCGCCCGTGGCAGAGATTGCCCGCGTCTTCACGCTCCCACCGTTCCCGCGTCGTGGTCGCGACGGCTCGCGCGCTGCGGCATCGATGTCAGGAGAGGTTGGAAAGCGTCTGCAGGCAAGCCCCGAGCGGCCGGAAGAAGCAGCCGTTCCCTCCCCGAAAAGGCATGCTCACACAAGAGCACGCCAGAAATGAGAGGCAGCGGACGGTTTGACGAAAGACAGCTCACGTGGAACAAATTTATCCTAGATTGCTGGATTTCGATCAGAACCGAACCCCTGTTCGTCCTCGCGATGCCTCCACGGTGATCGTCCTCCGTGACGGCCGCGCTGGGATCGAGGTGTTCTGCGTCCGGCGCCACGCGAGCTCGAGCTTCCTGGGCGGCGCCGTGGTGTTCCCTGGTGGGAAAGTGGATGCGCAGGACGGCGCGGAGGTCTGGGCGGATCGGGCGACCGAGCCGCCGGAGCGCGCCCGGGCGTTCGCGGCCGACGCGGCGACGGCGCGCGCGCTGTGCGTGGCGGCGTGCCGCGAGACGCTGGAAGAAGGGGCGATCCTGCCGGTGGATGGACCGCTGTCCGGGGACGAGGTCGACGCCGTGGCGCGGGAGCTCGCCGCGGGGGCGCCGCTCGATGGGGTCCTCGGGCGGCGTGGCCTGAAGCTCGCCCTCTCGGCGCTCGTCCCATGGGCGCGATGGATCACGCCGGAGGCCGAGCCGCGCCGCTTCGACGCCCGCTTCTTCCTGCTGTCGCTGCCGCCCGGCCAGGTGGGCCGGCACGACGGGTACGAGACGACGATGAGCTTCTGGGCGGCGCCGCGCGAGGTGCTGGAGCGCGCCGCGCGTGGCGAGCTCTTTCTCGCGCCGCCGACGTCGTGCACGCTCGAGCTCCTCGCCGCGGCCGCGGACGTGCGCAGCGCCGTGGCGCTGGCGGAGCGCCAGACGCTCTCGCCGATCTGCCCGCGCTTCGTCCCGGGCGACGGCGCCGAGCCGCCCTACCTCGCGCTGCCGGGCGACCCTGCGCACGAGCTCCGCGAGCGGCGCGTGGCGGGTCCGACCCGTTATGTCCTGCGCGACGGGCGCTTCTTCGCCGAAGAGTCCTGCGCGCGTGGATCCCCGATCCACATCGAACAGGAACGAGAGCCCGGATCCACGACCAGCTTCGACGTCCTCCGGACGAACTCCCCCTCCGCGCCGGCGACGCCAGATCTCGAGGAGTGAGCCATGGAAACGAACCCGAAAGAGAACACGACGCAGCCCGAGCTGTTCACCGCGAGCGACGTCGCGCGCTTCTGTCAGGTGGACCTCAAGACCATCCACAACTGGGCGGACAAGGGGGAAATCCGCCACTTCCGCACGCCGGGGCGGCACCTCCGCTTCCGGCGCCTGGACGTGCTCGATTTCCTCCGCAAGTACGGCTACCCCATCCCGGAGATCCTGCGGATGGGCAAGCCGAAGGTCGTCGTGGTCGACGACGACCCCGCGGTGCTCGCCGCGCTCCGCAAGACCCTCTCGCGGCGGTTCGACCTGACGACGTTCCAGGACCCGTTCGACGCCCTGGTCGCCGTGGGCAACATCCAGCCCGACGCGCTCATCCTGGACATCATGATGCCGGGGCTCGACGGCGTGCGCTGTCTGGAGCGCCTCCGGTCCATCGACGCGACCTCGCACATCCGCTGTATCGTCTACTCGAACAACGAGGAGATGAAGAAGAACGCGACCGAAGCCGGCGCGTACGACTTCATCAAGAAGGGCGAGGCCAGCGAGCTGCGCGACTCGCTCGAGCGGCTGATGGGCCTCGAGCGGAGCTGAGCGCCGCGCGGGCGGCGCCAGCACGGGCCGCCCGCGCCCCTCACTTCCCTTCGCGGTAGGCGCGGATCGCGTTCACGATGGCGTCCGCCATCTTCTGACGGAAATCGGCGGTGGCGAGGCGGGCCTCGTCCTCCGGGTTCGAGATGAACGCGGTCTCGAACAGCGCGGCCGGCATGTCCGCGCCCGCGAGGACGAAGAAGCCCGCGCCCTTGACGCCCTGATCCTTGGTGTCGGGGTAACGGGGGGCGAGCGAGGCGAGCGAGGCCCGCTGGAGGAGCTCGGCGAAGTGGCGCGAGCGCGCCGCCATGTCGCCGACGTTGAGGTTCGACAGGATCGCCGCGACCTCGCGGCGGGCCTCGGGGTCGTCCGCGCTCGCGTCCTGCCCGTCGCCGACGTCGCGCCCGGTGCGCGCGGCGCGCGCGGCGTTCTCGCGCGCCGCGGTCTCCGACGAGGAGGTCGACTCGGCGTCGTGGGGCGCGGCGAGCGAGAAGGTCTGGACGCCGCGGGCGCGGCCGTTGTCGCTCGCGTTGCAGTGGATCGACACGAACAGGTCGGCGTGGAACGCGTTGGCGCGGGCGGTGCGGAGCTCCAGCGGGACGTAGACGTCGCTGTCGCGCGTGAGGAGCGTCTCGATCTTGAGCTCGCGCGCGAGGAGCGGGGCGACGCGGTGGGCGACGTCGAGCGTGACGTCCTTCTCCTTCAGGCCGGTCGGGCCGACCGCGCCGGTGTCGTTGCCGCCGTGCCCCGGATCGATGGCGACGCGCCGGACCTCCCGCTTGCCGCCGGCCTCGGCCTTGTCGTCGCGCAGCGGCGGGCGGGTGCTCACGTCGATGACGATCCGGAACGGCTCCGGCAGGTAGAAGATCCGGCGGTACAGGTCGGCGGCGAGGTCGAGGACCACGCGGGTCCCCTTCGGCTGCGCGCCGACGCGCACCCGCCGGAGCGCGCCGCCGACCTCGATCTCCCGCGCGATCCCGCGCGACGTCGCCCCCCGCGATGTCCACGAACACGCGGGCGTCCTTGCCGGCGGTCTCGTCTGCCGCGAGCGTGCCGACCTCGAACGTCGTCGGCGCGGAGAGCGCGACGACGACGCGCGCCCCCTTGTCCGAGCCGTGCCGCTCGATCGCGGTGATCTTCACCGGGCCGGTCGGCGCCGTGGAAGGCCGGGGCGCGACGACGAGGTCGCGCGCGGCGCCCGCGCCGGTCACCTGCACCGGCGCCGCCGCGCTGGCGGCGCCCGCCGGCGCGGCCGATGCGAGCGCGGCGGCGCCGACGGGCGCCGCCAGGGCGAGCGCGACGCCCTCGACGCGGTGCCCCTCCTGCTCCAGCGCGCGCAGCGCGTCCCCGCTGGGCCGGTAGGCGGCCGCCTGGGCCAGCGCGACCGCGATCGCGGAGAGGCACGGCGAGCGCGGGGGCGGCGCGCTCTGGCGGGTGCGCGTCGGCGCGGGCGAGGCGAGGGCCGCGTAGCGCCGCGAGACCAGGTAGAGCTCGCGGTAGGCGACCGCCGCGTCGCGGGCGAGCTCGCCGGCGAGCAGCGCGCGGCGCCGCTCGGCCTGGCACGCGCGCTCGACGTTCGCGGGCTCGGTCGAGGCGCGGAAGGCGGTCGCCGCGGCGCTGTAGAGCTCCATCGCTTCGCGCGCGTCGGTGGCCGCCTGATCGAGGCGGAAGAGCCGGGTGCGCAGATCGCCGGCGAGCTCCGCCAGCGACGCCGCCTGGACCGTCGCTCCCGCCCGCGACGACGCGATCGCGACCGCGTCCGCGAGGGCGACCGTCTCCGCGCGGGGCGGCAGCAGGGCGCCCGGATCGAGCAGCGCGACGGCGCGTTGCTCGTCGGAGAGGGCGGCGCGCGGCGCCGGCGGGTCGCCCTCGGCGCCGCAGCCGCACGTGTACGCCGCCATCGCGAAAAGCGTGATCCCGGCGGAGGCCAGGGCGTTACGATGCGGCTGCGCCGCGCTGGTGCGCCGTCGGCCCGCCGGGTCAGCCCCGCGCGCCGCTCGGAAGGCGATACGTCCCGGAGGTTTCACGTGCCCGACCTCACGCCCATTTCATCCACAGCCCCTCTTTACGCGGACCGTGCGTCGGGGGAGAGGTTTGCCGACGCGACGAGCATGGTCAACGCGTATCTCGCCCGGTACACGGCGGGATCTCAAGGGGGGAGCCCGTCTCCAGGCGAGCCGGGCTCGAGCGCGCTCGATGAGACGGGCTACGCGCAGCTCCAGCACGGGAGCGCGACCATCGGCGTCAACGTGCTCGAGGCCCAGGGCGTCCTGATGGTGTTCTCGCCCATCATGACCGTCCCACTGAGCGGTCGCGAGGCCTTCTACCGGCGGCTCCTGGAGCTCAGCTTCATCACGACCTCCGACGCGGCCTTCGCGATCGACAAGGCGCGCAACGAGGTGGTGGTGCGCTGTCTGCGGCGGCTCAGCGCGTTAGACTACGAGGAGTTCGAAGACATCGTCGCGACGGTGAGCCAGGTCGCGGACACCTGGGACGATGCGTTGCTGCGCGAGTTCCGGGGCGGATGAGCCGTCCGTGCCGTCCTCGGGGGGCCTTGCGGCGTACGACTCCGCCGTCGTCCAGCGGCCGGTGGCGAGCGCGACCAGGTCGCAAGATTGCGGCGCGCCAGACGCGGGTGGTAAGTTCCTCCAGGCGATGACTGCGGGGGAGCGACAGACGGCCGCGGAATCTGACGAACGCTCGCTCTCCGCGGAGGAGGCGGAGCGGATCGCGTCGTCGATCCGGCCGTCCTGGGAGGGGTTCGACGAGCTGACGAACGCCCGGAACGAGGCGGGCGGCGGCGCCCCGACGCCGACGATCACCGGGACCGCCGCAGCGGGCCAGCCCGGAGCCGCGGCGCCCCTGGTCGACGCGCGGGCAGAGAAGCGGGATGCCGCGGCATCGGCATCGCCGGCGCAGGCGGCGCCGGCAGCGCAGGCGGCATTCCCGGCGCAGGCGGCGCCCGCAGCGCGCGTGATCGAGGCGCCACCGGCCGGCTCGTCCGGCGTGTCGGACACGGTGATTGACGGAGTTCCGACCATCTCTGTCGGCGACCCGCCGCCCGCCCCCGCGCGCGAGGCCGAGGCCACGGCGCGCGACGCGGGCGGGCCGGCTGCTGGCGGTGCGCAGGAGCCGCAGCGTTCATCGCAGCCGACCGCGAACGTGCGCGCGACCGGCGGCTCCGTGGAGGCCGACGCGACGAGCGCGCCCGAGGGCGACGGGGCGAAGCGGGGTCCGGCGCCCGCGCCCGCCGGGAAGACGCGCGTGGGGCTCGGTGAGCCCGACGCCGCTGGCGCGCCGGCGACCGAGGCGCCAGCACGCGCGGCGCCGGCAGCGTCGTCCTCTTCACGCCCCGCGGACGACGCGCCGCCGGCGCAGTCTTCGCGGGCACACGCCCGCGCCGCGGCCGCGAACGCCGCCTCCGTTCCCGCGTCCGCCGTCCGCACGGAGGACCACGATCCGATCGAGCTGCCCGTCTCCGGGCCGAACAAGACGGCGCTGCGGCTCGGGATCGCGCTGGTGGCCGCGGCCTTCCTGTTCTTCATCGTGCGTGCGCTGAGCCGCCCCGATGGCGGCGATGCCGGGGTCGCCCCCGGATCCACGTCGAGCGCCCCGGTGGCGGAATCGCCCCCCGCGACGCCGGCCGCGGCCCGCGTCGCGAGCGAGCCGGCGGCCGCGAGCTCTGCGCCCGCCTCCACCGCGGTCACCCCCGTCGCCGGCGGCTCTCCGTCCGCGCCGAGCGCCTCGGCCCCTGCGAGCGCCTCGGCCCCTGCGCCGAGCGCCTCGGCGATCGCGAGCCCTCCGGCTGCCGTGACGACGCCGCCCCCGGCCGCCCCGGCGCAGGCCGGCGCCGGGGGGCCAGCGCCCCCCGCGGCGGCTGCGCCCGATCCGAAGGCGTCGTCCCCTGCCAAGAAGCCTGCGCCTCCGGCGCCGGCGTCGCGCGGGACGGGCTCGACCGGGGGCAACAAGAGCGGCGGCATCATCCGCGATGCGCCGTTCTGAAGCGCACCTGCGTGCCGCCTCGGCAGCGAGGCGAGTTGCTGTCGTCATCTTCCACGGACGCCGACGAGGCGAAGCCCGACCTGAGGAGCCATGAAAATACGCGCCTGCGCCCCTGTCCTCCTGCTCTCGTTCGTCGCTCCTGCGCTGCTCACCGAGGCCGGGCTCACCTCGCTGCCTCTCGGGGAGCCGCTGAGCTTCGCGCAGTCGTCCGATCCCGTCACGGAGGTCGCGCGCCAGCGCTACGAGGAGGGGGTCAAGGCGTACGATGCCGGCCGCTTCGAGGACGCGCGCACCGCCTTTCTCCAGGTGTACGCGCTCAAGCAGCACCCGGCCGTGCTGCTCAACCTCGGGCAGAGCGAGCTTCGCTCCAACCACCTGGAGGACGCCGGCCGGCATCTCCAGCAGTTCCTGCGCGAGCACACCGCCGCGACGCCGGAGCAGCGCGCCGCCGCGGAGCGGGGGCTCGCCGACGTGAAGCGGAGGACAGGTTTCCTCGTCGTGATCGCCGACGCGAACGGCGCCGACATCAGCGTCGACGGCACCCTCGTCGGCAAGGCGCCGCTGCTCGATCCGGTGTTCGTGAAGCCCGGCAAGCACACCCTTTTCGCGACCTACCAGGACAAGTCGGCGACCACCCAGGTCGACGCGAAGATCGGCGTGGCCACGCCTGCGACGCTCACCCTCGGGACGACCGGCGCCCCGCCGGCCCCTGCGGCGGCTGCGCCCGGAGCGCCGTCGCCCGCGCCGGGTGCGCAGGCGCCGGGTGCGCAGGCGCCGGGCGCGCCGTCCCCGGGCGCACCGCTCCCGGGCACGCCGCCCGCGCAATCTCCGGCGGCGAGCGCCACGCAGCCTGCGCCCGGCGCGCCCGCGCCGAGCACATCGCCAGCGACCGCGTCGACCTCCGGCGGGTTCAGCGTCTCGACGAGCAACACGATGGGCTCGATGACCCCGGCGCAGGCCTCCGGCGGGCGCGAGCCGTTCTTCGACTGGTACACGCGCAAGCCGCTCGCCTGGGTGGGCACGGGCGTCGCAGGGGTCGGCCTGGTCATGGGGATCGTCGGCTCGGCGCTGGTCGTCAGCGCGAGCAACGACGCCGAGGACGCCGGGACCCAGATCACGAACTTCGTCCGGCAGAACGAGAGCTCGATCCCCCCCGCGCGCAGGGCTCAGCCCTGCGGTCCACGCGAGGATCCCTCGGCCGATCTCCCCCGCTTCGAGAACGCGTGCCAGACCCTCCGGGACGATCTCGACAGCCGTGAGAGCGCGCTCCCCTGGGCGATCACCGGCTGGGTCCTCTTCGGCGTCGGCGTCGTCGGCACCGCGACCTACGCGATGATCGACTGGTACCCCAAGGAACAGCAGGCCGCCCCCAGCGGCCCGCGCGTCACCCTGGTCGCGCCGTCCGTCGCGCCTGGCCAGGTCACCCTCGACATCACTGGCACCTTCTAGAGCGTCGGTCACCCGCTTCGGATACGGGCCCACCTCGACGTTTTCGGTGCTCAGCGCACAGGAGTGCGCTTGCGCGCCGAAAACGCCGATCTGGACCCGTCTCCTGTGCGGGTGACCGACGCTCTGCGACGGCCAGCACCGCGGGAAGCCGTGCCAGCGGCTGCCCTCTTCGCGCTCCTCCCGAGCCAGCGTGAGCGCCAGCGGGGGGCTGTGCGCGGCGGGCGTGCGGGTGGGCGCGATCGAGCACCGACCGAGGCGCCATAAGGTCCCAGTCTCCTCCACGTCTCAGGCGCGCCTTGTGTGGCGCGCACTCTAACGTCCCAGCCGGCAAGGCCCGAAGGGAGACATGCCGGGCGGTGTCCCATGCGCAAGCTCCCCCGCCCCAGTCTTGCCGGATGGCGAGCGCCCACCCGCACGCCGCCGCGCACAGCCCCCCGCTGGCGCGTGCGCCTCAGAACGCGCGCCCCCCAAGCTCACCGCTCCCTCGTCGCCGCGCGCAGCAGATCCCGCATCGTCGACCGCGGTATCTCCGCGAGCCGCGCCGCCGCGCTGATGTTCCCCCCCACCTCCTCGAACGCGCGCAGCGCATCCGCCGGCGTGATCTTCCGCCGCAGCGGCGGCTCGCGCTCCGCGAACACGGCCGTGACGTGCTCCGGCAGCACGCGCCCGTTCGTGCGGAGCGCGGCCTGGATGAGCACGTTTCGCAGCTCGCGCACGTTGCCCTGCCAGCGGTGCGCCCTCAGCGCGGCGAGCGCCCCCGGCGACAGCGGGCGCAGACCGATCTCCGAGTTCGCCAGGATGTGCTCCGCCAGCAACGGGATGTCGTCCGGCCGCTCACGGAGCGCGGGGAGCTGGATGCGGCACACCGCGAGCCGCTCGTAGAGGTCCCCGCGGAACTGGCGGTCCAGGACGAGCGTCTCGAGCGGCTCGCAGGTCGCCACGATGAGCCGCACGTTGATCTGGATCGGCCCCTCCGCGCCCAGCGGGCGCACCATCCCCTCCTCCACGACGCGCAGCAGCTTCGCCTGGACCTCCAGCGACAGCGACGCGATCTCGTCGAGGAAGAGCGTGCCGTGGTTCGCCTCGAGGAAGGCGCCGCGCCGCTCGCGCAACGCGCCGGTGAACGCGCCGCGCCGGTGGCCGAACAGCTCGGACTCGGCGAGCTCGCGCGGGATCGTGGCGGCGTTCAGGACCACGAACGGACGGCCGGCACGGGCGCTCTCCTGGTGGATCGCCCGAGCGACGAGATCCTTGCCGGTGCCCGACTCGCCCCGCAGGAGCACGGGGAGCTGCAGCGACGCGACCCGCCGCACCGCCGCGGCGAGCTGCAGCATCGGCCGCGAGCGCCCGACGAGCAGCGGCAGCGGCGGCCCTTCCTCGGCCATGGCCACCTTCCGGGCCGCCTCGATCACCACCGCCGTGCGCCCGATCTCGAAGCAGCCGCCGGGGACGAGCGCCGCCTGCCGCACCCGCACGCCGCCGACGCGCACCCCGTTGCGGGAGTCGAGATCCGTCACCTCGATCGAGGTGCCGCGGTGCGCGACGCGGCAGTGGCGGGCGCTCACCGCGGCGTCGTCGAGCCTCACGTCCGCGCCCTGGGCGCTGCCCAGGACGAGCTCGGCGCCCGGCGGGACGGCGACGCGCGCTGGAGCCCCGGCCCCCGCCGGGCCGTGCTCGCACCGGAGCCACACCGTCGCGAGCGCCTCGCAATCGTCGAAGAGCTCGTGCGTGACATCCCGGAGCGCCGGGGCCTCAGCGCCCGGAGCGGCGAGGTCCGACCGTCCGCGCGGCGCAAGCTCCTGCTGCCACGGGGAACACGCCGCCGCCGGCGCGGAAAACGCGTCGGCGCCGCCGGCGGAAGGGATGGATCTGGAAAGGTTGTCCTGGTCGCTGCGAATCAGGGCGTTGTCCATAGTCAGGAGGTCTGTCGCCCCCGCGCGACCCCCAGTTGCGTCGCGCGCGGTCGTCCGCAAAAAACCGCCGGTCCGGCTCCGCCGACGCCGTCAACACCACCGGCGCTTCGACGCGCGCGCCCCTCGCTCCCCTTTGCGCTCCGGACCGCGCTGTTCTAGAGGCCGTCCGTGGAATCACGTTCGACACGGTGGACCGCGCTGGCGCTCGGCGTCGCGGCGGGGGCCGCCTGGGTGCTCTCGACCAACCAGGCCCTCGCGCAGCCGGCCGAGGCGGCCGATGAAAGCAGCGAAGAGCTCGGCCCGGAGGCCGGCGCGAAGCGCCCCGCCGGCCCGGATGAACGGAGCGGACACGTCCTGATCCAGGGGCGGATCGGTTACGCCCAGCCGTTCGGCAGCCTCGCCGCCGACCAGCCCGCCAGCAGGGTCGTCTCGGGTGGGCTCGCGTTCGGCGCCCACGCCGGCATCGGCCTGAGCCGGGTGACCGTCCTCGAGGTGAGCGGCTCCTACGCCCTGCTCCCCGCAGCGACCGGCTGCAGCGACTGCTCCGGCCGGAGCCTCGATCTCGGCCTCGGGTTCGTCTACCACCTCGCCCAGGGCATCGCGTTCGACCCCTGGATCAGCTACGGCGTGGGCTACCGGAGGGCCTCCTTCTCGTGGTCTGACGGCACCTTCGCCGGTCCGGCAGCCTCCGACGCCGTGTTCCACGGGCTCGACGTCGCCCGCATCGCGCTGGGGGGCGACTTCTACCCGGTGCCGAGCTTCGGCGTCGGTCTGTTTGCCGAGCTCGACGCTGGCACCTACCTCTCGCGCCCGGGCGAGCGCTCCGGCGCCGCCGCCTACGGATTCTTCCAGGCAGGCGTGCGCCTCGCGCTCGATCCCGTGCCCCGAGGTGCGCCGAGGCCCGCCGCCGCCGGGACGTCTCGGCGGATCGCCGTCCGAGCCGCAGGCGCCCGGGATGCGGGCGGAGCCGCGCGCCAGTAAAGCCGCCGGAATCTGGGCGGTCCACTGGGCTGGACGGGTATAATCAGCGGCGAATGGGCGAGTTTAGGACGAGCAGCCGCACCCGACCCGTCGCGGCTGCCGTGACCGACGTTGGACGCCAGCGAAAGCACAACGAGGACAACGTCCTCGTGAAGTCCGAGCTCGGTCTGTTCGTCGTGGCCGATGGGATGGGCGGACACAACGCGGGCAACGTCGCCAGCGCGCTCGCGACCAAATCGCTCGACAACTTCTTCGAGGCGACCCGGACCGGCAGCCTCCCCGGCCCCGTCCCGGCCGACGAGCAGGAGCTCGATCCGGAAGCGCGGCGCATCGTCGCCGCGATCCGCAAGGCGAACCACGACGTGTTCGTCATCTCGAACACGTACACCCAGCACCAGGGCATGGGCTCGACCGTGGTCGCCGCCTACGTGTCGAGCGAGACGGAGCAGATCCACGTCGGCCACGTGGGCGACAGCCGCTGCTACCGGATCCGCCACGGCGAGATCGAGCAGCTCACGAAGGACCACTCGCTCATCAACGACGCCCTCGCCCTCAAGCCCGACCTGAGCCAGGACGAGCTGGCCAGGCTCCCGAAGAACATCATCACGCGCGCGCTCGGCATGAAGGACGCCGTGAAGGTCGACATCCGCTCGGAGCGCATCCAGCTCGGCGACGTGTTCCTGCTCTGCTCCGACGGCCTGAGCGGGATGGTCTCGGAGCAGCAGATGCTCGACGTCTTCGACATCACGCAGGACCCGCGCGAGGCCTGCGAGCTGCTCATCGCGATGGCCAACGAGGCGGGCGGGACCGACAACATCTCGGCGTTGATCATCTGCATCCAGCCCGACACGGCGGACGAGCAGCCCGACGATCTCGAGCTCGAGGACACCCGGCCCCACCGGATCGACGAGCTCGACGCGGCGCTCCCGCCGGAGCTCGCCGAGACGGAGCCCCCTGCCGCGGCCGAGGAGATCGATCTCGGCGCGGCGGCGTTGCCGGACGGGGGGCGGATCGTGCCGCAGCAGATCCGCGCGATCTTGGGAAGCGAGCCGCGGGGCGAGGTGCAGAGCGCCTCGGGCACGCTGTCGCGCATGGCCGCCGTGCCGTTCACGGACCGCCGCTCCCGCGCAGCCGCGGGCTCCGGCCGCTACGCCGCGGTCGCGGCGGCAGCGCGACCTGCCCTGAAGGAGGCTCCGTCCGTGAAGCCCGCGAGGCGCCCGACCGAGGTGCGGGTCGCGCGCTGCGCGCACTGCCAGCACGAGCTCTTCATCGGAAACCGCTTCTGTGTGGAGTGCGGCGCCCCCATCAAGGGGTGAACGCGCGGCGCGCGCCGCCCCGCCGCCCGCGCTCGCGGCGGCGCGCGAGGTCGTCGTGAGCGCGCGCCGCTCGCGCGGGAGCGACTCCGCGCATCACCCGACGGAGAGGAGCTCGACCTCGAAGACGAGCGTCGCGTTGGGCGGGATCACCGGCGGAAAGCCGCGCGCGCCGTAGCCGAGCTCCGGCGGGATCGTCAGCTTGCGGATCCCGCCGATCTTCATGCCGGCGACCCCGCGATCCCACCCCTGGATCACCTGCCCGGCCCCCAGGGAGAACGAGAAGCCCTGGTTGCGGTCGCGCGAGCTGTCGAACTTGCTGCCGTTGGTCAACGTGCCGACGTAGTGCACGGTCACTTTCTGGCCGGGCTTCGCCTCGGCGCCTGTCCCTACCCGAACGTCCTCGATCCCGAGCTCTGCTTGCATGGTCGACTCCTTCGGGAGGGATGGGAGGAGCGCAGCGCGGTCGCGTCAAGCCGAAGCCGCACGCGGCGCCCGGGCTGGCGGCCTCAGGCGCCACGCGACCAGCACGCTCAGCCGCCGAAGCCGGGGAACGGGAACGCGGTGGCGCCCCCGGTCAGCCGCCACGTGTTGGCGGTCTGCTGGACGACGGGCTGCCGCAGCAGCGGGTGCGGGTGCGTCTGCTCGAAGGCGAAGAGGATCGTGGCGGGCGTGAGCTGATCGAGCGACGCGAAGAAGCCGAGCGTGAGCATCGCGCCCCCCTCCGTCCACCGATACCCCTGCCGGCGGGAGCCCGCGCTCAGCAGGTTGTTCACGCCTGCCACGTCCGCCGCGATCTCGTTCGGCTGGTTGAAGATCGGGAGCGTTCGCGACAGCATCCGCCCGAGATCCGCGGGCGACACGCCCCGGCTGCCCCCCTGCCCGTTCGCGCACCCCGTGTGCCCGAGGTGATGGTGGCCGAGCTCGTGCCCGAGCACGAACGCGAGCTGCTCGTGGTAGAGCTGCCGCTGCCGCTCGACCTTGCGCGCGTCCATGTGCTGCGCCGGATCGATGAAGCCCGCCGGCGGCCGGATGATCGGCTGACCGGGGCGCTGCCGCTGCGCGAGCATCCGCAGGAACTCGTCGAGCTTCCTCGTCCCGAAGACCTCGTCCGTCGCCTTGAACTGCGCGATCTGCGCCTGGATCTCGAGCAGCCCGTCGGTGATGGCCATGAACGGCATCCGCTGATCGTCGCAGCCGGCGAACGCGTTCACCTCGCCCACCGTCGGGTCGGCGATGAAGGGGATGCCCCTCACCTTGTTCTGCGAGGCCGACGGGAGCGCGCCGATCAGCGCGCCCATCACGACGCCGGCCTCCGACTGGAGCCAGCCGATGTTGATGTCGTTGATGGGATCCCCCAGCACGGGCAGCCCGGGCACCGACGGGAACGGGAAGGTGGACGGCGCCGGCGCGGGCCCGGGCTGCTGCTGCGGGTACCCGGGCTGCTGCTGCGGGTACCCGGGCTGCTGCTGCGGGTAGCCCGGCTGCTGCGGGTAGCCGGGCTGCTGCGGGTAACCCTGCGGGGGCGCGCCGTACGGCGGATAACCCTGGCCATAGGTCGGCTGCGACGCAGGACGCGAGCTGCCCCGCTGACAGCCTGCGACGAGCCCGAGAGCAAGAACCAAGGCGCCGATCGATCGAAGCAGCTTCATCGCGGCGAGCATAGCGCACCGGACGGGCCCCCACCTGCGCGCCGCCGCGAGCACGATCTCTGCGAGCGACGAAGAGCGGCCGCGGCGCCGCGATGAGCCGAAAGCCGGGCGCCAGGCGTCAGGCGCAGGAGGACCGATGAACAGACGCCGAGCTTGGTCTGCCGCAGCCGCGACCGTGTGCGCGACGGTGTGGATGAGCGCCGGGGCGCTCGCAGGCTGCGGGTCCGCCGCGCGCCCGGCGGCGGACCCGTCGCCCGCGACGATGTCGCCGGAGCCGGCTCCCCTCGTGACGGCCGACGACGCGCTCGTCGAGCTGGAGCGCGCGGAGAGCGAGCTCTACCTGGCGCTCGGCGCGCCGGGAGCTCCGAGCGAAGGCGCGGGGGCTCTGTCAGCGGGTGCGCCGGGGCAACACGCGCCGGCGCCGGAGCAGCCCGCGCCGGCGCCGCCGGCGGCGGAGCCGCTCGCGCCCCCCGCGGCGGCGCCGCCCGCGCCTCGCGGCACACCGGACCGCGCCGCGGAGGCGTCGCGGCCGACGACCGCCGACGCCGACGCCCCGGCGAAGAAGCGCGAAGCCGAGCGGGTGTCCGCGCCGCCGTGCGAGACCGCGTGCCGCGCGCTCGCCTCGATGGAGCGCGCCGCGCAGCACCTCTGCGGGCTCTCCGGCGACGCCGATCAGCGCTGCGACGCCGCGCGCACCCGCGTGAAGAGCGCGACCGACCGGGTCGCGACGCAGTGCCCGCGCTGCGTCGATCGTTGACGCGAGCCCGGCGCGCCAGCCGACGACGACGTCAGGAGCCCGGCGCGCCCGCCGACGACGACGTCAGGGGGCCGGCGCGAGGAGCTGGAGCAGCCGCGAAGCCTTGTACGCCTCGCCGAGCGAGCCCGCCGCTTTCTCGCTGGCCTTCGCCAGGGCGTCGAGCTCCTCCGGGCGCACCTGCGCCTGGATCGTCAGCCGGCCCGCCCCCTGATCCACCGAGAGCTGCGCGCGCTTCACGATCTCGGCGAGCGCCGGGCCCGCCTCCGGACCGACGAGCGCGTTCAGCGCCTGGGCGTCGGCGCGTTTCTCCTCCAGGAGCTTCCGGAGCTCCTCGGCCGCGTTCGGCGACGCGGCGTCGATCGCGACCGTCGCGGAGAGGCCCCCCTTCGTCGCGACGCCGAACGTCACGGCGCGCGGACCGGTGGAGCCGACGAGGATCGCGCGCAGGCTCGGCTTCTCCTGGGCGAGCAGCGCGACGCCGAGCAGGGGGCGATCCCACCCGAGCTGCTCGAGCCGCGAGGTGACCTCCTCGCGGCTCGCCAGCGACGTCTCGGCCTCCTCGGCGTCGATGCTCGCCCGGATCTCGGGCTCGGCGCCGTACAGCAGGATCGACCCGTCGCGCACCGCGATCGCGTCCTCGCCGGCGCGGACCAGGTACTTCACGCCCTTGTACTCCGCCGGGACGTAGCTGCGCTCCGCGAGGCGCTCCGCGAGCTTCTGCTCGTCGAAGCGCCCGCGGGCGACCACGAGCGACGAGGAGAAGGCCAGCTTGTCGACATCGAAGCCGAGATCGATGCCCGTCGCCTTCTTGATGTCGTCGCGGGTGCGCTCGAGGTGCTGCCGCACCGCGCTCCCCTCCGCGCCGAGCATCTCCCGATCGAGCTGGTGCGGGTCGACGATCACCACGCTGGTGGCGCTGCCTTGGACATACTCGAGCAGCGACTCGTCCTTCGGGAACGTCGCGGCGCGGAGGTGCGCCCAGCCGAAGCCGAGCAGCCCGGTCTGCGCGGCGAGAAAGACGGAGAGGACGAGGCCGAGGAGCACGATGTACTTCGCCTTGCCTCGCTTCTTGGGACCCCCGGCGGCCGGGATCGGCTTCGACGCGCTCTCGGTGCTCATCTGTGCTCGCTGCGCCCTCTCTGGAAAGTCACATGCCGGCGGGCCCGCGGAGACCGGTTCCTCGGCGCCCTGGGTGCTGGTGCGTGCGGCTCGTCGATCCGGAGCGCGCCGCGGTAGAGCATAACCGGAACATAACCGGAAGAGGAACGCCGGCCAGGCCTTCCGCCTGGGCCGCCGGACGGATAGAACCGACGCGACGTGGCTGGATCCCCGACCTCCGACAGCGATCACGGCGCGCTCGGGCAGACGAGCGGCGGCGCCGCGCTGCCCGACGCCCTCGGGCGCTACCGCGTGCTGCGCCTCCTCGGCGAGGGCGCGATGGGGCGCGTGCTGCTGGCGCACGATCCGGTGCTCGATCGCGACGTCGCGCTGAAGCACCTGCGGGACGACCTCCGCATCCCGCGCGACGTCCGCGAGCAGCTCATCGTGAGGATGCGCCACGAGGCGCGCGCCGCGGCGCGCGTGACCCACCCGAACCTCGTCACGCTCCACGACGTGGGCGAAGATCCAGGCTTCGGGCTCTACCTCGTGTTCGAGTACGTCGAGGGGCCGACGCTGAAGCAG
Source organism: Sorangium cellulosum (assembly GCF_002950945.1). Classification (GTDB taxonomy): domain Bacteria; phylum Myxococcota_A; class Polyangia; order Polyangiales; family Polyangiaceae; genus Sorangium; species Sorangium cellulosum_E. The sequence continues at coordinate 6,229,359 of NZ_CP012673.1, forward strand.
CAGCTCCTCGAGCGCCCGCTCTCGGCGGCGGAGGCGGCGCGCCTCGCGCGCGATCTCGGCGAGGCGCTCACGATCGCGCACCGCGCGGGCATCGTTCACCGCGACGTCAAGCCGGAGAACATCATCCTCTCGAGCAAGGGCGGCAAGATCGCCGACTTCGGCATCGCCCGGATCCCGGACTCGACGCTGACGCACCAGGGCGGGCTCATGGGCACGCCCGCGTACAGCGCGCCGGAGACGTTCCGCGCCGGCAAGTTCTCGCCCGAGAGCGATCAGTTCTCGCTCGCCGCGGTCATGTACGAGGCGATCTCGGGCAAGCGCGCGTTCCCGGGCGACGACGCGGTCTCGGTCGCGTCGAAGATCGCGAGCGACGAGCCGCCGCCGCTCTCGCGGGAGCTCGGCGTGCCGCCGTCGCTCGACCACGTGCTCGCGCGCGGGCTGTCGAAGCGGCCCGAGCACCGGTACCCGAGCTGCGAGGCGTTCGGCGCCGCGTTCGCCGACAGCCTCGAGTGGGCCGCCGCGAGCCAGCTGCCCCGGCGCATGTTCGAGTCCTCCGTCGCCGCAGCGGCAGCGCTGCCGGCGGACCCTGGCGCGCCGCGCGTGGAGGCGAGCGACGACGACTTCCCCCCGCCCGAGCGCAAGACGGGGCAGATCCTCCTCGGCGCGGCCGTGGTCGTGGCGACGGCCATGCTGCTCGTCCGCACCGCGATGCGCTCCACGGCGACGCCCGACGAGCTGCCCGCCCCCGGCGCGGCGCCGGCCGCGTCGTCCGCGCCCGCGTCGCCCCGGCAGCGCGTCGGCCCGCCGGCGCGGCCCGCGCGGCCGAGGCCCGAGCCCGGCGACGGCGCGCCGCGCGCGACGGGCAGCGCGGACAGCAACGCGAGCCCGCCGAGCAGCGCCCCGAGCCGGCCCGCGTCGGTGGCCGGCGCCGAGGGCGAGGCAGAGACCGAGACCGACACCGACACCGAGACCGACACCGAGACCGGGGCCGAGACCGAGCAGGCCCACGACGCGGGCGCGCCGGAAGCCGCTGATCCCGGCGCGCCGGATGCGGGAGCGCCCGATGCTGCTGCGCGTTGAAGCGACGAGAGCGCGGATGCGTTGTCACGCGGGAAAAACTCCCGTAAAGGAGCCCGGGTAAGCGGCGTCGCTGTCCGGAACGGCCGACGTCAAGCGCCTCGCCTGGGCCCTCGCGGGCACGGGCAGGTCGCCCGCATCACGCCGACCGCCGCGCTGGCGACTGTCTGGATTGCTGTCCTGCCCCCTGAGATCTCCGCGATGACTACACCGACCAACAGCGACGACGATCTGCATCTGTCGCTCTACCGAAACATGGCCCAGATTCGACGCTTCGAGGAGGAAGCGGCGCGCGCGTATTCGCAGGGCAAGATCGGTGGGTTCCTTCACCTCTACATCGGTCAGGAGCCCATCGCCGTCGGCGCTTGCGCGGCGCTTCGTCCCGACGACTACGTGATGACGACCTACCGTGATCACGGCCTCGCGCTCGCCCGCGGGATGACCCCACGCGCCGCGATGGCCGAGCTCTACGGCAAGGTCACCGGGTGCTCGAAGGGGCTCGGCGGCTCGATGCACTTCTTCGACAAAGAGCACAACATGCTCGGCGGCTACGGCATCGTCGGCGGCCACATCCCCATCGCCGTGGGGACGGCGTTCGCCTCGAAGTACCGCGGCGAGGACCGGGTCTCGATGGTGTTCTTCGGCGAGGGCGCCGTGAGCATCGGCGACTTCCACGAGGGCATGTCGCTCGCCGCGCTCTGGAAGCTGCCGATCGTGTTCGTCTGCGAGAACAACGAGTACGCGATGGGGACGCCGCTCTCCCGCACGCTCTCGGTCGAGGACGTGTCGCTGAAGGCGCTCGCCTACGGCATGGAGCGCGATCGCTTCAACGCCGAGCACGTCCTCCAGGTGCGCGACCGCCTCGGCGAGGCGATCGCGCGGGCGCGCACGCAGTCGGAGCCGACGCTCGTCGAGATCCGGACGTACCGCTTCCGGGGCCACTCGATGAGCGATCCCGGCAAGTACCGGACGAAGGAGGAGCTCGAGGAGCGCAAGAAGAAGGACGTGCTCCTGCGCTCGCGCATCGAGCTCGAGGAGAAGGGGCACGGCCAGAAGCTCGACGCGATCGACAAAGAGGTGGAAGACGAGATCGCCGACGCGATCCGCTTCGCCGAGGAGAGTCCGGAACCCGGGCCCGAGGTGCTCGAGCCCACAACCTATGCAGGGCCTTTTGCGCGATGACCGTCCTAAAGTTCCGTGAGGCGGTTCGCGCCGCCATGGTCGAGGAGATGGAGCGCGACGAGCGGGTGTACCTCGTCGGCGAGGAGGTCGGGCACTACCAGGGCGCCTACAAGGTGACCGAGGGGATGCTCGACAAGTTCGGCCCGCGGCGCGTGATCGACGCGCCGATCACCGAGAGCGGGTTCACCGGCATCTCGATCGGCGCCGCGATGGTCGGGCTGCGGCCGATCGTCGAGTACATGACGTGGAACTTCTCCGCGGTCGCGTTCGATCAGATCCTCAACAACGCGGCGAAGCTCCGGCAGATGTCCGGCGGGCAGCTCAGCATCCCGCTCGTGCTGCGGGCGCCGAACGGCTCCGCGCGCCAGGTCGGCTCGCAGCACTCGCACTCGATGGAGCACTTCTACGCCCACATCCCTGGCCTCAAGGTGCTCGCGCCCGCGACGCCGGCGGACGCGAAGGGGCTCCTGAAGTCGGCGATCCGGGACGACAACCCGGTGCTCTTCATGGAGAGCGAGACGCTCTACGGCGTGCAGGGCGAGGTGCCCGACGATCCGGACTTCATCGTGCCCCTGGGGGTCGCCTCGATCCCGCGCGAGGGGACGGACGTCACGATCATCGCGTGGAGCCGGATGGTGCACGTTGCGCTCGACGCCGCGGCCAAGCTCGAGAAGGACGGCATCAGCGCGGAGGTCGTGGATCTGCGCTCGCTGCGCCCGCTCGACGAGGAGACGATCGTGAAGAGCGTGACCAAGACGCACCGCGCGGTCGTGGCCCACGAGGGCTGGCCGTACGGCGGCGTCGGGGCCGAGGTCGCCGACCGCATCCAGCGGCTCGCGTTCGACGAGCTGGACGCGCCGGTGCTGCGCGCGACCACGCTCGACGTGCCGATGCCGTACAACGCTCGGCTGGAGCAGTACGTGATCCCGCAGGCGGCGCGGATCATCGAAAACGTTCACCGCGTTCTCTACAAGAGCTGACAGAGCGGACGCACGTCCCCGATCAAGGTTGATAGACCCATGGCGAAGGTTCTGGAACTGCCGAAGCTGTCCCCGACCATGGAGGAGGGGCAGATCAGCGCGTGGCACAAGAAGGAAGGCGAGAAGATCGACATCGACGATCTGCTCGCCGAGGTCGAGACCGACAAGGCGACCATGGAGTACCGCTCCTTCGATCGAGGGACGCTGCTCAAGATCCTCGTGCCCGCAGGAAGCGTGGTGAAGCTCGGCCAGCCTGTCGCCGTCATCGGCGCCCCGGGCGAGGACATCAGCGGCGTCGTCGGGGGAGCCGGCGGCGGCGCGCCGGCGCCGGCTGGCGCCGGAGCGGCGCCGCAGGAGAAGCCTCAGGAAAAGAAGGAGCCGGCGCCGCAGCAGGCTGCCGGCGGCGACGCGCCGGTGACGGACGCTCCTCAGGCGACGCGCGGCGACGCGGTCTCGCCGCCCACGCAGCCGGCGGCGCCGCAGCCCTCGTCCGGCGGCCGCGTGAAGGCGTCGCCGTACGTGCGCAAGCTCGGCCGCGAGCGCGGGCTCGACCTCAGCAACGTCGCGGGCTCCGGCCCGGGCGGGCGCATCGTCGCGCGCGACCTCGACGGCCTCAAGCCGGCGCCGGCCCAGGCGGCCCCCGCGGCGCCCGCCCCCGGCGAGCTCGCCGCGCCGGAGGTGCGGCCGCTCAGCATGATGCGCAAGGCGATCGCCCGGCGCCTCACCGAGTCGAAGCAGACGGTCCCGCACTTCTACCTCTCGATCGACGTCGACGCCGATCCGCTGAACGCGCTGCGCGAGCAGATCAACGCGGATCTCGCGGCGACCGCGGCGGAGGGGGAGAAGCCGCCCAAGATCAGCTTCAACGACCTCCTGGTGAAGGCGTGCGCCATCGCGCTCCAGCGCGTGCCGGAGTGCAACGCGCAGTTCACCGCCGACGCGATCCTCCTGCACCGGCGCGTCGACATCTCGGTGGCGGTCGCCGTCCCCGAGGGCCTCGTGACGCCGGTGGTGCGCGACGCGGATCGCAAGCAGGTGCTCGAGATCGCCGCCGAGGTGCGCGAGCTCGCGGGGCGCGCCAAGGCGAAGAAGCTGCGGCCCGAGGAGATGGCGAACGGGACCTTCTCGATCTCGAACCTCGGCATGTTCGGGATCGACGACTTCGCCGCCGTCATCAACCCCCCCGAGGGCGCGATCCTCGCGGTCGGCCAGGTGCGCCGCGAGCCCGTCGTGCGCGGCGAGCAGGTCGTGCCGGGCCGGCGCATGGGCATGACGCTCTCCTGCGATCACCGCGTCGTCGACGGCGCGGTCGGCGCGAGCTTCCTCAAGGTGCTGCGCCAGCTCCTGGAGCACCCGACGCAGATCCTGCTCGGCTGACGCGCCGCCCGCTCGATCAAGGAACAGCCACGACGCAGGGGACGCCGGGATCTGACCCGGCGGTCCCCTGCCCTCGCCCCCTTCCGCGGCGCGCCGGCGCTCAGGTCGCCTGGGCGCCGCCCCCGAGCGCGTCGCCGAGGCGCGCCAGGTTCCTCGAGAAGATCTGCACCGACGGGTGCGTCGGCCCGAGCGCCTTCGTGGCGATCGCCACGGCGCGCTCGATCTGCTGCCACGCGCCCGAGAGATCGCCGAGCGCCTGCAGCACGCGGCCGAGGTTGTTCACGATGCTCGCGACGACCGGGTGATCCGGCCCGTACGTCGCCTGCGCGATGCCGAGCGCGCGCTCCAGCTGCTCGCGCGCCCCCGGCAGCTCGCCGAGCGCTTGCAGCACGCTGCCGAGGTTGTTGCAGCCGATGGCCACGGCCGGATGATCCGGGCCGTAGGTCGCCTCCGCGATCTTGAGCACGCGCGCGAAATGCGCGCGCGCCCCCTCGAGGTCGCCGAGATCGCGCAGCACGCTGCCGAGGTTGTTGATGTCGCGCGCCACGTCCGGGTGATCCGGCCCGTAGGTGTCCTCGACGATCGCGAGGGCGCGCTCGAAGTCGGCGCGCGCGCCGGCGAGGTCGCCGAGGTCGCGCAGCACGCGCCCGCGGTTGTTCAGCGCCAGCGCGAAGCGCGGGTGGTACGTGCCGTAGCTGTGCTCGTCGATCTTGAGCGCTTCCTCGAACTGCTCGCGTGCGCCCTTGAGATCGCCGAGGTCGTGGAGCAGCCGGCCGAGGTTCGTGCGCCCGATCGCGACCGTCGGGTGCTCCGGGCCGTAGGCGCGGATGTCGATCGCGAGCGCGCGCTCCAGGTGCACGCGCGCGCCAGCGAAGTCGCCGAGGTCGCGGAACAGCGCGCCGAGGTTGTTGAGCCGTATGGCGACGCTCGGATCGTCGGGGCCGTACGTGGCCTCGTCGATCGCGAGCGCGCGCTCCAGGTGCTTGCGCGCGCCCGGCAGGTCGCCCTGATCCATGAGCACGCTGCCGAGATCGTTCACGTCGCGCGCCACGTCCGGGTGATCGGGGCCGAAGCGCGCGATGTCGATCGCGAGCGCGCGCTCCAGGTGGGCCCGCGCGCCGCCGAGGTCGCCGAGGTCGTGCAGGACGCTGCCGAGGCTGCGCAGCACGGCCGCGACCTTCGGGTCGTCGTGGCCGAACACCGCCTCGTGCAGCGAGAGCGCCCGCTCCAGGTACCCCTTCGCCTCCGCGAACGCCGCGCGGCCCTGCAGGTATACGGCGAACCGGGCGAGGAGCCGCCCGCGCACCTCCTTCACGACGTCGTAGATCTCGGCCTGGCTCGCCGCGGCGAGCGCGTGGGGCAGCCAGCGGGCGCAGAACGGCCACGTCTCCACGTCCTCGCTGCTCTCGGGGAACGCGTGATCGACGAGGCGGATCGCGGCCTCGGCCCACACCCGCCGGTCCTCGGGCGAGAGGCGATCGCGGACCACCGCCTGGACGAGGCGGTGCACCGAGAGCGCGCCCTCGTGCACGTCGATGAACGAGTAGCGGCGGAGCGCGGCGACCGCCTCGTCGAGCATCAGCGGATCGCTCAGGGCCTCCGCGAGCGCCCGCGGCAGGTGCGGCGCCGCGTCGGCGAGGCCCTCGCGCGGGATGTCGTCGGGCGCGAGGAACGCGCACAGGCTCAGCAGATCGACGGCGACGGGCGAGAAGCGCTGCGCCTCCTGGAACGCGAGGCCCCAGGTGGTGGCGACCGGCGTCGGGTAGTCCATGGGGACGCCGCGGAGCAAGAGCTCGCGCTGGTGGTCGCCGAAGACGGCGTGGTAGGTCGCGATCGAGGATCTCGTCTCCTTGATGGTCGCCGCCGCCTGCACCAGCGCGAGCGGCAGATCCCCGAGCGTCTCGGCGAGCCGCTCCGCGGCGCGCTCGTCGCTCTGTCCGGTCCGGACGAGCAGGAATTTCACCGAGTCGGCGCGATCCAGCGCCGGCACGGTGAGCGGCGTGGCGATGCCGCGGAAGCTCGGGTTGCGCGACGTGATGAGGATGTGCCCGGTGCGCGGGTGCGGCAGGTACGGGGCGACGTCCTTCGGGTCGTTCACGTTGTCGAAGATGAGCAGCCACCGGTCGTTGCGGGACAACCACGAGCGGACCGCCTCGATCGCGATTCGCTGGTCGGCCTCGTCCTGCTCGGGCAGGCCGAGCGCCGTGGCGAGGCGGGCGAAGTCCTCCGCCGCCGTGGCCGGCTCCTCCGCGCGGACCCACCAGACCACGTTGTACTGGCTCGCGTAGCGGTGCGCGTACTCAGCGGCGAGCTGCGTCTTGCCGATGCCGCCGAGGCCGCTGATCGCCTGGGTGAGCGCCGCGGGTCCGCCCGTGGTGAGCGCGCTCCGCAGCGCGTCGAGCAGCTGATCGCGCCCGGTGAAGCTCGGGTTGCGCGGCGGCAGCTTCTTGATGTGCGGCTCCGCGTCGGGCGAGCTCGACTGCCGCCGTGAGGCCGGCCGCAGCGTCGGCGGCTCCGTCTCCCGGATGGCGCTCCGGATCCCCTTCGCGATCTCGGTAAACGCCTCGCTCTGGTTGGGGTAGCTGGTCACGGGCCGCGCGCGGTTGGGCAGCGGCTGCAGCTTGCCGAGCAGCGTCTTCTCCCAGGCGCAGGGCCGCAGGATAACGGGGATGACCCGGCACTCGCCCGCCTCGTGCCGCGCCATCGCCTCCCGGAGCTCCGGAGAGAGCCACGCGTCCGCGTGGAGGAAATCCGTGCTCACGAGCAGCAGGACGACGCGCGCCTCGCTCAGCTTCGCGGCGATCACCTCCCGCCGCTCCTTGCCGGCGCCGAGCGCGAAGCCCTGGTACGTCCGGATGACCCCTTGCCGTTTGAGCGCGTCGAGGTGGGTCTCGAGCTTGGGCCGAAGGTCCTCGTCCCTCGGGGAGTAGGAGAAGAACACGTCGGCGGGGCTCGTCGCCAAGGCAACCATAGTTCCTCTCGAGGGCCTTAAGGTCTCACGACGGACCTGAAGCGCAACGAGAATACGCGGTCGGGAAAGACCCAGGAAGAGACGGCAAATAGTGCTCTCGGCGGATACATGCGGGTCGAACCTCCATACTTTCTCGGGGGGTGTTCCTTACCCCGCATCCGGCTCCGTCCTACCTTCGCGTTCCTCGTCCGCGCCCGGAGACGCTCTGCCGGCGGCCTGGAGGATGCGGCGCGCCGCCTCCATCCACTGACGCCGGTCGTCCCGCCGCAGCTGGTTGCGCACGACGATCTTCACGAGCCGGTGGACGCTGAGCGCCTGCGCTCGCACCTCGATCAGCGAGTGCAGCCGCAGCATCGCGATCGCGTCGTCGAGCGCGAGCGGATCGTACTCGTTCAGCGCCCGCCGCGGGATCGCGTCCATCGGCAGGAACGAGCACAGGCTGAGCAGCTCCGCCGCCGCCTGGTGGGTGAACACGGCGGCGAGCGCGCTCTCCCACGTGGTCGCGACGGTCACCGGGAAGCTGACCGGGCGCTCCAGGAGCGCGGCCGGGCGCTGGCGGAACAGCGCGAGGTACTCCGCGAGCGGGCGCCCCGTCTCCTCGATGTAGGCGCCGGCCTGCGCCAGGGCGAGCGGCAGATCGCCGAGCTCTTCCGCGAGGGCGTTGGCCGCCTCGGCGTCGGTCTCGCCCGTGCGCCGGAGCAGGAAGCTCACCGACTCGGCGCGCTCGATGCCGCGGACCGTCACCGTCGTGAGCCCGCGCCAGATCGGGTTCTGCGACGTCATGAGGATGTGGCCGCCGAACGAGACGCTCGGGACGTAGAGGTCGACCTCGCTCGGCTCGCGCACGCCGTCGAAGAGGAGGAGCCAGCGCCCGCGGCGCCCGAGCTTGCTGCGCACCGCCGCGACGGCGCGCGCCGGATCCTGGATCTCCTGCTCGGGCAGGCGCATCTCGGAGGCGAGCGCGACGAAGGCGGCGTCCATCGTCTCCGTGCTCTGGCCGTCGATCAGGAAGACCGTGTCGTAGGCGCCGGCGTTGCGGTGGGCGTACTCGATCGCGAGCTTGGTCTTGCCGGTGCCGCCGAGGCCGCAGAGCGGCGCGATGCCGCGCTTCGCGAGCGTCCTGCCGATCTCGGCGAGCAGCTCGTCGCGCGCGGCCAGGTTCCGGCCTGTCCAGGCGGGAACGCTCCAGATCCCTGGCGGTGGTGGCACCTCGGAGTGGCTCACCGGCTGGGCGCCGGCGCTCGGTGAGCCTACGGGGGGTTTTGGGTGAGCTGCTCGACCTGCTTTCGGATGCCCTTGGCGATGTCGGTGAAGGCCTCGCTCTGGTTGACCCAGCTCGTCACCGGGCGCCCGCCTCGCGGCAAGCTGGCCAGCCTGCCGAACGGCGCGCCCTCCCAGTCGCAGGCGTCGAGGATGACGGGGATGACGCGCGCCTCCCCCCGCTCGTGGCGCTCGATCGCCTTCTGCATCTCGACGTCGTAACAGAAGTCCGACGCCAGGAAGTCCGCGCTGATGAGCAGGAGGACGACCTTCGCGGTCTCGAGGTGCTCCGCGAGCGCCCGGTCGCGCTCCTCGCCGGCGCCGATCTCTCCGTCGTGCCAGCCGCGGATCACGCCCTTGCGCTTGAGGATGGCGAGGTGGGTCTCGAGCTTGTCGCGCAGCTCGCGGTTGCTCTCCGAGTACGAGAAGAACACCTCGATCGGGCTCGCCGGCGGCTCGGACGCGAGATCGCGCCGCGTGGTGTCGAGCGCCCCCGGGACGGTGACGGTGTCCTCGTAGCCGGCCGAATCGGGCGCGAGATCGGCCGGAAATCCGGACGGAAATCCGGACGGAAGATCGAGCGGGAGGTCGTACGCCGGGAAGCCCAGGGGCGACGACGACGGCGGGAGCTCCAGGTCCGGGATCGCGGGCGGCAGGATCGAGCGCCCCCCCGCGGGCCGACGCCGGCGAGGAGGGCGACGAGGCGCGGGGGCGGGCCGCGCTCGCGCGCTCGAGGATCGCGAGCGCCTCGTCGTGGCTGCCGTCCGGCGTGTCGTAGGGCAGGAGCTGGAAGCCCATGTCGACGAGCATCGTGCGCCGGTACGGCGTCAGGCTGGCGCGCGGGACGAGCACGAAGCGGGGCGGCGGCGAGCTCCCCGACAGCGCATGGATGTCCGACAGCATCTCGTCGAAGTTGCCGTCGGCGCGCCCGAAGCCGACGAAGAGCATCGGGCACGTCGAGAGCACGGCCGTGAGCGCGCTGCGCACGGCGGGCGCGGCGATCGCCTTGTGGAAGCGCTCCCGCGTGAACACCCAGCTGCTGGGCTCCTTCAGCGTGCCGTGCATCTTGAGGATGATCCGGCGCCGCCACGCCACGTCGTCGGTGATGCGCCAGTGGGGCTCCCAGTCGGGGCCGAAGGCGCGCTCGAGCAGGTGGTTGATGTTCGTCGTGAGCACCGCGCGCAGCCTGTCCCGCAGCGCGGCGAGCGCGAGCGCGATCCGCGGCGGCTCGAGCCCCTCGTCGTCGAGGGCGTCCTCGACGAAGGCGTTGAACTCCGCCGGGCCGAGGGCGTGCTCCGCGGCGGCGAGCGCCTCGCTGTGGCGCTGCGATCGCGCGAGCTCCGCCACCTCGGCGACCACGAGCTCGTCGCCGACCTGATCGCGCACCCGCTCGACGAGCAGATCGACGAGCTGGCGCCACGTCGGCAGCCCGGCGGCGGCCGAGATGCCGCCTCCCACGAAGAGCACGAGCTCTCCGCTCTCGAACGCCTCGCGCAGCTCCTCGATCACCGCGGCGTCGACCGCCGCGCTCGTCGTGTTGGCGTTGTCCATAAAGGTTGGCACCGAGCCCCTCGAGTCTATCGCTCCTCGGCGCCGTGCGCACTTTTGCGGCGTGTCCTCACGCCGTCGCACGCGCTGCGTCGTCGCCGCCGCCGCCGCGCGGCTCGGCGCTCGCCCGACGTTCGCCCCGGCGCTTGCGGTGAGCGCCCGGGGCGAGGCCCCCGCCGTCCAGACCAGCGCGTGTACGACGTCCCAGACGCCAGATCGTCGCCGCGCCGCCCCGTGGCGCGGGGCGCGCGGGCCCGACGAAGCGGAGACCGTGTGCCTGCCTGGAGCATGCTACGTCTCCGGCATGCGTCCGGCGGCTCTCCTCACGCTGGCCATGCTGGCCTCGTTTTTCGCAGTCTCCATGGTCGGCGCGGCGGCGCCTCCGCGCGGTCGGCGCGCCCCGCGACCCCCGGCGGACGCCGCGGCCGCCGTCTCGGCGCGCGCCGGAGGCCCGCGCGCGCCCTCGAGCGTCGTCGCGCTGCGCGCGCCCGGCCCCTCGGCCGTCCTCGTGCGCGCGGGCAGCTTCACGATGGGCTCGAGCGAGGTGGAGATCGTGCACGCGGTGACGCTCTGCAAGCTCGAGCCGGCCGGAGAGCTGTGCGTGGAAGAGATCGAGGCGAGCTTCGCGAACGAGCTCGTGCCGCACGAGGTGTACCTCTCGGATTTCTGGATCGACCGCACCGAGGTGACCGTGGCCAGCTACCGCCGGTGCGTCTCGGCCGGACACTGCGACGAGCCTCCTTACGCTTCCGGCGGGCAGCGCTTCGATCGGCCGGACTATCCGGTGGTGCTCGTCACCTGGAGCGACGCGCAGCGCTACTGCGCGTGGGCCGGCGGTCGCCTCCCGACGGAGGCCGAGTGGGAGCGCGCGGCGCGCCGCGCCGATGGACGCCGCTACCCCTGGGGCGACGTGTACAACCCGTTCTACGCGAACCACGGCAGGCTGGCGGTCGACGAGCACGACGACGGCGACGGCTTCCTCGAGCTTGCGCCGGTCGGCTCGTTCGTCGCCGGGCGCACCCCCGACGGGATCGACGACCTCGCCGGCAACGTCGAGGAGTGGGTCGCAGACTACTACGGTCCCGAGTATCCAAGCGGCAGCGCGAAGGATCCGCGCGGGCCCGGCATGGGGGAGGAGCGCGTGCTCCGGGGCGGCAGCTACACCCACGGACGACCCTGGCTGCGCGGCGCGGCTCGGGGGCACGATCTGCCGACCAGCCGCCGCGCGTGGCGCGGCTTCCGCTGCGCGCGGACCGCGTGAGCCGCGGGGCCACGCGGCCGTGCGGCGCTGACGCGCGCGGCGCCCGCGGCGGTTGGCCGCGGCGCGGGAAGGGCCCATACTGCGCGCGTGAGGATCGCGCACCTCTCCGACCTGCACCTCCTGTCCCTCGAGGGAGCCATCCCGTTCCGGCTGCTGAACAAGCGGCTCACCGGGTACATCAACATCCGCTTCCGGCGCCGCGCCGTCCACAAGCCGCACGCGGTGCACGCGGCGGCGAAGGAGATCCAGCGGCTCGGCATCGACCACGTCGTCATCACGGGCGACGTCTCGAACCTCGCGCTCGAGCGCGAGTTCGTCCTGGTCCGCAGCTTCTTGCAGCGCGATCTCGGGCTCCCTCCGGATCGGGTGAGCCTCGTCCCGGGCAACCACGACGCGTACACGAAGGGCGCGCACCGCGCGCAGCGGTTCACGCAGTACTTCGCGCCGTACCTGCGCTCGGATCTGCAGCTCGACGCGCCCGCGCGGGAGGGCGGACGCGGCGCCGAGCGCGACGGCGCCGGCTCGGTGTTCCCGTTCGTGCACCTGCGCGGGCCGGTGGCGATCATCGGCCTGTCGACCGCGTGGCCCCGCCCTCCGCTCGTGGCCTCGGGGCGGATCGGCGCCGCGCAGCTGCGCGCGCTGGAGCGCGTGCTCGCGCACCCGGAGGTGCGGCGGCGGACGCCGATCGTCCTCCAGCACCACCCGCTCCACAACCCGGCGAGCCTGACGAAGACGTTGCTCGAAGGCCTGGGGGACGCGGCGGCGGAGGGGCGCCTGCTCCGGCAGGTCAGCCGCGGACTCCTGCTGCACGGGCACCTGCACCGGCGCATCCACCGGAAGCTGCACACCGACAGGGGACACATCGACGCCGTGGGCGCGGCGAGCGCCTCGCTCCTGCACGACAGCGACGAGCGGATGGCCGGGTTCAACGTCTACGAGATCGACGACGCGGGCGGGATCAAGGGCATCACGTCGCACCGCTTCGTCCCCGGGCACGACGTGTTCCGCGAGGTCCCGGTCCCCCAGCGATGAGCCCGCTCGGCGCTGCCGGCGCTGAGCCACGACGCCGGCCCGATCGCCGGCGCGGCGCGCAGGCAATCCGCCACGCGTGCAACCCGCCTTGCGGGCGCGCGGCGATCGGGCTCGGAGGTGACGATGAGGTGGATCGAGCGCAGCGGGAGCGCTGCGCGGGGAGAGCGGGTGGGGCTCAGGCGCGGAGGCGAATCAGCTCGGGGCGCGCATCACGTTGACCGCCTGGAGACCTTTGGGACCTTCCTTGATCTCGAACTCGACGGTCTCGTCCTCGAACAGACGGCGGCGCCCTTCGCCGCTGATCTGCGAATAATGAACGAAGACGTCGGGGCCAGTCTCCTGCTTGATGAAACCCCAGCCCTTCTCATCGTTGAACCACTTTACTTTGCCAACTGCCATATTTCCTCCACTTCCGAGCTCGTCGATACCCGAGGCGCGCAGGCTGGGAGTCGGGAGGAGACCGTATCTGCGGTCCCTGATTCCGATGCGGGCTTGGCTGCGTGCAGCAAACCCCCCTCGTAGACAAGTCCAACGTGCGCAGGGCGGCTGCCCAGCCGCTTGTTGATGTGCGTGCGCGACAACTTCGACGATTCTCCCCGGTCCGAGCGGGCGCCAACGTAAACGGCTCGATGCGCCAAGGTCAAGCCATGATGGCTCGACCCGATGTCGCTCGCGCCAGTGCCCGCCTCACCGGCAGTGCCGCCGTACAGCAGTTCCTGACAAGCAGGTCCCGCCGCGGAGCAAATCGCGGCGGCGAGCTCGTATCGATGGCGGGCGCGCAGCGCGGTGCGAACCAGAATTCGCGCGTCCTTCAAGATTTGCGCTCTTATCGAAGAGCCGTGTGCCTGGGCGCGCTCAGGGCGCCGCGAGCTCCGCGCGCGGCATTGCGCTCTCCATGATGCTCTTGCCATTTCGCGCGGCCGCTCGCGCCGCCGCGCGACGCGGTGTCCGGACCGGCGCGCCAGCGATACGGCGCGCCGCCCGGTGAACGGCGCGCCGCTCGGTGACAGAGGAAGCAGTCCAGCCTGTTCGCCGCCGCGTGCGACGCGACGGGGTCGACGTGGAGGACGGCGGGACACCTCGGGCCGCGGCGACGGCGCCCGCACCGGCGACCCGACCGGGCCGCCGAGCATGGCCGGCGCGCGGCCGGGCCTCGCGCCCGCTCGCCGCCTCGCCGCCAGGAAACGAAGGCATCTCGTTGACATGTCTGTTCGAGCTTGCTCGTATGGCGTGACGAGGGCATCGGGTCTTACCTCCGCCCTGGCCCCGCGAGGCGACGAGATGTTCTCGGTGATCATCAGCGAGAAAGGGGGCGCGGAGCGCCGCGAAACCTTCGACCGGACAGAGATCAACGTCGGCCGCGTTCAGGGCAACGACCTGATGCTGCCGAAGGGCAACGTGTCGAAGCGGCATGCGCGGCTGCTCTACCGTGACGGGCGCTTCATCGTCACCGACCTCAAGAGCACCAACGGCACGTACGTCAACGGCCGCAAGATCGCCCAGGCGACCATCGTTCGCGAGGGCGACAAGATCTACATCGGCGACTTCGTGCTGCGGATCGAGACCGCCTCGAGCGGCACGGCGCCGCCGGACAGCACGGCGTCCCCGGCGCGCGGGCCGGAAGACATGACCGCGGGCGATCCGGCGCCGCTGGCCGAGCGGGCAGCGCCGCCGTCCGCCGAGAAGGGGCTGCATCGCTCGGCGCCGCTGCCGCTGATCAACGAGAAGGGCGAGCCGTCGCGCACCGGTCAGGGCGTGATCAGCCACTTCCCGCTCGAGAACGACCCCGACGAGTCCGCCGACGCGCCCGGTCCGGTGCCCGCGCCGCCGCGCATGCCCTCGCCGCGCCCGCCGCTGGCGCCGGGCGCGCAGGGCGGCGCGTCCGCTACGCCGCCGCCCATCCCACCGCCGCCGCCCAACCTCCCGCAGGCGCGCGACGGTCGTGTCGCGGGCGGTGCGGTCGGCGTGGGCGCAGGCAACCCGACCGCGCAGATGGCGCGGCCTTCCCCGATGGCGACGCCGCTGCCGGGCGCCGCCCCCACGGCCGCGCCGCCCGCGCCGGGCGCGCCGGGAGCCGGAAACGCCGCCGTCCACCCGAGCGTGGTCCCGATCCCCAGCCGGAGGGCCATCCCGCCCGTCTCGGATCGGGTCGACCGCGGGCAGGGCGACTCGGCGCAGGCCGTGGCGCACCGCCGGGCGCTCGCGCGGATCATGGAGCGGCTCGCCGACGCGATCGACCTCGCGCCGCTCGACGGCGGCGCGCTCCCGGACGGCGCCGTCGCCCAGCGGTACGAGCAGGCCCTCGCCGAGAGCGTCGAGGCGACGCGCGCGGCGGGCGAGCTCGCCCCCGAGGTCGACCTCGACGCGGTCACGGCCGACGCGCAGCGGGAGCTGTTCACGTTCGGCCCGCTCGACCGGCTGCTCGAGGACGACGACGTGAGCGAGATCCAGGTGTTCCGCCACGACCACGTGGTCGCGATGCACGGGCGCCGCCGGGTCATCTCGGAGGTCGGCTTCAGCAGCGAGCGCGCCGTCGACCGCGTCATCCGCCGGCTCTGCGCGACCGCCGGGCAGCCGCTCGAGGACGGCGCGAGCTTCGTCGAGCGGACGTTGCCGAGGGGCAGGCGGCTCTTCGCGGTGCTCCCGCCCGCCGCGACCTCGACGCTGGTCATCCGGAAGCCGCAGCGCCCCGACGTCACGCTGGAAGACCTCGTGCGCAACGGGACGATCTCGCGCGCGATGGCGGGTCTGCTCACCCAGTGCGTGCTCGGTCGCGGCAACCTCCTCGTCACCGGGACGCGCGACGCGGGGACGAGCTGGCTGCTCGGCGCGCTCGCGGCCGCAGCGCAGCCGGACGACCGGGTGGTCGTGCTCCAGGACGAGGACGAGCTCGTCATCGACCAGCCCCACACGTTGTCCATCGCGCTCGGCGGCACCACGGCCGAGCGGGTCCGGGCGGTGCAGGCGGCCACACGCATCCGGCCGGAGCGGCTCGTGGTGAGCTCGTTCTCGGGCCACGTGGCGGCCGAGGTGGTGGACGCGATCGGCGGCGGCATGGACGGCGTGCTCGCGGCCGCGCGAGCGCCGACGCTGCGGCAGGCGGTGACGCGGCTCCCCGCGGACATCGCGGCGACCCGCCCGGGCATCGCGCCGGAGACGGCGCGCGAGTGGCTGGCGTCGTCCTTCGACCTGGCGATCGAGATCGCGCTGCTGCGCGACGGCCGCCACCGGGTGCTCCGCATCGCGGAGCTCGGGATCGAGGCCGGGCAGATCGCCATTCGCGACGTGTTCACGTTCGTGGTCGAGCGGACGGCCGCCGGCGGCGCGCTCGAGGGGACGTTCCACCCTTCCGGGCTGGTGCCGGACATCGTGGAAGATCTTCAGTCCCGCGGGCTCACCGTCGACACCTCGGCCTCCTTCCGGAGGAACCGCTAGGCTCGACCGCGCGAGGTACGGCGGCGAGGGAAGCTACGGCGAGGGAGGCGCCGCGAGAGGCGCGGCAGGGCGCGGCGAGGCCAGCGTCAGAACGTCTTGACGGGCGCCCGCCAGGGGCGGAGGTTATGCTGATCAAGAGCCATGGCCATCCGTACCATTCTCCACTATCCCGACCCGCGCCTGCGCCAGAAGGCGCTGCCGGTCGGTGACATCACCCCCGAAATCCTGAAGCTTATCGACGACATGGCCGAGACCATGTACGCCGCGCCCGGCGTCGGCCTCGCGGCCACGCAGATCGGGGAGCTCCACCGCGTCTTCCTCGTCGACGTCGCCGCCGAGAACGAGCCGAGCAACCTGCTCGTGTTCATCAACCCCGAGATCGTGCGGAACGAGGGGCAGCAGACCGGCCCCGAAGGGTGCCTGTCGTTCCCCGGCATCAGCGAGGACATCAAGCGCGCCGAGCGCGTCCGCGTGCGCGCCCGCGGGCGCGACGGCGCCACCTTCGAGATCGAGGCCGACGGCCTGCTCGCGGTTGCGATCCAGCACGAGCTCGATCACCTCGACGGCGTGTTGATGATCGACCGGATGGGCACGCTCAAGAAGCGCATCGTCCAGCGGAAGATGCAGAAGCGGGGCGCCGAAGCGGCTGGCTGAGCGGCGGCGCCGCCCCGCGGGCGCGGCGGGCGAGCTCGCCGGCGACGTGCGGGCGGCCCGCGGCGCACGTGCGGGCCCGTCAGTGGCGGGCGGCGTCAGCTGCGCGCCGGGAACGCGAGCGGTCCGCTGACGTAGGCGTCCCGGCCGCAGAGCTCCCAGCGCGGATCGACGATCCGGGGCGCGTCGCCCGGCGTGTCCGGGCCCGCCCAGTCGACCGCGCCCGGCCGGCCGCGCGGGCCGAGCAGGATCGGGGCGACGAAGGCGTGCAGCTCGTCCGGGAGCCGCGACGCGAGCAGGCTGCCCGCAAGCTCGGCGCCGCCCTCGACGAGGATGGAGACGATCCCCTGCGCGGCGCAGAGGCGCATCGCGGCGGTCACGTCGACCCGCCCCTCCGCGGAGGTCGGCGCCCGCAGGACGATGCAGCCCGCGTCGGCGAGCATCTGCTCGGCCGCCTCGGGCGCGTCGGCGCCCGTCAGCACCCAGGTCGGCACCTCGCGCGCCGTCTGGACCAGACGCGTATGGAGCGGCAGCCGGAGCCGCGTGTCGAAGACGAGCCGGATGGGGTTGCGGCCGTTCGGCGCGAGCCCGGGCTCGCGCAGCGTGAGGCGAGGGTCGTCGGCGACGGCGGTGCCGATGCCGATCGCGACCGCGTCGTGCCGCGAGCGGAGCTCCTGCACCTTCGCGCGGGCCTCCGGGCCGGTGACCCACTTCGAGGCCCCCGTGCGGGTCGCGATGCGCCCGTCCAGCGACAGGGCGAGCTTGAGCGCGATATGGGGGATGCCGGTCGTGATGAACTTGGTCCAGGGCGCGATCAGCGCGCGGGCCTCGGCCCCGGCCACGCCGATCTCGACGGCGAGCCCGGCGTCGCTGAGCCGCTGCGCCCCGCCGCCGACCACCGCCGGGTTCGGATCCGTCGCGCCGATGACGACCCGCTTGATGCCGGCGCTCAGCACCGCGTCCACGCAGGGCGGGGTGCGCCCCTCGTGGTTGCAGGGCTCGAGGGTCACGTACAACGTCCCGCCCCGCGCCACGTCCCCGGCGGCGGCGAGCGCCAGCCCCTCCGCGTGTTCCTCGCCCGCACGGGCGTGGTGCGCGACGGCCACGACCTCGCCCGCCGTGCTCACCACCACCGCGCCGACCGGGGGGTTCGGCGAAGGCATGGCCTTGTGCGCCTCCTCGATGGCCATGCGCATCATCGAGGCGTCGAAATCGGGATCGGGGCTGGGGGTCTTCGCAGACATCGAAGAGCCGGATCTACTAGGGCGCCTTGGCCTTCACAAGCTTGCCAAGCTCGGCCATGAACTGGTCGATGTCCCGAAAGGAACGATAGACGCTGGCGAACCGGACATAGGCGACCTCGTCGAGGGTGCGCAAGTGGTTCATCACCCGCTCGCCGAGCTCGGTCGACGAGATCTCCCTCCGCTCGGACTCCTGCGCCTCGCGCTCGATCGCGTCGGCGATCACCTCGATCTGGTCCGTCGACACGGGACGTTTGTTGCAGGCGATCCGGAGACCCCGCACGAGCTTCTGCCGATCGAACGGCTCGCGCCGCCCGTCCTTCTTGACGACGGTCGGCAGGATGTCCTCGACGCGCTCGTAGGTCGTGAACCTCCGCTCGCACGAGGCGCACTCGCGCCGCCGGCGGATCACGTCGCCCGCGCCGCCGGCCCGGGAGTCGATCACCCGGTCCTCGAGGTGGCCGCAGAACGGGCACTTCATCGGGGCATCCGGCGGGGCTCGGTCAGTCCTCGAACCGGGAGAAGACGAGCGACACGTTCGTGCCGCCGAAGCCGAACGAGTTCGACATCACGTGGTTCATCCGGCGCTCGCGCGAGGTGAACGGCACGTAGTCGAGGGTGCACTCGGGATCGGGGTCGTCCAGGTTGAGCGTCGGCGGCACCGCGTCGTGGCGCAGCGCGAGCGCGCAGACCGCCGCCTCGACGCCGCCGGCGCCCCCGAGCAGGTGGCCCATCGCCGACTTGGTCGAGCTCACCCACAGGCGCTTCGACGCCGCGTGATCGCCGAAGGTCTTGAGGATCGCCCGGGTCTCCTCGATGTCGCCCTGCGGGGTCGAGGTGCCATGGGCGTTGATGTAGTCGATCGCGTCCGGCGAGAGCTTCGCGTCCGCGAGCGCCATCTTCATGGCCCGCTGCGCCCCGGCGCCGTCGGGCGCCGGCTTCGTGATGTGGTACGCGTCGCACGAGGCGCCGTACCCCACGACCTCCGCGTAGATCTTCGCGCCGCGCTTCCTCGCGTGGGAGAGCGACTCGAGCAGCAGCGACCCGGCGCCCTCGGCGCAGACGAAGCCGTCGCGCCCCTTGTCCCAGGGGCGGCTCGCCCGCTGGGGCTCGTCGTTGCGCCGCGAGAGCGCGAACATCGCGCAGAAGCCGCCGATGCCGAGGCCGGTGATCGTCGCCTCCGCGCCGCCCGTGAGCATGATGTGCGAGCGCCCCCGGCGTATCCACTCGAACGCCTCGCCGAGCGAGTGCGCGCTCGACGAGCACGCGCTCGTGTTGCAGTAGCTCGCGCCGCGGAGGTCGAGCGACAGCGCCACCTGCCCCGCGGCGAGGTTCGCGATGACCGTCGGGATGAAGTAGGGGCTGACCTTGTGGGGGCCCTTCTCGTTGAGCGTGATCGAGTGCTGGTACAGGTACTCGAGGCCGCCGAGGCCGACGCCGATGAAGGTGCCGCACTGATCGCGGTCCTCCTCGGTGAGCTCGATCCCCGCGTCCTGAATGGCCATCTGCGAGGCGGCGACGGAGAGCTGGGCGAAGCGGCCCATCTCCTTGACCTTCTTCTTCGGCATGTACTCTTCCGGGACGAACCCCTTCACCTCGCCGGCGAAGCGAGTCGGGAATGTACTCGCGTCGAAGAGGGTGATGGGTCCGATGCCGGACTGACCAGCCAGCAGAGATTGCCAGGTGGCCTGCGCCCCGATGCCGTTGGGCGTAATGAGCCCGATGCCGGTGATGACAACGCGTTCCATGGCTCTTTATTGCCCTAGCGCCACCACGGAGGCGAGAACACGTGCTTCAACGAAGAGCAGGCCCTTCGTTGGCGCACGCATTGTTCGCACCTCCATGGTGACGCCGCGTCCGCTAGGGCGGTTGGGACGCTACTTCTTGGCATTCCTCTCGATGTAGTCGACCGCATCCTGGACAGAGCGGATCTTCTCCGTGTCCTCGTCCGGAATGTCGATCTCGAACGCTTCCTCGAACGCGAGGACAAGCTCCACCAGGCCCAGCGAATCGGCGCCCAGATCGTCGATGAACGTCGCTTCAGGCTTGATGTCCTTCTCGTCGACGTCGAGCTGCTCCTTGATGATTCGCTTTACTTCGGCCGTGATGTCGCGACCTTCAGCCATGGTATTCCTCCCGGAAAAACGGACCCCCTAGTAGCCCATCGCCATCAGCGTTGCATCATGGAATTACCGGCGGCCGTTTTTTTCATGCGCGCCTGGCTCGCCGTCGAGCCTGAAGCGCAGACCGCCGAGATCCCCGATCCAGCGCGTCTCAGACGTACATGCCGCCGTTGACGCGCAGCGTCTCTCCCGTCACGTAGCTCGCCTCGTCGGAGCACAGGAATGTGATCGCCGCGGCGACCTCCTCGGCGCGACCGGTGCGCCCGAGGGGGATCATCTTGGTGAGCCCCTCTTTCATCTCGCCGCTGATCGTGGTGGTCATGTCGGTGTCGATGAAGCCGGGCGCCACCGCGTTGACGGTGATGCCGCGCCCCGCGTACTCGCGGGCGAGCGACTTCGTGACGCCGAGCAGGGCCGCCTTCGTCGCGCCATACGCCACCTGGCCGACGTTGCCCATCTCCGCGACGACGCTGGAGAGGAAGACGATGCGGCCGGTGCGCGCCCGCATCATGACCTTGGTCGCGGCGCGCGCACACGCGATCGAGCCCTTGACGTTCACGTCGAAGAGGCGATCGAGGTCCTCCTCCTTGACCCGGAGGAGCAGCCCGTCGATCGCGATCCCCGCGTTCGCGACGAGGATGTCGAGGCGGCCGAGGCGCTTCGCCGCGTCGGCGATGGCGGCCTCGGTGGCCTGCATGTTCGCGACGTCGAAGCCGAGCGCCTCGGCCTTGCCGCCGCGCGCGGTGATCGCCTCGGCGACCGCGCGCGCCTCGGCCTCCCCGCGCACGTAGTTCACGATCACGTGCGCCCCTTGCGCCGCCAGCGCCTCCGACGCAGCCCGCCCGATCCCTCGCGATCCACCCGTGACGATCGCAACCTTGCCCGTAAGGTCGAACATCGATGCCTATGCCTCCGAAAGGAACGCGCTCACGCGCTCTATCCCCGCCATGTCGCTCACGCTGAGCACCTTGATCTGCTTCGTGATCCGCTTCGCGAGCCCGGCGAGCACCTTGCCGGGGCCGAGCTCCAGGGCGTGCGTCACGCCGTCCGCCGCCATCCGCTCGATCGTCCGCATCCACTGCACGGTCCCGTCGATCTGCTGCAGCAGGAGCGAGCGCACCCGCTCCGGATCGGCGTTCGGCGCGGCGTCCACGTTCGCGATGACGGGGAAAGCGAGCGGCCTCACCTGTGTGCGCTCGAGCTCGGGGCGCAGGCGCTCGGCGGCGGGCCGCATCAGCGCGCAGTGGAAGGGCGCGCTCACCTTGAGCGCGATCGCCTTGCCACCGCGGGCGACGGCGAGCTCGCGCGCCCGCGCGACCGCCTGGCTGTGGCCGGCGATCACGATCTGCCCCGGCCCGTTGTAGTTCGCCGGCGACACCACCTCGCCCTGCGCCGCCTCGGCGCAGATCGCGAGCACCACGTCCTGGTCGAGCCCCATGAGCGCCGCCATCGCCCCCTGGCCCGCGGGCACGGCATCCTGCATCGCGCTGCCGCGGGTGCGGCAGAGCCGCACCGCCTCCTCGACCTCGAGCGCCCCCGCGGCGACGAGCGCGCTGTACTCGCCGAGCGAGTGGCCCGCCGCGTAGAGCGGCGGCTCGAGCTCGGGCAGGTGCTCGACGAGCGCCGCGGCCACCGCGCAGCTCGTCGCGACGATCGCGGGCTGGGTGTTGCTCGTCAGCGTCAGCTCCTCCATCGGCCCCTCGAAGCAGAGCCGCGAGATCGGCTCACCGAGCGCGGCGTCCGCCCGGGCGAACACGCCGCGCGCCGCCGGCGAGGACTCCGCGAGGGCCTTGCCCATACCCACCTCTTGCGCCCCTTGCCCTGGAAACAGCCAAGCGATCTTCACGTTAGTCCTCTCTTCCAAGCGGAGGAGGCGGACGTCGTCCCCTCCTCACCACGTCAAGGAGCTGGCTCGCGCCGATCTTCGCTCATGCAGGAGCGCAGGGCGAGCTCAACCGCAGGGATGCGCAGATCTCGAGCCCGACGCCGGCGCGCGCGCATGGCCGGCTCACATCCGGACGATCGTCGCGCCCCAGGAAATGCCGGCGCCGAGCGCGCAGAAAAGGACGTTGTGACCCGGCTTGATGCGCCCGTCGCGCACCGCCTCGTCGAGGGCGATGGGGATCGAGGCGCTCGAGGTGTTGCCGTACTCCTCGATGTTCAGCACGAACCGCTCGAGCGGGAGGCTGAGCCGGGCGGCGACCTGGCTGATGATGCGCAGGTTCGCCTGGTGGGCGACGACCCAGTCGAGATCCGCGGCCGTCATGCCCGCGCGGTCGAGCGCGATCAGCGAGGCGCTGGAGAGGTTCTTCACGGCGACCTTGAAGATGTCCTGCCCCACCATGTGGACCTTGTTGCGGTTCTGCTCGAGGCCCTCGACCGTGAGCGGCTCGGCCGTGCCGCCGCCCGGGATGACCAGCGAGTTCGCGAGCGCGCCGTCGCTGAAGATCCGCGCCGAGACGATGCCCCTGCCGTCGCCGGAGGCGGGCCCCAGCACGGCCGCGCCGGCGCCGTCGCCGAAGAGGACACACGTCGTGCGGTCCTTCCAGTTGAGGATCCGCGACAGCAGCTCGACGCCGATCACGAGGACGTGGCGCGCCGCGCCGGTCGCGATGAACTGATCGGCGATCGTGAGCCCGTAGACGAAGCCGGCGCACGCCGCCGAGATGTCGAAGGAAGGGATCTCCTGGGCGCCGAGCTTCTGCTGCACGTGCACGGCGCAGGCGGGCATCGGGCTGTCGCCGCTGATCGTCCCGACGATGATCATGTCGAGGTCGGCAGCCGAGAGCCCCGCCGCCTCGAGCGCCGAGCGGCCCGCGGCGGCGGCCATGTCGCTCGTGAGCTCGCCTTCGGCGGCGATGTGGCGCCGGCGGATGCCTGTCCGCTCGCTGATCCAGCTGTCGGAGGTGTCGACGATCTTCTCGAGATCGGTGTTGTGCAGGACCCGAGCGGGCGCGTAGCTGCCCGTCCCGACGATGCGGCTCCTCGGCTGCACGGCGCTCATGCGACGGACCGCCGCGCGATGGCGCACGTCAGCGCCGCGCCCTGGCGCGCGGGCGCCGCGCCCAGGTGCGCTGGCCTCCGCGCGCCCGCCCCGGTCATGAGGCCGCGGTCGCCTTCGTCGCCTTCGCCTTGCGACCGTTGTAGTGCCCGCAAGCGCCGCAGGCGCGGTGCGGGAGCCGGGCTTCCCCGCAGTTCTCGCAGGAAACGAGCTGGACGGGGGTCACCTTGTCGTGGTTGGCGCGGCGCATGTCGCGCTTGCTGGGGGTGGTTTTCCTCTTGGGGACGGCCACGGAACTACTCCTTCTTGGTCTTCTTCTTCGGTATCCCGGCGCTGGCCGGGGAGGTCGAGGGGGATCGCTCGGGTTTGCCAGAGGCGCCGGGCCTCTGTCCGAGCTTTTCCCGGAGCGCGCTGAGCGGCGCGAGCCGCGGGTCGAGGCCTGGAGCCGCCCCTTCCTCCTCCACCGCCCCGCTGACGAGGTTCGAGGGGCCGCCTTCGCGGTCCTCCCGGGACGCGGCAGGACCGATACCCGGGCAAGCTTCCGAGCACAAGGGGAAGTTCGGCATCTCGAGGAGAATGGCTTCCCGGATGAAGGGGTCGAGGACGACCGTCTCGCCGTCGTACGTGTCGACGTCGGCCTCGTCGGCCGAGAACTCGTATTCGGGCTCCTTGGCCTTGGCCCCTGCCTTGGGCGCGCCGTTGCGGCCGCCGTCGTCGCGCCGGTGCCCCTGGCCGTGCGCCTCGGCCTTCGGCGCCGGGCGCAGCAGCAGCGAGAGCTCGGCGTCGATGTCCTGCGACGCGGGGGCGAGGCAGCGCGCGCACGGCGTGGCGACGGCGACCTTGACGCGGCCGCGCACGACGATCTCGTTCGCGGACCGGGACAGCCGGGCGGTCAGATGGCCGGGCGCGAGCGCCGTGACCTCGGCGTCCGAGAGCTCTGTGTTCAGCCAGTCGACCGGCAGCGGCACGTCCAGCGCGACGCCGGAGATGTCGATGTCATGGGCGGAGACGGTGACCTGGGACATATAGGGTTGGACCGGTGGAAAGCCGAGCGTGTAGCGCGGGGTGCTCTGGCTCGCAAGACCACGCTGGCTCCGCCGCCGTCATGCCGCCATCGTCGAGAACGCGCGGCGCGCGCCGGGCTGGTGCTCCGCACGCTGCGGACGGCCGCGGCGCTGGCCCCGGCCGCGGCGCTGGCCCGGCCGCTGGCGGAAGCCGCGGGGAGCGGCGGGCCCAGCGCCGAGCTGAGCCTCGGGCGCCCGGACGACCCGGGCCGCCGCCGCCGCTGCGCTGCGTGGTAGCGTCGCCCGGGCATGGACCGCAGCGCCACGCCCGAGGCCCCTGCCGAGGGCGCCGCCGATCGTCGGCCGGGATCCGCAGGGGAAGCACGGCGCGCGAGCCGGCGCGCGGGGCTCGCGATCGCCCTCTACGCGCTCGTCACGCTCGTCTACGCCGTCACCTCGTCCCGCGAGATCTTCGCCACCCACACGCCGTTCAACCACTACGCCCTGCTCGCAGAGGCGTGGCTCGAGGGACGCCTCGATCTCGGCGGACCGCCGCCGGCCTACACCGGCGGCAACGACTTCGCGGTGGCCCAGGGCCGCACGTACGTCAGCTTCCCCCCGTTCCCCGCGGTGCTCATCGCGCCGGTCGTCCAGCTCGCCGGCAGCGCCGAGCGCGTGCGCGACGGGCAGTTCTTCCTGGGGTTCGCCGGCCTCGGGCCGGCCGTCCTCTTCCTCGCCCTGGAGAAGCTCTCGGCGTCGCGGCGGAGCCGCCGCACCCAGAACGAGAACGCCGCGCTCGCGCTGCTCTTCGCGCTCGGGAGCGTCTACTGGTTCAGCGCGGTGCAAGGGACGGTGTGGTTCGCGGCGCACGTCGTCGGCGTCGCGCTCGCCTGCGTCTACCTCTACTGCGCGCTCGACGCCGTCCACCCGCTCGCGGCCGGCCTGGCCCTCGGCCTCGGCTTCGCGACCCGCACGCCGCTCGGCTTCGCGGCGCCGCTGTTCCTCCACGAGGCGCTCCGCGCGAGCCGCTCGGATCCACGCGCCCTCGCCCGCCGGCTGCTCCTGTTCGCCGCGCCGGCCGCGCTCGTGCTGCTCGCGCTGCTCTGGCACAACCACGCCCGGTTCGGCGACGCGGTCGAGTTCGGGCACCGGCACCTCCACATCGCCTGGCGGCCGCGCATCGAGAAGTGGGGGCTGTTCTCGTACCACTACCTGCCGCGCAACCTCGCCGTCGTGCTCACCGGCCTGCCGTTCACGGGCGTGCAGGGCGCGCCGTTCCAGATCAACGCCCACGGGCTCGCGCTCTGGGTCACCACGCCGATCTACGCGTGGGCGCTCTGGCCCCGGCGCACGCCGCCCGTGTTCTGGGCGCTCGCCGCGACGGCGTCCGCGGTCGCGATGCCGAGCCTCCTCTACCAGAACACGGGCTGGATCCAGTTCGGCTACCGCTTCTCCAACGACTTCGCCCCCTTCCTCTTCGCGATGATCGCCGTCGGGGGCCGCCGCTTCGGCGTGCCGTTCTACGCGCTCGGCGCGGCCGCGATCGCCGTGAACGGGTTCGGCGCGCTCACGTTCCAGCGCGCGGGCTTCGAGCGGTTCTACTTTTTCGAGCGGACCCAGCGCGTCCTCCACCAGCCCGACTGAACGCGCCGGCGCGCGCCGCCGCCGCCGCCGCGCCGCGCGGCGGCGGCGAGACCGGAGGAGCGGCGCGCTTCGCTCGGGGAGATCGGCGATCGCGCGAGCGCCTCACGCGACCGTTGGGTGCACGGCGCCTCCTGTGCTAGCCCTCGCCGCGCCATGGAAGCTCTGCTCGACCCGGCCGCCGTCCGACGCGGCCTGCGGCGTATCGCGCTCCAGATCGCCGAGCGCGACCGAGGCGTGGAGGATCTGGCGCTGATCGGCATCCGCCGGGGCGGCGAGCCGCTCGCGAAGCGGCTCGCCGCGCTGCTCCTCGAGACCGAGGGGCAGGCGCCGCCGGTCGGCGCCGTCGACATCACGATGTACCGCGACGACGCCGCGACCGCCCTGCCGAACCCGCGCATCGGCCCGAGCCACATCCCCTTCCCCGTCGACGGCCGGCGCATCGTGCTGATCGACGACGTGATCTACAGCGGCCGCACCATCCGCGCCGCGCTCGACGCGGTGCTCGACTACGGGCGGCCGCGGCGGATCGAGCTCGTCGCGCTCGTCGATCGCGGCGGCAGGGAGCTGCCGATCCACCCGGATTACATCGTCCGCGCGGTCGAGCTCGCGCCCGACCAGCGGGTCGACGTCGTGGAGCGCGCGGGCGAGCTCTGGGCTCTCGTCACCGCCGCCGGCGCGAAGCACTCGGAGCCCCCCTCTCCCCCGGAAGGGACGTGAGCGAGCGCATGAGGAGGATCTACCCGCACCGACACCTGCTCGGCATCGAGGGGCTCTCGCGCCCCGAGATCGTGGCGCTCCTGGACGCGGCCGAGTCGCTCTTCGACGTCTCCCGCCGGAGCGTGCGCAAGGTGCCCACGCTCCGCGGCAAGACCATCGTGAACCTGTTCTACGAGCCCTCGACGCGCACGCGCACGTCGTTCGAGCTCGCCGGCAAGCGGCTCAGCGCCGACGTGATCAATATCAGCGTGTCCACCTCGAGCGCGGTCAAGGGGGAGACGCTGCTCGACACGGTGCAGAACCTCCAGGCGATGCAGCCCGACGTCCTGGTCATCCGGCACAGCGCCTCGGGGGCGCCGCACCACGTCGCCGAGCGCGTGCGCGCGGCGGTCGTCAACGCGGGGGACGGCACGCACGAGCACCCGACGCAGGCGCTCCTCGACGCGTTCACGATCCGGCGCGCCAAGGGACGCCTGGAGGGGCTGGAGGTCGCGATCTGCGGCGACATCGTCCACAGCCGCGTGGCCCGCTCGAACGCGCACCTGCTCACGGCGATGGGCGCGCGGGTCCGCTTCGCCGGCCCGCGCACGCTGCTCCCGACGGCGGCAGAGTCGCTCGGCGCGACCGTCTATGACCGGATCGAGCCCGCCCTCGAGGGGGCCGACGTGGTGATGATGCTACGGGTCCAGCGCGAGCGGCTGAGCGGCACGTTCCTGCCCAGCACGCGCGAGTACAGCCGCACCTTCGGGCTGAACCCGGCCCGGCTCGCGCTCGCCAAGCCGGACGCGATCGTGATGCACCCGGGTCCGATGAACCGCGGCGTGGAGATCGATCCCCGGATCGCCGACGGCAAGCAGAGCGTGATCCTCGATCAGGTCGAGGCGGGAGTCGCGGTCAGGATGGCGGTGCTCTGGATCCTGGCGGCGGAGGCCAACGAGTTCTCCGCGACCGGCGAGCCTCGCCCGGCGCCCTGACGCGAAGCGCGCTGCGAACGGGGTTCCCTGGCGCGCCCCGTTTTAATAGGCTGGTCCATCTTTCTGAAAGGGTGAGCCAACCATGTTTTCGCGAGACGTCCTCAGGATCGATGCCCCGGCGGTAGCGCAAGAGATCGAGCAGGCCATCCGGGATCAGGTGTTCGGCAAGCTGCGACGGCGCGGGGCCGTGGTCGGGATCTCGGGAGGGATCGACAGCTCCGTCGTCTCGACGCTCTGTGCCCGGGCCCTCGGCAAGGAGAAGGTGCTCGGCATCTTCATGCCCGAGCGCGACACCTCGGACGACGCGCTCCGGCTCGGCCAGATGCTCGCCGAGGGGCTCGGCATCGAGGCGGTCATCGAGAACATCAAGCCCGCGCTGACCGGCCTGCGCTGCTACGAGCGGCAGGACGAGGCGATCCGGATGGTGTACCCGGACTATAACGAGAGCTGGAAGTTCAAGATCACGCTGCCCTCGATCCTCGAGAGCGACCGGCTGAACGTCTCGCAGCTGACGGCCCAGCCGCCCGGCGAGGAGCCGCGCGTGAAGCGGATGCCCCTGAACGCCTACCTGCAGCTCGTCGCGGCGACGAACTTCAAGCAGCGCATCCGCAAGATGATGGAGTACTACCATGCGGACAGGCTCAATTACGCCGTCGCCGGGACGCCGAATCTGCTCGAGTACGATCAGGGCTTCTTCGTGAAGCAGGGCGACGGCGCCGCGGACTTCAAGCCGATCGCGCACCTCTACAAGTCGCAGGTCTACGCGCTCGCCGAGTACATCGGCGTCCCCGCGGACATCCGCAAGCGCGCGCCGACGACCGACACGTTCTCGCTGCCGCAGGGACAGGACGAGTTCTACTTCGCGCTCCCCTACGACAAGATGGACCTCTGCCTCTACGCCTACAACAACAAGGTTCCGGCCGCGGAGGCGGCGCCCGCCGTCGGCATCACGCCGGAGCAGGTCGGGCGCGTGTTCAAGGACATCGAGGCGAAGCGCCGGGTGGCCCAGTACCTCCACGCCCGGCCGCTGCTCGTCCGCGACCTGGACCACGCCTGATCCGCCGCGCGGCTCGGCGCGCGAGCCGCGACGAAGCGCGACAAATCGAGACGAACCGCGCCGCGCCACGACGCGCCACGACCGACGCTCCGCTGCGGCCGCGCCCTGGATCGCCTCGCCGTGCGCCCTCGACAGGAAAGGCTGGAGGGTGATAGACGTAGAGGCTAACTCCATGAGCACTTCGAGCATCGAATCGACCATTCGTAACTTCCTGGTCACCTCGTTCGGGTACAGGGGTGCCACCGCCGATCTTGGCGCCGAGGTCCCCCTGCTCGATCAGGGCATCCTCGATTCGACTGCGGTCCTCGAGATCGTCACGTTCTTCGAGCAGGATCTCGGGATCCAGGTCGCCGACGAGGAGATGGTGCCGGAGAACTTCGGCTCGATCGCGCGCCTCGTGAGCTACGTCAATTCGAAGAAGAGCAGCAACTAGCCCGAGCACCCCGGGGGGCGCATGAGCACGCAGCACACCGCGCGTCGCGATCCGCGCTCGGATCGCTTCCTCATCGACTCGGCGCTGCGATCGTTCGCCGCCTCGCGCCCCGACCACGCCGCGCTGGTCGCCGAGGGGCGCCGGATCACCTACCGCGAGCTCGACGCGCTCGCCGACCGCTGCGCCGCCCTCTTCCGCGAGGCCGGCGTGCAGCGCGGCGATCGCGCCATGATCGCCCTCGACAACGGCGTGGACGCGGTCGTCGCCTACTACGGCGCGCTCCGGGCCGACGCCGCGCCGTCGCTGCTCGGGACCGCGATGCGGCCGCGGCGCTTCGGCCAGGTGATGGCGCTCGCCGAGCCGCGCGTGCTCGTGGCGGCGCGCAGCCTGCGCGACTGCCTCGCCGCCCTGGCCGAGCTGCCGCCCGGCGCGAGGCCGGCCGCAACGTTCCTGAGCGGCGCGGCGCCGCCGGCCGCCACGGCCGCGCCGCCGCTGGATGGACACGGGCGCGACTTCCAGGAGGCGCTGGCCGCCGCGCCCGCAGGCGCCCCCGAGCGCCGCGCCATCGAGCTGGACCTCGCGACGCTCTGCTGGACCAGCGGCAGCACGGGCGAGTCGAAGGGGGTCATGTTGACCCACCAGAACCTCCGCAACAGCACCGCCGCGATCGGCGCGTACCTCGAGCACACGGCGGACGACGTGATCCTCTGCGTGCTGCCGCTGTCGCACACCTACGGGCTCTTCCAGCTGCTCGTGACCCATAACTTCGGCGGGACCGTCGTGCTCGAGAGGGGCTTCTCCATGCCCTGGCCGATCGTCCAGAAGATGGCCGAGGAGCGCGTCACCGGCTTCGCGGGCGTGCCGACGATCTTCGCGTCGATGCTCTCGCTCAAGAACTTCGCGAAGGCCGATCTCTCGGCGCTCCGGTACATGACGAACGCGGCGTACGGGCTCCCGGCGCCGCAGCTCCTGCGCCTGCGCGAGCTCCTGCCGAACGTCGCGTTCTACGCGATGTACGGCCAGACCGAGTGCACGCGCGTCTGTTACCTGCCGCCGTCCCTTTCGCTCGAGCGGCCGTCCTCCGTCGGCATCGCGATGCCGAACGAGGAGCTCTGGATCGAGCGGGAGGACGGCACGCGGGCGGAGCCGGGCGAGGTGGGCGAGCTCGTCGTGCGCGGGCCGAACGTGATGCGCGGCTACTTCCGGAACCCCGAGGCGACCGCGCGCGCGCTCCGGCCGGGGCCGCTGCCGGGCGAGGTCGTGCTCCACACCGGCGACCTCTTCAAGATGGATGAGGACCGGTACCTCTACTTCGTCGCCCGCAAGGACGACATCATCAAGACCCGCGGCGAGAAGGTGAGCCCCCTCGAGGTGGAGTCCGTGATCTGCAAGGTCCCGGGCGTCGTCGAGGCCGCGGTGGTCGGCGTGCCGGACCAGGTCCTCGGGGTCGCGGTGAAGGCCGCCGTCGTGAAGGCGCCCGACGCCGCGGTCACGGCCGACGACGTGCGCAAGAAGGTGCGGGCCGAGCTCGACGAGGTCGCCGTGCCCAAGTTCGTCGAGTTCATGGAGTCGCTCCCCAAGACGGCGAGCGGCAAGGTCAAGAAGAGCGAGCTCATCTGATATGTGCGGTATCGCCGGCCTGATCAACCTACGCACCGAGGCGCCGCCCCCCGACCGCGAGCTGGCCCTCAGGATGGCCCGCGCGCTCCGCCACCGCGGCCCTGACGGCTTCGGGATCTACCGCGACCGGCACGTCGCGCTGGCCCACGCCCGGCTGTCGATCATCGACCTCGACGGCGGCTGGCAGCCGATGGCCAACGCCGACGAGACGCTCTGGGTCTGCTTCAACGGCGAGATCTTCAACTACATCGAGCTCCGCGAGGAGCTCACCGCGAAGGGCCACCACTTCCGGACGAAGAGCGACACCGAGGCGCTGATCCACGCCTACGCCGAGTACGGCGAGGCGATGGTCGACCGGCTGAACGGCCAGTGGGCGTTCGTCCTCTGGGACGTGAAGCGGAGGCGCGTGTTCTTCTCGCGCGATCGCGTCGGCATCAACCCGCTCTTCTGGACCACCCACCGCGGGGTCCTCCGGTTCGCCAGCGAGGTGAAGGCGCTCTACCAGGACGCGACGATCCCGCGCGTCATCTCCCGCGAGGGGCTCGACGAGGCGCTGACGTTCTGGGCGCCGGTCGCCCCCCTCACGCCCTACGAGCTCATCTACCAGATCCCGCCGGGCGCCGTGGCGACGCTCGACCTCGATCGCGACACGGCGCCGCGCGTCTCGGTCCGCTACCGCCCCGAGTTCCCGGTCGAGCGCGCCCCGCGGGTCGACGAGGCGCCGCTCGTCGCCGGCGTGCGCGAGGCGGTGCGCGGCGGCGCCACGATCCGGCTGCGCGCCGACGTCCCCGTGGGCAGCTACCTGAGCGGCGGGCTCGACTCGACGATCGTGGCGGCGCTGATCGCCTCGAACCGCGACGTCCCGCTGCGCACGTTCTCGGTCGAGTTCGCAGATCGGGAGTTCGACGAGGCCGAGTACCAGCGCGCCGCCGTCGCGCACCTCGGCACGTCCCACGCCTCGATCCAGTGCGGCGACGCCGAGATCGCGCGCGTCTTCCCCGATGTCGTCTACCACGCCGAGGCGCCGCTCCTGCGCACCGCCCCGGCGCCGCTCTTCATCCTGGCGGGCCTCGTCCGGCAGAGCGGCTACCGCGTGGTGCTGACCGGCGAGGGCGCCGACGAGTTCTTCGCGGGCTACGACATCTTCCGCGAGGACCGGGTCCGCCGCTTCTGGGCGCGCCACCCGGAGAGCAAGCGCCGGCCCCAGCTCCTCCTCCGGCTCTACCCGTACCTGCAGCGCTCGCCCGTCGCGCAGGTCGAGATGGCCAAGGCCTTCTTCGGCCGGAACCTCGCGCAGACGGACGACCCGTTCTACTCGCACCGCCCGCGGTGGGACGCGACGAGCCGCATCAAGCTGATGCTCGATCCCGCGATGCGCGAGGGCGTGGGCGAGACCGCGGCGGCCGATCGCCTGAGGGCGCAGCTGCCCGGCGAGTTCATGCGCTGGACGCCGCTCGCGCGCGCGCAGTACCTGGAGATCACGACGCTGCTCTCCGGCTACCTGCTCTCCTCGCAGGGAGAGCGCATGATGATGGCGAACTCGGTCGAGGGTCGCTTCCCCTTCCTCGATCCCGACGTGATGGACGTGGCGGACGCGCTGCCGGACGCGCTCAAGCTCCGCACGCTCGACGAGAAGCACGTGCTGAAGCGCGCCATGGGCGACCTCTTGCCGCCCGGCGTCCTCCAGCGCAAGAAGCAGCCTTACCGCGCGCCCGTGGTGCAGCCGTTCTTCGGGAGCGGGACGCCCGATTACGTGGAGGCGTGCCTCTCGCCGGAGGCCATCAAGGACGCGGGCATCTGGCAGGCGCAGCCCGTCGCGTCGCTCGTCGCGAAGTGCCGCAGGACCGGCGGCAAGGCGATGAGCAACACCGACGACATGGCGTTCTGCGCGATCCTCTCCACGCAGCTCATCGCGCGCGATCTCATCCAGGGGTCGCGCGTCGTCTCGGCGGGCGACGACACGTCGGGCCGGCTGGGCGTCGACGTCGACCGGGTGCGCGACGCCGTGGGCTGAACGCGCGCTCGGCCCCGGCGGGGCCGCCTGGCAAGCGCGCCATCGGCCGGCGGCGCAGCTTCATCACGGTGGGCGCCGCAGCTTCATCACGGAGCCGGACTGGTTCTCGTTCACCCAGTACACGTACTTGTGATCGAGCGCGATCCCGCGCGGGGTGCCTCCCCTGAACACATCCTCTTGGTAGCCCCTGCCGTTCTTGGGCGCGCGCCTGACGCTGCCGGATCCCTGATCGGTCCAGTAGACGTAGTCGTCCACGTCGTCCACGGCGATGCCGGCGGGCCGCTGATGCCGGTCGTCATCGTTCTCATCCATGGCCCCCCCGATGTGGGTCGGCTGCTGCCTCTCGCTGCCGTCCTTCCGCGCCCTCATCACGCCGGTGTCCGGCTCCTCGGCTGGCGAGATGGTCCAGTAGACATAGTCACGGTCGACGGCGATGGCATGCGGGGACCGCAGATCCTCCGCGACGTCGATCGTACGCTGGTCGCGTCGCGACGTCCTCTTCACCGCGCCTTCGTCGCTTCGATCGATCCAGTACACATAGTCCGGATCGAGCGCGATGAAGTTGGGCAACGTGTCCTCCGCCTCCAAGAAGTGCCTGTCCACACGGCCGTCGGCCATGGTGATCCGGCCGATGAGGCTCCATTCGCCGGGATCGGACGCGTGTTGAGCCCAGAACACCTCTTGCTCATCCGCTGCGACCCCGGTGGCCTGGACGTTCGTGTCGACGACTTGCACCGGCGTGCCCGCTTCCTCTCCGTTGCGGTCCCCGCGCATGACCTCCTTCGAGTTCCCGTTGGACCAGAAGACGCCGACGGCGTTGACGGCGATCGCCAGCGGACCGTCCTGCATGGTGGCGATGGTCGTGGGCGTCCCGCCGAGGACCGACACCTTCCGCACCGTGCCGCTCGCGGTGTTTCCGGTCGTCCAGTAGACCTCCCCCTCGTAGACGGCGAGGTAGTTCCCCCTGCGGTGCTCCTCGCCGATCGCGCGCGCGATCTCGGCGACCCCGGTGCACTCGCCCGCGTTGCACGTCCCGTCGCCCAGGCACACCGTGCCGCAGGCGCCGCAGTTCAGCTCGTCCTCCCGGACGTTCACCTCGCAGTCCGCGGCGTTGCCGTCGCAGCTCGCCGTGCCGGCCGCGCACGGCGAGGTCGTCCCCGTCGAGCCCTCGCCGCCGTTGCCCTCGCCGCCGTCGCCGACGACGTCGAAGTCGCCGAGCAGGGTGGTGCATGCGGCAGCGGACGCCGCCAAGCCGAACATCAAGCCGACCCCGATCGTATTGCGCATCAGAACCTCCCCTTCGCCCCCGCGCAGCCGAGCCCGATCACGGGCGTCACGGTGAGCCCGGAGCGCTGCGGCGAGCTCGGCGCCGTCACGAGGAGCAGCACCCCGGCGCCGACCGCCGCGGCGCCGATCGCGAACCCGAGGGTCGAGACGGTGCCCATCACATGGTAGCGGTCGACATCGCCCTGGAGCGACGGGTCGCACTGGCCGCCGGGGCATCGCTCCGAGAGGTCGGCGTGCTGGTTGAGCGCGAGCACGCCGCTCACGGCGCCGGTCGCGAGGCCGACGCCGCCTAGCCCCAGCGCCGCGATCCCGAGCACGGTGCGGCCGCTCCCGGCGGCGACGGGGCCCGCCCTGTCGGGTGCCGGCGCGATCGGCGTCGCGGGCGGCGGCGCGAGCGGCTTGAGCTCGAGCACCACGGTCTCGCTCGCGCCCTCCGCCAGCGTCACCTTCACCTCGGCCGGCGCGAGCCCCGCGCCCGTCGCGCGGATCGTGTGCTCGCCTGGATCCACCGGGCGCTTGACCCCGAGGGCCGCGCGCGGCACGGGCTCGCCGTCGATGGTGACGTCGGCGGCGCTCGATCCGCGCACCGTTCCGCGCACCGTGATGAGCACCTGCGGGATCCGCGGCGCGAGCGCGTCGAGTTCCTTGTGAGCGGCGTCGATCGCCTGGAAGAACGGCTCGGGCGACCCTTCCGGCGCCCCCTCGCGGAGGATGCGGTTGTACGACTCCTGGGCCGCGATCCACCGTCCCAGGCCGACCTGGGCGCGGGCGACCCCGAGCAGCAGCGTCGGCGCGTGGATGATGGCGTCCGCGCGGCCGAACCGATCGAACGCCGCGGAGAAGTCCTTGCGATCCAGGGCCTCCTGGCCCTCGACGGCGAGCGAGCGCGCCGTCGCGCGGTCGGCGTCGGAGACCTGCGCCAGGGCGGCGGCGGGGGCGCAGGTCAACACGAGCAGCAACGAAGCGATACCGAGTCGACGGGCCATACGAGCGAGGTTCTGTGACGTACCGCGGGTGAACTTCAGATGCCGAAGTCGGGGGGCTTGGGCTTGGTGCGCGCGGTCGACGGCGGCGCCGGCGCGCGCGGCTTCACCGGACGGGGCCGCACGACATTCGGGCGCGCGCCGCTCGGGGCCGGCGTCGCCGGGGTCACCGCCGCCGAGGCCGTCGGGGGCGCCGACGCGGCCGAGGAACCCGCCGACGGCGGCTCCGGCGCGCTCCCGGGCACCGCCCCCGAGGGCACGATCGCGGGCCCCCCCGGCGCGACGGGCGCAGAGCCCGCCATGTCCGGCTGCGAGAGCGGCCCGTGCTCGCCAGCGGAGCTCGCGCCACGAAAGAACAAGAACCCGGCAGCGACGACGACGGCTGCGCCCGCCGCGGCGGCCGCGAGCACGCGCCCGACGCTCCGCCCCGGTCGCCGCATCGGGGGAGACACGACCGAGACCAGCGCGCCGGCGGTGTTCAGCCGTGTCGGGCGGGGCGACATCGCGGACGCGCCCTCCGCGCCGCCGGGGGAAGCGACCGTGTTGGGGATCGCCGAGAGCCGCTCGACCTCGCCGTCCGAGGCGACCAGCGTGGCCGCGTCGCCGAGCGAGGGCGCCACCGGGCTCTCGGGTCCGGCCTCGAGCGTCGCGGCTCCCTGCGACCGCGGGGCGAAGCCGATCTCCCCCGAGACCCGGTCGCCCGGCGCGCGGAACGGGCCGGCGATGCTCGTCCGCGACTCGAAGCCGTCGCCCGCGAGATCGAGGGCGATGGCGAGCGCGTCGCAGAGCTCCCTCGCGCTCTGGAAGCGCGCGTCCGGCTCGCGCGACGCGGCGCGGGCCCACCAGGCGTCGAAGCCGGACGGCACGGGGGCGATCTGCGACGGCACGGGCAGCGGGCGGACCATGATCTTCAGCAGCAGATCGCCGAACGCCGCGCTGTCGAACGGGAGGCGGCCGGTCAGGCACTCGAACACCACGACGGCGAGCGACCAGAGGTCCGAGCGATGATCGATGCTCTTGGTCCCCTGCGCCTGCTCCGGGCTCATGTACGCGGGCGTCCCGAGCAGCGAGCCGGTCTTCGTGGTGGAGGCAACCCGCGGCGTGCTGTCCTTCGCGATGCCGAAGTCGAGCACCTTGGCGATCTCGCGATCGTCGTCCCGGACCAGGAAGATGTTCGCGGGCTTGAGATCGCGATGGACCAGGCCGGCCGCGTGCGCCCTCGTGAGGGCGCGCGCCACCTGGGTCGTGATCGCCAGGGTGTCGTGCGGGTCGAGCCGCCCGACGCGCTGGATGCGCGTCTCGAGGTCCTCCCCCTCGAGGTACTCCATCGCGATGTACGGCGCGCCCTGCCACACGCCGTGATCGAGGATCTGCACGACGTGCGGGCTGCGGATCTGCGCCGCGACCTTGGCTTCCCGCTCGAAGCGGAGCCGCACCTCCTGAGAGACGCCCTGCGCGTGCATGAACTTGATCGCACACGGGATGTCGAGGCCGATGTGCTGGGCGAGCCACACCGAGCCCATCCCGCCTTGCCTTAGCGGACGCGTCAGGCGAAAGCGATCGGCAACGGTGGTCCCCGCGGCGGGTGTCACACACAGCCTCCCAGACCTTCGGAATACCACAGGAAGCCGTCCAGGGTCACGTTCGCGTCACGCAAAAATGAGCGGCCGGACGCGGGATCTCGCGCTGCGCCACGCAGCCCCCCGCGGCCACCCCGCGCGCGAGTCTGCGCCGGGCTCGCTCCGTCCCCGATCGCTCGCTAGCGCGCGCCCGAGCTCGCGGCGGCGTCCTGCGGCGTCCGTCGACGTGCCGCGTCGGGCGCCTCGGGCGCACGTGGGACACGGGGCTCGCCGGACCAGGAGGGCAGCGCACCGCTGCCGCCCGCGGCGCCGAGCGGCGTGCCCGTCGCCTGCGCGAGCTCCCTGCCGCGCGGATCTTCCGGGAAGCCGTCGAGGAACTTGCGCGCGTGGTGGCGAGACTCCTCGACGACGCCCGCGCGGAAGGTCAGGAGCGCGAGGTTGTAACGTGCGTCGGCGTTCCTGGGATCGGCCTTCAGGGCGGCGAGGTAGCCCTGGCGCGCACCATTGTAGTCGCCGCGCTTGTCCGCGATGAGCGCGAGGTTGTAGAGCGCCTCGGCGTCCGAGGGATCTTGCTTGACGAGCGGCGTGAGGCGCGCCGTCGCGCCCTCGAGATCCCCGGCCAGGATCGCGAGCGCCCCCGCGAGGAGCTGCGCCTTCCGCCCGGCGCCTGCGGCGACGGCGCGCTCCGCCTCTTCCCTGGCCTCGGCGAGGCGACCCGCGCGCTCGTGCGCGAGCGCGAGCGCATAGCGGAGCCGCGACGGGTCGCCTCCCTCCGCCAGCGCGGCCCTCGCCTCGGCTTCCGCCCGCTCGGTGCGGCCGGCGACGGCGAGCGCCTCGGCCAGCGTGGCGCGTGCGCCCTTCTGCTCGGGGCACCGCGCGCGCGCCGCCTCGGCGTCGCGGAGGGCGGCCTCGGCCTTGCGCGAGCGCAGCCTGGCCTCCGCGCGCAGCGCGAGGCAGGCGCACGTGGCGGGCGCGGCGACGGCGGGCGCGCCGGCGGCGGGCGCGGCCGGCGGGTGCATCTTCAGGCAGCGCGCGGCGGCGCCCTCGAGCTCGTCGGGCTTGCTCCGCTCGAGGAGCGGCCGCGTGAGCTCATCGACGGCGCGCAGGTGCGCCCCGTCGCGACGCAGCGCTTCCCACCACATCCGCTCGGGCGATCCGAGCAGGGACGCCGCCCCGAGCAGCTGGACGGCCCCGAGGCCGACCACGGCGACCGCGGACCCCATGCGCCGGTGCTTGAAGCTCGAGCCGAGCCAGTGCTCGGCCGCGGCCGCGGCGAGCGTCGCGAGCGCCGCCCACAGCGGCACGCCCACGAGCGCCGCGCCCTGCGCGAGCGGCGCGCGCGGCCCGCGGTAATAAAGCGACGCCCCGAGCGACACGGCGATCGCGAGCCACAGGAGCGCCGCGCCGTTCCTGGCGAGCCGCGTCTCGAGCCGCGCGGCGAACCACGCCGAGAGGCCGAGCGCCGCCGCGAGCGCGGCCGCCGACAGCGATCCCGCGAGGGCGAGCGCGTGCGGCGGCAGCGGCTCGGGCGAGAGCCACGTGGGCGCGACCGCGAGGACGAGCAGGTGCAGCGCGCGGACCAGGAGCAGGGCGAGCTCGGCAAGCCAGGCCACGGGGTGACCTTAGCCCAGCGCCGATCGCGGACCAAACGCCGGCCGCCGGTCAGGGCCGCGGCGCGGCCGGCGCGGCGCGGGCGCGTTCACGGGAGGATCACCTCGACCTCGACGGCGGCGCGCATCCCGGGGGGCGGCACGTTGATCCCGAGCGGGATCATCCGGAGGCACTGCGCCACGTCGGACCGCTCCATGCCTCGCACCTCGCTGATGCCGCGGGCCACCTCTTTCCCGGACTCGTCGAAGGACATGCTGAAGATGTACTTTGCGCGCGCCGGGGCCGGCCTCTTCTTGAGCGACGGCGCCCAGCACGACTTCACGAAGTCCGACCGCCGCGCTTCGAGCGCCCTGGCGGCGTCCTCCGCGACACGGCCGTAGCGCTCGCTGGGCAGCGACGGCGACGGATCAGCTGCCGCCCGTCGCGGAGGCGGCGCCATCACCTCCACCTCTGCGGCCGCCGGCGAGGCCTCCGCGACCGCCGGCGAGGCCTCCGCGACCGCCGGCGAGGCCTCCACGACCGCCGGCGAGGCCTCCGCGCGGGACGGCGTCGGCGCAGGGGGGTGCGCTGGACGCTGGAGCCCGAAGTAAAGTCCCGCCGCGACGATGACGCTGCCGAGCAGGATCGCCGCGGGGGTCATCAGCTCCTTCTGCATGGTGGAGATCCGGTGTCGGGCGCCGCGCGCGCGATGTCCCGTCCAGGCACGACGTTACTCCAGGGCGACGAGCGCGGAGGTGTAGGAATAGTCGTTGTTGGTCCAGAAGGGGCTCTCGGAGCTTCCGCAGAGGCCTACGTTGTACTGACCGGGCGGCAGCGAGAGCACGGCGCTGAGCCCCATGCTGATGCTGGTGTTCGCCGGAAGGCGGAGCGCATAGATGCCGGTCCCCGCCTCGGTGATGTCGCCCGACGGCGCCATCTGCTGGGAGCAGATCCACAGAAAGAGCCCATCCGCCGGGGATGCTCCGGCGCCGAGCACCTTGTTGGACACGACGAGGACGCGCTGCCCCGGCGCGGTCACGCTCACGGCGGCCGGCGCCGCCAGGAACTTCAGCGTCGGCCCGGGATCGTTGCCCCTGCCGGAGACCGAGGTGCTCGCCAGCACGCCCGAGGGTCCGGGTGGACCGGCCGAGCCCGGCTCCCCGGCCGGCCCCGGCGCCCCCTGCGGCCCTGTCTCGCCGGGCGGCCCCGCGGGCCCGATCGGCCCCGCCGGCCCGGGAGAGCCCGCTGGGCCAGGCGCTCCCTGCAAGCCGACCGGCGCGCCGACCCACATCCCGCTGCTGTCGATGACGAGACGCCCGCCGACGGAGACCGAGCTCGGGGTGATGTCGCCATCGACATTGCCGGCCTGGAGCGCGTACGGAACACTCGCCACCCTGGCGCGCGGGACCATCTCGGGATCGTCCCCCACGGTGATCCCGAGATAACGTGCCGCGCCGTCGGAGACGGGTTCGTCGATGGGCGACACCTCGCCGAGATCGACGGAGAAGTACCCGTGGTCGAACGTGATGGTGTGGACCTCGCTCCAGACGGGGACGGTCGCGGAGCGGGTGTCGTAGAGCGCGAACACCACGTCGAGCGTGCCGTCGATGGGCTGGTCTTCCGCGTCGAACAGGCGCCCCTGATGGGTGATCGTGCCGGGGACCGCCGCCGCCGCCAGCCCGGAGAGCGCGGTCGCCGCAGCAACCATCGGCGCCATGATCGTTCGTGCCTTCATCGCAAGCTCCCGTCGTTCGCCCTCGCGCGCCGCGCCACAAAGCGCCGCGGAGCGCGCCCGCACGTCACCCGCGGAACGATCGCGGCCAGAGGCGCCGTGGATCCCCGAGCGGAGCGCGAGCCCTGCTCCGTGTCGCGAAGGAGCAGCGCCTTCGATGCCGGCCCCCCGACGAGGTTGCGGCCGCGCCGCCGTCCAGCACCTCGCTCGGGTTGCGCCCGCGCGAGACCGCGCCGGCGCGCGGCGAGAGCGTCCGCGACG
The DNA here is from genome assembly GCF_002950945.1 of Sorangium cellulosum. Classification (GTDB taxonomy): domain Bacteria; phylum Myxococcota_A; class Polyangia; order Polyangiales; family Polyangiaceae; genus Sorangium; species Sorangium cellulosum_E. Next base: position 6,269,394 of record NZ_CP012673.1, read on the forward strand.
TGGCGCGCTCCCCGCGGCGCGCTCCCCGGGCGCGGCGTCCCGGCTACTCGAGGTCGTGCGGCTCGACCTTCACCTCGGCCAGCCGCGGGATCGCCGCCGCGATCGCCTCGCCGATCTCCGCGTGGGTCCCGACGACGCCGATCACGAGGTCGTCCTCCGAGATCCGGCGTCGCACCGCGGCGTTCGCTTCCTCGAGCGTGACCGCCTCGACGCGCTTCAGGTAGGTCTCGTGGTACCCCTCGGGCAGGTCGTACACGATCTCCTCCAGCTTCTGGTGCACGCGCTTCCTCGCGGTATCGACCTCGAACGCGTGGGAGCGGACGAGGTAGCTCTTCACGAACGCGAGCTCGTCCTCGGTGATCCCGTCGCGCCGCAGCGCCTCGATCAGCTCGAGCTGCAGGGCGAGGCAGGCGGGCGCGTCCTGCGCCGCGGGCGCGGTCCACATCGTGAAGGCGTCGCGGTGCCGGTCGAAGCCCACACGCGACGAGGCGCCGTAGGACCAGCCGCGCTTCGCGCGCACCTCCTGCATGAGCCGGGAGGAGAAGGTGCCGCCGAACGCGGTGTTCGCGACGAGGAGCGCCATGTGATCGGGGTCGCGGGCGTCGGTGCCGAGCCCGCCGATCACCATCTGCGTCTGCGTCCGCTCGGGCTTGTCGACGAACACGAGGCATCGCCCCCGCCTCCCCTCGGGCGGCGACACCGGATCCGGGATCACCTCCCCCTCGGGGAGGCCGGCCAGCAGGCGATCCGCGATGGCCTGCGCCTGGCCGGGCTCGACGTCGCCCGAGATGGCCACGATCGCGTTGCGCCGGGTGTAATGCCGCGCGTAGAAGGCCGCGACATCGTCCCGCGTGATCGCGCGCAGCGTCGGGATGGCGCCGGCGATGCGGCGGCCGTAGGGGTGGCCCGCGAACAGGGTCCGCCGGAAGGCGCGGCTGCAGAGCGAGCGGTCGCTGTCGCGCGCCTCGACGAGCTCGGCCTCGGCCTCGCGCAGGAGCCGCGCCAGCTCGGGCGGCGAGAACGTCGGGCGCGCGAGCAGCGTCGCCCCGAGGTCGAGGAAACGATCCAGCGAGCGCTTGATCACCTCGAAGTGCACCGTCGTCGCGCTGGTCGCCACGTCCGAGCCGAACTCTCCCCCGAGCCCGTCGATCGTCTCCTCGATCTCGTTGGCGCTGTACCCCTCGGCGCCGCGGCGGAGCATGCGCGCCGTGATGCGGGCGAGCCCGTCTCGCCCGACCGGGTCGTGCGCCGCCCCGGAGCGGAATGCGACCATGATGCTGACCAGCGGGAGCGCGTGGCTCGCCTCCACGAGCACCGCGGCGCCGCGCGGCGCCGCGCGCCCGCCCGGCGCTCCCCTGCCCTGCCCCTCGGCGCCCCAGGTCAGGGCGCCCTCCACGTTCTGGCTCACGATGCCTCCTCGCTGTCCCCGTCCGTCTCGGCCGCGTCGTCGTCGTCATCGCTCGAGCCGTCCGGGATCACGTGGATCACCGTCCGCGCCGAGCTGACGAGATAGCGCCGCGCCACCCGCAGGAGGTCCCCCACGGTCACCCGCCGGTAGGCGGAGAGCCGCTCGAACAGGGCCGCGGGATCGCCGAGCACCGTCTCGTAGAAGCCGATCTGCTCGGCCTTGCCCGCCACGGTCTCGAGCCCCTGCAGGACGGAGAGCTCGGTGCGCGCCTTCGCCCGGTCGAGCTCCGCCTCCGTGACGGGGGTGCGCCGCACCGCCTCGAGGATCGGCTCGAGGGCCGCGAGCAGATCCTCACCGGTATGGTCGCCGCGCGCCGAGAGGTAGATGTCGTAGAGCGCGGGGTCGCGGAACGAGCCCACCCACCCGCGGACCTCGCTCGCGATCTCCTGCTCCTGCACGAGCGCGCGGTGCACGCGCGACGACCGCCCGGAGAAGAGGATCTCGTTCAGCAGCGAGAGGGGCGCGTGATCGAAGTCCCCGAGCGCCGGCGAGCGGTAGCCGATCGCGACCTTGTGGGTCGCCGTCGGCTTCGACACCTCGAGCCGGCGCTCCTCCGTCTGCGGCGGCTCGGGCGACACGTCCTCGACCGGGATCTTCGCCGGCTCCTGGACGCCGTAGTGGTCCTGCACCGCCCGCAGCGCCTGGTCGAGCGCGACGTCGCCGACGAGGACGAGCGCCGCGTTGTTCGGGGCGTAGTACGTCCGGTAGAACTCGACGCAGTCCTCGGTCGTGAAGCCCTTGATGTCCTCCATCCAGCCGATGGTCGGCCACCCGTAGGCGTGCTTGCGGAACGCCTCCTTGTAGAGCAGCTCGCTGACCGACCCGTCGATGTCGTCGTCGACCCGCTGCCTCCGCTCGTTGGCGACGACCTCTTTCTCGCTCGACACCTGGGGGTCGCGGAGGACGAGCCGCGCCATGCGCTGCGCCTCGAGCCGGAGGGTGAGCTCGAGCGCGTCCTTCGGCAGGTTCGTGTGGTAGTAGGTCCAGTCGAGGAACGTCGCCGCGTTCGTCTCGGCGCCGGCCTCCTCGAGCATCCGATCGAACGCGCCGTGCGGGACGCCCTCGGTCTCGCCGAACATGAGGTGCTCGAAGAGGTGCGCGATGCCCGTCTTGCCCACGCGCTCGTGGCGCGAGCCGACGCCGAACCACGTCTGGAGGCAGACGACGGGCGCGGACGGGTCGACGAGCACGAGCACCTTGAGCCCGTTCCCGAGCACGAAGCGCTCGACGCGCATGGCGGGGCCGAACGGGATGCTGGCGTCGTGGCTCAGCCGGGCGATCGGCGGGCGATCACGGTTCAGCGCCGCGAGCACCTCGGCGATCGGGTCCGTTCGAGGGAGCGCGTTCACGGCGACCCCTGGCGAGTAGGCAAGCGTCTCCTGCATGGCAGGAGCAGCCCATACCACGCTCAGCGCCGCGGCGCTGCGTGGCACAGGACGTCGCTCGGATCCCGTGTCGCCTGATGGCACTCCCACCGGTCGTCGCGGCACGAGATGACCAGGATCCCCGCGTCGTACGCCTCCCTGAGCGACGAGCCTGCCCGTTGGGCGATCAGGTTGGCCGGCGTCCGCTCGGTGCACCCCTTGCCCATGTTCACCTCGATCTTCCGGTTCCCCTTGGCGGCCTTCACCGGGTCGGGCGGCGTCTTGCCCTTGTCCGCGGTGCGCGCCGCCGCGGCGAGCTTCGGCACGATCGCCTCGACGTACCCCTTGTCGACGAGCGGATCGGTCGGCTGCGGCGACACCATGGCGAGCGTGTACTGGATCGCCATCATCTGCTGCTCCGGCGGGGCGCTCGGCTGGATCGGCCCGCTCGACCCGAGCGGCACCGGCCGCGGCGGCATTTCCCGCGCTCGCGGCGCGGCGGCGGTCTCGGCGGCGCTCGGTGCCGGCGCGGCGCTCGCGGCGGTCTGCGGCGCGCTCGCGGAGGCGGCGGCTCCCGGCGCCTCCGCGCGCGGGTCGTCGCAGGCGGCGACGGCGAGGACGAGGGCGAGCGAGAGGCGCGCCACGCGGAGGGCGCACGGCCGGGCTGGGGCGGGGTGCATGTGCGCCTTATACGGGCGCCGGGCGCGCGCCGCCAAGCCCGCGGCGACGCACCGCCAACGCCCTGCCCCGCCTTCCACGCCTTCCCCGCCGAGAGAGCGCGCCCGCGGGCCGCCCGGCCTCAGTCGATCTTCAGGATCGCGAGGAAGGCCTCCTGCGGGATCTCGACGCTTCCGACCATCTTCATCCGCTTCTTGCCCTCCTTCTGCTTCTCGAGGAGCTTGCGCTTGCGGCTGATGTCGCCGCCGTAGCACTTGGCGGTCACGTCCTTGCGCATCGCCTTCACGGTCGTCCGCGCGATGACCTTCGACCCGATCGCGGCCTGGATGGCGACCTCGTACTGCTGGCGCGGCACGATGTCCTTGAGCTTCACGGCGAGGTCCCGGCCCCGGGCGTAGGCCTTCTCCCGGTGCACGATGACGCTCAGGGCGTCGAGCGGGTCGCCGTTCACGAGCATGTCCAGCTTGATGAGATCGTCGGCGCGGTACCCGACGAGCTCGTAATCCATCGACGCGTAGCCGCGCGACACGCTCTTCAGCTTGTCGTGGAAGTCGAAGAGCACCTCGCTGAGGGGCATGTCGTAGGTGATGATCACGCGGTCGGACGAGGCGTACTGGATCGACTTCTGCTCCCCGCGCCGCTCCTGGCACAGGGCGAGCACGGCGCCGACGTACGCCGACGGCACGTGCACGGTCATCCGGAAGATCGGCTCCTCGATGCGGTCGAGGAGGTTCGGAGGCGGGAGCTTCGCGGGGTTCTCGATCGTCTTCATCGAGCCGTCGTTCAGGTAGCAGTGGTAAACGACGCTCGGCGCGGTCGTGATGAGGTCGAGGTTGTACTCGCGCTCGAGCCGCTCCTGGATGATCTCCATGTGGAGCAGGCCCAGGAAGCCGCACCGGAAGCCGAACCCGAGCGCCTCGGACGTGTCGGGCTCGAAGACGAACGCCGCGTCGTTCATGTGGAGCTTCGACAGGGCGTCGCGGAGGTCCTCGTACTGGGCCGAGTCCGTCGGGAAGATCCCGGCGAAGACCATCGGCTTCACCTCCTTGAAGCCCGGCAGCGGCGTCGTCGCCGGGTGGACCGCGTCGGTCACGGTGTCGCCGATCTTCGTGTCGACCACGCTCTTGATGTTGCCGACGAGGAAGCCGACCTCCCCGGGGCCGAGCTCGGTGAGCGCGGTCGCGTGGGGCGTGAACACGCCCATCTCCGTGATCTCGTAGTCGCGGCCGGTCGCCATGAAGCGCACCTTCTGCCCCTTGCGGAGGACGCCGTCGACGACGCGCACCATCACGACCGCGCCGCGGTAGCTGTCGTACCAGCTGTCGAAGATGAGCGCGCGCGGGGCCGCGTTGATGTCGCCCTTCGGCGCCGGGATGCGCGCGACCACCGCCTCGAGGATCTCGGCGATGCCGATCCCCGTCTTGGCGCTGGCGGGGATGGCCCCGGAGCAGTCGAGGCCGATGACGTCCTCGATCTCGCGCGTCGTCCGCTCGACGTCGGCCGAGGGGAGGTCGATCTTGTTGAGGACCGGGATGATCGCGAGGTTGTTGTCGAGCGCGAGGAAGACGTTCGCGAGCGTCTGCGCCTCGACCCCCTGGGTGGCGTCGACGACGAGCAGCGCGCCCTCGCAGGCCTGGAGGCTGCGCGAGACCTCGTAGTTGAAGTCGACGTGCCCCGGCGTATCGATGAGGTGCAGCCGGTACGCCTGCCCGTCCTTCGCGGTGTAGTCGAGCCGCACGGTCTGGGCCTTGATCGTGATCCCCCGCTCGCGCTCGATGTCCATCTTGTCGAGGAACTGCTCCTTCTGCTCGCGGGCGGTGAGCGCCCCGGTCACGTCGAGGATGCGGTCGGCGAGCGTGGACTTGCCGTGGTCGATGTGCGCGATGATCGAGAAGTTGCGGATGAGCTTGGAATCTACAGGCATAACGAGCTTCGGGGCGGGCGCCCGGACCATCGGTTAGCGGAGCGGCCGCCAGCGCGCGGCCTCGACCGGAATGCGAAGAAGCGGACCCGGGGCCCGCGACCCCTCCGGGGAGGCGGACCCTGGCGCGCGGCAGCGCGAGCGCCGCGGGAACATGGTGCACCCCGGCGGCCTTGCTCCTAGCGCGGGCGGCGCCGCGAAGCTATCCGCCCGGACGGCACGGGCCGCTCGGGCCGCTCGGGCCGCAGGCTTCGCAGGCTTCCACGATTCCCGCGGATTCCTCGGAGCGTGCGCTCCGGGGCTGGCCGGCGGCCGCCCCGGGTCACTTCTTCGGAGGGGGCGGCGGCACCGAGGGGGGCTCCAGGGACATCTGGCCTGGCAGCACGTGCTCGTAATGCTTGAGAACCATGTCGATCCCCTCGCGGATGTAGACCGCGATCGGGACCTTGGTGCGTTCGTGCAGCATCTTCAGCCGCTCGGCCTGCTCGGGCGTGATGTAGATGGTCGTCGAGACTTTCTTCCGTGACATGTCACGCCCGGGAGGGTAACCCGCCAGCCTCGAAGGGACCGACTGACAAGACGTTACCCTAGATGCCGGTACGTATGATGTCAATCGGAATGGCGTGGGTGCTCGCGAGGAGCTCTGGGGTGGGGCGAACCGGCCGGGGAGTCGCACCCTGTGGGCATCAGCTTGAAGTACGCACGGACGGCGGTCTAGACTGCGCCCGAAGCTGGTCCGTGTCGGGACGGCTCACCCGTCGCATGGAGCTTCTGCCCCGAAAGTCCCGGGCACGCCGGAGGAATCTCTCGATGACGCGATTCCCGCTCACCTGGCCGTCGCCCAGGTGGTTGCTCGTGGCCCTGATGACCTTTGCCGCCGCCGCGTGCGGGTCGTCGACGCCGTCGCCGTCGACGGCTGAGAAGAGCCCCACCGGCGAGCGCGACACGGCGATCGTCCACGAGCCCTGCGAGAAGGACTCTGCCTCTGCGCAGAAGGTCGACGTGAACGGCGACCGGGTGCCCGACATCGTCCACGTGAAGAAGGATGGGCGGGAGGTCTGTCGGGTCGTCGACCTGAACCTCGACGGCGCGATCGACGCCTTCATCTATTACGACGCGCAGGGCGTCGAGCGCCGGCGCGAGTCGGACTTCGACCGCGACGGGCGCGCCGACGAGATCGCGCATTACGAGCGCGGCGCGGTCGTGCTGAAGGAGCGCGAGACCAACTTCGACGACAAGATCGACACCTGGGACTACTACGAGGGGCAACGTCTCGCGCGGCGCGAGCGCGACTCCGACGGGGACCGGATCATCGATCAGTGGTGGCAGTTCAACAACCCCACCGACGCGCGGTGCGCGATCGTGTCGGCGGATCAGAACGCCGACGGAAAGCCCGATCCCGGCAGCGTGGTGGATCTCTGCGCCGAGTCGTACGGCGCGCCCAAGGCGGCCACGCCCCCGCCCGGCAGCGCGGCGCCTCCCGCGGGCGCCGCGCCCGGCGCTGGGCAGCCGGCGGCCACGGGCGCCGGGCCGAACACCGCAGCTCCCGCGGCGACCACGGCCGGCGCCGCCCCGGCAGCGACCGCCGCGCCTGCGGGGTCCGGCCCCGCGAGCGCGCCGGCCGACAAGAAGGGACCATGACATGACGAGACAAGAGCTCTTCGCGCTGGCCGCGCTCGGCCTGTTCGGTGCAGCCTGCGGCTCGGATCCGGGGTTCGAGGGCACGAAGGCGCCCAAGGTCGAGGCGACCCGCAGGGCGGACGGCAGCATCGACGATCGTTCGATGTGCGACTGGAGGGGCAAGGGCGACCGCGAGGCGAGCGAGACCGCGGGCCCGGGGGCGATCCAGCCCAACGTGAGGCGGGTGTGGCAGATCGTGGGCACCGGCGAGGACCGCCACAAGGCGCTCGTCTGCCGCGAGATCGACACCAACTTCGACGGGGTGAAGGACGTCGTCCGCCGCTACAACGAGAAGGGCGAGAGCCTGCACGAGGAAGCCGACTCGAACTACGACGGCCGGATCGACACCTGGATCACGTTCGCCACCGGACGGCTGGCCGAGGTGAAGATCGACGCCGACCGGGACGGCAACCCCGACGAGTGGAAGTACTACAGCGGCGGCAAGCTGGCGCGCATCAAGCGGGACACGAACCGCGACGGCAAGCCGGACGTCTGGGAGATCTACCGCATGGGCCGGCTCGAGCGCATGGGCGTGGACCTCGACGCCGACGAGCGCGTCGATCGGTGGGATCACGACAACGAGGTGCGGCGCCGCGTCGAGGACGAAGAGCGCAAGAAGGAAGAGCAGGCCGCGGCAGAGGCGGCCAGGAAGGCCGCGGAGGACCAGGCGGCAGCGGACAAGGCGAACGAGGGCGTGGACGGCGCGGACAGCGCGGAGCCCCCCAAGAAGAAGTAACGCAGCGCCGGGCGGCGGGTCCCGAGCAACACCATGGAAGAGCGTCTTCAGAAGATCATCGCGCGCGCCGGGGTCGCCTCACGCAGGGCAGCTGAGGAGATCATCACCTCCGGGCGGGTGCGCGTGAACGGCCACGTCGTGACGGAGCTTGGGCACAAGGCGGACCGGCAGAAGGACCGGATCGAGGTGGACGGCAAGCGCATCGTCACCGAGGCGCCGGTCTACGTGGCGCTGCACAAGCCGCGGAACGTGGTCTCAACGCTGCGCGATCCCGAAGGGCGCCCGACGGTCGCCGACTACGTGCACGGGGTGGGCGCGCGGCTCTACCCGGTGGGCCGGCTCGACTTCGCGACCAGCGGCATCCTGCTCATGACCAACGACGGCGACTTCGCCAATGCGCTGCTCCACCCGCGCGGCGGTGTGCCGAAGACGTACGTGCTGAAGGTCCAGGGCGTCATGAGCGAGGACGACCTCACGCCGTGGCGCGAGGGGATCCGCCTCGAGGACGGCGTCACCCTGCCGGCCGAGGCGCGGCTCCTGCGTCACGAGGGGGACAAGACGTGGCTCGAGGTGACCCTGCGCGAGGGTCGCAACCAGCAGATCCGGCGGATGGGCGAGGCGACCGGCTGGCCGGTCATGCGCCTGGCCCGGATCACGTTCGCGGGCGTCACCTCGGAGAAGCTCCGGCCGGGGGAGTGGCGCGCGCTGACGGTGGACGAGCTCCTCAAGATCCGCGAAGAGTTCGGCGTCCCCAAGCGGATCCGCGGCGCGATGATGGGCGCGTCGTCCGGCCCGGTGGATCATCGCCGCGTCGCGGGCACGGCGCGATCGAGCGGCAAGGCCTCGACCCGGCCCGCCCCGGAGGCCGCGGCCAAGCCCGCGCGCGGCCGGGCCCCCGCGGGGCGAGACGCTCGGTCCAGGACGAGCGCGCCCGAGCCGGGCGCGACCAGCCACGGACCGGCCCGACCGAACGCCCGCTCCAGAACGAGCGCGCCCGCGTCGGACGGGGTCTCCACGGGCCCCGCCCGGCCGAACGTCCGCGCTCGATCGAAGGCCTCCACGGCGGCATCGCCCGGCCCGGCCCCGGGCCGACCGGACGTCCGGTCCCGCTCGAAGGCTGCCGCGGGAGGCTCGCCGGGCCCGAGCCCGGCTAGATCTGCGCGAAGCGGCCGCTCCGGAACGACGCCTCGAGCAGCTGAGACACGCGCGCCTCGAGCTCGCGGGCCCGGGCGTCGTTGATGCCAGCGAGCGCCTGCTTGATCTCGCCGAGCGCCTTCAGCTGACTGAACAGCTGGACGTCGCCGAGCGCGGCGCCGCCAGTGAGGATCTGGCGGATGCGGTCGATCTCGGCGGCGAGCGCCTCGACGCCGACGCCGAGCGCGCCGACACGGCGGCGGTCCGGGTGCTCGCGGAAGAACGCCTCGAGCACCGGCTGCACGATGCCCTCGAGGATCGCCGCCTGGTCCTGGTTGTTCCAGATGTGCTTGAGGACGAAGAAGTCGCTCGCGTCGGTCGTCTGGCGGCCGTCGAGGTACGCGCTCGCGGCGAAGAGCTTGAGCATCTTCACGACCCGGCGATCCGAGAGCGAGATCCCCTCGGCGCGGATCTGGAATACGAGCCCTTTGTAGGCCGAGAGGAACGCGTCGCCGAAGTTCATGCGCGCGCCGAACCCCCGGCCGAGCTCGGCGAGCTCGCGCGCCGCGACGAGCGGGCGGAGCGGCTCGCCGGCCATCTGCCGGATCTCCTGCTGGATGCCGCGCTGGAGCAGCTCGCTGAAGTGATACGCGTCGAGGTTGTCGGACTGCACGCGCAGGAGGAAGCGATCGAAGATCGCCGTCAGGGCCTCGTCGCCCGGCACCTCGTTCGAGGCCGCGAAGACGCTGATGAGCGGGCAGCGGATCACCTGACCGCCGCTCGAGAATTTGCGCTCGTTGAGCAGCGTGAGCAGCGCGTTCAGGATGGCGCTGTTCGACTTGAACACCTCGTCGAGGAAGACGATCTCCGCCTCCGGGAGCATGCCCGCGGTGTTCCGCCGGTAGACGCCCTCGCGGAAGGCGCCGATGTCGACGGGGCCGAATATCTCGTTCGGCTCGGTGAAGCGCGTGAGCAGGTACTCGAAGTACTGGGCCTGCATCAGCTCGGCCAGCGTGCGGATGAGCGCGCTCTTCGCGGTCCCGGGCGGGCCGAGGAGCACGCAATGCTCGCCGGCGACGACCGCGATCATGAGCAGGCGGATGATCTCGTCTTTGCCGAGGAACTGCCGCTCGAGATGATGGGCAAGCAGGCGCAGACGCTCGTGGAGCGGAGCGGACATGAGGCGAACCGTCGTACCACAAGCCCGAAGGCCGGCGCAGCGATCGCCGCAGCGCTTCGTGTGTTGCGCTCACGCGCCCGGGGTTTCGCCGCGTTCAAGCCGCGAACAAAATGCGAAAGGCCGATGATTCACATCGGCCTCGCCGTGCTGCTCAGTGCAGCTTGATGGTGCGCAGAGTCTATGTTGTGGAGCGGGAGACGGGATTTGAACCCGCGACGTCAACCTTGGCAAGGTTGCACTCTACCACTGAGTTACTCCCGCAGACGTCAATCGCTCGGTTCAGACCCCTGCCTGGAGCACCGGATCCGGTGCGCGCAGCCAGGAAAGCTTGAGCTAGGCGACTTCAACTCGGAACACATGTCAGAAAAATCCTGATTTGCGCCGGGTCATCGCTGGAGGTCGTCTCCGTCGATGCGTGGCGGATGAGTACCAATCGGCGTCGGCGTAGTCAAGCGATCACGTACGAATCGATGAAACTTCCGTCGACGGCAGGTTGCACGGCCGCTCTGGTCGAGTATTGTGTGGCCACTGCGAGCGAGGGGGCTCGCCCAGGCACCGCGCTCGGTGCCGCTCATAAAAGCCTTCGCGTTCGCGACAGCAGCACCGGGTGGCTCGGCTCTACCATCATAAGGGAGGCCGCCGCACGGCGCGCTCTTGGTTGGCCTGGGTCGACCAGGCAGGTCCGTTGGACTTGGGGGGAACATGAACGAACAGACTGCTTTGCGAGTGGACGTGGTGGAGACGGCCGCGCCGGCCATCCAGACGGAGTACCGGTCCGGCGTTCACGCCAAGCGACAGGATGACGACGGCGGTTGGGGGCTCGTCCTCATCGGCTTCGACGGCCCGCCGCGCACCGTGAGCCTCATGGATGGCGCGGTGATCGGCAGCGCGGCGCGCGACGCGCGCATTGAGGGCCACGGGGTCGCGCCCGAGCACGCCAGGATCAGCGTCCGCTCGGATGGCTGCTACATCGAGGACATGGACACCCACGACGGCACGTGGGTGAACGGCGTCCGCGCCCGGCGCATCGGCGTGATGCACGGCGACGTGGTCCGGCTCGGCAATCAGCTCGCCGTCTTCGTCGAGCGGCACCTCGCGCTGTACGACGGCGCGCCGTCGCGGCTCGGGCCGCTCGTGTACGGCGCGAAGCAGCGCAAGGACTGGATCGATCCGGTGATGAAGCTCGTGCAGTCGGGCTCCAGCGTCTGTATCGAAGGCGCGCCCGGGGTCGGCAAGCGCACGCTGGCCCGCCTCGCCGCCGCGGTGCGCGAGGGCCTGGGTGAGACCCTGGTCCTCGACGGCAGCGCCGATAGCAAGCCCGCCATTCCGCCCGGCGCGCGGCCGATGACGTGGCTCGCGATCGACGCCGATCGGCTCCCGCGGCCGCAGCAGCTGGAGATCGCGCACTCGGTCGGCCGCTCCAGCGGCGTCAGCATCATCGCCACGACCGGGCAGCCGCTCGATCGGGCGGCCGGCGACGGGCGCGTCGCGCCGTGGTTCGCGTCGCTCTTCTCCGGCAAGCGGATCACGATCCCGACGCTCGAGATGCGGCGCGAGGACGTGCCGCTCATCGCGCGCGACATCGCGGAGCGCCACGGGATCACGCTCGATCGCTTCACCCCGCAGCTCCTCGAGGCGCTCGTCCGCGCCGGCTGGCCGGGCGGCGTGCCGCAGCTCGAGGCGGCGATCGTCGCCGCGGCCGAGGCCGCGCCGGACGGCCCGCTCTCGGTCGCGCCCATCGCGGGGTCGCTCGCGCGCGGCCCGCGCATCAAGCCGAACCTCCCGCCGGCGACGGATCCGTCGCTCGCGCGCGCCCGCCTCGAGGACGCCCTCGCCCGGGCGAACGGCTCGGTCGCCTCGGCGGCGCGCGCCCTCGGCATGTCGCGGCAGGCGATCTACCGGGAGGCCGACCGGCTCGGCCTCGACATCGCGCGCCGCAGGGTCCCGCGCGGCTGAGCTGATCCACGCCGCGCCCCCGGGAGCCCCGGCGACGCCGAGGGCTCCCGTCGCGTCCTGCTGCGCGGCTGCGCGGCTGCGCCCGCACACGCAGCGCGACGTCTCAGTCGTAAAATCCGAGCGACGTGTGGCTGACGATCGATCCCTCCTCGGGATCGACGCACTGCTCGTAGTGGAGCATCTCTCCGCGCGACGACCGCGGGAGCGTCCGGAGCAAGGTGTAGATCGGGCCGAGCCCGCAGACGCGGCGGGTGCCGAGGTCCTGCGCGACGTCGGCGAAGAAGCCCGGCGGATCGATCGACGTCGCGCGATCGATCGAGGCGCGATCGCGCTCGCGCAGCGCCCTCCGCTGGCGCTCGTCGAGCGGCGCGGCGTCGCCGAAGCGCGGCCCGACGTGGGCGAGATCGGCCCCGGCGATCACGAGGACGTGGTCGCGGCGCTTCTCCAGCGCCTCGCCGAGCGCCCTCAGGAACGACTCGGCGCCGTCGTCCTGCGCGGGATCGCGGCGCCGCGCCTGGCATTCGGAGAGGCCGCAGAGGATGGGGACGATCGTCGCCGGGCGGTCGCCGAGGAGGTGCCGGACGAACACCGCCTGGAACTCGATCGAGTGCTCGTTCTTGTGCAGGTACTGCTCCTCCCGCACGTCGAAGCGGCTCCCCGCCGCGATCTCCGCGATCATCGCGCGATCCGGGTCGAGCGGGCCGAGCGGCGTCGCGAACGTCTTCTCGCAGACGGCGAACGGGCGGCGCATCGCGGCGTGCGACGTCCCGAGCAGCACGAAGGTGTCGACCTTCTCCAGCCCCGGCGCCGCCAGCGCCTGCTCCAGCGCCGCGTAGGCGTGCCCGTAGCCGACGGCGGCGCGCCAGAGATCCATGTGCGGCGCGCAGAGCCCGATCATGCGCCTCGCCGCGCCGCGCGGCGGGGCGCCGTCGCGCGACGCCCCGGCCTGCGGCCGTGCCACCGCCAGGCACTGGCGCTCGATGAAGTCGGCGAGCTTGAGCCGGTCGCCGTGGTACGCGCCGCCCGCGTGGGCGGCGATCCGGATCGGCGCCGCGTCGAACGACCCCACGACGCTCCGCCGGCGCGCATGGAACCGCGGGCTGTCGAGCATCCAGGCGAGCTCCAGCTCGTCGGCCAGCTGCGCCACGTGGGCGGCGTCCACCCGTTGGCCCGTCGATCGGGAGACGTCGCGCGCGATCTCGTCCACCGTGCGCCTCCCGTCGAAGCGCGCGAGCACCGCCGAGCTCTCGGCCGGCACGATCACGGCCGACGGCGCAATGCCCTCGGTATCGCGCAGCATCAACGCGCGGCCGCGGCGCTCATCCTGGACAACGACGACTTCTAGAGATCGAAGCTTCGGTCGCAGAGACGACATCTGGCACGAGAATAGCGCGTGCGCGCTCGTTGCGTAGCTTGGCAGCCCGCGTGAGGGCTGCCACAGTGCGGCCGCACGCCGAGGCTCGCCGGTCGCAGGGGCAGCGCGCTCCAGAACGGACGGCTGGCACCTTCCCCTTCCCTGCCCATGCGCCGGACCTCGACCTCCGACCCACGTCGCCTCGAAGCCGACCTGCTCGCCGAGCTCTCGGCCGTGTACCGGGAAACCGAAGAAATCTTCCACGGCTGGAGCTGCCAGGCGTCGACCGAGTGCTGCCGGTTCGGCATCACGGGGCGGGAGCCCTATGTCACGTCCATCGAGCTCGCCGCGGTTCGGCGCGCCATCGCGGCCCGGGGAGGCCCCCGCGCGCTCCAGGGGATCGTGCGCGCCGACGGGGGGTCCGCGGCGCCCGATCCGCAGGCAAAGGTCGACGGAGGCGCGGGCCGGCGGCGCGTGCTCCCGAACGCGGCGGAGCGGCGCTGCCCGATGCTCACCGACGCGGGCCGCTGCGCGATCTACGCCGCGAGGCCCCTCGGGTGCCGCACCTTCTACTGCGATCGCGCCTCCGCCGGAGCCCCGGTGCGCCACCACGACGTGACCCGGCTCGTCCGCAAGGTGCAGGAGGTGGCGGCGCGCCACGAGCCGGGCGGTGACCTCGGACGTCCCCTCACCCGCGCGCTGGCCGATGACGTCGCCGGCGCCGCAGGTGCGCCGTCCCGATCGGGCGGCGCGCGCCGCGGGCGGTGACCGCGCGCGGAGCGCCCCCGCCGCGCGCAGCGATCGCGCTCGCCGCGCCGCCGGCTCAGGTCCGCTCGACCGCCATCACGCCGGGGATCCGCTGCAAGCGCCGGATGACGCTCTTCAGCTGCGCGAGGTCCGAGCAGAGGAAGGTGAACGTGTTCATCGCTCGCCCGTCGTCGCCCGCCCGGCAGGTCGCCTCGCTGATGTTGATCCCCTGCTCGTGGAACGTGTGGCCGACCGTCGCGAGGATGCCCGGCCGGTTCGCGGTCATCACCTTGATCTGCACCGGGCGGTTGATCTTCGCGCGCGCGTCCCACGAGATCTCCACGCGGCGCTCGGGATCCGTGTCGAACGCCTTGGCGCAGTTGCGGCGGTGGACCGTGATGCCGCGGCCGCGCGTGATGAACCCGACGATCTCGTCGCCGGGCAGCGGGTTACAGCACTTCGTGTAGCGCACGAGCACGTCGTCGATGCCGTTCAGCCGGATGCCGTGGCTGTCGCGCCCCGTGACCTTGCGGACGAGCGACTCGATCCGCCCCTCCTTGATCGACTCGGGCGGCGTCGTCGGCGTGCCCTGCTCGTTCTCCTTGGGGGTGGGCGAGAGGAACTCGCAGACCGCCCGCACGCTCACCTTGCCGTAGCCGACCGAGATGAACAGCTCGTCAGCCGAGGCAACGCCGAAGCGCTCCATCACCTTGCGCAGCTCGGCCTCGTTCTTCGTGAGGCGGCTCAGGCTCATGCTCCGCTGGTGCATCTCCTTCTCGAGGAGCTCACGGCCCAGCTTGAGCGACTTCTCGCGCTGCTCGGTCCGAAGGTAGTTGCGGATCTTCGACCGCGCGCGGCTGGTCGAGACGTAATCGAGCCAGTCCTTCGACGGGTGCTGGCTCGGGTTGGTCATCACCTCGACCACGTCGCCGTTCCGCAGCTTCGAGCGGAGCGGCACGATGGCGCCGTTGACCCGCGCGCCCGAGCAGTGCTCGCCGACCTTCGTGTGGATCGCGTACGCGAAGTCGATCGGCGTCGAGCCGCGCGGGAAGACGCGGACGTCGCCCTTCGGCGTGAAGACGTACACCTCGTCCTGGAACAGGTCGACCTTGACGCTCTCGAGGAACTCGGCCGGATCCTTGAGCTCCTTCTGGAACTCCATCAGCTGGCGGAGCCAGCCGAACCGCGCGGCGTCCTTCGGATCGACGCCGCCCGAGTTCTTCTCCTTGTACTTCCAGTGCGCCGCGATGCCCTGCTCGGCCACGCGGTGCATCTCGTTGGTGCGGATCTGGATCTCGATCCGCTCGCGCCCGGGGCCGATGACCGTCGTGTGCAGCGACTGGTACATGTTCGGCTTGGGCAGCGCGACGTAATCCTTGAAGCGGCCGGGGACCGGGGTCCACTGCGAGTGAATGACGCCGAGCGTCGCGTAGCAGTCCGCGACCGACTCGACGAGCACGCGGAACGCGATGACGTCGTAGACCTGGTCGAAGTCGCACTGCTGCGCCTGCATCTTGCGCCAGATCGAGTAGAGGTGCTTCGCGCGGCCGGTCACGTCGACCGCGAAGCCCTGCTCGGCGAGCTTGGCCGAGAGCACCTTCGAGACCTCGTGGATGTATTTGTCGCGCTCCTTCGCGGTCGTCTTGACCTTCTGCGAGAGGTCCGCCCACGCCTCCGGCTCGATGTACCGGAACGACAGGTCCTCGAGCTCGCTCTTGAACCGGGCGATGCCGAGGCGGTTCGCGAGCGGGGCGTAGATCTCCATCGTCTCCCGGGCGATCCGGTCCTGCGCCTCGGGCTTCATGAACTCGAGCGTCCGCATGTTGTCGAGGCGGTCGCACAGCTTCACGAGCAGCACGCGGATGTCGCGCGCCATCGCCACCAGCATCTTGCGGAAGTTCTCCGCTTGCCGATCCTCCTTGGAGGCGAAGTTGATCTTCGAGAGCTTCGTCACGCCGTCGACGAGGAACGCCACCTCCTCGCCGAAGCTGTCCTCGATGTCGGTGGTCGTCGCGAGGGTGTCCTCCACGACGTCGTGCAGGAGCCCGGCGCAGACGCTCGCCGTGTCCAGCTTGAGCTCGGTGATGATCGCGGCGACGCTCGCCGGGTGGGAGAAATAGGGGTCGCCGCTCTTGCGGGTCTGCCCTCGGTGCGCATCCGCGCTGTAGGCGTAGGCCCGGGCGATGAGATCGACGTCTGCAGCCGGTTGATAGGTTCGGACGCGATCGACAAGCTCCGTCAACGTCAGCATGAAGAGTCCGGCGGGCGCGACGCGCCCCCTCCCTTTTGCACGCTAACACCGCGATTTAGACCCCGCAATTGTGTCACCATGCGCGTGTCCGGCGCCGGGTGCACGCGCTGGACACGCGCGCCGGATGCGCGCACGGGGCCCGTCGTTGAGCTCCGTTCCACCCTCATCCCATCCACCCTGGTCCATGGATTTCATGGAGCCGATCACCACCTACGTCCACTTTCCCTGGTGCCTGAAGAAGTGTCCCTACTGCGACTTCGTCTCGTTCGCGAAGGCGCGGGAAGCGATCGACCACCGCGGCTACGCTGACGCGGTACTGGCCGAGCTCCGCAAGCGCACGGACGCGCTGGGCGAGCGCGAGCTCCGGAGCGTCTTCTTCGGCGGCGGGACGCCGTCCCTGTGGGAGCCGGAGGAGATCGGCAGGGTGCTCGCGGCGATCACCGCGGCCGCCGGCCGGCTCGCGCCCGATCTCGAGGTGACCGTCGAATGCAACCCGACCTCGCTGGACGAGCAGCGGGCCCGTGCGCTCCGAGCGGTCGGAGTGAACCGGCTCAGCATCGGAGTTCAGGGGCTCGACCTCGAGCGCCTCCAGTTCCTCGGGCGGCTTCACGACCCGGACGGCGGCCTCGGCGCGCTCTCAGCGGCCCTCCGGTCCGGCATGCCGCGCGTGAGCGGCGATCTCATCTATGGTGTCGCGGTGGGGACCGCCGAGGCGGCGCGGGAGCAGCGCCCCGAGCACGCCGCCGCCGAGGCGCGCGCGGTGGCCTCGACCGGCGTGACGCACGTCTCGGCGTACAGCCTCACGATCGAGTCCGGCACCTCGTTCGGCGAGCTCGCGCGGCGCGGTCGCCTGCCGCTCGCAGGAGACGAGGGCGTGGCGGACACGTTCTTCGCGATCGACGAGGCGCTCGAGGCAGAGGGGCTCGCCCACTACGAGATCTCGAATTATGCGAGGCCGGGCCACGAGGCGCGGCACAACCTCGGGTACTGGCGAGGCGTCGATTACGTCGGGCTCGGATGCGCCGCCTTCGGGACGGTATCGCGCCCCGATCCGCGCTGGGGCCTGCGATCGGCCGGCGCGGCGCCCGGCGAGGCGTTCGCGGTCCGCTACCGGAACATCGCGAGCCCGGAGCGGTACATGGCCGCCATGGCCGAGGCGGGCGAGGCGATCCCGGTGGACAGCGACGAACGGCTCGACCCCGAGACCCGGCTGTCCGAGCGCATCATGCTCGGGCTCAGGCTGCGCGACGGGTTCGATCTCGAGGAAACAGCCTCCGCGCTCGGGGTGCCGGCGTGGAGCCCCGCCCGACGGAAGGCCGCGGAGCGGCTCGAGCGCGCCGGCCGCCTCACGATCGACGGCGGGCGGCTCGCCGTTCCGAAGGCCGCGTGGGTCTTCGCCGACGGCATCGCGGCCGACCTGTTCTGAAGCGGCGCAGAGCGGTCGGGCGCGGCCCGCGCGTCGCGGCGGACGGCGGAGGGAGATCCGCGCCGCGCGATCCTCACGCGAGACGCAACGTCGCGCGCACCACGCTCGGCCCCGGACCGGACGGCGCCGCCGCGAGCAGGCGCCCCTCGGCGTCGAGGATGCGCGAGCCCCCCTGGCCCAGGAGCGCCGGCCTGGACGGGCCCCAGTTCGCGTTCACGACCGCGACGTGATGGCGCCGGGCGAGCGCCGGCAGCAGCTCGGCGCGCGCGTCCCCCTCCCCGGGCGGATCGACCCAGGCCGTCGGAAAGAGCAAGAGGTCGGCCCCGTCGAGCGCGTCGCCCGCGTCGTCGGAGAGGAAGTGCACGTCGAAGCAGATCGCGGTGGTCACCCGCAGGCCGAGCAGGTCGAGGACCGGGGTCCCGAGATCGCCTGGAGCCGCCCAGCGCTCCGGGAACCACGGGTGGCGCTTGCGGTAGTGGCCGACGCGGCGCCCGTCGCGATCGAAGACGAGCAGGCTGTTGTAGAAGCGACCCCGGCTCTCCTCGACGAGCGGCCCCGCCAGCGCGACCGCGTGCCTGCGCGCGAGCTCGGCGAGGCCGCGCGCAGACTCCCCCTCGAGCGGCTCCGCGAAGCGGCGCAGATCGCAGTCGCCCCGGGGCGAGACGTAGCCCGTGAGAATGAGCTCGGGCAGCAGCACGAGATCTGCGCCAGAAAACGCCGGAGAGCCGAGGAGGCGATCGATCTCGGCGAAGGCGGCCGGCGGATCGCCGAAGCGCTGCGGCAGCTCGAGCGCGACCACGTCGAGGGCGCGAGCGACCATGGGTTGCCCTAGCGGCTGCACGCCGCGGCCAGGAGCCCGCGCGGCGCGGCGGCGATGCGGTCGGGCGCAGGTCGCTCTGATCGGAGCCCCTCGGCGGCCACCGGGCGTCCTCGGCTCAGCGGAGGTTCCGGGCCGCGTGGAGCTGGTGCAGGCTCACGGCCAGGTCGACCTGACGGCGCAGGTCCGAGGCGATCCACGGCTTGGTGATGATCCGGAACGTCGCGCTCTCCCGGGAGATCTTCTGGATCTGCTCCACGTCGGTCGGCGCACACACGAGCACCGGCACGTAGCTGAGCCCCTGCCGCCGCAGCTCGCGCAGCAGCGCGAGCCCGCTGAAATGAGGCATCCGGTAGTCCGCGACGACCACGGACGGCGGCTCCTTCACCGCTGCAGCGAGGGCGCGGCGCGGATCACCGAAGGTGCGGACCTGGTAGCCGGAGCGGAGCGCCCGCTCCATGAGGTCCAGGTTGCTCTCCTCATCGTCGACGGCGTAGAGGAGCGTCCCTTGGCCCCGACCACTCGACGGTGGCGGCATGCTGCCGGAATGCGGGGCATTGCCCATCGAGCGCGAGGGTATCAGACCTCGTTCTTCCGCACCACGCGCTCAAACCGAAGTAATCCCGGTCGCTGACCCGGGCGGCCGGGCGGCGAGGCGCACACGGAGCTCACCGCGCGCACGGCAGGGGCGGGCACCTCTCGCGGCCAGACCGGCCGGACGCTGCCCTCGCGGTCGCTGCGGTCCCAGGTGCGGCCGCGAGCGCTCAACCTGGGCCGGCGGCGGTGTTCGCGATCCCCTCCGGCCGCGTTCGGCGGTAAGAGATCAGGAGATGCCCGCTCGCGATGGATTGCTCGAGGTCGGGGCGCTCGTGGACGGCCGCTACCAGGTGCTCGGTCACCTGGGCAGCGGCGGTCACAGCGTCGTCTACGAGGCGCGTCAGATCGTGACCACCCAGCGCGTGGCGCTCAAGCTGCTGCGGCCGGAGACGCTGCGCCGCGCGCGGGAGAGCGGATCACAAGAGGCGCGCTTCGAGCGGGAGATGCAGGTCATCGCCCAGCTCAGCCACCCGAACATCGTGCGGCTGCTCGACGCCGGACGCCTGCCCGAAGGCGAGCTCTACCTCGCGCTGGAGTACGTCGACGGCGAGACGCTGACCGCGCGCTGCCAGCGCACGCGGGGCATCGAGCCGAACGAAGCGAAGCGGCTGATGCTGCAGGTGCTCGACGCGATCGGGTTCGCCCACGAGCGTGGGGTCGTGCACCGGGATCTCAAGCCGCACAACGTCATGATCGCCGGGTCCGGACGACGGACCCACGCCAAGGTGCTGGATTTCGGGATCGCCGCGCTCATCGGCGAGGCGCGCGCCGCCGACTACCGGGCGCTGACGCCCACCGGGGAGTTCAACGGGACGCCGGCCTACATGGCCCCGGAGCAGCTCGTGCAGTCGACCCCGACGGCCGCGGCGGACATCTACGCGTGGGGGCTCACCTTCCTCGAGTGTCTGATCGGCGCGCCCGTGATGCACGAGGCGACCGTCGCGGAGGTCATCTTCCGGCAGCTGAGCCCCGAGCCGGTGCCGATCCCCCGAGCCCTCCGCGGGCACCCCCTGGGCGCGCTGCTGGAGCAGGCGACCGCCAAGTCGCCGGCGCACCGCTTCCGGTCCACGCGCGACGCCTACGAGCTCCTGGAGGCGTGCGACGTGGCGGACATCCCGTGGCCTCTGCCCAGCGACGCCGGCCGCGGCGCCACCGGGCAGGGGCGCGGCGGCGCGCTGGAGCAGCGGGCCATCGCGACGCGCGCGGCGTACGAGGACGCCAACCAGGAGACGCAGCACGTGCCCTCCGTCGTCGTGCAGGCGCACAGCGCCCCGCCGAAGAGCCTCGAGCAGCAGCGGCACGACGAGCGGCTGGCCGCGGCGCCGACGCTCGCCATGGCGGGCCGCATGCTCGCGCCCGGCGGAGAGGTGGCGCGGCCGATCCGCAACGCGGCGCTCCCGCCCGGCGCCACCGTGCTGCGCGGCTCGCAGCCGCCGCCGCCCGTGAACGCGACGTCGCGCCCGAGCTACCCGCCCGGGCTACGCCACACGACCGGCACCGGCCGCGGCGAGCGCCGCCAGCTCACCGTCCTCGTGTGCGGGCTCGCCAGCGCCGAGCGCATCGCGGACACCGTCGACAGCGAGGCGTTCCACGAGCTCGTCCAGATGTACCGGGCGGCGTGCGCCCAGGTGATCGGCGCGCAGGAGGGGGTCTTCCTCCGCTCCCCCGGCGAGGAGACGATCGCGTACTTCGGCCACCCGGTGGCCCGGGAGGACGACGCGCTCCGCGCCGTGCAGGCGGCGCTCGACCTGGTCGAGCACATGGCCGGCCTGAACGCGCGCGAGTTCACCTCCGTGCCCCTGTCCGTGCAGGTCGGCGTGCACACCGGGATCGTCGTCGTCGCGGACAGCGACGCCGCGCCCTCGCTCGCCGGTCCGACGCTGAACGCCGCGACCCAGCTGAAGGCGCACGCCGAGCCGGGGACGGTGCTCGTCAGCCGCGCCACGCAGAAGCTGATCGAGGGCTACTACTACGTGGACGCGCTCGGCGAGATCAACCCGAAGGGCGCGCGCCAGCCGATCGAGGTCTTCGCGGTGCACGGGCGCACGACGGCGCGGGACCGGCTGGACGCGAGGATGCACCAGGGGCTCACCCCGCTCGTCGGACGGAAAGACGAGCTCGATCAGCTGGCGGCACGGTGGGCGCGGGCCTCGGACGGCGCCGGCCAGGTGGTGCTGATGACGGGCGAAGCCGGCATCGGCAAGTCGAGGAGCGTGCGCGCCTTCCGCGACCGGCTGGCCGGGACGCCGCACCTGTGGCTCGAGGCGCGCTGCTCGCCGCAGCTCCAGAACAGCGCGTTCTATCCGGTCATCGAGCTGCTCAACGCGCTGCTCGCGGGCGACCGCGAGCGCGCGAGCACGCTGAGCGGCGCCGCGCCGCCGAGCGGCGCCACCCCGGACAACGGCGGCGACAGGCTCGCCCGGCTGGAGCAGCTGCTCGCCGACGTGGAGGCAGGACCGCTCGCCGCGCCGCTGCTCGCCTCGCTGCTGTCGATCCCGCTCGAGGGGCGCCACGCGATGCCGGCGCTCACCCCCCAGCGCCAGCGGCAGGAGACGATCGCGTCGCTGCTGCAGCTCTTCCTCGGGCTCGCCGATCGACAGCCGCTCGTGCTCACGGCCGAGGACCTGCACTGGGCCGACCCGTCCACGCTGGAGCTGCTCGGCCGGCTCATCGAGGAGGGGAGGCCGTCGCCGCTCCTCTTGCTCCTGACCGCGCGCCCCACGTTCGCGCCGCCGTGGCCGATGCGATCCCACTTCGCGCAGATCCACCTCGCGCCGCTCAGCGCCGACCGGATGGCGTCGCTCGTCCAGCAGCTCGCCGGCGCCTACGCGGGCGGCGCGGCCTCCGTGCCGGCCTCGCTGCCGCGCGAGGTGGTGCAGATGCTCGCGGAGCGCAGCGACGGCGTCCCGCTGTTCGCCGAGGAGCTCACGCGCATGGTGCTCGAGTCGGCCGCCGCGAAGGCGGCCGCGGGGGAGCTGCCCGGCTCGCCGGGCTCCTGGCTCGGGTGGATCGGCGCGCTCGAGATCCCGACCACCCTGCAGCACTCGCTGATGTCGCGCCTCGACCGCCTCGGCCCGGCCAAGGAGGTCGCCCAGCTCGGCGCGGTGTTCGGGCGCTCGTTCGGCTACGAGGCGCTCGAGCTCTGCGCGGGCGGCGACGGCGCAGAGCCGCTGCTCGCGGCCTCGAGCCCCGACGAGCTGCGGGAGGCGCTCGCGCAGCTCGTCGACGCCGAGCTGCTCTTCCAGCGGGGGCGCCCGCCGCGCGCCACGTACACGTTCAAGCACGCGCTGGTGCAGGACGCGGCCTACCAGTCGCTGCTCCGCAGCACGCGGCAGGTGTACCACGCGCGCATCGCCGCCGTGCTCGCCGAGCGATTCCCCGAGACGCCGCCCGAGCTGCTCGCGCGCCACTACACCGAGGCCGCGCTGATCGGCCCCGCCGTCGCGGCCTGGCAGCGCGCGGGGGAGGCAGCGCTCGTGTCCTCCGCGCACGCCGAGGCGATCAGCCACCTCCGCCGCGGGCTCGAGCTCCTGAAGCAGCTGCCGGAGACGAGGGAGCGGACGCGCGACGAGATCACGCTGCAGACGACGCTCGGCGTGCCGCTGATGATCACGCGTGGCTACGCCGCGCCGGAGGTGGAGGCGGCCTACGCGCGCGCGCACGCGCTCTGCGGCGAGGCGGGCGCCTCGCCGCAGCTCTTCCCGGCCCTGTGGGGGCTCTGGATCTTCTTCCACGTCCGCGGCGACTACGCGCTCGCGGAGCAGCACGGCGAGCAGCTGCTCGCGCTCGCCGAGAGCACCGGGGACGCCGGCATCTCGCTGGGCGCGCACCAGGCGCTCGGCGCGACCCGCTTCCTCCGGGGGCACCTCCGCGAGGCCCGCGAGCACTTCAACAAGGTGCTCTCGATCTACGATCCCGCGCGCCACCTGCCGCTCGCCTTCCTCTTCGGCCACGACGCCGCCGCGTTCTCGCTGTCCCACCTCGCCTGGATCGCCTTCCACCTCGGCGAGCCGGAGCGGGCCACGGCGTCGATCGACGAGGCGCTCGCCCTATGTGAGGAGCTCAACCAGCCCGTGAGCCGCGGCTTCGTCGAGCACTTCGCCGCGGTGCTCTGCTGCCTGCTCGGCGATCCCGCCGGCGCGGACGCGCACGCGCTCGAGCTCAGCAAGCTCTCCGAGGAGGTGGGCATGCCCCACTGGACGGCGCTCAGCCAGATCGACTTCGGCTGGGCCATGGCGGTGCGCGCCGCGCAGGGGGCGGCCGGCGAGGCGGCGCGGGCGCGTTACGCGGAGGGCGCCGCGCGCATCCGCGGCGGGCTGACGATGCTGATGGCCGTCGGCAGCCGCGTGTCGCTGACGTACTGGCGGTCGGCGCTCATCGAGGCGGAGCTCGGCGCGGGCAACGTCGGCGAGGCCAGCGCGCTGCTCGCCGACACGCTGGCGTTCGTCGAGAAGAGCGACGAGCGCTACTTCGAGCCCGAGCTCTGCCGGCTCGAGGGCGAGATCGCCCTCGCGCGCGGCGCGCCGTCCCCCGCGGAGGCGCGGGCGCAGGCGGAGGCGGCGTTCCGGAAGGGGCGCGAGATCGCCGAGCGCCAGGGCGCGCTCGGGCTCGTGGCGCAGCTCGCGGAGCGCCGCGGGGCGCGCGCGGGCACGACGGGCGACGGGCTCGACGAGAAGGAGCGGTGCGCGTAGGCGCGCGGCGCGCAGCGTCAGAGCCCACGCGCGGCGTCAGAGCCCACGCGCGGCGCGCGGCGTCAGAGCTCGCCGTGGTGCGGCTTCGGCACCCGCCAGGAGACGATCTCGGCGTGCTGCTCGCGGCTGAAGGGCCGCTCCAGGAGGCGCGGGCAGCACTGCCGCGAGCGGAACAGCTCGAGGATGTAGCTCATGCGATCGTTCAGGGACGTCCAGTCCTTGGCGCCGCTGCCCTTCGTCGTCTGATCGTGGGCGTCGTACTCGCGGAGGAGCTCGTAGAGCTCGCGATCCTCGATGGTCGCGAGCTCCGCGCAATGCAGCGGCGAGCCGGGGGGCGGCGGCAGATCGGCGCCGAGCGCGAGGACCTCGTCGGGAAGGCCCATGCTCATCATCTCCTTGGTCGCCACCGAGCACCACAGCGCCTGCAGCTTCTCGAGCTTGTAGGCGACCATCGACCGCAGCGCCTCGGGCAGGCGCCGCCCGGGCGCGCCGAGCGCGGCGCGCATGCAGCGGACGGGCGCCTCGATCGACCGCGCGATGTACGGCTGCAGGCGCACCTGCTCGTGCAGCCCGACGCGCGCGTTGGCGAGCAGGATCAGCTCCGCCTTCTTGTCCAGATCGTCCGTGAGCAGCGCCGCGTGGTAGTGCATCATGGCGCTGCGCAGCAGCCCCTGGCCTCCCTTCGGCGACGGCCCCGGCTGCAGCCCTTCGAGCAGGGCGGCGAGCCGCGCGTCGTCCGGCCTCGGGCAGTCGCGGTAGAGCTCGATCATGCGCGCGAACAGCGGCCCGAGCTCCTGGAAGACCTTCAGGTTGCCGACGGCGATGTCGAGGCTCAGCTCGAGCAGGATCCGCTCCGGGATGTCCATGAGCCCGAGCCCGTAGCCCCACCACGGCTTGATCATCGAGAAACCGCTGGTGCGCGGGGGGTTCTCCGTCTCGTCCTCCTCCGAGAGGATCAGCCGCCGGAGCGTCGACGGCACCTCCTCGTTGCGGATGAACCGCCCCGCCGTCTTCGACGCCCAGGTGGCGAAGGTGCACCAGTGGGCGTTGCGCCCGCCGAGCAGCTTCACGAGCTCCACGGAGAGGTCGTGATAGCACTGGGTGATGAGCAGGTTGCGCAGCTCCGGCTGATCGATCAGCGCGATGATGTCGTGCACCCGATGGAGCAGCGAAGGCGCCCCGGCGCTGTCCGCTTGCGCCTCGACGGCGGCCCTCGCCGGGGCCCTCGCCCCGCGCTCCGCGCCGGCGCCGCGCGCCACGAGAGGCACCGGCGTCGCCCCCTCCGCCGGCAATGACAGGGCAGGTCGATAGACGCTGTCCTGGAAGTGTGCGGCGCTCTCGCTCGCTGGCGCTGCGGACATCAACGCCTTTGCAACTCCTGTCATTCTGCCTTGGTATCTCCAACTGATGCCAGCTGTCCATACCTGTCCATAAGTCCATCCTCGAAAAACCGGCGGGCGCGTCGGAGCGCTGAGCACACGGCTCCAGAGGCTTCCAGATCGTGCTCATCCGGGCGTGAGGGTGGAGGCCGTGCTAGGGGGCGGGCGGTACGGGGGGCGCCTCCTCGGCGCGCACGTCCGCCGCGGCGCCGCCGACCCGCGGCCAGGTCGTGACGCTCACCCGGTGCTCGCGGCCGAAGGTCCGCGCGACCACGGCGCGCACGTCGGCTGGCTCGACCTCCTCGATCGCGCGCAGCAGGCGCGGCAGGCCGCCCGGGTCGAGCGCGGCGCGCAGCCGCAGGTCCGTGACCGGCCGAGGGGCCGCCGGGGGCGCCCCGATGGCGGAGCGACGCGCGAGCTCCCGCTCCAGATCGAGCTTGAGCAGCGCCTTGGCCAGGGCCAGCTCCTTCCAGGTCGGCCCGGACGTCGCGAGCGACGCGAGCTCCGCGTCGAGGCGCTGCTCGACCTCGGCGAGGTCGCGCGGAGGAGCGGGCGTGAGCTGCACCACCGCCACGCTCGCCCGCGCGCCGAGCGCGAGCCGGCCCGTCACGTCGGACGCGATCTGCCCCTCGGCGACGAGGGCCTTCGCGAGCCGCGCGACGCGGGGGCCGGTGAGGATCTCCATCGCGACCCGGAGCGCCGCCTCGTCGGCGCCGCCCTCGGGGGGCGCGATCCAGCCGTAGAGCAGCCGCGGCGCGGGCACCACGTCCTCGACGACGAGCCGCTCCTCGCGCGGGTGCGGCCCGACCGGGCGCTCCGGCTCCGCGGCGACGCGCTGGAGAGAGCGCGCGAGCGCCTGCTCGACCGCCGCGCGGGAGACGTCGCCCGAGAGCGCGATGGTCGCCTGCGCCGCGGCGCGCTCGCGCCGGAGCGACTCGGTGAGCAGGAGCTCGCTGGCCACGCTCGCGTCGTCGCGCGCGCCGATCAAGGTGCCCTCGAGCGGGTGGCCGGCCGGGAACAGCGCCTCGCCGAGCGCGATCCACGACGGGCCGTACGGCGTCCGCTCGAGCGCGCGGCGCGAGGCGGCGCTGGCCTGCCTCCGGAGCTCGGCCAGTCGCGCCGCGCTCGCCTCGCCGAGCAGCAGCCTGAGCCGCGCCGCGATGAGGTCGATGCCGACGTCGAGGTCGCGCGGAGGGACCGCGATCGCGACGCGGGCCTCGCTGGCGAGCGCGGGCGCTCCACCCCGGGCCTCGCCCGCGGGCTGCTCCGGGACCGCGAGGGACGCGCTGATCGACACGAGCGGCGCGGCGGGGTCCTCCCGGAAGTCGACCGCGATGCCGCTCGGGAGCCGGAAGCGCTGCACCTGCTCCCGGCCGAGCTCCGCGAGGAACCCGAGCTGCTTCTCGATCGCCGCCTCTCGGCCCTTGAGGGCGCCGGCGCCGCCCGCGCCCCCGGGGACGTCGAAGGACGAGGGCGGGACGATGCGGCCGCTGACGAGGCCGAGCGGATCGTCCGCGAAGGCGGGGCGCCAGCCGACGCCGCTCGCGATCATCACGACCGGCAGCTTCGCCTCCAGCGCCTCCGGGTTGCCGAGGAGCGGCATCGGCGCGGGCGCCTGGCCGGGAGGGGTGAAGAGCGGGAGGCGGTTTCTGCCGAGCGACGCGGGGCGGGGCGGCAGCGGGGTCCCGCCCAGCACGAGCGCGCTGCCCGCGCCGCCCGCCGCGAGCGGCGCGGCCGGGTCGCCGTCGCCCTCGTCCTCGCCCAGCTCCTCGTGCTCGAGGTAGGCGGGGAAGAGGGCGAGGGCACGCGCGACGCGATCGGCGGGCAGCGAGATCAGGTGGTCGCTGCGGCCCGGCGGGACGCGCTCGCGCAGGAGCTCGGGGTTGTGCTCGCGCAGCACGGCGGTCGAGATGCCGGCCGCGCGCGCGACGGTCGCGAGCCGCGTCGCCGGCGGGACCGCGACCTCGCCGAGGTCGAGCGCGGGGAGCGGCGCGACGTCGGGCAGATCCAGCCCGAAGCGCGCGCGGTTCGCCGCGACGAGCGCGAACGCGACGATCTGCGGCACGTAGTCCGCGGTCTCGCCCGGGATGGCGCCGGCCTGCGCCAGCTCGGCGTGCCCGATCGGCCCGCGGGCCTCCGGATCACGCGCCGCCGAGACGCGCGACAGCGCGCGCAGGACGCCCTCGTGGCCGAGGTTGTACGCCGCGAGCGCGAGGTCCCAGCGGCCGAAGCGCTCGTAGAGGTCGCGCAGGTGCGCGGCCGCGGCGTGTGTGGCGCGCGCGAGGCTCATGCGCGCGTCGATCCACTCGGACTGCTCGAGGCCGTAAGCCGCGCCCGTGCTCGGCATGAACTGCCAGAGCCCCGCCGCCCCCGCCGGCGACACCGCCCGCGGATCGAAGCCGCTCTCCACCGCCGCGACCCAGAGGAGATCCTCGGGCAGGCCCGCCTCGCGCAGCGAGCGCTCGATGATCTCGCGGTACGCGCCGGCGCGCCGGAAGCGCCGGAGGAAGACGGCGCGCCCTTCGTCCGACTGGGCGAAGAAGCGGACGAACCGCATCGTGCGCCGGGTGAGGGGCACGTCGAGATCAGGCATCCTCAGGGTGGCCAGCGCCGCCCCCCCGGGGTCCTCGAGATCCTCGTCCGCCGCCGGCTCGAACTCGCGCACGTGGAGCGGCGCGAGCGCGCGCGGCGCTTCGCCCGGCGGCAGCTGGCAGACGCCCGGCGCGGAGACATCGGCCGGCGCGCGGTCGAGGAGGCCGGGATCACGGAAGGCGCGGTACGCCGCCGAGAAGGAGGCGCGCAGCGAAGGCGCTCGGCCGGCGGCGGCGCAAGCACAGACCAGCGCGCCGAGTCCGATCCATGGAGCGGCTCGCCGTGCCCAGCTCATCAACGTCGATCTTTCTCCGAAATCGGCGCGCGGCGCTACGGCAAAGCGCGGCGGCGACGACCGCGGCGACCGCATCGGCCGGGCGTGAGCCGCTCGCCTCCCCCTTCCCTCCCCCTCCCCCCGAGCTCCCGCGCGCTCCCGGCGAGGCGCCGGGACATCGAGGACCTCGCCCAGGCGCGCCCGCCGCCGGCGGGACAGCGCTCCGCGCGGCCAGCCCTGGCGGCCTGCGTCCGGGCGAGCTAGCAAGCATCGAAGATGCGCTCGTCTCAAGCCGCACCCCCGTCAGAGAAGAGCTCCCGGTTGGGCGAGGTGCTCGACTTCATGAAGCTCCTGTGGGCCGTCGATCACGGCCTGCAGTCGACGTCGAAGCGCATGGAGGCGAAGATGGGCGTGACGGGGCCGCAGCGGCTCGTCATCCGCATCGTCGGGCGTTATCCCGGGATCTCCGCCGGGCAGCTCGCCGAGATCATGCAGCTGCACCCCAGCACGTTGACGGGTGTCCTCAAGCGGCTTCAGGAGCGCGGCATCATCGAGCGCCGGATGGATCCGAACGACGGCCGCCGCGCGCTGCTGGGCCTCACCGCGCGCGGGCGCGAGCTCGACAGCCTCCGCACCGGGACGGTCGAGGCGGCGGTGCGGCAGGCCTTGAAGGCGGTGCCCCGGCGCAAGCTCGAGGCCGCGCAGGATGTGCTCGCGGCGGTCGCCGAGGCGCTACAGCCGCAGCAGGCCGACGAGTAGCGCCGTCGGATCAGCGCGCGCGGGGCGCGTTCCAGTCAGGGCGACGCCGCTCGGAGCGCACCCGACCCGCGCGCCGGGGAGCGGCGGCGCCGCGCGCGAGGAGCGATCGGCGCGGCGCTGCGCCCGCGACCGGCGGACCCACCGGACATCGAACGGGGGAGCAGCGGTCGTCCCGCGCGGCGCTCCACGTCCCGCCGTCCCGGCGCGGAGGGAGCCGCCGCGCCGGACCCGACCGCCGGGCCTCGGGCGCGGCCTCCGCACGGCGCGCGCCGCGCCGCGGCCCTCTCACACCAGCACGGGGGAACGAATGCGGTACTGGACAGTCGGCTCGGTCGGCGCGGCGCTCATCGCCGCCATCGCCGCGGCGTGGGGCTGCGGCTCCGGCGGAGGGGGCAGCGGCGGCGCGGCCACCGGAGGGACCGGCGCGGCCACCGGAGGGACCGGCGCGGCCACCGGAGGGACCGGCGCGGCCACCGGAGGGACCGGCGCGGGAGGTGACGGGAGCGCGACCCATGGCGCGGCGTGCACGGTGGAGGCCCGCGGCCTGGAGGTGAGCCGAGGCGGCGGGACCACGCCCGCGATCACCTGGACCGGGGCGGGCTTCGCCGTCGCCTGGCAGGAGCGCGGCGCCGACGAAGGCGACATCCACCTCGCGGCCCTGGACGCGGACGGCAACCGGGTGCGGGAAGAGGTGATCGACGGCGGACCGAACGTCTCCAGCCACCCGAGCGTCCACCGCGACGGCGAGGGTCTGCTCGTCCTCTGGCAGGACCGCGACGGCGCGGGGAGCGTCGTGCGCGGCCGCCGCGCCACGCTGGCCGGTGCCCCGGAGGGCAGCGCCTTCGACGTGGGCCAGAGCGGCGCGCCCGAGGCCTGGCCGCTCGGCGCCGCGAGCCAGGACGGCGTCGTGGTGGCGTGGATGGATACGCGCGGCTCGCAGCTCAAGCTCCTCGGCGGCGGCGCGCCGAACAGCGCGATGCCCGTGGACCAGGCGCGGTTCCCGGCGGTCGCAGCCGGCGATGCGAGCACGGCCCTGGCCTGGGCCCAGGGCGACGCGATCGGCTTCGCCAGGCTCGATCCGGAGAGCCCCGCGATCGACCCGATCCTGCATCAGGGCGTGGCCGCACAGCTGACGCGCGTCGCGCTCGGCGGCGACGACACGTTCATCGTGTGGGAGGACACCCGGAGCGGCACGGAGCAGATCCGCGCGATCCGGATCTCCGCGCAGAGCGAGGTGTCCCGCGAGGCGCTCGTCTCGGACGGCGGAGGCAGCGCGAACTGGCCGGCGCCCGCGTGGACCGGGAGCGGCCTGGCGGTCGCCTACTACCAGTTCCGGGAGCGGTACCCGTCCGTGATCGTGACGTTCTTGAGCCCGGACCTCACGCCCACCGGCATCGATCTCGAGGTGAGCGAGCAGGCGCACGCCCGGTTCCCGGCGCTGGCCTGGACAGGCCGGGAGCTCGGCGTCGCTTACGCGGAGAAGGACCGAGGCGTCCGCCTCTCGCGCGTGCGCTGCCGCTGAGCCGGCGCGACACGCCGACGCGCGAGCGCGCCGCGGCGGCAGCCGACCCGCGGCGCCGAGGTTGAGCGCCCGCGGCGCCCTGGCTCGATCGACCACAGCGCCAGCGCGAATCGACCACAGCGGCGGCTCGATCGACCACGGCGCCCCGCTCGAGCGCCCGCGCCCGGCGCGGATCGAACCCTGCAATCGCCCCAGCCGTGGTCCTGCTCCCCTGCGCCCTGGCGATCCTAATCTGCACAGCCGTGCTCGGCGCCTACGCGGTGCGCGTCGCCCGTCACGGCCGCCCCGTGATGCCGCGGCTCGGCGTCTCTCCCGGCAGCGCGCTGCTCCCGGGGCCCGTCGTCGAGGCCGTCTACTGGTCGTTCCACGCCCCCGCGCGCGCGCTCGTGCGCCTGCGCGTCTCGCCGGACACCCTCACCTACCTCTCGCTCGCGCTGTCGCTCGCCTGCGCGCCCTTGCTCGCGTCCGGGCGCTTCCGGACAGGCGCGGCGCTGCTCGTGGCCGGCGCCGTGCTCGACGCGCTCGACGGCATGGTGGCGCGCGCGGGCGGCAGGGCGTCGCGCGCCGGCGCGGTGCTCGACTCGTGCGTGGACCGCCTCTCCGACGCCGCGCCGCTCATCGGGCTCGCCCTCTTCTACCGCGAGCGCGCCGCGTGGCTCGCGGTCCCGCTCGTCGCGATGGTCGCCTCGTCGCTCGTGAGCTACGCGCGCGCCAAGGCCGACATCTACCGGATCTCGCTCCCGAACGGGCTGATGCGCCGGCACGAGCGGATCGCCTACCTCGTCGCGGCGCTCGTCTTCGGCCCGGCCGTGCCGGCGGCGCGGTGGACCGGCGCGCTCCCCTTCCCCATCACGATCGCCGGCGTCGCCTTCGTCGCGTGCGTCGGGCTCGCCGCCGGCCTGCGCCTCGTGCAGCGGACGCGCGCCTCCCTCGCGGCCGCCGACGCCGCGGAGCTGCCCGGTCCGCGGATCACCGCGCGCGGCGAAGGCGAGGAGCGCCCGCGCCTGCTCGGCGGCGGCAAGGCCTCCAGCGCGCCGCTGTGAGCATGCTGCGGCACGCGCGCGCCCTCTGGGGCCCCGTGTGGTGGCTGCCCGCGCTGCCGTGGCTCGCCTACGCCGCCGCGCTCGCGGGCCGCGGCGCCGCGCGCTGGGACCACCTCGCCGTGGCCGGCGTCGCCGCGGCGACCGCCTACACGAGCCGGCGCTCGCGGCGCTTCTTCCTGAACGCGCTGCCCTTCCTGCTCGTGTTCCTCGTGTACGACGCCATGGGGCAGCTCGGCGGCCTCGCCGCGCCGGGCCGCGTCCTCGCGTGCGAGCTGCGCGCGGCGGAGCTCGCGCTGTTCGGCGTGCAGCGCGGCGGGCGGCTGCTCACGCCGAACGAGCTGCTCGCGCGGCTCGAGCACCCCGCGCTCGACCTCCTGTGCGCCCTCCCCTACGGCGGCTACGTGCCCGTGATGGTCGCGCACTGGCTCCACCTCTACCGGCGCCACGCCGTCGCCGCGCGCCGGTTCGCCTGGCTCGCGTTCGCGACGCACCTGCTCGGCATCCTCACCTACCGCCTGCTCCCGGCCGCGCCGCCCTGGTACGTGCAGGCCCGCGGCTGCGCGATCGATCCGGCCGTCGAGAGCTCCCCCGCGGCGCTCTCGCGCGTGGACCTGATGCTCGGGATCCCCTACTTCCGCGACCTCTACAGCCGCGGCGCCACCGCCTACGGCGCGCTGCCGTCGCTCCACGTCACGTACCCGCTCTACGGGATCCTCGCGACGTACCGCCGGGCGAGCGCGCCGTCCCTGGCCCTCCAGATCACCTACGCCGCGCTCATGCTGTTCGCGGCGATCTACCTCAACCACCACTGGCTCATCGACGCGCTGCTCGGCTACGCCTACGTCGCGCTCGCGTGGGCGGTCGTCGGGCGCGCCCTGCCCGACCGGGGCGCCCCGGATCAGGATCCGGGCGACTTGCCGCCGCTCGCCGAGGCGTCCGGCTCCCAGAGGATCTCCGGCGCGCCGAGGAGCGCGGACGCCCAGCGGCTCCAGACGAAGAGCGCGTCGCTCAGGCGGTTCAGGTAGCCGACCGCCAGCGGATCGGCGTGGCCTGCCTGCGCGAGGCGCACGCAGCAGCGCTCCGCCCGGCGGCACACCGTCCGCGCCACGTGCAGGTCCGTGTTGAGCCGCGAGCCGCCGGGGAGCACGAACGAGCGCAGCGGCGCGAGGTCCTCCTGGCAGCGGTCCATCTCGGCCTCGAGCAGCTCGATCTCCGCCTGGGTCACGCGGGGCTGCTTCGGGTGCACGTCCTCCGGCAGCGTCGCGAGGATCGAGCCCAGGTTGAAGAGCTCGTGCTGGACGCGGAGCAGCGTGCGCCCGAGGCCGCCGAGCCGCTCGGCGCTCCCCGGAGGCGCGGCCGGCAGGAGCTCGAGCAACGTCTGCCGCGCGGCGCCCATCAGCGCGTTGAGCTCGTCCACCGTGCCGTAGGTCTCGATCCGCGCGTCGTCCTTGGGCACTTGCTGCCCGCCGACGAGCCGGGTCAACCCGCCGTCCCCCTGCCGCGTGTAGACGCGGCTGATCGTGATCTTCGGCGCGCTGAAGACGCGCGCTCCGCCCTTGTCGTCCCCGGCCCGAGGCGCACCCGTCCCGCGCGTATCGTCGTCGCTCATGCTGATTTCACGTAGAGCGTGAGGGCGTCAGGGTCAATGAACGCAGCCCGGGGGAGGCGGCATTGACGATCCTCCCGAACGGGTGGAACAGTCCTGTCTCTATGCGTTCCCCGGGACCGCTGCGCCAGGCTCCTGCTTGCTCCCTCCTCCTCGCCCTCGCGCTCGCGGCGCTCCCCGCCGCGTCCGGCTGCGCCGCCGAGGCCCCCGCGCGGCCGGCGCCGCGGCCCGCGGTCACGGCGGAGCTCGCGCGCATCGACGACAGCCGCAGGCTCATCGACGACGCGAGCCGGGCCGTGTCCGACCGGCGCTACGCGGAGGCCCGCGCGCTGCTCGACAAGGCGAGCGCGCTCGACGTCGACTCCCACCGGTACGAGATCCTCGAGCTGCGCGAGCGGCTCGACAAGCGCGAGGCGAAGCTCTGGGCGACCGACGCGGCCGAAGAGCTCGAGCAGAAGCAGTGCGAGGCCGCGTTCGGCGAGCTGTCGGCGCGCATCGAGGAGCTCGGGAGCGAGGCGTTCGCGCGCGAGGTCCAGCGGCTCGTGCAGCCGCAGGCCGTCGCGTGCGCGAACGCGAAGGTCGACGCGGCGACCACCGCCGGCCGGTTCGCGGAGGCGCGCGCGTTCCTCACGGCGGCGCCGACGCGGGCCGTGCTCGGCAAGGCGAGCGCGGACCGGCTCGCCGCGGAGCTCGACGCCACGATCGTCGAGGCCCTCCACGGCCAGGTCGAGGCCGACGTGTCGGCCGGGAGCTGGGCGGGCGCGGTCGAGAAGATCGACGCCGCCGTCAAGCGGGGGGACGCGTCCGAGGAGCAGCGCCGCGCCGTGCTCGAGCGGGTCCGCGCCGCCGCGGCGCCGCGGCTCACCGAGCTCGCCGGCAAGGCGCTCGGCGCGCAGGACGCGGCGGCCACGCTGAAGCAGCTCGACGCGACGATCGCGCTGCTCGGGTGGGAGGTGCTCGCGCCCGGCCTGGCCGCGCTGCCGGGCAGCAGCGCGTTGCCCGAGCCCCTCGCGCGGCGGCACGCCGCCCTCGGCGCGTGGGTCGAGGCGCTGCGGCTCCGGATGAAGCCCATGAAGAAGCCGGACAAGCGCTGGACCCACGGCGCGGTCGAGGTCACGCCCGCCTCGAACGCCGACGCCGAGCCGAAGCGCAGCCTCGAGCCCTCGACCGCCGTGTGGGTCGTCGGCGTCGCGAAGCAGCGCGCCCTGGTGACCGAGGCCGACCCTGGCTCGGCGCTGCTCACGGCGGTGCTCAACGCCGCGACCGGGTGGGTGCCGCTCGCGCGCCTCGCCGCCGAGCCGACCGCCGACTGGCTGCCGCCGAACGACCAGCTGAAGGGCGAGCGCGTCTGGGGGCCGCTGCGGGAGAAGCAGCAGACGCTCGAGCTCGGCGTCGTGCGCGAGGTCCAGGGCGCCGACATCCTCGTCCAGCGGCTCGCGGACGACGCGGAGATCAAGCTGTCGCGCAAGCAGCTCCGCAGCGGTCGCCTCGTCCCCGGCACCAAGGTGCTCGCCCTCTGCGCGTCGGAGAACGAGCCGGCGACGATCGTCGAGGTGCTCCCCGCCGGCCGCGCCGCGCGCATCCAGTGCGCGGGCGGCATGCAGAAGGAAGAGCCGCTCGCCTCCCTCCGCGCGAAGCCCGAGCTCCTGCCGCGCACGCGGTAGCCCGCCGCCCGCGCCGCGGAGCCCGCCGCCCGCGCCGCGGGGCGGGCCGCCCCCGACATCCCGGTTGACTCGTAGCGCCGCGCACCTAAGTCTCCCGGTCTCCGAGGAGCCACGATGCCCAAGACCTACAGCGACCTCATCTCCGACGTCCGCAAGTCCATCCGCGAGATCTCGCTCAGCGATCTCAAGCGCCGCCTCGACGACAAGGTCCCGACGGTGGTCCTGGATGTGCGCGAGAAGGAGGAGTACCGCGCCGGCTACATCCCGGGCGCGATCTCGATCCCGCGAGCCTTCCTAGAGATGCAAGTGGAGCAGAAGCTGCCGGACAAGTCGGCGCCGATCGTGGCGTATTGCGCCGGCGGCACGCGCTCGGCGCTCGCCGTGAAGACGCTCCAGGAGCTCGGCTACACCAACGTGGAGAGCGCCAACCCGGGCTTCGTCCGCTGGAAGGACCTGAACTACCCGGTCGAGCAGCCGCCGAACCTCACCGAGGCGCAGCGGGACCGGTACTCCCGCCACCTGCTCCTGCCCGAGGTCGGCGAGGCGGGCCAGGCCAAGCTGCTCGCGGCGAAGGTGCTCCTCCTCGGCGCCGGCGGCCTCGGGAGCCCGGCGGCCCTGTACCTCGCCGCCGCCGGCGTGGGGACGCTCGGGCTCGTCGACGCCGACGTGGTCGACAACTCGAACCTCCAGCGCCAGATCCTCCACGCCACCTCGCGCGTGGGCCAGCCCAAGGTCGACAGCGCGGAGACGGCGATCCGCGACCTGAACCCCGACGTGAAGGTCGTGAAGTTCCAGGAGCGCGTCGACAGCTCGAACGTCGACCGCATCTTCGACCAGTTCGACATCATCGTCGACGGGTGCGACAACTTCCCGACCCGCTACCTCGTGAACGACGCCTCGGTCTTCAAGAAGAAGCCCGTCGTCCACGGATCCATCTTCCGCTTCGAGGGCCAGGTGACGACCTTCATGCCGGGCGTCGGTCCCTGCTACCGGTGCCTCTACCCCGAGCCGCCGCCCCCTCACCTCGCGCCGAGCTGCCAGGAGGCGGGCGTGCTCGGGATCCTCCCCGGGCTCATCGGCATCATCCAGGCGACCGAGGCGGTGAAGCTGATCCTCGGCCAGGGGTCGCCCCTGATCGGCCGGCTGCTCACCTACGACTCGCTGAAGATGAAGTTCGGCGAGCTCAAGCTCCGCCGCGACAAGAACTGCCCGGCCTGCGGCGAGTCGCCGACCATCACGAGCTACATCGACTACGAAGGCTTCTGCTTGATCGGCTGATCCAGGCCTCCGCGGCGCGAGCGCGCGCCACGGCGCCGGCAGGCGTGCGCCGCGCGCGCCGCGACGTCACCCCATCACCACGTCACGACGGGTATTGCTGCACGAGCTGCCTCTCGGGCCGCTCGATGCGCTCCACGCGGCTCGTCACGATCTGCCGCTCCAGCCCGTCATGGTCCGTCTGGGTGAAGTAGATGGGCGAGCCGACGCGCGCGTTGTTCGGCTCCGGGATCACGACGCCGTTCTCGTTGATGCGGATGCCGCCCTGGAGCTTCAGGTGCAGCGCGAGGTGGGCCGTCCTGAACTTCCGCGCGGCGCGGTCGCGGACCGCCACGCAGACGTCGTCGCGGACGTGATACTCCGTGTTGCGGGTGATGAAGACCCGGTGTCTGCGGCGCTCCGTGCCCGTGTAGCTCATGCTCGTCGCTCCTTCGCGCTCCTTCGCGCGGGACACATCCTGGCAAGGCGCGCCGCGCGTGGCCAACTTCGCCGCGGCCCGCGCGCCCGCGGCGTCCCGCACAAAACAGATCGCCGCAGCAACTTTGTGAGAAACGCCGCGCGCTTCTGGGAAAGGGTGAGGGGGGGATGCCACGATCGCGATCGCAATGCCGCTCCGCGCGCGTCTCCCTGGTCCCGGTCTGGCGAAGATCGAGTGCCCGCCGCTCCTGCAGCGCCGGCGCATCGAGCTCGTGGCGTGCTCGGCAGGCCGGCTGTGCGCGCTGTTCGACCACGCCGACGTGGTGAGCGAGGGGAACACCCGGAGCGAGGGAGGCGCGCTCGTGTATTACGGATCGACGAGCCTCCTCGTCGCCCTGCCGCCGGACACGCTGCGCGGGGGGCCGCTGGAGCAGGCGCTCGACCGGGCGATTGCGCTCGACCCGCACCTCCGGCTGCGGGCGCTCCGCGTCGCGCAGCGCGAGGCGGCCGCGCGCGCGGGGGGCCCGCTCGGCCCGCTGCAGGCGGAGATCCGCTGCGGCCTCACCCCGCGCGCGAGCGCGGCCGCGATCGCGCTGACCGTGGACGTCGCGGCGCGCGTGCTGGTCAGGACGGCGCGGCCCTCGCGCGCGTGATGCGTAACGACGGGCAACAACGGGAAACAACGGGTGACGATGGGTGACGACCGGTGAGGATGCGTAACAGGAATGCGCAAAAGGAACGCGCCAGCGGAACGCGTGAACGGGACGCGCAAAGGAACGTGGCTCGACATGCGATGCCCTCTTGACGCACGTGCGCACGTGAAGAACGGGAGCGATCCGGCTCGTGGCGCGGTATGCTCCACACGACGCGCTTTGCCTCGGCCGATCCTCGGCGCCGAGCCGGCGACGCTGCGATGAGCAAGAAGGACCGTTCCGCCTCCGGCGATTCCGACAAGGTGATCCACGTCGTGTTCGGCCCTGGTGGAGGGCGGGTGACGGAGCCCTCGCCCGCCCCCCAGGCCGGCGACCCGGAGGCGCCGCTCCCGGCGCCGACGTCGCGCGAGCCGGTCACCGACATGTTCACCGGCCCTGAGGTCGCGCGGCTGCTCGGGATCTCGGCCGGGCGGCTGCGCTCGCTCGATCGCGCCGGCATCGCGCCGCCGAGCGGCCGCCGGCGAGGGCGGCGCGCGTACACGTTCTCGGACCTGATCGCGCTGCGCGCCGCGCGGGATCTGCTCGCCCGCAAGGTGCGCCTGCGCGACGTCGCGCGGGCGATCGACAACATCCGCTCCGCGCTGCCCAGGGTGACGCGCCCCCTCGCCGAGCTCCGCGTCGCCTTCGACGGCAAGGCGGTCGTGGTCCGGGGCGCGTCGGGCGCGTTCGAGCCGCTCACGGGGCAGATGGTGCTCGACTTCGAGGTGAAGGAGCTGCGCGACGACGTCGTGCGCGTGCTCCGCCCGAAGGTGGGCAAGGAGCGCGCGCGCACGGCCTACGAGCTCTACATGCAGGCCAGCCAGCTCGACGAGAATCCGGCGACGATGGACGAGGCCGAGGCGCTCTACCGGCGGGCGCTCGAGATCGACCCCTGGCTCGCGATCGCCTACACGAACCTCGGCAACATCTGCTTCCGGCGCAACGCGGAGGACCAGGCCGAGGCGCTCTACCTGAAGGCGCTCGAGCTCGACGCGGCCCAGCCGGAGGCGCAGTATAACCTCGGCTACGTGATGCTGGAGCGCGGCCGTGCGGCCGAGGCCATCCGCTACTTCCACGGCGCGATCCAGAGCGACCCGCGCTTCGCGGACGCCTACTACAACCTCGCGATGGCGTACGAGCAGGTCGGCGATCCGACGAAGGCGCGCCCGTGCTGGCGCAGGTACCTCGAGCTCGAGCCGACCGGCACGTGGGCCGAGATCGCGCGCAAGCACCTCTGAGGCCCTGCGCGCTGCGGGCTTGATCCGGCGGGCCGCTTTTACGGCATACTGCCGGCGCCATGGACCCGCAGGGCGCGCCGCGCGGCGCGGCGAACCATCCCCCTGGCGGCTACCCGCCGGGCCATCCTGGCGGCCATGGCCCTCCCGGCGGCTACGGCCCGCCGGGCGGCCATGGCCCTCCCGGCGGCCACGGCCCGCCGGGCGGCCATGGCCCTCCCGGCGGCCATGGCCCTCCCGGCGGCCATGGCCCTCCCGGCGGCCATGGCCCTCCCGGCGGCTACGGCCCGCCGGGCGGCGCTGGCCAGCCGCCGCAGGGGTTCGGCGCCCCTCCGCCGGGGGGCTTCCACGGCCCGCCGGCGCGTGAGCCGCCGAAGCGGTCGCACCTCGCGTTGATCCTCGGCGTCGGCTGCGGCGCCGTGTTCCTTCTCTGCATCCTCGTCGGCGCGGCGCTCCTCTACGTCTCGTCGGGCCAGAGGGCCCGCCAGCTCGCCGAGCTCCCTGCGCCGTTGCCCCCGGCGACGCCGGCCGCCGGCCTCGGCGCGCCCAGCGATGCCGGCGCCGCGCCGGTGATCCGCGCGGAGATCCGCGATCTGCGGAGCTTCCCCGCGAGCGCCGGGAAGCTCCACCACGTCCTCGGCGAGATCCACAACACGGGGACCGCGCCCATCGGCTCCCCGAGCGCGAAGGTGACGCTCTACGGCGCCGGCGGCGTCGCCCTCGAGAGCGGCCTTTGCGCCGCCCAGGTGCGCCTCTTACCGGCGGGCGAGAAGGTGCCGTGCACGTTCATGGCCCAGAGGCCGGCCGCGCAGGGCGCGCTCAAGGCCGAGATCGCCCCGGCGGCCCCGTCCTTTCGGGGGGAGCTCGCCAGGCTCAGCATCGCGGACACGAAGTTCACGCCGAGGCGCGGGCAGAGCCCCTACCGGCTGGAGGGCAGGATCACGAACGATTCGGCCTTCGTGGCCAGGTCCGTCGTCGCGATCGTCTCGCTCCATGGCTCCGACGGCAAGATCGTCGGCATGGGCCATGTCCCCGTCGCGGGCGGGGATCTCGCGCCGTCCGCGAGCGGCCTGTTCGCCGCGAGCATCGTCGATGTCGCCGACGCGCCCGCGACGTGGCAGGTCTTGGCGGTCGGATACAGCGAGTGAGGGCGCGGGGATGCGGCCTCGCGCGAGAGTCCAGGAGAGGTGAATGAGATGAGCGATGTTGGATCGGCCCGGCGGGCCAAGGACGAGCTCAAGGCCAAGATCAGCGGCGAGCCGTGGTGTGTCGGGATCGGCGTCGAGCGGGAGGACGGGGTCGGCTTCATCGTCCGCGTCAGCGTCCGGTCGGGGGGAGCCGATGCGGCGCGCGCGGTGATCCCGGCGCGGCTCGGCGGCGTGCTGATCAAGGTGATCGAGAACGACCCCTGAGCGCGGCGGGTCCGCGGTCTCCGTATCGCCAGGCCGCGCAAAACGTGTAAGCTGCGCGCCTCGTGAACGAGCGCAATCTCTCCCGCCGACTTTCCACGAGCATCGTTGATGCGCTGAAGGCGCACGGGCACATCCTCGTGGCCAGGGGGGGCGCGACCGCGCTCGCGCGCGAGCTCGAGGACAAGATGTCCGCGGACATCGCGATCATCGCGCCGCGCCTCGAGCCCTGGGCCATCGTCGACGGCGAGGTGACGACCACCTTCGGCACCGACGAGATCGACGACCAGGTGGAGGAGCTCGTCGCGAGCCTGACGAGCACGCTGATGGAGTCCGAGCACGTCGAGGACATCTTCACCGAGGACAACGTGATCAAGCGCGACGTCTTCCGGGTGATGCGCGACGCGCTGCTCGGGCCGCGGCCCGAGAGCGTCGACGAGGACGACGGGGGCCCGGTGCAGGTGCGCCTCGACATGCTCGGGTACGTGGCCTCGACGGTGGGCAAACGCGCGCCGGTGGAGGTGCTGCGCGAGGCGCTCGCGCGCGCGGCGGCGAGCGCCGGCGGCAAGATGACGGCCTACGATCCCGAGCTCCGCGAGGCGACGTTCGCGGTGGAGGGCAACGATCCCGACGCGCGGCTCGAGCTCGAGGAGGCGGTGGCCGACGAGCTCTCGGACCTCGTGGAGGCGCGGGTGGTGACGCTCCCCACGATGGAGCGCCGCCTCGATCTGCCGCGCAAGGTCGACGTCGGCGCGCGCGGCGGGCTGCGCCAGCGGCTCGACGCCATCGCCTCGCGGATGCTGCGCGACGGAGGCTGCGCCGCGTCGTGGGAGCTCGCGGGCGATCGCTCGCTCCGGCTCAAGCTCACCCCGCTCTCCGAGCAGGACGCGCTCGAGGTCGAGAGCCACATGACGTCGTTCACGCGCGACATCGCCTCGCTGCTCGGCGAGTCGCCGGACGCTCTCGTCGCGGCGGGCGGCCCGGCCTCCACGCCGCTGCGCGGCGACGCCCCCGTGTCCCGCCGCCGGGAGTCCGCGCCGCCGGTGGAGGAGGACGAGGACGACCTCGACGACGAGGACGACCTCGAGGACGAGGACCTCGACGAGGGCGAAGGCGACCTCGACGACGAGGACGAAGACGACCTCGACGAGGACGAAGACGACCTCGACGAGGACGAGGACGAGGACGACCTCGACGAGGACGAAGACGACCTCGACGAGGACGAGCAGGACGTCGCGGAAGAGAACGACGCGCCCGACGGGAAGCCCGCGGCGCGCGCGAAGCCCCGCATTCCGTCTGAGCCGGCGGAAGAGCGAGCTCCCGCGAGCAAAGCGAAGGGCAAGGTCGCGGCGGAGCGGGACGTGAAGAAGGAACCCGCGAAGAAGACGGCCACCGCGGCCAGGAAGGCCCCCGCCTCCGTCAGGAAGGTCCCCGCCGCGGCGGCCGCCGCGACCAAGAAGGCCCCCGCCTCGGCGGAGGCCGCGGCCAGGAAGGCCCCCGCCTCCGCGGCGGAGAAGAAGGCGTCTCCGGAGAAGGCCGCAGCGGGCGCCGCCAAGAAGGCGGCGAAGGCGCCCGCCAAGAAGGCCTCGCCCGCGGCGGCGAAGAAGGCGGCGAAGGCGCCCGCCAAGAAGGCAGCGGCGAAGAAGCGCTGAGCCGCGCTCAGCGCGCCGGGTTCCGGTAGACCAGGATCACCGGCACCCCGTCGAGCCCGCCGATGTGGGCCGGGCTCGTGGTCCCGAACGCGACCCACGCCTGGTACGCCTGCCCGAGCATGTGTTTCTCGTGGTGGTAGAGGGCGAAGTCCGCGCCCGCGACGGACCCCACGCCGCGGATGTCCTTCCGGAGGCGCCCGTCGCGCAGGAGCATGTCCCACGCCGGGCCGGCGGTGTCGTGGATGTAGACGGTCCCCCGCGGCGGAACGTGCTCGTTGAGGTACGCCACGACCGCCCCCGTGGTGTACCCCCAGAAGGTGCGGTTCAGGCCGAGGGTCGCCGCGCCGGGCGCGCCGCCGGCGAGCGGCGTGTAGCTCGAGAGCGCCCACGGGTGCACGTGCAGCGTCTCGGCCACCGGCGCCGCCACGACCGACGCGCCGAGCAGCGCCGGGAGCAGCGGCCCGCGGGCGCCACGCCCGAGCCGCGCGCGCCAGGGCTGCCCGCGCGCGTCCGCCTCCGCGCGCCGCGCGAGGGCGAACGCGCGGAGCCCGACGCGCGCACGCCGCACCGCGGCGGAGAAGGCGGCGCCGGCGAACAGGGCAATGAACGGGTACGCCGTCATCCAGTGCTTCGTGCCGCCGAAGATGGGCGTGCTCGGCGACAGCCAGGCGCCGTAGACGGCGGCGATGGCGAGGAACCAGAGGAGCGCCGTGCCGCCCGGATCGTCCGCCGGCGGCCGGAGCCGCGCGGCCGAGGCGCGCAGCGCGGCGAGCGCGGACATCCCGCTGGCCGGGGCGATCCGCGCCGCCGCGCGGGCGAGCGGGTAGACGAGGCGCTCGCGCGCGGCGGCGCAGAGCCCCGCCACGAAGAGGCAGAGCGTGACGGCGGGCACGGTCGCGGCCGTCATCACCGGCGCGTAGGCCCTCGGCATCGGCGGCGTCCAGTAGTTCCGGCCGAGGAACTCCATGTTGTAGTACTCGTGGTTCAGGTGGAAGAGCGCGTACTCGCGCAGGCGCGGGAACGTGTCGCGCCAGATCCACGGCCAGAGCGCGAAGAACACGAGCGGGCCGAGCGTCGCCATCGCGGCGAGCGCGGCGACCGACCGCCGCGTGTGGAGCCACGACCCAGCCGCCCGCGGCGGCGCCGGCGGGGCGGATCCATCCGGCGCCCCCGGCAGCGGCGACGGCGCGCAGGCCTCCGGCCCCGCGGCTTCCGATGCAGGTGCGGACGTGATGGCGGGCGCTGGCGCGGCGATCCGCGCCCTGAGCTCGAGGGCGACCGCGTGCGCCACGCACACGATCGGCAGGAACCAGGAGTTGTGCTTCGTGTCGAGCGCGAGGCCGAAGGTGATGCCGGTGAGCACCGCCCAGCGCGCCCCGCCGTCCCGCAGCGCGCGCCAGTAGCAGTAGGCGCACAGGGCCCACACGGTCACGATCGGCGCGTCGAAGCACGCGAGGTGCGCGTGGTAGAAGTACCGCGGCAGCATCGCGAAGAGCGCCGCCGCGCACGCGCCTGCGGCCCGGTCCCGCGCCTGCGTGCCCCAGAGGTACACGAGCGCGACCCCCGCGCCCGACAGGACCATCGCGGGGAACCGATAGCTCGTGCCTTCCATGGCGAAGAGCCCGAGCCGCTTCTGCAGGACGAGGTTGGAGAGCGCGAAGAGCGACTTGATGAGCCCCGGGTGCTCGTGGTTCACCGACCACGCGCCGTCGACGACCTCGGGCGCGAGCGCGGCGCGCGGCGCCTCGAGCAGCGCCTGGAACCAGGCGGCGTACCGGTTCGCGGCGTAGAAGTAGAACCCCTCGTCCCGCGCGTAGCCGAGGTCGCCCGCGGTCGCCAGCAGGAGGGCGACGTACGCCGCCGCGAACGCGAGCGCGAGCGCGCCGTCGAGCGGCGTGAGCCGGTGGAGCGGCGCCGCTCGCCTCATCGGGTGTCTGCCTCGAAGCAGTAGTGGCGGTGCGTGTAGTCGGCGGTCCTCACGGCGAACTCCACCTCCGCCTTCGCCGCGCCGGCGTGGCCGGCGAGCGGGAACTCGAACGGCGCCCACCCGTCGCCGTCGACGTGCGTCGCCTCGCCCACGGTCTCGCCGTTCACGCGTACGGACAGCGTGACCGGCGCGCCCGTCAGCTCGCGCTCGATGATCCAGTACATGCCCGCGTGCCCTCGGATCACGGCGCCGAGCGGCACGTCGCGGAAGCGCGTGACGATCTCGCCGGTCCTCGGCGGGTGGGACCAGATGCACCGGCGGGGGCGGAACTCCTCGTCCGCGATCACGGTGACGCCGACGTTGAAGAAGACGCCGCCGGGGCACTCGAAGCGCTCGGCGGGGAAGGTCGGGTGGCCGCCGAGCCCGCCGGCCGCGATCCGCGCGTGCGGGTTCCAGCGGCACGCGGCGTGCGGCTCTGAGAGGCGCACGTCCGCCGACGGCGGCACGACGTGGTCGACGAAGTCGTAGACGACGCGGGCGGGCGACGGGTTCACGAGGCGCCGGAGCACGAACCGGCCGTGCTCCTGCCGCGCCTCCTCGCGGAAGCCCGCGAGCTCCTCGGCGCGCTCCCCGAGCACGCTGATCTCGACGGCGGCCGCGTAGCGGGTCTCGTCGGGCCTGGCCGCGTCGCGCAGGGGCATCAGCTCGTCCCC
Organism: Sorangium cellulosum; assembly: GCF_002950945.1. Classification (GTDB taxonomy): domain Bacteria; phylum Myxococcota_A; class Polyangia; order Polyangiales; family Polyangiaceae; genus Sorangium; species Sorangium cellulosum_E. Next base: position 6,313,553 of record NZ_CP012673.1, read on the forward strand.
GAGCGCGCGGCGCGCGGCCGGATCGGCCCAGGCCGGCGCGACGATCACGAGGTCCCCGGGCCGCTTCATCGCCTCGAGCGGGGCCTTCACCTCGCGCCACGCGTCGAAATCCGGAGTCCTTCCGCTGAAGTAGAGGTGCGCGGCGAGCTCCGACAGCCCGAGCGCCGGCAGGCCGAGCAGCACGAGCAGGCCCCACCGCGGGAGCCGGCCGCGCGCCCGCGCCGCGCTCTCCGCGGGCGAGGTCGGTTCGTGGGGCTGCGCCGCGGTCACGAGGCCCTCCAGGCGAGCCGATCAGCGAGCATCGCAGCGCGCGCCGCCAGCGTGATCAGCTCGGAGACGGGGATCACCGGGTCGGGCCTCTAGCACGAGACGTCGTGACAGCGCGAGAGCCTCCACGTGAAGCGCTTGAAGCAGCGGCGTCTGTTGCCACACTGCGCCCTGATGAGGGACGCGACGCTCGAACGGGAGGAAGGCACGGGCGAGCGGAGGGCCGCCGTGACCCGCCTGGAGCTGGTGGTGGAGGGGATCCCGAAGTCGATGCAAACCAAAGATCGCGCCAAGTTGGAGCGATGGAAGGAACGTGTCGCGCAGGCTGCGCGCGACGCGATCAAGGAAGAAGACAAGCTCTTCGGCGAATGTCGAGGCATCCTCGTCTACTTTTACTTCGGGTCGACGGATCTGGACGTCGACAACATCATCAAACCCATCTCCGACGCGCTCAAAGGCATCGCCTACGACGACGACAGGAGCGTCAGCGAATGGATCGCGCGCAAGACCGATCTCGGGACGATGGAGATCGTCGACCCACCTGCGGCGCTGGCTGAGCACCTCGCGGGGTGGTTGGCCGCGGAGCAGCCCTTCGTTTGCGTTTGCGTGGTCGACGAGCACCCGAACCACGGGGAGTTGCCGAAATGAACGGACGTGAAGAGCACGACCGAGCTGTGCAGAAGCTCGCGGACGAGTACGCGCGCAAGGGGTTCCAGGTGCAGAAGGAGGCGGTGCTCCCGTTCGCGCTCGGAGATGGGGGACGCTTCCGCGCGGACATCCTGGCGGAGCGCGGCGACGAACATCACGTCGTCGAAGTGACCGTCCGCGGCGTCCGCGGCGTACGCGGCGAGCCCCAGGCTCGCCGCTGGGACGAGATCGCCAGGCAGGTTCGCGCCCGACCCGGGTGGCACTTCAAGATCGTGCCCGTCGAACGTGATCCCCTTCCTCTTCCGGACCCCGAGCGCATCGAGGCGGAGCTAGCCAACGCCGAGGCGCTGCTCGATCAGGACAAATTGGCGGCGGCGTTGCTCCTCGCGGCGGCGGCGTTCGAGGCGTCCGCGCGCCGGCGGCTGCTCGCCGAAGGAGCACAGCTGAGCAACGACACGCCAGCCGCGCTGGTCGAGCACCTCGTCTCCGAAGGGCACGTTGAGCAGGAGGAGTTTGTGCCGCTCCGGGATGCGATCGAGCTCCGGAATACGATCCTGCACGGCCATCTCGATCAGCTGCCGGAGCGCGAAGCCGTCAAGCGTCTCGTCACAGATGCGCGGCGGTTGCTCCATGCAGCCTAGCCACCGTCATCTCGATCATGGTCGCGCGAGCGGTCCACAGCGGACCGCGGGCGTGCGTGTCCCTCTGGCGCATCAGGCGGGCCGGAGGCGTCTCGCGCCCCGGGCGGGAGCTCAACAGGTCTCGACTACAGCTCGATCGCGTAGACGACGCTGCCGAGCGGCATGCGCTGGATGCGCTCCTCGATCACCCCGCGGAGCGCCTTCCAGGCCCCGTCCTTCTCGACGTACGTCTCGCGCAGGCGCAGCGCGGCGGCCTTGTCGCCGCGCGCCTTGATGCCGAGCACCGTCCTCGCGAGCGCCTCCGCCGCGGCGGGCAGCTTGTCCGCCTGGATCGAGAAGCACCCCTGGTCCTTGCCGTTCGCCGCCCTCTCGCCGCGATGGAAGCCCAGCGCGCCCGCGTCGAGCAGGCTCCCGAGCTGGATCGCGGCGAGCTGGCCGTAGTGACGCGCCTCGCCGCCCGCCGTGGTCATCCCCTGCCCCGCCTGCCCGAAGGCCCAGAGGACGTCCCTCACCTCGGAGCGGCGCGCGAGCGCCGGATCGAGGACGCCCCTCGCGGCGAGCCAGCCGGTGAAGTAGAGCGCGCCGGTCTGGGCCTTGAGCTCCTCGAGCATCGTGGCGAGCGGGCCGCCGAAGATCGCGCTGTCGGCCTTGCCTTTCACCTTGTAACCCTGCCCCGGGCCGAGGTTGTGGGACGCCTCGTGCAGCACCGTGCCCAGCGTCGCGACGCTGGGATCGAGCGAGACCGTGTCCATCGTGGTCTTGCAGAGGAGCGACTCGGTGGCCTCCCGGAGGGCGGCGCGGCTGTCGTCGTCCTGGAGGAAGTTCGCCATGACCATGGTGCGGCTGCGCCCCTCTTCCACGACCCGGCCCCAGTTCGGCAGGCTCTGCCCCGCGGTCCCGCCCGTCGCGCTGCGCGACTCGCCGGCGTTCAGGAGGACGTCGATGAAGTCGGGCAGGTGGAACGCGACGTTCCGCGCCTTGTACGGCGCGCCCGCGAGCCTCGCGAGCGCCTCCTCCATGTCGGCCTTCACGGGGTCGAGCTTCTTCTGCCAGGTGAGCGACTCCTGGTTGATGCGCGCGAAGCTCACGTGGAAGCCCGCCTTGCGGCTGCACGGCTCCCAGTAGGTCTCGTCCGGCCCGACCCGCAGGTACCACCTGGAGTTCTCGGCGTTCATCCTGGACCAGGGCTCGTCGGCGAGCTCCCAGCGGTTGTCGAGGAAGGCCTGCGACGCCGCGAGCAGGTAGGCCTTGAACGCGGCCTCGCCGGGGCTCTGGATCACGTCCGCCGCCGCCCTGAGCTCCCGGCTCACCGCCTCCATCTCGGGCTTGTAGGCCTCGCTGTACGGCACGGCCCTGAGGGCGCCGCCCTCCTCGATCACCGCGGTGAAGGGCGACAGGAGCACATTCTGATCGGGCCTCGCCTCGAGCGCGGCGCAGAACTTCCTGTCCTCCTGGAGGCGCGCCGGGTAGATGCCGGCGATCTGCGGCGGGCTGCCTGGAATCGCGCTGCACGCCGGGTCGTTCCGGGTCTTCGGCTGCTCGCACCAGGGCCCCTGGTTGCGCCAGAAGAGCGCCCGGCTCGCGGGGTCGTCGGCGGGGATCCGGCTGGCCATGCCCACCGTGCCGCGCTGCTTCGCGTGGATCTGCTCGATGAGCTCGGCCACCTTGAGCAGGTGGCCGACGATGGCCCGGTCCTCGGCGGGAGCGCCGCGGAAATCCGCGTGGAGGAGCGACGGCCGGCCGGCCGCGAGCTCGGCGAGCACCAGGTCGCGGCGGCGCGCCTCGGCCTCGTCGAGGCCGGCGCGCGGGTGGCCTTCGGATTTCACCTTGGCCATCGCCGCGTAGGCCGAGGAGAACGCCGGCGTGAACGCGCCCGAGGCGACCCAGGCGGGCGGCGCGTTGTGGTGCCAGGGGGCGGCGACCTCGTCCGGGTCGACCGCGCCGGACCCGTTCCGGTCGGCGATCCAGAAGAGCGGGAGGTCGAGCTCCACGGCGATGCGGTTGAAGTCGGGCCGGGGGATCTGGTCGAGGCGCGGCGCCGGGGACGTGGCCTGGGCGGCCGGAGCGGGCGGCGCTGCCGGGGGCGGCGCCGGCGAGGCGGCGGGCGGCGAGGAGCAGGCGGCGCATGCGGCGAGGGCGGTGAGCCCGGCGAGCGCGGTGAGCGAGGCGCGGGAGGGGGTGACCGGGAGGGGGATCTTCATGGCTGGAGCTCCGGGGGGCCCTCGACCTCCGAGGCGGGCGGGAGGGCCGGGAAGTCGGCGAGGGCGAGGAGGCGCACCGCGAGAGCGGCCGGCGCCCTGGTCGCGCCGCGAGAGCAGCTGCCCGTCCGATGGGCCGCCGGATGGCTGGGGCGGGCGGGAGCGTAGATCAACGGCGCGCGAGCAGGGGGTGTTTCTGCGCGCGGGTACGAGCCTGTCCCGCGGCTCGCGAGCAGCCTCACGCAGAGGGGCGGACGCTCGCAACCCTGGGCAGTCGTTGCCCGAAGATGCCGGCCAGGAGCTCCCCCGCGCCGTAGTAACAAAGGTAGCCGGCCAGCGCGAACTTGAGCAGCGCCGCCGACGCGGGCAACGAGAGCAGGACGAGGCCGGCGAGCATCGAGCCGGTGCCCACGACGAGGAGCCACCGCGCCTCCACCATTCCCTTGAGGACGACCGACGCCGCGACGCGCAGCGCGCCGGAGAGGAACGCCCAGACGCCGACGAGGATCACGAAGACCTCGACCACGTAACCGCGACGGAGCACGACGAGGCCGAGCAGGAGGCTCGCCACGCCGCGCACGAGCGAGAGGAGGCGTCGGACGGGCGGCTCGCGCGACGCGCCGAGCAGCGACAGCGAGCCGTCGAGCAGCGCGTACGCCGCGAAGGCCGAGACGAGCAGCCGCCACCCTGCGGACGAGCCCTGACCGACGGAGATCGTCAGCACGCCGGCGCCCACGGCGATCGCGAGGGCGCCTTGAGCGATGAGGATCCACCGGGAGCGCTCCGGCCGCGTCGGCTTCGGGAAGAGCGTCCTCGCGGCGGAGATGGCCGCGGCCACCGGGTTCGCCGGCGCGGGAGGTGCGCGGCCGGGCTCCGCATCCGGGAGCACGACGGGCATGGCGCGCTCGATGGCGCGGCCGTCCTTCCACTCGAGATAACGGACATGTCCGTCCGGAGAGACGCGAAGGAACGAGTTGAGGGGGCCGGCCCAGGAGCCGCTGTTGAAGTACCAATCGCCGATACGACCTGCCTTGTGGGTGTGCCCGAGCACCGTCACGTCGTGTGCGCCCAGGTCGAGCTCTGCTCGGACGCCGACCACGTGCTCGCCGAGCCGATCCGGGCTCTGCGCCGGCGTCAGCGCCGAGCTTGGGCGCACATCGCCCTTCGCTCCGCGGCGGTTCACGGTCGCCAGGGAGCGCTTCCAGATCGTCAACATCGAGTCGCCGAACTGCTCCAGCACGTCCTCCACGCTCTCGCCGCTCGCGAGGAGCGGAGAGCCGTTCTCGTCCTCGAAGATGCCGGCGAAGATGGCGAGCATCCGGCCGAACCCCGGGTCGTCTCCGGCGTTGAAGGGATCGGTCTCGTGCCCGTGGCAGAAGCGGAACCGTTTGCCCCCGAGCTCCCGGACGAACGGCGCGCGCATGCAGGCGAAGAAGGGGTGGTGGAGGAAGTCCGTGCCGGTGAAGTGCGCGAGGTCGACGTCGTGGTTGCCGGGCACGTAGACGAGCCTCAGCGCGGCGAGCTGGTCGAGGAGCGCCCGCCGCTTCACGAGCAGGAGGCTGAGGTTCATCTGCCAGAGCTCGAAGAGGTCGCCGAGGACGAAGAGCTCGCCTCCCTCGCTGCCCACGTGGTCGAGAAAAGCGCGCAGCTGCGGCGTCTTCTTGCCCGTCTCGAAGTTGTCGCGCACGCCGCCGTCACCGATGTGCAGATCGCTGATGACGAAGATGTCCCTGGCTGCGCCATCCATCGCGTTGCTCCCGGGTCGAGCGATCCCGCCGTGACGCGGCCGCGTGCCCCACGCCGGATTCACGCAAGCCGCGTGCCGGGACGGCGCGCAGGGGAGCGAGCGCTGGCGGGGTGTTCCGCGCAGCCGCGAGCGGAGAGGCGGACTCGCGCGGCGCGGGGGGCGAGCAGGCGCACGCGATGAGGGCGGCGGGCGAGGCGCGGGACGGGGCGAGCGGGCGCTCCTAGCGGCGCTCCGACCAATAGCCTGGCCGCCGCTTGCCGTGCGCGATCGCCAGCACGACCGCCGTGCGCTCGCGCATATAAAAGAAGACAACGTAGGGGAACGGCTTGGGGAGAACTGCGCGCCGCACGGCAACGAAGAGCGGGCCTGCGGCCATCGGGACGACCAAGAGCGCGTGCTCGGGAAACTGGTTCGGCCCTTCTTTGATGCGGTCAAAGACCTCTCGGAGCGCGGCATCGAACCGGTCCCCAGCGCTCGGGTCGCGCATCGTGCGCTTTACATGGAGGCGCTCGCGGCGCGCTTCCTCGTGGATTACCAGCGGCGTCAACGCTCGTCGTCCGCGAAGAACTCTTCCTCCGTGAGGAGTCTCGTCTCGCCGTGCTCAACCTGAGCGACACGGCGCACGAGCTCGTCTCTCCAGGCGCGATCCCATTCTTCGGGGACGCAAAGCGCACCGTCCAGCCTGTCGCGCAGCTCACTGCGCTCGTCCTCGGACAGTTCAGCGATGAGCTCCATCACAGCTCGAACGCGCTCGGACCCCATGTGCCCGAACGTGGCACAGCATTGGCGCTGCGTCCATCCTGGCGGCTCGTCCACGACCCGCGTGAATCGGGCTGGCTCACCTGCAAACTCTGCTTGAGGAGACAACCATGCCAGGGCCGGCCACGCGAAGCCGCCACGAGGCCGCGCAGCCGTCCGGCCAGGGATGGCCGGACGGCTGGCGGGCGGAACTAGAAGCCGTCTTCTTCCTCGGCTTCCTTCGTTTCCTCTTCCTGGTCAATCGGCTGGTCGGCCTCTTCCTCCTCGTCCGCGACCGTGCTCGCCAGACGCGACTGGAGCTTTGGCGTCGCGTCCTCGAACGCGTCGCCGTGGAAGTAGTAGCCGATCTTCCGGAGATCCGCGTGGCGCCGGACCATGAGGGTCCAGAGCCGATCGCGCATCTTCTCGGCCTCGCCGCGCTGCTTCGCCGCAGGACGGCGGGCGCCGTCGGGGGTGAGGTTGTCGAGCAGCCACTCGCTCGCGGCTTGAAGCTCCGCGAACTCTTCCTCGGTGAAGGGGTGTTTGCCGCGGAGCGCATCCGCGTGCTCCGCGTAGAGGTGGGCCAGCGCCATCCCGTCGCTGGCCAGGTCCAGGCGAGCGCGACCGTGGACCACACGGGCGTGGGATGTGTGCTCGGGGGGAGCGCGGGCTTACGGGGGAGAGGGCGAGGTGGATGCAACCGGAGGCGCAAGCCCTCGCCGGGACGCCGGCGTGAATGCGCCGGGAGTCACGTAGTGTCACTCGGGGTGCCCGACTGTAAACGGCGGGACACACGTAGTGTCACTCGGGGTGCCCGACTGTAAACGACGGGACACACGTAGTGTCACTCGGAAGCCCCGGCTGGATGCGGCGGAACCCACGTAGCGTCACGCCGCATGGAGCGGCGGGGGTGGGTGCTGCGGGCGCGCCCTCCCCCGAGGGTCGCCGAGGTGCCGCGCGGCGTGGGAACGGCCGGCGTGGGGTGAGCGAACGTTGAGCGGGCGGCGCCGCGGCCGCGTTGAGGCTAGGTGCGTGCGGGAAACCGGCCGAGCGCGAGCCTACGAAGGCGGGCGCGCAGGTCTGGGGATGGCGAGACCACGTGCGTGTCGAGGTCTGCGAAGGTGGCGCGCTGGAGGCCGCAGGCGGAGCAGGTCGCGAGGTGCGCGGCGACGGGCGGCGGCGGGGCGCGACCTAGGGCCTGGGTCGCCTGCGCACCGAGCTGCGGGTTGGAGCAGGCGGGCGGTGCCGGATAGGGGGACGGGCTCATGACGGGTCCTCCTCGGAGAGCGCCTCGCGAAGCTTGCGGAGGGCACGGTGGCGGAGCTGGCGCACGTAGTTGGGGCTAATGCCGAAGGCGCGCGCGATCTCGGGGCCGTTGTGATCATCGAGGTCCATGCCGATGACCTCCTGCTCAAGCGGGTTGCAGACGCGGTCGAGGAGCAGCGCAAGCTGCTCCTCGCGCTCGCGCCGGAGCAGCGCCGCGATGGCGCCCTCGTCGAGAGAGGGCTCGTTCTCGTCCGGCGCGCCGGCGGGTGCTTCTCGCGAGCGCACGGCGAGGATGCGGAGCGCCTTGTTGCGCAAGGTGCTGAAGAGGAAACCGGCGACATTGACCGGCGCGTGGCCGAGCACGGCGTCGGCCTTCTTGAACAGGACGAGGAAGGCTTCCTGCACGGCATCCGCCGCATCGGCGGGCTGAAGCCAGCGCCGCGCGCAGCCGTTGAGCCGGGCGGCGTGGCGATCGAAGAGGGCGTCGAAGGCTGCGGCGTCGCCGTGGACGAGGGCGATAAGCAGGGCCTCGTCGCTGTCGGCAGGGCTCAGAGGACGGCCGCGCAGCGCGCCGGAGGGCGTCCAGCCCGAAGCACGGAGCTGCCGGAAGAGCAGCGCGCGGAGTGGGGCCAGCTCGCTCAGGTCGACCGGGGCCGAGAGCATGGCGGCACGGGCGAGGAGGTCGGGAAGGGCCATGGGTAAAGCGCAGGTTAGCCTGGCTGCTCCGGCGCGAGCGCGCGGAGTTGCTTCAGGAAGGGATGATTTGGTACCTGCTCGGTGAGGACGCCGAGAGCGTGGCTGAGGAGCTCGCAGGCTTCGTCCTCGTGGCCTAGGCGGACGAGCAACATTGCGAGGGCCATTTCAACTGCGGCAGAGTGATACTGGTCAAGGGCGCCGAAGCACTTCTCCTGGATGGCCAGAACGCGTCGGTAGTGCGCGGCGGCTTGATCGAGCTGGCCTTCGGTCTCCAGCAGTGCTGCTCGATGGCACAGTAACGCAGCGATGTCGGGGTGCTCCTCCGTACCGTGCACCTTGGCCAGGATGCCGTGCGAGCGCTCAAACGCCTCGCGCGCTCCCGCCAGGTCGTCCTGCGCCCTCAGTACATCGCCCAGCTTGTACAGAGACGCGGCGACTTCGGGGTGCTCCTCCGTGCCGTGCACCTTGGCCAGGATGCCGTGCGAGCGCGCAAACGCTTCGCGCGCTCCCGCCAGGTCGCCCTGCGCCCTTAGTACGCTGCCGAGCTCGTGCATCAACAGAGCTACGTCGGGGTGCTCCTCCGTGCTGTGTACTTTGGCCAAGATGCCGCGCGAGCGCTCAAACGCCTCGCGCGCTCCCGCCAGGTCGCCCTGCGCCATGAACACACCGCCCAACGCGTGCAACGACGCAGCCACGGCGGGACGCTCCTCCGCACCGTGCACCTTGGCCAAGATGCCGCGCGAGCGCTCAAACGCCTCGCGCGCTCCCGCCAGGTCGCCCTGCGCCATGAACACACCGCCCAACGCGTGCAACGACGCAGCCACGGCGGGATGCTCCTCCGCACCGTGCACCTTGGCCAAGATGCCGCGCGAGCGCTCAAACGCCTCGCGCGCTCCCGCCAGGTCGCCCTGCGCCATGAACACACCGCCCAGCTCATGCAGCGACGCACTGATATCGGGGTGCTCCTCCGTGCCGTGCACCTTGGCCTTCATCGACAGCGAGCGCTCAAGCGCCTCGCGCGCTCCCGCCAGGTCACCTTGCGCCTGCAGCACGACGCCCAACGCATGCAGCGACGAAGCGACTTCGGGATACTCCTCCGTGCCATACACCTTGACCCATATGCCGCGCGAACACTCCAGCGCATGACGCGCTCCCGCCAGGTCGCCCTGCGCCCGCAGCACGATACCCAACACGTGTAGCGACGCAGCGACGTCGGGGTGTTGCTCCGTGCCGAGGGATTGGACCAGAAGCGCATGGCATTCCCGGATGCGCTCCACGGCGCGGGACAGAGACTGCCCCGCCTTGAACTCGGCGTAACCGAGCCATCGATGCCCGAACGCCGATCCGGGAAGCGCGTCCACGTGACGCTGAGCGAGCCGAACGTTGTGGGCATAGAGGCCGGCATCACCAAATGCTGCATCGATCCGGCGCGCGAGGCGCTCCGCGCGCGCCACATGCCCGGCCCGGAGCGCATGTTCCCACGCCGCCTCGGTGCGCTCGAGCCACACCGCGGGTGACGCCGCCTTCGCGGCCAGCGCCTCCCAGGCCTCGGCCGCCGCTTCATGCCAGCGCACCGCATCGGCCACCGCGAGCTTCGGCTCCACGAGCGGGCTCACCCGGTACGCCCGCGCGCCGTCGAGCTCACCCACCTCCAGCAGCCCCCAGCTCGCCAGCACGTGCACGTCGCGGTCGAGGTCGACCGCGAGCCCCTCGGCGAGCACTGCGAGCGCTTCCCTCGGCACCGCGGCCTCGAAGACGCGCGCCCGCTTCACGAACACGAGCGCCGGCTCCCCGAAGGCCGCGCGGGCCTGCTCGCAGGCCATGTGGCGCAAGAACAGACGCGCGAGCTCAGTGTGCTTCTCCTCGCTCGCCTCGTCGCCCGGCGCCCAGACCGGCAGCGCCGCCGATGCGCTAGCAGCGACGGCGGCGAGCTCCTCATCCGTCTTGCCCGCAAGCAGCGCGCGCGCCCACGCGAGGACACGCGCATTGCGACCCAGCCGCTCGGCGAGGTCGTGCCAGCTCTTGAGCGACACGCTGGCGAGCTCGTTCGATGCCTGCCCCCGCATCCATAGCTTTCTCACGGCAGCGCTGTCGAACGCGCCGAGCGGCACGAAGACGAGCGCCCGCTCGTTCGCCCCCGGGACCCGGAACTCGGCCGTCGATGTGATCAAGACCTTCGGCTTGCCGGTCGCGCAGGCGGGCAGGAGCGCCTCGAGCAGCGCCGCCGCCTCGGGCTTCACGAGCCAGGGGCCGCCCGTGCTTCGCTCGAGGTTCTGCTCGAAATCATCGAGCACGATGACCACTGGCCGCCTGCGCCAGCGCTCCATCAGGCGCCGCACACGATGGAGCACGCTCTCCTCGGCGCGGGCGAGCATCTCCTCGGCGGTCCGATCTACGCCGCCGGCTCCAACGGCCTGCTTGAACGCCTCGAGCACACCGCGCTCATCGATCGCGCCATGCAGGACCACCACACCGAGCTCGGGCGTGTGCTGCTTGGCACGCTCGATCGTACGGCCCACCGCGCACGACTTGCCGACGCCCTTCATCCCGAAGATACACGCGCCCGCCACGTCGCGCGCCCCGCTCTTCTGCAGGTCTTGCCCGCGCAGGAGCACGCGGAGCAGCCGCTGCACGAGGCGTCGCCGGCCCACGAAGCCCGTCTTGAGCACGCGCATGTGGCTGCCCAGGAATTTGTAGATATCGTCGCGATCGACGCGCTCGCTGAGCGGGTCGGCGCGATCGTCGATGCGGAACCCGGCCGCCGATCCGCTGACGAGGTGCAGCGTCCCCCAGGCATGGGACGGCGCGGATGCGCCCTCCTCGGTGCGTCGCAGCCGCTCGCGCGCGACCTGCGCAGCCTCGACCGGGGTCTTGCCGGCGGCGAGCTGTTCGAAACTCGCCGACGCGGCCAGCGTGGCGAGATCGTCGCGGACCGGACGCGTCCAGCCGAGCACGTTGGGCACGCCCGCGGCCACGAGCTCCGCCGCGAAGCTCGCGACCGAGCCGCGGACCTCGGCGCTGTGGCAACACGACACCATCACGAGCTCCGGCATGGCCTTCGCGCGCTCCAGCACGTCGATGAGCTCCACCGGCGAGACGAGGCGTTTGCCGCCGAACGCGTCCTCCATGACGAGCCGCGGTCCGTCGGGCGTCAGCACCCCGTGGCCGCTCAGGTGCACGACGTCGAAGCGCTCGACGAGCAGCGCGGCGCGGAGATCCTCCAGCGTACCCTCCTCGACGACGCGCAGGCGGGCGCGGCGGCGCTCGGCCAGGGGCGCGATCGCGGCGAGCAGCTCCTCTTCTTCCCGCTCGAAGTCGAGCTCGGGCGGCGCGTCGTGGGGAGAGAACGCCATGAACAGGATGCGCAGGCCGCCGCTGTCCAGCACGCGCGGCGCGACGAGGTCCTGGGGCCCGAGCTGCAGCACGACCGTGAGCGGCGGCGCGCCACGGCGGCGCATCTCAGCGAAGGGCAGGAGCTCCCACCGCATCCACGTGGCGGGGTGCGCGCTCAGCGCGCCGCGGTCGTCGCTCCGCGCGCGCACGACGAGATCGAGCCGGCGGCGCTCGGCCTCTGCCCTCGCGATGCGCTGCGCGAGGGCGCGCTCAGGGCCGTCGAGCAGCTCGAAGAGGGCGGCGCTCAGAGCGGTGCGGGTACTGTCGATCGCGGCGCTCTGCCCGGAAGCCTCCGCGAGGCTCACCGCGTCGGCCAGGCGTTGGAGGCGAGCGATCTCGTCGCGGCGGAGGGCCTTGTTCCTGGCGCCAGGCGCCTCGGTCCAGCTCAGGATCACGTCGCCACCCGGATCCAGCCGGAGGTCGACCATCGCGGGCAGCGACATGGGCATGTGAGACATCGTACGTGACGGGTGATGCAGGGCGAAGGGCGCGGCCATGAGGTCCTTTCGTCGGGTCCACCCACTCATCCCGCGAAGAGGCCCGGGCGTTACAGCCACCCGCCCTTTCCGGATCGCGCGCGGCGGTTCGCCGGTTCTGGTCGCGCGCTTGCCTGCGGAGGGTTCCCACGCGCGCTGCGGGAGGTCCGATCCGCGATGCGGCCCGCAACCTCGATGCCGCCGCCCAGGAACCTCAGCGCACGTCGCTCCTCCTGCCGATCTTCAGCAGTGCATCACGAGCCCCGGAATCGCTCCTCGGCCTCCGGCGAGACCTGGGCGAGCGGGTCCCGGTAAACCTCGTCCACCGACAGCGTGCACCCGATCGCCGAGAGCTGCGCGCCCTCTCCGGCGCGAGCGTCCCGGAGCGTCCACGAGTCATCCTCATTGCGGTGGAACACCTCGATGCGCTGCTCGTGCTGCGAGACGAGCACGTACTCCCTAAGCGAGGGGATCCGCCGGTAGTGCGCGAACTTTTGCCCGCGGTCGTAGGCCTCTGTGCTGTCGGAGAGGACCTCGACCAGGACGATCGGGTTGAGCGCTGCGTCCTTGTCCTGCAGATCGCGCTCCAGCCTCCCGCAAACAACGCTGACGTCAGGATACGTGGAGAGCCCGGTCGCCTGCACCCGGACGCGCAGATCCGAGGAATAGGCCGCGCACGGCCGCCCGCGGAGCTGCGCCCGGAGCTCGGCGCCGACCCTCAGGCACAGGCGCGCATGCTCCGGCGTTCCGCCGGCGATCGTGAGGATCTCGCCGTTCAGGAACTCGTGCTTCGTCGGGCTGGTCCGCTCCTGCTCGAGGTACTCGGCGTGGGTGTACGTGATCTTGCGCGCCGGCTCGTTCATGGGTCCGGCCGAGTATGCCACGCGCGATCCTCCCCGCGATATCCTGCGCGCCATGCCCACGATCCAGAGCACCGCCGAGATCGACGCCCCCGCCGACGACCTCTTCGCGCTGACCCAGGACTACGGCCTCCGGCTCGAGTGGGACCCGTTCGTCCGCGAGCTGCGCTACTGCGACGGCGCGACCGAGCCCGCCGTCGGCGTGCGCGTGTGGGTGCGGGCGAAGAACGGGCTCAGCATGGAGGTCAGGTACATCACGATGAATCCGCCGGAGCAGGTGGCCATCGCGCTGGTCGAGGGGCCGCCGATCTTCCGCCAGTTCTCCGGCGCGTGGCTCTTCAAGGCGCTGTCGGCGCGGCGGACGCGCGTCACGTTCCGCTACAACTTCGCGGCGCGCCCGCGGATCCTCGCGCCGGTGCTGGAGCCGGTCATGACGGCGGTGCTGAGGCGCGATATCGAGAAGCGCCTCGCCGGGCTCAAGCGCAGCGCCGAGACGACGGACATCCTGCAGCGGCTGCCGCGGCGCAGCCCGATCACGGCCTGATCGACGAGCGCCCGGCGCCGGAGCTCAACCCGAGGCGCGCTCGACGGGCGCGCCCGACCGCGCCGGCGTACGCGTCCGCCGGCGCGCGAGCGCGATCCCGAGACCGGCGAGCGCGAGGGCGACCCCACCGTTGCTCCGGCCCGGGGTGCCGGCGCGGCACGCGCAGCCCGTGTCCTCGCCGCCCGGCCCGGGCTCGGGCGCCGCGCCTGCACCACCCGCCCCGCCCCCGGCGCCGCCCGCGCCGGGCTCGGTCGGCGCGACGCAGGCGTGCGCCTCGGGGTCGCAGACATCGCCCTCTCTGCAGTCGGCGTCGCTCGCGCACGCCACGCACTCCGGCGTCCCATCCACCTCGACACAGCGCGGCGTCCGCCCGGTGCAAGCCCCGCAGCTGGGCCCACAGAACGCGTCCTCGGCGCACGGCGCGCACAGCGCGGCGCTGTTGCAGTAGGCGCCCGCAGCGCAGCCGTTGTTTCCGGTCTGGCCGATGAACGCGCGGCTGCACTGCGTACAGGAGGCCTCGTCCGGCAGCGAGGCGCCGCCCGATATGGCCTGATGGAACGACGCCGGCTCGACGAGCGTGAAGCCGGACTCCGCCAGGCTCACGCTGCCGGCCTCGTTGGCGCCCAGCTCGAAATCCTCGAACTCGCCGACCAGGAGAGACATCTCGAGCGCGGAGTGCTCGACGACCGCGACATAAAGTATCTCGATCGGGTACAGGCCCTCTCGGGTGAACGTTACGGTGTTCGTCATGCGCCAGGTAGGCATCCCGAGCCGCGTCGGCCGCACCACCACGGGATAGGGGGCTTGCTCGGCGTCGTAGAGCACGACGGCCACGGCGTCGTCGGCGTAGAAGCCGAAGTGGAGCGGCTGATCGACGTGCTCGGGCGACACGGCCAGGTAGCCGCGCAGGCGCACGCCGAACGACGAGCTGGGGTCGTTCTCGACGAAGGCGCACCCCCCTGTCGGGCAGCCTGCGACAGCGTCGCGAAAGTCGCCGAAGCTCATCTGTAGCCCGGTGTCGTTGTTGTTCGAGAGATCGAGCGGCGTGTTCACCACGAAGCTCACGAGGTCGGGCTGTCCGGCATCGATGAATGAGTTGACCCCTTCGACGAATTCCGTGCTGTCCAAGAGGCCGAAGTCTTCCAAGGCGTCGGACGAGGCGCGGTACGCGCCGCACAAGCCGGTGCCCTCCTTGGTGGGCAGCGGCGCCACCGGATCTCCGGCGATGACGACAGGCGCGGCGAGCGCTGGGCCTGATGCTCCCAGCGAAAGCGACAGGGCGGTGACGAGCGAGACGGTCAGGGAAGAGGGTCGGATGAACATGAGCGCTCCGTGCGAAGAAGACAATGCAGCCGACGCGACCGACACGACCGACGCGACCGACACAGCCGATCGCGGAAGCTGCGCGGGTGCTGTTCGACGTCACCTGAAGGTGGCAGCGAAATCGTACACAGCCCCCGTCGCCGCCACGATGACGAACGAGAAAAAGCACAATCGCCGCACGCTCCGTTCGCCAGCGCGCGGTCGCGCCTTCGCGCAGCACGCAAGGTACGATCTCTCCTCACCCGAGCTGCGCCAGCGCCGCGCGGGACGCCCCCGCCTCGGGGTGCCGCAGGCGCGCCCTCAGCGCCGCCGCCTCCGCGAGCAGCTCCCGCCCGCGCGGCGCGTCCCCGCCCCGCGCCGCGGCGACGCCCGCCCAGTGCAGCGCGTCCGCCCTCGCCCACGCGTCCTCGCCGGCCCACGCGACGGCCGCCCCGGCGAGCGCCGCCGCGGCCGCCAGATCCCGCCCGCCGTCCCCATCCCGCCCGCCGTCCCCATCCCGCCCCCCGTCCCCATCCCGCCCGTCGTCCGGACCGCGCCCGAGCGCGCACCGCGCCGCGACCGTCGCGAGCCGCGCGCGGAACGGCCCGAACCCGCACGTCTCCGCCACGTGTTTCCCCTCCTCCGCGCGCCGCCTCCCCTCCTCCATCTGCCCGCGCGCGAGCGCGATCCGCGCCGCGAGCTCGCTGCACCGGAGCGCCATCTCCACCTCGCCCGTCGCCGCCGCCCAGCGGCGCGCCTCGCCGAGGTGCTCCTCCGCCGCCGCGACGTCGCCGTCCACGAGCGCGAGCCCGAGCAGCGCGCGCGCGTGCGCCACGTGGCCCTCCCAGCCGCGCCGCCGGCACGCCTCGAGGTTCTGCAACGTCGCCTCCCGCGCCTCCTCCCGCCGCCCGAGCGCGAGGTCGCGCTCCGCCTCCCAGAGCGCCCGGCGCGCGACCGGCTCGTCGCCCATCTCCCGGACGCGCGCGAAGCGCTCGCCCGCCGCGTCGACCTCGCCGAGGTCGTGCAGCACCGCGCCGAGCAGCGCCGCGGCGCGCGCAGCGTGCGCCCGCTCCCCGCCGCGCTCGGCGATCTCCAGCGAGCGCTCGACGAGGCCGCGCGCCCTCCCGAGGTTGCCCCGCAGCCGCTCGGTGTATGCCAGCGTGCGCAGGCCCGTCGCGCGCTGCGCCGGACCCGCGAGCTCCCCGGCGATCTCGTCGTGCGCCTCGTAGCAGGCGCACGCGAACGCGAGGTCGCCGAGCGCGCCCGCGTAGAGCCCCGCCTCGTACGCGAGCGACGCGCGCATCGGCGCGGGCAGCGAGGCCGGCATGCCCCGGGGATCGTCCCCGCCGGCGAACACGCGCAGGATCCGGGCGCCGCGGGCCATGTCGCCGAGCTTGAGGCCGAGGTGCGCGAAGCCGCCGAGGCCGATCGCGTAGATGTCGTGCGCCTCGCGCGCGCGGCCGGCGGCGACGAGCTCCGCGATCACGGCCTCGTACGCGTCGAGCGCGCCGCGCTCCCGCGGCGCCCGGCGCGGCGCCTCGTCGAGGCGCGGCGGCGGCGCGCCGCTCCCCGCGGCGTGGATCCGGTCCGGCGGCACGCCGAGGAGCGACTTGAAATGCTGCCGCACGAACGGGTGCGTCGAGTAGCAACGGTCGCCCGGCCGCGCCGCGAACACGAGCCCGAGCCGCTCGAGCCGCGCGAGGCCGCGCGCGAGCTCCGCGGCCCCCCACCCCGCCATGGCGCCCGCGATGTCGCCGCCGGCCCGGATCAGCTGGGACAGCGCCTCCTCGCCCGCGCCGCCGGGGAACACCGAGAGCCGCGCGAGCAGGTCGCGCTCCCCGGCGGGCAGGGCGCGCGCGTACGCCGACAGCACCGCGCTGAGCCGGCGGGCGAGCGCGTCGTCGCGCTCGGCCTCGGCGAGGTGCGCCGCGCTCGCCGCGGCGAGCCGCCCCGCGTCGCCGCCGAGGAACGCGCCCACGTACGAGCCGAGCACCGCGACCGAGAGCGCGTGGCCGCCCGTCGTCTCGAACAGCGCGCGCAGGGCGCCGTCGTCGCTGCGGATGCCCCAGCGCCGCAAGAGCGCCGCGGCGTCGCCCTCGGAGAGCGACGCCGGCCTGACGGTGAGGACCGCGCCCTCGGCCCACGCCGCGAGATCCGCGAGCTCGAACCGCGACGTGACGAGCGCCCGCGCGCCGCCGAGCCCGGCGGCGACGGCGCAGAGCAGCCGCCGGAGGAGCGCGTCGTGCAGCTCGCCGTGCGCGCGCCCGCCGCCCCCCTCGGCCTGCACGGTCTCGAGCCCGTCGAGCACGAGCAGGTGCGGCGGGCCCTGCGCGAGCGCGTCCCTCAGCCGCGCGAGCTGCTCGCCGGGCGGCGCCGGCCTCGGCGTCCCCGCGCCCGCGCCGCCCGCGCCGCCCGCGCCGCCCGCGGCGGGTGCGAAGTACGCCGCCGCCTGGTCGAGGAACGCCTCGGTCCTCGGGTCGTCGTAGAAGCTCCAGACGAGCACCCCGCCGGGCCGAGGGGCGTCGCCGAGCCCCTGGAGGAAGCGCTCGGCGATCGCGGTCTTGCCCGCGCCGCCCACGCCGAGGAGCACGATCACCCGGGGATCCGGCGTCGCGGCGCCGGCCCACGCGGAGAGGCGCGCGAGGATCTCCGCGCGCCCGACGAAGTGCCGCGCGCGCTGGAGCGTGTGCGTGTGCAGGGGGCGCCACGCCGGGGCGGTCGTCCCCTGCGGCGCGCCGGGTGTGACGGGCGGCGTCGGCTCCCCGGCCGCCCTGTCGGGCGCCTGCGCTGCCCTGTCGGGCGCCTGCGCAGCCCTGGCGCCGCCGACGAGCAGCTCCGCCTCGGCGATGCCCAGCTCGGCGCTGAGCCGCTCCAGGATGCGCCGCCGGGAAGGGCTCCGGACCGAGAAGCCGAGCCGCGGATCGTTGACCGCCCCCGACTCGTAGCGGCGGTAGGTCCGCACATCGACCCCGATCGACGCGGCGACCTGCTCCTGCGTGAGATCGAGCTCGAGCCGCGCCCTCTGCAGAAGCGTGTGGTTGAACTGGACCGCGGGCGCCGCGCCGCGCCCCGCCCTGGGGACCTGTGCCATCGCTGCGAGCCACCGATGATCGGCGATACCGCGCGCTCCTGTCCACCCGCGTCCACCCCGCGCTGCCCGGTCCTGCCCGGTCCTGCCCGGTCCCGCCCTTCCGGATCCGGTCCGCCCGGACGCACGCTCTCCGCATGATGCACACCGCAACACGCGCCGAACGAACCGCCCCCGCCGAACGGACCGCCTACGCCGAGGACCTCCGCATCTTCACGGTGTCGAACCTCCTGTCGCCCGAGGAGTGCGCGGGCTTCATCCGCCTCGCCGAGGGGCGAGGCTTCGAGCAGGCGCCGATCGGGGGGACCAACGTCATCGACCTCGAGGTGCGCAACAACGGCCGCCTCCTCCTCGACGATCCGACCCTCGCGGCGGACCTCTGGGAGCGGCTCGCGCCGTGGACCCCGCGGAGCTGGGGCCAGCACCTCGCCGTCGGGCTGAACGAGCGCTTCCGCTTCTACCGCTACAGCGAAGGCGAATACTTCAACTGGCACGGCGACGGGTCGTTCGTGCGATCGAGCGGCGAACGGAGCCTGTTCACCGCGATGATCTACCTGAACGACGACTTCGAGGGCGGCACGACCGATTTCTGGGGCAACCGGAGCATCACCCCGCGGCGCGGGATGGCGCTCGTGTTCGAGCACCGGCGGCTCCACCGCGGCGCCGCCGTGACGCGCGGGTGCAAGTACGTGCTCCGCACCGACGTGATGTACCGGCTCGGCTGAAGCTACCGGAGCGCGCCGGCGCAGAGCGCCTCGGCCAGGCGCGGCAGCACCTCGCCGGCCCGCGCCTCGATCTTCACGGTCCCGAGCTCCTCGCCGCGCGCCGATCCCAGGTTGATCATCGCGATCGGGATGCCCCGCTGCGCGGCGCGCAGCACGAAGCGGTAGCCCGAGAAGACCGCCAGCGAGGAGCCGACCACGAGGAGCACGTCCGCCGCGTCGACCAGGGCGAACGCGTCGTCGACGATCGGCCGCGGCACGTTCTCGCCGAAGAAGACGACACGCGGCTTGAGCGGCCCGTCGCAGCGCAGGCAAGCGGGCGCCTGGAAGCGGGCGACGTGCTCCGCGGGCAGGTCGGCGTCGCCGTCGGGGGCGAGGTCGGCCGCGAGGCGCAGCCAGCCGGGGTTCAGCGCGAGCAGCCGCTCCTGCAGGGCGGCGCGCGGCTCCACCGCGCCGCACGCGAGGCAGGCGACCTCGGAGAGCGCCCCGTGCAGCTCGATCACGCGGCGGCTGCCCGCGGCGTGGTGCAGGCCGTCGACGTTCTGCGTGATCAGGCCCTCCAGCAGCCCGCCGCGCTCGAGCCGCGCGAGGGCGTGGTGGGCAGGGTTCGGCTCGGCCCGGGAGAAACGCTCCCAGCCGATCACGGCGCGCGCCCAGTAGCGCTGCCGGATCTCGGCCGAGCGGGAGAACTCCCTCCCCTGGATCGGGTTGCGCGCGCGCCGCCGCGTCTCGGGCCCCCGGTAGTCCGGGATGCCGGACTCGGTGCTGCACCCCGCACCCGTGAGGACCACGAGCCGCTTGCCGCGCACGAGCGCGACGAGCGCGTCGAGCGGCTCAGGATCGAGCGGCTCAAGAGAGAGCGCTGCGCCGGGCGACATACGCCCGTTTGTGGCTCGTTTCTCCAGGCGTCGCCAGCCGTCCGGATCGCGCGGCCGGCGCGCAGGCCGCGCGGACCACGCCGGCCCGCGGACGCCGCCTTTGCGGGTGTCACCAGGAAGTTCTTGACAACCCACACGCTTGTGCCATGAGTTAGTTGAAACTGATTTTCTTTATCAGCAGCCAGCGGCCCGCGACTTGACGTCCAGAGCCCGATGACCCGAGCCCACGTGGCTCTCGCAGCCCATCGGAGCTGGATGTGACGACGCGCCCATTTCGACCTTCGAGCCGACTCCGCTCCTCGACGCCTCTGCGGACAGAGCGCGCGTGTCGGCCGGTGGCCGCGCGCGCCTGCACACCGCGGCGATCCCCTCGCGGCCGCCCCGTCGAGGCGCGCTGCGGCGCGACGGGGCCAAAAGCTCCGTCGCGCGCCGCCCGGTGGGCCCACGATGCGAAGGCCGACTCGCGAGCACCTCGCGCAGACGGCACGCCCGGCGCCCGTCCCATGAAGATCCCCGCGGCGCGCCGCGCCACGAGAGCGCCGGCGATCGCGCGGTTTCGCGCTCCCGCGCCGGCGCTGCGTGTACCGCCGCGCGCGCAGCCCGGCTGAGCGGCCCTCGGGCCCGCGCGCCGCGCCGCCGCCGCCGCCGATTCCACACCTTGCAAGGAGTGTTCGATGATCTCCGTTTCAATGCAGGACGCCATCGCGCTGCCCGCGCTCAACGCCGGGCAGCTCCTGAAGCAATACACCCCTGAGTCGGCGTTCTTCTTCGCGTCGCCGACACGCACCCTCCTCGCGCAGGGCGTACACGACATGATCCTCGAGCCCATCGGGGCCGACCGCGGCGAGCGCCTGACGGAGCGCATCGCCAGGACGCTCGCGGCGCAAGGGAGGACCGGCCACGGCCTCCCCATCGCGGTCGGCGCGGTGCCGTTCAACAGCACCTCGCCGGCGCACCTCATCGTGCCGAGGACGATCCAGGGCGCCGGGCCGCTGAACCCCGCGGCGGACGCGCTCCGGCGAGCGCCGGTGTCCTCGATCCAGGATCTGCGCAGGATCCCCGAGCCCTGCGATTACGTGCGCGGCGTCGAGCTGGCCGTGGAGCTGATGCGCACCGAGGCGCTCAGCAAGGTGGTGCTCTCCAGGATGCTGGACATGACGCTGCGGGAGCCGGTCGACCTCCGCCTCGTCCTGCAGCGCCTCTCGCAGCAGAACCGCAGCGGCTACACCTTCGCCGCCAACCTCTCCGACCCGGCCGCGGGGATGTCGGGCCCGGAGCGCAGCGCCGCGAGCGCGCGACCGCGCACCCTGCTCGGCGCCAGCCCGGAGCTGCTCCTATCCCGCTCCGGGCTCAGGGTCATCGCCAATCCGCTGGCCGGCTCCGCGATCCGCAGCCCCGACCCCGACGAGGACCGGCGGCGGGCGATCGCCCTGCTCGCGTCCGAGAAGGACCGGCACGAGCATGCGATCGTAGTCGACGCCGTGGCCGCCGCGCTCCGGCCGTTCTGCCGGCGCCTGAACGTCCCCGAGGAGCCGTCGCTCACGCAGACAGCGACCCTGTGGCACCTGTCGAGCCGGCTCACGGGGGAGCTGCACGATCTCTCGATCTCCTCGATGAAGCTGGCCGCCGCGCTGCACCCCACCCCCGCGGTGTGCGGGCACCCCACGGAGCGCGCCCGCGCGGCCATCGCGTCGATCGAGCCCTTCGATCGCGGGTACTTCACGGGGCTCGTGGGCTGGTGCGACGCCGCCGGCGACGGCGAGTGGGCGGTCGTCATCCGCTGCGCCGACATCGCCGGCCGGTCGCTCCGCCTGTATGCCGGGGCCGGGATCGTCGTCGGCTCCGACGGCGATCGCGAGCTCGCCGAGACCTCCGCCAAGCTCGGGACCATGCTGAACGCGCTCGGCCTCGACCAGGCGCCGGGGGTGACATGATGTCTGCCGAGCCTGCGGGAGAGAGGCGGCAGGCGCTCGGCGGCTGGACTCCATGGCCGCCCGAGCTCGCCGATCTCTACCGCCGCGCCGGCTACTGGCGCGGTGAGACCTTCGGGGACCTGCTCCGCGAGCGGGCCGCGCGGCACCCGGACCGGATCGCGCTCGTCGGCGACGATCGCCGGCTGAGCTACGGTGAGCTCGATCAGCGCGCCGACCGCCTCGCCGCAGGCCTGCTGCGCCTGGGGATCCAGCCCGGGGATCGCGTCGTGGTCCAGCTCCCGAACCTCGCGGCGTTCTTCGAGGTGTGCTTCGCGTTGTTCCGGCTCGGCGCGCTCCCCGTGCTGGCCTTGCCCGCGCACCGGCGCGCCGAGATCACGTATTTCTGCGAGCACACGGAGGCGGTCGCCTACGTCATCCCCGACCGGGACGGCGGGTTCGACTACCGGGAGCTGGCGAGGCAGGTCCGGCGGGAAGCCCGGACCTTGAAGCACGTCCTCGTGGCCGGCGAGCCGGGCGAGTACACGGCGCTCTCCAGCCTGCTCGAGGGCCCCGTCGAGCTCCCGGAGCCCGCCGCAGGGGACGTCGCCTTCTTCCAGCTGTCGGGCGGGAGCACCGGCGTGCCCAAGCTGATCCCGCGGACACACGACGACTACCTCTACAGCGTGCGGGCCAGCGCAGAGATCTGCGCGCTCGACGCCGGCAGCGTGTACCTCGCGGTCCTCCCCGTCGCGCACAACTTCACGCTCAGCTCGCCGGGGAGCCTGGGGACGCTGTACGCCGGCGGCCGCGTGGTGCTCAGCCGTCGTCCCAGCCCGGACGAGGCGTTCCGGTGGATCGAGCGCGAGCAGGTCACGATGACCGCGCTCGTGCCGCCGCTCGCCTCGGTGTGGCTGGAGGCGGCCCGGACGACACGACACGACCTGTCGAGCCTGAGGGTGCTCCAGGTCGGCGGCGCCAAGCTCTCCTCGGAGGTCGCGCGCCGCGTCCGGCCCACCTTGGGCTGCACCCTGCAGCAGGTGTTCGGGATGGCGGAGGGGCTGGTCAACTACACCCGCCTCGACGACCCGGACGCCGTGACCCTCGAGACGCAGGGCCGACCCATCTCACCCCACGACGAGATCCGCGTCGTGGACGACGAGGATCGCGACGTCGAGGGCGGGCAGGTCGGTCACCTGCTCACGCGAGGGCCCTACACGATCCGCGGCTACTACAAGGCGGACGCGCACAACGCGAAGGCGTTCACGCGCGACGGCTTCTACCGCACCGGCGACCTCGTGCGGCGGACGCCGTCCGGCCACCTGATCGTGGAGGGGCGCGCCAAGGACCAGATCAACCGTGGCGGCGAGAAGATCGCGGCCGAGGAGGTCGAGAACCACGTGCTCGCCCACCCGGCGGTGCGCGACGCGGCGCTCGTCGCCATGCCGGACGTGCACCTCGGCGAGCGCTCCTGCGCGTTCCTCGTGCCCCGCGGGCAGCCGCCGCCCGGGAGGGAGATCAACGCCTTCCTGCGCGAGCGCGGCGTCGCGCCGTACAAGGTGCCCGATCGCATCGAGTGGCTCGAGACGCTCCCCACGACGAGCGTCGGCAAGGTGGACAAGAAGGCGCTCCGCCAGTGGATCGCCGACAGGCTCGCGCAAGGCGCGCGAGGCTGAACGAGCGGCGCGGGCGGAGGCAGCGCCGGAGCGCCCCTCGGCCCGCGCCGGAGACATATCCAACGTTGTGACCACGAGAGAGAGGAACGACCATGGGCATCCCCAGCATCCAGACCTACTCCATGCCACGAGCCGATGAGCTCCCGCGAAGCCGCGTCTCCTGGCGGCCGGATCCGAGGCGCGCGGTCCTCTTGATCCACGACATGCAGCAGTATTTCCTCGGCTACTACGACGCCGGGGCGTCGCCGATCGTCGAGCTGCTCGCCAACACCCACCTGCTCCGGGAGCGCTGCGCGGCGAGCGGGATCCCGGTCGTCTACACGAAGCAGCCCGCCGAGCAGACGAAGGCGCAGCGCGGCCTGCTGCTGGATCTCTGGGGGCCCGGGTTGACGCAGCAGCCGGACAAGCAGGACATCGTGAGCGAGCTCTCGCCGGGGAGCGCCGATACCGTCCTCACGAAGTGGCGTTACAGCGCCTTCCAGCGCACCGAGCTCCTGGATCTCATGCGCCGGTGGGGCCGCGATCAGCTGATCGTGTGCGGGGTGTACGCGCATATCGGGTGCCTGATGACCGCCTGCGAAGCGTTCATGAACGACATCCAGCCGTTCTTCGTGACCGACGCGACCGCCGATTTCTCCCGGGCGCAGCACGAGATGGCGATCGCCTACGTGGCCGAGCGCTGCGGCGTCGCGCTGCCGACCAGGGAGGTGGCGGCCGCGCTCGCCCCCCGCGACGGCGCGGTCTCCCTGCCTAGCGACGTGTCGCCCAGGGCCCCGCTCGGGGCGGCGCTGGACCGGGCGCCGCGCCTCGACCGCCTGCGCGACGACGTCGCCGAGCTCCTGGAGCAGCCCGCCGCCGCGATCTCCGACCGCGAGAACGTCCTCGATCTGGGGCTCGACTCGATCCGCCTCATGACCCTCGTCGAGCGATGGCGCGGCGCGGGGATCGAGGTCACGTTCGTGGAGCTCGCCGAGCTGCCGACGCTCGCGCAATGGTGGGAGCTCTTGTCGACCCGGTTGCCGCGCGAGGCCAGCCGCGCGCCGCGGCCGGGCGCCGAGGTGGTCGTCCAGGAGGCCGCCGGCTGACGGCCCGCGCCACCTTCGCGACGAGGAGCCCTGAGATCACCATGAATCGAACCGCGACTCCCCCGGACGCGGCGCCAGCGCGCACGCCTCCGCGCCTGCTCGAGGTGCTGCGCGCGACCTCGATTTCCCCTCATCTGCGGCGGATCACGCTGGGCGGCGAGGCGCTCGCGGGGTTCCCCGCGGGCTGCGGCGGCGCGCATATCAAGGTGTTCCTCCCGCGGGACGGTCAGCCGGCGCCGGAGCTGCCCACGCTGGGTCCAGAGGGCCCGGTCTGGCCTCCCGCTCCGCGGCGGCCGATCACGCGGACGTACTCGGTGCGGCGGTACGACGCGCAGGCGGGAGAGCTGGAGGTGGACTTCGTGCTGCACGGGGACGAGGGGCCCGCGTCGCGCTGGGCTCGCCGGGCCGCGCCAGGCGGCCGGATCGGCGTCGCCGGGCCCAGCGGCCCCACGCCGATGCTGGGATCCGCCGACAGGTACCTCCTGGCCGGCGATCTCGCCGCGCTGCCGGCGATCAGCGCGCTGCTCGAGGCCCTGCCCGCCACGGCGCGTGGACACGCCTTCCTCGCGGTCCCGGACGAGGCCGACGTGCAACCGATCACACGTCCCCCACACGTCGCGCTGACCTGGCTGCCCCTCCGCGGAAAACACGCTCCCGGCCCCGAGCTGGAGGACGCCGTCCGCGCCATGGAGTGGCCGCCGGGTCGGGTCTTCGCCTGGATCGCCGGCGAGTCGTCGTCTGTCCGCGCGATCCGCGACTACCTGCGGAACGAGCGCGGACTCGGGCGCGACGCGATGTACGCCGTCCCTTACTGGAAGGCCGACCGATCCGAGGAGGCGTATCACGAGGAGCGCCATCGGTTCATGGACGAGCTCGACCCTACCTGACGAGAGCGAGAGATCAGAGATGGAGTTCAAGCACAAGGTCGCGCTCGTCACGGGCGCCGCCCAGGGGATCGGTGAGGCCGTCGCGCGGGCGCTCGCGGCGCGCGGCGCGGCGGTGGCCGGGGTCGACGCGAACCGGGAGCGCCTGGGCGCCGTGGTCGCCGATCTGGCGGCGAGCGGCCTTCGCGCCGCGGCGTTCCCGGTGGACGTGTCGGACACCGAGGCCGTGAATGGCGTCGTGGACCGGGTCGAGCGGGAGCTCGGGCCCCTCGATATCCTGGTCAATGTGGCGGGCGTGCTGCGCGTCGGCCCGGTCCTCGAGCTGAGCGACGAGGACTGGGAGCGCACCTTCGCGGTCAACACCCGGGGCGTGTTCAACATGAGCCGGGCCGTGGCGCGGCGCATGACGGCGCGCGCGTCGGGGGCGATCGTGACGGTCGGGTCCAACGCCGCGCGGACGCCCCGGGTGCACATGGCCGCGTACGCCGCCTCCAAGGCGGCCACGACCATGTTCACGAAGTGCCTCGGCCTGGAGCTCGCCCAGCACAACATCCGGTGCAACGTGGTCTCCCCGGGCTCGACGGACACGCCGATGCAGCGCTCGCTCTGGACCGGCGGGCGCGGTGCACGCGCGGTCATCGCCGGCTCCCCCGAGGCGTTCCGGGTGGGGATCCCGCTGAACCGGATCGCCGACGCCGAGGACGTCGCCGCAGCGGTGCTGTTCCTGGCCTCGGATCAGGCGCGGCACATCACGATGCACGACCTCTGCGTCGACGGCGGGGCCACGCTCGGCGTCTGACCCGGCCCGCAGCGTTTGCCCGGCGGCCGCTCGTGGCCGCCGGGCACCGCGCTCACGCGCCGCCCTTGTCGACGTTGCCGAACAGGATGTCCGACGCCGTGCCGCTCATCACCACCGCGGCCACGGCGAGGGCGACCGCGATCGCGAGGGCGCCGATCACCCGCGACGGCTTCATCTGCCACCACATCGCGAGGCCGCTGACCGCCCAGAGGACCAGGGTGATGCCGGTGACGTCCGCGAACAGCGCCCAGACCCAGGTCATGCCGCCGTGGACCGGGTAATGGTGGGTCGTGTGGAGCTTCCCGAGCAGCTCCACGAAGCGGAGCTGCCCGGCGGCGCCGTCGAGCCGCCCGTCGAGGCGGCCGGTGCCCAGGTCATACGTGACATTCCACGCGCGGCCGTCCGCGTCGCGCATGCGGAAGCGCAGCTCGGGGCTGACCTTCGGATGTGCCCGCAAGGGCCCCGCGCCCTCGATGCCCAGCCTGGGCAGGAGGTCCTTCACCTGCGCCTCCACCGCCGCCATCCTGTGCTCGGGCAGCTCGATCGTCGCGCCGGCGAAGGGCGGAGCAGGCGCCTTCTCGGGCTCTTTCGGGAACGTGGAGAGCGTCGCGTCGCCGTCGTCCAGGCTGATGAGCAGCATGGTGCGCCCGCCGTCGCCGCTCGATCCGATGAGCTCGGGCCAGCCGGAGAATACGCCCGGGGTCTGCTCGTCGAGCGTGTAGCGGGAGGGTGATCCCGCGTTGAGCTGCTCGACCACCCGGCGCGCCACCGCGTCGGGATCCCAGGGCCTGAACGCGGTGAACGTCGACAGCTGCTCGGCGGAGATCTCCCGCCGCTCGAAGTCGCGCCCGATCTGCGGGTGGTTGAACAGCACGCCGCTGATCCCGAACAGCAGGATCCAGGGAAACACGAGCAAGCCGAGGTACATGTGCGCGCGCCGCACGATCTTCATGGCGGCGCCGTACCGCTGCCGCGGCCGAGGCCCTCGCGGGGAGCGGGGCCCTCGCGCGGCGTCGTCGCTCATCGCACCTTCGCGATCGGGCGCCAGCATCATCGCAGCTTCGCGGCCGAGAACACGACGCCGGGCGCGGTCAGGCTCACCTCGCCGGGACCGCTTTCGCCGAGCTCGCGGAAGGTGGTGGTGTCCTGGCCCTGGAACTGGAGCACGAAGCTCTTGCCGCCGAGCGGCACGTTCACGACGCTGCCGCTCGTGGGCTCGGCGTCGAGCACGGTGGCCGTCGGGGTGTCGCCGAGGGTGACGCTGGCCCACCGCCACGCCGCGGCGCTCGCGAGCACACGCGGGTGGGTGTCGTCCTTGATCTCGAAGGCGTTCTCGTCGAGCACGCGCAGGTATGCCTCCCCGCCGGAGCCCACGATCAGCGAGCCGGCGGCGGCTCCGTCGAACAGCGAGCCGAGCTCCACGTGGTAGTCGGGGTCGAACTTCCTGGTCTCCAGATCGAAGCGCAGCAGGCAAGGCGCCGCCGCGTTGTCCGGGTTGAGACGGTGCACCGCGGCGCCGTACGCCTCCGTGGCCATGTAGATCATGCCGTCTTCGGCCTCGACGCCGTCGCGCACGTAGCCGCAGCGAGCGTCGGTGACGACGGTCGCCTCGTCCGTCGCGCTGTCCACGACGACGATCCCGGCCTGGCTCGGCACCGCGGGGCCGTTCCTCCAGCCGGCGAAGGAGATCACCGCGTCGCCCACGCGCAGGGGCGCCGCGCTGAAGGTGAGCGTGGCTTCCGGGAGCACGAGCTCCGCGAGCGGGATGGCGCCGGAGACGGTCATGTCCTTCGGATTCCAGATCACGACCTGGGCGGTGGCTCCGTCGAAGAAGTACGCCTTGGTCTCCGACACGAACTGGAACTGCCCCCCGTACTCGTCGAGCTTCGCGAGCCCCTGGCCCTGGAAGCTCACCGTCGCGCCCTCCTTCAGGCTGCCGTCCGCGCCGAGGTCGTAACGGGTCACGGTCGGCGCGGCGTCGCTCGCGACGAACAGGGCGCGGCCGCCGTCGGGCCCGGCGCCGATGCCGCGCCCCAGGATCTCGATGCCGCTGTCCAGCGACAGCGGCTCGTCGCGGTCGAGCGAATCGGTCAGGAGGATGTAGCTCAGCGTGTCGGCCGCATCGACGCCGAACACCTGGGTGGTGAGCGCGAACAGGTCCCCCGAGGCGTTGCCCTCGCCCCCGGCGCCGCCTTCGCCCTCCTTACCGCCGGGCCCGTCGCTCGCGCTGTCGCCGCACGCGACGAGGCAGGGGACGACGAGGGTGAACAAGAACGCCTTGATGTGGCGCAGAGAACGCGACATGAAATGATCTCCTTTCGTTCGAGCACGCAATCACAGCTCGAGGACGAGCTTGGCGTAGGCCGCTCGCCCAGGGCGCTGTGCACCGTAGAAATCAGAGGCCTTTTCGTCGGTGAGGTTCTGGACCTCGAGGCTGCCGCTCACCGAATATCCGCCGCTCTGCACCACGTAGGTGAGCGCGAGCGCGTGGAGGAGCTGCGACGCGACGGCGAGTTTGTTGGCTCCGGCGCTCTCCCAGCCGAGGAAGAACTCGCCGACGTACCGCGCGCTCCAGGTCAGCGACAGCGCGTCGCGCGGGTGGAAGGGCTCGGGCCACTGCAGACGCGCGGAGACGTCGGCGAACAGGTAGGGCTGGTTGAGCATGCGATCGCCCCTGAACCGGGCGAGCGGGCCCTCGCTCGTCGTGTTCCGGAAGTCTTGCCACGTGAGCTGGCCGTCCAGCGCCAGCCGCTCCCCTGGGGACGTCCACCCGACCGCCGACTCGAAGCCCACGGACCGGGCCGACGGGAAGTTCTCGTACTTGGCGTAGCTGGCCTGTCCGCCCAGCCGGATGAGGTCCTCGGCGAAGCGGCCGAAGCCGTTCACCTCGAAGCGCAGCGCTCCGAATCCGGTTTCCGCTCGCTCCAGCGTCACGCCGGCGTTGACGTTGTGGCTCACCTCCGGCCGGAGGTGCAGGCTGTCGGTGATGACCCCGCCGTCGCCGAACATCTCGTCTGCGCTGGGCAGCCGGGTGGCCAGCTCGTACGAGGCCTTCGCGTAGAGCTCTTCCGTGAAGCGGAACCGCAGGCTGTCGCCGATCCCGAGCCGGTGGCGCGTCACATCGAGATCGCGGACGACCCCGCTCGGGAGCTGCTCCTTGGTCCCGACCGCCTGCACGTAGGCCTTGGCGAAGGCGATGTTCGCGAGCCGGCCGTCGAGCCGCTTCGCCTCGTACTCGACGCCGGCCACGCCGCCGAGCAGCCGCCGCCGCGCGGTGAGCGGATCGTACCCCTCGCGGATCGCGCGGTTCTTGCCGGTGCGGCTCGTGTAGGTGGGCGCCACGCCGAAGCGCACGAGATCCTCGGGCCTGACGCGGAGGGCCAGGTTCACGCTGGCGAACGCGGTGTGCTGGAGGACGGCCTGATCGGCCGCGCTGCCCATCTCCCCCGGCTGCGGGATGCTGCGCATGCAGCGACGTCGCCAGTCGTGGCGGCAGGTCCCCAGATCGCGGAAGACGGTGCGCGCGAGCGCGTACCCCGCCACGGCGTCGAGCCGGAGCCTCCTCCCGGAGAGCGGCTGTTCGTACCGCACGTGGCCGCCGCCGGACTGCCTGCCATAGGTGACCTCGCCGTAAGGCACGGTCATGAACAGGTTGTGCTGAACGTCCCTGTCGTGCGCGGCGTAGAAGGCCCGCAGGAGCAGCCGGTCGGCCCACGGCCGCCGTAGCCATCCCCCCTCGATCGCGCCGCCGGCGGCGCGGTAGCGGTCGTGAAACCGGTGAACGTCGGCGCGCGTCGGGCGCCCCAGCTCGTCCGCCACCTCGACGTCCTTCATCGGGTAATCGTTCCGCGCGTGGTCGAGGAAGGCGCTCGCGCGCGCGAACAGCCCGCTCGGCCCGTCGGCGTGGCGCGCGCCGAGGGTCATCCGGTACGTGCCGAAGGAGCCGACCTGGTACGACGCCGAGGCGCGCGTCCCGGGGGCGACGCGATCGGTCACGAGGTTCACCGCGCCGCCGAGCGCGTCCGCGCCGAAGCGCACGGGCACGACGCCGCGGTAGATCTCGACCCGCTCGACGAGGTTGACCGGAACGTTGGCGATCCCGGACGAGTAGCCCGAGAGCGCGAGCGGCACGCCGTCGAGGAAGAAGCGGATCTGGTCGCCGGTGAGGCCGTTCAGCGAGAAGCGGGTGGCGGAGCCGAGCCCGCCGCCGCGGCGCACGCTGACGCCCTCGGAGCGGGCGAGCACCTCGCCGAGGTCCGCGGACTGCCGCCGCGCCGCTCCGGTCTCGACGACCTGAACGGCCTCTGCGGATCGGCGCAACCGCTCGGCCTCCGGGACCCCGCGCACGTTCACTTCGATCGGCGTCGCCGCGAGCGTCGCCGCGGCGGGCATCGCTGCAGCCGGCGTCGCCGCGACGCTTGCCGCGGCCGGCGTCGCCGCGGCCGGTGCCGCGGCCGCCGTCGCCAGGGCCGGCGCCGCCGCGGCGGGCGGCTCGGGCAGCCGGAAGACGTAGCGGTACAGGATGCGTGACGCGACGCTCCTGTCGCCTCGCCGGGCGGGCCTGAACCGGATGCGCAGGGCGGCCTCCTGCGCGGCCTCGTCGAACCCGTGGCCGGCGGGCGTCGCGACGTCCGCCTGCGTGACGCGCCCCACGGCGTCGATCGTCAGCTTCAAGACGACCGTCCCCTCCTGGCCAGCCGCGCGCGCCCCCTCCGGATACGCGGCCTCGGCGGGCTCGACGAGCTCGGGCGCGTGCACCTCGAGCGCGCCGCCGGCCCCCGGCGCGCCCGCCCCGCGCCACGCCACGGCCTCCGGCGCCGCGCTCCTCTCGCGCTCTTCGGCGGGCGCGGGCGCATCGTCGCTCGCCGGCGCCTCCTGCGCGAGGGCTGGACGCGCGCCGCAGGCGAGCAAGGCCAGGATCCAGGCCGCCCTGGCGCGACGGGAGAAACGTCCGCGCATCGTCATCTCGAGGGTCCAGCCCACAGGACCGCGACCGGCCGGCGCGCCGCGTGATGCCGCGCGACGCCGCGATCGAGGCCGGTTCGCCGCCCGGCCAGCCCAGGTCTGCATCGCGGCGCGGAGAGAGGCGCTCGCCCAGGGCCGCTGCTGCGACGGGCCATGTCAGCGCTCGACCCCGGATTCAGCCGTCGCGTCGTCCCCTGCCGGCGAGATCGGAACGATGACGACACGCTTGCACCGCCGGCACTTCAGCTCGACGCCGCCCGGCACGTACCGCGCGAGCATGCTGCCGCAGTCACACCGCAGCGCGTCGCGCTCGGTGTGGCCGGCAACGCCGCAGTGCTCGCACCGGCTGCCGGACGGAGCCTCCCGTTTCAGCGTCAGGTCGTTCATCCCCGGCCTCGTTCCGTGTCCCCGATCCCACACTCGATAATGAAAGTTATTTTCATTTATTGCGCGAAGCCCTAGCATATAAGCGGCTTGCGTGTCAAGTGGCTCTACTCGCTGGAGGGCGGCGACCAGCGGGCCTCGTTCACCCACCGCCGGCGATCGCGCCGGCCAGCCCACGGCGCTCCCCTGGAAAAACGCCCCACGCGCCGGTCCAGCGAATCCGCTTGACGGGTTGTACCCGATCCTTTACCTAAATGAAAGTAGTTTTCATTTTCATGAACTGGCTGGGACCCGGCTCACCGCGCCGGCGCAAGCGAGCTGGGTCCAGCCGCTCTCCGGGGCGGCAGGGCGAGCCCTGGCGCCTGTGCCGCGCGGGCGCCGCGCGCCGCGGCTCTCCTGCTGCGAGCCCGAGCGCCGCGCGTGTCCCTGCGGCGCCGGCGACGCACAAAGCGCGGTCCGGAGAAACCACCACGACGAGCAACGCGCGCTTCGGGGAAGCCGCGTCTGAGGTCCTGAATCCCATGAGCGTCAGTCAACCTCTCACCCAAGCGCAGGCGGCGATGTGGCTCGACTACAAGCGAGAGCCAGAGAGCGCCGTCAACAACACCGCGGAGCGCATCGCGCTGCGCGGGCCGCTCGACCTCGATCGGCTCAGGCAGGCCATCCTCGCGATGCAGCGCGAGGCGGAGGCCCTGCATATCCGCTTCTTCGAGCAGGACGGTGAGCCCCGCCAGCGCGTCGGGGAGGCGACGCAGCCTCCCATCGCGCTGTACGATCTGACCGGCGCGGCGGACCCGCTGGCCGCGGCCGACAGGGCGATCCAGCAGGCGCTCACGCAGCGCTTCTCGCTGGAGGACGGGCACCTCTACGATCAGACCCTCTACCGGCTCGCGCCCGATCATCATCTCTGGGTCTTCCGGGCCCACCACATCACGCTGGACGGCTACGGATTCCAGCTCTGCAAGAGCCGGGTCGCCGAGAACTACCGCGCTCTCGGGGGCGGCGGGGCGCTCCCCCCGGCCTTCAGCGGCTTCGGGCCGGTGATCGCCGAGGATCTCGCCTACCAGCGCTCCGCGCAGCGCGCCCTGGACCGGGAGGCGCTCATGCGCGTCTACGACGGGCTCGATCTGCCGCCGGTGCTCTTCGAGGAGCTGGGCCTCCTGCGGGGGAGCCGCGCGAGCACGCAGCTGCCGGCGCAGCTCGGCGCGAAGATCAGGAAGACGGCGAGCGAGATCAAGGTCAGCTGGCCCAACCTGCTCTTCGGCGTGGTGGCGGCCTTCCACGCGCGCCTGACCGGGGAGCGCGACGTGCTCCTCGGCGTGCCGGTGATGCAGCGGATGGGCAGCGCGGCCCTCAAGGTCCCGTGCATGGCCATGAACATGATCCCCCTCAGGATCCGCGTCGATCCGGGCGACACCCTGCCGGAGCTCGCGCGGCGCGCCAGCCGCGCCTTCGACGGCCTGCGCCCCCACCAGCGCTACCACTACATGCACCTCTGGCACGACATGAACCAGAAGCGCCTGTTCGGCCCCGAGGTGAACGTCATCCCCTTCAACACGCCGCTCGACTTCGGCCCCGAGCTCACCGCGACGGTGACCAACGTCGCTTCCGGGCCGGTGGAAGACCTCTCCTTCGCCTTCTCCAGCTGGGGAGACAGCATCCAGTTCACGCTGGACGGGCACCCTTCGCTCTATGATCAGGCCACGCTCGAGGCGCACCAGCGGTCCCTCGTGGCGGCGCTGGACGAAGGCTGCGGGTCGCCCGCGGCGCCTGCGTGGGTGTCATGAGCGCCGGCACCGAACAGCGCCGTAGAGCGGTCGCCGGCGCCACCCGCGCTCGCGGAGCGGGACTGAAGCGGGGCGACCGTGGCTGACGCGCGGTCCGAGCGGACGATCCTGCTCCTCGTCGCGGCGGTCCAGTTCGTCAACCTGCTCGACGTCATGATGGTGATGCCGCTCGGGCCGGACCTCGCCCGTGGCCTCGGCATCGCGGTGTCCGATCTCGGCCTCGTCGGCGGAAGTTACACCGCCGCGGCGGCGCTCTCGGGGGTCGCCGCCGCGCTCTTCCTCGACCGGTTCGACCGGCGCGCCGCGCTCGCGGTCGCGATGGTGGGCCTCGTGCTCGGCACCGCGGCGGGCGGCCTCGCCACCGGGCTGCCGACCCTGCTCGCGGCGCGTGTGATCGCCGGCGCCTTCGGCGGGCCTGCGGCGGCGATCTCCCTCTCCATCGTCGCCGACGTCACCCCGCCCGAGCGGCGCGGCAAGGCCATGGGCTTCGTCATGGGCGCCTACTCCTTCGCCGCGGTGCTCGGCGTGCCCGCCGGGCTCGAGCTCGCGCGCCGCGGCGGGTTCCAGGTGCCCTTCTTCGCCGTCGCGGGGCTTGGCCTGCTCGTCGCGGGCCTCGCGATCGTGCTCTTGCCCTCCCTGCGCGGCCACCTCGCCTCGACGCGCGACCCCCTCGACGGCGCGCAGGTTCCGGGCAGCGCGCTGCGCGAGCTCCGCGCCCTCGTCGGCCGCCCGCTCGTGGCGCTCTCGTACCTGACCACCGCGACCCTGATGATGGCGTCGTTCCTGATCATCCCCAACATCTCGGCCTATGTGCAGGGGAACCTCGGCTACCCGCGCGAGCGGCTCGGCCTGCTCTACCTCGCGGGCGGCGCGCTCACCTTCGTCGTGATGCGCACGGCAGGTCCGATGCTCGATCGCTTCGGCGCGTTCCGCACGAGCCTGGCCGGGGTGGCGCTGCTCGCGGCCGTACTCTACGCCGGGTTCCACGCGTACGTGCCGGGGCTGCCCGTGATCGGCGTCTTCGCCGCCTTCATGACCGGCACGACGATCTGCAACATCTCGTACAGCACGCTCGCGTCGAAGGTGCCGCTCCCCTCCGAGCGGGCGCGCTTCGCCTCGATCCAGTCCGCCGTGCAGCACCTCGCGTCCGCGCTCGCCGCGATCCTGTCCGCCAGGATGCTCCGCGAGCTCCCGGACGGGCGCCTCGGCGGCATGGAGGGCGTGGCCGCGCTGGCCATCACCTTCACGCTCTTGTCGAGCCCGCTGTTCCTCTGGATCGAGCGCCGGGTCGCCGTCGAGCTCGCGAGCCGCGCGCGGCCGCTCGAGCCGCTGGCGCGCGGGCGGTGACCCCGGTGCGGGGGCCGCGGCGCAGCGACCGCGGGTCCGGGCGAGGGAGACGCCGGGCGCGCATGCGCCCCCTCGGCGGCACGCCCAGCGGGATGTTGCTCACCGCGGCGCCCGGACGCCTGCGTCGCCTACACTGCCGGCGCCCCGAGCGCCTCCCCGCGCTCCTTCGACAGGAAAGCTCGCCCATGAAGCTCGCCTCCCTCGCGATCCTCTCGCTTGCCCTCACCGCGTGCGCCGGGCCGCTGGCGAAAGGGCCGTCGCCCGATCTCCGCCTGCGGCACGTCGTCCTGTACCAGAACGGCCTCGGTTACTTCGAACGCACCGGCGTCATGTCGGGCGAGCGGCTCACGCTCCGGTTCCGAGAGCGTGAGGTCGACGACGTGCTGAAGAGCATGGTGGTCGTCGAGCAGAACCTCGGCGCGAACGAGACCCCCTCCACCGTGAGCGCGCTCTTGCCGCGCTCCGGGCAGGCCAGCGGGCCCGACGATCCCGCCCAGGTCGAGCTCGTCTTCTCGCCGGCCGCGAAGAGGCCCGTGTCGATCGCGTACGCGGTGCCGACGGCCGCCTGGAAGGCCACCTACCGGGTCATCCTGCCGGCCAAGGGGCAGAAGGAGAAGCGGGCGCTCCTCCAGGCGTGGGCGCTCATCACCAACATCGGCGACGAGGACTGGAGCGAGGTCGACGTGACGCTCGCGACGGGCGCGCCGCTCTCCTACGTGTCGAACCTGCGCTCGCCGACGATGCTCGATCGGCCGGAGCTGAAGGGCGTCTACGACGGCGAGGGGGGCGCGCACGCCCCCGTGCTCGCGGAGCGCTCGCCCGGGCTCGACGCCGACCGCGACGGCGTGCTCGACCACGAGGACGCCTGCCCGCGCGAGGCCGGCTCGACGAGCTCGTCCCCCGGCCAGCACGGCTGCCCGCACGCTGTACGCATCAGCAGCAGCGAGATCCAGATCCTGACCCCCGTGCCCTTCGACAAGGGCTCGGACGTCATCCCGCCGCGCGCGAGGCCGCTCATCGAGGAGATCGCGCGCACGATCAAGGGCATCCCGCACATCCGCGCGTTCGAGGTCGACGGGCACGCGTCGGCCGACGAGGTCGGCGCGGCGGATCTCGCGGCCCGGCGCGCCGCGGCCGTGCGCGCGGCGCTCCTCCAGCTCGGGGTCTCGGCCGAGCTCGTGACGCGCTCGCACGGCGCCGAGATGCCCCTCGTCGCCGGCGACACCGAGGAAGCCCGGAAGGGCAACCGCCGCGTCTCCCTGCGCGCCCCGGACGTCAGGCCGACGCAGGCCCCCACCCCGCGGCGCGAGGCGCCGGCCGTCACGCCCGAGGCGATGGAGAAGACGCCGGAGGCCGCGGCGAGCGTGGACGCCGTGGCCGGGGCCTTCCGGTACGCGATCGCGAACCCGGTGACGTTGCCGAAGAAGTCGTCGGCGCTGATCACGCTCATCAACCGCCCGGTGGCGGGCGAGGACGTCCTCCTCTTCCGCCCCGATCCCGCGGCGCCCGCGAGCGCGACGCACCCCTTCCGCGCCGCGCAGATCGAGAACAAGAGCGCGCTCGGGCTCCAGCCCGGATCCGTGTCGATCTTCTCCGGCGGGACCTTCGTGGGCGAGGGCGTGCTCACGCGCCTCCTGCCCGGGGAGAGCGCGACGATCCCGTACGCCATCGACAGCTCGACCGAGGTGCGCGCGACGAGCATGACCACGGACGTGCCGGTGCGGGTCGTGTCGCTGTCCCGCGGCGCGCTGCGCGTGGAGGATCGGTACCGGCGCGTGACGGTGTACGACGTGAGGCCCGGCCGGGACGTGCCGGAGACGTTGCTCATCCGGCACGCGAGGGCGACGGGGTTCGAGCCGCAGGGCCTCCCCGGGTGCACGGACGCGACGCCGGACGGCTGCCTCGTCGAGAAGAAGCTCGCGCCCGGCGTGCCCCAGAAGGTCGCGGTCGAGGAGACGCGGCTGTCCCAGCACGACATCCCGCTCGTCCGGGCCGACAGCGAGCGGCTGTCGCTCTACCTGAAGGGCTCGAGCCTCCCGGCCGAGCTCCGCGCGAGCATGGACCGCGCGGTCGCGCTCCGGCGCGCGCTCGACGCGGCGAACGACGAGCTCGACCCCCTGCGGCGCAAGCGCGCCGAGCTGATCGACCGCGCCGCCGAGCTGCGCGAGAGCCTGAGGTCCATCGAGCGCACGCCCCAGGCCGGCAAGCTCCGCCAGACCCTGCTCGACCGGCTCGCCGAGGTGGCCCGGCAGTCGGAGGAGGTCGGCGCGAAGATCACCCAGCGCGTCGAGGACGTGGCCATGGCGCGCGCCGAGCTCGACGAGATGCTCAGGGATCTGGTCATCGAGGGTCGGTGAGCGCGGGAGGACGATCCGGCGAGGCCGCGCGGCCGACGGGCAGCCCGAGCGCGCTCACGGCTCGGGCCGGGGGAGCGCGGCGTCGGCCGGCGCGACGCCCGCTGCCACCGCGGGGTAGCCCTGGTCCGCGCGCGTGCCGGCCGCCTGCGTGACGAACAGCAGCGAGAACCCGGGGTAGACGACCACCGAGGGCGCGCGCGGGGCGAGCGCGGACGACGCGCCGAAGACGGGCGCCGCAGCGCGCTGGAGCGGCCCGTCGTACCCCACCCGGGCGACCAGGCCGATCGCCGATCGCCCCGCGCCGTCGCGGCCTGTGTAGTAGACGCGCAGGATCGGGCGGCCCGTGGCCGAGACGGCGAGCGCCGGGGCCGGGTCGAGGACGGCCGCGCTGTCGAACGGTTCGCCGTCGCCGTCCGGCGCGCCGGCCGCGGCGCCGGGACGCGGCGCCGGCGCGAGCGCGGGGCCGTCGCCGACGCGCTCCCAGGCGAGGCCGTCGTCGCTGCGCGCCTCGCCGATCGCGGGCGCGCCCCCGTCGCCGGGGACCTCGTAGAACATCCGGAACGAGCCGTCGGGCAGGTGAACCACGCCGGGGCTCCCCGGGGTCGCGCCGCGCTCCCACCCTGCGCGGCCCGGCGCGAGCGGCGCGAGCACGGGCGCCGGCTCGCGCGCGAACGTGACCCCGTCGGCGCTGCGCGCCAGCCCGATGCCGCCCGCCGCCGCGTAGTAGAGCCAGATCTCGCCGCCCACGCGCAGCGCCGACGGCGCCGCCACGGTGCCGCCCTCCCAGTCGAGCTCCGGCGCGAGGACCGTCGCCGCCGCGCGCGCGAACGAGCGGCCGTCCGCGGCGTCGTGGCGGACGATGGCGCTGGGCGGCGCGAGCGGATCCGGCGGCGTGTCCTCGGGGGCGCCTTCGGGGCGGAGCGTCGCGGCGAAGAACCCGGCGGCCGCGGGCGTCGACGGGTCGCCGTCGAGATCGACGACGGAGACGTCGCGCGTGAAGTGGTCGTCGTCATCCATCACGTACGGCGCCGCGCGGGCGCTGCCGAGCTCGGCCTGCGCGATCTCCCGGAAAGGCCCGGCGCCGGCGTTCGGCAGGCTGCCCTCCTCGCCGTCCGAGGGCAACGTCGCGCAGGCGACGAGCTGCGAGGCGGCGCAGGCAGCGGCGAGCGCCCGGAGAAGCAGCGGCTGGAGCCGCCCGAGCCTCGGCCTACGGGCAGTGACCCTACGTGTGTCCCGACGTTTACAGATCGGCATGCAAAGTGACCCTACGTGTGTCCCGACGTTTACAGATCGGCATGCAAAATGACCCTACGTGTGTCCCGACGTTTACAGATCAGCATACAAAGTGACCCTACGTGTGTCCCGCCATGGACAGGTCGGCATGCCGCAAGGACCCGGCGTGTGCCCCGACCTGGACGGTCCGATGCCCCGGCGTGTGTCGCGGCGCCTCAGAACGCCGCGGTCACCGTCGCGCCGAGGCTCACCATCGTCCCGCTCGCGCGGTAGTCGCCCACGAAATCCGCCGGATTGTCCTTCTCCACGACCACCTCCGGCAGCACGGACAGCTGCCCGTGGACGTCGATCCGGAGCGACCCCGGCAGCTCGTCCAGCGGGTGGTTCAGGACGGCGCCCGCGCCGATCGACATCGTGTGCCGGTCCGCGTCGATGTAGTTCGTCGCGCCCCGCTGCGGCGGGACCGGCGAGCGCTCGTAGACGTAGCCCGCGCGGAGCGGGACCTCGATCGCGCGGCGCTCTTCCCGCCGCCCGCCCTGCCCCGGCACCTCGCGCGGCCCTCCCGCCGCGAACGCGAGGTACTCGACGCCCAGCCTCGGCACGAGCCGGTCCTCGAACCGGAGCGGCACCACCGCCGTCGGCCTCGGATCCTCGGGCAGATCGAGCGGCACCTCCGGGGGCGGCGTCGCCTCCAGGTGCGCCCGCGTCCTCGCCACCGGGCTCTCGTAGGCCGACCAGTCCACCCACGCGACGTCCAGGTTCACGCGCAGGCCCTCGACCCGCTGGAAGCTCACGCCCACGACGACCTGCTGCGGCAGGAACGCGTCGACCGTGCGCGACTCGAGCTCGTACAGGAGCGGCACCTCGATGCCCGCAAAGTCGACGATCCCCTGCAGCTCTGCGTCGATCGACAGGGGGAGCTTCGCCTCCCCGCGGTAGGTGATCCCGACGAAGCCGAGCGCTCCGGCGCGCACCCGCGCGCCGAGCTGCGGGTAGCGGATCGACGTGAGGTCGGCGTCCACCTCGTGGCGGAGCGCCGAGTCGTACGGCGACAGCGCGTCGGCGCGGCCCGTGACCGAGAAGCGGCCCCGCGTCGAGGCGAGGAAGGCGACGCCGCCGCCGATCTCCAGGTACGGCAGCGGGCGCACCGCGACGTTCGCGGCCAGGAACAGGATCGAGAGCCGGTCGTCGTAGAGCTCCCAGCGGGGCGTCTCCTGGCGGATCGCCTTGATCCGCGACAGCCCGTCGTCCGGCAGGTACATCGCCAGGCCGAACGCGAACGGCACGCCGAGCACCTCCCCCGGCGCGACCAGGCCGCCGACGATCCCGTGCACGTCGCGCGCGCCGGTGTCGCGGTCGTTCGCGCGCAGGTGGTTCGACGCGTAGGCGTAGCCGATCGAGAGGCCGAGGCCCGTCGCGCCGGCGAGGCCCGCCGGGTTGTAGTAGCCCGCCGAGAAATCGGTCGCGTCGGCGGCGAGCGCGCCGCCCATCGCGGCGCCCCGCGCGCCGAGGCCGTACGTGTCGGGCGCGTGTGCGCGCGCCCGGGGCGCGGCCAGGAGGCCGACCAGCAAGGCGGCGGAGCAGGAGAGCCGGCGCATCAGAACACCACCCCGAGCGTCGTCCCGCCCGCGACGAGGACGCCGCGCGTGTGCACGACCCCGCCGGCGGCGCCTGCCCCGGCGCCGCCGTCCTGCTTGTGATGCGCGCGCGGCAGGAGCAGCTGCACCTCGGTGAACACGTCCAGCGTCAGCCGCGGCAGCGGCGCGGCGAGCGCGAGCCCGTAGCCGAGCGAGAGCGCGACGCGGGCGTTGTCATAGAGGTTCGACGCGCCCGTCTGCTCGGGCGCGGGCGACGGCTCGAAGAAGGCGCCGCCGCGCACGTGCGCCGTGGCCCCGGGCCGCAGCGCGAGGCTGCGCTCCACGCCGGCGCGCGCCACCACGGTGTCCGAGTACCCCGGATCCGCGGGCCCCGGCGCCGCGCACGAGCCGGCGAACGGCTCGCCCGTCTCGGGGTCGACCTCGGGGCAGCGCACCGTCGCCTCGACGGGGCCGGGGTAGTCCGACCAGCGCTTGTACGTCGCGCCGATCGCCACCTTCCACGGGCCGCCTACCCGCGCCACCTCGAGCGCGATCTGCGCCGGATCGTACTGCGCGATCCCCGCGATGTGGAGCGGCGGCACGGTGAGGCCCCCGAGCTCGTCCGCGTGGATGACGACGTTGAAGCGCCCGACGAGCTCGCCGCGGAACGTGGCCCCGATGCGGTAGGCGCCGAGGTCGTAGCTCGCGCCGAGGATCGGCGCGTAGCTCGCGACGAGCGTGTCCTCGACGAGCGTGCCCACGCGGCCCGAGGCGTCGGTCGCCACCGTCACCGAGCCGGACAGCGCCGCCAGCGCCGCGAAGCCGCCCCCCATCCGGACGCCGTGGCCGATCGAGGCGCCGAGCGCGGCCTGCACCGCGACCGACTGGGTGCGATCCGCGATCGGGAACTGCGGCGTCTCCGGGTAGAGGATGCGCCCGCGGACCACCACGTCGAAGGGCGTGAAGAAGCCGAGGCCGATCGTCACGCGGTCTTCGAGCGCGCCGCCGAACGGGACCGGCACCGCCGCGCCGATCACGCTGCCGCGCAGCGGCGCGTAGGAGAGCCGCCGGCCGCCGGCGCGGAGGTCGAAGATCGCGCCCGCGAGCCCCAGCGTCAGCCGGCGCTCGCGGGCCAGGGAGAGCAGCGCCGGGTTCGCGTAGACGGCCTCGTAGCCCTCCGCGACCGCGGCGCCCGTCGCGCCCATGGCGCTCGCGCGCGCGCCGAAGCCGAGCACGTCCTCCGGCGACGCGTGCGCCGCGCGCGCCGGCGCGAGCACCGCCGCGAGGACCGCGACGAGGGCAGCGACACCACGCCGCGTCGAGCGGTCCGGGCGAAGCATGCGCGGGACCGTAGACTGGGCCGCGCTGGCGCGCTAGTCGGTACTCCCCCGTGGATCGCAGCACCGAAAGCACCCCGGACGAACGCCGCCCTCGCCTCGCGCTCCAGGCCGTGCTCCCGGCTGACCTCGCCGCCGCGTGCGGCATCGATCTCGCGGACGCGCGCCGCATCGTCTCGCTGGCGCACCGCCTCGGCGAGCTGCCCGCCCGCGCGCCCGCGACCGTCCGGCGCGCCGCGCTCGAGGCCGCGCGCGCGGCGGGCGAGATCAAGACGCTCGCGCTCGTCGAGCGGCGGGCGAGCGCCGAGGAT
Organism: Sorangium cellulosum; assembly: GCF_002950945.1. GTDB lineage: Bacteria > Myxococcota_A > Polyangia > Polyangiales > Polyangiaceae > Sorangium > Sorangium cellulosum_E. The sequence continues at coordinate 6,354,669 of NZ_CP012673.1, forward strand.
CCGTTCGTGAAGTACGCCTTCCGCCTCGAGGACGGCGCGCTGGTGGAGTCGGTGCGCATCCCGCTCGAGCGGCCGGGCCGGTACTCGGCGTGTGTGAGCTCGCAGGTCGGCTGCGCGCTCGCCTGCGCCTTCTGCGCCACCGGCCGCATGGGCCTCACGCGCAACCTCGAGGCCTGGGAGATCGTCGAGCAGGTGCGGCTCATCCGCCGGGATCTCGGCGCGTCCACCGAGCGCGCGGGCGGCGCCGCGCGCGTCCACGGCGTGCTGTTCCAGGGCATGGGCGAGCCGCTCGCCAACGCCGACCGGGTCATCCAGGCGATCCGGGTGCTCTCGGAGCCGAGCGCGCAGGCGATCGACATGCGCAACATCACGGTCTGCACGGCGGGGCTGCCGTCCGGCATCCGGCGGCTCGCGGCCGAGGTCCCCGCGGTCCGGCTCGGCCTCTCGCTCGGCTCCGTGCGCCCCGGCAGGCGGCGCCAGCTCATGCCGATCGACGGCGCGCACCCGCTCGACGAGGTCCTCGCCGCCGTGGGCGAGCACGCGCGCGCGACGGGCCACGCGCCCATGTGGGCCTACACGCTCCTCGCGGACCAGAACGACACGGACGAGGACGCCGCGTGCCTGGCGGCGCTCGCCCGCGGCTTCGCTGCGCAGCACGGCATCTCTCCTCGGCTCAGCCTGATCCCCTACAACACGATCGGCGCGCCCGACGCTCCCCTGCCCTCGCCTTCCGGCGTCGAGGACGGCAGCGTGGCGGAAAAGAACAGCAGCGCGGCGGAAAAGAACAGCAGCGCGGCGGCCGATCCGTTCGTGCGCTCGGCGCGGCTCGACGCGTTCCGCGCCATCCTCTCCGCCGCCGGGGTCGGCTCGATCGTGCGCTACTCCGGCGGCGGCGACGTCGGTGCGGCCTGCGGGCAGCTCGCGCGGCCGCAGGCGGAGGCGCAACGGCCAGGCGGCCGCCGGGCTTCGCCCCGTCCCGGAGCGACGGCGCCGGCCGCTCTCGCCGGTCGCGAGGCCGATCCGCGGCCGCGGCCGGCGTGAGGGTCGCTATGGATCCCCGCCCCTGCGCGCGCTAGCTTGCGCTCGTGTTCGGCTTCAGCTTCGGCGAAATCGTGGTGCTCGTCATCGTCGGGCTCGTGGTGGTGGGCCCGCGGCGGCTGCCCGCCATGATGCGGTCGGCCGGGGGCTGGATCGCCAAGCTGCGCCGGATGACGACCGAGCTCCGGTCGCAGAGCGGCATCGACGACCTCATCCGCCAGGAGGGCCTGGAGCGCGAGATCCGCGAGCTGCGCGCCCTGTCGCGCGTCAACGTCATCGAGACGCTGGTGAAGCCCGTCGTCGACGCCGCGTCCGTTGGCACGGTCGTCTCGGCCACGCCGCGCATCCGTCCTCCCGAGCCCGAGCCTGAGCCCGAGCCGATGGTGCAGCCGCTCCGAGAGCGCGAGTACCCCGTCCTCGGCTGCGACGCGTACGGCGCCGAGATCGAGGGCGAGGCGAGCGGCGCGTCCAGGCCGGCGGCCGCGCAGGATCCCGCCGCGGAGGCGGCGCCCGCGGCCGCCGCGGAGGTCGCGGTCGCCACGGCGCCCGCGGCCGTCACGGAAGCTGCGGTCGCGACGGCGCCCGCGGCCGTCACGGAAGCTGCGGTCGCGACGGCGCCCGCGGCCACCACGGAAGCCGCGGCGGGGAAGGACCCCGCCGCGGCGGTGCCCGCGGTCACGGCAGAGCCGGCGGCGGCGCCCCAGGGCGCGGCGGCTGCGAGCGGAGCAGCATCATGAGCCAGGAGCAGGCGACGGCAGTGAAGAGCGGCGCCGCGGAGGCCGCGGGCAGCACCGGCGACGGCGAGGTGGATCCCACCGAGGACAAGCCGATGTCGTTCTGGGAGCACCTCGACGAGCTTCGCAAGCGGCTCGTCCGGAGCGTCCTTGTCTTCTTCGCGGCCTGCATGGTGGGGTGGGAGGTGCGCGAGAAGCTCCTGCACTTCCTGACCGTCCCGTTCGTGCAGGCGTGGAAGGAGCAGAACCTCCCCGGCAGCCCGTCGCTCCACTTCGGCGCGCCCGCGGCGGCGTTCGTCGCCTACTTCAAGCTGTCGATGATCGGCGGCGCTGCGCTGGCGTCGCCGTTCATCTTCTACCAGCTGTGGTCGTTCGTCGCGCCTGGCCTCTACGCCCGCGAGAAGCGTTACGTCATCCCGTTCGTCCTGTTCTCGACGATCCTGTTCGTGGGCGGCGGCCTCTTCGGCTGGCGCGCGGCCTTCCCGATCTCGTTCGGCTACTTCCTCAGCATGGCCGGCACGGTCGGCGGTGATGGGGTCACGATCACGCCGACGGTCATGATGGGCGACTACCTCGACTTCGTCGCCCAGCTCCTGATGGGCTTCGGGATCATCTTCGAGATCCCGCTGATCGTGCTGTTCCTCTCGATCGCCGGGGTGATCAACTACCTCCAGCTCATCCTGTTCGGTCGCTGGTTCGTGTTCGTCGCGTTCGTCCTCGCCGCCATCCTGACGCCGCCGGACATCACCAGCCAGCTCGTCATGGCCGTCCCGATGTGCCTGCTCTACGTGGTCTCGATCGGCCTGGCCTACGTGTTCGGCAAGCCGCCGACCGACGCGCAGCGCGCGGCGTACAAGAAGCGCAAGGAGAAGGAAGTCTCCAAGGGCTGACGGCCCGGCGCGGCGGCCGGATGCCGGCGCGGCGGCTCGGAGGCGCCGGCGCGGCGCTCAGGCCGCAGGCGCCGGCGCGGCGCTCAGGTCGTAGCCGCCGGCGCGGCGCTCAGGCCGCAGACGCCGGCGCTCAGGCCGCAGACGCCGGCGCTCAGGCCGCAGACGCCGGCGCTCAGGCCGCAGACGCCGGCGCTCAGGCCGCAGACGTCGGCGCTCAGGTCGCAGGCGCCGGCGCGGCGGGCGGCGCCGCCTTCCGGCTCCGCGCCACGTGGATCGCGACCGCGACACCGGCCATCGCGAGCCCGATGAGCTGCGACGTGGACAGGCCGAGGAGGCCGCCGCGATCGTCGGCGCGCACGAACTCGAGCGTGAAGCGCCCGAGCGCGTAGAGGCCGAGGAACGTCGCGAAGACCTGCCCGTCGTAGCGCTTCCGGCCGTGCACGTAGAGCAGGCAGATCGCCGCGATCGCGAACGACATCGCCGACTCGTAGATCTGCGTCGGGTGGACGGGGTGCGACGGCGCGCGCGCGCTCGCGAGCTCCTGCAGCTTGAACTGCGCCTCGCTGGCGGGGCTGTTCGGCGGGAAGGAGAGCCCGAGCGGCCCGTCGGTGCGCAGGCCGAAGCAGCAGCCGGCGAGCAGGCAGCCCATCCGGCCGAACCCGAGGCCCAGCGGGACGGCGAAGCCCGCCATGTCCGCCGCCTTCCAGAACGGGAACCGGTCGCGCTTGAGCAGCCAGTACGCCGCCGCCGACGCGCCGAGGAAGCCGCCGTAGTACGTGAGGCCTCCGGCCCAGAACTTCGCCCAGGCGAAGCAGTCGCGCTCGGTCGGGTGGCAGACCCCCTTCGCGGCGTCCCAGACGCCGTGGTACCGCGGCGCGCAGAGCGCCTGCTCCACCTTCCAGTCGACCTGCGACGGATCCGTGCACAGGTGCACGTAATCCCAGAAGTATCCGTCGGCGACGACGTGGAGGAGCCGGCTGCCGATCACGCCCGCGAGCAGGCACGCGAGCCCCAGATCGACGACCACGTCCGGATCCTCGCCGATCCGGCGCGCCCACAGCGCGCCGACCGCGGTCGCGAAGAGGAAGCCGGCGAGGAGCAGCAGGAAATAGGCAGGGAACGCGACGTCGAGCAGGCGAAACAGCTCGGGGCGCATGTCAGCCTGCGGAGGCCTTCGCCCCGGGCGCGCCGGAGGGCTTCTGCGGGAGCTCGGCGCGGCGCGGCGTGAACATGTCGATCGCCATCAACCCGACGCCCACGACGATCGCGATGTCGGCGACGTTGAACGTCGGCCACACGAACGACGGGGTGAACCGGACCTGGATGAAGTCGACCACGTACCCGTAACGGATCCGGTCGACGAGGTTCCCGAGCGCGCCGCCGAGCACGAGCGGCAGCCCCCACTTGAGGGCGATCTGGGACGGGTGGAGCTTCCGGTAGAGCGACACGATGAAGACGATCGCGGCGAGCGAGATCAGCAGGAAGAAGGGGCGGCGGATCGCCTCGCTCTCGTCGCCCAGGATCCCCCACGCCCCGCCGTGGTTCTTCGCGAAGATCATGTTCAGGTGATCCTTGATCACCTCGATCCTCCGGAGCGCGAACGGCCGCGCGCCTTCGGCGAGATCGGTGAGCGGCCGCGGCTCCAGCCGGTCCTTGGCCCACCACTTCGTGGCGAGGTCGAGGGCGAGCGTGACCGCGGAGACGGAGAGCAGGAACACGTACGACGGGCGGTAAGCCGGCGCCGCCGGCGCGACCACGTCGTCGCCGGCGCCCTCGTCCGGCGCGGGCCCGCGCGCTCCCAGCGGCTCGCCCTCCGGCGACGGCTCGCGTGCGGAGCGCTCCAGCTCCGAGTCGGCACCTTTCGTCTCCACGGCAGGATCTCGCGGCGTCGCGTCTTCGGTCATGCGGAACGCGTTCCTCTACGACAAACCGAGCGCTCCCGCAAAGCCTTCCCTCCGCGAGCGCCATCGCCCCCTGCCCGCGCCACCTAACCTGTGCGCCCGGCACACCCGGCACGCCCGGCAGGCGCGCCCCTCCCTTCTCCTGAATCCGTGTTCCCCCGTCTCCGGTACATGCGTCGGTAGCTGCGTCCCAGAGCGGCGGTCACCCGCACAGGAGACGGGCCCAGATCGGCGTTTTCGGCGCGCAAGCGCACTCCTGTGCGCTGAGCACCGAAAACGTCGAGATGGGCCCGTCTCCGAAGCGGGTGACCGCCGCTCTAGGGCGGGGGCGCATCCGTCGGGAGCGGAGGGGCGGGGTCGCCGGCCCCTGGTGCCGCGGCCGCGTCGCGCGCGTCGGGCGACGGCGCGCTGCGGGCCGAGGCGATCATGTCGATGGACATCAGGATGACCCCGGCGACGATCGCGATGTCGGCGACGTTGAACGTCGGCCAGTGGAGCTCCTGGCCGCCACGGGTGAGGTACATGTCGATGAAATCGATCACCCAGCCGTACCGGATCCGGTCGACCAGGTTGCCCATCGCGCCGCCGAGCGCCAGCGCGAGCCCCCACTTCATCGCGGTCTGGTCCCGGTGGAGGCGCCGGTAGATCGAGAAGATGAAGACGATCGCCGCGGCGGACACGAACAGGAAGAACGGCCGCCGCAAGCCGTCCGGAAGGCCGCGCAGGAAGCTCCAGGCGCCGCCGGGGTTCTGCGCGAAGATCATATCCAGGTGGCCCGGGATGACCGTGAAGGTCTTGGCGCCCCCCCGCTTCGGATCGAACCCGGCGAGCCGCGCGTACGCCCACGCCTTCGTCGCCAGATCGGCGGCGCACGAGACGGACGCCACGACCGCGAGGAACACGAGCGAGGCCCGCTCACCCCCGGGGAGCTCGTCGGTCGGGCGCGCGACGAGCGGCGCGTGGGATCCCTGCGACACGGGCGCGACGGGCGATGCGTCGGACGACATCCCCTCGCTTCTACGCGATGGAGTCGCGCGGAGCAAACGCGCTTCCGGCGCAGCGTCGCCGCGCGGTTTGTGCGCAGCGTCGCCGCGTGGTTTGTGCGCAGCGTCGCCGCGCGGCTCGTCACCGCCGGTCCAGGATCGCCGGCGGGTGCACCGCGATGCCCCCGCGGGCCGGCGCCTTCCTCTCCCGGCCGCGCGGCGCCGCCGGTCGCTGCGGCGCCGGCTCGTCGGGCTGCCGCCGCGGGCCCGGCGCCGCGTCGGCCTGCCGGCGCAGCGCGATATGCACCTCGCCGTACACCTGCAGCGCCGCGCCGCGCAGCCTCTCCGCGGCCGCCGTGCTCCCGAGCGACTCGGCCAGCTGCGCCCTGCGCTCCGCGATGTAGGCGAGATCTCTCGCCTCGGCGGAGCCGAGGTCGCCGGTGAACGCGCGCTCGGCGCGCTCGAGCGCCTCGCGGGCGCCGTGCAGGTCGACGGGCGCGAGCTCCGCCGCGGCGCTCTTCCGGGCGCGCTCGTAGCTCTTCCTCGCGTGGAGGAGCTCCGCCGGCGGCGGAGCGCTCGCGCACCCCGCGAGCCCGCCGAGGAGCAAGATGGCCAGTATCCACCGATGGCTTCGCATGATCCCGCGCCTCCTTCCGCGGGTCCGCTAGCGGAGCCCCTGCTGGTGGATGGCCTCGACCTCGTGGAGCGCCTCGCGCGCGAGCGCCTCGGCCCGCTCCTCGCGCGCGAAGGCGAGCGCGAGCTCCGCGTCCGCCTGGGCGCGCATCAGCAGGAGCCGCGCCCGCTCCCGGGCGCCCTCGGCCGACAGCCGCTCGGCGCGCAGCAGCTGCTCCCGCGCCAGGCGGAGGTGGAGGTCCGCCCGCGGGATCATGTCGGCGCCGACCTCCTCGGCGGCTCGAATCGACGCCTGCGACGCGATGAGCCGCTCGTGGAAGGCCGGCGCGCGCGCGGCGCACCCCGCCGCCGACGCGCCGAGGAGCGTCAAGAACACGGTCTTTCTCATCTGCACACCTCGTGGCCGGCCCCGGGCGCGCAAGGCGCGCGGGGGCCGGCGGGTCAAAGAGCGGATGGAGGGCTCGGCGCCGGATCTCCGCCGCCGGGCCGATCGAGCCTCAGGCAACCGGCACACCAGCGCCGCCCGCGGTCCGGCCGCGCCCTAGCCCACCTGCGACGCGCACCGCCGGCCGTCCGTCAGCGCAGCAGCGACGGCCGGCGCGCCGCGCGCGCGCAGCGCGGGCCGTATCCGCGCTTCCCAGCGGTTGCGCGGAAACGAGCCATCCGGCGCGTCGACCGGTGTGCGCGGCGAGCAGGCTCTCGACGGCCCGCACGCGCCCACGCGCGGCGGATCTCGTTCGCGGACACGCGAGGTCCCCTCCCCGCCGTACCTGCCGCGCGCCGCGCTCCGCTGCACACGCGCCTCGCTCCTCGCGCCCGGGCGGCCGATCGAGCGCGCCGCGCTCCGCGGCACGGCCCCGGCGCCCCTCGCGCCCGAACCGGTTGAGGCGGCACGGCGCATCTGTTTAGTATGCGCTCGTCATGCCGTCGCCCCCCTGGAAGATCGAGACCGGCGTCGAGACGGTCATCGCGTCGTGGCTCGCCTCGGGCTACGTGCGCCCTTGTCTGACGGCCGATCGCGAGCTGCCGCCGGCCGAGGCGCGCACCAGCCCGATGCCCGAGGCCCTGTCGCCGGCGCTCCGCGGCGCGCTGGAGCGGCGCGGCATCACCCGGCTCTACGAGCACCAGGCGCGGGCGTTCGCGGCGGCGCGCTGGGGCGGCGCGGCGGAGGTGGACCGGGCCGGGCGGCACGTGGTGGTCGCGACGCCGACCGCGAGCGGCAAGAGCCTCTGCTTCCACCTCCCGGTGCTCGACGCGCTCGCCGAGGGCGCGGCCTCGGGCCAGGGCGGCAGCGCGATCTACCTCTACCCGACCAAGGCGCTCGCCCGGGACCAGGAGGCCGGCTTGCACGCGCTCATCCGCGAGGCGGGGCTCACGATCCCGGCCATCGTCTACGACGGGGACACGCCGGCCGACGCGCGGCGGGCGGCGCGCGAGCGCAGCCCCATCGTGATGACGAACCCCGACATGCTCCACGCCGGCATCCTGCCGCACCACGCGCACTGGGCGCGGACGTTCCAGCGCCTGCGCTACGTCGTGCTGGACGAGCTCCACACCTACCGCGGTGTGTTCGGGTCGCACGTCGCCCACGTGATCGCCCGGCTGCGCCGCGTCGCCGCCTTCCACGGCTCGAACCCGACCTTCCTCTGCGCGACGGCGACGATCGGCAACCCGCGGGCGCACGCCGCCCGCCTGCTCGGCGTCTCCGACGACGAGATCGAGCTCATCGACCAGTCCGGAGCCCCGCGGGGGCCGCGGCGCTTCTTCCTCTACAACCCGCCCGTGGTGAACGCGGAGCTCGGGGTGCGCGCCAGCACCATGAAGAGCGCGGTGCGCCTCGCCGGCGACCTCGCGCGCGCCCGCGTGCCGACGCTGGTGTTCGGCCAGTCGCGCAACTCGGTCGAGATCATGCTGAAGTACCTGCGCGAGGGCGTCGGCAAGGAGATCGGGGCGGAGGACGCGATCATGGCGTACCGCGGCGGCTACCTGCCCGAGACGCGCCGCCGGGTCGAGCGGGGGCTGCGCGAGGGCGAGATCCTCTGCGTGGTCGCCACGAACGCGCTCGAGCTCGGCATCGACATAGGCGAGCTCGACGCGGTGATCTGCGCCGGCTACCCCGGGTCGGTCGCCGAGACGTGGCAGCGCTTCGGCCGCGCGGGCCGGCGGGGCAAGACGAGCATCGCCGTCCTGTGCGCGCAGAGCTCGGCGCTCGATCAGTACCTCGCGAGGAACCCCGGTTACCTGCTCGAGCGCGCGGCCGAGTCGGCCCGGATCGATCCGCACAACACCGAGATCCTGGTGCAGCACCTCAAGTGCGCCGCGTTCGAGCTGCCGTTCCTCAAGGGAGAGCCCTACGCGGCGATGCTGCCCGACGACACCCTGGCGGCGCTCCGGTTCCTCCAGGACAACGGCGTCGTCCACGAGTCGAACGATCGCTTCCACTGGGCGACCGACGCCTACCCGGCGAACCACGTGAGCCTGCGCTCGGTGGGCTGGGACAACTTCGTCATCATCGACAAGGCCCATGGCAAGACGCTCGCGGAGCTCGACTGGCGCGCCGCGCCGACGATGCTCCACGAACAGGCCATCTACCAGCACGACGGCGAGCAATACCAAGTCGAGCGGCTCGACTACGAGAACCACAAGGCCTTCGTGACCAAGGTCGTCCCCGATTACTTCACGACCGCGCTCACCCACCGCAAGGTGAGCATCCTCGACGAGGGCTCGACTGCCCCGCTCGGCCGCGCGAGGACCTCCTTCGGCGAGGTGAGCATCGTCGAGAAGGTGGTGGGGTACAAGAAGATCAAGTTCTACACGCACGAGAACACGGGATACGGGGACGTGCGTTTGCCCGACATCCAGATGCACACGACCTCTTTCTGGCTGACCGTGCCGGAGCCGCTCTGCGAGGAGCTCGGCCTCGGCCGCGCCACCGCCATCGACGGCCTGCGCGGGATCGCGCGCGCGCTGGAGACGGTCGCGACGCTCTCGCTGATGTGTGATCCGCGCGACATCGGCCAGACGCTCGAGGACGGGAGCGAGGCGCGCGCGCCCGACGCCCCGCCGGGCGCCGAGGTGGCCGGGGTCTTCGACCCGACGCTGTTCCTGTTCGACAACGTGCCCGGCGGCGTCGGCCTCGCCGAGCGCATCTACGAGCAGCGGGAGGAGCTGCTCGCGCGGACCCGGCAGCTCATCGCCGGGTGCGGCTGCGACGAGGCCGGCTGTCCGCTGTGCGTCGGGGCCACCGAGTCCGTCGACGGGCGCCGCAGGCGCGCCGCGCTCGGGCTCCTGGAGCTCGTGTTGCACCAGGCGTGAGCCAGGGCTCGGCGATCTCCGGGCGTTCGACCGGGGAACAGCGGCCCGAGGTCCGCCAGCCGCATCTCGGTCGAGGTCAACCTCGCTTCACGGCGAAGCCGGCGAACGCCTGCATCACGGGCATCAGCTCGATCCGGTTCACGTTGACGTGCTCCGGGAGCGTCGCGCACCAGACGACCGCCTCGGCCACGTCGTCGGCCGAGAGCGGCTTCACCCCCTGGTAGACGGCGGCGGCCCGGTCCCGGTCGCCCTTGAAGCGCACCAGCGAGAACTCCGTCTCCGCGAGGCCGGGCTCGATGTTGGTGACGCGCACCCGGCTGCCGAGCAGATCCGCGCGCAGGTTCAGCGAGAGCTGCGCCACGAACGCCTTGCACGCGCCGTAGACGTTGCTCCCGGGGTACGGCGTCTCGGCCGCCACGGAGCCGATGTTGATGATGTGCCCCCGGTCGCGCGCCACCATCCCGGGCACGATCGCCCGGGTGCAGTGGAGCAGCCCCTTGATGTTGGTGTCGACCATCTGCTCCCAGTCGTCGGGATCCGCCTCGTGCGCCGGCGACAGGCCGATCGCGCCGCCCGCGTTGTTGACGAGCACCGACACCTCGGAGAGCTCCGGCGGGAGCTCCGCGATCGCCCGGTCCACCGCGCCCCGGTCGCGCACGTCCAGCCGGAGCAGGTGGATCGCCGCGGCCCGCGCGCGCTCGCCGTCGCTCGCCGGGCCCGCACCGCCGCCCGAAAGCTCGGCCGCGAGCGCCTCCAGGCGCTCGTAGCGGCGCGCCGCGAGGATCAGCCGGGCGCCCAGGCCAGCGAAGCGACGGGCGATCGCCTCGCCGAATCCGGCGGAGGCGCCAGTGATGAAGACGACCGGGGGCGGATCAGGGAAGGCAGCACTCATCATGTCCTGAGCGGACTTGTATCAGACCCGCCCAGATCCAGCGACACCCTGCGCGCTCTACCTCACCGGCGCCCGTCCGGCCGCACCGGCGCGGTGAATGCGCTCGGGACGTGTCGCGGCCGCTGCAGGCGCTGAACGCAGGCCGGCAGACAGCGGACAACCGTTGGAGCGATGGACACCGCGAGTCGATTTCTGCACTCGGACGCAGCAGGTTGTGACGGCCGAGGGCGGTCGGCCCTTTACCCCCCACCCGGTGCCCTTTAAAGTCGCCTCATCGTGGAGAGCGCGCCATCGAGGGGGGTTGTTCTGGGGCATTACGCCATCGGACCGCGGATGGCGCGCGGCGGGACGGGAGAGGTGTTTCGCGCGGTCGCGCTCGGCCCGGATGGCGCGGAGGTCCCGGTCGCCATCAAGCGGATCGTCCCGATGCACGCTGGCAGCGACGATCTCCGGAGGCTCTTCCTCGCCGAGGCGAGCGTGATGACGCGCCTCGTGCACCCCAACATCGATCAGGTGCTCGATTTCGGCAGCGACGAGGGGGGCGACTTCTACGTCGTGCTCGAGTTCGTGTCCGGAACGGACCTCGGGCGGCTCTGCCGGTGGTTCTGGGCGCACGGCGAGGTGATCCCCGTTCCAGTCGCGCTGTACGTGGCGTCCGAGGTGCTCAAGGGGCTCGGGTACGCGCACGAGCGCTCGGCCGCCGAGGGGCGGCTCATCGTGCACCGCGACGTGAGCCCGGGGAACGTGCTCATCTCGCAGGCCGGCGCGGTGAAGATCGCGGATTTCGGGGTGGCGATCGCCACGCGGGGCGAGGCGGGCGACGCGGCCCGGCGCGATCTGGTGGGCAAGCCGAGCTACATGCCGCCCGAACAGTTCGACGGGGAGCAGGTCGACGCCCGCGCCGACCTGTTCGCCCTCGGGGTGGTCCTCTTCCAGATGCTCACCGGCGAGCGGCCCTTCTCCGGGACCAGCGCCACCACGCGGATGGCGGCGGCGCGCGAGGGGCAGCTGCAGCGGGCGAGCGAGCTGCGCCCCGAGGTGAGCCCGGCGCTGGAGGCGCTCCTCGCGCGCGCCCTCGCGCCCCGCCGGGAGGACCGCTTCCCCGACGCGCGCGCGATGCTCGAGGCCATCGAGGCGCTGCGCGAGGCGGGCCACGAGATCGGCGCGCCGGAGGAGCTCGCGGCGCTCGTGGCGGCGGCGCTGAAGGAGCCGCCCGAGTCGCGCCCGGCGAGCCCTCCCCCGTCCGATCTGCCCGACGACGGCCTGGAAGGCTGCGAGCTGACGCACGCCGGCGCGGCCGGCTCCTTCACGCTGCGCGTGACGCGGCGCACGGGCTGGCCTTCGCCGGCGCTCGAGGGCGACGACCTCGGGGCGCTCGACCCGGCCAGCGCGGGGCTCCCCGAGCCGCCGAGCTCTCCCATGAGCGGCGGGTTCCACGCGGTCGCGCCGGCGTCGGGCGAGGAGGGCTCCCTCGATCCGCTCCTGGGCCCGGCCGCGAAGGTGGCCTCGGAGCGGCCTCGGGACGAGCCCAGGCCGCCGCTGTCGGCCTCCGGCGCCGCGATCCCGGTCGCCGGCGCGAAGCGGCAGCGCCTGCTCGCGGCGGCGATCGCGTGCGCCGCGCTGGCGGGGATCGCGGTCGCGAGCGTGCGCGTCAGCCGGGGTCGGCTGAGCGGGGCGCATCCGGCGGCGGCGCTGCGCGCCTCTGCCGTGGTCAGGCCGGCGATCGGCGCCGCGGCGCGCGCGGCGATGTTGCCCTTGCAGCGGCCCGCCCCGCCGGCGAGTGATCCGCCCGCCCCGACCTGCGAGGGGACGCTCCAGGTCGACGCGGGCGAGGCGTGGCGCGTCTCGGGCGGCCCGGCGGAGGTGCGGGCGCCGGGCCAGTACCGCTGGCCCTGCGGCAGCTTCACCCTGCGCGCGACGTCCGAAGTCGAGCCGAGCCGCACCCAGCAGCTCTCGGTGACGGTGTCCGACGCCGTGCCCGCCGTCGTCCACCTGCCCTGACCTGCTCGCCCGCCCGATCGCTTGCGCCGCCGGGCTCGCTCGGGTAGCAGCGCGGTGTGCGACACGTTCACCCCCTCCTCGCCCTCGTCCTCGCCGCGCTCACCGGCTGCAGCGCCGCGCCGCCCGCTGCGCCGCCCCCTTCCCCGGCCGCCCAGCCGGACACGGCGCCGGCCGCCCCGGCGTCCCCCGCGGGCGGCGCGAGCAACGCGGCGCCCGCGCAGGTCACCTCCGTCGAGGTGCCTGCCGCCCTCCGCGCCGTCGTCGAGGCCGCCGATCGGTCCGAGGCCGACCGGGCGCTCGACGCCGGCCGCAAACCTGCGGAGTTACTCGCATTTTTTGGCATCCAGCCCGGCATGAAGGTCGCGGAGCTCGCGGCGGGGGGCGGCTACACGGCCGAGCTCCTGGCGAGGGCGGTGGCGCCGGGGGGGGTCGTGTACGGGCAGAACAACCGCTTCGTCCTCGAGCGCTTCGCCGAGAAGCCGTGGAGCGAACGGCTCAAGAAGCCCGTGATGAAGTCGGTGGTCCGGGTCGACCGCGAGTTCGACGACCCCTTGCCCCCCGAGGCCCGGGATCTCGACGCGGTGTTCTTCGTCCTCTTCTACCACGACACCGTGTGGATGGAGACGGACCGCGCCGCGATGAACCGCGCGGTCTACCGCGCGCTCAAGCCCGGGGGCGTGTTCGCGGTCATCGATCACAGCGGGCGCGACGGGACGGGCGTCACCGAGGCGAAGACGCTCCACCGCATCGAGGAGAAGGTGGTGCGCGAGGAGGTCGAGCGGGCTGGCTTCCGGCTCGCGGCCGAGGCGACGTTCCTCCGGGTGCCGGCGGACACGCGCGACTGGAACGCCTCGCCCATGGCGGCGGCCGACAAACGCGGCACGAGCGACCGCTTCGTCCTGAAGTTCGTCAAGCCCTGAGGCGGAGCGACGCGGCCGCGAGCCCGCGCGCGCCCTGGACGAGCGCGCGCGGGCGGCCAAGGGCGGCTCACCTCGCGGGGTCGTCGGAGCGGACGCAGCGCACGAGCCGCGGGTCGCGGACCGAGCCGCTCAGCGAGGCGCCGTTCGAGAAATTCACCGTGAACGCCGTGTCCGCGCTGCCCAGGGCAGGTGTCGAGGACCAGAAGACGCCGGCCGACGCGCCCGTGAAGATGTCGTCGTCGAGCGCCGGCCCGGACCGCCGATCATCGATGAGCGAGAGCAGCTCCTTGGCGCTCGGCAGCCGCCAGTCGTCGTGGCCGGCGAGCTCGAGCCCCTCGCAGTGCGCGAGCGCCTCGCGCCACGCGTACCCAATGCCGGTGATGTTGCGCTGCCAGACGAACCCCGTGGTCGTGTCGAGCACCCGCGCGTCGCCGTCGGCGGCCGACAGCTCGGGCGGCGCCATCACCTCGCCGGCGACGCACAGGGCCCGCGACATGTCCACCTCGGTCTTCCCGCGGTACTGGACGGTCCCGTCGCTGGCCCGCACGCCCCAGGCGCGGTCCTCGTCGTCGGCCACGTCGCTCGCGGACCAGTAGAAACCGCCCGAAAACATGCTGGTGAAGAGGTCCGGGAAGGCTGCCGAGTGGCCGAAATCCAGGATGGATACGAGCTCGCGCCGCGTCGGCAGGCGCCAGTCGGTGCGACCGCCGCGCGCGTTCGTGGCGAGCGCCTTGCAGTGCACGTCGGCGCCCTCCAGGTCGTACGAGACGTTCTCGGTGGCCTGTTCCCACACGAGCCCGGTCACCGAGTCCGCCACGACGTCGCCGTCGCGTTCTTCGTAGGAAGGGACGAGGATCTGGTAGTTCCCGTCCTGTCCGAAGAAAGGCTCTTCCGGGTCCGGGCACTCCGTCACCACGATGGTCCCGTTCGAACAGCGCCTCGTCATCGAGTCCGGCCACGTCACCGGGACCGGCGGCAGGCTGCCTCCCTCGCCGCCACCGCCCCCGTCACCGCCGGCGCCGCCGGCGCCGCTCGCACCACCGCCGCCGGTGCCGCTGCTGCTGCCGCTGCCGCTGCCGCCGGTCCCTCCCCCGGCGCCGCCGCCGATCTGGAAGGGATCTCCGACGCACCCCCCGAGCGCGGCGGACTCCACGAACAGCACGGCCATCAAGAAGGCGGTGATGGGAAGGGCGTAAGGGGTCTCGTTCGGCATGGGAAGGCGGCAGCGTCGTCAGAAGGAACCGGGCGTGCAGCCTATCATTCGCCGGGGCGCGGGGGTCGATTTCCTCGCGGGCGCGCCGCGCGCCACCGGTTTTTGCCGCGCGCCGCCCGCCGCGCGCCGCTGGTCTGCGCCGCGCGCCGTCGGCCACGCGACGCAGCTTTCCGCCGCGAGGCGCGCGCCACGCGAACCGGCTTTCCGCCGCGAGGCATACGCCACGCAACGCAGGTTTTCGTCGCGCCCCGCGCCCGCCACGCGACGCAGCTTTCCGCCGCGTGCGCGCGTGTTTCCGCACCTTTCCCGTCCAGACCACGTCGCTCGCGTGCCCTCACCCGGGCCCCTCATGAAAATCGCAGCGAGCATGAAATAAAAGCCGAGGCTGTGGCGAATACCGCGCATGGGTACACGCACCTCACTGTGGTTCGCGGTCGCGCTCGCGGGCAGCCTGCTCGTAGGTTGCGACGACGGCGGGACACGCTCGGCCGCGGATCGGGTCGCCGGAGGGGCAGCCGCCTGCCTCCCGGGGAGCTCGCTCGAGCGGACCGAGACGAAGGTTTACACATTCTACGGCGCCACCGGGGCGCAGAGCCGCGTCGAGCGGACGGTCCGGCAGGATGGGTCCGAGACGATGGCGAGCGAGACCCGGCCGACGCGCGCGGGCAGCGACCCCGCGGCGGGCGGCGCGCTCCCCGCGGGCGCCATCCTCCGCGAGTACGCGGAGCTCGACGCCTCCGGCCGCCTCGTCTACGCGGACGTCTCGCTCAGCGACGCCTCCGGCGTGCTGCGGCGGATGATCCTCGATCCGCAGCACGGCGCCGCGCTGCTCCGCCGCGCCGGCGCCGCGCCGGGTTTCGTCCGGCTCCCGACCGGGGAGGCCCTCGTCTATGCGCCGGTGAGCTCGATGGTGACGCCCGTCGCGGCGTGGATCGCGCGGCGGGCCGCGCAGGCGGCGCCGAGCGTCCGGATCTTCGACGAGGCCACCGCCTCCAGCCACGACGTCCTGAGCGACCAGCTCGTCGTTCAGGACGATCACGAGACGTTCGTGGTGCTGGGCGACGCGGTCGTGTCGGCAGACCGCGAGTTCATCACGTCGCTCCCCCTGGGCGACGCGGCGACCACGAGGGCCGCCTGCGAGGAGGGCGAGAAGGGCGCCGCCGCCTGGCGCTCCGGGTGAGCCCACCGGGAGCGCCGTGGGCCCTGCGCCGCGGCCGGCTCCCGCCGGCGGCGGCGAGCTGACGCGCGGCCGCCGCTAAGGGGCCGTGTAGACGATATCGATCGTGTACGTGCTCTCCGAGTAGCCCTGCACCAGGAGGTACGCCTCGGACTCGCCGTCCGGGACCGTCACCTCGCACGTCTCCTCGGCGCCGTCGCGGAAAGGGCGGCAGTCGAAGGCGCCCAGCGTGGGCTCCGCGCCGAACCGCACGTAGAGATCGGGATCGCCGGTGCCGGTCATGGCGGCGTGGAACGACGTTCCCGGAACGACCGAGATCGGTCCATGGGACGCCGCCTCGCGCCGCCCGATCGTGCCCTCGAAGCTCGTCGACGTCTCGCCGCCGCCGCCGCCGCCCTCGTGCCCCGGCGCGGCGTAGCTCACCTCGATGTCGTAGTTCGACGCCGTGTAGCCCAGCACCTTGATGAAGGCCCTCGTCGTGCCTTCCGGCACGTCGAGGGTGCACGTCTCGTTCGCGTCGCTGAGGTAGGGCCGGCAATCGAAGGACCTCGCGGTCGGCGGGGCGTCGAACTGCACGAAGAGGTCGGGGTCACCCGTGCCGGTCATGACCACCGTGAAGGTCGTCCCGGGCACGACCTCGAATCCCTCGGCGGGCCCGACCGCGTCGAACGCCCCGCGCGCGACACGGCCGCTGAACGTCTCGGTGATCGGCTCCCCGCCACCACCACCGCCGCCGCCACCACCACCGCCGCCGCCGCCACCGCCACCGCCGCCGCTGGCAGGACCGTAGAGCGACTGGACGCCATCGACGTCGTCTTGCGTGATGTTCAGCGTGCTGTCGCCGCTGCCGTTGCACTGGGGATAGTG
Source organism: Sorangium cellulosum (assembly GCF_002950945.1). Lineage (GTDB taxonomy): Bacteria > Myxococcota_A > Polyangia > Polyangiales > Polyangiaceae > Sorangium > Sorangium cellulosum_E. The sequence goes on from NZ_CP012673.1 coordinate 6,371,233, forward strand.
CATGACCGACGCGCCGTCGTAGGGCGTGAGGGCGCGCCAGTTGTCGTCCTCGAAGCAGGTGCCGGCTTCAGGCCGGGTGTGCTCGTGCCGGAAGCCGAGGGTGTGGCCGAGCTCGTGGCGGAGGATGCCCGTCAGCGTGGGCCGGGTGCTGCCGTACGCCGTCCCGTCGATCAGCACGTTCCGCGTCGCGCGGGACTGGCCGGGGAAGAAGGCGCGCGCCAGGTACTGGCCGCCCGTGTTGACGGGGTTCACGTCGAACAGGACGTCGCCGCTGTTCGCCGTGCAGCTCGAGTCGGCGGAGTCCACGTGGATGAAGTCGACGTCGGTGATCTCCTCCCAGGCCTGGGCCGCCTCCGCCATCGCGGCCACGACGGTCTCGTAGCGATTCCCGAATCTCCTGCTCACGCAGTAGGAGAGCTCGCGCCGCTGCGCCGTCGTCCAGACAACGTCCCTCCCCCCTGACTGGTTGACGATCAGCGCACCGTCGCGCACATGCATCTCCCAGAACTCGCGCAGATGCTTGATATCTACGACCGGCGTGTCCCCGTTAACAATATAGACGCCTGTGTCAGCCTCGCGGAAAACGGTCCGCTCGAAGTGCTCGAACCCCAGCTGATTGGTACCAACTGCTTCGCTGTTGGCGTCGACGACATCTGCCGAGCAACCAGCCACAACAGCGGCAAAACCAGCGACCACCACGGCGAACTTACGGGTGACCACACTGCTCTCGTGCAGCTTTGCAGGATGCATTTGAAGCTCCTTTCGGGGGAGGCGAATCACGCTGTCCACGCGAACTCGATGGGACCCAAATGCCTTAACCCTATTTGACCCTCAGTCGGATAGCCAAATCTGACCGGCGTTCAGAAAAAGGGTTCCGGGTTGTAAAAAATTTCGAAGTGAGCGCACCGAGTTACCTCATGGCGAGAAAATTCTCGCCACACGCGACGCGAACAGATCGCCGCGGGCAGACACACTGGAAAATCACACCTCTTGAGTTCGTGTGACGCGCACTTGGACGCGAACAGGCATCGGGATTTTCCTGTCTACGTTGCGGATCTGAAAGCCGCCGCGCGCACCTGCAACCGTGATGCAGCACGCCAGGCGCCGCGCCCCCCCACGGAAGCGCGACGCGCGGCGCGCGACGGAGATGACCCGCGTTCAGCTGCGAGGCCGAGGTGACCCGCGTTCAGCTGCGAGGCCGAGGTGACCCGCGTTCAGCTGCGAGGCCGAGGTGACCCGCGCTCAGATGGTGAGCGTTTCCTGGTGCTCGCCCCAGACGGCGCGCAGCACGTCGCTGATCTCGCCGACGGTCGCGCCTGCTCTCACGGCGTCGAGGATCGGGGGCATCAGGTTCGCCTCGCCGCGCGCCGCGGCGTCGACGCGCGCGAGCGCCTCCGACCTCGCGGGGCCCTCGTGCGCCGCGCGCCACGCGCGCGTGCGCGCGATCTGGTCGCGCTCCAGGGCCGGATCGATGCGCGTGACCGGCACGGGCGCGGCGTCGGACACGAACTCGTTCTGCCCGACGACGACGCGGCGCTTCTCCTCGATGTCGAGCTGGTAGCGGTAGGCCGTCGCCTGGATCTCGCGCTGCACGTAGCCCTGCTCGATGGCGGCCACCATCCCGCCGAGATCGTCGATGCGCCGGATGTAAGCGGACGCCGCGTCCTCGAGCCGCCGCGTGAGCGCCTCGATCGCGTAGCTGCCGCCGAGCGCGTCGACGACGTCGGCGACGCCGGACTCGTGGGCGATCACCTGCTGGGTGCGCAGCGCCAGCGTCGCGGCCTCGGCCGTCGGCAGGCCGAGCGCCTCGTCGAAGCCGTTCGTGTGCAGCGACTGGCAGCCGCCGAGCACCGCGGCGAGCGCCTGCACCGTGACGCGCACGACGTTGACGAGCGGCTGCTGCGCCGCGAGCGTCATGCCCGCCGTCTGGCAGTGGAAGCGGAGCGCGCGCGCGCGCTCGGTCTTCGCCCCGAAGCGCTCGGCCATGATCGTGGACCACATCCGCCGGGCGGCGCGGAACTTCGCGACCTCCTCGAGGAAGTTGTTGTGGCCGTTGAAGAAGAACGAGAGCTGCGCGCCGAAGCCGTCCACGTCGAGCCCGGCGCGGACCGCGGTCTCGACGTACGCGATGCCGTCGGCGAGCGTGAACGCGATCTCCTGCGCCGCGTCGCACCCGGCCTCGCGCATGTGGTAGCCGCTGATCGAGATCGTGTTCCACTCCGGCACCTCGCGCTCGGCGAACGCGAAGACGTCGCGGATGAGCCGGAGCGACGGCGCGGGCGGGTAGATGTACGTGCCGCGCGCGACGTACTCCTTCAGGATGTCGTTCTGGATGGTGCCGCGGAGCTTCGCGCGCGGGACGCCCTGCTCCTCGGCCACGGCGATGTAGAGCGCGAGCAGGATCGCTGCCGTCGCGTTGATGGTCATCGAGGTGGAGATGCGGTCGAGCGGCAGCCCGCGGAGCAGCGCGCGCATGTCGTCGAGCGAGTCGATCGCGACGCCCACGCGGCCGACCTCGCCCTGCGCGCGCTCGTGATCCGAGTCGCGCCCCATCTGCGTCGGCAGATCGAAGGCGACGGAGAGCCCGGTCTGGCCCTGGGAGAGCAGGTAGTGGTAGCGGGCGTTCGACTCGGCCGCCGTGCCGAACCCGGCGTACTGGCGCATCGTCCAGAGCCGACCCCGGTACATGTTCGGCTGGACCCCGCGCGTGAACGGCGGCTGCCCCGGGAAGCCGAGGTCGCGCGCCGGATCGACGCCGAGCGCCTCGAGCGTCGCCGCGTCGTAAAGATCGTCGGCATCGCGCGCGAGCTCGCCCGGGCCGCCGGCGAGCACGCCGGCGCGGGGTCGCGCTTTCTTCTTTGCCTCGGCGAGGCGCGCCTCGAAGCGGGCGCGCTCGTCGTCCCTCTGCTCGTGCTCGTCGTTGCGGCTCATCGCGGCGATCAGACCTCGCTCTCCCCCGGCCCCGGCTAGCTTGGCGGCCCGGCAGCCCGGCCGGTAGCGCGAACCGCCGCCGGGCGCGAGGGCCCCCGGCCGGTAGCGCGAACCGCCGCCGGGCGCGAGGGCCCCCGGCTCCGCGGCGCGTCCACGGCGCACGCGCGGCTCAGCCGCGCGAGGAGAGGATCCGGCTGAAGGCCTCGCCGACGGCGCGCGCGAGCTCGACCATGCGCCGCGACCCGCTCGAGGTGTCGATGATCCGGTCGGCGACCAGGATCATCGCGGGCCGGCCGACGACCTGGACCGCGACGGCGGCCACGTCGAGGCTCGGGTTGACCATGACGTCGAGCAGCGGCGCGTGGGTGGGCGTGCCGGGGATCGGCCCCACGTAAAGGTGGGTCGCCACCGCCGTGGCGAGCACGCTCGGCTGGTCCATCGGGAGGGTGAGCTTTCGCAGGGCCTCCTGGTCGCCGAACTCCGCGTTGCACGCGAAGCCCCGGAACACGCCGCGGTGCGCGGCGAAGATCGCGACGCGCACCGCGAGCAGGCGCAACCCCCTGAGCGCCAGCCGGACGACGTCGTCGCGCGTGCGCGCGAGGTACAGCGCGTCGATCACGTCGCTCAGGTCGACGAAGGGCTGCGGCGGCGGATCGTCGTCGAGGTAATCGGAGATCTCCGTCTCCGGCGGGGGCGGCAGGGCCGGGAGCCTCCCCGGGCGCCGGCTCGACGGCGCCCCGCCGGCGTCGAGGCGCGCGAGCGCGGAGACGGTGTCGAGCGGAAGCCGGCCGAGGCGCCGCGTCGAGGGGGCAGGCTCCCGCCCGCCGCTGTCGGGGGCGCTCTCCGGGCCAGGCGAGGTCTGCGGGAGGATCGCGGCGAGCAGCTTGAAGGCCGGGGAGATCTCCACGGGCGGCGGCGGGAAGGAGACGGCCGGCGGCTCGGCCTCGGGCTCGCGCCCGGCCGCCGGACGGGCGTACGCGCCCGCGCCGGCGCGGCGGTCGGCCTCGGGGCGGCGGGCGCTCGCGGGGGATCCGCGCGCGCCGGGCGCCGACTTGGCGTGGCGGAGCGGCAGGATCGGCTCCTCCTGGGAGGGGGGCGGGTCGGCGAGCAACACGTGGCCGTTGGGCGCCGCGACCCGGCGGCCAGGCGGACCGCTCGGCGGCTGCTCGTGCGGGATCGGCTCGTCGAACGAGGGCACCGCGGCGCGCCGGATGAGCGGGATGGGCAGCTCGTGGGATGGCGGCGGCGGGATGGTCGACTGGGGCGCGCCGTGCGGGAAGGCCGGGGTCGCCCGCCGCACGCGGGACGGCGCCTGCTCGCGCTCGTCGAGGTCGAGGGCGCGGATGGCCTCCTCGACGGCCGCGATGGGGGCGCGGAAGATGCGCACCGGCGCGCCGAGGTGGAAGCTGAACTCGTCGGCGACGTGGCGATCCAGCGGATCGGCGGCCGCGACGTCGACCGCGCCGGCGTCCATGCGGATCGGGACGGCGCCGAGGCGGCGGCACATCGCGCGCGGCAGGCGCGCGACGAGCTCGCGGGCGCCGACGACCTGCCGGAGCGCGAGGCCGCCGCGGCGCTCGAGCTCCTCCTCCAGGGCGCGCTCGGTGATGGCGGCGCGGTCGATGAGGGCGCGAGGGAACGAGATGCCCCGCAGCACCGCCACGAAGAGGGCGGCTTCGACCTCAGCCTTGGAGACGGCGCCAGCGGAGACGAGGAGGCGGCCCAGGTCTAGCGACACTCACCGCACGATACCAGAAGGGCGCGGCCAGGGAGACCCGGAGTGCTCAGCGGGAGAACTGAAACACCACCTCGCTCTGCCGCACGAGTCCCAGGTTGTCGCGCGCGATCCGCTCCACCGCGGTGGGGTCGTCCCGGAGGCGGGCCACCTTGCCGCGGAGCGCCTCGATCTGCCGCCCGAGCTCGGCGTTCTCCTCCTCGACGTCCGCGAGCTCTCTCTCGAGCTCCCGCAAACGAGGGAGGCCCTGCGGCGAGAAGATCATGATCGGGGCGCCCACGACCGCGACGACCAGCACCGCGATGGGGAGCGTCCGCTCCAGGAACTGCGCTATGCGACGCACCGACATCCGCTCGCACACCGCCCGCGATCTTGTCAAATTTCCTCCAGGGTTCCTCGAACTCCGCGCTTCGACCCCACCCGATCTCGACGACAGGCACGGAGAGCGCGGGCGCCGCGCGGGCCGCCTCGCGCCCCGGCGGCGCGCGGCGCCCCGACGGACGGCCGTCGGAGGTCGCGTGGCGCCGGAAGCTTCGCTAGCATGGCGCACGCCCCGCCGTCCGGCAGGCCCGCAGCGCGCGCGCACGCCGGCACGAGGGCTCGGCCCGAGGAGATCCATGTCCATTGATATCGTCCGAGGCGAGCTCGAACGCCTCTTCTCGCTTGATGAAATGATGGCCCTGTCGTCCGACCTCCTCGGCATCAACCCGGCCGACATCGGCGGCAGCGCCTCCAAGGCCTCCTTCGCGCGCGCGCTCACCGACCGTTGCGTCGAGATCGACGCGGTCGAGGCGTTGATCGACGCGGTCATCGCCTCGCGCGCGGAGGTCGACGCGCGCGTCCGGGCCCTCGGCGCGCGGGGGCTCAGCCTGCCCGAGGAGATCGCGGCCGGCGAGGCGTTCGGCGCCTACATCGTCACGAGAAAGATCGGCGAGGGGCCGCGGGGCCTCGTCTATGCGGCGAGCCGGGATGGCGCGCCGCGGACGCTCAAGGTGCTCCGGCGCGAGCGGATGCGGGACGGGCGGGCGGTGCGCCGCTTCTTGACCCACGTCCGCCTGGCCGCGCAGGTGGGCCACGAGAACCTGGCGAGCGGCGTGGAGGCCGGGATCGAGGGCGGCCGGGCGTACGTCGCGTACACGCCCGTCGACGGGCAGCCCCTCTCGGCGCGCGTCGCGCGCTCCGGGCCGCTCCACGTCAACGAGGCCAAGCCGCTGCTCCGCGGCATCCTGAGCGGGCTCGCCGCGCTCCACGAGCGGCGCCTCGTCCACGGCGCGCTCAAGCTGGAGAACGTCCTCGTCGCGCGGGGCGAGGGCGCCGAGCCGCGCGCCGTCCTCGTCGACGTCGGCGGCGATCGGCTCGGCGCCACGTGGGGCAGCCCGGAGCTCGTGAGGACCGCGAGCCCCGAGCAGCTGCGCGGCGAGAGCGCCGGCCCCGCGAGCGATCTCTACGCCTTCGGCGCGCTGCTCTTCGAGCTGCTCACCGGCAAGCCCGTGTTCCCGGGCGACGCCGCGGTCGACGTCGCCCTCGCACACCTGACCCAGGCGCCGCAGGCGCCGAGCGCGATCGCGCCGCGCGGGTGGGCGGGCAAGGACGTCGACGAGCTCTGCGAGCGCCTGCTCGCGAAGTCGCCGGACGCGCGGCCGAGGGGGGTCCGCGCCGCGCTCGACGCGATCGAGCCGCTCGGCAAGCCGCAGCAGCGCGGGGCGGCCTCGGCGGTCAGCGACGCGCAGCTGAACGAGCTCGTCGACCGGCTCGTCGCCAGCCCGACCGACGTGGATCTCGCGCTCGCCATCGAGGCGACCGTCGACCAGGGCGCCGACCCGGGCCGCGTCGCCGAGGCGCTCGCGGCGGCCGCCGAGCAGATCGAGGCGACCGCCGACCAGGGCGCCGTGGCCCCGGGCAAGAAGCTCCTGCTCTACCGGGCGGCCCGCATCTACGAGAAGGGGAAGCTCCACGACAGGGCGGAGGCCGTGTACGTGAGCCTGCTCGAGCTCGACCGGGACGACGACATCGCCTTCAGCGCGCTCGAGGAGCTCCGCAAGGCGCTCGGCAAGCACGAGGAGCTCGTGGAGATGTTCCTCCAGCGGAGCGAGAAGGCCGAGAGCGCCTCCGAGCGCGCCCGCGCGCTGAACGAGATCGGGCACCTCTACGTGCGGGAGCTCGACGACAAGGACCAGGGGGTGTTCGCCTTCGCCCAGGCGCTCGCCCAGGACCCCGAGCAGGACGCGTACGCCGTCGATCTGGAGCGCGCCGCCGGCAGCGACATGAAGATCTGGGCGGAGGCGCTCCAGATCCTGAGCCAGGCGAGCACCGACGAGGCGATGGCCGCCGAGCCGAAGATCGCGCTCTTCAACCGGCTCGGGCCCTGGTACGCGGACAAGCTCGCGCGGTCGGACCTCGGGATCCCGTGCTTCCAGTTCGTGCTCGGGCTCGATCCGGCGAACGGGAAGGCGCTCGAGGGGCTCGCGCAGGTCTACCGCCGCGCCCAGCAGTGGCAGGAGCTCAGCCAGGTGCTGCTCTCGCGCGCCGATCGGGCCGCGACGCCCGGAGAGGCGCGCGATCTGCGCGCCGCGTCAGCCGAGATCCTCGAGACCAAGCTGAGCGAGGGGGACCGCGCGCGCGACCTGTACGAGCAGATCTTCGCCGAGGACCCGGGGCACACGAAGGCGTGCGACGCGCTGCTCAGGATCTACCGGCGCGTCGAGGATCACGCCGGCTACGCCAGGATCCTCGAGCGGCGCGCCGAGGCGCTGCGGGGCGAGGAGCGGGTCGACACGATGTGCAGGCTCGCCGAGCTCTACGAGGACCGGCTCGGCGACCTGCACGAGGCGACGAGCCGCTACGAGGCGGCGCTCGAGCTCGATCCGCAGAGCCTGACCGCCCTGCGCGGCCTCGATCGCATCTACAGCCGCACCGAGCGCTACAAGGAGCTGCTGGAGAACCTCGAGCGGCAGATCGAGCTGAGCGCGACGCCGCGCCAGAAGATCAACCTCTACGAGCGGCTCGCGGGCCTCCACGACGAGCAGTTCCTCGACCACACGAAGGCGGCCGAGGCCTTCGAGGCCATCCTCAAGATCGACGGGGCCCACGAAGGCTCGCTCGCGGCGCTCGGGCGGCACTACCGCGCGCTCGAGCGGTGGGAGGACGTGGTGCAGCTCTACGAGCGGCAGCTCGGCATCGTGTCCGACGACAAGCGCCGCGAGGAGCTCCTGCTCGCGATGGGGCGCGTGCTGCTCGAGCAGATCGGCTCGCCCGAGCGCGCCCGCAAGGCCTACGAGCGGGTGCTCGCGATCGACCCGCACCACGCCGGGGCGCTCGAGTCGCTGGCGCACGTGCGGGCCGCGACCGGCGACGCGGCGGCGGCGCTCAGCGCGGTCGAGTCGCTCGCGCGGACGGCCAAGACCGCGGAGAGCAGGGCCGATCTCTGGATCCGCGCGGCGAAGATGCTGGAGGAGCGGGGGGACCGGGACGGCGCGATCGAGCGCTACAAGACGGCGCTGGACGCGCAGCCGACGAACGCGGTCGCGTCCTCGGCGCTGCGCGCGGCGTACCTCGCCCGGGGGGACGCGACGAGCGCCGTCGAGCTCATCTCGCGCGAGGCCGAGGTGGCGGAGGGCAACCGCGCCAAGGCCCGCCTCTACGGAGAGATGGCCCTCTTGCTCCGGGAGCGCCTGAAGGACGACGCGCGCGCCGCGGAGGCGGCAACGAGGGCGGTCGACCTCGACCCGACGAGCGTGCTGGGGCTCATGATCTCGGGCGATCTCGCGTTCGAGGCCGGGCGGTTCATCGAGGCGGCGAGGCACTACGAGTCGCTGGCGAACCGGGCCGACTCCCTGCCCCGGGAGCAGGGGCTCAAGGTGCTCTTCCGCTACGTGGACGCGCTCGGCAAGAGCGGATCGAGCGGCAAGGCGATCGGCGCCGTGCCGGCGCTGCTCGCGCTCGCGCCGGACGACCCCGCGGCGATCTCGCGCGCCGCGAAGATCAACCTCGACGCGGGCAAGGCCCGCGAGGCCGCGGAGCTCTACGGGCGCCTCACCGACGGCGCCGGCGCCCGCCTGCCGGACCCGGAGCGGGCGGAGGCCCTCCTCAGGCTCGGCGAGGCGCGGCTCGCGGCCGGCGACCCGGGCGGCGCGGTGGCCCCGCTGACCGAGGCCGCCGATCTGCTCCCCGAGTCCCCTGCCCCGCTCGCCCTCCTCTCGAAGGTCTTCGAGGCGAAGGGCGACTGGGAGGAGGTCGTACGCCTCAAGCACCGGCGGCTCGACGTGGTGACCGGCGAGGAGCGGAGCGCCCTCCTGCTCGAGATCGGCGATCTCGTCGCGACGCACCTCAACGACCGGACGCGCGCCGCGAAGAGCTACGTGGCTGCGCTCGACGAGCGCCCGGACGACCGGCGGATCCTGACCAAGCTGATGCAGCTCTACAGCGAGGAGAAGGACTGGTCGAAGCTCGTCGACATCGTCCTCAAGCTCGCGGCCAAGATCGACGACAGCCGCCAGAAGGCGAAGTACCTGCACACCGCGGCGATCGTGAGCTGGCGGCAGCTCGCCGATCTCGGCCGGGCAGCCCAGTTCTACGACCAGGTGCTGGAGCTCGACCCGTCCCTCACCCGGGCGCTCGCGGAGGCGATCGAGCTCCGCGCCGAAAAGGGGGACCACGAGGACGTGGAGCGCCTGCTCAAGGTCGAGCTCGACCGGGCGACCGAGGAGAACGACACGGCGAAGATGCTGGAGATGTTCGACCGGCTGGGCGCCCTCTACAAGGACAAGCTCGGCTGGATGGGCGAGGCGATCGACGCCTACGAGGCGGCGCAGACGCTCGATCCGGACCACGAGGAGCGGAACGAGCTCCTGGCGAACCTCTACGCGAGCAACCCGGCGGAGTACCTCGACAAGGCGGTGGCCGCGCAGGCCCCGATCCTGCGGCGTAACCCCTACAAGCCGGACGCGTACCGGCTGCTCCGGAAGCTGTACACGGAGACGAAGCGGGCCGACGCGGCGTTCTGCCTCTGCCAGGCGCTCTCTTGCCTGAACGCCGCCGAGCCGGACGAGGAGCGGTTCTTCCGGCGCATGCGCCCGGACACGGCCGCGGCGGCGCAGCAGCCGCTCGACGAGGAGACGTGGGCCGCCGCGCTCGTCCACCCCGACGCGGATCCGCTGCTGACCGCCATCTTCGGCGTCATCGAGCCGGCCGTGCTGAGGAAGAACGGGCAGCCGCTGGAGGAGCTCGGTTACCAGCTCGCCTACCAGCTCGATCTCACGCGGCACCCCTACCCGATGTCGCAGACGCTCTATTACGCGGCGGGCGTCCTGGGCCTCGCGCCGCCGCTCACGTTCCAGAACCCGAACGACGGCGGCGGCGTCTCGTTCCTGCACGCGCACGTGCCCGCGATCGTGCTCGGCGCCGCGGCGCTCCAGATGGATCTGCCGACCCAGGCCGCGGCGTTCATCGCTGCCCGGCACCTCACCTACTACCGGCCGGGCATGTACATCCGCCACCTCGTGCCGACCGGCACCGGCCTGCGCGCCTGGCTGTTCGCCGGGATCAAGCTGATCTCGCCCACGTTCCCGATCGCGAAGGAGCTGGAAGGGCCGGTGATGGACAACCTGGCGGTCCTCGAGCCGACCATCGTCGGGCCGGCGCGCGACCAGCTGGCGAGCGTCGTGACCAAGCTCCTCCAGGCCGGCGCCATCGACCTGAAGCGCTGGGTGTCCGGCATCGACCTGACGGCGGATCGCGCCGGCTTCCTCCTCGCCAACGATCTCGAGCTGGCGCAGGAGATGATCAAGGTGGCCGATGACGCGAGCTCCGCTGTGCCTCAGAAAGAGCGCCTCAAGGAGCTCGTGCTCTACGCGGTCAGCGAGGAGTACTTCGCCGCGCGGCAGCGGCTCGGCATCAACATCGACAGCTGAGCCCTCGACCGGCGCGAGCTCCGGCTCGCCCGGGGGGCACCCGCCGCGGCGGCCGCATGCGCCCTCCGGCGGCGCGTGCTAGGTGGATCGGCAGAGATCCAGCCGAGGAGGTCGCTTTAGTCCGACTTCCGCACCGGACTGGTTGACGGATAAATCGTCAAATTGCTAGGCTGCGGGCCGGCATTAGGCCCTTTGGATCGTATGTTAGCTCGCAGCAGCGTGCAGCGAGCAGCCTGAGCGATTGTGTGAAAGCACGCCCATGGCGGCAAAGAAGACCCGAAAAACTTCGAAAAAAGACCGGAAGAGAGCGACCAAAGCCAGCGCGGCAAGCTCGAGGCGGGCAGCCTCGAGCGCGCGGGCGCGAAAGGCGAAACCCGCCGCGCGCAAGCCGAAGCGCAAGGCCGCGGCCTCTCGTCCTGCTGCGCGACGCACCTCTGCCGTAAAGGCGGCCAAGCGGCGCAAAGCCACGGCGAAGCGGACGACCCGCAAACCGGCGGCCACGGCGCGGCGCAAGGCGACACGCGCGCCGGCCCGGGCAGCCCGCACGACCGCCAGGAAGAAATCGCCGGCAGCGAAGGCGAAGAAGGCGACACGCGCCGCCGCGAAACGCGCGAGCGCGTCCAAGGCGAAGAAGTCGGCCGCCAGGACGAAGGCGAAGGCGAAGGCAAAGGCGAGGCCGGCGCGCAGCGCCGCCAAGATCAGGACGACCAAGGCCAGGGCCAAGGCGCGGGTCGCGAAGGTCAAGGCGAGGGCGGCCAAGGCGCGGGCGACGAAGGCCAGGACGGCGAGGGCCAAGGCCACGAGGGCCAGGGCCACCAAGGCCACCAGGGCCAGGGTCGCCAAGCCGAGGGCGGCGAAGCCGAGGGCGGCCGCCAGGCGAGCGCGGAGCGCGAAGACCACGAAGCCGAGGAGCGCGCGGGTCAAAGCGACGAAACCGAGGCTCGCCAGGCGGAAGGTCGCCGCCCGCTCCGAGCGGGTGGTCGCGGCGGCGGTCAAATCCACGAAGCTCCGGAAGAAGCTGAGGGGCGACGACCAGCAGCCGAAGCTCACGGAGAAGAAGCTGCGGCTCAAGAGCGCGGAGCAGGAGGCCGCGGTCGAGGCCGAGCGCCCGCGCCGGACGAGCGACAAGCCCCAGCGCGCCAGCGACAGGCCTCAGCGCGCCAGCGACAAGCCCCAGCGCGCCAGCGACAAGCCCCAGCGCGCCAGCGACAGGCCTCAGCGCGCCAGCGACAAGCCCCAGCGCGCCAGCGACAGGCCTCAGCGCGCCAGCGACAGGCCCCAGCGCACCAGCGACAGGCCCCAGCGCGCCAGCGACAGGCCCGTTGCCGAGAAGAAGCTCCTGCGAGCCGGCGCCAAGGTAAAGAGCGTGGGCCGCGAGGGGCGCGCCCCGCTCCGGGAGACGCCGCGTGTCGTCACGCTTCCCCTTCCGATGCTGCCCCCGCCGCGGCGGGCCACCATCGAAGAGCGCAGCGCGATCATCGAGCAGCGGCTGAACGCGCAATCGGAGGATTTCCGGCGGCGCTACATCGACAGCCTCGATATGTCGTGGATCTATCACGACAGCGCGCTTGAGGGCGTGGTCTACACGTTCGACGAGCTGCGCGCGGCGCTCAGCGGCCCGGCGCCGCTCGTCACCGACTCGAGCCTTCAGCCAACGTACGATGACATCCGCCGTCACAAGGAGGCCATCGCGTACGTGCGCGAGCAGGGCGCGAACAAGCGCGCGCCGATCACGCTCGACTGCGTGAAGAAGCTCTACCTCATCCTCCATCCCGAGGAGGGGGACATCAAGACGGTGAAATACCGCAAGGACATCCCCCAGCACCGGCTCTACTTCCACGAGTACGCCCCGCCGGACAAGATCGCCTACAAGGTGCGGCAGATCGTCGATTGGCTGGACGACCCCGAGACGCGGAAGACGCGGAACGGCATCCGGATCGCGGCGCGTGCGCACTACGATCTGCTCCGGGTCTATCCGTTCCCGAACGACAGCGGCAAGGTCGCGCGGCTGTTCATGAACATGCTGCTGCTCCGCACCGGCCTGCCCCCGTCGATCATCCACTCGACCGAGCGGCAGCGGTACTACGAGGCGCTGAAGGGCTCGGCGACGACGGTGCTGCAGATGGTGCAGGAGTCGGTGGAGAACGCCCTCGCGAGCGTCGAGAAGCTCCTCGATGAGCATGAGACGCGGAAACGCGCGTTCGTCAGCTGAGCCAGCTGAGCCAGCGACAGCGCCCCGCCGCGCCGCGCGGGGCGCCCCCCCGGCGCCGGCGCGCGCGCGGCGGAGCCCGCCGGCCGAGGCCACGTTCGTGCGGCTGCGCACGCTGCACCCGGACGCCCACTGTGAGCTCGATCACCGCTCCCCCTTCGAGCTGCTCGTGGCGACGGTGCTCAGCGCTCAGACGACGGACGTGCTCGTCAACAAGGTGACGCCCCACCTGTTCGCCTCCTATCCCGACGCGCGGGCGCTCGCCGGCGCCGACCCCGGCGAGGTGAGCGCGCTGCTCCGGCGGCTCGGGATGGGCATGTTCAACCAGAAGGCCAAGAACATCGTGGGGCTCTCGCGCGATCTCGTGGAGCGGCACGGCGGCGAGGTGCCGAGGACGCTCGACGAGCTGGTCCGGCTGCCCGGGGTCGGGCGCAAGACGGCGAACGTGGTGCTCGGCGTCGCGTTCGGGGCGCCGGAGGGGGTCGTGGTCGACACCCACGTGCAGCGCCTGTCGCAGCGGCTCGGGTGGACGAGGAGCGACAAGCCGGAGCAGATCGAGCGCGATCTCGGGGCCCTCTTTCCGCGGCGCGACTGGGATATGCTGTCCCACACGCTGGTCTTCCACGGCCGCCGGATCTGCTTCGCGAAGAAGCCCGCGTGCGGCGGCTGCGGCATCAACGACGTGTGCCCGAGCGCGTTCCGCGCCGAGAACGTGGGTCGAAAGCCGCCGCGAGCCCCGCGCCGGCGCGCGGCGCCGACGTGAGCGACACGCGCCCTGCGCAAGCGGGGTGCCCGAGCGCGGCGGCGGGGAGCGCGTGTGCGCGAAGTCGCTCGCCGTCTGCGCGCTCCCCGCAGGCCATTGTGCGCGCTGGCGCCCGGCGAGGCGAGGTACACTGGCGCGATGAAGGCCCTGCATCTGTGCTTCGCCCTCGCCTGCTGCCTCGCCGCCGCGTGCGGCCCCTCCGAGACCGCCCTCTGCGATGCCAAGTGTGACTGCGAGGGGGGATGCAGCGATCGCCGGTACGAGGACTGCCTCATTCACTACGACAACAGGTTCGTCGACGCAGACCGCCGCGGCTGCGTCGACCGGTACGACGAGCTCCTCGCGTGCGAGGACGACACCTGGGTTTGCGACGACCGGAAGTGGGAGACGTCCTGCAAATACGAGCGAGAAGAGCTGGATCGGTGCATGGACTGACGCAGCGCCCTCGGCCTGACGTGGCGCCCCCGGCCTGACGTGACGCCCCGGCGGCTCAGGCCCCGGCGGCTCAGGCCCCGGCGCCCGGGGCGGGCGCGCCGGCGCCGGCGCGGAACGCCGCCACAAGCCGCTCCGAGGCCGTGTAGGGGTCGACCTCGCGCCGCGAGACGGCGTGCACCGCCGCGTCGAGCGTCGGCCCGAGCGCGGCGACCGCCGCGTCGGTCAGCGCGTCGCGGAGCTGCACGTGCATCGCCTCGCGCAGGCGCTCCTCCTGGCGCGCCGCGCCCTCCTCCGTCCCGATCAGCCACGCCCGGTGCCGCTCGAGCTGCTCCACGAGCGCCGCCACGCCCTCGTTGCGCGTGGCCACGGTCCGCGCGATCGCGGGCACCCACGGCCCCGCGGGCGGCTCGCCGCCCGGATCCGGCGCCGCCGAGGCGCGGGCGTGCAGCGCCGCGGCGCTGTGCCCGCGCGCCCGGCCGGTGGCCTTCGCGACCTCGCCGCCGAGCGCGATCATCAGCTCCAGGTCGCGCACCGCCGCGTCGGCCCCGTCCCGATCGGCCTTGTTCACGGCGAAGACGTCGGCGCACTCCAGGATGCCCGCCTTGATCGCCTGCACCTCGTCGCCCATGCCCGGCGCCGCCACGACCAGGGTGGTGTGCGCCGTGCGCGTGATCTCGAGCTCGTCCTGCCCGACCCCGACCGTCTCCACCAGCACGACGTCGGCGCCCCAGGCGTCGAGCACCCGCGCGACGTCCACGGCCGAGCGGGACAGGCCGCCCAGCGCGCCCCGCGTCGCCAGCGACCGGATGAACACGTCGGGATCGCCGAAGTGCGCCTGCATGCGGATGCGATCGCCGAGGATGGCGCCGCCGGTGAACGGGCTCGTGGGATCGACGGCCACCACGGCGACCCGGCGGTCCTGCTTGCGGAACACGCTGATCAGCCGGTCGGTGAGCGTGCTCTTGCCGGCGCCCGGGTTGCCCGTCACCCCGAGGACCCAGGCGCGGCCAGTGTGCGGGAAGAGATCCTTCAGGATGGCGGCGTAGTCGCCGGCGCGATCGTCGACGAGCCGGCAGGCCCGCGCGGTGGCGCGCAGGTCGCGGGCGAGGACCTTCTCTGCGAGCGGATGCACGCGAGCGGTCTAGGCCCGGCGATGCGGGGATACAACCGGGGTACGGGCGATCCGCCGCTGCCTACCCTGCCCCGCCGCCGCCGGTCGCGCCGCCGCTGCCGGTCGCGCCGCTCGCCGTCGAGCCGGCGCCGCCGGGCGGCGCGCCCCCTGCACCCCCCTCCTCGCCGTCCGGCGCGGCGCCTCCCGCCGCGTCGGTCTGGTCGACGATCGGGCGGGTCTCGCCGCACGCGGCGGTGAGCATGGCCGAGAGCACAGCGCAGGCGGCGAAGGCGAAGGCGAAGGCGCGGTTTCCCATGGACGGGTTCTGGAGCCGCGCGCGCTCGAAATCCAGCCGCGAGCGCCCGTCAGGGCGGCGATGAGGGCGCGGGGCGGTCGAAGCGCTGCCAGCGGCCGTCGATGAGCCGCTCGTGCGGCATGTACTGGGCCTTGTAGACGAGCCGCGAGCACTTCTCGACGTAGAGGCCGAGGTAGAGGTACCGGAGGCCCCAGGTGCGGCACAACTCGATCTGCTTCAGGATCGAGAAGACGCCGGGGCTCAGCGGCTCCAGCTCGGGATCGTAGAACGAGTAGACCGCCGAGAGCGACTCCAGCCCGCGATCCACGACGGCGACCCCGACGAGGCGCCCCCCGACGCGGTAGCGCATCTCGAACGTCTCGCAGCAGCTGTCCACGAGGAACGCCTCGTAGCCGGCCGCGCCGAGCGGGCCGTCGTCGCGCATCAACCCCCGGCCGTGTTTGTGCAGGTTGTACAGCGCGACCTTCTCCCGCGTGGTCACCGGCGGGCCGATCTCGACGTCGACCACCTGCTCGCCGCGGCGGAGAACCCGGCGCTGCGTGCGCCCGAGCACGAAATCGCGCACGAGGATCCGGATCGGCTCGCAGGCGTGGCACGAGGGGCACTGGGTCCGGTAGAGCAGCTTGCCGTGACGGCGGTTGCCCGAGGCGAGCCTGCGATCGAACTCCGTGCGCGTGAGCGGCCGGATGGGCACGCGGAGCGGCATCCGCGCCTCGGCGTCGGGAAGGTACGGGCAAGGGCTGATCTCGTCGTGGACCGTGAGCTCGAGCGGATCCGTCACCTCGTCCAGCCGAGGGAGATCCACGTCCTGCCCCGCCATCGCCTCTCGCTCGCTCGATGAGCCCATATCGCCGCTGTTCCGGCGCTCGACCCCCCGTCGAACCACCGGCCGCTAGATCCAGCGGATGCCTGTTGTGGAGCCACGTCAAGCAAAACCCCAAGCAGCTCCCGGGCGCCGCACGGCACCACGCGTCCGCGCCGGATCACGGTATGCCGCGCCGTGGCGTGTCGTGTCATCCCGCGCTGATCAATCCGCCCGTTGCTCGAGTTCATCCCACATACACTTACCTGGTCCAGGTCTCGGACGTCGCGCGTGCGCCCTTTTCCTCCTGCCCCAGGGCCGCTATGACGCCGCGCTCGCGCCGCGAGGCGGCGGTCCGTGCAGGGGCCGCCCGCGCGAGCGCCTCACGAAAGGCCGACCGCTTTGGATCTCACAGGAAAACAGCGCCGACACCTCCGGGCGCTGGGGCATCACCTCGACCCGATCGTGCAGCTCGGCAAGGCCGGCTTGACCGAGGGCGTCGTCGCCGCGGTCGACGCCGCCCTGGAGCAGCACGAGCTCGTCAAGGTGCGGCTCGGCACCGAGTGCCCCGACGACCAAAACGACGTCGCGGACGCCCTCTCGGAGCAGCTCCGCGCCGAGATCGCGCAGATCCTCGGCCGGACCGTCCTCCTGTACCGGCGGCACCCGAAGGAGCCGAAGATCAAGCTGCCCCCGCCGGGCGGCTGAGGGCCGCCGCCCGCGGAAGGCCGGCGGCGGGGAGCGCCCCGTCGCCGGAGCCCCCCGAGGCCGCCGTCAGACGTGCCGCAGCTCGGGGCGCTCGGCGAGCAGGTGGTCGAGCCAGGCGTTCGACAGCTTCTCCTGCACCGTGTTGGCCCGGAGCCTCGCGGCGAGGTTCTTGAAGTCGACGTGGTCGATCGGCTGATCCTGGTTGAAGCACGAGAAGACCAGCGTCTCCTTGCCCGTCGCCGGATCGACGTGCCGCTGGAGGCACTGCGCGCAGACCTCCTTCAGCATGCACTGCATCGGCGAGTTGATGCTCGCGATGCCCACGTGCTTCGGATCGAGGTGCGGCGCCAGCACGCCGTGCCGCGCCTCGCGCACGGCGTTCATCATCTTGTCCGAGCCGATCGCGATGATGCGCCGGACCTCCGACAGGTCCGCGAGCTCGCCGCCGAGCTGCCGCTCCGCGTAGGCCTTCATCGCCTGCACGATGTTGCCGCGGAAATGCCGATCTGTCGCGCGCCGCGGGGCGATCTCCGCGCCGCTGTCGGTGCACCAGACGACCTGGTCGGTGGCCACCTCGATGTCGTCCTGCTTGAAGAGATCCTCGCCCCGCCGGTAGCCGGCGAAGTAGATCACGCGGTCGCCGCGCGCCTTGAGCGCCTTCGCGATCGAGAAGAGCACGGCGTTGCCGAGCCCGCCGCCGGCGAGCAGCACCGTCTCCTGCTCGGGGATCTCCGTCGGCGTGCCCGTCGGCCCCATCACGACGACCTGCTCGCCGGGGCGCAGCGCCGCGAGCAGCCGGGAGGACGCGCCCATCTCGAGCGCGATGAGCGAGAGCAGGCCCTTCTCCTTGTCGACCCACGCGCCGGTGAGCGCGAGCCCCTCCATCGCGAGCCGCGTCCCCTTGATCACCGGCGAGGTCACCTCGAAGTTCTGCAGCCGGTAGAACTGCCCGGGCTCGAACTTCCGCGCCGCCGCCGGCGCGCGCACGACCACCTCGACGATCGTCGGGGTCAGCCGCTCGACGCGCTCGACCACCGCGACGAAGTCGTGGTCGAGGCGGGCGAACAGGTCGCGCCGCCGCGCGTCGCGCGCCGCCTGCGGCTCCTCGTGGAGCCGCGCGAAGTCGTGCCGGAACAGCGCGACGACGTACGGGTACGCGTCCTTGGCGCTCGCCATCGCCTTCACGACGCTCCCCGCGTAGTGGGGGTGGTTGTCGCCGTAGAAGCTCACCGCGTGCTCGCCGTCGTTGTAGCTCGTGAAGAAGCCTTCGCGCGGGTAGGCCAGCTCCACCTTGAGCTTGCCGTCCTCGTCGACGTAGGCGCGGTGCGGCTGGAAGAACTGCCGCCACTTGTCGAACGCGAACGTGCCCGGGCGCTCCTTCTCGTACGTGACGTTCGGGCTCGTGCCGGCCGCCACGCACACGGTGCGCGCGGGGATCGAGACCATCTCGCCCGCGCTCCGCCACTTGCCGTCCGCGAGCTCCTGGCGCTCGAACACGAGCGAGGAGACGCACCCGCGCTCGTCGAGCACGGCCTCGACCGGGGCGAGGTTCTCGACGTAGCGGATCCCCTCCTCGAGCGACTTCGCGACCTCCTCGTGGTTCAGCCGGTACGCCGGCGAGTCGATGAGCCGCTTGCGGTAGACCAGCGAGACGCCGCCCCACGCGTCGATGAGCCCCTGGAACCGCGGCGCCCGCCCCTCGCGCGCGGCGCGCGCGCGCTCGTCGCGGATCGCCTCGGCGTGGCGCCGCTGCTCGGCCAGGAACTCCCGCTCCTCCTCGTCGAACATCGCGAGCACGGAGCTCTCGCCGCGCTCCGCGATCAGCGCGTCGATGCGGTCGGCCGTCTTCTCGACCTGCACGACGTAGTACGCCGCGAGCTCCGTCGCGGTGTCGATCGCCGTGAGGCCGCCGCCGATCACCACCGCCGGCAGGCGGACCTGGAGGTTCGCGAGCGCCGAGCGCTTGTAGGCGCCGGCCAGCTGGAGCGCCATCAGGAAGTCGGAGGCCTTGCGGATGCCGCGCGCGAGGTTGTTCTTGAGCGGGATGATCGTGGGCCGCCCCGCGCCCGCCGCGATCGCGACGTGGTGGAACCCGAGCCGGAAGGCGTCCTCGAGATCGATCGTGCCGCCGAACCGCACGCCGCCGTAGATCCGGAGCAGGCGCTGCCGGGCGAGCGTGACGTAGAGGACGGTGAGGAAGTTCTTGTCCCACCGCACCGTGATCCCGTACTCGCTCACGCCGCCGAAGCCGAGGAGCACGCGCTCGTCGAGCTCCGTGTAGAGCCGCTTGAAGTCCCGCACCGGCCGCGGCGGGCGGGTCTCGTCGCCCGTGAGCTCGACCGGCAAGGGCTCGATCTTCAGCCCGTCGATCGCCGCGCACGCGAAGCCCTCGCGCGTGAGGTGGTGCGCCAGCGTGTAGCCGGCCGGGCCGAGCCCGACGACGAGCACGTTCTTCCCGTTGTACGGGCGCGCGTGCGGCCGCAGCACGTCGAGCGGGTTCCACCGCGTGAGGAAGCCGTAGATCTCGAGGCCCCACGGGAGCGACAGCACGTCCGTGAGCACCGCCGTCTCGACCTGCGGGATGTCCACCGGATCCTGCTTCTGGAAGACGCACGCCTTCATGCAGTCGTTGCAGATGCGGTGCCCGGTGCCCGGCGTCATCGGGTTGTCGACGCAGACGAGCGCGAGCGCGGCGATCGCGTCGCCCCGGCCCCGCATGGAGTGCATCTCGCTGATCTTCTCGTTGAGCGGGCAGCCGTGGAGCTCGACGCCGAGCGGGTTCGACTTGATCGCCCCGGTCTTGTCGCGCAGGCCCTTCGAGCACGAGTCCTTGTCGCGGTCGTGGCAGATGAGGCAGTAGTCGACCTGGCTCTCGACCTCGC
This sequence comes from Sorangium cellulosum, assembly GCF_002950945.1. Classification (GTDB taxonomy): domain Bacteria; phylum Myxococcota_A; class Polyangia; order Polyangiales; family Polyangiaceae; genus Sorangium; species Sorangium cellulosum_E. Next base: position 6,391,034 of record NZ_CP012673.1, read on the forward strand.
GGGGGCCGGCGCGGCGGTCGGTCAGCGCGAAGCCGTCGCGCTCGCGCCGGTCGTGCTGCGGCCCGACGAGGAGCTCCGCGGAGCCGCCGCTGCCGTTCGCGCCCTTCCGGTGGAGCTGCACGAGCTCCTGGTAGTCGAGCGTGCGCGGCGCCTTCAGCGTCGGCCAGCGCCGCGCCGGGTCGTGCTCGTCCGCGCGCCGCGCCGTGAGCCACGCCTCGACCGCGTCGAGGGCGAACGCCGCGACCGCCGCGTCCTCGGCGTCGGTCGGCTCCGCGCCCGCGACGGCCGACGCGCCCGCCACGCGCTCGGCGAGCGCCGGATCCTCCCGCAGCGCGGCGCGCACCTTCGCCGCCCGCCCGCGGAGCTCGTCCGTCCACTGGACGCCGCCGGCCTTGGCCGCCTTGCGCGCGATGTCGTCGACCTCGACCAGCGCGAGCGTCGCGCGCGCGACCGCGAGCTCCTCGTCGTCGGAGCCGCTGTCGAGCGCGCTCGCCGGCGCCCCCATGGCCGCGAGCGTCCGCCGGGCGGCGTGCGCCGCCTCGACGGGCGTGCCCTGCCACCCCTTGCCGGCGTTCGCCTTGAACAGCCGCTTCTTCGAGAACTCGCCCTTGAAGCGCCAGAGGTCGCTCCGCGCCTGCGTCGCGTCGATCTGCGCCTGCGCCTCCCGCTCGACGCGGAAGAGCGTGGCGACGAAGCGCGCGACGTGCGGCGCGGCCGCGAGCAGCGCCTCGGAGATCTGCTCCGCGGTGAGGGAGGGCCGGGCCGCGTCGCCGCTCCCCGCGGCCCCGGAGGCCGCCGCCTGCTCCGCTCGCATGAAGGCCCGGTACACGTCGAAGCGCGCGTGGGCGCCCTCGTCCGACGCGCGGAAATACGCCTCGAAGCGCTCGGTCAGCTCGGCGAGCTTCGCAGGATCGAAGAGATCGGCGTACCCGAAGCCAGGGATCCCGAGCTCGAGCTCGGAGGCGTCGGAGGTGGCCTGGATCCACGAAGAGAAGTCAACCTGAACACCAGCGTTCGCTTCCATACCCGCGACAAATGCTTTCTATTTCAAGGGGTTTGCTCGCCCAGTCTCACGAGCGGCGTACGGTAGCACCGGACCGTAGCCCCGACCTGTCTCTGGACCAACATTCGAGGGCCTCCCTCCCGCCTTTGACGCGGCGCTCCACGAGGGCGCGCCGCGCCCACGGGAGCGCTCGATGCGCGCGGGGCGAACGCCCCCGCCGGTCGCGGCGGCGCCCGGGCCCGCGCCGCGTGCGCCGCGGTCAGAAGCCCTGCGAGACGACGCGCTCGATGGTGTGGGTCGAGATGTTGCCCGCGATGACGTCGGGATCGCGCAGCAGCGCCTGGTGCAGCGGGATGTTCGTGCGGATGCCGCCGATGATGAACTCGTCGAGCGCGCACCGCAGCCGGGCGATCGCCTCGGCGCGGGTGGCGCCGTGCGCGATGACCTTGGCGACGAGCGAGTCGTAGGCGCTCGGCACGCGGAAGCCGCCGTAGACGCCGGAGTCGACGCGGACGCCGACGCCGCCGGGGGAGTGGTACTCGGTGATGAGCCCCGGCCACGGCACGAACGAGCGCGGATCCTCGGCGTTGACGCGGCACTCGATGGCGTGGCCGCGGAAGCTCCACGGGCGCGTGTCGGGCAGCGACAGGCGCTCGCCCGCGGCGGCCAGGATCTGCTGCGCGACCAGGTCGACGCCGGTGACCATCTCCGTCACCGGGTGCTCGACCTGCACGCGCGTGTTCATCTCCATGAAGTAGAGCTCGCCGCGGTCATCCATCAGGAACTCGAGCGTGCCGAGGCCCGTGTAGCCGGTCTCGAGGATCGCGGCGCGGATGATGTCGCCCATCTTCGCGCGCTTCTCGTTGTCCATCGCCGGGCTGGGCGACTCCTCCATGACCTTCTGGTGCCGGCGCTGGAGCGAGCACTCGCGCTCGCCGAGCGTCCACACGCCGCCGTGATGATCCGCGAGCACCTGGAACTCGATGTGGCGCGGCGACTCGACGTAGCGCTCGAGGTACACGTCCGGGTTCTTGAAGCCGCTCAGGGCCTCCTGCGTCGCGATCTCGAACGAGCGCTGCACCTCGCCGGGGCCCCGGACGATGCGCATGCCCCTGCCGCCGCCGCCGCCGGAGGCCTTCAGGATCACCGGGTAGCCGACGCGCTCGGCCTGCTCGGCCGCGTCCGCCGGGCTCTTGAGCACGCCGGTGCCGCTGAGCATGGGGATGCCGAAGCGCTTCGCGACCGCGCGCGCGGAGACCTTGTCGCCCCACGTCCGCATCGCCTCCGGGGTCGGCCCGATGAAGGTGAGCCGGCACTTCTTGCAGAGCTCGGCGAACTTCGCGTTCTCCGAGAGGAACCCGTAGCCCGGGTGGATCGCGTCGGCGCCGGTGACCTCGGCGGCCGCGATGATCTGCGGGACGTTGAGGTAGCTCTTCGCCGCCTCGGCCGGGCCGACGCACACGGCCTCGTCGGCGAACCGGACGTGCAGCGCCGCGGAGTCCACCTCGGAGTGGATCGCCACCGTGCGGATGCCGAGCAGGCGGCAGGCACGGATGACGCGCATCGCGATCTCGCCGCGATTGGCGATGAGGATCTTCTGGAACACGGCTCCCTCGTCCCGGGCAGCGCTAGCTGCTCCGCACCTTGAAGAGGCGCTGGCCGAACTCGACCGGCTTGCCGTTGTCGACGAGGATCTCGACGATCGTGCCGGTGCAGTCCGCCTCGATCTCGTTCATCAGCTTCATCGCCTCGATGATGCAGAGCGCCTGACCCACGCGGATCGCGCTGCCGACCTCGACGAAGGGCGGCGCGTCGGGCGACGGAGACCGGTAGAACGTGCCGACGAACGGGGACGTCACGAACGTGACCGCGTCGTCGCTCGCCGCTGCGGGCGCCGCGGCCGCCGGCGCCGGCGCGAGCGCCGGTGCGGGCGCGGGCGCGGGCGGCGCGGCCGGCGCGCTCTGGAAGTGGACCGCGGCGGGCACGAGCTGCTGCGCACCGCCGAGCGGCGAAGCGCCCCCGCGCGTGAGGCGGATGCGCACGTGTTCGTCCTCGAACTCGAAGTCGCTCACGTTGCGCTTCTCTAGGAGGCGCACCAGCGCCCGCAGCTGCTTCAGGTTGATATTCATGGAAGGACGTTCGGCCATCGATGTTTGCCGCCTTTCAACCAGAGTGACGGCGCGTGTTCAACCTCTTTCGTCGAGGCGCGTCTTCTCCAGATGCCCGAGCAGCCCGAGCAACCCGAGGACGTACGAGCTCGGACCGAAGCCGGCGACACGCGCCATGCAGGCCGGCGCGATGCGGGAGCGGCGGCGGAACGGCTCTCGAGCGTCCGGGTTGGAGATGTGCACCTCGACCGTGGGGAGCGCGCCCGCGCGGATGGCGTCGTAGAGCGCGATCGACGTGTGCGTGTAGGCGCCGGCGTTGAGGAGGATGCCGTGGAAGCCGAGATCGCCGGCGTGGCTGATCGCGGTCACGAGCTCCCCCTCGCAGTTCGACTGCATACACGCCACGGAGGCGCCGTGGGCCTGAGCGGCCCCCTCGACGGCGCGGTGGATGTCATCCAGCGTGGCCGTGCCGTAGATCGCCGGCTCGCGCTTGCCCAGGCGATCGAGGTTCGGGCCCGAGATGACCGAGATCCTGAAGCCGCTCAGGCGAGCTCCTTCAGCAGCACCGGGACGCGGGTGCGCAGGAGGTAGCGGGCCTTGCCGATGTTCGCGTCGGGCGTCATCGAGAAGGCGACGAAATACGAGTCGTTCACGACGCGGATCAGCGTCGTCACCTTCTCCGCCTGGATCGCGATCTCGGCGGCCCCGCCCGCATCGAGCATCTCGGAGGCGCGCTGGATCGACTTCAACACGACGCTGAACTCCGCGCCGATCGTGTTGATGTCGAACGGAGCGCCCGGCTTGGAGTAGCTATCGACCGCGATCCCCTCGAAATCCATGAGAAGGGTCGCAATGCCACCCTCGGTGTTCTCGACAACTTCCTTCAGCACGGCCTGGAACATGCGCCGAGACTACCCAAGCGGGGGACGAACGGGAAAACAAACCTGGATGGCCGCGCGGGAAGCCCCGCGGAAGCCGGGCGTAACAGCGTGGAACCAAGCGGAATGACGCGACCCCGTGGAAGCACCGTGGAAGCGCCGGCGGCGGGCGAGACCGGAAAGGTTGTGAGGTGCGCGGAGCGGCGCGACGGGCTCGGGGCGCTTTGCCTCTTGCATCCTGGCTCCAGCCGGGCGATTCCCGCCCCAGGGGCCCCGCTCCAAAGCACGCCTTGACCCTTGTCCCGGCGAGCGGCTAACGTGCGGCCGTTCTTTCGCCCCGCGGCGAGGCCGGGGGCGGATCCCGCCGGCAGATCTCGCCGGCGGGACGGCGTCAACGTGGTCCGGGAGCGGCGCGCGCCGCCCCATCCAGATCATCAAAACCAAGGACGATCCAACATCTATGCGTGCGCGAGCCGGGGATCCCCCCCGCACGATGCCCCAGAAGATCCTCGCCGGGCGGGCGACCGATCCTCAGCTTCGCGGTGACCTGGTGCAGGTCAAGGTGGACCAGGTGATCCTCTCCAGGGCGCCGTCGCGCGCGCTGGCCGAGGCCATCGCGACGGGCATGAAGAAGACGCCGGTCGAGGTCGCCGTCGCCTACGACGGCACCTGCGTGGCCGACGCGAGCTCGCTCGCGGACATCGACGAGGGCAGCCCGCACTCGGTGTCGCCCGAGTTTCCGACCTACAACATCCCGATCGCGCGGCCGGGGATCGGCTTCCCGGCGCCGGTGCACCTCGAGCGCTTCGCGGCGCCGGCGCGGCTCGCCCTCACGGACGACCCGCGCCTCGCGACGGTCGGCGGCATCGGCATGCTGTCGCTCGTCGTCTCGCCGAGCCAGCTCGGGCAGGCGCTGGCGACGGGGTCGGCCTGGCTCAGGCCGCCGCGCAGCGTGCAGATCCACCTCTCGGGCCGGGTGCGGCCGTTCGTGTGCGCGAGGGACGTCGCGCTCGAGCTGCTCCGCAGGAACCTCGACGAGGTCGTGCGGCGCATCGAGGGCGAGCACCACGCGCCGGTGATCCTCGAGTTCGCCGGGCCGAGCGCGCGGCTGCTCTCGGTCGGCGACCGCGCGGTGCTCTGCGGCATCGCGCCGCAGGTGGGCGCGGCGGCGGCGCTGTTCGTGAGCGACGAGAAGACCGAGGTCTTCCTCCGCGATCAGCGCAGGTCGAAGGCCCACCGCGCGCTCGTGCCGGATCCGGGCGCGCCGTGCGAGGAGGTCGTCTCGATCGACCTCGGCACCGTCGACCCGCTGCTCATGGACGAGCAGGGCGCGGTGCGGCCGGTGCGCGACCTCGCCGGCAAGCCGGTCGCGCAGGTCGTGCTGGGGGGCGACTCCGGCGTCACGCTGCGCGACATGCTCGCGGCGGCGCTGCTGCTCAAGTCGAAGCGGGTGCCCTCGCGGCTCGATCTGCTCGTCGCGCCGCCGTCGCGCCAGGTGCTCGAGGTGCTCGCGCAGTCGGGCGCGCTGGTCGACCTCGTGGCGACGGGCGCCCGCATCATCGAGCCGGACCGGCGCGTCGTGAGCTCGGAGATCTACCCGCCGCCGCCCGGCGCCGTGTCGCTGCGCACGGCGGATCCGGAGCCGCGCATCCCCGGCGCGCCGTCGTTCGTCGTGGCCTCGGCCGAGACGCTGGCCTACGCGGTCGCGACCGGCGTCGTGGGCGATCCGCGGTCGTTCAAGCGGCCGGTGCGGGTGACCGTGCCGCGGGCGCTGCCGACCGACGACGTGCTGATCCTCCGCGACAAGAAGGGAGAGCAGGTGAGCACGAAGAAGCCGCCCACGGCGCCGCCGGCGGTGCCGTGGAAGGGGCCGCTGACGCTCGACGTGCTCGCGGGGGTGCCGAAGATGAACGGGCACGCGGCCGTCGGGCTGCGCGGCCCGAAGGCGACCGCGCCGGCGCCGGCCTCGGGCGACGCCGGGGCTCCAGCCGCGGGCGAGAAGGCCCCGGCCGCGCCGGCCGAGGGCAAGGCGGCGGGCGGCGTCGCGCTCGTGCTGTCGACGCTCGACGAGGTGCGCGCGGTCGTCGAGCGCGCGACCGATCTCTCGGCGGTGCGCGCGGTGGTCGCGCCGTTCGTCCCGAGCACGGCGGTGTCGGCGTTCGCGAGCGAGGGGATCGCCACGTTCCTCGTCGGCGCGGAGGCGCTCGGGAGCATCAAGGAGCAGAAGAGCGTGGAGCTCCCCGCCCCCGCGCAGTGGGGCGACCGCGTCGCCGCCGTCTTCGGGGGCGAGCGCGTCGAGGTGGCCTGGCTCGCGACGGGGCTGGAGCGGAGCTGGACGCACGCGGGCACCGCGCGGCAGCCCGTCGCGAGCAAGCCGGCGCGGTGATCAGGGCGCCGCGCGCACGGGGGAGAGCGGCGCGAGCAGCTTGATCTCGTTCGTGAGGTCGCGGAAGCGGATCTGCTGCTCGCTGATCTGCATCTCGAGGACGATGACGCGCTTCGTGATCTCGTCGAGCCGCGCCGACGCCTTCGCGAGCCGGTCGGTGAGGTCGCGGCGGAGCGCGTCGGCGGTCCGGTTCTTCTCGATGGCCCGGAGGTTCTGCCGGAGCTCGTCGCTCTGCTGCTCGAGGCGCTGCTTCTCCGCGAGCAGCTTGTCGCGCTCGTCGAGCGCGGGGCGCAGCTTGCCGCGCAGGTCCCAGGCCTGCGCGAGCTGCCGCACCACGGCCGCGTCGGCGCGCGGGTCCTTGAGGTAGCCGCTCACCGCGTCGTCGGCCAGCTGGCTGAGCCAGTCGATCTGCTGCCGGAACACCCGCCGCTCGTCCACGGTGAGCACCGCCGTCCCCCGGCGGGGCACGTCGACCGGCACGAGCGCGCTGCCGGTGCCGAGGTTGTCCTCCGTGCCCTTCGGCGGATCGTGCAGGCGCGTCCCGTTGAGGCGCGGGTGCTTCACGAGCGTCCGCGCGGCGAGGTCGCTGCCGTTGCGCACGGCGTACTTCGTGCGCATGACCCAGTCGCGCTCGATCTCGAGCGCGCCGCCCTCGATCTTCGCGAGGCGGGCGCCCTCCGCGCTCTCCTCGCGCGCCATGTCGACCGCGAGGCCCCGCTCCAGCGCGAACGGCACCGTCGTCGTGGCCCCGGGCGGAAGCGGCTGGACCATGCCCTGGCCGAGGAACGCGCCGTTCTCGAAGACCGCGATCGGGCCGCGCTCGAGCAGGCCCTTCGTGTCGTTCGTGAAGCGCGCGACCCGGAACGGGTGCGAGCTCGACGCGGGCACGCCGCCGTCGGGCGCGAACAGGAAGATCGACTCGCCGGGGACCTGCTTCGCGAGGAGCAGGACCATCGTCGCGCTCTTGTCGGGGATGTCGACCGGGAACGGGATGTCGTAGCGCGTCGTGCCCGCCTCCATCGCGACCGCGGCGAGGGCGCTCATGTTGCGCGGCGGCGACGGGTTCATCGCCGTGCCCTTCATGGCCTGCGGCTCGTCGGCGAGCGCCACCCCACCCCGCCGCGGCCCCGCTTGCTGCCCGGCGGCGCGCCCCGGGGCGCCGGAGCTCATCTTGGCGGCCGGCCTCGCGGCGGGCTTGGCGGCATCGGCCCGGCTTCTGACCGCCGCGTTGCCTGCGCCTCCCTCCTCGAACTCGTACGCGTACCCGTCGGCCATCTCGGCCGACGGCGGCGGCGGCGCCGCCGGCGCGAAGGTCGGCGCCGGCGCCGGGGCAGGCGGCGGCGGCGCGGCCTCGGCGGCCAGCGTGGTCTCGCTCGTCGGCACGGACGCGATCACCTCACCCTGGTCGCTGACGATGGGGCGCGGCGGGATCGCCGCCTTATCGAGCGTCGCCTGGAACGCGAGCGGCGCACCGGCCACGAGCGACAGCCTCACCCCCTTCCAGTCCTCGCCCGAGAGGTTCTGCACGATGCCCCACGCCTGCAGGTGCGCCTGCTTCGACGGCGCGCGGGCGCCTTCGCCCGCCCCCATCACGAGCCGGTACGAGGGCCGCCACACCGGCGTCTCGGCCACGTAGCCGACAACGAGGTCGTGCTCGCGCCCGTCGAGCGTGAGCTTCACCTCCTCGAGCTTGTCCGCGTCCTTCTTCTTCGCGCTCTCGCCCTTCGGCGGCGGCGCGACGGCCTTCACCCCGGGCTCCGGCTCCGCCGGCGCCTCGTCGCCCTCGGCCCCGTCGTCGACCTCGACCGGGAAGGACGCGCTCCGGACGCTGCTGCCGCCGGCCTCGATGACCGCGAGCGTCGCGAGGAAGTCGCCGACCTTCTCCTTGCGCACCCGGAAGGTCACCTGCTCGGCGTCGATGAGCCCCCGGCGCTCGAAGTACGCGACGCCGTTCCGGTAGATGACCACGCGCCGCAGCGCGAGCCCCGAGGCGTCCACATCGGGGCCGCGCGCGCATCCGGCGAGCAGCGTGAGGGCGAGGAGCAGGCGGGAGCCCGCTCGCGCTACGTCGAACCGTCTCATGATGTCCGTGGGTCTCTCTTGGGTCAGCTGTCGGAGGGCGCCGTCGAGGCGCGGCGCCAGTCGGGCGGCAGGTCGAGAAAACCCTCGTTGCAGAGGAACTCGTAGAGCCCCTCGCAGACCTCGCCGCAGATCATGCTGAAGAGGTGGGGGTCGGTGATGAAGAGGATCGTCTCGTCGCGCTCGGAGCCCGCGGTGTCGGCGAGCTGGGCGACCAGCTCGTCCTCGGCGAAGCCGACGAGCGTCACCATGAGGTGGCGCTCGAACGCGGCGCGGAAGCGGGGGAACGCGTCGCTCGTCACCTTGTACGCGTACGCCTTGCCCTCGAACGTGCGCGCGTCCCGCACGACCCGCGCGGCGATGTCGCCGAGGCTCGGGGCGAGCCGCACGCTGAAGAAATCGACGAGCACGGTGTGCACCACCGAGACGATGCGCCGGAGCTCGCTCGACCGGCGCGCCAGGAAGGCGTCCTGCAGGTCCTTCGTGAGCTTCGCGAGCAGCTCGAACGACTGCGCCCGCACCTCCTCGGAGGCGAACTCGAAGCCGTCGAGCTCGGACTCGATCCGGTTCCTGTAGCGGGTCAGCACGTAGAAGAGCGCCTGCTCGCCGTGGTGGATGACCTTGGCCGCGCCGTCGCGGCCCTGCGTCTTCTCGTGCAGCTCGGACTGGAAGAAGAGGCGGGCGAGGTTCTTGTGGATCTTCTTGAGCCGCCGCTCGACGAGCAGCGAGACGCCGTCCTCGCGGATCACCCGCTCGAGCAGCGTGGCGAGGGTCTTCTCGTGCGCGCTCTGGATCACGTCGCGGCTCTTCGCGCCGCGCTCCGCCGGGCTCGCCGAGGCCTGGATCACCTTGAGCTGCGCGACGACCTGCGCGGTGACCGCGTCGAGCTCGGGGTTCGTCGCGAGGTCGGCGCGGTAGTGGACGATGCGCGCCTGCATCTGCTCCTCGAGCAGGCCGAGCGCCATCTCGGTGATGTGGTCCTTCAGCGCCTGGCTGACGTGCTCGCCGACGCGTCGCGGCGCGTCGGGCGGGAGCGACCTCGGCTGCTCCGGCGCCGCCCGCTCTCCCGGCCTCGTTGCGGGGTGCGGCCGGCCCGCGGGCGGCAGCGGTGGCGGTTTCCGGGGGGATGGCGCCATGAGCGGAGAGCATAGCGGAAGTCGCCCGCGGTGTGCGGCTTTGGCGGAGCGGCTCGAGTCGGAGTAAGACGCGGCATGCACACGGTCGCATCGCGTACGAACGCCTGGGAGCCTGGAGGACCACGGGCGCGCACCTCGTCCCCGCCGTCGTCGCCGTCATCCTGCCCGCGCCCGGTCCCGCGCGGCCCGAGCGGGAGGAGCGCTGGCTGGGCCCGCCAGCGCCTGCCGGCGGCGCTCGCGCTCGCGCTCGCCTGGGCAGCGCCGGGCTGTTCGCGCGAAGGCGACGGCCAGCCGCCGCCCGCGCGCGCGCCGGAGCCGAGCGCCCGGCAGGAGGCCCCCGCCGCGCCCGGGCCGCAGGCGGCCGGCGGGGACAGCGCCGCGCCCGCCGCGCCCGCCGCCGCGAAGGAGGGCGGCGCCGCGGGGGCGCCGGCCGGGCGGCGCGCGAAGACGAACGTCCTCGTGATCTCGATCGACAGCCTGCGCACGGACATGCCGTGGAACGGCTACCCCCGCGACATCGCGCCGACGCTGACGGCCTTCGAGAAGCAGGCGGTCAGCTACACCCGGCACTACGCCATCTCCTCGTACACCTCGATGAGCGTCGGCGGCTTCCTCGCCGGCCGGTACCCGAGCGAGGTCGATCGCAGCGGCTACTTCTTCGGCAACTACCCCGACAGCGTGCTCATGTTCCCGGAGCTCCTGCAGAAGGCCGGGGTGCGGACGATGACGGCGCACGCGCACTTCTACTTCGATCAGAAGGCGGGCTTCCGGCAGGGCTTCGACGTGTACGAGATCGTGCCGGGGCTCTCGGCGGATAACACGACCGACCGCAACGTCACGAGCCCCGGGCACCTCGAGCTCGCGATGAAGATGCTCTCGGACAAGGCGAACACCTCGGGCACCTTCTTCGCCTACTTCCACTTCCTCGATCCGCACGACGTGTACATGACCCACGAGGGGATCGAGCCGTTCGGCAAGAAGGCCCGCGACAAGTACGACGGCGAGGTGAAGTTCACCGACATGCACATCGCCAAGCTGCTCGACTTCGTGGCGCAGCACCCGTGGGGCAAGGACACGGCGATCATCGTCACCGCGGACCACGGCGAGGCGTTCGGCGAGCACAAGATGTTCCGCCACGGCTTCGAGGTGTGGGACGTGCTCACGCACGTGCCGCTGATGATCCAGGCGCCCGGGATCACCCCGCGCCGGATCGACGAGCCGCGCAGCTCGCTCGACCTCGCGCCGACGATCCTGGAGCTGACCGGCGCCCCGGCCGAGCCGTCCTTCCCGGGCAAGAGCCTCGTGCCCGAGCTCTACGGCGCGAAGGCCGAGCCGCGCGACGTCATCGTCGACCTGCCGCGCACGAGCGACAACGACCGGCGGCGGGCGCTCATCCACGGGCGCCACAAGCTCATCGCTTACGGCGACGACGACGCCTTCGACCTCTTCGACGTCGTCGCGGATCCGGGGGAGACGAAGGACCTCAAGAAGGAGCAGCCGGCCGTCTTCGAGGAGATGAAGGCGCTCTACAAGGAGCGCTCCGCGGCCATCAAGGACGTCTGCCCGAAGAACACGGCGAAGCTGAAGGGGAAGAAGAAGAACAAGAGGTGCTAACGCGCGGGCGGTTCGACGGCGATCGTCAGGGCGTCGTCGTCGCCCGCGTCGGTCGCCGCGCGCGCCACGAGGCGGGCGCCGCCGCACTCGAGGTGGAGCACGACGGGCGCCACCACCTCGCGGCTGCACGACGGCTCGGGTGAGACGTGGTCCTGGAAGACGGCGCGCGCGAGCTCGACCGCGAGCGAGATCCCGCCGATGCGGCCCGACGGGTCGTCCGCGGCGACCTCGCGCGCCGAGCGCGCCTCCTCGAGGCGCGTGAAGAGCTCGGGCCCGCGGATGGCCACCTCGATCGGGCGGCCCGCCGCGTCCTCGAGGATCGCGATCTCGATCTGCGCCGCGCGGGCCGCGGCCTCGCCCTCGGCCTTCACGGTGAACGGGAGCTCGATCCGCTTCGAGCAGACGAGCGCGCCGGGGCCCGCGCGCTCGTCGATCGGCGCCGGCGCGCACGTCGGCGCGGGCAGCGTCAGGCTGAACGGGACGACCACCTCCGCGGGCGCCTGCGCGAGGGGCCGACCCCAGGCCTCGCTGTCCAGGAAACGACGCAGCCAGGCGGTGAGCTCGTCGCGCACCCGCTCGCGCTCCGCGCGCTCCTTCGCGAGCCGCGCCTCGGTCTCCTGGGCGGCGCGCGAGAGCAGGTCGCCGGTGTTGCGGGCCTGGATGAGCTGGCCGAGCCGGAACCTCGCGTCCGCGCTGAACGCGCCGCGCGGCAGCGCCGCGAGGTACGCCGTGAGGCCCGCGGCGCTCCCGCGCTTGCTGGCGTAGTAGGCCGGCTCGGCCCGCGCGAGGTACACGCGCACCTCGCCGGCGAACGCCCCGTCGGGGTAACGCTCCAGGTAGGCCGACGCCGCGGCGAGCCGCTCGTCGAGCGTCCTCGACACGCGCGTCGCCCGGTACGCCGCGTAGTCGCCGTGGCTCGCCAGGAGGGGCCTCGACGAGGCGCACCCGGAGAGGGCCGCGACGAGCGCCGCGCACGCGAGCGCGGCCCGCGCGAGGCCCCGGTGGGCAGGGGCTGCGCGCCGCGCGCTCACGGGGCCTCGTCGAGTGGGCAGAAATTACACTCCGTGGGGGTGGAGGCGCCCTCGTCCGCCACGTAGCCGCGGTACTCGTCGCAGCTCGCCTCCATCAATCTGTGCAGGCACACCTCGCCGTCGTGCACCAGCGGGTAGCAACCGGACGGAAACTCCGGCGCCGTCGTGAAGCTGCAGGCGGCGTCGCAGGCGCGCGTGCCGAGGCCACACTCCGCGCACCGCGCGCAGTCCCACTGCGCCTTGAACGAGAAGAACTTGTGCGGATCGAGCTCCTCGGGCGGCTGGCCGCAGCTGCCGATGTCGCCCGCGACCGGGGCGATGCCCACGAGGAGCAGCAGCGCCGAGAGGCCCGCGGCCTGCCCCGTCCGGCGGCGCGCCTCGCCGCGATCGTGTCCCGGGGGGCTCATGGCAGGAGCTCGTAGTCGATCATGAGCCCGAGCTGCGCGGAGACGACGGGGTAGACCGTGTAGGCCGCCTCGTAGGTCGCCGCGCCGTAGAAGAGGTTGCCGACGATCTCGCCCGAGAGGGCGACGCCCGCGAGCAGATAGTAACCGAGCCCCACGGCGAGCTCGCCTCCGACGTTCACGTCCGGCTCCACCAGGATCGAGGCGCCGAGCCGCCCGTAGCCGAGCGCGCGATCGAGGCCGCGGTAGGCGATGAAGTAGCTCGGCGCGAGCGCCTCCTGCGGGACGCCGCCGAGGGCGATCGACAGGTGCAGCGCGCCCCCGTGCTGCACGCCGTCCGCCGGCCCGAGCGAGAACGCGGCGCCGAGGTCGAGGTACCCCGGGGTGAGCGAGAGCGACTCCGCGGTCTCGCCGAGCTGCGTCTGCAGGCGGTAGGGGTTGTTGAACCGGAACCCCGTCCCGAGCGCCGCCGTCGCCACGACACGCGCCGCCGCCCCGGGAGGCCGCGCGAGGTCGCGGTACACCTCGAGCGCCGCGCCCTCGGTCTGCTCGTCGCGCGGCGCCTCCGCGGCCGGCGCGGCGCGATCCGCGACAGGAGCGGCCGCGGCGGAGCGCGCCGAGGACGCCCCGAGCACAACGGCGGCGAGCGCAAGCGCGGTCCGGAAATCCAGCATCGCCCCGAGCCTTCTACCCCGAGGTGGCGCCCGCCGGCACGCTCAATTGCGCGCCGCGGGTCACGCTCGCCCGCGGCTCCGGCGCCGCCGGCGCGCCGCGCGGCCCGGCGGGACGCCGCTCCGGGGCCGCCGGGCTCCACCCTCGGCGGCGTGCTCCCGGCCTTTGCGCATCCGCCCGCTTCACCTGCGGACCGGACCCTGCATGGTGAGACCGCCGTGAGCAATTCGAGCACCCGAGGCAGGCAAAGCACCGCCCAAAACCCGCCGGCGCGCCACGCGCCGCGCCCGAGCCCGACGCAGCGCCGAGAACGAGGAGAGCGCAGCGACCCGGGATGGGCGCGCAATGACGCCGGAGCGCTCCGGGACGCCTCGCCGCCGATCAACACGACCGAGCTGGATGATCCCTTCGCGATCGAGCTGCAGGACGCCGGGGCGGCGCCTCCGCTCCGCGCCAAGGTGACCCCCCGGAGCGAGATCCGCGACGTGGTCCCGACGCTCGACGACGAGGTCCGGGGCTACCACCACCACCCGAACGACGCCGGCAGCACCGGCTTCGAGTCGAACCCCGACGCCGCCGACGCCGCCGCCGATCTGGCGAGCGATCTGGGCGCGGAGTTCCTCGAGGGCGCGACCCGGGGCCAGGATCTCAGCGACGTCGTGATGTCGCACGACGACGACGGCGACCTCCCCTACCTGCTGGAAGACGAGGACGTGGAGTCCGCGGAGCAGGAGTCCGAAGCCGAGGACGAGGAGCCCGTCACCCAGCGCGTGCGGCGGCACTAGGACCGCGGCGGGCGCGCGCCGCGGCCGCCGCGGCTGCGCGCGAGGCGCTCCGCCGGGCAGGCTGCCGGAGGCGCGCCCGGCCCGGTCACGCCTGGCCGAGCACGGGCAGCTCCGCGACCACCTCTCCGTCGATGCGGATGAAGGCCAGCAGGCCTTCGTCCTCGTAGGCCAGCACGTCGAGCACGATCCGCTCGCACAGCGGCAGCACGTACAGCGCGCCGTCGTCCGCCATCACGGTCATGGAACGCACAGGTGCGCTCGCCGTGGGCAGCGTCTCCGTGGTCCGTCGTCGCGCATCCATGTCGCTTGAGCTCCCAGGCTTGAGTCGAGCTCCGGCCATCGCCGGCGCTCGCGGCTAGAGGGCCTGCCCGCCACCTCACCAAGCGTCTTCCATGCCACGGCCCCCGCGCCGCTGCGTCAGGACCGGCGCCGTTCCACGGCGACATATAGGTTTCGCCCTGACCCGCGCCGCTGCGTCGCCGCGGCCCGGCACCGCGCCGCGCCCTCCCCCGCCCGCAGCGGAGCGAGGCGGACCATGGGCGCCGCGCGATCGCGATCCGCGCCGCTCCGGCCGCGTCTTTCGCGAGGCGCGCGCCCGCCCGGCCGCGCGTTCACCGCCGCCGTCGCGCGGCGGCGGCGGGCGGCGCCGACGCCGCGGACAGGACCTTTCGCGCGAGCTTGGAAACGCCGATATCCAGCACGCCCGGATCGAGCCACGCCGCCTTCTCGTAGGGGGCGGCAAGCTTTGCCCGGCAGCGCCACGGGGCCGCCACCTCGGCGCGCGCCACGGTCACGTCGAGCCTCCGGTGCGTGAGGATGTGGCGCACGCGGCCCACCTCGCGGAGCGGCGCGTCAGGCTCGACGCCCGCCTGCTCGAGGAGCGCGCGGGCGTCCGCGAGCGCCTTCGCCTCGACCATGGGCGGCTCCCAGAGCCCGCCGAACAGGCCGCCGTCGGCGCGCCGGACGAAGAGCACGCGGTCGCCCGACCGCACCACCGCGGCCACCATCGCGACCGCTGGGACGTCGCGCTTCGGGGAGATCACGGGCAGCTCCGCCTCGCGCCCGAGCGCGCGCGCGGCGCAGGAGCCGAGGACCGGGCACGCCTCGCACCGCGGGTTCCGGGGCGTGCACACCGTCGCGCCGAGCTCCATCAGCGCCTGGTTGAAGCGTCCCGGTTGGACGCTGCCCGCCGCGGCTCGCACGAGGCGCTCCGCGGTCGACCAGAGCTTGCGCGTGCCCGCGGCGCTGCGGATGTCGTCGTCGATACCCTCGATGCGGGAGAGCACCCGGGCGACGTTGCCGTCGACGAGCGGCACCGGCTGCTCGTACGCGATGCTCGCGATCGCGCCCGCGGTGTACGCGCCGACGCCGGGCAGGGCGCGGAGCGCGTCGACGTCGCGGGGGAGCGCGCCGTCGTGGCGCGCGGTGACCTCGCGCGCGGCCAGGTGGAGCACGCGGGCGCGGCGGTAGTAGCCGAGGCCGCTCCAGAGCGAGAGCACGTCGTCGATCTCGGCGGCGGCGAGGGCGAAGACCGTCGGGTAGCGGGCGAGGAACCGCTCGTAGTACGGGATCACCGTGTCGACGCGCGTCTGCTGGAGCATCACCTCGCTCAGCCAGATCGCGTACGGGTCGCGCGTCCTCCGCCACGGCAGGTCGCGCGCCGCGCGGTCGAACCACGCGGCGAGCGCGGCCGCGATCTCGCGATCGCGCTCGCCCGCGTCGGGCGCTGGGGGAAGAGCCGGGCCTGGGTCCTGCTCCGCGGCGCGGCGGCGCGGGGCGCGCTTCTGCCCGGCGCCCGCGGGCGATCGAGGCGCGGCGCTCACGCGTGAAAGGCCCGCTCCGTGCCCGCCTGCGCGTCGTCGCGCTCAGAAAACGCTTCCATCGCGCGGGACTCTAGCGCAAGAGCCGAGCGCGGTGTCGTCCCGGCGCCCCTGCCCCACCCTGCCGTTCCCGCGGGCCGCGCGCCTCGTCGCCGCCCTGCCATTCCCGCGAGCCGCGCGCCTTTGCGCCGCCCTGCTGCTCGGCCCATCCGCGCTGGGCGCGCTGGGCTGCCGCGACGAGCCGCGCCCCTGGGAGGGCAAGCCCGGCCCTGCGATCGTGCTCTCGGCCGCGCCCCCGCGCCCGGTGTTCACGTCCGGGACCGGCGGTCTGCCGGACGCCGACGCGGGGCCGGCCGAGGGCGACGCCGGCGCCCTCGGGGACCCGGACCTGCCGGTCCTGCCCGTGCGCGTCGGCGGCCCCTGGGTGCGCTGCTACGGCAACTTCCGGCTCTCCGGCGACCCGGTGAAGGACGTGACCCGCCTCGCGCTGCTCTGCGGTCCGGAGAACGGCATGAGGCGGCTCTCGACCAAGCCGATCGAGGGCCAGGTGGCCGAGGGCGGGGCGATCGTCACGGAGAAGCTGCAGGCGGTCCGGGGCGCGTGTTACCGCGTGTTCGCCGTCGCCGGCGCCGGGATCCTCAACCTCGACGTCGCCGTGCGGAGCAGCCGCGGCGCCATGATCGCGAGCGACGGCAGCGAGGACCCGTGGCCGATCGTCCAGCCGGATCGGCCGTTCTGCCCGCTCGAGGACGACGAGGCCACGGTCGAGATCAGCGCGCGGCGCGGCGCGGGCCGGTTCGCGGCCGAGGTGTGGGTCCTGAAATCGTACAAACGGTCGCCGGACGATGACGTTTACGAGGACATGGACTCCTACGAGGAGCTCTGAGCAGCACCGTCCGGACGGACACATCGAGCGGGGTCGCTCGGCACCGTCCTGGCCGGCGCGGTTTCCGCCGCGGCGGGCGCGGCGAGGTGGAAGCGAGGGCTCGCTCGGTCGCCGAATGCGCGCGAAAGGCTCCCCATCGGCATCGAAATCCGGCAGATCCATGGACTATGGTGCGACGCCGGCAGCCTGCCCGATCCCCCGCATTGACGTGGCCGTCTCGTCCCGCTAGGGGAGCCCGAGCCATGGCCGACGACACCGACCCGCCCCGCGACGACGAAGGGGACAAGGTGGAGGGCGAAGGCGAGAAGAAGCGCCTCTTCGAGCGCGCCATCCCGGAGATCTTCAAGCGCGTGGTGGAGCGCGCGGTCGAGAGCGGCATCGACAAGCTCAGCGAGGGGCCGGAGAACCTCCGGCACTTCGTGGGCGACCTCAAGCTGCCCAAAGAGGTCCTCCACTACCTCTACACGCAGATTGACGAGACCAAGAACGGTCTCTACCGGGTCGTCGCCAAGGAGATCCGGGACGTGCTCGAGCACACCCAGTTCGCGGACGAGATCACGAAGGTGCTGACGAAGCTCTCGTTCGAGATCAAGACCGAGATCCGCTTCGTTCCGAACGAGGCGGCCAAGAGAGACGACAGCCAGGACGAGCCGAGGTCCTCCGGCCTGCCAAAGCCGGAGGTGAACGCCCAGGTGACCGTCAAGGACCGAAGCAAAGAGACCGGGCGAGACCGGCGCCGCGAGGAGAAGTGACGACGAAGAAGCTTAGGACGGGCGGCGAGGTCGACGCGTGGTGCACGAAGTGCCGCCTCGATCTGACCCATCGGATCATCGCGATGGTGGGCGACGTGGTGAAGAAGGTCGAGTGCAAGACCTGCATGTCGCACCACCTTTACCGGCAGCCGAAGAGCGAGCGGGAGAGCCGCGCGGCCGCCCGCGCGGCGGGCGTGGCGGCGCGGAGCAGCGAGCCGAGGGCGAGCTCGTCGCCGCGCGCGGGCGGCTCGGAGCGGCTCACCGCCGCCCAGCGGGCCGAGCGCGACCAGACGCTCGCGTGGGAGCGCGCGATCGCGGGGCAGCCCTCCGGGGCGTTCAAGCCGTACCGCATCACACACACCTTCGGTGAGGGCGAGCTCATCCATCACACGAAGTTCGGCGACGGCGTGGTCGCGAAGGTCATCGACCGGGGCAAGATCGAGATCCTGTTCAAGGACGGCCCGCGCACGATGGCGCACGGCCAGCCGTAGCGGCCGGCTGCAGCGGGCGCGACAGGTCCGGAACTTGGGGCTGCCCGCGCGATCGGGTACCCTCGGCGGGCCGTGGACAAGCCTTCGTCATCCCACGCCGGCGGGTCGCCGCGCCGTCCGCGCTCCCGTGCTCGCCTGCCCGAGCGCGCGCTGCGTTGCGCTGCGATCTGCGCGATCGCGGTCGAGTCGCTCTGGTACGGCATCCACGAGGTGCGCGGCTTCGGCCCGGCGCTCGCGGACGGGGTCCGGGCCGTGGTCGGCCCTGCTCCGGTCGCGTGGGCCGAGGACGTGGCCTACGGCGTCGCGGATCGCCTGAACCAGGCCCGCTACCGCGATGCGGCGCCGAAGACGTTCTGGGAGCCCGCGCCCGCCGCCGCGCCGGGGATTTCGCCGGGCGACGAGCCCCTGGAGGAGTCGGTCTCGGCGCCCATGCGGTTCGAGCCGCCGTTCTCCCAGGTCGCGGCGACGGGCGACGGCGTCTGGGTGCCGATCGGCGACGCCGTCCGCCCGGACGACGCCCCGGTGCTCTGGAAGAGCGTCGTGCACCCGGATCAGAGGCGCGCGTTCGCCGCGGTCGCCGTGGTGGCGATCGATCTCGGTCGCGTCGACCTCCGGCTCGTCGCGGGCACGAAGGAGCCGTTCTCGCCGGACATCCCGGACGAGCGCCGCCCCGGTCTCGTCCCCGAGGCCCACGCGGGCTCGCTCATCGCCGCCTTCAACGGGGGCTTCAAGGCGATGCACGGCCATTACGGGATGAAGCTCGACGGCGACACGTTCCTGCCGCCGCGCAACGGCGCCTGCACGATCGCGCTGTACCGGAGCGGCGCCGTGCGCATCGGCACCTGGCGCGACATCCGCGGCGAGGAGCCGCGCATGGCCGGTTACCGCCAGACGCCGCCGTGCCTGGTCGAGGGCGGAGAGCTGCACGAGGCGCTCTACGATTCGAACCGCGACTGGGGCGCGACCGTGAGCGGCGAGACGGTGATCCGGCGCTCGGCGCTCGGCCTCGACGCGACGGGCAAGCTGCTCTTCTACGGCCTCGGCGAGGCGGTCACCGCGCGCACGCTGGCCCAGGGGATGAAGGCCGCCGGCGCGCACGACGTGGCCGAGCTCGACGTGAACCACGCGTACCCCCGCTTCCTGCTGTACGCGCGCGGCGCGGACGCCGCACCCCGCGCCGCGTCCGCGCTGATCCCGGACGTGCAGTTCAAGCCCGAGGAGTACGTCGTCGAGCCGTCGCCGCGCGACTTCTTCTATCTGCTGCGCAGGACCGGCTCCAGGTCCTAGGCGATCCTCTCCGCGAGGGGCGGGCGCCGGCTCTCGATCGTCGGTCCATCCAGGGCAGCTGAGCGCCGGCGGGGGGCTGTGCGCGGCGGCGCGCGGGTGGGCGCTCGCCATCCGCCGAGGCTGGGACGTGAGAGCTTGCGCTGGGAACACCGCCCGGCATGTCTCCCTTCGGGCCTCGCCTGCTGAAACGTTATGGTGCGCGCCACACAAGGCGCGCCTGGGGCGTGGAGCCCGCTGGGACCTCAGTGCACCTCGGTCGGTGCTCGACGCGCCCACCCGCGCGCCGCCGCGCACAGCCCCCCGCCGGCGCTCACGTCATCGTGGGATGGGCGGCGCGCGGGAGGCGGCGAGCGCGTGCGGCACGAGGTGATGGCGGAGGCTGCAGTCCTCGACGGCGCGCGAGGGCGGCGCGCTCGACCGGTGCAGCTGCGTGACGCCGCGATGCTGGCCGGCGTAACTACACCTCATCCCTCAGCCCGCGCGCAGCTCGCTCCCGTGCTCTGCCTTCATCGAGCCAGCACTGTGCGAAGACGTACAGGTAAAGGGGTAGCCCGACGTGTAGCCAGCCCACGGGCGAGAGGGAGCCGCGAGGAACGGGAGCGTCGAACGCCGCAGCGGCAGCCAGCGCCGCGCCGGAGACCAGGATGCCGATGGTACGGGGGACCTTGTTCATGCCCGCCCCTCAGATGAAGCTGCAGAGGACCCCGAGCGTGCCGAAGCCGACGCTGGAGTAGTTGGCGCAGCGGGTCGCGTCCTCCTGGGTCCTCGCCCTGGGACAGATGGCGGAGTTCGCGACCATGCCGGCGCCGAGGATGAAGATGGAGCACCCAAGCCCGATCGGGCTCCATCGCTGCTGAGCCGTTCCGATCGGCTCGTCGCTCTCCTCGGAAACCGGCGCGGGGATCGCGACCTCGTCCGCAGCGTCGCCGCGAAGCACCGACGCGCAGGAGACGTCCGTGTACGCGCACGGGTCGAGCGGGTTGAAGATCCGGATCGACACGTCGGGGGTGTCGGCGCAGGCAGCTGCGAGATCGAGCCGACCGGCCTCGAGGATCTCGGGGATCGCGCTCTCCGCCTTCATGGCCGACTGCAGCCCTGCATAGAAGCTGCGCGGCGCGGGACCGGGGTCCTCCATGCCGCTGGGGCCTGTTCCTGCTTCGCTCGGTTCGTCTGCTGCTCCACACGCTGGCGCTCCCACGAGCGCGGCCACGGCCATGACGATCCTGCTGTGCATGAGCCACCTCCACGCGACGTAAGTCCGTCACGCACGGGATACACCTGCGAGGGTCGTGCCATGGCTAGATCGACCAGCGCGCGCGAATGGCTCAGCCGAGCCGCGGTGCCGACGACGCGCGAGGGCGACGCGCTCGACCGCTGCCGAAGGCCGTGATGGCTACTCCAGGACGGCGGAGTACCGGCCGCTGGGCGTGACGATGACGTGGGCCTTCAGCGGGACGTTCAGCTCGTAGGAGAGGCGGCGCAGCTCCTCCGTCATCGCGTGGTCCATCTCGGTGGGCGTCGGGTCGCCGCTCGGGTGGTTGTGGACCAGCACGAAGCTGAGCGCCGCCATGTCCAGCGCCGCGCGCAGGATGGCCGCGTAGCCGACGTACACGCTGTCGGCGCCGCCGCGGCCGAGCATGCGCGTCTCGCGCACGCGGCCGCCCATGTCGAGCGCGGCGATCCAGAGCTCCTCGTCGACGAGCGACGCGAGCTTCGGGCCGAAGTAACGCGCAACGCGGGCAGCGTCGGTGAGACGCGCTCCCCGGCGAGCCCGCGCGGCGTGGTAGCGGCGGCCGAGCTCGAAGGCGGCGGCGAGCCGGGTCGCGTCGGGGAGCGCGATCTGGGCGCGCTCCGCGAGCGCCGCCGGAGAGAGGCGACCGAGGGACGGGAGCGCGGCCACGCCGAGGATGCGCGGCGCCACACCCGGCATGCCGAGCACCATCTCGATCAAGCCAGCCTCGGTCGCGGTCGGGATCTCGACCGCCGTCTCGGAGGGCGCGTCGGCGCTGGCGCTGCTCATCGGGACCCCCTCCGCCTGCGGGTGAGGGCTCGGGCGAACAGGCGCCGCGCCAGGCGGAGCCGCGTGGCCACCGTCGGCCTCGGGATCGCGAGCGCTGCCGCGACCTCGCGCATCGTGAGGCCGGTGGCGGTGAGCGCGAGGACGTCGCGAAGCTCCGCGCGGAGACGGTGGAAGGCACGGAGCAGCCCGCGCGCCACGAGGCGCGCCTCCGGAGAGCACGCCGCGAACGCCGCGAGCCGGTGAGGCTCGACCGCGGGCACCTCGCGCCGCCGGTGCGCCTTGTCGCGGTAGTGCGATGCCTGTCGCGAGGCGACCGCGACCAGCCAGGCGCGCAGGGCGTCGCCCGGCGGCTGATCGGGGCACGGCCGGAAGCGGCCGGCGCGCATGCTGCGAAAGGCGCCGATCACGGTCTCCTGCGTGACGTCGTCGAGATCCGCGGCGCGAACGCCGCGGGCGCGCAGCGTGCTGCGGATGGCCGCGCGGTGCTCGAGCAGCGCGGAAGCCTCGAGGTAGACGGCGGGGTGAGAGGGCTCGTGACGGCCGCTGGGCGGGCGACCGAGCCGGCTGCGGGCGGCGGGGCGCAGGCGACGGCGCGAGGGCGGATCGATCTCTTGGCCCTCTTCGGGGCGCAGACGTACTGTTCTCATGTCGGACCTCGTGTGTGCGGGGTTCGGCCACGCTGCCCGGACGGTTGGCGCCGTCGCGGGCAGCACTTGCTTGTGGGGAGCTTACGTGGCGCAGGGGGGGTGCGGCAATGCAAATGCGATCTACTCTGCGTTATTCAAGATCGCACGAGAGGCGGCTCCTTCGCGATGACTGATGCTCGGCTGGAGGAGGTGCTCCGCTTCATCGGGGCCAACGTCCGCCGCATCCGCCTGAAGCGCGGCATGACGCAGCAAGAGCTCGCCGACGCGGCCGGGGTCGCCCTCCGCTTCCTCCAAGAGATCGAGCGCGCCAAGACCAACATCGGAGTGGGCGTCCTGGTGAAGCTGGCCGACGTGCTCGGCGTCCGGCCCGGCGTGCTGTTCCGCGAGCGGGAACTACCGCCGGTGAAGCGGGGCCGACCGCGCAAGGCGCGAGCCCGCGAGCCGTGATCCGCCTTCGGAGCGGCATCCGCTGAGAGGTCTAGAGCGACAAACGGATTGAAACCGCCTGAAAAGAGCAGCGTCTCGAGCCGCCAAGTCGCCACAGAGCCAAGCTCTTGTTCTCTTCTTGGCGTGCTTGGCGTGCTTGGCGTGCTTGGCGGTTCATTTCTCGATCGATCAACGCGATCGGTGCTTAGGAGAGCGGGTAGAGCGGGTCAGACCGGCGCGGGCTCGATCGGCCTGGGCTCGGCGGGCTTGGCCTCAACGGGCTTCGGGTCGGCAGGCTTCGGCTCGACGGGCGCCGGCTCGTCCGGCGCGGCGGCGGCGCTGCCCCGGCGCCGCGGGCGGAGCCTCCGCAGGGCGTTGCGGAACGAGGTGGCGCTGAAGCGGCGCTTGCCCTCGGGCAGGTCCCAGCAGGCGTTGACGCCGGCGGCGCGCGCCTCGTTCCCGAGCAGCGTCGCGTACGTCACGATGGAATTGCGGAGCACCATCGCCTCTTCCCGGTTGCGCAGGCCGAGGATGCCGAGCAGGTCGCGGCCGCTCACCTCGTCGAGCAGGGCGTTGCCTTCCCGCAGGAACTCCTCGGTGAGGCCGACGGGCGCAAGGCGGGCCTGGTGCTGCGTGGCGAGCCGGAGCAGCATGGCGATGTCGCTGGTCTCCTCCGCGAGTGTGCCGCTCGTGTTGACGTCGGCGAACTGCTCGGCGACGTCCGGCTCGAACGCGAACGCCTGGTCGGCGAACGCCTTGAGCCGCGCGCGCCACGGCCGGCTCGCCTTGATCACCTGCTCGACCGGCCGCACCTGGTAGGCGCCCGTGCGCTTGCCCTCGCCGAACCAGAGGTTCGCGGTGTCGAGGAGCTGGATGGCGCCGCGGAGCAGCGCGCGGCGCTCGGGGCCGTAAGCCTTGCTCGCGAGCGCCGCCTCGTACTGGACGACGGCCAGGTAGAGATCCCGGAGCTCCGTGATTGTGGTCGAGACGGGCTGACTCGGCTCCATGACCTCGCGGACGATGCGGTCCATCTCAGGCCGCGCGGCATCGAGGAGGGCCTGAAAGTCCGCGGGGCTGGCGACCGCGCGGGTCTCCTTCAGAACCGCGTGCTGCTCTTGCGACAATTCGATTCCCATGAATCTACCTCCAGTGGGGGTGGCAAGCGGGCAGGCGTAGCACGACGGCAGAGCTCGCAGCGAGACACGCGGGCGCTGGAGATCCGGAGAGCAAGGTTGTGTCACCGGGAAGTTGCGCCAGCGCGCCCGGGGTGCGGCCAGCGGACCGGCGCGCAAACCCAGCGGCCCGGGAGCGCGGCCAGCGCCGCCGAGACGACCGGGAATCGTGCCAGCAGGTCCGGGGAGCCGTACCAGCAGGCCCGAGGAGCCGTACCAGCAGGCCCGAGGAGCCGCGCCAGCAGGTCCGGGGAGCCGTACCAGCAGGGCCGACGAGCCGTACCAGCAGGGCCGACGAGCCGCGCCAGCAGGTCCGACGAGCCGCGCCAGCAGGCCCGAGGAGCCGCGCCAGCAGGTCCGACGAGCCATACCAGCAGGTCCGGGGAGCCGTACCAGCGGGTGCTGGCAGGCATCCCGGGGCTGCTGGGGAGTCGCCCGGGAGCTGCTGGCAGGGCATCGAAGTCCACATTGCGCGATGGGCCGGCGAGCTCGGCGCTGCGTGCGCTCCGGAACGGCCGCGGCGGTCGCGGTGACGCCGGCATGCGCGCTCCAAGGTGTCCGAGTAGATGCGGCGGCCGCAGCGTCGAGGTCCTCGAGGCGGAGCGCCGCGGGGCCGAGGTGGACGCCTGATCGAGCATGCGGCGGGTCGAGGTGGACGCCCGCAGGACCAACGCCGCCTCCATCCCGCCCCTTCTCTCGAGACGACGAGAGCGCCGGCGGGGGGCTGGGCGCGGCGGCGCGCGGGTGGGCGCGATCCAGCACCGACCGAGGTGCCATAAGCTCCCAGCGGGCTCCACGCCTCAGGCGCGCCCTGTGGGGCGCGCATCGAAACGTCTCAGCCAGCAAGGCCCGAAGGGAGACATGCCGGGCGGTGTCCCATGCGCAAGCTCCCCCGCCCCAGTCTTGCCGGATGGCGAGCGCCCACCCGCGCGCCGCCGCGCACAGCCCCCCGCCGGCGCGTCCCCCTCGGCTCACCGCCGGTCGAGCATATCCCGCACCCGCTGCGCCAGCGTCTCGGGCGTGAACGGCTTCTGCAGCATCACGAGCTCGCCGTCCACCCCGGCGAGCACGTCGTCGGCGTACCCCGACATGTACAGCACGCGCGCCCGCGGCTGGATCGCGAGCGCCCGCTCCGCGAGCTCGCGCCCGTTCATCCCCGGCATCACGAGATCCGTGAGCAGCAGATCGATCGCCTCCACGCCGTCGTGCGCGAGCGCGTCCAGCGCCTCCTCGCCGCTCGACGCCGAGAGCACCCCGTACCCGCGCCGCTCGAGCACCTCGACGATGAGCTTGCGGACCGCGTCGTCGTCCTCGACGACGAGCACCGTCTCGTCCCCCCCCGCCGGCGACGGCCGCGCCCGCGCCGGCGCCACCTCGGAGCGATCCTCGACGCGCGGCAGGTAGACCCGGAACGTCGTGCCGCGCCCGATCTCGCTCTCGACCTCGATGTGCCCGCCGCTCTGGCTCACGATGCCGTAGACCGTCGCGAGCCCCAGCCCCGTCCCCTTGCCGCGCGCCTTCGTCGTGAAGAACGGCTCGAACAGGTGCGAGAGCGTGTCCTGATCCATCCCGCTGCCGCTGTCGCTCACCGCGAGCACGACGTACGGCCCCGCCGAGGCGGGCGCCGCGTCCGCGTCCCGCTCCGCCGGCGCGAACGACCTCGCCGCGGCGCTCAGCCCGGGCTCCCCCAGCAAGGTCTCGACGACGAGCCTGCCGCCCCTCGGCATCGCGTCCCGCGCGTTCACGACCAGGTTCAGCAGCACCTGCTCCAGCTGGCTCCGGTCGACCTTGATCGACCCGAGCTCGCGGCCGACGTTCGTCCGCAGGTCGATGTTCTCGCCGATGAGGCGCTGCAGCATCGACTGCATGTCGAGCACCACCGCGTTGATGTCGAGCACCTCGCGCTGCAGCACCTTCCGCCGGCTCATCGCGAGGAGCTGCCGCGTGAGCGCCGACGCGCGCTCCCCGGCCTTCGTGATCTGGAGCGCGTCGCGCCGGAGCGGGCTGTCCGGCCCGAGCCGGCGCAGGAGGAGCTCTCCGTAGCCGAGCATCACCATGAGCATGTTGTTGAAGTCGTGCGCGATGCCGCCGGCCAGCCGCCCGAGCGCCTCCATCTTCTGCGACTCGCGCGATCGCTCGTCGCGCTGCCGGAGCGCCTCCTCGGCGCGCCGGCGCTCGGTGATGTCGCGGACCAGGACCAGGGAGTGGCCGTCGCGGAACGGCCCCATGCGCGCCTCGACGTGGCGCTCTCCGCCTTCGACCGGGACGGCGTACTCGAGCGCGGCCGCGGTGCCCGCCGCGCGCGCCTCCCGCAGCGCGTGCTCGAGCCGCTCCGCGATCTCGCCGGGGAGCACCTCCGCCATGCGTTTGCCCAGGAACGACTCCGGCGGGGTGCAGAGATCGATGCCCCGCGGCGCGCTGTAGTCGATGATCGTGAGTTCGGCGTCGAGGCGGAAGCACACGTCGGGGATGGCGCGGAAGAGCGCGCGGAGCTCGACCGCGGCCCGCGCGCCCTCCTGCTCGGCGCGGCGCCGCGCGACGGCCTGCCCGATCTGGCTGCCCACGGACGAGAGGACACGCAGCAGCGCCTCGTCGGCGCGGCGCGGCGCGGCGCACCTCAGCTCGAGCACCCCGACGCTCCGGCTGGCGCCCCGGATGGGAACGGCGCAGGCCGCGCGCCACGCGCCCGGATCGCGCGTGGCCTGGGCGGCGGCGCCGTCCGCGTCGGCGCGGAGCACCGCGACGCTGCTGCGCAAGGCCTCGCCGACGAGATCGGGCGCGTCGGCGAGGGGCAGCTCGCGGCGGCACGACGCCGCGAGCGCCTCCTCGTCGAGGTGCGCCGCTGCCCGGACGGCGACGCAGCGGAGCGCCTCGGGCGCGCCCGGCTCCGCCGCCTCGTCCACGGCGCTGGCCTCCGGCTCGGTGAGCCAGAGCGCCGCGACGTCCCAGCCGAGGTGCTCGACCAGCGCGGCGAGCACCCGCGGGGCGGCCTCCGCGAGCGAGCTCGCCTCGGACAGCGCGCTCGCCGTCGCGAGCTGCGCGTCGAGCAGGGCGCGCAGCTCGCGCAGCGGCGCGTCGCCCGGCGGCGCCGGCGCGGCTTCTCGCGCCGCGCCGTCCCGCGCGCCCTCCGCGGCCTCCCGCGCCGCGCCGTCCGCCGCTGTCGCGGCGTGGCACGCCCCCTCGATCTCGGGGCCGGCGTGTGGCGCGTGAACCCGCGGAGCCTCCATGCGCTCAGCCGCCGGTCTTCTCCGCGACGCCGGTCTCCAGGTGGATCGTCCAGCACGGCACGCCGTTCTTCCCCGGCTCGCCGCCGGGTGGACCCGCGCTGACCTCCACGCGCGCCGGCGCGACCGCCCGGACGTAGAGCCGCTGCCCGACGGCGCCCTGCCCGAGCGCGCAGGCCGCGCGGCGCACGCGCGGATCGTCGGCGGCGACCTCTCCCTCGTCCTCGGCGGGCATGAACAGGATCTCGACCTGGGGCTTCAGGCAGGCGCCCGCCTCGCGCCATGCGTCGTAGTCGACGGACGGATCCAGCACGTCGGCGAGCTGCCCGTGGCGTGCCCGCCCGACGCGGTAGCGGAACGCGTCGCGCTTCTCCGCGCGGATCGTGGCTCCGATCCGGTCGTACCGCAGCGACAACGCGCCGAGCGCGGTCGCCATCTTCACGGTGGGCGCGCCGAGGTTCGCCTTGTCCGGCTCCTTGAAGCGATGCACCTGCACGCCGGCGGGCAGCGCGCCGGAGAGCAGCTCCGCGAAGCGAGGGTTCATCGCGAGGCGACCGCCGAGCAGGATCCGGAGGCCCACGTAGGGATCCGGCTCGCGCCCGATCTTGGCCACCGCGCCGCCGAGGTGCTGCATGAACACGTCGGCCGCTTCCCGGAACCACGCCTCGATCGCGCCGCCGAGCGCGCCGCGATCGACGGAGAGCGGCGTCACGGCGGGCGCCCCGTCGAGCCCGACCAGCGCGATCCCTTCCTCGATCGGCGCGCTCGGCCCCTGCTCGAGCAGCGGCCGCACCACCTCCTTGAGCGCCCAGGTGTTCGCGCGCGCCTCGGGCGACGGCGCGAAGAGCTCGTCCGCGCCGCCCGGCGCGCCCTCCTCCGGCGGGCGCTCGAACGGGATCCGGCGCTCGCGCATCGCGTCCTGGCTGGCCATGTAGACGCGGTAGGCGAGCCGGTGGAGGAGCCGCTCGCCGCCGAGCCAGGGGATCGACGCGGGCTCGAGGTACTCGACCACACGCTCCAGCCCCTGCTCCGCCTCGTGCGCCTTCGCGCTCCGGAAGATCCCGAAGGTGATGCCCGTCTCGCTGGCCCCGGCGTCGACGGCGCAGAACGGGACCGCGCCGTCCCGCGGCTGGATGCCGAACGTGCGGAACGCCTGGACGGCGTAGGCGACCGCGGACGGGCCCGCGTCGACGACCTGCAGGCTGTCGAGGTCGTGGTACTCGCAGAAGCCCGCGGGCAAGCTCCGGAACAGGCCGCGCCGGAAGGCGACGAGCACGCTGGCGCGGCGCTCGGGCGACCAGCCGGCCGGCATCGTGATCGCGTAGCGCGTGGTGAGCCCCCGCGAGCGCTGGTTCAGGTGCAGGCCGACGTAGTACGCGTAGAGCTCGATCGGATCGAACGGGTCGTGCGCGCCGATCCCTTCCTCGTCGATGATCGGCGGCGCCGGCCGCTTCAGCGCCTCGGTCGTGTCGGGATCGCTCCTGCCGCGGAGCCGGAACGGCTCGCCGCGCTCGGTCCGCTCGCGCAGCAGCGTGAGCGCCGGGAGCGACGCCGCGGCGCGGGCGTGGTGGTCGGGCCCCGGCCGGAGGCGCATGTCGCGCGCGGCGTGCCCGACGAGCACGTCCCCCCAGCGCGTCATCGGCAGGATCACCCGATCGCGCCAGGCCTTCGTGGTCCGGCCCAGCGCCTCGAACGCGATCTCGCTCGGGTTCTCGTTGTCCGCCGACACCCGGATCGGCGCGTCGGCCCCGATCCGGACGAACTCCGCGCCGCCGCGCTCGCCGCGGACGGCCACGACCGTCGACGCGGCCCCGACGTCCACGGCGACCCAGTCGCTGCGCACGTCGAGCCGCGGATCGCGCCGCTTCACCTCCGGCGGAACCGGGTCCTTGTCGGTCTTGCCGGTGCGGCGGTGGAGCCCGACCACGCGGCCCTGCCGGACGATGGCGATCGCCGTGGCGCCGAGGAAACGCGCGCCCGTCCACATGCCCTGCGCGGGGTCGACCAGCGTCGTCCCCTTCACCGGGTCGAGGTTCGCCACGATCTTGGGGAAGAAGTCCGCGACGTGCTCCGCCGAGACCACGCCGTCGAAGCGCTCGACCTTGATCGGCGGCGAGTAGTAGTTCTGGAGCCCCTCGCCGTAGATGCGCGGGCTGACCTGGATCAGCTTCAGGTAGGGGATCGGGCAGGTCTGCTCGTCCAGCCGGAACTCCTGGTAGAGCTCCGCCGGGGAGATCGTGTTCTCCATCTCGGGCGCGATGCGGGGCACGCTCGCGCTCATCTCCGTGCCGAAGTAGAGGAACTTCGTGCCCGCGCGCCCCGTGAAGGCGGCGAGCCTGACCTCGTTGAACGTCGCCTGCGCGACGATGAGCGGCGGCAGCGCGATCACGTAGTCCAGCACCAGCGTCGTGAGCCACGGCTGGTCGAACAGGCGTGATTCCCAACGCATCACGAGCGTCGGGTACTCGCGTCCTGCGAGCGACACGACCTTCTCGGCTTCGCGAACCAGGGCGCCATCGACCGATAGCTCGTAAACCGGCATACGTGGGCGACGTTATCACGAACATCCCCTGCGCCAGCGCGCCGGAGCGGGGCGACGTGCCGGAGCGGGGCCTCCGCGGCCGGCGGCGCGGGCCGACGCGCCGCGCGGGGGTCTCGCGGCCGGCCCCGACGCGCTGCGCGACGGCGTAGGCTGCGCTCGGGCGACCGTGCTAATCTGGTCGCGTGATTCGCTTCTCCGAACCGGAAATGCTGTCATGAGCCCGTTGATCGGCGAGATCATCGACGGCAAGTACCGGATCGTCCGGCTGCTCGGGCAGGGGGGCATGGGCGCCGTCTTCGAGGGCGAGAACCTGCGCATCCGGCGCCGCGTCGCCATCAAGCTGCTGCACGCGAACATCTCGAGCCAGGCCGAGTCGGTCGCGCGCTTCGAGCGCGAGGCCCAGGCCGCGGCGCGGATCGGCTCCGACCACATCTGCGAGGTGCTCGACCTCGGCCTGCTGCCGGACGGCACCCGCTACATGGTGATGGAGTACCTCGACGGCGAGACCCTCGGGGCCAAGCTCCAGCGCTCCGGGCGGCTCGGCCCCGAGGTCACGGTGCCGATCATGGTCCAGGTGCTCGAGGCGCTCGGCGCCGCGCACGCGGCCGGGATCATCCACCGCGATCTCAAGCCCGACAACATCTTCGTCATCCCCACGAAGGCCGGGCTCAGCAACTTCGTGAAGGTGCTCGACTTCGGCGTCTCGAAGTTCTCGCAGCTCGCCGGCGCGGAGATGAGCATGACGCGCACCGGCGCCGTCGTCGGGACGCCCTACTACATGTCGCCCGAGCAGGCGCGCGGCTCGAACCCTGTCGATCAGCGGACCGACATCTATGCCATGGGGGTGGTGCTCTACCAGGCGACCACCGGCCAGGTGCCGTTCGACGCGGCGACCTTCAACGAGCTGCTCTTCAAGATCGTGCTCGAGACGGCGCCCACGCCCCAGCAGCTCGTGCCCGACCTCGACGCCGAGTTCTCCGGGATGATCCAGAAGGCGATGGCGCGCGAGCCGGGGGCGCGCTTCCAGAGCTGCGCCGAGTTCAAGAGCGCCCTGCTCGCGTGGGCTGCGGCGCGGCCCAGCCTGGCCCTGCTGAACACGGGGCGGACCTCGTTTCACCGGCTGTCCATACCGTCCTCGCCCGACGCGAGCGCGGCGCCGGCCACCAGCGCCACGACCCCGTGGGTGAACCCGACCAGCCCCACGACCCCCGGCATGGGCAACACGCCGCAGCTGACGGCCAACTCGTGGGGCGCGGCGTCCGGCGTGACGGGCCGCGCGACGCGCCCGCCGTCCAAGGTGCCGCTCTTCGTGGCGCTCGCCGCGGCGGCGACCTTGCTCGGCACGGGGCTCGCCGTCTGGCTCGCCTTCGGTCAGAGCGGGACGACGAGCTCGGCGAGCGCGGACACGAGCGCCGTCACCGCGACGACGACCGCGACCGAGCCGCCGCCCCCGCCCGAGCCGACCCGATCGCCCGAGCCGATCGTCAGCGCGACCGCGACGGAGCCGCCGCCCCCGCCCACCGCCGAGCCCAGCGCCGCCCCGGCGGCCTCCTCGGCGATCGCGAAGCCCCCGCCCCCGCCGCAGAGGCCGCCTCAGCAGACGAAGACGCCGCCCGTCGTCAAGCCGCCGCCGGCGAAGCCGACCGCGCCGCCGCAGAAGCCGCAGAAGCCCGGGGTTCCAGGCGATTTCGGGTACTGAGCGCGCCCCGCTCAGCCCCCGGCTCAGAACGCGCCGCGCACCCCGAGCCCCGTCGGCGTCACGTACGGGGCGATCCACGCCGCGTTCGGCCGCTCCGGTTTCGACGTCAGCTCGATCACGATCAGCGTGGCGCCGCCGATCAGGAGCACGCCGCCGGCGACGAGGCCGATCGCGGCCGTCGTCCGCTGCGACGCCGCTTTGCTGTCGAGCCGCGCGATCTGGCGCTCGGTCTCGGCGGTGCAGGTCGGGCCCCGGCCGCCCGGCGCCTCGCAGCCGTTGATCGCGCTCAGGTCGTTCGCGTCTTGCTGGGTCGTGCCCGCTTGCGCCAGGAACACCGAGCCGACCACGACGCCGCCGACCCCGAGCGCCCCGGCCCCGATGCCCGCGCCCAGCAGCGCGACGTTGGTCTTGCGCTCTCCCGCGCCGGGCGGGGCGTCGGGAGGAAACCCGACCTGCCCGTTGTTCCCGGCGCCCTGGCCCGCCCCCGGCCCCTCCGGCGGCGGGACCACGGCCGGGCCTTCCGGGATCGGGATCTTCAGCTCTTTCCGCTCGCCGTCCGCGAGCGTGACCGCCTGCTCGATCGGGCCGAGGCCCGGCGGGACGACGGTGATCACGTGGCTACCGGGATCGACCGGGCGGTGCACGCCGAGCAGCGCGTCCGCGACGGGCTGGCCGTCCAGCTTCACGCTGATCGTGCGGCCAGCCGCGCCCTCGAGGACGATGCGCAGGGAGGCGATCCTGGGCTCGACGGCGGTGAGCTCCTCCCTGGCCTCCTGCTGGGCCCGCTTGAACGCGGACGGCGCCGTGGGCGGAAGCTCCTCGCGGGCGATCCTCAGGTACGTCTCCCTCGCCCCGACGAGCCGGCCGAGCCGCGCGTGCGCGCGCGCGATCACGAGGAGGTGCGTCGGCGCGTGCACGAGCGCCTCGGCGCGGTTCAGGAGATCGATCGCCTCGTCGTAGCGGCCGGCCGTGAACGCCTCGGCGCCCTGCGTGGCCAGCGATCGCGCCGCCGCGCGATCCTGGTCCGACTGGGCATGCACCTCGCCCGTCGGGAGCACCAGGAGCAGCGCCGCAGCGAACGGAACCCATCGTCTCAAGAGCACTCAGGCCTCCTCGCGGGCCACGCTATCACAGGCCGTCGGCAGCGGAACAAATCAGCCGCTGCGGCGCGCGTCGGCCGCTCCGTCCGCGGGCCGCTGTGAAACGTCCGCACAGCGCGGTGGCACTCATTCTGCTGCGTGGGACGCGACATGGACCGCCTCCGCTCCTCCGCGCCCCTCGACGCGGGGCTCCCGTCCTCGGAGCGATTCCTCCGGGGACGCCTGCTCGGGGGTCGGTACCTCATCGAGC
The DNA here is from genome assembly GCF_002950945.1 of Sorangium cellulosum. Lineage (GTDB taxonomy): Bacteria > Myxococcota_A > Polyangia > Polyangiales > Polyangiaceae > Sorangium > Sorangium cellulosum_E. The sequence continues at coordinate 6,423,446 of NZ_CP012673.1, forward strand.
AGCAGATCGGCGCCGGCGCGATGGGGCGCGTCTACCGCGCGCGGCACGTCGGCCTCGGGCGCACCTGCGCGGTGAAGATCATCCGCGAGCGCGCCGCCGCGCCCGCGCGCGGCGCGGGCTGCCGGACGAGCCTCCGGGCCTGCACGACGCGCCTCGCCGCGCCGCCGCGCCGCGCGGGCCTCGGCCGCCGGGGATCGAGCGGCGCCGACGAGCGGCCGCGCACCGGCGCGAGATCGCGCTCCGGCGGCGTCGCGCCGGGCGACGCGGTGCTCCGGTTCCACGTCGAGGCGCTGGCGACGGGCCGGCTCGATCACCCCAACATCGTGCGGGTCCTCGATTTCGGGTGCGAGCCGGCGCCTGTGCTCGCCGCGCGCCCGTCCTCGCCGCGCGCGGGCGACCTCGAGGCGGAGCCTCCGAGCCTCTGGTACCTGGTCACGGAGCACCTCGACGGCGAGGATCTGATCGAGCTCCTGAACGCCGAGCCGATCCTGCCGACGGAGCGCATCGTCGCGATCATGCGCCAGCTGTGCGCCGCGCTCCAGCACGCGCACGAGGCGGGCGTCATCCACCGCGACGTGAAGCCCGAGAACATCCGCCTGGTGCCGCGCCTCGGCGACGACGGGGAGATCGTCGAGCAGGTGAAGCTCCTCGACTTCGGCACCGCGAAGCTGCTCCACGACGGCCCCTCTGGCGCGCTCGCGGGCGCCCACCTGCTCGCCGTGCCCGACGAGGACGGCGGCAGGCTCGTCATCGGGACCCCCGCCTACATGAGCCCGGAGCAGGCCGCCGGGCAGGCCGTCGATGCGCGGAGCGACGTCTATGCGTGCGGCGTGCTGCTCTTCGAGATGGCGACCGGGCGGCTCCCGTTCGAGCGCCCGACGGCGGTCGCGCTCGCCGCGGCGCACATCGAGTGCCCGCCGCCCCGGCCGAGCGCGCTGAACGGGGTGATCGATCCCGATCTGGAGGCGCTGATCCTGCAATGCCTTCAGAAGAACCCGGCCGAGCGCCCGCAGAGCGCGCGCGCCTTGCGCGCGGCGCTCGCCCACGTCGCGCTCCGGCGGGCGCGGGACGCCGCAGGGGATCGCGCCCCCGGGAGCCCCTCGCCGCCGCCGTCCCCGAACGGGCGCGCCGCGCCGTCGCCGCGCGAGTCGGGATCGGTGGACGACCTCGCGACCACGCGGACCGCGTACACCTCGACGTGGGTCGGGCATCGCCCTTCGGCGCGCACCGGCACCGCAAACGACAAGCCCTTCCTCGGATCCTGATCACACGCCGCGCGCCGCGCGCCGCGCGCCGCGCGCCGCGCGCCTGGGCGTGGCGGACCGGCGGCCCCGGGCGGCGCGCCCTGCTCCGAGCGTGCCGGGAGCGATGAGGAGCAAGGAGCCGAGCGGCGAGCAGCGCCCGGACGCGCGCGGTGTTCCTTCCGCGCTCACTCGATGCGCGGCGCGCTCGGAGGGAGCGCACCGGGGCCGGCACGTCGTCTGCAATCGCTCGTGTCCGCGTTGGAGCCCGGGGGGGCCGCCCCTCGGCGTGACGCGAGTCGAGAGGAGCGAACCATGTCCGTGCTGCTGTGGATCCTGTTTGGGCTCATCGTCGGCGTCATCGCCAAGCTGCTGACCCCCGGGCGCGACCCGGGCGGCTTCGTGGTGACGACGTTGCTGGGCGTCGCTGGAGCCTTGCTCGGCGGCTTCATCGGCCGGGCCCTCGGCCTCTACCCGTCGTACCAGTCGAGCGGCGGCTTCTTCATGTCGATCCTGGGCGCCGTCGTGCTCCTTGCCCTTTACAGCGCGACGCTCGGCCGCCGCGCGAGGCCTTGATCGACGGCGGACCCGCGAAGGTCGTCCGGCAGCGGGGAGGCTGGCCGCCCGAGAAGCGCGGCGGCGGGGACCACGCGGGCCGGCACGGCGCGCCGATCCAGGCGGAAATCGAGCGCGATGTCCGGCGGCAGCGGCCGGATCGCGCCCGCGCCGTAGCAGCGGCGGTACACGAGGTCGCCCGGCCGCGCCCCGCGTCCACCGAGCTGGTGGCTCCACCACCGCGAGTAGACCGTCGGCCGCCCGGGCTCGATGGAGAGCAGATCGGCGCGATCGAGCCGCACCTCTCGGTGGTAGCCGCTGTCGGCCACCGCGTGGTCGGCGCTGAGCCTCCCGTCTTCCTCGACGCTGTAGAGGATCCTGAACCCCTCGACGTCGCCCTTGCCGTACGCGAGCTGCTGGACCCCCGGACCGACGAGCAACGCGTGGGTGTACACGAGATCCACGGCGAGCGCGGGCAGGACCGTCCAGGTGAGCCAATTGTTGCCCCAGGGCCGCTCCTCCGAGAAGAAGGCGTAGTACCCGACGGAGACCTTGCCGGGCTCGCCCTGAAAGCTGCGGTAATAAAGGACGTCGCCGAGCTCCCCCGCGCTCGCGACCGTCGATCCGACGCAGATGGGCTGTCGCTCGATGGCCGCGCTGATCTCGCTCGGCTCCTCGGGCGCACCGGGGATGGGGCACGGCAACACGCTCCCGGGGGAGGAGCGCGCGAGGAGAGGGACAGCCAGCGCGGCGATCGCCAGGGCACGGCCAAGAGCACTGCGGGCGGACATCGAGGGCGGCGAAGCTAACGGGCCCGTCGGGCCCCTCGCCAACGCAAACGACCGTTCGCGTCCGCAGCATCACGCGAGCGCCGCGTTATGAAGCTCTCCCGGGGATCTCGCGATCTCCGCGCTCGCGCGGCGTCACCCAGGCGACGCGCGGCTCGCCGGCGCAGCGCCGCCCAGCGCGTCGATCGCCCTGCCCGCGAGCGCGCCCGCGGCGAAGGTGACGGCGGCGATCACGAGCCAGGGCACGATCCGGGCGCGCCGCGGCGCGCGCGCGTCTCGCCAGCACGGCGTCGCGGCGCGCCTCACCTCGCTGCGATCGCCGGGCGCGCCGTCCTCCGCCGCCGGGCTCGCTCCTGCGCCCGGCGCCTCCGGCCGCGGCGCGATCTCGCCGCGGTCCCCCGAGGAGCGGCTCCCGGCGGCCCGCCGCGCGTCGGTCCGCGCCGCGCGCGGCGCGCCGGATCGCAGGTCGCCGCGCGCGAGCATCGACCGGTGCCGTTCGCGGCCGCTGGAGACGACCTCGCGCACGAGCGCGGCGATCTCCTGGCCTGCCAGCAGGCCGCGCTCGCTCGAGCTCGGTCCGTCGCGCCCGCCCGGCGCCCGGCGCAGCGCGACGAGCACCTCGGCGAGCACCTCCTCCATCTGCGCAGCGCTCTCGAAGCGGCGCTCCGGGTCGCGCGCGAGCGCGCGCCGCAGCGCCTCCTCGAGCAGCGCCGGGCACGCCGGGCGGAGCGGCGCGATCGCCGGCACCTCGCCGGAGAGCACCGCGCGCATCGTCGCCCCGTCTTCCCTCCGGTGGAACAGCCGCCGCCCGGTCAGCAGCTCGAACAGGATCACGCCGACCGCGAAGAGATCCGCCCGCGCGTCGATCCTGTCCCCGCGCAGCTGCTCCGGCGCGACATAACCGAGCTTGCCCTTCACGGTGCCGGCGCCGGTCGACACGGCCGCGCCCTCGCACGGCGGCAGCGAACCGAGCGGGTCAGGATCGTCCATCCCGCTCGTCGCCGTCATCTTCGCGACGCCGAAGTCGATGAGCTTGATCTCGCCGTCGACCGAGAGGAGCACGTTCTGCGGGCTCACGTCGCGGTGCACGAGTCCGACGAGCCTCCCGTGGTCGTCGCGGAGCGCGTGCGCGTGCCCGAGCGCCCGCAGCACGCCCAGGCCGATCTCGAGCGCCCCCTCGATCGGAAACGGACGCCCTTCGGCGAAGAAGGCGCGCGCGGCCGCGGCGAGATCGCAGCCCGGGACGTACTCGACCACGAGGTGGTGCCGCCCTTCGTGGAAGACGAAGTCGTGGAACCGGATCACGTTGGGGTGCTGGAGCCTCGCGCTGATCCAGGCCTCGCAGAGGAACATCCGCACGATCGACGGATCGCTCCGCGCCTCCGGGCGGAGCCGCTTCACGACCACCGGGTGGGCGATACCTGCCGGCCCGCGCCGGCGCGCGAGGAACAGCTCGGCCATCCCGCCGGCCGACAGGCGCGCGAGCAGCGCGTAGCCGCCGTCCCCCATCGGAAGGTCCAGCTCCCCGGCGCTCCACGGCGGCGCCGCCGCGCTCCCCTCGCGCGGCCGCGGCGCGCCGAGGGCGCGGACCGAGGACGGCCGCCGCGCCATCCACTGCCGGAGCCGCCCCGCCCCGGCCAGCCCCACGTGCTGCCCGCGCCGCCACATCCGACCTCGGCTATTCACGCCGTGTGCCACGGAGAGGGCCGCGGCACCGTCACCTGCGAGCAACACGCGCCGTGCCCTTCGTGGGTGGATCCCGCTGGATGAGAGCGCATGTCGGGAGCCGCGCAGGAGCGCCGCATCCGTCGAAAATGCGGAAATCGCCTCGCCCCCTCGCCCCGCAACCGAGCGCCCCTCGAGCGGAAGCGCTCGCAGGGTCCGCGAGCGTCACCCGGACCCGCCCGCGGCGGAACCTGGGTCAGGGGATGCAGGGATTCCGCGCCGAGCTCCCGCACGTGCAGGCCGGCAGCGTCCGAGCTCAGCGCGGGAGCTGTCGCATCGACGGCGGCAGCAGTCGTCCCTCGGCGCCGAGGTGGTCCAACAGCAGGAGGACCGCCAGCGCAGGAGGGTGCCGGCGATCCTCGGAGCGGGACACGGGATTCGAACCCGCGACCCTCAGCTTGGGAAGCTGATGCTCTACCAACTGAGCTAGTCCCGCTTGAGGTGGAGGAGCTTCTACCGAATCCCGCGCCGCAGAGCAACCCCCTTCGCCACGAACCTTGCGTGATCTTTTCTGGAGGGCCGCTCGCGAGGGCGCAGGCCGCGGCGCGCGCGGCCGCCCCTCAGCGGCGCGCGCGGAGCGCGGGCACGCCGAGCAGGGCGGGTCGCGGCGCGCGCGTGCGGATCATGCTGTCGAACTCGCCGGTCGCCGCCCCGATCGCGTCGGCGACCTCGGGGGCGCCCGCGTCCGGCGGGATCCAGGGCAGCTGATGGAGCGCCGGCCTGTCGGGCGGCACCCAGCGCAGGCTCCGCGTCACGAGCACGACCGGGTGGTCGTGCGCCACGAGCTCGCTCGCGAGGCGCACGCCGCCAAGCGGCGCCGGCGGCAGATCCAGGCAGACGAGGAACGCCTCGAACTGCTCGGTCGCCGCGGCGAGCAGGGCGTCGTCGATCGACGAGGCGTCCACGATCTCGACGTTGGCCACCGCGTCCTCGATCGCGCGGGCGAGCGCATCACACGTGGTGGCGCGCGCGTCGTGCGCAAGGAGGATCCTGCTGCGGCGCACCGGGCGCGGCCCGGGCCGGAGCGGCTCGACGACATCCATGCCCCCCGAGGCCGGCGTCGCGCGTTCTCGATCTGCACGTCGTGCACTTCGAGCGGTCATGAACTCCCCTTCCCCAGTCACACCAGCGCGACCGGGACCCAGGCTAACACCCCTTGAGCTCAAACTGATCACCCTTTATATGAGGACGCGCATCTTTCCGAGCACGCCGCACCGCGGCATGCCGACATGTTTCACGGAAACATCTACGAAGGACGGTCCTGAATGAGTCGGTTTCTCATCTCCACTCGTTGCGAGTGCCAGGCAGCCCTCTCAGCCACCCTGGACGAGCACCGGCACGTCACCGCCGGGTGGGCTGCCCGAGGTCGTTCGGCCACCGCGGAGGGCGGCAAGGAGCTCGCGCCGGCGCACAGCATCAATGCCCACCTCGACCGGTTCGATGTGGCGTGGCTGTGCCCGTACTGCGGACGCAACACGCTCCGGACCTTCTACGCGGGCGCGATGCGGCCGCTGTCTGCATCGGACGCGGCTGCCGCGGCGGCGTTCGGCGCGAGCAGCACCGCCTCGTCGCCGTGAGCTGCCCGCTGCGCTTCGGGCTCCGGAGGCCGCGTGTCAAGCCGGCCCTCCGTCCACGCGCGCCACGCGCGCCACGCGCGCCACACGCCTGATCCTGGGCCTGGGCGGGCGTCGCGCGCTCGCCGCCGCGCGCGCTCGCCGCTGCGCGCTCCCTGGTGCGTGTCGAGCCGATCTCCTCCAAGACCCCTCGTCTCCTCGATCTCGAACGATCCCCTCGCCTCCTCTACGGGAAGCGGCCGCGGCCACGCGCCTCGGCCGCGTCGGCCGCGCAAGCGTCCAGACCCGACCGATTCACGACCTGCTGAACCCGCGGCGCCGGCGGGCCATTCCCATGTTGCTGGTGATCACCGGCGCTCCCGGGCGCGCGCCGATCTTCCGGTCAGCTGCCTTTTCCTGGCTGCGAGCTGCCCATCGTCCCGAAGACCCAGTCCCAGAGCGGAGACGACACGCCCCACCGCGCGTGTTCCCCCGTGTGGTGATGGACCATGTGATGGCGCTTGATCCACTTCCCCCAGCGAGAGCTCATGCGGAAGTGGTGAATGGCATAGTGCGTGCCATCGTAGACGAGGTAGCCGAACCCGAAGCCGGCAAACAGCGGATCCGCTGGAACGGGGCCGAAGATGAGGCGAAACATCGTGTAGAACACGACGCCCAGGGGGATGCTGGCGCCGAGCGGCATCACCAGCCGATCGGCGTCCTGGGGAAAGTCGTGGTGCACCCCATGGAGGACGAAGTGCATCCGGCGCTGCCACAGGCGCGGCCCGACGTAGTGGAACACGTACCGATGCAGGACGTACTCGGCGAGCGTCCACAGGAAGAGGCCGGCCAGCACGAGCCCGATCTCGGCGAGCAGGCCGACACCGTTGCGGGCAGCGCGGACGCAGAGATACCCGTAGACCGGGAGCCAGAAGACGAACGGCGTGAGCGGGTGGATCCGCGAGAACCGCTCGATGAGCGGCGTCTCGAACATCTGGCACGTCGCGGGACGGGCGGCTCGCTCGCTGGAGGTGACGGTCATCGTGCACCCCTGCTACCTCATTTATCCATCGTCGACCAGAGGTAGGCCGGCCCCCAACGACGGCGTCATCCCGCGGTCATCCCGCGAAGGAAGCGTCGTAGAGCCGGCGCAGATCCTCGCGCGAACACGGGCGGGGGTTGCTCGTATGACAGGCGTCCTGGGCGGCGAGATCGGCCAGCGCGTCGAGCTTGTCGCGCGCGACGCCGGCCTTCTCGAGGCCGGCCGCGAGCCCGATGCGCGCGCGCAGGGCGCGGATCGCGTCCGCGCACGCGGCGGCGTCCTCGGCCGCGCCGAGCAGCGCCGCGACACGGGCGAGACGCGGCGCCGCCGCGGAGACGTTGAACTCGACGACCGGCGGCAGACAGAGGGCGTTGGCGAGGCCGTGATGCAGCCCACACTCGCTGGAGAGCGGGTGGGCGAGCGAGTGGCACGCGCCGAGCCCCTTCTGGAAGGCGACGGCGCCCATCATCGCGGCCTTCATCATGGCGCCGCGCGCCTCGAGGTCGTCGCCGTGTGTGACCGCCCGCTCCAGGTTCGCGGCGGCGAGGCGGATCCCTTCCAGCGCGATGCCGTCGGCCATCGGGTGATCGCCCTTCGAGACGTACGCCTCGATGCAGTGCGTGAGCGCGTCGAAGCCGGTCGCGGCCGTGAGGAAGGCGGGCATCGACCGCGTCATCTCCGGGTCGAGCAGCGCGGCGTTCGCGAGCAGGTACGGCGAGAAAATGACCGTCTTGCGGTGGTTCACGTCGAGCGTCACGACGCCCGAGCGCCCGACCTCGCTGCCGGTGCCGGCGGTCGTGGGGATCGCGAGCATCGGCGGGACGTTGGGCGTGATGAAGCGATCGCCGCCCGTGGCGTCGTCGTAGTCGACGAGCGGCCGGTCGTGGTGCACGCCGAGGCGGACGAGCTTGCCGACGTCGAGCGGCGAGCCGCCCCCGAGGGCGACGACGAGATCGGCGCCGGCCGCGCGGAACGCGGCGACGCCGTCGTGCACGTTCTTCTCGACCGGGTTGCCGAGCACGTCGTCGAAGACGGCGACCTCGACGCCGGCCTGCCGCAGCGACGCGGCGACCGGCTCGAGCAGCCCCGAGCGGACGACGCCCTTGTCCGTGACGACGAGCGCCCTCGACGCCCCGAGCCGGCGCGCCTCGGCGCCCGTCTGCCCGACGACGCCGGCGCCGAAGAGGATGCGAGTAGGAAAGCTCCAAACCGTGAACTGGCTCATGATCACACCGCCTCGAAGTAGCGCTTCAGCTCCCAATCCGTGACCGCGCGCTCGTACTGGCGTACCTCCCAGTCGCGCGTGCGGACATAGTGATCCACGAACTTCTCGCCGAGGATCTCGCGCGCGGCGCGGCTGCCCTCGAGCAGCCGGGTCGCCTCGGCGAGCGTGCGCGGCAGCGCGCGGCGCGAGTCCCCGGCGGTGGAGGCGTCCCCCGCGGCCTGCGGGGGCGGCTCGATCCCGTTCTCGATGCCGTGGAGCCCCGCGGCGAGGCAGGCGGCCATGGCGATGTACGGGTTGATGTCCGCGGCCGTCTGGCGGTACTCGACCCGCGCGGCCGGCGTGCCGAGGCCGATGAGGCGGATCGCGGCCGTGCGGTTCTCGACGCCCCAGCTCGCGGTGAGCGGCGCCCAGACGCCGGGCACGTAGCGCTTGTACGTGTTGATCGTCGGCGAGTAGAGCGCCGTGAGCTCGGGCATGAGGGCGATCTGGCCGCCCACGTAGTGGCGCAGCGCGGCCGGGAGCCGGTCGGGCGACGACGCGTCCTGGAAGACGTTCTTGCCGTCCTTCCAGAGGCTCTGGTGCAGGTGGCCGCTCGATCCGGGGAGGTCCGCGTTCCACTTCGCCATGAAGGTCACCGCGAGGCCGTGCTCGAAGGCGATCTGCTTCATGGCGGTCTTGAAGAGCGCGGCCTTGTCGGCGGCGCGGAGCACCTCGTCGTAGCGGATCGCCACCTCGTACACGCCCGGGCCGGTCTCGGTGTGCAGGCCCTCGATCTCGACGTCGAACGCGCGCATGCCGTCGAGGATGGCCGCCATGAGCTTCTTGTTCTGGCCCTCGCGGACCCACGAGTAGCCGAACATGCCGGGGCTCAGCGGCGTCAGGCCGGCGAAGCGCTTCTCGTGGAGCGAGCGCGGCGTCTCCTCGAAGAGGAAGAACTCGAACTCGCACGAGAACTTCGCGGAGAAGCCCATGCTCTCCCCCTTCTCGATGACGCTCCGGAGGAGCGAGCGCGGACAGGCCGGATGCGGGCCGCCCTGCTCGTCGCGGAAGTCGGCGAGGATCGCCGCGGTGTTCGGCTCCCACGGGAGGTCGCGCAGGGTGCTCGGGTCGAGGACCGCGTGCGCGTCCGGGTATCCGCTGTGCCAGCCGGTGACCTTGGCGTTGTCGTAGAGGACGTCGGCGATGTCCCAGCCGAAGATCACGTCGCAGAAGCCGAAGCCGCTCTCGAGGGCGCTCTTCAGCTTCTCGAGGGAGACGTACTTGCCGCGGAGGATGCCGTCGATGTCGAACCCGCCGATCTTGGCGCGGGTGATGCCCCGGGCTTCCAGACCGGAGAGGAGCTTCTCGGAGGTCGAGGCGGTCATGGGCCGCGACGATACAGGGGACCCGGCCGGAAGGGAAAGGGCCGGAGCGAGCCCGCGGCGCCGCGCCCGCCGCCGCGGCTCACTTCACGCGGACGCTCTCGATGGGGTAGCGCTCCGCGAGCGGCACGAGCACGCGCTCGACGAGCTCGCGGACGCGCGCGTAACGCTGGTGGTTCGTCGCGGCCGGGTTGCGCTTCGAGTCGACCACGCCGATGCGGATGTCGAGCGTGTGTGCGTCCTCGACGCCGCCCGTGACGAACGCGTCCGGGTGCACCTTGTCGAGCGCGATGTTGAGCTCGGCCGTGTCGGGGACCGCGCGGGCGAAGCTCACCTCCAGCGCCTCGCCGAGGCCGTTCAGCACGGCGTTCAGGTTCTCCACCGGGAACGGCTGGCGCGCGAGCCACGCGACGACCTCGCGCCGCGCGCCGCGGAGCGCCACGCTGGTGACGAGCGCGACCGCGATCGGCACGAACACGAGCGCGCCGAGCGCGCGCACGACCGACGGCCCCGCGTCCTTGCCCATCGCCCCGAGGAACACGAGCAGGAAGACGCCCGTGGCGAGCGCCACGAGCGGCGGATCGGTGAGCACGCCGAAACGCGAGGTCGACGCGTTCATGACCCGCGTGAAGCGGGCCGACACGCTCTCGGCCGCGCGCTGCTCCGCGAGCTCCCTTGCAGAGGTCAGGTCAGGCATCGCCGGGATCTCCGAGCATGCGCCAGAAGAACAGCCCGACGCCGAGGAGGAGCAGCACGCCGGCGACCCAGAACGAGCGCACCGGACCGAAGCTCAGGACCTGGCCCGAGCTCTTCATGATGAGGTCGGCCACCGTGATCACACACGCGAACACGATGCAGGCCACGGGCAGCGCGAGCTGCTGGAGGAGGGTCGGGCCCGCGCGTGGGCTCGGCGGCGCCGGGGCGCGCGGTCGTGCGTCCGCCGGGCGCGACGTGGGCCGGTACCTGGACGCCGGCGTCTCCGAGAGCGGGCGCAGCGCCGCCGGCGGCGGGGGCGTGCGCGGCGGCATGCGCGGCGAGGCGCCGAGCGCCGCCTCCAGCGGCTGCATGCTCTCGATCCCGATCCCGATCCCGATCCCGCCGCCGCGCGCGCGTGCGCTCGGCGGGGTGCTCTCCATCCCGCCGGCGCGGGGGAGCGCGCCCACGACGGGGGTCGCCTCCGCGACGCCCATGCCGCCGCCCCAGCCGCGCGCGCTCCCGGGGGCGCCCTCCGGGCCGGCCGCGCCCGGCGGTGCCCAGCCGCGTGCGCTCGGCGGCGGCCCCTCGGGCAGGTCCATCTCGAGCCCCGCCGAACCCGAGGACGGCGGCGGGCGCACGCTGTTCCCCGCGCCGTCCCGGCGGTTGCCCCGCTGCGCGCGGAGCGAGGCCGGGGCCATGTCGAGGTCGATCTCGAGCGACCCGGCGTCCGCCGGCGTGTCCAGCCACACCTGCCCCGACCGCTTGACCTGCAGGGCCGCGCGCGTCGACGACGGCGGGGACGGCGGCGGGGCGGGCGTCGCGGCGTAGGCGTCGTCGTGCGCGGCGGCGCGCGGCCCGAACGTGGGCGGGAGCCCCATCACCGCCTCCAGCTCCGACCAGAAGGTCTCGATGTCGCGCGTGCGGTCGCGCGGGCTCACCGCGAGCGCGCGCTCGAACACCGCGTCGACCTCCGGCGGGACGTTGGCCCCCTCGGTCCGGGGCGTGGGCCGGCGGTTCACGTCGAGGGCCGTCCCCATCATCGCCTGCGCTTCGCCCTCGATCACCTGCCGTCCGACGAGCGCCTCGACCATGGTGAGCGCAAGACCCCACACGTCGGTCCAGGTTCCCGTCTGCCCGAACCGCTTCGGCGCCCACTGCTCCGGGGCGCCGTACGCCGGGGAGAAGGCGTTCAGCGGATCGCCGTTGGTCACCCGGCCGACGGCCTGCTCCGCCAGCGTCTTCGCCTGGGCGATGCCGTAGTCGAGGATCTTGAGGCGCTCGACCCCTTCCTGGGTCGTGATGAAGATGTTCTCGGGCTTGAGGTCGCGGTGGATGATCGACACCGTGCCGCCCGGGCTCGGGAAGCGGTGCGCCCGCGCGATCGCCTGCGCGATGGGGCGCATCATCTTCATGAGCTTGTGGAGCGGGATCGGCGCCTCCCCGTTCTGCCGCCGCCGGTCGATGACCCGGTCGAGCGACTCCCCCTCCAGCCACTCGAGCGCCAGGAACGGGACGAACTCCCCTCGCTTGAGGTGGAGCACGTCGACGTGGAGCGGCCGGACGACCTCGGGGATGGAGGCCGAGAGCCGGAAGAGCAGCTGGGCCTCCTCCCGGAACTTCCCGAGGAACAGCTGGCGCTCGCGCGGCGTCCGGGCCTCGGAGACCTTCAGGCACTTCAGGGCGACCGGCGCGCGGAACCCGGCGTGGATCGCCCGGTACACCACGCCGAACCCCCCCTCCGCGACCACCTGCTCGACGTGGAAATTACCCGCCTGCGTGGTCCCGACGATGCCGAAGACGTCGTCCGCCATGCTCCCTGAGCCATAGCGCACGGGGACGCTGGACCGAAGGGTGAAACCGAATTTTGCTGGTCGATTGTCCCCGTCTGCCTCCGTCTGTCCCGTCCTTCGCCGGGATGCACCGGGGTGATCAGAGGGGCGAGGAGGAGGGAGGCGGCGAAGGGAGCGGGGTCAGCCTGGTGCAGGGCGCGCGGCAGCCGAGCGAGCGGCGCGCCGTCCCGGCGCTTCAGCTCCGGAGGTGCGAGGAGGCGTCGCGGTGGGCCTTGTCCTCCTCCTGGAGGATCGTGAAGACCAGCCCGGCGCCGATGATCGGCAGGAGCCAGACGAGCTGCGCTTGCCAGACCTTCTGCTTCGGCTCGTAGAGCCGGCTGCGGAAGACGCGGACGGTGACGTAAACCTGGAAAGCGAAGAGCGCAGCGAGGGCGGCGCCGATGAGGAAGTCGAAGGGCGTCATGGGATGGTCGGCCCAGCCTAGCCACGAAGGGGCTCCCCGCAAGCAGCCGGCGGACGACGGCAAGGTCCCGTCCCCGGCGGCGACCGCGCCCGGCGGCGCGACCTGAGCGCGCCCAACTGGCGCCCGGCGCCGCCCGGCGGCACCTCGCCGCATCCCCGCTGCCGCCGGGCGCCGCCCGGGGGCGCCTCGCCGCATCCCAACTGCCGCCGAACGCCTGCCGGCGGCACCTTGGAGTAAGACAACTCACCTCGATCACCTGCGGGTGGCACCTCGCCGCATCCCAACTGCCGCCGAACGCCTGCCGGTGGCACCCTGGAGCGAGATCACTCCTGTCGATCGCCGCCCGGCGGCGCCTGGCCGCATCTCAACTGCTGCCGCACGCCTCCCGGCGGCATCTCTAAGTAAGACAACTTACGTTGTTTGTCACCGACGCCCAGCGTTGCACCAGCGCAGTGTCGCGAGCCCGCCGCCGGACGGCGATCGATGGAAGATCGCTTACCCCTTCACGGTGCAGGAGGGCATTGCGCGTAAGATGAATCACGTCGCTTGTTCTGGGGTGGGCCTCTTCAGCGCGGTCCGGACACGCTGGGCACCTCCGGGGCATCGCTACGGCTCATCCCCCTGACCTGACGCAACCGCGAGATGGGCCCATCTTACCCGGCGCGCGTTCGAAGGAGACGAAGCTTGAAGTGGCGTGCTCGACACGCACGTCGCAACCTGGTTTGCCTCCGATCCCAAACGCTGCGACCGGAGGTCGTCAAGGGCCGCTCACTGGCTGGAGCGTCGCATCCAATACCCCGGCCGCCGCTTCGCGTGAGCGAACGCGACGATCTGGATCCCAGCGCCTTCTGCCGTGAAGAACACGACGAAAGGGAAACGGCGCAGGACATACTTTCTATAGAGATAGCCAGCCTGCCATCGGGGCCATGCCTGGGGCGCCTCGGCGATCGCGTCGATGGCCTCCTCGATGGCGCTCACGAGCTCGACGCCGAGCCCAGCACGGCGCCGCTCGTACCAGTCCACAGCCTCGTTCAGCTCCGCCTGCGCGTCGACGCGAACGAGGACTGGCCGGGTCAACGAGCGCCCAGCCGCGCGAGAATCCGCCCCCGAACCTCGGCCCACGCGTCCCCCGCGCTCCCCCCGTCGCGCACCGCCTGCTCCCTGCGCTCGAGCTCCTCGAGCCACGCAGCGTTCCATGAGTCATCGTGCGGCTCCTCGACGCTGGCGAGCAGCTCGGACGCAAGCCTGAGGCGCTCTCCTTCAGGAAGGGACAGGGCGGCAGCGAGGATGTCCTGGGTGGGATGAGCCATGGGCGTGTCCAGCGTACCTCGGCCTGCGCCGGAGATCGACCCGTCGCGACACACCGGGCTGGCTCAGCACGGTAGAAATCCTGGCAAGATCCCTGACGCGCGGGACTAAAGTGCGCCCGTGCCTCGACCTCGACCCGAGAGCCGCCCGCGGCGCCCCTCGACGCCGGCCCCTCCAGGCCCCCGGCGCAGCCGGGCCCTGCTCGCCGCCGCGCTCGCCGGCGCCGCGCTGGGCATCGCCGCCGCGTGCTCCACGCCCTCCTCGAGCGTCGACGGCGGCGACCTGCTCGGCGTCTTCGAGCGGGACGCCGGCGCCGACGCGGCAGCCGCCGACGGCGGCGCCGCGCGCGCGGCGGCCGCGGCGCGCGACGCCGGCCGCGGCGCCGCCAAGGCCCCCGCCTCGCCGCCGCCGAAGGCGCCCGAGGCGCGGCCGCCCAGCGAAGGGAGCTGCGTCGCCGAGCAGGGGCGCCCCGGGCGAGAGCTCCGCAAGACGCTGGGCAGGCCGCCCTGCCGCGGGGCCCGCGTGCTCGAGGCGCGCGACGCCGAGGGGTCGCCCCGCTACGCCTGCGTGATCGCGCCGAGCGGCGTGGAGACACGCGCGCCGCTGCCGCTCCTCGTCTTCTTCCACGGCGACGCCAAGAACCCGACCGCCGTCGACAAGGAGACCGGCCTGCGCAAGCTCGGCGCCACGTGGAACCTCACCGGCGACCCGGCGCACGCGGGCTTCATCGTGCTCGCCCCCCAGGGCCGCGCCTTCAAGACCCCGAGCCAGACCGAGCGCGAGCGCGGCTCGAAGACCTACACCGCGGTCGCGCCGTTCGACGCCGAGTACACCGGCGAGGGCAACGTCGACGTCGCCACCGTCGACGTGTTCATCGACCAGCTCCTCGAGCAGAAGCTCGTCGACCGGCGGCGCATCTACGCCGTCGGCTCCTCCTACGGCGGCCACATGGCCGCGACCTACGCCATGCTGCGCGCCGACCGCGTCGCCGCGTTCGCCACGTACGGCAGCGACGCCCCGCCGGCCGACTGGGCGTGCCCGGGCCCGCCGCCGCCCGCAATGGTGATGTACCGGGCCTGCGACGACGTGTTCCCGTGTGAGTCGGTCGAGCGGTGGCTGCGCACGCGCGACGCGCTCTCCGCTCAGACCTCGTTCCTGCGCCTCGACGAGGCCGGCAGGGACGAGCCCCACTGCGCGCTCAGGAACCGCTGCTCCGCCAAGAAAGGCGCCCTCAACCACGCGCGCTGGCCGAAGTCGCGCGAGGACGATCTGCTCCGGTTCCTCGCCGGGCACATGTTGGCCGTCCCGACGGACCCCGCCAGCACGGCTGAGGCCGCCCACGCACGCTGACGCCATCAACACACGCTGACGCTGCTCTCCGCACGCCGACACCCCGGGCGCCAGCGTCGCGGCGCCCCCGATCAGCCGCGTGGCGGCGTTGAGCGGAGCGGCCGTCTTGTCGTAGTGTTGCTCCCCGATGTCTGCTCAGGCCCAGCCCGTTATTCTGACCCCCTTGCCCGTCGGCATGTCCATCCCCGCTGGCACGCTCCGCGCCGAGATGGAGTCGCGCCGCGCGACCGGTCGCCGCTTCGACGTCCGCGAGGCCATCGGCCTGGCGGTGCCGCTCTGCACGCAGCTCCACGCGCTCCACGCGCAGGGGCGGACCCTCTTCGTGCACCCCTCGTGCCTCGGGTACGGCGCGGGCGGCGCCCTCCAGGTCATCGAGGAGCTCGCGCACAGCCCCCCTGCCCTGCCGCGCGACCGCGCGTGCCTCGCGCCCGAGGAGCGCAAGGGCGGCGAGGGCGACGCGCGCGCGAGCGTCTTCGCGGTCGGGGCCATCCTCTACGAGCTGCTCACGAACAGCAGCGTCGGCCCCGGCATGCGGCGGCCGGCGGACGTGGTCCCCGACCTGCCGCCCGCCCTCGAGATCGTGCTCGGCAAGTCGCTCGTGGCCGACCCCAAGCACCGCCCGTCGGATCTCGCCGCCCTCGCGCAGGCCCTCTATCAGATCGTCCCGAGCGCCTCGGAGCAGCCGCCCAGCGCCGACGCCTCGCACCTCGACGGCGACGACGAGTTCGAGGTCGACCTCAACCTCTCGATGATGCCGCCGACCGGGCACACCGAGGAGCCCCGCGTCCCGTCCGCGCCGTCGCTCCCGAAGATCCAGGCCGTCTCCGGGGACGGGCCGTTCGCGGTCGCGATCCCCGTGAACCAGCCGAACCGCATGCCCGGCAACGACCCGACCCGCAAGCTCGCGGATCTCAAGGCCGCGCTCGAGTCCGACCCGCGCCCGCGGTACGTCGTCATCAAGGACGGCATGGACCACGGGCCGTTCTCGTCCGTGGAGCTGCTCCAGCAGATCGCGTCCGGCTCCTTCACGGGCGATCAGGTGCTGCGCGACACGTTCTCCGCGGAGGAGCGCGCGATCCAGGACTGGGAGGAGTTCGCCCCGTTCGCCGAGCAGGCGAAGCTGAACCGGGACATCGTGCAGGAGAAGCGCGCGCTCGAGGCCGTGGTCACGGCCGAGAAGCAGGGCACGCAGTACAAGGCGCTGATCGGGATGGCGCTGATGGGCGTCATCCTCGCGGCGGGCGCGGGCTGGTGGTACCGCGAGCGCGCGAACAAGCAGCGGGAGCTCGCGGTGCAGGGCGCGACCGACCGCGTCGCGATCGAGGTCGACGCCGGCCTGGAGGGCCAGAAGGGGGCGGCGCGCGCCGGCGGGGCGCGGCCGAGCGGCGGCGGCAACTTCCCGACCCTCGGCAGCGGCATGAGCTGCGAGGCGGCGCAGGCGCGCTACGTCGAGGAGTACAAGCTCGGCAACAACGGGCCGCCGGATCTCACGGCCGGCGCCTACGGCAACGTGCTGAACCGCGGCACGTACCTGAACGCGTGCAACGTCCCGTCGAGCATGTCCGTGAACGTCTGCGCCGCCGTGCAGAACGGCCGCGCCGTGGGCGTCACCGTCACGACCAGCCCGTCGAACCCGAGCATCGCGGGGTGCATCTCCGGGCAGATCCGCGGGATGTCGTTCCCATCCCACCCGCGGCTCGACGTGGCCCGCACGTCGTTCTCCGCCAACTGACGGTTGCGCGCGCGCCCCGCCTCGCGCCACCGTAGGCGCGACGCGATGATCCGGATCGAGCAGCTGACGAAGAGCTTCGGGGGGCTGCCCGTCCTCCGCGGCGTCGATCTCGAGGTCCCCGCCGGGTGCCTCTACGGGCTCATCGGCCCGGGCGCCTCGGGCAAGAGCGTGCTGCTCAAGGTGATCACCGGCCTCGTGCGGCCGGATCGCGGGCGCGTGCTCGTCGACGGCAAGGACGTGCACGCGCTCAGCGACATCGAGCTCCAGCAGTTCCGCCTCAAGTTCGGGATGTTGTTCCAGAACAACGCGCTGTTCGACTACATGACCGTGGGCGAGAACATCGCGTTCCCCCTGCGGCGGCTCTACGATCTCAGCGAGGACGAGATCGAGGAGCGCGTCGCGGAGCGGCTCCGGGTGGTGTCGCTGTCAGGCTTCGAGGACCGGATGCCGGCCGGGCTGTCCGGCGGCCAGAAGAAGCGCGTCGGCGTCGCGCGCGCCACCATCGCGCGCGGCGAGATCGTCCTCTACGACGAGCCGGCGGCCGGCCTCGATCCGGTGACGTCGCAGCGCATCTTCGACCTGCTCCGCGCCGAGCAGCGGGCGATGAACGCGACCGTGGTGATGGTCTCGAGCGACCTCGACCGGCTCCTCACGGTCACCGACCGGGTCGGGATGCTCTACCGCGGCCGGCTCATCTTCGACGGCACCACCGCGGAGGCGAAGGCGAGCGACGACCCCCGCGTGCGGCAGTTCGTCCACGGGCTCACCGAGGGGCCCCTGTAGGTCAGCGCTCCTCCACAGGCGTGACGGGGCCCTCGCCCGTGAAGTGGAACCACTGCGTCGGGTGAGCGCGGACGAAGCGCTCCATCGCGCCCATCATGGCGGCGGCCGCCCGGTCCCGCTCCGCCTCGGTGGGGCGGCGCGGGAGCGAGATCGGCGGCGACACGACCGCCTCGTAGTCGAGGAAGCCCAGGCGGCGCGTGAACACCGGCAGGATCGGCGCGCCGCTCAGCGCGGCGAGCGCGAGCGGCCCCTCGGGAGCGCGCCAGCGCTCGCCGAGGAAGGTGACCTCGCGGCAGCGCATCCCGGGCGGCACGCGGTCGATCTGCATGGCGACGACGCCGCCGCGCCGCAGGTGGCCGAGCAGGGGCAGCGCGTCCAGGGGCCCGTCGCCGATGTGCACCACCTGGACGCCGGCGCGCTGCCGCGCCTCGTCCTGGATGGCCCGCGCCTCGGGGTCCCGCTCCCGCTGCATGGCGAGCATGACGCCCTCGGGGTGCACCCCGCCGAGCACCTGGCCCGCGATGTCCCAGCCGCCGGTGTGCGCCGTGGCGACGAGGACCCCTCGCCCGGCCGCGGCGGCGGCGCGGTAGTGCTCGACGCCCCGGGTGCGCCTCGTCACGGCGTAGCCACGGCCGCTCGCGAGCAGGAGCGCCTCCGTGATGCAGCTTCCGTAGGTGGCGAACACCGCGGCGGTGTCCAGCGCGTCGACGACGCGGGATCGCGGCCCGCGGATGCGGCGCAGGTTCTGCGCGACGCGACGGCGCGTCGCCGGGAGCACGGCCGCGAAGATCACGCCGAAGACAGGCGGGCTGTGGCGCACCCAGGGCTCCGGCCCGCGCGCGACGCCGGCGACGAAAGCGCGGCGCCAGAAGGCCGAGTCGTGTCGGAGGGTGGAGAGGAGAGCTCCTGGAAAGCGGGACATGAGGCAGCCTATCTAGCGCAAACGAAACGGCCCAGGGAGCGTCGCCCGCCGGCTGCCCCTCGCGCTCGTCCGAGGCGCTCGCGCGAGGAGCGCGACCCCGGTCCTGGACGAAAATACCGCGGCGGCAGGCGGCTCCCTACCGAGGAAGCAGGTTCATGAAACACAAGGCCCTTTGTTACAAGGCCCCTGGGCAAGGGGGGTTTCATCATGGATGTTCTGCTCGTCGATGATCAACACGTCGTGAGGGAGGCGCTGGCGCACGCGCTCGCGGCGCAGGCGGGCGTGGGCGCGGTCGTCCAGGCGGGGAGCGGGCGAGAGGCGCTGCGCGCGCAGGAGCTGCATCGCTGCCACGTGGCGGTGATCGAGCTCTCCCTCGCCGACCGCAGCGGGACCGAGCTCATCCGGGAGCTCAAGGGCATCGCCGAGCTCCGCGTCGTCGTGCTCTCGATGTACCGGGACGAGTTCCGGGTGGCCGAGGCGATGCGCGCCGGAGCGGACGGGTACCTGTCGAAGCAGAGCCGGCTGGCCGACGTCGTGGAGGCGCTGCGCACCGTCGTCCGCGGGCGCACGGCGGTCTCGCCGGACGTGAGCGCCGCGATGGTGCGCGCGCTCCAGCGGCGCGACGCGGCCGCCCGGGGCGACATGGTGGCCGCGCTGAGCGACCGGGAGCGGCAGGTGCTCCGCCTGCTCGCGATGGGCTGCTCGGCCAAGGAGGCCGCCGTGCGGCTGTCGATCAGCGTGAAGACCGTCGAGACCCACCGGGCGCGCCTCTGCGCGAAGGTGGCGACCCACAGCGTGGCCGACCTGACCCGGCTGGCCGTGCGCTCGGGCCTCGTCGAAGCCTAGGCGGCCCGGCGGCGCCGGCGCGGCCGCGGCTCACGCCGCGGCGATCGCCGACCGCGGAGCGGCCCTGAGCGCCGGCAACGTCTGTCCGATCAACGCCGAGCCGATCGCGAACCCCGAGAGTGTGAGTCGCATGCGGAGCACGTCCACCATCCCCTGACGGTGGAGCACGGTCAGCGTGTCGCGGACGTCCTTGCGGCGGACACGGAGCCTCTCGACCAGCGTGTCCAGGGTCTCAGCGCGCTGCTCGGCGTGGGCAAGGGCGAGCGCCTGCAGGAGAGTTGCGGCTAGAATTTTCTTGTCCATGAGAGCACCCTAAAAACGTCGGCGAAAACTACCCAATTTTCGGTGACGATTTTCGCGTGTGGGGTGTCGCCTGACGCCGCCTACGGGCGTACCCGGGCGCCATGCCGCCGCCGGACGGGCCGCGAGGCGGGGTATGCTGGGGCCGGCCATGCGCGCTGGCGAGATCATCGGCGACAGGTTCGAGATCCAGTGTCTCGCGGGCTCCGGGGGCATGGGGGATGTCTACCGGGCGCGCGATCGCCGGAGCGGCGAGGTGGTCGCGGTGAAGATCCTGCGGCGCACCGGGGAGACGGAGGCAGGCCGCTTCGCGCGCGAGGTGAAGGCGCTCTCGGCGCTCCGGTATCCAGGGATCGTGCGTTACATCGCCGACGGGGTGACGGATGCGCACGAGATGTACCTGGCCATGGAGTGGCTCTCGGGCGAGACGCTCTCCCACCGCCTCGCGCGGGAGGAGCTCACGATCGCCGAGAGCGTGACGGTCGGCGTGCGCATGGCGGCGGCGCTCGGCGTCGTGCACCGGGAGGGCATCGTCCACCGCGACCTGAAGCCGAGCAACGTGTTCCTCGCGGGCGGGTCGGTGGAGGGCGTGACGCTGATCGACTTCGGGATCGCGCGGGTGGCGAGCGGCGAGCCGCGGCTCACCGCGACGGGCGCGATGCTGGGCACCCCGGGCTACATGGCGCCGGAGCAGGCGCGCGGCGAGCCGGACATCGACGCGCGCGCGGACATCTTCTCCCTCGGCTGCGTGCTCTTCAAATGCTTCACCGGGCGCGCGCCGTTCCAGGGCCTCGACGCGCTCTCCGTGGCGCTCAAGATCGTGCTCACGGAGCCGCCGCGGCTCCGGGAGCTCCGGGCGGAGCTCCCGGCCCAGCTCGACGACCTCGTCGCCGCGATGCTCTCGAAGTCCCCGGATCGACGCCCGCGCGACGGCGACGCGGTCGCGGCGGCGCTCGCCGGGCTCGGCGAGAGCCTGCTCGAGTGGCCCAGCGCCTCGTCCAGCGGCGTCCGGTCGCGCGAGATCACGAGCAGCGAGCGGAAGGTCGTGAGCCTGATCCTGGCGCGCGACGCGGTCGTCGAGGGGGCCGAGGCGCCCCCGGCCGAGGAGCGCGACCGGCGGGCGCGGGCGCTCGGCGCGGTGGCGGAGCGCTACCGGGGGCAGCTCGAGATCCTCGCCGACCAGTCGCCGGTGATCGTGCTCTCCAGCGCCGGGGCGCCGACCGATCTCGCGGCGCGGGCGGCGCGCTGCGCGCTCTCGCTCCGCGCGGTGCTCGGGGGAGCGCCCGTGGCGCTCGTCTCGGGGCGGGCGGAGCTCTGGCCGCGGGCGCCCGTCGGCGAGCTGATCGACCGCGCGGTCCTCTTCCTCGCGTCGGATCGCGCGCCCGCCGGGGAGGCCTCGGTCCGCATCGACGAGGTGACGGCGGGCCTCCTGGGCAGCCGGTTCGACGTCGCGTCCGACGGCGCCGGGCAATTCCTGCGCGGGGAGCGGGACGATCTCGACGCGCCGCCCCTCCTGCTCGGCAAGCCGACGGCGTGTGTGGGCCGCGAGCGGGAGATCGCGCTCCTCGAGACGGCGTTCACCCAGTGCGTCGAGGAGCCGATGGCCAGCGCGGCGCTCGTGCTCGGGGGGGCCGGCACAGGCAAATCGCGGCTGCGCCACGAGCTGATCCAGCGCCTCCGCGCCCGCGGCGAGGGCGCGCAGATCTGGATCGGGCGCGGCGACCCGATGCGCGCCGGCTCCGCGTTCGGGGTGCTGGCGCAGGCGCTGCGGCGCGCGATCGGCCTGGCCGACGACGAGCCGCTCGCGGCGCGGCGGCAGAAGCTCCGGGCGCGCGTCGCGCAGCGCGGCGGCGGCGACGGCGCCCGCGTCGCCGCCTTCCTCGGCGAGATCGTGGGCGCGCCGTTCCCGGACGAGGAGGACGTGCAGCTCCGCGCGGCGCGGCGGAGCCCGGTGCTCATGAACGACCAGATCCACGCCGCCTGGGAGGACTTCCTCCGGGCGGAGTGCGCGCGCGGGCCCGTGGTCCTGGTGCTCGAGGACATGCAGTGGGGCGACCTGCCCACCGTGACGCTCGTGGACGGGGCGCTGCGCAACCTGCGGGAGCTGCCGATCTTCGTGCTGGCGCTCGGGCGGATGGAGGTGCGCGAGGCCTTCGGCGATCTCTGGGCGAACCGGGGCACGCTGGAGGTGCGCCTCACGGGGCTGACGCGCCGGGCGAGCGAGCGGCTCGTGCGGCAGGCGCTCGGCCAGGCCGCGAGCGACGCGCTGGTGCAGGCGCTCGTGGACCGCGCCGACGGCAACGCGTTCTACCTGGAGGAGCAGATCCGCGCGGCGGCGGAGGGCAAGGGCGCGGGCGTGCCCGAGACGGTGCTCGTGATGGTGCAGGCGCGGCTCGAGGCGCTGGATCTGGAGGTGCGGCGCGCCCTGCGGGCGGCGAGCGTCTTCGGGGAGACGTTCTGGCAGGGCGGCGTGGCGGCGCTGCTCGGCGGCGCGGAGGTGGCGCGCGCGCTCGACGCGCTCGAGCGGCGCGAGCTCATCGTGCGCGGCAGGGGGGAGAGCCGCGCCGGCGAGATCGAGTACAGCTTCCGGCACGCGCTCATCCGGGAGGCGGCCTACGGGATGCTCACGAAGCGCGACCGGGAGCTCGGCCACTCGCTCGCGGGCGAGTGGCTGGAGAGCGCGGGCGAGGGCGACGCGGCGCTGCTCGCGGAGCACTTCGAGCGCGGCGGGGATCCGCCGCGGGCCGCGGGCTTCTACCACCGCGCCGCCGGGCAGGCGCTGCGGGGCAACGACCTCGTCGCGACGCTCGACCGCGCCGAGCGCGGCGTCCGCTGCGGCGCCGCGGGCGAGCTCCTCGGGGCGCTGCGCCTCGTGCAGGCCGAGGCCCACGTCTGGCGCGGCGAGTTCGCGCTCGGCGAGCAGCGCGGCGTCGAGGCGGCCGAGCACCTGCGCCCCGGCTCCGCAGAGTGGTTCTGCGCGGTCCAGCTGGCCGCGGTCGCGGCGGGCAAGCTGGGGCACTACGATCGCGTGGCGCGCTGGGCCGCGATCGCGAGCGGCGAGCCCCCCGGCGAGGGCGCCGGGAGCGCGCGGCTCGTCTGCCTGGCCGAGTGCGCCGGCATGGCCGCCTTCGGCGGCGACCACGCGGCGTCTGGGGCGCTGATGGACGAGCTGAGCCGCGCCGCGGGCGACCAGCACGCGCCGGACCCGGAGCTCGTGGGGCGGCTGTGTTACGCGCGGTCGGTGCGCTTCTTGGCGAGCGGCGACCTCGGCGCGTGCCTCGACGCGACGGAGGCGTCGCTCGCCGCCTTCGAGCGCGCCGGCGACCGCCGCAACACGTGCGTCGCGCGGAGCAACCTCGGCTTCTTCTACGCGGAGCTCGGCGCCTTCGAGCGCGCCGAGGAGGTGCTGCGCGCCGCGATGGCCGAGGCGGAGCGCATGGGGCTGCACGATCCCGCGATGCTCGCCCTCGCGAACCTCGGCCACGTGCTCGTCCACCGCGGCCAGCTCGCGGAGGCCAGGCGGGCGCTGCGGCAGGCGGTCGAGGCGGAGGAGCGGCAGGGCGATCCGCGCGCGGTGGGCACGTCGCGGACCTACCTCGCCGAGGCGGCGCTCGTCGCCGGGGATCTCGAGGCGGCCGAGCGCGAGGCGCGCGCCGCCGCGGCGGCGCTCGGGGGCGTGCCGCCGCTGCGCGCGGCGGCGCTCGCGGTGGAGTCCCAGGCGCTGCTCGGCGTGGGGCGCGCCGGCGAGGCGCTCGCCGTGGCCGAGGAGGCGATGTCGCTGCTCGCGTCGCTGGGCGCGGTCGAGGAGGGCGAGTCGCTCGTCCACCTCGCCTACGCCGAGTCGCTGGCCGCGAACGGCAGGGCGGCCGAGGCGCGGGCGGCGATCGCCGCGGCGCGCGAGCGGCTGCTCAGCCGCGCCGCCAAGGCGGGCGCGCCGGCCTTCCGCGAGGGCTTCCTCGCCCGCCGCGAGAACGCGCGGACGCTGGCGCTCGCCGAGCGGTGGGCCGGCGCGTTGCGGTGACGCGCCGACGAAGGTCTACAGCTTGCCCCGGGAGTGGGCGCGCTGGAGCGTCAGCCGGGGGGGACCAGCGGAGATCTCGAACGCCTCCGGACGGCCGTCCGGCGCGAGCGCGCCCGTGAGGCGCATCGTGAGGAACGAGACCGTGACAGCGCCCGACGGGTCGCGGGCATAACGGACCTCGGTGGGCTTGGTCGGGTCCATGCCCGGCTCGTACTCCTGCTGTTTGACGTCGAAAGGGCCCTTGTCCTTCATGAGGCGCGCGAGCTCCGAGGCGATGGAGACCGGCGACGCCAGCCCTGATTTGCCCGGCGCGGTGAACGAGCCCTGGACCCTCTTGCCCTCGACCTCTCCCGCGTACTCGTACTGGGAGCCCGCCTTTTGCGACAGCTCCATGCGGTGGTTGGCCTTGCCGCCCGCCATCTCGACCCAGAGGCCGGCCTTGATCCGCCCCTGGGCGTCGAGGAGCACGTTGGACGCCTCGTCCTCGATCTCCAGCGTCCTGGCGTCCCTCGGCAGGAGGGAGGTCGACCGCGAGAACCAGCGCCGCTGGCCGCCCGCCTCCTTGATCAGCTCGTTGGTCTCGAATCCGATAGGCATCTTGTCCGCGCGCAGGATCAACGTCTCGGTGTACTCGGGCGCTGGCAACGCGTCCTTCGCCTCGAACGAGTCGAAGATCCCCTTGGCGAGCCGCTCGAACGTGGCGAGATACCCGAGCTCGTCGTGCAGGCAGGCGACGGGATGCGACTTGTCCGCGTGCATCGCGATCTTGAGCAGGCCGGCCGCCTTCCCGCCCCCGGTCGGGACGGAATAGAGGGCCTGAAGGAACACGGCCGGGCTGTCCCGATGCACGCTGATCTCCCAGGGGACGATGCGCGCAATCTCGACCTTGCCCGGCTCCAGGAGCTCCACGAACTGCCGTATCACCTCGCCCGAGTCGAGCATGGTGTTGTAAACGAAGCACTCGACGTGGCTGTCGGTGCCGATGGGAATGGCGACCGAGACGAGCTTCTCCTTCTCGACGATCTTCGGCGCCTCCGCCGCGAGCGCGCGCGCCGACCAGGCCCCGGCGCGGATCTCGCGGGCGGGCAGCTCCCCGGCCTCCCGGGAGAGCGCCTTCTCCAGGTCGAAGGGCTCCTGCTGCTCCGGCGCGGCGCCCTGCGCGGGATCCTTCGCGGGCGCCGCGCCGGTCGACCCGGCGCAGCCCGCGAGCAGCGCGAGCGACAGCGCGGCCAGCCCCGGCCAGCGAAGCCTCCCCGGAGAACGGCTGTGCGCGCGGCGGCGGGAGGAGGTCG
This sequence comes from Sorangium cellulosum, assembly GCF_002950945.1. GTDB lineage: Bacteria > Myxococcota_A > Polyangia > Polyangiales > Polyangiaceae > Sorangium > Sorangium cellulosum_E. The sequence goes on from NZ_CP012673.1 coordinate 6,448,439, forward strand.
TGTTCGGTGGGGAGACCAGGCCCTCGTCGAGCCGAGCCCCCGGAGTCGAAAGCGCCATCGTGAGATTCTCCTGCGACATCACGCCGCCGCCCGGGAGCACCCTCATCGCGCTCCGATGCCCACGGGCATGATGCGTCGCAACAAGACGGCAGCAGAACCGCAATGTCAAGACGCGACGCGCCAGCTCCCGGCGCCGAGCGCCCGCAAAAGCGGGAGCTCCCGCATGTCTCGTCACCGTGCGAATAAAAATTAACAGTTTCACGGGAATAACAGCGATGACGTGATGAAGCCCGGCCGTGAGATGCCGGCGCCGCGAGGCGCTCCTCTTGGACCTTGGCGCCTCAGGCCATTCCGTAGAGGACCCGCTGTGAAACCTGATGTCGCGTGCAGAAAGTGTGTCGTCTCGCCGGCTCACGGAGCCTGCAGGCGGGTCGCCACGAGAATTTCAACAGGAAACAGACAACGTAGTTCACATCCTCGGGCATCCGTCGGGTCTGCCACGGCTGAGCCCGCCGCAGTTGAGGCGGGTCAGCACGGGCGCACGCACAGTGAGGCAGTTTGCCGCATTGATGTCTGGACGGGCGCGTCGCGCGGACGGGATGGTCATCAATTGTCCGTGGTCCTTCACTCGTCGGATTCCTCCGAGCTCTCCCGTCTGGCACCCGCGTTGCAGTGCTGCCCAGCGTTGCCGGCTGCGCCGGCGGTGTGGCTAAGCAGCAGGTAGTCACGTTCGTAGGTGACGTTCACGTTGCAAACAATCTTGAGGAGTGGATCATGGGACAGAGCAGCGAGAGCAAGCGGGGCTTCGCGGCGATGAACGCGGAGCAGCAGCGCCAGATCGCGAGCCAGGGCGGCAAGGCGGCCCACGAGAAGGGCACGGCGCACGAGTTTACGTCGGAAGAGGCGCGCGCAGCCGGTCGCAAGGGTGGCGAGGCGGTCAGCCAGAACCGCGAGCACATGGCCCAGATCGGCCGCAAGGGCGCTGAGGCACGAAGCCACAGCGCCGCGAACGGGAGCCGCCGAAGCCGCAGCCACGAGCAACACGCGAGGGCCGACGAGCAACCCCAGGGGAGCTGATCCGTCGGGATCGCGGCGCGCGGTAGCCGGAGCGCCGCAACAACGAGGAAGAGCCGCCAAGGCACCACGCAGGGAGCTCCTGCCTGATGCCTCGGCGGTTCTTTTGATTTGACATCCATCGGAAGATGGGGAGTGGGCCGGAGGCACGCCCGGAGATACGAGGAGAACGAGAGGCGAGGAGAGGAGAGAGGTTCGACGCGTCGAGCGCTCGATCTCCCCTACCCTTCCTCGAACAGCACGTCGTCGTCGTCGTCCAGCGCGAGATCGCCGTCGTCGTCCGACGCGCCGTCGTTCCCCGCCGCGGCGTCGTCGACCGCGCGCGCTGCGCCCTCGGCTGCGCGCGCCGGCGCCATCCGCCATCCGCCATCCGCCGGCGCTGCGGCCGGCCAGGAGCGCAGCCCGGGCGGCGGCGTGAAGCCCTCGACGCCCTCCGGCCCGTCGAGGCCTGCGGCTGCCGCGCGGCGGGCCCAGTCGGGCGCGTTCCCGGGCAGCGCGCGCGGGCGCCACGGGGCGCGCTCGGGTGTGGGGGCGCGCTTGAGGTAGCCGTGTGCGCCGGAGGTGAAGCCTGCGTCGGCCAGCGCGCGGGCGAGCGGCGAGCTGTGCGCCGGCTCGCCGTCGATCGTGGCCACGAGCACCGCGCGGCGACGCCCTTCGGTGACGAGCGCCGCGAGCGCCGACGCGATGGCCCGGATCGCGTCGCCCCGCTCCGGCTCGGCCTCGGGCAGGAATGTGGTGAGGCTCCGCTCGGTGCGGCCCATCCACGCGAGCAGCCTGCCGTCGTGCAGGATCACGAGCGCGCCCGCGGCCCGCTGCGGGCGGACCGGGCCGCGGACGGCGCCCTCGGGCGCGCCGTCGCCGCGCTGCGGGAGCTCGGGCCAACGGACGGCGGCGCCCCAGGGGTTCGCCGGATCCGTGGCGGCGAGGACGAGCGTGCGCGGATCGTCGGACGGCTCGCGGCAGGCGCGCAGGCGATCGTCGGCCCCGGGCACCGCGAACTGCGCGGCGCCCAGGCCGGCGACGAAGTAGCCGCGCCGCGCCTGGCCCGCCTCCTCCATCGCGCGGAGCACGTCGTAGACAGCCGAGAACCCGCCGGCGAGGCCCTCCACCGCCGCGGCCTCGCGCGTGAGCACGCCGTGGCGCTCGAGCAGCGCGCGCGCGAGGGCGGCGCGGCGCTCGGTCTCGCCGGGCCCGCGCGTGGTGTCGTCGACGCCGGGCCCGCGCGTGTCGTTGCCGTCGCCAGGCGCGCGCGTGCCGTCGCCGGGCGCACGCGCGTCCGGTGAGCCTCCCGGGGGCGAGAGGAGCGACCAGCGCCCCTCGCTGCCCGGCGGGCCGACGCGGCGCCCGCGCAACGCGGGCATTCCCCGGCCCGCGGTCGGGCGGTCGCGATCGCGCCGCCGGCCGCTCGTCCGGGACTCGCGGCCGAGGGCGCGCAGCGGGGCGAGCGTGTCGTTCGTGACCTCGCCGGCCCACACGAGATCCCAGATGGCCGCGAGCAGGTCGGCGCCGAACGCGCCCGTCTCCCGCGAGAGATCGGAGAAGAACAGGGCTCCGCGGCGCGCGAGCGCGGCGCGGATGCGCTCGGCGAGCGCCCCCTCGGCGCGGCTGGGCGGCGGCACGAGGTAGGGGTACGCCTCGGCGAGGTAGAGCGCGACGCGGCCGTCGCCGTCGCCGACCGGATCGACGCCGCGCCAGAGGACCTCGCCGGCCGCGCAGAGGGCGTCGAGATCGCCGGGGCGGTAGCCCTCGACCCGGGCCGGCAGGATCTCGGACTCCAGCGCGGAGGCCGGGAGGGGCGCGCCCTGGAGCTGCTCGATGGCGGCGAGCAGCCCGTCGAGGCCGCGCCGGCGGCGGTGCAGGCCGTGCCAGTCGGCGAGGAAGCGGGCGTAGGCCTCGGGCGGGACCGGCTCCACCTCGGCGCGGAGCCGGGCGAGGGAGCGGCGCTTCAGCGAGCGCAGGACCTCGGCGTCGCAGTACTCGCGGCCGCGGCCGCCGGGCAGGAACTCGCCCTCGACGACGCGGCCCCGGTCCGCGAGCCGCGCGAGCGCCGAGAGCACCGGCGCCGGGCCGAGGCCGAAGCGCCGGGCCACGTCCTCCGCGCGGAAGGGGCCGTGGGTGCGCGCGTAGCGGGCGACGAGCTCGCCGAGCGGGTCGGCGGCGGGCTCGAGGAACGCGATCGGCAGGCCGGGCGGCGGCACCACGCCGAGGGCGTCGCGCAGGCGGCCGGCGTCCTCGGCGGCCGCGAGGCGGCGCTCGCCGGCGAGGAGGATCTCGACGGCGCGCCGGTCGCGGACGAGCGCGTCGATCCAGGCGGCGGCGCGCTCGCGGGCGGCCTCGGGCGGCGCGTCGGGGGCCTCCGTGCGCCGGGCGATCTCGTCGCGGGTGAGGTCGCCGAGCGAGAGCAGGAGGTCGTGCAGGTGGTCCTCGTGCTTGGGCGGCGCGCGGCCGTCGAGCCGCTGGAGCGACGCCTCGAGCGCGGTGACGGCGTCGGCGTCGAACAGCTCGCGCAGCTCGGCCTCGCCGAGCAGCTCGCGCAGGCGGGCGTGGTCGATGGCGAGCACCTGCGCCCGGCGCTCGGCGAGCGGGAGGTCGCCTTCGTAGATGAAGTTGCCGGCGTAGGCGAAGAGCAGCGTGGCGGCGAACGGCGAGGGCGCGCGCACGTCGACCGTGACGACGTGGACCTTGCGGGCGGCGATCTGCCGCAGGAGCTCCTCGAGCGCGGTGAGGTCGAAGACGTCGCGCAGGCACTCGCGGTAGGTCTCGAGCAGGATCGGGAAGGATCCGTAGCGGGACGCGACGGCGAGCAGGTCGGCGGCGCGCTTGCGCTGGGCCCAGAGCGGCGAGCGCTTGCCGGGGAACTTGCGGGGCAGGAGCAGCGCCCGGCCGGCGCACTCGCGGAAGCGCGAGGCGAAGAGGGCGGTGTCGCCGAGGCCGCGGACGAGCAGGTCTTCCACCTCGTCGGCCTGGGGCAGGAGCTGCTTCGCGTCGGGGGGCGACTCGGACTCGGGCAGCCGCAGCACGATGCCGTCGTCGGTCCACACGGTGTCGACCGCGAGGCCGAGCTCGAGGCGGCACTTCTCGGCGATGCAGGTCGACAGCGGGGCGTGCACGCGGCCGCCGAACGGCGAGAGGATGCAGATGCGGTAGTCGCCGACCTCATCGACGAAGCGCTCGAGGACGATGGCGCGGTCGCTCGGGACCTCGCCGGTGGCGGCGGCCTGGTCGCGCACGTAGCGCACGAGGTTCCTGGCCGCGCGTGCGTCGAGGCCGTGCTCGTCGGCGAGGGCGCGCTCGGCCTCGTCGTCCGGCGCGGCGGCGAGCCGACGGGCGAGGGCGCCGATCGACGCGCCGAGCTCGGCGTTGCGCCCGGCCTGGTCCCCGCGCCAGAAGGGCATCTTGCCGGGCTCGCCGGGTGCGGGGACGACGAGGACCCGGTCGTGGGTGATGTCGGTGATGCGCCACGAGGAGGCGCCGAGGAGGAAGACCTCGCCTTCGCGGGCCTCGAAGACCATCTCTTCGTCGAGCTCGCCGACGCGCCGGCCGGGGCGCGAGGTGTCGCCGCCGGTGTCGAGGAAGACGCCGTAGAGGCCGCGGTCCGGGATGGTGCCGGCGTTGACGACGGCGAGGCGCTTCGCGCCCATGCGGGCGCGCACGGCGCCGCCCACGCGGTCCCAGACGATGCGGGGCCGGAGCTCGGCGAACTCGTCGGAGGGATAGCGGCCGGAGAGCATGTCGAGCACGCCCTCGAAGCTCGCGCGGGGCAGGTCGGCGAAGGGCGCGGCCCGGCGCACGAGCGCGAACAGGGCGTCGACGTGGAGGGAGTCCATCGCGGCGATGGCGACGATCTGCTGGGCGAGGACGTCGAGGGGGTTTCGCGGGTAGAGCGTCGCCTCGACCTTGCCCTGGCGCATGCGGGACGCGGCGGCGGCGCAGGCGAGGAGGTCGCCGCGGTGTTTGGGGAAGACGATGCCGCGCGAGGTGCCGCCCACCTCGTGGCCGGCGCGGCCGACGCGCTGGAGCCCGGCGGCGACGGAGGGGGGCGCCTCGAGCTGGATCACGAGGTCGACGGCGCCGAGGTCGAGGCCGAGCTCCAGCGACGAGGTGGCGACGATGCAGGGCAGGAGGCCGGCCTTGAGGCGCTCCTCGATCTGCTGGCGCTGCTCGCGGGCGATCGATCCGTGGTGGGCGAGCGCGATCTCGGCGCCGGCGGTGTCGTTGAGCGCGGCGGCGAGGCGCTCGGCGAGGCGCCGGCTGTTCACGAAGATCATCGTGGTGCGGTGGGCGCGGACGAGCTCGACGAGGCGGGGGTGGATGCTCGGCCAGATGGAGCGCTGCGCCGGATCGGCCGCCCCTGGCAGCGGCCCTTCGCCTGCGCGTGCGACCTCGCCGAGCTTGGTCATGTCCTCGACGGGCACCTCGATGCGGAGCTCGAGCGCCTTGGGCGCGCTCGCATCGACGAGGGTCACCGGCCGCGGGACGAAGCGCGCGGCGGGTCCGGCGCCCTCGATGTCGCCGCCGCCGAGCAGGCGCGCGACCTCGTCGAGCGGCCGCTGGGTGGCCGAGAGGCCGATGCGCTGCATGGGCCGGGGCGCGTTCCGGAGCGCCTCGAGCCGCTCGAGGGTGAGGGCGAGGTGTGCGCCGCGTTTCGTGGCAACCAGCGCGTGGATCTCGTCGACGATGACGGTCTCGACGGCGCGGAGCCGGTCGCGCGCGGCGGCGGTGAGCAGGAGGTAGAGCGACTCCGGGGTGGTGATCAGGATGTCGGGCGGCTTACGCGAGAGCCGGGCGCGGTCTTCGGGTGCGGTATCGCCGGAGCGGACGCCGACCTGGGGCATGCGGTAGGGCAGGCCGAGGCGTTCGGCTGCGGCGGCGATGCCGGCGAGCGGCGCGCGCAGGTTGCGTTCGACGTCGATGGCGAGCGCCTTGAGGGGCGAGACGTACACGACGCGGCAGCGCTCGGCGGGATCGGGCTCGGGCGAGGCCATGAGCCGGTCGATGGCGGCGAGGAAGGCGGCGAGCGTCTTGCCGGATCCGGTGGGCGCGAGCAGCAGCGTGGAGGCGCCGTCGAGGATGGGCGGGAAGCCCTGGACCTGGGCGGGGGTGGGCTCGGCGAAGGCGCCGCGGAACCACGCCTGTGTGGCGGGGTGGAAGCGGGTCAGCGGATCGGATGCGGGGGAGCGTTTCTTGGCCATCGGCGGCGATCGCGCAGCGCGTCAGAGCCAGTCAGCTCGGCTCGTCGTCCGTGCGTCTCCACGGGTCGCCCTTCCTGAGCGGGGGGCTGGGGGTCGATGCAAGAGCCATCCCTCACCACGTGCCGGAGCGCAACCGCTCGTTCAGGAGAGCGGGGGAGTGCCAAGCGGGGCGCGCCGGCGGGTGGGGCCGCGCGGCGGGGGCGGGCGGGCGCTGGCCATCCGGCAAGACTGGGACGAGGGAGCTTGCGCTGGGAACACCGCCCGGCATGTCTCCCTTCGGGCCTTGCCAGCTGCAA
>NZ_CP012673.1:11957500-14557589 GCF_002950945.1 Sorangium cellulosum
TGCCCGGCGTGCTCACCGGAGATCGAGGAGACGGAGAGGCGCCCTCGGTGCGCACGATCGCGCTCGGTGGGCGCCTCGCGCCGACGTTGTCGCTCAGCGAGCGCGCCCGTTCGTGGCTGTCGATCGGCATCGGGTATGACCGGTTCGATTTCGAGCGGATGACGGTGCTCGATCCGGGCAAGGGGGCGTTCACCGTGCGCGAGCGCGGCGCGTCGTTCGTCGAGGTGCCCATCGGGGTCGGGATGTCGTTCGACCTCATCCGGAACTGGCTCACGATCGAGCTGGAGTCCTCCGGCGCGTTCCTGCTCGGGCGGGGCGGCGACGCCACCCGATTGGGCCAGGCCATCGACGTTCAGGGGCAGCGGCGCTCGGTCGGCCCGCTCCCGCGGCCGCAAGGCTCGTTCATCCACACCCTCGGCCTGTCGATCGTGCTGTGATCCAGGCCGCGAGCCTGCACAGCAGGCTGCCCGTGATCGCGGCCGCGCTCGTTACGGCGGCGCCGGCGTGCGCCGGGGCGACCGCGGAGGAGCGTTCGCAAGAAACGCCGCGTCCTCCCGCGCCGACGGCTCCGGCAGAGCCAGCTGGGCGCGCGCCCCCCGCCCCCCTGCACGGCGCTGCCGAGGACGGCGGTCCGGGCGAGGCGCGCGCCCCCCTGGAGGCCGCGGCGGCGCCGGCACCCGAGCGCTCGCAGCCGGTCGTGTGCACCGGCGACGCGGACTGCGGCTACGATCCGGCGAACGAGCGCTGCGGGACCGATCCCCGGCTCAACCGCCAGCCGCCCCTCATCGACCAGGGGGTCGTCTGCTACTGCGAGGCCGGCGCGTGCTCGCTGCTCCGCGTCGTGCCCGTGCCCTGCGAGGGGGATCATTCCTGCGCGGTCGCGCACGAGCCGCGCCCGCACCCCGTGCGCGCCACCCGGGAGCGCCCCCACGAGAAGGGGCGCCCGTGCCGCGACTTCACGCTGTCCACCACGTGCGAGCGGACGAACATCTGCACCCTGCGCCGCCACGTGTGCCCGGCGCGGTGAGCTCGGCCGCCAGGCGGGCTCAGCTGAGCGCCAGCATGCGATCGATCGGCACGCGCGCGCGCTCGCGCAGCTCGGTCGGCATCTCGAGGCGCGGGGCGAGATCGCGCAGCGCGAGATAGACCTTCTCCAGCGTGTTCAGCCGCATGAAGGGGCACTCGTTGCAGGCGCAGTTGCCCTCCGGCGGGCCCTCGATGAACTCCTTCTCGGGCGACGCCTTGCGCATCTGGTGCACGATGCCGCTCTCCGTCGCGACGATGTACTTCTTGGCGTCGTCCGCGATCGTGTACTTGAGCAGCGCGGTCGTCGATCCGATGAACTCGGCCATCCGCAGGATCGGCTCCTCGCATTCCGGGTGCGCGATGAGCTTCGCGTCGGGGTGGCGCTCGCGCAGGGCCACGATCTTGCGGAGGCTGAACGTCTCGTGCACGACGCAGCTGCCCTGCCACAGGCGCATGGAGCGACCCGTCCTCTCCGACAGCCAGCGCCCGAGGTTCCGGTCGGGCGCGAAGAGGATCTCCTGCCCTTCGGGGATCGCGCGGACGATCTTCTCCGCGTTCGAAGACGTGCAGATGTAATCGCTCTCCGCCTTCACCTCGGCGGAGCAGTTGATGTAGGAGATCGCGACCGCGCCGGGGTGCCGGGCGCGCCAGGCGCGGAAACGATCGACGGGGCAGCCGTCGGCGAGCGAGCAGCCGGCCTCGAGGTCAGGGACGATGACGATGCGGTCGGGGTTCAGGATCTTCGCCGTCTCGGCCATGAAGTGCACGCCGGCGAACAGGATGACGTCCGCGGTCGTCTTCTTGGCCTGCTGCGCGAGCTGGAGCGAATCGCCAAGGAAATCCGCGAGGTCCTGGATCTCACCGTCCTGGTAGTAGTGGGCCAGGAGGACAGCGTTCCTCTCGCGCTTCAGGCGGTGGATCTCGTCGTGGAGATCCAGGCGCGGATCGATGGCGGCAGGCTGGGGCGCGGCGCTCGTCATGGGCCCTAAGGTAGGCACCGCGACCGGGGCTGGCCAGGGCCAAGGCCAGCGCCGCGCTCGCCAGCGCTCCCGACACCCCGCCGCGTCCAGCGTTGACAACGGCCGGCGCCGGTCCACGATCATCGGCCGCGGTGGGCCTGGGGAGGCGCCCTCGTCATGGACGGCCACGCATGTCTCTCCTGATCCCCCTCGCCCTGCTCGCCGTCGCGGTCCCGCTGGTCCTGGCCCTCCTCAGGGCGAACGAGCTGTTTTTCCTCCGCGTCGAGGGGCGCAACGTCCGGGTGCTCCGGGGTCGGCTGCCCCAGCGGCTGCTCGACGACATCACCGACGTGCTCCGCGCCGCGCCCATCGGCCGCGGCGCGGTGCGGGTGGTGGTCGAGGACCGGCGGCCCCGCGTCTACATGGAGGGGGACATCTCCCCGGAGCAAGCCCAGCAGCTCAGGAACACCGTCTCGATGTGGCCGGTTGCGAAGATCCGCGCGGCGCCGAGGCGCCGCCTCGGCGCATGACCTCGCCGCGCCGAACCCGCTATCCTAACGAGTCATTCCCGCATGCCCGACGACAAACCCAGAGACAAACCGCCGACCTCGAAGCTGGGGCGCCTCGCGCGCCTCGCCGGCCTCGCCCCGCGCACGATCCCGTTCGCGATCGAGGGCGCAAAGCGCGCCTTCGGCGGGGCGCGGTCCGAGGAAGACGAGGCCGAGGCGCGGCGGAGAATGGCCCAGGAGGTGAAGAAGACCGCCGAGGCGATGCTGAAGACGCTCGGCGAGATGAAGGGCCTGCCGCTCAAGTTCGGGCAGATGGCGAGCTACATCGACGGGCTCGCGCCGCCAGGGTACGAGGAGAAGTTCCAGGCCACGTTGAAGAGGCTGCTCGACAAGGCGCCGCCCCTGTCGCCGGAGGCCGCGGAGCAGATGGTGACGCAGGAGCTCGGCGCCCCGCCCTACGAGGTGTTCGCAGCCTGGGAGCGCGAGCCGTTCGCCGCGGCGAGCATCGGGCAGGTGCACCGGGCCGCGACCAGGACGGGTGAGCGCGTCGCCGTCAAGGTCCAGTACCCCGGCATGGACAAGGCCATCGAGAGCGACCTGAAGAGCATCTCGATGCTCGAGACGATGATGGCGCCCATCGCCAAGAAGCTGAACGTGCGGCAGACGGTCGACGAATTCCGCAGCGTGTTCCTCTCCGAGCTCGACTACGCGCGCGAGGCGGAGATGGCCGACCTGTTCCGCCGCATGAACGCCGGGGACGAGAGCGTGTACATCCCCCGCGTCCACCACGGCCTGACGACGAGGCGGGTCATCACGCTCGAGTTCGTCGACGGCATGAGCTACGCCGAGTTCTGCGAGCGCGGCAGCCAGGAGGCCAAGAACCGCGCGGGCCTCGCCATCTGGCGCTTCACGTTCCGCTCGATGCTCCGGTACGGCTGGCTCTACGCCGATCCGCACCCGGGCAACTACCGCTTCCACGAGGACGGGCGGGTCGCGATCCTCGACTTCGGGTGCGTGAAGCAGCTCCCGCCCGAGCTCGTGGACGGCATGAAGCGGTACATGCGCGCGGCCATGGACGCGGACTGGAAGGAGTTCGACCGGGCGTGCGTGGAGGTGCTCGGCTACGACCCGCGCGACGAGAGCTGGGACCTCTACCGGAGCTACACGATGGAGCTCATGGTCCCTCTGTGTGCGCACGGCACCTGGAAGTGCTCCCCGGAGAAGGCCCGAGAGACCGTGGCGTACCTGACGCGCGGAATCCGCGGGCTCGCCTTCAAGGAGGGCGAGAAGATGCCCACCATCCCCCACGTGCCGAAGATGCCGCAGGACTTCACGTTCGTGAATCGGCTGCAGTGGGGGCTCGCGTCCGTGCTGGCGGGGCTCCGGACCGAGGCGGCGTTCCGGCAGACCATCGAGCCGTGGGTGCGCGAAGGGGTGCACCCGATCCCGGAGTGAGTCCGCAGCCGGCAGGCTCGGCGGCGCTCGGGGCGACGATGTCGCCGCCGCCGCGGCTCTCACCTTGACCTCGATCCCGCTCGCGGTGACATTCGATCGGGGCATGGACGACGAGAGGGCGGCCTGCGAAAGGCGCGTAGGGACGACCCTGCGGGGCAAGTGGACGATCGATCGCCTGCTCGGGATCGGCGGGATGGCCGCCGTCTATGCCGCGACCCACAAGATAGGGCGGCGCGAGGCGATCAAGATCCTCCACCCGGAGGTGGCGCGCTCGAAGGACCTGCGCGCCCGGTTCGAGCGCGAGGCGCAGGCGGTCAATCGCTTCCGGCACCCCGGCGTGGTCGAGATCCGCGACATCGACACGACGGACGACGGCGCGCCGTTCCTCGTGATGGAGCTCCTCGAGGGCGAGTCGCTCGCCGACCGGCTCCAGCGGCTCGGCAGCCTCGAGACGGGCGAGGTGCTGCGGCTCATGGACGAGCTGCTCGACGTGCTCGGCGCGGCGCACGACCAGGGGATCATCCACCGCGACATCAAGCTCGACAACCTCTTCGTCGAGAACGGCGGGCGCCTCAAGGTGCTCGATTTCGGCATCGCCCGCATGCGCGACGGCGTGAAGACGGCGATGCGGACCCGGACGGGCGCGACGCTCGGGACCGTGTCGTACATGGCGCCGGAGCAGGTGCGGGGCATCTCGGTCGACCACAGGGCCGACCTCTTCGCGGTCGGGGCGACGATGTTCCGGCTCCTCGCGAAGCGGCGCATCCACGAGGCGCGCACCGAGTCCGAGCTGCTCGTGAAGATGGCGACCATGGCCGCGCCGCCCCTCGCGAGCGTCGCGCCGGAGACGCCGCAGGGGCTGTGCCTGCTCGTGGACCGGGCGCTCGCGTTCGATCGCGAGCGGCGCTACCCGGACGCCCGCACGATGCAGGCCGACATGCGGGCCCTCCTGCGCGGGGAGGCGCCGCCGTTCGCCTCGGCGCGCTTCGCGGCGGGCGATCTGCCGTGGGCGGGCGCGCCGCAGGCCCCGCCGATGCTCGCGGCGACGTCCGCGGCCACGGCGGCGCCGGGGGACCCTCCGCCGCGCCCGCCGGCCCCCTCGGGCTCGAGGCAGAACGAGCTGGGCCCGCAGCCCGGGGTCGGGTCGGAGCCGAACCTGGGCAGCGGCGGAACGCAGTCATGGGACGCCCCCACGATGGCGGCGCCAGGGCCCGCGAACGGGGGCGTCATGGATCCAGGCCAGGCGCCGGGGAGTCCTCCGAGCCTGGCGCACGCGGGCTCCGGAGCGCCGAACGGCCCGCCGTCGGCCTTGTACAACACCGGAGCAGGCCACGCCGGAGCAGCGCGCGGCGCGCCCGCCTCGCTGCACAACACCGGCGCCTCCTACGGCGCGCCCGCCTCGCTGCACAACACCGGCGCCTCTCAGCACAACGCCAGCGCGCCCTACGGCGCGCCCGCCTCGCTGCACAACACCGGCGCCTCCTACGGCGCGCCTGCCTCGCTGCACAACACCGGCGCCTCCTACGGCGCGCCCGCCTCGCTGCACAACACCGGCGCCTCCTACGGCGCGCCCGCCTCGCTGCACAACACCGGCGCCTCCTACGGCGCGCCCGCCTCGCTGCACAACACCGGCGCCTCCCAGCACAACGCCAGCGCGCCCTACGGCGCGCCCGCCTCGCTGCACAACACCGGCGCCTCCTACGGCGCCCCCGCCTCGCTGCACAACACCGGCGCCTCCCACGGCGCGCCCGCCTCGAGACACAGCGCCAGCGTGCCCCAGAGCGCGCCCGCCTCGCTGCACAACACCGGCGCCTCCCACGGCGCCCCCGCCTCGCTGCACGGCGCGAGCATGCCTTACGGAGAGCAGCCCGCGACCAGCTGGGCTCCGCGCCGCGCCCAGGACAAGCGGCCGCAGAAGCTCGTGATCCTCCTCGCGATCGGCGGCGTGGCGCTCGTGATCGCGAGCGTGATCGCGGTGTGGATGGCGCTCCGCGACGAGCCTCAGAGCGACACCATCCGCGGGGATCTGCTGCCCGCGCAGAGCGCGAGCGCGAAGCCAGTCCAGCTCGCCCCGTCGGATAACAACGAGGAGCCGCCGCGAGAGGAGGCGCAAAAAGAGCCCGGGGCGCTCGACCCGAACGCGCGGGACGAGCTGACGCCCAAGGCGGGCAGCCCACCGCCCGCCAAGACCTACGTCATCGAGTGGTCCCCGAGCCCACCCAAGAAAAAACCACGACGCGACGACTGAAGCCCCAACCGCAGAACATGGAACTTCGCCCTCTCCTGGTCACGAGGACAAGCTTGCCCGCTGGATCCAGGCTCGCCGGGCCTGCGCTCGTGCTCGCGCTCTCGGGAGCGTGCTCGGACCCGGCGCCGCCCGGCCCGGGACCCGACGCCGGCGGCAGCGGCAGCGGAGGCGCGCCGTACTGCAACGCCGGCGAGGAGAAACGTTGCTATCCGGGGCCGGCAGACACGGAGGGCGTCGGCGAGTGCACGGCGGGCGTGCAGCGGTGCCAGCCGGACGGCCAGAGCTTCGGCGAGTGCGAAGGCGCCGTCGCCCCCCGCGCCGAGGACTGCAGCACCACCGTGGACGACGACTGCGACGGCGAGACGAACGAGGCCGACGCAGGGTGCGTCTGCACCCCGGGGCAGCTCGAGGCCTGCTACAGCGGCCCGGAAGGGACGAGGGGCGTCGGGCTCTGCGCCGCAGGGCTGCGAGCGTGCGACATCTCGGGGACGTCCTGGCAGGCGTGCGACGGCCAGGTGACCCCGGCGGCGGAGACGTGCGCGGACGATACCGACGAGGACTGCGACGGCTTCGCGTGCAGCGCGGCCCTCTGGGCCGAGCTCTTCGGAGACGCGAACACCCAGAGCGCGACGGGCGCCGGCGTGGACGCGCAAGGGAACCTGTACATCGGCGGCACCTTCTCGGGGACCATCCACCTCGGCGGCGAGACCCTGGTGAGCATCGGCACCGCGGACGTGTACGTCGCGAGCTTCGACCCGTCCGGCGCTCACCGCTGGAGCGCGAGGTTCGGCGGCAGCGGCGCCGAGACGCTCAACGGCCTCGCCGTGACGCCGGAAGGCAACGTCGTGCTCGGCGGGACGTTCTACGGATCCTTCATGTTCGGCGACAGGGCGCTGAGCAGCGTCAACGCGCTCGACAGCTTCGTGGCCACGCTGGACCAGGACGGGACCCCCGGCTGGGCGCACGCGATCGGGGACACCGCGGACCAGACGCTGCGAGCCATCGCGGTGGACGCGACCGGGAACATCGTGGTCGCCGGCTACTTCAGCGGGAAGCTGTTCTGCTCGACGTCGCCGGCCCCGGTCTGCCCGACGAGCGCCGGGGGCACGGACATCTTCGTGCGCAAATACGATCCGCGCGGCGCCGTCCTGTGGACCAGGATCTACGGGGACACCTCGAACCAGTTCGCCACCGGCGTCGCGGTCGACGCCGAGGGCAACGTGCTCCTCACCGGCCGGTACAACGGCAACCTGACCATGGTATCCCGGCAGGTGAGGAACAACGGGCTCGGACCGAACCTGTTCATCGCGAAGCTCGACAGCGCCGGGAACAGCGTCTGGCTCTCGGATTACGGGGACACGTCGTCCCAGCAGGGCACCGGGATCGCCGCCACCCCGTCGGGCGCGGTGGTCGTGACCGGGACGTACACGGGCTCGCTCAACTTCGGCCCGGCAGGCACGCTCCCGGCCAACGACGTGCAGACGGCGTTCGTGGTGTCGCTCGCCTCCGACGGCACGCCCGTGTGGTCGCGGTGGTTCGCCGGCGACGGGGCGCAGGAGAGCGCGGCGATCGCCGCGGACGCGGAGGACAACGTGGTGGTCACCGGCTCGGCCCAGGGCGTGGTCGATCTCGGCAGCGGGCCGATGCCGAGCGGCGGCGGCTTCGACGCGTTCATCACGAAGCTCGGCCCGCAGGGCGAGCCGCTCTGGGCAAAGATGCTCGGCGCCGCCGGCAACCAGAAATCGAACGCGGCGGCGATCTCGCCCGAGACCGGGGTCATCCTGCTCTGCGGTACGGCCGAGGGGACGATCGATTTCGGCCTCGGCGAGCGCCAGGCGAGCGGCACCGACGCGTTCGCCGCGCTCCTGTCGCCGTGACCGGAGCGGGGCGCGGTCGAGCGTCCCTCACGAGGCGTCGCGAGCGCCCGCGGGGACGAGCTCGACGCGGCCGAGCTCCTCGTTCGTCGCCGCGATGGCGACGCGGACCGACTCGCCGACGCCATACCGGCGGCTCGCGCCGATCAGCGCCTGGGCGGCGGCGTCGGGGCGGTAAGGGCCGTCCGGGAGCGCCTCCAGCGCGATCGTGCCCGTCGCGCCGGACTCGACCATCTGGACCACCAGACCGAACGGCTTGATCGCCACGATGTTGCCGTCGATCTCCTCGCCGATGCGGGAGGCGAACAGGCGCGCCACGAGCATGCGATGGCGCTCCGTCTCGGCCTTGGCCGCGCTGCGCGCGCGGGCGTTCAGGTGGTGGGCGAGCGACGCGAGCGCCTCGGCGTCCACGTGCTGCTCGCGGCGGCCCTGGAGGTACTGCTTCACGACGCGGTGCACGGCGAGATCGGCGTAGCGGCGGATCGGGGAGGTGAAGTGCAGGTACAGCGGGGCGCCCAGGCCGAAGTGCAGCCCTGGCTCGGCCGTGTAGCGGGCGGGGCCGAGCGCCTTGCCGAGCACGGTGCGGATGGCCGGCGCGATCCCCGAGCCGCGGAACTGCGCCTCGAACGCCGCGAGGCCGCGGGGGCTCAGGCGCGGGCCGAAGCCGGCCTCGACGCCGAAGTTGTGCGCGAAGCGCTCGAGCGCCCGGACGCGCTCCTCGGTCGGCTCGTCGTGGACGCGGAAGATGCAGGGGAGCCCGCGCGCCACGAGCCAGCTGGCCACGGCCTCGTTCGCCGCCACCATCAGCCGCTCGATGAGGCGGTGCGCGCCCGTGTCCGCGCGCGGCGAGACGGCGGTCGGCTCGCGCGTCTCGGCGTCCAGCGTGACGTAGGCCTCCTCGCGGTCGAGCTCGACGCCGCCGCGCGCCGCGCGGACCGTCGACAGCCGCGCGGCCGCGGTGCGGAGCCAGCGCACGACCGGCGCGGCGGCCTCGGGGACGCCGGCGGAGCGGCCCGTGGTCAGGTACTCCTCGACGGCATCGTACGAGAGGCGGGCGTGCGAGCGGATCACGCTCTCGTGGAGGTCGATCGAGGTGACGCCTCCCTCGGCGTCGATGCGCAGCTCGACCGTGACCGCGAGCCGATCGACCCCGGGCAGCAGGCTCGCCGCCTCGCTGGAGATCGCCTCGGGGAGCATCGGGATGACGCGGCCGGCCAGGTAGACGCTCGTGCCGCGGGCGCGGGCCTCGAGGTCGAGCGGCGAGCCCTCCGGGACGAGCGCGTCGACGTCGGCGATCGAGACGAGCACGCGGAGCGCGCCGTCAGGCCCGGCGGGGATCACGGCGACGGCGTCGTCGATGTCGGTGGTGACGGGCGCGTCGATGGTGACCGTGGTGAGCTCGCGCAAGTCGCGGCGGCCGCGCGAGAGCTCGCGCTCGATCGAGGCCGCCGCCGCGGCGCGGGCGGCCTCGATGACCTCGGCCGGGAAGACCGCGTGCACGCCGTTGCGGGCGAGGCAGCGCTCGATGCCGAGGTCGGCGCCCGGCGCGACGACGCGCGCCGGGACGACCACCGCGCCCTCGAGGACGGCGACGACCGCCGTGCCCTCGGCGAGGTCGTCGGCGCTGCCCGGCTTGAACGGCCAGTCCGTGTTCGATACGAGGCGATCGACCCGGAGGTGCGGCCGCTTCGCGTGCGACACGACGGTCCCGAAGAGCTCGGTGCGATCGCGGTGGACCAGGGCGAGCTGCGACGCGCTGTAGCGACCCGGCTCCGCCTCCACGACCATGGCGTCCACGACGTCGCCGTCGAGGAACGGGTTCAGATCGGGCGGCGTGACGAAGGCGGTCGCCGGGCCGAGCGGCGCCGCGCCCGACCTGGCCGGCGAGGCCTCGATGTTCAGAAAGCCGAACCCCCGCGGGTTGACCGAGATACGTCCACGAACCAGTGCGTGCATGGGCGCGGACGGTACGCCAGGTCCGGGCGTTTTCGACCCTCGAGTCGCCCGAAAGACGACGGCGACGCCGCAGGTGAAATTGCCGCAACACGGTAAATATTGGAGGTCGCTCGACATCACATCATCGCGCCCGCGCCGCGCGCACATGACGGGATGCCTCCGGCCTGTCGCGACGTGATGTGGAAAGGCAAGGCGATGTCACCAAAGGTCGCCGCGACGGCTGCAATGCCCTCGTCTGTCAGGGCAGCAAAGGTATGCGCGCCGACGGATCCACCGCTCCGGATCGGCTTATACTCGGCGCATCGTGGAAGAATCAGAGGACATCATCGAGCTCGCGCGTGTGATGCCTCGGGACCGCTTCGTACGCCGGGTGACGAACCTGCTCCTCGTCGTGTCCGAGGCCGGACCGGACAGCCAGCCATTCGCTTTCCGGACGGTCGCCGCCTCGCCGGCGGCGCACCGGAAGCCGCCGCCCGCGCCGGGGCCGGCGAGCGACGTGTTCGAGATCGTCAAGGCGAAGGGCAATCCGTATCCCGATCAGATCTCGGTCGGCCGCACGCGCAACTGCGATGTGGTGCTGCGCCACCCCTCGGTGTCGAAGCTGCACGCGCACTTCCGGCAGGACGCGCAGCAGCGGCTCGTGCTCATCGACAACGGCTCACAGAACGGCACCCGCGTGAATGGCAAGCTGCTCTCCGAGAACGAGCCGCAGGAGGTCGCGGTGGGCGACGTGCTCCAGTTCGGCCGCCTGACGACCTCGCTGCTCGACGCGTCCCGCCTCTTCGACATCGTGCGCGAGCAGGCGCGCCTCGCCCGGGATATGGCGAACCGCTGAGCGCAGCGCCTGCGGCGGCGGTCGGGACCTGCGGCGGCGGTCGGGACCTGCGGCGGCGGTCGGGACCCGCGGCGGCGGTCAGAACCGGTATCCCACGGCGACGTTCGGAAAGAACATCGTGAACGTGCCGTGGGCCATCTCCTCGAACACCACCTTCTTGCCCGACGCGCAGTGGACCGTCGGGCTCGACGCGTCGCACTGAGCGCTCACCACGTAGGTGTCGCCCGTCTCGTGCGGCGGGCCGTCGACGAGGAAGAAGCCGACGCCTAGGCCCGCGCTGACGCTGATCCGATCGAGCTTCAGCCGCAGCCTGATCTCCGGCATCGCGAACGGGGCCGCGGAGCGTACCGGGACGCCCCCGCGCTGCACGGCGACGGCGACCGTGGCGTTCTCGTCCGCGGCGGTGCCGGACACCGCGTCGCTGGTCTCGGCGAGCACCACGCCGAGCCCGAGCGCGGCGCCGACGTCGATCCACGGGGCGAGCCCATAACGATAGCTGCCGCCGACCATCACGGTCACGCCGGCCATGTGGATGTCGTCGTGCATCGTGTACCGGATTGGTAGCTGTTCCAAGCTCCCGCGCGGATACGTGAAGGTCGTCTCCACGGAGCGGTCCAGCTCGGTCTGGAGGAGCAGGTACCCCGCCGTGAGCTCGATGGCGGCGCCGACCGGGAACTCGTAGCTGCCGCGCAGGCCGGCGAGCAGCCCCGAGGGGCGCGAGACGCCGGAGCAGCGGAAACGATCGCAGCTCCGCTCGGCGCCGCTGTCGAGCGACGTGGCGAAGGCGTAGCCGAACGCCCCCTCCAGCCGGAAGACACCGACCTTGCGGCCCCAGCGCGGGTGGCTCTCGTCGAGGGCGAGCGGCACGACGATATCGCCCGTCGTCGCCCTGTCGACGGTCGAGCGGATCGTGCGCGCGAAATAGCCAGGCTCGTGCGCCTCGAAGGTGTGGCGGCCGAGCGGCAGCGCGCCCCGCCATTGCCCCTTGCCGACCGGGACGCCGTTGATCGTCAGATCCGCGCTCAGCGGCTGGGCGACGACGCGGAGCTCCTGCCCGAGCGGGCCAGCCTCGACCGTGGCGACGGCGGTCTGCCCCGCGATGACGTTCGCCTCGCGCGGCGCGGAGCCGAGATCGCCCCGGCGCACCGAGTAGAAATGCGGGCCGGGCGCGAGCGACCCCTCCCACGGCAGCTGCCCGATCAGCGCGCCGTCGACGTAGAGATCGGCCCCGACGAGGCGGTCGTCCTCGATCATCAGGCGGCCGGTGTTGGCGAGCGGCTCGAGCTTCGCGTCCACCGAGGTGGTCTCGGCGATCTTGAGGGAAAAGATCCGCTCGAACGTGCGCCAGCCGTCCTTGACCACGCGGAGCGTGTGATCCCCGGGCACGAGCCGGATCGGGCCGGCTAGGGGGAGCCGGCCGCGCGGCCTGCCGTCGACGAGGACCAGGCCATCGACGTTCGAGGAGACGAGCACGTTGCCGATCCGCGACCGCAGCCCGGCGATCGCGGACGCGACGCCCCGGCGCTCCGCGTCGCCGAGCTCCGCGCGAAACTCGGTGAGCAGCGCCTCGTAGAGCTCGAGCGCCTCGTCGTAACGCCCGAGCTGATCGAGGCAGAACGCGGCATTGAGGGTGTTGGGCACCGACGCGACCAGCTGGCGCGACTTCACGTAGAGCTCGAGCGCGCGCTGGCAGTCGCCGATCTTGCGGAGCTCGTTCCCCTTCTGGAAGAGCTCCTTGGCCCGGGCGAGCGCCTCGTCGGCCGAGGCAGGCGGCGCGGTCGAATCGGACGGCGCGGGCGGCGCTGCGGACGCCGGCGGCTCGGGAGGCGCCGGCGCCGCGGCGGGCGGCGCAGCCGCGGCGCCGGCGGCAGGCGGGGCGCTCGCCGGGGCCTGCGCGTGGACCGTCGACGCGCGCGACGCGAGCGCCGCGGCGACGAGGCACGCCGCGGACGAGAGGCGCGGAGCGCGCGGACGGAGGATCACCACCGATCGACCGGCATCACCGCGGGCGGGGCCGGCGTCGCCGCCCCCGCGGCAGGGGGGGTGGACCCGCCGTCCGCGGGCGACGCGCCGGACGGCGCGCGGCGCGGCTTTGCGCGGCGAGGGCCCGGCTCGGGGGACGAGCTCGCGGCGGGGGCAGGACTGCCGGGGGACGAGCTCGCGGCGGGAGCCGGCGCGCTCGGCGGAAGCTCGAGGCGCTCGGGGTGAACCTTGCCGTCGCTCAGCATGTACACGGTCGCCTTCGTGGTCGCGCCGCCGCGGCTCACCTCGATCTCGAACATGTCGCCGGCGTTGCCCGTCAAATCGAGCCGGCCGTCGCTCACCTCGCGCGCCGCGCCGTCGACCCGCGCCGACGCGTCCTTCGGGAGCGACAAGGTCGCCGTGAACGGCGCGGGCGGCGCGGGCGGCGCAGGCGCGACGGGCGCGGCCGCCGCGATGGCCGGAGCCGGCGCGCCGCCGTCGTCGGTCGTGGCGCGCAGGGCGAGGCCGCCGCCGATCACGGCGAGGGCGACGGCCGCGGCCCCGACGAAGCGCCGCCGCGCAGCGCCCGCGTGCGGCTGCGCCGCCGTGAACGAGCTGCCGCCGATCGAGCGCTCCTCCCCCTCGACGGAGCGGGCGAGCTTCACCTCGCGGCGCAGCACGGCGACCGGCCTGGCGCCGGCGCGGCGCTCCGGATCGACGCCGCGCAGCTGAGCGAGCGTGACGATCTCGGCGCCGTCCGCGTGCGGCTCGAGCGCGGCGATCAGGTCCTCCATGCTCTGCCATCGCTCGGCCGGGTCCTTGTGGAGGCCGCGGTGCACGACGGCGGCGAGGGCCGGATCGATCCACGGCGCCGCCTCGGCGAGCGGCGGGACGCGCTCGGTGCAGATCGAGAGCAGGAGCTCGGCGAGGGAGACGTCAGGATCCCAGGGGCAGCTCCCGCAGAGCGCCTGGTAGAGCGAGATGCAGAGGCTCCAGACGTCCGAGCGGCGATCGACGTCCTTCGCCATCTTCGCCTGCTCGGGGGACATGTAGATCGGCGAGCCGAGCACGCCGCCGGCGCGCGTGAGCTCGTGCGAGACGCCCTCCCCGGTGCGCTTCGCGATGCCGAAATCGCAGACCTTGACCACGATCCTGCGATCGCTGGAGGCGGGCGGGCGGATCGAGCCGGACGGGCGCTGCACCGACGGCGGCGGCACGACCGAGCCCGAGACGCGCTGCCCGGACGGCGGCGGCGCCACCGAGCCGGACGCGCGCTGCCCGGACGGCGGCGGCGCCACCGAGCCCGGCGTGCGCGGGATCGCGGCCTCGGAGGGCGCGTGGAGGAAGAGGTTCGCCGGCTTGATGTCCCGGTGCACGGTGCCCTCGGCGTGGGCCGCCGCGAGCCCGCGCGCCGCCTGCATGAACACGCGCACGACGGGCGCCGGCTCCAGCGGGCCGCGCATCCGGAGGAGCTTCGCGAGATCGAGGCCGTGGAGCAGCTCCATGATGATGAACGGCGTCGCGAGCGTGAGATCCGTCCCGAGCTCGAACGTCTTCACGACATGCGGGCTCTGGATCGCGGTCACCGCGCGCGCCTCGCGGATGAAGCGGCGCACGGCGTGATCATCCTGCCCGACGGCGCTCCGGAAGATGACCTTGGCCGCCACGCGCCGGCCGTCGGAGGACTCCGCCTCGTAGACGGCGCCCATGCCGCCGCGCCCGATCAGGCGGCGCACCGCGTAGCGGCCGCCGAGCTCGCGCCCGACGAGCGGATCCGTCTCGGCGTCGGCGCGCTCGGCGATCGCCTCGCGCAGCTCGGGATCGAGCGACCTCAGCATGTCGCTCGCGATCCGGTCCTCGCCGCCGCCGGCGGCGCGCAGCGCCTCGGCGAACGCCTCGATCGACGGGTAGCGCCGGTCCACGTCGCTGTGCAGCGCGAGCGAGAGCGCGGTCGCGAGGCGCGCCTCGATCCACGGGGCGCGATCCTGGATCGACGGGAGCTGCGCCAGCGACGCGAGCTGCACGTCCGCGCCCGTGTCGGCGGGGCCGAGCTCGGCCGTGTCCGGCGTGATGTCGAGCTCGGCCCAGGGCGAGGCGCCGCAGAGCATCTCGTAGAGCGTCGCGGCCAGACCGAACACGTCGCCGCGGACGTCCGCCGGGCGATCGCGCGGCCCCGACTCCTCGCGGTGATGGCCGCTGCTCCTCGCCTTGCCCGGGCTGGAGGCCGCCGTGTCCACCCCCTTCGAGAGGCCGAATCCGAAGACGCGGACCCGGATCTCGCCGTGGGGCAGGCGCTCCAGGAAGAGGCGCGGGGGCCGGACGTCGCGGTAGACGAGGCCCGCCGCGTGCACCGCGGAGAGCCCCGCGGCCGCCTGGAGCGCGATCCGCACGGCGACGTCGGGCGCGAGCGGGCCCGTCTCGGCCAGCAGGGCGGCGACGTCGGTGCCCTCGAGCAGCGGCATCACGAGGTAGGCGAGATCGCGCTCGAGATCGTGACCGGCGTCGATGATCGGGACGACATGGTCGTTGTCGATCTTCGACGTGACGCTCGCCTCACGGCTGAGCCGCGACAGCGTGTCCTCGGTGACGACCTCGGGCCTGAGCACCTTCAGCGCGACGCGGCGGCCGGACGGGCTCCGGGCCTCGAACACGACGCCGTGCCCCTGCGCGGAGAGGACACGGACGATCCGGTATCCACCGGTCAGCGCGCCCCCCACGAGCGCCGTCGGATCCGTCAGAGGTGCTGTCCGCCCCATGACCACAAGCATACGACGGCCCAGCGCGCCCCACAAAGCACGAGGTATCACGGGACATCGGAGGCGCGCTGCGTCGCCGCGCCGCCGCGCCGCCGCCCCCCCGCCGCCCCGCCCCCGCCGCGCCGGCAGCGAGCGCGCGCCCCGGCTCTGACGGCCCGGAGCGCCGCCGCTCGCCCGGGCGACGCCGGAGCCGGGAATGCGGAGGTGCGAGGAAGCGCACGATCGCGCGCCGGACCGGTCGAGCGGGTCGCGAGGCGGCTCGCCGACTTCATTGTGGGCGCCACAACCGCAGATAGCGCGGTATTCAGACCCCCGGATACGCGGTAAGCGCGCCGAATCATGGAAGAATCGCCTTGCCGGCAGGTGGATTACGACATTAGATTGCCGTCATTCAATTCGCCGCCGCTCGGCAATCGCCTGAGCAGGACTGGTTGTTCTCACGGCGCGCAGCGATGTGCGCCTCCCCCGCCAGGGGAGCTTGGAGGCACCATGAGCCTGCGATCCATCGGGCGTTCGCTCGCCGCGCTGACGGCGTTCTTCGTTCTCATGCTCCTCCTCGCGCGCCCGGCGCGCGCCAGGGTCACCCACCTCGATCGGGCGCTCACGGAGGTGCTCGACCGACATGGCTTCACTGGAGAGATCGAGTCGACCCTGGAGTCGCGTCTCGGGCGGAAGATCGATCGCAAGCTCGCGAAGCTCGGGCGAGACCTGTTCTTCGACAGCATCCTCGGCCTGAACGACGACAACTCGTGCGCGGGCTGCCACGCGCCGGCCGCGGGCTTCGCCGACACCCAGTCCATCGCGATCGGCATCGAGAGCAACGGCGTCGTCGGGCCGGGCCGCAGCGGCCCGCGCAACCAGCGCCGCACGCCCACGGTCATCAACACGGCCTTCTATCCGACGCTGATGTGGAACTCGCGGTTCTTCGCCGTGTCCGGCGACCCGTTCGACAACAGCCTGGGATTCTCGTTCACCTCGCCGGAGGGGATGTCGCTGTCCTCCCTGCCGCACCTGCTCAACGCGCAGGCGTTCATCCCGCCGACCGAGATCACGGAGATGACCGGATACGATGGGCCGCCGTCGCACGATCTCGTGCGCGAGGAGGTCACGGAGCGCGTGAACGACGCGGCGGAGTACCGCCGCGGCTTCGGCAAGAGCTTCAAGGAGGTGAAGCAGGGGGGCGACATCACCTACGAGATGATCGCGTCCGCGATCGCCGAGTTCGAGATGTCGCTCACGTTTGCGAATGCGCCCATCGACAGGTTCGCCCGTGGCAAGCGGAACGCCATGACGGAGGCGCAGAAGCGCGGCGCGCTGCTCTTCTTCGGCGAGGCCCGGTGCGTCCGCTGCCACGCGGTGTCGGGGGACTCGAACGAGATGTTCAGCGATTTCGAGCAGCACGCCATCGGCGTCCCGCAGATCGCCCCCACCGACGATCCGGCGCTCTCGAACGTCGTCTTCGACGGACCCGGGGCCAACGAGGACTTCGGGCTGGAGCAGGTCACGGGCGACCGGGCGGATCGTTACAAGTTCAGGACGTCGCCGCTGCGCAATGTCGCCCTTCAGCCCACGTTCTTCCACAATGGGTCGTTCACGTCGCTGGAGGGCGCCATCCGCCACCACCTCGACGTCGTCGCGTCGGCCACGGAGTACACGACCGACCACCTCGCGCCGGACCTCCAGGGCGAGATGGGCCCGCTCGCCCCGGTCCTCGCCGCGGTCGACCCGATCCTCGCGACGCCGATCGAGCTCACGGAGTGCGAGATCGGGTGGCTGGTGGCCTTCGTCGGCGAGGCGCTGCTCGACCCGCGCGCGAGCGCGAAGGACCTCGAGCGGCTCATTCCCGACGAGCTGCCGAGCAGGCGTGAGATCCACGACTTCGAGTAATCTGGAGTAATCTGACGGCGGACACGACGGCGGACACGAGGGCGGGCGCGGGGCGCCCACGGGGCCGTGCAGCCCGCGAGATCCTCCGCTCAGCGGGCGCCCAGGCAGCTGTCCAGCGTCTGCAGCTGGATGCTGCACTCCTCATTGTACAGCGTGGGGTCGCAGGTGTCCTCGGCGTGGTTGCGGCACTCGAGGTACGACTCCCGCGCGTCGTGGCAACCAGCCTCCTCGGCGGCCTCTGTGTCCTCGTCACACGCCGCCAGGCAGCTGTCCTCGTCCATGGTGTTGCCCGGGCACTCCGCGCTCCGCTCGCAGAGCTCAGGGCACCCCTCCTCGCCGTGACCGCTGCTACAGCCCACGGCGAGGAGGGCGAGCGCGGCGAGCGCGAGCCGCGCCGTCGTCGTGAATGCAGTCGTGAATGCTCTTGAGAATGCTGTCATTGCGCCAGGGTATCATGAGCGCAAGGCGGAGCGCTCGAGCGCATGTCGTGGGGCCGCGGCGGGCGCGCCGGCCCCGGGCGGCCGGCCCGATCGACCGGGCGCGCCCCCGGGAGGGGCGCGCGGATCAGGGCAGGAAGCGGGAGACGAAGCTCCACTTCGTCGAGCGGCCCGACTTCATGGCGAGGATCGTGGTCACGCCGATCACGCCCGCCGTGAGGGCGATGTTGAGCGGCCCCATGACGTTGAGGATCCGCTGCATCGCCACGGCCCTCTCGGGCGTACGCGGCGACGGCATATCCCCGTCCTGGACGGGCACGGCGCGGCCGGGCGCCTGCTCGCTCATCTCCCGTCCGCTCAGCATGTTGACGAGGCTCGTCGCGAGCGTCGCGCCGAGCAGGACGTCCTTCACCCGCACGAGCGAGCGGGTCTCCGCGTCGATCGACCGACCCGAGATCACCGCCCGACCGAGGAACCAGGTGAACGCGGCGGTGCCGAGCGAGATCGCGTTGACGGCATTGTACCGCTGCCAGGCGTCGGCGAGCACCTTGCCCCGCTCGGCCTCGGAATGGATATCCCTGACCGCCCGGTGCAATGCGATCCTCCCGAAGAGAGGGCCGCCGAACCCCGCGGCAAGACCGAGCTCATGCAGTACCCACGCAGATGTCGAGAGTGTAGCCATATCGTTCCACCTCGTCGCGACGCCCCAAGCAAGATCGTGCCCAGGGGCGGGCCGCGCTCCGTGCTCCAGGCCGTCGCAGGCGCGCCGGCTCAGCGGGGCGCAGCGGGACCCCGGGTGAGAAGCGGCGGTGTGGATCGGATCACGGCACGACGCCTGCTCGTCACCGGTCGAGGACGGCGCGCCCCGACGCAGCGAGGAGGGGGCCGCGAGGCCGGGTGTGCTCGTGGGATCATTGGCCACCCTGCGGGGCAACTTGCCTCATGCGCCGGCGCGCGGATGGCGCGGGCTGCCCGGGCTTCGCCGGGCGCCGCGGCGGCCCGCGCCGTGCTTGCCGCGCGGGCGAGGGGGCGCAGGCCCCGAGCAACGCCACGGGGAGAGCACCATGGACGAACAGAACGGCGCGGTGAGCACCTTCGATCCCACGAGGCCGCCGGAGGCCTCCGCCGAGGGGAGCTCGGCGGAGGCCTCCGGCGCGGCGCGCGGCGAGGGGCGTGGCCCGGACACGTTCGTGTCGGCGTCGGCGACCGAGGACGTGTACGGGAGCAGGCCGGCGGCGCTGGGGGAGATGACGGCGCTCGAGAAGCACTCGGCCTTCTTCGACAGGAACCACGACGGGATCATCACGCTGCGCGAGACCTACGAGGGGCTCCGCGCAATCGGGATCGGTCGGGTGCTGTCGGCGTGGTTCGCGCTCTTCATCAATGGAGTGCTCGGGACCACGACGTCGAGGTCGTTCATTCCCACCCTCTCGATCACCCTCGAGAACGTCCACAGGGGGAAGCACGCGAGCGACACGGGGGTCTACGACAAAGACGGCAGGTTCAACCCCGAGAGGTTCGAGGAGCTGTTCTCGCGCTGGGACAAGGACCGCGACGGCGCCTTGAACGCGCGCGAGCTCGTGGCGCGCACCCTGGGGGACCGCGACATGCTCGACGTGTTCGGGTTCCTGGCGTCGGCAGGCGAGTGGACGGTCCTCTATGCGCTCGCCGGGCGAGGCGGGAAGCTGACGCGGGAGCAGCTGCGCCGCATGTACGACGGGACGCTCTTCTATGAGCTCGAGCGAGAGACACAGGCGGCCCGAGGAGAGGCGCCCGCCCGAAAGGCCGGCGCTCCGGCCTGACAAGGTGGACATCCGGGCCTTGCGAGGGCTTGACTTCCGGGCGTGCCACGCCAGAACGTTCGCCTCGTGACAGCGATCCTAGCCACGTTGAAAGCGCGCCTGTCGAGCGATCCCTGGTACTACGCCGCGGCCTTCGTGTTCTGCGCAGGGGCCGCCTGGCTCTGCGTCCTGGATATCGTCCTCAAGCAGCCGGTCGCGATCGATTTCAAGTCGTTCTACACCGCCGCGGTCGCGGCCAGTCGTGGACTGGACGTGTACGACGTCAAGGTCCTGGAGGGGATCGCCTCGGAGAAGCACCTTCCGCACAAGGTGACGTTCCCCTATCTGTATCCACCGTTCTTCGCGTATGTCTTTTCATGGTTCTCCCGATTGCGCCCCGGCACCGCGCAGGGGCTCTGGTCGGGCCTGGCGGTGGTCAGCTACGGGGTCGCCGCGGTGTGCGCCATGGTGGCCATCCGCAGCGCGTCGCGGGACAGGGACGGCGCCGCGGGTGCGCCCGCGGTCGGCGCCGCCCGCGCGCCCGCGGTCACCACGGCGCTGATCGCCTTCGTCGTCCTGCTCACGTGGACGCTCAACCTGCGCAACAGCCTGGCCATGGGGCAGGTCAACCCCCTGGTCCTGATGTTCCTCTGCGCGGCGCTCGCGCTCTTCTTCTCGGGCAAGGACCTGCCCGCGGGGCTCGCCCTCTCGGTCGCCGCGGGGATCAAGGTCACGCCCATCCTCCTGGCGGTGCCCTGGCTGCTCCAGCGGCGGTTCCGCGCGCTCGCGGGGCTCGCGGCCGGGTTCGCCGCCCTCTTCCTGGTCTCGCTGCCGCTCGGCGCCGCGCCGGCGTGGATCGAGTTCCTGAAGCGGCTGCCGCGGATGTCGCACGGCGCGACGATCCCGGGCCTCTTCAGCCCGGGCACGGTGCCGAACTTCTCGCTCGCGGGCTTCTACACGCGGCTCTTCGCGTCGGACACCGCCGCCGTGAAGGTCGCGTCGGTGGTCACCATCCTGCTGCTCCTCGGCGCCACGCTCGCGCTGGGGCTGGGCGGCGGCGCCCCGTCCCCGTCTCGGTGGCTGCGGATGCTGCTGCCGCTGCTCGTCACGATGATCGTGGCGAGCCCGTTCACCTACGTGCACCACGTGCTCTACCTCTTCCCGGCCGCGCTCTTCGCGCTGGATCGCGCGACGAAGCAGGAGCGCCTGCTCGAGATGGGCGCGCTCCTGGCCCTGATCTCGCTCGCCACCATCGATTTTCCGTATGTCTACGAGCGCTTCAAGGCGCCTCTGCCGCCGCTCGTGCTCTCGATGAACCTGTACGTGCTGCTCGTGCTCTATGGGCTCGGCCTGTACATGCTCTGGCGGGAGCGGCGCGCGGAGGCGGCCGCGTCCGGGGCGATCGCGGCGCCGGCGCGCGAGAGGGAGAGCGCGGTCGTCCCGGCGAGCGGAGCGGCCGAGCCGTCCCAGCAGGTCAGCGCGTGAGCCTGCGCGCGCCGCCGCGGGATCGCGCGCGGTGAGGCCGGCATGCGGCTCGTCCTCGACAGCTCCGTGCTCATCGCCTCGATGAAGCCCGCCGAGCCCGGGCATGCCGACGCGCGCGCCTTCCTCGACCGCGCGCGCGAGGCGACGGCCGCGGGCGAGGCGAGCCTGTTCGCGCCGCCCGAGCTGTGGCTGGAGGTGCACGTCGCCGAGCAGCGCCTCGCCGCCGCGCGCCCGAACGCGCAGGGCGCGCGCGCCGCGGCGAGCGCGAGCCCGCTCCCGACCCTCGCCGTCGCGCTGGTCGCGCCCGCGGACGAGGGCGCCATCACGGAGTTCCTCGACGTGCTGACGCGCCGGATGCGCGGGCGCAGGCCCTTCGCCAACGCCACGGATCTCGTCTACCTGTGGGCCGCCCGCTCCGCCGACGCGACGGTGGTGACGCTCGATGAAGGCCTCCTCAAGTACCACGGTGTGGTCTGCGACGTGACACGGCCGCAGCACGTCCGGTTCGTGTAGCGCCGCGCGCCACGTCGAACCCCGCGAGATGACGCGCTGCCCCGGCGGCGCGGAACCAGCGGTCTTCGACCGTCGTGGTACAATGTTACGCTGCACGTGAACGCGCTTGTCGTGCCTCGCGAGCGCGGCTATTCCTCAGCGTCGCAGCGGAGCGCGCGGAGCTCGCGAGCCCGGTCTGCGTGGCGAGGCGCATGCGCACGAGTTCGCTGTTCCACCCGGTGCCGGCGGTGAGCCTGGCCCTGCTCACCCTGCTGGCCGCGCCGCAGGCCCACGCGCGGCGCGGCGGCGTGGCGGCGGCGTGTATCGGCTGCCATACCGGCGGCGCGGCGCCCGGGATCACCGTCGACGTCATCCCCAGGAACCCCGCGGCCGGGGAGACGGCGACTCTGCGGGTGACCATCGACGCCGTGAACGGCAGTGTCGGCGGGATCTACCTCACCACCGATGGAGGTCAGCTCGCGACGATCGACGGACAGGGGACACACCTCGTCGACGCGCGCCAGCTCCTGCACAGCGCGCCGAAGCGGGCGTCCGGCGGCGTCGTCCGCTTCGAGGCGCGGTGGACGGCGCCGGCGACGCCGGGCGGCGTCCTCATCGACGTGTGGGGCCTCTCGGGCAACGGCGACAATGGCTCACGCGGAGACGGCGCGGCGTCTACCCAGCTCGCGTTCGCGTACGGGTGCACCGGATCGACCTTTTACTGGGACCGCGACGCCGACGGGTACGGCGACTCCACGGCGAGCAAGGTCGCTTGCTCCCCGCCGCCCGACTACACCGCCCAGGACGGGGACTGCGACGACTACAGCGTCAATGTCCACCCCGACCGCGAGGAGCTCTGCAATGGGCTCGACGACAACTGCGACGGGCAGGTGGACGAGGAGCTCGAGGTCGCCACGCAATACGAGGACGTCGACGGCGACGGACACGGGGACTTCTTCGGCGCGACGGTCGTGGCGAAATGCCCGCCGGAGGGGTACGCGCCGACCGCGGACGATTGCAACGATCGGGCGCCCGACGTCAGCCCGAGCGCGACCGAGACGTGCAATCTCCGCGACGACAACTGCGACGGGCGGGTGGACGAGCGCGTGCGCGAGGTGTGCGGCGTCGGGATGTGCGCGCGGGAGGCCGACACGTGCTCCCCGGGCTCGTGCACGCCCGGTGAGCCCATGCCGGAGGAGTGCAACGGCCTCGACGACGACTGCAACGGCGAGGTCGACGAGGGCACCGGCCCCTGCGACGCGCCCGTCACCGGCTGCGACGGGGTCGGATGCGGCGAGGGGAGCGCGGGGAGCGCGGGGAGCTCGGGGAGCGCGGGGAGCGCGGGCGCAGGCGCAGGCCCGGGCAGCTCGGGCACGCCGGACGAGGGCGGCGCGCCGGGCGGCGGGTGTACGCTGAGCCCCGCGGGCGCGTCGCCGTGGCGGCTGCTCGCGCTGCTCTCGCCGCTCGCGCTGGTCGCCCTGCGGCGCCTCCGGAAAGCCGACCAGATGCGGAGGCCCGGCCGTCCAGGGTAGACTGCGGCGCATGATCTACCGCCGCTTCGGCCGCACCGAGCTCAAGATGCCCGTCCTCTCGTGCGGGGGCATGCGTTACCAGCAGTCCTGGAGCGACACGGACCACGTCTCGGCCGAGAGCCAGCGCAACCTCGAGGCGTGCATCACGCGCGCGCTCGAGCTCGGGATCAACCACATCGAGACGGCGCGGGGGTACGGCACGAGCGAGGCGCAGCTCGGGCAGATCCTGCCGAAGCTGCCGCGCGAGCGGCTCATCGTCCAGACGAAGGTCAGCCCGGAGGCGGATCCGCGGCGGTTCGTCGAGACGTTCGAGCGATCGATGACGCGCCTGCGCCTCGATCACGTCGACCTGTTCGCGCTCCACGGCGTGAACAACGAGGAGACCCTCGAGTGGTCCCTGCGGCCGGGAGGCTGCCTCGACGCCGCGCTCGAGCTCAAGAAGCAGGGGCGGGTGCGCTGGGTCGGGTTCTCGACGCACGCACCGCTGCACGTGATCCTGGCGATGGTGCAGGACGGCCGCTGCGACTACATGAACCTGCACTGGTACTACGTGAACCAGCTCACCTGGCCGGCCATCCAGGCGGCCGCGGCGCAGGACATGGGGGTGTTCATCATCAGCCCCACCGACAAGGGGGGCAAGCTCTACGAGCCGAGCGACAAACTCGTGCGCCTCTGCGAGCCGCTCTCGCCGATCGTGTTCAACGACCTGTTCTGCCTCGCGCGCCCGGAGGTCCACACGATCAGCGTCGGGGCGGCGCGCCCGTCCGATTTCGACGAGCACATGAAGGTCCTGCCGCACCTCGCCGACGCCGAGGCGGCCCGAGCCGCGCTCGACCCGGTGGTGCGCCGGCTCGACGCGGAGCTCGAGCGCACGCTCGGCCGCGAGTGGCTCGACACCTGGGACGCCGGCCTCCCCGAGTGGGACGAGGTGCCCGGGGAGGTCAACATCCACGAGATCCTGCGGCTGTACAATTACGCGGTGGCGTTCGACATGAAGGCTTACGGCAAGATGCGGTACAACCTGCTCGGGGGCGGCGGGCACTGGCACCCTGGCAATCGGGCCGATCGCGTGGGAGAGCTCGACCTCTCCGGCGTCCTCGCGCGATCGCCGCACCGCGACCGCATCCCCGGGCTGCTCAGGGAAGCGCACGTGTTGCTCGCGGGCCAGGAAGTCAAACGCCTCGGCAAGCACTGAGCCCCGGCAGGCGCTGAGCCCCGTCGCCGCGGCGCGCGGCCGCGGCGACGGCGGCGCGCGCTCGTCCCATCGACGCGGCGGCCGGCTCCCGCCGCGCGCCGTCTTCACCTTCCAGAGCCCCCGGCGAGGCGCTATGAACGGGCCCTTCCCATGCCGAGCCCCTCACGACTCGCCTCCGCGCACGTCGCCGCCTCGTACCCCCTCGCCCCGCTGACCTGGGAGGTCGGGTTCACGAAGGACCCCTCCGTCCCGCCCGCGGAGCTCGTCCCCGCGGTGGTCCCGGGGGCGGTGCAGCTCGACTGGGCCAGGGCGAAGGGGCTCCCCGACTACACGGTCGCGGACAACTTCCGGCAGTTTCGCTTCGCCGAGGACGTCTACTGGGTCTACCGCACGCGCCTCGATCTGCCGAAGGCCGGCCCGGGCGAACGTCTTTATTTCTTCTGCGGCGGCGTCGATTACCGATTCCGGGTCTACCTGAACGGCGAGCTCTTCCACGACCAGGAGGGCATGTTCACGCCGTTCGAGATCGATCTCACGGACCGCGCGAAGCAGGGCGACGAGCTCTCCATCGTGATCTTCCCCGCGCCCAAGGCGACGCCGACGCCGGAGGATCGGACGCAGGCGCGCCTCTCGAACAAGCCGCCCGTGAGCTACGGCTGGGACTGGCACCCTCGGCTGATCCCGTGCGGCATCTGGCAGGAGACCGGAATCCAGCTGCGCCCGGCGCGCCACTTCCGCGCGGTGGATTTCCGCTACCGCCTGTCCGACGACCTCACCGCCGCCGACCTCGACGTGCGGATCGAGACCAGCGACCCCGGCGCCGGGGGCGCCTCGTACCGGCTCCTCGACCCGGACGGCAGCGAGGTCGTGTCGAGCGCGACGCCGGAGGCGCGGCTCGCCGGGATCCGGCTCTGGTGGCCGAGCGGCGAGGGCAAGCCGGAGCTCTACACGCTGGAGGTCCTGCTGGACGGCGCGGTCGTGCACACGCGCAAGGTGGGCTTTCGCCGGGTGCGGCTCGTGATGCACGAGGGCGCCTGGGACGAGCCGGCGCGGTTCCCGAAGAGCCGGAGCCGGCCGCCGGTGACGCTGGAGGTGAACGGCCGGACGATCTTCGCGCGCGGATCCAACTGGGTCTGCCCGGAGATCTTCCCCGGGATCATCGATGAGGGCGTGTACCGGCCGCTGCTCGAGCTGGCGAAGGGCGCCCACTTCAACCTGCTCCGCACCTGGGGCGGCGCGATCATCAACAAGGAAGCCTTCTACGAGATCTGCGACGAGCTCGGGCTGATGGTCTGGACCGAGTTCCACCTCGCGTGCAACCTGTACGAGGGCGAGCCGAACTACCTCCGTGTCCTGGAGCAGGAGGCCGAGAGCACCATCCGGCGCGTCCGGCAGCACCCGTCGCTCGCGTTCTGGTGCGGGGGCAACGAGCTCTTCAACGTCTGGTCGGGCATGACGGATCAGTCGCTGCCCCTGCGCCTGCTCAACAAGCTGACGTACGAGCTCGATCGCGACACGCCCTTCCTCCCGACCGCGCCGGTCGACGGGATGGGGCACGGCGACTACCGCTTCCGCGACGAGCACGGCCGGGAGCCTCACCAGATCTTCGCGTCGGCGAGCAACACGGCCTACTCCGAGTTCGGCTGTCCCGGGCCCTCGGACGTCGCGTACCTGAAGACGTTCATCCCCGAGGCCGAGCTGTTCCCGCCGCGGAAGGGCACGGCCTGGCAAACGCACCACGGGTTCGGCGCCTGGAACATGGATCCCGGCAGCTGGCTCTGCGAGGCCACCATCGCGCATTACTTCGGCCCGGCGAGCTCGCTGGAGGAGCTCGTGGAGCGAGGGCAGCTCCTCCAGTGCGAGGGGTACAAGTTCATCTTCGAGGAGGCCCGCCGGCAGAAGCCGGTGTGCTCCATGGCGCTCAACTGGTGCTTCAACGAGCCCTGGCCGTCGGCCGCGAACAACAACATCGTCAGCTGGCCGCACCGGCCGAAGCCCGCCTACCACGCGGTGAAGGCGGCGTGCCGGCCGGCGCTCGCCAGCGCGCGGGCGCCGAGGTTCGGCTGGATGAGCGGGGAGGAGTTCCGCGCCGATCTCTTCGTCCTGAACGACTCGCCCGAGCGCGTCGCCGCGGGCACGGTCGAGGCCCGGCTCGTGCTCGCGGGCCGCTCCGTCGCGCTCGTGCAGTGGAGCTTCCCGGACCTCGAGCCGGGGCGCAACACGAAGGGGCCCACGCTCTCGTTCGTGCTCCCGCGGTTCGAGGGCAACACCTTCCGGCTGGAGCTCGGCGTGGCCGGCCGCGCCGAGCTCGACTCGAGCTACACGTTCGCCTGCACGAACGTCGCGGAGCGGCGCAAACCGGCCCCGGGCGAGCGGTTCCTGAACGGGTGAGCCCGGCGCGCCGCGCAGGTCACGCCGGCACCTTGAGGCGCTTCGGCCAGAGGACGTGGAACGTGGCGCCGGCGCCGACCTCCGACTCGAGCGAGACGTGGCCGCCGCGCGTCTCGACGATCTTCTTCACCACCGACAGGCCGATGCCGGTGCCCTCGAGCTTGTCGCGCGCCTCCAGCGTCTGGAAGATGCCCCAGATGCGCTCCTGGAACTGCGGCGGGATCCCCGGGCCGTTGTCCTTCACGGTGAAATCGTAGAAATCGCCGGCGTCGGCGCACGCGACCTCGACGACGGCGTCCGCGCGCCGGGCGTGCTTCAGCGCGTTGCCCATGAGGTGCATGAACACCTGCTGCACCGGGACGCGCTCGGCGTGCAGCGTCGGCATGCCATCGCCGATGACGATGCTCGCCTCGGGGGGCGGCGCGAGGAGCTCGGCGCACTCGGCGACGATCACGCCGACGTCCACGAGCCCCACCTTGTCGCGGATCCGGCCGGCGCGCGAGTAGCTGAGGATGCCCTCGATCAGCGCCTCGAGGCGGTGCACGCGCCCGCGGAGCATGCGCATCTGCTGGCGCGCCTCGTCGCTCATCTTCTCGGCGAGGCCCTCCTCGATCCACTCCGACAGGCTCGCGATGCCCCGGAGCGGGGCCTTGAGGTCGTGGGACGCGACGTAGGCGAACTGGTCGAGATCCTGGTTGGTGACCGCGAGCGCGTGGGCGAGCTGCTCGGCGCGCCGCCGGGCGCGCACCTGATCGGTCACCTCGAAGGCGAGGACGGCGATGCCCTCGACATCGCCGGCGGCGTCGTAGATGGGCTGGTAGATGAAGTTGAAGAAGCACTCCTCCAGCGCGCCGCCGCGCTCGAGCGAGACGGCGAACTCGTTGCCGAAGAACGGCTCGCCGGTGGCGCGGACCCGGTCGAGCAGGGGGACGACCACGTCCGCCACCTCGGGCAGGGCGAGGTGGAGGGGCTTGCCCACGATGTCGCGGCCGCCGATGAGCTCGACGTACCTGGGGTTCGCGAGCTCGTAGACGTGCTCGGGCCCGCGCAGGACGCAGATGCCCGCCGGGGCCTGCATGAACAACGACGAGAGGCGCGACCGCTGCCGCTCGGCCTCGGCGAGCGCCGCCTGCTCGCGCGCGAGGAGCTCGGCGCGCTCGTCCGCCCGGAGGCGCTCTTCCCGGTACGCCTGAGCGTCGGAGATCGTCGTGGCGAGGTGGCCGGCCGCGAGCTCGAAGAAGCCGCTGTAATCGGCGTCCAGCGCGCGCCGTGGGCTGACGCCGGCCACGAGGAAGCCGTACACGACGCTCTTCCCGGAGCGCGCGAGCGGGAGCACGAGCGCCTCGCGGCACGGCTCGGGCCAGAGGCCGCCCGGCAGCTCGCCGAACTGCTCGGCGGGGGTGCCCACGCGCACGCTCCGGCGGGTCCGCGCGGCCTCCGCGAGCGGCCATATGCCGATTTCCCAAGTAGATTCCATGAGTTCCGCAAGCGAGACGCGCTCGGGGCTCGCCCGGCCGCCGGGGGGCACCCCCTCGGCGGCGACGAGGCGCGCGGCCGCCCCGCCCGGCTCGACCAGGTACAGCAGCGCGAACGCCACGTCCGCGGCGCTCTCGGCGAGCGTGCGCAGCGAGCGCGCGCACGTCTCCTCGACGGGGACCGTCTCCGCCGCGGCCGGCTGGGCGCCGAGCGCGCGCAGCGCCCGGAGGCGGCGCTCGCTGAGGACACGCGCCGTGGTCTCGGCGCAGGCGCAGAAGATGCCTCCGATGGAGCCGTCCTCGATCAGGACGGGCGCGTAGGAGAACGTGAAATAGGTCTCTTCCGGGTAGTCATAACGCGACAGGATCAACTGGAAGTCTTCCGACCACGTCGCCTGGCCGGTCGCGCGCACGCCCTCGAGCATCGGGCCGATGACGTGCCAGATCTCGGCCCAGCACTCGCGGCCGGGCCGGCCCAGGAACTGCGGGTGCTTGTTCGCGCCGAGGATGGGGCGGTACGCGTCGTTATAGAAGCGCGCGTACTCGGGTCCCCACCAGATCTCGATGGGATGCCGCGAGGCCAGGCAGATGCTGACCGCGGTGCGCAGGCTCTGTGGCCACCGCTCCACCGGTCCGACGGGCGTGGTCGACCAGTCGAGCTCGCGCATGAGGAGCGCCATCTCGCTGTCGCCGGCGATGAACGGCGAGACGCTGCGTCGGGCCGTGGGTTCCGGGGGGTCGCTCTCCTGCATGGCCCCTCCGTATACCTCGCCGTGCGGCGACGTCACACTTCCTCACCTGCCGCCGCGGCCGGGGAGCGCCCGGACAAGCGCAGAGTCCGCCTGCGCGAGCGCGCGGGGCGCCCCTGCCCGGGAGGGCGGAGACATCCACCGTGGTTCCGGAGCGCCGAGGCGGGCCGGCGCCTCACGTGGCGCCGCCGCCCTTCGCCTCTGCCTGGAGCTGCGCCCGCCGCTTCGCGAGCCACACCCGCGCCTCCGCCGCGTCGTCGACGAAGTGGAGCGAGATGTCCGCCCCGGTGACGAACGAATACCCGCTGACCACGAGCGTGCTGATGAGCTTCGCTGCGAAGCTCGCGCCGTAATACACGACGCCCCGGATCGGCACCCGGCGCGCGTGACGGGACACCAGCTTCCTGGCCTCCGCGGAGATCGTGCCCAGCTGGGAGACGTCCCCGGTCACGAGCACGTAACCCCGCCCTGCGGACCATGACTCCATGAAATCGAAGAACTGCTGGACCTGCTCCGGCGCGACGTCGCCCCGCAGGTTCAGCGCCAGCGTGTCGTCGTCCTCACCGACCCCCACCGTGTGCTCCCCGATCTTCTTCACGTGCTCGACCATGCGCCACTTCACCTCGGGCTGTCTGTGCGCCGGAACGTAACCGAGCCGCGTGACTTTACCCATCGCGAATTCAAGAAAGGAGGGCGGCGTCCGGGAGCGCGGCGGCGACGCGCGGTCAACGTCACCCCTCGTCGAACACGTGCCGCTCGAGCGCCGCGTCGAGCCGCACGACCGATCGGGCGTGGGCGCGGCGCGCGTCGGCGAACGGCCCGGGGTGCACGCAGGCGGCGAGGATCTCGAGCGACTCGACGATGCGCGGACCGGGGCGGTTGAAGAAGGCGTTGCCGTCGGCGAGGAACACGCGGCCTTGCGCCACCGCGCGGTAGCTCGACCACGGCAGGACGCGGGGGAGGAGATCGACCTCGGCGAGCGTGCGCTCGAGGGCGAAGCCGCACGGCTTGATCAGCACCACGTCGGGATCGAGCGCGGCCAGGTCGGCCAGCGAGAGCGTGGGCGCGTGATCGCCGGGGCGCGTCACGAGCGGCTCGCCGCCCGCGAGGGCGATGAGCTCCGGCATCCACACGCCGCCGATCATGACGGGATCGAGCCACTCGACCGCGAGCACCCGCGGCCTGTCCGGCGCGGCGGCCGCGCGCGCCGCGACGCCGGCGACGCGCGCGCGCAGCCGCTCGGCCAGCGCGTCGCCCTCGGCGGCGCGGCCGATCCCCTCGGCGACGCGGCGTACGTCCGCCCAGATGTCGTCGAGCCGCGCCGGCCGCAGGTTGACGATGTGCACGTCGTGCCGCGCGAGGCGGGCGACCGCCGCGCGGACGTCATCGAGCGAGACGGCGCAGACGTCGCAGAGGTCCTGCGTCACGATGACGTCCGGCCGCGCCTCCCGGAGCGCGTCCAGGTCGATGTCGTAGACCGCGAGCGCGTCCCGGAGGACGTCGCGCACCGCGGCGTCGATCTCCCGGCTGGAGCGCGCCGGCCGGAGCCGCGGGCGGGTGAGCACAGGGACGCCCGAGAGGCCCTCGGGGAAGTCGCATTCATGGGAGATGCCGACGAGGTCGCCGCGAGCGCCCAGCGCGCAGACGATCTCGGTCGCGGACGGCAGCAGGGAGGCGATGCGCATGCGGGGATTCTATGCCTCGACGCCGCGCCCGGTACCGGCTGCAGTGCCGGGCTCGTCAGCGCCGGCCGCTCGGTGAACAGCGTCGTCCGGCGGGCTCCAGGACCCGTGGCCCTCAAACGGATGTGCTAGAGAACCTCCGGTCGACGAGACGCCACGCCCCGGAGGAGCAGCGTGCCGGAAGGCGCGAGTGGATCGCGGGAAGCGGGAATGGCCCCGCCGGAGCAACGACGGCAGGGCGAGAGGGCTCAATCCCCCTCGAACAGGACGAGAGGCCGCCATGAGATTGCAAGGCAAGATCGCGCTGGTCACAGGAAGCAGCCGGGGTATCGGC
Organism: Sorangium cellulosum; assembly: GCF_002950945.1. Taxonomy (GTDB): domain Bacteria; phylum Myxococcota_A; class Polyangia; order Polyangiales; family Polyangiaceae; genus Sorangium; species Sorangium cellulosum_E. Next base: position 11,988,521 of record NZ_CP012673.1, read on the forward strand.
CGCAATATCGCCGTTCGTTTCGCCCGCGAGGGGGCCGACGTGGCGATCACCTACCACAAGAGCAAAGAAGGCGCCGAGGAGGCCCTCGCCGAGGTCGAGGCGACCGGGCGGCGAGGTCATCTGTTCGCCGTCGACGTCGCCTCCGTCCAGAGCGTGCAGCGCCTGGTCCAGGACGTGGTCCAGCACTTCGGCCGGCTCGACGTGCTGGTCAACAACGCCGGGATGGAGAAGCGGGCGCCGTTCTGGGAGGTGACCGAGGAGGACTATGATCACGTCCTGAACACCAACCTGAAAGCGGTCTTCTTCGGGAGCCAGGCCATGGTCCGGCACCTGCGAGAGACCAAGCGCCCAGGCAAGATCATCAACATCAGCTCCGTGCACGAGGACCTGCCGTTCCCCAACTTCGCCGCGTACTGCGCCAGCAAGGGCGGCCTGCGCATGCTCACGCGCACGCTCGCGGTGGAGCTGCGCGGCACCGGGATCACCGTCAACGCGATCGCGCCGGGCGCGATCGAGACGGAGATCAACGCCGATCTGCTCAAGGACCGCGACAAGCTGGACGCGCTGCTCCGCCAGATCCCGCTCGGCCGCCTCGGCCAGCCGGACGACGTGTCCGGGGTGGCCGTGTTCCTCGCGTCGGCGGACGCCGACTACGTGACCGGCTCGACCTACTTCGTCGACGGCGGGCTGACCTGGGACTACGACGAACAGTAGTCGAGGCCGGTACCGTGCCTGAAGCTGCGGCGCCCGGCGGCGCCCGCGCGGCGCCGTGGCTGCCGGCGCGCGCGCCGGCGCCCGGGCGCTGCGGGGCGGACGCCGCTCCGGGCCGCGGCGAGACCGCCTGTCACGCCGAGGCGCGGTGAGCTAGGATCGCGCCATGTCGCAGTACAGGGACGAGCTCGAGGCCGCCCGACGTCGGGTCGACACGCTGGAAGCCAAGGTCCGGGAGCGCGACGCCGCGCTGGAGGTGCGCGAGCTCGAGCTCGCCGAGCGCGAGGCGGAGATCGCGATGCTCCGCCGGTCCGCGGGAGAGGCGGCGCCGCCCCTGCTCGCGCCGCTCTCGCGCGGCCGCCTGCTCGGCATCTTCGGCCTGGGCGCGATCGCCTCGTGCCTGTCGATGGGCGTCGCGGTCCTGCTCGTGAACGGGCCGTGCCGCCACGTGGACGCGATCCTCGTGGAGCCGGCCAGGCTGCCCGATGCGCCCGCGAAGGTGCAGGCCGATGAGCCCGAGGCCCTGGAGCCGGCGCGGCTCGGGGCAGCGGAGGAGAAGGCGCGGAGCGCGGACGTCCAGATCATCCAGCAGGGGATCGCGCAGGCCAAACGCAAGGTGCGCGCCTGCTACCAGAGAGAGCTCGCGAATCGGCCGGACGCGGCGGGGAGCGTCCAGGTCACGCTGGAGATCGACCAGGCAGGCGCGGTGAGCGATCTCACGCTGTCCGAGTCGACGGTCCGGAGCCCGGCGTTCGATGTGTGCCTGACCAGGGTCTACCGAGAGCTGAAGTTCGCTGGCCTGGAGCAGGGCGAGACGACCGTGAGCACCTCGTTCACGTTCGTTCCCGCCACGCCGCCTCGGGACGACACGGGTTTCTGACCCACGGCCTTTATTTTTGCGCTGCGCGGCCGGGTGATGGTGGCACGATGCGCCCATGGCTGAACTCAAGACCTACACGGGTGGCTGTCATTGCGGGAAGGTTCGCTACGAGGTCAAGGTGGACCTGAGCGCCCCGGTCGGGGTGTGCAACTGCTCGATCTGCTCGAAGACGGGCTCGCTCCTGGCCTTCGCGCCGGCCGACCAGTTCACGCTCCTGTCGGGCGGAGACGTCCTCACGGACTACCAGTTCAACAGGAAAGTAATTCACCACACCTTCTGCTCGGTCTGCGGCATTCGCTCGTTCGGCCGCGGGACAGGGCCCGACGGGCGCGAGATGTGTGCGATCAACGTCCGTTGCCTGGATGACGTCGACGTGGGCGCGCTGAAGATCACGCAGTTCGACGGGAAGAGCCTGTGACCACGCCGGAGGGGAGCGACGCCGGCGCTCCGCCCTCCGGCGCGGCGGCGGCGCCGGGCGGCGCCGATCCGCCTTCCAGCGCGACGGCGGCGCCGGGCGGCGCCGATCCGCCCGGCATGGTGCCGAACCCGACCCTGAGCCGCTCCGCGCGCGCCGGACGCAGGACCGAGGACGAGCAGCTCCTGAGCCGGCCGGAGCTCATCCAGCCCGCCGTCGCCGACTTCACGCAGACCGATCCGTGGCGGGTCCTCCGGATCACGGGCGAGTTCGTGGCCGGCTTCGACGCGCTCGCCCACGTGGGCGCCGCGGTGGCCATCTTCGGCTCGGCGCGGACGCGGCGAGACGACCCGGATTACGCCGCGTGCGTCGAGCTCGCGCGGCGGCTCGGAGAGCACGGCTTCGCGATCATCAGCGGCGGGGGTCCCGGGATCATGGAGGCGGCCAACCGCGGGGCGGTCGAGGCCGGGGCCATGTCGGTCGGCTGCAACATCGAGCTGCCGCACGAGCAGGCAGTGAACTCCTACGTGCAGCTCCCCGTCAACTTCCGTTACTTCTTCGTGCGGAAGACGATGTTCATGAAGTACGCCGAGGGGTTCGTCATCTTCCCGGGCGGCTTCGGCACCCTCGACGAGATGTTCGAGGCGCTGACGCTCGTGCAGACCGGCAAGGTGCAGAACTTCCCCATCGTCCTGTTCAATCGGAGGTTCTGGTCGGGGCTGATCGAGTGGATCAAGGAGACGATGCTGGCCGAGGGCAAGATCGCGCCAAAGGACATGGAGCTGATGCTCGTCACCGACTCCATCGAGGAAGCCTGTGAGACGCTCGTCAGCTGTTATGAGCGCCGGTGCTGGGAAGCCAAGCAGCGCGCGGCGGCGGATCCGATGACGGGCGGCCCGCCCGGGAGGGTCGCGCGGCCGGAGCACGCCGGGGAGCATACCCAAGCGGCGCCGGAGCAATGAGCGGCGCGAGGGGAGCGCGCCGCCGTGATGCCGTCCTCGCAGCATCACGGGGCCGGGTGCGAGACCGTGGGTGAGCAACGCCTGAGCTGACCGGAGCGCCTCCGGGGCGCCATCGCCGCAAGGTCAGCCTCACGCAGACCGGACGGTGGCGGTCGTGCTGATCCAGGGGACCTCGGTGCTGTAGCCTGCGGCGACCGATTCCGGTCGGCGCCCGCGGGGCCGACGGAACAGGCGGGAGGCATAGAGGGAATGACAAGCAAATACGTTTTGCTGACGGCGATTTGCGCGTGCACGTTGCTCGTGGCCTGCGGCGATGATGGGGCCGGCGGGAACGGCGGCGCAGGCGGGGCCGGCGGCGCGGGTGGGAGCGGCGGTGCAGGCGGGGCCGGCGGCGCGGGTGGAGCCGGCGGCGCGGGTGGAGCCGGCGGCGCGGGCGGCACGGGCGGGGGTGAAACGGGCTTGCTCGAGCTCTATCACGCGGCCGTCGCCGACGCCGAGGTCGCCGAGGAGAGCGAACGTGTGGACGACTTGATCGCGATCAACGACGAGAACACCGAGATCGTCCGCGACGCCGAAGATCGCGTGCTGATGGTCACCTGGACGTCCTATGACGGGTATGACGAGCTGGTGGGCGAGGCGACGGAGCTCGGCGTCGAGGTCTGGCTCACGGCGGCGCCCGAGCTCCAGGCGTTCTGCCGCGCAAGCGGGCTCCAGGAGCCGGAGCTGTCGTTGCGGCTCGAGCAGCTGCTCGGCCTGCCGCCGGAGGACGGCAAGAACCGCATCGTTCAGCTCTGGGTGCCGCCCGAGTCGATGTTCCGCCCGAGCCCGGACCCGGAGATCGACGACTCGACCGCCGATCTCGACTTCCCGACCGGCACGCCGCAGGAGCACGTGGACTGGGTCGACGACCTGAAGGCGACGTCCTATGGGGAGGATGGCTATCCGTGGACGCGCCTGGGGTACACGTACGACTGGAACCCTGAAGGCGCGGAGGTCGGCCTGAGCGAGTTCGTGGTCAGGGCGGGCGCGACCGTGGTCGTGGAGTCGGTCACAACGCAGGAGGAGTACTGCCTTCCGGCGCCATGACGCACGCCTGAGCGGCCGTTTCCCCTGCACGATGCAGGGCTCGAGCCGAGCGCTGCCTTCTCCGCCGGCAACGAACCGGCGTCGGGATGGAGCACGGGCGAGGAAGCAGATCGGTCTGCCGCGGGCCTCGAGTCGTTTCGCTCGAGGCCCGACTCACCGGACAGCGCGCGCCTGGAGTGCCGTCGCCGCTCCGCCGCCCTCGGGGGGCGCGAGCGGCACCTTGAGGTAGACGCGATCGACGTCGATGACAACGCCGCTCGACTCGAGCGCGAGCTGCGCGCCAGGGCCCAGGATCGAGAGCAGCCACCTGCCGTCGGGCTGCCGCTGGAAGTGCTCGATGCGCACCTCTTTCTGGGAGACGAGCACATAATCGGTGACGGAGAGCACGCTCCGGTACAGCGCGAACTTGTCGCCACGATCGTAACCCTCCGACGTGTCCGAGAGCACCTCGAAGATCACGTTCGGATTGATGAGCGTGTCGACTTCCGCATCCTCGAACGCTGGCTCACCGCAGACGACAGAAGCGTCGGGATACACGTAACGTCCCGTGGATGTGATCTTGACGCGCATGTCGGAGGTGTGGACCTCGCAGGGCCGATCGAGCATCACATTGCCGAGCTCACGCTGGAGGTTCGCGGCAAGCAGGCTGTGTGCCCTGGAGCAGCCCGACATCGCGAAGATCTCGCCGTTCGCGTACTCGTGCTTCTGCTCGGAGGCTCGCTCGAACGCGAGATACTCCTCGGGCGAGAGTCCGGTGCGCGTCGCGGGCTGTCCCATCGCGGACAGCTTAGGATGCTCGACGACCGGGCGCGAGACCCGCCCGGCGCCCCGCCGCCGTCCTCGCTGCGCGGGCCTTTACTCCGCCGGCTCCTCGTAGCACGGCCGCCTCCGGCCCAGCCGCAGCGGCGCGCGCTGCCCCCGCCCTCGACTGCCCCTGCGCCCCCTGCCTGGCTCCCCTGCCCTCGCTCCCCCTCGGCTCACCCCTGCGCCGGCGCGGCCCCTGCCGGCGGCGCCGCGGTCTCCGCCTTCTTCTTCTTCTTCCGCCGGCTCTCCATCCACGCCTTGCGCGCCTCGAGCCACTTCGCGAGGTCCTTCGCCAGCCACCCGCCCTTCTGCCGCCCCACGATGTCGCGCAGCAAGAGCGCGGCCTGCCCGTGGCCGATCCGCATGGCGAACAGGTCGTCCATCACGATCTTCGCCCACCGCGTCCGGCGCACCGAGTCCATGTGGTCCACGAACTGCTCGACCCGCAGCAGCACCTTCGTCCCGAAACCCGTCTTGCCGGTCACCACGAGCGCCGCGGTCTTCTCCTTGTCCAGCGCCTCGAGCCTGCGGATCGCCCCCTCCATCAGGTTCGCGTGCTCGGCCCACTCCGCGCCGCCCTGCTCCTTGGCCGCGCGCACCGCCGCCAGCGCCTCGCGGAGATCGATCAGGCCGAAGTCCGAGTACGACAGGAAGAACGTCAGCACCTCGCGCCGCGACGAGGCGTTGCTCTGCATCCGCTGGATCGCCGTCCTCACCCGGTCCATCGAGAGCCACCGGTACACGAAGTCGAGGCCCGTCCCCTTGATGTTCTGCGACCCCATCAGCCGCGCGTCGAAGCCCGGCGGCACCTCGCGCGTGATGAAGTCGATCACCTTGTCGCCCTTCGCGTCGGCGTTCCACAGGACCGCGATGCGCTCCAGGAAGAGCTCGCGGAACGCCACCCGGAACGCCTGGTTCGCCTCGGCGTCCGCGCCCCGCGACAGCGCCGCCTCCACCTCGGCCCGCGCCTTGTCGCGCCGCGCGAGCCGCCGCGCGAGCCGCGCCGCGTGGTGCACGATGTCCGGGCGGATGTCGTCCTCCCCCGCCGGCGGCGCGTGCGCCTCCAGCGCCTTCTTCACCGCCGCCTCGATCGCCTCGGGCTCGCCCTTCTTCCCCGCCACGTCGGGGCTCGCCACGATCGCCGCCGCCGCCGCCTCGTCGATCGCCGGCAGCGCCCGCAGCATCCGGGCGAGATCGTCCTCGAACGCGCCAGGCCGCGCCGGGACGCCCACCTTCTTCATCTGCTCGTCGAAGCGCCCGAGCGCGCGCTCCTTGCCGCCCTCGCCCGTGATCGTCATGTCGCGCAGCCGCGTGTCGAGCCCCTCGGTGATGAACTGCATCATCCCGCCGAGGTTCGAGTTGATCAGCACCACGTGATCGACCCCGATGTCCTCGACGACGATCTGCGCGAACACGCGCGACCGCGCGACGCGGTCCGCCCGGTTGTTCACCACCATCACCGTCGCCTTGCCCGGCGTCGCGTCGATGTCGTGCTTGTCGAACGCGAGCCGCGTCCAGTTCGACATGAACCCGGCGCGCTCGTTCGCGCTCATCCCGTTCGAGAACGTCAGCTTCCTCCCCCGGTAGGTCACCGTCGGGTACGTCTTCAGCACCCCGAGGTCGAGGATCACGTGGTCGGCGATCTCGACCAGCGCGAACTCGCGATCCACCCCGAAATGCTCCGCCAGCGCCAGCACCAGCGCCACGTTGCGCGGGTGCTCCTGGTACGGCAGCCGGTCGAGCAGGTCGACCGGGAGCAGGTCCGCGTCGATCGGCGGGATCGCGACGAGGTTCGTCCCCCGCCGCTGCGCCGCGTCCTTGAGCAGCGGGAGCATCTGCTCCTCCGTCGTGAACGACAGGCCGTCCGTCGGCATGAAGCGCGCGATCACCCGCGCCACGTCCTCGCCCCCCGGGCCCTGGATGTCCTCGTGATCCGGGTAGGCGTTCGTCAGCGTCGTGATCTCGTCGCGCATCCACTCCGAGCAGAGCGTGTCGACGAACAGCGGCTGGAGCGCCATGCACTCCCACAGGAACACCTGCGCGCGGAGGTTCCTGCCGGCGGCCAGGATGTTCCGCTGCTCCCAGATCGTCGCCTTGTCGTACGGGCGGTAGATGAAGATCTCCTGCGCCGGCAGGTCGCGCATCGCGTGGATGAACATCGCCTCGCAGCCGGTGGTCTTCACGACGACGTCGTACCGGAGCGCGTGGAAGAGCGCGGCCTTGAGCCGCTCGGAGCCGCTCTTGCCCCGCGTGCCCCAGCCGCCGATCGTGAGCGGGATGCCCCGCCGCGCGCGCTCGATGTGCGTCATGATCCACGCGGCCCGCAGGATCATGTACGCGAGCACGACCCACGCGACCCACGCGAGCTGCGTCGGGACGTTGCCCGCCGGCGACACGAGGTACGAGAAGAACCCGTCGATCCAGACCGGCAACGACGGGGCCGAGAGCCACGAGTCCCGGCCGATCTGCCAGATCGACGGCAGCGCGACGGCGAGGTACTTGCTCGGCAGGTGCGGCTCGACGGCGTACGGGCGGCCGTCGACCTCGCCGCCCGTGTCGCCGAGCGCGACCGAGAAGCCGAGCTCGCCCATGAGCTGCGAGAAGCGCTTCTGCTCGGCGGGCTCCTGCGCGACGAGCGCGCGCATGCGGGCCTGCGCGTACCGGTCGTAGCGCAGCGTGATCAGGGCGCGGGCGCGCAGGCGGCGCGACAGCTCGGCCGGCGCGCGCACGGTGACCGCGCCGCGCGCCGTGATCAGGCGGACCTCGCGCTGGACGAGGCCGGCCGCGGCGAGCAGGTCGTCGATGCGCGGGACGAACGACCCCCAGCCGCCGACCGGCGGGTAGACGTGGCGCTCGCCGGGGACGCGCGTCGGCGTGACCTCCGCCATGCCGACGGGCGGCGCGACGATCTCGCCCGCGAACTGGCGGCCGGCCGTGTGGATCCAGCCCTTGCGCTTGTCGGGCATCGGCGTGCGCATCTCGTGCACGAGGCGCCAGAGGCGGAAGCCGCGCGGCTCGCCCCGCGTGAGCAGGTACCGGCCCGGCCCCCGGCGCCGGAGCGAGTACGTCATGTCGCCGCGCGCCGCGACCGCGAGCGCGCGCTCGACGTCGCGGGGCTCGGCGTCGCGCGGGAGCTCGACCGGCGCGCTCTCGCCCTCGAGCAGCTCCGAGGCCGCGGCGACGATCGTCTGGCGGATGGACTCGGCGACCGGGCGGCTCTCGACCTCGAGCAGCCGGAGCGCCGCGGCCGCCTCCTCGCACAGGTCGGGCGCGATCGCCGGGCGGCTCGCGAACTCGGAGAGCAGGTCGACGAACGTCGTGGCCGGCAGCGGGGCGTACGGCCCGGCGCAGAGGGTGCGGACCGCGTCGAGGGCCGCGCGGGACGCGAGCGGCGGGCCGGGGTTCGAGAGGGCCGCGCGCACGGCGCGCTCGGCGAACGGCGCGGCCTCCACGTGGTCGGTCGCGTGGCGGGCGAGCTCCCGCATGGCGTAGCCGCGGACGCGCGGCGACGTGTCGCCCTCGGCGATCTCGCGCAGCGCCGTGAGGGCGCCCTCGCCGCCGAGCGCGACGAGCTGGCGCACGAGCTCCTGCCGGACGTGCTCGCTCGGGTCGTCGCGGGCGAGCAGCGCGATCGCGAGCGGGTCGGCGCTCGCGGGCGCGGCCGGGGGCTGGGCGCGCGCCGCGCCGCCGGCGGGCTCCGCGCTGAGCCGCGGCGCCGAGTCGGGCGCGTGCTCCTCCGGCGGCGGCTCGGCGTGCCCGGGCCGCTCGGCGCGCGCGGCGCCTGCGCCCGCGATCGGGATCACCGGCGCGACGGGGCGGGCGGCGGCGCCGAGCAGGCGCAGGGCGTTGCGCCGGAGGATGGGGCCGTCCCTGTCGTCGGGGTTGCGCGTGCGGATGCGGTCGGCGAGCAGCGAGAACGCCTCGTCCGGGAAGAGCAGGACGCCGATCTCGAGGGCGGCGATCTGCACCCAGCGGGACGCGCCCACGCCGCGCGACCACGCGAGCACGGCGCGGGCCGCGTCGAGGCCGAGGTGGGCGAGCCGCTCGCGCGCGGGGATGCGGTGCAGGAGGGCGACCGCGGCGAGCAGGGCGGACCGGCGGACGGGCGCGGGGCGGCTCGGCTCCGCGTGCGCCATGGCGAGCCGGAGGACGCCGCCGTCGCGGGCGACGTGCAGGGCGTCGATCGGGTCGTCGAGGCGCCGGGCGAGGTCGGTGAGCGCGTGGTAGGCGACCTCGATCTCGTCGAGGCGGTCGGCGATCGCGGTGGCGAAGCGCTCCTGGGCCGCCTCGAGGTCGAGGTTGCGCCCGAGCGCGGACATGTCGCCGGCCTGCTCGAGGCGCGCCGCGAGCCAGCCGACGAGGGGCGGGCCGCCGGCCTTCTTGCCGCGCTCCCGCGCCCAGATGCGGAGCTGCCGGGCGAGGAGCTCGCGCCGCTCGGCCGGGGTGGCGGCCGACTGGTAAGCGATCACGAGCGCGGACTCGGCGCCGCGCAGCCGGTCGACCTCGGCGACCGCGCCGTCGGCGCACCGCGCGAGCGCGGCGAGCAGCGCGGGCTTGGGGTGCTCCTCGTCGCCCAGATCGGCCGTGACGCGCGCGACGACCGCATCGACGGCCCGCGGCCTGAGGCGCGCCTCGAGCGGGGGGAGGCTGTCCTCGATCTCCTCGGCGATCGACCGCGGCGCGGCGGTCCAGCCGTCGGTCAGCGACGGCAGCGACGGGCGCGCGCTCACGGCGCCCCCGCGCGCGCAGGCTCGGGCAAGGGACGGCGTTGCGGCGGGAAGCGAAGGGCACCGTACGGCGAGACCATCGGCGGACGAGCAGCGTACACCGGGACACCGGCGCGCGTGTGGATCGCGCCGGCTCCGCGCGCCGGACACGGCCGCAGCGCGAGGCGTCTCGCCCGGAGGGTCGCGAGCATATTTGTGACCGGGGCAACAATGTAGGGAATCTGTTACCCTCCCCGCACAGATGTTCTCGCTCACACCACGGTGGTTCGGGATGGGCGCCGGAGGTGCCGTCGCGTTCTGCTGCATTTCGTGCTCCGCGAGCCCCGAGCCGCCCGACAAGGCCGCGGGCAGCGGTGGCGCGGCCTCGTCGACCCAGGCCGCGAGCTCCTCGACCGGGGCCGCGACCTCGTCCAGCACGGGCAGCGGCGGCGCCGGCCCGGGCAGCAGCTGCGCCGATCCCCTCCCGCTCGAGCTCGGTCAGGTGACCGAAGGCAACCTCGCCGTCGACGGGCAGGAGGACCACTACCGCTTTCACGGGCGGAGAGGCCAGGTCCTCCAGGTCGACATCGACGCCATGAGCTTCGCCGCGGTGCCGTTCGACCCTCGGTACATCGACTCGGTCGTGACGCTGTTCCACGGAGACGGCTCCCAGCTGGCGCAGAACAACAACGACCTCCTCGATGCGCTCGCGACCGACAGTCGCTTTCAGACCATCCTCCCCGCAGACGGCGAGTATTGCCTCCGCGTCACCGACTGCTCCACGCTCATCGAGCGCCCGGAGAACAACTGCGCGACCGGAGAGAAGCTCTTCACCCGGTACGAGCTCCGGATCGACGAGCTCACCGACGAGCCGCTCGACAGCAACACGACCGATCTGGGGGACAACGACGGATCCAACTCGGCCACGCCGGTGACCTACGTCAACCAGGGTGGCAGTTACGGGACATCGAGCCTATGGGGCACGTTCCAGGATCCGGCGGACGTCGACCTCTTCAGCTTCACCGTCCCTCTCGATCTCGTCGCGCAGCGCGCCGACGTGCGTGCCGCGGCCTATTTCTACATCACACCGAGCGGGCTGGAAGGCAACGGCTCGACGGCGCCGACGGGCAGGATCTCCGTCGTGGATCCGGGCGCGCCAGAGGTGAGCCTCGCCGAGATCGAGGGAGCAAACAGCACGTTGCTCGTCGCGCCGGTGGAGCCCGGCAAGGAGCGCTGGCTCGTCGTGAGGCGCGCGGGCGACACGGCTGGCGCGAGCGACTTCTACTTCCTTCACCACGCTCTGGGCTGGGGCCTCTCGCTCGAGACGGAGCGAGGTTCCGGCGAGAACGACAGCCCGGAGACCGCCGCGCCAATCCAGGTCGTGCCGTACGGCGTGGAGTCGCCCATCGCGCCGGGGAGCAAAGCCGAGATCGAGGGCGATCTCGCCTCCGTCCCCGAGGACCGCGACCATTTCGCCATGGATGTGCCCGCCGGCCTGCCGTGGGTGAGCGCCCGCTGTGATGCTCATCATCACGGATCGGGCCTCCGGGGCTTCCGGGTGTCCTTGCTGACCGAGGAGGGCGACCTGCTCGCACCTCTCTCCACCAGCCTCGAGGAGGCGCATGAGCCGACACGTATCCGAAGGTCCTACACCGGCGGCCTCAGCCGGATCCTCCTCAAGCTGGAGGCCGCGTCGCAGGATGTCGGCGTGACAAGCTCTTTTTATCGCTGCAGTGTTTATTTCTATCCACGCGCTTGGCCCTGAGATCGTCGGTCCAGAAGCAATCTGGGCGCGCCCTGATACCCCCTGGCGTGCGCCCTGACAACCCTCTAGGGGCTGCTATTCTGCCGGGCATGAAGGTGGCCATGGAGAGAAAACTCTTGTCGGGGCTCGGCGCAGGAGGAGCCCTCGCGCTCCTCCTCGCTGCGTGCGCGAGCGGCAGCCCGTCGCACCTCGATCCTGGCAGCGACGGTTATGGCGGGGGCACGGGCGCCGCCACGTCGAGCCAGACGACGAGCTCGTCGGCCCAGACCACGAGCTCGTCGAGCGCAAGCGACGGCTCCACGCCGGAACGCAGCTGCGCCGATGCTATCCATGTTCCGCTCAACAGGAGAACGTCGGGAGCCCGTCTCGAGGTGAACGGGGAGGAGGACTACTACAGCTTCCGCGCCCGGAAGGGCCAGGCAGTCTACCTCGACATCGACACCGTGAGCGCCAGCCTCCGCCAGCGCGAGCACATCGACACCGTGCTCACGCTGTTCTCCCCGGATGGCACCCAGATCGCGGAGAACAACGACAGCATCGGGCTCCTCGAGCTCGAGAGCACCCTGTACACGATCCTGCCCGAAGACGGCGAGTACTGCCTCCGCGTCGCCGATTGCTTCGCCTTCTACGAGCGTCCCGAGGAGCACTGCAGCGGGCTGCCCGGCAGGAGGGTCACCGGGTATGACCTCACCGTCGCCGCGATGATCGACGGGCCGAACGATCCCATGACGAGCGACCGGGAGAGCAGCGACGAGTCCAGCGCGGCCACGCCGGTCGGGTACCTCGAGGTGCAGGGACAGTACTCGCTCTCCGCCATCTGGGGCACGTTCCGCGATCCGGCGGACGTCGATGTCTTCAGCTTCGCGGTCCCCGACGATTTCGAGCAGGCCGCAGTGGGGACGCGGATGAGCGCCGATTTCTACATCATGCCGAGCGGCCCGGAGGGCAGCGGCTCGACGGCGCCGACTGGCAAGGTGACCATCGTCGATCCGGCCGAGCCGGACGTGCCCCTCGCCGAGATCGACGGCGCGGGCAGCACGCACCTCATGGCGCCGATCGAGCTCGGCGAGGAGTACTGGCTCGTCGTGCGGCGCGGGAGCGGGGCTATCGGCGACAACGAGTTCTATGTCATCACGCATTACGCGAACGACGGCCCGCCGCTCGAGATGGAGCAAGGCGCCGGGGCGAACGACACCCCGAAGACAGCGGAGCCGCTCAAGACGAGCTCGACCTCGCCGGATCTCCCGATCGATAACATCGCTCGCGTCGAGGGGGATCTCGTCGCCGCCCCCGAGGACATCGACGTCTTCCGCGTGGAGGTGCCGCCCGACATGGGGTGGGTGAGCGCGATGTGCGAGGTCCGGCACGTGGGCTCCGGCCTCCGGGATTTCAAGGCGTCGCTCCTCACGGAAGACGGCGACCTCATCGCGCCCCTGGCCACCAGCCACGAGGAGGCGCACGAGCCGACGCGGATCCGGCAGACGCCGCTCGGAGGCGCCCGCAGCCTCCTCCTCAAGGTGGAGGCCGGATCGCAGGACCCCGCCGTGAAGAGCGCCTTTTACCGCTGCGCTGTCAATTTCTACAAGTGAGCCTGCCGGGCGCTTCGCCCGGCGCCGTCAGGGCGTGCCCTCCGCGAACGTGTCGCAGTTCTCGACGCGCCCGCCCTGCATTCCGCGCTTGAACCACGCGACCCGCTGCGCGGACGAGCCGTGTGTCCACGTCTCCGGGTTGACCCTGCCGGAGGCGCTCTTCTGGAGCCGGTCGTCGCCGATGGCGGATGCGGCCTGGAGGGCCTCCTCGGCGTCGCCTGTCTCGAGCAGGTCGCGCTTCGCCGTCGAGTGGGCCCATACGCCGGCGAGGCAGTCCGCCTGGAGCTCCATGCGCACGGAGAGCGCGTTCCGGTCGCCGGGGCTCGCCTGCTGCTGCTGGCGCACGCGCCGCTCGATCCCGAGCACGTTCTGCACGTGGTGGCCGATCTCGTGGGCGAGCACGTACGCCTGGGCGAAGTCGCCGGGCGCGCCGAAGCGGGCCTTGAGCTCGCGGTAGAAGCCGAGATCGATGTACGCCTTCTGGTCTGCCGGGCAGTAGAAGGGGCCCATGGCCGACTCGCCGAAGCCGCACCCCGACCGCACGGAGTCGGTGAACAGCACGAGCTTCGCGTCGGGGTACGTCTGCCCCATGCGGCGGAACTCCTGCGTCCACACCCCCTGGATGTCCTCGATGAGGAAGTGCATGAAGTCGACGAGCCGCTCCTCCTCGGGCGAGCTCGCGCGCTCTGCCTGGGCGCCCGGCAGCGAGACGCCTTGACCGGCGCCCACCTGGCCGAGGAAGTCCTTCCCGAACACGAGCGAGAGGGCCAGGAGGAGCAACGTCCCGCCCACGCCCATCTTCGCGCCGCCGGAGAGGCCTCGGCGGTCTTCGACGTTCGAGCTGCGTGTGCCTGATGTCCAGCGCATAGCAGAAGGACGTATAGCGTGGAGTGCGGATCGGGTGCTACCTGAGCTTTCCGTCGGGACGCCATGCATGCGGTCGCCGGGGTCTCGCGATCTGGGTCCTGTCGTGGTGGAGGGAGGTTGAGGGGCCGCGGGGGGATGGCGCGGCTCCTGCGCGCGCGGCTCGCCGGCGGTGGCCGGGAAGACGGCGGGGACCGGGCTGTCGATCGTGTGATGAGGGCCGCCGCAGGGGGTCGGAGGTGGGTGGTGTTACCGGCGCGCGGCGCGCGGCGCGCGGCGCAGGAGCGCTGCGGTCGCCCTCGCTCCCTTGCGTCTCCCGGGGGCCCGGTGGGATCATGCGCGCCATGACAACCAGAGCTCACCTTGCCCCCATGATCGCGCTCGCGGCGCTGACCCTCGCCACGGGATGCCAGGAGACACCGAGCGCGCCCGGCGGATCCGCGGCCAGGCCGACGGCGACGGGCTCCCCGGGCGCCGAGCAGGGCGCAGCGCTCAAGCCCGGCGACGCGGCGCCCGACATCACCTTCACGCTGCACGATGGCAAGGAGGTGAAGCTCTCGAGCCTGAAGGGGAAGCAGGTGCTCGTTTACTTCTATCCCAAGGACGATACGCCGGGCTGTACGATCCAGGCGAAGGGGCTGCGCGATGGATGGGCGGATCTCCAGGCCGCCGGGGTCGAGACCTACGGGGTGTCGACGCAGGATGCGCAGAGCCATCAGGCATTTATCGAGAAATACGAGCTTCCGTTTCCGCTGGTCGTGGATCAGGACGGGAGGGTCGCGAGGGCGTTCCGCGTACCGCTGCGCAGCGATCTCGCAACGCGACAGTCGTTCCTCATCGGGGAGGATGGGACGATCAAGCAGGTGTGGCTCGAGGTGGATCCCAAGGAGCATGCGGCGGCGATTCTTGCGGCCGCGAAGAGCTGAGATCGGCGATGGATTGGTGATGGGCAGCTCCATGCGAGCGGACGTCGATCGCCGTATCCATCTCTCACGTCTTTCGTCTCTCGTCTTTCGTCTCTCGTCTCTCGTGAACGTCTTTCGTGAACGTGAACGTGAACGAGCATCATCATCAACCCGAAGGCAGGTCTGTTCGTGCATCGTGCCGGCATTATCGCAATCAGATGCTGGCGCACGTAGACGTGCACAAAAGCATCGTTCACGTTCACGTTCACGAAAGACGTCCACGAGAGACGTGAGACGAAGACGAAAGACGAAAGACGAAAGACGAAAGACGAAAGACGAAAGACGAAAGACGTGGGACGAAAGAGGGGAGGCGGGAGGCGGGATACGCGAGACGGAAGACGAGATCGGGATAGGCGGAGGAGGTCTACCCTCGTCTCACGGCGAGAAATTCGTCGTGTACGACGCGTTCCGCAGGATCCTCCGCTCACCGAGCGGAGTCAGGAACCCGTTCTGCGTATAGAACGTCGACGAGCTCCCCCCGCAACGCGGATCATTCCCCGCCCACCGCTCCGGGCAATGATCCATGATGTAATCGTAATCCGGATTGCTGATGCCGAGCCCCCTCCAGCGCGTGTGCCTGACACAAGCCGCTCCGTCCACCGTCCACTCCGCCTCGAGGCTCATGCCCGTGCCCTCGGTCTGCCGCTGGATGTCGAGCGCATCCCAGAGGTCGATCGCCGTCCCGGTCCTCGTGTGCGCCACGCCGTCGCCGCAGTAATCCGCGCGCACCAGGCGAACGCACGCCCTGTGGAAGTAGGACAAATCCCTGCTCTGGCAGATGCTCCCCTTGCACTCCTCCTCGCGCTGCCAGTCCCTGTACCCCCACTCCGCGCACTTCCCGATCGCCGCGCCCTGGCAGCCGAACGTGAAACTGTGGCCGTCGTCGGAGTAATCCCCGGTCGCCGGATCCCAGATCCCCCTCACCGGGATCGCGTCGAGGCCCTCGCCGCAGATGTTGGCCCAGAGCCCTCCACCCCGGTCGTACTTCACGGTGTAGTACGTGATCCCACTGCGCTCCACGACGTTCGTGATGCGGAGGGCCACCGTCGACCGATCGTCCAGCGTCGCATCGAGCTCCACGCCGATGAAATCGCTGCCGCTCACCAGCCGGCCGTCGCTCTCGCGCGTGCCATGCAGCAGCGTCGCGGTCAGCGCGACGCCATTGTAACGGATCCCGTTGTAACGGATGCCGTTCAGCTGGATGCCGTTCAGCTGCGTGCCGTTCAGCTGCGTGCCGTTGAGGTTGATGCTGTTCAGACCCCTCAGGGCAGCCAGGCTCTCGCCGATCTCCACCTCGCGCTCGACGCCCTCGACGCCATCGAGCTCCGCGACGCACCCGACGGACAGCGAGACGAGCGCAATCACCAGCCCCGACAGAACACCTCGTCCAAACATTCATCGCCTCCCGACGCCCAACGCCCAACGCCCAACACACGACCCACGACGCTCTGCGTCGACAGTCCTTCTCTGGCCATCAGACTCCGGTCGCGCGAGAAGCTCGCCGCCCGGCAACGACGTCCCGGGACGCCGCGCCGCCGCGGGCATCATCACAGGTCACGGTGGTGGAAAGGAGGCACAGATTCGGAGCCCGATGACCGGATCAAGAGAGGTGCCGTCGATAACGGTCCGATTGTCGCTGCGGACCGTGGTTTGATCATAAATGTAAGCGCCTCCCCGCAAAAGAACTTTGTCGACCTCGATAGACGAAATCGCCCACTCGAGGACGTTCCCCGCCATGTCGTCGACACCGAAGGGACTACGTGAGACAGGGTGCGAGCCGACCTCATCTGGTCCCATGGTGGAGCTCTCCTTCCCATACGTCTCATCGAAGTTGGCGTCGTCAGGGGCCAGCCGGTTCCCGTGCGGGAAGATGCGGCCGTCGGCGCCGCGCGCCGCGCGCTCCCACTCGAGATCGGTGCAGAGCCGGGCCCCGCGGACCCGGCCCGTCGCGTCGAGCCACGCAGCGTACTCGGCGGCCTGCGCGAAGGAGACGCCGGAGACCGGGAAGCGAAGCCAGTCCTGACGCGCCCGCGACGGACGCGACGCGTAGACGATCGGCTCCCCGGCACGCGCAGTGTAGGACTGCACCCTCGGCTGGAGCGTCAACTGCCATACGCCGCCGGGCAACATGCGCAGGAGAAGCGCGCCCTCCATCGCGCCTTTGCCCACCTGGATCGACGGGCGGGCGCGCGACGTCCCCGGGAGCGCCGCGAGGTAGTCGAGCCACTCCTGGAACGTCGTCTCGTGCCGCGCGATGAGGTAGGCGCCGGTGCTGGTCTCGTGCATGGGGACCGTGGAGAGGAAGACCCGACGGATCATGTCGTCGTCGGCGGCGCCGAACAGGAATCGACCCGGCGGGACGTAGATGAAACCGGGAGGGACGTCCCGGGCGCGCGGGAGCGGGATGGAGAGCCGCTGGGCGACGCCGCGGCGGACCAGGAACGGATAACGGACGATGGCGTGATTCCGCCCCTCGCAGGTGAGGAGGTAGGAGCCCTGCTCGAGCGCGAGGGGCGCGAGGGGCGTCGACCCGAGGACCCGCCTGTCCCCGAGCTGCCGGCGCCCCTCCGCGTCCTCCGTGTACCGCTCCAGGGTGATCTCCGCCCCGGGAGGATCGGTCCCGATGAGGACCTCGGCGGGCGCGCTCCACCGCCGGCGGCGCTCCCCGCCGGGATCGTACGTCGTCATGCGCTGGAGCAGCTCGTCGCGCAGCGAGCCGTTGCCGTCCCGGTCCGCGGCGAGCGCGCGCTCGTAAAGGACGTCGCCGAGCCGCTCGCGCACGTCGTGCCGCGCGCCGTCGAGCGTGAGCGCCGCCTCGAGCCGCTGGCTCGCCCGGAGCGCGTGCCGCTCCGCCTCCGCGGCGCGGGCGCGCGCGCGCTGCCAGAGCGCCTCGCCCTCGTCGCGCTGCCGCCGCGCGAACGCGGCGAACGCCTGCTCCCGGAGCACGTCCGCCAGGGCGCGCGCGCGCTGCGCGTCGGCGTAGGCCGCGGCCGCCTCCTGCGTCTGCGCGTCCGCCCGCGCCGCGAGCTCGCGCGCGGCGCGGAGCTCCAGCGCGCCGTAGAGCAGCGCGCCCACGAGCGGGACGCCCACCGCGAGCGCCCACCGGGTCGCGCGCCCCCGGAGCACCGCCCGCCGCGACGCCCGCAGGAACGCCGCCTCGCGCGGCGGCAGGTCGTGCGGGTCGAGGCCCCTCGCCTCCTTGACCTGGCGCGCGCTCCAGAGCGCGTCGCGGCTCCGGCCGAGCCGCTCCCACTCGGCGGCGGAGGCCTCGAGGCGCTGGCGCGCCGCGCGCTCGACGCGCTGCTCCTCGAGCCAGCGGCGCAGCGTGCCCCAGCCGTGGATCAGGGCCTCGTGGGCGACCTCGTAGACCGTGCCCTGCTCGCCCTCGCGCGCGAACAGGAGGCGGCCCTGCACGAGCGCCTCGAGCGCCGCGCGCGCGGCGTCGTCGCCCGCGAGCTCGGCCTCGCCCCGCCGCGCCCGGGTGTTCTGCGGGGTGATGAGCGCGCTGAGCAGCCGCCGGGCCGCCGCGTGCACGGCGGGCGGCATGCGGGCGAGCACGCGGTCGGCGTGGCGGGCGAGCGCGCCCTCCACGCCGCCGATCTGCGCGAGATCGGCGCTGCTGAGCGGCGCGTCGGGCGCCGCGCGGGCGTCCCACAGCTCGGCGAGCGCGAACTGGAGCAGCGGCAGGCCGCCCTCGGCGCGCGCGGTCGACGCGACGAGCGCGTCGACCACCGCGTCGGACTCGAACGCGACCCCCTTCGCGCGCGCCGGGCCGACGATGGCCTCGCGGAGCTTCTCGGCGGACATGGGGCGGAGCAGGTAGAGCGCGCGCTCGATCTCGTCGCCGAGGCCGGAGGCGCCGGCGACGCGCGCGAGGAAGTCGCCGCGCACCGTGGCGAGCAGGCGCAGCGAGGGCGAGCGCGCCGCGAAGGCGCCGAGGACCTCGCCGACGAGCGTCGCCTCGGCCGGGCTGCTCAGCGTCGCGAGCTCCTCCATCTGATCGATGAACAGCACGAGGCCGCCGTGATCGCCGAGGCGCGCGCGGAGGTCGCGGGCGATCGAGCCGGGCGAGGACCGCATCACCTCGAGGAGGCGCTCGGCGGGGGCGCCGAGGGCGGGCTCGAGCGCGGCGGCGAGCGCGGCGAGCGGGTGCCGGCCGGGCACCATCATCGCCGCCTGGAAGGCGCGGCCGTCGCCGAGCGCGCCCTCCAGGACGAGCGACAGCACGCCGGCCCGGCAGAGCGAGGACTTGCCCGAGCCCGAGTCGCCGGCCACGACGATCATCGGCTCGGAGCGGAGCCGGTCGAGGATCGTCCCGGTCTCGGAGCTGCGCCCGTAGAACACCGCGCGGTGCTCGAGGTCGAAGGCGAGCAGCCCGCGGTACGGGTTGCCCTCCGGGGCGGCCTCGTCGCGCCGGCCGCGCGCGAGCAGCTGCTCGAGCGCGTCGCGGAGCTCGTCGCCCGATGCGAAGCGGCCGCCGGGGTCGATCGCAAGGCACCGGTCGATGACCTCCGCGAGCTGGGGGTCGACGCCCGGCGCGACGACGGCGAGGGGCAGGGGCGTGGCGCTCGAGGCGACGCGCGCGAGCTCCTGCAGCGGCACGCCGTCGTGCGGCGGGGCGCCCGCGCAGAGCTCGTAGAGCAGCGCGCCGAGCGAGTACACGTCGGAGCGGCGCGTGGCCAGCTCGCCGCACCACAGCTCGGGCGCGAGGTAGAGGGGCGTGCCGCCGCCGACGCTCGTGCCCGCGTCGAGCAGCGCCGTCGCCATCTCGGCCGCGGCGTCGATCTCGCCGCCGAGCGGCTCGGGCCGCGCCGCGGGATCGAGCAGCTTGGCGAGCCCGAAATCGAGGAGCTTCGCCTCGCCTTCGTCCGTGAGCACCGCGTTGGCCGGCTTGATATCGAGGTGCAGCACGCCCCGGCGGTGGGCCGCGGCGAGGCCGCGCGCGAGCCCCGCCCCGAGCTCGAGGACCCGCGGCCAGGGCATCGGCACGTCGACGCGGTCGAGGCTCTCCCCGCGCACGAACTCCGAGACGATGAACAGCTGGCCGCGGAGCTCGCCCACGCGGTAGATGCTGACGACGTTCGGGTGCTGGATGCGGGCGGCCGCGCGCGCCTCGGCGAGCAGCCGCGCGCGCAGGGCCGCGTCCACCTCCTGCGCCCGGATGAACTTCACCGCGACCATCCGGTCGAGCAGCGTGTCGTGCGCGAGGTAGACGTCGCCCATGCCGCCGCTGCCGAGCGGCTTGACGAGCCGGTACTCCTCGACCCGGCCCGGCGGGATGAAGCTCGGCGGCGGCGCGAGGTTCGACGGCGGCGCGAGGTTCGACGGCAGCGCGAGGCTCGGCGGCGGCGCGAGGTTCGACGGCAGCGCGAGGCTCGGCGGCGGCGCGAGGCTCGGCGGCGGCGCGAGGCTCGGCGGCGCCGGGGCGTCGGTCGACCGCGGCTGCGTCTCCGCGTCGCCGGGGCGGGAGGGGGGCTGCGAGAGGGTCGGGGTTGTCTTTTCTTTCACGGGAGCGCGCCTCCCCCGGCACCCTCAGCGACGACCAGGTGATCCCCGGTCCACCTGCTCCTCAGCGCGGCCGGTCCTGGCCCCCGCCGATCCCCGGATCGCGCCGGTGGAAGAACGCGATGACGTCCGCGAGCTCGTCGCGCGCGGCCACGAGGAGCACCGTCGCGCCCCCCGCGACGATCGACGAGCCGCGCGGCCCCTCGATGCGGCCGTCGGCGCGGTACAGCCCGGCGAAGACGCACGACGCAGGGAAGCCCGCGCTGCCGGCGATGACGCTCACGGGGCGGCCCGCGACCGCCGAGTCCGCAGGGATGTCGATCTCGAACGCGACCGACTCGCCGGCGCCGAGCACCATCGCGTGCCGGACCCCCGGGTGCTCGATGGCGGTGCCCATCGCGCCGATGAAGACGTCGATCTCCGAGAGGATCCGGTGCACGCCCGCGCGCACGTAGACGCCCCGGTAGTCGGGGTCGCGCATGCGCACCATGACGCGCTTGGCGCCCGCGGCCTGGGCGAGCAGCGCGACGGCGAGGTTGTCGGCGTCGCGCCGGAGCATGGCCACGACGACGTCGGCGCGCGCGACCTCCGCCTCCTTGAGGAGCCCGGCGTCGGTCGCGTCGCCCACGAGCGACACGAGGCCGTGGCGCTCGAAGGCGCTGTTCGCGATCGACTCGTCGCGGTCGACGATGGTCACCTCGTGACCCATCTTCGCGAGGTGGACGGCGACGCTCAGCCCTGCGCGCCCGGCGCCCGCGATGAGCACGCGCATGTCAGTGGCCTCCTTCGTGCGGGAGCTTCACCATCTCCCGGTCGAGCTCGTTCGCGTGGGCGCTCGCGGTCTCGGCGGCGATGAGGCCCCGCCTCGCCGCGTCGAGCACCGCCGCCTTCTGCGCCGTGAGCAGCGCGACGTCCGTGAGGTGGTCGCGCACCGCCTCGCCCTGGGGCGACTGGAGCGCGCCCTCCGCCGCGATCACCCGGCGCTGGAACGCGGCGCGGCGCTCCGCGTGCTCCTTGCGGGAGAGGAGTCCCGCGGCGAGCAGGTCGTCGAGCTCCGCCTGGCCGCGCCGCGCGGCGATGAGCGTCGCCTTCGCGGCGTCGAGCCCAGCGTCGACGCTCGAGGCCGCGACCCCCAGGAACTTGAGCAGCCGCGCGAACGGCAGCGCCTGCACGACCAGGGTCACGAACGTCACGCCGAAGACGATCGTGACCAGGCGGTCGCGGTACGGCATGTCGCTCGGCAGGCTGAGGACGGCCGCCATCGAGAGCGCGCCCTTGATGTTGCCGACCAGCATCACGTGCTGCCAGCGGAGCGGCACGACCTCGCCCGTGAGGGCCCGGAGCGCGCCGAAGCAGCCGTAGACGGCCACCGCCCTGCCCGCGTGGAGCGCGATGAGCGCGAGCCCGATAGAAGACGCCTCGCGCACGAGCATGTCGGCCTGGATCTGCATGCCGACGAGCAGGAAGAGCAGCACGTTGAGGGCGAAGCCGCTCGTCTCCCAGAAGCCCTCGAGCGCGAGCACGCGCGAGGGCTCGAGGAGCCGGCGCGCGGCCTTGCCGACGACCACGCCGACGACCACGACGGCGATGACCGGCGACGCGTGGAGCCGCTCGGTGAGCAGGGCCGTGGCGAAGACGAGCACGATGGAGGCGAGGATCGCGGTCAGGTGGTCCGGCGTGCGGCGGAGCAGGGCCGTGCCGACGGCGCCGAACGCCAGGCCGAGGACGGCGCCGCCGATCATGGCCATCGCGAGGGCGCGGAAGGTGTCGGAGGCGTCGAACGTGCCGCTCGCGACGACGCGCGAGGCGAGCACCACGAGCACGAGCGCGGTGCCGTCGTTGAAGAGGCTCTCCCCTTCCATGATCGCGGCCAGCCGGTGCGGGACGCGGACGCTCCGGAAGGCGAGCAGCACGCTCACGGTGTCGGTGATGGAGAGCAGCGCGCCGAGGAGGAGCGCCGCCGGGAACGGCAGGTCGAGCACCAGGGTCGCCACCATGGCGGTGCCGAGCAGCGAGATGAGCACCCCCGGCACGGCGAGCGCGAGGATGGGCCGGCTCGCGCCGCGCAGGCTGTCCGCGTCGGCGAACAGGGCGCCCTCGAAGACGAGCACCGGGAGGAACGCGATGAGGATGACCTCCGGGTCCATCGGCGTGTTCGGCAGCACGTCGACGACGACGAGGAGCAGCCCCATGAGCACGAGCGCGACGTTGTACGGGACCCCGACGCGCTTCGCGCCGATCGCGACGGCGGAGCCGACCGCCAGGACGAGGAGCAGGCTCTCGAGCCGCTCCCTCATGCGCCGCCCCGCGGCGCCGTCACGGAGACGATGGGAATCGGCGCGCGCGCCGGGCGCGCCGCGACGCGCGTGGGGTCCTTGTGAGCGCTCACCGTGGATCCTGCGCTACCTGATCGCTCCGGGATTCGCAAGATGGGCGAGGCGTCGACGACGTCGCGCTCGCGTGAGCTGGTTATGGCGCGGGCGAGATACGAGCGTGCCTGTCCGCGAGGAGCGAGGAGACATGCAAGATGACATGACACGACATCTGCGACGCGCTCGCGGGCGGAGCGGGCGGAGCGCGCGGAGCGCGCGGAGGAGCCGTGGCGGCCGTGAGGTCGTCTCCGGGCCGGGGCCCGCGAAGGCGGCGCGAGCGGCTCCCTCGATGAGGAGCGTTATCGATACCGCCTCTGGTCGAGCGGAGCCCGGCGCCTCAGCTCCACGTCTCCGAGCGCCGCGGGTTGCGCGTCTCGATGGCCTCGGCGTGCCCGCGGAGCCCGCGCGCGGCGGGGAGGTTGCCGTGCGACTCGAACACATCGGCGAGGGCGAGCCCGAGGATGACGATCTGCTGGGGTTTCTCGAGCGCGCCGACGGTCGGGGCGATGGATCCGAGCAGCTCGAACGCGCGCCGCCACGACTGCGCGGCGGCGTCCGGCATGTCGGCGTTGAGGGCCGCGTGCCCGGCGCAGCGGTGCATGTCCGCGGCGAACGCGCGGCTGCCGCGGCGGTCGGCGAGCTCCCCGGCGCGGGAGTACGCCTCCGACGCGTCGAGGAACCGGCGCTGCTTGCTGTGGAGGCTGCCGAGCGAGGCGTAGGCCTCGGGGATGATCGCGAGCAGGCCGCGCCGCTCGGCCTCCTTCAGCGCGGCGACGAACACCCGGTGCCCCTCCTCGACCGTGCCCGCGGCGATCAGCGAGCGCGCGCGCTGCATGGCGACGTGGACGGCCTCCTCGCCGAGCCCGCGGCCCGAAAGGAGCGCCTCGGCCTGCTGCTGGAGCTGCGCCGCCTCGGCGTGCCTCCCGGCCTGGAAGCACCTGTCCGCCTCGTGGAGGAGGCGCCGCGCGGGCAAGAGCTCGGGGGCGCGCAGGGGCGAGCCGGGCGCGATGCGCGCCTCCAGGTCGGCGGGGAGGCGCCGCCCGCGGGCCGAGAGATCGGTGAGCAGCCGCTCGATGTCGACGACGGCGGCGCCGTCGGCCTCCGGCCAGACGACGCGCGACGTGCCCTCGCCGACGCGCGCGAGGAGGTCGCCGACGCTCGAGTGCACCGGGTCCACGACGACCCAGCGCACGGGCGAGAGCTCGGGGTGCTGCGCGAGGGAGAGGAGGTCGCGGGCGTAGGCGGGCGGGTCGTCGATGTGCTGCGGCGAGAGCACGAGGACGGCGGTCGCGTCCGGCCCGCGGGCGGCGAGGTGGTCGGAGAGGACGGTCACGAACGCGCTCAGCGGCTCGCCCGGAGGGCCGGCCAGGGAGGCCTGCCCGGGGGGATCCGCGGCCGCCGGCGGCGCGCCGAGCTCCCGTGCGAGCGAGCGCGCGCGGGCGGCCCAGCCCCGGCTGGGCCCGTAGGTCGGGTCTGCCAGCACCCACACCGGCCGGGGCGACGGGCCTGCTTCGCCGAGGGCCCGCAGCAGCGCGAGGGTGTGCCCGTGGACGTGCGCCGGGATGATGACGTGCAGCAGGCGGGCCCGCTCGCCGGTGAAGATGGCGCTGAGCGCGCTGGCAATGTCGTTGATCATGGGGCGCTTTCCGGGTCGATTCTTGCTCCGATCCGCACGGGGGCCAAGCGAATGCGGCCGCCGCGGCGCCGGGCTCGCGGCGGCCGCCCGGGCGGGGGGCGCCGCGTGTGCACCGGCGGGCAAGCGGCCGTTGCGCGTCGCAGGACGCCACGGTCGAGGCGTTCTGTCTCAGCGGCGCTCGAGGCCGGCGCAGGGCCCGGCGGCGGCGAGGGGGGCGCGCGGGCCCATGGCCTCGATGGCCCACGTATTGCTCTTCAGGAGCTGCTCAAGCGAAGCGTTGAAGGACCATTGAAGAGCCGCCGGAGGCGCCTTGGATGCGGACGAGCGCTGGGCGCAGGCGACGCTGGAGGAGATGGGACCGTGAAAACAGTGTATCTGTCGCTGCTCCTGACCACGATGGCGTTCGGCTGTGGGGGCAGCAAGCCCGAGCCGCAAGGCCCGGCCGAGAAGGCGGGTGAGGCCGTCGACGACGCGGCGACCGACGTCAAGGACGAGGCGAAGGACGCAGCGGAGTCGACGGGCGACGCTGCCGAGAACGCGGGCGATAAGGTCGAGGAGAAGACCGACTAGCAAGCGTGTCCTGGTCGGACGGACGCGTCCGGGGCTCGCCGCGGCTGCTCACGGACAGAGCGGCTGGTGAGCCCCGGCGAGCCCCTGAAAGAAGAGAGCGAAGCTCGGAGGGAGCTCGGGCGGTTCGGGCCGAGAGGGAAAGCGGGCAGCGGGCAATCCTGGCGTAAGTCCGCTTTCCCTCTCGGCCCGAGCCATCGCCGGGGGGCTGCGCGAAGGGCCCGCACAGGATCTCCGCGGGCGGTACGGAATGTAATGGACCCCTGGCCGTGCTGCGGAGGCGCGGCTTGCATGTCGAGGAGGATGGATCATGAAGGCTACGTCATTGCTCGAGAAGCAGCACCGGAAGGTGGAGTCGATCTTCAAGCAGCTGGAGAGCGGCCGCTCGGAGCCGGGCCCCCTCCTGGCCGAGCTCGCCAATGAGCTCGTCGCGCACATGGCGATCGAGCAAGAGAGCTTCTACCCCGCGGTGCGGCAGATCAAGGAGGACCTGATCCTCGAGAGCTACGAGGAGCACGCCATCGCCGAGCTCGCGCTGAAGCGGCTGCTCTCGACGGATCCGGAGGACATCTCGTTCAAGGCGCGTGTGACGACGCTGAAGGAGCTGATCCAGCACCACGTCGAGGAGGAGGAAGAGGAGCTCTTCCCGAAGGTCGAGGAGGCCATCGAGGCGAAGCAGCTCGAGCAGCTGGGCAAGGCGCTGAAGGCGGAGTTCGAGCAGCGGCTGGCCGAGGGCTACGAGGCGCTCCTCCCGGCGGGCTACAAGAAGACGTCCGCGGATAAGGCGAGCCACGCGAAGCACGCGAACGGGGCCAACCTGGGCTGACCCGGGCTGACCCGGGCTGGACCGCCGGCTGCGGAGAGGTCGGAGGACGGGATTCGAGCCACAGGGGCACAGGGAGCACGGCGGAAGAGAGGAACCACGCTGTGCCCCCTCTGCCCCTGTGGCTTTTCTCTCGGGTCGTGAGGGCATCCGGCGCGCCCCCCGGGGCTCGCCGGCCCGGGGTGCGAGAGCGGGAGTTCATCGGTCGATCATGGAAGAAGCAATTGGCTGGGCCAGCTCCGTCATCCTCGTCCTGACGGTCGCCAAGCAGGTCTACAAGCAGTGGAAGGAGAAGAGCAGCCAGGGCGTCTCCAAGTGGCTCTTCCTCGGCCAGATGGCTGCATCTTCCGGGTTCGTCGTCTACAGCTGGATGGTCGAGAACTGGGTCTTCGTGGTCACGAACTCGCTCATGCTCGCGAACGGCCTCACCGGCTATGCGCTGGTGCTGCTCCAGCGGCGGCGCGGGGCGGCGCAGCCGGAGCAAGACCAGGCGAAGCCGCGACGGGGCGTCAAGCTGCACGGGTCGCTCGGGCGCAACGGCGTCGCGGCGGGTCGAGCCCGCGCGCTGCGGCCGGTCGCCGCCGCGCTCCGGTCGCGCAAGGGGGCCGGGGGCGGCGGTAAGCGGCGGGATCCGGGGGCGCTGGCGTCGTAACACGTGGACCCACGACCGCCGCGCCGAAGCGGCAGCGGCACCCCCGACCCCGGTTGTCTGCCGAGGAATGCGGCGTGACGGTAGCCGCAGCGGCTTCTTCACCTGGACGATCTGAAACGTCCCGCCCCCGAGCAGGCAGCCGTCCCCATCTCTGCTCCTCACCCGCACCTCGGGCCCCCGCGACAGGACGAACTCCAGCATCATCGGCGCGTGGTCGATGACCATCCCCGCCGCCCGCTCCCACCGGCATCGCGCGGCGGTGAGGGAGATGCCAGAGCGTAGGGTGGAGGCGCTGATGAGGCCCGTGTTCCCCCGCACGTCCCAGCGCCCCCGGCGCTCGAACGGGATGGGGGTCTCGGTGGGAGCGGCGCCCTGGAGGACCCCGAGCGTGAACGACTCGAGGTCGCGCTCGCTGCCGTCCATGTTCATCTCCTCATGTAGACGTCGTAGCACGCGCCGGCGCGTGCCCGCGCGACGCGGGCGCTCCCGCGGAGCAGGAGTGTACCGCAGGCTTAGCAAGGCGGCGATCGTGCTCACGGCCTCCCCGGGGGCGGATCTTTCTTGGCGACGAGGTGGTGAGAAGCAACCGAGCAGAGCGGCTTCGACGCCGAGATGGCCTGATGCGGTGATGGCCGGATCCCTGCGCGAGCGACACATGCCGGTCGCTTGCCTTCGGGAAAACCCTGGTCAGGCCTGGAGGGGGATGCCGTCGATCCCTCCAGCCCGGGGCTCCGGCGCCGCGCTGCATTCATGATCTCTGCTCGGCGCTTCGCGCTGTGTGCGGCCCCGAGCACGACCTCGAAAGGACCGTGGGATGGCGAAGATCCCCGTGTACGAGACGTTCTGCACGTCGGATATCGAGGCGCTGCTCGATTCCGGCATCACCGTCAATCTCGCGTTCGACGCGTCCCACAACAAGCAGGAGAAGTCGGTCCACCTCGAGTTGCTTATCGACGCCAGCCACCAGGCGATCCAGCTGCTCAGGAGCCGCCACAACGACACGTACATCAAGCTGAAGGGCGCGTTGATACAGGGCGAGGGCACCTACAAGCTCGAGTGTCACCATATCGAGCAGGGGATCGTCGACAGCTCGCCGAAGTCCTACGAGATCCGCCAGAACCGCGCGATCGTGCGGCACGGCGACGTCGGCACCGTCATCCAAGACATCGCCTGGTGGTGAGGGCGGCGCCTGCGGCGCGCCTCATTTCGGTGTCACGTGCACACGCGCTAGCACCAAACGCCGCGAAGTTGTCGGTGAACGCTCAGCGCGGCACCGAGGCGTTTGGTGCTAGGGTGAGCTCGCCGCGAGCGCTGGCTTCGTCCCTGAGCCGAGGACGCCCGCGCGGCGCGTCGAGCGGCGGCCGGCGCGGCCCGATGCGGCACGATGCGCTGTCCACGGCGGCCCGACCGCGGGTGGGCCGGCCGCTCGCACGCGAGGCGAGCTGGATCGACCGGGACAGCCCGCGCTTCGGGAGCAGGTCGAGCGCCGCATCATGCGGTCGAGCCCCCCGGGCACCGGGCTCGACTGCAGCGACGCGCCTCCCGTAGGGCCGGTGAGCCGCGCGATTTCATAACATCGACGGGCTGGCAATCACTCCCGATGACATCAGTGAAGCCGTGGCGCTCGACATCCTCCCCGGGGACTAGCACGCGGTTTACCTGCTGCGCCTTTGACGGCAATACGAAGCTATGCGTAATTGGCCGCCAAAATATCCTTACACCAACGGTAAGGATGAAGGAAGTTATGAGGACTCCCAGAAGCCGGCGCACACGTGCGCCCTCGGCCGTGCACGCGCGCGCGACGCGGCGATGCGCCTCGGCCCGGCGAGAGCGCTCTATCTCTCTCGCGGGGTTATGCCTTACCGCCTGTGTGCTCGCCGTCACGGCGTGCTCGGACTCGCCGCGCGATCCGAGGATGTCTCCCCTGGATGGCGACTTCGATATCGAAGGGCCCGTCTTCCCCGAAGGGGACCTGCTCGGCACGCTCTGCCCGGACTACGACCCCAAAGCGCTCCCCGACGACCTGCCGCGCTCCGAGACGGCCGCCGCGGGCGCGATCGACGGATCCTTCTCGGTCTCGAGCACCGGCGAGGCGACGTACACGATGCTGCTCTCCGTTCCGCCGGGGCGTGTTGGCATGCAGCCGGAGCTCGCGGTGAGCTACGACAGCTCGGGCGGAGAGGGTGTGCTCGGCATGGGGTTCTCCGTGACGGGGCTGTCCGCGGTGGCCCGGTGCCCGCGCACGGTGGCGCAGGACGACGAGATCCGGGCCGTTCGTTACGATGAGGACGACGCGCTCTGCCTCGATGGGAGGCGCCTGGTCGAGGTGGGCCGCGCGGGGGATCTCGTGGAGTACCGCACGTTCCCGGATACCTTTACCAAGGTGATCGCCAGCTACGAGGGCTCGAACCTGGAAAAAGGCCCGGCGTTCCTCCGCGCGTACACGAAGTCAGGGCGGATCGTGGAGTACGGGAACGCGCCGAGCGGCCGGGTCATGGGCAAACACGGCGTCGTCCGCGCGTGGTGGGTGACGCGCGTGAGCGACCGCTACGGAAACACGATGGACACGCGGTACAAGAGCGAGGAGCACCCGACGGAGAAGTACACCGTCGAGCACGCGCCGCTGCGGATCGAGTACACCGGGCATCCGTCGGCCCCGGCGACGCGGGCTGTGGAGTTCGTGTACAGCGCGCCGCAGTCGGAGGGGCGCGTGCTCTACTCGCGCGGGATGGCGCTACGGAGCTCGTGGCGCCTCGACCAGATCCGGATGCTCGGGCCGGGCGACGCGCTCGTCCGGAATTACCGCTTCTCGTTCGCCGACGCGCCCGCGACAGGGCGGCGGCTGCTCCAGCAGGCCGAGGAGTGCGCGCCGGGCGGCGTGTGCAAGCCGCCGACACGCTTCGGGTGGCACCACGGCACGAAGGGGTTTGCCTGGCGGCCGACGCCGCTCGCGGTCCCCACGGCCGATCGCGGCAGCAGCATGCTGATGGACGCAACGGGTGACGGGCTCGACGACATCGTGATGTCCGACGGCGAGCTCTGGCTGTACGACGGCGTCGAGGTGCCGCTGACCGCCTGGTTCCTCGCTCCGAACCTGCTGTCGGAGGGGGTCTCGACCGCCTTCAACGTCGACAGGCTGGTGGCCGAGGTCACCCACTTCGAGCCATCCACGCCCTTCCAGCCCGAAGTCGGCACGCCGATCGACTACAACCAGGATGGGCTCACCGAGATCGACCAGCCATGGTGCGCTCCAAGTTGGGTGGTTTATGTTCGTCCGCTGCCAAGCCCGGTCGCACGCATTCGCGATCTGCCCGCAGCGACGGCAGCATCCTACCCCCTTGACAGCATGACGGCGCGCTCTTTGTGATGAGCGCGCCGTCTGATCGGACCGTACGGCTCGGCTGCGTTAGCCCGTCTGCACTCCTTGCGGCCGCCGCCTGCGCCGGGCCGTGCGCAGCGCCGCCAGACGCTCGCGCTCCTTCTCGTCCGCCCGGAGGATCCAGAGGCCGTGCACGTGCTCGGACTGCACCTTGCGCGCCTGGACCTTGCCGCGCAGGACCCAGCTGTACAAGGTGATGCGCGACATACCCAACTCGTCGGCGAGTGCCGGCAACGTCCACTCGTGCGCCTTGAGCTTCTCCGGCAGTGGACGCGGGGTGCGCATGTCGCGGTCGCCCTTCTTCGACGCCAGCAGCGAGTTGACCATCGACGCGTTGAAGGTCTCGCGGCGCCTCGCCGGGCGCCATGCCTCCGCGTTCAGTGCGTCGGCCACCCCCTGAAACGTCTTTCCTTCCTGCCGCAGCTGCTCGGCGCGGCACACCAGGTCGTCGTAGTAACTGAGCTGGGACAGCTTGCCGACGGGCCGCGTCAGGGTCGTGGTGGTCTCGTGGCCCCCGGCCCAGCGCAACGTCATTTGTACCTGTTCGCTGTTCCCCACGACCGTGAGGCACGCCTCTTCCAGCATCTGGCGAACCACCTCCTTGCGTTGCTCGTTCGTCGTTGTCGGGCTGTTCCAGAGCCTTGGAAGCTCCGTCGCCAGCGCCTGGATCGCCGAGCGATCCGCTTCGGTCAGCGAGGTCGGACGCTCCGCCTGGGCACGCCGGTGGTCCTCCTGCAACGTCTGCTCGGCGCCCAGGAGCTCCTCGAGGGCGCGCTCGAGGGTGCGTGCCACGAGGCGGTTCTCGGGTTCGACCGCGTCATACTGCCGACGCGCACGCTGCACCTCGTAGCGCGCACGTTCCAGCCGCTGCTGCCAGAGCTGCTCCTCTCGGACACGCTCGCGCTCCATGTCGGCGGCAACGGCCAGGCTCACCTCCAACGCGGAGGGCTCGAGGGCGCGAAGCACGAGCGCCTCGACAACACGGTCGACGGCTCGCGCCGCGATGCTCTGGCACAGGGGGGCACCGTAGACAGCCGCGTCATGAACGCAGACGTACCGCGGGTTGCCCTCGCTGTATTGCACCACCATTCGGTGACCACAGCGACCGCACCTCAGCAGACCCGCCAGGAACGTCGACCCCTTGCGCGCAACGCCGCGCGCGACGTTGCGATTGAGCTCCAGCTGGCGCAGGTTCTGCTCGTACTGCTCCCACGAGATGTACGCCGGGAGCCGGTCACGCAGGCACACGGTCCACTGGTTCACGGACGCAATCCTTCGTCCAGTTGCGCGGCGACCCGGGCGCTTGGTACGCGGATCGACGCGTCGTCGCCCGTAGGCGTAGGCGCCCGCGTAGATCGGGTTCTTGAACGTTTCCTGCAGCCTCGTGCGGTTGGGGCGCACCCAGCGCAGCTGCCCCTTGTCCGGACCCGACGCGACCCGGAGGGGCAACTTCAGGTCGTGCTCGACGAGGTAGCAGAGCACGCCCTGGACCGTGCCGCGGATCTTGAATTGCTCGAAGAGCAGATCGACGACGCAGCGCACCTGCTCGTCGGGATCCTTGACGATCTCGCCCGACGGGCGCCTGACATAGCCGAACGCCAGGAGCGTCCCGAGCTCGCCGCGCTGCGCCTTGGCGAGCTTGCCGGCGTGCATCCTCTGCTTGATGACGTGCAACTCGGCTTCGCTGATCGTGCCCTTGAGCCCGAGCACGAGCCGATCGTTGTAGTTTGCGGGATCGTAGACGCCGTCGAGATCGCACAGCAGCGTCCCAAACAGCGCGCAAACCTCGATCAACTGGTGCCAGTCGCGGCAGCTGCGCGCCAGACGTGACATCTGGAAGCCGATGATGATGCCGACATGATCGAGGCCGACCTCCGCGACGAGGCGTTGGAAGCCGGGGCGCCCCTCGGCGTTCGTGGCCGTGCGCCCCTGATCGTCGTCGATGACGAGCACACGTTCGCGTGACCAACCGAGGGCGACGGCGTGCTCGGCGAGGTCGTACTGCACGCGTGCCGACTCCGGATGGTGTACGATCTGGCTCGGATGCGACTGCCGCACGTAGACGATCGCCAGTCGCTCGACATGCCGCGGCCCGATCTTGGACGAGGCGACCGCCGCACCGGCGCGCCGCTCACCGGCGCCGGCGTTCATTGCTCACCTCCGCGGCGTGCGAAGACACCTGCAGAGCTCCGCGCACCATCGCGCCCAGCAGCACGAGGAGCCGGCATCGACGAGACGGGGGAAGGCTGGCCCAGCACAGGGGCAGGGACAGCGGCGTGTTCGGGCCGGGGTTTTTCATCCCGCAGTTTCAACCAGCACGTCAGCGCCAGCAGGCGAGCCACGGCGACGATAGGCGCGGGCAAGGAAGACGGAGAGGGTGGAGGTACGGGAGGATGGGGAGGTGTAAACGGCTTCGCTTGACGCTGTTTACGGACGGTGGATCGACATCTTCCTGCACGACCTGCAGGGGCGATGGCCGGACTGGCACGTCCTCCTCGCGGAGCGCGAGGGCAACTTCATGCGCCACGACACCGAGGTCACGCGCATGTACCCGCTCTTCTCGGCGTGGACGCCGGGCCGCATCGAGACCCCGGCGCATTCGGCGCACCTGGCCGACGTCGACGGCGACGGGGTCTCCGACCTCATCCAGTGCGCCGAGGACGGCATCAGCCGGGGCTGGTGGGTGCACCTGTGGCGCCCCGAGGGGCCGGAGGGGCCCGGGTTCGAGCCGATGCCGAGCCCGGTCCCCG
The DNA here is from genome assembly GCF_002950945.1 of Sorangium cellulosum. GTDB lineage: Bacteria > Myxococcota_A > Polyangia > Polyangiales > Polyangiaceae > Sorangium > Sorangium cellulosum_E. The sequence continues at coordinate 12,020,952 of NZ_CP012673.1, forward strand.
CGCTGTACGGGTATCCGTGCAACGCGGACCTGCACACGGTGGACGCGGACAGCGACGGCAAGGTCGATCTGCTCGTGCACACGGGTACGTTGATCGACGGGGTGACGGTGAGCTTCGGCACCACGTATGACGCTGTGACGTACAAGCGCCCGGGCGCATGGTCGATCACCCCCACCGGCCTCCCGGTCCTGCTCCCCGGCGGCCGCATGCTCTTCCTCGACGTGAACGGCGACGGCCTGCCCGACGCGGTCCAGACCGGCCTTCCGGACCGGCAGCTGCGCACCTATATGAACACCGGCGACGGGTTCGCCGCTGCCGTGAACAGCCTGCCCGAGCTCTGGCTCGAGGCCGACCGGTTCATGAACCTCGCCGTGCCGATCGACTGGAACGACGACGGCCGCCAGGACCTGCTCATGCCGCTGCGGGAGCCGGGCGGCGTGCCCGCGTGGATGATCCTCGAGTCGACGGGGACGGTCGGAGACGGCACCTTCAGGCTGGTGGAATCGCACCTGCCGGTCGAGCTCCTCATGCTCGACGCCGAGATTACGCTCGCGCACGCGCAAGCTCCGCGGGTGACGGACGTGAACGGCGACGGCGTCCAGGATGTGGTGATGTCGTCGAGGCGCTTCTTCAGCCTTTTTCTGAACCTGCTCAAGGACGAGGATCTCCTCGCGAGCGTGACCGACGGCATGAACTCGCTCGATCCGGACGACCCGGGCTTCCTGCCGAACGTGACGATCACCTACAGCCGCCTGTCGTCACCGCACCCTTGGGACGGGTCGTCGCCGCTGCCGGTGCCGGACGAGCAAAAGATTTACAACCCGATGGAGAACGCCGTCGAGGAGGAATGCGCCTATCCGCTCCGCTGCGCCCTCGGCCCGCGAGCGGTGGTCAGCGGTTACACGCTCAACAACGGCGCGAACCACGAGCGGCGCTTCGAGGTCGCCTACAGGAACGGCCGCTACCACCGGCTCGGCCGCGGCTTCCTCGGCTTCGGCAAGCGGATCGTGCGTGATCTCGACACCGGCTCCGGGATCGTGGAGTTCTACGACAACGTGACGTTCGACAAGGATCTAAACGTCTTTCCCTATGCGCGCCAGGTCGTGCGGGAGGTCCGCTACAGCCCTCTCGAGAACCACGATCAAGCGCCCTTCCAGATCGTCGAGCTCTCGCACACGAGCTCGCTGTTCCAGACCGTCAAGACGAACGGCAGCAAGACGTATTTCACGTTACCTGTCTTCCGCAGGGACGTGAGGGGACAGGGAGAATACTCGCCGGATGGCGGGCAGAGCGTCGAGGCGTACGCGCTCGACGTGGCGGGGTCCCCGCCGATCGTCATGAGCGACGCGACGATCGCCTACGGCGATTACGACGAGCTCGGCAACATCCTCGACGAGTCGTCGTCGACGGAGGGCGCCGACTTCACGCTCCGGGTCAAGCGGAAGTACACGAACGACGCCGCCTCCTGGCTGATCGGCCAGCTGGACTCCGTGACCGAGTGCAGCAGCGGCTCGGGGATCGAGCAGTGCCGCACGATGTCGCGCACGTACAACACGCGCGGGCAGGTCATCGAGGAGTCCGTCAGCGCCGCGGGCGACCCGCAGACGGAGCTCCACCTGACGTACTCGCGCGACGCGTACGGCAACCTCAGGCGCACCAGCGCCGTCGACGCGTTCGGCGCGCGCCGGAACTCCTGCATCTCCTACGACGACGAGCAGATCTTCCCGTACGCGCGCTCGAACCCGGAAGGGCACGTGACGCGGATGAAGTTCGACCCCGGCCTCGGCGTCAGGACGGCGCTCGTCGATCCGAACCACCTCGTCATGCGCTGGGCGATCGACGACTTCGGGCGCGTCACGAAGGAGATCCGGCCGGGCGAGGAGGACGAGGTGATCACCACGCTCACGCGGACGAAGGACGGCGGCGCGTCCGGCGACGAGTGGAACGTGAAGGTGCGGACGCAGGAGGCTGGCGGCCGCGACGACACCGTGGAGCTCGACAGCCTGGGGCGTCCGGTCCGGTGGTGGACGCATCGCCCCGACGTGGGCGCCGGCGCCGGCGAGCGCGTCATGCAGGAGATCGTCTTCGACGCGCTGGGCGAGCACGTGGCGCGACGATCGCTGCCCGCCGGCGAGGACACGCCGCGCGATGCGCTGCAGTACGACGACTACAGGTACGACGGCATGGGCCGCATCAAGGAGCACCGGACGCCGTGGGGCACCACGACGACGTACACGTACCGGAAGACGACCGTCGAGGTGAACGGTCCAGGCGGCGCGACGACCACGATCGAGAACGATCCGCTCGGTCGGCCGGTGTCGATCACCGACGCGATGCAGGGACAGACGCGTTATGGCTACGGACCGTTCAGCGGGCTGTGGACCGTCACCGATCCGGGTAACGCGGTGACGACGACCGAGCGCGACGCCTACGGCCGCGTGCGAAAGCACACGGATCCCGATCGCGGCCAGACGATCACGGATTATAGCGGATTCGGGCTGCCGACGTACGCGAAGGACGCGCTGGGGAGGGAGCGCTGGTTCGAGTACGATCGCCTGGGCCGCATGACGGCGCGCGTCGACAAGGAGGAGGGGAGCGAGAGCACCTACCGCACCACGTGGACGTGGGACCGCGGGGCGACGGGCAAGGGCAAGATCGCCGAGGTCGAGAGCCCCGAGCATCACCGGACGACGTACAGGTATGATCCGCTCGGGCGGCTCGAGACCGAGCGGCTGACGATCGAGGGCGAGACGTTCACGACCGCCTTCGGCTACACCCCCTCGAACCAGCTCAACGTCATCTCGTACCCCACGGACGACGTCGGGGAGCCGTTCTCGGTGTTCTACGAGCTCGATCCGCACGGGCACGTCCTCGAGGCGCGGAACGCCACGACCGGCGATGCGTACTGGGAGCTGAAGGAGACGGACCGGGCCGGGAGGATCCGGGCCGAGGAGCTCGGCAACGGCGTCGTGACCGAGCGCTCGTACCACGAGGCGAAGAACCGCCTGGAGAGCCTGCGCACGACGAAGGACACCGCCACGGTCCAGAACCTCGCGTACTCGTACGACGACAGGCTCAACCTCAGGCACAGGCAGGACCTACGCCAGGGGAAGGCGGAGTACTTCGTGTACGACAAGCTCGATCGCCTGAGGTGCGCCCAGCGTGTCAACCTGCGCGCTTGCCTGCTGCAGGTGAACACGTACGCGCCGAACGGCAACATCACCTCCAAGCTGGGCGTGGGCACGTACGAGTACGACCCCGACCAGCCGCACGCGGTGTCCAGGGCGGGAGACAACTTCTACGGCTACGACGCCGTCGGCAACCAGATCACGAGGCCCGGCGCGACGGTCTCGTACACGCCGTTCGATAAGCCGGAGACGTTCACGCTCGACGGCGGCGGGTCGATCGAACTCGACTACGACGGCGATCAGAACCGCATCCGGAAGACGACGCCGGACGAGGTCACCGTCTACGTGGGCGACCTGTACGAGCGGGTCACCCGGCTCGCTCCGGACGCCGGCGAGCCGGGTGTCGAGCACCGGTACTCCGTGCTGGTGAACGGGCGGGCGGTGGCGCTCGTGACGCGCGCCGCGGGGACGGCGGACAAGACGCTGTACCTGCATCGCGACAACCTGGGCTCGATCGACGTGCTCACGAACGACGCCGGCGGCGTGCACGAGCCGCGCAGCTACGACAACTGGGGCAAACGCCGAATGCCGACCTGGGACAGCGCGCCTCCGGGCTCGTTCGCAGGATCACCTGTCCGGCAGGGTTTCACGGGACATGAGGCCGACGACGAGCTCGGGCTCGTCAACATGCGGGGGCGGATGTACGACCCCGCGATCGGCCGCTTCTTGACGCCGGATCCGCTCGTGGCGAACCCGCTGTTCGGGCAGAGCTTCAACCCGTACAGCTATGTCCTCAATAACCCGCTGGCGTACGTGGATCCGAGCGGGTTTGAGCCCGTGTACGAGAGGCCCCCGGTCGACCCCGAGTACGCCAAGGATCCCGAGGTACAGCGCATCTTGGCGTCGGGGTGCCTCGGGCTTGAGTGCGCCCACCCGTTCTATCACCAGGTAGAAGGCCCGCGCGAGCATGTAGAAGGCTCGCGCGGGGCCGCCGAGGTCGGCGTCGTCGCGCCTCCCGTCGACGTGAACATCTACGGGACGAGCTCGGGGTACGTGCCCGAGCCGGCTGCATCCACGCCGGATCGAAGCACGTTCGGCCATGTGGTGGGCAATGGCCTGCTCGGCGTCGGGGAAGGGCTCGGCGAGCTCAGCGTCGGGCTCGGGCGGTCGCTGGTGCTCAACGCGCTGACGTTCGGCGGCTACGGCGCCTACGAGTTCGGGACCGCGATGTGGGACGGGTACAAGGAGGACGGCGTGGTCGGGGCGCTGAACGCCGTGAACCCGCTGTACAACATGCTGAGGACCGGAACCGACGCGGTCCTCGCCGCCGAGGGAGGCGACTACCGCGCCGCCGGCGCAGCGGGGACCAAGGCGGTCGTGCTCACTCTCGGCGCAGCCGTCGGGTTCGGCAGGGGGCTCACGGCGGTGAGCGGAAGAGCCCTGGCGACGAGGGCCGCGACGGGAGAAGCCTGGCTCGTCAGCAGGGGGGTCTTCAAGAACAGACACGGGTTCCTGACGAACGGCCGCTACATTCTTGACGACGATGGCATGGTCCCGCATAGGACAGGTAGCCTTGCCCAAGGCAAGAGCCAGTTCTTGTACCGAGTGAATGAAAAGCAGCTTGTCCTCGACGCCGCGGACTACGCAGATCGCGCAAACCTGTGGAACAAAAACAGAGCAAAGGTTGTATTTGAGGATTTTATCGGCGTACATGCCGAGACAGGTCAGAGAACCACCGTCCTGAATCTCTATCGGAACAATAACGGTCTCGTTCACGGTGCGCCGGGGAGTCCTCTATGAAACAGGATCTCAGCGATATATTTCGACATGGGCTCGCGACATCGGCAACTTGGACACGCGAGAACGTCCGCGAAGCACTTCAAGTGTTGGCATCGTACTCTCCAGGCTCCTACGTGGAGTGGGAACCTGGAGACGAGGAGTGGGGGCGGGTGCTCGACTCTGACAACGAAATCGTAGGTCTTGTTTGTGCGCGTATACCGATAGGCGCGGTTCGGGACGACGTTCCACGCTCGGAGCTACCGAGTGCCGTCACGTGGATTCTATTCAAGTCAACAAGCGAACCATACTATCAGGTTGCGCCAGAGGTTCTCAAGGAAGTGTTTCGGCGCGAGGTCTCGCGGAACATCGACTATGGATCATTGTCTCTGGACGATTTGTGGTGGGCAACGGTGATCTGAGCAACCTGCGACGTCAAATATCCGAAACGGAATTGTAACGGGTCTCATCCACGGCGGGCCGGGGAGTCCTCAATGAAACAGGATCTCAGCGATGTCTTCAGGCACAGTCGCGCAGCATCGTCGACGTGGACGCACGAGAAGGTCCTGGATATCCTTCACGCATTGGCAGCACGCGCGCCGGGCGCCTCGGTGGACTGGGAGCCTGGCGACGAGGAGTGGGGGCGGGTCCTCGACGCTGACAATGAGGTCTTGGGTCTTGTGTGTGCGCGTGTCCCAATAGGTGCAGCTCGGGACGACGTTCCGCTTTCGGAGCTGCCGAGCGCCGTAGTTTGGATTCAATTCAGGCACATACACGACCATAACTACCGAATTGCTCCAGAGATTCTTGAGGAAGTGTTTGGGTTTAGAGTCTCGCGGAACGTCGACTATGAAGACCTGTCGATGAACGATCTGTGGTGGGCAACCGTGTCCTAAACGGCGCGCCCCATCGCGATCGTGGGGCTTCCTCGCCGTAGCAGTCCACCGACATTTCCCCTCGCAATCCCGGCCGAGAGCTCCTCCCACTCCATGCGGCGGCGCGACACGCGCGTGTCCGGGCGAAGCCCCCGCCGCAGCGCCTCACCTACGTCGATGCCCCGAGGAGGCCTATCGGTCGCTCACAGCGGATCCTCCCACGACGGCTCGACCGCGGGCCGCTCCCGCTCGATCTGGCCGCTGCCCTCCTCCTGCCGGTCGCGGAACGGCGTCGCCTGCGGCGGGAAATCGCGGAGGCCGCGGCCTGCGGTGTAATCCCAGCGGGCGAAGAGCAGCGCCGACAGGCGCGGCGACGTCTGCGCCGGGCTCGGGATGTCGAACAGGAACGTCCCTTCCGCGCCGATCGAGGCGCGGTGTCCGCGCGAGAGCCAGCTCCAGAACGTGAGCCCCGCGGTGAACGCGTCGCGCAGGAACGCGGCGTCGCGGGTCTCGTTGACGGGCCGGTAGCTCGCGAGCCAGCCGAGCTGGATCCACGGCGACAGCCCGCGGCCCGGGAGCAGGTCGAGGTCGAGCGTCGCGTCGATGCGGTCGAGCGTCGAGGGTACCGGGCTCAGCCGCAACGAGGCGCCCGCCGAGACGAGCGCGTCGACGAACGGCCGGTGCCGGAGGCGCGCGCCGAGCGAGGCCTGCGTCGGGTGCTCGGCCGCGTACGGCGTGAAGACGTCCTTGTCCGCGCCGGAGACGCCCCGCAGCGACTCGTCCACCGAGAGCAGCGTGATGGCCGCCCAGGGCGAGAGCGTGAGCTCGCCGAGCGGGATGGACCAGAACGCGCTCGCGCTCGCGCGGCCGCCCAGAGCGGTGCCCCCGTCGGTCGGCTGGACGACGAGGCGACCGCTCAGCGCGGCGCCAGGGATCCAGCCGCTGGAGCTCAGGTCGAAGCGCGCCTCCGCGCCGAAGCTCTCCGGCCCGCCGCGCAGCCGCCCGAAGCCCGCGGCCGCGATCCAGGCGCGCTGCGGGGCGAGCTCGCGGTGCACGTCGACCCCGAGCTCGAGGAAGCGGAGCGGCAGGCGGAGATCCTCCTCGGTCAGCTCGCTGTCGACGAAGCGCAGGTAGGCGCCGAGCGAGAGCGGGCCGGGGTCCGGGTCCTCGCCCACCGGGGGCGCCGGCCGGAGCACCTCGTCGACCGGCGCGAGCGGCGGCAGGGGCGGCGGCGCCGGCGGCGGCGTCTCGCGCGGGCGAGGCGCGCCGCGCGCGACGGCGAGCTCCACGCGCAGCAGCGCCCGGCCCGCCGGCGAGGCGATGCGCAGCACGTGTGGGCCCTCGGGGAGGACGGCCACGCGGGCCTCCACCTCGTCGCCGAGCCAGAAGAACGGCTCGCGCGTGACGCCGAGGCGGCGCGCGGCGCGGTCCTCGGTGGCGTCGAGCGCGATCGTCCCCTCCTCCACCACCGCGGCGCCGGCCGACCCGGGCGCGGCGCCGGCTGGCCCGGGCGCGGCGCCGAGCGGCGCCACCGAGAAGCGCAGCACGCCGGAGGGCGCCGCGGAGACGACCTCCGGACGGCACGCCGGATCGCCGCCCTTCGCGGGCTCGCCGCGCGCGCGCGGCGACGCGGCGCACTCGTAGGCGGCGCGGGCGCGGATGCGCACCACCGTCGGGCCGGCGAAGGCGAGCTCCAGGGGGCGGGCCGGATCGATGTCCTGCCAGGTCGAGAGGACGCGGCCCGAGAACGGCTGCGCTGCGCCGGCCGCGGTCGCGCGGATCCAGCCGAGGGCGCTCCGGTCCGCCGGGGGCCGCGCCTCGATGCGGTGGCTGCCCTTCGGCACCTGCACGACGCACCGGCCGGTCATGGGCGCGGCCGCGGCAGAGCACACGACCGGCGCGCCGTCGAGCGCGACGGCGAACGCGCAGGGGGTCTCCTCGTGGTCGAGCGCGCGGCAGACGCCGTCGAGCACGAGCGCGCCCGGCTCGGCGCGGTCGAGCCGGAACTCGGCGCGCGCGCCGTCGGTGATCAGGAGCGCCGGCTCCGGCGCGTCGACGAGCGCGCGGCGCACGCGCACGCGGAGCGGCAGGTCGCGCTCGGCGCGGGCGCGGACCTCGAGCGAGGCGGTGCCGGCCGTGGCGTCGGCGCGCGGCGGCGCGTCCCAGCCGGTCACCGGGGCGAGCCGCGCCAGCGCGGCCGGCGGACGCTGCGCCGGGCCCGCGAGCGCCGCCTCGCGGGCGGCCTCCTGCTCGGCGAGCTCGGCGAGCGCGAGGGCGCGCAGGGTGAGCCGCCGGTCGGGCGCCGCGGCCCCGGCGGCGACGTCGGTGGCGAGGTTCGCGGCGCGGGCGAGCGCCGCGGCGGAGCGGTGGGTGAGCCCGATCCGGGTGAAGGCGTCCGCGGCGATGTGCACCTCTCCCGCCTGCTCGGCGAGCAAACCGAGCAGCAGCGCGTCCGCGCCCGCGCTGTCGCCCGCGGGGTCCGCGAGCAGCGCGACGCCGCGCGCGGCGCCCGCGGGGCCGGCGACCAGCGCGGCGCCGCGCGCGGCGGCGAGGGGCGCGACGTCCGCGGGCAGGGGGAGCGGCGGCACACGCGCGGGCAGGCCGAGCGGGACGGCGGGCGGGCTCCCCGGCGGCAGGGAGAACACGGTCACGGGCGGCGCGCCGGCGCTCGCGGCGCCGGGGAGCTCCCCGGCGCCCAGGGCATCGTCGTCGGCGGCGCGGTCGAGCGCGGCGAGCGCCGGGAAGCCGAGGGCGTCGAGCGCGGCGGCCCGCTCGGCGTGGAGCGCCGCGCGGGCCGCGGGGGGAGCGGCGCGGAGGGCGCGCGTGGCGCTCCGGATCTGCTCGAGCGTGCCGTCGACGGCCCCGCTCGCGGGCGGGCGCGCCGGCGTGACGACGCGCGGCGGGGCGGGCGCGGCCGGGTGCAGGCGCACGGCGGCGCGGAGCAGCGTGGGGCCGGCGGTCTCGACCTGCAGCGCGCCTGCGCCGGCGGGGACCGGGAGCTCGATCGTCCCCGTGGCGCCCGCGCGCACCCACGCCTCGTGGACGACGGCGCCGGCGCGCACGCGGAGGACGCGCCCGCCGCCGCCCGCCGGGCCGCGCGGCGCGCTGGCCGCCGCGCCCGGGTCGGCGGGCGGCGCGACCACGACGCGCGCCACCGTGGCGCGCTCCGGGTCGGGCAGCGCGAAGGTCGCGGCCCCGTCGATCCAGGCCCATTGCGTGATCTCGCGCAGCGACGCGCAGGGCGCGCGCCCGCTGCGCGGGATGCGCGCGAGCACCGGCGGCGCGCCGGCGGGCCGCTCGAAGACGCGCGCGCCGGGCGCCACGGCGACCACCGAGGTGAGCCCGGCGCCGCCGTGCACCGCGGCCGGCGTGCCGTCGATGAGCACCGACGACTCGGGGACCACCTCGCTCGAGGCGCTCCGGAGGAGCACCCGCGCGTGTGTGCCCGGCGGCGCCTCGACGGTGAGCGCCGCGCGCGGGGCGTCGAGCAGCGTCCAGCGCAGCCCGGACTCGGCGTCGACCTCGCAGAGCGCGCCCGCGGCGGCGCGCTCCGGTGGGGTGCCGGCCGCTGCGGTGCCGGCCGTGGGCGGCGGGGCGTCACGGGGCGGTGCGATCGAGCTCCAGACGGTCGCGCCCTCGGGAGGCTCGAGCGCGTCCCAGGGCGCCTCGCGCGCCCAGGCCATCCGCGCGAGGGGCGCCGCGCTCTCGACTTCGCCGTGGCCGAGCGCGTAACGCTCCGCGAGCGGCGCCCCCGTCGGCCGGCGGCCGTCGTGCGGCGGCGAGAGGGCGGCGCCGAGGGCCGACACCGCCGCGGCGTCGTCCGGATGCGCGCCGGGGCCGTGCGGGGCTGCGGCCGCGCCGTGCGGCGCTGCGGCCGCCCCGCGCGGGGCTGCGGCCTCCGCCGGCGCGGACCAGGGCGCGCCCGCTGCGCCCGGGCCTGCGTGCGCCGCCGCGAGCCGCGTCAGCGCCGCGCGCTGGAAAGGCGCGGCGCTCGCTCCTGCGCTGCCCTGCGCCGCCGTGTAGGCCTGCGCGGCGCGCGCGAACGCCGCGCCGGGCGACGGCGCCCACCGCGCCGCTTCCGAGAGGACGAGCGCCCGGACCGACGGCGGCACGCCCGGCCGCGCCGCGAGGTCGAGCGCCGCTTTCGTCGCGTCCGGGGCGGCGGCCCGGTCGGCGGCGGCGAGCAGGCGCGGCGCCTCGGCGAGCACCTCCGCGCGACTGCCGGCGGGAGCGCGCTGCGCCGCGGGAGCGTGCTGCGCCGCGCGGTCGAGCAACGCGGCGCGGTCGCGCTGCGGGGCGAGGAGCTCGGCCACGCCGGCGCGCTGGCGGAAGCCGCTGGCGGCGACGGCGATCTCCCCCTCGACGACCTCGACGGTGGCCGCGCGCGCGTCGACGGGCAGCGGCACCCGGATCCACCGCGGCTCTCTCCAGCGCGCGGCGTCCGCGAGCCGCGGCCCGGTGCGGAAGGAGAGCTCCCGGACCACGGCGCCGCCAGCGCGGACCACGACACGTGTCGCGCCGTACGCCCTCGGCCGGAGCGCGACGCGCAGCACGTCGGCGCCCGGCGCGCGGAGCTCGATCCGCGCGCCGGCCGCGAGCGAGCGCCACGGCGTGGCGCGCTCGAGGGCCGGGAGGTCGGTGCGGTCGTGGCCTCCGTGCACCTCGACCTCACGCGTGACGAAGTACGGCTCGACGAGGGGCCGGAGGAGCAGCGACTCCTCGAGGTAACGCGCGGTGAGCCACGCGGCCGCGGCGGGGCCGAGGCCCGCGGCGGCGGCTGTGGACGGCGCGTCCGTCGCGGCGGACGCGCCCGCGGCGCCCGGCGGCGAGAGCGCCGCCCGCGCGGCGTCGACCCAGCGGAGCAGCGCGCCGGCCTCGCCGGGCGCCGTGGCGGGCGCCGGCGCGCGGCCGGCGAGCCAGGCGGCGACGTCCTCGTCGAGGCGGTACCAGGCGAGCGGCGCGCTCTCCCGCGCGGCGACCCGCACGGCGACCGGCGTGCTCGGCGCGCCGCCCGGCACGGCCGCGCGCACGGCGGCGAAGCGCGCGCTCGACCAGGCCGGCACCGCGACGTCGCGGGCGCCCGCGCGGAGGGGCGGCAGCGGCATCCAGGTGATCACGTCGGGCGAGTCGCCGACGCCCGAGCCGAGGCCGATGCCCGCGATCGCGCCGCGCACCTCCAGCCGATCGCCCGGCTCCACGGGCACGAGCAGCAGCTCCTCCGGGCCGAGCGCGACGGCCTTCGTCACATCGACCTCGGCGGGCGGGCGCGGCGCCGCGGGCGCAGCGGAGGCGCCCGGCGCGGGGCCGCTGCGCCACGTGATGACCCGTGCGCTGTCGGGCGCGACCCAGGCGAGCGGCTCCGCAGCGGCGGCCTCGCGCCCCCCCCGGCGCGACGCCGAGCGCGATCGCCAGCGCCGCGCCGAGCAGCGCGCGGCGGGCAGCGGGCGCGAAGGCGTCGAGATCCACGGCGATTACCCTTGCCCCATGCCCACCGTGCGCTCCGCGCGCCGTGGGTTCTCCGGCTATCCGATTTCCGGTCGCGAGCGCAAGCGCGCGTTCATCAGGGCTACAGGAGCGTCCAGCGCCGCTCGCGCTTCAGCCGGCCGAGCAGCGCCGCGAGCTCGGGCTCGTCCAGCTCGTCGAGCGCCGCGTCGTCCTCTGGCGGAACGGCGATCCCGAGCACCTCGCACACGTCCCGCACCGCTCGCCGGAGGCCCTCGCTGCGGCCCGCGCGGAGGCCTTCGTTGCGGAGGGACTCGAGGCTCGCGTGGCCCTCGCGCTGGAGCACGTTGGCCAGCAGCGCCCGCTGCGCCGCCGTCCGGTCGTAGAGCGCCTCGACCTGCACCGGGTTCAGCAGCACGCCGGGCGCACGCAGCAGCTCCCCGGGGAGCAGCCGCCGCGGCGGCTCGCCGGGCGCGTGCACCTCGACGTGCCGCGGCGGCTCGAGGCGCACCACCCAGATCCAGCGCGCGCCTGCGCCCAGCAGGTCCGCGATTTTCCGGGCGAGGCGCGCCTCGTCCCTGCCGAGGTCGGCGTACTCGATGGCGAGCGCCGGCGCGCCCGGCGCCCAGCCCAGGGAGTCGGGCACGTTGCCCACCGCGACGTCGGGCGCGCGCAGCAGCTCGGGCGCAGGGCTGTAGCCGGCGTGGACGCCGGCCTCCGAGACGGCGGGATCCCAGGCGACGACGGCGCCGCCGAGCAGCGTGGGGCCGGAGCAACGCCCGCTGCTGGGCAGGCAGAAGATCGGATGCCCCTGCGAGAGCTCGTACGGGTCGCCTGGCCGGATCTGGTCCGCGCGGAAGGGCCCGCGCAGGTCGGGCTGTGCGGATGCGGGGGGCGAGGAGAGGAGCTCGGGGGGCTGAATGGGATACTTGGGTCGCATGCCGTGGATTCCGGGCATGCGGGAGGACTGGTCACGGTCTCTGCAGCGAACGGCCGGAGGGGCTGCCACAAGGCGCAGGGAGGGCCTCGGCGGTCCGACCGCCCTTCTGGACCGGGAACTTGCCTCTGCGGACCGGTCCGACCGGCCCTGGGACACGAGAACGAGCGCCAGGGACCGGTCCGACCGGCCCGCCGGCCTCGAAACCAGGCGCCAGGCACCGGTCCGACCGGCCCTCCGGCCTCGAAACCAGGCGCCAGGGACCGGTCCGACCGGCCCTCCGGCCTCGAAACCAGGCGCCAGGGACCGGTCCGACCGGCCCTCCGGCCTCGAAACCAGGCGCCAAGGACCGGTCCGACAGCCCTTCCAGACTGGAAGGGGGCGGGGATTACGGCTTCGCTCGCTCTGGCTCCTCGCTGGCAGAAGCGCTTTCTGCGCGACGTGCTCAGCGTGTTCCCGAACCTCCAGATCATCGCCACGACGCACTCGCCGTTCATCGTCGGTTCGGTCCCGGGCGCGCGCGTGTTCGTCTGCCGGTACGATCGTGGGAGGAAGACCTGCGTGGTGGACGACGCCACGGATCTGTACGCGAACAAGCCGGTGGAGGAGATCCTGCTCTCCCCCGCGTTCGACGGCACGCAGCCGTTCGGCGAGGACATCACGCGACTGCTCGAGGAGCGCACGGCTGCCTTCGAAGCCGGAGACGCGGCGCGGCGCAACGAGATCGAGCGGCAGCTCAAGGAGAAGAACCCCGAGTATTTCTCGTATATGGATATCGAAGAGCGGCTGCAGGCGCTGCAGGGAGCGGGTGTGTGATCCCGATCAAGCGACTGCCAGAGCCCGATGTGCTTGCAAGGAACAAAGACCGCTGGTACGCCGCGTTCCTGGCCGGACCTGGACCATAAACGACTGAAGCAGCTCCAGCTCTTCAACAAGACGCTTGATCGTATCAAGGACATCATGATCGCCGAGGGCCGGAAGGAGATGAGCGAGAACGAGAAGGCTCTGCTAAGGAGCTTCCGCCAGCCGGATTTCCCCTTCTCGCTCATGTTCGAGGTCTACCTGGAGCAGCGCGGCCTATAGCGCCTCACCGCTCGTCCTCTTTCCCGCATCGCCCGCAGCCTGGGCCCGCCGCCGCGCCCCGCAGCCTCCTGACCCACGGGTCTGCTCGCCGACCACGCGCGCCGCCGCGGTGAGCACCGGCATCCACGCCCTCCCTCCCGCCGGGGAGCTGCCTCCCACCCGGGCCGCCGCGCCGGCAGATGCAGCGGCGGGCGCCCCTCTCGGGGTAGCCTGTCCGTCATGGAGTCCGTCTCCCAGCACGGCGCGCCTGCCGCTCCCGATCTCGCCGACCAGGAGCGCCGCTACCGCGGGTTCCTCGTCGAGCAGCTCGAGCGGCTCACGTTCAAGGGCATCTCCAGGTCGGGCAAGGCCATCAGCCTGCCGCTCGAGGCCATCTACGTCGAGCTCAAGGCGGTCGCCGACGTGCCCGACGCCGCCGACACCTACAGCGCCGACGAGCGCCGCCTGCTCGTCGAAGCCGAGGCGCGCGGCCTGCCCGACGGCGATCTCCGCCGGGAGCTCGACAGCCTGCGCGTCGAGCGCTGGCGCGAGGAGAGCCGCCGCGGCCACGGCCGCATGGTGCGCCGCTCGATGGACGAGGCGATCGCCGACCCTGCCCGCCCGGGCCTCGTCATCCTCGGCGATCCCGGCTGCGGCAAGACCACGCTGCTCCATTACCTCGCCCTGCGCGCCGCGCGGGAAGGCCTCCCCGGGCACGACGGCGCGGCGGTCCGGCAGGGGACGGAGCTCCGCGGCGCGAAGGGACAGCCGCGCATTCCCATCTTCGTCCCGCTCGCCGCGTACGACGACTGGCTGCGCCGCGACCACGAGCCGCTCTCGCTCTGCGACTTCCTGCCCGTCTATTACGACACCTGGTGCTCCCGCCCCGGCCTCGGCCCGCTCTTCCGGCAGGCGCTCGACGAGGGCCGCGCGCTCGTGCTCCTCGACGGCCTCGACGAGGTGCTCGACGTCACGACCCGCCGCCACATCGCCAACCAGACGCGCGCCCTGATCCAGGGCGAGGCCGCGCGGGGCAACCGCTTCGTGGTGACGAGCCGGATCGTGGGCTACCGCGAGGCCCAGCTCCCCGGCGACCTGCCGCACGTCACCGTGCTCGACTTCGGAGAGCGCGAGATCGAGGCGTTCGCCCGGAGGTGGTGCGAGGCGTGCGAGGCGTGGCTCGCGGGCGGGCAGGCCACGGGGCTCACGCAGAAGCGCGCGGCGCAGGAGGAGAAGGAGCTGCTCGCCGAGGTGCGCGCCAACCCGAGCGTGCTCCGGCTCGCGGCGAACCCGCTCCTGCTCACGATGCTGGCGCTGCTCCGGCGGCAAGGCGGGCGGCTGCCGGACGAGCGGGTGAGGCTCTACGAGCGGTACATCGACATGCTGCTCGACAGCAACTGGGAGAGCGCGCGCAGCGACGGCGCCCGCACCCGGGAGCCGGCGCGCTTCGACCGGAACCTGGCGACGACGTACCTCGTCGAGCTCGCGCTCTGGCTCCAGCGGCACAAACCGAGCGGGACGGCGCGCCGGCGGGACCTCGAGGGGGCGCTGGTCGAGATCGCGCTGCGCGCGGACGGGATCGAGCCGCTCAAGGCCTCGCCCAAGGACCGGCAGCAGGCCCAGGACAAGGCGGCGCTGTTCTTCAAGGACATGCGGCACTTCGCGGGGCTGCTCGCGGAGCGAGGGCAGGACGCGTTCGGGTTCCTGCACCTCACCTTCCAGGAGTACTTCGCAGGTCGGGCGCTGGCGCGGATGGAGCCGGATGAGCGCTGGGTGATCCTGAAGGAGAACCTGCACCGGCCACGCTGGCGGGAGCCGATCCTCCTGTGCGCCGGGCAGCTCGGGATCGTGGAGGGGCGGAGCAAGGCCGTGAGCGACCTCGGGCGGAGGATCCTGGGGGCGGGGAGCCCCCACGAGGAGCTCCTGCACCGGGACGTCCTCCTCGCGAGCGCGATGGCCGCGGACGGGGTGGGGTTCGACCGGGCGCTGCTGGACGAGCTGGCGCTCAAGCTGATGGAGCTCGCCGACGACCTTGTCCCCGCCGTGCGCGTGGAGGCGCTCAGCGGGCTGGCCAAGCTCGCGCGATCATCCCATCAGGGGGCGAGGTCCTGGCTCCTGGAGCAGGTCCGGAGAAAGCGGCACCCCGGAAAGATGGCGCGGGCGCTCGAAGGCGTGCTGGGGGCCGAGAACCTCGCCGAGCTGCGCCAAGCGTTCGGTGAATGGATCGACGGATCGGAGTATCTAGCGTGCCGCTACGCAGTGGACGCCCTGAAAACCATGGCGTCGAGCGATCAGGCTACCCGGAACCTCTTCCTCGAGAGGTTGAGCACGAAAGACAGGAACGTGCGCTGGATGGTGGTCAGCGCGCTCGGAACGCTCGCATCGACCGATAGCGACGTTCGAGACACTCTCCTCGCCGAGCTCGATGATCCAAGCGGCGGAGCACGCCAGGCCGCGATCACCGCGCTCGGAGAGCTTGCGCCGCGCGACCGGGTGGTCCGAAGCCTCGTCCTCGCCAAGCTCGACGATCCGCATCACGAGGTGCGCGAGGAGGCGGTCGGCGCCCTCGGAGCGCTCGTCGCGGCCGATGAAGAGGTCCGCCGCGGCATGATCTCGAGGCTCGACGATACGGACAAGTGGGTGCGGAAGGCCGCAGCGCGCACGCTGGGCCGGCTCGCGTGGCGCGACCAGGAGGTCAGACGCCTCCTCGTCGCCAAGCTCGACGACCCGCATCACGAGGTGCGCGAGGAGACCGTCAGCGCGCTGGGTGCGCTCGTGTCGAGCGACAGAGAGGCCCGCCGCCTCCTCCTCGCCAAGCTCGACGACAGGGATCCCTGGCTTCGCGAGGTCGTGGTGCACGCGCTGGGAGCGCTCGTGACAAACGACGAGGAGGTCGGCAGCCACATCCGCGGCAAGTTTGACGATCCACATTACAAGGTGCGCATTGCGGCGCTCGGCGCGCTTAAACCCATCCTATCCAGCGACGCGAAGGCACGTCAGCTCGCGCTTCGCGGGCTGGCGCACGAAGAGTGGCCGATGCGCAATGAAGTGCTACCCGAGATGATCGGCGCGCTGAAGGGGCTGTCGCCTCTCGACGGAGAGACACGTCAACTCCTCATCGGCAAGCTTGATGACGAGCGCTGGATCGTCCGGAAAGAGGTGGTAAGCGCCCTCGAGCCGTCGGTGCCGCTCGACGCGAGAGTCCGCGAGCTCGTCCTCAACAAGCTGGACGACTCGGACCAAACCGTCCGTGTGGCGGCAGTGCAAGCGATGAGGGCGCTCCTCTCCAGC
Source organism: Sorangium cellulosum (assembly GCF_002950945.1). Classification (GTDB taxonomy): domain Bacteria; phylum Myxococcota_A; class Polyangia; order Polyangiales; family Polyangiaceae; genus Sorangium; species Sorangium cellulosum_E. The sequence continues at coordinate 12,037,463 of NZ_CP012673.1, forward strand.
GACATCGAAGTTCGGCGCCGCGTCGTCAGCAAGCTCGACGACGCAGACAGCGCGGTCTGCCTGACGGCGATCACATCCCTGCAGGCGCTGGCTCCGAGCAGTATCGAGGTGCGCCGCCTCATCATCGAGAAGATCGACCACCCCGACACGACCGTGCGTCACAACGCGGTTCGCGCCCTGCGAGCGCTCGCATCCCAGGACGTCGAGATCCGTCGCCTCCTCCTCAGGACCACGAGAGACCCAGGCGAGTTTGTGCGCGAGGCGGCGGTGTACGCCCTGGAGCCGCTCGTGACGACCGACGCTGAAATTCGCGGCCTCGTCCTCAAGAAGCTCGACGATCCAGCCCAGGTCGTGCGAACGGCGGCGCTGCACGCCTTGGGAGGTCTAGCAGCGAGCGACGAGGAAGTTCGAGCAAATATTGTTGCCAGGCTGAACAGCACGAGCGAAGTGATGCGCTGGGCTAACACGCGCACCCTCGCGATACTGCTATCAACCCACGAGCAAGCGCGCCGGCTGATGATCGCCAAGCTCGACGACCCTGGAGAGCTGACGCGCGCCGCGGCCGTGCGCGCGCTCGCGCCGCTCGTGTCTACCGACGCCGATGTAAAGCACCTCGCGATCGGCAGGATCAACGACGCAGAGGCGATCGTACGCGCTGAGTCGCTCAAGGCGCTGGGTGCGTCCCTGTCACATGACGCCGAGCTGCAGGAGCTGGTCCTCGAGAAGCTCGATGACGAGTCGTTCGACGTCCGCAGCTCGGCAGCCGACGCGCTCGCGCCGCTGATCGCCAGGGACCACTCCGTGAGACAGCGCCTGCTCGAATGGCTCGGGCTGGTCACTGAATTCGGCGACGCCGGAGTGGACCAGACCCGCCGCCGTCTCGCTGACGCTTACGCTCCCCTGCTCGCGCAGGATCCAGGGCTCTTCGCGCAGATCGCCTCGATGCTCCGCTCGCCCGCGTGGCCGGAGAGGAAGGGCGCGGCGTGGGCGCTCATCGCAATGCCAGGCGGCCCGCCGCCGGAGGTGCTGCCTACCCTGCGCGCGCTGCTCGATGACGCGCGGGCCGAGGAGAGCTGGCCGGCGCGCCTCACGGCGGCTGCGATGTTGATCAACGACCGCAATCCAGGCGTGATTCACGCTGCGATCACGGAGACCTTGAATGCATTGGAGTACGCCACGAAGCCCTGGTACAACCTCTCTCGCAACGCCGGCCACATCCGCGCGCAGGCCGCCGAGGTCCTGGCCACGCTCCAGCCGATCTACTGGAACGACGCCGTCTTCGCGCGCCTGACGCGGGTCCTCCGGGAGGACGCCGATGCCGAGGTGCGCGACGCCGCTTACCAGGCCGTCCTTCGCCTCGCCGTCTCCCCTGAAGCAGAGCACGACATCGAGGCCTTGCTGAAGTCGCCCTCTGCCCCCGAAACGCAGCTCTCCAAGCCACCTTCCCCGAGCACCTCCATGCCGCCCCTCCCCCCCTCCGCCGTCCTCCACCTCTCCGATCTCCACTTCGGCACACGCGAGAGCGCCGCCGCCTGGTACAGCCAGCTCGCCGAGGATCTCCAGGGCGAGCTCGGCTGCACGAGGCTCGACGCCGTCATCCTCTCCGGCGACATCGCCAACCAGTCCACGCCCGAGGAGTACGACGCCGCGCGCCTCTTCCTGGAGAAGCTCTGCGGCGAGCTCCACGTGTCTCCGAAACGGGTGATCCCGGTGCCCGGGAACCACGACCTCCACTGGGGCCTGGCGAAGAAGGCCTACAAGCTGTTCGATCGGGACGAGTACACCGGCAAGCTCGAGGAAGGCCGCTTCATCGACATCGGGAGCGGCGCCGTCCGGGTGCGCGACGAGGGCCTCTACGCGAAGCGGTTCGAGCACTTCGCGAAGTTCTACGAGGACGTCCGCGGCGAGCCCTATCCCCTCGATCCCGAAGAGCAGGGCCTGCTCTACCGCCTCCCGGAGCAGCGCCTCCTCGTGCTCGGCCTGAACTCCGCCTGGAACCTCGACCACCACTTCCGCGCGCGCGCCGCCATCCACCCGCAGGCGCTGAGCCGCGCGCTCGATCAGATCCGGAGCGACCCCGCGGCGCGCGGCTGGCTCAAGATCGCCGTCTGGCACCATCCGGTGAACAGCGCCTTCGAGGACCGCATCAAGGACCACGGCTTCCTGGAGCGGCTCGCCGGCGCCGACTTCCACCTCGGGCTGCACGGCCACATCCACAAGGCGCAGAGCGGCCTCTATCGCTATGACGTCACCGCCGCGGGCCGCCGGCTCGAGCTCGTCTGCGCCGGCACCTTCGGCGCGCCGACCCACGAGTGGGTGCCAGGGTATCCGCTCCAGTACCAGCTCCTCCGCTTCGAGGGCGACACGCTCACGGTCGAGACGCGCCGCCGCGAGGAGATCAACGGAGCCTGGAAGCCCGACGCCCGCTGGACCGCGGGGCGCGGGAAGGATCCGGCGCCGCGGTACCAGGTGCCGCTGTGAACCGTGGCTCGCGCGGATCTCCCTGATTGCGCGCGCGATCCACACCCAGCGACGAGCCGCGCGGCGTCCAGCACCGCCCCATGCTCGCTACCGGATCCCCAGCGCCTGCTTCAACGAGGGCAGGAAACGGCGGCTCACCGAGACGCTCTGCCCATCGGACAGGTGCAGGACGGCGCCGCCGGGCTCCGGCTCGAGCGCCCGGATCGCGTCCGCGCGGACGAGCTCGGAGCGATGCACGCGGAGAAAGCCGAGCCCCGACAGGCGCTCCTCCAGCGTGCTCAGGCTCTCACGCACGAGGTGCTCCTCGCCGTCGAGCGCGAACGTCGTGTACTTGTCCTCGGCGCGGAAGCGGGTGATCCGGCGAGGATCGAAGAAGAGGATCCTGCCGGCGTCGTGGACGCAGAGCAGCGGCGGCGCGCCACCGGCCTCTCGACCGGCGCCGCCGTGCGGTCGCACGCGCGGCGCGCCGCTCTCGTCCTCGGTCGGGCCCGGGCCCGCGCGCTCGCGCGCGAGCAGGCGGTGCGCGACCTTGTCGAGGGCCCGCGCGAGGCGCTCTTGCGCCACGGGCTTGAGCAGGTAGTCGACCGCGTCCGCGTCGAAGGCGAGCGCGGCGTGCTGCGCGTGCGCCGTCGTGAAGACCACGAGCGGCACGTCGCCCCCGTCGACGACGTCAACGGCATCCGCCACGCCAAAGCCATCCATGCCTGGCATCTCCACGTCGAGCAGCAGCAGATCGGGGCGCAGCGCCCGCATCTGCTCGAGCGCCTCGAGCCCCGTGGCCGCCTCCGCCACGACCTCGACGTTCGCGACGCGGCCGAGCATGCGGATGAGCCGCGCCCGCGCGAGCGCCTCGTCGTCGACCACGAGGACACGCAGGGGGCGCGCGGTCATGAAGGCCGCACCACGGGCAGCCGGAGCTGCGCGACGAACCCGCCCTCGGGCGCGGGCTCCGCGACGAGCCTGCCATCCTCTCCGTAGAGCAGGCGCAGCCGCTCGCGCAGATCGGCGAGGCTCGTGCCGGTGCCAGGCCGGATTGCGGGCGTCGGACCGGGGCCGTCGTCGAGGACGGACAGCAGGAGATCCTCGCCGGCGAGCTCGGCGCGCACGGTCACCGATCCGCCGCGCACCCGCCCGCCGATCCCGTGCTTGACGGCGTTCTCCACGAGCGGCTGAAGCAGCATCGGAGGCACCTGGATGGCCCGCAGCGACGGATCGACGTCGACGGAGTACCGCAATCGCTCGCGGAACCGGATCGTCTCGATGCTGAGGTAATCGTTCGCGCACGCGACCTCGTCGACCAGGGGGACGGCGAGCCGCGTCGAGGACTCGAGCGCGTAGCGGAACAGCGCGGCCAGCCGCCCGAGCGTCTCCTCCGCGAGCTCGGGATCGGTGGGGATGAGGCTCATGACGCTGTTCAGGCTGTTGTAGAGAAAGTGAGGGTTGGTCCGCGCCTGCAGGAGGCGCAGGCGGGCGTCCTGCGCCGCGAGGCGCTCCTCGTGGGCGAGGTCCCTCTCCTTCCGGATGCGCGCCAGGAGGCGATCGTAGGTGGCGTAGGCGCCGAGCCACAGATAGCTGAGGAGGATGCCCTGGACGACGAGGCGGAAAGGCACGCTGACCATCTCGTGGTGAACGGCGCTCAAGAGAGGCACGATCGCGAGCGTGCAGGGGATGACCACCGCGGGGACCGTCGTCACGTAGATGAAGCGCCGCATGGGCCGGGCGAGCCGGTGGAGAGGGAGCCGGGCGAGACCGAGGTTGTAGGTCGCGGCCAGCGCCACCGTGATCACGTTCGTGTAGATCGCGGTGCAGGCCAGCTTGCGCAGCCCGGCCGCGACATCGAAGCTCGGATCGTCCCACCGCGCGATGTCGGGGCGCAAGAGCAGGAGGATTCCGATCGGCGCCACCGCTCCGAACCACAACGCCGACCATGGGATGAGGCCGGAGCGCGGCGGGGAGGGCTCGCTGCGGGAGGAGAGCACGGCATGAACAGAGTAGCATGGCGCCGCGCACGGAGGCGGCGTGCGGCGCGACGAACGGTAGCCCGCGTGGCGTGAGCGGCGGCGCGGCGCGACGAACGGTCGGCGGCGCGGCGCGGGCGGCGGCGCGGCGCGATGAACGGTCGACGGCGCGGCGCGGGCGGCTGGCGCCCGCCGCCGGGAAGGCCCGGAGGCCGACGGCTCTTCTGCGGTCGCCGTTCATCGCGCATCGCCGCGCGGCCGTCGGCGGACGCGGGCTGTCCCGCGGCGGCGAAGGCATCATGGGTCACACGTGCCGCGCCGCCTGGTGCGAGAGAGAGAGAGAGGAGACGTGGTCATGAGACATCGACGACACCGATGGTTCCTCGCCGCGCCGATCGCGGTGGTCTTTGGGCTGCTCTTCGGCATCGGCGCGGGCTTCCCCGACGCCTCGGAGGCCTTTGCGTCTCGCGCCCTCGGCCCCCTTTCGCGCTTTGCGCTGCCGAGCGAGGCGCAAACGAGCTTCGAGGGCCGCGTGGTCGAGCGGCTGAACGCGGGCGCCTACACGTACCTCCAGATCGAGGGGCCCGGCGGGGCGCGCTCCTGGGCCGTCACCCTGACGTCCTCGAAGGGGGCGCGCGCCTCCGCGGACAGGGTGCACGTGACCGCGATGGGGTTCGCGGATCACTTCGACTCGAAGCGGCTCGGCCGAAGTTTCGACGATCTGTATTTCGCGGTCGTTCGGCCGCTGTGATGTCCCCTGAGGATCGATGAACAGAGGAGCTTTACGATGAACAATGCGCTCTTATTTCGGGGTGTCGTGTCGGTGTTCTTCTGCGCCGCCGGAGCGGTCGCCCTCGGCTGCTCGAGCGGCGAGGCGGACGATCCGCCGGCCGACGGATCGAGCTCGCCGCTGAGCGGTTGCGAGAAAGGCAAGATCGAGTCGGATCTGGTCGAGGGCCTCGAGCTGTCGGGGCCCGGCGTCGACCCCCAGACGAAGCAGGTCCGCGCCGGCAGCTACGTCATGGCGTCGACCTACCTCGCGATGCGGCCCGGGCTGGATCACGGAGAGGCGCTGGGGGTCGCGGGGCCCGTGGTCGAGGCGGTCATGACGGCCAAAGGCGCGGTGGCGGTGATGGCCAGCCAGTCCGCGGACTGCGCGGCGCTGCGCACGCTCAGCGTGTGGGAGAGCGAAGAAGACATGTTCGCCTTCGTCATGGGCCCCGCTCACGTGGAGGCCATGAGCCACACCTCCGAGCTCAGCCGAGGCACGAGCAACACGGTTTCGTGGGAGGGGACCGAGGAGGACGTGACCTGGGAGGAGGGCGCGCGGCGGCTGGCGAGCGAGAACGCAAGCGATTACTGACCAGGGGACGCGCTGCGGGCCGCTACTCGTCGCGCGCGCAGCGGATGCCGTAGAAGGAATTGGCGTTCTCCGGCGGCTCGCCGAGACGGTACGTCGGGCTGAGCGTGCCCTCGTCGTGGGAAAAGGCGCCGCCGCGGGCTTCCCGGCCGAAGCCGCCGTCGCTCAGCTGCGCACAGTTGATGCAGCGCGCGATCAGATCCAGCTCGGCGTGGTAGTCGAGGACCCACTCGAACAAGCTGCCCGCGAGATCGGCCTGCTTCCATTCCCCGTCGCCGGCCGGGGACTTCGACCCGACGGGCGGGACCGGGCACACCGTCTGTTCGGTCGGACAACCGTACACGGCCAGCGCGTCGCTCGGGGCGTCCCCTCCCCACGGGTACACGAAGTGCTGGTTGCCGCCGACGGCGGCGTAGCTCCACTCCGCCTCCGTGGGCAACCGGCCCTCGTCCCAGGCGCAGAAGGCGAACGCGACATACCAGCTCACACAGTTGATCGGCGCCTCCTCGTTGCCCGTGGGCTCGTCGGTCCACGTGCGAAAATTGGCGTCGCATTGCAGCTCGGCCCGCAGCTCGTCCTGCCCTGCGGGCAGGCGCGAATCCCACGCCGGGTCCCAGCCGCTGCCCTCGATGAGCGGGTGCGCGCCGGCGCCCGCGGCCGGCCGGGTCGCCGGGTACCCCTCGAGGAACTGACGGAAGCGGCCCACCGTCACCTCGAAGCGATCGAGGTGGAAATCGGCCACCGTGGCCGGATACACGGCGTCGGGGACGCGGCTGTCGACGCGGTTGAACTGGCCGCCCTTCACCTCGCCTGCGGCGCAGCAGCTCTCGCTGGCCTCGGGGCCGCAGGTGGGCGCGACCTGCTCGCAGCGCGGCACCACGAAGACGTTCGGCTCCACGTCGGGGATACACGCGCCCCCGGCGACCGCCGCAAGCGCGACCGCGGCGAGAGACCCGAGGAGACACCGCTGCATTCGATGACCTGTGCGCATCAGAAGCTCCCGACGAGGGTGGCGCCGGCGCCCGAGGGCGCGATCCAGGGCAACGCGACGGTCGACCGCGCGGGCGCAGGCTCCTGCTCCGTGCCCGACCGCGCGATCCCGACCACCGCCGCTCCGATCGCGACGAGCCCGGCGCCGCCGAGGCCGACGAAGAGGGCGAAATCACGGTTCTTGCGCGCGTTGTCGGCCGCGAAGTCATAGCCGGGCTCGCAGTAGGTCCCGCCCCGGACCTCGCGGCAGTTCTCCCGCAACGCGCTGATCGCGGACAGGTCGTCGACCAGGAACCCGATCGACGCGCCGCCGAGGGCGATGCCCGCCGCGCCCGAGATCCAGGCCCAGGTCGGGACGCCCCCGCCCGACGCGCCCTGCACCTTCGCCTCGGCCTTGTCCGGGCTGCCCGCGGCGACGGGGCGCAGCGTGAGCTCGACCGTCACCGTCTCGCCCTCCGCGAGCGTGACCGAGCGGGTCTCGGCCTGGTGTCCCGGGGCGCTCGCGCGGACCTCGTGCGCGCCCGGGTCGGCCGGCAGCGGCTCGCCCAGCGCGGCCGCCGGGAGCGTCGTGCCGTCGCGCTGCACCTCGACGCCGGCGGGGGCGCCGTGGACCACGACGCGCAGCTTCGGCAGACGCGGCTCGAGCGCGGCGATCCCCTTCTGCGCGAGCTCCTCGAGGCCTCGCCGCCGCTGCTCCCCCGTCGTCTCGCGGTTCAGCACGAGGGCCCGGTGGTAGCCCTGCCAGGCCGTCGCGAGCTTGCCCGCGCGCTCGTGGCACCGGGCGATGTTGAGCATGGTGCTCGCGGAGGGGTTCAGGGCGAGGCTCGCCTCGAATTTCGGGCACCCCGCCGCGTCATCGCCCTTCTCGACCAGCGCGCGCGCGGTCTTGAAGAGCGCCTCTGCGGCCACGGGATCACGCGCGGGCTGAGCGCCGGCGGGCTGAGCGCCGGCGGGCTGCTGCGCGTGCGCCGCCGAGCCGATGAGCCCGAGCGCCGCGGCGCACGTGAACCTGACGAGAAAGCGCATGTCCGGCGCGAGGCCGGGACGGCGGCGGGTGTCACATGTGGTTGAGAAGATCATCGCTGTTGTTTGCAGGTGGGCGCCCTCCGGCCTTCCCTGGAGCTCGCGGCCTGGTCGGCGCCGCCGGGCCGCCCGATGCGCTCGGCGCCGCCGGGGCCGCCGACCCGCTCGCAGGTGCAGCATCCGCCGACCCGCTCGCGGCCGGCTCCGCAGGGGCGGGTGGAGCCGCGTTGCGGTCCGCCGCTGGCTCCGCGGGCACCGCTCCCGCGGACGCCGCGCCCGGCGCCTCTCCGGCGACGCTCGCGGCCGGCGCTGCCGCTGCGGGCTCGTCCGGGGCGCTCGCGGGCGCGGAGCGCCAGAGCAGGAACCCACCAAGGCCCAGCGCCGCGGCGCCGAGCGCCGCCCCGACCACGAGCCCCGCGCGCCCTCGCCCCCTCGGCGGCCGCAGGTCGGGCTGCGTCTGCGACGAGGGCGAGAGCGTGCCTGAGCCGGGCGGGTGCAGAGGGCCCGGGGCGAGCACCGTCGCCTGCGCGGCCGGCACCGTCGCCTGTACGGCCGGAGCCATCGCCTGCACGGGCGGCATCGGCGCCTGTGCGGCCGGCGCCATCGCCTGCGCGGGCGGCGTCGGCGCCTGTGCGGCCGGAGCCATCGCCTGCACGGGCGGCGTCGGCGCCTGTGCGGCCGGCGCTATCCCCTGCGCCCCCGGCGCCATCCCCTGCGCGACGGCCGACGGCGCCCGCGCGTCGGCCGTTGAAGCCAGCGCCGCGGCGGGCGGGTCCTGCGCGTCGTGCGCCGACGGGTGGCGCGGAGGCCCACTCGCGCCGGCGGCGCGCGCGCCGGGCAGCGCCGCGAAGGCCTCGACGAGCTCGGTCGCGCTCTGGAACCGCTGCGCTGGATCGCGCTGGAGCGCCCGCTGGAAGAACGCGTCGACCTCCGGGCCCAGGCCGGGCAACAGCTGCGAGGCGAGCGGGATCGGCGCCGTGCAGATCTCGACGAGCACATCCCCGAGCTCCCCGCCCGGGAACGGGAGCTGGCCGGTGACACACTGGTACGCAATCACGCCCAGCGACCAGAGATCCGAGCGGTGATCGACGCGGCTGCTGCTCCGCACCTGCTCCGGGCTCATGTAGCTCGGCGACCCGAGCAGCGCGCCCGGGCGCGTCGCCTGGACGTTCATGACCGGACCCACGGCCTTCGCGATCCCGAAATCGACGACCTTGGCGGTCTGCTCGCCGTCCTGGAGGGCGAGGAAGATGTTGCCGGGCTTGAGGTCGCGGTGCACGAGGCCGAGCTCGTGCGCCCGGCGCAGCGCCCTGCCGACCTGCTCGACGATGTTCAGCGTGGCCGGCAGCGTGAGGCGCGCTTCGCGCGCAAGGCGCGCCGAGAGATCCTCGCCCTCGAGGAGCTCCATCACGATGTAGGGCGCGCCGCCCTCGATCCCGTAATCATAAATGTGCACCGCGTGCGCGCTCTTGAGCATCGCCGCGGCCCGCGCCTCGCGCTCGAAGCGCGCCCGCAGCTCGGTGGACGCGGCGTACTCCGGCGCCATGAACTTGATCGCGATATCCACATCGAGCTGCAGGTGCCGTCCGACCCACACGCTTCCCATGGCGCCCCGCGCCAGCTCGCGCTCGACGCGGTAACGGCCTGCAATGACGATGCCTGGCGCGATCCCGGACACCCGGCGATCATAGTGGAGGCGCCGCGCGCGGTCCACCTGCGTGCGGCCGCTCGATCAGAAGACACGCCAGCGGCGCGGCGAGGCGCTCTCGTGGCAACACGATGGCAGCGCACGACGCCCAGCGCGCGCCGCGCGCGTGATCTTCGACGCGCGCGCGGCCTCTCGCCCCTCAGCGATAGGGCGCGCCCCCCGCGGCGACGTGCACCTTGAGGACGCTCTCCTCCGCGGGCACGCCGAGGCGGAGCGGAAAACCGTAGTGGCCTGTTCCACGGTGAACGTACAGCCGATCGCGGCCGCGGGCCCACAGGCCGTGATCAGGCATCTTCACGAAGAGCCGGAGGATCGTCCACGGAAGGCCGAGGCTGACCAGCCCGATCTGCCCGCCGTGGGTGTGGCCCGAGAGCACGAGATCCCCTTCGCCCTCGCCGAGATCGCGGAACGCGCCCGGGTTGTGCAGCAGGACGAGCCGCAGCGCGCCCGGGACGCGCGGGTGCCGCGCGCACACGGCGGCCATCCGCGCCTTCCGGTCGCGATAATGATAATCCATGCCGAGGATCTGGACCGGGCCCGCGGCGGTCTCGACGAGCGCCGCATCGTCGACGAGCAGGCGCGCGCCGGCCCGGGCGAGCGCGGTCGCGACGTGGGCCGGCGACTCGTGATCATGGTTGCCAGGACAGGCGAACACCCGGCCCTCCAGGGCGCGGAGCGGGGACAGCGCCTCGGCCAGGTGCTCGGCCGTGTCCTGCGACTCCATGGTGAGGAAGTCGCCGGTGAGCACGACGAGATCGGGATCACGCTCGACCGCGCGCGCGCAGATGCGGCGCAGCCGCGCGACGGGCATGAACGGGCCGATGTGCGGATCGGTGATCTGGACGATGCGGAGCGGACGAGCGCTCGTCCCCTCCCCCGGGTCGCGCCGGCGCGCGCCGTGGCGGACGAGCCCCTCCACCGGGGCGCGGTCGACGAGGATATCGACCTCCTCGCGGCGCAAGGTCAGCGACTGGAAGATCCCGACACCCGCCAGCGCGAAGGGAACCCAGAGGCCGTGCGGCGTCGCGCCGAGCCCGGCCGCGATGGCCCAGGGCAACGAGAGGAACGTCGCCGCCACGAAGTAGGACGCCGGGAGGCTCACCAGCGCCCGGTAGGCCAGGGGGCGCATGCGCGGCCGCGACAGCATGAAGAAGTGCAAGGTCGCCGCGCCCTGGAGGGCCACGAAGGCGGGCGCGAGCGGCCCGACGTGACGGACGAGCGCGCACGCGATCAGCGTGTGCAGGCCGAGGAGCACGCCGATGAACTTCGCGTACAGCGGGCCGCGACGGGCCCGCGCCGCGACGACGACGGCGATCCAGCCGAGGGCGGAGGCCGCCCGGAACACGAAGGTGAACGAAAGAGATTCCAAGGTGCTCCTGGAACGTCAAGCCCGAGCGGCGTGCTGCGCCCTGGCGGCCGCGATGCCCTCTGCTTCCTGCCACGGGCCACGCAAGCCTGCCAGCCGGTGTGTTCGCGGCGCCCGTCCCCTCCTCACGACCCGGAGCAGCTTGGCCAGGGAGCCGACGAAGTGATACCAGAAAACGAAGGACGTGAAAGATCGGCCACACCCCGGCGGTCCGGCGCGCACGGCGCCCTGGACGAGGGCCTCGCCGAGGGCGCCGGAGCCTTCGCGTCCGTCGAGCGCGAGGTGGCGTGGACGACGATGCGTCACCGCGGCGGGAGGTGCCGCGCCTCGTCGCGATCCAGGGCGAGCGTGCGCCCGACGGCGCCGTGCCGCTCTATCGCCACCCGGCCGACGAGCAGCCCGAGCTCCGCGCCTTCACCCCCGCCGTCGACCGCATTCGCAGGGAGGTCGAGCGCCGCGTCGGGCACCCGCTCAACCATTGCCTGCTCCAGCTCTACCGCACGGGGCGCGACTGGATCAGCGAGCATTCCGACAAGACGCTCGATCGACCCCGCCTTCGACGCCGCCGCCTACCGCCCCGGCTTCGAAGCGCTCAACTTCCGCACCTTGCAGGAGCCCGGAGGCGACGGGTGAGCGCCGGGCGCGCGGTGTACTTCGTGAACGGCTCGATCTCGAGCTGACCCGATCCGCCGCTCGCCGAGCCGGGCGCGCTCGCCCGCGCCCTTGCCCACGCGCAGGAGTCCGAGACTGGATCCGCGAGGGACGTCTTCAGCGCCCGCCGAGCCGGCGCTCTCAGCGCGGACCGGGCGCCCTCGTCACCACGTCTCCGGCGATTTTGCGTGGGTCGCCTCACCGGCGACGTGGTAGGGAGCGTGTCGCCATCGTGACGATGGCAATCCTGGCGGAGGGAACATCATGGCGACATGCCGGATGAGATCGTGGTTCGGTTGGACGATGACAGCGTGGCTCGCGGGCGCCTGCGGCGGCGCGCGGGCGGTCGACGCGCCTCCTGCGGCAGAGCCGCCGGCCGCGACAGCCGGAGCCCCTGCGACGGACGCCCCGCCCGCGGCCCCGGCCGCGAAACCCGAGCCGACGTCTGGTGAAGCAATGAACACAAAGCCCGCTCCCGTCTCCAAGGCGCCGTTCGGCAACACCGACGGCAAAGAGGTCGTCCTCTACACGCTCACGAACGCGAACGGCCTGGTCGCGAAGGTGATGACCTACGGCGCGACCGTGACGGAGCTCCACGCTCCGGACAAGGCCGGAAAGATCGGCGATATCGTCCTCGGCTACGACAACCTCGACGGGTACCTGAAGAACAGCCCGTATTTCGGGTCGACGGTCGGCCGCGTGGCCAACCGCATCAAGAACGCGCAGTTCCAGCTCGAGGGAAAGACCTACAAGCTCGCCGCGAACAACGGCGCCCACGCCCTGCACGGCGGCAAGAAGGGCTGGGACAAGGTCGTCTGGGACGCGGAGGCGATCGAGACGCCGGACGGCCCGAGCATCAAGCTCACGTACGTCTCGAAGGACGGGGAAGAGGGGTATCCCGGCACGGTCAACGCGACCACGACGTACACGCTCACCCACAAGAACGAGCTGAAGGTCGAGATGTCGGCCACGACCGACAAGACCACGATCGTCAACATGGCCCACCACAGCTACTGGAACCTGGGAGGGCAGGGCTCGGGCTCTGTCGCCGAGCAGGAGCTGACGTTGCACGCCGACAGCTACACCCCGCCGGACGCCACCCTCGTGCCCTCGGGTCAGATCAAGCCGGTGAAGGGGACGCCGCTCGACTTCACCGCGGCCAAGCCGATCGGCAAGGACCTGAAGGCCGTGGGCGGCAAGCCGGTCGGATACGATCACAACTTCGTCGTGAACGGCGACCCGCACAAGCTGCGTGAGGTGGCTCGCGCGAAGGATCCGAAGACCGGTCGCGTGCTGACGGTCGAGGCCGACCAGCCTGGGGTCCAGTTCTATACCGGCAATTTCCTCGACGGGACGATCACGGGCAAGGGCGGCGCCGTCTACAATCAATATAGCGGCTTCTGCCTCGAGCCGCAGAAGTTCCCGAACTCGATCAACGTCCCGGCCTGGAAGGACGAGGTCATCCTCAAGCCCGGCCAGCGCTACACGCAGACGGTCGTCTACCGGTTCACGACCGAGTAGACTGCCCGGGCCGGTCACTGAACGGCCGCGCGGTCAACCCTCGCCGGGGGAGAGGCGAGCACGGGCGCCGGGCTCTCGATGGCAGGCCTGTCGATCCTCAGGCTCAGATCGGGCCGGCGCTCTCGATCGAACGGCGGCAGCGCCTCGGCCTTGCCGCTCGCGGCGGAGCGCAGGATGGCCTGCATCACCCGGACGTCCGCGAGCCCCTCGACGCCGGACGGCACTGGCTCGGTGTCCTCCAGGATGCAGCGCGAGAAGTAGACGAGCGTGGCCGCGAACTGGTCGCGCTTCTCGAAGGTCTGCTCCGTGGTCTTGCCGCCGATCGTGAGCTGGTGCTTGAGCGGACCCGGGAAAAAGTAGCCATGTTCGACGCGGAGGTCGCCCTTGGTGCCCGTGACGTGGTACCACGCCGCGAGCGCCAGCCCCTGGCTCGCGGTGAACTGGGCGACGGCGCCGCTCGGAAAGCGCAGGGTGGCCGAGGTGGACTCGTCGACGCCCTGGGCGCGCTCCTCATCGAACTGCTGGCAGGTGCCGAACACCTCGATCGGCTCCTCCCGGAAGAGGTAGCGGGCGGCGTTGACGCAGTAGATGCCGAGATCGAAGAGCGCCCCCCCGCCGAGCTCCCTCCTCGTGCGGATGTCGCCGGGGCGCACCGTGTGCGAGAAAGACGAGGAGAAGGCCCGGACCTGACCGAGCGCGCCAGAGCGGATGATCTCGATGGCGCCGAGGTTCGCCTCCTCGAAGTGGAGCCGGTAGGCGGTCATGAGCTTCACGCCGGCGAGCCGGGTGGCCTGGATCATCGCCGCGCAGTCCTCCTCGGTCATGGCCAGCGGCTTCTCGCAGAGCACGTGCGCGCCCGCGCGCGCGGCGCGCTCGGTGAACTCGCGGTGCATGGTGTTGGGCAGGGCGATGTACACGGCGTCGACCCGGGCGCGCTCCAGGATGGCCTCGAGATCGTCGTAGCCGCCTCGCTCCGCGATGCCGTAGCGCTCGCCGAGCACCTGGAGCTTCTCGCGACTGCCGGAGACGAGGGCGACGAGCTCCGAGTTCTCGGCGGCGTTAGCGAACGCCGGCAAGACCGCGACCTGCGCGATGTTGCCGAGGCCGACGACGGCGTAGCGGATCTTCTTGCTCTCGTTTTCTGTTGCCCTGGCCATACACCTCCGCGCGCGGGTCCCCCGCGCGCGGAGAATGTCTCAAGAGGCGAAGCCGTGCGTCAACCGGCAGATCGCCGCCGCGCCGGGTGAGGCGGCGCCGTCGAACATTCCACGAGCGGCCAGTGCTGTGGGTCGAGCCCGCTCGAAATACTGCAATATTTCTCGTTCGTTCTCCCTCGGCTCGGCCGCTCGCGACGTTCTTCAGACAAAGCCTAGCGGGGGACGACCTGGGCGCGCGAGCCTGGGCCTGGTATACTCCCGATGTGTCGGCGGAGCGTGCCTCCGCTGGGAGTCGCCCGTGAAACCGCGCGTCTACATCGAAACGTCGATCCTGAGCTATTTGACCTCGCTGCCAAGCCGCGACGTCATCCAGGCCGCCCGTCAGCAGGTCACGATCGGCTGGTGGGCACGCCGAGACGAGTTTGACCTGTTCCTGTCCGACCCGGTCCTAGCCGAAGCGCGCCGGGCGACCCCGCAGCGGCTGCCCGGCGTCTCGGTGCAGCCGCGGGGCTCGCTGTCCTGTCTGGAACCAAGGAAGCTGAGACGCTCGCCGCGGCTCTCATCAGGAACGCGGCGATGCCCTCCAAGGCGATCGTCGACGCCGCGCACGTGGCAATAGCAGCCGTGCATGGCCTCGATTTTCTGCTGACCTGGAACTGTACGCATATTGCGAACGCCGCCATGCGGCCACGCATAGAGGCCGTGTGTCGAGACAGTGGATTCCAACCACCCGTCATCTGCACGCCGGACGAGCTTCCACCGCAGGAGGAGAAATGATCCGCGACGCCGTTGTCGATGAAGTCCGCGCCATTCGCGATGAACTCGCGAAGGAATGCGGCTACGACATTCACAAGCTGTTCGAGTCGTTCCGACACCTCGAAGCAAGCAGCGCCACAAACCACGCCTCGTCCGCGCCGCGCAGCGGTGACCCAGAAACCGCCGAACAGATCGATCCAGCGGATGAGGAGCAGTCTACTCCTGCGCCTCGCCGCTGAGTGCCAGGGCGCTCGACGAGCGCCGCCGCCTCGACCTATTTAACCTGAGGCGAGAGTCCAGGAAGCCGTGGTGGCCGAGGGACGCGGGGTGCTCGTCCTGGACGCGCTCGCCGCGATCCTCGCTCGTCATGAGCGAAGGCCCCCGCCCAGCCGGCGCCGAGACTCGTACGTCCCGCCGGGTTGCGCCCCGCCTCGCGGCTGCTACCATCGGCCTCGGGTGCGCAGGGGCGCCCATCCCGCCGAGAAGAAGCTTTCACCCTGCATACGCCACGAACGCTGGTGTCTCATTGCGATTTCCTCCGGCCGAGGGGAGCGGGTACGGCCACGTACGAGGGGAGCGCCATGAACGGACCCTGTTCGTGAACTGAAGATCCGCGCCGACATCCTCCACCATGACGTGCAGGCCGCCGATGCGGCCGCCCTCGGGCGGCTGCGGGGCGCTCTCCCTGCCACGCAGGGCCGGGGCTCGCCGAGAGGGAGGCTCGCCGTGAGCGCGCTGCGATCGCGCTGCACGTCGCGCCGCCGGACATCACGTCGTGTCCCCCGGTGCCCGGCGACGGAGCCATCACGCGCGGCCTTCGCTCGCCCACGGCCTGGGCGATCCCGTTCTCCTCGCCTGCGCAGTCGATGGCTCCGGACTCGACGTCAACGCTTGAACCCAGAGGTTGCCTCCATGACCACCACGACATCCGCCGCATCGCCCGAGCCGCTGCCGTTCCATCTGACCGGCAACTTCGCCCCGGTCCTCGACGAGCTCACCGTGCACGACCTCGAGGTGACGGGGACGCTCCCGCCGGAGCTGACAGGCACTTACGTCCGCAATGGGCCCAACCCGAGGAACGGCCCCTCGCCCATCTGGTTTCTCGGGCAGGGGATGTTGCACGGCGTCCGCCTCGAGCGCGGTCGAGCCCGCTGGTACCGGAACCGCTGGATCGACGCGCCGACGACGTCGAACACGAACATCGTTCGTCACGCGGGAAAGATGCTGGCGCTGGTCGAGACGGCACCCCCGGTCGCCGTCAGCGACGAGCTGGAGACCCTCGGCGCGTTCGATTTCGCGGGCGGCCTGACCCGCGGCATGACCGCGCACCCGAAGATCTGCCCCTCGACCGGAGAGCTGCTGTTCTTCACCTACAGCCTGCAGCCGCCGTTCGTCACGTACTACCGCGCCGACACGTCCGGTGCGCTCGTCCAGTCGGAGCCGATCCAGGTGGGAAGCCCCACCTACATGCACGACTTCGCGATCACGAAGCGCTACGCCCTCTTGCTCGACCTCCCCGTGTTGTTCAACGGCTGGCGTACCCCCATGCCGATCCAGTGGAGCGACGACTACGGCGCGCGCATCGGCGTGTTGCCGCGCGACGGCCGGGGCGACCAGGTGCGCTGGTTCCCCATCGCGCCCTGCTCCATCGTGCACACCGCCAACGCGTATGAAGAAGGCGGGACCATCGTGCTCGACGTCGTGCGCGCTCCCCGCCTGGACGGGCCCTCCCAGCTGTTCCGCTACACGCTGGATCTCGAGAGGGGCGTCGCCCACGAAGCCCCGCTCGACGCGCGGCACGTCGAGTTCCCCCGCATCGACGAGCGCCGCACGGGCTCGGCGCACCGGTACGTGTACGCCCTCGAGTTATGCGACATCGTGAACGGCATCCCGACCGATTGCGTGCTCCGCAAGTACGACGTCACGACCGGCCGTTGCACCGTCCATGATTTCGGGCCAGGCCGCGTCAGCGGGGAGTGCATCTTCGTCCCCAGGACGCCGGGCTCCGGCGAGGACGATGGGTATGCCCTCTGCTATGTCCACGACCGCGACCGGAACACGAGCGACCTCGTCGTGCTCGACGCCGCCGATTTCGCGGCCCCTGCGCTCGCCACCGTGGCGCTGCCCAGGCGCGTTCCGTACGGGATCCACGGAAACTGGTTCCCGGAGCTCGGCTGAGCCAGCCCTGGAGCAGGGCCTCGTCCGGGGACGTTCCCGCTCTGGATCGAGCTTCAGGCCAGCGCCGCCACCCCGTCGGGGAGCCATTCGCCGTGGAGCCCCAGCGGGACGTGGCACGGGAGGCGGACGCGCGCGACGGGAGGCGACGCGAACCTCCTCGCGTCGAGGAGGACGAGCTCGGCCGCGGAGCCGTCGCGGCGGTGGACGAACAGGATCACCCACGCGTCGTCCTCGGCGGCGCTCCCCGGCCGCGCGGCGACGACACACTCGCCGGGCATCACCCCGTCACCGAAGTCGTGAACGACCGCGGCGCCGGTCTCGAGATCGTGCTGGCGCGCCACCGTGCGCGAGAAGCCGCCGTCGGGGCCGAAGTCGCAGAGCTCGACCGTGTACACGTGGCGATGGCGCGCGCCGACGACCGCCGGGTGCACACGCGGGAAGTCGAGGAACCGCGGATCCAGCTCCACCTCCGCCGCGCGGCCGGTGCGCAGGTCGAACGTGAGCCGGTGGAGCGCGTGCGGCATCATGATCCGCGGCGCGCGCACCACGTCGAGCACGACCGTGTCGCCTTCCTCGAAAGCGTTGACCGTGTGGCTGATCGTGCACGGCGCGACGTCGAACCACCGCATGTCCTCGTTGCCGCCGTCGCGGGGAAACACGCCGATCCGCGCGGGGAAATCGTCGACCCACCGGATCGGCACCGGAGATCCCACGTCCCCGAGCAGCACCGGCAGCACGTAGAAGACGACGTACCGCTCCGTGATCGCGAAATCGTGCATGAACGTCACCGCGGGGACGTCGATCGCCGCGCGATGGACCACGCGGCCGGAGGCGTCTGCGCGGTAGTACGTGAGGTGCGGGCGCGAGGGGCGCTGGGAGAAGAAGAGGAGCTCGCCGGTGCGCGGACAGATCTTCGGATGAGCCGTCATCGAGCTGCCGAGCGCCCCGCCGAAGGTGTACGGCCCGACGGTCTCGAGCTCGGCGGTCACCTCGACCGGCAGCCACGTCTCGACGAGCGCGAGGATCCGCCCGGCGTGCCGGACCACGTGTGTGTTGGGCGCGAAGTCGCCCGCGATCCAGCGGTTCCGGTACCAGCGCGCCCGGCCGCCCTCCAGCCGCACGCCGTGCAGCATCCCCTCCCCGGCGAACCACGCGGGCGACCGGCCGGTCCGGGGGTTCGGCCCGTTGCGCACGTAGGTGCCGCAAAGATCCGGCGGGATCTCGCCGATCACGTCGAGATCGAGGTCGGTTCGCTCCTCGCGCACGGGAGCGAACGCGCCGGCCAGGTGGAACGGTAACGTGCCCCTGACTGAGTCCGCGTTCGACATGTATGCACTGTATACTCGAGGAATGAAATGTCCAGCCCGAAGAAGAAAGGCCGCGGCACCTACCATCATGGCGACCTCCGGCAGGCGCTCGTCGACGCAGCGCTGCGCGCGCTCGAGGGCGAGCGGGCGGAGGACCTGTCCCTGCGCGCGCTGGGCCGCGAGCTCGGCGTCAGCCCCCGCGCGCCGTACCGCCACTTCGAGACGAAGGAGGAGCTCCTCGCGGCCGTCGCGGTCGAGGGCTTCCGCGCGTTCGGGGCGCTCATGACGCAGCGGGTGGCCGCCGCCGGCGCGGACCCGATCGCGCGGCTCCGCGCGGTCGCGGAGGCGTACGTCCTCTTCGCGATCGAGCGCCCGGCCGCGTTCCGCGTGATGTACGCGCCCTACGCCACGGTGAACGAGAGCGCGCCGGACCTCCTGCGGGCGCGCGCCGAGGGCCATCAGGTGACGATGGACGCCCTGGCCGAGGGGCAAGCCGCGGGGCTGCTCCGCGAGGGCGATCCGATGCAGCTCGCCCTCGTGCTCTGGTCGAGCATGCACGGCCTCGCCGTGCTCCTGACGCAGGGGCAGCTCGGGCGGTTCGACCGGCCCGTCGAGGCGGCGAAGCTCGCGGGGCTCGTCAGCGGGCTGGTCATGGAGGGGCTGCTGCCGCGTCCGGACCGCCGACCGTGACCTGCTAATCACTGGACCTCACGGACACCAAGGACCATGCTCGCCGAGGACCATGCTCGCCTTTCTTCACACGGCCCCCGTCCACGTCGAGACCTTCCGCCGTCTCGCTCGGGCGCTGGACGACGCGATCCCGGTCCGGCATGAGGTTCACGAGGGCCTGCTCGCGGCCGCGCTGGCGGCCGGGACGATCACGGACGATGTCCGGTCGGCCACGGCTTCGACCGTTCAGGCTCTCGCGGACGACGGCGCGCGGGTGATCGTGTGCACCTGCTCGACCCTCGGCGGCGTCGCGGAGGCAGTCCCCGTCTCGGGCTGTGTCGTCCTGCGGATCGATCGCCCCATGGCAGAGCAGGCCGTCGCGAGCGGCCGCCGGATCGTCGTGCTGGCCGCGCTGGAGAGCACGTTCCGACCGACGGTGGCGTTGCTGCGCCAGGTGGCCTCCGACGCCGAGCGCTCCATCGACGTCGTCGAGGTCCTGTGCGAGCGAGCGTGGCGGCGCTTCGAGATCGGGGACCACCGTGGTTATGCCGGCGAGATCGCCAGGACGATCGAGGCGACGGCGCGCCCGGGTGATCTCGTGCTCCTGGCCCAGGCGTCCATGGCTCCCGCGATCGAGCTTGTCCGGCACCTCGGAATTCCTGTGCTCAGCAGCCCGGAGTCCGGCGTGGCGGCTGCCCTATCGAGGTATCGGATGGAAACGCAGCATGACGCCGCCCAGGTCGGTGCCGCACCTGGCGCGACGATGGGTCCGCTCCCTTCACGCAGGTGAACCCGGAAACGAAAGCGGCACGCCCCCTCCCCCTCGGATGCCCCATGTACTCTTCTGCAGCCGATCTCTACGACCTCCTGCACACCGGCAACAGGGACTATAAGGACTACACGGCCGAGGCCGCGGAGCTGGCCGCCGTGATCCGGCGTGTCCACCCGGAGGCGCAGACGCTGCTCGACGTCGCCTGCGGTACGGCCGAACATGCACGGCTGCTCACGCAGGAGCACGGCTTCCGGGTGGACGGCGTGGACATCAACCCCACCTTCGTGAACATCGCCCGCGCCAAGCTGCCTCACGGCTCCGTCGTCGAGGCGGACATGACCACCTTCGAGCTGCCGGGGCGTTATGACGTGATCCTCTGCCTCTTCAGCTCCATCGGCTACGCGCGCACGCTGGAGAACGTCCAGCGCACGCTGGCGCGCTTCCGCGCCCACCTCGGCGAGGGTGGGCTCGTGCTCGTCGAGCCGTGGTTCGCCCCCGGCGCCCTCGAGCCCGGACGTGTCTTCGTGAAGACCGTCGAGGCTCCGGGGGTGACCGTCTGCCGGATGAGCTGCTCCGAGATCGAGGGGCGCCTCTCGCGCCTGCATTTCGAGTACCTGATCGGCCGCGCGGGGCGCATCGAGCGCGCGAGCGAGATCCACGAGCTCGGCCTGTTCACCACCGAGGAGATGCTCGACTGCTTCCGTCAGGCGCGGCTCGAGGCCACGTACGATCCCAAGGGGCCTTACGGCCGCGGGCTCTTCCTCGCGCGCGCCGCGGCCTGACGAACGGCTGCTGGCTTTACCGCGCGCAGGCGTTGTGGTGCAGTGCCGCCGTGACCGCACCGAGCAACCCCAAGGCGCCCGAGGGCGATCTCGCCACCTTCGAGCACGAGCACTTCACGCACGACGGGGCCACGCACGACGTGTACCGCAAGGGAAAGGGCCCTGCGGTCCTCGTGTTGACCGAGCTGCCGGGCATCTCTCCCCAGGTGCTCGGGTTCGCCGACCGGGTCGTGGCGCTCGGCTGCACGGCCGTGTTGCCGAACCTCTTCGGGACCGCCGGCCGCGACCCCTTTGAATCGAAGGTCTCGGGCGTGCTTTACGGCCTCTCGTCGATGGTGGGGGCCTGCATCAGCAAGGAGTTCACCGTGTTCGCGACGGGGCGCTCCTCGCCGGCCGTCGACTGGCTCCGGGCCCTCGCCGCGTCGGAGCACCAGCGCTGCGGCGGGCCGGGCGTGGGCGTCGTGGGGATGTGCTTCACCGGCGGGTTCGCGCTCGCGATGGCGGCGGACGCTCGGGTGCTCGCGCCCGTCATGTCGCAGCCGTCGCTGCCGTTCCCGCTGACGCAGAGCCGGCGGCGGGCCATCGACTGTGACCCTGCGACCCTCGATGTGGTGGCGCAGCGCTGCGACCGGGAGGGCCTCCGGGTGATGGGGCTTCGCTTCAAGGGCGATCCCCTCGTGCCGGAGGAGCGGTTCCAGCTCCTTCGCGAGCGCCTCGGAGAGGGGTTCGTCGCCGTGGAGCTGGAGCAGGCCGACGGGCATCCGGAGGGGCCGCTCAAGAAGCATCACTCGGTGCTGACCGGCGCGTTGATCGACGCGCCGGGCGAGCCGACACGCGCCGCGCTGGACCGGGTCCTCCAGCTCTTTCGCGACAAGCTGCTGGCCGCGTAACGCCCCGTCCGGCCGCGCGGGCCCGCGCCCTGCCCCGTTCCCGTTGCCGCACCGCCGCGGGCGCGTTCGGGCGCCGCGATGACCACGAGCGCCCGGACGCTCCGTGCGCGCTGACTCCAGGGGAGAGCGAGGTATCAGCCGGGGCTCGGGATCTCGGGCACCTCGCCGCCGCCCTCACCCTCGTCGCCGCCGCCCTCACCCTCCTCGCCGCCGCCCTCACCCTCCTCGCCGCCGTCCTCGTCGCCCCCGTCGTCCTCACCCTCGTCGCCGCCGTCGTGCCCGCCTTCGCACTCATGGCCGTCGCCCTTGTCCGGCCTGCCGCCGTTGTGGCCGCCGCCATGGTCCGACGAGCCATGGTGGTGGTTGTCCTCGTCGTCGACATCGGCGGTGCCGTCGTCGTCGTCGTCCGCGTCCTCGTAATCGGAGCTTCCATCGCTGTCCCAGTCGACCTGCTCGAGCGGGTTGTGATCGCACCGCCCCTCGGACGCGTCGACCTCGCCGAGATCGACGTCGCCCTCCTCCTCCGGCTCGTCGCTCGTGGGGCCGCCGCGCGTGCGCTCCGGGCGACCGGCGAGCGGGAACAGCGAGGTGACCTCACCGCCGGCGGAGGAGGCGAATTGCAAGGTCGCACGCTCCTGGTCCCCATCCATGAACGCGAGGACGTACCGGGCCTTCCTGGGAAGCGTGAGCCGGAAATTGCCCTGCGCGTCGACCGGCGCGGAGTAGGTCTTCGCCTCCTCCGTGTCGGCCTGGTCCACCACCGCGACGACCGAGGTCGCCGCGCCGGACTTCAGGTGACCACGGACGCCGCGGACCGCCGACTGGCCTTCACCGGTGCTCTCCGTGGAGCCGCTGACGCTGCAGGCGACTCCGCTGAGCGCCGTCATGCCGATGAACAGGACTCCGAACAAAGTCGAATGCCTCATGATATACCTTCTCTCTTAAGGATGTGTGGTGCTGCGTTTCCGCTGCTCAAGACAGCTCACGAGTAGAGAGCCGGGAGCGCCCGCGGTCGGCTCAAGAAAATGAACGGCGCCGCAGCGGCCCTGTCCGGTCCGTCCGTCCATCCGCCCGGCCTGGCACACCGCTGCGCAGGCGCCGCGCCTCGTCGCCGGGCCCTGCAAACGTCGATGCGCTCGGCCCCGAAGAAACCTGAGCCGACGAGCTCGCTCCGGGGCTCCTATGCCTCAGGTGCCCCCGCTCCCGATCGCCACACCGGTGAAACCTACGTCCCCGCAGCCCGCGCCGGGGCGCAACGTCGTCTCGTTGCTGCCGCAGTCCGAGCGATCCGATGGCGAGCTCGTCCACGCGATCGCGGCCGGCGAGCCCTGGGCGGCCGCGATGCTCCTCGACCGGTACGGACCGCTCGTGGAGCGGCTCATCCGCCGCGTCATGGGCCACGACCCCGAGCTCGAGGACCTGGTCCACGACGCGTTCGCGACCATCCTCACGTCCATCCACCAGGTCCGCGACGGCCAGGCGGTGAAGGGGTGGATCTCGTCCGTGGCCGTCCACACAGCGCACCGCGCCATCCGCCGCCGCCGCCTCTCGCGGTGGCTCTTCTTCTGGCAACACGACGAGGAGCTGCCGGAGCCCTCGTCCGTGCCGGCGCATGGGCCTCGGGAGGCGCTCCGGCGCGTCTACGCCGCGCTCGACGAGCTCTCGGCGGAGGACCGGATCGCGTTCACGCTCCGCTTCGTCGAGGAGATGCCGCTCGAGGACGTGGCGAGCGCCTGCGGCGTGTCGCTCGCGACCGTCAAGCGACGCCTCGCCCGCGCCGAGCAGCGGTTCACCGCCCTGGCGAAGCGCGATCCGGTGTTGCGTGGGTGGATGGAGGAAGGGGACCGATGGACCACAAACCAATGAGATCGCGCGCAGATCTCCTCAGCCAGGTCCGCTCCGCCTCCGACGCCGGGGCCCTGCCGGCCGAGCGCCTCCACGCAACCCGCCGGCGCGCGCTCGTCACGTGGAAGGCCACGCGGGGGCGCCGCCCCGCGCGCCGCCTCGTGGCGGCGTTCGCGACGGCGGCCCTGCTCGCGGCCGGGCTCTTGCTGCTGCCGCGGCGGCCGGCGCTCACGTACGTCGTCGGACCCGGCGCGGCGGCCGGCCAGCTCGGCACGTGGATCGCCGCGGAGCGCGAGGAGACCCCGCTCAGGTTCTCGGAGGGCACCGTCGTGACGCTCGCGTCGGGATCGCGCGCGCGGGTGACGCAGGCCGACGCGGAGGGCGCCTCGCTGCTCCTGGAGCGCGGCGCCGTGCGCGCCCGCGTCGTCCACGCGAGCCCGTCGACGCGGTGGAGCGTCCACGCCGGTCCGTTCAAGGTCGCCGTGGTCGGCACCGAGTTCGACCTCGCCTGGGACCCGGACCGCGATCGGCTGGATGTCGCGCTGCATGAGGGCCGGGTCGTGGTGAGCGGCCCCCTGCTCGGCGACGGGCGCACGCTCGTTCCGGGAGAGCGGCTGCACGTGAGCATCTCCGAGAACCGGAGCGAGCTCTCCAGGGGTGAGCTCGTGGAAACCCCGCCTTCGGCGGCCGCGATCTCGCCTGCCGTGACCTCGCCGGCCATGGCGGGGCCGCCCCCGGCGGCGAGCGAGGCCGGACCGGCCGCCGCGGCGCCGCAGCCTGCGCCCCCTCCGGCCCCGCCCGCGCACGAGCGCCAGCGCGAGGCCATGGCGGCGCCCGGCTGGCGCCCGTTCGTGGCGCAGGGCCGGTACCGCGAGGCGATGGCGGCCGTGGAGCGCGAGGGGTTCGAGCGCGTCCTCGCCGGCGCGAGCGCGTCCGACCTGCTCGAGCTCGCGGACGCCGCGCGCCACTCGGGCGAGTTCCAGCGCGCCCGAGCGGCGCTGCTGCGGGCGCGGCGCCTCGGGGCACGCGGGCGGTCCGCCTTCGTGCTCGGCAAGCTGGCC
This sequence comes from Sorangium cellulosum, assembly GCF_002950945.1. Classification (GTDB taxonomy): domain Bacteria; phylum Myxococcota_A; class Polyangia; order Polyangiales; family Polyangiaceae; genus Sorangium; species Sorangium cellulosum_E. The sequence goes on from NZ_CP012673.1 coordinate 12,061,938, forward strand.
GCGGATCACCTGGGCGTGCCGGGCGACGCGATCCCATGGTTCCAGACCTACCTCGACGAGGAGCCCGGCGGCGGCCTCGCGGAGCAGGCGCTCGGCCGGCTCATCGAGCTGCGCCAGCGCCGCGGGGACGCCGCGGGGGCCCGCGCCGCCGCGGCGCTCTACCTGCAGCGTCATCCGGGCGGCGCCTATACGTCGCTCGCGCAGGCCGTGGCTGCCCCTTGACGGCCCGGGCGCTCGCGGCCGCGGCGGCGCTCGCGCTCACGCTCGGCGCAGGCCCGGGCCTGGCCGAGCCGGTGCGCGTGCTGCTGATCGTGCCGGGCGCGGCCGATCCGGTCGCCGCGAGCCTGCTCGACGAGCTCGTCGCGCTCGGGCTCATCGTGGAGGTCGAGGCCAGCACGCAGGGCGATCTTCCTGCGCTCGCGCGCGCGCGCTCGGCCCGCGCTGCGCTCCGCGTGGATGGCGCGCGGCGCGCGGTCGAGATCTGGGACCCCGGGTCCGCGAGTGTGATCCGGGTGGAGGCGCAGCCGGAGGAGCCGGGCGGAGCGGCGGCGGGGCTCGCGCTCCGCGCCGTCGAGCTCCTGCGCGGGCGCCTGATCGAGGTGCCTGCGCCTCCCGCAGCTGCGCCCGCGGCGGCCGCGCCTTCCCGGTCAGCGCCCGCGGTGACCGCCCCTCCCGTGGGTGCGCCCGCCGTGGACGCGCCGCCGGCGGCGGCACCCGCTCCTGCGCCGACGATCCCGTCGAAAGCGCTCGCGCCCGGCGCGTCCCGAGCGCCCGGCGCCGACGCCGCGCCCGGGCGGCGCGTGTCGATCGCGCTGCATGCGGGTCCGAGCGTCGTGCTCCAGCCGGGCAGCGCGATCTCTCCTGAAGGGGCCGCCACGGCCGGGGCCCGCTGGAGGTTCACCGACCGGCTCGACGGCGAGGTCATCGCGGTCATCCCCATCGTGCCTGCCACCATCGACTCCCGGATCGGGCGCGCGCGGCTCTCGACTGCTGTGGTCGGCGCCGGCGCGTCGATAGGCTTGCTCGATCCGCGGCTGCCGGTCGCCATGCGGGCGGGCGCTGGCGCCGGCGCCGGATTCCTGCGTTATCACGGACAGTCATGGACCGGCGACGCGCGAGGGCGCGAGGGCACCGCGCCCTACGCGCTGCCGTTCGTCCGCTGGGACATCGGGTGGCAGGTCCATCCCGCCCTGACCCTGCGCGCCGAAGCACTTTCGGGGATCGCCGCCCCCCGCCCCGTGATCCGGCTGCCGGGGCGCTCCGACGTGCCTTTCGGTCGACCGCTGCTCGCCTTCAACCTGGTGCTGGAGGCCGGGATCCGGTGACGGGACGTGCGGGCGGCGCCCTTACCGGGCCGACGGCAGCGCGCGCCCGCGAGGCGTCCTGTCGCAAGAACCTGAGCTTTTTTCCCGCGCTCCGGTCTCTTCTGGGATCAGCCGTCATGAAGTCCCGCACCGCGCCACGACGACACCTCGCCGCGCTCGCCTCGCTGCCCTTGATCACCCAGCTAGCCGGCCTCGGGTGCGGCGACACCCTCATCGACGTGCTCATGCCCGCCGGCGCCGGCGGCGGAGCAGGCGGCCCGGAGGCCGGCGACGGGTCCGCCGGCTGCGCTGCCCCTCTGGCCGCGTGCGCCAGCGCCTGTGTCGACCTGTCCAGGAGCAACGCCCACTGCGGCGCCTGCGGCGTGGCGTGCTCCGGCGGCGCCTTCTGCAGCGAGGGCGGCTGCGTCTGCCGCGACGGCGATACGATGTGCAACGGGGAGTGCACCTCGCTCGACGCGGACCCGCAGAACTGCGGGGACTGCGCTGTCCGATGCGAGCGCGGCCAGTCCTGCCGCCGCGGCGCCTGCGAGGACGGATGCCCGCCTCCCCGGGTACGCTGCCACGGCGAGTGCGTCGATCCGGCGTCGATCGACGAGGACTGCGACTGCGGCGACCTGTGTGACGAGGGCGAGGCCTGCGACGACAGGGAGTGCGACTGCGTCCCGCCGGAGGTCTCGTGCGGCGAGTCCTGCGTCGACTTGCGCTCCGACGACGAGCACTGCGGCGACTGCGACGTGCGGTGTCGCGACCACACGTCGTGCGTCGACGGCATGTGCCGGTAGGAGCCTGGTCGCGACCTCCCTCGCCCGCCGGCGCGGGCGCAGGAAGGTCCTCGGCGAGCTGCCCCCTCCCGTCAGTCCTGCGGCTTCTGCCCTCGGCCGGTCTTCGCCTGCAGCTCGTCGATGCGCTTCGACGCCTCGGCCTTGGTCAGGTTCTCCTCGAAGGCCACTCCCGCTTCCTGGGAGAGCGTCTGGAGATACGAGGCCTGCGCGCCGGTCATCGGCTCGTCCCCCGTCTTCCACAACTCGGGGTCCTTGCGCGTGTTGTCGACGCCGGAGGCCTCGTTCGCGCCGCCGGAGACGCCCGTGGCGCGCCGCAGCTCGTCGATCTTCTCGGACGCCTCCGCCTTGGTCAGGTCGTCGGGGACCTCTTCGCCCTGCTGCTCTGCGAGCGTGTGCAGGTACGAGGCCTGTGCGCCGGTCATCGGCTCTTCGCCCGTCTTCCAGTCCCGCGGATCCTTCTGGGCGTTCGATGGACGCTGCTCGCCCGGTTGACCCGCGCCGCTGGGCCCGGCAGTGTGCTGGTCTTGCTTCGCGCTCGTCTGCTTCGCGCTCATATACCGCTTCCTAATTCCGGGAGACCACGTGGCAAGCCCGCGGGGACGCCACCCTCGGGGCTCCCAGGCGTTTCCCCAGACGTCGCGAGCGGCACGAGGCCAGGGAAGTCGAGCAATGCGCACATTGTAGCAGAACGTAAGCAAACGAGTCATTCGACGAGGTCAGGGGCGAATCGCCACACTCGTCTCGGGACCTGGAGCGCCGTCGGGGCGCAGCGCGAGGAGCCCTTCGAGCGCGACGCACGCGGCTCGGACGTCGGGTGGCGGGGCGCGGGTCCCTCTGTCATGCCACGCTAGCCGCAGCCAAAGGAGCGCAGCACGTGAGCATCCACAAGCGTCACAACATCCACGTCCTCGGTCGAGGTGACGTCGATATGATCTTCGCGCACGGCTTCGGGTGCGATCAGAACATGTGGCGGGAGCTCACCGGCGCGTTCGAGGACCGTTACCGCATCATCCTGTACGACCTCGCCGGCCTCGGCGGTTCGGATCTGTCCGCGTACGATCGCGAGAAGTACGACTCGCTCGAGGGGCACGCGCGCGACCTGGTCGAGATCCTGGAGGAGGTCGCGACCGGGCCGGCGGTGTTCGTCGGGCACTCCGTCGGGACGATGATCGGGCTGCTCGCCGGGATCGCGGCGCCGGAGCGCTTCCGCGAGCACATCATGATCGGACCGTCGCCCTGCTACGTCAACGACGGCGACTACGTCGGCGGGTTCACGCGCGCTGACGTCGAATCGCTCCTCGACGCGCTCGACAGCAACTACCTCGGATGGGCGAGCGCGATGGCCCCCACCATCATGGGCGCGCCGGATCGACCCGAGCTCGGCGAGGAGCTGACCAGCAGGTTCTGCAGGAACGACCCGGATATCGCCAAACATTTCGCGCGCGTGACCTTTCTCACGGACAGCCGGGCCGATCTCCCCAAGCACACCGCGCGCTCGCTCATCCTGCAGTGCTCCGACGACGTGATCGCTCCGCGCTCGGTGGGCGTTTACCTGCACAGGGCGCTGCCGAACAGCACGCTCCGCGTCATCGACAACCTCGGACACTGCCCTCACCTCAGCGCGCCCGAGGCGATCGTGGACGCGATGCGAGAGTTTCTCCAGGCGTGAGCCGGACTCGAGGCGCAGCGATCGACAGGTGAGCGGCATCGGCTGGAATACCGATCGTGTTGTCTTGAACGAGAAATGAACGCCATGGCGCAGAGGACGCCAAGAACGCCAAGAAAAAGAAGATGTCTTGGCGTCTTGTATGTTCCTTGTGCCGAGCGGGTGGGGGCTTGCCTTTCAGCGCGAGCTCCCCCGGGGCACATGGGCGGCAATTCCTATTTACGCCGTCGACCGAGATTCGTGACGCCAGGCCTCACGGATCGTCCTCCACCCACAGCCTCGGCCCGTCGTCGCGGCGCGGCCCCTCCTGGCCGACCAGCACCGCCCCCACCCAGACCGCCTTCGCCGTCTCCCCCACGTCGCCCGCCTGCGGCCCGAGCAGCGACAGGCTCACCACGCGCTCGCCCGGCGCGAGGTCGTCGCCCAGCCGGATCACCCCGCGGCCCACGCCGTCCACGCCCCGCCTGTCCGTCGCCGCCTCCCACAACGTCGCGCGCGTGAGATCCCCGCCACGGCCCGCGAGCACGCCCTCCGGGATCGTCACCCGCCGGAAGAACGCCGCCTCCCGCGACGCGGGCCGCGCGCCCTCGATGCGGTACCGGATCCGGTAGTCCGCGTTCTCCCCGGGCGTCACCACGAACAGCACGAGGTGCAGCGTCTCGCCCGGCGCCTGCTTGAACCGGTACTCCATCGGCCGGCCGCGCGTCAGCTCGAACACGTCGCGCCGGCGCACGATCGCCCCGCCGTTCGCCGGCGGCGCGTCCGTGTACGCGACGCCGCCCTCGCCGAGCCCCTCCACCTCGACCTTGCGCGCGCCCGGCGGCGCCTCCACGCGCAGCGTGCCCGACAGCGCCACGATCGGCTCGCTCGCCGCCACCTCGCCGTCCACACGCACCGCCACCTCCTTGCCGAGCTCACCGCGCGCCGCCCGGTAGATCACCGACAGCTGCCCCGCCCGCGCCCCCTCGCCGTCGACGTGCACCTCCTTCGCGACCAGGAGCGGCGTCCACGCGTCGCCCGGCGACGGCTCCCCGGCCGACTGCCACGCCGGCATGAGCAGCCGCCGGCGCACCGGCGCGTGCTCGGGCATCAGGATGCGCTCCGGCCTATCCGCGTCCGACTTCGCCCCCTCCCCCGAGCGCTCGATCCGCACCTGCTCGCGCAGGTCCGAGAAGCGCTCGTTCCGCTCGAGCTCGTCCAGGTTGGCCGCGCGCACGTCGGTCCACGTGCTCACGTCGAACGGCGCGTAACGCCACGTCTCGTCCTCGCGCAGCGGCACCCGGTACGGCAGCCGGTAGAGCGTCTCGTTCACGCCCGGCTCGATCGTGCGCAGCCGCACGCGCGTCCGCACGTCCCCGGTGATCTCGATGCGCTCCACCCCCGCGGGCGGGCGCAGGAGCGCGAGCCGCGGCTCGGACGCGTCGAACCCGTCGTTCCACCACTCGAAGCGCGACCGCGGGAGCATCACCTTGAGCTCGGCCCGCTCGGTCGGCCCCGGGCCCCACCGCGCCACCACCGTCGCCTCGCCCTGCTCCGCGCCGCCGGTCGTCTCGATCTCCGCCCGGATCAGGAGCCCGAGGATCTCCTGCCCGGGCGCCATCCGCGCGATGACCGGCTCGGTCGGGTTCAGCGCCAGGTAACGCACGATGCGCACGTCCGGCGGCGTCTGGAGCCGCGCCGGCGGGGCCGGCACCACCGCCGCGCCGGCCGCCGCCGGCTCCTCCACGCCGGCCGGCGGCTCCTCCGCGCCGGCCGCCGCCGCGCCTGCCTCCGCCGCGCCGGCCTCCGCCGCGCCGGCCGCGCCCGCGCCGCCGGGCGGGGGCATCGCCGGGTGCACGATCTCGCCGATCTGCTGCGTCACCTGCGCCTCCGGGGCCGCGAACCGCACGCCGAAATCCGGCCCGACCCCGTCGATCACCGCCGTCCGGATGTCCTCGCGCGAGAGCTGCACGGTCGCCCGGCCGCGCGCGTCGAGCGTCACGCTCGCCGGCGCGCTCGCGCCGTCCGCGACCCGCACGGTGCGGCCCGGCGGGCCCTCGATGTCGAGCGACACCGGGCCGCGGAAGTTCAGCGCGGCCGCGTGGCGCTCGCCGATCGTGAACTCGGACGCGCCGCGGCCCTCGGCGCGCGGGAACGGCATCCGGAACCGCCGCAGGAGCAGCCGCGACATCTCGTAGTCGAGGCCCTCGCGGCCCGCGGCCTCGAGCCGCCGCGCCCAGCCCCGGAGCAGCGTCTTGCGCGCCGGCTCCGGCAGATCCGCGAAGCCGAGCGCCGACACCCGGCGCCCCACGTTCCGCCGCTCCTCGGCGTCCAGGCTCTGCTCGAACAGCGCGCGCGACGCCTCGCTGCGCTGGTACCGCCCCTCCAGCCGCGACAGGATCGTGAGCTCCGCCGGCGCGCGCACGCCGTCGCTCCCCACCGCGGGCTTCGCCCGCAGCCGCACCTGCCCGCCGTGCGGGAGCACGTCGTGCGTGATGAGCAACGTCGAGCGCGGATCCGTCACCGCGCCCCCGCCGCGATCGAGCCGCGCCGCGTACTCGCCCTCGCCGAGCGGCCTGTCCGGATCGCAGCTGACCCGGCTCTCCAGGTCGATCTCGTGCCGCGCGACCTCCTTGCCCCGCTCGTCCACGAACGCCGCGATGAAGCCGTACGGGTAACGCCTCGACGAGTCGCAGGCGTCGGCCTTCACGCCCGCCCAGGTCGTGACCTCCACGGCGTCGATCTCGGCCGGGATCTTGATCACGAGGTCCCGGTCCAGGTCGATGTGGTAGGCGAGGATCTCGTCCTCGGCCGGCAGCGCGCTGCCGAGCGGCGGCGCGCCCGGCAGCGTCGCGAGCGCGAGCGCCGTCACCCCGAGCACCGCCATCACGATCAGCCACCGCGGGTTGACCGCCCGGCGCGGCGCGCCCCCGCGCGCCGGCATCGGCCGCGCCGGCCGCGGCGGCGATCCCGGCCGCGCGGGTCGCGGCGGCGCGGGCGCCTCGTGGCCCGTCGGCGCGCGGCGCTTCACCGGCGCCGTCACGACGCCGCCTCCCGCCGGCCCGCGCCGGCCCTCGCGCTCCGGATCGCCGGCGCCCTCACGGGACCACCTCCTGCGGGGCCGCGCCGGGCTCCGCGCTGCCCGAGGCCGGCGTGCCCGACGCCGGCGGCGCGGCATCCGCCGGGCCAGCCGGGGCCGCCCCGCCCGCCTCGATCCGCAGCGCGCTCGTGCCGACCGTGACCGCGCGCCGGAGCCGCGCCCGGCCGGGCACCGCGTCACCCGGCACCGCGACCAGCGCGCCGTCGATCGGCAGGACCTGCGCCTCCCCCGGCCGCGCCGCGATCACCCACGGGCGCCCCGTCACCACGTCGCGCCCGAGCTCGACATGGCACCGCGCCGCCCCGTGCGCCGCGTCCGGCGCCGCCCCCGGCCCCGCCGCCGCCGCCCCCGGCGCCCCCGGCGCCCCCGCCTTCGCCCCCGTCTTCGTCCCCGTCTTCGCCCCCGCCGCCCCCGGCCCGGCCGCCGCCGCCCCCGGTCCCCCCGCCGCGAAATGCGCCCTCAGGTAATACGGGTTCCGCTCCGTGGCGTAGCGCCGGAAATTTTCCATCGCAGCAGACAGATTGCAGTCCTCCGAGACGCCCCGGGTCGGGCAGGCGTCGCCGACGCCGCTCGCGCCCGCCGCGCCGACCGCGCACGACGCGAGCTGCAGCGCGCGCTCGGCCACGTCGCGCGGCGCGGGCGTCACGCCGAGCCGCGTGAGGCGCGCCTCGAGGCGCGTCTCGCCCTGCCCGGGCACCGCGAAGCGCCGGAGCTCGAAGAAGCGCCGGACCGCGCTGCCCAGGTACACGATCGCGAACCGCCCCTCGGCGAACCGCTTCGCGTAGCCCATGGCCACGTCGGTCGCGCCGCTGAACGGCACCTGCTCGCGCGTGCCGTCGAAGATCCCGACGCGCAGCTCGAGGTCGCCGAGCGTCTCGAGCAGCGGCCCCGCGAACGTCGGCACGTGCTCCGGCCGCACGACCTCGTACCCGAACGAGATCACCGCGTCCCGCTCGTGGGTCCGGTCCGCCTCGATCCCCTGGATCGACAGCGCGTTGCCGCCCCCGCCCACCCAGACCTCGTGCGCGCGCTGGAAGAAGCTGCGCGCCCCCTCGGCGCGCCGCACGTCGGCCGCGCCGGTCGGCTCCGAGGTCGGCACCGCGCCCGCGAGCAGCAGCGACTGCGCCGAGAGCGCGTCGGCGAGCGCGAGCCCCGCGCCGAACGCCCCGATCTGCCAGCGCGGCGCCGGCACCTCCACGAGCATCGCGCCGGCGAGCGGCGACCGCACGTCCTCCGGCGAGGGCGCCATCGGCAGGATCTCGCCGATCGTGGTCGCCGGGCCCGCGCGGCGCCCGGCCCTCGGCGGCGGCGCGGGCGCGGGCGGGTGCGCCAGCACGAACCACCCCGGGTTGCCGCGCCGCTCCGGGCCGCCCTCGTCGGGCCCCGGCTCCGCGATGCCCCACGCCGCCGGCGCCCCCTCGCCGCCGCCGATGTGCACCTCGCGGAAGCCGAGGCGCCCGAGCACCGCCCGCTCCCACACGCTCGGCCGCGCCGCGCCGGCGCCGCCGTCCGCGCGCGTCCCGGCCGCGATCATCCGGGGCACCACGACGCCGTCGAACAGCCGCAGCTCCTCGATCGACGGCGGCCGGAAGCGGCCGGGCTGCACCTCCGTCAGCGACACCATCCGCTTCGAGAGCTCCTCCTCCAGCGTCCCGCCCCAGCGCACGATCTCCGGCGCGCCGAGCAGGCGCGCGCCGACCGCCTCCGCCACGGCGGCCGGCACGCGCAGGCGCGGCGCGTCCGCGAGGCGCGCGGCCTGCTCGGCCGCAGGGCGGAACGTCAGCTGCGCCTCCGCGCCGAGCCCCTCGCCGATCGCCACGACCGGCAGCCCCGCCGGCGATCCGACCACGCTGAGCTCCGGGCGAGCGCCGGAGCCCGGCTCGACGATCAGCACCGCGGGGTTCGAGAGCGCCTCGATCACCGCGCCCGCGAACGCCTCGTCGTGGCGGCGGATCGCCCCGTGGCGCGACAGCAGCACCACCGCCGTCGCGTCGAGCAGCTCCGCCACGCGCAGCGCCACCGCGGGCAGCGCCGAGCCGACCTCGGGGGGCGCCGCCACCACCACCCACTCGAGCGCGGGCGACGGCGCCCCGCCGGCCCCCGCGCGCCGCCGGATCGCCGCGCGCGGCGCGCTCGGCGCGTCGTCGGCGGAGTCGAGCTCGGCGCTCACCACGTACCAGGGCCGGTCCCCGTCGCCCTCCCGCGCCACCGCGAGCCGCGCGCGCGCCGCCACGCGGAGCGACTCGTCCGCCGGCCGGCCGCCCTGCAGCACGTCGTGCGCGATCCGGTAGGCGACCCGCCGCGCCTCGATGTCCGCGGCGATCGCGGCCGCCCGCGGGCGCGGGCCGGGGCGCGGCACCGTGTCCGCGAGCACGAGCGAGAGCGCCGCGCTCTCGATCCGCGGCGGCGGCCTCGCCTCGGCCGCGGGCAAGGGCGGCGCCCCGCCCCAGCCGAGCGCGACGAGCGCGTAGCCGACCGCGTTGCCGACCAGGAACGCCGTGAGCGACACCTGGATCGTCGGCATGATCACGATGCCGACGTGCTCCTTGTTCCACATCTTCACGGCGAGCAGGCTCGGGAGCAGGTAGCCGAAGCCGAAGTAGTCGATCATCTGCAGGCCCGGCGCGTACCGGGCCATGGCGAAGCCGATCGCCATCTTCAGGAGGAAGCCGAGGACGTAGACGAAGATCATGCGCCTCGGCCCCACGAGCAGCATCCGGGAGAAGGGGCGGACCGAGGTGATCCAGCGCGACAGGTAGAAGACGACGAGCGCCTCGATCGTGGTCGTGAGCAGCTTCGTCGGCTCGTACCAGGCCACGGCGAGCAGGCCGGGCACGAGGATGCCGTTGTAGTCCCAGCCGTAGCGGACGTTGTTGCGCGCGCCGAGCAGCGCGCCGATGACCAGGATGATGTGGGCCTTGGGCAGCTCGAGGAACTCGAGCGACAGGCTCTCGTTCAGGACCTGGAAGCGCGAGACCGAGAGGTTCGTCGTGCGGAGCAGGAGGCCGAGCACGAGCGCCGTCAGCGTCGTGACGACCGCGAGCCGCGGCGCCGCGCGCACGAAGCCGCTGTTCCAGAAGGCGTTCGCGATGAGCGGCACGAGGACGAGCCCGATGCTGTAGAGCTCGCGCGAGTGCGCGAAGTCGTAACGCGCCGAGACCTCGGGCACGATGAAGCCCTCGACGAAGAGCCGCATGATCACCGCGCCGACGATGAACAGGTAGAACCGCTCGCGCCCGAACGCCGTGGACCAGGCGCCCGTCCAGGTGATCCAGCGGCCGATCAGCGCGACGAACAGGTACGTCGCGATCGACTCCGCGATGATGAACACCGCGGTGACCGGCGCCGCGTAGAACACCGTCGCGAGGTAGCCGGGCACGACGAGGCCCGCGTACGTCCAGCCGAGCGTCTCGGTGAAGAACGTGCCGAAGACGAGCCCGATCAGGACGGCGGTGTGGAGGCTCCGATCGAGCCCGTTCGGCGGGAAGAGCGACAGGTGGGCGAGCATTCGGCGAGGCGGCGGGGCGGCGAGGCGGGGCGGCGGCCGGCAGGTCGAGCAGGCGGCGGACGCGCGGCGCGCCGCGCGGACCGCTCCGGCCGGCGGGCCGCGGCGCTACGGCAGCGTGGTGGCCAGGCCGAGCGCGCTCGGCGCGCCCCAGCCCGTCGGGTAGTCCCAGCCCGGCCCCGCGGCAAAGAACTCCGTCGAGCCGTCCACGATGTCGCGGAACGTCGCCTGCACCTCGGGGCTCGTGTAGAGGGTCGCGTTGAGGAACCCGACGCGGGGCAGGTTCTGCTCGGCGCGGTGGCTGTTCACCACCGCGACGAGCGCGGCGAACGCGGGCGAGGAGAACGACGTCCCGCCGTACCGCCGCCACTCCCCGAGGTAGTAGACCCAGTAGGGCCTCGACTCCGACGCGGCGTGCATCGCGACGTCCGCGACCGCGCGCTTGCCGTTGGATCCCTCCACGACCCCGACCTGCCAGGACGGGATCGGGAACGAGAGCGTCGGGCCCGAGCCGGAGCGGGACCACGCGCGTTCGTCCTCGATCTCGCCGCCGCGCGTGAGCCAGAGCTCCGTGCCGCCGACGCCGGTCACGTAGGGGCTCGACGACGGCGTGTCGGTCTGCGCCGAGTCGCCGGTCGCCGCGACCACCGTGATCCCGAGCGCCGCGGCCATGCGCGCGGCGTCGTGGTACTGGTGCCGCACGGCCGGCGGCTCGGAGTCCTCGCGGTGGGCGAACGAGTCGGTGATGACCGAGACCTCGCCGAGGGCGATCGCCTCGTTGAACGTGTAGACCATCGACGTGTTGCGCGCGTCCGGCCCCTCGTAGACCACGAGCTCCGCGGCCGGCGCGAGCCCGCCGGCCCACGCGACGTCGAGCGTCGACTCCAGGTAGCGCGTCGCGACGGGCTCCATGGTCTCGACGACGCGCGGGTCCGCCCGGTTCACGCCGAGCGCCTGCCAGAAGGACTGGAGGTCCTTGAACTTGAAGGTGGCGCCGACCGTGACCCCGAGCTTGACGTTCTGGCCCCTGAACCCGAGCTCGTAGAGGTCGTCGAGGTCGTAGGCGCCCGCGATCTGCGACAGGGTCATGCCCCGCTCGAGATCGTCCGGCGGATCCGGCTCGATCTGCCCGGCCTCGGCGAGCAGCGGGTCGGTGCTGGCCGCCAGGTCCGCCGTGATGATGCCGGTGATGCGATCGGAGACCCACGTGGGCACGGAGAACCGGGCGTGGGTGCCGTAGACGTCGAACGGCGGATTCCCCGCCTGCGGGTTCTTCCGCTCCAGGACCCTGAGCTCGGTGTCGAAGGTCTCGTTGAACTGGGCCACCGTGCCGGTGAACTGGATCAAGAGCCGGTTCGTGGCGGTGAAGTTCACCTGCATCCCCTGCTCCTCGAGCCAGAGCTTCACGAGGTGCACGTCGAGCTCCCGCGGCGCGAACTGCTCGATCCACGCCTCGCTCGTGAGGTACTGGCGGAACTGCGGGCTCGACGGGTTGTAGAGGTCCGCGATCAGCTGCTCGAGGCGGTCGCCGTTCCGGATGGGGAAGCCGATGAGCGCGCGGAACTGCGCGTCGGTCTCGGCGGCGCCCTTGTCGGTGTAGACGTTCGGCAGCGGGCTCGGGAGGCCGTCGGTCGCCCGGGTGGGCTCGCGCTCCTCCTCGGTGAAGTCGGGCAGCTCGTCGGGCAGCACCTCGCCGCCTTCGCCGCCCGCGCCGCCGATCCCGCCGGCGCCGCCCGCGCCGCCTTCGCCCCCGCTCCCGCCTCCGCCCGCGCCCCCATCGCCGGCGCCGCCTCCGCCGCCCGCGCCCCCGCCGCCGCCGGAGGGGTCGGCGATCTGCACGCCCGACCCGCAGCTACAGCTCGACGACGAGAGGGCCACGCTGCTCGCCAGGACGAGCAGACCGAGGATGCGACCGAGGCGGAGATCTCGTGGAGTGCGCTGCATACGCTCTCGCGATTGAATCCGCTTCCCTCAGGCCGATCCAGCGCAATCGACAGGGTTTGCCGACGTCGCATGACACACACGCCGCCCACAACACACAGCGCCTCGGAGGCGAGTGCGGTGCACCACATCGCACCTCGTCTCGAACAAAATCCAGCGCCGCGCCCCTGTTCCGCCGGCGCGGATCCCTCGCGCGGCACGGCGGATCCGTCGCGCGAGAGGCCGAGAGGCCGAGGCGCAGGTGCGGGGCGCCCGGCGAACGGCCGAGGCGAGGGGGCGCGCGGGCGGCGCTGGAAGCCTCGGGGGAACGATGTATTTGGCGTCGCGGGCGCGCGTAGACAATTGTATCGGCACCACCTCCGGTGCGACGCTCGCGTTGACTGGGCGTCCCGTCCCCAGGTGCGCTGCGTTCTTCAGCGATTATGGCGAAGCCTCACCGTCCGCGGATCCCCAAGCCCTTCCGCACCCCGCGACCGATGTCGTCCCAGGCCGACGCGGCGCGGCTCGTCTGGCTCCGGCCCGACGTGCTCTCGATCGCCGCGGGGGCGCTGTTCGCCGCCGTCGCGCCGCTCGAGCGGTTCGACTGGGTGGCGCGGGGCCTCACGGCCTCCTCGCTCGCGGACGAGGCGCCCTCGGCGCAGGTGCTGCTCGTGACCGCCGCGCCCGAGGACCTGCGCGACGGCCTGTGCGAGCGCTCGCTGCGCGGCCTGCTCGATCGCGGCCGCGCGCGCGGCGCGCTGCTGGTGCCGCCGGCGGACGGGTTCTGCGGCGACGCCGGGCGGGCGGCCGGCGCCCCGGCCGCGAGCGCCGCGGCGCCCGTCGTGCGGCTGCCGACCGGGCTGCTCCGGCTCAGCGCGGGCGAGGTGGTCGGCTTCGCGTCGCCCGCCGCCGACGAGCGCGCGGCCGAGCTCGGCGCGCTCGGCGTGACGGCGGCGCCGTGGGTCATCAAGAAGGCGCCGCAGAGCGTCCCTGCGGTCAGCCTGCGCGCGCTCGCCGAGCACCAGGTGCCGGCGAGCGCGCTCGAGGGTCGGGTCGCCGTCGTCGCGGTGGGCTCGGGCGGCGTCCCGCCCCAGGCGATCGCGACCTCGGCGCTGCCGCCCGCCAAGGGCGTGGCCGCGGTGCTCGGCGGGCTGCTCGAGGGCGGCCGGCGCGCCGCGGCGCCGATCTGGGCGGCGGCCGCGTGTGTGCTGGCCGCGGGCGGGTTCGTGTGGCTCGCGCGCCGCCGCTACGGGAGCGTGGCGGCGACGAGCGCGCTGCTGCTCGCCGCGTTCGCCATCGCGGCGGGCCAGAGCCTGCTCGCGGCCCGGGTCGAGGCGAGCCTCTTGCCGCTGCCGAGCGTCCTTTCGGGCCTCGGGATCGCGTTCGCGGGCATCATGATCGCGCGCGGGATCGGCACGAAGCGCGCGGTGGATCGCGCGGCGGAGCTCATCCAGCGGGCCGCGCTGTTCCGCATGCAGGGGGTCCACACGCTGCCGGACGAGGAGTTCTGGCCGCGCGTCGCGCGCCTCGCGGAGCAGGCGCACCCGGCCGATCTCGTGCTCGTGGCGGAGCTGCCGCCGGGCAGCTGGCACCTCAGGTTCTGGAACGACGTGCAGGACGGCGAGAGCCTGGTCGCCGAGCGGCGCCACGACGTGCGGCGCCCGCCGTACAGCAGCGAGCAGGGGGTGCCGGCGATCCGCCTGGCGCGCCGCTTCCTGACCAAGCAGGAGATGCCGGCGGTGGTGGTCCCGCTGATCGCGTTCGGCGAGATCGAGGGCTACGTGTTCTTCTGCGGCCCGGTCGCGGAGTCGACGTTCTCGCGGGAGCCGGAGCGGGCGGAGCACGTGGGCCGCGAGCTCGCGCTGCTGCTGCGCAGAAAGCGCCTCGCGCGCACCGCGGAGGCCGGCGCGGGCGGGCCGTGGGAGGAGGGCGATCCGGGCGGCGGTCACGAGGCGACGGATCACCTCGTCGAGGGGGCGCGTGTGGCGCTCGACGACCTGCAGGTCTTCGGGTCGATGCTGCGCAACGCGCCGGTCGGCCTGCTCTACGCGGACGCGTTCGGCGACGTGCGCTTCCTCGCGCCGGCCTTCGCGACGTGGCTGAAGGCGCGCGAGGTCGCGGTCCCGGCCGAGAGCGCGAGCGCGGCGCTGCCGCCGGGGTCGCTGACGCTCGGCGACGTCATCGGCGCCACGGCCTCGGGCAGCGCCGCGGTGTCGCTGTCGAGCGTGATGGCGAGCGACGAGGGCATCGAGCTGAGCGTCACCTCGCCCGAGCCGGCGGTGATCTCGGTGCGCCCGCTGCGGCGCGAGTCGGACGGCTCGTCGTGGATCGCGGGCTACGTCGCGGCGCTGATCCCGGTGAAGCAGGCGTCGCCCGTGTCGGACAACGTGCGGCCGCTCGCGGCGCGCGACGCGACCGACCCGCTGTGCGCCTTCCAGCTCGGCGATCTGGTGGCCGACGCCGTCGCGAGCGCCGCGCGCGCCACCGGCCGCGCGGTGCGGCTCGAGCCGATCCGCGGCGCGACGCACGCGCTCGGCCATCGCGGCGAGCTCACGCAGGTGCTGGAGGCGTTCCTGGTCGACGTGGCGAGCCGCGGGCTGCCGGGGCACGGGCCGGTGGTCTCGGTCCGCGAGGCGCCGCAGGGGGTGCAGCTGTCGATCCTCGACGTCGGCTTCGGCCTCGGGCTGCCCGAGTCGGCGCTCCAGCGCGTGCTGACCGCGCCGGGGGCGGCGCCCGCGGGGCTGGAGCCGCTCGGGCGGCTGATCCTGGCCGTGGAGGACAGCCACGGGCACGCGGAGCTCAAGACGAACGATGGGTGGGGGATCACGCTGACCGTGACGCTGCTGAGGGCGCACCCGCGCGTCGGCGCGGCCACGCATGAGAGCGGCAAGCCGGCGGCGCAGCAGAACGTGATCGCGATCGGGCGGGCGGGGCCGAAGTAGCGCGGGAGGGCGGGGCGCCCTCGTAGACTGGTTTCGTGGAATCGCGAGGATGCGAGCGCCTCACCAATCGCGTCCCGCGTGTACAATGACGGCACCACATCTCGAATCTCTTCAACGAGTTGTGACCGGCATAAATCGTCAAGAGCACAAGAACGCAGGATTTGCGGCCGCACCCAACGACCTGGCGGTAAGCGGCGGGCAACGCCCGTCAGCTTCATCGCCTTGATGGGCTGCGTCCCTCAACCGTCAGGAGAGCACTTCAGCGGAAGTCTTCGCCCCGAGGACGTTATCGATCCAGCGGTCGAGGGTCGCCACGTCCGTGCATGCCTGGATGCGCGCGCTCTCGTTCTCGGTGAGCGCGATCCCTGCACGAGCAAGCAGCCGCAGCAGCGTGTCCCTCCTGCCGTTGAGTTCGCCCTCGAGCTTGCCGCGATCGATGAGCTTTTGCACGAACGGGGGGAACGTCGCCTCACCTTCGATCTGTCGTTCCATGATCAACGCCTCCAGAGCTTGCCGCATGGGCTCGCGCAACCCGTTCCAGATGACCTGAAAGTAGACCGCCGCGTGCTCCTGGTCGAGCTGGCCGAGGGCGACGAGCGCCGCCTGGACCACGGCGAGCCCGTTCGGCCCGTTGCCGTGCGCCACCGCCGAGAGCACGGCGAGTTCCGTCTCCTGCTCCGCCGCGGCCGGGTCGGAGATCTCAGGCACGACGGCCGGACCGAGCACCAGCGGCCTGATGTAGCCGGAGCCGAGGCCGACGTCGATGTTCTCCGCCGCCCAGGCGGCCACGTCGGCGCCGGGGGCGACGACGAGCACGACCGTGCCGCAGCGCTTCCTCGCGCGCACGACCGTGACGTACACCGGCCAGGAGAACTTCTTGTCCGGGTCCTCGTCGCGCTGGACCTCGATGACGATCGCCAGCACGAGCGCGCCGCTCGCGTCGCGGAGCTCGCGCACCAGGTCGGCGCGGAACTCCACGGGGATGAGCTGGTCGAGCGAGGACTCGACCACCGCGACCGAGGCATGCCGCGGCACATCGACGTGGAAGAGCGTCGCGAGGAAGTGGGGCGCGAGCTCCGGGGTGTCGCGGAACATCTCGACGAGGGCGTTGTGCTCGAGCGTCGGCATGACGCTGGGCCCCTGGCACACGCCATACCGGCGTGAAACGACGGGGAAACGCGAGCAAGGAGCCCTCTCAGGGGTGGCGGCGCCATGGCGGAGGGGGCGGCCGCCCCCCGTGGCGCGTCGGCCCAACGACTTGCCGCGTACCCGTGGCCGGCTTCGCCGGCCACGGGTACGCGGCCTGTTCGGCGGCTACAACCGTCTTTGCGTCAATGCGATGCGCACAAAATCGTTGAATGCTTCTGCAAGAAGTTCTCGCCGCGCAGCCCAGAACTGGTCGGTCTTGTCGACCGACCACAGGCGCTGATCAAGCGGAATACACTGACTCTCCAGAATCTTCGGCTTGAGCTTCTTCAAGTACACCTCTGGGCCAGTAGTCCCGACGGACTTGCCACGCAGGAGGCGTTTGTCCCCACCCCGGCCTTCGGAGGTCCCGCGCCGAATCCGATACGCCCTTCCGCGGCCCGAAGCCCCCGCTGGAGGCCTCTCCGTCCGCCCATCGTCCCAGTCCCCGGACGGCGCGTGCCCTGCCCGCCTCGACGTCGATGTGGTACAGCGCCGCGCGTTCCCATGAAGGCCGCCGATCCGATCCTCGCGTTGCGCCGCCGGCTCGGCCCCATCGAGGTTCTCGCGCTGGAGGCGCCGTCGATGGTCGAGGCGCACCGCGCGCTCGGCGCGCTCCTGAAGAAGCCCGCGCTCTCCGCGATCAAGCAGCGGATCGCCCGCGTCGCCCCCGCCCCCCTGGAGCGGCAGCTCAGCAGCATCCGCGACGGCCGCGTGTTCCTCGAGCGCCGCGCCGCGCGCGCAACGACGCCGGCGGCCGTGCGCGCCGGCCTCATCGAGTACCTCGAGTGCCTCACCGCCTGGGGTCAGGCGATCGGGCTCGACCGGTGCGCTAGGCCCCTCGTGGCTGGCGGCCAGCCCGTGTCGGCCGACGAGCTCGCGCTCTGGGCGCAGGACGACAACACCGGCTGTCAGACAGGCATGTTGCGGCGCGAGGACGGCTCGGTCCTCCTCTGGCACACCGAGGAGGACACGATCGGCTATTTCGACAGACCCCGTATCGCCTCGTTTGCGATCGTCGGAGGCGCGCCGCTCTTCGCGTTCCTCTATCCCTACCTCATCCCGGGGCCGGCGTTCGGCTTCAGCGCGCGGCAGGTCCACGCCGTCGACTCCCTGCACGTCCAGCGGGCGAACACGCCGGCGGGCGCGCTCACCAGCGCCGCATCCTGGCTCGTCTGGCGACTCGACGGCGCCGTGGACACCCGCGCGATCACCCGCGCGCTGTCGCCGTTCGTGGACGGCTGCGCCATCAACGTGGCGCGCGCGTCCGGGCGCGACGTGGCGGCGGAGAACGTCGAGATCGGCGGCAGGCGCGCGCTGCGCCGGCGGCTCCACGCGCGGGTCGGCTCGCTCGTCTTCCAGGCCAACGCGGTCTCGCGGCCCCAAAGCCTGCTCGCGACCGAGGAGGCCCTGCGCGCCCGCGAGCGCGGCCCGTACGAGCGCCGGACCGAGCGCACACTGCAGGCGATCGCGCGCCTCCGCGCTGACCGCAGCGACCCCGGCCCGCAGGATGTCCTCAAGCTGATGTCCAGCCGGCAAGGCGGCAGTTACGCCTATGCAAACCGCGACGTGATGGCTCATTGCGTGGCGCATATCGGCGCGACCGGCATCGCGCTCTACGCCCAATCCGGCCCGGCCCACCCCACCGACGTCTACAGCCCCCAGTGGCGGTGGCCATGAGCGGGTCCCCGCTGCGCATCGCGATGTTCCCGCGCGGCATCGACGGCCTCTTCCTGCCGCCGGCGCGCGGCGTCGAGTTGCTCGCCCTCGTGGCGCGGGGCGCCCCCGAGGAAGCCTGGGCCCGGCGGGTCCTCGGCGACGAGCGCGTCCTGCCTTACGACCTCTCCCGCAGCGATCTCGGCGTCTACCCCGCGACCGAGGATCTCCTGATGCACTCGGACATTCACGAGGTGATGGCGAGCAGCGGGACGAGAGGGCTCTTCCTGAGCTCGTCCTGCACCCGCGGCACACGCGCGTGGGCGACGCGCCACGGCGTCCGCCTGATCGCCACCGAGTACACGCACCAGCGGCGGTTCGAGGACAAGATCTGGTTCGACCGGTTCCTCGTGCGCCACGGGCTCCCGCGGCCCGCGGGCGGCCCCGTCACGTTCGGCAGCGCCGAGCGCTGGCCCGTGCAGGGCCCGGCCGTCGTGCAGGAGCCCTCGTCCCTGGGCGGCGAGGGGACGTATTTCGTGCGCGGCCCCGAGGACCTCGACGCCCTCGCGCGCCGCGGCGCGCTGGCGCGAGGCAGCCGGTACCTCGTGCGCGAGCTCGTCGACGGCAGCCCGTACGGGATCACCGTGTTCGTCACCCCGGCGGTCGTGGCGCTCTCTACCGTGCGGCTGCAATGTTACTACCCGCACGAGGCGACCGGCGGCGCGCACGGCCACCACCACGTCTTCGCCGGCGTCCAGTGGATTCCCACGCCGGACCTCCCGGAGGAGCTGCGGCGGCAGCTCGACGCGATCTTCCTGAAGCTCGGCGATCTGCTCCACGCGCGCCGCTTCTTCGGCTTCGCCAACGTCGACTTCATGGTGGATACCCGCGGCCGGGTGCTCCTGCTGGAGTGCAATCCGCGCATGTCGGCGGCCACGCCGCAGCTCCTCGCGCGGCCGGAGCTCCTGTCCGGCGTCGCCGCGGGCGCGCTGTTCCTCGAGGCGTTCCTGGGCGAGCGCACGCCCGCGCCTCCGGGGACGCCCGCGCGCTCGCCGCTGCCGGCGGCCTCGTACCGCGGCGCGACGCTCGACATCGTGAGCGCGCCGCGCGCGCCGGCGGACGGCGCCCGCGCGGCGGTCGTCCGCCGCGGCTTCGAGACCGGGCTGTACGCCCTCGAGGAGCGCGGCGTCCGCCACCTCGGACCCGATGTCCGCCAGCTGCCGGGCGACCGTGAGCTCGCCCTCTTCTCCTACGCCCGCCCGGGCCAGCCGTGCCCGCCCGAGACCACCCTTGCCAGCGCCGTCTCCAACCTGCCGCTCTACGGCCCGCGCGGCGAGCTCTTGGCGCCCGCCCGGGAGCTGCTTGAATACTTCGACTACACCGATGATCGTCAAGGAATTCGCCGCGAAGAGACGCCGGGTTGAGCAGCTGCTCGACGGCGACCACACCTACCCCGTCGGCGATCTCTCGGGCGTCGCCGCGAAGATCCTCGAGAAGCGCGCCGCGATCCTCGACGCGGCGGCGAGGCACCGGACTCCGCTCTACCTGTTCGACGGCCGCGGCTTCGCCGAGGCGCTCGCCGCGTTCTCGCGCGCCTTCGACGAGCACGTGCGCGGGCACCGGCCGTTCTATGCGGTCAAATCGAACCACCACCCCCATGTCGTGGAGGGGGCGGTCCGGGCGGGTTACGGGCTCGACGTCTCCAGCGGGCGCGAGCTCCGGCAGGCCCTGCAGCACGACGGCTGCTCGATCCTGTTCAGCGGGCCGGCCAAGACCGAGGAGGACCTGGAGCTCGCCGTCGCCCACGCGGACCGGACGCTCGTCCACCTCGACAGCTTCCGCGAGCTCGAGCGCCTCGGCCGGGTGACGTCGCGGCTCGGCCGGCCGATCCGGGCCGGCGTCCGCGTCTCGACCGCACACCACGGCGCCTGGTCCAAGTTCGGCATCCCGCTCGGCGAGCTCGCGCGCTGCTTCCGGGAGGCGCAGCAACACCCGCTCGTCGACCTCCAGGGGATCCAGCTCCACCTGAGCTGGAACCGCGACGCGAGCCCGTACCGGCGCATCATCGAGGACCTGGGGCGCTGCCTCGCGCACGATCTGACCGCCGAGCAGCGCGCGCGCCTCCGGTTCATCGACGTCGGCGGCGGCTACAGGCCCCACCGGCTGGAGGGCTACTACCCCACGGACCACCCGCTCGGCCAGGTGATCAGCGCGGCCGACGCACACTTCGGCGAAGACACCGAGTTCGTCCATCCTTATTACATCAAGGACTCCATCCCGGTCGACGAATACGCGCGGGAGATCGGGGCCGCGATCGATGACCATCTCAGGCCGATCGTCGACTGCGTTTATTACACCGAGCCGGGGAGGATCGTCTCGACGTATGCCATGCACATCGCGCTCACCGTCGTGGACAAGAAGCGCGACGACCTGGTGATCGTCGACGGCGGCATCAACATGGTCGGCTGGGAGAAGTACCTCCAGATCTACTGCCCGGTCGTCAACGTCACGCGCCCGGCGGATCGCGAGATCCCGGTCCGCATCGGCGGCTCGCTCTGCGACTGCGAGGACGTGTGGGGGCTCCGCTGTTATGCCGAGGCGATCGAGGAGGGCGACGTGCTGGTCGTCCCCTTCCAGGGCGCCTACACGTTCAGCGTCGCGCAGGAGTTCATCCGGCCGATCCCCGCGGTGTGCAGGCTCGACGAGCCCGATGACGGGCCCCGGTAAGGCCCCCCGGGCTCGCCGCGGAGGAGGTCACTTCAGGGGGAACCAGACGGACTCGTAACGGACGGTGACCTCCTCGCCTTTCGCGATGTCGCGCAGGGCGACGACCTCCAGCTCTCTCGAGTCCAGGTGCCTGACGAGCCGCGCGTTCGGGTCGGACGTGTGGTTGTACAACATGCCGAAGCCGGTCGCGATCGCCACCGCGTCCTCGCCCCAGAGGAAGTAGTACTCATGGAGCGACGTCCTCTCGAGCAGCTCCCACTGGGGGTCCGGGAGCACGATCACCGGCGTGCGCTCGACCGTCTCGCCCTGCGCGATGGGGGCGCGCGCGAAGACGCCGAGGCCTCTGCCTTCGCTTGAACCGATGCTGAGCTTCGTCATGACGCGGCCTCAATCGGGGGTGTGCAAGGGGGCCAGCCGGCCGATCCAGGTCGTCGCCTCGTCCACGGCCATGCTGGCGAGCGCCGGGTCGAGCCGCACGCCCGCGCGCGCGAGCGTGCCGAGGTCGTGCAGCCGCGCGAGCGCGGCGTGGGCCTCGACGGGCAGCTCGCCCGCCGGCACGAGCTCACGGTACACGACCGCGACCAGGGCGGCGTGCGACTCGGGCGCCGGCCCCTCCAGCATGCCCGAGATCGCCTCGGCGAGCGCCTCGTAGGCCGCACGCGCCGCGTCCGCGGCGAACCCGGCGTCCAGCACCACCCGCGCGAGCCGGAGCCGGTCCTCCGCCGCCCGCTGCGCGGCCTTCGCCCTGGAGACCTCCGCCGGCGGGCCCGCCCGCACGCCCGCATCGAGCGCGATCGGCTCCGCCGCACGGGCGAGCCGCGCCGCCGGAGCGGCGGCCTCCATCACCGCGTCGTTCGCAGGAGCGCCCGCGTCGCTCGCACGAGAGGCGCCCTCCACCGCCGCGTCGTTCGCGGGAGCGGCCTCGCTCACCAGCCACCCGGGCACCGGCGCCGGCGCACCGTGCGCCCCGGCAACGCCGCCCTCCGCGCGCACGGCGGCGCTCCCCTCTCCTGCCGTGCTCCCGTCCACCACCATGCTTCCGTCCACGATCGCGCTCCCGTCCACCGCCGCGTTCCCATCTACCACCACGTCCCCGTCTGCCGCCATCCCTCCCGCCTCCGCCGCGCCTCCTCCTGTCGCTCCCTCGCCCGCCTCCGCCAGGACCTCGCGCATGTCGCGCAGGAACATCGAAAAAGTCGGCGCCGAGAGCTCTTCCACCGCGGCGTCGGCCCGGAGCGCCGCCGCCCGGATCGCCCGTTTACCGGCCAGCGTGCCCTCGATGCCCCGCTCGATGCCCGCCTCGGCGCAGAGGTAGATCACGCTCACGTTGCGCGCCTGACCGAGCCGGTGCGCGCGCCCCGTGCGCTGGTCGAGCCGCGCCGGGTTCCACGGCAGGTCGAGGTGCACCACGTAGCTCGCCTCCTGCAGGTTGAGCCCCACGCCGCCCGCGTCCGTGCTGAGCAGCACCCGCGCCGCCTCGTCCTCGCGGAAGCGCGCGAGGAGCGCCGGGCGCCGCTCCGTGGGCACGCCGCCGTGCAGCACCAGGTGGCCGACGCCGATCCGGTCGAGCCGCTCCGCGGCGAGCGCCAGCATGCCGACCCACTCCGAGAACACGAGGATCTTGCTCCGGGGCTGCGCCGCGATCTCCGCGACGAGCGCCTCCAGCTCGTCGAGCTTCGGCGACGCCTTCTTCCCCCGCTTCGGATCACACAGCTCCAGCGCGTTGCACGCCTGCCGCGCCTTGAGGAGCAGCATCATGAGCCGGTCCATCTCCTCCTTGGTGAGCCCCCGGCGCTCCGCGATCGCCAAGAGCCGCGCCGCCTGCTCGCGGTAGTCCGCGTCGAGCTCCCGCTGCTCGCGGGTGAGCGGCGTGTACCGCGTCTGCTCCAGCAGCGGCGGCAGGTCGCGCAGCACCTCGGACCGCTCGCGCCGGAGCACCACCTTCCGGATGCGCTCCCGCAGCGCCCCGAGGTTCTTGTAGCCGACGACCTTGCCCCGCTCGTCCTGGCGGTGGAAGTCCACGTTGAACCGCCAGAGCGGCCCGAGGAGCGCCGGGTCCACGAGCTGGAGGAGCGCGTACAGGTCGTCGAGGCGGTTCTCGACGGGCGTCCCCGTGAGCACGAACAAAAACCGCGACGGGATCGCGCGCAGGGTCGCGGCCGTCTTCGTGCGGAAGTTCTTCGCCCGCTGCGCCTCGTCGAGCACCAGCACGTCCGCGTCGAGCGCCTGCAGCCGCGACAGATCGCGCCACGTGAGCTCGTAGCTGAGCACCGTGTACGCGGCCCCGAGCGCGAGCGCCTCCGAGCGCTGCGGCGGCGCCCCGCCGAGCACCGCGGCGCGCTCGCCCGTCCACCGCGCGATCTCCTGCGCCCACTGGTGCTTGAGCGACGCCGCCGTGACGATGAGCACACGCCGCGCCTCGCCGCGGCGGCGGAGCAGCTCGCACGCCGCGACCGCCTGGAGGGTCTTGCCGAGCCCCATGTCGTCCGCGAGCAGCGCCCGCCCGCTCCGGAAGAGGTGGAGCACGCCCTCGCGCTGGTACGGAAAGAGCGGCAGCCCGAGCTCCTCGATCGCGCGCGCGCCGCGGCCCATCCGCGCCTCGACGAGCCGCTGGCGGCGCGTGTGCCACGCCGCCCGCGCGAGCCGCTCCGCCGCCGGCGCGGCCGCGTGCACGACGCGGGCAGCGAGGGCCGTCGCTCCCCCCGTGCCCGCCGACAGCGCCTTGAGCAGCCCGCCCGGCTGCACGAGCCGCGCGCGCTCCGCGCGGAGCGCCGCCGGCCACGCCCCCACCCCGAGCAGGCGCAGCCCGTCCTGCGCGTCGACCGTGATCGTCGGCCGCGCCGGCAGCTCGATCCGCGCGAGCGCGCGCCGCCACGACGGGCGCTCCGCGACCGCGCGGCGCACCGCCTCGAGGTGCTTGCACGTGCCGAGCTGATTCGTGAGGAAATCCGGGCAGGTGCAGGTGTCGTACCGCGCGCTGCTATCGACGAGATCGACCAGGTACCGGCCGCCGCTCCCGCTCGTCACCGCATAGTCGCCGTCGATGCGCCCGCCGAGCGGCGCGACCGTGAACGGCTCCGTGTGCGCGCGGCAGACGCGCACCTCGAGCTCGAACCGGCGGACCACGTCGAGGCTCTCGTAATCGTCGCATTGCGGGGTATCCCAGCGGGTCGGCAGGAGCGAGACGGGGCGCACGCGCGCCGCTCTGCCGCAGTCCGGTGGGGGTCGCAATGACCGGATACGTGCGGAACACACGCTTGCCGGTTGCGGAGCCCCTTCCGCTTCGACCTTACAAGTTCTCGCGAATTCGCATACTCGATCGCGCGGCGCCGCGCAGACACGGGGGCGCTCGCTTCAGCACCCCACGATGCGGAGCGTCTTCCCCGCGTGCTCGACCTCGCGCACGTAGAGCTTTTCCTGCCAGGTCAGCTCCTTGCGCAGATCGAACAGCACGAGCCACCCCTCCCCGAGGCCCGCGCGGTCGAGGTAGCCCGCGAGCTGGTCCAGCGCCTCGGCTTCCGTCTCCGTGTCCCGCCGGATCTTGAGCTCGATCGCGTGCCGCTCCCTCTTCCAGAACACCATGAGGTCGAGCGCCCCGCGGCCGAGGCCGTACTCGCGCTCGATCCGCCCCCCTCCGTTGATGATCCGCTGCAGGAACGCCATGAGCAGCAGGTGCGGGCCGGCCTCTCTGTACGAGAAGCCCTCGACGGCCAGCGAGCCGTCCTTGCGCCAGAACACCTGCCAGTCCGCCATCAGCTTGCCCATGTCGAGCGAGCCGTCCTCCCCCACGTACCACGCTGGCTCGTTCGCGATGGTCACCTGCTGGCTGAAGGTGAGCGCCCGCGGGATCACCTCTCGGTAGATCGGATTGGCTATCTCGACCGCACCGCCGCGCAGCCGCACGAGCCCGAGGCCGAGCACATAGGCGAGATCGTCGTCCAGCAGATCCCCCTGAGGCATCTCTCCCTTGAGCATGGGCTCGAGGATCCGCCGCACCCGGGGCTCGCGCAGCCGCGCCACCAGCGAGTCGATGTGAGAGCGGCGCTCCAGGATGAGCGTCTCCTTGGCCGCGTCCACGTGGCCCCGGGTGATCGGCGCGCTCCGGTCCTCCACGTCCCAGCCGACGATCTGGTCCGCGAGCGCGTTCGTCAGCCACGGGTGCCCTTGCCCGAGCTCCGCGATGCGCGCCGCCGCCTCGGGCTCGAACCGCTGCCCCGTCGCCGTCGTGTGCTGCTCGAGCAGCTCCTCGACCTCGGCCGCCGTGAACGGCCCCAGCGTCATGGCCCCCGCCGTGATGTTGAACGGCGAGGTGGTCCCGAGCCACGACACGACCGTCGGGTCCTCCGCGCTGAGCGCGTAATCGCGCACCTGCCGCTGCCCCACCAGCGCCACGCTCGCCGGGAACGGCACCTGGCTCCGCTCGATGTAACCCTGCCGGAGCTGGGTCAAGAACGACACCATCGCCTCGCCCACCAGGCTGTCGGCCTCGTCGAGCAGGACCACCAGCGGCCGCGGCTCCAGCCCGGCCAGCCGCGTCAGGTACGCGAGCAGCGCGCTGTCGGGCAGCCGCAGCATCGCCTCGATCTCGGCCGCCTCGGGCCGCGCGAGCTCGGGATGCCGCACCGTGAGCGCGCGGTCGAGGCTGGCCAGGATGGCCGCCATGGCGCGCGGCACCTCCGGCTTCTCCCGCGCCGTCTCCAGGTCGATCCACAGCGCGCGGTGCTCTCCCGCGGCCCCGAGGTGGCGCTCCAGCCACATCAGGCAGGTCGTCTTGCCCGTCTGCCGGCCGGCGTGCAGCGTGAAGAACTTCCGCTGCTCGATCAGCCGCAGCACGCGGCCGAGCCGGCGCTCCGGCGGCAGCATGTAGTGCTCCCCAGGGATGCACGGGCCCGCGATGTTGAACGAGGGTCTCACGCCGAAGTACCTGGGCGCGCCGGCCGCCTGCCCGGCGGCTCCCGCCGCCCTCAGGACCCGATCCGGATCTTCTTCTTCAGCGCGGCGAGCTCATCGTCGACCGCCGACCCGCCGGGCCGGTCGTCGCTGCCCGCCCCGCGGCCGTGCTCGAGGCGCGCGAACTTCGCCTCGAGCTCCGCCGCCGACAGCCCGCCGCCCGAGATCGCCTCCTCCACCTCGCGCGACGCCGCGACCTGCGCCGCCTGTCCCTCGACCGCCTCCTCCATCCGCCGGAACTCCGCGAACGCGCTGGAGCCGCCCCGCGCCCCGAGCCCCTCGGCGCCGCCGCCCGCGCGCTGCTGCTGGATCTGCGCCGCGAGCGTGCCCTTGCGCGCCTGGAACTCCTCCTGCTTCGCCTCCATGCGCTCGAGCTCCGTCTTCATCGAGAGGACCGCCGATCGCTGCTCCGCCCGCATCGCCTCGGCCCGGTCGCGTTCGCCCACGACGCGCTTCTTCTGGACCAGCGCCTCGCGCGCGAGCGTCTCGTCCCCCGCCTTCAGCGCGAGCTCGGCGCGTTTCTCCCACTTGTCCGCCTCGCCGTCGAGCTCGTCGACCTTCTTGCGCAGCACCTTCTCGGCCGCTACCGCGTCGACCAGCTCCTTCCGCGCCGCGCGGATCTGATCCTTCATCTCCTCGACGATGAGATCCAGCGACTTTCTCGGATCTTCCGCCTTGTCGAGGAGCGCGTTGACGTTGCTCGAGATGACCTTCCCCATGCGGTCGAAGATGCCCATGCCGTTAGCGTGCACCGCCCCGCCGCGCCTGTAAAGGCGCCGGGCCCGCCGGGGCGCCGCCGGCCCCGGCAGGCCCGCCAGCGCCCGCGGCCCACGCGAGCGCCCGCGGCCACGCCAGCGCCCGCGGCCACACCCGCGGCCACCCCCGCGGCCGCGGGGAACACCGCCCCTCAGGGCGGCGGCGGGTACTCCGGGCCGAAGCTCGACTCCACCGACTCCCGCGTCGTGAGCAGCGGGGTCTTCAGCACCTCGTCCTCGTAGAGCGGCCTCACCACGCAGGTGTCCTCGCCGCACTCGCCCCCGTCGATGAACGCGACGTCGGCCACGAGCCAGTACCGCGTGCTCGAGTCGCTCGACGCGAACGTGACGGGCGCCTCCGGATCGTAGAACCCCGTCGGGCCGAGATCCGCCCCGAGGGCGCCGTGGCAGAAGATCTTGACCCGCGGGTGCACCGCATAACGCTCGCCGTGGCCCGAGTAATAATGGACCCCGATCCGCGTCCACTGCCCGACCGGCGGGAAATCGATGTTGATGTTCTCGGGCGCGCAGAAATCATCGCTGTTCGGATCCGTGACGCCCGGATCGCAGGTGATGTTGTCGACGTCGAGCCGCGGGTTGTGGCAGCCCCGGTCGAGGGCGCGCCACGCCTGCCCGGCGCCGCGAGGCGCGAAGTAGCAGGTGTTCCTCGCCTCCACCGGATCCCTGTGCCAGTTCACCGGGTCCGGGGGCGCCGCGGCGCCGCTGAACCAGCCGAGCGACGAGCCCGCGTCCATGTGGTCGACCGTGCAGTTGTTGTAGCCGCAGTCGACCGCGGAGCCGGTGACCCGCCACGGCTGCGCGTCGCCCGGCCGGTGCACGTGCAGGTCGAGATCCACCCCGCGGCCGCCGAGGTCGTGCTCCCACTCGAGCTCGACCCGCAGGCCGGGCGCGCCGACATACAGCGCGTACTCGCACGACGCCGCCGAGCCGTCCGCGCGGCGCTTCGTGTACGTCACCCGGTACTCGCCCGACTGGAGCGGCTTGTAATCGTCCTCGGGATCCACCCCGGTCACCGCAGGGCACGGATCGATGCCTGTCGGGCAAACGACCGTCCAGGACTCCGACCCGGGCACGGCGTCCACGCTGAACGTGCCGGTCCCCTCCTTCAGGTTCACGTCGGCGAACGGCGGCGCCTGCATCGCGTGGCAGCCCACCGGGCTCTCGCTGAAGCAGGCCTCGGTCGCGTGGCGGCCGCCGACGCACGGCCCCCACGCGCCGATCTCGTCGCACAGCGCCGTGCCCGGGAAGCACCCCTCGGCCGCGCGGTACGAGGGATCGCCCATGAAACACGCGTGCGCCTGCCCCGGGATGCAGACGCACGTCTCGTCGACCTGACCGTCGCAGTCATCGTCGGCCCCGAGGTGGACCTGATCGCAGAGCTCCTCCGGCCCGCACTCCGTGCCGCACGGGTTCACCGCGGCGTCGACCGCGGCAGATCCGGCGTCCTCGCCGGGGGAGAGCAGCCCGCCGAAGCCCTCGTCCGACCGCGCGGCCCCGGCGCCGCCGCCCCCGCCGCCCTGGCCTCCGGCGCCCCCGGACGACCCGCCCCCGCCGGCCGCGTCGAGCGGCTCCGCGGCGTCACAGCCGATCGCGACGAGAGCACCTGAGGTCGCCGCCCCCACGAGGGCGAGCAGCGCAGCGGAGACGCGGACGCGAAGACGACGCATGAGACCTCCAGTCGCCAGCGCGCGGTGAAGCAGCATGGGTCCAGAGCAACACCCAGCCAGACACCCGCGGAATGCGGCGAGGCGCCTGTTCTAGCAGACGCGCAGCGACGCAAAACTCGCTCGTGATGGAGAGAGCGCGCGCCCGTGAGAACGGATGTCGCGCCGATCCGCAGATGACGTGAGAGTACGTCCCGGGACGAGAAGGTCAGTCCGTCGCGCGCGGCCCGCGCGCGGGCCCGGCCGCGAGCGCCGCCTGCGCGGCCGCGAGGCGCGCCACGGGCACGCGGAACGGCGAGCAGGAGACGTAATCGAGCCCGGCCCGCTCGAAGAACGCGATCGAGCCCGGATCGCCGCCGTGCTCGCCGCAGACGCCGAGCTTCAGCCCGGGCCGCGCCGCGCGCCCCCGGTCCCGCCCCATCTCCACGAGCGCCCCGACGCCGGGCACGTCCAGCGACTGGAACGGATCCTTCGCGAACACGCCGGCCTCGACGTACGCGCCGAGGAACCGGCCCGCGTCGTCGCGCGAGATGCCGAGCGCCGTCTGCGTGAGATCGTTCGTGCCGAAGCTGAAGAACTCGGCCTCTTCCGCCAGCTCGCCGGCCACGATCGCCGCGCGCGGCAGCTCGATCATCGTCCCGAACCGGAACTCGACCCTCCGCCCCTTCTCGGCGAACACCCGCTCCGCCACCCCGGAGACGAGCGCCCTCGTGATCGCGAGCTCGCGCCGCGTCATGCTGAGCGGGATCATGATCTCGGGCTCGACCTCGATGCCCGCCGCCGCCGCCTCGCACGCCGCCTCGAAGAGGGCGCGCGCCTGCATCTCGTAGATCTCCGGGGAGGTGATCGCCAGCCGGCAGCCCCGGTGGCCGAGCATCGGATTGTACTCGGCGAGCTCCTCGTTCCTGCGCTCGAGGTCCCGCCGGCTGACGCCCATCGCCTTCGCGAGCTGCTCGAGCTGCGCCGGGTTCTCCGGCAGGAACTCGTGCAGCGGCGGATCGAGCAGCCGGATCGTCACGGGCAGGCCGGCCATCTCCCGGAAGACACCCAGGAAATCGTCGCGCTGGAACGGGAGCAGCTTCGCGAGGGCGCGCCGCCGCCCCTCGTCGTCGCCGCGCGCGAGGATCATCTCGCGCATCGCCCCGATGCGCTCCTCGTCGAAGAACATGTGCTCGGTGCGGCAGAGCCCGATGCCCTCCGCGCCGAAGTTGCGCGCCGTCCTCGCGTCGTGCGGCGTGTCGGCGTTCGCCCGCACCCGCAGGCGCCGGACCGCGTCGGCCCACGCCATGAGCTCGCCGAACGCGCCGCTCAGCGCCGCCGGCACGGTCGGCACCGCCCCGAGGTAGACCGCGCCGGCGCCGCCGTCGAGCGTGATCAGATCGCCGCCCTTCACCGCGATCGTGCCGGTCGCGTGGCCGTGATCGTCGTAGAGCGTCACCGCCATCTGGTCGCGGCTCACGCTGATCGCCGAGCAGCCCGCGACGCAGCTCTTGCCCATCCCCCGCGCCACAACGGCCGCGTGGCTGGTCATGCCGCCGCGCGCCGTCAGGACGCCGCGCGCCGCCTTCATGCCGTGGATGTCCTCCGGCGACGTCTCGGCGCGCACCAGGATCACCGCCTTGCCCTGGCCGGCGCGCCGCTCCGCCTCGTCGGCGGTGAACACCACCTGTCCCGTCACCGCCCCGGGGCTCGCCGGCAGGCCCCGCGCGAGCAGCCGCTTCGGCGCGCTCGGGTCGATGCTCGGGTGGAGCAGCTGATCGATCGCGCCCGGATCCACCCGCAAGATCGCCTCGCGCTGGCTGATCAGGCCCTCTTTGGCCATCTCGACCGCGATGCGCACCGCCGCCCCGCCCGTGCGCTTGCCGGTGCGACACTGGAGCAGAAACAGCCTGTTCTCCTGGATCGTGAACTCGAGGTCTTGCATGTCGCGGAAGTGCCGCTCGAGCTTCTGCTGCACCTCGACGAGCTCCGCGTAGGCGCCCGGCATCCGCGCCTCGAGCGAGCTCGCGTCGTCCACGCCCCCCGTCTCGTCCAGGCCGCCCCTGCCGGACCTCGACAGCGGGTGCGGCGTGCGCACCCCGGCCACCACGTCCTCGCCCTGCGCGTTCGGCAGCCACTCGCCGAAGAAGCGCCGCTCCCCGGTCGAGGGGTCGCGCGTGAAGGCCACGCCCGTGCCCGAGTCGTCGCCCAGGTTGCCGAACACCATCGCCTGGACGTTGCACGCCGTCCCCCAGGCCTCCGGGATATCGTGCATCCGCCGGTACACCTTCGCGCGCTGGTTGTTCCAGCTGTCGAATACGGCCCGGATCGCGCCCCGGAGCTGGGCGTACGGGTCCTCGGGGAACGGCTGCCCCGTCGCCTCGAGGACGATCTCCTTCTGCCGCGCGACCAGCGCCGCGAGCGAGCCCGCATCGAGCATCGAATCGGGCACCTTGCGCTCGAGCTCCGCGGCGTTCAGGCGCGTCGTGTCGACGCCGAGCCTCGCCGCGGCCTGCGCGCGCGCGCGGCCGAGCGCCTCGTCGAACCGCGCCCGGGGCACGCCGAGCACGATATCCGCATAGGCCAGGATGAACCGGCGATACACGTCCAGCGCGAACCGCTCGCTGCCCGTGCGCCGCGCGAGCCCCCGCGCGATCTCGTCGTTCAGGCCGAGGTTCAGGATGGTATCCATCATCCCCGGCATCGACGCGCGCGCGCCCGAGCGCACCGACACGAGCAGCGGCGCCTCCGGGCTCCCGAGCTCCAGATCGAGCAGCGACTCCAGCCGGCGGATCCCCGCCCGGATCTCCTCCTCGACGCCGGCGGGCAGCGCCTTGCGCGCGGCGTAATAGGCATTGCACACCTCGGTCGTGATCGTGAAGCCCGGCGGGACCGGGATGCCGAGGCGCGTCATCTCCGCGAGCCCTGCCCCCTTGCCCCCGAGCAGATCTTTCTGCTGTGCGTCCCCGTCTGCCTGCCCCGCCCCGAAGAAATAAACCGCTTTCGCCATGGCGGGCGAACGCTAGATCGTCCAGGGAGGCAGGTCGAGGGCCCTCGCCGGCAGCGCCGAGGACGGCCGCTCGGGGTTCCGCGATGACGGACGCGCCCGGCAGATCGGCACAAAGTACCGGCTCGCGGCGGCGAACGAGGTATGAAACGGCGCATGAAACGTTGTGCCGCTCTCTTTGTTGTGATGTTCGCCGTCCCCCTCGCCGCGTGCGACCAGAAGCCAAACCCGCAGCCGGTCGCCGAGTCCCCGCCGCCCGCGGCCAGCGCGCCGGCCGCGCCCACCGCCGCCGTGCCCACGCCCACCGCGCCCGCGCAGCCCGCAGAGCCTGCCGGCTTGCCCGCGCCGCCGGACGTCGCCGCGCCGCCCGCCGACGCGGAGAAGACCGCCTCCGGGCTCGCGTTCAAGGTGCTCACGCCCGGCAAGGACAAGGCGCACCCCGGCCCCGACGACAAGGTGACGGTCCACTACACGGGGTGGACGACCGACGGGAAGATGTTCGACAGCTCCATCATTCGCAACGAGCCGGCCAGCTTCCCGGTCGGCGGCGTCATCAAGGGGTGGACGGAGGCGCTCCAGCTCATGAGCAAGGGCGAGAAGCGCCGTCTCTGGATCCCCGGGGACCTCGCCTACGGCGAGAAACCCACGCGCCCCGGCGCCCCGGCCGGCATGCTCGTGTTCGACGTCGAGCTGCTCGATTTCGCGGCCGCCCCCAAGCCGCCGCCCGTGCCGAAGGACGTGAAGGCGGCGCCGAAGACCGCGAAGAAGACCACGTCCGGGCTCGCCTACCAGGTCCTCCAGAAGGGCACGGGCACCGAGCACCCCAAGCCGACGAGCCGCGTCACCGTGCACTACACGGGCTGGACGACCGACGGGAAGATGTTCGACAGCTCCATTGTGCGCGACGAGCCGGCCACCTTCCCGCTCGGCGGCGTGATCAAGGGGTGGACCGAGGGCGTACAGCTGATGGTGAAAGGCGAGAAAGCGCGATTCTGGATCCCCGCCGAGCTCGCGTACGGCGAAAAGCCGACGCGCCCCGGCGCCCCCGCCGGCCTGCTCGTGTTCGACATCGAGCTCATCGACTTTCGTTGATCGGCCTTCCGGCGCTGGACATCCGGCCGCCCGCCTGGCTACATGGAGGACCGCGAGCGGCCAGGCATGCTGACATCCATTCGACTCAAGAACTTCAAGAGCTTCGCCGATGAAACGGTGGAGCTCTCCCCCCTCACGCTGCTGCTCGGGGCCAACGGCTCCGGGAAGAGCAATTTCCTCGACGCCCTGCGATTCCTGCAGGGCGTCGGGCTGGATCTCCCCATCTGCGACATCTTCCGCGGCCGCGTCGACGGGCGGCGCGAGGTCTGGCCGGGCCTGCGCGGCGGCACGCAGGGGGCCACGTACAGGGGCGCGAAGTCCTTCACCATCGAGAGCCGATGGGCGCTCGGGAAGGACGAGCTCACACACAAGATCACGTGTCAGGTCGAGCCCGACGTGATCGTGGAGCACGAGTCGCTGGAGGCGAAGGTGGCAGGCGCGCCGCTCTTCGACACCCCCACCTCCGCGCTGAAGGGCCTCGAGGGGTTCGCCTCGGGCGGCGTGATGAAGGCGTCATCCAAGAAGAGCCGCAGCATGAGGGCGGCGTCCCCGGACAGGAACCCCGCGCGGCGCAGCCTGCTCGGCCAGATCGAGCACCACCGCGGGCGCGCCGACGACGTGAGCCTCGCGGACGTGATCGCGCTCTGCAATGCGCTCCAGGTCGCGATGCGGAGCACGCTGTCGCTCGACATCGATCCTTCGCGGATGAGGGGTTACGTGCCGCACGAGATCGACAGCCTCGGCGCCGGCGGACAGAACCTCTCCGCCGTGCTCCGCCGGCTCTGCGAGGAGGCCGATCACAAACACGACGTGCTCGGCTGGATACGGGAGATCGTCGCGCCCGAGATCGACGACATCGAGTTCGCGGAGACGGGCCTAGGCGACGTGATGATGGTGCTGGTCGAGAAGGGCGGCCACCGCGTCCCCGCGCCGTGCCTCCCGGACGGCGCGCTGCGCGCGCTCGGCAAGATCGCCGGCGTGCTCACCGCGCCCGAGGGCTCGCTCCTGCTCCTCGAGGATCCCGACGCCGGCCTGCACCCCGAGCGCGCCGGCCTGCTCGCGCAGACGCTGGAGGGGGCGGCGCGGCCTCC
Source organism: Sorangium cellulosum (assembly GCF_002950945.1). Lineage (GTDB taxonomy): Bacteria > Myxococcota_A > Polyangia > Polyangiales > Polyangiaceae > Sorangium > Sorangium cellulosum_E. The sequence continues at coordinate 12,095,284 of NZ_CP012673.1, forward strand.
GCTCTGCCAGATCGTGGCGACGACGCACTCGCCGTCGCTGCTCAGGGCGGTGTCGAAGCAGACCCTCAGCCGCGCGGTCGTGTTCGAGCGCGACCCCGAGACCTCGGCGACGGTGACGCGCCGGCTCGCGGCGCTCCCGCGTTTCGAGGACATGGCAGAGCGCGATCCGGGAGAGCTCCTCTCCTCGCGGGCGCTCGCGGGATAAAGCGGGCGGGCGGCGCGCCCCCGCGCTGCCCGCCATTGCAGCGCCACCATTTCATTCCAGCGTTATCACTGCTCCGGGGATCGAGGATCCACCGACCGCACGAATTGCGTTGTGCTGTCGCACCACGCCTCCTACTGTGCCCCCACAGTCGCTCACGCGGCGGACGCCGCGTGACCCAACAGCGGAGAGGTCCTTTGATCCACCTTCAAGCTCCACGGCGATGGATTCTGTGTCTTGCTCTCGGCCTCTCGGCGGCGGCCGCCTGCTCCGATGACGACCCCGGCGACACCGGCGGGACCAGCACGGGGACCGGCACCGGCACGGGGACCGGCACCGGCACCGGCGGCGGCTCCACGACCACGACCAGCGGCACGGGCACCCCGGGCGACGGCGGCGGCGGCAGCGCCCCAGGCGACGGCGGCGGCGGCAGCGCCCCGGGCGACGGCGGCGGCGGCAGCGCCCCGGGCGACGGCGGCGGCGGCAGCGCCCCCAGCGATCCCGCCTGCGGGTCGGACACCGCGTCGTTCGCCGACGTGCAGGCCATCCTGACGCGGTCCTGCGCCACGCAGAACTGCCACGGCGGCACCGGCATGCCGGCCGCCCAGCTCGACCTCCGCGCGGCCGCGGCCGCCGGCGAGCTCGTCGAGCAGGACAGCACCACCTGCCGCGAGCGGGTGCTCGTCGTGCCGGGCATGCCGAGCCAGAGCTACCTCATCAACAAGCTGACGGACGAGGACATCTGCGATCGCACCGGCAGGATGCCCCCGGGCGGCCCGCTGCCCGAGGCCGACATCAAGAAGTTCAACGACTGGATCTGCGCCGGCGCGCCCACGAACTGAGCTCAATACACCTTGCAGCGCGCCCCGCCGGGCGCGCGCGCATAGGGCACCTTCGACGTCTTCCCCTTCACGTAGATCGCCCCGCCCGGGGCCGGCCTCGGGATGACCGCGCCGGTCGCGAGCGGCCGGCCCGGCGGCAGGTCCTCGACCTCGACCACGATGTCGTTCCCTTCCTGATCGACCGCCGAGATCGAGGGCCGCCGCTCCGCCTCGTCCGCAGCGCCGCCCGGGCAGGGCACCCCGCGCGCGCTCAGGGCGATCGCGAGCGTGCCGCCCCCGACGTCGGGAGCGCCGGCCGCCCACTGGAACCTGGGATCACGCGCCTCCCCCACCTCCACGGCCAGGCAGCTGCAGCGCTCCTTCGGCGCGGCGGCGCGCGCGAGCCCGAGGTCGTGCCGCACCCCGACCCAGGAGCGCACCTGCTCCTCTGGCACCACGGGCGCGCCGTCGAAATCGTCGGGCGTCGAGATCGGCCTGCGCGCCGCCATCGGCTTCGCGCCTTCCTGCTCGTCCTTCTCCGGCGCGGCGGGATCGACGGTGCCTCCCGCCCAGAACTCGGCCGCGCCCGCGTGCTGGTTGCCGCCGCAGGCGAGGAGGGCGACGCCGGAGAGGAGCGCAGCGAGACGTGTGATGAGGCCGGAAGGGAGCATACGGCGCGATCTTCGCACCGGCGCCGGCAGCGGCCAAGGTTTGTGCTGTGACGAGGGGAGTCGCCCCGCGCGCGGGCCGGGCTTCGGCCCGCGCGGCGGCGGAGCTACACGCGCGGCGGCGCGGCGTCAGGCGTCACGCGCGCGGCGTAGAAGACGACGCCCGGCGCGCCGCGCGACCAGCCTTCACTTCGGCTTGATCTCGGTGAGGACGATGAGGTAGTCCGGCGGGTTGTTCGGCGACAGCTTGGCGTACGGGTTCTCCTTGTTGGGCCACCCGACGAAGCGCTTCGTGCTGTACTCGCCCCAGGAGGGGTTCTTGAACAGCGGGATCACCGGCACCTTCTCGACGAAGATCGTCTGGAGCTCGTCGATGATGCGCTTCTGCTCCGCCGGATCCGTCGCGGACTGGAACTGCTTGAAGAGCGGCTCGGCCTCCTTGGCGCCGAAGCGGTGCCAGTTGCGCGCGGTGACCTCGCCGACCGGCTTCACGAACTCCGGGGACATGAGATCGCGGTAGAAGTTGAACGGCGTGGGCTCGGTGTTCGTCCAGCCCATCGACATGTCGAACGTGCCCTTCTGGAGCGCCTCGAAGAACGCGCTGAAGTCGTACGTCTTCAGCGTGGCCTCGATGCCGACGGCCTTCAGGTTCTGCGTGGTGATCTGGACCGCGCGCACCCAGTCGGACCAGCCGGTCACGACGTTGATGTCGAACTTCAGCGGCTTGCCGTCCTTCGCCCGGATCCCATCCGAGCCCTTGGCGTAGCCGGCCTCGTCGAGCAGCGCGTTCGCCTTGGCCACGTCGAAGGTGGTCCAGTCGCCCGCCGCCGCCGCCTTCTCGTTGCGCCAGCGCGCGTACGCGTCGTCGAGGCCCGTCGCGTCCGCGCCGACCGTGTAGCCGTTGACCGCGATCTTCGCGATCTGGGCCCGGTCGATGGCCATGCTGATGGCCTTGCGCACCTTGATGTCGTCGAACGGCTTCTTCGTCGCGTTCGGGTAGAGCGTCACGGTGCCGCCGACGAGCGGGAACCAGTAATGGTTGTTCTGCGGGTCCTTGCTGACGTAGGTCTTGTCGATGTCGGGGACGAAGTTGCCGGCCCAGTCGACCTCGCCGTTGATGAGCGCCAGGTTCGCCTGGTCGTTGCCCGGGTACGCCGGGAAGCGGAGCCCGTCGACCGCCGGCTTGCCCTTCTGCCAGTAGTGCGGGTTCTTGTGGAGCTCGTACACCTGGTTCTGGAAGACCTTCACCTCGGTGAAGGGCCCCGTCGCGACCGGGTTCTCGTTCGTGAACGTGACCGGGTCGGCGACGTCCTTCCACTTGTGCTCCGGCACGATCGGCTGGTGGCCGATGTAGCTGAGCCCGGGGACGAAGGGCTCCTTGAGGACGAACTCGACCGTGGTGTCGTTCTTGGCCTCGACCGACTCGACGATCTTCCACACGCCGGTGAGGTCGGTCGCGGGGAACTTCTTGAGGAGCCCGAACGTGAACGCGACGTCCTTCGCCGAGAAGGGCTGTCCGTCAGACCACTTGACCTCGGTCCGGGTCGTGAAGGTGAGCTTCTTGTTGCCGTCGCTCCACTCGTACTTCGTCGCGAGCCAGGGCTGGAACTCGCCCTTCATCGTGTTGTACACGATCATCGGCTCGTAGATGCCCGCGAGGGTGGGGAAGCGCACGCTCCCCTCGGCCAGCAGCGGGTTGAAGTTCCGCACCCAGGACGCCTGCTGCTCCCGGGAGATCGTGACCAGCTTCGCGCCGCTCTTCGCGCCGCCCTGCGGCGTGGCCCCGGCGCCCGCGCCAGGTGCGGCCGAGCCCGCCGGCGCGTCCTTGCCGGGGGCCTCGGACCCTTTGTTGTCACACGCCGCCGTGGCGCCGACGGACAAAAGGAGCGCCGACAGGCCAAAAAAGCGGCGCGACATGGATCGACTCTTCATAAGCTTGCTCCCTCGCGGCGACCTCGGTCGCCCGCGACGATCCTCTCACTCGACCGACAGCACGCAGCGCCGCAGCGCAGCGACAACAGCAGACCGTACGGCGGCGCCACGGCTGCGCCGCGACTGCGGCGCCCTGACGCCGGCGCACTCTACCGGCCGAGGTAGAGAAGTGTCAACCTGACGAATTGAGGGGGTTCCCTGGCCCGCCGTGCGCCCCGGGACCTGAGCGGATGCGCCCGAAGCAGCGGGTGTCCCCCCGGGGGCCGCCGGGAGCTCAGAATTCTGCCGGATCGCTGTAAGTTCCCATGACGTCGCGCAGCACGTCGCAGATCTCCTGCTCGGTCGCGTACGCGCTGGCCGCCGCGATGATCGGGGGCATGACGTTCGTCCTCGGGCTGCGCGCGGCCTCGCGCACGTCGGCGAGCGCGCCCCGCACCCGGTCCTGGTCCCGCCCGGCTTTGACCCTGGCGAGGTTCTCGCATTGCACCCGCTGCACCTCCTCGTCGATGCGCAGGAGGGGGATCGTCTTCTCGCCCGCCGCCGCGTAACGGTTTACGCCCACCATGATCCGCTCGTTCGACTCCAGCTCTCGCTGGAAGCGGTAGGCCGAGGCCGCGATCTCGCGCTGCGGATACCCGTTCTCGATGGCGGCCACCATGCCGCCCATGTCATCGATCCGCTGGATGTACTCGAGCGCCTCCTGCTCGAGGCGGTCCGTCAGCCACTCCACGTAATAACTCCCGCCGAGCGGATCGATGGTGTTCGCGACCCCGCTCTCGTGGGCGATGATCTGCTGCGTCCGGAGGGCGATGGTCACGCTCTCCTCCGTGGGGAGCGCGTACGTCTCGTCGAGCGAGTTCGTGTGGAGCGACTGGGTGCCGCCGAGCACCGCGGCGAGGGCCTGGAGCGACACGCGGACCACGTTGTTGTAGGGCTGCTGCGCCGTCAGCGAGACGCCGGCGGTCTGCGCGTGCGTCCGGAGCTTCATGCTCTCGGCCTTCTTCGCCCCGTAGCGCTCCTTGAGCAGCCGCGCCCACATGCGGCGGGCGGCGCGGAGCTTCGCGATCTCCTCGAAGAAGTCGTTGTGCACGTCGAAGAAGAACGAGAGGCGCGGCGCGAAGCTGTCGACGTCGAGGCCGCGCTCCACGCAGCTCTCGACGTAGGCGAGCCCGTCGGCCAGCGTGAACGCGAGCTCCTGCGCGGCGGTCGAGCCCGCCTCCCGGATGTGGTAGCCGCTGATCGACACCGAGTTCCACCGCGGCACCTCGCGCGCGCAGAACTCGATCATGTCCGTCACCACGCGCATCGCCGGCCGCGGCGGGACGAGCCACGCGTGCTGGGCGATGAACTCCTTCAGGCAGTCGTTCTGCACCGTCCCGCCGATCCGCTTGCGCGGGATCCCGCGCTTGTCGGCGAGCGCGATGTAGAACGCGAGCAGCACCACGGCCGGGCCGTTGATGGTCATCGACGTCGTCACCTGGTCGAGGGGGATGCCGTCGAAGAGCACCTCCATGTCGCGGAGCGTGTCGACCGCGACTCCGCACATCCCCACCTCGCCGAGCGATCGCGGAGAGTCGGAGTCGTACCCCATGAGCGTCGGGAAATCGAAGGCGGTCGACAGCCCCGTCTGCCCCTCGGCGAGCAGGTACTTGAACCGCGCGTTCGTCTGCTCCGGCGTGCCGAAGCCCGCGAACATACGCATCGTCCAGAGCTTGCCGCGGTACATCGTCGGCTGGACGCCCCGCGTGAACGGGAACTCCCCGGGCAGCCCGAGCGCCGCCGCGTGGTCGCGCGGCGCGTCGGCGGGCGTCGCGAGATCGGGCACCTCGACGCCGCTCCAGGTCGTGAAGCGCTCGCTGCGCGGCGGGAAGCGCGCCGACGCCTCGGCGACCGGGCCAGCGCGCCACGCGGCCACCGCGCGCCGGAGCGCGGCCAGGCCGCCCTCGTCGAGCCCGAGGCCCTCGCCGCCGCCGCCGTTCGTGTACTGGAGCGCGCCTTCGCCGCGCTCGTCGTCGTGCGCCGGCGGCCTGCGCGCGCGCTCCGCGTCGGTCTCCGGAGGATGGGTGGGCTCGTCGTGCGCCATGGAGCGGATTTTAGCGCGGCGCGCCCGCGGTGGCCCTCTTCAACGCGCGCTCGCCGCGCGCGCCGCGGAGATCGCCGCCGGGCGTGCGGCGCGTCACGGGCAGCTCGCGCGGAACGTGTCGGAGGCGACCGGCGTCGCCCCGTCCTCCAGCGAGTCCTCGATCACGCCGGTGACGCGGATCCCCTGCTCGGCGCAGAGCGCCGCCTCGGCGTCGCCCGGGAGCAGCCCGCCGCCTTCGCTCGAGTCGAAGGTGAACGCCACCCGGACGTCGCTGCCCGGGGCGACCTCGACCGGCAGCGGGGTCGTGGTCTCCGCGGGGAGCGGCGTGACGATCGAGGTCGCCTGGTCGGCGCTCGTGATCTCGAACGTCCGCACCGCAACGCGGCTTACCCCGCTGGCCCGCGCGCCGAGGTGGAGATCGAGCGTGAAGCTCACCGTGAGCTGCGTGCCGAGCGCGCTCTTCGCGACGGTCGCCGTGGGCGAGGTGATCGAGGGATCGACGAACACGGCGGCGTCGGTGTCGATGCAGCCGGCGGCGGCCGCGGCGAGCGCCGCCGGAGCGAGGAAGTGCGCAGCACGGGCCTTCATGGATTCACTCTCTCCCGGTCCGACCTGCGCTGTCCAGACCCGCGCGCCGCGCGCGGTGTTCCGCGCCGCGCGCCGCGCGGTGTTCGCTCCGATCAGGGCGGCGGGACGACGCCCTTCGAGCGGGCCAGGGCGCAGCCGAGCTCCACGTTGGTCGGCCCCTTGTCGCTCCGCACGATCTTGAACTCGACGCGCCGGTTCTTCTCCCACGCGGCCGCGTTGTGGGCCGGGTCGAGCGGGCAGTACTCGCCGTAGCCCATCGCGCGCACCGAGCTCTTGTTGACCCCGCGCTGCACGAGCGCCGCGACGACCGCGTCCGCGCGGGCCTGCGTCAGCTTGAGGTTGTACGCGTCGGCCGAGCGCTCGTCCGCGTGCCCCTGCACCTCGATCATCGTGAACTCGGGGTGGTGCTTGAGCGTGTCGGCGACCGCCTGCACGATCCCGAACGACTCCGGGAGGATCTCGGCGCTGCCGGTCGCGAACTGGATCTTCTCGAGGATGACGATGTTGTTCTCCTCGAGGATGACATTGCCCTTGTCCGGGCACCCGTCCTCGTCGTCGAGGCCGTTGAACGTCTCCGGGTCGTTCGGGCACTTGTCGGTGACGTCCGGGATGCCGTCCCGGTCGTTGTCGGGATCGGGGCAGCCGTCCGCGTCCTCGAAGTCGTCCTTGTCCTCCGGGTCGTTCGGGCACTGGTCGGACTTGTCGGGGATGCCGTCCTTGTCGTTGTCGGGATCGGGGCAGCCGTCCTTGTCCTGGAAGCCGTCGCGGTCCTCCGGATCGTCCGGGCACTTGTCGCGTGAGTCCAGGATGCCGTCGCCGTCGCGGTCGCCGTCGCTCCCCTCCGGGCAGCCGTCGTCGTCCTCGTCGCCGTCCTTGTCCTCCGGGTTGTTCACGCAGTGATCGTCGACGTCGAGGATGCCGTCCTCGTCGTTGTCGGGATCGGGGCAGCCGTACTTGCCGGGGGGCGAGTCCGCCTTCGTGTCCTGGAAGCCGTCGAAGTCCTCCGGCTCGTCGGGGCAGTCGTCCTGATCGTCCTTGATGCCGTCGCCGTCGCGGTCGCCGATCGACGGCTCGAAGACGAACCCGAGCGTCGCGCGCTGCTCCGCGACCTGGAACCCGGGCGTGTACCCGACCCCGGCGCCCAGCATGAGGAAGCTGTTGCGCTCGATGAAGAGCTTGATGCCGCCGAGCGCCTCGGCCGACAGCTTCTGCTTGCTGCTCTCGCCGCCGCCGACCTGCTGCGTCAGGTACGTCTCGGCCACGAGGTCGAGCGGCGTGAGGACGCGGTAGCTCATCCCGAACCCGCCGGTGATCAGGTCGGAGTACTTGAAGTCGCCGTTCTTGAGCTGGAAGGTCGATCCGTCGGAGCGCAGGCCGAACGCGGGGTTCTCCCCGGTGTGGCCGCGGTAGCCGACGTTGAGCGCGACCCGGAACGGGTTCGTCGTGCCGAGCCGCTTCTCCAGCACGAGCTGCGGCCAGTAGAAGAAGCCGGGGTCCGACGCGAAGTCCTCGGCCCCGGACACGCCGACGCCGCCCTGCGCGATGAGCGCGAGCCCGATCGCGTCCTGATCCGGGCGGAGCAAGCGCAGCTTCACGTGGACCGCCAGGTTGCCGAGCGACTGGGCGTCGAGTGTATCGTCGTCGTAGTTGGCGCCGGGCCCCGGGCCGATGTCGTTCACGGGCTTCGCGCCGTTGAGCACCACCGGCACCGAGAGCCCGAGCACCAGGCGGTTGGCGATGCCGTAATCGAACTGGAACGTCCCCTGGAACGCGTGATTGAGCATCACCTCCGTCCCCGAGGGGTTGTCGTTCAGGGGCAGCAGGTTGTGCCCGTAATCGAGCACGAGCCCGAGGCTGATGTCGCCCGCGCCGAGGATGTCCGCGCCGTTGACCGAGAAGAGCCCTTTGGAGTCGACCGCCGGCCGGAACAGGTGCATGTCCATGCCGTCGCCGTTCGCGCCGTCGCCGTTGCGCGTCTCGGCCGCGGCGGCGTCGCCCGCGGGGGCGGTCGCGGCCGCGGCGCCGAGGAGCGCGGAGATCAGCCCGACGCCGAGGCGGGAGGCCCAGCCGGGGCGGCCGCGGCCGGACGGCGCGTGGTCGTCGCGCGCGGCGGGAGCGTCCGGGGGCGGGACGGCGAAAAGCGATGGGAAGCGAGGCGTCATGGGAAGGTCCTCGGGTTCGTGAGGGTCGCAATCGGGTGGGCGCGACCTGGTTCGCGGGCTCAGCGCCACGTACCACCGCGTGAATTCCGGTGTCAAACGGACGACGCGGCCCGCGCTCCGGTGAGGCGCCTCGCCGCGGGTCCCCGCCGGCGCCCGCCGCGGCCGCGGGATCCGGCGGCGGCCGCGCCGGACGCCGGTGCCGGCCGCGGCGAGAGTTGTCCTGGCGATCGGAGACGGGTATTCCCTTTAGCTTGCTGCGACGTGGGCTCGGCGCGCCGGGAGGGAGGCCACCGTCGCCCGCAGCGCATTCGACCGAGGGGAACGATGCTGCAAACGAGGTGGAATAAACCGCTCACGGCGCTCGCGCTGATGGTGCTGCCGGCGTGTGGGGGCGGCGGCTCGGGCGGCGGCGGCGGCGGGACCGGCGGGCTTGACGGTTCGGGCGGTGCCGCGTCGAGCTCGAGCACACGGGCCACCGGATCGAGCGCGACGGCGAGCACCGGCGGGGCCACGAGCGGCGGCGACGGCGGCAACGGCGGCGACGGCGGCAACGGCCGTGGCGGAAGCGGCGACGGCGGCAACGGCGGCAACGGCGGCGGCGGCAACGGCGGCGACGGCGGCGACGGCGGCAACGGCGGCGACGGCGGCGACGGCGGCGACGGCGACGGCGGCCAGGGCGGCACCGGCGGCCAGGGCGGCGGGCCCATGCTCGCCGTGTGCGGCAACGGCGAGGTGGACCCCGCGGAGACGTGCGACGACGGCGGCGTCGTCGCGGGCGACGGCTGCAGCGAGGCGTGCGCGATCGAGCCCGGCTACGTCTGCTCCCGCGCCCCGAGCATCTGCTCCACGATCTGCGGCGACGGGCTCCTGCGCGGCGCCGAGTCCTGCGACGACGGCAACCCGCGGAGCAACGACGGCTGCAGCGCGGTCTGTGTGCTCGAGGCGGGCTACGCGTGCGCCGGCGAGCCGAGCGCCTGCGGGCCGGTCTGCGGCGACGGCCTGCTCATCGGCACCGAGGGCTGCGACGACGGCAACGCGGCCGACGCCGACGGCTGCAGCGCGGATTGCGAGGCCGAGAACGGCCACGCGTGCACCGGCGAGCCCAGCACCTGCGCGACGGTGTGCGGCGACGCCGTCCCCGCCGGGCCGGAGCGCTGCGACGACGGCGACACGGCGGGCGGCGACGGCTGCGACGCGGCGTGTGCGGTCGAGGACGGCTTCCTCTGCGCCGGCGAGCCCAGCGCCTGCGCGCCCGTCTGCGGCGACGGCCTGCTGCGCGCCGCCGAGCGCTGCGACGACGGCAACACCGAGGGCGGCGACGGCTGCAGCAGCACGTGCGCGCGCGAGCCCGCGGCGGAGGTGGAGCCGAACGACGCGCCGGGCGACGCCGGCTCCGGCCCCGTGCTCCGCGGCGACGGCCTGATCGGCGGCGCGATCTCCGCCGCCGGCGATCTCGACCTCTTCCGGCTGGATCTCGCCGCGGCCTCCGTCGTGCGGCTCGAGACGTTCGACGCCTCGGCCGAGAGCTGCGAGGAGATCGACACGACCCTGCGGCTCCTCGACGAGCTCGGGGACCCGATCTACGTCAGCGACGAGGCCGGCGATCTCGGCGGGATCGGCGAGTGCGCCGCGCTGGTCGTCCACCTGCCCGCGAGCACCTACTACGTCGGCGTCGAGGAGGCGGTCGGCGACGCCGCGATCGCGGCCTACACCTTGGAGGTGCACGTCCCGGTGGACGCCGGCGGCGAGGCGGAGCCCAACGACGAGCGCGCCACCGCCACGCCGCTCCCCGGGGGCAACGTCGTCGTCTCCGGCGCGCACCGGCCCGGTGGGGACGTCGACGTCTACGCGATCGAGGTCCCGCCCTGGGGCGCGTCGCTGCGCGCGGAGGTCATCGAGGCCGGCGCCGAGGCGTGTGGGTCAGGGCAGCTCGACAGCGTGCTCTCGCTGCTCGACGGGCGCGGCGTGGCGCTGGCGACGGACGACGACGACGGCCGCGGCGCCTGCTCGCTGCTGGACGGCACCGGGCGGTCGCCGGTCAGCCCCGCCGACGCGGGCGCGCGTGGCCTCGCCGGCGGCACGTACTACCTGGAGGTGCGCGCCTCGGACCCGAGCGCCGGGGCGGCGCCGTTCGACTACCGGCTGGTCGTCACGTTGCGCTAGAAGGGCAAACGGCTTGAACCAGCCTGAAACGAGCAGAAGTTCGAAACGCCAAGGCGCCAAGGCGCCAAGAACGCCAAGAAGAAGATAAAATCTTGGCGTCCTTGGCGCCTTGGCGCCTTGGCGTCCTTGGCGTTTTATTTCTCGCTCGATCAACGTGATCGGCGTTCTAGCGGCGCCGCTACGGCGTGCGCGTCTTCAGGCTGTCGATCGCGTGCACGGGCGCCTGGTCGCCGGCCATCAGGTGCGCGATGGCGCTGTAGACCAGCCGCTGGCTCTCCAGCATGCTCTTGCCGGCGAACACCGGCGACGTCACGACGAGGTTGAAGTGGCCTCCCCCGCCCGTCACCTCGGCGGTGGAGCCCTCGATCTTCTCTTCGATGGCGCGCTTCAGGGCGTCGGGGATCGACCCTTGAAATGTCGTGAGGTGGGTTCCCATGGCCGCTCTATAGGCCATCACCCCGCCGCGGGGAAGCCGGAGCGCGACGCCGCGGCGGGCCGCGCCCCGGCCTTGGATCAGGCGCTCGCGCGCGCGCCGGCCAGCTCGACCAGGCCGGCGGCGCCCATGCCGCCGCCGATGCACATCGTGACCACCGCGTACCGGCCGCCGCGGCGGCGCAGCTCGTAGAGCGCGGTCGCGGTGAGCTTCGCGCCGGTGCACCCGAGCGGGTGGCCGAGCGCGATCGCGCCGCCGTTCACGTTGAGCTTCTCCTCGGGGATCTCGAGCGCCCGCTGCACGTAGACGGCCTGCGACGCGAACGCCTCGTTCACCTCGAACAGGTCGATGTCCGCCATCGAGAGCCCCGTCCTCGCGAGCAGCTTCCGCACCGCCGGCACCGGGCCGATCCCCATGATGGCGGGGTCGACGCCGATGGTCACGAAGGCGCGGAAGTACCCGAGCGGCTTCACCCCGAGCGCGTCCGCCTTCGCCTTGCTCATCACGAGCGCGGCGGCGGCGCCGTCCGACAGCGGCGAGCTGTTGCCCGGCGTCACGCTCCCCTTCGCCGCGAACGACGGCTTCAGCCCGGCGAGCGCCTCCGCGGTCGTCTCCTTGCGGATCAGCTCGTCGGTGCGGAAGTCGAAGGTCGCGCGCTTGCCGTTCTCGTAGCGCACCCCCTTCACGGTGACGATCTCGTCCTCGAACTTCCCCGCCGCGCGCGCCGCCGCCGCCTTCTGGTGGCTCTTCAGCGCGAACGCGTCCTGGTCGGCGCGGCTCACCTGGAACCGGTTCGCCACGTTCTCCGCCGTGATGCCCATCGGCGTGTACACCGTCGGACAGCGCTCCATCGCCTCCGGCGACGCGCTCAGCTTGTTGCCGGTCATCGGCACCATCGTCATCGACTCGACGCCGCCGGCGACGGCGATGTCGACCGACCCCATCGCGATGCTGCCCGCCGCGAGCGCGATCGCCTGGAGCCCGCTCGAGCAGAACCGGTTGATGGTGATCGCGGAGCTCTCCTGCGGCATCCCGCCGAGCAGCGACACCACGCGGGCGACGTTGAGCCCCTGCTCCCCCTCCGGCATCGCGCACCCGAGGACGAGGTCCTCCACGTCCTCCGGCTTCACCTGGGGGACACGCTGGAACAGCGCGGCGATCACCTCGCCCGCGAGCTCGTCGGGGCGCTTCAGCGCGAGCGAGCCTTTGTGGGCCCGGCCAACGGCCGAGCGGACGGCCTCTGCAATTACGACGTCGACCATGGCGTTCACCTAGTTCCGAAGGGGCTTGTTGTTCATCAGCATGTACTGCATTCGCTCGGCGCTCTTGGGCTCCCCGCACAGGCTGACGAACGCCTCCCGCTCGAGCTCGAGGATCTCGTCCTCGGTCACCTCGCGCGCCGCGCCGCCCGCGCCGCCGCAGAGCACCTCGGCGAGCTTGCGGGCGATCTTCGCGTCGTGCTCGCTGGCGTGGCCGCCGGCGACGAGCGTGTCGATCATCATCTGCAGCGTCGCGATCCCGCTCTCGCCCGGGAGCCTGTACGCGCGCGGCACGGGCCGGTGGTACCCGGCCTCCGCGAGGCCCACGGCGCGCGCCTTCGCCTCGTGGAGCTGGCGCGCCCGATCGAACGACACGCCGTCGGTCCTCCGGAAGAAGCCGAGCGCCTTCGCCTCGTCCGCGCTGGTCGCGACCTTCGCGAGGGCGATGTTCTTGAAGACCTGCGTCACGATGTCGTAGTTGTTCACCGTCACGCCCTCCGGGATGCCCTCGAACGCCCGCCAGAGCATGTTGAGCGTCCCCGCGCCGCCCGGGATGAGGCCCACGCCGACCTCCACGAGCCCGGCGTACGTCTCCGCCGCGGCCTGCACCGCGTCGCAGGCGAAGCAGAGCTCGAGCCCGCCGCCCAGGGTCATCCCGTAGGGCGCGGCCACGACGGGCACGGTCGCGTACTTCAGCCGCTGGGTCGCGTCCTGGTACGCCTTGACCATCTTCCGGATCGCGTCCCAGTCCTTGTTGCCCGCGGCCATCACCACGAGGAACAGGTTGGCGCCGACGCAGAAGTGCTCGCCCTGGTTGAAGACCACGAGGGCGCGGAAGTCCTGCTCCGCCTTCTCGGCGGCGAGCGAGAGCATCCCGATCGAGTCGGGGTCGAGGCTGTTCGCCTTGGTCTTGAAGGTCACGCCGAGCACGCCGTCGCCGAGGTCCCACGCCTCCGCCCCGTCGTTGGCGAGCACGGGCTTCACCCCGCGGCGCACGCCCGCGAGCGTCACGTTCCGCGGGTCGACCTTCTGGGCGACGTACTCGCCCTTCTGCAGGTCGAACACCGCGCCGTCGGCCCGGTAGAACGACGTCGCGCCGCTCTGCTTCATGCGGAGGATCGACTCGGGCAGCTTGATGCCGTCCTTCTGCATGCGCTCGACGGTCTCGGCGAAGCCGAGCGCGTCCCAGGTCTGGAACGGCCCGAGCTCCCAGTTGTACCCCCAGCGCATGGCGTCATCGATCGACACGATGCTGTCGGCGATCTCGCCGACCCGCCGCGCCGTGTACGCGAGCGAGCGGGAGAGCACCTTCCACGCGAAGCTCCCGGCCTTGCCGGGGTCGTTCGCGAGCTTCTTCACGCGCGCGGCCGGGTCCTCGATCTTCTCGCAGGACTTCGTTGCCTTCTTGACCGCCTCGTCGCCGCCGTGCGGCCGGTACTCGAGCTTCGCGGGGTCGAGCGTCTCGAGCCCCTCCTTGGCCTTGCGGTAGAAGCCGCCCTTCGTCTTGTCGCCGAGGAGCTTCGCCTCGATCATGCTGCGGATGTAGGCGGGCAGCTTGAAGACGTCGCGGTCCTCGTCGCGCTCGAGCGCCGCGTAGCAGTTGTCGGCGACGTGGGCGAAGGTGTCGAGGCCGACGAGATCGCCGGTCCGGAAGCTCGCGCTCTTCGGGTGCGCCATGGCGACGCCGGTGATGGCGTCGACGTCCTCGGGCGCGAGGCCCTCCTCGAGCATGAGGTGGATGGCGGTGAGCATCGCGTGCGTGCCGATGCGGTTGCCGACGAAGTTCGGGGTGTCCTTGCCGAAGACGATGCCCTTGCCGAGCACGTCCTCGCCGAACCTCCGGACGCGCTCGATGACGGCCGGGTCGGTGCTCGGCCCGGCGACGAGCTCGAGGAGCTTCATGTACCGGACCGGGCTGAAGAAGTGCATGACGAGGAATCGCTTGCGGAAGTCCTCGGAGCGCCCCTGCATCATCTCCTCGATGCGCAGCCCGGAGGTGTTGGACGCCGCGATGGCGTCCGGCCGCATGATCTTCTCCAGCCGCGCGAAGAGGTCGCGCTTCGGCTCGATCTTCTCGATGATCGCCTCGATGACGAGGTCGCATTGGGCGAGCTCGCCGAGGTGGTCTTCGGTGTTGCCGGTGCGCACGAGGCGGGCGTTCGAGGGGTGGAAGAAGGCGGCGGGTCTGGCCTTGAGGGCCTTCTCGAGCCCGCCCGCCGCGAACCGGCTCCGGGCGGCCGGGTCCTTCCGTTCAGCCTCGCTGAGGTTCGGGGGCACGATATCGAGGAGCAGGACCTCGACGCCGGCGTTCGCGAAGTGGGCGGCGATGCCGCTGCCCATGACGCCCGCGCCGATGACGCCCGCGCGGCGGATTGGTTTCGTCATGCAGAATCCTCCGAGATGGATAGGGGCGCAAACCATTGGCGCAAAGGGCGCCGAGCGCAAGCGTATCCGGGGTGGACGGCCGGGAGGTGAGCGAGCGAGTGTGCGCTTCGTTAAGGCCGCGGGCGAGGGATTGTGGGGCACGAAACGACATGTCCCGAACGTCCGCCTATGACGCCCGGGACATGGGGGGACACGCGCGGGGCGTACGGTCCGACGTCACCCCGCGCGACCCCGCGCGCGGGGTCGGCTCAGTGCCACGCCGGGGCCGACTGCACGGGTTTCCCGGTGCGGTCGTGCTCGGCCAGGAGGCGCCGCGACATGTCGACGCACTCGACGCAGGAGGCGAAGGTCGACTTGTGCTGGCACGTGATCCACGTCGCCGTCCCCTGGGCGCCGAACTGGACCGCATCGAGGTGCTTGCCGCAGGCGACGCAGTGGATGTGCTGGTGCTGGTGGCCGCCGGCGGCCGCCGCGGGGCGCGCCGGGGCGAGCGCCTTCCGCTCGCGCTTGGTCAGTCGCTTCTCTCGTTTCATGATCACCTCGGTCGTGTGGGGGCGCCGTGCAACGTCGTGCCTGGCTCCGCCCAAGCTACCATGCGGCGCTCCGCGAGGGCGCGGGCGGGCTGCGCGGAGGAGCAGCGGCGCGGCGGGCCGGGCGAGCTGACGCCTCGCCGCCCCGCCGGCGGACGAGCCGGCGGCGGTGCCCGGCTTGACTTTCCAGGGGCGCTGTGCACCGGCGGCGCGGAGAACGGCGGCGAGCGCGGCGTCGATTGCGTGGCTGCGTGGCGCGCTGCGCGGAGCGCCCGCGGGCCACGTGCAGGGGACGTGCGAGGGAGGCCGGAGCGCTCGCTTTCAGGACTCCCACCATCACGTGGCGCTCTGGCTCATGAATCGCGTCTCCCGTTTTCCGATCACGGATCCACCTGCCTGCGAGGCTCGATGGGCGCGAGGAGGAAAGCACGAAGACGGCGCGAGGGCGCGAGGGCCAGGACGTGCCTGACCATTGATGACCTGCCCAGCTCACGTGAGCTCTCCGGGCGATGGGACCACGCCCCCAGCGACGAGGACATGGAAACACACCGGCCCTCCTGCTCAATGATGGTTCAGGGACGTGGACATCCGTGGCGTTGAAGGCAGTGGACGTCCTCAACGTTGAGGAGAGATACGTGTCCGAGACGGTCTCTTTAATCGAGAGACAGCAATGTCCGCCGCAGACGGAGGTGGCCCCGTGTTTCCGCGCGGAGATCCATGGAGGACATCGGAGCCACGCGCCCAGAGGTCCACCGTAATCGCCACGCCTTCTTGAAATTCCGTTAGCCGGGACACACCATAGACTCACAGGGGGACGTCGCCGCGCGTGTAGCGTCGAGTCGCCCGATCCATATGCCCTCTTCTCTCTACCGCGAAGAGCCGCAGCGGGCCAGCGCGCCCGCGATGCAGCGTTGTCTGGGGTGCGGACGCCGTATCACGGTGTGTTGCCCGCTCCACGGCGACCTCGGTTTCTCTGGAGGGGCTCCCGACACGTTGCAGGCGACGGGCGTCGCCACCCCGCGCATCGGCGGCTACCGCGTGCGGCGGCTCGTGGCGCGCGGCGGCTTCGGCCTCGTGTTCGAGGCCGGGCGCGAGCGCGACGGAGCGCGGGTCGCGATCAAGGTCGCCCGCGAGGACCGGAACGGCGCGCCCGCCTACCTGGAGCACGAGATCGCGGCGCTCGCGCGCGTCGTGGGGCCGCACGTGCCTGCCGTCCACGAGCACGGGCGCACCGCCGGCGGCGCGCCGTACCTGGTGATGGAGTACATCGACGCGCCGCCCCTCGCCGATCGCCTCGTCGACCGGCCGGAGCCGGTGCCGGTCAGCGAGGCCGTCGCGCTCGCGGACGCGATCCTGCGCGCGCTCGCGGCGGTCCACGCGCGCGGCTGCCTGCACCGCGACCTCAAGCCGGAGAACATCCTGGTCGACCGCACGCTGCACGTGACCTTGATCGACTTCGGCCTCACGATCCCGCTCCGATCCGAGGACGCCTCGGCGGAGGTGACGGCGGAGGGCGCCGGCGTGGGCACCGCCGAGTACATGGCCCCGGAGCTGTGGGAGGGCGCCCTCGACCTCGATCGCCGCGCCGATCTCTACGCGGTGGGCGCGATCCT
The DNA here is from genome assembly GCF_002950945.1 of Sorangium cellulosum. GTDB lineage: Bacteria > Myxococcota_A > Polyangia > Polyangiales > Polyangiaceae > Sorangium > Sorangium cellulosum_E. Next base: position 12,112,123 of record NZ_CP012673.1, read on the forward strand.
CTTCGAGATGCTCGCAGGCTCCCCGCCCTTCTGGGGCCCGCGCCCCGTGGTCCGTGAGGGGCACATGAGCCGCCGCCCGCCGCGCATCGGCGCGCCGAGCCGCGAGCCGAGCGTCCTCTCGGCGGTGGAGGAGGTGGTGTCCCGCTGCCTCGCGAAGGAGCGCCGCGAGCGCTTCGACACGGCCGACGAGCTCCGCGCCGCGCTCGACGCCGCGCTGCGCGAGGCTCCGACCTTGCGGTGCACACGCCCGGGCCCGCCCGCGGCCGCGCCGGGTGCGCCCGCGGCCGCGCCGGAGACCCCTGCGGCCGCGCCGGGTGCACCCGCGGCCGCGCCGGGCCCGCCCGCGGCCGCGCCGGCGGGCGATCCGCGCGGCGATCGCGTCACCGTGGGGCTGCTCTTCTTCGACACCACGCTCGACATGGCGGCCCTCCAGGCGCGCCTGAAGGCGCTCGGCGGGCAGCTTGGCCGGGCCTCGGCCGGCCGGTGCGCCGCCGTCTTCGCGTACGACGTCTCCGAGAACCCCGCGCGCCACGCCCGGCGCGCCGCCGAGGAGCTCCTGCGGCTCGGCGTCTGCGAGCGCGCGCGCGTCGATCTCGCGCCCGTCTTGGTGCAGATTAAGCGCGACGGCACGCGGCGCTTCCTCAGCCCGCTCTTCTCGCGCGCCGAGCGCTTCCCGGCCGCGGGTGATCCGGTCGGCGTGGCGATCGCCCCCGCAGCGGCCGCCGTGCTCCACGATCTCCCGGACACGGCCCGGTCCGGTGCCCGGTCGTCTTCGTCCGGCCCCCTGTCGCTTCCGTCGGGTGCCCCGTCCGCCTCGCGCCACGACGCGCCGGCCCCGATGGCCCCGTCGCTCCCGTCCAGCGCCCCGTCGCTCTCGTCCGACGCCCTGTCGCTCTCGTCCGGCCCCCTCTCGCTCTCGTCCGACGCCCTGTCGCTCTCGTCCGGCCCCCTCTCGCTCTCGTCCGACGCCCTGTCGCTCTCGTCCGGCCCCCTCTCGCTCTCGTCCGACGCCCTGTCGCTCTCGTCCGGCCCCCTCTCGCTCTCGTCCGACGCCCCGGCGCTCTCGTCCGACGCCGCGTCCGCCGCGCGCCACGACGTGCCGGACGCGCTCGACCCCGACACATGGCCCCTCTTCGGCCGCGACGTGGTGCTCGCGGCCCTCGCCGAGAGCGCGCTCGCCGCCGCGGCCGAGGGCGTGCCCACGGTGGTCAGCGTCATCGCCGAGCCCGGCCTGGGGAAGAGCCACCTCGCCCGCGCGCTCCTGGCGCGGCTCGCCGCGGCCGTGCCCGGCGCCCGCGTGCTCGCGCTGCGCGCCCTCGAGCCGGCGCTCGGCCACGCCGATCAGGCGCTCGCCGAGCTGCTCGAGCGCGTGCTCGATCTACCGCCCGGGCCGCCGCGCGACGGCGGCGCGGCGCTGCTGCGCGAGCGGCTCGCGCCGACGAGCGGCGACCTCATGCCCGCCGTGGCCCTCACGCTCGGCTGGGTGACGCCCGGCGCCGAGGGCGCGCCGCTCCGGGCCGCGCTGCGCCGGCTCGACGCGGCCCCGGGCGCCCTGCGCACCGCGCTGACGGTGGCGGCCGGCGGCGCCGTCCGCCGCGCCGCCGCGCGCACCCCGCTGCTCGTCGTCGTCGATGACGCCCATTTCGCCGGCGACGCGCTGCTCGCCGCGCTCGAGTACGCCGCGCTCGCCGGACCGCGCCTCTCGCTCTGGATCTGCGCGCTCGGCCGGCCCGAGCTGGAGCAGGAGCGCCGCACGTGGGGCGACGGCGCCGCCCGCCGCGAGCGCCACCGCCTCGGCCCGCTCGACGCGGCGAGCGCGGACGCGCTCTGCCGCCGGCTGCTCCTGCCGGTCGAGAGCCCGCCCGAGTCCGCCGTGCAGCAGCTCGTGGCGCGCGCGGAGGCGATCCCGCTCTTGCTCGTCGAGCTCCTGCGCGGCCTCCGGCGCGAGGGCATCGTGCGCAAGAGCCCGAAGGGCGAGGCGTGGTACCTCGCCACCGACGAGCTCGATCGGCTCCCCGATCTGCCGCTCATCGAGTGGCTCGCGCGCCGCGAGCTCGACGCCCTCGCGCCCGCGCTGCGCAGCCACGCCCGCCTCATCGCGCTCCTCGGCGACCAGGTGACCCTCGACGAGATCAAGGGCCTGCTCGGCCTGCTCGAGCGGGAGGGCGCCGACGCGGAGTTCCCGCTCGACGCCAGGGTCGGCACCGCGCGCCTCCTCGCCGCGCGCGTCGTCGTGGATCACGGCGCCGGGCGGGTCGGCTACCGCCACGCGCTCGTGCGCGAGTCGGTGGCGCGGGCCGTGCCGGAGGCGCAGCGGCGGCGCATCCACCGCGCCGCCGCCGCGTACTACGCGCAGGGCCGGCCGGGGCTCGGCGAGGAGCGGCGGATCGCGCAGCTCGCCCGCCACGCGGGCGCGGCCGGCCTCGCCGATCTCGCGGCGCACTCGTTCTTCGCGCTCGCCGAGCGCGCCCGCGCGCGCCACGCCTACACCGACGCGGAGCGCCTCTACAGCCGCGTCCTGGAGCAGTCCGCGGGCGAGGCGGGCGAGGCGGGCGAGGTGTCGGTCGACCGCCGCGCCACGTACCGCGGGCGCGGCCTGATGCGTTACCGCATCGGCCGCTACCACGACGCGCTCACGGATCTGTCCTGCGCGCGGGAGCTCGCCGCGCAGGCAGGCGACGTCGCGGAGCGGGTCGAGCTCCTCCTCGACGAGGCCACCGCGCTCGACTGGATGGACGACTTCGAGGCGTCGCAGGCCCGGGTCGAGGAGGCGCGGGTCGAGGAGGCGCGCGCGCTCCCGCCCAACGCGCGCTCGCCGCTCCTCGAGGCGCGCCTCCTCCTCGCGTGCGGCCGTTCCGCCTTTCGCTTCAGCCGCAACGACGAGGCGGCCGCGCTGCTCGAGCGCTCCGCCGCCATCGCGGAGCACCTCGGCGACGACGGCTACGAGACGCTGGTCATCGCCCTGACGCTGCTCGGCTTCCTCCTCGCGGGGATCGGCCGGCCTGACGACGCGCGGGCCGCGCTCGACCGGGCGGTCGACCTGGCCGAGTCGCGCGGCGATCAGCTCCAGCTCGGCGCGGCGCTCAACGTCCGTGCGCTCTCGGCGGCCAACTGCGGCGACGAGGACTGCCTCATCGCCGACATGGAGCGCTCGCTCGCCGTGGCGCGCGAGCTCGGGCAGCGCTCGCTCGAGCTGATGGGCGAGTACAACCTCGGCGAGTACCTGCTCCTGCTCGACAACGCGCCGGCGGCGGAGCCCCACGTCCTGCGGGCGCTCGCGCTCGATCGCGCGATCTCGGGCGAGCCGGGTCGCGCCGTGGTGGCGTTGCTCGAGGCGCGGCTTCGTTTTCATCGTGGCGAGGAGGAGGCGGCGCGCGACGCGGTGGCGCACATCCGCGCCCTCCAGGCGGAGGCGCGCGCCCGCGGCGAGGCCGGCGCGCTCCTCTCGCCGTCCGAGGACGTGCTCTGCTCCGCCCTGGAGCTCGCCACGGCGGCCGCCGCGGAGGACGCCGCGTGGGAGGTGCTCGAGGCGCGCGCCGCGCGCTTCTCCCTGGGCCAGGAGCGGATCGAGGTGGTCGAGGCGCGCAGCGTCTCCGCCGCGCGCCGCGGGCGCCGGGAGGAGGCGCTGCGCCAGATCGATCGCGCGCTGGAGCTCTCGTGCCGCGTCCCGAGCGCCATACTCCGCCGGCTCGCCCGGCGGCGCGCCGATCTCGAGAAGGGGGATCACTACGTGTCTCTGGTGTACCCCGAACACGAACGTCGTTAGCGGATCACGCCGGAATGAGATCGTATCCGCCGTGGCAGCTGTTGCGGACACCGGATAGAGATGTATTGGTCATCATGGGAGGGATTCCATGATGAGCCTCAAGCGCAGACTCGCGCCCATTCCGGTGGCGGCGTTGTCCCTCGCGGCCTGTGTCGCGGAGACGGACATCGGTGAGCCCCTCAGCGCGGATGTGAGCGCGCTGGCGACTAAAATGCGCTGATCCCGAACGCGCCCGCACGCGTCCCGAGCGCCATCCGCCGCCAGCTCGTCCGGCGGCGCGCCGATCTCGAGGAGGGGAGTCACTACGTGTCTCGGGCGCGCCCCGGTCACGAACATGAATAGAAAATCACCGTATGAAGAAATGGTATCCGCCATGACAGGAATCGCATTGCGGCGGAATCTACTGTTGCGGACGCCGGACAGAGGGGTGTATTGGTCATCCTGGGAGGGATTCCATGATGAGCTTCAAGTATAGACTCGTGCCGATTCCGGCGATGACGTTGTCCCTGGCGGCCTGTGTCGCGGAGACGGATATCGGTGAGCCCCTCGGTGTGGAGGTGAGCGCGCTGGTGACAGACAATGCGTTGATCCCGAACGCGCTGATCCCGAACGCGCTGATCCCGAACGCGCTGATCCCGAACGCGCTGATCCCGAACGCGCTGATCCCGAACGCGCTGGATCCTGCTTCGCTCGGGGCCATCCGGGATCCTGGGCAGCTGGGCGAGGTGTCGCGGCAGTTCCTGAGGTATGCGGTGGGTTGCGCGCTCGGCGCCACGCAGGTGTTCAGCTTCTCGTGGACCGACGCCGGCGGCGTCGTGCACGGCGAGGTCTACCCTGGCGTCCTCGGCATCGCGCCGTCGTGGGCGACGCAGCCTCTCAACGACGTCACGAAGCAGCGGCTGGTCTCGGGCTGCATTGCCAGCCGCGCCAACTACTTCGGGGTGAACGTGGTCATCTCGCTGCGCTCGCCCCAGAACCCGCTGAGGAGGCTGGTGCCCGAGGCCGAGGTCGCCGCGTATCCGGTCATCGAGGGCGCCTTCTGGGGCAACCTGTTCACCGCGAGCCCGTCGATCCGCGCGTGTTATCACGCCGCCGGCGTTGCGACAGCGCGCGCCGCCCTGCGGGAATGCGCCGTGGGTCACCTCGACGCCGCTGGCGGCGTCGTCCCCTGCGGCCCCATCGCCCTCGCGGGCGCGTGCGACGTCCCGTGTCCGAACATCGACCGATCGGGTCGTTACTACACAGGATGCAGCGATCCGTCCGGCAGCGGCAACGTGATGCAGGAGGTGATCACGACGGCCCTGCCCTGATCCACGCGGCTGGGAGGGACGGTCGGCGGCGCATCCTCTCGCGCTGCGCTGCGAGAGGCGGCCGCGAGGGCGTGCTCTCCCTCCCCGCCGGGGTCGCCCGCGTGCTGGCCAGGGAGCTCGCGGACCGCACCGCGATACGCGCCCTCGCGGGGGGTCGGCCGCGCTCGCCCCACATGGCCCCCGGAGAGGGCGTTCCGGTGGGGTGTCGCTCGACGAGCGGGTCCGCGGCGCCGACGGTGCTCGACTGTGGCAGCGGCGCCGCAGGGCCGGCGACACCGCTCCTCGCCGGAAGACACCAGAGCACAGGAGAGCCATGCGCTCCGCAGGGCAGAATCGGATCTCTGCTCGCGGCTCATGGAAATGGCTAGACAGGCCGGCTCGGCAGAGAATAGATTGAACACTGGAACTCTGCGCATCCACCCTCGAATCGAGGAAGGCGCTCCCGCGTGCCGGTTCTGAGACCGAGCAGCCGCGGGGCGCTGCTCGATGAGAGCCCGTGAAACATCGATCTCGCCTGGCCCCTGCGTCACGGCGCCTGCTACTCGGATGACGCTCCAGCGGTGGTTCGCCACGCCCATGAACCAGAAGGAGCAATCAATGAAACAGGCCGTCATCATCTCATCCGCCGCGCTCGCGGCGCTGTTCGCCACGTCCACCAGCGTCGCCAGCACCCCCGGTTCACCCACGCCCACCTGCGACGTCATCCAGCGGGGCGTCCTCGGCGACGTGCGTGACGCGGAGATCTGGAGCCTCAACGCGAGCTACCATGTGCCCGACGCCTACGAGGTGAACACCGGCTACTCGAGCGCCTACGGCGAGAAGCGAGCCCTGTTCGGGTTCGATCTCGGCTCGATCCCCGGAGGCTCGTTCATCTCGTCGGCCAGATTCTATGTCTCCACCTACAGCAGCACCACCCAGGCCGTGCGTGTCCACCGGGTGCTCGCCCCCTGGAGCGAGGCCGACGTCACCTGGGACAACCTCGGCGGCGTCGACCCCGCGGCGGTCGCGTCGTTCGAGTCCGGCGGCAGCGCGTGGCGCGAGATCGTCCTCACGGGGCTCGTGCAGGACTGGGTGAGCGGGGTCGTGCCCAACCACGGCATCCTGCTCGAGCAGGACCTCGGCGGGAAGACCTCGTACAAGAGCAGCGATCACCCGGACCCGGACAACCACCCGTTCATCGAGGTGTGTTATCTGGCGCCGAGGGGCTCGATCGGCGGCGCGGTGTGGCTCGACGGCGACGCGGACGGGCTCTACGAGCCGGAGCTCGGCGTGGACGGCGCCGTCGTCGATCTGTTCCTCGACGGCACGCTCATCGACAGCGCGGTGACGGGGTCCAGCCCCTCGACAGGCCAGCCGGGCTTCTACCACTTCGACGGCCTGCTTCCGGGCACCTACACCGTGGCGATCGCGCCCGAGAATTTCGTGGCCGGCGGGCCGCTCGCCGGGCATGAGCCGACGGTGGACCACGACGGCGGCGCTGACGGCGTGGCCGTCGTCTCGCTCGCGCCAGGCCAGGATCTGCACGACGCCGGCTTCGGTTACCAGCCCTCCTGCGGCAACGGCGTCTGCGGCGGCGACGAGAGCTGTTCGACGTGCGCCGCCGACTGCGGGGTATGCCCGCCCGTCTGCGGCGATGGCGCCTGCGGAGCCGGCGAGTCCTGCTCGAGCTGCGCGGCGGACTGCGGGGCCTGCCCGCCCGTCTGCGGCGACGGCGTCTGCGCGGAGGGGGTCGAGGGCTGCTCGAGCTGCGCGTCCGATTGCGGCGTGTGCGAGTGCACGTCCCCCGGCACGGCCTCACCCGCCGAGTGGGCAGCCGACTCGAGCGGCTTGCGCGTCCTGTTCCTGACGATCGGCGGCAGGCTCTACCTGAACCTCCAGCTCCTCGGCATCCTGCTCCGTCCGGACCAGGGCGACATGAGTTATCTCCTCGCGAAGCAGCTCATCGCCGCCAAGCTCAACATCGGCCTCGGCAACCAGTCGATCTGCATCGAGAGCACCATCGCCGCGGCCGAGGCCTGGCTCAGGATCTACCCGGCCGGCAGCAACGTGACGGAGGGCTATCGACCCTCGGCATGGGAGAGCGGCAGGCCTCTGCTCGAGAGGCTCGAGGCGTACAACTACGGCGAGCTCTGCGCGCCTCACCGCGATGACGTCCACTGCGACGACGATTGACGTCGTGACGAGGATCGTCCCCGAACGCTGACGGTGAGCGGGCAAGCTTCCCGCTCACCCTCCGGCGCACGCCCTGTCGCACGGCTCGCCGCCGCGGTCGATCCGGAGCTCGTCCCCGTTCTCGGGCTGTTCGCCCGCCATGCCCTCACGTGCGCCACGAAGTCCGCCCGCGCGACCACCACCCCGCCGCTCACGTCCTCCTCTCCAGCGCCCCGATCACCACGTCCGCATACGCCGCATACGGGTCACTCCCCTCGTCAAACGCACCCTCCACCTCCGAGGTAGTTCCACAGGTCGTCCGGGTCCCACCCTCGCTGTTGGTCGTCGACGAAGACGGTTCTGAAAGGGCGATTGACGGTTCCGAGAGAGCGGATGCCCACCCCCGGCCCGTGCTCGGCGCTCCGCGCCTGCGCGCGGTCCGCCCCTCCCTAATCGCGCGCTCCGCGCGCTCAGGGAGGGGTGCGCCGTCGGGGACCTGCGGCCGGGGTGCGAGGTTTGGAGATGGGAAAGCGTGCACGACGCGCGTCAGGACATCAGCCCGAGCACGAAGAGCGCGTCGGCCCAGAGCGGCCAGAGCGTGCGGTACGGGTGGGTCGCCAGCATCACGCCGCCGCTCGGCAGGCGGCGCACGTGGAAGGGGGCGTGCTCTTCGAGGAAGCGGACATGCCCGGGTGACGTGATCTTTGCCCGTAAGGCCGGCGGCCCCTCTCCCTCGGCGGCTTCGTCGAGCTGACGGAGCAGCTCCATGATCTCCTGCGCCTTTGGCTCGGCGGCACGCCACGCGTCGTCGGGCACCGCCGCGGCCTCGAGTGCTTCGAGCAGCGTGGCCGGCGGCGTCGCGAGCGCCTTCAGGACGGTCTCGCGCGAGAGCGAGCCCGCGAGCTCGCCGCCGCCTTTCATGGGTACGCGCGCGCCGCGCGGCGCGGCTCCCACCCGCGCGCGGAGCGCCGAAAGCGACATGCCCGCGATGCGCGGGACGCTCGCCTTGTCGTGCAGGTGCACCCACGACAAGGCGAGATCGCGCGCGAGCTCCGCCGCGTTCGCGTTGTAGGTCGCGCACATCGCGACCGGGGCGAGCCAGTCCTCCTTGTCCGTGCAGGCGCCGGTCGGCACGCGCGCGCTCCCGTCCGGCGCGCAGACGCGGAGCAGGAGTTCCTCGATGTCGCCCTGAACCAGGTGATACGCGACCGCGGCCTCTGCCTCCACAGCGCGCGGGCCGCCGCCCACGGGGATCTCATACGGATAAAAATCCCACTTGCGTTCGCCCGCTTCTAATCTGATCGGGCCGAACGGATGGCGACGTTCGCTTTCTTCGGGGTAGCACGCAGCGCTGAAAACCATGGTGCGTTCGGAATCGTTCAGCATCACGCCGGACAGCACGTGAGCGCTGTTCCGTCCTCCAAAGTGGGCGCGAATCATCGCGAGCGCCTCGTCCATGGAGGACGTCTTGCACCAGATGTCGGTGCTCATGTCCACCGAGATGAGATCCCCTGGGATAACTAGTGCAGACAGCGCCACCGCGAACGCATCGACCCGTTCTGGCTCGTCACACCAGGCGAAGAAGTGAGGTCTTGATTCGCTCATAGATAGAACTTCGCCCCCTGCTCCATGATGAGCTCGACCCGTTGCACGTCACCGGCCAGCCCCTTCCTCTTCACCGCCTCCATGGCGTTCGTGAGCTGGTTGCGCACGTCGCTGACCGGGATCGTTCCGCCCTTCGCCTCGCTGATGATGAGCTTGTGCCCGCTGGACACTGACACAAAATCGGGCGCCATTCCCTCGATAGTACCATGGCGTGACTCGCTCGGAATGCCGAGCACCCTGCGCACACCGTCGTCGCCGACCCCGAGGATCGACCTGTCGTCGTACACCAGGAACTTAGCCGCTTTCTTCTCGAAGATGTTCACCGGCTTCGTCGTGACCGCCCCGTCGAGGTTCTTGTACGCCTTGCGGCGGTTCGTGCGCAGGATCTGGACGAACGCCTCCTCGATCTCGGCGATCTCCCCGGCCACCCGGATCGCGGACGGCCTGAGCCCCCCGCTGGTCTTGATCACCCGCCACATCGGTCCGATCGCCGCGACCCCGAACCCCAGCCCCGAGAAGATCCTCTCCTCGTCGCTCAGCTCCTGCCCTCCAGGCAGGCAGAACGCCTTACCCGTCACCGCCTCGCACAGGTCCAGCGCCGGCCCCACCACCGGCACGAACCCCACCGCGAGCCGCGTCGTCGCGTGCACCAGCGTCTGCATCGTCTCGACGTAGACGTCGACCCCTTCACCGACCGTCGACATCGCCCCCGCGAACGCGCTGATCGTCTGGTAGAGCTGCGTCTGCTCCAGGTCGAGCCCCTCCCCCGTCCACAGGTTGAGGCTGTCCTTCATCTGGTCCGCGAGCGCGTCGAACCTCGGCTTGAGCACCGCGTCCACCTGCGCCCACAGGTCCGCCGGCACCGGCGTGTCCTCGAACCAGTCCGACGCATCCATGTACCGCCGCACGTACCCGGCGATCCGGTTCTGCGCGTTCAGGAACGCGTTCGTCTCCGCCCGCGACACCCCCATTCGGTCGCGCATCGCGATCTCCAGCGCCGCGCTGTTCGCCCGCCATGCCCGTACGTGCGCCACGAAGTCCGCGCGCGCGACCACCACCCCGCCGCTCACGTCCTCCTCCAGCGCCCCGATCACCGCGTCCGCGTACGCCGCATAGGGATCCCTCCCCTCGTCAAACGCCCCGTCCACCTCCGAGATGTCCGGCACCTCCACCCACGGCACGTCGCTCTCTCCGAGCGCGTACGCCATCGGGTCGTCCGGGTCCCACCCCTCGCTGTTGGTCGTCGACGAAGACGGTTCTGAAGCCGCGGCGGGCAGTTCCGAGAGTGCGGATGCCCACCCCCGGCCCGTGCTCGGCGCTTCGCGCCTGCGCGCGGTCCGCCCCTCCCTAATCGCGCGCTCCGCGCGCTCAGGGAGGGGTGCGCCGTCGGGTACCGGCGGCCGGGGTGCGAGGTTTGGAGATGGGAAAGCGTCCACGGCCTGCGTCAGGACATGAGTCCGAGCACGAAGAGCGCGTCGGCCCAGAGCGGCCAGAGCGAGCGGTACGGGTGGGTCGCCAGCATCACGCCGCCGCTTGGGAGGCGGCGCACGTGGAACGGCGCGTGCTCTTCGAGGAAGCGGACGTGCCTGCGCGTGGTCGTGTCCACCCGCCACGTGGGCAGGTCTGCGATCTCCTCGATCTGGCTTGTCAGCTCCAAAATCTCTCTCGCGCGCGGCGCGGCGGCGCGCCACGCGTCGTCGGGCACCGCCGATGCTTCGAGCGCGTCGAGCAACGCGGAGGGCGGTGCTGCCAGCGCCTTGAGGACGGTCTCGCGGGAGAGCGAGCGCGCGTGCTCGCTGCTACCTTGCATGGCGACGCGCGCACCGGCCGGTGCGGCGTCCACGCGGGCGTGGAGCGCAGCGAGCGACATGCCTGCGGCGCGCTGGACCTTGCCCTTGTCGTGGAGGTGCACCCACGACAGGGCGAGATCCCGCGCGAGCTCCGCGGCGTTCGCGTTGTAGGTAGCGCACATGTCGACCGGTGCGACCCAGTCCCAAGCGTTCGTGCACGCGCCGGTCGGGATCCGTCCGCTCGCGTCCGGCGCGCAGAAGCGGAGCAGGAGGTCCTCGAGGTCGTCCTCAATCACGAGCCACGCCACCGCAGCCTCGGTCTCGATCGAGCGCGGGCCCCTGTCCAAGACGAGATCGAGATCAGGACTGAGAAAGTCCGACTTGTCGCACACGCGCAAAACGAGGGGGCCGGATGCATGGCGGCGTTCGTATTCTTCCGCGAAGCATGCGATGCCGAAGCAGACGTCACGCTCCGGGTGGCGCAGCATGACACCGGAGGCTACATCCGCGTTGATCCATCCGGAGAAGTGGGCGCGGACGGTCGCGACCGCCTCGTCGATGGAGTGCGTTTTGTACCGGATGTCATTGTCCATCGCCACGCGGATGAGGTCCCCTGGGATCATCACCGCAGACAACGCTGCCGCGAGCGCGTCGACCCGGTCTGCCTCGTCACACCATGCGTAGAACATGGGACCTGCTTCGCTCATAGCCGGATCACCATGATGGACTTGTTGCCCACGGTGACGGGTTTGCCCGTGAGCAGGTTGACCATGTAGCCGTCCCGTACGCCGATGTTCTTGTTATGAAACGTCGCCCCCTGCTTCATGATGAGCTCCAAGCGGGCAACGTCGCCATCGAGCCCCCACTTCGTCTTCAGCGTGTCCATCGCGTTCGTCAACTGGTCGATCACGTCCTCCACGATTACGCTGTCCCCACCTTTTGCCTCGCTGAGAATCAGATCGTTCCCTCCGCGTAGCGAGACGAAGTCGGGCGCCATCCCCTCGATAGTACGAGGGCGTGACTCCTTTGGTATGCGGAGCACCCTCCGCACTCCATCATCGCCAACCCCGATCAGCGCTCGTCCGTCGTCCACCAGGAACTTGGCCGCCTTCTTCTCGAAGATATTCACCGCCTTGGTCGTGATCGCCCCGCGGAGGTTCTTGTAACCCCTGACGCGGTTCGTCTTCACGATCCGGGCGAAAAACTCCTCGATCTCGGCGATCTCCCCGGCCACCCGGATCGCGGCCGGCCGCAGCCCGCTGCTGGTCTTGACCGCGCGCCACATCGGTCCGACCGCCCCGAGCCCGAACCCCAGCCCCGAGAAGATCCGCTCCTCGTCGCTCAGCTCCTCCCCCGACGGCACGCACCACGCCTTACCCGTCACCGCCTCGCACAGGTCCAGCGCCGGCCCCACCACCGGCACGAACCCCACCCCGAGCCGTGTCGTCGCGTGCACCAGCGTCTGCATCGTCCCGACGTAGACGTCGACCCCTTCGCCCACCGTCGACATCGCCCCCGCGAACGCGCTGAGCGTCTGGTAGAGCTGCGTCTGCTCCAGGTCGAGCCCGTCCCCGGTCCACAGGTTCAGGCTGTCCTTCATCTGGTCCGCGAGCGCGTCGAACCTCGGCTTGAGCACCGCGTCCACCTGCGCCCGCAGGTCCGCCGGCACCGGCGTGTCCTCGAACCAGTCCGACGCATCCATGAACCGCCGCACGTACCCGGCGATCCGGTTCTGCGCGTTCAGGAACGCGTTCGTCTCCGCCCGCGACACCCCCATCCGGTCGCGCAGCGCGATCTCCAGCGCCGCGCTGTTCGTCCGCCATGCCCGCACGTGCGCCACGAAGTCCGCCCGCGCGACCACCACCCCGCCGCTCACGTCCTCCTCCAGCGCCCCGATCACCGCGTCCGCGTACGCCGCATAGGGATCCCTTCCCTCGTCGAACGCCCCCTCTACCTCCGAGATGTCCGGCACCTCCACCCACGGCACGTCGCTCTCTCCGAGCGCGTACGCCCCAGGGTCGTCCGGGTCCCACCCTTCCGCGCGCGCGTCCTGCGTCACGAGGTCCGCCACCTCGTCCGCCTGCGCGCCGAACTCGTCCATCAGCCGCGCGAGCTCGTCCTCCAGGTCGCTCACGCTCTGCTTCAGGTCGTCGATGAGCTGCTCCAGCGCCGCGCGCGTCTCCGGCGCGACCACGTCCTTGTACCGGTCGAGGATCGCGTCGAGGTCGGTCCGCGAGATCTCGTCCAGCGGCCGGCTGACCAGGTCCTTCAGCTCGGTGTCGAGCTGCTGGAGCAGATCCATCGTCTCCGCCAGGCGCTCCACGCGCGGCGCGTTCGCCACGAGCTCCTTGCGCTCCTTGGCGATCTCCGCCAGCAGGATCTCGATGTCGCGCGCCAGCGCCGGATTGATCTCCGCGAGGCTCAGGTCGACCGCGGTGTCGCCCTCGAAGCCGGTCCCATCGCGGCGGATGTCGAAGAGCGGCTTGTTGAGCCCGAGCGGCTCCGAGACCAGGTGCGCCACCTCGTGCGCGTGGGTACACCAGTCGCTGCCGTTCGTCGTGTGGACCCGGAAGCGAAACTCGTTCTCGCCCATGAAGAGCAGCACCGAGTCGAACTCTGCCTCGAGCGTGTTGCTTCTGGAGCCGTCGCCGTGGATCGCCAGCGCGCCCGGAACCCCGTAGGTGGGCAGCGGCGTCTGGTTCACCTCGAACATCGCGCTGCCCTCCGTCTTCAGCTCGGGGATCCCGCACGAGGCGGCGTCATGGTGGCTGCTCCAGAGCACACTGTACGGCGTGCCCGCCCACGCGAACGACGGCGCCAGCACCGCCAGCATCGTGACCAGCGCGACGGCCTTGTGCAGCGCCGCGGCGCTCCGGCCGCGCCGCGCGACATCCTTCGACCCTCTCATGTCCCCTCCGCGCCGCGCACCGCGGCGTCATACGCGATCGCGGCGCCCTTCACGTCGCCCGCGTCGAGCCGCGCCTGCGCTTTGTCGAGCGCCACCGCGGCCATCCCCTTCTCCCGCAGCTTCTCCAGCCCCGCCGCGATCTTCCGCGGCAGCCCCGTCCTGAGCTCGGCCTCCGCGGCCTCGAACCGCTCCCGGAGCGCCGCGCACCCCGCCTCGCGCCACGACGACGACGCGGCCTCGCAGAGCGGCCGCATCTGGAGCAACGCCGTCAGCTCCCCGCATCGCTCGGCGAGCAGCGGCAGCCCGAGCCGCTCGCTCACCGGCGGCGCCGCCGACAGCGCCTCCGCCCGCGCGCGCGCCCGTTCCCCGAAGGTCTCCGACGCCTTGCGGATCCGCGACCGCGCGATCGCCTCGCGCGTCCCCTCGTCCATCTCCAACACGCGAAGCGCCTCCCGGCGCAGCGCGATCCCGCCGAGCAGCGACGTCGCCGTCGCGTCGCTCCGGGCGACCCGCCGTTGCGCATACCCCAGCATCGCGCTCAGCGACCGCAGCGCCCCCGAGGTCATGTCCGGCAGCATAGCGCCGTGCGTGGCGAGGAACTCCCGGTGCGGCGCCATCGCCTCCTCAAACGACGCCGCGAAGACCTGGAGCTCCGCCGCCAGCGCCATCACCTCCGCCGCGAGCTCGTTCGGCGCGCGGCTCGCCTCGCGGGCCGCCTCGAGCACCGCCTGCTCCACGCCGTCGAGGCCTTCGCTGTCCGACCGCGACGCCTGCTCCGAGAGCGCCGCGTACGCCGCCGTCTCCGCCGCCTCGGTCGCGCGGTACGCGGCGAACCGCGCCGCGGCGCCCGCGCCGCGTCGACCGGCGTCTGCGCGAGCAGCGCCCTCTGCCGGTCCGTCGCCTCGTCGAGCAGCGACGCGAGCTTGCCCGAGAGCGTCGCCCGCAGCGACTCGGCGTTCCTCGCGTCGTCCCGCACGTACTCGATCGCCTCGTCCAGGTGGCCAAACCACTGGTCGAGCCGGTGCGTGCGCGCGACCACGTCGTCCAGTGTCTTGTCGCCCGGCCACGTGGCCCACATCTCGATCGGCAACGAGCCATCCTTCTCGGCCTTGCTCCACGCGTTGCCCGGGCCCAGGTTCTCGCCGACGCAATGCTCCTCGCCGCCCACGGCGGCGGCGCAGAAGCTCCCGAGCGTGTGATCCCCGCGCTTCCACAGGCACCCTGACCCCAGCGCGCCGAGCGCCAACGCGGCAAGCGCCGCCACGACCATCACCTTCCGTCGCCTCGTTCTCCTTCTCATACTCATTGCCTCCACCCTGCGATTCTTGTCGCGCGCGCAAGCTCGCCCCCTCCTCCTCCCGGTGCAAGCGTCATTGCGGGAGCGATAGGACATTGCCCAGCCGAGGAGCGCGCCGAGACGCGCCCCGAGATCCATTCCCTCCGTCCTCGGCGCACAGGCCGCCGCCGTCGAGCGTGCCACTCCGAGAGAGCAAAGAACCGACGGCCGCCGGGCCGCGAGCGCTCAAGAATCCTCTTCCAATCGCTGAAACTCCCATTGTAACTTCCGCCCTCATTGCCGCCGTCCGGCGTTGCCGGCCGGCAGGGAGGAGATCAGCATGGAATACTCGGATGTAGTCCTCGAGGGCACGCCGGAGCGCGCCACCAAGCTCCTGATGGGGATTGGCGCCGTCGCCGCGATTCGCACGTTGATGGCCGGGGCAGGGATGACCGACGACGATATCCTGGAGGGCCGCGCGCTCCTCCTCGACGTCCTCGCCGCTCCCCGCAAGACCGCCGGCGCGCCGGCCGATACCGACGATGCCAGGGCACAGCGCGCCGCGACCGGGGAGCTCGATCAATGGGACGAGCCCAACTTCGCCCGCCACGGTGCCGCGCTCCGCCGGCGCTTCCCCGACGTGCACGATTACGTGTTCAAGGACCTCGCGCCCTCCACCGGCACCGCCGCCGTCCGGGGAGTGGCCACCTTCCTCGCGCGGCTCGACGCTCTCGAGAACGGCACCGACCCGGACCGCGCCGGGACGAAGCAGAGCGACAAGAAGGCAGTCGCATTCCTCGCCACCCGCGGCCTCGACAAGGCCGAGCGCAAGCGCCTCAAGGGCCTTGTCGACGTGGCCCTCGGCCCGACATCACCTCTGCCCGAGACAACCGAGCTGCCGGAGGCCGCGCGCCGGCGCGAGGCGCTCGTCAAGCTGCGCGCCTGGTTCGACGAGTGGTCGACCACGGCCCGCGCGGTCACCAAGAAGCGCAGCTATCTCATCCGCCTTGGCCTCGCGAGCCGCAAGGCGCCCCAGCGCAAGCCCGCGACCACGCCGCCCAAGCCGAGCAAGCCCACCGCCACGCCGTCCGAGCCGACAGCGCCGGGTGAAGAGACCGGCGGCGCCGTTTTCGAGTAATTCACCACACAATCCAGGCATCCCGCGCGCGCCCGAGACCTTCGCGCACGCGCGGGAAGCTTCGCACGCGCTCCGGAAGCTTCGCGCGCGGCTCAGAGCACGAGGTTTCGCGTACTTAGAGGCGTCCGCCGCGCCTTCGGCGCCGTCCGGCGCGCGCCGGGGGACGAATTTCCCGGGAAATTCGACCCTCCGGACCGCGCGCGAAGCTTCTGGACCGCGCGCGAAGCTTCCGGACCGCGCGCGAAGCTTCCGGCCGGCCCCGCAAACCTTTCGGCCGGCCCCCTCAAGCCTTCCCGCCGGCCCCGCATGCCTTCCTGCGGGCCCCGCATGCCTTCCCGCCGACGCCGGAAGCCTTCGTGCCGGCTCCGCATGCCTGCCTTTCCGCCGACGCCGCCGCCCCTCAGCGCGCCGCCGACTCGAACCGCGGCGCCGCCTCGAACGTGTCCGCCAGCGTCCGCCGGTACTCGTCGGCGATCTGCACGAGCCCGTCGATGAGCAGCGCCGCGTCGTGATCCGAGAAGCCCTCCAGCGACGCCACACACGACACCGACACCTCGTCGCCCGCGACCGACACGCGGAACTCCCCCGTCGTCTGGTCGTTCATCGTGAGCAGGAACCGGTAAAACGGCTCGTGGTGCGCCGCCGGCAGGCCCACGACGGGCGCGCGCAGGATCAGGAGGCAGCCCGCCTCGTCGATCTCGATGTCCACCTGCGTCGCCATCTCCGCCGACGGGAACGGCCGCTGCGCGATGCGCCACGCCCTCGGGCCGACGCGCGCCCGGTTGGCGGCGATCCCGAGCGCCGACAGCGCCTGCCGGATCACCCGCTCGACGCCCGCGCGCGCCGGCGACGGCGCGAACGCGTGCGGCAGGAGCCGGCCGCAGCCGAGGCAGCGGTCCTCCTCGATG
Source organism: Sorangium cellulosum (assembly GCF_002950945.1). GTDB lineage: Bacteria > Myxococcota_A > Polyangia > Polyangiales > Polyangiaceae > Sorangium > Sorangium cellulosum_E. Next base: position 12,128,975 of record NZ_CP012673.1, read on the forward strand.
TCGAACGGCTCCTCGCACGCCGGGCACCGGTACACCGGCGCCCGATCCCGGAGCTCGAGCAGCGACCGGTCCAGCGGCGCGAGCAGCGGCTGGAGCAAGCCCGCCGGGAGCACCACGCTGTGGCCGGGCAGCTCCCCCGCGGCGAACGAGGGCGCCGCCACCAGCCCGAGCACACGCCCGTCCACGTCGAGCACCGGCGCGCCGAGCGGCGCCGCGAGATCGAGCTCGAACGCGGGCAAGAGGCCGTCGATCTTGCGCTGCACCTGGCAGACCCGGGCCACGGCGAGGCGCAGGCTCTGCCCGGGGAGGCAGCTCAGCACCGCGACGCGATCGCCGAGCCGCGGCTCGGCCGGCGCACGCACGGCGAGCGCCGGCACGCCGGTCGGCTCCCCCGGCGCGACGAGCGCCACGTCCCGCGAGACGTCCGCGGCGATCACCCGCCCCGGCAGGCTCCGCCCGTCCTCGAAGACCAGCGCGACCTCCGTCGGGTAGCCGAGCCCGCGCCGGCTCGCCGCCACGACCCCGTTGCCGAGCGCCACCCAGCCCGTCGTCGAGAGCGCGCCGGCGCGGATCGCCACGATCGAGCGGCGCGCGCGGGCGACGCGCTCGTGGAGCAGCGCCAGATCGCCGTCGCCGTGCGCCGCGATCTGCCCCGTCATTGGGCCACGATCCTCGAGAGCGCCGTCATCAGGAGATCGATCGTGCCCGGCTTGGCGCCGTCGCGCTGCGCGTACGCGACGATGTCGCGCAGCCGCTGCTCCGTCTTGGCGGGCAGCTTCGTGCGCACGAGCAGCTCCGACAGCGCGCCGATCGCGAGGAAGTGGCGGAGCATCGGATCGGCCGGCGCGCGCTCGATCTCGCGCAGGTAACGGCCGAGGTGCTCGCGCGCGAGCGCCGCCGTGGTGAGCGGGTCGATGTGCAGCGGCTTCTCCTCGGGCACCTGGCCGCGCGCGGCGACGAGGCGCTCCATCGCCACGAACGCCGGCTCCGCCACGCCCGCGGTGCTCGCGCGGCGCGCGCCGCCCTCCGCCTGGACGAGCTCCCGGGTCGCGGCCGCCGTGCAGCGGTAGAGGTGCGCCACCGCGTCCGGCAGCGCGTCGCCGTAGTCGAGGATCGCCCGGAACACGGTGCACCGGATGAGGAGCACCATGACGCCCGGCCGCTCCTGGAAGCTCAGCGCGTTGCCGAGCAGCTGCGCGTCGCGGAGCAGCTGGCAGAACCGATCCGCCGTCGTGTTCGGCGACTCGGGGCGGGACGGGAGACCCCGGCGCGAGGGAGGCTCGATCTCGACCTCCGGCAGCGCGGGCGGGCGCACCGACACCGGCGTCACGGCGGCCATGGCCAGGTTCGAGGCCGAGCGGCGGAACGGGACGGTGCGCGCATTCCGGCGATCGCTGGCCTGCGCCGGGGCGTCCGCCGCCGGCTCGGACGAGACCGGCGCGGCGGGCGGCGTGGCCGGCGCGACGGGCGGCGTGGCCGACGCGGCGGACGCCGCCGAAAGCTTCGCCGCGCCCCCCTCGGACGCCGGGAGCCCCACGCCGCCGAGCGACTTCGGCGCGGCGCCCCCGTCCTGCGCGGGAGGGAGGATGCCGCCCCGGGACGGCGCGCCGCCGTTCCGGCTCGACGTGATCGGCGCCGGCACCGACACGAACGAGGGGGACAGGATGTCGGGGATCGCGTCCACGTCGCGGCTCGGGCGCGCGACCGACTCCGGCAGGCGCGGCAAGGGGGGCGCGGCCCACGCCGAGGGCTCGCCCGAGAGCGGCTCGTGCGGCGCCCGCACCACCGAGACCGGCGGCGGGGCCGCGGCGACCCGCACCGACGGCGGGCTCGCCGGGCGGCCCGGCCCCGGCGGGAGCGAGAAGCTCTTGAGCGGCCGCGCGCGGCCCGCCGACGCCCACGTCAGGCTCGCCCGCTGCTCCTCGGAGAACGGCGGGCGCGCATCGAACCAGGCCGCCATCGTCGCCTCGAGCCGCGACGCCGCCTCGCCGCTCTCGCGCAGCGCGCGCCGCAGCGCCTCCGGCGTGAACGACGCGACCCGGCCGACGCGGCGCAGCAGCACGAGATCGTCCCGGATGCAGAGCCGGAACGGCTCGGGGCCGCCGGACAGCTCCAGCGCCGTCCGGAGCAGCGGCATCCGGTGCCGCTCCGCGATGCGCGCGACCGGCGCGTCGATCGACATCCGCTCGTTCGCCGCGTCGAGCGCGACGAAGAGCGTCGCCTCCGCGAGCGGGACGATCCACCCCACGCCGTCCTGCAGCGTCGTCGTCTGGACGTTCGTCCCCGCCTCCGCCGAGGCGCAGTGGGCCACGAAGCGCACCGGATCCCGCGTGCGCCACGCCTCGACGGAGCCCACGTCCCGGTCCACCTCCGCCGGGGGCGGCTTGCGGGAGACCGCCGGCGACCGGTCGACCCCGCACGCCTCGCACCGCGGCCCGCGCAGCGGAAAGCCGCACGCTGCGCAGAAGTCGGAGGCCGGGCTCGAGGGGACCGCCACGGCGACAGCATACCTCAGCGCACGGCCGAGGTGGCACCGGGGTTTGCGCCCGGGGGATCCGGCCGGCGACGCGCGAAGCCGGCCCCGCGCTGAAAGAGCCGACGCGGGGGGCGTCGCCTCACAGGAACGGGTTCAGGTGGAGCGCGACCTTCGCCTGCCGGAGGTTGTACTGGACCCTGCGGACGAAGTGGATCATCAGGTACACCCACACCGCGAAGGTCACCACGCTGATGACGAGCTGGACCGTCGGGCTGACGTCCACGCCGACCACCATCCAGAGCGCCGTCAGCAGGAATGCCCCGAACGAGAGCGGGACGAACCACTTCCAGCAGAGGTTCATCATCTGGTCGATCCGGACGCGCGGCAGCGTCCAGCGGATCCAGATGACCACGAAGACGAGCGTCCAGCTCTTCAGCAGGAAGAGGAACACACCGAGCAGCTGGAGCGCGAAGCTCGCCTCCTGCTGCGCGGGCGACACGCCGGGGATCTGCCAGCCGCCGAGGAAGAGCGCGCTCGCGATGCCGCACATCACGAAGACGTTCGCCCACTCGGCGAAGAAGAAGAACAGGTACCGCATCCCCGAGTACTCGGTCGAGTAGCCGGCGACGAGCTCGCTCTCCGCCTCGGGCAGGTCGAACGGCGCGCGGTTGCCCTCCGCGAGCGCCGTCGTGAAGTAGAGGAAGAACAGCGCGAACGTGATCGGGTTGCGGAAGACGAACCAGTACCAGGGCCAGCCGCCCACCTCGAGGAGCGACGCCCCGCTGCCCCCCTGCGCGCCGATGATGTCCTGGAGCCGCAGCGAGCCCGTCATCATCACGACGCACACGATCGCGACCGCGCCGGGGATCTCGTAGCTGATGATCTGCGCCGCCGAGCGGATCCCGCCGAGCAGCGACCACTTGTTGTTCGAGGCCCAGCCGCCCGTCATGAGGCCGATCGTGACCAGCGAGGTCACGGCGATGACGAAGAGGATGCCGATGTCGAGGTCGGCCGCGATGAGGTACTGCCCGAACGGCATCACCACGAACGTGGCCGAGACGCCGACGAAGACGAGGTAGGGCGCGAGCCGGAAGAGCGTGCGGTCGCTCTCGGCCGGGATCACGTCCTCCTTCAGGATCGACTTGATCCCGTCGGCGATCCACACGAGGAAGCCCTGCGGCCCGGCGCGGTTCGGGCCGATGCGCGACTGCATCCGCGCCGAGACGCGGCGCTCGACCCAGGTGATGATCCCCGCGGTCGGCGCCATGAAGAGCAGGATGATCGCCGCGGCGATCCCGAGGAGGATCCCGGCGCCGAGCAGATCGGTCGGGGCGCTCGCGTGGAACCCCTCGGTCGAGATCTGGAGCTCGACCGGCGCCCCGCCCCGCCGGACGCCCACGGCCGCGAGCCGCTCGTGGCCGCTCGGGATCACGTCGCCCCGCGAGAGCACCTTCACGCCCTCGAAGCTCGTGAGGACGTCGCCCGGGAGGATCTGCGCCCGCTCCGCCGGGCTCGCGGGGCGCACGCGCGCTACGACGAGCCCGCCGGAGGGCGGCGCGTCGGCCGCGACCTCGACGCCGAGGAACTCGAGCGCGCGCGCGCCCTCCTTCTCACGCGCCTCGATGACGGCGCGGCGCGGGGTCGGCGGGATGAAGTCGATCGTGACGCCCCGCACCGTGCCGGCCACGGGCAGCGCCCCCTGCAGGGTCGCCGGGATCTCGACGATCACGTCCCCCTGGAAGGTCGTGTGCACCGCGTCGTCACCGCGGCCGGCGAAGCGCGCCTCGAGCCCCTCGGAGAAGGTCAGCGAGACCTTGTTGCTGCTGACCTGCGCGCCCTCGATCTGGATGTTCTGCTGCGTCAGCGGCGCCTGGCCGGGGCGCCGGAGCGTCCCGCGGAACGTCACGGTCGCCTCCTTCGCCTCCGTCGTGGGCAGGTTCGTCCCCAGGATCTCGATGCGGTCGCCGAGGTCGACCTCGCGCGGCACGACGTCGACGACGTTCAGGAGCTCCGGCGCCGTCCGGCTCCGGCCGCAGCCGGCGCCGAGCAGCGCGACGAGGGCCAGGAGGTAGTACGGCAGGACGCGGCGAGGGAGCGCGCAGGAGGCTCCGGGGCGTGTCGATCCGCGCATGGGGCCGCTTATAGATCGCGCCGCTCAGGCGGTCGAGATTGCGGCGGGAGGCGCTCCGGCTCGGCCGGAGACGGGCCGCGCGCGCCGCGGACCGGGAGGAAGTACCGGCTGCCGTCGAGCTCGTTGACGCCGACGTAGAGCTCCGCGTCGAACGCGTCCTTCAGCCGGCGGTAGGTCATCACCTCCTCGATGGCGCCGTGGGCGAGCAGCCGCCCGTCCTTGAGGAGCGCCACCCGGTCGGCGTACTGGGCGGCCGCGTTGAGGTCGTGCAGCACCGTCACGCAGGCGAGGCGCCGCTCGGCCACCTCCCGGCGCACGACCTCGTGCACCTCGATCGCATGGCGGATGTCGAGGTGGGCCCCGGGCTCGTCGAGGATCAGCACCCGCGCCTCCTGCGCGAGCGCGCGGGCGATGGCGACCCGCTTCTGCTCTCCCCCGGAGAGCTCGGCCACCGGCCGCCCCGAGAGATCGAGGAGGTCACACCCGCCGAGCGCGCGCAGGACGGCCTCCTCGTCGCGGCCGGAGGCGCGCATCCAGGCGCCCTGGTGCGGCGCGCGGCCCATCATCACGACCTCGCGCACCGTGAACCCGGGCGCCGAGGGGATCCCCTGCGGCACGACCGCCACGCACCGGGCGATCGCCCGCCGGTCCATGCCGGCGAGCGGCCTCCCCAGGAGCCTCGCCTCCCCCCGCGCCGGGCGCAGCGCCCCCGAGAGCACCCGGACCAGCGTCGATTTTCCGGCGCCGTTCGGCCCGAGCACCACGCACAGCTCGCCCGCGCGCACATCGAAGCAGATCCCCTCCAGCGCCAGCCTCCCGGCGGGATAACGCGCGGTCACGTCACGCAGCTCGATCGCCGGCTCCTCCACGCGCCCTCTCTTTGTCGAGTGATTATCGAGTGATCTTCCCTTGCGCGAGGTATCCGTCGGTGGTCCAATCGTCTCGAGGCGTAGAGGAGATGGAAACGGCGAAGGAGACCCTGGGAAGCGGCGAGGTACCGCGTCGCGTTATTAAGCGCTACTCCAATCGGAAGCTCTACGACACGAAGGACAGTCGCTACGTCACCCTGCAGCAGATCGGGGAGATGGTGCGGGCCGGCGAAGAGGTCCAGATCATCGACAACGCGACCAAGGAGGACAAGACCGAGGTCACGCTGGCGCTGATCATCTCGGAAGACCTCAAGTCGCAGCCGCGGTCGGTCCCCCTCGGCACGCTGCGGGATCTGATCCAGGAGCGGGGCGAGCGGCTGCTGTCGCAGCTGCGCGAGGGCCCCATCGGCCGGCTCATCCCCGGCGCGACTGGCGAGGGCGGGCAGGCGGTGCCGGGGGCGGCGCAGCCCGCCGCGCCGGAGGCCCCGGCCACGGCGTCGCCGTCGCAGCCGCCCGGCGCGGCGGACGTGGACCGGTCGAGCCACGCGAAGGGGCGGCTGAGCGGGATCGTCGAGAGCTCGAAGCAGACGCTCGATCAGTGGCAACAGGCCGTCGACGAGCGGGTCCTCTCCATCCTGCCGGGCCTCGGGCTGGTCCGCGATCTCCAGTCCGATGTCAAGCGTCTGTCGCAGCGCATTGACGAGCTGGAGGCGCGACTCCAGGGTGTTTCGGGTGGACAGGGCGAGCCCGCCGCTCCCCCGAACGGAAGCTCCGCTGCGGACGAACCCGCAGGCCCGGGCGAGAGCGGCGGGAGTCGGCTGGAATAGCCTGCGGCGCTCCCCTGTTCCCCAGGTCGAGCCCATGCCGTTCTTCTTCAGCAAGAAACCTGCGTCCATAGCGCAGGACTATTCGTTGGCCACCACCGACAGCGGTCGCGCTGACGCCTTCGAGGTCGAGCTGCTCGGCCATCTGGACACGCTTTACGGCGTGAGCTGCCGGATGACGAAGAGCTCGACGGAGGCCGAGGACCTGGTCCAGGACACCATCGTCAAGGCGATGCGCGCCCGGGATCAGTTCGAGCCCGGCACGAACCTCAAGGCCTGGCTGCTCCGGATCTTGACCAACACGTTCATCAACCGGTACCGCCGCGGGGGGCTCGAGCGCGGCATCTTCGAGGGCCCGGACGCCGAGCCGCTCACCGACGGCTGGGTCGGGGCGACGACGATGCGGGCGATGCGCGACCCGGAGACCCAGGCGCTCACGCCGCTCGTGGAGGCGGAGGTGCAGCGCGCCCTCGACGAGCTGCCCGAGGAGTTCCGCCTGGCGGTGGTGCTGTCGGACATCGAGGAGCTCTCCTACAAGGAGATCGCCGAGGCGATGGGGTGCCCGATCGGCACGGTGATGTCGCGGCTCCACCGGGGCCGCAAGCTCCTCCAGAAGACGCTGCGTGAGCACGCGGTCCTGATGGGCATCGTCAGCGAGGACGCGCCGAAGGAGGCGCCCGCCGACCTCGACGCCTATCGCAAGCGGAAGCGGGGTGTCGCATGAGCGCCGCGAAGTCGATCGAGAGCTGCGCGCGGTTCGACTACGCGCTGTCGGCCTACGTCGACGGCGAGCTGGATCCGGACCACGCGGTCGATCTCGAGTCCCACCTCGTCCAGTGCCCGCCGTGCTTCGAGCAGGTGAAGCTGCTGCGCTCGCTGCGGGCGAGCCTGAAGCGGGCGAAGCCCGCGGGCTGTCCGGACGTGCTCAGGGCGCGCGTCGCCGCGGCGGTCGCGCACGAGCAAGCGCGCGGCGCGGCGCGCGCCGCGGCGCAGGCGGAGCCGAAGCCGCGGCTCATCCACAAGGGGTACGCGGCCGCGCTCGCCGTGGCCGCGGGCGTCGTCTTCGTGGTGGGCGTGGCGCGGCAGAAGCCCGTCACCTCGCCGCAGGAGGTCGCGAAGGCGCAGCTCGGAGGCTCGGGCAACGAGAGCGTGGAGGTCCTGCTCGACGATCTCGTCACGCAGCACGCGCAGCCGCTCCCGCCCGAGACGACCGACCCGGAGGATCTCCCGCGCTTCGACCCGTTCGTCGGCGTGCCGGTCCGGCGGCCGGAGTTCCAGTCGATGCCCGTGAACTTCATGGGCGCGCGCGTGCACACGATGCGCGATCGGCGCGCGGCGCTGCTCCAGTACGTCGTGCGGGGCAAGCACCGCGTCACGGTCTACCTCTTCAACTCGCGCGCGGTCCCGGTGCAGAAGGCGCAGCCGATCCTCCAGCCGCGCGTGGTGCGCGAGCGCCCGGTGTACGTCGGCAAGATCAACGGCTACTCCGTGGTCGCCGCCGAGGACAGCGGCGTCGGCTACGCGCTCGCCTCCGACCTCGGCGACGACCTGAGCACGCAGCTCGTCCTCGCCGCGATGCAGTGAGCACGCCGGCGCCCGCCCGCGGGCGCCGCCTCCTCCGCCTCGGTCACTCACCCCACCCCCACCTCACCCCCCACCCTCACCTCCGAGAGCCGCATGCGTTTCGTCTTCCTCATGGATCCGCTGAGCCGCGTGACGCACGACAAGGACACGTCGTTCGCCTTCATCCGGGCGGCGCAGGCGCGCGGGCATGAGAGCTACCACTGCCTGCCGCGCGACCTCTCGATCGAGGGCGGCGAGGCGTACGCCTCGGCGTGCCCGGTGGTCATCACCGACGCGCCCCCGTACATCGCGCTGGACCTCGCGGAGGGGCCGCGCCGGCTCCGCCTCGCGGACGTCGACGCGATCTTCATCCGCAAGGACCCGCCGTTCGATCGCAGCTACCTGTACGCGACGCTGATGCTGGAGCGCGCGCGGCGGTGCCCGCTCATCGTGAACGATCCGCGGGGGCTGCGCGACGCGAACGAGAAGCTCTACGCGCAGAACTTCCCCGAGTGGACGCCGCGGACGCTGGTCACCGCCGATCGCGAGCAGATCCACGCGTTCGTGCGCGCGCTCGGCGGCCAGGCGGTGATCAAGCCGCTCGACGGCGCCGGCGGGCTCGGGGTGCTGCAGATCAGCGAGCGCGACAAGAACGCGCGCGCCATCGCGGACATGATGACGAACGAGGGGCACCGCCTGGCGATGATCCAGGAGTACCTCCCCGCCGTCGTCGAGGGCGACAAGCGCATCCTGCTGCTCGACGGCGAGCCGCTCGGCGCGATCCTCCGGGTGCCGCGCGACGACGACCACCGCTCGAACATCCACGTCGGCGGGCGCGTGGTCGCGACCGAGCTGACGCCGCGCGAGCTCGAGCTGGTCCGGGCGCTCGCGCCCCGCCTGCGCGCCGACGGCCTCTTCTTCGTCGGCCTCGACGTCATCGGCGAGCGGCTCACCGAGGTGAACGTCACGAGCCCGACCGGCATCCAGGAGCTCGGGCGCTTCACCGGCACGGATCCCGCGGCGCGGGTGATCGCCTGGGCCGAGGAGCGGGCGCGCGGCCGGTCCGCGAGCGCCTGACCCCGCCGCGCCCCCGCGGCGCCGGGAAGTTGGCCCGACGGCCCGGGGTCTGCGAAGGCTCCCTCATGGGCGAGTCAATCGAGCGTTGTGCCGTATGTGAGGACTGCGAGCCGGGCGAGAGCGGGGCGCCCGGGGATCCTCGCGCGCGCTCGCGCATGGCCCGTGTGGTCATCCAGGGGCGCGCGCTGAGCCTGTGCCGGTCGCACGCGGCGACCGTGGCCGTCGAGATGCCGGAGACGTTCGAGGAGATGCGCGCCCTGTTCGTGGGGCTCAAGCGGGCCGTGCAGCCGGCGCCGGGCGAGCCTGCCCTCGAGCGCCGCTCCCCGATCGCGCGCCGCAACCCCGAGGATCGGCGCGTCTTCCCCCCGCGGCCGGAAGGCCGGCGGATGGGCGGCGGGCGCCGCGCCACGGATCCGCGGGAGTGAGCGCGGCCGTGGGCTCCGCTCGGCGTGTCGTCCTCGGGCTGGGGTCGAACCTCGGCGATCGCCTCGGGACCCTGCGCGCGGCCGTCGAGGCGCTCGGCGCCGATCCCGCTCTCGACGTGCTCCAGGAGTCGCCGCGTTACGAGTCGCCGCCCGCAGGCGGCCCGCCGCAGGGGAACTACGTGAACGTCGCGGTGCTGCTCGCCACGTCGTTGCCCGCGCGAGAGATCCTCGTGCGCACCCTGGCCGTCGAGCGCTCGCTCGGGCGGACGCGCCCCGACGCGGTGCGCTGGGGGCCGCGGACGATCGACATCGACGTGCTCTGGATCGAGGGAGAGTCCGTGGCGGAGCCGGACCTCGAGGTGCCTCACCCGCGGCTCTGCCTGCGCGCCTTCGCGCTCAGGCCGCTGCTCGACGTCGCGCCCGACGCGCGGGATCCGCGCACGGCCGAGCCGTACGCCGCGCTGCCCGCGGCGAGCGCGCCGCTCCGCCGGCTCGACGAGGTCTGACCGCCGCCGGCCGTCGGCGCGGCGCCCGCCGCTCATCCCCCGGGTCGGGGCGCGCCGGCGGCAGCGCGGCGCCGGAGGCCGGCGACGCCGCCCGCGTACGCGGCCGCGCAGCCGATCGCGGCCATCACCACGAGCAGGAACGCCGACCCGAGCGCGCCCGCCAGGGCGCCCTGGGCGAGGGCGAACGCCCAGGCGATCGCCGCGACGGCCGCGCCGCTCGCCGCGGCCTCGCGCCGCCCCGCGCGCCCGCCGAACCGTCCCACCAGATACCCCCCGGCGACGGCGGAGATCACGAACGCGAGCACGTTGATGAGCGCGAGCGTCGCGAGCCGCGCCGAGGGCGGCGCCGCGGCGTCGCCGGTCGGCTCGAGCGCCCGGAGCAGCAGCGTGTTCGCGAGCCCGGCCAGCGGCAGCCACACGAGGAAGATCGCCACCGCGCCGAGGGCGATCCAGTGCCACGGCGGGCGGTCCTCGCCCTCGTCCTCGCCGCTGCTCTGCAGCACGGGGAGCCTGCGCTTCTCCGGTCCTGCCGCCCCACCTCGCGGGGGCGGCGCCGCGCCGTGCGCTCCGCCGACCAGAGGGAGGCGTCGCTTCGGCCCGTCGACCATGACGTCAGCTCGGCTTCGAGGTCCGTGGATCCGCGGCGGCGGGCGCCTTCCGCCAGAGCTTCCGCGCCTCGTCCTGCATGCGGACGAGCCGCCGTTGCTCCTGGATCAGGCCGCCGTAGGCGCGGGGCACACGCGGGTCCTTCGCGAACGCGTACAGGACCCGGAGCGCCGCCTCGGCGTCGTCCGTCGCGCGGTGCGCCTTCTCCAGCGTGATCCCGAGCCGCGCGGCCATCTCGCCGAGGGCCCGGCTCTCCTCGTTCCGGTAGAGCTCGCGGGCGAACGTGAGCGGATCGATCCAGTCGACCTCCCGCCGCATCGCGGGCGGCGGCTCCGGCGGGCGCATGCCCACGCGCTCGAGCTCGGCCAGGAGGAACGAGCGATCGAAGGCGGCGTTGTACGCCGCGGGGATCGCCCCCCGGAAGCAGGCGAGGATCTCCTCCGCGACCTCGGCGAACGACGGCTTGCCCTCGACGTCCGCGTCCTTGATCCCGTGGATGGCGGTGCTCTCCGCGGGGATCGGCCGGCCGGGATGGATGAGCCAGTTGTAGCGGGTCAGGATCTCGCCGGCGCGGCCGATCACGATGCCGAGCTCGATGATCCGATCCCCCGCGGGGTCACGCCCCGTGGTCTCGACGTCGATGAAGGCGATGGGCTGGTCGATCCACGCGCTGCTCGCGTCGATCTCGGAGGCGACGCCGACGGCGCGCACCTTGAGGAGGTGCGCGATCCCTGGGTAATGCCGGCCCGTCGGGAAACAGCCGCACGGGTCGGCGACCTTCACGGGGTCCTCGGCTGGGCAGGCTGGGCGGGGCGCGCCGAGCCGGCGGCGGGCGCGGGGCGCGCCGAGCCGGCGGCGGGCGCGCCGCTGCCGGAGCCCGCGGGGGCCGCGCCGGCGGCGGGCGCGCCGCTGCCGGAGCCCGCGGGGGCCGCGCCGGCGGCCGCGGGCGTGTCGGTCGCGCCCGTCGCGCCCGCGGGCTTCGGCGGCGCGGGCCGCGGCGTGTGGCCGAGGAGCTCCAGATCGAGCTTCAACCACGCCTCGAGATCCGAGGCCGGGTTCGTGAGCAGCTGCAGGTCGACCTCGCGGCCGTTGATGTAGATGAGGGGCGTCCCCTCGAGCCCGACCTCGTCGGCCTGCTTCTTGTCCCTGTCGATGCGCGCCTTGGTCTCGGGCGAGACCAGATCGGCCCGGAACTTCACCATGTCGAGCTTCAGGCGCTGCGCGTAGCGCTCGATGTCGGCCTGCTCCAGCTTGTCCTGGTTCTCGAAGAGGAGGTGGTGCATCTCCCAGAACTTGCCCTGGTTCATGGCGGCGGCCGCCGCGCGCGCGGCGGGCTCGCCGTGGACGTGCGCGGAGAGCGGGTAGAACTTGAAGACCAGCCGCACCTGCCCGTCGAAGCGCTTCACGAGGTCCTCGAGCAGCGGCGACATCAGCCGGCAGAAGGGACACTCGAAGTCGGCCCACTCGACGATCGTGACCGGCGCGTCGGACGCCCCCATCTCGGGCGAGCCGTCGGTGACGATCGTCTTCACCTTGGCGGGGTCGAACCGCATGCGGAACGCGTCCTCGCGCTCCTTCTTCGACCGGCCGTCCTTCACCTGCTGGAGCAGGAGCTGCGCGGCGGGGAGGCACGCCTTGCAGGGGCGCTGCTCCTTCACGCACTGCGCGATGCTCACCGGGGTGTCCGGGCAAGGCGAGAGGAGCTCGGAGACTTGGGCGGCCCACTCTCGACGCTCGCGGGGTGTGAGCGAGGAGGTGTCCACGCCGGCGAGCGAGACCGATACCTCCGGGGGCGGGGCAGGTTTGGGGTCGCTAGGACCCGAATTCCCAGGGCAGCCCGTGACGCTGATCGAGAGCAGCGCGAGGAGCAGCGGCATCCAGCGCAGGAACGACATCGCGGCGCGGAGCTTAGTCGGACCCTTTGCGAGATGCTAGCGCGGGTGTAGCGTCACGGGGTGCGGAGCGTCCTCTACCGCTTCCCGGATCTGCGGCAGTTCGAGCAGATCGTCTGCGATCCAGGGGGCGGCGACCCCGAGCTCGGCCTTCCCGCGGGGGAGGTCGTCACCGATGGCGAGTGGGTGCTCGCCATCTTCGAGCTGGGCGAGAACCGCCGCGCCACGTCGGCCGCGGCGTGCGCGTCCGTCTCTCCGGAGGGCGCGCGGCTCACGTTCGAGCCCCGCGACTGGCGCCGGCTCGTCCACTTCGCGCAAACCGAGGCGACCCGCCCCGGGTCCATGCCCGACACCGATACGGCCGCGCTCGCCGGCGCGGGCAGCGCGGGCAGCGCGGGCGGCAAGGTGACGGCCGGCGCGGCGGCCCCGCCCGCCGCGCCGGCGCAGGCCCAGGCCGCCGGCCCGGCGGACCGCGTCGCCATGCGCCCCGCGCCCCCTCGCTTGAGGGGCAAAGGCTCCCGGGTCCTCGTGGTCGACGACGACCCGGACATCCGCGACATGGTGTCCACGATGCTCGAGGCGGTCGAGCTCGTCGTCGTGTCCGCGGCCAGCGCGGAAGAGGCGCTGGAGCACGTCCGTGGCGCGCCCTTCGAGCTCGTGGTCCTCGACTGGAACCTCCCGCGGATGACCGGCATCGACCTCTGCCGGACGCTGCGGCAGGAGCCGGAGCTCAGCGATCTGCCGGTCCTCTTCCTCACGGCGAACGCCTCGCCGCAGGACATGGCCCACGCCTTCGCCAGCGGCGCGGACGATTACCTGGTGAAGCCGTTCCGCGCCCCCGAGCTCGGCGCGCGCATCTTCAGCCTGCTCCGCCGCGCCCGGCGCGGCGCCCCCTGAGGCGGCTCGCGCCGCGCCGGCCCCGTCACGCGAAGGCCTCCGTCACGGCGGCGCCCTCGAGCTCGATCAGCGTGATCTCGGACGGCGCGCCGACGCGCATCGGCGGCCCCCAGTAGCCGGTGCCACGGCTCACGTAGATCTGCGTCTCGCCGTGCGACGACAGGCCGGCCACGTACGGCTGATCCAGCCGCACGAACAGACCCCAGGGGAAGATCTGGCCACCGTGGGTGTGCCCGCTGAGCTGCAGGCCGACGCCCATCTCCGCCGCCTCGAGGATCTGCTTGGGCTGGTGCGCGAGCAGCACGAGCTCGCGCGACGGATCCCGCCCGGCGAGCGCGCGCGCGAGGTCGGGGCCGTGGCCGTGGCCCATGCCCCTGGCGCCCCAGTCGTCCACGCCGGCCAGGTCGAAGCTGTGATCGCCGTCGCCGATCGCGACGCGCTCGTTGTGCAGCACCTTCACGCCGAGCCGGCCGAGCTCCTCGATCCAGGCGTCGACGCCGGAGTAGTACTCATGATTGCCCGTCACGAAGTAGACCCCGTACCTGGCGCGCAGGTCGGCGAGCGGGGCCGTGTGGTCGCGGAGCTCCTCGACGGACCCGTCCACGAGATCTCCGGTGATGGCCACGAGATCCGGCTTGAGGGCGTTCACGCGCGCAACGACGCGCTCCAGCCACTCTCGCCCGATCATCGGGCCGATGTGAAGGTCGGTGAGCTGGACGACGCGAAAGCCGGACATGGCCCTGGGGAGGCGGCGGAGGCGGACGCGCAGGGGGCGGACGGCGACGTCGCCGAGGGCGCTCGCGGCGCCGGCGAGGCCGAGGCCCACGGCGAGCGCGCCGACGACGCCCGCGATGGTGCGCGACAGGAAGGTGCGGCGATCGCCGTCGAGCGGCCGGCTCAGGAGCGCCGTGACGCCGTGGGCGCCGAGGCGGACGAGCTCGGAGGTGAGCAGCAGGAAGAAGAGCAGGACGGCGAGCCCGACCCACGTGTAGACGACGCTCGCGACGACGCTGGCGATGTGCCGGGGCAACGAGCGGGTGAGGAGCAGGCCGAGCGGCACCAGCGACGCGAGCCCCACCAGGGCCACCGTGCCGGCGCGGTGCCACGACGGGCCGAGCTCGGTCGCGCGGATCAGGCGATGCCAGAGGTAGTAGTGAACGCCGGCCACGATGGCGCTGAAGATGCCGATGAAGAGGACGAACGAGAGGAGCGGACGCTGCACGACCCCAGCATGACCACGGCCGCACGCGCCCGCCGCCTGGATCCACGCGGCGGCGAGGCGACGGCACACTTTTTCATGGAGGGACCTCGGCCGGCGAGGCCACGCGCCGGCGGGCTGGCGCCTACCGCGCGCCGCCGACGCAGACCCCGAACCCGGGGGGATAGACCGCGCTGCCGCCCTGGCACTTCGCGCCGACGCCGCAGTCGGACGGCCCATCGTCGATGCGGCAGAGCTGCTTGCACGTGTTGTTCAGCCTCGAGCACACGAAGCCGGGCGCGCAGGGGCACGGATCGTCCGCTCGCCCGGGGCCGGGCTCCACGCAGCTCGTGGTCCCGTCGTCGCGCACGATCGTGCAGGTGAGGCCCGACGCGCAGGTGCTGTCGTTCAGGAGCTCGCAGTTCTCCGCGGGCATGCAGACCGCGATCCGGGGCGCATCCGGCCCCTCGTCGGCCGACTCGGCCATCCGCCGCGCGTCACAGTACGCTCCAGGCGCGCAGCTCTCGGTGTTCAGGCAGCAGTGCTCCCGGCACACGCCGCCCTGCCCGCCCACCGCCGCGCAGCCCAGGCCGGACGCGCAGTCCGCGCCGGTCTGACAGGGGTCGCCAGCGCCGAAGTGGCCCGCCGGCATGCACCTCGGCTCGACGACGCTGCCCACCAGCGTGAGCTGGCAGCTCGCCGTGGGCGCGGACGGAAGCCCGGACCCCGTACCGCCGCTCGACATACATTCGCTCGGGTCGCCCCCGGGGGTGCACTCGCCCGAACCGCAGAGGTAGGCGAAGCGCGTCGAGGAATCCTGCGCGCTCCCGGGGGCTTCCGGGATGTTGATGTCCCCCTGCACCACGCCGCCGCCGCCGCCCGCGCCGCCCGAGAACGAGCTGTAGTCGCCGGTTCCAGCGGCCCCCCACCCGCCGCCCCCCCACACCGCGCCATCATCCATGGCAGCGCCGCTGTCGGCATCCCCCGCGCACGCGGAGAGCGCGGCGAACATCACCGCCGCGAGGCCAGGGACCAGCAGGAGGCAACGGGCGCTCATTCCAGGTTCACTGGAAAAGCACAAGCGGAGTGAGCTCATCATGTCCCTCACCGGCATTCATAGAACATGCCGGGCCAGTGTGCCCTCCGCCAGGTCGCGGAGACGGTGTGGGCAGAGCGCGAGGCGACGCGTTGCACCAGCATCCGCCGGCGCAGCGGCGGCGCGCCCGTCGCCGCTTCTGGCTCAGGCATGACGCCGGTGTCGCGCCGAGCTCGGATCGCCCCGCGCCGAGCGCGGCTCACGCGCGCCTGCCCGACGGCGGCGGCGGGTGATCGCGCCTACCGCGCCTCGATGTCGCGGGTGACCACGTTGCCCGCGCTGTCGTAGGCGCGCACCGCGAGCAGGTGTGAGCCGGGGGGCACGATCGCGCCGAGGTCGGCGCTGAACGGCTCCGCCGGCTCATCGAAGATGCCGTCGGTCGGGAAGATCGGGCGCCACTCCTCCAGGCCGGCGATCGAGACCTCGACGCGCGCGATCGGGCCGAGCCCGTCCGCGACCTCGCCCGTGAGCCGGCGTCCCTGCAGCGCGAGCGCGCGGAACACCGGCGGCGTGTTGTCGACGAGCACGGTGCCCGACTCGAGGCTGTGGCGCTGCGTGCGCTCGGGCGGGTTCGCCAGCTCGTCGCTCGCCTCGACGAGGATGCGGTACTCGCCCTCGGGCAGGGCCGTCGTGTCCCACGTGTGCTCGGGGCGCGTCACCTTCTCGCCCGGCTTCAGCATGCTCCGCCAGGTCGCCTGGCCCTCCATGCGGTAGGAGAGGCGGTAGCGGAGGTCGTCCTGGTCCGGGTTGTCGACCTTCCACGTTACCTGCAGCGCGCTCACCGGCTTCGGCGCCTCCCCGCCCGACGGCGGGAGGTTCGAGCGAGGCGGCTTCGTCTGCCCCTTCGGGACGGCGTCGATCGAGGTGACCACGGCGCGCGCGTTGTCGGTGACGAACGAGAGCTTCACCTCGCGGAGCACGGCGCCGGGATCACGGCTCCAGCGCGCGCGGATCTGCACGAAGCGCGCGGGCGGGCTCTTGGCGTCGCCCGGCGCGGCGAGCGCGGGGGACCACGGGCTCCAGGTGCCGTCCGGCGCCTCGGTGTTCCCGCTCCGGGTCTCGAGCTCCAGCGCGCCGTCCGAGCGCCACGTCAGGCGCCCGAACGTGGCCCGCAGCCCGGCGTCGAGCACCTTGCTGGTCCACACCGCGGCGGCGCCGCCGACGCCCTTCACCTCGTGGAACACCGCGGGATCGGTGGTGGCGACGAACCTGCGGCCGCCCGCCATCATGAACGCGCCGACCTGGCGCTCGTCGGTGTCGGCGACGAGCCGCGCCACGTGGTTGTCGCTCACCGTGTAGAGCTGGCCCTCGGCGCCGGTGCCGACGTAGGGCGTCAGGTCGTCGCCGAGGCCGAGCGAGACGTAGTGGGTGTCGTCGTCGCTCATCATCTTCTCCGCGACGCCGCTCCGGTCGAAGCGCACGAGCACGCCCTTGCCGGGCTTCGGCGCGCGCGCGGGCTGCGGCGTGGGGGGCCCGCTCCGGTTGCGCCGCGGGGGCGCGAACGCCTCGGTGTACTTGTTGGCGATCGCGTAGACGGCGCCGCCCTTCGCGCCCGGCGCGACGGCGATGGCCTTCACGTCGTCCGCGTCGAAGTCGTGGAGCACGGTCGCGCGGCCAGGGCCCGTGAGCTTGTAGAGCAGCGCCTTGCCGTTCGAGCCGGCGTAGACGGCGCCGTCGTCGGCGACCGCGACGCACATGAGGTGAGGCTCGTCGCTGTCGAAGTACACCTGGGCCTTGCCCGCGCCGTCGACGCGGAAGAGCTTCCCCTCGGAGCCGGTCGCCGCGTAGAGCGCCTTGGCCCGGGGGTCGTACGCGAGGCCCCAGACGTCCTCCGTCTGCGGGAGCTCGGCGAAGAGCTTCGCCGGGCCGCCGTTGCCGGCGCCGCGCGGCAGGCGGAAGAGCTTGCCCTCGGGGAACGTCCCCGCGATGACGTCGCCGTCGAACGCGACCGCGAGCGCGCTGACCGCCATCTGCCCCGTCGTGGCCGCGAGCGCCACCCGGCCGCCGGAGACGCTGTAGATCTTGCCCTCGTTGCCCGTGCCGAGCAGCACCGTGCCGTCCGGCAGCACGACGGAGCTCCAGATGGACGTCGCCTCCGGCAGCGGCGTCGCGCCGAGCGTGAGCCCGGCGCGCACGTTGCCGTTCGAGTCGACGCTGACCCCGGTGAGGTCCCCGCCCTTGAGGTCCTCCAGCGACTCGAGCTCGAAGCTGCGCGTGCCCACCGCGTGGGCCGGGGGCGCCACGAGCCACGCGGCGGCCACGGCGGCGGCGAGGAGCCGGCGCGCGGAGGGCGCCGCGGCAGAGCGTGACGAGGAGGGGCGAGGCGACGGCGGGTGAAAAGAGGAGCGCTGGGTGCTCATGGATCGCGGGCGACGGACCTGTGCGGGGGTGGCGGCGGGGAGGGAGGAGGGGCTCAGCGGAGGATAGGACGGACCGTGACGCTGACGGTGTCTTTCCCGACCAGGAAGCGCTTGAGGGAGACCGGGACCTGCACCTGCGCGCCGAACGTCTCGGGCGCGTCGGACGCGGAGCTCGGGCGCAGCGTGTCGATCGCGCCCGGCGGGAGCCGCGAGGCGACCTTGCCGCGGTAGGCGGCGCCGTTCTCCCGGAGCCGGAAGGTGGCGACGACGCTCTCCGCGTCGTGGTTCTGGTGCGGCAGCATCGCCACGAGCTCCGCGACGTTGTTCGGCGTCGCCAGCGGGCGCTCCACCTCGTAACCGGGCGCGAGCTCGATGTCGACCTGGCTGCCGGCGAGCTCGCGCGGCACCGGCACCTCGATGACGCGCGACTCGATCGCGCCGTGGTGGGGCTGGAGGTCCAGGCGGATGCGCGCGGGGGCGCCCGCGTCGATCTCCGGCTCGAGCACCTTCGCGCCGCGCAGCAGGACGACCTCGCGGTCGAAGGTCACCTTCACGCGGGTGTCGACGCGCTCGATGGAGACGTCCTCCCAGGGGTTGTTGAGGAGGGCGCCCATCGCCCGGACGAGCCGGCTGCGGACGAAGTCGTCCGAGCTGAGCGGGGTGCCGTTGCCGGCGCCGAAGTCGACGAGGGAGACGGTGCCGTAGCGGCCGACCTTCAGCTGGCTCGTCGCCCGCCACGTCATGTCGCGCCGCTCGGCCGTCGTCGCCTCGACGGCGTTGCCGACCGCCATCGCGACGAAGGCGGGCGCCATGAACTGATCGTGCGCGACGTCCACGTTCCACGTGGGGTGCGGCGCGCCCTCGACGCCCTCGATGTGGATGCGCATCGGGAAGATCGGCGCCTTCGCCGCGCTGTCGACCACGATCGCGGCCTGCCGGTCGTTGACGAGCGTGCCGACCGACCGCACCGCCTCGCCGATCTTGAAGCTCCGGTTCTGGCTCGCGAGGATCCAGTGCACCCGGGCGATGGCGGTGGGGAGGTTGGTCACGCCGCCGTTCATCATCGGGTGGCCGAACGCGACCAGCTTGTCGCCCGACACGCGCGTGACCGTGCCGATGCCCATCGCGGAGATGTCGCCGCGCACGAGCTCGACGCCGATCGCCCCGCCGTCGACGTACCGGGTCGGCGCGCTCGGCTCGGGGTTGGCCGAGGAGCCGCCGCCGGCCTGCAGCGGGTCGAGCCCCATGGGGCCGAGCAGGTCGCTCGCGATGCGCAGCGACGTGCCCCCGAGCCCGCCCAGCATCACCGGCGTCGACGCGCGCGCGAGGCTCGTCGACTCGGGCGGGGCGATCGCCGGCGCGACCCGCGCGGCG
Source organism: Sorangium cellulosum (assembly GCF_002950945.1). Lineage (GTDB taxonomy): Bacteria > Myxococcota_A > Polyangia > Polyangiales > Polyangiaceae > Sorangium > Sorangium cellulosum_E. Next base: position 12,148,269 of record NZ_CP012673.1, read on the forward strand.
ATCTGGCTCGCGTGGCCGGCGAGGTCGTAGGCGTCGACGGCCCCCACGAAGCCGCGGCCGCCGCTCAGCCGGGCCGGCGCGGCCGCGCGCGGCGCCGGGCCGCTGTGAACGGCGCTCACCGGCGCCGGGAGCGGGCCGCCGCCCTTCGGGGCGATCCCCCGCGGGAGCGGGCGCGCGAGCTCGTCGAGCATCGACTTGATTGGGGTGACGCCGGCGATCGCCTCCGCGCCGAAGAGCCAGCCGTAGGCGTAGGCGCCGATCATCTTGCCGTTCACGTAGATCGGGCTGCCGCTCATCCCCGCCACCGTGCGGGCGACCTCGAGGCGGGGGTGCTGCGTCTTGATGAGGATGAGATCCTGATTCGGGCGGAAATTGCGGAGCGTCGAGATGACCTCGACGTCGAACTTCTCGGGCGTGGTGCCGGAGAAGACGGTGAGGCCGTATCCCTTCATTCCCGGCTTCACCTCGGAGACCGGCAGGGTGTCGGGCGGCGCGGAGATCGCCTGAGCCGCGCCGACGCCGACAGCGATGCTGCACACGGCGCCAGCGAGCAGGCTCAGGGGGATGAGGCGGCCCTCGCGATCCACGAGGGCGCGGGCGGCGGCCGCGGCCGCTGTGCCGCAGCGGATCGCGAGCGGGACGGCGCGCGCGGCGAGGTGGGCGCCCGGACGAAGAGACGGCGTGTTGCGCAAAGGCACAGACCAAGCTTAGCCCGGATTTCGTAGCGGGACAGAGCCGGGGCTCGGCGCCGGAGATCGGAGAGCGCGGGGGGCAGGTCGCCTGCGCTTCCCCGGGCCGCAGATTTCCAGGGGCGGAGCGCTGCGGCGACGCTAGGCTTCGCCCCGTGAAGGATATCGCGGCGACCGCGACGCTCGTCCTGGCGTTCGCCACCTGGGTCACCGTCCACGTCGCGCTGGCGGCGCGGCTCATCCTCCGGAGCGGCCCCCGCTGGCGCGGCGTCGTCGCGCTGGTGGTGCCGCCGCTCGCGCCGATCTACGGCTTCCGGCAGGGATGGCGGCGCCTGAGCACGCTGTGGATCGTATGTCTGATCCTGTACGTGCTGGCGCTCCTCGTCGCGCAGCTGTGAAGGACGCCGTGGTCGCGCGCGCCGGGGCTGGCATGACGGAGAAGCGACGTCCGGACGCGGCGCCCGCCCTGGTCGTCGGCACGATGAACTTCGGCGGCCGCACGCCGCCCGAGGAGGCCGAGCGCATCGTCCACCGCGCCCTCGATCGGGGGATCACCGCGTTCGACACGGCCAACCTCTACCAGGACGGCGCGTCCGAGCAGATCCTCGGCCGGGCGCTCCGGGGCCGGCGGGCCGAGGTGCAGATCGCGACCAAGGTCGGGCTGCGCCGCGTCCGGAAAAAGGCCGAGGGCCTCGGGCGCGAGCAGGTGATCCGCGCCGTCGAGGAGAGCCTCCAGCGCCTCGGCGCCGACCACGTCGACGTCTGTTACCTCCACGCGCCGGACCCGCAGACGCCCGTCGAGGAGACGCTCGCGGCGATCGACGCCCTGCTCGAGCAGGGCAAGATCCTGCAGTACGGGGTCAGCAACCATGCGTCCTGGCAGATCCTCGAGATGATCGTGCGCCGCGACGCCGAGGGCAAGGCGCGGCCCGCGGTGTCGCAGGTGCTCTACAACGCGCTGATCCGCCAGCTCGACATCGAGTACGCCGCCTTCGCGCGGCGCTACGCGCTGGCGACCGCGGTGTACAACCCGCTCGCCGGCGGGCTCCTGACCGGGCGGCACGCCGGGCCGGAGGCGGCGCAGGCGGGCTCACGCTTCGAGGACAACCGCCTGTACCAGCGCCGGTACTGGAGCGCGCGCATGTTCGAGCTCGCGGCCAGCTACGCGGCCGTGGCCGCGGACGAGGGGAGGAGCCTGCTCTCGCTGGCTTACGCCTGGCTCGCGGGGCGCGACGTCGTGGACTCCATCCTGATCGGTCCGGCGCAGGCGGAGCACCTCGACGCCGCCGCCGACGCCGTGGCGCGCCCGCTCTCGCCCGAGGCAGCGCGGCGCATGGACGTGCTCTACCGCGATCACCTCGGGACGGACGCGAGCTACGCGCGATGAGCGCGAGCGCGAGCGCGATGACGGACTTCCTGCTGCCCGAGGCCACGGCGCTCGATCTCGCGGGCCCGCTGGCCGACTACGCCGCCCGCGGGTACGCCCGGCTCGGGCGTGTCCTCAGCGACGCCGGGATCGCGGCGCTCCGCGCCCGCTCCGACGACCTGATGCTCGGGCGCGTGGCGTACCCGGGGCTCTTCTTCCAGCACGACGCCGGCTCGGGCCGCTACGAGGATCTGCCGTACGGGAAGGGCTACCAGGGGCCGAGCACGTCGTACCGGAAGCTCGAGAAGCTCGAGAAGGACCCGCTGTTCCTCGCGTGGATCGAGAACCCGCTCTTCGAGCGGATCGCGCGGTCGCTGATCGAGGGGGAGATCTCCATCTACCGGGCCGTGCTCTTCAACAAGGCCGCCTCCGGCGGGACGCCGCTGCCGTGGCACCAGGACGGGGGCAGCTACTGGGGCCTGGATCGCGACCCCGAGCTGCAGATCTGGACCGCGCTCGACGACGCCCCCGCGGACGGCGGCTGCGTGGAGGTGCTGGAGGGCAGCCACAAGGGCGGGCTCGCGACGCCGCTCGGCGGGCTGATCCCGGCCACACACGTGCGCGCCGAGGGCGCCGACGCCCGCAAGGTCGCGCTGCCGGCGCGCGCCGGCGAGGCCCTGATGATCCACAACCACCTCTGGCACTGCTCCGCCGTGAACCGGAGCGGCCACCCGCGGCGGGCCTTCACCGTCTGCTACATGAGCCGGGCGACGCGCTGCCTCAGGAAGAAGAGAGCGCCGCGCGCGTTCACCCCGGTGTTCTGAGCCCGCGGCGCGAGGAGCACGCGCCCGGCGTCCAGCGCCCCCGCCGCGGCAGCCCCTCCCCCGCCCCGCGGGCACGCCCGTCGCCCGCCGCGGGACGTTCCCCCGCGACGATCTCCGCGACCTTCCAACGATTTTTCAGCCCGGCGACCGGGCGGCACCGCGGGTGATCCGTAAGGAGCACCGCCGGCGGACGCGGCAACCTGCCGCACCCCGCGACAGCCTGCCGCGCCAGCAGGCTTCCGTCCCCCCCCGCGGCAATCTGCCGCGGTCACGCGGCATTTTGCCGTCTTGTCGCACCTGGCCAGCACGCCATAACTGCGCCCGCGCGTCTCTCTGACGCCATACAACCCTATGGCTCGGTTCCTGTTCCCACGATGGGCCAACAAAGTAGTTCCGCTCGGGCTCCTCTTCGGAGTTCTGCCCCTCGGAGCTGCTGTGGTCGGCGGATTCTGGTACTACGGTACTAACAAACATACCGAGGTCGGTTATCAGCCGGATCAGCCGGTCGACTACTCGCACAAGCTGCACGCTGGCGACCTCGGCATCGACTGCAGGTACTGCCACAACACCGTGGAAGTATCCGGCTTCGCCGCAGTCCCACCCACCGAGACGTGCATGAACTGCCACGCCAAGGTGCGGAGGGACAGCGAGAAGCTCCTGCTCGTCCAGGAGAGCTGGGCCACCGACGAGCCCATCCCCTGGGTTCGCGTCCACAACCTGCCTGATTACGCCTACTTCGATCACTCGGCCCACCTCGCGGCCGGGGTCGGGTGCGTGAGCTGCCACGGGCGCGTCGACCAGATGCACAAGGTGCGACAGGTCCAGCCGCTCTCGATGGGCTGGTGCCTGGACTGCCACCGCAACCCCGGCCCCCACCTCCGCGATCCCGCGGACGTCACCAAGATGGACATGGCGCCGTCGACGGCCGTCCTGGCGACCGCAGGGATCTCCGCGAACCCCGAACCCTATGACGACCGCATCCCCGCGGTCACGACCTCCGGGCGGCAGGTGCAGGCGCCGCTCCACTGCTCGGGGTGCCACCGATGAGCAAACGAATTCCTCTCCCCCTCGCCCAGGACGTCTCTGGGAAAACGTACTGGCGCAGCTTGAACGAGCTCGCCGGCTCGCCCGACTTCGTCGACGCGCTCGGGCGCGAGTTCCCGCCGGGCGCCATCGAGCCGCCGGAGGGCGTCGGGCGGCGCACCTTCCTCTCGCTGATGGGCGCGTCGCTCGCCCTCGGCGGCCTCGTCGGCTGCCGCCGGCCGGAGGAGAAGATCCTCCCGTACGCGCGCGCGCCCGAGGAGGTCATCCCCGGCCAGCCGCTCTTCTACGCGACGGCGCTGCCCATGATGGGCACCGCCTTCGGCGTCCTCGTCGAGAGCCACGAGGGGCGGCCCACCAAGATCGAGGGCAACCCGAAGCACCCGGAGAGCCTCGGGGCGACCACCCTCTACACCCAGGCCGCGGTCCTCGACCTCTACGACCCCGACCGCAGCACCTCGCCGCGGGAGGGCACGGCCGTCAAGTCCTGGGAGGACGCGGCGACGTTCCTGCGCGCCGAGGGCGACAAGCTGCGCGCCCGCGGCGGCAAGGGGCTCACGATCCTGACCGAGGCGCACCGCTCGCCCACGCTGGCGACGCGCCTCGCCGATCTGCGCAAGACGCTGCCCGAGGCGCGCGTCGTCAGGTACGAGGCCTTCTCGCGCGACGCGGCGCGGGAGGGCGCCCGGCTCGCGTTCGGCAAGCCGCTCGAGACGGCGCTCGACCTGACCAAGGCGCGCGTCATCGTCGCCCTCGACGCCGATCTGCTCGCCACCGACGGCAGCCCGATCAAGCAGGCGCGCGCGTTCGCCGCCGGCCGCGCGGTCGACAAGGACACCGCGGCGATGAACCGCCTCTACGCCGTCGAGAGCACCTTCACGGTGACCGGCGCGTCGGCGGATCACCGGCTCCGGATCCAGAGCCGCAAGATCCCCGCCTTCACCTTCGCCCTCGCGGCCGAGCTCGGGAAGCGCGGGGTCGCGCTCGACCCGGAGCTGCTCAAGACGATCGAGGGCAAGGCCGGCGGGCTCGACGCGAAGGCCACGCGCTACGCCGCCGCCATCGCCGCCGACCTCGCGGCGAACCGCGGCCAGGGCGCGGTCGTCGCCGGGCGCTCGCAGCCGAAGGAGGTCCACGCCCTCGCGCACCTCATCAACCTCGCCCTCGACAACACGGGCAAGGCGATCCGGCTCGTGGCGCCGTTCGACGAGTCGCGCGAGGGCCCCGAGGCGATCGTGGAGCTCGCGCGCTCCATCGAGCGCGGCGAGGTCGAGACGCTGCTCATCCTGGGCGGCAACCCGGCCTTCGACGCGCCCGCGGACGCGCGCTTCGCCGACGCGCTCGCCAAGGTCCCCGTCAGCGTGCACCTCGCGTCGCACGTCGACGAGACGAGCGAGCGCTCGAAGTGGCACCTGAACCGCGCGCACCCGCTCGAGTCGTGGGGCGACGTCCGGTCGGAGGACGGGACGGCCAGCCTCGTGCAGCCGCTCATCGCGCCGCTCTTCGCCGGCAGGACCGACGCCGAGGTGGTCGAGCTCCTGCTCGGCGGCTCGCGGACGGCCTACGACCTGATGAAGGCGACGTGGACGACCGCGGAGGGCGCGGCGGGCACCAATCAGGACCTGCGGCGCGCGCTGCACGACGGCCTGCTCGCGGGCACCCAGCTCACCGACGAGGTGGTCACCGCCGCGCCGCAGGGCGCGGTCGAGGCGCTGCGGGCGTTCGCGCCCGCCGTGGCCGAGGGGCTGGAGGTGGTCTTCCGGCCCGACGTGCACGCGTGGGACGGGCGGTTCGCGAACAACGGGTGGCTCCAGGAGCTGCCCCACCCGATGCACAAGCTCACCTGGGGCAACGGCGCGGAGATCTCGCCGTCGACCGCGGCGCGGCTCAACCTGAAGGACGGCGACGTCGTGACGCTGTCGGGCGGCGGCGCCCAGGTCCGCATCCCCGTCGTCGTGGCGCCGGGGCAGGCGGACGACTCGGTGACGATCGGCGTCGGCCAGGGCCGGCGCGCGCAGCTCCGGGTCGGGCGCGGCGTCGGCGTCGACGTGGTCCCGCTCCGGAAGAGCGACGCCTTCGAGGTCGCCGGCGGCTTCTCGATCGAGAAGACCGGCGAGGTGGCGGCGCTCGCGCGCACGCAGGAGCACTTCGTCATGGAGGGCCGCCCGCTCGCGCGCGAGGGGACGCTCGCCGAGCTCCAGCAGGATCCGGAGTTCGCCCGGAAGCAGGTCGCGGTGCCGTCGCTCTTCAGCCTGTACAAGGAGCCGGACCGCCGGCGCGGCCACGCCTGGGGCATGAGCATCGATCTCAACGCCTGCATCGGCTGCAACGCGTGTGTGATCGCCTGCCAGGCCGAGAACAACATCCCGGTCGTGGGCGCCGACGGCGTGCGCGAGACCCGCGAGATGCACTGGATCCGCGTCGACCGCTACTTCCAGGGCGACGACCCGAACGAGCCGGAGAGCATCCACCAGCCGCTCCCCTGCCAGCACTGCGAGAACGCGCCGTGCGAGCAGGTGTGCCCGGTCGCCGCCACGACCCACAGCCCCGAGGGGCTGAACGACATGGCGTACAACCGGTGCGTCGGCACGAAGTACTGCGCCAACAACTGCCCCTACAAGGTCCGCCGCTTCAACTTCTTCGAGTACGGCCGGCCGGACACGGAGCAGGGGAAGATGCACTACAACCCCAACGTCACCGTGCGGTCGCGGGGCGTCATGGAGAAGTGCACCTTCTGCGTGCAGCGGATCAACCACGCCAAGATCGAGGCCAAGCGAGAGGGGCGTGAGCACGTCAAGGACGGCGAGGTCGTGACCGCGTGCCAGAGCGCCTGCCCGACGCGGGCCATCATCTTCGGCGACCTCAACGACCAGTCGAGCCAGGTCTCCGTGACGTCCGCGAGCCCGCGCGGCTACCACATGCTCGCGGAGATCAACACCAAGCCGCGGGTCACCTACCTCGCCAAGATCCGCAACAAGAACCCGGAGCTCGCCGACGTATGAGCGCCACAGCACCCCTCCAGGTCAGCCACCCCCCGGTCCCGGACCGCGCCGCCCTCTTGGATGAGGCGCCGCTCGTGCAGCAGAAGGACGACTTCCGTTCGATCACCGACAAGGTCGCCGGGATCGTCCTCGGCAAGCGGCCCTCCGGCTGGCTCATCCTGCTGTCCCTCGCCGTCAGCCTGCTGCTCGTCCTCGGCGGCTCGCTCGTCAACCTCGTGGCGACCGGTATCGGCATCTGGGGCCTGAACACCACGGTCAACTGGGCGTGGGACATCACCGGCTTCGTGTTCTGGGTCGGTATCGGCCACGCCGGCACGCTGATCAGCGCCATCCTCTTCCTCTTCCGCCAGAAGTGGAGGACGAGCATCAACCGCGCGGCGGAGGCGATGACGATCTTCGCCGTCGCGTGCGCCGCCATCTACCCGGTGGCCCACCTCGGCCGGATCTGGTTCGCCTACTGGCTGTTCCCGATCCCGAACCAGATGAGCATCTGGCCGAACTTCAAGAGCCCCCTGCTCTGGGACGTCTTCGCCGTCTCGACGTACGCGACGGTCTCGGCCCTGTTCTGGTTCGTCGGGCTCATCCCCGATGTCGCCACGCTCCGCGACCGGGCCACGACCCGGACGAAGCAGATCGTCTTCGGGATCCTCAGCCTCGGGTGGCGCGGCTCGCACCGCAACTGGGTGCACTACGAGAAGGCCTACCTCATCTTCGCGGGGCTCTCGACGCCGCTCGTGCTCAGCGTGCACACGATCGTCTCCTTCGACTTCGCCGTGTCGGTCGTCCCCGGCTGGCACACGACGATCTTCCCGCCGTACTTCGTCGCGGGCGCCATCTTCAGCGGGTTCGCGATGGTCGTCACGCTGATGGTGTTCGCGCGCAAGGCGTTCGGCCTCGAGGGGCTCATCACGATGCGGCACCTCGAGAACATGAACAAGGTGATCGTCGCGACGGGCACCATGGTCGGTTACGCGTACGGCATGGAGCTCTTCATCGCCTGGTACAGCGGCAACGGCTACGAGCGGTTCGCCTTCGCGAACCGCATCATGGGCCCCTACGCCTGGGCGTACTGGACCATGGTGAGCTGCAACGTGATCTTCCCCCAGCTCTTCTGGTTCAAGAAGATCCGCACCAGCATCCCCGCGATGTTCATCATCTCGATCCTGGTCAACATCGGCATGTGGTTCGAGCGCTTCGTCATCATCGTGACGAGCCTCCACCGGGACTTCCTCCCCTCGAGCTGGACCTACTTCCGCCCGACCTTCTGGGACATGTCGACGTTCTTCGGCTCGTTCGGCCTGTTCTTCACCCTCTTCCTGCTGTTCGTCCGCTACCTCCCGATGGTCGCGATCAGCGAGGTGAAGGGGATCACGCCGGGAGCCGATCCGCACGGCTCGCACAGCAACGACGAGGCGCACCATGCAGCGTGACAGCGACGCTCCGAGCGAGAAGCGCTCCGAGGAGCCTGCCTCCACCCGGGAGGCGGATGAGCGGAACGAGAAGGCCCCCGAGCGCGGCTACCACAACGACTTCACGCCGCAGGGCCACGTGCCGGACGATGACGCCGAGTACGACAAGCACGACCGGGCGAACGAAGCGGCGCACGGCGGCAAGGCCGCGCTCGCGATCGAGCGCAAGATCGAGCGCAAGATCGAGGTCGCGGAGCAGGAGGGGGCCGGCGGGAGCACCACGTTCGCGATCATGGGCTACTTCACGACCCCGGCGGACATCTATCACGCGTGCGAGGCGCTCCGGGACGCCGGGTACAGCCGCTTCGACGCGCACACGCCGTTCCCCGTGCACGGGCTGGAGAAGGCGATGGGGCTCAAGCCGTCTCGCCTCCCGTGGTTCGTGCTCGCCGGCGGGATCACCGGGCTCCTCAGCGGCATCGCGCTCGCCTGGTACACGCAGGCCTTCGACTACCCGCTCATCATCAGCGGCAAGCCGTCCTTCTCGTACCAGGCGTTCATCCCCGTGTTCTTCGAGCTCACCGTGCTCTTCGCGGCGCTCACGTGCTTCTTCGGGCTCTTCGCGATCTCGCGCCTGCCCTCGTTCTTCCACCCGACCATGACGCACCCCAATTTCCCGCGCGCGACCGACGACGCCTTCTTCGTCAGCGTCGAGGCGACCGACCCGAAGTTCGACCCGACCGAGACGCGCAACCTCCTCCAGCGCGTGGGGGCGCAGGGCATCAGGGAGGTCTACTCGTGAAACGTTGGTGTATTCCCCTCCTCGTCGCCCTGGCGGGCTGCCGGGGACAGGCGAGCAGCGATCCGCCGATCCACGTCTTCGACGACATGGACTGGCAGCCCAAGTTCCAGCCCGAGGAGGGCACCTCGCTGTTCCCGGACGGGCGCGCGATGCGGCCGCTCGTGCAGGGCACGGTGGCCCAGGGCTCGCTCGACGAGAGCGAGGCCTTCCGCACCGGCAAGGACGGCGAGGCGTTCGTGGCCATGGCACCGATCACCGTCGACGACGCGGTGATCCGGCGGGGCCGGGATCGCTTCAACATCTACTGCGCGCCGTGCCACGACCAGAGCGGGAGCGGGCAGGGCATGGTGGTGAAGCGCGGGTATCCGCCGCCGATCGACCTCGCGTCCGACCGGGCGCGCGGGCTGCCCGACGGCGAGATCTTCAACGTGATCACGAACGGCGTGCGCAACATGCCTTCTTATCGGAAGCAGATCCCGGTCCGTGATCGGTGGGCGATCGTCACGTGGGTGCGCGTGCTCCAGCGCAGCCAGCACGCGCGGATCGACGACGTGCCGGAGGGACAGCGGGGCAACATCGTGAAGGAGAGCGGAACTCCATGAAGTCCCACGGAAAAGCGCTCGCCGAGGACACGAAGGTCCTCGACAAGGCGGTCGCGCGGCGGCTCGTCTCGCGGGGCATGACGCTCGCCATCGCCGGCGTCGTGCTCTCGGCGGTCGCGGCGATCGTCGACAGGAAGCGCTTCGCGTTCTCGTACCTCACCGGCTTCACCTGGATCGCGACGATCGCGCTCGGCGCGCTGTTCTTCGTGCTCATCCAGCACCTCACGCGCGCCCGCTGGTCCGCGGCCGCTCGGCGCCACATGGAGTGGATGAGCGGCGTCCTGCCCGCGTGCGCCGTGCTGTTCCTGCCGATCGCGGTGCTCGCGCACGACATCTACCACCACTGGATGGGGCCCGAGGCCGCGCACGACGCGCTCCTCCGCCAGAAGGCGGCGTACCTCAACCCGACCTTCTTCTACATCCGCGCGGTGGTGTACCTCGCGGCGTGGGCGGGCCTGTCGATCTGGTTCATCAAGACCTCCCGCGCGCAGGACGAGAGCGCCGACATGCGGCCCACGGCGAAGATGCGGGCGTCGAGCGCCCCGGCCATCATCGTCTTCGCGCTCACGCTCTCGTTCGCGTCCTTCGACTGGCTGATGAGCATCGACCCCCACTGGTACTCGACGATCTTCGGGGTGTACGTGTTCTCCGGGGCCGCGACGAGCTCGCTCTCGGCGCTCGCGCTGATCACGATCGCGCTCCACAAGGCGGGGCTGCTCCGCAACGTGAGCAACATCGAGCGCCAGCACGACATCGGGAAGCTCCTCTTCGGCTTCACCATCTTCTGGGCGTACATCGCGTTCTCGCAATACCTGCTGATCTGGTACGCCAACATCCCGGAGGAGACGATCTTCTTCCGTCACCGCTGGGAGGGGTCGTGGAAGGCCGTGAGCCTCGCCCTGCTGTTCGGGCACTTCGTCGTACCGTTCCTCGTCCTGCTGTCGCGGCACGCGAAGCGGAGCCCGGTCGTGCTCGGCGCGGCGTCGGTGCTCCTCCTCGTGATGCACTACGTCGACCTCTACTGGCTCATCATGCCGAACCTCGACCACCACGGCGCGCACCTCAGCTGGATCGATCTGGCCGGCTTGCTGGGCCCCCTGGGTGTGGGAGCCTGGGTGGTGTCGATGCAGGCGGCGAAGAGCCCGCTCTATCCCCTGAACGACCCCCACCTCGCCGACGCGGCTCGGATCGACAACCCGTAAGGAGCCGGCCATGAGCAAAGCGACCGACAAAGCAGTGACCGAAGTGGCCGACGTCGTGCACGCCGTGGCGGGGTCCCACACGGGGAACGCCGGGGCGGGGCACGTCGAGGGCGAGCACCCCGAGGGCGAGCACGCGGAGCCGGATCGCCCCAACAACGCGCGCCTCTTCGCGATCGTCGTGGCCACGCTGATCTCCCTCGTGGTGACCGTGGCCTTCGTGAACGAGGTCTTCAAGGCGACGATGGAGCGGGAGATCTCGATCAAGGTGCTCGAGCCGCCGAGCAGCGGGCTCCGCGGCCTGCGGGCCATGGAGCAGGAGCGCCTCAGCCGGTACCAGTGGGCGAGCGAGAAGGACGGCGTCGTCCGCATCCCGGTCGATCAGGCCATCCCGCTCACCCTGAAGGACTACCAGGAGAAGCGCATCGGCCTGCCCGTGCCCGGCGCGGCGAACCCGGCGAAGCCCGAGGACAGCGCCACGAAGCCCGACGAGGCGTCGACGCCGAACGCCGAGAGCGGCGAGCCCCTGAAGGGCGACGGCGCGGCGAAGCCCGCGGACGCCGCGAACAAGCCGGCGGACGCCGCGGACGCGGCCAAGCCCGCGGACGCCAAGCCCGCCGACGCCACCAAGCCCGCGGACGCCAAGCCCGCCGACGCCACCAAGCCCGCGGACGCCAAGCCCGCCAAGCCCGAGGGCGCCAAGCCCCAGACGGGCACGCCTGTCAAGCCCGAAGGCGCGGCGCCCAAGCCCGCCAGCCCAGCCCCCGCAGCACCTGTGCAGTGATGTCCCGCCCGCTGTTCGCCCTGCTCGCCTTGTGCGCGCTCCTGGTCGCCACCCCGCCCCGGAGCGCGCGCGCAGCCGACACCACCATCCCGCCTGAGCTCGCCGGAGTCGATATCGTGGAGCGGCCGGGAGCCCAGCTCCCGCGTGCGCTCCAGCTCCGGGACCAGTCAGGGCAGACGGTCGAGCTCGGGCGCTACACGACGGGCGACAAACCCCTCGTCCTGGTGCTGGGGTATTTCGAGTGCCCCATGTTGTGCTCGCTGGTCCTGAACGGCGTGCTGCAGGCCATGAAGGAGAGCGACTGGAGCGCGGGCACGGAGTACCGCGCCCTCGTCGTGAGCTTCGACCCCCGCGACACGCCCGAGGCTGCGCGAAAGAAGCGAGCGAACTATATTGAGGCCTACGGCAGGCCCGTCGCCGGCGACGGGTTCGACTTCCTCGTCGGCGACGAGGCGTCGGTGCGCACGCTCGCCGACACCGTGGGCTTCAACTACCGATGGGACGACACGACGAAGCAGTACGCCCACGCGGCGGGCGCCTTCATCTTCACGCCGGACGGGCGCCTGTCGAGGACGCTCTACGGCATCTCGTTCCCCCAGAAGAACTTCAGCCTCGCGCTGCGCGAAGCAGGCGGAGGGCAGGTCGGGAGCGCCTGGGATCGGGTGCTCCTGTTCTGTTTCCATTACGATCCCAACGCTCGAGGGTACGTCCTCGCGACGAAGCGGCTGATGATGGCGGCGGGCGCCGTCACCGTCGTCCTGCTCGCCCTCTGGCTCATCCGCTTCTGGCGGGTGGAACGCTCCCGTTCTCGCCTGCAGGCGCGAACCAACGAGGCTTCCTAGGATACAAGGTGGCGGAGCCACAACTATGGTGATGAACAACCCGATCGAACTCGGCTCCTTCTGGTTGCCCCGACAGGGCTCGACGCTCGCGGAGCACATCGACTCCGGCTGGGCGGCGGCCTACTGGGTCTCCGTCGTCTTCTTCGTCCTGGTCGTCGGGGCGATCGTGTGGTTCGCCCTCAAGTACCGGCGGCGCACCGAGAACGACAAGACGAGCCCCATCGACCACAGCACGACGGTCGAGGTCGTCTGGACGCTGATCCCGCTCGCCATCGTGATCGCGCTCTTCTTCGTGGGCATGCGCGGCTACGTGCACGCCTCGGTGGCGCCGGCCGAGGCCTACGAGATCAACGCCACGGGCGAGATGTACCTCTGGACGTTCACCTACCCGGACGGGACGACGACGGTGAACGAGCTCGCCGTGCCGCGCGGGCGCCCGGTGCGGATGATCCTGAGCTCGAAGGACATCCTCCACAGCTTCTACATCCCGGAGTTCCGGGTGAAGCAGGACATGGTCCCGGGGTCGTACACGTCGGTGTGGTTCGAGGCGACGGAGGCGCGCGAGACGGTGCTCCTCTGCACGGAGTACTGCGGCTCCGGCCACTCCGACATGCTGGCCACCGTCAAGGTGCTGGAGCCGTCGGACTTCGAGAAGTGGCTCGAGGGCAACAACAACAGCGATCTCCCGCCCGAGGAGCTCGGCAAGGCGCTGTTCGTCAAGCGGAGCTGCGCCACCTGCCACTCGCTCGACGGCACGCGGCTCCAGGGCCCGACGCTGAAGGGGCTCTTCGGCCGCCAGGAGGAGCTCGCGGACGGCTCGACGGTCACGGCGGACGAGAACTACTTCCGCGAGAGCGTGTTCAACCCGGCCGGCCAGGTCGTGCGCGGGTACCCGCCGGTGATGCCTTCTTTCAAGGGGCTCCTGAAGGACAGAGAAGTGGATGCGCTCATCGCTTACCTGAAGACGGTGAAGTGAGCGCCGGGGAGAAGCAGTCATGTCGCAGAGCGTAACCACCCTTGACGTCAACACGGCGCCCCACGGCGGCCACGGATCCGATTACATCCGGGCCAAGAGCGGGGTCATGTCGTGGCTCACCACGGTCGATCACAAGCGGATCGGCCTGATGTACCTCGCCAGCACGTTCATCGCGTTCCTGATGGGCGGGGTCTTCGCGCTCATCCTCCGGCTCGAGCTCCTGACGCCGAAGGCCACGATCATGAGCGCGAACACCTATAACCAGATGTTCACGCTGCACGGCGCGGTGATGACGTTCCTGTTCATCATCCCGAGCATCCCCGGCGCCCTCGGCAACTTCCTCCTGCCGATCATGATCGGCGCGAAGGACGTCGCCTTCCCCAAGCTGAACCTCCTCAGCCTGTACCTCTACTGGATCGGCGCCCTCTTCACGCTGTCCTCGCTCCTCACGGGCGGCATCGACACCGGCTGGACGTTCTACGTGCCGTACTCGAGCACGGTGACCACGACGTCGGTCCTCAGCGTCACGTTCGGCGTCTTCATCCTCGGCTTCTCCAGCGTGCTCACGGGGCTGAACTTCATCGTCACGATGCACAAGCTCCGGGCGCCCGGGATGGGCTGGTACAAGATGCCGCTCATGCTCTGGGCGATCTACGCGACCAGCATCGTCCAGATCCTCGCGACGCCGGTCCTCGGCATCACGCTCCTCCTGCTCATGGCGGAGCGCGCGTTCGGCATCGGCATCTTCGACCCGGCGCTCGGCGGCGACCCGGTGCTCTACCAGCACTTCTTCTGGTTCTACAGCCACCCGGCCGTCTACATCATGATCCTGCCGGGCATGGGCATCATCAGCGAGCTCATCGCCGTCCACGCGCGGCGCAGGGTCTTCGGCTACAAGGCGATCGCCTTCTCCAGCGTCGCCATCGCCCTGGTCGGCTTCCTCGTGTGGGGCCACCACATGTTCACCTCCGGCCAGAGCGAGTACGCCGCGATCATCTTCTCGTTCCTGACCTTCCTCGTCGCCATCCCCAGCGGGGTCAAGGTCTTCAACTGGACCGCCACGCTGTGGCGCGGCTCGATCAGCTTCAACGCCCCGATGCTGTACGCGCTGTCGTTCCTGGTCCTCTTCTCGATCGGCGGCCTCACCGGCGTCTTCCTCGGGATGCTCAGCGTCGACCTGCACCTGCACGACACGTACTTCGTGGTCGCGCACTTCCACTACGTGATGGTGGGCGGCACCGTCATCGCCTACTTCGGCGGGCTCCACCACTGGTGGCCCAAGATGACGGGGAAGATGTACTCCGAGCGGCTCGCCGCCATCGCCTGCGTGCTCGTCTTCGTCGGGTTCAACGTCACGTTCTTCTCGCAGTTCGTCCTGGGCAGCCGCGGGATGCCGCGGCGCTACTACAACTACCTGGACCAGTTCCAGCCGCTGCACGCCTTCTCGACCGTGGGCTCGTGGATCCTGGGCGCCGGCGTCCTGGTGATGCTCATCTGTTTCATCAAGTCGCTGCGCTCCGGCGCGCCGGCCCCGGCGAACCCCTGGGGCGGGCTCAGCCTGGAATGGACCACCGCCTCCCCGCCCATCACCGAGAACTTCGTCCGCACCCCGGTCGTGACCAAGGGCGCATACGACTTCAACACGGAGAACGCATGAGCGCGCACGCCGAGGCCGCCGAGCGGCCGAAAGGGGCAGGACAGGTCCTGTCCCCCGACTTCCACGTCGCCCACCATTTCGACTCCGCGGACACGCAGTTCGACGCCGGCAGGATGGGCGTCTGGCTCTTCCTGGTCACCGAGATCCTCCTCTTCGGCGGGCTCTTCTGCGCGTTCGCGATCTTCCGGACCTGGTTCTTCGACTCCTTCGTGGAAGCCCACCACCACCTCGACAAGGTGATGGGCGGCGTCAACACGGTGGTGCTCATCTGCTCCAGCCTGACGATGGCGCTCGCCGTCCGGTCAGCGCAGAAGAGCGACCAGAAGACCACGACGCGGCTGCTCGTGATCACGCTGCTGTGCGCGGCCGTCTTCCTCGTCATCAAGTACTTCGAGTACCAGCACAAGTTCCACGACGGCCTCCTGCCCGGGAAGTACTTCACCGCCCAGGGCTTCACCACGACCCACGCGGGGATCTTCTTCGCCATCTACTTCATGATGACGGGCATCCACGGCCTGCACGTGGTCATCGGGATGGGGCTCATCACGTGGATCCTGCTCCGCAACCGGCGGGGGGAGTTCTCGAGCCGTTACTACTCGCCGGTCGAAGGGGTGGGCCTGTACTGGCACCTCGTCGACCTCATCTGGATCTATCTCTTCCCCCTCCTCTACCTGGTGGGCTGAGGCTCAGAGGACAGCATGTCGACACACGCAGAAGCAGCTGAGGGGCACGGACACGGGCACGGGCATGGCCACGGCGCGGACCACGTGCCCCACGTCCTGCCGCTCAAGGTCTACATCGCGACGTGGCTCGCGCTGCTCGTGCTCACGGTCGTCACCGTGGGGGCGAGCTACGTCGATCTCGGCGCGGCCAACCTCGCCATCGCGTTGCTCATCGCGACCACGAAGGCGGGCGTCGTGGCGCTCATCTTCATGCACCTCAAGTGGGACCACAAATTCCACACCCTGATCTTCCTGTCCTCCGTCATCTTCCTGGCGGTCTTCATCGGCTTCACGATGTTCGACACGAACAATCGCGGACGGGCCGAGCCGGTCGAGGCCGAGCGGCCCGCGGACATCAAGGCGCCGTTCGACGGGAAACGCGCGGCCGACGACTGGCGCGTGAAGCGGCCGCACAAGGCGGCGCCGCCGGCCCCGAAGCCCCAGAACACCGAGTAGCGCCGAGGGGCCGGGCGTTCTCGGAACCCCGGCCCACGTAAGCCAACACACATACTGCAA
Organism: Sorangium cellulosum; assembly: GCF_002950945.1. Taxonomy (GTDB): domain Bacteria; phylum Myxococcota_A; class Polyangia; order Polyangiales; family Polyangiaceae; genus Sorangium; species Sorangium cellulosum_E. The sequence continues at coordinate 12,164,700 of NZ_CP012673.1, forward strand.
GTTACTGAAATCGCTCGGTTTTTTCGCGGCGCCTCCGCCGCGTGGGTCCGGGCGCACCTCGAGCGTGCCCGCGGCTTTCTTGCGCGGTACAAGGGAGGGCACGCAGGGCGGCGTCGGCGGGTTGCTCCGGGCTTGAAACCGGGGCACCGCGACGGCGCCCCGGAAAGCCCTCCCTGTCCGCGCGCGGATGCAATCCTCCTCCCAGCCATGGTCGCTTGACGTGGGCCCCGACCCCGCCAAGAGCAGCCCGCCGCCGGCGCGGCGGCGGCTCGCGGTGCTGCTGTCCGGGCCGAAACCCCCGTCCTGGGAGACGGCCGATCGGTGGCTGATCCAGCTGCGGTGGGTCGCGATCGCCGGGATGATCGCGACGACGGTCGCGAGCAGGAAGCTCGTGCCGGAGCTCCGGCTCGGGCCGCTCGTCCTCGGCATCGCCGCGATCACGGCGGCGAACCTCGCCTGGATCTTCCGGCTCTTCCGCGCGCGCCGGCTCGCGGGGAGCGAGGGCGCGGCGCGCGAGCCGGCGCGGGATCTCGCGCGCGCCCAGCTCGTGGGCGACGTGATCGCGAACGCCTGGATGCTCTGGTTCTCGGGCGGGCTGGAGAACCCGTTCGCCGTCTTCCTCACGTTCCACATCGCCCTCTCCGGCCTGCTCTGCCCGCGCCGGACGACGGTGCTCGTCGGCCTGCTGACGCTGACCGCGATCGGCGTGCTCACACACGCGGCGCCGCTGCCGCTCGGCTCCGCGTCGCTCGGCAGCGACCGCATCCGGCAGCTCGGCGACCTCGTCTCGCTCACGTCGCTGACGCTGTTCCTCGGCTTCTTCGTCGTGGTCTACGCGCATAGGCTCGAGGAGCTCCGGCAGCAGAGCCAGCGGAACGAGCGGCTGGCGATGCTCGGGCGCATGGTCGGCGGCATGTCGCACGAGCTGAGCACGCCGCTCGCGACGATCCTGCTCGCGAGCAAGGACCTCGTCGACGTGGCGCGGGAGACGGGCTCCGAGGACGCGGCGCGTCTGGCCGAGACGGTGGCCGGCGAGGCGCGGCGCGCGAGCGACATCATCAGCCTGATGCGCGGGCAGATCCGGCTCGACCAGCGCCTGGAGCCGCTGGAGCTCTCGCGCTTCGTGCGCGATCTCGCGAAGGTGGAGCTCGCGCGGCTCGGCTACGGGGGCGAGCTCGCCTTCGACACGCCGCGCCCCGTGCACGTGAGCGTGCTCCGGCCGGCGCTCTGCCAGGTGCTCGTCAACCTGCTCGCCAACGCGGCGGAGGCGACGGCCGACGCGGCCGAGCAGCGGATCGAGGTGAGCGTGGTCGAGCGCGGCGACGTGTGCGAGATCGCGGTCTCGGACAGCGGGCCGGGGCTCACCCCCGAGATCGCCGGGCGGCTCGGGGAGCCGTTCCAGACGACGAAGATGTCCCAGGGCGGGATGGGGCTCGGGCTCTACATCAGCTCGATGATGGCCTCGCGCATGAACGCCGTGCTGCGCATGGAGAGCGTCGAGACCGGCGGCGCCAAGGCGACGTTGTGCCTGCGCCTCGACTCGGCCGCGGGCCCCACGGACGCGGATCTCCGCCCGGCGCTCGGCCGCGCCGGGGCGGCGTGAGGTGAAGATGACGCGAAGGATCGAGACCGCGCTCCTCGTGGACGACGACGACGCGTTCCGCACGACGCTGCAGGGCGCGCTGCGCCGCCGCGGCGTCGTGGCGCGGACGGCGGCGACGATCGACGAGGGGCTGGTCGCGCTCGAGTACGAGCCGGTGGACCTCGTGGTCATCGACTACCGGATGCCGCGCGGCGACGGGCTGAGCGCGCTCGCCCAGTACCGCAGGCTGCAGCCGGACGCGGCGATCGTGATGCTGACCGGCTTCGGGGACATCCCGCTCGCGGTGGCGGCGATGCGCGAGGGCGCCGACACGCTGCTCAGCAAGCCCGTGGACGCCGACCGGCTGCTGCGCGAGGCCGCGAGCCTCCGGGAGCGGCTGCGGCCCCCGCCGTCGTCCGCGTCGACGCCGCCGCCGGGCAGCCTGAAGCTCGACGAGCTCGAGCGCGAGGCGATCCGCGCCGCGCTCCGCGAGTCGGGCGGCGTGGTGGCCACCGCGGCGAAGCTGCTCGGGATCGACCGGCGGACGCTGCAGCGGAAGCTGAAGAAGCTGGGCTAGGGGCGCGTCAGCGCGCGAGCGCGTCGAGCGCGCCGAGGACGTCCTTCACGACGTCCTCGGTCTCCTCCACGCCGACCGAGAGGCGGATCAGCGCGGGGGAGATGCCGATCGCGGCGAGCTGCTCGTCGTCGAGCTCGTGGAAGCTCATGATGCACGGCTGCTCGATGAGCGTCTCCACGCCGCCGAAGCTCGGCGCGATGGCGGCGATGCGGGTGCCGTCGACGACGCGCGACGCCGCCGCGCGCCCGCCGCGCACGAGGAAGCTCACGACGCCGCCGAACCCGCGCATCTGCGCGGCCGCGACCTGGTGATCCGGGTGCGAGGGGAGCCCCGGATAGAACACCCGCTCGACCATGGGGTGCGCCTCGAGCGCGCGGGCGACCGCGAGCCCCGTCGTGTTCTGCCGCTCGACCCGGAGCGCGAGCGTCTTCATGCCGCGGCCGATCAGCGCCGCGGCGTGCGGGTCGATGATGCCCCCGAGCACGCTCCGCAGGTCGCGGACCAGCGAGATCAGCGCGCTCGACCCGGAGACGGCGCCGCCGAGGACGTCGTTGTGGCCCGACAGGTACTTGCTGGCGCTGTGGATGACGAGGTCGATGCCCTGGCCGATCGGGTCGGAGTTATAGGGCGTGGCGAACGTCGCGTCGACGACCGTCTTCACCCGCGCCTTCTTGCAGATCTCGGCGAAGCGGGAGAGGTCGATGCAGTGCAGGTACGGGTTCGTCGGCGACTCGCTCAGCGCGAAGCGGGTGCGCGGCCTGAACGCGGCCTCGAGCTGATCGAAGGCGCCCGGGTCGATCAGCGAGTGCTCGACGCCGAGCCGCGAGAGCACGTTGATCACGAACTGCCGCGTGCGGCGGTAGACGTCGCGGAAGAGGATGACGTGGTCGCCCGCCTTGAGCAGGGCGAACGCCGTGGTGGTCACCGCCGCCATGCCGCTCGCGAAGAGCACCGCGTCCTCGGCGCGGTCGAGCGCGGCGATGCGCCGCTCGACCTCGCGCACCGTGGGGTTGCCGTAGCGCCCGTACTCCTGCCGCTCGGGATCGACGTCGCCGCCGGAGAAGTAACGCTCGAGGTCTGCCGTGTCCGCGAACGTGTACGTCGCGGTCTGCGCGATCGCGGGCGCGAGGGTGTGGGACGGACGCGCACGGGGCACCCCCGCGTGCACAGCATCGGTCGAGTTGGGCAGGTGGGTCTTCATGAGTTCCGGCAGCCAGGTGTGCCAATACACCGGCGCGCGAATTGTCGCACTTGACGCGTCGGAAATATAGGGAATACCATCAGTCATGTTGCAACAGGTCGAGCGCCTTGCGGCGGCCATCGACGAACACGCCGAGAACGTCGCCAAATTCAAACGTGGTGAGCTGACCCCTGACCAGTTCCGCCCGCTGCGGCTGGCCATGGGGGTCTACGCGCAGCTCGCTCACGTGAAGCACATGCAGCGCATCAAGATCCCTGGCGGACAGCTGACGGCAGCGCAGCTCGAAGCCCTCGCGGAAGTGACCGAGAGGTGGGGTCGCGGGCTGGCGCATGTCACAACCCGTCAGGACATCCAGCTACATTACCTGGAGATCGAGGAGACGATCGACCTGCAGCGCGAGCTGGTGCGCGCAGGCGTCACGACGGTCGGCGCGTGCGCCGACACCCTCCGGAACATCACCGCCTCGCACCTCGCGGGCGTGGTCGAGGACGAGGTGTTCGACGTGACGCCCTACGCGCACGCGATCACCGAGCACTTCCTCTTCCACGAGCACAACCGCCGGCTGCCGCGGAAGTTCAAGGTGGGCCTGTCGGGCAGCGCGCGTGACCACGCGCAGATCATGATCAACGACGTCGGGCTCCTGGCCAAGGTCGGCGATCAAGGCAAGGGCTTCACCGTCTACGTCGCGGGTGGGCTCGGCTCGACGCCGGAGATCGCCCACCTCTGGCGGGAGTTCATCCCGGAGGCCGACGTGCTGCCGGCGTGTGAGGCCGTGGTGAGCGTGTTCCACCGGGACGGCGAGCGGAAGAACCGGAAGAAGGCGCGGCTCAAGTTCCTGATCCGCAAGATCGGCGAGGCCGAGTTCCTGCGCCGGCTCGACGAGGAGTTCGACCGCATCAAGGCGGCGCGGGGCGACGCGCTCGCGGCCGAGCTGGCGCGCCACGTCGCCGGGTACCGGGAGAGCGAGCCGCCCCCGCTCGCGCCGTCGCGCGAGACGCTCGGGGACGGCGCCTACGCGCGCTGGAAGCGGACCAACACGATCCCGCAGAGCCAGGCCGGCTACCGGGTGGCCACGGTGAAGCTGCCGCTCGGCGACATCACCAGCGAGCAGCTGAAGAGCCTCGCGGACCTCTCCCGGCGCTTCGGCAACGGCGAGGTGCGGGCGACGAACACGCAGAACTTCGTGCTGCGCTGGGTGCCGGAGGGGCGGCTGCTCGAGCTCCACCGCGAGCTGTCCCGCATCGGCCTGGCCGAGGCGGACGCGGGGCACATCACGGACGTGGTGACCTGCCCTGGCGGCGACTACTGCACGCTCGCGATCACGAAGAGCATGGAGGTCGGGGCGCGCATCCGGGAGCACCTGGTGCCGAACGGCAGCCGCCAGGAGGCGGACGACTTCGTGGCCTCCCTCGGCGAGTTCGACATCAAGATCTCGGGCTGCCCGAACTCGTGCGGCCAGCACCACGTGGCGGACATCGGGATGACGGGCCTGATGGTGAAGGGCAAGGACGGCATCGAGCGCCCGCACTACTCGCTGCGGGTGGGCGGCTGCTGCGGCCCGAGCGCGCGCATCGGCGAGCGCCTCGACGGCCGCATCCCCGAGGAGGAGACGCCCAAGGTGGTCGCGGCGATCGCGCGCTACTACGTGAGCTCGCGCGCCGAGGGCGAGAGCTTCCGCGACTTCGTCGCCCGCAAGGGCGCCCCCGAGATCACCCGCGTCGGCTTTGCTGCCGCCGAGGGCGCCGCCATCTAGAGCGACGGTCACCCGCTGCGGATACGGGCCCACCTCGACGTTTTCGGTGCTCGGCGTACAGGAGTACGCCTGTGCGCCGAAAACGCCGATCTGGGCCCGTCTCCTGTGCGGGTGACCGCCGCTCTGTTCCGTGTGGACGAGAGCGGGGGGAAACGCGCTAGGAGCGGCGGCGCGGGATGAGGGGGGGATCGCTGACGAAAGGGTTGATCGAGAGGGCGGCCAGCACGCTCGCGGCGCCCGCCTTGACCTTCTCCATGGCCGGGGCGACGGGCGCGAGCTCCTCGCGCTCCTCCACGAGCTCGGGCGGGATCTCGAGCACGAACCGGCTCGGCGTGCGCGGCACCATCTTGCCGCGCGAGCCCCGGTGCTTGGCCCGCGTGAGGTAGAGCCGGTCGCGGGCGCGCGTGACCGCGACGTAGAAGAGCCGCCGCTCCTCCTCGATGCTGTGGCCGACCGCGTCCCCCTCGCCCGTGACCGGGGCGGCGTCCGTGGCGCGCTCGTCGAGGCTGCGCTGGTGGGGCATGAGCCCCTCCTCGAGGCCGATCACGAACACGAAGGGGAACTCGAGGCCCTTCGCGCCGTGCATCGTGGTGAGCGTCACCCGGTCGGTGGCCTCCTCCTCCTCGGACTCCTGGCGCAGGGCGAGCAGCCGCAGGAACTCGCCGAAGCTCTCGCGGTCCCCCTTCCCCCGCTCGTCCCGGCGCGCGAAGACGTTGAGCAGCCCCTCGAGGTTGCCCCACCGGCGCGCCGCCGCGTTGTTCGTGGACGAGCCGGCCATGATGTCCTCCTTGAAGCCGGCGTCGGCGAGCAGCGCACGCGCGACCGCCGCGGAGGCCTCGCCGCGGTCGAACCGCGCGCGTGTGCCCTCGATGATGCGCATCAGCTGGCGGCAGCCCTCGATCGCCGCGGAGCCGAGCTCGTGCACCGCGTGCGGCCGCGACACGGCCGTCCAGAGCGAGGTGTCGTGCGCGGTCGCGTGGGCGCTGAGCTTGGAGACCGCGACCTCGCCGATGCCGCGCGCCGGGTAGTTCAGGATGCGCCGCAGCGACATCTCGTCGTTCGGGTTCAGCGAGACCCGCAGGTAGGCGATGAGGTCCTTCACCTCCTTGCGCTCGAAGAACTGCGTGCCGCCGATCATGCGGATCGGGATCTGCCGCTCCTTGAGGGCCGACTCGATGGCGGCCGCCTGGAGGTTCGAGCGGTACAGCACGGCGATGTCCTTCGGCCGCGCGCCCTCGCGCTCGAGCAGGCGCTGCGCCTCGGTGGCGACGAAGCTCGCCTCGACGTCGGGATCGACGCAGATGATCGACCGCACCGCGTCGCCCTCCAGGCGGGTGGCGATGAGCGTCTTGCCGTGCCGCCGCGCGTTCGACTTGGCGAGCACGGCGTTCGCGACGTCGAGGATGGGCTTGCGAGAGCGGTAGTTGTGCTCGAGCTTGACGACCTTCGCGCCGCCGAAGTGCTCCTCGAAATCGAGGATGTTGCGCACGTCGGCGCCGCGCCAGGCGTAGATCGACTGGTCGTCGTCGCCGACGACCACCACGTTGCGGTGCTCGCCGGCGAGCAGGCGCAGGAGCTCCAGCTGGGCGCGGTTCGTGTCCTGGTACTCGTCGACGATGACGAAGCGGTAGCGCATGCGCCAGCGCTCGAGGACGTCGGGGCGGCTCTGCCAGAGGCGCACCACCTCGCAGATGAGATCGTCGAAGTCGAACGCCTGGAAGCCGCGCAGCGCGGCCATGTAGCGCGGGTAGACGAGCATCGAGATCTCGTCGTAGTCGTCGATGCCCTTGCCCTGCCGCTGCGCCTCGGCCCACGACTCGGGATCGAGGAACGCGTTCTTGGCGTTCGAGATGCGCGAGAGGATGGCGCCGACGTCGTAGCTCTTGCCGGCGCGGAGCTCGCGGAGGATCTCGCGGATCACCCCCATCGCGTCGGCCTGGTCGAAGATGGCGAAGGTGCTGCCGCGCAGGCCGAGGGCGCGGGTCTCGGCGCCGAGCACGTCGAGGCCGAAGCGGTGGAAGGTGCAGACCTTCAGCTCCTTGGCGACCTTGGAGCCGACGAGCTTGCCGACGCGCTCGTGCATCTCGGCCGCGGCCTTGTTGGTGAAGGTCATGGCCAGGACCGAGCGCGCCGGGATGCCGCGGTCGAGCAGGCGGGCGATGCGCGCGGTGACCACGCGCGTCTTGCCGGATCCTGCGCCTGCGAGCACCAGCATTGGCCCGAGCTCGTGCTCGACGGCCGCACGTTGAGACGGGTTCAAGAGGCTAGACACTGCGCCGAGGCGTAGCCCGGCGGCCGACGGAGCGGGAGCTTGATTTTCCGGGGAGCGCGGCCCCGGCCCGGACGGCCGCGGAAAGGCCGGCTCAGCGGCCGGGCGGCGTGGCGAACTGCCCGGGGAACGGGTTCGCCTCCTGGCGGCGGCGGAGCTCCCCCGGCGTCCAGGGCGTCGTGCCGCGCTCGTGGAAGAGCGCCACGCCGATCACGCCGACGTTCCTCGTATCGCCGTGCTTCTGGTTCGCGTAGGAGCCGCGGACGGAGCCGAAGCGGAACGCGGCGACCGTGTCCACGCTCTGGCGGAAGCCGTCGATCTCGAGCTCGCCGTCGGGGTCGATCAGGTACCCGCGCTTGCTGAACGCGGCGGGCTGGCCGTCGAGCACGTCGAGGCCGTCGACCGAGACGACGCACTCGATCCGGATCGGCGTGAGGTTGCGCAGGACGATGCTGTAGCGCTGGCCGGCCTCGCCGACGGCGTGGCTCTTCTCGCCGGCCACGAAGCCGCTGAGGAAGCCGCCGCTCTCGCCGCGCAGGCCGACGGCCACGGCGCCGCCGGCGAGCGTGAAGGCCTGCGGCGACGTGCGGCGGAAGCCGGACGCGGCCGCCATGGCGCGGGCGCCGTCGGCGTCGTTGTAGAACAGGCTCGCGACGGCGAACGGCCGCTCGACGTCGGCCCGGAGGAACGGCGTCGTCGAGATGCGGGACACGCGCGTCTCGCCCCACTCGGTGCCGAGGCCAGGGCGATCGATCGGCTCCGGCGCGATCTGGCTGCTCGGCGCCTTGCGCGCGGCGCCCTCGGCGCGCTCGGCGCTCGGCGCGGGGGAGGAGGAATCACCGAACGCGCCGGGCGGCGCGCTCGGGGAGGCCTGGCCGAACGCGCCGGGGGAAGCCCCGGAAGCGTCGGTCGGGGCGGGCGCGTCCAACTCGAACGCGGCGCGGCCCGGCGGGGCCGCCGGCGCGGCGGGAACCACGTCATGAGCGCCGCTCGGGACGGCGTCGCCGTGCGCCGCCGAGGCGGGATCCGCCGCCGGGTACACGCTGCCCCTGCCGCCGCAGCCGGCCGCGCTCGCGAGGAGCGACATCGCCAAACAAGCCCGCCCGATGCTCCGCATGTGTTCCATGGTGCCTCCGCTCCGCGATTGCGCGGTGTCGACAGGAGAACGGGCTCGACGCGGTCACCTTACAGGCGAGCGCAAGGGCTCCGCGGCGGGCGGGGACGGCGGCGCGAGCTCGGCGCGCGCGGCCCAGCGGGGCGAGAGCGCGAGCCCGAGCGCGGCGAGCGCGAGGGAGAGGGCGAACACGACCACCCAGCGCGCGGGGACGCGTGCAGCGCCGGGGCGGAGATGCAGCGGGCAGGCGCGCGGCGTCGCACGCGAGCGCGGGCGCGAGCGGCGCACTAGGCGCGCGGCGCGCCGGCCGCCGCCCGGCCACGCGGGCGGAGGGCGGCGCGGCGCCGCGGTGGACGCCTCGCCGCCCGCGCCGGCGGAGACGCCGCCCTCGCCGGCGGAGATCGCGGCCGCGTCGCTCGCCGTCGGGGTGAGCTCCCTCGCGGGCGCTGCGGGCGCGGCGCCGCCTCGCGCGCCGAGCAGCCGGCGCACGGCGGCCTCCATGTCGGCGGCCGTCTGGAAGCGGTGCTCCGGCGCCTTCGCGATGGCGCGCAGGATCAGCCGCTCGAGCGCGGGCGGGATCGGCTGCGGCGCGAGGCGCGACGGCGGGGGCGGCTCCCGCTCGCAGTGGGCGAAGCGGAGCGCGTCGCGCTTGCCGCGCAGCTCGTCGAAGGGGCCCCGCCCGGCGACGAGCTCGTAGAGGACGAGGCCCATCGCGTAGATGTCGGCGCGCGGGTCGATCGGCAGGGCCGCGCACTGCTCGGGCGACATCGTCCTCGGGGTGCCGACGACCGCGTCCGGGGCGGTCAGCGAGGCGCCGGCGTGGAGGAGCTTCGCGACGCCGAAGTCGAGGACCTTGAGCGTGCCGTCGTCGCACAGAAACAGGTTCTCGAGCTTGAGGTCGCGGTGGACGATGCCCTCCGCGTGCGCGAGCGACAGCGCGGAGAGGGCCTGCTGGACCAGGCCGAGCGCGGTCGGGATCGCGACCACGCCGAGGCGCGCGAGCTCGACCCTGAGGTCGCGCCCCTCGAGGAGCTCCATGGCGAAGTAGGCGCGGCCCTCGGCCGTGGCGCCGAGGTCGAACACCTCGGGGAGGCTCCGGTGGCGCAGGCGGGCGATCGCGCGCGCCTCGTCGCAGAGGCGCGCCGCGAGATCGCGGCGGCCGGCGTGGCTCCGGTGCAGCACCTTCACCGCGAACCGACGGCCGAGCTCGCGGTGCTCGACCTCGTACACCTCGCCCATGCCCCCCTGGCCGAGGAGGCGCACGACGACGTACGGCGTGCCCGGGAGCGACGCCCCCTCGTCGAGCACACGCAGCGGCCGCGCGCGCGTGGCGAGCGGCTCCGCCGCGCGGAGCAGGCCCGCGCCGGGAGCCGCCCGGGGGGCGAGCGAGGCGCCGCGCGCGTAAAGCAACGTGTCCGCCGCGGAGAGCGCCGCCGCGGCGCTGCTCATCGCGCACCTCCGACCGCAAGCCGCGCCCGCGCGCTGCGCCCGGCGTCTTCCGGCGCAGCCCCCTCTCCGCCGTCGCGCGCCGGCGTCTCCCCGCCCCCGTCGCCTCCCTGCACCTCGGCGAGCGCGGCGGCCATGGCGTCCGCCGTCTGCCAGCGGAGCCCCGGCGCCTTCTCGAGGGCGCGCGCGACCGCGTGATCGAGCGCCGGGGGCACCCAGAGGAGCGAGCGGAGCCGCGGCGCCGGCGTGTTCAGGTGGGCCCGCATCACCGCCATCGAGTCCACCACCTGGAACGGCCCTCGCCCGGTGATCGCCTCGAACAGCAGGAGGCCCACGGCGTACACGTCGGTGCGCGCGTCGATCTCCCCGCCGAGGATCTGCTCCGGCGACAGGTAACGCGGCGTGCCGAGGACGTGCGAGCCCGTCGACGGCTCGAGGCCGTCGCAGCTCACCTTCGCGATGCCGAAGTCGATCAGCACGGCGCTCGCGGCGGCCTCCGCGCCCGCCGCGTCCTGCGCCCCGCCGCGCGCCTGTGCGAGGAAGACGTTCGCCGGCTTGACGTCGCGGTGGACGATGCCGGCGTGGTGCGCCGCCGCGAGCCCGCCGAGCACCTGGATGGCGATGCGCACCGCGGCGGCCGTCGGGAGCGGGCCGCGCGCGTCGAGCCGCTCGCGCAGGGTCTCGCCGAAGAGCCGCGGCATGACGAGGAACGGCCGGCCGTCGCTGGTCACGCCGACCTCCTCGACCTTGACGACGTGCGGGTGGCTCAGCGCCGAGAGCGCGCGGCCCTCCTGGACGAGGCGCGCCCCGACCTCGCTCGATCCGTCGTGCATCGCGCGGAGCAGCTTGAGCGCCCGCAGCTCGCCGCGGCGCCCGGTCGCCTCGAAGACCTCGGAGCACGAGCCTGCCCCGATCCTCCTGAGGAGGCGGTAAGAAGTCCCCGGGAGCGGCTGTCCGTCTTTCGTCAACACCATGGTCCGTCGACCTCCCTTGCGGGGGCGCGCGGCGGAGCGCCGGCGCCTTCGTTCGGGAAGGGGTTCGTCGCTCTCGCGGCGAAAGTTGCGCGCACAAACCGCTTAATTCGTCGATGTCGCGCAATCAACGGATGTGCAGTGTCGCGCGCTGCGCGCCGTTCAGGGCTGTACAGCGGCTGACCGCGCGGCCTGCGCTCAGTGGTACAGGAACCACCGAACGCCGGGCTTGATCTCCATGTGATAATGGTCGGCGTGCGCCGCATTGAAATTGGGCGTCAGCACGTATGTAAAAATCCCGAGATCGGCCGCCTCGCACACGATGGACCGGAGCTCGCGCGCTTCGGGGAGCTCGGGCTGGGGGGCCCCTTCGCCGCACGTCTTGTCCCCGATGCGCCCGTGGAAGTGGCGCGCGACGCTGATCCAGGTGCCGTCGCGCTTCTTCAGGGCGCCGACGTCGATGGCGAGGCCGGCGGGGTGGCGCGTGCCGGGCGGCGCCCACGCGCGGCGCGGCTTCTGGACTGCATCGCTGCGCTGCGCGACGTCGCTGCGCTGCGCGACGTCGCCGCGCGGCGCGACGTCGCCGCGGCGGCTGGCAGGAGCGGCCGAAGGCCGCCCCGGCGCCGCGGTCGTCCGGCGCGCAACGCGACGGGCGCCGGCCTTGCCGGCCGTCTTGGCCAGCCCACGGCGCGCCGCGGTGGTCTTCGGCCGGTGATCTGGCGCCCTGGAGGCGGCACTTCGAGGCGGCTCCATGGCGCCCTTCTCCTTCGCAACCGCTTCCGCAGCGCCCTTCTTCACGGGAGCCGCCTCCGCGGCGCCCTTCTTCACGGGAGCCGCCTCCGCGGCGCCCTTCTTCACGGGAGCCGCCTCCGCGGCGCCCTTCTTCACGGGAGCCGCCTCCGCGGCGCCCTTCTTCACGGGAGCCGCCTCCGCGGCGCCCTTCTCCTTGGCGCCGCCTTCCGCAGCGCCCTTCTTGGCGCCGCCTTCCGCAGCGCCCTTCTTGGCGCCGCCTTCCGCAGCGCCCTTCTCCTTGAGGCGTCGCGGTCGCTCCTCGGAGGCCTTCGTGAGGTCGAGCGCCCCCTTCTCGCCGATCTCGACGGCCTTCGCGGCCTTCGCCGTCTCCTCGCCGCCCGCGCCGTCCGAGGGCTTCGCCGCGGTGACGGCGTGCCCGTGATCGCCGTCGTCGCCCGCGCCGCCGCGACCCGGCATCGGCACGTTCGGTCGATACATCGTGTAATGGACGACCTCGTCGATATCGTGCCGGGCGAGCACGGACGCGAAATCGTCGAGCGCGAGCGCGAGCCGCGCGTCCAGGATCTCGAACATGCTCGTCACGCGCTGCTCGGGCGGGAGCACCGAATGGAAGTACACGCCGTTCAGCCGCCCGGTGAGCCGGATCGGCGCGCGCACCCCGGGCGCGTGGGCGACCTCGAGGTACAGGATCTTCCGGCGATCCAGCTCGGCCATCACCTCCTCGTCCGTCATGTTGGCGTAGCGGTACGCCGGGGAGGCCTCGGCGACGCTCGCTTCCGGCGTGGTCAGGAAAGGCGATGCGGCCGTCGCGGGCGCCGGACAGAACGTCGCGACGGACGTGAGCAGCGCGCAGGCCAGCGGCTTCAGCAGGCAGCGAAGACGAGAAAACGCCACAGCGGGCGCACTCTAACGTGACCGGCCTGGAAGGCTAAAATTCGGGCGGAGGCTGGACCGGTGAGCAGCGCAGGCGCCGCGGCGCCGCGGCGCTGACCGTCGCGGACCGGCGCGCGCGCGGCTACGCTGGGCGCCTGCGGCCGCGCGTGCTCGCCGTGGCGCGCGCCGCGGGGCCCGCGCGCACGCCCCTCCGCGACAAGGACGCCTTGCAACCGCCGACCCCCATCGAACCGAGCCGCGACGTGCCCCCCCGAGCCAGCGACGCGACGGCCCACGCCGGCGCGATCCCCGGCGAGCGCCCGCGGCCGCCCGAGCCGACGGCCGCGCGCGCGCTGCTCGCCGCGGCGATCACGACCGCCGCGGTGACGGCGGTCTCCTACGCCGCGCCGAGCACCTACGCCGGCACGCTGGTCGGCCTCACCTTCCTCGCGGCGACGTACTGGCTCGTGCTGCGGTACGACGAGGCGACGATCCGCGCCCACGGGCTGTCGCTCGGCGGGCTGCTCGAGCCGGTGCCGCTGTCGGCGAGGCGGCTCGCCCGCGCCGCCCTCCACGCCGTCGCCTGGGCGGCGCTGGTCGCGGCGGTCGCCTTCCCGCCCTTCTGGCTGGGCTACCGGCTGTACTGGGGCGCGGGCTCGCCGTTCGTGCTGCGCCTGCCCCCCGAGCCCGCCGACGAGATCGCCGCGCAGCTCCTCGTGGTCGCGCTGCCCGAGGAGGCGTTCTTCCGCGGCTATCTCCAGAGCGCCCTCGACCGCGTCTTCCCGCCGCGCCTCCGCGTCCTCGGCGCCGCGCTCGGCCCGGGGTGGCTCCTCGCGTCGGCGATCTTCGCGATCGGCCACGTGCTCACGATCCGGCACCCCGCGCGGCTCGCCGTCTTCTTCCCGGCGCTCCTCTTCGGGTGGATGCGGGCGCGCACCGGCGGCGTCGGGGCGCCGCTCCTGTTTCACGCGGCCTGCAACCTCTTCTCCCTGACGCTCGCCCGCGGCTACGGTCTGTCGCCGTGAGCTCCCACGTCCCGGCGCGCCGGCGCGCCGCGCTGTTCGACATGGACCGCACGCTGCTCCGCAAGGAGACGGCGAGCCTCTACGTGAAGCACCAGCGCGAGATCGGCGAGGCGACCACGCGCGATCTCCTGCAGGCCCTCTACTGGGTCGGGCAGTACACGCTCGGCATCCTCGACGCCGAGAAGGCCGCCGCGCGGGTGCTGCTCGCGCTGCGGGGCATGCCCGAGACCGTGCTCGCGGCCCGCTGCGACGACTGGTTCCGGCGCTGCGTCGAGCCGCACATCACCGACGCCGGGCGCACGGCCGTGAGGCGGCACCGGGCGGCCGGGGACCTCTGCGCCATCGTGACCGGCGCGTTCCTCTACGTCTCGCGGCCGCTGGCCAGGCGGCTCGGGATCGAGCACGTCGTCTCGACCGTGCTCGAGGTCGACGAGCACGGGCGCTTCACCGGCCGCGCGGAGCCGCCGCTCTGCCTCGGCGCGGGCAAGCTCGCGCGGGCGCGGGCGCTGGCCGACGCGCAGGGGTTCCGGCTCGAGGACGCGACGTTCTACACGGACAGCATCAGCGACCTGCCGCTCCTCGAGATCGTGGCGGAGCCGGTCGCCGTGAACCCCGACCCCAGGCTCCGCCGCGTCGCCGAGCGGCGGGGATACCGCATCGAGCGCTGGTGAGCTCCGCCCGCGGCGCGCGGTCGCCCCGGGGCTGCGGCGCTTACAGGATGCTCTTGCGGGGCGGGACGCTCCCGCTGGGCGGGATGCTCCCGCTGGGCGGGATGCTCGCGCCGGGGAGGCTCGCGCGCGGGATGCTCGCGCGGGTGTTGATCGCCCAGAGCACGATGGCGGCCAGGACCGGGCCGATGAAGATGCCGGCGGCGCCGAAGAACTCGAGCCCGCCGAAGATGCTGAGCAGGGCGATGAGCGGGTGCATCCCGCCGTGCGAGCTCTGGACCCACGGCCGGATCACGTTGTCCGAGAGCCCGATCAGGGCCGCCGCGGCGCACATGCCGATGCCCCCGCCGATGCGGCCCATCAGGAACAGGTAGACGGCCGCCCCCAGCGTCACCGGCGTGGTGCCGATCATCGGGACCAGCGAGAGCAGCGTGGCCAGCAGGCCGAAGAGCATCGCGCCGGGCACCTTGCAGATGAAGAGCGCGACCGTGGTCAGCGTCCCCTGGACGGCGGACGTCGCGAGCAGGCCGAGGACGGCGCCGTTCACCGTCTCCTGGATCGAGGCGAAGAGGACGTCGGTCTCCTCGTGCCTGAACGGCGACTGGGTGAGCAGCCAGCGCAGCAGCTGGCCGCCGTCGCGGAGCAGGTAGTAGAGCGCCACGACGAACAGGAAGGCGTCGACGATCGACTGGGGCACCGCCGCGACCATGCCGCCCGCGAAGTCCGCGATGGAGCTGCCCACCCGCTGGAACAGGTTGCTGACGTAATTGCGGACGTCGTCGCCGGACACTCCGGCCCTGTTGAGGAGCCCCGACAGCCGCCCGTCGTTCAGCATGCCCTGGACGCGCTCGATCGTGTTGGACCAGTCCCGGGAGAAGAAGCGGCTGATCGAGGCCGAGGCCTCGATGATGATGATCGCGAGCGGGATGCACACGAGGACGATCACGCTCGCCGTGAAGATCGAGGGGGCGAACCGGCGGAAGCGGCCGAGTCGAGGCGCGAGGCGCCGCTGGAGCGGGGAGACGAGGAGCGCCACCAGCCCGCCGAGCAGGACGGGGACGAGCAGCCCCTTCACCATCCAGAAGAACAGCGCGATGAGCCCCGCCCGGAGGGCAAACGACAGCCATCGATCTGACTGTGTGGTGTTGTTCATTGCCGTACGCGCCTGCCTCCGCGGCACACCCGGCGGCCGCTCGGCACCCAAGGTAGGGTGCGCCTCCGGCATACACCAGGATTTTTCGCGTGGCACGAGCCCGGCGCGCGCCTGGCGCTCACCGCACGCGTAGATTCCAGGATACAGTCCAGGTTGGCAGACGACCGCGGACGCGCGCCATTGCGTCCGGCGCGTCCGGCGCCTTCGCTGGAGGAAACACGGATGAGCATGAACGGGGGCGGGGGTCCGCCAGGGGGCGGGAACTGGGGCAACGGGGGCGGGGGCTGGGGATCGGGTCCGCCAGGCGGCCAGGGGGCACCGCCCGGTGGAGCTCCCTTCGGAGGCGGCTACCCGCCCGGGGGCTCCTACCCGCCGCCGGGCGGAGGTTATCCGCCGCCGGGCGGAGGTTATCCGCCGCCGGGAGCCGGCTGGGGCGCCCCGCCTGGCCCGCCGGGCGCGCCGCCCGGCGGCGGCTGGGGTCCACCCCCGCCGGGGTTCGGCGGCGGAGCGATGATGGGGCCTCCTCCCGACGGGATGGCGCTCTGGTCCGACAAAGACCAGGCGACGACCTTCCTGCTCGCCGCCTTCCTCGGCATCTTCGGCGCCGACCGCTTCTATCTCGGCCAGACCGGCCTTGGCCTGCTGAAGCTGCTCACGTGCGGCGGGTTCGGCTTCTGGAGCCTCATCGATCTCATCCTGATCGGCACCGGATCCATGCGGGATGCGCAGGGGCTCGTGCTCCGGCGGGACGCGCCCGTCGGATACCCGACCAAGAGCCAGTCCACGCTGTTCCTGCTCTCGTATTTCCTGGGCACGCTGGGGGCCGATCGCTTCTATCTCGGCCAGACCGGGCTCGGGCTCGCGAAGCTCTTCACGTGCGGCGGGCTCGGCATCTGGTCGCTGATCGACATGCTCATGATCGGCATGGGCCGGTTCCGCGACGCGGACGGCAACTCCCTGCGGTTCGACCGCTGAGCTTCAACGCCGCGCGCCGCGCGCCGCGGATCGCGCCGCCGGCTCACATCGCCGTGAGCGTGATGTTGTCGACCAGGAACGCCTGCTCCCCCGAGACGGCGCGCATCTGAAGGTTGTTGTCGTCCGAGGGCGGCGTGAACGTGGCGGTGCAGAAGTTCATCCAGGGCGACGCCGCGGAGAACGTCGTCGAGACGGCCTGCGCGCTGCCGCTCATCACGCGGAGCTGTCCCTCCGACCAGCCGGACGTGAGCTCGCGGCGCGCGTCAAAGCAGATCCGGTACGGGCGGCCGCCGGCGAGCGCGAGCTGCCGGTTGCGCACGGGGTACCCCGACGGGGAAGGGACCACGCGGACTGCCCAGTTGGGCGTGCCCGTGGCGCCCCCGTCGGGCACCACCTGCGCGCGGCTGCCGTCGATATCGTTGCGCCAGTTCGTGCGCTTGTCGACCATGCGCGCGGTAGGTGCGGAACGTGATGGGCCCGCCGCCGCCGCGGTGCGCGGCGGTCAGGTACACGTTCGGCCCGATCATGACGCCGTTGCAGTAACCGCCCATCGACGCCTCGGCCCACTGGCTCACCGCGATATCGCGGGTTCGTGTAGTACTGATTCGCCGCAACCACGATCTGCTGGCTCGGGCTCACGGCCACCTCGGACGCGAGCGCGCGGGCTTCGCCGCCCTCGCCGCGCCCGATCCCCGGGTCGTCCGCTACTCGAGCGCGAGCATCCGCACGGTGCGCGGCGTGAGCCGCACCTCCAGCGCGCCCCGCCGCGCCTCGAAGCGCGTGTCGTCCAGCACGTCGGTCGCGCGCGCCGCGCTCACGGTGACGCGCGCCACCACGTCCCCGTCCCCCGGGTTCAGCAGGAAGAGCACGCGCGGCGCGCCGGACGTGTCCTCGTGCAGCGTGGCGAACACGCCGTCCGGATCACACGCGAAGGCCGGCAGGCCGAGCGCGTCGATCGCGCGCGACACCGCGGCGTCCGCGGCGGCCGGGTCGTCCTGGAGCAGCGCCGGCAGCTGCTGGTCGGGGGCGCGGAGCCGGCTCAGGTCGTAGGGCGCCGCGAGCGGGCGGAAGGCGCCGTCGAAGGCGGGCTCGCGCGGGCCGATCGTGATCAACGTCCCGCGCGCCGCCGCCGCCTCGAGCCGCTCGAACAGCGACGGGCTCAGGCCGCCCGAGGTGGCGCAGATGATCCAGCGCGACCCCTCGAGCGAGACGTCGCGATCCTCGCCGCCCACGTGGGCGTAGGGCACGCCGCGCGCGTCGAGCGCCTCCTCGAACGCGCGCACGAAGGTGTCCGGATCCACCGCGAGCGGGTAGCCGAGCCCGAGGTCGTCCTCGAAGCAGCGGTCGCGCGCGCCGAGGTTCATGATCGCGAACGCCGCCCCGGCGACCGGGCCGAACGCGTGCATCACCCGGGCGAGCCGGCGCTCGGTGCGCGGCGTGACGATGCGCACCGGGACGGCGCGGCGGAGCGTGTGGAACTCCGTCGCCTGGAGCGCCGCGGAGAGCTTCCGCCAGAAGGCGGCGAACGGGCGCGGGCGGCCGCGCGGATCGATCGGCGCGCCGATCCAGCGATCGCGCTCGACCGCCATGTAGATGTTGTAGCCGCGCAGCCCGTAGGCGAGCGCGGCCATCATCACGAAGGCGCTGTCGCGCTCCTCGAGCGGCGGGAAGAACGGCGGGAAGCCGGCGCCCATCTCGCACGCGAACGGCGGCAGGCCGAGCGCGTCGCAGCGCACCGCGAGCTCGGTCGTGCGGCGCGCGATGATCTCGCGGCTGCTCGGGCTCGCGATGCTGTAGTAGTCGAGGCCGACGAGGTCGACGACGCGCGAGATGCGGGCCGCGTTGAGCGGCGTCGCCTCCTGCCCCATCGGGAAATTGTGCATCGTGGGCAGGCCGTCGATGCCGGCGTCGGAGAGCGCCTTCGCGAAGCGGCCCATGGCGATCTCGAGCAGGTGCTCGTGGAACTCGCTCCAGTCGAGGTGGCGCGCGAGCTCGGCCGGCGTCTCGGCGTCGAACGCGCCGGGCGGCTCGATCGTCGCGAACCGCAGGTCGTCCTCCGCGGAGGCCGCGCGCTCGCGGCTCACCACGCGCAGGAGCGCCGCGGCGGGGTCCTCGCCCGCGGCCGCGCCGTCGTCCGGCGAAGGCTCGGCCTTCCTTGCGTACGCGCGCTGGAGCGCCTCGATCGTCCGGTACTTCTCGCGCAGGAAGTCGCGGTAGAGGGCGATCGCGTCGGGGTGGTAGTCCTGGTCGTACGCCCCGTCGCGGAAGTAGAGCGCGCCCTCGTTGTCGACCTGGAGGAGCACGATCGGGCCGTCCGGGTAGAGGTGCGGCTTGAGCACCGGGCCGAGCGCGTGGAAGTAACGGGCGGCCTCGTCGTGGAACGCGTTGCTCGCGTAGCTCGGCACCGGGAACCCGTACGGGAGCATCGGGAGCACGACCGGATTGTTCCGCGACGAGCGGGCCTGGCAGCTCGGGTCCCAGATGATGCGCTCGGGGATGCCGAAGCAGGTGAGCTCCGCGTTGATGTGCGGGCCGGGGCGGACGATGACGTAGAACCCGAGCGCGTGCGCGAGGCGGAGGAAGGCGCCGACGTCGCGGCGGGCGTCGGTCTCGCCGAAGTCGAACTGGCCCGGGCCCGTCTCGTGGACGGCCCATGGCACATAGATGTCGATCAGGTGAAGGCCGAGCGCGCGAGTGGCCTCGAGGCAGGCGCGCCAGTCCGGCGGATCGAGCCGCCAGTAATGCAGGCTGCCGGCGTAGAGCGGCACCAGCTTGCCGCCGATGTCCAGGCCACCCGGGACGAGGCGCACCCCCCGGCTAGAGCGTTCCACTGGGGATCTCGCGTCCTGCGTCCTGCCCACGCCGGCGCACCCTAGCAAGGATCGCAGGCAGTGGATACGCCGCGCAGCCGCCGGACGTGCGCCGGACGCGCCGGCGTGCCCGCGGCCGGCCGGCGCGTGTTCAGCGCGTGTCGGCGCACGTTCAGCGTGTGTCCAGCGCGTGTCAGCGCACCCTCACCGCACCATGCTCAGCGAGCGGGCGACGAGATCGTAGACCGGCCCCCAGGAGACGCCGAGCAGCACGGTCGGAATCGCGAGCGCCCACGTCGCGGCGCCGAGCAGCGGCCGCACGGACACGGGACCGGCGGCCGCGTCCTTCTCCAGGTACATCGCGCGGAGGACACGCGCGTAATAGAAGAGGGAGATCACGCTGTTCACCACGCCGGCGACCGCGAGGATCCAGCTCCACGTGCCCCCGGCGGTGATGAGCGCCGAGAAGAGGTAGAACTTGCCGACGAACCCGGCCGTCGGGGGCAGACCGGTGAGCGAGATCAGGAACACGGCCATCGCCGCCGCGACGAGCGGCGCGCGGCGCCCGAGCCCCCGGAAGGCCGAGAGCGTCTCGTCGCCGCCGCGCCGCTCGGCCACCGCCATCACCACCAGGAACGCGCCGAGGTTCATGAAGCAGTACGTGACGAGGTAGAACACGATCGCCGCGACGCCGGCGTCGCTGAACACGGAGAAGCCGAGCAAGAGGTAGCCGGCGTGCGCGATGCTCGAGTAGGCGAGCATGCGCTTCACGTTCTCCTGCCCGAGCGCCGAGAGGTTGCCGACGGCCATCGTCGCCATCGCGAGGCAGCCCGCGAGCACCGGCCACGGCGTCTCGACGCCGGGCGGCGCGCCGTCGATCCCGCGCGCCCCGAGCGCGTCCGAGAAGAAGCGGACCAGCACCGCGAAGCCGGCCGCCTTCGGCCCGACCGACAGGAGCGCGGTCACCGGGGTGGGCGCGCCCTCGTACACGTCCGGCGTCCACATGTGGAACGGGGCGGCGCTGATCTTGTAGCCGAAGCCCGCGAGCACGCAGGCCGTGCCGACGAAGACGACCTCGGGCACCCTGCCCTCCTGCGCCGTGAGCGCGGCGATGCGCGCCGCGCACTCGCCGAGGTGCATCGACGCGGTGGCGCCGAAGAGGAAGCTCATCCCGTAGAGCATGATCCCCGACGCGACGCCGCCGAAGATCACGTACTTGAGCGCCGCCTCGCTCGACTTCGCGTCGTTCACCTTGAAGCCCGCCAGCACGAAGCTGATGACGCTGACGAGCTCGATCGACAGGTAGATGGTCAAGAAGTGGCGGCTCGCCGCCATGAGGTTCATGCCCAGCGAGAGCACGAGCAGCAGCGTGAAGAACTCGCCCGGCTCCCGCCGCAGCTCCGGCTCGATCCCCGGCGTCCTCGAGGGCACCGAGAAGAGGACGATGATCGCGGTGACGACCGCGAGCAGCACGCGGAACAGGTTCGAGAAGCGATCGAACGCGAGCAGGCCGTGGAAGAGGTTGAACGGCCCCGCGTCGCTCGCCAAAAAATACGCCCCGAGCCCGCCCGAGCAGCCGACGGCCGCGAGGCTGATGGCGACGAGGCCGGGGACCTTGAGGCGCTCCGGCGACGCGAGATCCCACACGACGAGCAGCAGGGCGGCGGCGACGAGCGCGAGCTCCGGCGCGAGGTACGAAAGGCTCGCGATGTTGTCGAAGGTGCGTGGTTCCACGGCTTATCTGGAACTGGCGAGGACGCCGAGCACGCCCCGGCCCGCCGCGGCGCCGTCTGCGGCGGCGATCTGAGACGGCCCCGGCCTGTCGACGAGGCGGTGCACCTCGAGCGCCCCGCGGTCGATGAGGCCGAGGAGCGGGCGCGGCCAGAAGCCGAGGAGGAGGATCAGCGCCGCGAGCGGGGCGATGGACGCGAGCTCCCGCCGGCTGATCTCCGGGAACTTTCCGCCGAACGGCTCGAGGTACTTGCTCTGCCGCCACGACTCGCGGAACTTGCCGAGGAACATCCGCTGGAGCGCCCAGAGGTGGTAGGCCGCGGTGAGGATCACGCCGACGGCGGCGAGGATCGTGAGGGCGCGGTAGCGCGGGAAGGCGCCGATGAACGTCATCGCCTCGCCCCAGAAGCCGGACAGGCCGGGCAGGCCGAGCGACGCCATGAACGCGAAGCCCACGAACGCGGTGTAGAGCGGCATCTCCGAGGCGAGCCCGCCGAACTTGTCGATGTCGCGGGTGTGCACGCGGTCGTAGACGACGCCGACCAGGGTGAAGAGCATCCCGGTGATCAGGCCGTGGTTGAACATCTGCACGAGGCAGGCCTGGATGCCCTGCGGCGTCATCGCGCCGAGCGCGAGCAGGGTGAAGCCCATGTGGCTCACCGAGGAGTAGGCCACGAGCTTCTTCAGGTCGCTCTGCGCCATCGCGCAGAACGCGCCGTAGAGGATGTTCACCACCCCGAACGCCGCCATCGCCGGCGCGGCCCACCGCGTCGCCTCGGGCAGCAGGGTGAAGTTGATGCGGAGGATGCCGTAGGTGCCCATCTTGAGGAGCACCCCCGCGAGGATCACGCTGATCGCCGTGGGCGCCTCCACGTGGGCGTCCGGCAGCCAGGTGTGGAACGGGAACATCGGGATCTTGATGGCGAACGCGACGAACAGCCAGATCCAGACCACCTTCACCGCCGCGATGCCGAGGATCGTGAGCCCCTGTGCCGCCCACGCGACGCGCGAGAGCTCCGGGATCGAGAAGATGCGCGAGGTCGCCTGGCCGTCGACCAGGTAGGAGCCGCCGGCGTTCAGGTAGAACCAGATGAACGCGAGCAGCATGAAGACGCTGCCCGCCAGCGTGTAGAGGAAGAACTTGATCGCGGCGTACTCGCGCCGCGGCCCGCCCCAGATGCCGATGAGGAAGTACATCGGCAGGAGCATCACCTCCCAGAAGACGAAGAAGAGGAACAGGTCGAGGGCGATGAAGACCCCGTACATCCCCGTCACGAGGAGGTTGTACATGGCCAGGTACCCCTTCAGCTGATCGTGGACGCTGTAGCTCGCGAGCGCGCCCACGAACGAGATGATCGCCGTCAGGAGGACCATCGAGATCGACACGCCGTCGACGCCCACGAAGTACTCGACGTGGAGCGAGCGGATCCAGACGCCGTGCTCGATGAACTGGTAGCCGTCGTTCCCGTCGATCCGGGTGAAGCGCCGGTCGAACCCGGCGTAGAGCCACCCTGCGAGCGCGAGGTTCACGCCCATGAGCACGACGGTGAACAGCCGGAGCTTGCGGTCGTCCTGGTAACGCAGGAGGTGCGCGAGGAAGACCGCGACCACGCCGAGCAGCGGCAGGAACGTGAGGATCGAGAGGAGGTGGTCCCCGACGAAGCCGAGGCCGCGCCCGCGCTCGGCGTGGATGCCCATCGCCAGGGGCCGCGCCGGCTCGGCCGGGCCGGCCGGCGCCGCGTCCGACTCGACCACGACGTGCCCGTAGAGCTCGCGGGCGCGCGCGCTGGCCGCCCGCCACCGGACCTCGACCTTGCGGCGCTCGCCCGGCGGGATGTCCGCCGCGGCGCCGCCGCCCTCGAGCGCCGCGCTGACGCCCGGCGGGACACGCGGGTCGGCGTCCGACGTGCGCACGGCCACGCGCGTCACCTTCACGGGCGCGGCGCCGGTGTTCTCGATCGTGAACGAGCCCGCGTACTCGCCCGGCCCCGCCTGGGTGAGCTCGACGGGCGCGCCGGGCGCCTCGGCGCGCAGCGCGATCCGGCCGCGCGGCTCGAGCGCCCGGGCGTCGTCGGCCGTCTGCGCCGGCGCGGGCGAGGCCGCGCCGAGCACGACGGCGAGCGCGGCCAGCAAGGAGGTCAGGAGCTTCATCGAGGTGGACCTAGCCGCGATCGCGAGGGCGAGTCCAGGACCCAGGTTGGAGAGGTTCGACATCAGTACCCCGCGCAGAGGACCACGGCGCCGCTCACCAGAAGAAGAGGCGGAAGTAGTGGACGATGCTGACCAGGGCGACGCCGCCCAGGAGGAAGTAGAGGTAGCTCTGGATGCGCCCCGTCTGCAGCGAGCGGAGCCGCTCCCCCGCGCTCAGCGTGCCCTCGGCCACGAGGTTCACGACGCCGTCGACGAACGTGCGATCGATGGCGCCCGTCACCCACGCCGCGGCCCGGGCCAGGACGGCGACGCCGTTGACGATGCCGTCGACAATCCACCGGTCGATGTCGGCGAAGAAGAGGCGCAGCGCCAGCGCGGCGCGCACCACCGTCGCGGCGTAGATCTCGTCGACGTAGTACCTGTTCGAGAGGAGCCGGTAGCCGGGGAGCCGCCGCTCGTCCTCGGCCCAGCTCGCGGCGCGCCGCGCGCCGTAGCGGGCGCGGGCGGCCGAGAAGGCGGCGAACGCGCCGGCGACCGAGAGCGCCATGAGCGCGAGCTCGAGCCCGAGCCCGTGGCGCTCGAACGAGACGTCCGCGCGGGCGAACACGGGCGAGAGCCACGCCTCGAGCAGCGGCTCGCCGTGGCCGCCGACGAAGTGGCTCGAGAAGCCGAGCACGACGCCCGACACCGCCGAGAAGAACGCCAGGATCACGAGCACCCAGGTGATCGCCCGCGGCGACTCGTGGACCTTCTTCGCGATCTCCTTGCGCGCGTGCGGCCCCTCGAACGTCAGGTAGTAGCTCCGCCACATGTAGAACGAGGTGCCGATCGCCGCCGCGAGGCCCATCAGGTAGACGAGCAGGCCCGGGATCGGACCCGTGTTCTCGGTGCCGAACGCCTTCCAGAGGATCTCGTCCTTGGACCAGAAGCCGGCGAAGAACGGGATGGGCGCGGCGGTGATGGCGAGGCACGCCACCTGGTAGGTCCGCGCCGTGAGCGGCATGACGCGGCGGAGGCCGCCCATGGTGCGCATGTCCTGCGCCGCCGCCTCGTCGTGCTCCACGGCGTGCATGCCGTGGATGACCGAGCCGGCGCCGAGGAAGAGGCAGGCCTTGAAGAACGCGTGGGTCAGGAGGTGGAACACGGCGGCCCAGTACGCCCCGACGCCGACGCCGATGAACATGAAGCCGAGCTGGCTCACCGTGCTGTAGGCGAGCACCTTCTTGAGGTCGTGCTGGAAGAGGCCGATCGTGGCCGCGAGGAGCGCGGTCGCGGCCCCGATCAGCGCGACGATCCCGCTGGCGGTCGGGCTCATCGAGAAGACGGCGCTGAGCCGCGCGATCATGTACACGCCGGCGGTGACCATGGTGGCGGCGTGGATCAGCGCGGAGACCGGCGTCGGGCCCGCCATCGCGTCCGGCAGCCAGACGTGGAGCGGGATCTGCGCGCTCTTGCCGGCCGCGCCGACGAACAGGAAGAGGCACGCCAGCGTGACGAGCCCGACGCCCCACACCGTCTTCGACGCGAGCGCGTCCCTGAGGAACGCCTTGCCGCTCGCGTCCTTGATCGCGAGCTGGTCGTGGATCTCGCGGAAGGTGACCGTCGAGCCGACGGTCGCCAGCACGACCTCCTTGCCCGGCTCCACCCGCACCCGATCGATCGCGGCGATCTCGTGGCCGTCGCCCGCGATCACGGCGCCGTCGCCCGGGATGATCACCACCGAGTGCGCCCCGGCGTCGATCTCCTTGCGGACGAACGGCGCGACGCCGAACACCCTCGGGTTCGAGGCGAGCTGCGCGGCGTCGGCGACGCCGAGGACCACACGCGCGCCGGGGTGGCCGGTGAACGTGAGGTACCCCTTCGCGCCGGCGGACAAAGGCGCCGTCCTGCGCCCGGCGCCCTGCCCCGCCGCGGCGCCCTGCCCCGCCGCGGCGCCGCCCTGCGGATCGGCCGCCACCGCGATGAAGCGCGCGCGGTAGTCGGAGATGTACCGGCCGTCGTCGAGCCACCGGGCGCCGAGGCCCCAGAAGAGCAGCGCGATGCCGCACACGAAGCCGAAGTCGCCGACGCGGTTCACGACGAAGGCCTTCATGCCGGCAGAGGCCTTCTTGTAGTCCTGGTACCAGAACCCGATGAGCAGATAGCTGCAGAGGCCGACTCCCTCCCAGCCAAAGAACATCACAACGAGGTTGTCCCCGAGGACGAGGAGCAACATCGAGAAGACGAAGAGGTTCAGGTAGGTGAAGAATCGCCAGTACGCCGGCTCCGCCTCCATGTACGACGCGGCGTAGACGTGGATGAGCGTCCCGACGCCGGTGATGATCAGCGTCAGCAGGCCGCTCAGCGGATCCATCACGAACGCGAAGTTCACGTCGAGCGATCCGATGCGGACCATCTGCCAGGCGAAGCTGTAGAGAGCGCGCTCCCCCGGATCGAGCGCGGCGAGCTGGAGGAAGCTCGCGAGCCCGAGCAGGAAGGCGCCGAGCATCGCCCCGATGGCGACGAGCGTGACGCCGAAGCTCCCGATGTGGAGCCGCTGCGACAGCCCGCGGCCGAACGCGCTGCGCTGGAGCGCGCGGCCGAACAGCGCGTTCGCCGCCGCGCCGAGCAACGGCACGAGCGGGATCCACCATAACGGCGTCAGCGACGTGTGGACGTGCGTGACCTGGCCGAAGTAGTCGGGCATCGTAGGGGCAGCCGGTGAGATGTAAGCTGGCTCACATGCGCTGCTCCTTACGAGCAGCCGTGAGCCACGAGAACAGCGCGACCGTCGGCTCTGTGGACTCCCCCGCGAAGCCGGAGGAGCCGCACCCTAATGGAGGGTCAGAGGGCGGGTCAATACCCCCATGGGCCCCGATCCGGCGTGCTTCGCGCTGTTTTTGCGCGATCCTCGCACCCGTGGTGGCCTGCTTCAGCCGCCCTCGGGCGGCGCGCCGTCCTCGGGAGGCGTGTTGTCCTCGGAGGGCGTGTTGTCCTCGGGCGGCGCCTCGTCGCCGGGCGGCGCCGCGCCGACGGTCGCGCGCCGGATCGCGAGCCACAGGTCGCGCCGGCCTTCGCCATTGATCGACGAGAAGCCGACGACGCGGCGGAGGGCGCCCGCCGCCGTCCTCGGGGCCGCGGCGGCCACCTGGTCCAGCGCGCGCCGCAGGGCTGAGCGCTGCACCTTGTCGATCTTCGTCGCCACGAGCAGCAGCTCCACGGGCCGCCGGGCGACGCCGCGCGCCGCCTCGACGAAGTGGATGAGCTCGAGATCGTCCTCCTCGAGGCCCCTCCGCGCGTCGACCAGGAGCAGCACCGCGGCGAGCGTGACCCGCCCGCGCAGGTACCCCTCGATCAGCGACGCCCACGCCGCCTTCTCGGACTTCGAGCGCCGGTTGAAGCCGTACCCCGGCAGATCCACGAGCTGGAACACCGCGCCGTCGCGCGCCCGCGCCTCGTAGAGGTTGATCTGCCGCGTCGACCCGGGGTTCGAGCTCGTCCTGACGAGCCCCTTGCGCTCGACGAGCGTGTTGATGAGGCTCGACTTGCCGACGTTCGAGCGGCCCGCGAACGCGATCTCGGCGCTGACGGGCGGGGGGAGCGACGCGAGCGAGCCCGCGCCGGCGACGAAGGACGAGTCGACGATCTGGAAGGGGTCGAGGCGTCGGTCGGCCTGCGCCGCGCGCGGCGGCGGAGCGGCCTGAGCCGGGCGGGGACGGCGGCCCGTCACTTGGACCTGGGCGGCTGGAACTGCGGCTTGCACTCGTCGCACTGGCAGAGCGAGCGCAGGTACCGGAACGTGTAGATGCCCGAGTCGTGCCGGTCGCCCCACGTGAACTGGAGCGCGTAGTTGCCGACCTGCTCGATCTCGCGGATATCCTCGTTCCCCCCGGGCACGAAGTTGATCGTGCCGCCGTGCCCCTGGCAGTGCGCGCACGGGCAGTACCCGCGCAGGATCTCGTGCGGGAGCACGCCGCGGTGGCCGTCGGCCCAGTGAATCTCCATCACCCGCGCGCCGTGCGGCGCCTTGACCTGAGTGGGCGTGGTCCTCGGATCTTGCGCCATGGTGCCTCTTTCAGCCGACGGGCGTACCACGCCGATCCGGCGGTGCAAAGGGAAGCGGGCCGGCGCCGCCTCGTCGCGCTCGCCTCGCCCGCGCCGGCCGCGGCGCGCGCGCTTGCACGATGCGGCCGAGCCCAGGCCGGCGGCGCGCCGGCAGGGCCCGCGTCCTCGCCGCGGCTACCCCGCCGCGACGGCGCGCGGCGCGACGGAGGCGAACGTCGCCTCGACGCGCTCGAGGGTGCGCACGACCGCGGCGCCCTCGTCGAGCGGCGTCAGCGGCGGCGCGCGGTCCTCGACGCAGCGGAGGAAGTGCTCGATCTCGACCGAGAGCGGCTCGCGCCACGGCACCCGGAGCTCGCGCCCCGCCGGCGCGATCACGTCGCCGCCCGCCTCCTCGATCCCCGCGAGCCCCGCGCGGGCGCCCGCCGCGGCGCCGCGCCCGTCGAGCAGCAGCAGCCGATCGGGCGCGCGCACGTCGTCGAAGAGCGCGGCGCGCGCGGCGCCGGCGAGCCTCAGCCGCCGCTCCTTGGTCGGGCTCGACGAGCAGAGCTCGATCTGCGCGGCGAGGCCGCTCTCGAGGCGCGCCTCCAGCGTGACGTGCTCGCCGCCCGGCGAGACGTGGGCCCGCGCCTCGACGAGCGGGCTCGGATCGAGCGCCGCGAGGATCGAGAGATCGTGCGGGCCGAGGGTCCAGAGCGCCGACGAGGCCCCGCCGCCGCCGCGGCCGCCCGTGGAGAGGCGGGCGGCGCTGAAGCTCACGAGATCGCCGAGGCGCCGCTCGCGCGCGAGCGCGATGAGGTGCACCACGGAGGGGTGGTAGCGGAGCAGGTGGCCGACCATGCCGACGCGGCCGAGCGCCGCCGCGCGCGCGGCGCAGCGGTCGGCGTGCGCCGAGCAGAGGGCGAGCGGCTTCTCCACGAAGACGTCCGCGCCGCCCTCGAGCGCGCGCAGCGCCAGCTCGGCGTGGCTCGCCGCCGGCGTCGCGATGACCGCCGCGTCCACGCGCGCGGCCAGCGCCTCGTCGAGCGTGCGCACGAGCCGCGCCCGCGGCGCGAGCGTGCGCGCCCGCGCGAGGCGGCTGCGGTCGAGATCGGCCACCGCCGCGACCTGCGCGCGCGGGCTCTCCGACAGCGCGCGCAGGAGCTTCTCCCCCCACCGGCCGCAGCCCACCAGGGCGACGCGGACGCTCACGGCGCCCCCGGCGCCGCGGCGGACGCGGCCGGCGCGAGGGCGAGCTCGCCGAGGATCTCCTCCCCCCCGCGGTTGCCCGGGTGGATCGAGGGGCCGTTGATGTCGACCAGGAAGTCGTAACGCGCCGGCGGATCGCCCTCGACCGTCGCGCGCACGCGCACGTGCTGGAAGCAGGCCGACTCGGTGGCGGCGTCCCAGACGGGCGTTTTCCCCGGATGCCGCGCGCCGATCACCTCTGGCACGCTCCGCCCGCGCTCGGGCCGGTACTGCTGCACGACGCCGAGCGCCGCCCTGCGCTCCGAGGCGTTGAACCTCGACTGTACCCAGAGGACCGCGCCGAGGGCGGCAGCGCCGATGCCCACGAGCAGCAGCGTCCGCAGCACCTTGCCGTAGTCCATCCGCTGGCCGTATAGCCCCGGCGCCCGGCGAGAGCCAGCCGCAGCGCCGCCGCGCCGTCACGCGCTCGCCGCCGCCCTGTCGTCCAGCAGACGAGGGACGTTAACGCGTTCCCCCCCGCCCCTGCCAAGAGCACCAGAGCGGCGGTCACCCGCACAGGAGACGGGCCCAGATCGGCGTTTTCGGCGCGCAAGCGCACTCCTGTGCGCTGAGCACCGAAAACGTCGAGATGGGCCCGTATCCGAAGCGGGTGCCCGCCGCTCAGCCGACGAAGGAGCCGAGGCTACGGAACCGCCGGTACCGGTCGTCGACGAGCTCCTCCGGGCCGAGCGCGTCCAGCGAGGTGAGCGTCGCCCAGAGCGCCTTGTCGAGCCGCACCGCCGCCTCGTCGTGATCCTGGTGCGCGCCGCCGGTCGGCTCCTCGACGATCGCGTCGACGACCCCGAGCTGCAGGAGGTCCGGCGCGGTGATCTTGAGCCGCGCGGCCGCCTCGTCGGCGCGGGCCGCGTCCTTCCAGAGGATGGCCGCGCAGCCCTCCGGCGAGATGACGGAGTAGCAGCTGAACTCGAGCACCAGCACCCGGTTGGCGACGCCGAGCGCCAGCGCGCCGCCCGAGCCCCCTTCCCCGATGACGGTCGCGATGATCGGCACGCCGACCCGCGCCATCGACGCGAGCGCGGCGCCGATCGCCTCGCTCTGGCCGCGCTCCTCGGCGCCGATGCCCGGGTACGCCCCCATCGTGTCGATGAACGTGAGGATCGGCAGCCCGAACCGGTCCGCCATCTCGTAGAGGCGGATCGCCTTCCGGTAGCCCTCGGGGTGCGGCATCCCGAAGTTGCGCTTCACGTTCTCCTTCGCGCCGCGCCCCTTCTGGTGGCCCACCACCACCACGCTCCGCCCGTGGTAGGTCGCGAGCCCGCCGACGATCGAGCAGTCGTCGGCGAAGCGCCGGTCGCCCTTCAGCTCGACCCAGTCGGTGAAGAGCCGCTTCACGTAGTCGAGCGTGTACGGCCGGCTCGCGTGGCGCGACAGCAGGACCTTCTGCATCGGCGTGAGGCCGGCGAAGATCTCGCGCGCCAGCCGGCCGGTGTTGTCCTCGAGCTGGGCGAGCTCCGGCTCGAACCGCGGATCGGCCGCGGCGAGCGCGCGCAACTCCCGCACCTTCTCGATCAGCTCTGCGACGGGTTTCTCAAAGGGTAGAATGGAAGCAGCCACGGCGCGGACCCTAACGCCGCCGCGCGCGGACGGCTACGCCGGTGTTTTGACGCGCCGCACGCACCGCACGCGCCTCGCGCGCCTCGCGGATCTCACCCGCCACGGCGCACCGGCGGGTGGCCGGGGCGCCGCGGCGCTCGGCTCATTCAGGCCGGGCGTTCGTGGGCTCGGCGTGGAACGGGGCGTTCGCCGGGACCTGCGCCGCCGGCCGGCTCCGGAGCACGTTGAACACCCGGAGCGGCTTCTCCTTGCCCTTCACCCGCGCGGGCTGGAGCTCCTCGGTCTCGAACTTGCCGCCGAGCTGCGCGTACGTCGCCTCGCTGATCACGATCTGGCCCGCGAGCGCGATGGAGCAGAGCCGCGCCGACGTGTTCGCGACGTCGCCGATCACCGTGTAGCTGAGCGCCTTCGAGCTCCCGATGTACCCGGCGACGAGCGGCCCGGTGTGGATCCCGACGCCGACCGCGAGCGGGAGCTCTCCTATCATGAGCCGCTCGCGGTTGAACTCGCCGAGCACCTCGCCCATCTTCAGCGCGCACTCCACGCTGCGGACCGCGTCGTCCCGGTGGGCGACCGGCGCGCCCCAGAGCGCCATGATCCCGTCGCCCATGAACTTGTCGAGCGTGCCCTCGAACTGGAAGATCGTGTCGACCATCCGCTCGAAGTACTTGTTCAGCATGTCGACGAGCTCTTCCGGCTTCTTGTCCTCGCTCATCCGGGTGAAGCCGCGGATGTCGCTGTTGAAGACCGTGCACTCCTCGACGAGCTGACCGCCCTGCTTCACCTCGAGCTGGCCGCTCAGGACGCGCTCGGCGATGTTCGGCGAGAGCAGCCGGCGCAGCTGCTCGCGCGTCACGATCTCGTTCTCGATCTTCTTCCCGAGGATGTTGATCTCGATGAACATCGCCGCCTGGTAGGCGATCGCGGTCACGAGCTCGAGGTCCTTGGGCTGGAACTGCGCCAGCGTCTCCGAGTCGAGCCAGAGCACCCCGAGCACCTCGTTGTTGTGCTGCAGCGGGGCGACGAGCGGCGCGACGATGGCCGAGCTGATCCGGTTCAGGATCATGCTCTTGCCCTTCGACGCCGCGAAGTCCATCGCCGCGTCGTGGGTCAGCACCGCGGCGCGCTCCTGCACGACGTGGTTCAGGATCGTCGAGGACACGCTGATCGGCGCGGTCGTGCCGTCGCGCCGCTGCATCGCCTGCGGCGTGAGCTCGCCGCTGTCGTTGCGCAGGAAGATCACGCCGCGGTCGGCGCGGATGAACTTGAAGACGCTCGTCAGGATCTTCTCGAGCAGCTTCGTCGTGTCGCGCTCGGCGGCGATCTCGCGGGACAGCTCGTGCGACAGGCGCAGCCGCTCGTAGTCGGCGCGCAGCTGGTTCATGTCGTTGGCGATGCGATCGAACGCCAGGAACCCCTTGTCGACCGCGGCGATCTGCGTCCCGATCTGCCGGGCCTGATCGTTCACGTCGATGCGCGTGCCCTGCGCGACGTACGAGCCGCCGTGCGCGCCAGGGCGCCCCGGCAGGGGCGCGGTCCCGCCCGGGCCGGCGACGAGCGGCGGCGGCGGCGGCACGACCGGCTGCTGCTGCGGCGGCGCCGCGTACGGCGGCGCCGGCGTGCCCGGGGGCGGCCCCGGGTGCTGCGAGCGCGGGTACGAGGCCTGCGGCGGCGGGTACCCGTGCACCTGCGGCGCCTGCTGCGCGGCTTGCGGGTTCGCCATGGGCGGCCAGCCCGGGATCTGCGGCGGCACGGCCACGGCGCCCGGATCGTCGAAGCGACCGCGCGTGGATCCCAGCGCGATCTCGTCCCCGTGCCGGAGCGGCGCTTCGCCCCGGACACGCTCGCTGTTGATGAACGTGCCGTTCAGGCTCCCGAGATCGCGCAGGACGAAGTGGTCGCCCCGCTGCTCGATGATGCAGTGCTCCTTCGAGACGATCTTGTCGAGCAGCTGGATGGAGTTGTTCGGGTGGCGCCCCAGCGAGTTCACGGGCCGGAGCTCGATCGCCTGCTGGCCCTCGGCGGTCTGCAGGATGAGGCGGGCCATCGGTTTCGGGAGATTACCCAGGCCGGCACGGCCCGACAATCTTTCCGGCCGGGGTCCTGGATCGACCGCGGTCCAGCGCGCTCGGCGAGGCGTCGCACGCGCCGCCTGCAGCGCCCTCCTCTTCCGCACCGCACGCGCGCCAAGGCCGGTCTCCGCCCTGGTCGTCGCACCGGTCCATACTGAACATAATACCAGCCTTCCAGGGCCGGGCCGACCTGGGGACGCGCCGCGTGGTTCGGCTTTGCGCGCCCGGGCCGCCGCGTTAGTCGGCCGCATGGATTCCGCGTACCTCCTCGCCATCGATCAGGGCACCACCGGCACAACAACCCTCCTCATGGACACGGCAGGCGCGACGCTGGGCAGGGCCACGCGCGAGTTCCGCCAGCATTTCCCGGAGCCCGGCCTCGTCGAGCACGACCCCGAGGAGATCTGGCAGAGCGTTCAGGACGCCGTGCGCGAGACCCTCAACGCGGCCTCGGTCGACGGCAGCGCGATCAAGGCGATCGGCATCACGAACCAGCGCGAGACGACGCTCGTGTGGGAGCGCGCGACCGGCCGCCCGATCCACCGGGCGATCGTGTGGCAGGACCGCCGGACCGCGGCGCGTTGCGCCGAGCTCCGCGCCGCGGGCCACGAGCAGGCGGTCGAGGAGGCGACCGGGCTCGTGCTCGATCCGTACTTCAGCGGCACGAAGCTCGCGTGGATCCTCGACCACGTGCCCGGCGCGCGCGCGCGCGCCGAGCGCGGCGAGCTCTGCTTCGGCACGGTCGACAGCTTCCTCGTGTGGCGCCTCTCGGGCGACGCGGCCGGCGGCGCGCCGGTGCACGCGACCGACGTCACCAACGCGTCGCGCACGCTGCTCATGCGCCTCGGCACGCTCGGCTGGGACGACGCGATGCTCTCGCTGCTCCAGATCCCGCGCCCCGTCCTGCCGGAGATCGTCGCCTCCGCGGGCCGCATCGCGGCGACTCGCCGCTTCCCCCACCTGCCCGACGGCATCCCGATCGCCGGCATCGCCGGCGACCAGCAGGCCGCGCTCTTCGGCCAGGCCTGCTTCGCGACGGGCGACGCCAAGTGCACGTATGGCACCGGCGCGTTCGCGCTCGCCAACATCGGCGATCGCCCGATCCGGAGCCGCTACGGCCTGCTCACCTCCGTGGGCTGGCAGATCGGCTCGGAGGTGGTCTTTGTGCTCGAGGGGAGCGCCTTTATCGCCGGCGCAGCGGTGCAGTGGCTCCGAGACGGGCTCGGCCTGTTCAAGAGCGCGGCGGAGATCGAGGCGCTCGCCCGCAGCGTGCCGTCGAGCGAGGGCGTCACGTTCGTCCCCGCGCTCTCCGGCCTCGGCGCGCCCTACTGGGATCCGGACGCGCGGGGGCTGATCTCCGGCGTCACCCGCGGCACGACCGCGGCGCACCTCGCCCGCGCGACGCTCGAGGGGATTGCGCTCTCGGTGACGGATCTCGTACAGGCCATGGCCGACGACCTGGGCCACCCGCTGCGCCGCATGCGCGTGGACGGCGGCGCCGCCGCGAACGACCTGCTCATGCAGTTCCAGGCGGATGTGGCGAACGTCGCTATCGAGCGGCCCGCGGACCTGGAGACAACCGCCCGCGGCGCGGCAATGCTCGCCGGCGTCGGGGCCGGGCTGTTCCGTTCGAAGGAGGAGTCGTCCCGCATGTCCCGTGTCGGGCAGACCTTCCAGGTCGCGATGAGCGACGCGGAGCGGTCCGCCCACCGGCGCCGCTGGGCGGACGCCGTCGCCCGGACGCGCTCGGAGCGCCGGTGAGAACGCGCTGATTCCTCTGAATTTCCACGCTGTTTTCCGCTAGAGCCGCCATCTCCGGAAGGTCGCTCCGCGCGGCCCTCGGCCTGACCGCGCGCAGGGCCGGCCGAGGGCTGCGCGGCGGCCGAACGGGCTTCCGGATCACGGAATCAACCCTAGGTTGCGAGAGTTAGGCCCAAAAGTCCCCAACCAGCGTAGAGTCCTATGACGACGGCGCAATTCCGTTCAAACTTGGTGCACTTGAACCGAGGCGTGCGGCCAGCCCACCGCCGCCTCGCTGCTTTCGATGGAGACGAGGAGGACATGTCGACTACCGAGAATGCTTCAGCCGGCGGGACGGCCGTTCGCGACATCCCGATCGACTGGGAGGCGCTGGAGGACGCCTTCGAAAACAACGCCCCAGAGGTGCACTCGTACCTGCACCTCGGCACGGGCGACGTGCTGCGGGTGGTCGACGGGGTGGCCGATCCGCAGATGCACGCCCGCATCGCGGCCGATGCCAACTACCTCCGGATCGATCCCGTGAGCTCGCGCGAGCAGTACCGGTGGATGGAGCGCTACATCCCTATGGTGGAAGACATGGAGCTCCAGGCGAAGCTCAGCCAGGCGATCGACGGCAAGGGCGCGTTCCGGCGCTTCAAAGACGTGTTGATGTCCTACGGCCCGGAGCGGGAGCGCTGGTTCGCCTTCCGCAGCGAGCGGCTGCGGATCTTCATGGAGGCGTGGCTGAGCGCGCACGCGCTGAACCCGGTCCCCCGGCCGCTGTGGGTGCCGGAGGTGCCGGCGCGCCCGGAGACGCCCGCCGCGGCGCCGGCCGTCGAGCCGCCGCCGCGCGAGGAGGTGCGGGAGCCCCGCCGCGGCAAGAGCGTGGAGAGCCTGCGCAAGAACCTCCGGGACATCGCCGAGGCGCTCGGCCCGCGGGATCTCGACACGCTGACGGCGTTCGCGGAGTTCCTGAAGACGCGGCGCGCGGCGCGCTCGTTCGCGAGCCACTACGCCGAGGCGCCGGCGGCGACCGACGAGGAGGCGGGGCCAGCCTCGCAGGAGATCGCGAGCGAGTCGCGCAGCGACACGGCGTGAGGGAGCGCCCCGCCGCCGGAGACGTGCGGCGCGGGGCGCGGAAGGTGAGGAGGATGGAGCGGAGGGAAGCGGCGGAGTCGGGCCGCCGCCGATCTCAGAAGTACCAGTCGGTGCGCGCGCCGATGTAGTGGCCGACGTTCGACCGCACGCCGAACGTGCCGTCGGCGTTGGTCCTGCGGAGGCCCATCCGGGCGATGTAGCCGCCGCCGTTGTTGTAGGGCGTCATGTTCTGCAGGACCGCGGCGTCGTTGTAGAAGGCCGCCGTGTAGATGAGCTTGAAGTGCGGCCGCGCGCCGGCGCTCAGCTCGCCCGTCGGCACGAGGGTCGGGACGACGGAGACCTTGACCGCGGTCCCCATCTCGTTCTCGCCGTCCTTCCGGCCCTGGAACGACGCCTCGACGACGGGGTGGAAGTTCTTGTGCGCGAAGATCATGGCGTTCGCCTGGACCGAGAAGTCGAGCTGGCTCTCGAGGTTCGTGGGGGGGGCGGCGCCTTCGGCCTCGTACGCCGCCTTCGTGTAGTGGAAGGTGGCGAGGCCTTCCAGGGCGGCGATGTCGCCGATCCGGAAGCCGACGTGCTCGACGGCCTCGAGGGCCATGGAGCCGGCGTAGGTGCCGTCCGAGTTCGGGGCGCCCCAGGTCTCGTACGTCTTCGCCCCGCCCGCGGCGCCGTTCGCGATGCCGGTGCCGAAGCGCACCGACGTGTCGCTCCAGTTGCCCTGGCCGAGACCGAGGTGGAGCTTCGCGCCGATGACGCCGCCGAAGTCGCCCGGCGCGCGCTCCTCCATGTCCGGACCCTGCTGCGCGGCCTGCAGGACGTGGGCCTCGGCGTGGACCTTGACGTGGTGCTTGGCCTCGCCGCCGAACTCGAACTTGTAGTTGCCCGCGAAGATCGTGCGGTCCCTGCGGATGCCGCCCTCACCCAGCTCCGGGGTGGCCGGCTCGGCGGGGAAGACGTAGCCGGGGGCCGAGGTGCCGGTCCGGCAGCACGTGCGCCCGATGATGGCGAGGTTCAGGTTCTCGTACTTGATGCCGCCGCCCTGGCCGCTGAGGTCGTCGAGGTAGAAGTAGTCGCCGATGGGCGCGTACTGCTCGCGGAAGAAGCGCGCGCCGCCCCAGACGGAGAGGCCCGGGACGAGGAAGTTGCCGGACTCGATGTAGGCCTGGTTGAACTCGACCTCGATGGTGTCTCCGCCGTTCGAGGACGGCTGCATGAAGGAGCCGTGCGTCGGCCAGATGGCGAAGGTCATCTCGGACTTCACGTAGAGGTCCTGGGGCGTCGCGCCCTTCACCACGTGCGCGACGAACGACGGCTCGGAGTAGTCGCCCTCTTCGTGGCGGCCGCCGATGCCGAACCCGAGCAGGTTCGTCGACGCGCCCTGGGCGCTCTGCCCGTAGGGCGACCACGCCATGCCGAGGCGGGAGTACCAGTGCCACTCGAAGTTCTCGCTTCCAACGGCGTGCGCGGACTTCGGCGCCGCCGTGAGGCAGAGGGCGGAGACGGAAACCAGTCCGAGGGCTCGGACTGCGGCGCGCCGACCCGCGAGTCGCTTGCTGGGAACCGACGACCTGTCTCTCTTAAGTGATGTCATCGAACGACGCTCCTATCCAAATGTGCTGGAGTGCTTCTTTAGAGGTGGGGTGACTTGGCCAGAGGGCCGAGCGCGCTTTGCGGCAGCAGGCAAAGAGAATCTAAGGACGGCTCTGTGGGGAAGAGCCTCCCGCCGCCACACACGCCCGGCTTGCGGGGGGCACAGTTAACAGGAA
The DNA here is from genome assembly GCF_002950945.1 of Sorangium cellulosum. Classification (GTDB taxonomy): domain Bacteria; phylum Myxococcota_A; class Polyangia; order Polyangiales; family Polyangiaceae; genus Sorangium; species Sorangium cellulosum_E. The sequence continues at coordinate 12,201,271 of NZ_CP012673.1, forward strand.
CGTTCTGTTCATGTCAAAGGTCTCCGAGGCACCCACAGCAGATTGTTGCCTTCTGCGGCGCGTCATCGCTAAGTAACCGAAATCGCTCGTGATCGCCGCGCATGATCACTCCCCGGACCAGGGGCAGCGCCCATCTTGACGCGTCGCACCAAAACCAGCTCGTGCCGGTGAAGCGTTGCCACAAGAATCCACATGCCCCCGCCGCTCATCGCCGAGAGTGGGTCACGCGGCGCGGCGTGGCTCGGACTCGAGAGATCGCATTCGCGCCAGGAACGGCGCGGCACCGCGCGGGAATGCGCGCGCATACAGCCACGGAGGAGGCCCTGCGGCGCGCCGGGGGCGCACTGTTTCGGGACCCCGAACTCTGTTTTACGGTCCGCTTGCCGTCCGCTTTCCACCCGCTTTCGATGCGCGCCCGAGCAGGATATCGACGCGGCGGATGCCCTCGTCCAGGAGAGCGCATGGCGCGACCTCGCGCGCTGGAGCGCCGTTGAGGCGCGCGGGCTCCCCGAGCGCGCCAGGCCGCGGCGCTCCGCCGCCGGAGCTGGGCGTTCGAGGTGCCTGGGCCCGATCCCGCGTGATAACGCAAAGCGTTACAACAGCGTAACGCTCGACGCAGTATCTGAACGGGTGAATCTTGATTGCGCAGCAACGCGGGTGGACACGTCCTGGTCCAGGAGCCGCGCTCCGCGGCCGCTCGGCACACCGCATGTGCCTCGCCGCGGCGAGGCGGGGAGCGCCCGGGGAACAGGCACGATCTCGGAGGTGCAAAGCACGTTGGCTGGGCGCCGTGACCGCGGCGCCTTCGCGCCGGGCGCTCAGCAATCGTCGGCGACCGCGCCTACCACGCCGTCGAAGAACTCGACGGCGCCGGTGCTGTCGATCATGCGGTTCCACCCGAGCTCGTCGAGGGGCTCTGGCAGCCCGTGGTTCGTCAAGAGGACGCCGAAGAGCTCACGCGCCGGGTCGATCCACACGAACGCGCCGGTCCCGCCGGCCTTGCCGAAGGACCCGGGCGACAGCCGCGTTCCGCCGTGCGAGAAGCGCGGCGTCCACATCTCCCAACCGAACCCCTTCGGCGCGAGCAGCAGGTTGTTGAGGGGCGAGGTGTCCGTCGCCGCGGCGGCGATCTGAGGAGTCTGGTTCTGCACCATCCTGGAGACGGACCCGGGCGAGAGCACCCGCGCGCCGCCGTAGCTGCCCCGGTTCAGGATCATCTGGCAGAAGATCGCGACGTCCATGGCCGTCGAGAACACGCCGTCGCAGCCCGTGACGCCGCCGAGGTCGGCGTCGTGCTCGTCCTGCACCTCGCCGCGCACGAGGCGACCGCGGCGGCTCGAGGTGCCGGTCGCCGCGATCCGGGGCGCGAGCGACGCCGGCGGCGTATACATCGTGTCGTGCATGCCGAGCGGGCCCCAGATGTGGGCTTGCGCGAAGGTGTTGAGGTCGGTGCCGGAGACGGCCTCGACCAGCCGACCCAGCAGGCGATAGGTGAGATCGCTGTAGAGCACGGAGGTGCCCGGCGTGTACTCGAGCGGCGTCTCGGCCATGAGCCGCCAGGCCTCGTCGGCGCTCGCGTCCTCGGGCGGCGGGTTGTCCACGGGCAGCCCCGCCGCGTACCGGAGCATGTCGAAGAGGGTGACGCCGGCCTTCCCGTGCGCGGCGAAGTGCGGCAGGTACGACGCGACCTTGTCGGAGAGCTTTAGCTTGCCCTGCTGCGCGAGCACCATGACCGAGGTCGCGGTCGCCAGCACCTTCGTGATCGACAGGACATCGAACATCGTGTCGAGCGTGACCGGCTCGGTGCAGCCGGCGACCTTGTTGCCGAACGCCCGGTGCCCGACGACGACGCCCCGCCGCGCGATGAGCGCGGTGGCGCCGGGGAAGAGGCCGTCGTTCACGCGGCGCTGCACGCGCGAGAAGACGTCCTCGATCCGCTCCGAATACATGCCCACCACCTCGGGCAGGCCGGCGGCGAGCACGGCCTGTGTGATCGCGCTGGCGGACGAGCTGCGCAGCGCCGCGGGCGCGACCGCGGTGAGCGTCACGGCGCCGCCGATTCCCCGCAATAGATTGCGTCGATTGAATGAACGTCCTCCAGTGTCCATGTGAATAACTCCTTGCGAGGTCTGTTGACGATGCCTGTCGTCGGTGCGGCCGCGGGACGGGCGCACTCTCTCGTACCCGGCCGCTCCGGGGTCGGAGCGGCGCGACCGCAGCACGGACGAGCCCGGGCGCTCCGGGCTTGCGGCGCCGCGTCCTCTGCCGAGCGGGGCCGCCTCGAGACCTCGCCGCCCGCGCGCTGCCGGCGGCCGCGCGGGCGCACACGGCCGCTGGCAGCGCGCTGCATTGCTTCGCTCGGCCTCCTCGGGATGGCTCCCTCGGATCACCGGCGATCCGGGATCGTCCTCTGGCGAAGGCCGCGCGCGACGTCGCTGGCGGCCCGATGCGCCCGGCGCCGCCGCGCGCCGGCCGGGCGCGCGCGCGCCTCCGACCGGCCCACGAGGCAGCGCCCCGTGCTCTCTCCCCTTGCCGTTGAAACGCGTCCTCCAACGCCGAGCGCCGGCATGTAACCCCGGCGATCACCCATCCGGATACGGCGCACTGGACCCCCCTCCCGCGCGACACCGCGGGAGCGCCCGCGCTCCAAGTCGCCTGGAATGAACACCAGGCAACGCTGCAGTATTGCGTGATCGTCCTTCGATATCAAGAGTCAGAATTTGACAATCTCGCCGGGCTAACCGCAGCGCCGACACGCCGCAGAGGGCGACGCGGCGACGCGGCGACGCGGCGACGCGGCGACGCGGCGCGAGCTCAGGGGGTTTGCCCGGTCTCCCGGAGGTGGCGTCTCTCGGGCGCGCACGCGCGCCGCGCGGCTCCTCTCGGCACGCAGGCGCGTGCTTCTCTCGGGCACGCAGGCGCGGCTCGCGCGTGCTCTCTCAATCCGCGCGCAGGATGGTCAAGGTGACCCGCGCACGCGCGTTCTGGTAGTACGTGATGAGCGCCTGGGAGAGCCGCTGCCCCACGTACCAGCGCTTCAACGCGGGGGCGACGTCCTCGTACCGCTGCCCCTTGAACGGCGTGGCGCCCGAGCGCAGGACGAGCCTGAGCTCGAAATCGCTGGGCTCGAGCATCGGCGTGACCATGCGGTCGAGGTACAGGCTCGCGCGCGCCTGGCGGCGCAGGAGCGCGTCGAGCTCGTCGGAGCTGATCCCCTCCGCGGCCGCCGCGGCGAGCAGGCGCGCGCGGCCGCGCGCGCGCTGCTCCAGCGAGATCCGGGCCGCCTCGGCCCGCTGCGCCACCTCGGTGGAGGTGGGCGCGGGCGAGATCGGCAGGCTGGCGAGCAGCGTCTCGGCGATGTGATGGTCGAGCGCGGCGCGGATGTGCCGATCGCGGTAAAGCCCCGGCTCGGCGTCGGGATCCGCGAGCGCCTCGACGCGCGCCTCGAAGGCGAGCTCGCGCTCGAAGATGAACTGCGGGCGGCGCACGCCACCCGTCTCCGGCGCGTGCCAGCGCACCACGACGCGATCGAGCCGCACGGGAGCGGAGGGCGCGCTCGGCGGCGCGCCTTTCGCCTCCTGCCCGCGGGCGACGCCGGGCGCGCCGGCGAGGCGCGCGGACGCGAGCAGCGCGGTCAGCGTCATGAGGAGCCCGGAGCGGCGCACGGCGCCAGGCTAACGCAACGGCGCCGCGCGTCCCAGGCGCAACCTCGGCGCGCGGCCCGGCTCGCGTCCCCGCCGGCGCGCGGCTATACCCAGGGGATGTACAGGCGCTTCGCGCTCGAGGGCGACGTGCACGCCGCGCTCGACCTCGTGCCGCTGGCCGCGCGGCGGAAGCTGGATCTCGCCGGGCTCAAGCTCTCGCTCGCGGGCTGGCAGGCGCTGTCGCGCGCAGAGCGGCTCGCGCTGTGCCACCTGCCGGCCGATACGGACGAGGACGTCGCGGTGTACGCCGAGGTGCTCCGCGGCTTCGCGGACCGCGCCGGCGTCGCCCTCGCCCCGCTCGCGGGCGCGCCGGCGCGCCGCGACTGGGCCGCGGACGCCGTCGGCGCGCGGCTGCGCGATCGGCTCGGCCCGGACGGCGCGCCCGACGATGGCGCGCTCGGCCGGCTGACCGAGGAGGAGCGGTACGCGCTCTTCAAGCTCGCCGATCCGAGGCGCGGGCCCGAGAAGCTGCGCGCGCTGCTCCACGAGCTCGGGCTGCCCCGGGGCGCCGGCGGCGAGGCGCCGGCCGGCTGAGCGGCGCGGCGCGGTCGACGCGCGCCGCTCACCACTTCAGGAGCACCCGCGGCGGGTTGACCTCGGCGGTCACCCGCGGGACGTCGACCAGCACGTCCAGGTACGTGCTGCCCGGCTGGCTCAGATCCAGGTTCGCCGCCTTGGGCTCGACGCGCGCCATGATCGCCTCCGGCACGACGGCGTTCACGTCCTCGGGCGTGCCGGTGATCCTCACCTGCACGAACTCCGGCTGGGTCGCGAGGCGCGGCATGCCGACGACCTCGACCTTGCGATCGAAGGTCCGCGTGGCGAGCTCGCGCCCGATCTCGAGCGTCGCCATCACGCTGTCGGCGTCGTACGTGACGAGGCTCGGGGGCCGGTCGAGGGCCAGGTTCCGCTGGTAGGTGCCCTCCGTGAGCCCGCTGATGTCGAACGGCGCGGTGCGCGCGAGCTGGATCGTGTCGACGATGGAGCGCGGGCCGCGGGCCTTGACCGCCGGCGGCTCGATCGAGATCATCCCCTTCACGAGGAACCCCTGGGCGGCGTCCCCGGTGCGCGGCACCTGCACCGGGACCGACCGATCGACGACGTCGTCCCAGCGCAGGTCGATCGTCGGCGGGTAGATCTGCTCGACCGTGAGCCCCGCCGGGACGTGGATCATCTCGGCGTTGAGATCGATGCGCGTCGTCGTGCCGCTCCGGAGGTCGAGCTGCAGCGTGCCGAGGTCGTCGGCGCGGAGGTCGTCGAGCTGGGTCCGGGAGCCCCGCACGGTCACCGAGACGACGTCCGGGATCTGCGTCATGAGCTGCCGGTTGCGGGACTCGGGCGGGATGACCGAGACGACGCGGAGCGAGAACGTGCGCTGCGCGTTCTCCGCCCCGTGGATGAAGGCGTAGAGGCACAGCGCGAAGGCGAGCGAGAGGAGCTTGAGGCCGAGGTTGTCGAGCAGCGCCGAGCGGAGCGCCTCGCGGAGGGCGGCGAGCGTCATGGTTCATCCCGCGGGGGCGTCCCCTCCGCGCTCCCCTTGGTGACGACCGCGCTCGCGGCCTGGCCGGTCGGCACGAACGTGCGCTGCGACGGGACCGGGGAATCGGCCGCGGCGGCGGCGGAGAGGTCGACCACCGCGTGCCGGCTGGACGACGGGCGGTCGCCGTCCTGCGCGGGCGTCGGCGAGGGCACGGGCGCGCGGAGGTCGGCGCTGGAGGCCGCCGGGGCGCGCGCCTCGGCGCCCGAGCGCATCGGCGTGGAGGTCGACATCCTCCCCATCGGCCGCGCCTCCGTGTCCGCCGGCCCCTTCATCATCGAGGGCGTCTTCGCGATCGGCGCCGCGGGCTTGCCCTCGATCGGCGCGGGCTTCGCGGCGGCGGGCTTGCCCGGATCGAGGCCCTGCCCGGCGGCGCCCACCGGCGCGCCGCGCGCCGGCGAGGACGGCGTCGGCGTCGGCGCCGGGAGGCTCGTGCGGCCGCCGGCGGCCACCTTCTTCGCGAAGCGCCGCCGCCGCGACGTCCGCCCGAACAGGCCGAGCAGCGCGTGCCGCAGCGACTGGCCGTCGAGGTTCGAGACGATGTTGCCGCTGAAGCAGAAGCTGATCGTGCCGCGCTCCTCGCTGACCACGACCACCACGGCGTCGGTCTCCTCGGTGATCCCGAGCGCGGCGCGGTGCCGGGAGCCGAGGCTCGCGTCGAGGATCTTCGTCTCCGGCATCGGGAAGAAGATGCCGGCGCGCGCGATCTTGAGGTCGCGGATGAGCACCGCGCCGTCGTGCAGCTTGTTCACCGACTCGGGCACGAAGAGGGACACGAGCAGCTCCCGGGTCACGACCGAGTCGATGTGGATCCCGTCGCTCTTCACGAACTCGAGGACGTTCGCGTCCTGCTCGAAGGCGATGATCGCGCCCATGCGGTGGCGGGCCAGCTCGGTCGCGGCCGCGACCACCTCGTCGATGACGCGCGACTGCTGCTCGCGCCCCCTCGTGAACCAGTTGCTGCCGCCGACGCGGATGAGGGCGCGGCGGATGTCGTTCTGGAAGACGACGACGACGATGAGGATGATCGACGAGAGCAGCCACGAGAGCAGGTTCAGGAGCGTGGTCAGGCCGAAGACCTTCGCCCCGAGGTAGATGAGGAAGACGATGCCGAGGCCGAGGCCCATCTGCATCGCGCGGGTGCCGCGCAGCACGAGCAGCGAGCGGTAGACGACGTAGGCGACGATGAAGATGTCGAGCAGGTCCCGGAGGACCTGCGTCGGCGGCCGGGCCGAGAAGAGGCGGTAGAACCCCTCAGTCATCGCCGCGCGCCCCCTGGGCGTGGGGAGCGCCGGCGCGCCGCCGGTCGTCGCTGGACGGCAGCGGCGCCGGGCCGGCGCGCTCGATCGCGCGCATCACGTCGAGCGCCTGCCGCACGGCGCCGACGTCGTGGACGCGCACCGCCGCGGCGCCGCGCGCGGCGCACGCGAGCGCGGCCGCGATCGTGCCGCCGAGGCGCGCCTCGGGCGGCGCGGGCTCCGGCGAGGCGGGCGCGGCGCCCGCGCGCTCGCCCCGCGCCGCGGCCTCGGCGGCCGCGGCGCGCGCGACGAACGACTTGCGGCTCGGGCCGACGAGCACCGGGAAGCCGAGGGCGCAGAGCTCGTCGAGCCGGGCGCAGAGCTCGAGCGACTGCCGCGCGTTCTTGGCGAAGCCGAGCCCCGGATCGAGGACGAGCTCGCCCCGCGGCAGGCCCGCGGCGAGCGCCCGCTCGGCGGCGGCCGACCACTCGCGCGCGACGTCGGCGACGACGTCGCCGTAGGCGTCGTCCGGGTACGCGGAGAAGCCGGCCATCGCGGACATCGGGCCGCGGCTGTGCATGAGCACGAGCGACGCCCCGCGGCGGGCGCAGAGCGCGCCGAGCTCGGCCGCGCTGTCGAGCGAGATGGTGTTGACCACCGCCGCGCCGTCGTCGAGCGCGCGCGCCGCGACGGCCGGCGAGGTCGTGTCGATGGAGACGACGGCGCCCCGCCGCACGGCGTCGCGCACGCTGCCGCCGATGCGCGCGATCTGCTCGTCGTCCGGCACCGGCCGCGCGCCCGGCCGCGTCGATTCCGCGCCGATGTCGATCATGTCCGCCCCTTCGGAGAGCATCGCATCGATCTGCGCGAGCGCCGCGCCTTCCTCCGCGAACCGACCGCCGTCGGAGAACGAGTCCGGCGTGCGGTTCAGGACCCCCATGATCACCACGCTCCTGCGGCGTTCAAGCAGCATCCGCAGCGGGGACATTTCCTGTGGGTAGCAACTTTTGCGCCGAACGGCAATTGTCTGCTCGAGCCGATGTTTTCCGGGAGGACCTGGAGCTTCGCGGGCGGGGGTGGCCCCTGGCGCGCCGCTGACTCGGCCGCGCATCTTTGCTAGGGTCCCGCCTACACATTGACATCGGCGGCCGCCCGCGGCCGTCCGGTGACCGCGGGGCGACGCGCGAGCGCGCCCCGTCAACCATTGCCAAGTCGCATCGAGCGGACGAGACCGAGCGGTTCCATGCTGCGCACGCGTATCCGAGCAGGTCCCCTCGCCGGCTTCGTCTTGAGCCTCCTCTTCGCGGCGCTCTTCGCCGTGATCAACGTGGGCGAGCTCTTCATCCCGGCGCTCACGCCGGAGATCGGCAAGCCCGCGCCGGTCACGCTGCGCGTGCCCTACGGGCCGCGGATCGTGCGCGACACGCACGAGGGCGGCTTCACGCTGTCGTACGAGCACGGGCGGGTGATCGTGCCGCGCGGCACGGTCCTCTCGGAGCACAACGAGGAGCACGACGCCGCGATGGCGTACGAGACGGTGCGCCGCCAGCGGCGGCCGGGCCTCGGCGCGCGGCTCGCGAGCACGTACGTCATCCACCTCATCGTCTGCCTGATGCTGACGGTCTACCTGCGGCGCTTCGGGCAGAACCGGGTGCGGCTGCTCCGCACGCAGGTGGGCATGTTCGTGCTGATGGCGGGCTCGCTCGTCGTCGCGAAGCTCCTCATGCTCTTCACGGCGCTGCCCGAGTTCTGGATGCCCGTCGCGGCGCTGCCGCTCTGGGTCGCGATCGCGTTCGATCGCCGGACGGCCTTCCTCGTCGAGGTGGGCGTCGCGTTCATCGCCGCGTCGCTGCTGCGCTTCGACGTGGTCCTCCTGTCCGTGCTGCTCGTGCGCGGCATCGCCGCCACGATGTTCTTCTTCAAGCGCAAGAGCTCGCGGCAGTTGCTCATCGCGGGGAGCCTCGCGGGCGTCGCCGGCGCCGTCGGGTTCATCGCGCTCACCGTGCTGTTCGAGGGGAAGTTCGACCTGGGCGCCGATCTGAGGCGCTGGCTCGGCTCCAACGTGCTCGCCTGCATCGGCGGGGGGCTGCTCGTCGGCCTGCTCGGGCGGAGCCTCCGGGAGCCGGCGGAGCGGGCGATGGGCCAGGTGCCCCGCGACAAGCTGCTCGACCTGACCGACCTGGAGCAGCCGCTGCTCAAGAAGATGGCGGCCGAGGCCCCGGGCAGCTGGGAGCACGCGCGCGCGATGGCGAACCTCGCCGAGGCGTCCGCCGCGGCGATCGGCGCCGACGCTCTGCTGACGCGCGTGGGCGCCTACTACCACGACCTCGGCAAGACGGTGCAGCCCAAGTACTTCATCGAGAACCTCGCGCCGGGCGAGCGATCGCCGCACGAGGATCTCGAGCCCGAGGTGAGCGCCGACGCGATCATGGCGCACGTCGTGATGGGCACGAAGATCCTGCGCGAGGGCAACATCCCCGAGCCCGTGGTCGAGTTCGCGTACACCCACCACGGCACGCAGATCGTCGAGTACTTCTGGCACAAGTGCGTCGAGCAGGGGAACCCGAAGGACCTGACGCAGGAGCACTTCCGTTACCCCGGCATGAAGCCGCAGACGAAGGAGACCGCGATCCTGATGCTGGTCGACTCCATCGAGGCGGCGTCGCGGACCATCTGGCCCCCCGAGCACAAGAAGTTCGAGGAGATGATCCAGCGGGTGATGTTCTCGAAGCTCGCGTCCGGGCAGCTCGATCAGTCGGGCCTGACGATCGAGGATCTGCGCATCATGACGAGCCGGATGGCCTCGACGCTGGTCAACATGTACCACGGGCGCATCAAGTACCCGTGGCAGCGCGAGAACGAGCGCGCCGGCCACACCCCTGCGCCGCCGACGGCCACGCCGCACCCGGCGCGCCCCGCCACGCCCACGCCCGTGCCGCCGTCCGGCGTGGCGGCGCAGGACGGGAGCGCCGCCGCCCCGGCGTCCTCGCGCGCCGCCGCCCCGGCGTCCTCGCGCGCCGCCGCCCCGGCGTCCTCGCCCTCGCCCGCGCGCGGCGCGCCCGCGGAGGCGACCGCGGTCAACGGCGAGGAGCAGGCCGCCGCCGAGGACGGCAAGCCGGCGGAGCCGGCGGGGGCGCCGAAGAGGGCTCACTGAGCCGATCGGGCGCGCCGCGCGCCCGTGGCGAGGCGCAGGAGCCTGCGCCCTGAAGAGGAAGGTCCGATGCCCCCGACGATCGAGCAGAGCTTCATGAAGGCCCTCTTCCACGGCATCATCGCCGAGGACATCATCTTCCCGTACCCGGAGATGCCCGCCGAGGACCGGGAGACGACGTCGATGATCCTGGAGAACGTGCGGCGCTTCTTCTCGGCGAACGTCGACAGCGAGAAGATCGACCGCGAGCACGCCATCGATCCCCGGATCGTCGACGAGATGAAGGGGCTCGGCCTGATGGGGCTGCAGATCCCGGCCGAGCACGGCGGCAGCAACCTCAGCAACATGGCGTACGCGCGCGTGATGCAGGAGATCGGCGGGCTCGACGCGTCGATCGCGGTCACGCTCGGCGCGCACCAGTCGATCGGCCTGAAGGCGATCACGCTCTTCGGGACGGAGGATCAGAAGCAGCGGTACCTCCCGGAGCTCGCGTCGGGCGAGCGGGTGGCGGCGTTCGCGCTGACGGAGCCGGGCGCGGGCTCCGACGCCGCGGCGATGAGGACGCGCGCCGAGGTGTCGGCCGACGGCTCGTACTACACGCTGAACGGGTCGAAGATCTGGATCACGAACGGCGGCTTCGCCGACGTGTTCACGGTGTTCGCCCGGACCTCCGCGCTCGAGGAGGGGAGGAAGCCGAAGCTCACGGCGTTCATCGTGGAGCGGGGCATGGGCGTGAAGAGCGGCCCGAACGAGCACAAGCTCGGGATCCGGGGCTCGTCGACGACGGAGCTCTTCTTCGAAGACGTGCGGGTGCCGCGCGAGAACGTGCTCGGCGAGGTGGGCAAGGGCTTCAAGGTCGCCGTCGAGGTGCTCAACAACGGGCGGCTCGGGCTGTCGGCGGGGTGCCTGGGCGCCTGCAACACGCTCCTCCGGATGGCGCTCGACCGCGTGCAGGAGCGGCGCGCGTTCGGCCGGAGCATCGGGGATTTCGGGCTCATCAAGGACAAGATCGCGACGATGCTCGCGCAGACGTACGCGCTCGAATCCATCACGTACCTGACGGCGAGCCTCGTCGACGCCAAGGTCCCCGACTTCTCGCTCGAGAGCGCGATCTGCAAGGTCATGGGGAGCGAGACGCTCTGGTTCGTGGTCAACGAGACGCTCCAGATCGCGGCCGGCATCGGGTACATGCAGGACTACCCCTACGAGCGGCACCTGCGCGACGCGCGGATCAACATGATCTTCGAGGGGACGAACGAGATCCTCCGCTGCTTCATCGCGCTCTCCGGGATGAACGGCCCGGGCAAGGCGCTCGCGGACGTGGCCAAGGCGATGCGCGAGCCGATCAAGGGCTTCGGGCTGCTCAGCGACTTCGCGATCCGCAAGGCGCGGTCGGTGCTCGGGCGCGAGCGGATGGCGAGGGCGCACCCGCTGCTCAGCCGGGAAGCGGTGATCTTCGAGGAGTTCACCGCCGAGCTCGCCACCCACAGCGAGGACATGCTCCGCAAGCACGGGCGGGAGATCGCCGAGATGCAGTATGCGCAGCGGCGCATCGCCGAGATGGCCATCGACCTCTACTGCATGGCGGCGTGCCTCGCGCGCACGACGCGGGCCATCGAGCGGCGCGGCGAGGAGGGGGCGCGGCGGGAGATCGACCTCACGACCGTGTTCACCGGCATGGCGCACAAGCGGCTCCGGCAGCACGTGTCGGATTTCCAGAAGAACGACGACGAGCTGCGCAAGGCCATCGCGGTGCGCGCCTATGCGGATCGCGCCTACCCGTTCGACATCCTGTAATCCAAGCCCGCCTCACCTCCGCGGAATCGCAGCCCGCCTCACCTCCGCGGACATCGCGCGCCATGTGGCTCATCGCATGACGCACATCGCCTGATGATCACCGGTCGTCCTTGATTACCACCTCCGCCGCCGCGCATGCGCGGTGTGCGCGGCGCACGGCGCGCGCACACACGATGTTTCGATGAGTTTTCCGCGCGCGGCAGGGACGGATTGCTGTATAAGCTATCTGGGAGTAGCATTGACGTTGACCCTTCGACAGGAATCAGGTGATCACTTGTCCCAGGCCCGAGCATTGGGTAGCAGGTGCGGAGCCATGAAGGAGACTGCTGAAGGTCGAACCGTCATGGACAAGTATCGCCTCGAGCGCCGGCTCGGCGGCGGCGGGATGGGCGATCTGTGGCTGGGCTTCGACGTCAAGCTCAGGCGGCGGGTCGTCATCAAGTTCATCCGGAGCTTCGCGGCGAGCGACCCTGATCTGCTCGCGCGCTTCGAGCGCGAGGCCCGCGCGTCCGCGCGCGTCCGGAGCCCGTACGTCATCGAGACCTACGATTACGGGGTCGATCGCGGCGCTGCCTTCATCGTGATGGAGTACCTCGAGGGCGAGGACCTGAATCGGCGCCTCGAGCGCGAGCTGAAGGTCCCCCTCGCGCAGGCGGCGATCATGTTCACGCAGCTCGGCAAGGCCCTCGACGCGGTCCACGCCGCGGGGGTGGTCCACCGGGATCTGAAGCCGGGCAACATCTTCCTCGCGTCCTCGGGCGGCGACGAGCTGGTGAAGGTGCTCGATTTCGGCGTCGCGAAGTCGTCCTGCTCGCGCGACAGGATCACGAAGACGGGCATGGTCCTCGGAACGCCGCGGTACATGAGCCCGGAGCAGGCGCTGGCGCCCAAGCAGGTCGATTACCGGACCGATCTCTGGTCGATGGCGGTGATCCTTTACCGCGCGATCACCGGCCAGTGCCCCTTCGCCGGCGCCAACGTCAACGAGCTGGTGAGGCACATCTGTCAGACCTCGTTCCCGAAGGCGTCCGCGGTGGCGCCGGAGCTCCCGCCCGGGATCGACGCGTTCTTCACCAAGGCATTCGAGTTCGATCCCGCGGCGCGATTCCAGTCGGGCAGAGAGATGATGGAGGTGTTCGCCGCGCTGGTGCAGGTGCAGGTGCCGACGTCCACGCCGATGCCGCCCTCGATGAGCTATCTCCACGGCGCGCCGCACTCCGAGAAGAGCGGCATCGTGAGGGTGAGCGCGCCCGCGGCCCCGCCCCGCTATGCGATGGATCAGACGACGATGGCCGCCATGCTGGCGACCCCGGCGAACGATCTCGGCGGCCCGGCCGGGCACACCCCCGCGGCGGAGCTGGCCCCGGGCGACCGCACGAGCGAGATCGCGCTGGACAGCCGCGTCCTCCCGCCGGTCCGGGTCCCCTGGCTGGTCGCCCTCGCGCTGCTCCTCGCGGCCGTTTCCGTCGTCTGCCACAGCATGGTCCAGGGCACGCTCTGGTCGCCGGGCGCGCCGGAGACCGCGGAGCGCGCGGCGCCGCTGGACACGTGATCCGGCGCGGCGTCACGCGGCGCCGTGCCTCGCGGTGCAGCGCCGTGCGCCGCCCGACCGCGTGAGCCGGCCGCTCCGCTACCGCGCGTCGGTCTTGGGCGCCTCGGCGATGCGGGGCAGCCACCTGAGCCTGGGCGCGCCCTCGTCGATCCAGCGGTCGCGCACCCGGCGCGCGAGATCGGCGTGGTGGCTCGACTTCACGGCCAGGGCGGACACAAGGCACGTCCCTGGCCATGACTCGTAGGCCGCGATCGCGCCCACGTACTCGTCGCTCGCGAACACCGACTCGACGCTGCCGTCGACGACCTTGAACACGAGCGGCCGCACCTCGCCGTCGATCTCCTGCGTCGTCCGGATGATCTGTGCCTCTCCGATGCGCACGCCGTAGCCGTCCGCGAGGGGCGCGTTCTTCGCCCAGAACTCGTCGAGGCAGCTGTCCGGATCGCTCGGCCCCGACGTGGTCGTGTAGAGGACCGTCAGGGCGGCGTAATACTCCTTGCCGTACCGGTAGCTCGCGCGCGTCGGGTGCCGCCAGATCCGCATCCTCCGCCACGTCTTCCGGTCGGCGAGCGGCACCGCGAGCGTCTTGTAATGGTCCGACATCTGGCCCCACGGCTCGCTGAGCAGCCGCTCGAGCGCGGCCCGCTCGGGGTCGGCCGCGTCGCCGCCCGGGTTCTCCCGGGTGACCGAGGCCGGCGTCGGGGGGAGCCCCGGCGGCCGGGCTGGAGGGCTGCTGCTCGTGCAGGCGAGCCCTGCAGCGAGCGAGGCGAGGAGCGGGATCGCCGGCGCGGTCCCCCGGCGAATGGCAGAGAGCGCTGTCGGTGTAGGGCGGGGCATGGGCAACACGAGCGGTGGCGGGCGGGTCTCGGCGGCGGCAGCCCTGCGGGAGGATCCCGCGGCGCCGCTACAATCGGACCTCGCGCATCGCGATTTTATTCTTGTCGAAGACGCCCAGACCGAGCTCGCCCGCGATGCGGATGTACGACGGCTCCCGGCTCGCCTCCTTGAGCGTGGGCAGCCCGTTCTCCTTGCGCCACCCCTCGACCACACCCCAGCCGATCACATCCATGGCGACGGGGTCGGTCGTGGCATACACCGACTCGTGGAGGACACGCCGCTTCGGGTTCTTGTCGAGCGGGCCCTGGTCGTAGATGAGCTTGAAGCCGTCGGTGATGTGCAGGCGGACGCGGCTCTTCACGACGTCCTGCGCGTAGAGCTCGGCGATCTGCGGGCTCGCGGTGTGCTCGTGGAACGAGTGCGGGTTGATCGTCGCGCCGTGGGTGATGTTCTTGAGACAGCCGGTGTAGCCGCAGATCGAGTGATCCTTGATCAGCGACACGTTGATCACCGCGGTCGCCTCGGTGAAGGGGCGGACGAACTTGGTCGGGATGCCGCAGACCGAGATGCTCGGCATCACCGCGTCCTTGTTCTCGTGCACGGCGGCGCGGATCCCGGCCGGGAAATCGGCGGCGGGCTTCGCGGTGCGGTCGGCGCAGCGGGTGCCGGCGAGGAAGGACGGGTACTGCTCGAAGATCATGATGTTCTCGGCGGGAACGCCGGCCGCGACCACGCCGCGCACGATCTCGAGGACGAGCTCCTTGTTGGTGGCCATGGTCGCGCCCTTCTGGCCGGCGATGCCGTTCGCCTTGATGGCCACGCGGTCGTCCTTGTGGACGAACCGCCCGAAGGCCGCGCCGAGGTCGCCCTTGCCCGTGAGCTCCGCCATGGCCCGCTCGAGCATCACCTTCGCCGCGGACGCGTCCGGCCAGAGGCCGTTCGGCTGCATCGAGTTTGATTTTGTGACCTTCACTACCTTCCCGGGGATGGACAGCGGCGTGAAGCCCGGGGGCGGCGTGGCGGCGAGGCTCGGGACCGCGTCGGCGAACGCGGCGTGCGGGCCGAGGAACGTGGCGCCCGCGGCGCCGGCGGCGAGCCCGCCCAGGAAGGCTCGGCGCGAGCGACCCGCAGGGCCGGGATCATCGAAGCGACGGGGATCGTAGGGCATAAGACCTCGTGGTGAGCGCCTTGGTGGCGGAGGAAGCGCCGCCGGGTCGCCGGGCGCCCGGAGCACGGATGGTAGCCGAGCTTCTGGCTCGAGACACGGCGACCTCTCGTCGGGCGGTCCGCAGGGCGCGCCGCCCGCCCGGGCGGGCCGCCGACGGCCGAGCAGGCCGCGGATTCCGCCATGGCGCCGCCGCCGCCGGGAGCGCCGGACGGGGGCGCAACGGCGTGATTTCCCGGGTGATCCGCGCCGGCATGCCGCTCGCTTGAGCGGCGGCGCCGAGGGGACGAGCGCTGGCGCGCGGGTGCGCGGCGGGCGGCGTCCTTCGCGCGAAGAGGAGGCGCGGCACGATGCAAACGACATCGAAGCAGGAAGGCTCGTCGGACGAGCGGGCTCATGGTGCACACACCGCGGACGCGCGGCGTCCATGGCGGCAGCGGGCGCTCGCGGTGCTGCGGGAGTCGGCGTGGACCGCGCTCGGCGGCAAGGTCGCCGCGTACGTCGCGGGGTTCTTCGCGCTGGCGCTGGTGGGCTCTGGCCACGCGCTGAGCCTGCTCCCGGAGCGCCGGGGCGACGCGGCCGCCGGGCTGGCGATGGTCGCCGGTGGCCCGGCGCCGCCGCCCGCAGCCGGACCGCAGGAGGCCGAAGGCGCGGGAACCGCCGAAGACGCGGGAGCCGCCGCGGCAGCGCCGCCGCCGCCGTCGCCCGCGGGCGAGGCTGACGCGGGCGCTCCGGCGAGCGGCGGCGTGACGGCAGACGGCAAGGTGGTGCTGAACCTCGCGACGGAGGCGGACCTCATGCGTCTGCCCGGCGTGGGTCCGGCCAAGGCGGCGGCAATCCTGGCGCTCCGGGCCAAGATCAAGCGCTTCCGGAAGGTCGAGGATCTGCTCCGGGTCAAGGGGTTCGGCCGGCGATCGCTGAAGCGGCTGAGGCCGCTCGTGCTGATCGACCCGCCGTGACGGCGCGCGCCGAGGCGTGTTGACGAGAGGCGGTGAGCGCCGGAGCTCCATTGACGCGACGCTCAGGACAGGAGCCCCTGTGGGGCATCGCGGGCTCGCGGCGCTCCTGCGCGACGCTTTGCAGCGGAGCTGTCGCCGGGGCGGATAGGCCATGTGCTGGGACAGCTCGACTCTGCCTCGTGGCGTGATCCGGCGGCGCAAGGGGCGCTTGACGGGCCGCCCAGAATGAGTATTCGGAATGGCGCGGGCGCGAAGGAGCGCTGCGGACGCCGGCCCCGCGCGAGGGTCTCCTCGGCAGGCCCTCCGGCGCGAGGCCGCGCGGAACCGCGGCGCTCCCCGCCCCAGAAGACGCCGGGCCAACCCCGGACAAGGAGGACACCATGCTCTCACGTTATGCTCCGCTGTTCGCGGGGGATGACCTCCTCCGCGCCATGTTCGACCTCTCCAGCCCGTTCGGCTGGAGCGCGCCCGCGGCGCCCGTCATGGCGGGACCGAGGGTGGATGTGGTGGAAAAGGACAACGCGCTCCAGCTCGTCTGCGACCTCCCGGGCGCAAGCCCCGAGGACGTGGAGGTGACCTGCGAGCAGGGGCTGCTCACCCTGCGCGCCGTCCGAAGGGTGGACTACGGCGAGGCCAAGCTGCACCGCGCCGAGCGCGCCCGGGGCGAGTTCACCCGGTCGTTCCGCATCGGCGACGGCTACGACACGGGCCAGATCGCCGCGACGCTCCACAACGGCGTGCTCACGGTGACCGTCCCCAAGCGCCCCGAGGCCACGCCCAGGAAGATCCCGATCTACTTCTCGCCCAGCGCGGGCGGGGGCGCGACGGAAGCCAAGCAGCTCTCCGAGGCGAGCAGCTGAGGCGGACGACGCCGGCTGATCAGCCGAGACAGCGCGCTTTTCTTGACTGACCCATGACCGAACCGCCCGCCGCCGGCCCCGCGTCGTCCGGGTCCGCGCGGCGGGCGCGCTCGAGGACGACGCACGATGCTCTTCAGGAACACCGCCCTTGTTGCGCCCAGCAGCGATGACGCCCGCGACACGCTGCAGATCCTGTGGCCCACCGCGGCCGAGCCCGCCACGTTCGCGCCGCCCGTCGAGGTGACGGAGGACGAGCGCTCGATCACGATCCTGTTCGATCTGGCCGGACATGCGCCGGAGGCGATCGAGGTCGAGATGCGGAGCGGGACGGTGTTCGTCCTGGGGGCGCCGGCGCCCGCCGCCTCGTCGCGGCACCTGCGCGTGTTCGCGCTCGGCGCCAGGATCGATCCGTCGGCGATCGAGGCGGAGGCGACGCCCGGGCGGCTGTCGGTCCGCATCGGGAAGGTCCCGCCCGGCTCCCGGGCGATCGTCCTCGTGAAGAAGTAGCCGGCGCGGCTCGCGCCGGGCCTGCGGGATGCGCGCTCCGGCTCAGCGCAGCGCGCCGCTGTAAAGGAACTCGCCGAGGCCGATGGAGAACACAAAGCAGCCGTAGAGCGCGTGCTCGAGGCAGGACAGCGGGAGCGAGCGCGTCCGGAGGTAGGTGCGAGAGAAGAGCACGCCGCCGACGGTCGTGAGCGCGACCGCCACCCAGTTGCGAAAGGCGATGTGCCCGAACCCGAAGAGCAGCCCGCCCACGAGGGCCGGGGGCGCGGGGAAGAGGGCGGCGTAGCGGTGGAACAGGAGGGCGCGGTAGAGCAGGCCCTGCGGCACCACGGAGAAGAGCGGATAGCCGATCATCACGAGCGCCCAGAGCCCCGGCCGCTCCCGCACGAAGCCGAACAGCCGATCCGGCGCGATCAGCGCGCCGGCGATCGTCGAGGCCGCGGCGGCCGCCGCGAAGCGCGCGAGCACCCACGCGAGCTCGCGCGGCGGCGCGGCCCTGATCAGCGCGCCGCGCTCGAAGCCCGGGTCGCGCAAGAGGAGGACGAGCGAGAGCGCGAGCCCGAGCCACACGGCGGCGAGCACAGGAGGAGGGCGGAAGCCGAAGGTGAGGAGGACCGGACCTCCGACGTAGATCAAGAGAGCCTCGAGGAAACGACGAAGAGCGCCGGGCTGCATGTGCCCATCGAGGCTCCCTGATCCGCGGCAGCCGTCAATTGACGGTTCTTGAAGGTTGTGTGCCAATCCAGGGCCACGACACCAGCGGGGGCCCCTCGGGGGCGTGGGCGTCTGGCTCCGCGCTGCCGGCGCGGAGTGTCTCGACGCGCTGCCGCTCAGCTGACGCGCGGGCTCGACACGGCGCCGGGAGCGGCGCGTTTCCCCTGACCGCGCCGAAGCTCGCGGGTGAGCGCGCCTGCCGGAGGCCCTTGCCCTCCGAGGGCGCTCGGGCACACTGCGCCGCGATGCAGGTCCACTTCGTCGCCGTCGCGGGCACCGGCATGGGTGCGCTGGCGGGGCTCTTCAAGGCCGCGGGGCACGAGGTCTCCGGCTCCGACGTCTCCTTCTACCCGCCCATGGGACCGGCCCTCGAGCGGTGGGGCATCCGCCTCATGACCGGGTTCGATCCCGCGCACCTCGACCCACGGCCCGACCTCGTCGTGATCGGCAACGTCTGCCGGCCGGCGAACCCCGAGGCGCGCGCCGCGATCGACGGCGGCATGCGGGTGACCACGATGGCGCACGCGCTCGCCGACCACATGCTCGCCGGCCGCTCCCCGCTCGTCGTGGCCGGCACACACGGCAAGACGACGACGAGCTCGATGTGCGCGTGGCTCCTGCACGAGGCCGGCAGGGACCCCGGCTTCCTCATCGGCGGCCTGCCGAAGAACTTCGACGCGAGCTTCCGGCTGCCGCAGCGCGCCCCCTCGGCCAGCGAGCGCGGCGGCGCCCGCCGCGGGCTGCCGCTCCTCCAGGCAGGCCCACACGAGGCGGGCGGCGAGCGACGCCGCACGCCGTTCGTCGTCGAAGGCGACGAGTACGACACCGCCTTCTTCGAGAAGACGCCGAAGTTCTGGCACTACCAGCCCGAGGTCGGCATCGTGACCTCGATCGAGCACGACCACATCGACATCTACCCCGACGCGGCCGCGTACGAGGCGGCGTTCCGCGGGTTCGTCGAGCGGATCCCGGAGACGGGGCTCGTCGTCGCGGCCGCGCACGATCCGCGCGTCGTCGACGTGGTGTCGCGGTCGGCGCGCGCGGAGGTCGCCTGGTTCGCGCTCGAGGGCGACGACACCCATGGCATGCCGCCGCACTGGCTCGCGGCGCCCGCGGAGGCGAGCGAGAGCGGCCAGTCGTTCGACCTCTACGCGGGCGGCGTGATGGCCGGGCGCTTCGCCCTGCAGATGCCGGGGCACCACAACGTGCGCAACGCGGCCGCCGCGATCGCGGCCGCGGCGCAGGGCTTCGGCGTGCCGCTCTCGACCGCCACCGCGGCGCTCGCCCGCTTCGAGGGCGTGCGGCGCCGGCAGGACCTCCTGTTCGAGGCGCGCGGCGTCCGCGTCTACGACGACTTCGCGCACCACCCGACGGCCGTGGACGAGACGCTGCGGGCGCTCCGGTCCCGGCACCCGGACGGCGCGCTGTGGGCCGTGTTCGAGCCGCGCAGCGCGACCGCGTGCCGCGCCCTCCACCAGGAGCCGTACGCGCGCGCCTTCGGCGCGGCGGACCACGTCGTGCTCGCGCCGCTCGGGCGGCCGGACATCGCCGCGGGCGAGCGGCTCGATCTCGACCGGCTGGTGCGCGACCTCCAGCGAGCCGACAAACGCGCGGAGGCGGCCGCGTCGGTGGACGCGATCGTCGCCACCCTGGCGCGCGAGGCGAAGGAGGGCGACACGATCGCGCTCCTGTCCAACGGGGCGTTCGGCGGCATCTACGAGAAGCTCCGCGACGCGCTCTCGACGAGGCCGCGATGAGCAGCCGAAGGCCCTCGGACCTCGCCGAGCTCTCCGGGATCGCGCTCGCCGTGGCCGAGGAGGCGGCGGCGCTCGTGCTGGCCGGCTTCCGCGCGCGCCCGCGCGTGGAGGAGAAGGCGCCGCACGACCTCGTGACCGAGTTCGACCGCGCGAGCGAGGAGCTGCTCGTCGCGCGGCTCGGCGCGCTCACGCCGGGTGTCCCCGTCGTCGGCGAGGAGGAGAGCGCGTCGCGGCCGACGTCCGCCCGCGAGGGGCTCGTCTGGTGCGTGGATCCGCTCGACGGCACCACGAACTTCGTCCACGGCCACCCGTTCTGGTGCGTGTCCGTCGGCCTGATGGAGGACGACACGCCCGTCGCCGGCGCCGTCGTCGCGCCCGCGCTCGGCCTGCGCTGGACCGGCCAGCGGCCGCGCGATCCGGCGCCGCCGGAGGCCGCCGGCCACGCGCGCCGCAACGGCGAGCCCTGCGCGGTCAGCGCCACGGCCTCGCTGCACCACGCCATGATCGCGACCGGCTTCCCGACGACGCGCGATCGGGCCCCGGACAACAACTTCGACGCCTTCATCACCGTCAAGCGCAGGGCGCAGGCCGTGCGGCGGTGCGGCAGCGCGGCGATCGACCTCTGCATGGTCGCCGACGGGACCTACGACGCCTACTGGGAGCGCAGGCTGCACGTCTGGGACGTGGCTGCCGGCAGCGCGATCGTGCGCGGCGCGGGCGGCGTGATCACCGCGCTCGAGGGAGGCCCACCGAACTACCACATCGGCCACATCGTGGCGTCGAACGGGCTCATCCACGCCTCCATCGTCGCGCTCTTCTCCGACCGAGCCTGATCGCCTGCAAGGTGGGTGCGCAACCGGAGCACAACGGAGCACAACGGTGCGCAACGGTGCGCGGCGGCCACGCTCGCCTGCCGGTCACCCGGCGGCGCACCTGGACGGAGCGCGGCGGCGCCTCCGCGCGAGCGCCCGCGAACTCGACGAGGAGCGGTTGACTGAGCCGCCGAGAGAACTATCCTTTGGTCGTTCCCTCTGCCGACTTTGTGAGGCGCTGGACGATTGAATCCCGAGTAAGCGAGAACCAGGGGGCCAACAACGATACCGTGGTGAGCTAGGCCCGGAACCAT
Organism: Sorangium cellulosum; assembly: GCF_002950945.1. Lineage (GTDB taxonomy): Bacteria > Myxococcota_A > Polyangia > Polyangiales > Polyangiaceae > Sorangium > Sorangium cellulosum_E. Next base: position 12,222,172 of record NZ_CP012673.1, read on the forward strand.
TCACCGGGAAGCCTGAAGCGGTACTTAGGCTCCCACCTAGCAGCTATGCTAGGGGTTCAAGTCCTTCGGCCCACGTCCTCGGCGGTACGGAACATCTCTCCTCTGCGGGCCGTTCATGCGGCCCGCAGCTCTTTTGTGCGTTCTGTTCATGATGCGCGCGACGCCGCACCGCGGCGCCCGCGGATTGACGCAGACGACACGCCGGCGCGTGGGGGTCGGCGCGGGCCGACGCGCCCGCGGGGCCGGTGGCCTGCAGGCGGCGCCGGCGCCCCGGCTTTTATTTCCGTTCTCATTCCCCTTCCGGTAGCTTCGGGCCTGCGATGGATACGAGATCCCCTCGGTCTGCAGGTGCGCAGCACGATGAGCAACGGTCGGACGCCGGCGTGACGCGGGTCGGTCCGTCAAGCCACCGCGCGGGTCGCGTCGCGGGCCGCTCGCGCGTGATCCGGCGGCTGATCCTGACGCTCGCGCTCGTCGCGGCGCCCGGGGTCGCGCTCGCCGCGGTGACGGTCAAGGGCAAGGTCACCGGCGTGCCCAAGCTCCTGAACCCCGTCTGGAACGAGGCGAAGGACCCGAAGGCGAACCGGTACACGTTCCGCGAGCCGTCGCCGACCGTCCGCGCCGACGTCCGCGCGCTCGTCGGCTACGCCCCGAAGGAGCTGTGCGTCGCCGCGCTCGGCGAGAAAGGGGCGCCGCTCAAGACGCCGCTCCGCGTCGTCGTGGCGGGCGGCCGCACCTCGCCCGTGACGCTCGTCGTGGCCGAGGGCCAGCAGATCCAGTTCGAGAACCAGGATCCCTTCCCGCACAAGCTCTACGACACCGGCAACAAGGGGCTCCAGCCGGTCGAGACCGCCGCGGCCAAGACCCGCGCCTGGACGCCGCCGGGGCCGGGCAAATACGAGATCCGCGACCAGCTCGCCCCGAGCATCCGGTCGTGGATCGTCGTCGAGCCGAGGACCGTCGCCGTCGGTTACCCCGATCGGCAGGGCAACTTCACGCTCGACGTCGAGGCCGGCAAGTACACGCTGCAGGGCTACTTCAACGGCGAGCCGGTCGGGAAGCCGCTCGAGGCGGTCGTGAAGGGGCCCGACGAGCAGTTCATCAAGGAGCCGGTCGTCGTGGGCGAGGCCGGCGGCCCGAGCCCGGAGGCTGGGAAGTAGGCCATGCTGCTCTCTCGCTTCTGGTACGGGGTGCTCGCGCTCGCGCTCGGCGCCACCGTCTTCATCCTCTTCGTCGCCGCGCAGCTCTACAACCGCTCGAGCCACCGCGCGATGAGCGAGTCGCTCAGCGCCGACTCCAGCGCCGTCGAGTGGTACCTGAACGACGACGCGCGAAAGCGCTCGAGCGCGCTCATCCGCGTCGCGCTGAACCCGGCCCTGCGCGGGGCGCTCGCCAAGTCGTCGAACGAGGCCAAGCCGGGCGCGGAGCTGCGCGACAAGGCGCGCACCGCGCTGCGCAGCGCGACCGACGAGGTGCCGCCGGACCTCAAGTTCGATTACGTGTGGGCCGTCGACGCGGGCGGCCGGGTGATCGCGGCGGTGGGCTTCGAGCACCGCGAGGACTGGGAGCTCGGCGGCTACCCGGTCGTCGCCGACGCCCTCCACGGCTGGATCCGCGACGACGCGTGGGTGTGGAAGGGCCGCATCCTGCGCGTCGTGGCGCGCCCCGTGGAGCAGGACGTCAACGGCGAGCCGGTCGGCGCCGTGATCGGCGCCAAGATCATCGACGACGGCTTCGCCCGCGCGGTCACGAAGCGCACCGGCGCCGCCGTCGGCTTCTACGCCGAGGGGTCGCGCGTCGCGTCCGGCGCGCCCGAGGGGTTCGACAAGGCGAACCTCGACCAGATCACGCAGGACCTGAAGCAGCTCGACGACAACAAGGACTACGTCGAGAAGGGGCGGTCCGAGGTCCGCGTCATCGGCGAGCACCTCGGCGTCGTGTACGCGCGCCTGCCGGGCGAGGCGTGGGAGCTCGGCGCCGGCTACGCGGTCGGCCGCCTCGCGGACTCGGTCGACTCGCCGTTCAAGTTCCTCGACAAGGCGAGCAACGAGGACAAGAGCGGGGTGCCCACCGTGCTCATCCTCCTGCTCGCGGTCCTCCTCCCGGCCGCGGTCGGGCTCGGGCTCTCCGTGCTCGAGCACACGCGGCCGCTCCACGTCTTCCGCACCGAGGCGGCGCGCTTCGCCAAGGGCGAGGTCGACGTGCTGGCGCCGAGCCGGTTCCGCGGCGCCTACCGGAAGATCGCGGCCGACATCAACGACGGCGTCGAGAAGGTGGCCGTGAAGGGCGGGGCGCCCCGGAAGGCCGCCGACCTCGAGCAGGTGCTCGGCCCGATCCCGGCGCAGCCCGCGATGAGCGCGTTCTCGGTCCCGCTCGGCCCGCCCGGCGAGCCGCGCCCCGACTCGCGCCCGTCCTACCCGAAGCCCATGCTGAGCCCGCGCAGCCCGACCCGGCGCCCGGGATCCCACCCGCTCAGCGGTCCGCCGCCGGCGCGCGACTCCGAGGAGCCCGTCGAGGCGGTCGAGGAGGTCTCGGACGCGGCGATCGCGATCTCCGCCCGCGGCCCCACGGCCGCTCCCGGGCGCCCGCCGCCGCGGCGCCCGCCCCCGCCGCCGCCGCCGAAGGCGCCGTCCGGATCGAGCCCCTCCCTCGAGGCGCCGGCCGCCGCAGCAGCGGCCGCCGCCGCGCCCGCGCCGGCCCCGGCCGCCGCGCCGGAGGCGCCGGCCGCGCGGCAGGACGGCGCGCCGGACGCCGACGAGCTCACCGAGTGGAACGCCGTCTACGAGGAGTTCCTGTCGGTCAAGCAGCAGTGCGGGGAGCCCACCAACGCCCTCACCTTCGACAAGTTCAAGGGGACCTTGCAGCGCAACAAGGACGCGCTCGTGGCTCGCCACAACTGCTCGCGGGTGCGCTTCACGGTCTACGTGAAGGACGGCAAGGCGGCGCTCAAGGCGTCGCCCGTGAAGTGAGCCTCCGGCACCGCCGCGCGGCGGCGCCGCGATGAGACGACGGGTCTCCGCGGGCGCCGCGCTCGCCGCGGTGGCGCTCGCCGGCGCCGCGCGCGCGTCGTCGGGGCTCGACTCGCCCGAGATCGGCGTGCTCCAGCTCGGCCGCGGGGGCGCGTGGGTCGCGCGGGCGGACGATCCGCTCGCGGCCTACTTCAACCCCGCCGGGCTCGCGGCGCAGCGGACCAGCGCGCACGCGGGCCTCCACTTCATGCAGCTCGGGCAGTGCTTCACGCGCCTCGGCCCCGACGGCAAGCCCGTCCCGCCGAGCCTCACGACGCCGATCCCGGCGCCCGGCAGTGAAGGCGGCCCCGACCCCGAGGTGTGCGCCGAGGGCGGCATCTTCCCGAACCCGCAGCTCGCCGCGGCGTTCCGCGTGAACGACGCGCTCGTCCTCGGACTGGCGGCGCTCGGGCCGCACGGCGTCGGCGGGCGGGCGTGGCCCGAGTCGCTCCCGTACACGCACCCGACGTTCGGCGACCTGACGCAGCCCTCGCCGCAGCGCTACCTGCTCACGTCGCTCGACGCGCTGATCCTGCTGCCGACGCTCTCGGCCGGCGTCACGCTCGCGGAGGGGCTCTCGGTGGGCGCCGGCTTCATCTGGGGCGCTGCCGCGATCGATTTCGTCAACTTCAGCGAGGCGACCGTGTCCCGCGGGGGCGACGACTTCAACACGCACAACGATCTGCGCACGCGCGTGAGGGCGGCCGATCTCTTCGTCCCGGGCCTCGTCCTCGGCGCGCGCTGGGCGGCGACGCGTCACCTCGACGTGGGCGCGTGGTTCAAGTGGCAGGACGCCGTGCGCGCGAAGACCGATCTCACGATCGAGTCCCGGTACTGGACGACGGCCGGGATCAAGAACGAGGATCCGTGCCGGGGCGAGCCGCCGGGCTGCAACGTCACCGAGGAGAAGGGGGCAGGCGAGCTGAGGCTTCCGGTCCCGATGGAGGCGAAGCTCGGCCTCCGGTACCACAAGCCGCGCGGCGCCCCGCGCGCCGGGCGTGCCGCCGCCGCCGCGCCCGGTGTCCGCGATCCCATGGCCGACGATCTCTTCGACGTGGAGCTCGACTTCACCTGGGCCAACAACAGCGCGGTCGACGCGATCGAGGTCCGGTTCCGCGAGGGGATCCCGGTGCGCGGCACGGTCGTGGGCTTCGTGCCCGTGAACGCCGACGTCCCGCACCGCTGGAAGGACGTGATGGGCGTCCGGCTCGGCGGCGATCTCGTCGTGCTCCGCAATCTCCTCGCGGTGCGGGCGGGTGGCTTCTTCGAGAACAAGGGGCAGGACGACGCCGATCTGAACCTCGACTTCCACCTCGGCTACCGGATCGGCGTCGGCGGCGGCGTGACGGCGCGCGTCGGCCCGCTCGATATTTCCGCGGCGTTTCAGCACACGTCGTTCGGTGCCCTGGACAACGGGGGAAAGGGGAACCTCAAGGCGGTGGCCGGCGACGCGACGAGCGGCTACCGCAGCCTCCAGAGCGTCAACGGCGGCCGCTTCGAGAGCAGCCTGAACGAGTTCGGTCTGAGCGGAACGATACGCTTCTGAGCGCGCGGCTGCTCGGCGGTCCGGCCGCGCGAGGCGGCGGCGCGGCCGGGAGCGGGCGGCGCGCTGCGCGGGCGCCGCGCGCGGGCCGCTGGCGGCCTCGCGGCGGGCTTCGGGGCGGTCGACGCGGCAGGCGGTCGCGCCTATAAGATGCGTCCATCATGAGCGAAGCGAACGTCCGCAACCTGATCATCATCGGCTCCGGCCCTGCGGGGCTCACCGCCGCCATCTACGCGGCGCGCGCCAACCTGAAGCCGCTCCTCATCGAGGGCTTCAGCGCCGGCGGCCTGATCCCGGGGGGCCAGCTCATGTTCACGACGGACGTCGAGAACTACCCCGGCTTCCCCGAGAAGATCACCGGCCAGGAGCTGATGCAGCGCTTTCGCGACCAGGCCGCGCATCAGGGCACGGAGATCGTGACGGCGGACGTGACCAAGGTGGAGCTGACCGAGCGCCCGCTCAAGGTGTGGGTGGAGGACACGCTCTACCTCGCGAAGACGGTGGTGATCGCGACCGGCGCGCGCGCCAACTACCTCGGCCTCGACAGCGAGGAGAAGCTCAAGAACAAGGGGGTCAGCGCCTGCGCGGTCTGCGACGGCGCGCTCTTCCGCGGCCAGGACGTCGTGGTCGTCGGCGGCGGCGACACGGCGATGGAGGAGGCCTCGTACCTCTCCGGGCTCTGCAGCAGCGTCACGCTCGTGCACCGCCGCGACGAGTTCCGGGCGTCGAAGGCGATGGTCCAGCGCGTGCTCGAGAACCCGAAGATCAAGATCCTCTACAGCCACGTCGTGGAGGAGGTGCTCGACGTGAAGGCCGACATGGTGACGGGCGTCCGCGTGAAGAGCCTCAAGACGGGCGACAGCCACGTCGTGCCGGCGGCGGCGATGTTCGTCGCGATCGGGCACACGCCGATGACGGAGCTCTTCACCGGGCAGCTCGAGACCCACCCGAACGGTTACCTGAAGACGGTGCCGGGCTCGACGCGCACGAACATCCCCGGCGTCTTCGCCGCGGGCGACGTGCAGGACTGGAACTACCGCCAGGCCGTGACCGCCGCGGGCACGGGCTGCATGGCCGCGCTCGACGCGGAGCGCTGGCTCGCGCAGCAGGGCGGCCACTGAGGGGCGGCGGGCGACGATGGAAGCGCTGCGCGAAGAGCTCGCCGATCTGACGGCCTCGGTCCGCGCGTTCCTCGAGTGGCACGCGGCCACCGGCGCGGACGGCCTGCCGGGTCACCCGTCGGCGCTCCACGAGGCGCTGGGGGCGTCCTCCCCGGAGGGCGCGCCGCCGGCCCCGCGGCGGGCGGAGCGGGGCTTCGCTGGCCTGGAAGCGCCGCCGCCGGCGCCGCGCGGCGGCAGCGCCGTCGCGGCCGGCGCCTCCGCGCCGCCCCAGGAGCAACGCGCCGCCGCCTTCGCGCCGCCCCAGGAGCAACGCGCCGCCGCCGCGGCCGGCGCCTTCGCGCCGCCCCAGGAGCAACGCACCGCCGCCGCGGCCGGCGCCTTCGCGCCGCCCCAGGAGCAACGCAGCGCAGCGGCGCAGGCCGTGCGAGCGCCGGTGCAGGCGCCGCAGGGTCCCGAGCTGTCCCCCCGGCCTGCGGCCAGCGCGGCCCCGATGCAGCGCGCCGAGGCGGCCACACGCGTGGACTCGTCCGGGGCGGGCACGCCGGAGGAGCGCGTCGCGCGGCTCGCGCTCCTCGCGGAAGAGGTCAGCACCTGCCAGAAGTGCGCGCTCCACGAAGGCCGCACGCAGACGGTGTTCGCGCGCGGCAACCCGCTCTCCGAGGTCGTGTTCGTCGGCGAGGGGCCAGGGGCGGAAGAGGACCTGCAGGGGGAGCCGTTCGTCGGCCCGGCAGGGCAGCTGCTCGACCGGATGATCGCGGCGATGGGGTACCGCCGCGACGAGGTCTACATCTGCAATATCGTGAAGTGCCGGCCGCCGAAGAACCGGAAGCCCGAGCCGGCCGAGATGGCGGCGTGCAGCCCCTACCTCGCCGCGCAGCTCGCGTTGACCAAGCCGAGGGTGATCGTCGCGCTCGGCGCCACCGCGGTGCAGGGGCTGATCGGCGCGACCGAGGGGATCACGAAGCTGCGCGGGACGTGGAAGCTCTACAAGGGCTCGATCCCGATCATGCCCACGTTCCATCCGGCCTACCTGCTGCGCCAGCCGGGCGCCAAGCGCGAGGTCTGGAGCGACCTCAAAGAGGTGATGCGCCACCTCGGCAAGAGCGCGCCCGACAGGGGCTGACGTGGTCGCGTGCCCGTCCGGGCGCGGGCGCCTCGCCGGGGAGCCGGCGGCCGCGGCGGACCGCGCCAGCGATGCGGCGCGCGGCGGCTCGCGGCAGACCGGGGCCTCGTTGCGCTGGGCCGCGCGGGGCGCGCTGGCGCTCCTCGGGGCCCTGCCCTGGTGCATCCCCCTCGCGCGGAGCCGCCTGCCGCTCGGAGAGCTCGGCGCCGCGCTCGATCTCGTCTTCGCGCCGATGTGCCACCGCATGCCCGGGCGGTCCATCGCGCTCGAGGGCGTCATGATGCCGCTCTGCAGCCGCTGCGCCGGCATCTTCGCCGGCGTCGCGGTCGGCGCCGCGATCGCGCGGCCCCGCCTGCCGATGGCGGCGTGGCGCCCGATCCTCGTCGCGGCCGGCGCGCTGATGGCGGTCGACGCGGCGACGCAGGATCTCGGCCTGCACCCGGTGTGGCACCCCACCCGGCTCGCCACCGGCGTGGCCTTCGGTTATGCCGTGGCGGCGGCGTTCCTCGCGCAGCTCGCGCGCCGCCCCGGCTGAGCCTACTTCCGGCCGCCCATGGCCCTGCACTCGTGGACGGGGCCCTTCGTGGCGTTGCGAACGCAATCGCTGTACGCCGCGAGGCCGTCCTTCCACTTGCCCGTGTCCTGGAGCGCCGACCCCAGGTAGAGGTACGGCAGCGCGTCGGTCGGATCGGCCGCGATGGCCGCGCGGGACACCTCGATCGCGTCCTTGTACCGGCCGCGGTTGAGGAAGCTCAGCGCCTCCTTCTTCAGCTTGCCCGCGTCCTCGGAATTGACCGCCGGCGCCTCGGCCTTCTCCGCGGCGGCCTTTTCTGCCTCGGCCTTCTCCGCGGCGGCCTTTTCTGCCTCGGCCTTCTCCGCGGCGGCCCTCTCCGCTTCGGCCTTCTCCGCGTCCGCGGTCGTCTTCACCGCGTCGGGAGCGGCCTCCACGTCCTTCGCGGCGGGCGCGGCCGCCGCGGGGGCAGGTTCGGCCGGGGCAGGCACCTTCTCGCGACCGGGCGCAGGGTTCCCCGCCGCAAGCGCGAGCTTCGCCTCCATGGTCGCCGGCTTCGGAGCCGGCGCCGCCAGCGCGAGCGGCGCAGGCGAGGACGGCTTGGCCGAGAGCACCGACTTGGCGACCACCGCGACGGAGATCACCCCGGCGAGACCCGCGACCGCCGCGACGATCCGGCGAAGGCGCGCCCGTCGGGCGAGGGTCTCGGGCGACAGCTGATGGACGACGACGAGCGGCTCGTCAGGGTCGGCGGCTGGAGCATCGGTGAGCGGCGGGAAGGACTCCTCGTCGCCCCGGAAGAACGCTGCCGTCGGCGAGGACGGGTCGATTAGATCGAGCGCGTCCGAGTCGGGCGCCGGCTCGTCAGGCTCGGACGCGAGGGCGACCGGCCTGCCCTCCACGCCGTCCTTCCTGGGCGGGGCGTGTCGGTCGGAGACCAGCGTCTCGTCCGTCATGGCAGCGTCGCTCGCGTTCACCGGAACCACCCGCAGCGAAGCGGGCGCCTTGGCTGCCGGTGCTGCGACTTCTTTCGCGGCCGGCCGCGCCGCGGATATCACCTCCGCTGCGGGCGCCGCGGGCACCTCCGCGACCGGCCGCGCTGCGGGCACCTCCGCGACCGGCCGCGCCGCGGGTGTCACCTCCGCGACCGGCCGCGCCGCGGGCGTCACCTCGGCGACCGGCCGCGCCGCGGGCGTCACCTCGGCGACCGGCCGCGCCGCGGGCGTCACCTCGGCGACCGGCCGCGCCGCGGGCGTCACCTCGGCGACCGGCCGCGCTGCGGGCACCTCCGCGACCGGCGACGCCGCGGGCACCTCGGCGACCGGCGGCGCAGCAGGCGCCACCTCCGCGACCGGCAACGTCACCGGCGCCTCTGCCTCGGTGCCGGTCGCCGGCGCAGCGGAGCGCTCCGCCGCCGTCTCGACCGCGACGTCCTGCCCGCTCTCGACGGGCTGCTCGGAAGCCTGGCTCACGCCCTCCGAGCTGGCCGGCGCAGACGAGATGCGGGGCTGGGAGGTCCGGGGACGGAGAACGCGGCCCCTGTTGCTCGCGCGAACCGATGCAAGAAGTCGCTTCGACATGTACGAACCATCCTCCCGTGAACGTCACGCCCCCGATGGCGCAGGGGACCGGCGACTCGCCCTATTCATGATCCAGGCCGGCGCCGTCGGCGAGCGCCGGATCGCGCATTTCCGCTCGCCTCCGGCGCGATGCGGTGTGCCGTAACGTGCCGTGTCGCCCGGGCCGGCCACGCCGCACGCACCATGAGAGCATGGAGTCGCGCCCTGCTGGAAACCGGCAGCACGCTCCCCACGGCGCCCCGGCCGTGCCGGACACCCCCCCTCCGCCAGCCGTCCCCCGGGCGGGGCGGCACGATCCAGGTGACAGACCCCCCCGGCGCCGCGCACGTCAGCCTCCGCCGAGCTGCACCGGCCTCCCGGCCACCGGGGCGGAGCGGAGCAGGACGAGCGTGTCGAGCTTCTTCTTCGCATCCGAGGTGAGGAGGGTGCCCGCGAGGTTGTGCGCCATCTCCCAGGGCACCTCGTCGTCCGCCGAGAAGAAGGCCACCGTCGCGCTGCACGCGGCGATGTCCCTCGTGAGTATCTCGCCGGTATGCGACAGGTCCGGGCCGGCGAGCCCCTTGCGCTGGCGCTTGCCCATGCCGCCGCCGAACGGCCAGACCGCCGTCGCGAGGTCCTTCAGCACCATCGTGCTGACGGCGCAGGCCGGCGGCTTCGAGACGCGCCCCTCCGGGACCACCGTGATCTCCTTCGGGAGGTCGTCGCGCCCGTCGGTCTTGATGGTCACCTTCGGCGCGCCGGCCGCGCCGAGCTCGGTCACGACGGCCGCCACCGCGCTCGGCTTCGCCTTCTTGTCGGCGAGCAGCGTGACCGGCTTGCCCTCGATCGGCAGCGCGCGGACCAGCTTCGCGAGCTTCTCGGGCCCCTCCTTCTGCGCCAGATCCACCCGCTGGCCGCCGAGGTAGGGGCCCATGTCGTCGACCAGCAGCTCGGGCATGCCCTTCGGCTTCGGCCGCTCGACGGGCTCCTGCGGGACCGAGGCCGCCGTGGCGGCCGCGCCCGGCTCGGGCGGCTTCGGCGCGCTCTCACACGCCGCCGCGACCAGGATCAGGCCGGCGACGGCGGCAGACCAGGGCATCGCGCTGGACCGGGAAGCACAAGCTCGCATGGCGACGCAGTGTAACCAACCGGCCTGGCTCCGCGCACCTCCGCCGTGCAAGAGTTCGCGCGATGGCCTCCCCGCTCGTCGCACGGCTCGCACAGCTCCGCTCGTCTGCCCGGATCGCCGTCGAGGACGAGCGAGGGCAGACCACGTTCGCGGAGCTCATGGATCGCGCCCTCCGCGTCCGCGGCGCGCTGCTCGCCGCGAGCGCGCCGCGCGGCGCGGGTGAGCGCGCGGAGCCGGCCTCGCTCGAGGGGGAGCGGCTCCTCCTCCTCGCCTCGCCCGGGGCGGCGTGGGTCGCGGCCTTGCTCGGCACCATCCTCGCCGGCGGGATCGCGCTGCCGCTGTCGCCCCTGTACCCGCCGGCAGAGCTCACCTGGCTCGCGGGCGACGCCGGCGTGCGCCGGGTCATCGTCTCCGACGACCTCGCCGCCCTGGCAGCCCCGCTCGCGCAGGGCCGCGCCGTGCTGCGCGTGGAGGACCTCGAGCGCGCTGCCCCGGGGCCGGAGTCGGCGCTCGCCGACCTCGCCGAGGACGATCCGGCGCTCCTGCTGTACACGAGCGGCACGACCGGCAAGCCGAAGGGGGCGCTCCTCACGCACCGGAACCTCGCCGTGCAGGCGGAGCTGCTGCGCGCGGCCTGGGGCTTCTCCGAAGAGGACGTGCTGCTGCACGCGCTGCCCCTGCACCACATGCACGGGGTCTGCATCGCGCTCGCGACGTCGCTGCTCGCCGGCAGCGCGACGCGGATGCTCCCGCGCTTCGACGCCCAGCGCGTCGCCGCCGAGATCGCGCGCCGCTCCGCCACGGTGCTCATGGCGGTGCCGACCATGTACCAGCGGCTGTTCGAGCACGTGGACCGCGGCGGAGCGCCCGGCTTCGCCGCGGGGGCGCGGGCGCTCCGGCTCGCCACGAGCGGCTCCGCCGCGCTGCCGGTCACGCTCGCCGAGCGCTGGCGCGACCTCACCGGCGCGATCCCGCTCGAGCGCTTCGGGATGACCGAGATCGGCGTCGGGATGAGCAACCCGCTCGATCCGGGCGCGCGGCGCGCAGGCTGGGTCGGCGCGCCGCTCCCGACCGTCGAGGCCCGCATCACGGACGACGCGGGCGCCGCGGCGGGCTGGGCGCCGGGCGAGGAGAGAGGCCAGCCCGGCGGCGCCGCGGTGGCGCGCGGGGAGCTCTGGATCCGAGGCCCGAGCGTCTTCAAGGGCTACCTCGGGCGAGAGGACGAGACGCGCGCCGCCTTCCAGGACGGCTGGTTCCGCACCGGCGACGTCGCGGAGCGCTCCGCCGACGGGTACTTCCGGCTGCTCGGGCGGACCTCGGTCGACATCCTCAAGAGCGGTGGATACAAGCTCTCCTCGCTCGAGATCGAGGAGACGCTGCGGGATCACGGCGCGATCGCCGAGGTCGCGGTGGTCGGCGTCCCGGACGAGGAATGGGGCGAGCGCGTCGTCGCGGTGGTCGTCGCCGCGCCGGGGCGCGAGGCGGAGTGCGCGACCGCGCCGCTCCGCGCCTGGGCCAAGGAGCGGCTCGCGCCCTACAAGGTCCCGCGCGACGCGATCGTCGTGCAGGCCCTGCCGCGCAACGCGATGGGCAAGGTGGTCAAGCCAGAGCTCGTGAAGGCGATCGAGCGAGGGACGCTGGCCGGGCGCTCGTCCTAGACGTCGCTTGACCGAGGCGCTCCGCTCCGGCCTACTCGCCTCAATGCAGCCTGCCTCCCCCATGATCCCGGCCGGGTATCGCGGCCTCGCGGTGCAACCCTTCGCGCATCCGACCTACACCATCAAGCGGCCTTTCTGGTCGATCGGACGCAAATTCTATGTCTACGCGCCCGACGGATCCCTCGTGTGCTTCGTCAAGCACCCGCTGCTCAAGCTGCGCCAGGAGTTCACCCTCTTCGGCGATGAGTCGGAGTCGCAACCGCTGCTCACGATCCGCTCGCGCCAGGTCATCGCCCTGAACCGGTGCCTCGACGTCCTCGACGCGCGCACCGGCGAGCGGGTCGGCACCCTCCGGTCTCGAGGGCTCAAGTCGATCGTCCGCGACACCTGGGACATCCTCGATCCCAACGATCAGCCGGTCGGGTTGATGCAGGAGGACGGCGCCGCGATGCTCCGCCGGCTGTTCCCGCTCCTCACCGGCAAGTGGCATATCGAGCTCCACCAGCAGGAGGTCGCGAAGGTGACCCAGGTGTTCCGGTTCTTCATCAAGGAGTTCACCCTGGACCTGTCGATGAACCAGGGGAGGGTCGACGCCCGCTTCGCCATCGCCTGCGCGCTGCTCGCGCTCATGGCCGAGACCGCGCGCGAGTCCGGCTGACCGGCGCCGGGCGCCGGAGCCGGCCGAGCGGTGCGCGCCGCGCGCCCGCCTGCCGCGCGCCCGCTCGCCGAAACTTGGCCCATTTGCCCGGGCTCTGCGAGGGTGCCGCGCGATGCGCCTCGATCCTGTCTCCCGCCTCGACTCCGCCTCCGAGGAGGGCCGACCGCCGTCTCCCCCGATGCCCCTGTCCGGCATGGCCCGCTTCGCGCCGAGCGGGCGCGGCGCCGACGCCGAGCGCGAGATCAGGGCGCGGCGCTTCCTCTGGACGAGCGCCCCGGCGGCGGCGCCGGAAGGGCAGCTCCGCGCGGCCGTCGACGAGGCCGTCGAGCTCGCGCTGGCCATGCGCGGAGCGCTGCCGCCGCGGGCCCCGGCCGGCGCCGCGCTGGATGTGGTGATCGCCGACCAGGTCTTCCGCGCGATGGCGCTCGGCGCCGCGGGGCTCGCCGTGGCCCTGCCGAGGCTCGCCGGCGGGGCGCGGGGCGCGCTCCACCCGGAGGACAGCGCGACGCTGCTCGCCTGGCTGAACGCGGCGCGCGAGGCGCCGGTCGCCCTCCTCTTCGACGAGGCCGACCGGAGCACGCAGGTGCTCGCGCCGGTGCCGCTCGCGGAGCTCGTCGAGCGGCGCGCGCCAGGGGAGCACAGCGCCGTCTTCCCGCGCGCGCAGGCGCACGGCCCGGCAGAGCGCGAGGCGGAGCGCGCCGCCAGCCCGGCGCGGCCGACACCGCCGAGCGCGGCCGCGCCGGCCTCGCAGGAAGCGCCCCCGGCCGATCCGAGGGGATCCGCGCCGCCTGCGCCGCCCGCGTCGGGCGTGTCCACCACGTCGCCCACGTCGTCTGACGGGAGGCCACGCGGCGTGTTGCCCCCCCGCTCCGCGAGGCTCCGCCGCCCGGACGCGCCGGCCGGCGTGCCCAGCGCGGGGCGAGCCGCCGGCGCGCCGGCTCCGGGATCGGCCGCACCGTCCACGATGGCCGAGGCGTTCGAGGCCGCCACGGCGAGCGCAGAGGCGGTCGCGCCGCCCGAGGAGCGCGGCGCGGGCGCGACGGAGCGCGGCGCGGGCGCGACGGAGCGCGGCGCGGGCGCGACCCTCCGGCCGCCGCGCGCGCACGAGCCCGCGGCCGCCGCGCCGCCCGCCGAGGCGGCCCAGGCGGACGCCGATTTGCTCCCGCCGACGCGGAAGGAGCGGAGGGCGCCGCGCAACCGGATCCTCAGCGCGGCCGAGTGGCGCTCGCTCGCCGTCGAGCTCGACAACGCCCGCGGCCCGAAGCCCGTGAAGGTCATCGAGCAGCTGTTCGCTACCCACTACACGCCGCTGCTCGGCGCGACGCTCGCGGGTGAGACCGACGCGGCCGTGCGCGGCGTCGTCGACAGCTGGAGGACCAGCTTCGAGCACAGCTACCGGGAGGCGTTCTCGGCGCTGCGTGTGACCGGCAAGCGGCCGCCCATGGTGTTCGACGCCCCGGAGATCGCCGGCCGCATCGCCCGGCTCAACGGGGCGCGCGGCGTGAAGCTGCTGCTCGTCGACGCGATGCGCTTCGACCTCGGCGAGCGGGTCGCCGCGCACCTCAAGGAGATCATGATGGACCGGGCCATCCTGGTGGAGCGGTCGCTGCTCTGGGCGGCGCTGCCGCCCACGACGACGACGCAGATCGCGCTGCTCGCCCGCGGGCAGGACGGGCTCCGCGACGCGACGCCCCCGGTCGAGTCGGAGCCCGCCATCGCGCGCGGGCGCGCCGTGGCGACGCTGCGGCGCGAGCGGGTCGGATCGCGCGAGCTGATGAAGCTCGACCTCGTCGAGGCGCGCCTGCGCGCCGCGGGGCCGCCGTTCGCGGAGCGCATCGAGGCGATCGCGGAGGAGGTCGCCGACGTGGTCGCGCGGTTCATGGACAGCCTGCCGCCGCGGACCCTGCTGCTCGTGTTCGGCGACCACGGCTTCCGCGTGACGCCGATGGGCGACGGCAGCACGACCGGACCGGCGTCGCAGGGCGGAGGCTCGCCGGAGGAGGTGCTCGTCCCGGCGCAAGCCTGGCTAGTCGGCGGCGTCCACTGAGCGGCGGTCACCCGCTGCGGATACGGGCCCATCTCGACGTTTTCGGTGCTCAGCGCACAGGAGTGCGCTTGCGCGCCGAAAACGCCGATCTGGGCCCGTCTCCTGTGCGGGTGACCGCCGCTCTGGAACGCGGGTACCAGGGGCGGATGAGAGCCGCTTTCACGCGGCGGGCGACTCGCGGGGGGCTGGGGGAGGGCGTCAAGGCGACGTGCGGTACGGGCCCGTCGACCCCTCGGCCCGGTGCTGCCGCGGGCGGATGAGGCCCGCGAGGCGCGTCGCGACGAGGGAACCGGCGCCGATCAGCGTGACGGCGGCGTGGAGCGCGTTGCCGACGTAGGGGATCGCGCCCAGGAGCAGCAGGCCGAGGCAGCCGATCGCGAGGTGCACGTAGGGGTTCTTGGTGTAGTGGCCGAAGAGGCCCGCCCCGGCGGTCTCGAGCACGGCGCAGCCGCCCGCGACCACGGCGACGACGGCGAGCAGCAGGCCGATCACCGCGAACGGTACGCCGATCAACGTGACGCAGAGGGCGACGGCGAGCGCGACGGCGCCGAGCACGCCGACCACCCCGAGCGCGAACGATCGCATGGGGCGGGCGGCGATCTCGACCTTGAGGACCTCCATGCGGCGCGGCCAGAGCGCCAGCAGGATGGCGCCGAAGGCGAACAGGAGCGCCGTGCGCGTCACCGCGCTGCCGGCCCTGCGCGCCAGCCCGGTCGCGCCCTTCGCGGCCGGCTCGCCGTCCGCCGGGGTGACCTCGTTGTTCACGTCGCCCTTGATGCGCGCGCGCTCGCCCCGGTGGAGCGGGCCGCCGACGACATCGACGTCGCCGTCGACGCGGGCCCCGTCCGCCACCGTGAGCGGCCCGCCCACCGTCGACACGTCGCCGCGCACCCGCGCGCCCTCGTGGATGTGCGTGGAGCCGCCCATCACGTCGATGTCCCCGGTCACAGTGCCCCACACGTCGAGCGAGCCGCCGACCACCGACACGTCATGGACGACCTCGCCCTTCTCGATCCGCAGGCTGCCGCCGGTCACGAAGCGATCCCGGCCGCGCGATGCGGGGGCGTCCTGCTCCGCGTCCTCCTCCTCCACCTCCTCGGGCGCCGCGGGCGCCTGCGGCAGCGCGGGCGCCTGCGGCAGCGCGGGCACCTGCGGCGCTGCGGGCACCTGCGGTGGCTCGGGCAGCCGCGGCAGCCCCGGTGCCTGCGGCAGCCCGGGAGCGGGGGGCGGTCCGGACGCGGGGCGCAGCGCCTTGTCCGACGGCGTGATCGCGATCAGGTCGCCGTCGCGCGTCGCGACGTAGCTTCCGTCCGAGAGCAGGAGCTCGAGCACCTTGTCCGCCCGCTGGTCCTCGACGCGAAGGTCGACCACGTCGCCGGGTGGGGCGTTGAGCACCAGGCTCCACCCGGCCTCCTCCGCGAGGCGCTTGAGCGCCACGTTGCGCGGCTCGCTGCTCACCTCGATGCTCACCTTCGGCTCGACCGCCGGCCAGGAGCCCTTGCGGGTGACCTCGGCCATGGCCGCGCCGGTGGCCGACGCCCCGAGCGCCACGCCGAGCGAAGCGGCGCCGAGCCGCGAGGAGAAGAGACGGGTCGAGACGAAGCGCATCACATCCCTCCATTCAGCGAGAGCTGCCTGCCCCTCGCGACCGCGACACCCAGCCCTACCATCACGAGGAGCACCGCCGAGATCCACGGCAGCGCCGTCAGCCACCCCGACAGGGCCCCGCTCCCGGCGATGGCGCAGCCGGTCCGCACCACGACCGAGCAGGCGTGCCAGAGCGCGGCCCAGCGCTCGTGCAGCCCGCCCGCCCCGGCCGCGAGCGACGGCGCCGCGCCGAGCGCCGACAGCACCAGGGCCACGCCGATCGCGGGGAGCGGCAAGGGGCCGCGGGGCGCCGCGCTCTCCCGCACGACCTGCCGCGCGCCCTCCGCCGCCTGCTCGCGCAGCGCGTCCCCCACGCGCAGCGACAGCAGCGCCGACCGGCCGAGCTCGGAAGAGCAGGTCTGGCACTGCGCCGCGTGCGCGAGCGCGCCCTCCGGCAGGAGGGCGACCTCGCCGTCGCCGAGCGCGGTGATCGCGACCTCGGTGAGGTGGCCGTCGGCTTGCCAAACGAGATCCAGCGAGAGCTTGTCGTCGTCGTGCATCGATTCACTCTCCGAGCGCCTCGGCCAGGCAGCGCCTGCCCCGCGCGATCCAGGTGGCCACCGTCCCGAGGGGGATGTCGAGCCGGCGGGATATCTGCTGGTAGTTGAGCCCCTCCACATGGAAGGCCAGGAGCGCGCGGCGCTGGGGCTCGGCCAGCTTCTGCAGGGCGAGCTCGATCCGGCGGGCGCGCTCGCTCTGGGAGGCGCGCTCCTCCGGCCCCGGCGCCGGGTCCTCCACCGCCTCGAGGAGCTCGCCCTGCGCCTCGGCGTCGTGCGCCGGCTGCGCCTCGGCGCGCCGGGTGCGCCGGCGCCGGCGCAGCACGTCCAGCGCCACGTGGCGCGCGATCCCGAGCACCCACGGGCGCAGCGGCTCGCCGTCGCGGAGCCGGCTGCGCCCCTCGAGGGCCCGGGCGAGGGCCTCGTGGGTGCAGTCCTCGACGTCGGGGTGGTCAGCCCGCTCACCCAGCACGCAGGCGATCGCCGCGCGGACCACGGGCCGCAGGGCGGCGGTCTCGTCGAGCGACGCCCCCACCCCGACGAGCGACGCCGCGGGCAGCCCGTCGGGCGCCGGGAGAGAGGGCGGCGTGGTCGCTGGAATCATCGTGGACCTGGACATTTCGCACGAGCCCTCCCCGAAATTTCACGAGCTGGTCGAGAACGCTCCAGCAGCCGAGCTCGCGGAGAGCCGCCGCGGGCGACGTGTCCTTACTTCCTGGACGGCGATCCTCCCCTCCTGGACGGCGATCCTCCCCTTCTGGACGGCGATCCTCCCCTTCTGGACAGCACCCTCCCCTCCTGGGCGGCCATCGTCCCCTTCTGAGCGGACCACGGCGCGGCGACGGAGCCGCTCAGGGCGCGAGGAACGCGGTGAGCTCGGGGAGGACCAGGGCCGGGTCCTCCAGGTGGGGCGCGTGCCCGAGCGGCAGGAGGCGCAGCGTGGACCGGGGGATCGCGGCGGCCGCGGCGATGCCGATCGGCGCCGGGAAGACGTCGTCGCGCTCACCCCAGAGGACGAGCGTCTCGATGTCGATCTCGCCGAGCCGCGAGAGGCGGTGGGGAACGGGGCCGAAGGCGGGGAACAGCGCGTTGAACGCGGCGACCGGCGCGACCCGGCCGTCCGGCACGGCGTAGAGCTCGTTGTGCAGGGCGGCGAGGCGCTCGCCGAGCGGGGTGGGGCGCGGCGGGTGGACGCGGCGGAAGAGCCCGGCGCCGAGCACCCGGACCAGGCGCTCCGGCGAGGCGCGGAAGTAGGCGCGGCTCGAGGCCGTCATGACGGGCCCGACGCCCATCGCCGCGATCAGCGCGAGCTTCCGCGGGCGCGCGCGCCTCCGGAGCGCGATCTCCGCCGCGACGAGCGCGCCGAGGGAGTGCCCGACGAGCGCGGCGCCGCCGAGGTCCATCTCGAGGAGGAGCTCCTCGACCGGCTCGACGAAGAAGCGGAGGCCCTCCTCGAAGCCGCCGCCCTCGAAGGGCGGCGACGACGCGTGGCCGAAGCCGGGCAGATCGAGGGCGACGACGCGGTGCCGCCGCGCGAGCTCGGGGAGCAGCGGGAACCACGTCGTCGCGGCGTTCCCGCGGCCGTGCAGGAGGACGACCGGCGAGCCGCTGCCGCCCTCCAGGCAGCGGAGCGTCGCGCTCAGCGCGGCGCGGCGGCGCACCACGAACGGGGGCGAGCCCGCGGCGAGCTCCTCGAGCATCGCGCGCTCGGTCGGGCCCGGGCGGGACACGACGGCGTAGACGTTGGTCACAGGCGGCCTACGTAGCGCGATCGATGGGGCGTGGGAATGCCGCAGCCCGCGGGGCGACCGCGCCGCGGCGCCCCGCCGCGGTCACTTGCCGTGGCCGGGGCCCAGGACGAGCTGCATCTTGGCCACGGGGTCGAACCCCTCCACGTGCGGCGGGTGGTGGCACTGCGAGACGCAGCTCTCGGGCGGAGGCGCCAGCGTGATCAGCCCCTTCTTCTCGGGGTCCTTCGCGTGCAGCGAGCCCGGGCCGTGGCACTCCTCGCACTGCACGTTCTGCAGCGCGGCGTTGTGCGTCACCGTGGAGCCGCCCGGCTTGCCGTAGCCGGTCACGTGGCAGCTCACGCAGTCCAGGTTGTACTCCTTGAAGTCCTCCTGCAGCGTCGCGTAGGCGTGCGCGTGCGCGGTCGCGTCGAAGACCTTGCGCTCCTCGTCGTGGCAGTTGGTGCAGGCGTCGATGCCGATGTACCCGGCCTCGCCCTTCGCCGGCGGCGCGGGCACACGGTCCGCGAAGGCCTCCTTGTTGTGGGCGTTGACGCGCTTGTAATAGGCCATGAGCTGCCCCGCGACGTCCTTGTCGGCGCCGAGCTTCTCCCGCACCTCCACCGCGCTGTAGCGGAAGAAGCTGCCGGTCACCTTCGCCTCCTCGGCCTCGATCTTCGCCTTCTCGGCCCGGAGCTTCTCCAGGTCGGCCTTCCGGTCGGCGACGTCCTTCGCCGCGACCGTCTTGTCGCCCTCCCAGCTGTTGATGCGGATCTCGAGCTCCCGGATGCGCGCCGACAGGCTGATGAGCTCCTCGGCCTTCGCGACGCCGCCCGCGTCGGCGAACACGAGCTTGCCGCCCTCGCCGCCCCGAACGAAGAGATCCACGACCGCCACGGCCTGGAGGTGGTTCGGCGTCTCCACGACCAGCGTCGACCCGATCAGCACCGGCGGCTTCGCGCCGTCGTTGACGTCGCCGCGCTCGCTCGGCTTGCCGAGCACGAGCACGTGCAGCTCCGGCACGTTGTCCGCGAGCCGCAGCGCCTCGCCCCGCGGCAAGGCCGCGAGCCCCACCAGCACCTTCGCGCCCTGCTTCTTCGCCTCCTCTACGCCCGCCTTCATCGCGTCGATCGCCGGGCCGGGCTTGATCCCCGCCGGGTAGGTGCCGGCGCGGCCCTTCGGATCACTCACGCCGATGAGGCCCACCTTCACGCCGGAGACCTCGCGCACCACGACGCCCTGCGCCCCCTCGATGTTGCCCGCGAGCGGCGCCGCCCCGGCCTGCTCCTTGTACTTGCCGAGCGCCTCCGCGCCGAGCGCCCAGTCGTTCTCGCCGGGCGCCCACGCGGCGAGGCCGATCTCCCGCGCGGCCGACGCCATCGCCTCGGCCTTCCAGGCGTCCTGCGAGGAGCGCTCCGGCTTCACCTCGGGCTCGGCGAAGAGCAGCGGCCCCGCGCCGACCACGAGGTGGCCCGGCGCCTCGTCGCGCTGGCCCTCGATGAGGGCGGCGAGGTGGTCGATGCCGCCGAGCTGGTCCTTCGTGCACCCGCACGGCTCCAGCGCGCCGGCCACGGTGCTGAGCACGTAGAGCCGCACGGTCGGCGTCTTCGCCTCCACCTCCGCGTCGGCGCTCACGGCGCCGGGCGCCGGCGGCTTGCACCCCTGGCAGGCCGCCACCCCGGCGGCCGCGGCGATCGCCAGGACCGGAATAAAGAACGCATATCCCCCACGCACTCCGCGAAGAAGCGAGCGCTTCATGCCCGCGCTATAGCACACGCGCCCGGGCGGACCGGCGAGGTCGCCGCCAGAGCTCAAGACCGAGCCTCGGGGTCGAGCAGGGCGCGCGCGTCGGAGGTGAACGTCAGAAGCCCGTCGGAGCGAAGGGCAGGACCGTCTTCAGGTCGGCGTCGTTGAACCGGAGCTGCAGGCCGATGAAGTAATCCCGGCGATCGCTGTTCAGGATGTCGTCGATGCCGCCGAGCAGCCACAGCTTGCGGATGAACTCGTACGCGAGCGCGACCCGCCAGCGCGGCGACAGCTCCTCCCCGAAGCCGAACAGGTCCTGCCGCAGCTCGAACCGGTCGTCGAGCAGGTGGAGATCGAGGCCGAGGCCGCCCGTCGACTCCTTGATGCCGAACCGGCCGGTGAACGGGCCGAGCCGCTTCGCGAACTGGAACGAGAACCGGAACGCGTTCGTCGTGATCGTCCGGACCTCCCGGTAATGCGCCGGGTCGTTCGGGTTCGTCGTGTCGACGTCGATCTGCTGGAAGTCCGTCTTGCCGCGGGGGTCGTTGACCAGCTCGACGACGTAGTACTTGTCCTCCGTCGGCTGGAGCCGGAGCTCGACGTAGCTCTTGATGGTGTTCGCCAGGAAGTTGTAGTCGGTCCGCAGGCCGACCACCGTCTGGAACCGGCTGAGCCCGCCGACGAGCTCCCCGACGTCCTCGACGACCGTCTCGACCTCGTTGATCAGCGTCTCGTCCTTGGTGATGCGGCCGAGCGTGCCCTCGCCGCGATCGACACGCGCGGCGACGCTGTCCGCGTGCCGCATCGCCGACTCGAGGCTCTCGCTCGCGCGGCCGAGGCGCTCGGCGGCGCTGCGCAGCTCGCCCGGCCGCCCGTCCGCGCCGGGCACCTCGACCGCGGCCGTCATCGAGCGCACGTCCCGGCTCACCTGCTCGACGTTGCGCAGGATCTCCCGCAGCCGCGGCGCCGACTCGCCCGTGATCTGGTTGATGTTGTTGATCGTCTGCGTGACGCCCGCGCGGTTCTCGCGGACCGTGGCGTTCATCTGCTCGGTGACGTCGGCGAGGTTGTCGAGGATCTGCGCGAGCCGGTCCTGCCCGGTGTCGGAGCCGACGGTGTTCTTCAGCGTCTCCGTGACGGCCTTCACGTCCTTCAGGATCTCGGCGACCTGCCCCTGCATCGACTGGATCGTGGGCTCGTCGATCGTGAAGACGATCCTGCCCTCGTCGGGGATGCGCGCCTTGCCCTCGGTGCCGGGCGCGAGCACGATGAACGACTCGCCGATGAGGCTCGTCGCGCGCTTGCCGATGGCCGCGTCCTCGTAGAGCGGGACGTCGGGGCTCATCTTGATGTCGATGCGCGCCTGGCCGTTGTAGAGCGAGATCCTGTCGACGACGCCGACCTGGATGCCGGAGATCATCACCCGGGACTGCGGCGACACGCCGATCGCGTCCGGCAGCGTGGCCCAGACCCGGTAGCCGTTCCCGCCGCCCACATCGCGCGAGACGAAGCGGTACCCGCCGTAGGCCGCGCCTGCGAGCACGATCGTCATCACGCCGACCTTCGCGGCCTTGGAGACCTCAGCCATCCTGCGCGAGGGCCACGGTAGCACGAGCCGACCGCGACGCCGCGCGGCTTTCTCCGCGGTCCACACGAAGGCCGCGGGACCGGCCCGCGCGGGTGGAGCGCGGCGCCGCGAGGGACGGGCGTGGGGCCGGGAAACCTGCTAGCCGAGGCGCATGCGCTTGTGGTGGGCCAAGGCAGCAGTTGGCGCGGCGCTTACCTTCGCCGGGGCGGCGGCGGCGGAGCCTCCGGCGGCCACGGCGGGAGCTCCGGCGGCCACGGCGGGGGCTCCGGCGGCCGCGGCGGGGGCTCCGGCGCTCACCTGGGAGGCGACGACGCGCTCGCCGCAGCCGGCCGCGGGGCTCGCGCCGGAGGTCGCCGCGCTCGCGGCGCGCTGCGGGAGCGCGGACGCGGCGCTCGCGGCCGTCGCCCGGCGCAACGTCGAGCGGCAGCTCCAGGGAGGCGACATCATGCCTCCGGACGAGCTCGCCTTTGCGCTGCGCGCGGCGGGCGCCCCACACGCGTGGCCGCGGGGCTGGTCCATCACCGGCCGAGGGCTCGGCCAGGCGGACCTCGAGGCGCGGATCGACGGGTGGCTCTCGGGCTGGACGACGCTCGGGGCGCGGCGGTGCGGCGTTTCGCAGGCCCGGAAGCCGGACGGGACGACGATCGTGGCCGCGGTGGGCGTGGACGCGCTCGCGGATCTGTCGCCGCTGCCGATCACCGCGCGGGTGGGGCAGTGGGTGACGCTCGAAGGGACGATGCGGGTGCCCGCGAGCGAGGCGAAGGTGGTGCTGCTCGGGCCGCGGGGCGCACCGAAGACGGTGGTGAGCTCGCTCTCGGGCGGGCGGCTCCGGTCGAGCTTCGCGGTGGACCAGCCGGGGAGCTGGCTGGTGCAGGTGCTCGCGACGGTGTCGACCGGGCCGAGGCCCGTGCTGGAGGCGATGATCTTCGCGGGGAGCGCGCCGCCGCGCCGGTTCGTGCGCGCGACGGCGCCCGGCGAGGAGGCCGCCAAGGGGGCGCAGGACGACGAGGGCGCGATGCTGCGCATGATGAACGCCGCGCGGGCCTCGGAGAAGCTGCCGGCGCTCGCGCGCGACGCGGCGCTCACCGCGCTGGCGCGGGCGCACTCCGAGGAGATGCTCAAGGCGAAGCTCGTAGGCCACGACGTGGGCTCGGGCGATCCGGCGGTGCGCCTCAAGGCGGCCGGCTACAAGGTGACGATCGCGGGAGAGAACGTGGCCAGCTCGAGCACGCCCGAGGGCGCGCACCGAGCGATCTGGGCGAGCCCGTCGCACCGGGGCAACCTGCTCGACCGGCGCTACTCGAGGACCGGCGTGGCGGTCGTGCGCGACGCGAGCGGCCGGGTCTGGGTGACGCAGCTCTTCGCAGGGTGACCGCGGGACGTCAGTCCCCGCCGCGCTCTCGCCGGAGCCGCTCGAGCTCGGCCATGACCTCCGCGAGCTGGCGCTCGGCCTTCTCGCGGGCGCGGGCCTCCTCCTCGCGGGCGCGGGCCTCCTCCTCGCGGGCGCGGGCCTCCTCCTCGCGGGCGCGGGCCTCCTCCTCGCGGGCGCGGGCCTCCTCGTCCAGGCGCATCTCGAGCTCGTGCGCACGTTGCTCCGCAGCGTCGACGAGGGCGCCCAGCTTGTCGAGGAGCTCATCGGTGTCGGGGATCGCGGCCTCTCCCGCGTAGAAGCGGAGGCGGCCGCCCTCGATCACCAGATCGAGCCCGAGCACCCGCGAGGCGTAGTGGCCGCGCTGCGGGATGACAGGCTCGTAGGCCTTCGCAGCCGATGAGGCCAGGCGAAAGCCGCGAAGCGAGCCGCGCTTCCGGTCGTAGACGAAGTACTCCGGGATACCGAGCCGCGCGAACCACTCCACGTTGCGCTGGAGATCCTTCCTGCGTCGCCCGCGGACGATCACCTCGAGCGCGAAGTCGAGGCCCTTGCCCTCGTCGGACACCACCCACCGGTCGCGCTCGTGCGTCTCCACGTCGACCACCGCAATGACGTCGGGAGAAAAGACGCGCTCGCCCGGATAGTACACCGCGAGGTTGCCGCTCACATACACGCGGCGGCCAGCGCGCCGGAACCAGCGGTCGAGCGTCGTACGCGCCCGGGTCACCGGGTGCCAGTGAGGATCGCCCTCGGGCGGCGCGGCTTCGTCCAGGGGGAACTCGGACGGGAGGCTGTCCACGATCTCGCGGCGCTGCTCGGGCGTGAGCTGCTCCCAGATCTCGGCGGTGGGAGCGCGTGGATCGTCAGGATCAACGGGCCACAGGGCAGGCGCTCGGTTCATGGCCAGAGTCTACCCGCATCCAGCGGGGCCGTCGCGTGGCGCCGCGCGGCGAGCAGGCGTCCAGAGCCCGCCGAGCGCCGCCCGCGAGCCGGCGTACGGCATTCTGCGGGCTCGCCCGAGCGACCGCCGGGGCGCGCGTGTATCCTTGCACCGATGGCTGCACGCCCGCTTTACGTCGGTATCGACCTCGGCACCACGAACTCGACCGCGGCCGCGTTCGACGGCGAAAAGGTCACCCTGGTCAGGAACTCCCAGGGCGCGACGCTCACGCCGAGCGTGGTGCGGATCGACGCGCGCGGGACGGCCATGGTCGGCGCGCGCGCGCGGCGGTTCCTCGAGAGCGACCCGCAGAACACCCGCGCGGAGTTCAAGCGGCTGATGGGGACGGCGCAGCCGCTCGCGTTCGCGGCGGCGAAGGTGACGAAGAAGCCCGAGGAGCTCGCGGCGGAGGTGCTGCGCTCGCTGCGCGCCGACGTCGCCGAGCACCTCGGCGTCCAGCCGGCCGCGGCGGTGATCTCGGTGCCGGCGCTCTTCGAGCTGCCGCAGAGCGCCGCGACCTCCGAGGCGGCGCGCCTCGCGGGGTTCGAACGCGTCGAGCTGATCCAGGAGCCGGTGGCCTCGGCGCTCGCGGCCGGCTGGACGGCGGAGGAGCCCGCGGGCAGCTGGCTCGTCTACGACCTCGGCGGCGGGACGTTCGACGTCTCGCTGCTCGAGACCCGCGACGGGCTGCTCCGCGTGGTCGGGCACGACGGCGACAACTTCCTCGGCGGGCGCGACTTCGACTGGGCCGTGGTCGACTGGGCGCTCGCCGAGATCGCGCGCACCCAGGGCGCCGCCGTGAGCCGCGCCGATCCGCGGCACGCCGCCGCCCTCCGCAAGCTCAAGCTCGCGGTCGAGGAGATCAAGATCGAGCTCACCCGCGCCGAGGAGGCGGCGCTCGCCCTGCCCGCGGCGTTCGAGGTGGACGGCGCGCCCGTCGACGTCGACCTGGTGCTGGAGAGGTCCACGCTCGACGCGCTCTGCGCGCCGATCATCGACCGCTCGATCGCGGTCTGCAAGCGGCTGCTCGCGACGCACGGCCTCGAGGCGTCGCAGCTCGCGCGCGTGGTGCTCGTGGGCGGGCCGACGGTGATGCCGGCGCTCCGGGCGCGCGTCCGGGACGCGCTGGGCGCGCCGTTCGGCGAGGGGCTCGATCCGATGACCCTCGTCGCGCAGGGGGCGGCGATCTACGCGGCGACGGCCGGGCTCGACGCGCGGCCGGTAGCGCCGCACCCGGGCGCGGAGGGCCGCCGCCTCTGGCTCCAGTACCCGGCGATGTCGTCGGACCTGACGCCCCACGTGGTGGGCCGCGTCGTCGAGGGGCCGGGGCCCGCGCCCGAGCGGATCCGCCTCGCGCGCGAGGGCGACGCCTGGACGAGCGCCGAGGCCACGCTCGACGACGAGGGGGCGTTCGTGATCACCGTCGACCTCTTGCCGCGCCGCCCGAACGTGTTCCGCGTCGAGGCGACCTCGGCCGGCGGCGCCAGGGTGCCGGTGCACCCGCAGGCGATCACCATCGTCCAGGGCCTCACGATCAGCGATCCGCCGCTGTCGCGCACCGTGGGGGTCGCGCTCGCGGACAACACCGTGCGCGTCTACTTCGAGCGGGGGGCGCCGCTGCCGGCGAGGCGGACGTTCGTGCACCACAGCGTGGAGAGCGTGCCGAAGGGGTCGAGCGCGTGCGCGCTGAAGATCCCCATCGTGCAGGGCGAGCTCGACGTCGCCCACCTCTGCCGCGTGGTCGGGACGCTGGAGATCGACGGGACCGGGCTCGCCGCGACCCTGCCCGCGGGCTCGCCGATCGAGCTCACGCTCGAGCTCGACCGGGGCGGGCACCTCTCGGCGCGCGCGCTCATCCCCTCGCAGGGGCTCGTGTTCGAACGCGTCGCGCACCTGCTCGTCCCCGAGGCGGCGCCCGAGGTGCTCGACGCCTCGCTCGCGGCGATGCGCGCGCGGCTCGCCTCGGTGCGCGAGGGCGCGCTGCGCAGCGACGCGCCGCGCGCGCTCGGCAAGGTCACCTACGTCGAGTGCGCGCTCGGCGAGGTGGAGCGCGACGTGGCGGCGGCGCGCGGCGGGGACGCCGACGCCGGGCAGAAGGCGCGGCGCGCGCTCCTGGAGCTCGACGTGATGCTCGAGCAGGCCGAGGCCGACAAGCGCTGGCCCGAGCTCGAGGCCGAGGCGCAGGCCGCCGTCGCGAACGCGTCGGCGTGGATCGCGCAGCTCGGATCGGGCACCGAGAAGGCGCTCCTCGAGGAGGCCGCGCAGGGGGTGGCGCGCGCGCGGGGCGAGAAGAACCAGGTCGAGCTCCAGCGGCAGCTCCGCCTCGTGCGGAACCTGAGCAGCGCGGCGTTCCAGCGGCACCCGAAGGCGTGGACCTGGATGTTCGAGGAGGCCGCCTCCGAGGCGCACCAGGCGTCGGATCTGGTCCGCGCCCAGAAGCTCGTGCGCGACGGGCGGAGCGCGGCGGAGCGCGGGGACACGGCGGCGCTCAGGACGATCACCGAGGAGCTCTGGCGCCTCTTGCCGGTCGACGCGCAGAAGCGCCGGCTCGGCCACGAGTCGGGGGTCCGGTGAAGGACGCCGCGCTCGGCCGCATCCGCGACAACCCGTTCTACGTGCTCGGCCTGCGCCCGAGCGCGAGCCGCGCGGAGATCGAGCGCGAGGGGCAGAAGCTGCTCGGGATGCTCGAGCTCAAGCTCGCGAGCGCCGCGACGTACCCGACGCCGGTCGGCCCCGGCGCCCGCACGGCCGACAAGGTGCGGCAGGCCATGGCGGCCCTCCGGGATCCGGAGCGGCGGCTCGCGCACGAGGTCTGGGCGCGGCTCGATCCGCGGCCTGCGCGCGCGGCTCTCGAGGACGAGCTCGACGGCGACCTCGGCGAGCTCCCGCCGCCGGAGCCGCCCGGGGAGGATCCGCGCGCGCCGTGGCCGGAGGCGCTGTCCGCCCTCGGCTGGAGATCGCGGTGACCCTCGGCGTCCTGCTCGCCCTGGCGGTCGTCGCGCGGCTGGTCATCGAGGTGATCGCGCGGAAGATCTCGCCCAGCGCGTCGCCGCACCTCGACGTGCCCGGCGCGAGCGTCCGGCTCGTCGCCGCATGGCACCACGTCGCCTTGGCCGCGGTCCTGCTCGCGATCGGCCTTGCCGCGGGGCAGCTCTGGAGCGCACTGCTGCTCGCGCCGCTCGCGGCCCTGCTCGCGCCCTGGCCCGCCGCCCGCCTCGCGCTGATCCCGCTCGGGCTGCCGCGCGCGGCCTGCTGGGTCGCCTCGCTCTCGGAGTGGACGTGGCGCGCCGACCGGCGCGGCGGCGCGGCGCTCGCGGCCGCGTGGGCGCTCTGCCGCGCGCGGCGGCCGGACCCCGCGGCGGAGGCCTGGGTGAGCGACCTGGTCGAGGGCGCCTCCCTGCGGCGCGACGGCGCGGGCGCCCGCGGCGGGGCGGCCCCTGCAAGGGACGCGGCGCGACGGCCCCCGCTCCGCGGCGCCGGCGTCGCGGCCGGCGCGATGCTCGCGGCCTACCGCGGCGACGTGGAGGGCGCGCGGGCGCTCTTCGAGAGCGTCGCCGCGCTGGACGAGCGCGCCTGCCCCCGCGAGGCCCGCCGCATCGCCGCGGGCTGGCTGGCCGCGGAGGCCGCCTCGCGCGGCGACTGGGCCGCCGTGCTCGAGCGCGCCCGCGAGGGCGGCGGCCGGGCGCTCGCGCTGCTCGGCGCCGTCGCCGCGCGCCTGCTCGGCGAGGCGCCCACGCCGGGCGCGCTCGAGCTCTGGCTCCGCTGGCTCGCCGCGCCCCGCCGCCGCGCCACGCTCCCGCTCGTGCGCCGCGCCCTCGCGGCGGGCGACGGCGCGCCGCGCCCGGAGCCGGAGGCGCCCGAGCCGTGCGCCGCGAAGGTCGCCGAGGGCGACCTGTGGAGCCGGGCGGTGCTGCTGCACGCGGGGCTGCTGCTCCGGGCGGACGGCGCGATCTCGGGCGACGACCTCCGGCGGCTCGGCGGCGCGTGGGACGCGGCGCTCGAGGACGAGCGCGCCCAGGCCGAGCTCCGCGAGCGGGCGCGGTCGCTCGGCGCCTCGGGCGCGCAGGCGGCGCTCGGGCCGCTCGCGCGCGCGGTCGAGGAGGACCTCGCGGCGGCGCTGCGCGCGGCGCGCGTGCCGCACGCGGACTGGAACGACCTCGGCGCGACGATCGGCCGCACGCGCCGGCGGCTCCGGGACGAGCTCCTCTCCGAGGTGGAGCTCGCGTGCGACGCCCTGCGCCGCCGCGTCGACGAGGCGCGCGAGCTCCCGCCGCTCGCGGAGTGGCGCGAGTGGACCTCGCTCCGCGCCCAGTACGAGGGCGCGGCGGCGCTGGTCGGCCTGGAGTTCCGCCGCCTCGCGTTCCCCAAGGTCCACGCCGACGTGTGCCACGCCGCCGTCTGGCTGTTCAACACGAGGAAGGAGCGGGCGATCGGCAACGCGATGTTCCGGTGGCTGCTCGCCGAGGCCGAGGCGCTCGACGACGCGCGCATCGCAGGGCTCCAGCGCGGCAACGTCGCGTGCGGGGTGTGACCGGCCGGCCCGAGCGCTCTGGTCGCGCGGCGCGCCGGCGCCGTCACGGCGGAAGGGGCACCAACAAATTCAATAACTACGAGTAGCTGGCGGTTCCGCCGGGCTACTCGGTGCCGCGGCTGCCCGCGGGGCCGCCGCCGCGCGACGCCGGCTCGCCCGGGCGCCTGAGCGTCACGAGGCGCTCTTCGTGGAGCGGCTCGGGCTGGATCGTGCAGTGGTCCAGCGCGTGCCGCTCGCGCAGGCGCCGGCTCACGGCCGCGGCCACGTCCGTGCCGTGGTGTCCCTTGGCGAGCACCACGTGCACGGTGAGCACGTTGAACCCGTCGGAGATCGACCAGACGTGCAGGTCGTGGAAGTCGAGCACGCCGGGCACGCTCCTGATCGTGTGCTCGACGTCGGCGAGGTCGATCTCGACGGGGCTGCCCTCCATCAGCACGCGGGACGTGTCGCGCACGAGCCGCCAGCCGCCCCAGAGCACGAGCGCGCCGATCGCCGCGCTGATCACCGGGTCGGCCCGCGTCCAGCCGAAGGCGAGGATGAGCACCCCGGCCGCGATGGCGCCCACCGAGCCGAGCGCGTCGGACAGCACGTGCGCCAGCGCCGCGCGCGTGTTGATGTTGTGCCCGCGCCCGCCGGACGAGAGCAGCAGCGCCGCGGCCACGTTGACGAGCAGCCCGAGCGCCGCGGTGAACGTCAGCGCCTCGGCGTGCACCGCCTCCGGCGCGCGCCACCGGCGGGCCGCCTCGATGAAGATCCAGATCGCCGTCAGCGCGAGCGCGATCCCGTTGGCGAACGCCGCAAGCACCTCCGCGCGCCGGAAGCCGTACGTCCGCGCGCGCGTCCTCGCCTGCGCGGCGATGCGCTGCGCGAGGATCGCGAGCGCCAGCGCCGCGGCGTCCGCGAGCATGTGGCCCGCGTCGGCCAGGAGGGCGAGGCTCTTCGACCACCAGCCGATCGCCGCCTCGACGACCAGGAACGACGTCGTGAGCGCGAAGGCGGCGACGAGCCGGCGGAGCGGCGTGCCCCGGTGGTCGTGCGTGTGGCCGCGGTGGTCGTGGCCGTGATCGTGATCGTGATCGTGATCGTGACCGTCGCCGTGATCATGCCCGTCGCCATGGTCATGCCCGTCGCCATGGTCGTGCCGAGCGCCGCCCCCGCGCGGGTGCTCGTGAAGGTGGCCCCCGCGGTCCTCGGGCGTCCCCATCGCCGCGCCGGCGCGGCTCACACCCGCTCGAGGATGGTCGCCACGCCCATCCCTCCGCCGATGCACAGCGTGATCAGCGCGGTCGCCTTATCGGCGCGCTCGAGCTCGTCGAGCGCCGTCCCGATCAGGCAGGCGCCGGTCGCGCCGAGCGGGTGGCCGAGCGCGATCGCGCCGCCGTTCACGTTGACGCGGTCGAGGTCGATCCCGAGCTTGCGCGCGGTCTGCAGCGGCACCGCCGCGAACGCCTCGTTGATCTCCCAGAGATCGATGTCGCGCGCCTGCATCCCCGCCTTCTTGAGGGCCCGCTCCGACGCGGGCGCCGGGGCGGTCAGCATGATCACCGGCTCCGTCCCCGCCGTCGCGGTCGCGCGGATCTTCGCCCGCGGCGTGAGGCCGTGCGCCTTCACGTAGTCGCCCGACGCGAGCAGCACGACCGCGGCCCCGTCGACGATCCCGCTCGAGTTGCCCGCCGTGTGCACGTGCTGGATCGACGACACCTCTGGGTACCGCACGAGCGCCAGCGCATCGACCGTCTCGCCGCGCGGGCCCATCGGGGTGGCCCCCAGGCCGGCGAACGCCGGCTCGAGCTTCGCGAGGGCCTCCATCGTCGCCCCGGCGCGCGGGTGCTCGTCCCTGTCGAGCAGCGGCTTGCCGTCGCGATCGACGACCGTGAACAGGCTCCTCGCGAACCGCCCCTCGCGCGCGGCCCGCTCGGCCTTGTGCTGGCTCTCCAGCGCGAACCGGTCCGCGTCCTCGCGCGAGATGCCCTCGATCGTCGCGATGAGGTCCGCCGAGATGCCCTGCGGGACCATCGCCAGCTTCTCGCGGAGCGCGAGGTTGTTCCCGTCGAGCGGCGCGCCGTCCGAGCCCATCGGCACGCGCGACATGCTCTCCACGCCGCCGCCGATCGCGAGCTCCTGCTGGCCCGACAGGATCCCCATCGCGGCGAAGTTGACCGCCTGCGCGCCCGAGCCGCAGAAGCGGTTCACCGTCGCCCCGGTCACCCCGTCCGGCCAGCCGGCCGCGAGGATGGCCGCGCGCGCGAGGCACGCCCCCTGCTCGCCCGCCTGCGTCACGCAGCCGACGACGACATCCTCGACGTCGTCCTTGCGGATCCCGGTCCTCCCGGCGAGGTGGTTGAGCGTCTGCGCGAGCAGCTCCTGGGGATGTACGCCGGAGAGCGCGCCCTTGCCCGCCTTTCCACGCCCGCGCGGCGTGCGAACGGCATCCACGATGAAAACGTCTCGCATGGAGGTCTCCAAGCCGATGTACGGCCGGTCCTTAGCACACGGCCCGTTCCCGGTGCAGCCTGGTCTCGTGGACCGGACACGCGGCGGATCGGCTATGCTCGCCGCCGATGATGGACCGGTCCCAGCGGATGGTGTGGGTCGACCTGGAGATGACGGGGCTCGACGAGAGCTCGTGCGCGATCGTGGAGATCGCGACCATCGTGACGGAGCCTGACCTGACCGTGGTGGCCGAGGGGCCGTGCCTCGTCATCCACCAGCCCGAGGACGTGCTCGCGACGATGAGCGACTTCGTCCGCGATCTCCACGCCCGGTCGGGGCTGCTCGAGCGTATCCGCGCCTCCACGCTCTCGGTCCGCGACGCGGAGTCCGAGACGCGTGTGTTCCTCGGGGCGCACTGCGACGAGGGCACGGCGGTCCTGTGCGGCAACTCCGTGTGGAAAGACCGCGCGTTCCTGCAGCGCTACATGCCGGAGCTGCTCTCGTTCCTGCATTACCGGATCGTGGATGTCTCGACCCTCAAGGAGCTCGTGCGCCGGTGGTATCCGGGGAGCTCCGCGCCGAGGAAACGCGAGATTCACCGGGCGCTGGACGATATCCGCGAGTCGATCGAGGAGCTCCGGTGGTACCGGGCGAACGTGTTCCGGCCGCTGCCGGGGCAGCCAGGGCAGGCGCCCGGGGCATGACACGAAGAAAGTTTCGCCGGCTCGAAGAAAATTCTCACGGATCTGAGAAAAAACGATCCGATTCCGTAATGCTTGGCTAAGCTCGCCACGCGCCCGGACCTCCGGCACGAGGTCTGCGGTGCGGGCATCCCGGCGGCCCCAATCCGCCGGGATGTCATTTGCCAAGCAGGGGCTGACCCCGGACGGCCGCTGTCAGAAGAGCTGGTCGCCGTACCATCGTTGCCGCGCGCTTCCGTCCGCATGCGAAGCACGGGGAGCGGACAGCGAGGCCGGCGCAGGACGGCGTGCGGCCGTCTGCGATTCGAGGACCGGCTCCTCGACCGCGCCAGGCTGCGCCGCCGCGGGAGCGGCGGGATCACACTGCACCGGCGGGACCAGCACGATGTCTCGTGGGGCGTATCCGTTGTAAGACTGGTTACTGACCGACGCTGCGGCCGACGTCCGGCGCTGGGCGACGTACGAGCTCAGCGGGACGGCGACGGCGGCGCTCGCCAGGACCACGGCCAGCAGCGCTCCGCCGGCTTGAACGACACGGCGGCGCCTGCCCGGGTCGGCGATCTCGATCACGGGATGCCTGACGGCCTGCGGCGGGGCGGTGCCGGTGGGCAGCGTGTCGCGCGGCATCGACGCCGGCGCGTTCCGCTCGGTATCCGGCGAGAGCTCGGGCGACGGCGACGACGGCGCGCCCAGAGGCCCGCTCGGCGCGGAATCGGCGAGGAGGAGCGGCCGCACCGCGGACATGAACGCCTGGACCGTCTGGAAACGCGCGTCCGGGTCCTTCGCGAGGGCCCGGGCGAGCGCCTCGTTCACCGCGGCCGGCACGCCCGGCAGCGGAGCGAGCTCCTCCTCCAGCACACACACGTCGAGGTCGTCGCGCCCCTCGAACGGCGGCCGCCCCGAGAGAGCGCAGTACAGCAACATCCCGAGGCCGTAGACGTCCGTTCGATGATCGATGATGCGCGCATCGAAGATCTCCGGCGCCCGGTAACGGGCGGCGTCCGCCACCGCGTCCACCGGCGCCCCGAACAGCCGGTGGAGCCCGAACGCCCTGAGCAACACGGCCCCCTTGCCGGTGAGCACCACCGTGTGCGGGCCGAGATCCCCGTGGGAGAGGCCCACGGCGTGCGCCGGGCCGAGGGCTCCCGCGACGTCCACCAGGAGATCGTAAGCCCAGGGGCGAAGGCGAGGCAGCAGCTCCTCGATCGAGGGCTCGTCGCTGGCCCGGGCGGCGATCCACCCGGCGCGCCCCTCCATGCCTCCCCGGAGCACAGGCACGATGTCGTGCAACACCGGAGTCAGCGAGAGCAGCCGCTTGAGCTCCGCACGGAAGGTGTCGGCGCCGACGACGAGATCTTCCTGGACATAAAGCGTCACCTCGCGGCCCTCCGCGTCGAGCGCGCGATACGCCTCCGCCGGAGCCGGCGAGTCGAGGCTGGCGACGATGATGTAGCCCGCGAACTCCTGGCCCAGGATCACCATGGGCCCCTCGCCGTGAGCGCCTCGCCGCGCGCGGCGGGCTCACCCCTCGAGCGCGGAAAAAAGGAGGAGCGAAGCGCGCGCGCGGTCCGCAATCTTGGATCAACCCAGAATGGTCTGCTCACAGCGTCGGACCTCCGGCACGAGGTTCGAGTCGTTGACCCGCCCGGAGACGGGCCGGGGAACATCAAGTCGCGGCAACGTTAACAGAGGTTCGGTGCCCGCGGTAGCGGTCACCGGCGTGGACCGCGGGGCGCGGCGCGCGGTGCCGACGAGCCGCCGTGATCACTTGCCGGATCGGCGGCTCGATGACGGCGGGACGCGGCCCGAGGCGGCGCGCTCGGGCGGGCGCGACTTCGGCGGAGCGGCGAGGCGCGAGCGCTCGGGATCTTCGCTGGCCAGGGCGAGCATTGCTTGCTTACGCGCCGAATCGTCAGGCTCCATGAGCAAGAAGAGGATCGCGTGCTGGAGCGTGTCGTTCGCCTTGTCAAAGAGCTCTGCCACGACGGACGCCACCGGGCTGCGGCCATCACCCGGGAGCAGGAGGCGCGGGTCGCACTGGAGCCCCTGGGCGATCAGGCCGAGCGCGCCGAGGCCGAGATCCCGCTCGCCGCGCTCGACCTGCCGCAGGTACGTGGCCGAGAGCTGCGCCCTCTCCGCGAACTCCTGCATGCTGAGCCCGCGCAGCAACCGGAGGATGCGGATCGCCTGGCCGACCTCCTTGGGGAGCGTGTCGCGCATGACGCGAGCCTAGCAGGCAGAGCTCGCTCGAGCCGCCCGCGATGACGTCAGAGATACCCCTCGGCCTGCAGCGCAAACATGCGGGCATACCGCTGGCCGCGGGCCACGAGCTCGTCGTGGGTGCCCTCCTCGACGATGCGCCCGCCGTCGAGGACGAGGATGCGATCGGCCATGCGCACGGTCGGGAAGCGGTGCGAGATGACGATCGTGGTCCGCCCCCTGGCGAGCGACCGGAACCGCTCGAAGACCGCGTGCTCCGCCTCGGCGTCGAGCGCCGCGGTCGGCTCGTCGAGCACGAGGATGTCGGCCTCTTCGCGCATGAACGCGCGCGCGAGCGCGATCTTCTGCCACTGGCCGCCGCTCAGCTCGACGCCCTCCTTGAACCAGCGCCCGAGCTGCGCGTCGAGGCCCCCGGGCACGGCGGCCACGACCTCGTCCGCGCCGCCCCGGGCGGCCGCGAGCGCGATGCGCGCCTCGTCCTCGAGGTGATCGACGCTGCCGAGCCCGACGTTCTCGCGCAGCCTGAGCTGGTAGCGATTGAAGTCCTGGAACACGACGCCGATCCTCCGGCGGAGCGCGCCCGGGTCCCACGCGCGGAGATCCTTGCCGTCGAGCAGGATGCGCCCCTCGGTGGGCTCGTAGAGCCGCGTGAGCAGCTTGATGAACGTCGTCTTGCCCGCGCCGTTGTGCCCGACGAGCGCCAGGCTCTCGCCGGCCGGGATGTGAAGGTCGACGTCCCGGAGCGCCCACCGCGATTGCCCCGCATACCGGAAGCCCACGCCCTCGAACCGCACGCCGCGCTCCCCCGCGGCGGCGTCGCCCGCGGGCGCCGGCGCGGCCTCGCCGGCGGGGAGCGCCGCGCCGCCTCTGCCCTCGGACGCCCGCGCGTCGGCGCCGGCGGCCGCGGGCAGCGCCGCGGCGGGCGCGCTCGTCGGGATGTTCAGGTACTGAAAGAGATTCGACATGTAGAGGTTGTGCTCGTACATGCCGCCGACGCCGGCGAGGACGGCCTGGAACGCCTGCTGGCCTTGCCGGAAGGAGGCGACGTAGAGGACCATCTCGCCGAGCGAGAGGCGCCCCGCCGCCGCGCCGAGCGCCATGGCGCCATAACAGCCGTAGAACGCCGCCGTCGCGAGCAGCGAGAGGCCGAAAGCCCACCCGGCGCGGCGGACCGCGAGGGCCTTGTCCTCCCGGTAGAACGACGCGGAGAGCGCCTTGTACCGCTCGAGGAACATCGGGCCGAGCCCGAAGAGCTTCACCTCCTTGGCGTGGCCGTCGTTGGCGAGCACGTGCTCGAGGTAGTTGAGCCGGCGGGTCTCGGGAGAGCGCCAGTTCCGGAGCCGGAACGCCGCGCCGGAGAAGCGCGCCTCGGCCACGGTGGCGGGGACGGCCGCGAGCACGAGCGCGAGCACCGCGAGCCCGCTGAACCCCACGAGCAGCGCGGCGTAGCCGGCGAGCGTGATCAGGTTCTGCACGAGGGAGAAGCTCTCGGTCACGACGGCGGCGGGGCGCGACGACGCCTCCCGGCGCGCCCGGGTGAGCTGGTCGTAGAACTCGGGATCTTCGAAGTGGAGCAGGTCGAGCGAGAGCGCCTTGCCGAGGATCAGCGCGTGGATGTCGATCGAGAGCCGCGCGCCGAGCAGCTGCCGCGTCAGCGAGAGCCCGCGCTGCACGAGCGAGAGCGCCGCCACGAGGCCGAGCTCCACGGAGACCCACACGAGCGCCGCGCGCCCGTCGCGCGCGACCACCGCGTCCATGATCGCCTTGCCGACGTACGCCACCCCGAGCGGCAGCACCGCCGCCGCCAGGGTGAGCAGGCCGAGCGCGAGGCTGGCCGCCTTCGACGAGCGCCAGACGAGCGCCAGCGTCCGCGGGGTGTAGGCGAAGCTGTCCCGCAAGCGGGAGAGGCCGAGCATGACGGCGGAGTCTAACCACGTCGCCGCCTCCTGCCCGCTGCTGCGCCCGCCGGCGCGGCGGCAGAAAGCGGGCGAGCGGGCCGCCCCGGTGGCGGGCGCGCGCCGGCCGGGGTATCCCGGGGGTTCGGAACAGGAGGCACTTCATGTCGAACATGTCGAATTTGACCCTGGGCTACGGAGCGCTGCTCGTCGCGCTCGGCGTCGGCGGCTTCGTGGCAACGGGGGCGACGCACAAGACGGCGCTCATCCCGGCGGGCTTCGGGGCCGTCGCGATCGGGCTCGGGCTGCTCGCGAAGCAGGAGCGGTATCACATGCACGCCATGCACGCGGCCGCGCTGCTCGGCGTCCTCGGCTTCGCCGGCTCCGTGCCCGGCCTGCTCAAGCTGCCGACGCTGCTCTCCGGCGGCGATCTGGAGCGCCCGGCGGCCGTCATCGCCCAGTCCCTGATGGGCGCCCTCTCCGCGGGGTACGTGGCCCTCTGTGTGCGCTCCTTCATCGCGGCGCGCCGCGCCCCCGCCCGCCCCTGAGCGCGGCGCGCCGCCGGCTGGAGCGCCGCTCGCCGGGCGGCCCGCCGGCCTTCAGGCCCCCTCTCCACCCCCTGCCCAAACAACGCCACGCCGAGCGGGGCTGTCGGCGCCGCGCTCCGCCGAGCCGCCGCGGCCTCCTATCGAATCCGTAGAGAACGGCGCGCCCGGACGCGCGGCGCACCCACCTCGCGTCCCGAGCTCCCCTGCCTCTCCCTCTCTCCGCCTTCGATCGAGGCCTCCAGCGCTCGCCGGATCTCCCCCTGTCGATTCTTTGACAAATCGGACAACTCGCCGGAATGCCACAAAATGCATGTGCTACGGGCCAGATCGGCGCCCTTGTGGCCAGGCTTGATGTAACGTCGTCGCCACCAGGCCATCAACGACAAGAGTGAACACCATGCTTCGACGCATCATTGCATTGGGGCTGACCGCGCCTCTTTCTCTCTCCTGCGGGGATACCGGGGCTGTCCTGATGTGGGATTGCGACGAGTGCCCGGAGGGGTGGACCTGCACGGAGCACGCTTGCGTCCCGCCGCATTGCAGCAACGGTGCGATCGATGACAGCGAAGGAGAGACCGACACCGACTGCGGCGGTTCCTGCGAGCCTTGCCGCCTCGGGGCCTCCTGCGCGACGGGGCTCGACTGCGAGGAGGGCGTCTGCCGCCTGGGCGCCTGCCAGGCACCGACGTGTGTGGACGGCGTGCAGAACGGCTATGAGACCGGCGTCGACTGCGGCACCCGCTCGTGCCCGCTCTGCGCCGCGGGGGAAGGGTGCCTCGCCGCGGAGAACTGCGCGTCCGGCGCGTGCAGGGGGCGTGTCTGCCAGGAGCCCTCGTGCAACGACGGGATCCTGAACGGCGGCGAGCTCGCCGTCGACTGCGGAGGGGCGTGTCGGGATTGCCGGTGACGGGCTCGCGCGGCCGCTCGAACGCCCCGCTCAGCGAGGGTCGACGGCGGGGGCGGTGTCCAGGCTCACCGTGCCGCCGCTCGCGATCCAGCGGAAGCCGTCGATGAGCGCCGTCGAGTCGAAGCGGTCGTCGCCCGTGTCGAAGAGGATGAACCGGAGCGTGATCTCCTCGCCGCCACGGACCGGCGCCTGGGTCTTCAGCCAGCGCGTGGCGCCGTCGGTCAGCGGGCTGAACCCCGTGCCCGCGAGCTCGCCCGAGCCGCGCGGGCATCTGTCGCAGACATCGAAGAAGGCGATATTGACGCTGACCGGCCTGCCCGCGTCGTCGAACGAGAGATTCCCGTTGTACGACCCCGGCGGCGCCGGCGTGGCCAGCGCGACGAACTGGTCGTTGAAGTCCTCGCAGACCCACTCCGGGTATTCGAACGTGTAGAATTTGAAGAGGAACTCGTAGCCGGTCGCGTTCCTCGGCGCGCGCAGGACGACCTCGAGGCCGATGTCGTCGTTGATGAAGTCGGACGGGGGGCAGGCCGGGTTGTCCTGGGGGAACCCGGGCGGCGCGGCGCCGGGGCCGTAGCTCGAGCAGCTGTCGGAGCGGCACGCGTCGGGCTGAGAAGGCAGGCGGGCGCGCCCCGTCGAGAGCGCGAGCAGGCGCGCGCCGCGCTGCACGTGCACGTTGGGGCCGAACCCCTCCTGGAGGCCGACCGCGGCGGACGGCCGCGCCGGCGAGCCGTCGCCTCGGACGTACCTCGCGGAGAGCACGCCCCACCGCGCGTCGTCGCGGGTCGCGGTCGCGCAGAGATCGATCGCCCTGGCGCCGCTCAGGGGATCGAAGTCCTCGAGCGCCAGGCCCTCGTCGCACGGAGGGGCGACGTTGTCGATCGCGCCGTCGCAGTCCTCGTCCGCCGGCGCGGGGACCTCGCCGCTCGCGTCGGGCTCCGTGACCTCGACCTCGATCGCGCCGGGGTTCACGTTCGCGTCCGCGTCGTTGCAGTCGCCGCGCGCGGGCGTGAACCCGTCGCCGTCCCTGTCCGCGTCGGGATCCGGGGGAGGCTCGGCGGCGCCGCCCAGCGCCGGATCGTCGGGCGCGCCGAGGCCGCCGGCGCCGTCCTCCTCGCTGCCGGCCGCGGGGGGCTCTGCGCGGGGCCCGCCCGCGCCGCCCTGCTCCTGCGCGGGCGAGCCGCCCACGGCCGAGCACCCGATCGCGGCCGGGAGCGCCGCGAGCGCCGCGAGCCCCGCGACGCCCGCGAGCGCGGCGGCGCCGAGGCCGGGGAGGGAGCGCCGGCGTTCCATCGCGCTACATCCGCTCCGGGGCGTCGATGCCGAGCAGGCCGAGGCCCTTCGCCAGCACCTCGGCCGTGAGATCGCAGAGCGCGAGGCGCGAGCTGCGCAGCGCCTCGCTGTCCGCGCGGAGCACCGGACAGCGCTCGTAGAACGTCGTGAACGACCCGGCGAGCTCGTAGAGGTAGACGCACAGGCGGTGCGGCTCGAGCGTGGCGGCCACGTCCTCGACCACCGCGCCGAAGCGGAGCAGCTCCAGGGCGAGCGCTCGCTCGGCCGGCTCGATCAGGGTGAACCCGGCGCCGCGCTGCAGCTCGACGCCGCCCTTGCGGAAGATCGAGCGGATGCGGGCGTGCGCGTACATGAGGTAGGGCGCGGTGTTCCCCTCGAACGCGAGCATGCGGTCCCAGTCGAAGACGTAGTCCTTGATCCGGTCGCTGGAGAGGTCGGCGTACTTCACCGCGCCGATGCCGACGGACCGCGCCACCGCCTCGGCGGCCTCGGCCTCGAGCGGGTTCTTTTCCCGCACCACCTTCAGCGCGCGCTCCACGGCCTCGTCGAGCAGGTCCGCGAGCTTCACGGTGTCGCCGGCGCGGGTCTTGAACATCTTCTTGTCGGCGCCGAGCACCGAGCCGAAGGCCACGTGCTCGGCGCGCGCCGGCGGCTTCAGCCAGCCCGCCTCCCGCGCCGCCGCGAAGACCATCGCGAAGTGCTGGCTCTGCGGCGCGCCGACGACGTAGATGATCCGCTGCGCGCCGACGGTCGACAGGCGGTAGCGGATCGCCGCGAGGTCGGTGGTCGCGTAGCCGTAGCCGCCGTCCTGCTTGCGCACGATGAGCGGCAGCGGGTCGCCGCCCTTGCCCGTGAACCCGGCGGGGAAGACGCAGAGGGCGCCGTCGCTCTCGCGGGTGAGCCCCTTCTGGCCGAGCTCCGCGAGCACGTCCTGGAGCATGGGGTTGTAGAAGCTCTCGCCGGCGAAGTCGGCCTCGGTGAGCGTCACGCCGAGGCGGCGGTAGACCGACTCGAAGTAGCGCATCGACTCGCGCACGAGCTGCCGCCAGAGCGCGAGCGTCGGCTCGTCGCCGCCCTGGAGCCGCACGACCCGCTGGCGGGAGCGCTCGGCGAACGCCGGGTCGCCGTCGAACTTGGTGCGGGCCTGCTTGTAGAAGGTGTCGAGATCGCCGACGGAGAGCTCCTCGGCCGCGGCGCCCTCGCCGAGGTCGAGCATGTGCTCGATGAGCATGCCGAACGGCGTGCCCCAGTCGCCGAGGTGGTTCTGGCGGATGACGCGGTGGCCGAGCGCCTCGAGGGCGCGCGCGAGGGCGTCGCCGATGATGGTGCTGCGCAGGTGCCCGACGTGCATCTCCTTCGCGGCGTTCGGGCTGGAGTAGTCGACGATCACCGTCTCGGGCTGCGCCGCGGGCGCGATCCCGAGCCGGCCGCTGCCCGCCGTGTCGGCGAGCTCGCGCGTGAGGTAGGCGTCCTCGAGCGTGAGGTTGACGAAGCCGGGGCCGGCGATCTCCACCTTGCTGCAGATCCCGCTGACCGGCAGCGCCTTCACGATCGCCGCCGCGACCTCGCGCGGCGGCCTGCCGAGGCGCTTGCCGAGCGCCATGGCGACGTTCGCCTGGTAGTCGGCGTGCGCGGAGCGGCGGAGCGCGGGATCGGTGGCGGCGTGCTCGGCGCCCAGGGCGGCGGTGATGGCCTCCTGGAAGGCGCGGGCGAGGGCGTGGACGGGATCGGCCATGGCGCATCCTTGGCCCGGGCGGGGCTGGGGTTCAACAGGGGAGCCGGGGGAGGACGGCGCGGGGGATGGCGGGCGGGGCGCCGCGGCGCTCGTCGGCCCCGGGCGGCGCGGCGCGTGAAGCTGCGCACAGCGGCGTGAGGCGGAGCGCCTGAGCCTGAGGTGTGGCGCACGGCGGGCTCGGCGGACCGCTGCGGCGCCCGTGGCTCCGATTTGGCCCGGCAGTCCCCGCTGCGCGTAGGCTGGCGCCCGTGGAGCTGCCCTTCGATCTGTGGCACCTCGCGTTCGTGAACCTGATTCAGCGGCGCGCGCCGCCCAACTTCGAGGTGCAGTCGGAGGTGAGGCTGAGCGTCGAGCCGCAGCGCGCGGACATCCTGCTGCTGCGCCGGATCGGTGTCGAGCGGCAGGATCACGAGGCGCGCGTGCTGCGCATGCTGTGGCCGCGGCTCGGAGCGGTGACGGTGCTGGAATACAAGAGCCCAGTCGACTCCGCGTTCCGTCCGGGGGACTTGCTGCGGCTGGTGGGCTACGGCGTGCTGTACAACACGGCACACCTCGACGAGCTGCCGGAGCGCGATGACCTGACGCTGGTGCTGGTGGTCGCGTCGGTCACGCCGACCTTGCGCCAAGAGATCGAACGGATGGGCTGGAAGCTGACGCCGCTCGGCGGTGGATATGGCCGGATCGAGGGGGTGATGTACACTGCTTACGTCGTCGTCACCGACGACGTGACCGAGGCGGAGCGGGACGAGTACCTGCGGCTGTTCAGCCGCCGGCCGGCAGAGTCGGGCGAGGCCACCCGATGGCTCCAGCAGTGGATGAGGGACACGAAGATGAAGCAGCCGAACATGGAGGAGCTCCC
Organism: Sorangium cellulosum; assembly: GCF_002950945.1. Lineage (GTDB taxonomy): Bacteria > Myxococcota_A > Polyangia > Polyangiales > Polyangiaceae > Sorangium > Sorangium cellulosum_E. The sequence goes on from NZ_CP012673.1 coordinate 12,263,168, forward strand.
GGGATACGAAGAGATGTTCCAGAAGCTCGTGGAGGCGATGCCCGTGGAGAAGCGGCTGGCGGGGCTGGCACCCGAGCAGCGGCTGGCGGGGCTGGCACCCGAGCAGCGGCTGGCGGGGCTGGCACCCGAGCAGGTGATCCTGGCGCTGCCCTTGGAGATGCTGCGGGTCCTCCCCGAGGAGTACCTCCGCTCGCTCCCCGCCGACGTGCAGGAGCAGGTCCGGAGGCGCCTCCAAGAAGAGGCCCATTGACGACCCTGGTGGGGCGGCGGCTGTTCCCGTGGATCCACCCCGGTAGGGTCGGTATGGTCACCATCCTAGATGGTGGGCACCTCTCCCTGGCCCGCCTTGGCACAACGCCCGCCCGCCGAATGACCTGGCGATAAGCGGCGGGCAACGCCCGTCAGCTTCATCGCCTTGTTGGGCTGCCTCCGTCAACCGTCAGGAGAGCACGTCAGCGGAAGTCTTCGCCCCGAGGACGTTATCGATCCAGCGGTCGAGGGTCGCAACTTCCGTGCATGCCTGGATGCGCGCGCTCTCGTTCTCGGTGAGCGCGATCCCTGCACGAGCAAGCAGCCGCAGCAGCGTGTCCCTCCTGCCGTTGAGTTCGCCCTCGCGGATGCCCTCGAGCTTGCCGCGATGGATGAGCTTTTGCACGAACGGGGGGAACGTCGCCTCACCTTCGATCTGTCGTTCCATGATCAACGCCTCCAGAGCTTGCCGCATGGGCTCGCGCAGCCCGTTCCAGATGACCTGAAAGTATACCGCCGCGTGCTCCTGGTCGAGCCGGCCGAGGGCGACGAGCGCCGCCTGGACCACGGCGAGCCCGTTCGGCCCGTTGCCATGCGCCACCGCCGAGAGCACGGCGAGTTCCGTCTCCTGCTCCGCCGCAGCCGGGTCGGAGATCTCGGGCACGACGGCCGGACCGAGCACCAGCGGCCTGATGTGGCCGAAGCCGAGGCCGACGTCGATGTTCTCCGCCGCCCAGGCGGCCACGTCGGCGCCGGGGGCGACGACGAGGACGACCGTGCCGCAGCGCTTCCTCGCGCGCACGACCGTGACGTACACCGGCCAGGAGAACTTCTTGTCCGGGTCCTCGTCGCGCTGGACCTCGATGACGATCGCCAGCACGAGCGCGCCGCTCGCGTCGCGGAGCTCGAGCACCAGGTCGGCGCGGAACTCCACGGGGATGAGCTGGTCGAGCGAGGACTCGACCACCGCGACCGAGGCATGCCGCGGCACATCGACGTGGAAGAGGGTCGCGAGGAAGTGGGGCGCGAGCTCCGGGGTGTCGCGGAACATCTCGACGAGGGCGTTGTGCTCGAGCGTCGGCATGACGCTGGGCCCCTGGCACACGCCATACCGGCGCGAAACGACAGGGAAACGCGAGCAAGGAGCCCTCTCAGGGGTGGCGGCGCCATGGCGGAGGGGGCGGCCGCCCCCCGTGGCGCGTCGGTCCAACGACCGCGGTTCAGCCGCGGTGCCGCGCGCAGCGCCCCACGTCGGTCTGCAACCGCTTGTTGGGCGGGACTACTACGGCAGCCAGCGGAGGATGTTTTCAAGGTCGTCATCGCGGTTACCCGATCCGTCGATAAGGCTTAAGCTGCGCGGGTGGAGAACCAAAAGATGCGCCGGTTTTGCGGCACTAAGCCGACAAAGCGTTCGATCGAACGAGACCTCAAGACGTCGAGTGTCACGCCGGAACACCCCGAATAGATTTGTGTTAGTGGACCCAGTCAATGCTAGCGCGATGTGACGCTGCTCCAGGTCGGCAGGTTTGCGATAGTCGGGCCACAGCTTGCCGCCGCCACGTCCTGTATTTGCCTTCGCATGATGCGGCTCAATGCGCAGCGAATCTCTTACCGCTCCTTCGGTCGCGCTGCTGCTCGGCGCAAGTGTCTGCCAAGGGTTTGCACAGTCTTGCCGGTACTTGCCATAGATGGATTTTTCGATGAACACAACCACGACGTGCTCGACGTCTGGCGTCCGTATACGAGCGGCTGCACCGAGCAAGAGATCTGCTTCTCAGTCTTGCGCCCGTTCAGCGGGATTCTCTCCGCGATCGTTGCAGCAACGTGGATGGTGTCGACGCCCGGATAAGGGCAAGGTACGCTCCCACGAGAGCTGTGAAATGCTTCTCTTTTGCAGAACTGAACGCGGAGTCCAGAGCGGACTTCTGGTCCTTCTCCAGCCAGTTCGCCAAGCCTGACGCAGTGATGAACTGTGACATGCTCCTCACTTTCCGCCCAACGTCGCGATCAACTGTGACGCACAACCTATCACTGTCGTCCAACATGTAGGCCGCGAGCCGCCGCAGTTCATCTTCGTATTCCCGCGGATGAGCAGCCTCTCCCCGCAGCCTATCTCCGTATCCCCGGAGACAAGCCGCGACCTTCCGCGACCTATCAGCGCATATCCGGAGATAGGCCGCTGCTGCACCGCTGCTGTATAGCTACGTATTCCCATCGCCACGCCGCGGGCGCCCAGCAGCTCGGGCCGCCAATTCGTGCCGATGGTGCCGCGCCCCGTGCGACCAGGCTTCACCGCCGCCGCCCCTACGGCGCCGCCCCCGCCGCCGCGACGCCCTTCCCGTCGCCCCGCACCTTCCGCGCCGCTCCCCGCCCTCCCGCCGCCCCCCGCCCGCCCTCCTCCCTCGCCTTCTCCGCCTCTCTCTGCCGCTGTATCTGCTCCATCTGCTCGGCCCGCGCCCGCTGCTCCTCGATGTCCTTGCGCGCCCGCTCCGCGGCGTCCCTGGCCATCTTCTCGGCGGCGAGCGCCTTCTGGAGGTTCTCCTCCGTCTGCCGGATCTCCTGCAGCTGCTCGGTGATCACCCGGTTCTGGTTCTGCACCTTGATGATCCCCACGGTCGCCGCCACCACCAGGAACGACAGGGCCGCGATCGTCCCGTAGATGAGCGCGCGCTTCCTCCGGTGCACGGTGTCGGCGAGCCGCAGCACGGCGTCCAGGTATCGCTGCTCCCGCTCCATCACCTCGCCGTGGTAGCGCTCGCGGAAGCGGCGCGCGTCCTCCGCGATCTTGCCGCGCCAGAGCATGTCGTCCGCGCGGCCGCTCGACTCCCACTGCTTCGCCGCCGCGCGCAGCTTGTCGAGGTACGCGGCGTCCTCCTGGTTCTCGTCGAGCCAGCGGTGCAGCGTCGGCCAGCTGTCGATCAGCGACTCGTGCACGATCTCCACCGTGCTCCCGGCGCTGCCGACGCCCGTCTCCATCGCGAGCAGCCGCGCGTCGGCGAGCAGGTGGATCACCCGCTCGATCTCCTCGGCGCCGCCGGGGAGCTCGCGGAGCTCGCTCAGGCTCGCGATCGCCCGGGTGCGCTCGGGCGTGACCAGGCGCTCGAAGATGGTGCGGGCCAGCTTCGCCTGGCGCGCGCTCATGCCGGCCAGCACCGTGTCGGCGTGGCTCGCCAGGGTGCCGGCCACGCCGCCGATCGCCTGGTAGCTCGCCCGCGTCAGCAGCCGGCGCTCGCGGTCGCGCATGTCCCACAGCCGCGCCGCCGTGAACTGGAGCAGCGGCAGCGCCCCGCGGGTCGTCGCCAGCGTGTCGAGGATGCCCTCGACCATGCCCGGATCCTCGATCTCGTACCGCGCCGCCTGCACCGGCATCACCAGCGCCTCGCGCAGCCCCGCGCGCCCGATCGCCGGCAGGAACACGAGCCCGCGCGTCAGCGCCGCCATGAAGTGCTGGTCCTCGGCCGCGCGCTCGAGGAAGTCCGAGCGCATCGAGAGGATCACCCGCAGCGGCGACGAGGCGTCGTCCGCGACGCCGGCGAGGCACGAGAGGAAGGCCCCGCGCTCGCCGGCGTCGCAGCCCTGCGTGTAGAGCTCCTCGAACTGATCGACGAACAGGAGCAGCCGGCGCCGCTTCCGGGCCGACCACGCGCGCAGCGCCGTGCCGAGGTAGCCGGGCTCGGCGCGCAGCCGCTCGATCATCAGTCCGCCGCGCGCGGCCTCGCCGCCTCGCGGATCGAGCCCCCGCAGCTCGGGGAGCAGCGTCACCGAGGGGTGGCTGAAGAGGTCCGCCACCGCGGCCATGGGCTCGCGCCCCGGCCGGATGATCAGCGCGTCCCAGCCCTCGCCGGAGCGCTTGAGCGCCGGGATCACCCCGGCCCGCACGAGCGAGGATTTCCCCGCACCGGACGCCCCGACCACGGCGAGCAGCGGCTGGTTCCGGAGGCGCGACACCATGCCGGCGATCTCCTGGCCACGGCCGAAGAAGCGATCCGCGTCGACCTCCTGGAACGACGACAGGCCGGCGAACGGGCTCTCGTCCGCGCCGAGCACGACCTCGTGGCGCCCGGGCAAGATCGGCGTCAGCTCGGAGAGGAGCTCCTGCGCCGAGGCGAAGCGCTCCTCCTTGCGCTTGCACAGGCAGCGATCGATGACCGCGCCGATCACGCCGAGCTCCGGGCGGCCGTCGTCGACCCGGGGCATGGGCTCGTCGAGCTCGGCCACCCGCATGAGGTTCCCCATGTGCGTCGGGGCGAGCGGGTGCTCGCCGGTCACGAGCTCGTAGAGCATGACCCCCACGGCCCAGAGATCGCTGCACGCGTCGATCCCCTCCCCGCGCCATTGCTCGGGGGACATGTAGGGCATCGTGCCCATGATCGCGCCCTCGCGGGTGAGCGCCGGCTCGCCGGGGAGGGACACGCGCGGGACCGGGCGCGCGGCGCTCGAGTCGTCCTCGCGCAGCTTCGCGATGCCGAAATCGAGCACCTTGATGGGGCCCGACGCGTCGAGCATGATGTTCTCGGGCTTGAGATCGCGGTGCACGATGCCGAACCGGTGGGCGCACGCCAGGGCGCGCACGACCGGCGCCATCATCTCGACCGCGAGGCTCGGCGGCACCGGCGCCGTCGAGATCTGCTCGCCGGCGTCCGCGGGCCGGCGCTGGTCCATCCACGCGCGCAGGCTCTGGCCCTCGATGTACTCGAGCACCATGTACGGGTAGCCGCCGTGCTCGTTCACCTCGTGGAGCGTCACGATGTTCTCGTGCTTGCAGCGCGCCGTGGCCCGCGCCTCGACCAGGAACCGCTGCACCCGCGCCTCGCTCACGCGGCTCAGGAACTTGATCGCGACCAGCCGCCCGAGCCGCGTGTCGCGGGCGACGACCACCCTGCCCATGCCGCCCCGGCCGAGCTCGCGGATGACCTCGTAGTGGCCGATGAAGCTGCCGACGGACGCGGGCGAGTCGTCCGCCTCCCGCCGCCGCGAGCGAGGGGAGACGTCGGTCCTCGTCGAGGCCTCCGTCCTCGCGCCTTCGCCGCCGCCGCCGCCGCCGGCGTCGGGCGCCGATCGCGCCGCCGGGATCCCCTCCGGCGCCGCCTCGGCCGCGCCGGTGGTGAACGTCACGGTCGCCGCGTGCGCCTGGGCGTCGAGGCGCCGCAAGGAGACCGCGCTCGATGGGTCGGGCAGCGTGTCGGGCTGGCCTGTCGTCGTCTCCATCGCGGCCAACTCCTTGTCCTGCAAGACGGTCTTTTTCTCTCCTGCCGCCGGGATGCGACCGGCGCTTGCAGGCGGCGTGCGCCCGCGAGGATAACGGTGCGGCGCGGTCCGCCACAATCCCCGGCCCCCGGGCGCCGCGCGGCGTCGATCCCCCTTTGACAAGGGGCGGCCTTCGCCGGACAGTTCAGGCCTCCCGTGAGCGCCTCACCGCCCCCCGCCCCCGGCGATCCGTCGCCCTCCGCGAGCAGCGCGCCGCCGGAGGGCCCCGCGGCCGAGATGGTCGGGCGGGTCATCTCGGACCGGTACCGGATCGTCGAGCTCGTCGCCACGGGCGGCATGGGCGCGGTCTACAAGGCCGAGCACCTGCACCTGCGCAAGTGGCTCGCCGTCAAGCTGCTCCTCCCCGCGGCGAAGAGCTCTCCGGAGCTCACCGCGCGCTTCGAGCGGGAGGCGATCGCGGGCGCGCACATCCAGCACCCGAACATCGCCTCGGCGACGGATTTCGGGACGTTGCCCGACGGCTCCCGGTTCCTCGTGCTGGAGTACGTTCGGGGCGCGACGCTCGATCGCATCATCAAGCAGGGCCCCGTGCCCGCCGCGCGCGCCGCGGAGATCGCGCGGCAGATCGCGGCGGCGCTCGCCGCGGCGCACGAGCACGGCGTCGTGCACCGCGATCTCAAGCCGCGCAACATCCTGATCGAGCACGGCACCGGCGCCGTGAAGGTCATCGACTTCGGGTTCGCGAAGGTGCCCCTGGAGCGCTTCTCCACGCCGGGCACGGACAGCGGCGAGGAGCCGCCCGCGACGGTGCGGATCACCCTGAGCGGCATGGTCTTCGGCACGCTCGCGTACCTGGCGCCCGAGGCCGCCCAGGGCATGGACCACGTCGACGCGCGCTCCGACCTCTACGCGCTCGGGCTGATCCTCTACGAGATGCTCGCCGGCAAGCACCCGTTCGACGCGATCGTGCCCGTCGAGCTGTTCCGGGAGCAGTGCACCGCGGCGCCGCCGCCGCTGCGGCTGCGCTCTCCGGGCGCCCGCGTCCCGCGCGAGCTCGAGGCGGTCGTGATGTGCCTGCTGCGCAAGGATCCGGCGGCGCGTTACGCGAGCGCGCGCTCGCTGCTCGTCGCGCTCGACGCGGCGATGCCGAGGTCCGAGGCGCTCGGCCTGCTCCGCTGGAGCGACCCGCTCGCGTCGTCGCCGTCGTTCCACGATCCGCTGCGCGCGCTCCAGGCCGCCGCGCCGGCGGCGCTGGGCTCGCGGCCGGACGAGGCGGCCCCCGGCGCGGGCAGCTCGCCGCGCGAGGGCGCGGACGCGCGCGGCGAGCTGCCCGCGCAGGAGGCGGGCGCGGCGCGCGCGGGGTCGAAGCGCGGCCGGCGGCCGCGGCGGCGCTGGGCCGGCTGGATCCTGGGCGCGACCGCGGCGGGCGCCGCCGTCGCGGCGGGCGTGGTGTTCCAGCGCGGGCTGCCCGCGAGCGCGCCGGCGCCGGCGGTCGCCGGGGCGGAGCTCCGGGAGGCGGCCGCGGCGATGCAGGCGCCGGCGGCCGGGGCGCCGGACGCTCTCGGGACGCCGCCGCCGGCGCCCGCGACGGCGCCGCCGGCGAGCGCGCCGGAGGTGCCGGCGACGCCGGCCTCCGGGTCGGCGCCGGCGCCGGGCGAGCCGCTCGCCGCGGCGGGGTCGGGCGAGCCGCTCGCCGCGGCGGCGCCGGGCGAGGGCGTGGAGCTCCTGGCCGAGCGCGAGCGCCTCGTGGAGGCGGTCAAGGCGAAGCGGTGGGAGCAGGCGGAGCGCGCGCTCTCCGTGTTGCTCGAGAAGGATCGCTCGGCCTTCAAGGAGCGCGACGTGATGACCGCGGCCGCGGCCGTCGCGGTGAAGAGCTCGTACCGGACTGACGGCCGCGCCGACCCGATCTTCGAGGCGCTGGAGAGCCGCCTCGGCGCCGAGGGCCTCGACGTCGCCTACGAGATCGTGAGCGGCTACGGCGGCACGCAGGGCGGGAAACGCGCGGCAGCGCTGCTCCGCCGCCCCGAGGTGCTGGAGCGCGCGAGCGCGCCCCTGCGCATCGCCGTGGAGCTGCGCGAGGCCCCGTGCAAGCGCAAGGACAGGCTCTTCGAGCGGGCGGCGCTCGAGGGCGACGCGCGCGCCCTCGTGTTCCTGGAGATGCTCCGCTCGTCGCAGTGCCAGCCGCGCATCGGGCAATGCTGCTTCCATCACCACGCGGGGATCGACCGCGCGGTGCGCACGCTGCGCGATCGGCTGCGCAACTGATCTGTAGGCGTCCGCGCGGCCGCGCGGGCCCGGGTGCTCGAGCGGAGCGCGGGCCATCCCCGGGGCGCGCCGGATCGGCTAGGCTCGCGCCGCGGTCCCGGGCGCCCGGGAGGCCCCACCGCGCGGCCTGCCGGAGCGCGAAGGACGCCAGGAACGAAGGAAGAGCAATGAGCGACAAGACGAACGAGGAAGTGTACCGGGCTTATCTTCTGGGTTACGCGTGCAGCGGCGACGCCTCGAAGGTCGCCGTGCTCCAGGACGCGCGCCCGCTGACCGCGGCGGTGGCCGCCGCGCTCGCGCTGGCCGAGCGCGACCGGCAGGCGGGCGAGCCGCCGGACACGTGGGACTCGCTGAGCGAGCGCCTGCTGGCGATGTTCGACGACTTCGATCCGAACGGGTACGACCTGGCGGGCGGGGACGAGAGCCTGCTCGACGACGAGGAAGACGGCGACGAGCCGATCGCCTCCTGAGCGGCCGAACCGCGCCGCCGGGGCGCGCGGGCGGCATGGCGCTTCGCACGGAGCGCGGCCGCGCGCCTCGGTCGGCCGGCGAGCGCCGCCTGAGGGTTGAGCTGGCGGAGCGAGCGGGCGAGGCGGAAGATCACTCGCCAGTCGCCGGATCGGCGGCCGCGCTGCAACGCTGGACCGTGAAGTCGCCGTTCACCTGGCCCTCCAGGCCGACGTCGTGCGCCCTCACGACGAGGGAGGTCTCGTCGCTGCTCACGATCTCGATCGTGCCCCGGAAGTAGCCGCCGCCGGTCCCGGTACCGCCGCCGAAAGCGCAGTCCGGGACGGCCTCGGAGAGCGACTCGTGAAAGGAGACCCGCGGATCCCTGAGATCGACGGGCCCCGGCGCGTCGAACTCGGGTGGAAGGGCGAGCATGAACTGCCAGCGAGGCGCATTGTCGCACGTCGCCTCGATCACGGTCGGGGGGCACTCCTGGGCATCGCTGTCGAAGATCAGGACGAGCGAGTCGGGATCTTCCCACATCCGGAAACCGAAGTCGGGAGGCACGTCGCCGCCTCGTATCGCGACGGCGCTCGGCGTTGGGGGATCGTCGTCCTCGGAGGACGGCGGCGCGGGGTCCGGATCGGACGGGTGGACGCCGCTCGGGCTGAGCTCGAACACGATCTCGTCGCACCCGGTGCACACGATCGCCGTCAGGCCGAGGGCCATGAGGAAGCGCTTCATTGGTATGACCTCCAGGACAGGTTCCTCTCCTGAAGTCTTCGGAGGCGCGGTCCACGGCTCACGGGGCGCACGATGTCGGCGCGCCCCGGCCCGGCGAGCGTCCGCCCCCGCCCCCTCACGCCCCGAGCGTCGCCCCGTTCGAGGCGATGAGCTCCCGGTACCAGTGCGCCGAGTCCTTGAGCACGCGCGTGCCCGTCGGATAGTCGACGAACACCAGGCCGAACCGGTGCTTGTAGCCGTGCGCCCACTCGAAGTTGTCCATGATCGACCAGTGGAAATACCCGTTCACGACCGCGCCCTCGGCCATGGCCCGGCGGAGCTCGCGCAGGTGGCGCGCCATGTAGTCGATGCGCTGGGGATCATGCACCTTCCCGTCGAGCGAGATCCAGTCGCGGGTCGACAGGCCGTTCTCGGTGATCACGATGGGGCGCTTGTACCGCTCGTAAAAGAACTTGGGCCCCCAGTAGAGGCACTCCGGCGTGACCGGCCACTCGAAGGCCGTGATCGGGAATCCCACCGGGTGCGGCACGACCTCGGCCGCGCCGTTCGCCCCGGCGCGCACCGGGACGCCCCAGTAGACGTTCACGCCGCAGTAGTCGACCGGCTGCGCGATGGTCTCCAGGTCCCCGCTCCGGATCTCCGGCAGCTCGTTCGCGAACAGGCGGAGCCCGTCCTCGGGGTACTTGCCGAGGAACACCGGGTCCATCCACCACGTGTTCGTCCACGTGGTGCGCGCGGCCACCGCCCACGTGGCCGCCCGGGCCGCCTCGAGGTCCTCCGGGGACGAGCTCGCGGGGTACTTCACCTGCGCGACCGGCGCATAGTAGACATTGCACTTCCCCGGGCTCGCCGCGCGGATCGCCTGCACCGACTTGCCGTGCGCGAGCAGGACATGGTGGCACCCCCGCAGGACCTCGGCGAACCGCAGCCGGTCCCCGGGGGCGTGGCGGCCCTCGTAGTGGCCGGCGCCCATGAACACCTGCGGCTCGTTGAGCGTCATCCAGTCCTTGATCCGGTCGCCGAGCTTGCGGACAACGACGCTCGTGTACTCGGCGAACCAGTCGGCGCTGTCGCGGTTCAGCCACCCGCCCCGGTGGTAGAGCGCGAGCGGGAAGTCCCAGTGGAACAGCGTCGCGTGCGGCTCGACGCCCGCCGCGAGCAGCGCGTCCACGAGCCGGTCGTAGAACGCGAGCCCGCGCTCGTTGACGGCGCCCGTGCCGTCCGGCAGCACGCGAGGCCACGAGATGCTGAGCCGGTACGCGCGGAGGCCGATGTCGCGCATGAGGGCGACGTCCTCCTCGTACCGGTGGTAGTGGTCGCACGCGACATCGCCGTTCTGGCCGTTCCACACGGCGTCCGGCTTCTTGCAGAACATGTCCCACACGGACGGCCCCTTGCCGTCCTCGTGCGCGGCGCCCTCGATCTGGTACGACGCCGCGGCGGCGCCCCACAGGAACCCTTCCGGAAACCCCTTCTCGCCCTGAGCTCTCGTCATGGTGGCCGCCACCATACCAGAAAGACGCGGGGCTCCGCAGCGCGGCGTCAGTCCGCGGCGCGCGCCTCGTACCCGGCCTCGTGCACGGCCGCGAGCAGGGTCTCCACCGTCGCGCTCCCCTCGACGGCGGCCTCGCCGCGCTCGAGGCTCACCTCGCCCACCCGCGTGACGCCGGGGACCTTCGCGAGCGCCTTCGACACCGCCTGGACGCAGTGACCACACGTCATGCCTTCGATAACGAGCCTGCGCATGTCCCCGGTATGACCGCGAAAGGGCGCAGCGTCAACGACGCTTCCCGACACCCCGGCTCCACGCGGCCGCCATGTCGGCCGCGTCCGCCACGCCGCCACCGCGTCCGCCACATCCGCCGCGGTGACCGCGCGAGTTCACCGCGGGCACGCCGGGCACGCCGGCCCGCCGCAGTCGACGCCGAGCTCGTCGCCGTTCCGCACGCCGTCGATGCACGTCGGCGCGTCGCACACCCCGGCCCAGCAGACGCCGGACTCGCAGTCCGCGCCCGCCGCGCAGCCCTCGCCGTCCGGGCACGGCGACCACGGGCCCCCGCAGTCCACGCCCGTCTCGAAGCCGTTCCGCACGCCGTCGTACTCGGACGGGCTCTGGCACGTCTTCGGGCTCCCGGAGCACACGCCGGAGATGCAGTCCTGCGGGACGGCGCAGAGCGCCCCGCTCTCGCACGGACGCCGGCAGACGCCGCCGCAGTCGACGTCCGCCTCGTCCGCGTCCATCCGCGCGTTGATGCAGTGGCTGGGCGCGCAGAAACCTCCGCCGTGCTGCCCCCCCACGGCCGGGACGCAGATGCGGCGAGGCCCGCACTCGTCGTCCTCGACGATGCAATCGAACGTCTGCGCCTCGTAACAGACGACCTCGAGACCAAAGAGGTCCTCGAGGCTGATCCCGTTGTCGAACGGCGCGTGGACAGGCTCGTTGCCCTCCGAGCAGACATCGGAGGTGCACACGTTGCCGTCGTTGTAGAAATCAGCCGGGTTCGCGATGGCCACCACCTTCCCTTCGTGGGTGCACTCCAGCTGCATGCAGTCCCCGCGCACCTGGGACGAAAGCGGCCCCTCGTAGAGCTCCACCCTGCACACCCGGTCCACGCACCGCCCGACGCCGCAGCGCGGGTCCGGCGGGCCGGCGCACTTCGCGTCGTTGTCGCACGCCGTCCCGGCCGTGCCCGGCGCGCAGCTGAACCAGCCCTCCTGACACTCGCTGCACGGGCGGCAGGCAAGAAAACAGTCGGGCGCCGTGTCGCCGGGCTCACAACACAACGTGTGGCCCTCCTGGACGCATTGACACTTGCTCTCGGAGCACTCCGTGCCAGGCGCGTACTGGGTGTCCGACTCACAGTCCGAGGTCGACTCGCAGCTTCCTCCGAGGTGGCTCGTCCGATCGCAGGAAAAAATCGCCACGGAGATGAGAAAAATCGCCCCCACGAGGGAATGCTTGAGAAGCCTGCGCATACGTCCAGTCCTCCGGCACGAGGCCATGGCGTCAACACCGGGACGGCCCCAATCCGCCGCGGTGTCGCTCTCCAACGGGCGCAGATGCTACCCGGACCCAGCGTGCTTCTGCCAGTGTTGCCGACAGTTTCCACCAATTTTTCTCAGGCAGGTTTTCTCGAACGGACAGAGCCGCACGCCCCCTCCGGGGCCTCACCATGGATTACGACCATGCGCCTCGTTCCGTTGCGGATTCACGTGCGGATTCACGTGCTCGCGCGCGGCTCACCGCTGCTGCGCGCTTGCGCCCGGCGCGCCGGGGTGATTGGCTGTCGCGCGTGATCGCGCGCGAGCATACGGCGCTTGTCGGCTCCGGCGGCGTGCACCTCGTCGAGGGCGCCGGGGCGGCCCGCCGCCACGCGCTCCACCTCGTGAAGCTCGTCGTGCCGATCGATGGCCCGCTCGAGGTCGCCACGGCCGACGGGCGGCGGTTCGAGGCGCGCGCGCCGGTGCTCACCGGCGCGGGGGTCGTCCAGGCCGTCGGCGCGCCCGGGCCGACCCTCACAGCCTTCCTGGCGCCCGACGGGCTCGGCGCCGGCGCGCAGGCGGTCGCCCGCGGGCGGGTGCTCGTGCTCGAGGGCGCGTTGGCCGAGCGGGCGCACGCGGCGGCGCGCGACGTGCTCCGCGGCCGGTTCGACGGCGACGCCGCGCTGGGGTTCATGAGCACGTGCGCCCGCGCGTTCGCGCCGGCCGGCCCGCCCTTCGACCGGCGCGTGCTCCACGCCATGCGCCGCCTCGCGGAGGGCGCGCCGGAGCGCCCCGCGCTCGGGCCGCTCGCCGCCGCGCAGGGCCTCTCGCGCTCGCGGCTCTCCCACCTGTTCCACGGCGCGTTCGGCCACCCGCTGCGCGACTACGTGACCTTCCTGCGCGTCCTCTCGGCCGCCCGGGCGCTCCTCGCCGGCGTCGCGCCCGCCCAGGCGGCGCTCGCCAGCGGCTTCCACGACCAGGCACACCTGACGCGCGCGGTCACCGCGACGCTGGGGCGCACGCCGGGCTCCATCGCCCGCAGCCGCTTCGTACAAGAACCGGGCGCGCCCCGGCGCAACTCCTCCCCCTGAACCCCGGAGGAGGACCCATGCACCCCCGCGCTCTCCACGCAGCCCGCATCGCCCTTGGTTCGATCGTCCTGATCGGCGGCATCAACGGATTCGTGCGTATCGTCCCCGTCCCGGAGCCGCCGCACCCGTTCGTGGAGCTGCTCATCGAGAGCGGCTTCATCTACGCGGTGAAGACCGTGGAGCTCCTCGCCGCGGCCCTGCTGCTCCTCGATCGCCGCCGCCCCCTCGCGCTCGCGCTGCTCTGGCCCATCGTGGTGAACATCGCCCTGTTCCACCTCCTGCTCGACCCGCGCGCGGGCATCAACGCCGTCGTCCTGCTCGGCCTGCTCGGGGCGCTGACATGGCATGAGCGCCGCGCGTTCGCGCCGCTCTTCGCCGAGGGGCGCGACCCGAGAGCGCTCTGCCTCCCTCGAGCCAGGGTGTCGGTCGACGCGACCCCTCGGTGAGAGCGGATGAGCCATCAGAAGTCCCCCCGCCGCCCTTTCTGGCAACCATGATGAGCCTTTGCTGAAAACTTCCATATCGATGAGTCCGCCATCCGGGAGGAAGAGATATTTCCAGGGACACGCGAGCCCGCGTGCTTTTTATGTCACAGCCTGGCAACAACAGAGGGAGGCTGGGAATGCGTGAATGGCGTCCGGTGCTAGGTGCCTCCGCAGTACCTGCCCATGGGTGGGCAGGAGGAGGAATACACATGCACTGGTTCGAGCACATTCAGAACCTCCGTCGGTTCATTCCGTCCCGCTCCCTGGGCTTGCGTGCCTTGGTGGGCGTCGGCCTCCTCGCAGGGGCAGGCCTGCTGCTTCCCGAGGTGGCCTCGGCGCAGGAGGACGACCCCATCCCCTGCCCGTTCGACGGCGTCCTCTGCCTCTTCGAGGAGGAGGGCTACGGCGGGGAGATCTTCAACGTCCGGGCGCTGAACCCGCAGGTGGGCACGTGCGTCGACCTCCCGGAGCACGGCTGGGAGGGAAGGGCGCACTCTGCCTACAACACGAACGGGGTCGCCGCCGCGATCTTCCAGAACGAGGACTGCATCGGTTATCCGTACCCCGTCTTCGGGGAGAGCGGCCTGAGCCCGCTGCCGTTCGTCCCCAAGAGCGTCTACGTCTTCTGACGCCGTGATTGGGCGGAAGGCGATGGTCATCGTGGCCATCGCCTTCCGCGCCCGGGCGGGGCCCGGCGCGACCCCGGCCCCGTCGAGGGCTCGACGGGGGATCCAGCGCGGTTCGATGAGCACGCCGGCCGATGCCGGCGGGCCGTCAGAGGCACCCGGCGAGGCCGTCGTACAGCGACACGTCGGTTCCGGGGAGGGCGGCGTCGATCGCCCGATCGAGCGGCGCCGAGAGCGCCTTCACGAGGTCGACCACGGCCGTCTCCGGGGCGACGGGCATCTCGCAGAGGAAGATCCTGGCGTCCACCTCCACGTCTCCCGTGGAAGGCAGGATCTCCTCGTTGCTCGCGGCGAGGACCCACACGCAGCTGCCTATCGTCCCGGTGTGCTCCTCGACGGAGCAACGGAATCGAAGCGGCTTGTAGTTGCTGTACTCGCCTTCGCAGAAGGTGTCGCCGCACACGGCGTCGAGGTCGTCGTCCAGAGCGCGGAGCAGCGCGTACCAGGCGTCGATCTCGTCCGCGCTCGTGAAGTACGACCCGGCGTCGACGAAGCTCTTCGCGCCGGTCGAGCCGGCCGGAGCCCCCGCACCGCCTTGCTGCGGAGCGGCGCTCTCCGGCAGCGGCTCGGCGGCGCCTTGCGCGGCAGAGCAGGCGAGCGCGAGGACAGGGAGAACCATGGACAGGGAGCGATGAACCAACATGTGTGCCTCCATCCGAGCGCGACGCGCGGCGCCGGCTCGATCGATCACGCCGCTCCCGGGCCTCCGCGCTGTCCCGCAACGGCGAGAGCAGCGCGAGGTCGGGCCTCGCGGCGCTTCGGCACGCCCGCTGTGCGAGCGGTGTGCCGAGGCGTTTTTGTCGGCTATCGTGCCCCTCTCCGCGCCCCGGGACCTGGCGGCCGCCACACGCGCCGCCAGGTCCGCCAGCCGGGGGTGATCGCGCCCGGGCGCTGCAACAGGCTACAGGCCGGTGTGGGTCCCCGTGATCCAGACGGTCGCGTGGGAGCCGTCGGGCTGCGTGGCCCAGGTGCGGACGCGGTACTTGCTCGTGGCGACCTGGTGCGCGGTCCCGTAGTTCTCGTGGTAGTAGAGGAACGCCGGAGCCGAGCAGTGCCCGCGGCCGGTCGCCGCGTTGTCCCAGACCCACACGCCGGCCTGCTCCTTGTACGTGAGCTGCACGAGCTGGCTCGTGGCCCAGTCCCAGCGCTGCACGCGCGTCGCCATCTTGGTGTTCAAGCAGTCGCTGATCGCCTGCGGCGCGTCGCTCCACGAGGCGGAGGAGGAGCCCCAGAAGGACGGCTGCACGGTGAAGCCGTACGTCTCCGGGGTCTGGTGCTGGTAGAAGCCGGGCACGGGGAAGTCCACGATCGTCGTCGCTCGATCCTGCCCGCTGGCCGGACAGATGCTGTCGATCCACTGGTAGGAGCGGACGTACGACTCGCTTGCTCCGACCGAGGTGAGCTGCGCGCTGGTGAAGTTCGGGTCGGCCCCCGTCGCGCAGGGGTCAGGGTTTCCCCCGAGCGCCTCGGCGTCGAGGCAGCCGGGCAGGGTAGCTCGTGTGGCTCCCGGGTCGCGGGGGCACGGGCGCGTCGTGCTACGATCCCCTCGTGCCGAAGGAAAAGGCCAGGCCGGGCGAGACGCTCATCGCGCGCAACAAGCGCGCGGGCTTCGATTACGATCTCGGCGACCGGTTCGAGGCGGGGATCGTCCTCAAGGGGAGCGAGGTGAAGATGCTCCGCGCCGGCAAGGCCGACTTGACCGACTCGTTCTGCACGGTCCTCCGCGGCGAGGTGTTCTTGCAAGGCGTGAGCATCGCCGCGATGGCCGATGCCGCCTTCGGCCACCTGCCGAAGGGCGCGCGCAAGCTCCTCCTCCACCGGCGCGAGATCCAGCGCATCGACCTTTCGATCGCCCGCGAGGGGATGACCGCCGTCGCTACCCGGCTCTATTTCAAGAGCGGTCTGGCCAAGGTCGAGATCGCGCTGGCGAGGGGGAAGAAGATCTACGACAAACGCGAGGCCATCAGGACGCAAGACGCCGAGCGCGAGGCGCGAGCCGTGGTGGTGCACGGACAGCGACGGTACGGACGTGCGTGACGCTCCGGGCACGGCGGCGCGAGGCGGCGGGTCAGTCCGGCAGGCGCATCGAGAGCATGGCGTCGATCGAGCCGCGCGAGAGCCTGCCCGGCAGGTCGGGGAGCATCTCGGCGGCGGCGGAGGGGATCCTCTCGGGGTGGATGACCGCGACCTGGATCGCGCGCTGCGCCTCGTCGAGCAGGATCATGAAGTAACGATCGCCGATGGGCCGACGCCACGTCGGGCACCCGTCCGAGCGCCCGCCGGCCTCGATGACGGGCCCCTTCTCGTAGGCCTGCTGCGCGCACGCGTCGACGACCTCCACGTCCTCTGCGAACGCCTCGCGATCACAGCCGGCCCCGCAGACGCTGCCGCCGACGTGCCCTTCCTGGTACGAGCGGACACCGGTGCTCATGAACTCGCGGCTGCTGTGCTCGTTGTTGTCCATCACGACCTCGAACACGTTGATCTCGCCGCAGCCGTCGCCGACCGTGCCCGTCTTCGAGTAGCAGTTGCAGAGCCCGTTCCACTTGCGGCCGCCGTCGCGAATCAGCTCGGACGCGACGAAGGCGACCCACGGGCCGGGATGGCCCTGCCCGCCGCCGTCGCATCTCTCGACGTCCGCGTCGTCGAACGTCATCGAAGCGAGGAGGACGACGAGCTTCGACCCCGCCCAGCCGAGGTGCGTGACGCCCGGATCGTCGGGGCAGTAGTAGTCCTTGCCATCACCGCACTGGAAAGGCTTGTCCTGCATGAAATACGTGACGCAGTCCTTCTTCGTGAGGTCGCCCGTGAAGTCGGCCGACGTCGTCTGCCCTTCCGTGACGAGCAGGTTCGAGCCCACGCCGCTCCTCGCGTCCCACGACGAGACCATCTGCCAGGCGGCCGGGTCGCCGCCGGGCTGGTAGACGGCGAGCTGCTTCACGCGGATGGCCTTCAGGATGAGGGTCATCTCCTCGTCGAACGGAGCGAGCTTGTCGCTCGTCGTGTGATGCTCCGTCATGCAGCAGTGCCCGCCCCAGGTGTCCTCGCCGTCCTTGTAGTCACACGCCGGATCCCCGGGCTCGCGGTCGATGCGGCGCGGCCACCAGCCGGGCGCGCCGATGTTCGTGAACGTCATCGTCCCGCCGCGCGTCGGCGTGCTCGGCTCGGGGACGTGGGGGCCGAGACCTCCGCCGGCACCCGTCGTGCCGCCGGACGGGCCTCCGCCGGCGCCCGTCGTGCCGCCGGACGGGCCTCCGACGGCGCCCGTCGTGCTCGTGGAGGGACCTCCGCTCGCCTCGCCTCCTCCGCCGCCCTGTCCTCCGAGGTCGCCTCCGTCACCGCAGGCGCACGCGAGGAGGACGAGGGCAACCTGCACGCAAAACGATGAGCGCTTCATGCCCTTGAGTGTTTCCCGAGCGCGCTCGGTTTCGTGATGAAAAGCGGCAGGGCCAGCGCCGGTAGGTCGTCGCGAGGACCACATCGGCGCCGAGCGGCCCCGGCTCGAGCAGGTCGAGCGCCGGACGCTGGCTCACCCCCTGCGCGACGCCGCCGAGAGCATCCGAAGCTTCGATGACGTCGATGAGCCGGCCCACCCCCCAGGCCCAGGCGACGCGCTACTGGCAAGTGCTGGGCACGCGGCCCCAGTGGCTCCTGGCGACGACGAGCCCTTCCGGGCCCGACGTGGAATGCGAGCCGCACAGGCCTTCGGCGTCGGAGATCACCGAGTCGATGCCGACGCCATACTCCCAGTATTTGACCTCGAGGCTCGCGTCGTGGGTCGTGCCGCTTCGCTCCGGGATGGAGGCGACGAGGATGCCGCTCGACTCGAAGAAATCGAAGCCCACGATGGAAATCGACAGCGTCACGTCGCGTACCTGGCCGACACAGGTCGTCCTGCACGTGGGGTAACCGACGGTGCTCTCTTGCGTGAAACCCGAAGGGCAGCTGGCCGGATAGTTGCAGTAGCCGTTGCAGGTGACGGGCAGGGGCCCCGGCAGGTCCACGCACTCGTAGAACCCGGAGCCCTGGATCGTCGTGCGCTGGGTCTTGAACCCTCCTGACGTCACCGAGGTTCGGCTCCCGAGCTCTCGATACAGATAGTAATCGTTCTTGAACGACTCGTCCTTCGTGCACAGGCCGCCGCTGCAGTGCGCGGCCGCGGCCAGGACCTCGGGCTCCTGGTCTTCCACGAGGAAGTGCTCCCCCGCGATCTCGACCGTATGGCCTTCGCCCCCCAGCTCGCCTATCAATTGCGCCTTCGCCAGGGCGATCTCCTCGGGCAAGCCGATCGACACGCCGGCCACCTTGGTGATCCGACCGCCTTCGTCCCGTTCGATCGTCGTGGTGCCCATGTCGAGCTCCTCGGCCCGCCTGGCGACCCACCCGAGGGCGTCGTGCTCGCTCGCAAAACGCAACCCGCCGGCAGGCGAGGGCTGGTCGAGAGGGAGGGCGTCGTCCGTTTCGGTCGTCGCGGCGCTGCAGCCCATCATGAACAGCGCGGCGAGCAGAGACGCGGCCCGGTACGTTCGACGAGGAGTCTTGGCGAGGAGCCAGTGCATGCTGTCGGTCATGACGCGATCCTTTGTGACTCTGGGTGTCCGAGGAAAACCATGTTGACGCCGAGCCCCCCGGGCGTGACCCGGCGCAGGGGCATGTGGGTTCAAGCGCCCTCGGACACCCGCAGGCCGTCTCGAGACGTCGCCCGCCGATGCCCGCTTTCACCCACGGCCGGCTTCCAATCACGCTTCGTGCCACGCCGCGCGCCGAGGGCCCGCGACGCGGCCGGCGGCTCCGCGCACGCGCTCGCGCGCGATGTCGAGAGGCGCGGGCCTCGCCGGCCCTTCCCACGTTGCGCAAGCACCCGCGCAGTTGGAGCGGCGCTCCGCGCAATGCGCAACGCCTCGTGCGCCTCGGCGCCGGCCGACGTCGCCCCGGAGGCCTGAACGGCGCTCCGGCACGCCGGGCTCTCAGCCCATCGCGTCCCAGATGACCTTGGTGTCGGTGAACTGCCGGAAGCGGCGGACCTTGCCGTCCTCGATGTCGTAGACGTGCGCGGCGGCCGACGAGAACGACTTCCCCGTCTTCCGGTGAACTCCCTCGTACCGCCCGAGCACGATCATGGAGCGCCCCGCGTCCAGGCACTCTTCCAGGGAAAACCGCCACATCGACCACTCGTTGCCGAAGGCTTCGAAGACGCCGGACACCACGGCATCGACGCCCCGGTGCGTCCCCCCGCCGGGAAACCCCTCGTTCTGGATCCACTCGAGGTCCGGCGCGCAGAGCCGCCGGAACGACGCGTAGTCTCTCTCCTTGAAGGCCCGGTACAGCTGCTCGATCAGCGCCAGGTTGCTCATGGCTTGGCCTGCCGGTCCGGTCGCGGCGTCAGGGCGCGCTGTCCTGGAGCACGCTGTCGGGCACGAGGCGGAGCGAGCGGACCGAGCCCTCGCGCGCGAGCTGGACGGCGCCGAGCAGGCCGGCCTCGCTGCCGAGCGGGGACGCGACCACGGGCACGTCCCCGGCGCGGACGGTGTGGCGCGGGAGCGCCTCGCGCACGCCGGCGATCAGGATGTCGGACGCCGCGAGCAGCTCGCCCCCGAGCACGACGAGCTGGGGGTTGAGCACGTTGAGCAGGACCGCGATGCCGCGCGCGAGCTGCGCGCCGGCATCCAGGAAGATCCCGCGGGCGCCCTCGTCGCCGGCCAGCGCCGCGGCCGCCAGGGCGCCGACGTCGTGCGGCCGGGCGAGCGCCGCGAGCACGTGCGAGCGGGCGGACGCGGCCTCGGCAGCCCGCCGCAGCGCCATCACCGAGGTGAACGTCTCCAGACAGCCGCGGCGCCCGCAGCCGCACGGCGGGCCGTCGTCGGCGACCCGGCAGTGGCCGATCTCACCGCTGTACCCCTGCATCCCGAAGAACAGGCGCCCGTCGACGACGAGGCCCGCGCCGACGCCGAGCCCGACGTAGATCCACACGTACGACGCGTGCCCACGCGCCGCGCCGAGCTGCCCCTCCGCGACCGCCGCCGCCTGAGGCATGTTGTACACAGGCACCTGCATCCGGAGCGCGCGGCTGAGCTCCGCGCGCAGCGGGAACCGCTCCCAGCCCAGGTTGGGCGCGAGCACACAGACCCCGCTCGGCCGCTCGACGAGGCCCGGCACGATCGCGCAGGCGCCGCGCAGCCGCTTCCGCGGGATGCCGCTGAGCTGCAGCACCCGCGGCAAGAGCTCGGCGATGTCTCGGACGGTGCGCTGCGGATCGCGCTGGACGGAGGGGTGGTCCAGGCGCGCCCGGAGCCGCCCGCGCGCGTCCGCCACCGCCACGACCGTCTGCTCGACGCCGATCTCGATGCCGAGGAAGGCCGCGCTGTCGTCGTTGAACTCGAGGAGGCGCGCCGGGCGCCCGCCGCGCGACTCGGTCCCGACATCGCGGACGCTGCCGCTCTCGAGCAGCTCCTCGATGATTGCGGAGACCGTCGGCTTGGTGAGGCCGCTCATGCGCGCGAGGTTCGTGCGGGAGATCGGGCCGTGCTCCTGCACGAGGTCGAGGACGAGGGAGCGGTTCAGCTCCCGAGGGGTGCGGTTGTTTGCGGTCTTGTCGGAGGGACGGACCATTCGAGCAGACCCAGACTTAGCCGCGCTCGAGCGGTGAATGCAAGAGGCGTCGCCACGGCCGATCACGAAAACCCGATCTCCTCCCGTCGCTTCCCGTGCTTCCCGGCGCTTCCCGTTGCTTCCCGGCGCTCCCGGCGCTCGGCCGCCTCTCGCCCTCTCGCGCGCGCCGCCGCCGCGTCGGACGCCGCCAGCCCCGCCGGTGCGCTCGATGTGCTCAGGGCGTAGACCAGGGGATGAACACGCGCAGCGCCGCGCTCGGTGTCTTCCACGTCGCAGAGTGCCCCGCAGGAGGGGCAGAGGCCGCAAACGATCGCCGCGGTGTGGCGGAACGCCTCATGACACCGTGGGGCGCGTGAACAGGAGGTGCGCGCCGCCCAAGCGCCGCCGGCCCCGCCCACCCGGCCCCGCCATGCCCGGTACGGAGGGCCGCCGGCGCTCCAGGGCGGCCGCGGCTCTCCCGGGGACGTTATCGAGCGACCTCATCCCTCCTCGTGAGGAACGCTGATTGCAGACCGTAGACGATTGTGGACTGACTGCAGGCTGACTGTCGACGGACGCAGACAGCAGGGACGATGGAGTCGAGATGAGCTGACGACGGATGAATCGAGGCGTGCGATGATCGGGGCGCTGGAGTGCGGACATACCGACCCACTGCCACCCCAGGTCGAGCGAGAGCTCGGCGCTATGGAGGACACAGCGACATCGCGGAGAGACGCAGGGTGGAGACAGGCGCGCTCCGGGCGCCGCTCGGCAGGCTTGCTCCGGCGGCGATTGACGGATCCCTGATCGGGTCCTAGCGACCGCTTGCCGGAGACAGGAGGCCGCGGGCGCTCGATCGGGCTGGCCGCGCTGGCCTCGCCCTGCGCGCACACGAGCCGCATTTCCGAGGAGACGCCCAGAGCGCTGGGCTCGTCTCTGCATGAGGAGCCTTTACGATCATGAAGACGGTGAATGTTCTGGGCGCTGTTCTCGCTGTATCCATCGCTGGCTGCACGGGATCACCCGATGACGCCGCGACCGCGGAGCCAGGGGAGACGGGGGCGAATGAGGGCGCGCTCAGGCTGAGCGACATCTCCGTCGTACCCACGTATTTCGACGGCGAGAACCACTTCAGGGTGGCCCGCGGGACCCCGGTTTACGCGCACTTCACGACCCACGTGGGCAAGGCGATCACGCTCGATCTGCAGCCCGCCGGCGGGGCGGACGCCTCGGTCGCGTTCAAGGTCTACGAGATCGGGAGCGACGGGCGGCTCGGCGTCCTCCAGCGCGGCGGGCGATCGCAGGCGCCCGCCGCGGCCACCTGGACGAGCCGGGGCACCGGCGTGTATGTCGTGCAGATCCTCTCGTCCCGGGGCGTCGCCGACGTGGCGCTCCGCCTGAGCTGCGGCGGCGGGGCGTGCTCGCCGGCCGCGCAGCCTGGCGAGATGTGCGGCGGCATCGCGGGCATCCGCTGCGCCGAGGGGCTGTATTGCGACTTCGCCCCCGAGGCGAGTTGCGGCGCGTACGATCGGAGCGGGACGTGCGAGCGCTCGCCGGAGGCGTGCACCCAGATCTACGATCCGGTCTGCGGCTGCGACGACCAGACGTACGGCAACACCTGCGTCGCGGCGATGGCCGGCGTGTCGGTCAAGAGCATGGGCGAGTGCGGCCCCACGGTCGTGGGCGTCGGCGAGAGCTGCGGCGGCTTCCGGCTCGGCGGGCCGCGCGTGTGCGCGGAGGGGCTCTACTGCAAGTACGAGCCGGACGACATCTGCGGGCGCGCCGACGCGCCCGGCACCTGCGCGGAGAGGCCCGAGGCCTGCACGAAGGAGCTCGCGCCCGTGTGCGGCTGCGACGGGCAGACGTACTCGAACGCCTGCGTCGCGGCCGCGAGCGGCATCTCCGTCGACCAGCCGGGCGCCTGCGTCGGCCTGCCGTAGCCTCGCGCGTCAGGGATCCCTGGCGGGACTGCTCCGCGGCGGCGGACCGTCGCATGGTGTTCTCCAGGGCGCCGGCCCCCGCTGAAAGCACCGCCGGGGAGCGCCCGGCGAGGGCGCGGGGATCAAGGTATCCCCCTCATGAACGCACGGCGCTCACCAGCGCCGCCGTGTCCCAGTAGAACGGCCTCAGCTCGATCACCTTCCCGTCGTGCAGCCTCCAGTACTCGGCCACCTTCGTCTCGAGTGCCCGTGTCGTAGATCGACTGAATCACCTGCTGGTTGGTCAGCTTCATCGTCATCTCCTGGTGAGCGCCCCGCGGGCAGCGTCCGGGCAGGTCGGCGCCGTGGACCTGCATCCGCGGAGCAAGCTTACCAACCCGGTGACCTCCGGTGCTCCGTACTTGCAGGTCGGTGACGACGCCAAGCTGGTCGCACAATCGCCGACGCCGTGCTCGACCGCGTCGTCCACAACGCGCACCGCATCACGCAGAAGGGCCCATCGCGCCGCAAGGGCGAGGAGACCACGGAGACCTGAACCCCAGCCCCGACGGACCAGCGTCGCTTCGCTCCGAGGGCGATCACGATGCGCGGACGCGTTTGCCGGTGCTTGACACTTTAGCTACCGATCGTAACTTACCAGGAGTATATAGCCTGCGTCTTCGGCCGGAGGCCCGTCAACAGGAGTCATCGCCATGCACGTTCTCGTTGTCGTCGCGCATCCCGAGCCCAGCTCGCTCACCCATGCGATCGCCGCACAGGTCGCGCGGGGCGCGGCCGAGTCCGGCCACACCTTCGAGATCGCCGATCTGGCGGGCGAAGGGTTCGATCCTCGGTTCACCGAGGCCGATCTGGCCGTCCACCGCCGGCAGGCGCGGCCTCCGGCGGACGTGGCCGCCGAGCAGGCGAGGATCGACCGGGCGGGCACGCTGGTGCTGGTCTATCCGGTCTACTGGTGGTCGATGCCGGCCCTGATGAAAGGGTGGATCGATCGCGTGTTCTCCAACGGCTGGGCGTTCGACTTCAGCCTCGGCGGCAAGCTGGACAAGAAGCTCCGCCATCTGCACGTCCACCTCGTGGGCCTCGCGGGCTCGGACGTGCGGACGTACGCGCGACACGGCTACGTCGGCGCGATGAAGATGCAGATCGACCACGGGATCTTCGGCTACTGCGGCGCCACCGTGGACACGTCCGAGCTGCTGTTCGATTCGGAGGCGCACGACCCGGCCGTACACCTGGAAGCGGCCCGCGCGATCGGGCGCAGGCTCCTCGATGCGTCCGGCCGTCGCGAGACCGCGTGAGCGGCTCTCGGCAGCGAAGGGTTCGTTCTTCTGGCGCTGGGTGGGGCCGGCCGCTGCGGAGTGCTGTTCGCGGTGTACCTCGGGCTGGACGACCTGGCGACGGCACTGCCGTCGATCGTGCCGGCCGCGCCGGTGACGAGCGCGAACGCGAGCGGTAGCGGAGTCGTGGTGCTCATTTGCTCTCCCTGGGAAAGTGGGGACGCAGGGCGGCGGCAGCGACGAAGTCGAGTATTCGATCAGGCAGGATGCGCGCCAAGAGGGTGAGCAGTGCCGCGTCGCGGCCGACAGTGTAGCGAGTGCGCGGCTTGCGCGCTGTCACTGCCTTGGCGATCACCTTGGCCGCGGCGTCAGCGGGCAGACCCGACCCGACCCCGGTGAACGCTGCGGTCTGCGCGGTGATGGCTTGCACCAGCCCGCCGTAGCGCTGGCTCAGCTCGGGCGTCATGGCCGACGCGATCTCCCTGGCGGTGGCGATCGCCCGGCCGGGCATTTCCGTGCGCACCGCGCCCGGTTCGACCACAACCACCTGGACGCCGAACGGGGCGACTTCGCGTCGCAAGGAGTCACTGACGGCTTCGAGCGCGAACTTTGTGCTTGCGTAAGGACCATAGGTGGCCCCGGCGAGTTTGCCGCCCACGGAGCTGATGTTGACCACGCGACCCTTGCTGCGGATCAGGGCCGGCAGGAGTGTCTGGGTCACGACGATGTGGCCGAAGAGGTTCACCTCGAACAGGCGTCGCCACTCGTCGATCGCGAAGGCCTCGACCGGCGCGTTGACGCCGATGGCGGCGTTGTTTACCACCGCCCGCACTGCCCGGCGCTGCGGGTCTTCGCGCACCCGAGCAGCGAGCGCCTGGATGTGGTCCGGGTTGGTGATGTCGAGCATCAGCGGCTCGATACCCGGCCCCCGGATTGCGTCGGCGTCCCGGTCGCGCCGGACCCCCGCGAGGACGTGGAACCCCCGCCGAGCCAGTTCGCGTGCCGTGGCCGCGCCGATGCCGGTAGATGCACCGGTGACAATGGCGATCTCTTGGATTTCAGCTGACGCTGTCATGACCTTGCTCCCTTCTTCGACGAGCGAGGAGCGAAGCGCGCCGCGAGGAGCTGCGTCCGCTGCTCGAGCACCTCCATCGAGGGCCGGTCGGCGAGCAACCCGTCGAGCGCGAGCAAGAAGACCTCGGCGCTCGCTTCGTCGCCCAGGATCGCGGCGACGCACTCGTGCACAACCTTGCGGTAGTGCGCCTCACTCTCGGGGTCGATCCGCTCACAGGCCTCGAGGAACTCGCCCCCCATCGGTGTGCCGACCATCTCGGCCCAAGGTTCGAGCACCATCAGGCGGCAGACGCTGAGCAAGCGCTCATAGGGGCTGCCAGGCCCCTCCGCCGCCTGCTTCGCAGCAGGGTGCCGGGAGACCAACCAGTCCACGAAGACGGCCCGGTAGATCTCCTCCTTGTCCTTGAAGATCCGGTAGAGCAGCGTCCGCGAGAGGTTGGCGCGCTTGGCGATGTCCTCGAACGTCGTCTTCACCAAGCCGAAGTTCAGGAAGCACCAGCGCGCGGCGGTCAGGATCCTCGCGCGCCGGACGGCAGCCTCGTCGTCTGTCATCGTCGCTGGCATGAAGACATTGTGACAACGAGAGCACCGAACGTCAAGACGTGTCGAACGATCCCGAGACGGTACGGTCGGGAGAGGCACACGTGGATGCCGTGGCCGAAGGCCACGTGCGCGACCCGCCCGCGTTGTTCACGAGGATGTCGAGGCCGGATTGCGCGAGCACGCCGTCTTGGCCTCGTGCGGCCGGCGTGGGGATGATTCGGCGCCCGCCGCCCGACGCGAGCCGCGCGCGCTCGCTCCTACAAGCGCTCGACGAGGAAGCTCCGGCTCTTGTCGTCGAAGCTGTGGGGGGCGAGGTTCGCGTCTGTCGTGAAGACGCGCGACTCGGCCGAGTATCGCCAGAGCCCGTCGTAGAGCGTCACCTTGAAGCCGGGGGGGACACGGACGGAGCTGACCCTCTGGTCCCATGGGGTGCTGTAAAAGAGGCCGGAGCCGACGCCGTACACGAACGATTCGCCCGAGAGGTTGGCGTGCTCGTAGAAGGTGACCACGTCGAGCTGCGGGTCCGAGGCGTGCGAGACGACGATGCTCGAGATCGCGTCGCTGAAGCCCGCGGCCACGAGATCCGTGTCCGAGGTGAATACGCGCACCTCGCCCCCGAACTCGTGGTGGATGAAGGCCGTGACCCGGAGCCCGGCGGGGATCCTGATGGCGCTCGCGCGGTTGTCGCCGATGATCGTCATGTCCGGAAGGTTGTGGCGGCCGATCCCGAAGCCCTGCGAGACGCCGGAGAAGCTCGAGAGATCGTGGAGCACGACCTGGCCGCTGGGGTGGACCGTGGGGCCGCCGGCGAGCGTCGCGTCGATCCACGCGCGGTGGCGCGCGACGTCGACGCCGGCGAGCGTCGCGTGCAGGTTCGTGCCGTCCTGCCCGTTCGAGGCCGAGAACACGGCGACCTGACGCCCGTCGACGAACCACGGGCCGCCGGAGTCGCCGCTCCAGCCCGAGCCCGTCACGCCCGTCGCCAGGAGCTCGTCGTCGGAGCGCCGGCCATCGATGTGGATGGTCGCCTTCTTGAGCGACGGCGCCATCACCAGCGGCGTGCCCTCGCTCCCCCAGCCGTAAACCGTCGCGTCCCTCCCGTTCACGGCCGGCCCCGCGGGGGCGAGCTGGACGAACGGTCCATCGGCGTCCTCGGTCAGGTGGAGCAACGCGATGTCGACGCCGGCCGAGGGCACCTCGATGGCGTCGACCGCGATGCGCCGGCCCTCGCGGTACGTGTTGCTGCCGACGCGCACCGCCGACGTCTCGCCCTCGTCCGCCATGCAGTGCTGCGCGGTCAGCACCCAGCGCGGAGCGACGAGGGTGCCAGTGCATTGATAGAAGTCGCCGGTGCTCCCGCGCACGTCGAAGACCTGGACGGCCCAGGGGCTCGCCTCGGCGAGCTCGCCGCCGATGATGGCGGACGAATGCGGCTCGAGCGCCTCTAGCGGCTCGTCCGACGCGCCTTCAAACGAGCAGCCCGTGGAGAGGCCGAGCGCGGCGCCCGCGCACACCGCGAGACCAAGCTGATGACCAAGTTCTCTCTTCTTCATTCTGCCTCCACATCATGATTCTGTTCAGACGATCGTTCGCACCGACGGAGTCCGCCTCCGCCAGGAGCCAGCGTTCGTCAGCAATCAGCGTGACGGGGCCTGTGATTACGGCGTGCCCGGCTCGGCGACGGCGTCTCCGAGCAGACCCGTGGGGGCGCCGAGCCGAAACCGGTGAAGGGACAGCCGGAGCGGCAGGCCCGGAGGCGGGCGTACGAAATCCGCCCGCGACCGCTCAAGAATCACGTCCAGAGCATGCCGCGCTACCCGGAGCGGCGCCAGGCGGCGATCTGGAACGGCCGCGTTCGAGGCGTGGAACGATGCGGCGTCCCGCTGTTCGTATTGGATTGCAATTTTATGATGGGCGCGCCGTCGCCGGCTTCGGGTTCAGCTGGAGGAAGCGGCGCTGGTAGGCGTACGAGCGAAAGCGGATCTGCAGCGGCGGCTCATTGCCGATCTTGATCTCGAGCTTCGCGCCATCGTCGTGCTCGGCGCAGTGTGGGATGCGCAGCGTGTAGCTCGTGCCGCCGCCGGTGCGCACCGCGATGCTCCCGAGCGCGAGCCCGGCCGCGGCGACGGCCACATTGGTCCCGGTCTGGCCGTCGTCCGCCTTCGCCTCGATGCCGCGAGTCGCCGGCCTCGCGCACACGCAGCAGCCTTCCGGCCAGCGGATCGCCTCGCTCGTCACCGGCACCGGAAAGCCCGGCTTCGGGTGGACGTAGTCGTCGGCGAGCACGGTGAGGACGCGCTTGTCGACGAGGTACGCGGCCTGGCACTTGTCGCAGAACGCCGGGTCCTCCGTGTGGTTCAGCTCGATCTCCGCGAGCGTCGCCTGGCAGCGCGGGCACGTCGCGGTGCCGGCCAGGTCCCTGGCGACGAGGATCGACCCGAACGCGAACACCGCGAACCCGAGGCCGCCGACCAGACAGAGCAGCCACAGCAGACCGGAGCGGTCGCTCATCTCGCGGAAACAGAGGAACGAAAGGCCGGCGAGCACCGCCGTGATGACGGCGTACTTGACGGTGGAGCCGGCGTTGCGGGTCACGGTGGACGTCATGAGCGCGACCTTAACGCCGGTCGACCCTCGAGCGCGCGCCGAACGCTGTCGCGGAAAGAGGGTACAGGGTAGGAGGGTAGCGCGTCCAAACGCCTTCCGGCGGTCCAGCACCACCCTGCCCCACATGCCCGTCGAGGTGGTGCCCGAAGCGCGACGCCGTCTCGATGCGCCGGCGCAACTCAGTAGAGCTCGCTGCGGCAGGAATCAGCGGACGATCACGCGCACCGGAGAGCCGGGCATCCCCTGCAGCCCCGCCGGCACTGGCTTCTTGGACACGAGCTCGAAGCTGTAGCTCCGCAGCAGCGTGCCCAGGACCAGCTTCATCTCGTACAGCGCAAAGGCGGCCCCGATGCAGCGCCGATTCCCGCCGCCAAACGGCAGGAATTCGAAGGGGGAATAGGTTCGCTCCAGGAATCGCTCGGGACGAAACACCTCCGGCTCCGGAAACACCGCGGGATCGTGGTGGGCCCAGATGATTTGTGCGAACACGCCTGCTCCGGCCGGCAGCTCGTAGCCCGCGATCTTCATCGGCGCGTTCAGCTTGCGTCCCACCCCCGGGCTGGGCGGGCGCAGGCGCAGCGTCTCGTTGCACACCGCTTCCAGGTACGGCGCCTTGGCCAGCGCCTCGGGCTCGGGATCCGCGCCCAGCGCCGTCAGCTCGTCCTGCAGCCGGCGCAACACGGCGGGCGCGTGTCCGAGAAAATAGAGCACCCAGGTGAGCGCGCCCGCGGTCGTGCTGTGCCCCGCGAAGAGCAGCGTGTGCAGCTGCTCGAAGATCTGCTGGTCGTCGAGCGCCGTCCCGTCTTCCTGGCGGGCTTCCAGGAGCAGGCTCAGGATATCGGTGCGCTCGGCGGGCTCGGCGCGGCGGCGGGCGATCTCCGGATCGAGGAAGCTGCGCAGGTCGCGGGTCGCGCGCTGCCTGCGCGCCCACGGGCCGAAGCCCCGGAACTCCCGGCGCAGCCAGGGAATTATGAGGGTGATGTTCAGGCCGAAGGAGAAGCTCTTGCGCAGCTCCTCGAGCAGCTTCTCGAGGCGCGCCGCTTCCGCCGGTGCAGTGACTCCGAACACGAGGTGGACGATCGTCTGCAGCGAGATCGTGTGCATGAGATCCTGCGCCACCAGCTGCTGGCCCGGCTTGAGGTCCCGGGAGTGCTGCAGGGCCAGGTCGCAGATCTGCTTCCCATACAGGCGCATGCGCTGCCCGTGAAACGGCGGCATGAGCAGCTTGCGCATGGCCGTGTGCCGCGCGCCCGAGAGCGCGAACAGCGACGACTCTCCCATCGCCGCGGTGAAGCTCTCGCCCAGCATCTGGTCGAGGTTTTCCGGCGGCACCGCGAACACGGAGCGCAGCCCCTCCACGCTGCCGGTGGCCAGCACCGGTTTGCCGTTCATCTTCGGGCACGACATCGGATCGCCGTAGCGCTCCCGCATGCGCAGCGTGAAGCCGATCGGGTCGAGCATCCCCTGCAGGCTCACCAGGATGTTGCTGGTGGGGCCTTTGGGCAAAGTGGTCATGGGCGCGTTCCTCCGATTGTACTGCTTCCGCTGCTCGATGCAGGTGACATGCGAGCACGTCCGCCTGAAGCGCCAGCATCTTGCAGAAATTTCCTCGGACGAGCAAGATCGCATACGGCAGACTACCTCAACTCGACCCGGTCCTGAGGCCGGCACGTCGCGGTGCGGATCTGGACGCCGGTCGACATCGGCCACGAGGTGCCTGCCGACCGGATGCGCACGTTTTACCGGGAGCCTCTGCGGTGGCCGCTGGGCCTCAAGGGCTGACGCGGTCCAGCTCCTCGAGGCTGGGATAGTCCGTGTAGCCAGCGGCGCCGCCCGCATACATGGTCGACGGATCCGGCGCGTTGAGGGGAAAGGCGCCCCCGCCCTGAGCGCTCGCGGCGCGCGCCCCGCCGCCAGGGGCGGCCCGCGCGGCGCCCCCCTTACTTGCCGCCCTCGACCGGAAGCCCCTCGGCCCGCATCGCCCCCTGCACCGCGGGGCGCGCGGCCACCCGCCGCTGGTACGCGAGCAGATTGGGGAAGGCCGACAGGTCGAGCTTGACGAAATTCGACCAGTTGGTGACCGTGAAAAGGTAGGCGTCGGCCACGGTGAACTGCTCGCCGAACAGGTAGGGCCCCTTCGCGAGCGCCGCCTCGATCACGCCGTAGCGCTTGCGCAGGTACTCTTCGCGCTCTTGCCGCTGCTCGGGCGAAGTCTTCGGGTTGAAGAGCGGGCTGTAGCTCTTGTGCAGCTCAGAGTTGATGTACCCGAGCATCTCTTGCACGCGGTAGCGAGCCATCGTGCCCGGCGGCGGCACGAGCTTCGCTTCGGGCTTCTGGTCGGCCAGGTACTGAACGATGGCCGGCCCCTCGGTCAAGACCTCGCCGCCGTCGAGCTCGAGCGCGGGGATGTACCCCTTCGGGTTGATGGCCGAAAAGTCGCGGCCCGACGACGTCTTCTTGGACGCGAGGTCGACCTTGTCGAGCGTCAGCTCGATGCCGAGCTCGCGGGCGACGACGTGCGGAGACAGAGAGCAGGCACCGGGAGAGAAATACAATTTCATAGAAGCATCCCTCGAATCATGTGGTGTTGGTGAGATACCCGAACGACCCCGCCCCGGCGACGCGCCCCGGGCGTTCGGGGCGGCGAAGAGCGGGCGGGCGCGGGGGTCGGCGAAGGCCCCCGCGCGCCCCGGCGAAGCCCGTCGCTCCGGCGAGGGCCGCGGCGCGCCAGCCCCGATCGCTCGGGGCCGGCGCCATCGAGACCAGCAAGCTAGCGCGCGAAGTTACTCTTGGATACTCGCCAGGTGCCAGATACCTGAAAAAGGGGTATCTTCGGGGTTACCCATGGCACTGCCGGTGCGAAAGAATCGCGTCCCCCCGCCGCCCCTCTGCCCGCTGACGTTGTGCATGGCGCTCTTGCGCGGGGCCTGGGCGCCGAACGTCATCTGGTCGCTCAGCGGGCAGCCGCGCCGGTTCGGCGAGCTGCGCGTCGACATCCCGCAGATCTCGGCGCGGGTGCTGAGCGCGCGCCTGCGCGAGCTCGAGGCCAAGGGCGTGGTCAGCCGCCGCGTCATGCCCACCTCGCCGCCCTCGGTCGAGTACGAGCTCACCCCACTCGGCCAAGAGCTGGTGCCCGCGCTCCGTGCCATCGTCGAGGTCGGCAGAAAAATCGACGTCCGAGACCCTCACACCTTGCCGGGGCCCGGGGCACGCTCGCGCAGGCGCGCGGCCGCCCCGGCGCGAAGCCACGTCGCCTGAGAGCGGGGCCGGCCCCCTCGCCCCCCCGCTCGGCCGGCGCCCGCGGGCTGCTTCCTGGCGGTCCCTGGGGCGCTGGTCGTCCGCCGGCTGGCAGGCCGAATCCACCGGAGACGCGGTGACGCGCGGACCCGCCGCGGGCGACCCCACGCGGGGCCTATCAGGGGTTCCGGCGCGTGCCCGAACGCCGATCGCTGGTGCTCACCGAGATGACGACACGGCGGCGTGGCCGCGACGCCGCCTGCGGCTCCCCTTGCTGCGGCGGCCCTTGCATCACCTGGTGCTGTTGAGGCCTTTGCGGCGCCTCGTGGTGCTGCGGCCCGTGCGGCGCCTCGCGGTGCTGCGGCCTGTGCGCGGCCTGGTGCTGCGCGGGCCGTTGCGCCGTCGCATGCTGGGCCGGCCGATGGTCTGGCCCATGCTGCTGTGGTCGCTGCCTCGCCTCGTGCTGCGCCGGCGGTTGTCCTGATGGGTGCTGCGGTGGCCTTTGGGCAGGCGCGTTGCCCGCGTACTGCTGCCTCTGGTCAGGCCCGGCGTTTTGTGGCCTTTGCCCTGGTCCGTGTCGCTGCGGCCTTGGCCCGCCCCCATTCCCGGCATGCGCAGCCGGCCTCTCCGCCTGCCGCGGTCGGTCCCGCGGATCGGTCGTTCGCCCCTCGGTCGTGGGCGCCTCGGGGGCGGGCGCGGGCGACTCGGCGGTCTTCGGCGCTCCCCGCATGCTGACGCCCTGACGCTCGCGGCGCTTGCGCTCGTCGTAGTTCGCGTCGCCGATGAGGTCGAGCACGGCGCGGGTATCCACCCTTCGCTCGGAGACCCGATGGCGGCCGGTCAATCGGGTCTCAGGGGTAAGCGCGCTGCTGGCGTAGAGCTCCCACATCTCCTCGCCATAGGCGGCCCGCCGTCGCTCGGGCACGAAGCGCGTGAGGAAGCGATGGAGATTGTCGACGTCGCGGAGCAGGAGCTTCCTGGCGTTCTGGTTCCTCGCGGCGTCCACCGACTGGGGGAAGTCGATGATCACCGGCCCGTCGGCGCTCATGAGCACGTTGAAGTCCGACAGATCGCCGTGCACGACGCCGGCGCACAACATCCGCACGACCTCGCCGATCAGGCGATGGTAGACCCACGTGGCCTGATCTCGGTCGAGGCTCGTCTCGGCGAGGCGAGGCGCGGGGCTGCCGTCGGCGTCGGCGACCAGCTCCATCACGAGCACGCCGTCGATCGCGTGGTACGGCGTCGGCACGCGGACGCCTGCGTCGCGCAGGCGGTAGATCATGTCGACCTCGGTCGAGCGCCAGGCGGCTTCGTCCTGAGCCCGGCCGTGGCGCGAGCGTTTGTCCATCGCGCGCTGGTCGCGGCTGTTGCGCACCTTGCGGCCCTCGGTGTACGCCGCGCGGTTCTTGAAGCTGCGGTTCTGCGCTTCTTTGTAGACCTTCGCGACGCGCAGCTCGCCGCCCGACCGGACGAGGAAGACCACCGCTTCCTTTCCGCTCATCAGCGGCCGCACAACCTCGTCGATGAGCCCTTCGTCGACCAGCGACGCGAGGTTGCTCGGAATTTGCATATTCTCGTGCGTCTTCGTTTCGTCGGAGGAAAAATGTCCCGGCGTCCTCTTGCCGCAAAATATGGTGCGCTGCAACCGTATCGCATGCTCCGGCGGCTGCGTCGCGCTCTGGCCGCCGCAGCGCGTCGACCGTCCGCGGTCCGCACGTTCACCCTCATCGAGCCCGCCATGCAGCCGCTCGCGCTCCGAGAGCCGGCGGTCATGTGGTTCCTCCTCCGCACGATCACGACGCTGGTCGCCGCGCATCGGCTGGGCGAGCCTGCTCCGCAGGGTGTACCGCGAGGACGTGTTCGCCTGCCCGTGTGGCGGGCGGCGGAGGCTCGTGACCGACCTCTCCGAGCGCGAGGTCGTCGTCGCCATCCTCAAGCATCTCGGGCTCCCGAGCGAGCCGCCTCCCATCCCGCGTGCGCGGAGCCCGAGCTGCGAAGCGGCGTGCGCGCCGCAAGCGGAGCCCCCTGGCGCACGCAACGCCGGCGTCCACGCCGACGTGCGCCCGCGGATCCGGGACGCGGATCTTCGCTGCGCCTTTTTCGTCGGGGCCGCGCCGTATTTGCGCGCCGTGGCTCGCGGGGGGGAGCACGCACGGAGCGCGCGGGGGAAGGCCACGTTTTCCCCTTCCCGCTGCAAGCGTATATCAGACATAGGGGCTTGCTGGAAGCCCCGGCTCATGCCGCACACTCCCTGACCATGACGAAGCACGCAGTGGTCATCGCTGGTGGGGGTCCGACGGGGCTGATGTTGGCGGGGGAGCTCGCGCTGGCGCGGGTGGACGTCGCCATCGTCGAGCGGCGCGAGAGCCAGGAGCTCGCGGGGTCGCGCGCAGGAGGGCTGCACGCGCGCACGATCGAGGTGCTCGATCAGCGCGGGATTGCGGATCGCTTCCTCGCGGAAGGGAAGATCGCTCAGGTTGCGTCGTTCGCGACGACGCCCCTCGATCTCAGCGACTTTCCGACGCGCCACAACTACGGGCTGGCGCTGTGGCAGAAGCACTTCGAGCGCATCCTCGCCGCGTGGGTCGAGGAGCTCGGGGTGCCGAGCTACCGCGGGTGTGAGGTGACGGGGTTTGCCCAGGAGGACGCCGGGGTCGATGTCGCGCTGTCCGATGGGCGGTCGTTGCGGGCGGCGTACCTCGTCGGGTGTGACGGTGGGCGCAGCCTGATCCGCAAGAGGACCGGGATCGGCTTCCCGGGGTGGGAGCCGTCGGTCAGCTACCTGGTGGCCGAGGGCGAGATGGTCGAGCCGGCGCTGGGCATGCGCCAGGGAGACAAGGGTGTCTATGGCATCGGGCCGCTCGAGGACGGCAAGCGGGTGCGGGTGGTGCTGAGCGAGAGGGAGATCCGGCAAGGCGAGGAGCCGACCCTGGACGACCTGCGCGAGGCGCTCGTCGCCTCCTACGGGACCGACTTCGGAGTGCACGGCGTCACGTGGCTCTCGCGGTTCAGCGATGCGACCCGGCAGGCGGCGTCGTACCGGGAGCGGCGGGTGCTGCTGGCCGGCGATGCGGCGCACGTGCACTCCCCGGCGAACGGGCAAGGGCTCAACCTCGGGGTGCAGGACGCGGTGAACCTGGGGTGGAAGCTGGCGCAGGTGGTCCACGGGACGTCGCCGGAGGGCCTGCTCGACACCTACCAGGCCGAGCGGCACCCGGTCGGGGCGCGGGTGCTCAAGCACACCATGGCGGCGACGGCGGTCCTTCGGGGCGACGAGCGGACGAAGGCCTTGCGCGAGACCATGGCCGAGCTGTTGACGCTGGAGGAGGCGCGCAAGCGGTACGCCGGGCTGATCTCGGGTCTGGACATCCGCTACGACCTCGGCGCGGGACACCCGCTGCTCGGGCGCCGCATGCCCGATCTGGACGTGGAGACCGCGGGCGGGCCACGGCGGGTGTTCACGCTGCTGCACGAGGCCCGGCCGGTGCTGCTCGACCTCGGTGAGCCCGGGGCCCTCGACCTCGGTCCCTGGGCGGATCGGGTGAAGCGGGTCGACGCGCGGTACGCCGGGGTGTGGGCACTCCCGGTGCTCGGCGCGGTCGCGGCGCCCAGGGCCGTGTTGATCCGGCCCGATGGACACGTCGCGTGGGTGGGAGACGGCACGGACCAGGGCCTTCGTGAGGCCCTGACCACGTGGTTCGGGCCGCCCACGGGGGCGTAGCTCGCTCAGCCGCCCGCGTCACCCCCGGTCGCCCGGCGATGCGCCCAGGCTCGCGATGTCGATGACGAACCGGTGCTTGACGTCGCTCTTCCCGAGACGATTGCGCACCGCTTCTCCTGAGCAATCAACCTATCACGCGAAGCGTACTGAATAGATGGGCGGCAGGTTGTTGGCGACCGCCGTCCAACCCTCTCCGCCGTCATCGCTCACGTAGAGGTTGCCCGTGGTGGTGCCGAAAGCCACAGCGCCGTCCTCGTTGGCGAGCGCGTGGCGGTAGATGACGTCGTAGGCTTGCTCCTGGGGCAAACCGCGGCGGAGCTGCTCCCAGGTCTCACCGCCGTCCGTCGTGCGAGCCACGAAGAGCGCGCCGTCGACGGTCATCCGCTGCATGTCCGACTTACCGGGCACGACCCACGCCGTGCGTCCGTCCTTCGCGTCCGCGGTGATGGGGAAGCCGAAATGCACGCCTTGCTCCGGCCGGCTCACCTTGCGCCAGCTCTTTGCGCCGTCGCTGCTGTAGTAGATACCAACGTGATTCTGCTGCCAGATATGGTCGGGATCGCCCTCGCATTGCTCGATGTAATGCGTGTCGTGGCCCCACTCGGCGTCTGGCTCGGGCGTGTGATCGAGCAGCATGCCCTTGTTGCGCGGTCGCCAGGTCTCTCCACCGTCCTCTGTTTCGATGACGCCGGCCGTGGACACGGCCACGAGCATTCGCTTCGGGTTGCGCGGGTCCACCACGATGGAGTGGATGCCCGGGGCGAACTCGCCACCCTCGGAGGCCGGCGTGCCAAACCATTTCGTCTCGCCTTTGCCCTCGCCGGTGAAGAGGTCGCCGCCGCGTGATTCGTGGTTCCAGAGCGGCCGGTTGAGCTCGAAGGAGCCGCCGCCGTCGCGGCTGACGAACAAGCCACCAGGGATGGTGCCCACGTAGACCGCGCCGCCGGGGCCGAAGCCGATGATCCAGAGCTTCTGTACCGTGGCCGGGCGCGTGACGATCTTGATGCCGACGCCGAAGTCGCTGCCTGCGTCTTCGTACATGTCCTGGCCGATGTAGCGAGCGCCCTCGGGATACTTGATCTGGGCGGGGTTGTCACTCCATGTCTCGCCTTCGTCCGTGGAGACGGACAGCTTGGCTCCCCAATGGCCGAAGCCGAGCAGCGCCCAGAGTTTGCCCGTGTAGGGATCGCGCGCGACATAGTTGACGCCGCCGCCGGCATGGCCCGCGAGGCGCGGCTTCCACGAGCCGTTCTGTTTCTCGACGATAAACGTGCCTTTGCGCGTGCCTAGCAGGATACGGCTTGCCATTTCAACCTCCGCTCAACGCTTGCAGAATGTGGACCTCGTCGTCGGCAGCGACTGCGTCTGTGAGTCCCTTACGGTCGCGGATCATCTGCTTGCCGACGAAAATGTTGACGTGCGTCCTCAAGCGGCCGCGCTCGTCGCAGATGTAGAAGCCGATGCCGGGCGCGAGCCTCTCCAGGGCCGCTACGACCTCACCCGCTGTCGACGCCTCGACGATGAGGGTTTGACCTTCGAGGTGAGGGAAGAAGGTGTAGAGGTGGCGCGTCAGGTGGACAGACGGCATGGTGGGCTTGCCGTACTCCCGACGTTGCCGCGCGTCAATTGGTTTTACAAGGAGCGCTCGACGCCCTGGCCTCCGCGTCGAAGCCGTTCGGCGACGTGTCCACACAGCGGCCGTGTCAGGCCGCGACGAGCCCGCCATCGACGGGCAGGGCGACCCCGGTCACGAACGACGCTTCGTCGCTCGCCAGGAAGAGGGCCACCCGAGCCGGCTCGATCGGGTCCGCGAACCGGCCGATCGGGTGGCTCGCGAGGACGTGTTGCTCCACGGCCCCATCCTTTATCCACCTGTCGAACATCGCAGTGTGCGTGCCCCAAGGGCAAATCGCGTTCACCCGCACCTTGCGAGCAGCGAAATCGATGGCCGCGGCCTTGGTCAGCCCGATGATGCCGTGCTTTGACGTCACGTACGCGGACAGACCAGGCGTCGCCACGAGGCCTCCGACGGAGGACGTGTTGACGATCGCACCCCCGCCGGCCTTGAGCATCTCCGGGATCTGGAACTTCATCGACAGGAAGACGCCCTTCAGGTTGATATCGATCACGCGATCCCACTCGTCCTCCTCGAGCTCGGGCACGCTCTTGACGGCTTGCTCCACGCCTGCATTGTTGAACGCGACGTCGAGCCGCCCGTACCTCTTCACGGCGGCTGCGACCATGGCGGCGCAGTCGGCCGCGCGCGACACGTCCGTCGGGACGAAGATGGCTTCTCCCCCTCGGGCGACGATCTCCGCGGCCGTCCTCTCGCCCTCGGCCACCCGGCGAGCGGCGATGACCACCTTGGCGCCTTCCTCGGCGAACAAAAACGCAGCGGATCGCCTGCGATCGCGACGTCCGTCAGCCTCGCGCGCAGGTGGGTCGAGGATGACGAGACCCGCGACCTCGGGACGGAGGATGTCCACCCTCCGCCGGCGCGGCTTGGGCAAAATTGACGGGACCCGCGCGGCGTGTGATCCAGGGGAATGGGCCTAGCGCAGCGCACGTCGGCCCCCTAGGATCCGGAGCATGCCGAGCGCTCTGCCAGCCTGCGATCCGGACGCTCCGCTGCGTATCGAGATCGTGCAACCGAAGGCGCTCTCCGGCGTGACCGTGGCCCGCTGCCGCAGCGATGCCCGGCGCCACCGTTCCGTGAAGGACCGCTTCGCCTCGGTCTCCTTCACGGCCGGCCAATGCGAGTGGCGGGCGCGCGGGCGCACCTGGACGGCGAAGCCGGGCGCGCTCGCGCTCATGCTCCCGGGTGAGGTGCATCGCGAGGAGAGGCGCGATGGGCCGGCGCGCTTCCAGGTGGTGCTCTTCAACGACGCGCTGGTCAACGAAGCGCGCCTCTCGCTCGGAGGCCGGCCCTTCGCGCCCCCGCCAAGCCTGTTTCTCGAGCGCGGAGAGCCCGAGGGCGCGCCGCTCCTCACCCTGCACGCGCTCGTCCACGAGGGCGACGCCGAGCCCCTCGCGCTCCAGACCGCGCTCGCCGAGTCGCTGCGCTCCGTCGTCGCGCTCACCAGTCCGGGTCACGCCGAGCGCGGACGCCGGTACGCCTGGGGCGCCCCCCTGCGCCGCGCATTCGAGCTCATCCGCGAGCGCTTCGTCACCGCGCTCTCTCTCGACGAGATCGCTCTGCACGTGGGGCTCGACAAGTTCCAGCTCATCCGTGCGTTTCGCGACCAGCTCGGCGTGACGCCGTATGCCTATGTGACGCAGCTGCGCATCGGTCGCGCCCGAGCGCTCCTCACGCGGGGCGTGCCGCCGTCCGAGATCGCCGCGCGCGTCGGCCTCTACGACCAGAGCCAGCTCAACCGGCATTTCAAGCGCATCGTCGGCATCACGCCGGGACAGTTCGCGCGCGCCGTGGTGTGAGCGCGCCTCGCGGCGCTCGGCTCGCCCCGGATCGGAGATCGGCGCGGGCCCGTGCACACGTGCCAGGGCGACCACTCCTCGTGGCGCCGCGCTCCAGAGGCGCCCCGCCAGCCTCTTCTCCCACGAAGGACGACGCGCTCCCCTTCGAGCGCCTCGTTTCCGCTCCGAGCGTACGCGAACCACCGGAATCCCGCCTCCAGCGAGACGTGCCACGCCGCGGCAATCGGGCCCGCGCTCCGATACGAAAGTTTTATCTGTGCGGCATGTGCTCTCGTGGTGCCCCGCATCGTGATCCGGCGGGCCCCGCACCACAATCCCCTGGTCATTTCGTAAATGTTGTTGTCGAACACCTCAGCGTGCCCGGTGCGGGCGAGGAGCGACAACGATGTCTGGTCCTCAAGTCACGAGCCTGCGGCTCCTCGTCGAGCTCACCGAGACGGACGGTTTCCTCTACATGGCTGTCTGACAGGAGCGAGTGATATGTCGAAATTCCGCTTGAGCCGACGTGCCATGCTGCGAGGCGCCGGCGCCATCGCCGTCGCGCTCCCGTGGCTGGAGATCATGGGAACCGAGCGCCTGGCGCGCGCGCAACCCGCCCCCGCCCGGCGCTTCCTCGCCGTCTACACGCCCGGCGGGACCTTGATCGACCGCTGGCGTCCGACCGGCACCGAGACGAGCTTCACCCTGGGCCCCATCCTGGCGCCGCTCGCGCCGGTGAAGGACCGGCTGCTCGTCGTCGACGGCCTCGACATGAAGAGCGCGCGCGGGGAGCAGCACCAGAGCGGGATCATCGCCTGGCTCACGGGCACGGAGCAGATGGTTCACTCGACCGGCTACGCGGGGGGGCCGTCCATCGATCAGGTGATCGCCTCCCGGATCTCCGCCGGTCGGACGGCGAAGGCGAGCATCCAGCTCGCGGTGCGCTGGGCGACGGGCAAGTCCCACGGCCTGATGTCGCCGATGAACATCGCCAATTTCGAGGACACCGCGCCGTACAGCCCCATCCCGCCGCGCCTCGATCCGGTGGAGATCTTCACCGAGCTCTTCGGCACGCTGGACCCCGGCGCCAGCGACGACGCCGCCCTCCGCCTCGCGCGGAAGCGATCGATCCTCGACTTCCTCGACCGGCGCTACGCGGCCCTGTCCGCGCGGCTCGGCGCCGCCGACCGGCAGAAGATCGACCAGCACCTCACGAAGATCCGCGAAATCGAGATGAGCCTCAGCAGCCTGCCGGCCACGACGAGCGCCTGCCAGCCCCCGGATCTGGTCGACACGTCGGACTATAACCCGCGCGCGGGGCTCAACTCGGACGACACCGGCTCGATCAGGGACAGCTCGACCGACGCGGCGATCCCCAAGGTGGGCAAGCTGATGACGGACATGCTGGTGATGGCGCTCGCCTGCGACATCACCGCGGTCGGCACCCTGCAGTGGAGCGACACCGAGGCGAAGCACACGTTGCCGTGGCTGAACCTGACCGAGACCCACCATTACTACCAGGAACAAGGCGGCTTCAGGCCGGCCGAGTGCGAGCTCATCTACACCTGGTACTCGGAGCAGCACCTCTATCTCTTGCAGGAGATGGAGAAGGTCGACATGGGCGGGCGCTCGCTGCTCGACGAGAGCGTCGTCTTCTTCGGCTCCGAGATCTCGGCTCCGGCGACCCACAAGAAGACGGACATGCCGTTCCTGCTGGCCGGCGGCGGCGGGGGCCTGCGCACCGGGCGCTGGGTCCGGTACCCGAGCCTCCCGCACAACAACCTGCTCGTCTCGATCTTGAACCTGTTCGGCGACACCCGGACCAGGTTCGGCGCGCCGGAGCACTGCACCGGGCCGCTCACGAACCTCACGTAGGCATAAGCACCTACGGACCGACGTAGCGGTAGACGCGGAGCCAGTCGTACTCGGCGCGCGTGGGGGCGGTGCTGCTGTCGACGGGGCCTGCCCAATCTGGCGCCCCGGAAGCCCAGATCGTCAAGAGGATGTTCTGAGGGAGGACCATGCGTGCCATTTCCTCGGTGGCAGTGTGCATGAGCGCTCCGTCGACGTAGAAGCGCGCCTCACCGGGCACCCATTCGATGGCATAGGTGTGAAAGCCCGCTGCGGGGTTGAAGCCCAAAGTAACGAGCTCGGGGAACTGGAGGTGGCCGGTGGCTGGATCAGCAGGCGGGATGTTCACCATGTGGTTGAACTGAATGCGATCGGCGTCTTTGCCCAAAAACTCGATGTCGAGCTCGTTCCAGTCGTCGGGGGGCCATGGGGTATAAATGAGCACCAGAGAAGAGACGACCGCGGAGCCCTGCGCAAGCCGAGCTGACGCTTCTATTTTTCCGTAGGTCAACGTCTCGCGAGAGCGCATTTCCACGCCGCGGAAGGGCTTGCTGGTATCGTTGGCTGCCGTCAGCGAAAGATGCAGGATGCCGTCGCTGACCGCAGCGTTCTCGCCGGTGAACTGCGCGAGATTGCCGTCCCAGCTGTGGGTCATCAGCTGCCAGCGAGTGAGATCGACGGTGTCGAACGGATCTTCCCAGGCGAGCTCGAAGCTGCCATCCCCAGCGCCACCGCCAGCGGCGCCACCCGTGCCGCCTGCAGTTGCGCCGCCCGTACCACCGGAGCTCGCGCCGCCCATACCTGCGCCGCCCGTACCACCTGCGCCACCGCTCATGGATGTCTCTGGCGGCATGCCGCCATGGCCACCGGTCATGGGGCCGGCAGCAGCCCCACCCGTCGCCGTGCTCGGGGGAGCTCCACCAGCGGCGGCGGAGGAGTCCGGATCCGGCGAGTCGTTGGAGCATCCCGAAAGAGCCAGGAGCGCGAGCAAGGCAAGGGCTGATCGACTTCGCATGCCGAGCGAATACTCAGCCGCCGCACGGCGAGCATCAAGTTCTGTGCGTTTCCGCAGCCTGAACGCCGATTCGCGGAGCAGCGGTGCCGGAAACGATGGGTCTGGGTGCGCGAGCTACCCGGGATCTCGGCAATCGTGCTGTGCGCTCAACGGTTCCAACCTGCCGGCGAGGAGCTTCCGGGTGCCTGGGTTGAGGAGCGCGCTGGGCGCCATGCCCAGCAACTCTCTGATCACCTGGTGACAGCGCGAGTAGCTGCCGAACCCGGCTTCGAGCGCCGCATGAGTCAAGTGGCTGCAGCCCTGCTCGAGCAGCTCGAGGAGCTTCAGCGTTTGCAGCCGGTTCTTGTACTCCGTCAAAGACAGGCCCTGGTCGCGGCGAAATTTGCGGCTCACATCGCCGCGGTTGCTGGCCAGGCGTCGGGCCAGCTCGTCGCGGCGGAGGCTCGGCGCCTCGGCCAGCAGGGCCGCAGCACGATGGCCAAGGCTCATCTGCGGAGGAGGTGTCATCTGGGCCAGCGCTGCAAACAAATCAAGCAGCCTTCCTTCGACAGCCGGGTTGTCGCGGCTGCTAGGCACCTGGGCCATAACGTCTGCACAAGCCAACAAGGCGGCCCCGTCAAGGCGCTGCTGAGGCCGAGAGAAGCTCGGCGCGCAGCCGTGCTCGCGCGCGAACGCATCGATCAGCTCGGGCCGGAACCCTGCCACATAGAGCTCGAGGTCCGGGCTGGCGTCTTCGAGATAGTGATCCAGCCCGGGCGGATACCAGAACAGCGATCCGCGGCCCATCAAAACGCGACGATGCCCCACGCGGAAGATGGCAGCTCCCCGGACGACGAGATTGAACTCCGGTTCGTCGTGAAAATGGGCTGGTCGCCTGTAGGCGGGATGATATCGCCAAGCCTGGGCGCGTCGACCTTCGGGCATGGGGAACGACTGCCACAGCAGGTTCACGGTAAGCCCAATGATAGTGCAGCCTGGTCAGGGAAGCACTGCGCCGAAGGTGTGCAGCGGCCCTTTTGGGCAGCCGGGAACCTTCAAACGCACATTCCTGGATGTGCGTCGAGGTGTTCGATGGGAGCATGTCCGCCGAGCGGCGGGTGCGGCGACCATCAGGCGACGGGGCGCTCGAAGTCCGGCTTCCAGGCGCAGGAGCGCGTCTGCGCCTCGGCCGCGAAACGCATGAAGAGCGGGGGCTAGGGCAAGCAAACGGCTTCCGAGAAGTCAAGCCCTCGCTGCTGCTCGCGTCTCGTACAGCCACGCTGCAACTGTTCAGGCTGATCAAGGGGCACGACCTGACCGCTCGGGCGAGCCTGTTCCGTAGGGTGTACCGCAAGGACGTGTTGGCCTGCCCGTGTGGCGGGCGCCGCAGGCGAAGCCCCCTGGCGCACGCAACGCCGGCGTTGTACGCCAGATTCTATCCCGGTCACGCCTTGCGCCGCGGCTGCGCCTTCGGCTTCTCGGCGGCCTCGGTGATCATGCGGGCGAGCATCGTGCGGTGGCAGTGCTCCGGATCCACGCAGGCCGAGGAGCAGAGCAGCGTCATCGCCTCGCCGCCCTGCACGCGCCGCGCGAGCTCGGCGATCCGCTCCTTCTGGGCCCGCATCTCCGCGAGGTAGCGCCGCCGGTACTCGCCCCAGGTGAGCGGCGGCCCGTGCTTGCCATAGAACGCGGCGTGGAGCTCGGCGGTGGGGCCGAGATCCTTCCACCACTCCTGCCAGGTCTCATCCTCCTTGCGGAGGCCGCGCGGGCGATAGCGACAGACGAGGATCCGCGTGCCATCATCGGGCTCGACTGGGTCGTTCCACCGCTTGGTCTTGAGGTGCATGCCGAACCCTGGATCACCGGCCGGGGATCGGCATCAAGAGAATGGGGTTGAAGCCGCGGCGCGCTCCTGTTCTTCTGGGCGCCCGGCCGACCATCTACCGCTACAACCGGGCCGAGATCGGGCCCGATCCCCACCCTGTCCACGCGGGGACGGTGGTCTGCCTCGCCGAGCAGCTCTCCGCCGGGCGCATCGACGCGTGCGTCGACGTCGTGTGGCCCTGCGCTATACTCGCCCGAAAGCCACCAGAGGAGGCTGCTCACCATGGATTACCGGTCGCTAGGAACCAGCGGGCTCAAGGTCCCCGTGCTCTGCCTCGGCGCAATGACCTTCGGGGAAGCGAACGAAAAATCGTTCATGCACAACGTCGGCTGTGATGAGAAGATGTCGTTTGCGATCATGAGCCGGGCGCTCGAGCGACCACGCCCGCGGCCGTCGCCCTCGCCTGGCTGCTCGCCAAACCGACGGTCACGTCGGTCATCTTCGGCGCGCGCTCGCTCGAGCAGCTCGACGACAACCTCGAGGCCGCCGACGTGAAGCTCTCGGCCGAAGAGGTGCATAGGCTCGACGACGCGAGCGCGTTCGAGCTCGGGTACCCCTACAAGTTCATCGCGAACGTCCAGAAGCGCTGGTGAGCGTCGATTCGCCATGTCGGCGAGAGCGCCTCACAGCGTCGACCGGAAATCGATCTGCGGGGTGGGGCATTCGACGTCCTGGCCCCCTCATGGTATCGCCGAGCCCCCGCCCGGCTCAGCGGGGATGTTTTCCCTACCCTCGCATCCGGTATACATTGGAGCCTGAACCCCAATGAGTGATGATCACCAGCTAGCACAGTGTACAGCACGAATCGGAACGGTCCTCCGGGGCAAATGGCGCATCGATTCGCTCATAGGCGTCGGCGGGATGGCTGCGGTTTACGAGGCGACACACAGGATCGGCCGGCGCTGCGCGATCAAAATCCTCCATCCGGAAATCGCGGTCTCCAAGGAGCTTCGAGCCAGGTTCGAGCAAGAGGCGCTCGCAGTAAACCAGCTCGGCCACCCCGCAGCCGTCAATGTCCTCGACATTGATACGAGCGAAGATGGATCGCCGTTCTTGGTGATGGAGTTGCTCGACGGTGAATCGCTCGGCAAGCGCGCCCACGGCGCCGGCGGCATCGAGGA
Source organism: Sorangium cellulosum (assembly GCF_002950945.1). Lineage (GTDB taxonomy): Bacteria > Myxococcota_A > Polyangia > Polyangiales > Polyangiaceae > Sorangium > Sorangium cellulosum_E. The sequence goes on from NZ_CP012673.1 coordinate 12,307,580, forward strand.
GCGCGAGCTGCTCCGCATCGTCTCAACCGTGCTCGAAGTGCTCGATGTCGCGCACGGGCTCGGCATCGTTCATCGAGACATCAAACCTGACAATCTGTTTTTGACCTCCTCAGGCGGTGTCAAGGTCCTCGACTTCGGGATCGCTCGAATGAAGCAGGGCGGCTCCAATGTTCGCACACGCATCGGCGCGATGCTCGGGACTATACCTTACATGTCGCCCGAACAAATCGCTGGTGGCCAAATCGATGGGCGGGCTGACATCTTCGCCGTTGGCGCGACGATGTTTCGAGTCCTGACAAAACGCCATGTGCACGAGGGCTCCATGGAAAGCGAGCTCCTCATCAAAATGGCGACGCAGCCTGCGCCGGCCCTGCGCACCGTTGCCCCCTATGTCAGCCCAGAGGTTTGCGCCATCGTCGATCGCGCGCTCGCCTTCGATCAATCGCGCCGCTATCCAACGGCCCGCGCCATGCGCGAAGACATTGAGCGAGTTTTGGGCGCCAATGCTACCCCTCACGCGCCAGCCCCAGTGTCGATCCGATCCGACGTGTCGCCTGCAATCAGCGTCGATGCTCCGACGATGGCTGCTCCTGCTCCCGGCCAAGCGATGCAGGCACCAATGGTCGTATCCGCGCCGCCTCCATCTGCTGCAACCAGCCCACAAGCGGGCTCGAATCCGCCGTTCTTGATGATTGCAGTGATTGGCTCTTTTTTTGTCGCCGCTTGCCTCGCCGCTGTCTTCTTCGTTGTTCGTTCGCAAGGCTCCGCCGAAGACACTCGTGAGGGCGCGGGCGATGAGACATCTCAAGAGGACGAGGCGAGCGGCAGCTCTCGCACAATGGCCACGTCTTCCAGTACCAGCACGCCATCCTCGACCGCTGGGCCATCACCGACGCCCCGGCCCGCTCCGAATGGCAAGTATCGCCTCCTCATCAAAGACGGCAAATATCCATTTTGCGTCACGTCGAAATTGAAGCATGCCTACCCAGTACGTACGAACGATGAGGGCGTCAAAGTGTGCAGCGGCACCCCCGACGGGCCCATTCCGATTGAGGGCCTTAAAACCTACCACCCCTCCGAGCTTCAATGGAAATAGCTTCGTGAGGAGCGGCGGCCTTGTCTTGCGCCGTGTCGGCATGCCGAGGAGCACGCGGCCGCCCAGCTCCCCGGTGGTCATCCTTGTAGGCTGATGTGGGTGTACGGAGCCAGAACCACGAACATCGCGGAACTGCACGGCTTTTCCATGCGGTGGGTGGATTGAGCGTGATGTCCACTCGGACGGCGGTGCGGTTCCTCCGCTCTCGGCACCTTGGTGCGTGTACACTCCTCGGCATGCCAGGGATACTCCCACCCAAGGGGCGCTCAAGCACCGACGACGTCACGGTGCCGATGCTCGGGAAACAACGCGACGCATCCGTCGTTGAGCTCTCGAGCTCGGCGCTTGGGGAAGAAATCGAGACTACGGCACGGCCGTGGTCGGACGACGCACCCACGTTGGTGCGCTCAGACGACAAAGCGCCAGCGCTGATCGGGAGCTTGATCTCGGAGCGGTACCGCGTCCACGAGCTCATCGGGCAGGGCGGCATGGGAGCCGTGTACCGCGGCGAGCAGGTGCACCTCCGCAAGCAGGTCGCGATCAAAGTCCTCCAGCCGAGCGCCCGGAACCTCCCCCAGATCGTGGCGCGGTTCGAGCGCGAGGCGATCGCGGGGGCGCATATCCAGCATCCGAACGTGGTCTCGGCGAGCGACTTCGGTCAGCTCGCGGATCGGTCGCATTTTCTCGTCCTCGAGTATGTCGAGGGCACCCCGCTCCAGGACGTGATCGCCTCGGCGCCGCTCCCCGCGCGACGCGCGCTCCACATCGCGAGGCAGATCGCGTCTGCTCTGGAGGCGGTGCACGCGAAGGGGATCGTGCACCGCGACGTGAAGCCGCAGAACATCCTCCTCGGCGCCCGTGATCAGGTGAAGCTCATCGATTTCGGCCTCGCCAAGGTGAACGTAGAGCTCCTGTCCACCGAAAGCCGCGAGGCCGCGCGCAAAGGCCAGGACCTCACCGCTGCCGACCAAGTCCTCGGCACGCTCAGGTATCTCGCGCCGGAGGCCGTGCGCGGCATGGATGCCGTCGATGCTCGCGCAGATCTTTATGCGCTTGGAATCATTCTGTACGAAATGCTGTCCGGGAGAAGCCCGTTCGACGCAAGCGACGGCCAATCTTCCTTCCGGCAGCGGCTCCTCGAGGATGCGCCCCCGCTCCGCCAGCGTGCTCCGGGATTAGGTATCCGCCCCGAAGTGGAGGCGATCGTGATGCGGCTCGTCCAGCGAGACCCAATCCAGCGCTATCCGACGGCTACCAGCGTGATCGCGGCCATCGACGGGGCCATTGCGGCGATGGAGGGCGCCCCGAGGCAGCTCGAGCCGACCGTTGCGATGCACCCCGGTGCTCCGGGGCACCGGACGAGCGCGACCTCGCTCGCGTCCAGGTGGACCTCGCCGGCGATGCGGCCGTGGCTCATTGCGTCCATCGTCGTATCGCTCTCGCTCAGCGTCGCGCTCTTGATCGCCATCCTGCTCAGCTGACAGAGACTCAAAGAGGCCACGTCGAGGGAGCAGGCTCGTCGCTCGACGGCAGCTCCATGAGCTCCGTCGGTTCGGTGCCCGCGAGGAACACCTCCTCGATGGCGCCCTCGACACCCAGAGGCGCCCTTCGCGCTCATCGGGCTCGCGATCGTCGTCGGGCTCTCGGGGCTCGTCGCCGCGTTCCTCTGCTGGGGCTCCCGTTTCCGCGAGGGCAAGTAGATGATCACGATCACCCCCTCCGACCTCGAGCGTTTTCTCCACGAGGACGACGGCAAGCCCGTCGTCATGCTGAACCTCCTCCGCTTCCGCCCCGACGGCGGCCGCGAGCGCTACTTCGAGTACATCGCGCTCGCGCGCCCCGTCCTCGCCCGCCACGGCGGCGAGATCCTCTACGCGGGCGACGGCAAGACGGCGCTCTGCGCCGAGTCCGGCCAAGCTTGGGACTGCGTCGCCCTCGTCCGGTATCCCTCGCGAAGGGCGTTCACGGACATGATCGCCGACCCGGAGTACCACCGCGCCGACCCCGTGCGCCTCGCCGCGCTCAGCGAAGCCGTGCTCCAGCCGACACACCCGCTCGGCTGAAGCACCGCCTATCGCTCGAGAGGGGGCTGGTGTCCGGACCCCATACTGCATAAGACTCGCAGTAATTGCTTGAGTTGCAGCGTTCCGTAAGAGGACATTGGCAATGCTGGAAGCACGGGGTGTTGATCTCCTGCTCTGCCTGCCCAACGTCCTCCGCTGCGCTCTCCTCAGGGAGCGGCTCGCCCTCGCGGCCGACCTCGCCGGCGCTGCAACCCAAGCTCAGACCGAGGGACATGACCACCAATACCAGCGTCGTTTTCATGAAAGGATCTCCTTGCTGTCGACTTTTCGCGTGGGACCTGCACACGGCAGCCAGTCTCCGCGCTGCGCTTCGTTGTTCTCGAGGGGCCGCGACTGCTCGACGACCCGCCCGGCTCGGTCGCGGCCCGCGCAATGACGTTGAGGTTGCGAACGACTGCCCCTTCCGCTCCTTCGATGCGTAGAGGGATCTCACCCGCCGGCCCGGAAAGCGTGGTCGCCCCGCCGGCCCCTTCCGGACGCCACCCCGTCCCGCGGGCGAGGCCTCCATGGATCATTGGAAAGGTGCGTCAGAGCTCGAGCGTGCCGCCGAGCTCGAGGAAGCGCGTCCGCTCCTCGAGACCGGCGGCGACGAACGCGCCGCGGAGGTCGTCCTCGGACTGCTGGAAGTGCGCCCACCCAGAGCGATGGATCGGCAGGATGGTCTTCGCGTCCAGCATGCGGCACGCGGCGATCGCCTCCGCCGCGTCGAACGTGAAGCGCGCGCGGCGGAGCCCGGGCGCGCGCGGGAAGCCGACCGCGCCGCAGTGGACGACGGCCAGGTCGACGGGGCGCTGGCGTCGGATCTCCGCGAGCGTGGCCTCGAGCGCTGGAAAGAGCACGGTGTCGCCCGAGATCCAGACGCGCGGGCCATCGTCCACGTCGACGAGGAAGCCGGTCACCTCGTGGGCCTGCGGCGCGTAGCCCGGACCATGGCGGGCGACGATCGTCGTGACGGTGACCGGTCCAACACGTGTCTTCGCTCCAGGCGCGAGCCCGACGGCGCGTCCGCCGAGCCCGAGGCCGCAGCCCGGCGCATCCTTGGTCGCCGCGGGGCGAGCGAGTCGCCTCGCGCTCGGGACCGTCGTCACCACCCGGCCGACGCGCGCCTCGTCGGCGACGAGCGCACGCCCGGCCAGGTCGAGGTTGTCGGCGTGATGATCGTGGCTCAGAAGGACGGCGTCGAAGGAGCCGAGCGACGCCGGGCTCTCTGGCGTCACATAGCGCTTCTCCGTCGCGAACCACGATCGCGGCACGAACCACGGCCCGAAGTCGTAGGCCGCCCCCACCTCGTCGAACACCGGATCGGTCAAGAACCGTGTCTCGCCGATGCGGATGACGAGCGTCGCCGTCCCGAGGTATGTCAGCTCCATCGCGCAGCTCACGATCGCGCGAGCGGCGACGCTAACCCCGGTCGAGGCCGAGAGCCCGGGCCACGCCGGCCCCGTAGGCGGGGTCGGCCTTGATGCAGTTGGCGACGTGCCGGCGCTGGATGTCGACCGACGCGCCGCCGAGGGAGCGAGCGGTGTTTTCGAACAGCGCCTGCCGCTGCGCCGGCGACATCAGGCGGAACAAGCGACCTGGCTGCTCCCAGTGGTCCTCGTCGGCGCGATGATCCCAGTGGGCGGCATCGCCCGCGACGGGCAGCGGCGGCTCACCGGCGCCGGCGTTGTCGTCCCATTCGCCGTGTCGGTTCGGGAAGTAGCTGGTCGTGGCGCCGAGGTTGCCGTCGACGCGCATCGCGCCGTCGCGGTGGAAGCTGTGAAACGGGCACTTCGGCGCGTTGACGGGGATCTGGTTGAAGTTGACGCCGAGCCGGTAGCGCTGCGCGTCGCCGTACGAGAAGAGCCGCGCCTGCAGCATCTTGTCGGGCGACAAGCCGATGCCGGGGACGATGTTGGCCGGCGAGAACGCGGCCTGCTCGACCTCAGCGAACACGTTGTCGGGGTTGCGGTCGAGCTCGAGGACGCCGACCTCGATGAGCGGATAGTCGGCCTTCGGCCAGACCTTGGTGAGGTCGAACGGGTTATGCCGGTGCGTCCGCGCCTGCGCCTCGGTCATGACCTGAATGCAGAACTTCCAGCGCGGAAACCGCCCCGCCTCCAGGCTCTCGAACAGGTCGCGCTGGTGGCTCTCGCGGTCTCGCCCCACCACCGCCTCGGCCTCGGCGTCGGTGAGGTTGTCGATCCCCTGGTGGCTGATGAAGTGGAACTTGACCCACACGCGCTCGTTCGCGGCGTTGATCATGCTGAAGGTGTGGCTGCCGAAGCCGTGCATCGTGCGATAGCTGCGCGGAATCCCGCGGTCGCTCATCACGATCGTCACCTGGTGGAGCGCCTCGGGCAGCGACGACCAGAAGTCCCAGTTGTTGTCCGCGCTGCGCATCCCGGTGCGAGGGTCGCGCTTGACCGCGTGGTTGAGGTCGGGGAAGCGCAGCGGGTCGCGGAAGAAGAACACCGGCGTGTTGTTGCCGACGATGTCCCAGTTCCCCTCTTCGGTGTAAAACTTTACCGCGAAGCCGCGGATATCGCGCTCGGCATCGGCGGCGCCGCGCTCGCCGGCGACCGTCGAGAATCGCACGAACACCGGCGTCCGCTTGCCGACCTCGGCGAGGAGCTTGGCCCGGGTGTACCGCGTGACGTCGTGCGTGACGGTGAACGTCCCGTATGCGCCCGAGCCCTTGGCGTGCATGCGCCGCTCGGGGATCACCTCGCGGTCGAAGTGCGCGAGCTTCTCGATCAGCCAGATGTCCTGCAGCAGCGCGGGGCCGCGCGGACCGGCGGTCTGGATGTTTACATTGTCGACCACGGGCGCACCCGTGGCGTGCGTCAATTTGGGCTTGGACATTGGAGTCGGCGATGTAACGCGATCAGGCGGGCGCGGCCAACCCGACCAAAGGCGGGTGTCTCGATCTCGACGATCGAGCGAATCGAGGGAGTTCTCCCGATCGTCGGCAGCTCTGCCCCATGTCCTCACCCCCCTAAGGTCGGGTTTACCCTCCGACCATCCCTCTGCCATCTTCCGCGCGGACCTTGCCGATGACAGCCAGCGCTGACCCCGAGCTCATCCTCTTCAACGGGCGAATCACCACCATGGATCCGCGGGCGCCCGCGGCCTCGGCGGCGATCCGCGACGGGCGATTCGTCGCCGTCGGCGACGACGCCGACGTCCTGCGCCGCGCCGGCGCCGGCACCCGCAAGATCGATCTACGCGGCCGGCGGGCGATCCCCGGCCTCATCGATTCACACCTCCACCTCATCCGCGGCGGCCTCACCTACAACAGCGAGCTGCGGTGGGACGGCGTCGCCTCGCTGGCCGAGGCGCTGAGGCGGCTGCGCGCGCAGGCCCAGATCACCCCGCCGCCGCAGTGGGTCCGCGTCGTCGGTGGCTGGTCGGAGTTCCAGTTCGCCGAGCGGCGCATGCCGACCCTCGACGAGCTCAACGCCGCCGCGCCGGACACCCCGGTGCTCGTGCTCCACCTCTACTCGCAGGCGCTGCTCAACCGCGCCGCGCTGCGGGCCGTCGGCTACACGCGCGACACGCCCGACCCGCCGGGCGGGGTGATCCAGCGCGACCGTCACGGCGAGCCGACCGGCCTCCTGGTCGCCAAGCCGAACGCGTGGATCCTCTACGCCACGCTGGCCAAGGGCCCCCGGCTCGGCCCTGACGAGCAGCGCAACAGCACCCGTCATTTCATGCGCGAGCTCAACCGCCTCGGCATCACCGGGGCGATCGACGCCGGCGGCGGCTTCCAGCAGTACCCGGAGCACTACCAGATCATCGAGGAGCTCGCGGCCGCCAAGCAGCTGACCGTGCGGCTGGCCTACAACCTGTTCACCCAGCGCCCCGGGCAGGAGCTCGAGGACTTCAGCCAGTGGGCCAAGGCCGTCAGCCCTGGCCGCGGCGACGACTACTACCGGCTCAACGGCGCCGGCGAGATGTTCGTCTACTCCGCCGCCGACTTCGAGGACTTCCTCGAGCCGCGGCCCGACCTGCCGCCGCACATGGAGGCGCAGCTCGGCGCCGTGGTCGAGCACCTGGTCGCGTGTCGCTGGCCGTTCCGCCTGCACGCCACCTACGACGAGTCGATCACGCGCATGCTCGACGTGTTCGAGGCCGTGAACCGCAAGATCCCGTTCGCCGGCCTCCGGTGGTTCTTCGACCACGCCGAGACGGTGTCGGCGCGCAACATCGACCGGATCGCCGCGCTCGGCGGCGGCATCGCCATCCAGCACCGCATGGCCTACCAGGGCGAGCACTTCCTCCACCGCTACGGCCCGGAGATGACGAGCGACGCCCCGCCGGTGCGGCGCATGCTCGCCGCGGGGATCCCCGTCGGCGGGGGCACCGACGCCACGCGCGTCGCCAGCTACAACCCGTGGGTCGGCCTCGGCTGGCTGGTCTCCGGTCGCAGCGTCGGCGGCACCGAGCTGCTCGGCCCCGGCGCCCGCCTGTCGCGCGAGCAAGCGCTGCGCCTCTACACCGCCGGCAACGGGTGGTTCTCCGGCGAGGACGGCCAGCGGGGCCTCGTCGCCGAGGGCCGCCTCGGCGACCTCGCGGTGCTGTCCGACGACTACTTCGTGGTGCCGGAGGCGGAGATCCGCAACATCACCTCGGTGCTCACGGTGGTCGGCGGCGACGTCGTCCACGCCAGCGGCGACTTCGGCGGCCTCGCTCCCCCGCCGCTGCCGTTCAGCCCCGACTGGGCCCCGCCCGCGCAGTACGGCGGCTACGACCCCGGCGTGGTCGCCCGCGCGCTGAGCTGGCGCGCCCGCCGCCATCATCACCACCACGGTCTCGCCTGCCCCTGCGCCGTGTTCTAGCCGTTTCTTCCGCGGCCCCCGCCCACGCCGGCCGCACCCGCGACGTCGACTTCGTCGCCTCCCGGCTGCCCCTCGAGCTCTGACAGTCACCGTTCGTTCATTCGTTTCATCTTCGCCAAGAAAGGACTCACAGGCCATGCCCACCGCCACCGCCACTCCCGCCAAGTCGCTGCTCACCCCCGGCGATCACACCTTGATCCTCATCGACCACCAGTCGCAGATGGCGTTCGCCACCCGCTCGATCGACGCCGTCCTGCTGCGCAACAACGCCGCCCTGACGGCCCGCGCGGCCCGCGTCTTCGGCGTCGCCACGATCCTCACCACCGTGGCCGAGAAGACCTTCTCGGGCCCGATCTTCGCCGAGATCCGCGCCGCCCAGCCGGAGCTCGACCTCATCGATCGCACCACCATGAACTGCTGGGAGGACGCCAACATCATCGCCCGCGTCAACAAGCTCGGCAAGTCGCGCCTCGTCATCGCCGGCCTGTGGACCTCAGTGTGCATCGTCGGCCCCGTGCTGTCGGCGATCGAGCAGGGCTTCGAGGTCTACGTGATCACCGACGCCTGCGGCGACGTGTCTGACGAGGCCCACGAGCGCGCCGTCACGCGCATGGTCCAGGCCGGCGCGCGCCCGCTGACCGCCCTGCAGTACTTGCTCGAGCTCCAGCGCGACTGGGCTCGCGGCGAGACTTACGGCGCGACCACCGGGATCGCCGCCGAGCTCGGGGGCGCCTACGGCCTCGGCATCATCTACGCCAAGTCCATGTTCAACGCCTCCGAGGGCGGCCACTAGGAGCGCATGAAGCTCTACCTGCTCTCGCTGGGCGTCGGCGTGCTGGTCGGCATCCTCTACAGCGTGCTGAACGTGCGCTCACCGGCGCCGCCGGGCGACAAGACGCTGAAGCTCTACGAAGGGCACTTCCACGATCTGCTCAACGACCTCGGCAAAGAGCAGGTGGTGGCCGACGTGGTGGGCTGGATCAACGCGCGCGTAGCCTGAGGTTTCCGTCATGAAGAAAAGCTTTTGCAATGCAGCCAGTACACCCACGCACTACGTACAGGTAGGAAGCGACAAGATTGCCTACCGCAGCATCGGCACGGGCGAACCCATGGTTCTCATCACGCGCATGCGCGGCACGCTCGATACCTGGGATCCACTGTTCCTCGATGAGCTGGCGAAGAACAATCGCATCATCACGGTGGACTATCCCGGCGTGGGTCATTCGAACGGCAAACTGCCGCCCGGCATCGGCCAGGCCGCTGAATTTGTGATTGCGTTCGCGGACGCGATGAAGCTCGAAAAATTCATTCTCCTGGGCTGGTCATGGGGCGGTACGGTGGCGCAGACCGTGGTGGTCGACCATCCCGGCCGCGTCACGCACGCGATTCTCGTGGGCACGGCGCCGCCCGGCAAACGCACGGTGGATATTCAACAGGCGTTCATCGACCGCGCATTCAAGCCGGTGAATGACCTGGACGATGAGATCGTGTTGTTCTTCGAGCCGAGCTCGGAGTTCAGCCGAAAGATGGCGAAGGAGTCGCGGGACCGCATCCGCGTGCGCCCCGGGGTCGATGACAAAATTCCGTCGACTCCCGAGGCGATCAAGGCCTACCTCGCCGCGGCCGAGGAATATCACGTCGATGAGGCCGGGCGGCTGCAGAAGTTGATGGTCACGCGCACGCCGCTGCTCATCATCAGCGGCGACAACGACATCAGCACCGCCGTGGACAACTGGTTCGCGCTGAATCGCAAGATCCCCAACGCACATCTGGCCGTGTATCCCGAGTCGGGTCATGGCCCGCAGCATCAGTACCCGCAGCTCGCCGCCGAACAGGTGGCCTCGTTCCTGCGTCACGCCATTCAATAGATAGAAGGAGCGCCACATGCCGATTCTAAAGACCAAAGAAGGCGTCGATATTTTCTACAAGGACTGGGGCAGCGGCCAGCCCCTGGTGTTCCATCATGGCTGGCCGCTGTCGGCAGACGACTGGGATGCGCAGCTCATGTTCTTCCTCGCGAAGGGCTTTCGCGTCATCGCCCACGATCGCCGCGGTCACGGGCGTTCGTCGCAGACCTTCGACGGCAACGACATGGACACTTACGCCCGCGACGTGTCGGAGCTCACCGCTCACCTCGGTCTCAAGGGCGCGGTGCACATCGGCCACTCCACGGGCGGCGGTGAGGTGGCGCGCTATGTCGCGAAGTACGGGCAGGACGGCCGCGTGGCCAAGGCCGTGCTCATCGGTGCCGTGCCGCCGATCATGGTCAAGAGCGACAAGAATCCCGGTGGCCTTCCCATCGAGGTGTTCGACGGATTCCGCGCCGCACTTGTCGCGAACCGCGCAGAGTTCTACCGCGCTGTGCCCGCAGGGCCGTTCTATGGATTCAATCGTCCAGGGGCCACGACTCTGCCGGGTGTCGTCGACAGCTGGTGGCGGCAGGGCATGATGGGCGGTATCAAGCCGCACTACGACTGCATCAAGGCGTTCTCGGAGACCGATTTCACCGACGACCTTGAGAAGATCGATGTGCCCACGCTCGTGATGCACGGCGACGACGACCAGATCGTGCCGATCGCGGATTCCGCGCTGCTGTCGAGCAAGCTGCTCAAGAAGGGCACGCTCAAGGTCTACAAGGGCCTGGGGCATGGCCTGTGCACCATCAACCCGGACGTCGTCAATCCGGATCTGCTCGAGTTCATCCAGTCGTGAGAGCGAGGGCCGCGGACACGAGAGTCCGCGGCCTTTCATCGCTGTCTGCGAGCGCCGCTGAAAGGAATACGCCGGCGCTCAAGGCAGGTCATGAAAATTCAACGACGGGAGCCCCGCAGGCTGTGGAGTGAACGCGGCCCCCTCGATGCATCGATAAGTTGCTGATACAGCGTCACTCAGGCTCCTTCGACGGCCGGTAGCTCGAAGCGAAACGTCGCGCCCAATACAGGATTTGGCTCGGCCCAGAGTCGGCCGCCGTGGCGCTCGAGGATCGAGCGCGAGATCGACAATCCCATGCCCAGCCCTCCGGGCTTCGTGGTGTAGAACGCCTCGAACAACCGCGCGCCGTCCACGTGCGAGAGGCCGACACCCGCGTCGGAGACGGCGCCCACGACCCAGACGCGGCCGGCGCCCTCCGAGAGCGCCGTCTCCAGGCGCACGCGTCGGCGCGCTTCCGGCAGATCGCGCGAAGCCTCGGCCGCGTTGAGCAAAAGGTTGAGGATGACCTGCTGCAGCTCGACCGGATCGGCGAAGACCTGCGCCCCGCCCGATCGGAGCCCCAGCTCGAGCGCGATGCGACGTCGCGCCAGCTCGGCTTCTGCCACCGGCAGCGCCGCGCTGATCACGGCGTCCAGGTGGCAACGCTCGCGGTGCGCGGCCGAACGCGTCAAGAGGCGGCGAATACGCGCGAGCACGTCGCCGGCACGATGGCCGTCGTTCACGATCGCGACCAGCGACTCACGCACGGCGACCAGATCGGGCTCCGCGCGATCGAGCCAGTTGATGCCCGCGCTCGCGTCCGCGGCGATGGCCGCGAGGGGCTGATTGACCTCGTGCGCGATCGACGCGGCGAGCTCGCCCAGCGTGGTGGTACGCGCGACGTGGGCGAGCTGCGCGCGCGCCTCCTCGAGGTCCTCCGCCGCGCGTCGCGATGCGGTCACGTCCATCACCGCGCCCACGATCTCGGCGCTGCCGTCCGAGCTGGTGCGGGTGCGTCCGCGGATGCGCAGGTACTTGACGCGCCCGCCAGCGCAAAGCAGCCGGTGCTCCAGCATCATCTGCCCCTCGCTCTTGGCGCGCTCGAACGCCTGCTGCACGTTCGCGCGTTCATCCTTGGGTACACGCTCCAGCAGCGGCGGGAGCGAAGGCTTCTTGCTCGGCTCGACCTCGTAGATGCGATACGTCTCTTCCGACCAGAACAGGTCTCCGGTCGCAAACTTCCAGCCGAAGCTGCCCGTGTCTGACAGGCTCTCGGCCTCGGCCAGGTAGGCCTTGGTGCGACGCAGCAGCTCCTCCACCTTGCGGCGCTCGGTGTTCTCGCGCTGCAGGTCGTCGAAGAGCCGCGCATTCTCCAGCGAGATGGCCATCTGCGAGGCCAGCAGCTCGAGCAGCGTGAGGTGCGAGGGCGTGAAGGCGTGCGACGCGAGGTTGTTCTCCAGGTAGAGTACGCCGGACAGCCGCGCCTGCTTGGCGAGCGGTACGCAAAAGATCGAGCGCGGGCGCGTGCGCCGTACGTGCTCATCGGTGGCAAAACGCGCGTCCAGCGCGGCGTCTCCGAGGAGGAGCGGCTGCTGTGTGCGTACCGCGTAGCGCAGGATCGACGCGGGCGCACCGCTTGCTGGTGTGGGCTCACGAGCGAGCCGCACCTCGATGTGGTCGGCTGCGGTCACCGCCTCCGCCTCGACCCACAGCTCCTCGCCCCGTGGTGTGATCAAGAGCGCCCGCTCCGCGCCGGCTCCCTCGAGCGCGATGGTCATCAAGGTGCGGATGAGGCGCTCGAGCTGGATCTCTCCCGATAGTGCTTGAGAAGCCTTGAGGAAGGGCACCAGGTCGAGCTGCTCCACGCGCGCCGCCCCGACGCTGGAGCGCGTGAGCGAAGGCTCCTCGCGCAGGCGCGGCTCGAGTAGCTCGAGCTGCGTGACCTTTCCCGTCGCCTGCCAGTGGGCGTAGCCATCACGCGCCGACCTGAGATAGGCCAGGGCCACGCCGCTCAACCCGCGCATTGCATAGAAGCGGGCGGCCATCTCGCTCGCCACGGCTTCGTTCTGGGTGAAGCCGTGCTTTCGCGCGGAGCCGATGGCCTCTTCGTAGAGCCGCTCCGCGGCGAGCTCGCGCCGCTCGATGCGCGCCGCCTCCGCCGCCACCAGCTTGGCTCGGTTCTCGAAATTGTCCGGGCAGTGACGCGCCCACAAGGCGAGGATGCGCTCGTGCTGGTACAGCGCTTCGGCGTGGCGCGTGCGCTCCTCGCGCGAGCTCACATCGTAGAGCGCGGCGCGCACCAAGGCCGTGTAGAAGTGGAACTCTGCCACCTCGAAATGACCGGGCGAGGTCCACAAGAGCGCCTCGGCCTGCCGGGCCGCGGCGAGCGCTGCCGCGTAGTCGCGCGCGAAGAATCGACCCTGCAGCTTGCGAATCCAGTACCAGCAGGTGGCGAAGGCGAGCTGCGGGTTCTCGGCGAAGTGCTGCTCGAAGCTAACTTCGTCGAAGTCGTCGTCGTCGAACGAGGCGAAGCTGGGCGTGTGGCCGCGGAGCAGCCGGATCAGCTGCATCTGCGACGTGATGATGTCCTCGACCAGTCCGAAGCCGGTACGACGAGCGAGCGTGAGCCCGCGCTCCGCCTCGCGCGCCACCTCCGGCAGCGGCGCGCCGCTCCCGAGCAGCAGCGTCACCAGTGTCTCGCTGCTGAAGCCGGCGAAGGTCAGGTCGAGCGCCTCGAGCGCGGCCGCGTGCGCCCGTCTCACCAGCACCAAGCTGGTGTCGATGTGCTGGGCCCACGTGTTCACGTGTGCGCCGTAGGACATGTACGCGCGCGCCTTGACGCGCTCGAAGCCGCGCGCCGCGACGAGATCGAAGCCCAGCTTGCCGAAGCGGTTGCCGGCAGGATAGTCGCGGAAGGTGGAGCCGAGCACTACGCCCAGCACCGCGTAGGCGTAGCAGGAGCCATCGCTGTTGCCGTGAGCGAGGCTGAGGCGCGCCATACGCGCGACCAGACGATCGTGCAGGTCGCTGTCGGTGAAGAGCGCGGGCGGCTGCGCCGCCGTGAGCACGTCGAGCGCGGCGCGCCAGCTGTCGTTGCTGACCGGCAGCTCGATCAGCGACTCGATGCTGCGATCACCCAGCTCGTCCCACAGACTCTGGAACTCTCTCTCCACTTCGTCGCGTGTGGGCCGCGGCGTCCAGTCGATGCCCATCGTGCCCAGGAAGTCCAGGCAGACCTGCACGGCCATGCCGTTTTGACCCGCCGTCGTGTAGAGCAGGATGCGAAGCCGCGCGACCGCGGCGCGGTCGACCAGGCTGGCAGCCTTCGGCGCGAGCTGTGTCAAGCACACCTCGGCAGCCGTGAGCTCGCCGGCGAGCAGCTCGCACTCCGCGCGGTCCAAGCCGAGCGCGAAGGCAAGCGCGTAGTCGCTCTCCCAGCGGTCTTCGTCGAGCAGCGCGTCGGCCACCTCCAGGTACACGAGCGCCGAGGTGTACGCCGATGCGGCCTTGGCGCGGCGCCCCGCCGCGTGGTTCAGCTCCGCCACGTGCATGCGCTCTCGACGCGTGCGCAGGAGGTCGAGGCAGCGGTTGAGCTGGTTCACGATGTCGAAGCTGCCCTCTTCGCGCGCGCGCTCGGCCGACTCCGCGGAGAGCCTCATGCCGATGGCGAGGTGAAGGGCGGGCCTCTCGCGCGGGTCGATCAGCGCGTACGAAGCCTCCTGCACGCGGTCGTGCAAGAAGCGATACTCACGCTCCACGCGCACCACGAGCCCGCTCCGCAGCGCGTCGTCCAGCGCGGCGGTCAGCTCACGCTCGCCGGTACCGAGCGCGAGTGCCAGGGCCTCGATCGGCGCGCAAATGCCGAGGCAGGCGAGGTGCATCAGCGCGCGACGCGTGGGCTCCGGCAGGCGCGTCAGCTTCTCGATCATCAGCTCGGCCACATTGTCGGTGAAGCCGCGCGCTCGGATGCGCTCGAGGTCCCAGCGCCAGCGTGATTTCGCTGGGTCGAAATGGAGCAGCTCCACTTCGTTGAGCGCGTTGATGAACTGAATCGCGAAGAACGGGTTGCCGTGGGTCTTCTCGTGCACCAGCTCCGAAAGCGGCGCGAGCTCGGCGGCGTCCGCCTGCAGGACGTCTGCGAGCAGGTCGGCCACGTCGTGCGAGGCCAGCGCTGCGAGCGATATCTCCTCCACGCGTCCGGCCGCCGCGCGCAGCCGCGCGACCAGGCGGTGCAGCGCGTGTTCGGCATCGACCTCGTTGCTACGGAACGCCCCCACGATCAGCAGGTTCGCCAGCTCGGGGTGCAAGGCCAGATGTTCGATCAAGTCGAGGGTGGCTGCGTCGAGCCACTGCAGGTCGTCCAAGAACAGCACCAGCGGCTGCTCGGGCTTGGCGAACACCGCGATCAGGCGCCGAAAGATCAGCTGGAAGCGCTGTTTGGCGTCGTGCGGGGGCAGCTCGGGCGCCGGCGGCTGCGGTCCCACGATGAACTCGACGTCGGGCACGAGGTTCGTCACCAGGCCACCGTGCGTGCCGAGCGCGTGCCGCAGCGCCTCTCGCCACGCCGAAAGCTCTTCTGCGGGCCGGCCCAGCACCTGCCGCACCAGGCTCTCGAGCGCCTGGGCGAAGGTGGCATACGGGATGTCGCGCTTGAACTGGTCGAACTTCCCCGACGCGAACGCCGCGCGCCGGCCGATGGCCCGCCTCAGCTCGTCGACGAGGGCCGACTTGCCGATTCCCGAGTAGCCCGACACGAGCACGAGCTCGGGAGCGCCACTCGTGCGCACCCGTTCGAAGGCTGAAAGCAGCGCGTTGCGCTCGCGGTCGCGACCGTACAAGCGCTCGGGCATGCTGCGGTGGCGTGCGTCCCCGCTCGCGAGCGAAAAAGGCTCGATGCGGCCGTGCGCGCTCCAATCGAGCAGGCAGCGCTCCAGATCGCGCGCCAGGCCGGCCGCGGTCTGGTAGCGCTCCTCCGCCGGCTTGGACAGCAGCTTCATGACGATGGCGGCGAGCGGCGCCGGCAGCTCGGCCACGCGATCGCGCGGGTCGGCTGGCTGCTTGGCCACGTGGCAGTGGATCCACTCCATCGGCTCCGACGCGGCGAACGGCAAGCCGCCCGTCAAAAGCTCGTAGAACGAGACGCCCAGCGCGTACATGTCGCTGCGCGTATCGACCGCCCGGCTCATGCGCCCCGTCTGCTCCGGCGCCATGTACGGCAGGCTGCCGACCAGGGTCGGCGGCCGCGCACGCTGCTCGTCCGCCGCGCGCGCGGCGGCGCCGAAGCCGGTCAACCACACCGCGCCGCTGTCCACATCGACCAGGGCATTCGCGGGCTTGATGTCCTTGTGCACGATGCCGCGCGCGTGCAGCTGGTCGAGCGCGCGCGTCCAGCCGAGCGCCACGCGCAGGAAGTCGCCTATCGGCCAGGCGCGTCCGATCCGATGGGCGAGCAGCTCACCGCCGGGATCCTCCAGCCAGAGCCTCGTGCGGCCCGGCCTGGAGTCGAGCTCACGTGGGCACACCGCCCACGCCGAATCCAGCTCCTCGCGGAGCGCGAACTCATTCTCCAGCTTCTGCAACAGGTCCGCCGCAGGCGCATGAACCGGCCGCAAGATCAACGCCGATTGTCCCTCAATGCTGCGGTAGAGCGCGAGCTCGCCGTCGTCGCGCAAGCAGACGGCTGCGGGGTCGTGCGAGGCCGTCATGGGGCGCGCCGTGGGTGGGCCGGTGCTGGCGGCAGCGGAGCTGAGCGGGGAGCGTTCCGTACGGACACATCCTACCTCGGCGCATCGCTCCGCCTCGCGTACCGCGACCGAAGCAAATGAGCGAATAATCGCCGGTCTCCCGCCGCAGTCAAGCTTTGTTCCGGCAAGTCGAAGTCGGCAAAAATGTAATTCGGCTCACGATTCGGAGCTCGGAACGACGCAACCTGGTCAGAACGCCCGACACGAGCAGCCGAGCGCGACGTCGAGCACCTTGTCGCAGGTGGCTGCGCGCGCCCAGTCGCGCTGCAGCTCGAGCAGGTACTGGGGCAATCCGACCTTGGTCGGGTTTTCCCGGCCGAACTTGCCGTCCATACCGGCCCAGGTTCTCGACGCCGGAGCTGGCGCCGACGCCGTTCACGGCCCCCGTGGTCGTGCTCGGGCTCGTCGAACCGCCCACACCTCGTGCGCGGAACCGGCCATAAACCAACCCGAGGAGCCCAGAATGAACGATCGTCTCACCGTCCAGACCGACGATGGCGGCTTCGATTGCTACATCGCGCGTCCCAGGGCCGCCATCGCACCGGTGATCGTCGTGATCCAGGAGATCTTCGGCGTCAACGCCGGGATCCGCAGCATCGCCGACGCCTACACCGCCAAGGGTTACATCGCCGTTTGTCCCGACCTGTTCTGGCGCACCCAGCCGGGCGTGGACATGTCCGAGAGCAACGAAGGCGACGTGGCCAAGGGCTTCGCTCTGTATGGCGCCTACGACTTCGACAAAGGGCCGCGCGACATCGCGGCCACGGTCGCGGCCGCCCGCACCCTGCCCGGCGCCTCCGGCAAGGTCGGTGTGACCGGCTACTGCCTCGGCGGACTGCTCACGTTCCTCACCGCGGCGCGCGCCGATGCCGATGTCTTCGTCGCCTACTACGGCGGAGGCACCGAAAAGTACGTGACCGAGGGCTTCAACATCAAGCGCCCGCTGCTGATGCACCTCGCCGGCGACGACGAGTACATCGGCAAGGATGCCCAGGCGACGATCCACGCCGCGCTGCGGGACAACCAGCACGTCGAGATCCACACCTACCCGGGCCGCAAACATGCGTTTGCCCGTCCGGGCGGCGACCACTACGACGCTGCCGACGCCACGCTGGCCAATCGGCGGACCGATGCGTTCTTCAAGCAGCACCTCACCTGAACAGGAGGACGGGCCGCTCCCGCGAACATCGTGGGCGTGAAGGCCGTGCGCCCCGCTCGCGGCATCGACGCGGCGAAGGCGCGCTGTGGCTTCGCGGCGGTCCCGACCGGCCGCGCGTGAGCGGCTCAGTCGCCGCGCGTGGCCCGATGGATCGCGTCGAGCAGGTCCTTGGGCTGGAACGGCTTGGCCAGGAAGGCCGCCGCGCCGGCGCGGAAGCACTGCTTGCGCACATCTTCGTCGCCGTGGGCGGTGAGGACGACGACCGGCAGCCGCGACGCGCGGCGGGTCAGCTCGACGAGCAGGTCGACGCCGCTCATCCCCGGCATGCGAACGTCGAGGACCAGGGCGTCCATCGTCTCGACCTTGCCGGCGGCGAGGAACGCCTCCGCGGAGGCGAACGTCTCGACGTTGAAGCCCGTCGACTTGAGCAGGTTGCCGAGCGAGCGGCGCAGCGACGCGTCATCGTCGACGATCGCGATCAGCCATTCGTCGTTCATCGCCCTCGTCCTCCGTCGGCCCCATCGAGGTGGCCGAGGCGCAGGGCGAAGCGCACCAGTTCGGGGACGGAGCCGGCCCGCATCTTCTCCATCACCTTGGCCCGCTGCTCCTTCACCGTCGCCTCGCGCGTGCCGAACTCCGCCGCGATCTGCTTGTTGAGCTGGCCAGCGACCACCCCGCGCATCACCTCGCGCTCGCGGGCGGTCAAGGACGCGTAGCGGCTGGTCAGCTCGGCCAGGTCGTCGCGCTCGATCCGGGCCACGCGGTCGCGCTCGATCGCCTCGCGGACGGCCGCGATCAGGTCCTCCGGCCGGAACGGCTTCGTCATGAACTCGACCGCCCCCGCCTTCATCGCCCGCACCGACATCGGGATGTCGCCCTGCCCGGTGAGGAAGATGATCGGCAGGTTGACCCGGGCGTCCGCCAACCGACGCTGCAGCTCGAGGCCGTCGAGCTGCGGCAGCTTGACGTCGAGCACCGCGCAGCCGCGCGCGTCGGAGTGATCGGCGGACAGGAAGCTCTCGGCGCACGGGAAGGTCTCGACCGTGAGGTCGACGGACGCGAGGAGCCGACTCAAGCTGGCGCGCACCGACGCGTCGTCGTCGACGACGAAGACCTTCGAGACCGGGGAGGAGATGGTCGAGGTCGCGTTCATCCGGAACTCCGCTGCAAGTCGTGCGAGATCGCCGTGAGCGAGAAGCCGAAGGTAGCACCGATGCCGGACGCGTTGAGCTGGGCCCAGAGCCGGCCGCCGTGGCGCTCGATGATCGAGCGGCTGATCCCGAGCCCCATCCTCAGGCCGTTGGTCTTCTCGGGCGTCAGTACTGCCATGGTCATCGATCGTGGAAGGTCGATCGTCCTGCGGGACGGCCCGAGTCTACCCGATCAACACGGATGCCCGGCGCCGACCGACACCCGACCTTGGTCGGGTAGCGAGCGCCCGCGCGACGCTGTTTCCGGCGACGGCTCGTCATCGACCGGCTTTTCTGGCAGGATCTCTCCACGGCGCCAGGCCTCCTTCACGCGCGTCGAGCCGCCGCGACCCGCCTCATGGCGTGCGCGATGCCGGCCTTGAGGTTGGATCTCGTCTCGATCGAGCCGAGATCCAGGCCCAGCGCGACCAGGCTCTGGGCCACGGCAGGGCGGAGGCCGGTGAGCATCACCCGGCTCCCGAGCAACCCGACGGCCTTGGCCAGGCTCATCAGGCTGCCCGCCACGCCGGTATCCATGACCTTGACCCCCGTGATGTCGACGATCACGACCTTCGCCGCGCTCGCCACGACCCCCTTCATCGCGACCTCCATCATCTGAGCGGCCCGCCGGTCGTCGACCGTACCGACGATCGGCATCACCATGATCTCGTCCGTGATCGGGATGAACGGCGTCGACAGCTCCTCCAGCCGAGCACGCTGGGCCTCGATGATCTCTTCCTGCATCTGAACGCGCTCCGCCTGGAGGCGCTCGCGCTCGGCCAGCTCCACCTGCAGCCTGCCGTTCACGGCCTGGAGCTGCTCGTTCGACAGGCGAAGCTCCTCCGTGCGCGCCACGACGGCCTGCTCGAGCCCCTCGTACAGCCTGGCGTTCTCGATGGAGATCGCGATCTGCGTCGACAGGAGGCTCAAGAGCTCGACGCGATCCCTCGTGAAGACCCCGGTCGACAGATCGTTCTCGAGATAGAGCACGCCGACCAGCCGACCCTGGCGCACGATCGGCGCGCACAGGACCGATTTCGTCTGCCGCTCGCGGACGTACGGATCCAGAGAGAAGCGGGGCTCCGCGGCCGCGTTGTCGGACAGGACGCTCTGCAGCGTCCGCTGCACGTAGCTGACAACGGACAGCGGCACCTTCTCGCAAGAGGCCACCGGGACGGCGCTCAGCACGTCGACCTGCTCTGGCTCGGCGGTCCCCTCCGCCTCGACGAACAGCGCCTCGCCGCGCGCGAGGGCCAGCACGCCGCGCCGCGCGCCGACGTTCTCGATGACGATCGTCATGAGCTCCTCCAGCAGCCGCTCCAGCACGATCTCGCTCGCCAGAGCCTGCGACGCCTTGACGACGGTCAAGAGGTCCAGGGCCATCCCGTCGTGGCTCGACGTCCCCTTCACCGACACCGGCGGCTCGGGCGTCGCCTCGAAGATCAGCTGCGGAAACGCGGCGAGGAGGCTCTGGCATTTGGCGCCAGCGCCCCACAGCGCGTAGCCCCGGTAGGCCAGGGTCATGTAGTGCCGAGCGATCTCGCGCCGACCCCTGCTCTGGTAGAACGACGCCGCGAGCTCGTACGCCAGCGCCTCCTCGTGCATGTACCCCTGCCTGCGAGCTCCCTCGATCGCCCGGTCGTAGAGCTCCATCGCGTCCACCACCGCGCCCTCCCCCTCGACGCGCGCGCGCTCCGCGCTCACCAGGTCGTGTTTGTGCTGGCTGTTCTCGGGAGCAGAGCGCGCCCACGCCGCGAGCATGCGCTGATTCGCCTCGACCTCCGCGAGCGCGGCGCTCCGCTCCTCCTCCGGGAGCTGGTCGAGCGCGGCGAGCATCGAGAGCGAGGAGTAGAAGTTGTGCAGGACGAGGGTGAACATGCCCGCCGCCGAGTCTCGGTACTGCACGCCGGTCCGCAGGCAATCGCATGCCTGCCTCACGTTGCCGAAATAATAAAGCAGCATGCCCTTCGCGAGATGCAGCGCGAACATCGATGTCCTGCTCGGGCCGAGGCGCGGGATCATCGTCGTCTCGTCGAAGCTCTCCCCGACCAGCCTCAGCTTCTCCACGGACGGATCCCGCAGGCTGAGCACGAGCTGCTTCCAGACCCCGACATACCCGATCGTGAACTGGTGGTTGAACTTCCGCGACAGGTCCACGGAGTACGTCATCCGCAGCTCAACCGTCGCCAGGTCCTCTCCCACGAAGAGCGAGTAGGTGGAGTGGCTGCTCGTGCCGTACGTGGCGAAATCGATGTCCCCCGTCTCCAGGCCGACCTGAACCGCGTGGTGCATCGGCTCGATCGTCTCCTTCAAGTGCCGCTTCCAGTGATAGATGAAGACATACATCGTGGCGTAGATCTTGGACTCCAGCTCGACGGCGCCGAAGCGGCGAACGAGGTCAAGCGCCAGCTGACCGAGCGCGAACCCCTCGTCGACGTTGTTCATGAAGTTGCACTGGATGAGGCCATAGTTCGCGTAGGCGAACGCGGCGAGAGGCGAGTTGCCGTACCGCACGCAAAGGTTCACCATCGTGAACGTGACGGCCGGGATCAGGGTCGGCCTCGCGAGGAACACGGCCGGGATCAGGGAGGCGAGGACTCGAATCGCCGCCTGCATCCGCTCGTCGGTGAGCGGCGGGAGCTGCGCCAGTCGAGCGACGTCGACGTCCACCGGGGGTGCGTCGGACAGGGGGACGTCCAGCATACCGAGCACGCGGACGCCCGTGTCGACGGCGTCCAGGATGCGACCTTGCACCATGTAGAACTGGAGCGCGCTCTCGTGGATCGGGACTTCCTCGAGGATGTCCCTGGCATGCTCCACGACAACCCTGGCGTACTCTTCCGCGCGCTCGGCGTTGCCCATCAGGTACTCGATCCCGACCAGCGCGGTGTTGACGCGGAGCGACAGCTCGTGGTCCGTCTGCCAGGCGTCCTCCGGCAGGAACGCGGCGGCGGCGCGGAGACACTGCGCGGCGGGGCCATAGGCGGTGGAGCGCCGGGCCTTCTGCCCTGCCCTCAGGTTGAGCGCTACGGCCTCGTAGCGCTGCTGTGCGTCGATGATGAGCTCAGCGCCCAGGTTGAGGTGCATCACGATCTCGTAGACGCGCTCCTCGATCGATGCGGCCGGCGTGCTCTGGAGCATCAGCCGCCCGATCCGCACGTGGTTCCTCTTCTGCTCGCTCTCCGCGAGCAGCTCGTAAGCCGCCTGCTGCACGCGGTCGTGCAGGAACTTGAACGAGACCGGCTCGCCATCGGCCTCGTCGAGGAAGCGCGCGATCTTGTAGTCGCTGTCGACCGGCACGATGAGCCCCGCCTCCAGCGCCTCCTCGAGGTCCTCATCGGTCGCGCGCAGGTCCTTCTCGCTGACGAGGGCGAGCAGCTTCAGATCGAACTGGTTGCCGATGCACGCTGCGAGCTGCAAGGCCCGCTGCGTCGCTCCGGCCAGGCTCCGTATCCGGCGGATCATCAGGTCGACGACGTTCTCCGCGGCCCCCATCCGCGCGACGCCCGCCGTGCTCCACCGCCAGGCCCCTTGCTCGGAGCTGAACCAGAGGTGCCTCTCGCGGTACAGGCTCGCCAGGAACTGGGTGGCGAAAAACGGGTTTCCGCCGGTCCTGGCGAAGAGGACGTCGGAGAGCGGGCGACACTCGTCCTCGTGCGCGCCGAGCGTGTCGGTCACGAGCTGGTTCACGTGCTCCCGCGCGAGCGGCCTCAGCGTGAGCGTGCGCACGCGCGCCTGGCTCTTGCGGAGCGCGCTCAGCAATGCCACCAGCGGATGAGCGTCGTCCACCTCGTTGTCTCGATAGGCCCCGATCAGGAGAAGGTGGTGGATGTCCGGGTCCTCCAGGACGAGGCCGATGAGATCCAATGAGCCCGAGTCCGCCCACTGGAGGTCGTCAAGGAACAGCACGAGCGCCCGCGCCTTCAGCGCGATCGCGCCGATGAAGCTCCGGAACGTCCTGTTGAACCGGTGCCGTGTCTCGACGGGGCCGAGGGCGGGGACGGGCGGCTGCTTGCCGATGACGAGCTCGATCTCCGGGATCACCTCGGCGATGACCTGACCGTTCGGAGCGACCGCCGAGAGGATCCTGGCCCTCCAGTCGGCGAGCTCGTCTCCGCTCCTCGTGAGGAGCCTCCGGACGAGCTCTCGAAGCGCGGCGATGACGGATGAATACGGGATGTTGCGCGTGAACTGATCGAACTTTCCGGCGGCGAAGTACCCCCCGTCCTTCGCGATGGCCTTGTGGATCTCGTTGACGACCGCCGACTTGCCGATGCCGGAGTAGCCGGCCACGAGGACGAGCTCGGAGGAGCCGCCCGGCGCCCCCTCCGGCCCGGAGCCGCTGATGTCCCTGAAGGCCCTCCTCAGCGCGTCGACCTCCTCCTGCCGTCCGTACAGCTTCTGCGAGATCTGCAGCCTGCTCGGCCTGTCCTGCCGCCCGGGCACGAAGCCCGAGGCCGGCGCGCGGCCCTCCAGCAGATCGAGGCAGGTGAGGAGGTCTGACTTCAGGCCGGACGGGCTCTGGTACCGCTCCTCGGCCGTCTTCGCGAGCAGCTTCATAATGACCCTGGAGAGGGCCTCCGGGACCTCTGGCCTCACCTGATGCGGCGGGAGAGGCGTCTTCGCGATGTGACAGTGCACGAGCTGCACCGGGTCCGTCGTCTCGAAGGGGAGACGCCTCGTCACGAGCTCGTAGAGCGTGACGCCGAGCGAGTAGTAATCCGAGCGGAAGTCGATCGAGCGGTTCATGCGGCCGGTCTGCTCGGGGGACATGTACTGCAGCGTGCCCTCGCCGGCTGACCAGGGGTCGCAGGCCGCCGCCCGCTCCCCTGGCAGCAGAGAGGCGACGGAGAAGTCCGTGATCTTCGATGTGCTCATGCCAGCATCGACGATGATGTGGCCGGGTTTGATGTCGCTGTGAACGACGTTCCGCTCATGGATGGCGCCGAGGGTGTCTGCGAGCCCCACCCCGATCCTGACCGCCGGCACGAGCCCGACGTCGCGCCCATCGTCGAGGATCGCCCGAAGCGAGCGGCCTGCGAAATGCTCCATGATGAGGGCGGCGTAGTCGAGCCGGACCTCGATGTCGTAGACCTTGACGATCCCGTCGAGGTCGAGCTTCTTCGTGAGCTCGTACTGACGTCTGAGCACCGCGACATTGCGGATGCCGTTGACGCCTCTTCGCGCCACCTTGATGACACGCAGCTCCCCTGAGCTCTTGCTTCGACCGAGATAAACGCTGCTCCGAGCTCCGTCGTGCAACGTATCGATCAGTTCATTATGGATGAGCTCGACCATTCCGATCACCCCTGTAAGGCGAGGCTGCTCCAGCAGCGCGACATCGGGCTCGCACGAAGGCGCGTGGCCCTCGGCGAGCGGCTGCCGCTCGGCCGGCGCCGGCGGATATCAGCCCTGCGCGTGAGCGCGTGTATGCGCGCGTGGACAATCCGACTCACGAAGACGCAAGGGACCGGTGAGGAGATGTCGCAGATCGCCTCCTCGCGAGTCCTCGCGTGAATCCATGAGGGGACATGGTTCAATCATGTCCTACGGCAGTGAGCATTGTGCGCTTCTTCGGCTCTGACGAAGGATCCAGAGGTTCGAGACGCTATCACATAGTCCAGAGATGGCAGAAGAGTGTGTCGCGCATTTCGCCGGCTCGCCCCTCCAACGCACGCCCTCGCAGGTCACGATGCCCGCGTCAGGAGCGCCGGTGCGGCGAGGGCCTCGTCATACGCACTCCAGCAGGACCCGCCGGACGGCGCGGCCCGGCGAGCGCGCCGGGCCGCGGACCTCCAGCACGAGGCAGCCGGGGGTCTCGTCCCGCCGGGCGTCGAGGAACGCCTGGCCGCTCGGGAAGGCCTCGGACGCGAGCCCGACGGATGCGAGCAGGCGCCCCAGCCCCTCGCGGACGGACTCGTCGTCGTCCACGAGGAAGACGACGGACCTGGGCTCGGTCATGTCAGCACCTCGATCACAAACTGGAACGTCGCCCCGAGGGTCTCGTTGGCGCTGGCCCACAGCTTGCCCCCGTGTCGCTCGATGATCGAGCGGCTGATCGACAGGCCCATGCCGAGGCCGTTCTCCTTGGTGGTGTAGAACGGGTCGAACAGGCGCGCCCTGTTGGTCCCGCTGTCGATCCCGACGCCGGCGTCCTCGATCGCGACGTGCGCGAAGGTCCCGCTCGATCGTCGCTCGACGAAGGAGCTGATCACCACGCGGCGCCGCTCCGGCGGCACGTCCTTCGAGGCCTCGCCCGCGTTGAGCAGCAGGTTGAGGACCACCTGCTGCAGCTGCACCGGATCGCCCATCACCTGCGGCAGATCGTGGAGCAGCACCTGCTCGACGGCGACGCCGTGACGCGCGAGCTCGGGGGCCACGAGCGGGACGACGTCGCGGACCACGTCATTGAGGCTGCACGGGCGGGGGCGGGGCGCCGATCGCGACAGGAGGGAGCGGATCCGCTGCAACACCTGGCCGGCGCGCTCGCCGTCGCCGAGGATCGCGGTCAGCGACTCGTGCACCCTCCCGAGGTCGGGCGGGTCGGCGGCGAGCCAGTTGAGCGCGGCGTTCGCGTCCGCGACGATGCCCGCGAGCGGCTGGTTGACCTCGTGGGCGATGGAGGCCGCGAGCTCGCCCAGGGTAGTGACGCGCGCGACGTGCGCGAGGGCCGCCTGCGCCTGCTGCAGCTCGTCGGCCGCGCGCCTGCTCGCGGTGACGTCCGTCGCGGCGCCGACGACCTCGAAGTCTCCGGAGGCGGTGACGCGCGACCGGCCGAGGACGCGGACCAGCTTCACCGACCCGTCTTCCATCACCAGGCGGTGCTCGTCGTCGAAGGTGGTGCCGTCGCGCAGCGCCTTCCTCACGAGGTCCGCGACCCGCTCGCGGTCCTCGACGTGGATGCGGCGGGCTACCTGATCGAGCGTGGGCCGGGGCGTCCGGGGGAGGCCGACGATCTCGCAGATGCCGTCGGACATGGTGAAGTCCCGGCTCCGGATGTCGAAGCCGAAGCTCCCGGTGCGGCTGAGGCGCTCCGCCTCGGCGCGGCAGGCCTCGCTGCGCCGGAGCGCCTCCTCCGACTGGCTGCGCTCGACCGCGATGCTGGTCACGTGCGTGCACCGCTCGAGCAGCTCGAGGTCGGGCTTTGCCGGCGTGCGCGGCTCCGTGGCGTAGATGCCGAAGGCGCCGAGCACCCTGCCGTCGGACGACAGCATGGGCAGCGACCAGCAGGCGCGGAGGCCGTGGGCCAGCGCGATCGCTCGAAAGCGGGCCCCCAGCGGATCCGTCTCGATATCGGCGATGACCACCAGCTCCCGCCGCCACACCGCCGTGCCGCACGAGAACGCGTCGGGCCCGATCGCGGCGCCGTCGATGGCGTCCGTGTAGCTCTGCGGCAGGCTCACCGCCGCGGCGTGCCGCAACGTCAGCCCGTTCTCGTCGAGCAGGAGGATCGAGGCGCGCAGGCCGTTCGCCGCGCCTTCCACGAGGCGCACGACGCCCTCGAGGATGGCGGACGTCGGCTCGCCGCGCGTGATCATCTCGAGGAGGCGCTGCTCGCCGGCGATCCGCTCCTGGGCCTGCTTCTGATCCTCGATGTCGCTGTCGAGGCCCCACCATTTCACCACCTCTCCGCGATCGTCGAGGAGCGGTACGACCTGGATCTGGAACCACCGGTAGGCCCCGTCGGCGCGCCGCAGGCGGGCCTCCAGGTGCCCCTCCTTGCCGGTGGCGAGCAGCTCGGTCCAGGTCTCGATGACCGAGGCGCGATCGTCGGGGTGGATCAGGTCCGTCGTCGTCCACCTCCAGCCGAGGAGCTCCGCCTCGGCCTTCCCGCTGTAGCCGCCCCATCGTCGGCTCAGGAACTCGATCGACCCGTCGACGCGGGCGCTCCACACGAGGCCGGGAACGGCGTCGATGACGCCGTGCAGCTCGCTGATGCTGCGCCGGACGCTGGCGCCGGCCCGATCGAGATCGGTGAGCAGATCCGGCGCGCCGCCGTCGTCGCTCGCGCCGAGCACGTGCGGGTCGATGCGCCCCGTCGACGCGCAGCGCCGGAGGTCCGCGAGCAAGCCGCCGGCGGTCGGGTAGGCGTCGGCGGCAGGATCGGCGAGCAGCCGCATCACGATTCGCTCGAGCGCCCTCGGCACCGACGGGGCCCACTGGCTCGGCGGCGGTGGACGGGCCCCCTGGCCCCCGATCCGCTCGCCCGGCAAAGCGCGCGAGGCGTCGGCGGACGGCGGGCGCCCCGTGAGCATCTCGTAGAGCGTGGCCCCGCAGCCGTGGAGGTCGCTGCGCGGGTCGACGGGGCGCTCTGACGCGAGGTCGTCCTGGGTCGCGCCGCTCGGCCCGGGATCTCCGCTGGGGAGCCGCGCCGCGCGCCCGGAGCCTGTGAGCCAGCACTGGCCGGTGGCGAGATCGGTGAGCACGTTGGCCGGCCTGATGTCCCCGTGCGCGAGGCCCTGCGCGTGCAGCCGCACGAGCGCGGTGGTGAGGCCGATGGCGACGCGGAGGAACGCGTGGATCTCCCACGGAGCGCCGACGAGATCGGCGAGGAGCTCGCCGCCCGGATCCGCGATCTGCGACTGCGACAGGCCTCCATCGGCGTGCAGGGCGGTGGCTGCAGGAGAGCGCGGAGCGAGGGTCATGTCCGACAGGCACTCTAGCAGGAGAGCGCGGAGCGAGGGTCATGTCCGACAGGCACTCTACCTCGCCGCGCTCCCGGAGCCGCAAGGAGGGGCTCTCCCGGGGACCCGGCGCCGGTATCGAGCGGACCTCGGGACACCCGACCTTGGTCGGGTTCTCGCCGCCGGTGCTCCCGCCTAGAGGGATCGGGCGCACGACGCCCGAGCCGATGCTGACACCTGACCTGCCCGCGCTCGGCAAAAGGGTGAGATCGCGTGAGAACTGGAAGGACTGCCGAGATGAAGCAAGAGACGTTCGAGGGGAATGACGGGGTCAAGCTGTTCCTGCGCTCGTGGCGCCCGGCGCAGGCGCCCCGCGCGGTCGTGGTGATCGTCCACGGCTTCAAGGCGCACAGCGGCCTTTACGAGTGGACCGGGGCGCAGCTCGCCGAGCAGGGGTTCGCGGTCTACGCGCTGGACCTCCGCGGGCACGGGCAATCGGAGGGCGAGCGGCTCTACGTGGAGAAGTTCGCCGACTACACCGGCGACGTGCACAGGCTCGTCGGCCTGGCGAAGTCCCGCGAGCCCGGGCTGCCGGTCTTCATGCTCGCGCACAGCGCCGGCGGCGTGATCGCGTGCATGTACGCGCTCGAGCACCAGCAGGAGCTGGCGGGGCTCGTGTGCGAGAGCTTCGCGCACGAGGTGCCCGCGCCGGACTTCGCGCTGGCGATCCTCAAGGGCCTCAGCTACATCGCGCCGCACGCCCACGTCCTCAAGCTCGACGACGACGGCTTCTCGCGCGACCCGGCCTTCGTCGCGCGGATGAAAGCCGACCCGCTGATCCCGCGCGAGGGTTACCCGTCCCAGACCGTCGCCGAGATGGTCCGCGCCGACGAGCGGCTGAAGCAGGATTTCCGGCTCATCACCCTGCCGGTGTTCATCCTGCACGGCACCGAGGACCGCGTGACGTTGCCCCGCGGCAGCCAGCACTTCCACGACACCGCCGGCTCGAGCGACAAGACGCTCAAGCTCTACGAGGGACACTTCCACGACCTGCTGGCCGACATCGGCAAGGAGGGCGTGCTTGCCGATATCGTCGCCTGGATCTCGGCTCGGATCCGCTGATCACGCACCTGAGAGAGAGACCCGCAGATGACGCAATCTTCGATCCCCGGTTACACCTTCGGCACGCCGCAGGTCTCCGCGTCCCCGATCACGGACGCCGATTTCACGTTGCTCAAGCAGACCGTCCTGCTCGGCGACGACGACATCCGCTACCTGCGCATGGCAGGGGAGGTGCTCGGCGACCAGATCGAGGCCGTGCTCGACGTCTGGTACGGCTTCGTCGGCTCGAACTCCCACCTCGTGCACTACTTCAGCGGCGCCGACGGCCAGCCCGACCCGCGCTATCTGAGCGGCGTGCGCCAGCGCTTCGGCCAGTGGATCCGCGACACGTGCGCGGCCCGCTACGACCGCGCGTGGCTCGATTACCAGCACGAGATCGGCCTGCGCCACACCAGCGCGAAGAAGAACCGGACCGACGGCGTGGTGTCGGCCGCGCCGCACATCCACCTGCGCTACCTGATCGCCTTCATCGTCCCGATCACGGCCACGATCAAGCCCTTCCTGGCCAAGAAGGGCCATTCGGCCGCGGAGGTCGAGGGCATGCACGCCGCGTGGTTCAAAGCGGTGACGCTGCAGGTCACGCTGTGGAGCGTGCCGTACGTGGCGCCGTCGGTGTTCTGACAGGAGAGCCGAGGAGGCGACGCCGCGAACGGCGCGAATGGACCGAGCGTCGGCGGGCGTGGCCCGGACGGGCCGAAAGGATCGGGTGGATTCAGGAGGGGTTGGTCATCGGCGCGCGACCCAGGAAGCCGCGCGCCGATGACGGCAGCCGACATGTCACGCCCGGCAAGCGCCGGGCATCGCCGGCAGAGCGCCGGGCTTCAGGGCACGATGGTCCCGGTCACCGCGACGTCGTCGACCTGCGCGGTCCCGGTGAGTGAGCCGCTCGCCGACGTGGCCACGACGCCCACGTACACCGTCGAGCTCATGCTGATGGTCGCGCTGCCCACCGACGTCCAGCTCGCCCCGTCGGTCGAGCGATAGACCTGGAACGTGCTCCCGGTGCGCTGGACCTTCAGCCACCGCGGCGCGGTCTCGCTCTGGGTCGCGGTGGAGCTCGAGGTCGAGCCGCCGCTCGACGTCCTGCGCTGGAAGCGGATCGTGCTGCTCGGCGTCACGGCCACGGTCGCGTGCTTCGCGTTCGTGTTCAGGGTCTCCCGGATGGTCACCCCCGCGAGCGCCGAGGCGCTCGTGTTGTCGAGGCTCACCACGCGCGCGACGATCGTGGCGTCGCCGTTCACCTTGACCCACGAGAAGCGGAATGCGTCCGCCGTGCCCGTGATGCCCGCGCCCGAGCCCTCGATCGCGAAGTTGTCGACCCACCGCCTCGTGCTGCCGGGCGCCGCCGGGGCGCCGACGTCCTGAGAGGTCCACGACAGCGCAGAGACGTTCCGGTGCTGGCTCAGCGGCCACGCCGGGAGGACCGATGACGACACGAACTGGGAGCGATACACCAGCTCCTGCGGATCGGTCCCGGCCGGCGCGGACCACGTGAACGAGGTGCCCGCCCCCGTCGTGCCGACCCAGCCGTAACCCGACACCCAGTGCCGCACCTGGAGGGCAGGCACGCTCGCGAGCGCCCCGGGCACGGACTGCGCGGGGAACACGTACTGGTTCGCGGACGGGTTCGACACGGCGTCAGGCGTCCAGCTGATCGGCCAGAGGTCGGGGACCGTGACCGGGAACGTCGCGTCCGGCTGCACGATCAGCTCGTAATTCCCCGCGTCCGCGCCCCAGACAGAGAACTTCCACGTCCCGGGGCCGAGCGTGACCTTCGACACGTTCACGTCGCCGGACCAGATCCAGAACGCGTCCAGCGAGCCGGGGGCGCTCTGGTTGTAGACGTCGAACCAGGCGGTGTACGTGTCCAGGGAGCGGAGCTGGAACCGCACGGTCGTCGTGGAGGCCAGGTTGATCGAGAAGTGATCCCAGTCGTCGCCGCCCGAGGAGCCCCGGATGCGCGCCGGGAACCCGACCGCCTGCGCCGCGGACTGGTCGTTCGGGAAGTCGCCGCTCTCCTGGACGAGCACATCGTCTTTCACGCCGTTGCAGTTGTCGTCGACGTTGTTGACCGTCTCGACGGCGCTCGGCTTGATCGCCGCGTTCGTGTCGTTGCAGTCGCCCTTCTGCCTCGTGAAGCCGTCGGCGTCGGCGTCGCTGCAGTACGGGTTCGAGGCGCCGAACTGGGTCGTCAAGCTCGCCCGGAGGCTCGTGGAGACGGGCCAGTTCCAGGCGTCGTAGAAGCAGGACAGGTTCGCCTGCACGCCCAGGCTGAGCGTCTCCAGCAGGAACTCGCGGCGCTGCTCGTAGGTGAGGCCGTTCCACACGTAGCCGCGGCTCTGGACCAGCGATCGCGCCTGCTGCACCCAGGTCCTGAGCGGCTGCTTGACGCCGAACAGCTCGAAGATCCGGAGCGCGATGCCGGACTGCGTGTGCACCGAGAGGCTCTGCGCCGACCAGCCGCCGGCCGGGTCGCAGGCCTCGTTCGCGATGCACGTCTGCCAGCTCGCGCCGGGGAACTCCTCGTAAGGCGTCAGCCGCTCCTTGCGCTTGAACGTCATGAACTCGGGGTTCGTCAGCGCCTGCCCGTTGCCGCGCGGGCTGCCGCCGCGCTCCAGGTAGACGTGGGTGGGGTCGTCCAGGACCTCGGTCCAGGCGTGCGCCGAGTCCGCGTTGGTGAACAGGAACGGGCTCAGCGAGTCGAAGTTGTGGTTCAGCTCGTGGTTGATGACGTTGATGCCGCTCTCGCTCCTCAGCGCGTCGGGGACGATCTCGATGCCCTTCGCGTTCACGTACCCGCAGCCGTAACCGCACGTGACGTCGATGACGGCGATCCTCAAGAGCCCTGCCCCCGGGGGCTCTGCGCCCGTGATCTCGGCCTTGGTCTTGTAGAGCAGGTCGGCGTCGTCGATGATCTGCCGGACCCGCGTGAGCCCGACCTCGTCGAGCAGGGTCTGCGACAGGAGCAGCGCGGTGTGCTTGCCGTTGAACTGCCGCAGCGAGTGCGAAGCGGAGTCGAAGGCCACATACGTGACGGTGGTCCCGTCGGGGAGGTCCCGCAGGAGGGCGAACGGCGAGGGACCGCCGTCCTCCGGCGGCATGAGGTAGTCCCGGGTGAGGCCGAGATCCGAGGGGGCGGGCACCGCGCGCTCGGAGGGATCGGCCGGCAGCGACGAGACCTGCTCCTCGGCCGGCGCGGCGCTCCGGTCGGCGCCTGGCTCGCTGATCTCGACGGCGCAGCCGCCGAGCACGAGCAGCCCTGCCGAGAGCGCGGCGCCCCGAGAGGCGATGCTCGCCCACCGGCTGCGCGTCAATTCGCGATTCTGTCGGTTACGATTAAACATTCTGTAACTCCGGTACGTCATGGCGACGCGCGGAGGCCGGCGCCGGTGATCGTCGATCCTCGATCGTCGCGCACCGGACACCGCCATCGGCTCTACGCCATCGGCTCTACGCAGAGCGACAGGACACATAGAATGCGCGCTTGTTAAATAGTGTTAAGTAATGTTCAGAAGTGAGACGCGTGGCTCCTGTGAGCCGATCGATCATCGGGTCGGCGAGATCACCTCGCACACGCAGTCCGGAGGGACGTCGTAGTGCGCCGGCGTGTCCTCGTCCGCGAGGGCGTCCGGCATGCGCTCCCGCTTCCACCCGGCGAGATCGGGTACCACCTTGTCGGGCCGCGGCCCGGGGTGGAGCTCCGGCTCATCCAGGTGCACCCATCCGCCGGGCGGGCTGCGGACGTGGATTCTGGAGGTACGCAGCGCCGGGGGCGGGCCGCTTGATTGCGGGCGTGTCAGGCGGCGGTGCTGGTGGAGGCGTGGAGCGGCTCGGCGGGGAGCTCGCGCTCCCTGGCGGCGGGGACGAGCTTGGGGGCGGTCTTGAGGTGGGTGGCGTACAGGGTGAGCCCCGTGAAGGTGATGCCGCCGAGCATGTTGCCGACGACGGTCGGGATCTCGTTCCACACGATGTAGTCCATGACCGAGAAGTTGCCGCCCATGAGCATGGCCGACGGGAACAGGAACATGTTCACCACGGAGTGCTCGAACGTCATCGCGAAGAACAGCATGATGGGCATCCACATCGCCGTCACCTTGCCGCCGACGGTGTTGGAGATCATGGCGCCGACCACGCCGGTCGAGACCATCCAGTTGCAGAGCACGCCGCGCACGAAGAGCGTCAGCATGCCGGCGGCGCCATACTCCTTGTAGCCGAGCGTGCGCGCCTCGCCGATGCCGGAGAGGGCCTTGCCGACGGCGCTCGGCTCCGTGGAGAAGCCGAAGGTGAAGACGACCGCCATCATCACGGCGACGGTGAAGGCGCCGGCGAAGTTGCCCGTGAAGACCAGGCCCCAGTTGCGCAGGACGCCGCCCAGGGTGACGCCCTTGCGGCGATCGATCAGCGCCAGCGGCGCCAGCACGAACACACCCGTGAGCAGATCGAAGCCCAGCAGGTACAGCATGCAGAAGCCGACCGGGAACAGCATCGCGCCGATGATCGGGTAGCCCGTCTGCTGGGTGACCATCACCGCGAAGACGGCGGCGAGCGCGAGCAGCGCGCCGGCCATGTAGGCTCGGATCAACGTGTCCCGGGTCGACATGAAGACCTTGGACTCGCCCGCGTCGACCATCTTTTTGACAAATTCTGTCGGCGCCAAATAGGACATAAGCTTGGCTTTCCTCCGTGAAGACGTGACTCGCGAGAGGACTCGAGCTTGGCGCGCCCGCCCCTGGCTGGCCGCGCCGCGCTGGCCGGCGCGGCCTGGGCGGCAGCGCGAACGGATCACCCCGGCGTGTGCCGGAGCGATCGAGCTCTCACGACGTGCCACGGAATGTAGACGCGGCTTCGTTTCGTCAATGTTTCCGTCGACGATCGATATGTGATTTATCGAGAGGCGAGGCTTGGGGCGGGCGCCGGCGGTCGAGCGAGGCGCCGGCTGCTGAGGTCCCGAGCCGCACCGGACGCGCGCAGGGTCACCGCGCGGGGGGCGCGGACACACGTGCTCGCGCGCGCTCGCTCCTACAAGCGCTCGATGAGGAGGCGTCGAGTCTTGTCGTCGACATTGTGGGGGGCGACGATCGTTCGCGCCGAGGCGCCGTCTACACCACGCTGAGCGAACCCACGTCAGCGCGGTTGCCCGATGCGGCTCGTCCACGCCGCCATGCTCGGCTTCTCGCTGCCGTCCGCGCGCAGCAGGCCGAAGTGCCCCTCCGTGCTCGCGGGCTGGTCGGGATCATCGATGAGGCTGTAGACGAAGGCAGGGCCTCCGTACGGCTTCTGGGCCCACGTATCCCAGAACACGCGCATCTGGCGCGCATGCTCTTCTTCACTGACGTGCACGAAGCCCGGGAGGGGCGCCGTTCCGCCCGTGGGTGCGCCCCACTCGGTGATGACGATCGGCTTGTGGGCGTCGCCGTGCGCGGCGAGGATCGCCGCGACGGCGTCGAGATTCTGGAAGATGGCGTGGTCCGGGGTGGGAGTCCACGGCCAGGTGTAGGGGTGAGCGGCGACCCCATCGAACGTCCCAGCCGCGTAGGTGTAGAGCGTCTCCATCCAGAGCTGGGCGTCCTCGAGCGGGTAGAGCGACCCGCTCCCCGCGAGCACCACCGCGGCAGGATCCGCCGCCTTGATGGCGAGCGACGCGGGCACCAGCGCGTTCTCGGCGTAGAGCCGCGCTTTCTCCGCGAGCGAGGCGCCCCCGTAGTCGTCGAACACGGGCTCGTTCTCGATCTCGTACACACGCGCGCGCCCCGCGACCTTCTCCACGACGGCCGTGGCGAACGCGCGGTAATGGTCCGGGTCGAGGTCCTGTCGGCCCTGCTCGTCGCGATCGCGGTGCAGGATGATCAGCACCACGGCCTCCCCGCCGCGCGCGCTCCAGCCATCGAGGAGCCCGTCCAACCCGCCCCAGTTCGGGCCCGGATCGGTGGTGTCATAACCATGGACCTCGACGCGCAGCCAGTGCGCGCCCGAGCCGGCCATGGTATCGAGGCGCGCCGCCAGCGTGTCGCCGGCCCAGTAACGCTGCATGAAGCCGTTGGCGAAGCCGGCCCGGGCGCGCAGCGTCGCCGAGGTCGTCACCACGAAGGCGTCCACGTCGAAGGCGTCGCCCGGCGCCGCGTCTTCCTGCAGCACGTAGGCGTCGATCACGTCGAAGCTCCGGTCCACGCTGGCGTCCACGCAGATCCGCTGAAACGAGCTCGTGAGCGCGACGCTGGGCGCGCTCGAGACGGCCACCCACTCGCCGGCGGGGGTGCGCTCGCGCAGGATGATGCGGATCGGCTTGCCGACCGCCGAGGAGGAGGCCGCGGCGACGGACGCGCACGCCCGGTACGTGGTGCCCGCCGTCGCCCACGGGACGATGTCCGGATCGTCGTCGATGGAGTAGGCGTCCCCGGCGCCGCCGAAGGTGACGCGCCCGACACGAGCGCCCTCCGGCGCGTCG
Source organism: Sorangium cellulosum (assembly GCF_002950945.1). GTDB lineage: Bacteria > Myxococcota_A > Polyangia > Polyangiales > Polyangiaceae > Sorangium > Sorangium cellulosum_E. The sequence goes on from NZ_CP012673.1 coordinate 12,342,555, forward strand.
GGCCGCTCGACGGTGGCGAGGTGACCCTGCCACGAAGCCCAGTCCGCGGCGTTCGCCTCGAACGACGGATTGTGGATCAGGTTGTCGGCGCCGAGCGCGTTTGCCATGGCCCCCTGCGCGGGATCCTGCCCCGCGGGCTCGCCGCAGCCGGCGCCCAGCGCGACCGCAGCAGCGGCGGCGACGCTCCGCGCGTTCGCGCGGCGCCGCCCCCGCGGGGCGCTCGGCGCGGGTGTGGTCCATGCTTCACGAACGGGTGACCCCCTGCGGAGTGACACCCTGGACTGCATCGGTATCGTTGACGGCATAGTGATGGTCTATCTAGCATCGTGTCGACGTCCGGTCTCGCTGGCGGTGGGCCCGCGCTAAGAAAGCCGACGGCTGAACGTTTCGTGCTCGATTGGCCGGAGGAGTCGCCTCTGCTCGTCCCTGACCGCGGCTTTACACTACTTCAAATACAACCTGCGGGCGCCCTCTCCTCCGGCGAAAACATGGCTCTCGGCCGCTCGCGGTCGCGGCGCGCGCAGGGGTCTCCCTCGTCGAGCGCTTGACCGAGCAGGTTTTGTCGTTAGCCTCCAGGGATACGTATCGCTGGATCACTCCCTGGCGAAGCTCCGGGAGCTCTATAATTATCCACCGTCCACTTTCTTGTATTCGAAGAGGCTGATATGACCTGGAAGTTCAGGGCACCCCTGGGCGCGGCCGTGGCCGGGCTCGCCGGAGCGGCGCTGCTGGCGCCAGCGCCAGCAGCGGCCGCGCCGAACGAGGCGACTCACCAGCGCACGGCGATACCGGCCTACTGGGGGGCGGACACCGCAGGTGGAGCCGAGATGTTCGCGCGGCTCGCGCAGAATGTCCCGACGAACGACGTCGTCGTCCTCAACGGGAGCGCCTCGAAGCCAGAATACCCGTTCAACCAGGCACTGGCCAAGGCGATCGAAGAGATCCACGACGCGGGCGCCATGGCCCTCGTGTACGTGGACAGCGGCTATTACGGCTTCTTCCCGCCGGTGGCGCCGCACTCCACCAGGCCGGACGGTCCGGGCGGCGGCGGCAGCTCGGTCGCCGACTGGACGGCGCAGATCCAGCAGGATATCGACGACTGGTACGCGCTCTACGGCGCGTACGGCGGCTCGTCTTCGACGCTACCGGCGCCGAGCTCGACTTCCCCTGGGATACCCTCCCGCCGTACTGGGACGCCGAGCTGGTCGAGGCGGCCGGCGTCGACGACACCCTGGCGCCCGATCCGCCGGACGGCCTCGACGCGACGGCCGCGTCAGGCACCTCGACGGCGCGCGTGACCGTGACCTGGGACAACCCCTGGGATGACGTCGCGACCGCCGGCTATGAGGTGTTCCAGGACGGTGTCTCGATCGGGACGACGTACGACAACGAGATGACGGTGACCGGCCTGCTGCCGTCCGCGAGCTATACATTCCAGGTCAAGGCCTGGGATGCGGCGGGCAACGCGAGCGACCACAGCAGCCCGCTGTCCGTGGCCACACCTGCGGCAGCCGCGGCGCCGATCCTGAGCCCGTCCTCGTGCCTGAGCGACTCGGTGGCGAGATACCAGGCCACGTACGTGGATCCGTTCGCTTATCATCGCGTGTTCATCAACAGCGACAACGACACCACCACCGGGTACGACCTCCCTCCGGGGCAGCCCGCCGGTATCGATTACTTGATCGAGAACGGCTGGCTTTACCGGCACACCGGCCCCGGGTGGGCGTGGGTCCTGGTGAGCGGGGTCTCGCCGCTGGTGTCGACCACGGAGGATGTGTATGTCTGGGAGGTGCCGATCAGCGCGTTCACCGGGGCGGCCACCACGCAGGTGGTGGTGTTCCAGGGCGGCTCGCCCGACGCCTACAGCGAGACGCTCACGGTCACGCTGAGCACGGGCTGCTGAGGCGGCGCCGCCGCGGCGCGGTATCGAGCGTCGTAGCGGGACGAGCAGCTCCGAACCGCACGAGCCACAGCGAACATCGTTCTCCACAGGTCTCCCCGTGAGCGGTGACGCAGCCAGGGCATCGACTGCGCCTTGGACCTCGGCGACGAAGGCGCCACCAAGGCCAGGACGTGTCCGAGCGTCGTGGCAGGCCGAGCACCATCGTCGGCGGGAGCAAGCGCGGGCGACGGGCGGAAGCGGCCGGCGCGCAGGCTGCGCCAGGCGCCGAGGAGGGTGTCCTCGGGTGAGGTCGTCGAGATCGGCGGGGAGGACGCCGCGGGCGACAGCATCCTCAGTCGATACCCTCCTTCATCACGTCGTCATGGATGTGGCTCGCGAGGTGCTCGATCAGCGCCCGGACCGCGGGCGGCAGGCCGCGGCGCGCGGTGAACACGACGTGGACGATGCCCTCGGTCGCGTACCACTCGGGGAAGACGCGGACGAGCTTGCCAGCCCTCAAGTCCGCCGCAACGATGTGATCGGGCAACAACGCCACGCCCAGCCCTGCGATGGCCGCCTCTCGCAGGGCGGCGAAATCGCCGCACGAGAGGCGCGGCGCGTGACGCACGACATGCGTTTGCCCGCCGGGGCCGACGAGCTCCCACGCGTCTTCGCCGGCCTGCTCGCTCTGGCTGAGGGTCGGTACGGAGGCGAGCGCGGCGATCTCCGGCGCGCCGCCCAGGCGACGCGCGAGGGCGGGGCTCGCGACGAGGAGCCGGCGGCTCTTCGCGAGCGTCTTCCGGGTGAGCGAGGCATCGGTGTCGAGCTTCGTGCGCACCCGGAGCGCGATGTCGATTCGCTCCTCGATCAAATCGACGCGCCGATTGGTGGGGATGACCTGCAGGGCGACACGCGGGTAGCGCTCCATGAAAGAGGGCAGGATGGGCCCGACCAGCTCCATCATGCCCGTGGGGCAGCTCAGCCGGACGAGCCCCTGCGGCTCGCCTTGCGCCTCGGCGACGATCGCCTCCGCCAGCGCCACCTCGCTCATGACGGATCGGCAGCGCTCATAGAACGCCTGGCCCACCTCGGTGACGCTGAAGCGGCGGGACGAGCGCTCGATGAGGCGGACGCCGAGCCGCGCCTCCAGCTGCGCTATCCGCCGGCTGAGCTTCGATTTCGGCTGCCGCAGCGCGCGCCCCGCCTTCGCGAACCCGCCGTTCGCCACGACCTCGGCGAAGAAGAAGAAGTCGTTCAGATCCTGCATCGGTGATCTCTTCGTTCTGCCAGCGGAACGCTGCGTGCCACGATCGCCGGCTGGCCGCCCCCCGCTTCGGCTCCAACTCTAGGGGGGCCGGCGACGTCGAGCGCCGCGATCGAGGGACGGACACCATGAGCAACAAACTCCAGGGTAAGGTAGCGATTGTCACAGGCGGCACCACGGGGATCGGCCTCGCGACGGCGAAGCGGTTCGCGGCGGAGGGCGCGCGCGTCTTCATCACCGGGCGGCGGCAGGCGGAGCTCGACGCGGCCGTGAAGGAGATCGGCGAGAGGGCCACCGGCGTCCGGAGCGACGTCTCGAGCCTCGCCGATCTCGATCGCCTCTTCGAGGTGGTGAAGCGGCAAGGCGCCCCCATCGACGTCGTGTTCGCCAACGCCGGCGGCGGCGAGCTCGCCCCGCTCGGCGCGATCACCGAGGAGCATTTCGACAAGACCTTCGCCATCAACGTGAAGGGGATGCTGTTCACGGTCCAGAAGGCGCTGCCGCTGCTGCGCGACGGGGCGTCGATCCTCCTCAACGGATCGACGGCGGCCTCCACCGGAGCCCCTGCGTTCAGCGTCTACAGCGCGACCAAGGCCGCGGTGCGGAGCTTCGCGCGCACCTGGGCGCTCGACCTGAAGGACCGCGGCATCCGCGTCAACGTGATCAGCCCGGGGCCGATCGACACCCCAGGGCTGCACGGGCTCGGCGCGACCGAGGAGCAGACGCAGCAGATCAAGGCGAGCCTCGTCGCCAGCGTCCCCCTCGGGCGGCTCGGCTCGCCGGAAGAGGTGGCCAAGGCCGCCGTCTTCCTTGCCTCCGAGGACAGCAGCTTCATCAACGGAGCCGAGCTCTTCGTCGACGGCGGCATGGCGCAGGTCTGAGCGCTCGGCGCCTGGTTCATGCCGGCGCGCCACGGGATCTCCGTCCGCTGCGGCGCGCGTGCACTTCCACGTCGTGGTCGCGGACGCTCCCGATTCAATCGGAGGTGCACTGCATGTCGGTGCAAGCGACGTCCCCGTCCTCCGTGCAGTAGCAGCTGTTGCACCCGTCCGTGTCAGGGAACTTATCGCCGGGGCTGTACTCGACGCCGTCGTACTCGCACGTCGGCTCGCCGATGAGTCCGCAGCCCGCGAGCGCGCCGGAAAGGGCGATCGCGAGCGAGATCACGGGGGCTCGATGAAACCAGGATGTTCGGGGGGCTGTCATTGGGTTCGCTCCTGTGCCAGAGAGTGCCAGGGCCGCGCGCGGGAGGATCCCACCAAAAGGACGCGCGGCTCGAGGCATGACAGCGCTCATGAAAACTCCGTGCCTGCGGCGTCGAGGGTCGCGCGGTCCGACGCACGCGCGAGAGCCGAGCCCCCGGTGACGTGAGCCTCCCGGAGGGGCGAGATCAGCGCGCTGCGCTGGCCGCGGCGCCGTCGAGCACGCGCTCGCGCAGGAGCTCGTGCCCCCTCTCGCGCAGGAGCTCGTGCCCCCTGTCGAGCCCGGGCCGAGCACCTGGGCGTGGAACACCTTCAGCTCGGCTTCAGGCGACGGGTCCCCGGCCACGAGGCGGAGTGACTCGACCGAGGTTGGGGTGACCAGGCCACGGCCGGTGGCTCCACGTGGTCCAGCTCGTCGTGCGGCTGCCGGAGTACGGGGAAATCCTAGCCGAGGCGGTCCTCTGGAGGCTGGCTGCTGGATGCGCAGGTGGCGGAGGGGACGCAGCGCCCCTCCACAGAGGTCTGCGCCCCGCGATGGCCTACTCGTGGACGGCGGCGTAGCGGCCGCTGGGGGTGACGATGACGTGGGCCGTGACCGGGACGTGCAGATCCACGCCTCGTGCGGGGGCCCTCCCGGCGGCGCAGATGAATGCCTGGCCGTTCACGATGTTGCTGAACCCGTGCTGGACGTTGGCCGAGCCATGCTCCGGGGTTGATCCCGCAGGCTCCGACGATGCCCGTTCCAGTATGTTCCTCGGGACCTTCCGCCAGGGCGGCGCCCGCAAGCGGAAGCCGGCAGAGCCAGTCGACGCCGAGCCGACCACGGCCGAGTCGGTCGCTGTCGCGTAGCGCGGCCGGATCCGGTCGGACCAGACCGGGTTGACACCTGCACCCGCTCGGCGACAGATGGAGCCGTGGCTCGCACCGCTCCCGTGCCCAACATCCCCGCCATTCCAGGCATGAACCCCGGCACCTGGATCATGGGAGGAGGAGGTGGTGGCGGCGGCGGCAACGGGCGAGGCGGCCGCGGAGGCGGCGGCAAACAGGGGGCCGGCGGCAAGAATGGCGGCAGTGGCGCGAGCGGCGGCGGCAAGGACGCGGGCTCCTGCGGGCAGGGCAGCGGTGGCGGATGCCCGAACCCGAGCCACGGCGGCCGCGGCACCCAGGCGGGGGACCCCGTCGACCCGATCACCGGGCGCGTCTACACCACGGCAGCCGTCGACCTCGCGCTGCCCGGCACCATCCCGCTCATCATCACCCGCAGCTACAGCAGCTCCCTGGCCCACGAGGATCTCGGCCTCGGCTTCGGCTGGACCCACGCGCTCGCCTGGACGATCGACGAGCGCCGCCGCTCGATCCTCGTGATCGAGCCGGGAGCGAACCCGACAGAGACGCCGCGCCCAGCCGAGGGGGCATCGGTGCGCCTGCCCTGCGGCAAGCTCACCCGACACCCCTGGGGCTACGTGATCGATCGAAATGGGCTCGCGTACCTTCTCGGCGAGGTCGAGGGCTCGCGGTGGAAGCTGTCGCGCATCGTCGACCGGCGCGGCAACGCGATCAGCCTCCATTACGAACGCGGCAAGCTCGCGACCGTCCTCGACAGCGTGGGAAGGGTGGTCACCGTGCGCAGGCACCCGGACGGACACATCGCCGCTTTCGAGGTCAAGAACGCGAAGGCCCAGGGCCGCCGCGTCTCCTTCCGCACGTACCTGTACAACGACCGAGGCGATCTGGTCGCGGCCGTCGACGGCGAGGGCCAGCCGACGCGCTACGAGTACGACGTCGACCACCGCCTCCTCCGGCGCGCCGAGCCCGGCGGGCTGGTCGCCGAGTTCCGCTACGACCAGGAAGGCCGATGCTACGAGAGCTGGTGTCACCGCGAAGGCAATGACGGACTCGACGCCTCCATCCCCGAGTTTCTCGCCGATCACACCACGCGGGCCAAGGGCTTCCTCCACGTGCGCCTCGAGTACGGCCCCGACAGCACGGAAGTCGTCACCTCGCGCGGCATCCGGCGCGTACACGGCAACGCGCTCGACCAGCCCACGCTGGTCACCTGGTCACGGGGCGTGCACAGCTACACGTACGACGACGCGGGCGAGCCCACCCAGTACATCGACGCGCTTGGCCACGTCACACGCGCCGAGCGGGACAGCGAAGGCCGCCTGCTGCGATCCGTCGATCCCACCGGAGCGGTGACGGATTACGTGCACGACGAGCGCGGAGACGTCGTGGAGATGCGCGACGCGCTGGGTGGCGTCGCCCGGTATGAGCGCGACGCCTGGGGCGACGTGCTCTCCGTGCATGACGAGCTCGGGCTGGTCGTCGCCTTCGCTTACGACCCCCGCGGCCTCCTCGTCACCGCCACCCTGCCGAACGGCGGCGTCACCCGCATGGAGTACGACACCCTCGCCAACCGGACCTCCGTCGTCGAGCCGCACGGCGCCACACGCCACATCAGGTACGACTACCTGGGCCGCGTGGTGGGCTTCACCGACGAGCGCGGGCTTCAGACGTTCTTCACCTACGACGCCTGCGGTCGCACCCGCACCATGCGCACCCCCGGGGGCGCTGAGGTCGTCTACGAGTACCTATGAACGTGTCAAGCTCGGGACAACGATTCACGTCGACCTCCGGCCGGGACAAGCGGTCTGCGTGGACGTGGCCCGCCGCGTTGTCACCGGCGCTCGCTGGGCGGACGGCGGCTGGACGGGACGCCGAGGCGAGGCGGCGGGCCCGGCCGCGTCGGGCGGCCGCGCTGCCGCGGCGCGACGAGGCAGCCGTTGAGGGCGGCTGGTCTGCGCGACGTGCTTGAGCACCTTCTGCTGGCGCAGCATCCGCAGCTCGCCGTCGGACAGCGGCGCGATCGGCGGCAACCCCTCGCGCTCGTAGATCGTGTCGAGCGCGGGCACGGTGCGGGTGCGCCCGCCCGAGCCGTACGCCTTGGGGCGTGGCTGCCCCTTCGGCGGCCCGGTCCGGCGCCGTTCGCTGGTCGCCTTCACGCGCATCCGGGCCAGCTTGGTGTCGGTCGAGCGCGGCACCGCATAGCGGTACGGCTCGTTGTTCTTGAGCATGTGATAGGCGATGGTCACCAGCTTGCGCGCGGTGGCCACCACGGCCACGTTGCGGTTCTTGCGCTTGGTGAGCCGACGAAAAAAGTTGCCGAGCGGTCCTGGGTGGGTGCCGACGTGCTGCGCGGCTTGCACCAGCATCCAGCGCGCCTGTCCCTTGCCCTGCTTGGTGATCCGGCCGTGGTAGACGTGTTCGGGATCGCCCGACTGGTACGTCGAAGGCACCAGCCCAAGATAGCTCGCAGCGTGGTCGGGCGAGCGAAAGCGGTGGATGTCGCCGAGCGCCGCCACCAGGGTTTGCGCCACCGCCACGTCCACGCCCGGCAGCGTCATCAAGAGCCGCACGCGCGGCTCGTCGTAGCCCTCGATGGCCAGCTGCTCGTCCAGTCGCGCGAGCTCCGACTCTACCTGCCCGAGCAACCGCAGCTCGCTGTCGAGCGCGGCGCGTCCTGCGCCATCCAGCTCCAGGGCCTCCAGCCAGGCGCGCCCCTTCTTCCCGAACAGCTCGTCGAAGGGCGAGCGGAGCAGGCGCTGGAGCAAGACCGCGTGAATGCGATTCTTCACCCGCGTCCGGTCCGCCACCAGCGACGCTCGACGGCTCATCAGCCGGCGGCGTGCCTGCGTCCCCTGATCGGGCTGCCAGACCCGCGGCAGGTAGTCGGCGCGCAGCAGCTGCGCCAGCACCACCGCGTCGATCTTGTCGGTCTTGATCTTCGCGTCGGCAATCGCCCGCGTGCGCAGCGGATTGGAGACCACGATCTCGGCCGCGAACGGGCGCAGCACCTCCACGAGGCTCCAGGTGTGGCTCGTCGCCTCCAGCGCCACGCGGGCGTTCGGGCCCAGGTAGCGCTTGCTGAAGCGTGCGAGCTCCTCGCGGGTGCAAGGGAAGCGGACGCGATGCCGCAGCTTGCCCGCTTCGTCGATCACAGCCGCTTCCACCGCATCCTTGTGGACATCCAGGCCTACATAGTCCATACGCTCTCTCCAGCGGTGCGAGGGAGGTCGTGCTGCCCGGGTGCCCAGGCGAGCGGGTCCTTGTACAAGGACCCGGCGAGGTGGTTGACCTTCGCGGTCGACTGTCCACCACGCCGACGGAACAACGGGTCGTACGGCACCTACCTATCCGAGCTCGAGGCTCAACCGGGTGGGCCGGTGGGGCGGTCACATACAACAGCGGGCTCATGGCCCATATTCGTAACCGACCGACCCCGGGGTGAACGACCCCCTCGCACCGCACTTTCTGGGGAGACAGCGTCTCACCCCGTCCCATGCCCGGTGCGAGGAAGGCCAGCATGGGACGAAACTTTTGCAACCTCTTTGACGCATGAGCCGGAGACGGGCGTGCGTCCCGCAACGCGCTTCCTTCCTGCCAATCCCTCCTTGCCTCCCCTCTTGATCGGGGCGGCCGGCGGCCGAGGTGCGAAGCTCGGGGCGCCTGCTGATTGCTCAGTTCACCAGCGCGCCTCGGCCGCCGGCCGCCGGCGCGCGGCAGACGCCGCCCACACTCGGCGCAGCCTACTGGCCGCGCGCTCACGCACCTCCGCTTCAGCCACCCCCCGAGGCGCTGCGCTTCCAGTCGCGCGACGCTCGTCGCCAGTGCAGCCGCTGCTGCACACCGACGTACCGAGAGCGAATGCGGGGCGGCGGTCACACCACGTTCATAACCGGTACGACGCAGACGGCAACGTCTCGCGCATCCTGGACGCCGATGGCCGTGCCACCCTGCTCCGCTGGGGAGGCATCGGCGTGGTTACGGAGGTCGTGCGCACCGATGGTCAGATCGTCCGGTATCGCTACGACCGCGAGCAGGCACTCGCACGGATTCTCAACGAGGCAGGTGAAGAACACGTCTATGAGCGCGACACCGAGGGCCGCATCGTTGGCGAGCGCACCTTCGACGGCCGCGCCATCTCCTACCGGCTCGACGCCATCGGACAAATCCTCGCTATCCGCGAGGACGCGCGTCTGACGGAGCTCAATTACGACCCCTGCGGCCGCCTCGTCGGGCGCAGCTTCTCCGATGGGCGCGCCGAGCGGATCGAGTACGATGCGCTCGGCCGCGTCGTACTCGTCGAGAGCGGCGATAGCGCCTGCGAGTACACCTACGATGCCCGCGGCCGGATCTTGCGCGAGCGCCTCGTCGACCATGGCGTCACCACCACGGTCGAAACCGCGTACGACGTCATGGGCAAGGCCATACGCGCGGAGGGCCCGTTCGGCGCGATCGCGGTGGAGCGCGACGTCGCCGGCCGCCCGGTACGGATCCACCACGGCGACATCGCGCCGATACAGCTCCAATACGACCCCACTGGCCGCGTCGTCGAACAGGTATTGCCCGGCGGCGGACGCATCGCTCAGGGCTTCACGCCCGACGGCATGCTCGCCCGCGTGCAGGTCCTGAGCCCCAGGGCAACGCCGCACGTCGGGCCGGGCGAGCCGGCGTGGGTCGGCCAGATCCCCCTCGGCGAGACCTTTGCGCGTAGCTACCACTACTCGCCGGCCAGCCTGCTCGCGGCCGTCGACGACGCGAGTGGCGTCCGCGTCGAGCTCCGGCGCGACGCGAATGGGCGTGTCGTCGAGAAGCGTCGTGTTCAGGGAGCGCAGCACGCGGTCGCCGAGTCGTACGGCTACGGCGCGAGCGGTGATCTCTACGAGCCAACCGCCCCACGCGAGTACGCTTCCGGAGGCCGCCTCGTCCGGCGGGGCGAGGTCGAGTACGCCTACGATGCGCTGGGGCGCGTGTCGCACAAGCGGGCGCCCGACGGGAAAGCGTGGTCGTTCATCTGGGCCGACGACGACCAGCTCATGGCCGTGCGCCTACCCGACGGGCGGACGGTCCGCTTCGCGTACGATCCGTTCGCGCGGCGGACCGAGAAGCGCGTCGAGCGCGCCGGACGCGTCGAGAGCGTGACCCGCTACGCCTGGTACGGCGACGCCCTCGTGCGCGAGATCCATGAGACTGCGCGCGCGGCGGGCGATCCCATCGTCCAGGAGCGGACCTATGTCGTGCTGCCAGGGACGGTGCTGCCACTGGCACAGCGCGAGACCAGGGCCGGGCAACCGCCGGAGCTGCTGTACTACGTCGAAGGCCCGAACGGCGCGCCCGAGGCGCTCGTTGCGAACGATGGGGCCCTGCTAGAGACCCTCGCCCCTACCCTGTACGGGCGGGTCGACGGCGAGCCCAGGACCCCGCTTCGGTTCCCGGGCCAGTACGCAGACGAGGAGACCGGGCTCCATTACAACCGGAATCGCTATTACGATCCCGAGACGGGCTGCTACCTGAGCCCGGAGCCGCTGCGCATCGAGGGCAGCCTCAAGCCCTACACCTATGTCGACAACATGCCGGTCGAGCACGTCGACATCGACGCGCTCGTTCGCTGCACACTCACGCGCACGGTCGGGGATCCGATCACGAGGAGCAGCGGCGGCAGCCCGAGCCGGCTTCATCCGGCCGTCGAGAGGGCATTGCCGCGGCAGCCGGCCCGGCACCCGATGGAGCCGCAGCCTGCGGAGCAGTGCGCCGAGCCCCACGTGCTGAGCGACCACCTCCGGGAGTGGGAGCAGCGGACCGGCAGGTCATGCACGCCGGGCCAGCCCGGGTGGCGGCGCAACCTTCGCGCAGCGCTCGGCGAGGTGCAGGGCATGGAGTCCGAGACCGGGACCAGCAACATCCCGGCTTGCCCCAACTGCTCCCAGCTCATCCCTCGGCTGTGGACCATGGCGGGCCGCAAGCCGCCGCGCCCGAGCGAGGTCGGCGGGGCCATGAACCCACAGAACCCCACATATCACGATAACCCAAGCAACCGCCTCACACGACCGAACCGCCCGGGAGGCATCCAGAACGTGGGCACCTGGAGGGTGGTGGGCGATCGGTTCCAGAGGGTCACATAACCATGAGCGCTGTCCAGGGATTCTCCGAGGCCCTCTGCGCGCTGGCCGAACGCGCGCCCATCCGCCGCGCCTGTGACCGCCGCACGCTCGCGAAGCTCGCGCCGCCCGGCTGCCCGCCCCGCTGGACCGAGGCGGCGGACCTGCTCCTCGCGCTGACTCAGGACCGAGGCCTGCCCCTCCTCGGCGACTACGACTTCGGTGCCCTCGCCGAGTTCGACTGCAGCTTCCGCCGCCACCGCTCGGGCCCGCCCGACCTGGTGATCGCAAGGCACGCTTCGGGCCGGCTCGTGCTCCTGACGCAGCGAGAGGGCGCTGTGTACCTCGGCCGGTACGAGAAGCGCCTCTGCAGCGATCTGCGCGCGTTCCTGGAACGCCTCGCCGCCGAGCTCTCTCCCACGCCCGCCCTGGCTCACTTCTCGATCCACTGGCGCGCTGGGGACGAGGCCAGGAAGCTCGCGAACAAGCTCCGCGCCGCGGAGAATGGCGCCGCATCGGCGCCGCACGACACGTGCTGGTCGGACGACCGCTGGTTCATCGTCCGGGATCGCGCCGCCGCCCGCCGCTTCGAGGACCTGCCCGCGCTGCTCGCGGCCGCCCGCGCCGCCGGCGCGGAGCTTGGCCTGCACGACGGCCGCGCCGAGGCGATGCTCGTCGAGGATCTCCAGCGCGTGCCCAGGGGCGCCCAGCTCCACCAGGCGGCCTACATCGCGGAGATCTCCATTCAAATCGCCGACGGGCGGCGGATCGTGCAGGCCCTCCATTACGGGGACGTCGCCACCGAGCGAGCGGAGTGGGAGGACGGCGAGCTCCTCGTCCAGCGCACGCGCCCGGCGATCGAGCTGTTTGCTCCGATCCCCGAGCTGCAGGAATACCTGTTCGCCCGGCGTATCCACCGCCTGGATCGCTTCCGGCGTTCCGAGGAGGACCTGCGCAGGCTCTTCGGCGACGACCTCTGGCCCGTCCTCTCCGCGGTGGAGCGGGACCACGGCGGCATCATCGCGGAAGATGACTTCGCGCCGTGGAGTCTGTTCGGCGTGGCGCCCCTCATCGCGCCTGGGTACGTCGCGGAGACCGTTCCGGGCGACCAGCGGATCAGGGACATCCAGGGCAAGCCGGTGCGCCAGGTAGGCAAGGTCGACAAGATGCGCTGGCTTTGCATCGACGAGGAGGGGCGCTGCTACGTGACAGGGAGCCTCGGCGACGACCTCGAGCCCGGCGGCGACGACCTCGAGTCGGCCTTGCTACGCCTCGCGCTCGACTGGAAGCTCCAGCGCTGGCGCACCGAGGCCAGCATGGGCGGGTTCCTCCAGCGCGAAGGCGCCGAGCGCTTGCTCAAGGAGCTGCACGGCGCGGCCGAGCGAAAACTCGACACCTTCGGGCACACCTATCATGCGGGCCCCGGCTTCATGCTGCGGCACCGCAAGGCGGTGCTGGGACTCGACCCCTACTTCCAGCTCATCGCCACCTCGACCAGGCGCTTCTGCGAGCTCCTGCGCCCGCTTGCCGCCGCGGGCCGCCCTGTGCGCGTCCTGCAGGACACCGAGTCCTTCCCGACCGACGAGGAGCTCGCCGCATGCGCCCACGCAGGGGTGGTCATCTCCGATCACATATGAGCACGCAGCTGGCAGAGGAGCTGAACACCATCCTCGAGAAGCTGTCGGAGCACGCGCGGCGCACGCTGAGTGCCTTCGGCGTACAGATCGAAGAGGCCGGCCGCGTCGATGAATCGAATCTCCGCGACGCCTTGCGCAGCAAGGGGCTCCCGGAGCTCGAGGCTGCGCTTCAGTTCCATCGCGACGTCGGTGGACTCTCCGTGCTCGCGCTCTCGCTCACCTTCTCGCCGGCTCGCCATGTAGTGCACTGGCCGGCCAGACGGACGCCGAGCGGAGGGGTTGCCGTCCCCGTCGGCTCCAGCGCGGGAGCCGTGTACTTCATCGATGCCAGCGGCGTGCTCTACCGGATGCGTGCCGCGCCGCGAAACAAAGAGCTCACCCCGGTCGCGACGAGCCCCTGGACGCTGCTCGAGAAGCTCGCCCTCCTCGCCGGCGTCGAGCCGCTGGCGAAAGGGGCGCTGCGCTTGCGATTCCGGCCGTACGTGGGCGCGGCGCTCGCGGGAGCGCTCGGGGCGGAGCCTGCCGTCGAGGCCACGGACGGCTTCCACCGCTTCTTCCGCCGCGGCTCGCTCGTCATCGCAGACGGGCACCCGCTGCGGGACGAGGGGGAGCGCGACACCCACGTGTGGACCCCCGACCTGGAGGACGCTGTCGCCGCGCTGCGGGCCGCGGGCTCGGCGCGCGGAGGGCTCGGCGCGGAGCTCACGACAGCCGCCGCCGAGCTGCAGATCGAACCGCCGAGGAGCGCGCCGGAGACGCCGTCACCCGAGGCGCTCCGCGAAGGCGGCGCGGTCGCGCTCCTCGCGGGGGCTGGGGAGGAGGGCACCTCCGGCCATGTGTGGGCGCCGCCAGGGTCTCCGCGTCTGGAGCAAACACGGCTCTTTGCGGGCACGCTGCTGTCCTGGGAGACGGTCGACGATCAGGGGGCACGCACCCGTGATTTCACCGGCGCCGAGGACACGCTGCGCCCGCTGCTCACGCCGCGCGCGGTCCGTGGGCTCTTGCGGCTCGGCGCGCGCGTTGACCCCCGGCGCAAGGGCGAGCGGGCCTCGCTCGAGCACCTGCTCTCCTGCTGGGAGCTGCCGGCGCACGAGGCGGCGCTCGACTTCGAAGAGCGCCTGGGCGGCCTCCGCTTCGCCAACGTGCAGTGGGGGCCGTTCGGCATCGTCGGCGCGTGGCCGGACCGGCCAGCTGCGAAGGAGGTCGCGAGCGTGGACGAGGACCAGCTCGTCCCGATCGGCGCCGAGATCCTGGGCAGCGTGAGCTACGCCGTCGACGCCGAGGGCTCGGTGCACCTGGAAGACGAGCACCTGGAGCCCACGCCTATCGCCGTGTCCTGGCCGGTGTGCCTCGAGCGCCTCGGCGCCGCCAGCGCGGACGAGGGCGAGCTTCCGTGCTCATGCCAGATCAAGGCGCGTGTCGGCCTGGCGGTTGCGGCTGCGCTCGGTGCCCCGCCGGTGCCGGAGGGCACGGACCAGCATGCGTCGATGTGGTACCGCGACGGTGTCTCGGTGATCGACGTCGCCGCAGACCCCTACAGCCGCGAGCCACGGACTACGGTCGCTGCGCGCAGCGAGGGGGACTTGGTGATCGCCCTCCAGGTGGCGCTCCAGGCTGCCCCCGACGCCGCCGTCGAGGTGTTCGGAGTGAAGGGAGATCCTTCGCCGCCCGCGCCGGAGGAGCCCGTCGTGGTGCGCGCGCGAGTCTGGGGCAACACGTGGGACAAGGCGCAGCGGGAGCTGTGCGTCTACGGTGGACCCGAGCGCTACCGCTTCGTCTGGCGCTGAAGCGCCCTCGCGGGGTTCAGCGAGTTTCCGTTAGGCAGGATCCCGTCCAGTACCTGGAACCCGGACGTCTTTGACCCTCTGGGCGACGTCACCGGAGCCGCGCACGGGCGTCACGAAAGACGTCCTCGGCCGGTCGGCCCCGGGACGGATCTGCGTCAAGCTCTGCGTCCCGGCGCGTCGCTTCCTCGGTCCAGAGGCGCCTGTGCTCCTCGTCGGAGAGCTCATCCAGGCTTTCCAGAAGCGTCTCTGCGAGACGTGCGCGCTCCGCGACGGGCAGCTTCAGGGCTTCGGTTTCCAGCTCGGGAAGGTTCACGGGGATTGTACCGCGCGGCTCGGAGGCTGCCGAGGCGCGCTCCCCCCTCGGCGAGGAGTTGCCGCGATGACGGCGACGGCCGACGTTGACAGGCGGGCGCTTGCGGTCACCGCGGCCCCGGCTCGGCCGGACGGCGCGGCAGTGCGTGGTTCGCCGTCGGCGCCGCTCGTCCTCGACCGCGAGGGCCGTGCGCTGCGCCGTCGCGGTACCTCGTGGTATCTTGCGGCTCATGGAACGAGCCATCCAGGCCCCGCCGCCCGGCTTCGACGACCTCACCGTGCACGAGCAGATCGAGGACGTCCAGGCGCTCTGGGAGCGGATCGCGGCGAGGGAGGACGAAGTGCCGGTACCCGAGTGGCACAAGGCCGAGCTCGATCGCCGGCTCGCCGAGTACGAGGCCGCACCGGATGCTGGCCGGTCCTGGGAACAGGTCGAGGCCGACCTCCGTGCGCGCCCCGCAACGCGTCGATGAGCCGGCTCTTTGTTCGCCCGTCTGCCGAGCTGGACATCCGGGAGGCGGCCCCCGCGCTCGTTTCCATGCGCATCTCGACCTTTTCACCGCCGGGCGCTCGCGATCGTCGGCGCGCACAGCCCGGGCATGTCCCAGCTTCTATCCGCCCGCGGCCGGCACGCAGGCAAGGTACGTGCGACGCGCCGCAAGTTCTCGCGATCATGGTACGGAGTTCTAGCTGTCCTGCTCAACGACCATGCTCTCGTGCAAGGTAGGAGAGGCCGGCCGTTGCCCCGGTGCTCCTGGCCTGGTATGGCTGGGGTGGCTGTTATGAGCTGGACCAAGGATGACCAGAGCAAGCTCGACCGTCTCCGTGGCAAGGAGCTCTCCGGCACGCTGACGGAGCCCGAGCAGGCGGACCTAGCGGCGCTCATGGCGCGGATCGAGGCGGAGGAGGCGGCGCTGCTTGCCCCGGAAATGGCTCGGCTGCGTGCCGAGGCCGGAGACGTGGCGGCCGAGCTGGCTCGGGTCGAGAGCGAGAACGAACAGCTGGCCCAGCTCATGGCCCAGCAACAGGCCCTCGTGGCCGACACGCGCAGGTTCCTCGAGGAGTTCGACCGGCGCCGCGCCTCCATCCTCGACGGATTTGCCCGCATCGCCGGCGGCCCGCTGCACGCTGCGTGAATGGCCGTCTCGGCGGAAGCGCGCGCCATCGTCCGGGTCGCCTTCGGTGGCCAATGTGGTTACTGCGGCGTTTCCGAGACGTCCGTGGGGGGCGAGCTGGAGATTGATCACTTCCACCCGCTGGCAGCGGGTGGGTCCGATGACATCGAGAACCTCGTCTACGCTTGCACCGCGTGCAACCGGTTCAAGGGCGACTATGCGCCCGCACACGATGCACCTGAGAGCTTGCGGCTCCTTCGCCCTCAGCGTGACGATTTCGGCGCGCACGTCGAGGAGACGGTCCACGGTCGGCTGATCGGGCTCACGCCTCGTGGCTGGTTTCACATCCAGCGACTGCACCTCAACCGCCCGCAGCTCGTCGAGAGGCGCCATTTGCTCCACGTCCTTCAGGCGCAGAGATCCGAGCTCTCGCGTTCACGGGAGGCGGAGGCGCGTCTGCGGCGGGAAAACGAGGCGCTCCAGGGCGAGATCACGCGTCTTCGGGCAGCCGTGGCCGCTTTGCTTGGTGGAAGCGAGCGCTGAATTCGGCGCCGTGCGCAGCACGGTGGAGCGGCCGACGTAGAGGGCGTCGTCGGAACTAACCGGGTCGCGTCGAACAGCGCGATCTGAGCCTAACACGAGGAGCACCCCGGCTCCTCCCCTCCCCGGCCAACCGCGATGACGAGAGCGAACGCACGGCGGGGCTGCGGGCGGGGGCGGTGCGCGGGAGGCCAGCCTTCTCCGGCCAGCACCTGGGCGGTCGCCGCCGAGGACGCGCCGCTGATGGGGGCGAGGCGGTCCGGGTGTGTCGGCCAGCGTTTCGAGGAGAAGGGTTCCCGCCGGCCGCGCCGTCTACGGCACGGGCTCGACGTCGAACGTCGCCGTCGAGACCCCCTGTCCGTCATACGAATCGCCGATGACGCGCAGGCGGTAGAGCGCCGTGTGGTCCGCGTTCCACACGAGGAGGCCGAGCCCGATGACGGACGACTGCTCGGTCGTGTGCGTCGTCGCCCCGCTCAGGTACGTCCTCTGCTCCCAGCTGCCCGTGAGCCCCGCCGGGCAGGTGTCGACCTCCGTCGGGACGTCGCCCAGCGCGCTGAAGGTCCCCTTCGCGCAGAGGGAGCCCGGCGTGGGCGAGGAGAGCGAGAGCACCATCGCCTGATAGAGGCTCAGGTCGCCGCCGCCCGCGACGATGGCGCCGTCGGCGAGCCGCACGCCGTCGCTCTCGGTCGCGGCCGACGGCGTCACGAGCGTCACCCGCCTCGGTCCCGTCGATTCCTCCGGGACGGCTTCCGTACCACCGCACCCGCCGACGAACAGCAACGACAACGACAACGACAGCCATGCGCGCATCGAACGCCTCTCCATGCGATGACCAGCGGAGGAAAGGGGCCCCCGGACAGCCAGGCTAACACGGCGCGCGGCGCGCATGGAAAGCCGCGGGCAGCGGGGCGCGGCAGCCTCGCCCCGGGCAGGCGGTGCCGGAGCGAGGGGAGAGGCGCCGCTCGTCTCGGGGCACGTCCACGCGGTCGCGGAGCTGCGCTGGCGGGGCGCAGGCTCCGCTCCTCCGGCATCGGCTCCGTTCGTGCCCGTGTACTTGACGGCCGGCCTGGTTTCAGGCCGACCGGCTACAGGAGAGTGCATGGAAACCGTCGAGCGTGCCTCGACCAGCGAGCCCCCGGCTCCGGCTCCTCTCCGCCCCCGGCACCGAACAACCCGCGCCGGCCACCGACGAGGAGATCCTCCCGACGCCGCTCGACCGCAGGAGCTGCGATGAAGCACGACGACGTTCACCCCGCCGCGGCGAGCGCGGCCGCGACACTCGAGGTGGGGGCACTCCTGCAGGCGCTGCTGGCGCAGCCGGTGCCGCCCCTGTCCTGGGCGCAGGAGATGCACCTCCAGCGGCGTGTCGCCTCCCGCATCGATCAGCTCGCCGCCGAGGCCGCGGGGCGGGGTGCCCGCGCCGCCCGACGGCCGCCTCTCCGCGGCCCCGCGACCGCGCTCGCCGCGGTGCTGGCCGCGGTCGTCCTCAGGGAGGTTGTCGTGCTTCGGGCGCGCCCTCCGGCCCCCGCGGCCGCGCGGGTGACCGCCCTCCAGGGCTCGGTCGAGATTGCCTCCGGCGGCGCGACGCGCTCGCCGCCATCGCTCGCCTTGGTACCGCTCGCGAGCGAGGACGAGCTGCGGACCGGCGAGCAGGCGACGGCGAGCGTATCGCTGGCGACGGGCGCGACGATCGAGGTCGGGCCTTCGACCCGCGTGAGGTTCACGTCGACGGGCGCCGGGCAGGACCGCTCCGACGACGTCGTCGCCCTGGAGCGCGGCCGGGTCTCGGTCGCGGCGCCGCCGCTCGCGGCGGGCATGCCGCTGTCGGTCCGCACCCCGGACACCACCATCACGGTCCACGGCACGCGCTTCTCGGTCGAGCGGCTGGTCGGCTCGGCGGGCGAGCCTGCAGAGACCCGCGTCTCGGTGGTGGAGGGGCGGGTCGCCGTGCGCCACGGCGCGGTCGAGCGCTTCGTCGGCCGGGGCGAGACGTGGTCGTCCCGCGGCGCGGAGCCCGGGGTGGCGCCGCCGGCGGGCGACGCGCAGGCGCCGCCGCGAGGGGCCGAGCCGCAAGGGGCCGATCGGGACCAGCCCGCCCGCAACGAGGCCGCGGCGGGCGCGTCGAGCGCCCCGCGCGATCCGCCCGAGGCCCCGGCGGACTCGTCGCTGTCCGCACAGAACCCTTAGCGTGGAATGCGTTTCATGACGTGAGCCGCGCGGGCGCTGTGGCAGCGGGGGCTGACCTGACGGCCGCTTCCGGGCAGCCCGCCACCGTGACGCCCCGCCGCGCAGCACCCGCTCGCACTCGACCGGGTGAGGGGCCGCCGCTTCTGATGTGCAATCGCGAGAACACGAATGGGTTCGTCGCGTACCCGCTACAGCACGCTGTGAGGAAATCGCCGCACGAGCCACCAGCGAAGATCGTTCTCCACGGCGCTCCCCGCGAGCTGGGGCGGTGCGCGGGAGGCTTTCGGCTGGATGCGCAGGGGCGGGACGCCCCGCCGCAGGGGCGCTGCGCGCCGGCGCAAGCTATTGCGAGCCGAGCTTCGCAGCGGCCTCAGCTTGCGCGCGCGTGAGGAGGTCCTCGACGCGAAGCTTCTCAGCCCACATGCTGAGATATTGGTCGTCGATCTCGGCCCCGCTGACACGAAGCACCTCGACGATGTCACGCCATTGCTTGGACGAGACTTCACCTCCTTCGCGGTACCAGAGCAGCTCCGCGAACGCGCGCACATGACGGGGCATCATCGCGACGACCAGATCGATATCGTTCGTCGCGCGCGGCTCACCTTGGAGGGAGCACGCGAGGCTGCCGCCGATGAAGTACTCGCAGCCAAGGCTCTCGAGCGCGGCGGCCACGCGCAACGCCACGTCGAGCGCGGAGACGACATCCGTCGAGCTGCTCATGACGTCACGTGGCGTCGGCCGGCACGTGACCGAACAGCCGGCGCGCGCAGTCGTGCCCGTACAGCCTCACTGCAAGGCGAACGCGAAGCTCCTGGTCGTCCGCCCCCGGGTGGCGAGCACGGATGCTCGCGAGGGCGAGCTCACGGACCGCCTGGCTCAGCCGCATCGCAGCCTCGAGCCGCTTTTCCGGAGGCATGCGCCGGAGCAGCTCGTGGTAGCGCGCGTCCGCTTGCGGCGAGGTGTCGACCATCGACATACACCATGAGTCTAGCAGAAACCGCTCGCACGGGAAGGGCTCGCCGCCGGTCCCTCGCGAGGCAGGGTGTCGTTCCGGCGGGGTGCCCTCCCCCGCCCCACGTTCGCTCCCGGCCGACATCCGAGCTCCTTGCCAGACCCAGCGGAGCCGACCTCCCAGCCTCCTGCCGTGCAGGAGTGCACGGGTCGCTCGAAGTCGGCCTTGGATTACCCGTGAGCCCGCCGATAATCACGAAATCTACAGCTCCCCGACGAGCGCATCAACGACGCGCCGAAAGTCGGTGACCATGGGCAGCCTTCGCTTCCTCGATGAACTCCAGTGCCTTCCGCATGCGCTCGACTCTCTCGGTGGGAGTCAAGCGCAGGTTCTCGGCGATGCAGCGCCGCGGGCGAGAGGCGACCGAGCGAGGGGAGAGCGGCCGTGCCGAGGAGGCGCGGCCCGACGCCGGGCAGGCCGAGCACCATCTCGAGCAGGGCGGCCTCGGTCGCGGTCGGCAGCTCGGCCGCCGTCTCGGCGGGGGCGTCGACGGAGGCGCGGCTCAACGGCCTCATCGGGGCCACCTCCGAGAGCGGGTGAGGGCGCGGGCGAAGAGGCGGCGCGCCGCGAGCCGGCTACGAGCAGCGGGCCGAGCTGGCTGCGGCATACCCCTACGGCCGGCTGGGGGGACCCCCCGAGCGGTTCTCCACCTTACTTTCCGCGTAGAAAGACATTCCACCGTCGCCTAGCATCAGGGCGCGGAGGGAACTCATGTCGAAGAGCAGTCTTCCAGGCAGGCTCGGAGCTCTCCTTGTCCTCGGCGCCGTCAGCGCGATCATGATACCGGCATGCACGATCCGAATCGGGAAAGGCGGAGAAGGGGAGGACAACTGGCCCACGCCCGACGAGACGCAGCCCGCGCCAGACGAGGCGCAGCCCGCGCCGATGGACGATGGCGTAGAGGATGGCACGACGTTTACTCCGGAAGAGGAGGCTGCGATCGATGCGGCACACAGCGCCGACCCAAGGGAACTTGCCCTGGTGAATGCAAGGGCAGCTTATGCAGCTTATGCGCTCTCTGGCCTCGCCGAGTCGCAGTTCACCGATCCAGCCGTTGTTGACCAGCAGGCACTTGAACAGTTCATTCATCAGAACACAGAGCTGGCCTGGCAGCTGGCCCAAGAATGGGTCGCATCCATCGACCCGACCTTGCTGTCCACAGGGTACCCGATCAAGGTCGAGTGTATGGATCCTCCGCTTCGATGTCAGTCGAGCGTGAAGTGCTCATTCGCCAAGATATGCGTACTGAACGACTGCGGCGACGGTCGTTGCAGGACGTGCCCCGACGTCTGGAACCTTGACAATCTGATCATCGATGGATGGTGCACTTATACCTGCTACGACGCTGCTGACGTTGTCGGCGCTGCCATCACACTGAAGCCCGCCATCGGAAGCAGCATGGTCCCCTGGATTCAGCTCTGCCTACCGAAGTGATCGAGGGACTCGCCATGGACGCTGATGACGCCTCGAAGCGCGCTGCCCGGGTGGCGCACGTTGTCTCAAGAGCCCTGAACCTGGCAGGCTTGCTCGCGTCGTCGCGCGCAGCGCGCAAAGCCGGCGCGATGCCGTCGCGCGAGCACGTCCTGGAGCTCCTGAGCGAACTCCTGACCGTCATCGGCCAGGGCCCCGAACCAGGGCTCAGCGCCGGTGGGCGGCCGCTGGACATAGCGCCACAGGTGGAGAGACTCCTCGCGTCATGCCAGGGCTGGTCGCCATCGGCGGAGATCCCGGTCGGAATCCAGCGTGCCGCGCGTGACATGCTCGCTGTGTTCGCGGTCCTGGAGCCGCCCGGAGGGTGGGACAGCTGGGAAGGCGCACCGCCTGAAGCGCCGCCTGGGCCGGAAGACACCGACCCGGGCCTGCCGCCGACCGCGGCGGAGCTGGCAGCGATGCCCGATACGAGCACCTTCGCGGCAGCCATCGTGTGGTGCGGCTATCTCGCTTCGCCCAGGATGGTCGCGAAGATCCCTCCCGCGGATCTGCGGCGCCCGGCGCTCGCGCACATCGACAGCTTGCTCGCGACCTTCCGGCCTGTTCGCCGGAATCACCCGGAGACGCGCGCATGGTGGCGAGCGCTGCTCGAGCGCCTGGAGAGCTTCCGAGCGCTCTGCGAGGCATGGGACGGCACCGAGGCACCGCCCCTCGGGTTGCAAGCTGCCGCGCGGGCGGTCCTCATGCAACTCAATCACACGTCGAGCTCGGAGGAGCTTGAAGCGCTAGATGAGGAGGTAAACCCATTCTACCTCCGCTCTCCCAGCCCACGAGACGCGTAGGCTCTACGAGCCGGCGCTACGTGGGCGGGTGCCAGCCCACCTCGGCCCAGCGCCGGCGTGCGGTGACGATGCGTGGAGGGCGCGCGCTACGGAGAAGCGATCGCGTGCCCGCGCCATCGCAGGAGCGCCGCAGCGTGCGCCTTGCGGAGCATGAACAGGTCGCTCTCGTGGCGAAGACGCTCGAGCTCGATGCGCTCCGCCGGCGTGAGGAGCCCCTCGGTGTTCCGGTCGAGCAGCTCGTGGTGGCGCGCGAGCTCTGCTCCGGACCTGTGGCTCTTTGCGATCTGCCAGAGCGCCTGGTCGTCCATCTTGTCCAGGCAGGCGAGGTCGACCTGGAACTCCGGGGGCGCGTCGTCCCAGGCGGGAGGGCTGCCGAGGCTCAGCGCCCGCAGCATCACGGCTTCGAGCGGCTGTCGGGTCGCGAGCGCAGTGCCCCTCAGCCGCTGGTAGAGCGCTTCGGGGAGAGCGAGGGTGACGGTGGCCGTCGACATCGCGCTGGGGTGGACGCGGGAGGCAAGCCCGCTTCGCCGTCGAGCCTAGCACGAGGAGCACCCCGGCTCCTCCCCTCCCCGGCCAGCCGCGATGACGAGAGCGAACGCGCGGCGGGGCTGCCGGCTGGGGCGGTGCGCGGGAGGCTTTCGGCTGGATGCGCAGGGGCGGGGCGCCCCGCCGCAGGGGCGATGCACGCCGGCGACGGGGCGCTGCGCCCCGCGCGGGCCTACTCGTGGACGGCGGCGTAGCGGCCGCTGGGCGTGACGATGACGTGGGCCGTGAGCGGGACGTGCAGCTCCGAGCCGAGGTGGCGCAGCTCCAGGGTCATCGCTTCGTCCTCGCGGGTCGGCGTCGGGTCGCCGCTCGGGTGGGATCGTTGGTGCTTCGACGATCGAGGATTCATCAAGGCGGCAGCTCACCCCGTTCCCCAGCCAGCGACAGGATTCTCTGGCGGATCTCGCCAGACAGCCACATGCCCGCATCGGCGAGCTTATCGACCCACGGTCCGACGCTCTGCGTGATCCCTCGAGACTTTGCCTCCAACAAGATCTTGAGCGTTCCCCAGACGACCAGCCCTGCCGCTTGAGCCGTGCGTCGTGCCAGCGCATCGTCGAGGCGAATCACACGGGATGGATTTTCCAGAGCCAGGGCCATGGCCGCAAGCTCTCCTGCTCCCAGGTCGAGCGCGAGCCATTCCGATGGCATGGATTTGGGGTCGACGATCTTCACCCACCCATAAGTGTTCAGCGTGGGGACATCATACCCCTTGCGTCGCCCCTCCTTCAACTCAAGATCCACAGCGCCGGGCACCCAGACGTCTTTGAACATCTCGGCGAGCCAGTCGATGGCGCCGATGCGGTGAAGGTACAGCAGGGGTGAGGTATTGCTGATGGCCTCAACCAACTGCGGCCTCCAGCGCGCGGAGCTCGGCGTCGAGAGGGAAAACCTTGTAGCGACCCAGACTCAACAGAAATTCGACCCGCGCCATGCCGGCGAGCTCCGCAGCGCGGCCGGACGAGAGCCGCCCGAGCTCGTACAGCTTGACCGCGGCGAGGGTGCGGAGCTCTCGCGCGAACTCAGCTTCGTCCATCTTCTCCGCAAGGAGCACCTTCTCGGGCACATCCACCACAACCTGTCGAGTTGCCATGTTTCGTCCTTGGTTGCTCAGGGACGCGGGCAGGTCTGCTTTGAGCATTTTAGCACGAAAGGTGCCGGGCGAGCACGCTGAGGAGCTCGGCGATCTTCGTCGGCGCGAGCATGCGGTTGTCGCGCGCGCCTGCTCTCACGGGCGAGCGTGACGAAGTCGATGTGGGCCTGGAGGGTGGCGACTCGATCTGCGGGCGTGAGGCTCAGCATCCAGCGGATGAGCGTGAGGTCGACCCCGTCCTCATTGTAGACCGGAGGTGTCGCTTCGGGATCGACCATCGTGGGCGGAGCGTACCAGGTACTGCTGCGATGGACGAGCCCCGCATCGCGGCGGGCTGTGCCGCACCGCATCCAGGCATGCGGCGCGAGGCGTCTCGCCGGCCGTCATTGCGCGGACCCTGCCCGGTGTTGTGACCGGAGACTTCCGCGATGGCCGTCCACCAGGCCGGACCAGAGGGGGCGGCGGCGCCATCCGCCAGCCTTAGCCGCCGCTGCCTGAGGCTTATGGAGCTGCCGGCCGGCGCGATGCGCTGGAAGCTGGCGGCTGGATGCGCAGGGTCGCAGCGCGCCGGCGGCGGGGCGCTGCGCGTGGCGGAGGCCTACTCGTGGACGGCGGCGTAGCGGCCGCTGGGCGTGACGATGACGTGGGCCTTGAACGGGAGGTGCAGCTCCGCGGAGAGGTGGCGCAGCTCCAGGGTCATCGCTTCGTCCTCGGGGGTCGGCGTCGGGTCGCCGCTGGGGTGGTTATGGGCCAGGACGAAGCTGTGGGCGGCCATGTCCAGCGCCGTGCGCAGCACGGTGGCGCGGCCGACGTAGAGGGCGTCGTCGGAACCGCGGGCGAGCAGGCGCGTCTCGCGGACGCGGCCGTGGGTGTCGAGCGCCGCGATCCAGAGCTCCTCGTGGACCAGGGAAGCGAGCCTCGGGCCGAAGTACCGCGCCACGCGGGCGGCGTCGGTGAGGAGCGCGCCCCGGCGCGCGCGGGCGGCGTGGTAGCGGCGGCCGAGCTCGAAGGCGGCGGCGAGCCGGGTCGCGTCGACGAGGGCGATCTGGGTGCGCTCGGCCAGCGCCGCGGGCGAGAGGCGACCCAGCGAGGGGAGAGCGGCCGTGCCGAGGAGGCGCGGCCCGACGCCGGGCAGGCCGAGCACCATCTCGAGCAGGGCGGCCTCGGTCGCGGTGGGGAGATCGGGCAGCGTCTCGGCGGGGGCGTCGACGGGGGCGCGGCTCATCGGGCTCATCGGGGCCACCTCCGAGAGCGGGTCAGGGCGCGGGCGAAGAGGTGGCGCGCGAGGCGCAGGCGGGTGGCGACCGTGGGGCGCGGGAGCGAGAGGGAGGCGGCGATCTCGAGCGAGGAAAGGCCGGTGGCGGCGAGCGACAGGATCTCGCGCAGCTCGGGGCGGAGACGGTGGAAGGCGCGAAGCAGGCCGCGGGCGACGAGGCGGGCCTCGGGAGAGGGGGCGGCGATGGCGCAGAGGCGGTCAGGGTCGACCGCGGGGAGCTCGTGGCGGCGGTGGGCCTTGTCGCGGTAGTGCGAGGCCTGCCGCGAGGCGATGCCGGCGAGCCACAGGCGGAGGGCGTCGGCGGGAGCAAGCGCGGGGGACGGGCGGAAGCGGCCGGCGCGCAGGCTGCGCCAGGCGCCGAGGACGGTGTCCTGGGTGAGGTCGTCGAGATCGGCGGGGAGGACGCCGCGGGCGCGGAGGGTGCGGCGGACGAAGGGGGTGTGATCGAGGATCGCGGTGACGTCCAAGTAGACGGCGGGATGCGTGGCGGGAGAGCCGCGCCTGCCACCCCACCCACCGAGCGGGCGTGGAGCGCCGGACCGGACGCGGCGGCAGGAGCGCGGATCGATCTCTTGGCCCAGTTCAGGGCGTGAACGTACTGTTCCCATGTCGGACCTCGTTCGAGCGGGGTTCGGCCACGCCGCCCGGGGTGTTACCAGCACCCGCGGGCGGCACTATTCGTGGTCCCGCAACCCTACGGGCTGCCGGCAGGAAGCGTCAAGGAAAAGCACGGTCGGGCCGCGTTATTCTGGGCCGAGCAAGGGTGTACGCCGACCTGGTGCGAACGCTCACCCTGGACACCGTTCTGGTCTACATCGCCGCGAACCTTCGGCGTTTACGCCAGAAGCGCGGCATGACCCAGGAGGGGCTCGCGGAGACTGCCGAGCTCGAGCTCCGGACGCTGCAGGACATCGAGGGCATGCGGCAGAGCGTGAGCCTGGGCGCGCTCGTTCGGCTCGCGAACGCACTCGACGTGTCACCGGCGGCTCTCCTCCGGCCCGCGGAGATGCCGGAGATCAAGCGCGGCCGTCCGCGGAAGGCGCGCCCGGTGTGAACGACAGGCTGCCGAACCCGCCCACACGGCTGCGAGCGGCGAGCCCTTAAGCGGCGAGCCTGTCCAGCTCATCCGGGACGATCTGCGCGCTCGGACAGGCGCCGCGTAGGTGACACGCGCGACATTGGGTTCTAAGCTGAAGCTTGCGCAGGCGTGTCACGCAGTCAACCGAGTCTTTTCAGGGCGAGTGTTCGACGGACGCCTTCGAGCACTCTGCTCCACTAATCAGATGACCATACCTAACCAGTTTTTGTTAGAGGGCATTGATCGCGTAGGGAAAGACACCCTACTCCTTGGCATCCAACATCTCCGAGGCTACCACCAGGTACTACACTACCAAAAGCCGTTGCGGCTCGATTGCTACTTGTCGACCGATGCAATATCCGCCGAACGCCAATATCAGGAAGCCAGTTTCCGAACGATGTTTTCCCTGTTACGCAACGCGCCCTCCGCCCCAATAATATGCAACCGAGCACACATCGGGGAGTGCGTATACGCCCCAATCCATCGCAAATACCCAGGAGAATACGTGTTCGACATCGAGCGCGAGTTTGACGCACACGAGCTCCAGCAAATGCGCTTAATCTTACTCATCGAGGACTTCGAAATCAGCAGCCATTTCGCGGATGATGGCCAGAGTCTTGGCGGCTCCCAAAAAAGGCGTGAAGAGCAGGATCTATTTCTTAAAGCATTTTCAATGTCAACTATTAGAGACAAGAGAGTAATCTGTGTCACCGATCGATCCTCCGGCGCATTCCGGAGCAAAGAGTCGATTCTCAACGAGGCGCTTGCATAACATGTTCATATCCGAGGACACTCTCGACGACGTACTGCGTAGGATCATAAGAAAGCTCATCAGAAGCAAGACCCGCATCAAGACCAGTCGTGGAATGACGAGGGAAATATTCGGCGTTCTACTTCAGATTGACAACCCGCGAGCACGATTGAGTCGAACCGAAAGCAAGAGCACGCTATTCAGCTGCTTAGGTGAGCTTCTCTGGTACTTGGCAAAAACAGACAAACTGTCATTCATTGCCTACTACGCAGAAAAATATCGCGACGAGTCCGAAGACAAGAAGACCATTCGCGGCGCATACGGACCTAGATTATTTGGAATGAATGGGCAAAATCAGATTCAAAACGTCCTGCGGGTTCTAGGAGAAAATCGCAGATCCCGTCGTGCGGTCATTCAAATATTTGACTCTTCGGACATCGCACGGCGACACAAAGAAATCCCGTGTACCTGTACGATGCAATTCGCAATTCGCCACAAACGTCTAGACATGCTAACCAACATGCGATCCAATGACGCATTTCTCGGTCTGCCACATGATGTATTTGCTTTCACAATGATCCAAGAAATCATGGCCAGCGCACTAAACGTCAGAATGGGAACCTATAGACACGCCGTCGGAAGTCTTCATCTCTATGAGAAGAACATTGAGTCGGCGCGCGCATACCTTAGGGAAGGATGGCAATCGAGGGTGTCCATGCCTCGCATGCCCAAAGGAGATCCGTTTTGCGCGATAGACGTGTTGCTAAATGCCGAGAGAGATTTCCGTGAGGGTCGTACAATCAACGTGAAAGATCTAGGATTAGATCCGTATTGGGAGGACCTTGCGCGAATCCTCCAAATATATCGGCACTATAGGAACAATGAAAGAGAAAATATTGCACCACTGAAGTCGCTCATGCACTCTCGAGTCTACGATTCGTACATTGAAAAGAAGCGACGAACTGTTCCGAAACAGGTGAAACAATCCTCCAATACGCAGTAGCTTTCGGTGTCCTAGATCTGCACGCATAAGTGGACTGTCACACATTTCCCCTCACCCTGTACACCGTCGATGAACTTTACGCTACGTGCCTTGCTTGCGCACCTAGACAATGGGCAACTTGCTAACTCAAGTGTCATTCCGTGGAGCTGCCCGGTTCTTTCTTTCGGTAGTCTAAAAACGTCCAGAATCGCCACGCTGGGACTTAACCCGAGCAACCGGGAATTCGTAGATGAATCGGGAATTGAATTGGATGGGCCGGAAAGACGGTTTCACACATTGAAGTCGCTCAATATCGCCCGGTGGTCCGAGGCAACTGTGCGACACATGCGTCTTATAGAGGAATCGTTTCATACGTATTTTACGAGAAATCCATATGACATATGGTTCAGGAAGCTAGATCGTGTCATTTCAATGGCAGGAGCATCATACTACGGGACAAATGCGAACGCTTGCCATCTCGATCTAATTCCCTACGCAACGGCATGTAAATGGACCAGTCTAAGTCGAAAAGAACGCGCAGCGCTCGTAGCTGCCGCTGGAAGCACTATCGGTCATTTACTCAGAATTTCTCCCGTTAACATCGTTGTCCTCAACGGAAGCTCCGTTGTGCACAGCTTCGCACAAGTTGCTGGCGTTCGGCTCCAAGAAAGTGTGATGCCTAACTGGTCACTGCCCAGAAAGTCGTGCTCCGACGTTGTAGGTATCGCGTACACAGGGAAGGTGAGAACAGTGGCAAATGTAGAACTAAATCGAGATGTATTGGTACTTGGATTCAATCATAATATTCAGAGCAGTTTTGGAGTAACAGCAGAAGTGATTCAAGGGATCGGAGACTGGATCAAATTTGCTACAAGGGGTGTTATCGGATGAGTCCCGGCGATCGAGCACGTGCGCAGCAACTCGACTCGACACTACAAGTCTACGAATCGACGCAACGCGCACTTCCTGGTATCAGGGATGCTGCGAGGAGGAAAACATTTGTTGAGCAACTTACAGAGAGCATTCGTCGCATCAAGTACATTACTTTGATATCTACGAGGACGATAAGCCCGCTCCGTGCAGACCCGACCAGTGACTATTTTGATCCATTGAAGGCCGCATTACTGCATAAGCGACACGATAATATAGACGAGGCATTTTGGCTGGTGTTCCTATCGGTTCACTTCGGACGCCATCGCCGAGGCGGGTGGCGCTTGTGTCGCGATGTCTATGCTGGACCGGGACCTGCAGCCTGGTGGACTTGGAAGAGAATCACTTCGGATTTGCAAGGATTTCGTACTTGGCTTGCGACACAAGCTACGGCGTGGAAGAGCGATGGCGTTATTCGTCGCTTCGGGAATCATCACAAATACCAAAGCCTGGACGCTTGGACCAAGAATGGTACAGGTGCAGCGGTGGAAAGCTACGTGCAGTGGGTACGCCGTCACCATAACCACATCGGATTGATAGCGGATGCTCAAAAGCAGGTTGGGAATATACCACGGGATGTGTTCGAATACCTATATACTTCGATGGACGCGGTGGCGTCTTTTGGCCGAACGGCCAAATTCGACTGCTTGACCATGGTAGGTAAGATGGCATTGGCACCCATCGAACCAGGAAAAACATATCTAAGTGGTGCGACGGGTCCACTACGAGGTGCACGGCTATTGTTTGCCGATGATCCGGATGCGACAGTTGTACCGCCGAAAATGGATCGGCTAACATCTGCGAGAATGGAGGAATGGCTGGTGCAACTCGGGGCTATTCTGGACGTAGGTATGCAGGAGTTGGAGGATGCTCTGTGCAATTGGCAGAAAAGCCCAGACAAGTTCGTGTCATTTCGGGGTTAGCCGATGACATCGCTGGAGATGATCTAGCCGCATAGGGCCGTGTTCAACAGGCTGAATGATGGTGAATGACCGCCGGAAACATCTTTTGCTCTTGATGCCCAAAGCCCGTCATAGGCTGGTCCTGCCCGTTCTCTCCTGCAGAACGCGCCCGTGGACGCGGCCGATAAAGCGAGCGGACAGGACCGGAAGCGTCGCGCCGGCCAGGAAGCCCTCGACGGGCCCGAATAGCCTGGTAACTGTCAGCTACATGGTGAGCATCCCGTCAGGCCCACGAACCAGGCCGGCTTGCCTGCCGAGGGTCGGCCGTCCAGCCCGCCTGCGCGGGACACCCCCACCAGCTCGGAAGTGTCCGCGATCGAACCTGGAACTCGCCGCCCCGAACATCTTCGGCGCCGGATCTTGCCTGAGGCTAGACAAACGTGCAGGTCTCTGCTACGCAAGTGAAATGGGCCTCACCGGTGCGGAGGACACGCTTCGAAGTGCGGGGCAGCCGTGCCAGGTGACACGGCGCGTCTTGATTGTCCCCGCCGCCGCATCCACGCATCATCTGTCAGCCCGCCAACTCCCGGTGGACGCGCTGCGTAAGCCGACGGAGCGGTCTTCGATTCTACTTTCGTTGCACGCCGCTCAACAGGCCTTCACCGTGGCATCCGAGGAGCCGCAATGAAACTCTATGTGGCCTCGTCGTGGCGTAATGCTTACCAACCCAGCGTCATCTTAGCTCTCCGCGACGCTGGCCATGATGTATATGATTTTCGGCATCCTGGGGAAGGTGAGCACGGATTCTCGTGGTCCGAAATTGATCCTGACTGGCAGCGCTGGTCTGTTGACGAGTTCCGCCGAGGTCTCCGTCACAGGCTGGCGCATCACGCCTTCAACCGAGATTATAAAGCACTCGAGTGGTGCGACGGTTGTGTGCTTGTTTTGCCGTCGGGAATGAGTGCGCATCTTGAAGCAGGGTGGTGTGCTGGTCGAGGCAAGCTTGTCGTTGTGTACGCACCTGAGCTGCGCGAAGCCGAGCTGATGTACAAACTCTTCGACTACGGAGACGCTACGCCACTGCACAGGGATCTAAATGAAGTCATTTCGCAGATAGAGGAGACGTATCGACGGGGGCTAACGACCTAGCATGCGGGCTGCAAATGAATCCGCCGTTTCCCCAGTTCGTTCCTACACGCGCCCGAGGCTGGCCTGCTCCTTGGTTCGTGCTCCGGCCCGGCACGAGACCCAGCGGTTCCACCCGACGTTTATCACCACTTTATCGGAACCACTGTAGCCTGTTCGATGTACTTTCCGGCTCGCGCACCACAGCTTACGTATGCGCACTGTCGAATCTGGCATTCTTGAGGAACGTGGAACTCTCGTTTGCTAATAGGTCGCTCCGCGAGATCTGCGAGAAGCAGACTGTCGCAGTAAGCCAACTTGGGTCAGCAGTGGCGGGGAAACTTCGACGACGACTAGCTGATCTTCGCGCCGCAGCGAACGTCAAGGAGCTCGTGGCCGGTCGGCCAAGGCAAATCGGCAATGGTAGGCATATGTCGATTAGCCTGGGTGATGACTATCTCCTGGTCTTCTGCGTTAACCACCA
This sequence comes from Sorangium cellulosum, assembly GCF_002950945.1. Taxonomy (GTDB): domain Bacteria; phylum Myxococcota_A; class Polyangia; order Polyangiales; family Polyangiaceae; genus Sorangium; species Sorangium cellulosum_E. Next base: position 12,373,874 of record NZ_CP012673.1, read on the forward strand.
AAAAGTCCCGATGCTCGATGTCTCTAACGTTGACTGGGCAAAAGTGGACCGGGTCCAAATACTGCGTATCGAGAGGAACCATGAATAATAACGATTCCTTCTGCCCCGACTGGGCATCGCCTCCGGGCGAGACCGTGGCCGACATCCTCGAGGAGCAGAGCATTACGATCCGTGAATTTGCCAGACGAATAGGTCATACGATTGGGCAGGTCAAAGAGCTGCTCGATGGACGAGCGCCGATCACGAATACAACGGCTCAGAAGCTGGAAATCTCCCTAGGGGTGCCTGCAGCGTTTTGGGTGACTCGAGAGGCCCAGTATCGGCAGGATCTTGCTAGAATTCAGGCTAGTGTGCGATCCGAGAGCTCCGAGAGCTCCGAACAATGGCTGGCCGAGCTCCCCATTGGTGACATGATCAAATTCGGGTGGATTCCGAAGGCTATGTCTGCCTCCGCTCAGGCTGAAGCATGCCTTCGATTCTTCGGTGTTGCCAGCGTTGGCGAGTGGCGTAGCCGTCACCTGAAGTCGCTAGAATCATCGGCCTTCAGAACGTCACCTTCATTCAGGTCACAGCAAGGTGCAGTGGCCGCGTGGCTTAGACAAGGTGAAATCGAGAGCGCAGAAATCGCCTGCCATGCATGGAGCCCCAAATGCTTCGAGGCGGCAATTCCACATATTCGCACTTTGACCCGCAAGAAAGACCCCGAAAAATTTGTTCCTGAACTTGCGAGTATCTGTGCTGAGTGCGGAGTTGCCGTCGCGGTAGTCCGCGCGCCAACAGGATGTCGTGCGAGCGGTGCTACTCGCTTTCTGTCGCCCAGTAAGGCGCTACTATTGTTAAGTTTTCGGCATCTCTCGGACGACCATTTCTGGTTCACCTTTTTTCATGAGGCCGGACATCTGTTGCTTCACGGCGAGAAAGGTTTATTCTTGGACGGTCTTGATGCGTCCATGGACAAGGATGAGGAGGAAGCTAACCAGTTTGCCGCCGAGGCGCTTATTCCACCTCAATTCCAGAAAGATCTGTTGACACTTCGGGCCGATTCACATGAAATAATCAGATTCTCCCGACTTATTGGTGTATCTCCTGGCATCGTAGTTGGGCAGCTCCAGCATCTAAAGCGAATCAAGTATAACGAGCTGAATTCGCTCAAGAGGCGATTCCAGTGGAAGTAGCCCGGATACGAGGGAGCCGCCGCCGCCCAGGAGGAGGAGAGCGTCGCCGCGCGGATGACGGGCGACCCTTACGACCAGGTGGAGATGCGCCTCGAGGCCGCGCAGCGGGCGCGGGTGCTCCTGCTGCGCGGCTTCCTGGCGGCCCCTGAGGCGCTGGTCGTCCGACGGCTGGGTGGCCGCCCAGCGCGGCAATGGAGCTCACCTGGCGCGACTGGAAGAGGCAGCACGGCCCTGCCGACGGGATCCGGATCGCCGATGAGTTCCGCAAGCAAGTCCTCGCGCAAAAGCCCGGCTGGCCGAGCGAAGAAGAACGCCGCGAAGACCTCGCCACGCACCTCCGCGTCCTCGAGGCCCTCGACCGCGTCCCGCCCCGCCGCCGTCGCCCTGCTCGCTGACCTCGCCGCGGCGCAGCGGCGGCGCCGCCTCCGCTGGTACGTCTTCGGCGCCCAGGCGTAACGTAAGCGCCCGGCCAAGGGCATCGTGACGGTCCGAGCGGCGCCGGGTAACCGCCCACCCATCGCCACGATCGTCGACCGCGGCGAGCGCCGCATGTGCGGCCTGGGGCGCCTGAAGAGGGCGCGGCGGCCGGGCAGCCCGAGGCGCCGCGTCGAAGGGACCGCGTTCACGCCCCAGCCTACGGGCCGCCCCCTCGCGCTGGCGGCGCGGTCCGCCGGAACCTGAACGAGCGATCCCGCAACGGTTCGTCCGACGGGCCTCTCGTCGCGACAGCGATGGGCTATGGGCTATCTTCGCCCGCACGCTCAGCGCACCACGAGCGCCGCGCCGAAGCACGCCGTCGCGACCAGCATGGTCACGATCGGCGGCGGCGGAAACGCGCGGACGGCGATGGCCAGCAGCGCCAGCGACACCGCCGCGTTCAGCGCCACGACAGCAGGCAGCGCGGCGAGGGCGGGCGCGGCGAGCACGCAGACGGCGCCGTGCAGCGCGAGCACCAGGCCCATGGCCACGCTGAACCCCCTGAAGAGGCCGAGCAGGTCGCGCGACAGCCCCATCATGGTCATCCGGTGCGCCCGCATCGCGCCGAGGACCGCGGTCTCCGCGGCGGGCGGCGCGGGGCGACCGAGCAGCAGCGCGGTGATCGCGAGGTGCCCGAGCCCGGTGACGACCCACGCCCACGCGCCCACCTGAAACAGCACCTGTGCACGGCACCTCATGACAGCCCTCGTTTCTTTGCCGCCGGTCCCTGGCGGGTGCGCTCCACATGCTGCCGTCTGGACCTGGAGCACGGCCCTGGAGATTTCAATACGGCACCGGATGGTCTCACCGGCCGACCGCGCGGGGCCGCCGTCGCGCCCGTCCTCCGCGCCGCCGGGCAATCCGTCAGCCCCCTTGCCGCCGACGCTCGAGAGCCCGCCGTCCGCCTCGCTGGGGCTCGCCGCCGTCGCCGCCCTGGCCACCGTCGGACGTCTCGATCTCGCTGTCGCGCACGGTCACCCCGGCGTGCAGCGCGACGAGGCCGATGCTCGTGTAGCAGGACGACGGAACGGAAGATGGCGAGTCGGAAGGGAGAAAGGGTTGCGCAGCAACCACAAAGGGCACCCGAGACGGCGACGGGGCTGCGCAGGAGACCACCGGGGCTGCGCAGGAGACCACCGGGGCTGCGCGGGAGACCACCGGGGCTGGGCAGGAGCCGGACGGTTGTAACAAAGGACACCAATGGAGGCGCCCAGGAGGGGCACGGGGCCGCGTAGGACGACGGCGAGTGTTGCATAGGACACCAACGGCGGTGCACAGGAGGGCGCCGAGGCCGCGCAGGAGGGCGCCGGGACCGCGCAGGAGGGCGCCGGGGCTTGCGCAGGACGGCCGACGGCGCTGCGCAGGACGGCCGACGCGGCCGCCCCGGGATCGAGCACGCCGTGGGACTCGCCCTGGACCGGCGTGCGCATGGCAAGCGTTGCCTTCATGGCAAGGCTTGCCAGCCCCCCGGGAGGCAAAAGCGGCAAGGATTGCCATCACGCGCCGATGCCCGCGCCCCGGACGCGACGAGGCGACCGCTCCCGCGCTCCGCCGGGACGGGCGCCCCCTCGTCGCGCCGGAGCGTCACAGGCCAGATTTCCGTGGCACGCTCGTTGCGATGTCGCGATGTCGATGGGTGTACGCCGAGCGAGGTGAGGGCGCCGCTCCCATCACGGATCGGCCGCTCGCCTCGCATCCACATCCGACCTGCTCCGCGTCGCGCAAGCGTCGCCGGAACTGCGTCGCAGGCGGCGGGTGGCGGCACGCGCCATGGGACCGGGAAAGCTGCCCGGCCACTCGTCCCCCTCCGTCCAGGAGTACGAGAAAGCCGCGCGCTGCATTGCCGTACTGAAGAACACTTGTGCGGACTTCCTCGATATCGACGCTCTGTTCGACTCGCACCCCGAGTGCTCCACGGTCTTCGTGGGCAAGGTGGCCGATGGCGGCGAATGCACCGATGACAACGATTGCAGCAGCGCGACCTCGATCAGGCAGGATGAAGCTCGTCGCCATGATCACCGAGCCGAGCAGCATCGCCCGCTTCCTCACCGCGCTCGGCGAGCCGACCGACGTTCCAGCTCGCTCACCCAGCGCCGACGCGGCGGCCGCCGTACTGGAAGAGCACCGTGCTCCGTCGCAGCGTTCCGATCCTCCGGACGGATATCCGAAGGACCCAACGTGACGGCGGCAGCCAGTGCCCAGCGCGGCCCCGACGAGGGCAGCTCCTGAGCACGCCTGGATCGCGTGCCTCGCTCACTGAATGACAAGCCAAGGAGATTGCAATGAAACGTGACGTTCGCACCGGTTGGCTCGTGTCGATGATGGCCCTGTCCACGCTGGTGGTGGCGTGCAGTGACAGCGGCGGCGGGCCGAGCAGCAGCGGTGGCGGCAGCGGCGGCAGCGGCGGCAGCGGCGGCACCACCATGGTCGGCGACGGCGGCAGCGGCGGCAGCGGCGGCAGCACCGGCACCACCATGGTCGGCGACGGCGGCAGCGGCGGCAGCGGCGGCGGCGGCGGCGGCAGCGAAGCGGAAGGCCCGAACGCTATGCAGGCGTGCTTGGCTATCTGTGAGGCGCACAAGCTGTACGGCTGCGATCCGCCGGATCTGGACTGCGCCCAGAGCTGTGGCGTGGTGGTCATCCCGCTGGCCCGCCCCGCGTGCGAGGACGAGCTCGTCGCGTACTATTCGTGCTGGCTGCCTGAAGCCTCCACCTGTAAGGAGGGGTTGCCCGCCGACTGCCAGGACGAGAAGGACGCGTACGACGCGTGCCTCGACGCTCACGGGTGCAGCGGGCTGGAGTGCGAGTACCCGCACGGCCTGGAGGGTAACGAGTGCGCGTGTTCGTCCACGTGCCTCAGCAAGAAGCACGAGGTCAAGTGCGGGCCGACCGAGGACGGCACGACGATGTGCTCGTGCCTCGTCGAGGGAGTCGAGGTCGGGACGTGCGAGGGCGCGCCCAGGGAGGTTTGTCACCTCACGCAGGGCTGCTGCCAGGAGTTCTTCGACATCAACTGACCGCTCGTCTCCGCTCACCGCTCCTCCCCGCCGCCCGCCTCCACGTCGTGCCGCGCCCCCGGCGTCCGGTCCCCGTCCCCGTCCCCGTCCCCGCGCAGCACGTGACCGTCGCGAAGCGCTCGCAGCCGGCGTCCTTCGGAGTGACGCGCGCGTTGCTCGAACCGCTGACGCTGGCACTCGGTGAGTGCGAGACCGCGGGCTTCCACGAACGACAGCAGCCTGTCCCGTCGTGGTCCGGGGTCGCCTGGAGCGCGGCGTCCCGTGAACAGGCGGTTTCCTCGCAGTGCCCCCGCGGAATCGTATACGCTGCATGCATGAGTCAGGTCGTGATGCAGGCAGCGGAGTTCTCGACGGTCGCTGCGGCGGAGCAGGCCGCGGCGGAGCTGCGGCGGCTCGTCGCCGACTATGCCATCTACGAGAAGACCGCCGACGCGCCGTGGAGCGAGGGCGCCGTGCCCGCGCCGCTCTGCGAGTTCGGGCGGCGGCACGGCGTGCCGTGGCCAGGCGACGCAACGTCGCGGTTCCTGCTCAAGGGCCTGTTCAACGACGAGGCGAACGTGCTCAGCGTCGATCGCCTGGTGTTCTTCTGGGGCGGCGGCTTCGATCTCGGCGGCGCGTGGCTGCGTGAGGTGCTGCTGCGCGGGCTCGGCGCGGTGCATTCCACCGACGCGCCGCGGCTGGTGGTGCGCGTGGACGATCCCGAGGCTCGCGCGGCGGCGTCGGCCGAGTTCCTCGTCGAGGAGGACTACGAGGAGCCGTTCACGACGACGGACGACGCCTTGCGCGATCGTGCGCTGTTCACCATCACGTTCGAGCGCGACGGCGACCGCGTTCACCTGACGTTCGATGACTCGGGCGGGCAGGACTGGGCGTTCGTCGCGATGCTGCCCCAGCTCTCGGGCGACGATCCCACGCTGCGCCCCTCGTCTTGAACCGCGAGCAGGCTGCTGGGGATGATGCCCCGGTGCTCTTCCTGGACGCCGGAGCTCAGGCACCGCGGCGGGCGGGCCGGCGCGGCGGCGTGATGGTGGCGAGGGGTGTCCGCCGGAGAAGAGCACGGCGGCGGCCGAACTCGAAATGCGGGCCGCGACCGAGATGCTGTGGCATGCCACGTCGCGGTGAGCAGCAGGTTCACGCTGCGACGGAAAAATTTCGCTCCGGCAATATCTGCTCTCGTGGTGAGCCGGTCCGATGGCAATCTGCTACTGCCATTGGTGAAACCGTTGATTCGCCAGAACGATGCTGGAGCTCTCTGCGCTGCCGGAAGCTCCGTTCGTGGCCTTCGCGATAGCCTCGAACTCCTCATAAAGAATGCCTGTGGTTCGATGAGGAAGCCTCCGTGCGTCCGGAGCGGACGAGGCGTGACAGCAAAGCAGGCGCGTCCTCTCGGGGGCCTCGGTCGGCCATCCCGACGACAGGAGAGAGGGGTATGTCGAAATTCCGCTTGAGCCGACGTGCCATGCTGCGGGGCGCCGGCGCCATCGCCGTCGCGCTCCCGTGGCTGGAGATCATGGGAACCGAGCGCCAGGCGCACGCGCAACCCGCCCCCGCCCGGCGCTTCCTCGCCGTCTACACGCCCGGCGGGACCGTGATCGATCGCTGGCGTCCGACCGGCACCGAGACGAGCTTCACCCTGGGCCCCATCCTGGCGCCGCTCGCGCCGGTGCAGGACCGGCTGCTCGTCGTCGACGGCCTCGACATGCAGAGCGCGCGCGGTGAGCAGCACCAGAGCGGGATCATCGCCTGGCTCACGGGCACGCCGCAAGAGCTCACGTCGAACGGCGGCTACGCGGGGGGGCCGTCCATCGATCAGGTGATCGCCTCCCGGATCTCCGCCGGTCGGACGGCGGAGGCGAGCCTCCAGCTCGCGGTGCGCTGGGCGACGGGCAAGTCCCACGGCCTGATGACGCCGATGAACATCGCCAACTTCGAGGAGACCGCGCCGTACAGCCCCATCCCGCCGCGCCTCGATCCGGTGGAGATCTTCACCGCGCTCTTCGGAACGCTGGACCCCGGCGCCAGCGACGACGCCGCCCGTCGCCTCGCGCGGAAGCGATCGATCCTCGACTTCCTCGACCGGCGCTACGCCGCCCTCTCCGCGCGCCTCGGCGCGGCCGACAAGCAGAAGATCGACCAGCACCTGACGAAGATCCGCGAGATCGAGCAGAGCCTCAGCACGACGGCCGCTTGCCGGCCCCCGGCGAGGGTCGACACGTCCGACTACAACCCGAGCTCGGGGCTCAACTCGTCCGACACCGGCTCGATCAGGGACATCTCGACCGACGCGGCGATCCCCAAGGTGGGCAAGCTGATGACGGACATGCTGGTGATGGCGCTCGCCTGCGACATCACCGCGGTCGGCACCCTGCAGTGGAGCGACACCGAGGCGAAGTACACGTTGCCGTGGCTGAACCTGACCGAGCACCACCATTTCTACCAGGAAATGGGCGGCTACAGGCCGGCCGAGTGCGAGCTCATCTACACCTGGTACTCGGAGCAGCACCTCTATCTCTTGCAGGAGATGGAGAAGGTCGACATGGGCGGGCACTCGCTGCTCGACGAGAGCGTCGTCTTCTTCGGCTCCGAGATCTCGGATCCGCCGTCCCACAGAAAGACGAACATGCCGTTCCTGCTGGCCGGCGGCGGCGGGGGCCTGCGCACCGGGCGCTGGGTCCGGTATCCGAACCTCCCGCACAACAACCTGCTCGTCTCGATCCTGAACCTGTTCGGCGACACCCGGACCAGGTTCGGCGCGCCGGCGTACTGCACCGGGCCGCTCACGAACCTCACGTAGGCATTTCCCGCGATGCCTGGCTGAAGGCGAGCTTCGCCGCCGGCGCGAGCGGCGGGCGCGATCCATCCTCGAACGTCGAGCTCGACGATCGGGTGGATCTCTACGTGCTCGTCGTCGCTACGCGCCCGCGGGTCGCCTTCACGCCCCAGCCTGCGGGCCGCCGGTTCGCGACTGTGGCGCGGACTTACCCGACTTCACCGGCGATGTGGAGCGCCGTATCCAGCGGTGCCCCGCGTCTCGGGGCGCTCGTTGACCCACTGGGGTCGATGGCGCGCGTGTCGAGGCATGCGCGTCCGCCTACCTGGACGACTGGAGAACATCACGCGCCCGCCGCGATCGCATCCTGGAGGCGCGGGAACTCGGGCTTGAAGCCGAGATCTTCGCGGATGCGGCGGCCGTCGAGGAGGACGTCGAAGGCTCGGGCCGCCTCGCCGGCCGAGCCGTCGGGCGGTGGGGCGCCGACCGACGCGAAGACGGTGGCGAGGTCGGGGGCTTCGTCGTCGACCACGTTGTAGATGCGGTGCGAAGGCGATGCGGTGTCGAGCACGCGCGCGACAGCCTGCGCGACGTCGGCGTGATGAATCAAGGCCATGCGCTGCGACGGCGGCCAGCCGCGCATCATCGGGATCGCTTCCTCGATGTGCGGATCACCGTCGCCGTAGACGAAGGGGAGGCGGAGGACGCGCACATCGAGGCCCGATGCCCTGGCCGGGGGCGCCGGCGGTGCCTCGCGCGTCGTAGATCCCGCAGCTCCCGTCCGTGCAGCCCACGTCGGCGACGTCCCCGCGTCCTCGCGTCCTCGCCGTCCGTGGTTGCTGGGGTTCGGCGTCGGGGTCGGCGGCGTCGTCGACCCGACCGAGCTCGGCCCACCCTTGAGACAGCGCGACACGGCGCCTCGCAGCCCGCACGGCCTCGATGACCGCGCGGCCGGTCTGCGGATCCACCAGCATGCTGCCGAAGCCGACGTAGGCGGACGGCTCGCCGGCGGCGAGGAACGCTTCCAGCTCGGGTACGAGCGGGCCTGCCCAGCGGCTGGGCTGCACGGCCAAAGGGCCGTGGCGGACCTTGAACCGACGGCAGACGGATGACATGCTGACACGAGGCGTTGGAGACGGAGACACGCATGGAGAAGCGAACCATCGAGCAGCTCGAGGCGGCGCTCGACGCCGTCAGCAAGGACCTCGCGCCCCGCGTCGAGGAGCTCGCTCAGAAGAGCACAAACGGCGTCCTCACGCCTGAAGAGCACAGAGAATATGCCGAGGTCGTCCGCTTGAACGACATGCTCAGCCTCCTCAAGCTTCAGGCAGAGGAGGTATGGACCATGCGCGCGGCCTCGTGAAGCTGCCGAGCGACACGCGGGAGCTGGTCCAGCGGCGCGCCCAGGGGCATGTGAGTACTGCCGCCTTCCGCAGGACGCATCCATCTTGCCCCACCAGGTAGACCACATCATCGGAAGGCAACATCGTGGTTCGGATGATGTCGATAACCTGTGCCTATGCTGCATTCGCTGCAACCTGAAGAAGGGGCAGAATATCGCGTCGATTGACCCCGAGACCAAGCTTGTCGTACAGCTCTATCATCCCAGGCGGCACGCGTGGCGAGAGCACTTCGTCACGGAATCGAATGCAATCATCGACGGGCTTACAGCGGAGGGGCGCGCGACTGTCCAGCTCCTGGACATGAACGACGAGGATCGAGCTCGCCTGCGCGCGTTCCTGCTGCGGCGGGGCCGACATCCGTGAGGTCGCGTCGAGGCTCGACACGGTGCGGGCTCGATGAACCGAGCGAGTCAGAAGCTGGATCTTCACGGTCGTCGCCCGCACGTGCCGAGTGAAGCACTGTAAGGGGACAGGAGGTTCGACCGTTCACCCGGGATGTCTACGAGCTTGAGCCGAGGAGCTGGTCGTCTCGTGATCGCGATCGCCGCGCTGCTGGCCGCTTGCGGCGGAGCAGACCGTCCGAGTGGGCCCCCGCAGGGCGCGGTGGGGTCGCCCCTGCCGCCCGGCCCGGCGACCTGCGCTGCCGCGTCGGACTGCGTGATCGTGGCCGCGGTCGAGCGCTGCTGCTCTTGCGGCACGATCTCGTCGAGGGCGGTCGCGAGTGCGTCCAACCTGATGGTCTACGACGGCAGCGGAGCCTTCTTCCGTGAGCTCAACGCCCGTAACCCCCCCGCGTGCCGGAACCTCCAGTGCAGCCCGTGCCCGCCACCGCCGCAGCTCGCGTGCGTGGCCGGCACGTGCCAGGCCGCGCCGCAGCCAGGCCCCTGATGGGAATTAGGTAACCGGCGCCGCGCGGACGGTCACGATGCCCTTGGCTGGGCGGTTGCGCCTCGTCCGCCTCGCTGGGGCTCGCCGCCGTCGCCGCCCGGGCCGCCGTCGGACGTCTCGATCTCGCTGTCGCGCAGGGTCACCCTGGCGTGCAGCGCGACGATGCCGACGCTCGGGGAGCCGTTCTCGCCCCCCTTGCCGCCTCGGCCACCGCAGCCGCCGGCCCCGCCCGAGCCTCCCCAGGCGCCCCCCTTGGACGCCGCGCCGCACACGCCGAGCCCGCCCCTGCGGCCGCCGCCGCCGCCGCCCTGGCCCGGGGTGCCCCACCGCCGCCGCCGGCCCAGTCCACTTCCCAGCCGGCCTCGCTGATGCGCCCGATGCCCTGGCCGGGGGCGCCGACGGTGCCTCGCGCGCCGTAGCTCCCGTAGCTCCCGTCCGTGCACCCACGTCGGCCACGTCCCCGCGTCCTCGCCGTCCGTAGTTGCCAGGGTTCGGCGTCGGGGTCGGCGTCGGCGGCGTCGTCGACCCGACCGAGCTCGGCCCACCCCTGAAACCGCGCGACACGGCGCCTCGCAGCCCGCACGGCCTCGACGACCCTGCGGCCGGTCTGCGGGTCCACAGGCATGCTGCCGAAGCCGACGTAGGCGGGCGGCTCGCCGGCGGCGAGGAACGCTTCCAGCTCGGGTACGAGCGGCGTCTGGTCGGGAAGGAGCCAGGCTCCGTTCTGCGTGGCCTGCAGGCCGGGCGTCGCCGGCAGCGGCCCAAGGACCGGGGCCGCCGCGAGCCACGGATCCTCGCCCAGGACCCGCGGCCCAGGCCCCGCATCGAGGCGGGTCCCGCTCGTGACCCGGCCGAACTTGCGGTAAGCTCCCTGCACCATGAGCGACGTCGAGAATGTCCTGGTCGCAGCGCTGCGTCTGTCGGCGGAGGACCGAGCGGCCGTGGCGGCCGCGCTGATCCAGAGCCTCGACGAGCCCGAGCAGACGACCGAGGAGGTCGAGGCTGCGTGGGCCGAGGAGATCCAGCAACGTCTCGCCGATGTCGACGCCGGGGTCGTCACGCCGGTCCCCTGGCCGGAAGCCCGGCGCCGCATCCTGGCGGCTGCAAACGGCCGTCGTGAAGCTCGTTGAGGTCCTGCCAGCCGCACTTGCGGAAGCCGAGGAGGCTGCGGCGTGGTACGCGGAACGGGATCCACGCGTAGCGGCACGGTTCGCCGACGAGATCGAGGCGGCATTGACTCGAATTGCGGAGGCGCCGGACCGCTGGCCCTCTTACCGATACGGGACGCGTCGGGTGCGGTTGACACGGTTTCCCTATCTCGTCGTGTACCGAGACGAGCCAACGCGCCTTCTTGTCGTGGCCATCGCACACGCAAAACAGAGGCCGGGCTACTGGAGCAAGAGGTAATCCTCGCCCGAGATCCTCTTGCCCTCGTCGTCTCAGATGCTGTCGCCCTTGCCCGGCGGCCCCAGCGTGCAGGGGACGTTGGAGGGGGCGCGGCGGACGGGCAGCCGGAGGCGCCCCGCCGAAGGGACCACGTTCACGCCCCCGCCTGCGGGCCGCCCGGCCCTCTTCGACGGGGCTTTCACCGAGACAGTCGATCTGGGCCAGCTCCGCCACCACCAACACTGCACGCTGCCCCGTGGACCGCCCCAGCACGCGACCGCGATGCCGGCGCTCGGGGAGCCGTTCTCGCCCCCCTTGCCGCCTCGGCCACCGCAGCCGCCTGCCCCGCCCGAGCCTCCCCAGCGTGGCGCCCGGCCGGGCCGGCGCGCTGGCTGGGGAGCCTCGACCCCTCGCGACGAGCCAGGCGCCCCCCTCCTTGACGCGCCCGCCGCGGCCTGGGGTGATCACCCCTCGTCTTCGCCCTCGCCCGGCGCGCCGTCTTCCGTTGCGCCCCCCTCCGACGCGTCGCCTTCCGGCGCGCCGTTCTCCGCGGCGGCGTCGCCTTCCTCCTCTTCCTCCTCTTCCTCTTCATCTCCGGTGGACGCGGCGCCGCGGGAGACGGGGAAGGGCGCATAGTCCTTCATCCTGTCGCTGCCGGCGTACCAGTACTCCGCGGCGGCGCGCAGCCTCCGCTCGGCGTGCACGATGAGCGTGTACGCGGCGTCGCGGAGCTTGCGCGAGCGCTGCGCCTCGGGAGAGAACGTCTTGTCGGCGAGCATGCGCGCGAGCTCGGGCGAGAGCTCGCGGAGGCGGGCCGCCGCGTCGGCCTCGCCGCGAGGCGCCTTGTGAAGGGCCTCCGCGTGCTCGGAGCAGAGCAAGAGCAGGTCGGAGACGTCCTGGACCAGATCCGCGTCGCCGCTGCCAGCGCGGATCGCCATGAGCCGCTTTTGCCCCTCGGGGCTCTTCTTGAAGCGGAGATCGAAGAAGCGGAGGAGCGTTTGCCGGTGCAGGGCGGCCTCGGCGGCCGGCCCCTTGAACATCGCGACGGCCTGCTCCTGGCGCTGCTGCGCGGCTTGCCAGCGCGATTGCGTGGCGCGCAGGAGCTCGATCTTGTCGCGGAGCGCGCGGATCTCCTCGCGTGTCAGCGCGGGCTCGTCCTCGGGGAAGGGGGTGCGGACGAGATCGGCCGCGTCGCGCTCGGCGGCGAGCTGGATGCGGCTCGACCAGATGACGCGCCGAGCGAGCTTGCCGGGGAAGATCACGGTGCTCTCGCCGAGCGACTCGGCCTCTCGCAGGAGCTCGGCCTCGCGGGCGGCCCTCAGCGTGTACGCTGCTGCGCCCGTCGAGGAGCGAGGCGCGCCCCGCGTCTCGCGCGAAGCGCGCTTCGTCGCGGCCTTGTTGGTCCTGGGCGACGTGGTGGTGGATGCCTTTGCCATGGTAAAAATACGCCTCCTTGTCGGGGCCAGCGCCCCTCGGAATGAGGGGCCGGAGGATCGGCGAGGGTATCGGCGAACAAGGCATTGGCCAGAGGAGAGCACGAGTCGGTCGCGCCGCGAAGGAGGCGCTCGGGCCGACGGCTGGGAGAGGCGGTGTGCCGCGCATCGAATCGAGGGGGGCGGCGTGCCCGGCGCCGCGGGCAGCGGACCCGGAGGTGGTGAACGAAAGAAAAAGAGCTGCGCTGCAACCACAAAAGGCGCGCGAGACGACGCCGGGGCTGCACAGGAGACCCATCGGGCCTGCGCAGGAGCCAGACGATCGTGATGAAGGACCCCAGGGGGGGCGTGCAGGAGGGTCGCGAGGGCCGCGCAGGACGGGGGCGAGTGTAGCGCAGGACCCCAACGGGGGTGCGCAGGAGGGCGCCCAGGCCGCGCAGGAGGGCCTGCGGGGCTGCGCAGGAGACCCACCGGGGCCGCACAGGACGGCGCCGGGGCTTATCCAGGAGGGCCAATGGGCTGCGCAGGACGGCCGACGGCGCTGCGCAGGAGGGCGCCGAGGCTTGTCCAGGAGGACCGATGGGCTGCGCAGGACGGCCGGCGGGGCTGCGCAGGACGGCCGCGCAGGTTCCGGCTCATCGCGTCGGGTCGAGCCGGCGCCTGCCGGACATGTCCGTCCGGGCCGCGCGCACCGGCCGGCCCGCCTCGGGCATCGCGCGTGACGCCGGGGAGCTCTGACGCTAGACTGAGATTGCCTGTAACGGACTAGGAGGAAGCACCGTGCAAGCCGCCAAGATCCCCATCGTCATCCCCGCGAACCGTCGGGTAGAGCTGCAGGTGCCCGCAGACCTTCCAGAAGGTCCAGCGGAGGTGATCGTCCTCATCACCTCCCCGCAGAAGGCTGCGCCACTCGACAAGCGGGCAGCGCTTGGCATGGATCGGGGTACGGTCCAGATCGCCGATGACTTCGACGCGCCGCTGCCGGAGGACCTACAGCGAGCGTTCGATGGCGAGACATGAGGTTGCTGCTCGACACACACTGCTGGCTCTGGCTCGTCGCCGACCCCGAGAGGATCAGGCGCGACGTCGTGGAGATGCTCGTCGCAGAAGGTACTGACGTCTACATCTCGGCTGCGACAGCATGGGAAATCGTCATCAAGCACGCGCTCGGAAAGCTCTCCCTTCCCATCCCGCCTGACGAATACATTCCTTCTCGCATGGCCGCCCTCGGTCACCTTTCCCTGCCCATCGAGCAACGGCACACCCTCCAGGTCGCCGGACTTCCCCCGCATCACAAGGATCCATTTGACCGGATCTTGGTCGCGCAGGCCCAGGTCGAGGACATCCAGCTCGTCACCGCCGATCGGCTCATGACGCCCTACGATGTCCGTGTGATCTGGGCAGATGCATGATCGTGCTGGGATCGAAGCATGCGTCGATCGACATGTGGTGTCATTCTGTCGAGACCGATAGCTCCGCCCAACAAGGGCCTGCTGACCGTACACGGTGCGCCCAGCCAGGGGTATCGAAGCGTGTGCGCACGGGGTCACCCCACGCGGTGCAACCACCTTCCGGCGAGCGCCACCTCCTCTGCGGCCGCAAGCACGGCCTCCTCCCCTCCGGCTCGACGGAAGAGGCCGGCGAGCTGCGCCACGCTCGCCCATCCCTGGAAGACACCGGCCAGCGACGGAATCCCCGAGGCGTCCAGCAGGCTCGCCGAAAGCAGCCGCGCCGCGTCGGCGGGGCTCATCCAGGGGGCGGCCCCGCAGAGATCGCCGAGCGCGTCGGCGTCGTGGCCTCCTGCCTCGAAGGCAAGCACCGCACGCCGTGCCGCCTCGGCGCGCATCGGCTCAGGGAGCGCCCCCGCAAGCCGCGCCAGCGCACAGGTCCGCACATAAGTCCCGGAGGGCTCGACGCAGTCCTCCGCGAACCGCAACGCCGCTTCCTGCCCCAGGAGCGCGACCGAAGCGGACGAGTGCTCCTTCATCAAATTGCACCGCTCCTCCGGGGCGAGCTCCTCGAAGAGCGCCCGCACCTCCTCCACCGGCCGCCGGCCCGGAGGGAGCGCCTCGCCAAGGCGAAGCAACGCGTCCGCCCGGTAGCCTGCGCTGCTCCCCGCCCACCGCAGCACGAGCGCGCGCGCCTCGTCCTCTCGCCCGACCGAGGCCAGGCGTGCACCGAGAGCATGCACCGGCCAGACCGGGACCTCCTCGAGCGCCCTCTCCAGGAGAGGCTCGGACAGATAAGGAGTCACTGCCTCGGCTTCCTCCCTGCTCTCGAAGCACCAGGGCGCCCAGAGCCGTTCGATCTCCTGGACAGCGCGAGCTCTCGCCTCTGCCGGCAGCGCGGAGAGCAACCGGGCGAGGACGCGGATCCGCTGGGGCGCAGGCAGGGAACGCGAAGCCCGCTCCAGCGCGACGGCGGAAGCTTCGCTCACCCTCGGCCCGGGCACGAGCGCGGGCGGCGCCCCTCCCGCGCGCGTGATGGCCTCTGCCGCGGCCTCCTGGGCTTCCTCTTCGGGCAGCAGCCCCGCCGCCGCGACGAGCCCCCAAGCCGCATCCCCCTCCTCCGACCGGCGCGCAGCTTCCAGCGCGGCGCGCGCAACCCCGATGCGCCTCTCGCCGTCTGCCGCCTCCGCCACGGCAATCAGCGCCGACGGGCTCGACCACCCCGCGCCCGTGCGATCGGCGATCTCGAACGCTCGCTCGAGCAGCGCGGCGCGGGCGGACGGCGAGACCTCCGCGGAGAGGGCGAGCAAGGACAGCGCGCGCGCCGCGTTCGCATCGAGCCATGGAGTCACGAGGTCTGCGTCGGGGGTCGCCCACGGCTCCGCGTCTCCCAGCGTCGCCGCCGCGCCCTGCGCCGCCGCACAGCGGACGAGCGCTGCGGCGAGTGACGGAGGCATGGAGCCGCAGCGCTCCACCTCCTCTCCAACACGATCGCGCAGGCGGCGGAGATCGAGGAGGGCATCGGCGAGCGCCTCGGCAGAGGCCGGCGCTACCCAACCCGGCTCGGCAAAGGCGAGCATCGAGGCGACGGGAGCGCCGCCGAGCGCGAGGTGCGCGCTCGCATGACGGCGGAAGTAGGCCGGCCGGCGGCGGGAGGGCTCCGCGGTACATCGCGCGATCGCGCCCCGGTAACGCGCCTCGATCGCCTCATCGCGACCGGCGCTCCTCTGCGCCCACGCGACCCGCAGCGCCTCATGCTGGAACCTCACCGCGCGCGCCGGCCCATCCCAGCACAGGATCCGATCGAGCGACGGTAGGTACACGTGCAGGAGACCGCGCGCGGCAACGTCGTCAATCTCCAGGAGCTCCGCGACATCCTCTGCATCGAGCGGCGAGAGAGCGCGCGCCAGCAGGGAGAGCAGCTCCAGCGCGACCTCTCCTCCGTCGAGGAGCCGGAGCTCACGCTCGACCTCCACGGCGAGCGCCTCCGGTCCGCCGTCTCCCCCTGCTGCCGCCCAGCGCGGAATGCCTCGGCTCTCCGCCGCCGCGGGGGAAGGTGGTGCAACCTCGACGAGGAGCGCATCAGCGTCCTCCCATCCGAGGCGCTCCCTCCAGGCGTGCGCTTCGCCCTCTCCGCCCGAGATGGAGACCAGACATCGGACGCGCGGTCCGAGCTCCCGAATCGTCGAACCCCGAGGGTCGCGAGGCCAGTCGACGCACTCGTCGAGACCATCGAGCACGAGGAGCACCTCGGGCTCGTCCTCGTCCTGGCCATTGGCGAGCCTGTTCCGGAGCTCGGAGCGCAGCTTCAGGACGTCCCGCGGAGGGTGCAGCACGTCCTCGCCGAGCTGCTCCAGGAGCGACGCGAGGATCTCCTGCTCGAAGACGAAGCGGCTCGCCCGCCCTACCTGCACCGCGGCGACGCAACCCCCTGTGCGCTCGCCCGCCTCCGCGACGAGCCGGGTACACAGCGCCGTCTTGCCGGCTCCCGGAGGGCCGTGCAGCAGGCACGCGGGGCCCGGCGCAGCGCGCCATCGCTCGATCGCTTCACGGGCGCGCTCTTGCCCCTCGGTCCACGAGACGGCCGCGGGCGATCCTTCCTTTTCCTTCCGATGCATGTGCACCTCGGCGTGGGGCGTCCGCCTCCGCTGCTCTAGGCCCTGTAGACGCCGTACTGGCCCTTCTTACCCTTCGCCCCGACGACGTGCTCCTGAATGCCGAGCCTCGCCGGAGGCGCCGCCCCGCAGGGACCGCGTTCACGCCCCAGCCTGCGGGCCGCCGCCTCGCGATGGCGGCGCGGTCCGCCGGAACCTGAACGAGCGAAGCCGCAACGGTTCGTCCGACGGACCGCTCGTGGCGACTGCGATGGGCTATGGGTTATCTTCGCCCGCACGCTCAGCGCACCACGAGCGCCGCGCCGAAGCACGCCGTCGCGACCAGCATGGTCACGATCGGCGGCGGCGGAAACGCGCGGACGGCGATCGCCAGCAGCGCCAGCGACACCGCCGCGTTCAGCGCCACGACAGCAGGGAGCGCGGCGAGCGCCGGCGCGGCGAGCACGCACACGGCGCCGTGCAGCGCGAGCACCAGGCCCATGGCCACGCTGAACCCCCTGAAGAGGCCGAGCAGGTCGCGCGACAGCCCCATCATGGACATCCGGTGCGCCCGCATCGCGCCGAGGACCGCGGTCTCCGCGGCGGGCGTCGCGGGGCGCCCGAGCAGCAGCGCGCTGATCGCGAGGTGCCCGATCCCGGTGACGACCCACGCCCACGCGCCCACCTGAAACAGCACCTGTGCACGGCTACTCATGACAGCCCTCGTTTCTTTGCCGCCGGTCCCTGGCGGGTGCGCTCCACTTGCTGCCGTTTGGATCTGGAGCACGGCCCTCTAGATTTCAATACGGCACCGGATGGTCTCCGGTGCGATGGTCGCCGTGACCGACGGCTCAGCCGAATCCTCCGCGGGCGTCGTCTGGCATCAGCTCACTACGCGCGATCCGGACACCGCCGCCATGAACTATTCGGCGCTCTTCGACTGGTCTTTCACCGAGAACGTCGATCTGGGCCAGCTCCGCCATCACCAACACTTCGCGTTCGGCGCCGGCGAGTCGAGCAGCGGGCTGATCTCGGATGTCGAGGGGCGCCCCGGAGTCCATACCCACTGGCTCTTCTTCTTCTCCGTCCCGTCCCTCGACGTCGCAGTCGACCGTATGCGCAGCCGCGGCGGAATCGTCATCGGGCCCATCGAGCTTCCGAACGGCGTGCGGGTCGCGG
Organism: Sorangium cellulosum; assembly: GCF_002950945.1. Taxonomy (GTDB): domain Bacteria; phylum Myxococcota_A; class Polyangia; order Polyangiales; family Polyangiaceae; genus Sorangium; species Sorangium cellulosum_E. The sequence continues at coordinate 12,391,644 of NZ_CP012673.1, forward strand.
CATGGGACGACGCGCAGGGAGCGGCGTTCGGCCTCGTCGAGCCGGAGGACGCAGCGCGACTGGCGAGCCGTGGAGCGTAGGGCGCGGGCTGACTCGCTGCTGCACCCGACGCTGCGCGCAGCCTCGCTCCGCTCGGCAGCGCGCCGCGCGGGTGAGCTGCATCGTTGGGCCGGCGGACCTCGTGCTGAGGAGCCGCATCGGCGCGAGATGGTTCGCACAAGGGACCACAAACGCCGGAGCTCGCGACCGCCCGATGTGCTACCCTGCCCGCACACCTACGAGCGAGGAGGTCGGCGTGCACGAGAAGGACGAGGTCGCTGCACGCCTGATCGCCTGGCATTTCAGGATCGAGCCGGAACTCCGCGCGGTCTACCGGATCATCGCGACGGATGAGAACGCAGCCGGCGAGCCGATCAAGCTCCTTGAGGTGAACGCGGCGAGTGTTGAGACTGGACGCGTGGTGCCCTTCGCGTTCGGGGCCGCAGGAGACATCACCTACCCGAGCGTGGTCGCCGAGGTCACGCCGGCCGAGATGGACGCCATTCGTCAGCGCAAGATCCCGCTGCCTGCGGGGTGGTCGCTCGAGACCGCACGAGAGTTCCTCCGGCCTCGGGATGCCGGTGCCGCGTGACGTCGCGACGGCCGTGCCCGACCGGGCGAGCTGGGCGCTTGCCTATATCAAGCAAGGCGGCAGCGATTTCGAGATCTATCGGCTCCTGTCGAGTATTCCAGGTGTCCCGATCTGTCATCTGCTCCACTACCTCCAGATGGCCGGCGAGAAGGTTGCGAAGGCGTACCGATTCCGGGACACGGACACGGACGAGGATCGGCTCACCACCGAACACGTGGCATTCTCCCGGTTCATGCAGAGTTACCTCGGGTCGCCCGAGATCAAGCAGCGCTACGCAGGAAAAGATGAGCTGCTCCGAGAGACCGTGAAGGTTGCGCGAAAGCTGGCCCGCGAGATCGAGAAACTGGCGCCCGCGGTCGATCGTGAGATCTCGCCCGCGAATGCGGAGTACCCTGGGTCCGATGACGGGCGTGTGGCACGTGCCGTGCGAGTTCACGTATCCCAACCTCACGCTGCTGACAGAGCCCGGAGGTAGGACGTTTCTGCGGCTCTTGGAGATGGCCATCGCCGATTTTGAACGAATCCGAATCTACTAACCCACCTGGGCCTGTGGACGCGCCGGCTTCCCCCGACGCGGCTCGCTGGGCGAGGCCGCTTCAGGCAACGGGGCCTTGACCGGGCGTTCACGCCTCCTTGCCGTCCGCGTGCTCGCTCACGCCGCCGTGTGGGGCCTTGTCGGTGGACTTCGCCTGGGGGATCTCCCCACCGGGCGCGATCCTAGCTACGCGGCTTCGACCTTCTGCCACTTCGGGACTGTCACCCTGTGGATCCGTGGACACCTCCAGGCATCACACATCCTCCCTGACGTACAGGGGTCCAGTTCCTTGCGTTCTGCTCTGCTGGCTGCGGCTGAGCTTGGGTGTTGGCCAGACAAGAATGTCGTCTTGTTTAAACCGTGCTGAAGTGATACTGTCGAGATACGAGGACCACGATCATGCCCGAACGAGATGTTGCCCGTCAGCTCGCAGCTGCTCATCGCCACGCCGATCCCGCAACCACGACGGTCAAGTACTTCCCGAGCCACGCTGAGGTTCGGCTGCTCGAAGTTTCGGCGGCCGCTCCGACGACTGGTGAAATTCTCCCTTTCCAGTTTGAACCAGATAGAGCCAATGGCGTGGATTATCCGTCTATTGTGATTCTACTTAGTCCCGCAGAGTGGGCGCGCGTGGAGAATGGCTCTCTCCCCCTGCCCGCCGGCTGGGATCTTGATCAGGCGGAGGATCTCTGATGCCCGCCGCGCCTCGCGATTGGGCGCTGCCATTCTTGGAACAAGCACGCGCCGATCTTCGCGTTGCATGGACCGTTCCGCCTGAATATCGCGGGTCGACCTTTTGTATGCTGCTACAAATGGTGTTCGAGAAGCTCGCGAAAGCCGCGTACGCGCGCTCCGGGCAGGTCGTTCCGCACACCCATCGTGCAGCATCGCACCTCTTTGCTGTATTTCTTCGACGCCCAGGAGGGCTTGCGCTGTTGCAGGGCTCGCAGAATGTCCAGCAATTTGTTGTTGAGTTGGAAACCGCGCATCCACAACTTGCGAGGGCACTGCCTCAACCATGTCCTCAGCTCGAATACCCCTGGGAGGACCCAGTGAATGGGATCGTTTATCATCCTGAGCGCGACCTCGCGGTTTGTAGTCGCGTTCGAAATCCACGGGACAGGATCGCGCTTGACTGCCTGAGGCTGGCAAGCGCGATTGAGCAGCAGCTGTTCACTATTATCCCGTAAGCGATATGTGAAGCGCCCGCATTGTTCTCGGTGGCGGCCACTTCGGAGAACTAACAGGACCGACCGGTCCTCCTGCACGCCGCCCGGTGCGCCCCGGCCGCCTCGTCCGCCTCGTCCGCCTCGCTGGGGCTCGCCGCCGTCGCCGCCCTGGCCGCCGTCGAGCGTCTCGATCTCGCTGTCGCTGACGGTCACCCTGGCGTGCAGCGCGATGAGGCCGATGCTCGGGTAGCCGTTCTCGCCCCCCTTGCCGCCTCGTCCACCGCAGCCGCCGGCCCCTCCCCGAGCCCCCCGGCGGCCCTCGGTGTCCTCTCGCCGGGCGCGGGGGGCGCGGCGGTGGCCGCTGGCGGGCGGGTACGACGAGGCGGCGGCTCAGCGCTTCGGAGGTTGAAGGCCGGCCATGGTGACGGACACGAGCCGGCGGACCGCCGCCAGGGAAGGCATGCTGCTGGCCGCCGAGAGCGCGTGCAGGCAGAAGCTCGCGAGCTCGGCGGGGGCGACGTCATCGCGGAGCCTTCCGCGCTTCGCGCCCTCCGCGATCAGGTCGCGGATGAACTCGCTGAGCTGTTGATAGCCCCTGGTGACGTGCTCACCGTGGCGCAGCAGGGCGACGAGCTCGGTCCCGTGCTCCTCGTGGGTGATGCGGGCGTAGGTGCCCAGGGCGATCTCGAGCCGGCGTTCTGGATCGCCCGCCTGGTCGCGCGCGGCGAGCAGCTCTGCGAGGTGGCGGCCGACTTGCCGCTCGTGCCACGCGACGAGGATCGCCTGCACGTCGGGGAAGTACTTGTAGAGCGTCGCGCGTCCGATGCCGGCGCGCTCCGCGACCTCCGACATCGTGACCGCGGGCACCCCGCGCTCGGTCGCGATGGCTGCGGCCGCATCGAGGATGGCGTCGCGGACCTCCCGGCGGTGCGACTCGAGGGTGTCGTTCCAGAGCTTCGGCATCGCCCGCATCCTACGCCGAACGGACGGATCGAGGCGAACTGGATTGACTGGATACACTCTGTATCGTAAAACCATCCGGTCGCTCCCGGAGCCGCGCGGCCGGAGGCCTGAGCTGGCCACGTCTTCACCTGGCCCGGGTGCCGATGAGCTCGGCCGGAGAGCCCTCTTCGCCGGGGCTCGATCCGGCGCCAAGGAGGAAAGATATGGTGAAGCTACTCGCCTTTCTCACCAGGAGGGGAGGCATGGATTTGCGCGACTTCGTCGACTACTACGAGAACAAGCACGTGCCGTTCATATGCAGCCTGGCGCCCGTTCCCGCGGTGTACAAACGCAGCTACCTGAAGCGAGGCGACGCGCTGAACATGGAGGATGGTGCGATCGGCTTCGACGTCGTGACGGAGACCGTGTTTCCGGACAGGGCCGCCTTGCAGGCGTGGCTCGGGAAGATCTTCGAGCCAGGCACCCGCGAGCGGGTCGTCGCGGACGAGGAGAAGTTCCTCGATCGGTCGCGATACTGGGCCTACGTCGTCGAGGAGCGCGTCACATCCGAGAGCTCCGCGTCGAATCGTTAGCGCCGCGTCGACCAGCGATGACGATCGCATCCTGGAGGCGCGGGAACTCGGGCTTGAAGCCGAGATCTTCGCGGAGGCGGCGGCCGTCCAGGAGGACGTCGAAGGCTCGGGCCGCTTCGCCGGCCGAGCCGTCGGGCGGTGGGGCGCCGACCGACGCGAAGACGGTGGCGAGGTCGGGGGCTTCGTCGTCGACCACGTTGTAGATGCGGTGCGAAGGCGATGCGGTGTCGAGCACGCGCGCGACAGCCTGCGCGACGTCGGCGTGATGAATCAAGGCCATGCGCTGCGACGGCGGCCAGCCGCGCATCATCGGGATCGCTTCCTCGATGTGCGGATCACCGTCGCCGTAGACGAAGGGGAGGCGGAGGACGCGCACATCGAGGGCCTCGAGGGCGAGGAGCGCGCGTTCGGCGGCGAGCTTGCTCGCGGGGTAGCCCGGTGGCGGCGCGCAGTCGTCGTCCTCGCGGGCGAGGCGGCCGCCGCTCGGTCCGTAGACCAACCCGGTGCTGGTGAAGACGAAGCGGTTCACGTTCGCGGCGCGGGCGGCGGCCGCGAGTCGTTGCGTGCCGAGGTCGTTGACGGCGTGCGCTTGCTCGTGGGTGGCGCCGCGGAAGAAGGCGGCGCAGTGGACGACCGCGTCGACGCCGCGCACCGCGGGCGCGAGCGAGGCTTCGTCGAGGAGATCGCCCTTCACGATCTCGACCTCTTGCTCGCGCAGCTCGGCGGCGCGGTCCGGATCGCGCACGAGGGCGCGGACGTGATGGCCCCGGCGGGCGAGGCGCTTTGCGAGACGGCTTCCGACCTTTCCGGTCGCTCCGGTGACGAGGATCTTCATGACCTCGAAGCTAGCGACGCGCGCGGGTCGGGAATTGGAAGAAGCGGACAACGTCACGCGCGGGCTTGCGCGATCGGCGCGCGCGTTCATCCTCCAGTCATGCACGCGAGCACCCGCCGCCATCGCCTCGCGCCGAGCGCGTCGATTGCGCCGGCCGTCGAGGCGCTGTTCGTGAACGAGCTCACCGGCGACGCGCCGCACGTCTTGATCCCGCGCCCCGAGATCGAGCTGATGTTTCGCTTCGGGCCGGCGGCGCCACGCGGGCTCGACGCGCATGCGCTCGGCGCGCGGCAGCGGGTGCGTCGAAAGGTCGTGCGCGGCGTCCGCCGGACGGTGGCGGCGCGGCTTCGCCTCGGCGCTTCGGAGGCGGTGCTCGGCGTGCCGGCGTCGGCGCTCGCCGGCCGCATCGTGGCGTTCGTGGATCTGTGGGGTGACGAAGCGACGCGACGTCTCTTCGATCGGCTCGCCGGCGCGCGTGACGCGCTCGACGCCGCGGCGATCGTCGATCGGGCCATCGCCGAGCGCCTCGCGAGAGCTTCGGAAGCGCGACGCGCGGTCGCTCCGCTCGCGCTCGTCGCCGCGAGCAAGCTCCGCGACGACGAGTCGAGCCACGTGAACGCCATCGCCGACGATCTCGGCGTGAGCGAGCGCCACCTCCGCCGCGTGTTCCGCGACGCGGTCGGGGTCGGCCCGAAGGCGTTCGCCAAGCTCGCGCGCTTCGATCGCGCGCTACGTGCCGCGCGCGAAGAGGATGGCGCCGGCTGGGCAACCATCGCCGCCGCCGCCGGCTACTACGACCAGGCGCACTTGATCGCCGAGTTCCGCGCCATCGCCGGCGCGACGCCGCGCGCCCTCCTCCAGGAGCTCCGCGCCGCGCCTTCGCTCGGCTGACCGCGCATCGCCGCGAGCTCTTCGGCCATCCTCGCGTGCACGCGATCGCGGAGCGCCTTGATCGGCGCGCGCCGCCGTGAGTGCGAGGCGGCGCGCTCAGAACATGGCGCGGGGGTTCGGCGCGTCGGCCGGGATGTCCTGCAGCACGTCCCAGCGCTCGCAGAAGCGCCCGTCGGCGACGCGGAAGATGTCGACCACCGCGACTCCGCGCGGCCGCCGCGGGTTCACGAGCTTGTAGTGCACCACGGCGTAGTCGGCGTCGGCGATCATGCGCTGGATCTCGACCTGCGCGCCGTGAAGCGGCGTCTCGCCGTCGCGCAAATAGGCGATGAAGGCCTCGCAGCCGTTCGTCCCGGGCGCGGCGCGCGCGTCGGGGTTATGGTCGACGAAGTCGGCGGTCAACAGCGCGCGGACGGCGTCCCAGTGCCTGCCGACCACGGCGTCGGGTCGAGCAGTGCACGCCGTGCCCCGATGCGCTGCCCGAGGGCGGGACGAGCTGTGAGGGCTATGACGACGTGGGACCGTGCAACTACGACAATGAATGCGGCACAGCGATCGCCGAATGCGACGGAGCGACCGGGTTGTGGGTCGTCGAGGGGGACGACTGCGGCGGCGGCGGCGGCGGCGGGGAGGACTCGAACGGTTGCGGCTGAGCGTCGGTCTACCTCTCTGCAACCGACGACGCAGGGCGACGCCGAGCACGGACGCCCGCGCCGCTCGCGTTGTGATGAGGTCGTCAGCGGTCGTCGGCCGACGCCACGTGGCACGATGCTCCGGGCGAGGTCGAGGCGGCGACAGGGCACGTCGCACGGGACTCTCCGTTCCCCTGGTCCTTTGGCGACGCTCGCTGCCAGGAACCAGGGCGTCTGGGCGCCTCGTGGCCCTTGCAGGCCGTCGGTGCCGCGAGCGCCCTCCGCCGCGCACGAGCGCGGTGTCGGTCCGCGTCAGGGCGCGATCGTGTCAATCGTGAGAGTCACCCCTTCGGTCACGGTGCAGTAATCACCGAACTGGGCGCTGCAGCTGTCGATCGTGAATGTCGTCGTGCCGTAGGGCTCGCCGCTCGCGGGCGCGCTGCCGTCCAACGAGGTCGACAGCCAGGCGAACAGCCGCCAGCGCTCGTGCGGCGTCGTGCCGACCCCTTCACCACCGGAGAAGTCGTGCGGGAACGTCACGCCGGAGAGATCTTCGTCCCCGAAGAACCAGCTGTCTCCATCCCCACCAGCGCTCGGGAAGGACGGAGCCGACGGGTCAAAGGGCACACCCGGGTCCGGCGCCGCGCGCAGGTGCAGGGCCGTGAAGTCCGTGGCCGTCACGCCCTCGCCGAGGTGGAGGGTGCCAGAGACGCCCGGACCCTCCGGGTCACATCCGGCCATGGCGAGCGACCCTAGCGCGAGCGCGAGAGCCGCTCCGATGCGGCCGAAGGAACGCGGAGCCAGACGACGCACGGCCGATGAAAACGATGTGCTCATATCGATCCTCTCTGGCGCGCTCGAGCGCGCTTGGTTGCATGGTGGGTGCGGCATATGCATGGGAGATGCCACGGCGTCGCACGCCTCACGCGCGTCGACTCCGGCCATGAACAAGCACACTTTCTCGTCTGGAGGCTGCCCCTCTGGCAGCGCCGGACATCCTGCGCGCGCCGCGAGCATGATCCGTGGATCAGGGATCTGTACCTGCGCGCGCCGATGGTGGATACTGGCGCTGGCCTCCACCCCCTTCGCCGCGATGACCCAAGCTGCCACCTACGTCTACGTCTCCAACGCCGAGAGCTGCGAGATCTCGGTGCTGCGCCTGGACCCCGCCGACGGGTCGCTGGCGCCCGTACAGACCGTCAGCGTCGAAGGCCAGGCCGGCCCGCTGGCGGTCTCGCCGGACCGGCGCTTCCTCTACGTCGCGCTGCGCACCGAGCCCCACGTGGCGCAGAGCTTCGCGCTCGATGCGGCGAGCGGGCGGCTGAAGCCGCTGTCGACGGCGCCGCTGCCCGACAGGATGTCGCACCTCATCACCGATCGCAGCGGACGCCACCTCTTCGGCGCCTCCTACGGCGGCCACAAGACAAGCATCAGCCCGCTCGGCGACGACGGCACGGTGGGCGAGCCAGCTGCGGTGTTGCTCACCGGCCGCCACGCGCATGCCACGCTGGTGGATCCGTCGAACCGCTACGTCTTCGTCAGCGCCCTCGGCTCGGATGTGGTGGTGCAGTGGCGCTTCGACGCGGCCACTGGCCGGCTCACGCCGAGCGATCCGCCGACGCTGCCGGTGCGTCCTCAGGCCGGCCCGCGCCACCTCGTGTTCGCTCCCGACGGGCGCTTTGTCTACCTGCTCAACGAGCTGGACGCGAGCGTCGACGTCCTGGCCTTCGACGCCGAGCGCGGGACGCTGGCGCCGGTGCAGAGCCTCTCCACGCTGCCCGAGGGCTTTTCTGGCAAGCCCTGGGCGGCCGACGTGCACCTCACGCCCGACGGCCGCTTTCTCTACACCTCGGAGCGCACGTCCAGCACGCTGGCCGGCTTCAGCGTCGATGCGCAGACCGGCCGCCTGAGCCTGGTCTCGCACGCGCCCACGGAACAGCAGCCGCGCGGCTTCCGGATCGACCCCAGCGGCCGCTGGCTCGTCGCCGCCGGGCAGCTCTCGCATGCGGTGCGCGTGCACGCGATCGACCGCGCGAGTGGCCGGCTCACGCCCTTGAAGGCGTGCCCGGTGGGCCGCGGCCCCCACTGGGTGGAGATCCTGAGCTTCCCCTGATCTGAACGCCGCGCGCGCGATGCTCGCCGCTCAGCCCGAGCTGCGCCTTCCCCGCGTGCCCGGCGGCCGGGCCTTCGCCGCCACCGGCCGTGTCTCGCGTGCCCGGGTCGCGTACGCACCCAGCTGCGCGACGAGGTGCTCGAAGACGAGGCGGACGCGGCGCACGGCGCGCAGGTCCTCGTGCATGACGACCCAGACGTCCAGGTGGAAGGCGAGCGCGGGCAGCACGCGCACGAGCGGCACCGGCCGCCGGCTGAGCGGGAGCTGGCACACCCCGATGCCGAGGCCGGCGCGCACCGCGGCGAGCTTCACGAGGTCGCTGTCGCTGCGGAACGCATAATCGCGCCGCGTGGTGGCGAGCCCGGCGGCGGCGAGCCCGTCGATGATGACGCGGGAGCCGTCGTCGCCGATGAGGGCGTGATCCGGCACGAGCCCCGCGAGCGACGTCGGGGCAGCGCGCGCGGCGAGGTACGCTTTGGTGGCGAAGAGGCCGAACTCGACGCGCCCGGCGCAGCGCCTCACCAGGCCGGCCTGCGTCGGCTCCACCATGCGCACGGCGACATCGGCGTCGCGGCGCAGGAGATCCTCGGTGCGATTCGTGGCGACGAGCTCGATCTGGAGGCGCGGATGAGCAACGAGGAGCGCGGCGAGCATCGGGGGAAGCACCTCGGCGCCAACGACCTCGCTGCACGTGACGCGCACGGTGCCGCGGTCGGCATCGGTGGGGCTCGACACGGCGCGCACGAGGGCGCGCGCGCTCGCGGCGATGGACTCGGCGTAGGGCAGCGTGGCCAGCGCGAGCTCGGTCGGCACCAGGCCGTTCGGTGCGCGGGTGAACAGCACGACGCCGAGCTGCGCCTCGAGCTGCTCGATCTGGCGGCGCACGGTGGGCTGCGCGACGCCGAGGGCACGCGCGGCGGCGGAGAGGCTGCCGGTGCGCATGACGGCAAGGAAGGCACCGTAGAGGTCCCACGAGGGCTCGGCTGGGCTCATCAAAAGATGATGAGCGGATGGACGCATTTGTACAATGTTCATGAGCCCCCGCAGCGACCATGCTCTCCACGTCGCCGGCACCCGCGCCGGTACACACGACGAGGAGGAGAACGACCATGACCACCGCCGCGATGCTCCCTGCGCTCGACCTTGCTCCCTCTACCCGCCGCCCCGCGCCGCAGCCCACCTGCGAGGCCTCGGCGGGCGAGACCAAGGGAATGCCGCGCGCGCTCCTGCGCCTCGAGGGCGCGCTCGTGCTCGGAGCAGCGCTGCTCGCCTACGCGCACCTGGGCGGGAGCTGGGGATGGTTCGCGGCGCTGTTCCTCCTGCCCGACCTGTCGATGCTCGGCTACCTTGCGGGCCCGCGGGTGGGCGCGGTGGCCTACAACGCGGGGCACAGCCATCTGGCTCCGGCGCTGCTCGCGGCCGCGTCGGTCGCGCTTGGCTCGCCGGCGCTGCTGCTCGGCGCGGCGATCTGGGTCGGGCACATCGGCTTCGATCGGATGCTGGGCTATGGGCTCAAGTACGGGACGGCGTTCGGCGACACGCACCTCGGCCGCCTGGGCTCGAAGCGGCCGTCGAGCGGCCGGAGCTCGCTGTCGCGCACGGTAACTTTGGCGTGCAGCGCGACGAGGCCGATGCTCGGGTAGCCGTTCTCACCCCCCTTGCCGCCTCGTCCACCGCAGCCGCCCGCCCCGCCCGAGCCTCCCCCGGCGCCCCCCTTGGACGCGGCGCCGCGCGATACCGCCCTTGCCGCCGACGCTCGGGAGCCCGCCCTCGCAGGGGTTCACCACGGCAGGCCCACCCCTGCGACAGGACGATCCGGCGCCCCGCAGCCCGCACCGTCGCGATGACGATGCGGCCGTTCTGCTGGTCCACAGGGAGCGCACTGACCACGGCATCCCGGCCTTTGAGCGCCTGGCGCAGGCCCCTCTCGTCGCGGGCAGCCGCCCTGAGGGACCGTCGAGCCGGCGGGCGGGAAACGACGCTCAGGAGCCGGGAGGGCGCAGCTCCGCGTCGAGGAGCGCGGCGAACTCGGTGATGCGCCGGTCGATCTCCTCCTCCGACGTCGCCAGCAGCCATCCCTCGAAGTCGTCGAACGATCCCTTGAACCGCGTGATGAGCTCGCCGAGGGCCTTCCCCTCCAGCCCCGGCACGAGCCGCATCACCCGCTTGCCGCTGAACTTCGTGTCGATCCGCGCCCGCCGCGCCTCGGCCGCGCGCTCGCGCTCGATCTGCCCGCCGAGATCGGCCTCCGGGAACGCGGCGAGGATCATGGGCAGGTACGACCGCCGGTCCCCGAGGGTGGGCCGCTTGTCGATCCCCCGGGCGCTCAGGTACTCGATGAACCGCGCCACGGTCGACCGCACGCCGGCGCGCTCCCGCAGCGGGCTCTCGCCCTCATCGAGGTAGGGCGCCACCGAGAAATAAGGGCTCGCGATCACCCAGTCGAACACCGCCGGCAGCGACGCGAACCCCGCCTGCCACGCCCCGTGATCGAGCCCGAGGAAGCCGCAGATCCGCTCGAAATCGTGCGTCACCTCCAGGTCCGCCCGGTAATTGCCCCCCTCGCGCCGGTACACGTAGGCGAGCCCGCGCTCCCCGTACTTCAGGTCGAAGCGCCGGCAGATCCGCCCGATGAAGTTCCCCACGTCGTTGAAGCACATGAAGCTGTACGCGCTCTCGAGGTAGCGCTCCGGCACCGGGAAGAAATCGGTCTGCAGGCCGCGGTACACCGTCGAGAACACGTGCCCCACGGCCTTGGTCTGCGCGACCCCGAGGTCGCGCGCGATCTCGGCGCGCACCTCGCCCCAGTCCGGCCGCGACGCGACGATCACATCCATGTCCCCGAAGTCCGGCTTGTCGCCGTAGTAGCGCGGGATGCGGTACTGCCCCGGCAGCTTGACGTCGAGGTAGCGCCGCGCCTCGGCCTCGATCGCCAGGTACTCGCCTCGGGGCATCCTCGGTAGGTTGAACAGCTTGCCGCCCATCGCCCAGCTCCGGCCTCGCAATCTACACCGATCCCCCGATCGGGTCATCCGCCCGCCGCCGCCCGGGCTCGAGCGCCCTCCTCTTCGTCGGCCGACGCCAAGGCCTGGAACTGGGTGATGGCTTCGTAGACTCCCAGGCCGATGCCGCTGCTGAGCTGGTCCCGCTCGACCATGTTATGTGCCAGAAAAATCAGCGCCGAGCTGTCGTTGGCGTCCGCGCGCCGTCGGCCCCGTCCCCGCGTCCTCGCCGTCCGTAGTTGCTGGGATTCGGCGTCGGGGTCGGCTCGTCGATCGCCCCCTCCCATCGGCAGACGCCGCGGCACCCGCACCCTAACGCCGAGCGGCAGCAGCAGTGACTTCGGCGCCCGTGGCGCCCAACCTCGAGAGAAGCCACTCCTCCGCGTCGGCCAGCGTCGAAAACGCTTGCGCCTCATGTGGGGGCCGCACGATCCAGTGGATGGCGGTGAAGATGCCTCGCTGGAGCGGCGAGCGCAACACGACGGCAAGGCCTGCCATCTGCCCCGGGTGACGCGCGTAGGAAGCCGCGGCGCGCGCCCCCAGTACCTGCCGCCTCTTCGCCGCGAGCGGCGGGGCGGCGCGAGCATCCATCAGAACGGCGAATTTGCCCCCGCGCAGAAACAGCCCGTCCAGCGTGTCGGCCAGCTCGGCGAATTCCTGATCGCTCAGCTGTTCCTCCGGCAGGATGACGCGAAATAGCGGCCAGGAACTGTCGTCGTAACGCGGAACCATGAATGCACATGGTTACCAGGACGCGAGACGCTGCGCTACCATTCACAGTTCAGCGCAGCGCACGCGGGAACGAGCTGCCAGGGCTTTGTGGAGGTCGGCCCATCGGCAGCCGAGGGTGCTGGCATCCGGCTCTTCGGGACGCCGGCGTCCGAGGTCTCCCTCGTCGTGCGCGAGGGTATCCGCGAACAAGGGATGGGCCAGAGGAGAGCACGAGTCGGTCACGTCGCGAGGTAGGCGCTGGGGCCGAGGGTTGGGAGCGGCGGTGTGCAGCGAGATCGAGGGAACGGCGTGCTCGGCGCCGCGGGCAGCAGGCCACGGAGCTGGCGAATGGGCCGCACGAGGGAGAAAGAGTTGCGCAGCGTACGCAAAGGGCGCACGAGACGACGCCGAGGCTGCGCAGGAGACCACCGGGGCTGCGCAGGAGCCGGACGATTGTAACGAAGGACACAAACTTGGGCGCGCAGGAGGGCGCCGAGGCCGCGCAGGAGGGCCGACGGGGCTGCGCAGGAACGCCGACGGGGCCGCGCAGGAGGGCGCCGGGGCTTGTACAGGAGGGCCAATGGGCTGCGCAGGACGGCCGACGGCGCTGCGCAGGAGGGCGCCGGGGCTTGTACAGGAGGGCCGGCGGGCTGCACAGGAGGCCGACGTGCCACCTCGGGAAGCGGGACGCCTCCTGAGAGGCAGTCCCGTCGTTCATGTCCCTTGTGGTGATCAGAGCCGGCCCTCGGCGAGCAGCTCGCGGGTGCGCTTCAGCGTCGACAGCAAGGCGCTCTTGTAGCCCTTATCCCCGTTCATCCACTCCTGCTCGGCCTGCTCCTCGGGGCCGTTCGGCTCTTTGCCGCGCAGGCCGAGGTAGCAGTAGAAGCGGAGCTGGAGCGTGCCGTCGGCGTCCTCGAACAGCTCGTTGATGATCGCGCCCTCGCGGGGCCCCCTGGCCTGGAAGAAAGTGACCTTGCTCTGCGGCTCGAACGTGATGATCTCGCGCAGGTCGTCGCCTGCGATCGTGGCTTCACGCACGAGGTGAGAACCGCTCTCCTCGACGACGTCACAACGGGTGCAGAGGCCGGGCGGGAGGAACAGGCGGGCGTCGCGGGCCTTGAGGACCAGGCCCTCCCATGCCTGCGCGCGGGTCAGCTCGGCCTCGCCTTCAGGGTTCACCGGGACGGTGGCGGTCGAATAGATCATGATGATGTTCCTTGTCGTGAGTGTTGAGGTCCGCTCGGCCGTCAGACCGAGGTCGCGATCTCGGCGGCGCCGGCAACGAGGATGGTCATGGGATCGCTCCGGTCTGGGCCGAAAGACACCCTGTAGATTAGTGATGTACATTCGTGCCGATAGGCGTTAACTTGAGACAGGCCGTCTCGCTGATGGAACGCATGGATCTGCTTGCTCTCGCCGATTTCAGCCTCGTCGCCCGGCACGGAGGCTTCGGACGCGCCGCACGCGCCGCGGGGCGCCCGAAGGCGACCCTGTCCCGCCGGGTCGCGGAGCTGGAGGCCGCCCTCGACCTGCGTCTCTTCGAGCGCGGGGCGCGCACGCTGAAGCTCACCGAGGAAGGACGGGCGCTCTTCGAGCGAACGGGGGCATTGCTCACCGAGCTCGACGAGACTGCGGCAGCGATCGCCTCGGGTGGGGGCCGGCCGCGAGGCAAGCTACGGATCAGCGCGCCTTTGCTCTTCTCGCAGATCGCGATGGGTAAACTCGCGGCCGGGTTCGCGCTGAAATATCCGGAGGTCCGGCTCGAGGTCACGACGGAAGATCGGACCGTCGACATGGTAGAGGAAGGTTATGACCTGGTAATCCGGGTCAATCCGGCTCCGGATGAAAGCCTTGTCGGACGGATCTTGCTGCGCGATCGGCTGGTCGTCGTCGCGAGCCCGGGCCTCGCTCGACCGGCGGACAATCTTGCTGTTCCGGCTGTGGTGCGGGGGGCAGGCGACCGGACTGCAGCCTGGGACGTCATGGCGCCGACTGGAAGATCGCGCATCGTGGTTGATCCAGTCCTGCGCCTATCGTCGCTCGTCATGGTCCGCGATGCTGTCCGAGCGGGCGTCGGCGCCGGACGCCTCCCAATTTCACTTGTAAGTCACGATCTGGCCGCTGGAACTCTGGTGCATTGGGGCGATGTGGACGGCCCAGACATCGCCCTGTGGACGCTCTATCCGTCCCGGCGGCCGCTGAGCGCTCGTGTATCCGCCTTCCTCGACCATTTGAAGGAAGCCTTTCCCATGGGAACGCCTGACGAGCTGGCGGCCTTTGTCGGGGCATGAGGCGGCTAACCCCGCCGACTTCTACGGCACGGCACTTACTTCAACGACGATCCACGGCAGCGCCTTCTCCACAGAGCCGCGTCCCGTCGCGCGGCGCGCGCTCTACCTGCCGGTTTCCCGCGAGGTCGGGCGGCTGCTCCACCTCCTCGCCTTCGCGGCGAGGGCGCGCACGGTGGTGGAGTTCGGGACGTCGTTCGGGATCTCGCGCGCGCTCAGGCGCTCCCCGCCCTTCACTCGACGAGGGAGGGCGCAGCCGGCGTGTCGTCGCCGGCCTCACGCCGGTCATGCGCGGCGCCCTGCTTGCGGAACGCGCCGGGCGGCACCCCGTGCTCGCGGTTGAAGGCGCGGTTGAAGGCGGACACCGAGGTGTAGCCCACCGCCTCGGCGATCTCGGTGAGCGGTCGATCGGTCTCGCGCACCAACCTCGCGGCCTCGTGCATGCGTGCCTGGGTCAGGTACACGAGCGGGGAGAGACCCACCTCGGCCACGAAGCGGCGCGCCAGCGTGGGCCGCGAGGTCCCGACCTTCGCCGCCAGCGTCGCGACGTCCCAGGGCGCGGCGAGGTCCTCGTGGAGGCGCGAGAGCGCAGCGGCGACGAGCGAGTCGCGCAGCGCGCCCAGCCAGCCGGCGCCGCCGGCGGGCTGATCGTCGACCCAGGCGCGGAGGAGCTGCACGAAGAGCACGTCGAGGAGCCGCGACACCACCAGGGATTGGCCGAGATCCGCGCGATCGTGCTCGCGCGTCAGGCCGGCGATGGTCTCGGCGAGCTCGGGCCTTGCGCGCGTCTTCTTCGCTGGGATGTGGACCAGCTCGGGCAGCACGCGCAGCGCCGGGTGGCGGGCGCCGGGGACGTCGAACGCGTACACCCCGCAGAGCACCTGCGTCTCCGCGCCCTGGCCGTCGCCGAGGCGCATGCGGTGGTCGACGGTCCCGCGCGCCGCGAGCCACGCCGCGAGCGGTATCCGCCGGCTCCGCGCGTGATCGGCGAGCGCGTGCGCGCTGCCGCGCGGCAGGAGCACCACGTCGCCCGGCCCGAGCGCGACCCGCTGCTCGCCGAGGAAGAGCCAGCACGTGCCGGCCGTGACCAGGTGGAAGCCCGCGTCCGCGGACGCGTCGACGCAGAGCCCCCACGGCGCCCGCGCCGACGTGTGGCAGTAGACCCGGCCGCGCAGGTGCGTCAGCTCCAGCACCCTTCCCAGCACATCGTGCACCGCGCCCTCGTTCATGGAACGCCACGGTAGCAGCCTTCTCCCGGACGATCGCGCCGTGAGCGCTTCAGACAAAACATCGAGAGCCGGAGCGATGGCACGTGGCGGCGGCAATCCCCAACTTCTCTCGCATCGAACGGCTCGCGCACCGCACGGGTGGTGATGCCGTATCGGAGGAGGCGGATCGTGAAGCGTGAACCTTTGGAGCAATCGTTGTCCTGGAAGCCCACCTCGCCGTCGTTCATCCTCGGCGCGCTGGGCGGCGCGTTCATGCTGTTCCTCGCGGTGCGCGGCTTCGCCCAGCCGGTGGCGGCGGCTCAGGGCTTCGGCCTCCCGCTCCTCGACGTCGGAGACGCCGTCTTTCTCCACATCAAGGCGGGCCGCGATCTCGGGATCGGCCTCATGTTCGTGGGTCTGCTCGCGCTGCGGATGCGCACGGCGCTCGGCGTCGTCACCCTCGCCTCCAGCGTGATGCCGCTCGTCGACTGCCTGGTGACGAGCACGAGCGGTCGTTGCAGCATCCCCTACGCGCTGATGGTCCACGGCTCCGCGGTCGTCTACTGCGTGGTCGCCGCCGTGGTCATGCTGCGGACGCCGCGCCCCGTGCTGGAGCCGCACGCGGCGCTGGAGCGTTGAGCGGCGCGGCGGGCAGCTGCCGCGGCGCGCTCACGACCCCCTGCGGATCGAACCCGGCCTGCTCCAGCCGTGACTGAAATGTCCGGTTCTTCCAATCGATCTTTCGCGACGGGCGATAGAAGATCCGCATGACGAACAAGCAACACCCGATCGGCAGCGGCTTCAGCGCAGCCTCCACCGCCGACGACGTCCTCCGGGGCATCGACCTCAGCGGCAAGAACGTCATCGTCACCGGCGGTCACGCCGGCATCGGCCTGGAGGCGACGCGCGCGCTCGCGAAGGCCGGCGCGTCCGTGACCGTGGGCGCGCGCGATCCGGGCCGCGCCGCCAGCGCGATCGCCGGGATCGAACGCGTCGAAGTGGGCCAGCTCGATTTGATCGATCCGAGGTCGATCGACGGATTCGCGGAGCGCTGGCTCGCGTCGGGTCGGCCGCTCCACGTCCTCGTCAACTGCGCCGCGCCGCCGGCGCCCAGGGAAATCGCGCGCGACGCGCGCGGTTACGAGCTCCAGTTCGCGACCAGCCACCTCGGTCACTTCCAGCTCACGCTGCGGCTCTTGCCCGCGCTGCGGGCGGCGGGCGGAGCGCGCGTCGTCAACGTGTCGTCGGGCGCGCACCGGTTCGGCGAGATCCGGTGGGACGATCCGAACTTCGCGACGGGATACCAGTCGACGGCGGCGTACGCGCAGTCGAAGAAGGCCAACGTGCTCTTCGCTGTGGAGCTCGATCGGCGGTGGGCGAGCGAGAAGATCCGCGGCTACGCCGTCCACCCGGGCGTCGTCGTCGGTACGACGCTGAACAGCGCGGCCGGGCCGGAGGCGCTGCGGGCGATGGGCCTCATCGACGAGGCCGGCAAGCCGATCATCGATCCGGCCCGCGGGAAGAAGACGCCGGCGCAAGGCGCGAGCACCATCGCGTTCGCGGCCGCGAGCCCGCTCCTCGCCGAGATCGGCGGCGTCTACCTGAAGGACAACGACGTCGCGCCGCTGAACGACGAGGCGAAGCCGCTCACTCCGGACAGCGTCCCGTCGGACGCGACGTCGAGCTCGGTCGATCCGGAGGCCGCGAAGCGGCTCTGGGAGCTGAGCGAGCGGCTCTTGCGAGGGTGATCCTCTCCCGCGCCTGACGCGACGGAGGGGGAACGCGCTCGGCGACCCATGCCTGCCCGAGATCGAGCCGCCGAACGGTCGTGGCGGCGGCGCGACGACGGGCGCGTCGCTCTGGTTGGCGTAGGCGGACACGAGCCCGCCCTCCTCGAAGGCCGCCAGCGCGCCCTCGGCGCGTCGCGATCCTACCGTGACCACCGCCTCGCACCTCGCCCGGGCCGACCGGGACCTCGCGGCCGGCGAAGCGGCGGCGGTTTCGAGGTAAGTTTCCGCGATGGGCAGCGTATTCATGAAGCAGGCGCTTTCTTCCTCGCTGAACCTCATGAACACCACGCCTTCTTCTCGTCGGCGCCTCCGCGCCAGGCTCTTCTCTGCCGCTGCCCTGGCGGCGCTCCTCGCGGCTGCGCCCGAAGCCCGCGCGCAGCTCTGCTGGGGCACCAACTGCCCTCCACCCAGGCCCGCGCAGGGCAGCGCCGGGGGCAACGCGGGTGGCAACGCCGGCGCCGGCGCTCAGGGCGGCACGCGGGGCACGGTGGTGTGGGATCCCTGGAGGGGCCAATGGATCCCCCAGGTGGTCATCCAGGGCCAGGGCCAGGCCGGCGCCGGCGCCCAGGGCCAGGCCAGCGGTCAGGCCCAGGGCCAGATCCCGCCGCCGCGGCTGCCGCCCGCGCCGCCGCCTCTCCTCCAGCCCGCGC
Source organism: Sorangium cellulosum (assembly GCF_002950945.1). Classification (GTDB taxonomy): domain Bacteria; phylum Myxococcota_A; class Polyangia; order Polyangiales; family Polyangiaceae; genus Sorangium; species Sorangium cellulosum_E. The sequence goes on from NZ_CP012673.1 coordinate 12,409,634, forward strand.
CGACCCCGGCCCCGACTCCGCGTTACTCCGGCGGCGGCGGCGGAGGCTGGACTTACCGGTTCCGTCCGTACCTCGGCGTGGGCGGGTGCATCGGCTTCCAGCTGGGCATTGCCGATGAAGAGATCCGCTTCCTCCAGTGCGCGCGTGTGCGCCTCCAGCCCTGGGCCTACGTCGGCTTCGGCGTGGATGGCACCTATACCCTCGGCGCCGACGGCGAAATGAACTCCGGGCAGCCGTTACCGCCGGAGCTCGAGGCGTACCGCCACGAGTTTTACGCGTGGCCCTACCTCTCGATCCACCCGTTCGACTCGCAGATGTCGCCCTACCTGCGCCTCGGCGCGAACCTCGGCACCGCCATCCTGCTCGGCGAGGGCTGGAGCGAAGACCGCTCGTACCTCGGCGGCCACGCGGGGCTCGGCTTCGACGCGAACATGACGAAGCACGGGATCATCACCATGGACATCCTGGGTTTCCGCGTGACGCGCCTCGACGACCTGCCCCGCCCGGACGGCCGCGAGGGCCGCGGCGGCTGGGGGATGCAGCTGCGCCTGACGGTCAGCTACGCGTTTCTGCTGTGATCGGCGCTCCCGGTCGCGGGAGCACGAAGGCGCCGCGCTTCACGACTCCATCGACCGCCGAACGCGTGCGCGCCGCCGCGCGGCATGACCGCGGGCGGCGCGCATCCATTCCCTTACCTCGTCAGCCCGGCATCAGCCCATCCGTGAGTAGGGTGGTTGATGACCGCTGCTACCGCCACCGAAACAGGGTCCACCAGCTTCGCTTGGGCTTTGCGTCGGCGCGTGAAGCGCCGCCATCACCACCGCTCCCGGCGCCCTCCCCGTGGAGCGAATAGCCTCGCTCCACGATGGCGCCGCTCACCATCGTCGTGAAGAGCATCCGCAGGGCCTCCTCCTGTTCGAGCGGCGCGACGAAGCCGAAACCGAACAGAAGCAGGTCGCCGTAGGCCTCGCAGAGGAACAGCTCGTACACCGCCCCGGGGGCGAGCTTCGTGCACTCCTCCAATCGGTGCTGCTCGAACGCCATGCCCTGCCAGCTCGTGCTCTCGCGGAGGTGACGCAGCGGTGCCTTACCCTTCACGAATCCGTCGACGTGCCGCCGTCGTTCCTCCTCGTCCCGCCCCCGCCCGACGATGACGTAGAAGTCGAAGCTCACCCCCACGATGGCGACGGCGTTGTACCCAAAGAAGCCGGGCTTCTCGCGGACGTCACCCTCCTCGCACCAGAACTCGGGCAGCCGAAGGGGGTAGGGTCCAACGTGAACGATCTTCGGCTCGATCATGGTCATGCGCTCCAAGCGGAGCTCGACCGATACCACGGCGGCCGAGCAGGTCACGGGTCCTCGGACCTGGCCGCGGGCGCCGCGAGTTCGGTCGGGGGATGTGCTGCGATGTGCGCGGCGGGGCGGAGTCGGTGACGGGCTCTCTGATGGGCTCGGCCGTCCCGCTCGAGAGTCCCTGCGCGCTCTCGCGCTCGGTCGGCGATAACCGGCCGGCGTGGATGGCGGCGCGTCGCCGGCTGGCTTGACAAGCCACCACGGCGTATTATCTAGTGTGCTAGATACTAGTGAGCTAGAAGATGACGACCTCGGAACGGCGACGTGTCGGCACACAGCTTTCCTTTGCGCTTTATGGCGCGGCGAACCGGATGGTGCGCATGCACAAGCCGTTTCTCGAGCCGTTGGGCCTGACCTTCCCCCAGTATCTCGTGATCCTGGAGTTGCTGGATGGCGCGCCACTTTCCGTCGGCGCGCTCGGTGCCCGCCTCGACATGGACACGGGCACGATCACGCCGCTGCTCAAGCGGCTCGATGTCGCCGGCATGGTGACGAGGACACGCGACCCCGCCGACGAACGCCGCGTGCTGGTCGACCTGACACCCCGTGGCCGCGCCCTCGAAGCCGAGGTCCGGGGCATCACCGACAAGATCAAGTCTGCATGCCAGCTTACCGACCGGGACCTGGACGACCTTCGTCGCAAGCTCGAAGCGCTCGCGCACCCGGCGGTCGAATGAAGCCCTCGAGGACAAGGAGACCCAACCATGAAGATCGGCATTTTGGGTACTGGCCACATCGGTAAGACCCTGGTCCGAAAGCTGAGCGCGGCCGGACATGACGTGAAGGCGGCCAACTCACGCGGCCCGGACACGATTGAGCCGGACGTGCTGGCCTTCGGCGGACGCGGGGTCTCGACGGCGGAAGCCGTGGCGGACGTTGACGTCGTGATCCTCTCGATCCCCCTGAACCGCCTTCCGGGGATTGCGCCGCTGCTCGCCGACGTACCAGCCGGAACGGTCGTCATCGACACGTCGAACTACTATCCGCAGCGCGACGGCAGGATCGACGCCATCGAAGCCGGTCAGGTGGAAAGCCTCTGGGTAGCCGAACAGCTGGGCCGCCCTATCGTCAAGGCGTGGAACGCGATCGGCTCCGACTCGTTCGCGAGGAAGGGAAAACCTGCGGGGAGCCCTGACCGCATCGCGATCCCCGTTGCGGCCGATGGTGACAGGGACCGCAAGGTGGGAATGGCGCTCGTCGAGGACACCGGGTTCGACGCATTCGACGCAGGGACGCTCGCGGAATCGTGGCGGCAGCAGCCTGGCGCTCCGTGCTACTGCACGGACCTCACCCGCGAGGAGATGCCCGCCGCGATCGCTGCGGCAGAGCGGGCACGGTTGCCGAAGCGGCGCGACCTGTCGGTGGCAGCCATGATGGAGCGGGTCGGAGACGCCACGACGAACCCGGACGCGGAATACGCCGTCCGCCTGACTCGTGCGTTGTTCACGTGAGCTCTCACCGGCCCGGGCCTGAGGCCGGGCCGTGACCACTTCTCACCCCATCCGATTCATCAGACCTCCGGTGGCAGGTCCCGCAGCTGGGGCTTGACGTCTCCGAGCTGGCGGAGGGTGAGCATGGCGCGGGCGAGGCGTCATGTGCGGCGGGCGGTCGGGACCTCGTAGGCGAACGAGCCGCGCTCATCGAGGTGGTAGGCGGAGACGTCACGGTCGATCTTCCGCCCGCCGGCGCTCGTGAACATGCGCCGGGGAAAGACGCGCACGCGGGCCTGCGCGGCGCCGGGGAGCAGCTCGAAGCGGCCGGCGCTGAAGCCATGGAGGCGGGTCACGCCGCGGCCGCCGGGGCCGTCGTGCTCCTCGAGACCGAAGAGGGAGGCGCCCTGCAGGGCGTGACGCGCGTGGCCGCCGCCGTGGGCGATCGAGGTGGCGGTGCCCTCGTGCATGTGGCCGAAGAAGTGCGCGGCGAAGCGACCGGCCGGGTCGACCTCCTGGCGGAACTCCTGCCGTGCCTGCGGGGGGAGCCACTCGGGCGGGTGGTGGGTGAGCAGCAGGTTGATGTGGTGGCGCTGCAACCACTCGGGGGCGTCCTCGTCGCAGACGGCGTGGAGCTGGCGCGGGTCCACGGCGAGGCGCCCCTGGTAGTCGCCGCCGGTGAGCTGCAGGAAGGCCGAGTTGAGACCGATGACGCCGAGCTCGAGGCCGTGGAGCGACAGCGAGTACGAGCTGTCGCCCGGCAGGATGCCGAGCTTCCGACCGTCGTGGACGTGCCACCGGCCGGACTTGACCCACTCGGTGTAGGGTTCGAAGGCCTTCGCGAGGCGCTCGCGGTAGCCGAGGTCGTTCTCCTCGTTGAGCACGTGGTCGCGCAGGCGCGGGCTTTCGTGCCACTGCGAGAGGGCGAGCACATACGGATCGAGGTCCTTGGGGCGCTCCAGGTCGTGGTTGCCGGGCACGGTGATCAGCCGCGGCTGCGAGCCGAGCTGGTCGAAGCGCCGCCACAGCCTGTCGAGGGTAACGTCGAGCTTCTTGAACTCGTCGGCGCTGCCGCGCTGGGTCAGGTCCCCGGTGAACAGCACGAAGTCCCACGGGCCGCACAGGTCGTGCAGGCGCGCGAGGTCGTCGAACAGCGCGGCCATGACGTTCGGCCACAGCCAGCTCGTGCCGCTCATGCCCTGGTGGAGGTCGGTGAGGTGCAGCCAGCCGAGCGAGGCGGGCGTCGCGGGCGTGGACGGCGCCGGCCGCGGGGCGCTCGGGTCTTTCTCGGGAGGGCGGGTCGAGCGCGACGGTTTGGCCGAGGCGTCGAGACCCCGAACGGCCGGGCCGACGGTCGTCGCGTCGCGTCCGGCGGCCGGCCGCGCGGGCTCCGGCGCGGGGGTCGCGGCCGGGGGTTCTTCGAGCTCGCCCGCGTCCGAGTCCGCGGCTCCTCCGGCGAGCTCGGCCCCCTGCCAGAGCAGCACGTCGGCGCCGTGGGGCGAGATCGTGTGTTCCTCGAGGAGCTCGCGGACGCGTGCGCTGTAGTCGAGGTACCCGGTCGGCCTGCCGAGCGCGATGGGCGGGCCGCCGTCGATCGCGGGGAGCCCCCGCGCCATCGTCGTGGTCGCCGGCGGGAAGCGCATGGGATCCCGGGCGTGCAGGATCATCGACAGGAACAGCCAGCCGCCGCCCGGCAGGCTGCCCCCGCGGCGGAGCGCGGCCAGGTGCTCGGCGAGCCAGGCGTCGTCGGCTTGCCACAAAGAAGGCACCGCCGCGTTCACGCCGTCGAGCGCGGCGACCAGCAGGTTCGCGTTGTTGCCGACCAAGCCGGTGGCGAAGCGATTGTTCACGTCGCGACCGTCGACGTGGTCGGCGTTGAAGAGCTGGAGCAGCCGCCGGAGGCCGGTCTCGTCGAGTTGCCCGAGGGAGCCCTCGATCAGCCTGCGCGCTCGCGCGAGCGCGTCCTCCCGCCGGGCGATGCGCTCCGGGTGCAGCCGGGCCCGCGTCTGGCGCAACACCTGCTGGCGATCGAGCATAGGCGGCGACTATACCCCGGCGCGGCTCCCGTCGGGCGCCTCGCGCGAACGGGCGTCGCCCTGGCCGGGCGAGGCCACCTGAGCGATCATGCCCTCGTGGAAGCCCTGCTCCTCTCCGCGTTGGGTGTCGCGCTGACGCTCGGCCTCGGCGGGGCCGGGCTTCGATGGGCGCTGCGGCGCGCCGAGCGAGAGCGCCTGCGCCGGGCGTGCGTCGACTCGATCGCGCAGCTGCGGCCAGCCCGCTTCGCCGCCGCGAGGGGCCGAGCGGCGCCCGTCGGCGAGCCGCTCGTCTCGCCCTTCAGCGGGCGCCCGTGCGTCGCCTTCCGCGTCGTGCGCTGGCGGCAGGAGCGCAAGGGCGGCTTCGGCCTCAACAACATGGGCTTCGTCTGGGTCGTCGACGACGACGCCGAGTGGACCCCCGACTTCGCCCTCGACGACGGCACGGGCCAGGCGCTCGTCCGCCCGAGCGGCCACGTGCGCTTCGACCTCGCGGACGCCGAACCGCCCCCGGACGCCGCCGACCACATGGGCGCATTTCGCGAGCGCTACGGCCACGAGCGCGCGTCGTTCTTCGCCGGCTTTCACGGCGCGGTTCGCTACCGGGAGACGGTCATCGCGGTGGGGCAGCCCGTGCTCGTCGCGGGCACCGCCGCCGTCTCGAGCCGGCTCGACGCGGACGACGCGCGGGACGGTCATCGCGCGTCGCCGCGGCCGATCGAGCTTCGGCCCGACGACGAGCCGCTCTACATCGGCGACGGCCGACGACCGCGCGCCTGATCCCCGAGATCACGAGCTCAAACGCGCCCGTCATGACAGCAACGCTCTGATTCACGCTCTCGAGCGAGAGCGCGCGCCACGTCTGGATCCTCTACCCTCCCGCCCGGCCCCGCTCGCGGGCAGCAAAGCCGAGCCAGGGACCACACGCGCCCCTGTCATTCCCGAAAGTGGCCTCCTCTGCGCTCCTCTGCCAGCGCGCTTCGTCGCGATGCGTCACCGCCCACGGGCGCTCAGCGAGGCAGCGAGCGCGCGCGAACCTGTCTGCCATTGCCGACAGAGTGTCGCCCCTGGCCGTCACTCTTGTGTCGCGAGGTACAGGCATCGCCTGTGTGGGTGGAGGTGCATCGAACGCTCGATGCACTCCAGAAGAAGCGCGTCAAGGCCTCATGCGTCCTGGTACACGTCATGTTCATACGGCGGACGTATCAAAGCACGAACGAATACGCGTACAGTTGCGCGCGCAACTGTGCGCGCTATCACTCGTGAGTCCACCTCATCGGTAGATGCTCCTACCGTCACGATGGAAATTTACAGGTGGATATCCCAGGTGCATCGCGGCAGGGGTGCTGGCAACTCCTACGCGCCTGTTCAACCGAGGCTCATGCCTCCTCATCGCCGCGCGACGCGCAACCTCCACAAGGTGTGTACATGAAAGAGCTTATCACAGGTCCCCGATCCTCCCGAGCCGAAGCCCTCGCCCGGCCGAGGACCTCGTTCTACGCCGCTTCGGCCCTCCTCCTCTCCGCCGCCATGGCCGGCTGCACCGGCTCGCTCGATGAGGTGGACGTCGCTTCTGCGAGCCTGGAGGAAGGCCAGGCAGAGGGCGCGCTCGAGATCAGCGATGGCTCAGGGGACGACGCCGCCCCCGGCGGCAGTACCCCCGCCGCCACGCTTGCGTGCGCGCCGCTGTGCAACGGGAGCTGCACCCCCATCGATCTCGCGACCATCAACATCGGCGGCGCTGTTTACATGGCGCTGACGGACCAGTACGTGTACTTCGGCGGCGGCTATGGTTCCGAGGTCGGCGACGACAAGGTGAGGAGGGTCCCCAAGGCCGGCGGCGCGAGGACCACCATCGTCGATAGGCTCACGCACATGACCAGGCTCGTGGGAAGCGGCCCCTACGCCTACTTCGCCGCCAGTGCTCCCAGGCTCGGGAGCAGCTTGAACAGGGTGAACCCGGACGGCACCATCACCGCGGTGCCGATCACCGGCGGCTACCCGTCGGGGGTGGCGGTGGACTCGACCCATATCTACTGGATTGGCAACAAGCGTTCCGACATCTACGCCCGCCCGCTCTCGGGCGGGTCCGCTTCCTTGCTCATCCCTCGTGGGGCCGGGTCGCGGCAGTCCTTGTTCGAGGACGAAGATAGCCTGTACTATATCGAGTCCGCCTCGTCTGGCATGATGAAGGCGCCCAAGTCCGGCGCCACGGCGCCGATCAGGTTCATACCTCGTGTGAGCTGGTATCTCGCCTTCGACGAGGACAACGTCTACTACGTCAATGGCGGGGTCCACAGAATGCCCAAGAGCGGCGGCACCCCCGTCCAGCTCGCCACCGGAGGGACAAGGGTCGCCGTCGACGACGAGAGGATCTACTGGCTCGATGGAACAGCCCTCCGGGCGATGTGCAAGGACGGCACCGGCACCCAGGTCCTTGCGTCCACCAGCGAGCCTTATAACCTCGCCGTGGACAGCACGGGCGTCTACTGGGCTGGCGAGGGCAAAATCCGGAAGATCGCAAAGTAGCCCGCCTGCGGCGCTGGGGGGCTGCGGTCTGGCGCCGTGCTCCCAGCGCGGCGGCGCGAACGGAGCCGAGGAGGCCGGCCGTCCCCAGGGCGGGCCTCATGGGCATCACCCGTGGGCAGCATCACCCGTGGACATCAGATGCCAGGTTCGTCGTGCCGCTCATGCCCGGGTGGAGGTCGGTGAGGTGCAGCCAGCCGACCGAGGCGGGCCTCGCGGGCGTGGACGGCGCTGGCCGCAGGGCGCTCGGGTCTTCACCCGCCCCGAGCTCGTGCTCTACCAGGCCGGAGCGCCGGAGCCCCCGGGACATGGCCGTCGCTGGCCGGTCGAGGCGAGCGCTGACGCGTCGACGCGTCGGCTTGCGCGGCGCGCAACGAAGCGCTCGACGGTGCGCTGCTGAAAGGGCTGGACGGACTTAGTAAATAGTACTAACTTACCCTCGGACCACGAGATGCGGCCCGGTGGGAGGCCGCTGTGATGATCCGTCAACCCCGTGGTGCGTCTGGTCCGGGCCTGACGAAGGCGCACGCATGCCACGAGCAGGAGAGCCGTCCATGACCGTTGTGATTGGAGACAAAGAGTACTTCCCCGGTGTTGGCAAGATCCCCTACGAGGGGCCTGAGTCCGACAACCCCCTCGCCTTCAAGTGGTACGATGCCGGCCGCGTCGTCGCCGGCAAGCCCATGAAGGACCACTTCAAGTTTGCCGTGTGTTACTGGCACACGTTCTGCGGTCGTGGGCACGACCCGTTCGGTCCGGGGACGATCAACTTCCCCTGGGACGAGGGCAAGGACCCGCTGACCCGTGCTCGCATGAAGATGGACGCGAGCTTCGAGTTCATCACCAAGCTGGGCGCGACGCACTACTGTTTTCACGACGTCGACCTGGTGGAAGAGGGCGACAGCCGCGCCGAGACGTCGCGCCGCCTTCAGGGCATCGTCGAGTACGCCAAGCAAAAGCAATCGCAGTCGGGCGTCAAGCTGCTGTGGGGCACGGCGAACCTGTTCTCCAACCCGCGCTACATGAACGGCGCCTCCACGAACCCGGATTTCTCCGTGGTGGCCTACGCCGGCGCTCAGCTGAAGGACGCCCTCGACGCCACCATCGCGCTGAGCGGTGAGAACTACGTGTTCTGGGGCGGCCGCGAAGGTTACATGAGCCTCCTGAACACGGACATGAGGCGCGAGAAGGAGCACTTCGCTCGCTTCTTGACCATGGCTCGCGACTACGCGCGCGCCCGCGGCTTCAAGGGTACCTTCTTCATCGAGCCCAAGCCCATGGAGCCCTCCAAGCACCAGTATGATTTCGACGCCGAGACCGTGATCGGGTTCCTGCGCCAGCACGGCCTGGACAAGGACTTCAAGCTCAACCTGGAGACGAACCACGCGACGCTCGCTGGCCACACCATGGATCACGAGATGCAGGTGGCCGCGGACGCCGGGATGCTCGGCAGCATCGACGCCAACCGCGGCGACTATCAGAACGCGTGGGACACCGATCAGTTCCCCTACAGCATCAACGAGACGGTGGAGATGATGCTCATCCTGCTCCGCAGCGGCGGGCTCCAGGGCGGCGGCGTCAACTTCGACGCGAAGCGTCGTCGTAACTCGACGGATCTGATCGACACCTTCCACGGACACATCGGCGGCATGGATGTGTTCGCTCGCTCGCTCCTCATCGCCGATGACCTGATCCGCAAGTCGCCGCTCGAGTCGATGCGCAAGGCTCGTTACGCGTCGTTCGACGGTGGCAAGGGTGCAGAGTTCGAGCAGGGAAAGTTGACGCTGGAGCAGCTGGCCGAGATCGGCAACGCTGGTGGTGAGGTCAAGCTCACGAGCGGTCAACAGGAGCTGTACGAAAACATCGTCAATCGGTGGATTCGGTAAGTCGATCGAGCGAGCGAGCGGCATCCCCGGCGCGTTCCGGCTCGACCCCACCCTCGCCGCCGCTCTGAAGGACCACGCCTCCTCTGGGACGTTCTCTCGCTCCCCCTCGAGCCGGCTAGACGGGTGCGCTCGTTCATCGTCGCGGGTGGCGGCAGGTACAGGGAAGTTGGACAACTCCAAGGCCGTCCACGGACCGCATCGGACGTCGCAAGAGGTTGGTGATGGAGAGGGCGGCCCGTTGGGCCCGCGTTGGGCCACGTCGGAGCCGCCCTCGGCGGCGAAACGGCCGGAAGCTTAGTGCGGCTCGGGACAGTTCAACGATAGTCGCTACGACGTCTGCGAGGAGCGAGCAAAGGCGGTCGCCTGCTCCCCGAGCCCGGCCTACGGGGCGTCGAACTTCACGAGGACGTTGTGATTGCACTGCGGCAGACCCCCGCACCATGTCCCCGGATGGCCGAAAGCCACGTCGTCGTGTTGCCAGGCTTTGACGGCGAGCCGATACTCTATCCATGTACCAAAGACAGAACTCGAGATCACGTTACTGCTCGTGCCTCCAGCTCCGTGCGGGATGTTCTCGGGATCGTAGGTGCAGGTTCCGCTCACGAGACTTCCGAACATGTTGCCGCCGTTAACGAAGGTCCAGGGTGTCACTTGCCCCCATGAGGCCATAACTCTCATGTAGAGGCCCCACGTGAGCGCCGTGTGGTTGCAGTCCCATGCCGACGAGTTCACGTTCAGGCCGTACTGAGGACGCATCACCTTGTCGTTCGAGGTATTAAAGAACTTGATCCAGGTGTAGCCCGCGCACGCCGATTCGTTTTGCCCGGAGACCATAAACGTGGAATCGAAACTAGAGAGCGTGCCGAAATCATTATGAATCGGCAACGAGCCTGAGTTGAGCTGGGAGAGGCAGCCCTCGGGAAGATCGCTCATAGCCACCGAGTGAGCGTGGGCCTCCCGTACCATACAAAGCATGGGGACTGCCAGAACGAGGGCCTGTACAACGACGAGTTTCACGGATCGCATATCTTCACTCTCCTTCATTGAGTCAACTGATGAACACGTCGAGATAATACGTTACCGAGCGGAGGTCCACTTTCTCTTCTGCCAGCGGCAGCAGAATGCAACCCGGTGTGTTCCGGAAGCTCGACGCTGCTGCTCGGCCTCGCACGGAGGGTCGTGCACGCCACGTGCCAGGCGCAGAGGCCGCTCGATTTCTCGACCCGTCGCGTTCCACTCGCCGGACGATGAGCCGCCCGACGGCGGGCGTGTAGCAATCCACAATCAGCTCGTCGCCGAGGGGATCCGGGTAGTCAAAGCCGCCTGAACAGGGAAACGGGTTCGTGTCCTGACTGTCCACACCCGGGCTCCAAGCTCGCGGCGAGTACCAGGCGGTCCCCGTGTGGAGGCAATGGGCTGCAGTGAGGATGGTCGACGAGCCGATCATCTCTCCGGAGCATTTGAAGGCCATTGCCGAATTCGTGATGAGCACACGGGTGGAGTTCGGGAACGTCGTGTCGTCCCGACTCAGCTCACGCGCGTCGGGAAAGTAGACCAGCGGCTGCTGGGTGATCCCGGGCGTGAGGTCGAAGTCACCCGGACGCGCATCCGGCAAACATCGGGCCAGGCGCTCCGAGCGCGCACCACGCCTCTTTGTCGTGCAGGAGGGGCCCGCCACCCGGAATACACGCTGGCACTCTGGCACGCTGGCACGCTGGCACGCTGGCACGCTGGCACGCTGGCACGCTGGCGGTATCGTCCGGAGCCGCTCGTCACCAGTTACCGAGCCGACTGTTGATAGCCTGCGTATTCCGGGCCGACGTGACGGCCGATTCCGAGCGCACGTGACGGCCCGTTCCGAGGGGACGTGACCGGGCGTTCCGGGCCACCCGACGGGGTGTTCCGACACACCCGGCGGCCCGTTCCGACGCACGTGACGGGCCGTTCCGAGGGAAGTGACGGACCGTTCCGACGGGGGTGACGGCCCGCAGGCGGCGCTCGCGGTCGCAGCCTCATCGCGTACATGGGCGCGATGTCGGAGCGGCTATCGATGCGTTCCCTCGTGGGGGCGGGTTGCGGACGTCATTGTTCGAGGACGGCGATAGCCTGTACTATCGCGAGCTCGCCTCATCTGGTACCATGAAGGCGCCCAAGTCTGGCGCCACAGCGCCGATCAGGTTCATACCTCGTACGAGCTGGTATCCCGACTTCGACGAGGCCAGCGTCTACTACGCCAATAACGGGGTCTACAGAATGCCCAAGAGCGGCGGCCCCCCGTCCAGCTCGCCACCGGAACGGAGGCGGCCGCCTCCGTCACCCTCGCGTGTGGCCCTGCACCGCCGCCGCCCTCGCCTCGGCGCTGTCGAGCGAGCGGATCACTCGAGCGGGGTTGCCGACGGCCAGCACGTTGGCCGGCAGATCGCGCGTCACGACAGCGCCGGCGCCCACCACGGTGTTGTCCCCGATCGTCACCCCCGGCAGCACGATGACCATGGTGCCGAGCCACACGTTGTTGCCGATCTTGATGGGCTTGCCCCTCTCCCACCGCTGCCGCCGGGGCTCGGGCTCCACCGGGTGCGTCGCCGTGATCAGCTGCACGTTCGGGCCCATCAGCACGTCGTCTCCGATGGTGATCGGCGCGCCGTCGAGCGCGACCAGCCCGAAGTTCGCGAAGCTGCGCGCCCCGATGGTGATCCCCGAGCCGTAGTCCACGTAGAACGGCGGGCGGATCGCCGTGCCCTCGCCGATCGATCCGAGCAGCTGCTCGAGCAGGCGACGGCGCAACGCGGGCTGCCGCGCCGACGTCGCGTTGTAGGCCGCTATCAGGTCGAGCGCGGCGGCGTTCATCTCGACGATCTCGGAATCCTTGATGTACGGGTCGCCGGCGATCATGCGCTCGCGCATCGATCGCGAGTCGTCAGGGTTCGTCATATGGACGATCGTACGCATCAGAACGTGCAGGTCGGCGTGGGGCCGGCGGTGAAGGGCTCCCAGCGGACGTCCTCGATCGCCACGTCCATCGGCGAATCCGAGTAGATGAGGAAGGGCGTGTTGACGTTGGTGATGTCGAGCCCGCTTTCCGTCAGGCACTTCAGCGGGACGGAGACCTCGTGCCACTCCCCGTCCGCGATGGAGGTCAGCGTACTCGCGATGTTGATGTCGCCGAAGCAGGGATACACGCAGTGGGCTGACAGCGTGACCAGCGTGCCCTCGGGCGGAGCATCGACGCGCGCCCGGAAGACGATCGAGGTCTCCGAGTTGTAGTAGGGCGACAGATCGACCCCGGGCATGCCCGCCGAGACCTGCGCGTAGATCTGGCCCGTCGCGCTCCAGGTCACCTGCTTGGCGCTGCCCTGGATCTCCCCGTCGACCGTGCTCACGCTGACCTCGCCGTCGGGCAGGGTGGCCCCCATGCCCACGTCCATGCCGCCCCAGTTCGAGGGGCCGCCGATGCGCAGCACGTAATCGCCCTTCTCGTCGCCATCCACGAAGATCTCGAGCGGCTCGCTCGTGGTGCCGGCCATCCCCGGGTCCGGGGCCGCGCAGCCGTGGCCCGTGGAGACCTCGGGCAGATCGTCGCCGAGCACGTCGGCGTCGGTGGTCATGAGGCCATAGCCATACGGGAAGAGCGGCAGCTCGCCGTCTCCCTTGTTGATGGGCGTCTGGCAGTCGGCCGAGGGCCACGAGAACGACAGCTTGCCCTGGAACTCGTAATCGCCGAAGAGCACGTCGGCGACGCCGCCGCCCTCGCTGCCCGGCAGCCAGGCCGCCACGAACGCGTCCGACCGGTTGATCTCCTTGTTGGTGTGGAGCGGGCGGCCCGACACGAACACCGTGACGATGGGCACACTCGGCGCCTGGGCGCGGATGGTGTCGATGACGGCGAGGTCCTCGGGGTGGAGGTTTGCGTGCTCGAGCGTCTCGAACTTGCCGATGTCGCCCTGGCCCTCGGCGTAGGGCGTCTCGCCGATGACCACGATCGCGGCGTCGAAGGTGGCGGCCGCGGCGGTGCCGTCGGGGCTCAGGGTCGCGGCGCCGTCCATCCCGGCGCCCGTGATCGCCTCGTTGATGCCGGCGTAGATGGACTGCGCGTTCGGGAAATCGGCGTTGGTGTTGCCGGTGCCCTGCCAGGTCAGCGTCCAGCCGCCGGACTGGTTCTGGATGTTGTCCGCGGCCTTGCCGGCCACGAGGACGTTCATCGACTTGCTGAGCGGCAGGACGCCGCCCTTGTTCTTGAGCAGGACGAGCGACTTGCGCACGGCCTCGCGCGCCACGGCCCGGTGCTCCGGCGCGGCGAGGAGCGCGGCGTCGCCGGCGACCGACCGGGTCGCGGGGGCGCCCTTGTTCGCCTTGGGGCCGAAGAGACCGGCCCGCATCTTCACGCGCAGGATCCGGGTCACCGCGTCGTCGATGCGGGCCATCGGGATCTCGCCGCTCTGCACCGCTGCGATGGTGTTCTCGATGAACGCCATCCAGTCGTTGGGCACCATGATCATGTCCACCCCGGCGTTGATCGCCGCGGCGCACTGCGCGTTGTTACAACCCGGGAGCTGGCCGTGCCCGTTCCAGTCGCCGATGACGAAGCCGGTGAAGCCGAGCTGGCCCTTGAGGATGTCGGTGAGCAGGTACTGATGGCCGTGCATCTTGTCGCCGTTCCAGCTGCTGAACGACGCCATCACGGTCTGCGCGCCCGCCTCGAGCGCGGAGAAGTAGCCCTGGGCGTGGATGTCGCGCAGAGCCTCCTCGGAGCAGACGGTGTTGCCCTGGTCCTTTCCCTGCTCGGTCCCGCCGTCGCCCATGAAGTGCTTGGCGGTCGCGACCACGTGCCTGCCGCTGAACAGGCTCGCGCTCTCCGCAGGCCGGCCCTGCAGGCCCCGGATCATCCGGCCCGCGTAGCTCTTCACGATCTCCGGATCCTCGGAGTAGCCCTCGTAGGAGCGGCCCCACCGGTCGTCCCGCACCACGGCGAGCGTGGGAGCGAAGGCCCAGTCGAGCCCGGTGACGGCGACCTCGGTCGCGGTGATGGAGCCGATCTGCTCGATGAGATCGGGATCGTTCATGGCGCCGAGCCCGATGTTCTGCGGGAACAGCGTCGCGCCGAGCACGTTGTTGTGGCCGTGCACCGCGTCCACGCCCCAGATGACGGGGATGCCGAGGTGCTCGCCGGGCGCGCCGCTCGTATCGGTGGAGGCCGTATAATAGGCGTCCGCGAGGGCGACCCAGTCGGCCACGGTCGCGTGCTTGGAGCCGCCCGGCCAGGAGCCGCCGCCGTTCAGCACCGAACCGATGTGGTGCTCCCGGACCTGGGCCGGCGTGATCGCCAGGATCTCGGGCTGGACCATCTGGCCGACTTTCTGCGCCGTGCTCATCCGCGCGAGCAGCTCGGTGATGGCGTCCTCGATCTCGGGGTCGAGCGGGATCTCGCTCGTCACCCTCGGCCATTCGACCGACGCGGTCTCGCCGCCCGCGCCGCCGCCACCGCCGCCGCCGCCGCCGCCACCGCCGCCGCCACCGCCGGTGGTCGTGCCCGCGCCGGAGCCGCCCGCGCCGCCGCCGGTCCCGGTCGTGGCGCCGCCGCCCGACCCGCCCGACCCGCCCGACCCTGTCGGGTCAGCCGGGGGATCTGTGGAGTCGTCCCCGCAGGCGGGAACAGGGATGGTCAGGGCTGCGAGCAGCAGCCATTTGGCGTATCGGTTCCAATGCTTCATGCCAGCGCGGGAGCATCGTCCCGGCGCAGTGGGGCGTCAAATTTATAGTCCCGCAGGCTGCTTCGTTCAGGCGGCCACACGCGCGGTCAAGGTGTGCGAGTTTCGACTACAACATGCGGGAGCTGGCGCGCGCGTTCGGCGGGGCGCTGGGCCGGCCTGTCGACGCGGTGGCGCGCGCGCCTCTCACGGCGCGCAGCGGGTGATCGTCACCTTGTTCAGGCCCAGCGCCACGAGCGGCTTGTCATCCTCATCGGTCTCGACATGCGTCATCTCGGTGACCACCTCGACGGGCGCGCACTGGCCGAAGATCGTGTACGCGCCGTCCAGCCAGTCCGTCACCACCTCCGTGACGTAGAACTGGCTCCCGTTGGTGTCCGCCCCGGCATTGGCATAGGCGAGCGTCCCCGCTCGATGCTTCAGCGCGGAGATCTCGTCGGCGAACTCGTACCCTGGCCAGCCCTCGCCGTTGGCGAGCCGATCGCCGCCCTGCGCCATGAACTCCGGAATCACTCGATGGAAGGTCAGCCCGTCGTAGAAGCGCCGCTTCACCCAGCTGCCGGTCGCCGGGTCCAGCCAGGGCCGGCGCCCGCGCGCGAGCCCGACGAAGTTGGCGACCGCGTTCGGGGCCTCGTCCGGGAAGAGCTCGCAGGTGAGCGCGCCCTTGTCGGTCTCGATGATCGCTCGCAGCGGCCCCGGGCCCTCCGGGAGCTCGACCAGCGCCTCGTCCAGCGTGAACATCCCGGCCTCTGGATCGGTATCGCCGGCGAGCACCTCCTCGGGCGCGTCCACGTCGGGGCCGCAGTCCATGCTTCCACCGCCGCCCGTGCTCCCGCTCGTCGTCGAGGCGCTCGAGCTCGTCGCGCCCCCGCCCTCCCCGCCCGTGCCGCCGGTCGAGCTCGTCGTGCCCCCGCCGCCGCCGTCATCGCCGCAGCCGGCGGCGAGAGGGATGGCGAGGAGCATCGAGACGCAAAATAGGTTCACAGACGGATGAGGAGAAGAGGAGCGGATCTGCATCGGAGCGACATTTGCACGAACTCCACGGGAACGCACGCCCGACTTGCCGACGCCCGCTACCGCACGTGCCTTGACTCATGCTGATGCGCCGGGAGCGGGCCGAGCCGCGTCGTGTCGACGGTGAGCGAGACGACGAGCGTGAAGAAGCGGCGGCGCGTCTCGAAGCTCGGGCTCAGGTCGGGGAGGAGGGCGCCGATCCGCCTTGCGCCGACGTCGTGGACGACGCGCTTGGCCATATCGAGGGCCTCGATGTGGGCGGGGTGGAGGTCGCCCCCGGAGAGCTTTTTGATGAGGCCGGCGTACTCGCCGACGAGCAGCGCGATGTCCGCCCGCGCGATGGCGAGGGCGTCAGCCGAGCGGGAGCTTCCGGTGAAGACGAAGTGGAGGTGTCTGTCATCGCAGCCGGCGATGAGGGTGCAGGGATCGCGCGAGGGCCAGGGCGGCTCGCCGGAGACGATATCGGTCGTGATCGTGCGCCACTCCTGCCTTCGGAGTGGCGACGCGCTCGACCAGAGGCGCTCTTCGATTCGGATCGCATGCACCGGCATACAGGCTGAGCTCATCGTAGCGCTCCCGCCTCACGGTTGTAAGGCCCACGGCCGGCCACGGTAGGAGGATCGGAGGAGCAAAAGGCTCGTCAAAACTACAGAATATGCGCATTGTCCGCGTTCGGCCGGGTACACGATCGAGGACGGGGACTTCGTCCTGCGGGAATCGAACGTGATCGTGCGCTACCTGTGCGCGAAGCATGCGGCAGGCGGCCTCTACCGCACGCCCGCGGAGAAGCGCAACGCGCAGGCGACCGCGGCTTCCGTCGCCGCGACCGAGCCGCTTCTCACGCTGCTCGATACCCACCTCGCAGAGCGGCCCTACATGGCCGGCGAGCGCCTGACGATGGCCGACATCCCCATCGCCTGCGAGATGCACCGCTGGTGGGGCCTGCCGCTCGAACATCCCGCGAGCCGTCGGGGTACGGGAGCGATTAAGGCGAGGTCGGTGGCAAAGCGCCGCCACGCAGCAGAGCGCACTTGCTCGCGTCGGCGCCGGCCTGAGGAGCAGGAGCGCTATCTTGTCATTCGATCGGGCGGCAGATAGCGCCGAGCTCTTCCACGAAGACGCTGTGAGCCGCGGGCAGATCCATGGCGAACGATGTCCATGGGCTGCGATCATAGTCTTGCACGAAATCGTTCGCGCACAGCTGTCCGTCACGGTCGAGGTCGATCGCCACGTGGAAGTAGAACCTCGCATTCTCGCGCTCGACCGGCCCACTCCCCTGATCGATCAGTGTATGGGGGTCCGCCGGGATATCCAGACCCAGGTAGGCGGGAAACTCCGCGATATCGAGCGTGTAGCGCAGGATCGCGTCGGCGCCCGCGTCGGCGAGGAGAGCATCGTAGCCCCACAGCGTGACATGTGCCCTGGCAGGCTCAGCCAGCGTCACGGGCTCGTGGTCCAGCGTGAGGAGCAAGGTGCTCCCGCCGCCGCCCGCGCCGCCGGTGCCGCCGTCGGAGCCGCCATCGCCGCCCGCGCCGCCGCCGCCGCCAGTGCCGCCTTCAGTCGGGTGGCAAGCAGCGCCGGATTCTTCCACGAAGATGCTGTACTCCGCGGGTGGCTCCATGCGGAACGACATCCATCCGCTGAGATCATAGTCCTGCACGAGATCGTTCGCGCAAAACTGCCCGTCACGGTCGACGTCGACCACCACGGAGAAGTAGAACTTCGCGTTCTCGCGTTCGACCGGCCGCCCACCCCCCTGATCAATCAGGGTGTGGGGATTCTCCGGGATGTCGAGAACCAGGTCGACGGGCAATGCCTCGATGTCGATCGTGTAGCGCGCGACATCGTCGGCGCCCGCGTCGGCGAGCAAGGCATCGTAGCCATACAGCGTGATGTATACGGTAGCGGGCTCAGCCAGCGTTAAGGGCTCGTGATCCAGTGTGAGGATCGTGTCCCCGGCGCCGCCTGTGCCACCGCCGCCGGTGCCGGAGCCGCCATCGCCGCCCGCGCCGCCGGAGCCGGTGCCGCCGCCATCGCCGCCCGCGCCACCGGAGCCGGTGCCGGCGCCACCATCGGCTCCCGCGCCGCCCGCGCCGGTGCCGGAGCCGCTGTCACCCCCGGAGCCTCCCGCGCCGCCGGAGCCGCCGGTGCCGGAGCCGCCACCCGTACTCTCGCCGCCGCCGCCGTCGCCACCGGCGGCGACACCGCCGCCGCCCGTGCTCTCGCCGCCGCCGGTACCGCCGCCGCCCGTGCCGCTGGTGCTGCTCGTGCCGCTGGTGCTGCTCGTGCCGCTGGTGCTGCTCGTGCCGCTGGTGCTGCTCGTGCTTCCGTCGCCGCTGTCCGAGTCCCCGCACCCGAACAGCGTCAGTCCGGCAATGATGATTGCGTGATGAACTCTCACTCTCATGGTCTTTTCGATCTCACTCCTGTGTGTGCACCGGGATGAAAGAGCCCAGCGGCTCGCACCAGCGCGGCTATTGTCGCCTGGTCGAGAACTTTCCACACCCCTGGACCGCGTTCGGACGATCCTGTCGCTGGCGTGCCCGTTCTGGCCTGAACCGGGTCCGGACGATCCCGTCGCCGGTGTGCCCATGCTGGCGCGGCACGCGATGAGCGCTGACCGCCTGCGGCACTGGATCGATCCTCCGCTCAGCTACTGTCATGAACGCGAGGCGAGCGCCCGGAGGACAGGATGGTCCCCTCGCTCGAGTATCCGTCGAACGCCGCGGAACCGGGGGTCACATCGGCAAGATACTCACCGGATGGTGACCAAGGTTCGCCGGATTTGTCCGCTCGGTCAAGAGCGTAGAAGCATCGCCCAGCTACCGGAGCAAGCACACCGTGGCCTGCCTGCTGTGTCCGCTGATGAAGCGCCGCCGCGGCGCTCGCCGGCCGCCTCGGGGCAGGGCCGGGGCAGCTCGTCTCCAGGCCTGTTTGCGCCGACGATCGAGCGCCATGGTGCCTCACGGTCACGCTCGTGACGTGACGTGGCCGGTCATGGCACCGCGTAGCCGTCCGGTGGCCCGGCAGCCTCGCTGAGGAGCACCTCGAGGTGCGGTGTTGACGCTCACGATGGTTGCCGCTTGATCGTGCAGGTTGGTCGCTGGCCATCGCGAGCATGAGCGGTCCCGCTCGCAGCCGTGGTGGTCGGCCCGTCTGGCGGTCGAGGGCTGCCGGAGTGCTCAGGCGCGTCAGGGGTTCCCGCGCCGGGCGCGGCGGCTACGCCGCCCTTGGCCCGCCCTCCGCGCTCCGGCGACCATCCCGTACGGGCGATGGGCGAGCGGAGCCGCCGGCGGAGGCTCCGGGCATCAGATGGCCATCAACCAGCGCGAGCGAAGAAGGTCCAGGACCATCATCAAGGCAGCTCGGTAACAGTGACGACGGATCGCACCCTATCGGGAGGCATGGCTTGTGCTACCATCCCGGCCTACAGTTCATTCAAACCGAACCCGCTTCGCGGGTCGGCTTAACCTAGGCATTAGGCGTCGTCGCGCACTCTCATTGATGGAGGAAGGACCATGAAGAAGCCGACTGCCACGGGCAAAGAGCCCGATGTTGTCGATCCCAGCGAGTGGGCTCATGCCCGCGCGGAGCTGCTTGCCGCCGAGAAGGCGGCCACCCGTGCCCAGGACGCAGTCGCAGCACAGCGTCGTCGTTTGCCGATGGTGAGGTTTCGATCCGACTATGCGTTCGCAACTCCACGCGGAACGGTCTCGTTGCTCGACTTGTTCGGTGAGAATAGCCAATTGCTCCTTTACCAGTTCATGGACACGGGTCCGAACCACATTTGCCCGGGTTGCACATGGTTTACCGACGGCATCCCGGCCAATGGTCTCGCACGGCTCGCGCAAGCCGGCGCGAGCTGGGCGACTGTATCGGACATGCCGCTGGAGCAGATGCAGAGAGTGTGGGAGCATCAGCACTGGATGCACATTCCGTTCGCATCGTCGCGAGGCACGACCTTCTCCGCTGACTGTGGGGCAGGCGGCAACTTTCTGCTCAGCGTGTTCCTCCGGAACGCCGACGGCGTTTACCGCACCTACACCACCACGCAACGTGGGGTGGACCGGCTGGTCTTCGCCAACAGCATGCGAGACCTCTTGCCTTACGGGCGTCAGGAGGAGTGGGAGGACTCACCGCCCGGTTACCCTCAGCATCCGACCTGGTGGGTCCAGGATCTTCCTCATCCATACGACAACCAATGACGCGTAACAAAGCGTTGCAGCCGACGTCCCCGCTTCGCGGGGCCGCGGCTGAACGCTGGCGTTAAGCCGCTCTGAACATATCGAAATTGTCATGGAGAAATGCATTGGATGTGACGGAGAGCTAGAGAACGGGGGGCGCGGTGCTCGCTCACGTCAAGGGTCCGCTCCGCGGAAATCCTAACAGATTCAAGCCCTTGACGTGAGCTGCGCGCCGCGCGGTGGAAGAGCAGGTACGGGGTCCGAGCGGGGATTCTTGACCGCTCCAGTCGGGATCCGTTCTGCCGATCGGGTCGTGGTCCATGAGGCCGGTCTCTGACAAGCGCCCTGCCAGGATCGGTGAGGCCGCCGGTGTTCCAGCTCATGTCGCAGCAGCGAACCCTGTGTCATCGCCGCCGTGCGACCCTCTCCTGTGGTCGCAGGTGGCGACATCAAGCCTCACGCGCACCGTCGTTCTACATGTGTGCAAACGAGGCAGGATGTGTCGGCAACCCCAATTACCATCTCGTGGTTCCGCCGGGCAGGAAGGCCGCCGTGAGCGGGCGAGCGGCCGGTGTGAAGCCTGGCGCGCCTCAACCCGACATGGCCGTCTCTTAATGCCGCGCGTCAGAGATCCTGTCGGGCTTGCTGACCACCGCTTCGCGGCGCGCGCGCGGGGCACGCGGCTTGTTTCCGCGGGGCGCCTCCCCGCTCCGCACCGCGCGTCCGCTTCACGGCCGCCTGGCCCTGACCGCGCTTCGTGCGGCCATGACCAGGGGGCGCTTGACAAGGAGGGTTGATCCTCGGATACGCTGACTGCTCACGATGACCGGGAGGGCATGAGGGGGTGGATAGGTGTCGCGCGCGCTCCACGCGGGGACGGCGGTCAGCGGCCGTGGTTGCCCTGGAGCACCTCGCGAAGCAAGCGCAGGCCACGCACCGCTGGATACCGTCATGGACGCGGCGCGACAACGAACGTACGCGGCGAGACAACGACATGATCTCCCCATTTCGACCCGGAGCATCTCACCCTGTTGTCGAGGATCTGGCCGCGCGTGTTCGGAGCGGGACGGCCGGCTTCTGGCCCTGGCGACCTCTGGGGTCCGCGCGCGCGTCGGCGGTCCTGCACGCGGCGGCTCTGCTGCTCGGGTGCTGCCTCCTGCTGCTCAGCCTCCCGACCACGGCCGGCCCCGAGGCCACGCTCTATGTCTACGCGGTGACGCCGCTCCGCGCTCGAGCGCTGGAGCAGAAGATCGAGGAGTCGATGCCCGGCGTCGATGTCACGGTCTTCGGAAAGCTGAGCGATTTCAGGACGGCGCTCGAGGCCAACCCGCCGAGCGCGGCGCTCTCGCCGAGACCGGTCCTGGCCTCGCTCAACCGGACAGCCGACCTCCAGGGCCTGAAGGCGGGGAGCGACGCGGAGCAATACCTCCTGGTCTCGACGAAGGCGCTGACCAAGGACATGCTCTCATCGCTCAGGTACGGGATCATCGACCTGGTCGAGCGAAAAGCGCTCCCGAAGTTCGTCGCCGGGCTCCTGGGCGTGAGCGACGCGCCGGAGGTCCAGCGCGTGACGAAGACCGAGGATCTGCTGCCGCTGCTCCAGTTCCAGACGGCGGACGCCGTGCTCCTCCCGGAGCGCTTTCGCTACGATTTCGAGTCCAAGAGCAAGATGCATTTCACGACCCTCAGCCTCTCGACGGCGAAGGTCGGGCTGGTGGCAGTCACGTTCTTGAGCAATCGTCAAGCCATCGAGAACGCGATCCGGAAGCTCCCCAAACACGTGTTGGCGGATCTGGGGATCGACGAATGGAGATGAGGTCGACGCGCCCCCGCTTCCGGCGTCTGCTCCGGCGAGCCTCCAGCCTCGGCGGCCTCTTCGTGGCGCTGAGCTGCTCGTCGGGGTCGCCGGGGTCGGGTTCACGTGTCCCGAGGGACCCGGCGCCGCTGCCCGACGCGCCGCCCGAGGACGGGAGGCCCGTCATCTCCATCATCGCTCCCTCGGACTCCCAGCTCGACGGCACGCTGAGAGGATAGTCCGTGCAGAGCCATTTCGAGAAGCACTTGCGCAACAGGGCGACCGTGACCGCCGGTCTTCTGTGGCTAATGGCGCCGAGGGCAGCCCATCCGCAGTCGGCCGTTCCCGCAGGCGATTTCGACGAAGCCGCGCTCAACCAGCTCTCGCTGACCAATTTGCTGGACATTCGCGAGGTGACGACCGCGAGCGGCGGCAAGGCAGAATCGCAGGACCTGTCCTCAGCGAACGTCTTCGTCTATACGCGTGAAGACATCAAGCGACATGGCTGGAGCTCGCTCGCGGAAGTGCTGGCGCACGTCCCAGGTCTCTACGTAATCGACGATCTCGTTACGCCTACCATCAGCGTGCGCGGCACCACTGGTGGACTCAAGTCCGCCACCCGCATCGTCAAGGTCATGATCAACGGGATTGATGTTTCATTTCGCCCCGACATGACGGCGTTTCTCGGCCCCGAGTACATACCAATCGACGCGGTCGAGCAAGTAGACATCGCGCGTGGCGCGTTGTCGGCCGTGTATGGCACGAACGCTTTCATCGCGACAATCAACGTAATCACCCGCGAACCCACCGAGGGGGGCCACGGCGCTGCTGGTCTGGGCTACTCGACGTCCGGGGCGAGCGGGCTCGATCGGTGGGCCACCGTCACCTACGGCTCGGAACACCTGAGCGTGCTCATGTCCGCATCGGATTCGAATCTCGATCGCTCGGGCTTGGCCGTGCAACAAACGTTTCCGAAGCAAGACCCAACAAGCGTCCAGTACAAGGATTTCTTCGGAACGAGATCCAGGGGCGATTTGGCACGTCCGGCGAGTTTCTACGCGAATCTTCGGCTATCGCGCGAGGAGCTCGGCGAGTTGACGGTGCAGGGCGGAGTGCAACACCACGATGCCTATGGCGAATTCCAGTCCTTCTCAGCGCTCACGCACAACTCGAAGTACGTCATCGACAACTACTGGGCCTCCGCCAGGGGCGAGCGCAAATGGTCGAACAAGTTCTCGACATGGACTTCGCTGGGGTGGTCGCAGGGGGCGCCAGCGGCGGACGACCTGCAGTATCTGTCCGGAAGTCAGCAATATGCCTACCATCGCAACTTCTCTTACCACGCTTTCGACGGACGTCTGGGACTCGCGTTCGATCCTGTGAAGTGGCTCAGCACCGCGCTAGGCTTCGATGCGGCGATCGAACGACATCGCGTTCCGTTCTACACTCAAATTTATCGCCAACCAGCGGCAGGACACTCGCCAGGCTACGAAGAACCTCTCCTTCCCGATGGCACGGCCGAGTTTCAGCACATCACCAGCATGGCGGTGCACGGCCAGGTCGCCATTCAGAACCTCAAGATCGCGCCGGACCTTGTTGTCCTCGGCGATCTCCGGCTAGACAAGTCGAACCTTTACCCCGCTGCGATGAGCTGGCGGACAGCTGTCGGATATCGACTGCTCGAGGACGTCACGGTACGAGTGGTGGGTGGTCGTGCCTTCCAAGCTCCGTCGGCGTTGCTCCTGTTTGCTAACCCCGGCTTCGGAACGACAGGGAATATTATTGGCAATCGCTCCGCCGTGGGCCAGCTTCCGCTCTTGCCACAGGTGGTCCAAAGCTGCGAGTTCATCCTCAACTTCCGGGCATTCGAGGCGATTGAGATCAGCTCATCGGTCTTCTACCAGCAACTCGAGCGCAGCATCGATTTCGCGACGAACGGGCTCGGCTTTATTGCGAAAAACGGGCCTACTCGCAACTTCGCCGGCACCGAGCTGGCCATGAGACTGGCTCGCGGAAGGTACCATGGGGAAGTTGGGCTTGCGTATCAGAAGCAGTTTAAATCGGATGAAGCGGACCCGACCAAAGACCTCGCGGCGCCACCGCTCTTTCCCAATGTCTGGGGGATGTCGTCGTTCGGGCTCGATATTCCGGAGGCTTACCTTCAGATGACGGCCACGGCACGTTGGGTGGGCGAGCGCGGACCGACCGAACAGAACCTCCGCCTCAATGACGGAAAGCCATATACGCTACCCGCCTACATGCGAATCGACTTGATGGTCTCCAGCCATGGCTTCAAGCCGATTTCGCTCGGCGAAACCCGGGTCTCGCTGGAAATCCGCAACCTCACCGGCGCCCGTTATTCGGAGCCCGGCCCCGTCGGCATGGACCTGCCCACACTGGGACGAACATTCACCATGCAACTAGCACAGGAGTTGTAGTGAGGCCGAGACGACTGCCTGCGACTGGGAATGGTGCCCCGATTCGTCGGATCCGAGTTCGGGATTTCGAAAGCACCTTGGAGGAGAAGCCCGATGCCGCGCTCGCCAGAAAGTCGACCCCAACATCAACGCAGAACTGGGGGTAAACCGATAAGAGCGCGGATGAAGCTCGCCGCCCTGCTGTTGGTAGGCTGTGGTCTTTCTTGTGCCACGAAGGCCTTCTTTCCGCTGATCCCACCTGCTCCGTCCGATCGCAGTCGGGGGATGCACCGGCCCGCGAACGCTCCCACCATCCTCGTCGTCATGCCAGCCAGCGAGCACGTCGAAGGCGTTTGGAAGGGCTTGAGGAATGAGCTCTCGGGCGACTTCGAGGTCTTCGAACAACGCATCGATGAAGAATCGGCCCCGGAGCTCCTGGCAGAGGATATTCGAGCGATCAAGCCTGCAAGCGTGATCCTGATGGACAATGCGACGGTGCGGCTCTACCGCGCCTATCAAAACGCTCAGCCGGCCGGGACGCAGTTTCCGCCTGCGATTATCACGATGACGTCGTTCTTGGAAGACAGTTACCACATGGTGCGGAATGCCACCGGCATTACGTACGAGATTCCCGGCGTCACTCAGTTCGTGAAGCTCCGATCCATCATCAACCGCCCGGTGCTACGTGTAGGAGTCGTCTATCGAGCTCCGTTCGCGGGATTCATGGCCCGACAGAAGAAGTTGGCAGAAGTAGAGCAGATCGAGATCGTCGGCCAGGAAGTCGGTCGGGACCCTCGCCGCACCGAGGTCGCGACAGCGTTAGAGTCGCTGGTGGACAACGAAAAGATCGATGCTCTGTGGGTGCTCAATGACAACATTCTACTGAAGCCGCGATGGTTGGCCTCGATCTGGTTGCCAAAGGCGGGCAAGAAATGCCGCATTCCGGTCATCGTCGGCGTCGAATCGCTCCTGACGCGGATTCAGCTGGGCACGTTTGCGATGGTGCCTGACCATGCCGCGTTGGCGGTTCAGACGGCGGACATGGTGTTCGATCTGGCCGACCACGGCTGGCAGATCCGTCGCCCCGGCATTCAGCTGCCGTTGTCGATCAACACGATCGTCGCGCTCGAAAGAGCTCGCAAGCAATTCGGCTTGGAGGAGTCTGCGCTCCGGTCGATTGACCAGACGGTCGAGTAAACGGAACCTACAAACAAAAGTAGTGCCGCCTCGGTTCAGTTCAGCCGCTGGCCGCCGATAGTCTAGGTGATGCAAGGTCGAGCCTTTTGTTCAGGCGTCGGTCTACACATTCAACCCACATTTAAAGGTGCCCTGTGCGGAAATACATCATCCTGGGAACGTGCCTTGCGATATCTGGCTGTGCTAGCGATGACGGCTCTGGCAGTGGTGACTCCACCAAGCAGTCTACCGTCGTCATCGGAGCGATCCTCCCGGACACGGGCCTGAATGCGAACCCGTACATGCTCCAGGCTGCCGAGATGGCATTCGAACAGTTCAATGAGGCCCTTGCGGGGACGTCCGCGAGTCGAGGTCTTCGCTTCAAGCTCGAGAAGCGCGACGACCAGAGCGAAGCCACGACGGTGAAGCCGCTTGCCACCGAGTTGCTCGGCTTGGGGAGCCCCGTGCTCGTGACGGCCACGAGCGTCACCAGCATGACCGTCAACAACATGAACTATGTCGCCGATTCTCCGGCAAAGGTCCCGGTCGTGTGCGGCTCTTGCACCAACATGAATCTGAACAATCCCGACGCCGCCCCCACACCCGCGACGGATGCGCCCGGCTATCAAGACTTGGATAACTGGCTGAGGAGGACCACCATTACGGCCAGTAGACACGCCGAAACCATGTTCAGAGACATGTTCTCCCGGGGCTCCGAGGGCGATGGAGATCTCGATGGAGATGGGACGGTCAATGTGTCTATTATTGCCGGCGATGACCGTGTTGCATACACGGGTGAGCTGAGGTCTGCTCAGCATCCTCCGAACCCGGACATCGTCGATTACGAGCTCCTCGGGGTGAATCCAAATACAGATCCTAATACTATCGATTTTGCTGGACTGGTTGCAGGGGCATTCGACAGGGTCAACGCGGATGATCCCAGTAAGCCGAAGGGGCCGCCCGATTTCATCGTCAATTGGGTACTGCCCACGCTCGCCGTGGGTGTCGCCAAAGCCTATAAGCAGGCAGGCTATACCGTGCCGATGTTGAACAGCTCGTCGTTCCGCCGCGCCGCCATTCTGCAAACCCTGGGGACGATGGCCGAGGGCCAGGAGGGCGTCTCGAACCTTTGCTGGACCGCCGACGCATCCGGAGACAACTTCGCCAAGGCCTTTGCGGAAGAGACCGGCGCCGATCCCGCAGGTTATGACTCCTCCGTGTATGATTCGATGGTGGTGGCGCTTCTGGGTACCGTGAAGGCAGCCCTGGCTCTGGACGATCCGTCGAAGGTGACGGGACCCGACGTCAACGTGACGTTGGACCAGATCAATGACCCTGCCGGGACGGTCGTGCGAACCGGAACGGAGGAGTTCAAGAGAGCGATCGAAGCCATCGCCGCCGGCAAAGCCATCAACTATGAAGGGGCATCAGGCCCGTGCGACTTCGATTCGGTTGGCAATGTCAAGGGGGACATCGCCGTCTACAAGGTGCAGAACGGCAAATTCGTAGAATTGCGAACGTACGCCTGCACAAAGGATGATGCCTGTCCACTCGCGACAAAGTGAGAGACATTCTTGGCGGATAAGACAACGAATGTCCTTCCCGCGGGGAGCAGCTCGTCGATCGAGGCTCTCCAGACCAAACGCAGGTGGCGCATCGACGAGGCGCAGAGGATCTCCGCCTCCCTCTCCTCGGTGATCATCGGCCGGTTTTTCTGGCGGGATGTCTGACCTGCGAAGCGGGCTACCCGCGCGCCCGCCGCTCCCGGTTCCTCGCCACCCGCGCCGCCCGGCGCGCCAGGAGCTCCGGCGACGGCTTGCGCCCCCGGTGCGGCACCTGCTCCGTGTGGTGCTCGTCGAACGCCCCGGGCTCGCTGCCGAGCTCGAAGAGGGCCACCTCGCGCTGGCCGCGCTCGCCGAGCCGCAGCGGCATCACCGCCGCGCCGATGCCCGCCCCGACGTACACCGCGCCCTGGCCGGGCTCGCCCCGCCTGCGCGTGCCGTAGAGGCCGTGGATGTACCGGTGCCCGGCGATCTTGCCGATCGAGAGCTCGTGCAGGCGCGCCACCGTCACCTGGCCGGCGTGGGTGTGGCCCGAGAGCACGAGCGGGATGCCGTGGCGCCAGAGGCCGTCCGCCTCCTCGGCGATGTGCGAGAGGCCCAGCGTCGGCAGATCGCGCCGCATGCCCTTCACCGCCTTCTCGCGCGACGCGTGGCCGGTGTACGCGTCGTCGAGCCCCACCACCTGCAGCCGCTCGTGGCCCAGCGTGATCACCGTGCTCGCGTTGCAGAGCACCGCGGCGCCGCCGCGACCGAGCGCGCGCTTCACCGCGTCGGCGCCCGACCAGTGATCGTGATTCCCCAGCACGGCGATCACCGGCGCCTCGAAGCCGCCCACCACCTCTTCGAGCTGATCGAGGTAGAGCTGGCTGTGACACACGAAATCTCCCGTCAGCACCACGAGATCGGGCCGCTGCTGGTTCGCCAGCGCCACGGCCGCGCGCTGGACCTTCATCGGGGTCACCCGGCCGACGTGTTGATCCGTCAGGTGGGCAATCCGCAGCGACGACACCTGGTCGAGGTAGGCAGCCGGCCCCGCGAAGCGCCGGAGGCGAATCCCCATGGTCGCGTCCGTCAGCTCGGGATCCGGCGCCCTCTCCGCGGCGCCGGCGCCCCGCGTGAACAGCCCCCGCCAACGCGCCCTCGCAGTCACTGCGCCCGTCACAGGGGCCGAGTGTACGGGTGAGGCTGAGTCGCCGCCACCCTTTCTTGCGTCAGAGACGCCTCGAGTCCGGGACGAGCTCCGCAATTCAACGTGCGCGCATGCGTGCTGCCGTGCGCGCCTGCGTGGAAATGCCGCCGTGCGGGCGGCGCTGCACTGGAAAACTCCGCGCTCGCGCGACGCGCGCCGCGGAATCCAGCTCACGGCGCCGGCATCGATCCCCGGGTCCGGCGGATCAGGTCGCGATCGATGGAAGCCAGGGTGGGACAGCCCGCGAGCGCCATGGCGGTGGACAGCTCCTCGCGCAGGGTCGCGAGGACCCGCGCGACCCCCTCGCCGCCGAGCGCGGCCAGGCCCCACAGGACCGGGCGCCCGACCAGCACCGCGCTGGCGCCGAGCGCGAGCGCCTTCAGCACGTCCGTACCCCACCGGATGCCGCCGTCCATCAGCACGAGGCCGCGCCCGGCCACCGCGTCGGCGACCGCGGGGAGGACCTCGATCGTGGCGGGCGCGCCGTCGAGCTGCCGCGCGCCGTGGTTGGAGACGACCACGCCCGCCGCCCCGCAGCCGATCGCGCGGAGCGCGTCGTCCGGGCGGACGATGCCCTTCAGCAGGATGGGCAGCCGCGTCAGCCCGCCGAGCCACTCGACGTCGCGCCACGTCAGCGAGGCGTCGTGCCGCGAGGCGACGTAGGCCGCGAGCAGCGAGCCCCGGTCCGCCGCCGGGGAGCAGGCGGCCGCGTCGGCGAGGTTCGCCATCACGAGCCCCTCGGGCAGCGCGAAGCCGTTGCGCACGTCCGCTATCCGGCGGCCGAGGATCGGTGTGTCGACCGTCAACATCAGCGCCCGGTACCCGGCGGACTCGGCCCGCTCGACGAGCGCGCGCGTGAGGCCGCGGTCCTTGTGCACGTAGAGCTGGAACCACTTCGGCCCCGGGGACGCCGCCGCGACGGCCTCCAGGCTCGTGGTCGAGAGCGTCGAGAGCGTGAAGATGGTCCCGAGCTCCGAGGCCGCCCGCGACGAGGCGATCTCGGCGCCCTCGTGCGCGAGGCCGTGATAGGCGGTCGGCGCGACGAGGATCGGAAAAGGCACGCTCGTCCCGAGCAGGGTCGCGCGCAGGTCCCGCTCGGCCACGTCGACGAGGACGCGGTAGTGGATCTCGAGCCGGCGGAAGGCCCTGCGGTTCTCCCGGAGCGTCCGGCCCTCGTCGGCGCCGGATCGGAAGTAGTCATAGGCCATCTTGGTCAGGCGCGCGCGCGCCGCGCGCTCGAAGTCGTCGACCGTGAGCAGCGACGGATGATCGGGTCGAGGGTCGTGCACGGAGCTCTCCTGGGGGCCCGCAGGCGGCCTGCCGCGGGCGGCGGCGATCCTACCAGAGCAGCGCGCGCGGCCCATGCCGGCGCCGGCGCCGCCGACGCGCCGCGGGCCGACGCGCCGCGGGCGATCGGGCATAGAGCGCTTTGGCCGAGGGCGCGCGCGTGGCAGAGTGGCCCCATGAGAGCGATCCTTCTTCGCGAGTTCGGCGGCGTCGAGCATTTCTACGAGGCGGAGCTTCCCGCCCCTGCCGTGCGGGCGGGCGATGTGCTCGTGCGCGTCCGCGCCGCGTCCTTCAACCCGGTCGACTACAAGCGGCGCGCCGGCCACTTCGGCGGGGCGCTGCCGCTCGCGCTCGGCCACGACGCCGCGGGCGTGGTCGAGGCGGTCGGCGAGGGCGTGAGCGGGCTGTCCGCGGGCGACGAGGTCTGCGCGTTCCTCGGCGACTCGCGGGGCCCGCAGTCGAACGGCGGGTACGCCGAGCTCGTCGCGGTGCCGGCCCAGCTCGTGGCCAGGAAGCCGGCCGGGCTCTCGTGGACCGAGGCGGCCGCGGTGCCGACGGCGGGGCTCTCCGCCTACGAGGCGATCGTCCGCCACGCGGCGCTCTCGCGCGGCCAGTCGGTGCTGATCACCGGCGCGAGCGGCGGCGTGGGGAGCTTCGCGGTCCCGCTCTGCCTGCGCCTCGGCGCCGCGTCGATCGTGGCCACGGCGGGCAGCGAGCGCAGCGCGGCGTACCTCGCCGAGCTCGGCGTCGCGAAGGAGAGCGTGATCTCGCACCGCGGCGCGACCCCGGCGGAGCTCGCGGAGCGCGCGATCGCGGCGAACGGCGGCCGCCGCTTCGACGTGGCGCTCGACCTCGTGGGCGGCGACATGAAGCGGCTCGCGTGCGAGGCGGTCGGCTTCGGCGGCCGCGTGGTCACGCTGGTCGAGGAGCCGGAGGAGCGCGCGTTCCCGGTGTTCGACGGGCAGAAGAGCCCCCTGTTCGCGCGCTCGGCCAGCCTGCACTTCGAGATGCTCGGCGCGCGCGCCGCCTCCGGCGGGCCGGCGGACTGGGAGATCTACCGCGAGGAGCTCTCGGCGCTGCTCGCGCTCATCGAGTCCGGCCAGATCCGCTCGGTGCGCACCGAGGACCTCGGCGCGCTGAGCGTCGAGACCGTACGCGAGGGCCACCGGCGGCTCGAGGCGGGCGGCGTGCAGGGCAAGCTCGCGATGACCGTGGGCTGAGCGGCGGCGCGGCGCTCGTCACTCGCACGCGGCGAGCTGAGCGCCCGCGCTCTGCGCTCCGGCCTTCAGCTCCAGCCTGGCCTCCACGGTGGATCCGTTGATGTCGGTGGCGCGGACATGGTAGGGCGGCGCCCCCATGTCCCCGTCGCCGACGAGCCAGTAGTTGTACGACTGCCGCGTCGCCGCCTGCCACGCGCCGTTGATCTCGACCTCGACCTTCTCGATCGGGTGGCTGTGCCCCTCGACGAGGATCTCGTTCCAGTAGCGGTTGTCAGGATCCTTGAGGCGGAAGGAGACGTCCCCGGCCGAGGGGCACGGGATGTATTTCCACGAGATCTTCCCCGCCGCGCCGCCGTGGGTCGTCCCCAGGTAGCCCTCGCGCTCCTCGCCGATCTGGAGGAAGGCGTTCTTGCTGAGATCGATGTGGCCCGCCGTGCACTTCGGGTTCGTGGCGATGGGACACTGGTCCACCACCATGGCCTGCACGCTGCGCCCGTCGTCCCGGGTGACCTCGACGCACGCGCCGCACATCCCCGCGCTGTCGTAGTCGGAGGTGTTCATGGCGGCGAAGTACTGGCCGCCGCCGAAGGGGACGTGCGCCACGACATCGGGGTTCCGCCCCGTGATCTGGTAGCTGCAGTTCACCTCGGTCGACCCCATGTCCAGCGTATACCAGGTGATGGAGCCGTCCGCGTATCCCGACGGGTAACCGCAGCTCACCGCCGCGCCGCCGCCGCTCGTGGACGAGGTGGTCGCCGTCGTGCCGGGATTACCGCTGCTCGTCGACGCGCTCCCGCCGGCGGTCGTGGAGCTGCTCCCCGGGCCGGCGCTTGTGCTCGACGTCGGCGCCCCCGCGCCGGCGCCCCCGCCCGCGCCATCCTGCCCTCCGCCGCCGGACGACGTGCTCTCCGTGTCGCCAGGGCCGTTGTTGCCGCCGCCGCCGCAGCCAGCGGCGCCGAGCGCGATCAGCGACAACAGAATGCCCGCGGGCACGTAATTTCGTCTCATGTGGACTCCTTAAGATTTACGACAGGAATGGATTCACAGATCCAGAGACACGGCTGTACGCCAACAAGGCGGCATGCGCAACAGCCAGGAGAGGAGCCCGCCCGCCGGGACAATGGGCCTCGGAGCGCGCGGCTGGGCCTCGGCCGCGCGGGTCGCCCCCGGTGCGCGGCGCCGCGCAACCGGACGGCCGCGGCAATCCCAGGGCTGCCCCGCGTCGAGGACGGCGGCCGCGGGCGGCGCACACGCCGGGCCGCCCGGCGCGTGGAGCCCGGCGGTTGCGTGCCCGGGAGGTAGGTCGGGTTCGCCGGCCCTCTCACCGGTCACCGGGAGCCCGGGCGCGGGCGCGCTCGATGTGACCTTGCTGGGGCGTTGCGACGAGACGCGGCGCTCGCGTAACCTGAACGTTCCCATCCAAAATTTTCACAGCGCAGTGGGAGGCACCGTCATGATCCGCTCGTCATTCATCCTTATACCTCTCGCGGTCCTGGCCGCGGCTGCCTCCTGCAGCAGTGGAGACGACAAGCCTCCTCCCCGGCCGGGAAACCACATCACGAGCACCAGCACCACGGCGGGCGGCGGCGACGGCGGTACCGGCGGCACGGCGGCAACGGCGGCGACGGCGCCATGGGCGGCGGCGGCATGGGCGGCGGAGCACCGTCGCCGGGCTGTACGAACCGCGAGAAGGATGGAATGGAGACCGACGTCGACTGCGGGGGCACCTGCGCCCCCTGCCGTGTGGGCCAGACGTGCGCGACGCCCGCGGACTGCTACTCGACGCGGTGTGAGGCGAACACCTGCGCAGCGGCGGACTGCGCGAACGGGGAGAAGGACGGGAGCGAGACGGACATCGACTGCGGCGGCGGCGCCACGCCGCCGCGGGGCGACAACCCGGTGTGCCCGGCGTGCGACAACCTCGAGGGATGCGCGGAGGGCACGGACTGCGAGTCGCTGAGCTGCGTGAGCAACCGGTGCCTGCCGCCGAGCTGCAGCGACGGCGTGAAGAACGGTGAGGAGACCGATGTCGACTGCGGCGGGCTCTGCACCGGCTGCGCGCCGGGGGCGGCGTGCTCCGGGTCGACCGACTGCAGCGAGCTCGTCTGCCTCGATGAGATCTGCCTGCCCCCGAGCTGCAGCGACGGCGTGAAGAACGGCAGTGAGACCGACATCGACTGCGGCGGGGCCGAGTGCGGCACCCGGTGCCCCCCGGGGCAGCGGTGCTCCACCAGCGTCGACTGCAAGACGGGGCTCTGCGACACCACGAACCACGTCTGCGCGTGTCCGGCGTCGATGGTGATCGCGCCCGTGACCGGCGGCGGGTCGTACTGCATCGATGCGTACGAGGTGACGAAGCAGGAGTACGACCGCTTCGTCATGGCGAACCCGGTGCTGGCGGGCCTGCCGTCCCGGTGCGCCGGGAACACGTACCCTCCGACCAGCGGCTGGCCGTACACCGAAGGCAGGGTCCCCGTCACGTACGTCGACTGGTGCGACGCGTACACCTACTGCGCTTACGTCGGCAAGCACCTGTGCGGCAAGATCGGCGGCGGCGGCAGCGCGACCGCCGCGTCCAGCGACCACCGCGAGAGCGAGTGGTTCAACGCGTGCTCCGGCCAGGGGGTGAACGACTACCCGTACGGCCACGAGCACGCCCCGTCGATGTGTCAGGATATCACGGCCGACGGTATCTCGCTGAAGCCTGGACCGCCTACCCCGCTGCCGCCCGTGCCCGTGTGTGAAGGGGGCGTGTCCAACCTCTACAACATGAGCGGCAACGTGGCCGAGTGGGAGAACTCCTGCGATCCGGACGGCGCGTGCCTCGTCCGCGGCGGCTCGCTGATCTCGCTGAACCCGCCGGTCATGCCGCCAGGTGAGACGTTCGCGGGGTGGAGCGCGGAAGAGAAGGAGGCGAAGGTCGGCTGCAGCGCGCTCGAGCGCCAGGACCCGACCACCCACGATCCGAACATCGGTTTCCGCTGCTGCCTCTGACTCGGGTTTCGCCCTTTACGCGGCGAGTCTTCGCCCGTGAATCCCGTGAGTATCGGGCAGCGGCGCCTGCGCCCGCCGTTTCTTTAAGTGCTCGAAAGTATTGATCGAGTCAAGAATATCGAGGCCCGCCATCGCGCGCTGTGCCGCGCGGAGGATGTCGGCGAAGCAGAGCCCTCGCTTATGCGGGTACCACGGGCGAAGCGGCGGCGTAGCCAGGTGGCTCTGGGCGGCGCCTTCGAGGAACCAGAGGACGAGCGCCGTGTAGAGCAGACCGACGAAGGGAGCGACGCGGCGTACGGCCGCCTCCTTGCGGGCCGACGAGTCGGCGAAGCCGAGCAGCTGCTTGCCCTCCCGAAAAAAGACCTCGATGCCCCAGCGCCCTGCGTACGTTTCGAGCAGACGAATGACGTCCACGCTGCTATCAGTGCAGAAGAAGACCCGGAACGGCACCTGTCCTTGGTCGGTCGCGACGATGACGATGCGCAGCAGGCCGTCACCGCACGCTCGGTACCATTGCGCGCAGAGCGTCTTGTACCGGACCTTGGTGATGCATCCGTACAACTCGGCGGTGCCGTTCTGCCAGGGAATCCGGTCGTCCTTAGCCAGGGCTTGCGGTTTCGGGAGCGGTGCGCCGCGCTTGCTGGTACGCCCGCGCTGGCCCGGCTTACGCGGGGTGGGCAGGGAGGTGAGTACCGCATCGGGGCGCATGGCGCCGAACACAACAATTGAGGGAGGCATCCCGCGAAGGACGGTGGCGTTGCAGTAGGCTGAGTCAGCGGCCAGCTCCACACGGCGGGCGCCCACCCAGGAGACAAAGACATCAAGCATCTCGCGGGCGAGCTCGGTCTTCTTGACGTAGCTCGCCTCGGGCTCCGAGCATTCTTTCTTTCCTCGATAGAGACGAAAGAGGACGGGCAGCCCCCACGTCCGCTGGGAAAACGGAACACGCACGAGCACCGTCAACACGACCCAGCAGTGGCCGAAACAGAAGACGCGGAAACGTCGTGTCGAGCGTACCGGGTCGATGTGCGTTCCGATCCCGAACACATGCGGGCCTTTCTTCGGGGCCACCGTGTCGTCGATGGCGATCCGGAGCGCGCCCTCCCCGAGGAACGGCGCCAGACGCTGAAACAGCCACAGGCCGAGCTCGTCCGGATTCCACGTCCCTCGGGAGAAGAAGCGATGGAACGCTTCGTGATGTCGTCGTCCGGCGGCCCCGGTCATCACGAGCGCCTCGGTTACGGCGTGCGGGCCCTGGGTCAAGATCCACCCGCACGCGATCACGAGCAGGTTCGTGAACGACGGACGGGTGAACGCGATACGAAAGACTTCCAAAACAGCCAGCAAGCTGGCAAGATTGGGGTCGAGCACGGTTGTTCCTGTCCCGTTGTGCCTTGACAACCCAACGGATCAACAGGGCAGCCGTGCTCGTCTACTCTCCGTTCAAGAGGCGCGTACGAATCCTGGAAGCAGCACGCATTCCGGTTCAGCCCTCGCGATTTCCGGAAAAAAGACATCCACGAGCATTCTGCTGATACTGCACAACCGAGCCGGCGTTCGACTCGCGAACGGACGCACCATGACAGGGCACGATGACGGGCGAGTGCGCAGCGACGGTCCACGCGCCGTAGCGTCCAGCTTGCGGCGAGGCGTTCACTATAAAGTCTGGTGAACGGCCCGTCGTGCCAGGGTGCATGAACGCCTCCGACTCGCCGCGATCGGGACGTTGCCCCGGGGTAACAGGCAACAAAAAGGGCGAAGCCCGAGTCTGAGCGCCGGCGGCGCGCCCTCGGGTGGACCGCCGGCCCGGCGGATCACGGCCTCGCGGCGCGCTGCTCGACGAAGGTGCCCGAGGCCGTCGTGTACACGATCCACAGGGATCCGTCGCGATCGGCCTCGATCGCCACGTGCTTGAACGAGCCCGCCTGCGCGGCCTGGCAGCGCGGCTGGAACCGTCCTTCGCCGTCGAGCTGTCCGAGCTCGAGCACGTGGCGCGCGCCGGGCTCGCGGGCGCTCGGCCGGACCCGGGCGACGTGGATCGGCGAGGTTCCCTGCGTGGCCGCGATCGGCGCCGGGCTGAGCCCGTTCGGGTAGAGCGACCAGACCGCGGGCATGTCGTCGCGGGGCGCGTCGTCGATGCGGATCGCCGCCATGCCGAACGCCGCCATGTCCTTCGACGCGGGGAGGAGGGCGAACGCCGGCCCATCGGCGCCCACCGCGAGCGCGCCGCCCATGCGCGATTCACCCGCGTCTCCGACGAAGATGACCGCGTCGGGCCCGAGCTCGAGTTTGCCTTCCGCCGTGAGCCCGAGCGTGCGCGCGTGGACCGGCGTCAGCGCCGAGCGCGCGTCGATGTACATCGCGAGGACCTTCCCTTTCCACGGCGCGAGGGCGACGAACGTCGCGCCGCTGCCCTCTGTGGACAGCGGCACGGCCGGCCTGTCGTCGAGCACGGCGAACGCCTGGGTCACGGCGCCCTCGGTGGTGATCCGGTCCGATAGAAAGGCGAGGAGCGTGCGGCCTCCCGGCAGCGGGACAGCGGAGATCCCGGTTCCGCGGCGTCCTGCGCCGACGAGGGCGGGCGCTTCGCCGGACATCGGGGTCCTCCGGATCGTGCCGCCGTGATCCATGCAGAACGTGAACCGCGCCGCGATGGAGCACGCCGGCCAGGACGCGCGCGCCGCCGCCGTGTCGCCGGCTCCGGCGTCGGGCGCGGCGGTCTCGCGCGGCGCGCTCGCCCCGGGAAGCCCGGTGAACGCCGGCGCGACGTGGTGGGCCACGCCGTCGCGGTTGAAGATCACCCGGAAGTCGGCGCGCGCGGCGTTGTCGGGGGTCCACAGCAGCGCCGGCCCGCGGAGCGAGAGTGCGAGCGGTCCCCGGAGGAGCTTGCATCCCGCGTCCGGCGCAGCGACCGCAGCGTCCGGCGCTGCCGCGTCCGGTGCTGCCGCGTCCGGTGATGCCGCGTCCGGTGATGCCGCGTCCGGTGCCGCCGCGTCCGGTGCCGCCGCGTCCGGTGCTGCCGCGTCCGGTGATGCCGTGGGGAGCGCGACCGGCGCGGCGGCGGTGGACGGCGGCGCGGGAGCGCCCGCCTCAGCGGCCGGCGCGGGCCCGGCGTCCGGCGCACCGGAGCCGCCACGGCAGGCGGCGAGCGCTGCCAGCGCGATGGCGTAGGCGCGGTGGAGCGGGCGGTTCACGAGGGTGGCCGGACTGCGAGCAGGGTCGGGATGTTCCCCTTCCGCATGGGGAAGATATCGGCCCGGCCCTGTGGACAGTCAACCCGGGACATTCCCGAGGTCGCCGCGCCGAAGGGGGTGCCCACCTCAACCGCCGCGGGACAGACGATTCGCCCCTTTAAGGTGAGAGAAGGGCAATCATCTGATCATCGTAAGCGCTCAGGGGCTGGATCTAGAGAATTACTACGTCCCCTGTCTCTCGTCTCTCGTCTGTCGTCTCTCGTCTGTCGTCTCTCGTCTGTCGTCTCTCGTCTGTCGTCTGTCGTCTCTCGTCTGTCGTCTCTCGTAAACGTCTCTCGTCTCTCGTGAACGTCTTTCGTGAACGTGAACGTGAACGATTTTTGTGCTCCTGCTCGACTCGGAGCCGTCCCTTGCTCCTTATCCACAGGACATCTTATGAGGATTCGATAGCACAACTGCCATTGATTTATATCGTTCACGTTCACGAAAGACGTTTTATATCGTTCACGTTCACGTTCACGAAAGACGTTCACGAAAGACGAGAGACGAGAGACGAGAGACGAGAGACGAGAGACGAGAGACGAGAGACGACAGACGAGAGACGACAGACGAAAGACGAAAGACGAAAGACGAGAGACGAAAGACGAAAGACGCTGAGGACCCCCCCAAATCCCGCGCGTGCATCGGTCCGCTATCAACGCCAGCCCAGGCTCACCGGTCCCGCGCAACGCCGGCCGCTTCACGCGGAGCTCACTGCTCGAGCACCGTGATCGCCCTCTCCCAGTACGACGCCACCGCCGCCCGCGCGCCATCCTTCGAGACCGCCACCGCACACGCCCCCTTGCCCGTGGGAAGCGACGCGACCACCCGAGGCGGATCCCCCGCGATCACCGCGACACCGCTCCCGGACGGCGGCCACTCGGTGCCGCCGAGCGCCACGAACAGCGTCTTCCGATCGGGCGACGTCACTCCCGTCCGCGGAACCCCGCGGAGCGGCAGCGTGCTCGTCACCGCCATCGTCGAGAGATCGATCACGCTCGCCGTCCGCGCCTCCGCGTTCAGCGTGATGCCATGACGGTCCCCATTGAGCAGGAACCCCGCCGTCGGCCCCACACCCACCGGCGTCTTCTTCGTCTCCGTCACCCCGGCGACGCGCAGCAAGATCGCCGTGTTGGACAGCCGATCCGGAAAGAACACCGCGCCTCCGTCGAGGGAGATATCGCCCTTGCGCGGCTCGCGGCCGACCGGAATGCTCCGGCGCGTCGCGCCGAACGGCGACTCGCTCGGATC
This sequence comes from Sorangium cellulosum, assembly GCF_002950945.1. Classification (GTDB taxonomy): domain Bacteria; phylum Myxococcota_A; class Polyangia; order Polyangiales; family Polyangiaceae; genus Sorangium; species Sorangium cellulosum_E. The sequence goes on from NZ_CP012673.1 coordinate 12,447,889, forward strand.
GAACAGATCGATCCAGGCGCCCGCAGGCCGCCCGGCGTGCGTCAGCGCGCCGAGCGCCGCGAGGTACGGCCGCCCCTCGGCCTGCACCAGGAACAGCTGCCCCGTCGCGTGCGGGAGCGTGATGTTCGCAAGCCGCACGCCCGTCGGCAGCTCGAACTTCGTCACGCGCTTCGTGTCCGTCGTCGCCGCGACCACCGTCCGGCCGTCCGGCAGCGCCACGATGTCGCCAGGGCTCCGGCCGACGTCGAGCAGGACCGGATCGCGGTCCCACGCGGTCGTGTCCATCACCGGGATGCGCGCGGCGTCCTGGTGCCGCAGCACCGCGACGTAACGGTCGAACAGGAGCCGGATGTGATCGCCCTGCGCCGGCACCGACGCCTTGTGGATCAGCTCGCCGCTCTGGATCGTGTACTCGCGCAGCGAGGCGTCGTCGGCGCTGACGTAAATCGACGTGCCCTTCGGGTTGAACACGACGTCGAGCGGGTGCACATCCCCGATCCGGACCTCGCGGGCGCGCCAGCGGCCCTTCGACTCGGGCGGCGGCGGCGAGGGCTCCTCGGGGCTGTCCGGGCCGAAGGCCGCCGGGTCCGGCGCGCCCGCGGCGTCGGGGGACGCGGCGCCCTCCGGCGTGAGCGCGGTCAGCGGGGGCGCCTCGCCAACCGGCGACTTCAGGCTGGTCAACGTCGCGATGATCACGGCCGCGACGCCGCTCGCCACCGAGACCGCCGCGCGCGCCAGGCGCGGCTCGCGGCCCGAGAGCGAGGCGGAGCTGCCGCGGGGGCGCTCGCCGATCCACGCCTTGCAGCCGCGGCACTTGCGCGCCCCCTCGACGATCTGGGCGCCGCAGCTCGGGCACGGGACGCGGCGCTCGGTCACTGGAGCACCCACGCGAGCTTTCCGCGGTCGCCGAGCGCAAGCGCCGAGCCGCCGTCCGGGGCGAGCCGGAGCCGCGTCGGCTCGCCGCTCAGCGGGTGGACCTTCGCGGCGTAGGTCTTCAGGTCGACCAGCGCCACCGAGCCCGCCCCGTCGCCGCTCAGCGCGACGACCGCCTGCGCGCCGTCCGGAGAGACGGCCAGGTCGACCGCGCGGCCAGGGAACGTGACCGCGCGGAGGAGCTCGCGCTTCGCCAGATCGAAGACCTGGATCGCGCGCCCCTCGTTGCAGCGCACGATCGCGCGCCGATCGCTCCGGACGAGCTCGACCTGCTCGGGCTCGCGGCACGTCGTGATGCGCGCCTCCTGCCGCACCGCGCCCGAGGGGAGCCAGGTGAGCGGCACCAGGGTGTTCTCGGCGCGGAGGGCGACGAAGCCCACCGAGCCGTCCGGGCTCATGAGGGCGCTGGCCGGGTTGCCGACCATCGACGTGCGCACGCGATCCTGCTCCGAGCCGAGTCGGCTCGGGTCGAACGGGTACGCGACGCCGCCCGACGGCTCGCGCTGGCCGGGCTGCGGGAGCTGGCCGGTCGTCGTGATCGCCCGGGTGCCGCTGTCGTCGACGGCCACGGGGCCGACGGCGTCGTCGCCGAACTGGATGCGCTCGATCTCGGCGTGGTACTCGGTCGCGAGGATCGCCACCGCGTGCGCCGACGGGAGCGACGCGAGCACACGCCGGCCCGCGGCGCCGACCACCACGTCGCCCACGGCCTCGCCGAGCTCGATCGTCTTGAGCAGCCGCGTCGTGGCGGCGTCGATCACGTAGATGCGCGACGGCGAGGTCGCATAGACGACGTCGCCCACGCGGTAGAGGCGGCGCACGTTGGGCGCCTCGGTGACCAGGCTCAGCGCCTCGCCGGTGCGGGCGCTGCGCACCTCCAGGCCGGAGAACAGCGCGACGACGAAGCGGTCGCGATCGAGCGGGAGCGCGTCGAACGTGTCCTTCGGCAGCGAGAACGGCCCCACGACCGACGGCGCGTCGACCAGGTGGCCGACGTCGTTCGGGCGCTGCCAGACGCAGCGGCCGACCTGGCACGCCTCGCCGCTCCAGCACGGCGCCCCGCAGACCGGGGCCGGCGGAGGCGTCGGGGACGCGGCCCGAGGCGCCGAGAACCGGTGGGGCGCGAGGTATCGCAGCGCCCCGCCGGTGCTGATCAGCGCCAGGATCGCGCCGATCGTGACGAGCGGACGCCAGTGCAGGGCGAGCCAGCTCGCGCCCGGAGGGTCCTCGGGGATCGAGGGAGCCCGGACCGGCCTGGCGGCCACATCGGTCGGCTCGCCGCACTCGGGGCAAAGGACCACGCCGGCGGCGATGGGCTCACGGCAGATGGGGCAAAACGCCTCAGCGGCGGGCGGGCGGCTCGACGAGGTCGTCTGCCAGCGGGTGGACGGAGGGCTCGCCTCGGTCGCATCGCGGGCTTCCAGCGCGTCGGCGGCGCTGGGGCCGGGCTCGATCTCGGTCCGCGTCTCGTGGTCCACTACCCACCTGCGCTCGCTCCCATGCGAGCGGTCATCGCGTACTCCGAGCGTGCCCGGATGTCGAGCCTCTCGTGCGCGCGCGCCGGACACAGCGGCACGGCCGCCGCGGATTCCGCCGGCGGCGGCCATCGCTGCTCCGCGCGGCGCGCGACGCCTCAGGAGGGCTCGGCGGCGGGCGACCGCACAGGCGCTCAGGCGAGGTGGGGAGTGCCTGTCTGCTCAGGAGTCGGCCGGCGGCCGCTGGATCGCCGAGGCGTCGGACTCGTCTTCTGGCGCCGTCCCGGCCTGCTTGCGCGCAGGGCGGTCCGCATAAGCCTCGTCCTTCGGGTCCCCGTCCTCGTCGGGCGGGGCGGCCGGCGGGTCGAGGCCAAGGCCGTGCCCGACCTCCTCCGACGGCGCACCTTGCACGGCGCTCCCGCCGGTTCCTGCCTGCTTCGAGTCGTCACGTTTCTGATCGCTCACTGTCGCTTCTCCTTCGGCGTCCGGTCGAGCACCGTGAATCGTGGTGATGAGTCCCGCGGGCCGCATGGGGCCGGGGATCGGCTGATCTCCTTCGCTCGCCGCGGTGGCCTGCAGTCACACGCGCTCACGTGGGGTCGCGCGCGGTCGCGCGCGGTCACGTGGGGTCCCATGCGGCCCACGCCCTTGCAGGCCGTGGGCCATCCCTCGCCGGCGTCGCCCCCCCTCGACGAGCCCCGCCGCGCGCCGCCGCGCGCCGCCGCCAACGACGGATTCCGCTCCCGGCCGCCAGCCGGCCTTGGAGCCGCCCGGCCTCACCCGCGCGCGTTCGCGACCGCCCACGCGGCGAGCGCTGACAGGAGAAAATACCAGGCTCAGCGTATCCGCAGATTACGGCCCTGTCCTCGACCAGGATTGACGCATCCGCCGGGTAAAGCCAGTAAACTAACGCACCACGTCAACCCACCTCGTGGGACTACTTATGCTACTTTGTCGCACGGCTTGGGGCGGCACCTTAAGAGCGAGGTCTGTGATGAATAAGATGGTCGGTCGTGTGGCGGCGCTTGTAATGATGGGGACGCTGATCGCGTGCGGGGGCGGCGTCGAGAATCCTGGCGGGACGCAGCAGGGCGGGCCCGGCGCGACGAGCGGGGACTACGGCGGCGGCGTAGGCGGAGCCGAGTGGCTCGAGACGTCGGGCGTCGGGGGGGGATCCGCGGGCGGCGGGCCGGATGGGCAGGAGGTCGGCGAGTCCTGCGACGGCAAGTTCACCGGCCGGGTCCGCGATTTCCACGACACACACCCGGACATGGAGCCAGCCCACTCCGGCAAGTGCGATAGCTGCGACGACCACGAGATCGTCACCGACGAACTCGGACAGGACCTGAAGCCGATCTACGCCGGAGGGGCCACCGGGACGCAGACCACGACCGGCAAGGAAGCTTTCGATCAGTGGTTCCGCGACGTCGAGGGCGTGAACTCGCCGATGAACATCACGCTCCAGTTCGTGGAATCCGAGCAACCCGGCGTGTGGACGTACGACAACCAGCTGTTCTTCCCCGTCGATGATCAGCTGTTCGGGAACGAGGGGCGGGAGCACAACTACCATTTCACCTTCGAGATGCACATGGGGTTCGAGTACCAGGGCGGCGAGGAGTTCACGTTCGCCGGCGACGACGACGTCTTCACGTACATCAATGGCAAGAAGGTCGTCGACCTCGGGGGCATCCACCCCCAGCAGACCGAGGTCGTCAGGCTCGACGAGCTGGGGCTCGAGATCGGCAAGAAGTACCAGCTCGACTTCTTCTTCGCCGAGCGGCACGTGACCGACTCTCACTTCCGGATCGACACCACGATCAAGTTCATCAACTGCGGCCTCGAGGTCAAGTGACGGCCGGCGGCCGGGCGAGCGGCTGACCGTCTGCCGTGCGCCCGGGCGCTCCGGCGCGGCGCGGGCTCATCGGGGCTGTCCGGCGCGCTGCAGCGGCGCTCAGCCGGGGGCCGCGGGGGCGGGCCTCGCGAGGCCGTACGTGCCGGCGCCGCTCACCTGGATCCAGACACGCATCACCTGGATGGGACGACCTGCCTGCGCCACCGCGGCGGCGGCCTCGCGGAGGTCGCGGGCACACGCGGCGTGCAGGTCGTCGGTCGTCTGGTCGTCTTCGGCGGAACGGCGGATCCAGACGGCGGACTGCGGCATCGGGGCGCCGTCGTGGCGGTCCTGCCAGCGGCGGCCGACGAGGTGCGCGCGGAGGAGCTTCCTCGACTCCAGGGGCGTGTCCGGGTGGAGATCGTAGACCATCGTCGCGATGAAGGACCTCATGCTGCGCAGCGTGGCGGAACGCGGGGGGGTCGTCCAGACAGCACGCGCCGTCGGGCGGGGCCGCGCGGCGGGGGCGGGCGGGCGGGCGCTGGCCAATCGGCGAGACTGGGGGCGAGGGAGCTTGCGAGGAGAACACCGCCCGGCATGTCTCCCTTCGGGCCTCGAGGACTGAGACGTTATGGTGCGCGCCACACAAGGCGCGCCTGGGACGTGGAGACACCTGGGACCTTATGGCTCCTCGGTCGGTGCTCGACGCGCCCGCCCGCCCGCCCCCGCCGCGCGGCCCCGCCCGACGACGCTTGCGGTGGACTTTGGGGGAAGAGGGATAATGGAGGGGGGAGGGGGCGGGAATCGTGAGAGGATGCCGGGGTCATGGGTGAGCAGGGGTTCGAGCAAAGGCGCATCTTGCCGGTCGCAGAGCGGCTCCACGCGGAGCCGGGGTGCGCGGGACGAGGGGTGACCATCGCGTTCATCGACTCGGGGTTCTATGCCCATCCGGATCTGGTCACGCCGAAGAATCGCATCTTGGCGTACCATGATGTTTTCGCGCCGGAGAACGACGCGGCGGCGCTGGAGAAGGCCGATGTGTCGTCGTGGCACGGGATGATGACCTCGGTGGTCGCGGCGGGGAACGGGGCGCTGTCGGAAGGGCGATTTCGAGGACTGGCGTGGGAGGCGGACGTCGTGCTGGTCAAGGTGGGGTCGGCGCACCGCATCGTGCACGACGACATCCGCAAAGGGATCGCGTGGGTGATCGAGCACCGGGAACGGTACGGGATACGCGTGCTCAACATCTCGTGCGGGGGGGACTACGAAGAGTCGTACCTCACGGGCAGCCTGTCGCGCGCCGCCGACGACGCGACGCGGGAAGGCATCGTGGTCGTCGCGGCCGCGGGGAACGCGGGGCACGAGGCGGCGCACAACGTCCTCCCGCCAGCCAGCGCGCCGAGCGTCATCGCCGTGGGCGGGCTCGACGACGGCGGCGCCGGGGAACACTCGTGGAACTACCACTCGTCGTACGGGCTCACCCTGGACGGGCTGCAGAAGCCGGAGATCATCGCGCCGGCCATCTGGCTGGCTGCGCCCATCCTGCCGGGGACGCCGACCGCGGCGCAGGCTCAGCTGCTCTCGCTGCTCGATCGGGCCAGGGACCAGGAGCTCCCTGGGCTGCTCGTCCAGCACGCGGGCGTCGACCCGGACCTCGACGCCATCGCCGGACGCGAGCCGTACCTCGTCCGGCAGCTCGCGGCCGCCAAGCTGCAGGACCAGAAGGTCATCTCGGGACACTACAAACACGTGGACGGGACGAGCTTCGCCGCGCCGATCGTGAGCAGCGTGGTGGCGCAGATGCTGGAGGCGAACCCGCGCCTCTCACCGCAACAGTGCCGGCGCATCCTCATGAAGACCGCGCGCGGGCTGCCAGGCATCGCGCTCGAGCGGCAAGGCTGGGGGGTCGTGCAGCCCCGCGCGGCCGTGGCCGCAGCGCGCGCCGCCTGAACGGCGCGCGGGACGAGGCGCTGGGCGGGCGGGGCGCGCGGCGCCGCGCTCAGCGCGGGACGGGCAGCGCCGCGCTCAGCGCGGGACGGGCAGCGCCCTCTCGGCCCACTGCGGGATGTGGTTGCCGGTCGGGGCGGTGATGTCGTCGTTCTGCTGGGGCATCCAGACCGGGGCGAAGCTCGGATCACCCTGGATCTCCCCGCCCGGCGCGAGCGTCACGGCGGCGAACCAGAGCTGCGGCTTCGTCGTGCCGTCGCTCGATCCGGGCAGGCGCAGGCCGTAGGGGCGCCGCGACGAGAACGCGACCCAGTAGATGTTCTTGCCACGGTACGTGTCATGGCCCGGGCCGAAGCGCGGCCACGAGTTCGCCCAGGTGTCGTCGCCGTTCGCCCGCGCGAGATCGACCGGCGCGCCGCCCTCGACCGGGACGATGCGCAGGCGCGCGGAGTTGTCGTCGTAGGTGTCGCACGGATCGACGCCGACAGAACCGCTGCCCTCGGGGCCGTCGCAGCTCGAGGTGTTGAACACCACCCAGGCGCCGTCGTCGGAGATGGCAGGGTAATAATGGCTCTTGCCCTGCTCGCGAGGCACAAGGGCCCTCGGCGCCTCGAACTCGGTCGCCCCGTCCGAGCCCGCGATCAGGATCTGCGCGCCCCGGACCGTGTCGCCGTAGAGCTCGGGGCCGGCCCCGTTCTCGTTGGGCTGCCAGGCGACGAAGGCGAGGTGCTTGCCGGTCGGCGACCAGAACGGCTGCGTCAGGCTCTCGGGCTGCTCGGCGAACAGGTCGCCGATCGCCTCGAGCGTCTCGTCGGCCCGGCGGAGCGTGAGCACGCCGCGAAAGGCGTTGACCATGAGCTCGCCGTCCGGAGAAAAGGCGGTCATCGTCGCGAACCCGCCGGGATCCTCGTTGCGGACCGCGATCATGTCCGCCGTCGCGACGTCGACCAGCGCGAACGAGGACGGGCCGCTGCCGCCGAAGGTGAGCGCCATCTTGTCGCCCGCCTGCGCGAGCGCATGGCAGCCCATGCACGGCTTCTCCTGCCCGTTCGCCAGCGGCGGCGACTGCTCGTTCGACCAGAACAGCTCGGGCGGGCTCGCCGCGTCGTCGAGATCGTACCGGTAGATCGCGGCCGACTGGAGCTCGGTCCCGTTCGTGCGCCAGTAATACAGGCCGCCAGAGAGCGTCGCGCCCGCCCAGCGGACGTCGATGGCCTCGCTCTCGCCGAGCGCGCTCCCGTCCTCGGCGGCGAGGCGGACGCGCGTCTCCATCGTCTCGCCCTCGCTCGCGCTCACGAGCTGCGCGACCACCGCCGGGGAGAGGACCATCGCGCAGCCGTCGGTGCCCGGGATGGCGTCGCAGGCGCCGACGATGCGGAAGTCGATGAAATCACCGGAGAATTCGATGCTGCCGACCGCCTGCGAGGCGCCGGCCTTGCTCACCTGGACCTCGACCGCGCCGATGTTCGCGGGGAAGAGCGCGCCGTCGAGCGGGTACACGATCGAGGGGGCGCTCGACGCCTCGGGCGCGCCGTCGAGCGCGGCGGCGGCGCCGTCGGGGGCGCCGGGCAGCGCGATCTCGCCGACGAGCTTCACGGTGACGTCGGCGGTCGCCGTGACCCCGCCGCTCGCGGCGATCACCCGGACGAGGCCGGGCGTGTCCGTCGAGAGGCGGCCGTCGGTCACGCTGGCGGACAGGGAGCCGGCGTTCCACGCGACCCGATCGGTGACGTCGCGCTCGGCGCCGTCCTCGAAGCGGCCGACCGCCTTGAGCTCCACGGCCGCGGACTCGCCGAACGTTAGCTCGACCGCGGCGACGGCCGGGTCGATGCGAAGCGAGACCAGGCCCTCGACCGCGCCGCTGCTCGTCGAGCCGCCGCCCTGCGCGCCGCTCCCCGCGTCGCTCGCCCCGCCCCCCGACGAGCACGCCGCCGCTGGCGCCGCGATCGCCGCCGCGAAGGCAAGGAGGAGCGTCCCTCGATGCACCTTGCGCGAGCTTGCCCTCGCGGAGAACACGCGTGGTCTCATGGTCTGACCTCCAGAATGAACGCCCGAGAGTCCAGGGTACCACGCCCGGCCGCCCGGCCTGAAGCGCGGGACAGCGCGGGTGGGGTCTGGCGCCTTTGCGCGCGACCCACGCGCGCTCACTCCGCACGTGGACGCGACGGCCAACGTGAGTAGAAAAGATCAGTGCTTTTCCTGCCTTGCCGCCTTCCCCGCGCGACCCTCCGTCACGGCGGGGCACGCCAGGCGCCCTGGCCATGATCACGTCCCGCATGCAGGAAACCCCTGACAGACCGGACCCCGGCGTGCGCAAGGAGGCCCCCTCGCGGTCTGGCGGCCAGGGGTGGAGCGCGGACGGTACGGCGGCGCGCGGCGTACGTCGATCGACCGCCGTCCGACCGACCCGCTTGGTCCGTGATCCGGCAGGCCCGGCGATCCTGGGGGAATACCTTGCGTACCTCGTCGCCGGCCGGTAGCTTCCGAAGCGCCTCAAGGCTCGTTCGTCCTCGACCTCCGATCCGGCCGCCTGCTGCAACGTGGTTGCCTCTTCCGAACGTGGGGTGACGGCCGGCATCGGGGAACATTATTCGTGAGCGGCCCGCAGCGCGATCCGGGCCGCCCGCGAGGGAAGCGGAGATCGTGCACGGGATTGGCGGCAGACATGAGCAAGCGGCTTTATGTGGGGAACCTGGCGTTCCATTCGACGGAAGACAGCCTGCGCACTGCGTTCGAGGCGGCCGGGGTCGAGGTTCTGTCGGTTCAGTTGATGACGGATCGTATGACAGGACAGTCGAGGGGCTTCGGCTTCGTCGAGGTGAGCGACGCCCAGGCGCAGGCGGCCATCTCCGCGCTGCACGGGAAGGAGCTCGACGGCCGCGCGCTGACGGTCAATGAGGCGCGCGAGCGCACCGGCGGACCCGGCGGCGGCGGCGGTGGCGGCGGCTTCCGTGGAGGTGGAGGCGGCGGCGGCGGCCGCGGCGGCGGCGGTGGCCGCGGCGGTGGCCGCGGCGGCGGCCGCGGCGGCGGCGGCGACCGCTGGTGACAGCGGCAGCGAGCCGGGCCCCCGCGGCGCCATCGGCGCAGCGGGGACCCGGCCTCGCCAGCCGGTGCGACCCGCGCTAGCGGGCGCGACCCGCGCTAGCGGGCGCGACCCGCGCTAGGCGGGCGCGACCCGCGCTAGGCGGGGCGCTGCCGCGCTAGCGGGCGCTGCCCTGGGTGGCGAAGCGGCGGAACGGCGCGCGGCCGGCGTAGATCTGGCCGTCGCCGAGCGCGTACGAGATCCGGAGCAGCTGGTTGTACTTCGCGACGCGGTCCGAGCGGGACGCGGAGCCGGTCTTGATCTGGCCCGCGTTGGTCGCGACCGCGAGGTCGGCGATGAACGTGTCCTCGGTCTCGCCCGAGCGGTGCGAGATGATCGACCGGTAGCCGCCCTCGCCCGCCTGGCGGATGCACTCGAGGGTCTCGGTCACGGTGCCGATCTGGTTCAGCTTGATGAGGATGGCGTTGGCGAGCCCGTCCTCGATGCCCTTCGCGAGGCGCGCCGGGTTCGTGACGAAGAGGTCGTCGCCGACGAGCTGGATCTTCTTGCCGAGCCGCTCGGTGATCAGCCGCCAGCCCTTCTCGTCGTTCTCGGCGACGCCGTCCTCGATGGACACGATCGGGAACGCCTTCGCGAGCTCCTCGTAGATCGCGACGACCTCCTCGCGGGTCTTCTGCTGCTTGTCGAAGGTGTACCGCTCGGTCTTCGCGTCGTAGAACTCGCTGAGCGCGGAGTCGAGCGCGACGCCGACGTCCTCGCCGGGGCGGTAGCCGGCGGCCTCGATGGCGCGCACGACGTACTCGAGCGCCGCCCGGTTCGACGCGAGGCGCGGGGCGAAGCCGCCCTCGTCGCCGACGGCGGTGACCATGCCGTCCTTCTTGAGCAGGCCCTTCAGGGTGTGGAAGATCTCGGTGCCGGTGCGCAGCGCCTCGCCGAACGACTCCGCGCCGTAGGGCACGATCATGAACTCCTGGATCTCGAGGCCGTTGTCCGCGTGGACGCCGCCGTTCAGGATGTTCATGAGGGGCGTCGGCAGGACGCGCGCCGCGGCGCCGCCGAGGTAGCGCCAGAGCGGCAGGTCGACCGTGTCGGCGGCGGCGCGCGCGGCGGCCATCGAGACGGCGAGGATCGCGTTGGCGCCTAGCTTCGACTTGTTCGCGGAGCCGTCCGCCTTGATGAGCACCTGGTCGAGCTCGGCCTGGTCGAGCGCATCCATGCCGAGAATGGCCGGGCCGAGGACCGTCTCGATGTTCTTCACCGCGGTGAGCACGCCCTTGCCGAGGAAGCGCTTCTTGTCGCCGTCCCTGAGTTCGACGGCCTCGTGCTCGCCGGTCGACGCGCCGCTCGGCACGGCCGCGCGGCCCGAGCCGCTCACCGTGATGACCTCGGCTTCGACAGTGGGGTTGCCGCGCGAATCGATGACTTCGCGCGCGATGACGCTCTGGATCTCCGACATGACCTCTCCTCAAGGGGACCGCGACCGCGCGTCCCTGCCTGCTCTCGAAGGGGGCTCCGAGAAGCGGCGGGAGCATAGGCGCGCGCCCCCCCGGTTGTCGACGCTCCGGTGCGCCGCTCCGTCCGGTCGCGCGCGGCGCGCCCGGACGGGAGCGGGCGCAACGGAACCGTCGCGGCGGCGTCACCGCGGGCGGAGGCGCGCCCCGCCGAGGGGGCGCGCGCGTAGGCCGGTGCGCGCCGGTCGCCGCGCGTAGGCCAGTGCGCGCCCGGCAGGCGGCGGCGCTCGGCGCGCTCCCGGCAGGCGCGCTCCCGGCAGGCGCTCGGCGCTCGACGCTCGGCGCGCGCCCGGCGTAAGCTCGCGGCCGCGTGGAAACCTCCATCGGCGTCTTCGGCGAGGAGATGCTCCTCTGGCTCTGCATGCTCCGGCAATCCCCGCGGCGTCCGCCGGCCGATCACGTCCTGCGGCAGGCGAACCTGCTGCTCGAGGAGCTCAAGCAGTCGAAGCTCTCGCGGGAGCTGCCGATCGCCGCGGTGGACGACGGGATGTTCGCGATCGCGGCGTTCGCGGACGAGCTCGCGATGTCCCTGCCGGATCTCTGGCCGGTGTGGGCGCAGCGCCCGCTGCAGGCGGCGCGGTGGATGACGAACAACGCCGGCGTGGAGTTCTTCGAGCGGCTGGAGCGCGTCCGGAAGGGCCCGCAGGTGGTGATGGCGACGTACGCCTGCGTGCTCGGGCTCGGCTTCCGGGGCCGCTACGGGCTGCCGGGGCAGAACATCGACGAGCTCCTGCGGATCCGCCGCGATCTCTCGCTGAAGCTCGGCGTGGATCCGGACCGCGACTGGAAGGGCGGCGTGCTCAGGCCGGTCCGGGTCGAGGGCGTCGCGGTCCAGCACCTGCCCAACCTGCCGCTCTGGCAGTCGGCGCTGGTCGGGCGGGTCGTCGCGGCGGTCGTGGCCCTCGCCGGTGCGGGCGCGCTCGCGTGGACGATCGCGCAAAGGGTGCGATGAGCGGCTCCTTCGTCTACGAGCTGGCGAGCGCCCACGCGCTGATCGAGCAGGCGCACCCGGAGAGCTCGCAGGGCGTGCACGCCGTCCCGTGCTACCTCGTGCTGGGCGAGCCCGGCTCGGGCCGATCGACGGTCATCCGCTCGATGAACCTCACCTGGCCGCCGGGCGGCGCGCCGCTCCAGATCGGCGTGCCCGGGGCGCGGTGCTCGTACTGGCTCGCGCAGGAGGCGTTCTTCATCGAGCCGGAGGCGACGGTGCTCGGCCCGCGGCGGCAGCCCGATCAGCTCGCGAGCCTGTGCGAGGAGCTGCTCCGGTCGAGGCCGCGCGAGCCGATCGACGGCATCCTCCTCGTGCTCAGCATCGCGGAGTTCATCGAGCTCGACGAGCGGGGGCTCGATGAGTACGCGAACCGGATGCGCGCGTACCTGGTCGAGGTGAGCCGGGCGCTGCGCGCCGACGTGCCGGCGTACGTGGTGCTGTCGCGCTACGACACGCTCTGGGGCTTCGCCGAGGTGTTCCAGTGGACGGCGGAGCGCGGGCGAGAGGAGCCGTGGGGCTTCACGCTGCCGCTGGAGACGCCCGCGGACAAGGCGGCGCCGCGGATCCTGGAGGAGCTCGAGGGCCTGAACGCGCGGCTGGAGTCGTACTGCCTGGCCCGGGTGGGGTCGGAGGACCCGCCGGAGGCGCGGACGCGCGCCTTCCAGCACCTCGCGGAGGTGCGGGCGCTGATGGCGCGGCTGCGCCAGCTGTTCGGGGTGCTCGCGATGGAGAGCGCGTTCGAGCGGGCGCCGTGGCTGCGCGCGGTGGCGATCGGCAGCGCGCTGCCGGGCATGGGCGACCGGCTGCGCGCCGGCGTGACGCGGTTCATCAACATGGGCCTCGTCCAGCCGCCGAACGCCGCGGTCGCGCCGCGGCCGGGCGGGCTGCCGATCCACGCGACGATGCGCGCGGTCGTGCTGCCGGAGCGCGACATCGTGCCGCTTAGGCCGCGCTGGCGGGACGACAAGATCACGCTGATCTGCGGGATCGGGGGGCTGCTGCTGCTCGTTGCGGCGGGGGTGACGGAGCTGATCCTGCGGAACGTCATGTGAGGGCGGCGGGGTGACCGGCGCGCCGCCGCCAGGCCGCCCTCCACCTCCACGAGCGCCAGCCCGATGCGCTCGGGCGCCGCCGGCGGCGGAGCGCGACGACCTCATGCGCCCCGGCTCGCGCGCTCCTCGACGGGGAGCGGGACCTGCTTCGGCGAGCTGCACGAACACGCCATCGAGGTGATGTCGAGAGCTCGTCGACTCCGGTTGTCCGGTTGACAGGTCGTTCCGGTTGTCCGGTTGACAGGTCGTGTAGAAGGCTCATACCCCTGCAATGAGGGGGTACGTCGAAGGTACACAATCGACCTGCCGCTCAGCATGCTCGACGCGTCGCGCCTGGGCGCGCGCTGCGCGGGCGGTGGACCGCGGCCGCCGGCGGCCGGGCGGGGCCGGGAGGTCGAGCGCCGGCGCGGCGCCAGCGACGCGAAGGATCTCCCGATGACGCCCGCTCCGATGCCGCCAGGCACGCTCCAGATCAACGGGTATCACGTCATCGCGAAGACCGGCGAGGGCGCGGGGTACGCCGCGTATCAAGCCCGGCGGGAGGCCGACGGCGTCGAGGTGGCGATCAAGGTGCTGTACACCGCGTACGCCGATTACGCCGATTACGCCGATTGCGCGCGGATGAGCGACGTCATGCGGTGCAAGCACGCCTACCGCGTCATCCAGCGCATCGACTCGGCGAGGGTCGTCAAGGTATACGCCGTCGAGGAGCACGGGGACGGCCTGGCGCTCGTCACCGAGGTTTTCCCGGGCCCCCCGCTGTCCGCGAGGACGAGGCGCAAGCTCGACGTCTGCGCGTTGCTCGACACCATGATCCCTGTGGCCGAGGCCCTGGCCGACATCCACCGGCACGGCCTTGTCCACGGCGACGTGAGGCCTCCCAACATCCTGCTCGGAGAGGGCGGCCAGGTGAAGCTCACGGGCTTCGGCGTGGATTCCCTCGTGACGCGCGAGAAGGAGGAGATCTATTGCCCCCGCGTCCTCTCGGAGGTGCTCCCGTACACGTCGCCCGAGCAGACCGGCCGCATGAACCGCAGCGTGGACTACCGCACCGACATGTACTCGCTCGGGGTCGTGCTCTTCGAGGTGCTCGTCGGGCGGAGGCCGTTCGAGGCGATGGACCCGCTGGAGCTGATCCACGCCCACATCGCCGTGGAGCCCGTCCCCCCCGCGGAGATCGACCCGGAGGTGCCCGCCGCGCTCTCCGCCGTCACGACGAAGCTCCTCAGCAAGAACGCGGAAGACCGCTACCAGTGCGCCGAGGGGCTGAAGGCGGATCTGGAAGAGATCCGGTCGCGACGGCGGAGCCGCGGCCAGATCGGGGCCTTCAGGCCTGGCCAATACGACAGGAGAGACCTCTTCCGGCTTCACCAGAAGCTCTACGGTCGCGAGGGGGACATCCAGGAGCTCGTCGGCTCGTTCGACGACGTGCTCCGGGGGAAGCGGACGACCGTCCTCGTCTCGGGCTACTCTGGCATCGGCAAGTCGTCGCTCGTCCAGGAGATCCTGAAGCCGCTGGCGCGCGAGAAGGGCTACTACATCAGCGGGAAGTACGATCAGTACAACCGCGACACGCCCTACAGCGCCATCGTCCAAGCCTTCGACGCGCTCGTCAGACAGCTCCTCTTCGAGAGCGAGGAGAGGATCACGACATGGCGGGAGGGCATCCTGAGCGCCCTGGGGAGCAACGGGCAGGTCCTCTGCGACGTCCTCCCTTCCCTGAAGCACATCATCGGCGAGCAGCCGCCCGTCCCGGCGCTCGGCCCGGTCGAGGCGCAGAATCGTTTCATCCTCTATTTCCAGAACTTCGTGTCGGTATTTGCGCGGCACGCCCACCCGCTGGCCATGTTCCTCGACGACCTGCAATGGGTGGACTCGGCCAGCCTCAGCCTGATTGCGAGCATCCTCGCGAAAGAGAACGTGGAGGCGCTCTTCTTCTGCGGGGCCTACCGCGATAACGAGGTGAGCCCGACCCACCCCTTCCTGGCCGCGCTGGAGGAGCTCGCGGAGGGCGGCCTCGAGGTGCGGAACATCGTCCTCGAGCCCCTCCGGCTCACGCACCTGGTCGAGCTCATCAACGACAGCCTGCAGATCCGCGACGGAGGCGCGCTCGCGGGCGCGGTCCTGAAGAAGACCGGAGGCAATCCGTTCTTCGTGAAGCAGTTCATGCGGCACCTCTATGACGCGAAGCTGCTGGTCTTCGATCCGGCGACGGGCTGGCGCTGGGACCTGCCTCAGATCGAGCGGCTGGAGTGCACCGACAACGTCGTGAGCCTCATGGCCGACACCATCCGGCGCCTGCCGCAGGCGACGCAGAGGGTGCTCCGGCTGGCCTCGGTGATCGGCAACACGTTCGAGCTCGACGTCCTGAACACCGTCAGCGAGCGCCCCCCCGACGAGACGTACGGGTGCCTCGACGGCGCGCTCGGCGAGGGCCTCATCGTGAGCGCTGGCGAGCAGTATCGCTTCGCGCACGACAAGATCCAGGAGGCCGCGTACTCGTTGATCCCGGAGCGAGACAGGCCGGCGTTTCACTACCGGATCGGGGAGCTCCTGCTCGGCAAGCTGCGCTCCGACAGGGGACACAACCTGTTCGATGTCGTCAATCACCTGAACAGCGCGGGCGCTCTGATCCAGGACCCGCAAGAGCGCATGGAGTCGGCCAGGCTCAACCTCCTGGCCTCCGGGCGGGCCGAGGAGTCGACCGCGTTCACCGCAGCCCTGAAGTACCTGGAGCACGGCATGGCCATGCTGCCCGAGGACGCCTGGATCTCGAACTACGAGCTGGCGTTCACCTACCACACGAAGAAGGGGCTGATGGAGTCGCTCTGCGGGAGGCACGATGACGCGCTCTCGACCCTCGGGGCCAGCTTCGACAAGGCGAGGGGGCGCCTCCACAGGACAGAGGTGCGGCGCCTGAAGATGAACGTGGAGATCCTGAAGAACGATCTGCCCGCCGCCATGGAAGAGGGACTCGCGGCGCTCCGAGCGTACGACATCGATCTGCCGCCCTACCCCGACGACGGCGCGCTCAACGCCGAGCTCGAGCGGACGATCGCGGTGATCGGCGGCCGCCCCATCGCGTCTCTGGTCGATCTGCCCGCGCTGAACGATCCCGAGATCGCCGCCCTCCAGGACGTCCTTCAGGAGATGTTCTCGCCGACCTACCAGCTGGGCACGAACAATTTCGGCATCACCGTGATGAAGGCGCTCCAGAACTCGCTGAGGCACGGCCTCTCGAAGAGCTCGATCTATGCCTACGTGAACTTCGGGACGTTCCTCTGCGCGAGGCTCGATATCGAGAAGGGCTACGAGTTCGGGCGGGCGGCGGTCCGGCTGAACGAGCGACACCCGGACGCGAAATCCGAATCCATGCTGTGCAACATGTGGGGAGCGTGGGTCCAGCACTGGATGGACACCTACGAGACATCAAAGGCGTCCCTGCGCAAGGGCGTCCACGCCGGCATCGAGACAGGGCAGTACATCTGGGCGTTCTACAACGCGTGCAACGCGACCATGAACCGCCTGCTCCGCGGGGCGCACCTCCACGACGTCATCGAGGAGGCGAGGCAGCACGCGCCGCTCTGCAAGCTCGACAAGTTCAACACCATCACGTGGATGGTCGGGGCCGTCGCGCAGCTCTGCGAGCAGCTCGGCGCGCCGGACGGGGGCGACTGGGCGCGCGGGGCGTGGGTCGACATCCACGCCGTCGCCGAGGAGGCCCGCACCATCAACAACCAGGCGTCCCTCTATTTCTTGAACGTCTTCAGGGTCCTCGCCGGCGTCTTCGATGGCGCGTACGAGGACGTGGCGGAGCTCTGGGGCTCGACCGATCCGGGCAGCCTGGGGATGCTCGCGGCGTGGCACGCGAGCCCTTGTTATTACTTCTACGGCGGGCTGGCCTCCTCACGGGCCGCGGGGACCGCGGCCCCCGCGCTCAGGGAGGTGTACCTCGCGAGGCTGAGGGAATGCGCGCGCAAGGTCGAGTCCTGGGCGGCCCTCGGCCCGCAGAGCCACCGTCACCGCTGCTTGATCCTGAACGCCGAGCTCGCCCGGAGCGAGCAGCGCGAAGACGTGGGCGCCCTGTACGACCAGGGGATCACGGCCGCGCGGGAGGGTCAGTTCCTGCATGACGCGGCGCTGGCCAACGAGCTCTGCGCTCGCCATTACCTCGACCGGGGGAGGGCCTTCGTCGCGTGCGCCTACATGACCGAGGCGCACAGGCTCTATGCGCGCTGGGGCGCGGCGCGGCCGATGCGGCGCATCGAGCGGAATTTCCCGCACGTGCTCCGGCCGGAGGCGCTGCGCAGGCACGCCGCCCCCATGCGGGGCGGGCACGCCGAGGTCGAGGGCGCCCCGCACGCGGAGCTCGACGTCACGACGGTGCTCAGGGCGTCGCAGGCGGTCTCGAGCGAGCTGATCCTCGATCGGCTCATCGAGACGTTGCTGAAGATCGGGGTCGAGCACGCGGGCGCCGAGCGGGGCCTGCTGATCTGCCCGTGCGGCGCCGAGCACGACATCGAGGCCGAGGTCGTCACCCGGCGCGGACGGGTCGAGGTCACGCTCCGGCAGGCGCCCATCACCCCGGCCGATCTCCCCACCTCCATCCTTCAGTACGTGGTCCGCACGCGGGAGAGCGTGATCCTGGATGACGCCACCTTGCCCAACCTGTTCTCGGAGGACGCCTATGTGCGCGGGCGACGCCCCCGCTCCGTGCTCTGCCTCGCCCTGGTGAAGCAGGGCACGCTGGTGGGCGTGCTCTATCTGGAGAACAACCTGACGCCGCGCGCCTTCACCGCCGATCGGATCGCGATGCTAGAGCTCCTGGCCTCCCAGTCCGCCGTCAGCCTGGAGAACGCCCGCCTCTATACCCAGCTCGAGCGAGAGAACAGCGAACGCAAGCGGGCGGAGCTGGCGCTGCGCGAGCGGGAGGCGCGGATCCGGCGCCTCGTGGACGCCAACATCATCGGGATAGCCTTCTGGGATCTCGACGGCAGGATCATCGACGCGAACGACGCGTTCCTGAGCATGCTGCGCTATAGCCGGCAGGATCTAGCCGCCGAGAAGATCTACTGGACAGAGAGCACGCCGACGGAGTTTCGAGAGATAACCGAGGGGGCGCTCGATGAAATAGCGCTGACCGGAGAGTTCCGGCCTTTCGAGAAGGAGTTCCTCCGGAAGGACGGCAGCCGCGTCCCGGTGCTGCTCGGCGGCGCGCGGTTCGAGGGGTCGGATGACCAGGGGGTGGCGTTCGTCCTCGACGTGACCGAGCGCAAGGAGGCGGAGGAGCGCCAGAAGCTCCTGCTGAACGAGCTGAACCACCGGGTGAAGAACACGCTGGCGATCGTGCATGCGATCGCGGTGCAGACGCTCCGCATGGCGGACTCGCCCGGGGCGTTCACGGAGGCCCTCCTGGCCCGGCTGCTGGCCCTGTCCCAGACTCATAATCTGCTGAACCAGACCTCCTGGCAGGGCGCCGGCCTCCACGACGTCGTGTGCGCCGAGCTGGCGCCGCACGCCGACGGCGGCGCCGATCGCGTCCGGCTGGCTGGCCAGGCCGTCCGCCTGCGCCCGGAGGCGGCGGTGACGCTCGGCATGGTCTTCCACGAGCTGGCGACCAACGCGGCCAAGTACGGAGCGCTGTCGCAGCCGTCCGGCCGCGTCGCGGTCACATGGAACGTGAGCACGCAGGCGCACGAGCCGCTGCTCCGCCTGGAGTGGCAGGAGGCGAACGGACCGCCTGTCCGGCCGCCGCGCCGCAAGGGGTTCGGCTCGCGCCTGATCGAGCGGGACCTGCAGCGCCAGCTCGGCAGGGAGGTGCGCATCGAGTTCCTGCCCGAGGGCGTGCGTTGCGTGATGCACCTGCCGCTGGACCGCGTGGCCTTATGATGACCCCGGACCCAGCGAGCGCGCACAAGCTGCAGGGGCTGCGTGTCCTCATCGTCGAGGACGAGCCCATGATCGCCTCGTCCCTCGAAGATGCCCTGATCGATCTCGGCTGCGTGGTGATCGGCCCTGCGTTGAACATGAGCGACGCGATCCGCCTGGCCCGTGAGGCGGAGATGGATGGGGCGAGCCTGGACGTCAACATCGCCGGCGAGAAGGTCTATGCCGTGGCCGACATCCTGATGGAGCGAGGCATCCCTTTCGTCTTCATGACCGGATACGGGAATGCAGGGCTGCGCGAGTCCGATCTCAGCCGTCCGGTGCTGCAGAAGCCGTGCAGCCTCGCTCGCTTCGTGGAGATCGTCATGGGGTGGCGATAGCCGATTCCCGGCAGGCCGATCGCCCTGGACGTGCATCGCACCGCTGCGGCCAAACTCCCTGGAGCCGCGGCGCAGCGAGAGCCCATGGGATCTGACGCTCGCCCTCTTGCGCCGAATCCTCGGGCCGATCGGCCGCGAGCTGATCGACGTGAGGGATCGCGCTCGTCTGGTCGTGGGCATCGCGGCGAGGTTGCGCCGCGCCGAGTTGGAGGGCATCGACGTCGAAGACACGCTGATTGCCGCGGCGCCGTCGAGCGCTGATTCGCGCGCCGCACAGGCACAAATGCATTCACGAACGCCTCGATCTCGGCATGGATCGGGCGGTTCAGCATGAGCTCAGCGCTTGACTCACGATGCAGCGCCGTGGCACTGCTGTTTTCCAGGGAGGCTGCGATGGCGGCGGTTCCGCGGTGGTCGCTCGGGGCGTTCATCCCGCTCTGGATGTTCCTCGCTTGCGTGCTCGCGTCGGGCGGGTGCCAGTGCGTCTTCGGCGAGCCGCCTGCGGGGCCGCCTCATGGCCTCGTCGCCTGCCGGACCCAGCGCACACAGGGCCCTGCCACGTCCCGTCCCATGCCGGCGGTCGAGACCGTCGCTGCCGGCACCATCCCGGGGACGTTCTCCATCACGAGCACCGGGGAGGCCGTGTACACCATGGACCTCACCTCCCCGCCCTCGCGCGCGGGCGTGGGTCCTCGGATCCAGCTCGTCTATCGCAGCGACGGCGGCGACGGCGTGCTCGGCGCCGGCTTCTCCATCGCGGGCCTATCGGCGATCACGCGATGTCCGAAGAGCCTCGCGCAAGACGGGGAGATCCGCGGCGTGCGGTACGACGGCGACGACAGGCTCTGCCTCGATGGCCAGCGCCTCGTCCCCGTGGGACAGGGGCCGGGGACCATCGAGTACCGGACGTTCCCGGAGACCTTCGTCAAGCTGGTCGGGCACTACCCTCCGGAAGGCGGCGCGCCCGCCGAGGCGCTCTTCTTCGAAGCCTATCTGCCCGCCGGCCGCGTCGTCGAGTACGGGCGCACCGACGACAGCAAGCCGCTCGCGCGGGGCGGCGTCCCGCGCGCGTGGCTCGCGAACAAGGCCCGTGACGGCCGCGGCAACGCGATGACGTACGCGTATTGCCTCGCCGAGGCCGAGGACGGCCACGCCGCCGAGTACGCGGTGGACGAGATCCGCTACACGGGCTTCGAGGGCACGCCGTCGCTCGAGCCTTCCCGGGCGGTACGCTTCGTGTATGGAACCAAGGATCCGGCCGCCATTCGCGCCGGCTACTCGGGCGGCATGGCGCTCCAGCGCTCGCTTCGGCTGGAGGAGATCCAGATGCTCGGCCCGGGGGACGCGCTGGTCCGGAGCTATGGGTTCCTCTACGAGCTCAGCCCGGCGACGAGCCGGACGCTCCTCGCTCAGGTCGAGGAGTGCGCGAGCGACGGGGTCTGCAAGCCTCCCACCCGCTTTCAGTACAGTCGCGCGAAGCCGGGGTTCAAGCGGCTGGCGACGGACGTCGACAAGCCGGTCTCCGGGCTGGCGAGCCCGATGGTGCTCGACAGAGACGGCGACGGCCTCGACGACCTCGTGATTCCGGACATGGACGCAGCGCTCAGCACGCCGTCGAACCCGATCACCGCGTGGTGGGCGGCGCGAAACCTCGGGCCGCGCGCCTCACCGGCCTACTTCGCGCCGGCGGAGCTCGCGTTCATCGAGGAGTGGCCGTTCGTCGCCGATCCGGTCGGGCCCTCCGATCCGGCCATCCTTCAGCCCGAGCTCGGGACGGCCCTGGACTATGACGACGATGGACGAACGGACGTCCTGCTGCACGACGTCTTCGACGCCAAGACCACGTGGCATGTGCTCCTGTCCCGTCCGGACTGGACCTTCGCGCTTCACGACACGGGGATCCGCCGGCCGTTCCCGCTCGGGGTCAAGCCCGCACCGCCGAGCCTGAGCAGCCCCGGCGCCTCGATGCACCTCGCCGACCTGGACGGCGATGGCGTTCCGGATCTGCTCCAGTGCGAGGACCACGACCGCGTGGGACAGTCGCCGATCCCGGCGTCTTCCGTGTGGACCGTCCACCTCTGGCGGCCTGCGAGCGGCGCGACGCCCGCGGGATTCGATCCCACGGGCGAATCGATCGAGCTGCTCATCGGCTATCCCTGCGATACGGAGCTCCACACGCTCGACGTCGACGCCGACGGCAAGATCGATCTCATCGTGCCGTCCCTGCGGCGGTTCGGCGACGGGACGGTCCTCATCGGATCGAGCTACGACGCGATCATGCGCCGGGGCGAGGGACGCTGGGAGGTGATCGACACCGAGCTCCCTGTCGTGTGGCGTGGGGGCCGCGTTGTCTTTCTCGACGTGAACGGCGACGGGTTGCCCGATGCCGTCGAATCCGGCCCCGGTGACCACCAGCTCTATACCTACCTCAACACGGGGCCGACCTTCGTGGCCTCGCCGTTCCGGACCGTCGACGCGTTCAGCTTCGGCGATCTGCTGGGTATCCCGGACCAGGACACGTTCTTCCAGTTCGCGGTGCCGCTCGACTTCAACGGCGACGGGCGGCAGGATCTGCTCATGCCCGTCCCACCCGGCATGCTGCTGGGCGGCTCCGATGCGCTGCCGTCATGGGCCGTCCTGCTGGCGACCGGCGACCGCGCGGGGCCGCCGTTCAGGCTCGTCGACGCCGGGGTGCCGTTCCAGGCCAGCCTGAGCGATGCCGTCACCCTCGCCGATCCTCGCGGGGCACGCACCGGGGACCTCAACGGGGACGGGGGCCAGGACGTGATCCTGCCGCTCGGCGGCGTGTTCAACGTCTTCCAGAACCTCTCGGCGGACCAGGATCTCCTGGTCGCGGTCTCCGACGGGATGAACGCGCACGACCCGACCGAGCCGGGCTTCGTACCCGACGTGAGCATCTCGTACGGCCACCTGACCGATGCGCCGGTCACGAGCGGAGGCGCCGAGGAGGATCCGGCGCGGCGGAGCGCGCTCTACCTCGCGCGTTCCGCTGCGGCGGACGACTGCGGTTATCCGCGCCGCTGCGTGGTGGGCCCTCGCCGGGTGGTCAGCGCGTACGCGATCAATAGCGGCGTGGATCGACCGCGGCGCTTCGAGGTCGGCTATCGCGACGGGCGCTACCACCGGCTGGGCCGCGGATTCCTCGGGTTCGGGGAGCGGATCGTCACCGACCTGGATACGGGCGCCGTGACGATCGACGTCTACGATCACGTCACCTTCGACGACGAGCTCCAGGTCTTTCCCTTCGCGGGGAGCGTCCAGCGCACGTGGCGCTGGGCTCCTGGGCTGGCGAGCCAGCCCAGACCGGAGCAGATCGAGCTCGCGTTCGTCGACGTGACGCGGGCGCTCGTACCGACGAACGACGGCGCGACGTACTTCACGCTGCCCACCGAGCGCCGGGTGAGGCGAGCGCAAGGGGTCTATCCATCCCCGAGCGGCGCGACGCCCTCCATCGAGGCGTACGTGCGAGAGATCGAGCGCGGCGGCGGCGACGGCGTGACGCTGCTGCGCGACTCGGCAGCGAAGGTGACGGACTTCGACACGTTCGGCAACGTGCGCGCCGAGGAGGTCTCGACGGGCGGCGTCGACCTGACGTTCAAGGTCGCGCGGACGTTCAAGAACGACACCGAGCGCTGGGTCCTCGGCCAGCTCGAGACGCAGGAGGAGTGCAGCGCGGCGGCGGGGATGTCGCAGTGCCGGACCCTCACGCGAACGACCACGATCTACGGGGAGGTGGAGACCGAGTCCACCGAGAGCGACGACGGCCTGCGGGACACGAAGCTGACGCTCACGTATACGCGCGACGACTTCGGGAACATCACCGGCGTCACGGCGGAGGACGCCTTCGGCCACGAGCGGGCATCCAGCACGGACTTCGACGAGGAGGGCATGTTCCCCGAGAAGTACGTGAACGCGGCCGGGCACACCACGCTCGTGGAGTTCGACGCCGCGCTCGGCGTGCTGCTCAAGCAGGTCGATCCGAATCAGCTCGTGACGACGTGGGCGTACGACGGCTTCGGGCGGCTCGGCGTCGAGAGGCGTCCGGATGGCACGGCGACGACGGTCACGCTCTCCCGCACCAAGGACGGCGGTCCTGGGCAGGAGGCGTGGCGGGTGAGGCAGCGGAGCGCCACGACCGGCGGGGCCGACGATACGGTCGAGTTCGACAGCCTCGGCCGCCCGATCCGGTGGTGGTGGTACGGGCCCGAACCGTCGCAAGGATCGGGCGATACGCCGCGTCTGGTGCAGGAAATCGTGTACGACGCGCTGGGCGAGCACGTCGCGCGGCGCTCGGTGCCGGTCAGCGAGGATACGCCCGAGCGCGAGGTGCTGTACGACCGTTATGAATACGATGCGGTAGGCCGCGAAGTGCGCCATACGACGCCGTGGAACGCGGTCACGACGACGGAGTACGATGGCTTGCGCGTGCGCGTCACCGACCCGCTCGATCACGTGACGGTGACCGAGCAGGATCCGCTGGGGCGCATCGAGACCATCACCGACGCGGCCGGCGGGAGCACCCGTTACGCGTACGGCCCGTTCGGCCTGCTGCACACGGTCACCGATCCGGGCGACGCGGTCACGCGCACGACGCGCGACGCGTTCGGCCGCATCCGGCAGCTGGATGATCCCGATCGGGGCACGACCGTCTCGATCCATGACGGCTTCGGCGAGCTCATCTCACAGGCCGATGCGCTCGGGCGAGAGACCACGTGGGCGTACGACGCGCTTGGCCGACCCCGCTCGCGTGTGGACCAGCACGGCGCCGAGCGCCTGACGACCACGTGGACCTGGGACACCGCGGCGCACGGCGTCGGCAAGATCCATACGCTCGCGAGCCCCGACGGGGAGAAGACGTACGGGTACACCGGCCGCGGCCAGCTCGACACGATCTCGCTCCGCATCGACGGCGAGCGCGCTCCCCTGGCAGCCAGGCTGGGCTACGACGCGCTCGGTCGGGTCGAGACGGTCACGTATCCGGCGCCGGCCGGCGCGGCGCCGTTCGTCGTGGCCCACGACCACGACGCGCACGGTCATGTGCTCGCCGTGCGCGACAGCGGAACGAGCTTCGCCTACTGGCGCTTGACGGACGTGGACGACGCGGGGCGCTTCCGGGAGGAGGTGTTCGGCAACGGCGCCGTCACGGAGCGGAGCTACTTCGCCGACAAGCAGCGCCTGAGGCACATGGTGACGCAGAGCGGCGCGGGTGAGGTGCAGGACCTGGACTATGGGTTCGACGACCTCCTGAACCTCACCCGCCGCACCGACGCGCTCCAGCCCGAGAACACGACGGAGCGCTTCCGGTACGACCGGCTCCACCGGCTGACCTGCGCGTACTTCAGGGACGTCGAGAGCGCGTCGGCGCCCTGCGCGCTCCGCTACGACTACCACCCGAACGGCAATCTCACCTTCAAGTCGGACGTCGGCGCCCTCTCGTACGACGACCCGCTGCACCCGCACGCGGTCACCGGCGCGGGTACGGGCAGCTTCTCTTATGATGCCGTCGGCAATCAGATCGCGCGGCCCGGCGGCACGACGGTGCGTTACACGCCGTTCGACCTGCCGGCGCGCATCACGCAGGGCGCGAGCGCCATCACGTTCGGCTACGACGGCGACCAGCAGCGGATCCGCAAGACGACGCCGGAGAAGGAGACGCTCTACTTCGGCGAGCTGTACGAGCGGGTCACCGAGGCGGCGTCGGGCGCCGTGGAGCACCGGTACCACGTGCACTCGCCGGAGCGCGTGGTGGCGATCGTGACCCGGGGAGGCCCGGACGCCGGCACGCGCTACGTGCATGTCGATCACCTCGGCTCGGTCGATGCGCTCACCGACGAGGACGGCGACGTGACCGAGCGGCGGAGCTACGACCCGTTCGGGCAGCGCAGGAACCCGGTGTGGGGGGAGCGCGCGCCGGCGTCGTTCTCCAGCGAGACGACGCAGGGGTTCACCGGGCACGAGAGCGACGACGAGCTCGGGCTCGTGAACATGAAGGGCAGGATCTACGATCCCAGGATCGGGCGGTTCTTGACAACGGACCCGATCGTCTCGATTCCGTCCTTCGGGCAGAGCTGGAATCCGTACAGCTACGTGCTCAACAACCCGCTCGTGTACGTCGACCCGGGCGGCTTTCAGGCAGCGCTCCCGGAGGGCGCGGAGTTCACTTCGGAAGGGCTCGGCCTGCCGCCGATCGAGATCGAGGTGCTCGCCCCACTTCCGGGGCACGAGGCGCGCTCCGAGGCCGATACCAACACCGTGGCTGCCGAGACGGGCGGCGCCGTGCCGCCGATCGACGTCGGCGTGCTCGGGACCAGCTCGGGCTTCGTGCCCCAGCCGGTGACCACGGCGCCGATCGACTGGTCGCAGAACCCCTATGTCCAGATCGAGGGAGGGTTCGTCGCCGGGATGCTGCTCGGGGCCGTTCCGTTCGCCGGCGTGGGTCACGAGCTGCTGGACACCGCGGGCGTGCTGCCCCATGGGACGTCGGAAGCCAGGATCGGGCTGGCCATCGGGCAGATCGTGGGTGGGGTCGCCCTCACGATCGGGGGCTTGACGGGGGAGCTCTTCGGAGGCGTCACGAGCGCCACCGGCATCGGCGCGGCGATCGGTGTGCCCGCGATCGTGGTGTCGACCGGGCTCGTCGTCGGCGGGGTCGGGAACATCGCGGCGGGGCTCCAGGGGCTCTCGCAGGCGATGATGTCGCAAGGGTCGGGAAGCATCGGCCCGCTGGGGACGGCGCAACCGGCAAGGGGAGGAACGTACAAGTTGCGCGATCCAGAAACCGGCCAGGTCCGGCGGACTGGTCGCACAAATGACCTCCGACGGCGAGAGGGGGAGCATGGTCGGAACCCTGAGACCAAAGATCTCGAATTTGAAGTTGATCGACGAACCGACAGCTATCCGGCGCAACGCGGTCGCGAGCAGCGTATTTACGATCAGCATCCCGAAGCAGATTTGAACAGCAGAAGGCCGATTTCGCCGACCAACGCTCGACGAGATGAGTATCTACGACAGGGAGACAAGCTATGAAGCGTCGCAGGCCCGCCCCCGATGGAACAGTATTCCTTGTGCCCCTGCGCGACAGCGGGCATGCGATAGGGGTGCTTGCGCGAGCAACTGGGGAGGGCCATGCTTTCGGCTACTTTTTCGGCCCAAGAGTTTCGAAAGCGAGCGATGTGAATATGGAGAGGCTTATTCCGGAGAACGCCTTGCTCGTTGGAAAGTTTGGCGACCTGGAGATCCTTCGCAAGAACTGGCCGATAATTGGTGCCCTGAAGGATTGGGTACCCTCGAATTGGCCCATGTTGCCTATGGCACGCATCGACGAGGCTGCAGGTCGGGCCTGGCTGGCGATCTACGACGACTCGTTCAACTGCATTAAAGAGACAGAAATCGATATCGATGCAGCGTCTCGGTACCCCTACGATCGAATGATGGGAGCAGGCGCTGTTGAGGTTCGATTGACGAACCTAATCCGATCCGCGGAGGAATCGTAGGGATATTCGGCGGCTCGGCGTCGAGAGGCGTCCGGATGGCACGGCGACGACGGTCACGCTCTCCCGCACCAAGGACGGCGGCCCGGGGCAGGAGGCGTGGCGGGTGAGGCAGCGGAGTGCCACGACCGGCGGGGCCGACGATACGGTCGAGTTCGACAGCCTTGGCCGCCCGATCCGGTGGCTGTGGTACGGGCCCGAGCCGTCGCAAGGATCGGGCGATAGGCGGCGTCTGGTGCAGGAAATCGTGTATGACGCGCTGGGCGAGCACGTCGCGCGGCGCTCGGTGCCGGTCAGCGAGGGTACGCCCGAGCGCGAGGTGCTGTACGACCGATATGAATACGACGCGGTAGGCCGCGAAGTGCGCCATACGACGCCGTGGAACGCGGTCACGACGACGGAGTACGACGGCTTGCGTGTACGCGTCACCGACCCGCTCGATCACGTGACGGTGACCGAGCAGGATCCGCTGGGGCGCATCGAGACCATCACGGACGCGGCCGGCGGGATCACCCGCTACACCTACGGCCCGTTCGGCCTGCTGCACACGGTCACCGATCCGGGCGACGCGGTCACGCGCACGACGCGCGACGCGTTCGGCCGCACCCGGCAGCTGGATGATCCCGATCGGGGCACGACCGTCTCGATCCATGACGGCTTCGGCGAGCTCATCTCACAGGCCGATGCGCTCGGGCGAGAGACCACGTGGGCGTACGACGCGCTTGGCCGACCCCGCTCGCGTGTGGACCAGCACGGCGCCGAGTGCCTGACGACCACGTGGACCTGGGACACCGCGGCGCATGGCGTCGGCAAGCTCCACGCGCTCGCGAGCCCCGACGGGGAGAAGACGTACGGGTACACCGGCCGCGGCCAGGTCGACACGATCTCGCTCCGCATCGACGGCGAGTGCGCTCCCCTGGAGGCCAGGCTCGGCTACGACGAGCTCGGCCGGGTCGAGACGGTCACGTATCCGGCGCCGGCCGGCGCGGCGCCGTTCGTCGTGGCCCACGACCACGACGCGCACGGCCATGTGATCGCCGTACGCGAAAGCGGAACGCGCTTCGCCTACTGGCGCTTGACGGACGTGGACGACGCGGGGCGCTTCCGGGAGGAGGTGTTCGGCAACGGCGCCGTCACGGAGCGGAGCTACTTCGCCGACAAGCAGCGGCTGAGGCACCTGGTGACGCAGAGCGGTGCGGGTGAGGTGCAGGACCTGGACTACGGGTTCGACGACCTGCTGAACCTCACCCGCCGCACCGACGCGCTCCAGCCCGAGAACACGACGGAGCGCTTCCGCTATGACGCGCTCCACCGGCTGACCTGCGCGTACTTCAGGGACGTCGAGAGCGCGTCGGCGCCCTGCGCGCTCCGCTACGACTACCACCCGAACGGCAATCTCACCTTCAAGTTGGACGTCGGCGCCCTCTCGTACGACGACCCGCTGCACCCGCACGCGGTCACCGGCGCCGGCCGCTTCGCTTATGACGCCGTCGGCAATCAGATCGCGCGGCCCGGCGGCACGACGGTGCGTTACACGCCGTTCGACCTGCCGGCGCGCATCACGCAGGGCGCGAGCACCATCACGTTCGGCTACGACGGCGACCAGCAGCGAATCCGCAAGACCACGCCGGAGAAGGAGACACTCTACTTCGGCGAGCTGTACGAGCGGGTCACCGAGGCGGCGTCGGGTGCCGTGGAGCATCGGTACCACGTCCACTCGCTCACGAGCTGCTGGACGCCGCGGGCGTGCTCGACCAAGGGACACCGCAAGCCAGGATGGGGCTGGCCATCGGGCAGATCGTGGGTGGGCTCGCCCTCACGATCGGGGGCTTGACGGGGGAGGTCCTCGGTGGCGTCACGAGCGCCACCGGCATCGGCGCGGCGATCGGTGTGCCCGCGATCGTGGTGTCGACCGGGCTCGTCGTCGGCGGCGTTGGCAACATCGCGGCAGGGATCCAGGGGCTGACGCAGGCGCTCATGTCGCAAGGAACGGGCAGTAGAGGCCCGCAGACAACAGCGCCCGCTGCAACGGAGCGAGGACCGCGAAAGAGAAGAGATGACACATGAAGGCGGGAAGGCGGGAAGATTTGAGGATGGATCCGCGGAGGTGATCGCGGCGTGCATCGAAGTACATCGGCATCTCGGTCCTGGGCTGCTTGAGTCGGCGTATGAGCAATGCCTTTGCCATGAGCCTTCGCTTCGCGGCCTGAGCTTTGAGCGCCAGCGTCCGCTCCCGCTTGTCTATAAGGGAGTCCATCTCGAGTGCGGCTATCGTCTCGATGTCGTCGTCGGCAGCTGCCTGATTGTCGAGGTGAAGGCGGTGGAGCGGCTACTGCCCGTACACGAGGCACAGGCGCTGACCTACCTCAGGCTCACCAGGCTACCGGCCGCCCTTGTCGTCAATTTCAACGTCGCGGTCCTACGGCACGGGCTGCGCCGCCCCAGCTATAATCCAAATCATCTATTCCCGCCTTCCCGCCTTCATGTAACATAATTTTTCATCCGAGAAAGCAAGGGCGACCTCATCGGCAAGACATAGATGGGCATCGTCGCGGTGAACGGTGCCTCCGGGTCGTGAACGGTTACCATTGCGCGACGTACTCGATCTGCCAATCGACTGGGAGGCAGAGCGCAGCTCGGTGGGGCTCGCGTGGAACAGGGCAAAGATAGCTCCAACAGCACAGTGACGACGTGCAGAGAGATGAAGGTTAATGCACCGAGCCCCGTCCGGGTGGGGAGGCAATGAGACGGATCGTCGATGAAGGAACAGGTTCGCAGTTCCGTTACTTCGCGAGGCTGCGCGGTTGGCGTGGTCCCGCGAACATCATCAGGCGGCGCAGTTGTGCTCTCGTATTTTCCGGTAACGTCTGGGAGCAGCCACAGCTGCTGAGCGACGACGAGCTCGGGCTCGTGAACATGAAGGGCAGGATGCACGATCCCAGGATCGGGCGGTTCTTGACCACGGACCCGATCGTCTCGAACGTGTCCTTTGGGCAGAACTGGAATCCGTACAGCTACGTGCTCAACAACCCGCTCGTGTACGTCGACCCGGGCGGCTTTCAGGAAGCGATCCCGGAGGGCGGGGCTCGCGCACCGCTGGCGGCCGGCGCGGAGTTCACTTCGGAAGAGCTCGGCTTGCCGCCGATCGAAGTCGAGCTGGTCCTCCCGGAGCACGAGGCGCGCTCCGGCGACGGTACCAGCACCATGGCTGCCGAGACGGGCGGCGCCGTGCCGCCGATCGACGTCGGCGTAGTCGGGACCAGCGCGGGCTTCGTGCCCCAGCCGGTGACCACGGCGCCGATCGACTGGTCGCAGAACCCCTACGTCCCGATCGAGGGAGGGTTCGTCGCCGGGGTGCTGCTCGGGGCCGTTCCTTTCGCCGGCGTGGGTCACCAGCTGCTGGACGCCGCGGGCGCGCTGCCCCATGGGACAACGGAAGCCAGGATGGGGCTGGCCATCGGGCAGATCGTGGGTGGGATCGCCCTCACGAACGGGGGCTTGACGGGGGAGCTCTTCGGAGGCGTCACGAGTGTCGGTGATCCTCGCGTCCCGCGTCCGGTCGGTGAAGACCGCGGCCACGTGATCGCCGGAGTTCACCGTTCACCGCCGGCCCCTGCGCCGATCTGGGCCGCGCTCGCCTCCGCGGGGTAGACGTTACGCCCGCCGAAAAGTTGAAGGCCCGAGGGCTGCCCCCCTCGGGCCTTCTGGAGCTCCGCCTTACCGGAGTCCCCCTCCTTCATCACAAGCCGGGCTCCAGGTCCAGAAAACGGCGGCATGGAGCCCGTTGCCTTCGTCGGCCTACCGCCTCGCCCTCTGCGCCTGCTGCCGCGTCCAGCTTCGCCTCTGCCGGCGCTGCGATCGCGGTCAGCGCCTCTGCCGCGACTGCCGCCCGCTGCGGCGTCGTGAGTCGCTCCGCCGCGCCGGCGCCGCCTACCGCACCCGGCCTCGCGCTCGCCGCCTCCAGGCCGCTCGCCAGGCCCGCTACCGCGACCGGCAGCGGGACAAGTTCTCCGCGCAGAAAGTGACGCATCACGGCGTGACGCAAGCCGCGGCCGCGTCGACGTCCCAGCTCGCGCCGGAGATCACCTCCGGCCGAAAGGACGACGATGACGAATCGATCCGAGATGTCGGCCGCTGCTCGCTCTGCGGAGCGCGGCTTCCGCCCTGGGCCATGCGCGAGCGGCGCACTCGGCCAGCGCTTCACCAACGCGCTCCCCGCGTCCCACAAGGGCCTCCGCGCTGACGGGAGGAGGCGGCGGTGATCGCCAAGGAGAAGGAGGCCGAGATCTTGCGCCTCTACCACGGCGAGAAGTGGCCCATCGGCACCATCGCCGGCCAGCTCGGGCTGCACCACACCACCGTGCAGCGCGTGCTCGGGCAAGCGGGCGTCGACCCGAAGGTCGTCGCGCCGCGCCGGTCCATGGTCGACCCGTTCGTGCCCTTTATCGTCGAGCAGCTCGGCAAGTATCCCTCGCTGCGCTCCAGCCGCCTCTTCGGCATGCTCAAGCAGCGCGGCTATCCGGGCGGTCCCGACCATCTGCGCCGGGTGATCGGCCGTCTGCGCCCCAAGAAGCCGGCCGAGGCATTCCAGCGGCTGCGCACGCTGCCCGGCGAGCAAGCGCAGGTCGACTGGGCGCACTTTGGCAAGCTGGCTGTCGGCCGGGCGCAGCGCCCGCTCTGGGCCTTCGTCATGGTGCTCAGTTACTCGCGACGCATCTTCCTGCGCTTCTTCCCGGGCGCGGCGATGCCCTTCTTCGTGCGCGGGCACGTCGAGGCATTCGACGACTTCGGCGGCGTCCCGCGCGTGCTGCTCTACGACAACCTCAAAAGCGCGGTCGTGGAGCGCCACGGCGACGCGATCCGGTTCCATCCCACACTGCTGGCTCTGTCGGCGCATTATCGCTTCGAGCCGCGTCCCGTCGCCGTCGCCCGCGGCAACGAGAAGGGCCGCGTCGAGCGCGCCATCCGTTACATCCGTGAGGCCTTCTTCGAGGCCCGGACCTACGCCGATCTCGGCGACCTCAACCGACAATCGGCCGAGTGGACCAGCTCCGCGGCGTTCGATCGCTCCTGGGTCGAGGACCGCGCCCGCACCGTGCGCCAGGCTTTCGACGACGAGCGCAGCGTGCTGCTGCAACACCCCGACACGCCGTTTCCGGCCCACGAGCGCGTCGAGGTCGAGGTGGGAAAGACCCCGTACGCGCGCTTCGATCTCAACGACTACTCGGTCCCCCATGACCGCACGCGCCGCACGCTCGTCGTCCTCGCCGACCTCGAGCAGGTGCGCATCGCCGACGGCAACGACATCGTCGCGACCCACGTTCGCTCGTGGGACCGTGGCCAGCAGATCGAGCAACCCGAGCACCTCCAGCGGCTCGTTGATGAGAAGCGCCGCGCCCGCGAGCACCGCGGCCTCGATCGCCTCGCCCGCGCCGCTCGCAGCAGCCAGGCCTTCCTCCGCATCGTCGCCGAACGCGGCGGCAACATCGGCAGCGCGATCGCCCGGCTTCTGCAGCTGCTCGACGCTGTCGGCGCCGCCGAGCTCGAAGAGGCCCTGGTCGAGGTGCTCGAGCGCGACACCATCCACGTCGGTGCCGTCCGCCAGGTGCTCGACCGCCGCCGCTCCGAGCGCCACCTGCCGCCCCCCGTCTCGATCCCCGTCACGCGCGGCCAGCACGCCGCCCTCGTCGTCACACCGCATTCGCTCGCCACCTACGACGCCCTGAAGAAGGACTCGACGCCATGACCGACCTGACGCCCACCGAGACCAAAGACCGCCTCAAGAGCCTCGGCCTCTTTGGCCTGCTCGCCTGCTGGGAGCAGCTCGCCGACAAGCCCTGGCTTCGCGAGGTGCTCGCCATCGAGGAGCGCGAGCGCCACAAGCGCAGCCTCGAACGCCGCCTGAAGAACTCCCGCGTCGCCGCCTTCAAGCCCATGACCGACTTCGACTGGTCCTGGCCCAAGAAGATCGACCGCGAGGCCGTCGACGAGCTCTTCGGCCTCGGCTTCCTCGCCACCGGCCATAACGCCGTGCTCGTCGGCCCCAACGGCGTCGGCAAGACCATGATCCTCAAGAACCTCGCCCACCAGGCCGTCGTCCGCGGCCACACGGTCCGCTTCTCGACCGCGAGCGACATGCTCGCCGACCTCGCCGCGCAAGAGTCCTCCGCCGCGCTTGCGCGAAGGCTCCGTCGCTACACGGTCCCCGCGCTTCTCTGCATCGACGAGGTCGGCTACCTCTCCTACGATAGCCGCTACGCCGACCTGCTCTTCGAGGTCGTCACCCGGCGCTACGACGCGCAGAAGCCGCTCTTGCTCAGCACGAACAAGGCCTTCGCCGACTGGGGCCAGGTCTTCCCGCACGCCGCGTGCGTCGTCACGCTCGTCGACCGGCTGGTGCACCGCGCCGAGGTGATCGAGATCGAGGCCGAGAGCTACCGGCTCAAGGAAGCCAAGGAGCTGAGCGCCACCCGTAGCAAGCAGCGCCGCATCAAGAAACACTGAGCCGCCTCTTCACCGGTGAACTTCACCGGCATCCGGCGTGCTCTTCACCGGCATCGGGTGCGGATTTCACCGGTGAACTTCACCGGATTCCCGCGGGTTGCCGCGATCATCTACAACGAGCGCCACCGGCATCGGCGCGGCGATCGGTGTCCCTGCGATCGTGGTGTCGACCGGGCTCGTCGTCGTCGGCGTCGGCAACATCGCGGCAGGGATCCAGGGGCTGACTCAGACGCTCATGTCGCAAGGAACGGGCAGTAGGGGCCCGCGCGCCTGTCGAGAGGGCGCCGGATTTCGCGAGGGCGGATCCGGCGCCTGACCTTCGATCGCGGATTTCGCGGAGCTTGTCCCCGGGGATCGCGCGCGTGTGGAGGGTTTTTTCCGTTGACTGAAGGCAGTCCCAAGCGCAATGGGCGGGGGGCCGCGGCGCCTTTATCGCCGGAGGCCTTGAGGACGAGCTCCCAGCCCTTGTCGTGGTAGGCGTCCGTGTAGCCGCGCCGCTCAAGGATGGCGCGGATGGTGGGGTTGTGCTGACAATGAGAAATTTGAGCGCTCGGGCCGGGGTTTCGTCGAGGTCCGTGTCGGGGACCGTTGGTGTCTGCCATTCGAACCTCCCTGTTTGAGACGAGCGCAACCCTATCCCGAGGTCAGGGCGGGCTGTCGTGGAGATAGAACGGCACGCGGCCGTACGAGCGCTCGCAGGCCTCGTAGCGCTCGCGGGACTCGGCGTCGGTCTCGTCGAGGTAGGTCCGGCGCATCTCGGGGGTGAGGCAGTCGGTCGTGGCGTCGCGGAGGGCTCGCTGGAGGTCGGGGATTGAGAGGTTCCAGATCCGCGCCGTCTGGTCGTCGGACGCGGTCACGATGCGCTCGCCATCGGGGCTCCACGCCGCGGACACGACCTGGGCCGCGTGGCCCATGAGAACGAGCGGCTCGCCGCTGCCATCGGCGTTCCACACGCGCACCGTCTTGTCATAGGACGCGGTCACGATGCGCTTGCCATCGGGGCTCCACGCCGCGGACCAGACGTCGGCCGCGTGGCCCTTGAGAACGAGCGGCTCGCCGCTGCCATCGGCGTTCCACACGCGTGCCGTCCGGTCCGAGGACGCGGTCACGACGCGCTTGCCATCGGGGCTCCACGCCGCGGACTGGACGTGGCCCTCGAGAACGAGCGGCTCGCCGCTGCCATCGGCGTTCCACACGCGCGCCGTCCGATCCTCGGACACGGTCGCGATGCGCTTGCCATCGGGGCTCCACGCCGCGGACAAGACCTGGGCCGCGTGGCCCTTGAGAACGAGCGGCTCGCCGCTGCCGTCGGCGTTCCACACGCGCACCGTCCGGTCCTCGGACGCGGTCGCGATGCGCTTGCCATCGGGGCTCCACGCGGCGGACCAGACCAAGGCCGCGTGGCCCTTAAGAACGAGCGGCTCGCCGCTGCCGTCGGCGTTCCACACGCGTGCCGTCCGGTCCTCGGACGCGGTCGCGATGCGCTTGCCATCGGGGCTCCACGCCGCGGACTGGACCGCGGCGGCGTGGCCCATGAGAACGAGCGGCTCGCCGCTGCCGTCGGCGTTCCACACGCGCGCCGTCCGGTCCTCGGACGCGGTCACGATGCGCTTGCCATCGGGGCTCCACGCCGCGGAAAAGACCCAGTTCGCGTGGCCCTTGAGAACGAGCGGCTCGCCGCTGCCGTCGGCGTTCCACACGCGCGCCGTCTGGTCCTCGGACGCGGTCACGATGCGCTTGACATCGGGGCTCCACGCCGCGGACAAGACGCGGTCCGCGTGGCCCTTGAGAACGAGCGGCTCGCCGCTGCCGTCGGCGTTCCACACGCG
This sequence comes from Sorangium cellulosum, assembly GCF_002950945.1. Classification (GTDB taxonomy): domain Bacteria; phylum Myxococcota_A; class Polyangia; order Polyangiales; family Polyangiaceae; genus Sorangium; species Sorangium cellulosum_E. The sequence goes on from NZ_CP012673.1 coordinate 12,482,782, forward strand.
CACCGTCTTGTCAGAGGACGCGGTCACGATGCGCTTGCCATCGGGGCTCCACGCCGCGGAAAAGACCCAGTTCGCGTGGCCCTTGAGAACGAGCGGCTCGCCGCTGCCGTCGGCGTTCCACACGCGCGCCGTCTGGTCCACGGACACGGTCACGATGCGCTTGACATCGGGGCTCCACGCCGCGGACAAGACCCAGTTCGCGTGGCCCTTGAGAACGAGCGGCTCGCCGCTGCCATCGGCGTTCCACACGCGCACCGTCTTGTCATAGGACGCGGTCACGATGCGCTTGCCATCGGGGCTCCACGCCGCGGACCAGACCTCGGCCGCGTGGCCCTTGAGAACGAGCGGCTCGCCGCTGCCATCGGCGTTCCACACGCGCGCCGTCTGGTCCACGGACACGGTCACGATGCGCTTGCCATCGGGGCTCCACGCCGCGGACCCGACCGCGGCCGTGTGGCCCTTGAGAACGAGCGGCTCGCCGCTGCCGTCGGCGTTCCACACGCGCGCCGTCTGGTCCACGGACACGGTCACGATGCGCTTGCCATCGGGGCTCCACACCGGGGACCGGACCAAGGCCGCGTGGCCCTTGAGAACGAGCGGCTCGCCGCTGCCATCGGCGTTCCACACGCGCACCGTCTTGTCAGAGGACGCGGTCACGATGCGCTTGCCATCGGGGCTCCACGCCGCGGACCAGACCGCGGCGTCGTGGCCCTTGAGAACGAGCGGCTCGCCGCTGCCATCGGCGTTCCACACGCGCGCCGTCTGGTCGAAGGACGCGGTCACGATGCGCTTGCCATCGGGGCTCCACACCGGGGACCGGACCTGGTCCGTGTGGCCCTTGAGAACGAGCGGCTCGCCGCTGCCATCGGCGTTCCACACGCGCGCCGTCTGGTCCCAGGACGCGGTCACGATGCGCTTGCCATCGGGGCTCCACGCCGCGGACGTGACGTAGTCCTGATGGCCGCGCAGGGTCAACTTCGGAAGGCCATCCGAAAGGGTCTCGCGGGCGACATCGCTCCAGCCCCGCACGCTTGCCGGATCCTTCAACTCGAGGAGAAGTCTCGTGGCCGGCGCAGGCTGGGCGCGCGCGACGAGCTCGCGCGCGCCGGCCATCAACAAGGCGGTTCGGGCTCGCGCCGCTTGCAATGCCGCCTCCTGCCTCTGAGCTTCCGCCTCCTGCTGCCGCGCCCGCGCTTCCTTCCTCTGCTGCCACGCCCAAAAACCAAGCCCTCCCATGATCACAGCCGCCACGGCGGCGGCGAACGCGATCCACCGAAGCCTCCGTTGCTCCGCCCGTTGCCGCGCGAGCTCCTTCTGCTGCTCCTCGTCTTTTCGCCGTCGCTCCTCCTCCCGCTCCCGCTCCGCCTCCTCCCGCTCCCGCGCCTGCCTCCGCTCGTACAGCCTCTTCGCGAGCCAGTCGTGCCCGAGCTCGAAATAGCGCGTCCCCTGGTGCTCCTCCGCGCGCAGGATCGCCGCCGCCTCCAGCCTCGCCAGCACCTCGCCGAGCGCCGCCCCAGACAGCGCCCCGCGGAGCTCCGTCTCCGTCCGGATCGTCCGGCTCCCGTCGGGAGCGATCAGGTGATCCGAAAGAAGCCGCCCCGCTTCCTCGCGCAGCGGTCCAAGCTCCTCCAGCGTCGTGTCCAGGTACTGCTCAAGGATCGGCGCCGCCTCCAGCGGACCCGACCGGCTCTCCGGTCCCCCCGCCGCGCTCGCGTCGCGCTCGGCCCAGAGCGCGCGGGCCACGATCTGCGCGAACGCCGCCTGCGCCTCCGCCTCCTCCGACGCCGCCTGCCCAGGCACGCGCACCTGCAGCATCAGCTCGCGCATCGCCCGCGAATCCCACGCCTGCGGCGGCTCGCCCGTCGCCGCCACCTTGCACACGGCCTCCGAAATCTCCCCCACCGAAAGAGGACCCACCCGAAACCCCTGATCCAACAGCTTCCAGCGGCCCCTCAGCCGATCCCGCAGCCGCCCCAGGTAATCCTCCCGGATCGACAGCACCACCCGAAGCTCGCGGAGAGGCAGATCCACGAGCCGAACCACGGTCGCCAGAAACCTCTCCGTCTCGGCAGCATCGCGGCCCGGAAAGAGGAGCTGCTCGAGCTGATCCACGTAGATCAGGATCGGCCGATCCGAGCGCAGCGCCGCCCGCTCCGCCGCCGCGATCACCACCTCGCCCGGATCCGTCGTCGCCGCGTCCTCGTCGAGCTTCAGCGCAGCGAGCATCGCCTCGGCGAGCCAGCCCGTCGCCGCCGCGCTCTCGGGCCACGTGTCCACCCGCACCGTCCGGAAGTCGTGCTCCTCCTCGAGCGAGGGGATCACGGCCGCCTGCATCACCGACGACTTCCCGGCCCCGGAAGGCCCGAACACCGTCACGCAGCGCTGGGCCAGGATGCTGTCGGCGAGCGTCCAGGCCATCTCCTCGCGGCCGAAGAAGCGGCGGCGGTCGATCGCCCGGTAAGGCTGCGGGCCCGGAAACGGGTTCTTGCTCGCGCTCACGACGCCGCCTCCTCCGAAGAAAGAGCCTCGATCTGAGCGGCGAGATCGCCCCGCTCCTCGCGCAGCGCGGCGATGCGCCCTGTCCCCGGGAGACCCCCGCCGCTCGTCCAGATCTCCTGCTCGATGGGGTCGGCCTGCGGATCCAACAGGGCAAGGCTGTCCGTCGGCGCGGGCGCGTTGCCATAGAGCCAGCGAAGGAGCATCCGGTGCCGCCACTCGAGCACGCTCAGATCAAGAAAGAGCCCCGGCCTCATTCGCAGCTCGCCCACCAGCTTGTTGGCCCACTCGGGCGTCCTCGAAGGCTCCACCGAGACCAGGCCGCGGATGTGATCATCCTCGGTGAGGAGCGGGCTCGTCAGGATCGGCATCGGCTCGGGCGAGTAGCCGCCATAGATCCGCAGCACCACGATCTCCGCGCTGAGATCGAAGCGCTGGGGCAGGCTCGGCGAGACCCTCCACGCGGAGGCCCCGGCGGCGCGCTTGACGATCCGCGGCAGGGCCGATGGGCCCGAGGAGCTGGGCTGAAGGACGTAGAGGGTCCGGTCCGGGTGGTGGCGCGCGATCGCGCTCTCCAGGGAGGGGAGCCAGAGCAGCGTCACGTGGACGCCGGGACGGAGCCTCTTCGCGAGCGCGTCGACGAGCAGCGAGGCTGGGGTCGCTCTCTGCAGCGCCCCCACGAGAGCCTGCTGAAACAGCGATTGAAGCATCTCCTGACCGAACCGGAGCGCGCAGCGCTGCGTGAGCGAGAAGAGCGAGAGCCCCGCACACCCCGTGTCGCCGTTCTCGGCGAGGAACGCCTCGAGCTCCGCCCGAAGGGTCGATGTATCCTCCCCCCGGTCGCCGAGGACCATACAAAAGGGGCGGGCGAGAAGGCTCTGGAGCGCGGGCGCGAGGGGCTTCGACCGAGCGGAGGGAGCGGCGCTCTTCGCCTTTGGCGGAGAGACCCTTCGATCCTCGAACCGGAAGATCGCCGACCCCGCCCCGCGCAGGTACACGACCGGCGAAAACCCCGCGGCGCTCTCGAGGAGCAGCGTCCGCCGGGCCGCCCCGAGGCTCGCGACCCCATCCCCCAGATCGCGCTTCGCGCCCGTCAGCGTCCGATAGAAATCGCGCGAGCAGGCGCGCGCGACGTCCGCCTTCACCGGCCAGAGGTGCGCCACCACCGCGTCGGCCCCCGCCCTCGAGAGGAGCTCCGCCGCGCTCCCGAAGGCGCCGGGCTTCGCGCCCTCGCACGCCTCGAGGACAATCAACCGGAGGTCGCCGCGGAAGCTCGCCGAGAGCTCCTGCGCCAGGGCTTCGGCCTTGATCCAGACCGGCTCGCCGTCCTCGTCGTCGGCGAGGCGGAGGACGGGGTGCTTCTCTTCGACGCCGCCGTGACCGAGGAAATGGATCACGTGCGGCGTCTTGCCGCGGCGGAGCTCATCGAAGAAGTGCCGCTTGCCCGCCTTGAGCCCGGCGATCGGATCGAGCCACTCGATTTCGCCCGCCTCAATCGACGTCTCGAGCGCCGCCTTCACGCTCCGGAGCGCGCTCTCGTCGCTCGAGGGCGCCACCACGAGCAGGCGGACCGCGCCGCGCACCTCGCGCGGCTCCCACGGGCTCGACGACGCCACGCCCCGTGCGAGCAAGACCTTCTCGGAGCTGCCCCAGAACCCGACCGAGCTCTCCGGCTCGCAGAGCGCCTCCCAGGGCACGGCCTGCAGCGCAGGGTCGTGGACGAAGAGCCGCTGGAGGAGGGGCGCGTTTCTCGAGGCCTCCCGGAGCTGGGCGGCGAGCTCGAGGAGCGGGGCTTGAAACACCGCCGCGTGGAGGGCCTGGGCTTCCCCGAGGGTCTCCGGAGCGAGGGGTTTTCCGGCCCGGACCGCGCGCCCGACATTCCGCGTGAACGTCGCGAGCCGCTCGGGGGTGACGGAAGCGCCGAGGGACCACGGCTTCGGGCGCTCGCCCCGGCTGCCGCGCGCGGTGACCTGAATCGCGTCGCCCGCGGGCTCAATCTCGATTTCCATCCAGGGGGCGGCCATAGAAGCTCTCGTACGTGTTGTCGCCGGGGCCGGTCCGGGAGCGCTCATCCCCCCGAAACCTCGGTAGTGGTCAGATTTGAACATGAAGGCGGGAAGGCGGGAAGAAAAGATCAATGTTCTTCCTGCCTTCCCGCCTTCATGTGACCTCTACCCGGGCAAATGCGACCACCACCCAGGGGCGCCGATGGGTTCCCATGGACGCAGGCGCGGAACCGGCGCAGGCGTTAATTGCCACCCTCCGAAGCTGACTCGGGAGGTCGAGGTCGCGACCTAGGCTTGGAGGCCTCGCTCTGACGACCTGATGGCGTCGCCTAACGCGGCCGCTCGTCCGTGACAGGCCGCCCCTTGTGGGCTATCTTGAACCAGCAAGCCGGCCGAGCCTCCCCCATCGGAGATCGACCCTGTGCTCAGTCCTTCTCCGCGGGCAGAGCTGGAATCCGTACAGCTACGTGCTCAACAACCCGCTCGTGTACGTCGACCCGGGCGGCTTTCAGGAAGTGATCCCGGAGGGCGGGGCTCGCGCACCGCTGGCGGCCGGCGCGGAGTTCACTTCGGAAGAGCTCGGCTTGCCGCCGATCGAAATCGAGCTGGTCCTCCCGGAGCACGAGGCGCGCTCCGACGCCGGTACGAGCACCACGGCCGCCGAGACGGGCGGCGCCATGCCGCCGGTCGACGTCAGCGTGCTCGGGACCAGCGCGGGCTTCGTGCCCCAGCCGGTGACCACGGCGCCGATGGACTGATCGCAGAACCCCTATCTCCAGATCGAGGGGGGTTCGTCGCCGGGTTGCTCCTCGGGGCCGTTCCTTTCGCCGGCGTGGGTCACGAGCTGCTGGACGCCGCGGGCATGCTGGCCCATGGGACACCGGAAGGCAGGATGGCGCGGGCCATCGGGCAGATCGTGGGTGGGCTCGCCCTCACGATCGGGGGCTTGACGAAGGAGGTCTTCGGAGGCGTCACGAGCGCCACCGGCATCGGCGCGGCGATCGGTGTGCCCGCGATCGCGGTGTCGACCGGCCTCGTCGTCGGTGGGGTCGGGAACATCGCGGCGGGCCTCGAGGGGCTGTTGCAGGGTCGCAGGCGCAGATGTCGCAAGGCTCAGGCGGCACGGGGCCGCAGGGTACGACGCCCACCGCGGCGGGACGCCGGGAGGCCTTAAGGGCGGGGACGAGGATCCATCGAATGGTCAGATCCTCTAATTGCAATGTCAGCAAGTCGGACCGGTGAGGCGTGAATGGGACACGTGAAGGTACTGTTCGAACACGATCGCGACTTCACCGGCCCACTACGAGCTCGAGACCCTATGGGCGCTCCCCCACGAGGACGGAACGAAGCAGCCGGGGGAGTTGCAACTCCGGCCGGCACCTCCGTCGAGACCGCCGGGGGAGTTGCAACTCCGGCCGGCACCTCCGTCGAGACCGCTGGGGGAGTTGCAACTCCGGCCAGCACCTCCGTCGAGACCGCCGGGGGAGTTGCAACTCCGGCCAGCACCTCGATCGAGGCCGCCGGGGGAGTTGCAACTCAAGATCGCCTCGATCGATCATCGCAGGCCTGAACAGGCGGGCACCTCCGCCTTGGATCCGTCCAGCTACGCAGGCAGCGGCGTCGCGGGTCCACCTTCGGTCACCGGTGCCGCCACGCCGTTGGTCCCGGGCGCCACGCCGCCACCGGTGCCCGGCATCACGTCGCCGCCACCGGGCGCCGCCGGTTCCTTCTTCGTCCTCTTCCGGCCCTGGCCGGCCCGCCCGACCACGTAGAGCGACGGAAACCGCGCGTCCCGCTGGGGATCGTACCGAAGGAACCGCAGCCCGAGCTCTTGGACCTCGACGTAGAGCGGCTTCGCGAGCGTCCACGCGCGCTGGAGCAGGTCGTACGCCTCGCGCGCCCTGGGGCTCAGCGCCGCGCCGAGCACGGTCAGGATCTGGGACGCGAGCCGCCGGGCCTCGGGGAGGTCGGTCGCACGGTAGTGGACCGGATCCTTGGACACAATGTCGTGCTTGGCCTGGTAGATGTCGGCGTAGCCGAGCAGGTCGTAAGCGCGGTCGAGGTAGCCCGTGCCGGCGCTGAGGCGGCGCAGGACGGGACCGAGCTCCGGATCGCCGGCGAAGAAGTGCTCGCAGACCTTCTGCACGCGGGACTCGACCTCGGCCGACTCCTTGTCGAGTGCGGCCGGGAGCTTGGCGCCGCCGCCGAACGCGCCTGCGGCATCGGCCAGGCGGTAGGCGTGGAGGAGGATGAGCGCGACGGCCTTCAGGTGGTCGAGGTTCTCGAGGTTGAACTCGCCGTGCGCGGCCGCGCCCTTGTAGAGCGCGAGCAGCGGCGGGGACTGCGTGAGCGCGTGCACCGCGAGGAGGGCGCGGCAGACCGGCTCGATGTCGATGCGGGGCACCTCCAGGCGATCCGGGGTGATGGCCGTGAGGCGCGGGCGATAGGCCGCGACGAGCTCCTCCGCGACCTTGGGATCGTATCCCTGCGGCTCGGCCGTGAAGCCCGCCAGCTGGGCAGCGAGGGTGGTGACCGCGGGCGGCGCGAACGCCAGCGGGTCAGTGCCAGGAACGAAGACGGACGCCAGGTCTTGCCGGCGCGAGGTTTTTTTGCTGGTAGCCATATCGAGCGAGGCTACGTGCCGAGCCGCTCCTGTGGAACGGCTGCGCATGATCGCGACGTCGCAGCGGCTGACTGGTAATTGAGATGGTCCGCTGCGTCGGCGCGTAAAGCCTCGTCCACCCGGCGACGCCCCCTCGGCTTCGATCGTCCCGTTCACGCTCGTGAACAAAGGGGAGACGGTTCGCGTGCGCGGGTGGAAAGAGGAGAAGGACATCACACGACCGCGGGCAAGGCGGCGTCGCGGATCCTGGAGGAGCTCGAGGGCCTGAACGCGCGGCTGGAGTCGTACTGCCTGGCCCGGGTGGGGTCGGAGGACCCGCCCGAGGCGCGGACGCGCGCCTTCCAGCACCTGCGCGACCATGCGCGCGTTCGTGCTGCCGGAGCGCGACATCGTGCCGCTCCGGCCGCGCTGGCGGGACGACAAGTTCACGCTGATCTGCGGCGTCACCGGGCTGCTGCTGGTCGCGGCGGCGGGGGTGACGGAGGCGATCCTGCGGTACCTCGTGTGAGGCGGGGCGAGCGAGGCGAGCGGCGGGATTCTCGGCATCTTCTGCTCCGTGTGCCTAACGCCCAAGCTCAGCTACAACGGAATTTCACACGTGAATGGGCGCACCTTGGCTCCGCTGGCAGCGGCAACGCCACGTTGCCAGCGCGGGAGCGCCAGCTCAGCCCGCGCCGCGACGCCGCTGAACGGTGGCGAGGAGTATTCGCCACGGGGCGCTCACGGGGCGAGCACCTGTGCCGCGGCGACAACAGGTAAGCGCGTCGATCCATTCTGTTTTTGCCGCACACGCGCTGCGCCTACTGCCCACGGGAAACCCACGCTTCCAGCTGCGCACGCTTTCGTGGAGCCATGTTCAAGGCGGGCTTCGCGAGCACGTCGCGGATCATCGGCCTCAACTCTGCGGCGAAATCGTGTACCCACGTGCTCCGACCGCTGTTGGCATCAAGAAGGGCCACCCAAACGATCTCCGTGGCGAGCCGCAGCTGAGCAGTCTCGCCTGAGCGCAACAGCTCGCCCAGACGCCGCGGTGCGATGGGAGTACCAGCAAGAATGCCCGCGGCGGTATGCCAACGAATGCGCCCCGCCGTGGCAGCCTCGAGAAGAGCCGTCGCCGCGCTCGGAGACCCGAGGCGACCGAGGCCGCAGGCGGCACCTTCGCGAGACACCTGCTTGGGGGCATCGCGGAGGAGTACGCACAGATCCTGGAGAGCGCGTTCTCCACGGATCTTCGCAAGCGCGGGACCGGCGTAGCTCTCAGCAAGCGATCCGGGTGCATTCAACAGAATTTCGCGCACTGTGGCGTAACCAGCCTCGTGGCCGATGCAACCGAGAAGGTGCGCAGCCAGCCAGGGCGGGGCCTCTTCGGCGCGATAGGCCTCCACAAGGGCGCCAGCAGCGTCGGCATCGGGCGCACGCCGCTCGAGCTCTGCCGCAACATGCTTGAACCGTCCATGATCCGCGAGCACCATGGCAACGAGCTGGGTGGACGTGTCCGACATCATGGATTCTCCCGGACCAACAACCTCATGCCCGTAGAACGTTCGCGTTCAGCGGCGAGGGCGGTGCGCAGCGCCGGCCTCGTCCGCCGCAGCGGGTTGTTGGGCCACATCGGCCGCCGCGGCGCGCAGCTCGGACATCGCTTCGTCGTATGCAGGACTACCTGGGGCGCAGAGCGCTACATTTTGCGGCCCCGACCGCTGATTGTTCTCCAGTGCGCTGATGGCGCTGTCGATTGTGTTGAAGTGAGAGAACCACCGCTCTGCGGCTGCCGCGACCCGAGCGGCGAGCAGCCGAAGGACCTCTACCTGCTCCGATTCCGACCGGCGAAACGACCAGAATGTATCCTCCCAATTGAACGAATGCCCCGGCTGCGTGCGAAACTGGCAATCCCAGGGAGCCGGATTGTTTGGGACGGCTCGGCGCAGCCCACAACCAAATTCGACCTGGAAGATGCCGGCGCGAGGGCAACGGAACCAGACGACGTCCACGAAGTACGGGCGAAACCGCCACATGGCACGGCCTGGGTTGTTGAACCCGAGCTCGGCAAGCCGCGGGCCGACGATCCGCGAGATCAGCCGTTTCACTTCAGCCCATGAGACCATCGTCTCCCCTTTGCTGTTCAACGTCTGAGTTAAGCCGCGCCGCGAAGCGGCGTCGGCTCCGTTAGGCGTCATCTCCTTAGGTAGGGCTTGATGTTCTTGAGTGCATTATCAACGAAAGCGTCTTTCTCCCCAACCGGGGCGATGTAATGGAGCGCGGCGGAAGCAGCCTCAAGCCCCTCCGTTTGCGCGATGATCCATCCGGCCAAGTAAGATGACGCGAGGCATCCGCCTGCGGTGGCGACGTTGCCGTGAGCAAAGAACGGTTGGTTCAGAACCTCCACGCCTGCTTCTTGTACCCAGGGCTTTGTCATGAGATCCGTACACGCCGGAACGTTACCTAGCAGCCCAAGCTTGGCCAGGATCAGCGTACCTGAACATTGCGCGGCGATAAGTTGACGTTCAGGCTCGAAGGAGAGTCGGCCCATCAACTCGGGAGTACTCACGATCTGCCGCGTCAGGATCCCGCTTCCAACAATGACGGCGTCAGCTGTGGTGGCGTCCTCGAGCGTTGACTGCGCGCGTACCGTTACGCCATTCATGGACGTAACCTCCGGCTCAGGGCAACAGATCGTCACCCGCCAGCCTGGCTTCTTGATTCGGTTCAGGACACCGAGAGCAATCAGTGAGTCGAGCTCATTGAAGCCCTGGAATGTGAGAATAGTGATGTGCATTGTTATATGGTATTCGCAAATGAGCTATGACGCGCTTGCAAGTCTCCACAGCCGCCCTGGCGCGACGCACGTCCCTATCGCGCGCCGTTCTCCGTGACGGCCCCGGGCGCCGCCCCCCCGCCCCCACCGCCGATCTGGAGCTCGGTCTTCACCCACCGATCCAGCTCGCCTTGCAGGCTGAACAGCGCCAGATCGAACTCGCGCCCGTTCACCACGATGAACGGCGTCCCCGAGAGCCCTGCCTTGTCGGCCTCGGCCTTGTCGCGCTCGATCACCTTCGCGGCCGCGTCGCCCTTCATGTCGGCGCGGAACCGGGCCATGTCGAGCCCGATCTTCTGCGCGTAGCCGAGGAGATCCGCCTCCTCGAGACGCTCCTGGTTCTCGAACAGGAGGCGCTCCATCTGCCAGTAGCGGCCCTGGCCGTGGGCCGCGATGGCGGCGCGCGCCGCGGCCTCGGCGTGCGGGTGGGACCGCAGCGGATAGACCTTGTGGACGAGCCGGACGTGCGGCGCGTGGCGCTCGAACACCTCGTCGACCAGCGGGACGGCGCGCTTGCACGAGGGGCACTCGAAGTCGGACCAGACGACGATCTGGACCGGCGCGCGCTCGGGCCCGCGAGAGGGGGAGTCGGCGAGCTCGATCTTCTTCACGTTCGGACCGAACCTCACGCCGTACGCCGCCTGCGCCTCCGCCGCGCTCGCGCCGCCGCGGATCTTGTCGGCGACGAGCTGCGCGGCGGGCACGCAGGCCGCGCACGGGCGCGACTCGCGGACGCACTGCGCGATCGACACCGCCTGCTCGGAGCACGGCGCGTAGAGCTGCGAGACGAGCTGCCACCACGTGTGGCGCTCGCGGCGGACGAGCTCGGACGTGTCGACGCCGGGCAGCTCCGCGGGCTCGCCGCCGGGAGCGTCGAGCGGCGCGGCGCCGGGCGGGCCGGGGAGCGGGACCGTGGTCGCGTCCGCAAACTGAGGGTCTTGCCGCTCGGCGCCCCCACACGCGGAGAGGGCGGCGAGCGCGGAGAGCGCGGCGAGCGCGAGGCGCCCGGCACCTGATTTCGGAGTGAACACGCGCAGATACTACACAAAAAAGGGCAAGCCGGCCGGCCGTCCCGCCCTCGCGGGCGCGGCGGCCGGCCGGCTCTCCCCGGCTCGGCTGTCTCAGCCGTCGGCGAGCGCGCGCTCGTGGATGCGCGCGTCCGCGTCGCCGTCCGTCCCCTGGTCCTCGATGTTCGTCGCGATGGTGCTCGCCGAGGAGAAACACGCGCTCGTGCAGAGCGAGCTCAGCGTGCTGACCTTCGCGGCGATCAGCTTGTTCGGGTTGTCCTGGATCTGACGCACCGTGAGCTCGATGTCGCGAACGGCGTCGAGGATCTGCGCCTCCGTCCGGATCTCAGCAGCGGTGTCGTCGAACTTCCGGTCTTCATTCTTCATGGTCAGTCACCTCGTGAGTGCGCCACATTGAGCGCGGACCGTATGTCCGCGCGCCATGAGCGGCCTTCGGGCGATGTGGAGCACGGGTGTGGCGAGCTCCGGCTACATCGCTCCATCGCGGCCCGTTCCGGGCTGCGCTGGCCCCCGCTGAACAGGACTACGCGGGGTGATCGCCGGCTCTTACATTCCATTTCACGAGCCGCGCGACGCGCAGCGCGCCGCGCGCGCACAGCCTCGGGCGGTCCTCCGGGCCGGCGTCGGCGGCGAGCCTGAGCCCCGCGCCGGCAAGCGCGCGCGCGGCCTCGCCATCGCCCTCCAGCGCGGCCGCGTCGGCGAGCAGGTACACCGCCTCGCAGCACTCCGCGAAGGCGGCCTGCGCGTGCTGCGGGGGGAGGCCGCGCGCCTCGGCGAGCAGCGCCTCGGCCTCGCGCCGGGCCTCCCGCGGTGCCCCGCGCGCGATCGCGAGGTGCGCGCGCGCGCGCCGCTCGAGCAGCACACGCCGCGGCCCCTCCCCCGCCCGCTCGCCGGGCGAAGAGGCCGCGCGCTCGCGCGCGAAGAGGGACTCGGCGCGGGCGCGCTCGCCGAGGGCCGCGCACGTGGTCACCGCCTCCGCGGTCGCGAGCGCCGCGAGCGCGCGCTCGCCGCACCACCGCGCCCGCTCGGCCGCGACCTCGAGGTGCGCGATCGCGTCGGCCGGGCGGCCCGCGATCTCGAGCGTCGCCCCGAGGCGCGCCCGGACGAAGAGCGCGCGCGTGACGTCGCCCATGGCCTCGAGCCCGGCGAGGCCGCGCTCCTGGAGCGCCGCCGCCTCGGCGGCGCGCTCCCGCTCGGCGACGAGCGTCGCCGCCGAGGCCGCGCCGCGCCCATGCACGAAGACGTGCGCCGCCTTCCAGAGGTGCGCGGTCGCGCGGCAGCCCTCCGGGACGTCGCGCCCGGCGACGATCACATCGAGCAGCACCTCGTGGCGGCCCTCGGGGTCGAGCATCGAGCAGCCGAGCGCCGCGTCGAGGTGCAGCCACCAGCGCTCCGCGGCATCCGGCGCGGCCTCCCTCTCGGCATACGCCGCGAGCCCGAGCTCGCGCAGCGCCTCGGCCTGCCCCGCCTGGCGGAGCGCCGCCATGTGCACGCGGCGCGCCCTCCTCCGGACCGACGGCACGGCCGCCGCGGCCCGCGCGCTCCGGGCTGCCCGGAGCGCGACCTCGGGGGCGTGCGTCTGCAGCGCCGCCATGGCCAGGTGGAGCCACACCTCGGCACGCCCGGGCGCGTGCGGCTCGGGCGCGGCCGCGAGCGCCTCCGACAGCGCCGCGACGCCCGCGTGCAGCGCCCCCGCGGCGCAGAGCGCCACGCCCGCCGCCTCGCCCTCGGGGCCCCGGTACGGCGGCGGCGCGGGCCGCGGCGAGGCCGCCGGTGCGTCGATCCGCGCGAGGGGGAGATCCCCCGCGCGCGAAAGCCGCCGCTCGATCCCGGCGTCGTCCCGCGGCGCCTCGTCGAACACGACCAGCACGACCCCCGCCGCGCCGAGCGCACGCGCGAGGAAGCCGAGCACGACGAGGTCGTCGTCCGTCGCGCGCTCGAGGCCGCGCAGGGCGAGCACGGAGGGCCCCCTCAGGAGCGGCGAGAGCTGCCCGAGCAGCGCGAACGCGACGGCGTTGCCGTCGGGCAGCATCGGCCCGCACGGATCCGAGTACACGCGGCGCACGGGCTCGAGCCACGACGCGCGCGGGCGCGCGGGATCGAGCGCGCCCGCGCAGTCGAGCCAGAAGCCGAAGGGCTCGCCGGGGCGCGGCGCCGAGGCATCGACCCCCGGCGCCTCGATCCAGGCGACGCCCGCCTCGCGCGCGGCGCCGCGCCACGCCGCGGCGAGCGGCGCAGCGCCGCCCGGGGCCAGCACGACGAGCGGCGCGCGGCGCCGGATGGCCTCGTGAAGCAGCGTCCAGGCCGCCTGCGGCTCAAGGGAGCGCACGAGGCACCTCGCCGTCGTCGTCGCCGCGCGCGGCCTCGTCGACGAGCGCCCGCGACACGAGCGCGGCCACGAAGGGCTCCTCGACGATCCCCAGGCCGAGGCGGTTGTGGAACGTGTGGGCCAGGTTGAAGACGACCCGGACGAGCGGCGCCTCGAGCTCCCCCGCCCCCGCGAGCGCCCGCAGCGCGGCCGCGCCGGCCGACGTCTCGGCCGACCACCGGCGCGCCTCGTCGCCCGCGAGCGACGCGAGCCCGGAGAGCGGGCCGCCCATCAGGCCGCGCACCGCCGAGACCGCCACCGGGCCCGGCTCGAGCGGCGCGTGCTGCCCGATCCAGGAGCACGCGAGCCGGTGCCAGTACGCGGCGTAGTCGCCGAGCCGGGCGCGGAGCTCGACCCCGGAGAACCCGGCCGCGGCGAAGAGCTCGCGGAGCGCACACGCGGCCACGAGCGCGCGGCCAGAGGCCCCGCCCGGCGCGCGCGCGATCGCGGCGCACGCGAGCTGGCTCGACGCGAAGAACAGCCGCTCGGCGAGCTCCTGGCCGAGGGCGCCGCCGTGTTTTTCGGTCTCCGGCTCGTAGGTGGCCCAGGCGAGGCGCGTCGCGACCTCCACCCGGGCGAGCTCCGCCTCGAGCCTCGCGGCCACGGCCGGGGCGCGCGCGGGGTCCGCGAGGCGCACGCGGTAGCGCAGGTGGTTCCCGCCCTCGGCGTAGCGCAGGAAGAAGAAGCGATCGACGGCGCCCTCCGCGAGGAGGGCGCGCGCGGTGGGCTCGACGTGCTCGCGGACCAGCACGTCGGTCGCGGCGCCGCCCGGGCCCGCGTCGTGGAAGATCTGCGCGTAGAGCCAGCGGTCAGGGAGCACGGTCGGCCTCCCATCGGAGCTGCACGACGAGCTCCGCGACGTGCGGCCGCCCGCCGATGCGGAGCGGCGCGGCCTCGGGCTCGGGCAGGAGCTCGGTGATCACGAGCCAGCCCGGCGCCGCCGCGTCCTTGGGGCCGAGCAGGCGATCGAGGCCGGCGAGCGTCGCGGGGCTGCTCCAGTCGATCAACATGCGGCTCGCCGCGAGCGCGGCGCCCGCACCGCCGCCGCCGGCGAGGTGCCGCGCGAAGCCCCGCTCCGGCAGCCCGCGCGCGCGGCGGAACGCGGCGACCCGCCGAAAGAACGAGCTGTATCGCTCACTTGCGGCCTTGCGCGGGATCTCCTCCGCCGGGACGGCCCACCGCGCCCGCTCCAGGACGAGGCGGCCGACCTCGAGGCGCGGGCGGTGGGCGCGGAGCCCGCGGCCGGCCGCGAGGTCGCGCGCGTCAAGCAGGTTGTACAGGTCGGCGCGCTCGGCGACGGTCTCGTCGGCGATGCGCGGCGAGAGCGCGCGCAGCACGAAGAGCGGGTCGGGGAGGTTCGTGTCGCGCAGGAAGCCGAGGTGGATCGGCTCGATGTCGCAGCCGAGCGCCGCCGAGCGCACGCGGAGCTCCGACGCCGCCGGATCGAACCGGAGCGAGAGATCGCAGAGGCGCACGGCGGGGCGGTCCGCGACGACGGCCTCGAACGGCAGCTCGATCGCCGCCGCGGTGAGCGGCGGGTGGAGCTGGAAGTTGAGGCCGAGCCCCGCGTCGATCTCGACCGGGCGGGGGCCGCCCTCCGCGGCGAGGCGCCCGCGCGCCTCCTGCGCGGCGGCGTCGCCCTCGGCGAGGAAGCGCGAGAGGTACTTGTAGCGGCCGCTCTGGAGGCCGTTGAGGACGACCGCGATCTCGGGCTCCCCCGGGCGCGGCGCGGCGGCCGGGGCGAGCTGCACGAAGGCCGACACGGCGAGCCGATCGCAGGTCGCGGGGAGCACGTGCGGCTCGAAGAGCGCGGGATCGAGGGCGCAGCGGTCGCCCTCGGCCGACGCGACGGCGCGCCCGAGCGGCGCCGCCATCCACGCGATCGGGTCCTGGGAGAACCGGAGCGCCCGCATCAGCGGGGTGTTCGCGACCGCCGAGGTGATGAAGCGCGGGACGTCGTCGCAGGTCCCCGCCGGCCCGTGCGCGGCCAGGAACGCCTCGGTCAGCAGGCGGTGGGCGCGCCGCGACGCGCTGGCGCGGGCAAGCGCGAGCGCCGGCGCGAGATCCGCAGCGAGATCGGCCGGGGGCACGGGGAAGTCGCCCGGCGTGAGGCCGCGGACGGCGACGTCCTCGACCAGCGCGGCGCGCTCGCCGTGCGGGCCGAGCTCGCGCTCGACCGCGGCGAGCACCGCGGCGCGCTCCCTCGCGGGCGCGCCGCCGTAGCGGGCGAGGTGCCCGGCGAGCTGCTCGATCCGGTCAGCGGCGGCCGCGTCGAGCCCGCGCAGCGCGCGCGCGAGCGCCCCGAGCGCCGGCGGATCCGCGCCGAGCCGCGGCAGGACGCGCTCGAGCACGCTGAGCCGCACGAGCTCGGCCAGCACCCGGCGCGCCGCCGCGGGGTCGTGCCCCTCCGCGGCGAGCGCGGCCGCCGCCTCGACCTCGCTCCGGCCCGCCGCGATCCGCAACACGCGCTCCACGCCGGGCGTGAGATCGAGCGAGGCCAGGCCGAACCCGAGGCGCGGGGCGGCCTGCGGCGCGCCCGCCGCGACGCCGGCCTGCGCGAACACGAGCGCGGGCGGCCCGCCCTCGTCGCGGTAGCGGAGCGGGTTGAGGCGCAGCGGGAGCCGGGCCGTCGCCTCCGGCGAGAGCGTCCGGGCCAGCCACGCCTGGAGCGCGCCGACGTGGATCTGCGGGCGGCTCTCGTACGTGAGCTCGCCCGGGCGCGCGCGATCGAGACCGAGGTCGAGGTCGCGCCAGTCGAGCAGCGCCACCGCGGCGAAGGAGCTGAAGGGCGTCGTCCGCGTCGCCGCCCGGAACACGTAGCGCGCGAGCGCGGCCTCGCGGATCTGCTCGGCGGCCGTGGGCGGCTTGCCGGCGGGGCGCGCGAGCAGGTGCTCCGCGGCGCAGCGGAGATCGGGGCTCGAGAGGAGCATGCCGCGCGCGATCGCCTCGTCCGACAGGCTCCGGCGGAGCGCGGCCGAGGCGGCCTGCCACCCGGCGGCGAACGCCTCCTCGAAGGCGCGGCTCGCCTCGGCGCGCGCCGCGTCGAGCCGCTCGACGCGCGCGAGCTCGCCCCGGAGCTCCTCGGAGGCGCCCGGCGCGACCGCGGCCGGGATCGAGGCCGGCTTGCCGTTGAAGAGTCGCCGCTTGACGTCGAGCAACGCGCGCCGGAGCTCCCGGTCCTCGCAGCCGCCGACCTCCACGTGCGCCCGCTCCGCCGCGGCCCGCTGCGCGGCCGCGAGCTCCGCCTCGGCGCGCGCGAGCGCCTCGTCGGCGGCGGCCGCGCCCGCGAGCCGCAGCGCCGGCAGGACGTCCGCGCTGAGGCCGGCGACACGCGCCGTGCCCCAGCGCTCGATCTGCCATCGCCGGCCGCGCGCCGCGCCCTCGCGCGGCCCGGGCGTCGCCGCCGCGGCCGCGGCGCTCATCGCGATCGCGGCGCTCATGGCTGCGCGCCTCCCCCGGCGGCGCCCTGCGCGCCGCCGACAGTACCCGCAGCGCGCCGCCGCGCGCCGCCGACCACGAACGCGAAGAAGCAGGTCCGCTCGACGCGGTCGAGGCCGAAGAGCTCGTCGGCCTTGGCGGGCGCGAACCCGCCGCTCGCGGAGTACGTGAGCCCGAGGTGCTCGGCCGCGACGTAGAGGCGGTCGGCGACCCACCCCGCGCTCATCGCGGCGGCGCGGTAGCCGCGGTCGCCGTACCGCCGGAGCCACGACGCGAGCGGGACGACGAGGAACAGGAGGGCGGCGGCGCCGCCGTGCTCCCACTGGAGCAGCACGTCGTCGCGCACGGCGGCGCGGTCGGCGGGGCCGAGCGCCTCGAGGGCGTGCACGTCGGGCCGGTAGCGGTACGCGCCGGGCGCGATCCCCTCGACGTCGAAGACCACCGGGCACACGTGCGGGGCGAGCTTCGCGTCGAGGAAGAACGCGCCCGCGACGTCCCGCCCCGCGACCGAGAGCAACGTCGCGAAGGGCGCGAGCGCGAGGCCCTCCGGCGCGAGGCCGCCGCTGCGGCGGGCGCGGAGCAGCTCGGCCACGGTGCGGCCGTCACCCGGCCGCGGCGAGGGCTCCGGGAGGGCGATACGGGCGCGGGCGGGCGGCCACGGCGCCGCGCATTCGGGCGTGAGCGGCGCGAGCGGCGCGCCGGCCGCGCGCGCGCGGGTCCCCTCGATCATGGCGGCGACGACCGACCAGGGTCGCTCCGTCGTCGCGAACAGAGAATCGTCCACCGCTTGCACCTTGCTCACGCTGCCCCCTTTCCCGCGCGCGGCGCGCGCGGCGCTCCGGAGAGAAACACCGCCATCGCCGGGGCCATGTCCCGGCCGTTCACGCGCGCGAGCGTGGCGAGCTCCGCGTCGTCGAAGTCCCACGCGAAGCCCGCGGCGAGGCCGAGGTGGTCGGCGAGCAGGCGGAGCCGGTGCGCCATGACGCCGGCGTCGAGCAGCGCGTAGACGTACCCGCGGCCGAAGTACTTCGCGCACACCCGCGCGACCGCGCTCACGATCACGACGACCGCGTCGGCGCGCTCCCAGCCGGCGCCCGCGCCGAAGCTCGCGCGGAGGGCCACGTCCGGCGCCCCTTCGTCGAGGACCTCGAGGCAGTCGCCCGCCGCTCCGTAGTGGTACACGCCGGGCTCGAGGCCCGGGACGGCGCGCGCCGCGAGGTACACCTCGGCCGAGCCGAGGTTGCCGCCCGAGGCGGTCGCGCGGCGGTAATGGAACCCGCCGCCGGGGAGCGGGACGACGTCGCCGCCGGCGCTCCAGCGGAGGAGCGTGGCCACGCGGTCGAGATCGAGCTCGGCCGGCTCCGCCTGCCAGGGGCCCAGCACGGCGCGCGCCGGCGCGTCGAGGTGCCCCGCGGCCGGGCGCTCGGCGCGCGGCGCGCGGCCGTCGCGCTCCCCGCGCACGCGGACGGGCACCTTGCGCGCCCACAGGCTCTCGCGCTGCGCCGAGCGCTGGAGCCGCCGCACCGAGGCGCTGAGGTGGTGCTGGTAGCCGGCCGGCTGCTTCATGTGCCACGGCTTGAGCGACACCACGTCGTGAAAGTAAAGAGCCCTGTTCTCGGCGTGTCCGTCGCGCATCTGCAGCGTGCGCGGCTCCGCCGGCGCGCCGCACACAGGGCACCCGGGCAGCCGCCCGATCGCCTGGTGCGCGCGCGTCTCGCCCGCCTCCGGGCTCCACACCTCGACGACCTCGAGCGGCATCGCCGGGGCGATGCCCGACAGGTGCGCGATCGCGCCCTGCACCGCCCGGCTCACGAGCGCGCGCGCCCAGAGGCGCCGCGCCGCGGGCGGGGCAGCGGGCGCGAGCTCGTCGTCCACCTGGAGGTGCACGCACCGCGGGCACGCCGAGACATGCGGGAGCGTCAGCGGGCCGACGCGGAACGCGTCGAGATCGACGTGGAGCACCGCGCACCCGAGGTCCGCGGCCACGGGGAAGAAGCGCTCCTGCGCCTCGCGGTCGCCGAGGAACAGCACGAGCGACGGCGGCGCCCCCGCGGCGAGCGCGCCCCCGGCATCGCCGCCGGCCGGGGCGACCTCCGCCGCCACGCCGGACGCCGCGAGCAGCGCCCGCGCGACCTCGGCCTCGGCCGCGGGCCCGACGACGACCACACGCGCCTCGGCGAGCCGCCGCTGCGCCTCGTACCGGCTCTGGAACAGCCCGGTGACGCGCAGGTTGCGGCTGAAGAAGGCCATCTGCGCGCCGAACCGCGCCTCGGCCGCCTCGCGGAAAGCGCCGTCCTCGCCGCTCCCCTCCTCGAGCGCGCCGTGGAGCTGGAGCAGGTACAGGACGTCCTTCGCGCTCTGCACGGACGTGCCCGCCGCCGCCGCGAGCTCCGGGACGGTGCGCGTCCCGTCGAGCAGCGGCACGAACGCGCCGAACACCCACTCGAGCGAGCGCCCCTCGAGGAGCTGGGGCTGGCCGCCCAGCAGGCAGAGCCCCTCCCCCACCCGGACCCGGAGCAGATCCTCGACGAACCGGGGCCGCTCCGGGATGCGGAGCTCCCAGGTCTTCTCGGCGATCTGCGCGAGCTCTCGCGCCGTGTAACCGTCCTGTTCAGCGTGCTGCGTGCTCATCGGAGCTGTCCTTCTCGGCAAGCGTCAGAGGTGGAGTCCGGGGCGAGACGGGGTGGCGCCGGAAGTGATCGGCGAGGGCGCGGAACGTCATGTCGGCCTGCTCGCCCGGGGCGCAGCGCGCGCAGCGGCCGAGGCGCGCGAACTGCCGGGAGCGCAGGACATCGGAAAGAGCATTTCCATCCCACCACTGCCCGAGACGGCGGGCGCGCGGGCGGCGCTCCCCGGCGCGCAGCGACAGCGCCTCCGCGACGGCCATGGCGGCGATCTGCTCGTTCAGGGCGGCGAGCTCGCCGCGGAACCAGGAGCGCTCCCCGGGCTCGGAGGCGAGGCGGGTCACGGCGTCGTGCACCGCGACGTCCGGCGCGAGGGAGCGGACGCGCCGCGCCCAGCACGCGTAACACGGCGTGCGCCCGGGGATCACGGCGGGGCCGACCACGAGCTCGTGCGCGAGCGCGTACGCCTGGATCCAGGGGACGCCGCGCTGCCAGCACACGTCGTCGATCGCCTCGGCGACGCGGGGGTACGGCCGGTCCGCCGCGAGCAGCACCGCGGCCGCGCCGTCGACCGAGAAGGTGGGCGCGTCGACCGGGAGGACCAGCGCGGGGACACCCTCCTCGGCGAGCAGCCGCTCGGCGCACCGCCCGAGGTTTCCGCCGCGGAGCAGGAGGACGGGGCCGCCCTCAGGAGAACGGGATCGGATCATCGACGATTCCTCCTTCGCTGCGCGCGCCGTAGCCGAGCGACTCCGGGGCGCGGTAGAGGCGCGGGTGCGCGAGGTAACGGACGGCGTGCGAGAACGTGATCGGCATGAGCTCGGGCACGAGGACCTTGACCACGACGATCCCGAAGTCGCGGATCTCGGGCTGGGTCACGTCGACCACGAGGACCTCCATGCCGAGGTCCGCGAGGCGGCGGACGATGGCGCGGAGCGGGTCGCCCCCGTCCGGGCAGAGCGGCGGCGGCGGCGCGCTCCGCGCCGGCGCGCCCTCGGTGGCGAACACGAACCGCGCGGGCCCGTCCTCGCCCGCATAGAGCAGGCCGAAGTCCTCGGGCGGGCGCGCGGGCTCTTCGTCGAAGGAGGCGCGCGAGACCGTCCGCCCCGCGTAGGCGAGGCCGACGCGCAGGCTGCCCGCCTCCTCGAGCACGCGCTGGGCGGCCGCCGCGGCGGTCGCGCGGCACGCGCCCATCGCGACCACGTGCGGCGCGCCGCGCTCCGTCGTCTGGACGACCCCCACCACCGGCACGCCCACGTCGGTCGTCCAGTCGAACAGGTGCGAGGTGATCCCGGCGCGCGCCGCGCGCTCCACGAGCTCCTCCACGCCGGGCCCGAGCGCTGAAGGGTCGGGCAGGCGCGGCATCGGGAGCTGGTGGAGCCAGAACAGGGCGAGGCTGTCGCGCTCGATCACCTCGAAGAGCGCCGAGAGGATCGCGCTCTCGAGATCGCCCCCGGCGGCGAACCCCGTCGAGATCGGCAGGATCACGTGCTCGGACACCGGCAGCGGCAGCCCCATGTAGGCCGCGGTCAGCGGGATAAAACGCGGCTCGGCGTGCGTCAGCGAGTAGCCGCGCACCCAGGCGAGCTTGTCGTCGTCGCCCGGCTCGCGCGGGAGGTCGACCGCCCGCGCGCGCGCCTTCTCCCGCGCCGACGCCCGGGGCAGGCGCCGGAGATCCATCGCCTCGCCGCCGAGCTCCCGCCGCGACGCGAAGCGGACGCCCGCGGTCGGGTACATGACGGAGCAGTACCGCTCGATCGCCTCGCAGATCGAGCGCACCTTCGCGGTGGTCTCGTCGAGCGCGGTGCCGTGCCCGACGAGCGGCTCCGAGAGCGACACCTGGAGCGGCTGCAGCGCCGCGTGCCGCGCGACCTCGGTCGAGAAGCCGAACATCTGCCCCTCGTACCCGGGGGGAAACGTGATGCGAGAGACCCTGGAGAGGACTCCGCTGCGTTCGTCGATGAGCGGCGTCAGCCGCTCGATCAGCGCTCTTCCGCTGTCCATATCGCGCTCCGCGCGGCCCGCGAGGGGCGAGGACCGGGAGATCCGTCGCCCCGGGCGGGCCGGGTTCCTCGACCTCCGCGCGCCTCCTCCGGGGCGCCGGAGCGCGCCGCGGTGGACGGCGTGCGTCCGGTCGCACTCCGGTGTTCGCCGGCGGCGGCGGGGATCTTACAGGCGCGTGATCGGTAAGATCCCCGGGGGATCCCGCGAACTCCGTCGTGCGAGCGGGGCGGCGGCGCGGCGGACCTGCCGCGCCGGGGGCCGCGCCGCGGCAGCGAGGATCAAGCCATGACGAACCACATCATGCCGGGGGTGACGGATCCCGGCCCGAAGGCGTTTCGCGACGGGACACACCGCTCCGTCGCGCCGGAGCAGACGATCGCGCGGGTCGCGCCGCACCTGCGCGAGATGGGGATCACGCGGGTGGCCAACGTGACGGGGCTCGACGTCATCGGGATCCCCGTGGTGATGGCGTGCCGGCCGAACGCGCGCTCGCTCGCGGTGACGCAGGGCAAGGGGCTCACGCTGGCCGCCGCGAAGGCGTCGGCGTTGATGGAGTCGATCGAGGCCTACCACGCCGAGCGCCTCCTCCGGCCGCTGCTGCTCGCGAGCGCGCACGAGATGCGCCGGGCGCGCCGGGCCGTCGACGTGGACCAGCTCGCGCGGACGCAGCCCGTCGTCGACAAACACATGCCCTTCCTCTGGATCGAGGGTCACGACCTGCTCCAGGACGAGCCGGTCTGGGTGCCGTTCGAGGCCGTGCACATCGACTCGACGCTGCGCGGCCGCGTGAACGCCGGGGTGTTCTGCTGCTCGACGAACGGCCTCGCGTCGGGCAACCACCTCCTCGAGGCGCTCAGCCACGCGCTCTCCGAGGTGGTCGAGCGCGACAGCACGACGCTCTTCGGCCTGCTCTCCGACGAGCGGCGGCGGCGCACGCGCGTCGACCCGGACACGGTCGACGACGCGGCGTGCCGCGAGGTGCTGGGCAGGTTCGCGGAGGCCGGCGTCGCCGTCGGGGTGTGGGAGACGACGACGGACGTCGGCATGCCGTCGTACTTCTGCCAGATCGTCGAGCGCGACGACGACCGGATGCGCTCGCTGCACGCGAGCGCGGGCATGGGCTGCCACGCGACGCGGGGCGTGGCGCTCCTGCGCGCCCTGACCGAGGCGGCGCAGACGCGGGTCACGGTGATCGCCGGCGCCCGCGACGACGTGCTCCGGCACGAGTACGACCGCCACCGCGCCCCCGACGCGATCCGCGACGCGCGGCGGACGATCGAGGAGGAGCGGCCGGAGCGCCCGTTCGGCGCGGCCGCCGAGCACCGCGGCGAGACGTTCGAGGACGACGTGCGCTGGATGCTGCGCCGCCTCACGCGCGCCGGCGTCGAGCGCGTCGTGGCGCTCGATCTGACCGACGACCGCCTCGGGATCCCGGTCGTGAAGGTCGTCGTCCCCGGCCTCGAGGGGATCCATTCGTTCCCTGGATACGTGCACGGGGCGCGGGCGCGCGCCTCGATGGAGCAGCCGTCATGAGCCTCATCGTCTTCACCGGCCCGACGCTCTCGCCCGACGAGGCGCGGGAGATCTCGGGCGCCGTGGTCCTCCCGCCGGTCTCGCAGGGGGACGTGATCCGCGCGGCGGCCCAGCGGCCGACCGCGATCGGCATCATCGACGGGTACTTCGAGCGGATCCCGGCCGTCTGGCACAAGGAGATCCTCTGGGCGATGTCCGAGGGCATCCACGTCTTCGGCAGCGCCAGCATGGGCGCGCTGCGCGCCGCCGAGCTCGCCGACTTCGGGATGGAGGGCGTCGGGTGGATCTTCGAGGCGTTCCGGAGCGGCGCGCTCGAGGACGACGACGAGGTCGCCGTGGCCCACGGCCCGGCCGAGGACGGCTACCGGGCCTGCTCCGAGGCGATGGTGAACATCCGCCGCACGCTGGACGCGGCCGTGCAGGAGGTGGTGCTCGACGCGGAGACGGCCGGCGCGCTGGTCCACATCGCGAAGGCCCTGCCCTACTTCGAGCGGTGTTACCCGAGGCTGCTCGAGCTCGCCCGCGCCGAGGAGCTCCCGGAGGCCGCCCTGCGCGCGCTGCGCGCGTGGCTGCCGCGGGGGAAGATCAACCAGAAGCGCCTCGACGCGCTCGCGATGCTGCGCGCGATGCGGCCCTTCGGCGCGCCGGACGCCCCGGAGAAGCGCGTCGACTACCACTTCGAGCGGACGGAGTGGTGGGAGCGCGCGAAGGCGAGCGCCGCGGCGGCCCGGGCGCCCTCGCCCGGCGCCGGCGCGGCGCGCGCGCCCGCTGACGAGGGCATCGACTTCGACGCGCTCCTCGAGGAGGTCCGCCTCGACGCGGGCCTGTATGCCCGCACCTTCGAGGGCGCGCTGCTGCGCGCGCTCGCCGCGGCGGAGGCGAGCCGCGGCGGGCAGAAGGTCGGGGTCGAGGCGCTCGAGCGCACGGCCGAGGTGTTCCGGCGCGAGCGTGGGCTGCTCCAGCCCGCCCAGCTCACCGCGTGGCGCGAGGCGCACCACCTGAGCCGGGAGGCGTTCACGCGCCTGATGGCGAGCGAGGTGATGCGCGACAACGTCGCGCGCGCCCTGGTGGAGCCGGTCGAGGTGCGCATGGCCGACGAGCTGAGGGTGCGCGGCGAGTACCGCGCCGTCGTCGAGCGGGCCGCGCGCAAGGCGGCCGCGCTGAAGCGGAGCGGCCGGGAAAACCCGGCGCTCGGCGACTTCGGGATCACCGAGCACGATCTGTTCGCGTGGTATTTTTACGAGCGGTGCGGCGCGAAGCGCGTCGACGTGGACGAGCACATGCAGCGTGTGGGGTTCCGCGACGGCGACTCGTTCCGGCGCGCGCTGCTCCGCGAGTACGCGTTCGAGCAGCTCGAGGGGGGCGAGGCGAGCAACGCCGAGGCGCAGGGGGATGCCCGTGGATGAGCCGGTCGTGTTCCGCCGCGTGTCGAAGTCGTTCGGGGACGTCCGCGCGGTGAAGGACGTGTCGTTCGCGCTGAAGCGCGGCGCGATCACCGCCCTGCTCGGCAGGAACGGCGCCGGGAAGACGACGACGCTGCGCCTGCTCACGGGGATGTTCGTGCCCGACGAGGGCGAGATCGCGCTCTTCGGGCGGCGGTCGCACGGCGTGTCGGCCCGCCCGGACATCGGGTACTTGCCGGAGGAGCGCGGCCTGTACCCGGCGATGCGCGTGCTCGATCAGCTGCTCTTCTTCGCGGACGCGCGCGGGATGCGCCGGGCCGAGGCGAAGGCGGCCGCGCTGCGCTGGCTCGACCGGCTCGAGCTCATGCAGTACGCCGGCGCGCGCCTCGACGCCTTGTCGAAGGGCAACCAGCAGAAGGTGCAGCTCATCACGGCGGTCCTGCACGACCCGGCGCTGGTGATCCTGGACGAGCCGCTCTCGGGGCTCGATCCGCTGGGCGTGGTCCTCGTCCGGGACATCGTCCGCGAGCTCCGGGCGGAGGGGCGCACGATCGTGCTCTCGACGCACGCGACGGCGTTCGCCGAGCAGGTGGCCGACGACGTGGTGGTCATCGATGCCGGCCGCGTCGCCCTCGCGGGGCCGCTCGCGGCGCTGCAGCGGATCGGCGGCGGGAGCCGGGTGAGCGTCTCGTTCGAGGGGGACGAGGCGGCGCTCTCGCGGCTGCCGGGCGTGCGGCGCCGGCACGTCGACGCGGGGCGCGCGGAGCTCGAGCTCGAGGTCGGCGCGGATCCCCAGGCCGTGCTCGCGGCGCTCGTCGGTGCGGGAGTTCCCGTGTCGGCGTTCGCGGTGACCCGGGCTTCCCTGGAGAGCATCTTCATCGCGCGCGTCGGGGGAGAGCGCCGCGCGCCGAGGGCACACGTGGCCGTGGAGCATGCGTCATGAAGGCATTGGCCATCTTCAAGCGAGAGTACCTGGAAGCGGCGCGCGGCCGCAGCTTCGCGCTGATCACCCTGCTCACGCCGCTCTTCGTCTGCGCCTTGTTGACGCTCCCGCGCCTCGTCGCCGGCGCGTCGTCGGTCGTGCGGGTCGTGGTGGTCGACGGGACGGGCCGGCTCGGGCCGACGCTCGACGACGAGATCGCCCGGGCGCGCCGGCTCGGGTCGGCGCGCGGCGCGGCGCCGGCGGGGTTCTCGCCCCCCGCGCCGCGCCTCGAGATCGAGCGCGCGCCGGCGGCGCCGGATTTCCCGGCGGCGCTCGCGCGGGAGGTCAGCGCCCTCGCCGGGGGCGCGCGCGGGGCGGACGCGCCGGCGGCGGTGCTCGCGCTGTCGCCGCGGGCCGGCGGCGAGGACCCCGAGGCGCGGCTCTACGTGCGGCGCGCGCCGGAGGCGGCGGTGACGGGCGCGATCGAGGAGGTGGTGGGCCGCGCGGTCGCGCGGCAGCGCGTCGGCGACCGGCTGGGCGCGCAGGGCGACGCGACGGCGGGCGCGCTGCTGCGCGACGCGGAGGTCGAGACGGTGCGCGTGCGGCCCGCCGCGGGCGGGGGCGCGGAGCGGGACGTGGACGCGGTGCTCTGCTTCGCCTTGCTGCTCGCGGTGCTCGTCCCGATGGCGAACCACGGCGGCGAGGTGATGCGCAGCATCGTCCGCGAGAAGAACGAGCGGATCACGGAGGTGCTCATGTCCGTGGTGAGCCCGCTCGACCTTCTGGTCGGCAAGATCGCCGCGTTTGCGGCGCTCGGCCTCACGCAGGTCGCGGCGTGGGGGGCCGTGTCCTGGGCCGTGACGCGGGTGCTGCCGGCGACCGAGGCCGCGCCGGCGCCGGGTCTGCCGGCGGCGAGCCTGGCGTACGCTGCGCTGTTCTTCCTGCTGGGGTATGCGATGTGCGTGTGCGTCTACGCCATGGCCGGCGTCATCGCGCGGGACGTGCGCGAGGCGCAGCAGCTCGCGAGCCCGATGATGCTCGCGGTGATGATGCCGCTCGCGTTCGTGGTGCCGATCCACGCGAGCCCGGACTCGGGGCTCGTCGTGGCGCTCTCGATGTTTCCTCCGACGGTTCCGACGGCGATGCTCGTGCGTGTGCTCGTGTCGGAGCCGCCGGCGTGGCAGATCGCCGTCGCGATCGGCGCCACGGTCGCGGTGACGGCGGGGCTCTACGTGATGGCGGCGAAGCTCTTCCGGGTGGGGATCTGGTCGCGCGGGGCGCGGCCGAGCCTCAGGACGCTCGGCGCTTGGTTGAGGAGCGCGCGGACATGAGCGGGCGGAGTGGGTCGGAGATCTGAGGCGAGCCGCCCGGCGCATGCCCTCGTCTTTCGTCTTTCGTCTCTCGTCTCTCGTGAACGTCTTTCGTCTCTCGTGAACGTCTCTCGTGAACGTGAACGTGAACGTGAACGTGCATCTCTCCGTCCGCGCCCCTTCTCCCCACACGCGCGACCAAGTCGAGTACGTGGACCACTGCGAATGCTTGGACGGGGAACGGAAGAGATATGGCGAGAAACGTTCACGTTCACGTTCACGAAAGACGTTCACGAAGACGAAAGACGGGAGACGGGAGACGAGAGACGAAGGACGGGAGACGGGAGACGGGAGACGGGAGACGGGAGACGGGAGACGAAGAGAACGCGAGCGGCTCGGGGCGCTCTACCCCATCAGCACCGCCGCCACCTGCGGAGCCTCCCGCGCGGGGCACCCCATCCAGCCCGAGAGCCTCTCCGCCCGCTCCCCGCTCGCGAGCGCCTTGTGCACCCGCTCCGCGACGTCCGCCCGGATCGCCCTCGTCCCGAACACCGGATACCCGATCGCCGCGTAAACCCGCGGATCCACTCCCCTCGCGACCACCACCGACACCGCCCCCGGCGCAGGGCACGCCGGCAGCCGCGCCGGATCGAACCACGCCGCGCACAGCGCGAGCCTCCGCTCGACCGCCCGCCGCCGGAGCAGGTGCGCGACGTAGATCACCCGCTCGCCCACCTCGATGCCCCGCGCGTTCAAGAGCGCCCGATCCTCCGGCGCGAGCTCCGCGAGCTGCTCCTCCGCGTCGCGCGCCATCGCCGTCCCGAGCCCCTGCTCCAGCTGGTAGACGATCCCTCGCGCCGCCGCCGGCAGCGCGCGCACCTCGGGCGACCGCAGCGCGCCGAGCAGCTCCTCCACGAGGTCGCGCGCGAACGCCACGAGCCGCCGGAGGACGCGCGACCTCGCCCCGGCGCCGAGATCCTCGAGCGCGGCGAGCCGCACGTCGGGCAAGAGCAGCGTCGGGCCGCGCGCGAGCTGCCCGAGCAGCACGTCGCCGTCGAAGATCCGCCCGGCCACGTCGATCGAGAAGCGCTCTTGCGGCGCCGCCACGATCGACTCCACCCAGCCGGCCCGGTCGTCCTCCGGCGCCGGCGGCAGCGGCGCCGACGGCAAGAGCGCCCTCAGCGCCGCGATGCGCGCGAACGGGTGCCCCGGCGCCACCTCGACCGGCTCCTCCGCGGGCTCGGCCCGCCGCGTGACCCGCGGCGCCGCCCGCCCGCCCCGCGACGGGCCGCCCCGCTCGACGAAGCGCTGCACCAGGCGCTCGTGCAGCGCGTCGCTCAGGCGGTCCTCGATCGCGCGCGTGCGCTCCTGCCACACCCCCGCGTCGCGCACCCAGCGCGCGTGGTTCGAGATGTACGTCCACGTCCGGATCGACGCGATCCGCGAGATCAACGTGTCGACGTCGCCGCCCACGTCGTCGATCTCGGCCACCCGGGAGGCCATCCAGCCCTCGTCGAGCGCCCCGGCCGGGCCCGAGAGCTGCCCGAACACCTCGGCGAGCAGCGCGACGTGCGACTCGAACAGGAGCTTGCGGAAGTCGGGGATGCGGCAGACCTCCCAGAGCAGCCCAACCGCCTCCGGGCCCCGCGCCCGCGCGCGGATCTCCGGATCCTCGGCGAGGCGCGCCAGGGCGGCCGTGTCCTCGGCGTCGTCGACGAGCCTGAGGGAGCGGGCGCGCGGGCGCTCCCGGAGCGACGCGAGCAGCGCGTCGATCGAGCTCCGATCGAGCTCGCTGCTCCGCCAGAGCAGCCGCCGCACGGCGGGGAAGCGGTGCATCTCGATCGCGGCCGCCACGCCGTCGGGGAGCGACAGCGGGGCCACGGTGCCGAAGGTGCCGTCGGCGAGGTGCCTGCCCGCACGGCCGGCGATCTGCGCGAGCTCGGCGGGAGCCAGGTCGCGCACCTCGCGGCCGTCGAACTTGCGCAGCGCCGCGAACGCCACGTGGCGCACGTCGAGGTTGAGCCCCATGCCGATCGCGTCGGTCGCGACGAGGTAGTCGACCTCGCCCGACTGGAACAGCGCGACCTGCGCGTTGCGCGTGCGCGGCGAGAGCGCCCCGAACACCACCGCCGCGCCCCCGCGCTGCGCGCGCAGCCGCTCGGCGATCTCGTAGACCTGCGGCGTGGAGAACGCGACCACCGCGCTGCGCGGCGGCAGGCGCCCGAGCTTGCCGGCGCCGGCGCTCGAGAGCCGCGACAGCCGCGGGTGCTGCACGATCTTCGCGGTCGGCACGAGCTCCGACATGAGCGGCCGCATCGTGTCGGCGCCGAGAAACCAGGTCTCGCGCCGCCCGCGCGCGAGCAGCAGCCGCTCGGTGAACACGTGGCCGCGCTGGTCGTGCGCCGCGAGCTGGATCTCGTCGATGGCGAGGAAGTCGACCGCGAGGTCGATCGGCATCGCCTCGACGGTGCACACCCAGTAGTCCGGCCGCCGCGGCACGCGCTTCTCCTCGCCGGTCACCAGCGCGACGCGCGCCTCGCCGACCCGGGTGGTCACGCGATCGTAGACCTCGCGCGCGAGCAGCCGCAGCGGCAGGCCGATCATGCCCGAGTCGTGCGCGAGCATGCGCTCGATCGCGCGGTGGGTCTTGCCGGTGTTCGTCGGCCCCAGGACGGCGGTGATCGGAGAGGCGTCGACCATGCCGCCGGCAAGCTTAGTACCGGATCCCGCAAAGACTCCCCGCCCGAGCGGCGAAGCGCCGGCCCGGCCTTCCGGCTGGACGAGCTCGTCCGCGCTGGCGCTCGCCGCCGCGCGGCGCCCGGCGGCGAACGCCAGGCGCGGGGACAGGGGGAGGAGGAGATGCGACAGCGGGCCGCGCGCGCCCCTTCGGCGCTCCTCCGCGCCGGCTCCGGTGCGCCTCCGCGGAGGCCCCGCCGCGGCTCCGCGCCGCTCCCGCCGCTTCATCGCGCCGCTTCATCGTCGCGTCGCCGAGCCCGTGGCATGATGGCGCCGGATGCGTCTCGATGTGAGGACCGCGACAGAGGCCAGCGCCTCTGCTAGACCACCGAGGCCGGAACCCAGGGATGCTGGAGCGCGGAGGGCTCGCAGGCATGCTGTCGCTTGAGGCCGGGAGCGTCATCGATGGCAGGTATCGTCTGGAGCGGCCCCTGGCGAGCGGCGCGATGGGCTTCCTCTGGGTGGCCCGACACCTGCAGCTCGAGGTCGAGGTCGCGATCAAGTTCATGATGCCGCAGCACGCGAGCTCCCAGATGGCGCGCGCGCGGTTCGAGCGGGAGGCGAAGGCCTCGGCCCAGCTCCGGACGCCCCACGTGGTCCACGTCTACGACTACGGGCTCGAGGGCGACACGCCGTACCTCGCGATGGAGCTCCTCGACGGCGAGGATCTCGCGGCCCGCCTGCGGCGGCGCGGCCGCCTCACGCCGGAGGAGACGCTGAGCGTCGTGGACCAGCTGTGCAAGGCGCTCCGCCGCGCGCACGAGGTGGGGCTCATCCATCGCGACCTCAAGCCCGCGAACGTCTTCCTCGCGCGCCAGGGCGAGGAGATCGTCAAGATCCTCGACTTCGGGGTCGCCAAGGCGACCATCACGGCCCTGTCCGCCGACGCGACCAAGACGGGCACGCTCATCGGCTCGCCGCACTACATGAGCCCCGAGCAGGTGCGCCGGAGCAAGACCATCGATCCGCGCAGCGATCTCTGGTCGCTCGGCGTGATCATCTTCCAGTGCCTCACGGGCCAGCTGCCCTTCCCCGGCGAGGAGCTCGGCGACGTGCTCGTCGAGATCTGCACGGGCGACATCCCGGTCGCGTCGCGCGTCGCGCCGGACGTCTCCCCCGAGCTGGATCGGTTCCTGGAGCGCGCGCTCCGGCGCGATCCGGCGGAGCGGTTCCAGAGCGCGGGCGAGCTCGCCGAGGCGTTCGCCGCGGCGGTGAAGCGCGGGACCATGCCGTCCATCCCCGGCGTGATGGCCGCGAGCGGCGCCGTGATCGCCGACCTGCCTGCCGCGGGCGGCAGGGCCGACCTGCCGCCCGCGGGCGGCACCGTGATCGCCGACCTGCCGGCGGCCGCCCTCCCCGGCATGCCCGCTGGCGCCGGAATACCCGCCGGGACCGGCGTGCCCGCCGCCGCGGGCGTGCTGGCAGGTACGGGCACGCCCGTCGGCACCGGGACGATCGCCGCCACCGGCACGCTGCCCCCGAGCAGCGACAGCGCAATGCCCCTCGGGAGCGCGGCGGCTGCTGGCGGCGCGATGGCCGCAGGCGGCGCGCTGAGCGCAGGCGGCACGCTGGCCGCCAACGGGACGCTGCCTCCTCCGAGCGGAAGGTTGCCCTTCGGCAGCGGCGCCCAGCCTTCGAGCGGCACCCTGGAGGCCGTCGGAAGCGCCCTCTCCTCCCCTCACCCGGACCGCGGCACCAACCCGAGGGCGCTGCTCGCCGTGCTCGCCAGCGTCGTCACGGTGGGCGCGGTCGTCGCCGCCGCCCTCGTCCTGTTTCGCTCGACCACGCCGGACGCGCCCGCCGCCCCGGCTGCGGAGCCGGCCCCGACAGCAGCCGAGCCAGCCGCGCCGCCTGCAGGATCTGCCACGCTCGCTCCGCCCGGATCTCCGGCGTCCGATGCGCCGCCGCCCGACGCCCTGGAGCCCGACGCGCCGCCTCCGACCGCGAGCGCGCCCCCCACGTCGGAAGCCCCCTCTCCTCCGGACAGCGCACCCGCAGCTCCTGCCACGCCTGCGCCACAGCTCACGACGAGCCCTGGCCGGGCGACCGCGAGGCCGGCGCCGCCGGCGAAGCGGCCCGCTCCCGCTGCGCCCTCCCGCAAGGGCGCCGCCGAGAGAGATCCGACCTTCGGCTTCTGAACGAAGCGCCGGCCGAGGCGGCCGATCGCGGGCGCGCCGCGATCAGACCTTGGCGGTCGTGAGCCAGTGAGGGTTCTTGGTCGTGCCGTCGAAGCGCTCGGTGGTCTTGAACTGCTCGTACTTGCCCTTGGCGCCGAGCTCGGCGGTGCGCGCGAGGATCGCCGAGACGCGCTCGTTGCCGAGCGGCTGGAACGTGTAGGCCGCCTTGAGCGCCTGCTTCAGCGTGCCCATGCTGTCGCAGCCGGTGATCACCACCGACGTCTGCAAGCTCATCGGGTAATGCAGGCAGTCCATCGGCGTCACCGCGCCGGTCTTGATGATCTCCCCGCCGCCGAAGGGCTTCATCCCGAGCACGCCGATGCCCTGCCGGGTCAGCTCGGGGAGGACCAGCTTCTCGAAGCTGCGGTAATGGGGATCCATGACGTTGAGCGGCATCTGCACGGCGTCGAACGTGAACCCCTGCTGCTCGGCCATCTTCAGCGTGGCGAGGTGGATGTCCGGATCCTTGTGGCCGGTGAAGCCGATGAACCGGATCTTGCCGGCCTTCTTCGCGGCCACGAGCGCCTCCATCGCGCCGCCTGGCCCGAAGATCTGCGCGGGCTCGTTCATGCGGATGATCTCGTGCATCTGCACGAGGTCGATGACGTCGGTGCGCAGCCGGCGGAGCGACTGCTCGAGCTGCGCCTCGGCGACCGCGCGGGTGCGGCCGTCGAGCTTCGTCATCAGGAAGGCCTTTTGCCGATACCCCTCCTGGAGGGCGTTGCCCATCCGGACCTCGCTCTCGCCGTCGTTGTAATCCCAGCAGTTGTCGAGGAACGTGATCCCGTGATCGATGGCGAAGCGGACGATCCGCGTGCTCTCCTGCTCGTCCTTCGGCACCGCCATGTGGAAGCCGCCGAGGCCGACGAGGCTGACGTTGACCCCGGTCCGCCCGAGAGGCCTCGTGGGCATCACGCCGCCGGGCGGCAGCACGATGTCGTCCTGCCCGGGCGCCTCGGGCGGAGCCCCCTTCGGCGGCTCCTGAGCGCCCCCGCCCGGCAATGAGGCGCTTTGCCCCACCTGCGCGCTCCGTGCACACGCGCCGAGCGCGAGGCCTGCTCCGATCGTATGAAGGATTGTCCGCCGGGAAGGTCGCTTCGTCATGAGGGCCATGCTCCTGAGCGCGAGGCCCAAGCAGCGGACGTGCCACGCGGCGCGTCGCGCAGCGCGCCACGCGGCGCGCTGGGCGCTACCCCGCGCGCTGCGCGCCGGCACGGCTGCGGGCGCCGCATGCGCAGCGCCCGCTCAGGCCCTCGGCGGGTCAGGCCTTGAGGTCGTCGAACTCGCCGGGCTGGCCGAACGACCCGAAGTTCGTGACCGGGCCCCCGTCGTCCGCGGTGCAGCCGACCGCGTTCGCGAGCGTCGTCAGCAGCTTGTTGTGGGGAGCGTCCTTGTCGTTCACCGTGTCCGCCTCCCGGGTCACCTTGATGTACTGCCCCGTCTTCAGGTAACCGCCGCAGCTCCCCGCGATGACATAGGGCAGATCGCGGAAGTCGTGCCACTTGCCGTGGGAGAGCTCGTTCATGAACACGACGGCGCTGTTGTCGAGCACGCTGCTGCCGCCCTCGTCGTAGCTCGCGAGCCGATCGAGGAGGTAGACGTACTCGTTGATGAACCACCGATCGATGTCGAACAGCATCTCCTCGTAGCCGGCCACCTCGCTCCCGGAGTCGTCGTCCTCCGTGTTCCCATGAGAGAGCTTGTGGTGGTTGTACAGGTGAGACATCCCGTCCCACTTGAAGATCGGGCCGAACGCGCCCGAGCCCCATTGCAGCGTGGCCGCCCGCGTCGCGCCGGTCGCGATCGCCAGCGCGAGGATATCCATCTGCATCCGGCCGATCTTCTTGAACTCGGCGTCGTACGACACCGTGTCCGGGTTGATGCCCTCGATCTCGGCCACGCGCTCCGCCGGGAGGACGATCCCCGCGTTGCCCATGTCGACCTCGAGGTCGCGCACCCTCTGGAAGTGCATGTCGAGCTTGTCGCGGTCGGCCTTGCTGAGCCGCTTCGCGAGCAGGAGCTCGTACTCGGGGCCCACGAGGTCGAGCACGCTCTGGCGCCGCTTCGTGAGCCGCTCGAGCGCCTCCGTGTCGAGGTCGGTCACGCCGACCAGGTCCCTGTACGCGCGCCACGGGTTGTTCTCGCCGGTGACGGGCTGCTCGCTGCCGCTGTACGAGATGTGCCCGCGCACGTTGGGCACCTTCGCGCCGACCATCAGCGTGAGCGCGGGTTTGCCCGGCGGGTTCAGCTTGCTCGCGATGAACTGGTCGAGCGAGATCCCCGCGGGGTACTGGCTGCCCTCGACGAGCGGCTGCGCCGTGAGCTTGCAGCCCATCCCCTTCGCGTGGTCGTCGCCCGCGGTCTCGTCCCAGCCGAAGCCGCGCGGCACCATGTGGATGCCCCGCGGGATCAGCAGCCTGTCCTTGTACCCGGCGAGGGGCGCGATCGCGCGATCCTCCGCGAACGACGCGTCCGTCAGCGCGCCGTACTGCGTCGCCGGGAAGAACCGGTCCATGTTCACGCCGTTGCACATGAAGAAGGCGATGAACCGCCGCGGCGCGTCCGCCGGACCGGCCTTGGCGTCGCGCGCCCGCAGCGACTCGAGGAAGGGCAGACCGAGCATCACCCCGCCCGCGCCCCGCAAGAACGTTCTGCGATTCATTGCTCCACCTCTTCCACGGCTCGATACCTGAACGTCTTCGTCTGCGTGAGCGCGACGAGCAGATCCTTGATGTTGTACCCGGACCCGGCGAGCCTCGCGTCGAGTTCGTTGATGGTGCACGTGTCCTCGGGCGAGAGCTGCCGGGCGTTGCCGTAGCGGTACCAGTTCGACAGGTAACACCGCTCCGCGACGGGGCTCTCCGCGAGCTGCGTGACGAGGTCGAGCGCGCCGTCGAAGCGCAGCTCCTCGTCCCCGACGCGCAGCGTCCCGGTCGCGTCGATCGCCTCACCGTGCTCGTCGGCGCGGTACCGCCCGACCGGGTCGAAGTGCTCGAACGCGAAGCCCGCGGGGTTGATCACGCCGTGGCACGTCTTGCACGCGTCCGGGGACGTGTGCGCCTCCACCTGGTCGCGCGTCGTCTTGATCTCGCCCTGCTGGGGCGGCAGCGTCGTGTCGATGTTCGGCGGCGGATCCGGGATCGTCGCGCAGAGGATCTGGCGCTGGATGAACACCCCGCGGTGGA
Organism: Sorangium cellulosum; assembly: GCF_002950945.1. Classification (GTDB taxonomy): domain Bacteria; phylum Myxococcota_A; class Polyangia; order Polyangiales; family Polyangiaceae; genus Sorangium; species Sorangium cellulosum_E. The sequence continues at coordinate 12,517,450 of NZ_CP012673.1, forward strand.
TCGGCGAGGTGTGGTCGGGGAAGGCGTTCGCGCTCAGGAAGCCGGCCTGCGTGAGGAGCCCGGCCCGGGTGCCCGGGTCGAGCGGCGTCTCGACGAGCTCGCTCGTGAACTCGCCCTCGACGCCGTAGATCGGGGCGAGCTTGTCGTTCACGAAGCCGACGGGCTCGGTCATCAGCGCCGCGTAGTCGCCCTCCATCTCCAGGATGACGTGCCGGATGAACTGCTGCGTCTCGGCCTTCATCGCCGACGACACGGCGGCGTCGAAGTCCGGGTAGACCGAGGGGTCCTTCGTGAGGTCCTGGTAACGGCTCATCTGGAGCCACTGGCTGTGGAAGTCGTCGATGACACGCGCCGCCTTCGGGTCCTCGAGCATGCGCCGCGCCTCGGCCTCGACGCCCTCGGGCGTGGCGAGGGCGCCGCTCTCCGCCTGCGCGAGCAGGGCGTCGTCGGGCTGGCTGTTCCAGATCAGGTACGAGAGCCGGGTCGCGACCTCGTAGCCGTCGAGCGGGATGATCTCCCCGTCGAGCTCCTCGCTGAGCTCGATGCGGTAGAGGAAGAACGGCGACTGGAGCATCCCCTCGATGACGTGCCGGACGCCCTGCTCGAACGGCGTGCCCGCGTCGTAAAGGCCGTTGCCGCGGCGGAACGCGGCGACGTACGCCTCCTCCTGCTCCGCGGAGAGCGGCCTCCGGTAAACGCGCTTGCCGAGCTCCCGGACGAGCTGCCGCGCGCACGCCTCGCCGTCGCCCTCCGGGGCGCAGGGCAGGATGTTGCCGAGCACGGCCTGATCCACGACCGCGTCGGCCGCGATGGTCTCCGCGGCGCGGCGGTAATCGCGGGCGAGGCGGTCCGTGACGGTGAGCGCCTTCGCGTTGTTGTTGAACCCGTCGAAGGCCGGATCCTCGAGGAAGGCCGCCGAGGCCTTCATGTCCTTGCCGAACAGGTCCCGGATCGTGTTGTCGTATTGCGCGTGCGTGAGCCGCGTGAGGCGCGGGGTCGGGCCGGGCGCGGTGACGCCGGGCGCACACTGCACTCCGGCGCCGGGGTCGTCGACCGGGTCCGGCCCCTCCGAACGTCCTAGTTCTCCCGAGCACGCGGCCGCGCCGGCGAGCGCAAGGGCCACGAGCAGGATCCTCGGGGTGCTTCGAATCACGGGCAGCTCCCTTCGCGAAGAGGTCAATCAAGAAAGAAGAGACAAGCGCTTCGTGGACCAGGATACGGACGGAGCGAGCCCATCGTCAACGCGCGGCGGCCGCGGGGGCGCTCTTTCGAAGGCGAGCTGGATTTCTTCAGCGGCGTCGCTCGGCGCAGCGGTGACGCGCCGCGGCTGGGGAGTCGCCCAATGGAAGTTCGGGGAAGTGCCTGATCTACCCTGTCGCACTCCGTCAGGGTCGAGCGTCGGCGCGGCGACTCGGGAGGGGCGCACAGCGCTGCACGCACATGCGACCGGCCAGGTGCACCTGCGGCCGAATGCGGCGGGCTCCGGCGCTGTCAGGAAGACGAGAGATTAAGCAAGCCAAGTCGTTGAATAGGCGCTGCGACCATGCGAGAGGGTCGCGGCCGGCGCGCCCTCTGGCTTGATCGACGAAAGATCACGGCGCCACGCCCGCCTGCGGCTGACTCACGTGGCAGCCCGCCGCGACAAGAGAGAGGCCAGCAGGCCGAGACATCGAGAGAGGCGCTCGGACATGCCGTGAAGGATTGCAACCGGCATGCCGCGGGGCGTCCCGGCAGCCAACCCTGCGAATCGCAAGGGAAACAGCGCAGCAACCGGACGGAATGTGCCAGAGTGAGCGGCACAGAATGGCAATGGTCGCCCGGCTGCCCGGGCGGCGGCGCGCGCTTCGCCCGGGGGCGGCCTATCCCACCTTGCGCGCCGCCAGGACCGCTGGGCCGGAGGGGCGAGCGCGCGTCACGCGGGGAGGACGAGCGGCGGGAGCTGGTCGCGGAAGAACGCGTTGTACTTGGGGTCGTTGTACCGCTCGTACTCGATCACGAACGGCGTGAGCTGGCTGATGCCCGCCTTGTGATGGATGGTGAGCGCCATCGGCGTGACGTCGCGGTAATTGCTGGTCGGCGGCAGGTCGTCGTTGGTCCTGCCGCCCGCGGAGAACAGCGTGAGCAGCCGGCAGTCGGGGTCGTCGTAGACGACGCGGAAGCCCTCGAGGATACGCTCGTGGCCGCGGATCAGCGTCGTGCAGCCGAGCTTCTGCATGAAGCTCCGGAACTGCCGCTTGCCGAACGGGAACCGCGCGGTCGCCGCCTGGAGCTCCGGCGGGATGGCGTCGACCTCGCTCGGATCGCTCCAGAGCATCTGGAACCGGAGCTCGGGGTCGTTCAGGGACGAGATCGTCCTCCACTTGGCGGCGGTCGTGTCGTCGCGTGGGATCCCCGCGTGGACGAAGAGGATGCGGTCGAAGACGAGCATGTTCGGGAGCGCCTCGAACAGGCGCATGTACGCGGCGAACACCTCGTTCGGGGCGATGGCCGCGAGCGAGCTCATCGCCTCGGAGGGCCGCACCGGCGCGAGCACGCGGCCGTTGAGCTCGACGTAGTACTCGTGGTTGCCGCGCAGCACGAACACGCTGTCCGGCGCGGCGAGGAAGAGCTGCATCACCGTGCGCAGGACGCCGTTGTAGCTGAACCTGCCGCGATCGATGTAGTCGCCCAGGAACACCAGCATGATCCGCGGGTTGTGCGCGGGGTCGTCGCGGTAGGCCTGCAGCTTGGCGAAGAAGTCCGCCTGCATCAGCGCCGCCTTGAGGCACGAGTAACAGCCGTGCAGGTCGCCGACGACCAGGATCTCGTAGTCCTGCCCGGGGTCGGGCGCGGCGACGTAGACGTGGCCGTCGAGGAAGGGCGCCTGCCCGGCGAAGCCCGTGAAATCGAGCGCGGCGTCGAGCCGCCCGGCGCCGCGCGCGCGCTGCTCCGCGAGCTTCTCCTCGAACCGCCGCATCAGGTCGAGATCGACCTTGGCCTGCTCCGCGAACGTGGCCGGATCGCTCGCGTAGTCCCACTCGAACGCCTTGAAGAACGGGTGATCGACCTCGCGCGCCTTCTTGCGCGTGGCCGGGTCGATCACCACGGCGCCCTGCTCGAGCGTCTCGAGCTCCACGTCGTCGAGCTCGACCGGGGCCGCGGACAGGAGCGCGAAGAGCTCGTCGCGGAACCGCTGCTCGTTCGGGTGGACGACGCCGTCGGCGTACATGAGCCCGTCGACCGTCGCGAGCAGCGCCGCGCGGCTCTCGTCGTCGAAGCCGTCGAGCAGCTCGAAGCAGCGGAGCTTGATCTTCGCGAGCACGAAGGTCTTGGGATCCTCGCCCTCGGCGACGCTCTCGGTGAAGTGGCTCTGGATCTGGTGGTCGATCTCGGAGAAGACCTCGTGGAAGTGGTTGATCCACCGCGCGGTCACGTCCTGGTTGGCCGGGGCGTCGTCGCCGAGCGCCTCGCGCGCCCGCTGCTCGACGAGCTCCCGGATGTAGCTGCGGATGAAGGTCTTCTCGGTCTGGTCGAGGTCGCCGTCGATGTACCCGAACCCGGTGAGGTAGTAGATGATGGCGTGCATCTGCTGCTCAGCGACGCGTGGATCAGGGCTGAACGACATCATCAGGCAGCGCTCCTCTCGCGGTGGTCGCCCAGGGTAGCGCAAGACGCGCGCGCCGCGGCGGCGGCCGCGCGCCTCACCGCCCGGTCCGGTCGGCCGTCCGTGCGCTCTCGACGAACGCGCGGATCCGGGCGCGGTCGGCCTCGGACAGCGGGTGTCCCGGCGGCGGCATGGTGCGCTCGTCGATGACGCGGCGCCCGATGGCCTCGCGGAGCGCCGTCCAGGCCGCGCGCGTCGAGAGGTCGACGCCGCCCTCCCCGCGCGGGCGGTGGCAGCGCGCGCAGGCCCGGGCGAACACGGGCTCGAGGTCGTCCCACGCGGGCGCACCGTCCGCGCCGTCGCGGCCGACGCCGCCGACGCCCTGCGCCGCGGCGAAGCGCCGGAGGGCGCCCGCGGCGAGCAGCCAGACGTCGCCGCTCGGCGAGCCGATCAGCCGGCCGTCGCGCGGCAGGCGCGCGCCGCGGGTGGCGCGCGCGCCGTCCTCGTCGAGCGCGCCGAGCTCGCCGCCGTCGGCGAACCACACCCGCTCCCCGGAGACGGCGAGCCCGTGGAGCGCGGCGCTCGCGCGGAGCCGGACACGCAGCACGCCGGCGCCGTCCTCCTCGTAGAGCGCCGCCGGCGTCGCCGCGAGCAGCGCGCCCGCGCCGGTCACGGCGAGCAGCGGCGCGGCGCCGTCCGGGTCGGCGGCGCCGGCGGCCAGCGAATAACGCCGCACCGCCCTCGTGGCCACGTCGAGCGTGTGCAGGCCGTCGCCGGCGAAGGCCACGCGCCCGCCGCCCGCCGCGAACGCCGCGAGCGGCCCCGTCGCGTACCGCGTCACGACGGCGCCGTCCGCGACCGCGATCTCGCCGTCCAGCGCGAAGGCCGCGCCGCCGCCGCCGAGGTCGCGCGCGGCCCGCACCGCGGCGCGCTCGAGGCCGTAGCGGTCGGAGACGGGCTCGAACGGCCCCTGGCCGCGCAGCCGGAGCAGCTGCCCCTGGCTGTCGACGCCGACGATCCACGTGCCGGATCCGTCGGGCGCCGGGAGCGTCGCGGCGTCCACCCAGCGGCGGGGCGCGCGGTCGACCGCAGCGAGCGCGCCGTTCACGAAGATCGCCGCGGCGCCGTCGTGGAACAGGACCACGCGGTCCCCGGCGTCGGCGACCGCGCGGACCGGGCCGAGCTCGGCGCCCGGCGCGGGCCACACGACGGGGCGCACGACGAGCTGCCCGAGCGGCGCCGCGGCCTCGACGGCGCAGCCGGCGAGCGCGAGCGCGGCGAGGCCGCCGGCCGGCGCGAGCGCGGCGAGGGCGCGGGCGGGCGTGAGCGCGAGCGCGGCGACGCACGCCGCCCTGCGCAGGCGCATCAGGGGCTCCGGAGCAGCTCCGCCACGACCTCGCCGTCGCGCAGGTGGTCGCGCGGCGAGATGCCGAAGGCGAAGAGGAAGGTGGCGAGCAGGTCCGGCGGCGCGATCGGCCGCGGGCCGCCCTGGAACGTCTTGGCCTGCGCCGGCAGCAGCTGCTCCGGGTCGGTCTTGCCGAAGGCGAGGTTCCCGCGGAAGCGGGGCGAGATCACCAGGGCGGAGTTGTTCGGGTAATGGTCGCGGCCCATCGAGGTGTTGATCTGGGGCGTGCGGCAGAAGTCGCTGGTCACGAGGATGTGGGTGTGATCCGAGAGCTTCTTGCCCGCCCTGGTCGGGTGCGGGGCCTTGTCGAGCGAGCCGAGCAGCGCCGCGATCAGGTCGAAGAGGTCCTGCAAGGTGCCCGCGTGCTGGCGGTGGTTGCTCGTGTGCGTGTCGAACCCGCTGCTCGAGAAGCTCACGCAGCGGACGACGTTCCGCTGCATGGCCTCCAGCGCGAACGCCGCGTTGACGGCGGGACCCAGGCCGAAGCGCGCCCGGTAGTTGAACTCCGGGTGCGCGCGGACGAGCTGGCCCCTGGAGAACACCTCCTGGAGCCCCGACGTGAGCATCCTGTTCAGGCCTTCGGCCTGGAGCGCGAAGCCGTTCAGGGCCTCGGTGTAGCTGGAGCGCGCGGCGAGCGTCCTCGCCTCCTCGGAGAGGAGCGCGGTGACCGCGGCGCGATCCTCCGGCGTGTCGTAGTGCGGCGAGCGGTAGAGGGAGCGGCTGATCGTGCCGATCTCGCCGACCATGAGCGGGGCGGCGCGGCGGTCGAGGCGGTCGCCGACGACGGCCGAGGGGAACTGGACGGAGACGATGGGGAACGTCTGGCTCGCGCCGAGCTCGCTCGCGCAGATCGCGTCGACGCTGGAGGACACGGTGCGGCCGCCGCTGAGGTGCCGTCCCGTGGTCGAGAAGGCCGCGCCGTCCGGGTGGCTCACGGTGTTCATCGCGAGCCCGTTGACGACGCAGAGCCGGTCGTACAGATCCGCGAGGCGGCCGATCCCGGGACCGAACGTGATGTTCGACCCCTGCGGCCGCACGAGCGCGAAGGTCTTCGCGTCGCCGCTCCCGGGCGCGTCCACCCAGAGGCGGAGCCCGGCGGTGTCGGTGTTGTCCGTCGTCGCCGGGGCGACGAGCCCCTTGCGCTCGTTCCGCGGGTCGGCCCACATCGTGACGTCCCAGCCGCCGGTCGCGTGGATGAAGACGAAGAAGTCGTCCTCCGCCTTGCCGCCCGCGGCGAGCGCCCGCGCCGGCAGGCCGAGGGCGCCCGAGAGGGCAGCGCCCGCCGCGGCCTTGAGCAGGGCGCGGCGCGGGAGGGCGTGGGGGGGAGAGCTGGGGTCGAGACGGCGCATCGGGGTCGCTCCTCGGGGAACCGGGCCAAGCTTTGCACCTGGCGCCGCGCGCGCACACCACTTTGCCGTCGAACGCAACAACGAGCGCGTGCGGCGCCGCCTTGCGCTTGACGGGCTTGCCCGTAACGGATGTCATGTGGACCATGCCGCCGCGCGGCTGGCTGCACCTGGCCGATCTACACATCGGAAGGAAGTGAATGAAGCGTATCCACCTGTTCGAGCTCGAAGACTTCAGCTGGTTTCCGGACTGGCTGCGGGGCTGCATGACGCGCCTGATCCTGGTCATGCACAAGGCGCTGGGCACGAGCGAGCAGGTGGCCGAGCTCGTCGCGCGGGTGCTGAAGGAGTCGGGCTCGTCCAGCGTCATCGACCTGTGCTCCGGGAGCGGAGGACCGATGCTCGACGTCCTCCATGTCCTGAACAAGCAGCCTGGGTTCGAGGGACTCAAGCTGACGCTGACGGACCTGTATCCCAACATGGACGCGGCGAGGCGGATCAACAGCCAGGAAGGGAGCAACGTCTCGTACTGGACGAACCCGATGGACGCCACGAGGATCGGCGGCGAGACGCCGGGCCTCAGGACGATGATCGGGAGCTTCCATCACATGAGGCCGGCCGAGGCCAGGAAGATCCTGGAGTCGGCCGAGAAGAGCGGACAGCCCATCTGCATCTTCGAGATCAGCGACAACGGCCCTCCCATCTTCCTCTGGTGGCTCGCGCTGCCGGTCAGCTTCGTGATCTGCCTGTTCATCACGCCCCTGGTGCGGCCCCTGACCCTTCGGCAGCTCGTCTTCACCTACCTCGTCCCGATCATCCCGCTGTGCTTCGCGTGGGACGGAGCGGCCTCGAACGCGAGGACCTACACGCTCGGCGACATGGATGAGCTGCTGGAAGGCCTCGGGCGCGAGGGTTACCGGTGGGAGAAGGGCGCGACGGGCGGTAAGTTCAACAAGCTCTACCTGCTCGGCATCCCGGCCCGGGGCGCCGCCGCCGGCGACCACGCTGCCGCGTAACACGGCGTCTCGGCGTGGGATCACGCCGCCGGCGGCTTTCGCGAGTTATCCCTCAGGCGATGATCGGGTCGACGAGCCCGCCTGCAAGGCTGCTGTCACCGAAGTTGTCGAGCGGGCCGCCCTGGCCGTTGGTGCACCCGACCGCCGTTCCGATCGTGTTGAGCAGCTTGTTGTTGGTGATCTTGACGTCGACGAACTGGCCGGTCTTCAGGTAGCCCGAGGCGCCGCCGGCGAGGATGTACGGCACCTTCTTGTAGGAGTGGAACTTGTCGGCGTTGTCATTGAGCCACACGGCCACGCCGTGGTCGAGGAGCGTCCCCGAACCGAGCTCATAGGACGAGAGCCTGTCGAGCAGGTGCTTGAAGAGCCGCGCGTGGATCCGGTCGATCTGATGGTGCAGCTCCTGAGCGCCCTCGATCGGCGGGCCCGAGGTGCCGTCGCTGTCGATGCGGTGGGAGATCTTGTGGAAGCTCTTCTGCCGCACGCCGCCAATCGTGTACTCGGTCCCGTCGTTGCCGTCGCCCACCTGGAGGGTCGCCACGCGCGTCACGCCGCACGCCATCGCGAGCGCGATGATGTCCATCTGCATGCGGGTGACGGTCTCCACGTTGTCGGACCTGCCGACGTCCGGCGAGATCGCCTCCATCTCCGCGACCCGCTCCTCCGGCAGCTTGCACGCGAGCGCGACCTCGAGGTCGCGGATGCTGTCGAAGTGGAGCTTCAGCCGCTCGCGATCGCTCTTGCTGAGATCCTTGCGGCTCATGAGCGCCTGCATCTGCCCGCGCACCAGGTCGTTCACGCTGGTGCGGCGCTCGGTCAGCGACTGCTTGACCTCGGCGTCCACGTCGGCGAGCCCGAAGAGCTTCTGGTACGCGTTGAACGGGTTGCGCTCGGCGGCGCGGAGCTGCTTCGGCCCGCGGTACGAGAGCACCTCGTTGATGTAGCCGGCCATCCTGCCCGCGTAGAGCGTCAGCGGCTCGACGCCCGCCGGGTTGAGCTCGGTCGCGATGCGGTTGTCGATCGACTCGCCCATCGCGAGCGACTCATTGCCCTTCGGAGTGTCCGACACACGCGCGGCCGTGAGGCACTGGTTGCCGCCGCCGGCGTGGCCGCACCCGTTGCCCGGGAACGCGAAATCGACGCCGCGCAGCATGATCAGCTTGCTCGCGTAGTCCTTGAGCTCGCTGACCGCCCGGTCGCTGTCCCGCTCCATCGACTCGGCGGACAGCGGGCCCGTCTCGCTGGGCCAGAACATCTCGGGCTCACCGCCGGCCGCCTGCGCCACGCCGTTCGCCTGGCGCATGAAGATCGCGAAGGGCGGAACGTCGCCCGTGCCGGCCGCCGCGCGCCGGGGCGCGAAGGTCTCCAGGAACGGGAGCGCGACCGTGACGCCAAACAGGCCTCGAAGCACACGTCGTCGGGTGATCATTGCGCCTCCGCGGGAACACGAGCGAGGAAGGAAGTGGATGAGACGATCTGGAGGATGAGCTCCTTGGTCGAGGCGCCGCCGCGCGACGCCCCGCCGAGCTCTGTGATGAGCTCCCGGTCCTGCACGCCCACCTCGCGGCCCTGGGCGAACTCGACCCAGCGCCTCGCGTAACACGCGTGCGCCTCGCTGCTCTCGGCGAGGGCCTGGCTGAACTCGATCGCGTCCGCGTAGCTCCGCAGCTGGCCGTCGAGCGGAAAGGCGTCCGCGGAGTTGACGGGCACGCCGTTGTCGGTCGTGCGGTACTTGCCGATCGCGTCGTAGCGCTCGAAGGCGAACCCGGCAGGGTTGATGCGTGTCCCGTGGCACGACGCGCCGCACGTCCCCTTGCCCGTGTGCGCCTCCACGCGCTCGCGGTTGGTCGCGTGCTCGCCCGGCGGCAGCCCGGTCGCGTTGTCCGGCGGCGGCGGCAGCGCGGCGCAGAGGATCCTGAGGTTCACGAAGACGCCGCGGTGGATCGAGTCCGGCTGCCGCGCCGTCGCCTTCGACGCGAGGAAGCCGAGGCGCGTGAGCAGCCCCGAGCGCTCCGCCTCGTCGAGCTTCACCTGCTCGAGCTCGCTCGAGAAATCACCCTCGACGCCGTAGACCGCCGCGAGGCGATCGTTCACGAACGCGGTGCGGGCCGTGAGCAGGTCGGTGAGCCCGCCCTCCTCCTCGAAGACGATGTGCTCCACGAACCGCTCCGCCTCGCGCTGCATGTCGTCGCCCATCTCGGGGACGAACTCGGGGTAGAGCGCCGGATCCTTGTTGAGGTCGTGGTAGTGCTCGTAATCATAGAGCTGCCGGTGGAACGCGCCGACGACCTCGCGGGCGCGCGGGTCCTCGAGCATGCCCTCGGCGTAGGCGCGGACGCCCTCGTGGGTCGAGAGCTCGCCCGCCTTCGCCGCCGCGAGGAGCTCGTCGGAGGGCATCGTGTTCCAGAAGAGGTACGCGAGCTTGGTCGCGATCTCGTGGCCGCTCAGCGGGATGAGCCCGCCCTTCGCCGGCCCGGCGCCGAGCTCGACCCGGTAGACGAAATGGGGCGATTGCAGGAGCGCCTCGATCGCCGCGCGCACGCCGGCGGCGAACGGATCCTCCCCCTCGAAGAGCTCCTTGCCGCGGTCGAACAGCGCGAGGTACGTGTCCCGCTCGTCGGCCGTGAGCGGGCGCCGGAACGCCCGCTCGCCGAACCGCTCGATGAACGCCTGCGCCCGCGCCTCCGGCTCGGCCGGCAGGTCCGCGGGCACGATCCGATCGAGCTTGCCCGGGTCGTCCGCCACCATCGCCGCGAGCTCCTCGGCGGCGCGCTGGTAATCACTCCAGAGACCCGGGGTCACGAGGAGCGCGGCTTCGTTGTTATCGAACACGCCGCCGAGCGGATCGGTCGTGAACGACGCCGAGAGACCGGGCCTGTCGTCGAGGCGCAGGAGATCGCGCACCGTGTTCTCCCACTGCGCGTGGCTGAGCCGCGGGAACATGCTGCGCTCGGCGACCTGCGACGACGCCGCGCCGCCCGGCACGGGTCCGTCGTCCGGATCGCCCAGGGAGCCCGTGCACCCCGAAAGCAGGAGCGCCACGGCGCAGAACCCCGCTCCGAGCGCCCGCCTCCAGCGCGGCAAACCGGTCATCGAAAAAGACGGTGGGGTCATCGTTGTCTCCTGACCAAGCTCTGGTGGTTAAGCAGCCCCCTCAGCGCAATTTATCGATGCAACTACCATCCGTCAGAGAACTCGTGCCCGCTCCATCATCGAGCGCGGCTTCGGTTTGACCTGCACCGCTGGGTCCGGGATCGCTCGACGCTGAACAATTCGAGCACCAGGGCAACTCGTCAGCTCGCGCCCGAGCGACACCGCGAGAGCTCGCGCGGTGTCGGGGGGCAGGGCGAAGCAAAAGGATACCGTAAGCGCTGATTGTGAGCGTTCACATCGGCAGTGTCAATCTCGATCGATCAGCCCGGGGGAGGGCAAGGCTGGCGGGGCTCCTCCGGAGCGCCGCGTCAGCTGCGGGAGCCAGGAGGCTCGAATTTAACGACACCACCGTACCCATGATGCTCTCTCCCTCGTACGGCAGCTCACGCGAGCACCGCAGCCGGCCGCCGCTGCACACCGATGATGATCGAGGAGGGTCGGGCGCCGACTTTTTGATTGACACCGGCCATGTGAACGCTCACAATGAAGGCTCCTGGTATTCTTCCGCCTTGCCCTGGACAGGCACGTCGTGTGCCCCGGGCCCTTCATCCTCGTGCGCGTGAACCCTGATATCGAGCTCTCAAGGAGCTCGTTGGCCCGACTGGGCATCTCTCGGGAGGCTAACATGATCACTCACCTCGATTCGCCCCGTCGACCCATGACTCCATGCCGTCCGATCCTTCGTGTCTCTGCCCTCGGTTGTGTGCTCGCGGCGCTCGCCGGCTGCGGCAGCGACCCGGCGGACGGGCAGCAGCCCGCTGCCGGGACGGGCGGCACGGAGAATCCGACGGGCGCCAGCGGTACGACGGGCACAGGGGGAGCGGGCACGGGCGGCTCGATCATCCCCGGCGGGAGCGGGGGAGGCGGTACGGGCCCGGGCGGCGACACAACGACGGGGAGCGGCGGCGCTCCGGCGGCCGGCAGTGGCGGCGGAGGCGGCTCGCCGGTGACCTGCGACCTGCCCACCACGTTCAGGTGGAAGTCGGGACCTCCGGTGATCAGCCCCAAGCCGCCTGCTGGCCGTACCTTCGCCTCCGTCAAGGACCCGACGATCGTGTTCCACGACGGCAAGCACCACGTATTTGCCACCGTGTTCGACACCACGTCGGGCAACGGCTCGTGGCAGTCGGTGTACCTGAACTTCACGGACTTCTCTCAGGCGAACGCCGCTGAGCAGCACTACATGTCGAGCTGGGCCACCGGCAGCACGGTCGCGCCTCAGGCCTTCTATTTCCGGCCGCACAACAAGTGGTACCTCATCTACCAGTGGAACGGCAGGTACTCGACCAACGACGACATCAACAACATGAACGGTTGGAGTCGGCCCCAGCCGCTGCTCCGAGGCGAGCCCGGCGCCATGGGCAGCACCCTCGGCGCGCTGGATTTCTGGGTCATCTGCGACGACGACAATTGCCATCTCTTCTTCTCGCGGGACGACGGGAAGCTCTACCGCTCGAAGGTCAGCATCGACGACTTCCCGAACTTCGATGGTTACGAGGTCGTCATGGAGGCTCCCAGCGCGGGGCTCTTGTTCGAGGCCAGCAACGTCTACAAGGTGGATGGCTCGAACAAGTACCTGCTCCTCGTGGAGGCGTTCGACAACAGCCCTCGCTTCTTCAGGTCGTGGACCTCCGAGAGCCTCGACGGCCCCTGGGCCCCCTTGGCGGATACCAAGGCGAACCCGTTCGCCGGCCCCGCAAACGTGACCTTCGACGGCGCGGACTGGACCGACGACATCAGCCACGGCGAGCTGATCCGCTCCGGGAACGACGAGCGGATGACCATCAACGCCTGCAACATGCAGTTCCTCTACCAGGGGAGAGATCCGAGCGTCGGGGGGGACTACGGCCGCTTGCCCTACAAACTCGGGCTGCTGACGCTCGAGGAGTAGCTCCGCTCCCCTCGTCGAGCCCTCTCGCCGGTCGTCCGAGCGACGATGTGCGGCTTTCTCCCTGAATAGTCGATGAAGAGCTCCGCGCCGTAGCGATGTGCCTGATACATCGCTACGGCGCGGAGCTTCGTCACGGCATGTCCGTGAAGAAGTCGTACATCGCCTGGACGGCAAAACACGGCACGCCGTGGCTCGTGTTGCTGTACGCGGGGTCGTCGTGTGAGCACCAGATCGTCGGCTCCGAACAGCCGCTGTAGGAGATGCAGCCGGGGTTCACCGTCCTGCCGCTGCTCTGGCAGCCCATGACCTCGGAATACGGCGTCGAGCTCGTCTGACACATGTTGGCGGTGCTGAACCTGGCGACCGTGCTCGCGCCGTCCCCCCCGCGAACGGTGTCGTTCTTGCCCTGGATGTACATCACGGGCACGGGCACCTGCAGCGCGCCGTAATCGGAGGCCGCGACGGGCGCGACCGCCCTGAAGTTCATGTGCTCGGCGTCGGGCTCGTGCGTCAAGATCTGCACGATCATCTGGGCGCCGGAGCTGTGGCCGGTGGCGAACACGCGGTCCATGTCAATGCAGTAGTTGTCCATGAGGTCGTCGTAAATCCGAAGGACGTTGGCGATGTCGTCGCTGTAGCTCCAGCATCCACCCGGGTCCGACGACCTTCCCACGGCGCGCACGTACTCCGCCTCGAAGGCCGACCCCCGGGTGAGGTTGATGAGCTGGTCGATCGGGTTGCCGCAGGCGTGGAAGCCCATCAAGAGGGGGAACGGGGTATCGCCGTCGTAGCCGTCCGGGAACGTGTAGATGTGATCATCGTCGACCGTCACCGTTCCGCTTTCGGGCCGCCCCGACTTGCCACAGCCTGGGCTCGGGTTGCTCGCAGGTGATTCAGCGCCGCCCGTCCCCATGCCGCCGCCCCCGATCGATTCACCGGTCGTGCCGCCCCCGCCGCTCGCAGCAGCGTCGGCCCCGCCCGTGGAGGGCGCGCCGCCGCCCGTGGAGGACGCGCCGCCGCCCGTGACCTGACCGGTTTCGTCATCTCCCGTGGAGGACGAGCCTGTCTCGGACTCGGACGAGCAAGCGAGAACCATCAAGGCGACAGCGGGCAACGAGGAACGAACACCTAGTTTATGCATAGTCTGGATCCTGGTCTGTCGTGCGCTCTCGCGGATCACCGTTCGCGAACGCCAATCACCATCGATCGGCAATCGCTTCCTCGACGACAAGCGAATGGAATCGGTGCCAACATCGATCAGATGACGAAGGCCTCGATGCGCATGCCGCCCGCCCCGAGCAAAGCAAAAGAATGCTACTCAGGCAAAATGTGAACGATCACATGACCCGCGTCAATTCCCATCGACCGACCCGCAGGGTTGCTCGAACCCGAGGGAGGACAGGGCTGCCGGGACTCCTTCGGAGCACCGCGTCAGCCAGGGTCGCGCGCCGGACCGCGGTCGTCGCCGGCCCGACCGGGCCGCATAGAAGGACGTCCTGGGTAGCGACTGGCACAATTGTAGTGCTAGCGTGATCTCATTCGGCTGAGCTCGCGCCGCCATGACGACACAAAGCGCCTGATCAATAAATATTCATCGAGGCGGTAAAATCGATGTCGATGGCCGCCGCTGTTGCGAGAAATCAGCTTGTCCGGAAGGGGTGTGCTGCGCCGGACACCGCAGGCGCGCCGCGCCGCCGGGCGCCTCCTGGAGCGCACGGTGGGCTGATCCGTGGTATGGCGATCCACATCCAGCGCGGGCGGCTGCTACGATGCGGCGCGCCGCGGGCTGGCGGCGCTCGTGTCGAGGTCATCCATGGTCATTGCGCGATTCCTGGGTTGCGCGCTCGCGGCGGCGGCGCTGGCGAGCTGCAGCGACCCCGATCCCATCACCGAATACCGCTACGGTGCTTACGAGGGCGACGCCTATCCGAACCGGCGTCCGGAGATCGTGATTCCGGACGGTGGAATGGGCGTGGTGACCGATAGCTTCTCCGATACGATCTCCCTCATCGCGCTCGAGACCGGGGAGCGGTTCGGCGTCCACCCCGTGGGCCGCGATCCCGTGACGATCGACGGGCCTCGCCGCGTGGCCGTGGACGCCGCGGGCGGCGCGCTCTACATCGCGCTGTCGTATCCTGCCGTCGCCGGCTCGAGCGGCCCCCATGTGGTGCAGGGCGGGAGCGCGGTGGCCGGCTATGTCCAGAAGCTCGCGCTCGACGACCTGCGCGTCCTCGGGCAGGTGCGCGTCGAGGCCAGCCCGGGCGACATCGCGATCTCGGAGGACGGCGGGCGCGTGGTCGTCTCTCACTTCGATTTGAAGCGCGTGATCGACAACCCGGAGGACCTCGAGACGGCGCGCTCCTCGCTCGCGGTCGTGGATCCCGGCGCGGTGTCGCCTCGCGGCTCGGCCGCGCCGACGCTCATCCCGGTCTGCAAGGCCGCGCACGGGGTCGCCCTCTCGCGGCCGGACGGCGCCCGGGCCTACGTCGCCTGTTATGGCGACGACGCCCTCGCGATCGTCGACCTGACGGACCCGGACGCCGAGGTGAAGCTCGTCCCCGTCGGACCGCCCCCGTCGCCCGACGCCCACACGTCGTCCTACGGGCCCTACGCCGCCGTCATGTCGCCCGATGGGAAGACCATCGCCGTGAGCAACACGGACAGCAGGGATGTGCGCTTCTTCGATGTCGCGTCGGGGACGTTCGACGAGTCCAGGACGATCCTCACGATCGGCGCACCCTACGTCAGCGCGTGGGCCCCTGACGGGAGCGCCATCTACGTGCCGACTCAGGTGCCCGACACGATCGCGAGGATCGGCGTGACCCCGGACGACCGCCACGCCGTCTCCCGGAACATCAGGGACGAATGCCTCAGGCCGCACCTCGCGGAGCTCGACGAGGAGCACGGGCTCTTCGTCGTCTGCGAGGGCGACCAGACCGTGACGCCGGGCAAGGTGCTCCGGCTCGATCCCGAGACGCTGGAGACGCGCAGCGCGGCCGAGGTGGGCCTCTTTCCCAGCGCGTTCGCGCGCGTCGCGGCGGGCGCGCGATGAGGGGTATCGAGCTCCATCCACCTCCACCCCTCCTCGAGTCCACGCTCCTTTCCTCGCCGCCCTCGCGGAGCAGGGGACGCGCCGGCAGCGCTCAGCGCCGCTCGGGCAGCGCGCGGAGACAGACCTCGATCCCGGCGCGGAGGTTGCCGTGTGTGGTGACGCCGGAGAGGTCGACCCCGAGGCCGCACATGGACTGGGCGACGGCGGGCCCGATGCCGGTGAGGACGCCGCTCGCGCCGAGCAGGCGGATCGCGCGGACGATGCGGACGAGGTGGTCGGCCGTCGCGGCGTCGACGCCCTCGATGCCGGTGACGTCGATGATGGCGAAGCGAGCGCCCGTGCGCACGACCTCGTCGAGGAGCTTGCCGGTGACGTCGGCCGCGCGCGCGTCGTCGAGCGCGCCGATGAGGGGCACGGCGAGCACGCCCTCGGCGACCTGGAGGATGGGCGTGGACAGGGCGCGGATGAGCGCCTGCTGGCGCTGGATGACCGCGAGTTGATCGGCGATGGCCTGCTTCTGCAGCTCGAGCTCGGCGATGGTGGCGGCCATGTGCTCGTCGTGCTTCCGCTGCGCCGTGATGTCCGTGCCGATGCCGACGATGTGCGCGGTGCCGTCCTGCTCGACGAGGGGCACCTTGATGATGGACATCCACCGCACCTCGCCGTTCGGGCGCGTGATGGGTTGAACCCTCGAGACCCGCTGCATGCGCGCGAGCACCTCCCGGTCCATCTCGCTGATGGCGGAGAGCTCGGCGTGGGAGGGCGGCAGATCGGCGACGGTCTTGCCCACCGCCCCCTCCGCCGTGATGTCGTACAGCTCGGTGTAGGCCCTGCTGACGAGCTTCATCTTGCCGTCCTGATCCTTGACCGTGACGACGCTCGGGATGGCGTCGAGCACGTGGCGGATGAACTGCCGCTCGCGCTCCAGGGCGAGCTCTGCCTGCTTGAGCTCGGTGGTGTCGATCCGCAGGCCGACGAAGCTGCCGTCGGCGAGGCGGCTGCTCTTGAGGGTGAGCCAGCGGTCCCCGAACCGCCGCACGTAGACCTCCCCGGGACGGCGCTGGTCCGCGAGGCGAGCGGCGACCCACTCGTCTTCGCTGAGGCCGCTGTGGAGGTGGATCCCCTTCCGGCAGCCCTCGCGGACGACGTCTTCGAACGTATTGCCTATCTGAATGGCGGCGGCACACTCGGGGTAGAGCGATTTGTACGCCGTGTTGAAGAAGCAGAGCCGCTCCTCGGCGTCGTAGATGACGAAGCCGACGTCGAGCGCCTCGGCGGCCGCGTGCAGGCGCGCTCCTTGCTCGCGCGCCGCCTGCTCGGCCCGGCGCTGCTCGGTCACGTCGCGCAGCGCGAGCAGCACGGCGGCGCACGCGCCCGCGGGGTCGACGAGCGGGCTGAGGCTCCCCTCGGCGAGCACGACGCGCTCGCCCGCGAGGTGGACGGTGAAGTCGGGCGGCAGGGCGCGCGGGGCGCGATCGCGGAGCGCCTGCTCGAGCAGCGCGCCGAGGGGCGGATCGGGCCGCAGGGCCTCATCGACGGGCTCTCCGCGCGCCGTCGCCCCGGGAGCGGAGCAGAGGCGCTCGGCGGCGGGGTTCAGCGCCAGGATCCGACCGCTTTCATCGAGCAAGAGCAGCGGGTCGGGGCTGCTGGTGAAGGCGAGCGAGTAGAGATCGACAGGAGCGTCGCTGGGCATCGGGAGGAGCGTAGAGCAAGATCTCCTCAGGGTGTCGGCCTCGGTGACCGATGGCGCATCCACAGGCAGCGGAGCTGCTGGCCGAGCTCGGCATGGGCGAGCTGACGCTCGGCGCGACGTGAGCACCGCGAAGACGCTCGGCGACGTGTAGGCGGTGAGCTTCACCGAAGGGGGTGCCCTGGCCCTTGCCGGCAGCACGCTCCTCGTCCTAAGTATCGGTACCTCCGGCGCCAAGGTCGGCACCCGGAAGTCGCCCGCGCCAGCCCTCCAGGCGAGCTTCGGGCCCGGCCAGATCACCCGCCACGGGAGCTTCTGATGAGAGAGCACGCAGCAGTCCCGACGACAGAGACTCTCGCGACGGTGATGGCCGCGGCGCTCGCCCTCGTGTGCGGGAGCGCGGCATGCAACGCGATCTCGGGGGTCGACGAGCTCGACTTCTCGGGCACCGCCGGCACGACGGGCGGCGGCGCAGCCGGCAGCGGCAGTGGTGGTGGTACGGCCGGCGGTGACGCGGGCAGCGGCGGCACGGGCGGCGCCGGCGGCACGGGCGGCACGGGCGGCACGGGCGGCACGGGCGGCGCTGGCGGCACGGGCGGCGCTGGCGGCACGGGCGGCGCTGGCGGCGCGGGCGGCGCGGGCGGCGCGGCCGGCGACATCTCTTACGACATCCCCTGTGGGAGCGGCAACGTGGCTGTCGGCGTCCACGGCCGGAGCGGCGGCTCGCTCGACAGTATTGGCCTGATCTGCGCGCCGCTCGCCGGCGACGGCACCCTGGGCACCGCCTTCCAGACCGTGACCGCCGGCGGCGACGGCGGATCGCCGGGCAGCGTGATCTGCCCTGCGAGCCAGGTCCTGGTCGGGATCAACATCTGGGTCGATTCCCGGGTTTACCGGATCGAGCTGCTGTGCCAGACCGTCAAAGAGTGGCAGATGAGCGACAGCAACGTCAATGTCGGCCCTGGCATCGGCAATGTCCACAGCACAGGTTTCGCGGTCAAGTGCCCGATGGGGTCCGCCGTCGCTCAGATCCACGGCAACGCCGACAACCTTGTGCGCTCCGTGAATCTGAAGTGTCGCGGGCTGTGACGGGCCGTTCTCATTCCGTGGCCGCGGCTCTCGTGAGAGCGCTCGATGCGTCTCACAGGGCCCGGCTCACGCCGCAGGCCTCTTGAGCACCTCGATGATGCTGGAGATGCTATCGGCGCCGTGGCCCTTGGCGATCGCCCTGTCGAAGATCGATTTGACGGCGGCGATCCCGGTGGTGTCGATGCCGCGGGCTCGGCTGGCCTGGATGATGTGGCCAATCCCCTCCGCTTCCATGCGGACGTTATCGAAGTCGCCCGCGTGGTTGCCCTCGTCGACCGCGCGCGCGGCCGCCTCCGCCATGCCCGGCATGAAGCCGAAGAACTCGCTCGCGAACGGCACGAACGTCGTCGCCGGGACGCCGTCGGCGCCGACCAGGGCGAACGCATGCATGAGGGCCGCCATGCTGGAGAAGAAGACGTCGAGCAGGGCCATGTCATAGAGCGCAGCCATCCCGTGGTCCGGCCCCAGGAACCTGGCGCTTCCGCCCAGGACCTTGAGCGTCGGCAGGTGGGCTTCGAACGCAGCCGGCGAGCCGCTGTAAAGAATGAGCGCCTCCGGCTGCCCGATCACGTTGGTCGGGACCATGATCGCTCCGTCGATGTAATCGACGCCGCGCGCGGCTGCCCACGCCGCCGCCTCGCGCGCCCGCTCCGGCGTGTCGGAGGTGAGGTTGACCAGCACGCGCCCCGAGAGCGCGCTCCCCGCGGCCTCGAAGATCGAGCGGCTGGCCTCATAGTCCAGCACACACACGATCACGAGCGGGCTCGCCGCCACCGCGTCGGCGACGGTGGCCGCGCGGACGGCGCCCTTCGCGACCAGGTCGTCGCCTTTGTTCGGCGATCGGTTCCACACCGTCGTGGGGTGGCCTGCGTTCAAGAGCGCGCCGGCCAGCGCCTGGCCCATCGCGCCCAGGCCAAGGACCGTCACCTGTGCGCTGTCGCCTCCATTCCCCTGATGTTTCGCCATGAGCTCCTCCTTCGTTGCAGGGACCTTCTCGGTCGACACCGCGCTCGCCGCGCCATCGACGTGAGCGATCCATGAATATCGCTCGCGAGCGGCGCTGGCGCGCACGAACGGACGATTTCGGAGCACGATCGGACGGAGATCACGGCGCGGGCGCGCCCGTCGCGGAGCGCGACGTGGTGCTCAGCTCGCGCTGGGGTCGGCGATGCGGCCGACGAACAGGAGGCTGCCCGTCGCGTTGTCGCGGATGAGGAACAGGAAGGGACTCACGAGCGCGAGCGACGCCGGCGCGGGCGCCGACTCGTCGCCGACGATGACCGCGGTCGCGGCCGCCGCCTCGGTGCCGGCCTCGTTCACGCCGACGAACGCCTTGTGGATGACGTCCTGGATGTAGGGCTGTCCCCCGGCGTTGATCCCGGTGAAGTCCGCGACGCCGGCCGTGAACGCGATCTCCATCCCCATCGCCTTCAGCGTGGCCTTGAGGCTCAGCTCGTATTCGAATTTGAACTTGGGCATCGTGGTGTCGACCAGGTGCTCGCTCATCGCGTCGACGATGCCGTCGACCTTCGCCGCGTCGAGTGACGCCTCGAACGCGTCGAGCGTGCCCTCCTCCGGCAGGATGATCACCATCGACAGCTCGTCCCCGTCGTAGGGCATCGCGACCGCCTGGTAGCCGTCGCCCTCGGCGTACGGCATCTCCAGGCTGCCGTGCATCAGGGGCACGGTCACGTCGGTCCCGTCGGCCTTCACGAACTGGCCGTCCTCCGTCGCGGTGGGCTCGAACGGGGTGCGCCACGCCGCGTTGAAGTAGATGGCGTTCGTGAGGACCAGCACCGTCTCGGGGGTGATCGCCTCGAGGGGCACCAGATCCTCGATCTTGCCTTCGGTCTGGTCGCTGACCCAGCCGTTGATGAGATCGACCGCTTCCTGCGGTTGACGCAAGAAGTCCACGACGTGCATCCCGGCGCCGTAGTTCAGCCCGAGCGTGTCCAGGAAGGGCGTCTCGAATGGGTAGCCGATCTGCCCCCAGAGCGCGTTCACGACGTTGAGGCGGAAGCCCGCTCCGTCGGCGCCCTGGGCGCCCTGACCGCGGCTGTCGAGCTCCTGGTCGAGCCAGTTGAACGCCGGGTGGAGCTTGTCCTGCCCGAGGTCGAAGTGCAGCGTGTCGGCCATGGCCGTCTCGGTCTCGGCCTTCGCGCCGGCCCACGTCATCGCGAGCGCCGTCGAGATGCTGTAGGGCGAGTAGAAGACGTTGCCCGGCTTCTCTCGGAGCTGCTGGTAGAGGTCGAGCGAGAACGCGGAGTTGCCCGAGACGAGCGCGGTCCTGTCCTCCAGAGGCACGTCCGGGGTCGAGATGCGCTGTTTGTCCGAGGCGACCACACATCCGGGCTTGTCGCCGTCGCGGCACCCCTCGCCCCCCGGCTCGGGGATCGGGTCCTCGTTCGGCTCAGAGGACGTCTCGCAGCCGAGGATCGCGGCCAGAGACAGGACGAAGGGCGGAGCGTAGGTTCGAAGAGTTCGCAGCATGCCGCTCCGCCGAGCATTCGTCGTGCCGCGCCGGCCCCGATCGCGGGCTCCTGCGTTTCCCGAGCCGCCGCGCACCGCGCGCGCCCGAACCCTGACATCCGGCGAAAGGGATGGCCCGGTCTGGCACACGAGGCCCGGGCCCGGGTCCTTCTTCAGCGCGCCTCAACCCACTGGGCACCGAGATACGACTGCACGGCCGCGTAGGCCCTTCCGTGCTGATCGGCGAGAGAGTTGCGCAGGTTGCACAGGATGAAGAGCCGCGGCGCGGTGAGCGCGGGCAGCCAGTGCTGGTCCGAGGGAAGGCGCTCCGTCGGACGAGGATCCGGTGATCCGCTCGACACGAGCCGCGGCGACCGCGAGCGCGCCACATTTGGGGCGCACCCGACGACGGGTGCCTGTTCGCCCTCGCCGCGCTCCGCCGCCGGGCGGTTCCGGAGGCCACATCCGCGCAGTCTCACGGAAGGGATGGCCTCGTCCGACGGGCTCGCGTGCGCAGCGTGATGCGCCGCGCCTGAGCCCGCGTGCGCAGGTCGCCGCCGCTCCCGCTGCCGCCGTGTGATGCGTTTGCCAGCGCAGCGGCTGGGAGTCTGGACGGCTCCTCCTTCATGCGTAATAAGAGAAAGCTCGCACGCAGGTCATGAGTGACGTTTTGTCCGCAAAATGCCCCCTCACCGTTTAATTCGCTCTGGCGCCTCGGAGACGCATCGCCGAGGAGGTTTTCTCCAGCGTCTGCGGCCCTGCGAGCGAGGTGAGCCGCGAGATGCTGAAACCGCCGACGGAGCAACAGCCGGCCGGCCGGCGCGCCACGCGCGTCGCGCGGCGGAGGGCGGAAGGTGGTGTGTCGTGAAGACAGGCGGACACGCTGACTGGCCACGTCCCCTTGGCCCTGCCGCCGCGTTGTTTGCGAGCTACTTCCTCCTGGCTGTGTTGGGTCTCCGGTGGGCGACGGTCGGCGGCGCCGCCTCCCCGGTGTTTCCCGCCGCGGGGGTCGCGCTCGCCGGGCTGCTCCTCGGGGGCCCGAGGCTGTGGCCGGCGGTGTTCGCCGGGGCGATGGCCGCGTTCCTCCTGGAAGCGCCGTCCCTCCCGCTATGGGTTATGGCCGCCCTCGCGTCCGGGAACACGCTGGCAGCCCTGGGCGGCGCGTGGGCGCTGCGCCGCGCTCGCCTGCGGCCGGCGCTCACGCGCCTGACCGACGTGCTCGTCGTCGGCGCCGCCGCCCTGGGCAGCTCGGCCGTCTCCGCCACGGCAGGGACCTTCGTGCTGGCCGGCATGTTCAACCAGGGCTTCAGGCAGGCTCTCGTGACATGGCTCACCTGGTGGGCCGGCGACGTGACGGGGGTGATCGTGGTGGCGCCCCTCGTGCTCAGCTGGGCGCGTGGCGAGCCGGTCGGCCGGGACCGGGGGCGATGGCTGCACCTCGCGCTGTGCACGGCGGCTGCCTGGGCCCTGGCCTGGCTGAGCTTCGGGCCTGAATCCTCCCGCATGGTCCGCCCATGGCTGACCTTTCCCGCCCTGACCTGGGCGGCATTGACGTGCGGCGTTCGAGGCGCGACGGCGGCGATGCTCCCGGTCGCGGCCGTCGCGATCCAGGCCACGACCGAGGGGTACGGGCCGTTCGGCGCCCCCGCGGCGCTGCAGTGCGCGCTGCTCCAGCAGTTCATCGGCGCCACCGCCGTGACCACGCTGGTGCTGGCCGTCGTCGCCGACGAGAGACGCAACAGCGAGTCGTTGCGCAAGAACGAGGAGCGGCTGCGGCGAGCAAGCCGCGCCGGGCGGACCGGCCTGTGGGAGTTCAATATCGACAGCGGAGCGGCAGCCTGGACACCCGAGGCCTGGGCGCTCTTCGAGGGCGGCCGTCCGGGGAGCGGCCGGGTGGACTACACGCGCTGGCTCGAGAGCATCCATCCCGAGGACCGCGCGGCCGTCGTCCACACGGCCGACCAGGCGATAGAGCAGGCTCGATCCAGGCTGTCCGAAGCCCATTACAAGGATGAGTACCGCGTCCTGCACGCCGACGGCACGGTCCTGTGGCTGGCGTCGACCGGCGCCTTCGAGCGCGAGGGGAACGAGCTCGTGATGCTCGGGGTCGTCCGCGACATCACCGAGCGCAAGCGCGCCGAGGAGGCGCTGCGGGAGAACGACGCGCGGCTGCGGCTGGCGCTGCGCGCCGGGCACATCGGCGTGTGGGACTGGGATGTCGTCACCGGCCGCGTCGTCTGGTCCGACGAGGTGTGCGTCATCTTCGGGATCCCGCCTGGCACGTTCGAGGGGACACTCGAGGCGTTCGAGCGGAGGATCTACCCCGACGACCGGATGCGGGTCCGGGCGGAGGTGGAAGCGGCCATCAGCAGGCGGGCGGGTTATACGATCGAGTTCCGCATCGTCCGCCCCGACGGGCAGATCCGCTGGGTCACGGACCTCGGCACCGTCGAGCACGACGGGGCAGGACAGCCTCGTTCCATGATCGGCATGGTCACCGACATCACGGAGAATCGAGCGGCCGCGGACGCGATACGCGAGAGCGAGGAGCGATTCCGCAACATCGCCGACAGCTCCCCCGTGATGATATGGGTGACCCGGCCCGACGCCTGCTGCACCTACCTCAACAAGGTCTGGTCCGATTTCACGGGGCAGGATCAGGCCGCCGGCCTCGGGTTCGGTTGGCTCGACATGCTTCATCCGGAGGACACCGAGCGCTCGGCGAGCATCTTCCGCGCCGCCAACGCGAGGCGGGAGCCGTTCCGCCTCGATTACCGCCTCCGCCGCCGTGACGGGCAGTACCGGTGGTGCATCGACGCGGCGGCCCCGCGGTTCGGCCCGAGCGGCGAGTTTCTTGGTTACGTGGGCTCGGTCATCGATATCACCGACCGCAAGCAGGCCGAGGAGGAGCGGGCGCGCCTGCTCGAGGTCGAGCAGGCCGCGCGCAGCGAGGCCGAGCGTGCGAACCGGATGAAGGACGAGTTCCTCTCGACGGTCAGCCACGAGCTGCGCACCCCGCTCACCGCCATCCTCGGCTGGTCGCACCTCCTGCGCCGCCGCGTGAGCTGCGAGGACGAGGACCTCCGCAAGGGGCTCGCGGTCATCGATCGCAATGCCCGCGCGCAGGCGCAGCTCATCGAGGACCTGCTCGACATGGGCCGCATCACGTCGGGCAAGATCCGTCTGGACATGCAGCCTCTGGACCTGCACGACGTGGTCGGCACGGCCGTTTCGTCCGTCGCGCCCTCGGCGGAGGCGAAAGGGATCCGGCTCGAAAAAACCTCGAGTCCCGCCGTGGGCGTGACGCGCGGCGACCCGAGCCGGCTGCAACAGGTGGTGTGGAACCTCCTGAGCAATGCCATCAAGTTCACCCGGGAGGGCGGGAGCGTGCAGGTGAAGGTCTCCCGCGCCGGCAATCATGTCGAAATCACCGTCTCGGACACCGGGGAAGGCATCGAGCCCGAGTTCCTCCCCTACGTCTTCGAACGTTTCCGCCAGGCCGACGCCTCGACGACTCGGCGGCACGGCGGGCTGGGCCTGGGGCTCGCCATCGTGAAGCACCTGGTCGAGCTCCACGGCGGCACCGTGCGGGCGACGAGCGCCGGCGTGGGAAAGGGCACGACCTTCACCGTGGAGCTCCCGCTCGGCGTCGCCGACGCCCCGGCGGACGGCGCCACGGAAGGGCGGGAGGTCGATGCCCGGGCGAGCGGCGACGACCCCTGCGAGCTCTCCGACCTGAGCGGCATCTCGGTGCTCTTCGTGGACGACGCCCCGGATACCCGCGAGATGGTCAGGACCTTCGTCGAGGAGCTCAAGGTGCGCGTCAGGCTCGCAGGATCGGGAGAAGAGGCGCTGAGGCTGCTCGAGCTGGAGAGGCCGGACGTGCTCGTGAGCGATATCGGGATGTGCGGGATGGATGGCTACGAGCTCATCCGCCGGGTGCGGGCGCTGCCGCAGGAGCGCGGCGGGGACGTGCCGGCGGTGGCGCTCACCGCGTACGCTGGAAACGAGGACCGCACGAGAGCGCTGCTCGCCGGGTTCCAGACGCACCTTGCGAAGCCGATCCAGCCGGCGGAGCTCATGGCGGCCATCGGGGTGCTGGCAGCGCGCGGCGCGAGAAAGGGGCGGCCGCAGGCAGGCGACGGGGGGCCGCCCTTGCCATAGAAGAGCACGACGAGGCTCAGGCCGCCGCGAGCATCGAGGACCAGAACACGGCGCCGCGTCCCGGCGCCGCAAGGGTGACGCACGAGGAGCGCTCCGGGCTACTTGGCCCCGTGCGGAGCCGGGGAGGAGCCTTCCCCCAGCCAGGCGCTGGCGAGCGCGAGCGTACGGGCGTTGGCGGAGACGTTCTCCAGAAAGCCCCTCCTGAACGCGGGATCGCTGATCCTGTCGGCGCGGGCGAGCAGCTCGTCGCGCGCCGCGCGGATGACCTCACGGGCCGCCTCGGCGTCGCCGCTCGCGTGGAGCGCCTCGGCGTAGATCGCGGGGAGCGACTCCTGGCGAGGCGCGAAGACCGCGCCGGCGCGACGGTCCCAGTCGAGCGCCTCGCGGGCGAACGCGACGGCCTCCCCTGCCCGCCCCTGCCGCAGCCGGAGCTCGGCCATCGACGACAGGAGCATGGTCCGGACCAGCGGCACCAGCGCGTCCGGGTCCCCCACCGCACGGAGCTCCTCCTCCGCCTCGGCGAGCTCGCCGCAGAGGAGGTAGGCCTCGGCGCGGAGCAGGCGTAGGATCGCGTTCCGGCTGGTGGCGACGTGCCTCACCGTTGCCCGCCGGAGCACGGCCCCGGCCAGATCGAGCGCCTCGGTGAGCCTTCGCCGCTCGAGGAGCGAGGCGATCCGGAACACCACCGCGCCGCTGGAAGCGAAGCCGGGCGCGCCCTCGGAGGCGAGCACGCGCCCGATGTGCTGCTCGGCGATGTCGAGGGCGCCAAGCCACATGCAGTCCTGGGCCACGAACGTCGACGTCAAGAGGGAGTACAGGTGATGGCCGAGGGCGTCGAGGAGCCGCACGGCGGCGAGGTGAGCGTTGAGCGCTCCCCACGGGTCTCGCGCTGCCTGACAGAGCCAGGCGCCCCGGGCGATCTGGACGCACGCCTCGGCGTAGGGATCGCCCTCGAGAGCTGGCGCGAGATCGCGCTCGATGCGGTGCATATAGCGCGCTGCCAGCGCCGGCACCCCTTCCCACAGCAGGACGAACAGGATCCGGCAAGCGAACTCCGCCCCCTGGGCGTCGACGGGGAGATCCGCTGGATTCAGCCGCGGGAGCAGCGCCTCGACGACCCGTCGATCATCGAAGTTCGCGACGCAGGTCAGCGCGCCGGTCAGGACGCGCCAGGAGCTGTGGCTGCCGGGCGTGGAGGCCTCGAGCGCCCAGAGCGCGGACGCGTGAGCCTCCTCGTGGGCGTCGTTCCAGACGAGGGCGTCCATCCGCTGGACATGGAGCGCGGCCAGCGTCTCGCCCGCGGCCCCGCAGGCGATCCCCTTCTGCGCCCGCGCGAGCACCGCCGGTAGATCTGCGCCGCGCAGCGCCAGCTCGGACGCGCGCAGGTACAGCTCGGCCGCGCGCGCGCCGTCTCCTCCCCGCGCGAAGTGCTCGGCCAGAACCATCGGGTCCTGCTCGCCGGCCTCGAGCAGCCACTCGCCGGCCAGCCTGTGGCCGAGCGCCCGGTCGCGATCGGTGAGCATCGCGTAGGCCCCTTCCCGCAAGAGCGCGTGGCGGAAGCCGACCTCCTCCTCGCCCGCGAAGCGGGAGATCGGCCGGCGCTCCAAGATCTCCCGCTCGAACAGCCCGGCCCACGCGTCGTGTTCGCTCGTCCCCGGCGCCAGGGCGCCGAGCAGCGCGCCCACGCCCCGCGCCCAGGAGACCTCCCCGAAGACGCTCGCCGCGCGGAGCAGGCGCCTCGCCTCGGGGCCGAGCGCCGCGAGGCGCGCCTCCACCATGCCGAGCACCGTCTCCGGCAATGCGCCGCCGCGCCCCTCGGCCACCGCCCGGATGAGCTCCTCGAGATAGAACGCATTCCCCCCGGCCTGCCGCACGAGCGCGGAGACCTGCTCGGGCTCGATCGATGCGCCCAGCGCGCTCCGCACCAGCTGCTCGGCCGCCCGGACCGGCAGCTCGCGCAGCCGGAGCTCCGAGAGCCCGCGCTCCGCCCAGAGCCGGGGGAACAGCTCGTGGACCTCGGGCCGGCCGAAGGCGAGCACCGCGTAGGGCCGGTCGCCGAGCTCGCGCAGCGCCCGGTCGAAGATCCTCACCGAGGGCGCGTCTCCCCAGTGCAGGTCCTCGAGCACCACGAGCACGGGGCGCACGCTTGCCACGGCGCGCGCGTAGTCGAGGTACGCTCTCTGGATGGCCTCGGCCATCACCGCCGGGCTCTGTCGCGCGGCCCGCAGCGCCGGATGCTCCTCGTCCATCAGGGCGACGCCGAGCAGCTCGCCCAGGAACCCGGCCACCCGCAGCCGGTCCTCGCCCGCGAAGAGCGGCTCGAGGACCCGCGCGAGCTTCTCCCGCCGCACGTCCAGGGGCTCGCCTGCCGCGATCCCGAGCGCGCCCCGCAGCGCCCCGGCGACCATCGCGAACGCCGAGCCCGCGCCGATGGCGTCCCCGCGGACGACGCCGAGATCCAGGTCGGCATGGCGCTGCCGCAGCGCCTGGACGAGCTCATGACGCAGGCGCGATTTGCCCATGCCCGCCGGCGCGGTCACCAGCGCCGCCGCGGCCCGGCCCTCGGTGAAGCTCTCCTCGACGAGCTCGCGCAGGCTGCGCAGCTCCCGCTCGCGCCCGACATAGGGGCTTGGCTTGCCCAGGAGCTTGCGCGCCCCCTCGCCGATCTCGCGCTCCGCCTCGAGCCAGCAGAGCCCGTCCTGCTCCACGACCTCGAAGCGCACGTCGAGCAAGGCACGTGTCACCGCGTCGATGTGGACGCCCTCGTGCCGGCTACCGGCGCGGGCGGGCGCGCCGGCATTCTCCAGCAGGCCGGCCGCCCGCTCCAGCACCTCGCCGAGCGACGCTCGCCCCGTGGGCTCGCCCCGCCCCGTCACCAGCACGACCGCCGCGCCGGACAGCGAGGCGCGGATCTGCAGCGCGCAGCGCGCCACGAGCGCGGTCTGGTCGGTCGCGCTGCCCGCGCCCACCACCATCGCCACCACCACGCCGTCGGCCAGCACCTCCACCTGCGCGCCGAGGGGCAGCGCTGCGCGCCGGACCGTGGCGAGCGTGCTCGGTGACGGCTCGTCCAGCGACAGGGTCTCGGTCGACTTGAGGAAGGAAGCTTGCGCGGGCCGGACCGCCACGATCGAGGTCAGCCGCCTCTCCCCCGTGGTGATGACCTCGCCGAGCGGAGGATCCGGGGCCACGCCGCTCTCGTCCAGCGCGCCGCCTCTTTCGAGGGCGCCGAGCGCGTCCAAGCAGCGCGCCACCGCCACGCCGTCCTCGGGGCGCGCCCTGGCATCCTTGGCCAGCATGCGCGCGAGCAGCTCGTCGAGCGCCTCGGGCACCGCGGGCCGCAGCGCCCTCGCCCGCGGCGGCTCCTCCAGGAGCAGCTTCCACAGGAGCGCCGCCACGTGCTGCCCGCGGAAGGCCCGCTGCCCGGTCAGGCACTCGAAGAGCACGCAGCCGAGCGAGAAGATGTCCGCGCGCGCGTCGAGCGTCTCCTGATCTCCCCTCGCCTGCTCCGGCGCCATGTAGCCCAGCGTGCCCACCACCGCGGCCGTCTGCGTCAGCCGCGACGTGGTGTCCGGCAGCTGCGCGATGCCGAAGTCGATCACCTTGACCCTGTCGAGCACGCCATCGACCAGGAAGAGGTTGCTGGGCTTGATGTCGCGGTGCACGATCCCGCGCGCGTGCGCCGCGCCGAGCGCGTCGGCCACCGCGCGCACGAGGGCGACGCTCTCCTCCACGCGCAGCTCCTGGCGCGACAGCCGGGCCGCGAGGCTCTCGCCGGAGAGCCACTCCATCGCGAGGTACGGCTCGCCCGTGGACGCCACCCCGTGCGTCGCGTAGCGCACGATGTGCGGGTGCTCCATCCGCGACAGCGCGCGCGCCTCGCGGTCGAAGCGCGCCTGCGCGTGCGCGTCCACCTTGTGCAGCAGCTTGAGCGCCACGACCGCCCCGCTCGCGCGGTCCAGCGCCCGGTAGACCGTGCCCATCCCGCCGGACCCGGCGACCTCCGCCAGCTCGAAGCGGCCGTCGAGCAGCCTGCCAGACAGCATGCGCGCAGGATGCACTCTCACGCGATCCCCTGGCAAGGCGGACGCGTGGCGCGCTGAAGTCGAGGTAACACCGGGCGCATCTACGTACCTCCCAACGAGTGTTGATGGGCGAGGCGACAACTCGGCGGCGGCGCGGCCGTGGCGGTGCGAGCCGGGGTGAACTCGGGCGGCCCGCACCTCGACAGGGGATCATCTCCATCCAGGTAGAAGCGCCGCGGCCGGTGTCGAAGCGGCCGGCGTCGGGCTATCCTGGGCGGGATGACGGTCCAGGAGCTCCACGTCGCGGGGTATCGCTCGATCCGCGAGCTGACCCTCCCCCTCGCGCAGGTCAATGTCATCGTCGGACCGAACGGCGTCGGCAAGACCAACCTCTATCGCACCATGGTGCTGCTCGGCTCCGCGGCGAGCGGGAGCTTTGCGCGCACGCTGGCCGAGGAGGGGGGGATGCCGTCGGTGCTCTGGGCCGGCCAGCGCAGCAAAGGCCCGGTGCGGATGACGCTGCGGGTGCGGCTGGATCAGCTCGTCTACGAGCTTCAGTGCGGGCTGACGCCGCCGCCTGCGGGGCCGTTCCAGCTGGACCCGGACATCAAGGAAGAGAACCTCTGGCTGCTCGACAAGCGCCGCCGCCTGCCGATGCTGGAGCGGGCCGCGGGCTCGGCCTTCGCGCGCGACGTGGACGGCCACCGCGTGACCTTCCCCTTCTCGCTCTGGGGCTCGGAGTCGGTGCTGGCGCAGGTGGTGGAGCCGCACCGCTTTCCGTTGCTCTCGGCGGTGCGGCAACAGCTGATGAACTTCCGGTTCTATCACCACTTCCGCACCGACTCCGGCGCGCCGTTGCGGGTCGAGCAGGTCGGGGTGCGGACGCCGGTGCTCAGCACCGATGGCCACGATCTCGCCGCCGCGCTGGCGACGATCCTCGATATCGGCGACAGGGGCGCCTTGCGGGACGCCGTCTCCAGCGCGTTCCCGGGCGCGTCGCTCGAGGTCTCCTCGACGCAGGGGCGGTTCCGCGTCGAGCTCGGGTTGCCAGGGATGTCGCGGCCGCTCGACGCCCGCGAGTTCTCGGACGGCACGGCGCGTTACCTCTGCCTCCTGGCGGCGCTGCTGAGCCCGAGGCCTCCGCTGCTGATGGCGCTGAACGAGCCGGAGACGAGCCTGCATCCGGATCTGCTCGGGCCGCTCGGGGATCTGCTCGTGCACGCGGCATCCCGGAGTCAGCTGTGGATCACGACGCACTCCCGCCCGCTGGCAGAGCGGATCCGGAAGGCGACGCCCTGCCGGCTCATCGAGCTTGGCAAGAACGGTGGAGAGACGGTGCTGGCGGGCGGCGCGGCGGAGGAATGACGTCCGCCCGCGCGGCCCGCTCGGGAGCTCTCGGGTCAGAGCGTCTCGAGGTACGCGACGAGCTCGTCAATCTGGGCCGGCGTGAGCCCCGAGGTGACGCCGTGCTGGTCCCCTCCGCCGCACGGGCCGAAGCGGTCGTGGAGCGTCGCGGCGCAGCCGTCGTGCATGTAGGGGGCGCGCGCCGCGAGCCCGCGCAGCGAGGGCACCTGGAAGGGCCCGCCCGTGCCCACGTCGACGGTCTCGTTGTTCGTGAGCGCCTCGCCGGAATGGCACGTCGCGCACGCGAGGGTCGGATCATTGAAGAGCGACTCGCCGCGCGCCACGGCGTCCTCGTCCGCCGGCTTCGACCGGGGCAGGGCCTCGATCGTGTCGAGCCACGCCGCGACCGCGTCGATGTACTCGAGATCCGGAGTTGGACGGCCAGTCCGCTTCTCGAAGACTTCCGTCATGAAGGCGCTGAAGCTGGCCAGGTCGCCGTCCCACTGCAGCGGCGCGGTCGCGAGGACGCCGCCTGCGACGGATCGCGTGCGGCGCGGTCCGAGGAAATTGAAGTTCCATACGCGTCCATCTTCATGTCCCTCCGGGTGGCAGGATGCACAGGCGAGGGAGAGGGATCCAGCGGAGCCGCCGTGGAAGAAGGTGTGGGCGTCGTCGAGCCGGCTCGGACCGGGAAGCTCGATCGCGCCGAGCCTCTTGCCGCTGAGGGCCGCGAGGCGAATGATGTGCGGCGGCTCCCGTACCTGCACGAGCAGGTTGCTCTCTCCGTCGTAGCCGACGGCGATGGGCTGGCCCTTGCCGTGGACGCTGAGGCTGCGCTGGTCGGCGGCGAGCGAGCACGTGTCGAGCGCGTCGTGCTGCTCCAGCGTCCTGAGCGGCGTCTGGACGAGATCGTGGCTGCCCGCGTGCACGATCGCCACGTTGGACCCATCCGGCGATACCGCGATATCAACCGGGAGCCGCCCCATCCCGATGCCACCCACGCCAGGTGCAGGCTGCGCAAAGCTCGACGAATGGGTCTCGCTGGGCATCGGGCGCATGAGGGTCACCGCCGCATGGATCCAGCCCCAGCGGCAATCGTGCGTGACGTAGCCGCCCTCCCACGTGTTGCTGACGGGCGTGACGACGCCGCGCTGGTGCACCATGGCCACGCCGCCCCCGGGCAGCGGGACCGTCCTCCACGCCACCGCCGGCTCGAACTCGCGCTCGACGCCGTTGGACGCGCTCTGGATATACGCGGGCGGCTTCATGCGCCCGGCCACGGTCCCGTCCTTCGCGACCCACAGGAGCTCGGAGGAGCGGAAGCGGCTCACGAGGAGCGAGTCCCCCTCGACGACGACATCGCGCAGATCGCGGTCGAGGCGGAGCTCGCGGACCGGCGGGGCAGCGACGTCCGAGGAGAGGGTCACGAGCTCGCCGCCCGCGCACGCCACGTGGAGCAGGTCTGTCGAGGCGTCGTACGCGATCCCGCGGGGCGCGGGGCAAACGGGCCTGCGGTGCATCTCCTTGGTGGCGAGATCGATCGTGACCACCGCTCCCCCGCGGCGGAGCGCCACGTGAACGGAGCCAGCCGCCCCCTCGGCCACGCGCCCGGGCTCGTCGTGCTCCTGCAGACGGAGGATGGCGTCCACCTCGAGGCTGACGAGGTCGACGATGGAGATCCTGTCGCGGTCCGGATCCGCGACAATGGCGAGCGCCTTGTCGGCGGTCACGAGGAGCGTCCCGCCGCTGACCGGGGGAGGCGGCACCGCGGAGACCTTGGGGTGCGGATCTGGCTCTTGGGGCACCGTGGGGGGTTCGTCCTCTTCCCACGGGAGGTCGTTATAGCCCGGGAGCACCTTGCACCCGGCGATAGCCGCGATCATGACGACGAGCGCGGGGAGCCCCGCTCCGGATAGAACTTTCATTGCGCCTCCTGCGACCGGCGCGTCTGTGCAAGAAGGCTGCCGGGGTCGTGCATCGAGCCTCGCACGACAACAGCTCTCCTCGAAGCGAGCGAGATCGCTGCGGGCGCGCTGGCCCTCAGGGGAGCGCGTCCATGCCGCTGGATTCGCCCTCGCCGTCCCGGGCGCAGGCTTCCGGCTGCCGGAGCCGCGCCGAAAGACGCAAAATGTATACGCTAGCAGGGCCAGCGTGTTGCCGTGATTCCACACGCGGCGCTCGACCGTGCTGCGGGCTCGACCCGGACCGCTCGCCCTCCGCCATCCTCCGCTCCGTCGGAAAGCTGCGCCCCCCGCGCGGTCGTCGGCCCTGTCCTTGACACGTCATCACGCGCAGTTTAAACGCGCGGCGAGTTCGAGCTCCACCACCAGGCGCTCTACATGTTCGACGAGCCGCTGCGCTGGGGGACGGGAGATCGCTTCGTCGCCGAGTGCACCTGGGACAACACGGCCGCGAGCGGGGGGCAGTTCCAGCGCCCGCCAAGGGACGTCCCCTGGGGGGAGGGGACGAATCAGGAGATGTGCTTCATGGTCGCGCATCTATCGGAGGAGTGAGCTCCGGGCATTGGCAAACCGCAGCAACCGATAGAGCTGCTTCGGATCGCACCCCTCGCGCCGCGCGAGCTCCTCGGCGATTTACGGCAGCTCGCGGATCACGCGGGCCGGGACACCTGCCGCGAGGCTGTTCGCGGGGACATCGTGCGTCACCACGGCGCCCGCCGCCACGACGGAGCTCTCGCCGATCGTCACACCTGCCAGGATCGTGGCGGCCGCCGAAACCCAGACGTTCTTCCTGAGGACGATGGGCTTCGCCAGGGCGCGAGCCCGCCGTTCGGCGGGCTCGACGGGATGATACGACGTGATGAGGTTCACCTTCGGCCCGAGCATCACATCATCTCCGAGCTCAATCCCTCCGATGTCCATCAGATGGCAACACTGGTTGATGAAGACGTTCTTGCCAACGCGGATGTTGACGCCCTGATCCGTGTAAAAGGGAGGGATGAGCAAGAAGCTCGGGTCGACCGGCCTGCCCGTCAACTCGCTGAACTTTCTCCGGATTTCGTCGGCATCCTCGAAGGAGAGCTTGTTGATCTCCCAGGCGAGCCTCATGGCGCGTCGGATGTTCGTGAACATGCTCTCGGACTCGCTCGAGCCAATCTCGATCACCCGAGGGGCGAATGCAGCGTCATTTCCGGTCGTCATCTCTTGGTCCCTTCTCGGTTCGGGTCCGCGCGCGCTCGGGGAAGCGCCCGCCGGACACCGCGCACGATGCCGGAGCGGGGTCGGCCGATCAAACAACCGCTTTTCGTGGATGAACAAGCGCCGGTTGTGCCGCACCGGCAAGGCCGACACATCGTGAGCGCCGGCCGCCCGGCCCTGGGCGGGGCGCGCGCCTGCGGTCCGCCCGCTCCGACGCGCCTCAAGGCTTGCTGCTCGCCCGAGCGAGCTGTTACCTTCCGCGCCCGCCAAGGGCGCGAAGGTAACTCCACGTGGATCTCGAGAGCATACGCACGTTCGTCGCCGTCGCCGACACGGGCCAGTTTCAAGAGGCAGCGATCCGTCTGACGGTCACGCAGCAGGCGGTCTCGAAGCGTGTGGCTGCGCTCGAGGCAACGCTGGGCGTCCGGCTCTTCGCGCGTACTCCGCGAGGAGCTCAGCTCACCCTGGACGGGCGAGTATTCCTGCCGCATGCACGGGAGCTCCTCGCAGCGGAAGAGCGAGCCGTGAACTCGGTGCGCCCTGAACGCCGCCCGTTGCGAGTCGACGTGATTCACCCGCAGCTCGG
Organism: Sorangium cellulosum; assembly: GCF_002950945.1. Classification (GTDB taxonomy): domain Bacteria; phylum Myxococcota_A; class Polyangia; order Polyangiales; family Polyangiaceae; genus Sorangium; species Sorangium cellulosum_E. The sequence goes on from NZ_CP012673.1 coordinate 12,551,421, forward strand.
TCCTGCACGGCTGCTCCGCGAGTTCCACGCCGTACATCCCGAGGTCGAGCTCCACGTCGTCACGCACGTCTTCGATATCCAGAGCGCATTGGCCGCTTTGAGGTCGGGGGCCATCGACGCCACGTTTCGCGCGGTAACGCAGGCGGAGCAGCTTGGCAGCGATGTCAAAGCTGCCCGTGTCCTCGATGATCCGGTGGAATTGCTCACGAATCACGCTCACGTCTTGGCGGCGGCGACGGCGGTGAGCCCTGCCGACCTCACCGGCCACAGGATCTGGATGCCTGGCAACGTGCCGGGAACCGAGTGGTCGAGCTACTACGACGAGCTCTCTGCGAGCTTCGGAGTTGCGATCGACACGGTCGGACCGAACTTCGGCATCGACGCGATCTTGGAGGAGGTCGCGGCGTCGTCGACGGTCGCGACGCTGGTGGGGGAGCACATACGATTGGTGTGGCCCTCCGAATACCGGCTCCGCCGTATTCCGGTTCGTGATCCCATGCTGGTCTATCCCCATTCCATGCTCTGGAGAAACGACAACGCGCACCCGGCGCTCCCGAAGCTCCGCCGGTACCTCCGGTCTCGAAGGGACACGTATCGACACCCGCAAGCGTGGACTCCTGGCTGGGCGCTGCAATGAGCTCGGGCAGGCGGATATAGTGGCTCGCGGGGTCAGGGGCGCGCGAGCCATTGCGCATGGTGCTCTTGGGCGTTGTTCTGGCGTTCCGAACTCAATACAGGTGGAACTCCGGGTGCCGCACGAGCCCGTAACAGACCGCCGCCCACCCCGCCTCCTCCGGCGAGAACCGCGACTTCGGCGCCCCCTTCGCGCGGTGCCGCGCGACCGTCCCCTCGTAGAGCGCGAAGAACTTCCGCTCGCGATCCGGCGGCGCGAGCCGCGCCGGGTAGCTCAGGAAGGTCCGGTGCAGCACGTCGAAGCGCGGCGCGAACGCCGGCAGGTCGGCGTCCTCCCCGGCGAGGTCGAACGCGAAGATCAGCCGCCGCTCGATTGGGACCGGCGTGCTCCCCTTGAGGTCGTGCTCCAGCGCGCGGTCGCACAGCGCGATCCCGAGCCGCTCGAACGCGGCCATCATGAGCGCGTTCGTCTGCGTGCCGCGCGGGAGATCCAGGCTGTAGTCGGGCAGCCCGAGCGCCACGAGGTAGTCCTCCCAGGTGTCGAAGAGCGCCGACTTGTCGCCCCCCCGCGCGCGGCGCTCGACCTCGGCGGGCGCGAGGCCGCCGAACAGCATGAGGTACGTCCGGAGGTACGCCTCGGCCGGGATCAGCCGCAGGTCCTCCTTTGGCGCCCGGCTCTGGGCGACCCGCGCCGTCTCCCGGAGCGGCGCGGCGGGCTCCGGCGCGACCGTGTCCTTCGGGGCGCACGCGCCGGCGAGCGCCGCGAGGCTGGCGATGGCGAGCGCGAGCGCCCTCGAGCGGCCACACCTCCCCCGGTCACCCCTCACCGCGCGCCCCCGCCGCGCTCCGCCCCCCCGCGCTCCAGCTCCGGACGCACGTTGCTCACGCGCGCATACGCCGGCGAGCGCACGATCGCCTCGACGAGCGCCCGCATCCGGTAGCCGCGCGACACGAACCGATCGCGCAGCGACCGCAGCAGCGCCCCGTCCTCGTCGCGCAGCGGCCGGCCGAGGAACGCCTCGGTCACCCGCTCCACCGCGCACGTCGCGAACTCCGGCATGCGCACGAGGTCGGCCGCGGCGCCGGCCGGGCCACGCTCGCTGTGGTCCTCCGAGGCATAGGCGCCCCGGAGCACACCGCGCTCCCGGCTCGAGAACGCAGGGTCATAGAAGAGGTGACACGCGCCGCTCGCCGTGCCGTCCGGCTTCAGCTTGCACACGGGGTTCTCGATCGGGAACTTCGCCGCGGGGAGGAACGTCCACGTCGTCTCCTCCACGCGCGAGAAATACGCCGCGAGGGGCTCGAGCGTCGCATGGCAGCTGGCGCAGCCGGGCCTGACCATGAGGTCGGGCTCGTTCGAGGGCGGGAGATCCGCGTGCTCGGCGGTGAAGCTCTTGCACAAAAACGCGCTGTAGAGCGCCGCCCCGCGCGCGCGGCGCGAGGTGAACTTCGTGAGGAACACCGGCATCGTGACGAGCCCCGCGGCGCGCGGCCCGCGATCGGGGATGAACGTCCAGTCGGAGACGTCGTGCGGGAAGACCACCGGCGGCACCGCGCTCGGCAGGAACAGGGGCTCCTCGTCCTCGCGCATCCCGAAGTACTTGTGTTGACCGCAGCACGCCGCGGGCGCGCTCGACAGGTAGAAATGGGCCAGAGGTCCGTTGATGAACGTGTACCGGCCGGTGAGCATCTCCCGGAAATCGCGGTCCGCCCCGAAGACGTGCCGCATGAAATGGATCGCCTCCTGGGACCACCAGAACTTGTGCCAGCCGGAGCTCGTCTGCGGCGCGACCCGGATCGGGTTCTCGATGCCGAGCGGGACGTGCGCGGGCAGCGCGAAGGCGCGTGGATCCCGCGTCCAGTCGATGCCGGGCATGCAGTGCACGAGGCCGATGCCGCAGCCGCAATCGACGCTCGTCATCGGCGCGAGCGCGCTCCGGCACGAGATCGGCTCGCCCCGGTGCGCCTTCGCGTACGGGTCGTCGGGCATCGGCGGGCGGGAGCGGCCCGGCGGGAGCGGGGCGCCCTTCTTCAAAGGAGGGATGTCGCTCGACCACAGGTGGCCGACGTCGGCGGTCTGCGCCTCTTCCTTGCAGACGCGGATCTCGGTGACCGGCGTCTTGCCGTCCGGCTCGAACAGGAGCTCCGGCAGCGGGACGTAGGCGCTGTCAGGGTCCTTCCACCCGTCGCCGTAACGCTGCGTCGGAGAGACGGAGAGGTAGTCGCGGTAAAGCCAGAACGGGCGGACGAGCGTCGTCCGCTCGTCGAGCAGCTTCTGCGAGATGGGGATCGGCGTCCCCTTGGGGAGCGCGCCGTTCGTCACGAGCAGGCCGCTCTCGGTGTGGCTGAAGCAGAAGTCGCCGTCGATCACCGGGTTGAGGCGGCGCTGGTTCTGGCGATAGTGGACGTGGAGCGGCTTCCCGTCCGGACCGAGCACCTGGATCTGGTGGAGGAGCGTCTCCCGCGGCGCGAAGGAGACCGCCGGGCCGAGCTCGAGCCGCAGGACATCCATGTAGATGCGCGTGAGCCGATCGACATAACCAGGGCCGTCGATGTGCCGCGTGATCCAGGCGTCGAGATCGAAGCCGGGCGACTCGAGCTCGGCGAGCTCGGCGCGCGTGGGGAGCCGTCCGAGCAGGTCGAGGGAGAGCGCGCGGAAGTAGCGGTACCGCTCCATCGGCAGGGGCGCCGCGGCCGGGGCCGCCGCCCGCGCCGAGGGCGCCGGGGCCGCCGCACCTGCTGCGGCCGCGGGCGCCGGCGTCGCCGCGGGCGCCGGCGCGACCGCCGCGGCGATGGCCGCCGCGAGCAGCGCCGGCGCGGCCAGCACCGGCACCACGCGCGCCCCCCTCACGGCGCCGCCTCCCCCGCCGCGCCCTGCGCCCCCGCCTCGCCGCCCGCCGCGCCCTCCCCCGCCGCGCCCTGCGCCCCCGCCTCGCCGGGCTGCACCCCGGCCATCAACATCCCGAGCTCGGTCCGCGACACCACGCCCGCGTCCCTCATCGCCACGATCCCGCCCCGGTACATCACCGCGATCCGGTCCGACAGCGCCAGGATCTCGTCGAGCTCCGCCGACACGAGCAGCACCGCCGCTCCCGCGTCGCGCGCCGCCACGATCTCGCGGTGGATGTGCTCGATCGACCCCACGTCCACGCCCCGGGTCGGCTGGCTCGCGACGAGCAGCTCCACCGGGCGGCTCAGCTCGCGGGCGAGGATCACCTTCTGCTGGTTGCCGCCCGACAGCGCCGACACCGGCGTCCCGGGGCCCGGCGCGCGAATGTCAAAAGACTTTACCAGGCGCGCCGCGTTCTCGTCGCGGGCCTCGTCGCGGAGCACGCCGCGCTCGGCGAACGGCGGCCTGTCGTAGGTGCAGAGGACGAGGTTGTCCGCGATCGAGTACGAGAGCACGAGGCCGTGGCGCTGCCGGTCCTCGGGGACGTGCGACACGCCGCGATCGATGAGCGCGCGGGGCAACGCGCCGGTGACGTCGCGGCCCCGGAGGAGCACGCGCCCGCCGCGGGGCGACGCGAGGCCGGTGATCGCCTCCACGAGCTCGGTCTGGCCGTTGCCCTGCACCCCGGCGATGCCGAGGATCTCGCCGGCGCGCACCGAGAACGAGACCTCGCGCACCACGTCCTCTCCCCCGCCGTGGCCGCGCCGGCCGGCGACGCTGAGGCCCTGCACGTCGAGCACGACCGCCCGCGGGCTCGCCGGCGCCTTGTTCACCTGCAGCACGACCTCGCGGCCCACCATCATCGCCGCCAGGCCGCGCTCGTCGGTCTCCGCCGGGATCGCCGCGCCCACCACCTTGCCCGCGCGCATCACCGTCACCCGGTCCGCCACCGCGAGCACCTCCTTCAGCTTGTGCGTGATGAACAGGACCGACACCTTCTGCGCCGTCAGCCCGCGGAGCACACGGAAGAGCTCCTCCGCCTCCTGCGGCGTGAGCACCGCCGTCGGCTCGTCGAGGATCAGGATCTCCGCCTTGCGGTAGAGCGCCTTGATGATCTCCACCCGCTGCTGCACGCCGACCGGCAGGTCCTCGACGCGCGCGTCGGGGTCCACGTCGAGCCCGTACCGCCGCGAGAGCTCCCGGACCTCGGCGCTCGCCCTCCTCCGGTCGAGCAGGCCGCGGCGCACGTGCTCCGCGCCGAGCACGATGTTCTCGGCCACCGTGAACACCGGGATCAGCATGAAATGCTGGTGCACCATGCCGATCCCGAGCGCGATCGCGTCGCTCGGCGACCGCATCGCCACGGGCCGCCCGCCCCGGCGGATCTCCCCCTCGTCCGGGCGCATGAGCCCGTACAGGATGTTCATCAGGGTCGACTTGCCCGCGCCGTTCTCGCCGAGCAGGGCGTGGATCTCGCCCTCGTGCAGGTCGAGATCGACCTTGTCGTTCGCCACCACGCCGCCGAAACGCCGGGTGATCCCCCGGGCCTCGAGCACGAGCGTCACCGCCGCCCCTCCGGCTCGTACGGGACGCCGTCGGCCGCCGGCGGGGTGGTCTTGCCGATCACGCCGGTGAGGATGAGCAGCGTGAGCAGGTACGGGACCAGCCCGACCACCGACGACTGCTGCAGGAAACCCCACGACGGCGGGATCAGGTCGCGGAAGAGCTGCAGGTTGATCTGGAACGCCTGCGCCGCGCCGAACACGAGCGCGGCCGCCCAGGAGCCGAGCGGCGTCCAGTCGCCGAAGATCATCGCGGCGAGGGAGATGAAGCCGCGGCCGTTCGTCATCATCGGCTCGAACGACGGCACCGACTCCAGCGTGAAGTACGCCCCGCCGAGGCCCGCGATCGCGCCGCCGATCACCACGTTGGCGTACCGCACGCGGGCCACGTCGATCCCCACCGTCGCGGCGGCGCGCGGGTGCTCGCCCACCGCCCGCGCGCGCAGGCCCCACCGCGTGCGGAACAGCACGAGGTGCGAGAGGCCCACCAGCGCGATCGCGGCGAGCGCGATCGGCTGCTGCTCGAACACCGGGCCCACGACGGGGATGTCCGCGAGCAGCGGGACGTGGATCCGCGGAAGGACGCCGGGCGCGTGGGGCACCTGGCCGCCGAACGCGCTGTCCGGCCCGAAGAACAGCTGCCGGTTGAAGAAGCCGGTCATGCCCACGGCCAGCAAGTTGACCACCGTCCCCGCGAGGATCTGGTCCACCGCGAAGGTCACCGCAAGCGCCGCCAGCAAGAGCGCCAGCGCCGCGCCCGTGGCGATCGCGACCACAACGCCAACGAGCAGGCTCGGCAGCGCCGGCGCGCCGAGCACCGCGCTCGTGTAGATCGACGCGAACCAGCCCGAGAACGCCGCCGAGAGCATCATGCCCTCGATGCCGAGGTTGACGACCCCGGCGCGCTCGCAGAAGACGCCCGACAGCGCGCCCAGCGTGAGCGGCGTCGCCACCGCCAGCGTGGTCGCCGCCATGCTGGCCACGATCGTCATCGGCGGCACCCGCGACGCGCCCACCAGCGCGACGACGCCCACCAGCACGCTCACGACCGCCGCGATGAAGCCGTATCGCCTTAGTCCCATCTGGCCCTCGCGGAGCGCCTAGCCGCCCCAGCCGCGCGTGAGCACGAGCCGCTCGCGCTCGCCCCGGATCCGGTAGATGCGCCGGACGAGCGTGTCCGCCGCGACGAAGAGCAGGATCAGCGCCTGGATCACCGAGATCACGTCGATGGGGATCTGGGTCAGGTACTGCATCCGCGTCGCCCCGCTGCGCATGGCGCTGAACAGGAACGCCGCGAGCACCGTCCCGCCCGGGTGCGCCTTGCCGAGCAGGGCGATCGCGATCGCGTCGAACCCGTAACCCTGCGAGAACCCGAGCTCGTGCCGGTGGTGCAGCGCGCTCACCTCGATCGCCCCGGCGACCCCCGCGAGCGCGCCCGAGAGCGCCATCGTCAGGATCACGGTGCGGCCCACCCGGACGCCGGCGTACCGCGCCGCGTCCGGGTTCTGGCCCGAGGTGCGGATCTCGAAGCCGAACGCCGTCCGCCGCAGCACCCAGCCCACGAGCGCCGCCGCGAGCAGCGCGAGCGGGAAGCCCCAGTGCAGCCGGAATCCCTCCACGAGCGCGGGCAGGCGCGCGCCCTCGTCGATGAGCGGCGTGCGCGAGAGCACGTTGCCCGGGCTCGCGTCCTTCATCGGGCCGTTCAGCAGGAAGCTGACCGCGTTGAGCGCGACGTAGTTGAGCATGATGGTGCTGATCACCTCGTGTCCGCCGGAGCGCGCCTTGATCCACCCCGGCGCCGCGCCCCACAGCCCGCCCGCGAGCGCGCCGGCGAGCAGCGTCGCGGGCACGTGCAGCAGGGCCGGCAGGCCGACGCCGAGCAGCCGCGGCAGGAAGTGGCCCGCCCACGCGGCGGCGAGCGCCCCGAGCGCGAGTTGCCCCTCGGCGCCGATGTTGAACAGCCCGCCCCGGAACGCCAGGGTGACCGAGAGGCCGGCGAGGATGTACGGCGTCGACCACACGAAGGTCTCGCTCACCGCCCGCGGCGACCCGAACGCGCCTTCGGCCATGCCCGCGTAGGCCTCGAGCGGGTTGCCGCCCGAGAGGGCGATGAGGACGCCGCCCACGACCATCGCGGTGAACACCGAGAGGACCGGCAAACGCAGCGCATGGAGCAGCCGGGTAAGCTCCTCTCGCAGGCGCGCGAGCCGGGATCCGGGCGCGCTCACTGGCCTGGCTTCGAGGGCGGCACGTTCGTCTTGAGGGTCCCGTCGAGCAGCGCTCTCCGGAGCTCCTCCATCTTCGCCTTCACCTCGGCCGGGATCTTGGCGTCGAGATCGTGATAGGGCGCATACCCCGACTTGCCCTGGAAGTTCCCGCTCGGCAGCTTGCCCTCCTTGGCCAGCTTCATGAGGTCGAAGGCGCCCTCGGTGATGAGCTTGACCGCGCTGGAGAGGATGACCTTCTGGGCCTCGGGCACCGTGTAGTACTGGTCGGTGTCGACGCCGATCGCGTACGCGCCCTTCGTCGCCGCGCCGAGCAGCGCGCCGTTGCCCGTCTTGCCGCCGCCGCCGAAGACGATGTCGACCCCCTTGTCGATCATCGAGACGGCGGTCGTCTTGCCCCACTCGGGATCGGTGAACGTCTTATCGAACCCGACGTCGTTGTGATAGACGACGCTGAGCTCGATGTCCGGCTTCACGTGGCGCGCGCCGGCGCGGAAGCCCTCGCCGAAGCGCCAGACCGGCGGGACGGCGTCGGTGGCCAGCACGGCGCCGATCTTCCCCGTCTTCGTCATCATCGCCGCCAGCGCGCCCACGAGGAAGCCGCCGTGGTCCTCCGGGAAGACGAGGCCCACCACGTTCGGCTTCTCGGCGCCGGGCGCCTGGAACTGGTCGATCCCGATGAACCTCACGCCCGGGAACTGCGCCGCCGCGGCGTTCGTCGCCTCCGCGAGCCCGAAGCCGGACGTGAGGATCACATCGTACTTCTCGTCGGCGAAGGTCGCGATGTTCTTCGGGTAGTCCTTCGGATCCGTCGTCTCGATGTACTGCGTCGTGGCGCCGAGCTCCTTCTGGGCCCGCTGGAGCGCATCCCAGGCCGACTGGTTGAACGACTTGTCGTCGATCTTGCCCATGTCGGTCACGAGCCCGACGCAGAACACCTCGGGGCTCGCGCAGTCGGCCTTCTTGTTGCTGGTACACGCCGGGACCGCGCTGGCCAGGGCCAGAAGGGCCGCGATCACGTGGCGTCGCTTCTTCAACATGCCGGATCTCCTTGGGTTGTCCGCATTGGACACCGGGGCGCCCACCGTGGCAACCACCGGCGACGCACCCACGCACTTTTGCCCACAGCGGAGGCGGCCGGGCGGGGGCGCCGGAGTAAGGCGCCAGCGACGAGGCCGCCATCGCGGCGCGCGAGGCGCGATCGCAACGCGCGAGACGCCATCGCGATACACGAGCAGGCATCGGGCCGCGACGGCGCGATCCGGGAAGCAACTTTTTTTGCCCGAGCGTTGTCACAGTCGATCGGCAGCGCCCGACGAGCGATGGGGCGCGCCGGCGCAGCCTTCCCGAGGAGGTCTTTCATGAGAGGTCCTGCCGTACGACTCGTGCTTTGTCTTGGGCTCATCACGTCTGCCCTCGCCCCGTCGGGCGACGCGGCGGCCTGCGGCATCGAGTTCATGCCCGCCATCGATCACCGCGTGATGGGCGTCGCGCAGGCCGAGAAGGCCCTGCGCGACGGCCAGCTCGCCGCCGCCGCGGGGAGCGTGATCCGCATGTTCCCCGAGGTCCGGCAGATCTCCTACGACAAGGATCCGCTGCTGAACCGCGCTTTCCGCGTCCTCGCCGTGGCCGCGGTGCGGGCCGACGGCGCGCTGCACGTGAGCGCGGAGGTGCCGCGGGAGCTGCTCGGGGCGTGGGGCGGGACCTCGGCCGAGGACCGCAAGGCGAACGTGGACTGGTCGATCCGCGCGCTGCGCCGCCTGAACGAGCAGCGGAAAAACGACCCGGGGCTCCAGACCGACCTCGGCGAGGCGCTCGCCAGGGCGCCCGAGCACCGCGGCGAGGCGCTCAAGCTGCTCGGCGATCTCGCCGAGAAGGACCTGATCGCGAGCCCCGAGGCGTACGCCGCCCTGGCGCGGCTGCGCGCGCTCTCCGGCGACGGCGCGGGCCACGACGCCGCGGCCAGCCGCTGCGAGGTGATGGCGAAGAACCCGGCCTTCTGCCGGACGAGCCGCGCGGGCGGCCCGGAGAGCTGACGCGATGTGCGCCCGCGCGGTCCTCGACTCGTTCGCCTCGCTCGCCGCGCTGGTCGCGCTCGCCGCGGGCGCCGCCGCGTGCACCTCCGAGAGCCCGCGAGGGCCCGAGCCCACGGCGGTGGCGCCCGCACCTGCGGAGGCAGACGGCGCGCCGGCCGCCGGAACCGAGGCGCCCGCCGGAGCCGAGGCGCCCGCCGGCGATCCGGAGCACGGGCGGCGGCTCGTCGAGCAGTTCCAGTGCAACCGCTGCCACGACGGCGCCGGGCTCTCGGCGGCGCCGCGCGAGGCGCACTGCGTCCAGTGCCACCAGGACATCGCCGCGGGGCGCTTCCAGGCGCCGGCCGCGGCGATCCACCGGTGGAACGAGAACCTGATCCAGCTGCCCCACGCCCCGTCGCTCGCGGCGATCGGCGACCGGCTCCGGCCCGGCTGGATCCGCGGGTTCCTGCTCGAGCCGCGCGACCTCCGGCCGCGGCTGCACGCGACCATGCCGCGGCTCGCGCTCGCGCCCGAGCAGGCGGGCGACATCGCGGCGTACCTCACCCAGGGCCGCCGCGAGCGGCCGCGCGCCTCGCTGGAGGGCGCGAGCGCGGCGCAGGGGCGCGCCCTCTTCGAGGCCAAGGGGTGCGGCACCTGCCACGCCTTCACCGGGGTCGACGGGCTGACCGCGGCCCTGCCGGTGAAGGCGCGGGAGAAGGAGACACGCGCCGCGATCGCCCTGGCGCCGGACCTGCGGCACACGCGCGACCGGATCGAGCCCGCCGATCTCGTCGTGTGGCTGCTCGATCCGGCGGCGGTGAAGCCCGGCACGCCGATGCCCCAGGTGCCGATGTCGCCGGCCGAGGCGCGCGATCTCGCGGCGTTCCTCTCGACCGCGCCGCTCGCGCCGCGCGCCCCCGAGGGCGCGCCCGCGAGGCTGCCCGTGCTGACGCGGCGGGTGACGTACGAGGAGGTGGATCGACGGGTGTTCCGCGTCACGTGCAGGCACTGCCACTCCGAGCCCGATTACACGCTCGGCGACGGCGGCCCCGGGAACACCGGGGGATTCGGGTTCAAGCCGCGCGGGTTGAACCTCGCCACCTACGAGGGCATCGCCGCGGGGTACCTCGACGACCAGGGGGAGCGGCGGAGCGTCTTCTCCGCCGGGCCGGACGGCCGACCGCGGCTGCTCGCCGCGCTCCTGGCGCGCCAGGCCGAGGAGGCGGGCCGCGCCGATCCGGCGGTGCGCGGCATGCCGCTCGGCCTGACCGCGCTCGGGCCGGAGGAGATCCAGCTGGTCGAGAGCTGGATCGCGCAGGGGCGGCCTCAGTAGCGCCGCGGCGGCGGCGGCGGCGGCGACGACGCGCGCGATCCACGCGGCGCCGCGGCCCGCTCCTCCCGCGGGATCCCCGCGCGTTCGTGGTAGGCTCCGCCCCGCTTGCGCGCGGCGCGACGCGGCGCGCGTTCCCACCACGGAGGCCGGCGTCATGACAGGACTGCTTCTGGAAGAGGATTTCTCCGGGTCGAGCGTCGATCCGCGGCTCGAGTGGCGCCACCCGCCGGCGCGCTGGGCGGCGGATCCGGCCCGGCGTGTGCTCGTCGTCGAGCCCGGGGCCAAGACGGATTACTGGCAACGGACACACTACGGCTTCCGCAACGACAACGGGCCATTCCTCTTCACCCGCGCCGCCGGGGACTTCGTGATGACCACCCGCGTGCGGTTCCGGCCCGCGCACCAGTACGATCAGGCAGGGCTCATGGTGCGGCTCTCGGCCTCGTGCTGGCTGAAGACCTCGGTCGAGTTCGAGCCGGAAGGCCCGAGCCGGCTCGGCGCGGTCGTGACGAACGCGGGGTACAGCGACTGGTCGACCCAGCCGTTCTCCCGGGACCGCCGCGAGCTCTGGCTGCGTATCCGGCGGGAGAGCTCGGATTACCTCGTCGAGAGCTCGGATGATGGCCAGTCGTGGACTCAGCTCCGCGTGGCCCACCTGCACGAGGACGACGGCGCGCGCGAGGTGGAGTGCGGCCTTTACGCGTGCAGCCCGATCGAGGAGGGGTTCGTGGCGGAGTTCGAGCTCCTCCGCATCGCGCCGGGACGCGCGGCGTAAACCTGCTCGAAGGTCCGCCGCCCCTCCCTGGAATCAGCGCCAGATCGCGAGACATCTCACCCGCTCGCCGGCCACCGTGTTGCCTGGGGCCCCGGTCCACAGATAGGTTGCCGGGGGCTCCGCGCCGTGCGGTAACAGGGGGACTGGAGAGCGATGGGTCAGGGTGGCCAGGACAGCGGCGTCACGGTGCCGGAGCAGTGGGGCGAGGTGCCCGAGGCCCCGGGGCAGCGCCCCAGCGTGGTGCCACGGTCGAGGTCCTCGACCCCTGCGGCGGCGGGCGTGCAGGCCCAGGGAGCGCCCCGGCCCTTCACCGTCGGCGTCATCACCCCGTTCCTCGACGGCTCGTTCTGGAATCCTGTCCTGAAAGGCATTCACCAGTCGGCTCAGGAGCGCGGATACCGCACCCTGGTGCTGCGCGGCACGCCCGCCGAGCTCCGCGCGCCCTCGCTCGCCAGGGAGCACGTGGACGGGTGGATCGTCCTCATCGAGGTACAAGGCATCGAGGCGCTCGCGCGCGCGCGGGTCCCGCTCGTCACGGTCGGCACCTGCGTCCCGGAGGCCAGCTGCCCGTCCGTGATCCCGGACAACCGCGGCGGCATGCGGAGCGCGGTGCTCCACCTGGTCGAGCACGGGCACCGGCGCATCGCGTTCGTCGGCCACTTCGACGCCTACGACGTGCGCCAGCGCTTCGAGGCGTACAAGGACGCGCTCGCCGAGGCGGACATCCCCTTCGATCCCGATCTGGTGATCCAGAGCGACAACAACTGGTACACCGGCGGCCAGAGCGCCGCGCCGGCGCTGCTCGCGCGGCGGCACACGTGCACCGCGGCGGTCTTCGGCACCGACAAGAACGCGATCGGCATGTTGCCGTCGCTGAAGGCCGCGGGCGTGCGTATCCCCCAGGATCTCGCGATCGTCGGCTTCGACGACATCGTCGAGGCGCAGGGCTCCGATCCGCCGCTGACCACGGTGCGCCAGCGGTTCGAGATGATGGGGAGCGCGGCCTGCGACGTCATCGCGGCGAAGCTCGCCGGCGAGGCCGTCCCGCCCGAGAGCGTGCACACCGCGAACCTGCTCATCCAGCGGAGCTCGTGCGGGTGCAGCGTGGTCCAGAGCTTCCTCCAGCGGGAGGAGGCCGCGCGGGAAGGCGACGCCGAGAGCGCCCTGGCCCGGCAGATGGTGGAGCTGCTCCTCCTGCCCCGCGCGCTCCCGGCCGGCACCCCGCCGGCGGAGGTGTGGCCAGGGGTCGCGCTGGTGATCGACGGGTACCTCGCGGCGCTCCGGGGCACCACGCCGCCTCCGGCGGTCGAGCTCGAGCGCGCCTACCGGCAGGCCGCCGGCATCACGCCCGATCTCGGGACCTTGCTGGCGATCGTGCGCCTGATGGACCAGTCCCCCGAGCGGCGCCGCGTGCCCCCGGGGTCGGCGGCCGAGGGGCGGATAGGGGAGTTCCTCGAGCTGTCGCGCATCGCGATCGGGCGGGCCCGGCTCGACGCCGAGACCCACCATGTCCACCAGCTCGGGGTCCTCGCGAGGACCAATTACGATGTGAGCCTCGCGCTGCTCGGCGGCAACCAGGAGGAGGCGCGCTCGCTGGGCTGGCTCGCGACGACCACGACGGTCTGGAGCTGCCTCGGATTGTGGGAGGACCTGGAGACCCGCGCGAGCCTCGTCATCGCCGGCGCCTACAGCCGCGACGGCAGCCCGACCCCCTCGATCGGCAGCCGCTGTCCGCAGGAGGCCTTTCCGCCCCCGGAGCTCTTGCCGCCCGCGGCCGCCGACGGCGAGCTCATGGTGTTCCTCTTGCCGATACGCTCCGCCCTGCGCGACTGGGGGGTCCTGGCGCTCATCGGCCCGACCCTCGTCGCCATGGCCGGCGACGAGGCCACGTTCGCGATCTGGGGGACGCTCCTCGGCGCGGCCCTCGAGCGCGACGCGATGGTGCAGTCGCTGTCGGAGCAGCACGCGGGCCTCGAGCGAGCCTACCAGGTCGAGCGCAGGCTCTCGGAGACCGTGCGCGAGCTGGGCTGTCCGGTCATCCCGCTCCTGCCCGGCGTGCTGCTCGTGCCGCTGATCGGGTGGATCGACGGCCGCCGCGCCGCGCAGGTGCTCGAGCGCGTGACCGCCGGGGTGAACCGGCACGGGGCGGGCGTCGTGCTGCTCGACGTCACGGGCGTCCCGTCGGTGGACGCCCAGGTCGCCGACTCGCTGGGCCAGACCAGCCGCGCCGCCGCGCTGCTCGGCGCGCGGGTATGCCTGGTCGGCGTGCGCCCGGAGATCGCGAGGAGCCTGGTCGGCGTCGACCTCGGCGACCTGTCCACCTACGCGTCGCTCTCGGCCGCGATCCAGGAGCTCGCGCCCGCGGGCGCCCGCGCGCGGCGCGGCGGGCGGTAAAGTCGCTTTACAAACACGCGACGCTGGGTGCGGCGCCAGGAGGTATGCCTAAAGTCGTGGTATAGGCGTACCCATGAGGGTGAAGCGCAAGAGTCATAACCTCGACGAGGCGCTGCTTCATCACGTCAAACGCGTGCTCGGGGCGGCGACGGAGACGGAGGCGATCCACGAGGCGCTGCGCGCCGTGCTCGTGGGCGAGGGCATGGTGGCGGATCTCGAGGCGGCCCGGGGCGAGGATGTGTTCCGAGCCGAGTTCGTGAGGCAGATGCGGGCCGAGCGGCGCGCCGCATCGGCGCGATGCTGATCACCGAAAACGCGAAGGATTTCGGTCTGATCCGGCAATATCTGCCCCACCACGCGCTGTCCATGGGCGAGCTCGCGCGCGCCCTCCCGGCGCGCTGACCCTCCGGCAGCTCGCCTGCGCTTGAAGCGCGGCAGCCAGCGCCCCCGCGTCAGTCGCCGCCGCCGTCGGGATCGCCGCAGGGGTCGTCCGACGAGCGGCACCGGATCACCATCCAGATCTCGTTACCCTTCTCGTTGTGGCGCACCTCGTCCATGAAGGTGCGGATCAACATCAGGCCGCGGCCGCTCGGCTTGTCCAGGTTGGCGAGGTCGGTCGGGTCCGGCAGGTCGCGCGGATCGAAGCCGGGCCCCTCGTCGCGCACCATGTAGGTCGCCTCGGTCCGCGTCTCCCGCGCCACGACGTAGACGCGGCGGTCCCGGTAAGGGCTCTCGGTCCGGCGCCGCTCCACGAGCGCCGAGAAGGCGCTCGGATCCTCGTCGAGCAGCGTCGAGCTGACCTCGAGGTTGCCGTGCACGATCGCGTTCACCAGCGCCTCGCGCAGCGCCACCGCCACCTGGATCCGGCCCGTTTCGTCGCACAGCCGCATCCGGCCCAGGCTCTGCTCGATGTGGCCCACCAGCGCGGGCACCTTCGCCACGTCGTTGTCGAGCTCGAAATGCGACTCGGTCGCCGTCAGGCACGAGAGCAGCTGCTGCTCCCGCCGGTCGAGCCGCGCCACCGCGAGGACGTTCTCGACCGTGCTCACGAGCTCCGCCGCGAGGTTCCGCTTCGCGACGTAGCTCGCGGCCCCGCGCCGGAGCGCCTGCACCGCGATCTCCTCGCTCCCGTGCGCCGTCATCAGGATCACCGGCAGGTACGGGTGCTCCCGGCGGATCGCCTCGACCAGCTCCAGGCCGTCCATCTCCGGCATCTGGAGATCCGTCAGCACGATGTCCGGCATCGATCGCGCGATCGACCGGAGCGCCTCCACGCCGTTCTCGGCGTACAGCGGCTCCATGCCGGCGCGCTTCTTGAGCAGGCCCCCGCAGAGGCGTCGGTCGTACGGGGAGTCGTCGACCACGAGCACCCTCACCATCGCGTCACCTCGCTAGTTTTCCTCGCGCCGATCGGCCTCGACCGGCGCCGGGGGCTCCACCGACGTCCCCTCGCGCACGAACGCGACGAGCTCGGGGAGCAGCCGGTCGATCTGCGCGCGCAGCGCGAACTGCGCCTCGGCCAGGCTGCCGAGCTGGTTCGCGCGCGCCATCTTCTCCAGCGTGAAGGCGGCCTCGAACGCGCTCCGCGCGCCGAAGCTGTCCACCGCGCCCTTCAGGGTGTGCGCGGCCCGCTGGAGCTTGCGCGCGTCGCCGGCGGTCACCGCCTCGTCGATCTCGGCCATCCAGCGGGGGCACTCCTCCAGGAACACCTCGACGAGCTCCCGCAGGAGGTCGGCGTCGCCCCCCGTCCGCTCGAGCGCCCGGGTGCGATCGAACATCGGCCGGGCCGCCATCGACGAGGGCGAGCCGGCCGTCCGCTCGTCGGACCGGGAGCTCGCCGGCCCGCTCTCGAACGTCGACGAGGGCACCGGCGTGAGCGACGTGGACGAGCCCGGCGCGCCGAGCGACAGGCGCGCCGGGTCCTCGATCTCCAGCGAGGAGGGCCCGGCGGCGAGCCGGTCGATCATGTCGTAGAGCTCCTCGACCTGCACCGGCTTCGAGACGTACCCGTCGAAGCCGGCCCGGAGGCAGCGCTCGCGGTCGCCCTTCATCGCGTACGCGGTCACGACGATGAGCGGCATGTGCCCGCCCTCGCGCCGCTCGCGGGCGCGGACGGCCCGCGCGGCCTGGAGGCCGTCCATCTCCGGCATCTCGACGTCGAGCAGGGCCACGTCGTACTGGCCGGACGCGATCTTCTCGACGGCGAGCCGCCCGTTCTCGACGATGTGCACGTGGTGGCCCTGCCGCTCCAGCCAGCGGCGCATCAGCTTCTGGTTGATCGCGTTGTCCTCCGCGACGAGCACGCGCAGGCCGCGGGCGCGCGGCCCGGGCGCGGCGCGGCGCGCCTCGGCCGACCGGAGCGCGCTGCGCGTCGGGATGCCGAAGGCGTGGAGCACGGCGTCCTGGAGGTGCGACGGCTTCACGGGCTTCGTCACCATCGTGAGGACGCCGAGGTCGCGGCAGCGCGCGGCGTCGGCCTGCGCGGACGTCGAGCTGAGCATCATGATGGTGCGCCCCTTCAGGATCTCGCGCCGGCGGCAGTGCTCGACCACCGCGAAGCCGTCGACCTTGGGCATGCGGGCGTCGACGAGGACGAGGCCGAACGAGCTGCTCGCCGCGCCCGCGGCGTTGCCCCCCGGCTTGCCCCAGGGCAGCGCCCACACCCCCGAGTCCTCCGAGAGCGCCGCGATCGCCGCCGCGCCCGAGTCGACGAGGACCGGCTTCATCCCCCACCCCTCGACGATCTCCCCGAGGATGCGCCGCGCGGTCGCGTTGTCGTCCGCGATGAGGACCCGCGTACCGAGCAGCTCCTCCGGGAGCTCGGGGCGCCGCGACCGGACGGCGCCGTCGAGGGCCCGGAGCTGGAGCGTGAAGTGGAAGGTGCTGCCCTTGCCGAGCTCGCTCTCGATCCAGATCTTGCCGCCCATCATCTCGACGAGCCGGGCGCAGATCGTCAGCCCGAGGCCCGTGCCGCCGTACTTGCGGGTCGTCGACCCGTCCGCCTGCGCGAACGCGTCGAAGACGAGCCGCTGCTTCTCGGGGGCGATCCCGATGCCCGTGTCGATGACGCGCACGTGAAGCACCACGACGTCGCCGAGCGCCTCGCCCGAGTAGAGGCCCGGCGAGCTCACGCCCTCCGCGCCGGCCTCGTCCTCGGGCGTGAAGGGCGCGCGCGCGTCGATCGAGGCGCGGACGAGGACCTCGCCGGCGTCGGTGAACTTCACCGCGTTGCTGACGAGGTTCACGAGCACCTGGCGCAGGCGCAGCGGATCGCCGACGAGCGCCTCGGGCACCTCGGGGCCGACCTGGAAGGCGAGCTCCAGCCGCTTCTCGTGGGCCCGGAGCGCGAGCGTCTTCACGGCGTCGCCGATGATCTCGTTCGGGTCGAAGGCGACGGGCTCGATCTCGAGCTTGCCCGCCTCGATCTTCGAGAAGTCGAGGACGTCGTTGATGATGGCGAGCAGCGCGTCGGCCGAGATCTTGACCATCTCGAGGTACTCGCGCTGCTCCTGGGTGAGCTCGGTCTGGAGCGCGAGCGACGTCATGCCGATGATGCCGTTCATCGGCGTGCGGATCTCGTGGCTCACGCTGGCGAGGACCTCGCTCTTCGCGCGGCTCGCCGCCTCGGCGGCCTCCTTGGCCTGCTGGAGCTCGGCCTCGACCGCCTGGCGCTGCATGAGCAGGGCGCGCAGGCTCGCGGAGTGCTCGCGCTCGTTCTCGAGCGAGGCCTCGCCCATGGCGTCGGCGCGCCGCTTCGCGATGCTCGCCATCACCGCCATGGCGGGCGTGGTGACGGCGAAGACGATGACCCGGAGCAGGTTGTCCGCGCTGTACGAGAACGGCATCCCGTCCTCGGAGAAGTAGATCGCGAAGTAGATGCAGGAGATGAGGGCGGTGATGATGCCGCCCCACAGGCCTCCGCTGAACGCCGCGAAGACGATGATCATCGAGAGGATCGCCGGCGGGTTCGGGATGCTCCAGTCGAGCGCGGCCTCGAGCGACGCGACGGCGCCGATGACGAGCAGCGCGAGCAGGGGCCCGAGCAGCGGGAGCCAGAGCTTCTCGGCGGACGCCCGGCTGAGGTGCCGCCCCGGCGCGGACGGGGCCGGCAGGAAGGTGCCGCGGAGGTCGCCGTCGCCGGTCAGCGAGAGGCGGGGCTCGCCGCCCGTCAGCGACAGCCGGGGCTCGCCGCCCGTCAGCGACAGCCGGGGCTCGCCGCCCGTCAGCGACAGCCGGGGCTCGCCGCCCGTCAGCGACAGCCGGGGCTCGCCGCCCGTCAGCGACAGCCGGGGCTCGCCGCTGCCCGTCAGCGACAGCCGATGCTCGCCCGCCGCGGGTCGGAGATCTCCGCTCCGCGGGCGTCGGGGATCCGCGCTGGTGGACCCCGCCGCGGCGGCGGGCGGGGGCTCCTCGGCCTTCGGCATGGCGTCCATGGAGATAGCGGGGTCGCGATCGCGCGTCCATGGCCGCGAAGCTCGAGTTGCGGCGGGCGCCGCGGACGCCAGGCCGGCGGCGGGGCTCCGGGTGGGCCGGCGCCCGCCGCCTCACGCCTCCCGGAGGCTCGTCCCGGAGTCCGCGTCGAACAGGTGCACGTTGCGGAGCGTTATCCTCACGGTGTCGCCCTTGGCGACGCGCGCCGCGGGGTCGAGGCGCGCCACGAACGGCGCCCCCCCGACGGTGCCGTGGGCGTACGACTCGGCCCCGAGCGCCTCGACGATCGCCACCTGGAAGGGCGCGCCCTCCTCCCCCGGGGCGAGCTCCACCTCGTGCGGGCGCACGCCGACCGTCACCCGCCGCCCGGGCGCGAGCGCGCCCGGGAAGCCGGCCTGATCGAGCTCGACCGCGAGATCTCCCTGGACCGCGGCCCACCGCCCGCCCCGGCTCTCCAGGCGCGCCTCGAAGAAGTTCATGGCCGGGCTGCCGAGGAAGCTCGCCACGAACTGGGTCCGCGGCCGGGCGAACACCTCGAGCGGCGGCCCGGACTGCTCGACGACCCCCTTGTTGAGGATGAAGATCACGTCCGCGAGCGTCATCGCCTCGACCTGATCGTGGGTGACGTAGACGCTTGTCGCACCGAGCCGGTCGTGCAGCTTCCGGATGTCGACCCGCACCTGCGCGCGCAGGGCCGCGTCGAGGTTCGAGAGCGGCTCGTCGAAGAGGAAGAGCTGCGCCCGCCGCACGATCGCCCGGCCCATGGCGACGCGCTGCCGCTGGCCGCCGGACAGCGCCCGGGGGTACCGGTCGAGGAGCGGGCCGAGCCCGAGCATCTCCGACGCCTCCGCCACGCGCGACGCGATCTCCGCGGGCGGCGTCTTGCGCAGCTTCAGGCCGAACGCGAGGTTCTCGCGCACCGTGAGGTGCGGATACAGGGCGTAGGACTGGAACACCATCGCGATGTCGCGGTCGCGCGGCGAGAGCCGCGTGACGTCGCGCCCCCCGAGCGCGATCGTGCCCTCGTCGGCCTCCTCGAGGCCCGCGAGCAGCCTGAGCAGCGTCGATTTGCCGCAGCCGCTCGGCCCGACGAGGACCGCGAACGAGCCGTCGGGCACGTCGACGGAGACGCCGCGCAGCACGTGGGTCTGGCCAAATCGCTTATTGAGCTCGCGCACGTTGACAGAGGCCATGTTGGAAACTCTCGTGTGGGATGAGTGCCTGTCACCGGCAGCGACACCTGGCGAGCCGCTCCGGTCCGCGCTTCCGAGGCGTCGGGAAGATCCGTATTGAAGGCGGGGATGTGCCGAGCCGCAGAGCGCCAGCCCAAGGTGACAGCGGCGTGGCCGCGGACGCGATAGCGCGGCCGCTCCTCCACGTTCATTGCCCCTCGCACGGCGCGAACGCTACACCAGCGGCCGCGGCCAGGTCCACGATTTCTGAGCGCGCCAAGCGGGTTTTCGAGGTGCGTCGCAATCGACGCACGCGCTGCGAGCGGCGCGCCGGCCGCAGCGCGCGGCCGCATCACCGCGGCCGCATCACCGCGGCCGCCGGCTCGGGCGTCATGCCTGCACCCAGGGCCAGTGAGCCGAGGCCCATCCTGTCACCGTACGACCAACTCGCGACGATCCACACCACGCGCGCGGCACCGCTCATGTTCCACCACGGACGCTAATGCCGCGGGACCGGCGACGTTGACGGTCTCGCCGCAGCATGGCACCGTCCTATTCGTGACGTTCTCGGCGCCTCCCGACCTCGATCAGGCGAAGGCCAGCGCCGGAGATCACAGGCGCCGCTTCCAGGCGGGCGGGACCGTGGGCGACGGCGCCATCTATATTGAGCGTTCCGCGGACAGGGAGCTCTTCGATGCGCTGCGGCGCGGGGAGCTCTGCTATGTGCTGTCGACCCGGCAGATCGGCAAATCCAGCCTGCGACTCCGCGTCTCGCGGCAGCTCCGCGCCGAGCAGCTCGAGTGCGCGAGCGTGGATCTCGGCGCCCTCGGCGCCGACACCGCCACGCCGGTGAGCTGGTACCTCGGCATCGCCTCCGAGATCGCCGAGCAGCTCGGGCTCGAGCCGCCGGACGATTTCTGGGACGAGCACTGGCACCTCGGGCCGGTGCACTGCTGGCTCCGCTGGCTCGAGGACGTCGTGCTCGTGGACATCTCCGCCGCGATCGTCCTCTTTCTCGACGAGATCGACGCGACGTTGTCTCTGCCGTTCTCGCGGGACGACTTCTTCACGGGGATCCGGGCCTTCGTGAACCGGCGGGCGGAGCGGCCGGCGAACGCGCGGCTGACGTTCTGCCTGCTCGGGGTGGCGACGCCGCGGGAGCTCGTGTCCGATCCGACGCGCACGCCGTTCAACATCGGCCGCTCGATCCGGCTCGACGACTTCACCCGCGCGGAGGCGAGGGGGCTCCGCGCGGGGCTCGACGGGCTCGTGCCCGACCCCGACGCGCTGCTCGACGCGATCTTCGCGTGGACGTCGGGACACCCCTACATGACCCAGCGGCTCTGCGCGGACCTCACCGGAGAGCTCCGGGGGCTCGACGTCGACGACGCCGTGGCGCGGCGCTTCCTCGACCAGGCCCGGACCGAGGACCCGAACCTGCGCTACGCCGAGCGGTGCCTGGACGCCCACGGCCCCCACCACGGCCCCCACCACCGGCCGGCGCACGCGGCGAAGCTGCTCGGGCTGTACAAGCGGCTGCTCGAGGGCGAGCGGATCGCGGCCGACAGCGGGGATCCGGTCCAGCTCGCGCTGCGGCTGACGGGCCTCTCCGCCGAGCGGTCGCGGCCCGGGGGCCCGCCCTGCCTCGCCGTGCGCAACCGCATCTTCGGCCACGTCTTCGACCGCGCGTGGGTCCGGGCGCGCGAGGAGGAGCGCGCCATCACCGAGCCGCTCGTGCGCTGGGCCGCGAGCGGGCGAAAGGACGATTTCCTCGTGGGCGGCGCGGCGCTCGCCGAGCTCACGTCGTGGGCGGACGGGCGGGAGGACCTCTCGACCGAGGAGCGGGCGTTCCTGTCGGCCTGCGTGGGGGCCGAGTGCCAGAAGCGGTCGATGCGGCGGCTGCTCAGCGTGCTCGCGGTCGCCGTCACGCTGCTCGGCGCCCTGGCCCTCGTGCTCCTCTGGCAGATGGGCAAGGAGGAGCAGGCGCGGATCAGGGCGCAGCAGGAGGTGCGCGAGAAGGACGCCCGGCGCCTCGCGGCCCAGGCCGCCAAGGAGCTGGCCGAGGGCGAGCTGCAGCGCGCGCGCCTGCTCGCGGTGGAGGCCGCCCTCGCCGCCCGGGCGAGCGGCAGGCCGGCGGGTCCGGCCGTGGTGCAGGCGCTCGGCGACACCGTCCGGGGGCCGGCCGTCGCCCAGGAGGTGCTCGTCGGCCACGGCGGCGCGGTCCTCGACGCCGCCTTCAGCCCCGACGGCCGCTCCGTGGCCACCGTCTCCGCGGACGGGACCGCGCGGCTCTTCCGCCCCGGCGAGCGCGAGGCGCCGCTCGTGCTGCGCGGCCACGGCCTCGGGGTGGTCGCCGTCGCCTTCAACCGCGACGGCAGTCGGCTGGCCACCGCCTCGATGGACGGCACCGTGCGCCTGTGGCACGCCGACGGCCACGAGGACCGCGCGCTCGCCGCGCGCGGCGGGGCGCCGGCCAGCGTGGCGTTCAGCCCGGACGGCAGCCGCGTGGTCGCGGGCATGTCCGACGGGACGATCCACGTGTGGCGCGTCGACATCGTCGACGAGCCGCCGCTCGTCGTTCCGCTCGGCGAGCGGGTCATCCGGCGCGCGGTCTTCAACCACGACGGCGGCCGGATCCTCGCCACGGCCATCAGCGGGACGGTCTACATCGTCCGCGCCGACGGCCAGGGCTCCCCCATGCCGCTCGAAGGGCTGGGCCAGGGGATCGAGGCCGCGGAGTACGCCCCCCGCGACGACCGCATCGTGCTCGCGGCGGGCGACGGGACGGCGCGTGTCCTGCCCGCCGCCGCCGGCCCGGGCCCACACGAGCCGGTCGTGCTGCGCGGGCACGCAGGCCCCGTGCGCTGCGCCGCCTTCAGCGCCGACGGCACCGAGGTGATCACGGCCTCCGCGGACCATACCGCTCGAATTTTCCGCGCTGACGGCAAAGGGGTGCCGCGGGTCCTCGACGGCCACGAGGGCACCGTGACCCGCGCCGCGTTCAGCCGCGACGGCAAGAGCGTCGTCACCGCGTCGGAGGACGGCACGACGCGGGTGTGGCGCCTCGACGCGCCGGGCGAGCCGCTGCTCCTCCACGGCCACGCCGGGCCCCTGACCAGCGTCGCCGTCAGCCCGGACGGGGGCCGGATCGCCACGGCCGGGACCGACAAGACGGCGCGTGTCTTCCGCGCCGACGGCTCGGGCGAGCCGCTGGTGCTCCAGGGGCACGAGGATCACGTGCTCAGCGCCGACTTCAGCCCGGACGGCGCCCGCCTGGTCACCGGCTCGGCCGACCGGACGGCGCGTGTGTGGCGCGTCGACGGCAAGGGGCAGCCGCTCGTGCTCGGCACCCACGACGACCGGGTGGTGGGCGTCGCCTTCAGCCCGGACGGCACCCGGATCGTCACCACCTCGTGGAACGGCATCCTGCGCATCTTCGAGGACGGCGGCCAGGGCGACCCCATCCTGCTGCGGGACGAGCGCGCCGGGCTGCTCCGGGCGGCGTTCAGCCCCGACGGCAAGCACATCGTGGCGACCTCGGGGCCCAGCGTGAAGGTGTGGCCCGCCGACGGCCGCGGCGCCCCCCGGGTCATCCCCTCGGGCTACGGCGACCGCGCGATCGCCGCCCTGGCGGTGAGCCCGGATGGGAACCACATCGCGATCGCGGCGCTCGACGAGGGCGTGCGGCTGCTCCGGACCGACGGCGAGGGCGAGCCGTTCGTGCTGAGCGGCCTCGGCACGGCGGTCCGGACCGTCGCGTTCAGCAGCGACAGCGCCCGCGTGGTGGCCGTGTCGAGCGACGGCAGCGCGCGGGTGCTGCCCATCGACGGGCAGGGCGAGCCGCTCACCCTGCTCGCCCCCGGCGTCATGCTGACCGACGCCGTGTTCACCCCCGACGCCACCCGCGTCGTGACCGCGACGAACGACGGCACGGCGCGCGTCTTCTCGATCGCGGCCGACCCCCTGATGTCACGCGCGTGCGCCTACGCCGGGCGCAACTTCACCCGCGAGGAGTGGGCGCAGCTCATGCCCGACGTCGATTACCGCACCACCTGTCATGAATGGAAGGATGCCCCGGTGCTGGACGCCGGCGCGGCCCCGCGCCGCGACGAGCGCTGAAGCGGCGCGCCCAGGCGCGCGTGGAAGCGGCGATCGTCGGTGGTTGTCCGTTATCGGCCGAGCGGGTCCGAGATCGTGAGTCACCGGCCCCCCGCCGCCACCCCGCGCGCATTTCTCCCACCTTTCTTCCGTGGGGGCGGACGACCTTGTCCTGGTTCGCGCCGGCGCGGGAACCATGTATGCTGGCTTGGCTTACTCACGATCTGCCCCGCACGATGCGGGCCTGATCCGACGCCCGGTCTATGGCCCCGCTCGACCATCACGCCGAGGAGCAGAACCTCGTAGATACCGCCGCGGCGCGGATCGGGACGTCCCTGAACGCCACATGGCGGCTCGACGATCTGCTCGGCGTCGGCGGGATGGGCGCGGTGTTCGCGGCGACCCACAAGAAGGGCTCGCGCGCCGCGATCAAGGTCCTCCACATCGAGTTCGCCCGCAACGCCGAGATGCGCGATCGCTTCCTGCGCGAGGGCAAGATCGCGAACCGGGTCGATCACCCCGCGCGGGTCGCGGTGATCGAGGACGACCTCAGCGACCGCGGCGAGCCGTTCCTGGTGATGGAGCTGCTCGCCGGCACCACCCTCCAGCGGCTCGCGAGCTGCGCCGGCGGCACCCTCCCCCTCGATCAGGTGCTGCCGGTCTTCGACGTCGTGCTCGACCTGCTCGAGAAGTGCCACTCCATCGGCATCGTCCACCGCGACATCAAGCCGGCGAACATCTTCGTCACGAGCGCCGGGAACGTGAAGGTCCTCGACTTCGGCATCGCCCGGATGCGCGACCCCGAGCGGCAGGCGACGCGCGCGGGGCTCACGTTCGGCACCCCCGCGTTCATGTCGCCCGAGCAGGCCATGGGGGTGTCCGGGATCGACGGCCGCTCCGATCTCTGGTCGGTCGGGGCGAGCCTGTTCACGCTCCTGTCCGGCAAGCGGCTGAACCGCGGGCGGAGCGAGTCCGAGTCGTACTTCCTCGCGGCGACGCAGGCCGCGCCGTCGATCGCGACGGAGGTGCCCGACCTGCCGGTCGAGATCGTGGCGTTCGTCGACAAGGCGCTCGCGTTCGAGCGCGGCGGCCGCTTCCAGAGCGCCGGCGCGATGCGCGCCGAGCTCCGCCGGCTGATCACCGCGCACGCCGCCGGCCAGCTGACGCCCTCGCGCGAGAAGAAGGCGCCGCGCGTGCTCGTCCGCGGCAACGACGCGATCGACGAGGAGCACGAGCCGCCGTCGGTCGCCCTGGTCGAGCAGACCTGCCAGCGGCTCGTCGCCGTCTGGAAGCAGCTCGCGCTCGCGCTCGGCAACGTCCGCCAGTACGGGTGGAGCCACCCGCACGTGAACAAGGGCATCCACTTCGCGTTCGACGAGATCACGCGCACGCTCTCGCAGAACCCCCTCGGCGTCCGCTGGGAGGTCACGCCGAGCGCCTTCACCTCCGGCGGCCAGCCGATCTGGCAGCCCGACCGGCCGCCGTTCGACCGCATCCCCTACCAGCTCTTCGCCGACGGCATCCGGAAGATCCAGATCAAGGTGGGCATCACCGAGGCCGAGCTCCGCGACTTCGCCGCCATCCTGCTCCGCGACCAGAGCTTCGGCATCGGCGAGGACGACGACGCGGTGACGGCGCTCTGGGACCGCCGCTTCGAGCACATCGCGTACCTGGCGATCGACCAGTTCGCCGAGGGCGACCTGGAGCTGTCGGACTTCGAGGACCAGTGCCGCGAGATCGCGAGCGGGGCGCGCGCCCTCGCGCAGATCGAGAGCCTCTGGGACGAGAGCTCGCTCGCGGGCAGGGCGCTCCAGCGGAACGTCGAGGCCGCGCTCGCCGAGACGGGCGTGGCCGCCGCGGCGCTCGCCATCGACCCGCTGACCCGGAGCACGCTCGGCGCCCAGATCGCCCTGCCCGCGGAGCAGTGGGGCGAGCGGTACATGGATGTGTTCGTCGACGGCTACGTCGACGCCGTCCGGCACGGCGACCTCGATCGGCTGACCTCGTCGCTCACCGCGTGGACCGCCGACCAGATCGTCCTGCACAGCTACGAGCTCGCGTTCGAGATGCAGACGATGCTCCGGCGCGTGTTCTCCGCGCGGCTCGACACGATCCACCGCGGGGCGTCGCGGGAGCTGCGCCAGAGCGGCGCCCTGCAGCGGCTCTCGCGGCGCACGGTCGACCGGACGCTCGCCCAGGCGATGTTCCCGGTCGAGGCGCTGAGGGCGATCCTCGAGGACCTCGCGAGGGCGCACCCGGAGGATCCGGCCGCCCCCTCCAGCCCGGCGCAGGGCGGCCCTGGCCGGGACCGGGACGCGGCGCAGAGCGGCCGCGACGCGGCGCAGAGCGGCCGGGGCGGCGCCCCGCGGAGCGTGGCGCCGCTCGACCCCGCGATCGTCGAGGGGCTGGCCCACGCGCTCGACGCCCTCGAGGACGGCTCGCTCTTCACCGCCGCCTGCCAGTGCTACGGCGCGGTGCAGTCCGAGCGGCTGCGCGAGATCCTGTTCGTGTACCTGCGGCGGTGGGCGCCCGGCCGGGAGGCGGAGCTCGGGAACCTGCTCGCGCGCGCGCCGGTCCCCCTCGCCCAGATGATCGTCCAGCTGCTCGCGCAGCTCAAGACGCACGCGGCGCTCTCCGCCCTGGAGGCCGGCTTCGCGAACCCGCACGTCGAGGTGCGCATCAGCGCGCTCGCCGAGCTCCCGGACGTCGCGGCGCCCGAGGGCGCGCCGGGCTCGGGCGCGCCGGTGGGCGCCGCGGCCGAGCGCGTCCGGGACGAGCTGCAGAAGCTGCTCGAGGACCCGGCGCCCCCGGTGCGCCGCGAGGCCCTGCGCCTCATCGCCAAGCTCGGCGTGCTCGCCGCGGGCCCGACGCTCGTGCGGCGGATCCTCTCGACCGGGTTCCACGACCTCCCCGGGAGCGAGCGCCGGCTGTGGCTCGAGACCGTCGCGCAGCTCAACCCCGCGCGGGCCGAGAAGCTCGCGATCGAGCTGCTCGAGAAGCGCCAGCTCATCCCGTCCGAGGCGATCGAGCAGACCCGCGAGCTCGCCGCGCATTTCCTCTGCCAGGCGCGGAGCTACGAGGCCCTCCGCGCGGTGAAGGAGGCGACCAAGCCGCGCTGGTGGAACACCCCGCCGGTGCGCGACGCCGCCGCCCGCGCCGCGGTCGCGATCGCCGCGCGCCTCGTCGCGCCGACCCGGCCGAGCGATCGGCCGCCGTCGCCGTCCTTGCCGTCGGCGCTGTCGGTGGACCCGAGCGGGCCGCCCTCCCGCGCGGCGCGCTCGTACTCGCCGCTCTCGGTGCGGCGCGTGAGCCCGAGCGCGCCGTTCGGGCTGCCGGAGCAGCTCGAGCCGTGGAGCACCCCGCGCCCGGGCGTCGTGGGCCCCGACGCGGGCGAGTCCGGGCGGCCCCCCTACCGGCCGCCCATGATGGCCTCGCCCCTGTCCGGCGCGCCGCTGTCCGGCGCGCCCGGCGCCGCCGGCTCCGCGCCGCCCACCTCGGTGCCGTTCAGCCGGCGCATGCCGCCGCCCTCCGCGGCCTCGTCGTCCACCCCGACCGCCGCGCCGCCGCCGATGCCGCTGTCGCCGCCGTCGTCGCCGTCGTCGCCGTCGTCGCCGTCGTCGCCGTCGTCCATGGCGCGCCCCGCCGGGCCGCCGATGTCCCCTGCCCCGCCGCCCGGCGCCGGCGCCTCGCCCTACAGCACCCGCCAGGGTCCCGGCTCGATCCCGATGAACCCGTCGGCGCGCCCGGTCCCGCAGCAGGTCCCGGTGATCGAGCCTCCGCCCAGCAGCGTGGCGCCGTCGACGAAGCCGGCGCCGGCGCCGTCGCCCCGGGGCGGGAGGAAGCCGTGAGCGAGGAGAAGGCGAACCTCTCCGAGAGCACCGGCGACACGGCGATCTCGGGCGTGAAGGCCGACGGGCGGAGGCGCGCGGCGCTCGGCCTGGTCCAGATGATCTACCGGCTCGCGAAGGCGTGCCTCCTGCACAGCGACTCGAACCAGGCGGTGCTGTCGCTGGTGCCGTCCGCGATCGACGGCATCGCCCAGTTCTGCGAGCTCTCGGGGAGCGAGGCCGCGACGCTGGTGTTCGCGGGGAACACCCTGTTCATCAACGGCCAGATGCTCCGCGCCTCGCGCGAGACGTACGAGGTCGCCCTGGAGCTCGGCAGCTTCTTCGAGGCCTGCGACGTCTCCGAGCTCGTGCTCGAGAAGACGGTCCGCCGCGCCGAGCTCGCGGCCTTCGCCCGCATGCTCGCCGACGCGCAGCGCGACCGCAGCAGCGCCGCGCGCCTCGCGCAGTCGAGCCTGCGCGGCATCCGGGTCCGCAAGCTCGCGAGCCCGTTCCCGGGCGGATCCATCGAGGGCGACGGCACCCGCATCGGCCGCGTCAGCCGCACCTACGCCGCGGCGATCCTGGTGATGCGGTCCTTCTACGCGGCCCTCAGGTCCGGCGAGGCCGCGATGCCGCAGCGGGTGAAGCGCGTCGCGCAGAAGCTCGTCGCCGCGGCCGAGGAGGACGCGCGCCTCCTGCTCTCGATCGCGGCGGGCAAGGCCCCGGATCCGGACGAGGCGGGCCAGAGCGTCTCGACCGCGATCGTCGCGCTGGGCATCGCCCGCCAGCTCACGACCGACCGGCGGATCCTCGGCAGCCTCGTCACCGCGGCGCTGCTCTACGACGTGAGCCGGCTGCGGCTCACGGGCGCCGTCGCGGGCCCGCAGTCCAGCGTCGAGGATCCGACGGCGCGCGCGTTCGTGGACCGCGGCCTCAGCGACGAGGAGCGGGACCGGCTGCCCGCGAGCGCGGCCGTCATGCTGACGGCGCTCGGCAAGCTGCACGCGCCCTCGATCACGCGGACCGTGATCGCCTACGAGGCGCTCGCGCTGCGGCCGGGAGGGCGGCAGGGCCCGGTCTATGGCGGCCGGCGCAGCCCCACGGTGCTCGCGCGCATCCTCGCGGCGGCCCGCCAGTTCACCGAGCTCCGGGCGGCGCCGTTCCCGTCGCTCGACAACGCCCTGAGCGGCGGGA
Organism: Sorangium cellulosum; assembly: GCF_002950945.1. Taxonomy (GTDB): domain Bacteria; phylum Myxococcota_A; class Polyangia; order Polyangiales; family Polyangiaceae; genus Sorangium; species Sorangium cellulosum_E. Next base: position 12,579,970 of record NZ_CP012673.1, read on the forward strand.
CATCGCTCGACGCCGTGCTCCAGCGCATGCTGAGCGGCGCCGAGAGCGCGACCGACCGGGCGATCGGCAAGCTGCTCATCGGCGCGCTCGGCATCATCCCGACCGGGACGCTCGTCCAGCTGAGCACCGGGGAGCTCGGCGTCGTCCTGTCGACGCCGGCGTCGCCCGCGCACTTCGCGCAGCCGCCGGTGCGCATCCTCTTCGACGAGCACGGCCTGCTCGTCGGCGCGCCGTTCGACGTCGACCTCGCGCTGCGGGCGCCGGGCGCGGAGCCGTGTTTCATCGTCCGGCCCGTCGAGGTGGAGCCCCACCATGAGCGGGCGATCCGCGCCGCCTTCGGCTTCCGCGCCGGGCGGGGCGCCGCCGGGGTGGACTCCCGCGTGACCGCCGCCCCGTCGCTGCTCGCCGACGAGCCGAGCCCGGCGACCGAGCCGGGCAACACGCTGTCGCGCGCGTCCCGCCCGAACCTGGAGGAGGCCGCGGCGCGGTCGGTCCAGTCGCGCAAGGAGGCCGCCTGGCTGGGCAAGCCGCTCGCGGGCGCGCCGCAGGCCGCGCCGCCGACCAGCGTGCAGCCCCGGTTGCCCGCGCCGTCGCAGGGCGAGCGCCCGGCGCCGGGCGAGCGCGGGCGCGACGACCGTGGGCGCAACGAGAACCTCATCTCGACGCAGCCGCCCCCCTCGGCGGCCTCGGCGCAGGCGCCCGCGGTGCCTCCTCCGCCGCGGCTGCCGCGCGACTCGCGGCCGTTCGGGTCGGTCCCGTCGTCGAGGTACGCCGCGATGGTCCCCGCGCCGGCGCCGACGCGCCCGTCGCGACAGGCCGAGCCTTCCCGGCCGGACAACGGCGTGGGTCAGCTGCCCACGATCGGCCCGCCGGCCGCGATCCCGCCGCCCCCGCAGGGCGCGGAGGCCCGGGTCAGCCCGTCGGTGCGCCGGCCGGATTCCCGAGTAGATCCGGACGATTGGAGCTGGGACGACGAGCTGCCCACGATGGATCCGCCGCCGCCGACGTCGCCGAGCCCGTCGTTCCCGCCGGAGCCTGTGCCCACCGAGCGGAACGTGTACCAGGTGCACTCGACCGCCGGGGCGGGCCCGAGCCTGGACGACGCGGACCTGACCTGGACCGACGATCTGCCGACGCTGGATCCGCCGCCGCCGCCGAGCGCGGAGGAGCGGGAGCGCGACCGCCTGCTCGCCGCCTACCTGGCCGAGCGCACGCCGTTCCCGCAGGCGGGGCTGCACGAGTGGAGCGAGGTGTCCGGCGAGTCGCCGGCGTCGCTCGAGCCCGACGTGACGTGGCGCAGCGGCCCGCCGCCGCAGCACGTGGTCGAGTCGTGGTCGGCCCCGCCGAGCAGCTCGAGCTCTCTCGGGGCGTCGCGGCGTCCGCGCGCCCCGATCCCCCGGGAGGAGCCGGAGGACGACCAGGGCGGCGCGCCGGCGCCGGACAGGAGGGACGGCTGATGGCCTGGGCCGCGACGCTCCTGCGATGCGCCGCGTGTGTCGCGCTGCTGCTCGCCGCGCCGGCGTGCGGCGACGACGACGACGACGACGATCCGCCGGAGGACATGTGCAAGCTCGGGTACCTGGGCGTGCAGGGCGCGGAGATCCAGATGGAGGTCATGGCGCTCGACTCGAGCGAGGTGTCGCGCCCGGTGAGCGACGGCGACGTGGTGGACATCATCATGCCGCCGCAGGGCGGGCGGGTGATCTTCCTCGGCGCCCGCGCGACGAACCTGAGCGCCTGCGGCGTCCAGCTCTCCGGCACGCTCCGCGACACCGGGAGCGGGCGGATCATGTCCGAGTCGAGGACGGTCAACCTGAAGCCGACCGGCGACGGCTGGGGAGCGAGCGTCGACGCGGACATCTCGACGTTCGCGAACGTGGGTGTGTGTCACAACAACTGGTCGAGCCGCGACATCTTCGACCAGGACTACGAGATCGAGGTGAAGGTGAAGGACCGCGAGGGCCGGGAGGCGACGCAGACCCGGCGGGTGCGGCCGGCGTGCAACCAGCCCGACGAGCTCGAGGTCGAGTGCCGCTGCATCTGCAAGCACGGGTACATCCTCGGCGAGCGGTGCGAGTAGCGCTCTCCGCCGGCCATCCATGGGGTCGAGTGCCTCGTCCCCACGGCGCTTCCGCTGCGGCGGTACATTGGTCCGCTCGCGGCGTGGATGTTGGGATGACCGAGGCGTGTTCTACACGTCGAGGTCCTTCCACTTCTTCGATCGCTGCGTGAAGAGCAGCATCCCGAGGAGCGACGCGACGCCGACGGCCGCGAACGCATACCAGATCTCGTAGGGCTGGTAGGTGTCCCAGAGCAGGCGTGTGGCCTCGACCGCGTCGACGTTCAGCACCTCCTGGAGCTTCTTGAAGGCCTCCGAGCGCGACACCCCGAGGAACGAGGAGAGCGACTCCACGTCGCCGTCCCAGGTCTTCCCCTTGGCATAGTCGGTCTTCTCGGCGAGGTAGCGGAGGGCGAGCGTCGCCTTCTCGCCCCGGGTGCCGTAGAGGACGCCGGCCATCTGCGCGCCGACGGCCGGGCCGATCGCCGACGGGATGTTGATGTAGCCGAGGTAGAGCGCTTTCTTCCCCTTGGGCGCGATGAGCGCGAAATACTCCACCTTCTTGGGCCCGGTGAGCATCTCTCCGATCGAGAAGAGGAGGATGCCGAGGAAGAGGACGTAGAGCGACGTCGTGGTGCCCGAGACGAGGACGCCGAAGGTGGCGACGAGGATGCCCAGCGTCATCGCCGGGAGGACCTTCATCCTCGCGACGAGGTAGGAGAAGGGCACGAGGAAGAGGACGATGCACACCGCGTTGATGTTGAGCACGTTCTCTTGCTTGAGCTGGACGCCGCGGGGATCCCTGACGTCGAGCCACGAGGTCGGGAGCCAGGGGTTGTTTTGCACGAACGAGGTGCTGCTGATCCAGTCCGTGTAGAAGTTCGGCATCAGGTCCCAGAGCTGGTACATCATCAGCCAGAAGCCCGAGAGCAGCAGGATGACGGTGATGAGCCTGGCGTCCCAGATGTTCTTGAGCGTGTCCCTGAAGACCTTCCACGCGTCGGAGGTCTTGTCCGCGCCGGAGTCGACTTCCTTGTAGGTGAACAGCATGAGGAAGTTCAGGGAGATGATCGCGGCGCAGCCGTAGAACACCCACGGCCAGCCCTTGCCGTGGAGGTAGCCGGCGAGCGGAGGGCCGACCGCCGCGCCCACGTTCACGAGCCAGTAGAAGAGTCCCCACCCGACGGACGAGTTGGACTTGTTCATGGACTGGGCGAGGGTCCCCTGGATCCCTGGCTTGAAGAGGGCGGTCCCCGTCGCCAGGACGACCACGCCGAGCAGGAAGCCGGTGAAGCTCCGCTGGGTGGCCATCAGGAGATAGCCCATGATCTTCAGCCAGACCGTGATGAAGATGGTGCGTTTGTAGCCGTAGCGGTCGGCGTATCCGCCCGTGATCATCGGGAGCAGCGACTGGATGAGGGCCCAGATCATGTAGATCGTGCCCTTGTCCTGCTGGCTGAAGTGGAGCCCACCGGGCTCGTCCGCCTGCGCGATGTAGATCGGCATCACCACGCGCACGCCGTAGTAGGCGAGCCGTTCCCACATTTCCATGGTGCAGCCCATCCAGAAGGAGCGGGGAAGGCTCCCGATGGTCTGCCGGAATGTGAGCTTCGGAGGTTCCTCGGCGGTCGGCTCGGTCACGGCTGCGTTCGACATTTCGTGATTCCTCGTGCGCCCGTGCCCCCGGGCGGACCTTTCTACCACAACGTGGGCGGAGAACGCATCAGGATCACGAGGCAGCGAGGCTGTCCTGGGCGGTATGGGGATGGTGCACCCCGTCTGGAAAGGGGTTGTCTCGAGCAGACGATGGATCACTCCCAGCGATCGCCGGTGCATCGAGCCGCTCGGTGTCAGTCGTCTCGTCTCTCGTCTTTCGTCTTTCGTCTTTCGTCTTTCGTCTCTCGTCTCTCGTCTCTCGTCTCTCGTGATCGTCTTTCGTCTCTCGTCCCTCGTCTCTCGTGGTCGTCTTTCGTGAACGTGAACGTGATCGACTCTTCTTGCTCGTGCTCGACCATTGTGTGCACGTACACGACCATGTTGGACACGGGGACGGCTGCGAATTTTCAGACGGGATACGGAGGATGAAGGAGAGATGAAGAGACACGTTCACGTTCACGTTCACGAAAGACGACCACGAGGACGAGGACGAGGACGAGGACGAGAGACGAAAGACGAAAGACGAAAGACGAAAGACGAAAGACGAAAGACGGGAGACGGAACAGGAGAATGGATACCTCAGCTCGCCAAGGCCCCCCCTCGCTCCCTCACCATTCCCATTCCGCAGAACCGCAGCGCGCTCCTCCCCTCTCCCCGCCACCGCGAGCCTCCTCCCCCAGGCTCACCCCGCTCCGCTCGCCCCCACACCCCTCGCGCGGCACGCCGCCCCCGGGAAGCGCCCTCCCCCTCCCGCCTCCCCCCGCCCCCAGCCTCAGCCCGCCCCCGGCGACTCTTTGCCTCCCACCGCCTCCTGGTGGTAGGGCAACCTCGTGATGCACGCGCGGCGGAGCGGCGATCAACCCGGCGGGACCACGCTGGAGGACGCGATCGCGCGCTTCCTCACCTACCTCACGGCCGAGCGCAGGTCCTCGCGCCACACCGTGGACGCGTACCGGCGCGACCTCGAGCAGCTCGCGCGCTTCGCCCGCGAGAAGGCCGACGCCAGCGCCGCCCGCAAGGCCGCGCCCGCCCGCGGCAGCGCCCCCCCGGCCGTCGAGGCCCCGGCCGTCGAGGGCCTCGACGTGCTCCTCCTCCGCAGCTGGCTGGGCTCCCTCGCGCGCACCCACGCGCCCGCCTCGATCGCCCGCAAGGTCGGCGCCGCCCGCGCCCTGCTCCGGTACCTGGAGCGCCGCGGCGAGGTCGACAAGAACGCCGCGGCCCAGCTCGCCCTCCCCAAGGTCCGACGCCCCCTGCCGACCTTCCTCGACGTCGACGCCGCCGCCGAGGTCATGGAGATCCCCGGCGACGACACCGCCGAGGCGCTGCGCGACCGCGCCCTCCTCGAGATCCTCTACGGCGCAGGCCTGCGCGTCTCCGAGCTCTGCGGGCTCGACCTCACCCACGTCGAACTGCAGCCGGCCGACCGCGCCTCGGTGCGCGTCGTCGGCAAGGGCGACAAGGAGCGCCTCGTCCCGCTCGGCTCCCACGCCGTGGGCGCCGTCGAGCGCTACCTCGCGCGGCGCGACGAGCTCGCCGACCCGAAGACCGGCAGCCGCGATCCCCGCGCGCTCTTCCTGTCCCGACGCGGCGCCCGCCTCGGCGTGCGCCGCGTCCAGGACATCGTCCACCGCTACGGCGCGCTCGGCGCCGGCCGGGGCGACCTCCACCCGCACGCGCTCCGGCACACCTGCGCGACCCACCTGCTCGACGGCGGCGCCGACCTCAGGGCCATCCAGAAGCTGCTCGGGCACGCCTCGCTCGCGACCACGCAGCGCTACACCCACGTCTCGATCGACCACCTGCTCAAGGTCTACGACGCCGCCCACCCCATGGCGCGCAAGCGGAGCCCGGCGTGAACACGGCCCCGATCGCGCCGGGCGCCGCCGTCCCCACGCTCGCCCGCGCCTTCGCGGCGCGGCTCGCCCGGAGCGCGCTCGGGGCCAGCGTCTTCGGCGCCCTCGCCGCCTCCCTGGACGCCGGCTGGGCCGCCGCCGGCGCCGGCGAGGACCCCACCCTGAAGCTCGCGACCTACCTCGCCGACATCGGCGTGATCGCGCCCGTCGCGCTCGTCGCCGGCCTGCTCGCCGGCATCGGCGCGATCGCCGCCGATCCCTCGCGCCCGCCGTCGCCCGCCACCCTCGTCGCGTCGCTCCGGCTGCGCGCGATCGGCCGGCCCGCCGACATCGCGGCGTTCGTGCCGCTCGCCGTGCTCGCGGCGTTCCTCTGGATGACCCTGTGCGCGCACCTCGCCCGCGCGCTGCTCGGGCTCGAGGCCGCCCCGCTGCTCGTCGGCACCGCGGTCGCCGCCGGCTCGCTCGGCCTCGGCCTGATCGCGGGCCTCGCCGTGCTCGCGCTCACGCCGCCGCTCCGGCGCGCCCTCGCCAACGCCAGCGACGGGCGCCCGGCCTGCGTGGATCCCGCGGTGACCGGCGGCGTCGCGCTCGGGACCGCCGCCGCGCTGTTCGTCTTCGGCGTGGCCACCGGCGGCGTCTCCGGCGAGGGCGGCCTGTTCGGCATCTACGGCGTCTTCAAGCGCCCCGAGCTCGACCTGCGCGCGCCGGCGATCCTGCTCGTCGTCGCGCTCGCCGCCTTCCTCGCGCAGGCCGCCGCCCGGACCGTGCGCGCCCCGCTCGCGCTCGTCGTCGCGCTCCTGCCGCTCGGGCTCACCGCGCGCGCCGCCTCGTCGCTCGGCGCCGAGCCCGCGGTCGCCCAGGCGATCGAGCGCGGCGCGCCGCTCGGCAGCAAGGGCCTCGCCGTCCTGCGCCGCGCCGCCGACCGGGACGGCGACCGCGCGGCCGCGCTCTTCGGCGGCGGCGACTGCGACGACCGCGACGCGCGTGTCCACCCGCTCGCCGAGGAGATCCTCGACAACGGCGTCGACGACGACTGCTCCGGCGGCGACCTCACGGCCGCAAAGCTCGCCGAGCTCACCCCCGCACGCCCCGCCGCCCCCGCGCCGTCGCCCGCGGCCGCCGCGCGTGTCCCGGCCGACCTCAACGTCGTGCTGATCACGATCGACACGCTCCGCTGGGACCTCGGCTACGCGGGCAACCCGCGGCCCGTGTCGCCGAACCTCGACGCGCTCGCGGCCCGGTCGACGGTGTTCGAGCGCGCGTACGCGCTGGCGTCGTACACGGGCAAGAGCATCGGCCCGATGCTCATCGGCAAGTACGGGAGCGAGACCCACCGAAACTGGGGTCATTTCAACAAGTTCGGGGCGGAGGACACGTTCGTCGCGGAGCGGCTGAAGGGCGCCGGCGTGCGCGCGATGAGCGTGCACGGGCACCGCTACTTCGGCAGCTTCGGCGGGCTCGACCGCGGCTTCGACGTGGTCGACATGTCGGCCGCGCCGCCCGAGGGCGCCCCGTGGGACGTCGACAACAAGGCGACCAGCCCCGCGCTGACCGACGCCGCGCTGCGGCTGCTCGCGGCGCCCGAGAACACGGGCGGGCGGTTCTTCCTGTGGGTCCACTACCTCGATCCCCACGCCGACTACCTCCGGCACGACGACCCGCCGGGCTTCGGCGCGGCGTCGCAGCGGGACCTCTACGACGGCGAGGTCGCCTTCACCGACAAACACATCGGCCGGCTGCTCGACGCGATCGCGGCGGCGCCGTTCGGCAAGCGCACGGCGATCGTGGTGACGAGCGACCACGGCGAGGCGTTCGGCGAGCACAAGATGTTCCGCCACGGCTTCGAGCTGTGGGAGGAGCTCGTGCGCGTGCCGCTCGTCGTCCACGTCCCGGGCGCGCCCCCGTCGCGCGTGCAGGCGCGGCGGAGCCTCATCGACCTCACGCCGACGCTGCTCGACCTGATGCGGGTCCCCGGCCCGGCCGAGGGCGCGCCCGCGAACGACTTCCTGTCCGGCGTGTCGCTCCTGCCCGACGTGCTGCTCGCGCCCGGCGAGCAGGCCGCCGCGCGCGACGTGCTGGTCGACATGCCGGCCGGGCCCTACAACGACGCGCGGCGGTCCTTCATCCGCGACGACCTGAAGCTGACGATCTCCGGGGGCGCCCGGTTCGAGCTCTACGACCTCGCGAACGATCCGGAGGAGCGGAAGAACCTCTGGGGGACGCCGGCGGCGAAGGAGACGGGGAAACAGGCGGAGATCGAGATGCGCTACGCGGCGCAGCGGGCGCGCCTGCGCGAGGTGCACGTGACCGGCGCGCGGAAGTAGCCGGGCGCGCGGCGGGGTGAGCGGATCGTCGAGTCGCCGTTCCAGCGTGACGCGCGCGAGGCAGCACACTTGCGCCTGGACGGCGCGCTTGCGTCCGCCTGGACCGGCCGTGCAGGATCCGCGGCAAGGAGGGCAGCCGCGATGTCGAGCCCCCAGTTCATCCTCTTCCTCATCACATCGCTCGTCGTCATCGTGACTCCGGGCCAGGACATGCTCCTCGTGATGTCGCGCTCGCTTGCGCGGGGCTCGTCGGCGGGGGTGGTGACCGCGGGCGGCATCAGCGCCGGCCTGCTGGGCCACACGGCGCTGGCCGCGCTGGGGCTCGGCTCGCTCCTCATGGCCTCGGCGACCCTGTTCGTCGTCCTCAAGCTCGTCGGCGCGGCCTACCTCGTCTACCTCGGGGTACGCCTCCTGCGCACGCGCGCTGCCACGCTGGAGCTATCGGACGCGGGGACGGCGAGCCTGGCCAAGCTGTTCGCCGAGGGCGCGCTGTCCAACCTGTCCAACCCCAAAGTGACGATCTTCTATCTCGCCTTCCTGCCGCAGTTCGTCCCCGGCGACGCCGAGCACCCGACCCTGCTCATCGTCCTGCTCGGCGCGGCCTTCTCGCTGCTCACCTTCGCGGTCAAGGGGCTGGTCGGATACTCCTCCGGCGCGCTGTCCGCGTGGCTGCGCGCGCGGCCCACGGCGCTGACGCGGGTCTACCGGATGAGCGGCGCGATCATGGTGGGGCTGGGCGTCAAGCTCGCCTTCGAGCGGCGCCCGTAAGCGCCGCGCGCAGCGGCGCGCGGCCGGCTGCCCCGGAGGAGCTACCCGGCGTAAAAGCGTGTCAGTCGTCGTGCGGGTCGCGAGGATCGAACTCGTCCTCCTCGATGTCGAGATCCAGCTCGTCGGCGATGTCCTCCCAGCCGAGGAGCTTGAACTGCGTCGAGCCGTCGTACTCGAAGCCGCTTATCGGATCCTCCGAGGAGGGCCCGCTGGCCTGCCCGTTCTGGACGACGAAGAGCCCGTACGGGAAGCCGCTGCCCGCGGGCACGTTCACGACGTCGTGACCGTCGGTCTCGCCCGTGCCCTCGACACGGAACGCCGCGAGATGGTCCGTCGGGGTCTCCCGGTCGTACACGTGAAACGTGTCGTCGCCCTGGCTCGACACGAGCAGATAGCCCTCCTCGTCCTCGCCGTAATAGATGGCCAGCCCCTCGACGTCCCGCTCCAGGTGCAGCCCTCCTGCCGAGGGGTTGCCGGGCGCCGCGATCGTCCCGGCGACCGGGGTTGCCGGCGCCGTGTCCTCGCAGGTGAACTCCCCGTCGTCGGGGACGGCCCACCACGGCTCGCCGAACGAGCGGGTCTTCTCGAACAGCCGGCTCGCCGGCACGTTGACGGTCGCGGGTAGCGCGTCGCTGAGCGGCACGCGCCAGATGCCGACCACCTCCTGCGCGGCGAAGAGCACGCCCTCCTGCTGGTCGACGACCAGCCCCTCGAACTGCGGGTCGCTCGCGGGCTCCTCGCGGCAGGGCGTCCACTGGATCGACGCGCTCCCGGCGCTCGCCCCGGGGACGGTGAAGGCCGGGTTGAACCGGAGCTCGCGCACCCTGGAGTAGGAGACCTTGCCGCTGCCGGCGGCGTGCAGCTCGAGCTCGGCGACGACGCTGCGACTCCGCTGCGTCACGAAGGCGCGGTACCCGTCGTCGTCGTCCTCGGGGCGGTAGAGCGCGAGCCCGTAGGCCGTGTTCTGGTCGTCCAGGTCGTTGTCGTGGACCCCGGGCAGCTCGCCGGTCGGCTGGAGCGAGGACGGCTGAACGAGCTGGCTCGGAAAGACGCGCGGCGCGCTCGACGCCGTGATGTCGAGGAGGGGCCCGCCCGAGCTCTGCGGCTTGATGGCATAGATCCGGAGCCGATCGCAGCCCCGGTCGGTCACCACGGCGACGTCGATCGTCTCCTCGGAGCCATCCGCCTTGATCAACGGGAAGCCGTACTGCACATCGACGTTGTTGAAGCGGCTGTAGGTCTCCCCCGATCCGCTCTCGGGGCACGGGCCGGTGCCGCCCTCGGGCTTCGCGCCGGGCACGGGCGGGTCCTGCGCCGTGACCGCCGGCCTGTACGGGGGAAGGATCGTTTGCACGACGTTCCCTTCCAGGTCGTAGACCTGGAGCCCGGCGTCCTTCAGCACGCCGATCACCAGGCCTTCGCCGGAGGCGCTGGGGTTCACCCAGATCGCCGGGTCGTCCGCGTCGGGCGTCCGGGGCGCTTCGTCATAGCCGTGCAGCGCCGCCGTCTCCACGTGCGCCTCGATGACCGGCGGCGCGGACGTAGCGTGGTCCTGGGCGCCCACCTGCTCGTCCAGGTGCTGCGAGCACCCGAGGGTCAACGAAAGCGCCGAGGCGGGCAGCACGACGAATCGAGCGGATCTCATCAAGTCATGGCTCCTTTCGCGCAGCCACGCGCGTGGCGCGCCTGCTGGGCGCACGGCTGTTACCGTGCGCCCAAAGGGACCGCGCCACGGCCGCGTGGACTTTGGGTGCGCTTCGCGTGAAGGGCCGTCGTCGCCGATCGCTCACTCGCCCGCCGGGTCCCCGGGCTCGTAGGGCCGCGACGGGCTGACCCCGCCGACGAAGAAGACGCCGTCGAAGGCGCGGAGCGGGCTCACCTTCTGGAAGCTGCCCTGCCAGCGGCTGTCGATGTCGTCCTCCAGCCACGCGCGCGCCTCGCCGGAGGCCGTGCGCAGGTCGATCAGCAGCGCGCCCGAGCCGCGCGCCTCCGCCGCCTCCGCCAGGGACTTCTCCAGGCACCGCTCGCACCGGCTCGTCGGGATGAAGTCCGGCGGCCACTGCTCCGGCGGAAGCGGAGCTCCCGTCGGGCCGAGGAGCGTATCCATCGTCCCCGCGATGAGGACGTAATCGTCCCCGAAGCGCTCCGCGATGAACTCGCCCGCGCTCCTGGAGCCCACCTTCCCGAGGGCGACGTCGCCCACGTTGATATCGACCTCGGCCTTCATCAGATGAAAGTTGTGGGCGTAGAGCATCGTCTTCCCGTGACGGGACTGCACCCACGCGAGGTTCTCGGCGAGCGCGAGCTCGCGCGTCTCCCTTCCCTTGAAGTACTCCTTGTAGGCCTCGACGTCATCGAGCTCCATGAAGTGGCGCTGGTCGATCGTGAGCTCGGGCAGGTGGTCCTTGTAGATCGCCTCGAGGACGGCGATGTTCTCGTCGAAGTAGACGATGGCCGGGTGCGCCTGCCTCGACCGGAGGTCCCGGATCATCTGGCTGGCCAGCAGGCCGGCGTGAGCGGCCCACGCGTGCTCCTCGCTCGAGCTTGCGCTCGTGTATGTGGCCTCGTTCGCCGCGAGGCGCTCGTTCAGCCGCGCGATGCCTTGCTCCAGGGCGGCCTGCTCGTCCTGGCTGAGCTGCTCGAAGCTGATCGAGGTGAAGCCGTCCAGGAAGTTGCCCGGGATGTGGTCCTCGCCGAGGCCCTCGTAGTACCGGCGGACCTCCTCGGTCACCACGTTGGCCTTCTCGGCGAGCGCCAGGAGCTCGCTGAGCTCTGCCTCGGCGTAGGTGGGATCCACCGTCGCGAGGTACGGCGCGAGGAGCTTCAACGCGATCACCGGAGCGTCCCCGTCCGCGGTGAGGTCCATCCCGTAGTAATGGACCTTCGCGCCGGGGTCTTGCTGGCTTTCGTTGTACGTCCTCATCCAGTCGAGCATGCCGCGGACTTCCTCGTACAGCCCGGATCCATGGGTGAAGCCTCCGATCAGGGCGTCCTCGAGGGGGACGTCCGGGTCTCCCTGGACGTACCTCTCGGCCAGCCGTCCTTCGATGACCCCGGACTCCAGGACGATCGCGCGGAATCCCTTCCTCTCGACCAGGTACTTGAGGAGCCTGATCCGCATCTGGTTGAACTGGTGCAGGACGTGGGCGCTCTCCCCGAGCCCCGCGACGCTCGCGGATCCGAGGAGGTCGCCGAAGGCCTCCATGTCGGCGTCGTCCTCGACGGGATCCGTGGTCGTGATGGGCCTGACCTCGCGGATCACCCAGGCCGTGCCCTCGGCAGGTGGGTCGAGCGGCTCGCCGGTGGGCGCCGGGGTGTGCCCGGGCAGGTCCGAAGAGCACCCGGCCAGCGCGAGGGGACCGAGGAGCGCGGCGATCGCTCCGGTGCGCTGGAGGAAGGTGGTCCCCTTCCGGGTGAAGCGCTGGGACTTTGTGCAGTGGCCGGCGTGGAGCGGCGATCCCGCGGGGGGCTGCTCGCCCCCCGTGGTGCTGGCGAGCGGCACGAGGGGGAGGACCGGGAGTGGGATGGCCGGCGACAGCGTGGTCTTGGCGGGGGTTGTCGTGGAATCGCTCCTTGTTCGGACACACGGGATCTGGGCGTCCGCCGGCGGGGGCGCGCCTGGCCCGTTGAGACCGGACCCGAATCTCTCGGGCTGAGCGTCCCATCTCATGAGGTCGGACCCGAGACGTGCGCTGCGGGCACGCGCGCGCCCGGCGCCGGGCGCTCCGGGGGCGGCCTGAGGCAGGCCCGCCGAGGTGCTAGGACCCCACCTCGATGAGGCTCTCGAGCTGGTTCGATGTGGTGTACTTGCTCGCCACAGCGCAGGGGCTGCTCACCTGCATCCTCCTGTGGGTGCGCCGGCAGAACCGGACGGCGAACCGCATCCTCGCGTTCCCCATCGCCGCGATCTCGGTCTCGTGCGTTTATATGCTCTACGTGCGGTCGGGCGCCTTCCGGAGCGACCCGCGATGGCTGCTCTCCATCGACACGTTGCCCGCGCTTTATGGACCGCTCTTCTATCTCCATGCGCTCGCGCTCACCTCGCGGCCGAAGCGCTGGGGACTTCAGCTACTCCACTTTATTCCGTTTACACTGTACACACTCTACGACATTCCTCGTTTTCTCCTGACGGGCGAGGAGAAGCTCGCGCTGGCGATGCGCGAGGCCGATGGGGGGCTCGCCTGGGATCAGGCCCTCTGGCAGTGGGGGGTGGAGCTCCAGGGGCTCGCCTACCTGCTGGCGGCGCTCCGGACGGTGCGCCGCTACCGCGCTGCGGTCGCCGGGGAGTTCTCGAATGTCGACCGGATCAACCTCCGCTGGTTGCAGCGGCTCCTGGGGTCGTTGCTCGTCCTCTGGATCGGGTCGATGTTCGCCCGGGTCAGCCCCGTTCCCGTGCTGGGTTATCTGCACACCGCGCTGATGGTGCTCGTCTACATCATCGCCTACCGGACGGCGTCCGAGCCGCAGATCGTCCCGGCGCCGGGGGACGGCCCCGAGGCGAGGGCTCCGGCCCCTGCGGCCAAGGTGCAGGAGAGCGAGGCCTCGAGGTGCGAGCATCCGGGGCCTGCGGCGGATCCGGGCCGCCTGCCCGAGCGGCCGCTCGCCGCCCCGGGGACGCCGCGCGAGGGGGGCGCGCCCGGCGAGGAGGCGCCCGGGCCGTCCGCCGCGGAGGGCGCCGAGGTGCGGCCCGCGGCGGTCAAGTACCAGAAGACGCGGCTCAAGGGGAGCCAGGTGGCGCAGATCGAATCGCAGCTCATCGCCCTGTTCGAGCGCGAGCGGCCGTACCGGGACCCCGACCTCACGCTCGCGGCGCTGGCGCAACGCCTCGGCGTGCCGTCGCACCACCTGTCTCAGGTCCTGAACGATCGCTTCGGCAAGAGCTTCCATGACGTCGTGAACCTGGCCCGCGTCGAGGAGCTCAAGCGGCGGCTGGTCGATCGAGGCCTGTCGGCCGAGAAGATCCTCGCCCTGGGGATGGATTGCGGCTTCAGCTCCAAGTCGACGCTCAACGCCAACTTCAAGAAACACACGGGCCTCACCCCGACCCAGTTCCGCGATCAGGTCCTGCGGGACGGCGCGGCGCGCTGCGGATGACGGTCGTCGGGTCGATGTCGGCGGTGGTGTCCAGGGAGGCGGCGGCTCCGGGGCGGCAAAACCACGCTTGAGAGGCCGTTGCCGGAGCTCACGAGTTGAGCAGCCGGCCGCTCGCCGGCATCGCTCAGCTCGGCCCGTCGAGCACCTCGGCGAGCGACGCGGCGACGACGGCCCGCTCGATCCACCGTTCCAGCGTCTGCAGATCCTTCTCGGCGAGGATGCGCTCCCGCGCGACGTCCGGCACGGCGATGCCGCGACCCCGGAGCACGGTCAGCACGGCGCGTGCCGCCTCCTCCGCACGCCCCTCGTCGCGGCCTTCCCTGCGGCCCTCGTCGCGGCCTTCCCTGCGGCCCTCCGTCCGCTCCTCGGACCGAAGCTTCCGCTCGTAATCCTCGAACCACGCCCGGATCTCTGCGCTCACCTCGTCCTCCTCGTCCGTCGTCGGCTCCTGTCCTCCGAGCCGGAAGTGTACCAGCAGCGGCTGGGCGATGCTCCTCTCCCACGCATCGTCCGGCAGCTCCGCAAGATCCGCCAGCGCGTCGCGCAGGAGGCGGCCTGAGCCGAGCAGCCGCAACAGCAGCGTCCCGCGCGTCCGGGGCAGCTCCGCCAGCACCACCACGCGCATCACCAGCCCCGGCACCGCGTGGTAGACGCCCGGTTGCACCGGCTCACAGCGGTAGGCGTCCAGCACCGTCTCAGGACGCCCCGTGCCGATGACGACCAGCGCCGGGAAGTCCACCGCCGGCTGCGGCGGCGCGTCGGTGTCCTCGTCCGGCGCGACCGAGCCAGCGGCAGAGCGGGCGCGGCGCTCGAGCTCATGGTGCCACGTCAGCTGCTTGCGCAGGCACCGGCGGACCTGACGAAGGCTCGGCGTGCGGTGAAACGGCTCGAACAGGCTCGGCTCCGCCGCGAGCTCGCCGAGCAGGCCCATCCCGGCGCGCTCCGCCTCCCGCGCGGGATCAGGCACGCTGTAGACATCGATCTTCTGGGTCGCCGCCAGGACCTCTACCTCGGTCTCCGCTGCCGAAACGAGGCTCAGCCCGTCGCGCAGCAAGTTCTTGGAGAACTGGTCGGAGCGGTTGTGCATCGGGGTGCGACCCTAATCCATCATGGCAGCATGGGCCACGATGAATCGACGCGAAGAAGAGAATTGATGAACCGGCAAAAAGCGTCACGATCAGCGAGCCATGTCCGCAATGGCTCATCCAGCAACGAGCGTTACCGGCAGGTGAAGCGCATGGTTTGAAAATCGTCCTGGACCACGCGAGATTGCTGGCCGCCGGATGCCAACGGGCGCGACACCAGACCGGAAGCCACGAGCGCGGCGGGAAGCCTCCGCATCACTCGGTGGTGCAGTCGGGCGCCGCGCTCGGGTCGGCCACCCACGCGGCCAGGCGCTCGGTTCCGGCATCACCCCACGCGTCGTGAGCCAGCTGGTTCAGCCGGCACCACTCATGACGTGTCTGTCGGATCGCGAGCGACTTCGCCGCCAGGTGCTGCTCCGTGCGACCAGAGACCGTGGTCTTGTCCTTGTTGAGCTCCTCGTGGGTCATCGCGACCGGGGCCGGACAGTAGTTGCCTGGCTCGTAGTCGACCGTCCCCGAGACGAGCCCATAGGCGGTCGTCCGTCGCTTGCGGACCGTCACGACCGCGTACTCCGGGTACGGGGCGTCGGCGTCGCGAGCCACGGCCGTCTGCCTCGGCTTGGCGCCCTGCACGACGATGAAGCCCGTCGACGGGATCACGGAGTACGGCGTGAGCGCGGGGAAGGCGGTGAGCGACTGGTCCACGAGGACGTCGCCGCCGAGCTCGACCCAGTTCGTGTGCGAGTAGAAGTCCTGCAACGCGTGGAGCGAATGCCCAAAGGCCAGCATGGCCGCGGCATCTCCGTCCGGCAGCAGTACACTCGGGCCGAGCGCTCGCACGGCCTCCGCTTGCTTCGCGGCGACGAAGGCGGCGCCTCCGCTGAAGTTGCAGTCGTCGAAGTGGGCGGCATTGCTCAGCGCGAGCAGGGCGTCCGTGGACACATTGCCGGTCTTCAGCGCGGTGAGCACGGCAGGCTTCAGGAACGAAAGCGCGGTGCTGGTGATCTCTTCGTGGTTCGCCTCCCCCGGCGCCGTCGAGAATTCCTCGGCGCTCTCTTCGAGCGCCTCGGCTGTTTCTGCCTCGCCGGCGCAGCCGAGCGTCAGCGCGAGACCCATCACTCCCAATCCGATCACAGCGTGTTGATGCATGTCCTGCTCAATTGCAAAGCGCGATCCAGGCGGGCGAGCTGATCGTCTGATAGACCACATGCGCACAAGGAGTTTGCACAAATACGCTGGAACCTGATGGAGGCGCTTCTTCACCCGCGATCACCCTCCACGCGCGCTTCCGCGCGCGACCTGCACGCCTGCCCCACTGCGGCATTCCGCTACGCGCTTCCGCGCAGGACGCGAGTTGGACCACGCACCTTCCGAGCACTCAGGCCGACGCTCCAGCGCGATTGCGAGGGAGATTTCCCCGGAGCGAGGCTCGGCGGTGGTGCGTCCTCTCCTGCGGCCGTGTGCGCTCCGAGGTCGAGGTAGGCGACCCGGGTTATGTATCGCCGCTCCTCCTTCCAGCGCACCGGCCGCCGCCCCACCGCCGCCGCGCTGCGCGCAGGGCCGTCGAATGCTACACGTCGCCCCGTGACCTCACCGCTGCTCTCTCCTTTCTCCTTCCCGAATGGCCTCACCGCCACGAACCGAGTCTGGCTCGCCCCGCTCACGAACGGGCAAAGCCACGACGACGGCTCTCTGGGCGACGACGAGCTACGCTGGCTCTCCTACCGCGCGCGCGGCGGCTTCGGCGTCGTCGAGACCTGCGCCGCCCACGTCGCCGAGGACGGTCATGCCTGGAAGGGCGAGCTCGGCATCTTCGCCGATCGGCTGCTGCCCGGCCTGCGCCGGCTCGCGACCGAGATCGCCGCCCCCGGCGCGCTGGGCCTCGTCCAGCTCTTTCACGGCGGCCTGCGGGCCAATCCCCAGGTCTCCGGCGTGCCCACGTGGAGCGCCAGCGCCGTCGCCGAGCCGGACCTCCCCGTCCCCCGCGCCGCCACCGAGCAGGACATCCTCCTCGTCATCGACCGCTTCCGCGACGCCGCGACCCGGGCGCTCTCCGCCGGCTTCGCGGGCGTCGAGCTGCACGGCGCCCACGGCTACCTCCTCGGCCAGTTCCTGTCTGCCACCCAGAACCGCCGCACGGATCGCTGGGGCGGCGCGTGGGAGAACCGGGCTCGCCTCCTGCGCGAGACCCTCCGGGCCGTGCGCGCCGCGGTGCCCGCGTCGTTCGTGGTCGGCGTGCGCCTGTCGCCCGAGGACTGGGGCCAGGCCAAGGGCCTCGACCTCGACGAGAACCTGACGCTCGCCCGCTGGCTGGTCGAGGACGGCGCCGACTTCCTCCACCTCTCGCTCTGGGACGCGAGCAAACCCTCGCAGAAACGCCCGGACACACACCCGCTGCCGCTGTTCCGCGAGGCCGTGGGGGCGAGCCTGCCGCTCGTGGTGGCCGGCGGCGTCTGGACGCGCGCCGAGGCCGAAGCGCTCCTCGACAAGGGCGCCACCGCGGTCGCGCTGGGGCGCGCCGGCATCGCCAACCCCGACTGGCCGCAGCGGATCGAAGACCCCGCCTGGCAGCCGCGGCGGCCGCCGCTCACGCGCGCCGAGCTCCACGAGCGCGGCGTCTCCGAGACCTTCGCAGGGTACCTGCGGAGATGGAAAGGCTTCGTGGCGGACTGAGGGCGCACGCCTCGATGGCGCCGCAGGGCAGCGCTACGGCAGGCTGAACGCGAACAGCGTATTGCCCGGCGTGCCGATGCCGAAGCTCTCGTAGCCGCTCCCCCAGTACACCGTGCCGCCCGCCACCGCCGGCCCGGCGCTGACGGAGCCGTCGGCCGGGTGGCTCCAGAGGACGGCGCCCGTCGCGGCGTTCAGCGCGTGCACGTCGCCGCTCATCGAGCCGGCGTAGACCACGCCGTTCGCGACCGTCAGCGGCGCCCTGGCCTCCGCGCCCGGCGTGGGATCGGGCGTCTGCCACAGGATGTCGCCCGTGGCGGGGTCGAGCGCGCTCCACGACCCCCACGTGATGACCTCGCCGGAGGGGTGCAGCGTGTACGCGACCTGGTCGCTGTTGTCGACAGGCACGTAGATCCGGGCCTCGTCCACGGCGACTCCCCACATGATGCCGCCGAGGACCCCGCCGGGGCCGACCAGCGTGCTCCACACGACGCTCCCGTCGTCGCGGTCGAGCGCCCAGAAGATACCGCTCTTCTGGCCGGCGCCGACCAGATCGCGGCGCTCTGGCCCGGCGCCGGCCGTGAACAGCGTGGCGCCCGTGCCGAAGTCGTAATCCTCGCCCCTCGGAGACGGGCACCAGTCGCCGCCGAAGTAACAGGCTCCCGTCCAGGCGTCGAAGCCCTGGAGCCGCCGCGCCCACTTGAGGGCGCCGGTGTCGAGGTCGAGCGCGAGCATGGCGTCGATGTAATCGTCTGGCGCGAGGCAGGCCTCGGCGGCGAGCAGGTCGTCGCCGGCAGCCTCCGCGCACGCGGCGACGGACGGGGGCACGGTGTAGTTGTTGCCGGTGGTCATGTAGAGCGCGCGCCGCGTGAGATCGATGGCGGGCGCGCCACCCCAGACGGCGCCGCCGCTGTAGCCGGGGGGGACCATGTAGCGCTTCCAGAGCAGCTCCCCGGTCACGGCGTCGAGCGCGACCACGCTGCCGCGGAACGTGCAGCACGGATACGCGTTGTCCGCCGCGAAGAGCTCCTCGCGGGAGGAGACGCCCACGTACACGCGGCCGCCATGCACGACGGGAGACTGCGTGACGATCGCCGCGGGGTGCGGGTCGAGCTGCGTCTTCCACAGGAGATCGCCGGTGCGGCTGTCCACGGCGAGCATGTGCGCGCCGGCCTGGGTGCCGAGGAAGAGCATGTGGCCGTGGAGCGCGGGGCTCGTGCGCGAGATGGCGCCGGCCGTGCCCGTGAGGCCGGCGATCGTGCGCGTCCAGAGCGGGACCCCGGTCTCCGCGTCGAGCTTGTACAGGTTGCCGCCCCCGTCCGGGAAGTAGACCGCGTGGCCGTCGACGGCCGGCGTCGCGGGGACGTTGCCGGTCGTGGTGAAGGCCCACTTCAGGGAGAGCGACGCGACGTTCGCTGGCCCGATGTCGCTCTCGCCGGCCGCGTGGCGCGTGTTGACGATGTCCTTGCCAAACAGGGTCCAGCGCCCGGCGCCCATGCCCGTGGCCGCGCGGCCCTGGACGACATAGAGCGTGGCGAGACATGCGGCGGCCACGATCGCGGGCCGCCCCCAGAAGATGCGCTTCATGATGATCCTCCTGGGGCGTCGAGACAGCGGCGATCAGCGGCCCGGACAGGTCATCTCCGCCACCGCTGCAACACGAGGCCCCGAGGGTAGATCACGGGGAGCCGAGCAGCGCGTCAACGGAATCTTTCGATCCTCTTGTATGCCGCGACAAGGCTGCCCGATTCCGTCGCTCCAGCCGGCGTCGAGCGGCTTCAGCGCGGCTCCCGGAAGGCGTCTCCGCTCAGGCGGCCCGCAGCGCGGCGATCACCGGCGCGGTGTCGGGCCGCATGCCGCGCCAGAGGAAGAAGCACTCGGCGCCCTGCTCGACCACCATGCCGAGGCCGTCGGCGGCCTGACCCACGCCGGCCGCCTGCGCAGCCCGCACGAAGGCGGTCGGCTCCTTCTTGTAGGCCATGTCGTAGGCCAGCGAGTCCCTGTCCCACACGCCGGCGGGCAGGGGCGGCACCTCGTTGGTCATCGACGAGGCGGAGCCGTTGATGATCACGTCGAAGCGCCCGGCGATGTCGGCGAAGCCGCCGCCGGCGAGCTTCACGGCGCCGGCCTGCGCGCCGAACTCGGCGGCGAGCTCCGCGGCCTTGCCGGCGGTGCGGTTGGCGATGAAGATCTCGGCCGGCTGCTCCTCGAAGAGCGGCAGCAGCGTGCCGCGCACCGCGCCCCCCGCGCCCAAGAGCAGCACGCGAGCGCCCTCGAGGTCGCGGCCGAGGTTGTGGGTGATGTCGCGCAGGATGCCGAAGCCGTCGGTGTTGTCGCCGAGGATGGAGCCGTCGGCGCGGAAGGTGAACATGTTGATGGCCCCGGCGGCGCGGCCGCGCGCGGTCAGCTCGTCGGCCATCACAAAGGCCTCGAGCTTGAAAGGCATGGTGATGTTCATGCCCTTGCCGCCGCTCTCCTGGAACTCGCGCACGGCGGCGACGAAGCCATCCAGCGCGCCGAGGATCGCGCCATACACCATGTCCTGGTTGCACTGCCTGGCGAAGGCGGTCTGCAGCGCCGGCGACTTGGCCTGGGCGATGGGGTTGCCGATGATGGCGTAGCGGTCCGTCATGAAAGCCTCCGGGAGCGCGCCCCCGCCGGAAGCGCGCGGCGCGGCGCTGGTCGGAGGATCGCTCAGCAATGCGCGGGCCACACGCGAGCGCGCCCGCATTCGCTACAACTATTCGATATGATTCAATATTTTGTCAGCAGTGCACGGCGACGCACCCTGGGTCCAGCGGCGCGCCCGACGCCGTAACGCGTGGCTGTATACAGCGTCAACCCGAAGTTGACGCGGCGGGCGCTCGGCGGCGCGCGGGCGTGTTCGCCGGCTGGAGCCTCGTCGATGAGCCGCCCTTGGGCGACGCCCCCGGGCGCGAGGCGGGCGGTGGAGGAGGCAGCTTGCGGTCGGACCGGCTTGCCCGGGCGCGCGCGGCGTGCCTTGATCGAGCGCATGACGACGGGGTTCTTCGAGGCGCGTGGCCTGCGTTTCCGGCTCGATCGCGAGGGGGCCGAGGTGAGCGAGGGGCCGGCGCGCTCGGTCGAGGCCACGATCGCGCCCGACGAGGCGGGCCTCGACGGGGACGAGCCGCTGGCCGAGCTCGTGGGCGGCCGGCTGTCGGCGCTGCTCGGCGCGCCGGTGAGCGACGAGGAGGGGATCTTCGACCTGGTCGTCGAGCGCGATGGGGCCGTGGTCGCGGCCGTGCAGCTCTCGTGCGGCGAGGACGACGAGGAGGAGCTCGAGCTCTTGGGCGAGCGGGCGCCCTCGCTGCCGGTGCGCGCGCTGGTCGAGGCGCTGGTCGAGGCGCTGCGGGGCCCGGGCTGACGGCGCGCGCGGCGCGTGTGCTCGGCGTCAGCGCCACGACGTACATCCGGTCCTTGCGACAGCGAGAGAGGCGATGATCGACATCGTGCATGCCACCAGCGCGGAGCAGATAGAGCAGGTCCGCGCGCTGTTCCTCGAGTATCAGGCCTCGCTCGACGTCGACCTGTGCTTCCAGGGCTTCGCCGGCGAGCTCGCGCGCCTGCCCGGCTCCTACGCCCCGCCGTCGGGTCGACTCCTGCTCTGCACGGTCGAGCAGGTCCCGCACGGCTGCGTCGCGCTGCAGGCCATCACCTCCGAGGACTGCGAGATGAAGCGGCTGTATGTGCGGCCGGGGCAGCGCGGCCTCGGGCTCGGGCGGCGGCTCGTCGCTCGGGTGCTCGACGAGGCGCGCGCCGTCGGGTACCGGCGTATCTACCTCGACACGCTCCCGTCGATGGCTCGTGCGGCGGCGATGTACGAGGCGCTCGGGTTCAAGGACGTCGCTCCCTACCGGCACAACCCGGTCGCCGGCACCCGCTACATGGCCCTTGACCTGTGACAGACGGAACAACAAGTCCCGAGGCCGTCAGCCCGGTGTCGGCCATGGCGCCCACCATCGCGCTCTCGACCAGCGACAGCGCGCGCCCGGGACAGACGCGCGGGCCGCTGCCGAACGCGAGCGCCGCCCGCAAGAACGCGCCGGACGAGCGCGATGAGGCGGGCTCGTCGACGAGCGACCCGACGACGTCGCCGCGCCGACCTCTCGCCGGACCGCGGCGCAAGAGTAGCGGAGTAAGTCGCGCTGGCTTACACTCGAGGTCATGTCCACCCTGACGATGAGCAGCAAAGGCCAGCTTACTGTCCCCCGCGCGCTTCGTGAGAAGCTCAAGCTCCGGCCGGGCTGCCAGGTCGACGTTCGTGTCGATGACCAGGGGCGGTTGATCCTGACGCCGATCCTCTACGAACCCGAGGATTTCCTCGCACGGCGGCCCCCCAAGCCCGTCCGCGCCGCGTCCCTCGACGAGATGGAGGCCGGCATCCGGAAGGGGGCCGCTCGTGGTCGCCTTTGACACCAACGTCGTCGTGCGCCTCCTCCTTCGCGATGACGCCGCGCAGGCGAAGAAGGCCGAGCAAGCCTTTCTCCGCCACGCCCGCGGCGACGGGGTATTCCTGCCGCTCGTCGTGCTCGTGGAGACGGTCTGGGTCCTCGCGTACACGTACGAGCTGGATCGCAAGGCGATCCACGAGCATCTGCTCTCGCTGATCCGGACCCGCGGCGTCGTGGTCGACGAAGCGGACCTCGTCCAGGACGCGCTGGACGCGTACGCAAAGGGGCCTGCAGATTTCGCTGACTACGTGATCCTCGCGGCCACGCGCCGGCAAGGATGCCGGGCGCTCTTGACGCTCGATCGGCGGCTGGGGAAGGAACGGGGGGTGAGTGCTCTTTGATTGGCGTACCGCCGTGGAGCGCTGACTCTAGGCCGACGTGTTGTGCCGCTCGTCGTAAGCCCGGTTGCTGAGTGGCTCTGCGCCTCGATGGAGGACCGCTGGATCGATGAAGAAGCCCGCGCATCCTCAGCGCGGCGGAGGCGCTCTCTTTCATGAAAGCATCGTGAGGCCGTCGCAGCCCCGTCGCCGTCGGTGACCGGCTCCAGTCCGGACAGGCCCGGCCACCCCGCCGGCGGTGCGCGGGACGTCAGCGGCGGCGGGGCGCGAACCGGACGACCAGCCCTTCGGGCTTCATCGTGAAGCCGAGAAGCTCCTTCACGGGCCGCCCCGGGTCGACCAGCGACACATCGAGATCGCGCGCCACCATGGCGCCCACCATCGCGCTCTCGACCAGCGACAGCGCGCGCCCGGGGCAGACGCGCGGGCCGCTGCCGAACGCGAGCGCCGCGCGCGGGTCGTGTTTGCCGGCGTCCGCCGGCCGCGGGGTCAGCCACCGCTCGGGCACGAACGACGTGGCGTCGTGGAAGCTCTCCTCCTTCAGGCCGACCTGCCGCGTCAGCAGGATCATCCGCGCCCCCGCGCCGAGCCGCACCGGGCCGAGCACCGTGTCCGCGCAGGCCTCCAAGAACAGGATCGGCGCGGCCGACTTCAGCCGCAGCGTCTCCTGCGCGACCGCCCCGATGTAACGCAGCCGCTGCGCGTGCTCCGGGCCCTCGGGCAGGTCCGTGTCGCCGAGCTCGGCGTCGACCTCGGACCGCATCCGCGCCTGCACGTCCGGGCGCAGCGCCATGAAGTGGAGCATCCACGCCATCGTGTCGGCCGTCGTGTCCTCCCCCGCGAGCAGCAGCGTCAGCACGTTGCCGAGCACCTCCTGGTCCGACAGCCGCACCTTCGGATCCTCCGCGTCGCGCGCCACGAGCATCGCCTCCAGCAGCGAGCGGGGCGCCGCGGCCCGCGCCGGGTCCCGGTCGAGCTCCGCGCGGGCCGCCTGGATGATGTCGAGCATCCGCCGGCGCACCTCCGAGATGGCATGGTCGAGGGCGCGATCGGCGGGCAGCTTGAGGTGCCGCCAGTAAGGGAAAGGCGCCATGAGGCGGCGGTTGAGCCCCGTGAAGACCGTCTCGAGCTGGTGTGACAGGGGGTCCGTGCCGCGCTCGATGAGGTTCATGTCCAGGCCGAACGCCACGGCGGAGGTGACATCCACCGTGTAACGGGCCAGGTCTTGTCGCGCGTCGACCGGCGCTCCCCGCACGGCCGAGGCGCGCCAGCGCTCCCGGAGCCGGCGGGTGATCGTGGAGATCATGCCGTGGCTCTCGCGCAGCTGCCCGGCGGTGAACGCGGCCATCACGAGCCGCCGCTGCCGTGACCACGAGTCTCCCTCGGCGGAGAAGACGCCGCCGAAGCCCATCTCCTCGATGAGCTCCTGCAACGGGCTCCAGCGCCGGAACTCCTTCGGCCGCTCGCGGAGGAGGCGCTGGACGAGATCGATGCGGCTGATGACGACGACCGGCGTGCGACCGAGCCAGAACGTGAAGAGATCTCCATACTTGCGGCTCCAGCCCTCGAGGGTGAGGTGGAGCTGGGTCGGCCGGATCTCGAGGAGGTTGCCGAGCAAGGGCAGCCTCCGCGGCCCTGGCAGCGTCGAGAGGTGGCGCGCGCCCCCCGCGGGGGCGACTTCTGCTCTAACGTTCTCCATGGTCTCCTCACCAAGGCGAAAGCGCCCAGCGCCGGCGCCGCCGCGGCTCGAGGTGAAACGTAGCTCGCTCTGACAGGCGGCGATCAGCAGAATAGTGCTCGCGAGGAGATCGCGGCCAGGCAGCGCGCCCCGGAGGCGATTCGCTGGATGGAGTCGTCAGGTCCCGCAGAACGTGCGCTGCACGCGCTCATCCAGCTGCGGGGGCTCGCTCAGGTGAGCGAACTCCGGCTGATCGTCGTACGGTCGCTCGAGCACCCGCACGAGCGTCTCGAACGGCTCGAAGTCGTCGCGGAGGACGGCGGCCTGGATGAGCGCCTCGATCCGGTGGTTGCGCGGGATGAACGCGGGGTTGACGAGCCGCATCGCGCTCGCGCGCGCTTCGGGCGTGACGTCCTCCCGGGCGAGCCGCTGGCGCCACGACTCGGCCCAGTCGCGGAAGGCGCCGGGCTCTGCGAACAGGGAGGCCACCTGCGCGTCGGCGGCAGGATCGGCCGCGGACGCGCACAGCCGGCGGAAGAAGACCGTGTAATCGACGCCGTTCGCCGCGAGGCGCTCGAGCAGATCGGCGGCGAGCGCGAGATCGTCGTCCTCCTCGCGCACGAGGCCCATCTTCGCTCGCAGGACGCGCTCGTGCGCCTCCACGAAGAGCCCGGTGAAGCTCTGCACGCGCTCGGTCGCCACGCGGACGGCCTCCTCCTCGTTGTCGGCCAGGAGCGGCAAGAGCGCCTCGGCGAGCCGCGCCATGTTCCACTGGGCGATGCGCGGCTGGTTCCCGAAGGCGTAACGGCCGCCATGATCGATCGAGCTGAACTTCTTCGCGGGATCGTACTCGTCGAGGAACGCGCACGGCCCGTAGTCGATGGTCTCGCCGGAGATCGACGTGTTGTCGGTGTTCATCACGCCGTGCACGAAGCCGACGCCGAGCCAGCGCGCGACCAGGGTGGCCTGCGCCTCGATGACGCGTTCGAGCAGCGCCAGCGCGTCGTTGCCGCTGCCCGCGGCCTCGGGGTAGTGCCGGGAGAGCGCGTACGAAGCGAGGGTGGCCAGCGCCTGGCGATCCCCTCGCGCGGCGAAGAACTGGAACGTGCCGACGCGGATGTGGCTCGCGGCCACGCGCGTGAGCACCGCGCCGGGGAGCACCTCCTCGCGGTAAACCGGCTCGCCCGTCGTCACGGCGGCGAGCGAGCGCGTCGTCGGCACGCCGAGCGCCGCCATGGCCTCGCTCACGACGTACTCGCGCAGCACGGGCCCGATGGCGGCGCGCCCGTCTCCGCCGCGCGAGAACGGCGTCCGCCCCGCACCCTTGAGCTGGATGTCGCGCCGCCTGCCGTCCGTGCCGACGACCTCGCCGAGCAGGATGGCCCGGCCGTCGCCGAGCTGCCCCACGAAGCCGCCGAACTGGTGCCCCGCGTACGCGAGCGCGATCGGCTCCGCGCCCTCGGGCAGCGTGTTGCCCGCGAGCACCTGCGCCCCCTCCGCCGAAGCGAGCTGATCCGCGTCGAGCCCGAGCTCCTCCGCGAGCGCGCGGTTGAGCTTCACGAGGCGGGGATCGCGGACCTTGGCGGGGTGGACGCGCGCGTAGAAGCGGTCCGGGAGCCGGGCGTAGGTGTTGTCGAACGCGAACTTCATCGGCGAACCTCGTGGCGCGTGGGTTCCAGGAACGTCCTTGGAGCGGGTGGTTCTACATCACTCTGAACGCCCGCGCCCGTGCCGGCGCCGCGCTGCGAGCGCCGCAGGCTGAGCCCGCCAGCGCGCCCCGCTCACTCGTACCACGTCGGCACGATCGCCCGCACCTCGGGCAGCGCGGCGATACGGCAGAGCTTGTCCCATGCGGCGTCCTCGAGCGCGCCGTGCGGCGCGACGCACTCGGCGTCTCCCGTGGGGAACATGTACAGCGTCTCTGCCGGCACATCACAGCTGGCGCGCCCTCTCGACGAGCCCGCCTGGATCGTGGGCGCGATGTCCCGCACGCGGGCGAGGAGCGCCGCGTCGCCCGTCGGCAGGCAAAACTCCACGGATCCATCGTTCATGCACCCCGTGTCCCTGGTGAAGGTGAGCTTCTCGGTCGGACACGACGCCGCGGAGGGCAGAGGCCCCTCGGCGTCCCCCTCGGCCGGCGTGGCCGGCGTGGCGGACGTACAGCTCGACAGGCACGCAACCAGCAAACTGGAGATGGTGAATCGTCGCATGGCTCTCCTCCTCGGATCGAGGTTGCCACACCTGCGCGGGCGGCGCCGTCGCGCCGTCGCGTCGTCACTCCGCGGCGTCGGGAGCCGGCTCCGGGCGCCGCCCGACGTCGAGCGGCACGACGCCCATCTGCTGGAGCACGCCCAGGCGATCGGTTTGCACCGAGGCCGAGATGACCTTCGCGTCGCGCAATCGATCCGTGATAAACATCACGAGCAGGGGAGGAGCCAGCAAATCGCCATGGCCGGGGGCATCGAGGGCGAGCGGCTCCTGACGGACCGCACGACGGAGGACCCGTACCCGGGTTATCACCGCCTGCGGACCGAAGCGCCGTTCTTCCGCGAGCCCAGGACGGGAGCGCTGCTCCTCACGCGGTATGCCGACGTGGCCGCGGCCCTGAGGCATCCTCTGCTCTCCTCGCGAGGTGTGATCGACGCCGTGGTCCGGGTCCCGGCGCCGCTCCGGCGGATCGCCCGCCCGGTGACGCGGGCGCTCTCCCGGCAGATGATCTTCTCGGATCCGCCCGATCACGCGCGGCTCCGCTCCCTCGCGAACCGCGCCTTCACGCCGCGCGCTGTCGAGACGATGCGCGCCCACATCGAGCGGATCGCCGAGGAGCTGCTCGACGCGATCGACGGACCGGCGCCCGCCGATCTGATCGATCGGTACGCGGCCCCGCTGCCGATCCGCGTCATCGCGGAGATGCTGGGTGTGCCGCTCGGGAGCCGGGATCGGATCAAGCTCTGGTCGGACGATCTGGCGACCTTCGCCGGCGGCGGCACGGGCCCGCGGTGGAAGCAGGTCCTCCGCGGGGCTCGCGGCGCGTTCTGCCTGCGCCGGTACCTCCGGCGCCTGATCCGGGAGCGCCGCGGCCGGCCGCAGGACGACCTGCTCGGGGCCCTGATCGCCGCCGAGGAGAAGGGCGACACCCTGACCGAGGAGGAGCTCTGGGCGAACGCCATGCTCCTCCTGTTTGCCGGCCACGAGACGACGACCGGCCTCATCGGCAATGGTCTGCTCGCGCTCTTGCGGCATCCGGATCAGCTGGATCTGCTCCGCCGCGAGCCTGCCTTGATGGAGAGCGGCGTCGAGGAGTTCCTGCGCTTCGACGGCCCGGTCCACAGGATCGGCCGCGTGGCGAAGGACGACCTGTCGATCGGCGGCTCCCCGATCCCGGCCGGACAGGCGGTCATCCTGGGCCTGGCCGCGGCGAACCGGGATCCGGCGCAGTTCCCCGATCCCGACCGGCTGGACGTGCGGCGCGCCGAGAATCGCCACCTCGCGTTCGGTCACGGCATCCACTTCTGTCTGGGCGCGGCGCTCGCGCGGCTGGAAGGGCAGGTCGCGATCGGCGCCGTCCTCCGCCGTTATCCGGACCTGCGTCTGACCGGCGAGCGCCTCGTGTGGCGCCGGAACTCCACGCTGCGAGGCCTCCAGGCGCTCCCCGTCCGCCTGCGCTGAAGAGGCGCGGCGCTCGATCCGCCTGGAGCTCGTCCGGCAGCGAGCGCTCCTCGATGGATACGTCGGAAGGGATCGTGGCTCCCACGAGTACAGCCGAGCCGGCCGTACTCGTGGCGCATGGTGTCGACTACGGCTACGGCGTCACGTGGCCTCGAGGGC
Organism: Sorangium cellulosum; assembly: GCF_002950945.1. GTDB lineage: Bacteria > Myxococcota_A > Polyangia > Polyangiales > Polyangiaceae > Sorangium > Sorangium cellulosum_E. Next base: position 12,607,795 of record NZ_CP012673.1, read on the forward strand.
GCTCGCCAGCTCCTCGTCCGAGGCCAGACGGGTCCTCTCGCCCCATGGAACCCCGTGCTCCTCGGCCGGATGGGCCTTGTTCGACGCGACGCCATCCAGCCTCTGGGCCCGGATCACCACGACCCCCGGAGGCTGCTCGCTGGACAGGACGTCGCCCGCGAAGCGGGGGAGCAGCGACGTGAAGCGATACTCTCGAAAGCCCCCTCCCGCGTCGGCGCTGGCGATCCCGCTCGTCAGCCAGCACCCATTGGGGAGGCGGGCCTCCTCGATCGGCCACGACACCTCCGACACCCCGGAGAAGAGCAGCCATACGCGCCGCATCGGGGCCTGCGGAGCTCCGGACAGGGGAGCGTCCAGATCGAGCACCAGGCCCCACGGCACCACGTCCCATCGGATGGCGGCCACCCTGGCGTCCACGGTGACGGCGCTCAACGACTCTCCCTCCAAGCGATACACAGGACTCGTCATAACTTGCTCTATCGCCCCTTTGGCGGCGCCGGGGGAGCCGCCCCCGACTGGATGTTCTGCACGTCCTCGGCCGACACGGGCCGGCCCGGCTTCTCGAGGCCGTTGACGAACTTCTGACCGGTCTTCGGGTTCACGTTGACCTTCGGATCGTGCGTGTGGGACAGCCCGGCGCCGTGGTCTTCGCCCTGCAAGATGTCGGTTCGCCCGCCGCCCGGCTGCGTGTAGCTCCCGGGAGGTGTTGCGGTGGTGTCCACGAGCTGTCCGTCCGGCTGCCCGATGAAGCGTGGCACACCGCTGCTGTTTCCACCAGTGGCCGCCATCTGCATCGTCATCGCGCCCTGCATCACCGCGGCGCGGCCGCTCGCGATCATCACCACCCCGACCTGGACCCCCGCCACGGTCAGCGGGACCGCCGCAGGGGCCGCCGCGCCGCCCGAGCCGACGGTGGCCGCCGTGCCGCCGGCCGCCGAGCCGCCCGCGACCGCGCCCCCGACGGTCATCTGCACCACGCCGCCGGCCATCTGCCCCGCGCCCATGCCCATCCGGAAGGACTCGCTGTCCTGCGGGGGCGGGAGGAAGCCGACGACGTTGCCGATCACGGGGGTCGCGCCGAGCGCGAATCCGTACGTGAAGCCGAGGACCGTGTCCCCTGCGCGCGCGAGGCCCGCCTCGATGTCCTCCGCGGTAGGCCACTTCCCGGTGGGATCGGTCAACACGAGCGGGTTGTTCCACGTGTACGTGTACAGCCCGAGGTTGATCGGCCGGTACGCCCCGCCGTTGATCTTGCCGGCCATGTACTCCGACAGCACCGGATCCGGGCTCAACCACACGCCGAGCCGCGGCTCGTAGCTGCGCGCGCCGTGGTGGTAGAACCCGGTGGACAGGTCCAGCTCCTTGCCGTTGAACAGGTACGGCTGCCGGTTCTGGAACCGCGAGTCCGTCTGATCGGTCCACAGCTCCCCGCTCGGCAGGTACTCCACGTGCTGGCTCAGCGCCTGATCCTGATCGGTGACGTACTGCGTGCTCCCGAGGTGGTCCGGGTGGTAGTAGAGGACCGGCGGCTCCTGGAAGAAGTCCGCGTCGATCTTGCTCGCGATGCGCGTCTCTCCCGCGAAGATGTGCTTCGTCGGGTACTGCCCGTTGCGCAGCACGAGGTGCTGATCGACGTACGCGGTCTCCTCCTGGCCGGCGACGAGGTGCAGGTGCACGCGCCGCTCGCCCGAGCCGTCATAGAGAGCACGCGAGAGCTCCTGGTTGCTCTCCCGCACGGAGGCGAGCCGGCCGTCCTCGTCCCACGCCAGCGTACGATGCGCGTTCCTCCGGTACTTCCACTCAATCTGGTTGCCGCTCGCGTCGTAGAACAGCTCCCGCAGCCGCGGCTCCGACTCGGCCACGACGAACTCGTCCACCTCGCGCGGCGCGTGCGGCCGCGGGCTGAAGTAGCGGTACACGTTCCGGTACGTCTTCTCCCGGATCTCGTGGCCGAACTTCCACGGGTCCTGGCCCGCCGGCACGGGCGGGGGCTTCGGCTCGTACCGATCGACCGCCTGTCCCTTCTCGGTCACGTTGCCGAGGACGTCGTACTTCATGCCCAGCGCGTACCGCTGCTGCTCGTTGCTCCGCTCCTGGTAGTCGCCCGACGCCGCCGTGAGCTGGTTCAGATCGTCGTAGTCGAACCGCTGGTGCGTGGTCGCGACGAGCACGCTGCCGCCCAGACTGGCGTCGAACGGCGCCTGGTTGTTCAGCTCCCGGATGTTGCCGACGAGATCGTACTGGTAGCGCAGCCGCTGGAACGGCCTCGGCGGCCGGCCCATCATCCGCATCTGCTCGCTCTGGTGGTCCGCGTCGACCTCCTCCACCCGCCGCGTCGACTCGTCGTACCGGATGCGCGTCTCGACCCCGTTGCCCGCGACCACGCGCACCCGCTGCCCGAACTCGTCGTACCCGATGTGCCGCAGGTACTCCGTCGTCTGCGGCTCGTTCGGGTGCTGCGGGTTGACGTGCTGGTTCTCTCCGACCGCCGAGATCAGCAGGCCGCCGTGGTCGTAGCCATAACGCACGATCTCCTCCCCGGAGCCGGGGAAAATGATCTCCTGCATCCGGCCGAGCGCGTCGTACGCGTAGCGCATCGTGGCCTGGTAAGGCCCCAGGTGCGGCTCGCGCAGCCGCGGGAACTCCGAGGTCAGCTCGGCGGTGTTGCCGAACCGGTCGTAACGGTAGCTGCGCTTGCCCGCGGCGCTCGTCTCCTCCACCAGCCGCCCCGCGCGGTTGCCTTGCTCGTCCCCCGCGTCGTCCGGCTCGCCGTACGTGTAGAGCACGTCCTGCGTCACCGGATAATCGATCCGCCGCAGCCGGTTGAAGTCGTACTCGTACCGGATCAGCTGCCCGCGCGCCGCGAGCTCCGCCGTCTGCTTCACGCGCAAATTGCCGACCAGATCGTAGCGCCACTCGGTGCGCCCCGCGTCGGGGCTCACGAGCTCCACCATGCGGCCGGTGGTGTCGTACGTGGCCAGGGTGGCGTTGTTGTGCGCGTCCGTCACCCGGACGAGCTCGCCGAGAGGGTTGTGCTGGTAACGCGTCACGATCCGCGTCTCCACCCCGTTGATCCGGTTGAACTCCTCCACCGCGGCGACCCGCCCGCCGACGTCCCGGTACGTGTTCCGCACCTTGGCCTTCGCGTTGATCACCATCTCCTGGAAGAGCAGCTGTCCTTCGAGCTCCACGAGGGAGTGCTCGGTCACGGTCCGCGCGAAGTTGTCCTCCGCGTTCGTGTCCGGCTTCGCGACCTCGCGCGTCCGCGACATCACGTCATACCGCGTGTGCGTCGGCCGCAGCATCTCCAGCGGCACGAACGTCGTGTCCGGCTCGGCGCTGAAGCCCAGCTGCCCTTGCTCCACCACGCGACCGAGCGCGTCGAACGCGATGGCCCCGCTGACCGTCATCCCGAGCTCCGCGCCCGTGCCGGTGTCGCGCTCGTGGTCCTTCTTGGTCTGGAGCACGCGCCCCAGCCCGTCCGCGAACGCCACGGTCACGATGGGGTCTCCGGGGTGGTCCACGTCCTTGTGGCTCGTCCTGGCCCACACCGGCAGCGCGGCGGTCTGATCGGGCTGGAGCGCGTACTCGAACCGGGCCGTCGGCTCGCCCTCCGCCGGAGGCTCGTCCGGGTTGTAGATCGTGGCCGGCGCGCATCCGACCGGCAGATCGGCCTGCTCCGGGAGATCGCTCGGCCCCCAGACCTCGATCAGCCGCCCGAAGTCGTCGACCCGGTGCACCATCGTGTGCCCGTTGACGTCCGTCTCCTGCGCCACCGTGCCATAGAGGAGGTTCGGCACGCTGTTCGAGTGGTACCCGAAGCTGTCGTGCACGCACGTGAGGTGGCTATGCGTCGCCTCATCGTAGCTGTACGTCAGCGTGAAGCTGTTCGGATCGGTCGACGACTCGAGGTTGCCGAGGTCGTCGTAATCGTAATGCCAGGTGGCCTCGGCCCCCGCGTACGGCGTCCCGTCCGGTCGCTTGCCGCCGGAGACGACGTTGGTCACGGTCTCCAGCGCGCGAGTCCCGGGCCAGTACGTCGCGGTGCGCTTGCGCAGCAGGCGGTCCTCGGCGTCGGTCGTCTCGACGAGCTTCGGCTTCATGATGTGCGCCGCCTCGTCGTGCAGGTACTCGACGTGCTGGTACACGTCGTCCGCGTCCGTCGCCTCCTCGCCCTCGACATGCAGGTCGGTCAGGTTACCGAACGCGTCGAAGGTTCGCGTCTCGCTCGCGCGCTTGTGCGGCGCGGTCGGATCGTCCGTCGTCCCCTCGTAGTACGCGGTCGCCCGGCTCGTCTCCCTGGGGAAGAACCACCCGAGCACCCCCGCCGTCAGCTCCGCGGGCGGCGGGGCATAGTGGATCTCCTCGATGGTAAAGAGCAGCCCGTCGCCGTCGCGCAGGGTCGACCGCGCCCGCAGGCCGCGCCGGTAGAAGCTGTCGTTGAGGTGCTCGACGTCCTTGATCGACATCGCTGGCACGTCGTCTTCCTCCCCCACGCCGAGCGCCGTCGTCGTGAGCAGCCTGTAGCCGAGGCGCGTGCGCTCGTCCCGATCGTAGATCCCGTCGGCGTGCGTCTCGATGAGCGTCCTGTACGTGTGCACGCCGTGCACCCCCGGCGCGCCCTCGACGCCGTCGTGCACCGTCACGTCGCTCAGCACCCACTGGCTGGAGGGCATGTCGACCTGCGGCGTCCTGTCCACCTCGTCGACCGCGCCCTCGCTCGGCACGACCAGGTTGCCGTCGCGCCGGTAGTCGAGCTCCACGCTCCCACCGAGCGGCCGGTTCACCCGGCGCAGGAGGTTCGCCTTGCCGATGGTGTTGACGCGCGCGTACACCGTCGCGTCGCCGTCGCGCTTCAGCACGTGGTCCGCGAGGCCGTCGCCGTCGATGTCCTCGAACCCGAGGTGGGATGACCCGTTGCCCTCGGAGTAGAACACCGAGCCTCCGACGCAGATGAAGTAGCAGACCTCGACCTTGAAGCTGCCCTCGTAGCTCTCGGACCGGCGGAACCCGATGGCGTCGCCGCCGCCCATGAACGTGTACTCCGGTGGATCGATCGGGACGCTCCACGCGCCCGCGGGCCACTGCTCCTCCGCTGCGAAGGAGCTGCCGAGGTTGAGCTGCACCCGGAACGACGTCTCCTCGGGCGACTTCATCACCTTGTCCGGCAGCCCGTCGCCGTTCACGTCGACGAAATCGACGACCGTGCGCGCCGTCGTGTACGTGTAGCCGGCGCCGACGGAGGCCACGGTCGCGTCCGCGCCGAGGCCGACGCTGTTCGCCCCCGTGTCCTCCAGCCGCACGGCGTCCACGCCGGCCGCGTCCGTGAACTCCTCGAGGATCCCGCGGAGCTCGTCGCGCAGGTCCCCCGCGTCGAAATCGCTCCGCTCGAAGCGCTCCCGCTGCAGGGGGATGGGCGCGGTGAACCGGTGCCCGAGGTTGTACGCGACGGTCATCGACCCGCTGGCCGGATCCTGCGCCACCTGGTCGAGCAGGCCATCGCCGTTGAAGTCGACCAGATCCACGTGCGTGGCGGACAGGCCGTAGCTGGTCCCCAGGCTGAAGGTCGTGTGGATGTACCCCTTGGAGGAGCCGTCGCTCCCGGTCTTGTTGACGGTCTGATCGTCCTCGTCCAGGGTGACCGAGGCGCTCGCTTGCATCCGGATCGTGCGGTGCTCGGTGCGCCGGAGCGCCTCCGGCAGCGACCAGCTGTCGCGCCGCCCGAAGCCCGCGCCGGTGTTGAGCACCGCGCCCTCGCGCGTCACGCTGTCCGGGAACCTGTCGCCGTTGATGTCGATCAGGTCGAGATCCGAGGTGGTGCTGCCGAAGCTGTAGCTGCCCCCCAGCGGACCGAGGTTGGCGCTGACCTCGGCGTTCCACGTCTCCGCGCTGCGCAGCCGGCCGAGCGCCGCGCCGCCTCGCCCGATCTTGCCCACCACCGACGGCTTGACCGCGCCGCCACCGAGGAAGGCCTCCGACGCGGCCGCGCCCCAGACCGGCGCGTCGTCGTGCGGCAGCGGCACCGCGAGCGTGAAGCCGAGCTCCGGGGCGCGCGTCGGGAAGACGATGTCCGCCTCCGAGAACGCGCGATCGCCGTTGGCGAAGCCGATCGACCAGCCGTGGAACCCGCCGGCCAGAGGATCCCGCGGGACGCCGTCGATCAGCGCCTCGGCCGCGGGATCCGGGACGAGGAAGCTCACCGGGACGCCCTCGCCCTCGATGCTCGCGGCCAGCGAGGCGCCGACGGCCACCTCCCTGGCGTGCAGCAAGACGTAGACCGGTTCGCCCGCCTCGACCTCCAGGTCGACGGCGAAGGGCACCGTGATCCCGCTGCTGCTCGGCGCGACGAAGGATTGCTTGTGGAACAGCCGGTGCACGCCCTGGACGAGCACGGTGATCGGCCGGTCGAGCGACACGTGGGTGCCCGGCACGAACACCGAGCCTTGGAGCCGCACCGTGCCGGAGCTCGGCGCGATCCAGGGCGTCCGGTGCGCCCCCGGCAGCCACCTCGTCACGGGCATCGCCACATAGGCCTTCTGCTCGATCAGCGACAGCGGCAGCGGCGCGTCCTCGGGGCCGTCGTTGTCCAGCGTGCAGGCCGTGCGGCCGCTCGGCTGGACGCCGCACGACACGGCCCCTTCCCGGGGAGCGCCGGTCGCGCGATCGACGCGGGTATACCGCTCGTAGCGGACAACAGGGCTCCAGGTCACGAGCGCCGGGTCGTCAGGCACATCCGATCGGACGCGGATCCGGAGGCGATCCCCCGCCTTCACGGGGACCACGTCGGGCAGGAGGGCGGCGAGCGAGAGCCCGACGCCCACGGTCGCCGCGTCCACGCGCTGCGACGGCAGCACCGGCGTGGTCGCGCCCTCGCTCTCCTTCGTGATCTCGACCGAGAGATCGTCGCTCGTGGTCCACTGCTTGATCAGATCGCCGGTGAGGCGCACGGCGCCGTCCGCGGGCGCCACCCACGGCACCTCCGGCCGCCCCGCGAGCCGGTGGTCCTGGCCGTAATCGAAGCGGTGGAGGGGCGCGCCGTCCGGCCCGATCCGATCGAGCAGCGCCTCGTCCACCTCGTAGGTGATCGACGGGCTCCACGCCAGGAGATCGGCCGCCGTGTCCACGGCGCTCTCCGGGTCGATCTGCGGCGCCGCGCTCACCCGCACGTAGATGCGGTCGCCGGCGGAGACATGCGTCGTCAGGACGCCGCCGCCGCACTCGCCCGCGCCGATGGCGCAAGGAGACACGTCGCCCCCCGCGATCACGTCCTCGAACAGCGGTTCTTCCTCGCTGTTGCGCACGATCTCCACGCGCACGCCGTCGCCGCCGGCCTCCTGCTTCTGCAGCGCGCCGCCGATGCGGATGTCGCCCTCGAACGGCGCGATCCAGCGCAGCAGCGGGTCGGCGGGGTGGAAGTCCGTGCGCGCCGCCGCCGCGAAGTCGGGGCGCCCCGCGGGCACGCCGCTCGTGTCGAGCTGCCCCCACGGCGTCCTGGTCCCGAAGCGGCCGCGCCGGTCGTTCAAGGCGACCTCGACGGCCCCGAGCGCGCCGACCGAGACGAGATCGGGATAGCCGTCGCCGTTGATGTCCGAGACGACCTGCTCGTCCTCGGTCGAGCTCCGCGTGTAGGCCACCGAGCCGCCCACGACCGCGAGGTTCAACCCGGCTTGCACGTTCCACCCCGACCGATCCGTGTAGCCCAGGGTGTCCTGGAACAGCCCGGGGACGCCCGTCAGGGCGATATGGCCGTGGCGCGGCGCGCGCAGGAAGTTCAGGCCGGCCTCTCCGCCGTCGTAGAGGAAGTCGGGCAGGCCGTCGCCGTTGAGGTCGAACACGCTGTTGCGCACCGACTCGCTCCCGGAGAAGCCGCCGCCGCCGACCGAGATCGAGAAGATCCCGATCCCCAGCCCGACCGACGCGCTGCCGCCCGAGGTCGTGTCCTCCGAGCGCGACAGGCCGCCCCGTGCCTTCCCCTGGCCCCACGCCTCGACCGCCTGCGCGAACGCCGCCATCTCTCCGGACTCGGTGCGCGGCGCGGTGAAGTAGTCGAACGTGTGCCGGTAAAGCTCCTTGCTCGACGACGTGCCGTCGGGATTCGGGCTGTTCCGGCCCGAGACCGCGATCGACTGGAGCAGGAGCTTGCCGAACTCGCCTTCGGCGTACTCCAGCGCGTAGCTGCGGATCAACGTGGCGCCGAACCGCACGTCCACGCGCGCGAGCTGCTCGCTCGTCTGCTCCAGGAAGCCTGGCCTGCCGCTCAGGGCGACGTCGGACCGTCCGGCCACGGACACGAAGTCCACGAAGTAAGCTGCGTTCACCCCCTGCGCCGCGTTGGCCGTGTACTCGATGCGCTCGGGGTGGACCTCGATGCGCGGCGGCGGGCCGTCGTCGACGTCCCGATCGTAGTGAATCAGCATCTGGTTGCCGAACGTGTCGCGGACCTCTTCCAGGTACCAGCGGAACACGTTGCGCGGCTGGCCCTCGCCCGGCTCCGGGTCATCGAGGCGCGCGCCCGCGCTGCGGCCGTAGACATGGACCGTTCCCTTCTTGTCCGTGACCTCCCAGAAGTAGCTGCTCGACCCGGTGCCGCGGCGCAGGATGCGGTCGAACGGCCCCTCCACCCGCCGCCGGAACAGGCAGGGATCGCCGCATTCGCCGCCCTCGACTTGCACGAGCTCGCTCCCGTCGAGCAGGTAACGCGGCCTCTCGTCCGCGGCGTACGTGGGCACGCCGAAGCGCGTGTCGATCTCGATGCGGGGCAGCCTGAGGTCCCATCCGGCGCCGAGCCACCCGCCGCGGAGCTCGCTGTTGTACTCGATGGCGAGCTCGGGCTGGATGCCGTTGCGGCCCGCCGGGACCACGAGGGGATGGCTGAGCTGCGCGGCGCCGCTCGACCTCGCCTCCGGAGGCTCGATGAACGTCACGCCGGCGGTCGGGCTCGGGAGCGCGAGCCCCTTGATGCTGTTGGGATCGAAGCTGCGCGTCCCGGGCGCGTCCGGCATCGCGAGCGTGGCATTCACGAAGTCGGTGAAGTGATCGGTGAGGCTCGTCAGCTTGGCGCCCTTCGCGGCCATGGCGCTCTTCGCGGCCATGGCGCTCTTCGCGGCCATGGCGCCCTTCGCGGCCATGGCGCCCTTCGCGGCGTTTCCCGCGGTCGCGGCGTCATCGGCCTTCGCGACGGGCTCCCACTGGCCCAGCGCCTCGTCGAAGAAGAACCCCGTCACGTGCTGCGCCGTCATCCCGGGCGGGATCGCGCCCTCGTCGTACGGCAGCGTCAGCCGCACCGGCTTCTTGAACTTGAGGCCATGCGGCCCGAAGCGGTACGCCCGCCCCCCGGGCGTGACGTTGACCATCGCGCGCCCCATGGGCCGCACCTCGGCCTGGTCGAGCGGGCGAATCGTGATCCGCACCGGCTCCTCCACGGCGCCTTTCGGGATCTCCAGCACGGCGCCCTCGAACGCGACCACCCGGGCCTCGTCAGGGCGCACGATCTCGCCGTGCGGCGCTCCCAGGTCCTCGACGGGCTCCACGGCCGCGAGGCGCCCCGCCGCGAGCTGACCGCCGTCGCCGGGCGCCCGCATCGGCATCGTGAAGAGCGCGGACCGGTCGCCCGTGAAGAGCGCGGACCGGTCGCCCGGAAGCTCGGGCGGCGACGCCGGCGCCTCCAGGGGCCCGGCGAGCGCGAGCCCGCCATGCCCGCGCCCGAGCAGCAACACCACACCACAAAAGACCACCAAACGAGCCAGCCAGTTCGCCCGTCGCATGAAAGATGCTCCCGATAAAAGAGGCCTATGACGCGCGCAGGCGAGGCCTATGACGCGCGTCAGGCTCCTCGACGGGGAGGCGTGAGTCAACTCACCAACGATTACACTCAATCACACGCGATGACAGCTCGCGCCGGCAAACCGGCCGCTGGCAGCGCCCTCGCGGAGGTACTCCGCCGCGCCGGAGACCGTGGATGGCTCCTTCACGCTCGACGGCGACACGCGGGTGGGATCCCCGCGGCGGCGCCGCCGGGCGATCCCTGGAGCCGAGCTCACGCGCAGCGCGCGAGGCACGCCGCCCTGCAGCCCCGCCCCGTTCTGCGGTAGCCTCGGGCCGGCCCCATGAGCGACCTGCGCCAGCCCGCCGAGACCAAGTACGACCACGAGCTCGCGGCCCTCGCCGCCGAGGACAAGGCGCCGAAGCCGCCCGGGTGGCGCCTCTCGCCGAGGGCCGTCGAGACCTACATCCTCGGCAGCGACAAGCCGGTCGGCGGCGTCGCGATCACGCCCAAGTACATCGGCGATCGCGCGCTCGTCCAGGTCGCCCTCGCCACGCTCGCCTCCGACCGCGCGCTCATGCTCGTGGGCGAGCCGGGCACCGCGAAGAGCTGGCTCTCCGAGCACCTCGCCGCCGCCATCAGCGGCACGAGCGCGCTCGTCGTCCAGGGGACCGCCGGCACCAGCGAGGAGCACGTCAAGTACGGGTGGAACTACGCCCTGCTGCTCGCCGAGGGGCCGTCGCCGAAGGCGCTCGTGCCCTCGCCCGTGCTCCGCGCGATGCGGGACGGGCGCTTCGCGCGGTTCGAGGAGATCACCCGCACCTCGTCGGAGATCCAGGACGCGCTCATCTCCATCCTGTCCGAGAAGCAGGTCGCGGTCCCGGAGCTCGATCAGGTGGTGTCCGCGCAGCGCGGGTTCAACCTCATCGCCACCGCCAACACCCGCGACCGCGGCGTCAACGAGATGAGCGCCGCGCTCAAGCGCCGCTTCAACTTCATCACGGTCCCGGTCGTCGACGACCTGGAGCAGGAGATCCGCATCGTGCAGAAGCGCGAGGCCGAGCTCCGCGGCGATTACCAGGTCGGCGTCGAGCCGCCCGCCGAGCTCGCCAAGCTGCTCGTCACCCTGTTCCAGGAGCTCCGGGCCGGCATGACCAAGGACGGCAAGACGAAGGTGAAGACGCCCGGCTCGGTCCTGTCGACGGCGGAGGCGATCAGCGTGCTGTTCAACAGCGGCATCCTCGCGCAGCACTTCGGCACCGGGAAGGTGACCGCCGACGACCTCTCCCGCTCGCTGCTCGGCGCCGTGAGCAAGGAAGGGGGCGAGGACCTCAAGGCCGTCCGCGAGTACTGCGAGACCGTGGCCAAGGCGCGCCCGGGGCTCTGGAAGGAGTTCTACGCCGCCTCCAAGAAGCGGCTCGCGCCCTGAGGCAGCCCCGATGGACCTCGACCGGCTCGCCGCCGTCCACCTCTTCCCGGTGCGCCACCACTCGCCGCGCTCGAGCGCGGCGCTGCGCGCCTACCTCGACGAGGTGCGCCCCAAGGTGATCTTCGTCGAGGGCCCGAGCGACGCGACGCCGCTGCTCGAGGCGCTCGTCGACCCGAAGACCGTGCCCCCCGTCGCGATCCTCGGGTACCGGACCGACGGCACGCCCGCGTCGTCGCTGTGGCCGTTCGCCGCGTACTCGCCCGAGTACGTCGCGGTGAAGTGGGCGTTCGAGCACGGCGCGCGCGTGGAGCTCATCGACGTGCCCGTCGGCGTGGCGCTCGCGCCGTTCGAGGGCGCCCTGGTCGGCCACGACGACGCGGAGGACCCGGGCGGCCACGAGCGCGAGGGCGACGCGGGCCGGGGCGACGAGGACCGCGAAGGCGACGAGCGCGAGGGCGACGCGGGCGACGAGGACGACGAGGACGGCGCGCCGGCGAGCGCGGAGGGCGAGCCGGAGAGCCTCTACGAGGCCTGCGCGCGGGCGCGGGGCTTCCGCTCGTTCGAGGAGTTCTGGGAAGCCTCGTTCGAGGCGCCCCGCTACGACCCGAGGTCGTTCCGCGAGGCGCTGCTCGCGTACGCGGACCTCGCCCGCGCCGAGGGGGACCGGCTGGTGCACCGGGCGCGCGACGCGTACATGGCGCGCTGCCTGCTCGAGCGCATGGGCCCGGACCTCGCCCCGCGCGAGGTGGCGGCGGTGCTGGGCGCCGCGCACGCGGCGGCGTTCGCGGCGCGCGACGTCGACCCCGCGCTGGAGGCGCGGCTGCCGGCCCCGGTGCCGTGCGCGGCGACGCTGGTCCCCTTCAGCTTCCCGCGCCTGTCCGAGCAGCTCGGCTACGGAGCGGGCAACCGGGCGCCGCAGTACTACCAGCGCGCCCACGACGCCGGCGGCGACTTCCGGCGCGCCACGCTCGAGGTGCTGATCGACTTCACCGAGCACCTCCGCCTCCGCGGGTTCATGGCCTCGCTCGCGGACACGATCGAGGCGTTCCGCCTCGCGGTCGCGCTCGCCGAGCACCGCGGCAAGGCGGAGCCCGGCCTCGACGAGGTGCGCGAGGCGACGATCGCGACGATGTGCCGCGGCGACGCGACGCACGTCGACGGCTTCCTCTGGCCGGCGGTGATCGGGCGCAACGTCGGTCGGGTCGGGGGCCGCATCGGGAAGAACTCGCTCCAGGAGGAGTTCTGGCGCGAGGTGCGCGAGCGCAGGCTGCCGGCCACGGACGCGCCCGAGTCGTTCCGGCTGTCCTTGACCAACGAGGTGGAGGTCGGCACGAGCGTGCTCCTGCACCGGCTCCGCATCGCGAAGATCCCCTACGCGGCGTACGCGGGCGTGCGGCGCGCGGGCGGCGCGCGCGGTGCGTCGAGGCTGCGCGGGCAGGCGGCGCAGCAGGCGGCGGCGGTGGACATGCTCAGGGAGCTCCAGGAGACGTGGGAGGCGCAGTGGACGCCGGCCACCGACGTGGCGCTCGTCGAGAAGATCGTGCTCGGCGAGACGCTGGAGCAGGTGGCGACGCGGCTGCTCGAGGAGGATCTCGGGGCTTGCCACACGACGGGCGAGGCCGCCGACGTGCTGCTGAACGGCGTGCTCGCGTCGAGCGCGCGCGTCGTGGCCGCGGCGCTCCGGGCGTGCGACGAGCTCGCCGCGGGCGACACCGATCTGCCGTCGCTCGCGCGCGCGTGCCGCGCGTTCGCGGGGCTCGCGTCGTTCGGCTCGTCGCGGTCGCTGTCGTCGCTCGGCGACGGGGTGCTCGCGCCGATGCTGGAGAAGACGTTCGCGCGCGCGGTCCTGCGCGTGCACGCGGGCTGCACGGGCAGCGACGAGGCGGTGGCGGGCGCCAAGGAGGCGCTGCGCACGCTGCACGACGTGGCGCTGTCGCAGCCGATCGTCGACCGGCGGGCGTGGTACGACGCGGCGCGGGGGCTCGTGGACAGCGAGGCGGTGAACCCGTCGGCGTCCGGCATGGCGTGCGGGCTGCTCTACCTGGCGCAGGAGATCGACGACGCCGAGGTCGCCAGGATCGTCGGACTGCGGCTCGGGAGCGCGGTCCCACCCGAGGCGGCGGCGGCGTTCCTGGCCGGCTTCTTCGAGGTGAACGCGCTCGTGCTCGTGAAGAGCCGCCCCGTGGTCGAGGCGCTCGACGTGTTCCTCGGGGGCATCGCGCCGGAGCGCTTCAAGGACACGCTGCCGATCCTCCGGCGGGCGTTCGCGGAGCTCGGGGCGACCGAGCGGCGGTACCTGCTCGAGAACGTGCTCGCGGCGCGCAAGCTCGGGGAGAAGGCCCGGGCGGCGCAGGCGGTGCTGCTGGAGAAGGACCGGGAGAAGCTCAAGGAGATGAGCGAGGAGCTCTCGCAGGCGATGGACGACCTGGACGAGCTCTTGTGAGGGCGCGCGGGGACTGCCGATCTCGCCGCGTGCCCACCGCGCGTCGGGTGATCGGGGGGCGCCCGCCGGCCCGTGGCCTCCCCCTCGGATCCATGGAATGCTCCGCGCCGTGCGGCCCATGGAAGCGCTGGTACAGCTCTCCGGGCGGTCGCTGGTGCTGCGGCCCTACCGGGATGGCGACGAAGAGGGCCAGCTCGAGGCGGTCAGGGCCTCTGTCGCCGAGCTGGGACGGTGGATGGACTGGTGCCATCCTGGTTATGCCCTGGCCGACAGCAGGAAGTGGGTCGAGCTCTGCACCGAGGGGTGGGCGAGCGGCACCCAGTACGGGTTCTGCCTCATCGATCCGGAGACAGGCGACCACTGGGGCGACTGCACGCTCTCCGGGCTGAACCGCGCACACGGCTTCGCCAACCTGGGCTACTGGATCCGGACCGACAGGGCGGGGCGCGGGGCGGCGACCGCGGCGGCGGGCCTGGTCGCGCGCTTCGGCCTGGAGCAGCTCGCGCTGAACCGCATCGAGATCGTCGTCGCGGTCGTGAACCTGGCCAGCCAGCGCGTGGCCGAGAAGCTCGGGGCCGTGCGCGAGGGCGTGCTCCGGCGGCGGCTCGTCGTGCGCGGTGAAGCGCAGGACGCCGTGATGTTCTCGCTGATCGCGAGCGACCTGTCCGCGAAGGACGTGTGAGCGCGCGCGTGGCCCCGCGTGCAGCGCGCCACGGCCGGTCTCCCTCACATCCGCTTTGACCGCCAACGCGGGTCGCGCCGCGCTCCAGCGGGGGTCGATCGCCCTGTCAGGGACGCGGGCAACCCGGGTCGGATCGCCGGGTCGCAACCTGGGTCGTGTCGCCTCGTGTCAACAACAGAAGCGCCATGAACGCGTTAAGAAGTATGAAGCGGGATAGTTAAGAATCCTTAAGTCGCAGCCCCGGATTCATGCCGTCTTCGGCCTCTCGGGCCCGGCGTCTCGTGAACAATGGGCGGTCTACCCATAAATGGATTTGACGCTGGGGGATGTCCTGATATCCATTCGGGGCACACGCGAAGTCGATACGCTTGGGCTCCTGCGCGCTGGCGGTGTGACCGCCGCGCCTACCGGCGGCTCAGTGCGACCTCGTGGCACCGGCAAGAGCGGCAGCCTCTTCGCGTGCGGCGCACGGTACCGAGCAGAGAACAACGACAGCAGGGAGAGTTCTACATGCCATCTTCGTGGTCCAGGCTCTTGGGCCTATTGCCAGCTTTGGCGACCGCATTCATCACCTCGTGCGCCGAGCCCGAGCCGGGCGGCGACGCCGAGGGCGTCCAGGCCGTGTCGAGCGGGCTCACCGCGCAGGATCGGCTCGACCTGTGCGCCCAGGATCCGCGCGTGATCGCCGGGCTCGTCTCCGCGCAGGTCTGCGCGGGCGCGGACATCTTCTTCCGCGAGACGTTCGAGGGCAACGGCCGCGCCTGCGCCACCTGCCACCCCGTCGCGAACAACTTCACGATCGACGTC
This sequence comes from Sorangium cellulosum, assembly GCF_002950945.1. Taxonomy (GTDB): domain Bacteria; phylum Myxococcota_A; class Polyangia; order Polyangiales; family Polyangiaceae; genus Sorangium; species Sorangium cellulosum_E. The sequence continues at coordinate 12,622,919 of NZ_CP012673.1, forward strand.
CCCTTCATCAACGCGCTCGCCGCGAGCAACCCGCTCGATCCCCTGTTCGTCGCCGAGCAGGATCCCGCGCTCGCCGAGCTCGAGACGCCGGACCTGAGGGCGCTCGGGCTCATCCGCGAGAACGTGGACGGGTTCGAGGATCTCCCCAACAAGTTCGTGCTGCGCGGCGTCCCCCACACGCTGTCCATGTCGCTCACCATCGCGCCCGATCTGGCGGATGGCTCGACCAACCCGCCGGTGCATCGCACGGGCTGGTCGGGCGACGGCGCCCCCGGCGACGGTTCGCTCCGCGAGTTCCTCACCGGGGCGATCAACCAGCATTACCCGACCGATCTCGGACGGCAGCCCGGGGTGGCGTTCCGGCTCCCGACCTCGCAGGAGCTCGACCTCACGGAGGCCTTCCAGCTGAGCCTCGGCCGGACCAACGAGCTCAATCTGCAGCAGGTCAACCTCACCGACCCCGACGCGAACGACGGGCGGCTGGCGTTCATGGATCCAGCGCGGGGCCGTTGCAACGTCTGCCACTTCAACGGGGGCGCGAACCACCAGTCGACGGGGCTCAACCGCAACCTCGACACGGGGACCCGGCTAGCCCCGGCGACCGGCACCATCGGGGCGTTCGACGGAGGGTTCGGCGGTCAGAACCTGGCCACGCCCAACATCGACGCCGTGGGCGCCGGGTTCCTCAACGGGTTCGGCGACGGCAAGTTCAACACGCCGCCCGTGATCGAGGCGGTGGACAACCCGCCCTTCTTCCACACCAACGCGTTCGGCAACACGATCGAGGCGGCGGTCGCCTTCTATACCGGGCCGCAGTTCAGCGTCTCGCCGGCCGCGGCGGAGCTCACCGCGCAGTTCGGCACCCCGATCGCGTTCCCGAACGACGACATCAACAAGATGGGTCGGTTCCTGCGCGTGCTCAGCGCCGCGTTCAACCTCGACATCGCGAAGCAGCGCCTGCAAGCGGCCCAGACGCTGGTCAACCAGTTCAACAACACGAGGGCGGATATCCAGCTCGGCCTCATGGATCTGGCCAGGGTCGAGATCGACGACGCGCTGGAGGTCCTCGCCGTGGATCCATCCGCCAACCCGCTGCATCCCGTCGCCCAGACCCGCCTCCAGGAGGCGAAGAGCGAGATCGCGGCGGGCCTCGCGGCGACCACCTGGTCGCAGCGGCAGAGCCGGATCTCGACGGCCATCTCGCGGGTCCAGAGCGCGCGGGACCACTTCGGGTCCAACATAAACTTCCAGCTCGGCCAGGGTAACCTGATGTACTGACGCGGGTCGCCCGAACCCGGGTTGGCTCCCCCCAAACCCGGGTTGGCTCCCCCCACCCGGATCGCCTCACCCGGATCGCAGTTTCCCCAACCTGGATCGCGTCGCCAGGATCGCGGCTGCCCCAACCCCGGTCGGCTCGCCCTCCCCAACCTGGGTCGGCTCGCCCGGGTCGCGGTTGCCAACCCGGGTTGGGTCGCCGATGATCGCTCCCCGTCGTGAGCCCCCGCAAGTCCTCCAAAGCCTCCCCTCCCCCGCCCTCCCCCGCCGCCTCTCCGGCCGCCTCCGACGACCTCTCCGACGCCGACCGCGACGTCCTCCTGCGCTGGCGCCTCGCGCTCGGCCCCGAGGCCGAGCGGGTCGACCCGCGCCTCCAGCTCGGCGGCCTCGGCGGCGCGGCGCCCGCGCTCCACGTCGACCCGCGGCGGCTCGGCGACCTCGACCGGGCGCTCTCGTTCCTCTACGACGAGCGCGCCGGCAACCTGGGTGGCTCGCGGCCGTACGTCCCCGAGTGGCTCGCCGCCGTCCGCGAGTTCTTCAGCCACGAGATCGTCGCGCTCGTCCAGAAGGACGCCATCGAGCGGAAAGGCCTGACGCAGCTCCTCTTCGAGCCCGAGACGTTGCCCTTCCTCGAGAAGAACATCGAGCTCGTCGCCACCCTCATGAGCGCCAAAGGCCTCATCCCGGACGCCGCCCGGGAGGCCGCCCGGCAGATCGTGCGCGAGGTCGTCGACGACGTGCGGCGCGCGCTCGAGCCCGAGGTCCGCACCGCCATCCTCGGCGCGCTCCGGCGCAACACGCAGAGCCCGCTGCGCGTCCTCAGGAACCTCGACTGGAAGCGCACCATCCGCAAGAACCTGAGAGGCTGGGACGCGGAGCGGCGCCGCCTCGTCCCGGACAGACTCTATTTCTGGGCCAACCAGACGCGGAGGCAGGAGTGGGACGTCGCCATCCTCGTCGACCAGTCCGGATCCATGGGCGAGAGCGTCGTCTACAGCTCCATCATGGCCGCCATCTTCGCCTCGCTCGACGTCCTCCGCACGAGGCTCCTCTTCTTCGACACCGAGGTCGTCGACGTGACTCCGATGCTGGTCGACCCGGTCGACGTGCTGTTCACCGCGCAGCTCGGCGGCGGCACGGACATCAACCGCGCCGTCGCCTACGCCCAGGCGAACTTCATCGAGCGCCCCGAGAAGACGCTGCTCATCCTGATCACGGACCTGTTCGAGGGCGGTAACGCGGAGGAGCTCGTCGCCCGGATGCGCCAGCTCGCCGACAGCAAGGTGCGCTCGGTCTGCCTGCTCGCGCTCTCGGACAGCGGCAAACCCTCGTACGACCACGAGATGGCCCAGAAGCTCGCCGCCCTCGGGACCCCGTGTTTCGGCTGCACACCGAAGCTCCTCGTCAAGGTCGTGGAGCGGATCATGCGAGGACAGGACCTCGGCCCGCTGATCGAGGCCGAGGCGAAGTGAACGAAGAAGCGCCTGGCCGCGCGCTCCTCATCGGGCGCGCCGTCCAGGCGCTCTCTCCAGCCCTGCCGGCCGCGCGTCGCTCCCGACGCCGGCCGCGCGCTCCTCAGGCGCGCCGGCTGGCGGCGCGCTTCCGCGCCGTTGTGCCCCGGGCAGCCCCCGCGGAGCCCCGCCGGCGCGTCCCGGCCGGGCGAGGCGCGTCCGTACGGCGCGCGCGGTAGGCCTCTTCCAGCGAGGGCGACTTGACCAGGACCGGACCAGTGCTGCTCACGGCGCTGATCGAGGGGCCAACTAGGCTGATTGAAAGTTTCACTTGAACTACCGATTGTGGTGGCGGATCGATCACGTCGTGCAGCGGAGGACTCACCTATAAACTGTTTTGATCTTCCACGCATCGCTGCATGTGAAGGTCAGGAGCCCTGAAGCGCCCGTCCGGACGTGTTAGTGTCCACCCGGGAGATCCCCTCGCGCCGCCCGCGGATGCGGGCCCAGCCGAGAACACACGCGCACCACGGAGGCACGAAGGCACGATTTGGGTTTGCTCGTGCCTCCGTGTCTCCGTGGTGAATGGCGAGGGATGCCCCCGGAGGTCGCTCCGGGCGCTCTGTTGCGGACAGGTTGCACGAGGTAGGCCAACCGATGCCCGGAGGCGGGCATCGCCGTTTTCCCGGGATGTTTGCCGCGCACCTTTCACGGTTGAAACGCCCGGTTGCAACCGTGGCGCAACGCAGCGGCCTTCAGCCCGTCGCGCTGTGCACGCTGCCGCCACCTCGGCGCCCCGCCCGCGACGGCCCCGCCCGCGGCGGTGCCAGCGGCACGTTCAGCCCGCGGGGCCGGTCAACGAGGGCTCCGGGCGCTCGCCCATCGGCCCGGACGGGTCGGCGTCCCGCGCCGGGAGCGGCAGCGCCACCTGGAACCTCGACCCCACGCCCGGCGCGCTCTCGACCTGGATCGACCCGCCGTGGGCCTTGAGGATCTGGTCCACGATGTACAGGCCGACGCCCAGCCCGCCGTACGAGCTGGTCGGCGCCGCCCGCTCGAAGCGCCCGAAAATCCGGCCGATGTACTCCTTCTCGATCCCGATGCCCTGATCCATCACCTGGAGCACCGCCGACTTGCCGTCGATCGCGATCCGCAGCTGGACCGGCTTGCCGCGACCGTACTTGATGGCGTTCACGAGCAGGTTGGTGACCACCTGCTCGATCCGCAGGCGGTCCCACCGGCCGACCGCCGTCTGCGGCAGGTCGAGCTCGAGCACGCAGCCCGCCCGCTCCACCTCGGACGCGAGGCGGTCCGCCACCTCGCGCGCCACGTCGCACAGGTCCACGTCCTCGAGGCTGAGCTCGATCTGACCGTTGTTGATGCGCGTCACGTCGAGCAGCGTGTCGATGAGCCGCGTGAGCCGCTCGATCTGCCCCTCTGCCTGCGAGAGCTTCGCGAGCGCCTGCTCCGCCGGCAGCTCGCCGCCCGATCGGGCGATGGTGCGAGAGAGGCCCTGGACCTGCAAGATCAGCGCGCTCAGCGGCGTCCTGAGCTCGTGCGAGGCGACCGAGACGAAATCCTCGCGGATCTGGACGGCCTCCCGCATCATCCGCAAGAGGCGCGCGTTCTCGAGGCAGAGCGCCGCGCGCTGCGCGAGATCGACGGCGACCGCAAAATCCGGGGGATCGAAGCGCTCGCCCGGCTCCACCCAGACCAGGCTGAGCGCGCCGAGCACGTTCCCGCGCGTGACGAGCGGCACGCAGAGGTAGCTGCTCGCGCCGAGCTCCTGGATGGCCGCCCCGTCGCCCACGTCGAGCGCCTGCGCCACGTCGCGCGGCGTGCACTCGACCTGCAGATCGGGGCGCCCGCTCGCCAGCACGGCGCCGATGCCGCCCGCCTCCGTGACGAGCTCCCGGGGAAGGAACCGCGCCGCCTCGCGGGAGCGGTGCGCGACCGCGGTCCTGCGCAGCGCGCCGTCCCTGCGCAGATCGAGGACACACCAGGAGCAGATGCGATCCGCGGCGAGGCGCGCCAGGGCCGCTGCGACGCTGTCCTCGTCGAGCGACGCCGAGAACGAGCTCGACGCCTCGGCGAGCAGCTCCGACCGGCGCACCGCCGCCTCGGCCTCGGCCCGGGCGGCGCGCTCGCGGGTCAGGAGGTGAATCCGCTCCTGCTCGTGGCGCTTGCCGTCGTCGATGTCCGTGAAGCTGCCGAGCCAGCCGACCACCCGCTTCCACACGTCCCGCTCCGGGACCGCCTGGCAGAGGTGCCACCGGTAGACCCCGTGCACGGACCTGAGGCGACACTCGCCCTGAAAGGGCTCGCCCGACTCGAGGCTCACCCGCCACTTGCCCACGAACTGGTTCAGGTCGTTCGGGTGCACCACGGCCTGCCAGCCCCAGCCGCGGAGCGCCTCGAACGCGAGGCCCGTGTACCAGAGCCACCGCGAGCTCACGTAATCGACGCTCCCGTCGAGCTTCGCCGTGAAGACACACTGCGGGATCGCGTCGGCGAGGTTCTGGTACCGCGCCTGCGCGGCGCGCCGGAGCTCCTCGACCTCGGCGTCGCGCCGGCGCTGCTCGGCCTTGCGGAGCAGCTCGGCCTGCTCCTTGATCTGCTCGCCGCGCCGGTGGAGCTCGACGAAGACGGCGACCTTCGCCTGGACGACCTCCGGCTCCAGCGGCTTCAGCAGGTAGTCGACCCCGCCCACGGCGTACGCCCTGTAGATGGCCGAGAGATCGTCCGTCGCCGCTGTCAGGAAGATGATCGGCGTGTGGCGCGACCGCTCCCGCTGCTTCACCAGCGAGGCCACCTCGAACCCGTCGATGTCGGGCAGCCGCACGTCGAGCAGGATCACCGCGAAGTCCTCGGACAGGATCCTGAGGAGCGCGTCTTTCCCGCTCCCCGCGGTCACGAGGCGATAGCTCTCCTCGCTGAGGATCGCCGTGAGCGCCGTCAGGTTCTCCGGCTGATCGTCGACGAGGAGGATGCTCGTGGCCGCGGGAGCGTAAGACACGGTCGGGCTCCGTTGCTCAGTCGGGCTGCAGCCAGTGCAGCATCACCGACATGAGGCGCGCGTCGTCCACCGGCTTCGCGACGAAGTCGCTCAGGCCGGCGTCCAGGCACTTCTGCCGATCTTCCGGCATCGCCTTGGCCGTCACCGCGATGATCGGCAGATCGCTGAAGCGCGGATCATTCCGGATCTCGCGCGTCGCCTCGTAGCCGTCGAGCTCCGGCATCATGATGTCCATCAGCACGATATCGACCGCGTCGGTGTCGCGCAGGATCTCGATGCCGTGCCGCGCGTTCTCGGCCAGGAGCACCTGCGCCCCCCGCCGCTCGAGCAGGCTCGTGATGGCGAAGACGTTGCGCGCGTCGTCGTCGATGACGAGCACGGTCCGCCCCGACAGCGCGACCGACGAGCCGTTCGCGAGCTGCGGCGCGATCGGCTCGGGCAGCTCGGGGCGCGGCGCCGCCTTCGGCGTCTTGAGCTCCGGCCGCTCCGCGGGCAGGTACAGCGTGAACTTGCTGCCGAGCCCCGGCGTGCTGTGGAGCGAGATCTCGCCGCCGAGCAGGCTGGCCAGCTCCCGGCTGATCGTCAGGCCGAGGCCCGTGCCGCCGTAGGTGCGGCTGGTCGAGGCGTCGGCCTGCTGGAACGCGTCGAAGATGAGCGTCTGCTTCTCCGACGGGATGCCGATGCCCGTGTCCGTGACCGCGAACGCGACCACGGCCTTCGCCTTGATGAGCGTGTCCCGCTTGAACACGATCCCCCGGCTCGCCACCTCGATCTCCAGCGAGATCCGGCCGGATGACGTGAACTTGAACGCGTTCGACAGGAGGTTCTTCAGGATCTGCTGGAGCCGCTGCAGATCGGTCATGATCGTCGACGGGACGCCGGTCCCGACCCGGACCCAGAACTCGAGCTCCTTCTGCTCGGCGATCTGCCGGAAGCTCCGCTCGACGTACTCCGCCAGATCGGACAGCGACACCCGCTGGGTCTTCACGTCGATCTTGCCGGCCTCGATCTTCGACAGGTCCAGGATCTCGTTGATCAGCTGGAGCAGGTCCTGCCCGGCCGCGGCGATCGTCTTCGCGTACTCGACCTGCTTCGGCGTGAGCGTGTGCTCCTCGTTGTCCGCGAGGATCCTGGCGAGGATGAGCAGGCTGTTCAGCGGCGTGCGCAGCTCGTGCGACATGTTCGCGAGGAACTCGGACTTGTACTTCGAGGTGCGCGACAGCTCCCGGGCTTTCTCCTCCAGCGACGCGCTGGCGCGGGCGATCTCCCGGTTCTTGATCTCGAGCTCGGACGCCTTCTCCTCCAGCTCCTGCGAGCGCGAGCCGAGCTCGGTGTTGGACCTCTGGAGCTCCTGGAGCAGCTCCTCCGTCCTCATGCTGGCGCCGATCATGTTGAACACGACGCCGATCGACTGCGTGAGCTGCTCGAGGAACGTGAGGTGGATGGGCGTGAAGTTCTGGAAGCTCGCCAGCTCGATCACCGCCTTGAGGCCGCCCTCGAAGAGCACCGGCAGGACGCAGATGTTGCGCGGCGGCGCCTCGCCGAGGCCCGAGCTCACCCGGATGTAGTCGTCCGGCAGATCCGTGACCACGATGCTCTTCTTCTCGAGGCCGCACTGCCCGACGAGCCCCTCGCCCAGCGCGAACCGGTTCGAGATGCCCTTTCGCTTCTGGAACGCGTAGCTCGACGTGAGCTTGAGCGTCGGGTGCTTCTCCTCCGACTCCAGCACATAGAAGGCCCCGTGCTGCGCCGAGACGAGCGGCGTCACCTCGGACATGATGAGCCGCGAGAGCGCCTCGATGGTCCGCTGCCCGGCCATCATCCCCGAGAAGCGCGCCAGGTTCGTCTTCAACCAGTCCTGCTCCTGGTTCGCCCGCGTCGTGTCGCGCAGGTTGGAGATCATCTGGTTGATGTTGTCCTTCAGCTGGAGGACCTCGCCCTGCGCCTCGACGGAGATGGCCCGCGTCAGGTCGCCCTTGGTCACGGCGGTCGCGACCTCCGCGATGGCGCGCACCTGCGTCGTCAGGTTGCCGGCGAGCTGGTTCACGTTGTCGGTCAGGTCCCTCCACGTGCCCGCGGCGCCGGGCACCTTGGCCTGGCCGCCGAGCTTGCCCTCGATGCCGACCTCGCGCGCCACCGTCGTCACCTGCTCGGCGAACACCCGGAGCGTGTAGGTCATGTCGTTGATCGTGTCCGCGAGCGACGCGATCTCGCCCTTGGCCTCCAGGGCCAGCTTCTGGCGCAGATCGCCGTTCGCGACCGCCGTCACGACCTTGGCGATGCCGCGCACCTGCGAGGTCAGGTTCGACGCCATCACGTTGACGTTCTCCGTCAGGTCCTTCCAGGTGCCCGACACCCCGGGCACCTGCGCCTGGCCGCCGAGCTTGCCCTCGGTGCCGACCTCGCGCGCGACGCGCGTCACCTCCGCGGCGAAGGCGCGCAGCTGATCGACCATCTTGTTGATGGTGTCCTTCAGCTCGAGGATCTCCCCCTTCGCCTCGACCGTGATCTTCTGGGACAGGTCGCCGCTCGCGACCGCCTTCGTGACGAGGGCGATGTTCCGGACCTGGTTCGTCAGGTTGCCGGCGAGCTGGTTCACGTTGTCGGTCAGATCCTTCCACGTGCCGGCGACGCCGGGCACCTGCGCCTGCCCGCCGAGCTTGCCGTCCGTGCCGACCTCGCGCGCGACGCGCGTCACCTCCGCGGCGAAGGCGCGCAGCTGGTCGACCATCTTGTTGATGGTGTCCTTCAGCTCGAGGATCTCCCCCTTCGCCTCGACCGCGATCTTCTGGGACAGGTCGCCGCTCGCGACCGCCTTCGTGACGAGGGCGATGTTCCGGACCTGGTTGGTCAGGTTGCCGGCGAGCACGTTCACGTTGTCCGTGAGGTCCTTCCACGTGCCGCTGACGCCCCGCACCTCGGCCTGCGCGCCGAGCTTGCCCTCCGTGCCGACCTCGCGCGCGACGCGCGTCACCTCGGACGCGAACGCCCGCAGCTGCTCCACCATCTTGTTGATGGTGTCCTTCAGCTCGAGGATCTCGCCCCGCGCCTCGGCGGTGATCTTCTGCGACAGATCCCCCTTCGCGACCGCCGTCGTCACCAGGGCGATGTTCCGGACCTGGTTCGTCAGGTTGCCGGCGAGCTGGTTCACGTTGTCGGTCAGGTCCTTCCACGTGCCGGCGACGCCGGGCACCTGCGCCTGCCCGCCGAGCTTGCCGTCCGTGCCGACCTCGCGCGCGACGCGCGTCACCTCCGCGGCGAACGTCCGGAGCTGCTCCACCATCTTGTTGATGGTGTTCTTCAGCTCGAGGATCTCCCCCTTCGCCTCGACCGTGATCTGCTTCGACAGGTCGCCGTTCGCGACCGCCGTCGTCACCACCGCGATGTTGCGCACCTGGTTGGTCAGGTTGCCGGCGAGCACGTTCACGTTGTCCGTGAGGTCCTTCCACGTGCCGCTGACGCCCCGCACCTCGGCCTGCGCCCCGAGCTTGCCCTCCGTGCCGACCTCGCGCGCGACGCGCGTCACCTCGGACGCGAACGCCCGCAGCTGCTCCACCATCTTGTTGATGGTGTTCTTCAGCTCGAGGATCTCCCCCTTCGCCTCGACCGTGATCTGCTTCGACAGGTCGCCGTTCGCGACCGCCGTCGTCACCACCGCGATGTTGCGCACCTGGTTGGTCAGGTTGCCGGCGAGCACGTTCACGTTGTCCGTGAGGTCCTTCCACGTGCCGCTGACGCCCCGCACCTCGGCCTGCGCCCCGAGCTTGCCCTCCGTGCCGACCTCGCGCGCGACGCGCGTCACCTCGGACGCGAACGCTCGCAGCTGCTCCACCATCTTGTTGATGGTGTTCTTCAGCTCGAGGATCTCCCCCTTCGCCTCGACCGTGATCTGCTTCGACAGGTCGCCGTTCGCGACCGCCGTCGTCACCACCGCGATGTTCCGGACCTGGTTCGTCAGGTTGCCGGCGAGCACGTTCACGTTGTCCGTGAGGTCCTTCCAGGTGCCGCTGACGCCCTGCACCTCGGCCTGCGCGCCGAGCTTGCCCTCCGTGCCGACCTCGCGCGCGACGCGCGTGATCTCCGAGCCGACGGTCTGCAGCTGCTGGACGACGTCGTTCACCTCCTCGGCGATCTGACCGATCGTCCCGGGGACCTCGCCGATGCCCACGCGGGCGGAGAAGTTGCCGGCCTTCACCGCCTTCAGCACCTCCAGGATCGCCTGGAGCTGCATCTCCCGCACGTTCAGGTCGAGCCCGTCGGCGCCGCGCCTGCGGGGCGGCGCCTTCTTGGCCTTGCTCGCGCCGCTCCCGTTCTTGTCCTTCAGTGCCGCCGCGATGTTGTTCGGTTGCATCGATACCTTCCTGACGTGACCACGACGATAGCGCGCCTCGGAGACGTTAGGGCGCGCTTCGGGAGATGGGGCCTCGCCGCTCGCCGGGATCGCGGGATCGCGAGGCGCCGGTGAGCGGCCTTCTCAGGCCTTGCCGCGGCGCAACACCTCTTCGACTTGCCGCTGGAGGCGGGCGTGCTCCATGTCGCGCGCGCGACGCTCGAGCGCGCGGCGCATACGGGAGCTCAGCTCGTCGGAGCGAAATGGCTTGGATAAGTAATCGGAAGCACCGACCCGGAGGGCGCGCATCCCGGTCTCGACGGAGCCGAAGGCGGTGATGGCGATGACGGCGATGAACGGATCGTGCCCCTTGGCTCGCGCGATGAGCTCGATGCCGTCCATGCCCGGCATGCGGATATCGGTGATCAGCAGCTCGAAGTGTCCCGACGGGAGCAGCCGGAGGGCCGACATGGCATCGGCGACATGAGTCGCGTGGTAGCCGTGATCTGTCGCGATGTCAACGACGAACCGGCCGAGGTCATCGTCATCTTCGACGATCAGCACATTGGGTGAGCTCGAACTCATCCTTACTGTCCTTCCTCCATCATCACCGGCTCTGTGCTCGCCGACGTCGTGCTCGCCGGCGCACCCGAGGTGTCTGTGGGCAAGGTGACCCGGAAGCGCGCCCCGCCCGTCGCCGAGGCGGCGACCTCGACCGATCCGCCCGCTTCCTGGACGATCCCCTGCACGATCGCGAGCCCGAGGCCGCTGCCGCCGCGCGTCGACTTGGTCGTGAAGAACGGCTCGAAGATCCGGCCCATGTCCTCGGCGTGCACCCCGGGCCCCGCGTCCTCGACGTCGAAGCACACGGCGCGAGCGCCCGCCGGGCCGTCGCGCTCGGGGAAGACGCGCACCACGAGCTCGCCGCCGCCCTCCTGGGCCTCGATGGCATTCAGACAGAGATTGAACACCACCTGAAACAGACGATCGGAGTCGAGCGCGACGCGCGCCCATTCGACGGTATCGCTGGAGCACACCACGCTCGTCTCGATATCGCGCTTCCTGCACTCGGGGCCGAGGAAGGCGATCACGTCCTCGACCACGCGCAGGAGCTCGCTCTCCCTCACCTGCGGCCGCGACGGCCTGGCGAGGGAGACGAGGCGCGAGACGACACGCGTGATCCGCTCGGACTGCCGCGCGATGGTCTCGAGCTCGGCGCGCAGGTGCTCCGGGCACCCGGGCGAGTCGGCCGCGCGGCGGGCGCGGCCCTGGATCACGTTCAGCGGCGAGCCGATCTCGTGGCCGAGCGAGGTCGCCACCTGCCCGGCGACGGCGAGCGCCTGGGCCTGCTGCAGCCGGCGCTCCACGTCGAGGCGCGCCATCTCCTCCCGCTCGGCGCGCGCCCGCGCCTCCCGGAGCGACTGCGTCATCGTGTTGAACGCGATCGCCAGCCGGGAGAGCTCCTCCGCGCCCCGCTCGGGCACGGCGGCGTCCAGATCGCCGCTGGCCACGCGCTCTGCCCCGGTGAGCAGCGAGCGCGCCGGGAGCCCGACCGTGAAGCGCCCCACGAGCCAGGCCACCACCGCGCTGGCCAGGAGCAGGACGACCCCGGTGACCGCGAGGCCTCGATTCAACGACCTCTCCAGCAGCTCGATGTAGTGGCGATCGCGCACCAGGACGGCGACCAGCTCTGGATTGGTGCTGCTCGGGTGGATGACGACGCTCCGGAACAGCACCGACTGCCCCCCCAGGCTGGACTCCTCCTCGACGTCGCCCCCCTCATGGAACGCCCGCGCGGCGATCTCGCCGAGGCGCGCCGCCTCCGCCGCGACCGCCTCCGTGATGAAGACGGCCTCGCCTGCCCTGCTGAAGGCGGCGACGCCCAGGATCCGGTCGGCGCGCGCGAAGTGCTCTGCCCGGCGACGGACGAGCGCCATGTCATTGCGCTGGAGCGCGCTCTCGACGAACGCCTGGAGCAGGGTGGCGTAGTTGCGGAGCTCCTCCGTGGCCTCTTGTCGCAGGACCTGCCGGCGGTGCGCCGACGAGAACGCGGCGTACAGCGTAATGGCGATCGCAATCGGGAGGACGAGCGAGAGCCAGAACTGGTGAGCGAGCCCCATCCCGGAGGGTCGGCGCTGGTGTTTCATGGCCATACGACGATCCACCACGGCATCCAGGAGAATACCGTCGCGTCAGCGCCCCGCGTCACCGGCGGGTCCGAGCGCACGAAGCCCTCGGATTTCATCATCGTTCCCCCCGATCGGCAAGGAATTACTCACCCTCGGCAACAAGCCTCCAGCACATCCAGCGCACGATGTCACCATGCGACAAAATGCGCTCGGGCGATTCCCGATCGCGATCAGGAGTGATCGTACCCTGTCGTGGCGGTCGTCACGTAAGCCTACGGGGTCCGCGCCAGCGCGCGCCTCGCGGTGGCCTTTGACGCCGTCGTCGCCCTCACCGTCTTCTCCTTCGGGTCCTTCTGCTCCTTCGGCGCCCGCCGCGCGGGGCCCCCCTTCGCGCCGCCGCCGCGCGGCGAGGTCGCGGCGGCCAGGAGCTCCCCCCACTTCGAGATCGCCGTCGCGACGTCGTGGAACCCCCGCCCGGCCTCGGTCAGCTCGTACTCCACGCGCACCGGGGGGCCCGGCAAGACGCGCCGCACCACGAGCCCGAGCGCCTCGAGGTCCTTCAGCCGGCTGGAGAGCATCCGGTCGCTGATCGTGTCGAGCCGCTCGCCGATCTCGCCGAAGCGCAGCGCGCCGCCCTCGAGCGTCGCGATGATGAGCCCGTTCCACGGCTTCGCGAGCACCTCCATGGCGGCCTGGAAGTTCTCGCAGAGGTGCTCGCTGGAGTGCTTCATTCGTCGTCCCTCGGGGTCAGCATGACCAATTCACTACCAAAAAGGAAGCAACTTGACAGACGGAAGCCTCGACCCAAGTTGCTTCCGGAACGAACGCTGCTTCTTTTTTGAAAGCGACTTCACAAGGAGAATCGACCGTGAGCACCTCGTCCGACCTGCTGTTCAGCCCGTTCGCCCTTGGATCTCTCGCGCTGCCGAACCGCGTCGTGATGGCGCCGCTGACGCGCTGCCGCGCCGGCGACGGCAACGTGCCGACCGAGCTGAACGCGCTGTATTACGAGCAGCGCGCCTCCGCCGGGTTCATCGTCAGCGAGGCGACGCAGGTGAGCCCGCAGGGGGTGGGGTACCTGCGCACGCCGGGGATCCACACGGACGTGCAGGTCGAGGGGTGGCGGCTCGTGACCGGCGCCGTCCACCGGGCGGGCGGGCGGATCTTCCTGCAGCTCTGGCATGTGGGCCGGGCGTCTCACGAGTCGTTCCAGCCGGGCCGGCAGGCGCCGGTCGCGCCGTCGGCGCTCGCGATCCGCAACGCCCACGCGCACACGCCCGAGGGGGCGCAGCCTTACAGCACGCCGCGCGCCCTCGAGACGCACGAGATCCCCGGGATCGTGGCGCAGTTCGCCGAGGGGGCGCGCCGGGCGAAGGCCGCCGGCTTCGACGGCGTCGAGATCCACGGCGCGAACGGCTACCTCATCGATCAGTTCCTCCGCGACGGCACGAACCACCGGACGGACCAGTACGGCGGCTCGATCCAGAACCGGTCGCGGTTCCTGCTCGAGATCGTCGAGGCCGTGAGCGGGGTCTTCGGCGCGGATCGCGTCGGGCTGCGGGTCTCGCCGACGGCCGCCTACAACGACATGAGCGACTCGAACCCGGTGGAGCTCTTCGGCCACGTGGCCGCCGAGGTCTCCGCGCGCAAGCTCGTGTACCTGCACGTCGTGGAGCCGCTCGCGGCCGGGGCGCAGGGCGCCGCGGCGCGGGTGACGCCGGTCCTGCGCGAGCGGTTCCGCGGCGCGCTCATCGCGAACGGCGGCTACACGCTCGAGGCCGCGGAGCAGGCGCTGCGGGCGGGCGAAGCGGACCTCGTCTCCTTCGGCGCGCCGTTCCTCGCCAACCCGGATCTGCCCGAGCGCCTCGCGCGGCGGGCGCCGCTCAACCCGCCGGACGTCGCGACGTTCTATTCGGAGGGGCCGCGCGGCTACACCGATTACCCGCGGCTCGGCGAGGCGCAGCGCGCCGTGCAGCTGTCGGCCTGAGATCGCCGTCCCCGGAAGCCGGAAGCTGACGAAGCTGACGGGAGCTGACGGGAGCTGACGGGAGCTGACGGGAGCTGACGGCGGGGCGACGGGGTCCATGCGAAGCCGGGGTTTGGGCCCTCGCCCCGGGCCGATGGTAGGCTCCTCGGCCGATGTCGACGGTCATCTCCTGGAAGGATGAGGGCACTTCGGCGCGGGGTCCGGCGCGGTCGCCTGCGGGGGCGGCGTGAGCGCGGCGGCGCCGGGCGAGGTGAAGCGCATCGGGGCCGCCGAGCTCCGGGCGTTCATCCAGGACGCCGGGGAGCTCAAGAAGGGCACGCTGCTCTACGACGGCGGGAGCCTCCTCAACCTGGCGCGCTACGAGAACAAGCTGTTCTGCGAGGCGAAGGGCTCCGGGGCCGCGCCCTACAAGGTGACGCTCGTCTACAGCGACGCGCCGGCGCCCGGGTTCAAGGGGCGGTGCACCTGCCCGGCGCGGACCTTCAACACCGCCTTCTGCAAGCACGCGGCGGCGCTGCTCGTCGCCTGGGCGCGCGCGCCCGAGGCGTTCGTGGTGAGCGACGCGGCGCCGGCGGGCGCGCCGGGCGGCGAGACCGCGCGGAGGAGCGTGAAGAAGGGGAGCGCGAGCCCCGCGGCCCTGATGAAGGCCGGCGTCGAGCAGGTCGGCACGCTCGTGCGCGAGCTCGGCGTGGCCGGCGTCGCCGCGGTCGGGGGCGACCGCGTGGAGCAGATGGAGAAGCTCGCCGAGGGCCTCCGGGAGAACCGCCTCCGGCGGCTCTCGGCGCGGACGCTCGACCTCGCCGCGCTGCTGCGCGGGCCGGCGGCGGGTGTCCGGCAGGCCGCCGGTGTCCAACAGGCCACAGGTGTCCAACAGGCCACAGGTGTCCAACAGGCCGCAGGCGCTGGCTCCGCCGCGGCCGCGCGCCGCGGGGCGCTCCCGGTGGTCGCTTACGCGAACCTGCTGGCCGACCTCCTGCTCACCGCCCGCAAGCTGGAGAAGCACCTCGCCGGCGAGCCGCTCGACGACCGCCACGTCGAGGAGCTCGTCGGCAAGACGTGGAAGGCGTCCGACCGGAAGCCCGCCCCGGGCCTCTCGCTGGTCGAGTACGCGTTCTCCACGCGCACGACGAGCGACGATTTCGTCATCCGGGAGAGCCGCTTCATCGACCTCGAGTCCGGCCGGCACTTCAGCGAAAAGCAGATCCTCCCGGCCTTCCTGGCGAAGCGGACCGAGCCGAAGCGGAGCTTCGCCGGCGAGGTGCTCGGCGGGGCGCGCGGCACGACCTACCCCGGCTACCCGCCGCTCCGCGTCGACTTCAGCGACCTCGGCGACAAGCGCCCGCTCGACGCCGGCGCCCTCGAGGCCGTGCTCGCGCGGGCGTTGCCCGACGTCGGCGCGGCGCTCGCGGCGCTCCAGGAGCACCGCAAGGACGTCTTCGCGCCCGACCTCCTGCCCGTGGCGGTGCGCATCGACACGCTCTTCGCGCGCGGCGCGCGGCTCTCCGCGGTCGACGACAAGGCGCAGGCCGTGCACCTGCCCGACGACGCGGCGCTCGAGGAGCGGCTCGCCGGCGCGCTCCGCGAGGCGCGGCTCCGCGCCCTGCTCGGCGACGTCGGCATCGACGCCGCGCTGCCCACGTTGTGGCCGCTCGCCGCGATCGTCGAGGGCCCGCTCGGCCTCGAGCTGCGCCCCGTCATCGATCAGGGCGCCGCGGCGCGGAGCGGTCCACTCGACGGCTCCGCGTGGAACGCCGCCGCCCGCGAGGCGGGCGCCTCGCCCGCGGCCATCGCGCTCGGCGAGGTGCGCGAGGAGCTCGCCGAGGCCCTCGCCACCGGCCTCACCGGCCTCGGCCCGCGCGTGACGGCCCCGCTCGCCGCGCGCCTGCGCGACCTCCGCCTCGAGAAGCAGGCCGCGCTGCTGGAGAGCCTGCCCGGGCGGCCCGAGCCGGCGGATCGGCTCGACGATTTCATCAAGCTCTACCAGGTGCTCGAGATGGCGCTCGTCCGGCTGGCCGGCGCGACGCACATCGACCGCGCCGCGACCGAGCGCGCGCCGGCCTACGAGAGCGTGCTCGTGGCGCGCCCCGACGAGGTGCTCTCGCCCGAGGAGGTGACGCGGCGCCGCGCGGCGGGCGCGATGAGCCGCTACGTCGCCGCGGTCCACTACGCTCGCCATTACGAGGCGCTGCCAGCGAGCGAGCTCGTCGCCAACGTCTTCCCGGTCTGGGCGGACGGCGCCGCGGCGCCGGTCCTTTCGCGGGTGTTCGGCCCGCTCGGCGCCGAGGCGGTCAGCGCGGCGGAGCGGGCGCTCACGGCGAAGGCGGGCCGGATGGCGAAGCTGACGGCGGTGCGGGTGCTGCAGGCCGTCGTCCAGCAGTCCGGCGGCGCGGCCCGCGCCGAGGCGGCGGCGATGCTCGGCCGGGTCGCGGAGCACTCGAAGGACGCGGGCCTCCGGGCGCTCGCCCGGGACGCGCTCGACGCCGCGGAGGCGGCCGGACCGGGCGGCGCGGCCGGGCTGGGCGGCGCGGCCGGACCGGGCGGCGCCGACCTGCGCGCGCGCCGCGCCGCGCGGATGGAGCGTGTGCACGAGCTCGCGAAGGCGCTCGGCGCGGCGCCGACCAAGGAGGAGCGGCTCGAGGCGCTCAAGGCCCTGGCCGAGCTCGGCGACCTCGCCGCGCTCCCGGCGCTCCGCCGCGCCTACCACGCCGACGCCGCCCGCGGGGTGCGCGAGGAGGCCGCCCACGCGCTCGCCCAGCTCGGGGACGTCGAGATGGTCGAGCCGTTCGTGCGGATGCTGGCGGCCCGCGGCGAGGACGATCGCGAGGCGAAGATCGCCGCGTACGCGCTCGGCTACCTCGGCGACGTCCGCGGCCTGGGCGAGCTGCTCGCCGCGTATGCCGAGGGTTACAAGCCCGGCATCGTGGCGGACGCGATCCGCGCGTTCGGCCCGGTGGCGCTCGCGCCGCTCGTCGACCTCATCGAGGCGCGCCCCGAGCTCGCGAAGCGGGCGGCCGCGATCGACGCGCTGAAGAAGATGGAGGACACCGCGGTCGCGGCCTGCCTTCTCGAGCGGCTCGAGGCGCGGCGCGGCGACGCCGATTTCCCGGAGAACGCGCAGCTCTACCTGAAGCTCGCCGACGTGCACCCGCACAGCAAGCGCGAGGTCGCGTCCGCGATCGTCGCGGTGCTCCAGGGCGCGGAGGGCAAGGACGCGCAGGCGGCCCTCAAGGCGGCGCAGCGCGCCCTCGGCGTGGTCAAGCGGAGCCGGTAGCGGGCGCTCGCCCGGTCACCCGCCGGTGTCGATCTGCGTGGGGATCTCGGCGGACAGCTTCTCGTCCGTGTCGGTGTGGGTCGCGACGACACGGAGCACGCCCCGCGCGTTCGGGATGTTCCCCGAGGTGTCCCGGACCCCGTCTTCCATGAAGTTGATGAAGACGGGCGTGAGCGTCTCGGTCCATCCGGAGGCGCACGCGTTCACGGCGACCGTGTTTGCCCCCTGGAGCACGGGTGTGCCTTTCGGCGTCTCCTCGCCGGCCGCCCGTTCGAACCCCACACGGTAGCTCCACACGCCGGCGGCCGCGGTGTGGTGCCGGATCCCCACGGTCACGTGCTGACCTCCCTGGAGCCCGTACTCCAGGGGGAGCACGGCGTCTTCGGCGAGCGGCGTCGCGCCGCCTTCCGGATCGCTGAAGAACAGGGTGGCCTCGCCGTCCGCGGGCGGCTCGCCGTCGCTGCACGCGAAGGAAGGGGAAGGCGGGGGGCCGCCGGGATCCTGGAGGACGCAGAAGCCGCCCGTCGAGAGCAGGCCGAGCAGCGCCGTGAGCGCGACGCCGGTCCGGAGCTTGGGGAGACGCATACGTCCATCTAATCAGCAGATCCGCGAGCGGCGCAATCCGTGTTCCGCAGCGCAGAGGAAGTCAATCGACCGGCACGACATGGTTCCACGGCGCACCGGTGGTCAGACCAGATGGCAATCCACGCTGCGAGCAACCGAGTGACACATGGCCCACGTCGACTACGTATCACTGCTGCGGGAAGCCGCCCCGATCAGCAGAAGAACCGCCAAGGACGCCAAGGGCGCCAAGGACGCCAAGAGGAGGGTGGAAGGGCCGTCCCGGCGTTTCCTCCTCCTAATCTCCTGTTTTCTTGGCGCCCTTGGCGCCCTTGGCGTTTTTTCTACTGATCCGGGGCGATCTGCCGAGGAGGTCGATGAGGAAGCGATCGGGACGCCGACGCCCTCCGCCGGGGCGCCTCGATGTGCGCCGGTCCGACCCGGATTACGGCAGCTCGACGAGCCGCCAGTACTTGTTGAGCGCCGCCATGAGCTCAACGAAGCTGAGAAACGTCACCGGCTTGAGGAGATACCCGGCGACGTTCAGATTGAAAGCTCCCACCTTGTCGCGATCATCGTTCGATGTGGTCAACACCACGACCGACGTGGCCACGAGATCCGGATCGGCCCGCAGCTCGCGCAAGAACTCGATCCCGTTCATCTTTGGCATGTTCAGGTCGAGCAGGATGAGCCGGCGCTCCACCGGAATGACGCCGCTGCGCAGGAGCTCGAGCGCCTCGACCCCGTTTCCCGCCACCCAGAGAGGGTTCGAGATGTTGTTCCGCTTGAACGCCCTGCGGACGTTCATCACGTCAACCTCGTCGTCCTCGACGAGGAGGATGTTCAGGAGCTTCTCTTCTACACTCATCGTCCCCTCTCTCCATTGGCGAAGAGGACGTGATCGTCAAGCTTCGCGCTGTGTCCGCTGCCGGCCCTGCCTCGGCAGGAGCGCGACCGCCGCGGAGGTCTCGCGGTCGCCCGTGTGCCAGGGCACGCCCGGGCGCGCCCACACGGCGCACAGACTCTCCCGGGGTGTCCCATTGTTCGAGCTTGGACCACCCGTCCGCGCGGTTCAACATCAATTCCAGCGAGGCGGGCGCGCTCCGGGCGCCGAGACTGTCCGCCATGCGCCCACGCCGGCTCCGTCACGGACGAGGCCGGCATGTCAGTTCTCACCCGGGTCGCGCTTCGGCCAGGTGAAATGGAAGGTCGCGCCCTGGCCGGGGACCGATCGGACCCAGGCGCGGCCCCCGCGGCTCTCGACGATCTTCTTCACCACCGACAGACCGATTCCGGTCCCCTCCACCTTATCGCGCGCCTGCAGCGTGAGGAAGAGATTCCAGATGCGGTCGTGGAACTCCGGCGCGATCCCTGGACCGTTGTCCTCGATGAAGAACTCGTGCAGCGCGCCCGCGTCGCGGTGCCCCACGCGCACGCGCGCGTCCCCGCGCTGCGCGTGTTTGAGCGCGTTGCTGATGAGGTTCATGAACACCTGCTGGAGCGGGACCCGCTCGGTCCGCAGCACCGGCATGCCCGGCTCGATCGCGACCGTCGCCTCGGGCCCCGGCGCGATCAGCTCGAGCACGTCCGCGAGCACCTGGCCGACGTCGACCGGCCCCACCTCGTGACGCACCCGCCCCGCGCGGCTGTAATCGAGGATCCCGTCGATCAGCGCCTCCATCCGGCGCACGCGGCCGCGCAGCAGGTTCATCTGCTCGCGCGACTCGCCCGCGAGCGCCTCGCCGAGGTCCTCCTCGATCCACTGCGACAGGTTCGCGATGCCGCGCAGCGGCGCCTTCAGGTCGTGGCTGGCCACGTACGCGAACTGATCCAGCTCCTTGTTGCTGCGCTCGAGCGCGGCGATCAGCCGCTCGCGCTCCGCCTCGGCGCGCTTCTGCTCGGTGATGTCGCGGAGCTCGATCACCGTGGCCACCGGGACGCCGCCGTCGAGGATGGGGCTCGCGGTGAACGCGACCTCGTAGAACGTGCCGTCCCTGTGCACGAAGACGTCCTCCCCCCGCGTCTGGCTCTTCTCCGGCAGCGCCCGGTCGATGGGGCACTGCTCGATGGGATAAGGGCTGCCGTCCGGGCGCGTGTGGTGCACGACGTCGTGCAGGGGCCGATCCGCCGCCTTCACCTCGTCGAAGGTGAAGCCGGTGATCGCCTGAGCCGCCGGGTTCATGAACGTGCAGCGCTGGTGCGCGTCCATCATGAGCAGGCCGAGCGTCGCGTTCTCGGTGATGATGCGCATCAGCTCGTTCTGCACCCGGAGCGCCTCCTCGGTGCGCCGGATGTCGCTCACGTCGACGTTGCAGCCGACCCACTCGCGGATCGTGCCGTCGTCGTCGACCAGGGGGACGCCGCGCGCCACGGTGTGGGCCCACGAGCCGTCGCGCCGGCGCAGCCGGTACTCCACGTGGTAGCGGCCCCGCGACGCGACCGCGCCCCGCCACGCCGCGCCGGCGACGGGGACGTCGTCCGGGTGGACCGCGTCGAGCCACCCGTACCCCTTCCACGCGTCGTAGCTCTGCCCGGTGAACTCGCGCCACGAGGGCGAGTCCTCCACCACCTGGCCGTCGGCCGTCGTGCGCCAGACCACCACCGCGGTCGCCTCCACCATGGAGCGGAAGCGCTTCTCGGCGGCGAACGCCTGCTCCCGCAGGCGCGCGTTCTCGATCGCCACGCTGGCGAGCTGCGCGAGCTGCACGAGGATCGCCTCGTCGTCGGCGGTGAAATCGCCCTCGTACCGGTCCGAGAGCTGGAGGAGCCCGAGGTTCCTGCCGTCGCGGCCGCTGAGCGGCGCGGCGAGCCAGCCGCGCATCGGCGGGTGGCGGTCCCGCTCGTCGCCGAAGCCGCGCCACGCCGGGTGCGCCTCGAGCTCGGCCTGGGTCATGCGGAACGGCCGGTTCTGCGCGCAGACCTGCGCGTAGATCCCGCGCCCGTCCGGCTTCCCCTCGTAGGTGCGGTAGGCGGCGTACTTGTCCGAGAGGCTCACGGCGTTGATGGCCTGCGCCCAGTTCTGGTCGTCGGTCAGGCTGATGACCGCCTGGTGCGCCCCGATGAGCGCGCGCGCCCGCTCGGTGATCTCCGCGAGCGTCCGCTCGACGGACGGCGCCGAGTTCACGGCGAGCGAGGCCTCGGCGAGCCCCTTGAGCAGCTCGCTGCGGCGCTGCTCCTCGCGCAGGGCGCGCACCCGGTCCGTTGCGTCGACGCCGACCACGACGCCGGCCACGATCTTCCCCGCGGCGTCGCGGATGGGCGCGGCGCTGTACTCGATCACGGCGCGTGTGCCGTCGCCGCGCAGCATCTCCACCGTCTCGGACTGGACGAGCTCGCCGTGGGTCACCGCGCGCGCGAGCGGCCACTCGTGCGGCGCGTAGGGGCGTCCGTCCGGGTGGAAGCCCTGGTACGCCGCGTACTCCGCGATGCTCGACGACGGGATGAACGACTGCCGCAGCTGCTCGGCCACCTGGGTGTTGCCCATCACGATCCGCCCCGAGGGCGCCTCCGCGATGAACACCGCGTGGGGCATCTGCCGGATGATCTGCTCCAGCTTGCGGCGCTCGTGCTCGAGCTCGCCCGCCAGCTGCTCGCTCCTGCGCCGCGCCAGCACCTGATCGGTCACCTCGACCGCGAAGAGCACGACGCACTCGGGCCCTCCCGCCGAGGCCGGCATGGGCTGCAAGGTCACGTTGAAGTACCCCTCGGCGACCCCCCCGTCGCCGCGCTGGAGCAGGATCAGGAGCTCGCGCGCGGCGGCGGGCCGGCCCGACGTGTGGACCTGCTCGAGCAGCTGCAGCACCTGCGATCCCGCGAGCTCCGGGGCGCAATCGAGCAGGCGCTGGCCCACCACGGACCGGTCGCCGAACAGGTGATGGGCGAGCCGGTTTGTGAAATCAATCACAGCGTCGCGGCCGCGGAACATCGCGATCGCGGTGGGTGCTTCCAGGAAGATCGCCTGGAGGGCGCGGCCGGCCTCCGACGCGATCTGCCCTTCCTGATCGCTGCGCCCCTGCGGGGTCGCCCCGCCGTGCTGAATGTGCTGGGTCATCGCTGGTCCCGGTGCTCAGCGACCGCTGCGGCGCTGAGGTCCCGAGCACCATGGCGCAGCGAAACCCGGATTGGCAACCGCGCTTCGTGCGCCTCGTCAGCTCGCCAGAGGCCGCTGTCGCCACAGCGCCATCAGCGCCCGGCCGACCTGGAACGCCCGGCGGATTCGCCCCTTCGGGCCCGCGTCGGTGGTGCGGAACGGCTCGGCGCGGAACGGCTCGGCGTGGAACGGCTCCGCGCGGTAGCTCGGGCCTGCGGGGGCCACGTCGCGCGGGGCGCCCTCGACGCCCGCGGCCGTGGCCGCCGAGACCGACGCCGGGCCGAGGCGCCGGTCGAGGTGGACCTGCACCGCCTCGCCGACCAGGTTGCTCATGTCCCGGTCGTGCTCGATGCAGTGGAGCAGCAGGCGGTCCGCGAGCGGGTCCGGGAGGTAGATCGTGACCGCGCGCCGCGAGCGGCCGTCGGCCCCGACGATCGGCGGCAGGACGGCCGGCGGCTCCGAGGTGGTGGCGAGCGGCTGCGGCGGGACGGCCGCGCTCGCCGCCACGGCCGGCGCCGCCTCCGGCTGCGCCGCCTCGGCCTGCGCCGCCTCGGCCTGCGCCGCCGGCGCCTGCTCCGGCGCCGCTGCGGCCGGCTTCTCGTCGTGCGCCCGGGCCTGCGCGACGGCCTTCGGCCTCACGCCGCCGGCCGCCGGCTTCTCCTCGTTGCCGCCCGCGACGAACGCGTCGACCTTCTCAGGCGACGGCGGCTTTCTCAGCGAGACCGCGACTTGCTTTTTGCCCATGGTGGATGTCCTCCAGCTCCTCGAAAAGGTGGGTGATCTCTCTGGCCGCGGCGTCCCGCGGCGCGTAGCCCGTCACTCCTTGCCCGCAGGCGAGGGACTCCTGGTAGGCGATGCGATAACCGAGCTCGGTGGAGAGCACCGGCAGCCCCGACGTCTCGAGCACGGCGCGCGCCGATTTCCCGAGCGCCGTGCGGCCTTGCTTGCGCGTGATGAGGATGCAGCCCTTGAGCGCGCTCCGCAGCGCGGAGGCCTCCCGGAACACCTCCATCGCGGCGGTCAGCGCCCAGGCGTCCGCGGCCGTGGGGCCGCAGGGATAGACGGCGACGTCGGCGACCATCAGCGCCGACCGCGCGATCTCGCCGTGTCGTGGGGGGCAGTCGATGACCGTGAGATCGTAGGCTGCGGCGACCTCGGGCAGCTGTCCCGGCTTGTGCATCGAGGCGCCCATGGCCAGGACGGTCGGGGTCTCGTACCCCGCCTCGGAGGCCACGTCACCCCACGTACGGACGGTCCCCTGGGGATCGGCGTCCACGAGCAGCACCCGCCGGCCCTTCGCCAGCGCGGCCACGGCGAGGCTCACCGCCGTGGTGCTCTTGCCGATCCCACCCTTCTGTCCGGTGAGCGCGATGATCATGATAGGGCCCCCTACCAGAGCGCGCGCGGCGCGGTCCAGTTTGTTGCAGGCGCGCGGCCGGGGGGCAGTCGCTGAGCTTGCCTGGCGGCGGCCGCCCGGACGCGCGACGTTCACTCGACCTGATGGCGCATGACGAGGTACCTGAGGATCTGGTGCCCCCTCGACTTCACGCTTCCGACGAGGCGCTCCAGCATGGACGCAAGGAAGATGAAACAGGGCCTGGTAGAAGCTCAGCGAGAAGCGGTTGATGCCGGGGTTCCTGCTCGTGACCCGCCCGATGACGCAGAGGTTCACCGCGATCGCGCAACCACTACGTGCTCTTCACAGGACACATGGAGTCGTTGGCGGATCTGGCGCACCTCACCGCAAACGAGTCGGAGGCGGAGCTGATGCGGAGGAGAGGGAGGCGAGGAGGAGGAGGTCACGCCGCGGGCGCCACGTTCCCGTGGCGCCCTGGATGTGGAGGAGCGCGGCGGCTCAGTTCGACCGGGTCGGCGCGTACCTGTAGAAGTTCTGCGCCCACTCGATGGTCCAGATCGTGGGCTCCACGTACACGTTCTTGTCCGTGCCCAGGATCATCTCGCTCTTGATCTTCGAGATCGCCGACAGGTAGACGCGGCGGTCGTCCTCCATGCGCGGCCGCATCACGGTCGACGGCGGGTACAGCTCCTTGACCTGCGCCACGACCTCCGGATCGTCGATCCAGCTGTCGACCCCGTGCTCCCCCTTCGGGAGGGGGCCGCCGTTGTCCAGCCAGTCGCGCAGATCGTTGGTCCCTCGGTTCATGCCGTCCGCGTGGCAGCCGATGCACGCGCTGCCGGTGTTCAGGCGGCGGTCCGTGCTCGCGAAGCCGATCCGGCTCGTGATCACGGCGTCCGCGTCCTGCCGGGTGATGCGCGGATCACGCACGATGTTGACGAAGGCGTCGACGCGGCGCTGGTTGAAGCCGCCCCACAGCGAGTACCCCTGCAGGCCGTTCGGCAGGTCCCAGATGACCTCCTCCGCCGACTGCTGGAGCCCCTCGGTCCCGGTGTAGTAACGGCAGTTCAGGAACTGCGAGCCGCCGTAGTTCGGCTGCCCGTCGCACCCCGCCGGCTCCGAGTTGAACGGCTGCGCCAGGGTCGCGACGAAGCTGAGGGTGTTCGCCGTCACGCCGCCGCCGGTCCCGGCGATGAACTTCGGGATCGGGTGCGCCCAGAAGGGGAACCGGATCTGGCCCTGCTCGTACGCCTGCTCGATCGTCTGCACGTTGCCTTCGAGCTGCCCGGTGAAGACGTCCCAGGTCTTCCAGTAGAACCCGCCGCTCTTCGTCCTGGCCCGCCAGTACATGCGGGAGTCGATGGTGATGGCCTGCTTCGTGACCATGTACTCGTACGACTTCATCCCCTCGTCCTTGATGACGCCGAGCTCGTCCTCGAGGTCCTGGGCGTACCAGGGGATCGCCATGATGGCGTTGTACACGTCGGGGCGGGTCACCGTGTAGACGAGCTGGCTCGCCTCGATGTAGCCGTCCGCGTCCTTGAAGCCGTCCGTGTACGGCGGCAGCACCGCGCTGTCCGTGGCGCCCTCCACGTTGCCGGCCTTGATGCGCCCCCAGACGAGCTTCGCGAAGCTCGGGTCCTCCTCGACCTCGGCCTTGTACCGGTACTTCTCCTTCGTGGTGACGTCGCTGCCGACCCGCTCGCCCAGGTAGTTGACGCTGGTCCTCCCGAAGAAGACGTCGTCGTCCGACCCGCCGAAATGGAGCTTCGTGACGCCCTTGTTGTAGCCCCAGTAGTTGCGGGTATCGAAGCGGTAGACGATGCCCTTGCCATCGCTGACGTCCACCGGGTTGACGATCACGGGCGCCCAGCGCGCGGTCGAGTTCAGCGCCTTGGAGAGGCCCACGCGGGCCACGTTGAGCTCCTCCGCGGTGACGCCCTTGTTGTGGATCTCGTGCAGCGAGGTGTACTTGATGAACTCCGCGTCGGCCGCGGCGACGGTGGCCTTGTCCGCCTGGATCCACTGCTTGACCTGATCCACGGTGATGGTCTGGCCGGCCGGGATCGGGCGCGGCGTCTCCGGGAGGGTCGGCGCGACCGCGGCGGCCCACGCCTCGACGGCGGCGAGCATCTGCGCGTTCGCGTCCTTGCAGTCCCGCCCGAAGCAGTTGTGCCGGTCGATGCCCATGCGCACGACGAGCTTGGAGTCCACCGGCTTCTTGAAGTTCACGCGCGTGAGCGCGTACTCGTGGGCCAGCTCGGCGTTGGTATCGGCGTGGATGGGCGCCTGCGCGTCGGTCGCGGTGCTGTGGCAGCCCGAGCAGTTGTCGAGCAGGATCGGGTAGACCGTCTCCTGGAAGGCCTTCAGCGAGGCCGCCTTGTCGATGCTGCCGGGCGGGAAGCAGACCGCCTCGACGTTGAAGCCGCCCTTGCCGTCCGGGAGCTCGTTGTAGCCGCGTTCGCATGCCCCGGCCGGGGGGACGGGCCCGCCGCCGGTGGGATTCGTGCCGGAGCCGCCGCCGGTGGGGTTCGTGCCGGAGCCGCCGCCGGTGGGGTTCGTGCCGGAGCCGCCGCCGGTGGGGTTCGTGCCGTTGCCGTTGCCGTTGCCGTTCCCGCCGCCCGGATTCTCGCCGTCGTCGCCCCAGGGTAACGAACCGCCTCCGAGATCGCCGACACACCCCAGGGCCAAGCAGCCGACGGACGCCGCCGCCAGGGTGAGGGCCACCGAACAAGCTATGTTTCGCATCGAACGCACCTCTCCGCGAGTGAGATCGCTCTTCCGGTTGTTTGGATCACGCCGTCGCCCCCGGACGCCCTCCCTGGCTGGCGGCCCCGTCGAGGACGGTCGTTCGCCAGCATTCTCGCTGTGGCGTGCTGCTCGTGTACGACCGCGCTTCGCGCGCCCCATCTCGGGGGCGCGTCGTTCAGCACGCGCGCTGTGAACGGACAAGCTCTTCGGGAAGGGAGACTACAGTGAAACGCTCCGGTGTGGGGCGACGGGCACGGAGCGCCGACATCCAGCAATATCCCCGTGCCTGGACCGTTTGATCACCAATTCATGCTCTCGAGCGAATGCGGTGACGTTTTCTGAAACCCAGGGTTCACGGGGAATTCCATGCCCCCTGTCCCATTGCGGTGCAGATGGCAGGAGCTCAGCGCAGACGGTCTTCGGTTCCAGGTGGAGTGCAGAAAAGCAGTGACGCCACGAGCGCGGCAAGCGCCTCCGGAGTGCGTCGTGCGAGCTGCCGCGTCCGGCGCGATCTGCGTGCGCATCGCTCCGCCCCGCCCGCCGCAGCGCGACAAAACGGCGTGTGTGACGCAGACCGCCTCGCGCGCCGCAGCATGGCAGCGTCGAGCTCCCTCGCGTGCTCGGGTGTGGCCTCGCGGAGTCGCTGTCCAACGCCGTTCCAGGCGAACGGGAGAGCCTTCGCATGACTCGATAGGTGCCAGAAGACACCACGTGATCCGGGCGAGCTCGTCACGGCGATCTCCTCGGAAGAAGCGATTGTTTGCCTCCGCCAGGCGCAGTGGACGCAGCGCCGTCCAGAGGTGTCGTGGATCCTGGGCCCACGTACCCGCTTCAACGGAGGTGTTGCCGGCGAGCGGGGAAGCCGGCGGAGAGCGCCTTCGTCCTCGTCGCGGAGAGCTCCTTGTCTCGTTCGAGGAGCGAGGCGCGGCTCGAGGTCCCCGCCCTCCGGGGTCGGGCGGACCACGCTGCCGGCCCGAAGATCGCGTTTGCACCCGCAATCCCCGGCCCGTAAGGAACGGCGGTCAGGCGCCGCCGCGCGGGCGCAAGGAGACGGAGACGCCGATCGTGACCACCCAGCCTCGCAGCCCAAGGACCACCGGCCGTCGCCTTATCAACCCTCGCCCCCCGCGCTGCCCGCGCCGCGCCGCCCTGGCGCTCGCCGCAGCGCTTGTCGGCCCCGCGGGCGCCGCGTGTGTCCCGCCCTCGCCCGCGGCGGCCCCCGCCGACGCCGCCGCCTCGCCGCTCGGCGCCTCGTTCGCCGCGGCGCTGGAGGCCGAGATCGCGAGCTCGGCCTCGGCCGCGCCGTACCTCGACGCCCTCGAGCGCGCCGTCGCCGAGCCGCGCGCCGAGGGCGCGCTCGCGGCGGTCGTCGCCTCCACCGACGCGCTCGTCCTCGGCGCCGGCGGCGACACGCCCGCGATCGCCTTCCGCTCGCGCGACGCGCTCCCCGAGGTCACCCGCAGGCTCCAGCGCGCCTGGGCGTTCGCGGACGTCGACGGCCGCGGCGCGCCGGCCATGCCGTTCGCGCGCGGCGTCATCGCGGGCGCGCTCCACCGCATCGCCCTCCACGTCGGCGACGAGGCGGCGGCGGCCACGTGGGGGGCGCGCCGCGGCTGCGCGGGCGAGGCCGCCGTCATCGGACCGCTCGAGTGGACGGCCCTGCGCGGGCTCGCCGGACCGTCGCCCGTGAGCTCCGCCCCGGGCGCGCCGCTCGCCCGCTCGTACCCCGGCGTCGCGCCGTTCGCGAAGAGCACCTCGCCCGTCGCGGTGCGCGCGGACGCGTGCGCGATCGACGTCGACGCGGTGAGCGCCCTCCAGGGCACCCGCGCGGTGGTGGTCGACCTCCACAATCCGGTCGCCCAGCGGGTGAGCCTCGCGCTCGTCTCGCCGTCCGCGGCCGTGCTCGAGGTCGGCGGCGTGCCCGCGATCCGCCGCGGCTACGAGGCCGGCGGCGCGCCGGTCCTCCGGCTCGCGACCGTCGAGGCGCAGCCCGGCGCGCTGCGCGTCGTCGTCCGCGTCGCGCAGAAGGGCGACGGCGGCGCCATCGAGCTCAGCGCCTACGGCGAGAACGGCCTGCCGCTCCGCGCCCGGGCGCCGCGCCCGGGCGACGCCGCCGCCGCGGCCGCGGCGCGGCCGGCCCCGGTCGAGCTCACCTTCGCGGCGGCGAACACGCGCCGCGAGCCGGACCTCGCGCTCGCCGCCGCCGCGCTGCTCGCGGCCGGCGACGCGCGCGCGGCCGAGCGCCTCCTCGACCCGACCGGCGAGGGCCCCGGCGCCGGCGCGGCCGGCGCGGCCGGCGCGCACGGCGCGCACGGCGGGCGCGGCGACGACGCGCCGCCCTCCCCGCGGCTCGATCTGCTCTACGCGCGCGCCATCCGCCGCATCGACGATCTGCCCGAGACCAAGATCATCGAGCGCGCCCGCGCCGCGACGGAGCGCGTGCTCGCGGCGCGGCCGGCGTCGTGGGAGGCGCGGCGCCACCGGGCGGAGCTCGCCGAGCGCCGCGCCGGCGCGGGCGAGGGGCTCATGGACGCTCTCCGGGAGCTCGGGCTCAAGGTCGCGCCCCCGGGGCGCGCCGGCCTGAGCGCGCCCGTGGTGCCGGACGCCGACCGGATGGTCCTCGCGGCGCTCGCGGCGACGGCGCACCGCGCCCGCGTCACCGACGTCGCCGAGGCCGCGTACGCGAGGCTCGCGGCGGCGGCGCCGGGCTCGGCGCTGCTCGCCGACGTCGACGACGCCATCCACGGCCGCGCCGGGGCCGACGCCGTGAAGGCCGCCTGCGGCGGGGGGCTCGACCGATCGAGCGCCGCCTGCCTGGTCGCCCTCCAGGGCACGGGCGACCACGCCGCGGCGCTCGCCGAGATCGGCCGGCTCCGCCGGCTCCGCCGCGCGCCGGGCGCCCTGCGCGACGTGGAGCTCGCCGAGCGCGTCGCGCAGGGCGATCTGCGCGGCGCGCTCGCGGTCTACGACGCGATGGCGCCGGGCGAGCGGGTGATGCTCGAGGCGCTCGGCCTCGCCGCGGGCCGCGGCAACGCCCGCGCGGCCCGCGGCCGGCTGGCCCGCGACCGCGCGGTCGCGCGCGACACCCCCGCCGGCATCGCGCCGATCTCCCGCGCGCTCGGGCTCACGCCGGACCCGGCGCCGGCGCTCGAGGCCGCGGGGCGCAAGCTCGTGCTGGAGGACCAGGCGAAGGCGTTCCTCCCCGGCGCCGCGACCGCGGTGCTCCGCCACGTCGAGCGGTTCACGATCCAGCCCGACGGGCTCGTGTACTACGTGACCTACGACCTGCGCCGCGTCTCCGGCACGACGGACGTGGCCCAGGGGGCGGTCGCCTACGGCCCGCTCATCGACGGCCGCGGCATGCCGCGGCTCCTGCGCCGGCGCATCCACAAACGCGACGGCCGCATCCTCGCGCCCGACGCGGCGTCGAACGCGGCCCAGGAGCACAGCGATCTCTCGCAGCTCGAGCAGGGCGACTACGTCGAGCAGGTCACCGAGGGCTACGTGCTGCCGGGCGACGGCGGCCAGCTCGTGCTGGACACGTGGGACCTCTTGCCCGAGCGCACGAGCGTCCGCGAGGCGGAGATCGAGCTGCGCCGCCCGACGTCCCTGCCGCTCGCGCTCTGGTCGCACCCGCTGCTCGGCGCCGCGGAGCAGCGCGCCGAGGGCTCGTCCACGGTGAGCGTCTGGCGGCTCAAGGACCAGCCGCCGCGGCGCATGGAGGACGGCGTGCCCCGGGTGGAGATGGGCGTGGGCGTCAGCGCGGGCACGTTGACCTGGGCCCACGTGGCCGCGGCGATCGACGAGAACATCCGCACGCTGGAGGACCGCGACCCGTACATGACGCGCTGGGCGAAGGCGGCGGCGGGCGGCGAGACGGCGCCGGGGCCGGCGCTGCTCGAGCGGGTGGTCGGGGCCGCGGGCAAGGCGGTGAAGATCGCCGGCGGCGCCGAGCTGTCGGACCTGGCGGCGCTGCTCGGCGGCGGGCCGCAGCGCACGACGGCGCGCACGATGATCGAGCTCGGCCAGGGCAGCCGCTCGTGGGTGATCTACCGCGCGCTGCGCGAGCTCGGCGTCCGGGCCGATCTCGCCATCGCCGAGACCGAGCCGTTCAGCTCGTCGGCGGACTTCCCGCCGCACGTGGGGCGCTTCCGCCACCCGCTCGTGATCGCGCGGCTCCCTTCCGGCGACGTGTGGATCGACGCCGACATCGAGGGCCCGCCGCTGCCGCCCGGGCGCATCAGCCCCGAGCTCCGCGGGCGCGCGGCGATGCTGCCGAGCGGCGAGCTGGTCACGGTGCGGGGCGCGAGCGGCGAGACCGGCGACGAGGTCGACCTCAGGCTCGTGGTGGACGCGGAGGGCAACGCCTCGGGATCGTTGACGATCTTGCTGCACGGGCGGGCGGCGCAGTCGCTGTCGGAGGCGTTCGAGACGGTGGTCGGGACGGCGCGGCGCGA
This sequence comes from Sorangium cellulosum, assembly GCF_002950945.1. Classification (GTDB taxonomy): domain Bacteria; phylum Myxococcota_A; class Polyangia; order Polyangiales; family Polyangiaceae; genus Sorangium; species Sorangium cellulosum_E. The sequence continues at coordinate 12,653,594 of NZ_CP012673.1, forward strand.
GGTGCTCCGGGGCGTGGTGCTCGGGTGGCTCCCGTGGGCCGACGTGGAGGACGTGGTCGTCTCGTCGACGGAGGGCTCGTGGGAGGTCGCGCTCCGCGCGGCCGTGACCATCCACGGCTTCGCGCGGCCGGAGGGCAAGGACGCCGCGGCGTGGACGCTGCCGGGGCTGGAGCCGGTGCACCTCGTCTTCCCGCGGTCGTTCACGGGCACGCTCGGCGCGACGTACGCCTCGCGGGGCGCGCGGAAGAGCGCGCTCGCGATCGAGACGGCGCTGCAGTACCACGTGCGCCGCAGGATCGAGCTGCCGGCAGGGTCCGCGGTCGCGCGCGCGCCCGAGGGCGTGCGCGTGGAGCACGCGGGGCTCGAGGCGTCGCGCAAGGGGAGCTACGGGGCGGTGATCGAGGAGGATTTCGCGCTGAGCCTGCCGACGGGGACGGTGGCGGCCGACGAGTACAAGGCGTTCGTGGAGCGGGTCCAGGCGGTCGACAGCGGCTTCATGGCGGGCATCCGGGTGGCGCGGCCGGCCGGGGCCGCGGCGAGGCCGGGGGCGGCCGGGGGCGCGGCGAGGCCGGGGGCGGCCGGGGGCGCGGCGAAGCCGGGCGGCGGGGCGGAGAAGACGGAGAAGAAGCCCTGAGCCTCGAGATCCACGAGTCGGTTCCGCTGGCCCCGCTCACGACGCTCGGCGTCGGCGGACCGGCGCGCTTCTTCGCCGAGGCCGCGGACGAGGCCGCCGTGGTCGAGGCGTTCCGCTTCGCCGAGGCGCGCGGCGTGCCGCTGTTCGTGCTGGGCGGCGGGTCGAACCTGCTCGTCGCGGACCGCGGCGTCGACGCGCTGGTGCTGCGCGTGCGCGTGCGCGGGATCGAGGCCGACCGCGCGGGGGCGCCGGCGGGGGCACAGGGCCGCGGGGGCGCGCACGAGGAGGGCGGCGCGCAGCACCGCGTGCTCGTGCGCGTGGGGGCGGGCGAGCGGTGGGACGACCTCGTCGCGCGCGCGGTGGACGAGGGGTGGGCGGGCGTCGAGTGCCTGTCGGGCATCCCCGGCGACGTCGGCGCGACGCCGATCCAGAACGTCGGCGCGTACGGGCAGGAGGTCGCGGAGACGATCGCCGAGGTCCGGGCGATCGACCGCGCGACGGGGGCCGCGGCGGTCATCGCCGGCGCGGACTGCGGCTTCGGGTACCGCGACAGCCGGTTCAAGCGCGCGTGGCGCGGGCGGTTCGTGATCACGGGCGTGACGTTCGCGCTGCGCCCGGGCGGCGCGGCGACGGTGCGTTACCCCGAGCTCGCGCGGGCGCTCGGGGCGCGCGCGGGCGGGGCCGCGCCGCCGCTCGGCGAGGTGCGCAGCGCCGTGATCGCGCTCCGCCGCGGCAAGTCGATGGTGCTCGACCCGGACGACGAGAACGGCCGGAGCGCGGGCTCGTTCTTCATGAACCCGACGCTCGCGGCCGGCGCCGCCGCGACGGCGGTCCGGCGCATCGAGGCGGCGGGCGTGCTCGCGCCCGGCGAGATGATCCCGCAGTACCCGGCGGAGGGCGGGCGGGTGAAGCTCTCCGCGGCCTGGCTGATCGAGCGCGCCGGCTTCGCCAGGGGGACACGCCACGGCGCCGCGGGCATCTCCACGCGCCACACGCTCGCCCTCGTGAACCGCGGCGGCGCCACCGCGGCCGAGCTGATCGAGCTCGCGCGGCGCGTGCGGCGCGGCGTGCTGGAGCGGTTCGGGGTGGCGCTCTCGCCGGAGCCGGACCTCATCGGGTTCGAGCCCGGCGAGACAGGTGACCTCGCCGTCGACGGACACGCGGCGGACAGCGACGCGCCGTGACGTGCACGTCCGTCGCGCCGTGAGGCGCACGTCCGTCGCGCCGTGACGTGCGCGTCCGTCGCGCGCGATCCCGCCGCCGCGGCGAGCCTTGCGGAGCGCCGCCCCCTGCGCTTTGATGGCCTCCGGCCCCTTTCCGAGGTGGAAATTTCCATGGCGACCCTGGACGAGCTTCGCGTGCGCATCGACGGCATCGACGATCGGATCCTCGATCTGCTCGCGGAACGGGCCGAGGTGGCGGTCGAGGTCGCGCACGCGAAGCGGGCGGCGAACGCGACGCAGTTTCACGATCCGGAGCGGGAGCGGCGCGTGCTCACGCGGCTCCAGGCCAAGGGCGCGGGCCGGTTTCCGCGCGACGCGATCCGGGTGATCTTCCGCGAGGTGATGAGCGCCTGCCTGTCGCTCGAGGAGCCCATGAAGGTGGCCTTCCCGGGGACGGAGGGCGCCTTCGCCGAGGTCGCGGCGCGGCACCTGTTCGGGCTGGCGGCGCGTTACCGGGAGACGGGCACGATCGAGGGCGTCTTCGACGCGGTGCGCGCGGGGGAAGCCGCCTGCGGCGTGGTGCCGGTCGAGAGCTCGACCGAGGGGTCGGTGACACTCACGGCCGACGCCTTGATCGAGAGCGACCTCCAGATCCGGCAGGAGCTGGTGCTGGACGTCGCGTACTGCCTGTTCAGCAAGGCGTCCGGGCTGAGCGGCGTCAGCCGGGTGCACGGGCACCCGCAGGCGCTCTCGCACTGCCGCCTCTGGCTCGCGAAGCACCTCCCGGGCGCGCAGATCGTGCAGACGGTCTCGGCCGCCGCGGCCGCGCGCGAGGCGCTCGCCGACGCCGCCGCGGCGGCCATCGGCAGCCGCGGCGCGGGCGAGCTCTACGGGCTGCCGCTCCTGCGCGAGCGGATCCACGATCGCCCCGAGAACGCGACCCGGTTCATCGTCATCGCGGCGGGCGACGCGCCGCCCACGGGCGCGGACAAGACGTCGGTCGTCTTCTCGGTGCAGGAGGAGCCCGGGGCGCTGCGCAAGGTGCTCGCGATCTTCGATGAGGCGGGGATCAACCTGACGAGGATCGAGTCGCGGCCGAGCCGGCAGAAGCACTGGGACTACGTGTTCCTGGTCGACCTGGAGGGGCACCGGAGCGAGGCGCGCGTGGGGGAGGCGATAGAGCGGCTGCGGGCGCAATGCGAGATGGTGAAGGTGCTCGGGAGTTACCCGCGGTCGACGGCGGCGACGGCGGCGCGCTGAGGGGGCGAGTGCGCCCGGGGCAGCGATCGCACAGGCCGCCGCGGGATGAGGGAAGCGACGGCAACTCCCCCGGTGTCCACGCTTCACGGCCGAGGACCACTTCGATGAGGGTCATGTGGATGGTCCTGCGTGCGCAGGGCCGGTTCGTCGGCCCCGCACTGGCCCTTATCGGCGCGGCGCGGGCGCGAGTTGCGGCGACTGGGGGATACTTCGACCGAGCTCTGGTCGCCCGGGGCACCCAGCCATCAGCACGAATCTTGCGCAGCGAGACGCCGTCGCCGTCCGAGACCTAGAACACCGATCACGTTGAGGAACGAGAGATGAACCGCCAAGGCGCCAAGGGCGCCAAGGGCGCCAAGATGTTTTCTTCTCCTTCTTGGCGTCCTTGGCGCCTTGGCGGTTCGAAAATCTGCTCGTTTCAGACGGGTTCAACCCGTTTGTCGCTCTAGCAACGGGAATACGTGGTTCCGCAGCGGCGGCCTATCTTCGAAGATGTGCGGATAGGCCGCGGAAGGTCGCGGCTTATCCTCGGGATTACGGAGATACGCCATGGCGGGCTGCGGCTTATCCTCGGGAATACCGAGATAGGGTGCCACGGCCCGCGGCCTACATGCGAAACTGCGTAGATATGTCGTGCATCACAGCGGATTGCGACGTTGGGCCGACGTGCCACGGGGTCGCGGCCGCGCTCTCCGCCATGGCGCCGCCACCCCTTGAGAGCGATCCTCGCTCGGGTTCTTGCGTCGTTTCGCGTCGGTACGGGGTGTGCCAGGGGCCCAGCGTCATGCCGACGCTCGAGCACAACGCCCTCGTCGAGATGTTCCGCGAGACCCCGGAACTCGCGCCCCACTTCCTCGTGACCCTCTTCGACGTCGATGTGCCGCAGCATGCCTCGGTCGCGGTGGTCGAGTCCTCGATCGACCAGCTCATCCCGGTGGAGTTCCGCGCGGACCTGGTGCTCGAGCTCCGCGACGCGAGCGGCGCGCTCGTGCTGGCGATCGTCATCGAGGTCCAGCGCGACGAGGACCCGGACAAGAAGTTCTCCTGGCCGGTGTACGTCACGGTCGTGCGCGCGAGGAAGCGCTGCGGCACGGTTGTCCTCGTGGTCGCACCGGGCGCCGACGTGGCCGCCTGGGCGGCGCAGGACATCGACGTCGGCCTCGGCCACATCAAGCCGCTGGTGCTCGGCCCGGCCGTCGTGCCCGAGATCACCGATCCGGCCGAGGCGGAGAAGGAGACGGAGCTCGCCGTGCTCTCGGCGGTGGCGCACGGAAACGGGCCGAACGGGCTTGCCGTGGTCCAGGCGGTGCTCGTTGCTCTCGAGCGGCTCGACCGAGAGCACGCGGCGGTATACTTTCAGGTCATCTGGAACGGGCTGCGCGAACCCATGCGGCAGGCTCTGGAGGCGTTGGTCATGGAACGACAGATCGAAGGTGAGGCGACGCTCCCCTCCTTCATGCAAAAGCTCATCGATCGCGGCAGGCTCGAGGGCATCCGCGAGGGCGAACTCAAGGGCATCCGCGAGGGCGAACTCAAGGGCAAGAGGGACACGCTGCTGCGGCTGCTTGCCCGTGCAGGGATCGCGCTCACTCACGACGAGAGCGAGCGCATTCAGGCATGCACGGACATTGCGACCCTCGACCACTGGATCGACAACGTCCTTGGCGCGAAGACCGCCGCTGAAGTGCTCTCCTGACGGTTGAAGGATGCAGCCCAACAAGGCGATGAGACGGACGGGCGGTGCCCGCCGCTTATCGCCAGGTCGTTGGGCAGAGACGATGCACAGGCCAGCAGAGCGTGCCGTCAAAGGATGCAACATATGAGAGACCCTCAGCGACGCCGTTAGCCTTTTCTCAGGTGCGCTGCGAGCACATCGTCCACAGCTCGCCGCAAGTAGGATGCCCGATGACCCACGACGTTACTTCCTATCGTACGATAGTATCGAGGAGATTGGGAAGCTACCGCACCTCGGGCACGTCAACGACAGTATCCTCTCAGAGTATGGCGCCACCGCCGTCGCGCTGGGCCGCGCCGCCATCGTGAACCCCGACTGGCCACAGCGGATCGAAGGCCCCGCCTGGCAGCCGCGGCGGCCCCCCTCACGCGCGCCGAGCTTTACGAGCGCGGCGTCTCCGAGACCTTCGCCGGGTACCTGCGCCGATGGGAAGGCTTCGTCGCCGACTGACCGGAAGGCCGGCGAGTCCTCCTGGCTGGTTCAAGGTCGATGGTGGCTTCGCCATCATGGAATGACAGGTCGGTGATCATTGCATCCTGGAACGCCCATCGTCGAAGCCGGTGTGGTCCACCCCGGAGCGCGGCGCGCCCCGGATCGCGCTCCTGGACGCGACCCGGCTCGCTGCGTACGTTGGTCTGTCTCCCGGCGCTCGGCGCGGGCGTCCGCTTCGACGGAGAAGAAAATGAAACGTTGCTGGATCGTAGGGATGATGTGCGGTGCGATGGCCGCCTGTGGCGGCACGGTCGAAAGGGACGTGGAAGACGCTCCTGACGATCAAAGCGACCCCGACGCGGGTTGCCTCCCGGTGTGTTCCGGGCTCACCTGCGGTCCCGATGGGTGCGGCGGCACCTGTGGAGCATGTACGACCGGGCAGACGTGTACCGCGCGCGGTCAGTGCGAGCCGCTCGCCTCACGGCAGCGGAGCTGCCGCGACACACCCGACGAGCGCGGCTGCGGCATGGTCGAGGTGCCGGGCGGCACGTTCACCCTGGGCGACGACCCGCTGGCCACCGCGGCCACACCGGCTCAGCCCGCGATCACGGTGGGGCCGTTCGTGCTCGACGCCTACGAGGTCACCGTGGCCCGGTTCCGGCGGTTCTGGGAAGCTGGCCACCCCGCGCCGGCCGGGGCCATCGCGTATCCGGGCGGGGCGAGCATCCCCTGGACCGGGGAGGTCCGGGATCCGACGCTGCATGGTGAGGGGCCGTGGGGCACGCGTCCTATCGATGGGCCGAGTCCTCACCCGTTCCATGCCATGGCGGCGGCAGACTGGTGGACCGCGCAGGCATTCTGTGTGTGGGACGGCGGTCGCTTGCCGACCGAGGCCGAGTGGGAGTTCGTGGCCAAGGCGATGAGCGATGGCCGGCCGGTCCCGCGTGTGTACCCGTGGGGCGACGAGCCGCCCCAGGGAGCCGTGGACACGCCCTGCGATCTCGCGTCCTGGAACGAATGCCACCCCGCCATGGATCGGTTCCAGCTCGGCGGCGGGCCGGTCGGAACCTTCGCGCCCACCGGTGGGTTCTACGACCTCGCGGGCAATGTGGAGGAGTGGGTCGCGGACGGCTGGGCGCTGTACACGAATGCGAGCTGCTGGGGCGGCGTGCCGCGCGCCGACCCGTTATGCGTCAGCAGCCCGGACGGAGGCGATGAGCGGGTGACACGCGGCGGGCACGCGATCTCCGCGTCGACCGCTGCCCTGCGGGCCGCGGCGCGCGGCGTCAACGTGTCGAGCCAGGGGCTTTCGTGGACCGGGTTCCGCTGCGCCGCGACGCAGTAGGGATCCAAGGTCATGGACGGGCGGCGGCGCCGCTGCCCGCCCGGGGCTCACGGGATCGCGCAGTAGTCCGGGAAGCTCGCCGGGATTCCCGCCGCGTACGGCTCCGGGCGGACCTTGTAGGGGTGGTCCTTCAGGAACTGCCAGCTCGACGCAGCGATGCCCGACGGGATGCGGTGCCCGCCGCCGCTGTCGCAGTCCATCGCGAAGCCGCCCTTCGCCTGGATGTCGCGCTCGAGGGCCGCGCTCGTCTGCGCGAAGTCGATCCCGACGACGTCGGAGCCCGCGGCGCCGTGGACCGCCATGACCGCAGGCGGGTTGCTGGTGTCCTGGAGCCCCGGCCAGCCGAAGCTCGTCTTGCCGCCCGAGTACGACACGACGCTCGCGACGTAGCTCGAGCGCGCGTACGCCATCCACGAGGTCTGCAGGCCGCCCGCGCTGAACCCGAGCGCGTGAATGCGGCTCGTGTCGATGTTGCGCTGCTGGATTGCGCACGCGAGCGCCTCGTCGGCCGTGTTGAAGTCGCCCACGTACCACACGTTGTTGCCCGTGGTGCGCGTGCCGTCCTGGCCGCCGCGGCCGTCGTAGGCGTTCGGCGCGAACACGACGCCGCCGCGGCTCGTGATCTCGTTGATGGCCGCCTGCCCGAGGCCGGACAGCGCCTCTTGCGGGCTGGAGCCGGTGGCGTGCCAGTAGATGACCACCGGCGCCGGCGTGGCGGACCGCGCGCCGGCCCACACGCGCACCTCGCGGCCGAGGAACGACATGGTCCCGGTGGCGATCGTCGGGCAGGCCTCCCGCGCCGTGGGCAGCGCGCTCGGCGCGTTTCCTGACGGGGTACCGGTCCCGCCGCCGCTGCCGCCCGCGCCGCCGCTGCCGCCCGTGCCGCCGCTTCCGCCAGCGCCGCCACCGCCCCCGGCGCCGCCACCGCCGCCGCTGCCGCCGGAACCACCGCTGCCGCCGCTGCCGCCGGCGCCGCCGCTGCCGCCCGTGCCGGTCGACACGCCCTCTCCGGTCACGGACGTGATCGTCGGGCGCGCCCTGCCGCTCCCGCAGAAGCTGAACTCGACCGAGCTCCCAGGCGCGAGCTGCGCGCTGCCGTCGAGCGGAGTCGCCGTCAGCTGCGTGCCGCTCGTCGCGATCTGAGCTCCCCGGGGCCTGCTCACCCTCGCTGTCCCGACATCGGCGACGACGGTCCACCGCGCGATCGCGCTCGCCCCCGCGTTCGAGACCGTGACCCTGGCGCAGTAACCGCTGCCCCAGTCCAGGGAGTAGCCGAGCTCGGCGGTCACATCCCCGTCGAGCGCCATCACGGAGTCGTCGCTCAGCTCGGCGCCGCCGGCCTCCCCGGCGACACACCCGCCGAGAAGCGCGCTCACCCCGAGGATCGCGTATCCCGACAGACGAAGATACCCCGAACGATGTGCACGGTTCATGATGTTCTCCTCCAGCTCGGCAGCGCCGAGATCGCGCGGCCGCGCCGGGCGCTGAGCGGTCCCCCGGCGAGCGCCGCACGGGCATCGTCAGGGTCAGCTCAGGCTCGGCCGCGGACGTCGCGTAAGGTAAGTATGCCCGAAGGCCGCGATGGACATACCGTATCAAACATAGAATCATCGGCGACACAAAACTGCCAATCATGAACTACAAACATCCGCAACATCGACCGAAGTTTCCGCGACCCATGCAAATGCTTCGTACGGTGTGAGACCAGCACTCCGATCCGCAGCACATCGGGTGCGTTCCGCTGTTTGCTCCAGGTGCAAAATTGAACCGAGCTGCCCTGTTCGAGATCGCGCGACCACGTACGACTCAGGCCCACAGGCCGTCAACGTGCTCCCGCGCGACGGGCCGCCGGGCTGCTGGGGCCGAGCGCCGCGCCCTCCGCCGCGGCCGCGCTCCCGCTCAGCTCGGCCGCGCGCGCCCCCCGGTGAGGCTCGGCCGCGCCCGTGCTATGGGGCCGCCATGCCGAACGCCGCCGGCGACCTCGACGTGGAGGCGCTCAACGACCGCCTCGCCCGGGAGCACCCGATCGACGACTACTACGACCGCGCCCCGCTGCCGATCCGGCTGATCGAGCGCAGGCGGCTCGCCATCATCCGCGGGATGCTCGGCGACTGCGCGGGCCTCGAGCTCGCCGAGATCGGCTCGGGCGGCGGGCACGTGCTGCGGATGTTCCCGCGGGCGCGCATCACCGCCATCGACGTCTCCGACGTCTTCCTCGCCACCGCCCGCAAGAACCTCGCGGGCTACGACGCCCGCTTCCTCAAGGGCGAGGTCGACAAGCTCGACCTGCCCGCCGCGAGCTTCGACCGCATCATCTGCACCGAGGTCCTCGAGCACACCGTCGACCCGGAGGCCGTGCTCGCAGCCCTCGCGCGCCTCCTCCGGCCGGCCGGGGTCGCGGCGATCACCGTGCCGAACGACCCGCTCATCGGCCGGCTGAAGGGCCTCGTCCGCCGCACGCCCGTCGGGTACCTCCTGCGCGACCGGATCCAGTGGGGCGGCGACGTCTACCACCTGCACCAGTGGACCCCAGAGCAGTTCGGCCGCCTGCTCTCCTGCCACTTCCGCGTGACCGAGCGCCGCGCGGCCCCGCACGACGCGCTGCCGATCCGCGCGTGTTACCGCTGCGTCCCCCTGTGACCCTCCTGCCGCAGAGCGCGCGGCGCATCCCAGGCAACCCAGGCAACACCACCATGTCCGACACCGAACGTGAGCTTGCCCCGGAGACGCCGATCGAGCTCTCCGTCATCGTGCCCTGCCTCAACGAGGAGCTGAACATCCCCGAGCTCACCGAGCGTGTCCTCGGCGTGTTCCGCGAGGGGAACCTCGCGGGAGAGCTCCTCCTCGTCGACGACGGCTCGACGGACGGCACCGCGACCACGATCCGCGCCCTCATGGCCGCGCACCCCGGGCTCGTGGTCGGCTGCTTCCACCCGCAGAACCGCGGGATCACCGCGGCGTGGCGCACCGGCGCGGGCGCCGCGCGCGGCAAGCTCGTCGCCATCATCGACGCCGACCTCCAGTACCAGCCCGAGGACCTCCTGCGCCTCCGGCGCGAGCTCTACGAGCACAGCGTCGATGTCGTCCAGGGCTGGAGGAGCGCCGTCGGGCGGCGCCAGGACCGCCGGTATCACCTGAGCCGCGGGCTCAACTACCTCCTCAACAAGACCTTCGGGATGTCGCTCCACGACAACAAGAGCGGCTTCGTGATGTGCGCCCGCGAGGTGTTCCTGGACCTGCTCACGTACAAGGGCAGCTATTTCTACTGGCAGTCGTTCATCATGGTCGCCGCCCACGCCAAGGGCTACTCGTACAAGGAGGTCGAGACGATCTTCGAGCAGCGCCGGCAGGGCGTCTCCTTCCTCGACCAGGCCGAGGTGGGCGCGGTGCTCAAGGCGTTCTACGACCTCGGCAAGGCCGTGTGGGAGTACCGCGTGGACCCCATCCCGAAGGACGCGGCCGCCCAGTACCTCCGCCGCCATCCGGTCACGGACCGCTCGCCGGAGCGCGATCCGCTCACCACGGCGCGGTGGCGCGCGTACCTCGCGGCGTTCAACCACACCCACTGGATGATCACGCGCGACGTCGAGCACTACTACGAGACGCTCCGCAAGACCCAGTGGCTCTCGCCGGCAGCGACCCGCGAGCTCCAGGACGAGAAGCTCCGGCGGCTGCTCCGGCACTGCTACCGCAACGTCCCCTACTACCGCGCGCGCATGCAGGAGCTCAAGCTCCGGCCCGAGGACATCCGCGGCCAGGAGGACCTCCACAAGCTGCCGTTCCTCACCAAGGCGGATATCCGGCGCCACCTCTACTTCGACATCATGTCGGAGAACCACGACAAGTCGCAGGTTCTGCGGATCACGACGAGCGGCTCCACGGGCGAGCCCTTCGTCTGTTACGCCGACCGGGCGCAGCTCGAGTTCCGCTGGGCGGCCACGCTGCGGGCGCAGGAGTGGACGGGCTACCGCTTCGGCGACCCGAGCGTGCGGCTCTGGCACCAGACGATCGGCATGACCAAGTCGCAGGTGGCCCGCGAGCGCGCGGACGCCATCCTGTCGAACCGGACGTTCATCCCCGTCTTCAAGCTGTCCGACGACAACCTGGGCAAGATGATCGAGACGATCGCCGAGGTGCAGCCCGTGCTCATGGACGGGTACGCCGAGGCGCTCGACTTCCTCGCCCATTACGTCAAGAGCACCGGCAACGTCGCGGCCCGGCCGCGCGCGATCATGTCGAGCGCGCAGACGCTGCCGCTGCCGAGCCGCCGCCTCATCGAGGAGGCGTTCGGCTGCAAGGTCTTCGACAAGTACGGCAGCCGCGAGTTCTCGGGCATCGCGTACGAGTGCGAGGCGCACGAGGGCCATCACGTCGTCGCCGAGGGGTACATCGTCGAGATCCTCCGCGACGGGCGCCCGGCGGAGCCCGGGGAGATCGGGGAGGTCGTGATCACCGATCTCAACAACTTCTGCATGCCCTTCGTCCGTTACCGCATCGGCGATCTCGCGGAGGCGATGGATCCAGCCGCGCCGTGCCCGTGCGGCCGCGGCGCGCCGCGGATCGGGCGCATCGAGGGGCGGGTCCAGTCGATCATCCGAGGGACGGACGGGCGCTACCTGCCGAGCTCGTTCTTCGCGCATTACCTCAAGGAGTTCGATTACGCGATCAAGCGCTTCCAGGTGGTGCAGGAGGAGCGCGACGCGATCACGTTCCGCGTCGTCAAGGGCGGGCGGTTCTCTCCGCAGGTGCTGGAGGAGGTGCTCGCGACCTTCCGCCAGTACCTCGGCGAGCGGATGCGCATCGACGTCGAGTTCGCGGAGGACATCGAGCTCGTCCGCACGGGCAAACACCTCGCGAGCGTCTCGCGCCTGAACGTCGACTTCCAGCGCGCCGCGCCGGCGGTGATCGTGCCGCCCGGCGAGAACGGCGCGGGCGGGTGACGAGGCGCTCCCGATGGCAGCGACGATGAGCCGCGTCGTCACCGTATCGAGGCCAGGCCTCGGGTATGTCGACGCGGCGCCCTACGGCCCGCCGAACCCGGTGTACGAGGCGGTCGAGGCGCTCTTCCGCCGGCTCGGCCTCGACGCGGCCCGCGCCGGCACGCCGGCGTGGAACCCGCTCGGCGACCTGATCGCGCCGGGCGACCGCGTCATCATCAAGCCGAACCTCGTCTCGTCGAAGGACCTGCACCAGAAGATCACCGGCGAGCGGCTCGCCGCCTCGAGCACCCACGGCTCGCTCCTCCGGCCCGTGCTCGACTACGCGCTGCGCGCCGCCGGCCCGCGCGGCAGGGTGCGTGTCGTCGACTCGCCGGTCGAGGGCTGCGAGATCGAGAAGGTCGCCGGCCCGCTCGGCATCTTCGACGTGATCGACCACCTGAAGGCGCAGGGCCATGACGTCGATTTCATCGACCTGCGCTATTTCCGGGTCGCGCCGGTCTTCGCGCTCGACGACGTGCGCCGCTTCGGCCGCTCCTGGAACCTCGGCTTGCTGCTCCGGCGCCCGCTGCCCGGAGATCCCGGCGGCTACCGGGTCGTCGACCTCGGGCGCGACAGCTTCTTCGCCCGCGCGGGCGCGCCGCGGCCCTCCGCGCTCCGGTTTCACCGCAGCCATTACGCGACGCCGGTGCCGCACCACTTGGGGCAGCGGCACGAGTACAGCATCCCCCAGACGCTGCTCGACGCGGATGTCGTCATCAACCTCCCCAAGCTGAAGACGCACAAGAAGACGGGAGTCACGCTCGCCCTGAAGAGCGTGATCGGGTTGACCAACGAGAAGTACTGGCTCCCGCATTTCACCGAGGGTGATCCGTCGGTGGGCGGCGACGAGTTCGACAGGCCGCAGGCGCTCGCCGACGTGGTGGAGAACAAGCTGAGCCGGCTCCCGCTCCCGGGTGATCACTCGCTCGTCGCGCGCGCGCCGCGGCTCGCGGCGCCGCCGAAGGTCATCGACGGAAGCTGGCAAGGGAACGACACGCTCTGGCGGACGATCCTGGACCTCAACCGCATCCTCTTCTTCGCGGACCGGGAAGGCGCGCTGCGCGGGGAGCCGCAGCGGCGATACCTGACGATCGTGGACGGCATCGTCGCCGGCGAGGGCGAGGGGCCGCTCGGGGCGACGCCGGTGCGCGCAGGGCTCTTGATCGGCGGGTTCGATCCGAGCGTGGTGGACGCGATCGCGTCGCGAGGCATGGGCTTCGATCCGGGGCGCATACCGCAGATCCGGGAGGCCCTCGGCGGGGTGTTGCTGCCTGGCAGCCGGCTCGACGTGGTCGAGCACGTTATCGACGGCCCCGCGCCGTCGCACCGCTTCAGGCCGCCCCGGAGCTGGCCATCGCTCTTGCCCGGCGCAGCGGCCTGACGCGGAGCCGGCCGCGAGAGCGGCCCTGTCTCGTGTCATCGCGTGAAATGGCAAAGGCCGCGCTCGGCCGCGGGCCGTGACGTGTTCTGGATTCTAACGGTCATCTAACGAGCGGCCGGGAGGCCCGGTGTTACATCAGGCTCGTGACGCGCTTCGCGAGGAGCGCAGGACGGGCGAGGGGAGCCCGCTTGTCTGAGGTGGATCATGAGAACTCTTGGAATCGGCCTGGTTGTCGCGCTGGCCGGGGTGGCGGCCGGTGTGGGGGTGCTGGGATCGAGCGCGCGGCTCGACGAGAAGGTGGCGGCGCCGGTCGCGGCGGACGCGCCTCAAGCGGCAGGATCGGAGGCGCCCGTCGCGCGCGAGGCGGGCGCGCGGGCCGCATCACCGAGGCTGCGGCTCGGGGGTACGGTCGCGACGCTGGACGGCGTGGACGGCGCGGGTGCGCGGGAGCTCGACAGCTTCTGCGAGCGCGCGGGCGTCGAGGCGGAGAAGAAGCAAGCGGTCGCGCGTGTGCTCGATGAGCACCGGCGGCACGGCCTCGCGCTCGCAGGCCACCCGCGCGGCGACGTCCTGATGGAGCGGCTGCACCAGCACACGCGGGCGCGCGTCCTGGCGATGCTCGATCCGGACGAGGCGCGCGCGTTCGACGCATCGGAGCTGCCGGGCGCGATCGGCCCATGAGGCGCCGCGCAGGGCCGAGCTCGGCGCCGCCGCCGGCGGGAGCGCGCCGGCCCTCACCAGAATCTTTCTTCGCAGCGCCGGCTTCAAGGGGCCGGCGCCGCTGGACACGTGTTTCTCGGATCAATTGAGTTGGCTGAATCGAATCGAATCCGCAAGCAATTGCAGGAAAGAGGAATACCATGCGACGTTACACGATTCTCGCTTCTGGTTGGATGTTGGCCCTGGTCGGTGCGGGTTGCGCCGAGATCCCGGAGACCGTCTCCTCGGAGACGCCGGACAAGGTGTGGTGCTCGGTCAGGAAGACGGAATGCGCGGTGTGGCTCAAGGACGCGGACGGCAAGACCACGAGCGACTCCGGCCCTCGCAACCGGCCTCCCGTGCCCGACGCCGGAGAGGATCTCGTGGTGGCGGCGGCGCCGGGCACCTGCGAGGCGACGGTGACGCTCGACGGCCGCGTGAGCGACCCGGACGACAACGTGCGCATGGTCGCGTGGTCGAGCGAGGCCGCGAGCCTCGGGAAGGCGCTGAGCGTCCAGGCGACGCTCCCGGTCGGCGAGCACGTCCTGAAGCTCCGCGCGTTCGATTTGAGCGGCGCGTACACGTACGACGACGTGACGGTGACCGTCACCGGCGAGGCGCTGCCGGAGTTCGTGTCACCCGCCCCATCGGTCGACGTGTCGCGTTGCGCCCCGGGCACGGCCGCGGTGACGCTGGATGTCCCGGAGGCGTCGGATCCCTGCAGCGGCGGCGCCGCCGTCGTGACAGGGCGGGTGATCCTCGTGAACGGCGAGCCGGCCGATATCCCGGTGGTGGATGGGCGTGCGACGCTGCCGCCGGGCACGAGCACCGTCGAGTGGACCGCGACGAACGGCAGCGGCTCCGCGACCTTCCGGCAGGAGGTGCACGTCGGCGCGGAGCCGACGCTGTTCGCGACCGGCGCGCTGAAGATCGGCCATGAGGTCCAGCTGACGGCGGAGGGCGGCCAGCTCGGGAGCGCGATGAACGTGGGCAACGAGCCCACGATCCTCGAGAACAGGCCGGCGCCGCTCTTCCTCGGCTCCCTCGGTGCGCAGGTCACGATCGTCGACGACTTCTGGGGCGTCATCGTGCTGCCGAACGGCACGCTCCGGCTCCACAACCAGAGCATGGGCTCGAGCCGCGGCCGCTTCTACGCCAGGGCGATCGACGTGCAGCCGAACGCCCGCGTCGAGCACGACGACGTGTTCTGCCGGTGAGCCGTGACGCGGCGGACGTGAGCGAGCGCTGCGAGGAGCCGCGCTGAGAAGCGGCGCGCACGCGCTGCACGACGAGGCGGCGCCGGGGATCGAGCCCCGGCGCTGCCCTCGTTTTTGGGTCGCCATGGCGGGCGCACGGCAGACGTCTGGCTGGCGGAGCCGGAGCGCTCGCGTGGCCAGACGTCTGGCTGTTCATGGCCCGACGTCTGGCGCTCGTGCGCTGCCCCTGATCCGCGGCCCCGCGAGGGCGCCGCTCAGCGGACGATGGCCGCGCAGCACCCCTCGATGCAGGCGTAGCCGGTAGGGCACACGGCCGCAGCGCCGTCACCGCAGGCCGCCACACACGTCCCGACGGACGACCCGCCGCCGGTCCCGCTCGGGTCGCCGCCGCCGTCGTCGCCGCCGCCATCGTCGCCGCCGCTGCCGCTGTCGCCGCCGTCGTGTGCGCCGCAGCCGCCCGCGCCGCCGTCCGGGTCCCCGGCGCCGCCCGTGCCGCCGTCCGGGTCCCCCCAGGAGCCGCCGCCCGTGCCGCCCGGATCCCCGGAGCTGCTGCCGGGGCCGTCCTTGCAGTGGCCGGGGCCGAGGTTGCCTTGGTTGAACTGCGCGAGCTTGTCCCCCAGCGCGCTCGCCTCGCCGGCCGCGCGGCCCCCTCCCCTGACGCCGTACGGGAGCCGGCCGTCGGCGTCCTTGTTGGCGACCATCCACGCTTCGGCCTGCGCGAGCGCCCCGCCCAGGTCCGCGTCGCTCGCGCCGCTCTCCACGTTGAGCAGCGCCGCGATCAGCTGGTGGCCGAGGATCAGGCTCTTGTCACCGCTCGGCGCCGTCCGGAAGATCTCGAGCAGCTCCTCCTGCGAGTACTCGACCCCGCCGATGACGAGCGACGACGTCGGCCAGCTCTCCTCGTGGTTCTTCCAGTAGCCCTGGGTGAGCGTGCAGCCGTCGCCCTCGGACGACCCCGGAGGCACGACGACCACGTTGCCGTGCCCTTCCCCATACCGATCCGCGTCGGTGCTCCCACAGGCGACGAGCGCACATCCAACGAGCGACAGGCACCCCGCAAGCATCATCCGGCCAAGCGACATGACTCCTCCTTAAGTGGCTCATGGCGCGACGCCCGCCGCTCGCGACGGGCGAGCCGTCGGCGACAGTTCATGGCGAGCCGCGCTTCCGGTCCTTCAGTGCCGACCTGCGCCCGGCGCGGCTCATGTTTTTCAGGGGTCGACTCGCTCCCGAAACAGTCTTTCTCGGCTGAATTTTTCGCCTGTCATGGCATGAGCCAGCGCCGGACTCGCCGCTGCGCCCGCTGCGCCGCCGGCCTCACTTCAGCCCGTGGCGATCCATCTTGTTCAGCAGCCCCTGGCGCGACAGCCCGAGCCGCGCCGCGGCCTGGCTCCGGTTGCCCTGCGTCGCCCGGAGCGCGGCGGCGATCTCCCGCCGCTCCAGCGCCGCGATCTTCTCCTCCAGCGTCGCCCCCTCGGCCGCCTCCTCGCTCGCCGCGGCCGCGCCCGCAGCCGCCGGCGCGCCGCCGCGTCGCGCCGGGGAGAGGTCCTCCTCGAGGATCTCCCCCCGGCCCCCGGCCATCACCAGCGCGCGCTGCATCTCGTGCCGGAGCTCGCGCAGGTTGCCGGGCCAGTCGCACGCCTCGAGCCGGCGCATCGCGGACGGCGAGATCGTCGTCACGGGCGAGCGCGGCACGAGCGCCCGCGAGACGTTCAGGAAGTGCTGCGCGAGCAGCGGCAGGTCGCCCACCCGGTCCGCGAGCCGCGGCAGCGCGACCTCGATGCCCCGCACGCGCCAGTAGAGGTCGTCCCGGAAGGTCCTGTCCGCGATCATCACCTCGAGCGGCCGGTGCGTCGCCGACACGATGCGCACGTCCACGGTCATCGGGCGCGCCGCGCCGACCGGGAGGATCTCGCCCGTCTCGAGCACCCGCAGGAGCTTCACCTGCAGCGCCGGGTCCATGTCGCCGAGCTCGTCGAGGAAGAGCGTGCCCCCGTCGGCCTCGGCGAACAGGCCCGGAGCGTCCTTGATCGCGCTCGTGAACGCGCCTTTCTTGTGGCCGAACAGCGTCGACTCCAGGAGCGTCGGCGCGAGCGCGCCGCAGTTGACCGCGATGAAGGGCCTGTCCTTCCGGCGGCTCCGCGCGTGCAGGTAACGGGCGAAGATCTCCTTGCCGGTCCCCGACTCCCCCGTGATGAGCACCGGCACGTCCGTCGGCGCCGCGCGCTCGCACAGGGTCTTCGCCTCCAGGAAGGCCGGCGACTGCCCGAGCAGCGCCGAGGCGTCGCCCTCACGGGCGGTGAGCGATCGCTCGAGCTCCGCCACCCGATCTTCGAGCGCGAGCCGCGCCGCCGCGCGCGCGATCACGGCGAGCAGCACGTCCGGGTCGACGGGCTTGGCCAGGAAGTCGTAGGCGCCGCGCTGGACGAGGCGCAGGGCGAGCGGGGTCTCGCCCGCGCCCGAGACGACGATCACCTTGGCCGCGGGCCGCTCGGCGAGGATCTTCTCCGCGAGCGCGGCGCCCTCCTCGGGTCGCCCCGACGGCGGCAACATCAGGTCGAGCACGACGAGGCGCGCGCTCGACCGGCGGAGCTCCGCGAGCGCCTTGGGGGCGGCCCCCGCCTCGGCGACGGCGTACCCCTCCTGCGCGAGGAGCTCGCGGTAGGCGTCGCGGAACCCCGGGTCGTCGTCGATGAGCAGGACAGCCTCGGTCACGGTTGACCCTACCGTGCGGACCGGGCCCGGATCCAGGCCTGTCCGGCGCGCGCCTGCGCTCCCTGCGTCCCCCGCGTCACCCCGCTCGCGTCACCCCGCTCTTGCCGCCCGCTCCGGCCACCGCGTCACCCCGCCTTCGCCGCCCGCTCCGGCCACCGCGCCACGAAGCGGGCGCCGCCTCCCGGGGCGCGCTCGTGCCGTAAGGCGCCGCCGTGCCGCTCCAGCCAGCGCGCCGCGACGGCCAGGCCGAGGCCGGTGCCCGGGTGCTTCGCGTCGCGCCCGCGGCCCGTCACGAACGGCTCGAACAGCCTCGCCTCGATCTCCTCCGGCACCCCGGGGCCGTTGTCCTCCACACACACGGTCACGAAGCCGTCGCCCCGCGCGGCGCCCGCGCGGATCCGCCCCTCGGCGCTCCCGTCGAGCGCGAGGGCCGCGTTCTGGAGGAGCGCCGTCGCGACGTCGAGGAACGCGCCGCGGTCGGCCTCGACGAAGATCGGGCCGCCGGGGGCGGCGGCGATCTCGATCGGCGGCGCGCCCTCGCCGACGATCTGCCGGACCTGGGTCGCCGCGAGCCGGAGCGTGGCGAGCGCGTCGACCTCGCTCAGCTCGAGCGGCCTCGGGCGGCTGTAGCGGAGCAGGTCGTCGAGGAAACGCCTCGCCCGGTCGACCTGGGCGCGCAGCGAGGCCACGGTCTCGGGCTTCGCGCCCTGCCGCTCGAGCAGCTTCGTCTGCGCGGCGATGACGCCGAGCGGGTTGCGGATCTCGTGGGCGACGGCGCTCGCGAGCCGCCCGAGCTCGGCGAGGCGCTCGGCCTGATCGGCGCGCACCTCGACGCGCTCGATCTCCTCGGCGAGGTCGCGGACGCCGATGGGCCGGTCGAAGAGCCGGCGCCCGAGGTGCTCGACGACGAGCATGCGCAGCGGATCGGACGGGAGCGCGGCGAGGAAGACCACGAAGACGAGCCAGGGGAGCGAGGCGCCGGCGCCGGGCGCGAGCGCGGGCAGGACCTCGAAGAAGACGACGAGCCCGAACGACGAGAGCAGCGCCGTGAGGCCGGCGTAGGCGAGCCCCTGGGCGAAGACGCGGCGGGAGCGGCCCAGCTCGCCGATGAGCACGGCGTAGGCCACGAGCAGGATGGCGAGGAGCAGGACCGGCGCGCCGAGGAGCACGTCGCCGAGACCAAGCACACGGAGCACCACGACGAAGCCGCCGCCGAGCGTCGCGAGCACGCTGCCGAAAAAGAGCGCCGCGATGCGCCGCTGCTGGAGCCCACGGGCGGCGAGCGCCGAGCGCCCGAGGTGGACGCCGACCCCGATGGCGGACACGGCCATCACGACGGCGAGCGGGAAGAACAGAGGGCCCGGCGAGCGGGCGCCGGGGCCGTAGAGCAGGCGCGGGGAGACGACGCCGAGCAACGCGACCGCGGCGCTCACGGCGTAGGCGAGGGCGACAGGGCGGCGGGAGGCGCCGGCGACGTCGGCGTAGGCGTGGGCGAGGCCCGCGGCGACGATGATCCCGCTCGGGAGGACGTGCTCGGCGAGGGCGAGCGTGCCGTCGGTCTCGAGCAGGATGAGGCCTGTCACCCAGAAGGCGAGGAAGAAACAGAGGGCGACGAGGCCGCGGCCCACGTTGCGCCCGAGGCGCATGGCGGTGAACGCGACGGTCACGGCCACGGCCCAGAGCGGATAGTAGGCGAGGGCGACCAGGGGTCTCACAGGGGGTCGGCGAGGGGCGCGGCGGGGTGGAGGGGGGCACGATAACGCCGGAGGCGGAGGGGGGCGAGCGGGAGGTGTCCACGGCGTGGACAGGGGATCGTCCACGAGGTGGGCGCGCGGGGGGCGAGAGATTGCGCGAGGACGCGGAAGAGGGCGGCGGCGCGCGTCGAAGCCGCCGGCGCGCGTGGATCCGGGGCGTGGCACGAGGGGTGCTGAGAGGGGTTGTCGAGGAGACGAACCATGGAAAGCACCTTCGAGGGCTACATCATCGCGGTGTACGGGGCTTATGCGGCCATCAGCATCGGGTTGACGATCTGGATCGCGCGTACGTTGTTCAAGAATGGAGCGGTGTTCCTGGAGGACGTGTTTGGAGACAACCCGAGGATGGCCGAGGCGGTGAACCGGCTGCTCGTGGTGGGGTTCTACCTGGTGAACCTGGGGTACGCGTCGCTCATCCTGAAGGCGGACGGCTCGACCACCGTGGCGGAGGGGATCGAGGTGCTGTCGTCGAAGCTGGGGCTGCTGCTGCTCTCGCTGGCGGTCATGCACTTCGGGAATCTGTATGTGTTTCACCGGATCCGGCGCCGCGCGAAGCTCGCGGTGCTGCCGCCGCCGGTCGCGCCGCAGATGAGGCTTGAGGCGCGCGCGTAGGGAGGCGGGGAATGGAGGGGTGAGGGAGGGGCGCAGGCGCGGGCGCGTGGGGGGAAGAGGGAGAGGGGTCCGCGCACGCGCACGAGCACGAGCACGAGCACGAAAGAGGAGCACGAGAGACGGGAGACGGGAGACGGGAGACGGGAGGTGGTCGCGAGATGCGTGACTGAGGCTATCGCGCTGTTGACCTATCCCCACGAGAGGAAGCCATGATCAAGCGGATTATCGTACTCTATGATGCGGACTGCGCGCTGTGCGTTCGGTGCCGCCACTGGATGGAGCACCAGGCCGCCCTCGTCGAGATCGAGTTCATGGCCTCGGGGTCGGACGAGGCGGCGACACGCTTCGGGGCAGTGCCCTGGCTCGGACAGGACCTCGTGGTGGTCAGCGACCGCGGCGAGGTGTGGGCCGGCCCCGCGGCCTTCATCATCGCGCTCTGGGCCCTCGAGGGCTACCGCGAGTGGTCGTACTGGCTGAGCGGCGACACGCTCTCGAAGGTGGCAGAGCGCTTCTTCCACACGCTCTCGGGCAACAGGAAGTGGATCGCCGGCTGGTTCGGACACCCCTCCTGCGCGAGCGGCTCCTGCAAGCTGCCGGGCGCGGCGGCGGCAGGGCCTTATCGCTGAGGGAAGCGCGGCCGCGAGGGCCTCCGCGGGCACCCAGCCCAGTGCGCCTCGCCACCCATGCGGACACCTCACCCGCGCAACGGGCTCACGATTCTCCGAGCACCTCGTCGAGCGTGCCGGCGGTGAGCAGGCGCCTCGCCCACGCGTGGAGCGTCTCTGCGTTCGCCGATGCGACCCGCACGAGCGCCGCCGCGGGCAGCTCCCCGAATCGCGCGCGCAGCAGATCGAGCAGCATCTCGCGCTGGCCCTCGCGCTGGCCCTCGCGCTGGCCCTCGCGCGCCGCGCGCTGCTTGATCGCCTCGATCTCCGGGTTGCCCTTCTGCTCGAGCGCCCGGGCGATCTCGACCTCCCCCGCCGCCATCTCGAGCAGCGCCCGCACCTTCAACGGCCGCACGAAGCACGGGTCGTCCAGCGCCCCGTCGAGGTCGAGCGGCTCGAACTCGCCCTTCGCCGCCGACCACTCCGCCACCTCGCCGCGCTTGACCAAGACGGCGAAGAAACGCCGGACGCCCCGCGCTAGCAGGTCCTCGGCCTTCTCGCGGACGTCCCGCATCGACTGCTCGTTGACGATCTCGAACGAGAGCTCCTCCAGGTAACGCCGCCCCGTCTCCGGATCCGTCCCCTCACGGCGGATCGACAGGTCGGTCGCGAAGTTCGAGCCGCTCGATACCCGCGTCAGCAGATCGACCGAGGGGCGGTAACCCGCACGCACGTGCGGTCCGATCACCGCGTTGACCAGCGAGTGCGCGTCGCCGTGCGGCTCGAGCGCCGGCTGGGCGACCACCTTGCGGCCCCGGATCAGCTCGTCCCGCGTGAGCTCCGGCACGACGACGTGCTCGTCCACCGGCGGTGGCTCGGCAGGCGGGAAGCGCAGCGCGGCACCGCCGCCCCGGGCAGCCGGGGCCAGGAGGACCGGAGGGGGGCTGTTCTTCACGGCCATGTCCACGAAGGTAGCAGAGACTCGGCGCGACGGGTGGGGCGCCCCTGACCCCCGCCCGTTTCGCCGACGCGACGCAGGCCCCTCGGCCCAGCGCCACCGACGCGACCGCTCAATGCACCCGCATCCCCGGCTTCGCCCCCGAGTCCGGCGAGAGGAGGTGCACCGTCTCATCCCCCGCCGCCAGAACCATCCCCTCGCTGACGCCGAACTTCATCTTCCGCGGCGCCAGGTTGGCGCACACGATGACGAGCCGCCCGACGAGGTCCTCCGGCTTGTAATACGCCTTGATCCCGGCGAACACCGTCCGCCTCACGTCCCCGCCGAGCGACACGGTGAGCTTGAGCAGCTTCTTCGCCTCGGGCACCTGCTCCGCCGCCACGATGCGCGCCACGCGCAGGTCGACCTTCGTGAAATCGTCGATCGAGCACTCCGCCGCGAGCGGCTCCTTCGCGAGCGCCGCGCCGTCGTCCTCGACCGCCGGCGCCGCGCCCCCGCTCGCTGCCGGCCCCTGCGCAGCCGCCGCTCCCGCGATCGCCGCGGGCGCCGCCGCTCCCGCAGCCGCCCCGCCCGTCCCGGCCGCCGTCTCCTCCACAGGCCTGCTCTCCACGATCATCTTCTCCACCGCCGCCGGGTCCACGCGCTTCATGAGGTGCTCATACGCGGCCACCTTCGTCCCCACAAGCGGCGTCTTCGCGAGCTCCCACCGGTCCATCGGGCACCCGAGCAGCCGCGCCACGTCGTCGGCCAGCTTCGGCAGCACCGGCGCCAGGTAGATCACGATCTGCCGGAACAGGTTCAGCGCCACGGTGCACACCGCCTGCACCTCCGCCTTCCTGTCCGGCTGCTTCGCCAGCGCCCACGGCTGCATCCGGTCGACATACTCGTTCGCCCGATCCGCCAGCGACACGATGATCCTCGTCGCCCGCGCGTAATCGAACCCCGCGTACGCCGCCCCGATCGCCTCCGCCTCGCCCGCGGCCGC
Source organism: Sorangium cellulosum (assembly GCF_002950945.1). Lineage (GTDB taxonomy): Bacteria > Myxococcota_A > Polyangia > Polyangiales > Polyangiaceae > Sorangium > Sorangium cellulosum_E. The sequence goes on from NZ_CP012673.1 coordinate 12,676,068, forward strand.
CGCGAACAGCCCTCCATCCTCCGGATACGCCGCCGACAGCCCCGTCTGCGCCACGAACCGCGACGACCGGCTCGCCAGGTTCACGACCTTGTTCACGAGCTCGGCGTTCACCTTGTTCACGAGCTCTTCCAGGTTCAGATCGATGTCGTCGACCTTCGAGCTCAGCTTGCTCGCGTAGTAATACCTGAGGTACGACGGATCCAGGTGCTTCAGGTACGTCGAGGCCAGCACGAACGTGCCTTTGCTCTTCGACATCTTCTCCCCGTTCACGGTGAGGAACCCGTGCACCTGCACGCGCGACGGCAGCGTGAAGCGCGCGCTCTTCAGCATCGCCGGCCAGAAGAGCGTGTGGAAATACACGATGTCCTTGCCGATCACGTGGACGATCTCGGTCTCTTCCGAGCGCCACCAGTCGTCGAACACCTCCCCTTCCCGGTCGCACCACTCCTTGCTCGCGGCCATGTAGCCGATCGGCGCGTCGAACCAGACATACCAGTAGTTCCCGGGCGCGTCGGGGATCTCGAACCCGAAATACGGCGCGGGCCGCGAGACGTCCCAGTCGCGGAGGGGCTCCGACAGGAAGTGACCCGCCAGGTAATTCGCGATCTCCTTCGGCATCCGCCCCTCGCCCTGCGTCCAGGTCGAGAGGAACGGCCGCTCCGGCTCGATGGCGACCATCAGGTGCTGCGCGCTCCGCACCTCGGGCCGCGCGCCGGTGAGGGCGCTCCTCGGCTCGACGAGATCGGTCGCGGCGTAGGTCGCGCCGCACTTGTCGCAGCTGTCGCCGTACTGGTCGGGCGCGGCGCACTTCGGGCACGTGCCCTTGACGAAGCGGTCGGCCAGGAACATGCCCTCCTTCGGGTCGAAGAGCTGCGTGACGTCCTTCGTGGTCACCATGCCGCGCTCGCGCAGCGACGCCCAGAACTCCTCGCACAGCGCGCGGTTCGCGGGGGAGTTCGTGCTGCCGTAATGGTCGAAGCGGATCTGGAACGCCGCGAAATCGCGCTGGTGCGCCGCGCTCATGTCGGCGATGACCTCGGCCTCGCTCCGCCCCTCCTGCCGCGCGCGGATCATGATCGCGGTGCCGTGGGTGTCGTCGGCGCAGAGATAGATGCACCTCCGCCCGGTCATGCGCCAGTACCGCGCGAAGATGTCCGTCTGCGTGTACTCGACCAGGTGGCCGATGTGGATGTGACCGTTCGCGTAGGGAAGCGCGCTGGTGATGAGGAGCCGTCTCATGCTGGGCGGGACTTTGCACGAAATCCGGGCCCGACGCCAACCGCGAGGGGCGCCGCGAGGCGCTCCCGCCCGCCGCGGCGCGCCTGCTGCGATCCCGAGCGCGTCCCGAGCGTGTGAGCGCGCGCGGCCTCGCGCGAGCAGGACCCCGGGAGAAAGCCTTGGACGGAGCGCGCCTCCGCCTTAGATACCGACTGCACCGATCGACGCGGAGGGGACCATGAACGCGATGAGCCAGCAGCGGCAACGTGGCAACCAAGGAGAAGCACAGGCGCGCGAGGCGCAGCCCCTCCTCCGACAGCGGGGCCGAGAAATCCAGCCTTTCGGGACGCTCGTGGAGTATCCGCTCGCGCTGAGCGCGAAGGCGCGCGCGGCGAGCGTCAAGGTGCTCAATCAGATCCTCGCGGACACGCTCGTCCTGCGCGACCTGTACAAGAAGCACCACTGGCAGGTGGCCGGGCCGACCTTCCATCAGCTCCACCTCCTCTTCGACAGACACTTCAAGGAACAAGCCGCGCTCATCGACACACTCGGCGAGCGGATCCAGACCCTGGGCGGCATCGCCCTCGCCATGGCGCACGACGTCGCCGAGAGGACCAAGATCGAGCGCCCGCCCCGCGGCCGCGAGCAGGTGCCCGTCCAGCTGTCGCGCCTCCTCGACGCCCACGAGGTGATCCTCGCGGAGGTGCGCAAGGCGGTGAAGATCACGACCGAGCGCGGCGACGAAGGCACGGCCGATCTGCTCATGAGCGACGTCCTCCGCACCCACGAGATGCAGGTGTGGTTCCTGTCCGAGCACCTCGTCGATACCCCGCCCGTCCGCGCCGGCGAGCGGCGGGGACGGGCGCGGCCGCGAGCCGGCGCCCGCGGCCGCGCGGCCGCGCGGCCGCGGGTCAGCGCCCGCAGCCGCGCGGCGCGCTGACCAGCGCCCGCAGACGCGCGGCGCGCTGACACCCCCGCCGCGCCGCCCCGGCGACGCCCCATCCAGGCCGTCTCCGAAAAATCGTCACGACCCAGGTAACCTTTCCGGCCCCTCGAGCGTGGTACCGCCAGGAAAGGGGATACGTAATGAACACTACAAAAGACGTGGTGGTGGTCGGTGGCGGGCTCGCCGGGCTGGCGGCGGCGGCGTACCTGGGCCGGGCGGGTCGGTCCGTCGCGCTGGTCGAGAAGGCGCACGCGCCGGGCGGCCGCGCCGCCACGCAGGAGAGCCACGGCTTCTCGCTGAACCTCGGCGCACACGCGCTCTACCGCGGGGGCGCGGCCCACGAGGTGCTCCGCGAGCTCGGCGTCCGGTTCACCGGCTCGCCGCCGCCCACGTCGGGCGCGTTCGCCCTCGACGGCGGCGTCCTGCACACGATGCCGTCCGGCGCCCTGTCGCTGCTCACCACGGGCCTCTTCGGCCTCGCCGCCAAGCTCGAGATGAGCCGGGTCCTCGGCGGGCTCGCCGCCGCGAACCCCGCGCCGCTCGCGTCGGTCCCCGTCTCGGCCTGGCTCCGCGACACCTTCCGGACGCCCGAGGTGCGCCGCTTCATGGGCATGCTCGTCCGGCTGACGACCTACTGCGCCGACGAGCGCCAGAGCGCCGGCGCGGCGCTCGCCCAGGTGCAGCAGGCCCTCGGCCACGGCGTGCTCTACCTCGACGGCGGCTGGAAGACGCTCGTCGACGGTCTGCGCGGCGCCGCGACGGCGGCCGGCGTCGAGATCATCACCGGGGAGCGCGCGAAGCAGGTCGCCCTCCAGGGCGGCGCCGTCTCCTTCGTGGAGCTCGCGAGCGGCGCCCGCCTCCACGCCGGCGCCGTGCTCATCGCCGCGAGCCCGCGCGCCGCGGCCGCCCTCGCGCCCGAGGTCCCGGCCCTCGCCGCGCACGCCGAGCGCGCCATCCCGGTCCACGCCGCCTGCCTCGACGTCGCGCTGTCCAGGCTGCCGCGCCCGCGTTTCCGCGTCGCGCTCGGCGTCGACCGCCCCCTCTACCTGTCGCTCCACTCGGACGCGGCGCGGCTCGCCCCCCCGGGCGGCGCCGTGATCCACGCCGTCCAGTACGGCCCCGAGCGCGCCGGCCGCGACGCCGAGCGCGAGCTCGACGACCTGCTCGCCCGCGCGCAGCCGGGCTACCGCGACGTGCTCGTCGAGCGCCGCTTCCTGCCCTCGCTCGTCGTCTCCAACGCGGTGGTCACCGCGGAGGGCGGCGGCTACGCCGCGCGCCCGGGTGTCCGTGTCCCGGGCCTCGACGGCCTCCTCCTCGCGGGCGACTGGGTCGGCCCCACGGGCATGCTCGCCGACGCGAGCCTCGGCAGCGCGCGCGACGCCGCCGCGGCCCTCCTCGCGCGCCGGGCGCTCGACCGCGCGGCGTGACGGGGTTACCCGGGCGCACCATGAGCAGCACCACGGCCTCCCTCGCCCCGCGCGCGGCGCCCACGCCGCCGCCGGGCTTCGTGGCGGCGAGCTACCGCGAGCACGAGCGTTTCCTCTGGGCGCTCTCCTACCGGCTCACCGGCAGCGCCGCCGACGCGGACGACATCGTGCAGGAGACGTTCGTGCGCGCGCTGGAGTGCCCGCCCGCGCGCGCGGACGAGCCCGTGCGCCCGTGGCTCACGCGCGTCGCGCTGAACCTCGGCCGCGACGTCCTGCGGCGCCGCAAGCGCCGCCCCTACGACGGCCCGTGGCTCCCCTCGCCCATCGAGACCGAGCCCGAGCCGCCGTCGTTCGAGATCCCCGGCAAGGACGGCACCGAGGGCCGCTACGATCTCCTGGAGAGCGCCTCGTTCGCGTTCCTCATCGCGCTCGAGGCGCTCACCCCGCAGCAGCGCGCCGTGCTCCTGCTCCGCGACGTCTTCGACTACTCCGTGCAGGAGACCGCCGCCGCCCTCGCCCTGTCCGAGGCCAGCGTGAAGACGACGCACCACCGCGCCCGCCGCGCCCTCGAGCCCTACGACCACGACCGCGACCGCTGCCGCCCCACGCCCGAGCTCGTCGAGCGCTCGGGCGCGGCGCTCGTGCGCTTCTTCCAGACGCTGGCGACGCAGGACGTCCCCGCCATCGAGGCCCTGCTCAGCGAGGGCGTCCGCGTGGTCAACGACGCGAACGGCGAGTACAAGGCCGCGCGCCGCATCGTCGTCGGCCAGGACCGCGTCGCGCGCTTCTACCTCGGCGTGACCAAGGGCTGGAACAGCCTCGCGCTCCGCTACGAGCTCCGCCTCCTGAACGGCCTCCCCGCGCTCGTCATCGAGCGCCACGGCCCCGCCGACAGGCTGGCTCCCCGGTACGTCGTCCGCTGCGACGTCGATCCGAGCGGGCGCATCACCGCGATCCACACCGTGCTCGCCTCGCGCAAGCTGACGGCCGTGCGCCCGCTCTCGTTGCCCTGATCCCCCCGGAAGAATGCCTGAGGAGGGCGGAGGCTCAGGAGGACAGCCCTCTGCCGGCCGAGCGCTGGAGTGAGTGGTGGCGCGGGGCGCGCTTCGGCCGGCGAAGATGATACTGTGTTGCAGCAGGATAACCCCACCGCGAGCTCATGTCCACGGCGGAACAGCCTGGCTGCCCGTTCAGGTCAGCCAGGCAACCCCGGAAACGGGCGCGGGTGCGCCGCGAAATCTCTTGGAAATACAGCGGGTTCCGCGCGCCTCCGCCGCAGAGCGGCGATCAGCGCTCTCGACAGGCGCTCTGACGCAAGGGTGCCGCCCGCGTGCCGCGCGGCGGAGCGGCGGTCAGAGATCCCGACAGGATTGCTGACGCGCGAGGTTAGCCCGCCTTCTGGCTCCGCTCCTTGCGCGCCTCTTCGATGAAGTGGCGAACCTCCTTGTCGATCGCCGCGATCGCCACGCCCTTGAAGGGGCGCAGGAGGAAGGGCACGTCGAGATCGACGTCCACGGCGCCGGGGCGGAGCTCCATGGAGCCTTTCAGCTTCATCCCCTTCACCGAGAAGCCGAGCTCGGCGCGCTTCTCGTCGCGCCACACGAGGAATGGCTCGTACTCCTGGTAGCGCTCCCGGTACTGCGCGATCGCTCGCTCGGTCGCCAGCTTTGCTTCCGTGTCGTTCAGGTCGTGCTCAATCGTGTGCTTCATACGGAGACCTCGCAGGTGGTGTCAGGGCACATCGCGAGAACCGGTCGGGAATCGCCGCAAGGAGCCTGCGCTTCTGGCCGCGGCGCCGGCCGATTCTCTCGTGAGATAACACGGATGTGCCGTGCCCGTGGCACCGTATGGTCCTAGATCCAGATTTGTACCGTGTGACATTTCGCCCCGGGGCGATCCCGCGCCCTTTCGGGGCTCCACCGGGCGGCGCGCTGGGCTGACCGGCGGCGGCGCGGCTGGCGCCCCGGGGAGGCACCGGCGATGCAATACGCCCCTTCATGTGTTCCCGCGGCGCTCGACCCGGTGCTCTCCTGACCTTCGCGACCGCGTCTGCCCTGCTGCTCGGCGCCGCCGGGTGCGCGATCCCCGTGCGGGCCTCCTCGGCGGATCCGGAGGTCGCCAGGAGCCAGACGCCGGCGGCGATCGACGCGGCGATCGAGAAGATGGATGAGGCGGAGACCAAGCGCCGTCTCGAACGGATGATGGCCAGCCCGGAGATGAGGGCGGCGCAGCAGCAGCTCATCGCCGGGCTCATCGACGGCACGCTCGCCTCGCTGAGCGAGGCGGACCGCGCTGCGCGGATCAACACGCTCACGACGCAGTACATGCGCGGGGTGGTGCAGAGCGCGATGGGCGGGGCCCTCGACGGCGCGCTGAGCGAGGATGGGAAGCGCGAGCTTTCGCGCTTCACCGGATCGCTCATGGAGGTGAGCGTCCGGCATCTGAAGGAGAGCCTGGCCGAGGCCGACATCGGGCCGTCCGTGTCCGCGGCGCTGCGGGAGCAGCTCGGCCCGGCGCTCCAGGTGGTCATCGCGGAGAACCTCGGCCCGGGGATGACGTCGGTGCTCGGCAGCGAGGATTTCCAGCGCGCGCTGGGCGCGACCGCGCGTGTCCTCGGCCGCGAGATGGTCGCCGGCGCGAACGAGGCGCTCGTCGAGATCCAGCAGCGGAGCGGCAGATCCCAGGGCGAGTCGACGCTCTCGCGCCTCGGCGACCTCGCGGACGAGGGCGCGCAGCTCGTCGACATGCTCTCCTGGATCCTCGGCGCGGTCGCCGTCGCGCTCGGGGTCTGGGTGGCGGTCCTGCTGACGCAGCGGAAGCGGTACCGCACCGAGACCGAGCAGCAGGCGCGGACGCGCTTGCTCATGGAGGCCCTCGAGGCGTCCGAGGGCAAGCCCTGGTCGGAGGAGCTGCTCGCGGCGCTCGAGGAGCGGTTCCGCGCCGAGGAGGAGGTGGACGGGGCCGTCCAGATCCGGCGCGCCCGGCAGAAGCTCTACCGGGCGCGCGCCCAGGCCGACGGCGTCGACCGGCCGCCGCCGCGGTCGTCGATCAGCTGACGCGGCGCCCTCGCCGGACCCAGCCGACGGCGCCGCCGCCGGGCCCGCCCTGCGCCCGCGCCTCCCCGGCGCCCGGCCTCCCCCGCCGGAGCACGCCCTGCGCTGGGGCCGCCCGTGCGCTCCCGTGCCAGTGGTCGCCGCGCCCGGCCTCGCGTAAAGAACACCGCCGCCGTGGACCTCCTGTATTTCGCGCTGCTCTGCTCGGTGCTCATCTTCGTGCACGAGCTCGGCCACTTCGTGTGCGCGAAGATCTTCGGCGTGAAGGTCCTCACCTTCTCGATCGGCTTCGGGCCCCGGGTGCTGCGGCTCCGGGGCCGGGAGACGGAGTACTGCGTCGCGCTCCTTCCCCTCGGCGGCTTCGTGAAGATGCTCGAGGAGAACCGGCAGGAGGCGGTGCTCCCCGAGGATCGCAAGCGCACCTTCGAGTCCCAGGCGCTCTGGAAGCGCGTGATCATCGTCATGGCCGGGCCGGCGATGAACGTGCTGTTCCCGGTGCTGCTCTACTTCGCGGTCTTCATCGGCGAGACCCGCTTCGTCCCGCCCACGGTCGGCGTCGTCCTGCCGGGGCACCCGGCCGAGGGCAGGCTCGAGCCGGGCGATCGCATCCTCGAGGTCGACGGCGAGCGTGTCAGCACGTTCGCCGAGCTGCACCGGGCCGTGCAGAAGAGCCCGAACCAGGAGCTGCGGCTCAGGGTGTTCCGCAACAAGGAGCACGTCGAGGTCACGGTCGTCCCGGAGGAGAAGGTCGTCCAGAAGCCGCTCGAGATCGTCGATCGGGTGGGCGAGATCGGCATCCGGCCGAGCCGCCCTGCCGCCGTGGTCGGCGTCTCGCGGCCCGACTCCCCCGCCTACCGCGCCGGGCTGCGCACGTTCGACGTCGTGACCGAGGTGCGCGGCACGCCCGTGAAGACGTTCGCCGACCTGGAGATCGCGCTCGAGGACAACCGCGGCGCCACGGTGCCGGTCACGTACCTGCGCCCGGTGCCGGTGCAGAACGCGCTCGGCGGGCTGGCGGAGCTCGCGGTCTACGAGTCCGGCGTCGCCGCGCTGACCCCGGAGTCGGGCCACGGCGATCTGCTCGCGCGGACCGGCATCGAGCCGGCGGATCTCTACGTCGCCGAGGTCCCCGAGGGCTCGGCCGAGTGGGACGCCGAGCTCCGTCCGGGCGACCGCATCACCGAGGTCGACGGCGTCGAGGTCACCGCCTGGTCGACCTTCGTCGAGCGGCTGTTCGCCGCGCCCGACCGCCCGCACGTGATCACCTGGCAGCGCTCGGGCCAGCGCAAGAGCGGCACGATCGAGCTCCGCCGCGAGGACTGGGTCGACGAGTACGGCCAGCACCGCCCGCGCTTCTACCTGCGCGCGTCGAACTGGTCGCCGATGGTGGCCGAGCCCTACGTCGACAGCCCGTCGGCGTTCCGGTTCGCGCTGGAGAGCGCGATCGACGAGACGTACGACGTCATCCGGTTCATCGTGGTCGGCATCGTCCGCATCATGGAGGGCAAGGTCAGCATCTCCACGCTGGGCGGCCCGATCACGGTGTACGACGTGATCGGCGAGGAGGGCGCGAAGGGGGTCAGCTATTTCGTCTGGGCGATGGCGGTCATCTCGATCAACCTCGGGCTCATCAACCTGCTGCCCATCCCGGTGCTCGACGGCGGCCACCTCCTGTTCTTCACGTTCGAGGCGGTGCTCAGGCGCCCGCTGCCGCTGCGGGTGCGCGAGATCGCGAGCCTGCTCGGGCTCGTGGTGCTCATCGGCCTGATGGGCATCGCCTTCAAGAACGACGTCGAACGCCGCTGGGACGTGATCCAGGGGCAGCTGAAGGAGCTCGTTGGCTGACCGGGCAAAAGGTGACGGGGGCGGCGGGCGCGACGGGGGCGGCGCCGCGCCGGGGCCCTCGTCCTCCTCCTCGCGCGCGGTCGCGGCGCGTGTGCTCGCGCGTGTGTGGGGCTCGGACGCCTTCGCGTCCGCGGCCCTGGACGCCGAGCTGCGCCGCGCTCCGGGGCTGGATCCGCGGGACGCCGGCCTCGCGACCGAGCTCGTCTACGGCGTCCTGCGCGCGCAGGGGGCGCTCGAGGCGCGCATCGCCGAGTTCGCGTCGAAGAGCCGCTGGACCACCGATCCGCTGGTGCGGGCGCACGTGCTGATCGGCGCGTACTCGCTCTGTTTCCTCGACCGCGTCCCGGCGTTCGCGGCCGTCTCGGAGGCGGTGGCGGGCGCGCAGTCGGCCGGCGGGCCGCGCGTGGGGGCGTTCGCGAACGCGGTGCTGCGCAGGCTCGCGGCGGCCGTGGAGGGCGGCGCGCGCCCGCCGCTCGCGAGCGCGGTGGTCACCTCGGCGCCGGGGTGGCTGCGGGGCGCGCTGCGCCGGTCGCTCGGCCGCGCGCCTGCCGAGGCGTTCCTGTCGGCCGGCCCGGTGCCGCCGCCGGCCGGGCTCTGCCTCGCGCCCGGCGAGGATCGCGACGCCTGGCTCGACGCGCTGCGGGCCGCCGCGCCCGCCGCGTCGTTCGAGGCGGGGCGCGTCTCGCCGCGGGCGATCCTGGTGCGCGGCGCGGGCGACCTCCGCCGGCTGCCCGGCGCCGGGACGGCGTGGATCGGCCAGGAGGAGGGGGCGCAGGCGCTCGCCCTCGCGCTCGGCGCGTTGCCCGGCGAGCGCGTGCTCGACGCCTGCGCCGGCCGGGGCAACAAGTCGTGGCTGCTGTCGCGCGCCGTGCTCCCCGGCGGCGCGGTGGACGCGGCGGATCTCTACCCGGCGAAGCTCTCGCAGCTCCGCGCGACGCTGAGCGCGCCGCCGGCGAGCTCGGAGAGCGCGAGCGCGCCGGCCGGCGGCGCAGAGGCCGGCGTGCAGGCCGGCGACGCGCCGGCCGCGTTCGTGCGGGCGACGTACGCCGTCGACTGGACGGTGGGTGCGGGCGACGTGCCCGAGGGGTACGATCGCGTGCTCGTCGACGCGCCCTGCTCCGGGGTCGGCACGCTGCGGCGGCGCCCGGAGATCGCGCTCCGCCGCGAGGCCGACGACCTGCCGCGCCTCGCCGACCTGCAGGTCGCGATCGCGCGCCGCGCCGCGACGCGGGCCCGGGACGGCGGCCGGCTCGTGTTCGCGGTGTGCAGCGTGCTGCGCGAGGAGTGCGAGGCCGTGGTCGCGCGGCTCGCGGCCCCGGCGGACGACGAGCTCGGCGTCCGGCTGGAGCCGGCGCCGTTCGACGCGGAGCTCGCGCGGGCGCTGTCGGGCGGCGGCGACACGTTCCGCCTGCTGCCGCACGAGCACGGCACGGACGGGTATTTCGCGGCGATGTTCGTCGTGCGGCGGTGATCGCGGGCGCGCGTCCGGCGCGGGTGTGCGGCCTTGGCGACGTGGCTGCACGGCCGGCGACGCGGCTGCACGGCCGGCGACGCGCCTTCCGTCAGGCGCGGAGCACCGTGACCCGGCGGCCAGACGGGGTGAGCGCCTCTTCGAAGCGAGTGGAGGACTCGGGATCGGCGGCGGGCCGGCGGTCGAAGATCACGGCGACGCCGGTGTCGAGGGACAGCCCGTCGAGGTAGGTATCGAGCTGGGTGAGCGCCTTCCGCAGCGGGTCCTTCTCGCCGTCGCGCCAGATCTTGAGCTCGATCGCCTCACGCTGCCACGCGCGTTTCCCGTCCTCCCCGGTGTAGGGCCATCGCACGAGCAGGTCGATGCGGCCGCGGCCGACACCGGCCCGCGGAGGCTGCCCGGTGGATCACTGCACCACCACGTGAACCGTTTAAGTCCAACCACGGAAACAAGCTCCCTGATAATTTTTCAGTATTGATACAGCCACGCAACGCGGCGCTCACGCGGGATTCCTCGGCGCGACGACGCGTTCCGTTGCTGCCGCACGAGCACGGTACGAACGGATGGTTCGCGGCGATGGCCGTCGTTCGGTGCTGAACCTCCCCCGGCGCGGTGTACGCGCGACGAGCGCGATGTCAGGCCCATGGCGAGCCGGGTTCGCTTCGTCCACATACCATTTGGACGTACGTTCGGAATTGACCGGCGGGGCGAGCCGCCTTAGCGTCCGCCCTCACCTTAACTTCGTTCACCTGAGCGCGCTTCAGGTCCGGTCAACCCGCGCCTCACCGGCGAGCCCCACCGGGCAGCGACCGACGGCCGTCGTGGGAGCAGGCGAAGGGCGCCCCTCCGGCAGCGGGGCAGGCCTCGTCGTGACTGGCGGGATGGCCTGCCCCGGCCTGTCGCATCGGGATTTCACCTGCTGCGGGGGCGCGAGACGAAAGATGCAACAAGGACCGATCTCCCCCTCCGCGGAAAGCATTCAGGACTGGCTTGTTCACCGCCTGGCGGCCCTGCAGGCCGCCGATCCGCGGACCGTCGATGCTCGAGAGCGGTTCAGCCGTCATGGGCTCGACTCGCAGGGCGCCGCTCACCTGGTCCACGAGCTGTCGCAGGCGCTCGGACGGCCGCTGTCGCCTGTCCTGATCTGGGAGCACCCGACGCCGGAAGCGCTGGCGCGCCACCTCGCCCTCGGCGCCGCGGCCGCGCCGGCCCACGCAGGCGGGCCCGCCGCGGTCGAGCCGTCGGCCGAGGGCGAGCCGATCGCCGTCGTCGGGATGGCCTGCCGCCTCCCCGGGGCCGCGGGCCTTCTGGCCTTCTGGCGGCTGCTCTGCGAGGGGATCGACGCCGTGAAGGAGGCGCCGCGCTCGCGGTGGGATCCGGAAGCGCTGTTCGATCTCGACCCCTCCGCGCCGGGCAAGATGAACACCCGCGCCGGCGGCTTCCTCGATCACATCGACCAGTTCGAGCCTCAGTTCTTCGGGATCTCCCCCCGAGAGGCGGTCCACATGGACCCGCAACAGCGGCTCATGCTGGAGCTGTCCTGGGAGGCGCTGGAGGACGCCGGGCTCGTCGCGGAGGAGCTCAAGGGCAGCCGGGCCGGGGTGTTCTTCGGGGTGGCCTGGACCGACTACGCCATGCTGGTCCATCGGGGCGGGTCCGGGGCCATCGCCCAGCACACGGTGACGGGGTTCCATCGCAGCATCGTCGCCAACCGGGTCTCGTACGCGCTCGGGCTGCAGGGGCCGAGCCTCTCGATCGACACCGCCTGCTCATCCTCCCTCGTGGCGGTCCACCTCGCCTGCGAGAGCCTCCGCCGGGGTGAATCGACGATCGCGCTCGCGGGCGGCGTGAACCTCAACCTCATCCCGGAGAGCACGATCGGCGTGTCCAAGTTCGGCGCGCTCTCGCCGGACGGGCGGTGCTTCACGTTCGACGCGCGCGCGAACGGATACGTGCGGGGCGAGGGGGGCGGCGTGGTCGTGCTCAAGCCCCTCTCCCGCGCGATCGCGGACGGCGATCCGGTCTACTGCGTGATCCGCGGCAGCGCCGTGAACAACGACGGCTCCAGCAACGGCCTGACCGCGCCGAACCCCGCGGCCCAGGAGGCGGTGCTGCGGGCGGCCTACGCGCGGGCCGGCGTCGATCCCGCCGACGTCGATTACGTGGAGGCGCACGGCACGGGCACCCTGCTCGGCGATCCGATCGAGGCCAGAGCGCTCGGCGCGGTGCTCGGCCCGGGGCGGACGGCTGACCGACCGCTGCTCGTCGGCTCCGTCAAGACGAACATCGGCCACCTGGAGGCCGCCTCCGGCGTGGCGGGCCTCATCAAGGTGGCGCTCTCCCTCAGGCACCGGCGGCTGCCGCCCAGCCTCCATTTCGAGGCGCCGAACCCTCATATCCCGTTCGCCGATCTGGGCCTCGCGGTGCAGCGCACGCTCGGCGCCTGGCCCGCGTCGGACCGGCCCGCCGCGGCAGGCCTCAGCGCGTTCGGCTTCGGCGGCACCAACTGCCATGTCGTGCTCGAGGAGCCGTCCGCGCCCCGGACCGAGCTGCTCCCGCTCTCCGCCGGGAGCGAGGACGCCCTGCGCTCGTCGGTCCGGGGGGTCGTCGAAGCGCTCGCCGCGTCGAGCGAGCTCGAGCCGATCGGAGCGCTCTGCCGCCGCGCCGCGGCGCGGCCGCCGGGCGGCGCGCACCGGCTCGCGGCGACCGCCCGGTCCCACGGCGAGCTCCGGCGGCTGCTCGAAGGGTACCTCGCGGGAGAGGCGCGGCCCGGGCTCTCGGTGGGAAACGCGCCGCCGGATGGGTTCACGGGGCCCGTCTTCGTGTTCTCCGGCCAGGGCTCGCACTGGGCCGGCATGGGCCGGGCGCTCCTCCAGAGCGAGCCCGTATTCCGGAGCGCCCTCGAGCGGTGCGACGAGATCGTCCAGCGGCACCTCGGCTGGTCGCTGCTGACCGTCCTCTCGGCGCGCGCGGGCGCGGCGCAGCTCGACGCGATCGACGTCTCCTGCCCCGCCATCGTCTCCGTCGAGATCGCGCTCGCGGCGCTGTGGCGCTCGTGGGGCGTCGAGCCTGCCGCCGTGGTGGGGCACAGCATCGGCGAGGCCGCGGCCGCGCACGTCGCCGGCGCGCTCAGCCTGGAGGACGCCCTGCTGGTGAGCTGCACGCAGGGCCGCCTGATCGCGCGCATCCGCGGCCTCGGCGCCATGGGGCTCGTCGCGCTGCCGTGGGAAGAAGCCGGGCGCGCGCTCGCCGGCCACGAGCGCCGCCTGTGCCGCGCGATCCAAGAGAGCCCGGACTCGACGGTCCTGGCCGGGGATCCCGCGGCCCTCGCGGCGCTGTTCGCCGCGCTGGAGCAGCGGGAGGTCTTCTGCCGCCGCGTGAACGTGGACGTCGCGGCGCACAGCCCGCAGGTCGACGTCCTCCGGGAAGAGCTGCTCCGGAGCCTGCGCGAGGTGAGGCCCGGCCGGGCGTCCGTGCCCATGGTCTCGAGCGTCACGGGCTCGCGCCTCGACGGCGAGCGGCTCGACGCCGCGCACTGGGTGCGGAACCTCGCCGAGCCGGTGCTCTTCGCCGAGGTCGCCGCGCTGCTGCTGCAGGAGGGCCACGCGACGTTCCTCGAGGTCAGCCCGCACCCGCTGGTCAAGCGCGCGCTGCGCTCGTGCGCCGCGCACGCCGGCCGGCAGGTGACCGTCCTCGGGTCGCTCCGCCGCGGCGAGGACGAGCGCGCCGTGCTGCTCGACACGCTCGGGACGCTCTACGCGGCCGGCCAGCCGGTGCGCTGGCAGGCGCTGGCTCCGGCCGAGCGCGAGGCCGCCGGGGCGCCTGCGCTCGACGCGGAGACGGCCGACGCCGAGGCGGCCGATGCCGAGGCGGCGCACCTCGTCCCCCTGTCGGCGCGCCGTCCCGAGGCGCTCGTCGCCCTCGCCGAGGCGTACCGGGACCTCCTCCGCCAGCCGCCGCCCGGCGAGGCGCCGAGCCTCCAGGATCTCGCCTACACCGCGGGCGCCCGGCGCGGCCATCACGACAGCCGCCTGGCGCTCGTGGCGCGGTCGAGCAAGGAGCTCCTCGACCTCCTGGACGCCTTCCTCCGGGGCGAGCCGCGCGAGGGCCTCGCGCACGGCCAGAGGCCCCCGGGGGCGCGGCCGAAGGTCGCCTTCGTCTTCCCGGGACAGGGCTCGCAGTGGGTGGGGATGGGGCGCGCGCTCGCCGCCGCCGAGCCGGTCTTCCGGGGAGCGCTCCAGCGGTGCGACGACGCGATCCGGAACGAGCTCGGCTGGTCGCTGCTGGAGGAGCTCGACGCGGACGAGGACCACGCGCAGCTCCACCGGATCGACGTCGTGCAGCCCGCGCTGTTCGCGATCGAGGTCGCCCTGTCCGCGCTGTGGCGCTCCTGGGGAGTCCAGCCCGACGCGGTCGTGGGCCACAGCATGGGCGAGGTCGCGGCGGCGCACGTCGCCGGCGCGCTCACGCTGGAGGACGCCGCGCGCGTCATCTGCCGCCGCAGCCGGCTCCTGCGCCGGCTGAGCGCGCAGGGCGCCATGGCCCTCGTCGAGCTGCCGCTCCCCGAGGCGACCCGCGCCCTCCACGGCCACGAGGCGCGCGTCTCCGTGGCGGCGAGCAACAGCCCGCGCTCGACGGTCCTGTCGGGAGATCGCGGCGCGCTGGAGGAGATCCTCTCGCGCCTCGAGCGGAGCCGCGTGTTCTGGCGCTGGGTCAAGGTCGACGTGGCCTCGCACAGCCAGCAGGTGGATCCCCTGCTCGGAGAGCTCCGCGGCGCCCTGAGCGAGGTCGCCCCGGCGGTCGCGCCCGTGCCGATGTACTCCACGGTGACCGGCGCGCTCTGCCGAGGGGACGAGCTCGCGGCCGAGTACTGGGTCCGGAACCTGCGCGAGCCCGTGCTGTTCTCGCAGGCGATCGCGCGCCTCGCCGAGGACGGCCACACGCTGTTCCTGGAGATGAGCCCGCACCCGATCCTCACCCCGTCGGTCGAGGAGGGGCTGCGCGAGAGGGCGCACGGCGGCGTGGCCCTGGGATCGCTGCGCCGGGGGCAGGACGAGCGGAGAGCGCTCCTCCTGTCCGCGGCGACCGTGTACGCGCACGGACACCCCGTGAGCTTCAAGCGGGTAGCGCCTCCAGGCGGTCGCTGCGTGCGGCTGCCCAGCTACCCCTGGCAACGCGAGCGCTACTGGCTCGACGACAGCACCCCTCCGGGATCGCAGCCGGACCGCCCCGCGGCGACGCGGGCGGCCGGCGCGGGGCACCCGCTCCTCGGCCGTCGCCTGAGCTCCTCCGTGCAGCCCGGCATGCACTTCTGGGAGCAGGAGATCCGCGCCGATCTGCTGCCTTACCTGCTGGAGCACCGCGTCCAGCAGGAGGTCGTGATGCCCGGGGCCGCCTTCGTGGAGATGGCCCTCTCGGCGGCAGGCGAGCTGGTTGGCGTCGCGGAGGTGGACCTCGAGGACGTGACGTTCGAGCGGATGCTCGCCGTGCCGCCGGACGGCGGGCGCCAGGTCCAGCTCGCGCTCACCGAGGACGGCCCCGGCCAGGCGGCGTTCGTCGTGTCGAGCCTCGACGGCGGCGCCTGGACGCGCCACGTCGCGGGCAGGGTGCGGCGCCGCGCGGAGCGCCCGGACGCCGCCCCCGGCAGGGAGACGCCGGGCGCGATCCAGGGGCGGTGCCCGCGCGCGAGGAGCGGCGCGGAGCATTACCAGCGCCTGGACGCCGCGGGGTTGTCGTTCGGCGAGAGCTTCCGGGGCGTGGAGCAGCTCTGGACGGGTCAGGGAGAGGTGCTCGGGCGGGTGCGTCTCCCGGACATGCCGGCCGGGCAGGCGCACGCCTACCAGGTGCACCCTGCCCTGCTCGACGCGTGCTTCCAGGTGATCTCCGGGCTGATCGACGCCTCCTCGGCGCCCGGCGGCGAGGCCGCCCTGGTGCTGACCGCCCTCGGGCGCGCGCGTGTCCTCCGGCGGCCCGGGCGCGGGTTGTGGAGCCATGCGCGGCTGGAGCCCGCGCGCGGCGGTGATGCCGGGGAGCTCGCCGCGGACCTGCGGCTGATCGACGACGACGGCGAGACGGTGCTGGAGGCCGAGGGCGTGCGCATCCGGCGCATCTTCCCGCACGCCCCCGCCGGGCGACGCGGCGTCGCCGGCTGGCTCTACGGCGTCGCGTGGCGGCGCGAGGACCCCGCGCAGGGCGCGCCCCTCGCCCTGCCCCCCGGCGCCTGGGTGCTGCTCGTGGACCGGCGCGGGACCGGCGCCGCGCTGAGCTCGTGGCTGCGCGAGCGCGGCCAGCGGTGCGTGCAGATCGTGGCCGGCGACGGCTACACGCGCGTCGAGCCGGATCTCTATCGCGTCGACCCTACCGAGCCCGGCGCGCTGCTCGCGGCGCTCCGCGACGCCTTCGCCGGCCAGCGCGCCCCGCGCGGCGTCGTGCACCTGTGGGGCCTCGACGCGGCGGCGGCGCAGGACACGACGGCGGAGACGCTGGCCGCTGACCAGGAGCTCGGCGCGGTGAGCGCGCTCTGCCTTTCGCAGGCCGTCTCGCGCATGGGGTGGCGCGACGCGCCGAAGCTCTGGCTCGTCACGCGCGGGGCGCAGGAGGTCGGCGCGGGGGCAGCGGCCCTGTCGATGGCGCAGGCGCCGCTGTGGGGGCTCGGTCGGACCCTGGCGCTCGAGCAGCCGGAGCTCGGCTGCGCGCGCATCGACCTGAGCCCCGAGGGCGGCGCGCAGGAGGCGCTCGCGCTCGCGCAGGAGCTCTGCTCGCCGGAGGGCGAGGCGGACATCGCGCTCCGCCCCGAGGGCCGCTACGTGGCGCGCCTCGCGCGCGAAGAGCTCCCGCCGGCCGGGAGCGCGGCGGCCCCTGGCCCTCCGGCGCTCGCCGCCGATCCGGCGCTCGCCGCGGAGGGCTCCCGCGCGCCGTCGGGGCCCGAGGAGGGCGCGCGCTTCGCCGCGGAGGGCACCTACCTCGTCACCGGAGGCCTCGGCGGCGTGCCGCTGTCGGTGGTCGCCTGGATGGCGGCGCGGGGAGCCCGCCACCTCGTGCTGGTCGCTCCGGACGACGCCCCCGCGCCGGCCGCTGCGGGCGCGCTCGAGGCGCTCGCGAAGGCAGGCGCCGACGTGCTGGTGATCCAGGCGGACGTGTCTCGGCCCGCGGACGTGGCCAGGGTGCTCTCGGAGATCGACCGGCGCGCCCCGCCGCTCCGGGGGATCGTCCACGCGGCGGAGGTGCTCGACGACGGCGCGGCCCTGGAGCTCGACGCGGAGCGCTTCCGCAGGGTCGTCGCCCCCGGGCTGCAGGGGGCGTGGAACCTGCACGCCATGACGCTCGACCGGAGCCTGGACGTGTTCGTCCTCTACGCGTCCGGCGCGTCGCTCCTGGGCCTCCCGGGACAGGCGAGCCGCGCGGCCGCGAGCGCGTTCCTGGGCGCGCTCGCGCGGCACCGGCGCGCGCGCGGCCTCCGCGCGCTGAGCATCCACTGGGGGGCGCTCTCGGCGCCGGATCCGTCGCTCGATCAGCCGATCTCTCCAGCGGGGCCGTCGCACCGGGGGATCGGCGGCTTCACGCCCGCGCAGGCCGTGGAGGTGCTCGACCGGGCGCTCGCCGCGGGCGTGCCCCAGATCGGGGCGCTCGATCTGAACCTGCGCCACTTCCTCGAGCTCCACCCGAGCGCGGCGGGGGCGCCGCTGCTCTCGGAGCTCCGGCGCGAGGACGACCGGACGGAGCCGCCGCGCGGGCCGTCGCGCCTCGTCGCGGCGCTCTCCGGCGCGAGGCCCGACGATCGCGCGGGCATCCTGGAGCAGCACCTGCGAGAGCAGCTCGGCGGGACGCTGCGCCAGGATCCGTCGCGCATCCAGCGGCGCGCGCCGTTCCGGAGCCTCGGCCTCGACTCGCTGATGGCCATCGAGCTCAGGAACCGGCTGGAGTCCAGCACGGGCCTCAGGCTCTCCGCCGCGCTGCTGTTCACCTACAGCGACGTCGCGTCCCTCGGGGAGTACGTGCTCGGCCAGCTCGGGCTCGCCCCGGAGCTCGGCGAGGCCGCGCCGGGCGGCGCGGGCGGCGCGGGGGACGCGCCGCAGGATCCGTGGTCGGGCCTCGAGGAAGAGGTCGCGCGCATGTCGGACGACAGGGCGGAAGAGCTGCTGCTCGAAAGCCTCCTGTCTCTCGAGGAAAGGCTCGTCGGATGAGCGGTGAACCGCTGCCTGTCGTCAAGCAGGCGCTCCTTACCATCAAGAAGCTGCAGGCGAAGCTCGACGCCGAGGAGCGCGCGAGGACCGAGCCGATCGCGATCATCGGCATGGCGTGCCGCTTCCCCGGCGCGCCGAGCCCGGACGCGCTCTGGGAGCTGCTCGAGCGGCGAGGGGACGCGATCACCGAGGTCCCCGAGGCGCGCTGGGCGCTCGACCAGGACGCCGGCGCGGCGCGCTGGGGAGCGTTCCTGAGCGACGTCGATCTCTTCGACGCGCAGTTCTTCGGGATCTCCCCGCGCGAGGCGAAGAGCATGGACCCTCAGCAGCGCCTGCTGCTCGAGGTGACGTGGGAGGCCCTGGAGCGCGCCGGGCAGACGCCGGAGCAGCTCGCGGGGACGCGCAGCGCGGTGTTCGTCGGCCTCGTGGTGACGGACTACGACCGGCTCGGCGCGGCCGCGGACGTGGCGCCGGACATGTACGCCATCACCGGCAACGGGCACTGCTTCCCTCCCGGGCGGCTGTCCTACGTGCTCGGGCTGGAGGGCCCGAGCATGGCCGTCGACACGGCGTGCTCCTCGTCGCTCGTCGCGGTCCACCTCGCCTGCCAGAGCCTGCGCTCCGGCGAGAGCTCGCTCGCCGTGGCGGGCGGCGTCACCCTGATGCTCTCCCCCTGGATCACGCGGGCGCTCGACGCGTCTCAGGCGCTCTCCCCGGACGGGCGCTGCAAGACGTTCGACGCCCAGGCGAACGGCTTCGTCCGGGGCGAGGGCTGCGGCGTGCTCGTGCTCAAGCGGCTGTCGGACGCGGTCGCCGGCGGCGACCCCGTGCTCGCGCTGATCCGCGGCTCGGCCGTCAACCAGGACGGCCGCTCGACGGGGCTGACGGCCCCGAACGTCCTCGCCCAGAAGGCCCTCCTGCGGCAGGCGCTCGACAGCGCCGGCGTCTCCGCCGCGGACCTCGGGTACGTCGAGACGCACGGGACAGGGACGCCGCTCGGCGACCCGATCGAGATGGAGGCGCTGTCCGACGTGGTCGGGCGGCCGCGCGCGGACGGCTCGGCCTGCGTCCTCGGCGCGGTGAAGACCAACCTCGGGCACCTCGAGGCGGCGGCCGGGGTCGCGAGCGTCATCAAGGTGGTGCTCTCGATGCAGCGCGAGGCGATCCCGGCCAACCTGCACTTCAAGGCGCTCAACCCGCGGATCTCCTTGGAGAATACGCCGTTCGTCATCCCGACCGAGGCGGTGCCGTGGGCGCGCGGTGCGAGGCGCCGCCTGGCGGGGGTGAGCTCGTTCGGGATGAGCGGGACCAACGCGCACGTGGTGCTGGAGGAGGCGCCGCGTCCGCCCGCCGAGGATCCCGCGGCGGAGGAGGGCGTCGCCGTCCTCCCGCTGTCGGCGCGCAGCCCTGCGGCGCTGCGCTCGCTGGCCCAGGCGTACCGCGCCTTCCTGACCGATCGACCGCCGGCGCCGGCGTGGTCCCTCCGGGACATCGCCTACACCGCCGGGGTCCGGCGCGGTCACCACGAGCACCGGCTGGCGCTCGTCGCGCGGTCGCGGGAGGAGCTCTGCGAGAAGCTCGACGCGTTCATGGCGGGCGAGGCGCGGCCCGGGCTCGCCCAGGGGCACGCCCCGGCGGAGCAGCGGCCGAAGGTGGTGTTCGTGCTCCCGGGCCAGGGGTCGCAGTGGCCGGGGATGGGGCGCGAGCTGCTCGCGAGCGAGCCCGTGTTCCGCGCGGCGATCGAGGCGTGCGACGAGGCGATCCGGCGCGAGGCAGGGTGGTCGCTCCTCGACGAGCTCTCCGCGGAGGAGGGCCGCTCGCGGCTCGGGGAGATCGACGTCGTCCAGCCGGCGCTCTTCGCCGTCGAGGTGGCGCTCGCGGCGCTGTGGCGGTCGTGGGGCGTGGAGCCCGACGTGGTCGTCGGCCACAGCATGGGCGAGGTGGCGGCCGCGCACGTGGCCGGAGCGCTGTCCCTGGAGGACGCCGCGCGGGTCATCTGCCGCCGGAGCAAGCTGCTGCGCCGGCTGAGCGGCCGCGGCGCGATGGCCGTCGTGGAGCTGCCCTTCGCGCAGGCCGAGGAGGCGCTCGCCGGCTACCGGGACAGGCTGTCCGTCGCGGCGAGCAACAGCCCGCGGTCCACGGTGCTGGCGGGCGAGCCGGCCGCGCTCGAGCAGGTGCTCGCGGCCCTCGCGGCCGAGGGCGTCTTCTGCCGCCGGATCAAGGTGGACGTCGCCTCGCACAGCCCCCAGGTCGATCCGCTCCTCGGCGATCTCGTGGCGGCGCTCCGGGAGCTCGCGCCGGCCTCCTCGACCGCCGTCGCGCTGCGCTCGACGGTGACCGCCGCGCCGCACGAGCGCGCCGCGTTCGACGCGGGCTACTGGGCGCGCAACCTGAGGGCGCCGGTGCGCTTCTCCCAGGTGATCCAGGGGCTCATCGAGGACGGCCACGCGCTGTTCGTGGAGATGAGCCCGCACCCCGTCCTGCTCCCTTCCATCGAGGAGGGGCTGCTCCACGGCGGCCGCGAGGGCGCGGCGATGCCGTCGCTGCGCCGGGACCTGGAGGCGCGGCGCGTGCTGCTGGAGTCCCTGGCGACGCTCTACGCGCGCGGCTACCCGGTGGCGTGGGCGCGGCTCTACCCTTCCCGGGGCCGCTGCGCGCCGCTGCCGACGTACCCCTTCCAGCGCGAGCGGTACTGGATCGACGCCGCGAGCGAGGCGCCGGGTTCACCCCGGCGGCCGCGGCGAGCGCGGGGCGCGGCGGCGCACCCGCTCCTCGGCGCCTCGTTCTCCGTCGCGACCCAGCCCGGGGCGCGCTTCTGGGAGCAGGAGCTGGGCGGGGCGGCGCTGTCTTACCTGACGGATCACCGGGTGGAGGAGGAAGCGGTGCTGCCCGCCGCGGCCTACCTCGAGATGGCGCTCGCGGCGGCGGCGGAGGTGTACGGCGCGGGGCCGCACGCGGTCGCGCGGGTGACGTTCGAGCGCATGTTGACCTTGCCCGCGGACGGGTCTCGCTGGGTCCACGTCGCCCTCGCCGGCGGCGAGGCGGCCCCCCCGTCGTTCCAGGTGTTCACCCGGGAGCACGAGGGCGTGGACTGGACGCGCCACGCCCACGGCGACGTCGAGGTCCGCCGGGACGGCGGCGGCGTCGCGCCGAGGCACGAGGCCGCGCGCGAGATCCAGGCGCGTTGCCCCGCGCCCCTCTCCGCCGCCGAGCACTACGCGCGGATGGAAGCGCGCGCGATCCATTACGGCGAGCGCTTCCGCGGCGTGAAGCGCCTGTGGCTCGGCGCGCGCGAGGCGCTCGGCGAGGTGCAGCTGCCGGACGCGGTGGCGGCGCAGCCGCCGGCGTACCAGCTCCACCCGGCCCTGCTGGACGCCTGCTTCCAGGTGCTCGCGGCGCTGTTCATCGCCGACGGCGCGGTGCGCGCGGGCGAGGACGCGTTCGTCCCGGTGAGCGTCGAGCGCGTGTGTGTCCACCGCGCGCCCGCCCGGGAGGTGTGGGTGCACGCGCGGCTGCTCCCTGCCGGCGCCGAGGGCGTCGAGTCGCCCGCGGGCGACCTGCTCCTGCTCGACGAGGATGGGCAGCTCGTCGCGGAGATCCGCGGGCTGCGCGCGCAGCGGCTCTCTCCCGACGCGCTCGGCCGGCGCCACCCGGCGGAAGAGTGGCTGTACACCCTGGACTGGCACCGGCGCGCCGAGCTCTCGGACCCTCCGGCCGAGGCCGCGCCTCGGTCCCCGGGCGGCTGGGTGGTCCTCCTGGACCGCGGCGGAACCGGGGCGGCCCTCTCGTCGCTGCTGGCGCGGCGAGGCGAGGTGTGCGTGCAGGTCCAGGCGGGCCCGCGGTACCGCCGGGTCGAGCCGGGGCGCTACGAGGTCGATCCGGCCGATCCCGACGGCGTCCGCGCGCTCGTCCAGGATGCGCTCGGCGACGGGGTCGCCTGGCGCGGGGTGGTGCACCTGTGGAGCCTGGACGCGACCGCGGGCGACGCCACGACCGCCGAGACGCTGGGCGTGGACCAGCGCCGGGGCAGCCTGAGCGCGCTCCACGTGGCCCGGGCGCTGCTGCAGCAGCGGTGGCGCGACCCGCCGCGGCTGTGGCTCGTCACCCGGGGCGCGCAGCCCGCCGGCGCGGAGGCCTCGCCGCTCTCGATCGCGCAGGCGCCGATCTGGGGCCTTGGGCGCACCCTCGCCCTGGAGCACCCGGAGCTCGGGTGCACACGCGTGGACCTGAGCCCGGCGTGGGCCCCGGACCAGGCCGCGCGCGCGCTCGTGCGGGAGCTCTCCTCGCAGGACGGCGAGGACCAGATCGCGCTGCGCCCGGGCGCCCGGTACGTCGCGCGCCTCGCGCGGAGCTCCTTCGCCGCGTGCGCGCGCGCCGGCGCGCAGGGCGCCCCCGGCCCGGGCGGCGATCCAGGGGCGCTGCGCGCCGGCGGGGCGGCGGCGTCGCGCCCGGTCGTGCGCCCGGACGGCGCGTACCTGATCGCGGGCGGGCTCGGGGGCCTCGGGCTCAGCCTGGCGGCGTGGCTGGTCGCGCAGGGCGCCCGCCACCTCGCGCTGGTCGGCCGGAGCGCCGCGACCGAGGCCGCGCAGGGCGCCATCGCCGCCTTGCAGGAGCAGGGCGCGGAGGTGCTGACGCTGCAGGCCGACGTCTCGCGGCGCGACGACGTGGCCCGGGTGCTCTCCGAGCTCGACCGGCGCATGCCCCCGCTGCGCGGGGTCGTGCACGCGGCCATGGTGCTCGAGGACCGCACGGCGCTCGGCATCGACGCGGCGCTCCTCGGCCGGGTGACGGCGCCGAAGGTGCAGGGCGCGTGGAACCTGCACGAGGCGACGCGCGATCGAGCGCTGGATTTCTTCGTGATGTACTCGTCCGCGGCCTCGCTGCTCGGCCCGCCGGGCCAGGGCAGCTACGCCGCGGCCAACGCGTTCCTCGACGCGCTCGCGCATCACCGCCGCGCGCTCGGCCTGCCGGCGCTCTCGATCGACTGGGGGATGTTCTCCGAGGCCGGCAGCGTCGCGGCGCGGCGCGAGCTCACGGATCGCGTCGCCTCCCGGGGGATCGGCGGCTTCACGCCGGCAGAGGGCCTCGAGGTGCTCGGGCGCCTGCTCGCCGGCGCGCCGGCGCAGATCGCGGTCGTCCGGCTGGACTTGCGCCAGTGGCTCGACGTCCACCCGAGCGCGGCGGGCGCCCCCGTCCTGTCGGAGCTGCGGCTCGAGTCGAGGAGCCAGGCGCCCGGGGCGCGCCCGCCGCGCTTCCGTGAGGCGCTGGCGCAGGCGGGGCCCGGAGAGCGCGCGCTGCTCCTCGAGCGGCACCTCGGCGAGGAGCTCGGGCGCATCCTCCACGTCGACCCCTCCCGGATCGACCGCCTGGCGGCGTTCAGGGGGCTCGGCGTCGACTCGCTCATGGCCCTCGAGCTGCGCAACCGCCTCGAGGCCGGCCTCGGCGTCCGGCTGTCGGTCGCGCTGCTGTTCGCCTACCCGACGGTGGCCTCCCTGGCGCAGCACCTCCTCGACAGGATGGCGCTGCCGATCGGACCGGAGGAGGCGCCGCCGGCGGAGGGGAGCGCGGGCCTCGGCGCGGACGCGGCCCCCGAGCAGCTCAGCCGGGACGAGATCCTGGCCCTCATCGATGCGTCGTTGGACCGCGTGGCCCCACGGCCGGACGCGGGCCGGAGAGGAGAGATCCCGTGAGCAGCTCCCCGTCGGAAGCCGAGTACCTCTCACGCCTGCTCAGGGCGGCGGCGGTCATCAAGGATCTGGAGTCCAGGCTGGCCGCGCTCGAGCGAAAGAAGACCGAGCCGATCGCGATCATCGGCCTCGGGTGCCGCTTCCCCGGCGGCGCGGACGACCCGGAGCGCTACTGGCAGCTGCTGGAAGCGGGCGTCGACGCCGTGTCCGAGGCGCCGCCGGAGCGCTTCCAGCGCGACCCCTCCCCTCCTGGGTCCGATCAGGAGGCCCCGCCCTGGGGCGCATTCCTGAAGGACGTTGACCGGTTCGACGCCCATTTCTTCGGGATCTCGCCCCGCGAGGCCGCGAAGCTGGATCCGCAGCAGCGGCTGTTGCTCGAGGTGGCCTGGGAGGCGCTCGAGCACGCCGGGATCGCCGCCGATCGGCTGGCCGGGACGCGCACCGGCGTCTTCGTGGGGATCACGACCAGCGACTACCAGCTGCTCAGCGCCTCGGCGGCGCCGGAGGAGCAGGACGCGTACGTCGCGACGGGCAACGGCCACTGCTTCCCGCCCGGGCGGCTGTCCTATTTCCTGGGGCTGGAGGGGCCGAGCCTCGCGGTGGACACGGCGTGCTCCTCGTCGCTCGTCGCGGTCCACCTCGCCTGCCAGAGCCTGCGCTCCGGCGAGAGCAGCCTCGCGCTCGCGGGCGGGGTCAACGTCATCCTCTCGCGGTGGGTCACGTGGCTCCTCACGAAGCTCCAGGCGCTCTCGCCGGACGGCCGCTCCAGGGCGTTCGACGCGAGGGCGAACGGCTTCGTCCGGGGCGAGGGGTGCGGGCTCGTCGTGCTCAAGCGGCTCTCGGACGCGCTGTCGGACGGCGACCGGATCCTCTCGGTGATCCGCGGCTCGGCGGTCAACCAGGACGGCCGGTCGAGCGGCTTCACCGCGCCGAGCCTCCGCGCCCAGCAGGCCATGCTCCGGCAGGCGCTGGAGAGCGCCGGGGTCTCGCCCGCCGACGTCGGCTACGTCGAGACGCACGGCACGGGGACCTCGCTGGGCGACCCCATCGAGGTGGAGGCGCTCGCGGGTGTGCTCGGGGAGCCGCGCAGCGACGGCTCGGTCTGCGCGCTCGGGGCGGTCAAGACGAACCTGGGACACCTCGAGGCCGCCGCGGGGATCGCGGGGCTCGTCAAGGCGGTGCTCGCGCTCCAGCGCGGGGTCATCCCGGCGAACCAGCATTTCACGACCCTGAACCCGAGGATCGACCTCTCCGGCACGCCCTTCGTGATCCCCACCCGGAACCTGCCCTGGGCGAGGGGCGACAGGCCCCGCATCGCCGGCGTGAGCGCGTTCGGCCTGAGCGGCACCAACGCGCACGTCGTGCTGGAGGAAGCGCCGCGGCCCCCCGCGGCCGCCGCCGCCGGCGAGGAGCGCCCGCTCGTCCTGCTCCCCCTCTCGGCGCGCAGCCCGCAGGCGCTCTCCGACCTGGCGCAGGCGTACCTGTGCGACCTCGCCGGGGCTCCGCGCGAGGGCGCGGCGCGGCTCCGGGACATCGCCTACACGGCGGCGGTCCGGCGGAGCCACCACGAGCACCGCGCGGCGCTCGTGGCCCGCTCCCGGGAGGAGCTCGCGGCGTCGCTCCGCGCGTTCGTCGCGGGCGAGCCGCGCGCCGGGGTCGCGCAGGGCCGCGCGAGCCAGGCCGCGCGGACCCGGCTCGTCTTCGTGTTCTCCGGGCAAGGATCGCAGTGGATCGGCATGGGCCGCGAGCTGCTCGGCGACGAGCCCGTCTTCCGCGCGGCGCTCGAGGCGTGCGACGCGCTCGTCAGGCAACACGCCGGCTTCTCCCTCCTGGACGAGCTCACGAGCGCGGAGGCGAGCGCTCGCCTCGACCGGACCGACGTCGCGCAGCTGGCGATCTTCGGCGTCCAGGTCGCGCTGTCGGCGCTCCTCGCCTCGAAGGGCGTCACGCCCGACGCGGTGATCGGGCACAGCGTCGGCGAGGTGGCGGCGGCGCACGTCGCGGGGGTCCTGAGCCTGGAGGAGGCGGTCCGGCTCGTGGCGATCCGGGGCCGGCTCATCGAGCGTGGGGCCCGCGCGCGGGGGGGGCGCCATGGCGTCCGTCGGGCTGCCTGCCGCGGAGGCCGCCCGCGCGCTCGAGGGTCACGAGGGCAGGCTCTGCGTCGCGGCGATCAACGACCCCGGATCCGTGGTGCTGTCGGGCGAGGCGCGCGCGCTCGCGGAGCTCGTGGCGCGCCTCTCGCAGCAGGGCGTGGCCTGCCGGCGCCTGGACGTCGCGTACGCGTTCCACGCCCCCTTCATGGCGCCGTCCGAGAGCGACCTCGTCGCCGCGATCGGCCCGATCGAGCGGCGGCGCGCGGCGTTGCCGTTCTACAGCGCGGTCACGGGGGCGCGGCTCGCCGGCGCGGAGCTCGACGCGGCGTACTGGGCGCGGAACGTGCGGCAGCCGGTGCAGTTCGCCCGCGCGGTCGAGGCCGCGATCGCGGACCAGCACCGCGCGTTCCTGGAGGTGGCCCCGCGCCCGGTGCTGTCTGGCAGCCTGGAGCAGTGCCTCGCCGCGGCGGGGGTCGAGGGCAGCGCCGTCCCGACGCTGCGCCGGGACAAGGACGGGCTCTCGTGCCTGATGCAGTCGATCGCGGCGCTGTACGCCTGCGGCTGCGCGGTCGACTTCCGGCGGCTGTACCCGGAGGGTGGTCGCGTCGTTTCCCTGCCGACCTATCCCTGGCAGCGCCAGCGCTACTGGCTCTCCTCTGCGCCCGGGCGGCGCGGAGGCCGGCCGTCGGCGTCCACGGACGGCGGCGACGGCGGCGTCGCGCCGGGGGACGCCGCGTCGCTGGGCGACGCGGGCGACGTGCCGGCCGAGGCGGCGGTCCACGCCGACGCGGCGGCGGCGCGCGGCGTGGACGCCGCGGCGTGGCTCGCTCGGCTGCGCGCGCTGCCCCCCGAAGCGCGGGCCGCGGAGGTGGAGGCCGCCGTGCGGGCCGACGTGGCCGCGGCGCTGCTCCTGCCCGAGGCGGCCGAGATCCCCGCGGATTGCCCGCTGCGCGAGCTCGGGATGGATTCGCTGATGGCGGTGAACCTGCGCCACGAGCTCTCGGCGCGCACCGGCCAGCCGGTGCCGTCGACGCTCGCGTTCGACTACCCCACCGTGCAGGAGATCGCGCGCTACGTGCTCGACGACCTGCTCCCCGAAGGGCGCGGAGCGCCCGGTGACGACACCGCAGCGAGCGGCGCCGATGGAGACGTGAGATGAACCCGGAGTCTTCGATGAAGATCTATGGAATGCGCGAGAGCACGTGTACGCAGAAGGTCCTGACAGTCCTCGCCGAGAAGGGGCACGAGGCCGAGCTCGTGGAGGTCAACGTGCTGAAGGGCGAGGACAAGACGCTCCCCGAGCACCTCGCGCGGCATCCGTTCGGCGAGATCCCGGTGCTCGAGGACGACGGCTTCCTCCTCTACGAGTCGAGGGCGATCATTCGCTACCTCGATCAGCGGCTCCCCGGGGCTCCCCTCACGCCGGGTGATCTCCGGCAGCGGGCGCTGATGGAGCAGTGGATCAGCATCGAGCAATCGTATTTCAGCGGCCCTGTGTACGACGTGATCCGGAGCGGCCCCGTCTACAACCTCGTCTGGAGCAGCCCGGGCGCGATCTACTTCCCTCCGCCGCCGGACGAGGCGCTGCTGCAGAAGTCGAAGAGGGACGTGGCGCGCGCGTTCGAGGTCATGGACGAGACGTTGTCGAGGCAGCCGTACCTCGCCGGCTCGATGTTCTCGCTGGCCGATATCACGCACATGCCTTACATCAGCTATCTCATCGCCTCCGGGGGCGGCGAGCTCGTGGCGCGCGGCGCCGGCGTGGCCGCCTGGTGGGAGCGCGTCAGCGGGCGCCCGTCGTGGCGCAAGGTCGGCAAGGTGCTGGGGCAAGCGTGAGCGCGCCGCGGCGCCTCGCTTGGTTTGCTTCCGAGACATGGATCCGGCGCCGGGGCGCCATGGCAGCGTGAAAGGGAGTCTTCCCGTGGAGTATGCCGATACACTCATCACACACGCGCACGCGCTGACGATGCGCGGCGACGGCGTGGGCTACCTCGGCGACGGGGCGCTCGCGGTCAAGGGCGGGCGGATCGCGGCGGTCGGCACGACGGCCGAGCTCTCGTCGCGGTTCCAGGCCCGGGAGACCATCGACGCGACCGGCCACGCCATGCTGCCGGGGCTCATCGACGCGCACCTGCACTCGCCGGTCAACGTGATCCGCGGCGTGGCGCAGGACGTGGACGGCTGGCTGGAGAAGGCCTTCTGGACCTATTACAAACACGTCGACGACGCGGACGCGCTGGCCCGCTCGCGCTTCACGATCCTCGAGGGGATCAAGGGCGGGATCACGACCTTCCTCGACCACGTCGCGCCCTTCCCCGGCTGGCCCCAGGCGTTCGCGGACGCCGGCGTCCGCGGCCGGCTCGCGGCCTCGATCACCGCGCTCGGCATGGATGCGGCGCTCGACGCGAAGCGCGACGGCCTCTACCCGCTCGATCCGGAGGTCGGCGGGGACACCGAGGAGACCGTCGCGTTCGCGCGCGAGTGGAACGGCGCGGCGGGCGGGCGGATCACCACGTTGCTCGGGCCGGTCGCGCCCGACGTCGTGCTCCGCGAGCACCTCGTCGCGATCAAGCGCGAGGCCGAGCGGGCCGGCCTCATGATCCACATGCACGTGGCCCAGGGAGATCGGGAGATCGCGCAGATGCTCGCGCGCCACGGCAAGCGGACGCCGGCGTACCTCGACGAGCTCGGCTACCTCGACGATCAGCTCATGGCCGTGCACCTGACCGAGGCGACGCGGGAGGAGACGGAGCTCATGGCGCGCCGCGGCGTGCGCATGGTGCTCTGCTCGAGCGCCATCGGCCTGATCGACGGCATCGTGCCTCCGGCGCTCTCCTTCAAGGAGGCGGGCGGCCTGGTGGCGCTCGGCTCGGACAACAGCGCCTGCTCGATGTTCAACGAGATGCGGCTCACCGCGCTGTTCAACAAGATCGCGCGGCGCGACCCGAAGGTCATGCCGCCGTGGGAGGTGCTGCGCATGGCGACGATCGAGAGCGCGCGCGCGATCGGCCTGGGGGACGAGATCGGGTCGCTCGAGGTGGGCAAGCAGGCCGACCTCATCCTCGTGGATCTGCGCGATCCGAGCCTCTCGCCGGTGCTCGAGGCGCCGGTGCGGAACATCGCCCCGAACCTCGTCTATTTCGCCCGCGGCAGCGAGGTGAGGACGGTGATGGTGGCGGGACGGCTGGTGATGCGCGACGGCCGGGTCCTCACCATGGACGAGCGCGCGGTGCTGGAGGAGGCGCAGGCGTCGGCGGAGGCGATCGCCCGCCGGGTCGTGGCCGACCCGGCGCACGAGGATCTGGCGCTCGTGGCGGCCACGAGGAGCGGCAAGTTATGACGGCCGGAGGGCGGGGCGCCGCTCGGGCGCCGCGCGCCGAGGAGACGAGCCCGGTGAGCGCGCGACAGGCCACCGTCGAGGACATCGACGCGATCATGCGGGTCGAGGAGGACTGGCCCGAGGACCAGCGCGCGAGCCGGGAGACGATGCTCGTCCGGCTCGGGAAGTTCCGTGAGGGCTTCTGGGTGTTCGAGCAGGCCGGCGCGATCATCGGCACGCTCACGAGCTGCCCGATTCGGTACGAGCCGAGCGGCCAGAAGGCGTTCAAGAGCTGGGACGAGGTGACGAACCGCGGCGAGCTCCCGGACATCGATCTGGCCACGGCGAACGCGCTTTATCTCGTGTCCGGCACGCTGAAGAGGGAGGCGCGGGGAGGCAGGACGTACGCGCTCCTCATCGAGACCCCGGTCGCGCTGGCGGAGCGGCTCGGCCTCGAGTACGTCGTCGCCGGCGCCAAGATCCCCGGCTACGACGCCTATTGCCGGCGCCACGGCGAGATCGACGCGCGGGATTACGCGTTCCTGAAGCTGAACGGGAGCTTCGTCGACCCGTTCCTCGAGATGTACAGGGGATATGGCTTCACCGTCCCCGACCGGGATCACGTCGTCAAGGACTTCTATCCCGACATCCCGAGCCGCAACTACGGGGCGATCGTCGTGCGGAAGCTCGATCGCTCGGGCCGACACGACGCGCCCTGAGCGCGAGGGTCGCGGCAGCGGCGGACGGAGCTTGGCGGGCGAGCGCGGCGGTCCGGGCGCCGCAGCGGCGAGGTGGTCCTCGGGGGTTCCGGCGGGCCTTCGTCCGTGCGCGAAGCGCCGCGCCGGGCCCTGCCCGCGGAGCCCCGCTGGTGGATCAAACCTCCACCAGGTGAACCGATTAAGTTCAACGACACAGGCAAGCCCTCCCGAGGATGGTTCCAGTCCTCATGTAACATCCCGAAACAACATCGGTTCAGCCAAGGAGCCGAGCGCTGCGGCGCGGCGGTCCGCCGCTTGCTCACACTGGCTCGCACGCGAGGACAGCCAGCCTTCCCGGGTGGCTGCGCACTTGGAGGACATTCTCTTATGTTGAAGGCAAGTGTAACCTGGGCGCGCGGCGTGCTCCCCTGTACCCTCGCCGTGGCGGCCACGGCCTGCGTCGCGGCGGGCGACGCCGGGGACGACGACGTGGACGCCGTGGAGGCTGCCGTGGTCGGCGACCAGTGCCCCGCGCCGAACGGCGGCATCTCGTGGAACGACAGGTACCGCTTCATGTACGGCGTGAACTACGCCTGGAACCAGTTCGGGGGCGACTTCGGCGGCATCACCCGGTGGAACGTGCGGGGCGTCTCCGCGAGCCAGGCCGATCATGAGGCGAAGCTCGCGGACATGCGCGCGCACGGCGCGAACGTCATCCGCTGGTGGATGTTCCCCGAGTTCCGGGGAGAGGGTGTCCGCTTCGACGGCTCCGAGACCCCGCTCGGCCTCGGCGGCACCACCGTGGCGGACCTGCAGAAGGCCCTCGAGCTCGCGGAGCGGCAGGACGTGTACCTGATGCTCTGCCTCTTCTCCTTCGACAACTTCCGGCCGAGCCACGACACCTCGGGCATCCACATCCCGGGCCTCGCGCCGATCGTCAGGAGCACGAGCAAGCTCGACAGGCTCATCACGAACGTCGTGCGGCCGCTGGCGCGGGCCGCCGAGGCGAGCCCCTACCGGCACCGGCTGGTCGCGTGGGACGTGATCAACGAGCCGGAGTGGGCGATCAGCGGCCGGAACCCGTACGGCGACCAGAGCTACACGCCGATGAGCGAGCTCGACGCGGTGAGCCACGCGGAGATGGAGCGCTTCGTCTCGCGCACGACCGACGCGCTCAAGGCCGAGAGCTCCGCCCTGGTGACGGTCGGCGGCGCGGCGGTGAAGTGGGGCAAGGCGTGGTCGCGGGTCGACATCGACTTCTACCAGTTCCACATCTACGACTGGGTCAACGAGTGGTGGCCGTACTACCTCTCTCCCGAGGAGCTCGGCGTCGGCGACAAGCCCGTTGTCATGGGCGAGTTCCCGATCGCCAGCCTGAGCGGCGTCCCGTACCAGGATCTCGTCGAGAGCTTCTACGCGAACGGCTACGCCGGCGCGATGGGGTGGGATTACGGCACCGCGACGGGCGCGCAGCTCGACCAGATGCGCGATTTCGCGTCGCGGCATGCCTGCGAGACGGATTACTCGGCGGGTTACGGCGAGCTGGTCGGCAGCAGCGGCGGGACGACCACGGGCGGAGGCACCACCTCGGGCGGCGGGACGACCACGGGCGGAGGCACCACCTCGGGCGGCGGGACCTGCACCGATACGCCGCCCGACAGCCGGTACACCTGCGCTCAGCAGGCGGGGTGGGGCAAGTGCAGCGAGACCTGGATGCGAGGGTTCTGCGACAGGTCCTGCGGCCGCTGCGGCGGCTAGCCTCCTCTCCGCAACCGCTGCTCCCGGGATCGGCCGCCGCTCTCGCCGCTGTACCGTGCCGCGCGCGTGTGAGAGGATCACGCTCGGCCATGAAGAGGATCAAGCTCAAGCTGCACAGCGACGAATACCACCTCAGCGCCGTCGGCTACCTGTTCGAGGATCCGGCCCCCGACGTGGATCCAGCCGGCGTGAAGCCGTTCTCGATCCGCAACACCGTGTTCCCTGAGTTCGATCTGGAGCCCGGCAACTACGTATTCCGCTTCAGGGTGCGGAACGGCGCCGGCAAGTTCCAGATGTTCGCCTTCGACCCCAAGACGAACCAGAGCACCCGCGCGGACTACGACACGTCGAGCGGCGCCGAGGGCCTCACGTTCAAGTTCAAGGTGACGCCATGAGAATGTCCCTGCTGCTGCTGGCCCCCGCAGCGCTGCTCTCGCTCGTGCTGGCCGCGCCCGCCATGGCCCAGCCCGCGGCGCAGCCGTCCGATCCTGCGCCGCCGGGCGCGCCGCCGCCCGCCGCGCCCGTTCCGCCCACCGCGGCCGCGCCGGGCGCCCCCGCCACGGCGGCGCCCGGCGCTCCTGCCGCCGCGACCTCCGCGCCGCCGCCGGACGCCGCCGCCGCGGCGCCCGTGCGGCCCCCGAGCCCTCCCATCGCGCCGATCGCGCCGATCGCGCCGGTCGCGGGCGCGCCGATCGCGCCGGAGGCGACGGGCCGCCAGCTCATCTACCTCGTGCCCGCCGAGGTCACGGGCCGCTCCGACGGCGGGGCGCTGGCGCGCGTCGGCTTCGGCGTGCTGGCCGGGTTCGGCGAGGTGACCGATCCGACCGGCTGGGACGTGAGCACCGTGATCGAGGCCGAGGTCGCGACCCAGAACGGGCTGGCCACGTTGATCGGCTTCAGCGAGGCCAGCGAGACGGACGAGGCGCCGATCGGCAGCCTGCGCCTGTCCGCCTCGTTCGCGCGGCTCGACTTCCACGGCGAGGGCAGCTCCGCGTACCCGCCGCTGATCCTCTACGCCGGCGGCGCGATCGGCCGCACGCAGTTCAACTACCTCGCTCCGGGCCCCGCGCGGCGCGACGAGAGCCTGCCGCCGACCTACGTGCCGCGCGAGCTCATCGCCTTGCCGTGGAGCGTCGGCGCGGCGGCGGTCTACATCGGCGAGGGCGGCTCGAAGCTCGCGCCGACCCTCGAGGGGCAGATCGCGTTCGAGTCGCGCTGGACCGCGTCGGCGGACACGCTCTCGTGGTGCGCGCGCGCGGGCGACGTCGCGACCGGCGTCGATCCGATCAACCAGGCGCCCACCTACACCCCGGCGGAGCGCTGCCGGCAGGAGGTGCTCGGCAGGCCGATCAACAGCCAGGAGCTCACGATCGCGGCGCAGGCCGGGCTCGTCGACAAGGTGGCGAACGCCACGTTCCGCGCCGCGGCCGGCGCGCGCGTCGCGGTCGCGCTCAACGACGACGCGCCCGCCGACGTCCGCATCGACCTGCGCGCCCCGGTCTACGTCACGCTGGCGCGCGCGCCGGCAGGCACGAACTACCGCGGCCTCATCCGGCTGATGCCGGCGCTCAGCATCACCCGGTTCTCGAACGGCGAGCGGGACATCGGCGGCATGCTCGAGATCAGCTTCCTCGGCCAGCGCGCGATGTTCTCGGACAACTACACCGACCTCTGACCGAGCGGCACAGCTCGGCCTCCTTCGCGGCGCGGCCCGCCTTGCCCGCGGCGCGACCCAGCGCGCGGCCCGCCTTGCCCGCGGCGCAGGCCGGCCGCGATCGCCTGCTCGAGGGCGCAGGATCTGGACGTCCACACGTCCCGCACTTTCTTGGCCCACCCCGCCGGCATCCGATACCGACGCACGAGAGCAGCGGTGGTGCACCCGGAAGCACATCGGGTGGACCCGCCGCAAGCGTGACGGAGAAGCGATGGGCCCGAGCGCGGCGTACAGGGTGGAGGGGCTTTGCGACGACGGCTCGCCGGCGTCGAGCGGCGTGGAGGGGCGCAGGCGCGCGCAGCTGAGCCTGTGCAGCGCCCCGACGATGCCGTTCAGCTCACAGGCCGACAGCGTGGCGGAGGAGCTCCCGGAGTCGAAGCCGTGGTGCGTCGACCACGGCGACTGGCTCGAGGCGATGAGCACGGTCGCGCTGTGGCGCGCGCTCGAGGCGGGGGCGCTCCCCCACGCCACGCGCGTATGGCGCGAGGGCCTCGAGTGCTGGACGCCCGCCGGCGAGGTGAAGGCGCTCGGCTGGACCCTCTCGCAGCCGCCGCCGGCCGGCGAGGTCTGCGCGGTCTCCGCGGCGGGCGAGGGGGTCGAGTCCACGGGTCCGCTCAGCTTCGCGCTGACGCCCGACGACCTCAGGACCGTCGCGCCCCGTCCTTCGCTGAGCGCCCCTGCGTCGAGCGACGACGGGCGCGCGGAGGCCTTCACGCTCGGCCGGTTCCCGCTGGCCGAGGTGGCGGCGCAGCACGAGACGCCCTCGCCGCCGATCTCCATCGAGATCCCGGCGTCTTTCCCGGCCGTCCCCTCGTGCGGTCCGGACACGCTCCCGAGCGCCGGGGCCGCGAGGCCGGGCGCGCTCAAGCCGCGGCCCGGGCCGGCGCGCGACGGGCGCGCCGCGGACCGGGCGCCGCGCGGGCGTGCGTCCGGCATCTGGTCGACAATCGCGCGGCGCGCCCGCGCGCACCGGAGCTCGGTCTCGCTCGCCGCGGGCAGCGCGGCCCTGGTGCTCGCGCTCGGTCTTTCGGCGCTGAGCGCGCTCGCCCCGACAGGCCCCAGGACCGCCGGCGCAGCGGCCACGCCGGCGGCGCACGCCGGCATCGCCCGGGGCGTCGCTGCCGCCGCCGCCCACGTCGGTCGCCCCGAGGTCCCGGAGCTCGCCAGGCCGGCGGCCGCCGCGGCTCAGGCCCACGACACCGCCGCGGCTCAGGCCCACGACACCGCCGCGGCTCAGGCCCACGACACCGCCGCGGCTCAGGCCCACGACACCGCCGCGGCTCAGGCCCATGACACCGCCGCGGCCTCGGTCTGGGGCACCGCCGCGGCCGCGGCGCCGCTGTCGCGCGCCGGGAAGGCCCCGGCGCCCGCCGTGAAGCTGGCGCCTGCGGGCCGCCGCGAGCGCGGGCAGTTCCGCCTGCGGCGAGGTCGTTCCGAGGCGGACACCACGCGCGGGATCAGCCATCCCGGCCGCGGTCGCGGCTCGTCGATCGGGACGGGTGCCATCCTGCGCGACTCGCGCTAAGGTGCGCGCCGCGCGGGGTCAGCTCCGATCCCGCGGCACTCCGGCGTCGTTCAAGGGCAGGACGGGGGACTTTGAATCCCCTAATCGTGGTTCGAATCCACGCGCCGGAACCTGTCGAGCGCCCGCGCTCTCCAAGGGGGATCGTGGCGGCCGATCCTCGTCATCATCCGTCCGGCGCGAGGCGCGCCCCCGCTGTCCGCGCCGGCCCCGAGCGCGCCCGGCGCGTCGGCCTGCTCGCTATTGTCTGGCGCGCCCGCGCCGGGGTTGTTTACCGTGGTCTCACCGAGGGCTCCGCCCCTGCCGCGCGGCGGGCGCGAGCCCCTGGATCCTGGAGGACCGGACGGCGTGGCGAGCGATGAAGGAGACCGCGAACGCGGAGCTCCGACCCCTGGTGAAGCGGCCCGCGTGCGCGGTTCTCCGGCCGCTGTAGAAGCGACCCGCGGCCGCGGCGCGCCGCCCCGCGCCGACGTGGACCCCGCGCGCGACGCCGCCCTGCACCTCGACGCGAGCGAGGCGCAGTTCATCGCGCGGCTCGTCGCGCGCGACGAGGCCGCGTTCAACGAGCTCGTGGTCATGTACGAGCGCCGCGTCTTCGCCCTCGTCTACCGCATGCTCGGCCGGCGTGACGAGGCCGAGGACCTGTCCCAGGAAGTCTTCGTGCAGGTCTTCAAGGCGATCGACCATTTCCGCGGCGAGTCGAAGCTCTCGACCTGGATCTACCGCATCGCCGTGAACCTCTGTAAGAACCGGACGAAGTACCTCTCGCGGCGGCACGCTGGCGCCCAGGACGACATCGACGCGATGGCCGAGCGGGTCCCGCTGTCGGCCGCCAAGGGCGTGAGCGTCGGCGACGTGAGCCGCCCCGACGAGCTCGTGGAGGGCATGCAGCTCGAGGCCGTCGTGAAGCACGCCATCGGGCAGCTCGATCCCGAGTTCCGCGAGGCGCTCATCCTGCGGGACGTCGAGGACATGTCCTACGAGGAGATCGCCTCGATCACGGGGCTGCCGGACGGGACGGTGAAGAGCCGGATCCACCGCGCGCGCGGGCAGCTCCGCGCGCTGGTCGAGAAGGTGATGGGGGAGAAGGTGAGAGGCGGGAAATGAGCGGAGCGGATGACCCCAGGCGCACGGGGCAGGCCGAGGAGCCGGCCGCTCCCGGCGTGGAGAGCGGCAGCCGCCCCACGCCCCCGACGGCGCGCGCGGCGCGAGAGGCTGAAGACGACGCGCCGCCGCCGCCCGCGGCGTCGCCCGACCTGCCCGACGACGGCGATCTCCCCGACGACGGCGATCTGCCGCTCGTCGACGAGGTCGACCTCCGCGAGCTGCTCCGCGGCGCCATGCGCCCGCCCCCCGCGTCCCCGCCGAGCCTGCTCCGCGGCGTGCAGCGCCGGATCCGCACGCGCTCGCGCGGCAAGTTCTACGGCGACGGCTGGAGCACCGCGCGCTCGCCGCGCTCCACGTACCTGATGACGAGCCTGTTCATGCTCGCCCTCATCGCCTTCGTCTTCCTAGTGCTCGTCCCCTGGAGCGGCACCACGCTCCCCTGAGCGGCGTTCCCCCTCCGCACGGCCGTCACCGAGCGGCGGTCACCCGCACAGGAGACGGGCCCAGATCGACGTTTTCGGCGCGGAGGCGCACTCCTGTGCGCTGAGCACCGAAAACGTCGAGGTGGGCCCGTATCCGAAGCGGGTGCCCGCCGCTCACTGCGTCCAGCGGACGAGGACGCACGTCACGTTGTCGGGGCCGCCGTTCTCGTTGGCGCGCTCGATCAGCTTCGACGTCGCGACCTGGATGTCCTGGTTCTCCGACAGGATCTGCGCCATCTCGGAGTCGCTCACCGGGCCGGAGAGGCCGTCGGAGCAGAGGACGTAGAGGTCGTTCAGCTGCGGCACCTCGAAGCGCGTGTCGACCTTCACCGTGTCCTTCATGCCGAGCGCGCGGACGATCACGTTCTTGTGCGGGAAGTTCGCGATCTCCTCGGGCGTGAGCCGCTTCATCTTGATGTAGTCGTTGAGGAGCGAGTGGTCCTCGGTGAGCATCTCCAGCTTGCCGTCGCGGAAGCGGTAGACCCGGCTGTCGCCGACGTGGGCGACGTAGACGCCGTCGTTCGCCGTGAAGATGCCGACGAACGTCGTCCCCATTCCCCGCTTCTTCGCCTCGCGCTGCGCCGTCTCGTAGATACGCAGGTTCGCGAGCTTGATGCCCGTGATCAGGCGGTTTTCCTCGTAGCCCTTCGACCTGTCCATCTTGTAGGGCCAGGTGCGCTCCGGGTCGTCCTGCGTCTGGGCGAAGAAGTCCTGCATCGCGTCCACAGCCATCTTCGACGCGACCTCGCCCGACGCGTGACCCCCCATCCCATCGGCGACCATGAAGAGGCCGTACTCCACCATGATGCCGAAGTTGTCCTCGTTGTGGTTGCGCTTGCGCCCGACGTTCGTCTCGCCGGCCACCTCGATTCGAAACGTTTGGGACACGGATCACCCGATCGAAGGCCCCGCGCGCGAGGCGCGGGGCAGAGGCTGATTGAACACCGCGAGCGCGCCGGATCGAGCCGCTCCAGCCCGATCCTGGAGGTTCGGCTGACGACGTGTCAACCCGATCGCGCTCGAGCGCCGAGCTTATAAAATCCCCGCGCCGGGCCGCATCATTTTTCGCTTACTTGCGGTATTCTTCGGTCGTCTTGGCGCCCGGGCCCGGCGGCGGGAGCTCGCCCGGGTGGGCGGCGGCCGGCTTCATGGCGCCGGCGGCCCTCGGATCCGGGGCGGCGCGGAGCTCTACCGTGACCTCGCGGTACTTGCCGCCGCTCAGCACGATCAGCGGGACCTTCTCGCCGATCGCGTGCGTGCGGATCGCGTCGGAGAGCGCCTCCGGGGAGGTGACCGGGACGCCGTTCACCGCGAGGATCATGTCGCTGCCCCCGCGATCGCCGCCCTTCAGGCGGGCCTGCTCCGCGGGGCTCTCGGGGTGGACCACCGTGACGCGGACCCCCTTGGCCACCGGCGACGCCTCGCTGACCCCCTGGATCCCGAGCCACGCCGCCGGCTGGATCGCGTCCTTCGGGACGGCGCGGAGGAACGACCGGATGGCGGCGATCGGCGCTCCGAACGCGACCGGCGTGCACGGCTTGCCCTCGTTCGGGGCGCAGCCGCGGCCGAGCACCGCGACCACACGGCCGTCCTCGTCGATGATGGGCGCGCCCAGATCGAGCGGCGAGATGCGCGACCCGAGCTCGATCGCGTCGTCGAGCTGCCGGTCGTCGCCGCCGATCAGCGCGCGGTGCGACCGGAGCACGAGCGGGACGGCCGCGACCTTGCCGCGGGCCGCCGTGAAGGACCGGATCTGCGCGTCCGGGCGCACGGGATCGCGCGACGAGGCGGTGAGCCCCTCGGTCCACCGGCCGGTCTGCGGCACGAGCAGCGCGAGATCCCACACGCGGTCGTGGTGGCCGAGCTTCACCCGCGCGGTGGTCCCGTCGGGGAAGCGCACGGCGAGGTCGTTGCCCGCGCCGAGCGGCGAGAGCGCCGTGAGGATGCGCCCGTCGCCCGCGAGCACCGCGCCGAGGCCGAGGACCTGCCCGCCCCGCTCGATCACCGCCACGCCGCGCGCGGCGCGCTCCTCGGGCGAGGGCTCCGCCTTGTCGGCCGGGCCGCGCTTCGCCTCCGCGGGGCCCGCCTTCCGGTCCTTGGAGCCGGCGTCCACCCGGGCGGGGGCCACCGCGGCGCCCTTCTTCTTGCGCGCCTTCGGGGCCGGCGGCGGGGCCTCGTCGTCGGATTCCTCGGCCTCCTCGGCCTGCTCGTCGTCCGGCGCGCCCTGGCCGAGCGCCGCGGGCGCGAACAGCGCGCCGGCCACGAGGGCGGCGAGCGCCGCGGCCAGGGACCGTCGCCATCGCTTCACAGGCGAGGTGTCAACGGGAGCGCTCGGCCCGACATCGCCGGGCGCGGCGGCCTTCAAGGAAACAGAGGGGCTTGTCTCGTTCATAAGCGCGGCTCCTGAGGCGACTGCCGATTCTGCTGCGGCTGGGATCGTATTGCAAAAGGCAAAGGCCACGCCGGCGTGTACGGTGGGATCGACCACAGGATTCCGTCCGGGGGGCGCGGTGCGTGGGGCGTGGTCGAAGAGAAATCCGGTCACGAACCGGGGGGACGAGGGCACATGGCTGGCGATGAGGCAGCGATGGCAGCGGGGTTAGCGCTCGTGGGGGCGGGGGACGACGCGCGGACTAAGGACGACGCGCGGACTAAGGACGACGCGCGGACGGAGGGCGACGCGCGGGCCGACGAGGCGCGGGCGATCGAGGGGTTGATCGGGGCAGGCGACTTCCGGGAGGCGCTGTCGCGCTGCGCGCGGGCCTACGCCGTGCCGCTGGGCCGGCTGTGCATGGCGTTCACCGGGTCGCAGGCGGAGAGCGAGGAGCTGGTGCAGGAGACGCTGCTCGCGGCGCTCGACGCGTTCCCCCAGTACCGCG
This sequence comes from Sorangium cellulosum, assembly GCF_002950945.1. Taxonomy (GTDB): domain Bacteria; phylum Myxococcota_A; class Polyangia; order Polyangiales; family Polyangiaceae; genus Sorangium; species Sorangium cellulosum_E. Next base: position 12,715,470 of record NZ_CP012673.1, read on the forward strand.
CCGAGGGGAGCGTGCGGGCCTGGCTCTTCGGGATCGCCCGGCGCCTCTGCGGGCGGCACACGGAGCTCAAGGCGCGGCGGGAGGCGCGGCTGCGCCTCGTGCACGACACGCGGCCGCGGCCGGACGCGAGCGAGCTCGCGGTGGAGCGCGAGCGGGCCGAGCGCGCCCGCGCCGCGCTGGCGAAGCTGAAGCCGAGCGAGCGCGAGGCGGTGGTGCTGCGCTTCGAGGCGGGGCTCTCCTTCAAGGAGGTGTCCATCGCGTGCGGGATCGACGAGGCGGCGGCGCGGAAGCGGGTGAGCCGCGCGCTGGTCCGGCTCAGGGCCGAGCTGGGCGAGGAGTGAGGGCGATGAGCACGACAGGAACGGGGACGGTTGGGCTCTGCGGCGAGGTCGAGGAGCAGATCGCGGAGGTGCTCGACGGGACGGCGAGGGCGTCGCTGTACGAGCACATCGCCGGCTGCGATGTGTGCCGCGACCTGCGGCACGAGGCGGCGAGGGCCGCGGAGGTCGCGGCGGCGGCGGGCGCGGACTTCCGGCCGGCAAGCGACTTCGCCGACGCGCTGCTCCGGCGGCTCGAGGCGGCGCGCCCCGCGGAGGGCGCGACGAGCGGCGCTGTCCTGAAGGTGGTGGAGGGGCGGTCCGACATCGCCGAAGGGCGGTCCGACATCGCCGAAGGGCGGTCCGACATCGCCGAAGGGCGGTCCGACATCGCCGAAGGGCGGTCCGACATCGCCGAAGGGCGGTCCGACATCGCCGAAGGGCGGTCCGACATCGCCGAGGGGCGGTCCGACATCGCCGAGGGGCGCTCCCACGCGGCCGAGGGGCGCTCCCACGCGGCCGAGCGGCAATCCGCCGCGGCCGACGCGCGCACCGGCGGGCCGCGCTCCACGATCGCAGAGCGGACCGCACCCGCGCCGGCACCTCGCCGCGCGCGCGGCCTGGCCTTCGGGCGGCGCTCCGTGTTCGCCGCCGCCGCCGTCGCAGCGGCGGCGGCGGCCGGCGTCGGCCTGCTGCGCGGCGGCAAGGAGACGCCGGCCGTCGCGACGGCCACCGGATCGCCCTGGTCCGGCACGGTCGCCTCGGTGGCCCGCGCCTCGTCCGACAAGTCGGGCGGCCTCGAGGCGTGCGACGCCGCGGGCGCCTGCGCGCCGCTCGCCTCGGGCGCCGCGCTCCCCGAGCGCGCCACCCTGCGCACCGACGCGCGCACGCGCGCGCACGTGACGCTCAAGGACGGCTCCGCCCTCGCGCTCGATCGCGGCTCCCGCGTGTGGATCGGCGCCGGCGCGGCGCGCGAGGCGCGCGTCGAGGCGGGCGCCGTCGTGCTCGAGGTCACCCCCGCCCCCGGCGCTCCGCCCGCGCGCATCGAGGTGCCGCACGGCACGGTCGAGGTGCTCGGGACCAAGCTCGCGATCACGGCGAGCCCGGAGCGCGCCTCGGTCGAGGTCGCGCGCGGCGCCGTGCGCGTCACCGGCGATCAGGGCGAGCCCGTCGAGGTGCGCGCCGGCGAGGAGGCGACCCTCGCGAAGGGCGCCGCGCCGAAGGTGGCGAGCGCCGCGCGCTTCGCCGACACGCTCGCGTGGAGCGAAGAGGCCGCCGAGGAGGCCGGCGCCCCGGCGCTCCGCGGCCTCGGCGAGCTCAGGGCGCGCAAGCCGGGCAGCACCCAGGAGAAGGAGCGGGCCGTGCGGCTCGCGAAGCACGCGGTCAAGGTGCGCATCGTCGACGTCGTCGCGAGGACGGAGATCGACGAGACCTTCGCCAACGACACCGACGAGGAGCTCGAGGGCATCTTCCGCTTCCCGCTCCCGCCCGGCGCGCAGATCGAGCGGCTCGCGCTCGAGGTGAACGGCGAGCTCATGGAGGGCGCGTTCGTCGACCGCGATCGCGGGGCCGCGATCTGGCGCGGCGTCATCCAGAACGCCGCCCCCAAGGCGCCCAAGCCGCGCGAGGAGATCATCTGGGTGCCCGGTCCGTGGCGCGATCCCGCGCTGCTCGAGTGGCAGCGCGGCGGGCGGTTCGAGCTCCGCATCTTCCCCATACCGAAGCGCGGCTCGCGCCGCGTCGTGCTCACCTACACGCAGCTCGTCGAGCAGGCGGGAGGCGTCCGGCGCTTCACCTACCCGCTCGCGCACGACGAGAGCGGCACGACCGCGATCGGCGACTTCTCGCTCGATCTCCAGGTGCTCGGCCACGACCGCACGTTCGGCGTGCAGACGCGCGGCTACGAGCTCGCGCCGGCGCCCGCGGACGGCGCGGCCGACCGGCGCACGATGCAGGCGCAGGGCTTCACGCCGGCCGGCGACCTCACCGTCGAGTACGCGCTCCCCGATCGCGATCGGCCGGTCACCGCGTGGGCCTACACGATGACCCCCGCCGCCGCGACCGAGCCGCCGAAGCCCGCCGCCGCGACCGAGCCGCCGAAGCCCGCCGCGAAGACAGCCGCGCGCGGCGCGCAGGCGAGCGCCGGCGCGGCGCAGGACGCGGAGCTCGCCGCGGCGCGCGCCGTCGCGAGCGACACGTCGCCCTATGTCGCGATCGCGATCCGGCCCAGGCTCCCTCGCTGGGAGGAGGCGAGGTCGCGCCTCCACGCGATCGTCGTCGACTCGAGCCGGTCCATGGTCGGCGAGCGCTTCGCCCGCGCGACGCGGCTCGCCGCGTCGATCGTCCGCGAGATGGACCGGCGCGACGAGGTCGTCGTGCTCGCGTGCGACACCCTCTGCCGCACGCTGGACGGCAGCGGCGACGGCGGCGGCGCCGCGCGGCCCATGGCGCCCGGCGCCGCGTCGGCCGACGAGGTCGAGCGCTTCCTCGGCCGCATCGAGCCCGACGGCGGCAGCGACCTCGCCGCGTCGATGATCGCCGCGCGCGCGGCCGCGGGCCCGCTCGGCGGCAAGGAGCTGCGGATCATCTACCTCGGCGACGGCACGCCCTCGGTCGGGCCGACGCGCCCCGCGCACCTCGAGGCCGCGGTGCGCGGCGCCGTCCCCGCGGACGACGCCGCCGTGGTCGCGGTGGCGCTCGGGAGCGACGCGGACACGACGTCGCTCCGGGCGCTCGCGCGGGGCGGCGGCGGGGTGATGGTCCCCTACGTGCCCGGCCAGACGCTCGCGAGCGCGGCGCAGTCCGCCCTCGGCGCGGCGTACGGCCTCGTGCTGCGCGATCCGGAGATCGAGCTGCCGCCCGGCCTCACCCAGGTCACGCCCGCGCGGCTCGACCCGATCCGGGCGGGCGGCGAGGCGTTCGTGGTGGCGCGGATGAGCTCCGGCGCCGACGTGACCGGCGCCATCCGCCTCCGCGGCCGCGTCTCGGGCGAGCGCTTCGAGCAGACGTACCCGGTCAGCATCGTCGCCCGGACGGGCGCGGGCAACGCCTTCGTCCCGCGGCTCTACGCGGCCGCGAAGATCGCGGAGCTCGAGGACGCCGGCGGCGACGCGCAGAAGCCCGCGATCGTCGAGCTGTCGCGGCGCTTCTCCGTGGCGAGCCGGTTCACGTCGCTGCTCGTCCTGGAGAGCGAGGCGATGTTCAAGGCGTTCGGCCTCGAGCGCGGCGGCGTCGCCCCGGCCTTCACGGGCGAGGAGCGCGCCGAGAGCGTGAGCGCGGACGCCGAGGGGGAGCAACCCGACGACGCGGCCGCCGACGGCGCGGCCGCCGAGGCCGACGCGCTCTTCGAGGAGAAGGCTGCGTCGGCGGGCCCCGCGGCGAAGCGCCTTCAGAAGAAGCAAGATGACGAGGGGCTCGGGATCACCGGCGGCGGGCTCGGCGGCGGCGGCCGCGGCTGGCAAGCACCCGCCGCGCCGCCCAGGCCGGCCGCGCCGGCGGCGGCGCCTCGGTCGGCGCCGCTCGACATGAACCTCTCCCCTCCCGCGAAGGGCGACCTGGACGCGCCGCGCCCCGCACCGACGACCGCCGCCCCGGCGTCGCCGCAGCTCGCGACGCCGCCGCTCGAGCCTCCGTCGCCGGATCCCTCCGACGTGTGGTCGCGCCGGCCGGCGCGGCGGATGGTCCCGATGCGCCGGGTGTTCGACCGCAACGTGAGCTTCGAGACGGCGAGCACGCTCGCCGTCGAGAGCGCCGCGAAGACGCCCGACGCCGAGGCGGCGCTCGCGGCGACGCCGGACAGCCGGGACCGGACGGCGCGCCTCTATGCGCTCTACGCCACGACCGGCCGGCTCGGCGAGGCCCAGGAGCTGACCGCGCGCTGGAGCGGGCGCGACGCGCTCGACCCCGACGCGCTGCTCGCCCGCGCCGACCTCGCCGCCCGCCAGGGCGACCGCGACCGCGCGGCGCGTATCCTCGGGGGCCTCGCCGACGTGCGCCCCGGCGACAAGGTGATCCAGGCGCGCCTCGTCGAGCTCTGGGACGCCGCGGGCCGCCCCGCCTTCGCCTGCCAGCACCGGGTGACGCTCGCCGACCTCGCCCCCGCCGACGCGAAGCTCGTCGCCGCGGCGATCCGCTGCGCCGGCGAGGGCGGCATGAGCGAGCTCGCGGGCCAGCTCCGCCGCGACGTCGTCGGCGCCATCCGGACCGAGGTCGACCGGCAGCTCGCGCGGCAGGACCCGGCGCCGGCCGTGGACCTGTCCGGCGACGTGCAGCTCAGCGCGACGTGGGCGGGCGGCGTTGACGTCGACCTCGCGCTCATCGACGAGCAGGGGCGGCGCATCTCCTGGATGGGCTCCACCGTCCGGTCGCTGACCGTGCGCTCGCGCGACGCGACGAGCACACGCGCCGAGACCCTCGCCCTGCGGAACCTCCCCAAGGGGCGCTACACGGTCGAGATCGCACGCGCGTCCGCCGGGGAAGGGTCTTCACCGTCCGCCCCTGCGGGCGCGCTCGACGCCGCGCGCGGCGAGCTGACCCTCCGCCTCGCCGGAGAGACGCGCAAGGTGCCGTTCACGCTCGCCGGCCCGCGCCTGGAGCTCGGCACGGTGCGTGTGTTCTTCACCTCCCGCCTCGTGCCCGCGTCGTCCTGGTGATGTCCAGGGTGGCGGTTTCCGGTGGTGCCGTCCTCCGGAGATCGACCCCTTCCCACCACGCCTCACCTCCTCCGGAGCGACCTCCCCGGCGGCTTCTCGGGCGCGTTCGCCGGGGGGCCGTCATCCGCCGCCCGCCGTGCTCGTGTCGGGGGGCGATCCTCGATACAGTTTGGACATGAATCCGCTCGTCCCGGACTTCATCCTCGAACAGGATGCTGAAGGGCAGTACGCGGGCGCGCTCGACGCGGCCGTGTTGCATGTCTCGCTCCCGGCCGTCGTGGAGCTCGCCGAGCAGATGATCGCGCGTCAGTCGGTCGATCCGGACGCGCTGCGCTTGCTCTTCGATCCGCTCTTCGAGGCCGTGCACCAGTCGGGCGGGTTCGTCTCGGCGTTCTCGCCGTCCGGCGGGTTCACCGCGCTCTTCCCGGATCGGCCGGGACGCAACGTCACCCGGCACGCCCGCAGCGCGGCCCTCGCGATGCGGCGCAGCCTGCTCGAGTTCGCCGCGCGGCGCGCGCTCGGCGCGGTGGGGGCGCAGCAGATGCCGTTCAGGATCGGGCTCGCGTGGGGCACGGTCCACTGGACCATCGTGCGCATCGCCCAGGATCGGGCGTACTTCCTGCTCTACGGCCCCGCGATCGAGGCCTGCCAGGCCAGCGAGCGCGGGGCGGACGACAGCGAGCTCCACCTGGATCGCAGCTTCCGCGAGCGGCTCCCCGCCGCGACCGCGCGGGAGAGCGTGGCGGAGCTCGACGAGCCCGATCTCACCGGCCCCCTCTCGCTGACGGTCACCGCCACCCCGGCGGGCGCGGACGTCGCGGCGTTCCTGCCGCCGGGCGCGGGTGACGTCGCGCCGGAGGGCGAGATCCGGGAGGTGACGACGGTCGCGCTCTCGCTCGATCGGATCGCGAGCCCGACGGAGCGCATCCAGCAGCTGCACGACATCGCGGCCATGTACGGCGCCACGTTCGCCGGGATGAACGTGACGGACCGCGGCTTCGGCGCGCTGTTCTACTTCGGCGCGCCCATCGCGCACGAGAGCGACCACGACCGCGCCCTCGACTTCGCGCTCGAGCTGAAGAGCAACGGCCTCGGCGTGTCGCGGCTCGCGGTGGGCATCACCCGCGCGCGCTGCCTCGTCGGCTTCTCCGGCGGCGAGGGCCGCCGCGATTTCGCCTGCCTCGGCCGCTCCGTCCACCTCGCGGCGCAGATCGCGCGCAAGGCCGCGCCGTCGTCGATCTGGGCGGACGAGCGGGCCTTCCTCGCGGGCGAGGCGAGCCACCAGTGGTCGACCGAGAACATCTTCCGGTTCGAGGGGTTCGACCTGCCGATCCTGGTCTACTCGCTCGAGCGGCGGCGCATCGCCGTGCAGGAGGAGTTCTACGACCTCGGCCCCATCGGCCGCGAGTCCGAGCTCGAGCGGCTCACGCGCGCGCTCGAGCCCCTGTTCGCGGGGCGCTCCGCCGGGGTCGTGTACATCGTCGGCGAGGCGGGCATCGGCAAGAGCTACCTCGTGCACAGCTACCGCCACCAGCGCGCGCAGCTCATGGACATGCGCCCGCTGCTCTGGATGGAGGCGCGCTGCGACCAGACGCTCAAGAGCCCGCTCTACGCGTTCGAGTTCGCGCTCAAGGAGTACCTCGGGATCTCGTCGGAGATCGGCCACTCCGCCAAGCAGGCCGGGCTCGACCTCGCGCTCCAGCTGCTCCTGGAGCGGCTGCCCAGGGGCTGGAGCGAGGTGCGGGACGGGATCGAGCGCTCGCGCGGGGCGCTCGCGCGGCTGCTCAAGCTGCGCAAGGACGAGCCGGCGGCGCCGAACGGCGAGGCCGAGCGGCGCGCGGACGCCGTGGCGGCGCTCGCCGCCCTGCTCGTCGCGGAGAGCTCGCTCCAGCCGGTGGTGGTGCACCTCGACGACGCGCAGTGGGCCGATCCGACGTCGCTCGAGGCGGTCCGCGCGATCACCGCCGCGTGCCGGGATCTGCCGCTCGCGGTGATCTGCTCGGCGCGGCCGGGGGCGTCCGGCGAGGCCGAGGTGCACATCCCGCTCGAGCCCGGCATCCCGTCGCAGCGCATCGACGTCCCGCCGCTCCCGCCGGAGCGGCTCCTGTCGCTCGCGGAGCCGTTCTTCGGGGGCCCGCTCCCGACAATGCTCGAGTCGCTCATCGGCCAGACCGCGGGCGGCAACCCGTTCTTCGCGCAGGAGATCCTCGCGTACTGGCTGGAGGACGGCCGGTACGGCTCCGCCCACGACACCGCGCGATCGAGCCGGTTCATGCCGCCGCGCACGATGAACAGCCTGCTCGTCGCCCGGCTCGAGCGCCTCGAGTCCCGGACGAAGCAGACGGTCATCGCGGCGGCGGTGCTCGGGCGGGAGTTCGACACGCGCGTGCTCGCCCGGATGATCCCGGACGCCTCGGCGCTCGTGGATCACCTGCGCTTCGGCGAGGCGCAGCGGATCTGGTCGCGGATGGGCGAGCACCGGTTCGAGTTCTGCACGGTGCTGATCCGCGACGCCGCGTACGGGATGTTGCCGAAGCTCCTGGCCGAGCGGCAGCACCGCCTCGCGGCCGAGGCGATCGAGGCGGTCTACGGCGAGGATCTCGAGGATCAGCGCGCGGCGATCGAGAGCCACCGGAAGCTCGCGAGCTGAGCGCGCCCGGGCGGCGCGCTCGGCGGCCGCCGGGCGCGTCCGCTCGGCGCCGCGGGGCGTGCCGGGCGTGGAACCCCCTCGACGCCGCCGGCGAAGTGCGGCAACTCTCCCGCGCATGAGCACGGCCCATCACGACCCCCGCGCGGCCGCGGCGCACGACGCTGACGACCACCACGCCTTCGACGCGGAGCCCGCCCACGCGCTGCCCGCCGACGAGCCGCCCACCCCGAACTGGGTGCCTGCCCTGGGGCTCGCGCTCTTCGTGGTGGCGGGCGTCGCGTTCCTCGCGACGAGCAGCGACGGCGCCCCGGAGGGGCAGACCGCGCCCGCGGCCGCGGCCGCGACCGGACGCCCGGCAGCCCCCGCCGACGTGCGCCCGGCCGCGCCCAGGCCGGCCGCCGCGGAGGCCCAGCGCGCGGCGCCTGCCGGGGCGGCGGCCCCGGCGGCCTCGGGCTCGGCCCCGGCGAACCTGCGCAAGCTGACCCCCGAGGAGGTGGACCGGATGCGCAAGCGCATGATGGAAGCGCGGCAGAAGGAAGGCCTCGCGCAGCCGGCCGCGCCCGCGCCGCCGAAGTGAGCGAGGCGGCGGTGGACCCGGCGGCGGCGCGGATGCGCGCGGTGCTCGTGCTCGGCGCGGGCACGATGGGCCAGGGGATCGCGCAGGTCACGGCGGTCGCCGGCTACGTGACGCACCTCCACGACGTCGACGCGGCCCGGATCGGCGCGGCGATCGAGGACATCAAGCGCTCGACCGATCGCCTCGTGCAGAAGGGCAAGATGCTCAACGAGGCGCGCAGCGAGATGATCGGCATGCTGATCGCCGCGCCGGATCTCTCGCGCGCGGCGGCGGGCGTCGACCTCGTGATCGAGGCGGTGCCCGAGCGGATGGACCTCAAGGTGGAGGTGCTCGGCAGGGCGAAGGAAGCCACGCCGGAGCGGGCGCTGCTCGCGTCGAACACGTCGAGCCTGAGCATCACGGAGCTCGGCCGGCGGCTCGGGGCGGGCGCGCGCACGGTCGGCCTGCACTTCTTCAACCCGCCGCCGGTGATGGAGCTGCTCGAGGTCGTGCGTGGTCTGGAGACCGACGAGGCGACGGTGACGGCGGCGCTCTCGGTGGCGAGGCGCCTGGGCAAGACGCCGATCGTGGTGAGCGACACCCCCGGCTTCGCGACGAGCCGGCTGGGCGTGGCGCTCGGCGCGGAGGCGATGCGGATGCTGGAGGCCGGGGTGGCGTCGGTGGAGGACATCGATCGCGCGATGGAGCTCGGGTACCGGCACCCGATGGGGCCGCTCAAGCTGACGGACCTCGTGGGGCTGGACGTGCGGCTCGCGATCCTGGAGCACCTCCACCGCGAGATCGGGGAGCAGTTCCGGCCGCCGGTGATCCTGCGGCAGATGGTGCGGGCAGGGCGGCTCGGGAAGAAGACGGGGGAAGGGTTCTACCGGTGGACCGAGGCGGGGCCTCAGGCGAGCGACGGCTGGCGTAGGAGGTAGAGAGCGCTCCGGGCCCGCGCGGGGGCCCGCCGAACTCGCACGGGCCCCTGCTCGCCCCTCGCTGCGCGAGGGACAAGCCGCCGCGCGCAGCCGAACACTACCGGTTCAGCTTGTCCTTCTTCGCGTTCTCCTCGGCCTCTTTCTGGCGCTCGGCCTCGCGCTGGATGATGCGCTCCTTCACCCCGGCATAGTCCTTCTCGTCCTTGATGCGACGATCGACCTGCTTCTGCCGCTCGGCCGCGGTCGCGGGATAACCGCCCGCCTTCGGGTTGCTGGTCAGGAACGTGGCGTAGGCTCCCCACCCGTCCTTCGTTCCCTGCCAGTTCTTCTGGCGCTCACGCAGGTCCGCCAGGCAGAAGAGCACCTTCGCCTGAAGCTCGTCCGTGCCCTTCTTGCCGAGCGCCGTCGTCCAGGCCGTCTCGGCCTCGGTGAGGTTGCCGGACTCGAGCATCGCCTCGCCGAGACGGTAGAAGCCGAGCATCCGCGCGGGATCGAGCTTGATCGCCTCCTGGAACGCCGCGATGGCGCCGGGGATGTCGCGCGCCACGAACGACGCCTGACCCTTCAGGACCTGCTCCATGTACGGGCTGACGCCGCTCCGCCCCTCGGGATCCGTGCGCGCCGGAGACGAAGAAGCGGGAGCCTTCGCGGGCGCAGACGCCGCAGGCGACTCCGGAGACGCGGACGGCTGCTGAGCCGCGGCCGGCGCCGCGGAAACAAGAGCAGCAAGAGCGAACGAGGCCATCACAGCAAGCGGGCGGTCCTGCATGCGCGACAAGGTACCGCAGCGGCGGCTCGGAAGGGAAACCTTGCTGCACACGCCGCCGACGGTTCCTGCCGGCCCAAACAAGGCGGCTCCGCCGCCGCGCCCGGCGCGGCGCGCCAAGCAGGGCCCGGCCGCCCGAGCTGCCCGGCGCCCTGCCGCTGAGCCAGACGGAGCCGCGCGAGGGCTACCTCCCCCGCGGCCTCCCACCATCCGCCGGCGGCGAGCCCGCGTCGACCGGCAGCTCCCCGGCATCCACCGGCAACCGCCCCGCGTCCGGCGACCAGCCCGCGTCCACCGGCAACCGACCCGCGTCCGGCGACCAGCCCGCGTCCACCGGCAACCGCCCCGCGTCCGGCGACCAGCCCGCGTCCACCGGCAACCGACCCGCGTCCGCCACCCACCCCGCATCCGTGGGCAACTGCGGCAGCTGCCCCGCGTCCGCCGGCGCGCCCCCGTCGACCGCCGCCGCACGCTGCGCATCCAGCGGCACGAGCCGGCCGTCCGGCTCCGGCGGCCACACGAAGCGCTCCTCCACGCCCGTCTTCCGATCCACCAGCTTGGCCCAGCTCGCGCGCGGGTTGTCCGCCATCTGCACGCGCAGCCGCGACGTCACGCCCTCGTCGAACGTCGGCCGGCGGAACAGGACCCCCGAGGGCTTCTCGGGCGCGTCGCCCGTCAGCGGCACGTCGAAGCGGATCCGATCGAGCAGCTCCTTGCCCACGTAGAGCTCGATCGCGAAGCGACCCATCACACGCGCCGTCGCCGCGGGCCTGCCCAGCGAGACCGGACGCACGCGCACGATCGAGCTCCTGCCCTTCGCGTGCAGCACCTCGAACACCCACTGCCTCGCGCTCGGCAACGCGGCAGGATCCGGCGCGTACCCCGCGCGCGACGGCGGGTCGGAAGGCTCGGCCACCGCGACCACGCCGGCAGCGGCAAGCGCGAGGCCGGCGAGGGCCGCCATGGCAACGCGGACGAGGGGGCGAGGCAAACTCATCGGGGGCCGGGGTGCGCCTCCGGCGGCAGAGCCGCCTCGGGCGCCGTGGAAAGTACCTCTTCCCACGCGGAGCCGTCGCCGTCGAGGGCCTCCCAGAGCTCGCGCAGCTCGTCCGGGACCGGCCCCAGCGCGGAACGCTGCTCGCCGAGCTCGTCCGGCACCGCGACCGACAACGCGTGCAGCGCGATGCGACCGAGCGGCACCACGCGGCCGCTCGCCGCGGTCACGGCGCGGGCGCCGCCGCGGTCGCGATCGCCAAGCAACGGCGCACCCGCGTGCGCGGCGTGCACCCGGAGCTGATGCATGCGGCCCGTCACCGGCTCGAGACGGAGCAACGTGGCGGCGCGCGCCCCGCCGCCGGCCACGGCGATCGCCCGGTACCGCGTCGCCGCCTCCTTCGCGCCGGCGCCGCCCACCACCGGCAGGCTGCGGCCGCCCCGCGCGCGCGCCGCGCCGATGGGCGCATCCCAGGTGCCCGCGCCCTCGACGCGCCCCCCGGCGATGCCCACGTAGACCCGCGCGATCCGGCCCGCCTCGCGCATCGCCGCGAGGTGCCGCTGGCCCCGCGGGCCCGTCGCGCACAGCACCGCGCCGCTCACGCCGACGTCGAGCCGGGAGGCCGCGTGCGGCGGCGCGGGCAGGCCGAGCAGCTCCGCCAGCTCCGTCACGAGCGACCGCGTGCCCCGGCGCTCCGGCGCCGTCGGCAACGCCGCCGGCTTCGACGCGACCAGGACCTCACCCCAGCGCGCCAGCACCTCGACCGGCGGCGCGCCCTGCCCCTCGCGCCGCGCCGGCCACACCGCGAGCTCGTCGCCCGGCGCCACCGCATCGCCCGGCCGCGCGCGCCGCGCGTTCAGGAACGCGCGGCCCTCGGCCGCCGCGCCCGAAAGCGCCGCCGCGGCCGCCGGATCCCGCAGCGAGCCGCCCGCACGCGCGAGCGCGTCCGCCACGGTGGGGCCGTCGCCCGGCCCGATGCGCCACCGCGCCGCGACCACCGGGTTACCTGACCGGCACCGGCGCCGGCGACGCGAGCGGCGCCGCGACGTCGCCCGGGGCGCCCTCGCCGCCGGCGAGCGCGCCGGACCGCGGCGGCGCCGGCGCGGCGCGCTCGTCGCGTTCGTTCAGCCGCTCGACCACGCCCCGATCGCCGTCGATCCGCAGCCGGTCGCCCGTCTTGATCGCCAGCGTCACGCCCGGCACGTTCACCACCGCGGGGATGCCGTACTCCCGCGCCACGATCGAGGCGTGCGACATCGGACCGCCGAGCTCGGTCACCACCGCGGCGGCCACCAGGAACAGCGGCGAGAGGCCGACGTCGGTCGTGCGCGCGATCAGCACCTCGCCCGGCTCCACCGCGTCGAGCGCCGTCGCGCCCGGATCGAGCACGCGGGCGCGGCCCTCCACGACCCCGGCGCTCGCCGGCAGCCCGAAGAGGCGCTCGCCCGACGCCGGCGGCAGCACGACCGGCGGCGGCCGGCCGATGAACGTCGGCGGAGGATCGGGGCGCGCGGCGTCGCGCAGGTGCTCGGCCCGGCGCAGCCGCACCACGTGGGCCACGTCGGCGCGGCCGCTGGAGAGCGCGGACACGAGCTCCTCGTACGTGCAGAAGAAGACGCTCCCCGGCGCGAGCGAGGGCTCGAGCCGCCGCAGGCGCCGATCGATGTCGAGCGCGACCTTGCGCAGCATGCCGAGCACGCGGGTCACCCACGTGCGCATGCGCTCGCGCAGGCGCACGTACCGCTGCGCCCGGCCGACGAGCGCGCGCACGAGCGCGAGCTCTACCCGCGGCAGGCGCGTCTCGAGCATCGCCATCTCCCGGTCGGCGAGCGCGCGCGCCCGCGCCAGCGCGCGCTCCGGATCGCCGGGCGCGCCGCGCAGCGACGCGGTGAGCATCGCGATGACCGGGGCCGGGTCCTCCCGCCAGCGCGGCGTCGCGAGCTCCGCCTCGCGCACCGCGCGGTCGCCGTGCACGTCGAGGAACCGCGCGAGCGCGTCGCGCGCCGGCCCCTCGGGCAGGTCGCGTGGACCCCTCACCTCGCCCGCGAAGAGCCGCTCGCGCGCCGCCCGATCCGCCATCGCGAGCTCGGCCACCCGGGCGAGCTCGATGCCCGGCCCCGCGCTGTCGAGCTCGCGCACGCCGCCCGCGAGCACCTGCGCCAGGTGCTCGATGTTCGTCTCCGCGCGCCCGCCGGGGTCCTCGAGCGGCTCCTCGCCGGCGGCCGAGCGCGCCGACGCGCGCCGGCGCGCGAACCGCTCCAGCGCCTTGCACAGCGCGAGGTGGCTCGCGAGCGACGCCGACGCGCAGTGCAGCATCAGCGTGCCGGTCCGCTCGAGCAGCAGGAACACGCTGCGCAGCGTGGTGCCGATCGCGTCGTCCGGCAGGAGCGTCATGTCGAGCTCGGACAGGGCGCGCTGGGCCCAGAGCGCCTCGCCCTCGAACGCGGCGACCTCCCGCTCGAGCCGCGCCTGCCGGAGCAGCAGCCGCGGCCCCGTGAGCGGCAGCCGCGCGTAGAAGCGGCGCCGCGACACGCCCTCGCTCTGCTCGGCGAGCCGCGCGATGAGCTCTGCGCTCGCGCCGCCGCTCATGCCGAGCAGCGCCCGCGGCGACAGGCCCGGCACCTGCGCCGCGATCTGCATGAAGGCGGTGAGGTTCAGGTAGAAGCGGCCGTACACGTTGGCGACGAGGCGCGCGCCGCGCGGCACCCGGCAGCCGAGCGCGGAGAACGCCTCGCGGAAGCCCCGGTCGGAGAACGCGCGGGCCACCGACCAGGTGAGCGGCGTCGCCGCCCCGGGGAGCGCCTCGCTCACGTTGGCGCGCGACCAGATCGTCTCCGCGTTGCCCCCCTCGGGGAAGCCGCCGCCGCTCACCGGGCGCACCTGGAGCAGCCACACCCGCGGCGGGGCCGCGCCGTCCTCGCGCCCCGGCGGCGAGGCCGCGCCGTCGTCCGTCGGGCGGCCGGGGTCGTCGCCCTCGGCCGCCTCGACCGCGAACTCCACGTCGAACGGGCCCTTGCCGCCCTGCTCGAGCCGCTCGGCGAGCTCGGCGAGCTGCTGCAGCGCGGCCTCGCCGAGGGCCGGCTGCTCGGCGCGCGCCTCGGGCACCACGACCTCCTCGATCCCCGCCGCGCCCACGACGAGCGCGCGCCGCTTCTGCGCCACCGCCGAGGAGACGACGCCGCCGCCGGCCCGCGCGATCCGGATGGTGTCGGCCGCGGCGGCGCCGTCGACGACCGGCGCGCCGAGCCCGAGCGTCGCGTTCACGAGCCGCTCGCCGGCGCGCCAGTGCTCGCCCTCGAGCCCGGGCGGGGGCGCGGTGAAGAGCACGCCCGCGGCCTCGGCGCGCACCACGACCTGCAGCACGACCCCCATCGCGGCGTCGCGGATGCCGGCGTGCGCGAGGTACGCGAGCGCGCGGGGCAGGAACGCGCTCGCCCAGACCTGGCGGATCGCCGCCTCGATCTCGCGCTCGCCGCGCGCGCCGAGCACCGACGTCGCGAGCCCCGCCATCGACGTCTCGTCGGCGTCCTCGCACGTCGCGCTCGACCGCACCGCGAGCCCCCAGGGGGCCTCCGGCTCGACGGCCTGCCAGAGCGACCGCAGCGCGGCCGAGAGCGCCTCCGGCAGGCGCACGTTCAGGATGCGGTCGCGCGCCCGCGCCGCCCGGTCGACGCCCGCCTTGGTGCCCGACAGCCGGATCAACGTCGCGAGGTCGTGCCCCTTCGGCAGCTGCTGATCGACGAGCTCCGTGAAGAACCGCGCCTCCAGCACCCAGCCCCGCGGCACCGGGAAGCCGTCGCGCAGCAGGCGCCCGAGCGCGGCCGCCTTGCCGCCGACGCGCTTCGGGCTGGTGTGCCGGCGCTGGCCGGCGCTCTCGAGCGGCTTCAGCCACTCGCGCACGGAGGGCGGGTCGAGCGCGCTGTCGGCGCGGGCGATGCGAGTCGGGTCGGCCACGTCGTTAGCCGAGGGAGTAACACGGTTCGGCGGCGTGGGTCAGGGGCATGTGCGCCGGGTCCGCCGCGCTCACGGCGGGCTCGACGCCCGCCGAGCGCGCTCGTGCCGTAGCACCATTTCGACGCCGTCGGGGCGGCGGTTTCAGGTCGCCTCCCGGAACGCCTGGCAGCCGCCCTCGGCGCGGGCGAGGCAGGAGCTGCTCCGCGAGACAGAAGCCGCTCGATGACGAACCGCCGGCAGCCTGTGGCGCCTTCAGCGGAGCGCTCGAGGAGCGCGATCCGACCACGCACCCCGACACCCCAGCATGGATTCACGACGACTTGATAACGTGGTTGAGAAAACCTGCTCCGCCTGGACATAAAGGTCGCGGGCGGCAATCATGGTGGATGTGTTGAGCAGGGGGGACCGCCCAGCTCATCCTGCGAGCGCCGTCTAGATCTCAGGGCCTCCGGATCGACATCGGGGACGCGCAGAACCGCTTCGCCGTCGCGCTGAAGGTGCACGCGATCGTGCGCAAGCGCGGAGCAGCGCACCTGCCCTGGGACGAGGACCAAGAGGCCTCGCTGGAGCGCCTGCCGCTGGCCGAGCTCTTGTTCGGAGTCCGCGGCGAGGTGCTGGACGAGCTCCGGGAGCTCGTCCTCGGCGCGAGCCACCTCGAGGGCGAGGCGCGGCACGTCGAGGTGATCGGCGGCATGAGCTTGCGGAGCAAGCGAGAGGTGTTCGGCCTCGTGCGCCGCATCCAGGGGATGGACCTCGAGTCCAAGCGGCTCTTGCTCAGCCTGGGCCGCGGCGTCGTCGAGCTGCTGTCGGCGGAGCTCGGCGAGGAGGACGACGAGGGCCCCCGGGCAGAGCGCGCGCCGGGGCCGGTCAGCCCGCCTGTCGCGCAGGATGAGCGCGAGGGAGAGAGCGCCGACGTGGAGGCCCCGCCCTGCGCGGGATGCCAGGGCGAAGGCCCGGATCGAGCGCCTCTGGGCGACGAACCCGCCGCGTCGCGCGGAGCCGCAGGGCGGCCGGCCTGAAGCAGCTCGAACAATTCACCGCCTGGAGGAGATGTGAGCGGAGAGGCGAAACTCGGACGGCTGTTCAAGAGCGCGCTGGGCCACTATCTCGAACGGCAACGTGCGAAGCCAGGACGGATCACCAGGACTGCCTACGACGACTACGTGCAGAGCAGCACGGAGGTGGCCAGGGCGGTCAGCTACCCGAGCCTCGGCGCTCTGCTCGGCTTCTACGACCAGCTCGCCGTGGAGGTGATCACGGATCAGGCGAGCGCGGGCGTGGGCCCCCTGTCCCTCCAGGTGCACCTCGCCCACTCCGGCGACGGGTTCGTGTGGGCCTTGAAACAGCCGGCCCCGCTCACGCACGCGGACACGCTGTCGCTCACGGGGAGGACTTACCTCGACATCGGCTTCGACGACGGCGCGGCGCCGAGCATGGGCGTCGTGCGGCTCGAGCTAACGCTGCAGGCCGTCGCCGGCCCGGTCCGCGCGAGGGTCCGGGTCAACGTCACCGCGAACAACCTGAGCGAGCGGGAGTTCTCGGTCGCCGTGAGGAAGGCGCAGGGGCAGGAGCCCGCGGTGGATGCCTACGACCGCTGCTATCCGAGCGGCAGCCGCATCCACCCGGCGAAGGTCAAGCATCTGCTCGGATACTGGAGTTACACGCACAAGCTTCATCTCGACTTCGAGAACGTGGCCGTGATCGTGCCGCCAGGCCAGATGGTCTGCTTCAACGCGAGCGACGACTACATCCTCGTGGAGCGAGGCAAGGTGGTGTGGAGCTCGCGCGCGTACTGGGAGCAGATGTACCTGAAGCCCCACTCGGGCCCCAAGCGCACGGCGGAGGATCCGAAGCCGGACGCGAAGCTAGAGTACGACGACTGAGCGTCATGCCGTCGTGGGATGGGCGTCGCCGGAGGCGCGTGCGAGGGAGGAGGGAGCTCGGATGTCGGGGATGCCTTACCAGGATATGATCTCATGGTTCGAGGGGGAGATCCGCGGCCAGACGGGCTCCGCGATCGGCGGCGGAATCGCTGGTTATCCAGGCTCCGTCCGGGGCCGGGAGATCGGCATGGGGCTCAACGTGGACCCCTGGATGCCGAAATGGACCCCGCCGAGCGTCGCCTCGATCACAGGCGAGACGGTCGGCATGATCGGGTTGATGGCGGAGGACGGCACCCTGCTCGATCCCGTCACGGGAGAGCCGATGGACCAGGCGCGCGCGGAGGGTGCGGCGCGCCTGCTCCTCGGCGGGACGATGGATTATCTCGGAGGCGCGAGCGGCGCCGCGCTGGACAAGGCGCTCGGGGACCTGTCGGGCGCGGGAGCGGCTGCGCTCGAGGAGCTTCCGGATGAGCGGCTGGCGGACGCCCGTGACCCCTCGCTCGTCGATGGTCGCTTCGGGTGGCTGGAGGGGCCGTTCGGCGGGAGCGCGAGCCAGACCGATGCGGCGCCGGCTCGGACGGCGCCAGCGCCAGCGCCAGCACCGGCGCGGCCCGCGGCGCCGCAGCCCTCGTTCCTGGACGTGCTCGAGGGGATGTACGGTGGCTCGACCGTGCCCGAGCCGGAGGAGCCACCGTCGATCTTCGACGCGTCGGTGTTCGGGACGGGCGCAGCAGCTCCGTCGGCTCCCTCAGGAGCCACCATCACCGCCGCGCCGGCCTCGCCGGCGGGTTCCGTCGGAGCGACGGCAGGGCCGCGGGTCGTCGGGGCGCAGACGGCACCACCGGCCGGCGCGTCGCTCGGCGGCGTGGTCAATGCGTCGAGGGCCACAGGCGCGGTCGGGAGCGGCACGCTCTACCGGCAGCCGCCGTCGACCACGCTGGCGGATCCGCGCGCCGATCTGTGGCCTCCGACGCCGGCGGGCGCGCTGGCTGAGCTGTTCGACGCCGCGTCGCCGGACGCTCCGCGGTTCTCCCGCGGCAGCGCCCGCGCGGCCGCGCCGCGCCGGGACGACGAGGGCCCGGACGACCAGGGGGACCTGGAGCGCTGGAACATCGCCTCGGGCGTGCTCGGCGCCGTCGAGGGCCTGTACGAGACGGCGCTGAGCACGGCGGAGACCATGATCACCAACACGCTGTACCTGACGCCGATCGGCATCCCGCTGGCCGTCCACAACGCCAGCGAGGCGGCCGGCGAGCTGGCGCGTGAGACGGCCCGGAACGGCGGCGGCGTCCTCGACCTCCTCGAAGCCGTCAACGAGCGGTACAATCCCCTAGTCGGCCTCGTCAGGAACACCGTCGAGGCCGTCGAGGCCTACGAGGACAGGGATGCGCGGAAGCTCGGTAACAGGACGTTCAAGCTGGGGTTCGAACTCCTCGGCATGGCCGCCATCCTCAGGGGAGGTAAGCAGGGCGGAACAAGCAACGCTGCCGCGAGGAGGACAGCGTCACACGGACAAGGCGTCCACTCGAGGATTAATCTTGCGGCCGGCAGAACCAGAACTACACCTCTACGAACGACTGGCGAACCCATCTCAGCAGGATGGGACCACATCCTGGATCAGCACTTCAATCGACCCGTCGCCAACAACCGATCCGCATTCAGCATATCGCCAGCAGAGCTCCGCGAGCTGCTTCAGAGCGACCGAATCATCAATTCACCAGTCAAGCCGGTCGCAGTCGGGAAAGATATGATATTCGAGAGAACCGTGGACACAGGACGCACAGTCGGACAGTCTTCGCTGAATCGAGGAGGGGTGCAAACGAGCACGATTCGAGTATATACCGATCGAGCGGGAAACATTGTAACAGCATTCCCTTACTGACATGAAAACCAAATCTAGAACAGCAGCGGAGCTACAACGAGAACTCGTCGAGCAGCTCAACGCGATCAAGGAGCCAGCCTCGACCTCCGACACGATAGCCACGATCACAAAGTGGTTAGCGTCCAACATCGATGAATTTGGAAGCAGCGCAGAAACATACGGCCTGGGCCGGTTCACCAGACTGGACATAAGCTCGCTTCCCATCAAAATGATGGCGCACAATCCTTCGGAGGAAATTGATGCATTCCGCAGGGTAGCCAGACATACGGTAGACGCGCTCGCCATGAAGATCCGGGATGCAATATGGACGGCGATCGTCTGGCAAACGTCGGAGCAATGCCCGAACTGCTTAAACGATCAACTGAGAGCTCTAAAGACCGCCAGAACAAAGCGAATTGTCCTCGCCTGCGACTTCTGTGGTTGGGCCCAGACGCTGCGCGGTGAACGCTGGAGCGGTGGCGAGGATCTGGTCATCATGAATACGGAAGAGCTGGCCGCTCACGGAATGCTGGATCGTATGCACAAAAACTGAGGCGCAGACGCGCAGGATACTGGAGGCAGCTCGCACGCGACCACGCCTCGCGGGCACGACGATATTCTGGATCGCTGCGGCACGCCGGAGGTCGAACAGGTTTCTCCTGGCGCCGATGTAGCGCGCGCTGTGTCCTTTGCGCGCCGCGATGTGGGCAAGCGCATGCTCCACTGCTCCACAGCTGTCCGCTGCCGGAGCACGGCGCGTCCTGGCCCGGTCTGCTGCAACTTCCGGAACTTGCCCTGCAGAGCTTCGTCTTCGGCGATGGACACGGTCCGCCCTCGCCCCGAGGCAGCTTGCGTGCACTTGGCTCGGAGGGGACACGCGCCGCACTCCTCGGGATCAAACTCGACCGTGTCACCCGGCTCGAACACCTCGACCTGTCCCGCTGGGCACGTGATTGTCTTGGCGCGCAGGTCGATCTTGAAATCGCGCTTGCTGAACAAATCGGGGCTTCGAGCCCGCTGGCCCCAAGGCTTCGAGAACACCTGGCCGCCCGCGCGGATCATACGCCGAGCACCAACAAGCTGGCGACGTGAACCGACCGAAAAAGGCTCTGGCTGGAAGTTAATCGACGAGAATGGTGTGGAACGCGTGCGGTTCATGCGACCTGATCCACGAAGTCAAGGAGTATGGGGCAGGCTCAAGCTGGGCTACTGGCGAATGCAAGACGAGCTTGGTCGATTTCTCGACGAGAACGGCAACGTGGTAGCGGAAACCGATCCCGACTTTCAGTTCAAAACCCACATCCCCTATACAGGCCAATAATGCTAACACTTCATCGAGAACCGGAGAAATACCTCGAGAAGTTCGACCTTCACGAAAGTCTAGTCTTGCGCTTCGTGTGCGCTTACGAGCACAGGAAGGTCGACCTCGTCTTCGACTACGCAGGGGACGCAGTGGAATTGATCGGAACTGGGAGATGGAAGAAGGGCGACCCATCTCCACCGAGGGATATTAGGCGCATCGTCTTTTGCAGCGTCGATTTGTCACACACGAAGGCGTGCGGACGCCGGTGAATGTTACAGAATCAGAGTACGTCCTCGCTCGCGGGACCGGTCCAATCGTGCTTGAAGCCGTTTCACTGAAGAAAGAGCGCAGCCGATATCGTATCAATCTAGGAATGGGGCGCTCGGGCTCGCACAGCTTCCTTTTTGAATCGATCCTGATAGACCAGCGACTGGGGCGCGCCACAAAAGTAGGCGCGCAACAATGGATCTACCACGATGTGGCCACTGGCGAAGAGTTTGACTTTTACCAGCCGTTTGATCACTCGTTGGACATGACGGATCCAACCTAAAACAGTCCAGAAGTAATCATCATCACGAGAGAGGGCAACGTTATACCAATCTGGCCACCCGACTGAACAATCAGGACCAAGCCCGAGCACGCGCACGCCAGCTGCGCAGAGAACAAGTGCAACACAGTGAGTAGCATTTGGCCATCGAGTAAGCATGCGATAGTGTTCAGGCACGCGACACGGGCTCGCCAGTGTACGCTAGACCCCAGATCGAACGAGGAGCAGGGCATCCATCGGTCAGCGCGCGACGTGAGCAGAATCACAGGCTATCGTGGCAGGGCTGCAGCCATGTCCGGCTTCGTCGCGGCGGCGCTCCCGGGACCCCCTCCGCTCGGTCAAGAGCATTCCGCACCGGGCCCGTCGCGCTCACGGCGGGCGGGCCCGCCGCGCTCACGGCGGGCTCAACCCCCGCTGGACGCGCTCGTGCCAGAGCACCATCTCGATGCCGCCCGGGCCGCGGTTCCAGGCGTAGTCGTGGGGTCCGGGCACGACGAGCAGCTCGTGGGCGACGCCGTCCTGCCGGAGCCGGTCGCTGATCGCCCGGATCGCGGGCAGGAACGGGTCGGCCTCGCTCGACACGAGCCGCAGCGCGACCGGGCGGCGCTCCATGGCCCGGCGCGCGAGCGCGGAGAACATCTCCGCCTCGGTCGCGCGCACCGCCGGCTGCAACGCGCCCACCGCGCCGAAGACGTCCGGGTGCGACAGGCCGACGAGCAGCGCGAGGCGACCCCCGAGGCTCACGCCGTCGATCCCGGTCGCCTCCCGCGCCGCCTGGCAGCCGGCCTCGGCGCGCACGCGAGGCAGGAGCCGCTCGACGACGAACCGCCCGAAGCCCGCGGCGCCCTCCGCGGAGCGGTCGCGGAGGTCGGGCGTGAACGGCGTGGCGATGCACAGCCCGCGGTAGGGGTGCTGCGCCAGCGAGGCGTTGAGCTGCGCGAGCCGCTCGCGCGTCGCCATCTGGCCGAGATCGTCCGGCGTGAGCGGCGGCGAGGCGATCCGCCGGAGCGCCGCGTCCAAGCGGTAGTCGTCGCGCCATCCGCGCGCGCCCACCTCCGGGCCGCGCACCGCCTCCCCGCGCCCGTGCAGCGCGACGAGCAGCGGCAGCGCCGCCGCGCCGTCGGGCGCGAGCAGCAGCGCGCGCTGCGGGCCTTCGCCCCCGCCGCCGGAGGCCGGCTCGAACGCGAGCTCTCTCCACCCGGCGGCCGCGGCCGGTCCAGCTCCTGCGGCCGATCCAGCCTCCGCGGCCGGCGGCGGCGAGCTGCTGCACCGGCACGAGGGCGCGGCGAGCGCGGCGAGGCCGAGCAGCGCGCGCCGGCGCGAGAGCGACGAGATCTTCATGGCGACCATCGGGCGGCGAGAGCGTAGCAGCCGACCGCGCTGCGACCTCGGCGCCGCGCTGCCTCGGCCGCGCTCGCCGCGTCCTCGTGCCGGCGCTGCGCGGCCCTCCGTATCGGGATCACAACAGCCAGGTTTCGCGCATGGTCAGATCCGCGCCCGCGAATGCCCGCAACGCTCCGCGCAGCGCACTGGTCAGCCGCACGCACCCCCATGTAGGCTCAGCCTCACCGGGCGAGGGTAGGGGTCGTGTTTGCCCAGAGAAAGCTCACATGAAGGCGGGGAAGACGGGAAGATCCATGTTCTTTGCTTCCCGCCTCCCCGCTTTCCTGGGCCAACCCGACGCCACCGAGAGGCGCCGATCCTGGACGAGGGCCCGCCGGGCTCGTCGGCGGACCCGGGCTCCGGACCCGTTGAAGAAAGGGACAGCTCATGAGCGGTGAGACGAAGGGGGACGCCGGCCGGCGCGACGGCGAGGGACCGCGCGGCGTGGAGGGCGTGATCGCCGATGACGTGAAGACGCTCCACAGCATGGGCTACGCCCAGGAGCTGCTGCGCCGGATGGGCGGCTTCTCCAATTTCGCGATCTCGTTCTCGATCATCTGCATCATCGCGGGCGGCATCACCTCGTTCCAGATGGGTCTTTGCAGCGTCGGCGGCGCCGGCATCGGGATCGCCTGGCCGGTCTGCAGCGCGCTCGCGCTCTGCACCGCGCTCACGATGGGCCAGGTCGCGTCCGCGTTCCCGACCGCGGGCGGCCTGTACCACTGGGCCTCCATCCTCGGCGGCCGGGGCTTCGGCTGGGCCACCGCGTGGTTCAACCTGATCGGCCTCGTCACCGTGCTCGCGGCCATCAACGTCGGCGCCTACCTGTTCATGATGGACTCGCTCGGCCCGCTGTTCGGCCTGAACCGCGCCGAGATGGATCCGGGTCAGGCGCTGCAGATGCAGATCATCGGGGTCACGCTGATCACCGGCACGCAGGCCCTGTTCAACCACCTCGGCATCCGCGTCACCACCCTGCTCACCGACTTCAGCGGATACCTGATCCTCGTCGTCTCGGTGATCCTCACGATCGCGATGCTCGCCTACGCGCCGCAGATCGATCTCGCGCGGCTCGTCACGTTCACGAACTACAGCGGCCCCAAGGGGGGCGACGTCTGGCCGGAGACGGGCAGCATGACCCTGCTGTTCCTGCTGAGCTTCCTCCTGCCCGCGTACACGATCACGGGATACGACGCGTCGGCGCACACGTCGGAGGAGACGATCAACGCGGCGCAGACCGTCCCGCGGGGCATCGTCAGGGCGGTGCTCGTCTCCGGCATCTTCGGCTGGCTGATGCTGAGCGCGATCGTGCTCGCGATCCCCAACATGGATGAGGCCGCGTCGAAGGGCGGCGGCGTCTTCTTCTGGATCATGGAGAACGTCATCCCGGAGAAGCTCCGGATCGCGCTCTACGCCGGCATCTGCGCGGCCCAGTACCTCTGCGGGCTCGCGACGGTCACGTCCGCCTCGCGCATGACGTTCGCGTTCGCCCGCGACGGTGGGCTGCCCCTGTCGGACAAGCTGCGCCGGGTGAGCCCGAAGTTCCGCACGCCGGCGACCGCGATCTGGGTCGTCAGCGCGCTGACGGTCGGGTTCACCGTCTACACCCCGGTCTACTCGACGATCACGGCCGTCTGCGTGATCTTCCTCTACATCTCCTACGTCATGCCCACGATCATGGGCGTGCGCGCGTATGGCCGCACCTGGAAGACGATGGGGCCATGGGACCTCGGCCCCCTGTACCGGCCGCTCGCGATCATCAGCGTGCTCGCTTGCCTCATGCTGATCGTGGTGAGCGTGCAGCCGCCGAACGACAAGGCCCTTGTGATCATGCTCATCGTGTTCGCGGTGACGGCCGCAGTGTGGTTCGGGCTGGAGCGCCGCCGCTTCCAGGGGCCGCCGCAGGGCGTGATGATCCAGCAGCGAGCGCGGGAGATCGAGCAGGCCGAGCGGGCGGTCGGCCAGCGCGCCGCCGCGGGCGGCGAGCGGTAGCGCCGGCAGGGCGGGAGGGGCGCGGAGGTCAGCCGCGCTCCACCCACGATCCATGAAACCCGTACGGGATCCGGTGCGGGCAGCGCAGCACCGCGACCGGATCGCGCTCGGGGTCGAGCGCGTCCAGGACGAGCAGGTCGCTCTGATCCGTCTCGGCGTGGTACACCACCGCGAGCAGCCACCCCTCCCCCTCGGGCGTGTCCTTCCCGCGCGCCACGAAGATCGGCTCGGACGTGAAGCTCGATCGCCCGAGCTCGCGGCAGCGGCCACGCCGCTCGAGGTGATCGTAGAGCGCGATCGCGTTGTGATGTCCCCTGCCGTCGCTGTCTCCGCGCCGGCACGCCATCCATCCATAGCGGTAGGGCCGCGCCGCAAAGCGGGGATCGATGACCGGAAACTCCGCCGGCGTCTCGTCCAGCAGGGTCTCGCTGACGACGCCTTTCTCCGGATCGATGCGCAGCCGGGTGAGACGCCCGTCGGGGTTCTCCGAGATCGGCGGGTTCGGGTTCTCCCCGCCGAGGTCGAAGAGCGGGAGCCGCGGATACCGCACCACGTCGAGCACGACGGAGCCGCCGTCGTCGAAGGCGTTCATCGTGTGATAGATGAAGCAGGCAGGGAGATCGACATAACGCACCGGCGCGCCCGGGTCGTCCCGCGGGACCACGGCGATGCGCGCGCCTTCCGAGGGCTCCCACCGGACCGGGTTGTCGGACTTGAGGTTCTCCTCCCGCATCGTCGCGGGCAGGTGATAGAAGAGCGCCCGGGTCGCGGTCACGGCGAAGTCGTGCATCATGGCCGGGAACGGCACGTCGATCTCGCGCGAGGAGCGCAAGGCGCCGTCCGGGGAGAAGACATAGTAGGTCACGTACGGCCGACGCGCCGAGTAGCCGAACGAATAGATATCGCCGCTCTCCGGATCCACCTTGGGGTGGGCGACCATGGGGCGCGACTCCAGCGCCCCGCCGAAGGTGAAGCGCCCGCGCGTGGCGAGCGTCTCGGGGTCGAGCTCGTGCGCGGCCGCGCTCTCGACCAGCGTCAGCAGCCTTCCGGCGAGCTTGAGCACGTTCGTGTTGCTCCGGTCGTGCGCCCGCATGATCCGCCGCAGCTGGTCCTCCCGCGGCGACAGGCCGATCAGCCTGCGCAGGCGCAGCTCGACGAGCTCGGCCGGCGTGAAGCCGAGCGCCGTCCAGCCCTCGAGCGGGACCCGCCGGCCGAACGCGCGCATGCCGTCGAAGAGGGCCCGCCCCGCCTGCTCCTCCCAGCGGACCTTGTCGGTGCGGACCCAGCGGCGGCGGTGCGCGACACGCCCGCCCTCGAAGCGGAAGGCGTCCACCATGCCGTCGCCCTCGAACCAGTGATGCAGCACGGGATCGGGCGGGTCGAACCGCGGCGCAGGCCCGATCCGGTAAAACGTGCCCGCGAGCTCCGCCGGCACCTCCCCGGCCACGAGCTCGAGCGCGTCGCGCTCGGTCTCGCTCCGGAAGGGGGCATAGTTGCCTTCGAGGAAGGGATTTCGAAGCGCCTTGTCGGGCCCGCGCTGCGCGAGCCCGAGCGTGCTCAGGACACGGGAGAGTGCGATCACGCGGGGACGATAGACCATGCCGCGCTCGGCGGCGACGCTTTCACGTCCCGCCGCGGCGCCGGCGAGTGGGGCGGACCGCGGAGGGACGGAATCAGCTGCCGGAAGGGTTGAAGAGGATCGGGTAGGTCACCGTCACGATGCCTCCGTCCGGCGGCGGGAACGACAGGCCGTAGAACGCCCGCACCACGCAGGAGGCGACGCCGGCGTCCGGCAGATCGGAGCTGCCGCTCTGGACGCTCGACACCGCGCCGTCGCGGCCGATCACGAACGCGACCGACACGCGCCCTGCGAGGTTCGGGTTGTTGCGCAGCCCGTTCTCGTAGCAGAGCCGGAAGCGGCCGAAGTTCTGCCGCACGATGCGCTGGATGACCTCGGGCGGGATCCGGCCCGAGACCACCGTCGACCCGATCGTCATGCGCGGCGAGCGCACCTTGTGGCCGGGGCCGCTGAGGAAGCGCGATCCGCCGCTGCCAGGGCCGAAGCCCTGCCCGTCGCCCAGGCCGACGCCGTGCCCGATGGTGCCGATGGCCCCCATCCCGACGCCCAGATAACGCCCGCCGCCGCTCTCGCCGATGCCGGTCAGCCCGAGCCCGCCCGCGCCGCCCGCCTCGTCGATCGTCTCGCCCCACATGTTGCCGAGCGCGCTCTTCGGGCCGTTTCCCAGCGAGTCCACGCCGCCCCAGGGCGCCGTGAGCGCGTTCGGATCGCCGGCCAACCCTGCCTGGAGCATGCCGCTCAGGCCGAAGTTCCCCGCGTCCTCGAGCGCCCGCGCCCGCGAGATGCGCACGTCGGGGTTGTCCTTCGGCCCGGCGATCTCCCAGCGCCCGCCGGTCCTCTTGCTCGTCTCGCTTCCCGCCTTCCCCGACTCGCCGATCGCGGCCGCCCCCGTGCCGCCTTCGCGCTCGTTCGGGCGGCTGGCCTCCGCCTCCTGCTTCGCCTCGGCGAGCTCCCGCTCGGCGGTCGCATCGAGCGCCTGCGCCATCAGGTACGCCTGCTCTGCGGTCACGCCGCCCTCGTCCGCCATGGCGAGCGGCGGCATGAACGCGGCCGCGGTCGCGAGCAGGCCGACGTGGAGCAGCATCGACAGGGCCGTGAAGGGCAGGCTCCGCCGGTCGAAGCCCACCTTGCCGGCCACGCGCCGGCCCGCCCTGCCCACCGCCACCTCGAACGAGAAGCCGCCGAGATCGAGCTTCGCGCGCGCGCCGAGCGGGAGCGGGATCTGCCGCGCCCCGTCGAGCGCCGCGCACGGGCCGGCGCGCCCCGAGGCGATCGCCTGCGCGACCGTCATCCTGGCGCTGCCGATCTCGAGGGTGCCCGACGCGCCGGCCGGGATCACGGCGCTCACCTCGCCGTCGCCGCCGACGAGCACGAGCGGCGCCCTCGCCGCGCCCAGCCGCTCCGCCGGCACGAAGAAGTCGCACGCGCCCGCCGCGCCGTCCTCCACGCCCACATGAAAGGCGCGCGGCGGCGTCAGGTGCGCCACGTGAAGCAGGGTATCCCCCCACCGGATCAACACCTCGACGGCCAGCGCCTCGGTCTCACACTCCTCCGCGGGCAGCGCGGGTGCGCTCTTCACCAGCGTGTAGGTATAAGACCCCTCCGGTGCGTCTTCGGGCACATCCGCGTCGCTGGCCGGACACGGGCTGAAGGGCAGGTTGCTGAGAAACGGATTCGAGGGTGCCATGGTCGGAGCCATCTTGAACGTGTCCATCTGAAACCAGCCCTTTCCCTGCTCGCGCGCGAGCGCAGCCCGGCGGCGAGCGGCATGAATCCGGCGAGCCCGGAAGAGCCCGCCGTTACCGTGCTCCGCGGCGCACGCGCGGCGCGCGGCGCCGCTCGCTGCGTGTGCGCGGAGCACCGCGTCCACGCCCAGGATCGACAGCGGACCCCGCCGCAGGTTCCGGACCGAACGCGCGATTTTCGCAGCGATACCCCGCGCCGGGGGGGTCCGCCTCCGGGCCGCCGGCCTGCGCCCCCATGCCGCGAGTCCCGCGCGCGGCGCGGCGCCGGGCCCGGGCACGAAACCGGATCGCAATATGTCGGCGCTCTCTCTTTAACCGCGCCGATCCAGGGTTCAACCAAGCTTGAACCGAGGGAGATGGAGACGGTCACGGACTGGCCGCCAGCGCAGCACGAGACCGACGCGAGCCGGGTGGACGGAACCGAGCTCGGGCTCCGCACCATCAGAGTCAGAGTGGCGGTGCGCCCGTCGTCGTGCGTATAGTGGGATCCATGGGTTCGACCAGGAGCGGCGGTCATGACCCGCTTATCAACGCGACGATCGCCGGCCGATATCGGATCGTCTCGCTGATCGCGCGCGGGGGGATGGGGAGAGTCTACCGGGCAGAGCAGTCCGCGCTGGGCCGGCTCTGCGCCCTCAAGCTCCTCTGCCCCGATGAGCGCCGCGAGCAGGATCCGGAGTTCTTCCGCCGCTTCTCGCGCGAGGCCGCGACCGCGGCGAGACTCACCCACCCGAACTCCGTCACCGTCTTCGATTACGGCAGGGACGATCAGCGCGGGATCTACTTCATCGCGATGGAGTACATCGCCGGCCGCACGCTCCACCGCGTGCTCCACGACGAGGCCCCGCTCCCGGAGGCGCGCGCGAACCGGATCGCGCGGCAGATCTGCCGCGCGCTCGCCGAGGCGCACGGCCTCGGGCTCGTGCACCGGGATCTCAAGCCGAGCAATGTGCTCCTCGTCGATCAGGGCGACGAGAAGGACTTCGTGAAGGTGCTCGACTTCGGCCTCGTCAAGGACGTCTCCGGGCTGGAGGAGGAGCTGACCCAGAAGGGCCTGTTCATCGGGTCTCCCAGGTACACCGCCCCAGAGCAGGCGATGTGCAACGAGCTCTCGCCGCGCGCAGACATCTACTCGCTCGGCGTCCTGCTCTACGAGATGCTCTGCGGCAAGGTGCCGTTCGACAAGAAGGTGCCCACGGCGACCCTCATGGCCCACGTCAGCGAGCCGCCGCCCCCGCTCGCGGGGCGCACGCAAGGCGTGATCGTGTCGCCGGCGATGGAGGCCTTCGTGATGCGGTGTCTCGAGAAGAGCCCGGACCGGCGCTTCCAGTCGATGAAGGAGTGCCTGCTCGCGCTGAAGAGCGCGGCGGGCGAGCCGGTCGATCTGCTCTCGCGGGCGTCTGCGCCCGACCGCCTGGCTTCGGACGTCTTCGTGGCGCAGCCCGGGGCCACGCTGCCGCCGGCGCCGTCGGGCTCGGGGCCGCGCATCTCCGCCCTCTCGCCGCCGCCGTTCGAGATCGGCGTGCGGGCCGCGTCGAGGCCGCCGCTCGACTCGCTCTCTCCGCCCCAGGCTCCCCCGACGTTCAGCGGCCCCGTCGCCCCTGCTCGTCACCGGTCGCTGTCCCTCTCGCTCGTGGCGATCGTCGCGGCGGCCGTCGGCGGGGCGCTCGTGCTCGCGTTCGGCGGGCGCGCGCCGGACGCCGCGAGCGCTCCCGCGGCGATCCAGCCCGCGGTCGTGCCGGTCGCCGTCCCGGCCGAGCCGTCGGCCGGCAGGGAGCCCGGCCCGGCGGCGGAGTTCAGGATCGTGAGGATCGAGAGCGCGCCGTCCGGCGCCCGCGTCTCCGACCGCGGGACCGAGGTTTGCCTGGCGACGCCGTGCCGGCTCGTCTTGCAAGGCGCCGGCAGCACGGCGGAGTACCAGCTCCAGCTGACCAAACCCGGCTACAGGACGGCCACGCTGGTCGTGCGCCCCGGCGACGAGACCGCCTCCGTGGAGCTCGAGGCGGCCTTCGCGGGTGCCCCGGCGCCCCCGCCGCCGAGGGAGCCGGACCCCGCCGGCGCGCCCCGCCCGGATCCCGCGCCGCCGGCCGAGGCCCCGCCGCCCGCGGAGCCCGTCGCCGCGGCGCCCGTCGCCGCCGCACCGCCGGAGCCTCCGCCGGCCGCGCGTGCGCCGCTTCCGGCTGCGCTGGCGCCGGCCGCGGCGGTGCCGGCGGCGACCGCGCGCGGGATCCTGCCGTTCCAGAGCGGGATGACGCGCCCCGCGCCGATCTCGGCGCCCGCGGTGGCCTACACCCGGGAGGCGCGGCAGGCCCGCGTCGAGGGCACGGTCATCGCGAAGTGTGTGGTGACCACGGCCGGCAGCCTCACGGGGTGCCGGATCATCAAGGGTCTCCCGCACATGGACGAGGCGGTCCTCTCGGCGCTCGCGGCGAGCCGCTACCGGCCGATCACGTTCCAGGGCCGGCCCGTCAACGTCGACTACGTCTTCTCGATCAAGCTCGTGCTGCCCTGAGGCGCACTGCAGGGTAGGTCCATGAGCGCCGCGGCCCGGGAGCACGCCGCGGGGGAGGAGACGACGACGTGAGCGGTCATGGCCGACGCTGGGGTGTGGGGGGAATCGCGGTGGTCCTTTTCCTTTCGGCGCTCTCGGGCTGCTCGAGGGGCGACACGTCCCGGCCGGGGCTGTCGCGGGCCGAGATCGAGCTCGCCCCGGAGGGCGCGGCCGAGGTCCCGGCGCTGGTGCAGGAGGCGCGGGAGCGCGCCCGGCGGGAGGGGCGCGAGCTCGTCGTCTACGTGGGCGCGTCGTGGTGCGAGCCGTGCACGAGGTTCCACGACGCCGTGAAGGCGGGCCAGCTCGACGCGACCTTCCCGGCGCTGCGCCTGCTCGAGTTCGACCTCGATCGCGATCGGGATCGGCTCGCCGCGGCCGGCTACGCCTCGGCGATGATCCCGCTCTTCGTCGTGCCCGGCGAGGACGGCCGCGGCACGCCGCTACGGATCGAGGGCTCGGTGAAGGGCGCACGCGCGGTGGACGAGATCGTGCCCCGGCTCGAGGGCATCCTGGCCCAGGCCCGGGCGGCGGCGCGCTGACCCGCGCGGCCGCGCGCCGCCCTGCCGGGGCCGCCGCCGCTCACCGGAGTGGACGAGCGACCTCCGTGGCGCCATGAAGGGCCCTCATGAGGACCGCACACCTGCTGCTCGCAGCCGCGACCGTGTCGCTCGCCGCGGGGTGCCGCGGCGGCGCCGGCAGCGAGCCTGCTCAGCCCGTCCCGCACGTCACGCCGATCGACACGCGCGCCTCCGCGGAGCCGGCGGTCGACGACGAGCCGCCCACGCCGCGGCCCCCCAAGCAGGGCGATCCCGAGGACGGGGACACGTTCGAGGGCACCGCGGGCGACACCGACAAGCCGCGCCCCGGCGCGCAGGTGGCGGTCCTGCGCGACGTGCGCGCGGCCCGGCACGAGCACTACGACCGCGTGGTCTTCGAGTTCGAGGGGGACGCCGTCCCGGGCTACCACATCGAGTACATCGACAAACCGGTGCGGCAGTGCGGCTCGGGCGACGTGGTGGAGCTCGCCGGCGACGGCTGGCTCAGCGTGCGCACGACCCCCGCCGCGGCGCACACGGACGCGGGGAAGCCGACGATCCCGTTCCGGGAGCGGAAGCTCTCGCTCGGCGTGATCCAGGAGATCGAGCGCACGTGCGACTTCGAGGCCGACGTGACCTGGGTGCTCGGGGTCTCGTCGCCGAACCGCTACCGCGTCCTCGAGCTGAGCAAGCCCGCGAGGCTCGTGGTCGACGTGAAGCACTGAGCCTCGGCGCGGCCGCGCGCGAGCGCTGGCCGGACGGCGCCGCGCCTCAGCCGCCCAGCGCCGGACCGATGTCGTCGCGGCGCTCCGGCACCGACGGGTCCGCCACCCTGGGCGGCGGCAGCCGCCTCGGCGGAACCGTGACGTGCTTCAGCGGCGGCGCGGCGGGGCCGCCCCCCGCCCGGGGGATGTTGTAGACGCGCTTCGCCTGGATGGCCGTCGAGCGCAGCCCGTTCGCCCGCTTGATCGCCTCCACGGTGGTGCCGTACTGCCGGGCCAGCGAGCCGAGGGTCTGCCCCTTCTTCGCGGTGTGGCGCACGTAGTACGTCGTCGGCTTGATCGCCCCGCGCTTCACGAGCAGCGGGTACGCGCGCACGGCCGACTCCTGCGCGATCGGGCTGTAGAACCGGATGTGGATGTGGTTCGCGTGCCCCCGGGCGTGGCGGATGAGCGGGCGCGGCTTCCTCGACCCGAACTGGAACACCTCGTCCAGCCAGCCCTTGTCCTCGCCGATCTTGAGCGCGTGCTCCTTGAGGAGCCGCTGCACGCTGGTGTCGATGAGGATGAGCTCCACGTCGGTCTCGGTGATGAGCGCGCGGACGAAGGCCCAGGTGCGCTCCCGATCGAGGTTGGCGGCCGTGGCGCGCTGGTACCAGCGGTGCCGCGCGTCGAGGAAGTAGCTGATGTCGACGTCGCGCCCGGCCTGGTGGCTCTTGTGCGGGGAGAGCCGGCCGCCGCTCCGGGCGCTGATGTGCCCGATGTAGAGCTTCGGGCTCCCCGGGTACTGCCGGTGCACCTCCGCGATCGCCCGCTCGAGCGACTCGACCGTCTCGCGCGTCCCCCAGGCGTGGTTCGGGTCGACGAGCTCCCACCGCGGGTCCTCGGGCATCCGGATCCCGTTGAACAGCGCGCCCGCGTTGGTGGGGCCGAGCGACATCGGCCCCAGCGCCGCCGGGTCCTTCGCGAGCAGCTCCTCGATCTGGGCCTCCGTCATCGACGCGAGCGGCGAGTGCACCGCCGCGCCGACGCCCGGCTCCACGGGCGGCTCGAAGTCGTCGTCGACCTCCACGCCGTCGTCGTGCGCCTCGGCGTCCTCCGCGGCCGCGGCCTCGTCCGCGGCAGCCCCCGGAGCCGCAGCCGGCGCGCCTTGGCCCGGCTCCGCCGAGACCTCGGCGACCACGCGCTGCAGGCTCTCTCGGGACCGCGCCGCCTCCGGCGCCCTCCCGGCACAGCCCGCGATGCCGAGGGCGCAGAGGACGGAAACCAAGGTGCTGCGCCCCATCGCGGCGCCACTATAGCGACACGCCGAAGTCGCGCCAACCGCGGCTCCGCCTCGCACCGCGCCCTCCACGCGACGTGTGTTCAGCGCTGCGGCGTCCTGCGCGGCCGCACGCGGCGGTGCTCCGGCTGGCAGCGCGGGCAGAAGACGCTGGTCCTCCCGCCGATGGCGCGCCGCTCCAGCGCGGCGCGGCAACGCGGGCACGCCTCGCCGGCGCGGGCGTAGACCTGAAACGGGTTCGGCGTCGCGCTCGACTCGGACAGGTACATGATCTCCCCCGCGCCGATCGCCGCGATCGTGTGCGCGATCGAGGCCTCGATGCCCGCCGCGATCGCGGCCACCTCCGCGCGCGAGAGGGAGCAGCCCGGCCGCGCGGGGTGCACGCCTGCCCGGAAGAGCGCCTCGGTCACCTGGATGTTGCCCAGACCGGCGATCACCGCCTGGTCCATGAGGATCACCTTCACGGGCCGCGCGCTCGCCCGCGCGCGTTGCGTCAAGGCGGGGACGTCGATTCCGTCGCGCAGCGGATCGGGGCCGAGCGCGGTGATCTCGGGGATGGCGCGCGGCGCGACCCCGCGCAGGATCGCGAGGCGCCCGAGCAGCCGCGGATCGCTGTAGTGAAGGACATTGCCCGAGGCGAGCCGCAGCCGCGCGCGGCTGTGCCCCGGCGCGGGCTCTCCCGGCGCGCGGCGCACCCACTTGCCGGACATCCCGAGGTGGCTGAGCAGCACCACGCCGGCATCGAGCTCCAGCACGAGGTATTTGCCGAAGCGCGCGAGGCGCTCGAGCGTGCGGCCCGGGAGCTCGCGTTCGAAGACGTCGGGGCTCGATCCGCGGAACACGCGCGTCCGGTCGCCCTCGGCGGACGCGATGGCGTCGCCCGTCAGGAAGCGGCGCAGGGACGCGGCGGCGTGCTCGACCTCCGGGAGCTCCGGCACCGCCGAGGACTATCACGCCCCGCCGCGCACGAGGGCGTTGCCGCCGGCGCGCCTGCGGCTACATGCTGCCCTCGTGCAACGGTCCCAGCGGAGCGGCGGCCCCGAGCGGGCAAGCTCGGGAGGCGTCGGGGCCCCGGGTGCAGCCGCGCAGGCGCCGGACGGCGCGCCGCAACCGCACGACCGTGGCGAGCGGCCTGCGCCGTCCGGCGAGCGGCAGGCGGCGGCCGGCGCGGGCCAGCAGAAGCTCTTCTCGGTGAGGGAGGTGGCGGGCGACGGCTCCGTGACCGTGGAGGGAGAGGTCGTCCGGGTCACCTACGAGAACGAGACGAGCGGCTTCCGGGTGCTGCGGGTGGAGGTCGCGGCCGGCGCCGCGCCCGAGGTCTGGGTCGGGGTGTTCCCGCAGGTCGGCCCTGGCACCCGCGTGCGCGCGACGGGGCGCTACGGGCGCGATCCGAAGCACGGCGAGCAGCTCAAGGTCGAGACGCTGCTGCCGATCGCCCCCTCCACGCTCGAGGGGCTCGAGCGTTACCTCGGGTCCGGCATGGTGCAGGGGATCGGCCCCGCGTACGCGAAGCGGATCGTGGAGGCGTTCGGCACCGAGACGCTGGACATCCTCGACCGCTCGCCGGAGCGGCTCGCCGAGGTCCCGGGGCTCGGCCACCGGCGGGCGCAGGCGGTCGCGAAGGCGTGGGCGTCGCAGCGGGCGATCGGCGCCATCATGATCTTCCTCCAGGCGCACGGCGCGTCCCCGGCGCTGGCGAGCCGCATCTACAGGCGGTTCGGCCCCAACGCGATCGACATCGTCTCCCGCTCGCCTTACCGGCTCGCGCTCGACGTGTGGGGCATCGGCTTCAAGACGGCCGACCGGATCGCGCGCTCGATCGGCGTCCGGGCCGACTCGCCGGAGCGGGCGCAGGCGGGCGTGCTGCAGACGCTGGTCGATCTGTCCACCCGCGGGCACACGCTCGCGGAGCGGCCGGAGCTCGCCGAGCTCGCCGCGACGATGCTCGAGCGCGACGCCGCCGAGGTCGACAGCGCCATCGACGCGCTCGCGGCGAGCGGCCACGTGCGGCTCGAGCAGCTGCCCACCGGCGAGGTCGCCGTCTACCCGAAGGACCTCTACGAGGCCGAGGTGCGGCTCGCGCGCCGGATGCGCGCGCTGCTCGGGGGCGGCGAGGACGCGGGCGCGAGCGACGCGCGCCTCGTGGAGGGCGTCGGCGCGGCGATCGCGGCGTTCGAGGAGAAGACGAAGGTCTCGCTGGCGCCCGCGCAGCGGGACGCGGTGGAGCAGGCGGCGCGGAACAAGGTGCTGGTCATCACCGGCGGCCCGGGCGTGGGCAAGACGACCATCGTCCGCGCCATCCTCGCGCTCTTCGACCGCGCGCGGCTGCCCGTGCGGCTCGCCGCGCCGACCGGCCGCGCCGCCAAGCGGATGAGCGAGGCGACGGGGCGCGAGGCCGTCACCCTCCACCGGATGCTCGAGTTCGACCCGAAGCAGCGCAAGTTCGGGCGCCAGCGGGGCCGGCCGATCGAGGCGAGCGCGATCGTGGTCGACGAGGCGTCGATGCTCGACCTCGCGCTCGCCGACGCGCTCCTCCAGGCCACGGCCGACGCGGCGCGGCTCGTGCTGGTGGGCGACGTGGATCAGCTCCCGTCGGTCGGCCCGGGCGCGGTGCTGCGGGACGTGATCGCCTCGGGCGAGGTGCCCACGGTGCGGCTCACGCAGATCTTCCGGCAGGCCGAGGGCAGCCTCATCGTCCGGAACGCGCACCGCATCCACGACGGCGAGCCGCCGGAGGGCGCCCGCGGGCCCGGCGGCGAGTTTTACGTGATCGAGCGGACCGAGGCCGAGGCGGCCGCGGATCTCATCCTCCACCTCGTCACCGAGCGCATCGCCAAGGGCTTCGGGCTGGATCCGCGGCGCGACGTCCAGGTGCTGACGCCGATGCACAAGGGCGAGGCCGGCGCGATCGCCCTGAACGCGCGCCTCCAGGCGGCGCTGAACCCCGAGGGCCCGACCGTGACGCGCGGCGCGCGCACGCTGCGGCTCGGCGACAAGGTGATGCAGCTCCGCAACGACTACGATCGCGAGGTCTACAACGGCGACGTCGGCTTCATCATCGACGTGAACGCCGAGGAGCGGAAGCTGCTCGTGCGCTTCGACGATCGCGAGGTCGGCTACGAGGAAGCGGAGCTCGACGAGCTGACGCTCGCGTACGCGACGAGCATCCACAAGAGCCAGGGGAGCGAGTATCCGGCCGTGATCGTGCCGATCCTCACCCAGCATTTCGTCATGCTCTCGCGGAACCTCATCTACACGGCGGTCACGCGCGGCAAGCGGCTCGTGGTGCTCGTCGCGGATCCGCGGGCGGTGTCGCTGGCGCTGGCCGAGACCCGCAAGGAGGAGCGCCGCACCCACCTCGCGGAGCGGTTGCGCACCGCGGCGCGCGCCGGGGCGGCGCCCGCCGCCGGGTCTCTGCGCGAGCCCACGCCGGCACTCGCCGCCGGCCCGCGACTCGACTAGGACGGCGCCGGAGAGGGCGAGCGACATGGGCGTCCGTGACGGCAAGAGTGACGAGGGCGACGAGGACAAGGGCAGCGATCCCACGAGCGAGGGCGCGCCGCGCGCCGCGGCCGCGGGGACGGCCGCGCGAGGTGGAGGTGGAGGAGCGGCGCGGCTTTCGTGGAGCGCGTCCGGCGTCGGCGCGGCAGGGCTGACCAGAGCTCGAGCGCTGAGAGCTCCCCCGTTGCCCGGATGGACGCCCCCTGCTAGCGTTCGCGCCCCCTCTACTCGAACGACTGCCCCCATTCCGGCGCGCAGGGTACCGGGGCGAGGTTGGGCGATTCCTGCCCCTCGGCGCGCGTGGGGGCGAGATCTCGGAGCATCGACGATGACGACCAACGGACAGCAGCAGGCGGCTGGGCTCAATATCAGCGGAGGGGCGGCGATCGTCGCGCCCGTGAGCGCGTTTCCGAACGGGGTCCCGGGGAACGCGCTCATCGTCATCCCGATGAACAAGCCGACGGACGAGCTGAAAGGTCTGCTCGAGAAGGGCCCCACGGCGGTGACCCTCGATCAGATGTGGCAGCTCCTCGGCTTCAACGGGCCTGCGGTGCAGGTGCAGGACGACCAGGGCCGCCCGATCGCGATCGGCCTGGAGGACCTGCTCGCGGGCCTCGAGAAGCACTGGACCGAGCAGCCTGACGACCTGAACCGCGGGCGCATCTACGCGCAGGAGCTCCTCAAGCACAACCGGCTGCAGCGCGCGGAGCAGGTGCTCTCGAAGGTGGTGGCGAAGGGCGGCACGGGCGACGACTGGCTCGCGCTCGGCATCGCGCAGCTCTCCCAGGACAAACACGACAAGGCCGAGGGGACGCTGAAGGGCGCGCAGAACCTCCTCAAGGACAACCCCTACCCGTCGCTGCACCTCGCGAAGCTCTACCAGGCGCGCAAGGACGACGCGAAGGAGCGCGAGTTCGTCGAGAAGGCGATCGCGATCGACGCGGGCTGCATCGACGCGTGGGCCTACCTCTTCCAGTACCTGAAGCAGCGCGGCGACGAGGCGAGCGCGGTCGCCGAGATCGAGAAGTTCTCGGCCGACAAGAAGACGGCCGCGCCGTACATCGCGATCCAGGGCTTCTACGCGGCCAACGAGGAGACGCGCGACAAGGCCGTCGAGTACGCGAAGAAGGCCGTCGACCACAACCCGGACGACCCGCTGGCGCTGCTCTGCCTGTCGGCGCTGTACGGGCAGAAGAACGACCTCGAGGCGGTGGTCCGCCTGCTCCAGCCGCACGAGGCGAAGATGAGCCGCGACGTGCGCCTGGCCAACAACTACTTCGAGGCGCTCTTCCAGTCGCGCCAGCTCGAGAAGGTGACGAAGCTCCTGAACGCGCTCGCGGGCTCTCCGAACAAGGAGGTCAAGCAGTTCGCCATCGAGCGTTCGCGCGCCGTCGCGCAGTACCTGCAGCAGCAGCAGCAGCAGCTCGCCGCCGCGGCCCAGCCGGCGCAGCGCAAGACCTGACCGAGACGAGCACCGGGAGCGCCCGCGGCGCTCCCGTGTGCCGCCGGCGCCACCGCCGGCGATCGCACGCTCCCCCTTCCCTGCTACCGGAGGCGCTCAGCAACCCGAGCGCCGCTCAGCGAGCGGAGGCGCTCAGCGCCCGAAGGCGCGGTAGATGGCCTCGGCGATTCCGCCGCCCAGCAGGCCATCCGCCTCCAGTCGGTCCGTCGCGGCCTGCTTCACGTTCTCGGGCGCCTGGCCCATGACGAAGGAGCGGCCTGCGACCTCGAACATCGGCACGTCGTTGAGCCAGTCGCCCACGACGACCACGTCGGACGGCGTGCAGCCGTAGTGCTCCGCGAGCCACGTGATCGCCGTCCCCTTCGTCGGCCCCGCGGCGCGGACCAGCATCGCGAAGACGCTCGTGCGGCCGTCGTTCAGGAAGGGGAACGACACGACCGAGGCCGCCTGGCCGAGCTCGGACCGGATCTCCTCGACCGCGGCCGCGATCTGCGGCTCGGTCCCGATCGCCACCAGCGCGAGCAGGCCGTGGTCGTGCTCCCAGTACGGGTGCGACGAGACGCGCTCGACCTCGGCGATGACGTGCGACCAGCCCCGGACGTAGTGGACATGCGGCGCGCCGGACGCGTCGTGGACGATGCTGTCCTGCGCGAAGAGGAAACACGCCGTCGCGTGCCGCTCGGTGATCGAGCGCAGGAGGGCAGCCTCGTTGCCGGAGATCGTGCGCGAGTAGAGGTGCGCGTCCCCGTCGGTGTGCACGATGTGGCTGCCGTCGACGCACGCGATGGGCCCGATCACGCCGACCCGCCGCGCGACGTCGCGCGTCCCCGAGTACAGGCGGCCGGTCGCGATGGACACCGGGACGCCGGCGGCCTGCAGCCGCCCGATGGCGAGCAGGTCTTCGTCGTGGATCGATCCGTCGCGACGGACCAGCGTCCCGTCGACGTCGATGGCGAACAGCTTGTAAGTGGTCACCGCGCTTGGATAGGTGAAGAGCGCGACTTGGTCCACCGGGCGGCCCTCATCGAGGACCACCCGCGTGAACAGGGCTCAGGAAGCCGGGTAGACCGACACCTGCTTCTTGGTGTTGCTCTTCCATTCGTACTTCACGACGCCATCGATGAGGGCGAACAGCGTGAAGTCGCGGCCGGTGCCGACGTTGTGGCCGGCGTGGAGCGAGGAGCCGACCTGGCGGACCAGGATGTTGCCAGCGCGCACAGGCGCCCCGGCGTAGACCTTCACCCCGCGCCGCTGCGCGTTCGAGTCGCGGCCGTTCCTGGAGGAGCCGCCGCCTTTTTTGTGAGCCATCTCTACTTCTCCTGCTAGGCGGTGATGCCGGTGATCTTGAGCTCGGTGTACGGCTGGCGATGACCGTTCTTGCGACGGTAGTTCTTCCGGCGCTTGAACTTGAAGACCACGATCTTCTTGCCGCGGTCCTGCCCGGTGATCTCGGCGGCGACGGAGGCGCCGCTCACGAGGGGCCTGCCAACCTTGGGGGAGTCTCCGCCGACGAGGAGGACCTCGCTGAAGGTGACCTTGTCACCCGCATTGCCGGTGAGCTTCTCGACCCGGAGCTTCTGACCTTCGGCGACCCGATACTGCTTGCCGCCCGTCCTGATGACCGCGTACATGGTGCGTCTTCCTCAACTGGGGACCGCGATGCCCTCGAGATCTCTCACCGTTACGCCGCGCAACGGCTCTCGATCCGAGTGCCCGGTGAGCGAGGGAGCGGCAGTATACGGACCTCGCGCTCCTTGGCAAGTGGTTCGCTGACCCCGAGCCCAGGATCTTCGCCGGCGGGCCGGGCCGTCGGATGCCTCCCCTGCCCGCCTGCTTGCCCGGGTCGCCGGGCTCAGTCTGAGCGCATTCCCACGTGCCGGGAAGACCCGGAAGCCCCGAGAACGGGCCCGATCCGCCGCGTATCACGCCTTGGTGAAGACGAACTTCTCCTCGGACACGTCGACCTGCATCATCTGCCCGGCCTTGTAACCGCCGGCCAGGATGGTCTCGGCGAGCGGGTTCTGGAGCTCGCGCAGGATGGCCCGCTTCAGCGGGCGAGCGCCGAGGCTCGGCTCGTAACCGAGCTCGACGAGCCGGGCCTTCGCCGCGTCCGTGAGCGTGAGGCGGATCTCCTTGTCCGTGAGCAGCCGCTCGAGGCGCCGGAGCTGGATGTCGACGATGCCCCGGAGATCCTCCTTGCTGAGCGCCTTGAACACGACGATGTCGTCGACGCGGTTCAGGAACTCGGGGCGGAAGAACCCGCGCAGCTCCTCCAGCAAGACGTCGCGGATCGCCTCGCGGCCGTCCTCCGTGGCCCAGAGCTTGGCGTCGGTCTCGAGCACGCGCTTCGAGCCGATGTTCGACGTCATGATCACGACCGTGTTCGAGAAGTCGGCCGTCCGCCCGCGGCCGTCGGTCAGCCGGCCGTCGTCGAGGATCTGGAGCAGCAGGTTGAACACGTCCGAGTGGGCCTTCTCGACCTCGTCGAACAGGAGCACGCTGTAGGGCCTGCGCCGCGCGGCCTCGGTGAGGAAACCGCCCTGCTCGCTGTCGGCGTACCCGGGCGGCGCGCCGATCAGGCGCTGGGCCATGTGACGCTCCATGAACTCGCTCATGTCCATGCGGGTCAGCGCCTGCTCGTCGTCGAACAGGAACTCCGCGAGCGCCTTCGCGAGCTCCGTCTTGCCGACGCCGCTCGGGCCGAGGAACAGGAAGGAGCCGATCGGCTTGCCCGGATCGCGCAGGCCGACGCGCCCGCGGCGCACCGCCTTCGCGATCGCGCGCACCGCCTCGTCCTGCCCGACCACGCGCTGGGCGAGCCGCTCCTCCATCTTGAGGAGCTTCTCGGCCTCGCCCTCGAGCATCTTGGCCACCGGGATGCCGGTCCACTCGTTGAGCGTGGCGGCCACGTCCGACTCGCTGACCACGTTCGAGGTGGGCGCGACCCCCTCGCGCTGCGCGGCCTCCTCGGCCGCCTGGAGCCGCCGCTTGATCTCGGGGATGGTCACGTGCTCGAGCTCGCCGATCTTGGCGAACGCCTTGTCGCGCTGGGCGGCCTTCAAAGCGTCCGTCGCGGCGACGAGCTCCCGCCGGATGGCCTGGCACGCGGCGATGACGCCCCGGCGCGACGCGTTGCGGGAGCGCATCGCCTGCGCCTTCGGATCGATCTCCGCGAGCTCCGCCTCCAGGCGCACGCGGGTCTGGACGCTCAGCTTGTCGTCGTCGTCCGCGAGCGCGGCGATCTGGGCGCGGAGCGCCTCGGCGCGCCGGGTCAGCGTGTCGAGCTCCGCCGGCACCCCGTCGACCTCCACCCGCTTGCGCGCCGACGTCTCGTCGAGCAGGTCCACCGCCGTGTCGGGGAGCGCGCGATCCGAGATGTACCGCTTGGCCAGCGAGACCGCCGAGGCGATCGCGCTCTCGCCCACCCGCACGCGGTGGTGGGCCTCGTATTTCGTCGCGATCCCGCGCAGGATCTCCGTCGCCTGATCGATGCTCGGCGCGTCGAGCGTGATGGTCGAGAAGCGGCGGATGATCCCGGGGTCGCGGTCGTTGATCTTCCGCACGCCCTCCGGCGTCGTGGTGGCGATGATCCGGATCTCCCCGCGCGAGAGGAGCGGCTTCAGGAGCTCTCCCACGCCCGAGCCCTGCACCCCCTGGCCGAAGAGCGCGTCGAGGTCCTCCACGACGAGGATGCTCTCGGCGTCCTGCGCGCCGCGCAGGCGATCGACGAGCACCTTGAGGCGCTGCTCGATCTCGCCGCGGAGCTTGGCCCCGGCGACGAGCGCGCCGGTGTCGAGCTCGTAGAGGTGGGCCCCTGCCAGGTTCGAGGGCACGTCGCCGTGGGCGATCCGGTCGGCCAGGCCCCGGATGAGCGCGGTCTTGCCCACCCCGGGCTCGCCGACGATGAGCGGGTGGTTCTTGAACCGCCGCTCGAGGATCTGCAGCAGACGCCGCGCCTCGACGTCGCGCCCGATGACGGGGTCGAACCGCCCCTCCCGGGCGTCGGCGACGAGATCCCGCGTGTAGGGCGCGGTCTGGCCGGGCTCCAACGCGCCGGCCGGCGCGGGCGACGGCTCCCGCGAGGCCGCCTCGAGCGCCCCGAGGTGCGGCCGGAACGCGCCGGGGCCGATCCCGAACGAGGACAGGATGTCCCCCGCGGGCCCCCGGATCTCCTGGGCGAGCGCGTGGAGCAGGTGCTCGATGCCCACGTTCGCGGACTTGTCCCGCGTGGCCTCCCGCTCGGCGCGCCCCAGGAGATCGAGCAGGCGAGGGCTCACGTACGCCACCCCGCTGCCCGCCTTCGGCAGCTTCTTCAGCGCGTTCTCCGCGAGCTGGAGCACCTCGTTCGGCTCGGCGCCAGCCCGACGGAACACCTCGGACACGCCCCGGTCACGCTCGAGCAGCCTCATCAGCAGGTGCAGCGGCGCGACCTCGGCGTGCTGGCGCTCGTCCGCGATTTGCTGAGCGCCGGCGACGACCTGCTTCGCGTCGCTAGTATAGCGATCGAGGTGAATCGTCCCCTCTTTTTCAGGCATGCGCGCAGCCTACCGCACGCGGCGCGGTGCGCGCTTGCATCTTCGGCCATCCCGAGAAAGGAAAGAGGACGAGAACCCCATGCAAGCAGCCGAAGTCACCATCTACGTCACCGAGTACTGCGGGTACTGCGCCATGGCGAAGCGCCTGCTGACCCAGAAGCAAGTGCGCTTCACCGAGATCAACGTGGAGGGGCGGGACGACCTCCGCGCCTGGATGGTCAAGGCCTCCGGGCAGCGCACCGTCCCTCAGATCTTCATCAACGGAGACAGCGTCGGCGGGTTCAGCGAGCTCTCGGCCCTCGACAAGAAGGGCCAGCTCGACGCGCGCCTGAACGAGCCGCCGCGCGCGGACGCGCCGACCCTGCCCCGCTGAGCCGGCCGAGCCCCGTGGAGGGGCGCGGGCGGTCGATGTGTGATGGGGAAACGTCAGGCACGCCCTGAACGGCCTGCCCACGAAGGTGCCCCCTGCGCCGGCCAGGTGATAAGCTGCCGCGCGGGGACGGGGCGTAGCTTTCTTTGATACGGTTCGTCCAAAGGGCCTCCTGGGCTTCGTCCGACCCCCCGAGCCGCAACCGCCATGCCTAGCAGCCCCGACACCACTGCCGCAGCGCCTCAGCCGGTCGAGGGGCCACTCGTCGGAAAGCGGGTGCAAAAGTACGAGATCGTGCGGACGATCGGCCGCGGCGGGATGGGGATGGTCTACGAGGCGGTCAACACCGCCATCGGCAAGCGCGTCGCGATGAAGTTCGTCGACGCCGAGCTGGCCCGGAACAAGGACGCGGTGGCCCGGTTCCACCGCGAGGCGCAGGCGGCGAGCGCGGTCGAGAGCGCCCACATCGTCGAGATCTTCGACTCCGGCTTCGCCGACGACGTCCCCTTCCTCGTGATGGAGCTGCTCCGCGGCGAGGACCTGGGCCACCGCATCCGGCGCTGCGGCCGGCTCGACCTCGGCGAGGCGCTCCACGTGATCGCGCAGCTCCTCCGCGGCCTCCACCGCGCCCACGAGGCGGGCATCGTCCACCGCGACCTCAAGCCGGACAACATCTTCCTGGTCGACCGCGACGACGACCCTAACTTCGCGAAAATACTCGACTTTGGCATCTCCAAGGTGCGCCGCGAGAACGGCGTGCAGGTGCACACCCTGACGCGGCAGGGCACGGTGCTCGGGACGCCTTTTTACATGTCGCCCGAGCAGGCGCAGGCGCTGCCGGACGTGGACGGCAGGACCGA
Source organism: Sorangium cellulosum (assembly GCF_002950945.1). Taxonomy (GTDB): domain Bacteria; phylum Myxococcota_A; class Polyangia; order Polyangiales; family Polyangiaceae; genus Sorangium; species Sorangium cellulosum_E. The sequence continues at coordinate 12,758,406 of NZ_CP012673.1, forward strand.
TCTCTGGGCCGTCGGCGCGATCCTCTACGAGTGCCTCACCGGGCACCCGCCGCACAGCGGCAACTCGTACGAGCAGGTGATCGTCAACATCTGCATGAAGGACGTGCCGGACGTGCGGACGGGCAACCCGGCCGTCCCGGAGCCGATCGCGCGCGTTATCGCGAAGGCGCTCGCGCGGGACCGGGAAGCGAGGTTCGCGTCGGCGAGGGAGTTCCTGGACGCGCTGATCACGGCGGGCGGAGGGCTGCTCACGTCGCGGCGGAGCTCGAGCGACGAGCTCGGGGCGCTCACGGCAATTGCGCCGGGCGCGAACGGGCAGACGCCGGTGCTGAGGACCCCGGGCACCCCGGACATCGCCCTGGATCCCACGCTCGAGGCGCACGCCAGCGGCTCGAAGGTGGGCTGGTCGAGCAACGGCCGCGTCGGCGCGCGGGGGCCGCGGCAGCGCGCGATCGTCGCCGTCGCGCTGGTCGCCCTCGCCGGCGGGCTCGCGGGCGCAGCCCTCTACGCGCGCCGCCCCGGGCCGGCGGTCGAGGCGGCGGCCGCCGCGCCGGCGCTCCCCGTCCAGGTCTCGGTCGAGCTCCTGACGAACGCGGCCGACGCCCGCTTCAGCGTCGACGGGGTGGACCTCGCCGATCGCACGCTGCGCGGCCACACCGGAGAGACGAAGCGGGTGCGGATCGAGGCCGCCGGCCACATGCCGGTCGACAAGGAAGTGACGCTCCAGGCCGGCAAGGAGCGGATCGAGGTCCTGCTCACGCCGCTGCCGGTGGTGACGCCGGCGCCCGCGGCCTCCACGGCGGCGCAGGCGCCCGCGGCCCCCACGGCGGCGCAGGCGCCCGCGGCGCCCGCCACGGCGGCGCCGAGCGCCCGGAAGGCGAAGGCGCTCCCGTTCGTTGCGCGCCCGAGGGGCGCCGGCGCGAAGCCCGCCGCGCCGCTCCAGGCCCCCCCGGTGGTCGCGACGGAAAAGCCGGCGGGCGTCGCGGCTGGGCTCCAGCTCAAGGTCGACTGAGGCGGCTTTGGCCAGATCGCACGGACGACTCCGGATCGCGCTCTGCGCGGCGATGCTCGGCGTAGCCGCGCAGCTCTCGCCGGTGCACGCGCAGGTCGAGCCGTACCGGCAGCACATGGAGAACGGCATCAAGCTGTTCCAGGACCGCAACTACCGGGCGGCGATCGTCGAGTTCGAGGCGGCCTACAACGAGAAGCCCAAGGCCAGCCCGCTGTTCAACATCGCGCTCGCCGAGAAGGCCCTCTTCAACTACCCGAAGGCGATCGCGGCGCTCGAGCGCGCGCTCGCGCACCACCGCGACACGATGGACGAGGCCGACGAGAAGACGGCGCGCAGCGCGATCGAGGAGATGCGCGCGCTGCTCGCCCACGTCACCGTCGAGCTCAGCCCGCCGACGGCGACGCTGCTCATCGACGGCGAGGAGCAGCCGCCCTCGTCCGCGGCGACGCGGGTCGTGGAGCTCGGGCCCGGGGTGCACCGCATCGGCGCGCGCGCCGACGGCCACAGGACCGCGGAGCAGAGCGTGACCGTGGCGAGCGGCGATCGCGACAAGAAGGTGAAGCTCACGCTGACCCAGGACCGGGTCGCCGTCGCCCCGCCGGCGTCGCAGGCGGTCACGACGTTACCCCCGCCACCACCGCCGCCGAAGCTGGCGCCGCTCCCGGTGTCACGGCAGGGGTACTACGTGATCGGCGCGGCCTCGCTGCTCTGGCCGCTCGGCCATCCCAAGGCGTTCCCGGAGCCCGAGACGAACAGCGGCGGCGCTGGGTCGATCCGGGTAGGTTACCGGGTGAACACCCCCGCGGCGTTCGACGTGATGCTCCAGTACGCGAACATCGCGACCGGCTCGCAGGACAGGGCCTACCCGAACGCCAGCTACACGCTCGGCTCGACGCGCCTCGGACTGAACGTCCGCCTGATGACCCCCGGCCAGACCTGGCGGTTCGTGGGCTCGATCGGCGGCGGCCTCACCTACGACGCGGTGCGCTTCGACAGCATCAAGGGGCCCGACGGGTCCGACATCTGCGAGGGCATGTGCGAGCGCGCCACGGGGGTGAACGCCTTCGTCTTCTCCGAGGTGGGGGTCGAGCTCGACCTCGGCGGCGTGCTCCTCGGGTTCTCGCTGGACAGCTACTTCCAGTCGTCGCGCGGCATCAGCTACAGGCACGAGGAGTACGGCGACATCACGCTCTACTCGTCCGTGCTGCTTCAGCTCGGAGGCAGCCTGCACGCCGGCTACGCGTTCTGGTGACCGAGCCGCGCCGGGGCGTCATCGCCCGGTCCCGAGCGCTCGCCCCTTCCCTTCTTGTTCTGCGGCTCGACGGAGGTATTCTCGCACCCCCTCACAGGGATTCGGGGTTCGGCCTCCGCCGTCCCCTCAAGGGGTGACCATGTCGCAGGATGCCATCACGTCGTTGCTGAAGGAGACGCGCCGGTTCGAGCCGTCGGCCGAATTCTCGCGCCGTGCGCGCGTCGGGTCGCGGGAGGCCTACGAGGCGCTCTACCGCGAGAGCCTCGAGAATCCGGACGAGTTCTGGCGCCGCGAGGCGAGCGACCTCGTGCTCCGCACGCCGTGGACCAAGACCAGCGACTGGTCCCTGCCGCACGCGAAGTGGTTCCTCGGCGCGACGCTCAACGTCACCGAGAGCTGCCTCGATCGACACCTGACCACGGCCACGAAGAACAAGGCCGCGATCATCTGGGAGGGCGAGCACGGGGTCACGCGCACGCTGACGTACGCCCAGCTCCACCGCGAGACGTTGCTGCTCGCGAACGCGCTGAAGCGCCTCGGCGTCGAGAAGGGGGACCGGGTCGCGATCTACATGGGCATGGTGCCCGAGGTGGTCGTCGCGATGCTCGCGTGCGCGCGCCTCGGCGCCGTGCACACCGTGGTCTTCGGCGGCTTCGCCGCGGACGCGCTCCGCGACCGCATCCACGACAGCCAGGCCAAGGTCGTCATCACGCAGGACGGCGCGTACCGGCGCGGGCAGGTCGTGCAGCTGAAGGCCACCGTCGACAAGGCCCTCGCGCAGCCGGAGGCGAAGAGCGCGGCGCACGTGATCGTGTACCAGCACCTCGGCAGCGAGCGCTGCGAGGTGCAGATGACGCAGGGCCGCGACGTGTTCTGGCACGAGCTGCTCGCCGGGGCCTCGCCGTCCTGCGAGCCGACCGCCGTCGACGCCGAGCACCCGCTCTTCATCCTCTACACGAGCGGCTCGACCGGCAAACCCAAGGGGGTGCTCCACACGACCGCCGGCTACCTGGTCGGCGCGCACGTCACGACGAAGTACGTCTTCGATCTGCGCGATGACGACGTCTACTGGTGCACCGCGGACGTCGGCTGGGTGACGGGGCACAGCTACATCGTGTACGGGCCGCTCTCCAACGGCGCGACGTGTCTCATGTACGAGGGCGCGCCGAACTTCCCGGACTGGGGCCGCTTCTGGAAGCTGATCGAGAAGCACGGCGTGACGATCCTCTACACCGCCCCCACGGCGATCCGCGCCTTCATGCGCCAGGGCGACGAGTGGCCCGCGAAGAGCGACCTGTCGAGCCTCAGGCTGCTCGGCTCGGTCGGCGAGCCGATCAACCCCGAGGCGTGGATCTGGTACCACCGCACCATCGGCGGCGGCCGCTGCCCGATCGTGGACACCTGGTGGCAGACGGAGACGGGGGCGATCATGATGACCACGCTTCCCGGCGCGTCGCCCTCGAAGCCGGGCTCGACGGGGCTGCCGATGTTCGGCGTCGTGGCCGACGTCGTGACGAAGGACGGCGAGACGGTCCCCCCGGGAGAGGGCGGGCTGCTCGTGCTCAAGCAGCCGTGGCCCTCGATGCTGCGCACGGTGTGGGGCGACGACGAGCGCTTCCGCAGGACGTACTTCAGCGACGTCGAGGGCTGTTACTTCACCGGCGACGGCGCGCGCCGCGACGAGGACGGCTACTACTGGGTCGTCGGCCGGATCGACGACGTGCTGAACGTGGCGGGGCACCGGATCGGGACCGCCGAGATCGAGAGCGCGCTCGTCTCCCACCCCGCCGTCGCCGAGGCGGCCGCGGTCGGCCGCCCGGACGACCTCAAGGGGCAGGCGCTCGTGGTGTTCGTCTCGATCCGGCCCGGGTTCACGGCCGGCCCGGAGCTCCAGGCGAAGCTCGGCGAGCACGTCGCCAAGGAGATCGGCAAGTTCGCGCGCCCCGACGCCATCCGCTTCACGGACGCCCTGCCGAAGACCCGCAGCGGCAAGATCATGCGCCGGCTGCTCAAGGACGTGGCCGCCGGCCGCGAGCTGACCGGCGACACCTCGACGCTCGAGGACCTCGGCGTCGTGGCGAAGCTCCGGCAGCAAGAAGAGGAGTAACCGGCCCGTGGCGCCGCCGGTCGCAGGAGCGCGGAGCCGCCCCTGCGACCGGCGCCGTGGCCCCAACATGGCCGGGGCGCCGTCGCCCGCGCCCGCGCCCGCGAGGCAGGCTCTGCGGAAGAGCTCGATCCGGCGCCTCCGTCGTCCTCGGGGAGGAAGGGCCGAGGCGGCGGAGGCCGGAAGGCTTATGGCCAGGTCACCTCGTTCGCGCCGGAGAATTTGATCCCCCGCATCAGCGCGGGGGATAATCTCGGGCGAGGCGCTTTTGGAGATCGAAGCTGGAACCGTCGTTGCGCACCGCTATCGCATCATCCGCCAGCTCGGACGCGGCGGGATGGGTGAGGTGTACGCGGCGGAGAACATCCGCACGGGCCGCCAGGTGGCCATCAAGCTCCTGCGCGCCGACTCGAAGGCCAAGTCGTCGGCCGCCGAGCGGTTCCGGCGCGAGGCGCGCGCTGCGGGCTCCATCAACAGCGACCACGTCACCCAGGTCCTCGACGTCGAGGAGGATCCCGAGCACGGCATCGTGCTCGTCTTCGAGCTGCTCGAAGGCGAGTCGCTGATCGACCGCCTGAAGCGCACGGGGCCGATCGCGTTCGAGGAGCTGCACCCGATCATCGAGCAGGTGTGGATGGGCCTCGCCGACGCGCACCGCGCCGGGATCATCCACCGCGATCTGAAGCCGTCGAACGTGTTCCTCGAGGCGCGCCCCGACGGGTCCACGCGGGTCAAGATCCTCGACTTCGGCATCTCCAAGCTGCCGAAGGAGATGGGCGGGGAGACGCTGACCGAGATGGGCCAGAGCCTGGGCACGTTCTCGTTCATGCCGCCCGAGCAGATCGGGAAGGCCAAGACCGTCGACCACCGCGCGGACATCTACGCCTGCGCCACGATGATCTACCAGTCGATGAGCGGCCAGCTGCCCTACCAGGCGCGCAACCTCCTCATCATGGTCGAGATGAAGCAGAAGACCGACGCCCGGACGCTCGCCGAGGTGATGGACGGGCCGGTCGATCCGCGGCTCGAGGCCTTCCTCGCGAAGGGGCTGGCGCGCGAGCCTCAAGACCGCTTCCAGAGCGCGGTCGAGGGGCTCATCGCGTGGCGGGAGCTGCGGCCGCGGGGCGCGTCGAGCCAGCCGGCCAGCGCGAAGTCGTCGCAGCCACACCCGTCGTCGATCCCCGGCAGCCTCCCCCCGGTGACGCCGCCGGGCGCGTCGCGCAGGCCCATGGCCTCCAGCGCCATGAAGGGCGCGCTGCCGCCGGTGGACCCCATCCTGATCCGCACGGCGACCGACCCGGCGGCGCTCGTCGAGACCGTGGTGCGCCCGCCGAGCGAGGCGGACCTGGGGTCCGCCTTCGGGCTCAGGGAGCCGCCGCCGGTCCAGGCCGAGGGGCATGGCCAGCATCACGCGGTCGGCGGCTACCCGGCGGAGCCGCCGCGGCAGTGGATGGGTCCGAACGGGACCATGGTGCTGAACAACGCTGGCAGCGAGCTCTCGCTCCCGATCGCTCCGCCCGCGAGGGCGTCGGACGAGCTCCCGAACTTCGCCGAGGACAGCTCCGCCGGGTCGTCCACGCAGGATCCGACGCTCGTCTACAGGCCAGCGCGACCGAGCATGGGCACGATACCGAGCATCGGCGCGGGCAACGTCGGGGCGACGATCTCGGAAGAGCCGGCGCCGCTCGCGCCGCAGCCTCCCGCGCGACCGCCCGCGCGGACGTTTCGCACGCTCGTCTACGTGCTGCTGGCGATCCTGTTCGCCGTCGTGGGCTTCCTCGCCATGGGGTTCGTGCTCCAGTACCTGCCGCGCTGAAGGGCGCGCGCCGGCCCGGTCCACCCGGCCGCGCGCGCTCTCGCCTCCGCGGCGCGGCTGGCGGAGGGGTCACCGCGCCGCGCTCGCCTCCGCGGCGCGGCCGGTAGGGGTCACGGCGCCGCGCTCGCCTCCGCGGCGCGGCCCTGGGCCGGCGCGCCCCCGACGGGCAGCGTGATCCGGAACCGCGTGCCCCCGGCCTCGCGCGCCTCGCACGAGATCGTGCCGCCGTGCGCCTCGATGATGTCCCGCGTCACCGCGAGGCCGAGCCCCGTGCCGCGCTGCTTCGTGGTGAAGAAGGGGTCGAAGATCGACGCCCGCAGCTCCTCCGGCACGCCGGCCCCGGTGTCGTCGACCGTGAGGGTCGCGGCGCCGCTCGAGAAGCTCACGCTCACCACGATCTCGCCGCCCTTGGGCATCGCCTCGCGCGCGTTGCGGATCAGGTTCAGCAGCGCCTGCCGGATCTGCGACTCGTCGAGGAGGATCTCGGGGCCTTCCTCGTCCACCTCGACGCGGACCGCGACGCCGGCGCGATCGAGCTCGGGCCGCACGAACGCCAGGAGCTCCTCTACCAGATCGTCCACCCGCTCCGGCTCCAGCCGCGGGCGGGGCCGGCGCGCCACGCTGAGGTACTGCTCGGCGATGCGCGACAGGCGGTCCACCTCGGCCCGGATCGCGGTGACGAGCTGCGCCGACTCCTTCATCACGGGCCTGAGCTCCTCGTCCGGGGTGCCCGCGGCGGTGGCGCGGGCCACCTCCTCCTCGAGCAGCTCGAGGTTCAGCCCGATCGACGAGAGCGGGTTCCTGATCTCGTGCGTGACGTGCGCCGCCATCTTCCCGATCGCCGCGAGCCGCTCGGCGTTCACGAGCTCGGCGCGCGCGCGGCGGATCGCGGCGACCATGCCCTCGAACGTGGTCGCGAGCTCGCCGATCTCGTCGTTCGTGGCGAGCACCTGCTTCGGGGTGAGATCCCCGCGCGCGACCGCGTTGGCCCGCTCGGTCACGGCGGTGAGCGGGGCGAGCACGCGCCGCGCGTAGAGCGACATCATCACGCCGACGAGCAGCGTCAGCACGCCGAGCCCCACGAGCAGCTGCATGGAGCGCTCCTCCCGCCGCCGCGCCTCGGCGGTGAGGCTCTCCATCTGCTCCTCGACGCGGGTCTTGATCGCCCGCAGCCGCTGCGCGCCCTCGGCCTCGCGCTTGACCAGCTCGTCGCGCGTCCGCTCCGCGAGCTCGCGGTTGCCGACGGCGAGCGCCTGGAAGAGCTGGGAGAACCGCTCGGGGCTGGCGCCCACGAGCCGCTCGATGGCCGTCACCTCGGCCGCGACGTCCTCGCCGAAGCGGCGCACGCCGGACAACGCAGCCGCCTGCCCGGCGGCGCTCGCGTCCCCGCTGGCCGTCCTCTCGTCGGCCACGGCGAGCGCCCGGGCGGCGTCCTTGACGAGCGAGAAGGTGAGCGGCCGGGTCCGCCGGGCGGTCTCGATCCACTCGCGCACGTCGCCCGGATTCTTCGCGGCGGTGATGTGGTTGAGCTGCGCGTTGAAGACGTTCTGCTCGGCCAGCACCTCGCCGATGCGCAGGAGCAGCGGGACGTACCCGGCGCGCAGCAGCTGGGCGTCGCGCGACGCGGCCCGGAGCGCCTGCACGCTCCAGCCGACGGTCAGCGCGAAGGCGGCGAGCACCACGAGGTAGCTCGCGAGGAGCCTGCCGGCGACGGTGCGCCGCTTGTGCGGCGCGCGCCCCGCCGGGCCGGCGGCGCCGCCGTGCGCGTCGTCCACAGCGGTCAGCGCGGTCTGGGGGCGCGCGGTCATCGCGGCGCGACGGCCCGGGCGACGAGGCTCGCGAGATCTTCCGCCGGCTCCCCCCGGGTCCTGAACCGCCGGAGGCTCTGCGCGCAGTGGGTCACGAGCAGCCCGCCGCCGAGCGCCCGGTGCTCCGCGATCCTGCCGTCGGCGATGGCGGCGGACGACGCAGGGCGCGTCGCGGGCACGAGGCCGCCGCCGCCGCTGCAGTCGGCGTGCTCGCGGCGGTGGATGAACTCCTCGGGCGGCCGCCCCGTGATGCGGGCGAGGATCTCCCGCGGCGCGTCGTAACGATCGAGGCCGCGGCCGAGCTGGCAGGGATCGTGGTACCGCACGCGCCGCTCCGACGACGACCGCTGCAGCCGGTCCAGCGAGGCCCGCGCGAGATCGACGAACAGCTCCGGCGCCCTCGCGCTCACGCCGGCGCGCGCGTACTCGACGCGCACGGCGCGCGCGCACCCGGGGTCGACCGCGACGAAGCGCTCCGCCTGCGCGACCTCCGCGGCGAGCCGCCGCGCCGCGGCCACGAAGCCCTCCCGATCGCCCGCGTAGAGGAGCGGCAACCCGCAGCAGGCGCGCACCGGGCGGACGGGGGCGCCGGTGAGCGCCTCGGTGGCATCGAGCGCGTCGCGGGCGACGTCCGGCGCGTGGCGGACGTACCCGCAGCCGAGCAGCACCTGGACCGCGGCCGGCCCGGCCTCAGCGCGCGAGAGCGCGTCGAGCTCGCCGCCGCGGGCGTCCTCGCGGGCCTGGAACCGCGCGGCGGCGAGCCTGGCGCCCTCCGGCGCGAGGCCGCGGGCGAAGAACTCCGCGCGCGCGTCGGTCAGCACCGTGGCGACCTCGTTCTTGTGATCGCAGCGCTCGCGGCACGCGTAGCAGGCAGAGCAGGCCCAGGCCGGATCCGCGTGGCCCGCGTCGAGCGGCACGTCGCCGCGCCCGGCGAAGTACGCCATCGACATCTTCCCCCAGGGCGTGACCGTCTCGTTCGCCTCGACGTTGGACACGGGGCACGCGGCGCGGGAGAGCTTGGGGCAGTAGACGCACTTCTCGAGCGACGTCCGGTGCGGCTCGAGGAGCTTCAAGCGGAGCTGGGGCACCGTCCGAGTCTCTTCGTCGAACGCGCCTCGCGCAAGCGCCGGGGCCGCTAGGCGCCCGATCCGCTGCTCGAGCGTCTACCTCGCTCGCTCGCCGGGGGGGGCTGAGCTCGCCGGCCGGCGGCGGGGGGCGCCTTCCTGGGCGGCCGGCGCGGCGTCCGGGCCCGCCCGGCTGGTCGCGTTGCCGTCCGCCGCGGCGAGCCGGACCTGCGGCTCGTCGAGCGACGGCGCCGGCCGCGTGGACGCGCTCTCCTGCGGCAGGCGGATCGTGAACTTCGCGCCCTTGTCGGACGACTCGACCTGGATCGTCCCGGCGTGCTCGTCGACGATCTTCTTCACGATGGCGAGGCCGAGCCCGGTGCCGCCGCGCTTGCCCGACGTGACGAACGACTGGAACAGCCGGCCCTGGACCTCCTTCGGGATCCCCTTGCCGGTGTCGGCGACGCTGATCGCCAGGGCGCTCCCGTCGCGGTAGGCGCGGACCGTCACGGTCCCCCCGCCCGGCCGCATCGCCTCGACGGCGTTGCGGACCAGGTTGTGCAGGAGCCGCGTGATCTTCGCCTCGTCGAAGCGCGCCGTCCCGCGGTCCTCGAGCTCGAGGGCGAGCGTCACGCCGGTCCCGGCGAGCTCGTGCTCGAGCTGCTTCTCCATGTCGCCGAAGAACTTCATCAGGTAGACCTTGCGCACGAGGATGCTCCGCTCGCCGCGCGCGAACTCCAGCACCTCGCGCTGCATCGCGCTGATCACGTCGAACTGCTTGAGGACGAGGCGCGCGTGCTCCTCCCGCGTCGCCGCGTCCTCGGCGGCGGCCATGAGCTGGACGTAGCCGCTGATCACCGTGAGCGGCGTGCGCATGTCGTGCATCACCCCCGAGAGCAGGCGCCCGATCGTGGTGAGCCGCTCGCTCTGCTCCCGCTCGAGGCGCGACCGGAACAGCCGCAGCGCCGTCGACGCGTTGGCCGACACGAGCCGCAGGAGCGCGCGGTCATCCTTCGAAAATCCTTGTGGTTTTTTGGAGTTATAGAGCGCCATGGCGCCGATCGGCACCGCGTCCTCGCCCTCGAGCGGCACGGCGATCGCCGTCGTGAGCTCCGCGTCGAGCATCTGGGCGAGCCGGGGCGACACCGGCCTGTTCCACTCCCCGCCAGCGCCGTCCGCGCTGTCGTCGAGCGAGAAGACCACCGCCTCGTTGTGCGCCATGGCGCGCCCGATCACCCCCTCGCCGCGGCTCATGGCGATGCGCTTGACCTCCAGCTTCGGAGGGCCCGCGTCCACGACGCCCTCCGGCTCGTCGCTCGACGCGGACCTGCGGGACATCGGGCCGCCCTCGTCGAGCGCGGTGAGGTCGAAGAAGTAGAGGACCAGCCCGCCCTCGATCTCGTCGACGAGCATGCCCCCGGCGCGCGCCTCGCACGCCCTGCCGGCCTCCGTGATGACCGCGCGCGCGAGGTCCTCCATCGTGGTCGCGCGGCCCATCGCGCTCTCGAGCTCGAAGAGGAGCTTGAGGTCGCTCACGCGGTGCTCGAGCTGCTCCTTCGTCTCGACGAGCTGCGTGTTCTTCTGGATGACCGAGAGGAACAGCCGCGAGTTGTCGATCGAGACGGCGGCCTGCGTCGCCAGGGCGCTGAGGAGCTCCTCGTCGTGGACCGAGAACTCCTTGTCCTCGCGCTTGTTCAGCACCTGGATGACGCCGATGGTGCGGCCGACGTGGTTCTTCATCGGCGCGGCGAGGATCGAGCGGGTGCGGTACCCGGTCACCTCGTCCCACTCGCGCTGGAACCGGCGATCCCGGTAGGCGTCCTTCACGCGGATGGTGCGCCCGCTCTTGGCGACGTGCCCGGCGATCCCGGCGCCGACCGGCAGCTCGATGGCGCGCGCCTCGTCGCCGATGACGATCCGCGAGAAGAGCCGCTGGCGCTGCTCGTCGAGCAGGTACAGGGTGGCCCTGTCCGCGTCGAGCAGCTCCGTGATCTTGTTCAGGATGAGCGCGAGGAGCTGATCGAGGTCCAGGGTGCTGCCGAGCGCGAGCCCGACATCCCGGAGCGCTTGCACGGTCTTGTCAGCCTGGGCGAGCCGCGCCTCCAGCTCTTCGATGCGAGCCTGCAGCGCCCTCGTGCGTTGCTCCGCCTTCGCGGTCACCAGAGGACGCTAACACGACTTCGCCCACGGAAGCGCGCGCGCGGCCCCTGCGCGACTTCCTCGATCGGCCGAGAGCGCTCCCTGAGCGTACCGGGAGCGCCCCTAGGACGAGCGGCTACTGGTTCATGCTCTCGAGGAATTCCTGGTTGGTCTCGGTGCGGCTCACCTTGTCCAGGAGGAATTCCATCGAGTCGATGACGTTGAGGGGGTGCAGGAGCTGGCGGAGCAGCCACACGCGCTGGAGGATCCACTCCGGGAGGAGCAGCTCTTCCTTGCGGGTCGCGCTCTTGTTGATGTCGAGGCAGGGGAAGATCCGCTTCTCCATCAGCTTGCGATCGAGGTGGATCTCGCTGTTACCGGTCCCCTTGAACTCCTCGAAGATGACCTCGTCCATGCGGGAGCCCGTGTCGACGAGCGCCGTCGCGACGATGGTCAGCGAGCCGCCCTCCTCGACGTTGCGCGCGGCGCCGAAGAACCGCTTGGGCTTGTGCAGCGCGTTCGAGTCGACGCCGCCGGAGAGGATCTTGCCGCTCGGCGGGACGACCGTGTTGTAGGCGCGGGCCAGGCGGGTGATCGAGTCGAGCAGGATCACGACGTCGTGTTTGTGCTCGACGAGGCGCTTGGCCTTCTCGATCACCATCTCGGCGACCTGCACGTGGCGGGTGGGCGGCTCGTCGAAGGTCGAGCTGATCACCTCGCCCTTCACGGTCCGCTGCATGTCGGTCACCTCTTCCGGGCGCTCGTCGATCAGCAGCACGATCAGCGTCGTGTCCGGGTGGTTCGCGGAGATCGCGTTCGCGATCTGCTGGAGCAGGACCGTCTTGCCGGCGCGGGGGGGCGAGACGATGAGGCAGCGCTGCCCTTTGCCGATCGGGCAGAGCATGTCGATGATGCGGGTCGAGAAGCTCTTCGTCCCGTTCTCGATGTTGAACTTCTGCTGCGGGTAGAGCGGCGTCAGGTTGTCGAACAGGATCTTGTCGCGGGCGACCTCGGGGGGCTCGCCGTTGATCTTGTCGACCTTGAGCAGCGCGAAGTACGCCTCGCGCTCCTTGGGCGGCCGGATGGAGCCGCTGACGCTGTCGCCGGTGCGGAGGTTGAAGCGCCGGATCTGGGAGGGCGAGACGTAGATGTCGTCCGGGCCCGGCAGGTAGTTGTAGTCCGGGGCGCGCAGGAAGCCGAAGCCGTCCGGCAGGCATTCGAGGACGCCCTCGCCGTAGACGGGCTGGTCCTGCGCCGCGTGGGCCTGCAGGAGCGCGAAGATGACCTCCTGCTTGCGCAGCCCGGCAGCGCCCTCGATGTTGAGCCCCTTCGCCATCTGAACGAGCTCGGCCATCGGTTTCTGCTTCAGTTCCCTGAGGTGCATGAGTCGGAAAGCTCCAGGATACGACGGGCGCGCCCTGTCAAGGGCGCAGTGGCCGTCGGTCGATGGTTTCTGGTTGGGGGGGTCTAGCGGGTCGGGCCCGAGGCGGGGCCGACCATGTCGTCGGTGTCGGCGGGTCGCCAGGGGGAAGAGGGCTCGCCTCGCGGCCGGCGCCCCTCGAGTTCATGTCGTTCGATCGGCGGGCTGCTCTTGCCGATGGGCGGCGACTCTATCAAGCGCGTTTGCCCTGTCAATGCGCGGGGAGACATGTCGCCCGCGCCACGGCCGTGCGGAACGGCGGGGGCGAACCGCCCGGCGCACCCGGGCGTTCCCCGAAGTTGCCTCCCTCCGGGTGCGCGGCTAAGTCAAGCTGGTTCCATGGGGCTCAAACAGGTTCAGCTGTTCGTCCGCGGTCGCGTCCAGGGCGTCTTCTTTCGTGCCTCCACGCAGCGCGAGGCCAAGCGGCTCGGCCTCACCGGTTGGGTGAAGAACCGCACCGATGGCAGCGTCGAGGTCCTTGCCGAGGGGGAGGAGGACGAGCTCAAGGAGCTCATCGCCTGGGCGAACCGCGGCCCGAGCGCGGCGCGCGTCGAGCGCGTCGACGTCCGGTGGCGCGGCTTCTCCGGCGACTTCTTCGACTTCCGCATCACGGATTGAGGGACTTGGGACGCAGCCCGTTGGAACCGAGAGGCGCTGGCGCGCCGCCTTCGCGGCGCGGCGCAGCGAGCGGCGCGTCGCTCGTAAGGCTGAGCCTGCTGGCAGCAGCGTCGCTCGTGCTGTCCCCCGTGCACGCCGCGGGAGAGCGCGACGCGGGCGCCACGACCAGCGCGAGCGCCGCCGGCGCTGCGACCGGCGCGAGCGCCGCCGGCGCTGCGGCGGCGTCCGCTGCGCTTCCGCCGCTCCCGCGCCTCGCTCCGATCGCCCGGCCAGAGCCCGATATCGTCGCGATCCGCGAGCTCGATCGCGTGCTCGACCAGATCACCTCGCAGGACGCCCGCTCTCGCGAGAGCGCCCGCGCGGCGCTCGACGAGCCGATCCCCGGCATCGTCGACGCGGTGCGGCTGCGCGTGCAGGACATCCGTGGCTCGCTCGATCGCGACGCGGCGCCGCGTGTGCTCGCCGAGGCGCGCCGTGAGGGGCGGAAGGCGCTGAAGGGCGACGACGAGCGCGACGGCAAGAAGAAGGCGGCGGACGCCAAGGCCGACAAAGGGGCGAAGAAGGACACCAAGGCCGGCGACGCCAAGAAGGACGCCAAGGCCGACAAAGGGGCGAAGAAGGACGCCAAGACCGGCGACGGCGCCAAGAAGGACGCCAAGGCCGACGGCGCCAAGAAGGACGCCAAGGCCGACGACAAGGAAGAGTCCGAGGGCGACTGGCTGGACTTCATGCTGGCGACGCCGCGGCCACGCGACAGCGCGTGGCGCGACGTCGTGAAGCTGCTCGCCATGGAGCGGATGCTCGTCGCCGCGGGCACGACGCCGGCCGTGCGCGAGCTCATCGCGCTGCACGCCTACTTCGGCGAGCTGCTCCGCATCGACCTGCAGAGGCAGATCGCCAAGCTGCGCGACAAGGCCGTCCCCGCGCTGATCGAGGCGCGGCAGCACGACGCGAAGATCGTCCAGCGATGGGCGAGCAAGCAGCTCGACCTCCTCGGCCGGGCGATCCCCGGCGAGGCGATCGCGTCGAACGACACGCAGATCCTGGCCGACGTGCTCCGCGCCTACGGCCGCGTCCGCGACGTCGACGCCATGCGCGTGATCCTGAGCTTCTGCAACAGCGATCGCTCGCGGCTGCGAGACGCTGCCCGCGAGGCCATCTCCGCGATCGGGGAGCCCGGCATCTGGCAGCTCCGCGACGCCTACCTGAACCTGACCGGCGACAAGCCGCCGCGCGACTGGACGTGGGACCGCGTCGCGCGCGAGCTCTTCGCGACGTACGACCGCGCGCGCCTCGCGGAGGTCTACAAGCTGATGGACGAGGGGGTCGCCGCGGCGAGCGCGAACAAGCTCGCCGAGGCGACCGACGCGTTCGACAAGGTGCTCGCCCGCGCGCCGCTCTTCGACAGGCGCAAGGAGATGATCGGCGTCTACGTCGAGCGAGCGAGGTCGCTCGGCGCGGACCGGCGCGAGGACGCGCTCGCGATGATGCGCAAGGCGTTGCGCCTCGACCCCACCGGCGAGCAGGCGAAGCAGATCGACGCCGAGATCGCGTACCTGGAGGGCGTGCTCCTCATCGAGCGCGGCGCGCCGGACAAGTTCGTGCTCGAGCGCGCGCTGGAGCTCGACCCGACCCATGCCGGCGCGAGAGAGGCGCTGGCGTCTCTCGCGGACAAGGTCGCCGAGCGGAAGAGCCACACGAGCCGCCACGTCGCTGCGGGAGCGGTGGGCCTCGCGGCGCTGCTGGCGATGGTCATCATCGCCCGCCGCCGGAGCGACCCGGCGCCCTCTGCAAGGCAGCAAGGCGCCCCGCCTGCCCATCCGCCGACGTCCCCCGGACCGCCGCCGCCGTCGTCCCCGCTGCCGCCGTCGCCGCCCGGACCGCTGCCGCGCGCTGCGCAAGCGCCTGCGTTGCCGAGCGACCGCTCCGCCCCCGCGGAGCCGCAAGCACCTGCTGCGCCTACGCCGGCGCCTGCCCTGCCGAGCGATCCCGCCGCGCCGGCTGAGCCGCCGAAGGACGCCGCGCCGGCTGAGCCGCCGAAGGACGCCGCGCCGGCTGAGCCGCCGAAGGACGCCGCGCCGGCTGAGCCGCCGAAGGACGCCGCGCCGGCTGAGCCGCCGAAGGACGCCGCGCCGGCTGAGCCGCTGGCGTCTTCTGCGCCTGTACCCGGATCGCCGAGGCAGGACGGCGCCTCCTGAGGACGGCACCTCACAAGGTGCGCCGACAAAACAAACACGCCGGGGAGCAACAAGTGCTCTCCCGGCGTGTCTTTACGCACGCTGGCGCCACGGGGCGCCAGCGCTCGTCAGCTCAGCCAGCGGTCGTCGCCGGAGCGGCCGGCTCCGCCGTCGCCACCGGCTCGGCGGCCTGCGCGGGCTCGTCCGCCAGCGGGGGCGCGTCGATGAACTCGATGAGGCTCATCGGCGCGCTGTCACCGCGACGCGGCCCGAGCTTGATGATCCGCGTGTAACCGCCCGGCCGCCCCTCGAAGCGCTTGGAGAGGTCGATCATCACCTTGGCGATGATGTCCACCTTCTTGCCGTCGGTCGCGACGCCCCAGCGAGGAATGTAGCTGCCCACGAGCCGCTCGGCGTGGAGCCGACGCGCGCGGTCGCTGGGGCTCAGCTCCCCGTGCTGGGTGTACGCGACCTTGCCAAGGCGCGTCGCCTTCGTGATGAGCCGCTCGGCGACCCGACGCAGCTCCTTCGCCTTGGCGTCGGTCGTCTCGATCCGCTCGTGGGTGATCAGGTTCGCCGTCAGGTTGCGAAGCATCGCCCTGCGGCTGGAGGTATCCCGACCAAACTGCCTGCCCGCTTTCTTGTGACGCATGACGTTCCCTCAGTACCGACTCACGCCTGCGCCTGCTGCGCCTTCCAGCGCTCGAGGAGCTGCGGCCAGTTGTCGATCTTCATCCCGAGCGAGAGCCCCATGTTCGCGAGGATCTCTTTGATTTCCTTCAGCGACTTGCGACCGAAGTTCTTGGTCTTGAGCATGTCCTGCTCCGTCCGCTGCACGAGCTCGCCGATGAGCGTGATGTTCGCGTTCTGCAGGCAGTTCGCGGAGCGAACGCTGAGCTCGAGCTCCTCGACGGAACGGAACAGGTTCTCGTTGAGCGGCTCATCGTCGCTCATCACCGCCTGGTAGCTCGTCTCCTCGCTCTCCTCGAAGTTGACCCAGATGGAGAGCTGCTCCTTCAGGATCTTCGCAGCGAAGGCGACCGCATCCGCCGGCGACACGGAGCCGTTGGTCCAGACTTCCAGCGTGAGCTTGTCGTAGTCGGTCACCTGCCCGACGCGGGCGTTCTGCACGGTGTAGTTCACCTTGCGGATGGGCGAGAACAGCGCGTCGATGGGGATCGTCCCGATCGGCATCGTCGGCGTCTTGTTCCGCTCGGCGGGCACGTAGCCGCGGCCCACGTTGACCGTGAGCTCCATCGCGAGCGGGCCCTTCTTGTCGAGCACCGCGATGAGGTGGTCGGGGTTGAGCACCGACAGCCCCTCGACCAGCTGGATGTCGCGCGCGTACACGGGCCCGGGCCCCTCGCGGTCGATCCGCACCGAGTACGTCTTCGGCGTGGCCGCCTTGAAGACGACCTCCTTCACGTTGAGGATGATGTCGCTCACGTCCTCGACGACGTCGGGCACGGTCGTGAACTCGTGCAGCGCCCCCTCGATGCGGATGGCCGTCGCGGCCGCCCCCTGGAGGGAGGAGAGCAGCACCCGGCGCAGCGAGTTGCCGATCGTGATGCCGAAGCCACGCTCCAGCGGCTCGCACGTGAACTTGGCGTAGAACTGGGTCCCGCTCTCAGCGTCGATCGAGATGCCCTTGGGGCGGATGAGATCGCGCCAGTTCCGGGCGATCATCGTGAGGTTCGGGTTGTTCATCGTCATGACGTTCTCCTTCCTTCATGAGGTTTGCGCGGAGGTCTCACGCCGCGGCCGCACTCGACCGGTCCGGCGCCGCCTCCTGCCCGCATCCTTGGCTCCTAAGCACCCGCGCCTGCCGCAGGCCAGCGACGCCGAGGGGAGCCCGCAACGAGCGAGCGCACCCCGAGAGGTGCGCTCGCGCGCCGCGCTCCTCCGCGCCGCCCTCGCGCTCAGCGCGAGTAGTACTCGACGACGAGCTGCTCGCGGATCTCCGGCTCGTTCAGATCCTCGCGGATCGGAGCGCCCTTGACCGCGCCGGTGAACGCCTGGCGATCCACGTCGATCCAGCTCGCGACCGGGCGCTTGTCCGCGCCCCCGATCGACGCGAGGACGCTCTTGAACTTGCGCGCCCCCTCGGTCAGGTCGATCCGGTCGCCGGTCCGGACCACGTAGCTCGGGATGTCCAGCCGCTTGCCGTTCACGTGGACGTGCCCGTGCCGGACAAGCTGGCGCGCCTCGGCGCGGGACGAGCCGAAGCCCATCCGGTGCACCACGTTGTCGAGGCGCCGCTCGAGCAGCGCGAGCATCTCCTCGCCCGTCCGGCCCTTGCGCCGGTTGGCTTCCTGGAAGTACCCGCTGAACTGCCGCTCAAGCACGCCGTAGATGCGGCGCACCTTCTGCTTCTCGCGCAGGCGCACCGCGTACTCGCTCAGCTTGATGCGACCCTGGCCGTGCTGGCCGGGCGGGTACGGGCGCCGCGTGTACGCGCACTTCTCGGTGTAGCAGCGCTCACCCTTGAGGTAGAGCTTCATCCCCTCGCGGCGGCAGAGCTTGCAGACCGGACCAATGTAGCGAGCCATCGTGAATTACCTCAAACCCTGCGCCGCTTCGGCGGCCGGCAACCGTTGTGGGGGATCGGCGTGACGTCGCGGATCAGCGTCACCTTGAAGCCAGCGGTCTGGAGCGCACGGAGCGCGCTCTCGCGCCCGGCGCCCGGTCCCTTCACGAACACGGCGACCGATCGCATCCCGTGCTCCTGGGCGCGACGCGCGGCCTCTTCCGCGGCCAGCTGCGCGGCGAACGGCGTGGACTTGCGCGACCCCTTGAAGCCGCGGGCGCCAGCCGACGACCACGCGATCGCGTTGCCGTTGATGTCGGTGATCGTCACGACCGTGTTGTTGAAGGTCGACTGAATGTGCGCGATGCCCGCGGAGACATTCTTTTTGACCTTCTTCTTCTGCTTGGCCTTGGTGTTGGTGGCAGCCGTCTTCGCTTGCGCCATGGCGTCCTAATCCCCGCTCGTCACTTCGTAGCGGCAGGACGCCGCTGCAACATGCCCTTGCGCGGACCCTTCCGGGTGCGCGCGTTCGTATGCGTCCTCTGCCCGTTCGCCGGGAGGCCGCGCCGGTGCCGGAGCCCCCGGTAGCAGCCGAGGTCCATGAGCCGCTTGATGTTGAGCTGCACCTCGCGCCGCAGGTCACCCTCGACCTTGTACTCGGTGTCCAGGAGATCGCGGATCGCCTTCACCTCAGCGTCGCTGAGCTCCTCGACCCGCTTGTTCTCCGGGATGTTGGCTCGCTCGCAAATTTGCAGAGCGAGCGTGCGCCCGATGCCGTACAGGTACGGCAGGGCATAGGCGATATGCTTCCGACGCGGGAGATCAACACCAGCGATACGAGCCATGGTTACTCCAAACCAAACGGGGGCGGGCTTCCGCCGAAAGAGCTAGTTCCCCTGGCGCTGCTTGTGGCGGGGGTTCTCGCAGATGATCCGAACGACACCACGCCGCCGCACCACCTTGCACTTGTCGCAGATCTTCTTGACGCTCGGGCGCACCTTCACGGGGAGCCTCCAGATTCCTCAAAAGATGTTACTTGTGCCGGTACGTGATCCGGCCCCGGCTCGGGTCGTACGGCGAGACCTCGACGGTCACGCGATCGCCCGGTAGGATCTTGATGTAGTACTGCCGCATCCGCCCGCTGATGGTAGCGAGGACGCCCAGGCCGTTGTCCGCCTTGACGCGGAACATCGCGTTCGGCAGGGCTTCCTGAACCACGCCGTCGAACTCGAGCTTGTCGCCCTTCGGTTCTTTCGGCGGTCTGGTCTGTTTCGTTCGCCTCATTCTCCACCCGAGCTTGGTCGGCCGAGGACCGACAGCACCCTCTGCGTGACTTCTTCTGGCTTCCCGACGCCGTCGACACGATGGAGAAGCTTCTTCTCCTCGTAGAACGGCAGCAGGGCAGCCGTCATGGCCTCGTACGCGTCGAGGCGCATGCCGACAGCTTCGGGCCGGTCGTCGGCCCGATGCTCAAGCTCCGCACCGGGGGGCGGGGGATTATAGACAAGGTGATAGATCTGTCCACTGCCTTTGTCAGTCCGGCGGTGGATCAGGCGCTCCTCGAGGAGCGAGCGCGGAACATCCAGCTGGATCACCGCGTCGATACGACGTCCGCCCTGGCTGGCAAGCAGCTGGTCGAGCGCCTCGGCCTGGGGCACGGTCCTCGGGAATCCGTCCAGAAGGAACCCGCGGCCGCAGTCGGGCTCGACCGTGCGGCGGGCGATGAGCCCGATAACGGCCTCATCCGGCAGCAGTCCACCGGAGTCCATGATGTCCAGGTACCGCTTCTCGAGCGTGCCGGCCCGCTTGGCCGCGCGCAGCATGTCACCGGTCGAGATCTGCGGGATGCCGTAGCGTTCGCACAGCAGCTTCGCCTGCGTACCCTTCCCAGCGCCAGGAGGACCCACCAGAAGCAAGATCATCATGCTCTCCTCACGCTTCCGGAAGCCGGCGTCCCCGGATACGGCTGGCGCCGGGGCCCGTCAGGCCCTCGTAGCTCCGCGTGATCAGGTGCGCCTCCAGCTGGTTCACGGTGTCGAGCGCGACGCCGACGACGATCATGAGCGACGTCCCTCCGAAGCCAAACGGGACCCGCAGCAGGTTGCCGACGATCGAGGGGACCACACACACCGCGGCGACGTAGAGCGCGCCGCCGAACGTGATCCGCTGGATCACCCGGTGGATGTAGTCCGCCGTCTGCTTGCCTGGGCGAATCCCGGGGATGTTTGCCTGCTGCTTCTTCAGGTTCTCGGCGACGTCCACCGGCTGGAACGTGACGTTCGTGTAGAAGAAGCAGAAGAAGATGATGAGCAGCGCGTAGCCGGTGTTGAAGATCCAGTCCCCGCGGTTGATGATGGCCTGGATCTTGTCGGCGCCTGGGACCTCCATGTTCGCCAGCGTCGCCGGGAACATCAGGAGCGACGACGCGAAGATGGGGGGGATGGTCCCGGCGGTGTTCACCTTGAGCGGCAGGTGCGCTGTCTGGCCGCCGTAGACACGGCGGCCGACCTGACGCCGCGAGTACACGATCGGGATCTGACGCCTTCCGTTCTCGAAGAACGCGATGACCCCGATGACCAGCACGATGAACGCGACGATCGCGGCCATGTTGAGCGGCTGCAGATCGCCCGCGTTCGTCGAGAAGTAGTTCCCGATCTCCTGCGGGATGCCCGTGATGATGCTCGCGAAGATCAGGAGCGAGACGCCGTTCGAGACGCCGCGCTCGGTGATCTGCTCGCCGACCCACATCAGGAACGCGGTCCCGGTCGTCAGCGTGATGACCGTCATCAGCTGGAAGCCGATGCCGGGGGTGTTCACGATGCCGGCCCCCGTCTCGCTGCTCGACAGGCCCTCCAGCATCTTCGCGATCGAGAAGGCCTGGAACAGGGAGAGCGCGACCGTGCCGTACCGCGTGTACTGGTCGAGCCTGCGGCGCCCCTGCTCGCCTTCCTTCCGCAGCTCGTCGATGGGCTTATAGACCATGCCCATCAGCTGCATGATGATCGACGCCGAGATGTACGGCATGATCCCGAGCGCGAAGATCGACAGGTTCTCGAGCGCGCCGCCGGAGAACATGTTGAGGAAGCTCAGGAGCCCGCCCGACTGCTTCGCGACGTACTGTCGCATCGCGTTCCGGTCGACACCGGGGGTCGTCACGAAGACACCGACCCGGTAGACGGCGAGCATCACCAGCGTGAAGATGACGCGCCGCCGGAGCTCGGGGATCTTGTGGAAGTTGGTGATTCCCGCGAGGCTGGCCATGGGCGATCCTGGACTTTGGCTTGAGGGGGTGCGCCTGCGCGCTGGCTAGGACGACGAGGAGCTGGACGAGCTGTCCTGGGCGGCGGGCGCCGCGAGCACGACCGCCTTGCCGCCCGCCTTCTCGATCTTCTCGATCGCTCCCTTGGAGAAGCGATGCGCGGTCACCGTGAGCTTCTTCGTGAGCTCGCCGCTGCCGAGGACCTTCAGGACGTCGAACCGACCCTGCACGAGGCGGCTCTCCCGGAGCGCCGTCACGTCGACCTGAGCGCCGTCGTCGAACGCCTCGAGGTCGCCGACGTTGACGTTGACCACGACGTCCGCGAGCGGGTTGCGGAAGCCGCGCTTCGGGAGGCGCCGCTGGATCGGCGTCTGGCCACCCTGGAAGTGCTTCTTGTTGATGTTGCCGCCCGCCCGCGCCTTCTGCCCTTTTTGTCCGCGTCCAGCGGTCTTGCCGACGCCGGACCCCACGCCGCGGCCAACGCGGAGTCTCTTCGTGACGGCGCCTTCGGGGGCCTGGAGCTTAGAGAGGATGTCCATGTTTCACACTTCCGTACGCGGCAACTCCGCTGGAATGACAGTCTTGCGTCTCAGGACTTGGACGAGGCGGCCTCGTCGGCGACCTCCTCCACCTCGACGAGGTGGAGGACCTTCTTCACCATGCCACGGAACGACGGCGTGTTCGCGACGACCACCTCGGAGCCCGGGCCGCGGAGGCCGAGCCCCTTGATGATCTTGCGCGTGTGCTCGACCGTGCCGATGGTGCTGGCCTTCTGGCGAACGCGGAGCTTCACTGCGAGCCTCCTTCACCGCCGCCCTGCGGCGCGGCGCCAGGCGCCGGCGGAGCCACGCTCGCCCTCCGGCGGCCCGCGGTGATCGTGCCGCCGCGGCGCTGGTAGTCGAGCGAGTCGAGCTGCATCGACCGCTTGCCCGCGACGCTCTCCGGGCTCTTGAGGCCGCGGAGCGCCGCGACCGTCGCGTGCACGACGTTGTGCGGGTTGCTCGTGCCGAGCGACTTCGACAGCACGTCGTGGATCCCTGCCGACTCGACGACGGCGCGCACCGCGCCGCCGGCGATGACGCCCGTCCCGGGGCTGGCCGGCTTCAGCAGGACCTTGCCCGCCCCGACGTGGCCGAACGACTCGTGCGGGATGGTCACCCCGTCGAGCGGGATGCGGAACAGGTTCTTGCGAGCCTGGTCGTTCCCCTTGCGGATCGCCTCAGGCACCTCGTTGGCCTTGCCCAGGCCCACGCCCACGTGCCCGGCTTCGTCGCCCACCACGACCAGCGCCGAGAAGCTGAAACGCCGGCCGCCCTTGACGACCTTGGCGACGCGGTTGATGTGGATGACTCGCTCTTTCAGCTTCTCTTCGTCGACATGATCGAACGCCATAACCGTCCTCTATCACGTTCTCCGCCGCGGCAGTTGACCGCGCCCGCCACCCTCCCCTCGAGGGCAGCGGCTGTGGGAGTCAGAAATCGAGACCTGCCTCGCGCGCGGCCTGGGCCAGGGCGCTGACGCGCCCGTGATACAGGTAGCCGTTGCGATCGAAGACCACCTTGTCGATCTGCTTCGACTTGCAGATCTTCGCGATGAGCACGCCGACCTTCTTCGCCGCTTCGACCTTGTTGTCCTCGTCGAGCGAGCCCTTGAGGTCCTTCGACAGCGTCGAGGCGTGGGCGAGCGTCTGGCCGCTCACGTCGTCGATGACCTGCGCGTAGATGTGCTTCGTGCTGCGGAAGACGCTGAGGCGCGGGCGCTCCGGCGTCCCCGAGACCTTCTTGCGGATGCGGAGCTTGCGGCGCTCCCGACCGACGATTTTCATGCCCATGATCGTCTCGTCCCTCGGTGCAGCGGCGTACCCGCCGCTGCCCGCCTTTACTTCTTGCCGCCCTTGCCGGCCTTGCCAGCCTTCTCCCGCACGCGCTCGCCGCGGTACCGGACGCCCTTGCCGCCGTACGGCTCCGGCGGCCGGAAGCCGCGGATCGTGGCGGCCGTCTGCCCGATGAGCTCCTTGTCGGCGCCGGTCAGGATCAGGACCGTGCCCTTCGAGTCCGCAGGGATCGTCGCGGTGAGGCCCGCGGGCACGGCGAACGTCACCGGGTGGGAGAAGCCGAGCGCGAAGTTCAGCGTCGTCCCCTTGAGCTCGACGCGATAGCCGGTCCCCTTGAGCTCGAGCGTGCGCTCGTAGCCCTCGGCGACGCCCTTCACCATCGAGGCCACCAGGGCCCGCGTGAGCCCCTGGAGGCGGGACCCGTCGCGGCCGGGCGCGGCCGAGCTGACGTGGAGCTTCCCCCCGTCGAGCTTGATCTCCACCCTGTCGGTGATCGCGCGGGACAGCTGGCCCTTCGGGCCCTTGATGTCGATCTTCCGACCGTTGACCGTCGCGGTGACCCCCTTCGGGAGATCGATCGGCCGCTTGCCGACGCGCGACGTCTTCGGCGCGAGCCGGCTGTCGCCGCCCGCGGTCTGCGCTGCGTTCGCCTGAGCTTCCATCACCACACCTCGCAGAGCAGCTCGCCGCCCACCTTCAGACGGCGCGCATCCCTGTCGCTCATGAGCCCGCGGGACGTGCTCAGGATCGAGATCCCGAGCCCGCTGAACACGCGCGGGATCCTGTCGTGGCGCACGTACACGCGACGCCCGGGGCGGGAGACGCGGCGCACGCCGTCGATCGCGCTCTGCCGGTCGCGCCCGTACTTGAGCACGATGGTGAGCTTCTTGGGACCCTCGCCCTCGGTCTCGCGCACGTCGGCGATGAAGCCCTCAGATTTGAGGATCTCCGCGACGGCCGCCTTGATGCGGCTGGCGGGGACCTCGGTCCGGTCGTGCCGCGCGAGCGCCGCGTTGCGAATGCGGGTCAGCATGTCGGCGATGGGATCGGTCATCATAGAATCACCAGCTGGCCTTGATCACACCAGGGAGCTCACCACGGAGCGCGAACAGCCGAAGGCAGACGCGGCAGAGCTCGAAGTCGCGGTAGTAAGCGCGCGAGCGCCCGCACACCTTGCAACGGTTCTTGAGCCGCGTGGAAAACTTCGGCGGACGGTTCAGCTTCGCAAACTCTTTTGCACGGGCCATCGATAATCCCTCAATGCCGGAACGGGATGCCAAGCTCGGTGAGGAGCGCGCGCCCTTCCTCGTCCGTCTTCGCGGTGGTCACGAACGAGATGTTGAGCCCCTTCACGACGTCGATCTTGTCGTAGTCGATCTCGGGGAAGATGATCTGCTCGCGCAGGCCCATCGTGAAGTTGCCCTTGCCGTCGAAGCCCTTCGGGCTGACGCCCTTGAAGTCGCGGACGCGCGGCAGGGAGAACGCGATCAGGCGATCCACGAACTCCCACATCCGCTCGGCGCGCAGGGTCACCATCACGCCGATGGGGAGGTTCTCGCGCAGCTTGAACGTCGCGATCGACTTCCGAGCCCGGGTCACCACCGGCTTCTGGCCGGAGATCGCCCGCATGTCCTCGACCGCCGAGTCGATGATCTTCGGGTTCTGCACCGCGGCGCCGAGCCCCATGTTGATCACCACCTTCTGCAGGCGGGGCACCATCATCGGGTTCTTGTAGCCGAACCGCTTCGACAGCGCGGCCGTGACGGACTTCTGGTAGTGCGTCCGCAGCCGCGGCGTGTAGTTCGGGTCGCGCGGGCGCGCCTCGGTCGGCTCGGAAGCCTCGGCCTCGGCGCCCTTCTTGGCGCCCCGGGGTTCCTTGCTCTTGGCGGGCGCCTGCGGCTTGGCCTGCTGCGGCTTGGGCTTGTCGGATTTCTCCTTGCCCTTGCCGTCCTTGGCCGCCTTGTCCTTGTCCTTCTTGTCCGCCATGGCTAGCCCACACCGATCGCGCTGCCGCTCTTGCCGACGCGCGTCTTCTTGCCGTCCTCACCGACGCGGATCTTCACGCGCGTCGGCTTGCCCGTCGCCGGATCGACCGGCATGACATTCGAGGCGTGGATCGGCGCCTCCTTCGTGATCTTCCCGCCCTCCTGGTTGCGCGGCGTGGGCCGCTGGTGGCGGGTCACCGTGTTCAGGCCTTCCACGACCACGCGCTCTTGGTCCGCGAGGATCTTGGTGATCCGGCCCTGCTTGCCCTGCTCCTTGCCGCTGATGACCTGAACGAGGTCACCGACCTTGAGGCGCTTCATCAGAGGACCTCCGGCGCGAGCGAGATGATCTTCATGAACTTCTTGGCGCGGAGCTCACGGGCGACCGGCCCGAAGATACGGGTGCCGATCGGCTCCTTCTCCTTGTTGATGAGGACCGCGCTGTTGCCGTCGAACTTGATGTAGCTGCCGTCCGAGCGGAGGTACTCCCGGGCGGTGCGGACGACGACGGCGCGCGCCGTCTCCCCCTTCTTCACCTTCGTCCCCGGGAGCGCCTCCTTGATCGAGACGACGATGATGTCGCCGAGACCGGCGTACTTGCGGCGCGAGCCGCCGAGCACCTTGATGCACTTCACGATGCGGGCGCCGGAGTTGTCCGCGACCTCGAGATGCGTCGACACCTGGATCATGGCGCTACTCCTCCACCGGCCGGGCAACGAGCTTCGTCACGAGCCACCGCTTGTCGCGGGAGATCGGCCGATGCTCCGTGATCTCGACGCGGTCGCCCACCTTGTACTGGTTCGTCTCGTCGTGCGCCTTGTAGCGCTCCCGCTGACGGACGTACTTCTTGTACACAGGGTCGAGCGCGTTCCGGATGACCTCGACGGTGACCGTCTTGTTCATCTTGTCGCTGGTCACCTTGCCGACCAGCTTGCGCCGGAAGCCGTGCGCCTTCGCCTCGGTCTCGGCCGCAGCAGGCGCAGCGGCCGCCAGCTCGGGCGCCGCAGCGACCGGCTGCTGGGGTTCTGCCTTCTTCTTCGCCATGGCTACGCCTTCTCCTCGGCACGCGCGCGCTGCGTGAGGATCGTCTTCACCCGCGCGAGATCTCGCTTCGCCTTGCGGATCGTCGCCGTGTCGTTCAGCCGATTCGTGAAATTCTTGAACCGCGCCTCGAACAGGCCCGCCGCCAGCGACTTCTCGAGCTCGCGCAGGTGCTCGGTGGTGCGTTCACGCAAATCCTTCGCCTTCATCGCTTACCTCACGTCAGCCCGCGGGCGAGGAACTTGCACTGCATCGGGAGCTTGTGCGCCGCGAGCCGGAAGGCCTCCTTGGCGGTCTCCTCGCTCACGCCGCTGATCTCGTACATCACGCGGCCGGGCAGCACGAGCGCGCACCACTCCTCGGGCGCGCCCTTACCCCCACCCATGCGGACCTCGAGCGGCTTCTTCGTCACCGGACGATCCGGGAAGATGCGGATCCAGAGCTTGCCGGCGCGCTTCACGTGCCGCTGGATCGCCATACGGGCCGCCTCGATCTGCCGGGCGGTCACGCGGGCAGGCTCGACGCACTGGAGCGCGAAGTCGCCGAAGGAGACGTCGCTGCCCGTCGTGGCCAGGCCGCGGTTGTTCCCCTTCTGCATCTTGCGGAACTTGGTTCGCTTCGGAGACAGCATTCTGCAATCCCTCTACTGGATCCGGCGCGCCTTACGCTGCAGGACCTCGCCCTTGAACATCCAGACCTTCACGCCGATGATGCCGACCTTCGTCCGCGCCTCGGCCAGGCCGAACTCGATGTCGGCGCGGAGCGTGTGCAGGGGCACCCGACCCTCGCGGTAGGTCTCGACGCGGCTCATCTCGCTGCCGCCGAGCCTGCCGGCGCAGCGCACGCGGATGCCCTTCGCGCCGAACTTCATCGCGGTGGCGACCGCCTTCTTCATCGCCCGGCGGAACGCGATCCGGCGCTCGAGCTGCGTCGCGATGTTCTCGGCGACGAGCTGCGCGTTGGTCTCGGCCTTCCGGACCTCCTGCACGTCGATGAACACCTCGTTGTCGGTGAACGACGACACGCCGGGGAAGAGCGTCTCGCCCTTCGACGCGGTGCCGATGTTGCCGCTCTTCAGCGTCTCGATCCCCTTGCCACCCTTGCCGATCACCATCCCCGGGCGAGCGGTGAAGACGATGACCTTCGCGCGGTTCGCCGCGCGCTCGATCTCCACGCCGGCGATGTTCGCGTTGTAGAGGTACTGCTTGATGGCCCGCTTGATGCGGATGTCCTGGTGGAGCCACTTCTGATACGCGGCGCCGTCCTCGTACCACTTGCTGCTCCACGTCTTGATGACACCGACGCGGAAGCCATACGGATGGGTCTTCTGTCCCATAGCGGCAGGTCCTCTACTTACTTTCTCTCGTCGACTTCGATGACGATGTGCGACACGCCCTTGGTGATCCGGGTCGCACGGCCCATCGCGCGCGGCCGCCAGCGGCGGTTGAACTTGTTCGGCCCCTTGTCGACGGTGGCCTTGCTGATGAAGAGCGCGTCGATGTCGGCGCCCGCCTGCTGGGCGTTCGCGACCGCGCTCTCGATGATCTTCCGCAGCACGGGGGCGCCGCTCTTCTGCGTGAACGAGAGCAGCTGGATCGCCTCGTCCGCGTCGCGACCCCGGACGAGATCGGCGATCATGCGTGCCTTCCGCGGGGCGATCCGCGAAAACATCGCACTGGCTTTGCTTACCATTCGAGACACCTCGCGACACCGGCGGGCGGATTTTCTCCGTACCGGGTTTCGGTTCACTGCGAACCGGTTGCACCGTCGTTCGCTTCCGGTCACAGCCCGACGTCCACCAGGGACGAGGACCTCCCCCGCGTCACCGGGGGGGTTCCCACGGCGGCCGGAGGAGCGGAGCTGAGATCGAAGCGCCGTTACGGCTCTTCTACTGGGAGACCGGGAGGACACCCGATCGCCCGGGAAAACGGAGCGCGGTGCTTACCAGCGGGGGACACGGCGCGCAAGCGCGATCCTGCTGGTCCTCTCAGTTTCTACATCTGAGACCGCTGGGCCTGCGCGGCTTTTCAGCTTTTCCTGAACGCGCGTCGGGAGGTTCGAGCGGCCTGGTCCGTGGTCCACGGACCGCGCGGGTTCACGACATGGACCGCGCGGGTTCACGACATTTTTCCTTGACACGGAAAATTGCCTTCAAAACGCCCGCTTCCGGGCGCGGTGGCGACACGAGGCGCTCGCCGAACGGCGCGCCCCTCGCCAGGGGCGCGCCCCTCGCCGGCACGTCCTGGAAAAGAACAGGATTGCGGCAGGAATAGGAGCGGCCCAGGTTCAGTCGAACGCATCAAGCTCGGGAGCTCTCCCCGACATGTAGGAGGTAACGTCACCATGCTTGCTCGTCATCGTCTTCTCGCGCTCACCTTGATCTTCCCCGCGGCGGCCTACGGCGGCTGCGTCATCACGTCGGACGGCCCCGACGATCCGCTCGACCCGCCCACCACCAGCAGCACCTCCAGCGGCGGCGACGGCGGCTGGGGCGGCGACGACGGCGACGGCGGCGACGGCGGCTGGGGCGGCGACGACGGCGACGGCGGCGACGGCGGCTGGGGCGGCGACGACGGCGGCGACGGCGGCGGCGGCAGCGACACCGGGGCATGTATCGCCGCCGGGAACAGCACCGTGGACGTGGAGGCGTGCGAGGACCTGGCCATCGCGCCGGCGAGCGGGGCCCACGCGCAGTGCGGCGAAGACCGCGACGAGGAGCCCATCGGCTACCGGCTGTGCAAGCGCGCCTTCACCCTGTTCGCCCCGAGCCACGCCGCGGATCTCGTGGACTGCCTGAGCGACATCGGCGTGCAGTACGAGTGCGATATCGAGCCCGTCCAGGAGTGCCTCACCGAGATGTACGAGAACGCCTGCCCCAACCAGGCGCTTGAGCTCTGCAACGAGATCACCGAGCAATGCATCGATCTGGAGGACGAGACGTTCAACCCCGGGCAGTGCGCTGTCGACCTGAACCCCTTCAGCGACGCCGGCGTGACCGAGCTCGGAGACTGCATGAACGAGGGCTTCGGTGCGGATGAGAACCTCACCTGCCGTGCGGCCTACACCGACTGCTACCAGATCGTCATGAGCTTCTGAGCAGGTCTCACCCACGGAGGCAAGATGGAGGGCGCAGCCAGCGCCCTCTCTGCTCTCGCGGTTCTTTTACCCTGACATCCGACCCGCTTCAGAGGAAGTCTGGGCCTCGCTGAAGCCGCCGCGCACCTCCAGCGCCACAGGGCGTACGCACCCTCTCCTGGGCGCGCATTCGGGGGATCCCTGAGCGCGGTATTCGGTTGCATTTGAGATGGCGGAAAGGGATCCTCGGCTCCTCCGTGGCCAAGGACCTCTCCCGACCGCCCCTGGCACCCTCCCGTCCCCGTTCGTCGGGGGCGCCTTCGTACCGAGGTGGGGTCATGCTTGGTCTGCTCGTCGCGTCGGCCGGCTGCGCGCCAGGCTCGTCGACGGCGGAGCAGGTCACGCCGCGGCTCCTGGTGCACGCCTCGCTCGAGGGGGGCGTGGCCGCCCTCGTGGAGCGGCCGCTGAAGGCCAAGGCGAGCGCGCTCGCCGCGATCAAGGAGAGCGTCACGCCCGAGTCCGTGGCCGATCGCGAGGCCAACGCGGGCCAGGTGTTCGCCTCGGCGGGCGGCAGCACGCGGTGCCCCGCCGAGATGGCCCTCGTCGAAGATCGCGTGTGCGTCGATCGCTGGGAGAGCTCCCTCGTCGAGGTGACCCAGAGCGGCGAGCGCCCCTGGTCGCCGTTCGAGCCGATCGACGGCCGAGAGCGGCGCGTGCGCGCCGTGTCCTGGCCGGGCGTGATCCCGCAGGGGTACATCAGCGGACGGCAGGCCAAGATGGCGTGCGCCGCGTCGGGCAAGCGCCTGTGCTCCACGGACGAGTGGGTGAGCGCCTGCCGCGGGCCGGAGCATACGACGTTCCCCTACGGCGCGGTCCGCGAGCGCGGCGTATGTAATGACGACGAACGTCCCGTGCACCCCGTCGCCGAGATCGCGGCGCTGCTCGACCTCAAGTCCGAGGCACTCTGGACGACGGCCATGAACAACCCGCTCGTCAACCAGCTGTCCAACGCGCTGCTCCCGACGGGCGAGCGCGAGCAATGCACCAACACGTACGGCGTGTACGACATGGTCGGCAACCTCCACGAGTGGGTCGACGACCCGAGCGGCACGTTCCGCGGCGGCTACTTCATGGACACGACGCGCAACGGCGAGGGCTGCAAGTATGCCACGACCGCGCACTCCTTCGGCTACCACGACTACTCGACGGGCTTCCGTTGCTGCATGGATCCGGAGCCGATCGAGTAACGGGCGCGCCTGTCCAGGGGAGCCCGGCAACGCAGCGCAGGAGTCCACGGTGGCACGAGCCAAGAGGGTGCCGATGCTCGGCTCCGGCGTGAGAGCGACCGCGATCGCCCTGGTCGCGTTGCTGGCGGTCGGGTGCAAGAAGAAGGAAAAAGAAGCCCCCATCCACGTCCCGCCGCCCCAGGGGGCGGCGTCCGCGGATGAGCTCACCACCGCCATCGGCCAGGCGCGCGGCCTGAACTCGGCGCTCGCGCCGACGTCGACCCGGTGGCGGCGGGTGTTCGTGCTCGACGACAAACATGCCGTCGTGGCAGGCGAGATCGAGACCGAGGCGATCGCGCTCGTGACCGAGAACGCCGGGAGGACCTGGCGCGCGCTGCGGCGCCCGCGCGAGGGGTGGTCCACCTGGTCGGTCGGCCAGGACGGCACGACCGTGCTCGCCGTCGGCCCGCGTGTTCCCGCCGTGTCCGGGGCGCGCGGCGCCGCCGGGGCGCAGCCCGCGATCGAGCCGCCGAGCCTGCTCTTCGCGCCGCTCGAGGCGACCGACCTCCTGGCGCCGTCGCCGGTCGTGCTGCCCGCGCCGAGCCGCGGGGCGCGGCCGCCGGTGGACTCCGTGCCCGCCGTGCTGTCCGCCGAGAGCGCCGCGCTGATCGTCGAGGCGAAGCCCCGGCAAGCAATCCTCGTGTACGCGGGACCTCCTGGCGCCGCGCCGGCGCCGGTCGTCACGCTTCCCCCACAGGAGCAAGCGCTGCCCATACCGTATGGCCGGCCGCCGGCGCTCCTCTCCGTGCGCGGTCGCAACCTCCTCGCGCGCGCCGTACCCGCGCCTGGCAAGCCGCTCGAGGCGCCTCGAAACGTCGCTGGACTCGTGATGAGCCCGGCAGCGACGGCGGCGCTCTCCGCGACACCGGCGTGTGATGTCGCAGGGTGGTCGATCCAGATCGTGCCTCAGCCGCCGGACAGAAACGTCCTCGTCGCCGTCTCCGCGGCGCAGACCGCCGTGATCAAGCTCCCGGCGAAGCTCGCCCCCCGGGCGATGGTCGGCTGTGGGGCCGACCGAATCACGGTGGAAGTCATCTCGCCCACCCATGGAGAGACCACCCTCTCGACGTGCGGCCTCGACGGCGCTTGCTTGCTCGCCGAGAAACCGCCGTTCCGCCCCTGGCTGGAGCCGCACGAGCGGTCGATCGCCTCGGCCCCCACACGGGCGGGGGTCGCCGCCGTGATGACCGCCCGCACCGCAACGCGGTGGGGGCTCTATCTCACGCACTCGACGGACGGGGGGAAGATGTACGAGTTCCCCAGGACCATCGGCGAAGGTCAGAGCGAGCGCGGCCGGATCGAGCTCGGCGCGCTGCTCTCCTTCGGAAATCGGCTCTTGATGCTGCTCCAGGCAGACGTCACCGGGACATCGCGTCGCGGCTGGTATGTGACCGTCTCCGAGGACAGCGGGCTCACATGGAGCCCGCCGTGATCTCCGTCTTGAACGGGATAGCCACGTAGAACGCAGCCCGCGACCTCGCGTTGTCGAGGTGCCCCTGGCGTGCAGGGTGGTTGCCAGGCCTACTTCGCTGGCGCGGCCGCCTGAACGACGCGCTTCTTTCCCCCCTTGGCGCTCGGCTTCTTGACGGGCGCGGGCCCCGCCGCGTTCTTGCGTGCGTTCGCGCTCGCCTGCTCGGCGGTCTTCGCGTCGCCCGCATAACGAGCAAAGCGCCGGTCGCCCCCCTGAAAAATCCGCTTCTCCAGCTTGAGCTCCTTCAGCGCGGCGGCGGCGCGCGTCTGCGGAATACCCGCCTGCTTCGCCACCTCGCTCGCGCTCATGCCAGAGCTCGCTTTGACGAGGCGCTCGACGGCATCGAGCGTCTCCTGCCGCTCCGCCGACGCGGCGGGCGACTTGCGCGGGCGACCAGGCCGGCGCTTCGGCGCGGCGCCGCGCTTGGCCGCGACGGAAGACGTCTTGGACTGGACCGCTCCAGCGCGGGCGCGCGAACGGCTGCGGCGCGGCGCCGGAGGAGGAACCAACGGCGTCTCCCCGGTCACGGCGCCCAGCTGATTCTTGACGAGCGCGAGGATCGCCTCGTCCGGCATCTTCCGCACGAGGTTTACAATCTGCTGTGAAAAGGCGTCCGTTGCCATGTGCTCTCCCTGGTCGCCGAATCCAGCTCGGCGGCTCGATACGACTATGCCGGTGCCACTTGTCCGGTCAAGCGAATTGAGGGCGGAGGGCCGTCTTTTCTTTCAATAGACGGTGCGGGCGGGCTCAATCGGAGAGCTCATTGGACGGCCGCGAACGGCTGGGCTGCTTTGCTCGACAGGGGTCGAGCTGCCGAAAAGACCTCGCGCGGCGGCGATCGTCGATTGATGGCCGAGACCCCTCCCCCGCACAGGACGGCCCGAGCCGAGTCAATCCTCCTCTCCGCTCCCGCTCACGCTGCACTGCGGCAATGGTTGTCTGGGGTGTTCGCTGCTCCGGTCGGGTAAGACCTGTATGGAACCGAGCGGCCCCGCTCCCGGGATAAGCGCCCGTCGCGGGCGGCAATGAGAGCGTGCGCACAGGGCCGAGGGGCGTCGACCCTCCCTCGCCGGGCCCGCTCAAACCATTGATACATGCGGCCCAGGGGGTGAGAGCGCCCGGCGACCGCACACGGGCGGCCGGTCCCTGGCTACATTGCACGCCCTGGGCACACGACTGACCCGCCGACGAGCATCATAGAACGCAGCCTGGCAGGAGGATGCAGCAGGGGGATCGCACGTATCGGCGCCCGACGGGCAGCACGCGGCGGCGACTCGAGAGCGCCTCACGCTCCTCAAAGGCAGGGGCGCCCTGCTGACGTCTGGCGCGTCCGGCGCGTCCGCCCGCTACGCTGCACCCATCTCGGGGGTATTCCCGCGTCTCGCGGCAGGGTAGGCGGCGCAGCGAGGAGGCGCCGACAGGCGCGCAGCGGCCGCAGCGCGCCGCAGCGCGCCGCCAGTCGAGATACCCGCATGTCCTCCGATCTTTGCCCGGGATTGCTCGGGCATCTGCTCCGGTGCTCCGCGGGCGGGCGCGACGGGCGCCGAGCTCTCCGGAATCGCGGCGGAGCGGCCCACCGGCGCGCCTCGACGACCTCGGCTGGGACGACCTCATGGACAGCCGCCAGGCGCCCGCCCGGAAATGTCCAGCGCTCGACTCCCCGTTGACAGGCGCCTCGTTCGAGCAGAAGGATGCGCGCATGTCGCTGGCGCGCGTGCTCGAGCCGGAGGTCATGGATACCGAAGAGGACGCGCGCGCCTACGACACCATGGATCACGCGGCCGTCAACGCGGCGTTCTGCGACGATCTGCTCTCCCACGCCCCGGATCTCGCGTACGCCCTCGACGTCGGCTCGGGGACGTGCCTGTTGCCCATCGCGCTTTGCAGGCGCGTGTCCACGGCGCGGATCAGGGCGATCGACCTCTCCGCGTCGATGCTCGATCTCGGGCGCAGCCACGTCGAGCGGGCCGGCCTCGCGGGCGTCATCGAGCTCGCGCTCGAGGACGCCAAGGCGCTGCCCGAGCCTGACAGGACGTTTTCCGCCGTCGTGTCGAACAGCATCGTCCACCACATCCCGGAGCCCGCGGCGGTGCTGCGCGAGATGGTCCGCGTCCTCCGGCCCGGCGGGCTCCTGTTCGTGCGCGACCTGGTCCGCCCCCAGGACGAGGCGACGCTCGCGGCCCTCGTCCACACGTATGCTGCGAACGACACCGCGTACCAGCGGGCCCTCTTCGATGCGTCGCTGCGGGCCGCGCTGTCGCTGGACGAGCTGCGAGAGATGCTGCGCTCGCTCGGGATTCCCCCCGAATGCGCGCAGAAGACGAGCGACCGCCACTGGACCCTCGCGTTCCACAGCCCCGCATGACCGGAGGCCGCCGGGCGTCGACGCCGCCGCCCCGTCAAATCGACGCGACGACGGGCCCGGCACGTAATAAAAGCCTTCGCGTGAATCCCACCAGAACACGAGCTCGCCGGGCGCGCGGCGGCGCCCGAGCGCTCCTCCTGTCCTTCGCCTTCGCCCTCCTCGCGGGGTGCGAGGAGGGACCGCCGCGCCCGAGCGAGCCGGAGCGCCCCGAGCCCCCGCCGCCTCAGCCCAGCGCGGCCCCCGCGCTGCCCCCGGCCGGCTCGGCCGCCGCGGGCGCGAGCGCGGCCGCGCCCGCAGAAACGGGGGAGCCGCACGCCGCGGCGCCATGGCAGGGAACCTGGGAGGGAAGCTACGACGCCAAGAAGGGGAGCGTCGTGCTGCCACCCAAGGTCAAGGACGCGGCGCGCACGAAGGATGACGGAAAGCTGGCCGCGGGCGCGGGGACGGTGACGCTGACCGTGGCGCCGAGCGGTGAGCTGAAGGGCACTGCGAAGGGGGCGCTCGGCGACGCGACCCTCGTCGGCAAGGTCGAAGACGGCATGGTCCGCGCCTCGGTCTTCCCGGAAGATCCACGCGCGCCGAACGCGATGACCGGCATTCTGGTCGGCGAGCTGAAGGAAGGCGTGATCCAGGGGAAGATCCGGGTGACCGGGCCGGACGCGACGCTCGTGCGCGAGTCCCCCGTGGAGCTGCGAAAGAAATGACCGCGCGCTGAGGAAGCGCCGCGCGCCGGGCGAGGCGGCGACGGCGCCTCGCCCGGCCGCCGTCGCGTCAGCGGTCCCCGCCGGTCACGCCCGATTCGCCCGCAGGCGCGCGCGCCGGCGGCGCCGCCTCTGTCTCGGCGCCCCCGCCGCCGCCCGCGCCGCCGCGCGCGCCGCCGCGCCCCGGCTCGCCCCGACGCTCCTCGCGCTGGCGCGCCACGTCGGCGTCCCGCTGCTCGTACGCGACGATGATCCGCTGCACGAGCGGGTGGCGCACGACGTCGACCTCGGTGAACGAGCAGATCGCGATCCCCTCGATCCCGTTGAGCAGCTCGCGCGCCTCGGCGAGGCCGCTGCGCGCGCCGTGCGGGAGATCGACCTGCGTGACGTCGCCCGTCACCACGGCGCGAGACGCGTACCCGAGGCGGGTGAGGAACATGCGCATCTGATCGCTCGTCGCGTTCTGCGCCTCGTCGAGGATGACGAACGAATCGTTGAGCGTGCGGCCGCGCATGAACGCGAGCGGCGCGACCTCGATCTGACCGCGCGTCACCAGGCCTTGCGCCTTGTCGGGGTCCATCATGTCGTGGAGCGCGTCGTAGAGCGGCCGCAGGTACGGGTTCACCTTCTCGGCGAGATCGCCGGGCAGGAAGCCGAGCCGCTCCCCGGCCTCGACGGCCGGGCGGGTCAGGATGATCCGCTTCACGCGGCGCTCGAGCAGCGCGTGGACCGCCATCGCCATCGCCAGGTAGGTCTTGCCGGTGCCCGCCGGGCCGATGCCGAACGTCATGTCGTGGGATCGGATCGCCTGGATGTAGCGCTTCTGCGCGAGCCCCTTCGCCGAGATCGGCCGGCGGCGCGCCGAGATGAGGACGACGTCCTCGAAGAGCTCGCGCAGGGTCATCGCCGGATCGTCGCGGAGCGCCTGCACCCCGCGCACGTAATCCTGCGGGTCGAGGGTCACGCCGCTCCTCAGCATCTGCGCGGCCTCGGCGAGGCAGCGCTCGGCGAGCGCGACCTTGTCGGCGTCCCCGGCGAGCCGGATGGTGTTGCCCCGGACGCCCGACTCGATGCCAAGCGTACGCGCAATCAGCTTGAGGTTCTCGTTCCCTGGCCCGGCGAGAGCCACCAAGGTGCCGCTGTCAAGCACCTCGACGTCCGCCGAGATCCGCACGCTGCTCGTCATCGAGCCATCCTTCCCGGGTATCGCCCCACTGCTGCTCCGGCAACACTAACCGGTCGCCTGCAAGAAGAACCTTGGTGTCGCTCACGTCGCATGCGACTGTCCCGCCCGCTCGCCCCGTGACCTACACGGCCCCGTAACGCCTTGGTCATAATTCTGCGATGGAATGCGTGGCGGAATGAACCACGCGGGCGTGCCGCGCAAGGGAGAGATGCATGAGGATAGCTACATCGGCGCTGGTAGGCATGGCTGTTACGCTGTCGGGCCTGTCGGCGCTAGCACAGCCTGGGCCGCAAGGCCCGGCGCAGCCGCTTCCGGCGCAGCCGCCGGCTGCTGCCCCGGCGCCCGCAGGCGCGGCCGCGACGCCGCCCGCCGCCCCGGCGCCCGCAGGCGCGGCGGCGGCGCCGCCCGCCGCCCCGGCGCCTGCCCCCGCTGACCCG
This sequence comes from Sorangium cellulosum, assembly GCF_002950945.1. GTDB lineage: Bacteria > Myxococcota_A > Polyangia > Polyangiales > Polyangiaceae > Sorangium > Sorangium cellulosum_E. The sequence goes on from NZ_CP012673.1 coordinate 12,794,983, forward strand.
CTGCTGCCGCCGGCGGAGCAAGTGCCTCCGCCGCCGCCTCCTGCCGGAGCGGCCGCGACCACGGCAGCGCCGCCGCCGCCGCCGGAGCAGGTCTTCGCGCCGACGGCCGAGGCCGCCGCGGTGACCGAGCAGCAGCCGCTCGCCGGCTGGCACGGCGGGTTCTTCCTCCGGGACGCGAACGACACCTTCCGGCTGTACCCGAAGGGGCGGCTGCAGCTCGACTTCGCCAGCAGCTTCGGCAGCGGGGTCTCGGACGTGAAGGCGCCCGACGGCGGGAACGCTCTGCAGCCGCGCTTCTTCGCCCGCCGCGCGCGGCTGGAGTTCGACGGCGAGTTCCTGAAGCGATGGTCGTTCAAGCTCGACGTCGACTTCGCCGGCCAGCCGCTCGGGAACGCCAACGGCAAGGCCCAGACCTCCGCCGCGTCGGCGGGCGCTTCGCCGACGGCCGAGAGCGCGCGCTTCGCCGCGGTGCAGACCACGAGCGCGAGCGCCTCGCTGGCTGACGTCTGGATCAACTACTCGGTCATGCCTGCGCTGAACCTCATGCTCGGACAGTTCAACTCCCCCTTCGGGATGGAGATCCAGACGAGCAGCAACGCCATCACGTTCATGGAGCGCAACATCGCGATGCGGAGCTTCGCCCACCCCGAGGGTAAGAGCATCGGGCTGATGGCCTGGGGCGACGTCGCCGACAAGATGTTCTTCTACGGCATCAGCGTGGTCGCCGGCGACGGCCAGAACCGGCCGGGCGTCGACGCGCCGCCCGACGTCATCGGCCGCGTGTTCGCCCGCCCGTTCCTCGGCGACAAGAAGGGGCTGCTCGCCAAGGCGCAGATCGGCCTCAGCGCGATGCACGGGGAGCGCGACCAGGAGTACGTGGGCTACGCCTACGCGCCCATCAGGACGGGGCAGGGGTACACGCTCTGGAGCGGCGGCTACAAGGATTCGATCGGCCGGCAGATCCACGTCATCCCGTCGGGCGCGCAGAACGCGATCGGCGGCGAGCTCCGGCTGCCGATCAAGATGGTCGAGCTCCGGGCCGAGGCGTACTACCTCGCGAACAACACGCGCGAGGCCGTCGAGGGCTATCAGCTCACCAACACCGAGCGGCTCGGCCAGGTGAAGGGCCTCGGCTGGTATGTGCAGCTCTCCGCGTGGCCCGTGGGCGACGCGTTCGTCACCGGCGACCCCGGGTACAGCCCGCGCCCTGCGAAGGTCGATCTGGCGAAGCCCGTCGAGAAGCCGAAGTCGGGGCTCGAGGTCGCGGCGCTCCTCGCGGGGATCAACGCGACGTACGACGGCGCGTCCCGCGAGGGGGCGTACGACGAGAATACGCCGGGCGCCGCGGAGGGGCCGGGCACCGATCTCAACGTCATGCAGCTCGGGCTCAGCGCCAACTACTGGCATACCAAGAACGTGCGGCTCAGCGTGAACTACAACGCCTACCTGACGCCGGGCAGCGGATCGAACGACAACCTCCTCCGGGTGCCGGGCAACGCCGTGAAGAGGGCCGAAGCACACACGCTCCACGAGCTCGGCGCCCGCGTCGGCCTGTCGTTCTGATCCTCCGCTCCGGCCTCGCGCCGCGGCCGGCGCCCGTGCCGCGCCCGTAGATCATTTGTGCTCCAACGAACTGCGCGCCGGGGCTTCCTCGGCGCGTCGCGGCGCGCGCGCCGCGGGGTCCTCGGCTCGCCTCAATTTTGGCCCAACCCGCCCCGGCGGGGTACCCGTCGGGCCATGCGCGACATGCGTCAGTGGATCGCCGTCGGTGCAGCCGTGGGGCTCGTGGCCGTGACCCTCCCCATGCTGCGCGGGCACGACGTCCAGCTCGGGGGACTGCTCGCCAAGAAGACGACCGCCGGCGGGCCGACGATCACGCGGACGGTGACGCCGCCGCCGCTCACGGATCTCGATCTGACGCGCATCGACGACCGCCGGAGCCCGCCCACGGCGCCGGCGCACGGCGACCGGATCGCGGAGCTGACCCTCAACCCGAAGTACCAGCGCGCGGCGATCGGCTACCTCCGGGCAGGCCAGGTCCCGGAGGGCGCGGTCGTGATGACCGATATCCGCACCGGCAAGGTGCTGGTCTGGGCGAGCTACGTGAACGAGGGGGCGCTGCACGACGTCGCCGCCGAGGCCACCGCGCCGTCGGCGAGCATCTTCAAGGTCGTGACCGGGACCGCCCTGGTCGAGGCCGGCCTGAGCCCGAACACCAAGCAGTGCTACTCGGGCGGCGAGCACTCGATCCGGGCGATCGACATGGTCGACAACAAGCGGCGCGACAAGTACTGCGCCACGCTCGCGCAGGCGATGGGCCGGAGCATCAACACCGTGTTCGCGCGGCTCGCCGCCAAGAACCTCGATCACGAGAAGCTCGGCGCCGTGGCCGCGAAGCTCGGCTGGGGGCAGGACACGCCGTTCGACGTGAAGGTCGCGCCGAGCACGATCTCGCTGCCCGAGGACGATCTCGGCTTCGCGCGGACCGCGGCCGGCTTCTGGAATACGACGCTGTCTCCGTTCCAGGGGGCGAACCTGGCGACCACGATCGCCAACGGCGGCGAGATGATCCGGCTCCACGTCGTCTCGAGCGTGAAGGACGAGATCGGCGAGATCTACCAGGGAGCGACGGCGCGGCAGGTGCTGAAGCGCGTGATGGACGAGAGCACGGCCAGCGCGGTGACCGCGATGATGGAGGCGACGGTGGATAACGGCACGAGCTACCGCTCGTTCCATGATCGCAACGGCCGCTCGTACCTCCCGGATATCCGCGTCGCCGGCAAGACGGGGACGCTCACGAAGCCGACGCCCGAGGGGCCGTTCTACACCTGGTTCGTGGGCTTCGCCCCGAGCCGGAAGCCGGAGGTCGCGATCTCGGTGATGGTCGCCAACGGCGCGAAGTGGCGGGTGAAGGCGACCAACGTCGCGTGCGACGTGCTCCGCACCTATTTCGCCGACCAGGGCGCGCCCGGCGTGACCGATCCCAACGACCGGAGCGGCGCGACGGCCAAGCGCCGGTGAATCTGGGCCAGGCGCGCGAGCCACGCGGCGCGCGCGACGCACTTCATGAAGTGCCGCGGCGCCGGGGCACACGCGCGGGGCGGAGGGTCGGCCGACAGCGAGCAGGCGGGACGGCCTCGCCCGTCCGCCGAGCGCGCCGGTCGCTCGCTCCGCCCGGCCGGCGCGATGCCGCTGACGACGCACCGGGTCGATGGACTTGCATTGTAGGGCGAAGGAAGCATCGCTGAAACAACGTATTTACAGAACTTTTCCGCCCTGGAGCGAGCGCCGCGCCGCCTGCGGCCGTCCGCGGCGCCGGAGGTCTGGACCGCTCCGAGGCAGCCGGACACCCTGGGCGGGGGTGGGACCTAGTTGCTCGAGGCCGTGCTTGTGCAGCTTGTGCTCGGCCGAGTTCTGCGTGCTAGCATCTCTGCTGTGCAGGTTGTGCTCCGCAAGCTCGGCCGGGGATCGCGCGCAGTCGTTGGCCGGCTCGTCCGTGCACCACGGAAAGGCTCGGTCATCGTCATCGAGTTTTCCGACGGAATGCATGAATACGTGACGACGCCGGTCAAGCGCGTGTTGCGTCTCGCCGGGCGCGAGATCTTCTACATCGAGACCGTCAACTCGCGGTACCGGCTCGAGGTGCGCGGCCGGGAGGTCGCGCTGGACGGCGCCGTCGGCGGCTGAGCTCATCGACACAACCGGAACAACCGGATACTGCGCACACGTCTAGGGCGAGAACTGCGCTTCCCGGCGCATTGGCCCTTGCGCTTCTCCCCGCTCTTGGGCACATTGCGCCTCCCTTTGAGGGGCCCCGCGGTAGGCCATCCACCGGTGCAGGATGGGGCTCGCCTGGCGAGCTGGTCTTCATCATGCCGCGCCCGCGCCCCTGACCGCGAGGAGATTGAAGCACATGGGCAAGCGCGATCGTCGCCAGTCGATGAAGATGAGGCGCCGCAAGGCGCAGGCTGCCAAGAAGGAGCGCGCGAAGCGCAACAAGGTGGCGAAGGCCACGCCGGAGGTCGCCGGCAAGACCAAGAAGCCGCGGGCGCCCAAGAGCGCCGCGCCTGCGAGCGCCGCGCCGGCTTCTTGACCGAGGGCGCGGCCGGTCCACCGGTCGCCTGGGGGGTCGCCCCGTCGAGCGGCCCCCGTCCTCACCGGCCCGGCGCCCGCCGGCGGTTCGTCTGCGCCGCGGCGCGGCCCTCGAACCACATCGCGGGCGCTGCGCGCCGCCGCCTCAGGCCGCGTTCACTCGTCACGAATCACGCGCGTGTGGAAGCCCAGTCCGGGCTGCCGGACGCCGTCCCCCGCGCTCGCCGCCTCTCCAGCGACCTTTTCCGCGCCGGGCGGGGGCTCGCCGAGCAGCCCCGTATCGCCGTCGCGCCGTTCCTCGCCGACCAGGTGCCAATGGCCGCGTTCGTCGCGCCATCGCTGGGCGATCCTGGTGGCGCGCACCGTCGCCTCGTCGTGCCGCAACCAGAGGACGTCCAGATAGACGTCGGCCTCGTCGCGCTTCAGCATCTCGAAGCCGCCGAACTCCACATCGACGACGCGGAGGCGCGTGCCCCAGCCTTCGTGGCGGCGCAGGTAGTCCTGGCGCGCGTCCGAGCCGACGCGCTCCATCGCGACATCCATACGGCCGAACCGGGCCGCCGTGTTCATTTCGAGCGCCGCCTCCGTGAGGCGCTGGGAGTTGCTCGGCGCGAGGCCGCAGCTGGCGAGGGCGAGGAGGCACGGGGCGAGGACGGCGCGGCGCATGGCCGAGCACCCTCGGCCATGCGCCGCGCGAGGGCAAAATTTCCGGCGGGCGTGCGCTGTCAAAACGAGTTCGTCGCGACGAAGTAGAGCTGGCCGCCCGGGAGCGCCAGCGGGCTCAGGCCGTAGGCATAGCCGAAGCGCAGCTGCGACGAGAGGACGTAGCCGAGGTTCATGCTCAGCCACAGCTCGCCGCCGATCGACGTGTGCAGCTGGGGCGAGTAGACCAGGCTGCCGTTCTTGAAGAGCGCGACGTCGTCCGTCTCGAAGCGGTTGAATGCGCCGCCGTGGTCGAGGAAGACGCTCGCGTCGACGCGGCGCAGGTAGATCGGCAGCGTCGAGAGGCCGCGATCGGGCCGCGCGATGGGCGCGCGGTACTCGAATGTCTGCGTGAAATAGGAGCGGCCGGACACGGCCCCCGGCGCGTAGCCGCGGAGCGTGAACGAGCTGTTGGTGACGCCCGTGAGCAGGGTGTCGGCGAGCGTGAGGTTCTCGAGATCGTACCCGCCGACCGCGTAGCTGGCGCCCCGCGGATAACGGCCGCCGGAGACCGCCCCGGCGACGCGGAACGCGAAGGTGTGGTGGCCCGACCAGGGCATCGCGACGTAGGCGGTGAGGCCCGAGGAGAACGCATAGGTCGAGTAGCTGCTGCCCGTCTCCCGGCCGGCGTAATCGAGGCCGGCGCTCACCGAGATCCCGCGCACCGCGCCGGCCGCGTCGGTCGAGCCCTCGGCGTTCGAGAACGCGTAGCCGATGTGCGCGACGTTCAGCGTGCCCTGCGGCGGGAGGACGGTCCGGGGCGCGTACGGATCGAGGCCGGCGCCGATGGGGAGCTTCCCTTTGAAGGCGATGGCGCTGAACGACGCGCTCAGGGTCTGCCGCGCGAACTCGCCGCGGATCGGGTAGGAGACGCCGGAGACGATCCCGACGGTGCGCTCGTCGTAGGGGACGTCGCGGCCGCCGATGCGATAGCCCCGGCGCGGCGCGATCGCGTGGTACGCGCGCAGGCCGAGATCGATCGGCAAGCGCCCGTAATCGTACCCGAAGAGGACGTCCGGCGCCGGCGCGTCCGGCTGCACCGTTATCACTCCGTAAATCGCGTGGCGGCCGACGATGTCGGCGCCGCTCACCGACACGGTCAGCGCGTTGGATCCGTAAGTCCCAGGCGCGTAGTCGAGCGTGAGCGCGCGCGGCGCGAGCGTGGGAAGCGGGTTATAGGGGTAACGCTGCATCCGCGCCGGCGGGGCCTCGGTCGCGGGATCGGGGCGGTCGCTCGGGGGCGGCAGCGCCGGCAGGAAGCGCGACCGCTCGAGCGGCATGACGAAGAGATCGTGGCCTCGCGAGGTATACCCGACATAAACAAGGGTCTTGCCATCGGGGCTGATCGCCGGGTGGAAGGCCCCGAGTTTCACGTTCGTGACCTGCGCCAGCGTGCCCGCCGCGAGGTCGTGGGCGTAGACGTTCGAGATGCCGGTGCGATCGGAGCAGAAGTAGAGGGTGCGGCCGTCGGGCGACCAGACCGGGTTGGTGTCGAGGGCCCGGTCGCGGGTGATCTGGCGGAAGGTGCCCGTCGCGACGTCGACCACGCGGACGTCGCGGTAGCCGCCGGCGGTCCAGACGCTGTACGCGAGGAGCTTGCCGTCGGGAGAGAACGACGGGGAGTACGCCTGCTCGAAGCGGGCGCTCGGCACGAGATCGCGCCGGTCGGAGAGGGCGCCGTCCGCGGAGAGCCGCGCGATCTCGAGGTAGCGGGTCCCCTTGCTGTTCAGCGAGAAGGCGATGTGGTCGCCGGTCGGGCTCACGTCCGGCGCCGAGGCCCTGAGGCCGTGTGTCATCCGGCGCCGCGCGGGCTCGTCGCCGTCCGGCGCCGCCTCGCCGCGCGGCAGGAAGACGAGGTCGTCCCGGTAGTACTCGTTGCGCCACGGCAGGAGCGCCGTGAAGACCAGATCGCCGGCCGGCGTGAACGCCGGCCTCGAGGCCGAGCTGGTCCGCGCGACCAGCTCTTCCTGGCGCGCGCGGCCGGGCGCGGGCGCGGCGAGGGAGACGCGGTAGATGCCGCGGCGGTCGTTCCCGTCGTCGCGGAAGTAGACGATCTCGTCGCCGTCGCGCGCGGCGCCGCGGGCGGCGGGCGGGACGAACCGCGGGTAATGGACGGTGCGGCCGTGGTGGGTGAGCCGGGTGCCCTCGCGGAGCCCGCGCGCCTCGACGGCCGCGATCTGCTCGGCGTAGAGCCGGCGGATGTGGTCCTTCCAGCCCTCGTACAGCTCGACGTACGTCTTGCCCGTGGCGCGGCGGATGGCGCGGTTGATCCCCCAGGGGATGATCGACGCGCCGTAGTCCGCGGAGACGGCGCGCAGGGTGTCGGGGCCGTAGACGTCGAGGATCCAGCCGAGGAACCTCGATCCGTAGAGGTACCAGAGGTTGCCCTGCGGCCAGCGGAACGGGACGCTGGAGATCTGATCGAGCCCGGCGATGTTGTCCTCGAGGACGTCGGCGCGCAGGTACATGTCGAACATGGTCGAGCGCATGCGGCCGCCGCTCGAGTGGCGGCTCTCGCTCACGACGGCGAGCCCCTCGATGATCCACCGCGGCTGCACCTGGTTCGGCGCGAACGACTTGCCCACGATCGCGTTCAGGAGCGCCGGGATCCCGGAGGTGTTGTCGATGTGCGCGATGTGCGTGAACTCGTGCGTGACGAGGTCGAGGAACCAGTCGTCGTAGTCGCCGAGCGTCGACGTGTCCTCGGGCGCCGAGACGAGCAGGCGCATCGCGTTGTAGGGGAGCGTGCTGGCAGACCCGTTCGCGATCTCGGAGTCGTCGGTGATCACGATCTCGGTGCGCTCCGACGGGGCGTAGCCGAGCGAGTGCTCGACGCGCCCGTAGATCGCCTCGGCGAGCGAGGCGACGCGCGCGGCGACGGGCGCGAGGCCCTGCGGGTGGTGCACGCGGAAGTGATCGGTCTCGAAGGTCCAGAAGGCGAGCTCGGGGTCGCCGGTCGCCCGGGCGGGCCGCGGCGCGAGGAGCGCCAGGATCGCCAGGGCGACGGCGGCGACGAGGGGCGCGGCGCGATGGAGCGGCCGGCTCGCTCGCGAGCCGGCGCGCGCGGGAGGCAGGTTCACCGGGTGATGCGATGCTGAAGAGGTCAGAGGTCGTCGTAGAAGAGCGGCTCCCGGTTGCGCGTGAACCGGGAGACGAGCTGGCGGCCCGCCGCCGAGATCTGCGTGATGCGAGCGCCGAAGCCGGGCTCGGCCGAGTCCCTGGAGCCGCCGGCCTCGCGCGTCCACCGGACGGTCGCCGACGCGGTGAACTCGTAGTTGCCCGGCAGGCGGACGCGCAGGGTCACGGCGGAGCCGATGGGCGGGATCTTGTAGGTCGCGACGAAGATGCCCCCGTTGTCGATGACGTCGTTGCCGGCGAGCCCTTTGTAAAAATTGGATGGCGTCAGAGCGCCGAGCTCGACGTCGATGACCGCGGCGGGCGTGCGGTTCTCGCCGGCCTGCGGGGCGGCCTGGTGGGCCGCCGCGGGCGCCGCCGTGACCGGGTACGACGCGGCGGGGTACGCCGGCGCGGGCGCAGGTGCCGGCGCCGCCGCCGGGTGCTGCGGCGCGTGCTGCGTCGGCTGGAAGGGCGAGGGGGCCGCCGCCGCGATGGGCGCCGCCACCGGAGCGGGCGCGGGCGCCGCCACCGGAGCGAGCGCGGGCGCCGCCACCGGAGCGGGCGCGGGCGCCGCCACCGGAGCGGGCGCGGCTGGGTGCTGCGGCGAGCGTTGCGTCTGCTGGAACGCCGCGGGGGCCGCCGCCGCGATGGGGGCCGCCACCGGGACGGGCGCGGGCGCGGCCACCGGACGGGGCGCGGCCACGGCGACCGGAGCGGGCGCCGCCACCGGCGCCGCCACGGCGACCGGAGCGGGCGCCGCCACCGGAGCGGGCGCGGGCGCCGCCACCGCAGCGGGCGCCGCCACCGCAGCGGGCGCCGCCACCTGCGCGTGGGCCGGCACCGCCACGGGCACCGTGGCGACGGAGGCCTGCACCCTCGTCAACGCGTGCACCTTGCTCAGCGAGCTGGCGATGTGCTCCATCAACACGTCGACCACCGGGTCGGGCACCGTGATCCTCTGCAGGCGGTTCAGGACGTCGCGCACGTGGCCCAGCGCGATGTCGCTGCCGTCGAGGGTCTGCCCCCCGGTGCGCTCCACGCGGTGCATGATGCCCATCGCCTGCGCTATCGGCTCGGCGAGCGCCTCGATCTCAGGCGACACGACCCCGTTCGACTGGAGCGCGTTGAGCGCCGCCGCGAGCAGTTCGCGGGCGCTTTTCGCAAGCTGCGCGGGTTCCGACATGAATCCTCCGAGGGGCGCATCCTACGCGGTCGCGCGCGCGCGGGTGCAGGATTCGATGGCCCGCGAGCCGGCCAGGCGACCGCGCCGGCGGCGCCACCCGGGACGCCGAGAGCGCCCCGACGCGCCGGTCACGCGCCGGCGGCGCGCGCGCCCGACGCGACCAGGGCGGCGAGCGCGCCCGCCGACGCCGGCTCGCCCTCGATCTCGCCCTCCAGCAGCGCGATCGCGGTGTCGCCGGTCCGCACGACGGCCACCCCGCCCTCCACCACCGCCTCGCCCGGAGCGAGCGCGGAAGCGAAGCTCGCCGCCGGCGCCGCCCGCAGGACGATGACGCAGGCGCCCTCGATCTCGGTCCACGCCCCCGGCGCCGGCGCAAGGGCGCGGACGTGCCGCAGGACACGCTCCGTCGGCCACGACCAGCAGATGGCGCACGCCTCGTCGTCCGGCGCGGGCGCGCTCGTCGCGAGCGCCGGATCCTGGGCGGTGCCCGCCACCTCCTCGCCGCGCGCGAAGCGCGCGACCGTGCGCCGGAGGACGCGCAGGCTCGGGCGATCCAGGGCGCGCGCAAGCTGCCACGCGGTCCACCCCGGATCGATCGGCAGCCGCTCCTGATCCAGGATGTCCCCGGTGTCGTACTCCGCCTCGATGCGGTGCGCCGTCACGCCGCTCTCGACATCGCCCGAGGCGATCGCCCAGTAGGTCGGGTCCGGCCCGCGGTGGCGCGGCAGCAGCGAGGGGTGCACGCCGATCCCCCCGAGCCGCGCCGCCTTGACGAGCGCCATGGGCAGGCGCGTCGTCCAGAACCAGCTCACCAGCAGATCGGGCGCGAGCGCCTCGACCCGGGACCGGAGCGCGGCGCGCCGGACGTCGGGCCGCAGCGCGAGGCGCTCGCCGAAGACGCGGCGGGCACGCCGGAGCCCCACCGCGTCGGCGCGGGAGATCGCGGCGAAGGCGATCTCGTGGCCGTCGTGGTGGAGCAGCAAGGCCGCCAGCGGGAGGCCGAAGAAGGCGATCCGGAGCGGGCGCTCGCCCCGGTCTCGGCCGAAAAGTTTTCCGTGTCCGAGCGGGCTGATAGGTGAAGGGTCCGATGGCGGCGCCCCCTCCGCAAGGCACATTTCGTCCGGCGCTCCGGCCCGGCCACCGTTACGACGCGTCCGCCGCGCGCCGGCCGATCCTGGTGTTCGAGGACGTCTATAAGTCGTACCGCGCGGACCAGCCGGTGCTCCGCGGCATGTCGCTCTCCATAGAACGCGGCGAGTTCGTGTTCATCACCGGCCCGAGCGGCTCCGGCAAGAGCACGCTCCTCCGGCTCGTGCACCGCACCGAGCGCGTCGACGACGGCCGGATCCTGTTCCTCGGCCGGGACATCGCGCGCCTGACGGACACGTCGATCCCGGCGCTCCGGCGCAACATCGGCTTCGTGTTCCAGGATTTCAAGCTGGTCCCGAGCTGGACGGTGTTCGACAACGTGGCGATCGCGCTGGAGGTGCTCGGCCTGCCGTCGCGCCTGCTCCGGACCCGGGTCGGCGAGGCGCTCGAGCGCGTCGGGCTCTCGGGGCGCGGCGGCGACCGGGCGCAGGTGCTGAGCGGCGGCGAGCAGCAGCGCGTCGCGATCGCGCGGGCCATCGTCGGCGAGCCGGCGCTGATCCTCGCGGACGAGCCCACGGGCAACCTCGACCCGCAGCTCGCGATCGACCTCCTGGGGCTCTTCGAGGACATCCACGAGACCGGCACGACGGTGCTGTTCGCCACGCACGATCGGACGCTGCTCGACGTGCGCCCGCGGCGGGTGGTGGTGCTCGACGACGGCAAGGCGACCGACGTGCCCCACGGGCTCGGCTGCGGTCCGCTCGACGACGAGGGCGACGTCCACGTGGATCTCGACGACGACATGGACAGCGGCGTGCGCGGCGCGGCGTAGCGCCGGGCGCGCCGCCTCAAGGGACGATGAGGGAAGCGGATGCAGACGAGCGAGCGTGACGATCGGCGGAGGTGGCTGCGCACCTGGCGGGCCGGGAGGAGCGACTGGCGCCTGCAGGCGCTGTCGATCTTCTCCCTCGCCGTGGCGTTCGTGTGCCTCGCGTCGGCCCTCCTCGTGGTCACGAACCTCGTGACGGTGCGCGATCGCTGGTCGCGCGCCGGCCGCGCCACGGTCTACCTGCGCGACGACGCGACCGAGGCCGAGACCGCGGAGCTCACCCGCGCGCTCGAGGGCACGGCGGGCGTCAAGAAGGTCCGGCTCGTGACGAGCGCCGAGGCGCGCCGCGAGGTCGTCCGCGACGACGGCGACAAGGCCCTCGCCGCGCTCCCGCCGAGCGCGTTCCCGGCGTCGCTCGAGGTCGGCTTCACCGACGAGATCTCCGACGAGGCGCTCGCCTCGATGACCGTGAAGCTGCGCGCCTTGCCGGCCGTGGACACGGTGGAGACCTACGAGCGCTGGACGGAGCGGCTCTCGTCGCTCCTCGGCGGCGGCGTGGCCGCGAGCGCGTGCCTCGCCGCGATCGTCCTCTGCGCGGTGGTCAGCGTCATCGGCTCGACGATGCGCCTCTTGCTCCACCGCCGGAAGATCGAGGTCGAGGTGCTGAAGCTGGTCGGCGCGACCGACGGCTTCGTGCGCCGGCCGTTCATCGTCGAGGGCGCCACGCAGGGCGCCGCCGGCGCGGCCGCGGCGCTGCTCATGCTGGGCGCCCTCTTCCTGATCGTGCGCGGCCGCTTCGATCACGAGCTCGCCAACCTGCTCGGCGTCTCGCCGTCGTTCCTGCCCTGGCCGGTCGCGCTGGGGATGGTCACCCTCGGCGCCGCGCTCGGCGCCGCGACCGCAGTGCTCACGCTGCGCAAGATGGTGGCGGTGTGAGGCGCCGCGCCCGGATCGCGCCGCTCCTCTTGGCGCTGCTCACCGGCGCCGCCACGAGCGGCGCCGAGGTCCCGGCGCTCGATCTTCTTACGTCCCCGGCGGCGCGCGCCCCGGCGCCGGCGGCGCGCCCGAGCTCCGCCCTGGCGGAGAACGATCTCGATCGGCTGCTCGCGAAGCTCGACGCCGAGGAGAAGGCCCTGCGCGCGGAGCTCGAGTCCATCGGCCCCGCGCTCGAGCTGACCCGCCGGCGCATGCTCGCGCGCGGCCGCGCGTACTACCGCCACGTCCGCGCCGGCTTCCTGCCGGTGGGCGGCGGCTTCGACGCGCTCGTCGATCACGCCGCCCGGGTCGAGCGCACCCGGCTCGCCCTGGAGCGCGATCTCGCCCGCGAGGCCGAGCTGACCCGGCGCAGCGCCGAGCTCGCGGACCGCCTCACGCGCCTCGGCGCCGAGCGCGCGCCGCTCGAGGTGCACCGCGAGGCGATGAACCGCGCCCGGATCGCGCTGGCCCAGGAGGAGGAGCGCCGCGCCGCGTTCTCGCGCGCGTTCGAGACGAGCGTGCGCCCCGACTACCTCGCGATCTACGGCGCGGACGTCGGCCCCGCCGAGCTCGATCGGCGCGCCGGCTTCCGCTCGCTCCTCGGGCGGCTCCCCTTCCCGATCGCCGGTCGCGCCGAGGTGCGCAAGGTCTCGCGCCGCGGCGCCGGCGGGCCCGGCGTCGAGCTCACCGCGCTCGCGGGCGCGCCGGTCCGCAGCGTGGCCGCCGGGCGGGTGGCGTTCGCCGACACCTACGCGGACTACGGTCTCACCGTGATCGTCGACCACGGCGAGCGGCACTACTCGGTGTACGCGAACCTCGGCGCCGCGGACGTGCGCGCCGGCGATCAGGTCGCGGGCGGGGCGCGGGTGGGCACGGCCGCGAGCGGGCCGGACGGCGCGAAGCTCTACTTCGAGCTGCGGCGCGGCGCCGAGGTGATCGACCCGGGCCCCTGGTTCGGGATGTAGCGGCGCCGCGCCCGCCCGCGCGGTCGCGCTGCCTCGCGGCGCGCGTGCCACGCCCGAGTTGTGCTAAGGCGGCGCTCGTGAGTCGCCCTGACGGCCGCGCGCTCGACGCCCATCGCCCGGTGGAGATGATCCCCGGGTTCCACCGCAACGCAGAGGGCTCGGTCCTCTACCGGGCCGGGAGGACGGTCGTGCTCTGCACAGCGTCGGTCGATCCCACCGTGCCCGCCTGGATGATGGGCAAGGGCGCGGGCTGGCTCACGGCCGAGTACCAGATGCACCCGCGGTCCAGCCCGGCGCGCCGGGAGTCCCGCGACGGGCGGGGCAAGGCCCCGAGCGGCCGCACGCAGGAGATCCAGCGGCTCATCGGGCGCGCGCTCCGGGCGGCGGTCGACCTGAAGCAGCTCGGCGAGCAGACGATCGCGATCGACTGCGACGTGCTCGAGGCGGACGGGGGCACGCGGACCGCGTCGATCACCGCCGGGTTCGTGGCGCTCGCGCTGGCGCTCGACCGGATGCGCGCGGCCGGGTCGCTCAGGGCGCCGGTGCTGCGCGATCAGGTCGCGGCGATCAGCGTGGGGCACCTCGCGGGCGGGCTCGCCCTCGACCTCGTCTACACGGAGGACAGCGCGGCGCGCGTCGACATGAACGTCGTCGCGACCGCGACCGGCGCGATCGTGGAGGTCCAGGCGACCGCCGAGGACGAGGCGATCCCCCGGGCGGAGCTCGATCGCATGGTCGACCTCGCGCTCGCGGGCGTGGCGTCGCTCGCGCGCGCGCAGGAGCGGGCGCTGGCCGACGCCGGCGTGGACCTCGCCGGGCTCTTCCAGACAGGCCGCTGGAGGGCGACGTGAGCCGGGAGCCGCTGCGCCTGCTCGCCGCGACCTCGAACCGGGGGAAGCTCGCGGAGCTGCGCTCGCTCCTCGCGGATCTCCCGATCGAGGTGCGCTCGCTCGCGGAGGTGCTGCCGGACGCGCCGCCGGTCGTCGAGGACGGCGCGACGTTCCTGGACAACGCGCTCCTCAAGGCGCGCGCCGGGGCGCTCCGGTCGGCGATGGTGACGCTCGCCGAGGACTCGGGGCTCGAGGTGGACGTGCTCGGCGGCCGGCCGGGCGTCCACTCCGCCCGCTTCGCGGGCGAGGGCGCGACCGACGCCGAGAACAACGCGGCGCTGCTTGCGGCCCTCGAGCAGGTGCCGGACGACCGGCCGCGGGCGCGCTTCCGCTGCGTGATGGTGCTGCTCGACCCGCGATCCGGGGAGGAGCCCATCGTCACCGAGGGGCGCTGCGAGGGCTGGATCAGCAGGCAGGCCCAGGGCACGGGCGGCTTCGGCTACGATCCGCTGTTCGTCGTGGGAGACTACGGACGGACGATGGCCGAGCTCGCCGAGGCCGAGAAGAACCGCGTGAGCCACCGCGGCAGGGCCATGCAGGCGATGCGGGCCTCGCTGGAGGCGCTGCTCGCGCGCCGCGACGCGGCGGGACCGTAAACCGTAAGAGGAAAGGCCGAGGGCGCCGGAATCGCCGGCTCGCGGCGGTTGACCCCGTCGAGGACCGCTTGTAATCGCGACCCGAGGCACCCAGGTAACGCGGGGTGACTGGATCCCCTGATGAAGCAGGAATGGAAGGCCGTCGGGAGCTACGGGACCGTCGGTCTCGAGGTGGTGCTGAGCATCCTGATCGGCCTGTTTGTCGGCCGATGGCTCGATGCGAAGCTGGGGACGGATCCTTACCTCTCCGTGCTCTGGTTCTTCTTCGGCCTCGGCGCCGCCGGCAAGGCGGTCTACCGGTCGTGGAAGGAGATGCAGGCCGTCGCCGCGCGGGAGGAGCGGGAGCAGGGGAACCCCGCGCCGCTCTACGACGATCGGAGGGACGAGCGGAGGCCGCGGCAGGACGATCGCGCGCCGGAGCCGGAGGACCACCGCCGGATCGACACCGGCCGCGGCCCGCAGGGCGGCGGCGAGCGGCAACCCGCGGAGGAGCACGATGAGCGCTGATCGATCGGAGTCGTCTGGCAGCCGGCAGAAGGGGTCCGAGGCCGAGGGGCGGCCGGGGCTCGACGCGACCCTGCGCGCGGTGCTCCGGTGGGTGGCCGGCACGGCCGTGGCGCTGAGCGTGGCCGGGCTGCTCGCGTACGGCCCGCGCGCGGCGCTCGGCGTGGCCCTCGGCGGCGCTATCGCCACGGCGAACCTCTACGTCTTTGCCCGCGTCGTCGACGCGTTCCTCTCCCGCCGGGGGCGCACCGCGTCCTGGACGTTGATCGCGATCGTGAAGCTCACCGGCCTCATGGGCGGTGTGTGGCTGATCCTGAAGAGCGGGACCGTGTCGGGCCTCGCCCTGATGGTCGGCTACGCCTCGCTCGTCGTCGGCATCACCCTGGGAACGTTGTTCGGGCCGAAGCCCCCGGAGGACGAGGGCGGCACCCCGCCGAGCGCGTCCGGCTGAACGCCCGCCGGGGCTGCCGCCGCGGTGCGGGACGAGCGCGCGACGCGCGGGGGATCCAGAGCGCTCGAGGCTGCCCATCCTAGACGAGTTGTGGTAGAGGCGAGGCCCCCTCGTCCGAGGGCGAATCCCCCCCTAAGCTCGCCAGCGCCCGCGACGAGCCGGCACAGCTGCGCGGCGCAGCGCATCGACGACGAAGACGACGAAAGCCATGCCTGAGCATACAGGGTTTCTCACGTATCTCCTGGCGCAGCTCCCCGGTCTCCGGGAGAACGCTCGCAACATCGGCAAGACGTTCCTCGGCCACCACACGGTGGACTACCGCGGGCTCGAGCCGATCTTCATGAGCCTCCTGGTCATCGTGCTCTTCGTGCTGCTCGCCAGCGAGGTGCGCGGGCAGTACCGGCGCCTGAACGAGTCCGTGGTCCCCGAGGACAAGCTCACGCTGCGCACGTTCTTCGAGGCGTTCTTCGGCTACTTCTACACGATGGCCCGGGACGTCATGGGGCCCGAGAACGCGAAGAAGTACTTCCCGATCGTCGGGGCCTCGGCGGCGTTCATCTTCTTCTCGAACGCGTCGGCGCTGATCCCCGGCGTGAACCCGCCGACCTCGAACCTCAACATCACGCTCGGCTGCGCGATCGTGGTGTTCGTCTCCTTCAACTATTACGGGCTGAAGGAGAACGGCTTCGGCTACATCGCCCACCTCGCCGGGCCGAAGTGGTACCTGGCGCCGCTCATCTTCCCGATCGAGCTCATCTCCACCTGCGTTCGCCCGGTGACGCTCGCGATCCGGCTCATGCTCAACATCGGGGTCGACCACCTCGTGGCGAGCATCTTCCTCGGGCTCATCGCGCTGTTCGTCCCGGTGCCGCTGATGTTCCTCGCGATCATCGTCATCGTCGTGCAGACGCTCGTGTTCACGCTGCTGACCTGCATCTACATCGGGCTCGCGACGGAGAAGGCGGACCACCACTGATGGCCCCGCCTGGCCGCCCGTGCAGGGCCGAGCTCGGCTCCCTGCAGGAACAGCGCCCGGGATGCAGAGAAGGCTAGCCAACCCTCGAAATTCGGATTAGAGGGGCCCCGCTGTCGATGGGTCGCCCCGAAGGTCGGTGGTGGACTGCGGAGACGCAGCCACGACCAAGCAGAGCAGAAGGGGCCGCGAACGCGATCCCAGATCCACGCAGGGGGACCGCCGACGCGGCCCCCGACCCAGGCAGAAGATTCGCATGCGGCCCCCACGCGGGCTGTGTGGCTTGAAAGGAGCAGATTCGGATGTCGCTGAAGAGCAAGCTGTCGCTGTCCGCCGTTGTCGCCACCGCGCTGGCACTGGTTCCCGCTATGGCGCTGGCGCAGGAGGGCGCGGCGTCGAACAAGTTCGACTCGAACTCGTGGCTCGCCGTCGCTGCCGGATTCGCGATCGGCATCGCTGCCCTCGGCGGCACCATGGGCCAGGGCCGCGCCGCGGCCGCCGCCCTGGAGGGCATCTCGCGGAACCCGGGCGCCGCCGCCCGCATCCAGACCCCGATGATCCTCGGCCTGGCGCTCATCGAGTCGCTCGTGCTCCTCTCCTGGGTCATCGCGTTCTTCCTCCAGAACAAGATCGGCTGAGCTGGCGCTCGCCAGGCCCGCTGGGCCCGGCACCGCCGTCCTGCCCCCGATCTCCACGCCGCGGCGCGCTCCGACCACGCCGCGGCCCCCCCTGCCGCCCCCGTCTCCTCGCCACCTTGTGCTCACGCCGCGGCGCCTTGCGCCCCACGCCGCGGTGCGCTCGGCGCACGCCGCGGCGCACCGCGCCCTCACCGCAGCGTGATCCGCCGACGCCGCGGCGCCTTACCGCCCGCGCCGCGGGCCCCCACCGCGACGCCGCAGCGTCATCGCACCCGAACCACGGTGCCCGGCTCGTGCGCCGTGGGGAGGACGGCCGTCCAGCCGGCGGGGAGCCGGGGCGATGTCCACCAGAACAGCCGCTGCGCGTCGAGGGGCGCCAGGTTCACGCAGCCGTGGCTGCGCACCTGACCGAACGAGCGATGCCAGAACGCACCGTGCAGCCCGACCCCCTTGGAGAAGTACTGCACGTAGGGGACGTCCTCCATGCGGTAGGCGCGCTCGGCGCCCTCGTCCTCGAGGTTGTCCATGTCCGAGGTGAGCAGCTTGGCCCAGATGCGGTAGGTGCCGGCCGGCGTGACGCGCGTCGACCCGGGCGCGCCCTTGCCCGTCGAGACGAGCGCCGCGAACACGGGACGCCGCCCCTCGTAGGCCACCAGCGTCTGCGTCGCGCGCTCGACGTCGATCCAGCGCTCGCCCGCCTCGACGTCGACCTCGGGCGGCGGCGCCGACGCCGAGGGCCGCCGGAGATCGCGCGCCGAGATCCATACCGCGCCGTCGCCCTCCGCGATGCGCGCGAGCTTCCCGGCGGGGCCCTGCGCCTCCTCGAGGTAGGGGACGAGTTCGAACCGCGCCTTGCTCTCGGCGGTCCGCGCGAAGCCCGCCCCCGTCCGCGCGAAGAGCGGCGCCCGCTCGGCCACGACCCACGCGGTCGCGATCTGCGCCGCGCCCGCGGGGATCTCGGCCCCGCGGAAGGCGAAGGCGTGCACCGGACCGAGGTCGCGCATCGGCACCCAGAAGCCGCTGTTCGTGCGGCCGTAACGCGCGCCGCCCTCGACCCGCTCCTCGACGATCGCGACCGCGAAGCCGGGCTCGAGCTGCACGTCCGGCTCTTCGACGTCGGCCGCCTCGGCCCGGCGGTAACCGAACGACCCGTCCGGCCCGACGAAATAGTACCGGTAGGGCAGCCCGTCCGGCATCTCGCGCCACGTCCGCACGAGCGGGTTGATCGGGCCCGCCGCGGAGAGCTCCACGGCGTCGTCGCAGACCCAGGCCGTGGCGCCCACCTCGAGCCAGCGCCCGCGGCATCCGTCGGCGCGCCGCGCCGCGAAGACGGGCAGCTGCACGTTGCGATCGACGGAGCCGCGCCGGCGCGGGCTCTCGCCCGGCGCCTCGAACAGCGGCTGGTCCCGCTTGAGCACACGCGCGCTCCTCACCCAGGCCGGCAGCGGGTCGTCGCCCGCCGCCACCCACGGCGGCAGCTGCGAGGCGGAGACCACCCCGCCCCAGATCGCCGCGCCGAGCGCGGCCGCCGCCGCGCCGCCCCGCAGCGCGCGGCGGCGCAGCCCCCGCGAGCCGGCCGCGGCGCCTCCACGCTTCGCCATCGTCATCGTGGCGCGCGATCCTAGGTCGACCCCCGCGCGCGAGCCAAGCTCCCGGCGGGGATCACGGCGCGGCCGCCGTCAGCGGTACGAGAAGCGCACCTCGTGGTCGCAGATCCGGAACAGATCTCCCTCCACGATGGCCTTCCGGGCGATGCGCTGGCCGTTGTACTCGACGCCGTTCGTCGAGCCCATGTCGACCATGTAGTACTGGCCGTTCAGGAACTCGACCATCGCGTGCTGGCGCGACACGTTCGGGTCCTTGATCGTCAGATCGCTCGACTGCTTGCCGCGCCCGATGATGAACCGGTCCTTGTTCACGACGAAGCGCTGACCCGCGTAGAACGCCGCGAGCGCCGGCCCCTGCGGGACCGCGCTCGGCATGATCGGCGGCGGCCCCGGGATGCTGCCGGACGCCTGCGGCGGCGCGTACGGCGGCGGGGGCGGCGGCGGCGCCATCGGCGCGTACCCGGTCGCGCTGCTGATCGGCGGCGGGGGTGGCGGCGGCGGCCCGGAGCGGCTCGCGTTCGGGCCGGGCATGCTCTGGCGCCCCCCGGGGTTCGTGACCTGCGACGGCAGGGGCGGCGGCGCGCCGAGCGGCGGCGGCCCGCCGAGGCGCGTCACGCTGTGCGGCGGCGGCGGGCCGCCGACGCGGCCCGGGATGGGCGGCGGAACGGGGAGGCTGGGCCGCTTCCCGCCCGAGGCGGTGTTGCCGGGCGGCGGCGGCGGCGGCGGCGCGCCGGGCCGGACCTGGCCCGGCGGCGGCGGCGGCGGCGTGACCGCCGGGACCGGCGTCGGCATCGGCGCCGGCCCCACGGGCGGCACGCCGTACGGGGGCGAGGGCGCGCCATAGGCCGGCGCGCCCGCCCCGCCGTACGCCGCCCCGCCCGCCGGCTGCTGCTGCTGCAGGCCGCCGGACATCGGGGAGACGGCGGCGCCGAACGGCGGCGGCGCCCCAGGCGGCGGAGGCGTCGCGTTTGGCGGGAGCGCGGACGCGTGCGCAGCGGAGCCGGGAGGACCGTCGATCCTGGCAGGCGGCGGGAAGGGCGTGCGCGGACTGTAGCTTCGCTGCCGCGCGTACTGCTTCATCGACTCGTTGATGAGGTAGTCGATGGAGCACTCGAGCTCGCGCGCCATCTGCTCGAACGTCTCCCAAAGGACATCGCGACACTGGAACGTCCGTGCGCTTTTCTTGTTCGGATCCGCGCTCATCTCTACCCAACGATAACGGAGGATGAATTGCGCTGGGAAGCCTCCTCCCGGCCTCTTCCCTGCAAGCACCTGATCGCGCTCGGCTTCGCCGCCGGCGTTCGCGTCACTTCTTCTCGCCCTTCTCGCGCTCCGGCTGCCGCTGCTGCATCGCCGGCACAACGCAGAGCTGGACGAACTCGCCGATGGTCTTCACGTCGCGGAGCTCGCGCTCGTTCGATCCCTCTTTTGGCACCTCGCACGCCCACTTGCAGTCCGGGTCGGCTTCGCAGACCGGCGCGCGCGTGGTGTCGCCCTCGAGCGGCTTGACCGCCGGGAGATCGGCCGTCGTGCCGTACGTGAAGTAGTAGGCGATCGCGCTGGCGCGCGCCGGCGCCGGCCCCGCGGTGAAGTGCTTCTTGAGGGCCTCGAGGGGCGAGCCCTCCTTCAGGTCGCCGAAGTACGCGCCGTAGGTGAGCGCCTCGGGCATCGCGAAGCCCTTCGGCTCGGGGAGCCTGCCCAGGAACTCGTCAATGTGCTTCACGGTCGACATCTTCAGGATCGTCGTGGCGGCCGTGCGGCGGATCTTCCACTTGTCGGTCCTGAAGAGCCCGTAGAGCTTGTCGACGACGAGCTCGCGCGGCATCTCGCTGACGCGGCGGAAGGCCTGGTCGAGCACCACGTCGGGCGCGTCGGCGGTCGCGATCTCGAGGATGCGCTGGATGTCGCTCGGGTTGCTCCGGTCGAGCCGGCCCTCGAGCGCGGCGAGGGCGGCCTGGCGGCGCTTCTCGGGCTGGTCCTTGTTCGCCGCGAAGCCGAGGAGGAAGTCCACGGACGGGCGGCCGCCGAGCTTCTTCATCGAGCCGAAGACCCGGAAGATCTCCTCCTCCTGGTACTGCGCGAGCTGCGCCTCGAACTGCTTCTCGGTGGGCGTGAGCTTCGACGCGGCGTTCGCCGCCTCGAGCTCGGGCTTCTTGAGCTTGGTCCACTCGTCCGAGGAGACGAACTGGGCGATCGCGACCAGGTTCGCCGAGGCGGCCTCCTTCGTCGCGGCGTCGCCGTGCTCGGCGACGAGCGACGCCATCTGGTCGAGCCGCGTCGCGTCGCGGGTCATGAGCTTCGGCAGGCCGGCCACCGCGGTGGGGCCGATGAGCCGGAGCAGCTGCTCCATGCCGTACGCCTGCGAGCGGTCGACGAGCCGGTGCTCGAAGTCCGCCATCGCCCAGTCGATGAGGGCGGCCTTCAGCCCCTCCTTCAGCCCCTCGTCGGCGATGATCGCGGTCCGATCCGACGTGAGCATCGCGTAGGCGGCGTCCTTGTACGGGAACGAGGTGTCCGGCGGGGCCGGCTTCCCCGGCTCCGCGACCGGCGGCGGCTTCCTCAGCTCGGCGATGATCGACGGCACGAGCGCCGCGACGATGGGCTGCCGGGCCTCGGGCGCGATGCTCGCGAGCGTCTCGACGAGGATGCCGATGCCCACGCGCCGCCCCTGCCGCGGCTTCATGCGGATGAGGGAGGTGGCCGCCTCGACGCGGAGCGCGGTGTCGTACTTGTCGTGGAACAACACGGCCCGGAGCTTGTCCGGCCCGTGCGCCGTGGACTCCCAGCGATGGATGTCGTTCTCGTTGACGCGGCACCCGCTCGTCGCGAGCCCCGCGCTCACGGTCGCGAGGCACAGCAAAAGTAGGCCCGCAGCGCCGACGCGCCGCCCTGCTCGTTCGACAGTTTCCATGCACGTCCCAGGAGGGCCGCGATGGTACCGCTCGCCGCCCCCTGTTTGAAAGAATTTCACGGCCGAGATCAAGTGAACTCAGGCAGATTCACGCGAAATGCGGCCATAACTTCGCCGCGGCGTCCACCCTCCCGCCCGCGCCGCCGCCGCCTCGCGCGGCGGCGGCGGGCGCGCCTGGCGAGCTCATGTGCGCCGTCCGGGTGCAACAGGCTCCGCCGGTTCCAGTCTGCCCAGACTTCTTGCCCCCGGGCGGGAGTGCGCATATGTGAGCAAAGTAGGTTCAGGTAGGCATGCACGTCCCCTTGTTCGCTCCTCGCCGTGCCCAGCCCGCTGTCGGTCTTGGCGAGCCCTTGCGGTCCGAGGCCCGCGGCGCCGCGCGGACCAGCCCGGCGGCGGGCGCGGGTCCTGCCGGGCCGCGGGGGCACAGCTACGCCCGCGATGCGGCGGCGCTGGTCCTCCTCGTGTCGGCCTTGTACAGCGCGCTGGCGCTGGCCACCTTCCGTGCGGATCCGTTGCGGCCGGAGGTCTCGGGCGCGGACTGGGTCGGCCCCGTGGGCGCCGCGCTTGCGGGGGCGGCGGTCGAGGCGGTCGGGGTCATCGCGTGGTTCGTCCCGCTCGAGCTCGCGATGCTCGCGATGCCGCTGCTCGGGTCGAAGCGATCGATCGCCGGCCTGTTCCGGCTGAGCGGCGACGTGGTGGTGGTCATCGTCCTGGCGGCGCTCGCGCACGTCGCGTTCCCGCGGGCGGTCGCGTTCGGCGCGATGCCGCTCGGCGGGGCGGTGGGCGAGCTGTTCGGGGAGGTGCTGCGGTCGCTCTTCTCGAACATCGGATCCTACATCATCGGGCTCACGATCGTCGCGCTGATCCTCATGGGCCGCGCGACGTTCTCGTTCATCGAGCTCGCGCAGCGGTCGGAGCAGATCGCGATCGCGGTCGCGCAGCGCATCGCCGGCTGGGTGCGCGCGCTCTTCGGGGCGTGGGCCGCGGCGCGGGACCTGGAGCGGCGCGCGGGGGCCTCGGAGCCGGAGTCGCCGCCGATCATCGCGCGCAACTCGAGCCCCGACGCGATCATCGCCGCGCTGGCCGACGACGCCGACGAGCCGCTCTCGGATCCCGCCGCGAGGGCCACGCCCGTCGAGCCGGCGGGCGCCGCGGCGCCGGCGCTCGATCTGTGGAAGAGCGCGCCGGGCAGCGCCGCCCCCGAGGAGCCGGCGGCCCCGGCGAAGCCGCGGCGCGGGCGGAAGGCGCAGGCGCGCGAGCCGCGCGAGGCGGCGCAGCAGGGCGCCGAGGCGCACGAGGTGATCCTCCACGGCGCCGAGCCGCGCGAGGCGGCGCAGCAGGACGCCGAGGCGCACGAGGTGGTCCTTCACGGCGCCGAGCCGCGCGAGGTGATCATCCACAGCGCCGAGCCGCGCGAGGTGATCATCCACAGCGCCGAGCCGCGCGAGGTGATCATCCACAGCATCGAGGAGCCGCGCGAAGAGGCGGAGCAGGACGTCGAGGAGCGCGAGGTGGACCTCCACGGCTCCGGGCCGCGCGAGGCGGCGCAGAAGGACGCCGCGCCGCGCAGATCGGCGCAGCGCAGCGCCTCGGCGCGCGAGCCGGCGCAGCGCAAGGCGACACGGCGCGCCGCTGCGCGCCCGGCGGCGCTCGCAGCCCTGGACGAGGGCGAGGCGCACCTCGACGAGGAGGCGCACCTCGACGAGGACGGCGTGGACGAGCTCGAGGATCCCGCCCCGATGGACGAGGAGATCGCGACCAGGTTCGTGGAGCTGGACGTGTTCGATGTGCCCACGCCGTCGCCCATCCTGCCCGTGCGTGAGGCGCGCGAGCCCCTGCGCGACGTGCGTGAGGCGCGCGAGCCCCTGCGCGACGTGCGCGAGGCGCGCGAGCCCCTGCGCGACGTGCGTGAGGCGCGCGAGGCGCGCGAGCCCGCGCGCGACGTGAGCGAGGCGCGTGAGCCCCTGCGCGAGGCGCGCGAGCCGGAAGCGAGGACCGCGCCGCGCGAGGTGACGGCGGGCACCCCGGAGCGCCCGCGGGCCGAGAAGCCGGCCGGGCCGACGATCGTCGATACGAGCCGCGCGCTCGTGAGCGAGAAGGCGAGCGTCACGCGCGTCGTCCCGGCCGTCGGGGCGGGCTTCCGGCTGCCGACACCGGACATGCTCGACGCCGCGGCGGGCGGGCGCCGGGAGCTCGACGCGGATCAGCTCAAGGGGACCGCGCAGCTCCTCGAGAAGACGCTCGCGGACTACGGCGTCAGCGGCAAGGTCGAGGAGATCCACCCGGGGCCGACCGTGACGACGTTCGAGGTCTCCCCCGCCGCCGGCACCAAGGTCTCGAAGGTGGCGGGGCTGGCGGACGACCTCGCGCTCGGCCTCTCGCGCAAGGTCCGCATCGTCGCCCCCATCCCCGGGAAGAACCGGATCGGCTTCGAGATCCCGAACGATCACCGCGTGCCCGTCAGCCTGCGCGAGCTCGTCGAGGACCGCCGCTTCCTCGAGATGAAGGCGCCGCTGCCGTGCGTGCTCGGCCGCGACATCATCGGGACGCCGTACTTCGCCGACCTCGCGTCGATGCCGCACGTCATCGTCGCGGGCGCGACCGGCGCCGGCAAGAGCGTCGGGCTCAACGTGATGCTGGTGAGCCTGCTCTTCCGCAAGACGCCGGACGAGCTCCGGCTCCTGATGATCGACCCCAAGGTCGTCGAGCTCGCGCCGTTCGATCGCATCCCGCACCTGCTCCTGCCGGTCGTGACGGACATGAAGCAGGCGGCGAACGCGCTGAAGTGGGCCGTCGACGAGATGGAGCGCCGCTACCAGCTGTTCGCGAACGCGGGGACGAAGAACATCACGACCTACAACGCGTGGATCGAGCGCGTGCAGCGCGGCGAGGCGCGCCCGCCGAAGCCGCCGGCGAAGGTCAGCGCGATCGCCGCGGACGGGACCGAGGTGGAGGTCGACGCGGCGAAGGACGGGTCGGACGCGGCGCTGCCGGAGAAGATCCCCTTCATCGTGATCGTCGTCGACGAGTTCGCCGACCTGATGATGCAGCAGGGCAAGGACGTGGAGGCGAGCGTCGCCCGTCTCGCCCAGAAGGCGCGCGCCGCCGGCATGCACGTGATCCTCGCGACGCAGCGGCCGAGCGTCGACGTGATCACCGGCATGATCAAGGCGAACTTCCCGACGCGCATCGCCTTCCGGGTCGCGCAGAAGGTGGACAGCCGCACGATCCTCGACGAGCAGGGCGCCGAGCACCTGCTCGGCCGCGGCGACATGCTGATCAAGATGAACGGATCGAACGAGACCCGCCGCGTCCAGTGCCCGTTCTGCTCCGAGGAGGAGGTGCAGCGGATCACCGATTTCCTGCGGCTCCAGGGCGAGCCGGTCTACGACGAGGCGATCCTCCGGCCACGCGACGACGAGGGCGAGGAGCCGGACACGTCCGACGCGGAGGCCGATCCCATGTACGACGCCGCGGTGCGGATCGTGGCCGACACGCGGCGCTGCTCGACCTCGTGGCTGCAGCGCAAGCTCGGCGTCGGCTACAACCGCGCCGCCAAGCTGGTGGAGGCCATGGAGAAGCGCGGGCTCGTCGGACCGGCGAACGGCGCCAAGGATCGCGAGGTCCTGATCGCGCCGATCTGAGCCTGCCGCTTTTTCCTTGACGCCGTTCCGCAGCGCGTGTTGGTGCGCATCGATGCGAACGGGCGAGCCGGTATGCGATGTCGGAGGGGGCATGGCACCGCCCTCTCCGCCGACGGGACCCGCCCTCGAGCAGGGCGGTTGTTTTGACTTTCCCGCTGGAATGCTTCATGGAGCACGCAGGATGGCGCCTGAGGAAACGCGCACGCGTCTGATCGCTCAGATCGCGAGCCTCCTGAACGAAGGGACGATGCCCGCAGACGCCCGCGCAGCGGGGCTCACGCTCATCGGCTGGCTCGCGAGGCGCATGCCCGGCGAGGAGGCGTCCCGCGACGGTGTCGAGGAGATGTGCCGGCGGGCGGCGGTGCTGGGCTGCGGCCCCCGGCGCGTGGGCGGGCGGCGGTCCACCTGAGCCGAGCGGGCCGCGCGCCGCAGGTCACGGATCGGCGGCGCGCCGGGCCGCGCTGACGCGCCGGTCCAACCTGGCGCGTCGGGCCAACGTGGCGCGCCGGACCACGCTGGCGGCGGGTCCAGCGGCCGTGAGTGGCGAGGCGAGGCCGAAAGGCCGCCGCCGGTGCCGTAATTTGTACGTGCCGTATCGAGGGCGGTTAAGCTCCTGGTGGCGCGGCTTTTCCGCGCCGTGGGCTCGCGACGCTCGATCCGGGACGTCGGCTCGCCCGGTACGATGGGGCAAACGGCCGCTGTGGGGCCTGTGATAGGTGGTGTTGCTCATGGCGAACCGCGTGGTCGCCCTCCCCGAACCGCACCCTGATGACGATGAAGATGTCGTGTGGGGGATCTCCACGGCCACCGCGCTGTGGGCGCGAGGCGAGCGGCGCGACGCCATCGTGTGGCTGCGGCGCGCGGCCGAGGCGGCGGGGGTAGCGGGGCAGCCGTTCCGCGCCTCGGAGATCGGCCTCTGCGCGACGGCGCTCGAGGAGGTGATGGCCTCGGAGCTCGGAGAGCCGAGCGATCCTGACCTGCTGGAGACGATCGCCAGCGAGACCGCCGACGAGGACCCGCCCTCCGACGACGATGGGCCGCCCTCCGACGAGCAGACCTGGCGCCGCCGCCGGTCGCTCACCGAGGAGTTGCGCGCCTCGATGCCCTCGATCGAGATCGATCTGTTCGAGCCGATCTCGGAGCCGGAGCTGACCGCGGGCGCGGAGCGCCTGCCGCCGCCGGCGCCGCCGCCGCGCATCCTGCCGCCGCCCCCGCCGGGCGCAGCGGGCGCGCCGGGCGCCGTTGCCAGGCCGATCGCGACGTATCCCTCCGCGCCGGCCGGCGTCTTGCCGGGCAGCGCCTCGCAGCCCGCGCCGCCTCCCCCGCCGATCACGCCGCCCGTGGCGCAGCAGCCTCCCGGCGCCCCGGTCGCGCGGCCCGCGCCGTCGGCTCCGCCGCCGCCGTTCCCGCCGCAGGCGCAGCCCGGCGCGCCGCGCTCGTATCCTCCGGCGGCCGCGCCGCCCCCGCAGCCCGGCGCGCCGTACTATCCGCCGCCGGTCGCGCCCTCCGCGCCGCCGCTGGCGGTGCCCAGCGCCCAGACGGGGGTGGTTTACCGGAGCCAGCCGCCGCCCGCGTCGCCGTTCGCGCCCACGCCGTCGGCGAGCGGGCTCCAGCCGGCACAGCCGCCGCCTCCTCCGTCGTTCCGTGCGCCCATGGTCACGGAGCCGCTGCTTTCGCTGGAGGAGTACGCGTACTTCACGCCGCCGCTCGCCCAGGTCGCGGCGCCGATCCCTCCGGCAGCAGCGCCGGCCGTGCCGTACCCGTCCTCGCCGCCGCCGCTGCGGCGGTCGTCGGCTCCGCCTTACCCGTCTCCCTCGCCGGCGCCGCCGGAGCCGCTGGGCGTGCTGCCTCCCTCGCAGGAGCGCGGGCGATCGGATTCGGTGCGGCCTCCGCAACCGCCGCCCCCCCTGGGAGCGCGCCCCTTGAGCGAGCCGCCGATCGGCGCGCTGCTGCCTCCGCTGGCGCCGTCCGCGATGCCGGCGTCGCCGCTCGGACCTCCGCCCCTGCCGAGGTTCATCGCAGAGCCGCCGCCAGGAGCGGCCGCGCTGCCCGCGCCGCCGCATCCGCCGTACTTCGGGCCGGCGTCCGCGCCGCCGCATCCGCCGTACTTCGGGCCGGCGTCCGCGCCGCCGCAGCCGCCGTCTTTCGGGCCGGCGTCCACGCTGCCGCAGCCGCCGTCTTTCGGGCCGGCGTCCGCGCCGCCGCAGCCGCCGTCCTTCGGGCCGGCGTCCGCGCCGCCGCAGCCGCCGTCCTTCGGGCCGGCGCCGCCGCAGCCGCCGTCCTTCGGGCTGGCGCCGGCCCCCGCGTCGCAGCCACCGTCCTTCGGGCCGCTGCCGGCACCCCATCCGCCGTCCTTCGCACCTGCGCGGCCGCAACCCCCGCCGGCGCCGCCGTTTTCGTCCGCTGCGCCCCCGCGCCCGCAGCCGCTGCCTCCGCCTGCCTCCGCCGCGCCTCCGCCGCCGAACCCGCTGCCTCCGCCGCCGCTGCCTCCGCGCCCGCAGCCGCTGCCTCCGCCGACGGCCCCTGCCGCGGCGACGCCGGCGTCCGTACCACCGCCGCCCTTCGCGCTTCCGCCGCAGCCGCTGCCTCCGCCGACGGCCCCTGCCCCGGCGACACCGGCGTCCGTACCACCGCCGCCCTTCGCGCTTCCGCCGCAGCCGCTGCCTCCGCCGACGGCCCCTGCCGCGGCGACGCCGGCGTCCGTACCGCCGCCGCCCTTCGCGCCTCCGCCGCAGCCGCTGGCAGCGCCAGCGCCTCCTGCCCCGGCGACGCTGACGTCCGCCGCACCGCCGCCGCCCTTCGCGCCGCCTCCGCCGGCGCCTCCTGCGCTGTCGCTGTCGGCATCTGCCGCGCCTCCGCCCCCACCCGTCGCGCCTTCGCTACTGCAGGTTCCACCTCCGGCGTCGCCGCCGGTGCCCTCATCGGCGTCCGTTGCGCCTCCGCCGCCGCCCGTTGCGCCTCCGCCGCCCGCGGCGTCGGTGGCGCCGTCGCCGCCTGCCGCTCCGCCGCTTGCCGCATCACAACCGGCCGCGTCGGTGCCGCCGCCTGCGGGGCCGGCGCCGTCATCACCCCCCTCCACCGCGGCAGCGCCCGGCGAGGAACAGCGGCAAGACGAGGACAGCAGCGCGATCCACGTGGAGGATCAGGGTGCGGCGACCACGCCAGCGCGCACGGGCGCCGCCGGCCCGGCGGCGAGGACCGGCGTGTCGAAGCGGAAACCGCGCGAGCCGATCCTCGACCCCTGGTCCGACGACGCGGAGATAGCCGCGCCACCCCGGCCGGCGCAGGCGACCATGACGCCGAGCGGCGACACCTACCTGGTGGCGCTCCGGCCGCCCTCCGCGCCGCAGGTCGGCGATGAAGACGAGGTGATCACCTCGGCAGCGCCGCTCGATCTCACGCTCAAGCGCAAGCCGATCTCAGCGCGCCCCCCGGTGCCTCCCGCGGTGCGCCCCCGGCCAGCGACGCTGCCAGGCAACGAGCCGCCCGGACACGTCGGGACCTCGGCCACCAGCATCCCGACGAAGAACGCCGCCGTTCCCGAGAGCAGGAACGACAAGCACGAGCCCCGGGCGACCACAGAAATGTCGCCCCAGACGTCGGTGTCGACGTCCGCCGGGACCGTCGTCGTCGAGCTCTCCGACCCGGAGCACGAGGCCCTGCCGCCGTCGCCATCGCTCCGCGAGGTCCCCGCGCCCGCGCCGCAGACGGCCCACCCGGACGACGTTCGGCAGACGAAGGCAAGCGAGCCCGCAGAGATGCCAGCCTCCGAGGAGGCGGAAGACCCGGCGCTGCGTCCGCAAGGGACGACACAACCGACGGCGGAGCCTGGGGTCGATGCGGAGGTGCTCGACGACGCGGACATCGCGCTCGACGAGGAGCCCGCCTCCGGGGAAGCCACCTCCGGGGAACGGGCCTCCGTGGAGCCCGTCTCCGTGGAGCCCGACTCCGTGCCGCTGCCGCCGCGTGCCGCTGCGGCCCCCACGCAAGGCGAGCACGACGCCCTGCTCGGGATCGCGGGTCCGCCCGAGCTGACCGCGGCGGCGCTGTCCGGACCGGACGTGGTCGAAGACCTCTCGCTCCTCGCGAGCGCGCTCGATCTGCCGACCGATCCACCGCCCGAGCCGCGGGCCGTCGAGGCGCCCGACCTCGGCCCGGAGAGCGTGCCGGGGCTCGCCGCGGCCAGCGGCGAGCGGGCCGCCGCCATCACCGGCCGCGACCTCGAGCAGATCGAGGCGTTCGCCGACCTGCCCGAGGAGATGCACGACGAGCTCGCGCGCGCAGCGCACGTGGGCGACCTCGCGCCCGACGAGGAGCTCGCCGTCTCCGGGGCGGCGCTCGTGCTCCACGGGAAAGCCTCCGTCTGCGCGAACATCGTCGATACGCCGGCCGCGCGCGCCGCCATCAGGACGCTCGTGCCGTCGCGCGGGACACTCGGCGACGGGATCCCGCTGCGCGTCGTCGCCGGCGCGGGCGGCGCGCGGGTGGCGATCTGGGACCAGGCGACCATCGACGACGCGCTCCGCACCTGCCCGTGGGTGCTCGAGGAGCTGCGCGCCGTCGCCGACCGCCTCCAGGCCCTCGCCGGCGCCACCATGGGGCCGCTCGGCGAACTCGAGGAGACGCTGCTCCGCCGGATCCTCGGCCGGCTGCGCCTGCGCGGCCTGGAGCCCGGCGAGCAGCTCATCCACGCGGGCAACCCCATGCCCGGGCTGGTGCTCGTCGGGGCCGGCGCGCTGGAGCTGGTCGACGAGCGCTCCCAGGAGATCACCGGCGGCGCGAGGTCCGGGGAGCTCCTGTTCGCCTCCGAGCTGCTCGCGGGCCAGCCGGCGCCGTCGATCGCCCGCGCGGCCGCCGGCGGCGCGCTCGTGCTCATCGCCGATCACCCCGTGCTGCGCGAGCTCTTCGAGAGCACGCCGGAGCTGCTCTCCATCCTCGCGCAGGCCGTCTCGCTGCGCGCCTGAGCGCGCCCGATCCCGGACGCGCGCGGCGCTCGACGCCGCCCGACGCGCTCAGCCCGGCGCGGGCCGGCCGCTCACCGGTCCGCGACCGGGCGCAGCCGCCGCGCGGCCACCTGGTCCACGTCGACGGGCTCGGCGGGCTCCTCGTCGTCGTTGAGCTGCCACACGAGCTCGCTGTTGCCCTGCGCCCCCGCGAAGCGGAGCCCGAACCACTTCGCGTTCGGCGAGATCGTCGGCCGGCCCTGCGCGGTCTCGCGCGGGAAGCGGATCCGGAACGCGCGCCGCCACACCGTATTGTACGGGAAGTACGTGCGCTCGAGCGCGTTCGGCTTCGTGATCGCGATGATCTCCTCGGGCGCCGTCTCGTTGCCGGTGTCGTCGATCAGGCGGACGATCCACGCGCTGTCCTGCGTCGCGAGGTCGTTGTACTTGCGCTCGCCCCCGAAGATCGCGACGAAGAACTGGTGGCGCTGGTGCGTCTCCTCCAGCGTCTTCTCGAGGAGCTTCTGCCGCTGCTCGATCGTGAGCCGGTAGTCCTGCGCGTAGCGGACCACGTAGGCCCAGCGGAAATCCCACGACTCGAACGTGGCGGTGGCCGTGAGGAAGTTGTCGAGCTCGGAGAGCGCGATCAGGTGCTCCGTGCGCGTCCAGGCGCGCAGCACGTACTCGTAGTCCGTCGCCACGTACTCGCGAGGGCCCTCGTTCAAGCTCACGAGCTGGGTCGAGCAGCCGGCCTGCCCGACGAGCGCCGCGAGGACCAGACCGCGCCGGATCCATGCCGAGGTGACCACGCGCCCAGGGTACCCACCTGCCGCGCTGGATGCACGCACTCGGAGGAGATCACCGCGCCTTCCCCCCTTCCGGCGGCCAGCTCGCCCCCGCCGGGGCCCTCACCGGGGCGGCGGCGGCCGAAGCGCGCCCGGCACGAACGAGAAGCTGACATTGAGGCGCGCGGCGTAGTACGAGTCGACGTCGCCGCGCAGCGGCGTCGCGATCGGGAGCAGCACGCTCAGCGCCGGCTGCACGTTGCTCGACAGGATCAGGCGGACGCTCGGCGAGATCGCGAACGTCGCGCGCCTGCTGTCCGGCAGGCCCTCGGTCAGCTGGTAGACCTCCCAGAGCTCAAGCCCGAGCCCGACCGGGCGCGCGAGCCGGTAGCCGAAGTAGAACGCGGTGTGCGCCCGGATGTCGGTGCGGCGCTCCCGGGAGAACAGGCCGCGCACGACGAGCGACCAGTCGAGGCCCTGCCGGAGCTGGAAGATGAACGGCCCCGTGATGTGCCGCATGTCGAACCACGGGCGGAACGTGATCGTCAGGTCCCGGAAGCGGGTCTCGTCCCACGGCCGCACCACACGCGCCGTCCGCAGCACCTCCTCCTCGGCCGGGGAGACCTCGCGCGGCGTCGGGATCACGACGCCGAAGCCCCCGCCGGACGAGAGCCCGCGCACGCTCGACCACACGCCGCGCCCGTAGAGCTCGGGGCTCCCGAGCTGGATCGACCGTTCGACCCCCGGGACGCTCGCGGCGGCCGAGTCGTGCACCACGCCGACGAACCACTTGCGCGGGACGAGCGGCATCTCGAGCTCGCCGTGCGAGTACCAGGCGAAGGCGCTCTTGCCGCTGCCCGCACTGCCCCAGTCGGGCTCGATCACGGCCGCCGTGTACTCGAAGGTGAAGGTGGGATCGCGCCGCGTGAGCGCGGGGAGCGTCGGCGGCGCGGGGACGTCGAAGACCGCCTCGTCGTCGTCGGACCACGCGCCGGAGCCCGGCGGCGCCGCCAGCGCGGCCGGAGGCGGCGCGGCCAGGTAGAGGAGCGGAAGCCAGGACGCCGCGCGAGCGAGGCGCCCGGCCGGCGCCGGATCCCGCGCGGGCAGCGTCGGCGTCACGCGCGTCACGCGGGGGATGTTACTTCGATCCGAGGCCGAAATCGTTCGCGGTGACGTAGAGCATCAGCCCGATCAGCATGAACACGCCCACGAGGTGGATGTGCGCCTCGATGCGGGCGTTGGGCCGGCGCCGCGTGGTGGCCTCGTAGAACAGGAACATCAGCCGGCCGCCGTCCAGCGCCGGGAACGGGATCAGGTTGAACGCGCCGAGGTAGGCCGAGAGCATGCCGAGGAACTCGAGCCCGTCGGCCCAGCCGCGCTTGGCCGCGTACGCGGTCTCCTCGATCATCCGCTTCGGACCCCCGAGCTCGCCCTCGACCCTGCCCGTGATGACCTGGCCGAGCCCGACGATCAGGCCCTGCACGACCTTCGGCGGCTTCGTCAGCGCGAGCACCGCGGCCTCCTTGGCGGTCACGGGCGCCCGCTGGATCGGGCCGATCGCCGTCACGCCGATCCTGCCCGAGCCGTTGTCGCTCGCGGGCGTGATCGCGACCGGGATCCGCTCGCTGCCGCGCTCGATGACGAGGTCGAGCTGCCGCCCCGGGCTGCGGGAGATGATCTCCGCCATCTTCTCCCAGTCCTGCACCGGCGTCCCGTCGATCTCGACGATCCGATCGCCGTCCTTCAGGTTGGCGGCCGCCGCCGGCGTGCCGGCGACCACGCCGATCTCGGTCTGGCGGTAGTGCTTGCCGCCCGTCATCAGGCTCGCGAAGAACAGCACCGAGGCGAACACGTAGTTCGCGAGCGGACCGGCGAAGATCGCGGCGATCCGGCCCACCAGGCTCGCGTTCGCGTAGCTGCCCTTGTCCTCGGGATCGACCTCCTCCATCGGGTTCATCCCCGCGATCTGGACGTACGCGAGGAAGGGGATCATCGCGACCTGGAACACGGTGGGGCCGTGCTTCACCGGATCGTGACGCCAGAGCCGCAGGCGGATCTTGTCCGCCGCGGTCGTGAACCAGAAGTACCCGTCTTTCGGGACAACCTTGAAGAAGGTGGGTCCGAAGCCGATCGAGAACTTCAGGACGCGCATGCCGTAGGCGCGCGCGGCGAAATAATGCCCCGCCTCGTGAACCACCATCAGCAGGGCGAGACCGAGGACGCCAACGAAATACCAGCCGACCATCTCGGGCTAGTCTAACCAGGGTGCGGCGCGTCCGCACGCACGTCATGCCCGCCCCGCACGCCTGCGTCGGTGGACGCTCGCCCCCCTCGCCGCGCGGCGTCGCGCCCCCTCGCCGCGCCGCGCGGCGGCGCCGCCTGGCGCCGCGCGGCCGCCGGGCAGCGCAGCGCCCTGGGCGGCGCGGCGCTCCGCAGAGTCCGCCGGGAGCGGCTCAGCCGGTGAAGAACGAGACGCCGACGCTGAAGAACGGGTACCCGACGCGCATCGTCAGCGCGACCTCGTCGTTGAAATGGTACCGGCCGCCGATCATGGTGGCGAAGTCGAGCCACGCTTCCCGGTAGAAGCCGTCGCTCCGGACGAGCACACCGAGATCGGCGAAGGCGCTCCACTTGTCGTTGAAGAAGAAGTTCCACTGCAGGGTGACCGGGCTGATCAGCGTGAAGTCGTCGTAGCAATACCTGCAGTTCGTGATATCCACGCCGAACGAGATCCCGACCGTGTTGTTGATCTTCGGGACGAACGCCGGATCACCGAGCTCGATGGTCGCCCTGAAGCCGACGCCGAACTCGGTGTCGAAGTCCCGGTACCTGCGGTAACCGCGCAAGCCGTAGTCACGGCGCCAGAAGGCGAGGTTGCCGTGCGGCTCGAGCTCGGCCGTGTAGTCGGGATGGTCGTGCGGATTCTTGATGTTCGCCTGCGCCTCGGGCGCGAGCGCGACGAGGGCGACGCCAGCAAGAGCAACACCCACGAGCGAGGGGAGCGCTTTCATGGGCCCTTCGTACCAAAGGAACGGCAGCGAAGGAAGCAAACGGACACGGCGCCCCGCCGCGGTGGCCGCCGCTGGACGGCGATGTCGCACCTCGCGCCACGCGCCGCCGGGACGGAGCGCGCTCCCGCGGGGCGAGCTCGGCCGCCCCGCGCGCAGCGAGCTCGTCTGGCTGAGGCGCGCGCTTCGCGGTACACAGGAGCAGCCGCCGCAGAGCCCGCGCGCCGCGGAGGGGCGGCCTTCGCCGGAGCGTCGAGATGAGAGGACCGACCCGCGTCATGCTTCTGGCCCGCCGCTGTCCGCGCGTGGGTTCGCTCGTCGGGGGCGCGCTCGTCGCGCTCGCCGCGCTCGCCTGCGGCCCCACGATCCAGGTCGCGGGGCCGCCGCCCGAGGAGGCGACGCAGCCCGCGCCGCCGGAGAAGAAGCCGGGCGCCCCGGCCCCGGCCCCGACGTCCGCGCCGCCGGAGCCGCCGGCGCCCACGGCCGCCGAGCCGTTCGTGAAGACGCGGGACTCCGACGAGTGGGTGAGCCAGTCGCTCAAGCTGCAGCGGCGCTACGAGCGCGTCCTCGTGGTCGGCGCGCCCGCCCCCGCCACGATCCGCGTCGCCCCGCTCGACCTGAACGCGCGCGGCGCGGCGGCCGAGGCGCAGGAGGTCCCGGTCACGCGCGCCTTCGCGACGCTCCAGCAGGCCGCGGACGCGGCCCGCGGCGGCGACCTCGTCGCCGTGTTGCCCGGGACCTACGCGGGGTTCTCGGTCGGCGACAAGCCGAGCGCCGGCCAGGAGCGGTTCATCCACTTCAAGGCGATGGGGAGGCCGGGCGAGGTCGTGATCAACCAGGCGTGCGCCCTCGACCCGAGCTGGATGATCTACCTCAAGGCGGCGCACCACGTGGTGATCGAGGGCTTCAACCTCGCCGGGAGCAGCGAGCCGGGCCGGCAGAGCGCGGGCGCGCCGCGCGCGGGCGTCATGGTCGACGGCGCGTTCGGCGAGACCGGCAAGCTCGCGCACCACATCGCCGTCGTGGGGAGCTTCTCGCATCACCACCGGATGTGGGGGTTCCACTCGACCGACAGCCACACCGTCCTCCTGCAGGACAACCTGTTCGCCCTCTCGGCGCGCGAGCACGGAGCCTACGTGTCCGACGGGTCGGACAACTACGTGGTCCGGCGCAACGTGTTCTTCGGCAACAACGCGGGAGGGTTCCAGGCGAACCTCGATCCGGAGGCGTCGCTCGAGGAGGTGATGAAGCACCCGTCGTTCCGGAGCTACCCCCCGCCGGCGCCGACGCGGGCCTGGGCCGCGGGGCTCATCAAGCTCGCGACCGATCGCTTCGGCGAGCACGGGTTCCCGGACGGCCGCGGCGAGAATTTCATCATCGAGCAGAACGTGATGAACGGCAACGGCCGCGCCGGCGGCGGGGCGCTCAACCTCGCCGGGCTGTCGGACTCCCTCATCCAGAACAACCTCCTCTACGGCAACCTCGCGCACGGGATCGCGCAGTGGGACAACGCGAACCCCTACGACAAGGCCTACGTGGAGCCCGGCCCCAGCGCGCCGGAGCAGGTGAGCGGCCCCGAGGCGCTGCCCCTCTTCGGCTGCCGCAACAACCTGATCCGCAACAACACCGTGATCATGAACAACGGCGGCCGGGCCGCGCTCCAGTGCGGCAACGGCAGCTGGGGCTGCCGGCTCCGGAACAACGTGTTCATCAACGACGCCTCGGCCTCGATCGAGGTGTTGAGCACGGGCATCTACCGGTTCGACGCGGGCCACAACGTGGTGAACCAGGTGAGCTACGGCGGGATGCCGCCCGCGCTGAAGCGCCTGGCGGCGTCGCTCGCCGAGACGCGGGCGGTCACGGGCATCACGCGCGCGCGGTTCGCGGCCGAGGTGATGCGCGCGAGCGACGAGCCGTGGGTGATCCTCGAGGGGGGCTGGTGGAAGCTCAACCCGAACCGGCCGGATTTCAGGCCGAAGCGAACGTCGAAGATGCTGCTCGGGCAGGGCGACGCCCGCGAGGTCCCGGCGCACGATCTGCTCGGGAACAAGCGCGGCAGCGCGGATCTCGGGGCGCTGTCGCCGGCGTCCGACTGAGCGAACCGGGGCGCGCCGGACGCGGGCGCTCTCGGGGTGTGGACGCTCGCATCGGCCCACGCGCCCACCGGAGAAAAACCTTGCGGGGGGTGGGAAGTAGGCGAACGATCGCGCCGCGTTGGGGGCATCTACGTGGACCACCCGCGGCGTGCCCAAAGGAGAGCGGAGATGCGCGGACGTACTTCTTCTCTGGTGTGCGTGATCTGTGTCGCGGCCGCCGCGGCGTTCACGGCGTGCTCGGACGACACGCCGTCGAACCCCGGCGGGGGTGGCGGAGACGGCGGCGGGGGAACGACGAGCAGCACGACGTCGAGCGCGGCGACCACGACCTCGGCGGCGACCACGACCTCGAGCAGCTCGGGCGGGGGTGGCGGCGAGGGCGGCGGAGGGGGCGAGACCGTCTGTGATCAGGCCTGCGCGAAGGCCGCGGAGTGCGAGGTCCCCGTGTGCAGCCTCGTCCCTTACGACTGCTCGGATCCGGCGGCGGAATGTGCCGCCGAGTGCGTGAACGGGGCGTCGTGCGAGCAGATCCAGACGCTGACGGGGGAGAACGTGGACCCGGAGCTCGCCGGCTGCCTGAGCGAGTGCCAGGGCGGCGAGGGTGGAGGGGGCGGCGGCACCGGCAGCGGCACGCAGTGCCTGAGCTGCGCGGCGCAGAACGGCTGCATGACGGCGTGCGCGCTCAACGCGACCTGCCGGGTCTGGCTCGAGTGCGCCCGGACCTGCATGGAGAGCGATCCGCAGCCGGCGTGTTTCACCGCCTGCAACGAGGCCCACCCCGACGCCCAGAGCCGGTATGAGGCCGTGTACGAGTGCACCTGCACGAGCTGCGAGGCGAGCTGCGGCGCCGTCGCCGATCCGTGCGCTCAGCCGGGAGGCATGTAGTCGGGCTCGGGCGGCCTCGGTCGCGGGCGACCCGGCGCGCGCTGGCAGGGCAGGCCCGAAGGACTACCGGCGACAACACCCGGGCCCGCGCGCCGAGCGCGTGTACACTCTCCCGCGTGCCGACCGCGCCGCCCCGCGCTCCCCGCCGGGCCCCCCTATCGGACAGATCCCCGCTCCCTGGACGCCCTCTGTCGGACCTCGCCCCCACCGGCTGGCTCGCTGCCGCGATATGGCTCACCGCGTGCGCCGCGCCGGGCGACGGCGGTGGCAGCCCTGCGGGCAGGGCGGGCGCCTCCGTCGAGGCCGCCCCTGCTGCCCTGCCGGCGGCCCTCGCCGCCGCCGCGCTGTCCGCGTCCGCCGCGCCGGCGTCGGCCGTGCCTGCGTCCGCTGGCAGCGCCCACGCCGGCGCGGCCATCCTGGGCGGCGCCCCCGCCGAGCCTGCGTCCGCCGGGAGCAGCGCGAGCGCGGCATCAGCCGGCGCGCCCCCGCCCGGCTCGGCCAGCGCCGGGTTGCCCGCCCTGCCGCTCCAGGCGCCCGGGGCGTGCCCCGCCGACATGGCCCCCGTGGGCGGCTTCTGCATCGATCGCTACGAGGCGCACCTCGTCACCGAGGCCGGCGGCGAGCTCGCCGTGCACCCGCATTACAAGAGGCCGGAGCCGGGGGTCCGCTACCTCGCCCGCAGCGGGCCCGGCGTGTTTCCGCAGGCGTACATCAGCCGTGTCGAGGCCAAGGCCGCGTGTGCCGCCGCCGGCAAGCGCCTCTGCACGCGGCGGGAGTGGCAGCGCGCCTGCCGCGGCAACGGGGTCCACCGCTACCCGTACGGGCCCCGCGGCGAGCGCGGGCGGTGCAACACGGGAAAAGCGCACCTCCTG
The DNA here is from genome assembly GCF_002950945.1 of Sorangium cellulosum. Lineage (GTDB taxonomy): Bacteria > Myxococcota_A > Polyangia > Polyangiales > Polyangiaceae > Sorangium > Sorangium cellulosum_E. The sequence continues at coordinate 12,832,738 of NZ_CP012673.1, forward strand.
CGCGAGGTCTTCGGCGAGCACCCGCCGGGCGGGTGGAGCTACGAGAGGCACTTCAACAGCCCCGAGCTCGACCAGAAGCCCGGCTTCCTGGCAAGAAGCGGCGACTACGCCGGATGTGCGAGCGAGCTCGGGGTCCACGACCTGATCGGGAACCTGCACGAGTGGGTGAGCGACATGGTCGATCACGATCTCGTGATGCGCCTCGCGGTCGAGGGCGTCGAGCGCCGCGACCAGCCGTGGCACGAGGGCAACGGCGTGTTCATGGGCGGCTTCTTCAGCACGACCAGCGAGCTCGGCCCGGGCTGCTACTTCACCACGATCGCCCACGAGCCGACCTATCACGACTACTCCACGGGATTCCGCTGCTGCGACGGCCCCACGTTGCCCGCGGCGCCGGCCGGGGCGGGCGCGAAGAAGCAGGACGGCTGACGGCGGCGGCTCGCGGTGGAGCACCAGGCCACCGCGCGGTGACCTGTCGGGGGCTGGGTCCGAGTCCGGGCCCCGGTGGCTCTCCAGGCGAGGAGCACACAGCTCACGCGACGCTGGATTAGGATGGCGCCATGTCGCGTCGACGGCGGTCCGTGCCGCTTGCCCTCAGCGCCGCGTTCGCGCTGTCGTCCGTGGCCGCGTCGGCGGAGCCGGGCGCCTCCGATCGCGTTCGCGCTCCGGCGTCCGCCGCCCCGACCACCTCGGCGGCCGATGCCGTCGCGCGCGACGCCATCCGGCGCGGCGACGAGGCGCGGCGCGCCGGCCGGTGGGGTGAAGCCGCCCTGGCCTACCGGGCCGCCCTGGAAGAGCGCCGCGGCCCGCCGCTCTCGCTCGCGACCCGCGCCGAGGTGGCCGGGGAGCTCGGCCTGTGCGAGCTCGCGCTCGGCGCGCATCGAGACGCCGCGGAGCACCTGCGCTTCAGCCTCGAGCACCGCAGCGCGCTCCCCGTCGAGCAGCAACGGCGGTTCGAGGCTGGACAGGTGCAGGCGGAGCGCGAGGTCGGCACGCTGTTCCTCGCCGTGAGCCCCCGCGACGCCGAGGTGCTCCTCGACGGCAGATCGCTCGGCGCGCCGCGCCCGGTCCACGTCGTCTTCGTCGAGCCTGGACCCCACACGGTGCGCGCGAGGCTCGCGGGGTACGCCGACGCGGTGGCCGGCATCGAGGCGGTGCGCGGCGCCTCGTCGAGCGTGACGCTCGCGCTCGCCGTGAGGGCGCCTGTCCCGGCGCCGTCGGCCCGCGCGAACGCGCTCCACCCCGGGCCCGCGCAGCCCGCGGCTCCAGGCGACACGGCCGACGTGCTGCGGCGCATCGCCCTCGGGACCGCCGCGGCGGGCGCCGTCCTCGGCGCCGGCTTCTGGGTCGCCGCGGAGGTGCTCGACGGCGTCGTCGACGAGCGCGCCCGAGAGATCCGCGAGCGCGGGGGACACGGCGCGTGCAACGGCGCGGGGTTCTCCGGGGCGTGCAAGCACCAGGAGGCGCTCATCGCGCGGCGCGACGGCGTGGGCGCGGCGGCCGTCGCGGTCCTCGTCGCGAGCGGCGCGCTCGGAGCGCTCTCGGTGTCGTCGTACTGGTGGGCCCCGGCGGCGCCGCCGCGCGCGACGGCCGGCTTCACGCCGATGGTCGCGGGGGCGACGGGGCTCTCGCCCGGCGTGACCCTCCAGGCGGTGTGGTAGGCTGCCCCGCGATGGGGGACACGCGCGCGAGGTGTGGGGCTGCCGCGCGCTGCGCGCTCGTCGCCGCGACGTGGGTGATGCTCGGGTGCGGCAGCGCGGTCAGCGTGTGCGGGTGTTACCCGTACGACTGCGCCGAGCACATCGCGTGCGGCGAGCCCGGCGCGCCGGAGGGCGAGATCGAGCCCGAGGCGCCGGGCACGCCGCCGAGCGCGCCGGACAGCCCCGACGGCGATCCCTGCGGAGGTGATCCGATCGACGCCGCGCCGACGAACGGCTGCGGCGTGTTCGCGAGCAGCAGCCTCGGGGACGACGCGAACCCGGGCACGCGGGCGTTGCCGGTGCGCACGCTGCGCCAGGCGATCGAGCGCTCGCGCCAGGGCGCGCGGCGCGTCTATGCCTGCGCGGAGATCTTCAAGGAGGCCGTCGAGGTCCCGGCGGGCACGGAGATCTGGGGCGGCCTCGACTGCGCGCGCGGGTGGGCCTTCATCGGGGACCGCGCGAAGGCCGTGCTCGCGCCGGCGCCGGACCTGATCCCGCTGCGCGTCGAGGGCGGCAGCGGCGCGTCGGTCGTCGCCGACGTGATCGCGCAGGCCGCCGACGCGGCGCAGCCGAGCGGCTCGTCGATCGCAGCGCTGGTGCTCCCCGGCGCGACCGTGACGTTCCTCCGCAGCGCGCTCGTCGCGGGGCACGGCGCTCCCGGCGAGCACGGCGAGTACGGCGGCGACGGCGCCGCCGCGAGCGGCGCGTACGGACACAGAGGGGGCGACGCCTGCTCTGCGGATGTCGTCGCGGGCGCGCCGGCCGCCGCGACGACCTGCGACGACGGCGACACGATCGGCGGCGCCGGTGGCGACGGCGCGGTCACCAGCGGCGACGATGGGCGCAGCGGGCTGCCGGAGCCGATCTCGAACGCGATGGGGTGGGGGCAGGCGGGAGAGGGCCAGACGGCCGGCGCGGCCTGCACGGATGGGGTACAGGGCAATCCGGGCAGTCACGGCGCGCAGGGCCGCGGCGCCGCCGGGCGCGGGATGATCACGCGCGCGGGCTGGGAAGGGATCCGCGGCGCGGACGGCGCGCGAGGGTTCTCCGGTCAGGGGGGCGGCGGCGGCGGCGGGACGCTGGGCGGCGTGATGTTCTGCGGCATGTCGCCGGCGCTGCCGAAGGGCGGCGCGAGCGGCGGCTCGGGGGGCGGCGGCGGGTGCGGCGGCCGCGGTGGCCAAGGAGGCGGCTACGGCGGTGCGAGCATCGCGCTGATCAGCCTGAGCGACGGCGTGACGTTGCACGACACGACCCTCGCTGCTGCGGACGGGGGCGACGGCGGGCGCGGCGGTGCTGGCCAGATCGGCGGAGAGGGCGGCAGCCGTGGCACCGGCGGCGCGGCGAGGAGCGGCTCGCTGCGGGGCTGCGACGGCGGGCGCGGCGGCCAGGGCGGGAACGGAGGCCACGGCGGCGGGGGGCTGGGCGGCCCGTCGATCGGGATCGCGTACCTGCTCGATCCTCCGAAGGTCCTGGGGATGCTGTCGCTCGGCGTCGGTGAGCCGGGCAAGGGGGGCGCAGGCGGGCGAGCAGACCTGCCGGAGCTGGCGGGGCAGGCCGGCGCGGGCGCGGAGATGCTCGGCTTCGTCCAGTAAGGCCCGCTAGCTAGAGCGACAAACGGGTTGAACCCGCCTGAAACGAGCAGAAATTCGAACCGCCAAGGCGCCAAGGACGCCAAGGAGAATACGATGTCTTGGCGTCCTTGGCGCCTTGGCGGTTCATTTCTCGCTCGATCAACGTGATGGTGTTCTAGCAGGCCAGCAGGAGCGGGCAGCAGGCGCCGGGCTCGGGCGCAGCGTGGGCTCAGGGCAGCGCAGGCTCGATCCTCGGCGGCGTCACGGGGTGTTGTTTCCGGTGGCGTCTCCGATGTCGCTTCCGGCGTTGAGCTCGCGCAGGAGCGCCTCCCGCCGTCCAGCGAGCTGCCCGCGCGGAAACTGCCGCGCGTGACGCTCGAGCATCTCGGAAGCCTCGGCGAGGTGACCGGCCCGCAGCGTGACGGCGGCCTTCTCGATGAGCCGGCGCTCCTCGGCGAGCCGGGCCGCTCCGTCGCCGGGGCGCTCGCGCACGCGACGGGCGGCAGAGCCCGCAGGCGGCGCCGGGGGAGGCGCGGCGCGGGTCTCTGTATCCGCCGCTGCTGCGGCGTCGCGACGCTGCGGCGAGCGCGGAGGGCGCGGCGCGGGCGGCGCGCTGGGTGGAGCATGCCGGGCGGCCGCCGCGTGCACGCCGGCCTGCGCGAGCACCGGCGCAGGCTCCGCGGGCGCTGTCGCAACGCCGGCCGCGACGGCGGCCGCTGCGGCGGCGACGCAGACGGGCTTCGCGATGCCGAGGGCGGACGCGCCCCAGGTCCCTGCCCCCGCGGGTGTGCCGAGGCCCAGGTCTGCGAGGCGGCGGAGCAGCCAGTCTCCCAGGCGGTCGCGCAGCGCATCGCGGAGAGGTGCCGCCGGCCGTCCGACCTCGAGGCAGCCTGGCAGGACGAGGCTCCCCTCGTCCCAGCCGCGGCTGCGGGTACGGCAGCGCGCTCGCCGTCGCGCGACCGCTGCGTCGAGGTCCCTGCGTGCGAGGCGGAGGCGGCTCCACGCCGTCTGGACCGGGATGGACAGCGCCTGGGCGATCTCGCTCATGTCCATCTCCAGGATCGTGTGCGCGACGAGGACGGCGCGTCGTTCCGGGATCACCTCGGCGAGCAGCTCGTCGAGCGCCTCGCGCTCGTCGCTGGCCACGGCGAGCGCTTCCAGGCTCGGCGATTCGTCCAGGAGGGGCTCGAACCATCCGGGCGACCAGGGCACCTCACGGCGGCGATGGGCTCTGTCCCGGTAGTGCGTGAAGTGGTGCGTGGCGATGCCGATGAGCCAGCTGCGCATCGTGCCCAGCTCGGGATCGAACCGGCTCAGGCCGAGGTAGACGCCGTGAAGCACCTCCTGCATCACGTCCTCCAGATCCTGCCGTTTCACGCCGAGGTACAGCAGGTACGTGGCGAGCATCTCCCGATGGTCTCGCCAGATCGCCTCGAAGAGCGCCTTCTCCGGTTCCAATGCCACCTCACCTCGTCGCGCGACAGGCCTCCGCGTGCCCCCGCGCCACCGCGTCTCGCAACCCTCACTTCATGAATTGCGTTCGGACGGCTCGGATCGTCACGGAATCGACAGCCCTGCTCCTTCGCCGCAGCGGCTGGGCTCGTCGTCGGCGCGGGCTGCCGTGTCGCCGCGGGGAACCGGACGGCGCGGCATGCTGCCCCTTGCTTCACGGTCGGCGCGCTGGCCAAGCTTGGGCATGGCCTTCGCCGACCTGAAGAACGACTTCGTCTTCCGGCGCATCTTCGCGACCCACCCGGACATCCTCCGGGGTCTGCTCAACGACCTGCTCGAGCGTCAGGGCGACCGGACCATCGACGCCATCGAGTACCTGCCGAGCGAGCAGGCGCCGCTCGTCGCCGGGGCGAAGCTGTCGATCCTGGACGTCAAGTGCAAGGACCGATCGGGCGCGACGTTCGTCGTGGAGATGCAGCTCATCCACGTTCCCGGCTTCATCAACCGCGTCGTGTACAACGCGTGCAAGGCCTACGTGGGGCAGCTCAAGATGGGCAGGCCGTACACGGATCTGGCGGACGTGGTGGCGATCTCGATCTGCGACTTCGCGGTATGGCCGGACGCCGAGCAGGACGCCGCGAAGCTGCCCCGCGTACCGATGCTGAGCCGCTGGAACATGACCGAGCGGCGCTCGGGCAACCACGGCTTGCTCCAGGTCCAGTATGCCTTCCTGGAGCTGCCCAAGCTGCCCAAGCGGCGGCCGGAGACCGGGGCAGAGCTGTGGGCGTGGCTGTTCGTCCACTCGCCCGAGCTGACCGAGGTGCCGCCCGATCTGCCGGCGGGCCCGCACAGGGATGCGCTGGAGCTCGCCAACGAGGCGACGTTCACCGAGGCCGAGCTCGACGCCTACCGCAAGGTGATGGATGAGATCCAGCAGGTGCGCGAACTCGTCGCCGCCAAGCGCGCCGAGGGCGAGGCCGCCGGGTTCGCCCGGGGGGAGAGCGCCGGGTTCGCCCGGGGGGAGAGCGCCGGGCTCGCGAAGGGCAGGGCCGAGGCGGTCCTGGCGATCCTCGAGGCGCGCGGGATCGCGGTCGACGACGCGGTCCGCGCGCGCATCGTGGGGTGCACGGACGCGGCCACGCTCGCGCGCTGGCTTGCCCGCGCGGTGACCGCGACCTCCGCCGAGGAGGTCCTCGCCGAATCGTGAGTCGCCCACCGAGTCGCACGCCACGACGGGAACCGGGGACATCCTCCAGGTGTCCGCCCTCTCGGTGATTACGAACGCGGCGACGACCCTGGAAGAGGCGCGCTCCATCGCAAGGCTTCGTCCCCGCTACGGCCGGCGTCTCGCGGCCGCCGCGGCGCTGCTCCTCGCCGGCCTCGGCGTCATCGGAGCCTGCGTCAGCCAGCCATTCGTCGCGGCGCGCCCGCCGTCCGCACCGGAGCTCTCCGCGGATCCGGCCCGGCTGGAGCGCGATGTCCGCAAGCTCGTCGAGACGTTCCGCCCGCGGGGCTATCGGCACATCGAGCAACTGGACCGCGCCGCGGCGTACCTCGGCGACGAGCTCAGGGCCGCTGGAGGGCGCGTCACCGAGCAGCTGTACGACGTGGAGGGGCGGACCTACCGCAACGTGCTCGCGCGGTTCGGCCCGGCCTCGCCGGCGCGCGTCGTGGTCGGCGCCCACTACGACGCGGCGAACGACCTGCCCGGCGCCGACGACAACGCGAGCGGCGTGGCGGGGCTGCTCGAGCTCGGGCGGATGCTCGGCCGGGCGCCGCTCCGCGGCGACGTCGAGCTCGTGGCGTTCACGCTGGAGGAGCCGCCGTACTTCCGCTCGGCGCATATGGGCAGCGCCCGCCATGCGGGCGCGCTGCGCGCGGCCGGCGTGGAGGTCCGGGCGATGATCAGCCTGGAGATGATCGGGTATTTCACCGACGAGGAGGGCAGCCAGGCGTTCCCGCTGGCGCCGCTCGCGATGCTCTATCCCACGAAGGGAAACTTCGTGGCCGTGGTGGGCAATCTGGAGGGGCTCTCGCTCGTGCGCCTCGTCAAGGGGGCCATGCGCGGCGCGACCGACCTGCCCGCGTACTCCCTGAGCTCCCCGGCGCTCGTCCAGGGCGTGGACTGGTCCGACCACCGGAGCTACTGGGACGCGGGCTACCCGGCGGTCATGGTCACGGACACGGCGTTCCTGCGCAACCGGCGTTACCACACAGCCAAGGACACGCCGGACACGCTGGACTACTCGCGCGCGGCGAAGGTCGTCACGGGCGTGGCGCAGGCCGTCCTCGCGCTCGCGAACGAGTGAGCGCGTCGGCGCGTCGCTCAGCTCCTCCAGTCGGCGCGTCGCTCAGCTCCTCCAGCGGATGAGAAGGCCTGTGAGCGAACACGTGTCCAGGAGCGCGCGAAGCGCCCCGAGGCAATAATCCGTCGCGCAGCGCCCGTGCCCGGCGGTTGACGGGATTCCGGCGGCTCCGGGTAGCATGCCCGATGGACAACCTGCCGTGGGGCAGCTTGCTTGGACAACGCATGTCCGTGCAGCGCGAACCGCCCCCGGCCGCAAGGGAGGAATCGTGGCAAGACCGAGACCGAAGAAGTCAGCGCCGGCCAGGCCGAGCGCACCGAGCGAGGCTGCGGAGGCGTTCGCGTTGATCGAGCCCGAGCTCGATCGCGTTGAGAAGGTCGTCCCCATCAACGTCGACATTCCGCGCGCGGTCGCCGTCGCGGTGGGCGCCGTCCCGCACCTCAAGGCGCTGCGCGCCCGCTTCGTGGACGAGCTGCCCAGGTTCCCGCTCGAGGCGCTGGACAAGCTGATGAGCTACGCGCTCGCGGCCTGGTATGCGCACCTCCTGGCGCTGCCCGCCGGTCCGGGCCAGGACGGGCTGAAGCCGCTGCTCGACGAGGCGTCCGCGCTGCGCGCGGACCTGCTCGTGGCGGCGGAGGCCCTCGCGCACAAGGGCTTCGTCGACGCCGGGCGCGTCGCGGAGATCCGGAGCGGCAAGGGCCACCTCGACACGGCGAACGACCTGGTCGCGCTGGCCGCGCTGTTCGGCGAGTCGTGGGACGCCGTGAAGAACAGGACCACGGTGGAGTGGCCGGAGGTCGAGCGCGCGTCGAAGCTCGGCCCGGAGCTGCTCGTGGCCCTCGGCGCCCGCAACCAGCCGGGGCTGCCGGCGCCCAAGGCCGTCGATCCGGCCGAGCGTCGCGCGCGGGCGTTCACGCTGCTCGTGCGGGCGTATGACCAGTGCCGCCGCGGCGTCACGTACCTGCGCTGGGCCGAGGGGGACTACGACGCGATCGCGCCGTCGCTCTTCGCGGGGCGCGGAGGAGCGCGGCGCGCGGGGCCGGCCAAGGGGGAGGCGGCGGACGAGGGGGCGGAGGGAGAGCCCACGGGAGAGGGCGGCCTGGGCCTCGAAGACGGCGAAGCGCCGGTGGAGTAACACACGGCGCAGGGGCCTGAGGCGGGGTGGAGGCGACGGTCGGCCTCGAGGCCGGGGTACATACGGCGCGGGAGCGGTCTGGAACGACCGTTCCCGTCGGTCTCGCCGCTCCCCGTCTCCGTGTGCCGTGCACACGGCAACCACGCCGACCGGTCCGACCGGCCCAACCCCATCGAAATCACGTTCTTCGAGCGGTCGGACCGCCGCTGTGGGCGACAGCGCAACGCCGGCGGGGCGGTCGGGCCGCCGCTCTGCTGTCAGGATCATTGTCCAGAAGGCGGTCCAACCGCCTCGCCGGTGTCGAGATCGACGCCGAACGGGCGGTCCGACCGCCGCTCGTGCCGAGATCCATGCAGGATGCGGCGGTCCGACCGCCCTTTCCCGGTCGAGATGACGGTTCAGCGAGCGGTCCGACCGACCGCTCGCTGTCGAGATCGGTATCCGGAGGGCGGTGCAACCGGCTCGCGCTCAGCATGACGATCCTGTGAGCCCGGCGCTCCATCGAGCTGGCCGCCGGACCCTTGCGGTGCTCGAGCAAACCTATCCCGAGGCCCGCCCCACCTTCCGCGTCCGTTCTCCCGGCATACGCCTCGCTCGGCGGCTGGGGCGTTGTTCCGCCCGCGGTCCCGGGACATACTACCGGCGAAGCGGTCCCCCACCTCCCGGGAGGTGGGGCGGTCCTCGGAGCTGATGCACCTCATGACGCGGGAAGAGCTGGAGGCGATGCTCCAGGAGATCGAGTCGGATCGCGTCGAGCGCACCAGATCGGTGAAGGACGAGGACAAGATCGGTCAGGCGATCTGCGCGTTCGCCAACGATCTACCTGGCCACCGCAGGCCGGGCTACCTCTTCATCGGCGCGAACGATGACGGGACGCCTTCCCACCTCACCATCGACGACCGCATGCTCCAGACCCTGGCGGCATTCCGATCGGACGGCAATATCCAGCCGCTTCCGGTCATGACCGTGCAGAAGTGGTCCCTCGGCGGGGGTGACATGGCGGTCGTCGAGGTGCTTCCCTCCGATCTGCCTCCGGTTCGCTACCGAGGCCGCATCTGGATCCGCGTTGGACCGCGCAAGGCCATCGCCAGCGAGCAGGACGAACGTGTCCTCGCCGAGCGCAGGACGACGCTGGCCCGGACCTGGGACGCGCGCCCTTGCCGCGAGGCATCGCTGTCCGATCTCTCGCTGGACCTCTTCACGTTGAGCTATCGGCTGTACGCGGTCGCTCCCGACGTCATTGAGGAGAACCACCGCACCGCGGAGCAGCAGCTCGCCGCCCTGCGCTTCTTCGATCCACGAGCAGGCTTTCCCACGAACGCCGGGGTCCTGCTCTTCGCCAAGGATCCGCTCTACTTTCTGCCCGGCGCCTACGTGCAATACGTCCGGTATGATGGCGCGACGCAGGCCGCGGACGTCCTCAAGGAGCGGCGCTTCTCGGGCGATCTGCTGAGCGTGATGCGAGGCCTCGACCAGCTGGCTGCGGAGGTCGAGAGCGCACGGCCGGTCGCGCTGGACGAGGGGGGAGACCGGACCGTGTACGATTACCCGCGACGGGCGCTCCACGAGTTATTGACCAACGCGATCATCCACCGCAACTACGATGGATCGACCACGCCGGTGATGGTCAACCACTTCGCGGACCGGATCGAGATCCTGAGCCCGGGCGGGCTGTACCCCGACCTCACGCCCGAGCAATTTCCGCACGGCACCGCCTACCGCAACCCCATCGTCGCCGAGGCTGCGAAGGTGCTGGGGTTCGTCAACCGGTTCGGACGTGGCATCGCGATCACGCAGGCTCAGCTCGCCGCCAACGGCTCTCCACCGGCGACCTTCGAGCCCGCGTACAACCGCTTCCTGGCCGTGGTGCGGAGACGGCCGTGAAGACCATTGCGTTCTTCAACAACAAGGGTGGAGTCGGTAAGACGTCGCTCGTCTACCACCTCGCCTGGATGTACCACGAGCTCGGCGAGCGCGTCGTCGCCATCGACCTCGATCCTCAGTCCAACCTGACGACGGCGTTTCTTCCCGTCGAGCGGCTCGAGCAGCTCTGGTCGAGCCATGAGCATCCGCACACGATCCTCGGCGCGATCCAGCCGCTCATGGATCACATCGGCGACCTCGCGCAACCTCATGTGGAGCTCGTGGACAGCGACATGTGGAGCGCGCTCTCGCTCGTACCGGGCGATCTCGGCCTCAGCCTCTTCGAAGACCGGCTCGCAGAGGCATGGAACAAGTGCCTGAGCGACAGCCGGGGCGAGGCGCCGGACGCGTTCCGGGTCATGAGCGCCTTCCACCGGGTCATGGAGCGCGCAGCGGCGCAAGCAGAAGCCGATCTCGTCTTGGTCGACGTGGGGCCGAACCTCGGCGCGCTGAACCGCGCTGCCCTCGTCGCCTCCGATTTCGTCGTCGTGCCGCTCGGCGCCGATGTCTTCTCCCTTCAGGGGCTGCGCAACCTGGGGCCGACGCTCGCACAGTGGCGGCGCGGCTGGAGGAAGCGCCTCGACAACGAGGCGCGTCCCGAGGAGGTCTCCGTACCCAAGGGCGAGATGCGCCCCATCGGCTACGTCATCCTGCAGCACGCCGCGCGTGAGGGTCACCCCGTGAAGGTGTACCAGCGATGGATCGACAAGATCCCGGAGGTCTATCGCCGGAGGCTCCTCGGCGAGGAAGGGGACGTGCCCAGCCCGGATCCGCACCTGCTCGCGACGATACGGCACTACCGCAGCCTCATGCCCATGGCGCAGGAGGCGCGAAAGCCGATGTTCCTGCTCAAACCCGCCGACGGCGCCATTGGCAGCCACGCCGCGGCCGTGCAGGACTGCCGGCGCGATTTCGAGGCGCTCGCTCGCCGCATCGCCGCCGGCGCCGGCATCCCTCTGGTCTCGCCTCCGGCCTGATCCCCACGTCCGCGAGGCGCTGTCAGCCCGGAGCCAGCTCGCTCACGCCGCGAACATCCGGTCGAGCACCGCCCTCGGCGCCCCGCCCTGCAGGATCGTCTCGAGCGCCTCGAACACCCCCCCGTCGACCTTCCGCTCCTTCGCGAACGCCACGATCCGCGGGATCAGCGGGATCGCCTCCACGCGCAGCCGCGCCTCCGCGACCGCCTCGTCGAGCGTGCGCCCGCGCGCGAGGGCCTTGCCGAGCAGCACCTCGGGGCGGCTCTCGAGCCGGATCGAGGCGAGCAGGTCGCCGTAGCCGCCGAGCCCCAGCACCGTCCGCTCCTCCGCGCCCGCCGCGACGGCGATGCGGGCCGCGCTGTCCACCGCCCGCGAGATCAGCGCCGCGAGCAACCCCGGCCCGGCGCCCGCCTGCTCGGCGAAGCCGACGCCGATCGCCAGGCAGCCCACCAGCGCCGACGCCCACTCCAGGCCCAGGAGATCCGGCGTCGTGTAGACGCGGAGCGCGTCGGACTGGAACGCCGCCGTCACCGCGGCGTGCACCTCCGGGAACCGCGAGCCGCACACCATCGCCGACGGGCGGCCCTCCGTGAGCTCATCCGCCTGCACCGGGCCGCCGAGCGCGCCCACGCGGCGCGCCGGCGTCTCCTCCCGCACCAGATCCGAGACCGTCTTCAGCGCCTCGCCCTCGAGGCCGCGCACGCCGTGGATCACGAGGTGCGAGCCGTCCATGTGATCGCCCAGCGCGCGCAGCGCCGTCCGCGCCGCGTTCGACGGCACCGCGATCACGAGCAGCCGCGCCCGGGCCACCTCCGCGTAGTCCCGCACGATCCGCGGGCCGTCGTTGATCTGCGGGTGCTCGCGGCGGGAGAACAAGAGGACCTCGGCCCCGGTGCGGCTCGCCGAGAGCGCCAGCGCCACCCCCCAGAACCCGCCGCCGATGACCCCGACCGAAGGCGCCGGACGAGCGCTCACCGGGCACCTCCCGCGCCGTTCGCCGACCCCGCGCCCGCGGCGCCGGCCGCGGCGCCGGCGCGGGGCCCGGCCGCGCCGCGGTCGTCGCCCCGCGACGCCGCCGGCGACGGCGTCGCCAGCTGCGGCAAGGGCGGCTGGACCTGCAGGCCGGTGGGCACGCCCGGCGGGGCGATCACGTCCCACGCCACGCCGTGGGCCGCGAGGCGGTTCTGGTAGTAAAAGAGCAGGTTCGTGTCGCAGATCGCGACGCCGTCAGGCCGCGAGTCGAGCACCGGCGCCGAGTGGTAGCCCGCGAAGGCGCGCATCGCGCGCTCGACGATGTCGCCGCCCGAGCCGAGCCGGACGTCCTCGCCCAGCACGATCAACCCCTGCTGCTCGAGGGCGCGCAGCCGATCGCACAGGGCGACAACGTCCGCCGCGAGGTCGTCGCGGGGCACCGTGAGCACGTCGCGCTGGCGCAGCACCGTGAAGAGATCCGCCGCGGGCGACTGGCTGCGCAGCCGGGCGAAGCTCGCGGCCGCGACGACGTGCGTCGCCATCACGACCGTATCGCGCGCGTACGCCCGGCAGATCTCCTCGCCGAGCTCCCGGGCGTACTGGGCGTCCCGCGCCGCGTCGATGAGCACCTTGCCGTCCTGGTCCTTCATGTAGCTCGCGGGATCCACCTCGCGGCCGCGGGCGTCGAAGGAGCGGCCGAGCTCGTCCACCCGGTTGCCGAACGGATCGATCGGGTCGGAGAAGCGGATGACCACCGCGGCGTTCATCGCGAGGAGCTTGCGGAGGAACGACGCGACCCGGCCGACCCGGCTCGACTCGTCGTCCTCGATGATGAAGCGGCCCTTGCCCGCCTCGGAGAGGAAATCGGCGATGAGCGTCTCGGCCTCGAGCGTGATGAGGTAGTTGATCGTCGCCGGGACGAAGAAGATGCGGCGCTCGCGGCCGCTCTGCAGCGTCCGCGCGTAGGCCTCGAACGCGCTGCCGACCAGGCCGAGCTTCAGCCGCCGCTCCACGCCGCCCGAGCGCGACCGCGTACCCCCGGGGAAGAACAGCGAGTGGTAGCCGCGCTCGAGCAGCACGCCCGAGTACGTCTTCAGCACGTCCTTGTAGAGGTTGTGCCGGATGCGCCGATCCACGCGGTAGGCGCCGAGGTTGTGCATGAAGAACGAGAGGACCGGGTTCGTGAACAGGTTCTTCCCGGCGCCGTACGTGGCGGGCGGCAGGCCGGCGCGCTCGAGGGCGTAGCCGAAGACGATCGAGTCCATGTTCGACAGGTGCGTCGGGACATAGACCGCCGTGCCGCGGCCCACGAGCGACCGGAGCTTCGCGAGCGGGCCCTGCACGAGCACCCGGTCGGCGAGCAGCTCGAGGCTGACGAGCCTGCGCGGGTCGCGGACCACCGTCATGAGCTTGCGCGGCGCGAGCAGGGCGCTGACGACCGGCGGCAGCAGCCGGGACGAGAGCTGGTAGACGCGCCGGTCGAAGTTCCCCGCGATGTCCCACGCGTACTCCTCCGAAAGCTCCCGCAGCCGGCGGCGCCGCTCCGCGTCCTCCATGCGGCCGAGCGAGCGGGCGAGCTTCTGCCACTCGGCGAGCTCGCGCACGTCCTGCGGCTTCCGGGAGCCCTCGAGCCGCTTCGCCTCCTGGTACGCCGCCTCGTTCAGGGCGAGCAGCGGATCCCTCGTGGCGCTGAGGACCCGTTCGACCACGGTGCGCACGATCGCGTCGCGCGCGTCGTTGAACCCGAAGATGGGAGCGCGGGAGTCCATGGGCCTAGTCGTATAGAAATCAGGCGGCGGGCGCGAGCGGAATACGAGTCGAATGGCCCGATCGCGACGCCGTGACTCAGCGGTAATTGTCCTTCGCGCGCCGCACGGCGGCAAACACGTCGGGCAGCGTCTGGCCGGGGAATCGGTCCCGCACGGACGGCTCGCTGCAGCGCAGGAACGGGTTCGTCGCGAGCTCCTCGGCGATCGTGCTCCCCACCGTGGGCTCGCCGCGCTCGCGCGCCGCGCGGGCCGCGGCGAGCTTGTCGCGGACAGCCTGGTTGTCCGGCTCGACCGTCTCCGCGAAACGGAGGTTGTTCACCGTGTACTCGTGACCGCAGAAGACACGCATGTGCCCCGGGAGCGCGGCGAGCTTGGAGAGCGAGGCGTGCATGACGTCCGGTGTGCCCTCGAACATGCGGCCGCAGCCGGCGATGAAGAGCGTGTCTCCCGTGAACACCACGTCCTCGACGCAGTAGGACACGGCGCCGAGCGTGTGGCCGGGCACGTGCAGCGGCTGGAGCGCAAGGCCGGCGACCTCGACCGGCTTGCCCTCCTCGACCCGCACCGTCTGCGCCGGGACACGCCCGACATCGCTCGAGTGCGCGAACACGGGGATGTCGCCGTAACGCTCGCGGAGCGCCTCGTTGCCGCCGACGTGATCGTGGTGGTGGTGCGTGTTGACGATGGCCGAGAGGCCGAGCCCCGCGCGCTCGAGCGCCGCGACGACCGGCGCCGCCTCCGACGGGTCGATGACGATCGCCTCACGCCGCCCGTCCGCGGCCACGAGGTAGGCGTAGTTGTCGCTGAGGCAGGGCACCGGGAGGATGAGCATCGGGCGGTGACTATAATGCGGCGCACGCGCGGGAGCCGGGGAAAAGGCGCGCGGCGCGGGCGCGCGCCTCCCGGGCGAGCCGGGGCTAGAGCAGGAACGACGCCGCGTAACCCAGGAGGAGGAGCCCGAGGGCCGCGTAGGCCACGCGGCGAAGCGCGGGCGCGTCGAACAGGAACGCCATCCGCAGCACGGCGACGATCGCGGAGGGGCCGAGCACGCCGAGGCGATCGAGGACCCCGGCGGGCCAGAGCAGGAGCGCCGCGGCGACGAGCGCGCTGCTCAGCACGCTGCCGATGACCAAGGACCGGCTCCGGTGCGACTTGGCGAAATAGAAGCACAGCGGATCCGAGATGGCCGGCACCACGACGGACACGAGGAATGTGGACGGGAGATCGTCCCGCGCGCTGCCCGTGAAGGGCAGCAGCGGCACGTGGACGACGAAGAGGAGGTATATCGCGACGCCGATCGAGAGCGTGAACGGGACCGTGCGTACCCAGGTCGAGAGCGCCTTCGCGCGCCGCTCGGCCTCGCTGCCCGCCCCGCTGAGCGCGCCGGACGTGAGGGCGCGGGTCGCGAACGACTGCGAGGCCGTCGTGAGGAGCGGCATGATCGACCAGCAGAGCACCTGGGTCCCGACGCGCGACTCGCCGAGCAGCGGGATGGCCTTGTGGAGGGCGAGCGGGTAGACGGCGACCGTGGAGAGGTTGACGAGCGAGGGCCACACCGCGTGGCGCACGAGCAGGAACGCCATGCGGATCGCGCGCCGGATCTGCACGCGCCCGACCATCGCGACGACCGGCACGGCGACGCCCGCCCCGACGAGCACCGCGCTCAGCCGGGGCATCCCGAGCAGCGCCGCGCCGAAGCAGAGCCCGACCGAGATCGCGGCGGTGATCGAGACGAGCAGGAGGAAGCGGCCCCGGGCCTGCCAGATCGGCCACACGACGGGGTTCGCGCAGGCGAGCAGCGAGCAGAACGCGAAGGCCGCGGCGCTCAGCGCGGCCACCGGCCCGAGCCCGCTCGCGAGATCCAGCGCCGCCGTGAGCGCGCCGGCCACGGCGCCGAGCACCGCCAGCGCGCCGGCCACGGCCGCGCGGCCGCGCGGCTGGCCGAGCAGCCTGGCGCGGTTCGCGAGCGACGCGGCGAGGCCCACGGCCACGAGCGCGACGACGGTGCTCGCGTGGGTCGTCGTGAGCACGTACGCCGTCACGGCGCTGGTGCCGACCACGCCCGACAGGATCCACTGGCTGGTGAGCGAGGCGGCGCGGGACAGGAGCAGGGCGCCCACCACCCCGAGCCCGCCGTACGCGATCCGGTGGAGCAGCTTCTTCAGGGAGCGGGCAACCTCTCTCATCGTGCTCCCCCCGAACGGGGGCGGAGCCTAGACGAAGCGCGCTGCGTCGACCACACGGTTCTCGGAGCGGCCTCGGGGTGACACCGGCGGCGTCGTGTGGCAAGGGGCCGGCATGCCGTCCGTCGAGCCCTCCGTCCGTTACCGCATCGGCGTCGACGAGAACGGCCTCGGCCCGCGGCTCGGCCCGATGGTGGTGACCGCGGTCCTCTCGCGCGTCACGGAGGCCGGCTGGCAGACCGCGGGCCGCGCGCCGCGCGGCGCCCTCGCGCAGCGGCTCGGCGACTCGAAGCAGCTCGTCGCGCACGGGGACGTCTCGCTCGGCGAGGCCTGGGCCCGCGCGCTGGTC
Source organism: Sorangium cellulosum (assembly GCF_002950945.1). Classification (GTDB taxonomy): domain Bacteria; phylum Myxococcota_A; class Polyangia; order Polyangiales; family Polyangiaceae; genus Sorangium; species Sorangium cellulosum_E. The sequence continues at coordinate 12,849,075 of NZ_CP012673.1, forward strand.
GCGCGGGGCTGCGGCCGCGCCGGGCTGGCCGCGTCCGTGTCGTCGGTGGGCGAGCTCCTCCACGCCGTCTCGCTCGAGGACCGCGCCGCGCTGCGCGCGCTGTGTCCCAGCCACGTCGAGGAGCAGTGCTGGTCCGAGGACGGGGAGGCGTTCACCGCGCCCGACAAGGTGCTCCGCGCGATCGGCCGCGACCTCGACAAGCTCGCGGAGAAGGGGGTCGAGATCGTCGCCGTGCGCTCGATCCTGATCTGCGCCAAGCGGATGAACGACGGCGCGCGCGCGGGGAAGAACCGGTTCGTGCTGGATCTCCACGCCATGGAGCGGCTCATCCTCGAGCTGCGCGCCCTCGCCGGCGTGGACGTGTTCGCGGTGTGCGGCAAGGTCGGCGGCTTCGGCAAGTACGGGGCCGCGTTCGGCCCGCTCGCGGGGAGGCTGCACCTCGTGGTCGAGGAGAGCCGCGCCCGCAGCGCCTACCGCTTCCCTGGTCTCGGCGAGATCGCCTTCGTCCGCGACAGCGACGCCTCGGATCTCTGCGTCGCGATGGCGTCGATGGTGGGCAAGTACGTCCGCGAGGCGATGATGGGGCGCGTCGCCCGCCATTACCAGCGCGCGGTCCCCGGCCTGCACGGGGCGAGCGGCTACCACGACCCGATCACGTCGGCGTTCATCAAAGCGACCCGGCTGATCCGCGGCGCGCGCGAGATCCCGGACGACTGCTTCGAGCGGCGCGCCGCCGAGGGCGAGGTCTCCCTGGAGAGCGACGGCCCGTAGCCCGGCGCCTGCGGCCGCCGGAGCGCGGCCGCGCGCGCGAGGCGCGTAAGCCGGCGCGAAACCGGCGGCGCCGTCCGGCGTAGAGAGGGTGTGTGCGCTACGCTCGACCGGCCAGGTGGACCATGAAGTTTCCCCGCATTGCTCGTCTTTTCGCGCTCGTGCTGCTCGCGTGCGCCGCCCTCGCGTGCCGTCGCGCGCGCGAGACGCACCACGCGAGCGAGGCCGCTCAAGAGTCCAAGGAGGCTATGACGATGTCGGACAAGACCTATCGCAAACCGTCGGATGAGGAGCTGCGAAAGCGGCTCACGCCGCTCGCGTACGAGGTGACCCAGCGCGACGCGACCGAGCCGCCGTTCCGCAACGCGTTCTGGAACAACCACGACGCGGGGCTCTACGTGGATGTCGCCAGCGGCGAGCCGCTGTTCTCCTCGCTCGACAAGTTCGATTCGGGCACGGGGTGGCCGAGCTTCACGCGCCCCGTCGAGCCGGAGCGGGTGGTGGCCCGCGTCGACCGGGCCCACGGCATGGTCCGGACGGAGGTGCGCTCCCGGAGCGGCGACTCGCACCTCGGGCACGTCTTCGAGGACGGCCCCGCGCCCACCCGGCTGCGGTACTGCATCAACTCCGCGTCGCTCCGGTTCATCCCGGTGGATCGCCTGGAGGCTGAGGGCTACGGCGCCTACCTCGCCCTGTTCAAGGGCCAGGGCGACGCGCCGCGAGGGGCCGCCGCGGCGCCGCCGGAGGCCGCCGGAGCGAACGCCTGCGCGATGCCTTCGGCGGGAGAGCCGGCCGGCTGCAAGGCGACGCTGGAGACGGCCCTCCTCGCGGGCGGCTGCTTCTGGGGGATGGAGGAGCTCCTCCGGGGCATCCCTGGCGTCCTCGAGACGGAGGTCGGTTACACGGGCGGCCGGACCAAGGCCCCCACCTACGAGGACGTGAAGACGGGCGCCACCGGCCACGCCGAGTCGGTGCGTATCGTCTTCGATCCCGCGAAGCTGTCGTACGCCGAGCTGCTGGAGAAGTGGTTCTTCCGCATGCACGATCCCACGACGCGCAATCGCCAGGGCAACGACGTCGGCACACAGTACCGCTCGGCCATCTTCGTCACGACGCCGGAGCAGCGCCGCGTCGCCGAGGAGGTGAAGGCGCGAGTCGACCGCAGCGGCAAGTGGCCCGCGCCGATCGTCACAGAGATCGTCGAGGCCGGTTCGTTCACCCGCGCCGAGGAGTACCACCAGAAGTACCTGGAGAAGGAGCCGGGCGGCTACACGTGCCACTTCCTGCGCGACTGACGCGCCCCCGTCTTCCTGTCCCGTGACGCGGAGCCATTGCGGAGGCCCCCGCTCCCGCTCCCCGCCCTGAGCGGCCTCCCACCACCTCCAGCACCACGCCCCCCAGAGCGACCGCCTTCAGCACCACGCCCCCCAGAGCGGTGGTCACCCGCACAGGAGACGGGCCCAGATCGGCGTTTTCGGCGCGCAGGCGTACTCCCGTACGCCGAGCACCGAAAACGCCGAGGTGGGCCCGTATCCGCAGCGGGTGACCGCCGCTCTACCGGTTGGCGATGTGGATGGCGGCGCCCATGGCGTGGGCGGCGGCCTCCATCAGCGACTCGCCGAGGGTCGGGTGGGGGTGGATCGTGAGCGAGAGGTCCTCGAGGAAGGCGGCCATCTCGAGCGAGAGCGACGCCTCGCTGATCATCGTGCTCGCCTCGGGGCCGACGATGTGCACGCCGAGCACCTGCTTCGTCTTCTTGTCGGCGACGACCTTCGCGAACCCCTCGGTCTCGTTCATGGCCATGGCCTTGCCGAGCACCGAGAACGGGAACTTGCCCACGGTGACCTCGATGCCCTTGGCCTTCGCCTCCGCCTCGGTGAGCCCCACCGTGGCGATCTCCGGATCGGTGAAGATGGCGCCCGGGATCGCGACCCAGTCCTTCTCGGCCTTGTGCCCCGCGATGACCTCGGCGACGATCTCGCCCTCCTTCGACGCCTTGTGCGCGAGCAGGGGCGGACCGCTGATGTCGCCCACGGAGTAGATCGACGGGACGTTGGTGCGGCCCGCCTTGTCCGCCGGGACGAACCCGCGCTGATCGACCGTCACGCCGACCTTCTCGAGGCCGAGCCCCTTCGAGTTCGGCCGCATGCCGACGGCGACCAGCACCGTGTCGACGACGATCGTCTGCTCCTTGCCGTCGACCTGGATCTTCACGCCGACCGAGCCGTCCTTCTGCTTCTCGTGGCCGAGCGCCTTCGCCCCCTTGTAGATCTTGCCGCCGCGCTTCTCGATCTTCCGCTCGACGACCTTGGTGCAGTCGGGGTCGACCCCCGTGAGCAGCTCCGGCAGCGCCTCGACCACGGTGAGCTCCGAGCCGAACGCCTGGTACACCATGCCGAGCTCGAGGCCGATGACGCCGCCGCCGATGACGAGCAGCCGCTTCGGGATGCGGCGCAGGCTCACCGCCTCCTTCGCGCCGATGATCGTGTCGCCGTCGAACTTGAACGTCGGGATCTCGATGGTGGTCGCCCCGGTCGCGATGACGATCGCCTTGGTCGCCTCGACCTGCTCCACCGAGCCGTCCGGCAGCGTCACGTCGACGCGCTTCGGCCCGACCACCGTGGCGGTGCCGGTGAGCAGCTCGGCCCCGTTGCCCTTGAGCAGCGACCGGACGCCGCCGGTGAGCTTCTTGACGATGCCCTCCTTCCAGTCCTGCATCTGGTTCGGATCGAGCTCGACGCCGCTCACCTTGATGCCCATCGCGCTGCCCGCCTTCGACTTCTCGTAGAGGTGGGCGGCGGAGATCAGCGCCTTGGAGGGGATACAGCCCCAGTTGAGGCAGACACCGCCGGGCTGCTCCTTCTCGATGCAGAGCGTCTTCTGCTTGAGCTGAGCCAGCCGGATGGCGCAGGGATAACCGCCGGGGCCGGCGCCGATGACGATTGCGTCGTAGGTCTTCATCCTTGTCCTTTTGTGCGCTTCGGAGACTGGGATAGGGGCGCTGGGGTCCGTCCGGCAAGCCCCTGGTTGACCAGCCCTGAGGCCGCGCCCGCCACCGCGAGCCGTACCCTGGGTGCTGCCGGGCTTACACGACCTCGCCCCGAGGGGAAATCCTCTCCGGAGGTCAGCCCCCGCCGCCGTGTGCGGGCGCTTTCGGGCAGCGCAGGAGCTCCGCGCGCTGCTCGCGCAGGTGCCAGGGCAGCTCCGCGTAGACGTCGTCGAACAACGTCTCGCGGGCCGGCGGGGCCATCGCCTCGACGTCCGCGACGGCGGCGGCGATCTCGGCGTTGAGCTCCTCCTCGAGGGCCGCGTCCGCCGCGTCGTCGACGAGGCCGCGGGCCGCGAGGTGGCGCCTGAGCCGCAGCAGCGGGTCGCGCTTGGTCCAGCGGTCGACCTCCTCCTGGGACCGGTAGCGGCTCGGGTCGTCGCTCGAGGAGTGCGCGCCGACGCGGTAGGTCAGCGCCTCGATGAAGCTCGGCCCGCCGCCGGCCCGGGCCCGCGCGACCGCCTCCGAGACGGCGCGGTAGACGGCGAGCACGTCGTTGCCGTCGACCCGCGCCGACGGGACGCCGTAGGCCCGCCCCTTCACGGCGATGGTCGTGGAGGCCGTCTGCCGGGACGTCGGCACGCTGATCGCCCAGTGGTTGTTCTGGCAGATCAGGACGCAGGGCACCTTGAAGACGGCCGCGAAGTTCATCGCGTTGTGGAAGTCGGGCTCGCTGGTCGCGCCGTCGCCCATGAACGCGGCGACCACGGTGCGGTCGCGGCGCAGCTTCGCGGCCCACGCGGCGCCGACCGCCTGCGGGAGCTGCGGCCCGATGCAGCTCGACCAGGACACCTGGTTCACCTGCCGCCCGCTCATGTGCGACGGCATCTGGCGCCCCTTGAGGAGATCGCCCGCGTTGCCGAAGACCTGGGCCACGTAGGTGCGGAGCGGGAAGCCGCGCACCAGCATCATCACGCTCTCGCGCAGCGCGGGGAAGATCCAGTCGGAGGGCTCGAGCGCGAGCGCCGTCGCGATCGGCGTCGCCTCCTGGCCGGTGCACGCGCCGTAGAAGCCGACCCGCCCCTGCCGCTGGAGCAGGAGCATCCGCGCGTCGAGCAGCCGGAGCCGCTTGATCTCCCGGTAGGCGCGCAGCAGCAGCGCGTCGCCGAGGCCCGGGTCGGTCGCGGGGTCCAGGGATCCGTCGTCGCCGAGGACGCTGAGCAAGCCCTCGTCGTCCAGCTCCCCGGCCCGGAGCGGCGGGCCGTCAGGTGGAGGGACGTCGACGGCAAGCGTCGTCGAGGCGCCGGGCGGCGCGGCTTCCAGCTCGCTCATGGGCGGACCATACCGCGAAACGGCGGCGGTCGCGGCGCCTTCGCCGCGCGGCGAGCCTGTCCCCGCCCCCCGCGAGCAGCGCCGCCCGGCCGCCGCGGCGGCTTCACCCGAGGAGGACGCGGAACATCCGCTTGCTGTCGGACAGGTAGTAGTAGGCGGCGCGGTCCGTGTCGCCCATCAGATCGAGGATCGCCTGTTCCATCTGGTCCGGGCTCAGGGTGTTGGACACCTCCCACGTATGGGGCGTCACCTCGTCGCCTTGCCACGGTCCGGCGCAGAGCGCGACGAGGCGCGCCCGGTTCGCCTCGTCGGCGATCGAGAACGTGAGGATGTAATCGTGGCTCACGAAGCCGCTGTAGAGCTTGTTGTCGCGCGGCATCTGGTCTCTCCCTGCCGTGGGTGCGGAGCGGCGCGGCGGCGCGCTCCCGGCGCGTTCACCGCGGGCCGGGCGGCAGCGGCGCGTCCGCTTCCTCGTCGTCGTCGAGCTCGGGGCGGCGCGCGCCGAGCGTGAACACGTGCAGCACGACCAGGCTCGCGCCCAGGAACACCTCCGCCCTGCCCGCGAGCTCGGCGCGGCGGTGGGCGCGCTCGAGCTCCATGCCGAGCTCCCCCTCCCCGCGCCGGACGCCGTCGCGGTGGAGCGCAGCGATGCGGGGGGTGAGCGCCAGGCCGACGTACGCGGCGCAGCCCGCGATCACCATGGCGAGCACCCGGCGCACGCGGGCCGCCGGGCCCACGCCGCGGCGCCCGGCGGCCCAGGTGCGCACCACCTCGGCGCCGAGGAGGATCACCGCGGCGCCGAGCGCGAGCTGATCGAAGCGGGCAAACGCCGCGGTCATCGCGTCGCCGGAGTAAGGAGCCGGGGTGAGCCGGAAGACGAACGGGGCGGCGCAGGCGCCGAGCGCCACCATCCCGCCGGCCCAGGCGCCTGCCGCGAGCGCGGCCGTGCTCGCGGCGGCGCGATCGATCAGGTGGCGGCGCGACGCGGCGCGCTCCTCGGGGCTCGGCGCGAGGTCGGCCTCGCTGAACTGGGGTTCGTCGTTCATGGGATCCACCTTGCTCACTCGACCGGGGCCGCCGGCGAGCCCGGCGCGCTCGCGGCGGCGGACGTGATGGCGGCGAGCGCCTCCTCGACCGCCCCCTGGTCGGCCTTGCGATCGTCGCCGCGCATCGCCGCGATCGGCTGGCGGGCCGCCTCGAGGCGGGCGCGCCCGGCGGCCGCGACGGCGAGCGTGCGGCGGTGGCGGTCCCACGCGCCGAGGTCGCTGAGGATCTCGCGGATCGCGCGCTCGTTCCCCATCCGCGCGAGCGCCACGCGCGCGTGCCAGCGCAGCGGATCGCGCCCGAAGCCGAGCCTGAGCCCGAAGGCGCGCCGCTCCAGGGCGCTCCGCGCGGCGGCGAGGCCGAGCTCACCGCAGAGCTCGATGGCCGCGGCCTCGTCCTCGTGGTCGATGCCGCGCAGCTTCCCCTCCGCGACCTCGACGAGCACCGCGTGTCCCGCCGGGTCGCCGAAGCGCGCGAGGACGACCGCCGCCGCTGCCCGGACGAGCGGCGACGTGTGGCCGAGCAGCGCCCACGCGCGCGCCAGGCCCGACGGAGGCAGGTCGCCGTTCGCCTCCCCGAGCTCCTCGAAGACCCGCAGGGCGATGTGGCAGACGAGCGGGTCGTCGTCGTGCGTGGCCTGGACCACCGCCTCGATCGCGTCCTCCGGCTGGGTGCAGACGCGCGGAAATGCGATCACCGCCTGGAACCTGACCTCGGGCCGCTCGTCCGAGAGGGCGCGCCGGAGTCGCCCCGTGGCGCGCGCGTCGCCGATCTCCCCGAGCGCGGTGATCGCCATCTGCCGGACGTGGGCGTCGGCGTCCTCGACGGCGAGGAGCAGCGCGGGGAGCGCCTCGCCCGCCTTCGTGTCGGCGAGCGCGATGGCGGCGGCCGCGCGCACGGACGGGTGCACGTCGTCGCGCAGCGCGCTCTCCACGGCGCGCAGGACCTGCTCCCGCGCCGTGTCGACGTACGGGACGAGGTCCCCCACCGCCTCCGCGCGCACGGCCGGCTTCGACGAAGCGACATCGCGCAGCGCAGCCTCGAGTGTCCTCTTCGCTGGAGCCGGTCCGAACACGCGACGCACGCTAGCACGGTCGGCGCGGGAAGCCGGATCGCTCCCGAGGAGCGCTCAGCTTCCGCCGGCGCCGCCCGCGCCCTCGGCTCCGCCGGCACCCCCACCACCGCCAGCGCCCTCTGGATCGCCGCCGCCCCCGCCGTTCCCGGCGCCGCCGGCGCCATCTCCACCGCCGGCGCCGCCCGCACCACCGGCGCCGCCCTCACCGTCCTCGCCGCCCGCACCACCGGCGCCGCCGGCGCCGCCCGCGCCGCCCTGACCGCCCGCGCCGCCCTCACCCGCCGCGGGCCCACAGACGCCGGGCACCTCGTCGGGCTCGCGCGGCGGCTCGCTGGTCTCGCTCGAAGAGGATCGGCTGGGCAGGCACGCCTTCGAGCCGTCCGGCTCGGCGTCGACGATGACGGCGCTGCGCTCGCCCGGCTGGATCGCGGCGAGGTCCCGGAGCTCGTGCAGCGGCTCGCAGGCGTAACCGGCGCGGCAGTCGTCGTCGTCGTCGCAGGTGGCCATGCAGAACGTCCGCTCGAAGCGCGGCCAGCGGACGTTCTCGAGCACGCCGCACGCCTGATCGAGCACCGGGTTGAACGCCACGCAGACGCTGCTCCCGCTGCAGCTGTCGGGCGTGCAGTTGAAGACCGTGCAGTAGCCCCCCGGCTGCGTGCTGTCGCAGAAGAGGTCCTGCTCTTGCTGGACGCAGTCGATCGATGACGCGCAGGCGTCGCCGATCTGCGGGCCGCACCCGGCGAGCAGCGGGGCGGCGCCGACGACCACGACGAGAAGGAGAGACCCGGTAAGGCGGAGCATCAGGAGGGCCGCTTAGTACCGGCAGGGGCGCCCGCGCGCAAGCGCGCCGCCGCCCTGCCGCGGCGATCCGGCGCATGGTTCCGCCCGAATTGACACCCTGCGGTCAGGCCTCTACAAACGAGCGGACCGGGGTTGACCCCGGAGAATGAAGCAAAGGCCATGGCGACTTACATCACTGAAGACTGCATCAACTGCGGCGCCTGCGAGCCGGAATGCCCGAACGAGGCCATCAGCGAGGGCGATGAGATCTACGTGATTGATCCCGAGCTGTGCACGGAGTGCGTCGGGTTCTATGACCACGAAGCGTGCCAGGCCGTGTGCCCGGTCGAGTGCTGCCTGCCCAACCCGCAGATCGTGGAGACGGAGGAGACCCTCATCGCGCGCGCGCTCAAACTGCACCCCGATGATGCCGATCTGCAGAAGAGGGCCGCCGCCAACAACTACCCGTCGCGCTTCCGGAAGTAGCGCACGTCCTCGAGCGGCGCGCCGCCTCTCGGGCCGCGCTTTGCATGGCTCCGCCGGCTTCGTCGATTCAACGTGGTGTCCGGGTCGCGACGTGACCCGGCGATGGGCCCTATTGCTCCTCGCGGGCGCCTGCGCCGGCTGTCACGGCAGCGGCCCGCTGCTCCATCCGGCCCATGTCCTTCGCCCGGGCTTCATGAGCTTCGGCGGCGGAGTCTCCGGCGAGATGGTCGTCGCCGGAGCGACGGCCGCGGCTCCGGACGCCGGCGCCGCGGGCGCCCCGGCGGAGGGCGCCGCCGAGCGGCACCTCTCCGAGCTCACGGTCGCGCCAGGGGTGGCCCCCTGGGTCAGCGCCCGCGTCGGCATCGAGGGCGACAACGAGGCTGGCCTGACGTACACCGGCCGAGCGCTCCGGCTCGATGGGCGCCACGCTTTCGCGCTGGGCGAGCCGACGCTGTCGGTCGGGCTCGGCGCCTCGGCGCTCTTCGCCCGCGAGACCGGCGCCGGCGCAGCGGGGAGCCGCGCTCACGGCGCGGGGATCGATGTTCCGCTCCTGCTCGGCTTCCAGTCGGACGCGGATCTCTATGCAGTGTGGTTCGGACCGCGGCTCGGGCTCGAGCTCCTCGGCGGTGAGGTGCGCTTGCCCGCCGCCGGACCGGCGGCCGAGGGATCACTCGTCGACGTGTCGGGCCGGCACCTGGAGGTCGGGTTCGTGCTGGGGGCGCGCGGCGGGTTCCGCCACGTGCATGTCGCCCTGGAGGTCACAGCGGCCTACCACCACGTCGCGGGCGAGCTCGCCGGCGCTCCGGTCGCGCTCGACCAGGCGACCTTCACCCCGGGCGGCGGCCTCACGGTCACTTTCTGACCTGACCGGAGCCGCGTGCCGAAGCCGCGTCCAGAAGTGCCCGGAGCAGAACCGCAAAACCACGAATTTCTTCAATTTTTCGGTGGCTCGTACAGGTGCTTGCCCGCCCGGAGGACCGGCCTTAGACTCGGATCTATGCGTCCCAACGGCGCCCTATCCAGTGCATGCCTCATCCTGGCCGGCGCGGCTCTCGTCGGCTGTTCGGCGCCCGTCGCGGGCGACGCGGCCGACGCGAGCGGGGCGATGACCCAGGGCGTCGTGCTCGTCGAGCGCGCGATCAACCTGAGCCGGGACGTGGACTCGACCTCCTTCCCCGTCGAGGCAGACGAGGCGGCGCTCCCGAGCGCGGCCGCCGAGGGGGCGGGGTCGGTCACCAACGTCTCCGCGAAGTTCATGCGCCTCTCCTCCGCGACCGACCCCGAGCTCGCCGAGCGGGTGGTCGGCTCGCCGCTCGATCTCCCGGCTGCGGGCAGCTGCATGGTCCTGTCGCCGGCGGCCGACGACGAGTCGGCGATCAGCCTGAGCTCGCTCGGGTCGATCGAGCTGCTCGACGCGGGCGACGTGACGATGAAGACCGAGAGCACCGAGATGCCGCTCGCCGCCCGCGCCTTCCCCGACGTGGGCGACCTCGTCTTCGGCGTGTTCTACACGTCGCGCGACGCCACGAGCGACCTGCCGGCGCCGGCCCGGTACGTCTTCGAGAGCTCCGGCTCGGGGCTGCTCGACCGGTTCGCCTTCGAGGCCGACGCGCCGGCCGGCCCCGAGGAGGTGCGGATCGGGGACGTGGATCTGGCCGACGGCGTCGCGCTCGACGCGGGGGTCGGCGCGGTCGTGCAGTGGCGCGCGGACGAGGACGGCAGGGCGCAGGACGTCATCTATGTCGACGTGACCTCGGCGCGCGGCGCGGCCGTGCGGTGCTCCTTCAAGGACACGGGGAGGGGCGTGATCCCGGGCTCCCTGCTCGATCCGTCGACGCTCGGACCGCTGCCGGCGAACGTGACCGTGGCCGTGCACCGCACCCGGCAGGCGCCGTTCAGCGCGTCGGGGATCGACCTCGGCGAGGTGCGCTTCGACCTCTCCGTGATCGGCCGCGCGCGCATCGCCGCTCACTGACCGTTTGCCGACCGACGTCAGGGTGGCGTACGACGACCTGCGACGGCGCGCGGCCGAGCTCGCCGCGATCGGACAGCGCGGCCGCGGCGCGGCCCTCCTCGCGGCGGCCGGCGATCACGCCGGCGCGTCGGAGCTGCTCGAGCGGGCCTGCGACTTCGCCGGCGCCGCCCGCGAAGCGCTGGCGGCCGAGGACCCGGCCCGCGCGGCGCTCATGGCCGCGATCGGCGGGGACGACGCGCTCGCCGGCGAGGCGCTCGATCGCCTCTCCACCGCGGCGCCCCGCGACGCCGCGCTGCGCGTCGCCGCCGATCTCGCGGCGCGCGGGTTCGCCCGCCACGCCGGCGCGCTGTTCGCCGGGCTGGGCGCCCACGCCGCGGCCGCGGAGGCCTTCACCGCCGCCCAGGACGCGTGCCGCGCCGCCGAGAGCTTCGAGCTCTCCGGCCGCCCCGCCGACGGCGCGCGGGTGCTCGAGGCCGCCCTCCGCCGCCGCCCGGACGACGCGGCGGCCCGCCTCGCCCTCGGCGAGCTCCTCGCGCGCCACGGCCGCACCGAGGCCGCGGTGCGGGCGCTGCAGCAGCTGCCGCCCCGGAGCGCGGAACGCACCCGCTCGCTGCCGCTGCTCAGCCGTTGCCTGGGCGAGCTCGGGCTCGAGGACGCCGCGCGCACCGTGCGCGACGAGCTCGCCCAGCTCGCCACGCACGATCCGCGCGACGGGGCGCTCGCGCCGCGGGGCCACGCAGCCGGCCGCCCCGCCTCGGCGCTTCCCCCCGCCTCGCCGCCTCCCGCCGCGGGCCCGTCGCGCGCACCGTCGACCGCGCCGCTCCTGTTCGGGCGCTACGAGACCCTGCGCGAGATCACGGCCACGCCGCACGCGCGCGTGGTGGAGGCGCGCGACCGGATCACGGCGGAGCGCGTCGCCGTGAAGATCTTCGCCGGCGCGGCGTTCGGATCAGGGCGCGACGCGCTGCTCAGGTTCGAGCGCGAGGCGCGCGCCCTCGCGCAGCTCCGGCACCCGAACGTCGTCGCGCTGCGCGCGTACCACCCCGAGGGGCCGGCGATGGTGCTCGTCTGGATGGCGGGCGGCTCGCTGCTCGATCGGCTGCGCGGGGATCCGGTCGCGCCCGCGCGCGCCGTCGAGATCGCGACCGCGGTGCTGTCCGCGCTCGGCGAGGCGCACCGGCTCGGCATCCTCCACCGCGACGTGAAGCCGAGCAACGTGCTCTTCGACGAGGTCGGGACGGCGCACCTCGCGGACTTCGGGGCCGCGCACCTCGGCGATCTCTCCACGACCGCCACCGCCGGGGCGATCGGGACCTTCGCGTACATGTCGCCGGAGCAGCGCATGGGCCGGCCGGCGACGCTGGCGAGCGATCTGTACGGCGCCGGCGCGGTGCTCGCCGAGCTGCTCACGGGAGAGCCGCCGGCGCCCGCCGTGCGCGGGCGGCTCGATCCGGCGCCGAGCGAGATCCACCCGGACCTCACGCCGGCGCACGACGAGATCGTGGCGGCGCTGCTCGCGGAGGACCCCGCCGCGCGGCCCGCCGACGCGTTCGAGGCGCGCCGCGCGCTCACCGCGCTCGCCTGGCCCACGCGCGCGCGGCCAGCGAGGTCGCGCGCGAGCGCCCGGCCCCGGGCGAGCGACGCTCCGCCGTCCACCACCGCGCGGCTCGGCGCGACCCTGGAGGCCGGCGACGGCCGCGACGTGGAAGGACGGTGGCGCGACCTCTGGCTCGCCCGCGACGTCCTCGTGCTGCAGCTCGACGACGCCACGCTCGCGCGGGCCCGCGCGTTCGCGCGCGCGGGCCACGCGGCCCTGCCGGTCGTCCTGCGGGTCGACCTCGACGCCGGCGAGATCTGGGTGGCGCCGCCGCTCGGCCGCGCGCTCGCGGACGAGCCGCGCGCCCTCACGCGGGGGCACCTCGCGCGGCTCGGCGAGGCGATCGCGGCGCTCCACGCGGCGGGGGGCGCGCACGGGTGCATCGACGGCCAGCACGTCTACCTCCACGACGGCGAGGTCGCGCTGGCCTACCCGCGCGAGGCCCCCGGCGACGTCGAGGCGATGGCCGCGCGGGATCTCGCGGCGCTGCGGGAGCTCGACGGCGGCGCGCCGGACGAGGCCTAGCTCTCCCGGGGCGCGCGCCCGGCGCGGCGATGGCTACAGGCAGGGGCCGTAGTAGTCCCCGTCGCGCTTCGTGATGTCGTAACAGCAGTAGGCGCCGTCGTACTCGGGCTCGCTGTCGACGGACTCGACCTCGCCTCCGTCACACTGGGAGCCGAAGTAGGCGAGCGCTTCCTCTTGGGAGGGGCATTCCCCCTCGATTTCAGTCCACTCGAAGCACCCGACCTTGCTGCACCCCGCGCTCGCGACGGCGAGCGCCAGGGCTGCGAGCGAAGAGGCCACGATCGGGCAGCGTGCAAGAGCCGAACGGATCGTCGAGATCATGGATTCTCCCGGACACGGACGCAGCGCGCGCCCGGGGCGAGCATACCCCGGTTCGGACGGGGTCGGCTGCCCTGGAGAGGCGCCGGTCGGGCGGAGCAGGCTTACAACACGCCCCGGCCGAAGGGCGGCCCGGCGGCCGGCCTGCTGGTCGATCCCGATCGGCTGGGGTAGACGACAGCATGGCGACCGGAGAGCAGGGGGCCCGGGTGGTGCGCGCGCCGCGCGGGAGCGAGCGGAGCTGCAAGGGGTGGATCCAGGAGGCCGCGCTCCGGATGATCCACAACAACCTGGATCCGGAGGTCGCCGAGCGGCCCGACGATCTGGTGGTCTACGGCGGCACCGGCAAGGCCGCGCGATCGTGGGCGGCGTTCGACGTGATCGTCCGGGAGCTCAGGGAGCTCGCGGACGACGAGACGCTGCTCGTGCAGTCGGGCAAGGCGGTGGGCCGCTTCCGCACCCACCCGGACGCGCCGCGCGTGCTGCTCGCGAACTCGAACCTCGTGGGGCGGTGGGCGACGTGGGACGAGTTCCGGCGGCTCGAGGCGCTCGGCCTGACCATGTACGGGCAGATGACCGCGGGCTCGTGGATCTACATCGGCTCGCAGGGCATCGTGCAGGGCACCTACGAGACGTTCGTCGCCGCGCGCAAGGCGCACGCCGCGCGCGTCCCGGGCGGCGGGCGCTGGGTCCTCACCGCGGGCCTCGGCGGCATGGGCGGCGCGCAGCCGCTCGCCGCGACCATGGCGGGCATGGCCTGCCTCGGCGTCGAGATCGATCCCGCGCGCATCGAGAAGCGGCTCCGCACCCGTTACGTCGACGAGCGCATCGACGACCTCGACCGGGCCCTCGACGTGGTCCTCGAGAGCGCCGGGCGCGGGGCGCCGCGCTCCGTCGCGCTCTGCGGCAACGCCGCCGACGTCTACCCGGAGCTCGTCCGCCGCGGCGTCACGCCGGATCTCGTCACCGAGCAGACCGCGGCGCACGACCCGCTCGTCGGCTACGTCCCGCCCGGCCTCACGCTGGAGCAGGCCGCGGCGCTCCGCGCCCGCGATCCGGAGGAGTACGTCGCGCGCGCGAAGGCGGGGATGCGGCTCGAGGTCGAGGCGATGCGCGCGATGCAGCGGCGCGGGGCCGAGGTCTTCGACTACGGCAACAACATCCGCACCTGCGCGATGGAGGCGGGCTGCCAGGACGCCTTCGAGATCCCCGGCTTCGTGCCGGCGTACGTCCGCGAGCTGTTCTGCCAGGGCAAGGGCCCGTTCCGCTGGGTCGCGCTCTCGGGAGACCCCGAGGACATCCTCGCCACCGACCGCGCCGTGCTCGAGGCGGTCCCGGGCGATCCCGACCTCCGGCGCTGGATCGAGCTCGCGCAGCAGCGGATCGCGTTCCAGGGGCTCCCGGCCCGGATCTGCTGGCTCGGCTACGGCGACCGCGCGAAGGTCGGGCTCGCCTTCAACGAGCTCGTGCGCACCGGCCGGGTGAAGGCGCCGCTCGTGATCGGGCGCGACCACCTCGACTGCGGCTCGGTCGCGTCGCCGTTCCGCGAGACGGAGGCGATGAAGGACGGGTCGGACGCCATCGCCGACTGGGCCCTCCTCAACGCCCTCGCGAACACCGCCGGCGGCGCGTCGTGGGTCAGCTTCCACCACGGCGGCGGCGTCGGGATCGGCAACTCGCTGCACGCGGGCATGGTCATCGTCGCCGACGGCACCGAGGCCGCCGCCCGCAGGCTCGAGCGGGTGCTCACCATCGACCCCGGGATGGGGATCATCCGCCACGCCGACGCGGGCTACGAGACGGCCGCCCGCGTGGCCGACGAGAAGGGCGTCCGGGTGCCGCACCGGGCGCCGCGCCCGTGAGGCTCACGCGCGCGGCGCGCGGGCCTTCCGCTTCGCCGGCCGCGGCTCCGCCGCGCCCCGCGGCGTTGGCGGCTCCGCCGCGCGCGCCGGCGGCTCCGCCGCGCCCTTGAGCGCGCGCAGCCGCTCGATCTCCTCCGCGTAGCCGCGCCGCTCCTTCGAGAGCGGCGGCAGCTCCACCACCGCCGGCACGCGCGCGAGCCGCGGGTCGTTCGCGAGCCGCCAGAACGGCGCGAGGCCCATCTCCCCGTCGCCGATGCGCTCGTGCCGATCGAGCCGCTGGCCGAGCGCGGCCTTCGAGTCGTTCACGTGCATGCACCGCAGCCGGTCCAGGCCGAGCAACCGGTCGAAGTCGCCCCAGAACCGCGCGTAGCCGGCCTCGCTCCGCAGGTCGTGCCCCGCCGCGAAGGCGTGCTGCGTGTCGATGCAGACGCCGAGCCGCGCCCCCTCCGGCCCCGCGCGCTCGATCATCGCGGCGATCTGATCGACGCGGTCGCCGAGCGTCGACCCCTGCCCCGCCATGTTCTCGATGCACAGCTGTGCGGTCAGCCCCTTCGCCCGCGACAGCACGATCGCGAGGCTCTCGCCGATGCGGTCGAGCCCGGCCTCCTCGCCGAGGCCGCGGTGCGCGCCCGGGTGGAACACGACGAAGTCGATCCCGAGCGCGTCGCACCGGGCGAGCTCCTGGAACAGCGCCTCCCGCGAGCGCTCGAGGATCGCGGCGTCGTCCGCGCACAGGTTGACGAGGTAGCTCGCGTGGGCGAGCGTCCTGCCCGCACCGGCCCACGACGCGCGCGCGGCGCGGAACGCCGCGATCTGGTCCGCGCTCAGCGCAGGCTCCCGCCACTGGCCCGAGACCTTGGTGAAGATCTGCACCACCTCGCAGCGATCCTCCCCCGCCAGCGCGACCGCGCGATGAAGGCCGCCCGCAACGGACTCGTGCGCCCCGAAGATCATGCGGCGCAGTGATTGAGCCGCCCGCGTTGAACCGGCAAGCGTTACGCTGAGCGCGCCCGGCTTGTCACGCAGGCCGGCAGATCGGCGCGTCCGGTCAGCGCGTTGGGGTCGCACCCGGAAAACCCCGCCAAGCCTCCCCCACCGTGCCGCTCGGGGGAGGCAAATGGGGAGCAATCGGCATGCCCGGACGGCGCGAATCCGGGTTCGCGGCACCTCACCCTTGACGCGTTCTGGCCCAGGCGCGAATTGAGCGGCCTTCCTGGAGTCTCGATGAGCCAACTCGGTGTGACGAACGGGGCGGGAGCCAAAGGGGTGGAGCTGACGCCGCCGGGCGGAGCGCGCGGCGATGAGCTCGCGGCGGTCCCGCCGCTTGTGCCCTCCCATGTGTTCTCGGGCAAACAGCTCGTGGTGGTCGGCGGGACCGGGTTCCTCGGCAAGGTCTGGCTGGCCATGCTGCTCACCCGGTTCCCCGAGATCGCCCACATCTACCTGCTCGTCCGGGCCAAGGAGAACCAGTCGCCCGAGGAGCGCTTCTGGTCGCAGATCGCGACCTCGCCGGTGTTCGATCCGCTCCGCGAGCAGCACCCCGGGCCCGCCTTCGAGGAGTACCTCCGGCAGAAGGTGACCCCCATGAACGGCAACGTCGGCCAGCCGCTGCTCGGGCTCGGCGACCGCGTCGGGGAGCTCACCGGCAAGATCGCCGCGGTCGTGAACGTGGCCGGCGTCGTCGACTTCAACCCCCCGCTCGACGAGGCGCTCGAGGTCAACGCGTTCGGCGTCAGCAACCTCGTCGAGCTCGCGCGGACCCTGGGCGCCAAGGTGATGCACACGAGCACGTGCTTCGTCGCCGGGTACCGCTCCGGGCTCATCGAGGAGAACCACCCCGCCGAGATCCCCTTCCCCCGCGCCGCGGGCGAGACGTGGTTCGGCGCCGCCTGCCCGAAGCGGACGCTCGATCGATCCCACTGGGACCCGCAGCGCGAGATCAGCGAGTGCCTCGACCTCGTGAAGCAGGCGCGGCAGCGGTGCGAGGACGCCTTCCGGCAGAGCGCCTTCCTTGACGAGGCCAAGGCCAACCTGGCCTCGCGCGGCGAGCCGTGCCGCGGCACCGCGCTCGAGAACGAGCTCGCCAGGGTGAAGCGCAAGTTCATCAAGGACCGGCTCGTCGAGGCCGGCAAGGAGCGCGCGCTCTTCTGGGGGTGGACCAACATCTACACCTACACGAAGAGCATCGGCGAGCAGGTGCTCGCGAGCTCCGGGCTGCCCTTCACCATCGTCCGGCCCGCCGTCGTCGAGACCGCGGTCGAGTTCCCGTTCACCGGCTGGAACGAGGGGATCAACACCTCGGCGCCCTACCTCTACCTCGCCTCGAAGGGCCAGGTGCAGTTCCCGGGCGACCACGACGTGCGGCTCGACATCATCCCGGTCGACATGGTCGCGAGCGGCATGGTCGCCTCGCTCTGCGAGCTCATCGAGGGGCGCGCGCCCGCCGTGTACCAGTACGGGACCACCGACACGAACGGCTGTCGGGTGACGCGTTACCTGGAGCTCGCCGGCCTCTACAAGCGGCGGCAGGTGTTCGAGGGGAAGAAGACCGCGATCTTCGACATCGTGTCGTCCCGCTTCGAGCCGCGCGGGCTGAGCCGGCAGCAGTACAACGCGCACGGCGCGCGCACCATCGAGGGCGCGCTCCGCGGCCTCGGCGGCCTGCTCAAGACGGCCGGCGTCGGCCCCGCCGCGGCCCTCCTCAAGCCGGCGGCCGCCGCGCTGGAGGGCGCCGCCAGGGCCGAGCAGAAGACGGCCGCCCTGCTCGAGGTCTTCCTGCCGTTCGTGGCCGAGGCGGACTGGGTCTTCTCCTGCGCCAACACCCGCGCCGCGATGGCCCGCATGCCGCCCGAGGAGCGCGCGCGCTTCATCTGGTCGCCGGAGGCGCTCGACTGGCGGGAGTGGATGTGGAACGTCCACCTGCCCGGCCTGGAGAAGTGGGCCTTCCCGCTCATGGAGAACCTCCTCCGCCGGGAGATCAAGCCGCTCCGGCCCTACGACAGCCTGGTGGATCTGCTCGACGAGATCGCCGAGCGCCACGACCACGCGCTCGCCCTCCAGCAGCTCGAGCAGGACGGGCTGTCGCGCACGAGCTACCGCGAGCTCCGCGACGCCGCCTGCAAGACGGCCGCGCGCCTCGCCGCGCTCGGCGTGCGCCGCGGCGACCGCGTGGCGCTCTCCGGCGCGAACCAGCCGGCTTGGCCCGTCACCTACTTCGGCATCCTCCGCGCCGGCGCCGTCGCCGTCCCGATCGACCCGGGGCTCGACGCGAAGGCGTTCGCCGACATCGTCCGCTCGTCGACGGCGAAGGTCGTCCTCTGGGACCGCGGCGTGGAGGCGAAGCTCGGCGCCGCCGTGCGCGCGGCGCAGCCGAACGTGGCCGCCTTCGATCTCGCCGGCTTCGCCGAGGGCCGCGCGGCCGACCTGGGCCCCGCCTCCGGCGAGGGGCTCGCGCCCCCGGACGTGCGCGTGGGCAGCGAGGACGTCGCGAGCGTCGTCTACACGAGCGGCACGACCGGCGAGCCGAAGGGCGTCCTGCTCACGCACGGCAACTTCACCGCGCTGCTCGCCTCCCTCGCCCCGGTGTTCCCGCTCAAGGCGAGCGACCGCGTGCTCAGCGTGCTGCCGCTCCACCACACCTTCGAGGTCACCTGCGGCCTGCTCCTGCCCCTGTCGCAGGGCGCGCGGATCATCTACCTCGACGAGCCCTCGGCCGACCGGCTGAGCGAGGCGCTGAAGAAGGCGCGCGTCACGGCGATGGTCGGCGTGCCGGCGCTCTGGCAGATGCTGGAGCGCAGGATCGTCTCCCGGGTGAAGGAGCAGGGGCCCGCCGCGGCCACCGCCTTCAACTGGGCGATGGAGCTGAACCGCATGCTCGGCAAGCGCCTCGGGCTCAACGCGGGGCGGCTCTTCTTCGGCAGCGTCCACGACGCGCTCGGCGGCAACGTGCGCTTCCTCATCTCGGGCGGCGCGGCGCTCCCCAGGAACACGGCCTCGCTGTTCCGCGGCCTCGGCCTGCCGCTCACCGAGGGCTACGGCCTGACCGAGGCGGCGCCGCTCCTCACCCTCGCCAAGGCCTCGCCGTCGGGCGCCCCGGGCAACGTCGGCAAGCCGATCCCCGGCGTGCAGATCAAGATCGCGAGCCCGGACGCGAACGGCGTCGGCGAGGTGCTCGCGCGCGGCCCCAACGTCATGAAGGGCTACGCCGACGACCCCCGCGCCACCGAGCAGGCGCTCGACGCGGAGGGATGGCTGCACACGGGCGACCTCGGCAAGCTCGACAAGCAGGGGCGGCTCGTCCTCGTCGGCCGCCAGCAGGAGGTCATCACGCCGGCGAAGGGCGAGCCCGTGTACCCGGTCGACGTCGAGCGCCAGCTCGGCAAGGTCCAGCACGTCCGGGAGCTCGCGATCGTCGGCGTCGACGTCGGCCGCGGCGAGCAGGTCGCCTGCCTCGCCGTCCCCGAGGCGCCGCCCGCGCCGCGGGACGGCGACGAGGCGCTCGCGCGGGCGGCGCAGCACGAGCGCGCGCTCGACGCGCTCCGGACGGCGATCCAGGCGCTGCCCAAGCCGGGCCAGCCCACGATCGTGCACCTCCACGACACCGACCTGCCGCGCGCCGCGTCCGGCCAGGTGAAGCGCTCCGAGGTGAAGGCGATCGTCGCGCGCCTCGCCGCCGAGGCCACGTCGGTCGAGGGCGCCGGCGCGGCGGCCCTCGCGCACGACGCCGCGACCGCGGAGCCGAAGAAGCACAAGCCGGGCGAGGAGCCGATCCAGATCCCGCGCCCGGTGGCCGACTTCGCCAAGCACTGGATGAACAAGGTCCAGTCCGGCTTCTACGGGAACGTGATGCGCCCGAAGGTCTACGGCCGCGCGTTCATCCCGTACAACCGCCACACGATCGTCGTCTCGAACCACGCGAGCCACCTCGACATGGGGCTCGTGAAGTACGCGCTGGGCAGCTACGGCGACGGCATCGTCTCGCTCGCCGCGCAGGACTACTTCTTCGAGGGCAACCGCTGGCGGCGCGCCTACTTCGAGAACCTCACCAACCTGGCGCCGTTCGACCGCAAGGGCGGCCTCCGCACGGCGCTGCGCCAGACGGGCGAGATCCTCGACCGCGGGCGCACCGTGCTGCTCTTCCCCGAGGGCACACGCAGCCCCGACGGCAGCATCCTGGAGTTCAAGCCGGCGATCGGGCACCTCGCGCTCACGCACGGCGTGGACATCCTGCCCCTCTACCTCGGCGGCACCTTCGAGGCGCTCCCCAAGGGGCGCAGCATCCCGATCCGCCGCGACGTCGTCGCGCGCATCGGGCCGCCGCTCGAGATCGCCGACCTCCGCCGGCTCACCGCCGGGATGAAGTACGCCGTGGCCTGCCGCAAGGTCGCGGAGCTCACGCAGCTCGCCGTGACCCGGCTGCGGGAAGGCGGCGCCCTCGACCTGCGCCGGCTCGAGAGCATCGAGCAGGCCGCCGGGACCAAGGAGCACCCGCTCACGGTCCTGTTCCGCGAGCTCGAGACGAAATACGTCGCGGGGCGGGTCACCCAGCCGATCACCTACTACGTCACGTTGGGGACGGAGGAGGAGGCGAAGTGGACGCTGCGGATCGATCCGGCCGGCTGCGAGGCGCGGCTCGGCAAGCCGAGCCAGCAGGCGGACTGCGTCCTCAAGACGACGCCGGAGATCTTCACGAAGATCGTCCGCGAGGCCTACACACCGAGCCCGATGGAGTTCATGACGGGCCTCGTGAAATCGAACGACATCTCCCTCCTCCAGACCTTCCAGAAGGTGTTCGACCTCGCATGAGCCGCTACCTCGTCACCGGCGCGACCGGTTTCCTGGGTTCGCACCTCGTCACGGAGCTGCGCGGCGCGGGCCACGACGTGGTGGCGCTCTGTCGCCAAGGGGAGGCGGCAGCGCTCGCCGCGCAAGGCGCCGAGGTCCGCCGCGGCGACGTGCTCGACGCGGCGTCGGTCCGCGCCGCCGCGGCGGGCTGCGAGGGGCTCTTCCACTGCGCGGGGCGCGTGTCGCGGCGCCGCGAGGACGCCGAGGTGCTGTACCGGACCCACGTCGAGGGGACCAAGATCACCCTCGACGCCTGCCGCGACGCGGGCGTGAAGCGCGTGGTCCTCGCGAGCACGAGCGGCGTCGTCGCGGTGAGCAGGCGGCCGGACGACATCCGCGACGAGACGGCGCCGCCGCCGGTGGACCTCATCGCCGGCTGGCCGTACTACCGCTCGAAGCTCTACGCCGAGCGCGCCGCGTTCGATCGCAACGGGCCGGGCTTCGAGGTCGTCGCCGTGAACCCGAGCATCCTGCTCGGCCCGGGCGACGTCCACGGCGCCTCCACCGGCGACGTGGTGAGCTTCCTCGAGCGCCGACTCCCCTTCATCCCGGCCGGCGGCCTCTCCTTCGTCGACGCCCGCGACGCGGCGCACGGCATGGTGCTGGCCATGGAGAAGGGCCGCCCCGGCGAGCGCTACCTGCTCGGCGCCGCGAACATGAGCCTGGATGTATTTTTCCACCGCCTCTCGCGCGTCTCGGGGGTCCCGGCCCCTGCCCTGCGGCTGCCGCGGAGCATCGCGCTCGCGAAGGCGGGCGCGCACCTGATCGAGCGGGCGCGGAAGCGGCTGCCGATCGATCTGCCGGTCGATCCGGTGTCGGCCGAGATGGGCCAGCACTTCTGGTACCTCGACGCGACCAAGGCCCGGCGCGAGCTCGGATGGACGCCGCGGGACCCGGTGGAGACGCTGTCGGATACGGTCGCCGATCTGCGCGCGCGCGGCGTCGTCTGGCCCCAGGTGTAGGACGACGCCCGGGCGCAGGGCGACGCCCGGGCGCAGCACGACGCCCGGGCATCGCGGAGGCGGCGGCGCGGCCTCTCGCCGCCGGCGCGCGGCCCCGGCTTGCGCGCGGCGGGGAACAGCGGCGCCCCCGGCTCGACGCTCCAGCGGCGGTCCTGCCGCGAGCCGCGCGCCAAAGCTGCCTCGACAATGGCGTTACGCCACAGCCCTGCTCCGGCGCCGCCGCAGGCTCATCCTTGCCGCCGAGTGCTGGGTCCGGTCCGGCGTTTGCAACCGCCAGAGGCAAGCACCGAACGCAAACGCAAAGGCAACATGCGAAGAGGAGCCGACGCGCAGCGGCGCCGACGCCGACCTCCGACGCACCGAGAAAGCCGCGCAACAGCGAGGGGAATGACCGTGGTGAGAGCACCTATGTCCTTCGAAAGCCCGACCCCGGAGAAGCTCCGGGTCGGGCTCGTGTTGATGGAGGTCGGCCGCGATGCGCGGGTGATCTTCGCCAACGAGCCGGCCCTCGAGGTCGCGTTCGCCTTCGAGGACCTCGACGGACACACCCCGCACGTCGTGGACGCCGCGGGCAAGCCGCTCGCTCCCCATGAGCGGCCGCGGTCCCGCGCCGCGCGGGGCGAGTCGTTCGGCCCGTCGCTGACGCGCTGGAAGACCGACGACGGCGACGTCACGCTCGTCGTCCGGTGCGACTCCATCGCGCAGGACCGCCGGCTCGCCGCGCTCACCCTCGTCGACGTGACGGCCTTCTCGCGATCGGCGGAGGACTCGCGCGCGGCGCTCGCGGCGCGCGACGAGTTCCTCTCCATCGCGGCGCACGAGCTAAGGTCGCCCCTCAACGCCCTGCTCCTCACGGTCCACCGGCTCCGGCTGCGCGTGTCGCCGGACGGAGCGGCCTCCGAGCTCGGGAAGCTGATCGACATCTCCGAGCGCCAGATCGAGCGGCTGACCAGCCTGGTCCAGAACCTCCTCGACGTGACCCGGATCCGCGCCGGCCAGCTCGATCTCGAGCTCGAGCCGCAGGACCTCTGCCAGATCGTGCGCGACGCCGCGGAGGCGCTCGCCGACCAGGCCCGCGCCGCCGGGACGCAGGTCACGGTCGTCGCCCGCGAGCCGCTGCAGGGCCTCTGGGACGGCGCGCGCATCGAGCAGGTCGTGCACAACCTGCTCACGAACGCGCTGAAATACGGCGGAGGCGGCCGGATCGAGATCTCGCTCGCGCGTGAGGGCGCGGCGGCGAGGCTCGCGGTGCGCGACCACGGGCCGGGGGTCGCCGAGGACGACCGCGAGCGGATCTTCGAGCCGTTCAAGCGGCTCGCGTCGACCTACAAATCGCAGAGCCTCGGCCTCGGCCTCTACATCGTCCGGGAGATCGTCCGGGCCCACGGCGGCAGCATCGCCATCGAGGCGCCCGACGGCGGCGGCGCGGCGTTCGTCGTGCGCCTGCCCGTCACCCAGGAGGCGGCAGCCACGGCGACGGAGCAGCCATGACGCGAGGACGCGAAGAGGCGCCCGGCGCGGAGCGGCGCTCGTCCGGGGTCGAGGGGGACGAGGGCGCCGGCGGCGGCCTCCCGAGGCTCGAGTCCGGCATCCCGAGGCTCGACTACATCCTGAAGGGCGGGTTCCTCCAGAGCGGCACCTACGCCCTGATGGGACCGCCCGGGAGCGGGAAGACCATCTTCGGCAACCAGCTCTGCTTCGAGCACGTGCGCAGGAGCCCGGGCTCGCGGTGCGTCTACGTGACGCTGCTCGTCGAGTCGCACAGCAAGATGATCCGCCACCTGAGCGGGATGAAGTTCTTCGACGCCGCGGCGATCCCCGACCGGGTCTACTACATCAGCGGCTACCCGGCGCTCCGCGACCAGGGCCTGTCCGGGCTGCTCGACCTCCTGCGCCGCACGTTGCGCGAGCGGCGCGGCACCGACGTGCTCGTGATCGACGGGCTGGAGAGCGTCGAGCAGCGCGCGCCCAGCGCGCTCGCGTTCCGCGAGTTCGTCCACGAGATCCAGGGGCTCTCGTCGTTCAGCGCGTGCACGACGTTCGTCCTCTCGAGCCTGCGGGAGCAGACGCACGCCGAGAACGCGCTCGTCGACGGCGTCATCGAGCTCACGGATCAGCTCATCGGACCGCGCGCCGTCCGGGAGCTCACGGTGCACAAGTTCCGCGGGAGCGACTACCTGCGCGGCAAGCACGAGGTCGAGATCGACACGTCCGGGATGGTCATCCACCCGCGCATCGAGATCCAGTTCGACAGCCCGCGGGAGAGCGCGACCGAGGAGCGCCAGCGGATGCGCTTCGGGATCGAGACCTTCGACGCGATGATCGAGGGCGGCGTGCTCTCGGGCTCGGCGACGGCGCTGCTCGGCGCGCCCGGCACCGGCAAGACGCTGCTCGGGCTCTCGTTCCTGGTCGAGGGCGCGGGGCGCGGCGAGGAGGGGGTCTACTTCGGCTTCTACGAGCCGCCGCCGCGGCTCTGCGAGAAGGCGCGCCAGGTCGGCATCGACCTCGAGACCCACGTCAGGAAGGGCACGATCCGGCTCATCTGGCAGCCCCCGCTCGAGCACAGGATGGACTCGCTGGCCGAGCAGCTGATCGAGCTCCTGCGCCAGGATCCGAAGCCGCGGCGCCGGCTGTTCATCGACGGCATCGAGGGGTTCCGCGCCGCGTCCGTCTATCCGGACCGGATGCCGCGGTTCCTGTCGGCGTTCACCAACCAGCTCCGGATGCTCGACGTGACGACGCTCGTGAGCGAGGAGCTCGATCTGTTCACGCCCCTCATCAAGATGCCCAACGCCGAGCTCGGGAACGTCGTCGAGAACGTCATCCTGCTCCGCTACGTCGAGCTCAGGTCGCAGATCCACCGCCTGCTCTCCGTCCTGAAGATGCGGGAGAGCCTCTACGATCGGTCGATCCGCGAGTTCGTCATCACCGGGCGCGGGATCGAGGTGGCGAGCTCGTTCCGGTCCGCAGAACAGATCCTCTCGGGGCAGGCGCGCGTCGCCGCCGGGCTGGACGGAGAGGAGGAGCAGTGACAACGGTGCTCGTGGTGGACGACGAGTCGGATCTCCTCGCGTGCATCGAGGGGTTGCTCGAGGACGAGGGGTACACGGTGGTGACGTTCCCCGACGGCAAGCAGGCGCTCGACTACCTGCGCGGCGGCGCCCGTCCGGACCTCGCCCTCGTGGACCTGATGATGCCGATCATGAACGGGTTCGATCTCGTGGCCGCCGTGAGCAAGGAACGTCAGCTCGACGGCATGCCGATCGTGATCATGAGCGCGGTGGAGCAGCGCCAGGAGCTGCTCCAGAAGCTCGACGGCAGGGCGCAGGCCGTCCTGAAGAAGCCCTTCACGGCGGACAAGCTCCTCGGCGTGGTCGGCAAGGTGCTCGCGGCGCCCGCGCCGGCCGCCTGAGGCGCCGCCGGCGGGCGAGCGCGCCGCAGGCGCGCCGCGTTCAACCGGCCCGGCGGAGCGGGGTCGGCGGGAAGAGGTCCTTCATGTCGAGCGGGAGCTGGCCGCGGAACCCCTCGACCTCGCCGGCGGACACGCTGTCCGCGATCGCCTCGCAGATCGCCTGCAGCACGAAGCCCGCGGCCTCGCGGTCCATGCGCAGCTCGCGCGCGAGGTCGCCCTCGATCGTGTCCGTGGTGATGCGTTTGTCGGGTCCGTCGAGGAACGGGGCGAGGGACGGGTGGAGCCTGGAGGGGAGCTGCGCGATGAGGTGCCGCGCCTCCTGGGGCGTGACCCTGCGGCAGAGGCTGCCGAGGGCGATCTCGAGCGCGAGCTCCGCGTGCTCCCGGGTCTGGAGGCCGCTGTGCCGCTCGACGGCGTGGAGCAGCCGGCCGTACGCGCTGTCGGCGCGCGCCTTGCGCCGGGTGAGGGCGCGCATGCGCCCGCGGGAGAGCTCCGGGCGCGCGGGCTCCTCGGGGTGCAGGGCGCCCTCCGGCTTGAAGCGGGCGGCCACCTCGAGCTGCGCCTTCACGATGGAGCCGGCAGTCCCGGCGTCGATCACCCCGTCGGCGAGCAGGTCGTCGAGCGTCACGAGGCCGACCGGCCGCCCGTGCTCGGTGAGCGGCACGCGCCGGCACGCACGATCGCGCATGGTGCGCACGACGTCGTCGATCGACGCGCTGATCTCGAGGGTCGCGACCTCGTCCGACATGATGTCGTGCAGCGGGGTGCTGTGCGCGTCGAGGTCGCCTGCCACGACCTCGAGCGCGACATCGCGATCGGTCACGAGGCCGACGATGTGGTGGTCATCGTGGACCAGGACGGCGCCGACGTGGTTGTCGGCCATCGCCCGCGCGGCCTCGTAGGCGGTCGAGCGCGGGCGCAGAATGATCATTCGCGAGCGTCGGTAGTCTTCGAGCGGCATGGCGAGGGCCCCTCCCCTGGGCAGCCTGCGGCGCGTGTGCGCATGCGGCGCGCGCGTGCGTGCGTCGAGGAGCAGCTAGCCAGAAGGGTACCAACACCGCCGGTCGACCCTCACGTCGTGCGAGCGGGACCAGCCTTGGAAACGAGGTCGCGCTCGTGATGGGAACCACACCCAAACAGCGTCATCCGTACAAGTGCATTCAGGTTGTCGCCTAGGATGCCGTGTCATGATCGTCTCCAGTGATTACCGGCACGTCCAGGAGATCGAGCGGAGTGAGCACTGGACTCGGTACCGGGCGCTCCGCGCGGCCGACGACGCCCCCGTGGAGCTCAAGGCGCTCCGGACCGATCCGGCGCGCATGGCCGACACCGCGCGCCTGAAGCACGAATACGCGCGCATCGCGCAGATCGATTCGACGCGGCTCGTCAAGGTGCTCGGCGTCGAGGAGCACGAGCAGGGGGTCACCCTCGTCCTCGCGGGGCTCCGCGGGCGGGATCTCGGCGCCCTCCTCTCGACGCGCGGGCGCCTCGGCGCGCCGGAGTTCCTCGGCTTCGCGATCGCCATGACCGAGGCCCTCCGCGATCTGCACCAGCATGACGTGCTCCACAGGGCCGTCCGGCCGAGCAGCTTCATCATCGACGGGGCCGGCGAGGTACGGCTGACCGAGTACGGCGTGGATGCCCAGGTGACCCGCGAGGAAGAGGCGATCTACAGCCCAGCCGTCCTCGCAGGGAGGCTGCCTTACCTGTCGCCCGAGCAGACAGGGCGGATGAACCGGGGGGTCGACCACCGCGCCGATCTCTACTCGCTGGGCGTCGTCTTCTACGAGATGCTCACGGGCAAGAGGCCCTTCACCTCGCACGATGCGCTCGAGCTCATTCACGCGCACATCGCCGCCGTCCCGGAGGCGCCCGCGCAGGTCGAGCCGTCGGTCCCGGCGGCGCTGAGCGACCTCACGATGAAGCTCCTCCGCAAGGACGCCGAGGACCGCTACCAGTCGGCCGGCGGGCTTTTGGACGACCTCGTGGAGTGCCAGGCGCGCCTGCGGCGCGACGGCCACATCCAGGGCTTCATCGCAGGACAACACGACAGGACGGCGGCGCTGCAGATTCACCAGAAGCTGTACGGCCGCGATGACGATATCCGCCGTCTCAACGCCTCCTTCCAGGCGACCCTCCGCGGCGGCCGCAACATCGTCCTCGTGTCCGGCTACTCGGGGGTCGGCAAATCGTCGCTGGTTCACGAGATCTTGAGGCCGCTCGCCCGCGAGCGGGGGTATTTCGTCAGCGGCAAGTACGACCAGTTCAACCGCGACAAGCCTCACGGCGCCATCGCCCAGGCGTTCGAGGGGCTCCTCCGGCAGATCCTGTCCGAGCCGGAGGCGCGGCTCGAGTCGTGGCGGACAGCGCTCCGCCAGGCGCTCGGCAACAACGCGCGGGTGCTCTGCGACGTCATCCCATCGCTCCGGCACCTCGTCGGCGATCCGCCGCCCGTCCCGGAGCTCGGCCCGATCGAGGCGCAGAACCGGCTCAACCTCACGTTCCAGCGCTTCGTCTCGGTGTTCGCGCGAAGCGCCCATCCGCTGGCGCTCTTCCTCGACGATCTGCAGTGGATCGATAGCGCCAGCCTGATCCTGCTCGGGACGCTGCTCGGCGGCGAGCCGCTCGAGTCGCTCTTCTTCTGCGGGGCGTACCGCGACAACGAGGTGAGCCCGGGGCACCCCTTGTTCACCGCCCTGCGCGAGCTCGAGGGGGCCGGGATCGGGTGCGAGCACATCGTGCTGTCGCCCCTCGGGCTCCCGCAGCTCGCCGAGCTCGTCCGCGACTGCGTGGGGCGCGAGCGCGGAGACGACGAGGTCGAGGCCCTCGCCGCGCTCGTGCTGAAGAGGACGGGCGGCAACCCGTTCTTCGTCAAGAAGCTCATCCAGTCGACGCACCGCGCCGGAGCGCTGCGCTTCGATCGCGGCCGGGGCTGGAGCTGGGATCTCGACGCCATCGCTTCCCTCGAGCAGTCGAGCGACGCCGTCGACCTCATGGTGAGCGCCATCCGCAGGCTGCCGCCGGAGACGCAGCGGGTGCTCACGCTCGCGTCGGCGATCGGCAACCGCTTCGATCTGAGCACGCTCTGCACCGTGCTCGAGTGCTCCGCGGACGAGGCCTACGCCCGCCTGGAGCCCGCGCTGCGCGAGGGGCTGCTCGCGAGCGACGGCGCCGGGCACCGCTTCGTCCACGACCGGATCCAGGAGGCCGCCTATTCGCTGATCTCCGGGGGCGAGAGGGCGGCGTTGCATCATCGGATCGGCACGCTCCTGCTCTCGACCGTCGGCGCGGGCGGCGTGGAGCGCCTGTTCGACGTCGTCAATCACATGAACAGCGCGGGCGATCTCGTCACGGGCCCCGGCGCGCGCCTCGCGCTCGCGCGGATGAACCTGCAGGCCGCAGAGGCGGCCGAGGCCGCGGCGGCCTTCGACGCGGCGCTCAGGTACGCTGTCCAGGGGATCGACCGGCTCCCGCCTGACGCGTGGAGCTCGGAGTACGAGCTCACCTTCACCCTCACGACGAAGAAGGCGCTGATGGACTCGGTCGCCGGACGGCACGGCGACGCCATCGACACCCTGTCAGGCTGCTTCGAGCGCGCCCGGAGCCGCCTCGACCAGACCCGGATCCGGCGGCTGAAGATCAACGTCCTCATGCTGCAGAACGACCTCGCCGCCGCGCTCACCGAGGGGGTCGCGGCCATCGGCGCGTTCGGCGTCGAGCTCGCGAAGAGCCCCGGAGACGACGAGGTCACCGCCGAGCTCGACGCGACGATGCAGCTCGTCGCGGGGAGGCCCATCGAGGCGCTCTGCGAGCTCTCGCGCGTCACCGATCCTGACATGAGCGCCCTCCAGGAGGTGCTGCAGGAGCTGTTTCTGCCGTGTTACTTCATCTCGCCCAACAACTACGCCATCACCGTGATGAAGGTGGTGCAGAACACGCTGAAGCACGGCATCGCGAACAGCTCGATGTACGCGTTCGTCAATTTCGGCGTGTTCCTGTGCGCGCGCGGCGACGTCGAGGTGGGGTATCAGTTCGGCCGGGCGGCCATGCGGCTGAACCAGCGCTACCCCGACAAGCGCGCCGAGCCGATGCTCTTCAACACGTGGGGCTGCTCCGTGCAGCACTGGAAGGACGGCTATCCCACGTACAAGCAGACGTTGCTCTCGGGGCTCCACGTCAGCATGGAGACGGGGCAGCACATCTGGGCTTTTTACAACGGGCTCAACGCGAACACGAACAGCCTCCTGGCTGGCCGGAACCTCGGTCACGTCCTCGCGGAGTCGCGCTCGCTGCAGCCGCTCATCCGGCTCGACAGGTGGAAGCTGGCCACCTGGATGATCGGCGCGGTCGCGCAGGTATGTCACAACCTGACGAGCCCGACGCCGGAGCCCGCGAGGCTCGCCGGAGAGTGGATCGAGGTCGACAAGATCGTCGAGGAGGCGCGGCGCATGGGCAACCACGCCTCCGTCTTCTTTGCGCGGTTCTACGCCATCTTCCTCGCGCTCTTCCAGGGGGCGGCGCGGGAGGCGGCGGCGCTCGCGGACGAGACCTCCGCGGAGGCCATGGGCATCGCGAGCTGGCACGGTACGCCCTGCTTCCATTTCTATGGCGGGATCGCGCTCGCCCTCGCCGCCGACGCCGAGGGCCCCGGGGCGCGCGAGCGCTACCTCGCGAAGGCGCGCGCCGCGGCGGAGAGGCTGTCGCGCTGGGCGCAGCACGGCCCCGAGAACCTCCGCCACCGCCACCTCCTGCTGTCGGCCGAGCTCGCCGCCCACGAGGGCGACCCGTCGGCGGGCGCGCGCTACGACGAGGCGATCGCCGCGGCGCGCGGCGGCAACTACCTGCACGACCAGGCGCTCGCGAACGAGCTCTGCGCGCGCCACCACCTCCGCTGCGGCAAGACGACGATCGCCCGCGGCTACGCGCTCGAGGCCTACGCGGCCTACGCGCGGTGGGGCGCGACCGCGGTCCTGGAGCGCCTCGACCGGGATCACCCCGAGCTGCTCGGCCGCGATCTCTTCCTCTACGGCAAGCCCGGCGCCGCGCCCCCCCAGGCCCACCGCGAGGGCGCGGCGCGCGAGGGGGTGGATCTGCGCAGCGTCCTCAAGGCCTCCGAGGCCCTCGCCGGCGAGATCGTCCTGCCGCGCCTGCTGGAGAAGCTGATGTGTATCATCCTCGAGAGCGCCGGCGCGCGCCGGGGGTTCTTGATCCTCAAGGAGGACACCCGCCTGACGATCGAGGCCGAAGGCCACGTCGAGGGCGCGCGCGTCGAGCTCCTCCAGAGCCAGCCCCTCGGCGCGCGCGCCGATCTGTCGAGCAACGTGGTCCGCTACGTGGCGAGGACCAAGGAGAGCATCGTCGTGGGGGACGCCTCCGCCGAGGCCTGGCTCGCCGACGACCCGCACCTCAAGGCGAGCGGCACGAGGTCCCTCCTGGTCGCGCCGCTGCTGCACCAGGGGCGCACGCTGGGGGTGATCTACCTGGAGAACGACCTCGCCGCGTTCGCCTTCACCGAGGATCGCGTGGAGCTGCTCCGGCTGCTCTCGTCCCACGCCGCCGTGTCGATCGAGAACGCCCGCCTCTTCGGCCAGCTCGAGGACAAGGTCGAGGCGCGCACGGCGGAGCTGCGGGCGGCGAACGAGCAGATCACGATGCTGCACGCGGCCCGCGAGCGCGAGCAGGAGCAGCAGATGAAGGAGACGCTGAAGCTCATCGAGCGCCAGCGTGAGCTCATCCACGAGCTGTCCGCGCCCGTCATCCGGGTCTGGGACGACGTGCTGGCGGTCCCGGTGGTCGGCGCGCTCGACGACGAGCGCGCCGCGGAGATCATGAGCGCGCTCCTCGACGCGGTGACGGGCGACAGCGCGCGCTTCGCCATCATCGACCTCACCGGCGTCGGGGTGATCGACGCGAGGACCGCCGACCACCTGCTCAAGCTCGCGCGCGCCATCGAGCTCATCGGCGCCCGGGCCGTCATCACCGGCGTCCGGCCCGCCGTGGCCAAGGCCATGGTCTCGCTCGACGTGAGCGTGGGCTGCTTGAGGCTCCACGCCAGCCTGCGCGAGGGGCTCAGGGCCTGCATGCGCGAGCTGCCGCGGGGCCGCTGAGCCCCGCGGCGCGGCCTCCGCGCGCGCCGCGAGGCCAGGCCTACGCCCGGAGCGCTCCCTGCCGGCGGCGCCCGCTCAGCGCGCCTGCTTCCTCGCCGGCGCCATCACTCGGCCACTCGGAGCGCGAGCTTGCCGAGATGGTGACGTGCGAGGGCGAGGTGGGCTTCGGCGGCCTGGGCCAGGGGGAACGTCCGGGCAACGTGGACCTCGAAGGGGCCGGACTCGATCAGCCGGTTGAGCTTGTCGATGATCTCCGGGCCGGGCTCACCGTTGTAGCTGCTGAGCCGAACGGTCGACCGGGCTCGAGGCTCCGGGTGGACGCCGTTCGGGTAAGCGACGTGCCCGCCGTCGCGTACTGCGCCCAGCGCCGCCTCGGCCGCCTCGCCGGAGGCGGTGAGCAGGGCGGCGTCGAGCCCCTCGGGCGCGAACGCGCGGGCGGCGGCGAGCACATCGTCGCTGCGCCCGTCGAGGGCGGCGTCGGCCCCCAGCCGCTCGGCCAGCGCCACGCCGTCATTGCCCGAGGCGACCGCGAGCACCCGGGCGCCCATTCTCTTGGCGAGCTGTACCGCCATGTGCCCGACGCCGCCGCTCGCGCCGAAGATCATCACCGACTCCCCCTGCTTCAGCCCGAGCGTATCGTCCAGGCCACGCAGCGCGGTGATCCCGACACCCCCCATCACCGCCGCCTGCTCGACCGTCAGCTTGCCGGGGAGGAACGAGACGAGATCCGCGCGCACCGCCGCGAGCTCGGCGTAAAACCCGCCCTTGGGATTGAGGAAGCCGAGCGCGTAAACCCGGTCGCCCTCGCGGAAGCGTCGGACTCGCTCGCCGACCGCGACGACCGTCCCCGCCCCTTCGGAGCCAAGCACATACGGAAACTGGGGCGTGAGCCCGAGCATCCGGGCGTATCCCCCTTCGCGCTCGAACGGATCCCACTCGCCCACACCCGCGACCTCGACACGAAGGAGCACCTCGTCCGGACCGATGGTGGGCACGGGGATCGTTCGTGGCACGAGCGTCTCGGGACCGCCGAAACGGTCGATCGCAATCGCCTGCATCGTGTTCCGCGTCGTATGTTCCATGGCTGGCCTTTCGGAGTGGTTAGCGGCGGATCGCCTGACGCTTCGATCGTTCAGCATCCCGCCGGCGCAAAGGAGGCGAGCCCTCCACCACGTCTGCACCGGCCGGCGGTCAGGCCACCAGCCCCCCCAGCGCCCGTCGCTCACCGCGCCGGCTTGTTCGCCGCCGCGACGGGCACGAGCCGCACCATCCGGTGCAGCAGCCCGTCGACCCGCTGCAGCCACCCGCGCCACGCGGCGTAACGCGCCACCGGGATCGTCGACTGGTCGACGATCACCCGCTCCTTCACGACCACCGCGTTCTTGCCCGGCACCTTCGCGAACGAGAGCGTCGCCCGCCCGAACTCGCCGCCGTTCTCGTCGCCCCCCGGCGGGAGCTCGGCGAACGTGTACCCCGCGGGCGCGACGATCGTGATCGTCCGGTGGTGGTGCCGCGGCGCGAGGCTCGGCGGGAGCACCACGGGGAGCGTGCGCTTCACGAGCGGCGCGAGCTGCGAGGTCAGCGTGGTCGTGCCCGAGAGCGGCACCGCGAGCTCCGCGCCCTCGCGGCGCGCGAGCCCCTCGGAGACCGCCTCGTACTCGAGCGACGCCGCGCCGTTCGGGAGGTCGGCCTGGAACGCCACCTTCGGCTTCACGTCGACCGTCGGGAACCAGCCGTAGGCGAGGTACTGCTCGACCCACTGCGCCCGCGCGTCGGCCTCGGCCAGGTTCGACCGCAGCTCGAACGCCGCGTCGCCGATGTGCCGCTCCTTCGCCGCGAGCTCGCCCGCGCCCGACGGCGAGAGCGCGATCGTCCACGCGGCGTCGACGCCGTGATCCGCGGGCGAGCTCGCCGGCGTCTCCACGATCTTCGGGGGCCCGTCGTCCACGAACAGGGCCAGCGTGCGCGCATCCATCGCCGGCAGCGGCCCGAGCCGGCTCTGCGGGCTCGTCGCGTCGAGCCACAGGCCGGGCGCGCCGCCCTGGCCGGGCAGGTACGCGATGCCGTGATCGAAGACGGGGATCGCCGCCACCTCGCTCCGGAGCAGCGACGGCTGGCCCGTGTAGCGCGTCTGCACGAGCACCTCCGTCGCCTCGATGCCGATCGACTTGAGCAGCGTGATCAGCAGCATCGCCTTGTCGTCGCAGTCGCCCTGGCGCCGCGCGAGCAGCTCCTGCGGGCGGTTCGGCAGCCACCACTCGCCCGAGACGAAGTTCACGTAACGGATGTCGTCGGCCACGAAATCGAAGAGCGCCCGCAGCTTCTCCTCGCGCGTCGCCTTGCCCTTCGTGAGCTCGGCCGCGAGCCTCCGGACCTGGTCGTCGGGCTCGGTGAAGCCCGCGACCGCGCCCCGGTACCACTCCCGGAAGTCGTGCCAGCCGTGGAACGTCGACCCCACGACCACCGGCAGCACCTCCGCGAGGTGCGGGGCGAGCGGCTCCTCGGGCACCTCGGGCGGGTCGTCCCAGATGTACCGCGTCACCTCGCGGCCCTCCTTCTCGGACTTGAGCACCCGTTCGGCCTTGCCGTTCAGGACGTCGATCGCGAGGGGATCACGCTTCGGCGAGTCGACGACGACCTCGTTGTAGAGGATCGGCCGCGTGTCGGTCGAGCCGACGTAGTCGATGAAGTAGAACGGCGCGTCGCCCCGGCGGCCGACGGGGCCCGCGGTCCAGGAGCGCACCGCGACCTCGACCACGTCCCCCGTCTTGAGCTTGGGCCAGCGCACGAAGGGCCGCGCCCCGCCCGAGCCTTGCTCGTCCGGCTGCGCCACCGTGCCGTCCTTGCGGTGGACGCGCGCGAAGAGCAGCTCGTTGTCCTCGCCCTCGACGGGGATGTCGCGCTCGTAGAGATCCTGCTCGGTGCGCGGCTCGATGACGACCTCGCGCGCGTAGTGCATGAGCTGCGAGACGCGCTTGTCCGGGTGGTACGTCACGACGCGCACCCAGTGGAGCTGCCGATCGGCCACCTCGCCCTTCTTCGCCGGGCTCTTCCGCGCCCGCGCGAGGAACACCTCGGGCGCGACGACGTGCTGCTCGTCGCGCATGCGCCGCCGGCCCGGCGCGCCGGAGGGGTCCGCCCCGACCGAGCCCTCGCCGAGGCGGAGCGCGAGCTCGGCCCGGAGGTACGGGTCGCCGGGGGAGAGGTCGCGCGCCCGCGCGAGCGCGGCCGTGGCCGCGGCCGTCGCGAACGTCGACTGCGCGGTCGCGCCCTGCCGGGCCGCGGCGAGCGCCTGGAACGCGGCGGGCTGGTTCGGGGCGACCTGCGTGGCGTAGAAGAGCACCTCGCGCGCCCACGCGGGGCGGCCGGCGTCGTGGAGCGCGCGGCCGATGCGGATCACGTCGTCGGCCGACGTCTGCAGCGCGAGCGCGCCGGCCGCCGCCACCTCCATCGCGGCGCCGCCCTGGGGCTCGAACGCGAGCACGTAGTCCGCGCCCCGCGACTCCGGGGAGATCTCGGCGAGCCTGCGCGAGGCCCGGAGCGCGAGCGCGGGGTCCCGCCGGGCGGCGGCCGCGATCTCCTGCCAGACGACGACCGGGGTCCGGTCCTTCTGCTCGCGCAGGGCCGCGAGCAGCTCCTCGAGCGACGCCTGCGCGAGCCCCGCCGGCCCGAGCTTCCGCTTGGCGAGCGCGCGGAGGACGCGCGCCTCGGGGTCGCGCGCCGCGCGCAGCGGGTCCTCGCCCAGCGCCGCGAACGCCCAGTCCACCCGGCCCGAGCCGAGGTGGGCGGCGACGAGCCGGCGCTGCGCGAACGCCGCGGAGGCCCGGTCCTTCTCGGCGACGCCGCGGGCGCGCGCGGCCTCGAGCCAGCCGCTGCGGTTCGCGCCGAACGGCGACACCCACCCGGCGAGGGCGAGCGCGTCGGAGGAGATCCCCGGCGCCTGCGTCACGCGGTCGAGCAGCCCGGGCGCCCGCGGCGACCGCTGGTCGTCCGCGCCCGCCAGCGTGCGCACCACGACGGCCGTGAGCGTCTGATCCAGCGTCGGCGACGCGCCGGCGTCGAGCGCGCGGTCGAGCGTCGTCTTCACGACGGCCGCGCGCGACGGCGCCGGCGGCGGCAGGCGCAGCGGCGTGAGGTCCGACGAGGTCGCGAGCGCCACCGGCCGGCGCTGCTCGTCGGTGAAGCGCACCCGGACCCGTCCCGCGTCGGCGATCGCGCCGGTGCACAGCTTCAGGGCGAGCAGGTGATCGCCCGCGGGCGCCTCGATGCGCGCGGCGAGGCGGTCGAGCACGAGGCGCTGGTGCGCCGCCTCGCTCGCGGCGACGTCTTCGCCGTCCCACACGACCCGCACGGCGCCGGTCGCGGCGACGTGGGCGAGGAGCGGCTTGTGATCGAGCGCGGCGGGGATCGTGACGCGGGAGGCGAGGTACGTGCAGCTCTCGCCGCGGGGATGGATGTAGAGGTCGAGCGGCACGCCGCGCGCGGTCGACGCCGAGGGCAGCACCCGGCGCCAGGCGACGTCGTAGACGCCCCAGGAGTAGCGGGCGCTCATGTCGGAGAAGCGCTGGCCTTCCGCCTCGGGCCCCTCGCGGCGCGCGAGCCCGCCGCCGGAGTTGTCCTGGAACGGCCCGAGGATGGCGAACGCCTTCACGAGCCCCGACGTGTCCGGGGGCGCGTCGTACGAGACGGCGCGCACGCCGGGCCACGCCGGCGGCTGCGGCTCGGGGGCGAGCGCGGCCGCGAGCCAGCGCGCGTCGTCGGCGACCGGCGAGTCGGACGCCGCGATCTGCGCGAGCCCCTCGGCGGCGCGTCCGCGCGCCGCGCGATCGGCGAGCGAGGCCGCGATGACGAGCCCGGCGACGGCGTCGTCGCCGCCCCGCCGCGCCCGGGCCAGCGCGGCGCCGAGCATCTCGTCGGGCGTCGCGGCGGTCCACCGGTACGCCGGCACGACGGTGGCGCGCTTCTCGGGCGCGCCCGCGGCGGCGGCGGACGGCGTCCTCGCGGCGCCGGAGGGCGGCGTCTTGGCGGCCCCGGCAGCGGGCGTGCCCGCGGCGGGCGCCTTCGCCGCGCTGCCGGCGGGCGCCTTCGCCGCGCTGCCGGCGGGCGCCTTCGCCGCGCCGGCCTCGGCGCCGCCAGGGCGCGGCGCCTGCGCGAGGGCCGGAGCGGGCAGCGCCGCGAGGGCGAGCAGCGCCGCGATCCCTCCACGCCGCCCACACCAGCGCGCCGCGCGAGCGCGCGCACGTCCCACCCGTCGATCTCCCCCAGGCGAGCTCCGCTCCATCGGTCCTCGTTTCCAGCCCACGGCATAGCGCGGGCCCGATCGGGGCGCGAGCGCGGCGATCGCCGCGGCAGAGCCCGCGATCGCCGCGCAGGCCCCGGCGATCGCCGCTCCGGGAGGCCGCCCCTGCGCCGGAGCGGCGCGCCGCGCCGGGCCCGGCGCGAGAACTTGGCCGGCGATCGCGCGGCCCACTAGCGTGCCTTCATGTGGTACGCGCCGAGATGGTTGCTGTCCGCGGTGGTGGCCCTCACCACGCTGGCGGCCTCGCCAACGCTGGCCCTCGCCCGCGAGACCAAGGTCGAGTGGAAGAGCGTCGACGCGCCCGCGGGCGAAGGCCAGACCCAGCGGGCCCGCACGCTGCGCAAGCTGCTCACCAGCGCCGCGAAGAAGGCCGACTTCGGCAAGGCGAAATCGGTCGTGCTGAGCGCGCGGATCGTCGAGTTCACCTCGGCGACGCGCGGCGATGTCCACCGCGTGAGCTGCACCGTCCTCGGCCGCGTCGTCGGCGGCGCCACCGCCCGCTCGCGCATCTCGTTCGGCGGGCGGCCGAGCGAGCGGCAGGCGCTGGAGAAGCAGGTGCTCACGATGGTCGCGAACGGCGTGGTCGGCCGGCTCGCCTCGATCGTCCGCGCCCGGTCCGAGCCGCGCGACTGACCCCGGCCCGAGCCGCGCGCCCGCGCGCCCACGCCGACCCCCGGCGCGCGGCGCCCCCGGGCCGCGGCGCGCTCGACCGCTCCCCGGATCTGCGTTACGGGGGCGCGCACGTCATGGAGCTGGACCGGAGGGTGGCCGAGCTCTTCCAGGAGGAAGACCGCGCTCGGGAGATGGCGGCGAAGCTGATCGCGCTGGCGCAGCGCTCCCCCGAGGCAGCGAGCGCCGAGCGCGAGAGCCTGCTCGGGTTCCTCCACGGCCCCATGGAGCGGCACATGCACTACGAGGAGGCGGCGTTGTTCCCGCATTTCCAGGCGCGCGGCCTCGCCGAGGAGGTCCAGGTCGCGCTGAAACATCACGCCGCGCTGCGCGAGGCGACGGAGGCCCTCGCGAACGCCGCGCAGGGCGGCGACGTCGCGGGGAGCATCGTCCGCGTCGCCCGGCTCCTCTTGCACCATACAAATTTCGAGGGCGACTATATTTATCCAGAGCTCACCCATGACGAGTGGCGCGCGCTGATGCAGGAAACGGTTCACCCGGGCGTCTGACCGGGGCGCAGGAACTCGACACAGATGTTCCCCTCGACGTAGGCTTTTGCCGCCGTGTCGATCGCAGCAGGTCAGGTGCTGAGCGAGCGCTACCGCCTCATCCGACCCGTGGGGCAGGGCGCGCAAGCTTCGGTGTGGGTGGCCGAGCACCTCGCCCTCAGCACGCACGTCGCCGTCAAGCTGATCGACCCCGAGCTCGCGAAGCAGGAGGAGGCGCGCGAGCGGTTCCGCCGCGAGGCGACGGCCGCGGCCCAGCTGCGCAGCGCGCACGTCGTCCAGATCATCGATCACGGCATCGAGGGGGAGCAGCCGTTCATCGTGATGGAGCTGCTCGAGGGCGAGGACCTCTTCGAGCGGCTTGCGCGGCGCCAGCGCCTCACGCTCCAGGAGACGTCGAAGATCGTGATCCAGGTCGCGCGCGCGCTCACCCGCGCGCACGGGGCCGGCATCGTGCACCGCGACCTCAAGCCGGAGAACTTCTTCATCTCCGCGAACGAGGACGAGGAGGTCGTCAAGATCCTCGACTTCGGCATCGCCAAGGTGGAGGGGCAGGGCAAGCGGGCCATCCAGCGCACCACCGTCGGGACGCTCATGGGCACGCCGCACTACATGAGCCCGGAGCAGGTGAAGGGGCTCAGCGAGGTCGACTACCGCGCCGACCTGTGGGCGCTCGGCGTGATCGTCTACCAGTGCGTGACGGGCCAGCTCCCGTTCGACAGCGAGGGGGTGGGCGACCTGCTGATCAAGATCTCGCTCGGCGAGATCCCGGTCCCCTCCCGGGTGAACCCGGAGCTGCCGCCGAGCTTCGACGTGTGGTTCGCCCGCGCGTGCGACCGTGATCCGGAGCGCCGGTTCGACAGCGCGCGCGAGCTCGCCGAGTCGCTCGCGCGCATCGCCGATCTGTCGGCCGACGGCGCGTCCACCGTGAGCTCGCCGCGGCCGCCGCCGATGCCGACGGCGGCGCCCCGGCCCGCGCCCACCCGGCCGCCGCCGGGCCCGCCGCGGCCGGCGACGGGCGCGGCGATCCCGAAGGCGCCGCCGCTGCCCCGGATGGTGGATCCCCTCGGCGCGGAACCGGCGCGGCCCAACGAGCGGCCGCTCCCGCCGCAGCACAGCGAGCGCCCCTCGGCGCGACCTCCGCCCAGCGAGGGCGCGCCGCTGTCGGCGCGGCTCGGCGATCGCGCGCCGCTTCCGCCGCGCCGCAGCGAGCGGCCGGCGGCCCCGCCGCGGCCCGGCGACACGGTCTCGCCGCAGCCGCCGGTGCCGCGCCCCACGGGCGCGCCGCCCTCCGCCGCGCCGCCGCTGCCCGCGGGGAGCCCGCGCGGCACGGGCGTGCCGCCCTCGGCCAAGCCGCCGCTGCCCGCGGGGAGCCCGCGCGGCACGGGCGTGCCGCCCTCGGCCAAGCCGCCGCTGCCCACGAGGTCGCCGCGCGGCACGGGCGTGCCGCCGTCCGCGGCCCCACCGCTGCCCGCCGGAACGCCGCGCCCCACGGGCACACCGCTCTCGACCGAGGCGCTGCGCTCCGCGCAGCCGACGGCTGTGCCCCTCGCGGCGGTGCACGACGGCCTCGCGAGCGCGCCGCCGCTGGCGAACACCGGCGGGCGTGTGCCGGGGCCTGGCAGCTCGCCCTCGCTCGAGATCGACGTCGAGGATTTCGAGGGCGACCTGGTCCACGACACGGAGGAGGCGCCCGCGCCCTCGGCGCTCGCCCCCGAGGCCCCCGCGATGTTCACCCCGCAGGGCTCCGCGGCGCTCGCCCCCGAGGCCCCCGCGATGTTCACCCCGCAGGGCTCCGCGGCCCCCGCGCAGCCGGCGCTCGCGACGCCGGCGCCCCTCGACCTCGCGCCCGCCGCGCCGGACGCACCGGCGGATCCCTCACCCGCGGTGCAGCCGCCCTCGGCAGCGCAGCCGCCCTCGATGCGATCGCCCGAGCCGCCCGCGCCGCCGCTCGCAGGCGAGGCGCCGCCGGCCCACACGCCGGTGGCTCCGCCGCGCGACGCCGGCGCGGGGGCGGCTGCGGTCGACGCCGGGATCGCCGCGGCCCCCGCCTCGCTGCGCGCGGGGCCGTCGCGCCCGCAGGTCGCGCCTGCCGTGGCCTCGCCGGAGCGCGCGCTGCCCTCCAGCGGAACGCCGGACCAGTGGGTGAAGTCCTCGAGCGTGAGCGGGATGGCGCACGAGGGCGCGCTCCCCGAGTTCGACGCAGGCTCGCGCCGGCGCCGGCTCGTCCGCTGGGGCGTGTTCCTGCTGATCGCCCTGACCGGCGCCGTCGTCTGGCAGGTCGTCCGCTCGCAGCTCCCGCTGCTCGACACGCCGACGGCCGCGAGCGCCTCCGCGGCGCCGGCCCCGGCGCAGCCCGAGCCGTCGCAGGCGCCGCCGCCCCCGCCGACCAGCACCGCGTCGGCCGCGCCGGCGGTCGACCCCGGCCAGCCTGCGGCCAGCGCCACCGTGTCGGCTCCGCCCAAGAAGCGGCGCGCGCCCCCGCCGCCGAAGAGGCCGCGCAAGCAGCAGCAGCCCAAGGTGGACGACCTGACGCTCGAGGCGCCCGGCACGCCGGCGGAGCCGGCCGAGGAGCCGTCGCCGCCGGCAGAAACATCTCCCGAACCGGAGTCGCCTCCGCACGAAGCGCCGACCCCGCAACCAGAACAGTAGACGTGGATGGAAACGACAGCGTACGAGCAGTACTCCGAGGAATCCGGGGATTGGTTGAGGAAGGGGCGGGCTCGGCTCCTGTCCCATCTGGTGCGTGAGTTCAGCCCGGCGCGGCGGCCGATCGAGCTCCTGGAGGCCGGCGCCGGCGTCGGCCAGAACCTGAGTGTCCTCGCGGAGTTCGGGGCCGTCGATGCGATCGAGGTGAGCCCGCTCGGGCAGGAGGCCATCGCCCGGTCGGGCGTCGCGCGGACGCTGTACAGCGCGGGGATCCCGTTCGAGCTCGACCGTCGTTACGACGTGATCTGCGCGCTCGACGTGATCGAGCACATCGAGGACGACCGCGCCGCGCTCCGCTGGATCCACGACCACCTGCGCCCCGGCGGCATCTTCGTCGCCACGGTGCCGGCGTACCCGTGGCTCTTCAGCGATCACGACCGCGCGCTGCAGCACTTCCGCCGGTACACCGCCGGCAGCTTCCGCGCCGCCCTGCCGCCCGACTTCCACGTCGAGGCGTGCGCCTACTTCAACCAGCTGCTCTTCCCCGCCGCCGTCGGCTCACGCGCCGTCTGGAGCGCCGCGCGCAAGCTGCGCCCGGGCAAGAGCAGCCCGAAGCAGCCCTCGCCGAAGTCGGGCCTCGCCGCGTCCGCGCTCGGCGCCGTGCTCGGCGCCGAGGTCGACCTGATCGCGCGCGGATACCGGCCGCGCTTCGGGCTCTCGGTCTTCTGCGTGGCGAGGCGCGCTCCGGCGTGACGGCCGGTCCGCCGCGCTCGTCGATCCCGCGACGCCTCGCCCGACACCTCCCCCGCCCGCTCCAGGACCATGACGTCGGCTGATCCGCCCGACCTCGCGCCCGATCCGCCCGACCCGATGCGGGGCGCCGCCGGCCCGCTCGCCCGGGTGCGCCGCGCGCTGCGCCCCGTCATGGTGGTCGTGGCGGTGCTGTTCATCGGGCTCGCCGCGCGGGACCTCGCGCGCAGGTGGGAGAGCGGCGAGGCCATCGAGGTCCGCCCCGCGTTCGTGGCCCTCTCGCTCTTGCCCCTCGCGGCGGGCGCCGTCGTGCTGGGGCTCGCGTGGGCCCGGCTCCTGGAGGAGCTGACCGGCCGGGCCATCCCTCGCTGGCCGGCGATCGCCTTGCACGTCGAGTCGCAGGCGGCGCGGTACATCCCGGGCAAGGTCGGCGTGCCGCTGATCCGCATGCTCGGCGCGCCGCGCATCGGCACGACCAGCGCCGTGGTCGGGTCGTCGTTCGCGGTCGAGCTGGTCAGCTTCGTCGCGGTCGGCGCGATCGTGGGGCTCGGCCTGCTCGCGGCGGGCGGCGAGCAGGTCGCGGGCGCGATCGCGTTCATCGGGCGATGGAGCCTGCCGGTGCTGCTCGCGCTGGGCGCGCTGCTCGTCGCGCTGATGACGGTGGATCGCGCCCGCGCGCCCGCGCGCCTGCGCAAGCTGCTCGCGGCCGAGGGGCGCGGGCCGCTCATGCCGGCGGGGCTGCCGCTCCTGCACGCGGCGTACTGGCTCACCTGGGCCGCGCACGGCGCCTGCGCCGCGCTCGCGGTCGGCGCCCCTCCGGGCGCGGCGCTCGGCGGCTCCGGCCTGTTCGTGCTCGCCCCGATCGTCGGTTTTCTCGCGCTCGCCACGCCGGGCGGCATCGGCGTGCGCGAGGCGCTGCTCTCGGTCGGCCTCGCTCCCGCCGTGGGTCCCGCCGCCGCGCTGGGCGCCGCCGTCATCTCGCGCGCGACCTCGCTCGCCGTCGACGTGGGCGGCTGGCTCCTGACGCGGCTGCTTTGCGGACGCGCCCCGCCTCGCTAGGATGCGCGCCCCCCTCATGCTGGCCCGCTTGCGTGCTGCCCTGACATCCGGTTCGTCCTTCGCCCGCTTGCGCGCCGCCCTGACCTCCGACGCGCCCCGGCCACGCCTCCTGCGCGGCGCCTTCGCGGCGGTCGTGTGCCTCGCGGGCCTCGCCGTCTACGCGATCACCGTCCACGGGCACATCCCGGTGCAGCACTGGCTCCTGTGGCGCCTCGCGCCGCTCTGGGGCTACTCGCTGTTCTTCCTGCTCTCGAGCCTCGGCGTCGGCCTCGTGCTGCTGCGCCGCGCGCTCCGCCTCGTGCACCTGCCGCCGGTCGAGGAGGGCCTGTTCGGCGCGACGCTCGGCATCATCACCTTCGTGTTCGGTGTCTACCTCGCCGGCGCGGCGGGCTGGATCCGCCCCTGGTACGGGATCGTGATGCCGGCCGCGCTGCTCGCGGTCGGCGCCCTGGAGCTGCCGGGCTGGCTCGCGCGGCTGAAGGGCGACCTCGACGCCGCGAGGACGCCGCGCGGCGCCATGCGCTGGCTGTGGCTCGCCGCGACCGGCGCGGGCGCCGTGTGCCTCGTGCTCCTGTACCTGGAGTCGCTGACGCCCGAGGCGATCAACTTCGACGCGAGCTGGTACCACCTGCCGATCGGGCAGGACTACGCGCGCGCCGGCCGCATCATCCCGTTCTACGGGGACGTGAACCGCGCCTTCCCCCACCTCGCCAGCATGCTCTACGCGTGGGGCTTCAGCGTCCCGGGCATGATCGTGGAGCAGCGGTGGATGATGGCGCTCCACCTGGAGCTCGTGTTCGTCCTGTGGAAGGTGATCGGCGTCGCGGCGCTGGCGCGTTACCTGCTGCACGGCGAGCGTGTCCCGGGCCTCTGGGCGGCGTTCTTCCTGTTCCCGTCGCTGTTCGTCTACGACCAGAACCCCGGCGGATCGGCGGACCACTTCCTCGGCTTCTTCGCGGCGCCGGTCGTGCTCGCGGCGATGCGCTTCAGCGAGCGCTTCGACCGGCGGTACGCCGTGCTGCTCGGCGTGTCGCTCGGGGGCGCGATGCTGGTGAAGTACCAGGCCGTCTACCACCTCGGCATGGCGGCGGCCGTCGTCGTGCCGCGCGCCGTGTACCTGATCGGGCGCGCGGCCTACCGCGCGGCGAAGCGGCGCGCGGCGCGACGACCGCCGCTCCTCTCGGCGCGCCGCGTGCTCGTGGCGGGGCTCATCGTGTCGGGCGTCGCGATCGGCACGGCCGCGCCGCACTTCGTGAAGAACACGCTCTATTACAACAACCCCGTTTACCCGATGGCCCAGCGCGTGTTCACGCGGTCGTACCCGCAGCACGCGCGCTCCGCGGAGTTCATGGAGAAGGGGTATCCCAACAAGCCTTACCTGCCCAAGGGGCAGGGCGTCGAGCGGCAGCTCATCGCGGCCAAGAACTTCTTCACGTTCTCGTTCTCTCCGCACTACTCGTTCACGCGGTTCGTGCCCTCGATGGGCTCGCTCTTCACGCTGCTCCTGCCGACGCTGCTGATCATCCGCGGGCGGCGCCGGCCCGCGCTCGCGGCCTTCGCGACGTTCGCGGGCATCTGGGTGTGGGGCAACACGTACACCGCGGACCGGTACCTGCAGGCGCTGCTCG
Source organism: Sorangium cellulosum (assembly GCF_002950945.1). Lineage (GTDB taxonomy): Bacteria > Myxococcota_A > Polyangia > Polyangiales > Polyangiaceae > Sorangium > Sorangium cellulosum_E. The sequence goes on from NZ_CP012673.1 coordinate 12,892,708, forward strand.
CCGTGCCGATCGCCGCCGCGGCGGCGATGCTCGTCCGCACGTGGCAGCTCGGTACGGTCGCGCGGCTCGGGCTCGTGCCGCTCGTGCTGTTCCAGATCGTGTGGAGCGGCGACATCCCCTTCTACTCCGGCGCCGAGCGGCTGGAGAGCGCGATCACGATGATCCGCTCGACCTACGACAAGCGCTGGAGCGACGCGCAGCGGTTCAAGTTCCGCACGGATCACCGCGCGATCACCCAGGCGACGCCGCCGGACGCGCGCATCCTGGCGCGCAACTACCGCACGACGCTCGGCATCGAGCGCGAGATCATCTTCGACATCCAGGCCTGGCAGTCGCTCATCTTCTACGAGCCGGTGCGGGGTCCGCGCGAGCTCTACGAGCATTACCGCAGCGTCGGCATCACCCACATCCTGTACCCGCCGAACCAGCGCCCGCCGGACACGCTCCAGGCCGCCGTGCTCTTCAACGAGCTCGTGCATCGCTCGGCGAAGCAGAAGCGCCGCTTCGGCACGCTGGAGCTCGTGACCATGCCGCCGGAGCCGCCGCCCCCCGACACGCTGCCGTATCAGGTGCTGGCGCTCAACGCGCCAGGTTACACGGACGGCCTCTACCCGGTGGAGGCGCTGCACGTGCTCCCCAAGCTGCAGCCGCCCAAGGGCAAGGGCCCGAAGCCCGCGCAGCCGTGGCCGAGCGACAAGGGCGCGCAGGCCGCGCTCCTCGACGCCGCCGACGCGGTGGTGCTCGGAAAGGACGCCGCCCGGCGCGGCAAGGCCCCGAAGCTCGACGGCACGTTCTTCTCGGCCGAGCGCTTCAAGACCTACACGGTCCACCTCCGAAAGCAGCCGCGCAGCGGCGCCCCGGCGGCGGCGCCGCCCGATTCCCCCACGCCACCCGACGCGCCGCCCACGGACGCCCCGCCCCCGTCGGAGCCGCCGGACTCAATCCCGGACGACGACCAGGAGGACACCGAAGGCTGACCCGCCCGCCGTCTCTCCCCCCTCCCCCCTTGGTACGACCATCCCCATCGCAGAGCGGCGGTCACCCGCACAGGAGACGGGCCCAGATCGGCGTTTTCGGCGCGGAGGCGCACTCCCGTGCGCTGAGCACCGAAAACGTCGAGATGGGCCCGTATCCGAAGCGGGTGCCCGCCGCTCTACTGCTGCTCGGCTAGGAGGACGGTCCAGGGGACCGGGTTCCTCACCTCGCGCACGGCGAGCTCGCCCCCGACGAGCGCCACGAGGTCGCGGCGGCGGAAGTGCTGGATGTGGCCCGGCGTGTTGCCGAGATCGGCGAGGTACCGGCCCCGCATCATGTTCAGCGCGCGCCACAGCGGCTCGCGCGGCGTGCTCACGATCACCCAGCGGCCCGCCACGCGCCGGAGCTCGCGCAGCGCGCGCGCCGGATCCTCCAGGTGCTCGAGCACCTCGCAGCACACGATCAGGTCGAACTCGCGATCCTCGAACGGCAGCGCGTACACGGACGCCTCGCGGAACTGGATGAGGGGATCCACGTCGGTCGCGGCGCGCTCCAGCGAGACGTCGGTGGCCACGAACCGCTCGGCCCGCGGCGCGTGGGTCGCGAGGTGGTGCGCCAGCCTGCCCTCCCCGCACCCGACCTCCAGCACGCTGCGCGGCGCGACCTTCCGGTAGAGATCCGTGACGGCGCCGAGAAAGCCGCCCATCAGCAGCCGGGCGACGGGGTTCTTCGTGCCGTATTTGTCGTAATGATTGCCGACGATGTTCTCCGGCATGGCCGTCACCTCACGCGCGCCTGGGCGCCCTGGTTGCTGCGCCACGGCGCCGCGCCCTGGGCGCCCTGGTCGCTGCGCCACGGCGCCGCGCCCGTGGTCTGGATGCCCTCTAGCCCGAGGCCCGGCCCCCGCTGCGCGAGCTCGGTCTCGATCCGGCGCACGCGCATCAGCACCTCCTCGACGAGGCGGCGATTCGCGGCGATGAGCTCCGCGAGCAACGCCACGGCGACGAGGATGCACGCCACGACGACAGCGCCCGTGCCGACGATGAGCGATTGCGTGTAACCGCTGTAATCCGGGTTGAGCAGGTAGAAATAAAGAAATCGGACGCCGAGCGCGAGGCCGAACACGAGCAGGACCGCCGCCACCCAGCCCACGAGCTGCACCGGCCGGTACATGGCGTAAGCCCGGAACATGACAGGACCGGCGCGGCGCAGGTAATCGGGGATCGAGCGGAAGAGACGCGACTCACGTGTCTTCGGGTTCGTGGTGATCTTCACGTTCTCCACGGCGAGGCCGCGGCGGCCCGCCTGGATCACCGTCTCCAGGGTGTACGTGAAGCGGTTGTGCACGAAGAGGTGCAGCGCGGCCTTCCGGCTCACCGCCCGGAAGCCGCTCGGCGAGTCGGCGACCTCGGTGGCCGACAGGCGCCGGATGACCCGGGAGCCCCACCGCTGAAGGACCTTCTTGATCGGCGAGAAGTGCTCGATCCTGTCCGTCTGCCGGTCGCCGATCACGAGGTCGGCCCGGCCCTCGAGGATGGGGGCGACGAGCCTCGGGATCTCCGCGCCGCGATACTGGTTGTCCGCGTCCGTGTTGACGATGATGTCGGCGCCGAGCCGCAGGCACGCGTCGATGCCGGCCATGAACCCGGCCGCGAGCCCGCGATTCCTGGCGAAGCGGACAATGTGGTGGGTCCCGAGCTGCTCGGCGAGCGAGCTCGTCCCGTCCGTGCTGCCGTCGTCGATGATCAGGACCTCGATCTCGTCCACGCCGTCGATCGAACGCGGCAGGTCCGCGAAGGTCTGCGCGAGCGTGTCGCGCTCGTTCAAGCAAGGGATCTGGATGATGAGCTTCACGGGTGATTTCGCGGCGCAGCGTAGCACAATGTGCGCCCCGGAATTCACCTCGGATGTTGCGCGCGCCTCCCTGGTCCAGGCCCGGTGAGCTCCCGTGCCCGCAGCGCCGCGCGACGTGGACCAGCGCCCCGCAGCCCGCCGTGCCTGGGCCGCGGAACCGCCGCTCCGCGCTAGTTGAGCAGCTTCTTCGAGAGATGTTTCACCGCCTCCTGCGCCGCGTTCCGCAGCGCGACCTCGACCGCCTTCGAGGACGTGTCGCCCCGCACGAGGATGGCGCAGTTGTCCCCTTCTGCCTCGAATGATGCCAGGGGGAGTTCGGTCGCCGCGGCGGCGGCGCGGATCGGCACCTGCACGGCGAGCGACCCGACCTCGAGCTCCACGAACCCCACCAGCTCCGACTTGGATAGGTTCTGCATGGTTCGAACGTGGGTCGCCCGCTGGGGCTTAGCAAGACGGGGTCAGGTCAGGTTTTTCCTGCTTGTCGGTGCGATTGAGCTCCACCGGGCGAGGCGGATCGCTGCCGTGTCAAGTGTGTCCCCCGGGGTGGGCGATCAGGTGCGCGGGGAGGCCGGCGCGCCGCGTTGCGCGCCCGCGCTGCGGCGCGCCGGCCTCCCCGCGCGGCGCCGCTTTCGCCTCAGTTCTTCAGCGATGTGAGCCGGTCGGCCATGATGCTGCGGTGGCTGCGGTAGACCTGGAGCACGATGGCCAGGGCGATCGCGGCCTCGCTGGCGGCGAGGACGATGATGAAGATCGTGAACACCTGGCCCGACACGCCGCCCGCCACGAAGTGCTCGAACGCGACGAAGTTCAGCGCGGCGGCGTTGAGGATGAGCTCGACGCCGAGCAGGATGCCCACCGCGTTCTTCCGCGTCATCACGGTGAGCAGCCCGAGGCCGAAGAGCGCGGCGGAGACGCTGAGGTAGTGGACGAGCCCGATCTCCACGGCGCCTACTCCCTCTCCCAGGAGCGCCGGACGGCCCGCCGCGCGAGCACGACCGCGCCGATCATCGCGGCGAGCAGGATGACGGAGCCGAGCTCGAACGGGAACAGGTACTCGCCGAGGAACGCATGGCCGAGCTTGGCCGTCGACGGCATGGCGGGCCTGCTCTCGGCGGGCCAGGGGGTGCGGGTCGCCACCCTGCCGAGCACGAGGAGCACGGCGGTCACCAGGACGAACGCCACGGCGAGGCCGCCGCGCGGGTTCGAGACCTTCATGTCCTCGATGCGGCTCGTGAGCATCACCGCGAACAGGATGAGCGTCAGCGTGCCGCCGACGTACACGAGCACCTGCGCCGCCGCGATGAAGTCGGCCGAGAGCGTGACGTAGAGCCCGGCGATGCCGAGGAAGGTGCCGAGCAGGGCCAGCGCGGCGTGGATGATGTTCCTGGAGAACGCCACGATCCCGGCGGAGCCGAGCGTCAGCGCGGCGAGCCCGAGGAAGACCAGTGCGCTCAGGGGGGGCATGTGGGTGAGCCGGGACGTTAGACCGCTGCCCACCCCTCATCAAGGGGAACGCCCTGGGCTCAGGCGTCCGTTCCGGCCGCGCCGCCAGCGGTCGCGGTGCCACCCGCCGCAACATCACCGGCGACGGCGCCCTCGGCCGCGGCGCCACCGGCCGCGGCGCCCTCCGCCGTGGGGCCGCTGGCGGCCTTCTTCCGGGCGTTCTCCCGGCGCCAGATGGCGCGCAGCTCCTCCAGCACGGCGGGGTTGTCGCGCATCGCGCGCTCGCGGGCCTCGCGGGCGTGGGGGCCGTACTCGCCGACGGGCACCTCGCCGAGGTCCTTCGGCGCCTTGTACAGCGGCACCAGCCCGTCCGGGATGAAGCGGAACGTGAGGTGGTCGAGCGTCGGCGCCGCCCCCTCGAACTCGCGGGTGTGGCGGATGGCGCCGGTCGACTCGGTCTTGCACGCCTCGACGCAGAGGCCGCAGTACATGCACTTGCCCATGTCGATGTCGAAGCGGCTCATCGCCTGCTTCTTCGTCGCCGGATCCTTCTCCAGGTCGATCGCGATGCACTCGATGGGGCACGAGCGCTCGCAGCGCTTGCAGCCGGTGCAGATGTCCATCTGCACCTCGAGGAAGCCGCGGTAACGCGGCGGGAGCATCTCGCTGACAGGGCGGTCCGTCTTGTCGGGATACTGGACGGTGATGGGTTCCCGGAACAGGTGGGAAAACGTGACCGCCATTCCCTCCAGGATGGCATTGGCCGCGCTCGAAATGCTCTTGATGTACTGGCTGAGATCCATTGCGGAGGCCTCTTCAGGGACCTGGCTCAGGGGCCCGGAGCGCCCGGACACGCCCTCCGGAAGAGCGAGGCGCCACGGGCAGGATAGCAGATCCGCGCAGGCCGTTCAGGGCCGGCGGCCCGCGCGCCGCCGGCCCGCCCGGCTTCCGTCGGCGCGCGCCGCCGTGCGGCCACCGCCCGGTCCGATCGCCGTCGGGCGGCCTCGGACGACGGCGGGGGTCGGGTCGACAGAGCGCACGAAATGAGTGGAGTCCACGGGTTGCCTGGCCTCCCCTGTTGACGCGCACCCCGGGTGGCGATCATGGTCGTCCATCATGACGCAGCTCCCCTTGTCGGGAACGATCACCGCCATCGTCACGCCGTTCACGCCCGATGGCGAGACCGTCGACGTCGACGCGCTGGACGCGCTCGTCGAAGCCCAGATCGCAGGGGGGGTCAGCGCGCTCGTGCCGTGCGGAACCACCGGCGAGTCGCCGACGCTGACCGAGGCGGAGGCGGGCGTGGTCGTCCAGCGCGTGGTCGCGGCGGCCCGCGGGCGCGTGCCGGTGATCGCCGGGACGGGCTCGTTCTCGACGAAGAAGACCATCGCGGCCTCGCGCGCCGCGCTCGCGGCGGGCGCGACCGGCGTGATGGTCGTGATGCCGTACTACAGCAAGCCCTCGCAGGACGGGATGCGCGAGCACACGCTCGCGGTGGCCAGGGGGATCTCGGGGCCGATCGTGCTCTACAACGTGCCCGGGCGGACCGCGAGCGACCTGTCCGCCGAGACGACCGAGCGCATCTGCGCGGCCGCGCCGAACGTCGTGGCGATCAAGGACGCCTCGGGCAACGTGCTCCGCTGCCAGGAGCTCGCGCGCCGCCTCGGCGACCGGCTCACGATCCTCTGCGGCGACGACGCGCTGACGGTCGCGATGATGGCGCTCGGCGCGCAGGGCGTCATCAGCGTCACGTCGAACGTGCTGCCGCGCGAGGTCAGCGCGGTGACCCGGAGGTTCCTGGCGGGCGACCTCGCGGGCGCGCGGGCGGCGCACCTCGCGCTCCTGGAGATGCACGGGCTCATGTTCGTCGAGCCGAGCCCGGCGCCGGCGAAGGCCGCGCTCGCCGCGATGGGGCGCATGAGCGACGCCGTCCGGCAGCCGCTCCTGCCGGCGGGCGAGGCGACACGGCAGCAGCTCGCCGAGGCGATGAAGCGGATCGAGACGAGGCGCGAGGCGTGGTGACGTGGTGAAATCGAACGGAGATCATCGAGGCGTGCCCATGGGCGCGCTGGTGGAGAGCGCGGCGTCCGAGGACGTGCGCTTGCTGCGCGTAGCGGTGCACGGCGCGAGCGGCAAGATGGGGCAGGCGATCGTCCGGCTGGCCGCGCACGAGCGCGCGCAGATCGTGGGCGCGATCGTGTCGCGCGGGTCCTCCCGCGTCGGCCGCGACGTCGGGGAGCTCGCGGGCACGGGCAACCTCGGCGTCGCGATGAGCGACGACACCAGCGCCGGGCTGCTCGGCGCGGACGTGGTGATCGACTTCTCGCGGCCCGAGGCGCTCCCGCGGCTCCTGCACCTCGCCGCGCGGGCGAAGGTCGCCGTGGTCAGCGGCACGACGCGCCTCGACACGACGTGCGAGCGGCTGCTCGAGGAGACGGCGCAGCACGTGCCCGTGCTCTGGTCGCCGAACACGAGCATCGGCATCCACGTGCTCGCGGAGCTGGCGGCGAGCGCGGCGCGGCGGCTCGGGCCCGGCTACGACGTCGAGATCGTCGAGGTGCACCACCGCGCCAAGGTGGACGCCCCGAGCGGGACGGCCGTGCGGCTGGCCGACGCGGTGCGCGCGGCCCGCGCCGAGGCCGGCGAGCCCGCGGCGAAGGCGCTGTCCGACGTGCACGGCCGCGAGGGCAACGTGGGGCCCCGCCGGCCCGACGAGCTCGGCGTCTTCGCGGTGCGCGGCGGCGATGTGATCGGCGACCACACGGTGCACCTGCTCGGCCCCGGCGAGCGCATCGAGCTCACGCACCGCGCCACCAGCCGCGACCTGTTCGCGCGCGGCGCGCTGCGCGCGGCGTGGCACCTGCACGGCAAGCCGCCCGGCCGCTACACCATGGCGGACGTGATCGAAGGTTGACGGCGCCCGGCGCGGCCTCCCCGCAGGCGACCGGCGCCCCGCGATCCGACGCGCGGCGCGGCAGCCACAATGTGGTCAGCGGCCGGGCGCCGCATTAGGCTGACGCGCCCGTATGGAGACGCTCGCCGCCCGGATCGCTCGCGCCGGTCCTTTGCCGGACCGGGACGCGACGGGCTGGGTCGTCCGCCTGGCGAAGCGCATCGAGAGCATGCACGCGCGCGGGACCGTGCACGGCCGGCTGTCGGCGGCGTGTGTGGTCCTGGAGGACGAGCCGTGCACGTCCCGGGGGTGGCTCTCCGATCCGCTCGCGACGCCGGTCTTCGTGAGCTACCGCTCGCCGGAGCGGGCCGCCGGCGAGGGGCCGTCGCGCCGGGACGACACGTGGGCGCTCGCGGTCACCCTGTACGTGGCGCTCTCGGGGACGCTCCCCTTCCCCGCCGAGAGCGACGGGGAGCTGCGCCGGAAGATCGGCGCCGGCCTGCCGCCGCGGATCATCACGTTGTCCGGCAGGGCGGACGACGCGCTGTGGCGGGTGCTCGAGCGGGCGTTCGCGCGCGACGCGGCGCAGCGGATCGTCGAGGTGGCCGAGCTGCGCCGCGCGATCGAGGCGGCGCGGCCGGGCGGCGGTCTGGATCAGCTGCCGCCGCTCGACGAGCACGCGCTCGTGAGCCCGCCGAAGACGGTGCCGGCGCCGCGGCCGTCGAGCAGCGGCGCGCGGAGCTCGTCGAGCGCGCCGCCGCGCCCGCGGTCGAGCGCGCCGCCGCGCCCGCGGTCGAGTGTTCCGCCGCACCCGCGGTCGAGTGTTCCGCCGGCGCGCAACAGCCCGCTGCCGCACGGGCACACGAGCTCGCTGCCGCCGCCCAGCCCGGGCTCCGCGGCGCGCCGGACGCCGGCGCCGCTCCACGGGCTGTCGACCCTCGGGCTCCGGGCGTCGCTCCCGGGCATCCCGATCTCGCCGCTGCCCGAGGCGCCGGAGCGCCCCTCGGACGCTCCACCGGGAGCACCGGCGCAGCCGGGAGCACCGGCGCAGCCGGGAGCACCGGCGCAGCCGGGACGGCCGCCGGCAAGGCCGAGCCGGCCCTCGGACGCGCCGCCGGCAAGGCCGACGGGAACGCCGCCCGGCTTGCGCGACCTCGCCGGCGCGGTGGCGGCGGAGGGCGGCAGCGAGCCACCCCCGCCGGCAGAGCCGCCGGTCCTGCGAGGACCGCCCGCGGAGGCGGAGCAGACGCGGCTCCTCGCCGCACCGGCGGTCCCTGCGGAACGCGACGAGCCGAGGAGGCCGCGGCCGCCGGTCGGGCGGGTGCCGTTGCTGGGGGACGAGGAGCTCGACGCGGAGCCGCTGGAGCTGTTCGCCATCACGTCCAGCGGAACGGCCGCGCCCACCAGCTCCACCGCGCCGACGAGATCGGGCGAGTCCATGAAATCGGGCGCGCCCGCCAGATCGGCCGCGTTTGCCCGATCGGTCGCGCCCGCCAGATCGGCCGCGCCCGCCGGCGCGTCCGACCGCGACGCGCCGCCGCGAGACCCGGCCGTGGCGCCGGGGCCAGGCGCGCGCCGCACGGCGGAGCCCACGGCGCACCGGAACCGGAGGGCAGGGCTCGCCTTCTACGCCATCGCCATGCTCGCCGCCGGCGCCCTCACGGCGGCCTTGCTCTGGCGGCGGCACCACGCCACCGGGGCGCCGGAGCCGCCCAGCCCGGCGCTCGCTTCGGGGTCGGCCGCCGCCCCGGCCGCGAGCGCGGCGCCGGAGCAGCCGGGCGCCCCGGCGACGGAGGACGCAGCAGCCGGCGACGCTGGCGCGGCGGCCGCGACCGCCGGGGACGCAGCCGCGGGGGACGCTGGTGCGGCGGCCGCGGGCGAGATCGCCGCGTGCATGGCGCCGCTCTTTCCCAGGGCGAGCGTCGACGAGGCGACCGCGGCGCAGCTGTCGTTCGTCTGCGGCGAGGTCGACCCCTTGAAAGGCGCCGCGGCGCTCAAGGCCCGCCTCGCGCAGGCGGCCGAGAGCGGCGGCGGGCGCGCCTCGGACGCCGTGAAGGAATGGGCCGTGCTCGGCTGGTACGACATGGCGGCCCTCGCCGTCCTGCGCGCCCGCTGCTGCCACGCGCCGCCGCCCCTCGAGCTGCCCCACGCGCCCGAGGCCTGCCCCCCGGTCGACAAGGCGCTGAACGAGCTCGCGGAGGCCGTCGCGGCGTCGTCCGGCCCGGGCGATCGGGCCGTGGCGAAGGCGGCCCGGCGGTACACGCGGACGGTCCAGTGCGTCGTGCGGGTCGGCGCGGCGAGCCGCTTCGGGCGCAAGAGCAAGCCGACCGGGGGCGAGGGGGACGCCATCAAGAAGGTGCTCGCGCGCGCGCTGCGCGACGCGAAGGCGCGCTGACCTGCGCGGCGAGGGCGCGCTGACCTGCGCGGCGAGGACGCGCTGACCTGCGCGGCGAGGACGCGCCGACCTGCGCGGCGAGGACACGCGCCGTGGACGGAGACAGGGCGGGGCGGGGGCGGGATGGGGCGACGTGGGGTGGGACGGGGCCGGACGAAGCGGGGGGCGATCGACCGCCTCGACCGCCTCGACCGCCTCGCCGGACGGGCGGTTCTGGGGTAGCGTCCGCGGTCCCATGTCCAAAGAAGCGAGCGATCTCCTGCTCGAAATCGGCGTCGAAGAGCTCCCCTCATCGTTTGTCGAGGCCGCGCTCCGCGCGCTCCCGGAGCTCGCGGCGAAGCGCTTCGCCGACCTCAGGCTCCGCCACGGCGCGATCCGCGCGCTCGGCACCCCGCGGCGGCTCGCGCTGTTCGTCGCCGACGTCGCGGCGCGCCAGCCGGACCTCGAAGAGGAGGTCACGGGCCCGCCCGTGAAGGCGGCCTTCAAGGACGGCGCGCCCACCAAGGCGGCCGAGGCGTTCGCGCAGAAGCTCGGCTGTGCCGTGGCGGATCTGCGCCGCGTCGAGGGGCCCAAGGGCGAGTATCTCGCGGGCACCCGGCGCGAGGCCGGCAAGCCCTCGGCCGAGCTCCTGCCCGGGGTCCTGACCTCGCTCGTCGCGGCCATCCCCTTCCGCAAGTCGATGCGCTGGGGGGACGGGGAGTTCGCGTTCGGCCGCCCGATCCAGTGGCTGGTCGCGCTCTCCGGCGGCGACGTCATCCCCGTGGAGATCGCCGGCATCCGCAGCGGGCGCGTGAGCCGCGGCCACCGCTTCCTCTCGACGGGCGAGATCGCGATCGGCTCGGCGAAGGAGTACGTCGAGGCGATGCGCGCGGCGCACGTGCTCGTCGACCCGGAGGCGCGGGCGAGCCTGATGCGCGAGCGCCTGGTCGCCGCGGCGCGCGACGCCGGCGGCGTGCTCATCGAGGACGAGTTCCTGGTGGGCGAGAACCTCTCGCTCGTCGAGGAGCCGCACGTGATCGTGGGCGGGTTCAGCGAGCAGTTCCTCGAGCTGCCCGAGCGGGTGATCCTCGAGGTCGCGCGCGGGCACCAGCGGTACTTCGGCGTGCGCGACGCGAAGACCGGCGCGCTGCTCCCGAGGTACCTCGCGGTGGTCAACACCGCGGAGGCGCCCGAGAAGATCCGGCGCGGCAACGACACGACGATGCGCGCGCGCCTGTCGGACGCGCAGTTCTTCTACCGGGAGGACGTGAAGATCCCGCTCGCGAACCGCCGCGAGAAGCTCGGTGGGATCGTGTTCCAGAAGCGGCTCGGGACCGTGCTGGCGAAGGCGGAGCGCGTCGAGCGGCTCGCCCGCGAGCTCGGCCTGCTGCTGATGCTGCCCGAGCCGACGCTCATGGCCGCCGCCTCGGGGGCGCACCTCGCGAAGTGCGATCTGGTCGCGCTGATGGTGGGCGAGTTCCCCGAGCTCCAGGGCGAGATGGGCCGCACCTACGCGCTGGCGCAGGGGGTGAGCCCCGACGTGGCGGACGTGATCCGCGATCACTACCTCCCGAAGGGCGCCGCGGACGCGACCGCGCCGACGCACGCGGGCGCGCTGGTGGCGATCGCCGACCGGCTCGACACGCTGATCGGCTGCTTCGCGGTGGGGCTCATCCCGACGGGGACCGCGGATCCGTACGGGCTGCGGCGCGCCTGCCTGGGCGTGCTGCGCACGCTCCTGGACCGCGATCTGGATCTGCGCCTCGGCGCGGCGTTCAGCGCCGCGTACGACGGCTACGCGGGCGTCACGCTCGACATCGCGCGCGAGGATCTCGCGGCGCGCCTCGGCGAGTTCTTCGCCGAGCGGCTGCGCGGGCTGCTCTCGGACCGGCTCCCGCAGGACGCGGTCGCCGCGTGCTTGCCGGTCGCGGCGGATCGGCCGCTCGATCTGAGGGCGCGGGTGCGGGCCATCGAGGCGCTCAGCCCGGAGGTCCGCGCGCGGGTCGGCGAGGTCTTCAAGCGGGCGACGAACATCGCCGACAAGGCGCCTCCGGGCGAGCCGGTCGCGCCGTTCGGCGGCGAGGTGCACGCGAGCGAGACGGCGCTCTTCGAGGGCTACCTCGAGCTGCGCGAGCGGATCGCGGCGGACGTGAAGAGCGGCGCGTACGACGCGGCGTTCAAGGCGGTGGCGGATTTCGCGCCGCTGCTCCACCAGTACTTCATCGACGTGTTCGTGATGACCGACGACGCGGCGGTGCGGGACAACCGGCTGCGGCTGATGCGGGCGCTGTCGGAGACCTGCGGGAGCCTGGCGCGGCTCGAGCTGCTCGGGGACGCGCCGCGGGCGGCTTCCTGAACGGGGCGCGGCTGCGCCGTGGCCCGCACCGCGCGCCGAGCTGCAGGCGGAGGTAAATGGCGGCTCCGACCATGGCGAAGGCGACCCTGGCCACGGCGGAGGCGACTCTGACCACGGCCGAGGCAAATCCGGCAGCGGCGGAGGCGAACCTGACCACGGCGAAGGCGACTCTGACCACGGCAGAGACGACCCTGGCCACGGCGAAGGCGACCCTGGCCACGGCGGAGGCGACTCCGACCACGGCGGAGACGACTCTGAAAAATCAAGGACTGGTCGCGGACTTATGCCGGCTCGACGCGCCCGCCGTCTGTGCCGCACAGCGAGAAATGAAGCGCCAAGGACGCCAAGGCGCCAAGGACGCCAAGATATTATCTTTTTCTTGGCGTTCTTGGCGCCTTGGCGCCTTGGCGTTTCGAACTTCTGCTCGTTTCAGGCTGGTTCAACCCGCTTGCCCCTCTAGGGACGTGCGGCGCCATCCAGCGAGAGTGGGCGATCGACGAGGGGATCGCCGAAGGAGAGAAGGTCGTCGTGCGCGCCACGAACACGTGCGCACAGGAGAGCTTCCTGGGCATTCCGAACCGAGGAAAGCAGCAGAGGTTCACGGCGATGTCCATTGACCAGGTCGAAGGCGGGAAGATCATCAATAGGACGATCGAGCGTTACCTGGCCCACGAGGCCGCGGACGGGCCGGAGCTGGCGGAAGGCGACGCCGGCGGCAGCACCCGCCGGCCGGCATCCACGGGTGTCCTCGCGCTGTGGGACTACACGGCCTGAGCCCTGGCCGGCCGCTTCGTCCCCTTCTCGCGCTTCTCTTTCTTGTCGCGCTTCTTCTCGAGCCCGAGCTGCTCCGCGATCGCCTTGCGCGCCGCGCGCGTGAGCTCGCGGACCTGCTTGGCCTCGTCCTGCGTGATCACGCCGTCCTTGGCGGCCCGATCGACCGCCGCGCGCACCTTGCCCTGGAGATCGTCGAGCGCCTTCCGGACCTCGGCGCGGCGCGGGACGGGGACGCCGCGCTTCTCCATCTTCGCCTCGATCTTCGCGCGCTGCTTCGCGATCCGCTCGTCGACGCGCTTGCTGAACCTGGCCGCGTCCATCGGGAAGTGCGGCCGCGCCTTGCCACGGCCGTGGCGCGGCGCCTCCGCGGCCGCCGCGGGGATCTCCCTGGCAGCAGCGGCGGCCGGAGCGGCGGCGGCGGTGAGGGCGGCGAGCGCGGCGAGCGTCGAGGTGATGCGAGCGAGCTTGTTCATGATGGGATCCTGCCTCTCGAGGTGACGCGATGCAGCGGCGATCCGCGCGGTGCGAGGCGAGCCGAGGCGCTCCAGGCGCCGCGCGATCGGCCGGTCTGACGTGGACAGGAGGGCTCGTATTCCTTCTTCGCAACGCGTCACGCCTGCGCCGCGGGCGCGCTCCGGGAGCGCGCGGGGGCCCGCACGCCGCGGCGGACGGCATGGGGCCGCCAGCGCTCGCCCGCCACGGCAGGAGGAGCGCTCAGGCGGTCCCTACAGCACCGCCGCCGCAGTCAGGCGATCGCCCTCGCCCAGCCCCGCGCCGCCCCGCCGCTCGCCGCCATCGAGAGCAGCCGGCTCACGCGCTCCTCGGTCGTCGGGTGCGTCGAGAACCACCGCAGCAGCGAGCCCGCGCCGGTGAGGGGGTTCACGATGAAGAGGCTGGCCGTCGCCGGACGTGCGGCCTCCGAGGGGACGATCTCGGCGCCGCGCTCCAGCTTCGAGAGCGCGCTGGCGAGCGCCTCGGGGTCGCCGCTCAGCTTCGCCCCGGTCTCGTCGGCCATGAACTCGCGCGAACGCGAGATGCCGAGCTGCACGAGCGTGGCCGCAATGGGGGCGACGATCGCCAGGGCGAGGCCGGACAGGGGGCTCGCGCCCTCCTCGTCGTCCGAGCCCCCGCCGAACACCCCGGCGAAGCTCACCGCGTGAGCGACCCACGTGATGCCCGACGCGAACGCCGCCGCGATGGTGGATACCAGGATGTCGCGGTTCTTGATGTGCGCGATCTCGTGCGCCAGCACGCCGCGCAGCTCACGCTCGCTCAGGAGCCGCAGGATGCCCTCGGTCACCGCCACGACGCCGTGCTCCGGGTTCCGGCCGGTGGCAAAGGCGTTCGGCTGCGCGTCGGGGATGACGAAGACGCGCGGCTTCGGGATGCCCGCACGACGAGAGAGCTCGTCGACCATCCGGTGCAGGCCCGGGGCCTCGGAGGGCGAGACCTCGGCCGCCCGGTGCATCGCGAGCACGATGCGATCCGACATGAAATACGCCCCCAGGTTCATCACGAGCGCGAGCACACCGAACAAGACGAGGTAACCCGGCCCGAGCGAACCGCCGATGCCGACGAGGATCGCCGACAACACGCCCAGCAAGAGGATCGTCTTGATCTGATTCTTCATGAACTTCGTTACCTCCAGAACGGAGCGCTGACATCGCTGCTCCGGGGATGAGATCCATCGTTATCGATGTGTCGCGCCCCGCGCTTTGCAATGCCGCACCATGCGTCCTCGGGATCAGCAGGCGCCGCGCACGGCAGATTCCCGCGGGACGGTCGGCCACCGCTTACGCGGCGCGTCACCCCGAGCTCATAGAGGGCCGCGCGTCCGTCGAATTTGGTTGACCCTCGTCATGTGAACGTTCACATTGAGCTATCGAGCTGAGCTGAGACAGCTGAGCTTACCCTTCACCTGATCAGGAGGCGTCAGATGTCGATGAGCATGAAGCTGATGGGTGCCGTGTTGATGAGCGTCGGCATTGGCTCCGCGGGCGCAGCATGGGCCGCGAGCGGGACGGCGGACGTCCCCGCTTCTGTTGCCGAGGGGAAGGACTTTGGCTGCGGTGCAAAAGGACAGAAGGCCTGTCCGATGCAAGGCTGGATGAAGACGGTGATGCAGTCGGCGACCACGAGCGGCGACGGCGCGAAGATCGCGTCGGCGCTGGACTACGTGGCGTCGAAGCCGCCGCCCGGGATGCCCAAGTGGGTCGCGATCTCGAAGGAAGGCGCGGAGAAGGCCAAGAAGGGCGATATCGACGGCGCCAAGGCGAGCTGCAAGGCGTGCCACGATCTGTACAAGGCGGAGTACAAGACGAAGCTCCGCGACGCCGCCTTCTGAGGCGCCTCTCTCTGCTCTCCCCCTCCGCTCCTCGCGCCGGGCGCGCGCTCCTCTGGCAGCGCCTGGCCGTACCCGTCGGGCTCAGGCCGACACTGGCGCGCAGGAGCCGATTCAAGTCGAGCGTTTACAGGTGCGACGTCGGCCGCTAGCTTCGCGAGCAGCGAGGTGCCCATGTCCACATCTGCCCAAGATCCGAAGTCCAACGAAGACCTCACGCCCGTGCGCTGGGGCGTCCTCGGGGCGAGCAACTTCGCGCTGAAGGTCAGCCTGCCCAGCATGAAGCGGGGGCCCCTGACGCAGCTCGCCGCGCTGGCGTCGCGCGACGTCGGCAAGGCGCGCGCCGCCGCGCAGCCGCTCGGGATCCCGAAGGCGTACGGCAGCTACGAAGAGCTGCTCGACGATCCGGAGATCGAGGCCATCTACAACCCGCTGCCCAACCACCTGCACGTGGAGTGGACGGCGCGCGCCGCCCGCGCCGGCAAGCACGTCCTGTGCGAAAAGCCGATCGCGCTCAGCGCCAAGGACGCCGAGACGCTGGTCGCCGTCCAGCGCGAGACGGGCAAGCTGATCGCCGAAGCGTTCATGATCCGAAACCACCCGCAGTGGCAGCAGGCCAGGGAGTGGGTGCGAAGCGGCCGGATCGGCGACCTGGTCAGCGTCCAGACGGCGTTCTCGTACTTCAACCGGGACGCCGCCAACATCCGCAACAGGAAGGAAGTCGGGGGCGGCGCGCTCTACGACATCGGCTGCTACGCGGTGAACACGTCGCGCTTCCTGTTCGGACGCGAGCCCGCGCGGGCGATGGCGCTCGTCGAGCGCGATCCCGAGTTCGGCACCGATCGCTTGACCTCGGGCCTGCTCGACTACGGCGGCGCGCACCTGACGTTCTCGTGCAGCACGCAGGCGGTGCCCTACCAGCGCGTGAACGCGCTCGGCACCAAGGGCCGGATCGAGATCGAGATTCCGTTCAATGCCCCCGCCGACCAGCCGTGCAAGATCTTCCTGGATGACGGCTCGGCGCTGGACTGCAGCTCGGCCAAGGTCACCTCGTTCCCCGTCGTCGACCAGTACCACCTGCAGAGCGAGGCGTTCTCGCGCGCCATCCGCACGGGTGGCCCCGTCGAGAATCCGATCGAGGTCGCGGTCGGCAACATGCGGGTCATCGACGCGCTCTTCCGTTCCGCCGAGAGCGGGCGCTGGGAGACGATCTAGTTCGGTAGGCCGGGGTCGACTACCCCCCGGCCCCACAGATCCGGGCCGCCGGACCGTCAGCGGCCGAGAAAGTTCATGAGCCAGGTCATGGCCGGCCGCATCCTGCCATCCGAATACTGGATGCCGGTGTTGTCCCGCCACGTGGCGCCGACGATGTACCCCCAGAGGGTGATGCCTGGGACGGAGGGGTGGTTCCAGAACATCGTGAACTGCTCCTCCATCACCCGCTTCTGCTGGTTGTCGTCCGCGAGGCCGATGTCGTACTCGGTGATGTACACGGGCTTGCCCAGGGAGGCGAGCCTGTCGATGTACCCCTTCACGGTGGGGGTGCTGATCTTGTAGGCGTCGTGGGCCTGCGCGCCGAGGGCGTCGACCGGGGCGCCCGCGTTGATCACCGCCCTCGCGATCCTCATGAAGTTGTTGTGGTCGCCCTCGTACTCGATGTTGTTGTAGTCGTTGAGGATCAGGACCGCGCCCGGGCAGTACTCGCGAGCCCACTTGAAGGCGTTGACGATCCAGTCGTAGCCGCTGGCGCCGGCGCCGCCGATGCCGTTCATGTAGGAGGGCGTGGTGTGGGGCGGCGGCTCGTTGACGACGTCGATGTACTTCGTCTCGGGGTAACGCGCGCAGTACGACCGCATCCAGTCCTTCACGGCGGCCTGCTGCTCCGATCCGGAGAGGCTCGCGATCCAGCTGGGTTGCTGGGCACCCCACACGAAGGTGTGCGCCTTCATCGGGAGGTTGTTCGACCTCGCGTAGTTGTAGATCGCGTCGAGCCGGCTCCAGTTCCGCGAGCCGCGGGTCCTCTCGACCTCGCCCCACTTGCCCTCGTTCTCGGGCGTGATCTGGTTCCAGTACCTCGAGAAGCCGTCGCGCACGGCGCCGCTCGTCGTGATGTTGCCCACGAACTTGCCGGAGCCGCCGCCGCCCCCGGAGCCGCCGCCGCCCCCGGAGCCCCCGGAGCCCCCGGAGCCCCCGGAGCCGCCGGTGCCGCCGGTGCCGCCAGTACCTCCGGTGCCCCCGGTGCCGCCGGAGCCGCCGGTGCCGCTGGTGCCGCTCGCCACGACCCTGAGCGAGAACTTCTGGTTGGCGCCGTTCGCCCAGCCCCACTGCTGGAGGCCGGTGCCGTCGGTCGTCGCCAGGCCCATGACGTCGAGCGCCTTGCCGCTGCTGCGGACGGTGACGCGCTGGACGTTGGTGGCGACATCGGCGAACTGAAATTGCTGACTCCCGGCAGTGCCGCAGCCGGACTGGACGATGGTGGCACCGTCCGCGTTCGAGCCGCCGTTCGTCCCGAGGCAGAGGCCGCTGTTCACGTTCTTGAGGCGGAAATAACCGCCGCCCATGGACTCCGCGCGGAACTGCTGTCGCGTCGTGCCGTTGCAGGTGGCAATCTGCGCCGCCGCCGAGTTCGACGTGCTCCCGCCCCGGATCTCAACACACTTGTTGCTCTGGGTGCCGACGAGCGTGTAGACCGCGCTCGTATCGACCGTGATGGCGCCGTCGACCGAGGCCCCCTCCTCAGTCTCGGCGTCGTACGCCTCCTCGGGGTCGATGACGCACGACACGGCGACCATGCCCATCGCCGCCGCAAGCAAGGCCTGCTTGGTTCCGAATCTCATCTTGTTCTCCTCGTTTGCTAAGTAAGTAAAAATCGAGTCTGCCTGCTGCTCGACGCTGCCCTTACGTAGGTCGGGGTCGCTCGCCGCGTGCTGGAGGCTCCCGAAGGGCCGCCGCGCTGGCCATTGCCGCTGCGGATGAACCTCGAGCGAGATTCGCGCGGAGCGGATAAGTTCATTAAGAGCAACGCCGAAGGATAACTGGACTGTGAGCGCTCACATGGCAGATGTCAATTCCAATCCGCCCGCCCGCGGCGATTCGCCATCTCGACGACCGCTCGAGCTCCGTGTCGCAGTCGCTCGCACCTGGCGCTCGCGGGCGCTCGGCGTGCTCGGCGTGGATACGAGATGTCGGCGCCGGGCCCTCAACCTCGGTCGGGCGGCGATCGCCTCGTGTGTGGTCCAGCGGACCTGCTGCGCCTCGTCCGGGTGAGCAAACGTCCCTTGCGGCCCTGGCGAACGCCGCGCCGCGCGCGGCCGTCAGGCCGGCAGAAACTCGATCTCGTACCGCGTGACGGTCCCGCCCGCACGCTTCGCCCCGGCCGCGTCGAGGATTCGATACCTCGGCCTCCGCCGCGAGAACACGCGCGCGATCCCCGCGATGACGCCCTCGTTGACGTGGCACGGGTACGGCGTGTCGTCGTCGAGCACGATGGACGTCGGCGTCTCGCGCACGACGCGCCAGCAACCTGCAAGCCATCGGGGCGCCTTCAGGTGCGACTCGAAGTATGCCGTCTCCGTGAACCGCAAGGCGTCGGCGACCGTGCTGACCTGCGAGGGCCACGGCATCGTCGAGTAGATCTTCTCCCCCGCGTGCTGCGCGGCGCTCGCGCCGATGCGCGCCTGGACGAGGTAGAAAGCGGCAACGAGCTTCCACATGGGCCACTCGGTCCCCTCGACGTACCTCAAACGATCGAAGAGGTCGGTGACGAGACCTGGGAGGATATCGAACCCGGCCCGGAAAATTTTCGCGTTCTGGGGCGACGCCCGCACCCTCGCCGGCAACCGATCACGAAACTGGAGCGGAAGCGCAGCATAGACCCCGGGATGCAGGGACTCCATCTCTTGCCGCGTCACGCACCGGATGCTGGAAGCAGGCTCTGGACAGCGGCTCGACGAAGGCTCCTTGATCGCCGCCGATCCGTCATGGCCGACATCGAGCGCCTTCAGGCGAACCGCGCGCGGTGCGTTGCCGTCAGGACGGCCGCTGATCTCCGGCGTCCCTACCGTGAAGATTCCCTTGCGATCGCTCCTGATCCTGCCGTCATCCAGCATCGCCATCTCGCCCCCCTGCCAGCGTGTGAAGCCCGTGTGGCGCTCGGACCCGCCATCAGGGCTCGAGCGGCCGACCGGTCACGGTCCGCACGCTCTTTCAAGAACGTGCGAATTATCCTGCGTATGCGGACGCGCGACAGCAATCCCGAATATCCACAAAACTGCTCAGGAAGCACCTGACTTCATCTGCTCCCCTTCCGTATCTCAGTCCGTTCTTCGCCACCTTCATCACACCTTCTGCAAAGGATATCGGGGACCTGGCGCTGCTCGGCCGCCGAGCGCGTGTCCCTTGAGGCCGAGGGACTCAGGGACTCATGACGGCGACAGATCGCGGGGTGTCGAAGCGCTTCGTTTCATCGGGGACGTCTCATGGACCGTCGCAGGCACAACACCACGTCACCGGCAGGGAGACGCTGCACCAGGACGGGTGATGAGGACGAAGCCGGCGAGAGGAGAGGTGCTGGTCTCCCGCGCCGGAAATCACCCCCTCGGCCGGCCGCGTCGGCGCGTTGCGCCCCGGCGCGCGGCCGGAGCGCCGGGAGAACATCGCCCTTCTCGCCGGCTGGCCTCTCTCCGCCGTCCTGCTCGCCTCAACGCACGTCCGCCGGCGCGGGCGCCGCGGCCGGCGTCACGCCTGCCAGATCGCCAGCAGCCAGACCGCGACCCCGACCGCACACACCAAGAGCCCCGGCAGCGCCCGCGGCCAGACCCACTGCCCGGTCACCGTGACCGCGCGCCGGACCACCCACACCGCGCCGGCCACCCAGGCCGCGAAGGCGGCGACCAGCGCGACCACCCAGCCGGTGCGCGGGGCGTCGTCCCGCGCGAGCGCCTCGAGGTGCTCGCGCGCGACCGCGGCGGCAGGCTCCGTCCGGGTCCCCGGCGGGCGCGGCGCGGCCGCCGAGAGCCGCGCGATCGCCGCGTTGGCCTGCTCCAGATCCTCGGCGTGCGGCGTCGTCAGCCACCGCGTCTCCAGGGCGGCCGTGCGCACCGCGCGCCACGTGAAGAGCGCCGTGTCGGCCTGGCCAAGCCCCTCCGCCGCCGTCGCGAGCGCGATCAGCCGCTCGTACGCGACGCGGACGTGAGGCGCGCCGGGCGCATACCAGCCCGCCGCCCGCCGGGCGTGCAGCGCCGCCGCGTGAGGATCCCCCGCGCGCAGCGCGGCCGTGCTCTCCTCGATCTCCCGCTCGCCGGCGACGACGACGCGCAGCGACGCCGCGCCGAGGAGGAAGCCGGCGACGGCGAAGCCGCGCAGGGCGGCGAGCACGAGCGAGAGCTTCACAGAAAGTCGCGCTTCTTGAAGACGAACGCGGCCACCGCCAGCAGACCGAGCGCCCAGCCGACGCAGGTGACCACCGCCCAGCCGAGATACAGGGCGAGGTTCGCGTCGACCGCCTCGCCCGCGAGCAGCGGGCGCGGCGGCACGTAGATCTGCAGGTTCGGCACGACCCGGGAGAGGGCGCGCCCCGCAGCGCTGATGTGAGGGCCGAAATACTTCACCGGCATCCGCGCCAGCGAGTCGGCGTTGCGCCCGATCAGGAAGACCCCCAGCGTGAGCAAGCTCGACAGGAACGGCGTCGAGAACGACGAGAACAACGTCGCCCACGCCGCCACGATGCCCACCTCGAGGAAGGCGAGCGCGCTCCCGCCAAGGACGACGCGCCGCTCCGTCGGGGCCACGGACGAGAAGAACACGCCGAGGGCGAGGAAGACCACCGACCACGGGATGAACCCGTACGTGCGCGCCAGCGGAGAGCGCCACGCCGCGACGCCGAGCACCACGAGCGTGGCGACGCCCACGCCCGCCACGAGCGCCACCGGGCGGCCCGCCAGCACGGCGCTGATGTGCAGCACCAGCCCGGCGTCGGCGAGGATGAACACCGCGAGCGTGAGCAGCGTGCCGAGGTACTTGCCCACGAGGTACTCGCCGCGGCGGATGGGGCGGGCGAGGATCGGGAAGATCGTCTTCTGCTCGAGCTCGCGGTAGAGCGACGTCGCCCCGATGATGACCGCGACCGCGATGCTGAACAGCGACAGCGACGCGACGCCGAGGTCGCTGACCACACGCGCCCCGGCGCGGAGCGTGTAGGCGCCGACGACGATGGAGTAGAACGCGACCGCGAACGCGACCCCGGCCAGGCCGATGAGGATGCGCGCCCGAAGCGATTCCCGGTACGTGTTGAGGGCGATCGCGGAGATGCGGCCGAACATCACGGCGACGTTAGCAAGGGACAGGGGGAGCTTGCAAAGGGCCGCGGGTCAGGGATCGACCACGCGCACGTCGAGGAACCACAGGCCGCGCGCCATGGCGTGGCCGTCGATCTGGAGAAAATAGACGCCCGGATCGAGCGAGAGATCGAGGAAGCTCCGCTGGGGATCCGTGCCGATCGTGCAGGAGAGCGGCATCTCGGTGCCGGGGCAGCCCGGGCCGCGGCGGACCGAGAGCAACGTCTCGTAGCTCGAGCCGGCCATGTCGAGCACGACCCGCCGGGGCGCCGTGAGCGTGAGCTTGAGCAGCTGATCCGGGGCGCCCCGGTCCTCCGTGCCGGCGCGATCGCAGCCGGCGTCGAAGTCCGCGGCGGCGTTCGTGGTGTTGCCCTGGAAGAAGCCGCCGGACTCCGGGATCTCCAGCGCGCCCTCGCACGTGTCCGAGAAGGGCACCAGCGTGGGCGCGACCGCAGGCCGGACGAACGCCGTGACGCTCACCGGCTGGCCGAGCTCCGCCTCGGCGACCACGCGGTACGAGCCCGGCGGGACGTTGTGCCGGGCGCTCCGGAGCGGGGTGACCTCGCCCTCGCCGCATGCGAGCACGTCGCCGGCGCCCCCGCAGGCCGGCGCGGACAGGGCGATCGCGCCGACGTCGCCGCCCGAGAGCCGCTCGACCAGCAGCACGTCGGACGCGACCCCGAGCTCGAGCGTGTACGCGGCGTCGACCGCCCGGGGCCCGCAGCCGAGGTCGATGTCGTCCTGATGCGAGGCCAGCGAGACGTCGGTGGTCCGGTTGGGCTCGAGCTCCGCCGCGCCCTCGCAGCCCTCGTCCGGCGGTGGCTCGGTCGGCGGCGAGAGCTCCAGCGTCACGAGCGCCGACGTGGGCGCGGTCGCGGAGACCGCGACGGCGTACGTGCCCGCGGGCAGCGCGCGCCGGAAGAGGTGCGGCGCGGGCGCCGTCTGACACGTGAGCTCGTCCTCCGGCAGCGCACACCCGCCCGCCCGCAGGGACAGCGAGGGCGCGCCGTCGCCGTCCGTGGAGACCGCGTAGACGTCGACGTCCCGGGGCTCCGCGAGCTCGAACGTGTAGACGAGCTCCCCGAGCTGCGTCTCGCAGGCCGACCCGAGATCGCGCGCGGCGTCGAGGATCGTCGCGAGGACCGGCTCGCCCGGCGCAAGGCGCGCCGCCGTGCCGCAGGTCTCGTTGTCGGGCGGCGGCGCCGGCGGCAGGAACGCGACGTCGAGGACGACCGGCGCGCCCTCCGCCGTCGTCACGTAGACCGGGAGCGCCGTGGACCGCGCCGGATCCCCGAGGCCTCGGCCCCGGAGCTTCGCGATCCTGCCGCCGCCCGCCGCGGCGAACGGGCCCCCGCACGCGAGCTCCGTCGAGGCGTCGCCGCACTGGCCAGCGAGCGTCACCGCGACGTCGGCGCTCTCCGTCCGCGCTGTGACCTGGACGTCGACCGGCGGCCCTGGCGGCAAGATCACCGCGGCCACGACGTCGCGGGTGGTCATGGGGCGGGGCAGGCCGCACGAGCTCGCGTAGTGGAAGCCGGCGCCCGCCGTGGTCATCGGGTACGCGCCCGGCGCCGAGATCTCCAGCGCCTCGGCGCAGACGTCGTGCTCCGGCGAGACGCAGTCGTCCTCGTCGGCGTCGCCGTCGCAGTCGTCGTCGCGCTCGTTCCCGCACACCTCGGGCTGCGCCGACGACACGCCGGGGTCGAGATCGTCGCAGTCGCCCCCGCCGCAGTGGCCGTCGGGGTCGCCGTCGAGATCGGCGTCGCGCGGCGCGGTCGTGCACGTCTGCGACGGTTCGTCGCAGGCGTCGATCGTACACGTGCTCCGGTCGCTGCACCCGATGGGCTCGCCGGGTGTGCAGCCGAGCTGGGCGTTGCATCGCTCGACCCCGTCGCAGTAGACGTCGTTCTGGCAGAGGCTGTCGTCGGGGGTGAAGCGGCACCGGCCGACGGCGGCGTCGCAGGCGTCGAACGTGCACGGGAAGTCGTCTTCGCACTGCCCATCGTCGACACACGGGCCGCCCAGCGTCGGGTCGGCCGGGGCCAGCTCACCGCCCGCGCCGCCTTCGCCGCCGCCTTCGCCGCCCGCGCCGCCGGTGGACGACGGAAAGGGGTTCGGGGCGTTCGACGTACAGGCGGCGCCCGTCAGGACGAGGGCCGCGACCACAGCGCGAGCACGGCGGAGGGGGCGCTCGCCACACAAACGAGCGAGGCGCGTCATGCAGGAGAAGGAGGACGAGGAGGAAGAACGAAGCGGCATCGGACGAAGCGAACGGGAATGAGCGTAGCAGGGCACGGCCACGTCTGGCATCATGGCGCGCAATTCCGCGGAACGCGCGGCTGGCATCATGGCGCGCGCTCCGCGCGACTCCGCGGAACGCGCGGACAGAGGGCAACCAGGGTGACGAGCGACAGATTGACGCGACCCGAGCTGACGTGGCTGCTGGCGCAGGAGGCGCGGAGCGCCGCCCAGAAGCTCCGCCAGGGCGTGGGGATGATCGCGACCGAGGCGACGCCGCCGCCGCCGTCGACGGACGACGGCTCGGGCGGCGTCGAGGGCACGCTCAACCGGCTGGACGAGGCGGTGAGCATGCTCGCCTCGCTCCACGGCCGGCCGATGCCGCGCGGGCGGCGCGGGCGCGTGGACCTGACGGCGCTGCTCTGGGAGGTCGCGCCCGAGGCGCGCGTGCAGATCGAGATGGGCGAAGGGACGACGGTGTTCGGCGACGAGACCGAGCTCCGGCGGATGCTCCAGGTGCTCATCGCCCAGGGCGGCGATCCGACGAGCATCACCGGGGCGCCCGAGCTGAGCATCCGCCGCGTCGGGGACGAGGTGAGCGTGCGGGTGAACCTCGGCCCGGAGACGCCGGTGAACTTCGAGACCGAGCGGGTGTGGCTGTCGCGGATGGCGGTGCGCTACGGCGGGAAGCTCGAGCTCGACGGGCTGATGCAGACGTTGACCCTGCCGGCCGAGGTCGATCTGCAGCGCCTGGAGGTCGAGAGCCTGAAGAAGGAGCTGGCCGCGGCGCAGGCCCAGGGCGAGGCGTACGCGCGCGAGCTCGCGGCGGTGTTCTCGCGGGCCGAGGGCGAGCGCGAGCGCGAGCGCGGCACGCTGGCCGGCGTCGTGGCGCGGCTGAGCGGCAGCGATCCGGTGTCGCACCTGCCGCCGAGCGGCGAGAGCGTCGCGGTGCTGGTCGCGGCGCTGCGGGTGCTCGGGACCCAGCTGCGGGGGATCCTGTCGGCGATCGGCCGCGACATCGCGCCGCTCCGGGGGCAAGGCGGCGACGTCGGGGAGACGGCCTCCTCGGTGGGGCGCCACGTGACGGCGGCCTCGGAGATCGTGAGCGATCTCGCGCGGCTCGGGGCGTGCCCGCTCCACGAGTTCCCGAGGCACTGCGACGTGGCCGACGTGCTGCGCGACGTGGTGAAGGACGACATGGCGCGCGCGGCCCGCCACGACGTGCGGGTCGTGGTCGAGGCGCCGGAGGCGGCGCACGAGGTGGTGCCGCAGGGGGCGCTCACCGTGCTGCTGCACGCGCTGCTCGATCACGCGATCAGCGCGTCGCCGCCGGGGAGCGAGGTGGTGGTCACGCTCGTCGAGGGGGCGAACGGGATCGACATCGCGTTCGACGACGCGGGGCCGCCGCTGCCGGCGGCGGCGCGGAGCGTGGTGCTGAGCCGGGACTTCGAGGCGGTGGCGCAGGGGCGGCCGCCGGCGCTGCAGCTCATCGCGGCGCACGCGATCGCGGCGCACGCGGGGTGCGGGATCGCGATCGAGGACGGGCCGCGGGGGGAAACGCGGGTGCGGCTCACGATCCCGCGGTCGACGGGGGGCTAGAACACCGATCACGTTGAGGAACGAGAGATGAACCGCCAAGGCGCCAAGGGCGCCAAGGGCGCCAAGATATTTTCTTCTCCTCCTTGGCGCCTTGGCGGTTCGAAAATCTGGACGTGGTGCCTGCAGGTCAGTGAGGGGCTCGCGCGATCACAGGAGCTCGGTGCCGCCGGTCATGTTCAGCGCCGGTCCGACCACGAAGGAGGCCTGATCGGAGCAGAGCCAGACGATCGCCTCGCCGACCTCCTCGGGCTCCGCGATGCGGCCGACCGCGTGCATCGAATCCAGCAGCGCCTCGTTCCCGGCGTGCTTGATGCCGGGCTCGATCATCGGTGTCCGGACGGCGCCCAGACACAGCGCCTTGACCAGGATCCCCGCCTTCGCGTACTCCGCGGCGGCCACCCTGGTCATCCCGAGCATCCCCGCCTTGCTCGCCGAGTAGGCCGACAGGTAGGGGTAGGTCCGCAGGTTCGCCGACGAGGCCACATTGATGATCACCCCGCGGCGCTGCCGCACCATGGCGGGGATCGCGTACTTCATGCACAGCCAGGCGCCCTTGAGGTTGATATCCATCACCTCGTCCCACTGCTCCTCGGTGACGTCGGCGGTCGGCGCCATCGGCCCCAGGACACCCGCGTTGTTGATGAGGATATCGATCCTGTCGTATCGCGCCAGCGCGGCCTCCACGAGGCCCTGCACGGACTCGCGCCGGGCGACGTCGGTCTGCACGTAGAACGCCTCGCCGCCGAGCGCCTCGATCGCCGCCACCGCGCTCTCTCCCGCGTCGGCCCGGCGGTTGGCCACGATCACCCTGGCCCCCTCGCGGGCCAGCGCCAGCGCGGTGGCCCTCCCCACGCCCGTTCCCGCCCCCGTCACGATCGCCGTCCTGCCCTCGAACCTCCGGGAACCCGCTTCCGCCATCGCTCCTCCGTCCCGGCATCAACGACCTGCGCCGGGCGTGAGCGCCCGCGCCAGGCTCGCGCCGGATCGTCGAGCATACCGCGCGGCCGTCCCCGCCGTCGCGCTGGTTGTCACTCTTGTTCAGCGGATCCGGCGCTGATCCGGTGTCGCACCGAGGCGCAGAGAGGCGGCAGCTCGCGCCCTCGTCTCCTCGCCGATTTGCCGGCGGGGAGACGAGGTCATCGCTGCCAAGCCGCCGCGGCAGCGCGCACGAACTCCCTGAACGAGCGCGGC
The DNA here is from genome assembly GCF_002950945.1 of Sorangium cellulosum. Classification (GTDB taxonomy): domain Bacteria; phylum Myxococcota_A; class Polyangia; order Polyangiales; family Polyangiaceae; genus Sorangium; species Sorangium cellulosum_E. The sequence goes on from NZ_CP012673.1 coordinate 12,919,081, forward strand.
GGGCGGCCGGTCACCCGCGCGACGGTATCGGTCGTCCGGTCCTCGGATCCGCCGGCGATCGCGGTGTCCATTCCCGCGAGCAGCCTCGCATAGGCCGGCTCCATGCCGAGGGCGGCATGGCGCTCCGTCAACGCGTCTTCCGAGAGGTCGACGTGCCGCACCGGCCGTCCGAGCACCTCGGCGATGACGTCGGCGGCCTGTCCGTAACTCATCGCCTCCGGGCCGGTGATCACGTGATCGGTATCGTGCGCTCGCTCGTCGACGAGGGCGCGCACGCCGACCTCGGCGATGTCGTCGGCGTCGACGAACGGTACGCGGCCCTGCCCGGTGGCGGAGTAGATCCGCCCCTCGTCCCGGATCGTCGCCCGGTGCTGCTGCTCCGAGAAATTCTGCATGAACCACGTCGGCCGCAGCACCGCCCACTCCGGCGCGACCTGCCGCAGCAGACCATGCACCGCCCCAATGGCGGGCCCGCCTTCGGGCAGCGACGAGGCGCTGAGGAGCACGAAGCGGCGGACGCCGGACTTCAAGGCGCGATCGATGAGCTCGGCCATCACGGGATAGGGATCGGGCGCGCCCACGGGCGCCATGAGGTAGACGCGGCCCACCCCGGCCAGCGCCGCGTCGTATGTGCCAGCGTCGTTCCAGTCGAAGCGCGCGGCGCCGGCGCCGCCTGCGGCCTGGCCCGACCGGCTCGCGAGCTTCACCGGATGGCCCAGCTGGACGAGGCGCTCGACGATACGCCGGCCCGTCTTGCCGGTGCCGCCCGTCACCAGGATGGTCGGCTGGTCCATCTCAGCGCGCCTCCTGGTTGAACGCGGCCACCGTCGCGTCGGCGCCGCCGAACGCGGCCGCGGCGACAAGAGGGTTCCAGTAGTCGCGGTAGTGGACGACCTCGCCGCCGCGCAGCCTGATCACGCCGACGTAACGCATCGTATAGGGCCGGTTCGTGGGAACCGCGCGCCCGCTGACGGAGAACTCGACGAGGGCGACGTCCGGATTCACGGTCCGGTGGAATGCCTCGATGTGGAACGAGGTGAGATCGACGATGTCGGGATAGCCGCGCATGTACTCCGCGATCGCCGCCCTCCCGTCCAGCCGCTCTGGATAGCCGGGCGGCGCGTACGGGAACTCCATGGCGCCGTCCTCGGCGAACATCGAGACCCAGCCTGCCGTGTCCTTGTTCACGAGGCGCTCCAGCGCGCGCCTGAAGGTGGCTGCGAACGGGTGGTCGTCTCCGGTGCGCGGTGCGTCGGTCATGTGGGAGCCCTCCGGTGGGTGTGACGATGGAACGGTTGCGTTCCGTCGTCTGAACCCTAGGTCGCCGGACGATGGAACGCAACCGTATCGACGTGCTAAAAGGGAGGCATGAACGAGAGAGCCCGCCGGGTGCCCGCCGGGGCCGCGGTGCTGCAGGAGGACGTCACGGCGGCGATCACGGCCGCCTTCTTCCGGGAGTGGGCGCGCGTCGGCTACGCCGCCCTGAGCATCGAGGCGGTGGCGAGGCGCGCCGGCGTCGGCAAGGCGGCGGTCTATCGCCGGTGGCCTTCCAAGCTGGCGATGGCGTCCGAGCTGCTCTTGAAGAGCGGGATCCGCGTGGCGCAGGTGCCGGACACCGGCTCGCTGGAGGGCGATGTCCGCGCGCTGCTCGAGGGCGCTCACCGGCTCCTGCGGCGCCCGCTGGTCCGCCGGATCCTGCCCGACCTGCATGCGGAGATGCGGCGGTCCGCGCCGCTCGCGCGGGCGATCCGCGGGGGCCTGCAGCTCGAGCGCCGCGCGATGGGCGAAGCGCTCGTGCGGCGGGCGATCGCGCGCGGCGAGCTGCCGGCGTCGATCGACGTGGACCTCGTCCTCGACCTGCTCCCCGCGGTGCTGTACTGGCGGCTCATCGTGACCGGCATGGAGACGCCGCCGGGCTACCTCGAGGATCTTCAGGCGCTCACGCTGGGCGCGCTGCGCGGCCTCGCGGCGGCGCGGGGCTGACCGCGCGCTTCACATCGCGGCGGCCGGCGCCTCGTTCGCCTCGGCCCTGCTTGCCCCGGTCGCCTTCACTTTGGCCATCTCCTCGAGCCCGGCTTCACGCGAGACGGTGCCCCTGTAGCCGAGCTCGCGGCGCGCCTTCTCGTCGTTGACGGTGACCTCTTCCCCGAAGAGCCGCACGACCGTGCGGGTGAGGGGCGGCGCGCCCTTCAGGCGCAGGCCTGCCCACGTCCACTCGGCCACCTGCGCGAACGCCGCCGCGAGCCATTTCGGGGCGCTGCGCGACCCCGGGTCGACCCCCTGCGTGGCGAGCATCCTGGTGACGAACTCCCGGGTCTCGATCGGTGACCCGTCGGTGAGGAAATAGATCTCGCCGCCGCGGCCCTTCTCCGCGGCGAGGATCATCCCCTCGCACAGGTTGCTGACGTGGCAGGTCGACGTCAGGGCGCGGCCGCCGTCGATCCACATGAACTTTCCTGTGCGGACGGCCTCCACGAACTGGGGCAGCAGCGATGTGTCCCCGAGCCCCCAGATGAGCCGTGGGCGCACGACGACGGTGGCGAGCTCCGGAGAGCTCGCGGCGACCACCCGCTCCTCGGCGAGGCCCTTCGTGAGTGGATAGAGCCCGACCGGTCTGGCCGGGCGCGGCCGGCGCTCGTCCACGTTCACGAGCGGCTCTCCCCCGAGAAGGACGGCCTCGGTGCTGACATGCACGAACCGCCGGACCCCCGCGGCCCTGGCGGCGGCGAGGGCGTGCTCCGTGCCGGCGACGTTGGCCCGCAGGTAATCCTCCCTCGGCCCCCAGTCCTGCACCAGCGCGGCCGCGTGATAGACCACCTGCGCGCCCTGCATACCGTTCCGGAGCGATTCCACGTCGTCGAGATCGCCGCGCACGGGCTCCGCGCCCGACCTGCTCACGGCCGCTGCCGCGGCGTCCGAGCGCGCGAGCGCGCGAACCCCATCCCCCCGGGCGCGGAGCGCCGCGATCAGATTGCGACCCACGAACCCGGACCCGCCCGTCACGAAGGCTATCGACATGATGATCCTCCCTCCACGTCTCTTCTGCAGCGCCTCACCACACCTCGCGACCATTCCGCCGCGGGCGGATGGTGTCGAGCACGATGGCGCACAATGGATGTATTGACACCTGCGCAATGTGTCTTGTACTCTCTTTATCAAAGACGCGGAAGGAAGAAGCCTGGCGGGTGTTGAAGCGAAAGCCGCGGGCCGGGGGGGAACGTTGAAAGCCTGCTGCGGGGGCGGCGGCTGCTTCGGAGGCGCTCGGCGCTGTCCATGGAGCGCGGCGCGGCGCGGCCGATCGCGCCCGCATCACCTCGTCCGTGGCTGGCCGTGAAGGCCGGGCCCTGGCTCAAAAATCGAAAGAATTCGAAGACGTAGACCGAGGTTCAAGGCTCGAGTTCGAGACGTGAACCGGAGGCCGGAGGCGTGTCCATGTCCCAAACGTACAAGTACACAAGCCACGAAGGTTTCAGCCACGATAGCCTCGATAGCCTCGGCTATGACTGGGAGCGGGTCGGCGCCCCGCAGATCAAGCCCAAGTACCCGTTCAAGATCTATCTGCCGATGACGACCGACGACATCGTGCTCGCCGTCAAGGAGGCACGTGCGCTCGGCCAGAAGTTGATGATCCGGAGCAAGGGACATTCGAGCAACGACCTGGTGCTCGCCGACCGCGGGTGTGTCCTGGTCGTCGAGAAGCTCGACCGGATCCTCGAGGTGAACGCGGCCGAGCAGACGGTCACCGTGCAGGCGGGCATCGTCCTCGCCGATCTCGACCTCCACCTTGCGGAGAGGGGCTTCGGCCTCCCGATCATCGGAGACCACAACCACATCACGGCCGGCGGCTTCGCCTCCGTCGGCGGGATCAGCCCCGCGTCGCACCGCTTCGGCATGTTCGTCGACAACGTCCGGCGGCTCGAGTACGTGAACCACGAGGGCGAGGTCGTCTCGTGCGGCCGGAACGAGCGCCCCGACGAGTTCTACCGGGTGCTGGCCGGCGCAGGCCAGCATGGCGTCATCGCGACGCTCACGCTCGACATCATCCGGATCGACAAGTTCAACGTCATCCTGCAGAACCGCCGGACGCTCTACACCGACCTCAGGCAGTTCCTCGACGAGGCCGGCCAGCTGATCCGCGACCCCGGCGAGGCGCTCATGGAGCGCGGCGTCTGGCTGGACTACCGCGTTTTCGGTAGGTCCGTCCGGATCGGCCAGTTCTCGAGTTACCACACGGCGCCCCAGAGCCCCGTGAAGTCGCTCTGGAACAAGGCGGCCTACGGCTATCTGCAGACCCTCGGGCTGTACGCCGGGCGCCTTCCGACCGGCATCGATACCGCCGTGAAGTACCTCGGCATGGCGGGCGTCGTCCTCAGCCCGCGTTACGCCTCGACCAAGAACATCGAGACGTTCACCGACCGGATCCTCGACTCGTCGGTCGGCGATCCGACCCGCATGTTCATCGTCCTGGGTCCGGCGGAGAAGTTCGGGCCGCTCTTCCACCGGCTTTACTCGATCTTCCTTGAGTACCGCGAGAAGACGGGGTGCTTCACCTTCATCGCCATCTACGTGAAAGCCATCCGCTCCGATTACCTCGCGCAGGGAGACCCGAACAAGCGCTTCTGCGAGCTGATGCTCTACTGCGGCATCGACCCGGAGAAGATGACCGAGCCCGTGCTGGAGGAGATCGTCTCCCAGGTCGACGACGTGTGCATCGCGCAGGGGGCGTACCGCTACATGCACACGAAGACCGTGAAGGACGAGAAGCGGCGCAGCCGCGTCGACCCCAACGCGGTCCGCGCGTCCACCGCGCTCGCGCGCAGCGCCGGCGCGAACGGGAACCGCCGTTCGGCGGCGGCAGACGCCGGTGAATGACGACAGTGGCCGGGGAGCGCGCCCCGCGCGCCGACCGGCCTTTCCCCTCCCCTGTTCCATCACTCGCGAGAGGTCCAATGCGCGCCTTCCGTCCGGTATGGTTCGAGCTCGCGCCTGCCGATCTTGATTTCACGCGGCGGGCGCCCTTCCGCATCGAGGTGGCGTGCCGGCTGGAGGCCCGCCCGGACAGGGTCTTCGAGATCTTCGCCAGGCCGGAGGGCATGCGCGACTGGATCATGGGCTTCGTGGATTGCAGGTGGACGAGCCCGGAGCCCCACGGCGTCGGCTCCACGCGCGAGTTCGAGCTCAACGCCGTCACCTTCCGGGAGCACTTCATCGGCTGGCAGCCGGGCAGCCGCTTCTGCTTCGCGATCGACGCGATGACGCTACCGCTGATGCGGAGGATGGTGGAGGACATCCAGCTCGAACCGGCCGGCGAGCGCGCGACCCTGCTGCGGTGGAGTGTGCATTACGAGCCGCGGCTCCTCGTCCGGGCGGTGCACCCGATCGCACGCCGCCTGATCTACGAGGGCTACCGCGCGTCCACGGAACGACTCGCGCGCTACATCCTGAAGAACGCCGCCTCCACGACCTGAAGGGCGGCCGCGTGGCGAAGGCCGCCCCGGGCCGCCGCCACCCTGTCGTGGTCTCCCCCGGAGCCCGGGGCTCCGAGGGGGGGAGACCGCCCCGAGCGGCTACCGTCGATGCTCGCGGAAGTACTCGACGAAGGTCGGGAAGATGTCCTCGTCGCAGCTCTTCCCCATGAAGACGTCCTGGTGCCCGTAGCGCGGGAACACGTGCAGCCGGTGCCTGCCCGGTACGACCTTGTCGAGCCGCTGGTGGCAGAGGATGTTCGAGTCGGTGAAGACCCGGTTGTTCGCCCCGGTGACGAAGAGCACCGGCGTCTTGATCTCCGGCGCTCTCGACAGGTAGTCGTCCGGCAAGGCGCTGTACTTCGGGTCCTTCGGGTCGTACTTGACCGCCCGGCTGTCGTTCTGGACCATCTTGGAGACGTGGCGGTAGTAATTCATGCTGGTGCCGCCGTACAGATCGCCGCCGCGGCGGTGGGTGATCTCGTGGAGGTTCTCGTGGCTGTAGAGGGCCGGCCACCCGGTGCCCCACATCATGCTGAGCATGTGGCACGCGGGGACGTCGCACTCCCGGTGGAACGCCGAGATGACCTTGGAGAAGATCTTCCCGCGGCTCGGGACCGGGTCGTTGCTCCACTGCGGGCTCAGGTGAGGGAAGCTCAGGATCGACTCGACCAGGAACGGCGCGAGCCGGAGCTTGATCTTCGACCACCCCGGCACCCGCGGCGTGAGCCCCACGCTGTTCGCGATCACGCTGGTGACCCCCTGGATCGACCCGCCGAACAGACCCATCATGAACGAGACCGAGCCGAGGCAGTGGCAGATCACGTGGATGCGCCGGTCGCCGATGTGCTCGCGCATCTTCGCGATCGCGGCGGGGAAGTCGAAGAGCGCGATGTCGTCGAAGTTGTACCGGTGCGGGGTCAGGTTGTACGGGAGGCGGTTGCTCATCCGGAAGTCCACGGACCAGACGTCGGTGAAGTCGTGGTCGTGGAGGTAACGGACGAGGTTGTAATGCTCCGGCATGATGAACATGTCCGTCGACGTCGTAAGTCCATGGATCAGGAGCACGACGTCATTACTCTCGGCGCGCTTGAACCGCGCGAGCCTCAGACCGAGCTTGTCGCCCGTGGTGAAGGAGTGCTCCGAGATCTCGGCGTCAGGCACCCCCTCGTGCGTGAAGAGCGCGATCTCGCGCTGGATGCCGCCGCCCGTCCGAGCGCCCGCGACGGACGGAGCCGCCCGGGGCCGCGCCGCTGCGGTCGCGCCGTTCGCAGCGTGAGCGCCCAGCTCTGTCCCGTTGACCTGCACTTGCATGGACATGAGATCGTACCTCCTCAGGGGATTCACCCTCGATGGCAGCGGCTCGCGCTCCAGGGCGCCCTCGCCCTCCAGCTGTCGTGCCGGGGAACCGCCAGCGACGCGTGGATCGGATCACGCCGTCCGGAGCGAGGCGCGCGCTCCCCATGCAAGCGCTCCTGCTCCAGCTTCGTCTGAGGCGATGATGCAGCCCATGCGGCGAGCCGTCAACTGCTCACCACACACCGTCGTGAGGCGTGTCTCGGCTCTTCTCGAGGTCGCGGCGCGCGCGGCGAGCTCGCTGACACCGTCAGCAGCGCGTTGACACCGTCAATGGCGCGCGACTGGCCGCTCCCGCGGGCGCGCCTCGATCCAGTGTGGATAAACGCACTCGCAACGTCGCGACGCTGAGCCGCGGCGCGCGACGCGCTGCCAGGATCCTGCCACGTATCTTTTTATGCTTTTGATACAAGGTCGACCATGGTAATCCATGGTGGGCTGGATGGGGTTGGCCTGAGCCATCACGACACGACGACGGGTGGGGCCCGGTCGTCACCCTCATCCTGGTGCGCCGCACCACCGGGTGCAGGGAGGGGCGTTGGATATGCATTACGATTCCGTGGTCATCGGGTCGGGATTCGGCGGCGCCGTGGCCTCGTGCCGGCTCGCCCAGGCGGGGCAGCGCGTGGCCATCCTCGAGCGAGGACGCCGTTACCCGATGCACAGCTTCCCCCGCGACTGGGGCAACCTGGCGAAGGGGTGGCTCTGGCGGGAGGGTCAGGGCCTGTTCGACGTCAAGCCCATCAACGAGATGCTGGTCGTCCAGGGGGCCGGCTACGGCGGCGGCTCCCTCATCTACGCCAACGTCCACCTCCGACCGGATCCGGACGTCTTCGCCAGGGGCTGGCCGAAGGGCCTCGATCGCGAGACGCTCGACCCGTACTTCGATCTCGTCGGTTACATGCTCGACATCAAGCCGATCGGCGCGGCCGGGGGCGCGCTGCCGGCCAAGGCCCTGCTCATGAAGAAGGTCGCGAAGGCCCTGAAGCGCGAGGACCAGTTCTTCTATCCGAACATCGCCGTCGACCTCGGCGAGCCGGGGGTCGTGCACCGGAACAAGTTCGGCGTGCCGCAGAGCGGATGTAATCACTGCGGGGAATGTGACGTCGGCTGCAACATTCACGCCAAGAATACCCTCGATCACAACTACCTTGCCATCGCGGAGCGTCACGGCGCCGCCGTCCACACGCAATGCGAGGTCCTCCGCATCGCGCCGACCTCCTCCGGCTACTCGGTCACGTACAAGGATCAGCGCCAGGGGGGCCTGGTCGCGAGCGTCGAGGCGACGAGCGTGTTCGTCTGTGCGGGCGCGGTGAACTCCACGGAGCTCCTGCTCCGCTGCCGCGACGAGCACCGGACGCTGCCGCGGATCGGCGCGCGCCTCGGCCACGGCTACTCCGCCAACGGCGATTTTCTGGCGCTCGCGGCGTGCCCGGAGGAGATCGTCAAGCCGACGAGCGGCCCGACCATCACCACCGGAATCGTGTTCTCCCGGGGCACGGGCGAGGACAAGATCTGGTTCGTGATCGAGGAGGGCGGCTTCCCGCGCGCCGTCGCCCAGCTCCTCGGGCTCATGGAGAACCGAACCCCAAAGCTCTGCGGCGCCGGGGACCTGCTCCGCGACGACATCGAGCGGCGGGTGCTGGAGGCGATGCGCGGCCATCCGGGCCAGTCGGGCTCGAACGCCGCCGTCCTCCTGGCCATGGGGCGCGACCGGGCCGACGGGCAGATCAAGCTCAGGCCCATCGATCGCGGGCTGTGCGTGAAGTGGAATTCCCTCGCGAACCTCGGCCTCTACTCCATGGAAGAGCGGCTGTGCAAGGACGTGGCCAGGGCGCTCGGCGGCAAGCTCGTGAGCAGCCCGTTCTGGGAGGTGCTCCACCAGCCCGTCGCCGTCCACAACCTGGGCGGCTGCATCATGAGCGACGACCCCGATCAGGGCGTCACGGATCCGACAGGGCAGGTCTACGGGTACGAGAACCTCTATGTGCTGGACGGCGCTCTGCTGCCGGCGGCGACCGGGGTCAACCCGTCGTCGACCATCGCGGCCGTGGCGGAGCGCAACATCGAGGCCATCATCCGACGCCTCCCGGGCAAATCGAGCTGGCAGGCCCCGGAGCGCGCCGCCGCCCGCCCCATCGAGGATCCGCTGAAGCGCGTCGTGATCCCCGCCGGCGGCACGGCGCTGCCGGAGACGAAGGCGCTCACGCTGAGCTTCACCGAGACGATGAAGGGGTTCTTCCACTTCAGCCACGCGCCGCTCGACGATTACCGAGGCGCGGAGTCGATCGGGCGGCGGGTGCGCTCGTCGATGCAGTTCACGCTGACCATCACCATCCCCGATCTCGACCACTTCATCGCGGAGAGCGCGCACGCGGGCGTCGCGAACGGCCGGCTGCACGTCGACGGGATCACGGACCACGACGGCGCCGAGGTCGTCAACGGGGTGTTCAACCTGTTCGTGAAGGGCGATAACCCCAGCGAGCGCAAGATGCTCTACGCCTTGCCGTTCGTGGGCGCGGACGGCAAGCAGTACCTGCTCGACGGCACCAAGGAGATCTTCGACGACCCGGGCTTCGACGTCTGGTCCGACACGACCACGCTCTTCACCGTGATCCGCGAGGGGCATAGCCGGTCGGATCCGGTGGTCGCCACAGGGGTCCTGCACATCCTCCTCCCCGACTTCCTCGCGCAGCTCACCACCTTCCGGGTGGACGGGACGGACGACCGGCTCGAGAAGCTCTCCGCGTTCGGCCGCTTCGGGAAGATGTTCATGGGGGATCTCTGGGAGGTGTTCGCGAAGGCCAAGCTGTCGAGCCTTCCGTTCTGAGCCTCGCGGCCGCGCTGCGCGGCGGCGGGCGCGCCGCGCGGCCGGAGGTGGATACAACCTGCGTTCGTCGTGGAGGAGGTCCAAACATGTCGACACAAACAGCGGACGTCGTCGTCCTGGTGCCCGGCTTCCTGGGCTTCGGCCGGGTCGGCGAGTTCTATTACTTCGCGGAGCGGGTCATCTCGGTCATCCGCGGGGCGCTCGAGATGCGCCTCGGCCGCCCCGTGCCGGTGGTCCCGTGCTGCACGTTGCCCATGGGTCGCCTCGCCCTCCGGCAGGAGTTCTTGCTCCGGTGGCTCACCTCGCTCGACGCGCAGTTCGACGGGGTGCGGCGCATTCACCTGGTCGGCCACAGCGCGGGCGGCGTCGACGCCGAGCTCCTCACCTGCGCCGAGGCGATCTTCAACGACGGCGGCTCGTGGGGCGACGCCGCGCGGGTGCGCGGCCAGATCGCGTCGGTGACCGCGATCGCGTCGCCCTTCCACGGGACGTACCTCGCCGCCAGCGAGGTGGCGAAGTTCGTCCGATCGCCGAAGAGCAACCTGCGCGCTGCCGGGGCGGCGGCGCGGATGTTGTGGATCCTCGCCGAGCTCGTGGTGCGCACCCCGGGGAGCGTGGATATCGCGAGGGGGATGGTGTCGTCGATGCCCGAGACGGCGAAGTTCTTGTACCAGCTCTGGCAAAACCGCGAGCTCATCGACGATCTCTCGCCGGTCTCGATGGCACAGCTCCGGCAGCGCTGTCGTTCCGAGGGGCGGGTGCCCGTGACCTGCTTCGTCACGACCACCCTCGCCACGGAGCAGGCGTCCCGTGACGCGGACGCGTTCTTCCTCGAGCTCCGCCGCCTCACCGCGGATCATGACGCGGCCGAGGCGACGTCGGCCATGCACACGTCGCTCGCGCTCCTCACGAGCCGCGCCGAGGCGGCGATCCGTTGCCCCGACGTGAACGTGCCGAGCTTCGATCTCGGGGCCAGCGACGGGGTGGTCAACAGCGCCTGTCAGATCCTGGATCCAGCGAACCCCGCCGGGCTCGGCGGCATCTGCGTCGCGGATCACGCCGACGTGCTCGGCCATTACGACCGGAAGGACGAGTTCATCGCCGGCCCGCCGCTCAACGCGGGCCTGTTTCACAGCGGCTCCAGGTTCGGGGACAACCAGTTCTTCGAGCTCTACAAACGTGTCGCCCTGGCCATCGCGCGCTCGATCGAGCCGAGGGACCACGCTCAGGCCCACCTCGGCGCCGAGGGATCTCAGCGCCTCCAGATGCCGCCGTCGTCCGCGTAGCGCGCGCTGACGCCGGAGGGCGTCCTCAGGGGCTCGTCGCCCCAGGATCATCCCAGCTTGCTCGGGAGGTGTCTCCGAGCCGGGCGGCCCCCAGCGGGGGTGCTCGCCGCGCGCCGCCTGGGCCTCAGGCGGCGCCGCCCGGGGGTTCTCCCTTGACAGGAGCGGCGCCGCCGCGTATTAAACCAACAGTTTAATTAACCAGATGGTTTCGTCCATGCCGACCGACGTGTTGAGCACGACGTTTGCCGCCCTGGCGGACCCGACTCGCCGGGCCATCCTGGCCCGTCTTCGTTCGGGCGAGTGTTCGGTGACCGAGCTCGCGGAGCCGTTCGACATGAGCATGCCCGCCGTGTCGAAGCACCTCCGGGTGCTCGAGCGTGCGGGGTTGATCGAGCGGCGGCGCGACGCGCAGTGGCGCCGGTGTCGGATCAACGCGGGCCCGCTGAAGGAAGTGGTCGACTGGGCCGAGCACTACCGGCACCTCTGGGAAGAGCGGCTCGATCGGATGGACGTGTACCTCCAGGAACTGCAAGCGAAGGAGAAGAGCCATGGTCGTAAGCAGCGCGGCAAATAGGGGCAGCTTCAAGGTCACGACGCCGTCGGAGCAGGAGATCCTCATCACGCGCCTGTTCGATGCGCCGAGGCAGCTCGTGTTCGAGGTGATGACGAAGCCCGAGCACGTGAAGCGGTGGTGGGGCTGCCTGAGCGAGGGCTACTCGGTGCCCGTGTGCGAGATCGACCTTCGCCCAGGCGGCGCGTGGCGCTTCGTGAACCGCCACCCCCAGGGCGAGGCCGCCTTCCGCGGCGAGTACCGGGAGATCACGCCGCCGAGCCGGCTCGTGTACACCGAGATATTCGAGCAGTTCCCGGACACCGTCTCGCTCGTGACGGCCGTCCTCACCGAGGAGGGCGGCAAGACGCGGCTCACCATGACGGTGCGTTATCCGTCGCTGGAAGTCCGCGACGCGGTCCTCGCGTCCGGAATGGAGTTCGGCGCGGGGGCCAGCTACGACCGCCTCGAGGAGCTGGTCGCGGCGCTGCAGCGGTCCTGAGCGACAATGTCGGCGAGCCCGAGGAGGTAAACAACAGCCACCGATCCGACCCTCCCCCTCGGCCTCTCGGCCTCTCGGCCCCTTGCCCCGCGGCCAGCGCCGGGGCACCTACATCTCCCCACCTTCATCGTCGTGTCGGCGGAAAAAAATCTTCGCTATTGTCGCCCGGGATGTCGAGAACCCGCCTTCGGCCACGACCTACCCGTGAAAGCGCGCCCCGCCCCGGGGCGCCAGCGATGAGAGGGAGCCGACCATGAAATACATGATGATGATGCACACCCCGAGCGGGGGGCCGTACCAGATCGCCAGCTGGCCGCAGAAGGACCTCCAGGCGCACATCGCGTTCATGAAGCGCTTTCACCAGAAGCTCAGCGCCTCGGGCGAGCTGGTCGGGGCCGAGGGCCTGGCCGGGCCGGAGCAGGCCAGGCTCGTGCGCGCGGGGCAGGACGGCAAGCCGGTCACCGACGGCGTGTTCCCGGAGACCAAGGAGTTCCTCGCCGGGTACTGGATCGTGGACGTCGAGAGCCCCGAGCGCGCCTACGAGCTCGCCGCCGAGGCGTCCGCCGCGCCCGGGCCCGGCGGCGCGCCGCTCAACCTGACGATCGAGGTGCGCGAGGTGATGAGCGCGCCGCCCACCAAAGACCTCGTGTGACCTCGGCGCCCCGCGACGCCCCGACCGAGCGCCTGCTGCGCGACCTCGCGCCGCAGGTGCTCGCCGCCGTCCTCCGGCGGTTCCGCGACTTCGCCGCCTCGGAGGACGCGGTCCAGGAAGCGCTGCTCGCGGCGGCCACGCAGTGGCCCCGCGACGGCGCGCCCGACGAGCCGCGCGCCTGGCTCGTCCAGGTGGCGTCGCGGCGCATCACCGATCACGTCCGGAGCGAGGCCGCCCGCCGCCGCCGCGAGCAGTTCGTGGTCAGCCTCGCGCCGCCCGAGCTGCAGGTCGCCCTCGCCCCCGACAGCGACGAGACGCCCGAGCAGGACGACACGCTCGCCCTGCTCTTCATGTGCTGCCACCCCGCGCTCTCGACGTCCTCGGCGATCGCGCTGACGCTGCGCGCGGTCGGCGGCCTGACGACGGCCGAGATCGCGAAGGCGTTCCTGGTCCCGGAGGCGACCATGGCCCAGCGGATCAGCCGGGCCAAGCAGACCATCAAGGCGTCCGGCGTGCCGTTCCAGATGCCCACGCTCGAGGAGCGCGACGCGCGGCTCGGCGCGGTGCTGCACGTGCTCTACCTGATCTTCAACGAGGGCTACACGACGAGCTCCGGGCCCGAGCTGCAGCGGAGCGATCTGTCGAGCGAGGCGATCCGCCTGACGCGCGCGGTGCACGCGCTCCTGCCGGAGAGCGGCGAGGTGGCGGGGCTGCTTTCGCTGATGCTGCTGACGGACGCGCGGCGCGCGGCGCGGACCGGGCCGGCGGGGGAGCTGATCCCGCTCGCCGAGCAGGATCGGAGCCTGTGGGATCAGGCCGCGATCGCCGAGGGCGTGGCGCTCGTGAGCGAGGCGCTGCCGAGAGGGCCGGTCGGGGACTACCAGCTGCAAGCGGCGATCGCGGCGGTGCACGACGAGGCGGCGCGCGCCGAGGACACGGACTGGCCGCAGATCCTGGCGCTGTATGAAGTGCTGAAGCAGATGACCGACAATCCGATGGTGACGCTCAGCCACGCGATCGCCACGGCGATGGTGCGCGGTCCGACGGCGGGGCTCGAGCTCTTGAAGGCGCTCGATGAAGACGCGCGGCTCGCCGGGAACCACCGGCTCGACGCGGCGCGGGCACACCTCCTGGAGCGGGCTGGCGACCGTGAGGGGGCGATCGCGCACTACAGGCGAGCGGCGAGCCGGACGACGAGCATCCCGGAGCGGGATTACCTGGTTGCGCAGGCGGCGCGGCTCGACGAGACGCGGACGTAGGGCGCTGTCGTGGTGTCCCGCCCAGCGACGATTTTCTGAAGGAGCGGCGCCCGCGCCGGCATTCACGCAAGGACCGGGTGCGCGCTCGACCAAGGGGCCATGTCGGCGCATCCTTTACGTGAACGCGTCAATCGCGACCAGTCCGCCGACACGGTTTCTTTCCAGAACCACTTGTACATCCTTCAGAAGGTGGAGCACTTGATGAAATCGCGATCGAACTTTCCGCGGAGCGATCAGCAGAAGGAGCGAACGGGCGAGCGCGCGCGATCGGCGCCCCCTTTGGCGAGGGCAGGCCTCTTGCGGGGCCGCGGCGTCCCCCTCGCGCGGCCGGGCCTCGCCGTCGTGTTGGCCATCGCGTGCCATCCGGGCGAGAGCTCCGCCGGCACGAGCGACTTCACCGTTCAGTACGCCAATTACAACGCGGCCACCCCGAACGACACGATCGTCGAGGCCGGCATCCGCCTGCGCAACAACACCAGCACATCCATCCCGCTGAGCAGCATCGTCGTGCGGTACTGGTTCACGAAGAACGGCGCCACGCAGGTGACCCCGGCGTGCTGGTGGTGGCGCCCGGACTGCAGCAACGTCTCGCTGGCGACCGGGACCGTCTCCGCGACCGGCGCCGACAGCTACGTGGAGATCCGCTTCTCGAGCGCGGCCGGGAGCCTGGCCCCGGGGGCCGTGACCGAGCCGATCGACCTCGGGATCCAGCTCGGCGCCAACGTCGATGAGACCGACGACTACTCGTACCGGAACCAGACCACCTTCTCCGACTGGAGCCGCATCACCGTACACGACGCCGGCTCCGCGCCCACGGGCGGCGTGCGCGGCGGGACGCCGCCGAGCGCCGCCAGCGTGCCCATCGTGTCTCGGCCCGCGGCGCCGACGTCGCTCGCGGCCACGGCGGCGGGCTCGAGCGCCATCTCCCTGCGCTGGACCGCGAGCAGCGGCGCGGCGAGCTACAACGTCTACCGGTCGACCACGCCGGGCTTCACGCCGGGGTCTGCCAACCGGATCGCCACCGGCGTGACCTCGACCAGCTACACCAGCGCCGGCCTCTCGGCGTCCACCACCTATCATTTCAAGGTCACTGCCGCGAACACGGGCGGCGAGTCGCCCGCGTCGAACCAGGCGAGCGCGACGACGCCCGCCGGGAGCGCCGCCACGGCCGAGCTCTTCGACGACTTCAGCTACCCGAGCACCAGCGACAGCCGCTTTCTCTCCTGGTGGTCGCTGCGGACCTGGTCGGGCGGGCCCGGCGTGCTCGGCGCGCAGTGGCTGCCGTCGAACATCTCCCTGATCAACGACCCCTCGAACGCCGCAAACAAGCTGATGCGGCTCACCGCGACCACGAACGGCGCCGCGGCCGGCAGCTCGCACGCCGAGATCATGTCGGTCGACCGCAAGTTCGGCCTCGGCACCTACGCCGCCAGGATGAAGTTCTACGACACGCCGCTCTCCGGCTCGCGCTTCTTCGGCGACAAACCGATCGAGACCTTCTTCACGATCACCGACTACAATGAAGGCGACCCGGACTACTCGGAGCAAGACTTCGAGTACATGCCCAACGGCGGCTGGGGGCAGGGCAATAACAGCACGATGTGGCTGACCTCGTGGGAGACGACGACCGACAAGGTGTCGAACCACGTCTCCGCGAGCCACGCGGGCTGGCACACGCTCGTGCTCCAGGTCACCAGCACGTCGATCACCTACTTCATCGACGGGGCACAGGTGGCGGCGCACGCGGCCAGGTTCGTCCCGGAAGCGGGCCAGTACCTGAGCTTCCAGCTCTGGTTCGACCAGCTCGACACGTCCCAGCGCAGCGCGCGCACCTACTACGAAGAGGCCGACTGGGTGTACTTCGCCGAGGGCGCGAGCCTGTCGCCCGCCGAGGTCGACGCCAAGATCGCCGCCCTGCGCGCCGCGTCGGTCGCCCGCAGGGACACGGTGCCGGCCCCCTGAGGCCGCGGCGTGACGGTGGACCCTCCGGACGTGGGCTGCCGGCGGCGCGCTCGCCGGCCGCGCCCGCCGACGCAAGGCGCGCGAGGCGCCCCGCGGCGGGCGGGGCGCGGCCGGGCGCGCGCGGACCGCGCCGGAGGGGTGTTCGGTGTACAATGCCCGCATGAATCGCTTTCTCCTGATGAGCACGTTGTACCTGGCCGTCGCGTGTAGCCCTGAAGAGCGGGACTTCACCGCTTCGAGCTCCGCTTCCACCAGCGCCGGGACCTCCGGCGGGGGCGGGGGCGCGGGCGGTGGTGGGGGCGCGAGCGTGAGCGCGAGCGCGAGCGCGAGCGCGGGCACGGGCGGCTCATCCGGCTGCGACGAAGGGCAGACCTCCTGCTCCGGAGTCTGCGTGGACACGAGCTCCGATCGGGAGCACTGCGGCGCTTGCGAGCATTATTGCCTCGGACAGCCGTGCGTGCAGTCGCGCTGCGAGCCCCTGGTCCTGGCGTCGGGCGGGATCGAGCCGGTAGACGTCGCGGTCGACGACTCCACCGTCTACTGGGTCGATCCCGTCGCCCGGAAGGTGATGACGGTGCCGGTCCGCGGCGGCAACGCAGCCTTCCTCTTCGAGGCAGACCCCCCGTTCTCCCCCCGGAGCATCACGCTCCACGCCGGCAACATCTACTTCACGGACTCCGGCCTCGAGATCGTCGTGAAGGCGTCGTTCGACGGCGATTTCGACATCCTCGCGGACTCGCAGACGTATCCCCTCGGCATCGCGGCCGACGCCGCGAACGCCTACTGGACGAGCTTCGACCAGGGCACGGTCCTGAAGGTGTCGGTCGAGGGCGGCGAGGTCGTCGCGCTCGCGGCGGGGCAAGACTCCCCGCGCGGCATCGCGGTCGACGCGACCCACGTCTACTGGGTGAACGAGGGAGGCTCCGTGATGAAGATCCCGACCGCGGGCGGCGACCTCGTCACGATCGCGGACGGACAGGTCAAGCCGCAGGACATCGCGGTGGACGCCGAGAGCGTCTACTGGACCACGGACGGAGGCTTCGTGATGAAGGCGCCGGTCGCGGGCGGCGAGCCCGCCGCGCTCGCGGCGGAGCAGCGCAACCCGCGGAACCTCGCGATCGACGCCGTCCACGTCTACTGGACCAACGACGACGGCACCGTGAAGAGGGTGCCCCTCGGCGGCGGCGAGCCCGAGACGCTCGCGACGGGGCAGGACCACCCGCTCGGCATCACCGTGGACGCCACCGCCATCTACTGGACGAACAGCGCCGGCGGCACCGTGATGAAGCTCCCGAAGTAGGGCCCCGCCGGGCGGCGAGCGGCGCCGCGCCGTCAACCGGGAGTTGACACGGTTGACGGCGCCGGTGTCGACCTCGCGTCGATCCGCAGCTCCACCGCGGGAGCTCCGCCGGTGCTTCACGGCCATCCACCCACGCCAGCGCCGGCGCCGCACCAGGCCAAGAGGGTCCTTTACGGCCACCTCGGCGGAAGCCCCGCCGACCGCCACGCGGTCGGGCACGCCCCCTGCCGAGCGGCATACCCTTTGCACATGTGATGTTCAGCCATGATCTCGAGCCACGACGCCTATCACCTCTCCCGGCGGATCCACCGCGAGTAGCGCCGGCCCTCCGGCGTGATCTCCATCGCCTGCCCGCGGCGTCCACCGCCGCCCGTACGGCGGCTCCGGTCTGCGCCCCTCGCGCCGCGCGAGCTCCTCGGCGCCCGGCGCTGGCCAACAGGCTCTCTGCGTCTCATCAGCAACACTGACGGAAGCACCGCAATCGCGCGGAGGTGATGGATCAACGATTCTTCGCCTTTTTATGGCGCGCGCGCTCTCCAGCGCGCTCCTATCATAAATAGCAAAATTTCGTCTTCAATGGAGAGGACAGCAGCCATTCCGTTCATGCCGGGTGTGCTACACGTTCACGCAACCTGACGCCGGTCGAGCGCACCGAGCCCGCTCAAGCCATCACGGGCGGAGCCGACGAACGGCGGTCATCGGGAACGAGGGCATTCATGCGAATGAATCGTATTGGTCACGGAATTGCTGCTTTGGTCGCGTCGTCATCGATCGGCCTGGGGACCGCTGGCTGCGTCGGTGACATGGGGGTGGACGACGATCCGGGCTCGTCGCACGGGGTCGAGGTCGCGACCGCGAGCAGCGCGCTCACACCGACGGATCCGCACTTCTCCAAGCAGTGGTCGTTCTACAACCAGGGCCAGACGGTCCCGGTCGAGGAGATCGAAGGCGGCACCACCGACGTGGTCGCCGTCCCGCGCGTCGACATCAACGCGCGTGCGGCATGGGACATCTCGCAGGGGTCCACCTCGGTCATCGTCGGCATCATCGATCCGGGGGACACGGACCTGACGCACCCGGACCTGATCAACAACATCTACCCCTGCGCGCACTCGTCCGGGTGCGACTTCATCGACGGCGACGGCATGAACATGCCGCACGATCACGGCACGCACATCGCGGGCATCATCGCCGCCCGGATCTCGAACGCGCAGGGCATCGTCGGGGTGGCGCCGAAGGTGAAGCTCCTGCCGATGAGGGCCAGCGCCGACGACGCTTCGATCATCGACGCCATCGACTTCGCCAAGAGCGTCGGCGTGAAGATCATCAACGTCAGCCAGGGTGGGGCCGACTTCTACAACGAGGACGTGAAGACGGCCATCGCCGGCTCCGGCATCCTGTTCGTCTTCTCGGCGGGCAACGACGCGACGGCGGCGTACAACTACCCCTCGGCGTACGACCTCCCGAACGTGATCTCGGTGGCCAACGTCGACCCGACCGGCGAGGTCGCCCCGATGAGCAACTACGGCGAGGCGCACGTGCACATCGGCGCGCCCGGCAAGGGGATCTACAGCACCCTCCCGGGCAACCAGTACGGGTACATGGACGGCACCTCGCAGGCGGCGCCCCACGTGGCCGGGGTGGCCGCCCTGCTCCGCAGCAAGTACTCGAGCCTCACGGTGACCCAGATCCGCGATCGCATCCTGCGCACGGGCATGAAGCTGACGAGCCTCTCCGGCGTCGTGCAGACAGGCGCCATGCTCGACGCCTACGCGGCCCTGAAGGACATCGGCCCCGTGAAGCCGGCCGCCAGCTCGGTCCCGGGCACGGTCACGCTGGCGTGGCCCGCGGTGCCCGGCGCGACCAGGTACGACGTCGAGGTGAACGGCTCCGCGGTCAACGTCGGCAACGTCCTGAGCTACGTGCACAGCGGCCTCGTGGCTGGCTCGACGCACGTCTACCGCGTCCGAGCCACGGTGAGCGGGTCGAACACCGAGTGGAGCTATCGCGTCCTCAAGAAGGCCGTCCAGGATCCGACACGAGAGGTGTACGTGCTCGAGAGCAGCCACCCTTACTACAGCGAGGACGTGTTCACGGGCTACGTCACCAAGCGCAACGCCAAGCGGCTGCGGGCCCATTTCAGCAAGGTGGAGCTCGCCCCCGGGGTCGAGCTCCAGTACGCCGTCAACGACGGCGACACGTACCTGTCCGGGAGCTACCCGAGCGGGTTCTGGACGCACTGGAAGCCGGGCGAGTTCTACTTCGAGGTGTCCGCCGACGAGTCGGCCACGACCTACGGCTTCAAGATCGATGCGATCGAGTACCTGACGGGCGTCCCGGATCAGCCTTACCCGCCCTACTTCTTCGACGTCGTGCCGGGCATGATCGCGGTCGGGGTGAGCTGCTCGCCAGGCTCGGTCGACACGAGGGTCTTCCGCGCCACGTCCCCCGGGGGCGCGTATACGCAGGTCGCGACGCTCCCGCAGAGCGCGTGGAAATACGAGGACACGAGCGTCGCGTCCGGCGTCACCTATCACTACAAGATCTCGTGCAGCAATGATCTGGGCGTATCGCCCGAGTCCGATCCTCTCTCGGTCGTCGCGCAGTAATCGGGAGGAGCTCAGACCATCCGGTGGATCGCCCGCTTCCGCCACACCTGACGGTAGTAGATCGCCTGCAGGGCGAGGATGGCCCCGAAGGTGACCGGGTAGGCGATCCAGACGCCGTCGATGCCGATCCGGCGGCTCAAGAGGTACGCGACGGGCAGCTCGACGGCGAGGATGCAGGAGATCGAGATGGCCGTCGGGGCGAGCACCGTCCCGCTGGCCCGCATCACGCCGCCGAGCACGCCGGCCATGCCGAGGAGGATGGAGCTCCAGAGGACGATGTGGAGCAGGCCCTGGGCGAGCTCGATGACCGACGGGCTCGTGATGAAGAGGCCGATGATCGCCCGCGAGCACAGGAGCGTGAGCACGACCAGGCTGGTCGTGATGAGCAGGTTGAGCACGAGGCCGGCGCGGGTGATGTCGCCGAGCCGGTCGGCGTGGCCGGCGCCGATCGCCTGGGCCCCGAGGATGGACGCGGTGATGGCGATGGACATCGCCGGGAACTGGACGTAGCTGAGGACCTGGGTGACGACGCCGTACGCCGCCGTCGCGTCCGAGCCGAAGCCGTTGACGAGCGAGAGCACGGCGACCTCGGCCAGGGCGACCACGACGATCTGCACGCCGGACGGCACCCCGATGCGCAGCACGGCGCGGAGGAGCTTCCAGTCGACCCACAACGCGCGGAGCAGGGTGGCGTCGGGCGCGAGCGGGTGCCCGCGCCGGCGCAGGTGAACGGCGAGCCAGGCCAGGGTCACGAGCAGGGAGCCCAGCGACGCCCAGGCGCCGCTCGTCACGCCGAGCGCCGGGAGCCCGGCCCAGCCGCGGATGAGCGCCGGCGTGACGAGCAGCCCCACGGCCGTGAACACGACGAGCGAAAGGAGCGGCGTCACGGTGTCGCCCACGCCGCGCATCATCGCCGTCACGAGCAGGAAGGCGAACAACCCGGGAATGGAGAGCAGCACCACGTGCGCATACGCCGTCGCGTCGAGGAGGATGTCGGCGGGTGTGCCGAGCATCGCGAGCAGGGTCCGGGTGAAGGCGCCGCCGAAGAGCGATACCGCGAGGCCTCCGACGAGCGCCACGGCCAGCGCCGTGCCGGCGATCGCCTTGACCTTCCCGAGATCCCTGGCGCCGTGGGCCTGCCCGATCAGCACCGAGGCGCCGGTGCCGAGCCCCAGGATGAACGAGATGAAGAAGAAGAGGATAGGAAAGAAGGCGGACACCGCCGCGAGCGCCCGGACTCCGATCATCTGCCCGAGATAGACGTTGTTGATGGTGCCGGAGAGGGACTGGAGGATGTTGCTCAGCATCAGCGGCCCGAGGAAGACGAGGAACGCCTTCCACGGCGTCGAGCGCGGGGTCATGGCGCACCTCCCGGCGGGCCTTCGCCCTGGAACGCGGCGGCGGCCAGCTTCCTCGCGTAATCGCGGACGTCGGCGGGCCAGCACCCGGTCGACGCGTCGAAGTCGGCCGGCTTCCCCGCGAACAGGGCCCGGGCCGCCTCCTCGAAGCCGGCCTCGTTCCCGGCCACGGCGGACATGAACCGGTAGGCCGCCTCCTGCGCGCGCCGCACGTGATCCTTGCCGGCGCTGGCGCGCCGCGCGTCGTCCACGAGCCGGCGGAGCGCGGCGGACGCGCCGCCGGGCTGGGCGCTCAGCCAGTCCCAGTGGCGCGGCAGCAGCGTGACCTCGCGCGCGACGACACCGAGCTTCGGGCGGCCGGGGCCGCGCGGCGCATCGGCGGGAGCAGGGGCGGCGTCGTCCGGGAGCCGTTCCTTGCCCGCCTTCTTCGCGAGCCGCTTCAGCACGTCATCGGCCGTGCCGCGAAAGCTCACGTCGATCTGCTCGCCTGTCCTGTCGTCGAAGATCAGGACGGGGGCGTGACCGCCCTCGTCGCGCAGCGCCTTCGCCGCCCGCAGGACACACGAAAGCTCGCCCGCCGCGACCCGGCGAGCGCCCGCGAAGGCGGTGAAATGGGGTTGATGAGCCATGGTCACACGCCCTCCTGTCGGCGCGATGCCTGACATATTTACCCGGACAAAATGCAGCCGTCAATATTACCAGGGTAAAATTCTCGCGGCGCGTGGTGTCGACGGATGCGCCCGGAAGCGCTGCCGGTGGGTCGCCACGCGCGTGGGCTTCGGCGCGGCCAGGTCGCCAGGAAGCTCACCCGGCGAAGCGGGTGAGGCTGGGGAGGAGGTGTCTGGAAGGGCAAACGGGTTGAACCAGCTTGAAACGAGCAGAAGTTCGAAACGTGAAGGACGCCAAGGACGCCAAGGACGCCAAGAAGAAGATACTATCTTGGCGTCCTTGGCGCCTTGGCGTCCTTGGCGGTTTATCTCTCGCCCGATCAACGTGATCGGTATTCTAGTAGCGCGTGATCCAACGACGGTCGCGGAGCAGCGTGCGGGGGGCGCGCACGCGGTCGGGCTGGGTCGATGGGACGCCCGCCCAAGCCGCGAGCGCGGCGAAGGCGACGTCGCGCTCGGGCGGCGCGAGATCGGCGAGGAGGGAGCCGTGGTTTCCATTCGGCACCACGAAGCGGTGCGCGTCGCGAGCGGCCCCGACGTCGAAGGCAGCGGCCGTGTACGGATCGTTCTCGCCGTAAAGGAACATCACCCGCTCGCCCTCGGTCGTCAGCCATTCGGAGATGTCCGCCATCGCCCCGGGATCGAAGACCGGCGTCTTGTCGTGCCCGGGGACGATGAACGACGTGGCCGTGTCGGCGTCAGGGTACACGAGGAGATCGGCGAGGTGCTCCGTCGCGATGGCCGGATAGCCGAGCTGCACCGCGGCTTGCCAGTAGTAGGGCTCGAACGTGAGGAGGAAGGGATCGGCGTAGAACGAGGGTTGGCTCACCTGGTTGAGGTATGCCCAGACCTCGTCGTCATCCGACGCGGCGGTCGGGACTGCCTCGCAGAGGCTCGCGTCCTTGTACTGCCAGAGGGCGAAGACGGCGTCGACCACCGCGGTCTCCAGGGCCAGCTCCACGCCGATCGTGTCGTAGGAGTAGCCCTCGTCCGCGGCCTGCGCCTCCATGCGCGCGAGCATCACCGGGCGCCGCAGCAGCACCTCGCGCTGGAACTCCCGGAGGGCGAGCTGGCACGCCGCATCGCCGCGCCCGGCCAGGAACTCGAGGTAACGCGCGTCGGGGTTGCCCATGCTGTGCGGCGTCACGTAAGCCACGGTGCCGTCCACGTCGGCGGGATAGAAGCGGCGATGGTAAACCGAGGTCATCCCGCTCTTGCTCGCGCCGGTGGAGATCCATTTGCCCTCGTAGAAAGGCCGCAGCGACGCGACGACGTGGTGAAGATCCGCGGCGGCCTGCTCGATGGTGAGCAGCGACCAGTCCGCGGGCTCCGGACGAGAAGGGGTGAAGAAGCGGTGCTCGACGCGGATCTGGTTGCCGGCGAGCACCTCGGCGGGCTCGTCGAGCCACTGATACTCCGGCCACGTGTTGTATCCCTCGGTCACGAGCACCACGGGCGCGGCGGGATCCCGGTGGTGGAGCACCAGGCGCTGCCGGAACTGCACGCCGTCCGGATCGTCGTGATTTGCAGGCTGGTCGATCTCCATGACGAAGTAGCGGTAGCCTGGAATCTCCGAGTCCAGCTCCTCGACCGTGAGGCCCTCGACGGTCTGGAGCTGCTCCAGGATGTCGTCCGCGCTCTGGGGGTCAGCGCCGCCCGCGCCGCCGCCTCCCGAGGACTGGGGGTCAGCGCCGCCCGCGCCGCCGCCGCCCGAGGCCTGGGGATCCGCGCCGCCCGCGCCGCCGCCGCCGGCAGCTCCTGCGCCGCCACCGCCGGCAGCTCCAGCGCCGCCACCGCCCGCGGCTCCAGCGCCCCCGCCGCCCGAGGCCTGGGGGTCAATGTCGGTATCATCTCCGCAAGCAACGAGCGACAAGGAGGCCGAGGTGAAGGCCAGCACGATCAAGTAACGGGTACGCATGACGGCGGACCCTACATCAATTGGGTGCTCGAGGTATCCGTCAGGACGCTGCTTTCACGACCTGGTCGCGCAGCCAACGGTGCGCCTGATCATTCTGTGTTCGCCGGTGCCAGATCAGCGAGAACGAGAAGCTCGCGAGCTCGATCGGCGGCGGCAGCACCGAAAGCCCGAGCGGCGCCGCCGTGGCGTCGACGATGCGGGCGCCGAGGGTGGCCACGAGGTCGGTGGCCGCGATGACGTGCGGCGCCACCAGGAAGTGCGGGACCGCCGCGGCGACGCGGCGGCTGCGCCCGAGCGCCGCGAGCGCGTCGTCGACGAAGCTGCCCGGCGTGCCCCGCGGCGTCACCAGGAGGTGCGATAGCCCGCAATAGCGGTCCAGGCTGAGGCGGCCGCGCGCCGCCGGGTGGCCGCGCCGCAGCACGCAGCGGAAGCGCTCCTCGAAGAGCGCGCGCATGTGGAGGCCGTCGGGCCAGCTGCCGCGGGGAGGGCCGATCGCGACGTCGGCGGCGCCCGAGGCGAGCTGCGCCACCACCCCCTCCCGCGTCAGCGAGAGCGGCACCATCCAGACGTCGATGCCGGGCGCCTCGCGGGCCAGGATCGACAGGAGCGGCGGCAGCAGCACCAGCTCCGCGTAGTCGCCGGCGGCGATCCGGAACCTGCGCCGCGCGGTGGCCGGATCGAACTGCGCCTCGCCGCGCAGCGCGGTGGCCAGGCCTTGCAGCGCGGCGCGCAGCCCCGGCCCGAGCGCCTCGGCGCGCGGCGTGAGCAGCATCGCGCCGCGCGCCCCGCGCACCAGCAGCGGATCGCCGAGCGCGCGACGCAGCCGGCCCAGCGCATGGCTGCACGCCGGCTGGGTCATGCCCACACGCGCCGCCGCGCGCGTGACGTGGCGCTCGGCGAGCAACGCGTCGAGCACCACGAGCAGGTTGAGGTCCAGGGCGGCCAGCTCGCTCACGTCATGTCCATCCTGCATGGTTCAGATGAATACCATGTATTGGACGCATGATGATGTCGGCCGCATGGTGGGCTCCTCAGCGCAGCGGCGCTCAAAGGAGAAGGTCATGACCGAAGATCGAGCGACTCTAGCCGAGACGAGGACCACGCGATGGACCGGCGCGGAGGCCCTCCGCGTGTTGCGGTCCGGGCTCACCGCGTCCGCCATCGTCGTCCTGCTGGCCACGGTGGCCGTCCTCGCGGCGCCGCACACGCGCGGCATCGGCTTCTTTCCCGCGCTCCGGTACGTGGTCGTCGCCCCCGCGTGTGGGCTCGTCGCGGTCGCCGCCGCGTTCCTCCACCGCGCCCTCGCCGAGCGAAGCGCGCGGCCGCGCCCGATGCTGGCGGCTGCCCTCGCCGGGCTCGCGGCGGGCGTCCTCCTGGCGATGGCCGCGGCGGGCCCCCGCGGCCTCGCCGCCGCCGCGCTCCCGGCCGTGCTCGGCGTCGCCGCCGCGCTGGCCCTGCTCGTCCCTCGCCTCGCCGCGCGATCGCGGCCTTCACGCGCGGGCGCGGCCGCGATCGTGCTGCTCGGCGCGCTCGAGCTCGTCGGCCTCGCCGGCGCGCTCTGGAGCGAACGCGCCGCGCCGCCGGGCGCCCAGGGGCTCGCCTTCGAGATCCCACGCGCCATGTTCGACGCCGATCACAGGTTCATCGATCTCCCGAGCGGGGCGCGCGTCCATTACGTGGACGAAGGCCAAGGCGAGGCGCTCCTCTTCCTGCACGGCAACCCGGCGTGGTCGTTCCAGTGGCGCGATCTCGTCCGCGGGCTCCGGGGCTCGCACCGGTGCATCGCGCTCGATTACCCGGGATTCGGCCTGTCCGACGCGCCGGCCGGGTTCGGCTTCACGCCGCGCGAGCAGAGCCTCGTCGTCGAGCAGTTCGTCGAGCGGCTCGGCCTCCGCGACATCACCTTGGTCATGCAGGACTGGGGCGGCCCCATCGGCCTCGGGCTCGCCGGCCGCCGTCCCGAGCTCGTTCGCCGCGTCGTCCTCGGGAGCACGTGGGCGTGGCCGACGAGCACGAGCACGCCGCGCGGCAAGTTCTCGATCCTCGTCGGCGGCCCCCTCGGCGAGTTCGCGCAGGTGAACTTCAACGCGTTCGCCTCGCTCGGGATCAAGAATGGAATCGTCCACGAGCTGCCCGCCGACGTCGCCGACGTCTATCTCCATCCCTTCCGCCCGCTCGATCGCCGCGGCATCGCGGCCTTCTATCCGGGGCAGATCACCGCCGCGACCGCGTACTTCGCGGAGGTCGAGGCGGGCCTGCCCCGGCTCGCGGACAAGGAGGCGCTCCTCTTCTGGGCGCTCAAGGACGTGGGCTTTCCCCGCAGCGATCTCGCTCGCTTCGAGCAGACGTTCCCGCACCACCGGACGATCGAGCTCCCCGACGCGGATCATTTCTTCTTCGAGGACGCGGCGGACGTGATGATCCCGGAGATCCGCGCGTTCGTGTCCTCGGGCCCGGCCCGAGCGACGACCACCGCGCGCGGCGACCTCCGGTGACACCCGCGGCGCCGCTCCGGGCGCGGCGTGGTCGCCGCGCCCGGAACGGAGGTTTCCTCCGCTTGGATCCCGAGGTATCCTCCGGTTCACAGAAATGGCCAGGACCGCGAAGGATCCTCGTGATGATGCGCCGCGGCGCGAGCTGCGCGCCGACGCGCAGCGGAACCGCGACAAGCTGCTCGCGGCGGCGGACGCCGTGTTCTCCGAGCGGGGCGCGGACGCGTCGCTGGAGGACGTCGCGCGGCGCGCGAAGGTCGGCATCGGCACGTTGTACCGCCACTTCCCGACGCGCGAGGCGCTGCTCGCCGCCGCGTGTGACGAGGGTCTGCTCGCGCTCGCGAACAAGAGCTGTTCGGTCGCCGCTTCCGTGGCCCCGGCCGAGGCGCTCGGCGCCTTCATCGAGGAGCTCGTGCGCCACGTGAGCCGGTACGAGGGCCTGGCCGCGTCGTTCGGCGTCGTCCTCCAGAGCTGCTCGCCCGGCTGTCAGGCGGCGACGGAGGAGGGGCGGCGGCAGCTCGCGCGCGCGCAGCTCACCGGCGAGGTCCGCCGCGACGTCGAGTTCGACGACGTCGTGTGTATGGTGACCGCGATCTCCCTCGCCGCGACGCAGAGCGCCGACGCCACCCGCCGCATCCCTCGCCTCGTATCGATGTTCGTCGACGGCCTCCGCGCGCGCGACCGCGACGTGGCCCCGCGCCCCGCGACCCGACCTGCGCTCGGCTAGCACCACGTCTCCCAGGGACGAATTTTAGAGTGGCAGTCGCCGCGGGGCCCGGTCAAACGCCGACGTGGCCTGTCATCAGACCCTGAGGAGGCCATACCCATCACGACCGATTCCACGGCGTGAGCGCGATCCTCGGCGAGGCCAGCAGCTCCGGCTGGGAATAACACCCGCACACGCCTCCGGGCGCCGCTGGATCAACCGGGAAGGGCGGCGGTCAGGTCGAGCTCGACCAGCTGACCGGTGAAGCCGAGCGAAGCGACCCCGAGCAGGGTGCTGGCCGCGCTGAACGCCGGGCCGAGCGCCGAGTCGTTCAGCCGCCGCCACACCGCGCCCAGGACCTGGTCGTCGTCGCTGACCACGTAGATCACCGAGCGCACCACATCGGCGGGCTGCGCCCCGGCCGCGGCCAGGACGGTCAGGGCGTTCGCTGCCACTTGGTCGGCCTGCGCGAGGGGGTCGCCCGCACCGACCAGGTTGCCGTCGAGGTCGAGTGGGCACTGGCCGGCGAGGAAGGCCAGCCGGCCCGCCTCGACGATCGTGAGGTGGTGATAGCCGGGAGTTTGGTGGACGCCGGACGGGTTGATCTTGCCAACACGCATCGAGGGGGAAGGAAACACAAAATGATTCGAGGGTGTCAAGGACGGATCGCCACGCTCACCTCAGGTGACAGAAGGTTCCTTCCGGCTGGCGAGGGCCAGATCCGCGCGAGCGGGGCGTCGGACCGCCGCCCGACACGCCATCTTGCGCCGTGAGCGGCGCTGCGCGATGCTCTCGCGATGCGCTGCGTCGAGGTGCTCATCCGTGACGGCATGGCCGAGGTCACGCTGAACCGACCCAAGGTCAACGCCATGAACCAGGCGCTGCTCCGCGAGATGACCGACGTCTTCGGGCGGCTCGCGGAGGACGACGCCGTGAGCGGCGTGCTCGTCCGCGGCGCCGGACAGTGCCTGTCCGCGGGGCTCGATCTGCACGAGCTCGCGTCGCTCGATCGGGAGAGGCTCTCCGGCTTCCTCGACGATTTCGACGCCGCCTTCGGCGCGGCGTTCCGCTTCCCGAAGCCGTTCGCCGCCGCCGTGCACGGCCACGCGATCGCGGGCGGCATGATCCTCGCGATGTGCGCCGACTTCATCGCGCTCGGCGCCGGCGACTACAAGCTCGGGCTCCCCGAGCTCGCCGTGGGGATCCCGTTTCCGCGCGTCGCCTTCGAGATCGTGCGCGCCGCCGCTCCCCCCCGCGCCTTCCGGAGGCTCACGTTCGGGGCGGAGCTTCATTCCCCCGCGGAGGTGTTCGAGATGGGCATCGGCGACACGCTCTCTGCCGAGCCGCTCGAGGACGCGCGCCGCTTCCTCGCCAAGATGTGCGGCCGCCCCTCCGCGGCGTTCCGCTTCACCAAGGCGAGCCACCGCAGGGAGGCGTGGGAGCGGATCGCAACGCCGCCGCCCTCCGAGCGGGAGGCCCTGATGGACGCGCTCCGCGCCGTCAAATACGGCTGAGCCGCGGCGCGCCGCGCCGCGCCGCGCAGACGTGTCACCGGGCCCATCCTCAATCGTCGAGCTGCCTGCAGCGGCTGTGTGACGAGGGCCGCGTGAACCGGCGGTCGGGCTCGGGTAGGATGGTGGCATGATGTCCACCATTCGCTCCACCGTACCCTCCTGCGCCACGATTGGCGCGCTCTTCATTTCATTTTTTCTCTGTCATTGCACCGGGGCAGGCTCAGATGGCGAGGATTCCAGCAGCGCTGGTCAGGGAGGAGTCCCCTCGGGGGGAGGCGGCGGCAGCGCGACGGCCGGGAGCTCGAGCGGGGGAGGAGTACCCGTCGCGACGAGCTCGTCCTCTTCCGCTTCGGAGGGCATGAGCGGCTCCGGGGCCGGCGGAACGGGCGGCATGCCGGTGTTCGAGCCCAGCTTCATCCTGGGCGCTGATATCTCCAGCGTCCAGGAGGCGGTCGATAACGGCGCGACGTACACGGACACGGACGGAAGCGAAAAAGGGATGCTCGAGCTGCTGAAGAACCATGGATTCAACTATATCCGGCTCCGGACGTTCGTGGACCCGAGCGCTTCCTACGGATATGCTTTCGGCACCGGCGGCTCTTGCGAGAAGGCAGAGACCTATTGCGACAAAGACCACACGATCGAGTTCGGCAAGCAGATCAAGGCCGCGGGCATGGGGTTCCTGCTCGACTTCCATTATAGCGACACCTGGGCCGATCCTGCCAAACAGATCATCCCCGAGGCGTGGCGGGACGCCCAGTCGATCGACGAGATGGCGGGCCTCCTGAAGGCCTACACGAAGGACGTCGTCGCCGGACTCGTCAGCGCGGGCGCGCGCCCGGACATGGTGCAGATCGGCAACGAGATCACGCCGGGCATGCTCATCCATGTGCCGTCCGCGGACACAGACTGCTGGGGCAACAACTCGGTCGTCAATCCGGAAGGCCTCACCGGGCGAGCGACGAACCAGAACTGGGACAACCTGGCCGCCCTGCTCAAGGCAGGCATCGCCGGGGTCAAGGAGGTCGACGACAGCATCAAGATCATGCTGCACGTCGAGAACACCGAGGACGTCGACGGCGTCGCGTGGTGGGTCGACAGCGCAAAGACGCGAGGCGTCGCGTTCGACGTCCTCGGGCTCTCCTGCTACACGGCATTCCAGGGTCAGCCTGAAGTATGGCAGGACACGTTCAATACCCTGGCCGAGACATTCCCGGATCTCGCGTTCGCGATCGCGGAATACAACCCCGAACGCACGGAGGCCAATCAGATCATGCGCGACCTGCCGGACGGCAGAGGGCTCGGTACGTTCTTCTGGGAGCCGACGCAGAGCGGCTCATGGGGCTCGTCCCTCTTCACGTCGCAGGGCGGCACGTACAGGGCCAACAGCGACGACTTCGCGGAGTTCGACGCGATCAAGGCGAGCTTCGACCTGTAATCGGGTGTTGAATGGTGCTGAATGGTGTTGACGCTCGGGCCGACGGATGGCGTCGAGCGCCGGCCGGCTGACACACTCCCCTCGTGTCGCTCATTGCGCGGCATGCCTGGTCGACGGACCATGTCAGCGGCGTCGCTCGACAGATGCTTGCACGATCCTCCACGAGAGGTCAGATCCCCCTTGCCGTGTGGCGACGCCGATGAGACAGAACCGGATGGCAAAGCTCCAGGAGCTCTCGTCGCTGATCATGCGCCACACGGCCGCGGACGGGATGCACGCCTGCAAGCTCCCCCGGGTGACGCTCATCCGGTCGTCCCGGCCGACCATGCCGATGCCGGCCCTGTACACCCCTTCGCTGTGCCTGGTGACGCAAGGGCGCAAGCAGGCCGTCCTGGCGGGTCACATCTACGACTACGACGCGGCCAAATACCTCGTGGTCTCCGTGGACCTCCCGGTGGTCGGATCGGTGATGGAAGCGAGCCCGAGAGAACCCTACCTCTGCCTCCAGCTCCACCTCGACATGGGCATGCTCGGCGAGCTCGTCCTGGAGCAATCCCCCCCCGACCGCGCCGCGCCGCCAGCGGGTCTCAGCATCCACGACGTGACGCCGGCGCTCGTGGACGCCTGCACGCGCCTCGTCGCGCTGCTCGACACCCCGGAGGACATCGCCGCGCTGGGCCACCTGGTGGAGCGCGAGATCCTGTACCGGCTGGTGACAGGCTCGGCCGCGGAGATGATGCGGCACATCGCGAGGAGCGGCGGTGGTCTGGCGCGTGTGTCGCGCGTGATCGGCTGGATCAAGGCGCACTATGCCGAACCGTTCACGATCAAGACCCTCGCCGCCCACGCAGGGATGAGCGAGTCCTCGCTTCACGCGCACTTCAGATCAGCGACGATGATGAGCCCGCTTCAATTCCGGGCGCAGCTCCGGCTCCAGGAGGCGCGCCGCCTGATGGTCGCCGAGGGCGTCGAAGCGGCCCAGGCTGGCTTTCGCGTGGGCTACGACAGCCCGTCGCAGTTCAGCCGCGAGTACCGGCGGCTCTTCGGCGCCTCCCCGGCGATGGATGCGGCGCGGCTCAGGGCCTCGGGCGGCGAGGCGGCGCGGAGCGCAGGGCCAGTCCGATCGGGCCTCAGGCAGGAGCGAGCGTCGTGAGCTCGGCGCTGACGTTCCAGAGGGGCCGCGCCGGTGGCCGTGCTCTCCCGCGGCATCGCCTGGGCGATCTGCCGGGAAGCCACGGGAGCAGCGTAGGACGATGACGCTCTACCTCCCGACACGGCACGTCGCGCTGCCGCCCGAGGCCTGGGACCCCGGACGGGCGCAAGCCTGGCTGAAACGGTGGGCCGCGGACGCGCTGGCGGTCCGGGCCCGGCAGGACTGGCCGGTGCACCCGCGCGACGCCGAGGAGCCGGTGCCGGCCGACGGGTACAAGAGCCTGTACCTCGGCGCGAGCGGCGTCTGGCTCGCCCTCGCCCGCGTCGCGGCGGCGGGCCTCTGCGAGCTGCCGGGCAGCCTGCCCCGGATCTTCGAGCAGGTGCTCGAGCAGTACACGCGCTCGCCCGACACCGGCGAGCGCGTGCCGTCATGGTTCCTCGGCGAGAGCGCGCTGCTCACGCTCTGCTGCCTGGCCGAGCCCGACGCGCACAAGGCGGATCGCCTGGCCGAGATGATCCACGACAACCGCACGAACCCCACGCGCGAGGCGCTGTGGGGCGCGCCCGGGACGATGCTCGCGGCGCTGTTCCTGCACGAGGCGACCGGGGACGAGCGCTGGGCAGAGCTGATCCGCGACAGCGCGGCGGCGCTGTGGGAGAGCTGGATTCACGACGAGGGCCGGGACGTCTGGCTGTGGGAACAGGACCTGTACGGCCAGCGGCTCCGCTACGTCGGCGCCGGTCACGGCTGGGCCGGCAACCTCTATCCGCTCTGGCGGGCCAGGGCCCTGCTGAGCGCGGAGCAGCAGGCAGAGCTGCGGGCGCGGACGCTGCAGGGGCTCGTCCACCTCGCGGAGGTCGACGGAGGGCTCGCCAACTGGCCCCCGCTGACGGAAGGGCCACCGAAGCCGCTGTTGCAGTGGTGCCACGGCGCGCCGGGAATCATCACGTCGCTGCGCCACGCGGAGCTGCCCGAGGCGCTGCCGCTGCTGCTCCAGGGCGCGCGGCTGATCGCGGCCGCCGGGCCGCTGGAGAAGGGCGTGGGCCTGTGCCACGGCACGGGCGGCAACGGGGCCGCCCTGCTCGAGATGTACCGGCGCACGCAGGACGACACGTCCTGGCTCGAGCGCGCCCGCGAGCTCGCCATGTGGGCCCTCGGGCAGTCCGAGGCCGATTTCAGCCGGTACGGCCAGTGGCGCTACAGCCTGTGGACCGGGGACGCCGGGTTGGCCTGCTTTCTGATGGACTGCCTCGCGGGGCAGAGCCGCGGGATGCCGGGGATCGACAGCTTGTGGTGATGCTGTTGTCCGTAGTGCCAGCAGAACCGCGCATCCTAGCGACGAGGACGCTGCGGGCGTGGACAGGCGATCAGCATTTGGCGATTCGATGCACCTCGCCCCGCAGTGGGAGCTCCGCGCTTGGAGGATCCGGAGGTATCCGGTTACGTTTTCGGGTTTTCCGAGGCCGGCCACCGTGCGCGTCCGTCTCATAGGTTCCGAAGGACCAGGTTCGCACGGTTGACAGACCTCAGTGGATAGAGAAACGCGTTGAGGTCGCCCGCACCGAGTGGATTCGTGACATGGAACCAGTCCGAGAGATCCTCGAGCAGGGCCCGTAGGACAGGGGTGTCCGCTCTTGACTTTGGGACTCCGCCCCAAAGAAGGCCGATAAGTGCCCGTTTCCCATGGTCTGTTTCTTCGTAGAATACTCCGCCGCGCTCGGTCAGATGCTCCAGGTAATGTTTGGGATGTCGTTCATGGACCCACCACGCCGTTGTTTTTTGCCGAGACATGTTTTCTTGTTTACAAGTCGGCAACCACGCGGGATCGTCGGTCTCAAATCGCTCAACATCGTCGTGAGTCAGCATCGGATTTTGCCCGGCCTGAACTCCGGCAACTCGAAGCGCGTCAACATCGCCAAACAGATAGGCTTCCGTCATAGGGCACAACAAGTGAAATGAACACTTGTCGCGAAGAAGTGAGCGGTACCGATCTCGCGCGCTCATCTCGAACTTGTCAAGCTTCTCATTCACCGCAGCTCTAAAATGCTCTGCAATGATTCCCTCCTGCCCTAGGTTACCAAGCTCCACGTCGTCGACGACTACCACCAGATCCGCTGGCTGTCCTTTCTTTCCTATGCCCACCTCATCCAGCATCGCCTGAGCTAGGGCCAACATGGGCACGGACGGTTTATTTCCTCTCACGAGCCGGTGACTTGTAGAGCAATGCAGCTTCCTGGGCTTATCCCAAACAACCTCGTCGCCGTCTCTCTCTGACGGAAAGAGCCGTCGCAAGGAATCATGAAGTGCCAGTTTCTCCAAATCTCCTGTGACGATAAGCTTGATCCGAGCCATGCTCAAGCCTCGTCCTCATTGCTCCCGATTTCACCCTGCTCGTATAGGTCCCCTAACTTGAAACCGGCCAGCCACTCCGGGTCACACAGCTCGTCGAGGCGCGTCGGTATAGATTCCCCCGCCGCCGACGACTTCATCACATAGACCTGCTCCGGGTGCGCGCTCAACTCGTCCAGAAGCACGGTTGAGTGCGTCGCCAGCAGCACGGTCAGGTTGTGCTGCTTCGCCCATCGAGTCGTCCGGCGTAAGAAGCTGCGAAGCGCATATGGGTGCAGGCTATCTTCCGGCTCGTCAATGGCTACCACGCTCCCTTCCTCAGCAGCTGCCACCTCACAAAACAATACAAGGAGTTGAAGCAAGCCATTCGCCTCATTGGCCAAAGGACTCGGCTGCTCCATACCAGGTCGGTAGACTCGCGCGACAAGAGTATTTCCCGCCTCGACGAAATCCAGGTCACTGGCCGCATTAGGGAGCGCAGCATTGAGCCCCTCGACGACGAACTGGTATCGGTGGCGTTGGGTGCGCTCCTGAAGCCAGCGTCGCAGCAGGGTGAGCGCGTTGGTACCGCGTAGGTCCAGCATTCGATCTTCGGTAGTGCTCGACCCCTGCTCGCGCAATGTCCAGAGATCCGGGTCGTGATATACCGCGATGGCCTGCAGAAACGACGCCATTCGCCGGAGAGCAGGATCGTGCACCCCCTTGTCCATCAGTACCCGCAATCCTGTCATGGGGCTTGGGTCGATCCGCTCCGACCCATACAAGAAGTTACCAAGTGTATCGCGTGAAAAGATCTCACGCCCGCGGTCGGTGAATCGCTCGTTGGTCAAATACCCCACCGAGCCTTCGCGGGGGATCAGCTCGATTCTCCAACTCGCCTCACCGAGATCGAGGCCGAGTTCCACTGGTTCCTCCTCCGCAGCACCCCAGGACTTGAGATTGCTGCTGCCCCGAAGGACGATCCTCACCGCCTCTGGCAGACCGCGCTCGTACGTGACACGTAAAAGCTTCAAGGTCTGCAACAGTGTCGTCTTGCCTGCGCCGTTGGCACCAATCAAGACACTCACCGGCTCCGGGGTCCATCTCGCCTGACGCAACGCGCGCAAGTTGCGGACATGGAGCGAGAAGCGTGGCGCTCGAACCGGCCATACGACCTCCGCCATCAACGGGATAGCACCCGTTGCGTCCGTATGCTCGTGGGCCGTGAGCCCCTGTTGTCGGCGCGACCAAGCCTGCAAGTGATCGAGAACCCTGCCTTTGAAGCCCCCTCCACGGGTCCATTCATCGCAACAGGCGCGCCATACTGGATCCGGCTTATGCGAATCGTTAAGCATATCTTCGACCTGCTTCCCGACCTGCTCGGCATAGCCGCGGACCACTTTGAGCTGTCCCTCCTCGAACTGCCTCCGGCGAAGGCGGATATGATCCTGTACCCTCTCCAAGGACGGATCGCGGAGCATCTCGTCCAGCCTGCCCATAATCGCGCAGATGAGGTCGTCCAACCATGCACCCGCCGCTCGGGATGCCTCGGACCGCACAGCGGCGTACAGATCGAGGCGAGAGTAGGTTCCATTTCGTCGACAGGTCGCGTAGACCACTGAAGCGTAGCGGCATTCGCGAATGGCTTCGTACATGCCTGTAAGCGGATCGCGGAGCGGAGCGCCTTCGAGCGGGTGCTGCGCTATCGCGTCGCGGAGTCTCTGATCCACAGATGCGCGAAGTGCCGACGGAAGGCTGTCACTACTGTCTAAGAAGCTCTGCGCGTCGTCGAGCTGCTCGCGGAGCTGGCGCTCACGGAACGAACGAAGTTCGAAGATTCTGTCGTCAATGGCGTCCAGAAGGCGCTTGCGGTCATCTTTCAGCGCATCAAAGGCGATGATCTGGTTCTTCTGGATTGAACGCGGAAGGCCGGCGCTCTCCAGCGCGAGGTGACACTCGTCAACCTTCAGCTCCTGCCCGAACTCCCGATCTCCATTCGCACCGTTGACCTGGTCGGCATCCCCTTGGTCGAGTAGGGTCAACAACGTGCGCGGCATAGCTTGCCGCAGGTCGACATCGTTCGCCATGGAGCGCAGCAGAGCCCGCAGAGTGTCCCCTGGCGCATCCTTGAACGGTGCGCACAGGACGATCAAGGCGCGCGGGTTTCGCAGGAAATCTTGCAGGTCACGCCGCGATTCGACCTTGCCATCTAGACCCCGTGTATCGATGAGCGTGAGATCCAGATCCGCCTTGCTCCCAGGGAGCGGATCGGGAACTACCACCGACATTCTGCGGGGCAGCATTGCGGTCGGCTCGCGCCCCTGGTTCACGTCCTCGAAGCGTTTCTTGAGCTCCTTCAGGCTCTCCTGGGTAGATGTCTCCCACCACCACGCTGTTCTCTGCCGCTCTGATAGGTTCGCTCGCTCGATCAGATGCCTCGCGAGTTCTTCTTGGGTGCTGAAGCGAGGAATTACGTCATCAAGTGGGCGCACATTGCGGCGCCGCTTGAGCCCGCCTTCGAGAGAAGTTTCCTGGTACTCGGCGTAGTTCGTCATTCCGCGGATTGCCCGATGTACCTCCTGAGCGGTGGGGTCGGCGTCGTCCTCTACTGACGTCCGGGCGTCCAGTTGGCGGCGCGTCCACTCATACTGTGCGTAGATCGCGATCTCCTCCTCCATTTCCTTCAGAGAGAAGGGCTCAATGACGAATCCCACGGTTCCACCATCACCAGTGTGAGGCGCACGAATGTGAACTTCGCAGACGGTGGTCCTGCCCGAGCCAATGGCCAGGACAGAGTTGTCCTTCAGACTCGTTCGATCCGATGGGGGAGGCCCAACGAGAAGGCTAGCGAGGACGCCGATGAGCGACGACTTCCCGACCCCTACGTTGCCGATGAAGATGACGGGGTGGGCGCGGTCATCGAGGAACGCCTGTGTCGCGTGGATAGCCTCTTGCCACTGGCGAGCAGTCTCCGCGTTCTCTGTCGTGGTGGGGGATGCGTTCGCCAGCTCGCGAAGCTGATCGAGCACGGCATGAGATTTGACGGGATAGATCGGTGTCATGACGCGATAGTGAGGTCCGGGAGGGTGATGCAAGCTGCGGTCCGTATCCTTCCCGCTATCCTACAAGCACGGCCACGCGAGCGGAAGGCACGAGCGGCGATCCTTCATCGAGCACCGACCCGCCGGAAGCGCTGCGGGCCTCGAGCACGGGGCGGCGGAGCTTCCGTGTCGGCGTGGAACGGGGTACTGCGCCGGATATTGAAGACGCGAGAACACCTGCTGCGGTGCCGACGCCTCCCGCGGCAGCGGCCGCCACCGTTGGGTCCGGCATGACCTAGAAGCTCCCGAGAGCGGACGAGCGGCCGTCAGGCCTTCCCGGATGTCCCAGGTCAAACTCCGGACCGCACCCACTCCGCCCCCACCCAATGTCACGCCGACGGCTTCCGCGCTGGCCTCACCGCCCGCGCGTGCGCTCCAGCAGCGAGCGCAGGATCTCCTCGGCGTGTGTCCACAGCAGCGACCCTCCCGCCTCCGGGAGGACACGCCGCTCTGCCGCAGGCAGGCGCCCGGCCAAGGAAGCACCGAAGTCCGGCGAGTGGACCGTGCTCGTGTCCCGCGCGCCGTACCACAGGTCGACCGGCACGCGGAGGGTTCCCGGGTCGAACGGCCACGGGCTCATCGTCAGCACCGTGTCGCGCGCGTAGCCGGCC
Source organism: Sorangium cellulosum (assembly GCF_002950945.1). GTDB lineage: Bacteria > Myxococcota_A > Polyangia > Polyangiales > Polyangiaceae > Sorangium > Sorangium cellulosum_E. The sequence goes on from NZ_CP012673.1 coordinate 12,956,139, forward strand.
GGCCCCTGGGAGAACGCCTCATCCATGGCGCGCCGGTACACGCGCTCGAACACCGGGTCGGTGTACACGGCGCGGTCCACGTCCGCGAGCGTGGGAATGACGAAGCTCCACATGGCCTCCGCGCTGAACCCGGAGAAGAACACCTCCGCGCGCTCCGGGTCGGACGCCACCGTCTCGACGAGCCGCCGCACGTCCGGCGCCAGCACCTCCGCGAACACCGGATTCGCCAGCTCGTCGGTCCCCGCGACCACGGCCACGCCGCGCACGACGCCGGCCGCCGCACACGCCAGGGCGAACGGCGCGCCCGCCGAGAACCCGACCGCCGCCACGCCGGACAGCCGCCGCGCCTCGACGAACCGCCCGATGTCCCGCGCAAAGGCGTCGAGGGTGCGCCCCGGGGACGGGTCCGACGCCCCGAGCCCCGGGCGATCCACGGAGACCAGCCTCACGCCGAGCTGGCCGACGACGTCGCCCCCGAACCCCATCGACCGGCTCGTCGCGCCCCCGGGGCACAAGAGCACGGGGACGCCGTCCTCCGGCCCCCACTCCGCCCAGCCCAGCCGCCGACCATCCGGAAGCACCACCTGCCCGAGCCGGGCCGGCTCCACCACACCGCGGATCATGGCCCCACGTTACATGATCTGCACCGGAGAAGCCACGCCGCGCGCCGCCTCAGCCTCGCTCAACGCCGGAGGAACGACGTCGCCGGAAAGTCGACATCCACGTTGAGGTCCGCGCCCTTCACGATGTCGATCTCCTCCAGCGGCAGCGTCGTCGTCACCGGGCGATCGCTCCCCCGCTCCACCAGCGTCACATAGACCTTGTACTCGTCCGGCGGCAGATCCACCGTCAGGCTGAAGTCCTCGCAGTGTGCGAACTCTCTCGCCACCTCACGGTCGCCCCGGTAGACGATGATCTCGACCTCGGTGTCCCGGGCGCCCTCGCGCGCGCAGGCCCGCACGTCGCTCCGGCGGGCCACGGTCCAGTCCACCGTGAGGCTCCCGACCGGCGCGGGCGCGGGACGGGGGTGGTGATCTGTCACGTCGAGGATACAGCCCGCGGCGAGGAAGCTCGACAGCGCCATGCCGCAGATCGGAAACACCCTCTTCTCCTGATTCATCCTGGAACCCCACCTTTCGCGTCTGCCCCACCGCCCCCGTCATCGCGGCGTGTAGTAACGGCGCCCCCGCTCGCGCGGATAACTGAGCTCGCGCTCCGGCACGTACCGCGGCGAGGACCGGTACGTCTGCCGGTAGCGCCGGAGCTGGTCCGGCTCCTCCTCGAAGACGACCCAGCCGCGGTTCGTCGGGTAGTACCAGGCGCCGTCGACCAGGTACGCGTACGCCCCGCGGAAGTACACGCGCGGATAGGCCGTGATCTGCACCGGGACGACCTCGGCGCGGACCGCCGGGTGGCCGGAGACGACGAACCCCTCGGCGCCCGCGGTGCCGAAACACCCCGTCAGCAGCCAGACGCCCGCCCCGAGCGCCGCCGCCCTCAGCGCCGACCTCACCGCAGCTCCGGCGTGAACCCGTGTTCGCCCCCGCGCGAGCGCGCGCGGAGGCACGATGTCGTTCTGTTTCACGTCCTTGCACCTCGGAGCCCGGCTCAGCAACGCGAGTGCCAGCGCAACCCACGTCGATTCGAGCTCTCCGGTGACGGGCGCGCCCGGCGACCCGCCTCAGCCACCCGCCTCGGCCTCCACCTCACGCCCACCGGAGCCACCCGCCTCGATACCCCTCACCCCGGCGGCCTGCCTCAGCGGCTCCCCTCCCGCCGCTCCCCTCGCCCCTCACCCGAGCGGCCCGCGCGCCACGCCGAGCGCCCCGGCCAGCGCGAGCGCGCGCTGGATCTCCGCCGGCGTCACCAGCCCGATCACGTGCTCTCCCTCGTCGAGCACGGCGACCGCGCTCGCCTCCCCGCTCGCCAGCGCCTCGATCGATCGGGTCGCGTCGTCGCCTGCCCGCGCGCGCAGCACGTCCACCGGCATCACCGCGCCGACCGTCGCCGGCGCCGGGCCGCGCTCCAGCCGGCTCGCGAGGTCCCAGAACGTGACCACGCCGATCTCCCGGCGCGCCTGGCCGTCCCTCGCGTCGTCGAGCACCCGCGCGCCGACGAGGTTCTGGCGCAGCAGCCGCTCGGCCACCGCGCGAGGGTCCTCGTCCGCGTACGCCTCGCCGAGCCGGTCGGTCATGAACCGCGCGACCGGGAGGCCGCGGAGCAGATCGCGCGCGCTCGTGCGCGTCTGCTCGGCGGAGGCGCCCATGTAAACGAACGCCGCGATCAGCACCAGGATCAGGTTCCACGAGAGCAGGCCCAGGATCCCGAACACCACCGCCATCGCCCGGCCGGTCGTGGTCGCGACGCGCGTCGCGCGGGCCGGGCCCAGGCGGCGGAGGAGCAGCCCGCGCAGTACCCGGCCGCCATCCATCGGGAACGCCGGGAGCAGGTTGAACGCGCCGAGGATCCCGTTCGTGATCGCGAACGCCAAGAGCGCCGCGCCCACCTCCGCCGGCGCCGGGAGCACGCGATAGGCAACGTAGCTGCCGAGCCCGATACCGAAGCTCATCAGCGGCCCGGCGAACGCCATCCACGCCTCGTGCTCGGGGCGCTCGCGCTCGATGAGCGAGACGCCCCCGAGCATCATCAGCGTGATCGAACGCACCCGCATCCCGTTCCGGAGCGCAACGGCGCAGTGGGCGAGCTCGTGCGCCAGCACGGCCACGAAGAGACCCACCGCGAGCACCGCGCCCCAGGCGAGCGGCGGCAGGCGCATCGCCTCGCGCGTCACCCCGAGCGACCGCGCGACCAGCGAGAACTGCGACGCCGCCGCGTACGCGACGTACGGCAGGAAGATCAGCAAGGTGATGTGCAACCGGACCGGAATCCCCCGGATCCGCAGTACGGTCAGGCCCTGGTCGAACATGTGCCTCCTTGCACGTGTACAGATGGAGGCCGAGTTGCATCTCCGCAAGCGGCACCGCGCCGCCGTCACACCGTGGAAATCAGAGCCAATCTCCGGTCAGGCGCAAACCGGTTGCATCCGTCCCAGGCGGGAACCGTCCCGCACGAACGGTCGACTTCGGCGGTGTGCATCACCGCCGTATCGCGCCGCGCCCGGATTGGCGTACGGTGCGATCATCGATACCGAGGTCGTCATGCGACAGCGCGTCCCCGATGCATTGCTGGCAGCGAGCGCGGAGGAGCTCACGAATGTCGCGCTCACGGTGCTCGACGCCTCGCGCGCCTCTCCTCGGGGCGGCGTGCCCCGGGACCTCACGGGCCATGTATTCGTCGTCGGGCCGGTCGGCTCGGTGGTCGACGCGCTGCCGCGGGCCGACGGCGCGCCCGTCCTCAACGGCAATGGCATGATCTACCGGCTCGATTTCGCCGACGGCGGGCCGGTCCGGATCACCTCGAGGGTCGCGCGCACGCCGTGTTATCACGCGGACGCGGCCTCGCGCCCGGGCACACGCTTCGAGGACCTCGGCTTCCGCGACGCCGGGCTGCTCCGCTTCTCGCGCCACCTCGGATTGCGCAACCACCTGAGCGCCGCGCTCGTGCCGATGCACGCGCCCCGCGCGCCCGCGCGGCTCCTCGTCACGTCCGACGCGGGCAGGCCGTACGAGATCGACCCGGCGACGCTCGAGCTCGTCACGCCCGTCGGGCGCAACACCGCGTGGTACCCCGCGGCGCCGGTCGATCACCCGTTTCCCATGACCCTGACGGCCTCGCACCCGTGCTTCGACGCGGAGCGGGGCGAGCTCCTCTGCGTCAACTACGGTCGATCGCTCGTGAACCTCTTCGTCGCGTCGCTCCCGCTGAGCGACGAGCGCGGCGTGGTCCCGCGCTCCGTGGACCGGCTCGCGTCGGCGGCCGCGTCGATGCTCGAGCAGCAGCGGCTCCGGCCGGGCGCGGACCGGCTCGATCTGCTCGCGAAGCGCGCGATCGAGCTCCTGCCCGCGCGCTTCCGCCCGGGCCCGCCGCGTGATCCCGGCGGCGCCGCCGCGCGGCAGGCGGCGCGCTTCGGCGGGGTGCCGCTCACCGAGGCCGCGGGCGACTTCGTGCACCTCTTGCGCTGGGACGGCCACAACGAGCCGGAGCGGCACGAGCTCGTCCTGCCGGGCGGCGCGCCGGTGCGGATCGAGCAGAGCGTGCACCAGCTCGGGCTGACGCGGCGCTGGATCGTGCTGGCGGACGCGGCCCTGCGGATCGGCCTCGAGAGCGTGGCGGTCCAGCACTTCCCGGACAGCCCCGGGGTCGAGCGCCTCCTCCGGGCGCTGCTCACGCTGCCGCAGGAGCCGGCGACGACCTTCTACCTGGTGCGGCGCGACGCGCTGCGGCCCGGCGGCGGGCAGGTCGTCGTGAAGAAGATCGTCGTCCCGCTCGAGACGTTGCACTTCCTCGTCGATTACGAGGACGCAGGGGACCACATCACGGTGCACGCCGCGCACAACTGCGCCACCGAGTACGGCGAGTGGATCCGCGCCTACGACCGGCACGCGGGCAGCCGGACGCCGGCGGCGCAGCGGCTGCGGGGGCTGCTCCCGGTCGGGCCGGCGGACGTGAACCGCATCGGCCGGTACGTGCTCGACGCGGCGGCCGAGCGCGTGGTGGATCAGGCGGTGTTCGCCGACGCGGAGCGCGCGCTGCGCGTCGGCCTCTACGCGTACCGGGAGGCGGGCGCGTCGTGGATGCCGCCGGATCGCGTCGAGAACGTCTACTGGCACGGCGCCGGGATCTGGGACGAGCTCTGCACCGAGTTCGTCGATCGGCTCTACGCGGATCACCCGCACCGCGCGCTCCCGCTGGCGGCGCTCCGGCGGGCGCGCGCGGAGGGCGGGCACCCGGACAGCCTGTTCCGGTATAACCACCGATCGATGCGGATCGAGGATCGCTACGAGCTCCCGCGGCAGCGCGTGGGCTCCTGGCTCAGCTCGCTCCAGTTCGTCCCGCGGCGGGGCGGCAGCGGGGCGGACACGGACGGCTACGTGGTCGCGATCGTGACCACGGCGCGCGGGGCCGAGGTCTGGATCTTCGACGCCGCGAACCTGGCGCGCGGCCCGCTCTGCAAGCTGGGGCACCCGGCGTTCCGGCCGGGGATCACCCAGCACACCGCGTGGCTCAACGCGGTCGCGCCGTGGCGAGGGGGCTACAAGGTGCCGGTGCGCGAGGACCACGAGGAGTTCGTGGCCGAGGCCCCGTCGGACCGGGTGAAGGCGCTGTTCGAGGAGGAGGTCTACCCGCGCTTCGGCTGAGCCGCCGCATTCCTGCTCAGCTCGCGATCGGGCTTGCGCCGTAGCGAAGGACGTGCGCGTTGGCGGAGCCGGCGCCCATGCCGAGCAGCAGGATGCGGTCGCCTTGCTGGAGCGCCCCCGTCTCGACGAGCTCGGCCAGGCAGAGCGGGAGCGACGCGGACGCGGTGTCGCCGTACCGCTCCACGTTGCTGTAGTGCTGGTCCGCGGACGCGCCCAGCTCCTCGCAGAGCAGCTTCCGCAGCGGGAGCCACGGCTGGTGCGCGACCAGCCACCGGACCGCGTCCATGCCGATGCCGGCCTCGGCGAGCGCGCGCTGGCTCACGTCGATCGACAGCCGGTGCACGCCGCTGAACGGCCAGCGCCCGGCCTCCCCCTGCGCCACGTCGCACGCGGCCCCCGCGCGGCCCTGCGCCGGGACCTCGCCCCCCGCCGCGTCGGCCCCCGGCGGCCCGGCGCCGTGCGCCGACGCCTCCACCCCGAGCCCGCCGCTCGGCTCGAGCAGCACGCCGGCCGCGCCGTCGCCGAGGAGCGCCGCGAGGTCCTGCCCGGCCCACGCCTGCCGCGCCCGCAGCCGCCACGACCGCACCTCGCTCGACACGATGAGCACGCGCCGGGCGCCGCCGTCGAGGTGCCGGTTCGCCGTGTCGAGGGCCGCCGCGAAGCCGCCGTGCGCGGAGCACACGTCGAGCGCCACCTCGGGCGCGAGGCCGGCCATCGACGCGGCGAGCGCCGCCCCGCTCGCCTCCCCGCGCGCGCAGTCATCGCCGGTCAGGATCAGCGCGTCCACGAACGGATCGCGCAGCCCGCCCGCCTCGATGAGCTGCCGGAGCACCACCGCCGCCATGGACAGCGTGGTCTCCGTCGGATCGGCGAAGCGCCGCTCCCGGACCCCGGTCGTCCGCTGCAGCCAGTCGGCAGAGCACGACAGGTGATACCGCTCGACGAGCTCATCGTTCGTGACGACGCGCTCCGGAAGATACTTTGCGACCGCCGTGATGCGACCCTGGGCCATGTTCCCGCTCGATCCCGGCGCCCGCAGACCGCGGCGCGCCGGCACTGCAACCGTGTGAAAGGCGACTCGATCCGGCGCGTCGCCGGTCGGCCAACGCCCATCGCGCTGGGCCAGGCCAGCGTCCCGGACGACACCAGAGGCCTACCGCCCCGGCCCCCTCGGAGCCGTGTGACAACTTACAGGCAGAGAAGCTCCCTCCCCCTCTCCGACAACACCGCGCACTGGAGCATCGAGGAAGGTCCGGCGCAAGGGGTATGACAGACGTTTTGGACAGCTGGCATACCAAGAGAGGCGGAGAGCACGATCACGATCGTGGAGGTGTCGAGAGCGTCGAGGGGTGTTCTTCACCTCCTGGCGCTCTTCACCTCGCGGCGCGGCGGCGCGGCGGCGCGGGCGCCCGGGATCAGCGGCCGAGGGCGCGCGCGCCGCGTCCGCGGCTCAATGGCAGTCGCGGGTCGTCAGGCCGCTGATCGCGGCGGGGGTGGCGCCGTGGCTGATCGCGCCCCAGCACCGCACCGACGCGTCCGCGAGCCGGGCGCAGGTGTAGTGCTTCCCGGCGGAGAGGGCGACCGCGTTCGAGATGCCCGCGACGGGCGTCAGCCGGCCCATGTCGAGCCCCGCGCCCTCGGACTGGCCGCCGCTCGAGCACTGGACCTGCCCGCTCGACAGGAGCACGCAGACGTGGAACTGCCCCCCGACCACCGCGGTCGCGCCCGCGTCGACGAGCGTGACGCCCGGGTCGGACGAGGCGCCGAGGCCGCCGAGCTGCTTGTTCCAGTCCTGGCCCCAGCACTGGACCTTGCCGCCCTCGAAGACCGCGCACATGTGATCTTGCCCGGGGCCGGCGTAGATCGCCCTGCCGGGGACCGTCCTCGGCGAGGTGGGCGTCGTGTGCGCCGCCGTGTCGCCGGTGCCGTGCATGCCGCCGTTGTTCTCGCCCCAGCAGTACAGCTTGCCGGCGTCGGTCACGGCGCAGCAGCCGTGGTAGTAGCAGGCGACCTGCACGGGCGCCTCGCCGCTGAAGGTCACGTCCGCGGGCACGCCGTCGCCCCAGCACTTGATGGCGCCAGAGGCGATCGCGCAGGCGTGGTTGAGGCCGCCCGAGACCATGGTCGCCCCGGAGGCGACCACCGGCGTCCTCGAGATCTGGGCGTGCCGGCCGCAGTGCACCGCGCCCGTCTCGAGCAACACGCACGCCTCCTCGGTGAAGCCCTTCGCCGAGACCTGGGCGACGCCGGTCACGTCGGTGCCGTCGTCGTACTTGAGCGTCGTCGCCGTGGTCGACCCGAAACACACCGCCTTGCCGTCCGCCGTCGTCGCGCACGGGATCGTCGTGCCCGAGCCGTTGTTCAGCCCGGCACACGCCGGCGACTCCCCGGTGCCGGGATCCGGATCCCCGCCGCCGGTCGTGCTGCTCGTCGTGTCGCCGCCGGTCGTGCTGCTCGTCGTGTCGCCGCCGGTCGTGCTGCTCGTCGTGTCGCCGCCGGTCGTGCTGCTCGCCGTGTCGCCGCCGGTCGTGCTGCTCGTCGTGTTGCCGACGTAGGTCCCGGTGCTGGCGGCGTACGTCCCGGTGCTGCCGCTGACCGGGCTGCCGCTCCCCCCGGACGCCGCCGAGCCGCCGGCGCCGCCCGCGCCGTCGTCGCCGCCCGCAGGCCCGCAGGCCACGAGCCCAGATGCCAAGAAACCGAAGAATGCCAAGGAACGAATCGAACTCATGTGAAGACCTCGCTGACCGATCTAGCTCAGTTCATCCCGCGCAGGGTACAGGTGCAATGACAGCGCAAAAGTCGAGTCTGACGTCACGTCCGCGCCGGGCGATCCCGGGCTGCCGCGGACGGGTGCTCCGGCCGGACAGCGGGCGCGGGAGCGGTGGCGCGCGACCCCGGGGACGGGCGCGGGCCCGGCGGCGGCGCGGTTATGTCGCGGAGGATGCGAGTCCGGCGGAAGCGGACGGTTCCGGCCAGCGTCGATGTTTCCGCTCCGGCGGTCGCGCCGATGCACAAACGTACCGGCCCGGGCTTCGCTGAGCAGGCCGGGCGCAGCGCGCGAGTCCCCCCCGGACGGCGCGATCCGCGGCCGTCGTCGCGCGCGGCGTTCGGCCTTTCTTGGTCCGGCGGGCGTTTCCATCGATCGGGAGGACACCTGCGCTCGCCGCGGGCGCCGAGCGCGACCGCGCCGGCGCGTGGACTCCGCTCCACGCAGCGCGCGCGGCGCGCCTCGCCTGGATTTACCGCGCGGCGATCGCGGAGAAGTCCCAAGGGGGCGCAGATCCGAGGAGCGCCTATTTCGCGGATGCAGACGCGAATTCGCGCTGGCCCGGAGCGGCAGCCTCTGCACAGCAGCGCAAGGCACACAGCCTGCTCTTCGGTGAGCCAAGGTGTTCGAGGGCCGCAAGGCTCATGAGGGACACCGGGGAGGACCAATGATCTCGATTCACGGCAAGATGATGGGTCTCGCGATGGTGCTGGCGCTCGGTGCCGGGTGCGCGGTCGACGCGGCCGACGAGGACCTCGACATGGACGCGATGGAGCTCGACGGGGAGTCCATCGATTCCGCGTCCGAGGCGCTGGAAGACGCCGAGCGGGGCGGGTACGCGGCCCAGGCGCAGGCCCAGGTCGGCCAGCTGGGACCCAGCAAGCTCGGCCTGCCGAGCAAGGGCCTGCCGCCCGAGAAGGGGAGCCCGATGCTGGGCGGCCCGATGTCGCAGCAGCCCCTCAAGGCCGGCCCGATGCTGCCCAGCAAGGGCGAGTTCCCGAGCAAGTACCCGACCAAGGGCGAGCTCCCGAGCAAGTACCCGACCAAGGGTGAGCTGCCGAGCAAGGGCGGCTACGTGGGGCAGCACGGCCAGGCGCAGATCGGCCCCGGCGCGGTCGGGCAAGCGGCGGACCTGTCGCAGGCGCAGGTGGGGCAGGCCGGGCCCGCGCAGATCAGCCAGGCGCAGATCGGCCCCCAGGCGCAGATCGGCCAGGTTGGCGTCGGGCAGACGGGCGCCATCACGCAATCGGGCGTGGCGCAGGACACGAGCCAGGTGCGTGAGGGCTCGCGCTTCTGTGGCGGCGGCTTCGGCGGCCTCGGCTGGGGCGGCGGCTTCGGCGGCCTCGGCTGCGGCTTCGGCGGCGGCGCCCTGGTGTCGACGTTCACGAGCTGCAGCACGGCCATCATCCCGACGTTCGGCGGCTTCGGCGGCTTCGGCTGCGGCGGCCTCGGCGGGTTCTGGTGATCCTGAGCTGATCGCGCTGCGCCGCCCCGCGCCGGAGGCGCCCTGCCTCCGGCTCCCGCGGCGCCGCTCCAGCCCTCTTCGCCTCGCTGGAGCTCCGGATCGCCGGCAGCCTGGGGTTCGATATCCCAGGCTGCCGGCGCCCCTCTCCGCCCCTTCCTCCGCTCCTCCATGAACCGTCCTCGCCGGCGCCGGCGGGGACGCGCGCCGGTCGCTGCGGAGCCCGCCGTCGACCGCCCTGCCGAGGGCGCGATCCCGTCAGCCGCCCTGGCCGAGGGCGCGATCCAGGTAGAACGCCGCGCTCACGAGGCCGAGGTGGGTGAAGGCCTGGGGGAAGTTGCCGAGCAGCTCCCCGCTCGCGCCGATCTGCTCGGAGTACAGGCCGAGGTGGTTCGCGTACGTGAGCATCTTCTCGAAGATGAAGCGCGCGTCTTCGAGGCGCCCGGCGCGCGCGAGGGCCTCGACCAGCCAGAAGGTGCAGATGCTGAACGTGCCCTCCTTGCCGCTCAGGCCGTCACCGGCGCCCTTGCCGATCTCGTAGCGGTGGACGAGCGTGTCGCTCGCGAGCTCCGCGAGCGTGCGATCGAGCGTGCCGAGGATGCGCGGATCGGTGGGCGAGATGAAGCGCATGAGCGACATGAGCAGGTTGCTCGCGTCGAGCGCCTCGGAGCCGAAGGACTGCACGAACGTCCGCCGCTTCGCGTCCCAGCCGTGGGCCATGATCGCCTCGTAGATGTCGTCGCGCGCCCGGGCGATCCGCGGCCGGTCGAGCGGCAGAGATCGCTTGTCGGCGAGCCGGAGCGTGCGGTCGAGGGCGACCCAGCACTGCAGCTTCGAGTAGACGAACTGCCGCTTTCCGCCCCGCACCTCCCAGATGCTCTCGTCCGCTTGCTCCCAGTTCTCGCAGACCCAGTAGGCCATGCGGCGGTGCTCGCGCCAGAAATCGTAGGAGATGGGGGAACCGTACTTGTCGAAGAGGTACACCGAGTCGATGAGCTCGCCGTAGATGTCGAGCTGGAGCTGCGATGTCGCCCCGTTGCCGACCCGGACGGGCTTCGATCCGCGGTAGCCGTCGAGGTGGGTCAGGGTGACCTCGGGCAGCTCGTGGCGCCCGTCGACGCCGTACATGAGCTGGAGCGGTCCGGTGGGGCCGTCCTTCTCGGAGACGCGGGCGCTCAGCCACTCCATGAACCGCGCGGCCTCTTCCGTGTAGCCGAGCCGGAGGAACGCGTAGAGGGTGAAGGCGGCGTCGCGCACCCAGACGTAGCGGTAGTCCCAGTTGCGCACGCCGCCGATCTCCTCGGGCAGGCTGGTGGTCGCGGCGGCGACGATCGCGCCGGTCGGCTCGAACGTGAGCAGCTTGAGGACGAGGGCCGACCGATCGACCATCTCGCGCCACCGGCCCGCGTAGCGCGACTTGCCGAGCCACTTCCGCCAGAAGTCGACGGTGCGCCGCAGGGCGTCGTCGCCGTTGATCGGCATCGCGAGCAGATCGGCGTTCGCGGTCCAGTCCTCGACCTGGCGGAGCGCGAACGTGGCCGACTGGCCGGGCTCCAGGACGAACTCGGCGACGACCCCGCCGTGGCCGTCGCTCTTCAGGGGGACCGGGCTGATCAGCGCGAGGTCGAGGCCATCGGAGTCGAAGACGGCGCCGCGCGGGTCGTCGAGGAGGACGCGGTGGGGCCGGCGGGCGAAGTCGATGGCCGGGCGGCAGGTGAGCCGGAAGCGCACCGCCCCGCGGACGGCCCGCGCGACGCGGACGATCTGGTGCATGCCGCGGCGGTAGGCGCCGTACGTGTCCCGGTGGATCGGCATGAAGTCGCAGACCTCGCCGACGCCGTCCGCATCGAGGAAGCGCGTGAGCAGCACGTTGGTGTCGGGCATGTACATCTGCTTGCGCGACGCCTCGTGCGCCGCCGCGAGCTGGAAGCTGCCGCCCTTCTTGTCGTCCAGGATGGCGGCGAACACGCTCGGCGAGTCGAAGTGGGGGAGGCAGCACCAGTCGATGGCTCCATCCATCCCGACCAGCGCGATCGAGTGCATGTCGCCGATGACGCCGTAGGACTCGATGGGCTTGTAGGGCATCGCTTGTCCTTAGCGCACGGCGCGCGTCGATGCCCTGGTCGGATCGGCTCACGGGCGCCGCCGCGGCGACGGCGAGGCAGCGCGCGCCCCGCCGCGGCGCGCGCGATGGCCAAGGACAACCCCGGCTGAGCTGCCAATCGCAGCCATACATCGGCGGTCAGAGGCGCGGAGGGTTCTCCTCCTGGGGACGTCACGAGCGGCGAATCGGCTCTGCCAGCCAGCGAACCAGCGCATCGCCCTCGAGATCGAGCAGGGCATCCTCGACCTCACCCGCACCGATCGCGCGGGCTCGCTCGACGATCGACCGCTCTTCTTCGGCCGTCGGTCGCCGCCCGATCCGTCGCGCGAAGAGGCGACCGAGCAGCGCGACGATCGCCTTCTGCTCGCCGCGCTCCTCTCCTCGTTGCTCCCCGCGAAGCTCTCCACGCTGCTCCCCCCGTTGCTCTCCTCGTCGCTCGGCCTCGAGGATCATCTCCCCGATGATCGGCGTGCGCCGGAGCAGCCCTTCTTCCTTGTCCTCCACCATGCTGACGAGCTCCTTCCTCAGATTATGCCCCCAGGGATCGATGGCCGCCATCACCAGGAGCGCCGCGTACAGCTCGGCCCGCTCCTCGGCCGTCGCCGCCCCCGCGTGGATCTCCGCGACGACGTCCCGCAGCGCCGCCGCGGTCGCATTGCGTGCGAGCGGCGCGAAGACCAGCCAGAGCACGCTGCCGCGCGCCCGCAGCTCGCCGACCGTGCGCTGGTAGACGGCGTCGACACGGAAATGCGCGCCGCTGAACGGCCGCCCCGGCCAGGCGATGCGGCGCCTGCCCGTCGACGGCAAGCGCCGCCTGCGGCCCGACAGGACCACGGCGACGCTCTCGAGCGGCGGCACCGGCTCGCCGGGGGTTTCGAGCCGGAGCGCGGCGAAGAGGAAGCCGAGGTACTCGAAGATGCGATCCGGAACGTCGTCACGGAGCGCGAAGCAGAACTCGACGTGCAGCACCCGCGGCTCGCCGTCGATCCTCAGGCGCAGGGCCTTGTCGAGGCGACGCTCGATGTTCGTGACCTGGCTGTCGACCAAGCCGAGGATCTCGACGGAGCGCCCCGCGGGGACGAGGGTGCGCACCAGGTCCTCGGGGCGCCTCCGGACGAGGTGGCGCAAGGTGATATCGGCTTCTCCCATGCGCGGCGCTCATGGCAGATCGTGTACCAGAGGTTCGGGAGGCCGAAATCAAAGGGTCCCGGGTGAGGCGTGCGGGTCGGGCGGGTGGCGGCGCCATGGCGGACAGCGGCCTCGCAGGCCGGGAGGGCTGCTCGAGCACAGCCCCGGCGGCTGCTCAGGAGCGGCGCAGGCCACCTCGCGGCGCCCACGTGGCGCCCCGGGCGAAGCGGTCGAGGGCAGCCATCATGCGCTCGGTCATCTCCTGCCCGCCGAGGTGGCCTGTGCTCACGAGGTGCAGCTCGGCGTCCGGCCACGCCTGGGCGAGCTGCCAGGGGACGTCGGGCGGGCTGCCAAGATCGAGGCGGCCGTGGATCAGGACGCCGGGGATCCCGGCGAGCCGTCCGGCGTTGCGGAGCAGCTCGCCATCGTCGAGCCACGCGGCGTGAGAGAAGTAGTGCGCGCACAGCCGCGCGGACGTCATCCGGAAAGCCGGGTCTTCGTAGCGCGGATCGGGGGTCCACCCCGCCTCCAGCGAGACGACGGCGTCCTCCCAGGCGCACCAGTCGAGCGCCGCCTGGGCGCGCACCGCGGGGTCGGGGTGGGCGTTGAGCAGCCGATCGTAGGCGGCCACGAGGTCGTCGGCGCCGCCACCGCCGGCGCGGAAGCGCGCCCACTCGGCGGGGAAGAGCCGGCCCGCATGGCGATAGAGCCAGCGGACGTCGCGCGGCCGCGTCATCGTGACCGAGACGAGCACCATCGCGCCGACCCGCCCGGGGTAGCGCTGGGCGTAAGCCAGGGCGAGGGTCACACCCCACGACCCGCCCCAGACCAGCCAGCGATCGATGCCCAGGTGCTCGCGCAAACGCTCGATGTCGCCGATCAGGTGGTGGGTGGTGTTGGCGGCAAGATCGGTGCCCGGGTCGGCGGCGGACGGCGTGCTGCGCCCGCAGCTGCGCTGATCGAGCTGGATGAACCGGTAGGCGTCCGGGTCGAAGGAGCGGCGCAGCCGCGGTGAGCTGCCGCTGCCCGGCCCGCCGTGCAGCGCGAGCGCCGGCCTGCCGGCCGGGTTGCCGCTGACCTCGTACCAGACGCGGTGGCCGTGACCCACGTCCAAGAAGCCCTGGTCGTACGGCTCGATGGCCGGATATCGCTTCGGCACGCCCATATCCGGAGTGTACTGACCGGCGGGCGCCTGTCGTGTCGTGGTGGCGGCGCGTGCCCCTGTCCTGCACCTCCGCCGAGCCCCGATCGGGCCGCGCGGCCTCCGCTCACCCGCTGGCCGGTGCGCCTTGGCCCACGCGTTGTCGAGCCTACCCGCGGCTCGCGTCGACCTCGCGCAGCCGCCCGGTGCGGACGTCGTAGACGAACCCACGAACGGGGATGTCCTTTCGCACGAGCGGCGAGCTCCGGTAGACCGCGATGTCGTCGCGGACCGACGCATCCAGGTCCGAGAACGGCAGGAAGGCCACGTGATCGGCGTCCGCCGAGAGGGTCTGCCTCAGCTTTCGACGGATGACCTCGTCGCTGAACGTGAGCATCCCGCAGTCGGAGTGATGGACGATGACCACCGCCTCCGTGCCGAGGAGGGTCTGGCTGATGGCGAGGCTCCGCAGCGCCTCCACGACACGCCCGCCCGCGTTGCGGATGACGTGGGCGTCCCCCTCCTCGAGCCCGAGCGCGCGCGCCGGGTCGAGGCGCGCGTCCATGCACGCGACGATCGCGACCTTGCGGCCCGGCGGCAGCGGCAAGGCGCCCTTGGTGAACTGGGAAGCGTAGGCCTCGTTGGCGCGGAGCAGCTCGTCGATGACCGTCATGGAGGCATGGTCCACGGCCCGGGGAGAGCCGTCAAGCGATTCATCCGTTATAACGGATGCCCCCCCGGGAAGCAGGGCGGACAGACTGGAGCGACGGCGTGTTGCGCTCGTCGCCAGAAGCACCTGCGGATTCAGCCCCTCGCCCGCAGCAGCCGCCCGTAGCCCCGGGTTGTGCCCACCTCGGGCAGCACCTGCCCGTCCTGGACCGCGAGGCGGCCGTTCACCAGCACCGTCCGCACCGCGCGCTCGTTCCTGCGCACCATGCGCACGACGCCCGCGAAGCCCTCGACCGGCGCCTCGGACACCCGATCCACGTCGCCGTCGATCCCGCCGGGATCGAGCACCACCACGTCCGCCTGCGCGCCGACCTCCAGCCTGCCCGCGTCGATCCCGAGCCAGTCGCCGATCTCCGCGGTGAGGCGCTGGATCGCCCGCTCCACCGGCATGATCTCGCGGCCCTCCCGGGCGGCGTCCTTGACCAGCCGGAGCATGCGCAATGGAAAATTGTAATGGGCCATCTGGCGGAGGTGCGCTCCGGCGTCGGAGAAGCCGATGATCGCGTCGGGGTGGCGGATGATGTCTTCGAGCGGCCCGCGCCGATCATTGCCCATGATCGTGTACCAGCGGAGCGCCGTGCCGTGCTGCGCCACCAGATCGAGGAAGACGTCGACCACGTCGCGCCCCTCCTCCTCGGCGAGGCGCGCGAACGACTTGCCGACGAGGCGCTCGTCGGGACAGCTCAGGATCTCCGAATGGTTGAAGTCGCGGTGAAAGACCTTGGGCAGGAGCTTCGACCGCCATTGCGAGCGGAACTTCGCCCGGTACGCGGGGTCGCGGAGCAGCCGGGCTCGGTCCGCGGGGTCGGTGAGGTGCAGCGCCGCCGCGCCGGCGCCGAACTCCTCGAAGACGACCAGATCGATGCCGTCGGCCCAGAGATCGAACACCTCCGGCAACGCCTGGAGCCGGAAGTCGGCCCCGAGCCAGGTGTTCGCGATCCGCGCGCCGAGGCCGGCGAGGCGGTAGAGCAGCCGGTCCGCGCGCAGGTCCATGAGCGAGATGATCGTCGTCTTGAGCGGCTTGCGCAGCAGACCGACGCTCTCCAGCATGAACATGACGATGTTCACCTTGGTCGCGACGTCGGGCACGCCCTGGAAGACGCGCCCGCGCTCGCGGAGCAGGCGGCAGAGCCGGCGGTACTCCGACCAGCGCGCGTAGGTCGACGGCAGCGGGCGGCTGCGGATCGGCCGGTTGCCCCCGATCTTGTCCCATTTGAGCGTCATCACGCTCATCCCGAGGTAACCCGCGTCGAGCGCCTCCCGCAGGATCTCCTCCATCCGCGCGAGCTCTCCCTCCGTCGGCCGCACGCCCCGGTCGAGCGAGCGCTCGATGCCCATCACGTGCGCTCGCACGGCCGAGTGCCCGAGAAAGGAGCTCACGTTCGGCCCGAGCGGCAAGGTGTCGAGGTGCTCGAAGTACTCGGTGACCGTGCTCCAGGTCTTCCGCTGGTCGAGCATCGGCCGGACCACCTCGTACGGGATCGCCTCCACGCGGCAGAACTGGTCCGCGAGATCCTCCGGCGTGCCGATCGCGAGGCTCAGGCTGCAGCTCCCGAAGACCACGGTGGTGACGCCGTGGCGCAGCGACTCGGAGAGGGACGGGGCGAGCTCGACCTCCGCGTCGTAATGGGTGTGCAGATCGATGAACCCCGGCGTCACCCAGCACCCGCGGGCGTCGAGCACCTGAGTGCCGGGCCCGCGAGGCAGGGGCGCCTCGCTGATCGCAGCCACCTTCCCGCCCCGGAGGCCGAGGTGCCGCGCCGCGGGCGGGGAACCCTTGCCGTCAAAGAAGAGGCCGTTCTCGATCGTCACGTCGAAGGGCACGTCCATGACAGCGATGATAGGACGGAGCGCGCCAGACGAGTGGCCGAGAAGCTGCCGCGCCGTGGTAGGGTATTTGTCCGGGACGCCGCGCTCCGCGGCACCTCACCCGCCATGCCGCTCGTCTGATCTGGCCGCGAGCTCGCTCCGCCTCGGCGGAGGGGGTCGCTCCCCGCTCACGACCGCGGCGGCCGCTTCGAGAGCTTCCGCTGGAGCGAGCGCCGGTGCATCCTGAGCTTGCGCGCCGCCTCGGAGATGTTCCCCTCGCAGTCCGCGAGCACGCGCTGGAGGTACTCCCACTCGACCCGCTCGAGCGACGGCAAGTCCTCGCCCTGCCCCTCGCCCTCGGCCGGGGCGAAGCCGAGCAGCGACTGCACACACCGGGCCGCGTCCACCGGCTTGGTCAGGTAATCGACCGCCCCCGCCCGGATCGCGGCCACCGCGTTCGCGATCGTGCCGTATCCGGTGAACACGACGATGCGGATGCCGTCATCCATGCTCCGCAGCGTCCCCACGAGGTCGATCCCGCTCTGCCCCGGCATGCGGACGTCGATGAGCGCGTACTCGAACACCTGGCCGCGGGCCAGCGCCGCGGCCTCCTCGGCGCTGCCGGCGAGCGCCACCGCGAACCCGCGCTTGCCGAGCGCCTCCCCGAGCGCGCACCGGAACGGCGCGTCGTCGTCGACGAGCAGCAGCGTCGGATCGCCCGTGAGCTCCGCGCTGCTCATGAGTCCACCGGCGCGAGGCGCAGCGCGACCCGCGTGCCCCGCGCGCCGCCCGCGACGCCCGCCTCCGGTGCCTGCCTCGGCGACACCGTGAGGTGCCCGCCGACCTGCTCGATGAGCGTCCGCACGAGGTACAGACCGAGGCCCATCCCCTCGCCGGGGGCCTTGGTCGTCACGAACGGCTCGCCGAGCCGCCCCTCGAGGCCCGCCGGGATGCCCGGCCCGCCGTCCTCGACGCCGATCACCGGCGCCCCGCCCTCGTCCCCGACCGTCACCACGATCGGCTCGGCGGCCGCGGGGCCGGCGCCGGTCGCGTGCAGCGCGTTGTCGAGCAGCGCGCACAGCGCCGCCTCGATGTCGGCCGCGTCGAGCGGGACCATCCGGCGCCGCGCGAGCTCGCCGCGCACCTCGACCGGGACGCCGGGGTGCGCCGCCCGCCACGCCTGCACCGCGCGCACGGCGGCCTCCCCGACCTCGACCCCGGCGCGCAGCTCGTCCGCCCGGACGTCCGCCCGCATCCGCGCGATCACCACGCGGCAGCGCTCGACCTGCTCCGCGATCGTCCGGGCGCGGCGCCGCGCTTCGTCGCTCGAGGCGGGGTCGCGGCGGCTCTCCTCGGCGAGCACCGCGATGGTGCCGAGCGGGGTGCCGAGCTCGTGCGCGGTGCCGCCCGCGAGCGCGCCGAGCGCCTGGAAGCGCGAGGCCTCCTCCGCGCGCCGGCGCAGCGCCGCGTTCTCGGCCGCGCTCGCGTCGAGCGCGCGGCGGACCTTCAGGAGGAAGTAGGCGACGAGCGACGCGCTCAGCACGAAGGCGAGCAGCATCCCGTAGAGGTGGGCCGAGAAGGCGCCGTGCTCCGGGTGGCTCGGGCAGCACGCGCCCGACGGGAGCGCGAAGAGCGCCGCGAACAGGCAGGCCGCGAGCGCCGCGAGCGCGAAGGTCGTGCGCGCGGGCAGGAGCGCCGCGGCGAGCGCGACGTGCACGAAGAAGAGCGCGCTGAACGGGTTGCCCGCGCCGCCCGAGGCGGCGAGCACCCCCGCGATCGCGACGAGGTCGAGGGCGACCACGCCGGCGACGAGCGAGCGCTGCGCCCCCTGGTCGGAGCGCACCCGCCGGGCGAGGAAGAGGTTGAGCCCCGCCGCCAGCGCGAGGATGGGCACGGCGATGCCGTAGCGGACGTGGTAGCCGAAGAGCGCCTCGCTGGCGGCGAGGGTCGCCGCGAGCAGCGCGAACACCGCCCAGCGCAGGCCGACGAGCCACCGGAGGACGATACCGCCCGCCGGGGCCTGATCCAGGGAGGCCGCCTCGTGCATCACGGCGGAACTATAGCGTGAACGCGTCGCGGCCTCAGCCTTCGTCGCGGCCTCAGCCTTCGTCGCGGCCTCAGCCTTCGTCGGGCGGCGGTTCCTGGCTGGGCGCGGCGCTCTTCGCGGCTCGCCGCCGCCTCGGAAGGTCGATGGCGGCCCGGGTTTGCAGCGAAGAGCCTATGCGTCCCACCCACAGGCTGAAATGTGCTCTGGCGCGAGCGCTCGTCTCGCGCGCCCCCCGTCCACTGAATGGATCCGCGTCGTCCCGCATCGGAGGGGCAGGAGACGAACCTCATGCAAATGCGAAGGATGTGGCGGCGCCTTGCGCGGCTGTCGCTCGTGACAGCGCTGTCGTCCGCGGCAACGGCATGTGATGACGGGCAGAGCGGCGGCGGATCAGGGCAAGGGGGCACCGGGGGCGGTGGCGCTGGGGGAGCTGAGAGCGTGACGGGCTCCAGCGGCGGCGCCGGTGGCCCCGGCGGCGCCGGTGGCCATGGCGGCCACGGCGGTAGCGGCGGCGACGGGGGCAGCGGTGGCGCCGACGGCCATGGCGGTAGCGGCGCCGACGGGGGCAGCGGCGGCGGCGACGGGGGCAGCGGCGGCGCCGGCAGCAGTCAGGCGTGTGTGCCTTTCAGCACGACCTCCTGCTACACAGGGCCGAGCGGGACCGCGGGAATCGGCCAATGCGCGGCGGGGATCGCCACCTGCGCGGCCGACGGCGCGGGATTCGGCCCGTGCACGGGCGAGGTCACCCCGGCGACGGAGGCCTGCACGACGCCGGTCGACGAGGATTGTGACGGCACGGCCCCGCCCTGCGTGGGAGGGGAGCACGTCTGGAGCAGGCACTTCGGCCTCCACCCGTCGAGCCAGGCCGCGGACATCGTCATGCATCCGTCCGGATATACCCTGATCGTCGGCTCGACGCGTCGAGGCGTCAGATCCGACGGCCCCGGGGGAACGTCCGTGCGCACGGACGATGACGACATCCTGTTCGCCAAGCTCCCTTCCGTCCGTTCGACCTCCGAGCGCAGCTGGGTGCGAAGCCTCGGCGGCTCAGCTGGCGAGAGCGCGACCGGCATCGCGCTGGATGACGAGGGAAACGCGCTCGTGGTCGGCATCTTCGATGGCCACCTCGACCTGCCCGGCGACGCGGCGCCTCTGACGAGCAGCGGCGGAACGGACATCTTCGTCGCGAAGTTCGATCACGATGGACTTGCCGTGTGGGCCACGCAGCTCGGCGGCGCGGGCGACGATCACGTGTCGGCCGTCGCGATCGATGCCGACGGGAGCCCGGTGATCGCCGGCCACTTCGAGGGGACGACCCAGCTCGGCGGCGAGCCGCTCGTCAGCGCCGGCGGCGCGGACGCGTTCGTCGCGAAGCTCGACGGCGCGGGGGCTCCGGTATGGATCGCGCGCCTCGGCGGCGAGGGGGATCAGCGCGCGACGAGCGTCGCGTACGACGCGGCCGGCGACGTGCTCCTGGCAGGGCGCTTCGAGGGGGAGATGGAGCTCGATGGCGTTCCGCTGGCGAGCGCCGGCGGCGCAGACGCCTTCGTGGCGAGGCTCAGCGCGGCGGGCGACCCGCTCTGGATCCACCGGTTCGGCGACGCCGGCCATGACGAGGCCAGCGCCGTGACCGTCGACGGCGCGCACCGGGTGATCGTGACCGGCTCCTTCGAAGGCGCCGCGGACTTCGGCGGCGGTCCGCTGGTGAGCGCCGGCGGCGCGGACGCCTTCGTTGCGCAGTTCGACGCGGCGGGGCTCCCCCTCTACAGCTTCCGCCTCGGCGACGAGGGCGAGCAGGCCGGCCGCAGCCTCTCCGCCGGCCCGTCCGAAACCGTGGCGCTCGGCGGTCTGTTCCAGGGATCGATCGAGCTCGGCGATCAGGTGCTGACGAGCTCGGGCGTCAGAGACGTCTTCTGGGCGAAGCTCGACGCCGGAGGCCATCCGCTCCTTTTCGGGCGCGCAGGCGACGGCGGCGACCAGCGCCACGTGGAGGTCGCGAGCGCCACGTCCGGTGCCATCGGCCTGGCTGGCTCCTACCAGGGCGAGATCGCGCTCGGCGGCAAGACCCTCATGAGCTCCGTGCAAACCGCGTATGTCGCCGAGCTCTTGGCCTCCGGGTCGCTCGATTACACCTGGCATTTCGAGGCGAGGGGCGAGCAACACGGGCGCGACGTCGCCGTCGACCCGAGCGGCAACGTGTTCATGCTCGGTGTCTTCGAGAGCAAAGCGCAGGTCGGCGACGTGCCGATCTCGAGAGCGAGCGAGTACAGCCGCGCGCTCCTGGTCAAGCTCGATCCTTCCGGCGAGCCCCTGTGGCACGAGGTGCTTGAGGATCACGGCATCTACAGGGCGACGAACGCCATCGCCGCGGACGCGCTCGGGAACGTCATCCTGGCCGGGAGCATCCAGGGTGATGACGCGATGCAGGTGGTGAAGCTCGACGCCGGGGGCACGCTGCTCTGGCGCAGGGACTTCTGGCACCTCCGCGGCGTCGCGGGGCTCGACGTGCTCGCCGATCCTGCCGGGGACATCGTCGTCCTGGGCAGAACGGCGGCAGCGGAGCTCGACTTCGGAGACGGCCCTGTCCGGATCGGCGGCACGGCTGACTCCCCGACGGACTTCCTGCTCAAGCTGAGCGGCGACGGCGAGGTGCTCTGGGTCAAGGGGGTCGACGATGACGGCCCTTCCCGCGATACGAGGATCGGGGTCGACGCGGCCGGCAACGTGGCCGTGACGTGGATGAAGGTCAATCGGGAGCCTGACCTCACCGAGCCGATCATCGATCCGGGCGACAGCGAGCTCGTCGTGACGAAGCTCGACCCGACGGGCAACGAGCTCTGGAGGCGGCACATCGGCACCAGCGAGGACTACGATTTTATCCGCCCCCTCGTCGCCACCGTCGATGAGGCGGGCAGCATGCTCGTCTATGCGGCTCTCTCCGGGCAGTTCGATTTCGGCGGAGGTCCGTTCTCGGGGGAGAGCGCGTTGATCAAGCTCGACGCCGATGGCCAGCTCCTCTGGGGCATCTCGCCCTCGGCCGAAGGGCTGACCTCGATGGCGCCGGTCGGATACGACGGGCTGCTCTTCGCCGGCCGTAGCGGGAGCGGCCTCAGGGTGGTCGAGCTCGACGGCGCGGGCACGGAGCGCTGGAGCAAGGACCTGGATTTCGTCGGGCCCCCCCTCACCCGGGCGTCGATCAACGCCGTGGCCTGGGACGGCGCGGGGGGTGTCCTGCTGGCGGGCGACTTCCAGCACAAGATCGATTTCGGCGGCAGCGCCCTGTACCGCGCCGGGGTGAACACGATGTTCGTCGCGAAGCTCGCGCGGTGAGCGGAAGGTGCTGTCAGAGCTCACGAGGGAATGCGTGTCGCCCCGATGGGGCTACGCTGCCGCTCCGGAGCGGCGGAGCTCGGGCCGTGTGACCACGGCGCCTGGAGGTGCATCTCACCGCGGCTTCAGCACGACAAACAGCGCGCGCGGCAGCGGGTCCAGGGAGCCCTGATAGACCGTCTCGTGCACGGAGAGGACCTCGAAGTACTCCCCGAACACCTCGCGGATATCCCCCGGCGTGAACCGGTACGGCCCCCCGTCCCGCGGCTCGAGCACGCTGAAGCACTTGAGGAAGAACAACCCTCCGGGCGCGACCAGCCGCCCCAGCGTGCGCGCATAATCACCCCTCCGCTCGGGCGGGAGGCAGTGGAAACAGCCGCGGTCGAAGACCACGTCGAACCGCTCGGCGAGCCGGCTGTCCAGGATGTCGTCCTGCACGAACCGCACAGAGGCGCCGCGCTCCGCCGCCAGCGCGGCCGCCTTCTCGACGGCGGCCTGCGAGAGATCGCTGCCGGTGACGTCGAACCCGCGGCCGGCCAGGGCGATCGCCTGCGTGCCGGGGCCGGCGCCGAGGTCGAGCGCCCGCCCGGACGCGACCTGCCACCGCTCGAGCGCCTGCTCGAGATCGGCGTCCAGGGGCTCATGGTACCAGGGCAGGCTCTCGCTCGGGGTGGTCCGATACAGCTCTTGCCAGTCCGGGAAGATCCGCTCTCCGCTCATGTCATCCTCTCCCGTCTCTCCTATCCCTTGCCGGAACGGCGCCCTCGGATCACCCCCTCCGTGATGCCGCCGCGCCGTCGCGGCGCGCGTCCACGGTACACGCCCGCCCCGGCGAGCGGGAGCCCGACCTCTGCGGAGCACGCCTCCGACGGCGCTCGGCCCCCGCGTTCTCGTGTAGGCTCCGGCGCGGATCGCAGGGACGTCCACGGGAACGGCGGAGGGCAAGGGCGGTGAGGATCACGTGTGTGGGCGGCGGACCGGCGGGCCTCTACTTCGCGCTCCTGGCGAAGCAGCGGGACCCCCGGCGCGAGATCGTCGTCGTGGAGCGGAACCGGCCCGACGACACCTTCGGCTTCGGGGTCGTGTTCTCCGACGCGACGCTCGATCACCTCGCCGACGCCGATCGCCCGACCTACGACGCGATCCGCGCGAGCCTCGCCCACTGGAACGAGCTCCACACGCACTTCGGCGGGCGTGTGCTCGTCTCGACGGGGCACGGCTTCAGCGGCCTGTCGCGGCAGCGGCTGCTCGCGATCCTCCAGGGCCGCGCGCGGGAGCTCGGCGTCGTGCTCCGCTTCGAGGAGGAGGTGACCGACGTGGACGCCCTCGTCGCCGCGAGCGACCTCGTGGTCGCGGCCGACGGGGTGAACAGCCGGATCCGCGAGCGGTACGAAGGCCGGTTCGCGCCGCGCATCGACGTGCGCCCGAACCGCTTCGTGTGGCTCGGCACGACGTTCCCCTTCGAGGCGTTCACCTTCTACTTCGAGCAGAACCGCCACGGCCTCTTCCGGGTGCACGCGTACCGGTACGAGCCGGAGCGCTCCACGTTCATCGTCGAGTGCCGCGAAGAGACCTTCCGGCGCGCGGGCCTGGATCGCGCGGACGAGGACGGCACCATCGCGTACTTCGAGGAGCTGTTCGCGGACAAGCTCCGGGGCCACCGGCTGCTCAAGAACCGGAGCGTCTGGCGGAGCTTCCCGACGGTGCACAACGAGCGCTGGAGCCACGGCAACGTGGTGCTGCTCGGGGACGCCGCGCACACCGCGCACTTCTCGATCGGCTCGGGCACGAAGCTCGCGCTGGAGGACGCGATCGCGCTGTCCGAGAGCCTCGGCCGGCACGCGGGCGTGCCCGAGGCGCTCGCCGCCTACGAGGCCGAGCGCAAGCCGAAGGTGCTCGCGTTCCAGCGGGCCGCGCAGGTGAGCCTCCTGTGGTTCGAGAACACCGAGCGCTACATGGCGCTCGATCCGGTGGAGTTCACGTTCAGCCTGCTCACGCGGAGCCTGCGCGTGACGCACGAGGGCCTGAAGGCGCGCGATCCGGCGTTCGTGCGCGAGGTCGACGCGCACGTGGCCCGCAAGGCCGAGGCGCAGTCGGGCGCGCGCGTCGTGGCCGAAGGCGCCGCCCCGCCGCCGCCGATGTTCACGCCCTTCCGGCTGCGGTCTCTGGTGCTGGAGAACCGCGTCGTGGTGTCGCCCATGTGCCAGTACTCGGCGGAGGACGGGCGGATCGACGACTGGCACCTCGTGCACCTCGGCAGCCGCGCGCTCGGCGGCGCGGGGCTCGTGATGACGGAGATGACCGACGTGAGCGCCGAGGCGCGCATCACGCCCGGCTGCGCGGGGCTCTACCGGCCCGACCACGCGGCCGCGTGGCGGCGCGTGGTCGACTTCGTGCACGCGCGCTCCCGGGCCAAGATCGGCGTCCAGCTGGCCCACGCGGGGCGCAAGGGCGCGACGAAGCGGATGTGGGAGGGGATGGACCAGCCGCTCGAGCGCGGCGCCTGGCCCTTGCTCAGCGCCTCGGCCGTCCCGTACCTCCCCGGGAGCCAGGTCCCGCGGGCGATGGATCGCGCGGACATGGACCAGGTGACGGCGGACTTCGTGCAGGCCGCGCGGTGGGCGGACGAGGCCGGGTTCGACCTGCTCGAGCTGCACTGCGCGCACGGCTACCTGCTCGCGAGCTTCATCTCGCCGCTCACGAACCGGCGCACGGACGAGTACGGCGGCGCGATCGAGGGCCGGATGTGTTACCCGCTCGAGGTGTTCGACGCGGTGCGGGCGGCGTGGCCGGCGGACAAACCGATGAGCGTCCGCGTTTCGGCGACGGACTGGGCGCCGGGCGGGCTCACGACGGACGACCTCGTCGCGCTCGCCGTGATGTTCCGGGAGCACGGCGCCGACATCCTCGATGTCTCGGCGGGGCAGACCGACCCTTCCGGCAAGCCCGTCTACGGCCGGCTGTTCCAGACGCCGCTCTCCGAGCTCGTGCGGCTCGAGGCGAAGGTGCCCACGATCGCGGTGGGCAACATCCAGAGCTACGCGGACGTGAACAGCATCATCGCCGCCGGCCGGGCGGACCTGTGCGCGCTCGCGCGGGCGCACCTCTTCGACCCGTACTGGACGCGGCACGCCGCGGCGGAGCAGGGCTTCGACATGGAGTGGCCGCCCCAGTACCGGTCGGTCGAGCGATACACCCTGCGCATGCGGTGACCCGCCCCGGCGAGGCCTCCGGACCGGGCCGCGCCGGCCGACACGACGACGCGCCGACGCCGCGGCGCCGGCGAAAAAAAGTGGAGGCCGGGCCTTGATCCTCACGCTACGTGAGGACCTAGCCTCCGGGGCATGGACGTCCTCCCCCGCCCTGGAACCAGGGGAAGCACCATGCGTTCAGCACCGTTGAAAGTCGGCGACCTCGCCAGGCAGACCGGCCTCTCCGTCCGTACGCTCCACTATTACGAGGAGATCGGGCTGCTGTCCCCGTCGCATCGCACCGCGTCGGGGCACCGGATGTACTCGGCAGGCGACGTCGCCCGGCTCCAGCAGATCAAGTCGTTGCGCGAGCTCGGCTTCAACCTGGAGCAGATCAGCGGGTGTCTGGACAAGGAGGGTTTCTCTCCGCTCCAGACCATCGAGCTGCACCTGTCGCGGCTGCGCGAGCAGATCGCGCTGGAGCAGAAGCTCTGCGCGCGGCTAGAGGGGCTGGCCGGTGTGCTCCGGGCGGGGGAGGACGTCTCTGTGGAGCAGCTCCTTCAGACCATCGAGGTGATGACCATGATCGAGAAGTACTACACCCCAGAGCAGCTCGCGGAGCTCAAGCAGCGCGCGGACGCGCTCGGACCGGAGAAGATGCGCGAGGCGGAGAACGCCTGGAAGACGATCTACGATGACATGCGGACGGAGATGCAGAAGGGCTCCGATCCGAAGAGCGAGCCGGTGCAGCAGATCGTGAGGCGCATGCGGGAGCTCATCGACGCGTTCACGGGGAAGAACCCCGGGATCGAGAGATCGTTGAACAGGATGTACCAGGAGGAGCCGTCGATGAAGAACCAGCACGGCGTCGATCCGGCGTTGCACGAGTTCATCGGGAAGGCGATGAGCCAGTAGCCAGCGCCTCTCGGGTTCAGGCGTGGGCCGCTCGCTGCTCGAGGCTCTCCCGGGCGGCGAAGCCCACGTCCCGCACCGACCAGGGCGCTCCGGTGAGCAGGTCGAGGGCCAGGTAGTGAGGGAACGCGAAGATGCGGCCTCGCTGCAGCAGGACCTTCGCCAGCTCGGCGACGGCCAGGCACGAGGTGAGGTTGACCACCGGGGCGAGCGTCACGATGGGCGCCGACAGATCCCGCATCCGCTCCCCCATCTCCCTGGTGAAGCCCTTCGTATGCAGCAAGAACTCCCGCTGGAAGCGATCGACCTGTCGGGCCACGTCGTCCGTCATCGGGCGGCCAGCCGAGGGGGCGCCGATCGTCTTTTCGTAGTCGGGGCCGTCGGGCATGACGACGGTGACGAAGCACTTCCACCCGAAGGGACCGGTGACGATCGCCGGAATGCCTTCGACACGCGCTGCTCGTGTGGCGCGCACGACCGTCGAGAGGTTGTCGGCGGCCACCACGAGCACGTCGAGACCACCGAAGGCTCGGCGCATCGCCTCCTCGTCGCGCAGGCGCTCGACGTGCGCCCTCGCGGACACCGCCGGGGCATGCTGGGCCAGGGCGGCTCCAGCCACTTCGGCCTTCGGCATGCCGAGGGTCGCGGTGGTGGCCAGGATCTGCCGGTTGAGGTTGGATGTTTCGTACCGGTCGTCGTCGTAGAGGACGATCTCGCCGCATCCCATCTTGGCCATCAGCACCGCGCTCATGCCGCCGACGCCGCCGGCGCCGAGCAATCCGATGCGCGAACGTCGGAGCTTTTCTTGCTCGGCGGCCGAGAGGACCCCGAGGTTGCGTGCCACCATTTCTTCGTACGATATGTCCATCGACATTCTGTGCGTTTCCTTCCTTCAGTGGCAGTACTTGGGCTTCTGCACCAGCTCGGTCGCCGACAGCGACGCCATGTCCACGAGCGAGCCTGGGCGGACCGAAAGGAGCTCGACGTCCACGCCGAGGCGCTGCTCTAGCCAGCGCTCGGCCGCCGGATCGGGGGCCTCCGACTCCAGGCGGATGACCAGCCGCTCGTCCGTACGCACACAGCGGAAGAACGGCGACGTGCCCCGCTCCAGGGCGAGCTCGTACATGGCTTCTTTGACGCTCGTGTGGAGGAGCCGGAGCTTTCCGTCCTTCCCGCTCCGGGAAGCGAAGTCGTAATGTTCCCCTCGGCGGCCGAGGATCTCGAGCACCGCGTGAGCGTCGCCACACCCACAGGTCTCCGCGGGGTTCAACGTCGCCCAGTCTTCGGTATCGTATTTCAGGAGCGGCAGGGCCTCCTTGCGCAAGGTGGTGAGGACCAACGTCCCCGGCCTCCCGTCCCGTCGCGCCGATCGAGCGGGCTCGTCGACCACGGTCGCTCGGAAGAACGGCTCGGCGAGGTGCAAGCTCCCCCGGCCACACGAATAGGCGACGTTGCCTGCCTCCGTGGACCCGTAGAATTGATGGACCGGTGCTCCCCAGAGCGACTCGATGTACCGCCGCATCGCCGGCCCGAGCACCTCGCCGGCCGTGCAGACGGCGCGGAGGGTCCGGAAGTGTTTTCCCGGCTCGTACCCCTGCCAGCGGGCGAAATGCGCGAGCCGGACGGCCTCGAAGGGCAAGCAGGTGAGCACGGTGACGCCCAGCTGCTCCACGAGCCGCAGCACCCGTGCCGGTGGGCTGATGGCGCTGTAGCTGCTCGCCGCCACGACGGCTGCTCCCCTCGCCTGGGCGGCGCGGTGGAACAGGTGAGCGGGAACCGAGATCGCGTACGGGAAACGAACCAGGACGAGGTCCCCCCCGCCGAGGTCGAACGGCGTCAGGAGGATCTCTTCGACGTAGGCCTCGAGATCCTCGCGCGTGAGCGGGCTCGCGATCGGGACGCCCGTGGTTCCGAACGACTCGTGGTACTGGTGCACGTGCTCCTTTGGAACGCAGAGCAGGCCCCACGGGTAGTTGCGTCGCAGGTCGTCCTTGGTCAGGACGATCGGCAGGCGCTCGAGGTCTTCGGCCGACGCGAAGTGAGCCGACAGCTTGCCGCGGTGTTCGAGGTACGCCGCGATCGACGACGCCTTCCGTTCGGCGCTCACGACCAGCCCTCGAGCCGCGGGATGGCCCGTCGAGCATTGCCGTCCACGATGGCCTCGCGGAACGCCGCGGGGAGCTCGCGGATCTTGAGCAGCTCGATCTTCGGGGTGCTGAGCGGAAACTCGGAGCCGTAGATCAGCTTGTGGGCTCCCGCGCGACGGACCGCCTCGGAGAGCGCCAGGAAGTTGGCGAGCGACGACTCGAGGAACAAATTGGGCAGGTCGCGGGCGAGGTCCATCGCATGGACGTCAGCGGGACCGAACCCGAGGTGCCCGAGGATGAACTTCGTGTTCGGGTGGCGCCTGGCGAAGGCGCCGTACCGCTTGGTGCTGGCGCCCGGATCGAACAGTGAATGCGAGTAGATGGTCAGGGCGTTCGCCGCGCAGTGCTCGGCGATGGCGTCCATGACGTCGCCCGAGAACGAGAACTTGTGGGCCAGCGGGTTGAGCTTCACCCCGACCACGGGCAGGCCCTTGGCCTTCTCGAGGGCGGCGAACGCCTCGTCTTCGTCCAGAGGGCTGACCCCCACGAAGCCCCGGAAGCGCGCGGGGTGGGCGGCGAGCGCGTCCCACACGGCTTCGTTGGGGATCCGCTGCTCGGCGTCGAGCTCCCCGGTGACGTAGAGGGTCATCTTGCGGACGTCCATGGTGCCGCCCGGGAACACCAGCGCACCCCTCACGTCGGCTTCGTCGAGCATCGAGACCAGCAGGTCGGCGTTGCCGTAGTCACTCTTCGACACGTGGGCATGGCAGTCGATGATCATGTGTGGTCTCCGCGTCCGTACTGGTAAGACACGCGCGTGGTCTTCCCCCCGCTGCGCTCGATGCGATCCTTCGGCACCACCGCCTTCACGGCCCCGAAGTGGCAGTCGAGCCGGCTGCGGATCTTCTCGGCCACCCTCGCTGGATCGCCGCTGCCCGGGCGCAGCTCGACCTCCACGGTCAGGCCGTCGCGATCGACGAGCAGTCGATAGTTGTTCCCCACCTCGGGGATCCGGTAGAGCATTTCCTCCACGTGGTACGGCGAATAACTCCGCTCGCCGAGCTGGATCTGGTCCCCCTGCCGGCCGCGCAGCACCAGGCGCTTTCGTTCGACGCAGCACGGGCAGGGCGCGGTCTCGACGTAGCCGAGATCGCCGACTCGATATCGGATCAACGGCGCGGCCCGCCGGTAGAGCACGGTGACGCACAGCTCGCCCACCGTGCCCGGCGGCAAGACGCGACCGGTGTCCGGGTCCACGATCTCGACGTACACGTGTCCTTCCGCCAGGTGGTAGCCGTCCTGGAACGTGCACTCCACGCCGATGGGCCCGCACTCGAGCGAGCCGTAGTACGCCAGCGCGGGGCAGCCCCAGATGTCCTCGTAGAGTTCGCCGGGGCGTTCACAGCTCTTTGATGGTCTCGCGGATGCGCAGGCCAACGTGCCGGCCAGGCTGGTCGACGTACCCGAGCAGACGATCTCCCGGGCGGATCTCGCTCGACGGCCGGATCTCGGCGCCGGCGCCGAACAGACGCACGTGCCAGTCGTCCTGCACGAACACGTTGACGGGCGTGTCGCGCACCGTGGCCTGTACGAGGAGCAGCGGGCGCCGCTCGATCTTGAGCCTCCCGATGGTCACCGGCCGTCCTCGGCCCTTATCGTCGAACACGAGGACCTGATCGCCAGCGCGGAGATCCGACAGGTACACGGCGCGCTGGTCGGGGCCCCAGACGTAGAGGTGCAGCGCCCCGGCGTTGACCCGGAACGGGCGGAGGTTCATGTAGGGCAGGTAGTGGGTCTCGCTGCAGACCATCAGGCCGCCCGAGGACGTCGAGCCGAGCAGCATGCCCTCGTCGGGGAACAGCTCCGACGTCGTGTCGATGCACACCCGATCTCCCATGCCGGCGTGCTGCACCCTGGTGACGACGGCGTCCTCGAAGGTGTACTGGACCGTCATCGCCTGCTCGCGCGCGCCGCCGAGGCGCACGATCTCGTCGATCTCGTCCGAGCGGAGCACGATGCCGTCGCTGCCTTTTTCCATCGTGAGGAGGCTCACTTCGCCGTCCTCGGCGGTCGCGACCTTCTTCAGCACCCTCGTTCCCCGCGGCTCTGCCCTGGCCAGGACGAGCTCGAGCGGGATGTTCGTCGGATCGGCGAACTGCACCACGAGGACGCCGCCCCGAGCGGCCAGATCCGCCGCGCGATCCAGGCTCTGACGATCGTCGACGCTCGACCACAAGCCCACGGTCACGCCGAGGCGGGAGCTCCACGCCTCGAGGTGCTCGGGGCGCCGGGTGAAGACGTATTTGAGCTTCTGTCGCAGCGCGGATCGGCTCAAGAGCTCGGCCTGAGGATCCACGTCGTCGCACACCACCGCGAGCTGGACCCGCTGTGGCAGGGTGACGCTCTCGATCTTCGGCAGCAGATCGGCCGGAACGACGATGGCGTCGTAAGGTAGATTGAACACCTTGTCCAGGGTGGAGGTGGTGGTGTGTGGGCCGACTTCGAACCACAGCTCTTTGTTTGCGGCGACGTCTCGTGTCTCGTTCATGCTGCGATCCCTGCCTCTCGCCTCGCTTCGTCGACGGTTCCGTTCTCGTGGACCAGCCGATGCAGCCCACGGAGGACGGCTTTCGGCTTCTTCGACTGGAAGACGGCCCGGCCCACGGCCACGCCCGACGCTCCTGCGTCGAGGGCGGCGCGAACCATCTCGAACAGCTCGCCGGGGGTCTCCTGCCGTTCTCCCCCCGCGATCAGCACGGGCACCGTCACGCCGGAGAGCACGCGGCGGAACGACTCGGCGCTGCCCGTGTAGTTCACCTTCACGAGGTCCGCTCCGAGCTCTTGTCCCACCCGCGCGGCCAGCGCGACCTCTGCTTCTCCGAACTCGTGCACGCCCGGGCCGCGGGGATACATCATGGCCAGGAGCGGCAGATCGTAGCGATCGCAGCCCTCGGCCACCCTTCCGAGGGTCTCCAGCATCGCGTGATCGCCGTCCGTGCCCAGGTTCACGTGGACGGAGACCGCGTCGGCGCCGAGCCGCAGCGCCTCCTCGATGGTGGCCACTTGGACTTTGTAGTCGGCTCGTGGACTGAGCCGCACGGACGCGCTGACGTGGAGGATCACCGACAGCTGCCGCTGTTCGCAGAGCAGATCGTGGGTCCACTTGATTCCCCCCTTGTGGAGCACGACGGCGTCCACCTCCTGTCCACGGAGACCGTCGATCGCAGCCCGCATGTCTTCCAGTCCGGCGAGCGGCCCCTGTGTCGCCCCGTGGTCCATGGGCAGAATCAGGGTGCGGCGCAGCCCGTATCGCAGCAGGCGACGAAGTCGCAGCTTTCTCTCGCTTTTCATCGTGGATCCTGTGGCAGCGGTGTGCCGGCAGAGGCAACCGAAGCCGGTTGTCGATCGCGAACGTTGACGCGTCGTTTCGACGAGCCCGTGCTCTGCGGCTTGACGGCGAGCCGAGAGCAGGGGCAGCCCGCAAGCTCAAACCTCCTCTCGACCGGTCTCCTTTGCTACGCTGGGCTGCGCGGGAACATTCCTCGAGGTTCGTCGACGATGACCAGTGGAAAAGAGTCTTCGTGATGGGACCGCGGAGGCGGGCTCGCTTGTCTCCTACCGATTTGAACTATCCTGCTCATCGCGCAGAGGGTGAGCCGCGGCGTTTCCCGGAGCGCACCTCTCTCCTCCTGAATGCGGCCGGACCGCTCGCCGTTCACCGAATCATGCGCGCGAATCGTGCGCTCCTGCGTCGCTTGTCGTCTACGAGGGGCTGAGACGCTCCGCGCATGCACGCGCACGCCCCTGCCTCTACCCCGGGGAGAGCGGGATCTCTGACGCCATCGCGTCACGCGGGTGCCCGGCACCTCGCGGTGCGCGAGCGCACACGTGCCGCGCCGCGCTGCTGCGCCGCGCTGCCGCGCTGCCGCGCTGCCGCGCTGCCGCGCCGCCTCCGCGGAGGCAGAGGCGGGAGGCGCGGGCGAAGGCGTTTTGC
Source organism: Sorangium cellulosum (assembly GCF_002950945.1). Lineage (GTDB taxonomy): Bacteria > Myxococcota_A > Polyangia > Polyangiales > Polyangiaceae > Sorangium > Sorangium cellulosum_E. The sequence goes on from NZ_CP012673.1 coordinate 12,988,098, forward strand.
GGTGGACGCCGGCGCGGCGAATCCGATAGCCTTTTCTATCGTAGGGTCCCCCCTTGCCACGGCCCGCAATTGCACGCGGCGCCGCCGGCATCGCAACACGCATCGAGCGGGAGGAGACAATGAAAAATCATACTGCGTTCGCGTTCGTGGGCATCGTCGGTGTGCTCGTCCCCACATCGCCGCCGGTCATCGGGCTCGGCGCCGCCGGGGTGCATGACGGCGCGCGTCATCACAGCATCGGCCAGGTGCGATCGCCGGAAGGCCATGACGGTTTTCTCGATATCGTGGTAAGCGGCTCCGCGCCGCTGGCCATCGGATGCCTTCTGAACGGCGTGAGTTGCCAGGAAGAGGTCGCGGGGCGCACCCCGTTGAAGATCGAGTAGAACCGGGCCGCGGCGCTGGACCACGTCGAGAGGCGCGCCGCGTCCACCTCAGGTCCCTTCACGACGAAGCCGAGATGGCCAGGGACGCGCGCGGCAGGCACCTGAACGACGTGGTCCGAGAGGGCTAGAACACCGATCACGTTGAGGAACGAGAGATGAACCGCCAAGACGCCAAGGGCGCCAAGGGCGCCAAGATATTTTCTTCTCCTTCTTGGCGTCCTTGGCGCCTTGGCGGTTCGAAAATCTGCTCGTTTCAGACGGGTTCAACCCGTTTGTCGCTCTAGTATGCCTCGCCTCCCAGGACGGCGCGCTCTTCTACGCCAACCACCCTCACCCTCGCCCGGGACGACGGCCGCACCATCCCTTGCCAGGCTCCATGGTCGCGCTCGCCGAACAGTTGGACGGCCCCCGGCGGTCGCCATCATCGCGCGCGACCTGACCCCGATCCACGACGCCGAGCGCGAGCGGCTCGCGCTCCAGCAGCAGGTCATCGAGGCCCAGGCATCACCACGCGCAGCCCCCTGCAGAGCGCCATCGCCCACGTCCTCGCCCCGCGCGCCGACCGCCGCCCCGCGACCGCCCCCGGCGCTCCCGCCCCGGCGCCGAGGAACCGCGCGCCCACCTGACGGCCGCCGCGCCGCGCCGGCGCCTGCTTCGGACAGGGAGTCCCAGCCAGGCCGCGGCGGGCGGCCAGCCCACGATCGCCCGCACCGTGATGTGACCTTTGTGCCGCGTGGGGCAATTCGCGCCACGCGCGGAGGTGGGGGTGGCGAACGCCCGGCGCGAGCGGGGCTCCTGGACTGGTCCCCGGGCAGGACCGGCGGCCACGCGGGTCCGCCCGCTGCCGCCGCCCTCGGCCTGGCACCCGTGTTGCTCTCTTACAGGCGGCCACCCCGGCGTATGCCGCCCCGAATGAACGCAACGGCGCCCCGCGCGCCCCTGCAGTGAAGGTCCGCCATGCACCTGCCCGGAAAAGAGATCCCCTGGAAGGATTTTCTGAACGACATCAAGCAGGAGTGGGTCAAGGACAAGGTCGACACCGTCGCTGCTGCGCTGACCTTCTTCGGTGTCCTCTCGATCTTCCCGCTCCTGCTCTTCGCGGTCGCCCTCGCCGGCCTGGTGATCGATCCGGCCGAGTCCGCGAGGCTGATCCGCGAGCTCTACCAGGTCGCTCCCCCGGCTGTGGCCAACATCCTCGGCGAGCGCCTGCAGGCCCTCACCGAGGGCCAGAGCCCGGCGCTCTTGACGGTCGGCGCTCTCGGCGCGGTCTGGGCCGCCTCGGGCGGCGTCATCGCGCTGATGGACGCGCTCAACTCGGCCTACGGCGTCGAGGACAGCCGCTCTTTCCTGAAGCGCCGCGGCATCGCGCTCCTGGTCACCCTGGGCGGCGCCGTCCTGCTGACGGTCGCCTCGGCCCTCGCGGTCGCCACGCCGGCGATCGCCGAGCACCTCGGCCCGCTGGGCACGCTGGTGCTCTGGCTCCGCATCCCCGTGTCCGCGTTGATCGTGATGGGGGTCCTGGCGACGCTTTATTACGTGCTCCCCGACGTCGAGCAGAAGTTCAGGTTCATCACCCCTGGCTCCGTCGTGGCCGTCGTGCTCTGGGCCATCGCGTCGCTCGGCTTCTCGTTCTACGTGAGCCGCTTCGGCAGCTACGAGGTGAGCTACGGCGCGCTGGGCGGCGTGATCATCCTGCTCCTCTGGATGTGGATCTCCTCGATGGCGGTGCTCCTCGGCGCCGAGATCAACGCCATCATCGAGCACCGGTCGCCCGACGGGAAACGCACGGGCGCCAAGTCGTCCGAGGACACGGGGCCCGACGTGCCGAAGACCGAGAAGGAGCAGAACGGGGGCGCCGCGCTCCCGGCGACGGCCGGGGCGGCGAGGACGGCGCGCGACAAGGCCCCGGGCGACATCGCGCTCCCGCACGCCGTCCGCTCGAGCCACTCGGGGATGCACGGGTGAACGCGCCCTGAGCGCCGCTGCCCTTCCCCAGCCGGAGATCCCCCCTCATGCGACACAAGATCCTGATGTCCGCAACGTGGCTCGTGCTGATCGGCTCGCTCGTCGTGGGCTGCCAGAGCTCCCCGGGCGGCGGACCCATCACCCCTCCGCCGGCGGACACGGCGAGAGGCGGAGAGGAGGGCGGCGCGCCGGTCCTGGAGGACGCGGGCGTCCGCGGCGACGTAGGCGTCAGCGGCGACATGATGGACGCGGGCGGCGCGCCGGGCATGGCCAGCCAGCCGGGCTGCGGCGTGGACAGCGCGCTCGCCAAGTACGTCGGGAAGAGCCAGGACGAGTGCGCCCGGATCCGCTTCATCTGCGAGCCCGGGTGGACCTACTTCAGCGACGATTGCGGCTGCGGCTGCACGAAGCAGCCCTGACGGGCGCGCTGCCCCGGCGCGGTGCCCTGGGGAGCGCGGCGGCGCGCCGGGCGGGCGCACCACAAAAACACCTCGCGCTGGGCTACCCGCGGCATCTAGCATCGGTGCGCGCATGCGCCCCCTCCTGATCGTGAACCCGCAGTCGAGCGGCGGAAAGACCGGCAAGATCTTCGACGGCATGCTCGCGCCCATCCGGCGCATCCTCGGCGAGGTCGACGTGGCCCGCACGGAGCGCGCGCGCCACGCCGTCGACCTCGCGCGCGAGGCGGCGCTCGACGGCCGGGAGACCGTCGTCGCGGTCGGCGGGGACGGCAGCATCAACGAGGTGGTGAACGGCCTCATGCAGGCGCGCGATCGGGGCGCGGCCGGCACGCGGCTCGGGATCATCGGCGCGGGCACCGGCGGCGATCTCTGCCGGACGCTGAAGCTGAACCGCCGGCTCGACCGCTACTGCACGGCGATCGCGAGCGGCAGCGCGCGCCCGATGGACGTCGGCCGCTTCTCGTACGAGACACACGGCGGCGAGCGCGCGGAGGCGTTCTTCGTCAACGTCCTGTCCGCGGGCATGGGCGGCCTGGTCGATCAGATCGTGAGCCAGACGTCGCGGGCGCTCGGCAACACGCTCGCGTACACGATGGCGTCGCTCCGGGGCCTCGCCCGGAGCCGCGTCGGCCGCGTGCGCTGCGTCGCGGCGCTGCGGGGCGAGACCCGCGAGCTGGAGCTCGCGACGCGCAACGTCGCCATCTGCAACGGCCGCTTCTTCGGCAGCGGCATGCAGGTCGCGCCGATGGCCAGGGCCGACGACGGCGTGTTCGACGTCATCGACCTGGGCGACGCGCCCCCCCTCCGCTTCGCGGCCGTGTCGACCGGGATGTACACGGGGTCGCACATCCGCCACCCCGACGTCCGCCACTTCCAGTGCGATCGCATCGAGCTCACGCTGCTGAACCGCGACGTCGAGCCCGTGTTCCTGCTCGACGTGGACGGCGAGCCGCTCGGGCGCCTGCCGATCACGGTGACCCTGGAGCCGAAGGCGATCCAGGTGCTCGCCCCGGCCGACTGAGGGAGAGCGGCGGGGCGCGGGAGGGGGCCCCGGCGGAAGGGGGGCCGGCCCCGCGGGCGAGATAGCGCGACGTGCAGGGCCCGGCAGAGCGGCGGGCTGCCACGGGCCGCGGGGAACGCCCGGGGCGCGTCGTCCGTCGGGAGGAGCGTCGGGTCGTGCGCTTCCATGCTTGACTGGGGCAACGCCGGTTGGTAGTCACCCGCCACGCACCGACGGGGGCGACCTCCGGTGGTGCCTCGGCGCGGGCCCGGGATCTCGGGCAAGCGTCGAAACGACGTGGTTTCCCGGTTCGTGGGAACGGCGTCTGCGGGAGTAACTCAGTGGTAGAGTGCAACCTTGCCAAGGTTGACGTCGCGGGTTCAAATCCCGTCTCCCGCTCTACAATCTAGGCGCTGAACGCTCGCGGGGGGCAGAGCGCGCGAGCCCGGGCTCCGGGAGCGCTGGGCGGGCGCGCCGGGCGGGGCGAGGACGCCGGGGCGCACCCACAGGTCGAGGGGCGGCAAAGGGACGTGCTCCACCCGAGGGAGTCCCGGCAGGGCTCCCGGGTTGGCCGGGATGGGACGAGGGCGTAGACTCCTCGCTGCATGAGGATCCTGACCTTCGAGCTCCAGGGCGCGCAGCATGGCTGGACGCTCGAACCGATGGCGCTCGATCCGTTCAACCTGCTGGTCGGCGTGTCCGGAGCGGGCAAGACGCGGATTGTGCGGGCAATCGAGCAGGTCTGCGCGGTCGCGCTCGGGGACAAAGAAGCGGGTGAGCACATCGAGGCGATTCGCGGGGCAAGCTTCGCGATCGGCTTCGAGCACGAGGGCTTGACGTACCGCTGGGAAGCCGAACTGGAGCCGCGTGTTGGGATAGGGTCGGAAGACCAAGGCGCCTTGCACGCCGCCGAGCCGCCGCTCGTCAGAAGTGAGCGGATCCACCAGGGAGAGCGTACCCTCGTCGAGCGTACGCCAGAGCGATTTCTTCTCAACGCGCAAACGATTCCAAAGCTGGACAGAGCAAAGAGCGCGATCGCCGTCCTCAAGGAGGATCCCGTGATGCTGCCGCTCTACGTGGCGTTCTCCCGCTGCATTTATCGCGCGCTCGAAACGTTACCGAGCCACGGAGTGCAGCTCACGTCTTCATTCGAGCATCAGAAGCAACGTTATGCCTCCGCGGCCGATCTCGGCGCGGACTTCTCGTTGCCCCTGCACCACAAGGCCGAGCTTCTCCAGGCGGTGTTTCCGGGGACGTTCACCGGGATCGAGGAGGCGTTCCTGGACGCGTTCCCGACCGTCGAGCGGCTCGCGGTCCGACGCTACTACGCCCTCGGTCCGGATCTCATGGAGGGCAAGGTGTACAGCATCGCCCTCGCCGTGAAGGAGTCCGGCGTCGACGAATGGGTCTACTTCGCCGACATGTCCTCCGGCATGCAGCGTTATCTATCCTTCCTCGTCCACCTGTCGTTCGCTCCCCGCGGCACGGTGGTGCTCATCGACGAGCTGGAGTCGAGCCTCGGCGTCAACTGCCTGCCTGCCGTCACGCGCTTCCTCCTGAGCCGGGCGCCGGACCTCCAGCTCATCCTCACCAGCCACCACCCCTACATCATCGAGCAGATCCCGCCGAGCCACTGGAAGATCGTCACCCGGAAGGGCAGCCGCGTGCGGGTGCTCGACGCCGGCAAGATCCCGGCGATGGCCGAGGAGCGCTCGCACCTGGATCGCTTCACGCGCCTCATCAACCTGCCGGAGTACGAGCACGGGGTTCAGGGATGAACCTCGTCCTCCTGGTCGAGGGCGCCGAGACCGAGCCGAGGGTCTATGAGGCCTGGCTCCGCCACCGGCTCCCCGCGCTGCGTCGCGAGCCCAACGTGGCCGACCTGACCTCCGATGGCTACGTCCTTGTGAGCGGGAAGGGATATCCCTCGTGTTACCGCAGGATCGCCGGCCTCCTCCGGGACATCGACGAGCACCCGGGCCTCGTTCAGGAGTTCTGGATCTGCATCGACTCGGACGAGGATACGTACGAGGCCCGCTACGCCGAGGTTGACCGCGCCGTGCAGGAGGAGCTCCGAGGCACCCGCATGGCGAAGACCAATCCATCCCTCACAATCCGCATCATCGTCCAGCACTGCTGCATAGAGACCTGGTTTCTCGGACATGATGGCTTCTTGCGCGCCGGCCCGCAGTCGCGTCAGCTCGTCGACTTCAAGCGGTTCTATGACGTGAGCGCGGATGATCTCGAACAGATCCCGGCTTATCCTGGCTACGTCTCGCCTCCTCGCCGTCCCCTCCCCCTACATTTTTCCGCCCCTTCTGTCCCCTTTGCGCGCCCCCCGCACCCCGTCGAGGCCGCCCCGCCGCAGTGGTAAAGCCTCTCCCATGAGCTTCACCGATTCCTTCCCCGCCTCCGCGCGCTCCCCCTCCGACCTTCCCCCGGGCTCCTCCTCTGCCCGTTCCTCGTCCGCGCCCCGGCTGCTCGTGGTCGGCTGCGGCGGCATCGGCGGCATCATCGCGGCGCACCTGTTCGAGCAGGGCCACGACGTCACCGCGTTCACGACGAACCCCCTCATCGCGGACGCCATCAACGCCGGCGGCTTCCGGGTGCGCGGCGAGGCGAGCCCGGGCACGGTGCGCGGCCGCGCCCTGCGCGAGATCGGCCCGGGCGAGCGGCCGTTCGACTACATCCTGCTCGCCACGCAGCCGCCGCAGGTCGAGGAGGCCGCGCGCAGCGTCGTCGCGCACCTCGCCCCCGCGGGCGCGATGATCTGCCTCCAGAACGGCCTCTGCGAGGAGCGCATCGCCCGGATCGCCGGCCCGGAGCGCACCTTCGGGGGGATCATCGCGTGGGGCGCCTCGATGGTGGAGCCCGGCGTGTACGACCGCACCTCGAGCGGCGGCTTCGTCCTCGGCCGGCTCGACGGCGCCAGCGACACACGCCTCCACGAGCTCGCCCGCATCCTCGAGGCGATCGGCCCGACGACCGTCACGGACAACCTCGCCGGCGCGCGCTGGTCGAAGCTCGCCATCAACTGCGCCATCTCCTCGCTCGGCACCGTCGGCGGCGACCGCCTCGGCGCGCTCCTCCGGCACCGCTTCGTCCGCCGGCTCGCGCTCGAGGTCATGACCGAGACCGTGCAGGTCGCGCGCGCGGCCGGCGTGCGCCTCGAGAAGGTCGCGGGGACGCTCGACCTCGACTGGATCGCCCTCACCGACGCCGAGCGCACCGCCGTCGGCTCGCCGGGGCTCTTCGCGAAGCACGCCCTGATCCTCGCCGTGGGCGCGCGGTACCGCCGCCTGCGCTCCTCGATGCTCGCCGCCATCGAGCGCGGCCGCCCGCCCGCTGTCGACTTCCTGAACGGCGAGGTCGTCGCGCGCGGCGCCGCCCTCGACATCGCGACGCCGATCAACGCCGCGGTCCGCGACGAGGTCCTCGCGATCGCGGCGCGCACGCGCAAGCCGAGCCTCGAGCTGCTGCGCGCGCTCTTCGACCGGACGCGCGGCCTCGTGGGAGGTGCGCCTGCGTCCGCCCCCCCACCACCTGTCGCAGCACCGAACGAGCCGTCCGTGCCGTCCGAGGCAGCAGGAAACGCGCAGAGCGACCTCGAAGGCAGAGTGGGCTAGCGCGTCGAAGTCCGGTAGCATCGGGCGTCTCTTCCAGCGGATCTCGAGCAGATCCCTCGACGAGGAGCCCCCGCATGACGCACTCCCCGCCCGCACTCGCCTCCCGGCGCGGCGCCGCGCTCCGCGGCCGCGTTCCCCTCTTGCTGCTCGCGGCGCTCGCGTCGCTCGCTGCGTGCGGCGACGACGGCGGCCAGGGCGGCGCCGGTGGCGCGGGCGGCGGTGAGGGCGGCGCCAGCGGCGGCCCCGTGATCGAGGAGCCGAACCGGTTCCGCATGCGCATCGACGACGCGGAGGTCCCGTCGGTCGAGATCAAGCTGAACAAACAGACGGCGATGCAGGTCTTCGGGGAGGACGGCGCCAAGCGGATCACGATCCTCGAGGTCGACACGACCGGGCTGCTGCAAAGCGCGCTCGAGCAGATCCGGGACGCGTGCGGCAGCTCGTGGAGCGCCGACGACCCGGACCCCCAGCATGACTGCGCGCTGACCCCGCTCGGCCGGAGCTTCGGACCGGAGTGGCGGACGTCACCCGCGTTCGCGCTCGTCCGCCTGCTCGGCATGACGCCCGCCAACGCGGACGTGACCGGGACATCGCTCGAAGGACTGCAGCAGATCTTCGAGGAGAACCCAGGCACATTCGCGTTCGACTTCGCCGACGTCCTCGCCGACAGCATCACCCTCGATCTGGCCACGGAACCCCCGCCGATGGCCACGCGCGGCAACCGGACGGCCCCGGTCGTGCCGCTGGACAAGCTCATCCTCGCGCTCCAGCAGCAGCTGCTCGCCACGCACCCAGCCATCTCCGATCCGGACGGCGTGAAGTTGTCGATCAGCCTCTACGACGCCCTGCACGATCTTCAGCCGCTCTCCGAGAAGCTCGGGCGCTCCGACGATCATCCCGGCGTGCTCGTCCGCGACGACGAGACGTTCACGACGAAGAGCGACGTTCTCCTGCCCGACTTCGAGATGAAGGTCATCGCCGAGTCCGGCCTGCGCCGGGTCTCGGGGGTCGACCTCTCGAAGGGGGCCGGCGACATGTTTCTCCGCGAGGGCGAGGCCCCGCTCCGCTTCGACTTCGAGGACGCGGCGAAGCTTCAGGTCAGCGGCGTCGCCCAGACGCCGACGATCGATATGCGGATCTCGCTGAGCGAGTTGCCAACCACGGTGCCGCCGTGCACGGAGACGCCTGCCTGCAAGTCCAACTCCCCCGACATGCCGGTCGGCGCGAACACCGTGTGGACGACCCCCCCGTTCGCGCTCGAGCACATCGTGGGCAAGGCGGCCTACCTCACGTACGGTGAACGCGCGCCGTTCACCGGGTGTTACTTCCGCTTGAGCGGGATGTGCAAGGTGGGCTTAACCATCGGCCAAGGCGGCGATCCGCGCGGCTGGACGGTCTTCAACGGCAACATCTCCGACCCGCCGCCCCCGATACCGGATCCGCAGTTCTTCTGGGAGCTGCTCACCGAGGTCGCTCAGGTCGCCATCCACGATCCCACGGGCGACGGCAACGCCGAGATCCTCGATGGCAAAGTCCAGCCCACCTACGCGCTCGACGACGTCAAGATCGGCTACACCGCCGATGAGATCATCGCCGGCCTCCGCCCCACCCTGCAGAGCCAGTCCAAGGAGATCGCGGAGATCATCCTCGGCCGTTACTGGGTCAACAACGACGCGCTCGACTTCTTCTATGACCGCGGCGCCCCGGGCGGCGCGCCGACCCTGTTCTTCGTCTCCGAGGACGACCTCCGACCTCCGGAGCAGGGCGCCGAGGCCCCGCGCCCCTACGGCTACGCCAAGCCCGGCTTCTACACGAGCCCCGATCTCAGCGAGGCGAGCAAGGTCTCGACGAAGGAGCTCGACGGCGTCGCCGACACCACGCGCGAGAAATACCGGCTGCAGCCGGGCGATACGACGCTGTACATGGAGGACGACGAGGCCGCCGTCTACGAGGTCCACTTCCACGTGCCCGACAGCAGCGATCCGGTGGAGATCACCGCCGACGTGAAGAGGCTCTGATCATGCCCGTCCCGCAAGCCCGCGCCGCCGCCCGTCCCGCCCTGCCCGCCCGCCGCCGGCTCGCCCGGCCCGGCGTCCTGCTCGCGGCCGCGCTCTCGTGCGCCCTGCCCGGCTGCGTCGATGCGGTCACCGTGGAAGAGGAGGCGCCCCCGCCGGCGCTCGGCGTGAACGAGAGCCGCACCCTCACGCTCGAGTTCCTGCGGTTCGACGCGAAGAACTTCTCCAAGAAGCTCACGCTCGAGGAGCTCAGGGCCCTCCCGCGGCCCACGCTCGAGGGCATCTGGCTGCTCGATCTCGACATCTCGGCGCTCATCGAGAACGCCCTGCTCCGGGTCATGTACATGCCGCCCGCGGAGGTCGACGCGCTCTCCCCGGCGGCGCGGAACCTGGTCGGCCTGCTCAACATGACGCCGGAGAGCGCCGACCTGAGCGGCACGAGCCTCGAGTACCTGCTCGGCGTCGGCAACGCCGTCGGGATCCCGACATCGAAGATCCTCGCCGACCTCGTGGGGGCGGACGAGAACGAGCGCATCATCCCGGTCGAGCTCACCGCCCAGGCCGTGCTGGAGAACCTGGTCAGCACGCACCCGAACACCCAGCGCCGGAAGGGGATGCCGACGGACGAGCACCCGGATGGCGTCTACCCGGTCGCGCCGCGCTCGATCCCCGTCACGCTGTACGACGTCGTCACCGACTTCGCCGGCCTCGCCGCGCAGTTCGGCCCGACGCCGCTCGACCCGGACGACCCCGACGGCCCGGAACACCCCGGCTTCATCAAGGCGACGTCCGGCGTGAAGGCCGCCCTCGACGACTTCACGATGACGGTCCAGGTCAATGTCCAGGCGCTGCCGTACAAGGGCGTCGACGCGACGGCGGCCGCGGTGGCGAGCGTCAACAGCACCCCTGGCCAGGTCGAGTCGATGTTCGACTTCAGCAAGCCGGACTGGCTGGAGCTGAACGGCCTGGCGAAGCACCTCACGATCGGGGAGCTGACCATGGCCATCCCCGAGAGCCCGATGCACCTGCCGGGCGGCACGAGCGAGGAGCCGGCGCCGCGCGGCGACTCGCCCGTGTGGGAGCAGCCGCTCTGGGAGTTCGAGCACATCCTCGCCCGCGCCGGCGAGCTCAGGGCGGCGCGGATCGACGACCACTGCACGAAGTACGGGCCCCAGGGATCCTCCACGGGCGAGTTCGAGCCGGTGGAGGTCTGCATCGACGAGCGCGGCTGGACCACGATCGCCGTCGAGGACAGCATCGTCCTGGATCCAGACGAGGACACGCCGAAGCCGTCCTACTTCTGGGACATCCTCGTCGAGGTCGCCCAGGCGCGCCTGCACGACGGCGGCCTCGCCGAGGGCGAGGCCGACCTCGAGGTGACCGTGCGCGACGTGCCGGTCGGCGTGAAGACGTCCGATCTCGTCGCGAGCATCAAGGAGAACCTCGCGAAGGACGCGCTGCTCCTCAAGGACATGGCGATCGAGCTGAACGACAACGCCGCGGGCGACGCGGACTTCTACCTGTACCAGCGGAGCACCGAGAGCGGCGTCGCCGGCCAGCGCGATTACCTCTACTTCGTCGCGCCCGACGACCTCCGCAGGGACGCGGAGGGCGCGCCCGTGCGCGAGTACACCTACGAGAACCCGGGGTTCTTCGCGGACGCCGCGCTCATGCAGAAGCGGTCGACGACGGAGGAGATCGACGGCGACACGCTGCACGAGAAGGTGGAGGTCAAGCCGGGCGAGACGCTCTACTTCGAGGACGACGAGGGGCGTCGTTACCAGATCACCGTCGGCGACAAGCCGAGCCCGCATCGCCTCTCTCTCACCCTCACCCGGATCCAGTAGCCGGCCCACCCACCGTGAGGACCCGTCGCATGTCAGGAGCTCTGCCCACCCCGCGGCCCCGCCGCCGGACCGGACGTGAACTCGCCGCGCTCGCGCTCGCGACAGGCCTCGTCGGCCTGACGGCGGGCGAGGCGCGCGCCTCGGGCATCGACGCCCCCTGGGTCACGAGCGGCGCCTCGGGGCCCACGTCGTCCGACGCCGCCGCGGTCTTCTGGAACCCGGCCGCGCTCGCGGGCGTGAAGCGGCCGGAGCTGCTCCTCGGCGCGGGCCTCATCGTCGGCCACGCGACCTACCAGCGCGAGCGGCGCGGCGCCTACCAGACGCCGGACACCTTGCAGTTCAAGCTCCCGCTCGACCCGGCGAACGCCGACCCGGGCAAGGCCGGCCGCGCCGAGCAGGTCTCGACGACCCCGGTGGCGCCGACGGGCAACGTGTTCCTGGCGATCCCGGCCATCCCGAACCGCCTCACCGTGGGCGTCGGCCTCTACGTCCCCTACGCCGCGGCGCTCAGCTTCCCCGAGGACGGCGCGCAGCGCTGGCAGCTCCGGCAGGCGTTCATCGTGTCGAGCTCCCTCACCGCCGCCGCCGGCCTCACGCTGACCGAGCAGCTCGCGCTCGGCGCCGGCGTCTCGTACGTCGGCGGCCTCGCCGAGCTCTCGAAGGTGCAGGACTTCGCCGGCCTGAACGAGTTCCGCGACGGCCTCGCCTACCTCAACCAGGACAACGACTTCGGCCCGGACGCGTCGACCGAGCTGCGCGAGCTCGACGTGCTCGCGCGCTCCATCTCGCTGAAGCAGGCGATCTCCCACGGCGCTTCCTTCCATGTCGGGCTCACCTTCACCCCGACCAGGGATCTCCGCTTCGGCCTGACGTACCAGCACAGCGCCGCCATGCGGTACAAAGGCAAGTTCGCCATCGACATGAACCACCCGTTCTTCACGCAGGACCTGAGCGAGCAGGGCCTGCGCTACAAGCCCCTGGTCGAGGGCGACGCCGTGCTCTCGTTCACGCTCCCCAAGCGGCTCACCGCCGGCGTCGGCTACCGCGTGAACGACCGGCTCAGCCTCGATGGCCTGCTCTCCTACGTGCTCTACTCGGACATCAAGGCCTTCGTCGTCGAGGCGACCTCGCCGGATCTCGCCCAGCCCAAGCTCGGGATCATCGACCGGGTCACGGTCACCCTGCCGCGCCGCTGGAATGATACCGTGTGGGTGGAAGCCGGCGCCAAGGTGGGGCTGACCGACGGGGTGATTGCGACCGCGTCGGTCGGTTATCAGTCGGCCGCCTCGCCGGACAGCACGATCGACGTGGCTTCCCCGGACGGACACCGGCTGATCGGCGACGTCGGCGGCATCTTCAAGCTGAGCGATCGTGTGTCGCTCTCGGGCGACGTCCGGGTGCAAGGGATCCTGCCGCGCACGGTGACGGAGTCGGAGCATGACCTCGGCAACGGCACGTACACGCTGTTGCTCACGACGGTAGGCGGGCACCTCAAGGCCATGTTCTAGAGCGGCGGTCTTACCAGGGGCGGGCGGGAACCGCTCTAGAACACCGATCACGTTGATCGAGCGAGAAATAAAACGCCAAGGACGGTAGAGTAGCGGGGGCCGGCGTTTCCGCCGGCTACCCCGCCCTCGTCACACCGGACGTGCGGATTTCCCGCATCCGGCGTTCCCGGACACGTCACCATGAGCATGCGCAGTCCAGCCACGAGCCGCTCATGGCGCGATCAGACCGAGGTCATGAACGTGCTTGAACAAGCTCACCCCTACGGGAGGCCGATAGGGACGTTGGCTGCGGCGATCGGAACGTGTAGCCGAGGAAATTGAGCGTGGCGTCCTCGTCCTTCATCTGCACGACCTGCGTCTTTTCTCGGTTGATCACCAAACCGAGCCGCCGCTCGATCTTCTCCTCGACGAACCCGACGATGCGGTGATCGATGAACCTCGCCATAACGACGAAGTCGTCGGCATACCTCACCAGCCGCGCTTTCGCCCAGGTCGCCGGACCGTTCTTGGAAAAGAACGCCCGATCGAACCAGTGAAGGAACGCGTTGGCTAGCAGCGGTGAGATCACGCCCCCTTGCGGGACGCCGCTCCCCGGCCGCCGCGGCGGACCCTTCCCTTCCTGGACGGGTGCCCGCAAGAACAGACGAATGAGGCGGAGCATCGACCCGTCGGCGAGCCGTGTTTCGAGCCCCTTCATCAGCTTGTCATGCGGGATCGAATCGAAGTAGTCTTGCAGATCCGCGTCATACACCGCCGTGTAGCCCTCGCGAAGGTTCGCTTGGACCTCGTCGATCGCTCCATGGGCTGACCGCTTAGGCCGAAACCCGTACGAGCAGTCCAGGAAATCCGCGTCGAAGATTGGTTCCAGGAGGAGCAGCGCCGCGGTCTGCACCACGCGATCACGGATCGTCGGGATGCCGAGCGGGCGCTGCTTTCCGTTCGCCTTCGGGATGTAGACACGCTTCACCGGCTGGGGACGGTACGTCTTCGCGCGCAGTTCCTCGCGGATGACCGCGAGGAACGATGCAGCGCCACCCTCCGCATTCACGATCTGGTTCATCGTGATGCCGTCGACACCCGGTGTTTCACAGCCGTCGCTGGCTGCCACCGTCGCGATCGCCGTCTCCAGCACGTCCACCCGTAGCAGGTGGCCGTAGAGCGCATAGAACCGGAACTCCGGCTGCTGCTTGGCCTTCTGGCCGAGCTTGAACCGCAGGGCGGCGAGTTTCGGAGGCATCGGTCCACGTGGGTCCTTGCGGGCCTGGTCGACCGCAGTCTCCTGTTCCGTAGTGGGATCGTCACGATCCAATCGGCTCTCCTCTCATTGGTTCATGCGTGTGTCCGGCAGGGCCCCTTCGCTCCACGGTCGTTACCCGCTTCGTCGCTACTATGAGCCCCGCCGACTTCCGACGCCGCCGCTTGCCGGTTACCCGGGGCGTTGGGTTCCACCCACGGTCGTCGGATCTCTCAGGTTCCTGGCTTGACTTTCGGCGTGCGCTGCCCCCAACCATCCCGGGAAGCCCGGCGCCTGTACATGCCCGTTGCTACGTCGCCGGTGACAGACCGCCCAGCCTTGGGGAGGAAGGCCACTTCCGTCGTTTGTAACGAGACCGAATCGGGTTCATTGCTTGCGGCCCACGCCTTCGGCTTCCAGGGCTTCGACGCTCAGGTTACCCCAAGCCGCCGCCTGGTCGCCTACATGTCGAACGGGCAATTCACATGGCCAACACCTCACAGTTGACGAGTCAAGTCAGGCTTGGCCTGACGCACCCAAGGCGCCAAGGCGCCAAGGACGCCAAGAAGGAGATAATATCTTGGCGTCCTTGGCGGTCTATTTCTCGCGCGATCAGCGTGATCGGTATCCTAGTTCCCCGCGCTCGCTTCCTTCAGCGCCGGCGGGAGCGGCGGCAGCCCGGGGCGGGGCCGATACCCGGGTCGCCGGTACGACATGATCGGGATCGCCTCGTTCTGGTAAGGCGTGCGCTCCCCCGGCGGCGGGCACTGGTCCTTCACCCAGTAGACGTCGAACGCGACGATCTCGTCCTCCGGGCGCCCGGTGCGCACATGATACTTGAGCAGGTAGTCCTGGAGCCCGGGCCGGCGGAAGGGCTTGTTGCGGTCGAGCCGGATCCGGTTGAAGTAGTCCTGCCGGATCTGCCCTAGCCCGAGCCCGCGCGCGTCCGTGAGATCCAGGTCGGGCGGGAGGCCCGTGAACGGATCGACGTGCCGCCCGTCGACGGTGATCGCGTCCACGCTGATCGACCCGTCCTCGGCGATCGGGTTCGGCGCAAACATGCCCCATCCCTGGAGCAGGCGCGGATACACGATCGTCGCCTGCATGAACTTCGGCTGGGGGTGCTTCAGGAAGGCGGGCACGCTCTTGTTCTCGTTGAGCGCCTGGCTCACGGCGCAGATCCCGAGGTAGGCGATGAGGGCCTCCCTCGCGATCACCCCGCCGCGGGCGACCTTCTCCGAGAGCGGCGACGGGACACCCGCCTGCGCCGGCCGCGGCCGCGGCGCGCGCGCCAGCCCGAAGAACCGGGCGAGGGCGTCGCGCCGCCGCGCCGCGAGGCCGAGCAGCGCGCCGGGCGCGCCGAGGGTCAACACCCAGACGAAAGGCCAGGCGAAGCGGCCCCCGGGGAGCGCCCGCACGATCTCGCGCACCGCGGCGGCGCCCTCGAACACGCGCCCGCGGGGCACGTCGCTCGCCTCGCGCACCACGAGGAGCGGCGGACGGGGCGCCTCGCCCTCGGCCGCCTCGGCGCGCGCCTCCTCGAACCGGAGCAGCTCGAGCAGGTCGAGCCGGACGAGGAAACGCATCAGGGCGAAGGCGAGCGGCGAGTCGCCGTCGTAGACGACGACCCGGGGCGCCGCGCGGCGGCGGTACCAGCGCTCGAGCATGTCCCAGTGCTGCGCCGTCGGCAGCAGGAACGACCAGCCGATCAGGAACCACGAGAACGGGCCGAGGCGCATCATCACGCCGAACGAGCCGTGCAGCGCCCACATCGCGCCCATGGCGAGCGCGCGTGTGACGCGGCGGCCATGGGGCGAGAGGATCCACGTCACGAGCAGCGCCTCGACCATGAGCACGGCCCAGGTGAGCCCCCGCATCGCCCAGAGGGGGACGTGCTCTCGCATGAGGACCGACAGGCCCGTGATCATGCGGTCGAGGTGCAGCACGTAATGCACCGTCTCGCCGCGACGCCAGACCAGGCCTGATTTGTTGACGACGTTGAAGTAGTAGATGGTCGCCAGGTTCAGGATCGCGAGCAGCACGATGCCGGAGACGTACGGGCGCTCGGCCCACGCGGGGCGGCTGCGCTCCGCGAGGTCGGCGGCCGTCCGCTCCTGCCGCTCGCGGTACGAGCGGATCAGCGCGTCGACGGAGAAGCGCCTGCCGGTCGGCATGAACATGGCCCAGCAGGTGATGAGGTTCACGACGACATACCCGCCGTTCTCGATCATGAGGAGGCGGTTGTCGCGGCTCGTCACGAGGAGAAAGGAGAGGATCGAGAACAGCCGCGTACGCCAGCCGATGAAGAAGCAGAGGAAACAGAACAGCGAGAGCGCGAACGCGACGTGGACCTCCGCCGTCGACGAGAACGCATGATAGATGCTGAAGTTGTATCCGCTGCTCGGGTGGAAGAGGTGATAGTGGTTGGTGAGCACCCCGTCGTTGCTGTACGCCCAGCTCGCCTCCGCCCAGTGGCGCAGGCAGTCCGCGGCGAGCAGGAAGCCGAGCACCAGCCTGAACAGGCCGAGCGTGCGGACATCGATGGTGCAGTAATACTCCTTGATCCAGCGCCCCAGGCGCCGCAGCCGGCTCCCGGCCGGCTGTGAGGCTGCCGCCCGCGGCGCGGCGCCCGCCGGCTCCGCGGCTCCTGCCGCCGGCGCGCCCGGCTCCGCGGCTCCTGCCGCCGGCGCGCCCGGCTCCGCGGCGCTCGGGTCCTCGTCAGGCCCACGCATTCGAGCCCCTCAGTTCGGTTGGATCGGCTTGAGGAAGGCCGGCGGGACGCCCGGGCGCCGCTCCAGGCGGGGCTTCGACACGCCCCCCCGCGCGTGCGAGAAGAGCTTTCCCCGCTCGATCTCGGCCTCGGCCGGCGCGGGCGCCCCGGGCGGGGGGATCGGCGCGGCGACCCAGTAGGCGTCAAAGCCCTGGAGCGCCCTCTCGCGCCCGCCCTCGGCCGCGAGCGGTCCGCCCTTCGCCATGTAGTCGCGGAAGGCGCGCTGGAAGTCGACCCACTCCTGCTTCCGGATCCGATCGAGGTAATCGGACCAGAGCTGGCCGAGCCGCGGCGCGGGCTGCGCCGCCGGGTCCAGCCGCGGCGCCTCGCCCGTCAGCGGATCGATCGGCTGCGACGCGCGCGTCTGGCCGTCGATCACGATCGTCCCGTTGCTCCGCGGCGGCTCGGGCGCCATCAGGTCCCACCGCGCCAGCATGCGCGGCCACGACGCCACGGCGGAGAGCAGCTCCCCCTGCGGGATCGCCGCCGCGCCGGGCAGCGGGTTCTCCTTCGCCGTCTGCGCCAGCATCGCCGCCAGCACGACGAGCACCGCCGCCTCCCGCAGCCCCCCGAGCGCGCCGCGCGCCGCCCGCACCGCGGGCGCGGGCCCGGTCGCGACGTCCGCGTCGTCGACGTCGTCCTCGCCGAACAGCGGGATCCCGCACGCCTGCTTGCCGAGCAGCATGCTGATGTGGTGCCTCCGGGTCGCGACCACCTCGTAGATCACGTCGAGCAGGTGGGAGATGCCGGGCAGCTTGAGCGGCAAGGCGAGCCAGCCGAACGGCAGCGCCAGGAGGGCCTCCGTGACGGCCTCGCCGCGCAGGAAGACGCGCCCGTTGCGGTCGATCGCGATCACCGTCTGCTCGACGAGCTCGGCCGTCACCTCCTTCGGCATCGGGACGCGCTCGGTCGCGCCGGTCTGGTTCCTGACGTAGAGCTCGTCGAGCGCGGCGTTGCCCTGGAAGGCCAGGTGGCCGCGCAGGTCGAGCCGCTTGAGCAGGCGCGTGATCGTGAGGCAGAGGCCGCAGTCGGCGTCGTAGACGAGCGTGCGGGCCCGCCGCTCGTTCCACGAGCGCTCGTACACGTCCCAGAGCTCCCCGGGCAGCACGAGCGGCGCCGCCGCGGCGAGCGCCCAGCCGAAGAGCCCGAAATCGAAGAAGACCCCGAGGATCAGGCCGTGCAGCACCATCAGCGCGGCGGCGATCCCGCGCGTCCACCGGAAGAGCGCGGGGACGATAAGCAGCGCCGGGATCGCGAGCTCCATCGCCCGGACGCCGAACGTGAGCCCGCGCAACGTGCCGAGCGGCAGGGCGTCGCGGAGCCACGCGCCCGTCGCGCTCGCCCACCGGTCGACGTGCAGGGCGTAGTAGAACGCCGTCCCGTCCCGCCACGCCTCGCCGCTCTGCTGGAGCGCCGTACACAGGTAGATCAGCGCGATCTGCAGCAGCACGGCCAGCGCGGCCAGCGACGTCGGCGACCACCCGGGCAGGCGAGCGGCCGAGATCTCCGTCTCCGAGATCCTCGACCGGTCGTTCAGCTCGGTGTCGCGCTTCTCGTCCCGGAGCGCCATCGAGGCGCGCAGGCTGTCGACCGACAGGCGGCTGCCGCAGGGCAGGAACGCGGTGAACGCGAGGATCGCGATCGCGGCGTAGTTGCCGGCGTTCTCGAGCAGGATGTTCCTCGACGTCAGGCTCACGAGCAGCACCAGCGCGAGGACGTGGAAGACGCGCGTCCGGTAGCCGAGGACGAAGAGGACGTAGGCGACGAGCGCGAGCGCGAAGGCGAAGTGGGCCTCTCCCACCGTCGAGAAGGCGTGGAAGAGGCTGAAGACCTCCTGCTTGCCGCGGAGGTTGAAGAGGTGGTTGTGGTTCGGAAGGACGCCCTCGTTCGAGTAGAAGTCCCGCAGCCACCGCCACCGCCCGAAGAGGTCGGCGATGAGGACCAGGCCGAACGTGATGCGAAACAGCCCGAGCGAGCGGGCGTCGATCCGCAAGAAATGATCGCGAAGTGATTTCACGGAGAGTCCTCGACCCGGAACCCGTAGTCGGACGCATGCTCGAGCGCGGGGACGCTCGGCTTGCGCAAGAGAAGGGAGCGCACTGTCCAGAGATCGTTGAAGACGCGGTAGCGGAGCGCCGTCTGGTCGAGGTAGTCGACGCCGGCGGAGCCGCCCGTGCCGGTGCGCCGGCCGATCACCCGCTCGACCATGCGCGCGTGGCGCTGCCGCCAGATGAGCATGGCCTGCTCCATCTCCAGGATGCGGTCGAGCACCTCGCGCGGCCACGCGAGCCGGGGCAGCTCGCGGTAGCTCTCGATGAACACGATGGCCGCGCGGATCGCCCGGCGCTTCTCGCGGACGGCCTCGTCGGCCTGCGGGTCGTCCTCGGCGAGCAGGAACGCCGCGGCGTTGGCGCTCTCCGCCTCGTACCGCGCGCGGAGCCGCTCGACGTCCGCCGGCGTGAGCGCCTTGTCGATCGCGATCTGGACCCGGCGCTCGTTCTCCTCGCGCATGCCGCGGATATAGCGCTGCAGGAAGCCGAGGACCGCGCCCGGGTCGCTCGCGCCGTCGATCGGCGTGCGCGAGAGCCACTCGTCGAGGTAGTGCTTGAGGCTCGGCCCGCTCGCGAGGCGCGCCTCCAGCCGCCGCGTCGCCGACGAGGCCGAGCCGTCCGCGGTCTTCAGCGCCTCGCGGTAGCTCCCCTCGCGGCCGAGCGGGATCCGGAGCGCGTCGTCGAGGCCCATCAGGACCTCGATCTCGCGCAGCTGCGCCGACTGGAAGCCGCTCGCCGGGATGAGGCGATCGCGAAAATCCAGGTAATCTCGGGTAGTTAGGGTCTCCATCACCCGGAAGTGGTGGATCGCCTGCTCGAAGATGGTGACGACCCGCCGGAACGAGCGCGCGGCCTCGGCGAGCTTCTGATCGGGGACGGGGTTCTGGCGGAAGAGCTCGCGCGCTGAGGTGAGCTCTCGGAGGATGAGCTTGAACCAGAGCTCGTAGATCTGGTGGACGACGATGAAGAGGGCCTCGTCGTTGCCGACCTTCTGCTCGTCGTCGTCGAAGCCTCCCTGGAGGGCGAGCAGCTCCTCGACGTGGATGTAATCCCAGTAATTCATGTCGGTCACGATCGCGGGATCTGCGCCCGGGAGCTCGCGCGGCGCGCCCGCGGACGAGCGCCGCGCGCGGGGCCGCGAGCGGCGCGGGGAGTCTACTTCCCGCCCCCCGGAAAACGGAAGCGCGCCGGCGCCGTTGGCAAGGGTCTGGCGCTCGAGCGCTGCCAGGATCGCGGCTGGCGCTGTCCGCGCCGCGTCCCGCGCGCGCTCACGGCGGGCTCGCTGCGCCGGCCGGCGGCTCGGCCGGCGTACGTCGCACGCCGTCCGGGCCCATGTCGACCGGGGGCGCGTAGCTCTTCAGCTCGGCCTTCTCGTAGCTCGCGCCGCTCGTCGCCTCGATGGCCACCACGCCGACGTCCGGGCAGAACGTCGAGACGTAACGCGCCGGCCGGTCGCCGAGGCGCTCTTCCACCGTCTGCACGCACCCGTCGAACCGGCCTGCGGGCACCTCGACCGAGGCGCCGACGGCCTCGATCCGGGCGCGGCCGCCGTGTTCGCCGGTCCACGTGGTGCCGGGCGAGATCGGCTCCTTGAGCACGAAGACGCCCGTGTCGCTGCGGATCACGCCCTCGGGGGTGAACTCGAAGCGCTTCACGCCCGAGGGGAACCTGAGCTCCCCGCGGCGCGCGTCCGCGCGGTGCACACGCGCGACGAGCAGCCCCTCGCCGCCGGCGTCGCTCAGGGTCGCGTAGTGGTAGATGTGCCCGTCGACGAGCGGGAAGTAACGCTCGGCCTGCGTGCCCGAGGTGAGCCCCTGCTGCCCCTCGGGCGGCGCGTTCCACGCCGTGGGCCGCGCCGCGCCGGCGGGGGCGCCGCCGCAGCCGAGCAGCGCGAGCGCGAGCGCAAGCGCGGCGAGGGGCCACGCGCGGGGGCGGCCCGGGCGGCGGTCGATCTTTGCGATCAGCGCGCTGCCTCCTCCGTGGTCACGGGGCCGCATGGCAGCGCCGTCGTCACGGGGCCGCATGGCTGTGCGACCAGTACCAGAACGAGAGGAACACGAGCAGCGCGATGGCCCCGAGGAGCAGCTTGACCGCGAGTGGATCGGGCTCGATCCGGCGCAGCAGCTCCCGCGCGGCGCGCCGGACCTCGGCCCGTTCGGCCTCCTTGGCGAGGCGCCCGGCGTCCGCCCGGACGAGCGCGTAGTCGCCGCGCTCGAACGCCTGGAGGAGGCGCTCGAGCTCCGGATCACGCGGGAGCTCCGGCGCGCCGTCGCCCGGGTCCGCGTCGCCGCCGCGCCGCTTCGCGCGTTTCTTCGTCCGGCGCCGCGGCTCCGCTCCGGCGGCCTCGCCCTGCGTGGCGCCCGGCTCCGCGTCACCCGGCTCGGGGCGCTCGGCGGTCTCGGCCGGCTCGGGGCGCGCGGCGGTCTCGCTCGGCTCCCTGTCGGTCACGTGCAGCTCTCGGTGATGATGAAGGCCATGGCCGGATCCCGCGGAGGACTCTCGAGACGCCGGCAGGCTACCTCAGGCCCGGGCGCACATGCCTCAAAAAAGGCCTGGAAACCTCGGTCGGCCGGGCTCTCCAGCCCGCGCCGGAGGCCGCGCCGCTCCTCGGCCTCGGCGCCGCCGCCTACCGCTCCCGTTCCCGGTCGACCGAGGCCGGATCGGGGCGATCCCGCCACGGCACCATCGTCTCGCCCTCGCCGTGGACCACGCAGCGCAGCGCCTCGCAGGCGGCCCGGTAGTACGCCTTGCGGCCGCAGCCGACCGCCTTGAACTGCCCGCCGAGCTGCTCCTCCACGCGGACGTCCTTGTCGGGGCAGTCGAGGTCGGACGTGGCGCGCGACCGGACCATCGGCATCGCGTTCGACGGCACGTTGCCCACGGTGCACGCCGGTGAGAGCGCGAGGGCGGCGATGGGGACGAGGGGGGCAAGGGCGGCGAGGCGGGGCAGGCGCACGGCGTGAGCCTACCTCAGAACTGGAAGTACACGAACGGCACGGCCGCCGCGCTCGCCGCCTCGTGCAGGCCGACCGCGACGAGGAACAGCAGCGCGCCCTGCACCGCCGCCGGCGCGGCGATGAAGGCGCCGCGGGCGCGCTCGTAGGTGCGCTCGGGCACGTAGTGCGAGAGCAGCGCGGCCCCGAGCAGCGCCACGAGCACGGGCGGCAGGTTCGGGTGGAAGGTCGTCAAGGTGCCGATCTGCCGGAGGACGAGCACGGCCTGCGAGAAGGTCGGCGCGCGGAAGAAGATCCACGCGAAGCAGACGTAGTGGAACGTCAGCAGCACGCAGGCGGCGCGGACGAGGAACGCGCCCGCGGTCGGGCTCGCCGCCGCGGCCTTGCGCTCGCCGCCGCGGGCGCGCTGGAAGGCGCGTGTCACCGCCAGGCCGAGGCCGTGCAGGAAGCCCCAGAACACGAAGTTCCACGACGCCCCGTGCCAGAGGCCGCCGAGCAGCATCGTGATCATCAGGTTGCGGTACGTCGCGAGCTCGGAGCCGCGGTTGCCGCCGAGCGGGATGTACAGGTAGTCGCGCAGCCACGTCGAGAGCGAGATGTGCCAGCGGCGCCAGAAGTCGGCGAGGTTCCGGGCCTTGTACGGCGCGTCGAAGTTCTTCGGGAACCGCACCCCGAGCAGGAGCGCCGAGCCGATCGCGATGTCGGTGTAGCCCGAGAAATCGCAGTAGATCTGCGCGGCGTAGCCGTAGACACCGCAGAGGACCTCGAGGGCCGAGAAGTTCTCGGGGCGCTCGAAGACGCGGTCGACGAGGTTCAGCGCGAGCTGATCCGAGAGGACGACCTTCTTCAGCAGGCCGACCGCGATCAGGAACAGCCCCTCGCCGCCCTGCTCGCGGGTGAGGCTCGGCGCGCGCTCGAACTGCGGGAGCAGGTCGCGCGGGCGGACGATGGGGCCGGCGACGAGGTGCGGGAAGAAGGCGACGAAGAGCAGGTACCGGAGGTAGCTCCGGTGGGGCGGGAGCTCGCGCCGGTAGACGTCGATGACATAGCTCATCGACTCGAACGTGAAGAACGAGATGCCGACCGGCGGCAGCAGCACCCGGAGCGCGTGGTCGGCGCTCACCGGCGCGCCCGTGATCAGGGCGCGGAGCGCCGCGACGTTCTCGACGGCGAAGTTCCAGTACTTGAAGAACCCCAGGAACCCGAGGTTCAGCGCCACGGTGGCGATGAGCATCAGCCGCCGCGCCCGGGGCCGCTCCTCGCGGGCGATCGCGCGCGCGAGCAGGAAATCGACCGTGGACGACGCGAAGATGAGCGGCAGGTAACGCCAGTCCCAGGCCGCGTAGAACCCGTAGCTCATCAGGAGCAGGAACACGATCCGCGGCCAGACGCCGAAGAGCCGCGCGAGCGCCCACGATCCGAGGAAGGCGGCGGCGAAGAACTGAGCGTAGGAGAGGGTGTTGAAGAGCACGGCCGGTCGGCGCCCGGGTCGGGCAGGCTGCTGCGGCGAGCGCGCGCCGCGCAGGCGAGGAGCGCGCCCAGGGGGGTCGGGGTCGTCCGGGCGCGGGGCGCCGTTCAACATGGCGCCGCGCCGGGCGCCGGGAACGACGGCCGCGGCGCGGCGCCATGTTGAACGGCGCCCCGCGTCGTGCCAAGGATGATCTGATGCTGGGTCGCCTGATCCTCGGGATTGTGAAGGGGCTCATCGTGGGGGGCTTGGTGGGGTTCGGGCTGGCGAAGCTCGGCTTCGCCGCGCCGATCGCGATCATCGCCTACCTGGCCGCGGCGCTCGCCGGGGTCCTCGTCGGGCTCATCGCGGGCAAGCCGATCTGGGCCAAGGACGCGAAGATCGAGGCCGGCATGAAGGCCTTCGTCGGGGCGCTGCTCGGCGTCGGGCTGATGTTCGCCGCGCGGAAGTGGCTGACCATGCCCGTGCCGCTGCCGCTCGGCGAGCTCGGGGGCGCGAACCCGTCGCTCGGCGAGGCCGCGGGCACCGCCGGGACGTTCGGCGGGCTCGCGATCACGTCGCTCGCCGCGATCGCCGCCCTCCTCGGTGGCTTCTACGAGGCCGACAACGATCCCTCGGAGGGCGACGCGCCGGGCGCGAAGCAGGCCCTCCCGGCGAAGGACAAGGGCAACAAGCGCATCGCCGCCTCCGCGGCGGTCGACGACCTCGACGACGATCTCGAGGCCGAGCCCGAGAAGAAGCGCGCGAAGAAGTAGCCGGTGCCGGTCGCGCGGGCGCTCCTCTACGCGGCCTCGCTGGCCGCGATCGCGCTGGTCGCCCGGTCGCTGCTCGTCGCGCCGGTGCCCCTCGCCGTCGCCGGCGCCGCGATCGTCGGGTACCTGGCGCTCATCCTGTGCGGGGTCTTCTTCCTCGGCCTCGGGATGTTCGTGGACGTGGTGAAGCGCGGGCCGCCCGGCGCGCGGGGCGTCGCGCTGACGTTCGACGACGGGCCGAGCCCGGAGCACACGCCGCGGGTGCTCGACCTGCTCGACGAGGCGGGCGTCAAGGCGACGTTCTTCGTGATCGGCCGCAAGGCCGAGGCGCACCCCGAGCTCGTCCGCGAGATCGCCGCGCGCGGCCACGCGATCGGGCTGCACAGCCACGCGCACGACCGGCTGTTCGCGCTGCGCTCGTCCCGGTACGTCGCGGCCGACCTCGCGCGCGGCCTCGACGTGCTGGAGCGGCTCACCGGCGCGCGGCCCACCTTGTTCAGGCCGCCGATCGGCCACACGACCCCACGCATCGCACGTGTGGTCGACGCGCTCGACCTCGACGTAATCGGCTGGTCGGCGCGGGGGTTCGACGGGCTGCCGGGGGCGCAGCCCGAGGCGGTCGCGGCCCGGGTGGTCCCGGGGCTCTGCGACGGGGCGATCGTCCTGCTCCACGACGCGGCCGAGCGCGACGACCATACGCCGGCGGGGGTCCTGGCGCTGCCGCGCATCCTCGCGGCGATGAGCGAGCGCAACCTGGCCGGGGTCCGCGTCGACGCGTGGCTCGACGAGGGCGCGAGGGATCACGTCGCGGCCTAGACCATTTCGTGCAGGTGGCGCTACGCTCCGGTCGATGGTTGCGCCGGTGAGCCTGACGCTCTTTGCCCATATCGCGGCGAGGCCGGAGGACGAGCTGGACCTCGCCGAGGCGGCCTTGCTCATCGGCGACGCCGCGTACCCGGGTCTCGACGTTCCCCATTACCTGCGGTTGCTCGACCAGCTCGGCGGGGACGCGCGCCGGGCGGTCGAGCGGCCGCTGCGGTCGCCGGAGGCGACGCCGGGCAGCGGCCCCGTCGAGCAGCTCCTGCGCTGGTTCTACGGCGAGCTCGGCTTCCACGGGAACGCGTCGGACTATTACGATCCGAAGAACAGCTACCTGCACGAGGTGCTGGATCGCCGGACGGGCATTCCGATCACGCTCGCGGTCGTGCTGCTCGAGGTGTGCTGGCGCATCGGCGTGGAGGCCCAGGGGGTCTCGTTCCCCGGCCATTTCCTGGTGAGGACGCCGGTGCGCGGCGGGGTGATGCTGATCGATCCGTTCGAGGGCCGCCTGCTCGGCCGGGAGGATCTGCGCGCGCTGCACGCCCGCGCCACCGGCACCCCGCGCGACCCCGACCCGCGGCTGCTCGTGCCAGCGCAGAAGCGGCAGATCCTCGTGCGCATGCTGAACAACCTGCGCTCGATCTACTCGAGCCGCTCGGACGCGCCGCGGCTGCGCAGCGTGCTCGAGCGGATGCAGGTGCTCGCGCCGTCCGACGAGCTGCGCAAGGAGCTCGATCAGCTCGGCGGCGAGCGCCCGTGGCCGTCGGCGGGGCGCGGGGTGAACTGACGTGGGCTGACGGAGCGCTGGAGGCCCGGGGGGTGGGCATCGAAGGGGCCGCGTTCACTAAACAGCCTCCGGGAAGCGGATAACACGCCTCAGGACGACGGACGGAGCTTCGCGCACAGGACAACCACCGGCGCGAGATCGACGGACTGCGGGTCGTGCCAGGCCCTTGCGGGAGCACCGAGCAGCGAGACAAGCTGCGCCGTGATGCTCCCTGGCAGCGTGATCGACGGCCGCTTCGAGGTGGACAGGCTCGCCGGTGGCGGAGGGATGGGGACGATCTACCGGGCCCTCGACCGGGCCAGCGGCGCGACCGTGGCCCTCAAGCTGCTGCGCGAGGCCGACGCGGAGGCAGCGGCGCGCTTCGTCCACGAGGCGCGGGCGCTCGCCGGGCTCGAGCACCCCCACATCGTCCGGTATGTCACCCACGGGACGGCGCCCTCCGGAGAGCCTTACCTGGTCATGGAGTGGCTCGCGGGCGAGACGCTCGCTGAGCGGCTGGCGCGGGGAGCGCTGCGCCTCGAAGAGGCGGTCGCCCTGGTACACACGGTGGCCGAGGCGCTCGGGACGGCGCACGCGCGCGGGATCGTTCACCGCGATGTCAAGCCGAGCAACCTGTTCCTCGTGGACGGCTCGGTCGAGCACGTGAAGGTGCTCGACTTCGGGCTCGCGCGGCTGCCGGTGACGGCGACGCGGCTGACACAGACGGGCACCACGCTCGGCACGCCCGGGTACATGGCGCCAGAGCAGGCGCGGGGGCAGCGGGAGCTGATCGACGCGCGCGCCGACGTGTTCTCGCTGGGGTGCGTGCTGTTCGAGTGCCTGACGGGGTTGCCGGCTTTCCATGGGCAACACGCGATGGCGCTCCTGGCCAAGCTGCTGCTGGAGGAGCCGCCGCGCGTGCGAGGGCTGCGGCCCGAGGTGCCGGTTGCGCTGGACGAGCTGGTCTGGCGGATGCTGGCCAAGGAGCCCGCGGCGCGGCCAGCCGACGGCGCGGCGGTGGCGCAGCGCCTGGCCGGGCTCGGGCAGGTGATGGACGCCGGCACGGCCTCGGCGGACGTGGGCGTCGCGCTGATCACCGGGGACGAGCGGCGGCTGATCTCGGTCGTGGCGGCCCAGCCGTCCCAGGAGCGTCCGAGTCCGTTGCAGGACACCGTGCCGCTCAAGGCGCCGCCGCTGGGCGCGCTGGCGCAGGTGCGGCGCCTGGCGGTTCCGCTGGGCGCGCGGGTGGAGCAGCTCTTCGACGGGACGGTGGTGGCGACGGTGGCGGGCGCCGGCAGCGCGACCGACGTGGCCGCGCTCGCGGCCCGCTGCGCGCTGCGGATCCGCGCGGCCCTGCCGGAAGGGGCGTGGCGCGTGGCGCTGGTGACGGGCCGGGGCGAGAACACGGGGAGCATCGAGCCCGGCGAGGTGCTGGAGCGGGCGGCCTCCCTGCTCGAGGAGAGCGCGCGCGCGGATGAAACGGAGGAGCGCCGCGGGGGCGTCCAGATCGATGCGGTCACGCGGGCGCTGCTCGACGTGCGATTCGAGGTGACGGAGCACGGAGCTCCTGGAGGTGCTGAAGAGGCGTTACCCCACCATGGATCTCGGCGTGAGCCGCGGCGACTCCATCGGCGCGGGCTCCGCGTTCGCGATGCTGGCCGGGTCGCTGCGCAGCGCGCTCGGCATCGCTGCGGGCGAGGCCGTCGAGGCGCGCCGCGACAAGCTCGAGCAGGCCGTGGGCCGCCTGCTCCCCGGGGCCGAACGTACACGGGTGATGATGTTCCTCGGCGAGCTGATCAGCGCCCCCTACACCGACGAGGACCGGCCGCTGCTGCGGGCAGCGCGGCAGAGCCCGGGGCTGATGGCGGACCGGATCCAGGAGGCGTACGTCGACTACGCGCGCGCGGTGACCGACGCGCAGCCCATGCTGGTGGTGCTGGAGGACCTGCACTGGGGGGATGCGCCCTCGGTGCGGAGCTTCGGCCAGGCGCTGCGGGAGCTGCGCGACCAGCCGTTCGTGGTGGTCGCCTTCGCGCGGCCCGAGGTCCACGACCTCTTCCCCCGGCTCTGGACGGCCCAGGGGTGCTCGGAGGTGCGGCTGCGCCCGCTGCCGGCCCGCGCCGCCGAGCTGCTGGTGCGGAGCGCGCTCGGCAAGGACGTCGACGCGCAGACCGTCGCTGCGCTGGTGGAGCAGGCCGACGGCAACACGTTTTACCTCGAGGAGCTGATCCGGGCCGTCGCCGAGGGGCGCGCAGGCGCGCTGCCCGAGACGGTGCTGGGCATGGTGGAGGCGCGCCTCGCGGCGCTGGGGGCCGAGGAGCGGCGGCTGCTCCGGGCGGCGAGCGTCTTCGGCGAGGTGTGCTGCAAGGGGGGAACAATCCGGAGACGCAAAAGTAATCCTGAATAATTCCGGCATATTGGCTACTGTGCCCGGCAGCTGCAGCGGCAAGCGCGCGAGGCCGGGGGAGCTGTACGGGCCATGGGCACGCGCCCGTGCCGGTGGTGGCGGTCGCGGGTCGTCAAGGGCGCGGCTTCGGATCGCTGCGCCTGGGGCACGCGCTTGGGCTGCGGTCGTTCACCATCCAGCAACTCGACAAGGAGGAACTCGGCGCGGCCGCCGTCGAGCACATGGCGCCGGAGCCGATCGGTGCGGTTCCTCGCCGCGGCGCGGGCGTCGGGCCGGAGGCCGCTCCACGCCTAGCCGGCGTCGAGGTCGCCGCGCGAACTCGGGGCCGCCGTCGTCCACCTAGGCACGCTCGGGGCCGTCGCAGATGTCAAGGTGGACGTCGGCCAGCTCGGCTAGTGGCTCTCCACTTGGTCGAGCGCAGGAGCGACGCTGGCAACGAGTAGCTCGAGGGCGAGCGTGGCGCCGTCGCCCATCTGGTCGAGCACAGGAGCGGTGCCGGCGACGAGGAGCGCGGGCGCGAGCTCGGCGTGGCCCCTCTCCGCCGCTCCGGTCGTAGAGGTCGAACCGCGTGCCGAGACGTACGGTGCCGCCGCCATAGTCAAGCGCCATCGTGCGAGGCGCAGCGGATTTCTGGGCGGGTGCTGTTCGCCACCTACATGGTTGACGAACACCCGAACCACTGAACAGCTAGAAAGATGTGCCCGTCCGCCGAACGGTCAGCGTTCACCCGCGAGGTCGCGAGCGTCAGCTCGCGCCTCGTCGGCGTGCAACGCGTTGTTCGGCGGCTGCGGCGTTTCGGAGAAACCGTCCAGGCACCTTGCTCCAGGGCCACCAGCAGCGAAGGAAATGTTGAGCTCCAACCGGACACCCGATCCTGCGCCTGATGGCGACCGGATCGAGCAACCGCGAGATCGCCGAGGCCCTCGGGACCGCGGAGGGGACGGTCAAAAACCACGCGTCGAGCATCTTCGCCAAGCTCGGCGTGCGCGACCGAACCCGCGCCGTGCTGCGGGGCCTGGAGCTGGGTTACATTTGAGCTCTAGACCCTGATCAAGCGCTACGTTCACAACCAGCCTTCGTTTGGGTTGGATCCTGAATTCGGGGCGGGGTGGTGAAGACCGAAGCCTGATCTACGCTGAGGCGAACGCCGGCATCGGCTCGACCTGCGACGGGGGCGGCGTCAGAGGAAGTCCGGCGGACTTGGCGACCTGTCGTTCCTGCCGCTTCGCGACGCTCTGCCGGTACTCCTTGGCCTCGGCCAGTTTGGTGATCTCGATCTCGCCGTGCAGTTTGCGCACAACCTCCGCGACCTCATCGATCTCGACGTGGAAGAACTCCTTCCTCTCATTGACCAGGTTGACCCGCCGGTAGTGGAATTCACGGCGAAGAGCGTTCTCCAAAGCGGGGGCATCCTCGGACCAGATCATGGCGTGGACATCGAACTCGAACGGCACCGAAGCGTCGCCCAGTTCGGCTCTATTCAATGTGCTCACGGATCCCGCTCACGCGTCGGCGTCAATGCTCTTGGGCTTGACGCCGGCGGCCAGCATCTCCTCGCGCATGCGCTTGTGCCTGTAGCTGGCTAGCTTGAGGCTGAGCGCCGGAGACAGGCGATCGAGGTACCAGAATGCCTTCCACCATTTGGGCAGGACGATGATCGCCTCGTTGCGGGCGACGGCGTCGAGCGTGCGGCGCGCGAGCTCTTCGGGGGGGATTGGGCGCAGGCGCTCCGACATGCGCATGATGGCCTCTTTGGAGACGTTCTCCACGTTGATACGGCCGTACACACCGCCGGTGAGGATGGGTGTGCGGATGGTGCCGGGGCACAGGACGGAGGCGCGGACGCCGTAGCGCTCTGCCTCCACGCGGAGGGCCTTGGTGACGGCGACGACGGCGTGCTTGGTGGCGGTGTAGGCGCCCCCGTTAAAGCCCGCGACGAGGCCTGCGACGGAGGCTGTATTCAAAATGTGTCCTGAACCCTGCTTCACCATGATCGGGTAGACTGCCTGGATGCCGTAAACGACGCCGCGCAGGTTGACGTCGATGACGTCGTCCCAGTCCTCTTGCACGTAACTGGCCATCTCGCCCCCGACGACGATGCCGGCGTTGTTGAACAGGTAGTCGATGCGGCCTGAGCGCTGCAGCGTGTCTTTTGCGATGGCCTTGAAGGCCGGCAGGCTGCGCACGTCGAGCTCGGCGGCGGTCGCGCGACCTCCGCGGTCGGTGATGCCTTTGGCGACCTCCGCGGCGACGCTGTGCTGGCGATCCGCCAGCACGACCTCGCACCCTCGATGGGCGAGCTCTTCACCGAGCGCGCGGCCGATGCCGGAGGCGCCTCCGGTGACGATTGCGACCTTGTTTTCAAGCGTTTTCTGGTTGGTGCTCATCGGGCGCGGACGCTATCACGTTCACGCGCCGCGCACGATATGCCCTTCGAGATCGATGTGTAGACAGCAGCGCCGCGACGACTTGGCCCAGCGACCGCGAAGGCGTGCAAACCAGCCAGACAGCGCGCAAGCATTCGGAATTACACGGTTCGTGTCCCACTGCGTCGGGCGCTGATCCTCCGGAGAAGCGAGTGCCACAACATGCGCGATATCATGCAGTTGCGCGCGGTCTGGCCGTTCTGGTCTCCTCGGGGGCGCTTTCGCGGTTGGGAAGCGACGCCGGTGAGCGGTGAGAGCGGTGCCGCGGCGCGGCCGCATGTTCGTACCGGGGGCGGGGTGCTCCAGGAGGCCGCCGCCGTCCAGAGCTCGTCTCTGGCGCTTCTACGGGGCCGTCCTGCGCCCGAGCGCGTCCTCGGCGCCTCTAAGCCATCCCCGAGCTCTCTGGCGCTTCTACGGGGCCGCCCTGCGCCCGAGCGCGTCCTCGGCGGCCGCCCTGCCCTCCCGAGCTCGCTCTCTGAGGCGCCCTCTCCTCGGCGGCCGCCCTTCGCCCGATCTCGAGGCGACGCCCGCGGGTGGAGGCGTGCCTCGCCGAGACCAACCGTTCGATGGACGAACACCGCGGCCACCCGGACCGCCGGCGGATGGGCGCTCGGAGTATTCGTCAACCAGTTGGTTGGCGAACACTCCCGCCGCGTAGCCGCCTGCGCACCTGCGCAACACAACCGCGTCGACCCCTCGAGCAGCGGCGGGGGCTGTGGGCTCGGCCGGGCTGCGGGGCCTGCGGAGCCCTATCGGGCCATTCGTAGCTGGTCTCGTGGCTGCCCGCCGATGGTGCCGCGACGTGCGGTGCTCGCTGCCGGCGCGGGCGCGAGCGCGACGTCGTGCGGCTCCATGCGCGTGAGCGCTAGCGCGTCGTCGTCGCTGATCGCGCAGGCCACCGCCAGGCGCCGCGCTCGCGGGCGGCTTGGCCGCGCGATCAACGCCGTGCGGCGCCCCGCGCGCGGCCGTCACAGCGCGCGGTCGCCGCTGCCCGCGCACGGCGCCGCGCTGGGTCGGGCTTGCAGCCGACATCGTGCAGCCCGGGAGGTGTGGCCGCTAGCGCGCCTCTCGCGGCGCCATGGACAGGTAGCTGGTGCCAGCAGGCCGACAAGCGCTGGCGCAGGTAGGCAGCGGCGCTGGTGCACGCTCTGGACGGTACGACCCCAGGCCAGTGTCGTGTTCTCGTTCATTCCGTTTGACGCCGATGGTGTGATCAGAAGAATGGCGCGCGTCGCCACGTTGCTCGCGTGTTTCGGAAGACGGAAAAAGAGACGATGAGAACGACAGGCCGGCAAATCTCCTCGGCGACCGGGTTCGCTCTCGTTCTCAGTATCGCTCCGACGCAGCCACAGGCGTCCGAGCTGAGTGCCGGAATTAGCTTAGGGTGGATGCAGGCTGGCACCGCGACGCGCCTCGCGGTGAGCCCGCATGCGGGGATATCATGGCGCAGCAAAGACAACATCCTATTTGCTGTTCACGATTTGTTCAGTGTCGTGCCCCAATCCAGATAGGTGGCGCCGGTGTCTACAACAGCACCATCGTGGCTCTCGGATACGGCTGGAAGAACGGCGATGTTAGCGCGGGTCCATCGGTCGCTATCTACTTCATGCCGGCTTGTGGAAGTACATTATGTGGGCAAGTTGCCGGGATGGCGGCAGGCGCGCATGCGCAGACCAACGCGTACGTTGCCGGACCGCTCGGCGTGTCGGTGAGCGCCAACGTGGATTGGGTCGCCGGGAGCAGCCTTGTGCTTCCAGGTTACGTGTCGGTGCTTGTTGTCGCCGGCCCCGTGCTTCGATGGAGTGTAAGATGAACACAAAAAGAATTCTGCTGCCGATTTTAACTATCGCCATCTGCGTGCTAACGGCATGCAACTGGACGGTAGGAGACTGCTATCCCCGCGAGGAGTGGGAAAAGGGGGAGGGTGCAGGTGGCCCAGTCGGGCCGTCCGTTCCCGTCTTCACCTCCGCCGGTTCGGGCGACTTCGGGGATGCGCCGCCGACCGGACCGCAAGACGGCAGCGAGCGCAAGATCCAGTGCAACAAAACAGACGACGAAGACGAGGAGGAGAGGCCGACAGACAGCCCGGAGAGCCCGCCAGACCCGTGTCCTGGAGTCGGCGACATAGCCGGAGACGGAGCGACCTTCTTGAGCTGCAGCGATGCGTGCAGTTCGAAGTGCCCGGCACCTGAAATGGCTCCATGGGTATACGTAGATTTCGATCCTGAGGACTTCAAGTTTGTCACTACTGTGGAGGACGACGGCGAGGACGACGGCGCAGGGTGGCAAGAGGCCAGGGCCAACCTGAATTTCAAGAAACTCACTGTTCCGCGCAAAATCAAGATCTGGAGCTGCCCTCTCACCATCGGAATGCCGCTCCGAGCCGAGTCGATGGGGCGAATCGATCGAATCCGTGCAGCCGGCCTTAGCGAGGAGATCGCGGAGGAGGTCGCAAACCGCATGGACTACGATCTACCGCAGGCGACCTTCTGCCAGAGGCTTATCGACGAGATGCTGGCGACGTTCAGATCCAACTATCCGCGGCTCGGTGCCAGGGTGACGAGATAATGGTGATAACTCGCTCTGAACTGCTCGACGTCGTTTACCGCTTCTACCCGCGGGGCGTGCAGAATTTCGCACGCATCCACGTACCTCCCGACGAGCCCTTCTACGACGACACGGAGGCGCACCGCCGCCTCGTGGAATCCGCGAGCCGTGGGCGAGCGGAGTACCCAACGTGGAAAGCGATGATCCGCCGCCTGGGGAATCGATACAGCCTCCAAAACGAATCGCTCCACCTGTTGTCTGGGGGGGCCGACCCGGCGTACTCGGCCCGCATCTGGCTTAACGACCAAACGGCGCTCAGCTTCCATGTGTCCTTGCTCGGGCCGTACTACGGGATCCACCTGCCCGGCATCCCCGAGGAGGAGCCAGTCGCGCACGAGATCGCTCGCGAGATCGAGGCCACGTACCCCGGCTACCGAACGATCCCGCCGGAGCTCGGGGACGAGGTGGTACCGGATGTGGCGATGGACGGCGCGTCGATGGGCAAGGCGACGATTAACATGTGCCTCTTCTCGGTCGCATGGACTTTCGTAGGCCCGGTGTAGCCCCTCCCTGGCGTCCGCCGTCCAGCTAGCCAAGCCCGGGTGCGTTGGCCAGCGAGGAGCGGGGGGCGAGCTCGGCGGCGGCGGTTGGGGCGTCTGCGCATGGGCCTTCGTACATCCCGTGGTCTACGGAGGGCGGATGCGAGCGTGGTTGCCGCGTCAGCGTCGGTGGTGGCGGATGACCAAGCCACGCTGGCAGCGCCTGGCGGCCCTGTAACGCTGGCTCGGCTCTCCTGTTCGGAGGTCCGTCTAGCGATCACAGCAGTATACCCGCGTTTCACCGCGCTCTAGCTTGCCGCTCGCGATCCGGGAATCCGTCGAAGGCGCGCACGTGCCAGGCTCGTTCTGTGTGTCGTCGATCACCGCGCGACGCCTCGACATGACGAGCTGTAGCGATCATCTGCGTCCGCGTCGGGCGATGCCGAGGTGGATGGCCGCGTCGGGTACGGCGATCAGGGTTCGGCGCAGGATGCGCCGCCGCGCTGGAGGGATCGCACAGCGGGCATGCCCCGACGTGCCTGGAGACGACGAGCTGGGCACGGCGAGCACGTGGCGTCGCAGTGCCCGCCGACGCGTTGTCGTGAGCGTCGGCGGGCACTGGAGCGCGCGCGTCAGGCGACGGCCGGGGGCTCCTTCGACCGGCGCCGGGAGGCGGAGCGGCGCAGCTGTCGCTCCTGGGCGTCGCGCAGCCGGTAGCTGTCGCCCTCGATGACCACGAGCTCGGCGCGATGAAGCAGCCTATCGACGAGCGTCACGACGCAGGCGGCGTTTGGGAACACCGTCGGCCACTCGGCGAAGGGCTTGTTGGTCGTGAGCACGATGGACTTGTTCTTCTCGTACCTGCGCGTGACGACCTCGAAGAGCAGGTCAGCGTGCCTCGTGTCATAGGAGAGATATCCCACCTCATCGATGCAGAGAATCGCGGGCTGCACGTACGCGCGCAGCCGCCTTGCGCGTGCGACCGACGACTCCTGGCCTGCGAGGTCGGCGAGCAGATCGCTCGCGCTGCGCACAAGGACCGGGTGTCCGGCGTGCAGCGCGCGGCACGCGAGGTTCTTGAGCAGCATCGTCTTGCCGACGCCGTTGGGGCCGAGCAGGACGACGTTGGCCCCCTCGGCGACGAAGCGCAGCAAAAAGAGCTCCTCGACGAGCGAGCGGTCGATCTTCTTCGGCCATGTCCAGTCGAAGTCACAGAGCGCCTTGTAGCTACCGAGCCCGGCGATCCGCGTGCGGTTCTCGAGGCTGCGCCGCGTGCGCTCCTCGCTCTCCAGCGTGACGAGGCGCGTGAGCCAGGGCTCGTTCTCCAGCTCGTCGAGCCGCGCGAGGCAGCCGAACAGATGCAGCTTCTTGAGCATCGCCTCGAGCTCAGGACGGGTCGTCATGCGCGCCTCCCTCGGGCTCGCCCGGCGCGTGCAGCCGGTCGTAGGTCGACAGCGCGTGCGGGCGCACCTGCACCGCGGCGCGGGCGTCGGTCGTGACGGGCACCGACAGCGGCGGGGGCTGGCCCGCCTCGTGGCGGAGCCGATCGAGCGCGTGGTGGACGGCGCGCAGATGCGGCTGATCATGAGCGACGCTCTCCGCGACCGCGCGCTCGAGCAGCTCGGCGCCGACGCGCTCGAGCAGCTGCAACAGTCCCTGCGTCGTGGCGCCGAGGTTGCCACCGCGCTCGGCGATCTTCTCCATCATGACGCGAGACGAGGGCACGACCGAGAAGAGCCGATCGAAGCCGCGGCTCTGGTGGGCGCGTCGCTTCTGCGCGACGAGCGCGCGCAGATGGCTGGGCTCCTCGATGCGCTGGTCGCGATCGAAGGAGCGCGCATGGTCGGCGAGCACCTGGGTCGGGTCGCTGGGATCGACCACACGCACGCGGTCGTCGGTGGCGATGACCGTCAGGTGGCGCTGCACGTGGGGGTGCGGCACGCTGTAGTCGTTCTTGTCGAAGCGGACGTAGGGTGTCTTGCCGACGCGGACTTCGACCCGCTCTTCGACGGGGAAGTCGTCGGCGACGAGCTCGACCATCTTCGGCCTCTCCTCCAGGAAGGCCTCCTCGACCGTCAGATCGCGCGCGTCAGGCACACGCCGCTCGCGAGCGATCTCGAGGCACCAGGCGCGCGCTTGCTCGTTGAGCTCCTCGATGGAGCGGTACTGGCGCGCGGCGAAGAAGCTCTCGCGCACATCGCGGATGGCGCGCTCGACGCGCCCCTTCTCGTTGGGGCGGTACGGCGCGCACGCGCGCGGCTCGAAGCGGTAGTGGCCGGCGAGCGCGAGCATCGTTGGATGGAAGCGCACGGCGTCTCCCTCACGCTCGAGCACCGCGCTCTTGAGGTTGTCGTAGAGGATCGTCCGCGGCACGGCGCCGAAGAAGCGGAAGGCCTCGACGTGGCCAGACAGGAAGCTCGGCATCGCGGCGCGCAGCGAGAAGCGCATGAAGCGAAGCCGGCTGTAGGAGAGCACGATCACAAGCAGCCACAGGTCGCGCAACGCGCGACCCATCGCGACCTTGCCGAAGTGCGCCCAGTCGACCTGCGCCTCCTGTCCGGGGAGCACGGTCCGCCGCAGGTACGCCTCGGCGTGGGGACGTGGACGCAGCCGGCTCACGATGGCTCGAAAGCCGCTCTTGCTGCCCGTGTAGCCGCGCGCCTTGACCATCGACCACAGGCGGCTTGCGCGCAGCCGCGGATACTTCGCGAGCGTCTCCTTCATGAAGGGGAGGAAGGGGTCGACCAGCCGAGCCCGCGTCGAGACCTTCTGGACGCCGAGGCCTGCGTGCGCGAGCACGGCCTCGACGGTGTCGTGGTGACGGCCAAGCTCTGCGCTGATCGTGCCGACGGGCCAGCCCTCGGCGTGGTGCAGCCGCAGGATCGTGGCGCTCTCCTCCTCGGTCACCGGGCGATACCAGCCCTTCATGACTGCCTGCCTTCCGCGCGGAGCAACTCACGGCCCGAGTGCGCGCGGCGGCCGAGGAGCTCGCCGAGGGAGCGGGCGTCGTGGCGGTGTCCATTCGCTCGGGCGAACACGCCCCGAGAGCGCGCGGCCGCACCGCGCACAGCGCAACGCCTCGCCGGCGACGGCGCAGCGGTCTTCTGCTTGATTCGATGATTCATGGAGCGGCACCTCCGTCTCGCGCGCCGGCTCCACCTCGGAGCTCGACGGCGAAGGGGGTGTCGGCGGGGCGGGTGCTTGTGTCGAGATCGTGTCCGTTACTGTCCTTCGGTTCAGCGCCATCCGCCTGCGCCGCCGGGCCTGCCGCGCCCGGTTCGAGGCCACTCCCTTCGCCGTTCGCGCGTAGGCGCGGTTGGCCCGCCGGTGCGCCTCGCGCCGGCGCTCGCCCGCGCACTCACCGCAGCACGCGCCCACCGACGCGCACGGCCCGCAGAAGACCCGCACCCGTTCGCAGCCCCGGCATCGCCCGAATCGACCGTCCACGCACCGCTCCCGCCTGGAGCTGCTGGACAGGCGCCGCGCTCTGCCGCACCCTCTCGCGCGGTGGGCGCGTTGCCTGCGCTCACCGCGAAGGCTCGGGTGGCTAGACCCGGGCCTTCACCTTCTCCATGGCCGAGATCTACCTCAGCGCGGCGCGCTTGGGGGCGAACCGCTCGCCGGCGACGGCGGTCGCGACGCTTCCCACACGCCCTCCACAGCCGGCCCCAGGTTTTCAGTCTCCCCCCTGGACCCCCCTCGGAACACCTGCACCGCAGCGATCTGCTCACGCTCGCTGAGCCGCCATTACGACGACGGCGCGATGTTTATCAACGAAAGAGAACGAGCGCTCGACGTCGTCGCCGCAGCCGCACGCGATGACGACAGCGCGGGATCAGTCCAGCGGGACTTCGTCAGAGTCCGGCGACACCAGGTGATCATCGACACTGTGTGAACCCGGACCGCATCGCAGCGATCTTTCCCTCGATCTCATTCGTGCAAATCGTAGGATCCTTGTCGGAGACAACAACAGATCCAACTTCGCTGGAGCAGTCTTCCTCGCCGTACAGTGTTGTCAGCACGCTGCACCTGCCGCCGGTCGGTGCGCCGCATGAGCACGGGGTGCACGTCCGAGTGTCCGAGTAAACCGGGAACTCGAAGCGCGCCTGGTTTCCTCGCCAGCATTCTCCGTTCGGCTGCGGGAGGTAACATTGGCGGAAATCCGTCGGGATGATCATGCTCGTGCCTGGAGAACAGGCCCGGACAAACGTCAGATGCTTCCGCGACGGTGCGGGCGCTGACGAGACAGGCGAACAGTCAGCGAGCGTCGGCGGCTCGAACGTGACGGAAGCATAGGAACCGCTCCGGATAGGAAAACTACCTTGTGCGCACGTTCCGTCCCAGGAGGAGCCAGCGCCTATCGCCCCAATGACAGAACTGCCGGGACAGGCAGTCGGGCTTGCACTCATCCGCGACTGCAACACACAGGCCGCGGGGGTGCACTCGCATGGCTCGCATTTGTCCGGCTCGGGAGC
The DNA here is from genome assembly GCF_002950945.1 of Sorangium cellulosum. Lineage (GTDB taxonomy): Bacteria > Myxococcota_A > Polyangia > Polyangiales > Polyangiaceae > Sorangium > Sorangium cellulosum_E. Next base: position 13,026,111 of record NZ_CP012673.1, read on the forward strand.
CTCGGACCACGCTGTCCACCCTTCCCACAGGAGCTCGGCATCCGGATCGCATATGGGGGCGTTTTCTTGCCGGCCGCCAAAAACCAGGATGAGCTTGCTCGGGTCCGGTTCTGGTCGATCGTCGTCGGAGACCGGCGAAGAGCAGCCAATGATTCCAAATATGGCCCATGTGAGCAACGCAACCGTGCGCATCCTGAGGGATTCCCTCATTTTGTGACGACATTTGGCGAAATTAACGTTCGCATCGAACCGACCCCATGGTCGGCATATGTGGGTTCATTGGTGACATGGCCATCGAAACCCTGAGCTGCACGGACCTCGAAGCGAAGAGCTGCGTCATGCGAGTGAGAAATCGTCGTCGCTGATCGGAATATACATTGGTAGGAGGCGACCAGCGAGCCGAGCGCATGCGCCGTTGGTCCGAGCGACATCATGACGACTCTCGCGAAGAACGCGCACAAGCCTACCGCACATGACTCCACGCCTGCGCCGTCTACGCAGACCAGCCGCCCGAAAGTCGACCCGAAGTACATCCAGACCTTCGTCGAGAATTTGTTCGGCGATGACTTGCACGCGATGCGCGTCCTGTCGCTCGCGAACGGCGTCGTTGGCGTCCTGCACGCGGCGGTGCTGGCCATCCATGCCATCGGCCAAGCGTATGCGAAGGTCGCAAACATCAAGCCGAAGAATGGGGTCAAGCAGGTCGACCGACTGCTGAGCAATCCCGGCATCGACGTGCTCCATTCCCTGAGGTCGTGGGTAGAGTTCGTGATCGGGGTCCGCAAAGAGATCGTTATCGCGTTGGACTGGACGGACTTCGAGAAGGACGACCACACGACGCTCTGCGCCTACCTCGTGACGCGGCATGGTCGTGCGACGCCGTTTGCATGGAAGACCGTGAAGAAGTCCGCGTTGAAAGGCACCCAGAAGGACCACGAATACGAGCTCATCGAGTGGCTTCACGGGGCCATCGACGAGACGGTCGAGGTCGTTCTGCTTGCCGACCGGGGCTTCGGCGATCGCAAGCTCTACGACTTTTTGGCGTTCATCGGCTGGGACTTCGTCATCCGCTTCCGCGGGGGTATCGTCGTCGAGAACGCGGCCGGGGAAGCGAGGCCCGCCGACGCGTGGGTGCCGGCGAGCCGCCGTGCCACGATGCTGCGTGAGGTGCGCGTCACGGGCGACCGCGCGAAGGTTGCAGCCGTCGTCCTTGTCCATGCGCCGAAGATGAAGGAGGCGTGGTGCCTGGCCACAACGCTTTCGGATCGCAAGGCGGGCGACATCGTCAAGCTCTACAGCAAGAGGTTCACGATCGAGGAGACATTTCGAGACATGAAGGACAACCACTTCGGGATGGGCCTCTCCGCCACGCACATCCACAACGCCGGCCGGCGCGATCGCCTGCTGCTGCTCGCGGCCATCGCCCATGCCCTTTTGACGCTGCTCGGCGCTGCGAGCGAGGAAGCCGGCCTCGATCGATATCTGAAGGTCAATACCGTCAAGCGTCGCACACATTCGCTCTATCGCCAGGGGCTCTACTGGTACGACTGCATTCCCACCCTGCGCGAGGACTGGCTTCGGCCCCTCATGATTGCCTTCGAGCGCATCGTCCGGGAGCACGCCGTCTTTCGCGAGATCTTCGGTATTATTTGAGGGGATTCCCCAGCTCCTCGCCCCCCGGCGAGCGTCCTGGGACACCCGGAGCATCCTGCTCGCCATGATCTGGGAGGGAATGCCCGAGCTGGCCCGGCGGTACATGCGCCGGATCGAGCAGGACGTGGCCCCGCGCGCGCGTGACGATCGCCTGCTCTCCGCATGGATCGAGGCCGCAAGGGCGTGCTGGTGCACCCACGTGGAGCGGAACCCATGGGGGGCGCGCCAGCGGAACCGCGCCGCCCTGGAGCACCTCGAGGCGCTCGGCGACAGCTTCATCGTGTCGTTCCTGCGGTTGCTCGCGGCCACCGACGAGTGGATGCTCGGCGCCTTCGCCCGCGCCGAGGAGCTGTTCCCCCCCGTCTTTACGTCGCCGGGCGCCCCGCACTTCGTGTCGTCGTCGGTGCTCAGGTTCCGGACCATGATGCTGGTCGAGCGACGGAAGATCACGGAGGCGCTGGAGCAAGCCGGCTCGCTGCTCCAGCTGGCCTCGACCCGCGACGATTTCTTCTTCACCGTCACCGCGCGCCTGCTCCTCTCGGAGTGCCGCCTGCTGCAAGGCGATCTCGCCGGGGCCGAGGAGGAGGTGCGCGCCGCCGGGGCTCCTGCCAGGATGCCGCCTTTTTTTCGGTCCGTGCGCCTGTCGCTGCTCGCCGAGATCCGGCTCCGGCAGGGTCGTGCGGCGAAGGCCGTCGAGCTCGCCCGCGAGGCGCTCGCCCTCGAGCGGTCCACCGCGGGCTTCTTCGTGCTCCGGCAGGAGGTGGTCCCCGTGCTGCTGGTCGAGGCGCTCCACGCGAGCGGCGAGGTCGATGCCGCCCGCGAGGCCCTCCGCGAGGCGCGGGCCGAGCTGCTCGCCCGCGCCGACAGGATCGCGGATCCCGCCTACCGCAGGAGCTTCCTGGAGAACGTCACCGCGCGCGCCCGCACGATGAACCTGGCGCGAGCGTGGCTGGGCGCATGACCGCACAGGGAACCTCGGTCCGCCCCGATCATGCGCCCCCGCGCAGCGCGAGCGCGCTGCGCTCTCCCCGTCCCTCCGCCGCCGGGAGCCGCACCACGAACCGCGCCCCGCCCCCTTCGCCTCGCTCGACCCCGATCGTGCCGCCCGCCGCCTCGATGAGGCCGCGGCACACGGCGAGCCCGAGCCCCGTCCCGTGGCCGACCTCCTTCGTCGTGATGAACGGCTCGAACAGCGTGTCGCGCACCGCCTCCGCGATCCCCGGGCCGTTGTCCTCGACCTCGATCCGCGCGCCGCCCGCCGCGTCCGGCGACGCGCGCACCACGACGCGCCCCCCCTCGCGCGGCACCACGTCCGCCGCGTTCAGGAGCAGGTTCAGGAGCACCTGCACGAGCCGCTCGTGCGACAGCGCGACGCGCGGCACGCCGGGGGCGAGGTCCTGCGAGAGCGCGATCCCGCGGAACGCCTTCTGCGGCCCGACCAGCGAGACGACGTCCTCGAGCGCGTCCGCGACCGAGCCGGACGGCTCCTCCCCCGCCGCGTCGCCCGCCGCGCCGGCGCCGAGCTCCGCCGGCCGCGCGAAATCGAGCAGGTCGCGCAGGATCTTGTGGATGCGCTCCGTCTCGCGCTTCATCCGCTCGAGGAAGTCGCGCTCCTCGGCCGGCGTGAGGCCCCCGGCGAGCAGCAGCTCCTGGAAGCCGAGGATCGCCGCGATCGGGTTGCCGATCTCGTGCGCGAGCCCGGCGGAGAGCCGCCCCACCGAGGCGAGCCGCTCCGAGCGGACCAGCCGCTCCTGCGCGCTCTTCAGATCCGCGGCGTAGCGCTCGACCTCCTCGATCTTCGCCCGCAGCGACTCCTCGTCGGCGCGGAGGCGGCCCGTCATGAGCGCGAGGCTCGCCCCGAGCTGCGCGAGCTCCCGCGCGCCCGCCCGCGGCACCTCGAGGTCGCGCGCCCCGCCGGCGACGCGGCGCGCGGCCCGCGACAGCTCGTCGACCGGGCGCACGACGAGGCGGGTCATCGAGAAGTACGCGAACACGAGCAGCGCGAGCGCCACGACGCCGGTGTAGAGCGCCACGATGCGGACCAGCGGCGCGGCGGGCACGGTCGACGGATCCGTCGGCACCAGCACGGCGACCGCGCCGGCGCCGGCGTCGCGCGCGCGCCCCGCGCCCTCGCCGCCGTGCGCGGGGACGACGACCAGGATCGCGCCCCCGCGCGGCGTGCGCACGGCCGTGAGCACCTCGGCGCCGGCCTCGACCGAGGCCGGCAGCGCCGCCGCGACGTCCGGCTCCCCGGCGCGGTCCACGAGCGCCCCCGCCGCGTCGTAGACGCCGATCGCCGACGCCCCGTCCGGGCCGAGCTGCGCCTCGAGCAGGAGCGACAGGCCCGGGGCGGACCGGGTGGCGCGCGCCGCGGCGACGTGCCCGGCGATGGCGCGGCCGATCGCGCGGGCGCTCGACGCGCGCGCGCCGCCCATGGTGGCGCGCGTGAGGCTCGCGACGGCGAAGAAGAGCGGCACGAACGCCAGCACGAGCAGCGAGCCGAGCGCGAACAAGAGCTGAAGTCGAATCCCGAGCCGCACGCCGTGTCCCTGCCCTCCGCGCCATCCTCGCCCAGGTCGCCTCCGTTCGCATCCGGCAGACGGCCGGCCGCCGCGTACGCCGCGCGCGCCGCACGCTGAAGCGCGCCTGTCCGGGCGCTCCGGGGGCAACAGGCCTGGCGGCGCGCGGCATCGCGCATGCTAGTGTGGCAGGTGGTTCGTCTGGAGAGCGACTTCCAGGGCCGGACAAGGAATACACATCGGGAGTCCACGGACTCCTGCTCGCAGAGGTCGGCTCCCTCCGAGCACGGGCAGCACATGCCGGCCGAGGACGACGGGGCGTCGGCGCTGCTCGGCGCGCTGGAGGCGCTGGTCTGGGAGGTGCGCGGCGACGCGCTCGAGCTGTCGGTGGTGCGCGCGCCGGCGAGGGACCTGTTCGGGCACGCTGCCGAGCGCTGGGCGACCGACGACGGGCTCTTCTGGAGGCAGCAGCACCCGGAGGACCGGCCGCGGCTGCTCGCGCTCGTGCGCAAGGTCCTCGCGGAGGGGGCGACGGAGCGCATCGAGCACCGCTTCGTCGCCGCGGACGGCCGCACGGTCTGGCTGAGCAGCGAGCTGGCCCCCTGCGAGGCCCCTCCGGGCGGCGCGCTCGTCGCTCGCGGCCTCTCCACGGACGTGACGCGGGCGAGGCTCGCGGAGGAGGCGCTCCGCGAGAGCGAGGCGCGGGCGCAGGCGCTGCTCGAGTCGACCGAGCAGGGGATCTACGGGCTGGATCGCGCGGGGCGGTGCACGTTCGCCAACCAGGCCTGCGTGCGGCTGCTCGGGTACCACGACGAGGTGGAGCTCGTCGGGCGCGCCATGCACCCGCTCATCCACCACACGCGCGAGGATGGAACACCGCTGCCCGACTCGGAGTGCCGCATCTGCCACACGCTCCGCAATGGGGAGGCCGCGCACCTCGAAGGCGAGTTGCTCTTTCGCGCGGACCGGACGAGCTTCCCCGTCGAGTACTGGTCCCGCCCCGTCCGCAGGCAAGCCGAGGTCGTCGGCGCCATCGTCACGTTCGTCGACATCACCGAGCGGAAGCGGAGCGAGCAGCTGCTCGCGGCGCAGGCGCTCACGAGCGCGCTCCGGGCCGAGGTGAGCGCGGCGCTGTCCCGCCCCGGAACGATGCGGGAGCTCGTGCAGCGCTGCGCCGAGGCCATCCGGGCGCAGCTCGAGGCGGCGTTCGCCCGCATCTGGCTGCTCGATCAGCGCGAGCAGACGCTGGAGCTCTGCGCCAGTGCGGGGATGTACACGCACCTCGACGGCGCTCACAGCCGCGTCCCCGTGGGCAGCTACAAGATCGGCCGCATCGCGAAGGACCGCCGGCCGCACATGACCAACGACGTCGTGAACGACCCGCAGGTGAGCGAGAAGGAATGGGCGCGGCGCGAGGGCATGGTGTCCTTCGCGGGATATCCGCTGCTCGTCGAGGATCGGCTCATCGGCGTCATGGCGATGTTCGCGCGCAGGCCCCTGCAAGGACAGGTGCTCGACGCGCTGGCGACGATCGCCGACACGGTCGCTCAGGGGATCGAGCGCAAGCGCGCCGAGGACGCGCTCCAGCAGAGCGAGGCCAGACGCGCCGCCGAGCACGCCGTGCTGCGGCGCATCATCGGGCAGAGCGGCGACGGGATCGTCATGGTGGACGAGCACGGCGTCGTCCGTCTGATGAACCCGGAGGCCGAGCGGCAGCTCGGACCGGCCGCGGAGCTGACGATCGAGGCGTGGGCGCGCGCGGCGGGCTTCTTGACGCCGGACGGCGCCCCGATGCCCGCCGCGCAGACGCCGCTCCACCGCGCCCTGCACGGCGAGAAGGTGGAGGGCGTCCGCTGGCAGGTCCGGCGGCCGGACGGCTCGGCGCGTGTCCTCTCGGCGAGCGCGTCCCCCCTGCGGCGCGCGGACGGCGCGCCCGCAGGCGCGGTGATGAACACCCGCGACGAGACCGAGCAGCTGCGGCTCGAGCAGGAGCGCGAGCGGCTCCTCCAGAGCCTCCAGGAGGCGGTCCGGGTGCGCGACGAGTTCCTCTCCATCGCGTCGCACGAGCTCAAGACGCCGCTCACCGCGCTCCTCCTCCAGGTGGAGAGCCTGCGCCGGGCGATCCGGCTCGGTCGGGGCGTCCCCGGCGCGGCGCAGCTCGACCCGAAGCTCGCCACCATCCACCGGAGCGTCTTCAGGCTGAGCGATCTCGTCAACGAGCTGCTCGACGTCTCCCGGATCGCGGTGCGGGGCCTGCCGCTCCACGCCGAGGACTTCGACCTGGTCGCGCTGCTCCGTGAGAGCGTCGAGCGGTTCCAGGATGCGCCGGGCCAGGGTTCCCCCATCCGGCTGCTCGGGTGCCCGGAGGTCCTCGTGCGCTGGGACCGCTCCCGCATGGAGCAGGTGATCACGAACCTCCTGTCGAACGCCGTGAAGTACGGCGCCGGCGCCCCCATCGACGTGCACGTCGAGGCCGACGAGGCACGGGTACACTTCGCCGTGCAGGACCGCGGCATCGGCATCGCGCCCGGCGACCAGGCGCGCATCTTCGAGCGATTCCAGCGCGCGGCGTCGGTGATGCACTACGGCGGGTTCGGCCTCGGCCTCTGGATCGTGCGGCTCATCGTGGAGCAGCACGGGGGCGCCGTGCGGGTGGAGAGCGCGCCGGGGCGCGGCGCGACCTTCTCGGTCGAGCTGCCCCGCGTGGTCGCCTCGACCGGCGCCCCGCCGGATCTTGCGCCGGCGCCGCCGCCCCTCCCCGCGACCGGGTAGGACGCGCGGGCGTCTGGCGCGGCGGCGCGGCGGCCGGCCAGGGACCGTCGCCGCCAGTCGTCTCTTGCTCGAATTGAGCAGCTCCTGCGCTACCTGGCAGCGCGCGGCGGTCGCTGCGCCGCGCGAGCGCCCGCGGAGGCGCGGCGGATCCCGGGCGACGCCCCGCCGCCCGCCGTGGCACGCCGGCTGCTGTCCGCAACGTAACGATGAGCTTCCTCGAGTCGTCCTCCGAGCTGCCCGGCTCCGAGCTGCCCGGCGCACCGCCTGGTCTCTTCTCCCTCCACGCGCCGGACGGCGGCGCTCCCGCGAGCGCGCGTGTGTGCCTGCCGGCGGCGAGCGGCGGCGACGAGCTGCTCCGCCTGGAGATCGAGCTCTTGCGGCGCGCCGGGCGCGACGCCCTGCGCCTGCGCCGGGAGCTCGCGGCCTTCTTCCTCGCCACCATCGCCCTCTTCGGCATCGCGCAGCTCGTCCGGGACCTGCTCCACGCGGACCTGCCGCCGCTGTTCCAGATGGCGTACTCGTGGGGCTTCCTGCTGCTGCTCCTCGTGCCGATCGGGTGGTTCGTCCGGCGGCAGCCGCTGCCGCTCGCGAGGCTCGGCGTGACGCTCTCGGGCGCGCGGCAGAGCCTCCGCGAGGCGCTCGTCGTCGCCGCCGTCGCCTTCGCGGCGGGCCTCGCGCTGCGCGTCGGACCCGCCCTCCGCGGCGAGCCGTGGCTCGTCTGGGGCTCGGTCGCGGGCTACTCGCGCCTGGAGCTCGCGCTCTTCCTCGCGGCCTACGGGCCGCACTGCCTGCTCCAGGAGTTCATCGCGCGCGGCGTCATCCAGACCTCGCTCGAGCGGCTGCTGCCCGACGCCGGACGGCTCTCGCCGATCGTGGTCACCTCGGTGCTCTTCGGGGTGTTTCACCTGCACGTGTCGCTCGCCTTCGCGCTCATCACGTTCGCCGCGAGCGTCGGATTCGGCCTCTTCTACGCGCGCCGCCGCACCCTCGTCGGCGTCACCGCCGTCCACGCCGCGGTCGGGATCGCCAGCGTCGCCGTCGGCCTCAATTGACCTTCCCCAGCGACAACTGCTCTTCGTCCCACAGTTCCCACGGACACGGCCTGTCCCGTCGTCCTCGACTGGAGTGAGGAAACCATGCGTATCGCCGTCATCAGCACGTATACCCACCCCACCCGCCTCCCGAAGAAGGAGCGGTCGTTCATGCAGTCGGCCGTGCCGGAGCTCATCGCCGGGCTCTGCCCGCCTGACGCCGAGATCGAGCTCTACAACGAGAAGGAGGACGATATCCCCCTCGACGGCGGCTGGGATCTGGTCTTCTTCTCGTACCTGCACGCGTACTACGAGCACACGAAGGTGCTCTCGACGATCTTCCGGCGGCGCGGGATCACGACGGTGGCCGGCGGGCGCCACGCGGGCCACTTCGCCGCCGACGCGGCCGAGCACTTCGATGCGGTCGTCGTGGGCGACCCGGAGGCGAACGTGCCGGCGCTGCTCCAGGACTTCCAGCGGGGCGAGCTCAAGCCCCGCTACGACCTGCCGGCGGCCCCGACGACGCAGATCCGCGCGCCGCGCTACGACCTCATCGACTTCAGCCGCAACCCGGTGCGTGTGCCGGGCATCGAGGCGTCGCGCGGCTGCCCGTTCAGCTGCAACTTCTGCGTGCTCACCGGGCACGAGCGCTACCGCTACCGGCCCGTCGCCGACGTCGTGGAGGAGATCGCGACGAAGATGCGGTTCAACACGTCGCGCTTCGGGCTCGTCGACGACGTCTTCAGCTTCCTCGACAACAACCTCGGCGGCTCGCCGCGGTACCTGCGCGAGCTGTGCGAGGCGCTCATCCCGCTCAAGAAGACGTGGGGCTGCGCGCTGACGTGGAACATCCTCGAGGACGAGGAGCTCGTGAAGCTCATGGCGAGGGCGGGCTGCCGGTACATCTACACCGGGCTGGAGTCGCTGAACCCGGACTCGATCGAGGCCATGAACAAGGGCCAGAACAAACTCGCCGGCGTGCGCGAGGTCCTGCGGAGGACGTACTCGCACGGGATCCTCCTCTCGTTCGGGCTGCTCGTGGGCTCGGACGGCGACACGAACGCCTACCTCGAGCGCGTGCCCGAGTACCTGGCCGAGCTCAGGTACGGCTCGGTCACGTTCCTCGGGATCGTCTGCCCGTACCCGGAGACGCCGTTCTTCGCGCAGGTCGCCGCGGAGGGGCGCCTGCTCCCGGGCACCACGATCCGCGATTACGACGGATACACGTTGTGCCATCGCCCGAGGAACCTCCACCCGTCCGAGGTCGTGGAGCACTTCCAGCGGCTCTGCGGGGAGATTGGCAGTCTGAGGAGCGTCGGCCGGCACGTGGCCAGCAAGCTCCTGCTCAGCGACGCGCCCCGTTACAAGGCCGCCATCCTCACCTCGGCCCCCGAGGTGCTGAGCATCCGCGCCCCGCTCGGCAACCCGGCGCGGCGCTACATCGCCGGGCTCGACCCGATCGAGGCCTGGGACGAGCGCATGATGCGCGCGCTCGGCCTCGAGCCGCAGCGGATCACGGCGGACGGCGCCCTCGCCACCGCGAAGGGGCTCGCCCGCATCCGGAAGCGGGAGAAGGCCGGGAGCGCCGCGGCGGCGCGCTCGGTCACCTGAGCGCCGGCGCCGGCACACCCCGACCCCTGATCCCGCCCGTTTCCCCTCACCGGCCGAGCCCCCGCGGCAGAGAACTGGGCCCGGAGGTGCGGCCTCTGGTAGCGGCATGCGAGCCCATGGCCAACCTGGTGCTCGCCGTGCTCACCGCCCGCCGCATCGCGCGCAATGCGGCGCCGCTCGCCTGCGCGCTCGCCCTCGGGGGGCTCGTGGTCCTCGACGCGGCCGGGCCGCTCCCGCCGCTCGCCGCGGCGGCGGCGGCGCTCGTGCTGCTCGCGGCGCTCGCCCACAGGGCGCGGCGCCGCGCCGCCGCCATCGAGGCGAGCGCGCTGCTCGACCTCGAGGTCGGCGCGCTCCTGGTCATCGCCACGTTCGCGGCCGTCCTCCGCCTCGACGGCTCGCTCGACGGCGGCGCCCACGCCGCCCTCTACGTCGTCATCGCCCTCGTCAGCGCGTTCGCCCGCCCCGGCGCGTCGCTCCTCGTCGCGCTCGCCGCCGCCGCCCTGGAGATCGCCGTGCGCGCGGCGGCCGCGCGGGGCGCGCCGACGCTCGTCGAGGCCGCGCGCGCGGCGGCGCCGCACGTCGGCTTCATGGCCGTCTTCTCGGTCCTGAACGCGGCCGTCCTCCGCGCCGAGATCGGCCGCGTCCGGAGGGCCTCGAGCACCCGCCTGAAGGCGGAGATGGACCGGCTCCGCGACGACGCGCGCAGCTACCGCCTGCTCTCCGCCCCGTCGCCCGCGCGCGGCGCGGCCGCCCAGAAGGGCGACGACGAGCGGCTCGCCCGCTCCGGCGTCGAGGAGATCCACCAGTCGGTGCTCTTCGCGCTCCGCCTGCTGCGCGAGTCGCTGGAGCTCTACACCGCGATGCTGCTCTGGCAGAACGACGCGGGCACGCACCTGCGCATCAGCGAACTCGCGAGCGACGCCCCGAACCTCTCGGAGGGCCCGTTCCTCTCCGGCGACGGCATCTTCGGCGCGGCGATCACCCAGCGCGCGCCGGTCGTCGTCTCGGGCCTCAAGCCCGGCTACAAGCTCCCCTACTACGTCGGCCCCTCCCCGGCGCGCGCGGCCTGCGCGCTGCCGGTGTTCGAGCACGGGCAGCTCCGCGGCGTGCTCGTCGTCGATCGCGTCGAGGACCGCCCGTTCTCGCCGCGCGAGCTCGAGCTCATCGACGAGGCGTGCCGCTACGCCGTGCGCGCCATCCAGAACGAGCGCGTCTTCGTCCAGCTCGAGCGCGCCAAGGTCGAGCAGGGCAAGCTCTACCGCGCCGCCGAGGCGCTCGGCGCGGCCACCACGGAGGCCGGGGTCGTCGAGGCGGGCGTCACGAGCGCCCGCGAGATCACGTCGGTCGACTTCGCCGCGGTCACGCTGTTCGACGAGGCGCAGAAGGTCCACGAGATCCGCGCCGTGAGCGGCGAGGGCGTCTCCGAGCTGACCGGCCAGCGCTTCCGACAGAACGCGGGGCTCGTGTCGATGGTGCTGCAGAACCGCCACCCGCTGCCCTACCGGGGCGAGTACGACGAGAAGCGGCAGGTCGTCTTCACGCGCCGGGTCACGCCGCCGCCGATGCCGTCGATCATCGTCCTCCCGCTGCTCGTCCACGACCGGCCGCTCGGCACGCTCGTGCTGGGCTCGCGGCGCCGCGCGGCGTTCAACGACTCGGTGCGCAGCACGCTGGAGGTGCTCGCCAGCCACATGGCGGTGTCGCTCTCGAACGCGCGGATGATGCGGCGCCTGGAGGAGCTCGCGACGATGGACGGGCTCACGGGCCTGCTCAACAAGCGCGCGATGCTCGAGGTGGCCGAGCAGAAGATCACGGCGGCGCGCCGCTTCTCGCGGCGGCTGTCGGTGCTGGTGACCGACATCGACCATTTCAAGAAGGTGAACGACACGTACGGCCACGACGTGGGCGACGTGATCATCAAGGGCCTCGGCGACGTGCTCCGGCGGGCGAAGCGCACGACGGACGCGGTGGCGCGCTTCGGCGGCGAGGAGTTCGTGGTGATCTGCGAGGAGACGGACGCGCGCGGCGCGATGCTGCTGGCGGAGCGCGTGCGCGAGGAGCTCGGCCGGACGACGTTCCACGCCGCGGGCAGCGCCGGCCCGGTGCAGTGCCAGGTCACCTGCTCGATCGGGGTGGCGACGTACCCGGAGGCGGGCGGCACGTGGGAGGAGCTGTTCAAGGCGGCGGACGAGGCGCTGTACGTCTCGAAGCGGTCGGGCCGGAACCGCTCCACCGCGTGGTCGCCGTCGATGCGCGGCGGCGCGCACCCGGCGCCGGCGGCGGCCGAGGCGGGCGCGGCGGCGAAGCCCGCGGCGGCGGCGCAGGCGGCATCCGCGAAGCCGGCGTCGCAGGCGCCCGCGGCGGCGAGGCCCGCGGCGCAGGCGCCGGTGTCCACGAGGCCCACGGCGCCCGCGACGGCGGCCCCGGCGCCGCAGCGCAGGCCGTCCGCCGGGGGCGGCGCGGCGGCGCCCGCGGGGCAGGACGGCGCGCCGTCCGCCGGGAGGCGCGCCGCGGCGACCTCATCGGCGAGGCCGCCCGCGGAGTCGGCGAGGCCGCCCGCGGAATCGGCGAGGCCGCCCGCGGAGTCGGCGAGGCCGCCCGCGGAGGCGGAGCCTCGGAGCAAGCCCAAGCCGCGCCGGCCGCCCGAGACCGACCCGCTGAGCAAGCCGAAGACCGCGGCCTGAGGGCCTGCGCGGCGCTTGCGGCGGGCGCGGGGCGGGAACATAAGCCACCTCGACGGCAGCCAAGGAGGAGCGATGAGCTCGGACCCCGAACGCGACGACCCCAAGCAGGATCTCAAGCAGGGGCTGAGCCTGCTCTGGCGCGCCGCACGCAAGACGGCCGTGGACCTGCGCAAGGACCTCGATCGCACGAGCGTCGGCAAGGTCATCGACGACGCCGGACGCGAGCTCGTGCGGGCGGCGTCGAACGTGGTCGGCCGGATCGGCGCCGAGCTGAGCAAGGGCCCGTCGCCGGCGCCCCGCGAGGAGGGGCGCGACGACGACGCCGGGCCCGACGCCCCGGCGAGGCCGCCCGCCGGGCCGACGCCGGAGGATCCGGGGTTCCGGATCGCGGTCGATCCGGACGACGACAAGGGCGAGAAGCCCCGCTGAGGGGCGCTGCGGGCCGAGGTCTGCCGCCGCGGGACGGCGGGCGCCGTGCGGGCGGCGGGCGCCGCGCGGGCGGCGGGCGCCCTGGATCGCTCAGCGGGAAGGCAGCACGTCGAGCTCGCGGCGCAGCAGCCGCTGCATGCTCGCGAGCTCCGGCTGCGGCAACGCGAGGACGCGCTCGATCTGCTCGGCGAGTGATGCGGCCGCCGCGGGCGGCGCGGTCGCGGCAGCCGAGGCCCCGGCCGCGCCCCGGGCGACCGCCGCCGCGGTGAGCCCGTCGGCCTGCACCACACACGACTGGATCGGCCGCCCGAGCGAGGCGCGCCCCGCCAGCGCCCCCCGCGGCGCGTCGAGGAACACGACGCCGCCGCGCGCGTCGCACAGCGCGAAGCCGCCGGCGTACGCCGCGCCGCCGAGCCAGTCGGCCTCGCCCGCGTGGGCCCACGCGAGCGCGCCCGAGCGCGCGTCGAAGCCGACGGCGATCCGGTGGTACGTCGCCGCGAAGCGCTCGTCCTCGATGCCCGCCGGGCCCGACGCGCGCGGGCGGGCGTAGCGCCGCGCCTTGTCGTCGGCCGAGGCGAGCGGCCCTGGCACCTCGGTCCCGCCGGTCAGCCACGCCGGCGTCCCGGGCAGCTCGCGCGGCGGCAGCCGCGCCGTCGACGCGCGCCCGGCCGGCGCGAGCCCGATGGCCTCGTCGAGGCGCGTCGCCGCCTCGCCGCCGAAGAAGACGGCGCCGCCGAGCAGGAACGCGCGGCTCACCTCGCTCATCTCGGCGCGGAGCTGCGTCCGCGCCACCTCGCCGCCGGTCTGCAGGTCGAACACCGTGACGTACCGCCCGTCCCACGGCAGGAACGCGTAGCGCCCCACGACGGCGGGCACGCCGATGACGGCGGTGTCCTCGATCTGGCGCATCACCTCCCCGTCGCGGTTCACCGCGAGCAGCACGCTCCTCGTGCCCGTGGTCGACTCGATCGACACCATGGTGGTCTCGCCGTCGTCGCCCGCGCCGCGGAGCCTGCCGCCGGCGTTCCGCTTCCAGAGCAGCCTGCCGGTGCGCGCGTCGAGCGCGAACAGCTCGCCCCGCCCGAGCCCCACGACGACGTTCCCCGCGACGGCCGGCCGCGCGTCGAGCCGGTGCACGAACGACCACGCGGCGCCGCCGTCGAGCGGCACGCCGACGAGCCGGCGCGCGTCCTCGCCCGCGACGCCGACCGCCACGTCGACGCCGACCGGGATGGGCGTGCCCGCGAACCGCCGCTGGAACTCCGCGATGCCCGCGCCGCCGTCGTCCTTCCAGCGCCGGTCGAAGGCCTCGCCGTACGTCTGGCCGCCGCCGCAGGCGACCGCGAGGGCCGCGAGCGCGCCGGCCGGCGCGAGGAGGAGGGCCCGGACGGCGTCGGCGGCGGCGGCGCGAAGCCGGGCGCGAGGCGGGGCGCGAAGCCCGGTACGAGGCGGGGACGGTCTTCGCATGGGAGCGCTGCGGCGGTGGTAGCGCGGGTTCGAGGGGCGGGCCAAGCGGGGCGGCTGGCGATCGGCCATGTCGAGCCTCGGCGCCGATCAGGCGGGCATGAGCGGGCACTTGCTTCGCGAAGCGCACGGCCGTACGCGCGGGGTCGCGCCCTTCGCAGGTCCGCTCGATACGGCGGAAGCTCCATCGTGTCGCGCCTGAGGTCATCGTGATCCCTGGGTGCGCGGTCCAGGCGCGGCGCTGAGCGCTGAGAGGAGAGCTTATGCACAGGATTTTCACGTTCGCGCTCGCTGGCACGGTGCTCCTTGGGGCCTCATCGCCGGCTCACGCGAGGCGGTCGGCCCTTGTCGAGGGGGCGCGGATACACGGCACCAACGGGATGAACGTGGGGCCGGATGGTCGGCTGTACGTCGCGAGCTTCCTTGGCAATGAGATCGCCGTCGTGAACCGCAGGAGCGGAGCCATCGTGAACCGGCTCGACGGGTCGGACGGGATCGATGGCCCGGACGACCTCACGTTCGGCCCGGATGGCTCGCTCTACTGGACCTCGCTCATCCCCGGCAACGTCGTGCGGCGCTCGCCGTCGGGCGAGATCACCCAGCAGCACGTCGCGTCGGGGGTCAACCCCATCACGTTCTCCGATACGGGGAGGCTCTTCGTGGCCCTCGACTTCTTCGGTGACGGGCTCTACGAGCTCGATCCGGATCTGTCTGATCCGCCGCGCCACATCGCGAGCAACCTCGGCTTCCTGAACGGCATGGACTGGGGCCCCGACGGCAGGTTGTACGGGCCTATCTGGACGCAAGGCCGGGTGGTCAGCATCGATGTGGACTCCTGCACCGGCGCGGTCGACCCGGAGGTGGAGTGTGATCTCCAGACGGTCGCTGACGGCCTCCTCATCCCCGCGGCGGTCAAGTTCGACGGGCTCGGCCGGCTCCACGCGGTCGATCAGAGCGGCGAGGTGGTGCGGATCGACATCGCGACGGGCGAGAAGGAGCTCGTCGCGGAGCTCCCGCCCGGGCTCGACAACCTCGCCTTCGACGCGCAGGACAAGCTCTATGTGTCGAGCGCCAGCGACGGCTTCATCGTCCGGATCGAGCCGGACGGGCGGGTGCGCACGCTCCTCCCGGGCGGCCTCATCATGCCCGGCGGCGTGGCCGTGATGACGGAAGGAGGGGCCGAGTCGGTCTATGTGGGCGATCTCGCCTCGTTGCGGAAGTTCGACGGAGACACCGGCGCTCCGCTCGGCGTCGAGCGGTCGCTCCTCGGCGTCTCGGATCTGCACGGGCCCGCCACGGTGTTTGCGGACGGCTCGACGTTGATCTCGACCTCGTGGTTCGCCAGCGTGGTTCAGATCTACGACCCGGCGACGGCCACCGTGCTCGATACCTACAGCGACTTCGTCTCGCCGCTCAACGCGGTCCGGCTAGAGGGCGATCTCGTGGTGGCCGAGCTCGGCGCGGGGCCGGGCGCGGCGCGCGTCGTCCGGGAGACCGGCGGCGGCCCCGTGACGCTCGCGCCGATGACCGTGCCCTCGGGCCTCGCCGTGTCGGGCGGCGACCTCTGGGCCGCCGACTGGGCCACGGGCGAGGTGCTCCAGGTGGTGTCTGGGGGCGCGGCGCTCTCTCCGCCGCTCGTGGTGGCCGACGGCCTGGATCAGCCGGAGGGAATGGCCGTCGATCTGGACGGCACCCTGCTCGTCGTGGAGAGCGGGAGGCGCCGCCTCCTGCGCGTCGACCCGTCGACCGGGGACACCTCGGTCGTGAAGAAGCACCTCGAGGTGGGGCTCGACGCGGTCTCGGGGACGGTGCCGACCTATGCGATGAGCAGCGTCGCCGTGGGCCCGTCGGGGACGATCTATGTCTCTGGCGATGAGGGCAATGTGCTTTATCGATTCTGACGGAGCGCTCCCAAGGTCGACGCCGCCGCGAGCAGGGCGCCGCGAGGCCGGCGCAGCTCGGTCGCCGCGAATTCATGAGCAACTAGAGAGGGAGAAGGACGTCGAAGCGCTCCGGAGACTCAAGCCCCAGCTCCGGGATCTGCCCTGGTCGACAGAACGTTCTTCGATGCGATCCGGCCGGCGCCGCCTTCTCGCCGGCGAGCGCCACGGCTATAGAACGCCCCACGATGCGCGCCCACCACCACATCGCCGCCTTCGCCCTGTGCGCTGCCCTTCAGTCCGCCTGCTCGCCTCCCCCGCCGCCCGCTGAGCCGCCCTCGCCCGCGCCGCAGCCCGCCGCGGCCGCGGCCGCGAGCGCGGCGGCGCCGAGCGGCACGGCCGCGGCGCCTGCGCCCGAGAGCACCGTCAAGGTGCTGGACGAGGTGGGCGGCGTGACCGCGGCCTCGTACGCGCCCCGCGGCTTCGACAAGCTCACCGCGCAGCAGCGCGTGCTCGCCTACCACCTCGCCCAGGCGGCGCTGGCGGGGGATCCGCTCTTCACGATGCAGACCTCCAGGTACGGCTGGCCGGCGACGGAGCTCATGATCCAGCTGCTCGCGCAGAAGGACAAGATCGAGCCCGCGCTGCGCGACAAGCTGGCGACCTACCGCAAGATGCTCTTCGTGCATCACGGGATCCACGACGCGCGCACGGGGCAGAAGCTCGTCCCGCCCTTCTCGCAGAAGGAGCTGGAGGGCGCGGCCAGGGCCCTCAACGTCGCGATCCCGAAGGGTCTGCTCGCGGGGCTCTTCGATCCCAGGATAGCGCCCGCCGTCACCAACAAGACGCCTGAGAAAGGCAAGGACCCGATCCTCGAGTCCGCGGCGACCCACTACGAGGGGGTGGCCAGCAAGGACCTTGTCAACTTCGACGAGAAGTACGAGCTCAACGGCCGTATCGTCAAGAAGGGCGGCAAGCTCGTCGAGGAGGTCTACCGGGCCGGCGGCGACGGCGCGCAGCCCGGCGTGGGCGCGAAGGAGCTCGGCCGGGTGGTGAAGCACCTCGAGGACGCCATCCCGCTCGCGCCGCCCGCGCAGCAGGAGCCGCTCAGGCACCTCATCACCTACCTGAAGACCGGCGAGCCGGGCGAGTTCACGAGGCACGACATCGCCTGGCTCAAGCAGGTCTTCCCGGTCGATTACATCCTCGGCTTCATCGAGACGTACAGCGACGTCCGCGCGCGCAAGGGCGGCTTCGAGGGCATCGTCTTCATCACCGATCCGGATCGTGATCCGCCGCTCCAGGCGCTCGCGAGGAACGCGCAGTACTTCGAGCAGAAGATGCCCTGGGAGGCGAAATGGAAGCGCGACGCCTTCGCGGTGCCCGCGGCCGCGGCCGTGATCGCCGTCGCGGCCACGGGCGACGGCGGGCCGTTCACGTTCTCGGGCGTGAACCTGCCGAACGCGCAGGAGATCCGCGAGGAGCACGGCTCGAAGAACTTCGTGTTGACCTCCACGATGGATACCCGCCACGCGCTCACGTCCGAGAGGACCATCGATGAGTTCGCGCCGGAGGAGGTGCGCTCCGAGATGCGCCGCTGCGCGCGCCACCTGAGCTTCGCGGCGACCTCCTTCCACGAGGTCACCGGCCACGGCGCGGGCAAGGTGAACCCGGACCTCAAGGCGGATCCGGGAGAGCTCCTCGCCCCCTACTACTCGGCCCTGGAGGAGAGCCGCGCCGAGCGCGTGGCCGACTGGCTGGCAGGTGATCCCAGGACGGTGGAGATAGGCCTCTTGCCCGACGCCGGCTGCGCGCGCGTCTTCCCCGCGTTCGCGGCGTATAACCAGCTCACGATGCTGAAATCGGTGCCGCAGGGCGATGTGGCCGAGGACGATCACCTCCGCGCGGAGCTGATCGCCTTCGGCTGGGTGAAGGACAAGGGCGCCGTCGCCGTCGAGGTGCGCCATGGCAAGACGTTCTTCGTGGTGAAGGACCCTGACGCCTGGCGCAAAGCCTCGGGCGAGCTGCTCGCGGAGCTCCACCGGATCAAGGCGACGGCCGATCGGGAGGCGCTGAAGGCGCTCGTGGAGAGGTACGCGACGCGGATCAACCCGGCGTGGCGCGACGAGGTGCTGGCCCGGCTGAAGGCGCTGAACCTGCCGCACGGCATCGTCACCATCCCGCCGATGATCACGCCGGTCCGCGACGCGGGCGGGAGAATCGTGGACGCCAGAGCCGAGCAGACCACCTCGCTCGACGCCTACATCGCGGCGCTGGAGCAGGTCTGGACGGGCTGAGCTCGGGGCTCGCCACACACCGGCGCGCGACGCACGTCGGGGCTCCCGTCCAGCGGTACCTCGTTGTTCAGCTCAAGGGCGGTGAACGACGATAGACGATCTGGCCGCCGGTGTTCGACAGCGCGTAAGTGAACCCGAGCTCCAGGGTCGAGCGGGTGACGACGCTCCCGAGGTCCACGTTCTGCTCCACCATCAGCCGCGCCGCCGCCGGCGTGATGCCGACGAGCACGACCTCGGCGCCGAGCAGCCGCGCCGCCCGCGCCGCGCGCAGGAGGTGCTCCACCGACGCGGCGTCGACGACCGCCATCCCCGTGACGTCGACCAGCACCACGCGCGCGTGGCGCTCGGTGATGTCTCGCAGCATCGACTCGATGAACCGGCCGGACCGCTCCGCGTCCATCGTCCCGACGATCGGCATCACGAGGATGCTCCGCGCGATGGGCACGACCGGGCTCGAGAGCTCGCGGATCGTGCCGAGCAGCGACTCCTGGTGCCGGTTCGCCTGCTCGAGCTCGACCGTCCGCTCCGTGATGCGGCGGACGAGCTGTGTGTTCTCGATCGCCACGGCCATCGTGTCGACGACGCGCTCGATCATCGTGAGATCGTCGGGCGAACACGCCCCCCGGCGCCCGCTCTCCAGCACCAGGACGCCGAAGGCGGACCCGCCGGCAAGCAGCGGGACGCCGACCAGGGTGTGCGCCCCGTTCCTGCGCGCCTCGGCGACGTCGGGCGCGTCGTGGAGCTCGCTCGAGTGTGTGTCGACGAGGATCGACCGGGCGGTGCTCAGCACCCGCCCCACCATCGACCCCGCGTCGAGGGGGGCTCGCTCCTCGCGGAACCCCTCTTCCCCCGCGTTCACGCCGATGAAGAGGAGATCCATCGCGCCGCTTGCGTGGGGGATCTGCTCCCTCCGCTTCGCCGCCTTGCGGCTCGTGTCCAGGGCCAGGTAGTCGGAGAGGGGGAGCGACCAGGGCGTGCGCTCGAGCGTCACGACGTCGATGCCGGTGTCGATGAAGCGCAGCGCGGACGCTCCCCCGGAGCCGGCGCGTGTGGGCAGCCCGGCCAGGGCCGCCTCGACGCCCTTCGATCGCATGTCGTGGAGCAGCCGCACCGCGCGGTAGCCCATGTCGTGCTCGCGCTGGACCAGGGCCGCGTGGATGGTCCCTTCCCGGAGCATCGCGAGCGTGTCCGTGAGCAGATCGAAGGCGACGATCTTGAGCTCCCCCGCCCGCCCCAGCGCCCTCGCGGCCGTACCCCACGACAGGCCGTTCTCGGCGCAGACGCCGAGGGCGCCGGCGAGTCCTCCGGTCTGCGCGGCCTCCCGGGCGATCCGCATCCCGAGCTCCATGTCGAACCGGTCCTCGGCCGGCGGCTGCAGGTCGAGGGGCGCGCCGGAGACCGTCGCGCGGAACGCCTCGATGCGCTCGCGGCTGTTGATGGCGCTGAGCCAGAACGTCATCGCCCCGACCTTGCCTCCGTCCGGGAGCAGCCGGGCCATCATCTGCGCGGCGAGCCGCCCCGCCGCCACGTTGTCGGTCCCGATGTAGGCCTGGGCGCAGCTGCCCTCGACGGGCGGCGAGTCGATCGTGACCACCGGGATCCCGGCGTCCACCGCCCGGCGGATCGCCGGATCGAGGACCTCCGGGGTGATCGGCGCCACGGCGATGCCGTGCACACGCCGGTCGATGCCGTCCTCGAGGAGCCCGCGCTGCTCGGCGGCGCTGTGGGCGGGGACGTTGCGGACGTCCACGTGGACGCCGAGGCTGCGCCCCGCGACGAGGGCGCCGTCGCGGAGGTTGTTCCAGTACGCCACCGGCGCCCGCTGCGGGACGTGGTAGATGCGGAGCTCGCGGGCCGCGGCGTCGCCGCGCGAGCCCCCGGCGGGAGCGTCGCTCAGCAGGACGAGGTGCACGGAGCGCCACTCGGGCCTGAGCTGCACGCTCTTGAGCCCTTTCGAGATCGTCTCCACGAGCTCAGGCGGGCTATTCTGCGCGGCCACCGCGCTCAGCACCGCCTCGAGCACACGCACCTCCTGGGCCGACCGCGCCTTGTCGTTGTAGAGCTCGCGCCGCTCCAGCGCCGCGCCGGCGCTCTCGGCCAGCGCGCGGAGCCGCGCCCAGCGCTCGTCGGAGGGCGCCTGCCCGTCCGGCTGCTCGACGGCGAGCACGCCGATCGTCTGTCCCTGCACGCGCACCGGGGTGAGGACCACGACCGCGCCCGCGGGCACGAGGTGCAGCGAAGGCGCGCCCGGCAGGTGCTCGCGGTACCAGTCGGCGGCCGCCATGACCCGAGCGCTGTCCGCGGAATCAAGCGTCGAGAGCGTCGCTATCGCGGTGGCCGGCCCCGCCTCGCCGGCGACCTCCTGCGGGCTCGCCAGCACGCCAGCGAGGCCGACAGAGGCCTTGTACACCAGCTGCTCCCCGTCCCGGGCCAGGAGGCTCCCGCGCTGCGCGGAGGGCACGGTGCCCACGGCGTCCAGCACGATACGATACAGGGTTGCATGAAGATCGAGACCGGTGACCATGCGCCTTACGTCCCCGCAACCCACCCCGACGGCGGCGCGGTCCGACGCCAGGAGGCGTGATCGATCGGCACCTTGTCAAGGGTGACCGAGCCGCCTCGGGCGCCGCTCACCTCCTCCGCCCGGCATCCTCCGCGCAGGGCATCCACGCAGGTGTTCTGCGACCCTCATGGCCCCACGCCGTCGTTGAGCCGCTGGCGACCGGGGCCCATGTGCGTGCGACCGCTGCGGATTAGTCCGCTGGTTCTCTCCGAACGCGAAGCTCACCAGCCCCCATGGTCGTACCCGCACCGCGCGACGTCCTCCCCCGACCCGGGGAAGACCATCTCCCGCAGTCAGAATTGAGCCCCTAATAGCTGAGACAGATCAGCATTAACCATCAGCGTCTGCGTCGATCTTGCTCGCAACCCACGTCTCCCCCGCGAAATGTGCTTCGTCGGAAGCTTCCCATTCCGCGGCACGAGGTGCTGGTCGACGTACGCCGTCTCCTCCTCGCCGGCGACCCCGTGCCGGTGCACCCGCCGCTCGCCCGCGCCAGCGTAAAGCGCCCGCGACTGTTGCCGGCCCCGACACACCGCGGGAATTCGAACAGCCCGGCCGCTCCTCATCATGTTGCTCAGGTCTGCTCCCGTTCCAGCCTCATCATGCGCAGCGTAACCACCCGACCAACGCCATCGTGACCAGCCCAGCGGGGCCGGCTACCTGTCCCCATCGCGACGAACGAGGAAGCGATGGCGACGAGGGCGGAGTGGGCCGAGCGGGCGGAGCGATGGGAGCGGAGCGGGCTGTGGGTCAGCCGCACGGGCACAGGCAGCGCCATATAATTCAGCTCTGCTCGATCGCGACTCGGTCGGGATCGTCGAGATTCGCGACATGTCTGGACGCCGCAGGCCCGGCTCGTCGGCCTTTATGCGCCACAGGCGAGTGCCAGACTTGCGGTGGTTCCTCGCGTGACTCAGATACTCCCTGGTTCGTGAGGGAAGCCCACCACGAGCTGAGCTCGCGGGTAACCCCAGCATTTCCACAGGCAGAGGCAGCTGGCCAGCTACCGTCACGTCGAGGTGCACCGTGAAACCAATACGTCATGTCACGGCCGTGGCCAGCATGCCGGTCGCCACCCTGATCTCGGGATGTCTCACAGAGGCAGGATCGACGCTTGAAGAGGAAGGCGATGTAGCGACCGAGACAACAAACGAGACCAGTGGAGCGATTTCCAGTCCATCGCTCTCTACCGAAGCGTATCCAATCAGACCGATGCCGCTGTATCGCGTCGAAGATCCGTGCCTGCTGCCCAATCCCTCCAGGCGGTGCTTTCCGAGGATTCCTCCTGTGATCCCTCCTATTGTAATGACCAATACCCCGCCCGTGCCGCCACCCCCACCGGGGCCCGAGCCTTATCCAGCACCCGTTTCTCGCTAATTACCTCTGCTCCCAGAGAGCCCCCGCGCACAAGTTCGACCGTATCCCTGAAGACCTTCCTGAGGGGAAAAAGCGCGCGACTAAGCGTCGGGGCCTCCGCGAGGTCGACATGAAACAATACTCTTCGATCATTCTCTTGCTCTAATAATTACTTCGAACGCGAGTCCGGCTCGCGACCTTGAAGCAATCTTATATTCTCTTCCTGGTCCGGGCTGTCGCTCAATGGACACATACTCGTCATAGGCGATAAAGCGTGCGATGCGCCAGATCTCGGAAACAAAGTCGTGTACGCCCGGGCCTACCACGACGAGCACGGGGCCGTCGGTAGCCAATGACCAACCGCTGCCGAGTATGCTCCGGATTTCGATTGCTATCGACTGGGTGACGTCTTCCATATGCAATATAGTGCCTCATGGTTTGGGGATGTACGTCCCCCCCTCAGCGGGCGAAAAAACGGTCACGATTTCTCCGGTCTCATTCGTCACCACCGTGTTGCCACGTGAGTCGGAATATTCCCATGTTTTGCGTCCACGCGCATCCACCTTCCCAACTCTGTTCGTAGAGTTGTTCTTAAGGCTGTTATCAATAGCTTCACCTCCACCATCCGCCGCGTCGACTCGTCGTACCCGTACGTCGTCTCGACCCCGTTGCCCGCGACGACCCGCACCCGCTGCCCGAGCTCGTCGTACCCGATGTGCCGCAGGTACTCCGTCCTCCTCGGCTCGTCCGGGTGCTGCGGATTCGCCCGCTGGTTCTCTCCGACCGCCGAGCTCACCAGCCCCCCATGGTCGTACCCGTACCGCACCACCTCCTCCCCCGACCCGGGAAGACCATCTCCTGCATTCGCCCCAGCGCGTCGAACCGGTACCGCATCGTCGCCTGGTACGGCCCCCGGTGCGGCTCCCGCAGCCGCGGAAACTCCGACGTCAGCTCAGCCACGTTGCCGAACCCGTCGTACCGGAAGCTCCGCTTCCCCGCCCCGCTCGTCTCCTCCACCAGCCGCCCCGCGCGGTTGCCCTGCGCATCGCCCCCGTGCTCCGGCCCGCCGTACGTGTACACCACGTCCTGCGTCACCGGATAGTCGATCTTCCTCAGCCGGTTGAAGTCGTACTCGTACCGGATCTGCTGCCCTCCCCGCGCCACGAGCTCCGCCGTCTGTTTCGCCCGCACGTTCCCGGCCAGGTCGTAGCGCCACTCGGTCCGACCCGCATCCGGGCTCAAGAGCTCCACCATGCGGCCCGCCGTGTCGTACGCCGCCTCCGTCACGTTCCCGCGCGCGTCCGTCACCCGCAACAGCTCTCCGAGCGGATTGTGCCCGTACCGCGTCACGATCTGCCTCTCCACCTCCTCGATCCGGTTGAACTCCTCCACCGCCGCGATCCGACCCCCCACGTCCCGGTACGTGCTCCGCACCTTGCCGTTCGCGTCGATCACCATCTCCTGGAACAACAGCCGCCCCTCGAACGCCGCCAGCCCGTGCTCGGTCGCCGTTCTCGCGTACCCCTCCGGCGCGTTCGTATCCGGCGTCTCCACCAGCCTCGTCCGCGACAGCACGTCGTGCCGCAGCCGCGTCCCTCGCACCATCTCCACCGCCACGAAGCTCGTCTCCGGCTCCGCGCTGAACACCGGCTGCCCCTGCTCTTCCACGCGCCCGAGCGCATCGAACCCCACCGCGCCGCTGACCGTCATCCCGAGCTCGGTGCCCGTGCCCGTGTCGCGCTCGTGGTCCTTCTTGGTCTGGATCACCCGCCCGAGCCCGTCCGCGAACGTCAGCCATTACACCTCTCTGTGTATTCGCCAAGAGTAGCCTGGTCCGATCAGCAGAGCTTCAGCGCCACACCACAGTTCCCAGTTCTGCTCGATGCTCGCATCTCCAGGAAGATGGTCGCAGAAGACCGTCAACTTCTGCCCTCTCGAAAACTCCAAACGAAGGTCCCATGCGGGAGCGCTGCATGTTGCTGCCGATATGGTTTGGTCGACCAGGATCGCAAGAGCCCGAGCGATCGTCTCAGGTTCCTGATCACTGCTAGCTAGTGCCTCGGAGTCCCCGTCCAGTCTCCATGAGCACCAAACGAGCAAATTGTACTCACCATCATTGTTCCTAAATTCCTCGGACTGCACGTGCCTGAGTGGGGCCGAACGAGGCACTCGTTTACCCAGCGCCAGCGCAAATGTCGGCCCGGCCGAACCACCTGCCACGACGTGCCAGCCTGATGCATCCCCTCATATAATCCCAAGAATTTCACGGGTCACGGCGTGCTCACGGAGAACCTCGCCGTACGCTGTCATGAGTTGAACAAGCCGCTCTTCCCGCATGTTGGGAATGGCCGTGTACCAGTAGCATCCCTGGTTATAGAGCGACAAGGTTCGATGCTTCACGGTATTGGTCTTCAGGAGGCGATCGAGGCCGGCCCGTTCTCCTGCCTCCCCAAGAAGCGTCAGGAGCACGTGAGCAAAGGCAGCTATGAGCAGGAGTCGGTCGCGTCGGGCAGTGTCGCCAATATGCGTGGCGGAGAGACCCATGCCAAAATGAACGTTCTTGACGTCGCGGAACGTCTCCTCGATACAGAAGCGGCGGCCGTAGAGCTTGACCACCTGGCTCGCCGTCAGGTCGGCGCGGCTGGTTGCGAGGCACCAGGGATCCTTCATCCGCTTGTCGTGAACGAGCACAACCGCCGCGATGGCCGTCTTGTCCTGCGTGACTCGGACGTTCTTCAGCATCTTTGCCCGTGCGGTAGATGCGAGCCACTCGCCTGCAGGACGCGCAGTACCATCAGCATCGGTGACGATGATGCACTCGCGGAACCGAATGATGTAGTCCCAGCCCAGATTGACGAGATGTGCGTACCGCTCCTGGTCGCCGAAGCCCCGGTCCGCGAGCAGTGTTACTCGAGTTGTCTTCGGAAGGATCTCGTGCAGCCGTTCGATCACCTCGTCTTCATAGGCGTTGCGCTTGCCGGCCAACGACGACTTCTCGACCGTCTTCCAAACAAGCGGCGTTGCTCGCCCGTGACGAGTGATCAAGTACAACGCCAGCGTGGCGTGATCATCGGCATCAAACTCCGTCCAGTCGAGAGCGACCAGCAGCTCCTCTCGCGACCCCACCACGAAGCGAACCCATGCGTCGAACAGAAGCCATGGGGACACATTGTTGTTACTCAGCAGCCGATCAACCTGTTTGGTCGTGTGCTTGGGGCTACCGTCTCTTGCCCACGCCAACCCTCGCCCGATTACGTGAATGCAAAGGGAGACGGAGTGCAGAACGCCCAGGGTTGCCAGCGACAAGGACAGCACGGTCTTGACGTGCAGGTCGACTTTCACAGCGGCGTGAAGAAACCGCTCGATCCTACTCGCGCTGAGCCCTACGCGCTCGAGTTGCCTGCGGGCCTTCATGGAATGCGACCGCTCCTCCGAGCGCGTCGTCGTCAAGTGCCCCTTCGCCTTGCCTTCCGTGCACGCGTCGACGCCCGCCGATCTCCTCATACTGATACTATTCCGGCCAGCGACCGCAAATTCTCACGTGTCCGTCGTCGGCTCACCCGGAGCACCAGAGCTTCGTGGGTTCATGTAAGCAATCATCCCACGTTAACGATCGATGGGAGCGGCGTGCCTGCGACGCGCGAATCGACGAATTTGCCGTATAAAATGAGGGGATCTGTCAGCGTGCCAGCAGCTCTGACCGACAATGGCTTGTAGCCGCACACGAACCTCGGAAGGAATTTCGATTTCGATGTCATGATGCATTGCGGTCCCTTACTTGTTTGGGAAGGACTGAAGGATTTCTTCCGCGAGGGCACGAATCTTATTGGGATCGGCCAATCCATCGGGCCCTTTCAGATCGCCTAAATAGCCGATCCTGATTCGGGAACGCCAGCAATTCCAAGGGCTTGGACGTAAAGCTTGCAGCTCGGCCTCTCCGTACGCTCGTGGGCGCTGGTGAACAAACCCACCACGAGGAGGAGAGGCCGATGGGGAGAATGTTCTTCGGCTTCGTTCCCGTCACAAGCGGGTACTCCGGAAGCGAGCCCGTACGGCGCGGGATGGAGCCTACCGAATCCGATGCCTGATTCTGCTGAGGTTGGATGCCGGAGCGACGCCGGCACGCATTGCCGAAGAACTCCAGGTCGCTCGCTCGACGATCAGCCGCGTCCGCTCGCGCTTCCTCGCCGAAGGGCTTGCGGGCCTACGCGACCACCGCGCGCACAACGGTCAGCGCAAGGTCTCGGCTGTGCACCGGCGGCGACTGGAGCAATTGCTCGATGCCAGTCCGCGGGACTTCGGCTGGGCACGGCCGACGTGGACGCGCGAACTGCTGGCCCTGCAACTCGAACGCGACACCGGGCTGCGTCTGAGTGTCGGCCACATCGGGCGGCTGTTGCGAGCGCTGGGAGCACGTCGCAAGCGCCCCCGTCCCGTCGTCCGCTGCCCATGGCCGAAGTCGCGCGAGCGCCGCAGGGTCGCAGCGATCCGTAAGCTGATCCGTAGCCTGCCCCGCGACGAGATCGCCTTCTACGCCGACGAGATGGACGTGGACCTCAACCCGCGGCTCGGGCTCGACTGGATGCGGCGCGGCCGGCAGAAGCGTGTGCTCACGCCCGGCAACAACCAGAAGCGCTACGTCGCTGGCGCGCTGACGATCGGCTCGGGCAAGCTGACGTGGGCGTTCGGCGCTCGCAAGAGCAGCGACTTGTTCATCGCGGCGCTGGCCGCGCTGCTCCGCCGCTACCGGCGCTACCGGCGGCTGCACGTCATCGTCGACAACTTCGGCATCCACATGAGCAAGAAGACCCGGGCATTCGTCGAGGCCACAGGAGGCAAACTCGTGCTGCACTTCCTGCCGCCGTACGCGCCCCAGTACAACCGCATCGAACGTGTCTGGAAGCAGATCCACGACAACGTCACCCGCAACCATCGGTGCGCGAGCATCGAGGAACTCGTCAAGGAGGTGGAGGATTGCCTGGAGGCCCTGTCCCCGTACCCGGGGTCGCCCGCGAGCCTGCGCCCTGTGCTCAGCTCGCCTGTTGCCGATTCGGGATCGGTTATTTAGTTGTTGATGAAGCAATCTTCGCTGACCCTGGGAAAGCCCGACCTCTCGAACGATCCTGTCGATCTGTTTGATGTCGGCCTTCTTGGCCATGTTGACGATGCCTTCGCCGCCATACTTTAGCTTTGCGGCTTCCAGGCGCTTAACAGCTTCAGGCAGGAAATCCTGTACCGTCTTACCTCCCTCCCTCGTGGCCAAGGCCTCCGCTTTCGCGGCAGCCCTCCGCGCAGCTAGCACGGTGATCGCCTTGCCTCCAGTTCTTACCAGCGTCACGGCCGTGCCGCCGATGCCCACTGCATCGATCGGGTCGACCACCGGCTTTTCCAGCGGCAGGTCTTCTTTCGCAACCTGCGCCTGGCGGAAAGCAAGTCGCTCCGCGGGGCCTCCGTCTATGCAGACTCCAGAGGCGCACATCGTATCATCCGGAGCGATGCTCTGTTCTGGGCTGTCCAGCGCCCCTTCGAACGATTGGCAGCCGCCATCAACGCATTCTTCAGCCAACCCCGTCGGGTCGACGAACCTCAGCGGGTTATTCCGCGTGTAGGTGTACAGCCCCAGGTGAATCGGGTCGTATACGCCGCCGTTCGGCGCCCCCCGCATGTACTGTTGCAGAATCGGATCCGGGCTCACCCACACCCCGAGCCGCGGCTCGTAGCTGCGCGCCCCGTAGTGATAGAGCCCGGTGGACAGGTCGAGCTCCTTCCCGTTGAACAGGTACGGCTGCCTGTTCTGCACGCTGCCGTCCGTCTGATCCGCCCACAGCTCCCCGCTCGGCAGGTACTCCGCGTGCTGGCTCAGCGCCTGGTCGTCATCGGTGATGTACTGCGTGCTCCCGAGGTGATCCGGGTGGTAGTACAAGACCGGCGGCTCCCGGAAGAAGTCCGCGTCGATCTTGCTCGCGACCCGCGTATCGTCAGCGAAGATGTGCTTCGTCGGGTACTCCCCGTTCCGCAGCACCAGGTGCTGGTCGACGTACGCCGTCTCCTCCTCGCCGGCGACCCCGTGCCGGTGCACCCGCCGCTCCCCCGCGCCGTCGTACAGCGCCCGCGACAGCTCCTGTGGGTTCTCCTGCACCGACACCAGCCGGGTCTCCTCGTCCCACTCCAGCCTTCGCTGCGGGTTGGTCCGGTACTTCCATCGACCTGGTTGCCGCTCGCATCGTAGAGCAGCTCTCGCAGCCGCGGCGACGACTCCCCCACCACAACCTCGTCCACCTCGGTCGGTGCGTGCGGCCGCGGTCCCGTATACCGGTACTCGTTGCGGTACGTCCTCTCCCGGATCGGCTCTTGCTGCTTCCACCCCCTCGCGCCATCCGGCACGTACCGCGCGACCTCCTGACCCTTCTCCGTCACGTTCCCGATCGCGTCGTACGAAAGCCCCAGCGTGTACCGCAGCTGCGCGTCCCTCCGCTCCTGGTAGCTCCCGGATGCCTCCTTCAGCTGATTCAGGTCGTCGTACTCGAACCGCTGCTGCGTCGCCGCCACCATCACGCTGCCGCCGAGGCTCTCGTCCAGCGGCACCTCGTTGCTCAGCTCCTTGACATTCCCGACGAGGTCATACCGGTACCGCAGCCGCTGGAACGGCCTCGCCGGCCTCCCCAGGCTCCGCATCCGCGCGTCCTGGTGGTCCGCGTTCACCTCCGCCATCCGCCGCGTCGACTCGTCGTACCGGTACCTCGTCTCCACCCCGTTGCCCGCGACGACCCGCACCCGCTGCCCGAACTCGTCGTACCCGATGTGCCGCAAGTACTCCGTCCTCCTCGGCTCGTCCGGGTGCTGCGGATTCACCCGCTGGTTCTCTCCCACCGCCGAGCTCACCAGCCCCCCATGGTCGTACCCGTACCGCACCACCTCCTCCCCCGACCCGGGGAAGACCATCTCCTACAGTTAGAACTTCAGAAGATCGGGATCATCACTGGACTCAATCTGCGACGACAACTCGGGGTATTTTTGACTGAGGCGACGTGCGGCGATCGCACCGTACCTTCGAACGAGCGCGTCGTTGTGTCTCAACATCGAAACAATCACCGCTGGATCGGCCTGCTCACCGGCAACCAATGCACGAAGCGCTTGCTCATGCGTCCCACAGGACTCCCCACGCCTCTCAAAAATTCGTTGAGATTCTGAAAGCTGAGACAAATCGGCATTCATCATCAGCCGCATAGCGAGACGACGAAGGGCACCGTTAGCGCTTTCCAGCATACCTACCACACACACAAATTTTTCAACATGATTGCCCTTGGCGCAAACCGCAACAACTTCCATCGCATACCATTGAACGTGGGCATCCGACGAATCCACCAACGGAACAGCATCATCGAGCACACCTGAGGCTTTATTACCCAATTCAGACGCAACAAACGATGCCACTCGCTGCACATCTACATTTTCACTCCGCAAAAGAGGACGAAGCGTATCCACGGGAAGTCCCGAAAAGTACTTCTGCAAAAGAGTATACGCGCAGCCATCCTCGTCGAACTTACGCGGATCCTTCAACAAGTCTTCGATCAGAAGATGCCCATCATCGATCTGCATTACCGACTCTCCAGGTTCTTCTCCATTTGCTGAATAAGCCGCTGCTCCGCGGCCTGACGCTCCCCATGCGGCTTGTGCGGCCCCAGCTCCACCGTCTTTCGAATTCGCTCCTGCACGCTCTTCTTCAATTCGCCCTGCAGTTGCCTCAATTCATCAGCCGAGTATCTCTCAAGGTCCTTCGCTTCCGGCAAGCTTCCATGTGCTTTCCCTGTAGCATCCAAGCTTGGCAGCTCTTGCGGTTGCCGTTTTGCGGAATCGTTAGCAGAGGAAGTGCCGCTGCTATCCCCCCCGATCACCGCCATCTGCATTGTCATGGCGCCCCTGAGGCATCCCCTCATATAATCCCGAGAATTTCACGGGTCACAGCGTGCTCACGGAGGACCTCACCGTACGCTGTCATGAGCTGAACGAGTCGCTCTTCCCGCATGTTGGGGATGGCCGTGTACCAGTAGCATCCCTGGTTATAGAGCGACAAGGTTCGATGCTTCACTGTATTGGTCTTCAGAAGGCGATCGAGGCCGGCCCGCTCACCCGCCTCCCCGAGAAGCGTCAGGAGCACGTGGGCGAAGGCAGCTATGAGCAAAAGTCGGTCACGTCGGGCAGTGTCTCCAATGTGCGTGGCGGAGAGACCCATGCCGAAATGAACGTTTTTTATGTCGCGGAACGTCTCCTCGATACAGAAGCGTCGACCGTAGAGCTTGACGACTTGGCTGCCGGTCAGGTCGGCGCGGCTGGTTGCGAGGCACCAGGGCTCTTTCATCCTCTTGTCGTGCGCAAGCACGACCGCCGAGATGGCGGCCTCGTCCTGCGTGACCCGGACGTGCTTCAACATTTTTGCCCGCCCGGTAGATGCGAGCCACTCACCTGCAGGCCGCGCAGTACCATCGGCATCGGTGACGATGATGCACTCGCGGAACCGAATAATATAATCCCACCCCAGGTTGGCGAGATGGTCGTACCGCTTGCGGTCGCCGAAGCCCCGGTCGGCGATCAGCGTTACTCGGGTTGTCTCGGGCAAGATCTCATGCAACCGCTCGATGACCTCATCTTCATAAGTGTTGCGCTTGCCGGCCAGCGACGATTTTTCGACCGTCTTCCACACGAGCGGCGTTGCTCGCCCGTGGCGGGTGATCAAGTACAGGGCCAACGTGGCATGGTCGTCGGCATCGAACTCCGTCCAATCGAGAGCGACCAGCAGTTCCTCTCGGGAACCTACCACGAAGCGAACCCATGCGTCGAACAGTAGCCATGGAGACACGTTGTTGTTACTCAGCAACCGGTCAACCTGTTTGGTCGTGTGCTTGGGGCTGCCGTCTCTTGCCCACGCCAAGGCTCGCCCGATTACGTGAATGCAGAGCGAGACGGAGTGCAGGACCCCCAGGGCCGCCAACGACAAGGACAGCACGGTCTTGACGTGCAGGTCGACTTTCACAGCGGCGCCAAGAAAGCGCTCGATGCTAATCGCGCTGAGCCCTACGCGCTCGAGTTGCCTGCGAGCCCTCATGGAGTGCGACCGCTCCTCCGAGCGCGTCGTCGTCAACGGCCCTTTCGTCTGATCTTCCGTGTACGCGTCGACGCCCGCAGATTGCCCCATACTGATACTATTCCGACCAGCGACAGCAACTTCTCATGCGTCCGTCGTCAGCTCACCCGAAGCCCTATAATTTATGGTTTTATGTAGGTGATTCTCCCACGCCAGGAACCGGTGAGAGCAGCGAGCCTGGGGCACTCGAGTCGACGAAAATTCCTCATAAAATGAGGGGATCTGTCAGATGGCGCCCTGCATCACAGCTGCGCGGCCGCTCTCGACAAGCACCACCCCAACGCCGACACCTGCTACTGCCGCTGGGACTGCAATCGGCGCCACCGCTCCGCCGGAGCCCAAGGTAGTCGCTGCGCCCCCTCTAGCTGAGGCGCTTGCGACCGCTTCCCCAGCGGTCATCTGAACGAAACCACCGGCAACCTGCCCAGCACCCATGCCGACTCGAAATGACTTCGTAGTTTTCGGGGGTGGAAGAAAACCGACCAGATTACCAGCAATATGAGTTACACCGAGCACGAAGCCGTAAGAGAATCCAGCGATAGTGTCCCCTGCACGCGCCAACCCAGCTTCGATGTCCTCCGCTGTTGGCCACCTACCGGTGGGATCGGTCATCGCAAGCGGGTTGTTCCACGTATACGTGTACAGCCCCAGATTGATCGGTCGGTACACCCCACCGTTGATCCTGCCAGCCATGTACTCTACCAGCACCGGATCCGGACTCAACCAAACCCCGAGCCGCGGCTCGTAGCTGCGCGCCCTATAGTGGTACAGCCCGGTCGACAGGTCGAGCTCCTTCCCGTTGAACAGGTACGGCTGCCTGTTCTGCACGCTCCCGTCCGTCTGATCCGCCCACAGCTCCCCGCTCGGCAGGTACTCCGCGTGCTGGCTCAGCGCCTGGTCCTCATCCGTGATGTACTGCGTGCTCCCGAGGTGGTCCGGGTGGTAGTACAAGACCGGCGGCTCCCGGAAGAAGTCCGCGTCGATCTTGCTCGCGACCCGCGTCTCCCCCGCGAAGACGTGCTTCGTCGGGAACTCCCCGTTCCGCAGCACCAAGTGCTGGTCGACGTACGCCGTCTCCTCCTCGCCGGCGACCCCGTGCCGGTGCACCCGCCGCTCCCCCGCGCCGTCGTACAGCGACCGCGACAGCTCCTGCCGGTTCTCCTGCACCGACACCAGCCGACCGTCGTCATCCCACTCCAGTCTTCGCTGCGGGTTGGTCCGGTACTTCCACTCGACCTGGTTGCCGCTCGCATCGTAGAGCAGCTCCCGCAGCCGCGGCGACGACTCCCCCACCACATACTCGTCCACCTCGGTCGCTGCGTGCGGCCGCGGTCCCGTATACCGGTACTCGTTGCGGTACGTCCTCTCCCGGATAGGCTCTTGCTGCTTCCACCCCCTCGCGCCATCCGGCACGTACCGCGACACCTCCTGACCCTTCTCCGCCACGTTCCCGATCGCGTCGTACGAAAGCCCCAGCGTGTACCGCAGCTGCGCATCCCGCCGCTCCTGGTAGCTCCCGGATGCCCCCTTCAGCTGATTCAGGTCGTCGTACTCGAACCGCTGCTGCGTCGCCGCCACCATCACGCTGCCGCCGAGGCTCTCGTCGAGCGGCACCTCGTTGCTCAGCTCCTTGACATTCCCGACGAGGTCGTACCGGTACCGCAGCCGCTGGAACGGCCTCGCCGGCCTCCCCAGGCTCCGCATCCGCGCGTCCTGGTGGTCCGCGTTCACCTCCGCCATCCGCCGCGTCGACTCGTCGTACCGGTACCTCGTCTCCACCCCGTTGCCCGCGACGACCCGCACCCGCTGACCGAACTCGTCGCACCCGATGTGCCGCGCGCAGTCCGGCGGGTCGAGCTCGACGCCCCACCCGCCAGCGGGCCACCGCTCCTCCGCCTCAAACAAACGTGGTCTAGGTATCCATTAGACTGCACCCATCTCGGACCAGTCAGCATCATGTATACTGAACTCGAATTCGGCTTGCACTTTAGCTTCTTCGATGGTCAGGTGCCATGTATCTGCCACGCACACTCCCTCCGAAGTGTACCTATACAGCTGTACTCCTCCGTCAACTTCCACGATTTCCACCCAGGCAGCGGGCGGCACGTGGCAAGTAGCCGTTGGCTCATGCCCGACCAGGGTTCCAATCGAATGCTTGGTGTTCTCGGTCCACGCTCTTACATCCGCCTTGATTCTCACAACACGACTCCTTATTGCTTGATTGGCATGTGCAGATTCTCGATAATTCTGCCGGCTCCGTCGAGATGCTCAAAGTGCACACGAGTACCTAGCCCGGTTTTAGCGCCGTGCCCCGATGCATCTAGATCGCCTGCGGTCATTCGGAACTGTCGCAGGCCGTCCGCACTGCGAAAAACGCCGCTGCCCTTCGGACCGATTTCCTTATATCCTTCGCCCAGCCACGTTGTCCCAGCTTCAAGCGCGTCGTCGACCGGAACCGGACCATGACTCCCGATATTGCCCCAGCCATCACTGGGCTTTGGTGCTCCACCTGCGTCCCCAGACAACTCCTTTTCACCGCTGCTGTCCCCACCCGTCGCGGCCATCTGCATGGTCATGGCGCCCTGCATCACGGCTGCGCGGCCGCTCTCGACAAGCACGACCCCTACGCCGACACCTGCTACCGTGGCTGGAACTGCGATCGGCGCCGCCGCTCCGCCGGAGCCCAAGGTTGCCGCTGCGCCACCCCTAGCCGAGGCGCCTGCAACCGCTTCTCCAGCGGTCATCTGAACGAGACCACCGGCAACCTGCCCCGCGCCCATGCCGATTTGAAATGAATCGGTGTTTTTCGGGGGCGGCAGAAAGCCGACCAGGTTGCCAGCAATAGGGGTTACACCAAGCACAAACCCATAAGAGAACCCAGCGATAGTATCCCCCGCACGCGCAAGGCCTGCTTCGATGTCCTCCGCTGTTGGCCACCTACCGGTGGGGTCGCTCATCACCACCGGGTTGTTCCACGTGTACGTGTACAGTCCCAGGTTGATGGGTCGATATACCCCACCGTTGATCCTGCCAACCATGTACTCCGTCAGCACCGGATCCGGACTTACCCAAACCCCGAGCCGCGGCTCGTAGCTGCGCGCCCCATAGTGGTACAGCCCGGTCGACAGGTCGAGCTCCTTCCCGTTGAACAGGTACGGCTGCCTGTTCTGCACGCTCCCGTCCGTCTGATCCGCCCACAGCTCCCCGCTCGGCAGGTACTCCGCGTGCTGGCTCAGCGCCTGGTCCTCATCCGTGATGTACTGCGTGCTCCCGAGCTGATCGGGGTGGTAGTACAAGACCGGCGGCTCCCGGAAGAAGTCCGCGTCGATCTTGCTCGCGACCCGCGTATCGTCAGCGAAGATGTGCTTCGTCGGGTACTCCCCGTTCCGCAGCACCAGGTGCTGGTCGACGTACGCCGTCTCCTCCTCGCCGGCGACCCCGTGCCGGTGCACCCGCCGCTCCCCCGCGCCGTCGTACAGCGCCCGCGACAGCTCCTGCCGGTTCTCCTGCACCGACACCAGCCGACCGTCGTCGTCCCACTCCAGCCTTCGCTGCGGGTTGGTCCGGTACTTCCATTCGACCTGGTTGCCGCTCGCATCGTAGAGCAGCTCCCGCAGCCGCGGCGACGACTCCCCCACCACAACCTCGTCCACCTCGGTCGCTGCGTGTGGCCGCGGTCCCGTATACCGGTACTCGTTGCGGTACGTCCTCTCCCGGATCGGCTCTTGCTGCTTCCACCCCCTCGCGCCATCCGGCACGTACCTCTCGACCCCGTTGCCCGCGACGACCCGCACCCGCTGCCCGAACTCGTCGTACCCGATGTGCCGCAGGTACTCCGTCCTCCTCGGCTCGTCCGGGTGCTGCGGACTGGCCCGCTGGTTCTCTCCGACCGCCGGGCTCACCAGCCCCCCATGGTCGTACCCGTACCGCACCAACTCCTCCCCCGCCCCCGGGAAGAAACTTCAGACCTTGCATGCGCGAATACGTGGCAACAGCAACACCTTCGGCACTCAAATGAGAATACCTTGATCGAACCAGACATCTTCATAACCATCAGCGACGAGAAAGCGCCAACCTGGTCCCAACCCCAAATACCTCAGCACTGATGGACACCAATCGATGAGGTGAGCGACATGCAACGGCTGAAAGAAATCTGGTTCCTGTGACAGATCCTCACCCGCCCAAATATACCATCCAGTTGTATCTTCCTCCGGGATGTGTCGCAATCCATTCAGCGGGACAATCCCCTCGCGAACGTTCGGCGAAATACCCACCTTCAGACTGTCAGGAGAGGCGACGAAAGCCGCCCCGAAACGCTCGCATACCCGACGCTGCTCTTCCTGCGTGTTCATTTTTTATGTTCTCCTTCATTTCACGTGAGCACCGGCTCATATCGGCACCTTGGCGAGCGGAGCAAGTTGGACATTGTGGCTGCACTGCATTGGTCCTCCCTCGGTTCCGCGGACAGTCTCACTATGCCGCGAGTGCGGTCACGTAGGTCTTCAATTCGAACTCGATCCGGCTCATGTAGGCGAGCCGTGAGTGCCGCCGTTTCAGGTTGTAGAAGTTGTCGATGTAGTCTCCGATCGAGGCGAAGGCGGCCGCTCGCGTCGGGTAGCGCTCGTGCTCGACCAGCTCCGCCTTCAGCCTCGCGAAGAAGCTCTCGGCCACGGCGTTGTCCCAGCAGTCGCCGGCGCGGCTCATGCTCGGGATGAGCCCATGCGACCCGAGCACCAGGCGATAGTCGTCGCTGGCGTAGGGGCTACCGCGGTCCGAGTGGTGCACCAGCCCAGGCGCGGGGCGGCGCGCAGCCAAGGCGAACGCCAGTGCGGCGAGCGCCAGAGCGCGTTCGTTGATCGCGCTCGCGGCCCAGCCGACCACCCGGCGCGAGAACAGGTCCAGGATCACGGCCAGGTACAGCCAGCCCTGGCCGGTGGGGATGTACGTCACGTCGGTCACCCAGACCTGGTGGGTGCTTGGGCATCGAACTGCCGCTCGATAACGTTCGGCGCGATCGGGCCCTTGTGCCGCGAGTCGGTGGTGCGGCGGAAGCGCCGCTTCCTGCGTGCCGCGAGCCTTTGTGCTCGCATCAGCCGTGCGACCCGCTTCCTGCCGACGCGAATGCCGCGAGCTCGCAGCTCCGCATGGACGCGCGGGCTGCCGTATCTGCCCCGGCTCTTTCGGTGCACGGCCCTGATCTGCGCGCCAAGTTGCGCATCGGCCTTGGCGCGCGCCGGCTCCGAGCGCTTGGCCCACGCGTAGTAGCCGCTGAGCGAGACCTGCAGCACCGCGCACAAGACCAGCACCGGGTAGTGCGCCTTCTCCGCGTCGATGAACTCGAACCTCACTCGTTTTCCTTCGCGAAGAAGGCCGCCGCTTTTTTAGGATCTCGCGCTCCATCTCCAGCCGCTTCACATCGCGGCGTACCCGCTGCAGTTCCTCACGCTCCCGCGTCGTCAGCGCCCCCGGCGGGCCGTGGCCCGCGTCGGTGTCCGCGCGCTTGATCCAGTCGCGCAGCACCGTCTCGGTCAGGTCGAGGTCCTTCGCCACTTGGCCGATGCTCCGGTCGCCCGCCCTCGCCAGCCGTACCGCCTCCGCCTTGAACTCCCTCCTCTTTCTCCGTCCCATCCCTGCCTCCTGGTGCCGTCGGGGGTGTCCACGGAAGCGGGGGAGGACCAGCTCCTTCATGAGCGCATGACGTGAGCGCCACAGCTATGATCACTCAACCAAATGGCCACAATGCCCCTCCTCGAAACCCCAGACGCCTGCGTCCTCTCCCGCCTGCAAGCAGCCATACACATCTCGAATGTTCGCTTCTGGCGGGACATCGACAGCAAGTAGCCCTCCGGGCCCCGCTTCGTAAGTACATCTCTTTTCATGGAGTGGCTCCCAGAACTCCTCAAAATCATCCTTTCTGTTCGGATCCACAATAATGCGATACGTTGAGTGACCACCATGCTTGAACACGCCAGAGAACACAAACACACTATTCTCTGAAGTGGCAACAACAACATCCTGAAAACTTACACCGAACGCATAAAACGGAGTATTCTCTAGCCTGTAGCTGTCTGGCCCCACCGGTGTTGCCCACAAGGTCTCGGCCGCGGAACCATGCCATTCGTCCGGGCTCAATCTAAACATCACCTTTACAAGCCCACCGTCGTGACTTTCACTTTTTACCACCGGCATACTCCTCAGCTGTTTTGCTGCTCTTCTCCAGGTTGCAATCACGACAAGAATTGTTCGCATTCTCCTGCGAGTTGTTTCCGCCTCTCGACTTAGGAATCGCGTGGTCTGTGTGCCGTTGTGATGGACCAGGCTGGCGCGTCGTAGTCCTCCCGCAGTACACACACTTTCCATCCGCTGTACTCTCCGCTTGATCTTTTATCTTTTTGGGGAAAGGCTTGCCTGCGCCGGGACCTCCAGCACTACCGGGCTTTGGAGCTGCCAAACTCGTCCCGCTGGCCTTGACACCTACCTTTGGTGCTCCTTTTATCGGTGGCACTATCGCGAGGAGGGGCTCGGCAGTATCGATGGCTTGCCGGGTCGTGCCGCTCGGGTCGACAACATCCGCGACCTGCTTCGCCCCTTCTATCGCTTGCTCCTGCATGAAGACTTGCGCCATCGCCGCGGGATTACGCGCCGCGGAGTATACAGCGAGCGAATTGCTGCCCATCTCCAGGGCGAGCTCATCGCTCGACTTATTATATAGCGGCTCATCCGCACTGGTTGGCGCGTTCGCGTACTGGGACGTGAACAGTACACCAACAGCCACAGCACCAACGACAATGAAGGCGATTCGCCCGTCCTTGTCGACGGAGGCGACCGGATTGTTGCCGGTGTAGGTGTACAGCCAGAGGTTCGACGCGTTGTACACGCCTCCGTTGCCGGCCCCCCTCATGTACTGGTTGAGGATCGGATCCGGGCTGAGCCACACCCCGAGCCGCGGCTCATAGCTGCGCGCCCCGTAGTGGTACAGCCCGGTCGACAGGTCGAGCTCCTTCCCGTTGAACAGGTACGGCTGCCTGTTCTGCACGCTCCCGTCCGTCTGATCCGCCCACAGCTCCCCGCTCGGCAGGTACTCCGCGTGCTGGCTCAGCGCCTGGTCGTCATCGGTGATGTACTGCGTGCTCCCGAGGTGGTCCGGGTGGTAGTACAAGACTGGCGGCTCCCGGAAGAAGTCCGCGTCGATCTTGCTCGCGACCCGCGTCTCCCCCGCGAAGACGTGCTTCGTCGGGAACTCCCCGTTCCGCAGCACCAGGTGCTGGTCGACGTACGCCGTCTCCTCCTCGCCGGCGACCCCGTGCCGGTGCACCCGCCGCTCCCCCGCGCCGTCGTACAGCGCCCGCGACAGCTCCTGCCGGTTCTCCTGCACCGACACCAGCCGACCGTCGTCATCCCACTCCAGCCTTCGCTGCGGGTTGGTCCGGTACTTCCACTCGACCTGGTTGCCGCTCGCATCGTAGAGCAGCTCCCGCAGCCGCGGCGACGACTCCCCCACCACAACCTCGTCCACCTCGGTCGCTGCGTGTGGCCGCGGTCCCGTATACCGGTACTCGTTGCGGTACGTCCTCTCCCGGATCGGCTCTTGCTGCTTCCACCCCCTCGCGCCATCCGGCACGTACCGCGCGACCTCCTGACCCTTCTCCGTCACGTTCCCGATCGCGTCGTACGAAAGCCCCAGCGTGTACCGCAGCTGCGCGTCCCTCCGCTCCTGGTAGCTCCCGGACGCCTCCTTCAGCTGATTCAGGTCGTCGTACCGGTACCGCTGCTGCGTCGCCGCCACCATCACGCTGCCGCCGAGGCTCTCGTCCAGCGGCACCTCGTTGCTCAGCTCCTTGACATTCCCGACGAGGTCATACCGGTACCGCAGCCGCTGGAACGGCCTCGCCGGCCTCCCCAGGCTCCGCATCCGCGCGTCCTGGTGGTCCGCGTTCACCTCCGCCATCCGCCGCGTCGACTCGTCGTACCGGTACCTCGTCTCCACCCCGTTGCCCGCGACGACCCGCACCCGCTGCCCGAACTCGTCGTACCCGATGTGCCGCAAGTACTCCGTCCTCCTCGGCTCGTCCGGGTGCTGCGGATTCGCTCGCTGGTTCTCTCCCACCGCCGAGCTCACCAGCCCCCCATGGTCGTACCCGTACCGCACCACCTCCTCCCCCGACCCGGGGAAGACCATCTCCTGCATTCGCCCCAGCGCGTCGAACCGGTACCGCATCGTCGCCTGGTACGGCCCCCGGTGCGGCTCCCGCAGCCGCGGAAACTCCGACGTCAGCTCAGCCACGTTGCCGAACCGATCGTACCGGAAGCTCCGCTTCCCCGCCCCGCTCGTCTCCTCCACCAGCCGCCCCGCGCGGTTGCCCTGCGCATCGCCCCCGTGCTCCGGCCCGCCGTACGTGTACACCACGTCCTGCGTCACCGGATAGTCGATCTTCCTCAGCCGGTTGAAGTCGTACTCGTACCGGATCTGCTGCCCTCCCCGCGCCACGAGCTCCGCCGTCTGTTTCGCCCGCACGTTCCCGGCCAGGTCGTAGCGCCACTCGGTCCGACCCGCATCCGGGCTCAAGAGCTCCACCATGCGGCCCGCCGTGTCGTACGCCGCCTCCGTCACGTTCCCGCGCGCGTCCGTCACCCGCAACAGCTCTCCGAGCGGATTGTGCCCGTACCGCGTCACGATCTGCCTCTCCACCTCCTCGATCCGGTTGAACTCCTCCACCGCCGCGATCCGACCCCCCACGTCCCGGTACGTGCTCCGCACCTTGCCGTTCGCGTCGATCACCATCTCCTGGAACAACAGCCGCCCCTCGAACGCCACCAGCCCGTGCTCGGTCGCCGTCCTCGCGTACCCCTCCGGCGCGTTCGTATCCGGCGTCTCCACCAGCCTCGTCCGCGACAGCACGTCGTGCCGCAGCCGCGTCCCTCGCTGCATCTCCACCGCCACGAAGCTCGTCTCCGGCTCCGCGCTGAACACCGGCTGTCCCTGCTCCTCCACGCGCCCGAGCGCATCGAACGCCACCGCGCCGCTGACCGTCATCCCGAGCTCGGTGCCCGTGCCCGTGTCGCGCTCGTGGTCCTTCTTGGTCTGGAACACCCGTCCCAGCCCATCCGCGAACGTCACCGTCACGATCGCGTCGCCCGCGTGCTCCTCATCCTTGTGGCTCGTCTTCGCCCACGCCGGCAGCGCCGCCGTCTGGTCGGCCCTGAGCGCATACGTGAACCCGACCGTCGGCTCACCCGCTCCCGCGAGCTCCTCGTCGGTCCACACCTGGCTCGGCTCGCATTCGACCGGCACCGCGCTCTCGCCCTCCCCGTCTCCGGCGAGGTCGCTCGGCCCCCACACCGCGCTCAGCCGCCCGAACTCGTCATACCGGTGCACCATCGTGTGCCCATTGGTGTCCGTCTCCTGCGCCACGGTGCCGTACAGGTAGTTCGGCACGCTGTTCGAGCGGTACGCGAAGCTGTCGCTCACGCACGTGCGATAGCTGTACGTCACCTCATCGTAGCGGTAGGTCAGCGTGTAGCTGTTCGGATTGATCGACGTTTCGAGATTGCCAACGTCATCGAACTCGAACTGCCACGTGGCCTCCGCGTCCACGTACGGCGTCCCTTCCGGCCGCTTGCCCCCGGTGATCACGTCCGTCACCGTCCGCGGCGCCCCCGTCCCCGGCCAGTACGTCGCCGTCCGCTTGCGCAGCACGCGGCCCGACGCATCCGTCGTCTCCACGAGCTCCGGCCTCACCACGTACTCCGCGCCTGGGTCCGTGTACACCACGCGCTGGACCACGTCATCCGCGTCCGTCTCCTCCTCGCCGTAGGCGCGCAGCCCAACCAGGTTGCCAAGCTCGTCGAAATCCCGCGTCTCGCTCGTGCTCTTGTGCGGCGCGCCCGGATCGTCCGTTGTCCCCTCGTACAACGCGCTCCGCCGCGCCGTCTCCTTCGGAAAGAACCACCCCTCCTCCGGCGGCGCCGCGTGGTCGCGCTCCTCCACCATGTACAGCAGCCCCTCCCCGTCGCGCAGCGTCGACCGTGCCACAAACCCGCGGCGGTAGACGTCGTGGTTCACGTACTCGACGTCCTCGATCGACATCGCCGTCGCGCCGTCCTCACCCAGCGCCGTCGTCGTCACGCGCCCGTAGCCGAGCTCGACCCGCTCGTCCCGGTCGTACACCCCGTCCGCGTGGGTCTCGATGTTCGTCCGGTACGTGTGCACCCCGTGCACCCCCGGCAGCCCCGCCATGCCGTCGTCTACGGTCACCTCGCTCAGCACCCACTGGCTCGACGGCATGTCCACCTGCGGCGCTCTGTCCACCTCCTCCAGCGCACCTTCGCTCGGCACCACCAGGTTCCCCTCGCGCCGGTAGTCGAGCACCACGCTCCCTCCGAGCGGCCGGTTCACCTGCCTCAGCAGGTTCGCCTTGCCGATCGCGTTCACCCGCGCGTACACCGCCGCGTCCCCGTCCCGCTTGAGCACGTGATCCGCGAGCCCGTCGCCGTCGATGTCCTCGAGACCGAGGTGCGATGACCCGCTCCCCTCCGAGTAGAACCCCGTCCCGCCGACGCAGATGAAGTAACACACCTCGACCTTGAAGCTCCCCTCGTAGCTCTTCGATCTCCGGAACCCCAGCGCGTCGCCGCTGCCCATGAACGCATAGTCCGGCGGGTCGATCTCGACGCCCCACGCGCCCGCGGGCCACCGCTCCTCCGCCCCGAAGGAGCTGCCGAGGTTGACCTGCACCCGGAAGAAGTCCTCCTCCGGCGCCTTCATCACCTTGTCCGGCAGCCCGTCGCCGTTCACGTCCGCGAAGTCCACCACCGTCCGCGCCGTCGTGTACGTGTACCCGGCGCCGGCCGCCGCGACGGTCACGTCCAGGCCGGGCCCGACGCTGTTCGCCCCGGTGTCCTCCAGCCGCACCACGTCCACCCCGGCCGCGTCCGTGAACTCTCCGAGGATCCCGCTCAGCGTGTCGCGCAGCGCTCCTGCATCGAAGTCGCCCTTCTCGAACCGCTCCCGCTCCACCGCCACCGGCGCGGTGAACCGATGTCCCAGGTTGAACGCCACCCGCATCGCCCCGCGCTCGGGCTCCTGCGTCACGTGATCGAGCAGGCCATCCCCGTTGACGTCGACCAGATCCACGTGCGTGGCGGACACGCCGTACGTGGTCCCCGCGCTGAACTGCGCGTGGATGTACCCCCTGGTGCCGCCGTCGCTCGCGGTCTTGGACACGATCCGGTACTCGCTGTCCACGCTGACCGACGCGCCTCCTTGCAGCCGGATCGTGCGGTGCTCGATCCGCCGCAGCGCCTCCGGCAGCGACCAGCTGTCGCGCGGCCCGAACCCTCGCCCCGTATTCAGCACCGCGCCCCCGCGCGTCACGCTGTCCGGCAGCCGGTCGCCGTTGATGTCGATCAGGTCCAGGTCCGACGTGGTGCTGCCGAAGCTGTAGCCCGCCCCCAGCGGCCCGAGGTTGGCGGCGACCTCCGCGTTCCACGTCTCCGCGCTGCGCAGGCTGCCGCGCTGCGCACCACCTCCCCGCGCCACCGTGCCCGCGATCGACGGCATGACCGCGCTGCTGCCGACGAACGCCTCCGACGCCGCCGCGCCCCACACCGGCGCGTCGCCGGACGGCAGCGGCACCGCCAGCGTGAACCCGCGCTCCGGGGCGCGCGTCGGGAACACGATGTCCGCCTCCGAGAACGTGCGATCGCCGCTGGCGAAGCCCACCGACCAGCCGTGGAACCCACCCGCCATCGGGTCCTGCGGCGCGCCGTCGACCACCGCCTCGGCCGCGGGATCGGGCTCGAGGAGGCTCACCGAGACCGCCTCGCCGTCGACATTCACGCGCGCGAAGACGCCGTCCATCCCCTCCTTCGCGAAGAGCCCGACATAGATCGGCTCGCCGGCCTGCACCTCCAGGTCGACGGCCAGGGCGTATCCGGTCCCGGCGCTGCTCGCGGCGAGGTAGCCCTGCTTGTGCAGCAGCCGGTGCACCCCCTGCACGAGCAGCGTCACGGGATTGCCGAACGAGCGGGTCCCCGGCACGAACAGCGACCCTTCGAGCCTCACCGTCCCTGTGCTCGGCGCGATCCACGGCGACCTGCGCGTGCCTGGCCGCCACCTCGCCACCGGCATGGGCACATAGGCCTGCTGCACGATCAGCGACGGCGGCAGCGGCACGTCCTCGGGACCGTCGTTGTCCAGCGTGCACCCGGCCTTGCCGCTCGGCTGCACACCACACGTCACCCGCCCTCGCCGCGGCGCGCCCGTCGCGCGGTCGACGCGCGTGTACTCCTCGTACCGGACCACCGGGCTCCAGGAGATCCGCGCCGGGTCGTCCGGCACATCCGCTCTCACCCGGAACCGGATGCGGTCGCCCGCGACCACCGGGATCGCGTCAGGCAGCAATGCGCCGAGCCCCAGGCTCCCCGCTTCCGCGCCCACACGCTGGGGCACGAGCAGCGTCTCCGTCGCGCCGTTGCGCTCCCGAACGATGTCCACCGACAGCTCATCGCTGGTCGACGACTTCATCAGGTCCCCTTCGATGCGCACGCTGCCGTCCGCAGGCGCCACCCACGGCACGTCAGGCCTCCCTGCGAGCCGGTCTCAGCCTCCCTGCTCACCCCTCCATCGCTCGGCGCATCCATGCCCCGGTGCAGCAGTCTTCCGACGTCAAGCCATCTTGAACGTCGCCTCCCCATGAGCGACCATCCCACGCTTACGCTGAACCAGGAGGGAACTCATGCCCCCGAGACGAACCACGAACAGCAGGTCTGAGCCCACATCCACCAAGAAGGCACCGGCCTCCAAGGCCAAGCGCTCATCCACCCCACCCGCCGACCCCACCAGCGACGAGGCGCTCCTCGCGCTGGACTCGACCTACGCAGCCAGCCCCGACATGCCCGCGAGCATCGCCGAGCGCGAGCTCACGTCTCTCGCGCGCCTCGCTCGTGCGCAGCAAGCACGGCTCTCCAGGATCGGGATCACCGCCGACAGGGTCGATGTCCTCGCCCGCTTCGCGCGGCGCCTCGGCGCCCTCGAGAAGGCCTGGCAGAGGGCGCGCGGCGCCGTGAAGCTCACGTCCGCCCAGCGCAAGCTCCGCGGCGAGGCCGAGGCGCTCGACGCCAAGCTCCTCGCCGGCGGCCGCTGGGGCTGCCGCAAGGATCCCGCGGCCCAGGCGGAGCTCTCGCGCATCGCCGAGGGTTCAGGTCTCGTCGACACCATCCAGGACCTGCGCGATCTCGTCGCCTTCTGGTCGGAGCACGAGGCCGATCTCGGCGTCACCGACATCACCAGGAAGGATCTCCAGCGCGCCACGGCGCTCGCCGATGCGCTCGAGGACGCAGCTGCCAACGAGGCCTCGGACGCGAGCGCCGCGTACGCGCTCGAGCTCCGCAACCGCTGCTTCTGGGCCGCCGACGAGCTCGCCAAGGACGTTCGTGAGGGCGGACGTTATGCCTTCCGCGA
Source organism: Sorangium cellulosum (assembly GCF_002950945.1). GTDB lineage: Bacteria > Myxococcota_A > Polyangia > Polyangiales > Polyangiaceae > Sorangium > Sorangium cellulosum_E. The sequence continues at coordinate 13,070,974 of NZ_CP012673.1, forward strand.
TCAGCCCAAGATCGCCGCCAAGTTCGTCTCGCGCCACCGGATGAGCATCAAACGCCGCTCCCGCAAGAAAGCCACTGTCACCGAGTCAGCCGCCGCCCCGGAGCTCGGCCCGGAAGAATAACGCCTCCAGCGCGCCCGATCCTCCCGCTCCCGCGCCCGATCCTCCCGCTCCCGCGCCCGATCCTCCCGCTCCCGCGCCCGATCCTCCCGCTCCCGCGCCCGATCCTCGAGCGTGCTAGAAACGCCCCGTGCACTTCACCCTCTCTCACGAGCTCGACGCTCCCCTCGACGCCGTCGAGCTCGCCGTGCTCTCGCCGGAGCTCGGCCCGCGGCTGGCCAGCAAGGTGCCTCTGCTCGAGAGCGTCGTCACGGTCGAGCACGCGCTGCGCGGCGGCGAGCTCCTCCGCGTCCTGCGCTTCCAGGCGAGCGCGCCGCTGCCGATCTTCAAGGGCTACCCCATCGCCAGGGACGCCATGTCCTGGGAGGAGCGCTCGACCTATCGCCTCGCCGATCACAGCTCCACGTGGCAGGTGAACCCGAAGGAGCAGTGGCGCCGCTACTTCCGCGCCGAGGGCACGTACCGGCTCGACCGGCTGCCGGACGGGCGCACGCGGCGCCGCGTCGACGGCGACATCGAGATCCGGCTGCGTGTCCTCGGCCCCCTCGTCGAGCGCCTCGCCGTCGCCGAGGTCCAGAGGACGTACGACGCCGAAGCGGATACGCTCCGGGAGCTCGTCACCCCATGAACGACCTACCCCGCCCCGCGCGCCCCGCCGCCGCCCGCCCCGCCGCCGCCCGCTCCGCCGCCGCGCTCCTCGCCCTGTGCGCCCTCGCCGGCGCGAGCGCCGCCCACGCCGCGCCGCCCGACGGCCCCTCGCAGCCGATCCCCGACCCGGGCAAGGCGGTCGCCAGCGGCGACGACAGCTCCGCCATCGCGGTGAACCCCGCGAACCTCGCCTTCCTCCCGGGCTCGGAGCTCAGGTGGACCTGGGTCTCGACCGGCTCGGCGTCACCGCTGCCCGCGCGCGGCCACTCGCTCGCCTTCGCCCTCCCCCTCTGGCTCGTCTCGACCGGCCTGCGCGTCGACTTCCTCGACCCGCCCGCCGCCGCCCCGGCGCCGCTCGACAGCGCCGCGCGCTGGATCCGCTGGGGGCTCGCGCTCGAGACCGGGCCGACCTTCGCCTTCGGCACCACCCTCGGCTGGGGCAGCTCCGATGCGCCGGCGCTCGACGACCACTTCTCGCTCACCAGCGGCATCACCCTCCGGCCCTACCCGTGGCTCTCCCTCGCCGCGGTCGCGCGCGACTGGAACCGGCCCGAGAGCCGCCTCCGCGAGGCCATCGAGCGCAGCTACGACCTCGGCATCGCCGTCCGACCGCTCGGCGGCCGCCGCGCGCTCGAGCTCGGCCTCGAGACGTCCTACACCGAGGGCGACGCCGCCGCCGAGGCGGGCGCGTGGGTGCCGCGCGCCACGCTCGCCCTGGAGGTGCCCTACGTCGGCACCCTCCGCGGCGACGTCAGCCTCCGCGACCTCCGCGCGAGCGGCGGCCCGCGCATCGCCGCCATGGCCGGCCTCGACATCAACCTCGACGAGACGCAGCTCTCGGCCGGCGGCGTCTTCGGCGACGCCCTCACGAAGAGCGGCGCCGGCTTCTACGCGGGCGCCGCGCTCCGCGGCTTCCGCGAGCCGGGCGTCCGCATGCCGGCACGTGTGGTCAAGATCCGCCTCGACTCGACCCCCGGCGTCCGCAGGCACACGCGCTTCCTGCAGCAGCTCTGGCGCCTCGCCGACGACCCCGAGGTCTCCGGCGTCGCGCTCGTGCTCCGCGCCGAGCCGGCCAGCTCCCTCGCCCACGCCGAGGAGGTCGGCGACGCGATCCGCAACCTCCGGCGCCGCGGCAAGAAGGTCCTCTGCCACCTCGAGGACGCCGGCGGGCGCTCGCTCCACGTCTGCTCGCAGGCCGACGCCATCGCCATGAACCCCGCCGGCGGCCTGCGCTTCTCCGGCATCTCGTCGAGCTACTTCTACTTCGGCGGCCTGCTCAAGAAGCTCGGCGTCCAGGCCGACTTCGTCCGCATCGGCGCGCACAAGCTCGCCGCCGAGCAGTTCGTGCGCGAGGGCAGCACGCAGATCGGCAAGGAGGACCACCAGGAGCTCATCGATCAGCTGAGCGCCGGCTTCCTCGCCGCCGTGAGCGCCGGGCGCCGCATCCCGGTCGACGAGCTCAAGCGGCGGCTCGCGCGCGGCCCGTTCCTCGCCCAGGAGGCGAAGCAGAACCAGCTCGTCGATCACCTCGCCTTCGACGACGAGCTCGGCCGCGTCGTCGACGAGGTCATGGGCCGCCCCTCCCGCCTCGGCGAGGACGACCCGGGCGTCAGCGCGCCGGAGCGCTGGGGCCGCGCGCCCAAGATCGCGCTCGTCTACCTCGACGGCGACATGATCGACGGCGAGAGCCAGTCGATCCCGCTGCTCGGGGTCAAGCTCGCCGGCTCGTACACGATCGCGAACGCGCTGCGCCGCGCGCGCGAGGACGGCAGCGTCCGCGCCGTCGTGCTCCGCGTCCAGACCGGCGGCGGCTCGTCGCTCGCCGCCGACGTCATCCTCCGCGAGGCGATCCTCACCGCGCGCGTGAAGCCGCTCATCGTCTCCATGGGCTCGCAGGCCGCGAGCGGCGGCTACTACGCCGCCGTCGCCGGCAGCCCGATCTTCGCGAACCGCTCCACGGTCACCGGATCCATCGGCATCTTCTACGGCAAGGTCGACGTCGCGGGCCTGCTCGCGAAGCTCGGCGTGCAGGTGGAGACGTTCCGCACCGCGCCCCGCGCCGACGCCGAGTCGCTCTACCGGCCGTTCACCGACGACGAGCGCGCCGAGCTCGGCGTCGTCGTCAAGCGGCTCTACGACCGCTTCGTCGGCCGCGTCGCCGAGGGCCGGCGCATGAGGCCCGAGGACGTCGACGCCATCGCCCGCGGGCGCGTGTGGACCGGCGCCCAGGCCGTCGAGCGCCGGCTCGTCGACCGCATCGGCGGGCTCCGCGACGCCATCGCCGAGGCGCGCCGGCTCGGCCAGCTGTCCGACGACGCGCCGATCCTGTCGCTCCCCGAGGAGGACACCTCGCTGCTCGGCATGGTCCTCGGCCTGGCCGGCGTCTCGGCCGGCCAGCAGGGCGAGCTCGCCCGCGCGACCATCCCGCCCGTCCTGCTCGACGCCGCGCGCGCCCTCACGCCGTTCCTCGTGTTCGGCGCGGACAAGCCGCTCGCGCGCAGCGAGCTCGCCGGCGAGATCTCGTTCGGCGCCCCCTTCTCCACCCGCGAGGACGAGCCCGCCGGCCCCGCGCCCGAGGAGCCCTGACCCCCATGGAACCCGCCGCCCCGGCCCCCGCCGCGGCCGCGGGCCCGCCGCCCTCCGCCGCGGCCGCGGGCCCGCCGCTGCTCGAGGCCCGCGCCGCCCGCGTCGCCGTGGACGACGTCGTCGCGATCGACGCGCTCACCGTCGAGACGCGCGGCGATCGCGTGCTCTGCGCCGGCGACACGGGCGCGCTCTTCGCCGCGCTCACGGGCATCCCCCTCTCGGCCGCCCGGCGGCCGGCGCCTCCGGCCTCGGCCGACGACATCCTCGACGAGGCCCCGGGCGAGGCGCGCGTCGTCGCCGGGCGCCTCGCGGTCGCGGGCCGCGACGTCGGCGGCTTCGCGCAGCGCGCGGCGAGCGGGGCCGCCCCGCTCGATCCGCCGCTGCCGCTCGCCTGGACCGCGGAGGCCTACGTCGCCTGGAGCGCCCGGCTCGCCGGCGCCTCCGCCCGCGCCGCCGCCGAGCTGGCGCCCGCCGCCCTCGCCCGCGTCGGCCTCGCCGCCGCCCGGCGGCGCACCCTCCAGACGCTCGCGCTCCCCGAGCGCCGCGCGCTCGTCCTCGCCCAGGCGATCGCCGCGGCGCCGCCCGTCGTCATCGCCGAGGACCCGCTCGTCGGCCTCGACGACGGCGCCGCCGGCTTCGTGCTCGCCGCGCTCGCGGGCGCCACCGAGGGCCGCGGCGCGCTGATCACGGCGGCGCGCCTCGACGCCGAGGGCCCGCAGAGCGTCCTGCTCCGCGGCGCCACCAGCGTCGTCGTGCTCGCGGGCGGCGAGCTCGCCTTCGCGGGCACGTTCGCGGAGATCGCCGCCGGAGGCCACGCCTACGCCCTCACCGTCCGCACCAACGTAGGCCCGCTCCGCGAGGAGCTCGCCGCCCGCGGCATCACGCTGCGCGGCGGGCCGGCGCGCTTCACCGCCGCGCTGCCCGAGGGGACCACCGCCCGCGACATCGTCCTCGCCGCGGCGCGCTGCCGCGCCGCGATCGTCGAGCTCGTCCCCCTCTTCTGAGCCGCCCGCGCGCCCCGCGCCCCCCCGGCGCAGGGCCCGCGCCGCGCGTCGTGCGACTGTTCGCCACCCGCCGGGCGCCGTAGTACCGTGCGCGGCGATGTCATCCGAACCCGCCGCGAACCAGCCGTCCGCCGCTCAGGTCACCCCGGGCGGCTCGTCCTCCGGAGGCCGCCTCGCCGTGCTCACCGCGTTCGCCGTGGGCGCCTCGTGGATCCCGCTCCCCGTGATCCCCGACCGCTTGCTCACGCGCATCCGCGGCGCCATCGCCCAGGACACGGTCGCCCGCCACGGCCTCAGCCTCACCACCGACGCGCGCGCCCTGCTCGCCCAGCCCGGCGGGGACCGGACCACGTTCCGCAAGGCCGCCTCGCTGCTCACGCGCGAGGTCCTCCGGCGGCTCACCCCGGCCCAGGCGGTCGCGGCCGCCGCGTGTGGCCTCGAGGTGTACGCGCTCGGCCACCTCCTCGACCGCTACATCACGAACGTCCGCCGGACGAGCGCCGTCCGCATCCACGCGGACGAGGCGCGCCGGGTCCGCGACGCCATCGATCGCGCCGTGCGGCGCGCGCTGTCCCCCTCGCTCCGCGCGAGCGTCACCATCCTCCCCGGCGGCTCCGAGGATCTGCGCGACGAGTTCACGCGCTGGATCGACGCCTTCCTGCTCGCGGGCGCCGCCGCGCCCGAGTACGTCGGGCGCCGCCTCGACGTGGCCTTCGACGAGACCGTCGCGACCGGCTTCGACCATGGTTGAGCCCGAGGACCACGCCGCCTCCGGGGGCGCGGCCGGGGGCGCCCACGCCGCGGAGCCCGCGCCCGACGCCGAGCCCGCCGCGCGCGCCGCGCTCAAGCGCTGCCGCCGGATCATCGTCAAGATCGGCTCGAAGAGCCTGTCCGGCGACGCCTGGGACCGGCTCGCCGCCGAGGTCGCCGCGCTCCGCGGCCGCTCCGGCCGGAGCCTCGTCATCGTGTCGAGCGGCGCGATCGCGCTCGGCGTGGCGAAGCTCGGGCTCAAGGCGCGCCCGAAGGACATGGCGTGGCTCCAGGCCGCGGCCGCGGCGGGCCAGAGCGTGCTGATGCAGCGCTACGAGGAGGCCTTCGGCAAGGTCGGCCTGCTCGTCGCCCAGGTGCTGCTCACACACGCCGACCTCGCCGACCGCACCCGCACCAACAACGCGCGGAGCGCCCTGGCCGCGCTGCTCGAGGCGGGCGCCGTCCCGATCATCAACGAGAACGACGCGGTCGCGGTCGAGGAGATCAAGTTCGGCGACAACGACCAGCTCGCGGCGATGGTGACCCCGCTCTGCGAGGCCGATCTCCTGATCCTGCTCTCCGACGTCGAGGGCCTGCTCGACGGCGACGGGCGGCGCGTGCCCGTCGTGCGCAGCGTCGCCCGCGAGGCCCGGCACCTCGCCGGCGGGTCGACCTCGGGCGTCGGCACGGGCGGCATGGCCAGCAAGGTCGAGGCCGCGCGGCGCGCCACGCTCGCGGGCTCGCACGTGGTGATCGCCGGCGCCCGCGAGCCGAACATCGTGACGCGCATCCTCTCGGGCGAGGACGTCGGCACCCTCTTCACCGCCGTCCCGCAGCGGCTCGGCGCGCGCAAGCACTGGATCGCGTACACGCTGCGCCCGCGCGGGGCCATCCTCGTCGATCGCGGCGCCGCCGAGGCGATCAGCGCGAAGAACCGCAGCATCCTCGCGGTCGGCGTGCTCGGCGTGCGCGGCACCTTCCTCCCGGGCGACGCCGTCGCCATCTTCGACCCGGAGGGCACCGAGATCGCCCGCGGCCTCGCCCGGATGTCCGCGGGCGACGCCGCCCGCATCGCCCGGAAGAAGCGCGACGACGCGGGCGAGGACGTGGTCGTCCACCGCGACGACCTCGTGGTGCTCCCGAGCGAGTAACCGTCCCGCCCGCCCGCCCCGCCCCCGTGTAGGTGTGCCGACCACGCCGCCCGCGCGATCGCGATCGCGCCGCTCACGATCGCGGGAACCTCCTCGCCCTCCGCGCTGTCGCTCCGGTCCTGGAGGTCGGGTGATGCGCTTCGGGCTGTTCGTTGCCAACGGCTTGGTTCTCGCAGGAGTCGCCTGGACGGTCGGGTTCGGCCCGAACCTCCGGGCATCGCAGCTGATGCCCGCGCGCGAGCCGGCGGCGCTCGGCCAGCTCGCGGAGCTCGAGGCCCGCTACGCCGCCGACCCGACGCCGGCCAACGTCACCGCGCTCGCCGCCGCCTACCTCGAGCGCGATCAGCCCGGCCTCGCCGCCTCTGCCCTCGACGCAGCCCCCCGCGAGGTGCGCACGCGCCCGGAGGCCGCGCACCTCGCGGCCCGCGCCCACTTCCGTCGCGGCCGCGCCGCCGACGCGCTCGCCGCGGCCGAGCAGGTGTCGGCCGCCTGCGCCGTCGACGCGTGCCCCGCGTGGCTCGCCGCGAAGGCCGCGCGCCACCGCGCCATCCTCGAGCAGATCGTCGCGGCCGGCATCGAGGACCCGGAGGCCGATCCGATCGCCGTCCGCGCCGCCTACGAGCGCGGCGCGAGCGAGGTGCGCCTTGTCGCGATGCGCTGAGCGCGCGGTCAGCGACGGCATCGAGGACGAGCGCCGCCGCGGCGCGGGCGCGCGGGGTGAGGTCCTCCCTGACAGGGATCGATCTGGCCAGGATGGAGGAGGAGCGCACCGTTGAAATCCTGCGTGACGGCGCCGCGCGGCGCGCGCTGCGCTGCAGCGAGCGCGAGACGTCAGGGGCGAGCGGGGATCGTCAAGAGTGCATCCAAGCTTGGAATGCCGGTCGTTGTCGAATGACGGTTCACGTCTTATGCCGTAGCCTCAGGTCTTGCTCGGCGCGTCCGCACCGGGGGCGCTGTCCGATTGAACAACCGGTTGCGCTTGGGAGGGTCCCCCTCAGGTGGAACAGCCGCAAGCTCGAACGTTGGGCGCATCTGCGCCGGCCTTGAGAGGGTTGTACCGACGCGGCGCGCTCATCGCCGTCGCGCTTGCCTTGAACGCCGCGGCCTGCGCGCGGCCGATCACCAACGCGGGCCTGCCGATCCCCGCGGCGAAGCCGGGCCAGGAGGATCGCCAGGTCCAGCTGCGCCCGCCGTTCGAGCTGGCGACGGACGAGGACGCGATCGTCCGGATCGTCACCGACGTGACCTGCACGGGGACGTTGATCACCGAGGACCTGGTGCTCACCGCGCACCACTGCGTCGCCGCGCGCGATCACAACGGCAGGACGTTGCGCCGCGATCAGGAGCCCGAGGCGATCACCATCGAGCTAGGCGGCGATCACCTGCCCTGGGGCGACGTCACGGTCCGCGCGGTGGTGTCGCCGGACTGCGGGTACACCGCGGGCGAGGGCGACATCGCCATCCTCGTGCTGTCGCGGCGGCTGATCGGGATCCCGACGCTCACGCCGCGGATCGAGGCCGAGCCGGAGCCGAACGAGCAGGTGACGCCGTACGGCTTCGGCCGCTGCGCGCTCTCGCGCGATCCGGTCCACCTCGTGCCGCGGCCGGGCGGCATCATCGACGCCGTGGCCCCCGGGCACTTCGTCGCGACCGCCTCGATCTGCCCCGGCGACTCGGGCGGCCCGGCGCGGAGCGATCAGGGGAACGACGTCGTCGGGGTGATCTCGTCGAGCGTGATGGACGGCGACGAGTACACGACCGGCACCTCGTACTTCAGCCGCCTCGACGTCTGGCCCGAGCTGTTCTCCGCGGCGCGCGAGATCGCGGCCGGCGCGAGCCCGAGCGAGCTGCCGCCGTACCGGAGCTGCCTGCGCTGACGGCGCCGCGCGCTCACACGGTCGCGCGATCACACGGTCGCGCGATCGCGCGGGCGCGCCTTGCTCGCCGCTCCTGGCCGCCGCTGCGCTAGGCTCCCGGGGCGGCATGCGGAAGCTGTTCAACGGGCTGGTCTGGATCCTCGGAATCTCGCTGGTCGTCGGCGTCGCGCTCCGCGCGCTCGTCCTCGACGTGTGGCGGGTGCCGGACGACCCGATGCTGGGCGCCTCGATCGCGCCGAGCCTCGCCCCGGGCGACGTGGTCGTGGTGCTGACGCGGGGCACGTCCAGCTTCGGCGACCTGGTGCGGTGCCCCGATCCCGAGTCCCCCGACAGCCACATCGTCGGCCGGATCGCGGGCGTGTCGGGCGACACGGTCGAGGTCGACGGCAGCGCCCTCACCGTGAACGGGCGGCGCTACGACGCCGAGAGCGCGTGCGCCGAGCCCAAGGTGACGATCCTCGACCCGGCCACGGGCAAGCCGGTCGAGCTCGCGTGCGACATGGTGCTGATGGGCAGCGGCCTCCACATGCGCGCGACGGGGCGCAGGCCCCCGCTCGAGCGCCGGCGCCGCGTGGAGGTGCGGCCCGACACGGTCTTCCTGCTGAGCGACAACCGCAGCTACCACGACGACTCGCGCGACTTCGGCCTCCAGCCGCACGGCGCGTGCAGCCAGCGCATCGTCTTCCGGCTCTGGGGCGCCGGGGGCTGGAGCGACGACGCGCGGCGCTTCACCTACGTGCGCTGAGCGGCGCCGGCCCGCGCCGGGCGGGGCGCCGCGCCCGCGGAAGGCGGCGCCGGCCCGCGGAAGGCGGCGCCGCGCCCGCGGAAGGCGGCGGCGCGCTCGAGCCCGCGGCCCCGGGACCGGCCGTGGAATCGTGCCGCACTGCGGCACCTTGTGGCACTTCGCGGCACATCGACCGACAGCCGCCCTGGATCTGCGTCACCTCAAGCTTGACCCCTCCGCTCCTCGACGTCTAGAACCGTGGTTCTCTCCACCCGGGTCGGGGATCCAGCGCGTCGCGGGCTGGCTCTCCCGTCCGGGCTCGCTTCATCGGTCGGAGGACCGCTCAAGCGGCCCTCCACTGGCGCGGGTCGGAGAACCGTGGTTCCGCGGTCCTCCAATGCACCGAGGAGACGTTTGCACACCGAGCAGCACGAGATTGGCATCGTCTGTGGCCAGTGCGACCTGTGGAGCCCGATGGGCACCGCGCGTTGCTCTGAGTGCGCGAACGACTTGGCCCTGTTCACGCCGCGCCGCGCCAGCTCACCCGTCATCCCGGGCCGCCGCGCCGGCGCGGCCGAGGCTGCGGGCGGCGCCAGGGCGGAAGCGCGGCTCGGCCCGACGAGCGCCAGCGGCCCGAAGACCACCTCGCCGAAGAGCGAATTTGCCGAACTCTCCCAGGAGGAGCTGATGGAGCAAGCCCGTAACTACGTCTGCCGTTCCTGCTCGAGCGGTGTTCCCTCGGGCCACAAGTTCTGCGGCCGGTGCGGCACGGCGGTGCCGCCCGAGATCCTCAACGCGCAGACGCTGTTCTTCGGGGACATGCAGAACCCGGCGAAGGCGAAGCTGATCCTCATCCGCGGCGAGGGGATGGACGGCCTCTCCTTCCACCTCAAGGCCGAGCAGCACATCGTCGGCCGCAACGGGCAGCTCGTCTTCCCGGACGACCCGTTCGTCTCGCCGAAGCACGCGAACTTCTTCTACCGCGACGGCAAGCTGGTGGTGCGCGACGAGGGCTCGCTGAACGGCGTGTACATCCGCGTGCGCGGCACGATCGACATCACGCCGGGCGACACGTTCCTCGCGGGCGAGCAGCTCTTCCGGCTCGATCCGACGCCGCGCGCCTCCGACGGGCAGGACCCGGACGGGACGTTCTTCTACTCGTCGCCCAAGCACCCGAGCCCGTTCCGGCTCACGCAGGTGCTCCAGGGCGGCGCGGTCGGGATGACGGTCTGCGCGCGCGGCAGCTCCCTGCAGATCGGGCGTGAGGGCGGGGACCTGAACTTCCCGGTGGACCTCTACATGTCGGGGTCGCACTGCCGGCTCGAGGAGCACAACGGCAAGTTCTCGCTGACGGACCTCAACAGCCGCAACGGGACGTACGTGCGCATCAAGAGCGAGCGCGAGCTGGCCCACGGCGACTACCTCTTCATCGGGCGCAAGCTGCTGCGCGTCGAGCTCAACACCAACTAGCGCGGGCCACACGCGGGCGGCCCGCGCCCGCGGCGCGCGGCCGCGCCGGCGCGAGGGCTCACCAGCTCAACGTTTCCGGCTGGCGCGGCTGCTGAGCCGGCTGATCGCGTCGCCGGCAGCCCAGGCGACCCGCGCGGCCGCGTTCAGGGAGCGGACCACCGCCTCGGGCACCTGCGCGACCAGCCGCTCTAGATCCACGGGGCCGTCGATCGACGGCAAGAGCTGCTCCATGAGGTCGGCGAACAGGTCGTACTTGCGCGACAGATCGTCGAGCCGCGAGCGCATCGCGTCGGCCTCCGCGCCCTCCGCGTCGCCGAGCAGCGCGAGCGCGCGCCGCGCGAGCGCGCGTTTGTCCTGCACCACCCGGCGAAGGCGGGCGAGGTAGGCGCCGACGATCACGTCGGGGTACTTGCCGCGCAGCGCGAACGAGTCGTGCCGCGCGCCGGACTCCCGCCGGCGCTCGATGATGCCCGCCGCCTCGAGCCCGCGCAGGTTCGCGAAGATGTTGCTCTTCGAGCGGCCGAGCTCCTGGCTGAGCTCATCCATCGAGCGCGGCGTGTCCGCGAGGTAGAGCGCCGCGACCACCTGACCCCCGAGCCGGGTGATCCCGGGGAACGACGCGGCAATCTCGGCGCCGACCCCCTCGAGCAGCGCCTGCCGCGCGGCGGCGATCCGCTCGTCCGACGCCCCGGCGCCGCCCTCCTCGCCCGCCGCAGGCTGCGGCTGCGGCGCGTGCGGCGGGGGCGCGGTCGGCGACCTGGGCCTGCGGAGGGTCATGCTGGGCGACTCACATAACGATCTTTCGCGGGGGCGCCAAGCAGCCAGCGCGCCCCCGCGCCCGGCCGCTCAGGAGTCGTCGCTGCAGAGGGCCGCGAAGCCGCCGCGGGGCTGGCTCTTGTAGAACTCGACCGGGCACCCGCTCCAGCGCGAGACCATCTCGCCGACATCGATCGCCAGGCTGCTCGACCAGTCCCGCGCGCCGTCGAAGCGCGCCCGGATGATCCCGTTCGGGTCGATCACCCACGTCTCGGGGAAGAGCTGGGTGCCATACTGGTCCAGGACCACCTTGGACTCGGGGTCGAACAGGATCGGAAACGGAGGATCCCCGTTGAGGGCCACCTTCAGCGTGTCGCGCACGTCGTCCGGCCCCGCGTCGGTCGACACCGTGAGGACGACGAAGTCCTCTCGACCCCGGGCGATCCGTCCGAGCTCCGCCAGCGCCGGCATCTCCTCGAGGCAGGGGGCGCAGGTCTTCGTCCAAAAGTTCAGGAAGACCGTCTTGCCGCGGAACGAGGAGAGCCGGACCAGGTTGCCGTTCATGTCCGGCAGCTCGAAGTCCGGCGCGATCCGGTTGCGACCGGCATACGCGGGGCGCAGCGCGCACATGGCCTCGCAGCTCGTGGTGCGCTGATCATTCTGCGCCGCGTGCACGAAGCTGTAGACCCCGACGGCCGCGGCGAGGATGAAGAGGATCTGCGAGACGTTGGTCCACTTCACAGGCATGGCCATACCGTAGCGCCTCGCGGGAGAAAAGCGGGCGGAAGCGACCGGAGGCGGCTCGCCGGTTAATCCTAGAGCGACAAACGGGTTGAACCCGTCTGAAACGAGCAGATTTTCGAACCGCCAAGGCGCCAAGGACGCCAAGAAGGAGAAGAAAATATCTTGGCGCCCTTGGCGCCTTGGCGGTTCATCTCTCGTTCCTCAACGTGATCGGTGTTCTAGTCGGAGAGCAGCCGCTCGAGCCGCTGCTCGTCGACGCGGTACTTCATGATCTTCCGCCCCTCGAGCTCGACGACCGGGACCTCCCAGTCGTAGAGGGCGCGCTTCTCCGGGCCGGCCTCGCGGTCCAGGTCGACGACGGCGAGCTCGAACGGCAGCCGCGCGCGCACCCGCTCGAGCGCGGCGTGGGCGTCCTCGCACAGGTGGCAGCGCTCGCGCGTGAAGAGGGTCAGCGTCTTCATTTTTCTCCCCTCACCACACCCCCGGCCCCTCCGCGCGCCCCATCAGCCGGCGGCGAGCAGCGGCAGGCTCTGGCGCCGCGGCGGCTCGGGGCGCTTCACCTTCTCGAACGCGCGCTCGTAGTCGCGGAACGAGCCGCCGGCGTGCACCGCCTGCAGCACCGCGCGCCCCTCGGCCTCGCCGCCGGCGGCGAGCACCGCCTCGACCCACGCCCAGCGCGCGCTCGTGGCCCGCACGTCCGCGCGGCCGCGCAGCCCGCGGCGGAGCCGGTCGAGCCGCTTGTTCACCACGTCGATGCCCGCGAAGGGCGCGCCGTGCAGCGGCGTGTTGCGCTTCGGGCAGAACGGCGCGATCCCGAGCGCGACGGGCACGATCCGGGAGAGCTCCGAGACGAACGCGACGCACTCGTCGACGTCGGCGTCGGTCTCCCCGGGGACGCCGACCATGAGGTACAGCTTGAGCCGGTTCATCCCGTGCTGCCGCGCGAGCTCGGCCGCCCGCTGGAGGTGCCGGGGCCGCGCGCGCCGCTCGAGGGTGTCGCGGACGCGCTCGCTCGTGCCGTCCATCGCCGTCGTGAGCGTCTTGTAGCCCGCGAGCCGCAGCGCGCCGACGAACTCGTCGGTCAGCCGGTCCGGCCTGAGGCTGCTCAGCCCGACCTCGCAGCCCCGCTCGGCCAGCGTCCGGACCACCTCGACGATCTTCGGGTGGTCGCTGACCGCGGCGCCGACCAGGCCGACGCGCCTCGCGTCCTCGGGGATGAGCTCGAGCAGGCGCTCCTTCGGGACGATGCGCATGCCGCCGTTGGTCGAGCGGCGCATCACGCAGTAGGTGCACCCGCGCGAGCAGCCCCGCTCCGCCTCGATGAGGAACATGTTCGAGAGCTCCGTCTCCTCGGCGCGGATCGGCGACCAGGCGGGCAGGAGCGCGTTGTCGCACTGGGCGACCGGGGGCATCTCGGCGCCGTGGCGCGCGGGGACGAAGACGTGGGGGACACGCGCCAGCTCGTCGAGCGCCGCCTCGCGCGAGGGGGCGTCCCGCAGCAGGCGGAGCACGTCCACGGCCAGCGTGTCGGCCTCGCCCATGAGGATCACGTCGGCGAACACCGCGAGCGGGAGCGGGTTCGAGAACGTGAGCGGACCGCCCGCGAGCACGAACGGGTGGCGGCCGTCGCGCTCCTCCCGCAGCGCCGGCAGCCCCGCGAGCTCGAGCAGGCGGACGACCCCGGCGAGCTCGAGCTCGTAAGCCACGGAGAGCGCGATGACCGGGAAGTCGGAGAGCGGGCGGAGCCCCTCGTACGTGACCGGAGCGCCCTCGGCGCCGCCGGAGGCGCCCTCGTCGTCCGGCAGGAAGGCGCGCTCGCACGCCATCCCGGGCTCGGCCTGGATCATCTTGTAGATCTGGAGGAAGCCGAGCGAGCTCATGCCGGCCCGGTACGGGGACGGGTAAGACAGCGCGACGCGGAAGGGCGCCTGCTTGTCGATACGACCGATCTCGCTCGCGAGCCGGCGGCGGATCGTGGTCGTCATCGCGCTACGAGACATCGACGGAGCGTCCCTCAGGGGACGTCCAGGCGCAAGGACGCGGGGCGCTCGGGGGCCGGACTCGGCGGCTCGCCCGGTCGCGACCAGCGGACCTCGCGGCCGTCGGTCTCCCACATCAGGGCGCCGCCGCGGTCCATGCGCGCGATCGCGACGCCGCCGGCCGAGAGGCGGGAGATCACCTCCGCGCTCGGGTGGCCGAAGCGGTTGCGGACCCCGCAGGACACCGCGGCGACCGAGGGGCTCACGGCCGCGAGCAGCGCCGGGCCGGTCGACGTCCGGCTCCCGTGGTGCCCCACCTTGAGCAGGTCGGCCCGGAGCGCGGCGCCGTACCGCGCGACGAGCGCGGCCTCCTCCTCGTGCTCCGCGTCGCCCACGAGCAGCGCGGAACGAGCCCCGTAGGTGATGCGCACGACGAACGAGTTGTCGTTGGCGCTCCGGTCCGGGTGGAGCTCGGGGCACGGCGCGAGCACCTCGATCGTGGCGCCCGAGAGGACCCGCGGCCGGCCGCAGAGCGAGGCCGGCCGCACGACGGGCACGCCGCGCCGGCGCAGGCCGGCGAGCAGCCCGGCGTAGACCGGGCCCGCCCCCTCGGCCTCGCCCTGGCCGGTGTCCCAGAGCTCGCCGACCTCGACGCCCTCGACGACCGCCGGGAGGCCGCCGAAGTGGTCCGGGTGCGGGTGGGAGAGGACGACCACGTCGAGGCGCGCGCGGCGGCGCGCCCTGAGGAGCGGCCGGATCACACGCGCGCCCGGATCCACGGGGCCGCCCACGAAGCCGCCGGCGTCGACGAGCATCGCGCCGCCCTCGGGGAGGTCGATCAGGATGGCGTCGCCCTGCCCCACGTCGAGGACGTTGACGCGCAGCACCCCGCGGGGCGCGCCGGCGCGCGCGGCGACGAGCTCGAGCAGCAGCCAGGCGGCCGCGCCGGCGGCGAGCGCGGCGACGCGGCGGGCGCGGCGCTCGGCGGCGCACGCGAGCGCGATCGCGGCGGCGAGCGCGGCGAGCTGCGCGCCGGTCGGCTCGGGGAGGTGCAGCACCACGCCCGTCTCCGCCGAGGCGCGGGCGACGGAGCGCACCGCGAGCAGCGCGCCCGAGCCGACGAGGGCGCACCCGCGCTCGACCGGCGGCGCCCACGAGAGCACCGCGTGGGCGAGGCAGAACGGGAGCGCGGCCAGCTCGCCGATCGGCGCCGCGACCACGTTCGCCGCCACGCCGAGCAGCGGGAACGTCGCGCCGTTCATGAGCAGGAGCGGCGCGCACCCGAACATGGCGGCGAGTGTGGTCGCGAGCGGCGCGAGGACCTTGCGCGCGAGCGCGCGGGGCGACGAGGCCGCGGACGACACGGACAACGCGCCGGGCAGCCCGAGCGCGTCGTCCGCCGGCGCGCCGCCGCGCTCGCCGGGCACGAGCAGCGCCGCGAGCGGCCGCTGCAGCCAGAGCAGGCCGGCGGTCGCGGCCGCGGAGAGGCCGAACGAGAGGTCGCACGCGACGAGCGGCTCCACCGCGGCGGCGCCCGCGATCGACAGGGCGAAGTTGCGGACGCCCACCGGGCGGAGGCCGAGCAGCCGCGCGCACATCGCGGCGCTGAGCATCGCGGCGGCGCGCATCGCCGATCCGCCGCCGCCGGCGAAGTCGGCGTAGAGCCACGCGGCCGGCACACACACGGCCGCGGTGATGCGGCCCGCGTCCCACCGCGCCGCGATCGGGCCGACGCGGACCAGGACGGCGCGGAGCAGCGCGGCGAAGCCCGCCACCGCGAGGATGAGGTGTGTCCCCGAGACCGCGAGCAGGTGCGCGAGGCCGCTGTCGCGGAACGCCGCCTCGTCCTCGGGCGCGAGATCCGTCTCGCCCAGCACGAGCGCGCGCCCGAGCGCGGTCGCGCCGGGGTGGAACGTCGCCTCGATGCGCCCGCGCACGAACGCCCGCGCCCGGTCGACGGCCGCGCCGATCGATCGCCCCTCCGCCGTCCGCTGCGCGTCGACGATCGTCCCGCTCGCGACGACGCCGCTCCGCGCGATCGCGGCGGTCGCGTCGCGCAGCCCCTCGTTCCGGAAGAGGTGGATCGGCGCGAGATCCACGACGACCTCGAGCCGATCGCCGCGCGCGAGATCGACCGGCGCCCCGTAGAGGCGCGCCCGGAGCGGCCCCCCCAGCGCCCGGCCGCCGCACGTGCCGCCCTCGAGCGCCACGTCGATACGCGCCGCCGGCGCCTCGCCCTCGGCCCGCTGCGCCGCCCCGACGACGACGGGCGAGCTCAGGATGACCCCCGTCACCTCGCAGCGCGCCGGCGGCTGCAGCTGCGCGACCGCGATTCCGTAGAGCCCGCCCGCATCGTCGAGCTGCGCGCGGGCGCGCAGTCCGCCCACGACGAGCGCGGCGGCGGCGGCGGCGAGCGCGACGCGGCCCGCGCGGCGGTGGAGCGCCGCCGCGACGAGCGCCGCGCCGAGCGCCGTGGGCAGAGGGGAGAGCGCGAGGGGTGCGCCCGCGGCGAGCGCGAGCGCGAAGAGCAGGACGGGATCGATCACGGCCGCGCCGCTCCGCAACCCCCGGGCCGCCGTGGTGGACGCCGTGTTTCCGCGGCATTCCGCGGGGGTTCCAGGCGCCGTTCCCCTGGCGCCGCCATGGCGGAGCGACGTGACTGCGATTACCAGAGAGCCTGCAAGAGCTCGCGAGCTGCCTCTTGATGTGTTGCATGCAACGAGCCGAGTCGTCGATCGCGCGCGGCGCGCGTGCATCGACGCACATTCGCCTCTAGACTGTTTCGCCGGTTGCTGTGCCTTAAGGCTCGCACCTACATTGCAGTACTTGGAGGCTCTCGATGTCCTTTCGCTCGCCCGGGGTCACCTCGATTCTTGTCCTGGGATTCGCTGCCACCGCGTGCAGCTCGGCCTTCGATGAGCCGCCCGACGTGACCGGGGCGACGCGCGACGCCATCCGGGGCGGTTACCCGGACGACGGCGACAGGGCTGTCGTGGGCATCTACAACGACGAGATCGGCGCGATCTGCACCGGCAGCCTGATTGCGCCGAACGTGGTGCTGACGGCGCGGCACTGCGTCTCGGACATGGCGAATGAGCTCGACGGTCAGATCACCTGCAGATCGACGAAGTTCACGTCCACTCACCTGGCGCGGAAGATCCTCGTCACGACCGACGCGGAGATCGGCAACTTCTCGCGCTATTACACCGGCAGCGAGCTCGTGCTGCTGCCCGGGCCCGACGCCGACAGCTTCTGCGGCAACGACCAGGCGATCCTGATCCTCGACGAGCTCATCCCGGAGAGCGACGCCGCGCCGCTCGTGCCGCGCGTCGACGAGCCCCTCAAGGAAGGTGAGGAATACTACGCGGTCGGCTTCGGGGCGACGAACGACAACAGCACCGGCGCGGGCCTGCGGCGGCGCCGCGACGACCTCGTCATCGACTGCGTGGCCGACAGCTGCCCGGCGTCGGTGGTGAAGTCGACGGAGTGGGTCGGCGACACCGGCATCTGCGAGGGCGACTCGGGCGGTCCCAGCCTCGACCTGATGAACCGCGTGATCGGCGTGACCTCGCGCGGGGCCGTGGGCTGCGAGTTCCCCATCTACGGGTACGTCTATGGCTGGGCCGAGTGGATCAAGGAGACGACCCTGCGCGCCGCCGAGCTCGGCGGCTACGAGGCGCCCCGCTGGGCGACCGGCTTCCCGACCCACCCCGTCTACTCGGCCGAGGTCGGCGAGGCGTGCGAGGCGCCGGGGGACTGCGCGACGAACGCCTGCCTCAACGGCTACTGCACCCGGCCTTGCACCGAGATCGCGACGTGCCCTTCGGGGTATACCTGCGACGCGGCGCTCGGCTTCTGCGCGCAGGACCCCGAGCCGCCCCCCACCGATGACGGCGGGGGCGACGAGACGAAGGACGGCGCGGGAGATGACGGGGACGACGAGGCAGGGAGCGGATCGTGCAGCATGCACCCGAGCCCGGATCCGACGAAGCCGGTCCCCTGGCTGGTCGGCGCGGCGAGCCTGGGCGTCCTCTCGAGCCTGCGGCGGCGGCGCCGCAGCCGAGACCGGCTTGCCTGAAGCGCCGCGCGCTGCCGGCGCGCCGGGCCCTGCGATCGGGCGGCGGGGCGCGCTCGCGGCGCTCGCGGCG
Source organism: Sorangium cellulosum (assembly GCF_002950945.1). Taxonomy (GTDB): domain Bacteria; phylum Myxococcota_A; class Polyangia; order Polyangiales; family Polyangiaceae; genus Sorangium; species Sorangium cellulosum_E. Next base: position 13,088,929 of record NZ_CP012673.1, read on the forward strand.
CTCACCCTCGCCGCGTGCGCGCGCCGGGCCCCGGCGGCCGCGGGCGGGGCGCGCGTCGTCTCGCTGTCGCCCAGCACCACGGAGGCGGTCTGCGCGATCGGGGTCGGCGCGGCGCTCGTCGGCCGCTCCCGCCACTGCGACCACCCGCCCGAGGTGCTCCGTCTCCCCAGCGTCGGCGGCTACGCCGATCCGAGCATCGAGGCGATCGTCGCGCTCTCCCCGACCCTCGTGACCGGCGCCCGCGGCCCCGCCGGTCCGGCGCTCGAGGAGGCGCTGCGCGGGCACGGGATCGAGACCTTCTTCCCCGAGACCGAGTCGCTCGCGCAGATCGAGGGCATGCTCGCGGACCTCGGGCGGCGGCTCGGCGCGGCGCCCGGCGCCGAGCAGGTGATCGCTCGCCTCCGCGCGCGGCGCCGCGCGGTCGAGCGAGCCGTGCAGGGGAAGCCGCGCGTCCGCGTCGCCCTGCTGTTCGACACCGCGCCGATCTTCGTGGCCGGCCCCGGCAGCTTCGCCGACGAGCTGCTCCGGCTCGCGGGCGGCGAGAACGTCATCACCCGCGGCGGGGCCTACCCGTCGATCAGCGTCGAGAACCTGCTCGCCCTCGACCCCGACGTGCTGCTCGACGGCACGGCCTCGGAGGGCGGGGCGGACGGCGCCGCCCGGCTCGCGGCGCTCCGGGAGGCGCCCGGCTGGAGGTCCCTGCGCGCCGTGCAGGAGGGGCACCTGCGCCCGCTCCGCACCGACGTCGTGCTGCGCCCGGGGCCGCGCATCGGCGAAGGCCTCGCCGCCGTGGCCCGGGCGCTCCACGGCGACACCCTCGCGCTCTCGGACGCGGCCGAGGGTCCGCGCGGCGAGCCCCGCCCCGAGCCTCTGCTCCACGGCGGCGGCGCGGGCCTCGTGCCCCCTTCCCGCCCGGGGGCGCCGTGACCCGCGTGCGCGCCGACGCGCTGCTCGTCGCCAGGAAGCTCGCCGCCTCGCGGACCGAGGCGCAGGCGCTGATCATGGCCGGCAAGGTCACGTCGGGGCCCCGCCGCATCGACAAGCCCGGCACCCTGGTCCCGGAGGACGCCGAGGTGCACGTCGCCTCGGGGCCCCGGTTCGTGTCGCGGGGCGGCGACAAGCTCGAGCACGCGCTCGCGGCCTTCGCCGCGCACGGCCTCGACGTCGCCGGGAAGACCTGCGTCGACGTGGGCGCCTCCACCGGCGGCTTCACCGACTGCCTGCTCCAGCGCGGCGCGGCGCGGGTCTTCGCCGTCGACGTCGGCTACGGCCAGCTCGCCGCGAAGCTCCGCGCCGACGGGCGCGTCGAGGTGCGCGATCGGGTCAACGCGCGCGAGCTCCGGCGGGAGGACTTCGACAGCCCGATCGATCTCGTCGTCGTCGACGCGTCCTTCATCAGCATCGCCCGGCTCATCGAGGCGATCGCCCGCCTGCTCGGCCCCTCGGGTGATCTCGTCGCCCTCATCAAGCCGCAGTTCGAGGCGGGCCGCGAGGCCGCCGCCCGCGGGCGCGGCGTCATCCGCGACGAGGCGACCCGCCTCGCGGCGATCGCCGAGGCGCGCCAGGCCATCGAGGCCGCGGGCTTCTCGGTCGTCGGCGAGGTCGACAGCGCGGTGCGCGGGCCGAAGGGGAACGTCGAGCACTTCGTCCACGCGCGCCGCGCCGGCTAGCCGCGTGCGCCTCGCGACACGCGCCGCGCCGCGACGCGACGCGACGCGCGAGGTCCCGCGGCGGGCTCGGCCGCCGGAATCCTTGGAGAATCGAGCACTTAAGAGGGTCGACGCCGAGCGCGCCGCGGCCCGACATAGCTGACGTGCCGCGTAGACAATGGTAGACGCGACGAGTACACGCGCTCTTGGCCGCTGCGTGGGCGGCCATGGCCACCGGCGGGCGACCCACACGCGAGGCGGCCCGGCGACACGGAGGATGACAACATGCTCGGACGACGGGGTTTGGTGAGGATGATCGCCGGGGCGCTCGCGCTGAGCGCGATGGCGCTCGGGTGCGGCAAGAAGAGCGAGGGGTCGGGCGGCGACCCGGCGAAACACGCCAAGGACGACCCCGAGTGGAAGGTCGGCGCCTACTTCAGCCTCTCGGGCGAGGAGACGGCGTTCGGCGTCGACTCGAAAGAGGGCATCGATCTCGCCATCGACGAGATCAACAAGGCGGGCGGGGTCAAGGGCAAGCCGATCAACGTCCTCTACGAGGACAACAAGTCGAAGCCCGAGGAGGCGACCAACAAGGTCCTCCAGCTGATCGACCGCGACCACGTGCTCGCCCTGCTCGGCGAGGTCGCCTCGTCCCGGTCGCGCGCCGGCGGCATCGTCGCCAACCGGAAGAAGGTGCCGATGATCTCGCCGTCGTCCACGAACCCGGACGTGACGAAGGTCGGCCCCTTCGTGTTCCGCGCCTGCTTCACGGACGACGTGCAGGGCCAGATGGGCGCGCAGTTCATCGCGAACACGCTCGGCAAGAAGAAGGTGGGGCTCCTCTTCGCCTCCGACGACCTCTACTCGTCGGGCCTCGCCAACGAGTTCCGCGCCGAGATGAAGCGCCTCGGCGGGGAGATCGTCATGGAGAAGAGCTTCCTCAAGAACGAGACGAACTTCACGACGTACATCAACGAGCTCAAATCGGTGAACCCCGAGATGATCTACGCGCCGATCTACTACACCGCGATGGCCCCGATCGCGCGGCAGGCCAAGGCCGCGGGCGTGCCGGGGAGCCTGTTCGTCGGCACCGACGGGTGGGACGCGAACGAGCTCCTGCGCGACGCGGCCGAGGAGCTGGACGGCGCCTACTTCACGAACCACTACGCGCCGGACGTCCCCTGGCCCAACTCGCAGGCGTTCGTGAAGAAGTACCAGGAGCGGTACAAGCGCACGCCGTCGAGCATCGCCGCCCAGGGCTACGACGCGGCCCGGCTGCTCGCCGACGCGATGGGCCGCGCCAAGGCGATGACCCCGGACGACATCCGGCAGGCCATCCAGGACACCAAGGGGTTCCAGGGGGCGACGGGCGTCATCACCATCGACGAGAACCGCAACGCCGACAAGCCGGTCGTGATTGTCCGGATCAAGGACAAGCAATTTACCTACTACGCGACCGTCAACGACAAGGCCGCGAAGCAGTAGCAGCCGTGCCCGCGCGCGCGATCCACGACCGCGCGCGCGCGGTGAAGGGGTCTCCATGGAAAAGATCGTGAATGCCCTGATCACGGGGCTCGCCCAGGGGTCGATGATCGCCCTCGTCGCCCTCGGCTACACGATGGTTTACGGCATCCTCAAGCTGATCAACTTCGCTCATAGCGAGGTCTTCATGATGGGCGCCTTCGCCGGGCTCTTCGCGATCATGGCCTTCGGCGCGGACAGCGCGCCGCTGCTCGCCGGCGTGGCGGGCACCCTCTGCGCGATGGCCCTCACGGGCGCGCTCGGGGTGGCGGTGGAGCGGGTGGCCTACGCGCCGCTCCGCGCCCGGGGCCGCGGCCTCGCGAACACGCGGATCACGCCGCTGGTCACGGCGCTCGGCATGAGCGTCCTCCTCCAGAACCTGGCGCAGCTGCTCTTCACGGCCCGCTACCGCGGCTATCCGCAGCTCCTGCCGATCGAGCACGCGCGCACGGTGATCTTCGTCACCTCGATCCTCGTGATGATCGGCCTGGAGCTGCTCGTGCAGCGCACCTGGACGGGCAAGGCGATGCGCGCGCTCAGCATGAACGTCGAGGCCGCCCGGCTGATGGGCATCCGGACGTCGCGGATCATCTCGCTCACCTTCCTCACGGGCTCGATGCTCGCGGCCGTGGGCGCGGTGCTCTACTGCCTCTCCCAGTCGCAGGTGTACCCGACGATGGGGGTGGTGATCGGGACCCGCGCCTTCGTGGCGGCGGTCATCGGCGGCATCGGCAACATCACGGGCGCGATGCTCGGCGGGATGTTGATCGGGATCATCGGCGAGATGACGAAGCTGACGCCCTATTCCGGGCTGCAGGACGTCCTCGTGTTCACGGTGCTGATCGGGGTGCTCCTCGTGAAGCCGACGGGCCTGCTCGGCCGTGCCGGCGTCGAGAAGGTGTAGCGCCGCCGCGGGGGGCGGGCCGACACGCCGCGCCCCCTTGCGGTATGCTCGGCGCATGCGACGCCTCGGTCTGGTTCTGCCGATCTCGCTGCTGGCGGCCTGCGCCGCGACACCCCCCGCCAACTGGGCGCGCGGCGGCGCGCTGCTCGACATCCCGCGCGCCCGCTGGGTCTACGGCGAGCTCGCGATCGACATCTTGCCGGAGGGGAAGATCCTCGTGAACGGCGAGCACGAGTTCAGCCTGGACCGCGGGGGGCGGGTCTTCGATCTGTCGACCGAGCCGGTGGCGCTGCTCGAGCAGGACGGGCGGGTCACCGGGCCGAACGAGGCGTCGATGGGGCAGATGGGGATGCTGCACGCGTCGCTGCCGGGGGAGAAGAACGCCTGGATCACGGTGGCGAGGTCGGGGGCGGTGGTGCGGTACGAGGACGACGGGGAGCGGTTCCCGTTCGGCGTGTGGCTGGGGTGCGACGTGACGCCGCGGGCGCACCAGGCGTGCACGCTCGTCACGCACGTGCTCGGGATGCGGATCCGGAAGCTGGAGCGGCAGAATACGGGGGAGCCGCTCAGGATGGGGCTGGGGGACGGGGTCGGGGTCGTGGGGGTGTTCTCGCCGTAGGAGCGCCCCGGCGCGGTGGGCCCGCGCCGGCGGGGGGATGTGCGCGGCAGGGCGCGGGTGGGCGCTCGCGATCCGCCGAGGCGGGGGCGTGGGAGCTTGCGCATGGGAACACCGCCCGGCATGTCTCCCTTCGGGCCTTGAGGACTGGGACCTTATGGTGCGCGCCACACGAGGCGCGCCTGGGGCGCCGCGCCGTGAGGGGCCTTATGGCACCTCGGTCGGTGCTGGATCGCGCCCACCCGCGCCCTGCCGCGCACATCCCCCCGCCGGCGCTCACGCCTACATATTCAACGAAGAGCCTTGCTGGCTTCATCGGGCGGGATAACGACGTCCACTGCGCTTATCGTCGCCTTGGCCGCCGTCTATTCTTCGGGCCGCCCCGACTCGGCGATGCTCGTTGCACGCTCTCCCCAGCATCCTCGACGCGCGCCAAGGCGCGGGAGAGCTCCGGCTGCAGGTCGTTGCGATCGAGCGCCTCCTCCAGCGTTCGCAGCATGCTGCGGACCAGATCGAGCTTCAGGTCCTTGCGAGCTGCGGCGATCGCGACCACGTCCTCGATGTCCTTCGGCCGGCCAGCAAGGATCTTCATCACGATCACATCCTCAGCACAGGCGACGGGGACCAGGATGCCATCGAGGTCGTGCAGCTGTGCGCGTTGCAGGAACAGGTCTTCGAGCCCCGGTCCGGCGAGGACGACATCCGCGGCGACGCCCGTCGCGAGGTGGAGCACGGGGAGCACCCGCGTCCGGTGCGTGAACGCGATGTCCTCGACGCGCATCTGGAAACCAGCTTCCGTGAGCGCCTTGACCAGCACCTCAGGCTCCTTGTCCTGGAGATCCACGGTGACATCGACGTCCGCCGTGAGCCGCGCCGCTCCGTGAAGCAGCGCCGCTTGCGCCCCGAAGAGGTACCACCCGGCGCCAAGTTGACGGAAGACGTCAGCAAGCGCCCCGAGGAGCTCAACGAACGGCGAACGCACCGGCTGCTCGTTCAAGAAGGCGCTTCAGCTCGATGTGATGCGCCAGATCCTCGGTACGCTCCCGTGCGGTCGGGAAATCCGGACGCACACGTCGCGCGTGCTCGTACAGCGCATGGCCAGCCTGGAGAGTCGCCCGGAAGCCCTGCTCGCGGTACGTGCGGCTCCAGTGGTCGAGCTTGCGATGCTCGACCTCTGCTCGATTCCGTTCGGCGAAAGCTCGGATGTGCGCGGGATCCATCCAGGGCCAGTATAACCGAACGCCACGCCCCGGCCTCCTCGCCGCCGCCGGGGCCGCACGTACGTCACCAGGGACCGTCCCGGCCACCCGAACGCGTCGGACCGCCTACTTCAGCAGCCAGCCGAAGAGCATCCGCTTCGTCGTGTCGCGGGCCACGGTGGCGAGGGAGTCGACCAGGGGGATGTCCTTGGGGCACACCTCGACGCAATTCTGGGACTTGCCGCAGTCGGTGATGCCGCCCTCGCCCATGACCGACTCCAGGCGCTCGTTCGCGTGCATCGCGCCGGACGGGTGCAGGTTGTAGAGACGCACGAGGTTCACCGCGAAGGCGCCGACGAACTTCGTTCCTGCGTTGTACTGAGGACACGCCTCGACACAGCAGCCGCACGTCATGCAGCGCGAGAGGGGGTATCGCTCCTCCTGGCGCTCCGGGGACTCGCGCGGGCCCGGGCCGAGCTCGTGTGTGCCGTCGATGTCAATCCACGCGCGCACACGCTTCATGTCCTCGAACATCCGGCTGCGGTCGACCAGGAGGTCGCGCACCAAGGGGAACTTGGACATGGGCTCCAGCGTGATCACCTCGCCCTTCGGCGCAAGCTGATCGATGAGCGCCGAACAGGCCTGCCGGACCCGGCCGTTGATCACCATCGTGCACGAGCCGCACACCTCCTCCAGACAGACCGCCTCCCAGACGACAGGAGGGACCTCCTTGCCATCCACCGTCCGGGGATCGCGCTGGATCTGCTGGAGAGCGCTGATGACGTTCATCTGCGGGAGGTAGGGGACCTTGAACTCCTCCCAGCGCCGCGTCTCCGTGCGATCCGACGTGTCCTGGCGCCGCACGCGCAGGTGCACCAGCCGGCCCTCGCCCCCCGCCTGCGTCGGCGCCGACGCCGCCGCCCCGTTCGCCTTGTCTCCGCTCGCCTTCGCCATGCTACACGCTCTTCTGCGACAGCTTGCCCGTCGCCTGTGCGCTCGCCGCGCCCGCCTGCTCGTACTTGCGCTCCCGCGGCGTCACGAGCGACGTCTCCACCGCGTCGGTCACATGGACCGTCTGGCCGGCACAGGCGTAGTCGAACTCGCGGACGAACCGCACGGCGCCCCTCTCCTCGTGCCGCGCCAGCGTCGTGCGCAGCCACTCGGCGTCGTTCCGCGCCGGGAACTCCGGCTTGTAATGCGCGCCGCGCGACTCGTCGCGGCGCCGCGCCCCCTCCGCGATGACCCGCGCCAGCACCAGCATGTTCTCGAAATGCCGCACGAACTGCGCCCCCTGGTTCACCCGCGGCGCCGTGTCCGTACACCGGATCCGACCCGCCCGCTCCTCCAGCGCGCCGAGCTTCTCCAGCACCCTGTCCAGGGCGCCGTTGTCGCGCTCGATCGTGCAGTCGCGCAGCATCATCTCGCCGAGCTCCTGGTGCAGCCGGTACGCGTTCTCCGGCTCCTTCGCGTCCTGGTTCTGCGTGAGGATGCGCTGGTAATCGGCGTCGGCGCGCTTCTCGGCCTTCTCGAAGATCGAGCGCGGCAGATCGAGCGCGCTGCGCCGCATGCTCTTCTGATAACTCGCCACCGCCGGGCCGCAGACCATCCCGCCGTAAATGCACGAGAGCAGCGAGTTGGCGCCCAGCCGGTTCGCCCCGTGATACTGGTAGTCCACCTCGCCGACCGCGTAGAGGCCAGGGATGCTCGTCGCATGATTGCGCGGCGAGCCCACCTTGAGCGAGCCCCGCGCGTCCGCCTCGTAATCGACCCACAGGCCGCCCATCGAGTAATGGACCGCCGGGAAGACCTTCATCGGGTTCTTGTACGGGTCCGTGCCGGCGAACTTCTCGTAGATCTCGAGGATGCCCGCGAGCTTCGCGCGGAGGAACTTCTCGTCCTTGTGCGTCAGGTCGAGGTAGACCTCGTTCTCGTTCTTGCCCGTCGCCGCGCTGAAGATGCCGCGGCCCTCGTGGAAGCACGTCCTGAAGATCGCGCGCGCGGCGATGTCCCGCGGGACGAGGTTGCCGTAGCCGGGGTACATCCGCTCGAGCAGGTAGTCGCGCTCCTTCTCGGGGATGTCCTTCGGATCCCGGGCGTCGCGTTTGTCCTTCGGCACCCAGACGCGGCCGCCCTCGCCCCGCGCGCTCTCCGAGATGAGCCGCAGCTTGTCGGCCCCGGGGATCGCCGTCGGGTGCACCTGGATGAACTCGCCGTTCGCGTACACCGCGCCCTGCTGGTACACCGCCGACGCGGCCGTGCCCGTGCAGATGACGCTCAGCGTGGAGCGGCCGAAGACGATGCCGCAGCCGCCCGTCGCGAGCACGACCGCGTCGCCCGTGAAGGCGCGGATCTGCATCGATTTCAGGTCCTGCGCGACGCAGCCGACACACGTGCCCGAGTCGTCGAGGATCGCGCTGAGGAAATCCCAGAACTCGTGCTTCCGGACCATCTTCTCGCCCGGGATCGAGACGCCGTGCTCGTCGGTGACGTCGGCGAGCTCGAACCGCCGCACCTGCTCGTCCAGCGCGTAGAGCAGCTGCTGGCCCGTCGTCGCGCCGGCGAAGGCCGTGCGGTGGAACAACGTGCCGCCGAAGCGGCGGAAATCGAGCAGGCCCTCGGGCGTCCGGTTGAACGGCACGCCCATGCGATCGAGCATGTTCACGATGCCCGGCGCGGCCTCGGCCATCCCCTTGATCGGCGGCTGGTTCGCGAGGAAATCACCGCCGTAGGCCGTCTCCTCGAGGTGCACCTGCGGGCTGTCCCCCTCGCCCTTCGTGTTCACCGAGGCGTTGATGCCGCCCTGCGCGCACACCGAGTGCGAGCGCTTCACCGGCACGAGCGAGATCAGGTCGACCGGGACCTTCGCCTCGCACAGCTTGATGACCGTCATCAGGCCGGCGAGACCGCCCCCGACGACGATCACCCGCCGAACCTTCCCCCCCTCGCTCCTCGTCGTGCTCTTCGCGGCCATGTTCGACTCCGATGCTCCCGCGCCGCTGCCCGCCGGGGCGCGGCCGCGACGTGGACGTGGTCAGTGCTGCGGCGCCGGCGCGAGCGGCTCGGCCGCCGCGCCCGCCCCGCGCCCGGCGGAGGGCGTGGCGCCGGCCGCCGCGAGGTCCGCGCAGGTGAGCGCCCCCGGCTCGGCCGCGCTCGCCGTCCCGGGCAGCGCCGCGCCGGTCGCGAAGTAGATCACCGTGTTGGCGCCGAGCACGAAGACGAGGAGGCCCACCACCCCGAAGACGACCGCCGCCATCCGCTGCGCGCGGCGCGACACGGTGATGCCCCACGAGAAACAGAAGCCCCAGAGGCCGTTCGCGAGGTGGAACACGCTCGCGGCGATGCCGAAGATGTAGACCAGCGCGATCACCGGGACGCCGCCCACCGTCGACGCCATGTTGGCGCACAGCCGCGGGTAGAACTCCTCGGGCGCCATCCGGCCCAGCCACTTCTGCGCCCAGTACTCCCAGAGGTGAAACGCGATGAACGCGAAGGCGAGCACCCCGGTGACCCGCTGCATCGTGTACATCCAGTTGCGCGAGTACGTGTAGCTGCCGACGTTCGGCTTGCCCTCGAACGCCAGCTTCACGCCGTAGAGCGCATGGAACGCGAGCGGCAGCAGGATGAGCCCGATCTCGAGCGCCGGCAGGTACGGCATGTGCGAGATGTCCGCGACCGCGTCGTCGAACCGCGCCTGCCCCTGGAGCGCCTTCGCGTTCGTCCAGAAGTGAAAGAGCAGGAAGCCGCCCACGGGGAGCGCGCCGGTGAGAGAATGCAGCTTGCGCAGGAGAAAGGACCGGCGGCTCTCGTGAAAGAGCGATCTCGCGGGGATTGCCTCGGACACGCTGACCTCGATGGAAGGCGGGCGCCGCGGGTGTATGGGATGGCCCGAGGGACGTCAAGGTGAACCCAGTGAACAGTTTTGACCGGTTTTCCGCTGTCGTCGCGCTCGGCGCGCTCGGCGTGATGCTCGCGGGCGCGGGCGCGGGCTGCGGCGGCGCGCCGGGCGAAGGCGACGCGGCGGCGCCGATCCTCAGCGGGTCGCCCGCGGCCCAGGCCGAGCTGCAGCGCATCCTCGCGCGCTTCGCGAACGGCGCGCGCGCCGAGCGCATCGCGCTCGGGCCGGAGCTCGTCGCCTTCCGGCAGCGCTACCCGGACGACGACCTCGCGCTCGTCGCCGACGCCCACCTCGCCTGGATCGCCCTGGAGCAGGGCGACTTCCGCCGCGCCGAGGCGCTGACGTCGCAGGTCGCCGCGCGCGGGCAGCGGCTGGGCGCGACCGGGGACCTCGCGCGTGTGCTCCGCGGCGTCGCGCTCCGGCGCGCCGGCAAGCCGAAGCCGGCCTTCGGGGCGCTGCGCCCGCTCGTGAGCAAGGTCATCGACCCGTACGTGCGCTCGCTCCTCAACGAGGAGGTCACCGCCGCCGCCATGGAGGCGGGCGCGTGGACGCAGGCCGTCGAGCTGATGAGCATCTGGCTGCGCGAGGCGGACGACGACGAGCGCGCCGCCGTCCGGGCGCAGGTGGGCACGCTGCTCGACAAGGTCCCGGTCGATCACCTCCTCCGCGCGCTGCGCGGAAAGCAGGCGGGCGGCGACGCCATCCCGCCGGAGCTCGACGTGCGCTCGCTCGTCGCCGTGCGGCTCGCGGCCGTCTCCCTCGAGCGGCGCGACGCGACGCTCGCGCAGGAGCTGCTCGACCGCGCCGGCGAGCTGCTCGGCGACCGGGGCGACGCGGTCGCCGATCTCGCGGCCGGCGCGGGGACCGCGCGCGTCGAGCCGCCCACCGTCGGCCTGCTGGTCTCGACGCGCACGCCCACGTCGCGCCGGCGCGGCGTCGAGATCGCCGCCGGCGTGACACACGGGCTCGGGCTGCTCAGGCCAGGATCGGACGCGCGGCTCGTGAGCCGCGACGACGGCGGCGAAGGGAGCGTCGACGAGGCGCTGAACAGCCTGACCGCCGAGGGCGCCGCGGTGCTCGTCGCCGGCTCCGACCGGGAGCAGGCGACCGCGGCGGCGAAGTTCGCGCGCACGCACGCGATCCCGGTGCTGCTCGTCCACCCGCCGGAGCCGGGGGCCCTCGACGGCGCGTTCGTCTTCGTCGTGGGCGAGGATCCCGACAAGGGCGTCGAGGTCCTCGCGGCCGCGCTCGCGGCGCGGGGCGCGACGCCGGTGGCCCTCGTCGGCGGCGACCGCAGCGCCCGGAAAGAGGCGGCCGGCGCCGCGCCGGCGACCGCGGGCGCCGCGCCGGCGACCGCAGGTGCGCCCGCGACCGCCGCCGCCGCAAGGCCGGGCCCGGCGGCGCCTCCGGCCGGGGGCGGCATCGCGCTGGTGCTCCCCTGCGATGAACCGTTCGACGCGCGCACCCTCCGGCCGCTCGGCATCCGCGGGATCATCGTGGGCGGCGACCCGCCCTGCGCGGAGCAGACGATCCGCGCCGCGCCGCGCTCCGTGACCCTCGCGCTCGGCCTCGAGGCGATCGTCGCGCCGCCCGCGGGGTCCCTCGTCGCCACGGCGGGGCTTTTCCCGCTCACCGCGGGGCCGGCCGGCGCGCAGCCGGCGCCGAGCGCGTCCGGCCCGAAGGCGCCGCCCGCGGGCGCGCCGGGAGCGCCGGACGCCGGCGCGCTCTCCGTGTGGCTCGCCAGCCACCCGACGCCGCCGAGCTACTGGGCGGCGCTCGGGCACGATGCCGGCGTGCTCGCCTGGGCCGGCGTGCGGAGCCTGCCGAAGACGGGCACCGAGGATCCGGCCGAGGTGAAGGCGCGGCGCCTCGCGGCGGCGACGGCGATCGGCAACGCGAAGGCCGAGCTGTGGACGACCTCGGCGCCCGGCTTCGGCGGAGGGCGCGTGCTCCCGCGGGAGATCGGGCATCGCGAGATCGGGAAGGCGCGGTGAGCCGCGCCCGTCGCCGCACCGGCGGTCGTCGAGATCGGGAAGGCGCGGTGAGCCGCGCCCGTCGCCGCGCCGGCGGTCGTCCCGAGCGCGCCGAGCGCGCCGAGCGCGCCGGCGCGCGCCCCCGGGGCTGCTCCGGCGGCGCGGCGCGCGTACGATGGCACCGCATGATCCGCCGAGCCCTCTCCTGTGCCGCTGTCGCCGCCGCGCTGCTGGCGACCGCCCGGACCGCGCTCGCCGATCGCGTGGCGGTGCTCCCCGCGCGCGGCGGCACCGACGAGGCTGCCCGCAGCGCCGCCCAGGCCGAGGTCGCGCGCGGGCTCGCCGCGCTCGGCCACACCCCGGCGCCGGACAGCGCGGTCGCGGCCGCGCTCAAGGGCGTGGCCGACGGCGTCGCCGACACCGCGGACGAGTACCGCGCGGTGGGCGCGCAGGCGGGCGCCGACTGGGTCCTCGCCGCCACGGTCGAGCCCGCGGTCACCACCACACGCGTCGAGCTCACCGCGTACCTCGCCTCGACGGGGCGGGTCGAGTCCGTCGCGCGGGAGGTCGACCGGAGCGCGTCGCTCCGCGAGACGCAGGAGATGCTCGCCGTGCTCCTCCGCCCGGAAGGTGTCGGCGCCGGCGCGCTCCCCTGGGAGCAGCCCGCGCCCTCCGGCTCGACGGGCGCGCCGCCCGCCTCGCCCGTGGCCGCGGCGCCGCTCGTCGTGCCCCCGGTGCCCGAGCCGCCGCGGTCGCCGCCCGCGAAGCGGGTGCTGATGGCGTACCCGCTCGGCCCGGAGCGCGTCTGGCCCGCGTACTCGGGCGGGCGCCGGCTCGCGCTGTCGGCGTCGCTCGGCGCCGCGGTCGCGGCGGCGCGCCTCGAGGGCGCCAGCGGCAGCGCGGCCTCCATGGTCGGCGGCGTGCGCCTCGCCTACGCCGTCGGCGATCGCGGGTTCGAGCTGTTCGCCGGCGGCGGCGGCAACCTGGCCGGGCCGCCCGCGGGCTGGATCGAGGGCGGCGCGCGTTTGCTGCTCACGCCCAGCCTGGCGCCGCACGACGGCGCATGGCGCGCCTCCCCGCTCCACCTCGGCCCGTCGATCCAGCTCGGCGCGTTCTTCCGGGCGGCCGGCGCCGACGTCGTCGGCCCGGGCGGCGCGACGTACCGCGGCGACCTCGCGGTGCACCCCGCGCTCGGCGCGTCGCTCGACGTCGTCTTCGCGCTGAGCCGCTCGGCGCAGCTCGAGGCGCAGCTCGGCAACCTCCGGTGGATCCCCACGGCGGACGGCGCGCTCCTCCTGGTCGGCGCGACGTTCGGCGCGGGGCTCCGGTTCTGACCGATGCGCGTCGAGCTGCCGAGCCGCCGCAGCACCATCCGCCTCGCGCGCGCGCTCGCCGGCCGCCTCGAGGGCGGCGACCTGGTCGTCCTCGCGGGCGACCTCGGCGCTGGCAAGACGTTCTTCGCCCGCGCCCTCTGCCGTGCGCTCGGCGTGCCGACCGAGATCCCGGTCACCAGCCCGACCTTCACGCTGGTCCACGAGCACGAGGGCCGCGTCCCCATCGCGCACGCCGACGCGTACCGCCTCGGCGGCGCGTCCTCCTCGGAGGGCGCGCAGGGCGGCGCGGCCGCGGAGCTCGCGCAGCTCGGTCTCCGCGAGCGCCGCGCGGAGGGCGCGCTCGTCGTGGTCGAGTGGGGCGAGCCGTTCGTGGAGGCGCTCGGGGGCGACGCGCTCCTCGTCCACCTCGTCGCGCCCGAGGACCCTGGCGCGCCCGGCCGCGCTGCTGTGCTCGGCGCGACGGGGGTGCGGAGCGGCGCCGTGCTCGCGGCGCTCGCGGTCGATCTGGAGAGAAAAGGCGCCGCGCGCGCCGGTGCGCCGTGACGCGGGCGGGCGGCCCGAGCGGCCTTTGCGCGCGTGAGCCCGTGCGCGGCGGCCTGGCGTGATACAAGAGCGGGCACGGTGGAAAAAGGCGCGGAAACCAGCCGCAGCGAGCTGCTCGACAAGGCGCTGGCGCCCGTCCTCGGGTTCCTCGACAACATCGGCACCATCGTCACGCTCACCTCGCAGACGATCGTCTGGCTGGTGCGCCCGCCGTTCCGCCCCGCGCAGTTCCTCGCCGCGATGGACTTCCTCGGCGCGCAGTCGGTGTTCATCGTCGGCCTCACCGGCGTCTTCAGCGGCATGGTCGTCACGCTGCAGACCTCGTACGCGCTGCGCGCGTTCAGCGCCGAGGGCCGGGTCGGCGGCCTCGTCGCGGTCTCGCTCGCCCGCGAGCTCGCGCCGGTCTTCTCCGCGATCATGGTCACGGCCCGCGCCGGCAGCTCGATGGCCGCGGAGCTCGGCAACATGCGCGTCACCGAGCAGATCGACGCCATCGCGACGATGGGCGTGAGCCCGGTGCAGTACCTGCTCTCGCCGCGGCTGTTCGCCGCGGTCCTGATGCTGCCGCTGCTCTGCATCCTCTACACGAGCGTCGGCATGTGCGGCTCGTACCTCGTCGCCGTGCTCTGGCTCGGCGGCGACGAGGGCGCGTTCTTCCAGAGCATCCGCGACTTCGCCTTGCCCAAGGACATCTCCATGGGCCTCATCAAGGCGTGTGTGTTCGGCTTCATCGTCTCGGCGGTCTCGTGCCGGCACGGCTTCTTCGCCTCGGGCGGCGCGCGCGGCGTCGGCGTCGCGACGACGCGCGCGGTCGTCCAGAGCTGCATCGCCGTGCTCGTCACCAACTACATCCTGACCCAGCTGCTGCTCGACATGTGAGCCACGGCGGCCCCGTCCGGTCGCGCAACGCTATCTCCAGCGCCGCGCTGTTCCCACGCCACGCCCTTACCGTCGCCACGAAGTCCGCCCGCGCGGCCACCACCCCGCCGCTCACGTCCTCCTCCAGCGCCCCGACCACCGCGTCCGCGTACGCCGCGTACGGGTCCCGTCCCTCGTCGAACGCCCCCTCCACCTCCGCGATGTCCGGCACCTCCACCCACGGCACCTCGCTCGCCCCGAACGCGTACGCCTCCGGGTCGTCCGGGTTCCACCTGCTCACGACGTAATGCCAAGTAAAAAGAGGGCGTCCGCCCATAGCGGCCAGAGGGTGCGGAATGGGTGGGTGGCCAGCAGGAGGCCACCGTTCGGAAGGCGCCGCACGTGGTAGGGCGAATGGCGCTCGATGAACCGGACGTGTCTGCCGGTGGCGACGGTCACCTCGTAGGACGGCTCGCCCTCTCGGGTCTCGGCCTCGTCGATGATCTCGTGGATGAGCTCGCGCGCGCGCGGCTCGACGGCGCGCCATGCGTCGTCCGTCAGCGCCGAGGCTTCGAGCGCTTCGAGCAGCAGGTCCGGGGGCGTCAAGAGCGCTTGGAGGACCTGCTCGCGCGTGATCTCGACGTCGCCCGGGAGCAGGGCGCGGGGTACACGCCGCACGGCGTCGTCGCGCGTGGGCCGCTCGCTCCGCGACCGGGAGGCATGGAGGTCCAGCGTTTCGTGCTCGCCGACGCGCTCGACGTGGCTCGCGACGCCGACGCGCGCCCCTCTGGGAGCGGCGTCGACGCGCGCCACGAGCTCCGAGAGCGGCAAGCGCGCGGCGCGCCCTACGATGTCGCCGTCGTGGAGGTGCATCCACGACAGGGCGAGGTCACGCGCGACCGTCGCGGCGTCGGCGTGGTAGGTCGCGCACGCCTCGACCGGCGCGGGCCAGCGGAAGACGGCCGCGCACGCGCCCGTTGTCACCCGGACATGCGCGTCCGGCGCGCAGAGGCCGAGCAGGATGCCCTCCACGTCCTGCTCCATGTGCATGGAGATCATCGCCGCCTCGGCCTCCACGGAGCGCACGCCGCTGCCGATGGCCATCTCGAGGCAGTACGGGTAGAGCCCCTTCCATTCGTACGTACCCACGCCCAGGGGGCCGCTGGGCCACCGGCGATCGTAGTCTTCGCCGTAGCACTCCAGGGTCAGCCCATACCGGCCCAGCCACCGCCACGGCGAACCGAGACCTACATGTACCTCCGAGCCTGCCTTGAAGGCGGGACGTGTCACCGCGATGACCTCGTCGACGGGGATCTCGGGGCGCCACATCTCCTCGGAGACTCCGCGCGTCGAGAGCCTGACGTTGCAGAGCCCCCCAGGGTAGGCGAGCGCGGACAGGGCCGCCGCGAAGGCATCGAACCGGTCCACCTCGTCACACCACGCGTAGAAACCGGGGGCCCGCTCGCTGCGCGCTTGATTCATATACCGACGCATCGAGATGCACCTATCTCACTTCCAGAGCTCCGACCATCACCTGGGGTGGCCACGGACCGAGCCGCCTCTGCGAAGAGGACGGGCGCGCCTTGCTCGACTTCCGGGTCCGCTCATCCCCCGGCGCACGCCCTGTCGCAGTGCTCGCCGCCGCAGTCGACCCCGAGCTCGTCCCCGTTCTCGACGGCGTCCTTGCAGTTCGGCGCCACGCACGCGCCGGCCCAGCAGACGCGGCTCTCGCAGTCCGCGCCGGTCTGGCAGCCCTCGCCCGCGGGGCAGCGGCGGGGGCACTCCCCCCCGCAGTCCTCTCCCGTCTCGGGGCCGTTCATCGTGTCGTCGTCGCAGGTGGGCGCCCTGCAGAAGCCCCCGGCGCACACCCTCCCGATGCAGTCGGAGCCCACGAGGCACCGCGCGTCCTCGGGGCACGGGCGGCACGGGCCTCCACAGTTGAAGTCCGTCTCTCCGAGCGCTGTATCCAGCGACGTATTGACGCAGTGCCGCAGCACGCACGCGATGTCGTCGCAAGCGTATCCCGACGGACAGTCGTTCGTCGTGGGGTTCGCGGCGTAGCACTCGACGCAGCGCCCCTCGTAGCAGAGACCGGCCCCGGTCTCCGGACAAACGAGCGAGAGCAGCGGTGCGTTCCGCGGCACGCCGGAGCTGCACAGATCCACGGTGCACTCGTTCCCGTCGTCGTAGACATCGAAGGCATCCGCGGTCTCCACCACCTCGCCGGCGGATGTGCACGCGATCTGCTTGCAGTCGCCCCGCACCTGCGATTCGGTCGGCCCTGGGTGGATCTCGAGCGTGCACTTGCCCTCGACGCACCGTCCGACACCGCACTCGGCATCTGGCGGCCCCCCGCAGTCCGCGTCGGTGTCGCACCACCCCGCCGGCTCGGGGATCCCGGCGCACTCCGCCGGCTTCTCGCCGCATTCATGGCACGGCCGGCACTCTTGAAAGCAGCTCGGCTCCTCCTGCCCGAGCGCGCAGCAGATGCCCTCGCCCGGCCTCGCGCACGTGCAGTGCCCGTCGACGCAGATCGCCCCCGGGATGTTCTGGACCTCCGACTGGCAATGGTCCGTCACGGCGCAGCGCCCATCCGTGTAGAGCCGATCCCCGCAGGCGCCGGAAAGCGCCGATCCCATGAGAAAAATCGATGCACCGGCGCAATGCAGCTTCGAGCGAACCATGGGTACAGTCCTCCGGCACGAGGGCTGCAGGCGTCCCGGGAGCCCAGCTTCACCGGAGTGCCTGTCTGCCAAGCGAGAGCGCGCTAATAGCAGGTTCGGGGCGAGGCACCGAGGGAGGTCCTCACGATTTCTGTCGCGGCGGCGCCGCGACGCGGGCACCGGCGGGGCCGCCCGGCTCGTGCTGTCTACGGAATGGACGTGAGGGGCTCGTCTCTGGGTCAGGACATCAGGCCGAGCGCGGAGAGGGCGTCGGCCCAGAGCGGCCAGAGCGTGCGGTAGGGATGGGTCGCCAGCATCACGCCGCCGCTCGGCAGGCGGCGGAAGTGGAACGGGGCGTGGTCGACCAGGAAGTAGACGTGCTCGCCGGTCATCTCCACCCGCCAGACGGGTGGGCCTTTGCCTGTCACCGTGACCCGTTCGCCTCTCGCCCTGCTTTGCGCCGTCAGGTATAAGAGCTCGTCCGCGCGCGGCTCGGCGGCGCGCCACGCGTCGTCGGGCGCCGCCGCTGCTGATTCGAGCGCCTCAAGCAGTGCGGAGCCCGGCATGGCCAGCGCCTTGAGGACGGTCTCCCGGGAGAGCGCGAGAGATCGCCCGCTGTTGTCTCTCGGCAATACGCGGGCCCCAGCCGGCGCGGCGTCGACGCGAGCGTGCAGCGCCTCCAGCGACATGCCCGCGATTAGCGAAACCTTGTCCTTGTCGTGGAGGCTGAGCCACGACAGGGCGAGATCGCGCGCGATGTCGCGGGCGTCCGCGTGGTACGTCGCGCACATCGAGACCGGCGCGAGCCAGGTCCACGCGCTCGTGCAGCCGCCGGTCGAGACGCGCCCGCTCGCGTCCGGCGCGCAGAGGCGGAGCAGCAGGTCCTCAAGGCCGTCCAGAACCATGTGCCACGCGACCTCGGCCTCAGCCTCCACGGAGCGCGGGCCGCTGCCCAAGGCGAGGTCCATTCGCATGCGGCCAAGGTCCTCGTAGTCATCGGGGTGCACGTGCATGGGACCCCTCGGCGTGATGCGTTCGCTCTTGTCGGAGTAGCAGCGAAGAATGAGATCGACGGACTCTCCAGGGCTCAACGAGGTGGCGATGTGGGCTTCAGCATCGGCGTGTCCGAAATGGGCTCGGATCTTCGCGACCGCCTCGTCGACGGAGGTCGCGCCGAAGCTCACGTTGGGGTGCATGTCCACGCCGATACAGTAAGGTGGGTCGTGGACGAGCGCCGAAAACGCCGCGCGGAGCGCGTCGACCCTAGCTGCCTCGTTACACCAGGCGAAGAAATTCGGTCCTGATCTCATACGGGGATCACCATGACGAAGCTCCTTGTCAGGACATGAGGCCGAGCGCGCAGAGCGCGTTGGCCCAGAGCGGCCAGAGGGAGCAGTACGGGTGAGTTGCCAGGACCACGCCACCGCTCGGGAGGCGGCGCACGTGGAAGGGGGGGTGCTTTTTCACGAAATGGATGTGACCGTACGTGGACGTGCAGACCGGCCAGGTAGGTGGCCCCTCGCCGGTCTCCGAGATCTGGCGTGTCAGGTCCAAGATCGCGGTCGCGCGCGGCGCGGCCGCGCGCCATGCGTCGTCGGGCGCCGCCGAGGCTTCCAGCGCGTCGAGCAGCGCGGAGGGCGGTGCTGCCAGCGCCTTGAGGACGGTCTCGCGGGAGAGCGAACGTGAGCGCTCGCTCTTGCCTTTCATCGCAACGCGCGCGCCGCGTGGTGCGGCGTCGACGCGCGCGTGGAGCGCTTGCAGCGACATGCCCGCGATGCGCGGCACGCTCTCCTTGTCGTGGAGGTGCACCCACGACAAGGCGAGATCGCGGCCGAGCTCCTCCGCCTTCGCGTTGTACGTCGCGCACATGTCGACCGGCGCGTTCCAGTGCGCTTCATGCGTGCACGCGCCCGTCGGGATGCGCCCGCTCGCGTCCGGCGCACAGAAGCGGACGAGGAGATCCTCGAGGTCGTCCCGGATGAGCTGCGAGGCGACCACCGCCTCGACCTGGATCGAGCGCGGGCCTCTGCCCCAGGCGAGGTCGAAGTCAGAGGAAAGAAAATCCTGCTTTCCCCATGGATTCAAGGTGAGGGGGCCGTGCGGCACTTGACGTTCCCGTTCTTCGGAGTGGCACCAGATGTCGATGAGGGCGCGCTTGGAGCCGCTCAGCATCATTCGGAACGATACGCGAGCACTCGTCTGTCCTCCGAAGCGGGCGCGAGCGATCGCGAGCGCCTCGTCCACGGAGCCCGCTTCGAAGTCCTCGTCCGTCTGCACACGGATGAGGGCGCCCGGGGCGATGAGGGCCGATAGTGTCGCCGCGAGCGCGTCGAGCCGTTCTGGCTCGTCGCACCACGCGAAGAATCCAGGTCCTAATTCTCTCATAGCCGGATCACCTTGATAGGCCTGTTGAAGCCGTTCAGGGTCGCCCTCTTGCCCTTGTCCTCATCGAAGAGGTAATCGTCCTTGACACTGTACTTTTTACCACCGAGCTTCCCGCCCCGCTCCATGATGAGCTCGACCTCCTCGACATCTCCCACGAGCCCCCTCTGCCGTAGCCCCTCCATGCCGCTCGACAACTGCGCGATCACCCTGTCCCCCTCGACGTTGCGGCCCGCTTTTACCTCGCTCAGGATGAGCTTGTTCCGCGCGGACACCGTCAGGAAGTCGGGCGCCTTTAGATCGGCGAGCGCATCGTCCGATAACTTAGGCCAGAGCACCCTGCGCACCCCATCGTCGCCGACACCGAGGAGCGCCCGCCTGTCGCGGGTCAGGAACTTCGTCGCGTCCTTCTCGAACGCGTTCAGCGCCTTCTCCGTAACCGCTCCCGTCAGGTTCTTGTACCCGCGGAGCCTCCATACCTCGAACCCCTTGACAACGACCTTGTCGACCTCCGCGATCTCCCCGGCGATCCGGATCCCACTCGGCGGTAGCGCGCCGGCGGCAGCAACGCCGTGCCAGATGTGCCCGACCGCCCCGAGCCCGAAGCCCAGCCCCGAGAAGATCCTCTCCTCGTCGCTCAGCTCTCGCCCCGCCGGCAGGCACCACTCCTTGCCCGTTACCGCCTCGCAGAGGTCGAGCGCCGGCCCCACCACCGGCACGAACCCCACCCCGATGCGCGTCGTCGCGTGCACGAGCGTCTGCATCACCTCCCCGTACGCCTCGAAGCCCTCGCCGACCGTCGACATCGCCCCCGCGAACGCGCTGATCGTCTGGTAGAGCTGCGTCTGCTCCAGATCGAGCCCGTCCCCCGTCCACTGGTTCAGGCTGTCCTTCATCTGGTCCGCCAGCGCATCGAACCGCGGCTTCAGCACCGTGTCCACCTGCGCCCGCAGATGCGCCGGCACCGGCGAGTCCTCGAACCAGTCCGACGCATCCATGTACCGCCGCACGTACGCCGTGATCCGGTTCTGCGCCTTCAGGAACGCGTTCGTCTCCGCCCGCGACACCCCCATCCGGTCGCGCATCGCGATCTCCAGCGCCGCGCTGTTCGCCCGCCATGCCCGCACGTGCGCCACGAAGTCCGCCCGCGCGACCACCACCCCGCCGCTCACGTCCTCCTCCAGCGCCCCGATCACCGCGTCCGCGTACGCCGCATAGGGATCCCTCCCCTCGTCGAACGCCCCGTCCACCTCCGAGATGTCCGGCACCTCCACCCACGGCACGTCGCTCTCTCCGAGCGCGTACGCCATCGGGTCGTCAGGATCCCACCCTTCCGCGCGCGCACCCTGCGTCACGAGGTCCGCCACCTCGTCCGCCTGCGCGCCGAACTCGTCCATCAGCCGCGCGAGCTCGTCCTCCAGGTCGCTCACGCTCTGCTTCAGGTCGTCGATGAGCTGCTCCAGCGCCGCGCGCGTCTCCGGCGCGACCACGTCCTTGTACCGGTCGAGGATCGCGTCGAGGTCGGTCCGCGAGATCTCGTCCAGCGGCCGGCTGACCAGGTCCTTCAGCTCGGTGTCGAGCTGCTGGAGCAGATCCATCGTCTCCGCCAGCCGCTCCACCCGCGGCGCGTTCGCGAC
Source organism: Sorangium cellulosum (assembly GCF_002950945.1). Classification (GTDB taxonomy): domain Bacteria; phylum Myxococcota_A; class Polyangia; order Polyangiales; family Polyangiaceae; genus Sorangium; species Sorangium cellulosum_E. Next base: position 13,110,103 of record NZ_CP012673.1, read on the forward strand.
GAGCTCCTTGGCGATCTCCGCCAGCAGGATCTCGATGTCGCGCGCCAGCGCCGGGTTGATCTCCGCGAGGCTCCCTTGCGGATCCGCGACCGCGCGATCACCTCGCGCGCCCCCTCCTCCATCAGCAACACGCGCAGAGCCTCCCGGCGCAGCGCGATCCCGCCGAGCAGCGCCGTCGCCGTCGCGTCGCTCCGGGCGACCCGCCGCTGCGTGTACCCCAGGTTGCTAGCATAACGCCGGCATTGAGACCCCGGATTGCCGTCCACGAATCGATGACTTCGATGAAGAGGCGCTCGCTTCCAGAACTCCCATCACCTCTCGACGATGCCACGCCTGGAATTTATTGCGGAAAGATGACGGTTGGTATCTGCTCGACCTCCACCCTGCCGTACACGAACTGACCGGCGCCGTTCTTGCGGTAAACGAGGAACGCTTGGACCGCTTCACCTGATGCAAGTTCCGCGACCACATGGATGGCGTCGACGTCCTCCGATGCGCCTCGCTCGCGGACACGTACATCTCGATAGAGTGCTGCCGCTCGGAGGCCTTCAGCCGCGACCCTCCGCCGGAGCGCGGTCGTGAGGAGCGTCCAGCCGTCAACACCGGCGAGCGCCGCGACGCCGAGGGCGTACTTCCCCGTGGCCTCCACCACGATGGAACCGGGAAGGAATGTTCCCTGTTCCTCGAGAGCACCCTTTGCGACGTCGAGTGCCAGCTCAACGAGCTGCGACAACTCGCAGGTAATTTCGCAACGATCGTCTTTCATGGCTACCGTGCTTTGATTTTGATGGTCACTTTCGGTCTCGACGCAGCAAGTCACGAAACGCAACAAATGAACGATTAGATTATGATGGGATACCGAGCAAGAAGAGGGCATCCGCCCAGAGCGGCCAGAGCGTGCGATACGGGTGAGTCGCCAGCACGACACCGCCGCTCGCCAGACGCCGCACGTGATAAGGGGCGTGACGCTCGATGAACTGAACGTGCTTGCGCGAGGTCACGTCGACCTCGTACCTCGGCGCTCCTGCGTTCGTCGCTGCAATGGTCTCGAGCGCGGGGGATTCGACGGTGCGCCATTCGTCGTCCGGCACCGCAGAGGCTTCGAGCGCGTCGAGAAGCAGGCTCGGCGGCGTATCAATCGCCTTGAGGACGGTTTCGCGCATGAGCTCGGCGTCGCCCTCGACGACGGCGCGCGCTCCGCGACGAGCGCCGTCGGCGCGCGTGGGCCGCGTGTCCCTCGATGCCGCCGCCGCCCAGTCCATCCGCATATGCCGGCGCACGAGATCGACGTCGCCTGCGATGCCGACAGATGCTCCATGCGGAGCGGCGTCGATGAGCGCGCGCAACGAGTCCAGCGACATGCCTGCGGAGCGCGGTATCTTGCTCCCCTCGTGCAGATGGATCCATGAGAGCGCGAGATCACGTGCAACGGACGTGGCGTCCACGTGGTAGGTCGCGCACGTCTCAACAGGAGCACCCCAGTCCCCGACATCTACGCACACACCAGTCTTCACGCGCGAATGCGCGTCCGGCACGCAGACGCGAACCAAGAGGTCCTGGATATCCTCTTGGACCTGCATCGACAGGATCGCCGCCTCGACCTGCACGGAGGGCGCGCCGCTACCGAGGGCGATCTCGAGGCGCTCAGGGAGCACGTCCCTCCGATCGAACGGCGACCCGCGCAGCGGGCCGGAGGAGTGCAGGCGCTCGTACTCCTCGCCGAAGCAGTCGACGCCGAAGCATACCGTGCCTCCGGAGGCTAGTCTTACGGGGAAGTCCGTGAAGACGCGCGAGCTCGGCGTAAACGTGGCGCGCGCCAAGGCGACAGCCTCCGCCACAGGCACTCCGTTGCGCCAAGTCGTGCCGGGAGTGCCGAGCGACTGGATCGACACGTTACACGACTCCCCGGGGACAATCAGGCTAGACAGGGCCTCCGCAAATGCGTCGCCCCTGTCCATCTCCTCGCACAACGCGTAGAACCAAGGACCTGAGTTACTCACAGCTGAATGGTCATGATGAGACTATTATAGCCCTCTACTCGGACACGCTCACCAGTGCTCACGCGGACCAAGTAACCGCTCTTGACCACAACGTCAGCATCATTGAGCGGCGCACCTCTCGGAATGAAGAGCTCGACTCTCTCGACGTCCCCGACGAGACCCTTGTCTTCAAGCTTTTTCAGCGCGTTCTTCAACTGCTGGGGTGCCTTTATCACATCGATCTTCCCAGTCGAGCTTTCGAGCCCTTTCGCCTCGCTCACCGCCAGCTTATTCCCCCGAGTCACCGTAACGAAGTCTGGCGCTTTCTCGGATTTTAGTATCCCGAGCACATCGCGTACGCCGTCGTCGCCGACCCCGATCAGCGCCCGCCCGTCGTCCAGCATGAACTTGGTCACCTTCTTCTCGAAGTCGTTCATCCGCTTCTTCGTGACCGCCCCGTGCAGCGTCTTGTACCACGTGCGCCGGTTCGAGCGCAGCGCGGCCAAGACAGGATCGTCGATCTCCGCGATCTCCCCGGCCACCCGGATCGTCCCCGGCGTCATCCCACCGGCGCCCTTGACCACGCGCCACATCGGCCCGATCGCCCCGAGCCCGAACCCCACCCCCGAGAAGATCCTCTCCTCGTCGCTGAGCTCCTCCCCAGACGGCACGCACCACGCCTTGCCCGTCACCGCCTCGCACAGGTCCAGCGCCGGCCCCACCACCGGCACGAACCCCACCCCGAGCCGCGTCGTCGCGTGCACCAGCGTCTGCATCGTCCCGACGTAGACGTCGACCCCCTCGCCGACCGTCGACATCGCCCCCGCGAACGCGCTGATCGTCTGGTAGAGCTGCGTCTGCTCCAGGTCGAGCCCGTCCCCGGTCCACAGGTTCAGGCTGTCCTTCATCTGGTCCGCGAGCGCGTCGAACCTCGGCTTGAGCACCGCGTCCACCTGCGCCCGCAGGTCCGCCGGCACCGGCGTGTCCTCGAACCAGTCCGACGCATCCATGTACCGCCGCACGTACCCGGCGATCCGGTTCTGCGCGTTCAGGAACGCGTTCGTCTCCGCCTGCGACACCCCCGTCCGGTCGCGCATCGCGATCTCCAGCGCCGCGCTGTTCGTCCGCCACGCCCTCACGTTCGCCACGAAGTCCGCCCGCGCGACCACCACCCCGCCGCTCACGTCCTCCTCCAGCGCCCCGATCACCGCGTCCGCGTACGCCGCATAGGGATCCCTTCCCTCGTCGAACGCCCCCTCCACCTCCGAGATATCCGGCACCTCGACCCACGGCACGTCGCCATCTCCGAGCGCGTACGCCGTCGGGTCGTCCGGGTCCCACCCTTCGGCGCGTGCGCCCTGCGTCACGAGGTCCGCGACCTCGTCCGCCTGCGCGCCGAACTCGTCCATCAGCCGCGCGAGCTCGTCCTCCAGGTCGCTCACGCTCTGCTTCAGGTCGTCGATGAGCTGCTCCAGCGCCGCGCGCGTCTCCGGCGCGACCACGTCCTTGTACCGGTCGAGGATCGCGTCGAGGTCGGTCCGCGAGATCTCGTCCAGCGGCCGGCTGACCAGGTCCTTCAGCTCGGTGTCGAGCTGCTGGAGCAGATCCATCGTCTCCGCCAGCCGCTCCACCCGCGGCGCGTTCGCGACGAGCGCCTTGCGCTCGTTGGCGATCTCGGCCAGCAGGATCTCGATGTCGCGCGCCAGCGCCGGGTTGATCTCCGCGAGGCTCAGGTCGACCTCGGTGCTGCCCTCGAAGCCGGTCCCATCGCGGCGGACATCGAAGAGCGGCTTGTTCAGCCCGAGCGGCTCCGAGACGAGATGCACGACCTCGTGCGCGTGGGTGCACCAGTCGCCGCCGTTCACGGTGTGAACCCTGAAGTGGAACTCGTTGTCGCCCATGAAGAGCAGCACCGAGTCGAACTCCGCCTCGAACGTGTTGCTCTGGGCGCCGTCGGCGTCGATCCGCAGCGCGTCCGGAACCGAGTACGTGGGCAGGGGCGTCTGGTTCACGTCGAACATGGCTTCGCCCTCATGCTCCAGCTCGGCAATTGCGCACGAGGTCACGTCCTGACGCTGGTCCCAGCTCAGGCTGTACGGCGTCCCAGCCCACGCGAACGACGGCGCCAGCACCGCCAGCATCGTGACCAGCGCGACGACCTTCTGCAGCGCCGCGGCGCTCCGGCCGCGCAGCACCGCATCCTTCGAGCCTCTCATGTCCCCTCCGCGCCGCGCACCGCGGCGTCATACGCGATCGCGGCGCCCTTCACGTCGCCCGCCTCGAGCCGCGCCTGCGCCTTGTCGAGCGCCGCCGCGGCCATCCCCTCCTCCCGCAGCTTCTCCAGCCCAGCCGCGATCTTCCGCGGCAGCCCCGTCCTGAGCTCGACCTCCGCGGCCTCGAACCGCTCCCGCAGCGCCGCGCACCCCGCCTCGCGCCACGACGCCCCCGCGGCCTCGCAGAGCGGCCGCATCTGCACGAGCGCCGTCAGCTCCCCGCACCGCTCGGCCAGCAGCGGCAACCCGAGCCGCTCGCTCACCGGCGGTGCCGCCGACAGCGCCTCCGCCCGCGCCCGCGCCCCCTCGTGGAACACCTCCGACGCCTTGCGGATCCGCGACCGCGCGATCGCCTCGCGCGCCCCCTCGTCCATCTGCAACACGTGGAGCGCCTGCCGGCGCAGCGCGATCCCGCCGAGCAACGCCGTCGCCGTCGCGTCGCTCCGGGCCACCCGCCGCTGCGCATACCCCAGCATCGCGCTCAGCGACCGCAGCGCCCCCGAGGTCATGTCCGGCAGCGTAGCGCCGTGCGTCGCGAGAAACTCCCGGTGCGGCGCCATCGCCTCCTCGAACGAGCCCGCGAAGACCTGGAGCTCCGCCGACAGCGCCATCACCTCCGCCGCGAGCTCGTTCGGCGCGCGGCTCGCCTCGCGCGCCGCCGCGAGCACCGCCTGCTCCACCCCGTCGAGGCCCTCGCTATCCGACCGCGACGCCTGCTCCGAGAGCGCCGCGTACGCCGCCGTCTCCGCCGCCTCGGTCGCGCGGTACGCGGCGAACCGCGCCGCGGCGCCCGCATACCTGGCCTCTAGCGGCGCGACGTCGCTCCGGGCCTGATCGAAGATCCCCTGCACGACCGCCATCCCCTGCTTGTCCGCCGCGAGCGCGGCGACGAGCGGCTCCCTCTCGACGCTCGCCTTATCGATCATCGCTTTCTTGAAGTTGCCGGCCGCGTCGACCGGCGTCTGCGCGAGCAGCGCCCTCTGGCGGTCGGTCGCCTCGTCGAGCAGCGACTCGAGCTTGCCCGAGAGCGTCGCCCGCAGCGACTCGGCGTTCCTCGCGTCGTCCCTCACGTACGCGATCGCCTCGTCCAGATGGCCAAACCACTGGTCGAGCCGGTGCGTGCGCGCAACCACGTCGTCCAGCGTCTTGTCGCTCGGCCACGTGGCCCACATCTCGATCGGCAGCGCGCCATCCTTCTCGGCCTTGCTCCACGCGCTGCCCGGGCCCAGGTTCTCGCCGACGCAATGCTCCTCGCCGCCCACGGCCGCGGCGCAGAAGCTCCCGAGCGTGTGATCCCCGCGCTTCCAGAGGCACCCTGAACCCAGCGCGCCGAGCGCCAGGGTTACGGCGCCCGCCGCAAGGATCGCCGCCCGTAGTCTCGGTCCCGGTCTCCTTCTCATGTTCATTCCCTCCACCCCGCGAGTCTTCTCGCCCGCGCAAACTCGCCCGCTCCTTCTCCGGGCTCAAGCGCCCTCACGAGAGCGGTAGGACATTCCTCAGCCGAGGAGCCCCGAAACGCGCCCGAAAACCGCCCCGTCCGTCTTCAGCGCACAGACTTCAGCGCACAGGCCATCGCTCCTTGGCGCCTGCCGAGAGAGCAAAAACCCGACGGCCGGAGCACGGCGAGCGCTCACGATTCCTCTTCCAATCGCCGAAACTCCCATCGTAGCTTCCGCTCTCATTGCCGCCGTCCGGTTTTGCCGGCCGGCAGGGAGGAAATCAGCATGGACTATTCGGATGCAGTCCTCGAGGCCACGCCGGAGCGCGCCACCAAGCTCCTGATGGGGATCGGCGCCGTCGCCGCGGTGCGCACGTTGATGGCCGAGGCGGGGATGGATGACGACGATATCCTGGAGGGCCGCGCGCTCCTCCTCGACGTCCTCGCCGCTCCCCGGAAGACCTCCGGCGGGTCGGCCGATACCGACGATGCCAGGGCGCAGCGCGCCGCGACGGCGGAGCTCGATCAATGGGACGAGCCCAACTTCGCCCGTTATGGCGCCGCGCTCCGCCGGCGTTTCCCCGACGTGCACGTTTATGTCTTCAAGGACCTCGCGCCCTCCACCGGCACCGCCGCCGTGCAGGGAGTCGCCACCTTCCTCACGCGGCTCGACGCTCTCGAGAGTGGCACGGACCCGGACCGCGCCGGAGCGAAGCAGAGCGACAAGAAGGCAGTCGCTTTCCTCGGGACACGCGGCCTCGACAAGGCCGAGCGCAAGCGCCTCAAGGGCCTTGTCGACGTGGCGCTCGGCCCGACATCGCCTCTGCCCGCGCAAGCCGAGCTCCCGGAGGCCGCGCGCCGGCGCGAGGCGCTCGTCAAGCTGCGCGGCTGGTTCGACGAGTGATCGACCACGGCCCGCGCCGTCGTCAAGAAGCGCAGCTACCTCATCCGCCTCGGCCTCGCGAGCCGCAAGGCGCCCCGGCGCGAGCCCGCAACCACGCCGCCCAAGCCGGGCAAGCCCACCGCCACGCCGTTTGAGCCGGCAGCGCCGGTCGAAGACACCGGCAGCGCCGACTTCGAGTAATTCACCCCACAGAAATTGCGCTTCCGGAGCGCGCCGGAGGCTTCCCGCGCGGGTCCGAGACCTTCGCGCGCGCTCCGGAAGCTTCCCGCGCGCTCCGGAAGCTTCCCGCGCGCTCCGGAGCACGAGGTTTCGCGTACTTAGCGGCGTCCGCCGCGCCCCTTTCGCCGTCCGGCTCGCGCCGGGGGACGAAATTCCCGGGAAATTCGCCCCTCCGCTCCGCGCGCGAAGCTTCCGGACCGCGCGCGAAGCCTTCCCGCCGGCGCGCGAAGCTTCCGGACCGCGGCGCGACCCCTTCCCGCCGGCGCCGGAGGCGTCCGTGCCGGCGACGAGCACCTCCGCGAGCGTGGCGTGATCCCTCCGGCCGCGTTCACCCGCACAGGAGGCGGCACGAGCGTCGCAGAGCGGCGGTCACCCGCACAGGAGACGGGCCCAGATCGGCGTTTTCGGCGCGCAAGCGCACTCCTGTGCGCTGAGCACCGAAAACGTCGAGATGGGCCCGTATCCGAAGCGGGTGACCGCCGCTCTACCGCAGCGTGCTCGGCGGCTCCGGCTCGCGGATCGCGATCAGCGCCGGCGAGAGCTGCACCGGGTACCGCGCCGGCGCCCGCAGGTGCGCGACGGCGTACGGCAAGAGCTGCCGCGCCGCGACGGACCGCTCGCGCCCGACGCTCGGCGGCTCCGGCGACTCGAGCGCGTGCCCGCCGCGCATCACCGCGCGCGAGAGCGGCGCGAGCCGCGCTACGCCGAGCGCACGCGGCGGCAGCATCCGCTCGTGCGCCAGGTGGATCACGTCGGCCGCCGCGCGCCCCGCCTCGTCGTAGTAACGCGCCACCATCTTGCGCCCCGCGATCACGTCGCCGCGGTTGCTCGTGCCCTGCCGCAGCGCCCACGCCCCCGACTCCTCCAGCGCCACGAGCTCGTACCGCACGGCGGGCATGTCCTCGCCGCACTCCGCGAGCCCCGACGCGACCCAGCCCCCGGCGGTCGTGCCCACGCGCCGCGCCTCGAGCAGCAGCGCCTCCTCCTCGCGGCCGCCGAGGTCGATCGTCCGGTCCGCGTACCAGGGCCAGCTGCCCTCGTACGGCGACGGCGGCGGCGCGAGCTCGCCGAGGTCGATCCCCGCCTCGCCGCGGAACGGGATCCCGAGCGACATGGCCGCGAGCGCGCTCGTCGTCGCCGCCGCGCCGCCCACGTGCGCCGCGCGGGCGAGCGCCAGCTGCTCCTCCGCAGACGGCGCACGCGCCGACGACCCGTCGACCACGACGCCCCCGTCCGCCGCGATGTGGAGCCGCGCCGCCCGCGTCGCCGCGGCCGTGCCCCGGCGGAGCGCCGGCACGACCGCCGCGCCCACGAGCAGCGCCGCCACGAACGGCCCCTCCACCGAGACGACCGGCGTGCCGGGGAAAGCGATCGTCCCGTCGGGCATCGCGTCGATGTCCACCGCGAGCGGCGCGCCGGCGAGCCGGTCCGCGAGCGCGTCGCTCAGCCCGCAGGCCTCGCGCGCCGCGAAGACCTCGTCCGCGTCGAGCCGCGCGCCGGCGGCCGCGAGCGCCTCCAGCGCCGCCTCGACGCCGGCCACCACGAGGAAGCCCGTGTGCTGCGGCATCCCGGTGAACGCGAGCTCGAAGCTCGCGCGCCGGTCCGCGACGCCCGCGCGCATGAGCCGATCCGCGTCGAGCAGCACACGTCCGTCGCAGAGCAGCGGGCTCGCTCGCATGGCCGAAGGCCCGTGCCCCGCTCAGAGCCGCGCGGCCAGCGTCCGCGTGCCGGCGACCGTCGAGGCCTCGTCGAAGAGGAAGGGCAGCACCACGGTCGGCACGTCGAGCGCGCGGCGCAGGCGGGCCAGGCTCTCGTGCTGCACCGACTCCCGCATCGCCCGCCGCGCCCCGGCCACGGCGGCGCTCTCGGCCGTGTGCGCCGCGCGCGCCGGCGCCTCCACGTCGAGGCGCGTCGGGTCGGCGAGCAGCGCCCGCCGCTCCTCGGGCGAGAACAGCGGCGGCAGCACGCTGTTGATGATCAGCCGGTGGACGGGCAGGCCGAGCTCGCCCCGCACCTCCCCCACGAGCTCGATCGTCTCGGTCGCCGGCATCTCCTCGGCGAGGGTCACGACGACCACCCCGCTCCGCGCCGGATCCCGGAACATCGCCCACGCCGCCTCGGCGTCCCGGCGCAGGACGCCCGGCGGCGCCACGTCGAGGATCACCTTGGGCACACGCAGCATGTCCATGCCGTGCCCCGTCGCGGGCGCGTCGAGCAGCACCACGTCGTAACGCGGGGAGCCGTCCTCGAGCACCTCGGTCGTGTGGAACCAGGCCTTGCCGAGCATCGCCCACTCGTACAGGCCGGGCACCGCGCGGAAGAAGGTGCGCGTGTACTTGTTGTCGAAGACGAGATCGGCCGCGGCGCGCACCTTGAGGACCATCTCGCCGTACTCCCGGAGCGCCCGGTCCGGGGAGATGTTCACCGCCCACACCCGCTCGGCGACGTGGGTGACGTCCTGGCCGATCGGCCGCGTGCCGAGGATCGCCGACAGCCGCTCCTTCGTGTTGCACATCGCCACGAGGACACGCTTGCCCCGCGCGGCGAAGGCCAGGGCGAGGGCGCCGGAGATCGTCGTCTTCCCGACCCCGCCCTTGCCGGTCACGAACAGGAAGCGCCGGCGCTCGAGCTCCGGGAGGTCCTGGCCCGGCCCGCCGGCCTGCAACTCGTGGTGGACGCTCTGCATTCCGCCAGAGCGGAGTTAGGCGCAAGCCCGGGCGAACGCAACCCGGATCGCGGAGACGGGCTCTGCTATGCCTCCGTCATGCGCATCACCGAGCGAGATCTCGAACCTCTGAACCGTCGTTTCCAGGGAGCTCCGCCTGTCGAGCTCCTCCGTTTCGTCCGCGAGTCGTTCGGATCCCGCGCGGCCATCCTGAGCAGCATGCAGCGGGCCGGCACCGCGCTCTGCCACGTGGCCGACCGGGCCGGGCTCTCCTTCGACGTCGTCTTCGTCGACACCGGCGTGATGCACGCCGAGACGCTCGCCACCCGCGACGAGCTCGCGCGGACCCACAAGAACCTCCGCGTCGTCACGCTCTCCCCCGAGCGCACCTTCGCCCAGCAGACGCGCGACGAGGGCCTGCTCTACCTGTCGAAGGAGGGCCAGGAGCGCTGCTGCGACCTCCGCAAGTCGGCCCCGCTCGGCGCCGTCCGCGGCCGCTACGACGCGCTCGTCGCGGCGCTCCGGCGCGGCGAGGGCGGCGCCCGCGCCAGGATCGCGCCGTTCGGCGTCGACCTCGCGAACAACACGCTCCGGATCCACCCCTTCGCGTCGCTGAGCAACGAGGAGCTCGACGCGTACTTCGCCGCACACCCGGACGCGATCGAGAACCCCCTGCACGCGATGGGCTTCCGCACGATCGGCTGCTTCCCGTGCACGACCCCCGTGCTCCCCGACGAGCCCGAGCGCGCCGGGCGCTGGCGCCACCTCGCCAGCGTCGAGTACTGCGGCATCAACCCGGTGGACCGGGGCGCGGCCGAGGGCGGCATCGAGCTCGACGACCGCTACGAGCGCCTCTTCGCCGCCTGACCTTTTCCCTGCGAATCCCGGTTCGCGCACGCTTCATCTTGACTCGAACGGCATGCAGGGAGATTTGCCCTCCATGCCGGCGAGCTACTTCGACGTAGACGGCACCCTGGTCACGACGAACCTCGTGCACCCGACGGTGTTCTACATGCTGAACCAGCCGACGCCGATGCACAGCCTGGCGAAGCTCGGCCGTGCGCTCGTCAAGGCGCCGTGGATGGCGATGGCGGAGCTCCGGGATCGGCGCCTCTTCAACGAGCTGCTCTTCAGCTCCTTCGAGGGCGTCTCCGAGGACCGCCTCGTGGCGCTCGCCGAGGAGGCCTTCACGAAGGTGCTCCGCCCGGCGCTCTACGCCAAGGCGCGCGACCTCGTGCAGTGCAGCCTCGACAAGGGGCACGACGTCGTCCTCATCTCCGGCGCGCTGGATTTCCTGATGCAGCTGCTCGCCGCCCACCTCGGCGCGACGGGCATCATCGCGAACCGCCTCGAGGTGAAGGACGGCTTCGCGACCGGGAAGCTCCTGCGCCCGGTCGTGGCCGGCCCCGAGAAGGCGCGGCTCATCCGCGAGCACGCGCACGCGCGCGGGCACGACCTCGACGAGTGCTTCGCGTACTCGGACAGCTACTCGGACGTCCCCATGCTCTCGGTCGTCGGCTACCCGGCCGCGGTGAACCCGGACCGCAAGCTCAAGCTGCTCGCGCAGGCGTACCACTGGCCGATCCTCGAGCTCGCCGCGTGATCCCGTCCTGCCGGCGCACGGCGGCGGAGAGCCCCTTCCCAGCCCACCACGTCGCACCCCCTGCTCGGAGAGCCCCATGAGCCATCCTTGCGTCGTCACGTTAGACAGCCGCAGCGCCCCCCGGGTGCTCTTCTCAGGCGACCAGCTGGTCGAGGTCGACCTGCCCACCGGAACGCGGGTGCTCTACCCGAAGCCGCCCATCGAGCCGCTGAAGGACGTCGACGCCGCGATCCGCTACGCGATCAACCACCCGTACAACTCGGAGCCACTCTACGCGAAGCTCCGCCCGGGGATGAAGGTCACGATCGCGGTGGACGACATCTCGCTGCCGCTGCCGCCGATGCGGCGCCCCGACATCCGCGAGCGCGTCCTCACCATCGTGCTCGACCTGCTCGCGGACCACGGCGTCGACGACGTCGAGATCATCATCGCGACGAGCGTGCACCGGCGGATGAAGGACTGGGAGGTCCGCCACGTCGTCGGCGACCGGATCTTCAACGCGTACTGGCCGAAGCGGCTCTACAACCACGACGCCGAGAACCTCGCCAACATGAAGTACCTCGGCACGACGGACGCCGGCGAGGAGGTCGAGCTCAACAAGCGCGCGGTCGAGAGCGACCTCGTGATCTACGTGAACCTGAACCTCGTGCCGATGGACGGCGGGCACAAGTCCGTCAGCGTCGGCCTGTGCGGGTACCGCAGCCTGCGCGCGCACCACAACCCGCGGGTGATGCGCGACTGCTACTCGTACATGGACCCGAAGAGCTCCGCGCTGCACACGAGCGTCGAGCGCATGGGCCGGCTCGCGAACAAGAAGCTCAACGTCTTCACGATCGAGACGACGATCAACAACCGCATGTTCGATCGCCCGCTCGAGTTCTTGGCGCGGAACGAGGACGACCTCTCTCCGGGCGAGAAGGGCGCGCTCCGCGCCCTCCGCTTCACGCTCTCCAAGCTGCCGCAGCCCGCCCGCCAGGCGATCTTCCAGCGCGTCCCCTCGCCGTACGGCGTGACCGGCGTGTTCGCCGGCGAGACCGAGGCCGCGCACGAGCACACGCTGAAGCGCAGCTTCGATCAGTACCTCGTCCCCGTCTCGGGGCAGGCCGACATCCTGATCACGGGCATCCCGTTCATCAGCCCGTACAACGTGAACTCGTTCCTGAACCCGCTGCTCGTGCAGGTGATGGCGAACGGCTACCTGTTCAACCTCTACCGCGGCGCGCCGATGCTCAAGAAGGGGGGGACGATGATCATCCTCCACCCCTGCACCGACCTGTTCGACAACGAGCACCACGCCCCGTACATCGAGTTCGTCCACCGGCTCCTGCCGGAGACGCGCGACGCGATGGAGCTGCACAAGCGGTACGAGAAGAAGTTCTCCGAGAACCCGGCCTACATCGAGATGTACCGCTTCGGCCACGCGTACCACCCGACCCACCCGTTCTTCATGTGGTACTGGGGCGAGGCGGGCCGGCAGCACATCGGCCGGATGATCGTGGTCGGCGCCGACAACGAGTACATCCCGCAGCTGCTCGGCTGGGAGACGGCGCGCACGATGGACGAGGCGCTCCGGATGGCCAAGGTGACGGCGCCGCCCGCGCCGGAGATCATGGCCCTCCACACCCCGCCGATCTTCATGGCCGACATGACGGCCTAGCGCTCCTCTGCGGCGGCGCTCGGGCCCACCATGCGGCTGCACCTCATCGACGGCACCTACGAGCTCTTCCGCGCCCACTACTCGAAGCGGCCCGAGCACCGCGCGCCCGGCGCCGCGGCTACTTCGCGGGCGCCGCGAGCTCGGCGAGCACACGATCGCGGAGGAGCGGCACCGGCGGCGACCCGTGCGCGAGCAGCGCGTCGTGGAAGCGGCGCAGCGAGAACGCCGGGCCGAGGGCCGCCTTCGCCTCCTCGCGGAGCTTCAGGATCTGGACCTTGCCGAGCGTGTAGGCGAAGTACCCGGGGTCGAACGTCCCGCGCACCGCCTGCTCCCGCGCCGTCGCGCGGTCCTGGAAGCAGTCGTCGACGAAGCGGCGCTCGGCCTGCTCGAGGCTCATCCCCTCGGCGTGCACCCCGAGCGACACGACCACGCGGCAGTTGCGCAGGAGCGCGTCGGCGAGCTGGCCGAGCCGGTTCTGCGGGTCCTCCTTGCCGAACCCCTCTTCGATCATCATCTGCTCGATGTAGTGGGCCCAGCCCTCGACGAACGAGTAGCTCCCGAACAGCCGCTGCGCGGTCGTCGGCGCGCGCTTCTCCCACAGGCCCTGGACGAAGTGCCCCGGGTAGACCTCGTGCACGGTCGTCGAGAGCAGCGTCCCCTTCGGCATCACGTACTCCTCCTGCTCCCTCCGCGGCCAGGAGGGGTCGGGCATCGTGATGTAGTAGAACGCCTCGAGCCCCTCCCGCTCGAACGGCCCCGGCGCCTCGAGGAACGCCGAGTTCCAGCGCATGTACGGCGGCGTCTCCTTCACGATCGCCCGCTCGTCGGTCGGGAGGCTCACGAGCTGCTTGTCGACGACGAACTTGCGCGACGCCTCCATCACCCGCGTCGCCTCGGCGAGCAGCCGCTGCGCCTTCGGCCGGGTGGCCTTCACCGTCCTCGCGAGCGCCTGGTAGGCCGCCTTGTTCGCCGCGAGGTCCTCCTCGCCCATCTTCTTGAAGTCGGCGAGCGGGATCGAGAGCCCCTCCTGGGCGAGGAGGAGCTTCCGGTAGCGCGCCTCGCCGAGCACGTGGCTCGCGTCGCCCTTCGGCAGCTCGACCTGGATCAGGTGGTCGGCGAGCGCCTGCGCCGCGTCGGCGAGCGCGGCGTTCGTCTCCTCGAAGTCGGCCTGGAACGCGGCGTCGCCCACGCCCTTGAGCAGCTTGACGACGTCGCCGCGCAGGTACTCGGCGTACCCGCGGTAGATCTTCGCGGCGACCTCGATCACGGGCCTCGGCAGCGGGCTCGCGAGGTTCTCGCGGATGTGCGGCACCTCTGCGAGCGCCGCCTTCTCGTGCGCGAGCAGGTGCCTCGCGCGGTCGGGCAGCGGCGCGTACGCCCGATCGAGGTAGTGGTTCACGCCGAACAGGTCGCCGTAGAACTGCGGCTTCCTGCGCCAGTCCTCGAGATCCTCGCCGTTGAACAGGCACAGATCGATCTGCTGGAGGAGGAGCGCGCGGTCGAGCGCGTCGTCCGGCGACAGCGCCGCGGCAGACGCGGCGGCGAGGGCCGCGCGGTCGCGCGTGAGGCGCGCGAGCCTGCCCTGGATCGCGGCGGCGGAGTAGTCGCCGACCTTGCCGTCCTGCTCGTGCAGGCCGCGCGAGCGGGCGAACGCCGGCTCGTCCGCGATCCACTCCCGCAGGATCCGCTCGCGGAGCGCGGCGAACGGCTCCGCGGGCGCCGCGGCCGGCTGCGCGGGCGCCGAGGGCGGCGTCGCGAGCAGCGGCGGGGCCGCGGGCGGCGGGGCCGCGGCGGAGGACGGCGGCGCCGGGGCGCCCCCGCTGCAGGCGGAGAGCGCGCACAGCGCCGCGAGCGTGGCGAGGCGGCGCGTGAGCGAGCGGCGGGCGGGCGGATCGAGGGCGGCGGCCATGGGCGGGCCGAGCCTGTCAAACCGGCCCGTGCAGGTCAACGGCGCAGGCGCTGGCCCGGGCGTCACGCGCGGAGCGCGCGATCGATGATCGTGTCCACGTGGGACAGCGCGTGGTCGAGATCGAAGCAGCGCGCGATCTCCTCCGGGGCGAGCAGCGCCGCGACGTCGGCGTCGGCGGCGAGGTTGTCGCGGAAGCGCCCCTCGCCCGCGATGGCGCGCATCGCGCAGCGCTGCACCATCTCGTAGGCGGCCTGCCGGGGCTTGCCCTTCTGGACGAGCGACAGCAGCACCGCCTCGCTGAAGAAGAGCTCGCCCGTGCGGTCGAGGTTCTCGCGCATCTTCTCGGGGTAGACGACCAGCCCGTCGACGAGCCCCGCGGCGCGGTCGAGCATGAACCCGAGCGTCGCGGTCGCGTCGGGCGCGATCATCCGCTCGACCGAGGAGTGTGAGATGTCGCGCTCGTGCCACAAGGGGACGTTCTCGAGCGCGGGGATGACGGCCGCGCGCACGACGCGCGCGAGGCCGCACAGGTTCTCGCTGAGGATGGGGTTGCGCTTGTGCGGCATCGCGCTCGAGCCCTTCTGGCCCACGGAGAAGCGCTCCTCCGCCTCGCGGACCTCGGTCCGCTGCCAGTGCCGCACGTTGGTCGCGAGCCGCTCGATGCCGGCCGCGATGAGCGAGAGCGCCGCGAAGAACTCGGCGTGGCGGTCGCGCGCCACGATCTGCGTCGAGACCGTCTCGGGCCGCAGGCCGAGCGCGGTGAGCGCGCGCTCCTCGATGCGCGGCGACAGGTGCGCGTACGTCCCGACCGCGCCGGCGACCTTCCCGACCGCGACCGCCTCGCGGGCGGCGGCGAGGCGGGCGCGGCCGCGCTTCATCTCGGCGAGGTGGCCCGCGAGCGCCAGGCCGAACGTGACCGGCTCGGCGGCGATGCCGTGGCTCCTGCCGATCATCGGCGTGCGCCGGTGCTCGTCCGCGCGCCGCGCGAGCGCGTCGATGAGCCCGTCGAGCCGCTTCGCGAGCAGGTCCGCCGCGCGGACGAGCAGCAGCGCGAGGCTCGTGTCGAGCACGTCACTCGAGGTCATGCCCCGGTGCAGCCAGCGCGCGCCCTCGCCCGCGAGCTCCTCGACGTGGGTCAGGAACGCGATCACGTCGTGCTTGACCGTGCGCTCGATCGCCTCGATCCGCTCGGCGTCGAGCGCGATCTTCTTCGCCCGGATCCCCTTCGCGATGCCCTCGGGCACGAGCCCTTCGGCCTCCATCGCCTCGCAGGCGGCGAGCTCCACCTCGAGCCAGGTCGAGAATCGGGTGGCGGGCGACCAGAGCTCTTCGAAATCGGACGGGGTGTAGCGGGGGATCATGGGCGGGACGCTGCGAAGGTCTGGAGGGTGCGTCAAGGAGGGAGTGGCCCGGGGCGCCCCCGGGCCGCTCGCCCGCGGGCTCTCCTCGCGCGGCGCGCCCGGCGCGGCTTGCGGCGGGCCGGCGTGTTGCGAAGGTTTGCGCGATGCTGACCGAGGCACCGGCGCAGGCGCGCGCCGACCAGGGAGGGCCCGCGGACGAGCCGCCCAGCTCGAGCACACGCAGCGCCCGACGGCTGAAGCCTTACATCGTGGTGGTCGCGATGGACCTGTCCGAGCCGGGCGGGCGCGCGTGGCGCTTCGCCTTCGACCTGGCGGCGATCCGGGGCGAGACCGAGATCCACGCCGTGGTCGTCGGCCCGCGGCAGGTCGCCCCCGCGGTGCGCGACGTGACGACGCCGGGCGCCTCGTCGCCGCCCGCGCTCCGGGTGCTCCAGCACCGGTGCGCGGACGGCCAGCCGCGGCTCATGGCGATGCACTTCCGCACCGGCCAGCCCCACCGGGCCATCGTCGCGCTCGCCCGCGAGCTCAGCGCCGATCTCATCGTGGTGGCCACCCACCCGCAGTCCCCGCTCCAGCGGCTCCTCGGCGGCTCGACCGCCGACCGGATCGCGCGCAACGCGCCCTGCCCGGTCGTGGTCGTGCGCCCCAAGGAGGACGACGACGCGGACGCGAGCGAGTACGACCCGCGCCTGCGGTGACGCCGGCTGCGGGCGCGCCCCGAGGTCGCGACGGCGGCCGCCCGGCGGCTCACGGCGGGCTGGATGGGCTCGACGCGCCGGGTGGGATCGGCGCGCTGGGCTGGCTCGGCGGGGTTGGCGCGCTCGCCGCGGGCGGCGGACCGCTCGCCGCGGGCGGCGGCGCGCCCGCCTGCGCCGCCGGGCCCAGCTTGCCGGCCGCGGCGACGCCCTCCGCGGTGCCCCCTTCGCGCGTGTCGGCGTAGCCCCAGGCGACGCCGCCTCCGTCGATGAGGACGTTGTTCGCGTCGCCGATCGGCATGGGATCCATGGCGACGACGTGCCCCCGCCGGACGAGGTCGTCGAGCGCGGCCTTCGGCGGGGGGTTCAGCTGCTCGACGCGCACGCGGTCCGGCAGCCACTGGTGGTGGATGCGCGGGTGGCGCACCGCCTCGTCGATGGTCATCCCGTGGTCGACCAGGTTGCGGAGCACCTGGGCGACGGTGTTCGGGATCGTGTCGCCGCCGGGCGAGCCGAGGAGCAGCGCGGCCTTGCCGCCCCGGCTCACGATGGTCGGCGTCATCGAGCTCGCCATGCGTTTGCCAGGCGCGACCGCGTTGATGCCCGTCTCCGAGAACGCGCCCAGCGCGTTGCCGAGCAGGATGCCCGTGCCGGGGATCACGATCTTCGCGCCGAAGCTCGCCGACTGCGTGGTCGTGCACGACACCGCGTTGCCCTGCGCGTCGATCACCGCGAAGTGCGTCGTCTGCGGCGACTCCAGCGCGATCGCGTCCTCGATGGGCGCGATGTCGCCCGCCGGCGTCGCGCGCTCCGGATCGACCGGCGGCTTGCGGCCCATCAGGTAGCCCCCGTCGAGGAGCATCGCGAGCATCCGCGTCGTGCCGGGGGCGGTGAAATCCGGGTCGGCGCTCACCTTGCGCCGGTCGGCGTACGCGCGCTTCGCCGCCTCGACGAACAGGTGCAGCGACAGCCCGGAGCCGGCGGGCGCCTCGTGCGCCTTCAGCCGCTCCAGCGTGAGCATGATCTCGGCGAACGCGACGCCGCCCATCGACGGGGGCGGCATCGTGTCGACGGTGAAGCCGCGGTACGAGAACCGGAGCGGCGCGCGCAGCTTCGCCTGGTAGGCGCCGAGGTCGCTCTCGGCGATGTGGCCGCCGCGCTCGCGCATCGCGCCGGCGATCTTCCTGGCGATCGGCCCCTCGTAGAACGCGCGCGGCCCCTCGGCGGCGATCGCCTCGAGGGTGCGGGCGAGGTCGAGCTGGCGCACGAGGTCGCCCTGGACGAGCGGCGCCTTGCCGCGCCCCCAGATCGCGCTCGCGGCCCGGTCGCCCCGCAGCCTGGGCCACGCCCAGCGCAACGTCAGCGCCTGCCGCGCGCCGAGGCGGTGCCCCTTGCGCGCCAGCGCGATCGCGGGGGCGAGCAGCTCGGCGAGCGGCCTCGAGCCGAACCGCTCGTGCGCGAAGGCGAGGCCCGCGACCGAGCCGGGGACGCCGGCGGACGTGTAGCCGTACCCGCCCGCGCGCACCATGGCCAGGATGGCCTCGGTGGTCACCGACGCGGGCGCGGCCTCGCGGAAGTCGACGGCGTGCGTCTCGCCGCTCGCGAGGCGGATCATCATGAAGCCGCCGCCGCCGATGTTGCCCGCGCTCGGGTGCGTCACCGCCAGCGCGAACGCGACGGCCACCGCGGCGTCGACCGCGTTGCCGCCGCTGCGCAGCACGTCGGCCCCGGCGCGCGTCGCGTGCGCCTCGACCGAGGTCACGAGCCCCGCGTCGCCGCGCACGGCCCGCGCGCCCCCGGAGGCGAGCGCGATCGGCGGATCCGGCGGGGGCGGGGGCGCCGGCGGCGCCGCGGCGCTCTCGGCGGCCGCGGGCGGCGCCGCGACGGCGGCGGCGCGGGTGAGGGCCGGCGCGCCGGCGGTCGCGGGCGGCGCCGCGGCGCCTTCGACGAGCGCGGGCGGCGGGCGCACCTCGCAGCCGGCGAGCAGCGCGAGGGCGAGCGCCCAGCGCCACCTCGGGACGGGGAGCAGGATCATCGACGTGCGCGAATCTACACCAGGCCAGGACAAAGCCAGGCCGGGCCGCGCGCCGCGACCCGGCCTGGGTTGTCGTTTCGGCTCCTAGAACACCGATCACGTTGAGGAACGAGAGATGAACCGCCAAGGCGCCAAGGGCGCCAAGGGCGCCAAGGGCGCCAAGATATTTTCTTCTCCTTCTTGGCGTCCTTGGCGCCTTGGCGGTTCGAAAATCTGCTCGTTTCAGACGGGTTCAACCCGTTTGTCGCTCTAGGGCGCGCGCCGGACGAGCGGCGCGGCGCGCGGCCAGGAGCAGGCGCGGCGCGCAGCTCGGAGCAGGCGCGCCTGCGCGGTCAGCAGGCGCGCCTGCGCGGTCAGCAGGCCTCGCGGCCCGCTCAGGACCGCTTGCGGCGGCGCGCGGCGGCCACGCCCAGGCCCGCGACGAGCGCCGCGATGCCGGTGCCCGTGAGCGGCGAGCGGGACCCCGGCGCGGCGGCGCAGGAGACGCTGGCCTCGGCCTCGGCCTCGGCGTGGAACTGGACGTCGACGCCCTGCGTGAGCAGCCAGTTCTTGCACTCCTCCATGCTCCCGACGATGTCGACGTACTGCCCGTTGCAGAACAGCGCGCCGTCCGGCGTGGTGCACTGCACCTCACATCCGCCCCTGAGGTCGGCCGTGCAGTCGGCGTTGCAGTCGATGTTCGCCTCGACGTTGCACTGCCCCTCGCAGCTCGCCTCGCACTTCGCGTCGCACGACGCGCTCGGCGGCGTCGCCTCGCAGCTCACGTCGCACTCGCCCTCGCAGCTCGCCGCGCACGCCGCTTCGCACTCCCCCTGCGCCCCGCCGCCGTTGGCTTGTGCCGAGCAGTTGGCGCTGCATTTCCCCTTGCAGCTCGCCGTGCAGCTCCCTTCGCAGTCCAGGCTCCCCGCGGTGCCGGTGCACTCTGCCTGGCAGTCCGCCTTGCAGCTGCCCGTGCACGAGGCATCCGCGCTGCCGGTGCACCGCCCGGAGCACTCCGCCGTGAACTGGACTGGCTCGCAGTATCCTTCGCAGCCGCCCTCCGTGCGAATCTCACATTCTCCGGCCGCCGCGAGCTGGAGATTTCCACATGGATTGGCCTGGGCCGATGCAGAAGAAGCGATGAGCAAAGGAACTGCAAAAGTAAATGCGCTTACAAAAAGCTGAGTGATGGTCCGTCGCATGCAAATTCTCCTCAATTCAGTGCGCGGGATCCGCGTGTGGCTCCACCGGGTATTGCAATCGGACGACCAACGCCAGAGTTTGAGTCATTTGCTCGCGAAATTTCTTCGCTGCCGCGTCCGTGCAGCCCTGGCGTATCGGCGAGTTCACGGCGCCGTGATGCACCCTGCCACACTGCGCGTATGTCCGTGGACCGGAGAGGATCTGCGCGCCGGCGCTCAGCGGCTCACACTGTCGGCGATTTGCCCTCGTCCGTAACGCGCCACCACGCCCTTGCGCGCCCTGCCGGGCGCCGGCCCGCTGAGGAAATCGCCGCCGACGGCCCAGAACGCCCCCTCGCGGTCGGACCAGACGGCGTGGAGGTCGGCGTACGGCTCCTCGGTGAACTCGTCGATCCAGGCCCCGTCGACGAGGCGCTGCTTGAGGCCCCCATAACCCACGATCGCGACCTCGCCCGGGCGGCCGCAGGCGACGCCGTTGACGTCGTTGGTGAGCTCCACCTCGACCCGGCGCCACGCGCTGCCGTCCGAGCGCAGCACGTCTCGCCCGCCGACCGCGTACACCTCGTCGCGGCCGCAGCCGGCGGCGGTGAAGAGGGTGCCCTGCGCGAGCGGCGGCTCGGACTGGCGCTCCCACGTGGTGCCCGCGCGGTGCCAGATCACGCCGTACTCGCCGACGACATAGAGATCCTCGGACGAGCTCCCCCACACCTTGTAGAGCGCGCTGCCGGTCGGCTCGGGCAGGGGCACCCTCGACCACGCGCCGCCGTCCCACCGGAGGACGATGTCCTTCGGCGCGTCCTCGCCGCCGCCGGGCATGCCGCCGACGGCCCAGGCGTCGTCGGGGGAGAACGCGATCACGCCCCAGAGCGTCGCCGTCGTCCCGGTGCCTTGCGCGTCGTACTGGGTGAACGCCGCGCCGTCCCAGCGGACCGCGCGGCCGCGCTCGCCGACCATCCAGACGTCCTTCGGGCCGGAGCCCGCCACCCACCAGAAGGTCTCTCCCCCGCCCGCCGGCAGCTCGCGCCACGCCGCGCCGTCATAGTGCAGCACGAGCGACTCGAGCCCTGTATTGCCGAGCGGGCCTCCCACGGCGAACACGTCGTCGGGCGAAGAGCCCCAGATCGACAGGACCGCGCGGTCGAGGTCTCCCTCGTCGAGCAGCACGCGCCACGCGGGCGGCGGCCCCGGGTCCTCCTCCTCGGGACATCCGGCGAGGACGGCGGCGCCGAGCGCCAGGGCAGCCGCGGAGTGCAGGGAGCTACGCATGATAGGAGGCCTGTCTGGAGAGATCCGGGTTCGGAGCGCGCGCGCGCCGGTCGAGCAGCGCGGCGCGCGCTCGCCGGTGAGGCTCAGTTGCAGAACACGTCGTCCTGCTTCGGATAATAATAAACGAAGATGTTGCAGTGCTCGTTCTTCTCGACGATCGGCCCGAACGTGTAGCAGCAGTCGAGCTGCTCCTCGTCCGTCTTGTTCTTCTCCACGTCGTACTGGTCGAGGCCGCTGCAGCCGACCGAGGGGTCCGGCGCCGACCACTCATAGGTGCAGTCGTACCAGACGCCGCCCCCCTGCGGGAGCTCCAGGTCGAGCTCGGGCGAGGTGAGCATCGGCGGGTCGTCCCAGCTCTCCGAGGCGTAGAAGCGCGCGTCCTCCGCGGGCGTGCCCGGCGTCCGGCCGTCCCACGCGTACATGTCGAAGCGCGTGCCGCGGCTGTGGAAATGGCCGTTGGCGCCGATGATCCTCACCGGAGAGGGGCTGTTGATCTGGCACGAGCCCCCGAACGTGGGCCGCGGGTTCGACTGGCAGACGCGGATCGACTGCTTGGTCGCGAAGACGGTGCCCATCTCGGCCTTTATCTGTTCCTTCGGCAGGGACCAGAAGTTCACCCGCACGCGGCCGACCGCCTGGGGGGTCTTCTGCGACGTCGCGTTCACGTAGTGCGTCTGCAGCATGAGCCACTCGTCGGGCTGGAGGACGTTCGCGACGCCCTCGGGGAACTCCCAGTCTTGCTGGCCGTCCTGCTGGGAGTTGGCGATGAGCGGCCAGTCCGCCCAGTTCGGGCTCTTGAAGCACTCGCCCACGCCGTTCTGGTTCTTCTGGATGAGCCCGCCCTCGGGCCCCAGCCCGTGGATCGTCTTCACGCGGAAGATGTTCATGTGGTGCGAGCCGTCGCGCTGGGCGATCTGCACGCGGTGGAGGTTCACGGGCTCGTTCGGGTCCATCCCGTTCGCCTCGGCGAGCTCGCGGACCTTGAAGAAGTAGCAGTCCTGCTGCTCGACCCCCGGCGGGACCTCGATCTCCTCGGTCTGCATCTGGAAGCCCTGGCCGACCGGCGGCGGGGCGAGCAGCGACACGTCGACCGGGAGCGTCTCCTCGTCGACGCAGGCGACGGCACCCAGCACCACCGAAAGCAAACCCAGCATCCTCGATCGAGCGGCCATGAGTCCCTCCAGGCACGAAGCAGCAATGATGGAGATATACACCGTACAGCGATTCCAGGACCATGACGTCAGGAGGAAGGCAGGGATCCGCCGGGGGCTGTGGGTGTCGTGGCGGAACGGGGGCAGATGCTGCTAAGATGTAGGAGAGGTACCAATGGCGTCGTCCAAGAAATGCGGTCCACACACTGAGCTTGCTTCGAATGACGCGACGCGCGTCACCCGGTGCGGCTGCGGCACCGTCCACATCACCCTGCTTGGCCCCGGCGTGACGGTGCGCATGTCGGCGGAGGCGTTCCGCGGCGTCACCTCCGGGCTGAAGGCGGCGGCGGAGCGGCTCGACGACGATCCCCGCTTCGGGACGACCTCCATCAATTAACTTGCGCGCCTGCGGCGGTGCGGCCTACCAGTGCTCTTACCGCTGAGCTCCTCCCTTCCTCGCCGCAGCGGGTCGAACAAGGGCGCCTTTCGTGTACGACGACGACGCGCAGCACTGGGTCGGCAAGACGTTCGCTGGCACGTGGCGGATCGAGCGCGTGCTCGGCACGGGCGGCATGGGGAGCGTGCTGCTCGGCTGGGCCGCGGACGGATCGCAGGCCGCGCTGAAGGTGCTGCACCCGGAGCTCAACGCGATCTCGGAGGTGCGCAAGCGCTTCCTGCGCGAGGGGTTCATCGGGAACACCTTCGGCGGGGCGGACGCGGTGCCCGGCGTGGTGCGTGTGCTCGGCTCCGGCGAGACGCCCGAGGGGCTCGCGTACCTCGTGATGGAGGTGCTCCAGGGCGAGACGCTCTTCGACCGGATGGCGCGCACCGGCACGATGCCGCCCGGCGAGGTGCTCGCGCTCGCGGACCAGGTGCTCGAGACGCTCGCGGTCGCGCACGCGCGCGGCGTGGTGCACCGCGATCTCAAGCCCGAGAACATCCACCTCGGCGTCGACGGGCGCGTGCGCATGCTCGACTTCGGCATCGCGCGCGTCGTCGACGGGCTCACCGGCCTGCCCGAGAAGACGGCGACGAAGACCGGCATGATCATGGGCACGGCGACGTACATGGCGCCGGAGCAGGCGACGGGGCTCATCCACGACATCGACGGGCGCACGGATCTGTTCGGGCTCGGCGCGACGATGTTCCGGCTGCTCTCGGGCCGGCAGGTGCACGGCGACGTCACCGAGGCGATGGAGGTCATCGCCGCCGCGACCGAGCCGGCGCCGCCGCTCACCTCGGTGGCGCCGGGGATCTCGCCCGCGGTCGCGGCCGTGGTCGATCGCTCGCTCGCGTTCATCAAGTTCCACCGCTACCCCAACGCCGAGACGATGCGCGCGGACGTCCGCGCGGTGCGTTTGGGCCAGCCGCCGCCCTACGCGCAGGCCGTGCTCGAGGGGCGCATCCGCGCCGGTCAGCCGCTGTCACAGCCGGCGCCGCCGCCCACGCCGCTGCCGCCGGCCGCCGTGTCGCCGAGCGCGCGCCCCCAGCCGACCGTGCCGGAGCCCATGGCGGTCACGGGCGCGCCGATGAGCCGGCCGGAGCGCACGCTCCGAGACGACAGCATGACGTCGCCCCCCGGGGCCGGCGGCTTCGCCCGCGCGGGCGCGTCGCTCACGCAGCTGTCGACCGGCAAGCTGCTCCTGCTCGTCGGCGGCGCCTCGCTCGCCACCGGCGTGCTCGTCGCGATCGTCGTCCTCTTGCTCGTGAGTTGCTGAAGCGGCCTTCGCGGCCTGTCCGTCGCGTCATCGCGCCGTCGCTCGTCGCCGGCGTTGCCGCGGACGGGGCCAGCGCGGCCCCGTCGCGGCGTCGTTCCCGGGGCGGGGCCGCGAAGCCCCGCGCGCGGTCAGGCGCGCTCGTCGAGCGGCGTGTAGTCGATCGCGTTCGAGCCCGTGTAGGTCTGGCGCGGGCGCCCGATCTTGCCGCTCGGATCCTCGTTCATCTCCTTCCAGTGGGCGATCCAGCCGGGGAGGCGTCCGAGGGCGAACATGACGGTGAACATGTTCGTGGGGAAGCCGAGCGCGCGGTAGATGATGCCGCTGTAGAAGTCGACGTTCGGGTAGAGCTTCCGCTCGACGAAGTAGGGATCCTTGAGCGCCGTCTCCTCGAGCCGCTGCGCGATGTCGAGCAGCGGATCCTTGATGCCGAGCTTCGCCAGGATCTTGTCGGCGGCCGCCTTGATGAGGACCGCGCGCGGGTCGTAGTTCTTGTAGACGCGGTGGCCAAAGCCCATCAGGCGGAAGCCCGAGGTCTTGTCCTTCGCGAGCTTGACGAACTTCGAGACGTCGCCGCCGTCGGCGCGGATCGCCTCGAGCATCGTCACGACCTCCTGGTTGGCGCCGCCGTGCAGCGGGCCCCACAGGGCGCAGATGCCCGCGGCGATCGAGGCGAAGAGGTTCGCCTTCGAGCTGCCGACGAGGCGCACCGTCGAGGTGGAGCAGTTCTGCTCGTGATCGGCGTGCAGGATCAGGAGCAGGTTCATGACCTTCACGATGTCCTCGTCGATCTCGTACGGCTCCGCCGGGACCGAGAACATCATGTTGAGGAAGTTCGCGCAGTACGAGAGCGAGTTGTGCGGGTAGACGAACGGCTGGCCGATCGACTTCTTGTACGAGAACGCGGCGATCGTGCGCACCTTCGAGAGCAGCCTCGCGATGGTGATGTCGAGAAGATCGGTGTTCTTCACGTCCATCGCCTCCGGGTAGTAGCTCGACAGGGAGAGCACCATCGCGGAGAGGATCGCCATCGGGTGCGCCGTCGACGGGTAGCCGTCGAAGAAGCGCTTCATGTCCTCGTGGATGAGCGAGTGCCGGGTGAGCAGCGTGGAGAACCGCGACAGCTCGGTCTTGTTCGGCAGCTTGCCGTAGATCAGGAGGTACGAGGTCTCCACGAAGGTCGACTTCTCGCCGAGCTGCTCGATCGGGATGCCGCGGTAGCGGAGCACGCCCGTCTCCCCATCGAGGAACGTGATGGCGCTCGTGGTCGAGGCGGTGTTGACGAACGCCGGGTCAATGCACACGTACCCGGTCTTCGAGCGAAGGGACGCGACGTCGATCGCCTTCTCCCCCTCCGTCCCCGTGATCACAGGGAGCTCGATCGTCTGCTCCACACCGTTCTTATTCAGCGTTAGCTTCGCGGTCTCCTGCACGCCTCCTCCTTCCGCCGCAGCGCGGCGTAAGCTATCACGAGGTGGGGGAAGATTGCTTCCCCAACAGAAACGAGGTGATGGGTTTGAGCGAGCCGGTCGTGCGGGGGGAGCTGGCCCACCACCCGGAGGCGCCGCGGTTCGCGGCCGAGGTGAGGCGGGTCCACGGACGTTACGCAGACGAGGTCGTCGCTCGCTACCGCCTCTGCCCGTTCATGCGCGACGCCGCAACCGGTTTCGGACGCTTTTATGTCCTGCTCGACCGCGAGCCTGTCCTCGAGACGGCGCTCGCGGCCGTCGAGGAGGCCGACTCCGCCGTGGTGCACCTGGTTTTCCCGTGCATCCATGCTCCGTCGTCCCCCTTCGAGCGGTTCGCGTCGCGCCTCGGCGAGGCGCTGCGGCGACGCCTCCGCCCCGCGCCGGTCCTGGCCGCGTTCCACCCCGAGATGGCGGGGGACGAGACGAGCTCGCACCGGCTCGTGGGGCTCCTCCGGCACGCGCCGGACCCGTTCATTCAGACGATTCCAGAAGGGTTGAACCATACGGGCACGGTGCTCGCCGGGGCGGGGATCCAGCCCGCGGCCGATCCGGCAGAGGACAATTACCGGCGCCTTCAAGGGGCCGGGATCGCCGCGGTCAAGGCCAGGCTGGCCGAAGTCATGGCGGATCGGGACGCGAGCTACGCGCCGTTCCTCGCCCGGCTCGGCCTCACCCGCCCCGGGCCGCGCTTCGGCCCGGCCCCGCCCTCTCCGCCGCGTTAGGTCCGCGGCGCGCGCGGCGCTCGCGCCGCTTGCGCCGCTTGCGCCGCTTGCGCCGCTCACGCCGCTCACGCCGCTCACCCGATGGCGCGCGCGCGCGCCTACCGGCGCGATCCAGGGCTCGACCGGCCCGACGCCACGTCGGCCTCGCGCTGCGCCATCAGGGGCATCAGGTAGGGAAAACCGGCCGCCATGGTGTCGAGGTTCGGGTCGATCTGGGCGGCCAGCCAGAAGAGGAGCACGCAGGCGCGCTCGACGTAGAACCAGTCCTCGGGGTACTCGAACGAGCGCATCAGCACCTGGAGCTCGCCGCGCTCCAGCTCCGGATCGGCGAGCTTCTCCAGCTGCTCGGGGCGGGCGCGCATCAGCGCGGCCGGCGTGCGATCGCGGATCTTGAGGAGCTTCGCGAAGTAGCTCTTCACCGTCCGCTCGAGCAGCGCGTCGTTGCCCCCGGGCGCGACGAAGCCCATCCGCCGGAACCCGCGCACGACCGCCGCGTCGTCCTGCGCGAAGATGCCCTTCAGGATGTCGAGCAGGCCGTCGATGAGCTCGTCCCGGGCCTCGCAGATCGCGCCGAAGTCGAGCACCACGAGGCGGAAGCCGCCGCCCTCCTCCGCGCTCCGCGGGGCGACGAGGAAGTTCCCCGGGTGCGGATCGGCGTGGAAGTAGCGGTCCGCGAAGAGCATCTTGTAGAACGCCTGCACGAGCCGGAGCGCCACGTCCGAGGGCTCGATGCCCGCGCTCCTCAGCGCGTCGAGGCGGGTGATCTTCGTGCCCTCCATGAACGTCATCGTGAGCACGTCGCGCGTCGTGAGCTCGTGGATCACCTCCGGGAACGCGATGCCCGCGTCGCCCTCGAAGTTCTGCGCCATCCGCTCCATGCACGCGGCCTCGTGCAGGTAGTCGGTCTCGCGGCGGAGCAGGTCCACGAGCGACTCGTGCACCCGCTCGATGCGGCCCACCGGGACGAACCGCTTGTACACGAGGATCGCGAGGCGCAGGACGCGCAGATCGACGGCGATGATCCCGCGGATGCCCGGGTAGAGGAACTTCACCGCGACCTTGCGGCCGTCGTGGAGGCGCGCGACGTGGACCTGCCCGAGCGACGCGGCCGCGAGCGGCGCGCGCTCGATCGAGG
Organism: Sorangium cellulosum; assembly: GCF_002950945.1. GTDB lineage: Bacteria > Myxococcota_A > Polyangia > Polyangiales > Polyangiaceae > Sorangium > Sorangium cellulosum_E. The sequence continues at coordinate 13,137,480 of NZ_CP012673.1, forward strand.
AGAACAGCTCGGCCGGCGATCGGCCGAAGCTCGCGCGCAGCGCGGCCTCGAGATCGCTGAAGGGGTGCGGCGGGACCTGATCCTGGAGCTGCTCCAGCTCCTTGCCGTACGCCCGCGGCAGGAAGCCGCCCATGATGGAGAGCACCTGGCCGAGCTTGATGAAGACGCCGCGCAGCTTGAGCATCGCGCGCAGCAGCCGCCCGGCGTTGTTCTGATCGACGCGGGCCCGCCGGGCGACGAGCCAGCCGGGCAGCTCACCCCCGGAGGGGCCGCTGCCCAGGCGCCACGCGAACAGCCGGGCGAGCCCCAGCTGGACGAGGTAGCTCGTCAGGATGACCGAGAACGCAAACAGCGCGCGGAAGAGTCGGACGGCGAGCGTCATGTGCGGCAAAAGGACCGCACCATGCTACCGCAGGGGCCGCGCGGGGCCAGCCATGCTCGCCCTCCAGGGCGGAATTCACCCGGAGAGGGGGCCGTCCGCCGGCCGCCTTCGCGCCCAGGAGCCCTGCCGCGGGCGCACGCCAGGACGGCTCAGGAGAGCGAGTCCTTGATCGCCTTGATCGGGCGGGCGCGGACCGACTTGCTGGCCGGCTTCGCCGCGAACGTCATCGGCTGCTTCGTGAAGGGGTTGATGCCCTCGCGCGCCTTGGTCGCCGGCTTCTTGATGACACGGAACTTCGCGAAGCCGGGCATCGTGAAGATGCCGTTCTTCTTGAGCTCCCTGTAGGCGATGTCGGTCAGCGCCTCGAGGATCGCCTTGACCTGCTTGCGCGAAACCTCGTTCTCGCTGGCCTCCACCACCGCGTTGATCAGCGCGCTCTTGCTGAGCGACGTGCTCTTCTTCCCGTCGGTTTTCTTCGCCGCCATGTCTTTTCCTCCGGAGGTTTGTGCCCTCTCGCGCGCCAAAGGAAACACAACGGCCGCCGCAGATCCAGTGTCGAATCGTCGATCGGAGCTACAAAAACAGGGGTTTCATGCCCGGGGGGGCGCGCCCGCGCGCCGGAAGGGCGGCCGGGGGCTTGCGCCATCGGCCTCCAAATCGCCTGGAAAACGGCAGGAATCGACCGTTCTTCAGGCCTCGCGCGCCCGCCTCGAGGGCGGCCCGAGGGTGGCTGTTCGGGTCAGAGATCGCCCGATCTCCTTCCGTTGAAGGCGATCCGGGCGCGCGGGCGCCCGCGTCGGGGCGCGCGGGCGCCCGCGTCGGGGCGCGCGGGCGCCCGCGTCGGAGCGCGGAGGCCCCGACCGACAGCCGCCCTCTGCCCCTGGCGGGCGGGGCTAGCTGCGGTTCGCCGCCGAGCCCGCGCCCCACTTCCGCTTCGCGGAGAGGCCCAGGATCGTCAGCGACTGGGCCGCCTGCGTGAACTCCATGACGTCGCCGAAGCCGACGCTCACCGAGTGGATGGGGCCGTCGAAGAAGAGCCTCGCGTCGTGCGTCTTGCTCCGCACCACGAGCGAGGCGCCCGGCTGGATCAGGGCGTGGCGGAAGCGGTACTGCTCGCCATGCGGGGTGTAGGGCTCGCGGACGACGAGCTGGAGGCGCTTCGAGGTGAGCGGCAGGACGCGCCCGCCGGCCGAACGCTGCGCGGCCGTGGAGCCGGCCGCGGGGCCCACCCAGAAGCCGCTCGACTTCTGCTCCTCCTCGGCCCGGCCGAGCCGGATCACGTAGCGCGACGTGGCCGCGGGCGAGACGTGGCAGAAGAGCGCGTCGTTGAGGACACGCGCCGTGGCGAGCCGGTCGTTCACCGTGACCTGCATGCGCGTGAGCACGGTGCTGCGCAGCGAGCCGCGCAGCGCCTTCGCGATCGCGTCGGCCGCCTCGCCGCTCGTGGCGCCGCAGAAGAAGCCGACCGAGTGGCCGGGCGCGCTGTTGATGCCGAGGATCGGGACGTCGCCGACCTGGTGGGACGCGCTGAGCAGCGTCCCGTCGCCCCCGACCGTGATCACGAGATCGAGGCCGTCCGTGTCGAAGGACTGCACCGCGCCGGAGACGAGCTCGACGTGGGCGCCGAGGGCGTCGAGCGCCGCGGTCACCTCGCGCACGGTCTGCTCGTGCGCGTCGTGCGAGGCCTTGAGGCGCGCGACGGCGGCGTCCCCGGTCTCGATGAGGTGCGTGATCCGCGGGTCCTTCCGCTCCTCGCGGTAAATCCTCCAGGCCGAGCGCTTCACGACGAGCGCGACGCGAGGTGGGCGCCGCGGCGCGGGGGGTTGTTCCGGCATCAGAGCTCCGCGAGGCGCCGGAGCGCCACCTCCGTCTTTGCGTCCTCGATCTCGCCGCGCCGGGTCAGCTCGATCGCCTCGTCGAGCGGGACGACCGCGATGGCGGCGAGCCGCTCGAGCGGGGAGCCGTCCTCCAGCGGCTGCCCCTGGCGCGCGGGATCGACCTCGACGTGGAAGTAGAAGTGGCGCTCGCCGACCATGCCCGGCGCCGGGAAGCTCGGCGGGCCGAGCGCGCGCAGCGCGGACGGGTTCACGTCGAAGCCGACCTCCTCGAGCAGCTCGCGCGCGGCCGAGCGCTGAAGGCCTTCGGGGCTCCGCTCGTCGACCTCGACGAGCCCGGCGGGCAGCTCCCAGAGCGCGCCGAGCGTGGGCTTCTCCGGGACGGGGCACACCGCGGGCGAGCGGGTCGCGGCCGGCGGCCGGAGCGCGGAGCGGAGGTACACATGACGGCGGCCGTCCGCGCCGCGGTAATGCGGCGCGATCACGACCGCGTCGAGGCGCTCGCGATCGACGCTGTCGTAGGTGAACGTGTCGCTCAGCGATCCGTCCGGGAACTCGACGCGGAACACCTGGCGCCGCACGTTGAGGAAACCGGGAGGGTCGAGCGACGGGATCGTCTGGACCAGCCTGAGCGCGAGCTTCGGGAAGGGAGGTAGCGGCATGCGTCGAGGCGCGCAGCATAGCGCCAAACGGCCGCGGATCGCGATGCGCGCCGCCCGGACGCCGCACGCACGCCGCCCGGGCGCGGTGCGCGCCGCCCGGACGGCCGTGCCGCCCCCCCGGGGGACGCCGTGCGCGCCGCCCGGGCGCGGATCCCGGCGGCGGCGCGTGCGGGCGCCGCGGCCCGTGGAGATCCCCTGGCGCCGCGGTGACGCGCCCGTGGCGCGGCCCGGTCTGGAGGGCCTCAGCCGAGCATGCCGCGCGCCTTTGCGATCGCCTCGATCTCCGGGCGGCGCCGCTCGAGCTCCGGCACGTCCTTGACCGGGAGGAAGCGGGCGGCGGCCCCGTCGCGCGGCACGCGCAGGAACCGCCGCGCAATCCTGCGTCAGGCCAGCCGCGTCAGGCCGGCTCAGCGGAGCACGAGGACCCAGACGTCGTAGAGCGCGTGGGTCCAGACGGCCGGCGCGAAGCCGCGGAAGACGTAGATCCCCGTGAGCACGAGCCCGCAGACCAGGCGGAACACGAACGAGGGGAGGTTCCAGGGATCCCCCATCGAACCGACGTAGTGCCAGCCGGAGAAGACGGCCGCGGCCACGATCGCCCAGCCGGCCATCAGGAGGATGCCCTGGATGCCCCGGCCGAAGAGGATCTTGATCCCGAGCGCGCCCAGCCCGTAGAGGCCGGCGCGAAAGGCGATCTCCTCGTAGAAGCCGGCCCCGAGCGACATCACGACCCCGGTGAAGATGTCGTTGGAGGCCGCGGGGGGGCCGAGCCGGAGAGAGCCGACCACATAGGCGCCGGCGAAGCGCATCAGGATGGCGTAGAGCGCCCCCTCGGTGGCGAGCAGCGCGAAGCGCCTGGTCTGGAGGGCGTGGCCGCGGCCGAGGAGGGAGAGGACGAGGACGAACGCGGCGCCGACGGCGAACGTGAGGCCGGCGTAAAGCGGGAGGCTCTGCTTGGCGAGCGCCCTGAGCTCGGCGGTGACCGGGTCCGCCGCGTTGCGGATCGGGAGGAAGGCGACGCCGAGGTGATAGAGGATGAAGATCGGCATCGTCAGCGCCAGATCGGTCAGCGCATCGCTCTTCGCGGTGGGCTTGTCGCCGGCGGGCGCTGGGCCAGGCCGGGCGAGCTCCGATCCGGCGCCGCCCATCAGCGATCCGATCCGGCGTCCGATCCGGCGCCGCGCATCAGGACGGCCTCAGGCGGTACACGATCACCAGCACCTCGGCCGACCACATGACGAGGTTCAGCACGAAGGGGGTGTCCCTGAGGATCTCCTGGGTGGGGCTCTCGGCCTTCGGGCGGCCGGCGACGAGCTGGAGGAACCGGATCACCCCGAAGAGCGGGTGGATCGTCGTGAGCCACAGGTAGGGGTTCTGGAAGAACCGCTGCGTGTCGTGGTCGAGCGTGTACGCCAGGTAGGTGCCGATGGTGGCGATGCCCGTCGCGGCCAGCGCCAGCGTCAGGGCGCCCGGCGTGTAGGCGTCGAGCGCCGCGCGCTGCTTCGAGGCGTTGACCGAGGCGAGCTCGTGGCGGCGCTTGCCGAAGCCGAGGAAGAGCGCGAGCAGGGCGGTGCACGCGATCATGAAGCCGGAGAGCGGCGTCCGTGTGGCGAAGCCGCCGGCGAGGACACGCAGCACGAAGAACACCGCGATGCAGCCGACGTCGATGTACGCGATCTTCTTCAGCCGGAACGAGTAGGCGACGTTGAGGACGTAGTAGCTGGCGGCGACGGCCGCGAAGAGCGGCGGGCCGAGCAGGCTGGCCCCGAGCGCGATGACCGCGAGGCCGACCGCCATCGCCTTGGCGACCGGGATCGGCACGCGGCCCGACGCGATCGGCCGGTAGCGCTTGACCGGGTGCACCCGGTCGGCCTTCGCGTCGACGATGTCATTCAGGACGTAGACCGCGCCGGCGAGCAGGCAGAAGATCGCGAACGCCCCGATCGCGCTCTTGATGATCGACGGGTGCGTCAGGTGCTTCGCGAACACCACCGGGGCGAGCACGAAGAGGTTCTTCACCCACTGGTGAGGGCGCAGCGCGCGGATCATCCCGCGCACGCGCCAGAGCAGCGTCCCCCGGGGCGAGTCGGGCAAGAGCGGCGGCTGCGCGATCAGGCTGTCCGACGGGGGCTCGCTCTCCGGCGGGCGGGAGCTCGGCGTCACGGCGTTGCGCGGGGGCGATGAGGAGAGATTGCCCGCCGGGGCCGCGGTGAGCGAGCCGCCCTGCTCAGCGGGCGCCGGGACCTCGGGCGCGCCGGCGTCCGGGCGCGCGTCGGCGCCGGACGCCTCGTCAGGGAAACCTGTGGCAGTGTGGCGAGGAAGGGGCCCCGAGGCGGTCACAACAGGCCGAGCATACCTGGACGCACTTCGGTGATCCATTCTGCGACATGGAAAACAACCGTGGTACCCCGGGCGCCTGAGGCCGGGCGTCGCGCCGCGCGCCGGAACCGGCCCGGCAACCGCCAGGGCAGAAGGTGGCGCGGCGCACCTGGGCCGGTGGGTCGGCGGGAGCGCGTCGCGAATCCGGGTTCGCACTGGCCAGATCGGCTCGTGGAACGCAAAATGCGCATCCCCGCAGGCGGGCCGTAACCTCGTGCTACCATCGCCCGTGATGACATCAGCGCTCTCGGTCGCGCGTGAAGCTTCGCCGCTGCTCCTGAAGCTTCGCTCTGCCGTGGAGCAAGCCCTCGAAGGGAAGCCAGAGGCCGTCGAGCTGGCGCTCATCGCCCTGCTCGCCCGGGGACATGTCCTCATCGAGGACGTGCCCGGCGTCGGCAAGACGACGCTGGCCCGGGCGCTGGCGAAGGCGGTCGGGGGCGAGCTCCGTCGCGTTCAGTTCACCAGCGATCTGCTGCCCAGCGACGTCCTCGGGGTCAGCGTGTTCGACCAGCGGATCGGGCAGTTCGTCTTCCGCCAGGGGCCGATCTTCGCGAACGTCCTGCTCGCCGACGAGATCAACCGGGCGAGCCCGCGGACGCAGTCGGCGCTGCTCGAGGCGATGAACGAGGGCCAGGTGTCCATCGAGGGGACGGCGACGCCGCTGCCCGAGCCGTTCTTCGTGCTGGCGACCCAGAACCCCCAGGATTTCGCGGGGACCTTCCCGCTGCCGGAGTCGCAGCTCGACCGGTTCATGGTGCGGATCCGGATCGGCTACCCGCCGCCGCAGGTGGAGATGCGGCTGCTGCTCCAGGGCGGCGAGCCCGACCGCGCGCGGAACGTGCCGCAGGTCATCGATCCCGCCCAGCTCGTCGTGCTGCAGCGCGAGGTCGATCGCGTCGAGCTCGACTCGTCGCTCGCGACCTACCTGCAGGCGGTGCTCGCGGCGACGCGATCCAGCCCGACCCTCTCGCTCGGCGCGTCGCCGCGCGCCGGCATGAACCTCGCGCGGGCGGCCCGGGGGCGCGCGGTCCTCTACGGGCGCTCGTACTGTATCGCCGACGACATCCATGACCTCGCGGTCGCCGTGCTGGCGCACCGCGTCCGGCTATCGGCCCACGCGGAGGGCTACATGCCGACCCGCGACGAGTGTGAGGCGGCGGTTCGCGACCTCGTGGCGCGGGTGCCGGTCCCGCTCTGAGGAGTGGGGGATGAGCAGCACCGAGGATCGCGAGCGGGGATCGCTCCCCGGCCCCGCCCGGAGCCCCGAGCGCTCCGACCCGGTGCTGCGCAGCTCGGTCCGGACGAGCCGGCCGAGGCGCGACCGGCCCCCGGTCGAGCAGCGCCCGCTGCGGCCGGCGCGCGCGGACGACGCGTCGCGGTGGACGAGGCTCCTGCTCGCCCTCAGGCCGCCCCGGAAGCTCAAGTTCACCCGGGAGGGGAAGTACTACCTCGGGATCACCCTGGGCGTCGGCTTCGCGGCGATCAACACGGGCAACAACCTGCTTTACCTGCTGCTCGGCATGCTGCTGTCGCTGATCGTCGTCTCCGGTGTGATGAGCGATCTGTCGCTCCGTCACCTCACCGTGACCCGGCGGCTCCCGGCCCGCGCCCAGGTGGGGCGCGCGCACCTCGTCGAGATCGAGGTCTACAACCACAAGAAGCGCGTGCCGTCGTACGCGATCGAGGTGGAGGACCTGCGCGCCGGCCAGCCGGCCGACAAGCGCTGCTTCTTCCTGAAGATCAGCCCGTCGAGCGCGCAGGTGGCCGCCTACCGGCGGACGCCGGCGAAGCGCGGGCGCGACCGGCACACCGGGTTTCGCATCGCGACCCGCTTCCCCTTCGGGCTGTTCGAGAAGTCGCGCGAGGTCGAGGCCGAGGGGGATCTCATCATCTACCCGGCGGTCGATCCGGTCCGGCTCCCGGTCGAGGAGGCGGGCCGGCGCGAGGGCGGGGCGAGCCTCAGCGGGCGCGGGGGCGGCGACGAGACCTTCGGGCTCCGGCCGATGCGCGAGGGGGATGACCCGCGCGACATCTACTGGAGAAAGAGCACGATGCGCGACCAGCTGATCCTGCGCGAGCGGACCCGCGAGACGCGGCCCGACGTGCAGATCGTCGTCGACACGGTGCGCCCGACGGCCGAGGGCGACGGGTTCGCGCAAGGTTTCGAGCGGCGGATCCGCGAGGCGGCGTCGCGCGCCGTCGCCCACATCAAGCGCGGCGACGGCGTGGTCGTCGCGACGACGATGGGAGAGCGCGTGCGCGGCGATCGCACGATGGGCTCCGACGGGATCCTCCGGTTCCTGGCGCTGCTCGAGGCCGTGGACGAGCGCCGGATGCCCGAGATCAAGGCCGAGCGCGCCGCCCGGGCGTCCCAGCGCCAGGCCTCTTCCAGCGCGGGCCCCACGAGCGGCGAGCGCCGCGCGAGCTCGCCGAGGACCGCTTCATGAGATTCGGCATGGTGCACCGGGTGATGACCGACGCGCTCGCGGCGCTCGGCGTCATCGCCCTCGTCGCGAGCGGGCAGTTCAACCGGTACGTGAGCTGGGCCATCCTCATCGGCCTCGGGCTGGCGCTCATCGTGCGCGAGTCGTGGCAGCGCCACCCGGCGCTCCGCCACCTCGACACGATCGTGCTCCTGCTCGTCATCGCCGCGCAGGTGATCCGCATCGTCGTCACCGACGCGAGCGTGCTCGACGTGCTCGTGGAGTTCGCCGCCGCGCTGCAGATCATCCGGCTCGCGACGCGCAAAGGGGCGGCGCACGACCAGCAGGTCATCGTGCTGGCGCTCCTGCACCTCATCGCCGGGACGGTGCTCGGCGGCGGGCTCGGCTACGGGCTGTGTTTCCTCGGCGTGCTCGTCGTGGCGCCGGGCGCGCTCGTGCTCAGCCACCTGCGCCGCGAGGTGGAGGGCAACTACCGGCAGGGGGCGCGCGACCGGACGGGGCTGCCCGTCGACGTGCCTCGCATCCTGCGATCGCGCCGGGTCGTGGGGCGCTCGTTCCTCGCCGTCACGTGCCTTCTGTCGATCCCGATCTTCGTCTTCACCGCGCTGCTCTTCGTCATCTTCCCGCGCGTCGGCCTCTCGCTGCTCCTCCTGAACCGCGGCCACACCGGGCGGATGATCGGCTTCTCGGGCAAGGTCGACCTGGGCGCGGTCGGCGTGCTGCGCAGCGACCCCAAGCTGGCGATGCGGGTCGAGATCCCGGATCTGCCGGAGCCGCCGCCGATGCGCCTCACCATGCACCTGCGCGGCACCGCGCTCGACGCGTACGACGGGCGCACCTGGTCGCAGAGCGAGAGCTTCAAGCGCCCGGCGGAGAACGACGCGGGGCTCGTGCCGATCGAGCGCTACCCGGACCCGGCGCTCGACCCGGTGATGCGGATCGACCTGGAGCCGATCGATCCGCCCGTGATCTTCCTCCCGCCGAACGCGACGGGGCTCCGGTTCAAGCACCGCGGGCAGCTCGGGTTCGACCCGAACACGATCGCCCACCGCGGGCCCGAGGGGGAGTTCAGGTACCAGCCCGTGGACGACCGTGGGCTGGTCTATGACGTGTTCCTGTCGCGGAAGCGGCAGCCGACGTTCCAGCGCCTCGCGGGGGCCGAGCGGCGCCGCTACCTGGAGCTCCCGAGGGAGATGCCGTCGCGCATCGTCGACCTCGCCGCGTCGTGGACGCTGGGCATGGAGCGCCCCGTCGACCGGGCGCGGGCGATCGAGGCGCGCCTGCGCACCGAGTACCGGTACGATCTCGCGTCGCCCTCGGGGCACGACCCGCAGCCGCTCGACCACTTCCTGTTCGAGTCGAAGCGCGGGCACTGCGAGTTCTACTCGACGGCGATGGCGATCCTGCTGCGCGCGGTGGACGTGCCGACGCGCAACGTGACGGGCTTCATCGGCGGCACCTACAACCGCTTCGGCCGCTTCTACGCCGTGCGCCAGGGCGACGCGCACTCGTGGGTCGAGGTCTTCCTCGACGGCGAGGGGTGGGTGACGTTCGACCCGACGCCGCCGGCCGACGCGGCGCCGAAGAGCGAGCTCGTCGGGGTCTGGGCGTACCTCCGCGACTTCATCGAGGCGACGAGCCAGCGCTGGGATCGGCACATCGTCGGCTACGATCTGAACCAGCAGGTGGGCCTGTTCCAGACGCTCACCTCGCGCTACCGGCGGTCCGGATCGAGCGGCGAGACCGCGCTGTCGACGCGGCGGCTGCTCCTCGCCGCCGGGGCCGCGCTCGCGGTGGGCGGCGGCCTGCTGTACTGGCGCTTCCGCCGCGCGCGCCGCGGGCGGGAGGAGGACCGCTCGGACGCGGGGCGCACCCCGAGCTCGATCCTGGCGACCGCGCTCTACGAGAGCCTGGAGACGGCCATGCTCGCGCAGGGGATCCCGCGCCCGCCCAGCATGCCGCCGCTGCGCCACGCGGAGGCGCTCGGGCGCGTGGATCACCCGCTGGCCCGCGAGGTCCTGACGCTCACGCAGGTGTACCTGCGCGCCCGCTTCGGCGGGGCGAAGCTCACGGAGGACGACAGCCGCGACTTCGAGCGGCGCGTCAAGGCGCTGCGCTCGGCCGATCTCCGGGCGCTCCCGCCGCCCGAGGCCAGGCTGCACGTGTCGCCGTGATCGCGGCCGGCGCAGCGCCCGCGGCGTGGCAGCCCACCGCGGCGTGGCAGCCCACCGCGGCGCGGCGCCGGGCGCCTCAGCGGCGCCGCACCGGGCGCCTCGCGATGAACGCCTGGCGGATGCCGGCGACCGCGCGGCGGCTCGGGCCGCCGGAGACGAAGGGATCCTCTTGGGCGAGCTCGCCGAGCCGGTCGAGGAACGACTGCGCCACGACGCGCTCGCCCAGCAGGCTGACGACGTCCGACTGGCCGCGCATCGTGGACGCGAGCACGGCCGCCGTCGACGTGTCCGGCACGGCCGCGGCCGAGAGCGCCTCCAGCACGCGCCGCAGCGGCACGATCGACTGCGCGGTCGCCAGCTTGCGATCCGAGGCGCCGAGCGGCTGCGGGGCGTACTCGAGCCAGATGCCGGCGACGTTCAGGTGGCCGAGCAGCTTCTTCGACCAGCGCGGATCGAGCTCGACGTAGAGCGGCCGGACGTCGGCCAGCGTGGAGAGCGCGAACTCGCCCGGCTCGCCGGCGAGCGCGAAGTCGCGCAGGAGCGGCGCGAGCCTGCGCTCGTCCTCGAGCAGGCTCGCCGCGACCTGGCCGCGATCGAGCAGCGGGATCGGGATCACGACGACGTCGGGCCGCTCGCCGCGCGTGATCCGCGCCGCCCAGACCCGCCACGCGATGGCCGGGGAGCGCACGAGGATCGCGGACCTGGGATCGAGGCTGCCGTACGCCTCGTCCGTCCAGACCTCGGCGGCGGCCTGCTCGCTGCGGTCGGCGGCGAAGCCGGCCTCCTCGCTGGTCAGCGCGACCAGCGTCAGCTGGAAGACGACGAGCAGCGCCGCGCCGCTGCGCGCGAACGGCACGCGGGTGCCGAGCAGCGCCCGCACGGCCGCGTGCGCGCCGAGCGCCGAGCCGGCGGCGATCGCGGCGACCGCGAGCGAGCGCAGCGGGGTGAGCGGATCCGCGGAGAGCACGCCCGCCGCCCGCGCGGGCAGGAGGGTGTCGAGCGCGAGCAGCACGAGGAAGGGCGCGGCGAGCCAGCGCGCGCGCGGGCGCAGGAGCGCGATCGCCATGCCGGCGGCGGCGATGAGCAGGGAGACGAGGCCGATCTCGCGGCTCCACGCGGCGAGCGCGGTGGTGCGCGCGCTGGCGACGTCGAGCGCGGCGAGGCTCCCGGCCGTGAGCGCGCGGCCGATGTCGGCCCACGCGCGCGGCGCGAGCGGCCGGAGCACGAGCGGCGCGAGCAGGAGCGCGGCGGCGAGCAGGCCCGCGCCGGCCGCGGCGGCGAGCAGGCGCCGCGGCGGGCCCGCGGCCGGGGCGTTGTCGGCGCCGGCGGGTCCGCCGGAGGCGCGGCGGGCGTAGAGGACCGCGCACGACGCGGCGAGCGCGGCGAGCCCGGCCGGCGGGCTCTCGGCGAACGTGGCCCCGAGGACCGCGCCGAGCCCGATCCACGCGCGGCCGGCGTGCCGCGCGTGCTCGGCGCAGGCCGACGCGAGCGCGAGCGCCACGAGCGCGCCGCAGGTCGCGAGCATGGCGCCGCCGCCGACGGTCGCCTCCCGCTGCCAGGTCGGGGACAGGGCCGCCGTGAGGACGGCGATGGCCGAGAGCACGGAGGCGAGCCGCGGGCTCACCCCGGCGGCGGGCGCGCGCGGCGCGGTCCCGGCGGCGGCGGGCGGCGCGGCGGGGACCCACGCGGCCGCGGCGGGGAACAGCAGCTCCGCGGCGCGGCGGAGCCTCCGCCACCACGAGGCTCCGGCGAGCGGCGAGGGGCGCGCGGACTCCAGGAGGAGCCGACGGACCATCGCGTAGAGCAGGCGCGACGCGAGCGCGAGCGCCAGCGCCGACCCGAGGGCGGCGCGGAAGGTGCGCGAGCCGAGCGGGATCAGGCTCAGCGCCTGCGCGAGCGGCGTGGACAGGCCGCCGCCCACGCCGACCGCGACGAGGCCGAGGTCCCGGACCGCGGTGAGATCGTCGCGCCACTGCCCGGACGAGGCGGCGCGGGCGAGCGACAGCCCGAAGGGCAGCGCGGCCGACAGCAGGGCGAGCGACCGATCGAGCCAGCAGCGTTCCTCTCCCGAGCTCACCGGGCGGCCATGCCAGATCGGCCCCGGATCGGCCAAGTTCCCGCCGCCGGCGGGCCGCGCCTCCGCGCCTCACGCCTCGCGCCTCCGACGATGTCCCGGACGCGAGCATACGGAGAGGCGGTCACCTTCGACCTGGGCTAGAGTCGCCCTCCCACGGAAACTCGGAGGTCGGCTCGTGTCCCGTTTCATCGATGAGCTCAAGAGGACGCACCGCTGCGGCGATCTGCGCACGGCGGACATCGGCAAGGAGGTCATCCTCTTCGGCTGGGTGGCGCACCGCCGCGATTTCGGCGGCTGCGTTTTCATCGACCTGCGCGATCGCGAAGGCATCACGCAGGTCGTCTTCGACGCCGGCTACGACGCGGGGTCGGTGAAGCGCGCGCCGGCCCTCGAGGGGTCGAGCGAGCCGTACTCGACGCCCGATCAGCTCGCCGCGTCGCTGAAGCTGGCCGAGACGGTGCGGCGCGAGTGGGTCATCGGCGTGCGCGGCGTCGTCGTGCACCGGGGCGAGCAGAACGTGAACCCGAAGCTCGCCACCGGGGAGATCGAGGTGCGCGTGGCCGAGGCCGTGGCGTTCAACCGCGCCGACAACCCGCCCTTCTCGATCGAGGACGACATCCGCACCGACGAGGAGATCCGCCTCCAGCACCGCTACCTCGACCTCCGCCGGGCCCCGCTCCAGCGGGCGCTCAGGATGCGCCACGAGGTCAACCGGACGACCCGCAACTACCTGTCGGACCAGGGGTGCCTCGAGCTCGAGACGCCGTTCCTCGTGAAGTACACCCCCGGCGGCGCGCGCAACTTCCTCGTGCCCTCGCGGATCTCGGCCGGGAAGTTCTACGCGCTCGCCGAGAGCCCGCAGCTCTACAAGCAGCTCTTCATGGTCGCGGGCTTCGACCGCTACTTCCAGATCGTGAAGTGCTTCCGGGACGAGGACCTGCGCATCGACCGGCAGCCCGAGTTCACGCAGATCGACGTCGAGCTCTCGTTCGTGAACCAGGACGACGTCTTCCGCCTGATCGAGGGGCTCGTCTTCGCGGTCTTCAAGGCCGCGCTCGGCAAGGACCTGACGGAGCTCTACCCGTCGGGCCGCTTCCCGCAGATGCCGTTCTCCGAGTCGATGGCCCGCTTCGGCAACGACAAGCCCGACCTCCGCTTCGGGATCGAGCACACCGACCTGACCGACCTCATCATCGAGCACGGCGGCGGCGGGGTGCCCTTCTGGGTGGAGATCGCCGAGAAGTACCGGTCGGGCAAGCTGCGGCGCGACGTGCCGGCCGAGATCGTGAAGGGGCTCGTGATCCCGGCGAGCGCGAACCTGTCGCGCCTCCAGACCGAGGAGCTCGAGCGCGGGCTGCGCGACGTGAAGGGGTTCCGGGGGCTCGCGCGCGCCAAGCTCGCCGAGGACGGCTCCTGGACGCAGTCGCCGCTGTCGAAGTCGATCACGCCGGAGCTCCGGCAGAAGCTGAACGAGGCGCTCGGCGCCAAGCCGGGCGACATCCTCTGCTTCCAGTTCGGCAAGACCGACGTGGTGCACACCGTCATGGCGAAGCTCCGGGTCGACGTCGCCAAGAAGATCGGCCTCATCCCGGAGTACGGGCATGGCGACCAGTGGAGGTTCCTCTGGGTGACGAACCCACCCCTGTTCGAGTACGACGAGGACACGGGCCGCTGGGCCGCCGCGCACCACGCGTTCACGCGGCCGATCGACGAGCACGTGCCGCTGCTCGAGAGCGATCCGGCGCGCGTCGAGTGTTACCGGTACGACCTCGTGCTGAACGGGTTCGAGATCGGCGGCGGCTCGATCCGGCTGCACGACCCCGACGTGCAGGCGCGCGTCTTCAAGACGCTGGGCATCGACGAGCGCGACGCGCGCGACAAGTTCGGGTTCCTGCTCGACGCGCTCCGCAGCGGCGCGCCGCCGCACGGGGGCATCGCGCTCGGCATGGATCGGCTCTCGATGCTGCTCAGCAGCGCGCCGACGCTGCGGGACGTCATCCCGTTCCCGAAGACCAACCAGGGCACGGACCAGATGACCGGCGCCCCGGTCGCCGTCGACGCCGCGCAGCTCGCCGAGCTCCGCGTGAAGACGGTCGTGGACGAGCCCCGTCCGGTCACGGGCGGCGCGGTGAGCGCGGCCGGCGCGGCGAGCACGGGCGGCGCCGGGAGCGCGGGCGCCTGATCCCGGGCCACGTGACGACCGGCCATGCTCACCGGGTGCGACCTCGCCGCGCGCGACCGTGTCGCGCGGCCTTTCTGTTTGCAGGCCGCGCACTTCTGATAGGGTAGGTCCGTATTCCTTCCCCATGGCCTCCCCGGCGCGCGTCCTCGTAGTCGATGACAGCCCGACCATCCTGAAGGTCGTCAGCGCCATCCTGGCCCGCCACGGGTTCGAGCCGACCGTGGCGCGCGACGGGCTCGCGGGGATCGAGCTGATCAAGAAGGGGCCGAAGTACGACCTCGTCCTCCTCGACTTCGTGATGCCGAGGATGAACGGCTACGCCTTCTGCCGGGAGCTCCGGTCGAACCCGTCGCACCGCACGGTGCCCGTGGTCCTGATGAGCGCCAAGGGCGACAAGATCCGCGGGCAGTTCGTGCAGCAGACCGGCGCGGTCGACGCGATCACGAAGCCGTTCGACGCGCGCGCGCTGGTCGCGGTGATCGAGGGGGCGCTCGCGAAGACGGCGGAGGGGCGCGCGCGGCCCGTGCCCGAGGGCGCGAAGATGCCCGACGAGGACACCATCGCCGAGAGCGTGCGGCCGAGCCTCGTCGCGCGGCACATGCGGCAGCGCGCCGGGGTGGACTTCGCCCAGCAGCTGGCGACGGTGATGACGCCCGCGATCATGGGCCTGTCGCCCGAGGCGCGGACCAACGAGGCGGCCGTGATGCAGGCGGTCGCCCGCGCCATGACCAGCGAGGTGGTCTCGAGGCTGACCCTGACGCTGCGCGACACCGACTCGCCGCCGGACGCGAAGGAGGTGATGAGCGGCGACGTCTCCGCGATCCCGCTCGCCGAGATCCTCCAGCTGCTCCAGATGCAGCGGCAGACGGGCGTGCTGCGGGTGGTGACGAACCGCGCGTCGGTGACGATCTCGCTCCGCCAGGGGCTCATCGATCTGGTGCAGGCGCGCAACTCGTCCGACGAGTTCAAGCTCGGGCGCTACTTCATCGAGCGCGGGCTCGTGACGCGGGAGCGGATCGAAATGATGGTCCGCGAGAAGCGGCCGCAGGTGCTGCTCGGCCAGGTGCTCGTGGAGGCGGGCATCGCGACGGACGAGGACCTCGTCGACGCGCTGGAGCGCCAGTCGAGCGAGCTGATCTACGAGGTGCTGCGCTGGCCGTACGGGCGCTTCTCGTTCACGCGCGAGCCGTTCCGCCCCGAGGTGGAGCAGGCGCGCCTCGGCCTCGCCGTCTCCGCGCTGGTGCTCGAGGGGTTCCGGCGCGTCGACGAGTGGCGGCTCATGGAGGGGACGATCAACTTCGATCAGGTGGTCGTCGTGGACCAGGTCGCGCTCGACGGCGTGGGCGAGGACAAGCTGACGCGCGTCGAGGAGCTCGTGCTCGGGGCCGTCAACGGCTCGCGCACGGTGAGCGAGGTGATCAAGGAGAGCGCCGTCGGGTCGTTCGACGCGATCAAGACGATCTACCAGTTCCTGCAGTCGCGCGTGCTGAGGACCAGGGCGCCCTGAGGCGCCGCGGCGGCGGGGGAAGGGCGCGCGCCGGGCGAGGAGCGCGCGCGGAGCGACGAGCGCGCTCTGCGTGCGCAGCGCGCCCCGGCGAACCACACACGTCGACGCGAGCCGCTCCGATCGCAGCGATGCGCCTCGAACAAGCGGCGATCCGCGCGTCGGCAGCGACAGCGCGCGGCGCTCAGGTCGCCGCACGGGGGGCGTCACGCTGAGCGCTCATCGCGGCGGAGAGGGCGGGATTCGAACCCGCGGATCAGTTTCCCGATCGCACGCTTAGCAAGCGTGTGCCTTCAGCCACTCGGCCACCTCTCCTGGTTGTCAAGAAGGCCCACCCGGCGCGTGCGCAACGCACGGACGAAGTGAACCTTTGAAGCTCGGCCTTTGAAAGAGCGTCCGCTCGACGACCGCACGGAGCGGCGGTCGAGGGAGCGGCAACATACCTCAGAGGCTCTCGCTGTGCACAGAAGATCGTGCGCGGACACGCGCCGGCGCCGTACCGCACCCGCGCGAGACCACAGGAGCGGGCGAACAGCCAGGCTCGTGCCCGGCGACGACGGTATCGGCCGATCGAACAGACGGTCACGTTGTAATTTAAATTACGCCTCGTCTTCTATTCGCCGCGCTCCAGAGGCGCGGCGCCGGTCGGAGACCGGATGCGCTCGCAAGCGCGGCGACGCCTCCGACACGCGCGGCCGCGCGCTACACGCGCGCTGCCGCGCGCTACACGCGCGCTGCGGCGAGCGCCTGACCGAAGATCCTGGCCACCTCGTCGACCTGCGCGGCGGTGATGATCAGCGGCGGGAGGAACCGCACCACGCTGCCGTGGCGTCCGCCGAGCTCCACGATCAGCCCCCGCCGCAGGCACTCGTGCTGCACGCGCGCGGCGAGCTCCGCGTGGGCGGGACGGGCCCCGCGCGCGTCCGGCGCGGCCGCGGCGTCCACCAGCTCCACGCCGATCATCAGGCCGCGCCCGCGCACCTCGCCGACGCACTCGAACCGCTCGCCGAGCGCGGCGAGCTGCTCCATCAGGCGCGCGCCGAGCTCCGCGGCCGCGGCGTCCAGGCGCCCTTCGCGCAGGAGCGCGAGCGTGGCCGAGCCCGCCGCCATCGCGAGCTGGTTGCCGCGGAAGGTGCCGGCGTGGGCGCCGGGACGCCAGGTGTCGAAGCGCTCGTGATACACCACCACCGAGAGCGGCAGTCCGCCGCCAAGCGCCTTGGACAGGACCAGCACGTCCGGCTCGATGCCGGCGTGCTCGAAGGCGAACATGCGCCCGGTGCGGCCAAAGCCCGTCTGCACCTCGTCGAGGATCAGGGGGATGTCATGGCGCGTCGCCAGCTCCCGCAGCCCCTTCAGCCAGGGCACGGGCGCCGGGATCACGCCCCCCTCGCCCTGCACCACCTCGAGGATGATGGCAGCAGGCTTGGGCACGCCGCCCTCCGGATCGGACAGCAGATTGCCGAGGTACGCGAGCGAGGCCGCGACCCCGGCGTCGCCGCCGAGCCCGAACGGGCAGCGGTAGGCGTAGGGATAGGGCGCGAACTGGACGCCATGCAGGCTCGAGCCGAGCGCCACCTTGGGCCCGAGGTTGCCCATCAGGGTGAGGGCGCCTTGTGTCATGCCGTGATAGGCGCCCTGGAAGGCGATCACCGTGCCGCGCCCGGTCGCGGTCTTGACCAGCTTCAGCGCAGCTTCCACGGCGTCGGCCCCCGTGGGGCCGCAGAACTGGATGCGCGCATGGCGGGCGAAGGACGCCGGCAGCACGCCGAG
The DNA here is from genome assembly GCF_002950945.1 of Sorangium cellulosum. Lineage (GTDB taxonomy): Bacteria > Myxococcota_A > Polyangia > Polyangiales > Polyangiaceae > Sorangium > Sorangium cellulosum_E. The sequence continues at coordinate 13,154,889 of NZ_CP012673.1, forward strand.
CACGTCCTGCGTGAAGCGATCCTTGACCGGCGTGGTGATGTCGAGCGTGTGGAGCGGCAGACCGGAGTGCAGCGTCCGCACCAGGACGTCGGTGACCGCAGGGTGGTTGTGCCCCAGCGCCAGGGTGCCGGCCCCGGCCAGACAATCGATGAACACGCGCCCCTCGACGTCCTCCACATACACGCCCTGCGCGCGCGAGAGCGCCAGCGGCAGCCGCCGCGGGTACGAGCGGGCGTTCGACTCGCGCTGCCGCTGCCGCTCGAGCAAGGGGTGATCCCCCAGCTCGTACAGCGCGCGCCGCCGGTGGCGCTCGGCCAGCTCGGCGGCGAGCCCCGCGTGCAGCGGCGATCTGGGCGCCGCGGGTACCTGGTCCGAAACAGGCATACTGGAAGCTGCAGACATACTCATGGGGACTCCCTGGTGAGGGTGGTTCGCTCCGCGCGCTCCGGGGCGCGCTCCGCGGGGTCGAGGACCTCCAGGGTCTCGCGTACACGCGCATGCGCGTCGGCCCCCTGCACGGCGGCGATGTGATCGCCGGGAAGAATCGCTGTGTGCGCCGCTCCCGCCGTGTACTGCTGCCAGTCGACGGGCGGGCCGCCGTGGCGCGTGATCGTCTCGGCGCTCCACCACACGTGGATCGGCGCCGCGACGCACCGCGGCGGCAGATCCTTCGTGAGCAGGGCCGCGCCTCGGAGCAGCGCGTACCGGTGGTGATAGGCGGCGGGCGGTATGTCGCTCGACGCGAAGCCGCGGGCCTGCGCCCAGCGCACGGCCTCCGCCACGCGATCGCCGTCGCCCAGCCCCTTCAGCCGCTCCCGCAGCGCGTCGAGCTCCGCCGGCGGGAGCGCGAGCAGCGCCGCGCTGCGGTCCTGATCGATGTACGCCGCCAGCTCCTCGACGACATCCGGCTCGCCCGCCGCGTAGAGCCGCGTGCGCGGCTGCGTGTCCAGCATGCCGAGGAAGGCGACCCGCTCGCCCTGCTCCTCCAGCGTCCGGGCGACGGCGAGCGCCAGCACGCCGCCGACAGACCACCCGAGGAGGTGGTACGGCCCGCGCGCTTGCCGCTCCCGGATCTCGCGCGAGAGCTGCTCGACGATCCGAGGGAGCGAGAGCGCCCCGGCGTCGCGCGCGAGCGACGGGCCCAGATCGAGCCCGAGCACCGGCTGCTCCTCGCTCATGGCCGCGGCGAGACCCTGGTAGGCCATGACGTGCAGGCCCGAGGAGTCGACGCAGAAGAGCGGCGGGCGCGAGCCGCCCGCACGGAGCACGACGACGCTCGACGCCGGGCGCTCGGCCGCGAGCAGCCGCGCGAGCCCCGCGACCGTCGGCGCGTCGAAGATCGCCATCAACGACAGGGAGCCGCCGAGCGCTTGCTGGATCCGGTGCATCAGCGGGATCGCCATCAGCGAGTGCCCGCCGAGGTCGAAGAAGTTGTCCTCGACGCCCACCTGCGGGCGCCCCAGCACGTCGGCCCAGATCGCCGCGAGCGCCTCCTCGACCGGCGTCCTCGGCGCGACGTACTCGCGCCGCCTCCGCGCCGCAGGGCTGGGCAGCGCCCTTCGATCCACCTTCCCGTTCGCGGTCAGCGGCAACGCGTGCAGCAGCACGAGGTCGCTCGGGTGCATGTACTCGGGGAGCCGGTCCTTGAGGAACACGCGCAGCGAGGCCTCGTCGAGCGCTCCCTCCCGGGGGACGACGTACGCGACGAGGGTCGGCCCGACCGCGCCGTCCTGGCGCGCGGCGATGACGACCGCCTGCCCGACCCCGGGGTGCTCCCGGACCCGCGCCTCGATCTCGCCGAGCTCCACGCGGTAGCCGCGGATCTTCACCTGGTGATCGCGCCGGCCCATGAACTCGATCGCGCCGTCGGGCCGGTACCGCGCCCGATCGCCCGTCCGGTAGAGGCGCGCGCCGACGCCGAAGGGGTGCGGCACGAACCGCTCCGCGGTCAGCTCCGGCTGCCCGAGGTACCCGCGCGACAGGCCGGCGCCGCCCAGGTACAGCTCGCCCACCGTGCCCGCCGGCGCCGGCTCCAGGCGCTCGTCGAGCACGTACGCCTCCGCGCTGGCCAGCGGGCGGCCGATCGGCACCGAGGCGCACCCGCGGCGATCGCGCAGCTCGCGCAGCGGCTGCACCAGCGCGCCGACCGTCGTCTCGGTCGGCCCGTAGTGGTTCGCCACCGCGCAGCCGCTCGAGAGCGCCGCGATCCGCTCGACGAGGGCGAGCGGCAGCGCCTCTCCGCCCAGCACCAGGAGCCGCCGCGGCAGCACCGCCGCCCCCTCGCCCGTGTCGAGCAGCGCGCTCAGGTGCGACGGCACGATCTTCAGCACGTCGATCGGCCAGCGCCGGTAGTACTCCGAGAGGAGCCGGCCGTCGGTCGCCGTCTCGTAGCCGATCACGTGGAGGCAACCGCCCGTGGCGAGCGCGCCGAAGATGCTCGTGTTGCCGAGATCGGCGCTCAACGTCGAGACGGTCGCGAAGTGCAGCCCGGCCTCGATCCCGAGCGCCTCGCACACCGACCGGGTGTAGCTGGCGATGCCCCGGTGCGTCACGCCGACGCCCTTGGGCTCACCGGTCGAGCCCGAGGTGAAGACGACGGACGCGATGTCGTCGGGCAGCACCGGCACGGCAGGGTCGCCGGCGGGCTCGCCGTCGAAGAGCGCCGCGTCGTCCAGGGAGAGGACGGCGCAATCGGTGTCCGACAGGTCCGGCAGCCGGGCGCGGACGGCCGCGCTCGTGAGCAGGACGGAGAGGCCCGCGCGCCGGATCTGCTGGGCCAGCCGCTGCACGGGGGCGTGCGGGTCGAGCGGCACGTAGGCGCCTCCGGCCTTCAGGATGCCGAGCAGACCCGCGATCATGTCCACGGATCGCTCGCCGCAGAGGCCGACCGGGCTGCCGCCGACGACGCCGCGCCGGCGGAGGTGGTGGGCGAGCCGGTTGGCCTGCCGGTTCAGCTCGCCGTAGGTCAGCCGCCGATCGCCCGCGACCACGGCCAGCACGTCGGGCTGCCGCGCCGCGTGCTCCTCGAACGCGGCGTGGAGGCACGGCGGGGGCGCGGCGTCGTGCGCCGCCCCGCGGCCCTCCGAGATCCGCCGCGCCCGCTCGGCGGGGCCGAGCAGGCCGAGGCGCGAGGCGGGCGCCGACCAGGCCTCGGCCGCGCTTGCGAGCAGCGCCCGGTACTGCTCGGCCATCCCCAGGATGCCCTCCGCCCCGAACCGGCGCGTGTCGTGCCAGAGCGAGAGGCGCACGCGGCCGGGGCCGCGCTGGACCGAGAGCGCGAGCTTGAGCCCGCCCGCACCCGTGCACTGGCGCTCGACGCGCCACGCGAGGCCCCCCGCCACCCTGGGCTCCTGGAGCGAGGAGAACTCGAAGCCGACGGCGCCGCCGGGCCCCCCGCCGTCCGCCGGCAGGTCGGGGTTGCAGTGCTCCTCCTCCTCGGTCGCCTCCTCGACGCCGGCCTGCGCCCGGAGCACCAGCTCCACGAACCGCTGCGCGTCGTCCACGCGGCACGGCACCGGGAACCACTTGGCCACCGGGCCCATGACCTCCTGGACGTCCTCGATCCTCCGCCCGGCCGAGGCCACGGCGACGACGAGCTCCCGCGACCCGGTGAGGCGCGCGAGGTGCACCTGGAAGGCCGCGAGCAGGACCGACGAGAGCGAGGCGCCCTCGCCGCGCGCCAGGGACTCCAGCCGGTCGAGCAGCGCCGCGTCGACCTCGATCTCGACGACCTCGCCGGAAGCGCCGCCCTCCCCGGCGGCGCCCTCGAACGGGAGGACGACGGGCACCCCCGCGGGAGGCGGGGCGCTCTCCGCCGAGCCGACGAGCTCGTTCTGCCACTCGGAGAACTGGGCGTACTGCAGCGGCTCCGCCGCGAGCTCCCGCCGATCGCCGGCGCCGGCGTAGGCCTCGGCCAGCTCGCTGAACAGGAGGTCCAGCGTCCACGCGTCCGAGCAGAGCGCGGGCGCGGCGACGAGCAGGTCGTGCAACCGATCGGCGCGGCGCACCAGCCACACGTGGAGCAGCGGCCCGCGCTCGAGGTCGACCTTGAGCCGCGCGGCCTCGCGCCAGAGCGCCTCGACGTGCGCCTCCTGCTCGCCCGCCGCGCGCCCGCCCAGATCCACCCGGTGCCACGCGGGAGACGCCCCACCGGCGGCCTGCAGCGGGAACTTGAGGCGCGGATCCCGGCGGAACGTGGTCCTCAGGATCTCGTGGCGCGCGACGACCTCGCCGAGGGCGCCGGCCAGCCGCGCGGGATCGAGGTCTCCCTCCAGCCGGATCATCCCGCGCGTGAACACCGTCGTCCCGCTCCGGTGGAGCGCCCACAGGCGCCGCTGTTGCGGCGACAGGCGCACGCCCTGGACGACGCTCGGCCCGAGCTCGGTGAGCTGCATCGTCATGACGCCACCGCGCCCTGGGCCGCCTGCGTCGCCCGCTCGGCCGTCATCATCTCGCCCATGGCCACCACGATCTTCCGCGGACCGGAGAACGGATCGCGGCCGTGGGCCACGAGCATGTTGTCGAGCAGGATGATGTCGCCCTCCTGCCACGGGAACCGCACGGCGCAGCGCTCGTAGGCCTCGCCGAGCGCGCGGGTCGTCTCGACCTCGATCGGCGCGCCGTCGCCGTAGGTGACGTTGCGGGGCAGCCACTGCTCGCCGACCATGGCCAGCAGCGACTCGCGCACCGGCGCGTCCAGGTACGCCGGGTGGTGGAGCTGGATCTGGTTGAAGAACACCTGCTCCCCCGTCTTCGGGTGCGAGAGCACGGCCGGCCCGCGCTGGCTGATCCGCAGCCGGCCGCCCGCGAGCCACTCGCACCGCACGCCGCCCGCGCGGCAGCGCTCCTCCACGACCGCGGGATCCGTGGTGCGGAAGAAGTCCTGCCAGCCCACGTCGAAGCCCGGCGTGAAGTTCCGCACGTAGAGCAGCCCCGACCGCCGGAAGCGCTCGCGGACGTCGGGCGCGAGCGCCTCGAAGAGCCGGCGGCAGTCCACGATCGGCGTCGCGCCGCCCTCCGGCGCGGCCTGCACGCAGAAGAACCACTGCTTGAGCGGCCAGCGAGGCAGGTGCGAGCTCTCGTTGTGGAACAGGATGGCCTTGTCGGCCGGGTAGGGCGTCGAGCTGTAGATGTGCTGCCCGGTCTTCTCCCGCGGGAGATCGCCGTACTCGCCGAACAGCTCGCCGCAGATGGCCTGCGCGACCTGCTCGAACTCCTGGACCGTCCGGATCGGGAAGCCGCGGAACAGGACGGCCCCGTGCCGGAGCAGCTGCGCCTCGACGAACGCCCGCTCCTCGCGGGCCCAGGCCGCGAGCTCCACGTCGTCGACCGCCGGCCTCACGACCAGCGGCAGCGGCCCGTCGCCCAGCGTGCCGGTCGCGACCAGCGCGCTCGGGCCCACGTCCACCTTGCGGGGGGTGATGCGCTTGAGGCTCCGGAGCCGGCCCTCGTCGCGCGCGCGTCCTTCCATGGTGCGTTCCTTCCTCTCCGCCGCCGCGAGCGCCGTCACGCGGCGGTCGGGGTCGTCCACGATGGCCCGCAGCACGGCCATGAAGTGGGCCGCCATCGCCGCGATCGTCGGCGGCTCGAACAGATCGGCGCGGTACTTCCACGCGCACGTGAGCCCCTCGTCGCCCTCCTCGACGAACACGCCGAGGTCGAACCGCGACACCTCCCGGTCGAGCTCCACGGCGCTGAAGCGCAGCCCGGGCAGCGAGATCTCGGACGCCGGCACGTTCTGCAGCACGAACAGCGTCTGCACGAGGGGGTGGCGGCCGGGCTCGCGGGCCGGCCGCACGGCGTCGACGACCTGCTCGAACGGCAGATCCTGGTGCGCGTACGCGTCGAGCGTGACCTCCCGGACCCGCCGGAGGAGCTCCCGGAACGTGGGCAGGCCGCCGAGATCCGTGCGCAGGACCAGCAGGTTGACGAAGAACCCGATGAGCCCCTCGGTCTCCGCGCGGTTGCGACCCGCGACGTCGGTCCCGACGAGGACGTCGGTCTGGCCCGTGCGCCCGAGGAGCACGATCTGGAACGCCGCGAGCAGCGTCATGAACAGGGTGGCGCCCTCGCGCCGGCCGAGCGCGCGCAGCGCCTCGGAGAGCGCGCGGTCCACCGCGATCGTGTGGCGCCCGCCGCGGTAGCTCGACGCGGCGGACCGGGGGTGATCCGGGCGCAGATCGAGCGCCGGCGGGGGCCCGGCGAGCCGCTCGCGCCAGGCGCCGAGCAGCGCCTCGCGGGTCGCGCCCTGCATCCACTGCCGCTGCCATACCGCGAAGTCCGCGTACTGCACCGGCAGCGGCCGCAGCGCCGGCGGCCGCCCGGCCCTCGCCGCCGCGTACAGCTCGGCCAGGTCCGCGACCAGGACGTTCATGGTCCAGCCGTCCGCCACGATGTGGTGGACGACGACGACCAGCACGAGCTCGTCGTCGCGCAGCCGGATCGCGGTCACCCGCAGGAGCGGGCCGCGGCCGAGGTCGAACGGCCGCTCCGCGCGGTCCGCGGCCAGGCGCTGGATCGCCGCGCCTTGCTCCGCGGGGGGCGTCGCCGACAGGTCCACCACCTCGAACTCCGGCGCGCCGCCCTGGGCGATCACCTGCACCGGCTCGCCGGAGGCCACGCCGAACGTGGTCCGCAGCGACTCGTGGCGCCGGACGAGCGCGACGAGGCTCTCCCTGAGCAGCGCGACGTCGAGCTCCCCCTCGACGCGCACGGCCGCGGTCATGTTGTACCCGGCGCTGTCGGGCTCGAGCTGCGCCAGGAACCACAGGCGCTGCTGGGCGAACGAGAGCGGCAGCGGCCCCTGCCGCGGCGCCGGGACGAGCGGCGGCGGCCCGGCCGCGGGCGCGCCGCCGGCCGGACCGCGGCGCCGATCGACGTCGCGGGCGAGCTCCGCGACCGTGGGGTGGTCGAACAGGCTGCGGAGCGGCAGCTCGACGCCGAGCGCCTTGCGCACGCGCGACACGACCTGCGTGGCCAGCAGCGAGTGCCCGCCGAGCTCGAAGAAGCCCGCGTGGACGGAGACCTGCTCGAGCCCCAGCACCTCCGCCCAGATGCCCGCGAGGGCCTCCTCGGTCGGCGTCGTCGGGGCGCCGCCCGCGTCGACCGCATCGACCGCGGGCGCCTCCGGCGCCGGCAGCGCCTTGCGGTCCACCTTGCCGTTCGGGGTGAGCGGCAGCGCGGGCAGGGCGACGAACACGGGCGGCACCATGTAGTCGGGCAGCGTCTCCTTCAGGAAATCGCGCAGCCGGTCGGGCGCCGGGGCCGCGCCGCCCTCGCCGACGACGTAGGCCACGAGCCGCTTGCCCGAGGCGCGCTCCTCCCGGACCGCGACCACGGCCTCGCGGACCTCCGGGTGCTGCGCGAGGCGCGCCTCGATCTCCCCGAGCTCGATGCGGAAGCCGCGGATCTTCACCTGGTGATCGCGCCGCCCCGAGAACTCGAGGGTGCCGTCCGCGAGGCGCCGGCCGAGATCGCCGGTGCGGTACATGCGCGCGCCGGGCGCGTCGCCGAAGGGATCGGGCACGAAGGCCTCGGCGGTCCGGGCGGGGTCGTTCAGGTAGCCGCGCCCCACGCCGACGCCCGCGACGCAGATCTCGCCGGTCACGCCCACGGGCGCGAGGTCGTCGCCCGTCACGACGTGGAGCCGCACGTTGGGCACGGGCCGGCCGATGGGCACGTGGACGACCTCGGGCCCCGGGGCCGCCGTGATCGCGTGCAGCGCCACGTCGTCGGCGCACTCGGCGGGCCCGTAGGCGTTCATCAGGGGGACGCGGGGGTACCGCGCGAACCACCGGCGGCAGAGGTCGGGCGTCAGCGCCTCGCCCGTGGGCAGCATCCACCGCAGGCGCGAGAGGCGCGGCGCGTCCGCGTCCGCCGAGACGAGCTCCCCGAGCAGCGACGGGACCAGCTCGAGGACCGTGATCCCCTGCGCCTCGGCCTCCTCCAGCAGGCGCCGCGGATCGCCCACGATCTCCTCGGGGACGATGTGGACGCGGCCGCCGCAGAGCAGCGCCGTGAGGAGCTGCCACACCGAGATGTCGAAGCACTGGGACGCGGTCTGGCCGATCACGTCCGAGGGGCCGAGCTCCAGCGCGGGGATCTTCCCCCACACGTTGTTGAGCATCCCCGCGTGCTCGACCATCGCCCCCTTGGGCACGCCGGTCGATCCGCTCGTGTAGATCACGTAGGCGAGGTGGCCGGGGCCCGCGAGCCGCGGGAGGTCGTCGACGGGCGCGGGCCCGCGCTGCGCGGCGAGCCGCTCGCGCGTCACGAACCGCGGCCGCGCCGGCTCCGGCAGGTGCGCGAGCGCCCTCGCGAGCCGCGGGACCCACGCCTCCGAGGTCACCACGACGGGCGCGCGGCTCGCCTCGACGACGCCGGCGATGCGCTGCTCGGGCTGGTGGGGATCGAGCGGGAGGTACACGCCGCCGGCCTTGAGCACGCCGAGCAGCGCCACGACCAGCTCGACGTCGCGCGGCTCCAGCACCGCGACGATCGTGTCCGGACCGACCCCCTGGGCCCGCAGCGCGTGGGCCACGCGGTTCGCGTCGCGGTTCAGGGCTGCGTAGGTGAGCCGGCGCCCGCGGTACGTCACGGCGACCGCGTCCGGCGTCCTCCGCGCCTGGGCCTCGAAGAGCGCCACGTAGCTCGGCGCGGCGGGCTCTGCGCCCTTCGTGTCGTTCCACGCCCGCAGGAGCTCCTCGCGCTCGCGCTCGCCGAGCAGCGAGAGGTCGCCCAGCCGGGCCTCCGGGCGGCGGGCCATGTCCCCGAGGAGCTGGACCAGGTGCCCGAGCATCCGCTGCACGGCGTCGCGATCGAACCAGCGCCGGTCGTACGAGAGCCGGATGCCCAGCGCCTCTCCCGGGTACGCGACGACCGTCATCGGGTAGTTCGTGTGGACCCGGTCCTGCTCGTAGGAGAGGCCGACGTCGCCCACCTGCTCCCCGAGGCGCGGATCCTTCGGCGCGTTCTCGAAGACGAGGAGGCTGTTGAACAGCGCCTGCCCCTTCGGCAGCTCGCTCCACCGCTGGATGTTCACGAGCGGCGGATGCTCGAACTCGCGGATGCGGTAGTTGTGGGCGAGGAGGCCCTTGAGCCACGGGAGCAGCGGCTGCTCGGGCGACACGTGCACCCGGAGCGGCAGGCTGTTGATGAACAGGCCCACGATCGTCTCCACGCCGGGCAGATCGGTCGGGCGGCCCGCCACGGTCACGCCGAACACGACGTCGCGCTGGCCGCTGTAGCGGCTCAGGAGCAGCGCCCAGGCCCCTTGCACGAGGGTGTTGGGCGTCAGCGCGTGCTGGTGCGCGAGGCGGAGGAGCTCCTCGGTCGCGGCCCGGGGCAGCTCGACGAACTCGTCGCTCACCCCGGCCCCCGCGGGCGGCGCCGCGCCGTCGGGGGCGGCCCGCTCGACGCCGAGCGGCGTCGGCTCGGAGAAGCCGCGGAGCTCCTCGCGCCAGAACCGCTCGGCCGCCGAGAGGTCCTGTTGCGCGAGCCAGGCGATGTAGTCGCGGTAGGGGCGCGGCTGGGGCAGCTCCAGCGCGCGGCCCTCGATCGAGGCCTCGTAATACGACAGGCACTCCATCATGATCACGGAGAAGCACCAGTCGTCCGTGAGGATGTGGTGGAAGCTCCGCACGATGCGGTAAACGTCCTCCGCCAGGCGGAACAGCCGGATCCGGATGAGCGGCGCCCGGGTCATGTCGAGCCCGGCGGCGAGCTCGGCCTCGAGCGTCTCGGCGACGCGCCGCTGCTGCTCGGCCTCGGTCAGACCGCGGAGGTCGAGGACCTGGATCACCTCGGAGAGGTCGACCTCGCGGTGGACGAGCTGGAGCGGCCGCTCCAGGTCCTTCCAGGCGAAGGACGTCCTCAGGATCGGGTGCCGCGCCGCCACCCGGCGCCAGGACTCGGTCAGGCGGCCGACGTCGAGCGGACCGCGCCACACGTAGTGCTGCTGCATCAGGTAGATGCCGGAGCCGGGGTTCAGGAGGGTGTGGAAGAGCATGCCCTCCTGCATCGGCGAGAGCGGGTAGGCGTCCTCGAGCCCCGACGCCTCCGGCAGGCTGCGCGCGATCTCGTCCGGCGTGAGGCCGCTCAGCGGGAACGGCGACGGCGACGGCGCGGGCGCACATGGCGCCGCCTGGCGCGGCTCGCCCTGCGGCGCCGCCGCCTGACCCGGGCCCGCGGCAGCGGAGCCGGCGGTCGCGACCGCCGCGGCGGCGGCCACCGTGGGGTGGTCGAACAGGTGCTTCGGGCTCAGCTTGATGCCGCGCTGGTTGGCGCGCGCGATGACCTGGAGGCTCCGGATGGAGTCGCCGCCGAGCGCGAAGAAGTTGTCGTGGATGCCGACCCGCTCCACGCGCAGGATGTCGGCCCAGATCTGGGCGAGGGTGGCCTCGACCTCGTTCCGGGGCGCGACGAAGCCGCTCGCCTCCGGCGCGCCCGCCCGCTCGGGCTCGGGCAGCGCCGCGCGATCGATCTTGCCGTTCGCGGTGAGCGGCAGCGCCGCGAGCGGCACGATCGCGGCGGGCACCATGTAGTCGGGGAGCTGCTGCGCGAGCCGGCCGCGGAGCGCCGCCACGTCGAGCGCCGCCGCCTCCCGGCCCACCACGTACGCCACGAGGCGCACGGCCCCGCCGCCGTCCCGCGCCGCCACGACCGCCTCGCGCACCTCGGGCTGCTCGCGCAGGCGGGCCTCGATCTCGCCGAGCTCGACCCGGTGGCCGCGCAGCTTGATCTGGTGGTCGGTGCGCCCGAGGAACTCGATCGCGCCGCCCGCGAGCAGGCGCGCCCGGTCCCCGGTGCGGTACAGCCGACCTCCGGGGACGCCCCCGAACGGATCCGGGACGAAGCGCTCCGCCGTCAGCTCGGGGCGCGCGTGGTAGCCGCGCGTCACGCCAGCCCCGCCCAGGTAGAGCTCCCCGGGCACACCCACCGGCACCGGCTCGAAGTTTACATCAAGGACGTACGCCTGGGTGTTGGGGAGCGGCCGGCCGATGGGCACGGTCGCCCCGGTGCGGCCGGCCGCGGGGTCGATCTGCCAGGTGAGCGAGCCCACGGTCGTCTCGGTGGGGCCGTAGTGGTTCACGACGGTGCAGCCCGGCGAGAGCGCCCGGATCCGCTCGATGAGCTCCCAGCTCGAGGCCTCTCCGCCGACCACGAGGCAACGCGTCGGCAACACGCGCTCGGGGCGCGCGGCCTCCAGGAGCGCGGCGAGGTGGCTGGGGACGATCTTGAGCGCGTCGACCCCGTGGCGGCTCATGTACTCGGCGGTCGCGTCGGGATCGAAGATCCGCGCCTCGGACAGGACGTGCAGCGTGCGGCCCGAGCAGAGCGCGCCGAAGAGCGACGTGTGCCCGAGGTCGGCCGCCACGGTCGAGACCAGCGCCATGCCGCCGCCCTCGCCGAGGGGCAGCCGCACGAGCACGCCGCGCACGTAGTTCACGAGGTGGCGGTGCTCGACGGCCACGCCCTTCGGGCGCCCGGTCGAGCCCGAGGTGTAGATGAGGTAGGCGAGGTTGTCGGGCCGGGCCGTCTGCCCGAGCGGCGCGTCGGGCTCGGCCGCGAGGGCGCCCGCGTCGCGGTCCAGGAACAGCAGCGCGGGCCCCGGTCCGTCGAACGCGCCGGCCCACTGCTCCTGCGTGACCACGACGCGCGCGCCGCTGTCCTCCACCACGGCGCGGAGCCGCTCGCGCGGGAACTTCGGGTCGACGGGCACGTATGCGGCGCCGGCCTTGAGGGCGCCGAGCAGCGCGATGACCATCTCGGCCGAGCGCTCGATGCACAGGGCGACCCGGTCCTCGGGCCCCACACCGAGCGCCCGCAGCCTCCGCGCGAGCTGGTTCGTCTTCCGATCGAGCTCCCGGTAGGTCAGCGCCGTCTCCTCGCAGACGACCGCGAGCGCGTCGGGCCGCGCGGCGGCGTGCGCCTCGAAGAGCTCGTGGACACAGGCCGCCGGCGGGAAGGCCGTGGCCGTCGCGTTCCAGTCGGTGAGCAGGCGCCGCCGCTCCGCGGCGCTCACGAGGGGCAGCTCGGCCAGGCGGGCGTCCGGCCGCGCCGCCATCGCCTCGAGCAGCGCGCGGCACTGGCCGAGCAGGCTGGCCGCGGCCTCGTGCGCGAGGCGGCGGCGCTCGTAGCACAGGATCAGGCCCAGCTCGCCCGAAGGCTCCACGATGAGCGACAGCGGGTAGTTGTTGCGCCCGGCGGTGAGCAGGGCGCCGGCCTCACGCCCGCCGCCGGGCCGGGGCAAGGCGCGGACGCCCACGCCGCCGATGTCGCGCAGCGCGCCGCCCACGTCCTCCTCGGGGTAGCTGTCGAACACGAGGAGGGTGTCGAAGAGCGACCGCCCGCCCGGCACCTCGCTCCAGCGCTGGACGAGGGACAGGGGGGTCCACTCGTGCTGGCGCAGCTCGCTGTTCCGGTCCTGCAGCCGCAGGAGCCAGGCGGCGAGCGGCTCGCGCTCGTCCACGTGGACCCGCACCGGAAGGGTGTTGATCAACATGCCGACGATGGCCTCGGAGCCGGGGAGCTCCGGGGGCCGGCCCGACACCGTGGCGCCGAAGACCACGTCGGGCTCGCCGCTGTGCCGGGAGAGCAGGAGGGCCCACGCGCCCTGCACGAGGGTGTTCACCGTGACGCGCAGGCGGCGCGCGCAGGCCGCGAGCGCCTGCGTCTCGGCCCGCGAGAAGCGCAGCTCCTGCTCGGCGAAGGGGAACACGTCGCCGCCCGCCGCGGCCGCGCCCGGGGCGGCCCCCAGGGGGATCGGCGTCGGCGCCCTGAACCCGGCCAGCGCGCCGCGGAAGAACCGCTCGGCCGCCCCTTCGTCCTGGGCCTGCACCCACGCCAGGTACTCCCGGTACGGGCGCGCCCGCGGCAGCTCGGGGGTCGCGCCCCGCACGAGCGCCCGGTAAACGAACAGCGCCTCTCTCAGCAGGAGGGCGAAGCTCCACCCGTCCAGCAAGAGGTGGTGATGGCTGTTGATGAAGCAATAAGCGTCCTCCGCGAGCCGCACCAGCGTGACCCGCATGAGGGGGGCCTTGAGCAGGTCGAACCCGGCGCGCCGGTCCGCGGCCATGAGCGCGGAGAGCGCCTCGTCGCGCTCGCGCGCGGCGAGCCCGCGGAGATCGTGGCGCGCCACCGGCATCGTCACCCGCGGCCGGACGACCTGCACCGGCCTGGCGACGCCCTCCCAGACGAAGCCGGTGCGCAGGATCGGGTGCCGCTCCGCGAGCGCCTGCCAGGCGCGCTCGAAGGCGTCCGGATCGAGCCGCCCCTCCAGCAGGAACGCCGCCTGGACGAAGTACGGGTCGGCGGACCGGTCCGAGACCGCATGGAAGAGCAATCCCTGCTGCAGCGGGGAGAGGTAGTGAATCGACTCAACGTCCTTCTTGTGGTTCGCCATGGCTCAGTCCAGTCGTTCGAGGATGGAGTCCAGCTCGTCCGGCGCGAGCGCGACGTCGGTGAAGTCCGACGGCGTGTAGCCGCCGGCGTCCGGTGAGAGGCAGTGCGCGATCAGCTCTCTCAGCGCGTCGCGCCACAGCGCGCTGACCGCGGCGACCGTCGCCTGCCGGTACCGCGCGGCGCTGTAGCGGAAGGTCGCCTCGAGCCGGCCGTCGTACACGGCCGCGTCGATCTCGAGCTCGTATGCGAGCGGGCTGCGCGGGTCGTGCTCGTCGCCGGGCGACTCCGCGGCCAGGGAGAACCGCGCGCCGGCGCCGATCACCTGGTCCCACTGCCCGAGGTAGTTGAACGCGACGCCGAGCGCCGGCAGGCGGCGCAGCCGGTCGGCGATCGCCCCCGCCCCGAGCTCCCGCACCGCGCCGTAGGGGAGCCCGCGCCGCGGGACGCGGCGGAGCTGCTCCTTCACCGTCCTGAGCACGGCGCCCGGCGCCGCGTCGGGCGCGACCTCGAGCAGCACCGGGTAGACGCTCGTGAACCAGCCGACCGTGCGCGATAGATCCAGGTCTTCGCCGTCGAGCGCCTCGCGCCCGTGGCCTTCGACCTCGATGCCCACGAGCGCCCGGCCGGTCCACCGGGCGAGGGCCAGGGCGAGCCCGGCCAGGAGGAACTCGTCGACCCGCGTCCGGTACGCCTCCGACACCGCCTCCAGCAGCGACCGCGTCTCCGCCCCGCTCAGCCCCACCTTGACGGTGGCCATGGCCGTCTCCGCGCGATCCCCCGCCGGATCGTCGACCGGCAGCGGCGCGAGCCGATCCCAGGGCAGGCCGAGCCAGAAGGCGGCCTCTTCCTGGAGGGCGGCGCCCTGCGCCGCGGCGTCGAGGCGCTCCGCCCACCGCACGAACGAGGTGGTCCTGTCGGGCAGCTCCGCCGGCGCCCCGCGGCGCGCCTGATCGTAGGCGGTCTCCAGATCGTCGAGGAGGATCCGCCACGACACGCCATCGACGACGAGGTGGTGCGCGATCAGGAGCAGCCGCCCCGGCCGGCCGGCGCCGAGATCGAACCCGACCACACGCAGCAGCGGCCCCTCCGCGAGGTCGAGGCTGGCCTGCCACCGGGTCGCGTGCGCCTCGAGCGTCCTCGGCTGCTCGGCCTCGGGCACCCCGGCGAGGTCCGCCCGGTGCACGACCGCGGCAGGTGCGTCGGAGCGCGCGAGCGTCTGGCGGACGCCGCGCTCTCCGGGCGCGAAGCGCAGCCGCAGCGCGCCGTGGTGGCGCAGGAGCGCCTGCACCGCCGCCTCCAGCGCCGGCCACACCAGCGGCTCGGCGACCGTGAGCAGCAGCGCCTGGTTCCAGTGGTGCGGGTTCGGCAGGTCGCGCGCGAAGTACCGCCGCTGGATCGGCGTCAGCGGCACGTCGCCCCCCGCCGGCTCCTCCTCGTCCGTGGCCGCGGCGGCGCCGGTGGAGAGGCCCGCGGCGGCGGCCAGCGCCGCGAGGGTCTGGTGCTGGAACATCTGGCGGGCGGTCACGCGGAGGCCCGCCTGCTTCGCGCGCGAGACGACCTGCAGGCTCAGGATCGAGTCGCCTCCCAGCTCGAAGAAGTTGTCGTGGCGGTCGACGCGCTCGCGGCCCAGGACCGAAGCCCAGATCGCGGCGAGCTGCGCCTCGATGGCCTCGAGGGGAGCGGCGTCCTGCGCCGCGGCCGGCCGCGCGCCTGCCGCGCCGGACGGCGGCGCCGCCTCGAGGGCCTGGTCCGGCGGCGGCGCTGCCTCGAGGGCCTCGTCCCGCGGCGGCGCTGCCTCGGGCTGGTCGGGCAGCGCCGGGGCCGGCGGCTCGGGCAGCGGCAGCTCGCTCAGCCGCGCGGTCGGCCGCGCCGCGATCGCCTCCAGGAGCGCGCGGAGATCGTCCGCCATGCGGCGGATCGTGCGCTCCTCGAAGAGCTCCGTGCTGTACTCGAACGAGCCGCGGAGCCCCTCCGGCGCGGTCACCATGTGGAGCGAGAGGTCGAACTGGGCGCTGCCCGGATCCACCTCGACGGGCAGGATCTCGAGGCCGGCGAGCGGGCGCGCGCGCCGCGGGGCCTCCTGGAGCGAGAACATCACCTGGAACAGCGGGGTGCTGCCGAGATCCCGCGCCGGCCGGAGCGCCTTCACGAGCTGCTCGAACGGCAGGTCCTGGTGCGCCTGCGCGGCCAGCACCTCCTCGCGCGCCTGCGCGAGGAGATCGGCGAAGCGCGGATCCCCTCCGAGGTCCGCCCGCAGCACGAGCGTGTTGGCGAAGAGCCCGATGAGCCCCTCGACCTCGACGCGCGTGCGGCCCGCGATCGGCGTGCCGATGCACAGGTCGGTCTGGCCGCTCATGCGCGCGATCAGCGCCTGGAACGCGGCCAGGAGCAGCATGAACGAGGTGACCCCCTGGCCGCGCGCGAGCCCGCCGAGCGCCGCCGAGAGCTCGCGCGGGAGCGCGAAGCCGTGGCGGGCGCCCCGGTACGATCGCGCGGCGGGGCGCGGCCGGTCGGTGGGCAGCCGCAGGACCGGCGGCTCCGCGCCGAGCCGCTGCCGGAAGTAGGCGAGCTGCTGGTCGAGCACCGCCCCCGTGAGCCACGCGCGCTGCCACCGGGCGTAGTCGGCGTACTGGATCGGGAGCGACGGGAGCGCGGCGGCGCGCCCCTCCGCGTCGGCGGCGTAGAGCTCGGTCACCTCGCCGACGAGGACGTTCATGGACCACCCGTCCGACACGATGTGGTGCAGGACGACGAGCAGGAGGTGCTCGCGCTCGCCGAGGCGCACCAGCGCGATCCGGAGCAGCGGCCCGCCGGTCAGGTCGAAGGGCCGGCGGGCCTGCTCCTCGAGCAGGCGCCGCGCCTCGGCCTCGCGCGCCTCCTCCGGCGCGGCGCCGAGATCCACGAGCGAGAGCGCCACGGGCTGCTCGGCGTGGACGATCGCCTCCGACCGGCCGTCGCGCTCCGCGAACGTGGCGCGCAGGGACTCGTGACGGCGGACGACCGCGGCGAAGCTGCGCTCGAGCCGGGCCACGTCGAGCGGCCCGAGGAGGCGCACCGCCGCCGGGACGTTGTAGGACGCCGCGGTCTCCTCGAGCTGCGCGATGAACCAGAGGCGCTCCTGCGCGAAGGAGAGCGGCGACGGGCCGCTGCGCGGCTGCGGGAGGAGCGGCGGGGCCGGCGGGGCCGGCGGGCCGCGCCGGGCCGCCTCCGCGGCGCGCGCCTGGGCGGCCACCGTCGGCGCCTCGAAGAACGCGCGGAGCGGGAGCTCGACGTCGAGCACGCGGCGCACGCGCGAGAGGACCTGCGTCAGCATCAGCGAGTGGCCGCCGAGGTCGAAGAACGAGTCCTCCACCGAGACGCGCTCCACGCCCAGCACCTCGGCCCAGATCCCCGCGAGCAGCTCCTCGGTGGCGGTGCGCGGCGCCACGTGGCGGATCGTGTCGCCGGAGTCGGGGGCAGGCAGCTCGCGCCGGTCCACCTTGCCGTTCGCCGTGCGGGGGAGCGCCGGCAGGGACACGAAGGCCTGCGGCACCATGTACTCGGGCAGGCGCTCCGCGAGCCACACGCGCAGCGCCTCCGCGGCGGGCGCCGGAGCGCCCGCGGCCACGTCAGCGCCCGCGGCCACGTCAGCACCTGCGGCCACGTCAGCGCGGGCGGCCACGTAGGCGACGAGCCGCCGCACGCCCGGCCGGTCCTCGCGGACGAGCACCACGGCCTCCTTCACTTCGGGGTGCTCGGCAAGCCGCGCCTCGATCTCGCCGAGCTCGATGCGGTATCCCCGCAGCTTGATCTGGTGATCGCGCCGGCCGACGAACTCGATCGTGCCGTCGTCGCGGTAGCGAGCGAGATCCCCGGTCCGGTAGAGCCGGCGCCCCGGCGCCTGGCTGAAGGGGTCGGGGAGGAACGCGGCGGCGGTCCGGCCCGCGTCGCCCAGGTAGCCGCGCCCGACGCCGACGCCGCCCACGTACAGCTCGCCGCACACGCCGACCGGCGACGGGGCGAGCAGGCGATCGAGGACGTAGAGCCGGAGGCCGTCCACCGGCCGCCCGATCGGGACCTGCACGTCGTCGGCCGCGGGCGGCGCCGTGATCGCGTGCAGCGCCACGTCGTCCGAGCACTCCGCGGGCCCGTAGGCGTTCATGAGGGGCACCGCCGGGTAGCGATCGAGCCACGCCCGGGCGAGCGCGGCCGGGAGCGCCTCGCCGGTCGGCAGGACCCAGCGCAGCCGACCGAGGGCCGGCGGCGCGGGGTGCTCGAGCGCCGCGTCGAGCATGCCCTGGAGCACGGCGGGGACGACCTCGATGACGGCGATCCCGCGGCGCTCGACGTGCTCGAGCAGGCGGCCCGGATCGCGCGCGGTCTCGTCGGGCACGATGTCGACCGTGCCGCCGAAGAGCAGGGCGGTGAGGAACTGCCAGACCGAGATGTCGAAGCACGGCGACGCCGTCTGCGCGATGACGTCGCCCGCCGCGAGGCCGAGCCGCGGGACCTTGCTCAGCATGTTGTTGAGCATCCCGCGCCGCTCGACCATCGCGCCCTTGGGCACCCCGGTGGAGCCGCTCGTGTAGATCACGTAGGCGAGGTGATCCGGCCCCCCGCGCTCCTCGGGGTCCTCGCTGGAGGAGGCCTCGTCGAGGGCGTCTTCGAGGATCACGATCGACGGCCGGCGCGGCCCGGGCAGCATGGAAATGGCTCTTTCCAAAGCCTCGCGGTGCCGGCCCTGGGTCAGCACGACCCGGGGCTCGCTCGACGCGAGGATCTGCGCCACGCGCTCGGCCGGGTAGGCGGGGTCGAGCGGCACGTAGGCCCCGCCGGCCTTAAACACGGCGAGGATCATGGTGAGCAGCGGGACGCCGCGGCCGTCGAGCAGCGCGACCCGCTGCTCGGGGCCTACGCCGCGCGCGCGCAGCGCGTGCGCCGCGCGGTTCGCGTCGCGGTTCAGCGCGGCGTACGTCAGCCGCTGATCCGCGCAGGACACGGCGACGGCGTCCGGCGTCCGGGCGACCTGGGCGCGGAAGCGCGCGGCGTAGGAGGAGAGATCCTCCTCGGCCGCGGGCGCCGCGTTCCAGGTCACGAGCGCCTGCTCTCGCTCGGCCGGCGTGAGGAGCGGCAGGTCGCCGAGGCGCGCGTCGGGCCGCGCCGCCATGGCCAGGAGGAGCGCGCGGAGGTGCCCGAGCAGCCGCTCGGCGAGCTCGGGCCGCACGCGCGACCGGTCGTAGGTGAGCTGGAGGGGCAGCTCGGCGCCGGGCCACGACATGACCGTGAGCGGGTAGTTCGTGTGGACGCGGGCGCGGAAGTCCGCGATCCGGAAGACGATCCGCCCCTCGCGGAGCGCGGGGTCGACCGGCGCGTTCTCGAACACGAGGAGGCTCTGGAACAGCGGCCTTCCCCGCTCGATCTCGCTCCAGCGCTGGATGTCCACGAGCGGCGTGTGCTCGTGCTGCCGCAGCTTGAGGTTCCGATCGAGGAGCGCGGCGAGCCACGGCAGGAGCGGCTCCTCCGCGGGGACGGGGACGCGCAGCGGCAGCGTGTTGATGAAGAGGCCGAGGATGGACTCGACCCCTGGCAGCTCCGGCGGACGCCCGGCGACGGTGACGCCGAAGAGCACCTCGGGCTCGCCGCTGTATCGGCTGAGGAGCAGGGCCCAGGCGCCCTGCACCATCGTGTTGAGCGTGAGGCGGTGGCGCTGCACGAGCGCGCGCAGCGCGGCCGAGGGCTCCGCGCCGAGCCGGATCACGAGGCTGTCGATCTGCCCGTGGTCCGCGGCCGCCGCCTGGGCGGAGCGCTCCTCGAACCCGAGGGGCGTCGGCGCGGAGAAGCCCTGGAGGGCGCCCCGCCAGAACGCCTCTCCGGCCTGAGGATCCTTTCGCCCGAGCCACTCGATGTAATCGCGGTAGGGGCGCGCGGGCGCGGGGCGCGGCGCGTCGCCCCGGGCCAGCGCCTCGTAGTGAGCGAGGAAGTCCATCATCAGGAGCGACGTGCACCACTCGTCGAGGAGGATGTGGTGGAAGCTGTGTACGAGCTCGTACGTCCGGTCGCTCAGGCGAACGAGGCGGAGGCGCATCACCGGCGCCTTGCCGAAGTCGAGCCCTTGATCGAGCTCGGCGCGCAGCTCCGTGGAGAGGCGCGCCTCCTGGGCCTCTCCGGTGAGGCCCCGGTAATCGAGCACCTCGAACGGAAGCTCGACCGTCTTGTGGACCACCTGGAGCGGGCGCTTCTGGCTCCTCCAGACGAAGGAGGTGCGCAGGATCGCGTGCCGCGCCACGACCTCTCGCCAGCCCCTGACGAACGCGTCGAGCTGCAGATCGCCCTCGATGCGATAGCGATTCTGCATGAGGTAGACGCCCGAAGACGGGCGGAGCAGCGTGTGGAACAACATCCCCTCCTGCATGGGAGAGAGGGGATAGACGCTTTCGATGTTTGCAGAGGGATCAGGCTTGGTAGACACGGTTCACCTTTGGAGCTCGTCCAGGAGATCGCTCCACTCTTCCGCGGAGAGGCCGGCGTCAGGGGTCTCGGGGTCTCGCGGCGGCGCGGGCGGCGTCGGCGTCGGCGCGGCCGCCACGGTCGCCCGCGCCGCGGCTTCGGCCACGGTGGGACATTCGAAGAGCAGCCTTGGCGTCAGCTGAAGCCCTCGCTGGAAGGCGCGCGCGATGACCTGCAACGTGACGATCGAGTCGCCGCCGAGCTCGAAGAAGTTGTCCTCGATCCCGACCCGATCGCGGTGCAGCACCTCCGCCCAGACCTCCGCGAGGATCCGCTCCGCCTCGGTCCGCGGCGGGACGTACACGCGGGGCGCCGCCGTCGCCGCGTCCGGCGCGGGCAGGGCGCGGCGGTCGACCTTGCCGTTCGGCGAGAGCGGCAGCCGCTCCAGCACGAGGATGGGCGCAGGCACCATGTAGGCCGGCAGCGCCTCGGCGAGCCAGTCGCGCAGCGCTCCGGGCTCCAGCGCCGCGCCGCCCTTGCCCGCGACGTAGGCGACGAGGCGCTTTCCGCCGTGCGCCTCGTCGCGGGCCAGGACGACGGCCTCGCCCACGCCGGGGTGCTGCAGCAGGCGCGCCTCGATCTCGCCCAGCTCGATGCGCAGCCCGCGGATCTTGACCTGGTGGTCGAGCCGGCCGAGGAACTCGATGGCTCCGTCGGGCCGATGGCGCGCCAGATCGCCTGTCCTGTACAGCCGGCCTCCGGGGGCCGAGCCGAACGGATCGGGCACGAAGCGCTCGGCGGTCAGGTCGGGCCTCTGGTGATAGCCGCGGGCGAGACCGATTCCGCCGATGTACAGCTCTCCGGCCACGCCCGCGGGCACGGGCTGGCCGTGACGGTCGAGCAGGTAGAGTTGGGTGTTGGCGATCGGGTGACCGATGGGCACCGAGGCGGAGTTGTCCCCTCGCTGGCAGGCCCAGGAGCTCACGTCGATCGAGGCCTCGGTCGGCCCGTAGAGGTTGTGCAGCTCGGCGTGCGCGAGCCGCTCGAAGCAGCGCCGGGTCAACTCGGCCGGCAGCGCCTCGCCGCTGCAGAGGATCCGGCGCACCGACCGGCACGACGCCACGCCCGGGGTCTCCAGGAACGCCTGGAGCATGGGCGGCACGAAGTGCAGCGTGGTCACGTCGTGGCGAGTGATCAGCTCGACGAGCCGCTCGCCGTCGCGGTGGTCGCCGGGCCTCGAGACCACGAGGCCAGCGCCGGTCATCAACGGCCAGAAGAACTCCCACACCGAGACATCGAAGCTGAAGGGCGTCTTCTGCAGCACCCGGTCTTCCGGCGTGAGCCCGTAGCGCTCCTGCATCCACTGCAGGCGGTTGAGAAGGCCACGGTGGCTGTTGCCGGCGCCCTTGGGCCGCCCGGTCGAACCCGACGTGTAGATGGTGTACGCGAGGTTGTCCGCCGAGACCGCCACCGCGGGGTTGGTCGCGGGCTCGCGGTCGATCTTGGCCCGATCGGCGTCCAGGCACAGCACCTCGGCCCCGTGCGCGGGCAGCCGCGACGCCACGGGCCACTGGCTCAGCAGGACCGAGGCGGCCGCGTCCGAGAGCATGAACGCGATGCGGTCCGCGGGGTACTCCGGGTCGATCGGCACGTAGGCGCCCCCGGCCTTGAGGATGCCGAGCAGCCCGACCACCAGCTCCACCGAGCGCTCGGCCGCGACGGCCACGAGCACGTCCGGCCCCACGCCGCGCCGCCGCAGCGCGTGCGCCACCCGGTTGGCCCGCGCGTTCAGCTCTCGATAACTCAGCCGACGCTCGCCGAAGAGCACCGCCGTCGCCTCCGGCGTCCGCTCCGCCTGCGCCTCGAACAGCTCGTGCACCAGCCGCTCGCCAGGATACGGCCGCTCCGTCGCGTTCCATTCCGTCACGACACGCCGGGACTCCAGCTCGCCGAGGAGCGACAGCTCGCCGACCCGCGCCTCGGGGCGGCGGACGAGCTGTCCGAGCGCCACCTCCACGAGGCCGAGCAGGCGAGAGGCGGTCTCCTCGTCGAATCGCTGCCGGTCGTAGGACAGGCAGAGCTGGAGCCGATTTCCCGGCAGGGCGATCAGGGTGAGCGGGTAGTTGGTCTGGTCCGCGAACGCGACGTCGCGGACCGCGAGCCCGGGCAACCCCTGCTGGGTCCGGGGATCGGTGGGGTAGTTCTCGAAGACGAGCAAGCTCTCGAACAGCGGTTGTCCCGCGGGCACCGCGCTGAAGGCCCGCGTCTGGGACAGCGGCGTGTGCTCGTGCGGGCCGAGCTCGGTGGTCGTCCTCAGGAGATCGCGCAGCCAGCCTGTGACGGTGGCCGCCTGAGGCACGGCCACGCGCAGGGGCAACGTGTTGATGAAGAGCCCCACCATGGCGTCGATCCCGGCGAGCGGCGCCGATCGCCCGGCCACCGTGACGCCGAAGACCACATCGTCGCTCCGGGCAGCGCGGCTGAGCAGGAGCGCCCACGCGGCCTGGACGAGCGTGCTCAACGTCACGTGGTGCTGCTGCGCGAAGCGCACGAGGCGCGCCGTGGCCGGCTCCGACAGCGAGACGAGCTTCGCCCCGTATCCGCTCTTCCCCTCGGTCAACGCCTCGCGCGCCTCGCGCGCCTCGCCCGCCGCGCGCTCCAGAGGCAGCGGCGTCGCGGCGCTGAAGCCCGACAGCGCGCCTCGCCAGAACGGCTCGTCGGCGCCCGCGTCCCGCTCGCGCAGCCAGGCGATGTACTCGCGGTAGCGCCGCCGGGCCGGCAGCGCGACCGCGCGGCCGGCGCGCAGGGCGTCGTAGGCGGAGAAGGCGTCTCGCAGCACGAGGGACGCCGCCCACCCGTCGAGCAGGAGGTGATGGTGGCTCCAGAGCACGTGGTGGACCTCGTCCGCGAGGCGCAGGAGCGAGACGCGCGTCAGCGGGCCCCGCACCAGATCGAAGCCCCTCGCCCGATCCGCCTCGATGCGGGCCGACAGCCGCGCCCGCTGCTCGTCGGCCCCGGCGCCGCGCAGGTCCTCGATCTCGATCTCCACGGCCGCGCCGCGCCGCACGATCTGGAGCGGCTCCTCGGCGCCCTCCCACGCGAAGGTGGTGCGCAGGGCGCCGTGGTGATCGATCACGGCCTCCCAGGCCCGGCGGAACGCGTCGACGTCGAGCGCCCCCTCCAGCGTGCACGTCACCTGCTCGACGTAGACGCCCGAGCCGGGCTCCCACAGGCTGTGGAAGAGCAGCCCTTGCTGGAGGGGGCTCAGGGGATAGACATCCTCGACGTCGCGGCCAGGCCCGAGCAGCCGGTCCAGGCTGGCCTGATCGAGCCGCACCAGGGGGAAATCCGAGGGCGTGGCGCCCCCGCTGCCCGGAGCGAGGCAGTGCTCGACCATCGCGCGCAGGCGCGCCGCGAAGTCCTCGAAGAGGCGCGCCATCGTCTCGGGCCGATAGCGGGCTCCGCTGTAGCCCCACATCACCCGCAGGCGCCCGCCGACGATGGCCGCGTCGACCTCCAGCTCGTGGCGCCGCGGCGCGCGCGGATCGTGATCGCGCCCGACATCGCCCTCGGCGTGTGAGAACAGCGCGCTCGACGCGAAGAGGTCGTCCCACCGCCCGAGGTAGTTGAAGCGCACCTGCGGCGCGGGGCGCTCCCGGAGGCGCGTGGCCCGCTCGTCCTCGCCCAGGTACCGGAGCACCCCGTACGTCGCGCCGCCCCGGGGGGCCGCGCGGAGCTGCTCCTTCAGCGCCTTGAGCGCGCGCTCGGGCGTCGCGTCGGCCGGGACCTCCAGCCGGACGGGATAGAGGCTCGTGAACCACCCGACCGTCCGGGAGAGATCCAGCTCGTCCAGCGCGTCGCGACCGTGTCCCTCCAGGTCGACGCGCACGGCGGGATCACCCGTCCACTGCGCGAGCGCTCCGGCGAACGCGGCGAGCAGCACCTCGTCCACGCGCATCCGGTACGCAGGGGCCGCTTGCAGCAGCGCGCGTGTGTCCTCGGCGCCGAGGAGCTGCGTCCGGTGGACGGTGTCCACTTCGAGCGACGAGCCCGCCGGATCGTCCGCGGGCAGCGCCGCCGTGGGTCGGCTCGCGGCGAGCCACGCCTCCGCCTGCCGGGCCACCTCCTCGGAGCGGGCGTGCGCCTCCAGGCGCCAGGCCCATTCGCCGAAGGAGACGATCTCGTCCGGGAGCCGGATCTGCTCGCCGCGGTCGTGCTGCCGGCAGGCGGTCTGGAGATCCTCGATCACGATCCGCCACGAGACGGCGTCGACGACGAGGTGATGGGCGATCAGCAGGAGGCGGCCGGGGCGGTCCGCGCCCAGATCGAACAGCACCGCGCGGAGCAGCGGCCCCTCGGTCAGGTGGAGGCGCGCCTGGTGCTCCCCTGCCGCGCGGGCCAGCGCCGCGGGCTGCGCCTCGGCGGGGAGGTGCGACAGGTCGACCCGCGCGACCTCCGCGGTGACGGCGTCCGCGAAGTGCTGGCTCCACCCGCCCGCCTCGCGCGTGAACCGCAGCCGCAGCGCGCCGTGATGGTCAATCACCGCCTGGACGGCGGCCGTGAGCGCCTCGACGGAGACCCGCTGCCGCAGCTCGAGCAGCACCGTCTGGTTCCAGTGGTGCGGGTTCGGCCCGCTCCGCTCGAAGAACCAGCGCTGGATCGGCGCGAGCGGCGCGTCGCCCGGGAGCGGCGCCTCCGCGACCGGCGCCGAGGCCGACGTCGCCGCCGCGGCCAGCCCGGCGATCGTCTTGTGCTGGAAGATCTGCCGGGGCGTGAGCGAGAGGCCCGCGGCCCGCGCGCGCGAGACGACCTGGAGCGCGAGGATCGAGTCGCCGCCCAGCTCGAAGAAGTTCTCCTGGACCCCGACGGCCCGCCGTCCCAGGAGCTCCGCCCAGATCCCCGCGAGCGCCGCTTCGACCTCGGTGCGCGGCGTCACGGCCTCGCCGCTGGGCTCGACGGGCGCCGGCAGCGCGCTCCGGTCGATCGCGCCGCGCGGCGTGTGTGGCAGCTCCGCCAGCACCACGAACGCCGACGGCACCATGTAGTCCGGCACCTGCTCCTTGAGCGCGCGCTGGAGCTGCTCCGGCGCCACGTCCGCGCCGGCCGCGACGTACGCCGCGAGCCGCCGCTCCTCGGGCCGGTCCTGCCGCACGATCACGGCCGCGTCGCGCACGCCGGGCAGGTCGAGCAGGCGCGCCTCGATCTCCCCGGGCACGATCCGGAAGCCGCGCACCGTCGCCGGGTGGTCCGCGCGGCCGGCGAGCTCGAGCTGTCCGTCCGCCCGCCACCGCGCCCGGTCCCCCGTCCGGTAGAGCCGCGCTCCGGGCTCCTCCGCGAAAGGATCGGGGACGAAGCGCTCCGCGGTCCGATCCGGGCGCGCCCAGTACCCGCGCGCGAGCCCCGGGCCGCCGAGGTAGAGCTCTCCGACGACGCCGGCCGGCGCCGGTCGACCGGCGGGGTCGAGCACGTACACCCGCGCGCTCGCCAGCGGCCGGCCGACGGGGATCACCCGCACGTCGTGCGGGTCCGCCGCCGTCATGTCGCCGATCGTCGCGACCGCCGTCGCAGCCTCGATCGGACCGTAGGCGCTCAGCAGGCGCACGCGCGCGGCCCCCGGCGACGCCCGCCACGCGCTCACGCGCCCGGGCGAGGGCGCCTCGCCGGTGAGGACGATCTGCCGGAGGCACGGCGGCAGGGTCAGCCCCTCGCCGAGCGCCGCGACGAGGCGGCGCCAGTACGGCGTCGGCAGCGCCGCCGCGGTCACGCCCCGCGCGCCGCACGCCGCCACGAACGCGGCCGCGGACTCGAGCGTCGCCTCGGCGCCCAGCACGAGCGTCGCGCCGCGCGCGAGGCACGGGAAGATCTGCTCGGCGCTCGCGCCGGAGGTCAGCGGCGCGAGCTGCAGCACCCGGTCGCTCGGCGAGATCTCCTGGACCGCCGCCGCGACGTCGACGGCGCTCGCGAGCGCCCGGTGCGGGATCACGACGGCGTCCGGCTCCCCCGCCGCGTCGGAGGGCTCGAGCACACACGCCGCCTGCTCGGGCGCGGGCTCACACGCCGGCGGCGCGGAGGGCTCACCGCGCACGCACGTCCAGTCGGCGTCGAGGCGGATCACCTCCACGCCGAGGGCCAGGTCGGCGTCGCCGTGGGCGATCGCCACGCGGATGCCGGCGCCGTCGATTCTCGCGGCGAGCCGCTCCCCGGGGTCGCTCGGGTCGAGCGGGACGTAGGCGCCGCCCGCCTTCAGCACGCCGAGCGTGGCGGCGATCGCCCCGATCGAGCGCGGCAGGCAAAGGCCCACGTGGACCTCCGGCCCCACCCCGCGCCGCCGGAGGAGCTGCGCTATCTGGTTGGCTCGCCGATCGAGCTCGCCGTACGTGATCTCCTGCTCCTCATGGACGACGGCCGTCGCCCCGGGCGCGCGCGCGGCCTGCTCCTCGACCACCCGGTGCACGGCGCGCGGGGGCGGGATCCGGGGGAGCGCCCCTTTTGTGCTCCACCCGAGGACCTGCCGCTGCTCCTCGGGCGCGAGCATCGGCAGCTCCGACAGGCGCGTCTCGGGGCTCGCCGCCGCGCCCGCGAGCAGGCGCAGGAGATGGTCGGCCATCCGCGCGATCGTGCGCTCGTCGAACAGGTCGGTGTCGTAGTCGAGCGCGCACGTCAGCCCCTCGCCGTCCGCCGCGACGTCGAGCGAGAGATCGAACTGGGCGCCGCCCACGTCGAGGTCGAGGAGGCGCACCTCGAGGCCCGTGATCGAGAGCGGCTGCCGGGCCGCCGGCTGCAGCGCGAGCATCGCCTGGCAGAGCGGCGCGTGGCTCAGATCCCGGGCCGGGCTCACGGCCTCCACCACCTGATCGAACGGCACCTCCTGGCGCGTCTGCGCCTCTCGCACGGCGCTCGTGACCCGGGCGAGCAGCGCCGTGAACGGCGGATCCCCGGAGAGATCGGCGCGGACCACGACGGTGTTGGCGAAGCAGCCGACCAGCCCTTCCAGCTCGGCGCGGCTCCGGTTCGTCACCGGCGTGCCCACGCTGATATCGAGGCTCCCCGCGTGGCGGGAGAGGAGGGCCTGGAAGGCGGCCATCAGCACCACGAACAGGGTCGTCTCCTCGCGCCGCGCGAGGGCGCCGAGCGCCGCGGCGAGCGCGCCGGGCACACGGAAGGAGCGCCGCGCTCCCCGGTAGCGCTGCTCCGGGGGCCGGGGGCGATCGGTGGGCAGCTCCAGCAGCGGGGGCTGTCCCGAGAGCTGCCTCGTCCAGTAGGCGAGCTGGTCCGCGAGCAGGCCGCCCTCGACGCGCTGGCGCTGCCAGTGCGCGAAGTCCGCGTACTGCAGCGGCAGGTCGGCGAGGGGGGCGGGCCGGCCCGCGGCGAACGCCGCGTAGAGCGCGGCGAACTCCCGCAGGACCAGCCCCGTGGACCACCCGTCGAAGACGAGGTGGTGAACCACCCAGAGGAGGACGTGTTCTTCCGGTGCGAGCCGCAGGAGCGTGAGCCGGAGGAGCGGGCCGTTCACGAGGTCGAAGGGCTGCCGCGCCTCGCGCTCGATGAGGCGCCGGAGCTCGGCGTCTCGCTGCGCCGCCGGCAAGGCGCCGAGGTCCACGCGCCCGATCCGCGGCGCCCCGTCGGGGTGGACGACCTGCGCGGGCTGGTCGTCGACGACGGCGAACGTCGTGCGCAGGATCTCGTGCCGGCGCACGATCTCGGAGAGGCACCGCTCCACCACGGCGACGTCGAGCGATCCGGTGAGCTGCACGGCCGTGGCCATGTTGTAAGAGGCGCTCTCCGGCTCGAGCTGGGCGAGGAACCACAGCCGCTCCTGGGCGAAGCTCATCGGAAAAACGAAGACATCCTCACGCATGAAAGAACCTCAGGAGGCCTTGGCCCGGTACGGCTCGGCCATGGCTACAAGGACCTTGCGCGGGCCGCGGAAGGGCGCGCGCCCGTGGGCGACCAGCATGTTGTCCGCGAGGAGCACGTCGCCCGCTTGCCAGGCGAACTCCACGGCGAGCTGCCTGTACACCTCGCGGATCTCGTCGAGCGCTGCGCCCTCGATGGGCGATCCGTCGCCATACAGCGCGTTGCGGGGCAGGTCCTCCTCGGCGAAGATCGAGAGGAGCGCCTCTCGCGCGGCCGGCTCCAGGTTGGAGACGTGGAACAGGTGGGCCTGGTTGAACCACACCTCGTCGCCGGTGCGCGGGTGGGTGGCCACGGCCTGGCACACCTGGCGTGTGCGCAGCTCGCCGTCGGGCTTCCACACGCACTCGATGCCCGCCGCCCGGCAGAAGCGCTCGACCTCGGCCCGATCGCTCGTGCCGAAGACCTTCTGCCACGGCAGGTCCAGGCCATTGCCGTAGTTGCGGACGTACATCACCTTCTTCGCCGCGAAGCGCTCCCGCAGGCGCGCCGGGATGCGCCGGAAGACCTCGCGGCTGTCGGCGAGCGGGGTGCTGCCGCCCTCGGGCGCGGCCTCTGCGCAGTGAAACCAGATCTTGAGCGGCCAATCGAGCGTGTACGACTGCTCGTTGTGGAGAGGGATGTGCTGGTGAGCGGGGTACTCCGTCGACGTGTAGATGCGGTCCTGCACGTGGGAGCGCGGCGTCGACCCGAACGTGTAGTCGAGCAGGTCCGGCGTCACGAGCCGGACGAAGGCGTGGAAGTCGGCGAGCGATCGGACCGGGAAGCCGCGGAACAGGACCGCTCCGTGCCGGGTCAGCTCCTCTTCCGCGCACGCCCGGATGGCCGCGCCGAGCGCGGGGACGAAGGAGACGTCCCCGCGGCCGTTCGGGCTCACGACGAGCGGCAGCGGGCCGCCGGGGAAGCAGGAACGCACGAGGCCTGCCGCCTCGCCCGGCGCGGCGCCCTCGGGCGACTCCCGCGGTGCCTCTCGCGTTGCCTCTCGCGTTGCCTCTCGCGTTGCCTCTCGCGTTGACGAAGCGCTCGAGTCGTTCACGACCGCTCTCCCTCCTCCATCTGCTTGCGCAGGCTGAGCGGCCGCATGTCGGTCCAGACCTCCTTGATGTGATCGAGGCACTCGGCCTTCGTCCCGGTCTTGCCCGCGTCGCGCCAGCCGAGGGGGTTCTCCCGGTACTCGGGCCAAATCGAGTACTGCTCCTCGTGGTTCACGACGACTTTGTAAATGGTGTTGTCTTCATGCTCTTCGCTGGCCATGGACTCCTCCGTTCGAGATGTGGTGATCGACGTCATGGGCGCTCGGGAACGAGCGTGAGGGTGTGCGCGGCGGGCCCCGAGAGGAGCGGCAGCGGGCGCCCGTCGACCCAGGCGCGCTGCTGATCGCGGTAGTGGGGCGACATCGGATCGCCCGATTGCCCGCCCGGCATGTGCAGGATCCCGTCCGCCTCGTGCCCCGGCGAGACGACGAGCCGCTCGCTCGCGCCGAACCTGCGGCTCGCCAGGCGCACGCAGGCGACGCACCCCGGGAGCGGCTCGTCAGGCATGTTGAGGCGCGCGGCGAGCTCCGGGCTCGCGCCGAGCGGGTGCGCGATCCGCACCCGGCTCACCGCGCCCCACTCGATCTGGTCGAGGGGCCGCGCGCCGTGCTGCTGCTCGAGCGACGCCATGGCCCCCTCCAGCGCCGCGAGGACGAAGGCGTCGAAGCCGCCCTCCCGCGCCGGCACGAGATCGGGCGACCGCTCGCCGAGCGCGCGCTGCAAGGGCGTGTCGATGTCGGGCATATCGAGCTCCAGGGTCGGCTCCGCGGCGCGGCTCGGGGCGAGCCACGCGGCGAACACCTCGTCGGCCAGGGCGCGCCGGAACCGAACGAGGAGCGGCAGCCCGACGCTGGACACGTCCGCCTGGCCGTCCCACGCCGACAGCGCGCGCCGCGCCTCGGCGAGCGCCGGCCGCCTCGACGCGGCCTCGTCCCCGAGCGCGCGCAGCGCGAGCTCGCGGTAGAACCCGAAGAACTCGGCCCGTGTATCGAGCTGCACCGCCAGGAGGTCCGCCTCGGCGACCGGGCGCGCCTCGCGCAGGCGCTCGGTGATGCGGTAGGCGCGGTAGCCGTTCGCGTAGTCGCGGCCGAGCGCCGGGGCGCCCTCGGGGAGCGGCATGTGGTGGTTGGCGCTGACGACGAACCCCGACGGCGGATCCACGACGCGCGGCAGCGCGGCGGGGGGCAGGTACCCGTCCCAGCCCGCGCGCCCGTCCGCCCAGGAGACGGCGACCGAGCCGTCGAGCCCGCGGCGCCGCGGCATGCGCCCGGTGACCGTCCACGCGACGCGGCCGCGCCGATCGCCGAGCAGCACGTTACACCCGGGCCCGCCGGCGGCGTTCATCACGTCGGCCGCCTCGTCGACGCTCCGGGCCCGATCCATCTCGAGCAGCCCGAGGTCGACCCCCTCGGGATCGAGCGCCGCCCAGCGGACCGCGACCGGCGCTCCGAGGAGCGGCCGCGGCGCGACGGGCCCCCAGACGGTCCTGCGGACGGTGACGGTGGCGTCGGGCGCGCCGCGGACCTTGATCGTCTCCTCTGCGACCTCGAGCCGCTCCCAGCCGGAGGGCGTCCGGTACGTGTCGGCGCGCTCGGGGTGGGCCTCGATCCGGACGAGGTCCATCACGTCGCCCATGAGGTTGGTCATCCCCCACGCGACATGGCCGTTCGTCCCCGCGATGATCACGGGCACGCCGGGCAGCACGACGCCCGCGAGCTCGCTGTCGCCGTACCGGAGCTCGGCGCGATACCAGATGTTGGGGACGCCGAGCTCGAGGTGCATGTCGTTCGCGACGATGGCGCGGCCGTCTCGCGTCCTCGCGCCGGCCACCGCCCAGCCGTTCGAGCCGACCGGCGCCTCGCCGGCGTCCTCGCCGAGCACGCCGGCGCTCGGCCCGCGCGCCTTCCGGTGCTGCGCCACCAGGGCCCGCAGCTCCTCGACTGGCAGCGGCGGGGACGCGGGCGCCTGCGCGCCGAGCAGCGCCTTCGTGTAAGGGTCCGTGTCGTCGAGCAGGAAGGACGTCACGCCCTTCGGGAGGCTGCGCGTCAGCACCGTGCGCATCCGCTCCGCGTCCTCGGTGGCGCTGAGGGCTCTGAACATCTCCAGCACGGCGAGCACGCTGTCCTCCGGGCGCCACGGCTCGGGCCGATAGCCGAGCTGGCCGAACTCGACAGGCAGCGCCGCCGCGCTGCGGAGGTAGGCGTTGACGCCCTCGGCGTACGCGTCGAGCGCGGCGCGCTGGCTCCCGGGCAGGCGCGCCAGGATCGCCGCCGCGGCCTGCGGGACGCCGTAGAGCCGCTGTCGGGCGTCGGCCTCCAGCAGATCGCGCCCGAGGACCTCCGCGAGCCGTCCTCCGCTGCTCCGCCGGAGCAGGTCCATCTGGAACAGCCGGTCGCGCGCCGTGACGAAGCCGAGGGCCCGGACGGCGTCCTCCCGCGAGGCGGCGCGGATCGCGGGGATCCCCAGGCGATCGGAGGCGACGGTCACCGCGCCGTCGAGGCCGGACACGGTCACCGCGCTGCCGGCGCTCGGCGCCGGGGCGCGGGCGGCGCTCTTCGGCGCCTCCGCGCAGCCGGCGATCGAAAGCGGGAGGAGCGCCGAGAGCAGGCGTGTGCGGACGTCTCGCCTCATACCTCGTGCTCCGTCGCCTTCAAGGCCTCGTGACCGCGGGCGCCGGTCTCCAGCGCGGCCCGCTGCTCGATCTGGAGGCGGCGGGGCTGCGCGGATCGGGCCCGGCCGCCCTCGTCGGCGCGGGCGCTCGCGGCGCGCTCTTCCCGCGCCGCGAGCGGCTCCTCGTCGCCCCCGGCGGCCGCGGGCAGCTCGGTCAGGCGGCCGAAATCGAGCCGCAGGCAGCGGTCCGCGAGCGCGAAGTACTGGTCGTCGTGGGTGATGACGAGGGCGGTCTTGCCCCTCGCCCGGAGCTCGGGGAGGAGCTCCGTGTAGAAGATCTTCCGGAACTGCGGGTCCTGGTCGGACGCCCACTCGTCGAAGACGTAGAACGGCCGGTCCTCGAGGTAGGCGGTGAGCAGGGCGAGGCGCTTGCGCTGTCCCTGCGACAGCCCGGTCACGCGGAGGGCGCCCTCCTCGACGCGCACCCGGTGATCGAGCTGCAGCCGCTCGAGGTAGCGGCGGGCGCGCTCGTCGAGGTCGGGGCCGCTCAGGCCGAGGAGCTGCTCGAAGACGTGGTATTCCGCGAAGACGACCGAGAAGAGCTGTCGATACCGCTCTCGGTTCGTGTCGTCGATGGGCACGCCGTCGAGCCGTATCTCGCCGGACTCCGGCGCGTAGAGCCCGAGGAGAAGGAGGGACAACGTCGTCTTGCCGCTGCCGTTGCCGCCCACGAGGTACACGATCTCGCCGGGGTTGAAGGTCAGATCGATGGGCCCGAGCTGGAAGCTCCCGTCTTCCTTCTCCCGGTAGTAACGGTGCGTGACGCCGGCCAGCTCGAGGCGCTTCCATGCGGAGGGCGGGCCCTCCGCGCCGCCTCCGCGCGGCGGCTGCGGCGCGGCGGTCCCGAGCTCCGGAGTCAGCGAGAGGCCGAGCTCGTTCACCTTCGAGAGCGCGACGCTGGCCCGCCCGACCGCCGGCAGGAGCTCGACCGTCTGCGCGAACGGCGTCAGCAGGAACAGCATCGCCAGCACGACGCCGGACGTCGCCGGCGGCGTCAGCCCTGCCCACGCGGGGAGGGCGAACAGCGTGAGCCCGAGGACGGCGTAGAAGAGCAGCGTGCCCCAGCCGATCGCGACGGAGAACTCGGTCGTGCCCTTCACGAAGTCCCGCTGGTACGTCGCGAGGCTCGTGCCGAGGGCTTCGGACAGGAACGCCCGCCCGCGCCCGCCGTGCATCTTGAGCTCCTTGATCCCGCCCGTGAGCGCGCGGAAGTGCTTGAACAGGGCGTCGCTCGTCTCGCGGGCGCGGGCGAAGGCGCGGATCGCGCGCCCGTCGTGCGCCCGGAAGAGCACGGCGCCGAGCCCCATGGCGCCCAGCACGATCGCCAGCGAATGCCACGAGATCCACCCGATGTAGGCCAGGCAGCCGAGGACGGTGGCCACGTTGACGCAGACGAGCGGGAGGTAGACGTACGCCTGCGTGATGACGGCCGGATCGTCGTTGAGCGCCGCCAGCAGCCGGTGGGGGCCGAGCTGCTCGATGCGGCGCAGCGGCGCTTCGAGGATGCGCTGGCCGAGCTGCATGCGCAGCTCCGCGATCATGGCCTGTCCCAGCCGGGTCAGGAGCACCTGGGAGACGCCCTTGCTCGCCACGCCAAGGACGGCGAGCCCGGCGAACGCCCACGCGAGCTGCGCGGCGGGGCGGCCGTCCGCGGAGAGCGCCTCCTGGACGAGCGCGATGATGCCGGCGCCCGAGAGCCCGCTGATCACGCCGGCGGCGATGGCGAGGAGCAGGGGCCGGCGGGCGCGGCGCACGAGGAAGCCGAGCACGCGCATCACCCGTTCTCCTTCGGTCCCTTCGAGGGGACCGGCTGGCCGTCCCGCTGGCCGTCCCGCTGGCCGTCTTCGCGCGCCGGGGCTTGCGCGCTGCCGGCGCCGGCGAGCCGCCGCGCGGTCCGGGGCAGCGCGACCAGCGCCGGCTCGGGGCCCGCGGGCGCTTGCCCTCGCGCCGCCTGGATGCGCTCCGCCAGCGCGGCCACGGTCGGCCGTTCGAAGAACTCGCGGAGCGGCACCTCGACCTGGAACGTCTCCCGGACGCGGTTGAGGATCTGCAGGGCGAGGAGCGACTCGCCGCCGAGGGCGAAGAAGTCCTTCGTGGGGTCGATGGGATCGAGGCCGAACGCCCGCGCCCAGATCGCCGTCACCTGCGCCGTCACCGCCTCGGGCGAGGGGCGCTCGGCGGCGCCGGCGGCCGCTGCGCCGGCGCGCCGGGGCGCCTCGCGGCTGCGGTCGGCCGAGGCGGCGTCGCCGGCGCCGAGCCGTCGGGCCAGGGCGGCGCCCTCGTCGTCGCTGGGCAGGCCTTGGAGCGGGCGCGCCGAGACGATCACCTGGGGCAGCGCCGCCTGGCTCAGGACGCGGTGGAAGGCCTCCTGCCCCTGCTCCGGGCTCATCCCGTCGAGGATCACGTCGTCGAGCCCCAGGGCGAGGAGGCGCGCCTCGGCGCGGGCCGCCATGCCGACGTTGCGCCAGCGATCGAGGTTGACGGAGACCACGTACGGCCCTGCGCGGCGCGCGCAGGCTTGCGCGAACGCGTCGAGGAACACGTTGGCGGCCGCGTAGCCCGCCCGCGCGAGGCCGCCGCTCAGCGCGGTGACCGAGGAGCAGAGCAGGACGAAGTCGGGCTGGAAGGAGCGGGCGATCTCGTCGAGCGCCAGCGCGCCGAGCGCCTTGGGCGCCAGCTCCGCGTCGAGCGCGTCCGCCGTCAGCCGCTCGATGAGCCCGCCCCCAGCGACGCCGGCCGCGTGGATCACGCCGTGCAGGGCGCCGAACCGATCCATCGCCTCGCGCGCGGCAGCGCGCATCTGCGCCGCGTCGGTGACGTCGGCGCGCAGCGCCACGACCTCGGCGCCGGCCTGCTCGAGCGCCTGCAGGCGCCGGCGCTGTTCGTCGGTGGGAGCCGAGCGGCAGGTGAGGATCAGCCGCGCGTGCGCCGTGCGCGCGAGGTAGTCCGAGAGCCACAGCCCGACGCCGCCCAGGCCGCCGGTGATGAGGTAGACGCCGCGCTCTCGCAGCAGGGGGGGCGCTCCCTGCGCCCCCTTCAGCGGGACCGGCTCGACGGTGGGCGCCCAGCGGTGGGGCCCGCGGTGCGCGACGACGGGGTCGCCGGCGTCGGATCGCGCCTCCGCGAGGATGCGTTCGATGATCCGATCGACCTCGGCGGCGTCCGGGCTGGCGGCCTCGAGGTCGATGACGCGGCAGCGGACGTGCGGGTACTCCAGCGGGATGCTGCGGCAGATCCCGATCAGCGTGGCGTGCTCCGGGCGCAGGGCTTCTCGCCCGGTCAGGTCGTGCAGGCCGCTGGCGAGCGCGATCAGGTGGGCGCCTCCCGGCAGCTTGCTCAGCGTCCGCGCCAGCCAGAGCAGGCTCATCGAGCCCCGGCGCTGCGCATCCTGGAACGCGCCGGGGTCGAGCTGCGCCTCGCGCGCGCCGTCGAGGCTGAGGGCGTGGACGATCCGTGCGGGCCGTCCCGTGTTCGTGTCGAGCGCCCGGGCCAGCGCGGCGTAGTCCTCGGGCTGATCCGGGCGAAGCGTGAAGGCGCGATCGGTCAGGCGCTCGAAGCGCTCGCCGCTCCTGACCCGGGTGACCCGCCGGCCGGCGCGCTCGAGGCGCTCCACGATCCCGAGGCCGATCACCGCTTCGTCCGCTAAGACGACCCAGTGCGCCTCGTCCCCCTCGGGCGGGAGCGGCTCCAGCGGGGCGCGCTTCCACGAGGGAACATAGAAAAATCCACCCGGATCGGACGTCCCGACCGAGGTTGAGGTGGACCTGGACCCGACCGACGTTGAGGTGGAACCGACCGACGTTGAGGTGGAACCGACCGACGTTGAGGTGGACCTGGACCCGACCGACGTTGAGGTGGACCCCACCGAGGTTGAGGTGGACCCCACCGAGGTTGAGGCGGACCCCACCGAGGTTGAGGTGGCGGACCCCACCGAGGTTGCCCTGTCCGGGCCTCCTCGCCCCGTCACCTCGGGGCGCTCCAGCCAGTACCGCTTTCGCTCGAACGGGGTTGCCGGCAGCGCGACGCGCCGCCGGCGCCGCCCCGCCTGCAGGCCAGCCCATTCCACCGGAGCGCCGGCCACCCAGAGCTGCCCGACCGCGTCGAGCAGCGCCGCGCCCGCCCCTCCCGCCTCGCGGACCGCGGGCAGCGACGCCAGCGCGAGCGACTCCGCCGCGAGCTGCCGGCACAGCGCCGTGAGCGTCTGCCCCGGCCCGACCTCCAGAAAGATCCGCTCCGGCTGCTCCCGCAGGGCCACCACGCCGTCGGCGAAGCGGACCGTGCTGCGGAGGTGTCGGACCCAGTACTCGGGGTCCTGCGCCTCGGCCGCGGTGATCCAGGCCCCGGTGACGTTCGAGGCCCACGGGATCCGCGGCGCGCGCAGCGTGACCCTGCCCACCGCCTCGCGGAACCCGGCGAGGGCGCCCTCCATCAGGTGGGAGTGGAACGCGCGCGACGTGCGCAGGCGGCGGGCCTGGATCCCGCGGCCCGCCGCCTCGCGCTCGATCCGCTCGATCGCCGCCGTCCGGCCCGACAGCACGCACTGCCGCGGCCCGTTCACGGCGGCCAGGGCGACCTCGTCGCCGAGCCAGCCCGCGACCTCCGCCTCGGACGCGGGCACCGCGAGCATCGCGCCGTCCGGCGTCGCCTCCATCAACCGCCCCCGCGCCGCCACCAGGGACAGGGCGTCGTCGAGCGACAGGCACCCCGCGAGGCAGGCGGCCACGTACTCGCCCACGCTGTGCCCGAGCATCGCGTCGGGCGTCACGCCCCAGGCCATCCACAGCCGGGCGAGCGCGTACTCCACGACGAAGAGGGCCGGCTGCGTCATCGACGTCCGATCGAGGCGCCTCGCGGCGTCCTCGAGGTCCGCGGGCGCGGGGAACAGCAGCGTCCGCAGATCCGTGCCCAGGTGGCGCTGGAGGAGCGAAGCGCAGGCGTCGACCTCGGCCCGGAACACGGGCTCGGTCTCGTAGAGATCGCGGCCCATGTCCGGGCGCTGGGTGCCCTGTCCGGGGAACAGGAAGGCGACCGGCCGCGGTCCGGCGACGGGCCCGCCGGTGCGCAGCGCATCGCCGCGATCGCGCAGCGCGCGCGCGGCCTCCTCCCGCGCGCGGCACACCACCGCGCGGCGGTGGCCGAACGCCCTGCGGCCGAGCTGCTGCGTGTACGCCACGTCGCCGAGCTCGAGATCGGCGTGCGTCTCCAGGTGCTCCGCGAGCGCGTCGGTCAAGCGCTCCAGCGACGCGCTCGACCGGGCCGACAGCACGAGCAGCTCGCACGGGCGGGGCGGATCCGCCGCCGGCGGGGGCGGCGCTTCTTCGAGCACGACGTGCGCGTTGGTGCCGCCGATGCCGAAGGAGCTCACGCCGGCGCGGCGCGGGGCGCCGGGGGTCGACCAGGCGGCGAGCTCGGTGGCCACGCGGAAGGGGCTGTTCTCGAGATCGAGCGCGGGGTTCGGCGCGCGGAAGTGCAGGCTCGGCGGGATGCGCCCGTGCGCCACGGCGAGCGCCGCCTTGATCAGCCCGGCGACCCCTGCGGCCGCGTCCAGGTGCCCGACGTTGGTCTTCACCGAGCCGATGGCGCAGAAACCCCTCCGGTCGGTCGTCGCGCGGAACGCCTGGGTCAGCGCGGCGATCTCGATGGGATCGCCGAGCGGCGTCCCGGTGCCGTGCGCCTCCACGTAGGCGATGGAGTCCGCGTCGACGCCCGCGGCCGCGTGGGCGGCGCGGATCACGCCGGCCTGGCCCTCGACGCGCGGCGCGGTGTAGCCGACCTTGGCCCGGCCGTCGTTGTTGACGGCGGACCCCTTGATCACCGCGATGATCACGTCCCGATCGGCGATGGCGTCGTCGAGCCTCTTCAGGAGGACCACGCCGACGCCGCTGCCGCCGACGGTGCCGCGGGCCCCGGCGTCGAACGCGCGGCAGTGGCCGTCGGGCGACGCGATCGCGCCTTCCTGGTAGAGGTACCCGCTCTTCTGCGGGACGCCGACGGAGACGCCGCCCGCCAGCGCCAGATCGCACTCGCCGGTGAGCAGCCCCTGGCAGGCCAGGTGCACGGCGACGAGCGACGTGGAGCAGGCCGTCTGCACCGCGATGCTCGGCCCCTGCAGGTTCAGCTTGTACGACACGCGGGTCGTGAGGAAGTCCTTGTCGAGCGAGAGGAGCGCCGCGACGTCGGCCGCCGACTGCAGCCGCGGCCCGTCGGGGAAGAGGTGGGCCAGGTACCCGCTCAGGCTCGACCCGGCGTAGACGCCGACCGGCACACGCGCGCGCTCCGGGTCGATCCCGGCGTTCTCGAACACCTCCCACGCGCACTCCAGGAACAGGCGGTGCTGCGGGTCCAGCGCGGCCGCCTCGCGCGGCGTGAACCCGAAGAGCTCGGCGTCGAACAGGTCGATGTCGTCGAGCACCGCGCGCGCCCGCACGTACTCGGGCCGCGCGAGCAGCGCCGGGTCCACGCCCGCGGCGAGCAGCTCCTCATCGGTGAGGATCGAGACGGACTCGACGCCTGCGCAGAGGTTTCGCCAGAACGTCGCGACGTCCCGCGCGCCCGGGAACCGCCCTGCCATGCCGATGATCGCGAGCTCCAGGCCCGCCCGGGGCTCGCCGCCGCTCGGTGTCGTCATTTCTTCGTCTCCAGATCGCCGCGCCCGCCGCGCCGTCGCGCGAAGAGCTCTCCGCGCCGCTGCTGCGCGGCGCTCGCCCGCTCGCCGCTCCGCTCGCTCTCCTGGGGCGCCGGCTGGCTGGCTTCCCCGCTCAAAGCCCCTGCGAGCGACGCGATCGTGGGATGTTGAAACAGGACCAGCATCGGCAGCGCGCGGTCGAGCTCCTCGCGCAGGCGGCCGTGGACCTTGGCCAGCAAGAGCGAGTGTCCGCCCAGATCGAAGAAGTTGTCGTGAACGCCGACCTGCGGGACCGAGAGGACGTCTCTCCAGATCGCCGCGATGGCGCGCTCGAGGTCAGTTCGCGGCGGCGTCGTGGCCCTGGCCGGCGCCTCGACCTGCTCGGGCGCGGGCAGGGCGCGTCGGTCGACCTTGCCATTGGGCGAGAGCGGCAGCCGCTCCAGCACGAGGATGGGCGCAGGCACCATGTAGGCCGGCAGCGCCTGGGCGAGCCAGTCGCGCAGCGCTCCGGGCTCCAGCGCCGCGCCGCCCTTGCCGGCGACGTAGGCCACGAGGCGCTTTCCGCCGTGGGCCTCGTCGCGGGCAAGGACGACGGCCTCGCCCACGCCGGGGTGCTGCAGCAGCCGCGCCTCGATCTCCCCCAGCTCGATGCGCAGCCCGCGGATCTTGACCTGGTGGTCGAGCCGGCCGAGGAACTCGATCGCCCCGTCGGGCCGATGGCGCGCCAGATCGCCTGTCCTGTACAGCCGGCCTCCGGGGGCCGAGCCGAACGGATCGGGCACGAAGCGCTCGGCGGTCAGGTCGGGCCTCCGGTGATAGCCGCGGGCGAGGCCGATGCCGCCGATGTACAGCTCTCCGGCCACGCCCGCGGGCACGGGCTGGCCGTGACGGTCGAGCAGGTAGAGTTGGGTGTTGGCGATCGGGTGACCGATGGGCACCGAGGCGGAGTTGTCCCCTCGCTGGCAGGCCCAGGAGCTCACGTCGATCGAGGCCTCGGTCGGCCCGTAGAGGTTGTGCAGCTCGGCGTGCGCGAGCCGCTCGAAGCAGCGCCGGGTCAACTCGGCCGGCAGCGCCTCGCCGCTGCAGAGGATCCGGCGCACCGACCGGCACGACGCCACGCCCGGGGTCTCCAGGAACGCCTGGAGCATGGGCGGCACGAAGTGCAGCGTGGTCACGTCGTGGCGAGTGATCAGCTCGACGAGCCGCTCGCCGTCGCGGTGGTCGCCGGGCCTCGAGACCACGAGGCCAGCGCCGGTCATCAACGGCCAGAAGAACTCCCACACCGAGACATCGAAGCTGAAGGGCGTCTTCTGCAGCACCCGGTCTTCCGGCGTGAGCCCGTAGCGCTCCTGCATCCACTGCAGGCGGTTGAGAAGGCCACGGTGGCTGTTGCCGGCGCCCTTGGGCCGCCCGGTCGAACCCGACGTGTAGATGGTGTACGCGAGGTTGTCCGCCGAGACCGCCACCGCGGGGTTGGTCGCGGGCTCGCGGTCGATCTTGGCCCGATCGGCGTCCAGGCACAGCACCTCGGCCCCGTGCGCGGGCAGCCGCGACGCCACGGGCCACTGGCTCAGCAGGACCGAGGCGGCCGCGTCCGAGAGCATGAACGCGATGCGGTCCGCGGGGTACTCCGGGTCGATCGGCACGTAGGCGCCCCCGGCCTTGAGGATGCCGAGCAGCCCGACCACCAGCTCCACCGAGCGCTCGGCCGCGACGGCCACGAGCACGTCCGGCCCCACGCCGCGCCGCCGCAGCGCGTGCGCCACCCGGTTGGCCCGCGCGTTCAGCTCTCGATAACTCAGCCGACGCTCGCCGAAGAGCACCGCCGTCGCCTCCGGCGTCCGCTCCGCCTGCGCCTCGAACAGCTCGTGCACCAGCCGCTCGCCTGGATACGACCGCTCCGTCGCGTTCCAGCCGACGAGGACCTGCCCCCGCTCCGCCGCATCCATCATCGGCAGATCGGCCAGCCGGATCTCTGGGTTGGCGACGAAGCCCTCGAGGATCGCGACGAGGTGCCGTGTCATCCGCGCGACCGTCGCGCCGTCGAAGAGGTCGGTGTTGTATTCCCAGGCGCCGCGCGCTCCCTGCCCGTCCGTGGCCAGGTTGAGCGCCAGATCGAACTGGGCCGTACCCGTGTCCACCCGCTCGACGCCGATCGACAGGCCGGGGAGCTCCGGCGCCTGCTCGGGCGCCGGATCCATGGCGAGCATCACGTTGAACAGGGGCGTGTGGCTCAGGTTCCGCTCGAGGGACAGCGCCTCCAGCACCCGCTCGAACGGCAGCTCCTGGTGCGCTTGCCCCTCCGTGACCGCCGCGCGGACGCGGGCGAGGAGCTCCGTGACGCTGGGGTTCCCGGAGAGGTCCACGCGCAGCGCCAGCGTGTTGAGGAAGCACCCGACGACGCCCTCCAGGGCCGCCCGCGGCCGCGCGGCGACCGGCGTGCCGATGCAGACGTCGCGCTGGCCCGTGTACCGGTGCAGCAGCGCGAACAGCCCTGCGGCCACGGTCGTGAACAGGGTGGCGCCCGCCTTGCGCCCGAGGGCGCCGAGCCGCGCCACGAGCTCCGGCGG
Organism: Sorangium cellulosum; assembly: GCF_002950945.1. Classification (GTDB taxonomy): domain Bacteria; phylum Myxococcota_A; class Polyangia; order Polyangiales; family Polyangiaceae; genus Sorangium; species Sorangium cellulosum_E. The sequence goes on from NZ_CP012673.1 coordinate 13,195,529, forward strand.
CAGCGCGAGATCCTCGCGCGCGCCCGCGTAGGTCTGGACCGAGGGCCGCGGCCGGTCGGTGGGGAGCTCGAGGGGCGGCACCGGCCCCTTCAGCCGCTCGCGCCAGTACGCGAGCTCCCGCTCGCGCGCCGCCGCCTGCTCGTCCCGGCGCTGCCACAGCGCGTGATCCGCCTGCTGGAGCGCGAGCGGCGCGAGCTCAGGGGAGCGCCCCGCGGAGAGCGCGCCGTAGAGCAGCGAGAGCTCCCGCAGGAGCACGTTCATCGACCAGCCGTCCGCGATGAGGTGATGGCAGGTGACCGCCAGCACGTGCTCCCGCTCGCCCTTGCGGAGCAGCGTCCAGCGCACGGGCGGCGCCTCGGCGAGGTCGAACGCGCGCCGCGCCCCGTCGCGGAGGCGCTCTTGCACCGCCCGCTCCCGATCCTCGTCCGCGAGCGCGCTCAGGTCCTCGAGCGGCAGCGCGACGGGGGCGGGCTGCGCGATCCGCTGGAGAGGCTGCCCCGCGACCGAGGGGAAGCTGGTGCGCAGGGCCTCGTGGCGGACCACGAGCGCCGTCACCGCCTGCTCGAGGGCGCGCGGATCCAGGGCTCCGGAGAGCCGCACGGCCACCGCGACGTGGTAGACGGGCGCCCCGGCGACCAGGTGCTGGAGGAACCACAGGCGCTCCTGGACGAGGGACAGCGGCAGCCGCTCCGGCCGCTCCGCCGGCGAGCGCGGCGCGGGCCCCGCCGCGCCGCCCGTGGGCGCGCCGCCCTGCCTCGCTTCGATCCAGGCTGCGAGCGCCGCGACCGTCGTCGACTCGAAGAGCTGCGCCGGCCCCACGTCGACGCCCACGGCCTCGCTCACCCGGCCGCTCACCTGCATGGCGCGCAGCGAATCGCCGCCCAGGCTCAGGAACTCCTCGTTCCGGCCGACCCGCGCGCGCCCCAGCACCTCGGCCCAGATGCCTGCGAGCGCGGCCTCCAGCGCCGTCTCCGGCGGCTCCGCGATCCCGGCCTCGACGCCCGCACGCGCCGCGTGGTCGACGCGCGTCGACTGCCACACGGCGTCCAGCGTGCCGTCCAGGAACCGGCCGCGGCACGCCCTCCGTTGCACCTTGCCGCTCGTGGTCCGCGGCAGGCTCCCCGGCTTGATGAGCACCACCGCGTGGACGCCGACCTCGTGCCGGTCGGCCACGGCGCGCTCGATCGCCGCGCCGATCTCCGCCGGATCCGCCGACGTGACGGCGCGCCGTCCGAGCTCCTGGACGATGACGACGCGCTCCTCGCCGCCCTCGTCCACCGAGAACGCCGCGCCGCCGCCGGCGCGGAGGCCCGGGTGGCTCTCCTCCGCGGTGAGCTCGATGTCCTGCGGGTAGAGGTTGCGCCCGCGGACGATGATCAGGTCCTTGAGCCGGCCCGTGACATACAGCTCGCCGCGCGAGACGAACCCGAGATCACCTGTGCGGAGGAACGGCCCTTCTCCCGTGCACAGCCGCGCCTCGAACGTCTGCGCCGTCTCCTCCGGCCGCTCCCAGTAGCCCTGGGCCACGCTCGCTCCGGCGACCCAGATCTCCCCGACGTGCTCGCCGTCGCAGGGCCGGTGCGTCTCGGGATCGACGATCAGCACCTCGTCGCCGGCGGGAGATCCCCCGCAGCCCACCAGGGAGAGGCCGGCCTCTGGATCGCGCGGATCGAACACCGCGCGTCCCTGCGAGAGGGCAGCGCGGTCGACGGCGCGCACGATCGGCGGCGCGTCGGCCGCTCCGCCGGTCACGAGCAGCGTCGCCTCGGCCAGCCCGTAGCAGGGATAGAACGCGGCGCGCCGGAACCCCGCCGGCGCGAACGCGTCGGCGAAGCGGTCGAGCGTCGCTGTCCGGATCGGCTCGGCCCCGTTGAAGGCCACCTGCCATGAGCCGAGGTCGAGCCCTTCCCGCTGATCCGGGGGGATCTTGCCGACGCACAGCTCGTACGCGAAGTTCGGCCCGCCGCTCGTCGTGGCCCGGTAGCGCGAGATCGCGTCCAGCCAGCGCCGCGGCCTCATCAGGAAGTGCTCGGGCGAGAGCTGGATGCACGGCACGCCCACGTAGAGCGGCTGCAGGATGTTGCCGATGAGCCCCATGTCGTGGTGCGGCGGCAGCCACCCGACGATCACGCTCTCCTCGGTGTGCGCGAACGCGCGCTGGATCATGAGCTCGTTGCGCAGCAGGTTGCCGTGCGTGAGCACCACGCCCTTGGGCGTCCCGGTCGAGCCCGAGGTGTACTGGAGGAACGCCAGGGTCTCAGCCGTCACACGCGGCGCTCGCCACGCATCGCCCTGGCCGTCCCGGACCGTGTCGACGGCCACGCAGCGCAGGTGGCTCAGCTCGGCGAGGCTCGGATCGTCGCGGAGCATCGCCACGGCGCCGAGGAACGCCTCGGTGGTGAGCACGACGCTCGGGCGGCAGTCGCGCACGATGGCCAGCACGCGGAGCAACCCGCGCTTGCGCTGCGGCAGCGGGACCGGCACCGCGACGAGCCCCGCGTAGAGGCAGCCGAAGAAGGCGGCGATGAAGTCGAGCCCCGGCGGCACCAGGAGGAGCGCACGTTCACCCGCCCGCGCGCCGGCCTGGAGCTCTGCGGCGAGCGCGCGCGCCCGGAGGTCGAGCTCGCCGTACGTCATCGCGCGGGCGTCCGCCTCCCCGTCGAGCAGGAAGGTGTAGGCGTGCCCGGACGGGCGCTGCTCCGCGCGACGCCGGAGCAGCGCGACCAGCGTCGCGGGCTCGACCGCGCCGTGATCGCTGATCACACGCCCAGGGGATCGGTTCGACTCCATCACCACCTCAGCTCCAGACCAAAAAAATCCCGGCAAACGAGCGGGCTTGAGCACCGCATCTCACGCACCGCCCTCATGACGCCATGCGTCGTACATGTCGCGCGCCGGATGGCGTCAGGGTCGCCTCACCCGTCTAGCGTCTTGCTGTTGAAAATGAAAACGATTATTATTTTCTGAGTAGCGGTTGTATGAAACACGTGACCGGAGGCCGTCAAGGAAAAACCGCCCTGAACGGCTCGCTCGGCGTGAAGATGAAATTGATTTGGATTTTCGATTCGGGTACCGGAGTCATCCCTGTCATGGACGCCTGTCCGGTCCCTGGAACCTTGACGTTTTTTGACGCATCGCAGCACGCTCCAGAGCAAAGGCTGATGCGGTGACGCGACGCTCTCTTGCTCGTCGAGGCCTGCTCGCAGGCGTGATGGCCTTGTTGCTGCCGGGCGTGCCTGCGCCGGCGCGCGCTCAGGACGGCGGCGTGCCGGCCGGCGCTGGACGCTCGGAGGGCGGCCGTGAGGCGAGCGCGCCTGCTGCGGGCTCGCCGGGCGGCGAGCGTCCGCCGGCCGCCGGGGTCCCCGCCGTCGAGCCGCCGCGGCTCCTCGAGCTCGTCGAGGCCGAGTATCCGTCGGAGGCCCGGGCGGCACGACGGGAGGGCACGGTCGTGCTGAAGCTCCTGATCGACGCGGAAGGGCGCGTGACCGAGGCCGAGGTCACGACCCCGCAGGGGCACGGACTCGACGAGGCGGCGCGGGCCGCGGCGCTCCGGTTCCGCTTCGTGCCGGCGCGCCGGCGCGGCACGCCGGTCGCCTCACGGATCCTCTACGGCTACGAGTTCCAGCTCCCGGAGGAGCCCCTGGCCGCGCCGTCGCCCGCCGCGGCGGGCGGGGCCGGGATCCCGGCCCCGCCCGCGGTCCCGGCTGCGCCGGCGATCCCGGCCGCGCCCACGGCAGATACCCCGCCCCCGCCGGTCCAGGGGCCCGCCCCGGCGACCGGCGCCGCGCCCATCGCGGTGATCGTGCGCGGCGCCGAGGCCGAGCGCCTCCGGCAATCCGCGCAGGCGATCACGGTCATCGAGACCGAGGAGGCGCAGCGGAGGACCGCCGACCTGGGCGAGGTGCTCGCCCGCACCCAGGGCGTCGGCGTGCGGCGGAGCGCGGGGCTCGGGTCGTGGGCGCGGTTCTCGCTGAACGGCCTCACCGACGAACAGATCCGCTTCTTCCTCGACGGCGTGCCGCTCGATCTCGCCGGCTACCCGTTCGGCGTCTCGAACGTGCCCGTGAACCTGGTCGAGCGCGTCGAGATCTACCGCGGCGTGGTCCCGGTGCGCTTCGGCGCCGACGCGCTGGGCGGGGCCGTCAACCTGGTCACGGATCGGGACGTCCGCGGCACCCACGGCGCGGCGTCCTACGAGGTCGGCTCGTACGACACCCACCGGCTCACGCTCTCCGCGCGGCACCTGCACGAGCCGAGCGGCTTCTTCACCCGCGTGAGCGGCTTCTTCGACACCGCGAAGAACGACTACCCCGTGGACGTCGTGGTGCCGAACGAGACCACCGGGCGCGAGCAGGCCGCGCGCGCCTACCGCTTCCACGACGCCTACCGGGCGGCGGGCGGGAGCGCCGAGATCGGCTTCGTGAACCGGCCCTGGGCGCGGCGGCTGCTCCTGCGCGCGTTCGTCACCGACCACGACAAGGAGCACCAGCACAAGTTCGGCGTCATGAGGTTGCCCTATGGAGCGGTCACCACCGGCGAGACCGTGCCGGGCGCGACGCTCCAGTACGAGCAAGGGCTCGGCCGGGGCGTCGCCCTCGACGCGCTCCTCGGGTACACGTACGGGCGCGCCACCTTCCTCGACGTCAGCGACTGCGTCTACGACTGGTTCGGCCGCTGCATCCGCAAGCGCCCCAAGCCGGGCGAGGACGAGTCGCCCCCCCGGGATCGGGTGTTCCGGGAGCACAGCGGCCTCGGCCGCCTGAGCCTGCGCTACCGGCCCCACCCGGAGCACGCGCTGCAGCTCTCCGTGTCTCCGACGCTCATCGCGCGCACGGCAGAAGAGCGCAGGCCGGACAACCCCCAGGCCCGCGAGCAGCTCAGGGGCGAGCACAGCCTGTTCACCTGGGTGTACGGCGTCGAGCACCAGCTCAACGTGCTCGACGATCGCCTGGAGAACCGCTTCTTCGTGAAAGACTACGTGCAGATGCTCCGCATGAAGGGGCGCCTCCCGGGGCTGCACGGGCGCTTCGACCAGCGGGAGCGCGACACCCATCGCCTCGGCGTCGGCGACGGCCTCCGCTATCGCTTCTCCGAGTGGCTCTACGCCAAGGCGTCGTACGAGTGGGCGACGCGGCTCCCGCGGCCCGTCGAGGTGTTCGGCGACGGGGCGATGATCGTCGCCAACCTCGAGCTCAAGCCCGAGACGAGCCACAACGGGAACCTCGGCTTCACGATCGACGCGCGCGACACCGCCTCGGGCGCGTGGCGGCTCGACGCGAACGGCTTCCTCCGCGCGGTCGAGCGGCTCATCGTGCTGAACAACCGCACGGACTCGATCCAGTACATCCACGTCACGGGGGCTCGGTCGCTGGGCATCGAGGCCGCCGCCGGCTGGACGTCGCCGGGAGAGCACCTCGCCCTCGATGGCAACATCACCTACGACGATTTTCGCAAGACGTCCGACGAAGGGAACTTTGCCCGCTCCGAGGGCGAACGGATGCCGAACCGGCCGTGGCTCTTCGCCAACGGCTCGGCGCGCGTGCAGCTGAAGGAGGTCGTCGCGCCGCGCGACACGATCTCGCTCACCTGGGACACGCGCTACGTGCACGAGTTCTACCTCGGCTTCGCGAACTGGGGGCTGGTCGAGTCCAAGGCCAAGGTGCCCTCGCAGCTCCTGCACTCGATCGCGCTCACCTACGTCGCGCGCGACGAGCCGCGCACGGTGAGCTTCACCATCGAAGCCCACAACCTCACCGACGAACCGGCCTTCGATTTCTACGGTATCCAGCGGCCCGGGCGGACGCTCTTCTCCAAGGCGACGCTGGAGATGTGACGACGATGTCGAGGCGAGCCCTTCGCGCGCACGACAGGAGGAACCACGGATGAGTGTGATTCAGCGGAAGCAGCGGCCATCGACCCGCACGAGCGCCACGACGTTCGTGGTCGTGCTCCTGACCGGCGCGCTCGGCGGCTGCGCCGACGACGAGACGCCGGGCCCCGTCGGGCAGAGCGGCGGCGGAGACGCGTTCGTGGTCGCCACGCGCGTCTGGGACGACACCTCGACCAACTCCTACTTTCACGTGCTGCCGTCGCTCGAGCAAGCCACGGCGGTCGACCCGTCCCAGGCGCTCGAGGTCCCCGGATCGGCCAGGCTGTTCGCGTTCGAGGGGTTGGGCTGGTTCGGCCTCGGTGAGTCCGAGTCGCCGACGATATCGCGTTACACGCTCGACGACGGCGGCGCGCTCGTCAAGGGAGACGCGATCAGCCTTCAGCCCTTCGGCGTGCAGTCCCTCTGGCCCACGAATTACGTCGTCTCTCCGACGAAGGTGTACCATCCGGACCGTGCGGGCGAGCAGCTCGTCGTGTGGAACCCCACGACGATGGAGGTGCAAGGGACCATCCCGCTTCCGGACACCGCCCGCGAGGGCTATCTGGCGCTGTACGGATACGGGTGGGTCCTGCGCGGCAAGACGCTGCTCTTCTCGGTGGGGTGGTTCGACTGGAAGACGACCGACACCATCCTCCCGGAGACCGGGCTCGTCGCGATCGACACCGAGACGGACACCGTCGTGCGGTTCGACGTCGACGACCGGTGCGGCGGCATCACGCAGTCGGTCGAGACGGCCTCCGGCGACGCCTACTTCGTGAGCTCGGGCCTCGCGGGGGCGGCCTATCACCTCGAGCGCCTGGAGACCGAGCCCTGCGCGCTGCGCATCGCGAAGGGCGCGGACGCCTTCGACCCGGACTTCGCCTTGCGTCTGAGCGAGCTGACGGGCGGCGCGATCGCGGGCGACCCCATCCCCGCAGGCGGGGACAGCCTCTTCCTCCGGGTGTTCGACGAGGACCTCGCCACGATCGGCGAGGACACCAAGACCTCTGGGGTCACGGGCCAGCCGGCGTGGCACTGGTGGCGGTGGGACACCGCAACGAACGAGGCCGCGGCGATCCCGGAGCTGGCCCCCTCGCCCGCGAACGTCTCCTTCTTCGAGGTCGACGGCCGGGTCTTCACGATCGACGAGAAGAGCGGCTCCACGGAGAGCACGCTGATCGAGCTCACGGCCGAGGGCGGCCCGAAGCTCGGCCTGACGACGCCGGGCTACCTGCACGGCCTGGCGAAGGTGCGATAGCTCGCGCGGCGCGCAGCGCTCCGCGCGAGGGGACAGGGTGACTCGCGATGGCCAAGAAGCTCTCCCGCCATGCCTTCACGACCTTCTGGGACGTGCACGCCTTTACCGGCGTGATCGGCGGGCTCTTGCTCTACGTGATGTTCCTGTCGGGGGGGATCACGCTCTTCCGGAGGCAGCTCGCGGTGTGGGAGGAGCCCCTGACCCAGCAGCGCTCCACCGTCGAGCAGGTGGGGCTGCAGGCCACGCTCGATCGGGGGCTCGCGGCCGCTGGCGCGACGCCCGATGAGCTCTGGTTCTATCTACCGCATGACGGGCTGGGCGCCGCGCGGCTCTTCTACTCCTCGCAGGGCACGCGCGTCTCGTCGTGGGTCCACGACGGGCTCGTGCCCGAGCGCGAGAGGCTCTCCGACTTCCTCTTCGATCTGCACTACCTCTGGCACGCGGCGACCGGCATGGGGCTATTCTACCTTGGCGGTCTGCTGTGCGTCGCGCTCCTGCTCGCGCTGGCGACCGGCGTGCTCATCCACCTGAAGGACATCGTCCGGCAGTTTCATCAGTTCCGGCCGGACAAGAGCCGCCGCGTCCTGTGGTCGGACATGCACAAGGTGCTCGGCGTGATGGGCCTGCCGTTTCAGGTCATGTACGCTTACACGGGCGCGTTCTTCGTGTTCCTGGGTGCGGTCGTGCAGGTGTTCACGGGTCCCGCGTTCGGGGGGGACGCCGCGCGGGCGGACCGGGCGGCCTGGGGCGCGTCGTACGTGCAGGAGCCGGCGCCCGGGGTGCCCGCGCGCGGGCTCACGCTGGACGAGCTCGCGGCGCGCGCGCGCGCCGCGGAGCCTCGGCTCGTGCCCGAGATGGCTCGTATCCGGCATCCAGGCCTCGACAGCGGGACGGTGGATATCCGCGGCTCGGTCGAGGGCGTCCCGTTCGGGCGCGGCCTCGTGCGCCTGCGAGCGACCGACGGCGCGGTCCTGTCGCTCGACGCGCCGGGCGCGGAGGGCGCCCGCGGCAGCGTGATTCGCTGGATCTACGGCCTGCACCGCGCCGAGTTCGGCGGCGTCGTCCTTCGCTTCCTGTTCTTCCTGCTCGGCGTGGCGACGTGCGCCACGATCCTCACCGGCAACTGGATCTGGCTCGCTCGACGGGAGGCGCGGCGGGGGAGCCTCGGCAATCGCCTCCTCGCGCGGCTCACCGTGGGCGTCGGCGCGGGGACGCTCGTGGCGATCGCGGCGCTCTTCCTGGCGAGCCGGGCGCTGCCGCTCGACTGGTCCGGCCGCATGGCCGCCGAGGAGCTCACGTTCGTCGCGGCGCTCGGGCTGTGCGTCGCCTGGTCGCTCGCGGCGCGCGACGGTGGGAGCCTCTGGTGGCGGCAGCTCGGGCTCGCGGGGCTCCTGCTGCTGCCCGTGCCGGCGCTCGCGGCGCGCTGGTCGGGCGCGGGCCTGTTCGGCGCAGGGCAGAAGATCGCCGCGGTGGTGGCCGTGGACGTGGGGCTCCTCGTGGCGGCGGCGGCGCTCTGCGCCTCGGCCTGGGCGCTGCGGCGGGCGGCGTTGCGACGGGCGGCGCAGCAGGCCGCGCCGCCGGAGGAGGCGGCGGCCGTGGACCAGGGCGGGGAGGGGCTCATGCCCGAGGGGCGGCCGGCGTACGCGCGCAGCGGAGGCTCGCTTGGGTGAGGCGGGGGGCGCGCGCCGGCGGAACCGCGCGGGGCTCGCCGCCGGGAGGGCCGACCGGGGGAGGGCCGACCGGGGTTGGGAGGCCGGCTGGGCCGACCGGGGTTGGGAGGCCGACCGGGGTTGGGAGGCCGGCTGGGCCGACCGGGGTTGCGGCTGGGCCGACCGGTGGGCCGACCGGGGTTGGGCCGACCGGGGTTGGGAGGCCGGCTGGGCCGACCGGGGTTGGGAGGCCGACCGTGGTTGAGACGGCCTCCATCCTCGCGGCGTACCTCGCGTTCGCCTTCCTCCACGCGGCGCGCCCGGAGCGCATTCCCTTCGGCGTCGCGGCGCGGCTGCGCGGGAGGCGCGCCTGGAGCGCCGCGGCGCGGGGCCTCGCTGCGGCCGTCTTCGCGCTCTCCGTAGGGCTGTGGAGCCGCACCGAGGCCGGGCCGGCGGCGGTCCTCGTCGCCTTCACCGCGCTCATGGCGTCCGCCAGCCTCTTCGTCCTGATCGCGCCCGTCTGGCCGCGCGCCGCGTGGATCCCTGCCCTCCTCTGCCCGCCCGCCATCGCGGTGCTCTCGTCCGTGGGGGCGTGCCATGGCTAGCCAGCAGCTCTCCCGGCCCGCCCGCCTCGAGGCCGCCCTGCGCGCCCTGGCAGCGCTCGTCGGAACGCTCCCGATCGCCGTCCTCGGAGGCGCGTGCCTCTCGCGGTTCGCCCCGCTCACCGAGGAGGCGCGGTTCATCCTGGGCTACGCGCTCGCGATCCCGCTCTGGGTCGCGGCGATGTGCCTCGCCTTCCTGGCCCGCACCGCCGCCCGGGCGTGGGCCGTCTGCGCGGCCATCAGCGTCATGCTCGCGGCGCTCACCTATGGAGTTCCACAGTAATATCCACCCGCCGACCGCCACCGCCGGCCGAATTGACCGAGGAGGCCTGCGCGTGGGAGATCGCCCGGTTGTGCCCCGATGACCTTCGTCCCGCTGCAGCCGCCCGATCTGCCCCCCATCCGCGCGCGCGGGACGCCGCGCTGCCGCGGCTGCGGCCTGCCGCGGGCGATGTGCCTCTGCGGCGCGCTGCCCCGGCTGCCGGTGCGCACGCGCGTCGTGCTGCTCACCCACCGGGTCGAGCGCACCCGGAGCACCAACACGGGCCGGCTCGTCGCGCGCCTGCTCGACGGCGCGGAGGTGCGCGTCCGCGGCGAGATCGCGCCGCAGCCGCGCCCGCCGCTGCCCGAGGGGCGGAGGCTCGTGCTCTTTCCGTCGCCCGGTGCGCGCGCCCTGTCGCCCGACGACGCGCGCGGCGAGCCGGTGGTGCTGCTCGTCCCCGACGGCAACTGGAACCAGGCGCGCCGGGCCCTGCACCGCGATCCCGACGCGCAGGGCGCCGAGCCGGTCACCCTGCCGGAGGGCGCGCCGAGCCGTTATGGCCTGCGGCGCGCGCCGCACGAGGGCGCCCTGTCGACGCTGGAGGCCGTCGCGCGCGCCCTCGGGCTGCTCGAAGGCGCCGCGATCGAGCGGCGCATGATGGAGGCGTTCGATGTGTGGGTGCACCGCGCGACGCGCGTGCGGCTCACCGGGACGCTCGACGGCGGGGCGGAGGCCCGAGGAGCAGAGGACGGCGCCGAGAGGCTCCGGGTGGCCTCACCGCGTCACGAGCCAGAAGGCCCGTGAACGTCCTCCGCGTCCGTCACCGGAAGTTCTGCACCGCCCAGACGCTCCCATCCGGGAACGTGTGGAACCCACAAGCCACCTCCGTGTAGGAGGTGCTGCTCATGTTGATGTAGTGGCCGTGCGCATTGAAATCCTCGCCGGGCCCTTCATCCCACATCAGCTGCAAGCAGGGGACGATCATCGACTCGGCCGGGCCGCCCCAGCCGGGGCACTCGTTCTGGGCCCTCTCGCCGCAAGCGCCGAACGCGCCGTGCGCCTTGCCGGTGTTCCCATCGGACTCGGACTCTTGATCGGAGCACGACTCCGCCTCGACCCAGCGCCCCAGGGGCGGCAGGCCGAGCGTGGCGCGGTGCCGGTTGATCGTATCGACACACAGCTCCGCCACGCTCGTCGGGCCCCCGGTGCCGCTGGTCCCGCCGGTGCCGCCAGCGCCGCTCCCGGAGCCATCGTCCTCGCCGCCAGCGCCGCCGGTACCCCCAGCGGGTGAGCCGCCGTTGCCCCCCGTGCCCACGGGAATCGAGCCGCCGCTGCCCCCGCCGGGCGACCCGCCGCTGCCCCCGGTGCCCACGGCGGCCGAGCCGCCGCTGCCCGCGCCGGGTGAGCCGCCGCTGGCGACGCTGCCGCCGGTGCCGCCGGTGCCGCCGGGGGTCGACCCGTCGCCGCCGGCGCTGGGCCCGCCGCCTGAAGCACCCACGTAGCTCCCGGAGCCGGCGCCGCTCGACGGCCCGCTGCCGTCATCCTCGATCGACGCGCCGCCCAGCTCGCCAACGCAGCCCGACAGCACAGAGGCGATGAACGTCGCCGCGAGTGCGTGGGCACATGAGTTGTTCCAAGAGGTAAGCATCCATCGAGTCTATGGTCCTTTCAACTCATGCGCTACCCCGGCCTATCACACTGGACTTTTGCACGTTCGATCGATTCAATGTCAGTCGATATTGCCACCTTGCAATGAGCGCGGCGGGCGGGGCCGGGGGGTAATCCCGCCTGTTCCATTGCGCCACAGCTGCCGTCGATGTAGTCGCGCCACCGGAGCTGCCCCGCCGCATCGTCCTCCTCCTTCGGCTCGACTCGAGGAGATAGCGGGTCAACGCCGGCATTTCGTTGCGTTGATCGGACGGCACGCGCTCGCAGCTCCCGGGCCGCAAGAGGACCACGCCTCGCCAGCGCAGCCGAGGTGGGTTGATCGAGCGGGCAGGAGCTGCCCCTGCCCTCTGCCGCCTTCCTCCGGTCCCAGCCGGGTTTCTGGTGCGTCCAGCTCTCCCGGCGACCGGGCGAGGCCGCTCGCGAGATCCGTCACGATTGCGATGACGCCGCGCTGGCCCTAGTCACACAGCAGCCCCGGCGCATCTGGGACATGCGGGACCGGGCGCGGCTCGATCGGAGAAAAGGGGGAGATTCATGAAGAAAACCCTGGGTTCATTCCTCTCGCTGGCGGGGATGGCGCTCGGCGCCCTCGTCGCCTTCAGCCCTGAGGCCCATGCCACGGAGCCCGAACAATGCGACGTCGAGGAGCACGGTCTCGATCAGGACGATGCCGACCAGTACGATGCCGATGAGCTCGATGAGTACGATACCAACGAGCTCGATGATCTGGATGCTGATGATCCCGTGATCGAGTCGAGCGAGGCGGCCCTGCGGGCACACTCGTACGAGCGAACCTGCTGGGACATGCAATGGCGCCGCGGCACGCTGTGCGCGAGCTGCCGGACGCGCGCCGGCGGCTGGGAACGGTCCTGCCTGCCGCGAGCGAGCCGCTGCCGGGGCGATATCTCGAACCAGAATGGCTGGCTCGTCTGCGGCCGGTGGTGACATCCCGCCGCGGCAAGGTGATGGAAGGACCCGGACCGAAGCGGGCGCCATCGAGAGCTTCATGATCCTGACCAGCCCTCGGCGGTCGTGCTCGAGGCAAACCACGTCGACGCTCGATCCCGGAATATCGAGCAGAGGCCGACGGGCGGGACCGAGCTGATATCACGAACAGCGTGCGAGCTTCCCGGCCTTGCGAGGCGCTTTCCTCCGACAGGGTCCTCCTCGCCCGGAGCGAACGTGCATAATGCCCACCTGATGACGACGACGCTGCCCAGGCGACGCCTGCTCGAAGGACTGCTGATGATCGGGGCTGCGGGCTGCGCGCCCTCGCAGACGAGGGCGGCCGAGGGCGACCGGCCGGAGGCGCCGGACGGCGCGTGGCAGCGCGTCCGGGACGAGTTCGCGCTGTCGCCGGCGTGGATCCACATGACAGGCTTCCTGCTCGCCTCGCACCCCCGGCCGGTGCGCGAGGCGATCGAGGCGCTCCGGAGGCAGCTCGACGAGAACCCCGTGGACGCGCTGCACGAGCACGACGACACGTCGCCGGTGCGGGAGGCCGCGGCGGCGTACATGGGCGTCAGGGCCGAGGAGATCGCGCTCACGGACAGCACCACCATGGGGCTCGCGACGCTGTACCTCGGCCTGCCGCTCAAGGCGGGCGACGAGATCCTCACGACGGTTCACGACCATTACTCCACGCAGGAGTCGCTCCGGCTCGCCGCGGAGCGGACGGGGGCGTCGATCCGGAAGATCACGCTCTACGACCGGGCCAGCGCGGCCACGGCGGCTGGCATGGCCGAGGCGATCGCGAAGGCGCTCACGCCGGCCACGCGGGTCGTGGCCATCACGTGGGTTCACTCGAGCTCGGGGGTGAAGACCCCGGTGCGCGCCATCGCGGACGCCGTCGCCGCGGCGAACCAGGGGCGGACGCCGGAGGAGCGCATCCTCGTGTGCGTGGACGGCGTGCACGGCTTCGGCGTCGACGACGTGACGATGGCCGACCTCGGCTGCGACTTCTTCGCGGCCGGCTGTCATAAATGGATCTTCGGGCCGCGAGGCACGGGCGTGCTCTGGGGCAAGGCCGAGCTCTGGCCGAGGCTCCGCCCGAGCATCCCGCACTTCGGCGAGGAGGGATACAAGGCCTGGATGCGGGCGCAGCCGGCGCCGCCCACGAACGCGAACATGATGTCTCCCGGAGGCTTCCACTCGTTCGAGCACCGATGGGCGCTGCCCGCGGCGTTCGCGTTCCACAGGCGCATCGGCAAGGACAAGGTGGCGGAGCGTATCCATGCCTTGAACCGCCGGTGCAAGGAGGGCCTCGCGGGCATGAAGCACGTCACGCTCCACACGCCGCTCGACGACGGGATCTCCGCGGGGCTCGTCTGCTTCGAGATCGCAGGGATGACGCCGGTGGCCGTGGTGGCGAGGCTCCGCGAGAAGAAGATCATCGCGTCGACGGCGCCGTACGCGACATCGTATGTCCGCGTCGCGCCGAGCCTGGTCACCTCGGAGGCGGACGTCGAGGCGGTGCTGCGCGAGGTGCGGGCGCTGGCATGAGCGGCGGCGGGCGCGCCCCGGGAGCAGCGGGGCGGCGGCTCAACGGATCCCCTCGAAGGCGCGCTGCAGGGCGGCCTGTCCGCCGCGCTCGATGACATCGCCGTGCGCCACCACGATGCGCTCCGGCGCCCACGCGAGCATCCGCTCGACCGCCGCGCCCACGGCGGCGCGATCGCGCATCATCGAGCGCGCCACGCGGGTCGGGCCGAACCGGCCGTAAGCGCCGTTGAGGCGCATGAGGAGGCGCGTCGGGAAGTGGGCGCTCTGCGTGATGTGAAAGCAGACGTCCCAGAGGAAGAGGGTCCTGCTGGGGCGGTGGAAGAACACCACCTCGTCGAGCTTGGGCATGCCGCCGACCGCGACCTGGTCGACCTCCGCCGACCAGAGAGGGTCCGGCGCGTCGTGGAGCGCGCCGCTGAACGCCACGTCGGGGCGCTTGCCGTGGAGCCCCGGGCGGCCGTACAGCCGCGCCCCCGGGAACGCCCGCGCCGCCGGCGCGAGGCCGAGGTGGTGCATCAGGTTCGGCGCCACGATCGCCCGCACCTCCCCGAGCGCGCGGATCTCGTCGGCCACCTGCTCCACGCTCGGGAGCGGCGAGAAGAGGAGCAGCCCGCCGTCGGCGAGACGCAGGATCGGAGAGCGTACCGGGAAACGAACGCCCGGGAGCTTCAAGGTGTCTTCCGCGGCCCAGAGGTCTTGATCGAGTCGTCGCAGCATGCTCCAATTGGTAAAGCTGCTTGACGATTTAGTCAAGCTGCTTGACCATCATGACCAAGCACGACCTGGATCCCGGCGACATCGCGGAGCTCGAGCGGCGCAAGCGCGCGAGCCTCGGCCAGCTGCTCATCCGCTCGGCGCGGCTGCTCGACGAGCGGGCGATGGCGCGCCTCGCGCGGCGCGGCGCACCCGGGTTGCGGCGGGCGCACACCGCGCTCTTGCCGTACATCGACCTCGAGGGCACGCGGCTGACCGATCTGGCGGAGCGCGCCCGGGTGACGAAGCAAGCGGTGAGCCAGCTCGTCGAGGAGCTCGAGTCGGCGGGGGTCGTGGAGAGGACGCCAGATCCGGAGGACCGGCGGGCGAAGCGGGTGCGGTTCACGCCGCACGGCATCAAGGCGATGCTGCACGGACTCGGGGTGCTGGAGGAGCTGGAGGAGGAGCTCGCGCGAGCCGTGGGCCCGAAGCAGATCGCGTCGCTGAAGAAAGGGCTAGCGGCGCTGCTCGCGGCGCTGGAGACGCCGACGACGACCTGACCGACGACCTGACTGAGGTTGACCTGACTGAGGTTACGACGACGATGACGACCTGACTGAGGTTGACCTGACTGCGGTTGAACCGGAACCGACTGACGGACGGACGACCCGACCGGACGACCCGACCGCGGTTGAACCGACTGGAGTTGAGCCGACTGGGGTTGGGGTAAGGTAAGGGGTTGGCCTAACCTGACCAGGAGGTGGCGGGCGCCGGCCAAATTTGGCGGCCGCCACCCCCTTCTGGTCGGTCACTAGCTGAAATCCCAGCTCCGCGCCCCTGGCACGGACCTTGGTATAGCCCCTATACCATGAGCCAGCCCCGCTCCATTGTCCCCGGCGCCACCTATCTCCTCACCCGCCGTGCGCTGCGCCGTCACCTTCTCTTCCGGCCGGACGCCGCCATCAACCAGCTCGTCCTCTATACGCTCGCCGTCTCCGCCCGACGTTTTGGCATTCAGGTTCATGCGCTCTGCATGATGTCCACCCACCTTCATCTTGTGGTCACCGACACGCTCGGCGTACTGCCTAAATTTTTGCAATTCTTCCATCGCCTCATCGCGCTCGGAACCAAGGTGCTCCGGGCGTGGGAGGGCTCAGTCTGGGACAACGCACCGACCAGCGTGGTCCACCTCCTGACACCAGCGGCGGTGGTGGAAAAGATTGCTTACACCATGGCTAACCCGGTGGCCGCAGGGCTGGTCAAACGAGCCCACGACTGGCCAGGCGCCAAGGTGCTCGTTGACGAGCTGGGCGGCGCGTTGAGTGCCAGACGCCCGGAGGCCTACTTCGATGCGACCAACCCGCAGTGGCCCAACGAGGCGGAGCTTGCGCTCTCGCTACCGCCATATGTCGCGCAAGACGCCGCGGACGACTTTCGCCAGAAGGTTCGCACAGAGCTCGAACGACACGAAGCAGACGCGCGCACCGAGGTGGAGCGGCAGGGCTTCGGTGTCCTCGGCGCCGAGCGCGCCAGCGCTGCCTCACCATACGATCGTGCGACGAGCGATGAACCGCTGCGTGACCGCAATCCCACGTTTGCCGTGGGCCGCGGGCAGCCGGGGGCATGGCAGCGCGCCGCAGCCGCGGTGCGCGCGTTTCGCGCGGCTTACCGCGAGGCGCTGGCGCAATGGCGCATCGGCGTGCGTACCGTTGTGTTCCCGACAGGAACTTGGTGCATGCGGGTGCTTCATGCAGTGTGTGTCGACGATGTCGCGCAGGTCGGGGACGTCGCGCCCATGATGTGACACCGCGAGACGCGTTGGCATGGTGGAACAGCGGGTCGATGTAACCTGGGTCAGGTGACGGGGTAAGGCCCGGCGAACATCGGCAAGAAAAACGCACTGACGTGTCCAGCCCGGGTCAGGTCGAACGCAGCTCGGGTCAGGTCGATACCAGCCAATGTGGGTCACGTCGAACGACACCGAACGACACCGAACGACACAACCTGGGTCAGGTCCGAACGACACAACCTGGGTCAGGTCCGAACGACACAACCTGGGTCAGATCGGCCTCGCGCACTAAATACAACCCGGGTCCAGTCGCGCCGTGCCGCCTTCCAACCCGGGTCAGTCGCCCGCCGGCAGCCGGCAGTGGCGGCCGGCAGCCGGCACCCCAACCTGGGTCAGGTCACCGCCGCCGCCGCCGCCCGCAGGTCGCCGCCACCCGTTCCAACCTGGGTCAGGTCACCCCCCACCCGTTCCAACCTGGGTCAGGTCGCCCCAGGGCGGGACAGCCATACGTCTGGCTATCCGTGGGCGGGCCGCACTCGCCTTCGGTATCCCGGTAAGAGCGGCCGCTCCACGAAGCTCCGGCGGCGCAGCGCCGCGGGTTCGGACGGTTACGGGCCCCCGGCCGCCTGCGCGATGATCTTCTTCACTTCCGACAGCATCTCCTTCGTCTCGGCGTGCTGCGCTCCCTCGGCAAAATACGCCTCGAGCTTCTCCGAGCCTGGCCGGATGGCGTCGCTCTCCTCGCGCACCACCACGCGGAAGATCGGCCGCTCGGCGCTGCCCGTGAGCGCCACGCTCCCGTCGGTCGGCAGCGCGTCACCCCGGTACACCGCGATCCGCTCGTCCCGGAACAGCTCGCGAAGACCCGAGACCTGCTCCGAGCTCAGCCGCCCACGCAGCGCCGTCGCCCCCCTGGCCCCTTCGAACGTACCGCCCAGGTCGATCCACAGGACCGTCTGCTCGCCGGCGCCGCGGCTCATCTCGAGCTGCGCCCACGGCGCCGGCGGGATGTCGGAGCCGCGATGGCCGGCGCAGCCCGCCAGGCACAGCGCGCCCCACAGGCAGCCGGCCAGCGCCGCCCTCCTAACACGTGGTGATCTTGCCGCCATTGCTCGTGATGTTGAAGCACGGGTCGACGTCGAACATCGTGTTCAGGATCCGGTTCGCCTCGTCCCTCGCAAAATCCTTCATCGTCGATGAGCTGTGCTGCGCGTCCGCCTCGAAGGCATACCACCACAGCCACAGCACCTGGTAGCCGGCCGCGCCCCTCCCGCTCGGCGACGCGAACCCCGAGCAGCCGTCCAGGTACTTCTCGTCGCACGAGGCGCTCTTCGCAGGGCACGCGTTGGAGCCGTCGTTGCCGCTGTGGCCGCACCAGTCGGCGTGACGCGCCTCGTGGATCAACGTCCCGGCGCGCTCCACGACGTTCTCGTTGTAGAAGAACGGGATGTAGAGCTCCGTATAGTTGTCGATGAACGTCCCCCAGACCGTGTGCGCCCGCTTGGCCCCGTCACCACACCGCGCGTCCAGCTCATCGAACTCACGAATCGTGTAGTTGCCGCCCCAGCGCAGGATGTTGCCGCCGAAGTCGCTCGTCTGGATCGCCTCGTTCGGCGACGCGTAATTGACGAGCTGGATCGCCTGGAACGTGCGCGCCAGCGGCCTCCTCAGGTCACATGCGGCCTCCCAGCCGAAGCCGTCGTCCCAGTCCCCCTTGTCGAAGTCGTAGGCGTCCCAGTAAAAATCGATCCACGGCTGCGCGCACCAGAAGCTCTGCTTCACCGCAGGTTCGGTGTTCCTGATCGTGTCGCACGTGTCGGCGCGGGCCTCCGAGGCGAGGCCGAACAGCAGGCAGAACGCAAGGGTCGCTTTGGTCGTCGTTCGCATGGTCAATCCCTCATCGAATCGTGGCCGGGGTGTCGGTCCGAGGCGTCACGCGGAACGCCCGAGAGCCGGGCTTCTCCGGCTGCGCCGGGCGACCCGCGTTCGGGTTGTGGTCGGTGGCGTCGGCCACGTCCTCCGCGAGCGCCGTCCGCGCGTCGACGAAGCGGATGCCCCCGACGTCGATGCCGAGCGCGTAGAGGCTCGCCGCCGCCGGCGTGCGCAGCAGCCCGCCGTGGGCGTAGATCGCCCGCAGCTCGGCCGCGGCGCCCAGCTTCTCGAGGCCCGCGATCGCGCGCAGACGAACGCGGTACTCGTCCGCGAAGACGTGCTCGTCCTCCACGGGCTCGGGCAGCGGGGTCGTCGCGATCTCCTCCAGCGGGCCGATCCCCTCGCGCTGCCGGAGAGAGCCCAGGAGGTGCGCCGCGCGCCAGCGCATCTCGCCCGGCCTCGCCGACTCGGTCCTGTCCGGCGGTGCCGACAGCGACCACGCGTCGTAGACCTCCACGACCACGCGGACGACCTCCGGGCCGAGCGCCGTCAGCTCCCGCAGCGAAGCCTCGTAGGCGGCCTCGTTGCCGAACTCTCCCATCAGCGCGAGGTGCCTGTTCACCATCGCCCGGATGCACTCCCTGTCGCATTCGAGGGCCTGCGACTCCACCCCGGTCTGCTCCGCCGCGTCCCTCTCCGCGGGCGCGCCGCAGCCCGCGGCCAGCGCGAGGAACACGAGCATCATCGATGTTCTGGTTGAGGCCAATGTCATGCTTTCACCCTTGGTCCTGTTCATGGGAAAACGACCGTCGCACCGTCGACGGCCCCTCGGCGGCATCTCCTCCACGCCGGCGAGCCTGCACGCTGGCCGCGCCCGAGCGATGGGGAGGACGTTCACCGGGCTCTCTTGTTACCCGCCACCGTCGTCGCGGGAGTCGCTCGACCGAGCGACACAACAACTCGGATGACTCGGTCGACGGATGATTCAGTCGACCCGGACGACCTCATAGCAACCGTCGGGCCACGTCCCGCAGGCAGCGCTGGTCGGCCGGACGGGCGTCGCTCGCGCGCGCGACCATGATCGCAATCGCCGGAAAAACCGCGGCGTCTGCTCAGGAGGCGAGCCCGGCGCCCGGGGACGCCTGGCCTGCGGGTGGACTCCCCCGGACACCTGCGTGGAGGCGGCGGCCTCCATACATGGCGGCTCGCCCCTCCACCACCACCCCCGAGGGAAAGGGTACGCCCCGGTGCACACGCCGACGGCGGCGTTCACCGCCCGTCATCCCACGCGCCGCACCCGGCGCCGATCGGCCTCCGACACCACGCTCCGACACCATGCCCGGCGGCGCGGTCGCCCGCCGCAGCGCGGGCAGCACGCTGGCAGGGTCGCCCCCGCGCAGCCCCGACGTCCACGCGAGGTCCGCTCGACTCGGCGCGTGCTCGGATGTAGCACGGCGCCCTCCACCGGCGCGGCAATGACCGCGGTCCGAAGCGTGCATTCCGGCTGGCGGCGCAGACGGACCGCGGCCCCGCCTGATACCCTGACATGATCCTGTGAGGAGAGACCCACCTATGCGACCCGAAACCGTCGATGTCCTCGATCCCGACCTGTACCTCTCGGGCGCGCCCCACGAGCGCTTCGAGCTCCTCCGCCGGCACGCCCCCGTCCACTGGCACCCTGAGCCGGCGGGCAGGGGATTCTGGGCCATCACGCGCCACGCGGACGTCGCCCGCATCTCGCGCGACCCGACCACGTTCTGCTCGGCGCGCGGCCTCTTCATCGAGGACTTCCAGCCGGGCGACATGCGCGACAACCCCGACGTCATGATCATGATGGACCCGCCCCGGCACGGCCGGTTCCGGGCGCTGGTCAACAAAGGGTTCACGCCGCGGGTCATCCAGCGCCTCGAGGGACACGTGCGGGAGCTCGTGAACCGGCTCATCGACGAGGCCCTCGCGCGGGGCGGGTGCGACTTCGCCGGCGACATCGCCGGCAAGCTGCCCCTTTCGGTGATCCTCGAGATGCTCGGCGTCCCCCGCGAGGATCAAGGGCAGATGCTCGACTGGACGACGCGGTTCTTCGGGGCCAGCGACCCTGAATACGGCGTCACGCCCGAGGAGCTGAACGCGGTGCTCCACAACATGAACGCCTACGCCCACAAGCTCGCGGAGGAGCGGCGGCGGGCGCCCGCGGACGACATGTTGAGCCTGCTCATGGCCGCCGAGGTGGACGGGGAGAAGCTCTCCTACACGGAGTTCGGCGGCTTCTTCAACCTGCTGCTGACGGCCGGCCACGACACCACGAAGAACCTCATCTCGAACGGGATGCTCACCCTGCTCGAGCACCCGGACCAGCACCGGCGCCTGCTCGAGCAGCCCGCGCTCCTCCCGACGGCCATCGAGGAGATGCTGCGCTTCACGCCGCCGGTCTACTACTTCCGGCGGTCGGCGGTGCAAGACACCGAGATCGGCGGCCAGCGGATCGCGGCCGGGGACAAGGTGGTCCTGTGGTACGTCTCCGCGAACCGCGATGAGGCGGTCTTCAGGGATCCGCAGACCTTCGACGTCGGCCGGACGCCCAACGAGCACCTCTCCTTCGGCATCGGGCCCCACGTGTGCCTGGGCCTCGCGCTCGCGCGCCTGGAGGCGCGGGTCGCCTTCGAGGAGCTCTTGCGCCGGCTACCCGACATGGAGCTGGCCGGGCCGGTCGTACGGCTCCGATCGAACTGGGTGAGCGGCGTGAAATCAATGCCGGTCCGGTGCACACGCGCTGCTGGGTAGAGCGCCCTGCGGGCCCGCCGTTGCCCGGCCCCGATCACCCCGCCGCGTGTGAGCGGCACACGGTGCGTGTCGTGCGAGGAAGCCGGGTTGGCTCGCGTGTCGGGGAGGGAGACGCAAGCAGAGGCAATCCAAACTTGTCGTTCCGACACTTGCCAATCCATTCGAATTAGGACACATTGTAAATTGCCGCCCAGACCTCGCCTGGGCCTCGCCATTCCATTGGATCGACACAGGTCGATGCGCGGATCCTCTGCGTCCGCGTCACCTGCTCGGCAAACAAAGCTCCCGAGATGGCCAGCACAAATCTGCTTCGATCCGAAAAGAAATTTGTGCTCGCGACGGAAGGTCGACATGGCACTCCGATGCGTCGGTGGGATCGCTCGATCGTACAAGGTATCCGTGGCAGGCTCGTGGTGCGATTCGTCGGACGACGGGCGCCGCCATCGAGCACTCGTCGAGCGGACGAGCGCCGGTTCATCGCCTCGCCGGGCTCTGATTCGTTGTCCTCGTCGGGTCCGAGCTCGATCTCCCGAGCTCGACCCGAGGGCGGAGCTCCATTCGGCGCGCGACGGATATCCTAGACGGGAGAGATCATTGCATCATGAAGAAGAACACTCGTTTGGGCATCGGATGGGCTACAGTCATTGTCTTCGGCTTTGCCCTGGGCGTCCCCGGCACCACCAAGGGTGAGTCTGGCCGAGATCGGGGCTCGCGCACGGGTGACTCCGCGATAAACGTAGCCGAGCTGACGGTCCTGGACGTTCAACAGGCGTACAGGGACGATCAGTACACGGCAGAGGAGCTGGTACGGACCTACCTTCAGAGGATCTGGCAATACGAGGGGTCCTACAACGCCTTCACCTCCATGAATCCCAACGCCATTGCGCAGGCGAGAGAGATCGACAGGAGGCGAAGGTATGGAGAACCCCTCGGCCCCCTGGCGGGGATCCCCGTGGTCATCAAGGAGTCCATGGACCACGTCGGCTTGCCCTCGACGGCCGGCTGGGCTCCTCTCAGCTCCCGGGCGGCGGGCGGCGTCGATCTGTTCCCGAGCAAGAACTCCGTGGTGGTCGACCGGCTGATCGCCGCGGGGGCCATCATCCTCGGCAAGACGAACATCCCGGCGTTCAGCGACGACGGGACCCGAGCGAACAGCAGCTGGGCAGGCCCCACGTACAACGCCGTCAACAAGAGGCTGGCGCCAGGAGCGAGCAGCAGCGGGACGGCAACCGCCGTGGCCGGCAATTTCGCGGTGCTGGGCCTCGCGGAGGAGACGGGAGGATCCATCCAGAACCCCGCGGCCGCCCAGAGCCTCGTCGGCGTCAAGCCGACGTTCGCCCTCGTCCCCACGGCGGGCACCGTACCTCTGGCGAGCAGCACGAGGGACGTCATAGGGCCCATCGCAAGGACCGTCCGCGACGCCGCCCTGGTGATGGATGTCCTCGCGGGATATAGCCCGGAGGACCCCAAGACGGCTGCTGCCAACGGACGTCTGCCCCCGGGCGGGTACACCGCTCGCCTGAGCGAGACCGCCCTCAGCGGGATGCGGATCGGGTTGTACGGTCCGGGGTGGCGGCTCGACGCCCTGTCGCCGGAGACGGAGGGCCTGTACGCGCAAGCCGTCGAAGAGCTCGAGATCGAGGGGGCGACCGTCGTCGAGGACCCGTTCGCCGGCAGCGGCTTCGCCGATCTGGCCTTGCCGGGAGAGCCCTATGACATGCGAGGAACAGAGTCGCTCGCTTACGACTTCCAGAGCTACCTCAAGGGGCTCTCGTTCGACGGAGCGACGGTCGGCTCGATCGATGGGCTGGCGGCGATCACCGGGATATCTCCGTTCCAGCAGGATGGCGGGCCGCTGTCCTGGTACGTCGACAAGCTCGCCGTGCTCGCAGACTCGCTGAACCAGCCCGAGGACGTGCCCGATCTGTCCGGGTTCTGGGCCTTGCGGAACCAGTATCTGAGCGTCTTCGATTCGGTGATGGCGGCGAACGATCTGGACGCCCTGGCGTTCCCGCAGACCTTTGGGACGGTGCCGGAGCTGTTCAGCGCCGACACCTACCCCGCGACGACGGAGTCCGCGATCAACATCGCCGGGTTGCCTGGCGTCGTCGTGCCTGCTGGTCAATACAGCAATGGCGCGCCCTTCGCGTTGATCTTCGTGGGTCCCCGCTGGAGCGAGCCCGCCCTGCTCGCGTTCGCGTACGACTACGAGCAAGCGACGCAGCACAGGATCGAGGCGAACCTCTCGCTGTAGCGGGCGCAGGGCCGGCCATTCCCGGAATTCTCACCTCCACCTCATCGCGCCGACGAGCACGGGCCATCGAACGGGTGCTCGGACGCCGCCGGGGCGAGCGGCGGTCACCTCGACCACTGCGAGAAGAGATACGCGTAGAACTGGTCGAGATCCACGCGGTCGAGCGCCTGTATCGGGCGCCCGCCGGGCACGACCCTGGTGCGCCCCTGGGAGGGGCCGTCGGTGACGATCTCCGTCTCCCAGGCGCGGAGGGTGAATATCTCAGGCTTGCCGAGGTACGAGGTCGTCAGCACGTCCCACGCGAAGTAATCGTGATGGGCGGCGAGCGCGTAGCAGGTCCCCGCGAGATCGGAGAGGGGATAACGGCGCTGGCGGCACAGGCGGCGGACGAACGCCTGGGTGATGGGGACGAGGTTCGTGATATCCAGCGGACAGAGGGTGATGGGGACGGCGGTCTTCCAGATGCGGTCGGCGGCGATCGGGTCCCAGTAGACGTTCCACTCGGCGGAGCCGTCCTGTCCGCTCTCGATGGCCATCTCCACGTTGCCGCGCACGTGGAGCGCGCCGCCCATCCAGAGGATCTCGCGGACGTTCCCCTCGATGCCGGGATCGATGTCGAGCGCCGCGGCGACGGTGGTGAGCGGCCCGGTCACGAGGAGGGTCACAGGCTCCGGGGCGGCGCGCAGGGCGCTGGCCATGAAGGCTTGCCCGGCCTCGGGGACACGCCGGGTGAGGAGCTCCTCGCGCTCGTTCAGGATCGGGAAGTTGTCGACGCAGAAGGCGTCCCGCCGGAACATGGGCGGAAACGGGTTGAGCCCGCGGACGGTGCTCTCGGCGACGGGCACGTCGTGGCGGCCCACGAGATCGAGGATCTTGCGCGTGGCGCTGACGGCGGGGCGGATGTAACAGTCGGCCGGGGTGACGACGACGCCGAGGACGTCGACGTGGTCCATCGTCATCAGGAGGAGCGTCGAGAGGAAGTCGTCGACGCCGCCGTCGTGATCCATGAGGACGAGGATTCGTTGCACGGAGCGCTCCTTGCGAGCCTGTCAGGGTAGCACCACGGCGTCGGGGAGAACGCCGGGATCTGGAAGCGGCGCAGCGAAGCTGCTGGCGGTTCGGGAGGATGAGCAACTACTCGCGAAAGCGGCCGATCTGAAGTTACGAAAGCTTAACT
Source organism: Sorangium cellulosum (assembly GCF_002950945.1). Lineage (GTDB taxonomy): Bacteria > Myxococcota_A > Polyangia > Polyangiales > Polyangiaceae > Sorangium > Sorangium cellulosum_E. Next base: position 13,219,905 of record NZ_CP012673.1, read on the forward strand.
GACCGGCATTGGGGCTAGTCGCGCCGCCGCCTCGCGGCGCGACGGCGGCTGACCTCGAGGCCGCGGCCGAGGCTGCGCAGGACGAGCAGGCCGCCGCCGAGCTCCGTCTGCGCGAGCGCGCGGGCGACCTCGGGGCGCACGCCGGTGAGGATCGGACGGGAGCCGAGCAGCTGGATCGCACGCGCGAGCCGCTCCAGGGCGGCGGCGCCGTCGGGATCGAGCGCGTCGGTGCCCGTGACGTCGAGGACCACGTGAGCGGCCCGCTGCGCGACGATGGCGGGCAAGAGCCGCTCGCCGAGCTCGTCACCGCGCTCGGCGTCGAGGGGGCCGATGAGCGGCACGGCCAGCGTGCCCCGGCCGACGTCGAGGATCGGCGCGGAGAGCGTGAGGATCTGCCGGCGCTGCTCCTCCACGAGCGCGAGCGAGCGGTTCAGCTCGTCGATGAGCCGGCCCTGCTCCTCGACCCGCCCCTCGGCGCGCCGCTGCGCCGAGACGTCGAGCTGCTGCACGAGCACCGCGGGCGCGCCGGTCACGGGATCGGTCGTGCGGCGCGCCTCCACCTGGTGCCAGCGCTCGCCGGCCGTCGTGTGGACCCGGACCTCCCCGGTCCACGGCGCCTCGGCGGAGATCGCCCCGCGGATCGCCGCGGCGACGCCGTCGTCCGGGAACGCCGCGTCGATGCGCGGCGCGTCGCCGAGCGCGCGCAGGGCCGCAGGGTTGTGGAAGAGCACCACGCCGTCCTCGTCGACGACGCTGACCAGGACCGACGAATGGCGGACCGCCTCCACGCCGCGCACCATGGACGCGTCGATGCCCGGCTGGCGCGGGAGCGCCTGGAACAGGATGGCGAGCCGCCCGTCGTCGAGGCGGATCCCCTCGCCGTGGAGCGTCACGGTGGCGGGCACCCCGCGCGGGTAAAGCGTCCAGTCCTCCACCACCACGCCGCCGTCCGCGATCACACGCATGTAGCCGTCGAGCCGCGCCCGGGCGGCCGCAGACAGGTCCGACAGATCGCGGGCGCTCAGATCAGCGCGATCCGAGGCGCGCCAGAACTCCAGGCCCTTCGGATTGGCCCACTGGAACCGCGCGAGATCGTGATCGTAGATCCAGGTCGGCAGGATGGATAAATCGAGGGCCGAGAGACGCTGATCGAGGAAGCTCATGGCGTGGCCAGGCTTCATACGACGCGCCGGGCCGCCCTGCACGCCCTCGCCCCGGGAGCGGCCCCGTCCAGTGAGCCCGCCCTCGTGCCTTGCGGCGCCCGGGGGTGGTCGGACTGGAATCCCGGCGCCGTCGCCGCTCCAGGCGCCCGGGGATGGTCGGACTGGACGCAGCGCGGCCGCCGCCCGACCCCCCGAGGGGTTGCCATCACGCGCCTCGAACGCGAAGAAGGCCTGGCGGGGAGGAGCACATGGCGACGATGACCCAGTTCCATCAACAGCCGACCGGCGACGGCGGGCAGCAGGCGGCCGGCAACGGCGGGCAAGAGCCCGAGGCGCAACCCATCCTGCGCCAGCGCGGCGAGGAGATTCAGCCTTACGGGGCGCTGGCGCGTTATCCGCTCGGCCTGAGCGACGACGTGCGCGCGGCGAGCGTCGGGGCGCTCAACCAGATCCTGAGCGACACGATGGTGCTGCGCGACCTGTACAAGAAACACCACTGGCAGGTCTCGGGGGCGACCTTCTATTCGCTGCACCTCCTGCTCGACAAGCATTACGAGGAGCAGGCGAAGCTCGTCGACGAGCTGGCCGAGCGGGTGCAGACGCTCGGCGGGATCGCCGTGGCGATGCCGCACGACGTCGCCGAGATGACGCGGATCGAGCGGCCGCCGCGCGGGCGTGAGGAGGTGCCGGTGCAGATATCGCGCCTGCTGGAGGCGCACGAGCAGATCCTGATCGAGGCGCGCGAGGCGGCCGGCAAGGCGGCAGAGCGCGGCGACGACGGCACGGACGACCTGCTCGTCAGCCAGGTCGTCCGCGTCAACGAGATGCAGGTGTGGTTCCTGTCCGAGCACCTCGTGGACACGCCGCTCGTCCGCGCGCGGTGAACGGCGAGCGCGCAGGGCGCGGCGAGCGGCCTGCGCGCGGCTCGACGAGCGGCCGTGGTCCATGGCATGACGGGACCCATGGCCGAGCGCTCCGTCTCCATCCCCATTGCCGAGAACAGCCCCGTCTCGGGGGTGATCCACGCCCCGAGGACGCGGGCGAAACGCTCCGGCGTGGCCGTGGTGCTCGGCCACGGCGCCGGCGCCGACATGAACGCGCCCCTCCTGGTCGACGTCGCCGAGCGGCTGGCGGCGCGCGGGCACAGCGTGCTCCGCTTCAACTTCGTCTACAAGGAGCTCGGCCAGAAGGCGCCCGACCGGCCGCCGCTGCTCGAGAAGGTGTACGAGGCGGCGATCGCGCAGATGCTCGAGGACAGGCCGGAGCGCCTCTTGATCGGCGGCAAATCGATGGGCGGGCGGATCGCGTCGCTGCTCGCGGCCCGCGGCGTGCGCGCGGACGGGCTCCTGTTCCTCGGCTATCCGCTCCACCCCGCGGGCAAACGCGCGCCGCTGCGGGACGAGCACCTCCCCGCGATCCCCGCGCCGATGCTCTTTCTTCAGGGCACGCGCGACCCGCTCTGCGATCTCGCGCTCCTCCGGCCGGTCCTGAAGCGCCTCGGAAAGCGGGCCACCCTGCACGTCGTCGAGGGCGGCGACCACTCGCTCGAGCTCCTCAAATCCGCGGGCCGGACCAGGGAAGACGTGCTCGAGGAGATCGACCTCGCGATCGACGGCTGGCTGAAGGCCCGAGTCCGCCCGATGACGGCGGCCACGAAGAAGACGACGGCGGCCACGAAGAAGACGTCAATGCGGCGCGCCCGCGCGGATTGACGAGCCGCGCCGCGGGTTCGAGAGTCGAAGGGTGCGGGCCTCCTCGCGGCGCGCAGCAACGAGACAAGGAGGACACGATGGATTTCGAGGTGGCACCGCTCCCGTACCCGAAGGACGCGCTCGAGCCGGCCATGAGCCGGGAGACGCTCGAGTTCCACTACGAGAAGCACCACAAGGGCTACATGACGAAGCTCAAGAGCCTGATCGAGGGCAAGCCCGACGCGGGCAAGAGCCTCGTCGAGCTCATGCGCACGAGCTCCGGCGCGGTGTTCAACAACGCAGCTCAGGTCTGGAATCACACGTTCTTCTGGGAGGGCATGCGGCCGAACGGCGGCGGCCCCCCGCCCTCCGGGGACGTGGGCGACCTCATCGCGGGGCTCGGCGGCTGGGAGAAGCTCCGCGGCGACTTCATCGCAGCCGGCGTCGCGCGCTTCGGCTCGGGTTATGCGTGGCTCGTGCTCGACGGCGGCAAGGGCAGGATCGTCGACACGCCCAACGCGGAGAACCCGCTGACGGCGGGCGTGACGCCGCTCCTCACGTGCGACGTGTGGGAGCATGCGTATTACCTCGACCACCGCAACAACCGGCAGGCCTTCCTGGAGGTGTTCCTCGACAGGCTCGTGAGCTGGGACTTCGTTGCGAGGAACCTCCGCGCAGCCGCGTGACGCGGCGGCGCGCGCAGCGCCTCGCTGCACCCCGTCAGCGCGCCTGTCGGCCCTCGCCGGACCGCGGACGGCGCGGCGCTCCCGGCTCCCGCCGCCGGCGTATTTTGTTGAATGCGCGGCGGCGGGCGTGGAGCATGAGCGAAGCTCTGCAGCCGGCGCCCACGCTGCCGCCGCCGAGCGCGCACCGGAGGGGAGAGAGCATGGCGAGCTGGACAGCCATCAAGGACTGCTTCGACAAGGACCGGCAGCATTTCGTCTACGTGCGGATCGACCCCGCACGGATCGTGGGCCGTACCGTCGACCCCGCGCCGGCCAGGGCCGGCGTGCACTACTTCCGGCTCTGGCTCGCCGACCTGCACCTCTCCAAGGAGATCGCCTGGATGAAGGAGCTGATCCCCGCGGTCCACAGCGTGGTCCGGCTCGATTTCGGCGGGAGGTCGGGGCTCGAGATCCCCTGCATCGCCGACGCGAGCACGCTCAAGGCCGAGGTGGGTGCAACGAACATCATCAGCCGCAACCGGCTGCTCACGCCGACGCTGCCGTTTCAGGGCGGCACCCTCGCCATCCAGGCCGGTCTGCTCTCGCTGCCCGGGAAGAACTACCTCGGCGGGTTCCTGAAGACGCTGAGCAGCCTCTCCACGCTGCTCGCCGTGCCGCAGATCTCCTCGGTCCTGGCGCTCGCCGCGCCGCTCGGCGAGGGCATCCAGGAGCTCCTGTCCGGCGACGCGGGCGGCCGCCTGCACCTCGGCGTCCTCGAGTCCTACGCTGCGAGCGACCTCCGGTCGACCTACATCGCCGCGATCCGGGCCACGGCCGGGCAGATCCGCCCGGACAGCCTCTGGGTCGTGGACGATCAGCTGCACACGGGCAGCGGAAAGGACCGCGCCCCGCTCACCGGCTTCGATTACATGCTGCTGCGCCTGGAGCTCTTCACCGAGCGCGACGACTGGGATCAGCTGGAGTCCATCGCCGAGCCGTACGCCGCGATGCTCGACGCGCTCGCCGAGGGGGACAAGGGAAGGGCCGAGTCCAGCCTGCGGCAGGCGATCGTGGCGGCGCTCAAGGCGCCGGAGCTGAGCCAGGCGGATCGACGCCGCGTCGCCGAGGCGCTCAAGAAGCGGTATATCGAGTCGCAGAGCGCGCTGCAGCTCCCGGTGTTCAGCGGCATGGACGGCGCGACGTTCAGCGAGGCAGGGGGCGCGGGCCTCGGCGCGCTCCTGCGCGACGCTCCGCCGGCGGAGGAGGCCGCCCGGGAAGGAGCGCTGAGCTTGAAGGAGGCGCTGGCCGGGATCTGAGGCGCTGGCCGGGATCTGAGGTGCTGGCCGGGATCTGAGGCGCTGGCCGGGATCTGAGGCGCTGGCCGGGATCTGAGGCGCTGCGGCAGACCGGCGCACGAGGGCCATGCGAAAGCCCGCGCGAAGGCCACGCGAGAGCCCGCGCGCGGTCACCCGCCGAGCCGCGAGCGCCCCCCGGCCCGGTAGGCGTCGACCCAGCCCCACAACGTCGCCAGCGAGACGCCCGCGCGCGCCGCGATCGCGCGCGGCGCCTCGTCCCCCCCGAAGAGCGCGTCCACCGCGGCCACCTTCATGTCGATCGGGACGTCGCCGGCGCCGCCCGGCTCGTCGCCGATGCCGCCCGGCTGCGCGAGCCCGGCCGCGGCCGCCGGCGCCTCGCCGCGCGGCGGCGGGGCGAGCGCGCCCGGGCGTCCCGGCGGCACCCCGCGGAGGGCGTTCTGCCGGAGCGGCAGCCGCGCCGCGGGATCGCCGAGCAGCACGTACCCGCGGAGGTCGTTGCGCAGCATCCAGAGGTGCGCCCGGTCGACGCGATCCGTGGGATCGGGCCTCCCCTCGGCGCGGGCGCTCGCTTGCAGCTGGTAGCTCGCCATCAGGGCGTCGTTCACCTCGCCATAGGACTGCAGCAGCGTGCCCAGGGCGACGCCCGCGCGGCCCCCGCGGGCCATCGCCTGGAGCGCGGACAGGATGCGCGACTTGCGGCTCTCCGAGGGGTTGCTCGCGCTCGAGAAGCTGTAGGTCCACGCGAGGTCCATGTGACCGATGACGGCGAGCGGCCCCTCCGGGTTGGCCAGCGCCGCCTGGGGCATGGCCGCCACGAACGGGCGATGGCCGGGCGCCGGCAGGCTTTGCAGCACCCGCTCGGCCTTGCCGCCATAGGCGCCCTCCTTCGCGAGCTGCGCGAGCCACGCGTGGTACGCGCTCGTGCTCGGCGTCCCCGCGCCGAAGCAGGCCAGGCAGAACCACAGGCCGCCCGGCAGGAACCGCTGCCCACGCATCCGCTCGGCGTCGAGCACCTCGCCCCGGCCGAGCAGGAGCGCGCCCTGGCGCCGCTGCTGCTCCTCCTCCGAGCGGAAGCCGCGGCGCGGAGGCCCGAGGCCGTGGCTCACGGAGAGGAGCACCGACGGCCGCCCCGAGGCGCCCGCGGCGAGCAGCTCGTCGGTGGTCTCGGCGTCGATCCCCCGCGCGGAGGCCACGGCGAAGCGCCCCCTGTCCATGCCTTCCTGGACGGCCGCGAGGCTCGGCCCGACGAGCTTCGCCTCGCCGGCGTGGGTCGCCGTCGAGCCGTCGCGCGCCGCGAAGAACAGCATGTCCGGCGACGGCTCGGGCGTGCTGCCTTCCCGCGCGTAACGCGCGACCTTCTCCGCGTAGGCGGCGTAGCCGTCGAGGTCGATCTCGCCGGCCGCGCCCTCGAACTGGACGCGGCCGACCAGCGCGCCGGTCGCGAGCGTGTGCTGGAACTCGAGGGAGATGTGGTGCAGATCCCCGAGCAGGAGCAGGTAGTGCGGCCACTCGTCCTCCGGCACGTCGTCGCGCCAGCACACGCTCTCTCGCCAGGCGGCCGCGTCCCGGGCATCCATGTCCGGCGGCACGCGGTGGATCGTCGCGGGCGCGCCCTGCTCCGCCTCGCGCAGCCGGATCAGCGGAGCGATGGCCTCGAGCAGCTGGTCGCCTTCCCTCCCCTTCGGCGCGACGACGGCCCACCGCTGGAGCGCAAGGTCGTTCGGATCGGCGTCCGTCCGCCTCCGGTCGAAGCTGTCCTTGTCTTTGGGTCTCGGCCCGCGCTGGGCGGCCTCGACCGGGAGGCCCTCGTCGAGGACGGGCCGGCGCTCCTCGGCATCGGCGAGCAAGAGGTCGAGGCGGCAGTCGTCGTCGGGAGCGGTCATCGGAACCTCCGTCTCACGGTCTGAAGACCGGGCGCCGCGGGGCGCGCGCCGCAGGCAGAGCCCTGCTGGTTGCGCGGCGCCCCGCCGGCGGCGTCACTTCGTGCCGAGCGCGGCCCGGCCGGCCGCCCTGTAGATCTCCTTGAGCTCGCTCAGCTTCTTCGGCTCGATGTCGTGCTCCGTGGCCACCGCTTTCAACGAGCTGCCGGAGAGGAGCTTTCCGATGGCCCTCTCCACGTCGTCGACGTCCATGTCGGGCGGGAGCTTCAGCGCGTCCACGGACCGCGGCTGCGCTGCGAAGGACGGCGCCGCGGTCTTCGACTGCGCCTGCGACTCCTTCGATCCCTGCGACTCCTGCGACCCGACCTCGTGCGCCCTCGCCTCAGCCTTGCTCACGGCGGCTCGCTGCAGGCGCCTGCGCGCCGCCGGGAGCCGCACCGCCGGGTCGCCGAGCAGGATATAGCCCGTGAGATCCTGCCGCAGCATCCACAGGTGACCGAGCCGGGCCGCGTCCTGCGCGTGCGCGGCCCCCTCGCTCTCCGCCTTGTCGTAGAGGGTGCCGATCTCGGCGTTCGTGAGCAGGGCCGCCTTCAAGAGCTCCCGGAACGAGCTCCCGATCCGGTGCGGCTCCACCGTCGCGCGGACGCAGTCCACGAACTTCGAGGTACGCGCCACCGCCTTGCCCGTATCCCGCTCTTCGAAGCTGTAGGTCCACGCCAGATCGATGTGCGCCATCACGGCGAGCGGCCCGTTCGGGTTGGCCAGCACCGCCTGGGGCAGCCGGGCGATGAACGGCCGCTGGCCGCTCGGGGGGAGCCCCGCGAGCACCGTGTGCGCCGGGCCGCTGAACTGGCCGCTCTGCTTGAGCCGCTCGAGCCAGTGCCGGTACGCGCTGACGTCCGGCGTCCCGGCGCCGTAACACGCCAGCATGAACCAGATCCCGCCGGGCAAGAACGGATGGTCGCCGAGGTCGCCGCCGCTCAGCTTGTCGAACCCGAAGCTCAGCGCGCCTTGACGGTCGCGCTGGTCGCCCTCGCTCTTCCACCCGCCGCGCGGCGCCCCGGCGCCGTGGCTGATGGTGAACAGCACGGTGGGCTCGGGGCGCTTCACCACCTCCAGGAGCTCGCTGGCGGAGGGCGCGCTCTGATCTCCGAGATCCTCCGCGGCGATCTCGTACTTCGCGAGCCGCGCGATCGCCGGCTGGGTCAGCGACCTGTAGCCCATCGTCGTGGCGGCGGTGCCGTCGTGCACGGTGAAGAACTTCACGTTGCCGGCCGCCTCGGCGCGCGCTTTCTCCCAGCGGAGCACCTTGTCGACGTAGGCCTCGTACTCGCGATCCTCCCGGAAGCACAGCCGCCCGACGAAGCCGTCGGTCGACTGGTACTGCTGGAGCGCGAGCGGCACCTCGTGGAGATCGCCGAGGATGAGCTGGTAACGCGGCAGATCGCGCGCGAGCTCGGCGTTGACGTCGAAGTGCTGCTTGCGCCAGCGGGCCGCCTGCTCCGGCGACATCTGGGACGGCACGCGGAAGATCATCACCGGATGGCCGCCCTGCGCCTCGCGCCGGGCGTCGATGAGGGGCTGGATGAGCGCGATGAGCCGGTCCCCCCTCGGGCCCTCGGGCGCGATCACCCCCCAGCGCTGCTCCTCGAGGTCGTCCGGGTCGACCGTCTCCTGCCAGAATTCCAGGGCCTGATTGCCCTTGTTGCGTCGCTCGTCCAGCTGCGCCGCCGCGCCCACCGCGTTGGTGGGGAGCCCGTCCTTCAGGACCTGCTCGGCGTCGTCGTAGGGTGTGAGGAGGAGCTGAATCTCATTCGCTGCCTGCGTCATTCTACCGTCTCCCTCCCGTCGGGTGCCTCTTCTCGAGTGCTCATGGCGTTCTTCCTTTTCGATGGGCGCCTGGCGCCGCGCGCAAGCTCGAGCTCAGCGCAGCGTAAGGAGCCCATCGGCCGGGATCCAGAGACTGAAATATTTCAAGCGGGCTCCAGCGGTTCGCCCGGATCGAATGCGGGTCAGGAGGCCGCTGGCACGTGGGCCTGTGCCAGCGTGCGGAGGTCCGAGGAGGCGCCGTCCCATCGGAGGAGCGCGACGGTTGCGCCGCCGCCCGGCGCCTCGTCGAGGGTGACCGCGTTGAAGCGGTGGATCAGCCGGGCGAGGTTCTGGCGTTCGGGGGCGAGGCGGGGGTTCGCCTTGAGCTCGGCGAGGAACTCCGCCCAGACGTCGTCGCCCGCGTCGAACGGCGGGAGCTGCATCAGCCATATCCAGGTGCCGGTGTTGGCGAAGAGGAGGCCTTCGGCGTGCTTCCACCGCGCCGCGTGGGTGTGGCCGAGGACGACCGCGCCGGCGCCGTACTTCTTGGCGAGCCGGTGGGCCTCTTTCCACTCGGCCTCGTCGGGTTCGAGCTCGAAGTAGGAGTTGCCCGCCGTGCCCGTGAGCTGTCGCTGGAGCTGCGCATAGAGCTTGAGCCCGGCCCGGCCGAGCTTGATCCGCGCCCTGCCGAGCGGGCCGTCGTCGTCCTCGTCGGACGCGGAGAAGGCGACCGCGCCGTCCCCGAGCAGCGCCTCCATCGCCTCCTGCTCCTCCGCGGTGAGGCCCGCCTCGGCAACGCGATCGGCGAGGCCGAGGTTCTCCTCCCCTCCCGGGAACGCGGTGGGCTCGTTCATCTTGCGGAAGAGCTGCCAGACGAGGTTCACCGAGGAGCGCTGGAAGAGCAGCTTCACCGCGGACGGCGCGACGGCGAGCGCGGTGAGCGTGCCGCCCTGGAAATCGGGCTTGAGGAGGTTCGCGAAGCGGAGGCCGAAGTCGCGGGTGAGCGGGTTCAGGTACTGCTTGACGAGGATCGAGCCGGGCGCATAGGCGAACGAGGAGAGCGCTGCGGCCTGTGGGATCGAGAGCGCCTTGTAGTGGACGATGTTCCAGCGGTCGTTGTGATCGCCGTGAGTCACGAGGATCCTTGCGCCGCCCACGTCGAGGAGGTCCGGGGCCTCGCCGCGCTGGAACGAGAGGCGCGCGGCGATGGCGGGGGGCTGGTCGAGGGCGGAGCGGAAGACGGCCTGGACCTCGGGGAGGGCGAGCTCGACGTCGTGGTTGCCGAGGCGGATGACGACCTCGCCGCCGGCCGCGAGGACGCGGCCGAACGCGGCAAAGGCGGCCTTCGTGGCGCGGCTTGTGGCGCAGGCCTTCGCCTGCGCGACGGCGCGGGGGGCGGATACACTAGGAATCTAGGGGTGCTGGCCATTGAATTCGTCGCGGCGTGGCAGGGGCGTTAGATCGAGCTGGCCTGCGGTCCGTGCGCGCCTCCGCCTGCCGCACTGGAATGCTCCTGACGCACAGTGCGGCATCCAGCGATGGTGTCGGGTTTGTCGCCGGGCGTCGGAGGGAAGCGGGGCGAGTGGTCATCAAAGAGGGCGTATACGACGGTCACCGTGCGACTCCTGCCCTGATGTGACGCAGCATCGTGCCGTGCGTGCCGACAATAAAGGAGGTACCCGCTTGACCCCAAATACCAAATAGTTGGGTGTCGATCCTGGGGTTTAGTTTTGCCCAGGAGATGCCGGTGATCGCGCAGCCGATCGCGGAACCGCCCCAGATAATCCTCGCGCAGCGAGAGCACCACGCGCAGGTTGCGGACCGGCAGCTCGACGAGCTGGTTCAGGCTGTCGAAGAACGCCTCCGACGCGCCGACGCTCCGGCTCGCGTAGAGGAGCTGCTCGATCTGATCCAGGTAGATCAGCATGATCCGCGACGACCTGCGCGCCGCGCGCTTCGCCGCCGCGAGCAGCGCGTCCTCCGCCGAGAGCTCCTCCGGCGGCTCGCCCAGGCCGAGCTCCGTGTAGACCGCCCGGACGAGCCACCGCGTCGGCTCCTCGCCCTCGGGCCAGCCGTCGACCCGCGCGACCGAGATATCCTGCGCGTCGACGAGCGCCGGGATCACCGCGGCCTGCATCAGCGACGACTTCCCCGCGCCCGAGGGGCCGTACACGGTGACACATCGGTTCGCGAGCACGCTGCCCTGCAGGCGGTACGAGATGTCCTCGCGCCCATAGAACCGCCCCCGGTCCGAGGCGCGGTACGGCTGCGGTCCGGGGAACGGATTCGTGACGGGCGGGCTCACCGCCCGGATTCCAGGCCGAAGTCGGCGAGCAGCGGCGCCAGCTGCGCCGGATCCTCGGTGATCGCCGCGATGCGCACCGCGCCGGGCAGCCCGCCGCCGCCGTCCCAGATCTCCACCTCACCGGGCTCGGCGTCGGGCGTCAGGTCGCCAGGCTGTCCTTGGGCGCGGGGCGCTGGTCGTAGAGCCAGCGCAGCAGCATCCGGTGGCGCCAGTCGAGGATCGACAGCCCGAGGAAGAGCCCGGGCTGGATCCGCGGCCGCGCCAGGAGCTCCTCCATCCACGAGGGCGGCCTCAGCCCCTCGGCGCCGAGCAGGCCGTGGATGTGATCGTCGTCGGTGACGATCGGCGGCGAGAAGATGGACCGCGCCTCGGCGGAGTAGCCCCCGTAGAGGCGGAGCACGATGATCTCGTTCTCGAGATCGAAGCGCTTCGGCATGAGCGGCTCCGTCTTCCACGAGGTCGACCCGGCCGCGCGCTTGACCACGCGCGGCTTCCCGCTCGAGCCCACGATCGAAGGCTGGATCGCGTACACCGTGCGATCCGGGTGCTGCGCCGCGATCGCGCGCTCGAGGTGCGGCCGCCAGAGGAGCGTGACGTGCACGCCGGGCCGGATGAAACGCGCGAGCGCCTCGATGAGCGGCGGAAGCTCGGCCGGAGGCGACTGCGTGAGCGACTGCTGGAAAATGGAATGGAGGACGTCGTGGCCGAAGCGGAGCACGCAGCGCTGGGTCGCGGTCGCCGCTGTCAAGGTCGCCCCGGGCGCGCAGCGGGCGGTCGCATCAGCACGCGCGCGCGCTCCCGAGAAATGAGGCGGCCTGAGCACGTCGATCTACCGGACTCCGCGCTTGCACCCGAGGATCCGCCAGCCCTGTATGCGCGGGAAGCGGCCGCTACGCCCTGGGTCCGCGTGTCAGAACAGGAGCAGCCATCACGGCGAGAGATGAGAGATGCCAACGCGCGAGGCGCAAGCGCGCAATACTAGTTCCGCCTGTCAGAAGTCTTGGCAGGGATCGCGGCGAGAGAAGAGAGATTTAACGCAAAGGCGCAAAGGCGCAAAGGCGCAAAAATACAGAGAAATTCTGGTTTGCGCCTTTGCGCCCTTTGCGCCTTTGCGTTAAATCTCTCGGGATCCCTGGCCAGACTTGTGACGATTGGAACTAGAGAGAGTTCTCTCCGTATCTCCCCCGCCCCCTCCGCCGTCTCACACGGCGACTCCCCGCCAGCGCCCGCGCGCATAGGCCACGGCGAGCATCACGCTGCGGCAGATCCAGTCGGCCGTGCTGCCCATCCACACGCCCACGAGCCCGTATCCGAGGGTGATCGCGAACAGCCATGTCCCCCCGAGCCGCACGACCAGCGAGCAGACCAGCGTCACCGCGAGCACGGTCCGGGTGTCACCCGCGCCCCGGAGCCCCATGCCGATGACGGTCGCGAACGCCATGAACGGCTGCGCCACGGCGGCCACAGGCAGCGCGCGCTCCCCGAGCGCGAGCAGCTCCGGGTCACTCGAGAACGCGAGCAGGAGCGGGCGCGGCGCGAACGCGAACAGGGCGCCGAAGGCGGAGAGGGCCGCGATCGCCATGAGGGCCGCGATGAGCCCGGCCCGCGCCGCGTCGCGCGGCCGCTGCGCGCCGAGGCGCTGCGCCATGAGCGCCCCGGCGGCGATGCCGAACCCGTCCGCGGAGAGGAAACAGACGGACTCGATGGCGATGAGCGCCTGGTTCGCGGCCATCGCCGCGCCGCCCAGCAGCCCGATGATGGCGACGAACCCCATGTAGCCGGCGTGGTAGACCGAGCGCTCGGCGAACGCCGGCGCCGCGACCCGGAGGACCCGCCCGAGCGCCGCGGCGCGCTCCTTCCGGGCAGCGCTCCGGGCGGCGCGCCGGTCGTGGGCCCCGGCGGCGCCGCCGGTGATAGAGGCGTCCGGCGCCGCCCGCAGGGGCAGCGGGCTCGAGCGCGACAGGAGCGCCGCGGTGAGCAGCGCCGCCTCGGCCGCCATCGTGCACGCCGCGCCGGCGGCCGCGCCGCGCACCCCGAGCGCGGGCAGCCCGAGGTAGCCGAAGATGAGCACGGCGCTCACCGCCACGTTCACGACGTTGCCGATCGTGGCCACGACGAGCGGCGTCTTCGTGTCGCCGGCGCCCTGGAGCGCCGACGTCGCGACCGCCACGACGAACGCGAGCGGCAGCGCCGGCAGCACGATGTCGAGGTAAGCGGTCGCCTGCGCGACGACCTCCGCGCCGGCCTCGGGGAAGAGCGCGCGCAGGAGCGGGCCACACGCGGCGAGCAGCGGCAGCGCGACCGCCGCCCCGAGCGCCAGCGCGAAGATCAGCGACGTGCGCGCGGCCGCGGCCGCGAGCGCGCGGTCGCCCGCGCCCACGCCGCGCGCCACCACGGCGAGCGTGCCGGCGGACGTGGCGGTGAAGACCGAGACGATCGTCCAGGTGAGCGGCCCGCAGAGCTGCATCGCGGCGAGCGCGGTCGTGGAGTGACGCCCGACCATCCCGCGCCCGACCAGGAAGACGAGCGTGAGCAGCAGCATGTGGGCGATCGCGGGCCAGGCGAGCCGCCACACCTGCCCCGCCAGCGCCACGTCTTCTCTCGCTCGGCTCACGTCACCTGCCGGCCACCATCTACCGCATCGGCGGATCGTGGCCAGCACGAGGCCCGGGGGATCGAGGCCTGACACGCCGCTCGTGCTGACCCGAAGCCGTCCAGCGCGCCCGCTCGGCCAGCTCAGCCGCCGCGTGTGTGCCGCTCAGCCCGCGCGGTCGCTCGGCTTCGGGGCGAGCCGCGCGTCGAGCGCCAGGGGACCGGCGCCGACGAGCAGCAGGAACAGCGCCCCGAGGAGCATCGCCCAGTCCGTGCGCGACTCGTGCGCCATGGCCCAGAGCCCGCGCTTCATGAGGATGGGGATCTTCGTCGTCGCGAGGGCGACGAGCATGACGGCGAGGAGCGGCACGGCCGCGAGGCGCGTCGCGAGGCCGAGGAGGACGAACGTCCCGCAGAGGATCTCGACGGCGCCGACGAAGGGGCCGAGCACCTCTGGCGCGGGCAGGCCGATCTTGGCGAAACGGCCGGCGCCGAGCTCGGCCGCGAAGAGGAACTTCTGGATCCCCTCGGACAGGAAGACGCTGCCCACGGCGAGGCGGATCAAGACCGTGGGCGCGGGGGCTCTCGTCTCGGCGATCCAGCGGAGCAGGTTGCGGCGGGGCGCGGCGCTCATGGCCGCAGGGTACCCGAGCCGCTGGTCTCCATCCACCTCCCCGGGCCTGCTCACGGGCGAGCTACGGCGCGGCGAGAGACGATATCTCCTCGGCCGAGAGGGCATGGTCGTAGATCCGGAAATCGTCGAGATAACCCTTGAGCAGGGGATCGGTGACGAACTGCGACTTGCCGATGTAGTTCCTCAACGTGGGCGCGATCCGGGACGGCGTCACGTCGTCCGGAGGAGGCGGCGTGATCGAAGCGATGGAGACGCCGTCGACCCAGAGCTGGTACGTACCGCTCCCGATCGTGACGGCCACATGCTTCCAGACCTCGACCGGCAGCGGGTTCGCGATCGCCACGATCGCCTCGTCCTCGCTCACGGCCTTGAACACCGACAGGCGCAAGGCCCCGTCGCCGTCGCGCGGGGTGAGGTACATGAAGCCGTCGCCGCCGAAGTCGAAGATGCGAGACCACGTGTCGATGCTGCTCAGCTTGACCCAGGTCGCGATGGTGAGATCGTCGAGGGCGTCGGTGAGCCCCGCGGGGAGCTCGACGTAGGGATCGGCGCCCTGCAGGCTGAGCGCGCCGCCCGTTCGCCCGAGCGACGTCCATCCGGCGCTCCCGATGAGCGTCGCGTGATTCGCGTTCCCCGACACGTCCTGGGCCACGGTGCCGGCCGTCTCGTCGAAGGTGTAATGCACGACGAGCGTCGGATCCGGCGTTCCACCGCCGGATCCGCCGGAGCCGCCAGCACCACCGGAGCCGCCAGCGCCACCGGCGCCGCCAGCACCACCGGAGCCGCCGGCACCGCCAGCGCCACCGGAGCCACCGTCGCCCGCGCCACCCGCACCGCCGGAGCCACCGTCGCCCGCGCCACCCGCACCGCCGGAGCCACCCGCGCCGCCGGAGCCACCCGCGCCGCCGGCGCCACCCGCACCGCCGGAGCCTCCCGCGCCGCCAGTGCCAGCCTCGCCGCCACCGCTCCCCGTGCCCGTCGCACTCCCGCTGGTGCCCCCCGTCGTCCCGGTGCTGCCCGTGGACGCACTTCCGCTCGACGTCGTCGCGCTGCCGCCGCCTCCCGGGTTCTCATCGCCGCTCGAGTCGCAGCCGAAAGAGGCTGCCCCGAGCACGAAGGCCGTGAGCAGCGCAGCCCCGCAACTCCCCGACAAGATCGATGTCTTCCTCATAAGTCCTCCAGGTGAGCCCCTCTCACATGCCGCGGAACAGCACAGCGCCGGACACGCCCGTCCGGCTCGGTATCACGGACACGGCGACCGGCCTCTCGCGCGTGGGGCGGAGCAGGTACGTCAGCGCGGCGCCCGCGAACGCTGCTGCGCCGACGCCGAGGGAGATGTCGGCGATCAAGTACCGCGTGCGGACAACGTCGAGATCGCTGTCCGTGCACCGCGGCGAGCAGGTCGCCTCGAGGTGGTCCCGCTCGGACCGCCCCATGAGCCCCCACACCGCGAAGCTCGCCGCTCCCGCGACGCCCACGCCCGCCAGCGCATACGTCAACGCCGGCACCGGACGGTAGCTCTCCATCGCGGGGGCCTCGGGCCGCAGACCCGAAGCGACCACGACGGGCTCGAGCGCGACGTTCAGCTGGCGGAACCGCTGCCCCTCGAAGAGGATGAAATCCTTCGTCACCGGCCCGTACCCGCCGTGCTCGACGCGGTAGGTGTGCTTCCCTGGATCGAGGCGGAGCGGGGCGCCGTCCGACGACAGCTCGACCGGCTGGCCGTCGACGACGATCGTCGGCCCGGCGAGCTGCTCGCCGCCGCTCGTCACGTTGAAGACGACCGACGGCGTCGCCCTCTCGATCTCCTCGATCCACGCCCCGCAGTCGCGGAGCACCGGCGCCGGGCACGCAGGCCGCGTGCAGCCCTTCAGCACACGCCCCGCCTCGAGCAGGCGATGACCCTTCCGGAGCTGCTGCACCTCCGCGTGCGCCGCGACACACGCCGCGACCTCCGAGGAGGCCGCGCCCTCCGCCGGCGCCGCGGGCTCGTCCGCCAGCGCCCAGCTCGGCGAGAGCGCGGTCGCAAGGAGCGCGAGCACCACGCCCCCGCCGTGCCTCACCCCGAGCGGCCTCCCCTTTCGCAGCGCTTCCATCTTTGCAGCCACCACGACGTGCTCCTCTCGTGTCCAGCAGGCTCCGTACCTGACCGACCGCCCGTCGAGCAAACTCCTGCGGTCCGCCGCGCGGGTCGCCCGCGGCCCGCACCCCGGTCACTGCGACGCGAGGGCCGCCACCTCGGCCGCCGAGAGCGCCCGATCGTAGATCCTGAAGTCGTCGACCATCCCGGCGAGGTAGGGATCGTCCTCGAACTGCGAGCGACCGATGAAGTTCATGGTCGTATTCCCCAGGTCCGATGGCCGGGTCTGCATCATATCGCTGCTCGCCTCCTCGATCCCGTCGATGTAAATCGACGAGCGATCCGGGTCGAAGGCCAGCGTGACCGCGACGTGCGCCCACTGGCGGACCGGCAACGTCCCCTCCGTGGAGTACTCCTTGACGCCCGCAGGGGAGTTCACCGAGAAGCGGAGGCCCGTCTGGAAGGCCTGCGGGCACACGTAGATCCACGCGGTCTGCCCGAGGCCGAAGTCGAACGCCCGCTGCCACAGCCGCTGCCGGTCGAGGTGGATCCAGAAGGAGATCGTGATCTCGTTGAGCGTCTGCACGATGCCCGGCGGAAGCTCCACGTACTGCTCGTCCCCCGACAGGGACAGCGCGTTTCCGAGGTGACCCGGCACCCACGTCCCGCCGAAGACGATCCCGTCATGCAGCACGTCGCCGGTCGCGTCCGCCGCGACGTCTCCCTCGGTCTCGTCGAACGTGTAGTGCAGGAAGAGCCCCCGCTCGAGCTCGATGGGGCCGGCGCCCCCGTCGCCGCCAGCGCCCCCGGCGCCCCCGTTGCCGCCAGCGCCCCCGGCTCCTCCGTGGCCGCCGGCCCCCCCGGCTCCCCCCTCGCCTCCACGTCCCCCGTCGCCCCCGGCATGGCCTCCCGAGCCGCCGCTGCTCCCGCTGGAGCTCTGCGTCGTGGAGCTCGCCGCCCCGCCGCCTCCGGCGCTCGTCGCCCCCTGCTGCAGATAGGACAGGTCCTCGAGCGAGCATGCCCCGAAGCACAGCGAGGCGAACGCCAGGAGCGCACCTACCGCGGGACGAAGAGCCGCAGGGCCGGCCGGCGTCCTTTCATGACCTGCCATATCCATGTCACCTCTCGCGATGATTGACGTCCTCAGGGCGCGATGATGCGGCGGCCGTGGCCGAGGACCGCAGCCGCCACGGGAGTAGAGGGGGAGAGCTCCGGTCGCCCTCTCGATCGGGCAAACAGGCCGCTTCGCATGCCGGCTCACGGACCACCGGACTCCGGCCAGCCACCTTCGCCCCAGCTCAGCTCGGCGACGCGAAGCGTCGGCATGCCGTCCGCAGCAGCGTCGTACGAATGGTAGACATGGTACCAGGACTCTCCCGCCTGGATCAAGGCGTTGCTGCCAGGTCCACGCCACGCCGAGCGGCTGGTCAGCACGCGCGATCCGCCTCCCTCGAGCATGCGGTTCCCGAGCCTGTCCACGTAAGGACCGGCGAGCGCCAGAGATCGACCGACCATGATCTTGTACGTGCTTCTCGCTCCGGCGCAGCACGTGTCGAACGAGGCAAACAGGTAATAGTGGTCGTCTCGCTTCACGAGGAACGGCGCCTCGATCGCCGTGCTGGGCCGCGCGGCGATGGACGTGAGCGTCCCGTCGATCGGGGTGCCGTCGCCGGCGAGCTGCACGAGCTTGAGCCCCGACCAGAAGCTCCCGAACGCGAGCCACGCCGTGCCCCGCTCGTCGATCACGACATTCGGGTCGATGGCATTGTGATCGGTGCCCTCGCTGCAGAGGACGGGGCCGTGATCCGCCCAGCCGCCCGCGGCCGCCAGATCCGCCGTGGTCGCGTGCCCGATGCAGGAGCGGTTCGTCCCGAAGCGCGACGCGGCATAATACAGGTGGTAGACCCCGCCCCAGTACGAGATGTCCGGCGCCCAGAGAGAGTCGACGTCTCCCACCCTGCTCGCGACCCAGTCCGGATGGGCGCTGAAGACGGCGCCGGCGAGGCGCCAGTGCAGGAGGTCTGTCGAGCTCCGGATCGGGATCCCGGGGCCGGTGGAGAAGACGTGATACAGCTCTCCCGCCTTGATGATCGACGGGTCGTGCACTCCCTGGACATCGCCGCTGAGGGCGAGCGCGACCGGAGGAGGGTCTTCAGCGGAATCACCGCCGGCGCCCGCCGTACCGCCGGCGCTCCCACCACCCGGGACTTCCTCAGCACCGCCGGCGCCCCCAGCACCGCTGACGTCAGCGCCGCCGGCGCCCCCAGCACCGCTGACGTCCGCGCCGCCGGCGCCCCCAGCACCGCTGACGTCCGCGCCGCCGGCGCCTCCCGCCCCGCTGACGTCCGCGCCGCCGGCGCCCCCTCCGCTCCCGCCTGCCCCGGAGCTCGTCTGGGGCTCGGACGGCCCGCTCGTCTCCGCCGACCCGTCGGCGCCGGCCCCGGCGCATCCCCCTGTCCCGCAGCCGTCCATCACGGCCAGGGCCAGCGCGGACAGCACCATCGAGCGATGTCCATTCTCGACACGTGATCTCACATGCACTCGACCTTGAAGCGTTTGATCCCCTCGGCGTCGATGGTGTACGGCGGCTCGCACCCCTCCCTCGACGGCTTGGCCGGCGCGGTAGGCGTGGGCGTGGGAGCGGGAGCGGCCGGCGGCGCCGGGGGGGCGGCGACCCCGCGGCGGACCGGCGCCCTCGCGGCCGGCGCGGTGGCCTTCACGGACGGCGCAGCCGCCCTCGCGGACGCCGCAGCGTCCATCGCGGGCAGCGCGGCCGCCATCACGGGCGGCGCGGCCGAGGCGGCACCCGACGGCGGGGCCGCCTCCTTGCCCAGCGTGGGATCCACCTCCGCGCGCGAAGGGACAGCGGCGGGCGCGGCGGGCAACGGTGACGCAAGCGGCCCCGCCGGCAAAGGAGCGGCGCCCACGGAGGTGAGCGGCGGGCGCGAGGAGCGGGCGGCGGCGAAGGCGACGATGCAGCCAATCGCCAGGGCGGCTGCGACCGTGAGCGGGCGGAACACCCTCTTCGTCCACGGGCGCGGCCCGGCCCCTCGCAACTCCAGGGGTCTCGTCTCCGAGCCCGACGCCGTGGCGTAGCCGGCGCGCGCGAGCGATTGGACCAACGGCGGCGGCAACGTCAGGCCGGCCTGCGCGGGCGAACGCGCCCGGGAGGACCGGCGCATCATTTCCTGGTCGATGATGCGCTTCGTCTCCGCGCGCACGTCCGCGAACTCGCGCGAGACGAACCTGCCAATGTCGCGGTTCGTCACGGGGGGCAACCTGCCGAGGAACACCTCGAGGTCCACCTCGAGCTCCGGCGCGGTGGCGTAACGATCCTCGGGCGCGAACGCCAGGGCCTTGAGGATGATGCGCTCGAGCTCGTCGGGGATGTCGGGGGAGGCCTCGCGCAGCCTCGGAATATCCCCGTTCAGGACGCGATGCATGATGGTGACGTCCGTCATCCCCCGCCACATCTTCTCGCCCGTCGCGGCCTCCCAGAGCATGACCCCCACCGCGTACAGATCCGCGCGCCGATCGACGCCGCGCCCCTCGAGCTGCTCGGCCGGCATGTACCCCACCTTGCCCTTGATCACCCCCGTCGCCGTCTCGACGCCCGCGCGCATGAGCTTCGCAATGCCGAAATCGATCAGCTTGACCTGGCCATCGTAGGTCACGAAGACGTTGTGCGGCGAGACGTCGCGGTGCACGACGTGGAGCGGCTCGCCGTCGAAGCCGGTGAGCTCGTGGGCGTAGTGGAGGCCGCGGAGCACGTCGATAATGATCCGGAGGTGCATCTCCAGCGGGAGCTTGGCGCGCGCCCGCGCCCGGATGCTCGAGACCGTCTGGCCCTCGAGGTACTCCATCACGATGGCGGTCCCCCTCTCCATCTCGATGATCGCGCTCGTCTGGACGATGTTCGCGTGGTTCAATCGAGCGGAGAACCGCGCCTCGTTGAGGAACGTCTCCCGCATGTCGGGGTAGTCCGCGAGGTCGGGCCTGAGGAACTTCAGGACGACGAGCTTGTCCACGCCCAGCGCGCCGCTCTGCACGGCGAGGAAGACCTGCGCGGAGCCGCCCCGCCCGAGCTCGAGCAGGAGGTGATGCCCCCCCTCGGGGCTGGCTTTCAACATCTCGCCGTCCACGGTGCGATGATGGCACGAAGCAAACGGCTGCGACCAGACCGTTTCAACGAGATCTCTATCCCCCGGACGTGATGCGCCCTTCCATTGATTTGCTCCATCTCCTTGCAGGGGCGCGGTTGTAGCGCTGACGCAGTGTCGTCGCGTGTGGGTCTTTGACTTCGCCCTCCCCACAGAGCCCCTCGCGTGATCGACCACATACCTCTGGAATCATTAGGATCCGCGCGCAGTGCGCCCGGCAGCCTCGAGACCTTGTGTCCTCCTCAGGACCGGAGACACGCGGGCGGCGGGATCTCCTGCCGGACCATTCTCGGCATGGAGATCCCGTCGCGCGTGATCGGGCGCGCGGCCCTATTGCGCCGCAGCGCCGAATTGAATCGCTGGATGGGGACCGGGGCGAGCACGTGGCGTGGGCGCCCATCCACAGGCACCTGACCACCGGCTCAGGGCGCACCGCGCGCGTCTGGACCGAGCGAGGCGGCCGGCGGACACACGTTTCAGCTGAACTTCGGAGGAGTGAAATCCCCCGTGCTCCAGCCGGAGGGCGCGTCGTCCGTCGCGCGGATCGAGCCGGCCCCGGGCCGTCGCGCCGCAGCAGGAGAGCAGCCAGGCGGCGGCTTCAGGCGGCGCGGGGGCGCACGTCGTAGCCGGCCCCGCGCACGGCCTCGACGAGGGCGGGGACGGGCGCGCTCGCCGGGTCGTGCTGCACGACGACGGTGCCCTCGCGCAGGCGCACGTCGACCTTGCCGATGCCGTCGAGCGCGCAGAGCGCGCTGTTGATGTGGCGAATGCAGGACGGGCAGCTCATCCCGTCCACACGGAGCGTGGTCTCTTCCATGACGTCTTCCTTCCGGCGACCCACCGGGCCGCTCACCTCCGAAGACGCAGCCGTCCGGCTTCATTACACCGCGCTGGAGCCGCTCTGCCCGCCTCGCCGCGCGGCGCCCGTCCCGCGAGCGAGGTCAGCCGCGCCCGTCGCGCTGCCGCGCCCGCGGCGAGCGCGCGTGTTTTCGCCGTAATCCGCGGAGCGGCCGCGCGTCTGCAGGTCGACAGGGAGGAGACCATGTCGACCGCATCCATATCCGTTCCCGCCCCTCGGGATACCGAGGGCCCCGCCCGCCGCGTCGATCTGATCGTCGAGGGCATGACCTGCGCCGCCTGCGTCCGGCGCATCGAGCGCGCCTTGCTCGCGACCGGCGGCGTCAGCGACGCGAAGGTCAACCTCGTGACCCGCACGGCCACCGTCACGTTCGACCCGACCGCCGCCTCGCCGGGCGCCCTCGTCGCCGCCATCGAGCGCGCCGGCTACAACGTCCCGGAGGGCAGCGCCGCGCCCGGCAGCGCCGCGCCCGGCAGCGCCGCCGCGCCGGCCGATCGGTCGCGCGCCGCCGAGCAGAGCCTCGACGGCGAGCGGCGTGTCCTCCTCCGCGACTTCGCGCTCGCGCTCGCCCTGTCGGTCCCGCTGCTCGCCCTCGGGATGTCACACGGCCGCATTCCGGGCGCGGACGGCCCCCTCGGGCGGCTCGTCCAGCTCGCGCTCGCGACGGCGGTGATCGTCGGGCCCGGCCGCAGGTTCTTCCGGCTCGCCTGGGCCGCGCTCCGGCACCGGGCGGCCGACATGAACACCCTCGTGGCCCTCGGGACGGGCGCCGCGTGGGCCTACTCCGCGGTCGCGGTCGTCGCGCCAGAGCTCTTCCCCCACGCCGAGCACGGCGTGCGGCCGCACGTGTACTTCGAGGCCGTCGGGGCCATCGTCAGCTTCGTCCTGCTCGGCAAGCTCCTCGAGACGCGCGCCCGCAAGCGGCTCGCCGACGCCGTGCGCGGGCTCGTCGCGCTCCAGCCGAAGACGGCGCGTCGCCTGCGCGGCGGCCTGGAAGAGGAGATCCCGGCCGCGGAGCTCGCGCCGGGCGATCTCGTCCACGTCCGCCCGGGAGAGCGGATGCCGAGCGACGGCGAGGTCGTCTCCGGCGCCTCCGCCGTCGACGAGTCGATGCTCACGGGCGAGGGCCTCCCCGTCGACAAGGGCGCGGGCGCGCCGGTGTTCGGTGGCACGTTCAACCAGAGCGGGCAGCTCACCGTGCGGATCACGAAGACCGGCGCCGACACCGCGCTCGCGCGGATCGTCGAGGCGGTCGAGCAGGCGCAGGGCTCGAAGGCCCCGATCGCCCGCCTCGCCGACACGGTGAGCGGCGTCTTCGTCCCGGTGGTCCTCGGCATCGCCGCCGTCGCGTTCGTCGCGTGGGTGATCGTGGATCCGAGCGCCTCGGGGCTCGCCGCGGCGGTCGAGCGGTTCGTCGCGGTCCTGGTCATCGCCTGCCCCTGCGCCCTGGGCCTCGCCACGCCCGCCGCCGTGGCCGTGGGCACCGGCCGCGGCGCCGAGCTCGGCGTGCTCGTGAAGGGCGGCGCGGCGCTCGAGGCCGCGAGCCGCGTCGATACCGTGTTCGTGGACAAGACCGGCACGCTCACGGCGGGGCGCCCGCAGCTCGCCGCGGTGGAGGCCCTGCCCGGGGTGCCCGAGGAGGAGCTCCTGCGGCTCGTCGGTTCCGCCGAGCTCGGCAGCGAGCACCCGGTCGCGAAGGCGCTGGTCGAGGGCGCGCGCGCCCGCGGCCTCCCGCTCTCCGCGCCCGAGGACTTCCGCGCCGAGGCCGGCCGCGGCGTCGCGGCCCGCGTCGCGGGGCGGCAGGTGCACCTCGGCACGGCCCGGTACCTCGCCGAGCTCGGGATCGACGCGGCGCCGCTCGAGGAGCTCGCGCAGGGCCTCGCCGGGCGCGGGAACACCCCGTCGTTCGTCGCCGTGGACGGCCGCCTCGCCGGCCTGGTCGCGGTCGCCGACCTCCCGACCCCGGAGGCCCGGGAGGCCGTCGCCGCGCTGCGCCGGCTCGGCGTACACGTCGCGATGGCGACGGGCGACCGCGAGGCGACCGCCCGCGCGGTGGCGCGGCAGCTCGGGATCGACGAGGTCTTCGCCGAGGTGCGCCCCGAGGACAAGGCGCGCCTCGTGCGCGAGGCGCGCGAGCGCGGGCGCGTCGTCGCCATGGTCGGCGACGGCATCAACGACGCGCCCGCCCTCGCCGGCGCCCACGTCGGCATCGCGGTCGCGAGCGGCGCCGACATCGCGGTCGCCGCGGCCGACGTCGCGCTGCTCCGCGGCGGCATCGCCGCCCTGCCCACCGCGCTCGGGCTCGCGCGCGCGACGCTGCGGACCATCCGCCAGAACCTCTTCTGGGCCTTCTTCTACAACGTGATCGGCGTCCCGATCGCCGCCGGCGCGCTCTACCCGCTGACCGGCTGGCAGCTGTCGCCGGTGCTCGCGGGCGCGGCCATGAGCCTGTCGAGCGTCTCGGTGCTCCTCAGCTCGCTCCGGCTCCGCCGGTTCCACCCGGCGCGCTGAGCCCCCGCCCTCGGCCGCGCGCCGCCGTGGAGGCGCGCGGCGCCGCCGTGGAGGCGCGCGGCGCCGCGGCGGAGGCGCGCGCTCCCCGCGTGGCGCCCCGCGGGCGCGAGGCCCCGGGGCTCAGGGCTCGCGCGGGTTGCTGCGTGTGTCCTTCAGCATCACGTCGTGGACGCCGCCCTCGTGGATGCTGACCGCGGAGGCGACGGTCAGGCGCGCGCGCATGTACAGGTCGCGCAGCGTGAGGGCGCCGCAGTTGCACATGGTCGAGCGCACCTTGGCGAGCGTCACGTCGAGGTTGTCCTTCAGCTTGCCGGCGTACGGCACGTAGCTGTCGACGCCCTCCTCGAACTCGAGCTGATCCTTCTTCTTGTTGTTGCTGTCGCCGTGGTCGTAGCGCTGCCAGTTGCGCGCGCGGTTGCTCCCCTCGCCCCAGTACTCCTTCATGAACTGGTTGTTCACGCGGACCTTGCGCCCGGGCGCCTCGTCGAAGCGCGCGAAGTAGCGGCCCATCATCACGAAGTCGGCGCCCATCGCGAGCGCGATCGTGATGTGGTAGTCCTGGCTGATGCCGCCGTCGGAGCAGATCGGCACGTAGACGCCGGTCTTCTGGAAGTACTCGTCGCGCGCCTTGGCCACCTCGATCACCGCCGACGCCTGGCCGCGGCCGATGCCCTTCTGCTCGCGCGTGATGCAGATCGAGCCGCCGCCGATGCCGACCTTCACGAAGTCGGCGCCGGCCTCGACCAGGTAGAGGAACCCCTCGCGGTCGACCACGTTGCCGGCGCCGATGTAGCCGTGTTTGTAGTTCGACTTCACGTAGGCGATCGTGTCGCGCTGCCACTCCGAGTAGCCGTCCGACGAGTCGATGCAGAGCACGTCGGCGCCCGCGTCCATCAGCGCCGGCACACGCTCGGCGTGGTCGCGCGAGTTGATGCCGGCCCCGACGATGAGCCGCTTCTCGCGGTCCACGTTCTCGAGCGGGTGGGCCTGGTGCGACTCGTAGTCCTTGCGGAACACCAGGTATTGCAGGTGCTGCCGCTCGTCGATCACGGGCAGGGTGTTGAGTTTGTGGAGCCAGATGAGCTCGTTGGCCTGCTGCAGGTCGATGCCGACCTTGCCGCAGTGGATCGACTTGAGCGGCGTCATGATCTCGCGCACGGGCGTGCTGAGCGGCGTCTTGCCGAGCCGGTAGTCGCGGCTCGTGATGATGCCGGCGAACTTGCCCGTGGGTGTGCCGTCCTCGGTGATGGCGATGGTGGAGTGGCCGGTGCGGTCGGTCAGCGCGAGCACGTCGGCCAGCGTCGCGTCCGGCCGCAGGTTCGAGTCGCTCACGACGAACCCGGCCTTGTAGTTCTTCACGCGCCGCACCATCGCGGCCTCTTCCTCGATGCCCTGCGAGCCGTACACGAACGACAGCCCGCCGCAGCGCGCGAGCGCGATCGCGAGCTCGGCGCCCGAGACCGACTGCATCAGGGCGCTGGTGATGGGGACGCTGATCGTGAGCGGCGACTGCTTCGGGTCCGGCGGCCTCGCGCTCGGATCGGCCTTGAACCGGACGACGGGGGCCGTGAGGTCCACGTTCGCCGGGATGCAGTCTTTCGTCGTCAGGTTCGGAACGAGCAGGTACTCGCCGAAGGTCCTGCTCGGCTCATCGTAGATGAATGCCATGTCGGCTAGTAGTGCGAGGTCCCCGGGCTGTCAAACACGACCGGGTGAGGCTCAGTAGGCCTCGGGCCTACGTGGTGCGCTCGTCCGGGATCTCCGCTTCCGCGCCGCTCGCCCGGGGCTGGGCGGGGCCGCGCGGCGCCGCGGCCGCACGCTCACGGGGCGTGGCGGTCGGGCGCGCGGGGGAGCGAGAAGGTGCCGCGGATCCGCTCGGCGGGTCGGTTCAGGCGCGCGCCCATGGTGGCCTCGAAGGTGCCCTTCACGGGCGCACCGACCGCCGTGAACTCGGTGACGACCAGCCTGGCGGAGTCCGAGGTCCACTCGGAGCCGGTGTTTGGATCGAGGAACCGCACCCGCCGGACCTTGAGCTCTCCAGGCAGCTTGACGCCGGTGGCGACGATATCGAAGTGTGTGCCGCCGGCGCCGCACGAGGTGAGGATGAACCGCGGATCGTTCGAGTCGGGATCGAGGATCTCCACGTAGGGCCCGGGCATGGGCTGCGGCACGCCGCGGCCCCCGTCGCACCCGCCCTGCAGGCGGCTCACGCGGCCTCCCTGCGCGATCTCGATATAGGCGTCGCCGCCCGCGCTCGGCCCGGCTCCGGGCGGATCGGCTCCGGCCGCGGCGCTCGGGGCGGCGGTGTCCGCGGCCTGCGGAGGCGGCGCCGGCATGTGGGCCTCGGGCGCTGGCGCGAGGGCGGGTGATGCGGGTGATGCGGCCGCGGCCGCGGGCGGCGCGGCCTCCCCGGGGGCGGGGCCGGAGCTGGACTGGCACGCGAGGAGCAGCGAGGCCGCGAGGGCGGCCAGCACGACGTTCCACATGGCCCCTTGTACGTCCCGTCGCGGCCCGCGTTCCGTGAAAACCGCTGCCGCTCCGCCGTGGCGGGCGTCCGGCCGCGTCGCGCTCCTCGCTGCTCACAGCGCAGCCGTCGGTGCCGCGCAGGGGCTACATCGATGCGATCCACGCGCGCAGGACGGCCTCGAGCGCCGCCCGCTTGGCCTCGATGTCCTTTCCGTCGCCGAGCGTCACGAGGCAGCGGTCCTTGGCGAGCCACTCCAGCAAGCCCGCCGGATCCGCGATCTCGAGCCCCTTCGTCGCGGTGTCCTTCACCTTGACGCCCCGGTGGAGGATGAGCCGGACGTGTTCCTTCGTGCGCAGGTTGAACGTCGCGAAGTGATCCGTCGTGCGGAAGCTCGGCGCGTTCCACTTGATCTCCTCGTGGATCTCGGGGCTCACGCCGAGGATGATCTGCCGGACGGCCTCGATTTCCCGCTTCATCGGGTGATCCAGCGCGCGCAGGAACTCGATGACGTCCGGGTGCGTCTGCGCGCCGCCCGGCTCGAGGGGCGCCGCCTTCGCTCGGGGCGCCCCTCGAGGCGCACGCTCGGCCGACGAGCCCTTCTGCGTACTCGCGCGCGGCTTGCTCGGCTTCTCGGGGGTGCGTTTCACGACCGGATCTATGCCTGCTTCAAACGTTCGCTGTCAATGGATCCGGGCATGCTCGACGCGGCGGCGGGCGCACGCGAGCTCTCTCTTCATCTCGCCGTGATTCCTGCCAAGACTTCTGACAGGCGGAATTAGGGTCCTCGCCGACAGCGACCGCCCTTTGCGGAACGTGCGGTATCGAGACACGACAACGAGAAGACGAGGGTTGATCTCATGATGAAGCGGCGAGCCGCGCCTCGTCGCTCACTCGAGCGGCACCGTGAGGGTGGTCCGGGCCATCAGGTAATCGCGCGCGGCGAGCCCGCGCTCGCGCGCCAGGGCGAGCGGGACGGGCCGGTAGAGCACCGTGGCCGTGACCCTGGCCTCGCCGCAGCCCTCGGGGACCACGAAGCCGTGCGAGGTGACGGCGCTGCCGCCCGGCGCGATGCGGTTGTCGCTGGCGATGTCGACGGCGCGGTGCTGCGGCACGTGCCGCGCGCCCGACGGATCGACGAGCACCTTGGCGAAGGTGTAGCC
This sequence comes from Sorangium cellulosum, assembly GCF_002950945.1. Lineage (GTDB taxonomy): Bacteria > Myxococcota_A > Polyangia > Polyangiales > Polyangiaceae > Sorangium > Sorangium cellulosum_E. The sequence continues at coordinate 13,247,197 of NZ_CP012673.1, forward strand.
CGCGGCGCCGGCGAGCGCGGCCGCGGGCTGATCGTCGGCCGGCGGCGCGCCGACGGGCGTGCCGAGGTAGATCACGTCGCCGTCCTGCGCCGGGATCGCGCGGCTCAGGGTGATCGCGCCGCCGTCCGCCGCGACCACGAGCGCCTCGCCGACCGGCGCGTGGATCTCGAGGCCCTTGTCGGCGGCGTCGAGCAGAGGGTCCGCGAAGCGACCGACGCCGGCGTAATCGTCGTGAACGCCGGTCGGGCGTACGGCGCGCACCACGTCGCCCGCCGTCGCGCGGGCCGCGCCCTCCGGCCACGCGAGCTGCGCGCCGGCGAGGCTCGCCCCGCGGCCCAGCCGCGCTTCCGCGAGCGCGCCGCCCGTGTCGTGCACCGTCATGCCGCTCGACGGCGCCATGGGCGCGCCGCAGGCCTCCGCGGCCACGAGGAGCACGAGCGCGCGCATCGGCTCGCCCGTGGGGACCGCGTGCCCCGCGAGGTCGCTCTGCAGGCGGACCGCGACCGCGAGCTCGCCGGGCCGCGGCGCGGCGCGCTCGATGTGCACCGCGAGCGCGCTCGCGATGAGCCGGGGAGCGCCCTCGAGCGGGCCCCGGAAGGTGTGCGAGAGGATCGTCCCCGGCGCGCGGAGGAAGCCGGCCGTGATGCCGGCGTGGGCCTCGTCGGTCACGTCCACGCTGCTCTTCAGCCATGCGATCTCGGGCATGTGGCAGGACTGGCACTGCGCGTCCGGGCGGTTCCAGGAGCTCGCGGCCCACTCGGAGAACGTCTGGTGGATCGGCAGCCCGTCCGGCCATCGGTCCGGGTCGAGCGCTGCGCCCGGCAGGAGCGCCGGCTGCTCCTGCTCGTGGCAGCCGCCGCAGTACTCCGAGGTCGAGTACTTGGGCTGATAGCTCCCTCCCATGACCTTGTTCGGCACGTCCGGGCGCGGGCCGAACATCACCTGCTCGATCTTCCCGAGCGGGTTGTCCGCGATCCGCTCGCCCGGGCGCTGGAGGAGGAGGGCGCCGGCGACCCCTGGCGGCCTGGTCAGGTCGACGTCGCGGACCTTGTGGCAGGGGTCGCAGTGATTCCCGTTCTCGAACGCGATGCCGGTGGCGTCCAGCAGATCGCGCCCGCCGGCGGGGCCGTCGAGCCCCGCCGCGTGGCAATCGGCGCACGCGCCGAACGCCGCCGGGCGCGCCGCCGCGGGCAGCGCGGGATCGTCGCACGAGGGCTGCCCCGCGCCGCCGCACGACGGGTTGAGGTCCGGCAGCACGCCGCTGCCGAGGTAACACTTCATCGCGGCCTCCGCCGCGCTGCCCGGGACGCGGCCGGCCTTCCAGCGCCCGCCCGCGGCCGTGCACGAGCGCTCGTCGGCGTGCGCGAGCGAGACCCCGGCGTAGAGGGCCTGGAGGAGGGGGTTCCTGGTCGCCCGCGCGTGCCCGGACGTGAGGAACTGGGCCACGAGCGTCGTGTGGCAGTGGCCGCAGACGCGCGTCGTGTTGTCGACGGAGGCGTCGCCCGTGCCCGGATCGCCGTAGGTGTAGCCGCGCGTGTTGTCGGGCGCCGCGACGTGACGCAGGGAGATCTCCACCGGGGCCGTGGGGAGGGATTCGAACTCGATGCCGTCCGCGCGATACCCGATCTTCGCGGCGACCACGGTGGGCTGGCCCGGGATGTCCCGCGTGAGCTCGATGGAGAACGCGCCGTCCGGGCCCGTCACCAGGGCGGGCTCGCCGCCGCCCTGCATCACCAGGGCGCCTTCGAGCGGCGCCGAGCCGTCGGTGACCACGCCGGTCACCGTGAAGGTGCGGGGGAGGTCCTCGGGCGCTTCGCCGAAGCCCGTGGCGATGGCGCTCACGTAGGTGGTCGCGGCGGCGCTCGAGGCGGCGCCGCCCTCGCCGGCGCCGCCCTGGCCGGGGTGCGGCGGCGCGTCGCCCGAGCAGGCGGCAGCGAGCAGGCAGGCGGCGCGGGCCGTGGGGAACACGGGGGCTCGGAGCCGACTCGGGGTTTGTGTGGCTGCTCGCGTCACGGGAGAGGGTCGATACGGTAGACCCGGCTCGGGGGCATGTCGAGCATGCGGCCAAGTGCCTCCTGGACGGCTGGAGGTGGCGTTACTCCCCGCAGCGCTCGCCTCCGAGCGCCGAAGTAGCCGCCGCGGTGAGCGGAGCGCAGCCGATGGCGTACGGGGCTTGAGCGCAGCTCTGGCCGACTGGTTCCTCCGTTGAGCGTCATGATGACGAGCCGAGCGACGATTGGCGCCGTGGCGATCAACACAACACCAGCCTGCACGAACCAAGGCTTCATCACCTGCACACAAGCCGCCTCGATGCCCGCCGCGCGTGAGCGCCCGAGTGCACGGGCGTCGCGGCCGAGCCGCGCGCCCGCCGTCGGCGTCGTGGTACAGTAGCCTCATGGCGCCGAAGGAGGACATCTACGACGGCCGTGCCCCGGAGGAGTTCCCGGCGTACCCGGTCCCGCGTGCCGCGCGGCTCGTCCGCCTGTCCCCGTCGACCCTGCGCCTCTGGGCCTCTGGTGACGGGAAGCGCAAGGCCCTCTTCAAGCCGGCCACGCGCGCGCCCCTCGCCCTCTCGTTCTCGAATCTCATCGAGGCCTTCGTGCTCGCCTCAATGCGACGCGTCCACGGCGTCTCCATGCAGCGCGTCCGCAGGGCCTTGCGGTTCGTCGGGGACGAGCTCGGCTACGCCCGACCGCTCATCCACGCGAGCTTCCGGACGGACGGGGCCAACCTCTTCGTCCAGCACGCCGACCGGCTCCTGAACGTCTCCGCCGAGGGGCAGGCCGTACTCCGCGAGGTCCTCGACGCGAGCCTCGCGCGCATCGACTGGGAGGGGGACCTCGCCGCGCGGCTCTACCCGTGGGTCCGGGGCACCCGGCTCGGCAGCCAGCCAAAGACGATCGTGGTCGACCCGCGGCGCGGCTTCGGCCAGCCCGTGATCGCCGGCACCGGGATCGAGACCCGCATCGTCACCGAGCGCTACCGGGCCGGCGAGTCGGTCCTGCTGCTCGCGAAGGACTACGGCGTCGAGCTCGAGAAGATCGAGGACGCGATCCGGTGCGAGACACGTGAAGCTGCGTGAGCCATTCACCTACTTCGTCGATCGGTCGCTCGGCCGCGGGCTCGTCGTCGAGGCGCTGCGAGCGGCGAAGCTGGAAGTCCACGTCCACGACGACCACTTCGCGCAGAACACACCCGACGCCGAGTGGCTCGTCGAGATCGGCCGCCGCGGCTGGGTCGTCCTGACCAAGGACAAGAACATCCGCGTGAACGCGCTCGAGCGCGTCGCCCTCATCCGCGCGAACGTCGCCTGCATCATGCTCGGGCGCGGCGACCTCACCGCCGCCTCGATGGCGCAGATCTTTATCGACGCGCTCCCGCTCATCCAGCGCGTCCTGCGCCGCTTTGCGCTGCCTCTCGCGGCGAGCTTGAGCAGCGCGAAGAGCATCCGCGTCCTCCTGGCCGCCGGCGAGTGGCTGAAGCCGCCGAAAGAGCTCAAGTAGCTCAGCCGCACCGATCTGGTCGGCTTCGTGAACGGCCTGCCGCTCGTCTTCATCGAGCTGAAGGGGCACAGCAGGTTCACAGGTTCAAAAATACCTACGTGGCGTCGCCGGTTGGGATGAGGCGGGCAAGAGGCTCCCGCGCGATCTCGCGCGCAGTGTTTGCACCGGCGGTGCAACACCTGCGTCGCACGTTGCGGAGCCGCCGCGGCGCGCTGCCGCCCGCGCCCGCAAGGCGCCGCTGCACGTGTGGGCGGCCCAGGTCGAGTCCGCCCTCCGCTCCTCGGCACGCCTCAAGCATGGGCCTTACCGGAGCTCGAATGAACATGAGCACGACAAGGAAGACGAGGATCGGAATGACCGGGCTGTGCCTCGGAATCGCGCTGCTCGCGGGCTTCGCGTCCGCGGCCGGCGTCTTCTTCCGCGGCGACGGCGCGACGGCGGCGGCCGTGAGCCTCCGGGGCGAGCACACCACGTACGCGACGACGGGCGTCTACCGTTATAACGCCGAGCGGCTCGTGGCCGAGGGGGTCGGCTGGGACATCGTCACCCTGTTCGTCGCGGTGCCGGCGCTGCTCGGGGCGCTGCCGTTCCTCGCGCGGGGGTCGCTGCGGGGACGGCTCTTCGCCGCAGGGCTCCTCGGCTACCTGTTCTACCAGTACCTGATGTACGCCCTCATGTGGGCATTCGGCCCGCTCTTCCTCGTGTTCGTCGCGCTCTACTCCGCCAGCCTCGTCGGCGTCGTGTGGATCGCCTCGACCATCCCGCTCGCCGAGCTCGCTGCGGGCGCCTCGGAGCGCTTCCCGCGCCGCGGCATGGCCACGTTCAGCCTCGCGATGGCCGCGCTCCTGGTGCTGATGTGGACGCAGCGGATCGCGACCGGGCTCTCGGGACAGCTGCAGGGCCTGCTCCACGGGCAGCCGACGCTGGTCGTGCAGGCGCTCGACCTCGGCCTCATCGTGCCGCTCGCCGTGTTCACCGGCGTGGCGCTCCTCCAGCGACGGCCCGCAGGGTATCTCCTGTCGTCGCTGTTCGTGGTCAAGGGGTTCACCATGGCCGTGGCGATCGCGGCGATGCTGCTGTCCGCGTGGGCCGTCGAGGGCGCGCTCGAGGTCGTCCCGCTGGCGATCTTCACCGCGGCGGCGGTCGTCGCCCTCCTGCTCGGCGCGGGGATCTTCGGCGCCGTCGCGGAGCCGGCGATGCGAGCAGGGGGCCCGACCGAGCGCTCTCGCCGCGCGGCCAGCCCCGGGCCCGTCGCCCCTCCTGCCCGGCACGTGGGCGCTCCGGCGCCGGGCTGAGCGCCCTCGCAGGGCTCGCTTCCCCGGAGGCGGCGCGGTGGCGCTCCACATCGCGCACATTGTGGGAGTTGATCGTTGAGCAGCACGATCGCTCCGTTTGGTCATCCGCGCGTAGCCCGCAATCTGGAGGCCGCCTCGACGACGGTGGAACGAGGTGTTTCACGGGAAACGCCCTATCGGCCCGCTGTTGACATGAGGGCTGCCAACCGTTCCACACAGCACAAATAGACAGCATGGGACCGCCGTTGCCCTTGGCGACGGCCCTGGCGACCTACCCGATGCAGTAGAAGAACGGCAGCTTCCGGATCCTTGGTGAAGGAGTTGATAACGACGGTTCATCAGCATCTCCTTGCTCGTTCATCAACGGTTCGTCGCCCCAGGTCGGCGAGTCCGACGGTGTATCCCTCTCGTCTGCGCGGCTCGGGCCCAGCTCACCGCACCGGGAGCCGCATGCGTGGTGCTCCGCGCCCCTCGCCCTCCCAACCCAGCATGCTCGACCACGGCCACTCTCTCGTCACGCGCAGGCCGAACGCACCCGGGTTCCGGCCCATCGGCGACAGCCGCTCGAGCTGGAATTCGTTGTGTTCGACCACGGCCCGCAGGCTCGGCTGCCGCTGCTTCACCTCGTCCTCGACCCGCGCGAGCTCGCCCTGCTCCTCGGCCGGCGTCGTCCCCGGGAACCCCGTGATGTAGTTGATCACGAGGCCCACCCCCGCCTCTCGGGCAGCGTCGAGCGTCTGCTTGAACAGCGCGACGGACTGCCGCTTCCCGATGAGCCTCTGGCTCTCGCTGTCTATCGTCTCGAGCCCGATCTCCAGCGTGTCGCAGCCGCCGCCCGCGAGGCGCCGCAGCGCCGCCTCGTCGAGCGCGGGGTTGAGCTTCGTGCACGCGCTCCACCGCACGCGTCCTCCGATGCGCGCGGCCAGCGTCGCGAGGCGTTTCGGCACGACGAGGCTGTCCTTGAACGCGACGGTCGCATTGCGCTCGAGCCCGAGCTGCACGACGGGCTCCACGATCGCCTCGTCGATGGTCCGGTAGGTGCCTTCGATGGTCGGGTAGGTGCAGAACCCGCATCGACCGTAGCTGCACCCCCGCGACGCCTGCGCTGGCAATGTGAGGCGCGGCAGCCCGTAGAGCTCGAGGTCCTGGAACACCGGCGTGTGCCCCGGGTCGTCCGCGGCACGGTGAAGCTGTCCTTGTCCCGCGCGTACGCAGCCCGACGGCAGCGGCGCCCGGCGCGCGACGGCGTCGAGCAGCTCGACGAAGGTACACTCGGCGTAACCGAAGACGAACGCGTCCACCAGGCGCCCGAAGTGCGGGTCGCGCGCGATCCGGTCCTGGATCGCGGTGACATGCGGGCCGCCCCAGACGACGCGGACGCCAGGCCAGAGCGCCCTGGCGACGATGCCGACCGCGAGGCCGACGAGCACCTGCCCGCTGAACAGCACGCTGACGCCGAGCACGTCGGGGCGCTCGCGCTCGGCGAGGACGCTCCGGATCCACGCGCCGTGCGCGGACGCCGCGAGACGCTCGGCAGCGGTCTCCACGGCGTCGTGGGAGCACGTCAGCGTGAGGTGGGGATCGGCGCCGTCGAGGTGCTCCACCTCGGAGAGGTGCCCACGGAGCAACGGCACGAAGAGGTCGCGCTGGAGGTCCGAGAGGAGCGAACCTGGCTTGTCGTGATCACCAACCACCGTCGACGGCGGCGCAGCGATGCGCGGCGGCAGGTGGGCGCGGATCCAGCGGATGTTCAGATCCAGGACGTCGGCCTCGTGGCCGGAGGCGCGTGCAGCAGCGACGAGGAGAGCCGGCCCCAGCAGAGGACCGGCGCTGTACTTGAGCAGCGGAGGCACGACGACGAGCGCGCGGGCGGCAGTGGGCATGGCATGCTCCGGGATGGCGTCGGGACGCCTGCCCGCTGTGCAACGCGCGAGCCGCGCCGGAGGGGCCGGCGATCACCGCTTCCGCTGAGCCTCGCGACGCTCCGGCCGGTGATCGCGATCAGCCGGAGGGTCTACCTGGCTGATCGCGATCAGGTACGGTGGACCTCGTCGGATCTCGCTCGCAGCACCTGGGCCGCTCGAGTGGTCGAAGCAGCCCAGAGCGGGCCCACAGGGCTCGAAGGCATCTGCGAGCCCTCGCGGGTACCCGCACGCGAAGTCGAACCCGACCGGCACACACAGCCCGTCGGCGGCGAGCGCGCGTATCCGCCCCAGGATATCTCCGAGACAAGCCGAGCACCGGAACCATGAGCTCCGATGCGTCCCGGAGAGTATCGAAAAGAGCAAAGATTCGAACGGCCATGACGCCAAGGGCCGGATCCCCCTCCTGGCGCCATGGCCGTTCATTCTCGATCAATCGCCGCCATCCGTGCCTTACGTGCGCACCGACGCCTTCGCCGCGCGCCTCTTCGGAGAGCTCGCCGCGCGTACCTCCCGCTGCCGGAGGTTGCCGTCCTGCGTCTGTCGATTGGCGCTCTTGCGCGTCGACTTGCGCGAGGGGCGATCCGCCGCGGAGTCCTCGAGGGTGGCGGCCGCGCGCGCGGTGTTCAGCTTCGTGTTGCGCGCGGCCGTCGAGCCGCCACCCGCGCGGCGATCGGTGACGCTCCAGCCGGGCTGCGCCGTGTCGACCGTGGCGTCGCGCCGCTGCTTGTCCGGCCGCTCGGCCGCGCGAGCGAGGTTGTCCGCCCCGCGGCCGACGCGCCGTCCGATGAGGCTGCCCTCCTCCGGCATGGGCAACGGCCGGCGCTTGGGCCGCCGGCCCCCGGCCGTATCGCCCCGATCGGCGCGACCCCTGCGCGCCGCCGTCGCCGAGGCGCGCTGGCCGGCGTGCAGCGCCGCAGCCGGCCGCGAGCGGCTGATCGCGCGGCGCACGGCCCGTTCGACAGTGTGGCTCGCCCGGTCGATCACCTCGCGGAGCTGCGCCGCGGTCTCCTGGGCGACGACGCTCTCGAGCCCGCGCAGCACCACCTTGATGCGACACACCGTATCCACGCCGCCCCGCGGGCCGTTCACGTCCTCCAGCCGCACGCTCACGCGCTCGATCCGGGTCGCGAACTTACCCAGCCTGGAGCCGAGGCGCTCCCGCACGTACTCGCGCACGTCAGGGCCGATGTCGATGCCCGTGGTGCGCACCGCGAGCGGCATGCGCTCGGCAGCCCGGCCGCTCGCCCGCTTGGCCGGGCGGGCTACCTCGCTCGCGAACGCAGCACGTCGCGATCTGAGGCATCCCCTCATATAATCCCGAGAATTTCACGGGTCACAGCGTGCTCACGGAGGACCTCACCGTACGCTGTCATGAGCTGAACGAGTCGCTCTTCCCGCATGTTGGGGATGGCCGTGTACCAGTAGCATCCCTGGTTATAGAGCGACAAGGTTCGATGCTTCACTGTATTGGTCTTCAGAAGGCGATCGAGGCCGGCCCGCTCACCCGCCTCCCCGAGAAGCGTCAGGAGCACGTGGGCGAAGGCAGCTATGAGCAAAAGTCGGTCACGTCGGGCAGTGTCTCCAATGTGCGTGGCGGAGAGACTCATGCCGAAATGAACGTTTTTTATGTCGCGGAACGTCTCCTCGATACAGAAGCGTCGACCGTAGAGCTTGACGACTTGGCTGCCGGTCAGGTCGGCGCGGCTGGTTGCGAGGCACCAGGGCTCTTTCATCCTCTTGTCGTGCGCAAGCACGACCGCCGAGATGGCGGCCTCGTCCTGCGTGACCCGGACGTGCTTCAACATTTTTGCCCGCCCGGTAGATGCGAGCCACTCACCTGCAGGCCGCGCAGTACCATCGGCATCGGTGACGATGATGCACTCGCGGAACCGAATAATATAATCCCACCCCAGGTTGGCGAGATGGTCGTACCGCTTGCGGTCGCCGAAGCCCCGGTCGGCGATCAGCGTTACTCGGGTTGTCTCGGGCAAGATCTCATGCAACCGCTCGATGACCTCATCTTCATAAGTGTTGCGCTTGCCGGCCAGCGACGATTTTTCGACCGTCTTCCACACGAGCGGCGTTGCTCGCCCGTGGCGGGTGATCAAGTACAGGGCCAACGTGGCATGGTCGTCGGCATCGAACTCCGTCCAATCGAGAGCGACCAGCAGTTCCTCTCGGGAACCTACCACGAAGCGAACCCATGCGTCGAACAGTAGCCATGGAGACACGTTGTTGTTACTCAGCAACCGGTCAACCTGTTTGGTCGTGTGCTTGGGGCTGCCGTCTCTTGCCCACGCCAAGGCTCGCCCGATTACGTGAATGCAGAGCGAGACGGAGTGCAGGACCCCCAGGGTCGCCAACGACAAGGACAGCACGGTCTTGACGTGCAGGTCGACTTTCACAGCGGCGCCAAGAAAGCGCTCGATGCTAATCGCGCTGAGCCCTACGCGCTCGAGTTGCCTGCGAGCCCTCATGGAGTGCGACCGCTCCTCCGAGCGCGTCGTCGTCAACGGCCCTTTCGTCTGATCTTCCGTGTACGCGTCGACGCCCGCAGATTGCCCCATACTGATACTATTCCGACCAGCGACAGCAACTTCTCATGCGTCCGTCGTCAGCTCACCCGAAGCCCTATAATTTATGGTTTTATGTAGGTGATTCTCCCACGCCAGGAACCGGTGAGAGCAGCGAGCCTGGGGCACTCGAGTCGACGAAAATTCCTCATAAAATGAGGGGATCTGTCAGCGTCGCGATGGCTTCTGAATCCTGCTCATTCTTCTTCTCCTCCTCCGTCGCTCTTCGCGAAGCGCAGCTTCGTGCGACATTTTGGTGCACCGCGGGTCGATTCACCCCGCCGCGACACGACGCGCAGCCCCGTGTTCGCTCCCGATCCGCACGATGAGCATGCGCGCCAGCCCACGTGGGACGTCGCGGAGATAAAGCATGATTCATACCATCTCGTTTCACGCAGAGCGCCTGCCCGGCGCAGCAGAGCCCATTTCATGTGACGCGCGAGGGGCTGGAGCTGAAGACCCAGCGTCCGTTTTCGCGCCTCCGCGCGGCCATCCTCGTCCAGGCAGCGGCGAGCAGGACGAACCTGTGCCTCGGCGGCGGGTCCACCGCGCAAATAACGGGTCCACACCCACACGAGCATCATCAGCACGTGCACGATGGGGCTCTCGACGTGCCGCACGCCCACCCGCAACGGCACGAGCCGCTCTCCCACGACCACCCTCGCGTGCCCGACCTCCACCAGCGGCACGAGCACGACTGAGGTAGGCACGACCGAAATAGCTCAGTCTGGCAGATGAACCAGGACGCCGCGGCTCGTGGTCGAGAAGAACGCGACCGAGCCTGCGGTGTTGCACGAGAGCCCGCCGCGATCGTAGAGCTCCCGGTGAACGAGCGATCCGCGCGGCTGCCCTTTGCCGATCGTGTACAGCGCGTACTCGTCTCCTGTATCGATCCGCTTCTTCACGAGGAGGTTCAGCCCCTTCGATGCCCCGCACATCGCCACGGTCGTCTGGGCGGGCTCCTTGGGGAAGGCGCCGAGCGGGATCCGCTTCCCGCCGGACGGGACGAAGATGCCGCCCTCCTCGTCGACGCAGGTGAGCTCGCCGTGCGCGGGAGAGAACGCGCAGCGCGGCACGTCGAGCTCCGCGAGCTCCCCCGAGGGGAGCCTCCGCGGCATCAGGCGCTGCGTCACCTGGCTGCCCCCGGCGTCGAGCTCGACGACCTCGATCGGGGAGAGGGGTAGGACACCGAACCAACGGGATCCCGCGGATGCGATCTCCATGGAGTCGGTCACCGCGGTGCAGGAGGGGAGCGCGCGCCAGAGCGGGAGCGGGGCGACGCGACCGCTGTCGTACGTGAGGGTCACCCCCATCGCGGCGTGGGGCTCCACCGTCGCGCTGCCGCCGCCAGGGAAGTCCAGCGCGGCCAGCACGTGACCGTCGACGACGCCGGCCCAGCTGAAGCGGGCCTGCCGCATCAAGGGCACGCTGTACCGGTCGACCTGCCCATGCACCAGTGGACTCTGGTACATGCTCTGATCTTCCGGTTGCCCCTTCCGATCGAGCAGCCCCGGGATGAAGCCGTCGACCTGCGCGCCTCCGAGCATGACCCGGCGCAGCCGCAACACGCGCTCAGGCTTCCCGTCCTGGGACAGCGGGACGACGCCGAGCGGATCGTGGCAGAACACGACACCGCGGCCCGCTCCGGCGGCGATCGACGTCGGCGTGCAGGGGAGCCGTGCCAGCGTGCCGCGCGCCGCGCCGCCCGGGAGCAGGCCGATCGCCGAGCCTTCGCCGAAGAAGTCCCCTGTGCCCAGGAGGATCCCCCGGCTCCCGAGGCTCGCCGCGGCCGACACGGGCGCGTCCACCTCGATGAGCGCCGCCCCGCCGGTGCGGCTCGACTGCGCCGCGACGGCGAGCGTGGCGTTCGGCAAAGGCACCTCCTGGAGCTCGGCCGAGAAGGGATTACAGACGTCCTCGGCGGGCGGCGGGACGAGCAGCGCCTCGCAGGAGACCCGGGCCCCGAGGCTGGCAGGGAGGCTCGCCTGCGCGTCCCTGGTCTTGCGGCAGAAGGGGTCGACGAGGCCGGTGGTGTAGGCGGCGACGTCGCGATCGATCGCGGCGGCGAGCCCCTCGTCGTCGTTCGCGATGCGGTCGATCGCGCGGCTGATCCGCGAGAGGCGCAGGTACCCGTCCGGGTGGCTCACCCCCGGGAGGGTCGGCAACAGGAACTTCGCCTGCCCCGCGGGCGCGTTGAGGAGCTCGCAGAGCAGCTCCCCCGCGGCCCGGTCGAAGGCGAGCCGATCCGGCGCGCTCACCGGCGGGTCGACGAGCTTCGTGGAGGTCAGCGCGGCGGGGGCGAACCGACTCTCCCAGGACGCCAGCTCGTCCGCGAGCGCGCGGAACGCCGCCGTGATCGCCCCGGCCGACCCGAGGCGCCCCCGCGGGGTCCTCGCGGGCGGACGCTCGTCCGGCGCGCCGGTGAGGTCCCCCCCCCGGGAGCTCTCCCACCCCGCCGCGCGCGGCCGGAACGTGGCACCGCGGACCCGTCGCCGCGTCCACGTCGTCCAGCTCGATCCGCAGGACCCAGAGCGCGTCCTCGTCGGCCTCGACCTCCTGCTTTCTGCGGGTCTTGAGCTGCGTCGCGGCGATCTCGTTGCAATAACGCTCCGCGCTGTCAGCGCGCGCCCGCGGGGATTGATCGAGCTTGACCGCCGCGGGCGCCGGGAGGAGCGAGCCGCCGACGTGTTTCCGCGCGATGTGGGCGAGCTCGTGGGCGAACACGTGGAGGAGCGGGATGTCCCACAGCGCGGCGCTGCTGTGGTGGACGACCCGCTCGAGGGCCCCAGCGGAGCAGCGGACGCGCGCGGGTGCGGTCGGCGTCGCGCCCTCGCTTACGCAGATCCCGCCCACCGAGAGGCCGTCCTTGCCGCTGTGCAGGGGCGCGGGCCTGGCCTCGTCGACGCACCCGTCGCCCTGGACCTGGGCCGGGACGGCGTCGCGGACCACCTCGATGACGAGCCCATCCGGCGACAGGCGCGCGTCGGGCGGCGGGTTGATATCGACGCGCGCGGCGAAGCTCGTGTCGAGCCCGCGGCACCCCGCCAGGCGATCGGCGGCGCGGCGGATCACATCCCGGAGCCGCTGCGCATCGACGTCGACCAGCCTGCACGCGGGCGTCACCAGCCGGAGCGGCTCCGTCGGTGCCGGCGGCGCGGGCCGTCCCCCGCAGGACAGGCCCGTCACGATCAGGGTCATGGCCGCGAGCGCCGGGGCGGCGCGCGGGCGCGCGGGGGAGCGCGCGCGGGAGGGCGAGGACAATCGACATCGATCGCGCGTCATGGCCTCTTCTCCCTCCTTCCGTCGAGGAGCGTGATGATCGCGACGGCTCGGCCGCAAGACCCGCGGAGCTCGGGCCACCGCACCACCGTTTCCCACAGGAAGGCGATGCTCTCCGCCTGCGCCAGCGCCCTGGCCGCGTGAAATCGTGTCCCTCCCCAGGCCCGCGGGCTCCTGACCTTGCCGTTCTCCATGTCGAGGGAGTCCTTGGCGAGGGCACCGTGCGAGCGCGCGCCGTCAGGGCACCACTTCGGCGAGCCCCACCAGGCGACGCCGCTCACGAGCCGTTCGCCGCTCGCCAGCGGCCTGCCGTCGAGCCGCCCCGCCGCGAGCTCGGCGACCTTCTTTCTCCCTTCCTCGGTCCAGAGCCGGAGCGGCCTCACCGCGCTCCTGTCGCCCGGGTGCTCCTGCTCCATCAGCTCGACGTAGTTCGAGTGCGCATAGAAGTCCTGGATCGCGTGCATGGCCCGCCCGAGGGCCTTGACCGCCTCCTCGCGCTGCCCTCGCGCGGCGGACGCCTTCGCGGCCTGGACCTCGGCCGCGATGAGCCGCAGCGCACCGCCGAAATCGCAGTTGTCGAAATGGGCGGACGAGGAGCCCTGCGCCCGGGTGTCCTGGTGGTAGTGCGCCTCGTTGAGCCAGTCGGAGCACTCGATCTCCGCCGTCATCCACTGGTGCTCGGAGGCCGAGAACGGCGCCTGATCGAAGGTGATTCCGTCGCTCTCCTCGACGGCGAGCCCGGTGGCGCGGGGGCCGAGGCGGAGACCGGGATACGCAGGCACGGGGGCGAGGGGGCCCGGCGTGGAGCAAGCGACGAGGCCCGCGGCAGCGAGCGCCGCGAGGCACAGCGAGGACCGAGGGCGCCGGGGGTCCTTCCCGCTCGCGTCGGGGAATGACATGGATGGAGCTCGCGCGCCGCGCCGTCCCGTCGCCCCTCTGGCGATCGGGGAGGCACGAATCTCGTGACGAAGGTACCAGGCGGCCCCCCGGAGCTGTCAAGGCGCCCGCCCGTCCATTGAGGCGCCGCGAGGTCCGCAGCGCGCGGGTTGACACGAGGAGCGCCCGGCCGCTGTAGTAGACGGATCCCGGGGGCGAGCCGCCCTGCGGTCGACGAGGGGCGCGATCATGGGTCGAAAGCTGTCGCTATTTCTATCGAGGCCGCGCCGGGGTCTCCGGCGCGCCTCGGCCGCGCTCGTGAGCGCGGCGGTAGGGCTCCTCGAGGGCGGCGCGGCGACGGCGCAGATCGCGGTGCGCGTCACCCCCGGCGACGTGGTGGTCCAGCAGATCGAGAAGGGCGGCAACGACGTCTGGTTCGAGACCAGCAAGGGTTTTTACCGCCTGCGGGCCGGCGAGGAGATGGCGCAGGCCGACCCGGAGCTCGGGCCGGAGGCCTACCAGATGAAGGTCATCGGCTCGGACCTCTGGATGAGCACCTCGCGCGGGGTGTTCCTGGCGAGGCCCGCGAACCAGGACCCGATCCGGATCCTGCCAGCCGACGAAGTGCCGGAGAAGAATGTCCAGGATATCGATATCGTGGCGTGTGATGGCAACGTTTGGCTGATTAGCCGGAAGAGGCTGTACCATGTGAAGGGAGACCATGCTGAACGGATTCAGCCCCCTTCCTCGGACAGCAGCTTCAGCTTCCCCAAGGAGAAGGAGGAGTGCCCGCGTAAAATCAAGCAGCACTTCTGGCTGCCTGGCATCCGCATCGATCTCGAGAACAAGAAGGCGGAATTCATAAGTCTTTTCCCGTCAACTGGCTACCTGAGCGCAATCAATGCTGTTCCCGGCCTCGGACCAGAACGGCGGTTTTCCAAAGTGTATCACGGGCCGGGTGGAGAGATATGGGTATTCGACGGCCTCGGCTCTGATATCTATCGACTCCATGACGATAGACTACAAGCTGAGCGGCTCATGAGCCTCTCGGAGCCAGTGTCGATCCTGGACGTCAAGGTCATCCGCGATGTCGCATGGTTGCAGGCGGTCAAATTCGTCACAGAGCCATTCACGATGGACCACCAAGTGTATGTACTGCCGATAGGGTCCGTCGGCGCCAGCGGCGCGCGCGCTGTTCCATTGGGAACCGGGACTCTCATCGACACCGACGGTGGGCCGTGTGCCATAACCAGAGAGGGCGCATACTCGTTCGATGGATCGAAGAAGACATCCTGCTTCAGCGGCTTCGATCAGGGTGTCCAGATCTATGACGCGGAGCGGGTCGCCGGTCGGCTCTGGCTTCGGACCGACCGCGGCGCCTATCGAGTCGAGGGCAATGTCCCTGTGCATATCCTGAAAGAGGACGCGCACGGGCTCGGGATCTGGAATGATCCGGTGGACGGCTACACGTGGCTGCTCACCTCAATCGGCGAGGTCTACCGTGTCGACGGCACGACCCCCGTGAAGGTATGGGGCGCCGAGGACGGCCTCGAGCAACCGGCGCTCAGCTCGACCCGTCCTGAGCGCGTGATCAGCGGTTTGTTCTCCGCCAGGCTGCGCAGCGAGAGCGATCCTTCGCCGGCGCAGTGGCTCTCCAGCGCCATCGCTGCAGAGACCGAAGGCCCGACCGGGCGCACCTTGGCCCCCTTGCTCAGGATGCTCTTGCAGCTTAACGCTCGGGTCTTCTGGACGAGCGAGCCGAATGTGAGTCAATCCGCCCTGGAGAGTGGAGCGCTGGAAGGTGTCGACGTGATCGCCGCCACGGAGCTCGACGGGCGTGTCTGGCTTGGAACCAAGAGGGGCGCGTTCCGGTTCGACAGCGACCTTGATCTCGAGCTCACGCTCAGGTCACGGCTGTGGGGCGATCTCTGGCCCACCGGAGCGACGGCCGCCGACGTCGGCTATGTGCGCGCAGGGGAGCCGCTCGCCGTCAAGAGCACGCCGCCAGCGTTCTTCATCCGCGAAGAGGACAGATCAAAGAAGTATTTCACTCCCGCCGAAGACTTCCTCTTTCCTCTTCGCCCAGGTCGATTCCAGATGACGGTGCTCGTCCGTGACGAGTGGCAGAACGTCAACCGCGTGCACGTCCGCGCCCGTGTCGTGCCCGGCCCCGCCCTGGCCCTCGGCGCGCTCGGCGCGCTCTGGGCCGGCTTCGTGGCGCTCGCGGTGGCGCTCGCGCCGTACAGCCGCTTCTTCAACGGCCGCGTGATGAGCCGCGCCTTCCGCGGCGCCGGCTCGCTGGGGCTCGTCCCGCTCGCCCTCGGCCTCTCCTCGGGGCTGCGCCGTCACCTCCTCCGCCGCTACCGCCGCGAGGTCCGCGCCAACGCCGACCTCGACCCCGCGCACAGCGGGTACGTCGTTCCCTCCGACGAGTTCGCGCCCGAGCGCTTCGCGGCCGCCCTCGAGAAGCACCGGCGCCTCCTCCTCCTGGGCCAGTCGGGCCTCGGGAAGACGGCGTATTTTCGGTACCTGACCTTCCTCTACGCCTCCGGCGCCCGCGGCCTGCCGCTGCAGGGTACGATCCCCGTGCTCCTGCCGCTCGGCCGTTATCCGGGCGAGGACCCCGAGGCGATCTTCCACAAGCAGCTCCAGGGCTACGGCCTGGTTTCCGATCAGGCGCTCTGCGCCTACCTCCTGAGGCAGGGGGGCTTCATCCTCTTCATCGACGGCCTGAACGAGGTCGACGAGGAGGCGCGCGTGCAGGTCAACCGGTTCCTGGATCGGCACTGGAACGTCAACTGGATGTGCGTGAGCTCCCAGGAGGGATACCCGCTCTTCTCATGGATGCGCCGGCTCCAGCTCGCCGCGCTCGACCGCGAGCACATCGCCGCCATCCTGGAGAAGCGGCTCGATCCCGAGCGCGCCGAGGCGACGCGGCGCCAGTTCACCGAGGAGACCTACGAAGTCTGTCGCATCCCGCAGGATCTCGAGTATGTGGTCGCGCTCATCGAGCGAGGCGAGGCGCTGCCGCGATCACGGCACGACCTGTATACACGCGTCCTCGCCCCGGTACTGGCGAGCCTTGACGACCGGGGACATGGAGATCAGAAGGACACGTTGTTCCGGCGCGCCTACGAGATGCTCCGCGATCGCGCGCCCTGGATCGACCGCGAGGACGACGCGGTGTCGAGCTGGCTGCAGGGCGAGCTCGTGCAGAAGAAGCTGCTCGTGAAGATCGAGGCCGACGTGCCCCGGTACCACTTCCGCCACGATCTCCTCCGCGCCTACCTCGCGGCGCGCTGGTTCGCGCCGCGCTGGCGCGATGTCCTGGCCGAGGATCGCGGCAAGGTCGACTCCAACTGGCGCTCCATGCTCGAGTTCGCCCTGCTCCACCTCGACAGCCCCGACGAGGCGAGGGCGCTCCTCGACGCGCTGCTCGCCCAGGACCACCGCGTCGCCAGCGAGGTGTTCAACTGGGCGGATCGGTCCCATCAGCGGCTGACCGCGGCGTGGGCCGATGACTTCAAACGCAGCTACGGGGAGGCGCTCCTGCGCCAGGCTGCCGTGACAGACAAAGCCCTGAGGAGGTCATCCATGCTCTCCGGACCGCAACACGAACAGCTCACGGGCGCGTTGCTCGACGCGTTCCCGAACCTGCCCAGGCTCACCCAGATGGTCAAGTTCAAGCTCGGAAAGAACCTCGGCGCGATCACCCTCGCTCCCGATCTGAAATCGATCGTCTTCGAGCTGATCAGCGCCGCGGAGGCCGAAGGGTGGACACCCGAGCTGATCACCGCCGCCCGCGAGTCGAACCCAGGGAACGCCGCGCTCCTCGCCTTCGCGCAGCAGTTCGGGCTCACCCCCACCACGCCGACCCGAGACGTGCTCGAGCGCATCATCAAGGACGCCAACGGCTTCGTCGATGTCGTGACGTGGCGCACCAGGCTCGGCGAGATCGAGGGGCGGGTCTGCCAGATCGAGGTCCCCACCACGTCCGGCACGCTCTACGGGACCGGCTTCCTCGTGGGTCCGGGCGTGATCGTCACCAACCACCATGTGATCGAGCCGGTGATCCAGAAGGCGGCCAGGCCGGAAGACGTCGTCCTGCGCTTCGACCACAAGCGGCTCACCGACGGCAGGACCATGAACGTCGGCAAGCAGTACCGGCTCGCGAAGGGCGAATGGCTCCTCGACTGGAGCCCGCCCAGCCCGGTCGACCTCGAGAGGGATCCGAAGAGCGGCTTGCCGGCCGCGGATCAGCTCGATCACGCGCTGCTGCGCGTCGGCGGCGAGCCCGGCAACGACCCGGTCGGCGGCAGCGGCGAGCCCGAGGCCGCCAGGCGGGGCTGGATCGAGGTGCCCGCGCCGATCCCGGCGCTCACGGCCGCGACGCCGCTGATCATCGTGCAGCACCCGAAGGGGGATCCGCTGAAGCTCGCCATCGACGAGATCATCGGCCCGAACCCGAACGACACCCGGCTGCGGTACAAGACCAACACGCTCGGAGGCTCCTCGGGCTCGCCGTGCTTCGATATCAACTGGCGGCTCGTCGCCCTGCACCACAGCGGCGACCCCGCGGTCGTCAACCCCGCCTACAACGAGGGTATCCCGCTCGCCGCAATCGTCTCGCTGCTGCGGCAGCGCGGCAAGGCGCACCTCCTCGGCGCGCGTGAGGCCTGAGGCGCGGATCCCGGGGCCGCGCGCGGCACGACGCCACGGCCCCGGGATCCGGCCCTTCATCTACTGCATCGGGTAGGTCTCGCGCATAAACTTGATGCCCAGGGCAGAGAGCTTGTAGTTCGCGGGGATCCCCTCCCCTTCGAGGAGGAGCCGCTTCGGGGTCGCGTAGATCATGATCGACTCCCTGTGGAACTTCGTGAAGTTGGTCTGCTCCTTGTCGTAGGTGCCCAGGATGTTGTTCTGGATGTCCGCATCACTCCAGAAGTTGGGCGATCCCGAGGACTCCTTCACCGCGACGAATAATGGGAGTGTGAACCATGCCGACGCCGAAGAAGAACCGTACTCTACTTGAACGAGCCCTCGTAGGGCCTGCGGGTGAGCACTACGTGCTGTACCAGCTTCACATGATGGGGATGCTGGCCTCATTGGCCCCCACCAACGCGCCTACCGTGACATTCTCGTATTGAACGAGGACGAGACGATCTCCGCCACTATCCAGGTCAAGACCCGGATCTACGGATCCGACGGTGGGTGGCATATGAAGAAAAAGCATGAGACGCTGAAGCGACCGAGCCTGTTCTACGTCTTCGTCGACCTGGGCCCAGAGACACCTTCCACATTCGTGATCCCAAGTACGGTTGTCGCAGATGTCGTTCGCGAGACGCACAAGATGGCTCAAAATGCCGGGGAAGAACGACAAGGAGCACAAATCTCTTCACCGAGGTCTACAGCGTCCGGCACAGACGGGTCGGGAACAGCACGCGGCATCTGTCCCGATGCCAGCATCCACGCCCGCCCGTGCCGAGATCAGGGTCCACGAGAGGGCTCACGGGGGCGCCCTCGTCCCCGCGTCACGCCCGCGAACCTGCGGGATTCCTACCGAAACATCAGCGGAGGAGAAGGGATTCGAACCCCTGGTTGAGTTGCCCCAACGGCGGTTTTCAAAACCGCTGCCTTCGACCGCTCGGCCACTCCTCCAAACACCCGGAACGACCAGCTTTTGTGCCCGTTCTGCCGCCCCCTGTCAACGCCGCCCTTCCCCTCCCCTACTTCCCTCTCCTACTTCCCTCTCCCCTTCCCCTCCCCCGTTCCCGTCGCCCCCGCCGCCGCCCCCGCCATCACCTCCGCCAGCCACGTCTTGGCCCCCGCGCACGTCCCCGCCGCCTTCACCCCGCCCGCTCCCCCTCCCCCGCGTCGCTCGTACGGCCCCGCCACCACCGCCACCTCGCTCCCGCGCGCCGTCCACGCGATCGGCCCCAGCGCCTCGCGCATCCGGCACCCTTTCCCGAAGCGCCGTTCGATCAGCCTCCCCGCCTCTGCCGCGTCCCCCGCGCTGTCGAACCGCAGCCGCCACGCGAGCGCGAGCTCGCGCCGGCTCTTGTCTTCCGGGTCATCCCGGCGCACCACCACGAACCTGTCGCCCCCCCACCCCGCGGCCGCCCCGATCGCCGCTTCCCGGTGGGCGTACGCCGCGAACGCGATCCGGAGCGCCTGTTCGCCCATCACGTCGTCGAACACCACCCGGAACCCTGGTCCGAGCGCGGCGGCCGTCGGGACGGCGACGGCGAGGGCGGGCTCGCGGGCGGCGAGCTTCTCGGGGTGGAGCAGCTGCTCCGTCGTGTCCGGCAGCGCGTGCCAGACGGCGTCCACCGCGGGCCATCCGCCCGTCCGGCGCAGCGCCTGGACGAAGGCGAAGCCGTCCGTGTACGGCGCGCCGAGCGACTCCTGCAGCACGATCGGCGTATCGCCCACGGACGAGAGCGCCGTCGACATCGCCACGAGCTTCCGGAGCATCGACTCGTCGACCTGGAACGCCGAGCCGACCAGCACGTCGAACATCGCGCTCATCGCGTCGCCCTCGACGAGCGCGTGCACGGCGGCCAGCCGATCGCTGTCGCCGGCCTTGAACTCCAGCAGCGTCCCCAGCGAGAAGCTCTGGTCCTGGAGCGCGTGCACGAGCTCGTGCGCCAGCGTCTCGTGGGCCTCGTCCTCGCTGAGGTCGTCGACGAGGTACATCGTCGCGTCTTCCGGCTCGTAGAAGCCGGCGATGCGGCCCTCGAGCAGGCGGTACATCCCTGCGGTGAAGTCGTAGTCGGCCGGGATCAGCTCGAGCGCCGCGAGCGCCTCGCCCTGGTGGTCGAGCACGCCCTCGGGGATCTCTCGTTCCACGTGGGCGCGCACCCGCTCGAGGATCTCGCTGCGGGCGAGCACGCGGCTCGGCACGTCGCGGCGCACCGGCAGCCCGCGCGCCTTCGCGACGCGCGCGAGCGCCAGCGCGACCTCCGGATCGGCGGCGCGCTCTGCGTCCTTGCCCTGGCCTTTCCCCTCGCCCGCCGTCCCTCGCGCGTGCGCCTCCGGCGCCGCCGCGCCGCCCCGGGAGGCCGTCGCGCTCGCCGCCGGCGTCCGCGCCGACCCCGGCGGCGGTGCCGGCTGCGCGCAGCCGGCCAGCACCGCCGGCCCCGCGAGCGCGGCCACCGCCGCCATCACGGCCGCCGCCCGCCCCCGGAGCCCCCTCTCCCGGTGCCCCCGGCACCCCCGGTGCACCTCATCTGCCGCGGCCGCCGCCGCAGGGCCGTGCTCGATCACGCGCGCTCCCCGCCACCGGCAGACGTGCGGATCGCGCGGATCGCCTCGGCATAACGCGCCACGCGCGCCTCGAACGACAACGTCTCGCCCGGCGCCGCCGCGCCGAACACCGCCGCGCCCGCGACGAGCGCCCTCGCCCCGGCGGCGACGACCTGCCCGGCCGTCGACGGCGCGATCCCGCCGTCGACCTCGAGCACGGTCTCGAGCCCCGCCTGGTCGATCATCTGGCGCACGCTCTGGAGCTTGGGGACGGCGCCCGGGATGAACTTCTGGCCGCCGAACCCGGGGTTCACGCTCATCACCAGGATGAGATCGAGGTCGGGGAGCACATGCCGGATCGACTCCTCCGGCGTGTGGGGGTTCAGCACCACGCCCGGCCGCGCGCCCGCGTCCCTGATCTGCTGAAGGGTCCGGTGCAGGTGCGGCGACGCCTCCACGTGCACCGAGATCCGGTCGGCCCCCGCCGCCGCGAACTCGGCCACGTAGCGCTCCGGCTCGACGATCATCAGGTGGACGTCGAGTGGTAGACGCGTCGCGGCACGCACGGCCCGCACGACGAGCGGCCCGATCGTGATGTTTGGCACAAACCGCCCATCCATCACGTCGACGTGGACCCAGTCGGCGCCGGCGGCCTCGACGGCGCGCACCTCCTCGGCGAGGCGGCCGAAGTCGGCGGACAAAATCGACGGAGCGACGATGATCTTCTCGTGACGCACGTGCTAGCGCTAGCAGGCGTGACGCGTGGCGGCTAGCCGGGGGCTCTCACGAGCGCTTCCCCACGAGCGCTTACGGACAGCCCGGCGCGGCTGCTAGGCTGCGCGAGGTCCACGCGTGGCCGCGCGCCGCGGGCGCGCGGCGCTTGCAGAACGAAGGCAGATCCCGAAACGCTCGAGTGAGGTGATGCATGGAGACACGGCCGCTGACGAAGCTCGACTACGACCGGATCGTGGGTGAGATCGATCGGTGGTGGGCGGGGCCGACCAGCGCGCTTGCGCACCCGATCTTCTTCTACGAGCTCGGCCGGCTCGCCCGCGTCGTCGAGGACCACGGGCTGCTCGTCGGCTTCCTCCTCGGGTTCAAGTGCCCGGACGCGGCGGTGGGCTACGTGCACCTCGTCGGCATCCACCCCGACTACCGCCGCCGCGGGGTCGGCAGGATGCTCTATGCGGCGTTCGAGGAGGATTGCCGTCGCGAGGGTTGCCGGCAGCTCAAGGCGATCACGACGCTGGGCAACGAGGGGTCCGTGCGCTTCCATGCGGCGGTCGGCTGGTCGGCGGCCGAGGTCGAGGACTACGCCGGCCCTGGGCGCCCGCGGATCGTGTTCACGAAGGACCTCTAGCGTGAGCGTTGACGTGCTCTTCGTGCGACGTAGGCTCTCGACCTGGCACCGCGCCGCGGTGCCGCGAGGTGCGGTGATGCGAGAAGGCTTCCGTGTTCGCGTGGTGTCGGTGGGCGTGCTCGGGTCGGCTGACGTGATGGCCGCCGCGAGCGCGCGTGGTGGATCGCCGTGAGCCGCAGCCCCGAGCTCAACGCGCAGCTGCGCGAGATCGGCCTGTTCGGGGGCCTGAGCGACCAGGTCCTGGCCGGCCTCGCCGACACGCTCGAGCTCGTCGAGCTGCAGCCGGGCGCCGTCGCGTTCCGCGAGGGCGACAGCGGCCGCGAGATGTTCGTCCTGCTCGAGGGCGAGATGGAAGTGCTCAAGCGCTCGAAGCGCGAGGTCGAGGCGAGGGTCGCGGTGCTGGGCCCGAGCGACTGGTTCGGCGAGATGTCGATCCTCGACGTGATGCCGCGCTCGGCGACGGTGCGGGCGATCGCGCCGTCGCGCCTGATGCGCGTCACGGCGCAAGACCTCGACGCGCTCTACCGGCGCGATCTCAAGTCGTACACGCTGCTCGTGCTGAACATCGCGCGCGAGATGTCGCGCCGCCTCCGCGTGGCCGACAGCCTGCTCGCCGAGCTCGTCGCGAACATGCTCGACGAGTACGCGCGGCCGCGCCGCCCCGCGATCTGACCCGGGCCGGCCGCGCGGGGTCGCGGCCCACGCCGTTCGTCCGTGCAGACCCCGCCGCAGCTGCGGGGGCCGGCGTTCGACCGGCCCCCGCCCTCAGTCAGGCGCCGCCTTGACCGAGCGCGCCGCCGGCCCCGCCGGCGCCAGCCCCACCGGCTCCGCCCGCGCCGTCTCCACCGGCCCCGCCCGCGCCGTCTCCACCGGCCCCGCCGGTGCCAGTCCCACCGGCTCCGCCAGCGCCGTCTCCACCGGCCCCGCCGGCTCCACCTTCGCCATCTCCGGCTCCGCCGCTGGTGCCGCCGCCTTCGCCGGGTGCAGACGGACCGCCGGTACCGCTCTCACCAGCTGCGGTGCTGGCGTTGTCCCTTCCGCCGCCCGCGCCGTCAGCGTCGCCGGCCGAGAAGCTCCCGCCGGTGGACCCGCTCCCGGCGCCCTCCTCGCCGCACGAAGCGCACCCGAGGTCTGTGATGGGGGGATCCGGTTGTGGGTTGAAGCCACAGCCCACGAGCAGCACCCCGAACCCAAGGACGATAAGCTTGTGCATAAGGTCTCTCCTACAGCACCGTGCGCCTCCGCCACGCGGCTGCGCAGCTTTCCTTCGGGCGGGAGCGCGGCGTCCGGCGCGGCCGTTCGTTATGTTGGCGCGCGCTCGCGGCGAGGGCCACAGCCCTTCACCGCCGGACCGCGAGTTTCCTCACCCACAATCCACGCTGCCAGCACCCCCTGTGCCGCAGGCCTGGCCGCCCCCGTCGCCGCCGCCGCTCCCATCGCCGTCGCCGCCGGCCCCGCCGCCGCCGGCCCCGCCGCCGCCATCCCCTGGCCCGCCGCCGGCCTCATTGTCGCCGCCCTGGCCGCCGCCGCCCGGATCGCTGCTGCCCCCATCGCCGCCGACGTTCCCTCCGCCGCTCCCTCCGGAGGAGGGCGAGTGGCCCGCGCCGGCTCCTCCGCCGGTGGTCGCGCCGCTGGTGCCGGCTTCCGCCCCGCCACCGCTGCTCCCGCCGATCACCGGCGGCGTGGGCTGATCGGTTTTGTCGTCCATCGGCGGCTCGGGCTGCGGATTGAACGAACATCCGACCACGATGAGCACGGAGAGAACCAGCAAGCTTCGCATGGCGGGTGCCCGGAACCTCGCAATCCACGTGCCACGCACAAAACGCCGGGAAGCTCCGCGGTCCGGCGAAGGTTGATGCCGCCCGCAGGCACACTCTGGCACGCGGCCGGGGCGGGTGGATCCGACAGCGCCGCGGGTCCACCCGCCGGGGCGCCGCGCGCCGCGCTGCCGCGTCCGGTGCAGCAGGGGGACGCCCCCGTGTCCACGACGGCGGCTCGCGGTATGGTGCGGCGTGATGTCGGAAGACCTGGGAAACATCGCGTCGCGGCTCGATGAGGTGCGGCGCCGCGTGGCGAGCGCCGCGGTGCGGGCCGGACGTGCGCCGGACGACGTGCGGCTCATCGCGGTGTCCAAGGGCAAACCCGCGGACGCCATCCGCGCCGCCTACGGCGCCGGGCAGCGCGATTTCGGCGAGAACTACGCGCAGGAGCTCGAGGAGAAGGCCGAGGCGCTCGCCGATCTCGACGGGATCGTGTGGCACGCCATCGGTCGGCTCCAGCGCAACAAGGCGAAGGTCGTCGCGCGCGTCGCGCAGGCCGTGCACTCGGTCGACCGCGAGGAGCTCGCCGTCGAGCTCGACCGGCGCGCGGCCGCACACGGCCGGACGCTCGACGTGCTCGTCGAGGTGAACGTCGGCGGCGAGGACACGAAGGGCGGCTGCGCGCCCGGCGACGTCGGGCCGCTCCTTGCCGCGATCGCCCGCTGCGCGCACCTCCGGCCGGTCGGCCTGATGACCATCGCGCCGTTCAAGGAGGACCCGGCCGACGTCCGCCCGTTCTTCGCCGCGCTGCGCGCCCTGCGCGACGCGCAGGGCGGCCAGGCGGCGCTGCCCGAGCTGTCGATGGGCATGTCGCACGACGTCGAGGCCGCCATCGCCGAGGGCGCCACGCTCGTCCGGGTCGGCACCGCGATCTTCGGCGCGCGCGGCTAGCCTCGGGACGTTAGACTCCCCGCGATGCAGGCGAAGGCTGCGCGCAAGGTCCCGGTCGGCGTCGGCGTCCTCCCGGCGGCCGCGGCGTGTGCGCTGCTCGCGCTCGGGTGCGGGCCGGGCGCGATGCCCGCGTCCGTGCGCCACCCGCTCGTGGGCGGCGCCGCGCCGGAGTTCGAGGCCGAGTCCACGGCCGCGGCCACGGTGCGCGTCCCCGGCTCGCGGAGGACGCGGGTCACCGTGATCGACTTCTGGGCGTCCTGGTGCGGCGCGTGCAGCCGGACCATGCCGGCGCTCGACCAGCTCTGGCGCGAGCGCAGGGCCGACGGCGTGGCCGTCATCGGCGTCAACGTCGACGACTCGGACGCCGCCGCGGACGCGGCCGCGCACGAGCTCGGCGCCACGTTCCCCATCGTCGTGGACCCTGGCCAGCGGCTCTCCGGCACGTACGGCGTCGCGCAGGTCCCGCTCACGTTCGTGGTCGACGCCGCGGGCACCGTGCGCTGGGTCGGCCGCGACCCCGCGAGCGTGCGCCGCGCCGTGGAGGTCCTGCTCGCGGAGCAGCCCGGCGGCGCGCGGCGCAGGTCGGCCTTCGAATGAGCGCGACCCGCGGCGGCGGGCGCCGGCGTCCCGCGGGAGGCGACGCGCCGACCCTCTTCGAGGCCGCCCTGCGGCGCGACCCGGAGCTCAAGGGCGCGGTGCCCCTCGCCGAGCGCATGCGCCCCCGCGCCCTCGCGGACGTCATCGGCCAGGGCCACCTGCTCGGCGAGGGCAAGCTCCTCGCCCGCGCGATCGCGGCCGACCGCGTCCCCTCGATGATCCTCTGGGGCCCGCCGGGCGCCGGGAAGACGACGCTCGCGCGTGTCATCGCGCACACCACGAACGCCCGCTTCGTCCCCTTCAACGCCGTGCTGGGCGGCGTCCCGGAGCTCCGCGAGATCCTCGCCGAGGCGCGCACCGCCCGCTCCTACGAGGGCAAGCGCACCATCCTCTTCGTCGACGAGATCCACCGCTTCAACAAGGCCCAGCAGGACGCCTTCCTCCCGCACGTCGAGGACGGGACCATCACGCTGATCGGGGCGACCACCGAGAACCCCTCGTTCGCGGTGAACGCGCCGCTGCTCTCGCGGTGCAAGGTCTTCCGGCTCCAGGGCCTCGACGCCCCGGAGATCGTCGAGCTCCTGCGCCGCGCCCTCGTCGCGCCCGCGGGGCTCTCCGGCGCTGTGGACGCCGACGACGACGCGCTCTCGGCGATCGCCGCGCTCGCCCAGGGCGACGCGCGCAGGGCGCTCACCACGCTGGAGATCGCCGCCGACGAGGCCGCGCGCGCCGGCGCCCCCCGGATCACGCGCGAGCTCATCGCGGGCGCGAGCGAGCACAAGACGCTGCTCTACGACAAGGCCGGCGAGGAGCACTACAACGTCATCAGCGCCTTCATCAAGTCGATGCGCGGCTCCGACCCCGACGCCGCCGTCTACTGGCTGATGCGCATGCTCGAGTCCGGCGACGACCCGCTCTTCCTGCTGCGCCGGATGATGATCTTCGCCTCCGAGGACATCGGCAACGCCGACCCCCGCGCCCTCGAGGTCGCGGTCGCCGCGGACGCCGCGTTCCGGCGGATGGGCATGCCGGAGGGCCTCTACCCGATCACGCAGGCGGCGCTGTACCTCGCCACCGCGCCCAAATCGAACGCCTGCAAGGTGGCCTGGCAGTCGGCGCAGGCCGCGGTGCGCGAGCACGGCGCGCTCCCCGTCCCGCTCACGCTGCGCAACGCCGTGACGCGGCTGATGCGCGACGAGGGGTACGGCGAGGGCTACCGCTACGCGCACGACGAGCCCGGCGGCGTCGCGCTGGGCGAGGCCTACCTGCCCGAGCCCCTCGCCGGCAGCCGCTTCTACGAGCCCACCGATCGCGGCTACGAGCGCACCATCGGCGAGCGCCTCCGCCGGCTCCGCGGCGCGGGCGGCGGCGAGGGCGAGGGCGGCGGCTGATCCACGGCGCCGCGGATCAGCCGCCGTCCTCCGCCGCGCACCCGCGCGCCCGCGGTCAGGCCTCGGCGCCCCCGGCGCCGGCGAGCGCCTCTGTGAGCTCGCTCAGCGCGTGCTGGTCTCCCTTGCTGCGCGCCACGCCGATGCCGTCGGTCAGCCACGCGCGCCCCTCGTCGGCGCGGCCGATCTTCACCAGCATCGTCCCGCACATCAGGTACATGGGCACGTACGTCGCGTCGATCGCCCGGAGCGCGTTGAACGTCGCGAGCGCGTCGTCGTGGCGTTCCTGGCCCGCGTACTCCAGCGCGAGCGCGTACCAGTGAAAGGGATCCTTCGACCCGCCCTGGGTCATCTTCTCGAGCATCAACAGCCGCTTGCTCACATCGCCTCCACAACGCCGATGTACGGCAGGTTCCGGTAACGCTCGGCCCAGTCGAGCCCGTAGCCCACGACGAACTTGTCCTCGATCGTGAAGCCCAGGTAGTCGATCGGCACCTCGACCCGCGCGCGCGCCGGCTTGTGCAGGAGCGCGCAGACCTTCACGCTGCTCGGCATCCTCGTGCGGAAGAGCTGGAGCAGGTGCGAGATCGTCAGGCCCGTATCCACGATGTCCTCGACGAGCAGCACGTCCTCGCCCTCGATCGGGCGGCTCAGGTCCTGCGTGATCTGGACGACGCCGGTCGTGGCCGTGCCCTCGCCGTAGCTGCGCACGCCGAGGAACTCGATCCGGGTCGGGAGGTCGATCTGCCGCGCGAGGTCCGCGGTGAACACGAAGCTCCCCTTGAGCACGGAGACGAGCACGAGGCGCCGCTCCGCGTAGTCCTTGGTGATCTGGGCGCCGAGCTCGCGCACGCGGGCGCCGATCTGCTCGGCGGACAAGAGCGTCCGGACGTTCGCCATGGCGGCCGCGCTAACACCGCGGCGACGCCGCGACCAGCGCGGAGGGAGGCCGCCCGCCCGCACATGCCGGATCCGGCGCTCCTCCTTCCCCTTGCCGCTTCCCGCGCGCGGGCGCCGCGACCTGCGGACGCCCGGGCCGGAACTGGGCTAGGCTCGCTGCCGTCCGTGATGCCGCTCCCTCCTGCTTCCGACACTCCCTCGCACCTCACCTCGCGTTACCCGCTGGACGTCCGCTTCTGCGAGACGGACCTGATGGGCGTCGTCCACCACGGCAGCTACGTCGCCTACCTCGAAGCTGGCCGCATCGACTGGCTGAAGCGGCGGGGGCTCTCCTACGACGAGGTGGTGCGGCGGGGCATCCACCTCGCGGTCGCGGAGATGCGGATCAAGTACCGCCAGCCCGCGCGCTTCGGCGACCGCCTCGTCGTCGAGACGACCTGCAGCGAGATCCACCGGGTCACCGCGCGCTTCACCTACCGCATCTTCCGGGACGAGACGCGGATCTGCGACGGCGACGTCCTGCTCGCGTGCCTCAGCTCGAGCCTCGTGCTGACGCGGCTCCCGGACGACCTCGCCCGCATCCTGTCGAGCCCCGAGGCGGCCGCCGCCGGCTGATCCGTCCGCCTCCGCGGCCGTCCATCCACGTTCACCGGCGGCCTTGGCGGCCGCCTGGCAACGTTCACCCGACGTTCAGCCGGCGGCCTCAGCGGCCGTCCGGCACACCCGCGTCGGCCCCGCTGCTGCGGACGAGGCGCGCCGGCATCTCGACCGTCTGCGGCGGCTCGATGATCTCGCCGAGGAACGTGCGCCACTGGACGACGTAGAGCCCGCGGGGCGGTCCGATGACGTAACGTTCGCCCATCGGGGGGACCGCGACGGCGGGGATGCCGTCGACGAGCAGGTAGGACAGCGCGTCCGACTGGTTGACCGCGACGAAGCCCTCGCCGGGCGCGCCCGGGTCGGCGCTCGGCGGCAGCGGCAGCGGCCCCGTGCGGATGGCCGCGAGCTCGTCGCGGGTCAGGAAGACGCCGCCCTGCGCGGACGGGAGCCCCGAGGCCGCGTAGGCGGCGCTCGGCGGCGGCATGAGCAGGTCGGTCGAGACCAGGTCGGCGCGCCGGGTGGCAGACGTGACCTCGAAGCCGACGCCGCCGCCGCCCTGCCAGGCGTAGCTGGCGGCGAGCGGCACCTCGCCGGCCGCGCACTCCGGCGACTTCGGATCGACGCCGAGGATCTCGAGCAGCGCCCGGCAGAGCAGCGGCCCGCCCTCGCCGGCCTCGGGCACCTTGCCGAGCTCGACGTGGAGCGCGCCGAGGCTCGCGTTGATCTCGACCTTGCGGACGTTGTACCCGAGCCGCGTGCCCTCGC
Source organism: Sorangium cellulosum (assembly GCF_002950945.1). GTDB lineage: Bacteria > Myxococcota_A > Polyangia > Polyangiales > Polyangiaceae > Sorangium > Sorangium cellulosum_E. The sequence continues at coordinate 13,276,214 of NZ_CP012673.1, forward strand.
CGACCGGGCGCGCCGAGCCGGCCGAGAGCGGCGTCACGTCGACGCGGCGCTCGCCGATGAGCGTGCGGAGCGCCCCCGGCGGCAGGACCCGGTACTGGTTCAGGCCCGGCCAGAGCAGGACCTCGCCGTAGACGTCGTTGCGGGCGCGGAGCTCGGAGCCGGCGGGCAGCGGCAGCGCCCGCGACGTGAATGCGATCCGCATGCGTCCCGTGTCCGCGAGATCGATCGTCCACGTCAGCTCGGTGAGCCGCTGGGCCGCGCGGATCCCCTCGGCCGCCACCTCGGGCGCCTTGAGCGGCTGCGGCACGTCGCGCCAGCGGAAGGCCGCCTCGAGCGTGACGCCGGAGAGCTCGCGCGGCGACAGCGTGTCCTCTGGCAGCGCGGCGGCGGGCGGCAGCGGCACCGGCGACAGCTGGCCCGTCTCGGAGAGGATGAGCCGGCCGTAGTCGTCGGACACGAGCGTCACGCCGGCCTCCGGCGCGGACGCGTCGACCAGCTCCGGCGTCACGTTCGTGAGCGGCGCGGGCAGGATCTTCGCGTTCGGGCTCGCCCCGGCGTCCACGGGGCCGTCGGCCTGCTGGCGCGCCGGGTCGCACCCGGCCGCGAGCAGGAGCGCCAGGGCGGCCGCGCGCGTGTGGATCACGGCTCCCGCTCGAACGTGTGGATGACCTGCACGTGCGGGTCGAGCGGCGGCGGGTCGGGCGCGCACTGCGTGTCGAGGAAGACCGCGGCGGCGCGGGGGTGGCACGCGAGCAGCAGGTTGCAGTTCGCCGCCTCGTTGTCGAAGACCGCGATCACCCGCCCGATCCTGGCGAGCTCCGGGGCGACGCTCCGCTTGAACTCGGTGTCGGGCATCTCGAACCGCGGCTTGACGACCAGCTCCGTGCCGATGACCCCGATGGGGAAGCCGAGATCGCGGAGGCTGGCGAACGAGCCGAGCGCCATGTTCGGGAGGTCGCGCCCGGTGAGGTACACGAGCGTCGCCCCTGCCGCGTGGCAGTCGCGCGCGTACTGGCTCGCGCCGGGCACCTCGATGTCGTGGCGGATGTGTGGGTCGTTGAAGAAGCGCGCCTTCCAGAACTCGAACGCGTGCAGGTGCAGCGACTCGTCGAGCACGCCGAGCCGGCGCAGGTTCTCCTGGAACCCGTACACGATCCCCTCGGGCGCCGCGCGCTCGAGGAGCGGCGCGACCTCCGGGTGCTTGCGGCGCCACTCCTCCGCGAGCTCGTGGAGGATTGCGACCACCCGCGGCCGGTTGTCCATCAGCGTCCCGTCCAGATCGAACACGACCACCGGCGGCCCCTCCGACCGATCGCCCGCGCGCTCGACGATGGAGTCCAGGAGCCGCGTCCGTTCGGCGGGGACGAGGCGCTTCTCGTAGAACAGCGTGCTCAAGGTCGTCCCGCAGCGAGAGAGCGCGGTTTCCGCGCTGCTCCTCCCGGCGAACCCTAGCGCGAACTCGCGCTCCCCAGAAGCCGCGGCGTCGACCCGCCCCCGCCCCCGCCCGACGCCCCGCGCCCCCCTCGCCGACGGCGTAAGTGTGCAGAAACATCCTACATTGTTGGCCTCTTTCTTCCGCCCTCTGTAGCATTTTCCACATCGGGACCGCTCGACCCCCCGAAGGAAGGCCCATGCACAACCGCATCAAGACCGTTCTGGCCCTGGCGCTGGCGCTGCCCGCTGTGGCGGGCTGCTCGAAGACCCCCCGTGATCGCCTCCAGGGGCGCTGGAATGGCGAGGCGATCGAGAACGTCCCCGGGGATCAGCTCGCGAAGGCGACGGGTTGGGTGAAGGGGACGGCGATCGAGTTCAATGGCAGCAAGGTGACCGTGACCGTGCCCGCCGAGACGCCGCGTTCGGGCACGTTCAAGGTGACGAAGTCCGACGGCGACCAGGTGACGGTCGCCTTCCTCCGCCCCGAGGGCGGCCGCGACGAAGCAGAGTTCCGCTTCGCCACGGACCAGACGCTCCGCTGGGAAATCGGCGCCGGCCGCGCCATCGTGCTGAGCAAGGCGCTAAAGAACTGATCTTCCCCCGCACGCCCGCGCCCCCCCGACGCGCCCCGCCCGCCTCCTCCCCCTGACAACGCCCCCCAGAGCGGTGGTCACCCGCACAGGAGACGGGCCCAGATCGGCGTTTTCGGCGCGCAAGCGCACTCCTGTGCGCTGAGCACCGAAAACGCCGAGGTGGGCCCGTCTCCGAAGCGGGTGACCACCGCTCTACCGGCGGACGCGTTCGCGGCGGATGCGCGTGAGCCACCGCGTCTCGCCGCGGGATCCCTCGTCGCGCGCGAGCATCACCACCACGTCCTCCGAGAGCGGCCCGGTGAGGCGCCGCCGCGCCTCCTCGATCGAGCGCACCTCGACGCCGTTCACGGCGAGCAGCCGATCGCCGGGCTCTAGACCCGCCTCCTCCGCCTCGCTGCCCGGGGGCACCGTCGCCACGACCACGGTCCGGCGCTCCTCGCCGAGCGTCACCGCCAGGCTCCCCGCGCCCTTCGGCTCCTGCCGCGCCCCGTCCCCCGGCAGCGCGATCCGGACCCGCTCGGTCGTCCTGCCGGCGCGCACCTCGACCGGCGGCGACTCGGCGCGCCCGAGATCCGCGCTGTACGCCTCGATCACCGCCGTGCCCTCGGGCACGCCGCCGAGCTTGAACCGCCCGTCCCGGTCCGTGAGGACCACGCCCGGCGGCAGCGGTCCGAGCGGCAGGTACGTCGGCACGCGGTCGCGCGCCACGCGGGCGCCTGCCACCGGATCGCCGCGCGGGTCGGTCACCTGGCCGGCGACCTCGCCCGCCTCGGACAGGTCGATGCGCCCGAGGTCCGCGGGCCGGTCGGCGTCGCCGGCGATCGCGACCCGGAGCGTCGCCGGCGCGAAGCCGTCGCGGCTCACGGTCACACGCGCCTGCCCGGGCGCGAGGTCGGCGATCGTGAAGGCCCCGTCCGCGTCCGTCGTGGCGCGGCGCGGCCCGGTCGGCGAGAACAGCGTGACCAGCGCGCCCTCGAGCCGCTCCCGCCCGCCGCGCCCGGTCACGATCCCGGTCGCCCTGAGGGCGGGGCTCATGTCGAGCCGCAGCTCCTTCGGCGCGGCGTCCACCTGCTCGACGCGCGGCGACTTCCCCGAGCGCACGAGGCTCAGCCGGAGCGGCAGCCCGGCGGCGTCGGGCAGCACCACGTCGCCGTCGTCGTCCGTGAAGAGCGTCTTCCTGAGCGGGACCGCGACGTCGAGCGACAGCACGCGCACCTCCACGCGGTCGAGCGGGTAGCCGCGGTCGTCGGCGACGTGGATCGCCACCGGCTCGCGCACCTTCGGGAGGACGACCTCGATCTCCTTGCGCTCGCGCTCCGGCACCTGGACCACGAGGCGCGCCACGACGTCCGCGGGCGACTCCGGCCGGGCGACCGAGACCAGCACCTCGTCCGGGACCGCGGCGAAGGCGAACGTGCCGTCGTCCGCGGAGTACGTCACCCGCTCGAGCGACCCCGCGGTCGCGGCGAGCTCCACGCGCGCGCCGGCGACCGGCTTGCGGTCCTCCTCGAGCACGCGGCCCTCGAGAAGGCCGCCCTGGCGCATCACCACGCGCACGTGGGCCTCGCCGCCCGGCTGCAGGGTCACCGTCTCGCTGATCGTCTCCACGTACTCCGGGTGCCGGACGATCACGTGGACGCGCCCCGGCGTGACGGGCTCTGCCCGGAAGGTGCCGTCGCCCCGCGTGACCCACGGCTCGCCGGACCGCGCCACCGCGGCCGGGAGCGACACGTCGCCGCGCGGCAGATCCGGGATCGGGCCCGGCATGACGCCGAGCTCCCCCGCCGGGATCAGCGGCGCCGGGCCGGGCAGGGCGCGCTCGAAGTGCTCTTCCCTGAACTCGGACATCGCGGTGCTCTCGTCGATCGGCATCCCCTCGGCGTCGGCGCCGACGACCTCGATCGTCGCGCCCGGGACCGGGTAGCCGCGGTCGTCGACGACCTCGCCCACGATCGCGCCGCCGCGGAGCAGCGGGATGTGGACCTCGGCGGCGCCGTCCCCGACCTGCACCGCGTTCCTCGGCACGAAGCCGGCCGCCAGCGCCGACGCGCTCGCGTACCCCGGCGCGATCGGCCCCAGCGTGACGGCCCCGTCGTCGCCCGTGCGGCCGTGCAGCGGGAACGCCGACAGCCCCTGCTCGACCAGCACCACGTTCGCGCCCTTCACGCCCGGCGCGTCCTCGCCGTCGCCGTCGGTCACGAGCAGCCGCACGTGGCGGCCGGGCCCGAGGACGAGCTTCACCTCCTTGCCCTCGCCGCGCCGCACGGGCACGGCGAACGCGGTCGCGCTCACGTCGGCGCCGCGCCGCGCCTTGAGGTCGTACACCCCGTCGCGCAGGCCGGCGATCCGCGCGGCGCCGCTCGCGTCGGTCGCCGTGCTGCGCGCCGGCCAGAGGCCGGTGCCGGCGGCGAGCACGGTCGCGCCCCCGGCGGGCTGCCCCGCCGCGTCCACGACCCGCACGGTGAGCGCGCCGAGCCGATCCATGCGGATCCGGAGCGGCAGCGGCCCGGGCACGATGCCCGTGCGCACCGTGTCCTCGAAGCCGAGGGTCGACGCGCGGACGACGTAGGGCGCGGCGCCGAGCCGATCGAACCGGGCGCGGCCGCCCTCTGCGGTCGTCGCGACGAAGGGGAGGGGATCGGCGGTCGCGACCGTGACCTCCGCGTCGTCGAGGGGCCGATCGGCGTCGTCGACCACGATCACCTCGAGCACCTTCGCGGGCCGCAACACGAGCTCGACGGCGCGCGGCCCCGGCTCGAGCGCCACGCGCGTCGAGGCGCGCGCCCGCTCGGCGCCGTACGCCAGGATCCAGGCCTCGCCGGACGGCAGCCCCACGAAGCGCGCCTCACCCGCCGGGTCGCTCCTGAGCTCGCCGGCGAAGTAGGCCCGGTCCTCGCGCAGCGCGAAGACGCGCACCGTGGCGTCCTGGATCGGGCGCCCCTGCTCGTCGCGCACGGTGGCCGTGAGCTCGGCCCCGCGCCCCTCCACCCATGCGGGCACGGGCGGCGCCGGGATCGGCGCGCCCGGCAGGAAACGCGGGCCGAGGTCGCGGAGCGTGGTCGCGGCGAAGAAGCAGACCAGCGCGGCGATCGCGGCGAGGACGGCGTCGAGCCGCGACCGGCGTTCGACCCGGGCGGCGTCCGTTGCGGGTTGCTTGTCCTGCTCGGCCACGGCCTGGATTCTCTACCCTGAATCCGGGGAAACGCCGAACATGGCGCCGCCGTTCCCGCGGCGGGTCAGCGGTCAGCCACCCATCGCGGGTCAGCGCGCGCGATCAGGCCTGGCGGTCGCGGTGCTGCGCGATGACGGCCAGGATCTCCTCCTCGGAGAGGAGGTGATCCGTCGCCTTGGCCTTCGTCAGGATCGCGTCGACGAGCTCCTTCGAGGGCTCGATCTTCCGCTGCCTGAGCCAGTAGTTCACGTTGGAGGCGCCGGACATGTAGCCCACGCAGATCTCCTGCTTGCGCCCGAACATGCCGGCGGGGACGCCGGAGTAGATCCGGTCGGCCATCCAGGAGTCCCCCTTCGACTCGGCCTTGATGATGGCGGCCGCGTGCACGCCGGTCGCGGTGCGGAAGGCGTCCCGTCCGACCAGGGGATAGTTGATCGGCACCTGCCAGCCGACGGCCTGCGCGGCGGTCGTGCAGTACTCGAGCAGGTGGGTGAGGTCCTGGTGCTCCAGCAGGCCGAGCAGCTTCAGGTTGAGGAGGATGAGCTCCATCGCGGCGTTGCCGACCCGCTCGCCGATCCCGAGGGCGGTGCCGTGCACCCGGTCCGCGCCGAACTGGAGCGCCCAGATCGCGTTCTCCAGGGCGAGCCCGCGGTCGTTGTGGCCGTGCCAGTCGATGCCGACCGTCGCGCCCGCGCCCGCGACGATGGCGCGCGTGAAGTTGATCAGGTTGCGCACCCCGTCGGGCGTCGCGTGCCCGACGGTGTCGCAGAGGCAGAGCCGGGACGCGCCGTGATCGATGGCGACCTTGAAGAGCGTGGCCAGCACCTCGGGGCGCGAGCGGGTCGTGTCTTCCGTGACGTAGGCGACCGGGAGCCCGGCCTTCACGCCCGCGTCGATCGCCGCGGCGCTCCGCTGCGCGATCAGGTTGACGTCCCACTCCTCCGCGAGCTGCCGGATCGGGCTCGACCCGATGAAGGCGTAAATCTCGACCGGGATGCCCGCGCGCTGGGAGATCTCGATCATGGGCGTGATGTCCGAGACGACCGTGCGGCCGGCGCACGCGATGCGGAGCGGCAGCTTGTGGTCCGCGACCTCCCTGCACATCCGGAGCACGTCCTCGAACGCCCGCTGCGAGCTCCCGGGCAGGCCGACGTCGGCGATCTGGATGCCGAGCTTGGCCATCAGGTGGAGCAGCTTCAGCTTGCTCTCGATGTTCGGATCGGCCACCGAGGGGTTCTGCAGGCCGTCGCGCAGCGTCTCGTCGAAGAAGCTGATGTCCTTCGGGATGAGCCGCCCGACGCGACCCAGCTCGTTCCAGTCGTAGATGAGATCGGTCGGGATGCCGGCGGTCGCGATCGCCATGCTCTGAGTATAGTGCGCCGTCTGCGCTGCCGAGCGCGAAACGAAGCCCGGCCGAGGTGCGCCGCATGACGCGGAGCGCAGGCGAAAACACGGGCGCTTCGGCAATGCGTGCTCCGTCACAAGGAAGACACCGGGCGCGGACTCGGAGAGGGCAGGGGAGACGCGATCGAAGGGGGTGCCGAGGTGGACCACATGCTGAGGACGACCGTGCGCCGAGGAGGGCGCGCCGAGGGCGGCGGCTGAGCCAGGACCCCGCGCCGAGGACGGCGGCTGAGCAGGGCTGCGCGCGGCGGAGCAAAATCGTGCTCCCGGGATGGCGCGCCGCGCCGCGTGGACCTCCCGGTGAACTTTTCCGGCATCCGCCCGTGTGCTGCGGTGCGCTGGCCCTGCGCGCCTGGCAGGCCTAAGCTTGGCGCCACAAACGATGTGGCAATCCCTTCCTGAGTTCGGGACCGGCGTCCTGTACGCCATTCTGGTCACCGCGGCGTACACCTTCGCCGTGGGGCTCGCGTCGGCGCGCGGGCGGCCTCGGCTGCTCCAGGCGGCGCGCCTCGGCGCGTACGGCACGATCGCGCTCGTCGGCCTCGCCGTGCTGGTGCTGGCGTACGCCTTCGTCAGCCACGATTTCCGCATCGCCTACGTGGCCCAGTACAGCGACAGGTCGATGACCACGCCGTACCTCATCGCCGCGCTCTGGGGCGGGCAGGACGGCTCGCTGCTCTGGTGGATGTTCCTGACCGCGCTGTTCTCGGGCGGCTGCGTCTTCTGGCTCCGGCGCCGGTACCTGGAGCTCCAGCCGTACGTCATCGCGACGTTGATGAGCGTCCTCATCTTCTTCGCGGCGCTGATGATCTTCGCCGTGAACCCGTTCCGGACCAGCATCGCGGGCGCCGCGCTCGACGGCAACGGGCTGAACTACCAGCTCCGCAACTTCTACATGATCATCCACCCGCCGAGCCTGTACATCGGCTTCACGAGCGCGGCGGTCCCGTTCGCGTTCGCGATCGCCGCGCTCGCCACGGGCCGCCTCGACAGCGAGTGGATCGTGGCGACGCGGAAGTGGATGCTCTTCTCGTGGCTGTTCCTCTCGATCGGCAACGTGCTCGGGATGCTCTGGGCCTACGAGGAGCTCGGCTGGGGCGGCCCCTGGGCGTGGGATCCGGTGGAGAACGCCGCGTTCCTCCCGTGGCTCACCGCGAGCGCCTACGTGCACTCGACGATGATCCAGGAGCGCCGCGGCATGCTGAAGGTGTGGAACGTCTCCCTGATCTGCGGGACGTTCTTCCTCACGATCTTCGGCACCTGGCTCACGCGCTCGGGGCTCATCGCCAGCGTGCACTCCTTCGCCCAGTCGGGCATCGGCATCTGGTTCGTCGGCTTCATGGCGGTGATCATCGCGACGTGCACCGCGCTGATCGTCTACCGCCTGCCGCGCCTCCGCAGCGACGGGCAGTTCGAATCGATGCTCTCGCGCGAGGCCGCGTTCCTCTTCAACAACTGGGGCCTCTTCAGCATCATGATCTTCATCGCGGTCGCCACGGTGTGGCCGCGCATCAGCGAGTGGCTGCTCGACCAGCAGTCGACGCTCGGGCCCACGTTCTACAACACGTGGCTCCCGCCGATCGCGCTCGTCGTCTTCCTGCTCATGGGGGTCGCGCCGCTGCTCGGGTGGCGCAAGACGTCGCCGGAGCTCTTCCGGAAGAGCTTCCGCTGGCCGGTGCTGGCGGCGGTGGTCACCTCGACGCTCCACCTCACGCTCGGCAGGTCGGTGGGCTTCGCCCCCTTCGTCTCCGTCGATCCGATCTACCCCGGCCCGCTCGGCGACGCGCTCGCGAAGCTCGCGTCGACGTACCCGTTCTTCACCGTGATGTTCGCCGCGTTCAACGTCTCGGTCGTCGTCCAGGAGTTCGCGCGCGGCATCGCGGCGCGGCAGAAGCGCGGGGACGAGTCGCCCTTCGCCTCGTTCTACAACCTGGTCGCCCGCTCGCGGCGCCGCTACGGCGGCTACATCGTGCACGTCGGCATCGCGGTGATGTTCGTCGGCTTCGCCGGCCGCGCCTGGGGCGTCGACAAGGAGGTCAGCCTCCACCCGGGCGAGGAGGTGCGCATCGAGGAGTACCGCCTCGTCTACACCGGGCCGCGCATGGAGGTCGACAGCGAGAAGCGCATGGTCTTCGCCGATCTCGAGGTCGAGCGCCACGGCGAGCCGGTGGGCCGGATCAGCCCGGCGAAGTACATCTACAAGGCGACCCCGGAGGCGCCGTCCACCGAGGTCGCCCGGCACATCACGCTGAAGAACGACCTCTACGTGATCATCGGCATGGCGAACCCCCAGACGAAGGTCGCGTCCTTCCAGCTGCACGTGAACAACCTCATCTCGTTCATGTGGTTCGGCGCGGGCATCCTGATCCTCGGGGCGCTCGTCGCGATGTGGCCGGACATCGCGCTCGAGGAGGCCGGCGCGTTCGGCTACGTGCGCGCGGCCGGGTCGGTCACGGCGTCCGTCGTGTTCGCCTTCGTGCTCGCGGGCGGCCCGGCGCAGGCCTACGGACACCCCGTCAAGGAGGGGTTCGGGCGGCCAACCGTGCACCAGCCGGACCGAGCGGACGGCGAAGACCACGCCTCGTCGCGCGGCGAGGCCGCTCACCCCGGGCGCACGCCCGGGACCGATGCCATGTTCCCGACGGCTGCGGACCCGCAGCGAGCCTTCGAATGAGCAGCACCCGAAAACTGATCCAAGGAATCACCCTCCTCGTCGCCGGCGTCATCGCGCTCGTCGTCATGCTGCGCTCGCCGGAGTTCGCGCACGGCCAGCAGCTCGGCGAGGGCATGGTCCGGACGGGCGTCGTCGGCATCCAGAACGAGACCGAGCGCAAGCTGTTCTGGAGCTTGATCTGCACGTGCGGCTGTCCGCGCGAGACGCTCGGCACCTGCACCTGCGGCTCCGCGCACGAGCGCCGCGACGAGCTCCGCGAGGCGCTCGCCGAGGGGCGCTCGGTGGAGGACATCCAGGCCGCCTATGTCGAGCGGTTCGGGAGCGCGGCGCTCGCGGTGCCGCCGAACAAGGGGAGCCAGCGGCTGCTCTTCCTGTTCCCGCTCGCCGCCATCGCGATCGGCGCCGGCTTCGTCGTCGTGACGCTGCGCCGCTGGAAGCGGCGGAGCGACGAGACGGCCGCCGCCGCGCGCGCCTCGGCCGACGCCGCCCCCGGCGCGGGCGGCCAGGATCGCGTTGCCCCCGGCGAGCGCGACCGCTACGACGACAAGCTCGACGACGAGCTGAAGAGCCTCGACCGCGAAGACCGCGAATGAGCGCCGTGAAGACCGCCAAAACCCCCGCCACGGTCGACGAAACCCCCGCCACGGTCGGCGAGACCCCCGCCACGGTCGGCGAGGCCGCCCGCACGGCCTCGGACACGCCGCTGGAGCGGCAGATCGTGCGCCACGCCCGGTACGTTGTGCCGCTCGCGGTGCTCGTCCTCGCCGTCGTCGCGGGGCTCCTCTCGGGCCCGCCCGCGGTGATCCTCGTGCTCGCCGGGGGCGCCCTCGTCGGGGTGATCGCCATCCTCTGGGCGAGCCTCCGCGTGCTCGTCGGAGAGACGCCGCTGAGCGGGGCCGACGCCTACGCGCTCGGCGCGCCGAGCGCCGAGGAGGAGCAGAAGCAGGCCGTCCTGCGCGCGCTCAAGGACCTGGAGTTCGAGCGGAGCGTCGGGAAGATCAGCGACGAGGACTACGCCGAGCTGGTCGCGAAGTACCGCGCCGAGGCGAAGCGGCTGCTCCGCCTGCTCGACGCCGGCGCGCAGCCGCGCCGCGATCAGGTCGCGGAGCTCGTGGCGAAGCGCCTCCGGCGGGCCGGGCTCCAGGGCGACGACGGCGTGCCCGCGGAGGCGGCGCCGGGCGAGGTCGCCGCCGCGGCGAGCGCGCTGGAAGGCGCCGCTGCGAAGGCGACATCGGCCAGGCGGAAGCAGGACGGCGCCGGGCAGGCGGCGGAGCTGGAGCGCGATCCGGAGCCGGCGACGGCGGCGGAAGGCGCGGGCGACAAGAGCGAGGAGGCTGCAGCGACGGAGGCGGGTGAATCGACGCGCGCCTCCGCGTGCGCGGTCTGCGGCACGGTGAACGATCACGACGCATTGTTTTGCAAGAAGTGCGGGACGAGGCGCGCGCCGAGCGCGCCGCTGGCGGAGCAGGCGGCGCTGGACGAGGCCGCAGGCGGCGACGCCACGAACGAGAGCGGGAGGGCTTCGTGATGCGCTGGACCAGGTGCGCCGCGCTGGCCGCGGTCGCCTCGCTGGGCGTGACCGCGGCGGCGCACGTTCAGGCGCAGCCCGCGGCTCCGGCGCAGCCCGCTGCGCCCGCGAAGCCGGCTGCGCCCCCCCAGGCCGCTGCGCCCGCGAAGCCCGCTGCTCCGGCGGCGCCCGCCGCTGCAGCGCAGCCGCCGGCGGCCAGCCAGGGCGCGGCGTCCCAGCACAGCCCCATGCCGCCGAAGAGCGCCACGGCCGGCGCGATCCCGAGCTCCGCGGCGGCTGCAGGAGCGGCGGACGCCGGTGCGGCCGATGCCGGCGCGCCCGGCGCTGCGGGCGCTCTGCCGCCGGGCCATCCCGAGGTCGGGCAGGAGCTGCCCTCGGGCCACCCGCCGGTCGAGGCGGCACCGCAGGAGGGGAGGCCGCGGCGCGCGGAGCAGAACCTCTCCGGCCTGTTCGAGGCGCCCGAGGACGTGGTTCAAGACGTCCCGGGCCTTCCGCCCGGCGTCCTCGTGGTCACCGTGCAGGACGCGGACGGCAGGCCCGTGCCCCACACGAGCTTCGATCTCGACATCCTTCAGAGCTCGGTCGCCCGGGGTGACTCGCGCCAGCGCGTGACGAAGCAGACCAACGAGTCGGGCACCTTCCGCTTCGACGACCTCACGGTCGGCGCCGGCACGACCTACAGCATCTCGGTCACGCGCGACGGCGGCAAGTTCTCGCTGCCGCATTTCGGCCTCGGCGCCGAGGCCGGGAAGCGCGCCGTCCTCCACATCTACGACGTCTCGCCGGACGTGAACAACCTGCTCGTCGGGATGCAGGGCATCGTCTACCTCCAGCTCCGGCAGGACTCCATCCAGGTGGAGCAGCTGTTCCAGGTCTACAACCTCGGTCGGGTCGCCTGGCTGCCGGACGTCACGTTCGCGCTGCCGCCGAGCTACAAGGCGTTCAACAAGACCGACAGCATGGGTGAGGTGCGCTTCGACGAGGTGAAGGGCACGGGGGTCGCGCTGCGCGGCACCGTGCCTCCTGGCCGGCACGAGGGGCAGTACCGCTGGCAGGTCCCGCTCGACGAGGAGGAGCGCCAGACCATCCGCATCGAGCTGCCGCCGCGCATGGCCCAGATGCGGGTGATGGCCGAGGCGTCGAAGTCCATGACGCTCACGGTCGCGGGCTTCCCGGCCTCGCAGCGCGTCCAGAACCGCGACGGCAAGAAGATCCTGATTACCGAGAAGCAGAGCATGCGCACCGACGGCGGGATGAGGACGCTCGAGATCACGCTGGGTGGGCTCCCGACGCCGGGCCCAGGCCGGTGGCTCGCGCTGGTCCTGGCCGGCGCGACCGTGGTCGCCGGCGCCGCGGTGAACTTCGCCCGGCGTCGCGACGAGGAGCGCGGGCCCGACGAGGAGGAGCGGCGGGAGCTGCTCGAGGCGCGGGACGCCTTGCTCGACGAGTTCGTGGAGCTCGAGCGGGCGCGGCAGCGGGGCGACATCGGCCCGAAGACCTACGAGCGCGTCCGGACGGCGCTCCTCGACGCGCTGGCGCGCATCGTGGGCATGATCGAGGCGGGGGCTCCGCCCAAGAAGGCCGCAGCGGGCTCTGGCGGGGCGGGCAACACCCGCAAGGCGGGCGCTGCCGCCTCGCCGCGCCCCTGAGGCGGGGCCGGCGCGGCCCGTCGGATCGATGCCGGGCTGGAAGGCCGGTCTCGCGGCGGTCGCGGCGCTCCTGATCCTCGGCGGCGTCGTCCTGCTCGCCCGCTCGCGCGCGGGGCCGCCGGCGCGCTGTGCGCCCGGGATGGTCCCGCTCGGCCCGCGCTGCTGCGGGGAGGGCCAGCGCCTCGAGGCCGGCCGCTGCGCAGGAGCGCCGGGCCGCTGCGCTGCCCCCCTCACGCCGACCCCCGCGGGCTGCGCGGCGCCGAGCGCGACCGTGCCCATCGGCGCCGGGACACTGCGCCTCGGGCCGAGCGACTGGGAGGCGCAGGGCGTCGTCGGCGCTGCCCGTGAGGTGTTCGTGCCGGCGTTCTCCCTCGACGCCTTCGAGGTCACCGAGCAGCGTTACGCCGCCTGCGTGGCCGCCGGGGAGTGCCCGCCGCTGCCGCTGCGCGGGGAGCTGGGCGTCCCCATCGCCGGAGTCACCCTCGACGAGGCCGCCCGCTACTGCGCCTTCGCGGGCGGCTCGCTCCCCACGCGCGATCAGCTGGCCTTCGCCGCCGCGGGCCCGTCGGGCCGCCGTTATCCCTGGGGTGACACCGGCGCGGTCTGCCGGCGCGTCGCCTTCGGCCTGAAGGCGGGCCCGTGCGGATGGGGCGCGACAGGCCCGGAGCTCGCCGGCTCACACCCTGACGGCGCCGCTGCCCACGCGGGCGGACGCCTCTTCGATCTGGCCGGCAATGTCGCCGAGTGGGCCACCCCCGATCTCCCCGGCGACACGATCTCGGGAATTCACGGCGGATCGTGGGCGGACGGGGCAGCGGCGGCGCTCCGCACCTGGAATCGACGGCTTGTCCCTGTATCCACCCGTGCGCCGGATATCGGATTCCGGTGCGCCTATCCGCCCTGAGCTCTCCGGAGCTCCGCTGGCGGGTCGCGGTGGGGCAGGGGGGCACCTCCCGGCCGCAAAACACTCCGGAAACACGCTCCTCTCGCTCCGGATTGGGTTACAGTCCCCCCTCCCAATGACTGTCGCGCTTCTCTCGATCGGGACCGAGCTCACCCGGGGCGAGATCATCAACACCAACGCGGCCTGGCTCGCCGCCGAGCTCACCGCAGCGGGTTTCACGGTCAGCGAGGCCAACACGGTCGACGACGACGTCGACCGCATCGCCGCCGCGGTCCGCCAGCTCGCGGGCGCGCACCGCCTGGTGATCGCCACCGGCGGGCTCGGCCCGACGACCGATGATCTCACCGCGCTTGCCGCCGCCCGCGCGACGGGCACCGACCTTGTGCGAGACGAGAGCACGCTGCTCGCCATTCGCCGCCGCGTCGAGGGCCGCGGCAAGGTGATGAACGCCGGCCACGAGAAGCAGGCCGAGGTGCCTGCCGGGTCCGAGATCCTCCCGAACTCCGCCGGGACGGCGCCTGGCTTCGGGATCCACCTTGGCGAGTCCACGGTCTTCTTTCTCCCGGGCGTCCCGCGCGAGATGAAGAGCATGTTCGCCGAGCAGGTGCTGCCGCGCGTCCGCCCCGCCGCCCCGAACAACACCTTCCAGGTCCGCCTGCGCACCTATGGTCTGCCCGAGTCCGCGCTCGGTGAGCTCCTGAACGGCGTCGAGGAGGCCCACCCCGGCATCACGCTCGGTTACCGGGTGCATTACCCGGAGGTGGACGTGAAGGTCCACGCCCGCGCCGCCACGCACTCGATGGCGCACGAGCTCGCCCTGAAGGCGACGGCCGAGGCCCGCGGCCGGCTCGGCACGGCCGTGTACGGCGAGGGGGACGACGCCTTCCCGGAGATGGTCGGGCGCGCCGTGCGCGCGCGCGGCTGGCGGCTCGCCGTGTCGGAGTCGTGCACGGGCGGGCTCATCTCACACCTGCTCACGAGTTATCCGGCGAGCGATTACCTGGTTGGCGCCGCGGTCACCTACGCCAACAGCGCCAAGACGCGGCTGCTCGGCGTCGCCGAGGACACCTTGCGCGGCCACGGCGCCGTGTCGGCCGAGGTCGCTGCCGAGATGGCCCAGGGTGCCCGCCGTCTCTGCGAGGTCGACGTCGCCATCTCGGTCACGGGCATCGCCGGCCCGACGGGCGGCACGGCGACCAAGCCGGTCGGCCTTTGCTACTGGGCCGTCTCGCATCCCGGCGGCCTGGTCGTCCGCGATCGCGTGTTCTCGGGCGATCGCGAGGAGGTCCAGCTCGGCGCCGCCTACGCCGTCCTGGACCTCCTCCGCCGCATCGCCGGCAACCTGCCCGAGCGCTGACCGCCCGCGCGTCAGTTCGGCGCTGCGCGCGTGAACGACAGCGCCGCGCCGCCCCGGTCGATCTGCACCGTGTCGCCCTGCTTGAACTCGCCGCCGAGGATCCGCTTCGCGAGCTCGTCCTCGATGCTCCGCTGGATGGCGCGCTTCAGCGGCCTTGCGCCGTACTGCGGATCCCACCCCTGCTCGATGAGGTAGCCCTTCGCCTCGGACGAGATGGTGAACAGCAGCCCGCGTCGCTCCAGGCGCCTCCTCAGCAGGTCGAGCTGGATGTCGACGATCTTCTCCATCTGCTCGCGCCCCAGCCGCCGGAACACGATGAGATCGTCGAGGCGGTTCAGGAACTCCGGCCGGAAGTGCTTCCGCACCTCCTCGACGACCACCTTCCTCACGAGCTCCGCCTTGTCGTCGGCGGACAGGTTGGTCCGCTCCTCGACCGCCGCCGCCGCCGGCGTCCCAAGGTTGGATGTCAGGATGATGATCGTGTTCTTGAAGTCGACCGTGTGCCCCTGCCCGTCGGTCAGGCGTCCATCGTCGAGCACCTGGAGCAGCGTATTCCAGATGTCCGGGTGCGCCTTCTCGATCTCGTCGAACAGCACCACGCTGTACGGCCGCCGCCGCACCGGCTCCGTGAGCTGACCGCCCTCCTCGTAGCCCACGTACCCGGGCGGCGCGCCGATCAGGCGAGCCACCGCGTGGCGCTCTCCGTACTCGCTCATATCGAGCCGCACCATCGCCCGCTCGTCGTCGAACAGGATCTCGGCGAGCGCGCGCGCGAGCTCGGTCTTCCCGACGCCGGTCGGCCCGAGGAACAGGAACGATCCGATCGGCCGCCGCTCGTCGCCGAGGCCCGCCCTCGAGCGCCGGATCGAGTTCGCCACGGCGCGGAGCGCGTCCTCCTGCCCGACCACGCGCCGGCGCAGCTCCTCCTCGAGGCGCAGCAGCTTCTGCATCTCGCTCTCGAGCATCTTGGACACCGGGATCCCGGTCCACTTCGAGACCACCGCCGCGATGTCCTCGTCCGTGACCTCCTCCTTCAGGTAGCTCTGCTTCGACTGCACCTGCGCGAGCGTGCCGCGGATCGACTCCAGCTGCTTCTCGATCTCGGGGATCTTC
This sequence comes from Sorangium cellulosum, assembly GCF_002950945.1. Lineage (GTDB taxonomy): Bacteria > Myxococcota_A > Polyangia > Polyangiales > Polyangiaceae > Sorangium > Sorangium cellulosum_E. The sequence goes on from NZ_CP012673.1 coordinate 13,292,042, forward strand.
CCGTAGTGGATCTCGGCGGCGCGCCCGAGATCACCGGCCCGCTTCAGGCGTTCTTCCTCGAGCCTGAGCTCCTCGATCTGCGGCTTCAGCTTGCGCAGCTCCGAGATGAGCTCCTTCTCGCGCATCCACTGCGCCCGCATCGCGTCGCGGTGCCCCTGGAGCTCGGCGATCTCACGCCGCACCTCGTCGAGGCGCGCCTTGCTCGCCCGGTCGCTCTCGCGCTTGAGCGCCTGCTCCTCCATCTGCAGCTTCAGCAGGTCGCGCTCGACCTGATCGATCGGCGTGGGCAGGCTGTCGATCTCCATGCGGATCTTCGACGCCGCCTCGTCCACGAGGTCGATGGCCTTGTCCGGCAGGAACCGCTCGGTGATGTAGCGGTTCGACAGGACCGACGCCGCCACGAGCGCTGCGTCCTGGATGCGGATGCCGTGGTGGACCTCGTACTTCTCCTTGAGCCCCCGGAGGATCGCGATGGTGTCCTCGACGCTCGGCTGCTCCACGAGCACCTGCTGGAACCGCCGCTCCAGCGCCGCGTCCTTCTCGATCCGCTTCCGGTACTCGTCGAGCGTGGTCGCGCCGATGCACCGGAGCTCGCCGCGCGCGAGCGCCGGCTTCAGCATATTCGCCGCGTCCATGGCGCCCTCGGCCGCGCCGGCGCCCACCAGGGTGTGGAGCTCGTCGATAAACAGGATGATGCGCCCGTTCGAGCCCTCGATCTCCTTGAGCACCGCCTTGAGCCGGTCCTCGAACTCGCCGCGGAACTTCGATCCTGCGACCATGGCGGCGAGGTCGAGCGCCGCGATGGTCTTGTCCTTCAGCGACTCGGGCACGTCGCCCCCGACGATCCGGTGCGCGATGCCCTCGACGATGGCTGTCTTGCCGACGCCGGGCTCGCCGATGAGCACCGGGTTGTTCTTGGTGCGGCGTGACAGCACCTGGATCACGCGGCGGATCTCCTCATCCCGCCCGATCACCGGGTCGATCTTCCCCTGCCGGGCGAGCTTCGTGAGGTCGCGCGTGTACTTCTCGAGCGCCTGGAACTTCCCCTCCGGGTCCCGGTCCGTCACGCGCTGGTTGCCGCGCACCGACGCGAGCGCCGCGAGGAGCTTGTCGTACGAGAGCCCCTGCCGCTCGAAGATCGACTGGATCTCCTTGTCGGTCTTCACCCCGGCGAGCAGCACGTGCTCTGTCGAGATGTACTCGTCCTTGAGCGCCTTCGCCTCGTCTTCGGCCTTTTGCAGGACGGCGAGCGCGCGCCGCGACAGGTTCGGATCGGCGCCGCCGCTCACGCGAGGATAGGTGTCGATCTTCGCGTCGAGGAGGCGCAGCAAGCCCGCCGGATCGGCGCCTGCTTTCTGCACCAAGGGAGCGCCGACGCCGCCGTCCTGGTCGACGATCGCCCGCACAAGGTGCTCGGGATAGAGCTCGGGGTTGCCCCGTCGGCTGCCGAAGTCGACAGCCTCTCGCACGGCCTCTTGGGCCTTCGTCGTCATTCGCTCGATTCTCATGGCACCTCGAAGCTAAGGCGCCCCCCTCGGCTAGCAAGGGCCCGGCCAAGCAAGCGGCTTGCCAGGATAACGAGCGAACACGGCAGTCAGTGGACCCCGCGCCGGCGCGACGCCGGGTCCGGCGACGGAGGCGCGCGCGTTCGCGCCGCCTCGGTGCCGGCGTCCCGGGCGTGTCAGATATCGAGGTTCTTCACGTTGAGCGCGTTCTGCTCGATGAAGTTGCGCCGCGGCTCGACCTGATCCCCCATGAGGATCGTGAAGAGCTCGTCGGTCTTCACCGCGTCGTCGATGCGGACCTGGAGGAGCGTCCGCGCGTCCGGGTTCATCGTCGTTTCCCAGAGCTCGTCCGCGTTCATCTCGCCGAGGCCCTTGTACCGGCTGATCGAGATGCCCTTCTTGCCCCGTTCTTCCAGGTAGTCGACGAGCGCCTCCCCGTTCTCGATGGTGTCCTCGCCGCTCGAGGTGCGGGCCCGGTAGGGGGGCGCGCCGACGGAGCGCAGGTCCTGCTCGATGGACCAGGCCTCCTGGTACTCCGGCGAGCCCACGAGATCCCAGTCGATGACGCTCCTCCGCGCGCTCGCGCCCGGGCGCGGCACGACCTCGATCCGGCTCGTGCCGTGCTCGGTGTCCCGGGGCGTCGCCAGCGTGAGCGGGAACAGGTCCGGATACCGCTGCTTCAGGTAGGCGCGGAGCGCGTCCGCGGCCTCGGCGACCTTCTTCGTCTCCCGCAGATCGTCCCGTCCGAGGCCGCTCGATCGCAGCACGGCCGCCACGATCCGCGCGTCACAGCGCTTGTCGATGTTGGAGAGCACCGCGCGGAACCGCTTCAGCCGCTGCGCGAGCCGGTAGAGCGGCTGCCCCGCGACGCCGCTCTGGGCGCCGCTCGCGACGAGCTCCATCCCGTCCACCGCGTTGCCCACGAGGAACTCGTCGAGCGCGGCCTGGTCCTTCAGGTAGAGGTCCCGCTTGCCCTTGCGCACGCGGTAGAGCGGCGGCTGCGCGATGTAGAGATACCCCTTCTCCATGATCTCCGGCATCTGCCGGAAGAAGAAGGTCAGCAGCAACGTGCGGATGTGGGAGCCGTCGACGTCGGCGTCCGTCATCAGGATGATCTTGTGGTACCGCAGCTTGTCGATCTCGAACCCGCCGGCGTCGTTGATCCCGCAGCCGAGGGCGGTGATCAGCGTGCCGACCTCGGCGGAGCTCAGCATGCGGTCGAGCCGCGCCCGCTCCACGTTCAGGATCTTGCCCTTCAGGGGGAGGATCGCCTGGAAGTGCCGGTCGCGGCCCATCTTGGCGCTGCCCCCGGCGCTCTCGCCCTCGACGATGTAGATCTCGCTCTTCTCCGGGTCCTTCGACTGGCAGTCGGCGAGTTTGCCCGAGAGCGACGTCACGTCGAGCGAGCCTTTGCGGATCACCTCGCGCGCCTTGCGGGCCGCCTCGCGCGCCTTGGCCGCGACGACCGCCTTCTCGATGATCTTCTTCGCGCTCTGCGGGTTCTCCTCGAAGTACTGCCCGAGCTTGTCGCTGACGACGGCCTCGACGATGCCTTTGACCTCGCTGGAGACGAGCTTGGATTTCGTCTGCGAGTCGAACGACGGGTCCGGGTGCTTGATGCTGAGCACACACGTCAGCCCCTCGCGCGCGTCCTCGCCCTGGAGGCCCTGCTTGAGCTCCTTGAAGAGGTTGTGCGCGCTCCCGTAGTTGTTGATGGTCTTCGTGAGCGCGGCGCGGAGCCCGGTGAGGTGGGTGCCCCCGTCCTTGTTGTGGACGTTGTTCGTGTAACAGAAGATCGCCTCGGTGTACGAGCCGTTCCACTGCAGCGCGACCTCCACGCCGACCGGCGGCGACGCCGCGCTCCCGCGGCCGTTTCCGCCCTCGCCCGGGGCGCCGAGCTCGTGCTGCGTGACGAAGCTGATCACCTCGTCGTGAATCGGCTCCTTGGTCTTGTTGAGGAGCGCCACGAACTCCGCAATGCCGCCCCTGTAAACGTAGGCTTCCGCCCGCCCGTCCGGGCGCTGGTCGTCGAGGTGGATGACGAGCCCGGCGTTCAGGAAGGCGAGCTCCCGCAGGCGGCTCGCGAGGATGTCGAAGCTGAAGTCGACCGTGCTGAAGATGACCGGGTCGGGCTTGAAGGTGATCTTCGTCCCCGTCTTGTCGGTCACCCCGATCGCCTTGAGCGGCGCAACGGGGGCGCCCCGGGCGTACTCCTGGAACCAGACCTTTCCTTCGCGCCTGATCTCGAGCTTGAGCCACTCGCAGACGGCGTTCACGGCGCTCACGCCGACGCCGTGCAGGCCGGCAGAGACCTTGTAGCTGGAGTTGTCGAACTTGCCGCCGGCGTGGAGGACGGTCATGACGACCTCCGCGGCGCTCACGCCCTTCGCGTGCATCCCGACCGGGATCCCGCGGCCGTTGTCCTCGATCGAGACCGAGCCGTCGAAGTGGACGGTGAGCCTGATCTCGGAGCAGACGCCGGCGAGGTGCTCATCGACGGCGTTGTCCACGACCTCCCAGACGAGGTGATGCAGCCCCGATCCGTCGTGCACATCGCCGATGTACATGCCGGGGCGCTTTCGCACCGCTTCAAGGCCCTCGAGCGCCGTGATGCTGTGGGCGTCGTACGAGGGCTTGGTGAGGTCGGTCGACTGGGTGAGGGTGGGTTCCGTCATCTCGGTCCTGGTGGCGCGCCCGCCGCCTCTCATCGGGGGCGCGCAGAGCGGCTCAGGCCGCTCGGATTACCGGAGTTCTTGCAGTGGAGGGGCCGGTGCGATGGCAGCTCGTGGTGGCGAGATCCGGGGGCCGCGGCCGCGGCGCCGGATCGATTCAGAGGCCGCGAGCGATCATGCGTGGACCGCTCGCCGATGCCCCCGTAAAGACCGCGGAAATGTAGCCGAAATCAGGCCCTCGGGCAAGCGTTTCGCCGGGTTCGGAGGCCCCTGTAACACGGTATTTTCAGCGCCTCCCGCGGACGCGTCCGGAGCATTCCAACTCGTGGGCTGGACGGGTGGATCAACACGTCTGGCGCCGCGCGCGGCGCGCGCCCGCGGGCGCTCGGTTTATACCCCGCGTACCTCGCGTACCTCGCGTACCTCGCGCATCCCCGCGCCGTGGCCGTCTCGGCCGCCGCGTCAGCTCAGGACGCCGCCGTCCACGTGAAAATCGCGCCGTTCCGAGGAGGGCACGCCCGGGGCGACGATGAGGTCGCGCCGCGTGGTGGTCAGGAACACCTGCCCGCGCGCCATCCCGAGGAACACGAACAGCGCCTCGGTGCGGTCCGGGTCGAGCTCGCTGGACACGTCGTCGAGCAGCAGGATCGGTTCCACGCCGCGGACGGCCGCGATCGCGGCGGTCTCGGCCGCCTTGAGCGACAGCGTGAGCGCCCGGTGCTGCCCCTGGGAAGCGACCACGCGGGCGGGGTGGCCGTCGAGCTCGAGCGTCAGGTCGTCGCGGTGGGGGCCGAAGCCGGCGCTCGGCCGGTGCGTGTCGCGCCGCCGCTGGTCGCGCAGCGCCTCGCGCGCCGCGTCGGCGTCGCCGGCGCCGCCGGGCGTGTACCGCGCGGTCAGCGTGAGGTCCGGCGCGGCGATGCGGGCGAAGGCCTGCGCGAGCTCCGGCGAGAGCGCCTGCACGGCGGCCTCGCGGGCGCGCGTCAGCGCGGCCCCGTGGACGGCGCAGAGCTCCTCGAACGCGTCGAGCTCGGCGCTCGCCTGGGCCGCCGACCCCGCGCCGCGGTGGAGCAGCTCGTGCCGCGCGCGGAGCGCCTGCGCGTAGCGGGCGCGGTGATCGGCGCTCTGCGGGTCCATGAAGAGCGCGAGCCGGTCGAGCAGCGTGCGCCGCGCGCTCGCGGGTCCGGTCGAGAGCGCGAGCTCCTCCGTGTGGAACGCGACGACCGGCGAGCGCGTCGCGAAGCTCGCGAGGCTCGGCGGCCGGTTGCCGTCGATGCGCACGACGCACCGCTTGTTCTCGACGGCCGCCGTCTGCTCGCGCGCGAGCGGCGCGAGCTCGGCCCGCCGCTCGACGAAGCGCGCGCGTGCGCTCGCCACGGAGGCCCCGTGGCGGACGAGCTCCGCTGCCCGGTGGGTGCGGAAGCTCCTCGAGGTCGCGGCGAAATAGATCGCCTCGAGCAGGCTCGTCTTGCCTTGCCCGTTGTTGCCGGCGATCACGTTGAGGCGCGGCGCGGGCTCGACGTCGACGCGGGCGAGGTTCCGGAGCTCGCGCACGTGGAGCCGCTCGAGGAGCAGGCTCGGGGGTCGTTCGTCGGCCGGCGCGCTCAAATCCGCATCGGCATGATGACCGCGACGTAGCTCTGCTGGCTCGACTCGCTGCCGGGCCGGATCACGGCGGGGTCGAGCTCGCCGGAGATGCCGAGGACGACCTCCTCGTCGTCGATGGCGCCGAGCACGTCGAGGAAGTACTTCGCGTTGAACCCGATGGTGACCTCCGGGCCGCTGTAGTCGACGGACAGCTCGTCGAAGCCGGCGCCGGTGTCCGGGCTCTCGCTGGTGATCCGGAGCGTCCCCGGCGCGATCGACAGCTTGACCCCGCCGGTGCGGTCGTTCGCGGCGAGCGCGATGGCGCGGAGCGCCTCGGCGAACTGCACGCGGGGCGCGCGGACCGAGCGCTCGGTGACGGACGGGATGACCTGCTGGTAGGGGGGGAACTGCGCGTCGACGAGCTTCACCGAGAACTGCATCCCCGCGATGCTGAAGAACGCGTTCGGCCCGCTCTGGGTGATGGCGACCATCGGCGTCTCCTTCTCGGCGCGCGCTTCCTCGGCGAGCCTGCGCAGCTCCGTGATCGCCTTGAGGGGGATGAGCATGGTGGCGGTGGCGGAGCTGCCGGAGACGGTGGCCTCCATCTTGGACAGGCGGTGCCCGTCGGTGGTCACCATCCGCACGCGGTCGCCGGCCCACTCGAAGAGCGCGCTGTTCACGTGGGCGCGCGTCTCGTCGGTGGAGATCGAGAAGTGCGTCCTGGCGATGAGCAGCGCGAGCTGCTCGACGGGCAGCTCCAGGGTGGGCGCGTCGTGCGACGGCGCCGGCAGCTGCGGGAACTCCGAGCCGGGGAGCCCTGGCAGCGTGTAGCGCCGCGGCGATCCGACGGCCTTGAGCGACGTGTGTGCGCCCTCGGTCGTGGTGATCTGGACGGGGCCATCCGGCATGGCTTTGACGCGCTCGAGCAGGTCCCTCGCCGGGATCGCGACGGAGCCGCCGGTCTTGATCTCGGCGTGCGTCTGGCCGGTGACCCCGAGGTACAGGTCGGTCGCGGCGACGCGGACGGCGTTGCCCTCGGCGGCGAGCAGGACGTTCGCGAGCGCCGGCATGGCGCTCTTCTTGTCCGCAACGCCTTGGCAGCGCGCGACGAGGCGAAGCAGATCTTTCTTGGGGATCACAAGGTCCATAGCCGACTCCGGAGCCGCTCCCTTTAGCAGGGTTATCGCCCGGGCGTGCCCGGGAAATGAGCGTTCCCATGACCTTGCGGGATGCCTCTTCTTTCCATGAAATAGATAGATAAAGACAACGTCTTCGTCGTAGACGCTGTGGAGGGCGGGGATAACTCAGAAACGTCAGCAGTTACGATAACTTACAAGCGAACGCCCTGGGGCAAACAGGACGTCCTCAGGGGTAGGAGGACAGGGGAGAGCTGGCGGGCGACGTTTCTCCCCCGTGTTGCCCCCAGGGATCCCGGGGGGTTTATCCCCAGGATCCCGGCGTGGGGTCTGGTAAGCGGGCTCGAGCGGGGGCATCCGTCCGTTGCCTCGAGGCGGTTGTACAGTTCCGAGCGGCCCCGGGATGGAGTAGTGCAAAATGTACGGACTTGAGTTCGGTGCGGTGCATCCATTGCGGTAACCACCACGACGGCGCGGCGATCGTGTGTCCGGCGACCGGGCTCGTGGTGGAGCCCAGCGGGGCTCCGTCGTCCCGGGGAGCGCGCGGTCGTGCGTCCATGGGCTCGTCGCCCGCGGTTCCCCGGCCGGCGGTGCCACCGCCGCGGGGGCCGGGTCCTTCGCCGGGCGCGGCGTCGCCCGCGGGGCCGAGCTCACCGCGCCGCAGCCTTGCGGTGCCATCGCCTGCGCCGCGCCACGTCACGTCGCCGGCGCGGCCGTCGTACGTGGACCTCGCGATGACCTCGCGGACGAGCGCGGATGTTTCGGGCATGCCGTCCTCCGGGCGCTCGCTGCTCGGCCATGTGATCGGCGAAAAGTACGGGGTCACCGCGATCATCGGGGAGGGCGGGATGGGCGCGGTCTACGAGGCGGAGCACCTCCAGATCGGCCGGCTGGTCGCTGTCAAGGTGATGCACCCGAGGGACACGCCGAGCCGCGATGCCGTCTCGCGGCTGGAGCACGAGGCCCGTGTCGCGGGTCGGATCGGCCATCCGAACATCTGCGAGGTCTACGACATGGGGCGGCTCCCTGACGGCAGCCCGTACCTTGTGATGGAGCGCCTCCACGGTGAGACGCTGGCGCAGCGCATCGCGCGCTGCGGGGCCGTGCCCCCCTACGAGCTCGTGGACATCATGCTCCAGGTCCTCTCCGCGCTGGTCACGGCGCACGAGCGGGGGATCGTCCACCGCGACCTCAAACCGGACAACATCTTCCTTTCGGAGCGCGCCGGCATGTTGCCGGTTGCCAAGCTGCTCGATTTCGGCATCTCCCAGGCGCAAGGTCTGGACGGGGCGGCGATGGACCTGACCCGCACCGGGATGGTGATGGGCACGCCGTACTACATGGCGCCCGAGCAGGCCCGAGGCGACGTGGAGCTCGATCACCGGCTCGATCTCTGGGCGGTGGGGGTCATCCTCTACGAGGGCTTGACGGGCCAGCGTCCCTTCGTTGCTCGCAATTACAACGCGCTGCTCGTGCAGATCCTCACCCTCTGGCACCGCCCGGTGACGGAGCTCGATCCTGCGATCCCCTCCGGCGTCTCGCACCTCGTGGACCGCGCGTTGGCGAAGGCGCGGGAGGAGCGGTTCCAGAGCGCCCGGGAGTTCCAGGAGGCGCTGCGCCGCTTCAGGAGCCAGTCTGCTGCGGCGCCGAGGCGACGGCCGGAGCCCCTTACCGTGCAGCGTGTGGCCGGTGATCAGGGCGAGGATGGGACGATGTTCTTCGCGCGGGTCGAGGACGCGGACGATCTCGGCGACGGCAGGAGCATCCTGGTGGCGGAGCCCCGCAGCCCGGTGAAGCCGCCCTCGCATCGACCGCGGGCGGCGCTCGACAAGGGGCTGCAGCTACACCAGAGCGCGTGGTCCTCGCGGAGCTCCGGCACGGTGAGCGGCGTTCCGGCGCGCAGGCGAAGTGAGCCGGCGGGCGAGGTGGTCGAAGCGCATCCGCGGGAGGACGAGGTGGAGGACCGACCGACCGTTCCGGCCTTCAGGCCGCTCTCGCGGAGCTCTGAGTTCCTGGACGATGCCGAAGCGACCGTGGTCGACCCGCCGCCGTTTCCGGAGGACATCACCACCCTGGTCTGGGGCGACGTCCGCGTGCGGGGCGGCAAGCAGGGCTGACGGGGCAGGGGACGGGAGCGACATGGCCGCTGGAGGTACGATCGAACGTGTGGTGGTGCGTGGCGTCGTGAAGACGTACGGCTCCACGGCGGCGCTGCGTGGGGTCAACGCGACCATCGAAGCAGCACGTTTGACGCTCATCGAGGGCGCGAACGGCTCGGGCAAGTCGACGCTGCTCGGCATCCTGGGCACGGTGATTCGTCCCACGTCGGGTGCGGTCACTTACGAGCCGCTCGGCGAGGACCCCGGTCAGGTACGTGGCACGATCGGCTGGTTGTCCCACGAGTCGCTGGCCTACCCGGACCTCTCCGGTCGCCAGAACATCGAGCTGGCGGCCCGCTTTCACGGGCTGGACGCCCGGGAGGCCTGGGCGCAGGCGGAGGAGCGCTTCGAGCTGGGGAGCTTCGCGGTGCGTCCACTTCGCACCTGCTCCCGGGGCCAGCGGCAGCGCATCGCCCTGGCGAGGGCGCTGGTTCACCAGCCGTCGCTGGTGCTGCTGGACGAGCCGACCACCGGTCTGGACCGCGCCGGCGTTGCACGGCTCCTGGTTGTGGTCGAGGCAGAGAGGGCCAGGGGTTCCACGGTCATCGTGGTGTCGCACGAGCCGGAGATCTTCCGTGAGCGCGCCGAGGCCCGTCTGGTGCTGGAGCGGGGCCGCGTCGTCAGCGGCACCGCCTGACCCTGCCGCCAGGGCAGGGCAGTTTCACGTGAAACACGGGGTTCAAACAGCGTCCCCTTGGGCCGGGCATCTCGGCAGCACCTCCGCCCCCACCCAGGGTGCGCCAGACCTCCGCCGCCGCGGCAACCCCGAGCCGGTCAGAAACCGAGGCGCGAGAGCACGAGCTGCGCCGCCGCGATCGACGCCGGCCCCGTGGGCGCACCGCGCGGCATCGAGACAGCGCCCGACGTGATGCCGAGCGTCTGGAGCTCCTCCGCATTGGTACCCGTCGATGCGTCCGGAGCCGCAGGCGGGTTCAGGACGACCACGGGCGACGGCAGCGCAGGCGCAAGCGTCCTCAGCGCCAGCAGGCAGCAAGCCACCTCGTGGAGAATGCCCAGCCGGTCCAGCCCGACCAGCACGACGGCCGCAGGGGCCAGCGCACGCACGAGGTCCAGGTTCGTCAGCCCGGGTCCCAGCGGCGAGAGGAGTGCACCGGCGCTCTCGACCACCACGACAGACCCCGGCTGGTCGTTAACCCACCCGGTCGCGACCTCCAGCGAGATCGCGCGCGCACACCGGCGCGCGGCGAGGTGAGGGGAGACAGGTTCGCTGAAGCGGAACGGTGCCGGCTCGGGCCGGACCGAGCTGACCTGAGCGAGCTGATCGGCGTCTGCCAGGGAGGTCCCGTCCAGGCCCGACTCGATCGGCTTCAGGCCGCAGACCACCTCGCCGCGTGCTGCCAGCGCAGCGACCAGCGCCACCGAGGTGTGTGTCTTGCCAACCCCGGTTCCCGTCCCCACGACCGCGACCCGGCGCTGAGCTGTTTCACGTGAAACAGGTCGGTCCTTCATCTCATCGCTCGGCGGAACGCAGCGAGCGCACGATCGACGTCCGCCTCCGAGAGCGACGCGCTGGCCGTGATGCGGAGACGCGAGGTGCCGGCCGGCACCGTGGGCGGCCGGATCGCCTGAACAAGGACGCCCTCGTGGGCGAGGCGCTTCGACATCTCGACCGCAGCGCCGGCCGACTCCAGGATCCACGGGAGGATCGGACCCGCCGAGCCTGGAAGCAGCGGGGCTCCCATGGCCCGCAGACCAGCGCGGAGCCGACGTGCTGCCGCGGCCACCCGCGCGCGCCCGACGTCGTCAGCGGCTGCACGACGAACCCGGTCCACCGCAGCCATGGCCACCCTGGGGCTGATGCCCGTGGAGAAGACGAAGCTCCTGGCGCGGTTCCAGAGGTAGGTCCGCAACGTCGAGGAGCCCGCCACGAAGGCGCCGTGCAGCCCGAGTGACTTGCCGAGTGTACCGATGAGGACGTCGGGGCGAACGCCGGCCTCGGCGCACAGCCCCATCCCGCGCGGTCCGCAGATCCCGAGGGCATGCGCCTCGTCCACCACCAGCGCGGCATCATGGCCGTCGCAGAGCTCGCGCAACCGGCGCAGATCGGGGGTGTCGCCATCCATGCTGAAGAGCGATTCGGTCACCACCCACCGGCGCCGAGCGCTCCGGCCTCGCACGAGCGCTTGCTCGACCGCCCCGAGGTCGAGATGCCGCACGACCTCGATCCTCGCGCCCGAGAGCCGGCAGCCATCGATCAGCGACGCGTGGTTCAGCGCATCGGACACCACGACGTCCCCCGGTCTGGCCAGGGCGGTCACGGCACCGACGTTGGCGGCGTACCCCGAGGAGAACAGCAGCGTCGCCTCCACGCCGAGCCAACCCGCGATCTCCCTCTCCGCCATCAGGTGCGCCTCGTGCGTGCCGCTCACCAGGCGGGACGCGCCGGCACCACTCGCGGCGTCCTCGTCCGCGGGCCAGGGCAGGCCGGCGTAGCCCAGGTAGTCGTTGGAGCACAGGACCAGCATCCCCACGGGAGAGGCGGCAAGCGGGGGCACACGCAGCAGGCCGGCGTGCTCCAGCTCCAGGAGCTCTTCCTCGAGGTGGCGCAGGGGGTTCAACCCCGCCGAAACGGGGTGCGAGGTGTCGTGAGCTTCTTTCATGGGTGCAGACATGCCGTCTCTCCGAGGAGCAGCAGGGCGGGCGAGAGGAGCGGTCGATGGGCAGGGCGACGCCGCGTCACGGCGTGCTGTCGTTCGCCTCGCCGGGCGAGGCCGCCGGCTCGGAGCTGGCACCGAGCGCCGCATCTACCCGGCGCAGAATACGGCCGAACGCATCCCGCGCGCGCCCTGCGATCGCCGCCGCGCGGGTACGCTCCTGCTCCAGGTCGTGTGCGAGCGCCATCGCGGCCAGCAGCATGGCCTGGGGAGTCACGGCGCGGCCAGCGGGCACAACGGCGGCGAGCTTCTGATCGACGACAGCAGCCAGCCGCTGGAGCTCCTCATCGCTCGCGGAGGTCACCACGCGGTAGGTCTGACCACCCACCCGCAGCTGCACGGTGCGGCGCGCCATAGCCCCCGGACGCTACCACGAACCCCACCCGACGCGGAGGGCACGCTGCACCACAGGAACGGAGCGATTCTCCGCTGGCCGCAGCGTCGCGCGAGCTCCCGGAGCGCCCAGCATCCACCAGCGCCGCGCGAGCTCCCGGAGCGCTGGGCACCCCATCGCGCGCCCGCACCACCGCAGAAGAGCGCGCGCTCCTCGGCAACGCGCTGTAGCATCGCACCAGCATGCTCCCGGCGCGCCGCACAGCTGCCCTGATCACCACGTTCCTCGGGACCGTGCTTGCGCAAGGACCGGCGCACGCCGAGCCGCAGGCGAGCGCCGGGCTCACCGTGGGCCTCGCGGGCGCGGGCCTGGAACGGCGCTTCTGGGATGTGACCCTCTTCCACGCGGGGCTGCGCGGCGACGTCCTGTTCGGCCGTGAAGGCAACGACGATTTCGGCGTCGGCCCCTACGCCGAGGTGCTCACCCACGCGTTCGACGAGATCCAGCTCGGCGCGGGTATCTCCGCCCTCGCTCCGGTCCTCGATCTGTTTCCGCTGGTCGTCTCCACGGGCCTCTACGGCCGCTGGAGCGAAGACGGGGGCCCGCTCGAGCCGGGGGTCACAGCCGCGGTCTTCTGGGGACCCCGCAGCTACAACTTCCACTCGAGCTACGGGATGAGCACCGGGCTGCTCGCCCAGATGCGGCTCGGGCTCGGCGCCTCCAGGGAGACCGCCGTCGTCCTCGCGGCCCAGCTCGACGTCACGCTGCTGGGCCTTCCGTTCATCTTGCTGGTCAACGCCATCCAGGGGCCGTCCCCCGAAGCGACCCCGCTCCGCCGTGCTGCACCCGCGCGGTGACGGCGCATGGACCCGGCGCTCCTCAGGGAGGAGACCGGACGTCAGCGAGGTGCTCGCTGCAGCTCGTCAGCAGCTGACGGCAGTCCGTGACGCCGGGCCGGCCGCGCGGGCAGGTGGGCGCCACCGCGTCCAGATCCTCGCAGGCCTCTGACCCTGCCCCTTCGCCGCTGCAGCACTCCGGCGCGTGATCGATGCACCCGCTGCAGCCCAAGCAGACCCGGATCGGGTAGGCCCACTCGACGGTCTCCATCTCCTGGCCGCCCAGCGTCCTGCCCTTCAGGATCACCGTCGAGACCACCTCGATCGCGCTGCTCTCCTCTTCGATCATCCGCGTCCGCAGTTCGTCCATGGTCGCGCCGTCGATCATGAGGACCTCCGTGCAGTTGTAGCCGGGGTCGTCCGAGCTCCCGGGATCGACCGTGCCCGAGACCGGGACCTCGTACTCGCCCACCATGCTGCCGGTGTTGTCCAGGATGCGCACCTCGGCCGCGTAGAGCTGCACGCGCGACGTCTCGGTCCGGAGGACGTCGGAGTCGCCGCGCTGCACCATCTGATTGCCGACGAGCAGCACCGCGCTGTGCGAGTAGCCGCCCGGATAGGCGGCATCGACCTCGTCGTAGGTCAGGAACGACTCGTCGGGGCTGCACTCCGTGGTGCAGCCCTCGTCCGGCACGATGCGCATGCGGATGAACAGGCTGCTCTCGTTGTCCGCACATGCGGACGCGAGCAGGCCGCCCGACGCCGTGACCAGCACGAGCGCAAACAGCCTCCTCGCGAGGCCGCGGCGCGCTGCGTTCACGGACCCTTCTCCTTGATCAGACATGGCAAACGCCTCCACCGCGGAAAGAAGCACCAGCGGCGATGACCCGGGAGACCGCTGGCGCGATTCGCCCGTGCCAGAACGTGCTGCCGAGCGGATCCGCGACCCGGCGAAAAGAGTAGCGGGTCCGCCCTCCGAGCTGCAAATTCGCGGTGGCCGCCTGGCAAGCGGCGCCGCCGCGCATCGCAGGGACCACGCGTGCGTCCGAGATACGCTACGATGAGCGCGGCGAGATGAGCAAACCCGAGGAGAGCGCGATCGACGGCGCGTGGAGCCGCCTCGCGATCACCGAGCGCGCCGAAGGCGTCCGCATCTCGGTCCAGGTGCGGCCGAGATCGTCGCGCTCGACCATCCTCGGCGTACGCGAGGCAGCGCTCGACGTCGCGCTGACCTCGCCGCCCGTCGACGGCGCCGCGAACGCGGAGCTCGTCCAGCTGCTCGCGCGCGCGCTCGACGTGCGCCGAAGCGACGTCGAAATCACCCTCGGCACGAGCGGCAGGAGCAAGGTCGTCGCCGTCCGGGGGCTCAAGGAGGCCGAGACGCGAAGGCGGCTCGCTGGGGCGCATCGATGAGGGACAACGTCGTCCGGTTCGAGAAGTGGGAAGGCCTTGGCAACGACTTCATCCTCGTCGAGGCGGTCGCGATGACCCCCGAGGCGGCCCGGCGCCTCTGCGACCGGCGGTTCGGCATCGGCGCCGACGGCGTGCTGGTCATCGACCGCGACCCGCCGCGGATGCAGGTCTGGAACGCCGACGGGAGCCGCCCCGAGATGTGCGGCAACGGGCTCCGCTGCGTCGCGGCCTACCTCGTGTCGAGAGGAACCCCGCTCAAGGCCCTCTCCATCGCGACCGACGCCGGCGACAAACGATGCGAGGTCACCCGGACGGGCGACCGCTTCGACGTGCTCGTCGACATGGGCCGCGCCCGCACGGCCGAGCCGCTCGTGGTCAGGGCGCTCGGCGCGGAGCACCGGTTCGCGAGCGTGGACGTCGGCAACCCGCACGCGGTGACGTTCGAGCCCTACGCCGAGGATGTGATCGACGAGCTCGGGCCCCTCGTCGCGACCACGCCCGCGGAGGGCGTCAACGTCGAGTTCTGCCGGGTTCGACCCGCCGAGCAGGGCGAGGCCGCGCGCATCGACGTGACCGTCTGGGAGCGCGGGGTGGGACGCACGCTGGCGTGCGGCACGGGCGCCTGCGCCGTGGCCGTGGCCGCGTGCGCCCAGGGCCACGCGGCGTACGGAGCACCGCTGCGGGTGGTGCTGCCGGGCGGCTCGCTGCGCGTGACCGTCGCCGCCGGGTCGCTGGAGATGCTCATGCAAGGCCCGGCGCGCCGGGTGTTCTCGGGCGAGGTGGTGATCGCGTGACCGCCTCGCCCGAGGGGGTATGGAGCCCAAGCCGCGCGCCGGTCCACGAGATCTCGCTCAAGGTGCTCGCGGTCATCGCGGACGAGGCGACCCACACGTTGTTCTCGCGCGTCATCCCGTCGGACGAGCTGATGTTCGCGAGCGACCTCGCGGAGGGGATCGCCCTCGCCGAGAGCGGCGCGCCGGACGTCGCGTTCGTCGACGTCGGCCTCGGCGACGGCGCGGGGCTCGCCATGGTGCACCACCTGAAGGCCATCGCGCCCGAGGCGACGGTCTTCGCGCTGGCGACGCGGGCGGAGCTCGAGTCGGGCGCCCACGCGGTCGCGCTCGGCGGCGCGGGGCTGTTCCTGCTGCCGCTCGGCGGCGACGAGGTGCTGAACGCGGTCGGCTCCGTGCGGCTGCGCTTCGCCGAGCGGGCTCTCCGGATGCAGCTCGAGCACGAGTCGGGCCGGAGCGCACGGGCGGCCGGGTGGATCGCCCGGGTCGCGGAGCTCGCCGACGCGCGGGACCGCAACGCGGCGGCGCAGCAGGTCGCCGAGGTGTTCGTGGAGGCGACCGGCGCCGCGGCCGCCGCCGTGTACCTCATCGTGGGAGAACGCTCGAGCGAGCTCGCGCGCGCCGCGGTGAGCGGGCCGCTGGACCGCGCGCCGGCGTACGGAGCCGAGGCGGACATCCTCGACTTCGCCCGCCGAGAGCAGCTCATCGTGGTCCCGCTCGCCCTGCGCAAGCTGAGCGCGGGGCACCTCCTCCTGCAGAAGGAGCCGGGCCGCAGCTCCGCGTTCCCCTCGGTCCGGCGGCCCGACAGCGGGAGCATCGCCACGCCGCGGCGGGCGCCGCTGCTCGACGGCCTGGTCAAGCTGCTCGCCACCCAGGCGACGACGGCGCTCGCGCTGCTGGCGGAGCGGGAGCGCTCGGCGGGCGGCGCCGCGATGAAGGACCCCACGTCGAGCGCCTACTCGTTCGCCTACTACGTCGACGTCGCTGGCCGCGAGATCGACAAGGCGAAGCGGTACGGCCGCCGCTTCACCATCGCGACCATCGTGATCGAGCCGGACGCGCCGGCCGCGCCGGAGCGCCCGGGCGACCTCGCGTTCTGGAGATCCGCGCCGGCGGCCCCCTCGAACGCGCTCAACCCCGGTGAGGTCGCCGAGCACCTGCTCCGGGCCGTGCGCGACACCGACATCCTGGCCCGCGTCGACGAGAACGAGTTCCACCTGCTCATGCCCGAGACGGCCGGACTGGAGGCGCACGCCTGCCACCGCCGGATGCTCGCCCGCGTCGCCGGGAGCGAGAAGCGCGCGGGGTACCTGCCGAAAGGGCTGCTCGTCGGCGTCGCCACGTTCCCGCACGACGGGCAGGGGCTCGCGCAGCTGCTCCGCATCGCCCGCCGGCGCGCCGAGGCGACCAAGTCGTCGATCGTGCACCGCCTCCCGCAGGACCGGCGGAGCCTCGGCGAGATCTTCGGCCTGCTCGTGCGGGAGGCCCCGGCCGTCGAGGACCCGCTCGCGATCGCGGCGCCACGCCCGCTCGATCTGTCCGTCGCCGACACGGTCCTGCTCGCGACGTCGGTGGTCAAGAACGCGCTCCGCGGGGGCGCCGTGTTCATCCTGGTCGCGCACCACGACAGGCTCAGCCTGGGCGCCGAGGTGCGGGCGCTGGTCGGCCCGTCGCGCGAGGACGTGGTGCTGCACACCCTCGACCTCCGGTCCTCGCCGGGCTGCGACGACATCGAGGCGCTCTGCGTGCTGGCGGAGCACGGCGCCTACGCCCTGGTCGGGCGAAACCACGGGGGCTTCGTGCGGGGGATTCACGCGGCCGATCCGCTGCTCGCGGACTTCCTCGCCGAGCGGCTCGGCCGCGCGGCCGGGCTGCGGGTCTTCGGCTGACTCGGAGGGTCGATCCAGTGTCTCGCAGGGTGCTGCTGGTTGACTCGGATATGGATGCGCTCGGCGCGCTCGCGTCGGCGCTGAGGGCGCGCGGGCTCACCGTGACGAACGCAAACGGCGCGTTCGAGGCCGTCGAGCAGGCCTTCAAGCGACGGCCCGACATCGTGCTCGCCGCCCGATCCGTGGACGAGGACAGCGCGCTCGCCGACGCGTTCGCCGCCGTGCCCGACCTCGCCGACACGCCGATGCTGTTCCTGGTCGACGACGCCGAGGGCGAGCTCGGCCCCGACGATGTCCAGCGCAGCGACGTCGACCACATCGTGTCGCGCATCACCGAGGCCTCCCCGCGCGGGTCCAAGCCGACCCCGCTGCAGGAGATCCGCGGCGACCTCCAGCAGGTGCCGCTCGTGGACCTGCTCCAGCTGCTCGCGATGAACCGCCGGAGCGGCGTGCTCGGCATCACGACGCCGGCGGGCGCAGGCGAGCTCCGGCTCTCCGCGGGTGAGGTGATCGACGCCGTCTACCGCCGCCTCGAGGGGGAGAAGGCGCTCTACCGGCTGCTCGGCGAGCGGGACGGGCACTTCGCGTTTTCGCCCGGCGAGCCGGCGAGCGTGCGCCGGATCATGGCGCCGACCTCACGGCTCCTCATGGAGGCGCTCCGCCAGGTCGATGAGGTCCAGCGCCGGCGGGTCGAGCTCGCCCCGAACGGCGAGGCGTTCCTGCTGACCGAGCCGCCGAGCGACGAGCTCGACCTGTCGCCGCTCCAGACCAGCGCCGACGAGGCCGCCGGCGACACCGACGCGGAGGATCAGGAAGGGAACGAGGACGCGGGCTTGCCGTCGGTCCCGTCCGCGCTGCTGCCCCCCAGCGGGCCGAGGGCCCGCGCCGGATCGATGCCGCCACCGCCGACGCTGCGCGCGGCGGAGCCGGCTGCGGTGAAGCCGGAGCCGACACGCGGCTCGGTCGCGCCGCCCGCCCTGCTCATGGGCGGAGACCCGGCGGAGCGCCTGCTCGTGGCCGCGAAGGTGACGGCGCTGCTCCAGATGCCGCACAACCTGGACGAGCTGCTCGACGAGATCAGCGCGCCGGATCTGCTGATCCTCGAGGTGCTGATGGAGCTCACGGCGGCCGGGAAGATCCGCCGCATCTCCCTCGCCGACCTCACGACGCCCTTCGCCCCGCCGGAGCAGTTTGCGGTGCTCCGATCGCTCGTCACGCGCCTCTCCCGGCCGGGCTTCGCGCCGCCGCCGCACCTCGTCCTGGCCGCGAGCGCGCGCCGCATGACGACGCTCTCCCACGCCGTCCGCCGCATCGCCGACGCCGCCGTCCCGGCCGAACCGCCGCCGCACGCGCCGCTGCCACGTCCGCTCGGGGTGATCCGGCTCGGCGAGGGCGTCGAGCTCGCGCTGGTCGGCCTTCCCGTCGAGGACAACATCGCCCCGACGTGGCCGCTCGCCCTGCACGGCGCGGCCGCAGTCGTCCGTCTGGATCATGCCGGGACGGACGCGCTGGCGGCGCACTGCGAGGCGCTCGAGCTCATGATCCTCGAGGCCGAGGTGATGATGGGTCCGCTCGATCTCGCCTCTCCAGGGCAGATCGCCCTGCTGGTCCGCATGGCGCTCGAGGCCGCTGCGGGCGTGTAACCTGCGGCGGAGAGCGCCTGATTCGAGAGGATTTCCCGGCTCTGGCCGCTGAAAATGCCCCGCGCTGTGAGCCGCCTACGGCGTTGCTGGCGCAGGTTTCTGCTATCGTCGGCCGCGCCTCGCCTCAGAAGTCCGGCGGGGAGAGGAGCGCAAGCGTGCTTATCGGAGTCCCCAAGGAGATCAAGACACGTGAGTACCGCGTCGGCATGACGCCCGCGGGTGTCCGGGCCCTGGTCGGGCACGGGCACAAGGTCCTCGTGGAGTCCGGCGCCGGGGAAGGCAGCGGGATCTCCGACGAGGCCTACGGGCGCGCCGGCGCGCTGATCGTGAGGTCGGCCGCGGAGGCGTGGAGCGCCGATCTCGTGGTGAAGGTGAAGGAGCCGCTCCCGTCCGAGTACGGCCACTTCCGCCAGGGGCTCCTCCTCTACACGTACCTGCACCTGGCCGCCGAGCCCGATCTCACGAGGGAGCTGGCGAAGCGCGGCGTGACCGGCGTCGCGTACGAGACGATCCAGCTCGAGGACGGCTCGCTGCCGCTGCTCCGGCCGATGAGCGAGGTGGCCGGGCGCATGGCCGTGCAGGTCGGCGCCTCGTGCCTCGAAAAGGAGCGGGGCGGCAAGGGCGTGCTGCTCGGCGGCGTGCCGGGGACGCGGCGCGGGCGCGTGGTGATCCTCGGCGGCGGCGTGGTCGGCCGGAATGCCGCGACCATCGCGGTGGGGATGGGGGCGCAGGTCACGGTGCTCGACGTGCGCGCCGAGACGATGAGCTACCTCGAGGACGTGTTCGGGGGCGCCATCGAGACGCTCTACTCGAACGCCGAGAACATCGAGACGATGTGCGAGCGCGCCGACCTCGTGATCGGCGCCGTGCTCGTGCCCGGCGCCAAGGCGCCCCTGCTCGTGACCGAGGAGCTCATCCGCCGCATGGAGAAGGGCACCGTCGTGGTCGACGTCGCCGTGGATCAGGGGGGCTGCATCGCGACCTGCCGCCCGACGACCCACGACAACCCGACCTACGAGGTGCACGGGGTCGTGCACTACTGCGTCGCCAACATGCCCGGCGCGGTCTCGCACACGAGCACCTGGGCGCTGACCAACACGACCATCGGGTACGCGGTGGCGATCGCCAACCAGGGGATCGTCGCCGCAGCCAAGGCCGACAGGGCCGTGGCGCTCGGCATCAATACCCACGGCGGTCACGTGACCTACGGCCCCGTTGCGGCAGCACACCGGCTGGAGTACGTGCCGATCGAACGCGCGCTCGGCTGAACCCGGAGCGCGCGATACCGTGCCGACCGGGAAAATAAAGAAAATAGCGATTATCGGCGGCGACGGCATCGGTCCGTCCGTCACCGTCGAGGCCAGGCTGCTGCTCGAGCTCTACCAGGCTCGGGCGGGGCTGCCGATCGATCTCTGGGAGCTGGATCTCGGCGCCGATCGGTACCTGCGCGACGGGACGACCTTCCCGAACCAGATCCAGGTCGCCATCCAGCGCGAGTGCTCCGCGGTGCTCCTCGGCGCGCTCGGCGATCCACGCGTGCCCAACCTCGAGCACGCGCGCGACATCCTCTTCGGCATGCGCTTCGGCTACGACCTCTATGCGAACGTGAGGCCGATCAGGGCGCTGTCGGACCGGCTGGTCCCGCTCAAGGGCCGGACGGCGAAGGACATCGACGTCGTCGTCTTCCGCGAGAACACCGAGGGCATCTACGTGGGGATGGGCGGGCAGTTCAAGCGCGGGACCCCCGACGAGGTCGCGATCAACGAGGACGTGAACACGAGGAAGGGCGTCGAGCGGATCATCCGCGCGGCGTTCGACTACGCCCGGACGACCGGGCGGACACGGGTGACGATGGCGGACAAGTCGAACGCCATGCGGCACGCGCACGAGCTCTGGCTGCGCGTCTTCCACGAGGTGCGCGCGCAGTACCCGGAGATCCAGTCGAACCACGTGTACGTGGATGCCCTCTGCCTCTACCTCATCCAGGATCCGTCGCAGTTCCAGGTGATCGTGACGAACAACCTGTTCGGCGACATCGTGACCGACCTCGGCGCGGCGCTGCAGGGCGGGCTCGGGATGGCCGCGAGCGCGAACGTGCACGCGTCCGACCCGGCGCGGGTCGCGCTGTTCGAGCCGGTGCACGGGTCGGCGCCGCCCCTCGCCGGCAAGGACGTGGCGAACCCGTTCGCGGCCATGCTGACCGCAGGGCTGCTGCTCGCCCACCTCGGGTGGCCCGAGGAGGAGCGCCGCATCGAGCGCTGGATCTCCCGGGCGCTCGACGAGGGGAAGTGCACCGTCGACGTCGGCGGGACGCTCGGGACACGGGCCGCAGGCGCCTGGGTCCGCGCCCAAATCGCCACCGAACTCTGAGCGGCGGTCGCCCGCTTCGGATACGGGCCCATCTCGACGTTTTCGGTGCTCAGCGCACAGGAGTGCGCTTGCGCGCCGAAAACGCCGATCTGGGCCCGTCTCCTGTGCGGGCGACCGCCGCTCTGGGACGCGGGTACTGCAGGTGGAAGGTAGCCGCTCCGAGCGGGGAGGGGCGGTCCGGGGTCGGCGGGCGGGGCGGTTCGGGGCCGATCGCCGAGAATTTAGCCGTTCGATCCTGCTGTGATACGGGACCGCCAATGGGCGTAGGATCGACGGCGGTGGAGCACGGGGGACCCGAGAGCGACGCAGCGGGCGAGGCTCGGCACGAGCGGCTGGGCGGGGCGCGGGCCGAGTTCGTGGCGAACCTCGGCCGCCGCGTCGCAGAGCTCCGCGCGCTGGTCCGGCGGATCGAGGCGGAAGCGGAGGCGCCGCGGCTCGCAGAGGAGCTGCAGCGGCGCCTGCACTCGCTCGGCGCCGGGGCGCGCCTCCTGCGCTTCGTGCGGGTCGCCGAGCGGATCGCCGAAGGGGAAGCGCAGCTCATCGCCGCGAGCGGCGCGCGGCTGACCAGCGAGGCGGCCGCGGCGCTGCGGAAGATGCTCGAGGAGCTGCCGGCCCTCGCCTGGGGACAGTCCGCCGTCGGAGAGCGCGCCGCCGCGCCGCGCGCGCACGCCGCGGCGAGCCAGCCGAACGCGCGGAGCGTGCAGGGCGCGCAGAGCGTGAAGGGGGCGCAGGGCGCGCAGAACGTCGAAGCGCGGCAGGGAGCGGCCGACGCCGCCGGCGCGAGGGCCCAGGGCACGACCTGGATCGCCGGCGTGGGCAACGGCCGCGCGCTCGCGCCCGCGCTCGCGGAACCGGTGGTCGAGGACGCGAGCTCGCCGCCCCGCGGCGCGGAGGCGCCGGAGGCCGCGGCGCAGGAGGCGCCGGTGGTCGCGCGCATCGACGCGCCGCTCACGGCGCTGGTGGTGGGGGCGGCGCCGCTCGCGGACGCGCTCGACACCGGCGTGGCCAGCGTGGGGCCGTCGTTCGAGGTGGAGCGGACCGAGGACCTCGAGACGGCGATCGATCTCGCCCGCGCCTTCGCCCCGGATGTGGTCCTGCTCGACGCGGACCTGCCGGGAGCGCGTGGCCTCGCCGAGGCGCTCGCCGCCGATCCGCTGACCGAGCTCTGCGCGGTCGTCGCGATCGGGCGCTTCGCCCGGCCCGAGGAGGCGGCGCCCTACGTCGCGCTCGGCGCCGCGCGCGCGCTCGCGAAGCCCGTGTCGCCCGACGCGCTCCGCCGCGCCGCCGCGGAGGCGGCGGCGACCTACGTGCGCCGCGAGCCCGCACGCGAGCCGCTCGGCGACGTGAGCCTCGACGCGCTCGGCGCGCGCCTCGCGGAGGAGCTGCGCCGGGGCCTGTGCGACGCGGCGGAGCCGCGGAGCCGCGGCGCGCGCGTGGACCTCGGCGACGGAGCCGAGGTGCTCGCGGCGCTCTGGGGCGCGGTCGCGCGCATCCGCGACCTCGTGACGATCCGCTCGCAGGGGGGCGTGCGGTTCTCGCCGAGCGGCCCGGAGGGCGCGCTGCCG
The DNA here is from genome assembly GCF_002950945.1 of Sorangium cellulosum. GTDB lineage: Bacteria > Myxococcota_A > Polyangia > Polyangiales > Polyangiaceae > Sorangium > Sorangium cellulosum_E. The sequence continues at coordinate 13,314,614 of NZ_CP012673.1, forward strand.
CTCGCGCCGTGGATGGCCCCGCCGGGCGCGCCGCCGGAGGAGCGCGAGCGCGCGCGGCAGCACAGCGAGATCCGCGCGAAGGCGCCGGCGCGCGGGGCCGGGACGTCCGCCGCGGCGCCGGGCAGCGCGGAGCTCGGCAAGATGGACATCGTGGTCGCGGACGACGATCCGGCGGTGACGTGGTTCCTCGCCGGCGTGCTGCGGGCCGCAGGGGCGACCGTGCACGAGGCGCACGACGGCGCGCGGGCGCTCGATCTGGCGTGCCAGACGACGCCGGACCTGGTCGTGAGCGACGTGCTCATGCCGCGCCTCGACGGCTTCGCCCTGTGCCGGGCCCTCAAGCGCGACGTGGCGCTGCGCGACGTGCCAGTCATCCTGCTGTCCTGGAAGGAGGACCTGCTCCAGCGCCTCCGCGAGCTCGGCGCCCAGGCCGACGGCTACCTCCGCAAGGAGGCGAGCGCCGCGGCGTTCGTGCAGCGGGTGCACGAGGTGCTGCGGGGCAGGAAGCGCGTGGCCGAGCGCATCGCCGCGGGCGGCGAGGTGCGCGGGCGGCTCGACGGCATGACGACCCGGACCCTGCTGTCGCTCTCGTGCGCGCACCGGCCCGACGCGCTCGTGTCGGTGCGCGACGCCGCGTTCCTCTACGAGGTGCTGCTCAAGGAAGGCCGCCCCGCGGGCGCGACGCGGACCGCGCCGGACGGGACGTTCCACCGCGGCCCGTCGGTGCTCGCGGCGCTGCTCGGCGTCGGCTCCGGCCGCTTCGCGGTCGCGCCCGCGCCGGAGAGCGAGCTCGAGGCGCCGCCGCGCCCCGGCTTCGAGGGGACACTCGCGGAGCAGCTCGTGCCAGCGATCGCGGCCGCCCGAGCCGCCCAGCGGCTGCTGCACGGGCCGCCCCTGATGCAGGTCGAGCGCGTCATCCTCGATCTGGAGGGCATGGGCGGGGCCGCGGACGCGACCCCGGAGCCGGCGCGGTCGCTCCTGCGCGCGCTCGCGCGGGGGGTCTCGCCGCGCTCGGTGATCACCTCGGGCGAGTTCGCGTCCAGCCTGGTCGAGGACGTGCTGAACGACGTCGCGGCCCGCGGCGGCGTGCGGCGCGTGATCAGCCGCGACGGCGAGGACCTGCTCGGCCCGGCGGTGGCCTACGAGGAGGAGACGCTCCGCGGCGTGCGGCGCGCCCCGGAGCGAGCGGCTCCGGCGGTCGCGCTGCTGCCGGAGCTCGCCGGCGGCGACGCCGTCGCGTCGTCGCGACGCGAGCCGATCGAGATCGCCGAGGACCAGGTCACCGTGGTGCCCGGCTCGGTGGCGCCGGTCGCGGTGGTGTCGGCGCCGGGCTCGGCAGGGCCGATCTCGGTGATGTCGGCGCCGATCTCGGTGGTGTCGGCGCCCGGCTCGGCGGGGCCGATCTCGGTGATGTCGGCGCCCGGCTCGGAGGCCCCGATGTCGCTCGACGGCGAGGACGAGACGAACGCGCTGGCGGGAGCGCGCGAGGTCGAGGCGAGGGCGCTCGCCAGCGCCCGCATCCCGCGCGAGTTCGCCGAGCTCCAGGGCGACGTGCTCAGCGCGGGCGCGACCTGGACCACGCCCGCAGAGGCCGCGGCGATGGCGAGCGTGACGCCGGCCGTGCCGGGCGTCGCGCCGGCGCCCCGCAGGCCGGGGGCGGCGCTGCCCGCGCTGGAGTACCCGCGGCCCGAGCGGCTGCTGACGCTGGGCTCGCTGCCGCCGCCGCCCGTGGTCGAGGAGCCCGCTCCGGCGCCCGCCTCGCGCAAAGCGACCGACGCGCCGGCCGCGCGGATCGCGGCGCCCCCGCCGACGGCCGCCCTCGAGGAGTCGCCCACGCCGCGCCGGGTGCGCCGGCCGTCGGCCTACGTGCCCACGCCGCAGCCGCCGTCGCGGGACAGCCGCTTGACCATGTGGGTGCTCTTCGCGGTGGCGGCGTTCATCTTCGCGGTCGGCGCGCGGCTCTCGCGCGATCACGAGCTGCAGAGCGCCCCGCCGCCCGCCCCGGCGCCGAGCCCGCCCGCCGCGGAGCCCGCGGCCGCCGCCCTGCCGGGGACGGGCGCCGCGGCGCCGACCGGGGCCGCCGTGGCGGCTGCGGCCGCGGCGCCGGCCGCGGCCGCGCCGGCGCGGACCGCCGCCGGCCCGGTCGGGGAGACGGCCGAGAGCCCCGTGTTGCCCGAGGACCTGCCGCTGCCCGCCGGGGAGAAGGTGCCCGAGGGACAGGGCCTGCTGGAGGTGATCGCCGGCGCGGGCGACACGCTCTTCGTGGACGGACGGAAGGTCGGCACCGGCAGCGCCAAGCTGCCGCTCGCGCCCAAGGACGGCGCCTACGAGATCCGGGCGAAGCTCCGCGACGAGGAGCGTGTGCGCTTCGCGCTCGTCAAGCCCGGCCGCCTCACCCGGCTCCGCGTCTCCCCGCCGTGGCGGCGCTGAGCCGCCCCCCGGGGCGCCGCGCCGCAGCGAGACGCCCGAGCGGCCGCCGGTGCCCTGGCGCAGGCAGAGCGCGCCGACCGTGGTAGAGCACGCCCCGTGCGCGCCCGCGTGACCAGAACCCTCCCTCGCTCTGCCGGGCTCACGCTCCTCTCCGCCGCGGCCGCGCTCCTCTCCGGCTGCACCGGCTGCGAGACGTCGACCCGCGATCTTCCGGCCGGCGCCGGCGCCGCGGCGGCGTCGGCGAGCCCCGCGGCGCCGCCGCTGCCCCCCGCGCGCGAGCTCGTGCACCTCGTCGACGAGCTGCCCAGCTGCGACCTCGAGCACCGGGGGATCCTGCTCGACACCGGCGCCGGCGCCCTCCTCGGGCGCTTCGCCTGGCAGGGGGTCGTGCCCACCGGGATCCACGCCGTCGAGCACGACGGCTCCACCTGGGCGCGCATCTCGGAGCGGCAGATCAAGCTCACCTTCGTCCTGCCGTCCGCGAGCCCGATCTTCGTGTCCTCCCGCGCGGTCGGGCTCGCCGCCAAGTACGCCACCGTCGCGCTGGACGACCAGCCCCTCGGCACGCTCCGGTTCCAGCGCGACCAGATCCGCATCGCCTCGACGCCGACCACCACGCTCCCCGCCGACCCCGGCCTGCACACCCTCACGATCCGGTTCTCGGGCCGGCTGCGCGAGGGCGAGTCGTTCGCCGACCTCGACTGGGTCCGCGTGGGAATTCCTGATGAAGATCCGGCTACTTACGGCCCTCCGACCCTGCGCGACGTCGTCGCGCCCGCCGCCGCGCTCTCGGGCGTTCCCCACCGGTCGATCGCGCTGCGCGCCCCCGGCGCCGTCCGCTGCGCCTTCCGCCCGTCCACGCTGACCCGCCTCCGCACCGCCATCGGCGCGCAGGGCTCCAGCGAGGGCGACGCCGAGATCCGCATCCTGCGCGACGGCCACGAGCCGCTCGTGCTCCACCGCCTCCACGTCGAGGGCGGCGACAAGGCGACCTGGACCGACGTGGAGCTGCCGCTCGCGCCCTTCGCGGGCTCCCTCGTCACGATCGAGCTCCGCGCGACGGCCGCAGCCCGCGGCGGCCGCATCCTCTTCGGCGACCCCGTCCTCGCCGGAGCGCCGGAGCCGCCGCCGTCCGTACCGGCCGCGCGCGCCGTCGTGATCGTCGCCCTGAACGGCGTCGAGCGGCCCGATCTGCCCCCGTGGAGCGGCCGCCCCGAGCCGAGCCTCGTGACGCTCTCGGACCTCGCGGCGTCGGCGACGACGTTCGATCACCACCGGGCCCCGAGCACGGTCGTCGCGGCCGTGATCGCGTCGCTGCTCACCGGCCTGCCGCCGCCGGCCCACACCGTCACCGACGCCGGGGCCCGCCTCCCCGCCCGCATGACCACCATCGGCGCCATCGCGAGCGACAGCAGCGTCCGGACCGGGTTCTTCACCGGCGTCCCGACCACCTTCCGGGCGTTCGGGTTCGGGCCCGGCTGGTCCCGCGTCCTCGAGCACCCGCCGACGAGCGGCGATACGGCCACCACCCCGATCGACGCCGCCACCGCCTGGATCAGCGAGACCGTCCGCCAGGACGCCGGGAATCGCCTGCTCGCGTTCGTCCACGCGCGCGGCGGCCACCCGCCCTGGGAGGTCGGCCCGAAGGAGCTGCACGCCCTGAAGCCCACCGAGTACGCCGGGCCGATCGAGCCGCGCCGCGCCGCCCAGGCGCTGGCCCGGCTCCGGAACCGCCGCCGCGACGTCCTCAGCCCCGACGATCGGGACCGGATCCGCGACCTCTCGACCATCGCGCTCGCCGGCCAGGACCGCGCCCTCGGGAACCTCATCGGCACCCTCAAGGCCGCCGGCCTGTGGGAGGAGACCCTCTTCATCGTGACCGGCGACCTCTCGAGCGGGCGCTCCGACGCCGCGCTCTACGCGGAGGGCCTCGATCTCCAGGAGCCGTTCCTCTCGCTCCCGCTTTATGTCCACTTTCCCGGCGACCTCTACGCCGGCCGGCGCGTCGCCGCCCCGACGGAGATCATCGACATCGCGCGCACGGCGGTCGCCGCCCTCGGCCTCTCGTTCGCCCGCAAGCCGCTCGGGAAGGACCTGGCCTCGGTCGCCTCCGGGCTCGAGGGCGTCGAGCGCGACCCCCAGATCGCCGCCCTCGGCGACCGCTACGCGACGCGGTGGGGCAACCTCGTGCTCTCGGGGCGCCTCGGCGTCCCCCCGTTCCTCTGCGATCTCGAGGTGGATCCGACGTGCGCCTTCAACCGCCGCGAGGTGATGCCGCTCGCCGCAATGTCGTTATTCCGGCGTACGGTGACGTTCGACCTGTCCGTGCGCGCGCCCGCGGCCCAGCGCGAGCCGGCCACGATCGACGCGGAAACGGCGGCCGTGCTCAACGTCTGGGGCGCGCAGTGAAGGCGCGCGGCGCGTGATGACGGCGCGCGGCGCGCGGCGCGCGACGATAACCCGCTGACGACGCCCGGCGGCGCGCCGGAGCCGGGCGCGCGCGAGGGCGTCCGCGACATCGCGCAGGTCGCGCGAGCGCGCGTTCCGACAACGTCATCCTGCCTCGCTGCGAGGCAGGATGCCCCGCCGCGCGCGTGGTTGCAGCGCGCCGCGCGCGAGCGTCTCGACGTATGCCCGCGCCCGCGCGTGCGCGTCGCGCGGTCGCTCCGCGCGCGCCTCCGTGCGCGTGATGCGCTCGCTCCGCGCGCGCGGGGCGCCTGGCACACTTCGCGCAATCGCCGCAGACCGCACAGGGCAAAGCGCCTCGACGGCGCTTCATCTTTCCGTGAGAGGAGTCCCCGCATGAAGGCGACCGACCTATTGAAGGAGCAGCACCAGGAAGTCGACGAGCTCTTCGAGCGCATCTCGCTCGCCGGCGGCAACGACATCGGCGCGCTCCGCGACGAGCTCGTGACGCGCCTCGTCGGCCACGCGGCCATCGAGGAGGAGATCTTCTACCCCGAGACCCGGGAGGCGCTCGGCGCCTCGCCCCTGATCCCGACCTCGTACGAGGAGCACTCCCTCGTCCACATCATGTTGCAGAAATTGCTCAGCACCGAGCCGGGTGACGAAACCTTTCACGCCAGGCTGGGTGTGCTCAAGGAGCTCGTGCAGCACCACGTCGAGGAGGAGGAGCGGGAGCTCTTCCCCCAGGTCGAGCGCGCCATGGGCGCCGAGCGCCTCGAGCAGCTCGGGACCCGCCTGGAGTCGCGCTTCGACCAGGTGCGCGAGGGCAAGGTCGAGCAGATCCTGAGCCAGGCGGTCGCGAGGAGCATGCCCGCCTCCCGAGGCCGCGCGCGGGCGGAGAAGCCAGCGGCCCGCAAGGCGGCAGCGGCCAAGCGCCCCGCCGCGAAGCGCGCGACGACGCAGCGCGCCGAGCCGGCTCGCGGCGCCCAGAAGGGCCGTCGCGGCGCGGCGGCGGCAACACGTGGTGGCGCGGCGGCAGCGCGCGGCGGCGCGGCGGCGGGGCGGAGCGGCGCGGCGGCAGCGCGCGGCGGCGCGGCGGCGGGACGGAAGAAAGCGGCCGAGGCGACGCCGGCGAAGACCGGACGGGCCGCGCCCGCACGGAAGACGGGGCGAGCGGCGCCGGCGAGCACCGGACGCACCGGGCGCAAGGGCGGCCGCGCGAGCAACGCGTCGACGCGCTGACGTCAGCGGCGCGAGGTCCGCCCGGAGGGCACGGTGGGCCCGGCGCCGGCATCGAGATCGAAGAGAGGAAGTGTGCCGCCCGCCTTCGGGGCAGCTGCCCTGGGGGCGGCCGTCCTGGGGGCGGCCGCTTTGGAGGCGGCCTTCTCGGGCGCCGCCGCCTCCGCGGCGAGCTCCTCCAGCAGGGCAGGGTCGTCGTGGACGACCGAGTTCACCCGCGGCGACACGGCGCGCGCCGCGAGGGTGCCCGGAGGCGCCGGCCGCAGGAGCGCCTCGACCCGCTCGACGTCCTCGCCGCCGTCCTCGCCGAGCCAGAGTTCCACGTCACCCGGCGCGAGGAGGACCGGCATGCGGTCGTGGACCGGCGCGACGTCGGGGCTCGCGGCGGTGGTGAGGACGATGAAGCGCAGGTCGACCTGCCCCGTCTCCGGGTCCTTGGCCGGCTGGTACAGCCCCGCCATGCGCAGCAGCCCGCCCGCGGCGGGGCGGAACCAGGTCGGGCGACGCGCGCCCTTGGGTCCGCTCCACTCGTAAAAGCCGTCCGCCGGTACGATGCAGCGGCGCGCCGCGAACGCCCCGCGGAACGTCGGCTTCGTCCGCGCGCTCTCGGCCCGCGCGTTGGCGAGCAGCGACGTCCCCGCGCCGCCCCCGCCGAAGCGCCCGGCGAAACCCCAGAGCGCCGGCGCGAGCGCGCGCCCTCCGTCCTCGGCGCGCAGCACGGGGTGGACCGTGGAAGGGGCGATGTTGTACCGCGGCCGGTAGAGCGCGGCCGCCCTCGGATCGGCGCCGAGCGCCCGGGCGAGCGGCCGCCCGCCGGCGCCCGCACCGAAGGACACTTCCAGCATTGCGACGAGGGCTGCAAAGTCCGGGACGGCGAGGGTGAACCGTGCGCACATAACACTAGATTAGCGCGTTGGTCGCGCCTACAAGGGCGACCCGGACGATGGAGGAGGTCGCATGGTCGACAGCTTTGGCACGAAGAGCACGCTGACGGTTCAAGCCGATACGTACACCTACTACAAGCTCCCCTCGCTCGCGCAAGGCGGCGCTTCGCTCGACAAGCTCCCCTTCTCGCTCCGCATCCTCCTGGAGAACCTCCTCCGCCACGAGGACGGCCGCGTCGTGCGCAAGGAGCACGTGGAGGCCGTCCTCAACTGGGACCCGAAGGCCCGCCCCTCCCAGGAGATCGCCTTCCACCCGGCGCGCGTGCTGCTCCAGGACTTCACGGGCGTCCCGGCGGTCGTCGACCTCGCGGCCATGCGGGAGGCGCTCGCGAAGCTCGGCGGAGACCCGCTCAAGATCAACCCGCTCCAGCCCGTCGATCTGGTCATCGACCACTCGGTCCAGGTCGATCGCTTCGCGTCCTCCACCGCGCTCAAGGTGAACGCGGCGCTCGAGTTCGAGCGCAACGAGGAGCGTTACGCCTTCCTCCGCTGGGGCGCGCAGGCCTTCACGAACTTCCGCGTGGTGCCGCCCGACCAGGGCATCTGCCACCAGGTCAACCTGGAGTACCTCGCGGGCGCCGTCATGCGGCAGGGCACGCTGATCTACCCGGACACGCTCGTCGGCACCGACTCGCACACCACGATGATCAACGGGCTCGGCGTCGTCGGCTGGGGCGTCGGCGGCATCGAGGCCGAGGCGGCGATGCTCGGCCAGCCGCTCTCGATGCTGATCCCCGAGGTCGTCGGCTTCAAGCTCCACGGCAACCTGCCCGAGGGCGCCACCGCGACCGATCTCGTCCTCACCGTCACGCAGATGCTGCGGCAGAAGAAGGTGGTCGGGAAGTTCGTGGAGTTCTACGGCCCCGGCCTGAGCGCGCTCTCGCTCCCCGACCGCGCCACGATCGCCAACATGGCGCCCGAGTACGGCGCGACGATCGGCTTCTTCCCGGTCGACGCGGAGACGATCGCCTACCTGCGCTTCACCGGCCGGCCCGCGGCGCTCGTCGGGCTCGTCGAGGCCTACTACAAGGAGCAGGGGCTCTTCCGGACCGACAGCACCCCGGACCCGGTCTTCAGCGACACGCTGTCGCTCGACCTCGGCCAGGTCGAGCCGTCGCTCGCCGGCCCGAAGCGGCCGCAGGACCGCGTGCCCCTCCGCGACGCGAAGCGCGCCTTCCGCGCCTCGCTCCAGGGCATGCTCGAGAAGGAGTTCGCCGGCGCGGATACGTCCGCGGTGAAGGCGTTCCTGGAGGAGGCGACCGGCACGGCGGCCGCGCGCGCGTCCGCGCTCGAGAAGATCATGCGGCCCGCGGACATCACCGAGGGCGACACGCGCTACACGCTGCGCCACGGCTCGGTGGTGATCGCCGCGATCACCTCCTGCACGAACACCTCGAACCCGGCGGTCATGCTCGGCGCGGGGCTGCTCGCGAAGAAGGCCGTCGAGCGCGGGCTCACGGTGAAGCCGTGGGTGAAGACGTCGCTCGCGCCCGGGTCCAAGGTCGTCACCGACTACCTGCGCCAGGCGGGGCTCCTGCCGTACCTGGAGGCGCTCGGCTTCCACCTCGTCGGCTACGGGTGCACGACCTGCATCGGCAACTCCGGGCCGCTGCCCGACGTGATCGGCGACACGGTGAAGAACAACGATCTCGTCGTGGCGAGCGTGCTGTCGGGCAACCGCAACTTCGAGGGCCGCATCAACCAGCACGTGCGGATGAACTTCCTCGCCTCGCCGCCGCTCGTCGTCGCCTACGCGCTGCGCGGCGACGTCGACGCCGACCTCTTCAACGAGCCGATCGGCCACGATCGCAACGGCGAGCCGGTGTTCCTCCGGGACATCTGGCCGAGCTCGACCGAGGTGAACGAGGCCATCCGGTCCGCGGTGCGGCCCGAGCAGTTCCAGAACCAGTACGAGAACGTGTTCGCCGGCGACGAGGAGTGGCAGAAGCTCTCGATCCCGGGCGGCCAGACGTTCGCGTGGGACGACGCCTCGACGTACGTGCGGCGGCCCCCGTTCTTCGAGGGGCTGTCGAAGGACCCCGAGCCGCTCGTCGACATCCGGGGCGCGCGCGTGCTCGCGCTGCTCGGGGACTCGGTGACGACCGACCACATCTCCCCGGCCGGCAACATCGCCAAGAACAGCCCGGCCGCGAAGTACCTGGTGGAGCACGGCGTCAAGCCCGCCGACTTCAACTCGTACGGCGCCCGCCGCGGCAACCACGAGGTGATGATGCGCGGCACGTTCGCGAACATCCGCCTCAAGAACCTGCTGCGCCCCGGCGAGGAGGGCGGCATCACGCTGCACCTGCCCGACGGCGAGAAGACGACCATCTACGACGCGGCGATGCGGTACAAGACGGAGAACACGCCGCTGCTCGTGATCGCCGGCGCCGAGTACGGCACCGGGTCGTCGCGCGACTGGGCGGCCAAGGGGACGAAGCTGCTCGGCGTGCGCGCGGTCATCGCGAAGAGCTTCGAGCGCATCCACCGCTCGAACCTGGTCGGCATGGGCGTGCTCCCGCTCGAGTTCGCGCCGGGCGAGGACGCGGCCACCCTCGGGCTCACCGGGCGCGAGGTGTTCGAGATCGACGGCATCGCGGACAACCTCGCGCCGGGCAAGAAGCTCACCGTCGTCGCGACCGGCGAGGACGGAGCGAAGAAGACGTTCACCGTCACCGCGCGGATCGATACGCCGAACGAGGTGGACTACTACCAGCACGGCGGCATCCTCCAGTTCGTGCTGCGCAGCCTGGGGGCCAACGCCTAGCGCCGCCTCGCCTCCCCAGCCGCCGCTCCCCGCCGCAGGCCCGCGGCCGCGCGGGGAGCGGACGGGGAGCGGACGTGCGCCGGAATGCGCAGCCGCGCGCGCGGCTGCTGACGCGCGTGCAGGGTTCAGCTAAACCCTGCTGCATGCTCGATCCCCGCTACGTCGCTGATCACCTCGACGAGGTGCGCGCGTCGCTCGCCCGCCGCTCGCCCGCCGCCGCCGCCGCCCTCGGAGACGACTTCGCGTCCACGGTGAGCTCGCGGCGGTCGAAGGTCCAGGAGCTCGAGCGGTGGCAGGCGGAGCGCAACGCGGCGAACGACGCGATGGCGCGCCTCGACAAGAAGTCGCCGGAGTTCGCGGAGAAGCGCGAGGAGCTGAAGGCGCTGTCCGCGCGGATCAAGGAGGCCGAGCAGGTCGCCTCCGAGCTCGAGAAGCAGCTGACCGAGCTGCTCTCCGGCGTGCCCAACCTGCCGGATCCGTCGGTGCCCGTGGGCGCGGGCGAGGGCGACAACGTCGTGATCAGGACGTGGGGCGAGAAGCCGAGCTTCTCGTTCGCGCCGAAGTCCCACTGGGACATCGGCACGGCGCTCGGGATCCTCGACTTCGAGAGGGCCGCGAAGCTCTCGGGCGCGCGCTTCACGGTGCTGATGGGCGCCGCGGCCCGCCTGGAGCGGGCGCTCATCTCGTTCATGCTCGACCTGCACACGCGCGAGCAGGGCTACCTCGAGGTGCTGCCGCCGTTCCTCGTCAAGGATTCGGCCCTGTTCGGCACGGGGCAGCTGCCCAAGTTCGGGGACGACCTGTTCAAGACGCACAAGAGCGACCCGGACAGGGCCTACGACCTCTACCTCATCCCGACGGCGGAGGTCCCGGTCACGAACCTGCACGCCGACGAGATCCTGGACGGCGCGTCGCTGCCGATCGCCTACACGGCCTACACGCCCTGCTTCCGCAGCGAGGCGGGCAGCCACGGCCGCGACGTGCGGGGGCTCATCCGGCAGCACCAGTTCGACAAGGTCGAGCTCGTGCGGTTCTCGTCGCCGGAGGACTCGCCCCGCCAGCACGAGCTGCTCACCGCGCACGCCGAGGAGGTGCTGAAGCGCCTCGGCCTGCACTACCGCGTGTCCGAGCTCTGCACGGGCGATCTCGGCTTCGGCTCGCAGAAGACCTACGACCTCGAGGTGTGGCTGCCCGGCCAGGGGGGCTACCGCGAGATATCGAGCTGCTCGAATTACGGGGACTTCCAGGCGCGCCGCGCCCAGATCCGCTACCGGCCGGAGCCGAAGGCGAAGCCGCGGCTCGTGCACACGATGAACGGGTCGGCGCTCGCGGTGGGGCGGACGGTGATCGCGATCCTCGAGCAGTTCCAGCAGGCGGACGGGACGGTGGTCGTGCCGGAGCCGCTCCGGGCGTTCATGGGGTGCGAGGTCCTCCGCGGCAGGTAACGGCCCATGGGAGCGGCGGACGAGGAGATAAGGCGCGAGCTCCCGGAGGCGAGGAGCGCGCGCGACGGAGGGGAGGGCGAGCGCCGTGCGTCCACCCCCGCGGAGACCTCGATGGCGCTCGCGCGGAGGCGGCTGCTCGAGCTCTGCAAGCGGCACAAGGACGAGCTGATCGACGACTGGATCGAGAACGTGCTGGCGCTGCCGCCGGAGCGGGGCCGTTACACCGACCGGCCCGTGGGCGAGGTGACGGAGAACGTGCGCTCCTGGCTCGCCGCCTTCACCCGGATCCTCGAGGACGGCAGCGAGGAGCTGCTCGACGAGTTCATCACGCACCTCGTCGAGCAGCGCTACGCGACGGGGTACTCCATCAGCGGTCCCCTGATCGCGGCCTCCGAGTTCCGCACGGCGGTCGCGGGCGTCCTCGACACGCGGCACGGCGACGACGGCGACGCGGACGCGCCGTCGACGATCGACGTGCTGCGCGCCGTCGACGCGCTCCTGCTCCAGTTCGAGCACCGCTTCGCCGAGGCCTACGCCCAGCGGTCGCTGTTCGCCTCCGAGGAGCGCTACCGCGAGATCGTCGAGCTCTCGTCCGACGTGCTCGCGACGATCGACCAGGAGGGGATGCTGACGCGGCTGAACGTGCGCTTCGAGGTGCTCTTCGGGCACTCGCGGCAGGCGTGGATCGGCCGGCCGATCACCGCGCTGGCGGTCGCGGCGGACGTGCCGGTCCTGCGCGCGCTCGTGATGTCCGCGTCCCGGGCCGAGGCGCCCCGGGAGGCCACCGTCCGCTGCGGGACGCGCGCCGGCCTGACCAAGGTGATGACGGTCAGGATCACGCGGCTCTACGGCGAGGACGCGTCGCTCGCGCTCATGCGCGACGTGACCGAGGAGGTGGCGCGCCGCGCGCAGATCCTGCACAGCGAGAAGCTCGCATCGATCGGGCAGGTCGCGGCGAGCGTCGCGCACGAGCTCAACAACCCGATGGCGTGGGTGATGGCGAACCTCGAGCAGATCCGGAGCGGCGCGCACAAGCTCGTGTCGGCGGCGCGCCCCGTCGCGTCCGGCTCCTACGAGGATCTGCTCCGCGCGATCGACCTCATCGACCGGTCCTGCCACGAGGCGCTCGCCGGCGTGGAGCGGATGCGCGACATCGTGACGGACCTGAACCTCTTCTCGAGCAGCAGCGAGCGCAAGCCGGAGCGGGTCGACCTGGTCGACGTGATCGAGCTCGCGCTGCGGATGACGGGGCCGCAGCTGAGCCAGCTCTGCCGTATCGAGCGGCGGTACGGCGAGATGCCGCCGCTCGTCGGGTATCCGGGCAAGCTCTCGCAGGTGTTCGTGAACCTGTTCATCAACGCGGCGCAGGCGATGCCGAACCGCCCGCGGGACGAGAACATGGTGCGCGTGACGACGCGCTTCGACGCCGGGGTCCACCACGTCGAGGTGGAGGACAACGCGCGCGGCATGACCCCGGAGGTCGTCGAGCGGATCTTCGACCCGTTCTTCACGACGAAGGAGGAGAGCGCGCGGCCGGGGATCGGGCTCTGGGTGTCGCGCAACATCGTCGAGGAGCAGCACGGCACGATGACGGTCTCGAGCAAGCCCGGCATCGGCACCGTGTTCACGATCCGCCTGACCGGCCTCGACCCCGCGGATCTGCCCGCGCTGCGCCCGCCGCCGGAGCCCCCGCGCTCGTCGTCGCGCGGGACGATCCTCTTCGTCGACGACGAGCCGATGCTGCTCAACGCGTTTGCGCGCGCGTTCGAGGAGCGGCACGAGGTGCTCGTGGCGAAGAGCGGCCACGAGGCGCTCGACATCCTGCGGGCCCGCGCCGGCCGGATCGACGCGATCGTGTGCGATCTCCTGATGCCGCAGATGAGCGGGATGGCGCTGTACGACGAGATCGGCGAGCGGTTCCCGCAGCTCCAGCCCAAGATGGCGTTCATGTCCGGCGGGGCCTTCACGCAGGCCGCGCGGGCGTTCGTGGAGCGGGTGGACAACGCCAAGATCGCGAAGCCGATCTCGCTGGACGATCTGGAGCGGGTGATCGCGGATCTCCTGAGCGGAGGTCAGAAGCGGGGGAGCTGATGGGGGACGTGAAGGAGAAGGCCGTCCGGGCGCGCGCGAACCTCGCGCGCTTCCGGCCGGGTCAGCGCGAGGGCTTCTACGAGAGCTTCTTCCAGCGCGCGAACCACCCGACGCGCCCGCTCGCCTTCTGGATCCGCTACACGCTCTTCAGCCCGGCCGGGCGGCCCGAGGCCGCGGAGGGCGAGCTCTGGGCCGTCTACTTCGACGGCGAGACGGGGCGCCACGCGGTGGCGAAGCGCGAGGTGCCGTTCTCCAGCGGCTGCTCGTTCGCCCGCGACAGCTTCTCGGTGACGGTCGACGGCGCCGTCCTGGGCCCGGGCAGGCTCACCGGCGCGGCGGGGGAGGGGGACGCCGCGATCGCCTGGGACCTGACGTACCGGGGCGGCGGGGAGCCGCTCCTGCTGCTCCCTGCGGCGCTCTACGACGCGCCGCTGCCGAAGGCGAAGAGCCTGGTCGGCGCCCCGCTGGCCGTCTACAGCGGCGTCGTCCGGGCGTTCGGCCGGGACGTGGACGTCTCGGGCTGGGTGGGCAGCCAGAACCACAACTGGGGGACGAAACACACGGACCTGTACGCCTGGGGGCAGGTCGCCGCGTTCGACAGCCACCCGGACAGCTTCCTGGAGGTCGCGACGGCCCGCCTGAAGATCGGTCCGCTCTGGACGCCGCGGATGACGCCGCTGGTCCTGCGGCACGGGGGCGAGGAGATCGCGCTGAGCTCGCTCGGCCGGGCGTTCCGCGCCGAGGCGTCGTTCGACTACTTCACCTGGACCTTCCGGACCGAGACCGACCGGCTGAGCGTCGAGGGCCGCATCTCCGCGAGCGCCGGCGACTTCGTGGGCCTCGCGTACAGGAACCCTCCCGGCGGCGTGAAGCACTGCCTCAACACGAAGATTGCGGCCTGCAGCCTGACGTTGCGGCGGAAGAACCTGGGCCGCGAGGTCGGCGTCGAGACGCTGACGACGGCGCGGCGGGCGGCGTTCGAGATCCTCACGGACGACCGCGGCCACGGCGTGACGATCCGCGCCTGACCCGGGGTGTTCTAGAGCGGTCTTCCTCCACCTCTGGTACATGCGTCCCAGAGAGGCGGTCACCCGCACAGGAGACGGGCCCAGATCGGCGTTTTCGGCGCGCAAGCGCACTCCCGTGCGCTGAGCACCGAAAACGTCGAGATGGGCCCGTCTCCTGTGCGGGTGACCGCCTCTCTAAGAAAGGTGGGCGCCATGAGCCTCAAGCATCCCCGGACCATCCTCGTCGCACTGGACAGCTCTCCGAGGGCGTCGCTCGTCCTCGCGGAGGGCGTGGACCTCGCGCAGAAGCTCGGCGGCAGCCTCGTGCTCGTCCGCGCGATCGGGCTCCACCACGCCATCCCTGTCGAGGCGCTGAACGAGTCGCCGACCCGCGTCCCCGAGATCCTGGAGCGCAACGACCGGGAGGAGCTGGAGCAGCAGGCGCGCGAGGCGCCTCCCGGGCTCGTCGCGAAGGTGGTGGTCCACGTCGGTGTCGCCTGGGAGGTGATCTGCCGGACGGCCGACGAGGAGAACGCCGACCTCATCGTGATCGGGTCCCACGGCTACTCCGGCATCGACAAGCTGCTCGGCACGACCGCGGCGAAGGTCGTGAACCACACGCGGCGGTCGGTGCTCGTCGTGCGTGAGAAGCCGACGGACTGACAGGCGCGGCGGGCCTCAGGGCAGCTTGGCGATGAGCTCGTCGCCGAGCCGCGGCTGATCGATCCTGCCGAACCAGATCCGCCAGGTGGCCTTCATGAAATCGATTCCTCCGACGGTCGCGCTCGCGCTGCCCACGGTGATCGTGGTCGCCTTCGTCGCCGGGTCGTACGCGATGGTGACCTCCGTGCCCTTCGCGAGGTCGCCCTTGAACGCGGCCATGAGCCGCTCGATCTTCGGCTCATCGGTGTACCCGTTCGCCGCGTAGGCGTCCCGCAGCGCCTTCACGATGCTCTCGCGGTCGACGTCGCGCAGCATCGTCAGGACGAACCGCTTTTCCGTGTCCATGTCGATGACGGCCTGCTTGGACTTCGTGGCGGGGAGCTGTTCCATGTAATGGCTGATCCGATAGACCTCGACGGTGATCGGACCGACCGCCCGCACGCGGACGGAAGAGCCCGTGAGCGTGTCGCCCGGTAACGCGAACAGGCTCGCGACAGCCAGGAAGATCGCGGCAAATGCGGCGAGAAACGCGGGAGATCTGCGTTGTGCGAGCAGCATTGGACTCACCTCCGCCGGCATGGCCGGCTGTGCGGCGCGTGGGGTCCGGGCGCCGCGCTCCGGGGAACACCGTGGAGGGACGAGCAAGCGCCGGGCCGCGGCCGGTGAGAGGTCGGGAGTCGCAGGCTCGCGGGATCGCGGGTTGCGCGGTGAGGCCCGAGAACTTTTTCCAGCCCGGTCCGTAGAAGTCGCGCGTTGCGGGGGCCGAGGAGAGCGCGGCGGAGGACAGGGTCCGCCGGTGGGTCCCCGCCTGTCTTGCGGCGGAAGGAGCTTGTCGATGCGAACGATGCTCGCGGCATGGCTGATGGGATCTGCGGTCACGGGGTGCGCGGTGGGCGCGGCGGCGCCGCCTGGCGCGAGCGTCGCCGCTGCGGCGGGCGCGCCCGCGGAGGCGCGGCAGGGCGGCGAGGTGGCCGCGGCGGCTCCGGAGGCGGCCGCGGCGGCTCCGGAGGCGGCCGTGCCCCGCCCGGAGGCGGCCGACGAGGCGCGCCGGGGCGTCTGGATCGGCGCCGCGGGCGCGAGCGACTTCATGCTGCCGGGGACGCGCGAGACGCAGCTCGGCGTGTGGATCGACGTCCCCGCGGCCCGCCGCGCGGCGCGCGCGCCGGCCGCGGTCGCGCTGCTCGTGGACACCTCGGGATCGATGCAAGGGCCCAAGATCGAGCACGCGCGCGCCGCGGCGCAGGCCTTCGTGGACAGGCTGGCCGACGGCGACATCGTCTCGCTCGCGTCGTTCTCGGACGCCGCGGAGGAGCGCGTCGCGCCCACGGCCCTCGGCCCGGCGGCGCGGGCGGCGGTGGCGCGCGCCATCGCCGCGCTCGGCACGGACGGCAGCACCAACCTGTTCGACGGCCTCCGCCTCGCGGAGCGGCACGCGGTCACGGCGCCGGCGACACACGCGGTCCGGCGCGTGGTGCTCATCTCGGACGGCCAGGCGAACGTCGGGCCGTCGTCCCCCGACGTCCTCGGCGCGCTGGCCCAGCGAGGCGTCGACCGCGGGGTGCAGGTCACCGCGCTCGGGGTCGGCGCCGACTACGACGAGCGCACGCTCAACGCGCTCGCGGTCGCCTCCAGCGGCCGGCTCTACCACCTCACCGAGGCGCGCGAGATGCCCTCGGTCCTCGAGCGCGAGCTCGCCCTGCTCCAGGCGACGGCGGCGACGGAGGCGCTCGTGGAGATCATCCCGGCGCCCGGCGTGGAGCTGCTCGGCGTCGCGGGCGAGCGGACGGAGCGGTCCGGCGGCGCGCTCCGGGTGCCGCTCGGCACGATGTTCGGCGGGCAGCACCGCGAGCTGCTCGTGCGGGTGCGGGTCACCGCGCCGGCGTCCGGCTCCCACCCGCTCGCGAGCGTGCGGCTGCACTTCAACGACCCGGCGAACGGCAACGTCGCGCGCGTGCAGGAGGTGGTGGCCCGCTACGACGTGACGAGCGACCCGGCCCTGGTGGCGGCGCGCGAGAACGAGCAGACCCAGACCATCGCGGCGATGGTCGAGACGGGCATGATCGCGCTCGACGCGGCCCAGCAGGTGAACGCCGGCGATCTCGGCGCGGCCGAGGCGAAGCTCGCCGCCGCCGAGGATCGGCTCCGGAAGCAGGCGGAGCGGGCGCAGTCGGCCAAGGAGAAGGATCGCGCCGCGCGCGCGGCCTCGGCGATGGCCAGCGCGCGGCAGACCGCGCGCGCGACGGCGGCGGCTCCGCCCGCGGCGCGCCGGATGGAGGCGCTCAAGATGAACGACGTCGCGATGGAACAGCTGGGCCGTTGAGCCGCGCCGGCCAGCCGCGCCGGCGCCTGTGCCCCGGTCGCCCATCCATCATGCACACATCATGCACGGGTTGACCAAGCTCTGCCATCATCGATGGGCTGGCGCATGGTTGATCAAGCAATCAACATTGACGACCTCGATCCATCATCGAGCATGGTGGATGAGCGTCGTGTGACCCTCGACACGGCGCGGCGTCCCGTGTGACATGGTCCCGGTCCGCCGCCGCTGTCGCCCTCTGGCCCTCTGCCCCGGCCTCCGCCATGAACCCGAACGCCTTCCCGGACTCACGCGCCGCCGCCGTGCGCGGGCTCTGGTCGCTCGACCCGGCCGTCACCTTCCTGAACCACGGCTCGTACGGGGCCTGCCCGCGCCCGGTGCTCGAGGCGCAGCAGCGCTTCCGCGATCAGCTCGAGCGCGAGCCGGTCCGCTTCTTCCTCCGCGAGCTCGAGCCGCTGCTCGACGCGGCGCGCGCTGAGCTCGCCTCCTTCGTCGGCGCCGACCCGGAGGACCTCGTGTTCGTCCAGAACGCGACGACCGGGGTGAGCACGGTGCTGCGGTCGCTCTCGGTCGGGCCGGACGACGAGCTCTGCGTCACCGACCACGAGTACAACGCCTGCCGCAACGCGATCGACGCGGCGGCGGCGCGCGCCGGGGCGCGGGTCGTGGTCGCGCCGGTGCCGTTCCCGCTCGAGGCGCCGGAGCAGGTGATCGAGGCGGTGCTCGCCCGGGTGGGGCCGCGGACGCGGCTCGTCCTTGTCGACCACGTCACCAGCCCGACGGGGCTCGTGCTCCCGATCGGCCCGCTCGTCTCGGAGCTCGCGCGGCGCGGCGTGGACGTGATCGTCGACGGGGCGCACGCGCCCGGCATGGTGCCGCTCGACCTCCGCGCGCTCGGCGCGGCCTACTACACCGGCAATTGCCACAAGTGGCTCTGCGCGCCGAAGGGCGTGGGGTTCCTCCACGTGCGGCGGGACCGGCAGGGCGCGGTCCGGCCGCTCGTCATCAGCCACGGCGCCAACTCGCCGCGGACCGACAGGTCGCGCTTCCTGCTCGAGTTCGACTGGACGGGCACCTCCGACCCCAGCGCGGCCCTCTGCGTCCCGGAGGCGATCCGCGCCCTGGGCGCGCTCCTACCCGGCGGCTGGCCCGCGCTCCTCGCGCACAACCGCGCGACGGCGCTCGCCGCGCGCGACCTCCTGTGCGAGGCGCTCGGCTGCTCGCCGCCGTGCCCCGAGGAGATGATCGGCGCGCTCGCGGCGCTGCCGCTCCCGGACGCGGCGTGCTCGCCCCTGCGCCTCGACCCGCTCCAGGACGCGCTCTTCGCGCAGTGGGGGATCGAGGTGCCGGTGACGGCCTGGCCAGCGCCGCCCCGGCGGCTGATCCGGATCTCGGCCCAGGTCTACAACGACCGGCCGCAGTACGAGCGGCTCGCGGCTGCGCTGCGCGCGCTCGTCTGATCTCCGGTGATCTCCGGCGCGGGCACCCGCGCCGGCCGAAGCCGGCGACCGGCGGCGCTGGCGCGGCCTCGCTAGGCGCGGCGGGCGCGCGCGGCCTCGCCGATCGCGTGCGTGATGTGCCCTTCCAGCTCGCCCGGCGGCAGCTGCTCGGACTCCACCACGACCAGGCGCGCCCCGGCGTCCTCGGCGAGCAGCTCGAACGTCTGCGGCGCACGATCGTGCAGATGGCTCGGCAAGATGATCGCGAGCGGGCGGAGGCGGACGGCCGTCCCCCACGCAGACGCCGCGTCGCAGGAGCGGACAAGGAAACGTGCCCGCGCTGCAACCCTGCGGCAACGAGCCAGAAAACCTGGGCTGCAGTCGAGCGCCAGCACGACGGGGATCCGAATCAACTGACTGCTACTAGGGGGCTCCGACATAGGAAGATGCTACTCCGGCGAAGCGCGATTGCGCGTCCTCTAATCCCGCATAACCGATACAGAGCTTTCCCGAAATGGAAAACAACATGATCGCCAGGCCGTGTAAGCAGACACGCGCCTTTTTGGTGTATTGGGCAACGTTCTGTGAGAGCAGTATATTTGAAATGAACGCTGCGAGAAGGGACGAGCCAGCGCACTACAGCGCACGGCAGCGGCCGGCGCGTCCGACGCGGACGCGGCTCGCCCAGGTGAAGCAGGTGTTGGAGAGGCGCTCGGCGATCGCGTCAGAATGAAATGGTGTGCCGTGGACGGAGTCGAAACCGGGCCGACCCCGGCGGATTCCTGAAGGATCTCGCCGGCCTGGCGAGGCCGCCCCGCGATCGGGCGCGCGAGGCCCGGAGAGGGCCGCGAGCCTACGCGCCGAGGTGCGCGGGACGTAGGGGGTGAGGTCATCGGCCGCGCGAGCGACACACACGCTGAACCGGTTATGTGTACAGGTGTTGTCGGCGCCATCGCAGGGAAGCGACGGCGGCTCCGGTCCGCCGAGGAGGGGCTGCTGCCAGAGAGTCGGCGAGCACACGTGAAAGGAGATCGTGTGTCGCGCGCGCGCCAGGGGCGCGTCGATCCCGCACGGAAATGGTCGCGCAACCGTCCGGATACATCGCGTGTCCCCGCCGGCCTGGACATCAAAATGTCCAGTTGCGTGTCGCGCCTCCCGGCCGACGGCCAACCCTGCACCACCACGTCGAGCGCGCTGAGCCCGCGGGTTTCACCGGCGACGGTGGTCGGGTCATGTGCCTCACAGCGGCTCGCGAGCGCGCCCGGCGCGGCGTCCGCCGGCGTGGTCCCGCACGTCCCGGCGGAACGAGCGGCGAGGAGCCCGGGCGACTCGGACCGCTCCAGCGGGCCTGGCTCCCTCGCCAAAGCCGGCGGCAGCTGCGGAGGAGCGGCGGGCAGGGGGCGAGAGGGGCGATGGTGTCGAGCTGGTGGCTGCAATTAAGAACTGCACCTTATCATTTCAGCACCTCGCTTGAACAGGGCAGGGAGAGTGGTTGCAACCCCGCCGGTGCGCCGATGTGACGACGACTCGGAGACATGGCCGTCGATGAATCTGAAGCAAAGGCGGATTTTTCCAGCGCTACCGGTGAGAGGCGGAGTCCAGCCGCGCTGAGGTGCCGCCTGGACGAGCGGTCGCCCTCGGGGGCCGTCTGGACGCGCCGCCCTCGGCGGTCGCGTCGCTCCGGCCGCGGGCGGCTGGTCGGACGGGCTGCTCGCGGGGCGGACGCTGGGGCTCGCGTGGTATATGCCGCCCCCATGGCGCAGGTGCACGGCGGCAGGCTCGTCTCGAAGGCCCTGGCGAGGCACGGGGTGACCCACCTGTTCACCCTCTGCGGCGGGCACATCCAGGCGATCTACGACGGATGCCTGGACGACGGGATCCGGGTCGTCGACGTGCGGCACGAGCAGACCGCCGGCCACGCGGCCGACGGGATGGCGCGGGTGACCGGGCGCCCCGGGGTGTGCGCGGTCACCGCGGGGCCGGGCGTCACCGACGTGGTGACCGCGGTGGCCAACGCGCAGCGCGCGGGGATCCCGATGGTGGTCCTCGGCGGGGCCGGGCCGCGCGCCCTCGCCGACATGGGCTCGCTCCAGGACATGAACCACGTCGAGCTGATGCGGCCCATCACCAAGTGGAGCGCCGCCGTCCCGTCGACCGACCGCATCCAGGAGTACGTGGACTCGGCGTTCCGCGTCGCCCAGGCGAACGTGCCGGGGCCGGTCTTCCTCGAGCTCCCGCTCGACCTCCTCATGAACTTCGCGGGCGACGAGGCGCCGGCGACCGCGCCCATGGCCCCGCCCCGCCCCGGCGGGGATCCGGCGGCCGTGGCGCGGGCCGCGGCGATGCTGCGCGAGGCGGAGCGGCCGATGTTCCTCGTGGGCAGCCAGCTCCGCTGGTCGCCGCGGCCGGACGCGCTGCGCCGCTTCGCCGACGCGGTGAAGGCGCCCTTCTACCTGAACGGCATGGCCCGCGGCGCCCTCCCCCACACGCACCCGGGGCTCATGAGCCGCTCGCGCCGCTTCGCGCTCGCGCAGGCCGACCTCTGCGTCGTGCTCGGGACGCCCTTCGACTTCCGGCTCGAGTACGGCCGCGCGATCAGCCCGGCCGCGAAGGTCGTCCAGATCGATCTCGACGGCGGCGAGCTCGGCAAAAACCGCCGCGTCGACCTCGGGATCCACGGGGACAGCGGCGTCGTGCTGGAGCAGCTGCTCGCGGAGGTGCCCGAGAAGAGCGCGGAGGCGTGGCTGCTCGCCGTGCGCCAGGCGGAGGAGAAGTCGCGGGCGAAGATGCAGGCGGAGATCGACAGCGAGGGCGATCCGCCGAACCCGCTGCGCGTCTGCGCCGAGATCGGCAAGCGGCTCGGCAAGGACGACATCGTGATCGGCGACGGGGGCGACTTCGTGGCGACGGCGGCGAACGTGCTGAAGCTCTCGTGGCCCCAGCTCTGGATGGACCCCGGGCCGCTCGGGACCCTCGGGGTCGGGCCGGGCTACGCCATGGCCGCGAAGCTCGCCCGGCCCGAGGCGAACGTGGTCCTCGTCTACGGCGACGGCTCGTTCGGGTTCCACGCGCTCGAGTTCGAGGCGATGGTGCGCCAGGGGATCGCGGTCGTGAGCGTCATCGGCAACGACGCGGCGTGGACGCAGATCCGGCGCGGGCAGGTGGAGCTCTACGGCGAGGGGCGCGCGCCGGCGACGTCGCTCGCCCTGACGCGGTACGACCGCGTGGTGGAGGCGCTCGGCGGCTTCGGCGCCTACGTGGAGCGCACGGAGGAGCTCGGGCCCGCGCTGGACGAGGCGTTCCGGTGCGGCAAGCCGGCGTGTGTCAACGTGAAGATCGCGAAGAGCGACTTCCGCAAGGGCGCGATCAGCGTCTGACCGCCGTGGAGCTCCGGTTCGTCCCCCCCGACCTGCAGAGCCTCGACGGGCTCGACTCCGAGGTGCTCGCGTGCGCCCCGTTCAGCGACGCGCTGCCCGCCCACGGCGTGGCCGGGCTCTGCGACTGGCGGCTCGGCGGCCGGATCTCGGACCTCCAGCGGCAAGGCTTGATCACCGGAGAGCTCGGCGAGATCGTGATGATCCCGTGCAAGCCGCGCATGGCGTTCGACAAGCTCGTCCTGTTCGGCGCCGGCCCGCGCGCGGCGTTCGACGAGGCGGTCTTCCGCGACGTGGTGCGCCGGATGCTCGCGACGATGGGGGGGCTCTGCACGCGCGTCGCCGTGGTGGAGCTGCCGGGGCGGCACGACGGGCTCATCCCGGCCGAGCAGGCGGCGGACGCGCTCCTCGACTGCGCGGGCAGAGACCGCGGGGACAACGTGTGGACCCTCGTGGAGCGCGCCGAGGGCCGGCAGCAGATCACCCAGCACATGATCGAGCAGCGCCGGCGCGTGCGGCGCGCTCTGTAACGCATGGAGCAGAGGCGGAGGAGGACCGCTTCGTTCCGCCTGCTCGTCGGCGCCGTCAGGAAGGCTGCTTCGGGAGCTCGAGGGTGAACGTCGCCCCCTCGCCGGGGCGGCTCTTGACCTGGATCGTCGCGCCGAGCGCGTCGGCGATCTGCCGCACGATCCACAGCCCCATGCCGAAGCCGCTGTAGTTCTCGCTGGAGACGGCGCGCTCGAAGCGCTCGAAGATGCGGGCCTGCTGGTCCGGCGCGATGCCGATGCCGCGGTCGCGCACCGTCAGGCGGGCGCGGCCGCCGAGATCCTCCACCTCGACGTCGATGGGCTTGCCGGCGCCGTACTTGACGGCGTTCGAGAGGAGGTTCGTGACGATCTGGTCGAGCCGGAGGCGATCCCACCGGCCGGTGAGCGCGGGGGGCGCGGACAGGAAGACGGGGCAGGCCGCGGCGGCGAGCTCCTCGCGGAAGCGCTCCAGCCCCTCGTTCACCGTGGCCGTGAGATCGACGTCCTCGAGCTCGAGCTGCAGGCGGCCCGCGGAGATGCGCGAGATGTCGAGCAGGTTCGTGATGAGCCGCGCGAGCCGCTCGACCTGGCGCTTGATCATCTCCAGCCGCGGCGTCGCGCGCTCGGCGGTGAGGCCGCCGCGCTTGCCGGCGCGCAGCAGGCCGTCGATCTGGAGCTGCATCGGCGTGAGCGGCGTGCGGAGCTCGTGGGAGGCGATCGTGAGAAAGTCGTCGCGCGCGCGCACCGCGAGCTGCGCCTCGCGGTAGAGCCGGGCGTTGTCGACGGCCAGCGCCGCGCGCCGCGCGAGATCCTGCGCGAGGTCGAGATCGACGGCGTCGTAGCGGCGGTGCGTCGACGCGAACGAGAGCGTGCCCAGCGTGCGGCCGCGCGCGGTGAGCGGGACCGTGAGGTGCGAGGCGAGCGCGAGCGAGCGCAGCGCCTCGTAGTGCGCCTCGTCGAAGGCGATCGCCCGGACGAACGAGTCGGTCACCCTGGGGATGAGCTCGGGCTCGGCCGTGCGCAGGACCTTGCCGATGCCGCGCCCGGCGGAGTCGGCCGTGATCTTGCCGAGGAGCTCGGCCGCGGCCGCCATCCCGGGATCGGCGTGGGCGGTCACCTGGCGCTCGAGCGCGCCGGACTCGTCCTTGAGGAGGAGCACGCAGATGGAGGCGAAGTCCGGGAGCGCGACGCGGACCACGCGCCGCAGCGTCTCCTCGAAGTCGAGCGACTCGCCGAGGATCTGCCCGGCCGAGACGAGGATGCGCTGCGCCTCGTGGACGCGGCGGCGCTCCGTGACGTCGCGGGTGACCTTCGCGAAGCCGCGGAGGCGGCCGGCCTCGTCGAAGAGGACGCTGATCACCTCGTTCGCCCAGTAGCGCAGGCCGTCCTTGCGGACGCGGTAGCCCTCCTGGACCGATCGGCCGGTCTCCACGGTGGCCTCGAGCTCCGCGGCGGGCCTGCCGAGCTCGACGTCCTCGGGCGTGAAGAGGACCGAACAGTGGCGGCCGATGATCTCGTCGGCGCGGTAGCCGTTGATGCGCTCGGCGCCCGGGTTCCAGCTGGCGATGCGGCCCGCGGGGTCGAGCATGAAGATGGCGTAGTCCTGGACGCCCTCGACGATGAGGCGGAACCGCTCCTCGCTCTGCTTGAGGCGCCGGTCGGCGCGCGCCTCGGCCGCCTCCATCTCCCGGCGGAGGAGGAGCTCGCGCATCCGGCGGTTCTCGTCCTCGTAGTGCTTCCGGCGCAGCTGGGCGCGCAGGCGCGCCTTGAGCACGGTGAGCTCGCCCGACTTCGTGACGAAATCGTCGGCGCCGGCCGAGAGGGCGTCGAGGATCGCCTTGTGATCGTCGCGGCCGGTGAGCATGAGCAGCGGGATCGGGCGCCACGCGGCGTTCGCCTTGATCCGGAGGCACGTGGCCGGGCCGGAGAGGCCCGGCATGACCATGTCGAGCAGGATGCCGTCGACGCGCGCCGCCGTGAGCCGCGCGAGCGCCTCCTCGCCCGAGTGGGCGAGCACCGGGAGGTAGCCCTCCTCGCGCAGCGCCGCGGCCACCTGGTGCAGGTACGTGGGGCTGTCGTCGACGACGAGGATGCGGTGCGCCGGCACATCCGAGGGTCGGCTCATGGGAGCCTCCCGCGCAGGCTCCGGTGAGCGAGGACAGCCGTCATGGCGCGCGGCGCGACCCTGCCCGAGCCGGCGCAGCAGGGACTGAACGCCCTCCGTGGCGCCGCGACCTTCATTGGCCACCCGTGCAGGTTGGCATGCGTTCTCCCCCCCGCCGACGCGAGAAGCCTACCTGGCCCGTTGCACCTTGCGTACAGCATCCTTGTCTTACCAGACGCCCGCCGCGTGCAACGTCGCGACCCGCACCGATGTCCGGGAATCCAGGAACTCACGCGCCCGCCGCGCCCGCCACGCTCGAGTGATACGGGACCCCCGGGTGAGGGTCAGGACAAACCCAGGTCTGAATCAGGGACTTCATGATTGACAGGTGGAGTCGCTTTTCGACAGGCGTCACAGGTCGTCGATGGGGCGGGAGCTGCGTTTGACCGCCGGGCAGCGACAGGGGCTGTCTCGGCGATCCCGAGAGACACGTGACCGCGCGGCGTCGCGGAGCTCATCCGATGTCGACCTGCGGCCGAGCGCGCTGAACGTCGGTTGCGCGGCGGCGTGGAGTCGGGAGATCAGGAAGGTCGCGAATCGCTCACCCCTCGTCGATGACCTCGATCATGGCGGCGCGCGCCGGGCCGCCGGCGGGGAGCCAGCGGCAGAGCTCGTCCACCCCGACGTCGTCGACCACGCGGCGGAGCTCCGCGCGCGCGGCGGCGCGCTCGCCGCGCGCGGCGAGCGCGTGCGCGCGGGTGATGCGGTAACGCTGGCGCACCTCCGGCGGCTCGCCCCGCTGGCCGTCGATGCGGCCGACGAGCGCGAGCGCCTCCTCGCCGGCGCCAGTGCGCACGAGCACCGCGGCGCGCGCCCCCCGGACGTGCGGGCGCACGTCTGCCGGCGCGCGCGCCTCGTCCAGGACCTCGAGCAGCCGCCTGGCGCCCTCGAGGTCGCCGGCGCAGAGCTGCCACTGCGCGAGGTGGCTCCAGGCGAGCATGCGCACGCGCGGAGGGATCCAGTCGGGCGGCACGTCGCGCAGCGAGGCGGCGGCCGCCTTGTAGTTCCCCTCCCACGCGAGCGACTGGCCGATGACGTGCGCGGCGTAGGCGTAGATCGCCCGGGGGTCGTCGCGGCGCGACGGCGGGGCCAGCGCGGCGCGCGCGGCCGGACGCGCCGCGCGCCGGCGAGGTCGCCCGGGCGGGGGCGCGTCGGCCTCCTCCGCGGCGCGCGCCGCCCGGGCGGCGCGCCGCTCCCGGCGGAGCTCGCCGCAGAGGAGCAGCAGCGCGGCCCCGGCGGCGAGCCCGCTCGCGGCGCCGAGCGCCAGCGGGCTGTCGCGCCACGCGGGGAGCGCGCCCTCCGCGAGCCCCACCGCCGCCGCCCCGGACGCCGCGAGCAGCGCCGCGGTCACGACCGGCCTCGCGGCGCTTGTCATGGGCGCGCCCGAGCCCGGATCGACGCGGGCGCGCGGCGGGCTCGGCGGGCCGGGCGCGGGGTCATCCGGCGCTCTCCTCGGGCGGGCCGGCGGCGCGCGCGACCTGGTCGGGGCGGACCGCGGCCGGATCGAAGCGCTGCGCGGCCGCCAGCATCTTGGCGAGCGTGGGCTCGAACGGCGCGTCCGGGGTCCGCTTGAAGCGGAGCGGGTTGATGCGGGCCACGACGAACGCCCGCAGGTAAGGGCTCTCGAAGCCGCGCGCCTTGAGCCCTTCGACCGCCTGCGCGACCGCGTCGTCGAGCGCGAGCAGGAGATCGGCGCGCGCCTTGCGGGTCGCGAGCGCCTCCGGGAGCGGCTCGTCGAGGAAATGATCGATGTGCCGGAGGACCGACTGGTATGCGCCGCCCGAGAAGCGGGGGCGCTGCTCGTAACAGAGGCCGAGCGTCAGCAGGCTCGGCTCCTCGAACTCGAGGCGGAACTCCTGCTCCGGCCGCGGATCGAGGTCCGCGAGGGAGCGCGCCATCCGCGTCACCTCGAGCGCCTTCTCGCGGATGTTGTGCGCCTTCTCGGTGTTGAGGGCGAGGATGCGGTAGGCGATCCGCTCGTCCGGCAGCACCAGCGCGACGGCGCTCTTCGCGCCGAGGCGCGCGAGCGCGGCGCGCCGGTGGTTGCCGTTCGGCGTCCAGTACCGCCCCTCGCCGGGCCCGGCCGGCGCGGCCCGGCCCCTCCCGGACGAGAGCGGCGTCCGCACCGCGATGATGGGATCGAGGAAGCAGTCGATCTTGTCGATGACCTCGCCGAGGCGCGCGACGTGCGCCTCCGAGAGGTCGCGCTGGAACGGCGTCGGCTCCACGCGATCGAGCGGCAGGCCGGCGAGGATCGCCCACGCGCCGCCGACGGGCTCGCGGTAGACCGCGAGCACCGCGCCGCCGTCGCTCCGGATCGCCTCGGCGAGGGCGGCGACGTCCGGCGGCGGCGCGCCCGCGGCGAGCTCGCGGGCGTCGAGGCCGCGCGCGCCCGCGGCGGCCGCGGCCTTCTTCCGTCGCGCGCGCGGGGCGGGCGCGGCGCCCGGCTCCTTCGGCGCCCGCGGCTTGGCTGTGCGCTTCGCGGCCATCGGTCCTCCTCAGCGGTCCCTGAGCATGCTCCTGGGATCCGCGCTCGTCGCCCCTCTCATCGTGTCCGCGATCGCCTGGTGGAAGCGATCGAGCCGCTGATCGACCGCGTGGAACACGGTCCCGTCCGGGTACCTGCCGTCCGCGTCGGCGGCGCCCGCCGGGACGCCGGTGAGGACCTCGATGCCCTCCTCGACGGAGCGCACCTCGAACACGTGGAAGCGGCCGGCCTCGATCGCGGTGATGACGTCGCCGCGCAGCATGAGCGCGTCGCGGTTCGCGCTCGGGATCAGGACCCCCTGCTCGCCCGTCAGGCCCTTGGCGGCGCACAGATCGAAGAAGGCCTCGATCTTCTCGTTGATGCCGCCGACGGGCTGCACGCTGCCCTGCTGATCG
The DNA here is from genome assembly GCF_002950945.1 of Sorangium cellulosum. Taxonomy (GTDB): domain Bacteria; phylum Myxococcota_A; class Polyangia; order Polyangiales; family Polyangiaceae; genus Sorangium; species Sorangium cellulosum_E. The sequence goes on from NZ_CP012673.1 coordinate 13,342,310, forward strand.
ACGCTGCCCGTGACGGCGAGATCCTGCCGGATCGGGACGCCGGAGAGCGCCGAGAGGAGCGCGTACAGCTCGCTCGACGAGGCGCTGTCGCCCTCGATGGGCTCGTAGGTCTGCTCGAAGACGAGCGAGGCGCCGAACGACAGCGGGCGGTGCTGGGCGAACCGGGCCGCGAGGAAGCCGTTGAGGACGAGCACGCCCTTGCTGTGCAGCGGGCCGGACATCTCGACCTCGCGCGCGATGTTCACCGGGCCCTCGCGGCCGGGGTAGACGACCGCCGTCACCCGGCAGGGGCGGCCGAACGTCTGCGGGCCGTCGGACAGCACCGAGATCGCGTTGACCTGGCCGACGTGCCGGCCGGTGACGTCGATGCGGATCGTCCCGTCGGAGAGCATCTCGTGCACGTGGTCGCGGAAGTGGCTCCCGCGCCGGCGGGCCGACTCGAGCGCCTCGTTCACCTCGGGGCCGTCGACGACCTTGCGGCCCCGGCGCTGGGCCCGGTAGCCGGCCTCGGTCGCGACCTCGGCGATGAGGCCGAGCTGGGCGCTCACCTTGGTCTGGCTCTCCGCGAGGCGGCCGCCGTGGAAGAGGAGCGCGGTCACGCCGTCGGCGGTGAGCGGCGGCAGGTCGCGATCGTGCGTGAAGCCGGCCAGGAACGAGGGGTACGTGACGAGCGCCTGATCGAGCGAGATCGTGGTCTCGAAGCGCGCCTGCACCTTGAAGAGCTGCGAGAACTCCGGGTCGGCCTCGTGCAGGTCCTGGTAGAGCTGCGGGTTCGTGACGAGGACGACCTTCACGTCGATCGAGATCGGCGGGAAGAGCAGCTCCTCGGCGGTGCCGCGGAAGTACGACGGGTTGTGCTCGGGCACGATGAACTTGCCCGCGAGCAGGCAGGCCTTGAGCTGCTCGTACAGCGCCTCGTTCTTGAGGAGCGCGCCGGCGGGCAGGATGAGGAAGCCGCCGGCCGCCTCGTGGAGCGCGCCCGCGACGGCGAAGCCGGGCTCCGGGGGGAAGCCGGAGTCGGGCGGGGCGTGGGTGCGGCCGAACAGGGCGCTGAGCGTCGGGTAGGGGACCTCGACGACGGGCGCGCCGGAGTCGGGGGTGTGCTCGGTGAGCAGGGTCGGGACGACGACGCCGCGCGGGAGCGTGGCGCCGCCCTCCTCGCCGCGCGCCTCGTCGACGAGCCGGCGGAACTCCTTCGAGACGACGGTCTCGACGTCCGCGAGGAAGGCGCTGATGTCGTCGCGCCCCTCGAAGCGCGCGCGCACCGGCTGGAAGCAGCCCTTCACGCCGTCGCTGAGCAGCTGCTTGACGACGCTGCGCAGCTCGACGTCCGCCTCGTCCTGCACCGTGGCGAGCCGGATCTCGAACTCCTCGACGGAGCCGGCGATGGTCAGCAGGGCCTCGCCGTCGGGCGCGCTCGAGGCGTCCTCGAGCGAGGTGATCTGCACCTCGTCGTCGCCGCGGACGAGGTCGAGGCCGAGCTCGCGCGCGGCGCTCTTGAGCTGCTCCTCGAGCCGCCGCTCCTCGGCGTTGACGCGGCGCTGGATCTTGGCGCGCGCCTGCTTGAAGCGCTCGCCCTCGGTGGCGCCGCGCAGGGCGTCGACGAGCTTCTCGTGGAGCTCCTCCATCGCCTCGACGAAGGGGCGCCCCTCGCCCGGGGGGAGCGACAGCACCGTCGGCTCGCTCGGGCGGTGGGGGTTCGGCAAGAGGAGGATGTCGTCGGGCGTGGGGCGGCTCGCGGCGATGCGCTTCGCGACGGCGCGCGCGCAGAAGGTGCGGCCGGTGCCGGGCGCGCCCACGACGACGACGTGGAACCGGGGCTGGCGGATGTCGAGCCCGAAGGCGAGGGCGGCGAGGGCGCGCTCCTGCGAGCCGATGCCGGCCGACAGCGGCGCGACCTCATCCGTGCTGGAGAAGCGGAAGCTCTGCGGGTCGACGATCTTGCGGCACTCGCTGGCGGACAGCTTGCGGGCGACCATGGCGGCGCACCATAGCGCCTTTCGCCGCCCGCTGGCGCGGAGCGCGCTCGGCGGGGCCCGCGCCGCGCCGCCGCCCGCCTGCGCGGGCGGCCGCGCGTCAGGCTTGCGCTCCGCCGGTCAGCCGATCGAGCACGACGAGCAGGCGGTCGACGTCGAACGGCTTCGCGAGCACGGCGGCCACGGCGCCGCGGATCTTCGGCTCGCTCACGCCGGAGAGCAGGAGGACGGGCACGTCCACGCCCGCGGCGGCGAGCGCCGAGAGGAACTCGTCGCCCGTCATCTCGGGCATCACGTAGTCGAGCAGCACCGCCCGAGGCCGCGCGCCGCAGGCCAGGCGATCGAGCGCCTCCAGCGGCCGCGTGAAGCCCTGCACGCGGTAGCCCTCGTCGGAGAGCAGGTCCATCAGCGAGTCGACCACCGCGGCGTCGTCGTCGACGACGAAGATCTCGGCCCGCGAGAGCGACGCGGCGCAGGACAGGGAGGATGAGCCCGGTGAGCTCATCGCATTTCCCTTGATCGCTGGCCTTTTCCGCGCATGGGCTCACAAATCATACCAGACGGCCGCCGCGCCGGCATACGCCGCGCCGGCATGCGCCGCACCGACCACCGCAGAGAACATGGCGCACCGCGTATCTCCCGGAGAGGGCCGAAGCTCGCTCAGGACGGAGTTTTACGGAGGAAATGGGCTTGCCGCCGCGCCGCTGCTTGCAGATCGTCGAGCACCTGATACTCCAGTAAGGTTCCTCCCAGGACGACCCGAGCGGCTTGACTTAGATCGCTCAAGGGTATCGAATTGTGGTCCGAAGGACATCCCAATCCCCCTGTGGTCATCATGGCGGAAACCCCTGCTAGCAAGCTGCACATTTATCTGATCGACGATCACCCCGTCGTTCGCGAAGGCTTCGCTCGAGCGCTCTCGGACGAGCCCGACATGGTCGTCGTCGGCCAGGCTGGGACGGCGGCCGATGCGTTGCGCGAGACGGCGAGCTGCAAGCCAGACGTCGTGCTCGTCGACCTCAACATCCCCGACCGGGACGGCATCGAGCTGCTCGGTGCGCTGAGAGCGCAGCTGCCGCAGGCGAAGCTCCTCGTGCTCAGCGGGTACGACGACGAGTTCCGCGTCGCGGAGGCGCTGCGCGCCGGCGCGCAGGGATACCTCGTGAAGACCTCGAAGCTCGAGGAGGTCATCGAGGGGATCCGCCGGATCGCGACGGGCGGCGCGCCGCTGTCCTCGAGCATCGCGGGCGCGGTCGTGCGCGCGATGCGCAAGCCGGCGAGCGAGGGATCCGGCGGCCTCGACGCGCTGACCCCGCGCGAGCGCCAGGTCCTGCGGCTGCTCGCGGCCGGCGTGTCGACCCGGGAGACGGCCGCGCGGCTCACGATCAGCCCGAAGACGGTCGAGACCCACCGCGTGCGCATCTACGCGAAGCTCGGATGTAAGAGCGCCGTCGAGCTGACCCGGATCGCGGTCCGCACCGGGCTGATCGAGGCGTAACGCCGCCGCGTACGCGCGGCGTGGCGCCGGCCGTTCACTTTGCGGCGGCGCGCTTCTTCTTCCCCGACTTGCTAGCCACCGTGGCCTTCGAGGCCACCTCTGGCGCCGCGCTCGCGCCGGAGCGGCGCTTCGCTTCTTCAACGAGCCGATCGATCCGCACGCCGTCGATGGTGAGCCCCTCGATCGTGCAGCCGACGATCTCCACCTCGCGCAGGTCCGACGCCTCGAAGCGGGCGCGGCGGAGGCTCACGTCGGACCACCGGGTGTCCGCGGCGTCGGCGTCGTGGATGCGGGCGCCGGCGAGCGAGATGTCGTCGAGGGAGGCGCCGGCGAGGGTGGCGTTGTGCAGGCGCGCGCCGCGCAGGTCTACATCGTCGAGCTCGGCCTTGGTGAGCGCGGCGTTGTGGATGCGGGCGCCGGCGAGCGAGACGTCATCGAGGGTGGCGCCGGCGAGGGTGGCGTTGTGGAGGCGCGCGTCGCGCAGGTCGACGTCGTCGAGCTCGGCCCCGGCGAGGGTGGCGTTGTGGAAGCGGGCGCCGCGCAGGTCGACGTCGTCGAGCTCGGCCCCGGCGAGCGCCGATCCGCGGAAGCGCTCGCGCTTTGCTGGCTTGCGGGCGTGGTCGTCGGCGGCGTCCGCGCCGGGCTGCGCGATCGGGGGCTTCCTGGCCATGGGTCCATGCTAGCGCTAGCCGCAGGCCGCGCGCTCGCGCGGCCCGGAGCGCCATGAACGCACACGCCGGCTTCGTCCCCCACCACGCCCTCGTCACCGCGCCGTCCGCGGCGCCTGCCCGCTGGATGCTCGTGCTGCACGGCATCTTCGGCTCGGGCGCCAACTGGCGCACCTTCGTCCGGCGCCTCGCCGAGTCGCAGGCCGAAGGCGCCCCCCGGCCGTGGGGCTTCATCCTGGTCGACCTGCGGGCCCACGGCATGTCGCAGAGCCCGCCGGCGCCGCACACCGTCGCGGCCGCCGCCGAGGACCTGCTCCGGCTGGGCGACCAGCTCGGCCTCGACGTGCGCGGCGTGATGGGCCACTCGTTCGGCGGCAAGGTGGCGCTCGTGTACCTCGAGCGCCGGCTCGACGAGCTCGAGCGCGTGTTCCTCCTCGACTCCGATCCGAGCCCCCGGGAGGCGAGCGCCGGCGCCTCGGAGAGCGCCAGCGTGCTCGAGCTGCTCCGCGCGATCCCGCAGCCGATCGCTTCGCGCGAGGTGTTCCTCGAAGCCGTGCGCTCGGCCGGCTTCAGCCGCGGGATCGCGGAGTGGCTGGCGATGAACGTCCGGCGCGAGGGCGACGGCTTTCGCATCCGGCTCGACCTCGACATCATGAGCGATCTGCTCGCCGACTATTCCGCCCGCGACCTGTGGCACGTGCTGGAGGCCCCGCCGAAGCCGTCCGGCGCGGCCCGCGAGGAGCGGAGGGGCCATGTGGTCCTCGGCGGTCGGTCCACGGCGATCGCGCCCGCGTCGCGCGAGCGGTTCGAGGCGCTCGCGGCGCGGGCGCCGTGGCTCTCGGTGCACGTCCTCCCGGGCGCTGGCCACTGGCTGCACGCCGACGATCCGGACGGCCTGTTCGAGGTGCTCCGGGCGGCGTTGTAGAGGACCGGTCGAGCGCCGCCGCGATCCAGGCTTTCCGCCCTGCTCTCCCTCCGCTATCCGCTGGGTCGACCTATGCGCATCGCGACTTGGAACGTGAACTCCATCCGCACCCGCCTCGAGCAGCTCACGGGCTGGCTGGTCCGCGCCGCGCCTGACGTCGTGTGTTTCCAGGAGACGAAGGTCGAGGACGGCAGCTTCCCCGAGGCAGCGCTCGCGGAGGTGGGGTATCGCTCGGTCTTCTTCGGCCAGAAGACCTACAACGGCGTTGCGATCGCCGCGCGCCACGGCCTCTCGATCGACGACGTGAAGAAGGGCCTCGACGGCGACGAGGAGGACGTCGCCCGGCGGATGCTCTCGGCCACGGTCGAGGGGGTCCGGGTCATCAACGTCTACGTGCCCAACGGCCAGGCGGTGGGCACGCCGGCCTTCGCCTACAAGCTGGCCTGGCTCGAGCGGCTCCGGCGCGAGCTCGACGCGCGGTACCGCCCGGATCAGGAGGTCTTCATCTGCGGCGACTTCAACGTCGCGCCCGAGCCTATCGACGTGGCCGAGCCGAAGAAGTGGGAGGGCCAGGTGCTCTTTCATCCGGACGAGCGGGCCGCCCTGCGCCGGGTGATGGAGTGGGGGCTCGTCGACGCCTTCCGCGCGGTGCACCCGGCCAAAGCGGCCTACAGCTGGTGGGATTACCGGATGGGCGCGTTCCGGCGCAACAAGGGCCTCCGCATCGACCTCGCGCTGGTGACACGCCCGCTCGCCGCGCGCTGCACCGACGTCGCGATCGACACCCGCCCGCGGGAGCTCCAGCGCCCGTCCGATCACGCGCCTGTCGTGGTCGAGCTCGCGGACGGCGCGGCGCCGCCCGGGGCCGCGCCGGCGGTCTGAGCGCGCCGGCCGTCAGCGCGGGGCGGTCGGCCGTGTGGCGGGCGCGGCCGCCGCGGGGGCTCCGTCGTCGACCGTGCTCGCGTGCGCTGCGGCCTCCGGCGCTCCCGCCGGCGGGCTGGCCGCGCTGGCGGTGCCGGTCGCGCCGGCGGCGCACGCGGGCCGGGCGGCCGACTCCTCGACGCAGGCGCCGCGCATCGACGCGGGGCACATCACGCGGATGTGGAAGTGATCGTTGTGCAGGTCGGCGTCCCTGGGGCTCATCATGGCGGCCGCGGCGCGGGCCCGGAGCTCCTCCGGCACACGCTTCTTCGCGGCGTGGGCGAGCAGCCGCGCCTTCAGCGCGTCGGTGACGAACAGGTACTTGACCCCTGCCTGCCTGTCCTGGAGCAACGCCTCGACGAGCGCCCAGTTGCGCATGTCATCGAACCGCGCCCCGGGGAGGCCGATGGCGTTGCCCTTGTCGTCGAACGCCACGAACCGAGCGGTGCGCAGCGTCTTGCCCTTCGAGTTCACGACGTAGAAGCCGACGTCGGCGTCGCGCCCGGTCTGGTGCGAGTTGTGTCCGTCGAGCGCGCCGCCCGTCCTCGCGGAGAGGTCTCCGACGAGCAGCGCCGAGTCGCCGTGCCTCTTGGCGACCTGGAAGGCGGCGCGCCGCAGGGCCTTGACGAGCACCGGCAGCCCCCACGTCCTGGCGCCGTCGCGCGTCTTGAGGTGCCTCGACGACCGGAGCCGCACGGCGCCGGTCAAGCGTCCCCGGTTGGGGGCGCCCTTCGACAGCGGCTTGCGCTCGTCGGCCTCGGCGGCGGTGCCGCCGCGCTCCGCGCGGGTGCTCTCGACCCGGTTCGCCGCGCGCTTCTTGGACGGGCGCTGGTCCTGCGAGGTCTTCGCCCTGACGCCGGCGCTGCGCGCTGCCGGCCCTGCGTCGTTGGCGGCCGCCGAGCTCTGCCGCGCGCCGCGCCGGCTGTCCTGGGGGCTCTTGCCCAGCTGCTCCGCCTGGTCCGGGGCCTTGCTGGGCGGGGCGCCCTGGGCCGGCGCTGCGGCCGAGAGCGCGACCAGGAGGGCGGCGGCCACCGGGGCGCGGGAGGCGAGGAGGCGATCGCGGAAAGCGCGGAGCAGCGGCATGCGGGGGCGGACCCTACCGCGCAGCGTCGCGGGCTGAGAACTTCTTTAATGCTGGCCGGCCCGGCAGGGCTGGCTCGGTCGTTCAGGCGCGTCCGCCGCGCTGCGGCGCGAGCCGCAGGCCGCGAGCGCCTCCGGACGGCCGACAGCGGGACGAGCTCAGCGAAATGGCGGCCCGGGAATCGAGCACGGCATGTCGACGACGCCTTGACACAACCGCTCCGGTGCGGTTAAAAGCGTGCCGCGTGCCCCACGGGGAACGCAGGAGCGCCCGTAGCTCAGCTGGATAGAGCGTCGGACTTCGAATCCGAAAGTCGCCTGTTCGAATCAGGCCGGGCGTGCCGGGCTCAACGGGTGATGCAAGTGATCCGGCGAGATTCCGGGAATGTGGTGCAGGTTCGACTGATTTGACAATTTACTCGGGCCATTAGCTCAATTGGTAGAGCAGTGGACTCTTAATCCATTGGCTGAAGGTTCAAGTCCTTCATGGCCCACCAATGTGTAAGGATCAGGCTTCTTGCCTGATCGCGGAGGAGCTCCTGAGCCTGCTTCGGGACGGTTCCCGGAGGTTTCGCCGGGAGTACCGACGCCGGAAGCCGGGAACGGCGGGAGGACTTGGCCGAACCCCTCCTTGCACACGTTCGCGGGAAGAAGCACGTCGCGAGCGTGTAGATCGTCGCCATTCGCTCGACTCGCTGAATCGGATCGCCGCCGAGGTCGTCTCCGACCTGCAGGCCGGCTTTCAGGCAGCTGCGGACCCCGAGCCCCGGGTAACCCAGGCGGTCACAGTCCGAGTCTTCGAGCGTGCCCTGGAGGGCAAGGACATCGGGGGCTCGCGCAAGTCTTCACTCCGACCGCGGGGCGACGCGATCGACGGCGCGACGTGCTCGCGAGCCCGTGCGATTTCTTCGCTCGGTTGAAGGGGTGCGGACGCGAGGGAGCGCTTCTCGAAGCCACGGTGGTCGAGCGGTCTTCGACCCTCGGCGCGTCGTTCCATACCAGCGATTCTACCCGGGCGGCTATCACGAGATGGGCGATCGAAGCTTCAACCCCGAGCACGAGGTCGCCGAAACGCTCCGGGGCTCGGAGTGTCTGCAATGCCGTCCGAGCTCTCTCGCGTTGCGTTGCTCCCCGATCATCGGCCGGTCTCTGACACACAGGTAAACGTCGCCGGTGCCGGATCCGCCGGGCGCGCCGCAGGTGCCGAGATCGACGATCCCGCCCGGCTCGAGGAACACGGCGCGCTCTTTCGGGAGGTTGCCCGACGCGCCCCTCCTCGTTGCTTCTGCTGGCGTGCGCGTCCCTGGTACTCTGCCGCTGCGGCCGGCGGTGAGCACGTTCGGACGCTCATGTACCTGATCCCCGACGGTCCGCGCGTCGCCCCTCTCACGTCGAGCTCTGGGACGATCGACTGGCCGGCTGGATGTTCGAGCGAAGGCAGGGACGGGAGCAGGGAGACGCGAAGTTGAAGCAGGGAGAGGAAGAGGAGCGGCCGGCGGTCCGGGACCGTGCGGCGCGGCGGATGCCGATGGCGGTTGCGGCAATCGCCGTCGCAGCGGCCGTGATCATGGCGGTGATCGTCGTCTGGGCGCTGGAGCAGCGGGACGCGGCACGGAATGCGGAAGCTGCCGTGCGAAGGGCGGAGGATGCGGCGAAGGCTGCGCAGCAGGACGCGGCGGCCCAGGCGGCGCGCGCGCGAGCTTCCTCGCTGATGGCCAACGCTCGTGAGCTACTGGCGCGATACCAACCGGGACCAGCAGTGAAGCTGCTGCTCGAGGTAGGGGACGCGGAAAACGTGCGCGGCTGGACCGACCTGACACGGGATGTGCTGGCCTCAACGCCTTCGATGCTCACGATGCGCGGCCATCGGGGCGACGTGTTGCTTGCTGTCTTCAGCCCCGATGGGCAGCGCATCGTCACCGCGTCGAGCGACAAGACGGCGCGGGTGTGGAACGCGGACGGCAGCGGCACGCCCGTCGTTCTCCGGGGTCACGAAGACGAGGTCAGGTCCGCAGCGTTCAGCGCCGACGGGCAGCGGGTGGTCACGGCCTCGCCCGACAGGACGGCGCGGGTGTGGAACGCGGACGGCAGCGGCACGCCCGTCGTGCTCCGGGGGCACGAGGCCGCGGTTGGGGTCGCGGCGTTCAGCGCCGATGGGCAGCGGGTGATCACCGCCTCGAGCGACAAGACGGCGCGGGTGTGGCACGCGGACGGCAGCGGCACGCCCGTCGTGCTCCGGGGGCACGAGGCCGCGGTTGGATTCGCGGCGTTCAGCGCCGATGGGCAGCGGGTGGTCACGGCCTCACACGACAGGACGGCGCGGGTGTGGCACGCGGGCGGCAGCGGCACGCCCGTCGTGCTCCGGGGTCACGAAGCCCCGGTTGGATCCGCGGTGTTCAGCATCGATGGGCAGCGGGTGGTCACGGCCTCGCTCGACGGGACGGCGCGCGTGTGGAACGCGGACGGCAGCGGCGCGCCCCTCGTGCTCCGGGGCCACGACGGCCCGGTCCTGTCCGCGGCGTTCAGCGTCGATGGAGAGCGGGTGGTCACGGCCTCGCACGACAAGACGGCGCGGGTGTGGAACGCGGAGCGTGGCCGGAATAGCCCTGCTCGTGCCAAGGATGCCGGGCACGCGCGAACCGATTCCGACCTCCACGGGCACGAGGACATCCACGGACACGCGGATAACGGGGGCACGCCCGTCGTGCTCCGCGGCCATGAGGCATGGGTAACTTCCGCGGCGTTCAGCGCCGATGGGCAGCGGGTGGTCACGGCCTCGCACGACAGGACGGCGCGGGTGTGGAACGCGGACGGCAGCGGCACGCCCGTCGTGCTCCGGGGGCATGACGCCCCGGTGGGTTCCGCGGCGTTCAGCGCCGATGGGCAGCGGGTGGTCACGGCCTCGCACGACAGGACGGCGCGGGTGTGGAACGCGGACGGCAGCAGCATGCCTGTCGTGCTCCGGGGGCACGAGGCCCCGGTGTGGTCCGCGGCGTTCCGCGCCGATGGGCGGCGGGCGGTCACCGCCTCGCTCGACGGGACGGCGCGGGTGTGGAACGCGGACGGCAGCGGCACGCCCGTCGTGCTCCGGGGGCACGAGGACCGGGTCTGGTCCGCGGCGTTCAGCGCCGACGGGCAGCGGGTGGTCACGGCCTCGCACGACAGGACGGCGCGGGTGTGGAACGCGGACGGCAGCGGCGTGCCCGTCGTGCTCCGGGGCCACGAGGCAGGAGTCGGCTCCGCGGCGTTCAGCGCCGACGGGCGGCGGGTGGTCACCATGTCACACGACAAGACGGCGCGGGTGTGGAACGCGGACGGCAGCGGCACGCCCGTCGTGCTCCGGGGTCACGAGGACGGGGTCAGGTCCGCAGCGTTCAGCGCCGACGGGCAGCGGGTGGTCACCGCCTCGCACGACAGGACGGCGCGGGTGTGGAACGCGGACGGCAGCGGCACGCCCGTCGTGCTCCGGGGGCATGGGGTCTCGGTCTGGTCCGCGGCGTTCAGCGCCGACGGGCAGCGGGTGGTCACGGCCTCGCCCGACAGGACGGCGCGGGTGTGGAACGCGGACGGCAGCGGCACGCCCGTCGTGCTCCGGGGCCACGAGGGGTCGGTCCTCTCCGCGGCGTTCAGCATCGATGGGCAGCGGGTGGTCACGGCCTCACACGACAAGACGGCGCGGGTGTGGAACGCGGACGGCAGCGGCATGCCCATCGCGCTCCGGGGCCACGAGGAAGGGGTCAGCTCCGCGGCGTTCAGCGCCGACGGGCAGCGGGTGGTCACCGCCTCGCACGACAGGACGGCGCGGGTGTGGAACGCGGACGGCAGCGGCACGCCCATCGTGCTCCGGGGCCACGAGGTAGGGGTCAGTACCGCGGCGTTCAGCGCCGACGGGCAGCGGGTGGTCACCGCCTCGGACAAGACGGCGCGGGTGTGGGCCATCTCTGCCGACGCTCTTCGGCAGGCCCTTCGCGCTGCCACCACCGACTGCATCTCCCATGAAATGCGCCGAACCTACCTCGACGAGAGCGACGAAGCCGCCCGGCGAGGCTACGAGTCCTGCGAGCGTGCGTACGGCCGGACGCCGTTCTATCCGGACGCTGAAGCGCCGTGAACGACGCCCAGCCGTGCTGCAGTACGGGTGAGGCATGGCGCATTCGCCATCCGTCGGTGCGCATGCGCTCGTGATGACCGTCACGCTGCGCAAGGGCGCCCCGCTCCGCGCAGCGGCGGCCGCCTCAGAGCACGCCGCGGTGTCCCGTGCCGGCCGTCCCGCCCGGCTGCTGCGGCACGAGCTTCTGGCACGCTTCGGCGCAGTGGCGGCATTCGTCGGCGCACGCCTTCATCTGCGGATCTCCTGCGAACTTGTCGCAGCTCCGGGCGCAGAGCTCGCAGATCGCCGCGCACGCGGCGGTGATCTGGCGGTGCTCGGGCGAGCCGCGCAGCAGGAACATCGCCGTTGTCTCGCAGATGTCGGCGCAATCCTGCATGAGCCGCATGTGGGAGGGCTCCACGTGGGAGCCTCCCAGCTCGAGGCAGTGCTGGATCGACTCGACGCAGATCGACTGGCAGCTCTGGGCCCCGCGGGCCGTGTCCTGGAAAGCCTTCCCCGGATGCTCCTTGTGCACCATGTGTCCCTCCCTCAGTTCGAGATGATTCTCGGTGTCTCGTGAGCTCATGCCCTGCGCGGCTGACATCAGGCCGGCCGGCGGAGCGGCAGACTTGTCGAATTCGCCAGGTTCGTCATGTCGGAGCGCTCCGTATACGCGGCTCGGAGGAAGGCTGAACGATCCCACGATGTCGCGGATTCGTTCGTGCCATCCTGCTCGCCTGTCCGTTCAAACCGCTCACGAGGCGCTGCCTGGAACAGACCTGGATCATCCGGCTCGAGGACGGAACGATGTGACCTGTACGGTCACTTCCAGCTGTCCGAGCGACAAAGACTGCCATGCACCAAGGCCGCCAAGATCAGAGGGGGAGGGGCGTCCCGGCATTCCCTCCTCCTCACTCCCTGGTTTCTTGGCGCCGCGCGTATCATGGCGGCTCGCACCCCGACCCGATCTCCCGCAGCGGCGCCACCGCCGGTCGCCGCTCTCGAAGGCGTACCAGGGCGATCCCGCCGATCAGCTCATCGCTCCAGAGGACTGCTACCGGTGCCGTCCTTCCAGAGCAGGTCTGTTCTCGATCCCACGCACATCGTCACAAGCGGGCACTCCGGCAGCGACTCGGCCAGCACCGCGCTGGACCTCGGTCGCCGTACGCACGAGGGCGACGAGGCCGGTGGGCCGGTGGGCCGGTGCGCGGCATTCCCCGCCGAGCTCACGGGCGACACGGCGCGATACGGTCAAGGGGTCCTGACGCGCTTCGGTCGTCCTCGGAGCGCCGCGCCCCCGCCCATCACAAAGGGATGGCCAGCCTGACCAGCCAGGTCACACTGTCCTCGTACCTGCGTACCTGGAGGCAGAAGTGAATCTTCAGAGGGTGCTCTTCCTGTCCAGCCTGGGACTGGCGTCGGCCTGCTCCGGGGCGGAGCCAGATGTCCCCGTGACCTCCGCGCCGTCCTGTCAGGCATCCCCGGACTGCGGGTCCACGCCGGAGACGCCGCTGTGTGACATGGAGGGCGGTGTGTGCGTCGCGCTCCCGCCTGGTGCTCCCATCGGCGTGAAGGATGGCAGTCCGTCCTCGGTCGCGTTCGTGCCTGTCTACGAGCCGGACAGGCAACGTGAGCCGACGGATCTCGCGTTCAACCCCGATCGGCCCGAGGAGCTCTGGGTGGTCAACCGCCGGGACGACAGCGTGATCATCATCACGAACCCCGGCGCCCCCGGCAGCACGTCGGTCCGGCTCCGTGACCCTGCCGCCGCGCATTTCATGGACCGGCCGCCGGCGCTCGCCTTCGGCGCCCCGGGCACGTTCGGCGCCTGCGGCGACAACAACAACGGCGGCGATTACTTCATGGGTCCTTCGCTCTTCTCATCGGACCTCGCGGTCTTCGCGGAGCCGACCCCCGACGGCCTCGGGTCACACCTCGACATGCTCCACTCGACCTCGTTCTGCAAGGGGATCGCTCACGAGCAGGGCAACGTCTACTGGGTCTTCAATGGCAACGATAGCTCGCTCGACCGGTACAACTTCGCCCACGATCACGGCCCGGGGAACGACGACCACGCCGACGGCGAGATCTACCGTTATGTACCGGGCGAGGTGCTCGGCATCGAGGGCGCGCCGAGCCACCTCTTCTACAGCGCCGAGGACCGCCACCTCTACGTCGCCGACACCGGTCACAAGCGGCTGCTGAAGCTCGACACCACGACCGGGACCCCCGGAAGCAGCTTCGATGGCGCAGAGCCCGTCGTGGAGCGCCGTCACGTCGACGGTGCCACGCTGGTCGAGCTCGTCCCTCCGGGGACGCTCGAGGCGCCGAGCGGCATCGAGATCCACGAAGGCCTCGTCTTCGTCTCGGATCACGCGACCAGCCGTCTCTACGCCTTCGATCTGACAGGCCAGCTGGTACGCACCCTCGATACGGGCCTGCCCCCGGGCTCGCTCGCCGGCATCACCTTCGGCCCAGACGGCAAGCTCTACTTCGTCGACATGCTGTCGAGCCGTATCTACCGCATCGATCCCATTCTCTGAGGCGAGCGCCGCCCGTCCTCGATCCCCGCCTCCCCCTCTCACGTCAACCGCCCTCTTCCCCTCTCACTCCAAACGTCAGCGCCGGCGGGTGGCTCCGCGCGGCGGGGGCGGGTGGGCGCGATCGAGCACCGACCGAGGTACCATAAGCCCCAAGTCACCTCGACGTCTCAGGCGCGCCTTGTGTGGCGCGCACCATAACGTTTCAGTCCTCAAGGCCCGAAGGGAGACATGCCGGGCGGTGTTCTCAGCGCAAGCTCCACGTCCCCTCCTAGGCGGATGGCCAGCGCCCACCCGCCCCCGCCGCGCGGAGCCACCCGCCGGCGCGTTCGGCTTGGATCCCCCCTCCGCCGCGTTCGGCCAGGAGAACTCGCCGAAGGACTCGATCGGGTCGCGCCGCATCGGCGTCCTCGCCGCGGACGGCGTGAGCCCGGCGCCATCCCGCGCGACGCCCGCGCGCGCCCCGCGGCGCCCTCCCGCGCCCTCCTCCCCGCGCCCCCTCCCGCCCCATGAGCCGGCGCGGCCGATCCGTCGCGCCCGGACCTCGCTTCTCGTCTAGACTGCCGCTCGATGGCCGCCGCCGAGCTAGCCAGGCACGCCGCGCCCGACCCGGCGCGGCAGGCCCTCCCGGAGAGACCTGCCCGCCGCTGCCCCGTGTGTGGCGTCCGGTACCCGCTCGACTTCCTCGTCTGTCCCATCGACGCGACGGCGCTGGAGCTCCAGGGGGTCACCGCCAGCGACCCGATGGTCGGCGAGCTGCTCGCCGGCAGCTTCTGCATCACCGGCGTCATCGGCGCGGGCGGCATGGGCCGCGTCTACGTCGCCGAGCACATCCGGCTCCCGAAGCGCTTCGCCGTCAAGGTGCCGCACGAGCACTTCGCCAGCCACCGCGAGGCGATGGCGCGCTTCGAGCGCGAGGCGCAGACCATCGCGCGCGTCGGCAACGAGCACGTGATCGACGTCGTCGACGTCGTGCGCCTCAAGGACGGGCGCCCGTGTATGGTCACCGAGCTCCTCAAGGGCGAGGACCTCGGCAGCCTGCTCGATCAGGTCGGCAAGCTCCCGCTCCCGACCGCCATCACCATCTCGCGCCAGGTCTGCCGCGGCCTCGCCGCCGCGCACGCCGCCGGCGTCGTCCACCGCGATCTCAAGCCGTCGAACCTGTTCCTGCTCCGCCGCGACGGCGGCAGCGTGCACGTGAAGATCCTCGACTTCGGGGTCGCCAAGGTGATCGACGGCGCCGACCTCACCCGCACGGGCTCGGTGGTCGGCACGCCGCAGTACATGGCGCCGGAGCAGGCGCGCGGCTCGGCCGAGGTCGACTCCCGCGCCGACATCTACGCGGTCGGCGCCGTGCTCTACCGCATGCTCACCGGCGAGCGGCCGTTCCCGGAGGAGGAGCCGGCCCGGACGTTGACCCGCCTGCTCACCGAGGACCCGCGGCGCCCGCGCGACCTCGACAAGACGATCCCCGAGGGCCTCGAGGCGCTCATCCAGCGCGCGATGGCCCGCACGCGGGAGGACCGGCCCCAGTCCGCGCAGGAGCTCGACCGCCTGCTCGCCGACTTCGATGTGCAGGACCCGTTCGGCGCCGCGCGCGCGCTCGGCCTGACGACCGCGATGCGCGAGAGCGGCTCGAACGACGAGATCGCCACGGTCGTCGTCCCGAACGCCCAGTCCCAAGGGGCGGACGACGTGACGCGCAAGGCGCGGCGCGCCCGGCCCGTCGCGGTGCTGCTCGCCGTCGGCATCAGCCTCGCCGCCGGCGCGGCCGTCCTCACGAGCGCCGCGATGGTGATCCGCATGATCTACCGCATCGCCGAGCGGGAGGCGCTCGGCGAGACCGAGCTCGTCATCGTCGGGGGCATCGCGGGCGGGCTGACGCTCCTCACCTTCATCGCCACGTTCCAGGTCCTCTTCGGCCGCTGGCGGAGCGCGCCGGCCATGGAGCGCCTCGGCCAGGGCCTGATGTCCGCGCTCCTGTGGCTCTTCGTCTCGTGCGGCGTCCTCGCGCTCGGCGTCGCCGCCTACAACGCGTTCGCCCTGCCGCTCCCCGCCCAGTGGCTCGCCCCGACCGACTGGCTCGGCTGGATCAACGTGGGCGTGGTCGCGCTGCCGACCCTGGTCGCCCTCGTCGCGCTCCTGCTCGCGCTGCGGCGGGTGACGCGCGTGTCGTAGCGCCTCCCAAAACGCGCTCATCCCGCGAGCCCGTCAACATTCTGCCATGATTTCGACAGCTTGTAAATAGGTGCTTTGATCGGCGAGATCTCCGGGCGGCCCGCGAGAGACCCCACGAGGAGGCGAGATCATGACCGCGCGATTCAAGCCCGAGGTGTACGCCATCGATTTCGGTACCTCCAACTCGCTGCTCTCGGCGGCGAGCGCGGAGGCCACCTGTCCGCCGATCCCGCTCGACGGCGCGGCGGCCGATCCCACCGTCCTCCGGAGCCTGCTCTTCTTCGGACAGCAGCGCTTCTCCTGCGGCGCCGCGGCGATCAGCGACTTCGTCGCGAACGGCATGCAGGGCCGCTTCATCCGTTCGATCAAGAAATACCTCCCCGACCGGAGCTTCTCGGGCACGCAGATTGGGCACCGGGTCGTGGCGATCGAGGACCTGATCGGCCGCTTCCTGCGGGAGATGCGCGAGCAGGCGAACCGCCATTTCGAGGCGGACGTCGACCGCGTCGTGCTGGGCCGGCCGGCGAAGTTCTCGACGGACCCGGAGGACGATCGCCTCGCCGAGGAGCGCCTCGGGCGGGCGGCGCGCATCGCCGGCTTCCGCGAGGTCCACTTCTGCCCCGAGCCCGTCGCGGCCGCGCACGACTTCCACCTCGAGCTCGACCGCGGGGCGACGGTCCTCGTCGCCGATTTCGGCGGCGGCACGTCCGATTACACGATCGTGCGCATGCGGCGCGAGGGGTTCGCGGCGTCCGACGTGCTCTCGCTCGGCGGCGTCTCGGTCGCGGGCGACGCGCTCGACGGCAGCCTCATGCGCCACAAGATCGCGCGCCATTTCGGCGCGGAGGTCACCTACCGCGTCCCCTTCGGCGCGAACCAGCTGACGATGCCCCGGCCCATCGTCGAGAAGCTCTGCTCGCCGGCCGACATGACCGTGCTCCAGCACCGCGACGTCCTCGCCTTCCTCCGCGACGTCAAGGCGTGGTCGCTCGGGGCCGAGGACCGGCAGCGCATGGACAACCTGCTCTGCCTCGTGGAGGACTCGCTGGCTTTCCGGGTGTTCGACGAGATCGAGCGCAGCAAGTGCGCGCTGTCCGGCGCGCCGGAGACGGAGTTTTCCTTCGATTACCCGTCAATGCACATCCGCGAGCGCGTCACGCGGGGCGAGTTCGAGGCCGCGAGCGAGCGGCAGATCGACGCCGTGTTCCGCGCGCTGGATCAGACGGTCGAGGACGCCGGCCTCTCGTTCGACGGCATCGACGTCGTGTGCTGCACCGGCGGGACCGCCAGGGTGCCGGCGCTGCGGCGCGGGATCGAGCGCCGCTTCGGCGAGGGCAAGGTGAGGCAGCTGCGGAGCTTCCACTCGGTCGTGCAGGGGCTCGCCGAGCGCGCGCGCAGCATCGCCGCCGCGGCCGCCTGACCAGCGGGGATCGCCCTCGATGATCCACGGGAACGCCTCGCGCAGCGCGCGCTCCATCAGGCCGCCATAGCTGTGGCCGGCGCCCTCGGCGTGGAGGACACGCGCCGTGAGGCCGCCGCGCTCGAGCGTCTCCTGCGTCTTGCGCGCCTGGGCCGCGCAGTCCGCCCGCCCGCACGCGAGCAGCACCCGCGCGCCCCCGCCGCCGCGGAAGCGCTTGGCGGTCCCGAGGGTCCACTCGCCGAAGCCGCCGTATCCGCCCTCGATGAGCGCCGCCCGCGCGAAGCCGGCGGGGTGTCCGGGCAAGAGCAGCGCGCCCATGATCGCCCCCTGCGAGAACCCCGCGTAGATGGGGTCGCGGAGGTCCACGCGATCGCCGAAGCGCCGCGAGAGCGCCGAGACCGCCGCGGCGACCTCGCGGCCCAGCGCGTAATGGTCCGGGTAAAAGAAGATCTGGCCGCCGTCCGGCGCCCGGGTGTCGATGGGCTTGCCGCGCGGGCAGAGCACGTACCCCGCCCCCCGCACCATCACGCGCCACATGTCGCAGTGCCATTCCGGCCGGTCGCCCGCGCCGTGCGCCACGACGATCACCGGCCGCGGGCCGTCGCCGCGCGGGGGCACCACCACCGCGGGCCTGAAGCCGGGGACCTCGAGATCGACGAACGCCGGCTCCTCCGCGGGCGGCGGCGGCTCCGGCGCGGGCTCGGGCCGATCCTCCGGCGCGTCGAGCGACGCCGCGCTCCGGCCGACGGGGTCGGCGAGCGGCGCCCGCGCGCACCCCGCGGCGCCGATCGCGATCGCGAGGAGGAGCGGCCCGTATGGGCCGCAGGTCGGCAGCTCTCGTCGGCTCATGGCTCGTCAGAAGCTGAACACCGTGAGCACGAGAATCAAGCAGAGCGGCAGATGCCCTATCCCCAAATACATTGAGCACCTTCGTGGGCTCGCGGCGAGCGCGGCAGAGATCGAGCGCACAGACCGCGGCGGCAGACATCGCCCTGGAGGGGAGGGATGGGGAAGGGGGACAGCCCCCCACCCTCTCGCGTCGCGCGCGATGTCAGGCCGAGTCGCGCGCGATGTCAGGCCGCGACGAGCACGATGCGGCTCACCTCCGGCGGCGCGCCGATGCGCGCCGGGGGCCCGGCCGTGCCGAAGCCGCGGTTGATGTAGAGGTGCGAGCCGCCGCGCTGGTACAGCCCGGCCACGTAGCCGTACGGGAGCACCAGGTCGGCGGGCCGGACCACCAGGTTGACCTGGCCGCCGTGGGTGTGGCCGCTGAGCTGCAAGGCCACCTCGCCGGCCGCCTCCGGGAAGAACACGGGGTTGTGGCAGAGCAGCACGCGCGGCAGGTCGCGGGGCACGTCGGCGATGGCCCTGGCGAGATCGGGGCCGCCGCCGGGCAGCCGCATCCGCGCGGCCCACACGTCGTCCACGCCGAGCAGCGCGAAGGCGCCGCCCGCGTCGCCCACGACGCGCCCGCGGTTGCGCAGCACGTGGGCGCCGCCGCGCTGCAGCGCGTCGAGCGCCTGGCCGATGCCGGCGAAATGGTCGTGGTTGCCCGGGATCGCCGCGACCCCTTCCCGGGCGAGCGGGCCGAGCCGCCGGGTGAGCCGCCCGAGGTGCTCCGCGTAGCGCGGATCGTGGTCGATGAGATCGCCCGTCATCACGATCAGGTCGGCGCGGGCCTTGCGCACGAGATCCTCGGCGGCGCGCATCTCCGGCTCGCCCACGAACAGCCCGAGGTGGATGTCCGACAGCTGCACGATCGAGAAGCCGTCGAGGCTGCGGGGCAGGCCTGGAATCGGGATGGCGATCTCCTCGATGACGTAATCGTGTCGTCCGAGCAGCGCCCCGTAGATCGAGCTGCCGCTGCCGATGAGGAACGCTGAGCCAGCCGCCCCGTGCGCGAGGAACGCGCGGCGGGGGAGCGCCGGCGGCATGGGCGCCGGCTCGCGCGGCGCGAGCGCCGGTCCGGGCGCGCCGGGCTCTTCCCGCGCGCCGTCCGCCGCGCGGGTCCCGCCGTCCGCAGCGCGACCGCCGGCGCCGGCGCGGGCGAGCGCGGCGCGCCCGCTCCACGCGAGCAGCCGCCCGAGGTCCACCACGGCGAGCAGGACCGCCGAGATCACGATGCTGAGCGAGACCACGCTGCCGGTGATCCCCAGGCCGCGGAGCACGCCGTCGGGCAGCGCGCCGCGCCCCATCCGCGCGGCGATCATCGCGACCGCCCCGGCGGCGAGCACCCCGGCGAGCACGCGCCGCCCGCGCTGGCCCAGGCCGAGCAGCCCGGAGGCGCGCCGGTGCACGTACAGCCCGAGCGCGGCGAGGACGACGAGGATGACCAGGAAGAAGGCGGCGAAGCGCATGGCGGGCTCTGCGGGTGGGTGAAAGGCCGAAGCCTAATCGATCCGCGACGGCCGGCCAGAAGACCAGCGCGACGCCCGGCGGCGATGCGCCGGTCGTCTCCAGCCCTCGACGAGCGTTGGACGCACCCCGGCGCACCTCCACCTCGCGCCCCTGCGCTTCCTTCACCGGACAAGGCCAGCGGCGCCCGCGAGCAGCGCCGGGCGATCGCAGCCCCGGCGATGGCGCTGGCGATCGCGGCTCATGGCGCTGCGCGTCGTGCGGCGCCACCTCGCGTCAGCGGCGTCCGGTCCGGGAGGGCTCCGGAGGGCGCCGCGGCCCGGGGAGAGCGTCCTCTCCGCCGGCGCGCGCGGCCCCGGAGAGCCAGCTAGTACTGATAAGCAACATTAACAAACTACCATGTTCGGTCCACGAAGCGGTCGCGCTGCCCACTCGCCTCCTACCGCAGCGATCGTGCGCTGCGTTGGAGAGCAGAGCCTGTCCTCGGGCGCCGGCGCGTGCTTCCAAGTCGGGAAGTTCCGCAACCTCGGGCTGGATGCGCCGGGGTCGCGATCGAGGGACACGGCCGTTCTATAGGCGTGAAAAAATCACCGCTCAGCAGATTGTTGCGAGGTGGCGTGGGGATGGCGCAGCCGTCGTTTGTCCTTGCCCCTCCGGAGGCCTTGGTATAGAGTCTGCCCGCAAATTTGAACTCTTGAGTTTGCGTCGCTGAGCTAGTGAATTGGCCTGTGTCGTAGATGCTGTAGATGAAAGGCTTAATATGCTGAGAAGGAATGCGCATCAGCTGGGACTGGCGAAGTGGGCTGCGGTCCTCCTCCTTGCGACCGTCTCTGCGGCGGCCTGTTCGGGTGACAACGGGGGGGACAATGGCGATGGCGGCTCGGGCGCCGGTCAGCCGAGCGGGTCCGGCGCGGGCGCCGGTCAGCCGAGCGGGTCCGGCGCGGGCGCTGGCCTGCCGAGCGGGTCCGGCGCGGGCGCCGGCATGCCGAGCGGCTCCGGAGCGGGCGCCGGCATGCCGAGCACGGGCGCCGTCGACCCCGGGAACTGCACCTCGCCGGTCGACATCACGGCGCCGGACGGCAACCCCTTCGCGGGCGCGCGGCTGTTCGTGGACCCGGAGTACGTCGCGAAGGTCGAGTCGTCGATCGCGTTGACGACCGACCAGGCCCTCGTCGCGAAGATGAGGAAGGTCCAGGAGATCCCCACCGCGTTCTGGCTCGACAGGATCGCGGCGGTCGATCGCCTCGCGGGGCACCTCGACGCCGCGCTCTCGCTCCAGAATCAGCTCTGCGAGCCGGTCGTGCCGGTCGTCGTCGTGTACGACCTGCCGAACCGCGACTGCTTCGCCGAGGCGTCGAACGGCGAGCTCCGGGTCGAGGACGGCGGTGTCGAGCGGTACAGGAACGAATTCATCGCTCCGATCAAGCAGATCCTCGCCGCGCACTCGAGCCAGCGCATCGTGCTGATCATCGAGCCCGACTCGCTCCCCAACATCGCGACGAACCTGGGGAAGAAGGACTGCACCCCGGAGACGGAGCAGGCGTACCGCGAGAACGTGGCGCACGCGCTCAAAGAGCTCGATATGCCGCACGTGTACCAGTACATCGACGCGGCGCACTCGGGCTGGCTCGGCTGGCCGGACAACCAGAAGGCGGGCGCCAAGATCTTCGCGGAGGTCATCGCGGCCGCCGGCAATCCGCGCAGCGTCCGCGGCTTCGCGACCAACGTCGCGAACTACACGCAGCTCAGGTACACCTCGGAGAGCTACGATCAGCAGTCCAACCCCTGCTACGGCGAGTTCGACTATGTCGATGCCATGGCCTCGGCGCTGGAGGCTGAAGGCCTCGGGGACAAGCACTTCATCATCGACACGAGCCGCAACGGCCGCGGCAACATCCGGGCGGACTGGGGCTACTGGTGCAACAACATCGGCGCGGGCATGGGCGAGCGGCCCAAGGCGAACCCTGGCGGAGCGACGCGCCTCGACGCCTTCTACTGGGTCAAGCCGCCGGGTGACTCCGACGGTGTCGGCCAGGAGGGCCAGCCGCGCTACGACCTGTTCTGCGGCAAGGAGAACGCGGACACGCGCGCACCGCAAGCGGGCGCCTGGTTCCACGAGTACTTCGTGGAGTGCGTGAAGAACGCCAACCCGCCGCTCTGATCGGCGTCCCTTCCCGCTCTGGGCTCTGACGAGCTGTGACGAGCGCGCTCCGGTGAGCGCGCTCCACGGCTTCTGCCTCACCTCCCTGCATCTCCCGATCTCCTCGACCGAGACCACGCCCCGCCGGGCGGGCACGCCCCGCCGGGCGGGGACCGCGCGCGCCTTGCTGTGGCATGGTGACGCGCGGTGCTCGACTCGATCACGCTCGACCAGCTGCGCACGTTCATCGCGGTCGCCGACGAGGGCAGCTTCTCGGCCGCGGCCCGGAAGCTCCGCCGCGTCCAGTCGGCCGTGAGCCACGCGATGGCGAACCTCGAGGGCCAGCTCGGGGTCGTCCTCTGGGACCGCTCGACGCGGATCCCGGCGCTCACCGAGCACGGCCGCGTCCTGCTCGACGCCGCGCGGCGGGTCTGCGCCGACGCCGACGCGCTCAGCAGCGCGGCGCAGCGGCTCGCCGGCGGCCTCGACCCGCGCGTCTCGTTGTGCGTCGACGCGGTCTTCCCGCTCTCCGCGCTCGTCGCGCTCTGCGTCGAGTTCGCGCGCGCCTACCCCACCGTCGAGCTCGTCGTGCACACCGAGACCATGGCCGCCGTGGCCGACCGGGTCCTCGACGGCACATGCCAGCTCGGGGTCGTGGGGCCGGCCGCGGCCGCGGCGGCGCAGCCGCTCGAGCGGCGGCACGTCACGTCGGTGCGCATGGTCCCCGTCGTCGGGAAGGGCCACCCGCTCGCGGCGGCCGAGGGGCGCGTCCCGACCGAGCGGCTGCGCGAGCACGTGCAGATCGTGCTGGGCGAGCGCGGCGACGCGCGCTCGCCGGAGCAGGCCGTCCTGTCCCCGCGCACCTGGCGCGTCGTCGACCTCCAGACCAAGCGGGAGCTGCTCTGCGCGGGGCTCGGCTGGGGCAACCTGCCGGAGCACATGGTCCGCGACGACCTCGAGGCGGGGCGCCTGGTCCCCATCCAGCCGGACGCGTGGGGGGACGACGAGTTTGTCCTGCCCCTCGCCGTGATCCACCGGCCGGGGCTCGCGATGGGCCCCGCGGGGCGGTGGGTGCTGGCGCGCCTCGTCGAGCTCTGCCGCGACCACGTCGGGCGCGGCGTCAGAGCGTGAGCCGCGCCATGAGCTCGTTCACGCGGATCGCCGCCGCGACGCTCCCGGTGTCGTGCGCGTAGTCCATGGCCGCGAACAGGTGCGTCTGCTCGAGGTCGAGCCGCTCCGGGGAGCGCTCGAGCAGCGCCACGTAGTGCTCGAAGAAGCGCCGCGCGTCGAACGTCGTGCGCTTGAGCACGGCGTGCCGCACCGTCGCGTGCAGCGCGAGGCGGCCCGCGAACGGCTCCTGCACGAGGCGGAAGCGGCGGAGCGACGCGAGCGCGTCGCCGGCGCTCCGCCCCGCCCGCGCGAGCGTCGCGAGGGACGACTCGTCGATGTGGTCGCCGCTCGAGTGCGCCAGCACGGCGAGCATCCGGCGCGCGGGCGGCGCGAGCCTGCGGAAGGCCCAGGCGACGAGCAGGCCGACCTCGGGCAGGTCGTCCTCGTGGTCGATGACCCGCACGCGATCGACGCCCCCCGCCACGAGCCAGCGGCGGAGCTCGGCGACGTCGGCCTCGCCGCCCTCGACAATCGCGTTCGCGAGCTCCAGCGAGACGGGGTTCCAGCGGAGCAGGCGGGTCAGCGAGGCGACCGCGGGGAAGGGGCTCCGCCCCGAGGTCACGAGCGGCGCGATCACGGGGAAGATCGAGACGCCGGCCACGAGGCAGCGCCGCGCCGTGATGACCCAGGTCACCGCCTCGCCCCGGAGGGCGTCGAGCAGCTCGGCGACGGCGCGGTCGTGCTCGTGGTTGTCGAGCACGATGAGCATGTCGCCGAGCGCCTTCAGGCGGCGCCGCAGGGCCGGCACCGAGGGCGAGGCCCCGGCCCCGAAGCGAATCGAGAGCATGCCGAGCAGCGTGCGCGTGTCCCAGGCGCCGACCCGGAACCAGTGGATGCCGCCCGGGAGCTCGCGCGCGAGCTGGTGCCCGAGCGCGCACGCGAGCGTCGACTTGCCGCTGCCGCCGGTGCCCACGAGCGCGATGCGCGCCGGGCGCGAGGCGCGCGCGGTCGCCGCGAGCGTGGCGAGCTCGCGGCTCCTGCCGCGCAGCGAGGGGGGTCGGGGAGGGAACACGAGCGGCGAGGCGGCCATCCCCGCGCGAGCGTACCAAAATGCGCGCGACGCGCCGCCGCGCAGTGCGGGGCCGCCGCCCCGCTTCACGGGGTCGCCGGCGTCGCCCGCAAGAGCTGCGCGATCGCGCCGGAGATCGGCTCGGGCGACATCGAGGTGAGGCGGATCCGGCGGGGCTCCTCTCCAGCCCGGCCGAGGAAGAACGCCGGGACGCCGCGGATCTGGAGGCGGCTCGCCTCCGATCGCGCCGCCTCGATCTGTTGATCGACCTCCGCGCTGCCGCGCTGGGCCAGCGCCTGCGCGGCGTCCACGCCCGGCAGCTCGGCGAGCACGCGCAGGAGGAGGTCGTCGGTGATCGCCGCCGGGCGCTCGCGCGCCTGGAGCCGGAAGTAGTGGTCGACGAAGTCCCAGAGCTGGTCCTGCATGCCCACGGCCGCGGCCATGCGCGCGGCCCGCACGGAGCCCGGCCCGAGGAACGTGACGTTCATGAACACGACCTTCACGTGGCCCGGCCGCACGTGCCGCTCCACGATCGCGGGCAGCACCTCGAGCGCGGCGTCCCGGCAGTGCGAGCAGCGGAGATCGGAGAACTCGAACAGCGTGAGCGGCGCGCCCGGATCCCCGAGGACGTTGCCGTCCTGGGGAATGCCGGAATAGAGGCCCAGGGACTCGCCGGCGGCGCCGGTCCCCTCCTCGGGCGGGGTCTCGCCCGCGCCCTGGCAGGCCGAGATCCCGAGCAGGGCCGCCGCGAGCCAGGCGCCGCGCCGCGCCGCGGAGCCACCGCGGGCGCTGGATGCATGAGAGAGTTCGTGTCGTTCGATCGCGTCAGGCTTCATGTCAGCCCACACGGCATGAAACGTACCCCGGCGGGCTGCGCGCCCCGGACGCGCTCGCGCCGGCGGCGCCCTGAGTTGAACGGAGAGGCGGAGAGGCAGGGAGAAAACCTCGGAGAACTTCGTATCTCCCCGTCGCCCTCCGATCTCACCGGCAGAAGAGCACACGACTTCGCGAGCCTGTCCGTAACCCATGCTGAGCGATGGCCTTCACGCGAGGGAGCGGCGCCTCGACCTCGCCGGCGGAGGAAAAAACGACCCGAGGCGGAGCGTGCCTCGGCGTCAGGGCACTTGCGTGCACCCCGCTTCATCCGCAATGCTCGTGCGGTCCCTGCGTGTCCTCGGAATGCCCTCAGCTGCGCGCGAGCCCTCGGGCGCCACGGTGCGACCGTGAACGGGCGGATCCCTCCTGCCCGCGCGGCGACGCGCCGGACGGCCGCGCGGGCGCGCCCCGCGGCGAGCCCGCGCGGTCGCCGGACGCCGCGGCCAGGCAGCTGAGGGAGCAGGCGCAGGGCGCGCTGTACGAGCTGCTTCGTGGCCTCCAGGAGGCCGGTGCGCCCGGCGGCGACCTCCTCGGAGACGGCTCCCCCGCGGCGCGGCGGCGCCTCCATGCCGGGCTCGTGGCCGCGCTGATGCGGCTGATCGTCCTCCTGTACGCGGAGGCGCGCGGCCTGCTCTCCGGCGTGTGCGGCGGCGGCCGCGCGCCGCTCGCGCGGCTCTTCGCGGAGCTCGAGGAGGCGCGGCGGCGGTGGGGCGGCGACCTCGACCTCCGCCACGGCGCGTGGGCGCACGTCGCCGCGATCTGCCGCGCGCTCGTCGACCGGGAGCCCCGCGGCGCGCGCGGCGGCCTCCTCGATCCCGACGCCTGCGCCTCGATCGAGGGCGGGCGCTGGCTCAGCGACGGCGTCCTCCACCGGCTGCTCTCGGCGCTCCTGGTGCAGGACGGCGCGCCCGTCGATTACGGCGCGCTCGAGGTCGAGCACATCGGCACGCTCTACGAGGGCCTGATCGCCTTCGACCTCGAGATCGCCGAGGGCGAGTCGATCGCCGTGCTGCCGTCCCACGTGGTCATCGACCTGGAGGCGCTGCTCGCGCTCCCCGGGGGGGAGCGGATCGCGCGGCTCGAGGAGGCGCTCGATCTGAGGTTCGGCGCGCGCCTCGCCGCCAGCGTCGCCGCGGCCGGCGCCGTCGGCGAGCTCGCGCAGGCGCTCGCGCGCCGCACGTCCCCGCGGCTCCCGGGCCGGATCGCGCGCGGCGCGCTCTACCTCCAGCCGGGGCAGCTCCGGCGCCGCGCGGGCTCGTACTACACGCCGCGGGAGATCGCGCGGCACGTCGTCGAGCGCGCGCTCTCGCCGCTGCTCCACCGGGGCGGCCGGCCGCCGCTCCCCGGCGAGATCCTCGCGCTCGCGGTGTGTGATCCCGCGATGGGCTCCGGCGCGTTCCTGGTGGAGGCGTGCCGCCAGCTCGCCGCGCACCTCGCCGCCGCCTGGGAGCACGCCGGCTCGGCGCCGCTCCTCGCCCCCGGCGAGCCGCCGCTCGGCCGCGCGATGGCGCTCGTGGCGGAGCGCTGCCTGCACGGCGTCGACCTCGACCCGCTCGCGGTCGATCTCGCGCGGCTCTCGCTCTGGCTCGTCGTGCAGGACGAGCGCCTCCCGCTGAGCTTCCTCGATCGGAAGCTGCTCTGCGGCGACAGCCTGCTCGGCGCCGAGCGCGCGGAGGTGGGCGTGTTCCCGGCCAGGGCATCGTCGCGCGGCGGCGCCGCGGGGGCGAGGCGAGCGCGGCAGGCGGCGTCGCGGCGGGTTCCCGCCACCGCGCCGGCGGCGGAGGTGGACGCGCGCGGCGAGGAGGCGCGCGCGTCCGGCGAAGCGGCTCACGGCGCGCGCGGCGCGCGCGGCGTGCCCGGCGAGCGCGCCGCGGCCGCGGACCAGGCGGCGCTCGACGCCTGGATGGCCCTGTGGTTCTGGCCGCAAGACGGCGAAATGGCTGCCTTTTCACCGGCGCCGGCCACGTTCGTGGACCACATGGCCGCCGCGCGCGACCCCGGCGATCCGCGCGGCGCCCTGTCGCGCCGCATCGCCGAGGAGCGCCGGTTCCTGCACTGGGAGCTCGCGTTTCCCGGCGTCTTCGATCGCCCGGCGCCGGGCTTCGACGCCGTGATCGGCAACCCGCCCTGGGTCGCGTACGTCGGCCGGGCGGCGCAGCCGATCGAGCCCGCGGTCTTCAACGTCTACCTCCGGAGGAACCCGGCCTTCCACGGCTACCGCTCGTTGCACGGGCTGTTCGTGCGCCGGGCGGCGTCGCTGCTGCGGCCCGGCGGGCGGCTCGGCCTGGTCGTCCCGACGTCGGTGTCGGACCTCGAGGGGTACGCGCCGACGCGGCGCGCCCACGACGCGCTCTGCGCCGTCGACCCCGACCTTCCGAGCTTCGGCAGCGACGCGTTCGAGGGCGTGTTCCAGCCGTGCATGGGCCTGCTCTCGACCCGCATTGTGCCCTCGCCGCCCTCGCCGCCCGGCGCCGCGCCCCCCCGGGCCGCCGCGCCTGCCGTGTGGCCGCTCGCGCGCTCGGACCTGGACGCCGTGTCCCGCCGGCTCCTCGAGCGGCTCGGCGCGCTCCCCCCGCTCCCGGCCGCGCTGTTCGGGGAGCGCGGCTTCCAGACCAGCGCCGAGGACGCCGAGCGCATCCGGCGCGCGGACGCCCCCGCGCCGCCCTACACCTGCCCGATCCGGGAGGGCACCGACGTGGGCGAGCTCATCGCGCGCGCGCCGCGCCACCACGTCGATCGCGCCGGCGTGAAGGGCCGCTTCCGGAAGGACGAGGACTGGAAGGCGGTGCGGCTGCTCATCCGCCAGACCGCCCGCTACCCCATCGCGGCGCTGAGCGACGGCCTCCCGTTCCGCAACTCGATCCTGGCCGGCTTCTGCGACGCCACCTGGAGCGAGTTCGCGCTGCTCTGTTATCTCAACGCCTCGCCGGTCCGGTGGTGGCATTACATCCGCCACCGGGACGCGCGCGAGGGCATGCCGCAGGTGAAGATCGCGCACCTGCGCGCGATCCCCGCGCCCCCGCTCGCGCAGGCGGGGCGGATCGCCGCGCTCGACGCGCTCGGGCGGGAGCTCGGCCCGGCCAACGCGGGCCTGCCCCCCGACGCCCGGCGCCACCTCGACGGCCTGGTGGCGGACATGCTGGAAATGACCGACGAAGAGCGGCGATGTGTCGCGCGCTGGGCGGCGGCGACCCCGCTCCCGCGGGCCGAGGGATAGCCGCTGCGCCGCCGGGGGCGCGCGCGGCGACGCGCCTGCTCAGCGCGGCGACGCGCCTCCTCAGTATCCGCCGTCGAAGCCGGTCGCCTCCTTCGGGTCCGGCGCTTCCTTGTGGTTCAGGTTGAACAGCACGCTCCGGAGAGCATCCAGATCGAACGGCTTCTCGAAGACCGCCGAGGCGCCCAGGCTGCGCGCCGCCGCGTGGAGGTGCGGGTCGCCGAAGGCCGTGATCAGGATGACCGGCGGCCGGCGCCGCACCTCCGCGAGCCCTTCCAGGATCTCCATGCCCGAGAAGCAGGGCATCTGGATGTCGCTGACGATCACGTCGATCGGCGACGGCGGCTCCTTGCCGCCGAGCCAGGGGGCCACCTTGTCCAGCAGCTCGAGCCCGTTGCGCGCCTCGGACACCTCAAACCCGTCGTTGCGGAGCGCCATCGCGAGCGTGAGCCGCATGTCGTCGTCGTCTTCCGCGAGGACGAGATGCTGGCCTTTGCCGAACAAGCCGCAAGGCGGGACCA
Source organism: Sorangium cellulosum (assembly GCF_002950945.1). Taxonomy (GTDB): domain Bacteria; phylum Myxococcota_A; class Polyangia; order Polyangiales; family Polyangiaceae; genus Sorangium; species Sorangium cellulosum_E. Next base: position 13,370,891 of record NZ_CP012673.1, read on the forward strand.
GGGGCTTATCGCCAATCCAGCTTTCCGTCAGGTTCATGGCAACCTCTCCTTACTTCACGTCCGGCCCTCGTCCTCTCCGGCCGTTCACACGGTCATCGGAGCGCATTCCGAGAGAATTTTGCAGCGCCCGTGCCACGCGCGCGGCGGCCTCCTGGCAGGCGGGCTCGACACGGTGGGGCGGCCGGCCCGGGACCCGCCTGTCGGCGGCGCAGCGCCGCTTGGGCAGGCACCGCGTTTGTGCCACAGGGGCAATTTGCCGCGCAGGGGCAGATTACGCCCACGCGGTGGGGCAGATCCGTCTCGTGCCCGGCATGCGCCATGTGATGCGGTGTGTGTGCGCGGGAGGGGGCGCGCGCTGGGCCGTCCTCCACGTCGCGCAGGGATGAGGGCAGGAGCCCTGTGGGGTGGCCGCGCTCCCTCACCAGCCCGCAAGGCCGTGTCCCGTCGGTCGAGGAGGAGCGATGGGAGCTCAGGAGGGGGTTCCGGGCCGCGCCGGTCCAAAGAGGGCAACCCTGCGGATCGAGGAAGCGACCCCGATCGGGGCTGCTGCTCTACGGCCAGGGCAGAGAGGGAAGATCAGGGGGAGGGAGGGAGGGCCGGCGCTGGGGCTCTCGACGCGGGTCGTTCGCCGCGGGCGGCTGGCCCGGGGAGACGTGATCGTCTCCCGGGCCGTCGTGAGGGATGGTCAGTCGCGGTGCGGCGCGCAGAGGCGGCCGTTGTTGTAGTCGTCGAGCTTCTCCGCAAGCGGCTGGCCGCTCGCCCACGGCGAGTTCCTGCCGCTCTCCTTCACGTTGCTGCCGAGCGGGTACTGCTTGAGCCACGCGTCGGCCGCCGCGATGGTGCTCTCGATGCAGCTCGACTGGTTGCCGATTCCGACGTTGAGCTTGGCGACGATGAGGTGCTTCGCGATGATGTACGTGACGTCGCCCTTGGTGGGACGGCTGATGAAGTCGAGGAGCTGAGCCTTCGTGTACGTCTTGCCGCCGATCGTCAGCTGCGAGACGCGCCACGCGCTCGGGTGGTTCTTCCAGTAGCCCGGGGTGCCGGTGCCGGGGGCCGCGCAGGGGCAGGCGCCGCAGTCCGCAGCGCAGCTCGAGCAGTCCTCGACGCCCGCCTCGCAGACGCCGCTGCCGCAGACCGGCGGGCAGGCGCCGCAGTCGGCGGCGCAGTTCGAGCAGGTCTCGCCCGCCTCGCAGACGCCGCTGCCGCAGACCGGCGGGCAGATGCCGCAGTCGCTCGGGCACTCGAGGCAGTTCTCGCCGGCCTCGCAGGTGTCGTTGCCGCAGACCGCGGGGCAAGCGCCGCAGTCGCCGGCGCAGTTCGAGCAGTCCTCGCCGTTCTCGCACACGTTGTTGCCGCAGACCGCGGGGCAAGCGCCGCAGTCGTCGGAGCAGGAGCCGCAGTCCTCGCCGGCCTCGCAGGTGCCGTTGCCGCAGACGGGCGGGCAGGTGCCGCAGTCGCCTGCGCAGGAGCCGCAGTCCTCGCCGTCCTCGCAGGTGCCGTTGCCGCAGACCGCCGGGCAGACGTCGCAGTCGCTCGCGCAGGAGCCGCAGTCCTCGCCGGGCTCGCAGGTGTCGTTGCCGCAGACCGGCGGGCAGATGCCGCAGTCGACGGCGCAAGTCGAACAGCTCTCGTCGCCGCCGCAGACGCCGTTGCCGCAGGAGAGCTGGTAGCCGAAGTCCGCGTCGAGCAGGTCCTGGGCCCAGCCGAGGGCGACCGTGCCCACGTTATCGAGGCCGCCGTCGGGGTCGGCCGTGGGTTCCTGTCCGGCGAGCGGACCGCTCGTCATGAAGTTGTCGGCGGTGATGACCACCGAGTACGTGCCGGCCGAGAGCGTGTCGAAGAGGTAGAAGCCGGGCTGGCCGGTGTACGGGCTGGTGCCGGTGACCGTGAAGTCGACCAGCTGGCCGTCCTGGAACAGCTCGACCCGGACGCCGCTCACGCCGAGCTCGCCGGTGTCCGGCTCGTAGAGCCCGTCGGCGTCGCTGTCGAGCCAGACCGTGTCGCCGATCGACGAGTACGTCACGTAGCCAAAGTCGGCGTCGGTCACGTTCTCCCCCGCGTCGAGGGAGACCGCGAGCGGGTCGGCGTCGGTGGTCAGGAGGTGCCCGAGCGGGAGCGTCGCGTCATCGACGCTGACGACGTAACAGCCCGCCTCGAGCTCGCCGAAGCCGTAGGCGCCGCTCGCGTCGGTCGCGGTCGTCTTGAGGGCGGCGCCGTCGGCGGACCCGTCGCAGCCCGCGTCGCCGAAGAGGTCGACGACCACGCCGGAGATGCCGAGCTCCGAGGCGTCCTGGATGCCGTCGGCGTTCGCGTCGAACCACACCTTGTCGCCGATCGAGCCCTTCGGCGCCGTGTGACAGACCTCGAGGAACGGGCGGTAGGCAAGGTTGGTATGGGCGCTGCCCTTGTACGAGGTCACTCCGTAGGGATCCTCCTCGAAGAGGACCCCGTGGTTCGGTGAGAGACCGCTGACCCACTCCTGCACGAGCCCGGTGAGGTTGACCTCGCTCCACCCGGTGACCTTCGGCACGAACGAGGTCAGCGCGACCGGGTCGATGCCGCCGAGTTTGTTCCAGGTGATGGTGGTCTCGCCCCAGGGGGCGAGCACCTCGTGGACGCGCACCGTCTGGGCGGTGCTCGTGTAGGTCATCGCGTAGAACTTGGCGGACGTGACGAGAGAGCCCGCGGGGATGGGGCTCAGATCGAACCTGAACAGCGCGCGCTTCTCGCCGACCGTGCTCGAGTACCCCGTGTTCACTTCATGGGGGGATGCGACGGCGTAGCTCGGGTAAAGGCTCCAGATCTCGGCGTTGTAGATGTCGCCCAGGGTGCCCCGCTTGATGACGGTGCACGTGGGGGACGCAGCGGTGTTGGCAAAACTGGTGGCGGCGATGAACAGGGTGGCGAGCGCGGCGGAGGAGGCGATTGCGATCTGCTTCATTGATAGCTCCTTGAGGTCCTCACAGGTGAACCACTGCTGGAGCGTCATCCGAAGGGCTGGCGCCATGACACACGGGTCAGGCGAGGTCGGTTTCGCGGGCTCCGGTCGGACTGAGCCCCCGCGGGATGATCGGGATCAGATCAGGTTCGCGGGTGACTTGGCTTCGATCGGAGAGCGGATGCGCAGAGGGACAGTGTTGAAGTTAGCAACTAGGTGTTTGAAGTGTCCAGATCTATTTGAGTGGAGACGCGAGAAAAATTCGATGTCGGCGGTGACAGTTTTGGGCCGACCGGTGACGCTTTTGGGCAGCGCGTGCCCCGCGCGCTCCCATGAGAGGCGCGCAGAGGCGAGGTGGCAAACCGCATCGATCTCGGCGGGCGCGCGGCGGGCACGGCAGCGCACTGGAGAGCTCCGCGTCCTCCTCCGACTCTCCGCCAGGCCAGGTGGGCTGAACAGGATCGGATCAGGCGCGCGGGTGTGCCGAGCGAGATTTGATGCTGAATGCACACAGGACCATTGTTCAAGATACCGAGTCCGCGTTTCACGTGTCTAGATCCTTTCTTCGAGGCGCGTGTTTTTTCGCGCTGGTGGGTGGGGGGGCGTGCGCCCCTTGCCGCCTTGAGGTCGGGCCCTTCGTCGTCTCCTCGTCGCGGGCGAGCGCACGAGCGCACCGGCGCCACCGACGCCTGGGAGGGCGGGGCGGCGCGCTCGCCGCCCGGGACGACGTGGTCGCGCGGCGGCGAAGGCGGGTATGCTCCGCCGCGCGACCACCTCGCCGCCTGCCGCCGTTGCGCGGGCGCTGCTAGGGTTCAGCCGTGGGACGCCCGCTGCTCGCCTCGCCGGCCCTGCTCCTCGCGCTGCTCGTCGCCCTCGCCATGCCGCGCACGGGCGCTGCCCAGGATCTGCCGACCCTGAGCGGGTCGTGGACCGCGAGCCCGCTCACCGAGCAGTGGTCGATCGCCGCGTGGGGGGACGCGTGCGGGCCGCAGCCGCAGCCGCAAGGCGCGCCAGGGGGCGCGGTGCAGATCCGGCAGCAGGGGTCGGAGCTCTCGATCGCGGGCGCCGGGCGCGCGTGGAGCACCACCGAGTGCTGGGAGCAGATGCCCGGGCTCGCGCGGAGCACACACTCGGCGTCGGGCAACGCGCGCGCCTGGCAGACGCGCTGCACGACGCCGCCCAAGGACCCCCGCCGGGCGACCGTCACCACCTCCACGCAGGCGACCGACGCCCGCATCACCATGACCGAGACGGGGCAGTACCAGTTCATCATCCAGGACACGACGTGCAGCGCCTCCGTGACGAGGACGCGGACCTACACGCTCGTCCAGCGCGAGGGCGCCGCGCCGCCCGCCGCGAGCGCGCCGCCGTCCGCCGCGACCGCGCCCGCCGCGTCCGAGGCGAGGCCCGCCGCCCCGCGCGCCTGCGACGCTCCCGGCGAGCCGGCGCGGCTCGAGGTCACGCCGTCGCGCAAGCTCATGCGGCCGGGCGAGCGCTTCCAGTTCCGGGCGCTGGTGATGGACGCCGAGGGCTGCGCGCTCACGACCAGGCCGACGTGGGCGGTCGCGCCGGGGCCGCTCGCCTCCGCCGCGACGGTCGACGCGACCGGCGCGCTCTCGCTCGACGCGGACGCGGGCGAGGGGAAGCTCGGCCTCGTCGCGTCCGTCGCCGGCAAGGGGGTGACCGTCGCGATCGAGGTGACCAGCCCCGATCGTTACGACGCGCTCCTCGCGACGAGCGGCCTGAACGAGGCCGGCGAGAGCGACCAGGCCGCCACGGCGGTGATCGCGGCCGGCACCATCGGCGGGCGCACCACCGCAGGCGAGGACGTGGCGCGCCAGCGCAAGAACCTGTTCGTCGCGATCGTGGGCGGCGTCGCGGCCTGCCTGGGGTTCGTGGGCCTCATCCTGCTGCGCCGCGGCCGCCGGTCGGCAGCGGGTGAGCTGGAAGGCCCGACCTCGGCGGGCGTGGGCGGCTCGGGCGGCGAGGGCGCGGCGGACGCCGCCGGGGAGCGCAACGGCGCCGGCGTGGAGGAAGGGCCGGAGTCGTCCGGGGCCTCGCCCGAGGCGGCGGCCGCGCCGGTGCGGCCAGCGCCGCAGGCGCGTGGAAAGATCTGCCCTACCTGCGGCGAGCATTACCCGGGCGAAGCGATGTTCTGCGGGAAAGACGGCACGCAGCTCGTGCCGCTCAACTGAGGCGCCTCGTCCCGAGCCGGCCGCATTCGCTGCTCGCCGGCCGCATTCGTTGCTCGCCGGCCGCGGGGAGCGCGCCGCGCTGCGGTGATGACGCCAACGCGCGCTGCGTCATCCCGCGACGGCGCGCCGCGAGGAGGGCGCCGGCGCCGGTCGCGATCACGAAAAAAGGACGTCTCCTTGATCGGTCTCGCGCGGTACCGCTATCCTCCGTCAGACGACCACGACGCGACGAGAATGCGCGTGTGTGTGGTCGTTGGACCCATGCCCGCAATCCGGAACGGGAAGGGCGACAGTCGCATGAAGATTACATGTGAGTCGTGCCAGGCGAAGTACACGATTGCCGACGAGAAGGTCGCCGGCAAGACGGTCAAGATCAAATGCAAAAAATGCAACCACGCGATGGTCGTCCATGGCGTGAATGAGGCTGCTCCGGCTCCAGCCACGTCGCAGGACGCCACCCTGGGCCAGCAGGGCGACCTCGCGGAGGAGGCCGACGTCGGGGCGCCGTCGACGGCCGGGCCCGACGAGTGGACCGTCAACGTCGCCGAGGGTGACGAGCGGACCATGACGACGGCCCAGCTCGCGGCCGAGTACGCGCGGGGAGCCCTCAGCAACGACACGTACGTCTGGAAGGACGGGATGAGCGACTGGCTGCCGATCGCCAGCGTCCCCGAGCTCCAGCAGATCGCGGCGCAGAGGAACGCGTCCCCAGCGGCGGCCGCGCCGGCGGCGGCGGCTGCACCTGCTGCTGCGGCGGCGCTCGCTGCGGCGGCGCCCGCTGCGGCGGCGCCTGCTGCGGTCGCAGCGGCGGCCGCGCCGGCGGCGGCGCCTGTGCCTGCGGCAGCGGCTGCGCCGGTCCCGGTGGCTCCGGCTCCGCGCGGGCTCAAGTTCGGCCCGGAAGGGACCGTCGTCATGAAGGACGACGTGAAGGAGACGCGACGCGGCCCGCTGCCGGCCGCGGGGGTGCCCGCGCCTTCGCCCGCGGCGGCCTCGTCTCCGATCGCCGCCGCCGCTGCGCCCGGCGCCGCCGAGCCATCCCCGGCGCCCGCCCGGGCCGCGCGGCGCGCCGCCGGTCCGGCCGCGGTCGATGTCTTCAGCGCCGCCGCCGTCGAGCGCGCCGCCGAGCCGGCTCAGCCCGCCCCGCAGCCTGCCGCGGACCGGCACGTGGGGGAGCGCAACGAGAACTCCGTCCTCTTCTCGCTGTCCGCGCTCACCTCGCCCAAGGACACGGCCAAACAGGCGAAGCAGGACGACAGCCCCGCGGGCCGCCGTCCCTCGACCCGTCCCGCCGCGAAGAACAACGGGCGCACCGGCGTCGACGATCTGCTGAACTTCGGAGGCGGCGCCATGGCCTCGCCGATGCTCGCGCCGCCGCCCCTGCTCGCGCCGGTGGCCGAGTCGCGGCCGTCCCAGTCGGTGCCGGCGCCGGCCAAGTCGTCCGTGCCGCCGGCCCCGTTCTCGCCCCTCGCGATGCCGGAGGCTCCGCCCGCGAAGAGCAGCCGCACCGGCCTGATCGTCGGCGCGCTCGCCGCGCTCCTGGTGATCGGCGGCGTGGCCTTCTTCTTCATGCAGAAGCCCGCGGAGGACGTGCCCGCGGCGGCGACGCCGGAGCAGACGAACACCGCCCCCACCGAGGCGCCGAAGCCGGCCGAGACGGCGCCGACGCCGAGCGAGCCCGCGGCCGCCGCCACGCCGTCGGCCGCGGAGACGGCGCCGCCCGCCGAGACGGCGGCGCCGTCGAGCGAGCCCGCGGCCGCCGCCGCGACGCCGGCGCCGGGCCCGGCGTCACCCGGCGCCGGGGCAAAACCGGCCGACAAGCCCGCCGAACCCGAGCCGGCGCCGGCGCCGGCCCCCGCGGCGGAGAAGCCCGCAGCGTCGAAGCCGGAGGCCCCCTCCGGCGGCGGCGGTGAGTTCAGCCGCGGCGCGGCGACCTCGGCCCTCGGCGGCGCCGCGTCTTCGGCCAAGAGCTGCAAGAAGGCCGGCGGCCCGACCGGGACCGGCAGGGTCAAGGTCACCTTCGCGCCGAGCGGCAGCGTGACCTCGGCCGAGGTGCAGGGCGCGCCGTTCGCCGGGACGAGCGTCGGCGGTTGTGTCGCCAGGGTGTTCCGCGGGGCGCGGGTGCCTGCCTTCGCCGGCGCCCCGGTCACGGTCACGAAGTCCTTCTCCATCAACTGAACCCACGGAACACGGCCGGAGCCAGCGCGACCGACGCGAGAGGCCCCGGCCGTGTGCCGGAGGGCGCCCGCCCGGGGAGCGAGGGTTGCGACCAGCGCGACGACGGTGCTCGCGGGATCGGGATGCAACGTTGCTGTTGCCTGGGAGCGGATTGCCTCGGGAACTCACGAAGACGACTTGGTGATCCGAGCTGCTCGGCACGCGCCGCCTTGATGACTCTGAACCATCGATGAAGAGCTGGCCGCGAGCCACAGCGACCTGCTGTTCTCGGCCAGGTTGGAGGAAACCTCGCTGTTCGTTTACGTGCTGTTCGAGCACCAGAGCAGGACGCATCCGCTGATGGCGTTTCGCCTGCTCGAGTACATGGTGCGGATCTGGCAGGGCCACCTGGAGCGGCAGCCGAAGGCGACGCGCCTACGCCCGGCGCCGCCGGCAGAGCAGCCCCGCCAGCGCCAGGCCGGCGAGCCAGCCGGCGCTCCCGTCATGGCGCCCCGGGCTCGCCGCGCAGGGGCCGATCACGCCGCTGCCGGCCGCGAAGAAATTCTCGGGCTCCACGGACACCTCGGTCGGCGGCGCGCCCGGCCCGTCGCCGTTGCCGTCCGTCGGGTCGTCGCTGAGCGGGGCCCCGAGCGCGCCCGCCGCCGCGATCTTCGCCTGGTTCGCGACCGTGTTCGGCGCGTCCTCCTCGATCGTGACCGAGAAGCGCACCGTGACGCTCTTGCCCGAGGCGATGCCGCCGCCCTTCTCCGGCTCCGCCCCATCGCCGAGCCGGAACCGGACGGTCCGCGTCTGCGCATCGTACTCGCCGAGGTCGTCGCCCACCGTGTCCGTCTGCTTCCCCGCGCCCGGCCCGTCGACGATCTCCAGCGATCCCGGCACGAACGTCACGCCCGCGGGCAGCGGATCGGTCAGCACCACGTCCACCGCGTCGTCATTGCCGCTGTTCAAGGCCTTGATGCGGTACTCGATGACGTCGCCGCGGAGCGTCGGCGGCCCGCTCACGTCCGTGGCCACCTTGGTCGACTTGCTGAAATCGGGGCCGAAGTTCGAGATCGACGTCACCCAGCCCGCGAGGAAATAGAGCTCCTGGCTGCTCGTGGCGATGATCGTGGCCCGCTCCTGCCCGGCCTTGAGCTTCGCGCTCACGTCCACGATGTCGATGTCCATGCCCGACATGCTCTGCGGCGTGCCCTTGATCCTCGGGAGGTCGCCCTCCACCGACACCGGCTGCCCGAGCGCCGAGCGGGTGCCGTTGAAGAAGTTGTCCCCGGGGTTCATCGCGTCGCTCAGCGCCTCGGCCGCGTCGGGCTTGCCCGGGTTCGCGGGGTTGAAGAAGACGCTGTCGCCCGAGTTCGAGTTGTCGCCCTCGAACGCGATGATGCCGAGCTTCGCGGCGAAGCCGCTGTCGGGCGCCTTGAAGCCCGAGAGCTCGACCCGCTGCGAGTTGCCCGTCGAGACCCGATCGAGCCCGTCGAACAGCGCCAGGTTGCGAGGCGGCGAGTTCGGCTCCTCGTAGAACACCACCATCCACCACGCCACGAACACCACGTCGTCGTCGCTGTTCCTGACGTCGACGACATCCACGCCGCCCACCCGGTACGCCCCCGGGCCGCTCTCCTTGACGATCGCGGTGATGTCGGCGACCGACTGGTAATTGTGCGTCTCGTCGGGCTTCCCCTTGTTGATCACCGTCTCGACCGAGTCGATCGCGGTGATCGGGCCGTCGAAGCCGCCCTCGTGGTGGAGCTCGACCTCGTCGTCGACGCCGGCCGTGTTGCGCGCCGCCCAGTACAGGAACGCGTGCGTCACCGTCGCGCCCTCGGGGAGCTCCAGCACCGCGGTCGTGCGCGCCATCTCCGGCGCGATGTCGAGGTTCGCCTCCGCCCGGCCGTCCTCGGGCGAGTCGGAGCGCCAGAAGAGGTCAGGCCCGGACTCGACGGTCGACTGGCCGCAGTCGCCGAGCGTGCCCGCCGCGGGCCCCGGCGTCTCCGAGCGGCACTCCTGCCCGAGCGAGCTCCCGATGAGGGCAAAGTCGCCCGGCTGATCGACCTGCACGCGCAGCTTGGGCTCGGCCGTCGCGCTGGCGGCCGTGAGGCCGATCAGCGCGAGCGACGAGAGGCCCGTGATGCTCAACTGCTTTCTCATCGATTCTCTCCGGTTCCGGCCTGCGGCTTGTAAGCGGCCTTCTTGATGATGTTGAACTGGACGCGTCGATTCCTCTGTCGCCCTTCGTCGGTGGTGTTCTGGTCGAGGGGCTGCTCCCGCCCGTAGCCCTGGGCCGTCAGCCGGGTCGAGTCGATCCCCCGGCGGACCAGCGCCGCCAGGACCGAGTTGGCGCGGTTCTGCGACAGGACCCGGTTGTGCTCGTCGGTGCCGCGGTCGTCCGTGTGCCCCTGGATCTCGATGAGGGTGATCTCCGGATGCTCCGCGAGGACCTGCGCGACCTCGTCGAGCAGCGGATCGCTCTCCTGCTTGATCGTGGCCTTGTCCGTATCGAACTGCACCTGCTGGAGGATCACGACCTGCTTCTCGGTCACCCGCACCGCCTTCGGGCAGCCGTGCTTCTGCGGGTCCGGGTTCGCGTGGCCCCTCTCCCGCGGGCAGGCGTCCGTGTCGTCGCGGAACGTGTCGCCGTCCGTGTCCGGCGGGCAGCCGTGCTTCTTCGGATCGTCGTTCGGCAGGCCGGCCGCGAGCGGGCAGGCATCGTCGGCGTCGAGGATGCCGTCGTTGTCCCGGTCGAGCGGCGGCGGGCAGCCGTTCTTCTTCGGGTCGTCGCTGCGCACGCCGGGCTCGATGGGGCAGGCGTCCTCGGCGTCGAGGATGCCGTCCCGATCCCTGTCGGGCGGGGGCGGGCAGCCGTTCTTCCTGGGATCGTCGCTGCGCACGCCCGCCTCCTGCGGGCAAGCGTCGAGGGGGTCGGCGATGCCGTCGCCGTCCCGATCCGGCGCCGGCGGGGGCTGCTCCGGCGTGAAGGCGGCCATCGCGACCACGCGCAGATCCGGCGTCCCGATGCCCGAGGTGAGCCCCGGACCCACACCGAGCCCCGCCTCCATGAAGGGGACGACCCGGTACCGCGCGCCCACGAGCAGCTCGGCGTTGATCGAGCGATCGCTCACGTCCTCGAGCACCATCGCGGTGGTGAGCTCCGGCCCCACCTGGAGCCGGTCGTCGGCGGCGAGGAAGCCGACGCCGCCGCCCAGGGTGAGCATCGTCCCCTGCGACACGCCGCCGAACGACTGGGAGCGACGGAGCTCGGCGCCCACCACGGCCGACCACACGAGCCGCTCGAGGCGGCCGCCGGCGACGACGAACGGCATCCCGCGGACGCTGCCGTCGCTCACGAACGAGCCGCCCGCGCCGGTGGGTAGCCAGAGGTACGCCCCCGCGGCGATCTGGAGCGGGTCGTGGTAGGCGCCGTAGAGCTGCACCCGCGCGCCGAGCCGCAGATCGCCGAGCTCCGCGCCGCTCGGGGAGGCGAACGGCCGGCCGCCGCCGCTCGGGCTCTCGCCCGACTGGAGGGCGGTGAGCGGCGCGTCGAGGTTCACGACCACCTTGTCCCAGAGCGGCAGCGACGCGTTGAGCCGGAACGTGAGCTGATCGCTGACGACCGCGCCGAGCTCCGCGCCGTCGCGCTCTCGCCGGAGGACCAGCGGATTGCTCGCATAGTCGGCCAGGAGCATCACGTGCGGCGTCAGGTGGCCCGCCGAGAACGCGGACGGCACGCTGAACAAGCGGTCCCCGGCCGGCGCCGGCACGAAGCGGTTCAGGGCCATGCCCCCGGGCTCGGCCGGCGCCTCCTGCGCGCGGGCGGGCGCCGGCGCCGCGGCGAGGGCGGCCAGGGCGGCGGCGAACGGGACGAAAGACCAAGATTTCATCGAGGTGGCACCCTGCATCGGCGGGTTTCGCATGACGATATAAGACGCTGTCGCCGACGAGTATACAGGTCGGAAATAGCGTCGTCGCCGGCAACGAGCGACACGGTCTCCATCTTCGTAGGACCTCTGCGCACCTCCCCGGACCCTCTGAACGAACGAGAGGCTGTTTCACCTGCGCGCTCGGCGCTTCATCGCAGCTCGCTCCGGCCGCGCCGCGCACCGCTGCCGTCGCGAGCGCTGCTCGCGCCGCAGCTCGCTCCGGCCGCGGCGAGCGTGGCGACCGCGGCGAGCGCTCCCCGAGCGGGTCGGCGCGTCCGGCCGGTCCGCTCGGGCGCGCCGACACGCGGGCGGCCGGGACGCAGCGGCGCGGGCAGCCCGCGGGCCCGGGGGCGATCCCCGAGCGCGCTGCGGGCGGCTCCGACGGCGAGGCGGCTCGCCTGCGCCGGGGCGGCTCCGGACCGCCTGCGCTCGGGGCGCCGAGCGGCTATGGTGGCTGCACACCGCGATGGGCACCCTCCTCAAGCGCGCGCTCGACCAGGCGGCGGTCTGGCACCGCGCACAGAAACGCAAGTATCCGAACGCGGACGTCCCCTACATCAGCCACCTCGCCGGGGTGGCGGTCCTGCTCGCGCGCCACGGCTTCGACGAGGAGGTCGTCGCGGCCGGCGCCCTGCACGACGCGATGGAGGATCAGGGCGTCACGCTCGACGAGCTGCGCGAGCGCTTCGGCGAGCGCGTCGCCTCGCTCGTCCTCCACGTGACCGAGCAGGATAGATCGCTGCCCTGGGAAGACCGGAAGCGCCTGTATCTCGATGCGTTCCCCAGGAAGCCCTGGGACGCTCAGGCGATCTCGCTGGCGGACAAGATAGATAATTTCCAATCCATCATCGTCTGCGCGCACGAGCACGGCGACCCGTGGCCGATGTTCAAGCGCGGCAGGGAAATCCAGATCGCCCGGTTCGAGGAGCTGCGGGCGATGTCGCGGGCGCTGCCGCCGCACCCCCTCATCGACGAGTACGAGGCCGTGCTCGACGAGCTCCTCTCGCTCGGCTGAGCGCCAGGCCGCCTCGAGCGGCGACATCGACCCACGCCGCGGGGATCCGTCACCCGTGGTGAGCAGGGCAGGCACCGCCGCTCCGTCCCGGACAAGGCACCTTCCGCCCGATCTCCAGGCCAGCGCGGCGTTCCAACACTCCTTGCACGGTGGAGCACGCCCCCTCCCCGGGCACACTCGATGCACCTGCCGAGACAGCGCTCCTCCAAGGAGGGACCGATGAAGCTCCTGTCTCCTCGCCTCCACAGCTACGTCGATTACACGGCCGTCGTCCTGCTCGCGCTCGCGCCGCTCGTGCTCCGCCTCGATCCGGTGCCGGCGTCGGCCTGTTATGTCGCGGCCCTCGTGCACTTCATCGTGTCGCTGCTGTCCGACCACCCGCTCGGCGCCTCGGGCAAGATCCCGCTCCCGGTGCACGGCGCGCTCGAGCTGGTCCTCGGCGCCGGCCTGCTCGCCGCGCCCTGGCTGCTCGGGTTCTCCGCCCCCGGGCCGGCGCGCACCTTCTTCGTGGCCGCCGGGGTCGCGCTCGTGATCCTCGCCGTCTCCACGAGGATGATGGCCGGCGCGGCCGCCCGCCCGTCGCGTTACGATCGCTACGATCGCTGAGCCGAGCGGGCGGCGCTCAGCAGGCGGCCAGCGCGGCCTGCGCCTCGCGCATCACCTCGGGCCAGGCCGGGTCCGGGCGCGACACCTCCAGCGCGATCGCCAGCGGATCCTCGCCGGCCTCGATCGCGAGGCGCGCGGCGGCGGACCCGGTGAGCAGGTCGAAGGCCGGGATCGTGTCGACGTACTCGTACCGCTCGGTGCGGAAGCAGAACTGCTCCGGCTGCTGCCGCCGGGCGAAGGCCGTGAGCGCGACGTAGGTCGCGACCGGGCGGAAGGCGCGCGGGTCCGTGACGTGGATCTGAACGCCGCCGCAGATCGCGCCGGCGTGCTTCTGGAACGTGGGCCGGAACGTGAGCGGGCGCGCCACGAAGCCCGGGAGCGCCGTGGACGCGAGGCGCGCGGCGAGGTCGCGGCCGTCGAGCCACGGGGCGCCGACGATCTCGAACGGGCGCGTCGTGCCGCGCCCCTCGGACAGGTTCGTCCCCTCCAGCAGGCAGCCGCCAGGATAGACGAGCGCGGTGTCCGCCGTGGGCATGTTGGGGGAGGGGAGGACGAACGGCCGGTCCCACTCGGCCGCGAGCGCCTCGCGGCGCAGGCCCTGGACGGCCACGACTTCCAGGCCGCAGGCGACGCCCCCGAGCGGGATGCCCTCGCGCCGCGCGAAGAGCGCGAGCAGCTCGCCCACCGTGAGCGAATGGCGGATGGGCACGGGCTCGAGGCCCACGAACGAGAGGAACCCCGGCGCCTGCGTCGCGCCCTCGACGCCCTCGGCCGCGCCGCCGATCGGGTTCGGCCGGTCGAGCACCACGACGTGCACGCCCGCGGCCTGCGCCGCCCGGAGCGCGAGGAGCGCCGTCCAGACGAACGTGTAGTAACGCGCGCCGACGTCGGCGAGATCGACGAGGAGCACGTCGATCTCCGCGAGATCCGCCGCGGCGGGCGCGAGATCCTCGAAGCGGTCGCCGTACAGGCTGACGATGCGGGCGCCGGAGCGGGCGTCGACGGCGCTGCTCACCGCCGCCATGTCCTGGGCCTCGCCGCCGTAGCCGTGCTCGGGGCCGAAGAAGACGCGCGGGCGCACGCCGAGCCGCTCGAGCACCGCGGCGATGTGGGTGAGCTCGCGGTCGACGCTCGCGGGGTGCGCGAGCACCCCGAGGCGAGCCGACCGGAGGCGCTGGAGGAGCGGGAGCTCCGGGAGACGGTCGAGTCCGACGTGCACGACCACGACCTACCAAGGGGCGCGCGGGCAGTCCATTTGTCCGCGCCGGATTTTCCGGCAGGGGGTCGCAGGGGCGCGGCTCAGCGCCGGAGCGCCGCGTAGAACGCGGCGCCGCGGCGCTGCACCCGGAGGAGGAGATCGCCGTCGCGCGCGGCCTCCTCGACCTGCGCGGAGGTCGGCGTGCGGCGCGCGTCGGCCTCGAGGATCACGTCGCCCGGGCGGATGCCCGCGCGCTCGGCGGGCGAGTCGCTCGCCACCGAGACCACACGGGCGACCGCGCGGCCGGCCGGGCGCCCGGTCGATCGTGCGGTCGATCGGGGGTCGGATTCCCCGGCGGCGTCGGCCTCGCCGCGCGGGGCCGGGGCGTCGCGCAGCGTCAGGCCGAGGCCCGGGTGCTGGCCGGGCGCGCGCTGCACCGGGAGCGCGGGCGGCGGAGGCTCGCTCCGCGCGGCGAGCGTCACCTGCGTCTGGTACCGCCGGCCGCCGCGCACGACCTCGAGGGCCAGCGTCTCCCCCGCGTTGTGCCGGAAGAGCTCGCGGAGGACGTCCTGCGCGTCGCGCACCGACCGGGCGCCGACCGAGGTGATCACGTCGCCCGGCTGGAGGTTCGAGCGCGCCGCGGGGCCGCCGGGGCTCACGGCGTTCACGAGCGCGCCGGCCCGGGGCGCGTTCGGCATCACGGCCGCGAGCTGGGGCGTGAGGTCCTGCATCCCGACGCCCATCCAGGCGCGCTCGACGCGGCCGGTCCTGAGCAGCTGCTCGGCCACGCGCCGGGCCATGTTCGCCGGCACGGCCAGCCCGATGCCCTGCCCGCGGCTCACCACCATCGTGTTGATGCCGAGCACGCGGCCGTCCAGATCGACGAGCGGGCCGCCCGAGTTGCCGGGGTTGATGCTCGCGTCCGTCTGCAGGTAGTCCTCGACGTCGTTCACGCCGACGCCGCCCCGCCCCTTGGCGCTGAGCACGCCCGTGGTGACCGTGTGGCCCAGGCCGAACGGCGAGCCGATGGCGACCACCCAGGCGCCGACGCGCGCGGCGTCGCTGTCGGCGAAGGTCGCGGTGGGGAGGTCCTTCGCGTCGATGCGGATCACGGCGAGATCGGTCGCCGGGTCGCGGCCGGCGATGCGGCCGGCGAACATGCGGCCGTCGCGGAGCCGGACGGTGATCGCGCGGGCCTCGTCGATGACGTGGTTGTTCGTGAGGATCCCGCCGTCCGAGGAGAAGATCACGCCCGAGCCGAGCCCGCGGCGCTGGCCGCCGTCGCGGAACCAGCGCAGCGGCGAGGAGACGTTCTCGCCGACGGTGACCTCGATCTGGACGACCGCGGGGCCGACCTTGTCGGCGACGTCGGCGAAGGCCTCGCCGAGGCGGCGCAGATCGGCCGTGCCGGCCGCGGCGGCGGCGCTGGACGGCGGCGCGAGGGCCGGCGCGGCCCTCGGGGCGGGGGCGGGGGCGGCCTTGGAGGCCGGGGCGGCGGCCTTGGAGGCCGGGGCGGCGGCCCTGGGGGCGGGGGAGGCCGCGGCCTCCGGCGCCGGAAGGCCCGGAGCCGGCTGGGCGGCCGCGCGCGACGACAGCGAGAGGGCAGGGACGAGCAGGGCGAGGGACGCAGCGAGCCGACGCGAGTTCATGCTTCCTCCGGCGCATGGGAGACGTCCTGCCCGCGAGTCGCGGCGCGGGGGGCCCGGCAGCGAGGGCAGGAGGCGAGGCAGGAGGTAAGACGAGGACCACGCGCGAACGCAACCTGCAGCGGCGCGGAAACCGCGCGGCTCACGGCTCGGGCAAGAGCGGCGCGCCCGTCTCGGCGTCGAGCTCGGGCACGTCCTGCGCGGCGTCGTCGTCCGGGGATCCGTCCGAAGGCCCCGCCGGCCACGGATCCTTGCCGTCGTCGCGGAGGTGGATCTGCTCCAGGTAGAGCCCGTCCGGCGGCGCCGTGATCCCCGCGTCGCGCCGGTCGCCCGAGGCGATCGCGCGGGCGATCGCGCCGGGCGTGAGGTGGCCGCGCGCCACGTCGAGCAGGGTGCCGACCAGGATGCGCACCATGTTGTGCAGGAACGCGTTCCCCTCGATGTCGAACCGGACGAGGCGCGGGTCCGCGGGGTCGAGCGACAGCGCAACGTCGTAGATCGTCCGCTGGGTGGAGGTCCGCTCGTCCACGCTCGTCCGGAACGCGGCGAAGTCGTGGGTGCCCTTCGCGGAGGCCGCCTCGGCGCGCGCCCGCTCGATCGCGTCGTCCGTGAGGCCCTCGACGCGCCAGGCGCGCCGGATGAGGAACGGGTCGCGCACGTGGTCCCGGAGGATCAGGTAGCGGTAGCGCTTGCGGAGGCTCTCGAAGCGCGGCGAGAACCCGACGCGCACGACGGAGGCGCGCCGGATCACGATCTCGTCGGGGAGGTGGCGCGCGGTCGCGAGGACCCAGCCGCGCGGCGGCAGCGGCGCCGCGGTGTCGAACGCGACGCGCTGGTCGCGCGCGTGCACGCCCGCGTCGGTGCGGCTCGCGCCGCGGACCTCGCGGATGGCGGGGTCGATCGCGCGCAGCGCGCCGAGCAGCTCCCCCGCCACCGTGCGCTGGTCGCGCTGGCGGGCGTAGCCCGCGAAGGGGCGCCCGTCGTAGGCGACCGAGAGCAGGATCCCGCGGCTCGATGCAGCGATTCTCGCCACGCTCCCCCGATCGCCGCGGGCTAGCCGCCGCTCCCCCCGCCGCCGTTGCCGCCGTCGCCCGAGCCGCCGCCCCCGCCGTCGCCCGAGCCGCCGCCCCCGCCGTCGCCCGAGCTGCCGCCCCCGCCGTCGCCGCCGCCGCCGCCGGAGCCGGCCGACGACGTCGTGGAGGCCGCGCCGCTCAGGGGCGCATACCCGTTCACGCACTCCCGGTTGACGAGGCCTTCGCTGTTCTTGCAGCACTCCTCGGGCGCCGCGAGCTTGCCGTTCACGACGCAGGACGGGAACTGATGGCACCCGTCCGGATCCTTCAGGACCCCCGCGTCGGCGTCGACGTTGTTGGTGCAGGTCGGCGTGGTCCCGTCCTCCGCGCTGCACGCGGCGCCCTGCAAGGCGAGCGGCGCGAGCGCGAGGAGGAGCAGGCTGGCCATCCGGAGGGAGAGCGTTCGCATCGGCGGCTTCCTATTGCTTGATGGTGAAGTTGATCGGCACGTTCACCACGACGCATCCGCTCTGCGGCGGAGGCAGTGATTTGCCGCGGAAACGGCCCAGAACGCAAGACGCAATCTCGTTCGAGCCGACCGAGTCGTTGACGATGGAGGCGTTGCACACCGCGCCTGACGAGCCGACGTGCACGCTGACCGTCAGCTTTCCGGAGACCTCGGAGGTGCGCAGCGCGCGGTTGTAACAACCCTGCGCGGAACGAGCGAGCCCGAGCACCGCCGAGTCGAGCGCGGGCGAGCCCACACCGTCACCACACTTGCCCGTGCAAGGCCCCTTGCCCGTCGTCGACGGATTCTGTCCCGTCGCGACTTTTCCGGCGTCCACGCCGGCGTCCTCGACCTCGTCGACGGGCGGCGGAGGCGGCGGCGCGAAGAGCGGCGGGGGGTCCGCCGGCTTGACCTCGGCCGGGGTCGCGGCCGTCGGGGTCGCGGCCACCGGCGCGGGCTCCGGGCGCAGCCTCCAGTACAGCAGGCCCGCGATGAGCGCGGCGAACACGACCATCCCTGCGATGTAGAGCCCAGTATTGCTGGATTTTCCTGGAATCTGCTGAGACGACGGAGGCATCGATGCGGACACGTGAGAAGTCCTCCCGGAGGAGCGCGCGGGGGCGGCCGCGTGGGCCGGGTCCTCCGTGCGCCGGAGCCGAGACGCGGGCGCGTCCGGCGGGGCCGAGTCTACAAGGGAGGGCAGGGGAGCGCGCCAGGAAACTGGATGCGCCCGGGATGAACACGCGGGGCCGCGCGGCGGGAACGTCCGCGCAGGTCCGCGGCAGGTTCTGCGGCACCTCCGCAGCAGGTCAGCGGGTGTAGAACGACACCGCGGTGTCGCCGTACGTGCGGACCACGTCGCGCGTGAGCCCGGCGATCTCGGGGGAGGGGTCGCGGCGGGCGTGCTCGAGGACGAGGCGCCCGGCCGGGGCGAGCAGGCCGAGCGGCCCGGCGAGGCGCTCCGCCGCGGCGACGGCCTTCGCCAGGGCGGCGTACGGGGGGTCGAGCAGGACGAGGTCGAAGGGGGGCTCGTCGCGGAGCAGGTCGAGCGCGCGCTCGACCGGGAGGGGGACGACCCGCGTGGCCTCGCCGAGGTCGAGGGCGGCGAGGTTCTCGCGGAGCGCGGCGAGCGCGGGCCGGCCGCTGTCGACGAAGACCGCGCGCCGCGCGCCGCGCGAGAGCGCCTCGATGCCGAGCGCGCCGGTGCCGGCGTAGAGGTCGCAGACGAGCGCGCCGGAGACGTCGCCGAGCGAGGAGAAGAGCGCCTCGCGCACGCGGTCCGCGGTCGGCCGCGTGCCCTCGCCGCGCGGCGCGGAGAGCCGCCGCCCGCCGAGCCGGCCGGCGATCACCCGCATGGTCGTCGCCCCGCCGCGGCGGGCCCCGGGGCGCCGTTCACCAGCGGTAGGTCACGTCGAGGCCGCCCGTGTCCAGGCTGACGTTCGGCTGCACGGTGAGGCCGGGGCGCACCGTCGACCGGCCCTCGCCGCTCGTCACGAGCAGGTAGGCGCCGACGCCGGCGGAGATCGCCGCGAGCGGGTAGAGCACGAGCTGGAGCGCCGTGTGGGTGTCCGCCCGCTCGCACAGGCTGATGCCGGCCTCGACCGTCCGCGTCTCCGCGCGGACGTCGGCCCGGATGGCCTGGCGTTGCTCGCGCGCGCAGACGTCCTCGACCTTCCGGTCGAACAGCGCGCGGTAGGCCTTGAACCGCGGGTCGCTCGGGACGGTCGCGACCTGGATCGAGCTGATGACCGCCACGGTCCCGAACACCGCCCCCGCGCCGAGGCCGACGAAGCCGCCCACCCGCTTCCAGCCGGGCTGCGACGACTCCACGGGCACCTGGCTGAGCGCGACGTCCGTGGTGGCGACGGGCTGGACCGTGACCGACGCCTCGGCGTCGAGGAACCCCGGCGACTTGACGATCACCCGGTGCGGCCCGGTCGTGACCGTGAACGTCGCCTCGCCGTTCTGCACCGCGCCCGCCGCCTTGCCGTCGATGAGCACCGTCGCCTGGGCGGCGCCCGTCCTCACGCGGAGGGAGCCCTTCGGCGGCCCGCCGGTCAGCGCCGCGACGGCGTCGGCCGCGATCTTGCGGAGCGTCTCGTCGTTGCCCTCGGTCAGGTTCGCGCTGTGCTTCACCGGCACGTTCGCGGCCGGCTGCCCGCGGCGAAAGAGGTGCAGCTCGCCCACCACGCTGGTGCCTTCCTTGCGGATCACGCCCCAGAGATAGCGGTCGCTCTTGATCTGGTCGGCGATGCGGGTCTGGCAGGCCGCGTCGGGCACGTCGCTGCACTGCAGGCTGAGCGTCAGGACCTCGAGCGAGAAGTCGCCCTCGCCGACCGACCAGCCCGGAGTATCCTTGATGGCCGAGCGGAGCGCCCTGGTCAGCGCGTCCGCCTGGTCGTAGGCGTCGTCGGTCCGGAGGGCGATGACGGTGATCGGCAAGGCCGAAGCCGACGGCTCTGCCGCCCGCGCGGCGCCGCCGCGGGAGAGGCAGGCGGAGAGGGCCAGCACGGCTGCGAGACCGGTTCTCTGTGCGCGCGTCATCCTGCGGTCCTGAGCTCCACGCGCCCAAGTTAGCCGGCCGGCGGCCGGGAACGCAATCTCATGGGCCCGCGCGCGGCGCGCGCGTTTTTCGTTTCACCCACGATTGCGCTGTGTCAGAGCTTTTGCAGCGCTGGCCCGCACCGCGGCGAGGCCTGCAGCACGCCCCGGGCCGGTGTATGAGAGTCCCCCGACACATCTTTCGCGAGTACGACATCCGCGGCGACGCCGAGCGCGACCTCACGAGCGAGCTCGCGCGTGCGCTCGGCGCCGCGTTCGCCCAGCTCCTCCGCCGCGACGCGGCGGGCGCGGCGCCCGGTCCTCAGGGCGGGGCGGCGGGCGCGGCTCCCCGGGTCGCGGTCTGCCGCGACGGCCGCCTCTCCAGCGACCGCCTGTTCTCTGCGCTCACGGACGGCCTGCGCGCGGGCGGCGCCGACGTGATCTCGGCCGGCGTCGGTCCGACCCCGCTGCTCTACTTCGCGGCCCATCACCTGCACGCGGACGGCGCGATCATGGTGACGGCGAGCCACAACCCGGCGCCCGACAACGGGTTCAAGCTGATGCGCGGCAAGGCCTCGTTCTTCGGCAAGGACATCCAGGCGCTCGCCGACCTCATCGAGCAGGGCGGCGCCGGCGCGGCGCCTCCGCCGCCCGGCTCGTTCTCCGAGGTCGACCTCGAGGCCGACTACATCGCGGCGGTGCGCGCGGCGTCCCGCCTGTCCAGCACCGACGTCCGCTTCGTGGTCGACGCCGGCAACGGCGCGGCCGGCCCGCTGGGCACCCGCACGCTCGCGGCGCTCGGCTTCGCGCCGGACGCGCTCTTCTGCGACATCGACGGCCGCTTCCCGAACCACCACCCCGACCCGACCGTGCCCGCGAACCTCGCGGCGCTGCGGGACCGCGTGCTCGCGACCGGCGCCGCGCTCGGCTTCGCGTGGGACGGCGACGGCGACCGGCTCGGCGTGGTCGACGAGCGCGGCGAGGTGCTCTGGGGGGACAAGCTGCTGCTGCTCTTCGCGCGGTCGCTGCTTGCCGAGCGCCCCGGCTCGGCCGTGCTCGGGGAGGTGAAGTGCTCCGAGAGCCTCTACGCCGACATCGCCGCGCGCGGCGGGCGCCCGATCCTCTGGAAGACGGGCCACTCGCTCATCAAGACGAAGATGAAGGAGGAGGGCGCGCTGCTCGCCGGCGAGATGAGCGGGCACATGTTCTTCGCCGACCGGTGGTTCGGGTTCGACGACGCGGTCTACGCGTCGGTCCGCCTGCTCGAGATCGTGGCCCGCGAGGGCCGGCCGCTCAGCGCGTTGCTCGCGGACGTCCCGGAGACGTTCGCCACGCCCGAGATCCGCGTCGACTGCCCCGACGCCGTGAAGTTCGACGTCGTCCGCCGGGTGACCGACCATTTCCGCAGCGTCCGCCCGGTGGTGGACATCGACGGGGCGCGCGTCGACTTCGGCGGCGGGGCCTGGGGCCTCTGCCGCGCCTCGAACACCGGCCCGATCCTGGTGCTGCGGTTCGAGGCCCGCTCGGTCGTGCGGCGCGACGAGATCCGCGCCGAGGTCGAGGCCATCGTCGCCGCCGCCGTCCGCGAGTCCCTCGCCGCGCCCGCCCCGTGACCAAGCCCGACGTCGAGCCGCAGAGCGAAGCCTGGACCATCCGCCGCGTGATCGCCTGGGCCTCGGGCGACCTCAAGAAGCGCGGCGCGTCCTCGGCGCGCCTCGACGCCGAGCTCCTGCTCGGCAAGGTGCTGGGCCTCGACCGCGTCGGCCTGCTGATCGACGCCGACCGGCCGCTCGACAAGGCCGAGCTCGCCGCGTACCGGGACCTGCACCAGCGCCGCCGCGCCGGCGAGCCGGTCGCTTACCTGCTCGGTGTGCGCGAGTTCTACGGCCGCCCGTTCCGCGTCGATCCGCGCGTGCTCATCCCGCGCCCGGACACCGAGATCCTGGTCGAGGTCGGCCTCGCCCGGACGCGACACATCGCCCTCGCCGCGCGTGTGCTCGATCTGTGCACCGGGTCGGGCTGCGTCGCGATCAGCCTCGCCTGCGAGCGGCCCACCAGCCGCGTCCTCGGCGTGGACATCTCGGCCGGCGCGCTCGCCGTCGCCCGCGAGAACGCGCTCCGCCTCGGCGCGGTGAACGCGGGGTTCCTGCGCGCGGACCTGTTCGCCGGCCTGCCCTCCGGCCTCCGCTTCGACCTGATCACCGCGAACCCGCCGTACATCCCCGACGGGGACGTGGACTCGCTGCAGGTCGACATCCGCGGCTACGAGCCGCACCTCGCGCTCGTGGGCGGCGCGGACGGGCTCGACGTCACGCGCCGCATCGTCGCGGGCGCGCCGGCGCTGCTCGCGGGCGGCGGCGTGCTGGCCGTCGAGGTCGAGGCGGGCAAGGCGGGCGCGGTGGCCGAGCTCTTCGCGCGGGCGGGGTTCCGCGACGTCGTGAAGAGCCTCGACTACGGCGGGCACGAGCGCGTCGTCGCCGGCGCCTTGCCCTGATCGCCTGCCGCGCCCCGGATCCCGCGCGGCGCCGGGACGCGGCGGGGGACCGGACCGCGCGGCGCGTGCGCCTGTGCGGCGCGGTGGCTGGCGTGCCGGTTGCACCGCCTGACCCGGCGTCGGGGGCGGGAGCTCCGTGGTGTGCCGGGTGTGCTGGCGGCTCGCTGCTCCGTTCCTCCGCGTGTTCACCCCGTCAGGCGGAGAGGTGTCTCATGAGGCAGGTGGATCCCAGGCCCGAGAGCTCGACGGCCGATCTCGTGAAGGAGGCGATCGCCGAGGCCAAGGAGCTGATGCAGGTCGAGGTCGCGCTGGCGCGCGACGAACTCAACGAGGAGATCTCGTGGGCGAAGCGGTCGGGCATCGCGCTGGGCGCGGCGGCCGCGGCGGCGCTGCTCGGGCTCGCGCTGGTGCTCGTCGCGCTGGCGCTCTCGATCTCGCTGTCCCCGCTCCCGGCGCTCCTGCTCGGGCTCGGGTTCGTCGTGCTGGCCGTGGTGGTGGGCCTGGTCGGGTACACGCGGGCCCCGAAGCGGCCGCTCGAGCGGACCCAGGACCGCGTCGGGTCGGACGTCCGGATGCTGCGGGAGCACGTCGCATGAAGCGGATGAACGGCAAGCGCGAGGCGTTCGAGCGCAAGGCGGACGAGCTGCGCGAGCGGCTGATGCACACGATCGAGGCGATCGATCAGCGGAGCCACGCGCTGCTCGAGGTGGGATCCGAGGTGCGCCGGAGCGGCCCCGGGGTGGCCGTCGGCGGGCTCTTGCTCGCGATCATGGGCGGCGCGGCGGTGATCGCGCTGGTGCAGGACGTGCGCGCGGGCACGCGGGGCGAGCGGCTGCGCGGCGAGCGCGTCCGGGCGATCGTGCGCTGGTGGCGGCACCCGGACCGGGTGGCGGCGCAGGGCAAGCCGAACATGCCGCGCGAGATCGGCCGGAAGATCCTGATCGGCGCGGCGTCGTTCCTTGCGATGCAGCTCATCCGCCGCGGCATCCGGCTCACGCTGGCGACGCCGGGGGGCGAGGCGCTGCCGCGGGGCAAGCCGCCCGAGCTCCGCGCCTAGGCCGGCCGACGCGCTCGCGCGCGGCTCAGGGACCGGTGTAGAGCGCGGTCCGCCACCCGAGGTAGACCCCCGTCTGGCGCACCGACGAGCTCCACGTGTAATCGGCGTAGAGCCACGGCCCCATCGACACCTTCCAGAGCCGGATCCCCTCGTAGAACGCCCCGACGCCGACGCGGGCCGGCAGGGCGCCGTCGATGGCGTCCGCGTCGTCGTCGCCGGCGGCGTCCGCCGTCGTGTAGGCCACGCCGGTGCCGGCGTCGATGGCGACGCCCGCGTCTCGCCAGGGCCCTCCGAGCGAGAAGAGCGGGAAGACCTCGGTGTGGAACATGAAGCCGCCGGCGAGGGAGCCATGGTCTTTGGCGCTCAGGAGGTGGCCGCCGCCGGCGGCGCCGAACGTGAGCCAGTCCGCGAGCGCGCCGCCGATCCAGACGTAGCCTCCCCCGCCGATCCCGACGCCGGTCTCGGTGTAGTGGCGCTGGTACCCGATCTTCTGGACGTCGTTCGGGAAGCCGGCGGCGCTCCCGAGCGCGAGCCCGGCGGAGATCCCCACGGCGAGCCCGCCGCGCCGCGCCGCCGGCCTGGGCGCGAGCAGGGGGTCGGCAGCGGGCGCGCGCGTATCGCCGGACGCTGTCGAGGCATCGCTGGCCGGCTTGTCCGCTGCGTCGGCAGGCGATCTCTCCGTCGTGGAGGGCGTCGCGGGTGCGGTCTGCTGCGCGGCCGCGGTGGACTGGAGCAGGCCGATGCCGAGGAGCGCCGGCAGCGCGGTCGCTCGTCCGAGGTGGAGAGGCGTCGCCATGAGCTCCCTTCCTAGTCGATGACGGGGGCCCCGGGCATCGCAATCCGGCGAGCGCGCCCCGGCCGGCGCGCGGGGCCTCGCCCGCTGGCGTCGACCTTGCCCTTCCCAGCGCCGAGTTGTCCCTTGCTGCTACACGGACATGCGTGGAGGCCATCTGGACAGGGGCGGAGGCCATCTGGACAGGGGCGGAGGCCATCTGGACAGGGGCGGAGGCCATCTGGACAGGGGCGGAGGCCATCTGGACAGGGGCGGAGGCCATCTGGACAGGGGCGGAGGCCATCTGGACAGGGGCGGAGGCCATCTGGACAGGGGCGAGGGTCACCCGGACATCGTGAAGCGGTTCTATGTCCGCGGGTCACGACCGCGCCTGTCCGGATGACCCACGGCGTGGCTCCCGCCGCATCGATCCCCGTGCGGTGCGCCCCCTACGGATGCGCTCCGCGACCGCCGCGCCGCCATGCGCCGGGTGCTCGCCGGATGGATGCGGCGATCGCCCCTTCTGACCTGTCGCCTCGAAGGCCGCTCCCTCCTGCTGCTTCTCGGCTAGAGCGCCCCGATCTGCGGCCCGGTGATGGCGCTGTACACGCCTGAGCTCAGGCAGAGCGCGTCGGCCAGCTCCTCCTCCAGCCTCGCGGCCTTCGCGCACCAGCCGAACAGCGCGCGGAGCGAAGCGCAGGTGCCTGGCCTGGAGAGCACGTGGGGGAGCTTTAGCCGCTGGATGATTTGCGCCCCATCCTCGACTTCGTCGAAGGAGCGTTCGATCGCGCGCGCCTCGGCCTTCAGCGTGTTCTTTGGGTGTTCGATCTCCTCGACGTCTCCAGGGTAATCGGCGAGCTGCGTGCCGAGCACGGCGTTGATCGCTGCAGCATCGGCGAAGTAGTACGCCTCCAGCATGTTCACGAGGAAGTGGACGGCTGCGAGGTGCTTCCTCTCGCCGAGCGCTCTGTCCAGCGCCTCGCGGTAACGCGCGAACACCTGGCGCTCCTGGACCTTACGGGCCGCCTCGAGATCGTCGATCAGAACGACGAAGGCCCGTTTGTACGAAGCTCGCCGCTGGTTCAGGTGCTGGCGCGCCGGGATGCCGATGACCTCGAAGTCCCGGTCCGTGATCTCTTGGTTCGTTCCGACAACACGGAGGGACTTCTTCCTCGAGGAGGACATCGGGGAGCGCTGGCCGATGCGAGCGATCACCCGGAACCCGCAGCGCCCCGAGGCCTCGAGCTCCCGGAACAGCCGCGGGAGGAACTCCCCTTTGCCCTTCCCTGTCACGAGCAGGCCGAACTCGCAGAAGACCCACGCCGGGCCGTCGTTCGCCACGCTCAGCGCTCTCCTGCCTCGGACGGCTCCACGTCGACCTGCCCGGGCGTCCCCTGCGGCGCGAGGACGTTCGCCATGTAGAGCGAGCCGGCCGCGTACTGCTCCAGCAGATCCTGGACACCCGTGATCTCGCTGAGCCGCGTCAAGCGGGTCCTCCCCGCGTCCGACTCGACGACGAGCGATTGGTCCGCGTCGAACTGGCTGAGCAGCACGGGGGAGTGCGTCGCGAGGAGGATCTGCTTCTCCCCTGCGCTGGCCGCCGCCTTGAGCGCCCTGGCGAGCACGGACAGCGCCCAAGGGTGGAGCGAGATGTCCGGCTCATCGAGGAGCAAGACGCCGGGCGCCCGGCCTTCGGCGAACATGGCTGTGAGGAGGATCAGGAGATGGAGGTGGCCATCGGACACCCCCGAGGCCCAGAGCGGGCCGCGGCGGCCTTTCTCGAGGAAGCGACCGGTCACGGAGGCGGGGCCGGTCTGCTCGAAGAGGAGGCCGTCGAACGACGGGAGGGCCTCGCGCATGAAGCTCACGATCGTGTCGTACCGGTCGTCGGCGCCGCGCCGGTCATGCACGTTGCGAAGGACCGACCAGAGGTTGTCCGCACGGCCTTTCAGCCGGAGCTCGGGCGCGCTCTGCGAGCCCACATTCTTGATGCCGTGGAAGTTGAAGAGCCTGCACCGGTGCATCCGGATGGACCGCAGGAGGACGTCCACGTCGGCGGCTTCCTCGGCGCCGCCGACGTCGAGGTACCTCGTCAGGCTCAGCCGCTCCGGCTCTCGCAAGGTGACCGGCTCCGCGACCTTATCGGCCTCGAAGAACGAGGCCCGGTTGCTCCCCGTGGACCGCTGGATCAGATCCACGCCCCGCTCCAGGGGAGCGGAGGCGCTCGCCAGGAAACGGATCGATCCTGCCGGCCGAGAGCGCGACGCGCACCTCGTAGCGCGCGCGTTCGGCCTCGACCGCGACGGAGATCGGGGCGCCCTCCTCGGCGCCGTCCCAGCGCAAGCCGATCCCGTGGCTGCGCTCCGAGGAGGCGACCTCAACGCCGCGCGCGGCGCAGTCGCGTAGGAACCAGAGCGTGTCGAGCAGGGAGGATTTGCCCGCGCCGTTGGGCCCGAACAGGACCGTCAGCGGGCCGAGGTCGAGCGACAGGTCGGCGAGCGAGCGGAAGTTCTGGACGTGGACGCGCCTCAGCATCTGCCGGCAACGCTACACCACGCAGCCGGCGCGACAAGCCGCGCGGATCCGCGCTGCTGGACCGCCTCCGCGCGCGCCTCACCGCTCCATTCTCCTGCGCCGCGCTCCTATGCCGCTCTCTCCCCGGCGCGGCCGCATCCGCTGCTCAGGCTGGCCAGAGCGCGCTATGCTGCGCCGCTCATGAAGTACTCTCGCTGCCTGCTCCTCGCGGCGCTCCTCGCCGGCGCGTGCGGAGGTACGGAGGCACACCGACCCGTGTCCACGATGACCGCGAACCCCTCTCCGCCCCTTGGCGCGGCCAGCGCCGCGCCCACCCCCGCGGACCGCGACGGCCCCGCGTACCCGCCGACCCGCGTCGACCCGGTGAAGTACACCCTCCACGGGGTGGAGATCGCCGACCCGTACCGCTGGCTCGAGGACGGCGCCTCGCCCGAGGTGCAGGCGTGGATGAAGGCGCAGCAGGCGTTCACGCGCGCCGAGCTCGACAAGCTCCCCGAGCGGGGCGCGATCGCGTCGCGGCTCAAGCAGCTCTTCTACATCGATGCGGTCTCCGCGCCGCGCCACCGGCGGGGCCGGTACTTCCTGAGCCGGCGGCACGCGACGAAGGAGAAGTCGATCGTGTACTGGAAGCAGGGGAAGGGCGGCGAGGAGCGCGCGCTGCTCGACCCGAACAGCTGGTCGGACGACGGCAGCGTCTCGCTGGGCGGATGGGAGGCGTCGTGGGACGGCAAGAACGTCGCCTACAAGGTCCAGAAGAACAACTCCGACGAGGCGACGCTCCATGTGATGGATGTCGCCTCCGGCAAGCGCTCCGAGGTCGACGTCATCGAGGGGGGCAAGTACGCCTATCCCTCGTGGACGCCGTCCGGCGACGGCTTCTATTACGTCTGGCTCCCCACCGACCCGTCGATCGCCGTCGCCGAGCGGCCCGGCTACGCCGAGGTGCGCTTCCATCGCCTCGGCCAGGACCCGCAAAAGGACCGGGTCGTGCGCGGCAGGACGGGCGATCCGAGGACCTTCCTCGGCGCGAGCCTCTCCAAGGACGGCCGCTTCCTGGTGCTCACCGTGGCCCACGGGTGGACATCGACGGACGTCTACTTCCGCGACCTCCGCAGGCCGGGCGGGCAGGCCGCGGACCGGCCGCTCATCGTCGGGAGCGACGCCCATTACAGCGTCGAGGTCTACAAGGACCGGTTCTACGTCCACACCGACGAGGGCGCGCCTCGTTACCGCCTCTTCGAGGTCGACCCGGACCGGCCGGAGCGCGCGGCGTGGAAGGAGATCGTCCCGGAGCGCGCCGACGCCACGCTCGACAGCGTCTCCATCGTGGGCGGGCAGCTCGCGCTCGGCTACCTCAAGGACGCCTCGAGCCGCGTCGAGATCCGCTCGCTCGACGGCAAGTTGACCCGCGAGGTCCCGCTGCCCGGCATCGGCACCGTCGGCGGCCCGTACGGGCTGCCCGACGAGGACGAGGCGTATTTCTCGTTCGAGTCCTTCACCTCGCCTCAGGAGATCCACGCGACCTCGATCAAGACCGGCAAGACCGAGCTCTACGCGCGCATCGAGGTGCCTGTCGACCCGTCGCCGTACACCGTCGAGCAGGCCTTCTTCCCGTCCAGGGACGGCACGCGGGTGTCGATGTTCATCGTGCGCCGCAAGGACATGAAGAAGGACGGGAGCGCCCGCGCGCTGCTCTATGGATACGGTGGTTTCCAGATCTCGCAGACTCCCGCGTTCACGGGATCGATCCACCCCTGGCTCGAGCGGGGCGGGGTGTACGCGGTGGCGAACCTGCGCGGCGGCGGCGAGTACGGGGAGGCGTGGCACCGGGACGGGATGCTGCTCAAGAAGCAGAACGTCTTCGACGACTTCATCGCCGCCGCGGAGCACCTGATCCGCGAGGGGTACACGCGGCCCGAGGGGCTCGCGATCCAGGGCGGCTCGAACGGCGGCCTGCTCGTCGGCGCGGCGATCACGCAGCGGCCGGACCTGTTCGGCGCGGCCCTCTGCAGCGTCCCCCTGCTCGACATGGTGAGGTATCACCTCTTCGGATCCGGCAAGACGTGGATCAGCGAGTACGGGTCTGCCGACGATCTGGAGCAGTTCAAGGCGCTTCATGCCTACTCCCCCTATCACCGCGTCAAGCCGGGGACGCGCTACCCGGCGGTCCTGCTCCTGTCGGCCGACAGCGACGATCGGGTCGATCCCATGCACGCGCGCAAGCTCGCCGCGGCCCTCCAGGCGGCGAGCGCGGGCGGTCCGGTCCTGCTCCGGATCGAGCGGAACGCCGGGCACGCCGGGGCGGATCTCATCCGGGCGGCCGTCGAGAAGGGCGCCGATCAGATCGCGTTTGCGCTCGCGGCCACGGGCGCGCCGGCGCCGGCGAGCCGGTGAGCTGCGGCCGCGCGCCTGACGAGGACGAGGAGCGGGCTCGCGGCGCCGCGCGGTGACGGACGGGCTTGCGGCACCGCGCCGCGACGGCTAACAACGCGCCGCTGTGCGAATGCTTCACCCCGGAGCCGGGTCGTCGCGGCGCGGGCCTTTGACCTCGCGCCCCCTCGCAGCCGCCGCGGCGGCGGTGGCGGAGGATCCGCGCGCGCCGGCGGTGGAGTTCTCGGATCCCGCGGCGGTCCTGGCGCGGCTCATGGACCTGCACGGGAGCATCTCGCTCGCGCGCGAGCTCTCGCTCCTCGAAAGGCCGCCGGCGCCCTCCGCGCCGGCGGCGACGGAAGGCGCGCGCGCGGCCGTCCGGGCGCTCGCCGCCGATCGCCTGGGCGAGCTCACCGCGGCGCTGGACCAGCTGTTCTCCGCCCCGTTCCAGCGGCGGAACAAGCTGCCGGACGCGCCGGCGGTGCTCGCGACCCTGGAGCAGACCGGGGCGCTTCTGCCTTCCCGCGGTCGGGGGGCGCTCGCGGCCGCGGCCGGCCAGCTCTGGGAGCCGTTCGGCGAGCTCGCGACCCGCACCCTCGGCCGCGTCCGCCAGGAGACACACGCGCTGCGCGAGGAGCTCGCGCCGTCGCTGCGGGCGCTCGGCCCGGCCGCGGCGCGCCTCGAGCGGCTCGACGCGGCGATCGCGAGCGCCACCCAGAAGCGGCGCGAGCGCGCGCTCGGCGAGCTCGTCCCGGGCCTCTCGCGCGGATTCGCGCGCGGCTTCAGGGCGGCGGTGCTGGCGCTCCCGGACGCCGTGGAGGTCGAGCACGTCGCGGGCTGGTTCGGGCGGGATCAGTGGCTCGGGCGGGAGGTGCAGCGGATGGAGCTCGTCGTGCAGGCGGTGCTCGCGCACGAGGCGGGCAGGCTGCTCGCGCTGGTGGACGGGGCCGCGGCGGGCGCGCCCGCGTAGCCTGCCGAGGGCGTTCATGATGTGGGTGGCGACGGCGCGGCAGTGGACGACGCGGCTCCTCGTGCTCCTCACCGGGGCCGTCGGCCTCGCGCTCGTGGCGCGGGCGGCGCTCGTGTACCGCGGGGCGGATCCGCTCGCGTACGGCCTCGTGCTGCTGATCGCGCTGGGGCTCGTCTCCGGCACGCTCGAGCTGTTCGTGCGCGCGGGCCGCGCCGCCCGGCTCGGGCGCGAGCTCGCCGCGCTGCCGCGGCCGGCGACACGCGCCGCCGTCGAGCGGAGCAGCGCGCCGCTCCGGGCGATGCTCGAGGCGCGGATCGCCGGGGTGCCGCTCTCCCCGGCGAGCGCCTCGTTCGCCTCGTACCTCATCGGCCTGCTCGTGATGATCGGGCTGCTCGGCACGTTCCTCGGCCTGTTCGAGACGCTGCGGGGTGCGCGTGAGGCGCTGACGCTGAGCGCCGACGTCGGCGCGCTGCGCGAGAGCCTGGCCGCGCCGATGCAGGGCCTGTCGCGCGCGTTCGGCACGTCCGCGGCGGGCGTGGCGGCGTCGGCGATGCTCGGGCTCGGCGCCGTGCTCGCGCGCCGCGCCGAGGCGGCGGCGGCGGCGGCGCTCCACGTCTACGCGGCGGGTCCGCTCGCGGGGCTGACGGTCGCGGGGCGGCAGCTCGCGGCGCTCGAGGCGCTCGCGCGGCAGGGCGAGGCGCTCCCCGCCGCGGCGGCCTCGCTGAGCGAGGCGACCTCGAGGCTCGAGCGCCTCGAGGAGCGGCTCGTCGGCGTTCAGGTCGAGGGCGCGCGCCAGGCCGCCGCCTCGTTCGCGGGCGCCGCGGCCGAGATCCGCGGCGACATCGCGGCGGGCCTGCGGCAGACCGCCGACGTCGCGGCCGGCGTGGTGAAGCCGCTCCTGGCGCAGGCGGTGGAGCGCGCCGGCGCGGTCGCGTCCGGGTCGCTGGAGGCGCTCGCGCGGCGCCTGGAGGAGGAGGCGCTCGCGCGGCAGGCGGCGGACGCCGCGTCGGCGTCGCGGCTGGAGGGGCAGGCGGAGCGGCTGGCGGGGGTGGTGCGCGGGGCGATCGAGCGGCTGGAGCAGGCGCAGGCGGCGCGCGCGGCGGAGGCGGCGGAGCGGCAGGCGGAGCTGGACGCTGCGCGCGCGGCGCACCTGACGGCGCTCGGCGAGGCGCTTGCGGGACCGCTGACGGAGGCTGCACGTGCGGCGCAGGCGGCGCCGGAGGCTGCGTCGCGGCTGATCGAGGAGGCGTCGGTGCGTCTGTCGGCGCGTGCGGAGGCGGACGCGGAGCGGGACGCGCGGCTGGACGTGCTGCTGGAGCGGCTGTCGGAGGCGACGGCGGCGATGTCCGGGAGCACACGAGCGCAGGCGGAGCGGGTGGCGGCGCTGGCGGAGGCGGCGGAGCGGAGCGCGGCGGAGCGGGACGTGCGGGCCGAGGCGCGGGCGCAGGCGCTGTCGGAGGCGGCGAGGGAGCTGCTGGCAGAGCAGGCGTCGCGGCTCGCGGCGTTCGAGGAGCGGCTGGAGGGGGCGCGGCGGGAGGCGGCCGACGGGCTGGCCGAGCGGCTCAGCGCCCACGCCCGCGGCCTGGGCGAGGGCCTGGAGCGGCTGGAGGGCGGGGTCGCGTCGCGGCTGGAGCGGCTGGAAGAGCGGGCGGCGAAGCGGTTCGAGCAGCTCGACCGGGAGGCGGCGTCGCGGCGTCGCGAGCTGGAGGCGGAGTCGGCGTCGCGGCTGGAGGGGCAGGCGGAGCGGCTGGCGGGGGTGGTGCGCGGGGCGATCGAGCGGCTGGAGCAGGCGCAGGCGGCGCGCGCGGCGGAGGCGGCGGAGCGGCAGGCGGAGCTGGACGCTGCGCGCGCGGCGCACCTGACGGCGCTCGGCGAGGCGCTTTCGGGACCGCTGACGGAGGCGGCGCGCGCGGCGCAGGCGGCGCCGGAGGCTGCGTCGCGGCTGATCGAGGAGGCGTCGGTGCGTCTGTCGGCGCGTGCGGAGGCGGACGCGGAGCGGGACGCGCGGCTGGACGTGCTGCTGGAGCGGCTGTCGGAGGCGACGGCGGCGATGTCCGGGAGCACACGAGCGCAGGCGGAGCGGGTGGCGGCGCTGGCGGAGGCGGCGGAGCGGAGCGCGGCGGAGCGGGACGTGCGGGCCGAGGCGCGGGTGCAGGCGCTGTCGGAGGCGGCGAGGGAGCTGCTGGCGGAGCAGGCGTCGCGGCTTGCGGCGTTCGAGGAGCGGCTGGAGGGGGCGCGGCGGGAGGCGGCCGACGGGCTGGCCGAGCGGCTCAGCGCCCACGCCCGCGGCCTGGGCGAGGGCCTGGAGCGGCTGGAAGGCGGGGTCGCGTCGCGGCTGGAGCGGCTGGAAGAGCGGGCGGCGAAGCGGTTCGAGCAGCTCGACCGGGAGGCGGCGTCGCGGCGGCGCGAGCTGGAGGCGGAGTCGGCGTCGCGGCTGGAGGGGCAGGCGGAGCGGCTGGCGGGGGTGGTGCGCGGGGCGATCGAGCGGCTGGAGCAGGCGCAGGCGGCGCGCGCTGCGGAGGCGGCGGAGCGGCAGGCGGAGCTGGACGCTGCGCGCGCGGCGCACCTGACGGCGCTCGGCGAGGCGCTTTCGGGACCGCTGACGGAGGCGGCGCGTGCGGCGCAGGCGGCGCCGGAGGCTGCGTCGCGGCTGATCGAGGAGGCGTCGGTGCGTCTGTCGGCGCGTGCGGAGGCGGACGCGGAGCGGGACGCGCGGCTGGACGTGCTGCTGGAGCGGCTGTCGGAGGCGACGGCGGCGATGTCCGGGAGCACACGAGCGCAGGCGGAGCGGGTGGCGGCGCTGGCGGAGGCGGCGGAGCGGAGCGCGGCGGAGCGGGACGTGCGGGCCGAGGCGCGGGCGCAGGCGCTGTCGGAGGCGGCGAGGGAGCTGCTGGCGGAGCAGGCGTCGCGGCTCGCGGCGTTCGAGGAGCGGCTGGAGGGGGCGCGGCGGGAGGCGGCCGACGGGCTTGCCGAGCGGCTCAGCGCCCACGCCCGCGGCCTGGGCGAGAGCCTCGCGGCCACCGCGGCGGTGGTGCGCGAGGCCTCGGAGCTCGTGCGGGCTGGCGGCGCCGAGATGACGGCCGTCGCCGAGATGTTCACGGCCGCGGTCGACCGTTACCGCGACGCCAGCGATCGGTGGCTGAACAACCTCGGCGCCATCGAGGACGCGATCGAGCGCCGGGAGCATGGCGAGGCGACGGACCTCCTCGGCGCTTACCTCGACCAGACCCGGGAGGTCTTCGACCACTCGCTGCAGTTCCAGCGCGAGCTCTTCTCCGAGCTGCGGGCGCTGAGGAGCAGGTCGAGCTGATGCGCCGCTCCGGGCTGTCGCCTGCCGTTCGATCCCCGCACCGCCCGCGCCGCGTGTTCGACCTCGCGCGGCCTGCCCGGAGAGCTCGCCGATGTCGCTGATGCCCGCGGAGGACGAGGCCTCGGAGCAGGCGGCGGTCTGGCCGGTCTTCGGCGACCTCATGGCCTGCCTCTTCGGCCTGTTCGTGCTCTTCTTCGTCTGGGCGATCTCGTTCCAGGTCGACCTGACCCGCGATCTCGCCGCCGAGCGCGCCACCCGCGCGGCCGAGCGTGTGCGCCTGGAGGCGCTGGAGCGCGCGCTGGCCGGCCCGCTCGCCGAGGGCCGGATCACGCTGACGGAGGGGCGCATCGGGATCCGCGGCAGCATCCTGTTCGAGCTCAACTCGGCCGAGCTTCAGCCGGAGGGCGTCGCGTTGCTCCGCGCGCTGGCCGACCCGCTGAAGGCGTACCTCGAGCACCACGACGAGCTCATCATGGTGAGCGGCTTCACCGATGATCGTCCGCTCACGGGCTCTTCTCGTGGCTACGCCGACAACTGGGAGCTCTCCGCCCAGCGAGCGCTCACGGTGACCCGTGCGCTCGCCGCCGCAGGGGTCCCCGATGAGGCGCTGTTCGCGGCCGGCTTCGGCGAGAGGCACCCGGTGGCGCCCAACGACACGAGCGAGAACCGGGCGAAGAACCGCCGGGTGGAGATCTCGCCGATCCCCCGGCAGGCGTCGCGATGACGTCCACGTTGGATTTTTCGCATGGGACCCCGCATGGGACCCCGCAACCTGGGTTGGTTCCGCCGCAACCTGGGTTCGTTCCGCCGCAACCCGGGTCGGCCCCACCGCAACCTGGGTTGGTTCCGCCGCAACCTGGGTCGGCCCCGCCGCAACCCGGGTCGGCCCCGCCGCAACCCGGGTCGGCCTCGCCGCAACCCGGGTCGGCCCCGCCGCAACCCGGGTCGGCCGGCGCCGCCGCGGACGTGCGCCTCGCGGCGCTGCGCCGAGCCGGCGCCGACCGCTTCGACCCGCCGGGCTACCGGTTCGTCGAAGCCCTCCTCGAGCGCGCCCGCGCCCTCGATGGCGGCGCCCGGGCCCGCCTCGACGCCCGCGCCTCGGCCCGGCTCGCGGCGCTCGAGGCCGCCTTCCACCGCGCGCGCGCCGACGCCATGGCCGAGCTCCGCGCCCTCGCCGACGCCGGCGTCCCGGATGACGGCGCGCTCGCCGCGGCGCTCGATCGCGGCGAGCTCGCGGCCGTCGTGAGGGCCGCGCGCCGCCGCCTCCGCGAGCGCGCGGCCGAGCGGCAGCCGACGTCCGTGCCCTGGCTCGCGCGGCTGCGCGGCGAGGCGGCGGCGCGCGACATGCGCCTGCCGGAGCCGCTCGCGCGCGACCTGGCGGAGCTCCCGTGCGAGGGCGACGTCGTCGAGCGCCGGGTCAAGCGGCAGGCGCAGGCGCTCACCAGCGCGCTCTCCACGGCGCTCTTCCACGAGTCGCTCGTGAGCGCCCGCGCGACGCTCGCCGTCGCCCGGGCAGCCGACAACATCCCGGAGGACGCCGGCCCCTACAACGCCCAGGTCCTCGCCTCCCGCGCCCTCTGCGCGGCGGAGCGGCTCTCCGGCCACTACCTGCGCGCCCTCGTGGCCGGCCTCCAGGATCTCGGCGCCCTCGCCGCCGCGCTCGAGCCGGAGCCCGAGCGGCCCGCCCGGAAGAAGGCCGCGCCGCGGTCCGGCGGGGAACCCGGCGCCCGCCGCCGGGCCGCCTCAAAAAAAGCATCACTCGTCCGCGGATCGCGATAGGTAGGTAGTCCCCATGCCTCGCTTGCCGCGCCGTTCGCTCGCCGCCTTCGCCTTCGTCCTGCTCGCCTCCTCCTGCGCGTCCACCTCCGACAAGGTCGAGAGCGCGCCGCCGGAGCCGCCGCTGAAGCCGTGTGGCACCGAGGTCGTCAAGCGCGGCGACGGCTACGACGGCGCCGCGCGCGAGTGCATCTGGCAGGCCTACAAGGACCGCGAGCCGTCCGTGTTCACCACGACCCGGTACACCATCGAGGGCGACCCCATCACCTACCGCCTCGAGGTCACCCTCACCGGGGTCGTCGTCGTCGTGAACAGCAAGGATCGCTACGCCCAGCAGGGGACCTTCCGCCACTCGTGCCGCAACCTGGAGCGCATCGCGCAGGATGGCACCGAGAACCGGTTCGGCTTCGCGCTGAGCGCGTGCAGCGGCGGCGGCGCGGACCGGTTCGCGGTCCCGTGACGGGCGCGACGCCGGCCGACCCGGCAGCTGGCCGTCTCTCGGGAGGTGCTCCGGAGGGCGCGGCGGCCCAGAACGGTGGCCACCGTGGTGACGGTGGTGACGGAACGGCGGCCTGCGCGGCGCCGGCCTCTGCGCGGGCCGCTCCGGGCGGCCGCGACCCGGAGCCTGATCTGGTGGACGCGACCGATCCTGGGCGCGTAGGCTCCCAAGGCATCGGAGCGGGCAGCGACATGAGGGGCAGCGACATGAGCAGACGAAGCCTCCTGTTTCGCGCAGTCGATTCGAGCCAGGCGTCGCAAGAAGCCTCGTCGACAGCGCCGCCCGCGGCGCCTCCGGCGGGACCTCCGGCGGCAGACGAGCGCTCGTCGCCCGGCAGCGCACCCGGCAGAGCGTGCCTGTGAGCAAGCCCGGGGCAAGCGCTGTGCAGCCGCACC
The DNA here is from genome assembly GCF_002950945.1 of Sorangium cellulosum. Classification (GTDB taxonomy): domain Bacteria; phylum Myxococcota_A; class Polyangia; order Polyangiales; family Polyangiaceae; genus Sorangium; species Sorangium cellulosum_E. Next base: position 13,406,821 of record NZ_CP012673.1, read on the forward strand.
TCGTCGTCGAATCCGCCGGGTTGACCCACCCGGGCATGGTCCGGGACACGAACGAGGACAACTTCGCGATCCTGGAGTCGCGCGGGTTGTTCCTCGTGGCCGACGGCATGGGCGGGCGCGCCGCCGGGGAGGTCGCCTCGCGGATGGCGATCGAGACGGTGCGCGACTTCTTCGACGACCCGGACTCGACCTGGCCTGTCGCCGTCGGCGTCGGTCCGCCGACGGTGCGGGGCGCCGAGGCCCGTTACGTCGACCAGGGGCTCCCCTTGCTCGTCGCGGGCATCCAGCTGGCGAACGGCCGCATCTACGCCGCGGCGCGGCGCGATCGCGAGAAGCGCGGGATGGGCACCACGTTCGTCGCCGCCCTCGCGCGCGACAGCCACGTCGCCATCGCGCACGTGGGCGACAGCCGCGTCTATCGCCTCCGCGACGGCAGCCTCGAGCTGCTCACCCGCGACCATTCGCTGGTCAACGAGTGCATCCGGCTGGGCCACCTCCTGCCGGAGCAGGCGAGCTCATTCCCGCTCCAGCACGTGATCACCCGCGCGCTCGGCACGGACGAGGCGGTCGAGGTGGAGACGCGGATCGACTCCATTGAGAGCGGGGACGTCCTGCTGCTCTGCTCGGACGGCCTGTCCGGTGTGGTGTCGGCGCAAGATATCGCCAGTATCCTGGAGCAGCATCCCGACCTGCGCGACGCGGCCTCGCGGCTCGTCGCGCGCGCCAACGAGAACGGCGGGCCCGATAACGTCACGTGTGTTGTCGCGCGCTGGCGCTCCGGCCCCGGCGGCGCCGCCCGGCGCTGAGCCTGCGCAGCGCGCGGCGCGGCGACGCCCCTGTCGTCCTGCGCGCATTGCGCGCGGCTTGCCCGCTTTTCCGTGGAACATCACATGCCGGAAGACGCGCCACCGTGTTAATGCCGGCTGGGAATCACGATGGGTGCGCGAACGAACGGATCCTCAGGGCTGCAATCCATGGCGTCCACCTCCACGAGCGCGGTGGCGGCCAGGCCGGGCGCGCGCGCGCGGCGGGGCGGGCCGGCCGCGCCGCCGCCGCCGGCGGAGCCCCGGCCGGCGCCCAGGCTGCTCGAGGCGGCGCGCGAGCCGGACTTCATCGAGGTGCTCGGATCGCGCGAGCACAACCTCCGGATCGACCGGCTGGAGGTGCCCAAGCGCAAGCTCGTGGTGTTCACGGGGGTGAGCGGCTCGGGCAAATCGAGCCTGGCGTTCGACACGCTCTACGCCGAGGGGCAGCGGCGTTATGTCGAGACGCTGAGCTCCTACGCCCGGCAGTTCCTCGGGCAGCTCGAGCGCCCGCAGGTCGAGCACCTGCGCGGCCTGTCGCCGACGATCGCCATCGAGCAGAAGAGCGCGTCGAGCAACCCGCGCTCCACGGTCGGCACGATCACAGAGGTCTACGATTACCTGCGCGTGCTCTATGCGCGCGCCGGCGAGCAGCATTGCCACCTCTGCGGCAAGCCGGTGAAGGCGCAGAGCTCGGAGCAGATCGTCGAGGAGCTCTTCGCGATGCCGGAGGGGACGCGGTTCGTGCTGCTCGCGCCGCTCGTGACGCACCGCAAGGGCGAGTTCAAGGACCTCTTCGAGGAGCTCCGGGGCCGCGGCTTCGTGCGGGTCGAGATCGACGGGGCGCAGCACCGCCTCGACGACCTGCCGCGGCTCGACAAGAAGCTCAAACACACCGTCGCGCTCGTGGTCGACCGCCTGGTCGTGCGGGCCGACGAGCGGCAGCGCATCACCGAGGGCGTCGAGCTCGCGCTCCAGGAGGGGCGCGGCGAGGTGCGGGTCGAGCTCCAGGCCGACGAGGGCGCGGGCGCGCGCCGGCGCCGCCCCGAGGCGCCGCTCCTGTTCAGCGCGGCGCGCTCGTGCTGCGGCCAGAGCTTCCCCGAGCTCTCGCCGCAGAGCTTCTCGTTCAACAGCCCCCTCGGCATGTGCGGCGCGTGCAACGGCCTCGGCACCCGCCTGGAGGTGGATCCGGCGCTCGTGATCCCGGACCCGTCGCTGTCGATCCGCGACGGCGCGATCGCCCCCTGGGCCTCGGCCATGGCGCGCGGCGAGGGCTGGACGTTCCGCATCATCGACGCCGTGTCGAAGGCGTGCTCCGTCGACCTGGACACCCCGTGGCGCAAGCTCGGGGCGAAGAAGCAGGAGATGGTGCTCTACGGCCTGTCGGGCAAGCGCATCGCGGTGACGTGGGGCAAGGAGGGGACCGAGACCCACGGCACCTGGGGCATGCGCTTCGAGGGGGTGATCCCCAGCCTGATGCGCCGCTTCCAGCAGGCGGCGTCCGACTCGGCGCGGGACTCGTACCGCAAGTTCATGACCGACCTCCCGTGCGACGCCTGCGGCGCCCGGCGGATGCGCCCGGAGTCGCTCGCGGTGCGCGTCGCGGACAAGGGCATCGCCGACGTCACCGGGATGACGGTCAGGGACGCGTACGAGCATTTCGCGCGGATGGAGCTCCCGGGCAGCCGGCAGAAGATCACGGAGGGGGTGCGGCGCGAGATCTCGACCCGGCTGAGCTTCCTGCTCAACGTCGGCCTCGATTACCTGACGCTCGATCGCGCGGGGCCCACGCTGAGCGGGGGCGAGGCGCAGCGCATCCGGCTGGCGAGCCAGCTCGGGAGCGAGCTCTCCGGCGTGATGTACGTGCTCGACGAGCCGAGCATCGGCCTGCACCAGCGCGACAACCAGCGCCTCATCGAGACGCTGCGCCGCCTGCGCGATCTCGGCAACACGGTGCTGGTGGTGGAGCACGACGAGGAGACGATCCGGGCCGCCGACTACGTGGTGGATTTCGGCCCCGGGGCGGGCCACCTCGGCGGCCGGGTGATCGCCGCGGGCACGCCGGAGGAGATCGAGCGCGATCCGGAGAGCCTGACGGGCGCTTACCTCGCGGGGCGCTCGCGCATCGAGGTGCCGGCGGCGCGGCGCGCGCCGCGCGGCTGGCTGGAGATCCAGGGCGCCTCCGAGCACAACCTGAGGAACATCGACGTGCGGTTCCCGCTCGGGGTGCTGCTCGCGGTGACGGGGGTGAGCGGCGCCGGCAAGAGCTCGCTGGTCAACGGGATCCTCCTGCCGGCGCTGGGCCGGGCGCTGCACAACAGCACCGAGCCCGTCGGCGCGCACCGCGCGATCAAGGGCCTCTCGGCGCTCGACAAGGTGATCGCGATCGACCAGAAGCCGATCGGCCGCACGCCGCGCTCGAACCCGGGGACGTACACGAAGGCGTTCGATCAGATCCGCGATCTCTTCGCCGAGCTGCCGGAGTCGCGCGCGCGCGGTTATGGCCCGGGGCGCTTCAGCTTCAACGTGAAGGGCGGCCGCTGCGAGGCGTGCAGCGGCGACGGCATGGTGAAGGTCGAGATGCACTTCCTCGCCGACGTGTACGTCCCGTGCGACGTGTGCGCCGGCAAGCGGTACAGCGCGCAGACGCTCGCGGTGCGGTACAAGGGCAAGAGCATCGCCGACATCCTGGACACCAGCATCGAGGACTGCCTGCGGCTCTTCGAGCACCACACCGCGCTGCGGCGCGTGCTCGAGACGCTGGTCGAGGTCGGGCTCGGGTACATGAAGATCGGCCAGAGCGCGCCGACGATGAGCGGCGGCGAGGCGCAGCGGGTGAAGCTGAGCCGCGAGCTCGGCAAGAGCCAGACGGGACGGACGCTCTACGTGCTCGACGAGCCGACGACGGGGCTGCATTTCGAGGACATCCGCAAGCTGCTCGGGGTGCTCCACCGGCTGGTCGAGGCGGGCAATACGGTGGTGGTCATCGAGCACAGCCTCGACGTCATCAAGTGCGCAGATTGGGTGATCGACCTCGGCCCGGAGGGCGGCGCCGGCGGCGGCCGCGTCATCGCCGAAGGGACGCCGGAAGACGTCGCGAAGGTGCCGGCCTCGTACACGGGTCAATTCCTCGGCCCGCTGTTGCGTGCACCCGGCCGGGGTTGAGCCCACCCCGACCGCGCGCGGCGACGGGGAGCGGCGTTCTCCGCGGAGTCTCCCGATGGAGTCTCCGACACGCTGTGAGTCTACCCCGTAGTCCCAATTTCATTTCTGTCCCCACTCCATACTCTCCGTCGCTCGGCGCGATAGCACTGCTGACGGATTTGTTCGATGCGCTTGCGTCGAGGAACAACTGCGGGGATCATGAACTCCATCGTGCCCGGAAGTGCGCGAGCACCCCACTGGCTCCTTCATAGATCCACTGCAATTTCCCACGTCGACCGGGCGATCACACACGCCGCCGTGCTCGACGTTCGTCATCGGGAGGGCCCATGCGATTCACGAAGCATTCTCTTTATCTCGGCCTGAGCCTGTCGCTGGGCGCCGTCTCCGCGGGGGCATGTTCCGCGAGCGGCGCCGCGGCGCCCGCCAGCTCCGGAGGCCCCTCCAGCGGCTCCGGCGACGGCGGCTCCGGCGCGGGCAGCGACAGCACGGGCGGCCTCGGCGGCGATGACGAGGGCTTCGGCGAGGGCGCCAGCGACCCCGGCGAGCCGGAGCCCGGGGCCGACCCGAAGACGTGCGCGGAGGCCGTCGCGCTCAAGTCCTATATCGGGTGCGACTTCTGGCCCACGGTCACCGCGAACAACGTCTGGTCGATCTTCGACTACGCGGTCGTCGTCGCGAACGCGGGAGAAGAGGCCGCCGAGGTCGAGGTCACGCGCGGCGGCGCCGCCGTGGCGCACGCCGAGATCCCGCCCAACAGCCTGAGCAAGATCTACCTCCCCTGGGTCCGCGAGCTGAAGGGCCCGGACATGGACGAGTGCAGCGGCTCGGTGGAGATGACGAGCTCCGTCCGCGTGAACGACGGCGCGTATCACCTCGTCTCGACGCGGCCGGTGACCGTCTATCAGTTCAACGCGCTCGAGTACAAAGGCGAGGGCGGCCCCGACGGGAAGAGCTGGTCCTCCTGCCCCGGGAACCAGGTCTGCCCGAGCGACGGCTCCCCGATCGGCTGCTTCTCCTTCAGCAACGACGCCTCGCTGCTCCTCCCGAGCACGGCGATGACCGGCAATTACCGCATCACCGGCAAGGAGGGCTGGATCAACGCCGAGATCGGCGGCTACATGACGATCACCGGCACCAAGGACGGCACGACCGTCACCGTTCAGGTGGCCGAAGGCGGCCGTGTGCTCGCCGGCGGGGGCATCCCCGTGACGGGCGGGGGCGGCATCTTCTCGTTCGAGCTCGGCGAGGGCGACGTCGTCGAGATCCTGTCGCATCCGTCCTCGGATCTCAGCGGCAGCCTGGTCACCGCCACGCAGCCGATCCAGGTGCTGACGGGCATGTCGTGCACGCAGTCGCCGTACGGCGTCTTCGCGTGCGACCACATCGAAGAGTCGGTGTTCCCCGCCGAGACCCTCGGGAAGAACTACTTCGTCACGGTCCCCACGTCCCCCGGCGGCGAGGTCATCGGCCACGTCGTGCGCCTCTACGGCAACGTGGACGGCACGGTGCTGAGCTACCCCTCCGGTCGACCGGACGGCGCGCCGACCACGCTGAACGCCGGGCAGGTCGTCGATCTCACCGTGGTGCGGAGGGATTTCGAGATCGCCGGGGATCACGAGTTCGCGGTCAGCTCGTTCATGCTGGGCGCCGCGCTCGCCGACCCGAACGCCACGGTCTCCCAGCAGAAGGGGGATCCCTCGCAGAGCCTCGCCACCGCGGTCGAGCAGTACCGCACCAAGTACGTCTTCCTGGCTCCCAGCGATTACGACGAGAGCTACGTCGACATCGTCCAGCCGATGGATGCCTCGGTCACGCTCGACGGCGAGCCGGTCACCCATCAGCCGACCCGGATCAGCTCCGGTTTCGGCATCACGCGTGTCCCGCTCGGCCCCGGCAACAACGGCGCTCACGTGCTGACCGCCACCGCGCCCGTCGGCATCCAGGTGCTCGGCTACGGCGCCTACACGAGCTACCAGTATCCGGGCGGCCTCAACCTCATCGCCATCGCGCCGCCGCCGCCGCCCCCCCGCTGATCGCGGGCGCTCGCCGGAGCCCCGCGCCGGCGGCCGAGATTGTCTTTCCCGGCCGCCTGTTCTAGCACCACCCCATGACGGCCAGGCAGCGCGTCACCGCCCGGAGCGCCGCGCTGTTCGTGGTCCTGGCCGGCGCCGCGTTCGCCGTGAGCGGCCCGCTCGCCCGCTACGCTCGCCCGCTCCATCCGCTCTTCGTCGCCTTCGGCCGGGTCGCCCTCGCGGCGGTCGCGCTCTCCCTGCTCGACCTGCGCGGCATTGCCCGCTCGGCCGTGCGCCTGTCCGCGCGGCAGCGCGCCGCCGTGCTCTGCGCCGGCCTGCTGCTCGCCGTCCATTTCGCGCTGTTCCTGTGGGGGCTCGACCGCACCTCGGTCCCGGCGGCGCTCTCGCTCATCTCGCTCGAGCCGCTCGCGGTCGTGCTCTGCGCGTGGGTGTTCTTCGGTGTCCGCCCCACGCGATCCGAGCAGGCCGGCGTGCTCCTCGCCACCGCCGGCGCGGTGCTCGTCGCGCGCGGCGCCGGCGCCGGGGATCACCGGCTCTCGGGCGACCTCATGGTGGTCGGCTCCACCTTGCTTTACGGGCTCTACGTGTCCTTCGCCAGGGCGCTCCGGGACGCCCTGCCGGCGCGCAGCTACGCCGCCCTCGTCTATGCGAGCGCGGCGCTCTTCCTCGCCGCGGCGCTCCCCGTGGCGCCCGGCGCGCTCGAGGGCGTCGCCCCGCCGCCCCGGCACGCCGTCGTCGCCGTCGCGGGGCTCGCGCTCATCCCCACCCTCCTCGGCCACACCGCGGTCCAGGCCGCGGCCCGCCACATGTCGCCGGCCATCGTCGCCCTGGTGTCCCCCGGCGAGACGCTGGGCGGCATCGTCATCGGCGCCCTGTGGCTCGGCGCCGTCCCCACCGCCACCGAGGTCGCGGGCGCCGCGATCATCCTCGTCGGCGCCGTCGTCGCCATCCTCGGATCGCGCTCGCCCGCGCAGGCCGGCGCGGGCTGACGCGCGCGGGCGAGCGCCGCTTGCCGGCCGCTCGGCTTCATCGCGCCGGTGCAGCGATGTGCGCCCCGCGCCGCTCGCCGCGCCCGGACGGAAACCCCCGGCGCGCGACACCCCGGTCAGACGCCGCGCGACGGCGAGAGAGGAATTCAGGACACCCGCTCTCGGAGCTTGACTGTCGATGATTCGAGGGGACCCTCTCGGCATGTACGGGGGGCTGCTTCGAACCATCCTGTTTCCATTCTACGAGACCCGGCTGCGGGGCAGAGAGACCCTGCGCGCGCTCGCGGAGCTCGAGCGCTCTCAGTGGCGCTCCGCGGAGGAGATACGCGATCTCAACTGGCGGCGGATGCTCGCCGCGCTCCATTTCGCCGAGCAGAACGTCCCGTTTTACCGGGCGCGGTTCGCCGAGCACGGCGTGCGCGCCGCCTCGGTGCAGTCTCCGGACGACCTGCTGCGGTTCCCCGTCCTCACGAGGGCAGAGCTCCGCGCGCACGGCCGGGATCTCGTGGCCGAGAGCTTCGTCGGCCGCCTCCATGCGAGCGGGACGGGGGGCTCCACGGGGGAGCCGGTGCAGTTCCATTTCGATCACCGCACCTACGAGCGCCGCGTCGCGGCCGCCATGCGATCCGACGGGTGGGCGGGAGCCCGGCTCGGCGACAGGGAGCTCCACCTGTGGGGGACGCCGCTCGGGGAGACGCTCTCGAAGCGGGTCAAACGCTCCCTGCACGAGGCCGTCCTCCGCAAGAAGATGATCTGCGCGTACGATCTGTCCGAGCGGCGGCTCGCCGCGGTGCTCGACGACATCGTGCATTACCGGCCGGCGTTCGTCGTCGGGTACACGAACGCGCTTTACCAGGCGGCGCGTTATGCGATCGCGTCGGGGCGCGCGCTCCCCGCCCCGCGCGGCGTCGTCAGCAGCGCAGAGCGCCTGTTCGCGCACCAGCGCGCCACGATCGAGCGCGCGTTCGGCGCGCCGGTGTTCGACCGGTATGGCTGCCGGGAGATGATGCTCCTCGCGTCCGAGTGCGAGCGGCACGCGGGCAAGCACATCAACGCCGAGGGCGTGTTCGTCGAGCTGCTCCGCGACGGGCGCCACGCCCTGCCGGGCGAGGCGGGGGAGGTCGTCGTGACCGACCTGCTCTGCCGGTCGATGCCGCTCATCCGCTACAAGAACCAGGACGCCGCGGTCGCCGCCGCGGCGCCGTGCGCGTGCGGCCGCGGGCTGCCGCTGCTCGCCTCGGTCGAGGGCCGGGTGCTCGACCTGCTCGTCGGCCCGGACGGGCAGCTGCTCGCCGGGGAGCTCTTTCCGCAGCTCATCAAGGACCAGCCGACGATCGCGCGTTACCAGGTCTACCAGGACCGGCGGCGCGCGATCACGGTCAGGCTCGTGCCCGGCAAAGGCTTCCAGCCCGAGACCGCGAGGCTCATCGAGCGCAGCGTCCGGCGGCACCTGGGCGAGCGCGCGGAGGTCCGGATCCAGATCGTCGACCAGATCCCCCTGACGAGCGGCGGCAAGCACCGGGTCACCCTCTCGGAGGTCCCGGTCGAGCTGAGCAGGAGCACGTCGGGCTGAACGGCGTCGCGGTGCCATGGCACCGGGAGCGGAACCGTCCAGGACCGGGCGGCGGCCTCGCGCCCTCGGCGCCCCGAAGCGCTGGCGGAGCCGCGCGGTCCGGGGTATTGGGCAGAGCAGTACGATGTCCGACGCGCAGCGACCGCTCCCGCCGAAAAAGGACGTCGCGCTGGCCCTCCTCGAGCGAGAGCCGAGCGTGTTCATCCACCTCGACCCGCGCAGGCCCGGCGTCTCCGTCCCCAAGTGGTTCACGGGCCAGCCGCAGCTCATCCTGCAGGTCGGCCTCAACATGGCGATCCCCATCCCCGACCTCAAGGTCGACGACGAGGGCATCAGCTGCACGCTCTCGTTCAACCGCGCGCCCTTCTGGTGCCGCCTGCCGTGGCACGCGATCTGGGCGCTCGTGAGCGAGGACCAGCGCGGCATGGTGTGGCCCGAGGACATCCCGGCCGATCTCGCCGCGCAGAAGCAGCAGCGGCCCCCCGTCGGCGCCCCGCAGAAGCCCACCAAGAGGCCGCGCCCCCGGCTCGCCGCGGTCGCGCCCCCCAGCGACGACGACCGGAGCGCCGAGGCGACGCCGGACGACGAGCCCGCGCGCGACGGCGAGGCCTCGCCCGCCGACCGCCGCAGCGCCGGCGAGGCCCCGGCCGCCGACCGTCGCGACGCTGGCGCGCCGGTGCGCTCGCTCGCGTCGGTCTCGTCCGTTTCGTCCGTTCCCTCCCTCGCGCCGGTGCGGTCCACCGAGGGCGGCGAAGACAGTGAATCTGGCAGCTCCGGTGAGCCCGATCCCAGGCCGAACCGAGAGCCGGGCAAGCCGAAGCGGGAGCTGCCCCCCTATTTGCGCGTCATCAAGTAAACCTATCGCTTGACGGTACGGCGCGGCCAAATCAACTGTGGCCCGCCATGCCTCGACCACTGAAGCGCGTCGTCACGGCGCTCGGTCTCCTCGCCGCCGTCGTCGCCCTCGAGTTCGGCTTCGAGACCCTCCTGCCCGACGCCGCGTGGCGGCAGCTCGCCCTCTTCGCGATGGTCAACGTCATCGCGGCGCTCTCGCTCAATGTCATCAACGGCATGGCCGGCCAGTTCTCGATCGGCCACGCCGGCTTCGTCGGGATCGGCGCGTACACCGGGGCGATCGTCGCCGGCAACCTCCACCTGCACCTCGGCGGCGGCGATCCGGGCTTCGGCAACTCGTTCCTCGTGATGCCGGCCGCGCTGCTCTCGGCCGGGCTCGTCGCGGCCCTCTTCGGCCTCGTGGTCGGCCTGCCCAGCCTCCGGCTGCGCGGCGACTACCTCGCGATCGTCACGCTCGGCTTCGCCGAGATCTTCCGCCTCACGATCGCCACCTCGAGCAACCTCGGCGCCGACCAGGGGGCGATCGGCAAGGCCCTCGGCGCCCTCGGCGGCCCGATCGGCTACGCCGGCCCCGACGACACCGGCCTCCCGCAATACGCCGGCCCGTTCTGGATCTTCGGCGCCGTCGTGGTCGCGACGATCCTCGCCTGGCGGCTCAAGTTCTCCGGCTGGGGCCGCGCGCTGCGCGCGCTCCGCGAGGACGAGATCGCCTCCGCCGCGGTGGGCGTCGACCCCACCCGCTACAAGGTCACCTCGTTCGTCATCTCCGCCGCCGGCGGCGGCATCGCCGGCGGCCTGCTCTCCTCGATGCGCGACGGCAACCCCACGGTCCAGCCCGATCAGTTCACGTTCAACTACTCCTTCGACGCCATCACCATGGTGATCCTCGGCGGATCGGGCAGCGTCAGCGGCTCCATCGTCGGCGGCGTGCTCGTCACCTTCACGGTGAAGTTCATCGAGCAGCTCCAGGGCCTCGACAGCGTGCTCGCGCTGAAGGCCGCCTACCCCGCGCTCGACCTGAACGCGCTCCGGATGGTGCTCTACGCGGGCATCCTCATCGGGCTGATGATCCTCCGCCCGGAGGGGCTCTTCGGCGAGCGCGAGCTCCTCGACTGGCGCCGCGGGCGCAGGAAGCGCCTCCTGCCCGGGGCGCCGGCCGAGCCCGTCCCCGCCACGACCGGCCCCGAGGCGGCCGCAGGGCGCGCCGGGGGCGCTCCGGGCGGGGCGCTGCCTGCCGCCGCCGTGGAGCGCGAGATCAAGCCCGCCGGCAGGGAGGAGCTCGAGTGAACCTCGACCTGAAGCACGTGACCAAGCGGTTCGGCGGCCTCAAGGCCGTCGGCGACGTCTCCTTCTCGGTGCCGGAGCGCTCGATCTTCGGGCTGATCGGCCCGAACGGCGCCGGCAAGACGACGGTGTTCAACCTGATCACCGGCGTCTACAAACACGACGAGGGCTCGATCCACTTCGGCGGCACCGACCTCGCGCCGCTCAAGCCGAGCCAGATCGCGCGCCTCGGCATCGCCCGCACGTTCCAGAACATCCGCCTCTTCGGCCAGCTCACGGTGCTCGAGAACGTGCTCGTCGCCTGCGAGAACCTCCGCCGGTCGACGCTCGCCTCGGCCGTGCTCCGCTCGCCGTTCTTCTACAAGGACGAGCAGGAGATGACCGAGCGCGCGCTCTCGCTGCTCTCGGTGTTCAAGCTCGAGGACATGGCGGACGAGATCTCGACGTCGCTGTCGTACGGCAACCAGCGCCGCCTCGAGATCGCCCGGGCGATGATGCTCAAGCCGAAGCTGCTCCTGCTCGACGAGCCCGCCGCCGGCATGAACTACGGCGAGGCCGAGGGGCTCAAGCAGCAGATCCGCTGGCTGCGCGACACCTTCGAGATCACGGTCGTGCTCGTCGAGCACAACATGCAGGTCGTCATGGGCGTGTGCGAGGAGATCCACGTCCTCGACCACGGCGAGACGATCTCGCACGGCACGCCCGAGGTCGTGCGCAGGGACCCGAAGGTCCTCGCGGCCTACCTCGGCGAGGAGGTCGAAGGCGAGGCGGCCGAGCCCCGCCCCTCGCCCGGCCAGGCGGCAGAGGAGCCCGCATGAAGACGTCCCACCCCACACGGCAGCCCCCCGCCGCGGCGCTGGGCGAGCCCCTGCTCCTCATCGAGGACCTCGCGGTCAGCTACGGCGGCATCAAGGCGCTCAAGGGCGTCAGCCTCGAGGTGCGGCGCGGCGAGATCGTCGCGATGATCGGCGCGAACGGCGCCGGCAAGACGACCACGCTGAAGACGATCGTCCGCCTCCTGCCGATCGCCGCCGGCCGCATCCGCTACGACGGCAAGGACCTCGCGGCCGTCTCGACCGAGGAGCTCGTCGCCGCCGGCGTCTCGCTCGTCCCGGAGGGCCGCGCCATCTTCTCGAACCTGACCGTCCGCGAGAACCTCGAGCTCGGCGCCTGGTCCCACAAACATGGCCCCACGATGGCGGAGACGGTCGAGGACGTGGTGCGCCTCTTCCCGCGCCTCGGCGAGCGCATGCACCAGCAGGGCGGCACGCTCTCCGGCGGCGAGCAGCAGATGCTCGCGATCGGCCGCGCCATGATGGCCCGCCCCGCCATGCTGCTGCTCGACGAGCCCTCGCTCGGCATCGCGCCGCGCCTCGTCGCCGACATCTTCGAGTCCATCGCCAAGATCGCGGCGTCAGGAACCACCGTACTCCTCGTTGAGCAAAACACCCGACTCGCGCTCAAGTACTCGACCCGCGCTTACGTGCTCCGTACTGGGCAGATCGCCATGAGCGGCGACTCCAGGGATCTGGCCGCGAACGAGGAAATCCGAGCGGCCTACCTGGGCGGCTGAGCTCCGGCGGATCGGCGCGGATTCCGCGGCGGATCCGGAGCAAGGCGGGTGTGGAGCGCCGGTGTTTCGGGCGTGTATCAACGCGTCGCGTGATCCGCTGAAGCGCGATTGATATCGCGCTTTGCCGTCGATGGGGTATGGTTCGCAGGACCAGGCGAGATGATCCGGTTCTCGCATCCGCGTTCAGACCTTGCCGCCAACGGGGGATACCCATGGAGATTCAGAGTACGACCCGCGTTCTGGTGATCGACGACGACGCCAGCAACTCCCAGCCGCTCGTCCACTTCCTCTCGTCCCGGGACTACACGGTGGAGACGTGCTGCGGGCTCGGCCATGCGCGTGACGTGCTCGCCCGCTGGCGCCCTCACGTGATGGTGCTCGTGCCCCGGATCGAGGCCGCGCTCCACGACGAGATCGAGGAGCTGCGGCGCATGTCCCCGCGCGTGCCCGTCGTGGTGCTCACGCTCGCGAACGGCCCCGAGCTGATCCTCGACATGGAGGCGTTCGCGCCGACGGTGCCCGCGTGCCCGTCGCGCGGCCTCGCGTACATCGAGTCGGCGGTGGCCGAAGCGTCCGCGATGGCCTGACCGCGCAGCCTCCCGCCGGCGCCGCCCCGCCGCCTCACGCGGGCGGGGCGAGCTCGTCCGGCAGCCCGTCGAAGAACTCCTCCACCATCGACGCGATGAAGGCGCGCACCGGCGCGCTCGCGCACAGGCTGCGCACGACCGGCCAGGTCGCGGCCGCGAGCGCGTCGAGGTCGAGCGCGGGCGCGACGCCGAAGCGCGCCAGCACGTCGCCGAGCGGCTCGCGCGCGTGGGCCGCGACGAACGCCGCGGTCGCCTCGTGGAGCCGCCGCCGGAGCGGCCGGTCGCGCAGCACCTGCGCGGCGACGTCGGCCCCGAGCTCCTCCGCGAGCGCGGTGCTCTTCGCGTCGAGCTGCCCGAGGAGCGCGCTGATCTCCTGGTCCAGCACCCACGCCGCGACGTGCTTGCGCAGGGCGACGAACGGGGGCGTGTCGCCCTTGGCGATGAGGATGTCCTGCACCTGCCGCATCGCCGTGCGCGAGAAGCCCTGGAGGAACCGCCGGATCTCCGGCTCGAGCCGCCGCTCGAAGTCGCCGCGCAGCGCGCCCATCGTCTTGCCGACGCCGCCGAGGCCGAAGGGGGCGACCCGCTTGAGGAGCGCCGGCAGGCCCCACTCGGCGAAGAACGGGTTCACCTTCTCCGAGAACTCCTTCAGCGCGTCGTAGAGGACGTCGCGCATCACCGCGTCGAGCGCCTGGCTCTCCAGCACCTCGCGCACCAGCCGCTCCGGCACGAGCTTCGGCTGCTCCAGGATGTGGTCGAGCTTGTCCTGTCCGCCCTCCGGCATGAGCTCCCTCGCGCGCCGCCGCTCGGCGCGCCCCGCCTCGAGCAGCGCCGCGAGCGCCGCGGCCGCCGCCGGCCGGACCGCGCGCCGGAGCGGCTCCTCCGCCGCCAGCGCGTCGAGCGCGCGCGCGATCGCGGCCGCGTCGGCGAGCTCTCCGAGCGGCGTCGCGAGCAGCGCCGCGAAGCCGGCCGGCAGGCGCTCGCGCCAGTCCCGCGCGGCGGCCTCCGACACGAGCCGCGCCTCGAGGAACGCGATCTGGCGGGCTTTCAGCTCCTGGAACAGCGCGCGGCTCACCGGGGAACGGATAGCCCCACGCCCGCGCCGGCGCCAGGCTCAGGTAGGGGCCGGCGGCGCGGGCGCGGCGTTCCTGGAGTAACCTCCTTGTCGCGCCACGCTGTGATCCGTGCCTGTTCGGTAAACCCCCTACTGAGAGCGTGTATCTCGGGAAAACCCCTTACGAATGGCTCCTTACTCGAAGCATCCGTGTCAGGGAATTGCTTACTCGGAGCGTCGCTCACATGCCTGAGCCCGCTTCAGACCGCGGCAAAACGCCGCGCGCGGGAGCGCTGCCGCGCTGTCTGCGGTTGTCATGGCGAAGCGAAGAGCGACAGGGAAACAGTCAAATTTTCGGAGCGCATGACAGAGAGTTGCAACGAATTACAAGTGGATGACAACTTCGGATTCGGCGGGTGGTACGCGTTGGGCACCCGTCAGCCTCCGCAGGCGTGAAGACCGGCTATCCCGCCGGATCACACGGCTGCCCGGCACCCCGCTGGCGGGAGGTGCGTCCGATGCTCTCCCTGATGCTCTGCGTGCTCTACTTCGGTGTGCTGCTCGGTCTCAGCGCCTACGGCCTGCACCGGCTGCACCTCGTGATCCTCTGTCGCCTCCACCGCGCGAAGCTCTCGCGCGCGCCGGAGGTCGCGGCCCTGACGGATCGCGACCTCCCGCCCGTGACCATCCAGCTGCCGCTCTTCAACGAGTCGACGGTCGCGGCGCGGCTGCTCGACGCGGTCGCGCGGATGGACTACCCGGCGGACAAGCTCGAGATCCAGGTGCTCGACGACTCGACGGACGAGACGCAGGGCCTCGTGCGGACCCACGTCGAGCGGCTCCGCGCGCGGGGGATCGACGCGGTGTACCTGCACCGCACGAACCGCGTCGGCTACAAGGCGGGGGCCCTCGACGCGGGCCTCAAGGTCGCGAAGGGCGAGCTCGTCGCGATCTTCGACGCCGACTTCATCCCGCAGCCGGGCTTCGTCCGCGCGATCGTCGGCCACTTCGAGGATCCGGCGATCGGCATGGTGCAGACGCGGTGGGGCCACCTGAACCGCGACGTCTCGATCCTGACGAAGGTGCAGGCCCTCATGCTCGACGGGCACCACCTCGTCGAGAACCGCGCGCGCTTCGGCGCCGACCTCCTGTTCAACTTCTCCGGCACCGGCGGGATGTGGCGCAAGGAAGCCATCCTGAAGGCCGGCGGCTGGCAGCACGACACGCTGACCGAGGACCTCGACCTGTCGTACCGGGCGCAGCTCGCGGGCTACCGCTTCATCTACCGCGAGGACGTGGTCTCGCCGGCCGAGCTCCCCGAGGACATCTCGGCGCTGCGCGCGCAGCAGTACCGCTGGGCCAAGGGGACGGTGCAGACCGCGCGCAAGCTGATGTCGCGGGTGCTCACGGCGGAGCTCTCGCGCGGGCAGCGGCTCGAGGCGTTCTTCCACCTCACGCCGCATTTCGCCTACCCGCTCCTGGTCCTCCTGAGCGTGCTCCTCCTGCCCGCGCTCGTCCTGTTCCCCGCCGCCGACACGCTGACGATGCTCGCGATCGACCTGCCGCTCTGCACGGCGACGACGGGCTCGCTCGCGGCCTTCTACATGCTGGCCGAGACGGCGCAGGGCCGCTCGCGCTGGGGCGCGGTCGCGCGCTTGCCGATGCTGATCGCGCTCGGGACGGGGCTCGCGCCGCACCTCTCGAAGGCGGTGATCGAGGGCATCCGGCGCATGGCCGGCGAGTTCGTGCGGACCCCCAAGCAGGGCGACAACAAGGGCCGGTACAAGGTGCGCACGGACCTGCCGATCACCGAGGCGCTGCTCGCGCTGCTCTCGTGCGGCGCGGTGGTCGCGTCGGTCCAGACCGGGCACTACTTCGCCACGCCGTTCGCGGTGCTCTTCGCGGTCGGCTATCTCTACGTGGCGTTCCTGGTCGGCCAGGAGCAGTTCGCGCGCCGGCGCGAGGTGACCTCGAGCGCGCCCGCCGTCGCGAGCGACGCGGCCGTCGTCGGGGCCTGGTCCCGGCAGGGGACGAAGGATCGTCCTCTCGGCGACCTCGCGGCCTGAGCGGGCCGGGCCCCGCCGCCTGAGCGGCGCGCGACCACCGAGCCCATCCAGTCGGGCGAAGCCTGCATACCCACTAGACCTCCCCGACGCGCGCTGGCATCCTGCCACGAGCCGGTCGGGGACCCGCACGCGGCCTTCCTGAACGGTCTTCAGGGGTTGCGGCGCGTCCCCCGGCGGCAAGGGGCCATGGGGGTGTCATGACGAAAGCCGAAATTGTTCAGGCGGTCTACTCCCGCCTAGGGGGGTTCTCGAAGAAGGAATCCGCCGATCTGGTCGATCTGGTGTTCGAGACCATGAAGGAGACCCTGGGCCGCGGGGAGAAGATCAAGATCTCTGGATTCGGCAACTTTGTGCTGCGCGACAAGCGCCAGCGGCAGGGCCGCAACCCCCAGACCGGCGATCCGATCCTGATCACGGAGCGCCGCGTCCTGAACTTCAAGGCGAGCCAGATCCTCAAGCAGGCCCTGAACCCGCGCGAGACGGCCTCGGCGGCCGAGGAGTAGACCGCTTGGCGGTGCGCCAGCAGCTTCCGGCGAAGCTGTACTACCGGATCGGCGAGGTGGCCGGCATCGTGGGGGTCGAGCCGCACGTGCTCCGGTACTGGGAGACGGAGTTCCGCTCCATCCGCCCGCAGAAGTCGGCGAAGGGGCAGCGGGTCTACAGCCGGCGCGACGTCGAGACGCTCCTCAAGGTGAAGGAGCTGCTCTACTCCCACCGCTTCACGATCGCGGGGGCGCGCCGCAAGCTGCGCGAGGGCGGCATCGAGCCGCCGGCCCCCGACGCGGCCGCGAGCAGCGAGGAGGTGCAGCGGATGCGCGCGGCGCTCGTCGAGATCCGCAGCGAGCTGGTGGCGCTGATGGATGAGCTCGAGCGCTGCTGAGCGCCACGGCGTCGCGCCGGGCGAGCGCCACGGCGTCGCGCCGGGCGAGCGCCACGGCGTCGCGCCGGGCGTGGAGCTGCGCCTCGCGCTGCTCGCGGGGGCGCGCGAGACGCGCGAGACGCCGCAAGAGGCGCTGCCCGCGATCGACGTGTCGGCGATCCGCGGGGCGAAGGTGGCGCTCCGGCGGGGCGTCGAGGCGGACGGGCTCTCGCTGCGCGCGGTCTGCGCGACGGCGCCGTCGCGCCAGTGGGCGACCGGGGTCGAGGAGCTGGTGCTCGACCGGGCCTCGGGGATCACCCGCGGGACGCTCGGGATGTCGATCGACCGGTGGGAGGCAGGCCCGATCCGCGCGACGGCGCAGCGGTTCGAGCAGTCGTTCGAGGCGGCAGGCCGGGCGGGCGCACACGCCGTGGCGATCCGCGGCCGGCACGTGCTCGGCTTCGCCGGGAGCGAGCACGACGTGGTGCTCTGCAGCGTGGTGTGCGTGGAGCCGGCGCAGGAGGCGGGCGCCCGGTGCGGGCCGCTGCTCGACGCGGCGGCGCTCGAGGGCACGCTCGTGGGCCCACCGGAGCCGGACCTGCTCGTCCGGACGATCCTCTACGCCGCGGAGCATCCGCTCCCGGCGACCGCGGCGTTCGGGCTGCTCGCGGCCGCGGGCATCACCGTCCTGCTCGCCCGCCGCCCTTATCCGCGTCCCTAGGCGCGGCGGTGGAGGCACGCGTGTGAGGGAGGGGATCAGAACGGGATGTCGTCGTCGTTGCCGCCGCCGCCGTAGCCGCCGCCGAAGTCGTCCGCAGGCGGGCCGGGATCGGGCGCCGCCGGGCGACCCCCGCCGCGGTTGTTGTAGCCGCCGCCGGCCGGGCGACCCCCCCCGGGGGCGCCGCCGCCGCCGGCCGGGCGACCCCCCCCGGGGGCGCCGCCGCCACCGCCGCCATACCCGCCGCCGCCACCGCCACCATATCCGCCGCCGGGGGCGTCGCCGCCGAAGCCGGCACCCTCGCCGCCGTAACCGGCGCCGAACCCGGCCGCGTCGTCAGCGACACCGCCGCCGCGCCCGCGGCCCCCGCCCGTCAGCAGGACGTTGTTCGCGATGACCTCGGTCTTGTAGCGCTTGTTGCCGTCCCGGTCGTCGTAGCTCGAGGTGCGGAGCGAGCCCTCCACGAAGATCGAAGAGCCCTTGCTGAGGATCTTGCCCAGGGCCTCGGCGCGCTTTCCCCAGATCACGACATTGTGCCAGTCCGTCCGCTCCTTCCGGACCTTGTCGCGATCGAGGTACGATTCGGTGGTCGCGAGCCGCAGGTTCAAGACGGCCTGGCCTCCCTGGGTGAACCGGAGCTCGGGGTCGGCGCCCAGGTTGCCGAGCAGCATCACGCGATTCAAGCCTTCGGCCATCTTGACTCCTTCCCTCCACGGGGGGGCAGCGCGCCTCGCGCTGACCGGCAAGCGCCCGTTTCACTCCCCCATGGGAGCCGACGCGTCAAGGGTCGCGGCGCGCCCCGCGGTGCGCTGCGCGCCCGGGCGGCAGCGCCGGCGCCGCCTCGACGGCGCCCGCCCGCGCCGGCGTCGCTCCCGCCCGTTCTCCCGTCCGTTCCCCCGCCTGTTCTGGCCTGATTACCCGCCCGCACCCGCCTGCGCGAGGAGGTCGGCCAGGAACAGCCGGGCGATCGAGAAGTAAAGGATGATCCCGAGCACGTCGACGAGGCTCGCGATGAACGGCGTGGAGCTGGTCGCCGGGTCCAGGCCGAGACGCCGGAGGAGGAGGGGCAGCATCGCGCCCACCGTGCAGCCCATGAGGACGATCGCCATCAGCGTCGCGCCGACCGTCAGGACGAAGCCGGTGCCGTCGCCCCAGAGCCAGACCCGGAGCATGCCGACCGACGCGAGGATGAGGCCGAGCACGACGCCCTGCCCGAGCTCGCGGACGAGGACCCCCGCCCAGTCGCCGGTGCGCAGGTCGCCGACGGCGAGGCTGCGGATGATGAGCGACGACGACTGCGAGCCGGAGTTGCCGCCCGTCGAGATGAGCAGGGGCACGTAGTAGGCGAGCGTCGCGACGGCCTCCAGGTCCCGCTCGTAGTGCCGGAGCGCCTCGCCGGTGAAGAACTCGCCGATGAACAGCACGGCGAGCCAGGGGGCCCGCTTCTGGATGAACGTCCAGAAGCTCGTCTTGAAGTAGCTGTCCTCGATGGGATCGACGGCGCCGAGCCGCTGCACGTCCTCGGTCTGCTCCTCCGTGAGGACATCCATCACGTCGTCGACCGTGATGACGCCGAGCAGCTTGCGGTCGGCGGAGAGCACGGGCAGCGCGTTGAAGTCGTACTTCGCCATCGTCCGCGCGACCTCCTCCTGGTCGGTCTCGGGGCTGACGGCGAAGACGTTCTCGGTCATCACGTTCGCGAGCCTCTCGGAGGGCGAGGCGAGCAGCAGATCGCGCAGCGACACGACCCCGATGAGGTGGCCCCGGTCGGTGACGACGTAGACGTAGTAGATCGTCTCGGCGTGCTCGCCGACGGCGCGGATGCGCTCGATCACGTCGGCGACCGTGTGGTGGATGCCGACCGACACGTAGTCGGTCGTCATGAGCCCGCCGGCGCTGTCCTCGGGCCACTTGGCGAGCTCCTCGACCTCGGCGGCGGCCTCGGGGTCGACCTTCTCGAGCGTGGAGAGCAGCGTGCCGCTGACCTGATCCGGCAGGGCCTCGATGAGATCCGTGCGATCGTCGGCCGCCATCTCGGAGACGATCGGCGCGATGCTCTGGACGCCGATGTGCTCGACCAGCGCCTCCTGGGTCTCGCCGTCGAGGCGCTCGAAGATCGGCGCGGCCTCCTCGGCCTTCAGCGCCATGAGGACCTTCGCGGCCTCGGCGTCGTCCAGCAGGCCGATCAGGTCGGCGAGGTCCTCGTCGTGCATCTCGTCCAGCAGCTCGGAGAGCTGCGCCGGGTCCTCGGCGAGGAGCTGCCGGACCTCGGGGACCATGGCGAGAGCGACGCGCATCATGCTCGGGCACTGACCACAACTCGGCCCTGCTGGGAAGCGGCTGCTCCGACCGCCGCGCCGACCGAGGCCGAGGCGGCTCGCTCCAGGTCAGGGCCACCCTGGCCTTGTGCCAACTGAGTTGTCTACGCCGCAACCGTGGTGGCCGCCGCCGCAGCATTCTGGCGCGGTGGAGCGCCCGGGCACGGCTGGCACCTCGTTTGCTTGTAGGCCACGGGCCAGACCAAGCGGGGCCGCCGGGTCGAATTGACAGCGTTCCGCTCAGGTCCCTAGCATCGGGCTCCCGTCGAGCCGCGGATCGCCTACGAGCAGTGGCCCGTCGTCGGCGGGCCTGGTCGGTAGCTTGATCGCCGCGCAACCGGATCGGTGGTCGAAAGGAAAGTCGAACAATGACGCGGATAGAGCGTGAGAGGAGGCGCCCGTGGAGGGGCGCGGCGAGGCTCGCCACGGCGAGCCTCCTCATCGGGGGCACAGGGAGCGTATTCGGGTGTCTGGATCGCCCCATCGCCCCGAACGAGCCCCGCACGACGGCGACGATCGTCGAGCGGCTGACGCAGAGCTCGGTCGACAAGATCGACCTCGTCCTGGCCATCGACAACTCGGGCTCGATGGCCGACAAGCAGGACATCCTCGCCTTCGCGATCCCCGACCTCGTCTCGGGCCTCGTGAACCCGGTCTGCGTCCACATCGAAGATCCCACGCAGCCGGTTGCGGAGGTCGACTCGCCGAACGACGAGTGCCCGGCGAACTACAAGCGCGAGTTCGAGCCGATCAAGGACATCCACATCGGCATCATCAGCTCGAGCCTCGGCGGCCACGGCGCGAGCTCCTGCCCGGTCTCCGCCACGAATGTCTCGAACAACGACTACGGGCGGCTGCTCGCGCGCGAGACGGAAAACTCCCCGAACAACGATCTCCCGACCTACCTCGGCCTCGGCTTCCTGGCCTGGGATCCGGATCAGAAGCTCGCCGGCATGCCCGAGGTGCCGGATCAGAACGACGGCGAGGCGGACATCGATGGGGACTCGGCCGCTGACCTCAACGACACGTCGCTCGTCGAGCAGCTCACCGCGATGGTCAAGGGCACGGGGCAGGCCGGCTGCGGCTTCGAGGCGCAGCTGGAGAGCGTGTACCGCTTCCTCGTCGACCCGGAGCCGTACCAGGAGATCGTCATCGAGGAGAACGTCGCCGTGCGCAAGGGCCGGGACGAGACCGTCCTCCAGCAGCGCAGGGACTTCCTCCGGCCGAGCTCCCTGCTCGCGATCATCATGCTGACGGACGAGAACGACTGCTCGATCCGCGAGGAGGGCCGCAACTTCCTCGTGGCCGAGACCAGGAACAACTTCCGCCTGTGGCGGCCGCGCTCGGAGTGCGCCGTCGACCCGAACCACCCGTGCTGCAGCTCCTGCAATCAGACGACCCCCAAGGGCTGCGACGAAGATCCGACGTGCAAGGGGCTGGACCAGAAGCCCGCGAAGCTGACCGCCGCGGAGGACCCCGTGAACTCCCGCTGCTGGGATCAGAAGCGGCGGTTCGGCTTCGACTTCCTCTACCCGATCGACCGCTACACCGAGGCGTTCACCCAGGTGCAGCTCACGGATCACCTGGGCCACTCGTTCCAGAACCCGATCTTCAGCGACCTGAACCCGGCCGATCTGGACACCAACATCCGCGATCCCGGGCTCGTGTTCTTCGCCGGCATCGTCGGCGTGCCGTGGCAGGACATCGCGCGCCAGACCGCCGAGGGCGTGCCCGACCTCCTGCGCGGCCTCGACAAGGACGGCAATCCGGTCGGCGGGTTCAAGAACGCCGATGAGCTCGGCGTCAAGATCAACGACGGCGTCGGCAGCACCTGGGACGTCATCCTCGGCGATCCCGCGAACTACGTGCCGCCGGCGGATCCCTTCATGAGGGAGTCGATGGCGCCCCGGTCGGGCACGAACCCGATCACCGGCGACCCGATCATCCCGCCGACCGAGTCGGGGTTCAACGACATCAACGGCCGCGAGTACACGATCTCGGCGGCGAGCACCGGCGACCTCCAGTACGCCTGCATCTTCGATCTCCGCGAGGAGCACTCCTGCGAGGGGACCGACCAGAGCTGCGACTGCCGGGTGCCGGCGACGGCCACCGAGATCAACGACAACCCGCTGTGCAAGCCGGAGGCCGGGAACGAGCCGGGGGATCCGGTCAACCGGACGACGACGCAGTACAAGGCCAAGGCCTACCCGGGTCTCCGCGAGCTGCAGCTCATCCGGGAGCTCGGGCCCCAGGGCATCGTCGGCTCGGTGTGCCCGAGGCAGCTCAATAACCCCAACGAGCGCGACTACGGCTACCGGCCGGCGATCGGCTCCATCATCGATCGCCTGAAGCTGGCGCTCCGCGGGCAGTGCCTGCCGCGCACCTTGACCCCCGATCCGGAGACGAAGCAGGTCTCCTGCCTGATCCTCGAGGCGCGCAACTCGCAAGGCCAGTGCGACTGCAACACCGAGGCGCGGGGCGACGTGACGGAGAAGAACCTGGCGGCGAAGAAGAAGGTGCTCGAGGACCCGCTCGCGGAGCCGGCTGGCTGGGATTGTGTGTGCGAGATCCAGCAGCTCCAGGGCGACGAGGCCGAGGCTTGCAGGAACGACGCCGGCGACAACGTCCAGACCGCGGCCGGACCGGTCCACGGGTGGTGCTACATCGACCCGTCGATCCGGGTCGGCAACGCGGAGATCGTGGCCAGCTGCCCGCCGACCGAGCAGCGCATCATCCGGTTCACCAACAAGGGTGAGGCCCAGCAGGGGGCCACGATGTTCATCACCTGCTCCGGCGAGTAGCCGGCGGCTGAACGGCTCGGGCGCGGCGGGGCGCGATCGCAAGGTCGCGCCCCGCCGCGCTTTTGTGCCGCCGGAGCGCCTCCGGAGCGCCGGCCGGCGGGGGGCTGGCGGGTCCGCACGGGTTTTGTGCTAAGTACCGGGCTCCGTCGTGGCGGCACGCAAGAAGATCCTGATCATCGAGGACGAGCCCCACATCGTGCTGGGGCTGACGGACGCCCTCGAGTTCGAGGGCTTCTCGGTGGCGGCCGCGTCGAAGGGGAAGGACGGCGTGCTGCTCGCGCGGCAGGAGAAGCCGGACGCGATCCTGCTCGACCTCATGCTCCCCGACACGAACGGCTTCAAGGTCTGCGAGGACCTGAGGCGCTGGGACGCGTTCGTGCCCATCATCATGCTGACGGCCCGCGGCCAGGAGATCGACAAGATCCGCGGCCTCGACGCGGGCGCCGACGACTACGTGACCAAGCCGTTCAGCGTGGGCGAGCTGATCGCCAGGCTGCGGGCCCTGTTCCGCCGCGCCGCGCGGCCCGCCGAGGCGGCCGTCGAGGTGTTCGCCATCGGCAACGTGCAGATCAACACGACCACCCACACCGTCACGCGCGGCTCGCGGTCGGAGCAGCTGTCGTTCTACGAGGTCGAGCTCCTGCGCCTGCTGCACGAGCGCCTGGGCCAGCCGGTCTCGCGCGAGGAGATCCTCCAGAAGATCTGGGGGATCGAGGCCGGGCCGTCGAACCGCACGGTCGACAACTTCATCGTGAAGCTGCGCAAGAAGATCGAGCGGTCGCCCGACAAGCCGGAGCACATCCTCACGGTCTACGGCTTCGGTTACAAGCTCGCGCCCTAGCTAGCGGCGCGGCAGCACGTTGCGCAGGTCGCAGGGCACCGTCACGGCGGCGTCGGTGATGCGCTTCGGGTCGAGGTCCGAGGGGCGCGCGCTCTCGCGGAGCTGCCGCGCCTCGAGGTGCAGCCGGACGAGGCCCGGGCTGCCGGTGTCGCCGGCGTACCCGACCACGTCGCCCGGATCGAGGCGCGCGCCCGCGACGACGCCGGGGCCAGGGCGGTCGAGGTGGCCGTGGAGCACGACGACCCTGCGCACCCGGTCGCCCTCGCGCACGGCGTGCACCGTGGCGACCGTGATCCCGGAGAGCTCGCCGACGAAGACGACCTCCGCTTTCCCCTCCTGGCCTTCGAGCTTGGCGGACACCACCCGCTCGCCCCGCGCGGCGGCGAGATCGACGCCTCCGGCCCACGACGGCGGCTCGGGCCGCGCGGCGCCGATCGCGGCGACGGGGGCTCCTTGCGGCGGCGCGCCTGCCTGGGACGCGCCGTCCTCGACCAGGAGGAACGCCGGCGGCTGCTCCGGCGCGCCGAGCGGGAAGGTATAGGCCGCGGCGCTCGCCGGGCGTTCCGGGCGGCGCGGGATGTGCTCGACCGTCCCGGCCTGAGGCTGCGCCTGGCTGCGCGCGCCGGCCGGACCGGGGAGGGCCCCGGCGAGGCCGGAGAGCGCCGCCGCGCCGCCTGCAGCGAGCGGCGCGCCGGGCGCGGGCAGCGGGATGCACGCGGCCCCCTCCGGCACGGTGCGCGGCCCGCAGACCGCCGCCGCGCCCGCGGCGCCGCGGGCCGCGGCCGGAGGAACGACCGCGGGCGCCGGCGGTCCGGGATCCGCGAGCCCGCCGAGCGCGAGGAGGAGGGCGGACGCCGCGGCGCCGCGCACGAGCGGGGAGGGGGAGCGGGCCGCCCTCGCCGGGCGGTCCTGCGGTGAGCCGGGCGCGCGCATGTCCTCCACGGTCTACCGCATCGGGCGCGGCTGGCGAGCCCTGGCGAGCCCGCCGTGGACGGGAATTCGGGGGAAAGAGACCGTCGCTGCCTGCCGGCTTGCGGAGGCGGCGCGCTGTTGATAGCTCCTCTTCGTGCAAAATCGCCAAGCCATCGAGACGACCCTGAACAAGCTGTTCGACGCGGAGCGCACCGCCCGACGGCTCCACGACGACCTGGCGGCCATGCCCGGCGATGTGCTGCTGGACGTCCTCAACGACGCGATCGCGGCCGCGGGGCGCGAGAGCGACGACGACGAGGCCGCGCTGCGGCTGGTGCGGGTCGCGTCGCTGCTCGGCGAGCACGAGGGCCCGCGCGCGATCGACGCGCTCATCGACGTGCTGGCCTCGGAGCACCCCGAGGCGCGGCAGGCGGCCGGCGAGGAGATCGAGTCGCTCGCCTACGAGCGCTTCAAGGAGGTCGCCCAGGGGATCGAGCGGGCGCTGAAGCGGCTGCCGGTCGGATCCTCGGCGCTGCCGGAGCTGCCGTACCTCATCGCCGAGGTGCCGGAGCCGGGCGTCCCGAAGCTGATCGGCCAGTTCCTGAGCCACAAGGATCCGGACGCGGTCGCCGCGGGGATCGAGACGCTGGTCGAGATCGGCGACCCGACGAACGCGTCGCTGATCGAGCCGCTCGTCGGCGACAAGCGGACGGTGGAGCTCGCGGACGACGGCGGCGAGGCGACGTCGGAGGTCACGATCGGCGAGCTCGCCGAGGAGGCGCTCGGCCTGCTCGCGCCGTACGAGGAGGAGGAGGACGGGGTCGCGTAATGATCGGCCCGCCGCTGAGCCCGGCGGACGCCGTGTTGTTCGAGAACGCGGTCGTCCCGCGCTACGTCTCGTTCTTCGCCTCGCTGGCGATCGAGATGATGCTGCCCTCCGAAGCCGCCCGCGTCGTGCATTTCGGCTGCCGGACCGGCTTCCCGGACCCGATCGTCGCCGACAAGCTGCCGGGGGCGACGCTCGTGGGCGTCGACGGCTCCGCCGCCGCGCTCGAGCTCGCGCGCGCCAAGGCCGCGTTGCTCTCCGGGATGAACGCGAGCTACGTGCTCTCTGACGGCCTGTCCACGCCGCTGCCGGACGCGAGCTTCTCGCACGCGTTCACGCTGCACCCGGTCTGCCGCTCCAGCGAGCGGGCGCAGCTCCTCGCCGAGCTGCGCCGGGTCCTGGTCCCCGGCGGCCAGGCGCTCATCGCGCTGCCGCTGCGCGGCTCGTTCCCGGAGATCGCGGACATCGCGCGGGAGTGCGCGCTCAAGCAGGACCTCTCGGAGCTCGGCGCCGCGGTCGACGCCGCCGCGGCCAGCCGCCCGACGATCGAGACCATCGCCGAGGAGATCGAGGACGCGGGGCTCGACGAGGTCGAGGTGGACGTGCAGCTCATCGCCGTGTCGTTCGACAGCGGGCGCGAGTTCCTCGAGGACCCCATCTCGAAGCTGATGGTGCTCCCCGAGGCGACGGCGATGCTCGACCTCGAGCCGGAGATCATCGACTCGATGCTCAAGTACCTGCACCACGCGATCTCGAAGTACTGGTCCGAGGGCGTCTTCGAGCTGACCGTGAACGTCGGGTGCGCGAGCGCGCGGCGTCCGCTCGGCTAGCAGGCAGGGCCGGGGCTCTAGCGGTCGTGACCTCCGCCGCCGCGGAGGCCGAGCTCGTCGAGCCCGGCGAGCGCGGCGAGCGACACGGGATGGTAGGGGGGGCGCGGCGTGATCGGCTTCTGCACGTCGCCCCCGCGCTCCTCGATGAGCCGCGCGCAGAGCGCGAGGCACCACTTGCCCTGGCACCAGCCGGTGCCGAAGCCCGTGTAGCGCTTCACGGACTCGATGTCCCTGTAGCCGCGGTCCATCGCGGCCTCGAGCTCGTGCAAGGTGACGTCCTCGCACCGGCAGACGAGTGTCTTCATGCGCCTAGCTTAGTCGGCCGCGCGGCCGTCGCGCAGCGAAGGCCGCGGCGCGCCGCCGGTACGGGGTTCCCCCGAGGGGCGCGAGCGGCTATATGCCCCCGCATGCCGCAGAAACCCGCAGTGAGAGCCAAGAAGAAGCGACGCGACACCAAGCGCCTGGCGAGCTGGCGCGCCAAGAAGGAGCTGGCGAGCGCCCAGCAGACGCCGGCCGCCGGGTCGGCCGAAGGCGCGCAGCCCCGCAGCTGAGCCGCGAGCGCCGGCCGCGGCCGGCGCTCAGCCCGCCGGCTCGTCCTCGTCCTCGTCCTCGTCCATCACGCGCACCGGCGCGGGGCGCCCCTGGCGCCGCGCCGCGCGTACGGTGGCGACCTCGGCCCGGGACGGGTTGATCACCAGGAACCCGTGGTCGGCGTCGAGGAGCGCGACGTCGCCGGGCGATGCCCAGCGGAACGCGCCCGCCACCTCCACGATCGACGGGACGGCGAGGAGCTGGAGCAGCACGACCGAGCGCGGCCCGGACCGGTCGCTCAGCGCGACGCCGACCGGGTTGGCCCGGGCGGAGATCAGCAGATCGAAGACCGTCAGCTGGTCGCCCACGAGCACCGCCTTCGAGGGGAGCTCGGCCCGGGCGTCCGGGGTCGCCAGCATCAGGATCGCGTCGCAGAGGTCCTCGATGTCGCGGGCGCGGTCCTGCAGGAACGGGTCGCCGACGATGCCGTTCGCAGCCCGCGCCGCCTCGCGGGCGACGGTCCCGAGCGCCTGCGCGACGCTGCGCCCGCCCGCCGCGAGCTCGAAGGCGCGCGCGCGCAGGCGGCCGTCCCCGATCATCAGCAGGTACGTCGAGAGGAAGGCCGCCTCCTGGGCGATCCCGAGCTGCGCGGCGCGGGCGTTGAGGTCGAGGAGCGCCTTCTCCGCGATGTCGAAGGCGAGCCGCAGGAGCTTCGGATCCCCGCGGCCGTGCTGGGAGCCGAGCGACGAGCTGGCCGGCCGCCGCAGGGCCGCGATCGCGCCGAGCGCGCGCCCCGGGACGACGGGCAGCCCAGGCAGCGTGACCTTGCGTGTGCCCCCGCCGGTGCGCCGCCGGCGGTCGCGCAGCTCGTCGAGCACCTGCGCGTGGCGCGCCCCGGCCGCGATCGGCGCCGTGAGGGCCATGAGGAGCTCGACGTCGCGCGCGGTGAAGGCTTGATCCCCCGCCCGCTGCACGACGAGCGCGCCGAGCGGACGGCCGCTGCCCAGGATGGGGGCGGCCAGGAACACCGGGAACCGCTCCTCCTGGAGCTCGGGGAACCCGCGGTAGCGCTCGTGCTCCGTCGCCTGGACGACCGAGATGGGGCGCAGGCACTCGACCGCCATGCCCGTGATGCCCTGCCCCACCGAGAGCCGCACCGTGCCGCGCGCCTCGCGCGGGAAGCCGACGTTGCCGCGCAGCACGAGCTCGTCGCCGTCGCCCTCGAGGAGGTAGAGCGAGGCCACGTCAGCGCCGAGGATCGCGGCGATCCGCTGCGGCGCCTCGTCGAGCAGGAGCGACAGCGGCATCGGCTTCGCCACGAAGGCGAGGTACTCCAGGACGAGATCCAGGCGCTCTTCGCGGCGCACCTGGATCCTGGCGGAGGCGACCGAGGGCGGCGCCTCGTCGTCGTCCAGCGCCTCGTCGTCGTCCAGCGCCGCGTCGTCGTCCAGCGCCGCGTCGTCGTCCGGCGCCGCGTCGTCGTCCGGCGCGCGCGGCGCCGAGGGGCTGTGGTGCGCGCCGAGCTCGTCGGCGCCGCGCGCGCCGTCCCGAGGTGCCCCGGGGGAGCTCTCCGCGTCGAGCTGCGCCTCGGACGGGCTCGCGATCGCCTCGAGCTCCGCGGGCGGATGGGTCGCCTTCGGATCGGTGCGCGACGACATAGGACGATCGCTATCATACACGGTCGCCGGAGCGCACTTTCCGCGCGCCGGCGGCCGGGCGCACCCGGGCATCAACGTGTCCGCAGGTCGACGGGTCCGTCCAGGGGCGGACGCTGCATCGCGCCCAGCGCCGAGACCCGGGCCCGCGGGGCCATCGCGGAGGCGGCGGCCGCGAGCCGCCCGCCGCCGCCCGCACCGATGGCGGTGATCGCCCCACCGAGCGGTGCGAGCAGCGAAGGAGCCGCCTCGGCGCTGGTCGCCGCCACGTGGACGACGCGCGCCGCGGGCGGCAGCAGCAGCGAGCGCGGCGCAGGATCCAGCCCCACGGCGTGCCCGTCGCCCTCCAGGAGCGAGCCCACGGCCTCGAGGGTGGCCCGGTACATGGCGATCTCGGCGCGCGTGGCGCCGTCGAGCGGCCCGCGTGGGATCCGCGCGCCAGCCTCTCCGAGCGCTTCATGCAGGGCGCGCGCGAGCGCCTCAGCGCGCTCGGCAGGCCCCTCGACCAGGACGAAGCGCGGCGACAGGCAGCCCCGCTGATCGAACGGGACGACGTCGCCGGCGATGTCCCGCGCCGCCTCGGCGAGCATCGCGCCGGGGCCGACGACGGCGATCCCGAGGCCGGCGCCGTGCCCGCGCACGATCACGCCCGGGCCGGCCTGGGCCCGCAGCGCGGCCACGGTCTGGTCCGTGCCATAAATGTGGAGCTCGGCGAGCACCTCGGCGCGCTCCGCGTCGCCGAGGGCGCCGTCGCCGGCGTCGCCGGGCGCGCGCGCCGCCGCGCCGCCGAGATCGAGGTCGGCGACGAGCGCGATCGCGCCGCGGGCGCGGGCGAAGGCCTCGTCGGCCTGCAGCGCGCGCACGAGGAGCTCCGCGACGACGGGGTCGCGGCGAGACGGGCGCACGAGGACCTCCGGCGCCGTCGCCGTTGCGACCGCGACGGCCCGCAGCGGGGCCGTGCAGACGTTGGCGGCCAGCACCACATGGCAGCGGCGCGCGCGCCCCGACGACGCCACGAGGGCGTCGAGCTCGCCGCGCGTCGGGGCGACCTCGAGGTGCCGTCCGAGCGCCAGCGCGACGCCCTCGGGGGAGAGGCCGCTCGTGAGCGGCAGCCGGCGGCGCGCCTCCTCGCCCAGCGGGTCGCGCGGGTCGGCGATCCGCGCGCCGGCGGCGATCGCGCGCTCGACCCGGGCGCGCCGCGCCGCGCCGGCGTCCATCACGGGCCGCCGCCGAGCATCTGGTCGAGCGCGATGGAGCAGCCGCGCGGCGGCGCTCCGGAGGCGCGGCCGAGGAGCTCGACGCCCTCGTCGGTCACACGCACGCGGTCGGCGGTCTGGACGGCGACGGCCGAGTCGACGTTCGCCAGATCGACGATCCGCGCGAGCCCGACGGCGCCGGCGGGCAGCGGCGCGAGCGTCTCGGGGTCCGCCGCGGTGACGCGCACCCACGGCGGCGCGAGGTAGCGCCGAGGCGCGTCGTGTGCGGCGGCCCCGGCGCCGCCGGCGCGCGCGAGCGCCGCCGCGAGTGTGCCCTCGTAGAGCTGGCTGGAGAGCTCCGTCATGCCGTACTCCCCCACGATGTGCGAGCGCGGCACCCCCAGCGCCCGCGCGATCGACGCCCGCAGCTCCTCCGCGGGCACCTCGCGCGAGCGGCCCTTGTAGCCGCCGGTCTGCATGACCCGGCTCCCCTCCGGCAGCAGCGCCGCGCCGCCGGGCGGCAGCGCCTCGAGCAGGTGCACGAACGCGAACGAGGTGCCGAGCACGATCGCCGGCTCGCCTGCGGCCCGCGCCTCGCCGCACGCGTGAACGAACCCCGCGGCGTCGAGCTCGCCGCCGCGCACGTGCCAGCTCGCCGGTCCCGAGAGGCGTGCGGCGAAGCGATCGATCATGAAGCCGAGCGACGAGTCCGGCGCCTCGTCGAGCGGCGGCGCGAGGAGGAGCACCCGGAGCCGATCGCGATCGGGCCACAGGAGGCGCTCGCCCCACGCGAGCGCGGCGAGCTCGTACGTGGCGGTGGTGCGGAACGCGTGCTCGCCGCGGGACGCTGCGCCGAGCGAGGTGCCGCTCGTGCGGAAGACGCGCTCGTCCGCCTCCGGCGGGTGGACCGCGACGCGCGCGAACCGGAAGACGTCGCACGGCACCGCCGGGATCTGCTCGGCGCGCTCCAGCGCGTCCACGTCGACCCCGCGCGCCCGGAACAGGCGGGCGACCGGCGCGCAGCGCGCCGCCTGGTGCCGGGCGAGGGCGAGGGCGAGGGCGTCAAACGTCTCCAGCGGCTCCGGCGTTGCGCGCGGCGCGGTCGGCGCGCCGCGCGTCTCGTCCACGCTTCCATGCAGGGCGGCAGGGGCCGCTCCGCCGCCGCGCGGGCCCGGCGCGCCCGGCAGGAGCGATGCTTCGATGAACGCCCGGGCGCGGCGGTGCAGCGCCTCGCTCTGGCGCAGCGCCTCGCTCTGATCTGTCGGTCCCACGGCGACGGGGATAGCACGCGCCGGCCCGGGCGTAGGCGAGCGCGTGCCTACGCTGCGGCCGACGCCGCGAGCACCCGAGCGAGCGCCCCGGCTGCGGCCGAGAGCAGCGCCTCGGGGATGGTGAGCGCCGGCGTGAGCGTCAGCGTCTCGCCGCGCACCCCGCCCGTGAGGACCAGGTAGCCCTCGGCCAGCATGCCGCGCATCACCCGCAGCCCGAGCTCGGGGCTCGCGAGCTCGACGCCCACCATGAGCCCGGCGCCGCGCACCTCGACGACGCCGGCGGCGCGCGCGAGCGCCTCCCGCAGCGTCGCCTGGAAGCGCGCGCCCACGTCGCGCGAGCGCGCGGCCAGCTGGCCCGCGTCGAGCGCGTCGAGCGTCGCGAGCGCGGCGCTCGCGGCGAGGGGCGAGCCGGAGTGCGTCGACGTGTGCACCACCTCGGCCTCGCGCGCCCACGCCCGCATGATCGGCTCGGGCGCCACGCACGCGGAGATCGGGAGACCGCCGCCGAGCCCCTTGCCGAAGCAGAGGATGTCTGCGGGCGCGCCGATCGCTCCCGTGCGCGTCACGGCCCCGGACCGCCCGAGGCCGGTCCAGATCTCGTCGGCGATCACGAGCGCGCCGCGCCGGCGCGCCGCGTCGCAGATCGCGCGCACGAACCCGTCCGGCGGGACGACGCAGCCGCCGCGTCCGAGGATCGGCTCGAGCAGCACCGCGCCCACCTCGCCGCCGCGGAGCGCCGCCTCGACCGCGTCGATCGACCGCGCGGCGCCCGCCTCGTCCCGGGGGTACGGCGCGAACGTCACGCGCCGGTTGAGCTGCTCCGCGAAGGGCGCCCGGTAGCTCTCGCGCAGCCCGCAGGCCGCGAGCGGCGCGTACCCGAGGCCGTGGTACGCGCCCTCGAAGGCGACGAGCCCTGGCCGCCCCGTCGCGAGCGCCGCCGTCTTGATGGCCGCCGTGACGGCGTCGCTGCCGCTCTGGCCGAGCAGCGTCATGGGCGAGGGCCCGGGGTGCAGCGCGGCGAGGCGCTCCAGGAGCGCGACCTTCACGTCGGCCGAGTACACGTCGCCCAGGGCGAGCGTCAGCCGGGACAGCTGCGCCTCCGCCGCGCGCCGCACCGGCGCCGCCGCGTGGCCGAGCAGCAGCGCGCCGAAGCCGGCGCAGAGGTCGACGTAGCGGTTCCCGTCGACGTCGTAGACGTTCGCGCCGCGCCCGTGCGCGAGCACGATCGGCAGCATGTCGGCGCCGCTCTTCTGCGCCCGCGCCTCGCGGCGCCGGCCGAACGCCGGGCACTCGACGCGCTCGAGCCGCTCGAGGGCGCTCCGCGACCGGGGACCGGGGGGCGGCGCCACGATCTCGGGCAGCTCCGCGCGATCGTCCTGCTCGCCGCCCTGGTCGCTCTCGCCCGGCGCCGCCGGCAGCGGCGCGTCGCTGTTCGGCATCGTATCCCTCTGCAGGTCTCGGCGCGTCCGGGGCCGCGCGCTCAGGCGCACACCCGGTTTCGCCCGCTGTTCTTCGCGTGGTAGAGGCGCTCGTCGGCGCGCTTGATCAGGTCGTTCGCGGTGCGATCGCCCTCCTGCAGCAGCGCCACGCCGACGCTGATCGTCACGCGGATGCTGTCGGCCTGGAAGACGAAGAGGTGCTCCGCGACCTTCTGCCGCAGGGTCTCGCCGAGCGCCGCCGCGCCCTCGATCGAGGTCTCCGGCAGGATGATGGCGAACTCCTCGCCGCCGTACCGCGCAAAGACCTCATCGCGGCGGATGCGGCTCTGCACGATGCGCGCGACCTCCTTCAGCACGAAGTCGCCGGCCAGGTGGCCGTGGACGTCGTTGATGCGCTTGAAGTGGTCGATGTCGAACAGGAGGATCGCGAGGTCCCGCTCGTGGCGGCGGCCGCGGATGATCTCGCGCTCCAGCGCCTCGTAGAGGTAGCGCTTGTTGTGGATCTGCGTGAGACCATCGATGATGGTCATCCGGTAGATCTCTTCGTGGTATTGCGCCTCCACGTCGGCGCCGGACAGGAACTTGAAGATCGTGGGGCCGATCTTCACCCGGTCTCCGTTCTTGAGCACCACCTCGCGGGAGATCTGCTCGTCGTTGCAGTACGTCCCGTTGGTGCTCCCGTCGTCGACGACCATCCAGGCGCTCGGCCGCTGCTCGAAATGGGCGTGCCGTCGTGACACGGAGTCGCCGTCGAGCACGATGTGGTTGTCCGCCCCTCGGCCGACGCGCGTCGGGTTGTGCTCCAGCACGAACCGCTTGCCGAGCAGCGTGGGCTCCTTCGTGTAGATCACGACCAGGCAGTCGGTCGTGTTCTTGCTGCCGCCGCCCGGTGGGGGCTGGACCACCTGCGTTACACGAGTCTTTTCGTCGAAGTCGTTCACGCGCGCTCAGCCCAACCCGTCGTGCGACCTAGCCTCGCTACCTTTCGAGCACTTCCCGAGACGGAACCTGCCCGGGCGCGGCTCTTCGGTCGCGGTCCGACGGCTCGAAATGCCTTAGCTCGCCCAACATCAAAGGCTACTGACATGCCTCGACTCCCGTCAAGACGGCCATCCGGGCGGCGCCGTCTTCGGTGCTTCTTCCGCCCCCCCACACCGACAGCGGCATACGTCGTCCTCTGCGCGCCGCTGTCCCCTTCCACACTCTCGGCTTGTTCCCCACACGCCGTCCCACCCCCGCCGCCGGTTGCTCGGCCCGACATCCCCTGTGCTCGCTCGTGCGCCCTGTGGGGCATTGTGCGCCCACGCCGCGGTGGACGTGCCGCCACGTTGCCCTGTGCGCAGCCCACGCCGCCAGCGACGCGGCTCTCTCTATGCGTTCTCCGGGCGCGCCGCCACTCATCCGGCAAATCGTCGAGCCGGCACGACAAAGAATGGTTCGCTGGGGCACGATGTGTCTGTTCGGCTGACATGCCCGCGCCCTTGCGCGAGGATCGTCCATGAGTTCTGCCTCAAAACCAGGGCGCATCACAACGCTGAACTGAGCGCCGCGCGTGAGCGCCGCGCGTGAGCGCCGCGCGCGCCGCGCGCGCCGCAAGCAGACGTCGGCGGAGGTCGGCAGACGTCGGCGGAGGTCGCTGCGCCGCCCGGCGACGCCCCTGGCCATTGGATGAGCAGCGCCGGTTGGTTGACTTGGCACACGAGGTGCGTAGGATAGCCACGCGTCGCGGCGGAGACCTTCCCCCCCCCCAGGTCCGTCGCGACGTTTTCCATTTCAGGCTGTGCAGCGCCGCCGCGGGGGTGGCCGCTCGCGTTCGCGGCAGAGGACTCCTGCGAAGTCATGCTCCACGAATGTGGAGATGCTCCGTCTTTGCTGAAATCCGGGGCGAGGCTCCCGACGCTGGAGGGGTGCTGGTCACGCGAGCGAGGGGAGCGTCGCGCGGAGCTCGCCGCGGTCGAATACCCAGAGCTCGCCGGGTTGTGCTGGGATCCAGGTCTCGTTGGCGGTGAGCGGGGCGGTCGCGACCACGGCGACGCGGTCGTTCGGGGTCGTGACGGTCGAGAAGTCGACGCGCACGTCGTCGTCGACGAGCGTCGCGACGCCGAACGGGGCCTTGCGCACGATGTGGCAGAGCCGGGTGGCGCATCGGGCGAAGAGGTGGCGCCCGTCGCCGAGCAGGAAGTTGAACGTGCCGTCCTTGCCGAGCTCGCCGCCGAGCTCGGCGATCGCCTCCCAGAGCTCGCTGATCCGGCGCGGATAGCCGGGGAATGCGCTGCGGAGCCCTTCCAGCAGGTAACAGAACGCGTGCTCGCTGTCGGTCGTTCCGATGGGGTGGAAGCGGCCCAGCGCGCGCCGCCGGACGCGCGGCAGCGTGCCGTTGTGCGCGAAGACCCAGTGGCGTCCCCAGAGCTCCCGCACGAACGGGTGCGTGTTGGCGAGCAGCACATCGCCGCGTGTGCGACGACGGATGTGGCCGATCGCGAGCAGCGTCTTGATCGGCGTCTCGCTCAGGAACCGCGCCAGCGGGCTCTCCGCGGCGGGGCTCGGGTCGAGGAACACGCGCGCGGCGCGCCCCTCGAAGAACGCGAGCCCCCACCCGTCCCCGTGGGGACCGGTGCGGCCGCCCCGGTGCCTGAGCCCGTTGAACGAAAAGACGATGTCGGTCGGGACGTTGCACTCCATGCCGAGGAGCTCGCACATGCTCGCCGCGGTACGTTATCACCACGGAGCGAGACCGAGAGCACCGACCGATCGCGAGGCGCCGGCGCGTTCGCGCCGCGAAGCACGCCGCGGCGCGTCGCGGTGTCGCGTTGGCGCGCGTCGCGCCGGTCGTGATGATCGAGCAGCGCCGCGACGCCGCGGGCCTACCGCGCGGGGTCGCCCTGCAGCGAGGCGCGCGGGATCCCGTGGACGAGGTCGATGACCGCCTTCACCGTGTCGACCGGCGTCTCCGGGATGATGCCGTGGCCGAGGTTGAAGATGTGCCCCGCGCGTCCGCCGGCCTCGGCGAGCACCGCGCGCGCGCGGCGCTCGGCCACCTCGCGCGGCGCGCAGAGCAGCAGCGGGTCCAGGTTGCCCTGGATGGCGCGATCGTGGCCGATCCGCCGCCACGCCTGATCGATCGGCGTGCGCCAGTCGACGCCGATCACCGTGCCCCCCGCGTCGCGCTGCGCCTCGAGCAGCGCCCCGGTGTTCGTGCCGAAGTGGATCACCGGCACCCCGGTCGACTCGAGATCCTTGAGGATGTGCCGCACGTGCGGCTGCACGTGCTCGCGGTAGTCCTCGATCGAGAGCGAGCCGACCCACGAGTCGAACAGCTGCACCGCCTGCGCGCCCGCGGCGACCTGCGCGCGGAGCAGGCGGCGGACGACCTCCGAGATCTTGCCCATCAGCGCCGACCACGCCTCGGGATCGCTCCACATCAGCTGCTTCGTGAGGCGGTAGTCGCTCGATTTGCCCCCCTCGACGAGGTAGCTCGCCATCGTGAACGGGGCGCCGGCAAAACCGATGAGCGGGGTCTTGCCGTCGAGCTCCTTGCGGATGAGCCGCA
Organism: Sorangium cellulosum; assembly: GCF_002950945.1. Taxonomy (GTDB): domain Bacteria; phylum Myxococcota_A; class Polyangia; order Polyangiales; family Polyangiaceae; genus Sorangium; species Sorangium cellulosum_E. Next base: position 13,442,550 of record NZ_CP012673.1, read on the forward strand.
CCGCCTCGAGCACGTAGCCGAGGCCCTCCTCGGGCTCGAACACGCGGAGCCGCTCGATGCCGGCCCGGTCGCGCACGGGCTCGTGGATCACCGGGCCCTCGCCCTTCGCGAACTCGAACGGCGCGCCCATCGGCTCGAGCGGCAGCAGGATGTCGGCGAAGAGGATCGCCGCGTCCATCCCGAGCCGCAGCGGCTGGAGCGTCACCTCGAGGGCGAGCTCGGGCGTCTTGCAGATTTCGAGGAGCGTGTACTTTGTCCGGAGCTCCCGGTACTCGGCCATGTAGCGGCCCGCCTGGCGCATGAACCAGACGGGCGTGACATCGGTCGGCTCACGCCGGCAGGCGCGCAGGAAACGATCGTGCATGGGGGGCTCCGGAAGGGTCGAGGGTCCGCGTCGGGGCGTACCTTCATGTCCGTTCGGCCACCGCCCGGCAATGGGTTTCTGGGAGCGCGGCAATCGGTCTACATGCCTGCGGCAGCCGGCTACATGCCTGCGGCAGCCGGCTACATGCCTGCGGCAGCGGGCGACACGCCTGCGGCAGCCGGCGACACGCCTGCGGTGGTACGTCCGACGCGCCGCGGCGGGCGGCCGGGGGGGACCCAAGCGCCAGCGCCCCCGCCGTGTAGACTAGGACCATGGCGCGTCCTTCCAGACCTCCCGGTTTTGACATGACCTACAGGCCCGAGAAGCGCATCGCGTTCGGGCCGCCGCTGAAGGAGCGCCTGCCGGCGCTGCTTTACTTCACCTTCGCGATCGCGGTCTCGGGGGTGATCGTCTACGGCCAGAACGCTCCGTCAAACTCCGCGGTGTTCCAGTACGTGGTCGAGGGCGACCGCCACCGGCTGGTGTCCTCGAGCGTCTGCGCCATCATCCTGTTCGTGAGCGCGCTCGCGGCGGTGCTGCGCGAGCAGATGCGCGGCGTCGTCGTGCACCCCGACGGGATCGAGCTGCGCGAGCTGCTCGGGTTCGGGCTGCCGCGCGTGCGGCGCTTCGCCTGGTCGCAGATCGATCGGATGTCGGTGCCGCCCGCACAGGCGGGCGGGAGCGGCGGGGGCGCCGCGAAGCAGGACGAGCCGTCGAGCGGCATCCGGCTGGACCTCTGGGACGGGTCGCGCACGTGGCTGCCGGACGTGGGGGACAAGCTCGCGCTGTCCATGGTGCTGGAGCGGGTGGCCCTGGCGCGGGCGATTCCGATCGAGGGCGGCACCGGGATGCTCGACGACCTCGGCAACCCGCTGCAGGACGACGGCTGAGCGCGGAGGGGCCGCCGCGCGCCGGCGGCTCAGGCGGCGCCGGGCCTGCGCCGCGCGAACTCCTCGCGCACGCCCCTCCGGAGCTCGGGATCGCGCAGGAGATCCGCGCACGTCAGCGCCATCGCCTTGGCGGCGATCAGCATCGAGTCCTGGCCGGAAGGGCTCGCGGCGCACGCGGCGAACGCGTGCTGATGGCAGGTCGTCTCGCCCTTCGCGCAGATCGCGATCCACGGGTGGATCGCGGGGAGCGCGTGGGACACGTCGCCCATGTCGGTCGAGCCCGTGCCGACCGCGGGGTCCATGTCGACCGGCGAGCGGCCGAGGGCGCGCAGGTGCTCGCCGAAGCGGCGCGCCATCTGCCGGTTGTTGACCATGTTCTTGTACCCGCCCTGGAAGACGATCGCGAGCTCCACGCCGCTCGCCATGGCCGCGCCGCGGGCGCAGCGCTCGACGATCGCCTGCACGCGGGCGAGCTCCTCGGTGTCGAGGGCCCGGACCGAGAACTCGGCCACCGCGACCTCCGGGATGATGTTGACCGCCTGCCCGCCGTTCTTGATGTACCCATGCACCCGGACGCCGTCGCGGAAGTGGACGCGCTGGCCGTCGATCAGCCGGAAGGTGTCGAGGCAGGCGGTGAGCGCGCTGTTCCCGTCCCACGGCGCGAGCGCGGCGTGCGACGGCTTGCCGCGGAACTGGAGCTCCAGCCAGGTGCTCGCCAGCGTGTCGTGGGCGAGCAGGTCGCGGTCGAACGGGTGGAACATCATCGCGGCGTCGACGCCCTCGAACGCCCCCGCCTCGAGCAGCCTGATCTTGCCGCCGCCGCCCTCCTCGGCGGGCGTCCCGACCAGATCGATCGTGCCGGCCACGGCGTCCTTCTGCCGCGCCAGCGCGAGGAACGCGCCGAGCGCTCCCGCGGCGATGAGGTTGTGCCCGCAGGCGTGGCCGATCTCCGGGAGGGCGTCGTACTCGGCCAGGATGGCGAGGTGCGGGCCCTCGCCTCGCCCGATGCGCGCGCGCAGCGAGGTGGGCATGCCGGCGAGCCCGCGCTCGACCTGGATGCCCTTCTCCTCGACGGCCTCGGCGAGCCACGCCGCGGCCTTGTGCTCCTCGAACCGGAGCTCGGGGCTCGCGTGGATGCGCGCGGCGATCTCGCGGAGCTCGGGGGAGAGGTCGTCGATGTCCCGCGCAATGCGGCTCGGATCGAGGTTCATGGGCGGGCGATACTACCCTGGATCCCCGCGGCCCGCCTGGGCCATGGTGGCGCCCGCGGGCGCCGCCGCCAGCCCTCCCACGGAGTCAGGATCCTCGAATGAACGGACTGCGCTGCGCTTCGCTCCTCCTCTCCATCGCTGCGCTGCTCGCGCCCGCTGCGTGCGACGGGCCCGAGCGCGCGCGAAAGGAGGGCGCGCCGCCGGCCTCCTCGGCCGCGGCGCCGGGGCCGGCCGTCGACGCCGGCGCCGCGTCACCAGCCGCGAGCGCCGCGTCACCCCCGGCGAGCCCGGCCCGCGTCGCGGTCGACGCGAGGGCGATGGGCACGAGCCTCGTGCTCGCCGCCTACACGAGCGCGGCGATGGACGAGGCGGCGGTGAGGTCCAGGCTGGAGAAGGCGATCGCCGAGATCCGCCGCCTCGAGGCGCTCATGACGACCTGGCGACCGGACAGCGAGCTGTCGCGGGTCAACACGTCGGCCGGGAAGGGCGCGGTCGCGGTGAGCCCGGAGTCGCTCGCCGTCATCGAGAAGAGCCTCTGGATCAGCGAGCGCTCCGGGGGGGTCTTCGACATCACCTTCGAGGCGATGCACGGGCTCTGGAAGTTCGACGAGGACATCGACGACAACGTGCCGCGCCGGGACGACGTCGAGCGGGCGCGGGCGCTCATCGACTACCGGCAGATCAAGATCGATCGCGCGCAGCGCACGGTGATGCTCGGCAAGCCGGGGATGCGGATGAGCCTCGGCGGCATCGCGAAGGGCTACGCCGTGGACGCCGCGGCGGGCGTGCTGAGGGCGGAGGGGCTCTCGTCGTTCCTGGTCCAGGCTGGCGGCGACCTCTACATCGCCGGGAAGAAGCCGGACGGGTCGCCGTGGCGGGCGGGTGTCCGGGACCCGCGCGGCCAGGACACGAACGACTACTTCGCGATGATCGAGGTCGAGGATCACGCGTTCTCCACGGCGGGCGACTACGAGCGGAGCTTCCTCAAGGACGGCAGGCGCTACCACCACATCATCGATCCGCGGACCGGGTTCCCGGCGTCCGAGAGCCGGAGCGTGACCATCTGGGCGAAGGACGCGCTGACCGCGGACGCCGTCGACGACGCGGTGTTCATCCTCGGGCCCGAGAAGGGGCTCGAGCTCGTCGAGTCGATCGACGACTGCGGAGCGGTCATCGTCGACCGGAACAACAAGGTGTGGGTGTCGAAGCGGCTCGGCGGGAAGGTCGAGGTGCTCCGCCAGCCGACGGACGGGGTGTAAGGCGGAGGCGGTGGCTCGGCGCGCTGCGGCGCTTCATCCCTCGAAGAGCTCGTCCAGCGTCCTGGCGACGAGGATCCGCTCGGCCCACACCGCGAGCCGCTCCCCGGGCGCCGCGAGGATCTGCGCCCGCGCCGCCTCGGGCACCTCTCCGAACCGCACCCGCAGCTGGCGCAGCAGCACGGCGCGTTGACCCTCGTCGAGGCCCGAGCGCCGGCCCTCGTCGAGGCCCGAGCGCCGGCCCTCGTCGAGGCCCGAGCGCCGGCCCTCGTCGAGGGCCGCCTGGCGCTCGCGGGCCTTGATGGCCTCGAGCTCCGGGTTGCCCTTGCGCTCCAGCGCGCGGACGACCTCGCGCTCGGCCGTCGCTCCGTCGAGCAACGCGCGGACAGGGACCGGACGCACCAGGCACGGGTCCTCGATCGTCGCGTCAGGCGCGAGCGGAATGAACCGCGCCTCGGCCGCGGACCACTCCGCGACCTCATCGCGCTTGACGAAGAGGGCGAAGACGCGGCGCACGCCCCGGGAGATGAGATCCTCGGCCTTCTCGCGCACGTCCCGCATCGACTGCTCGTTGACGATCTCGAACGAGATCTCCTCCAGGTACCGGCGTCCGGTCGCCGGGTCGGTCCCCGCCCTGCGGATGGAGAGGTCGGTGGCGAAATCGGAGCCCTCCGTGACGCGGGTGATGAGGTCGGCTGCGCCGATGTAACCAGGCTGGAGGTGCGGTGCGATCAGGAAATCCAGCCGCACCTGCTGCTCGGCGTGTGGCTCGAGCGACGGCGCCGCGACGACCTTGCGCCCGCGGATCATCTCGTCGCGCGTCACCTCCGGCTTCACGAGGTGCTCGTCCACCGGCGGGAAGCGCGCGCGCTGCGAATCCGCAGGCGGGAGCCTGGCGCTCGCGCCGCCCCGGGCGGCCGGAGCGAGCAGGAGCGTGGCGCCGGTCGGCTTGGGATCCATGACGGCAAGCGTAGCACGACGACCGCCGCAAGCGCCGCCTGCAGGCCGGCGCGCGCCGCGGGGATCGCCGCCCCGGAGCGCGGCGCTCGCCCGAGGCGCGCGGCGCTCGCCCCCCTCACCGCCCCTTGTACTCCGGCCTCCGCTTCTCGGCGAAGGCGCGCAGCGCCTCCAGCCGATCCTCGCTGCGCAGCGTCTCGTCGTAGTGCACCCGCTCCAGCTCCAGGCCGAGCTCCAGCGGGGCGTCGTACGCGTCGTCGATCGCCCTGAGCGCCGCGGCCTGCGCGATCGGCGCGCCGCTCGCGATGGGCTCGATCCACGCGATGGCGTCGTCGACCACAGGCGTCCCTTCGGGCGACACCCGGTTCACGAGCCCCCAGGCGAGCGCCTCGGAGGCCGAAAGCTTCCGGCCGAGCAGGATCATCTCCTTCGCCCGCGCCTCGCCCACGACCCGCGGCAGCCGCTGCGTGCCGCCGGCGCCGGGGATGATGCCGAGCGACGTCTCCGGCAGCGCGAGCTCCGCGTGCGGCGCCGCGACCCGGAGATCGCAGAGCAGCGCGAGCTCCAGGCCGCCGCCGAAGGCGACCCCGTTGATCGCCGCCACCACGGGCTTCGGGCTCCGCGCCAGCACCCCGAGCTCGGTGCGGTAGAGGCCCACCTGCCGGCGCACGTCGTCCGGGCTCATGCCCTGCCGCTCCTTCAGGTCGGCGCCCGCGCAGAACGCCTTGTCCCCGGCGCCCGTGATCACGATCGCGCGCACCTCCGGATCGGCCACGAGCTCGCGCCCGAGGCGCCCGAAGGCGAGCAGCGCGTCGCGGGAGAGGGCGTTGCGGCGATCCGCGCGATCGATGGTGAGCACTGCCACCGCGCCGCGCCGCTCGAGCTTCACCGGGGAGGCTTCCGACATGCCGCCTGCCTAGCCGACCGCGGCGGCGCCGCCAAGGCGCCCGCTCACTTCCCGTCGGCCTTCTTGCCCTTGCTCGCCGTTGCCTCGAGCTTGCCCAGCCGCGTCCTGATCTCGGCGTTGTCCCGCCGCAGCGCCTCGAGCTCGTCCCGCAGGCGGTCGAGCTCGCGCTTGCCCGACCCGCCGAGGTCGCGCAGCACCTCGCGGATCCGGCGGCGCACCCGGCCGTCGAGATCGCGGTCGAGCTGCCGCTGCAGCGCGCCCCGCGAGCGGCCGTCGCCGAGCTCGCCGAGCGCGCGCGCGACGTCGACCCGGAGGTACGGATCCGGCTGGTCGAGCAGATCCTCGAGGAGCTCGCGCGTCCGCCGATCCCCCGAGAGCTTCGGCAGCGCCATGATCGCCGCGCGGCGCCCGCGCGTCGGGACGCCGTAACGCGTCCGGGCGGTCAGGTGCGGCACGGCGCGCTCGTCGCGCAGGTTGGCGAGCCCGTCGATCGCGCCGCAGCGGATGACCTCGCCCCACGACGGGCGATCGAGGATGTCGATCAACGTCTCGAACGCCGAGCCCTGCCGCGTCGCCCCGAGCGCCCGCGCTGCCTCGGCCTCGACGAGGTAGCTCGCGTCGCGCAGGGCGAGCTTGGCGAGCGCCTCCGCCGCCTTGGCCGACCGGAAGTGGCCGAGCGCGTTCGCGACCGCGCGGCGCACCTTGGGGTGCTCCGCGCCCGCGCTCGCCTCGAGCAGCGCGAGCGCCGCGCTCGACTGGAGCGCGCCGAGCGCCCCCGCGGCGGCCGCGCGCACCCCCCAGAACTCGTCCGCGTCCGCGAGCGACTGCCCGAGCGCCCGGGTCGTCGGGGGATCGTCGCGCCGCGAGAGCGGCTTCGCGGCGAGCATGCGGCCGCGCGCGGTCGGCGCCTGCGCGAGCTGGGCCCGCAGCAGATCGCCGGGCGCGTCGACCTTGACCTCGCCCACGATCCTGAAATCCGGATCGACGATCACGAAGCGAGGGCGCCGCGCGATCGGGATCGCGAACGTGTGCGCCTGCTGGTCCACCCGCCGCACCTCGCGGCGCACGGTCGAGCCCTTGCCGTCCGCGAAGCCGAGATCGAGCACCAGGTCGAACGCGAAGACGGGCGTCGATGCGTCCGCCTGGAGCGCGTGCTCGCGGCTGTGCTGCCCGGCCGACTGCGTCTGCTTCACGGTCACGACGCACTGGTCCCCCTCGATCTCGATCTTCACGTCGAGCTCGGGGTGGCCGGCGCGGAAGACCCACTGCTCGAAGAACCGCTCCAGCGACCTGCCGCTGACGTCCTCGAGCGCCCGGGCGAGATCCCGCGTCTCCGCGACGCCGCGCGCGTGGCGCGTCAGGTACGTGTTCACCCCGCGCCAGAAGAGCTCGTCCCCGAGCTCCCGGCGGAGCAGGTGCAGCACGAGCCCGCCCTTCTCGTAGAGGTGCCGATCGAAGACGTCGAGCGGCGCGTCGTAGTCCTGACAGACGATGGGCCGCCGGTAGCGCCCGCGCGCCTCGCCCAGGTAAGCGTCGAGATCACCCTTCAGGCCGTGATCGTACTCGTCCGCGCCGAGGTGGTGCTCCCGGTAGACGTGCTCCATGAACGTCGCGAACCCCTCGTTCAGCCAGCCGTGCGACCAGTCGCGGCAGGTCACGAGATCCCCGAACCACTGGTGCGCCAGCTCGTGCGCGATGAGATCGTCCGACGAGATGTCGAGCGCCGCCCGCTCGTCGAGCAGGATGTGCTCGTACATCGTCGTGGCGGTCGTGTTCTCCATCCCGCCGAAGATGAAGTCGCTCACCACCGCCTGCGTGTACCGGCGGTAGGGGTACGGGACGCCGAGCTTTTCGCCGAAATGGCGGATCATGTCCGGCGTTCGCGCGAACGTGCGGCGGCCGTCCTCCTCGCGGCCCTTCGGCACGAGGTAGGCGAGCGGGACGTCGCCCGCCGCGTCCTCGATGCGGGCGAACTCGCCCGCGACCAGCGTGAACAGGTAGCTCGGGTGAGGCTCGTCGAGCCGGTAATGGAAGACGCCCGCCTTGTGCGACCTCGCGTCGCTCAGGAGCTCGCCGTTCGACAGGCACGTCCAGCCGGGCGGCACCTCGACGCGGAGCTCCGTCGTCTGCTTGACGTGGGGCTTGTCGATGCACGGGAAGATGTGGCGCGCGTCCTCGTCCTGACACTGCGTCCAGACCTGGCGCGGGCGGTCCGGGACGTGCTCGTCCGGCGCGAGGACATACAGCCCCCGCCGCGGCGTCGCCCGGTAGCGGACGAGGATCGAGGCCTCGGCCTCCTCGAGCGGCACGGCGACGCGGAGCGTCTCGCCGTCGTACGTGTGCTCGGCCGGCTGCAGCGCGCCGCCGCCCGCCTTGCCCGCGCCGCGCCGGGGCTTGCCGCTGCGCGCGGCGCCAGCGCTGATCTCGACCGCCTCGATCTCGAAGCCGATCGCGTCGAGCGCGATCTCGCGGGCGGCGGGGTCCACGCGGACCACCTCGAGCCGCGCCGCGCCGCGGATCGAGCGCTCCGCGATGTCGAGCGCGAGATCGAGGGCGATGTGCCGGATCGTGAAGGGGCGGGCGCGCTCGTAGACGCGCTTCGTGCCGGCGAGCGTGAAGGGACGGGACGCGGCGCCGAACTCGGACGATGACAGCGCGGAGCCGCAGGCGCAGCGCGCGTGAAGCCGGTACTCTAGGGACATCCCCGCGGAGTTTCCTCGGGCGGCACCCGGGCCTGCAAGCAAGAACTGGCGCGCCCGCGCGGGCGGTGCAGGCGGCGCCGCTCAGCTCGCCTTGAGCCCGTCGAGGACCTCCAGCGCGAGCTCGTATTTGCCGAGCGGAGGCATCAGGTACGCCCCCTGCACCCGATCGCGCACCGAGAAGAGCATCTCGCGGGCGATCTTCACCCCCTCCTTGCGGGCCTCCGGCCCGGCCGGCACCTTGCGCATGCGCTCGCGGATCTCCTCGGGGATCTGCATGCCGGGCACCTCGTTGTGGAGGAACTCGGCGTTCTTGTAGCTGACGAGCGGGAGCACGCCGACGAGCACCGGCATCTCCAGGTGCTCGATCCGCCGCAGCACCTTCTCGAGCAGATCCTGGTGGAAGACCGGCTGCGTCATGATGATGTCGGCGCCGGCGGCGCGCTTGCGCTCGAGGCGCGCGACCTCCTTGTCGAGGTCCGGGGCGCCGGGCTCCAGCCCGGTCGCGAGCAGGAACGACGTCTTGCCGCCCGGGATCGGCTTGCCCGCCGGGTCGAGGCCGCGGTTCATCGTGCTCGCCATGTGGAGCAGGCCGATCGAGTCGAGGTCGTAGACCGCCGTCGCCTCCGGGTAGTCGCCGACCTTGGGCGGGTCGCCCGTGATGACGACGAGGTTCTTGATGCCGATCGCGTGCGCGCCGAGCAGGTGCGCCATCTGGCCGATGAGGTTGCGATCGCGGCCGCAGACGTGGAGGATCGGCTCGATGCCGTAGCGCTGGAGCAGGAGCGAGCAGAAGGCGAGGTTCGTCATCCGCGCGGTGGCGCGCGGGCCGTCGGCGACGTTCACGACGTCGACGCCGCTGTCGATGAGCATCTTGGCGGCGCTCAGCGCGCCCTCCGGGTCGAGGCCGGGCGCGGGGTTCACCTCGACGGACACGACGAACTTGCCCGCCGCGATCTTCGCCGCGAGGGGGCTCCGCTCGGCGAGCGGCGTGGGCTCGATCCCGGCGGGCGTGTCGATCGAGATCCGCGGGCGCGCGGCGGGCCACACGTCGTCGCGCGCGGCGGTGCCGCGGAGCATCCGGGCCGACTTGGCGATCCACTTCACGTGCTCCGGCGTGGTGCCGCAGCAGCCGCCGATCATCGTGGCGCCCGCCTGGATCATGCGGCGGGCGAAGACGTCGAAGTACTCCGGCGTCGCCATGTACAGGAGGCGGCCGTCGACGGTGCGGGGCAGGCCCGCGTTCGGCTGCACGCAGAGCGGGAGCCCCGCCGCCGCCATCCGCTCGGCCATCGCGAGCGAGAGCTGCGGGCCGTCGCCGCAGTTGACGCCGAGCAGGCTGATGCCCCAGTCGCGCAGCGTCTGGGCCACGCGCTCCGGCTCGCTGCCGTCGGCCACGGCGCCGTTCGTGTCGAACGTCATCGACGCGAGGATCGGGAGCCCCGGCGCGGCCTCCCGCGCCGCCTCGATGGCGAGCTTGATCTCGTCGAGGTGGCGGAACGTCTCGAGGGCCAGGAGGTCGGCGCCGCCCTCGGCGAGCGCGCCGGCCTGCTCGGCGAAGGTGGCGGACGCGGCGGTGAGGTCGTCGCGCGCGGCCACGCCGGGCACGAGCCCGGTCGGGCCGATCGAGCCGGCCACGTACGCGTCGGCGCCCGCGACCTCGCGCGCGATGCGCGCGCCGGCGAGGTTGAACCGGCGCACCTCGTCGACGAGCCCGTAGCGCTCGAGGCGGAACCTGTTCGCGCCGAAGGTGTTCGTCTCGATGACGTTCGCGCCCGCCGCGAGGTAGTCGGCGTGGACCTTCTTGACGAGCTCGGGGCGCGCGACGTTGAGCTGCTCGAAGTTCTGGGTGACGAACACGCCGCGCTCGTAGAGCAGCGAGCCCATCGCCCCGTCGAACACGAGGATCGAGCGCTGGATCGCGTCGAGGAACGGGGCCGCCGGTCTCGTGGGGGACATGCGCGGCATCCTAGGGACGCCGGGGCCTCCCAGGAAGGGGTCCCGACGCGGCTTCCGGCGCGGCCCGGTTGACGGCGCGCCCAGGATCTCGGTACGCAGATCGCGAGATGAGAACGCCCCGACGATGGCTCCACGCGCTGGCCCTGGCGGTCTCCGCCGCTGCCCCCCTGCTCTCCGCGCCCTCGGAGGCGCTCGCATGGCATCCGCCCGTGCATCGCTCGGACGCGGGCGTGGATCTCCACCTGTGGAGCGCCCGGTACTGGGGCACGGCGGTCGCCGCGGTGCCGTTCGTCCAGTTCGAGCCGACGCCGGACCTGTTCATCAACCTGAAGTTCCCGCTGGCGCTCTCCCTCAACGGCCCGGGCGACTTGGAGGACACGCGCGACCAGTCCCGCGCGGGGCTCGGGAACCCGATGTTCTCGATCTACTACTCGGACATCGACCGGAAGCTCACGTGGTACGCGGGCGGCCGCGCCGGGCTGCCGCTCGGCATGGTCGACGACTACGACTGGCGCTGGTCCCTCGCGCGCGGGTCGGAGGCGATGGCCTACTACGACCTGCACCTCTGGGCGCGGGACTCGCTCCCGTTCGGGGGCCTCGGGGGCATCGAGTACCGCTTCGGGCGCGCCTTCGTGCTCAGGGCGGGCGGCGACCTCACGTTCTTCCTCCCGATGCGGGACGGCGGCGCGCGCGTGGGGATCGACGGGATCGACGACTCGGACGATATGGACGTGGTGTTCCAGGCGAAGGTCGAGCCCGAGCTCCAGAGCCGCGCGGGGTTCGGCGGCGGGCTGTCGCTCAGGACCGTGTGGGTCCCGTCGTCGATCTACGACGACCGGGGCCAGGTCTCCCTGATGCCGTACTTCGTGTACGACAGCCAGAAGAGCTTCTTCATGCGCGCCGGCCTGCTCCTCGCGCTGGACGAGCCGCTCGGGCCGGCGTTCGATCGGGGGCGGTTCGACCGGCGGAGCGTGGCGTCGCTCTACCTGCAGTTCGGTGGGCACATCGACTGATGACTGGGCGCCGCGTCGGGGCCTCCCTCCTCGCGCCGTGAAAGTGACCCGCGCATGACCCGTCGCCGCGCCATCGCCTGGGGCGCCGCCGCCGCCGCCCTGATCGCGCTCTGGCTCACCTGGCGCAAGATCAACGCGTTCCCGCCGGACACGACGCCGGCGGGCGCCTACCTCCGCATCGCCTACAGCCTCGGCGTCAGCGATCCGCGCGCGTGCTTCGCGTACCTCGAGGACCGGGCGCAGCACGCGGCCTACACGATCCGCGACTACCGGCGGAAGGCGAGCGAGCGCGTCGAGGCGAGTTACCCGGAGCCGGAACGGTCGCGCCTGCTCGAGGAGTACCGGGCCCATGCGATGGCCGAGGACGGGGCGGACGTGTGGGTCGACATGGCCCTCAAGCAGGGCTTCATCGCGCGCCTCCGGCGCGACCTGTCCGGCATCGCCAAGGTGGAGGTGACCGGCGAGCGGGCGACGGTCGAGACCGCCCGCGGCACGCGGTACGCGTTCCGCCGGCGCGACAACGGGATCTGGGGGCTCACGCTGTTCACGGCGGAGCTCGTGGCCGAGGCCGAGCGGGCCGCGCGGGACTGGGACGTGGTGGAGAAGGCCGCGCTCGATTACGAGCGGGCGCGCTGACACGGGCGTTTCGCCAGATCGTTTGGTTCGTCAGCAGCCTTTACGTCCGGCCTTCAAAGGGTCGAGCGACACGCTGCTACGACCATGGCGTCGCTGCGATCTCGCGCTGCAGCGAGCGATCGAAGACGAACGTCCCGAAGGGAACGAGCGACGAGACGAAGGCCAGGAGCGAGCGGGTGAGCGGCCACCGGTGCTTGGCGGCAGCGCGGAGCAACGCGGCGAGGAACAGCACGAAGAGGATGCCGTGGGCGCTGCCGACGACGCGGACGGCGAAGGGCAGCCCGGCGAGGTACTTGAGCGGCATCGCGATGAAGAGCAGGGCGAGATAGGACAAGCCTTCGAGGATCGCGACGAGGCGGAACTGGCGAAGCGCGGTCATGACGAGACCCTAGACCAGCCAGGAGGAAAGGGCACGTGATTCACCTCACGATCGCCGAGGGCATACCGCTTCCCTCAGTCCTTCCAGGCGACCGCTTCCCCCCACGCTTCCGCGGCGAACGCGCCCGGATCCTCTCCCCACGCGAGGAACGCGGCGCTCATCTCCCTGATCGCCGCGTGGTCCGCGATGCCGAGCGCGACGGCCTGATCGCGGAACTCGACGCTCTCGCAGTAGGCGGCGAGGAACCGCGCCGTGCCGCGGGTCTCCTCGCGGGTGGAGGTCCAGCAATCATGGGACGCCGAGGCCTGGAGGCGGGTGAAGCCTGCCTCGCGGAGCGCCGCGATCTGGTTCCTCCCCGACCGCGGGTCACCGCCGTTGTGGATCATGAGCCGCACGAAGAGCTCGAAGAAGCGCGATGACGTCGGCGTCTCCGGCGCGAACAGGAAGCCGCCCCAGTCTCCGTGGCGCAGACCGGCGACGCCGCCGGGCTTCAGCACGCGGCGCACCTCTTTGAGCGCGACGACCGGCTCCTTGAGGTGCTCCACGACGCCGTGGAGGAAGACCGCGTCGACCGAGCAGTCCGGCAACGGCAGCTCGTAGAGGCTGGCGACCTGGAACGAGGCGCTCCGCACCCCGCGGCTCGCGGCGAGGGCACGCGCGAGGTCCACCTGCGTCCTCTCCACGTCGACGCCGATCACCCGGCCCGGCGCGACGAGCTCGGCCAGATCGGCGGTGATCCCCCCCGGGCCGCACCCGGCGTCCAGGAGAGTCATCCCGGCGCGGAGGTGCGGGAGGAAGAAGGCGGCGTGGGTCTTCGCGCGCCGCCTCTGGAAGAAGTCGGTCATCTCCTGGCAGTAGCCGACGGTGTAGTGCTCTTTCCGGTGAGGCGTGAAATCATCGCATTGCAACGTCATGGTGCACCTGTCTCCCTCTATCTCTTCTCTCCAGGCCTACGACCAGAACAGCACCGTTCGCGTCTTGTCGCCGAAGCGGCGCTCCATCTCGCCGTACCTCTGGCGCAGATCGGGGTAGCGCGAGGCGAACTCTCCGCGATGCTCGGCCGTCTCGGATTTGATCGCGATGAGGGTCGCTGCCGTCATGCGGTATCCATCCCCGCGCGGCCCGGCGACCGAGTGGAGCAGGTCGGAGCGAAGGACGAACATGTCGCCCGTCTCGGGTCGGATGGAGAGCGACGGCACCCCTTCCACGAAGGACCTGGGGAACCCGTACCCGAACGCCTCCACCTCCTCCAGGGCGAAGTCGTCGCGCGAAGGGATCATGTTGTACAGGGTGAGCTCCCCTCCCTGCTCGGTGTTCCCGTAGCAGCAGTTCATGGAGACCTGCGGGTTCGGGTAGGTCGCCTGGACCTCGAAGCCATCCTGCAGCGGGTGGAGGATCTGGTCCCTGTCCTCGTGGATCCGCGCCGCCAGCCCGTCGCCGTCGAGGCCAGCTTCCCCCCAGCCGCGCACGATGCTGTAGAACGCTTGCCGGTCCTCGAAGCGGGCCACGCGGAACACGACGCCGACCTTCTCCAGCGCGGCGCGGATCTGGGCGAGCGTCAGGTCGAGGTAATTCGGGATCCCGTCGAACAGCTCGAAGGTGGCCCTCTGGGTCTCCGGCGCCTGGCTCAGGTATTTCCGCAGATCCTTCACCGTGAACAAGGAGCCGCCTCCCGGGACGCCGAGCGTGTAAATGAGGGGCTTCACCGCGTAGGTGATGCGGTGGCGGCTCCGGCGAAACCGCTGGGTGATCAAGGCGCAATGTTCCGCGGACATCACCCGCTTCGCCCAGTAGATCGAGGCCTTCCCCTCGAGCACGCTGAGGAGCTTGCGTGGGTCGAAGGTCCCCTCATCGCGGAGGACGTTGGCGAACGCCTTCTCCGGCATCGCCGACGGCGCGCGGCTCCGCAGCGTGGAGACGTCGAGCGCCGGGGCGCGCCGAGGGGAGGTCGTGAGCGGCGCGAGCAGCATCGGATCGATATCGACGACGGGAGGAGAGGGATTGAGAGAGGTAGAGATCGTGCCGGTTGTGGACATGTGCATCGTGGTTTCCCTCGCTTGACCGCACTGGGCGTGTGGACAGGTGAACGTCAGGCGTGCTTCCTCCTCGTCCTACGAGCCTCGACAGGGCTCAGGCACAGCGCGCGACGCGCGCAGGAGCAGCGTCGCCTACAAGCGTCGCCGGACGATCACGTCGAAAGGCGACCTGTAGAGCGCTCGCACCGACGCGGGGGAACCCGCTCCAAGGCGCACGGGGCAGCTTGGAAGAGAGGAACCCGACGCCGGCTCTCCGTGGAGGACCGCAGCAACGCCGTCCGTTTCGGCTGAATTGCAGAGGGTGTGCCAGCTAGCACGACTCACCAGCTTGGGATTCGGCCCGACCCGGCTTGAGGACCCGGCCCCACCAGGTTCAGCGATCGATCCCGCATGATGTTGAGGGTTGGCCCTGATGCCTTTCAAAGGCCCGGCCTGACGTACGTTGGGCGAACCTTGGGCGAACCACGTCGGGCCACCCGGGGAGATGGCACAGGCACATGTCGGCGTGCCACACGTGCCAGCGTGCCTCCGTGCCAGCCTCGAGGAACCCCCGGATGTTCAGCGCCCGAGTCCGAGCGCGCTGCGCCGTCGACACGTCGTGTCGCGCAGCCTCGGTGGAGCCGTAGACCCTCCCACCGAGCATGCCTCGTGACGGTTCACGCCTTCCGGAGCCGCGCCATCGCCTCGTCGATCGAGAGCAGCACCTGCTCGGTCTCGTCCAGCGCGTTCGGCCAGTGCGGCGAGAAGCGCAGCACGCCGTCCGGGATCGCGCACGCGACGCCGAGGCGGGTGAGCTCGCGGTGGAGCTCCACCACCGGGGCGCCGCCCGGCGGCCTCACCCCGAGCGAGCACGATCGCAGCGCCGGGTCCTCCGCGCGCAGGCTCTCGAAGCCGCGCGCGCGGAGCCCCTCCTCGAGCGGATCGTTGAAGCGGTTCGCGTGCGCGTGGATCACGTCGACGCCGAGCCCGAGGATCAGGTCCACCGCGGCCTCGAGCCCCGCGAACCCCGCGGCGTTGAGGTTGCCGCCCTCGACGAAGTCGGCGCGCTGCCGGATCGGCCGGTCGTACCGGAGCTTGCCGGGGCCCTCGAGCAGGAAGCTCACGCCGTCCTGGTGGCTGAGCCAGCCCGCCACCACGGGGCGGAGCGCCGGCAGGCGCTCGCGGCGGATGTACAGGAAGCCCGTGCCCTCCAGGCCCATCAGCCACTTGTGGCCGCCGCACGCGAGGTAGTCGATCCCCGCCGCGCCGACGTCGAGCGGCGTCGCGCCGGCCGCCTGGACCGCGTCCACGCAGAGCTCCGCGCCGTGCGCCCGGCAGAGCGCGCCGATGGCCGCGAGCGGCATCCGGAGGCCCGTCTGGAACTGCACCGCGCTCACCGCGACGAGCCGCGCGCCGCGCCGGAGCTCGTCCTCGAGCCGGGCGAGGCCCGCGCCGCTCCCGTCCGCGAAGCCGCCGAGCGGGAGGAAGACGACCTCGAGGTCGAAGAGCGCGGCCGCGCGCTGCCACGGCGTCACGTTCGCGGGGAACTCGCCCTCGAAGAGGATCACCCGGTCGCGCGGCCGCCAGGGGAAGCAGAGCGCGACGTCGGAGAGGCCGCGCGTCGTGCTCTGGACGAGCGCGATGTCCTCGCCCGCCGCGCCGATCAGCCGGCCGAGCTTCTCGCGCAGGCGGACGCGCTGCGCGTACCACGCGGGGAACGCGGCCGCCCCCTGCGCGGCGTAGTCGTCGAGCAGCGCGATCATCGCGAGGCGCACCGGCCGCGACGGGGGCGAGATCCCCGCGTGGTTCAGGTAGACGAGCGGCGCGAGGTGCGGGAACAGCCCGCGGTCGCCGAGCTTCGCGGCGAAGGCGCGGTCCTTATCGACTTCGGCGGTGTGTCGCATCGGCTGGTCTCCCCCGGCGCTCGCCCCGCACCTTGGCGAGGTAGCGGGGCGGCGCCCCCTTGCCAACCGCCGGCGGCACGAGGCAGTGCGGCTTCGTGCCGATGAGATCCGCGCGGCCCGCCTTGATGAGCGCCTCCCGCGCCTCGTCGTGGTGCGCCGGATCCCAGTAGAGCAGGAGCGCCTTCTGGAGCTTCTTTTCCCGGAGATCCTTCGCCGTGTACACCGGCTCGCGCGTGAGCGGGTCGATCCCGGTGTGGTACATGCACGCGGCCATCGACATCGGCGTCGGGATGAAGTCCTGCACCTGGCGCGGCCTCATCCCGTTCTTCTTCAGGTACACGGCGAGGTCGACCATGTCCCGCAGCGTCGAGCCGGGGTGCCCCGAGATGAAGTACGGGACGAGGAACTGGTTCTTGCCGGCCTCCTCGCTCGCGCACCGGAACTGCTCGGCGAAGCGCTCGTAGCTCTCGATGCCGGGCTTCTTCATCTTGTCGAGCACGTCCTTCTTGTTGTGCTCCGGGGCGACCGAGAGCTGGCCCCCCGTGTGGTGCGCGGCGAGCTCCTCGATGAACTCGGGCGACCGCTCGGCGAGGTCGTAGCGCACGCCGGAGGCGATGAAGACCTTCTTGATCCCCTGCTCCTCGCGCACCGCCTTCATCAGCTTGAGCAGCGGGCCGTGGTCGGTGTTCAGGTTCTCGCAGACCTCGGGGTGGACGCACGAGAGCCGGCGGCAGGCGTTCTCGATCGCCTCGTCCTTGCACCGCATCTGGTACATGTTCGCGGTCGGGCCGCCGAGGTCGCTGAGCACGCCGCGGAAGCCGTCCATGCGCCGGAGCGCGCGCACCTCGCGCAGGATGCTCTCCGCCGAGCGCGACTGGATGACGCGGCCCTCGTGCTCCGTGATCGAGCAGAACGTGCAGCCGCCGAAGCAGCCGCGCATCGTCACGACCGAGTGCTTGACCGTCTCGTAGGCGGGGATGGGCGCGTCGTACGACCAGTGCGGCACCCGGGTGAAGGGCAGGTCGTAGAGCGCGTCCATCTGCCCCGTCTCGAGGGGGAAGGCGGGCGGGTTGAAGTAGACCGCCTCGGCGCCGTGCGGCTGGAGCAGCGGGCGGGCGTTGCCGGGGTTCGTCTCGAACTGGAAGGCGCGTGACATCTCCGCGAAGGCGCGTTTGTCCGCGGCGACCTCCTCGTAGCCCGGGAGGAGCACCGGCTTGCCGTCGGTGACGTAACGCGAGCCCTCGATCTGCTCCCACTCGCCCTTGCGCATCGGGAAGGCGGTGCCCCGGACGTCGCGGATCGACCGGACGGGCTCGCCGCGCCGGAGCCGGTCGGCGACCTCCCAGACGGCCTTCTCGCCCATGCCGAAGATGAGCAGGTCGGCCTTGGCGTCGAGCAGGACCGACCGGCGCACCTGGTCGGACCAGTAGTCGTAGTGGGCGATGCGCCGGAGCGAGGCCTCGATGCCGCCGAGCACGATGGGGACGCCGGGGAACGCCTGCCGGCAGAGGTTGGCGTAGACGATCGAGGCCCGGTTCGGGCGGAGCCCCACCTGCCCGCCCGGCGAGTACTGGTCCTCGCTGCGGACCTTCTTCTGCGCGGTGAGCTTGTTCAGCATCGAGTCGAGGTTGCCCGCGGTGACCCCGACCATGAGCCGGGGGACGCCCATGCGGAGGAGGTCGCTCGTGTCCTGGTAGCCCGGCTGGGAGATGATCCCGACCCGGAAGCCGCGGCCTTCCAGGAAGCGCCCGATGATGGCCGCGCCGAAGGCCGGGTGGTCGACGTAGGCGTCGCCGTTGACGAGCAGGATGTCGAGCGCGTCCCAGCCCCGCGCGTGCATCTCCTCCCGGGTCGTCGGCAGGAACGCGGTGAGGTCGCGCGGGGCGGCGCCGGCGCTGCGGCGGAGCTGGAGGAGGGGCACGGCGCCGTCACCCTACGGGCCGGGGCAGCGATCGGCAAGGGGACGGCCGCGGCGCGGCGGCGGCTGACCGGGCGGCGGAGGGCGCCCGCCGGCTCGGGACCGGCGGGGAGAGGGCACGGCCGAGGACCTGGGCGCGGGGAGCCGCTCCTCCCGGCGCCCTTCGGGGGGCCGGCTCGACCGGCTGTCGGCGCCTGAAAGGGCGGCGCGCGCCGGGCCGGGCGAGGGGCGCTGTACGCGTTTTCCGCGGCGAATTCGCGCAAATTACTCGGTGCCTCGCTAGCTGCGTGTGAATTCGACCTGACGCGCGCCGGCGAACTCATGATGGGACATGAGGGCTGGCGCGCCGCGGGGCCGCGGCCGCCGCCGACACTGCGAGTCGCGACGGAGAACAAAAAGCCTTCAAAACAAGGGCGATCCGAGCGCGGGGGCCGGTTCCCAAACGACCTGGAGTGACCAAGGGCAAAAATATATGTGGGATCTCAATCCGATCATGCGCCCAGCGACACGCGCCAGAGCTTCATCTTGGTTCACGAGGCGAGCCTTTCCTTTCTCCGCCGGTTGGTCCGCAGCTCCGGCGTCGGACCGAACGATCTCGAGGATGCGCTGCAGGAAATACTCATCGCGGTTTACAAAAGGCTGAGCACCTTCGACGTGAGCCGCCTCCTGGGCGCCAGCGCCAGCCCGGCGGCGCGCGAGGAGGGGCTCGAGCTCGATGAGCCCGATGAGGAGGAGCCTGTGGCGAGCGAGGAGGTGTCGCTCGAGGAGGCGCTCCGGCGGATCGGCGCGCTGCGCTCGCGGCGGGCGCGGGGGCCGCTGCACGGCTGGGT
Organism: Sorangium cellulosum; assembly: GCF_002950945.1. Taxonomy (GTDB): domain Bacteria; phylum Myxococcota_A; class Polyangia; order Polyangiales; family Polyangiaceae; genus Sorangium; species Sorangium cellulosum_E. The sequence goes on from NZ_CP012673.1 coordinate 13,461,488, forward strand.
CTTCGGGATCGCCTGGCGGCAGGTGAGCCGCTACCGCGACCGGGCGTATCGGCGCCGCGAGGTCCCGGCGGGCCTGCACGGGAACGTGGTCTTCGCTGCCGTCGACCAGCGCCCCGGCGTCGAGCACCACATCGCCGCGGCGGAGCGGGCCGAGGTGGTGGACAGGCTGCTCGCCAGCCTCGTCCCGCAGCGGCGCGTCGTGCTGGTCATGCACGACATGCTCGGCATCCCGGTCGTGGACATCGCGCGCGAGCTCGGGATCAACGAGAACACGGCCCAGAACCGGATCCGGCTGGCGCGGGACGACTTCCGGGCGGCGGTCAAGCGGCTCAGCGAGGAGCAGCGGAGGGCGCTGCGCCCCGGCGAGACGCCGTTCGCCGGCGAGGCGAAGACGCCGCGGCGGCCGGCGCCGAAGCGGCGCCCGTCCGGGAAGTGAGCCGCTCCGCGGCGAGGAGAGGTGATGATCGGATCATGCCTGGTCCTGCAAATACGCAATATCGCAAACGTGAGACTCGAACGGGCGAGGGGGAGATGGCCAAGGCCGTGGTGGAAGCATGAACAAGCCCCATCGCGCGATGAGGTCTGTAAAGATCGATCCCCTCCTGAATTCGCCTCTCTCGTCGTGACGGCTCCGCGCTCGATTCGCGCCTTCACGAAGACTCCAGTCGACCGCCCCGGTCGCCCAGCGTCGTCCCTGACATCGCGAAAGCATCAGGCCGCCAGGGAGGGGGGGCGGGCACCCCTGAAAGAGCTCAGGCGCCGCGCTCCCCTTACTCGTACTGGACCGACTCCGCCGCGTTGCTCCGCCCCGCGCCGAGCGCCGGGTAGAGCGAGGCGAGGAGCGCCACCGCCGTCGCCCCGAGCGCCGTGAGCAGCCCGTACTCGGGCGGGATGCTGAACTCGACGTCGAAGCTCGACACCGTGCGCAGCGCGCCGAGCGCCGCGGAGCCCATGGGAATGCCGAGCACGACCGCCAGCGCGCCGCCCATCACGCCCACGAGCGCGCCCTCCATCAGCACCATCCGCCGGACCTGGCCGGCCGTCATGCCGAGCACGCGGTTCAGCGCGAGCTCGCGGCGCCGCGCGTGCAGCGCCAGGACCATCTGGTTCGCCACGCCGATCGCGGCGAGCACCGTCGTGAAGCCGAGGATCATGTCGAAGATGACGAAATCGCGCCCGGTGGCCTTCTTGCGGATCGCCTCGATCTCGGGCCCCGTCTGCATCCTGACGTCGAACGTGCGCGGCACGCCGGCGAGGATCTCGTCCCACGGCGGCGTCACGGGGCCGCCCCGCGCCGCCGCCGCGCCGGTCACGGGATCGGCCAGCGCGATCGTGTGGCCGATCGCGCTCGCGTAGGGCGAGATGACCGGGTAGTCGGCCGCGTCGATGACCGCGTAGGTGCGCAGGTTGCGGTAGGCGCCGGGGGCGTGCACGTAGCCGATGTCGTCGGTGACGCCGACGATCTCGAGGCGGCGCGCGCCGGCGCGGCCGCTCACCTCGAGCAGGTCGCCGACGCCGACGCCGAAGCGGCGGGCCATCATCGTGGAGACGATCGTCTTGCCCGGGCCGAAGCGGCGGCTGACGGCGATCGCGCCCTCGCGGCCGGCGGCCTCGGCGAGCGCGCGGAGCTCGCTGGACGGGACGGCGTACGCGACGTTGGGCCACGGGGTGCGGCTGGAGAAGCGCGCCGCGACGAGGCGATCGGGCACCTTCGGGAGGAAGCTCTCGGCGTGGCCCATCGGCGCGTCGGGGTAGAGGAACGTGTACGGGGCGATGGCGCGGCCCGCCCAGGCGGAGACCTCCTCCTTGAGCGCCGCCGTGGCGATGTGCAGCGCGAGCAGGAGGGCGAAGACCATCATGACGCCGCCGATGCTCCAGGAGAGCTCGTGGCCGCTGTGCTGGACGCGGCGCTCCAGCAGGAGGCGCTCGGCCGCCCAGCGGCGCGGCGCGAGGCGGACGGCGAGCGCGCCGAGGCGCGCGACGAGATCGGGGACGAAGACGATCGCGGCGAGGAACGCGGCGCAGACGAGGCCCGCCTCGAGGACGAAGAACGCGAACGACCCGAAGGACTGCCGGAAAAAGGGGCGGAGCAGGCCGTAGACGAGCACCATGAACGGCAGCGCGAGCAGCGTGACGCCGCGCATGCGGCGCCGGACGCCGGCGCCGCCCTCGAGGAAGCGCGGGCGCAAGGTGCGGGCGATGTCGAGGCGGAGCGCGTCGCGCACCGGGCGGAGCACGCCGAGCAGCGCGGTGAGGGCGCCGGTCCCGCAGACGAGCAGCATCGCCGTCCAGGGGAGGCGGATGGCGTGCAGCGGGATGCGGGCGCGGCCGGTGGTCGTGATGCCCGCCTTCGCGGCGAGGTACGCGAGCGGGATCGACGCGAGCAGGCCGAGCGCCGCGCCGCCCAGGCCGAGCAGCAGCGCCTCGAACACGAAGACCGCGGCGACCTGCGGGGGCAGCGCGCCGGCGCTGCGCAGGAGCGCGATCTCGCGGCGCCGGCGCTCGACGGCGACGTTGAACGTGAAGAAGACGATGAGGGCGCCGACGAGGAACGCGGAGAGCGATCCGAGGCGGATCGCGGACCGCATGATCTCGTAGTCCTCGTGGGTCTCCTCCTGGGCGTCGGCCGCGGCGATGAGCTGGCCGTCGGGGCGGAGGCCGCGCAGGGTGATGGTCTGATCGCCGAGGACGGGGAGGTCGGGGTTCGTGATGTAGCTCCTCGCCTCGACGGCGCGCGTGCCGACGTCGAGGATGAGGACGACGTTGACGGTGGCGGTGCCGAGGGCGACGCCGAGCACGGCGGCCATGGCGCCGAAGCGGTCGGCGCGCAGGTTGCGCAGGGCGAGGAGGCGGACGAGCGGCTGGAAGAGGGCGCGGAGGAGGAGCATCAGATCCCGAGCTCCTTCAGGCGGTCGTGGACGGCGGCCGAGGTGACGGCGGGGCCGGCGAGGGCGGCGTCGTGCAGGAGCAGGCCGTCGCGCATGAAGACGACGCGGTGGGCGCGGGCGGCGTCCTCGGCGTTGTGCGTGACGAGGAGCATCGCGCTGCCGGCGTCGCTGAGCGCGTCGGCGAGCAGGGCCATGATGCGGCGGCCGGTCGCGATGTTGACGTTGCCGGTGGGCTCGTCGGCGAGCACGAGCGCGGGGCGGCGGACGAGGGCGCGGGCGATGGAGATGAGCTGCATCTCGCCGCCGCTCATCTGCGAGGGCAGGTGCTCGGCGCGGGCGCGCATGCCGACGCGATCGAGCATGCGCGACGCGGCGTCGTGGTCCGGCGCGGCGCCGTCGATGAGGTACGGCAGGATGATGTTCTCGTAGCCGGTGAGCGTCGGGACGAGGTTGAAGAACTGGTAGATGATGCCGATGCGCCGGCGGCGCAGGAGCGTGCGGCCGTCCTCGTCGAGGGCGGCCATGTCCTCGCCGAGCACGCGGACCTCGCCGCGGTCGGGGCCCTCGAGGCCGGCGACGCACGAGAGCAGCGTGCTCTTGCCGACGCCGGAGGGGCCCATGATGGCGCACATCTCGCCGGCGTGGATGTCCAGATCGACGCCGCGGAGCACCTCGATGGGCGTGGCGCCGAGCGCGTGGGACTTGTGGAGGTTGCGGACGCGGAGGACAGGTTCGTCGGAGCTCACGGGAGGGGTAGCAAAATTGTCTACAGGATCTCCGCGCGGCGTTCATCACGATCGGGGGGCGATCCGGCGGCGCTCGGCGAGCTGCCGGGGGGGGGCCGCCAGGGAGGGTGCTCGCCGCGCGGCGCAGGGGACGGGCTGAACTCGCCTTGGACGTCGTGTCCCCTCCGTGCTGCGCACTGCGGGGACACGACGTCATTTGGGCTCAGACAACAGCCCGTCCCCTGCGCCGCGCGGCGAGCACCCTCCCTGGCGGCCTGATGGGTTTGTGAAGGGGGGAGTCGAGGGCTGCAGGGGTCGCGGAGGAGCGGCGCGGTGTGCCAGGGGGGCGTGGCGAGGTGGCTTGACGTCTCCGCAGGTCAGATACGCGACGCTCCGGACCTACGCTGAGCACGGCTGCTCGCCGAGGAGCGGCGCTGAGGCTGCCAATTTCGTTCGACGGGGCCGCTGGGGATCGGCGTAGCGTATCGTTATGATCCAGAGACGCGATCGTGTCCTCTCCAGCACGTTGGTGTTGCTCCTCGCGTGCGGCCTGGCCGGGTGTGGGAAGGCCTCCACGCGACCTGCGGCCGCGCCCGAGCCGTTCACGACCAGGCGGTCCGCGGACGATGTCCTTCTCGCGGCGAAGCTGTCGCCCGACACCGCGCCTCGCGTGGCGCTCGAGATCCACCGGCTCGACGCTTACGCGGCGTGCAACGCGGCGCAGGTGCGCCTCTCCGTCGGTGTGAACGCGCGCGCCGACGCGGGGCCGAGCGCGCTCACCGTGGGGAGCCTCGTCATCGGCGGCCTGGGGCTCGCGGGCGGCATCGCGACGACGGCGCTCTCCGCGGGCCTGGAGGCGAAGCCGATCCCGGCGGGCTCGCCGTCGCTGCCCGACGCCGAACCGCCGGACGTCGACGGGAAGACGGGCGTGATCGTGGTGGGCGTCGTCACGAGCGTCGTCGTCGCGGGCGCGGTGGCCGGGGTGCTCCTGCTCGCCGGAGGCGACGACGACGACGACGACCGCAAGCGCAAGCTCGACCTGGGCGCCGCCGGCTCCGCCCCGCGAGGCCTGCTCGGGGCCGTCCGCGCCTTCGAGGCCGAGTGCCCCGACGAGCCGGCCGAGGGCGCGCTCGCGGCGTGCATCGACAAGGCGCGCGCCCTCCGCGCGACGTGCGCGAACCAGCGCTGAGCGGCGCCCTGGGTCGACGGGACACTCACGCCGTCGGGGGGATCATCGAACGGCCTCCTGCGGGGCGAAGAGGCGGCCACGCACGAATTGAAGCGTGGTTTCGGCGACACGGCGGCCAAGATGCTCGGCCGTGCGCAGATCAGCCCCCGGAGGCGCGACGTCGGGGCCCTGGTCGACATTCGACTGCGCGCCGGCGCCCAGCCAGAAGCCGAGTCGATTCAGATCCTCCTCCGATCCCGTCGTGGAGTTGTTCGCAGGCGGCAGGCCGAGGTTGACCCAGTGCATGCCGTGCTGGGCGGCGAAGAGAGCGATCTGGATCAGCGTCGCCAGCTTGTCGCCCGAGCGGGAGCCCGAGTTGGTGAAGCCGGCGGCGATCTTGTCTCTCCACCCGAAGCCCTTGGCCATGACCGCATGGGAGGTCGCCTCCTCGAAGGCCTTGAACGCGGCCGACGCGCTGGCCACGTAAGTCGGCGCGCCGAAGATGATCGCCTCGGCGGAGGCCAGAGCGTCCCAGCACGTCTGCGCTTCCTCGACGGTCAGGAGCAGGGCTTCGGCGCCGTCCACCTGTTCGACGCCTGCCTTCACGGCCTCGGCCTGCCGCCCGGTATGTCCGTAGCCGCTGTGATAGACGATGGCGACGCGAACGCTCGGCATGCGCTGTTCTCGCCTCGACGTCGGTCGCGCGCTCTGCTGCGCCGTGAAACGGATCGTGTGCGCACTCAACGTACTGCCTCCTTGGCTGTCGCCGTCGATGGCGGCGGTGGTTGACTCCTCATGGCTCTGACGAACGGCGACGAGGAAAGGTGACCGCCGGGACGGGCGCGACCGATCGGCATGGCGGTTCGAGAGCCACCGCGCCCACTGCGGGCGGTGGTCTGCCGGATGCTCGGCTCGTCCGGCTCTCGTTCGGGCTGTTTTCGACCCGTCACGAGGACGCGACGTCGATCACCGCGAGCTGGAGCTGACGGAGACGGGTCGGGTCGCCGACAACGTCGATCGCGGCGACGCGGTCGCCGGCGATCGCGACCTCGAGGACGAGCTGCAGCCGCCCGCGCGGCGCGACGACGACGCCCACGGCGCCGTTCACGAGGACCGGCCGGGCGAAGCGCGCCCGACCGGAGTTGGTGAGCGTCTCCTCGGCGACACGTCGGGCGCCGCGCACCTCGGTCGCCGCGCTTGCTCGCAGCGCGGCGCGGTCGGCTCGCCGGACGACGTCGGGGGCGAGGACGGCGAGGAGCGCGTCCAGATCGCCGGCGCGGGCTGCGGCGAGGAAGGCTTCCACGACCCCCCGCTGCCTGATGAGGTCGGCGGCGGGGACGGTGGCCGCGCCGTGCACCCGGTGGCGGGCGCGGCTCGCCAGCTTCTTCGCGGCGGCCGGCGACCGCTCGACGATCTCGGCGATCTCGTCGAACGGCACGCCGAACAGGTCATGGAGCACGAAGGCGATCCGCTCCGCGGGTCCGAGCCTGTCGAGGACCACGAGCAGAGCGAGCCCGACGGAGTCGGCCAACGCCACTTCCTCCTCGGGATCGATCGCATCATCGCGGGCGACCACCCGATCGAGCTCGGTCACCTCGGTGAGCTCTTCGCGCCGGCGCCGGCGTGAGCGCAACATGTCGAGGCAGACGCGACCGACGATCGTGGTCAACCATCCCGTCACGTTGGCGACAGCGCTGGCGTCGACGCTGCTCGCCCGCAGCCAGACCTCCTGCACCGCGTCCTCCGCCTCGTCTGCCGAGCCGAGCATGCGGAACGCGACCGCCCGCAGGTGGCTGCGGGACCGGTCGAACTGCTCGGCCAGCTCGGCCTGGTGGCTCATCGGTCACCTCTCGGCCACGCGGGTCGTCATACACCTCGTGAGAGGATGGCGCAACATCAACCAAGGAGACGTGTATGCCTGGTTGATGACCCGTTAGCAGTCGACCGAAGAGGAATCGCCGAGGTGGCAGATGTCGTGCTCGACATCGCGACGCCGCGCACCGCCGCTCACACCGGAGCGCGAGCTCGGATTTCGCGTCGTTGCGCCGAGCAGGGTATCTCTTCGCCGGGCGCTTCGCGCGCGAGCTGGACGCAGCGACACCAGCACACCGCTCGGCGCGCCCTGGCGAACCCTGGCCAGGTCAGGGGCCTCGATACGGCGGCGTCAGCCACCGCCAGCCCTCTGGGCTTCGCGCGCGATCTCGCGCTTCAGCGCGCGATCCAGCAGGAACGTCCCGCAAGGTACGAGCGAGGCGACGAGCGCCGCGAGCGAACGATGACGCGGCCAGTCGCGCTCGACGGCCACCCGGTACAGCGCGGAGATGAACAGGAGAAAGAAGAGCCCGTGGGCGCTGCCGGCGATTCGCACCGCGATCGGCTGGCCGAAGGCGTACTTGAGCGGCATCGCGACGAGGAGGAGGGCCAGGAAGGACAGCCCTTCCAGGAGGGCCACGAGGCGCAGGGCGCGGAGCGCGCTCATGATCCGACACCAGACCAGGTAGGCCGAAAGACCATCATCAGCAGCACCATGAACAGGGGGGCAAAGGCCGAGACGAACGCGCCGGTCGTCCGCCGGTCGCGCGAGACGCTGTGAACGAGGGCGAGCTGCGAGACCAGCGACAGGGGGATCGCCGCGACGATCCAGAGCTCTGTCAGGGGGACTTGCAGCTGCGTGGTCAAGAGGTATCCCGCGATCCACGTGACGACCAGCCCCGGTGAGGCGACGGCGTGGACCGCGCGCTTGCGATCGACGAGCGCTGTGGCGACGAAGCTGCCAATGAGGCCGCCCGAGTACAGGATGACACCCACGAACTTGATCAAGAGCAGAATCTGGTAAGCAGCCATGATGGAAGTCCGCGGATGAGGCGCGAGACGCTCCTGCGATCCGCCCTCCCTGGGATGGGCCAGCATGGAGATCCTCGCGGCGTGGGGCAGCGCCCGCAGCGACGGATCCACGTATCGCATCTGCGCCCCCCGCTCGCCAGTGGCCAGAAAGACAAAAATCGACGATTTCTGGCCACGGCGGGAACCCGAGTCGTTCCCGCATCTTGAGCGCGATCGGGGCCTTCTGGAGCCCGAGGTCGCTCCTGGCGAGAAGCCGGCGATCGACCATCTTTCCGCCATGCACGTCGTGGCCGTGGTGGCGCTGGACGGGGTCGTCCCCTTCGACCTCTCGACGCCTTGCGACGTGTTCGGGCGTGTCCGGCTGCCCGGGGGCCGTGCCGGGTACCAGGTCCGTGTCTGCGGGGTGACGCCGGAGGTGAACGCCGGGGCGTTCGACCTCCGGACGCGCTGGGGTCTCGACGAGCTCGCGCGAGCCGACACGATCTTCCTTCCCGGCATCACCGATCTGGCCGCCCCGGTCCCGGCGGATCTGCTGCACGTGGTCCGCGCGGCGGCGGCCGCGGGCGCCCGGATAGCGTCCATCTGCACCGGCGCCTTCCTGCTCGCGGCGACCGGGCTGCTCGACGGGCTCCGCGCCACGACGCACTGGCGCGCGGCAGGCGAGCTCGCGCGTCGCCACCCCGCGATCGAGGTCGATCCGGACGTCCTGTACGTCGACGCGGGCCAGTTCCTGACGTCGGCGGGCGCCGCGGCGGGGCTCGATCTCTGCCTCCACATCGTGCGGCGCGACTACGGCTCCGCGGTCGCGGCCGACACGGCCCGCATCTCGGTGATGCCGCTGGAGCGCGACGGCGGTCAGGCGCAGTTCATCCTGCACCCGCCGCCCGCCCCGGAGGGCTCGTCGCTCGAGCCGCTCCTGCGGTGGCTCGAGGAGAGCCTGCACGAGCCGCTCACCCTCGAAGCCATGGCCCGGCGTGCGGCGCTGAGCGTGCGCACCCTGAGCCGTCGCTTCCGCGAGCAGACCGGCACGACGCCGCTCCAGTGGCTCCTGCGGGCCCGGGTGCGCCGCGCCCAGCACCTGCTCGAGATCACGGGACAGCCCGTCGATTCGATCGCCGCGAAGGTCGGGTTCGGCTCGGCGACGGCGCTTCGCGAGCACTTCCAGCGGTTCGTGGGCACCAGCCCGCAGGCCTACCGGCGCGCGTTTCGCGCCCCGCCAGGGTGAGCGCGGGCCCGTGAGGCCCGGCCTCCACCTCTGGGCCAGCCCCTGGACGCCCCCCCACCTGGATGGGTTCATCGGCACCTACCTGGGCCGATGTTCGCCGAGCGGGGGCTCACGGCGCAGGCTCGGCGTGGCCGGCAAGGAGCTCCAGTTCAGCGTTCCTGCCCACGGATGGGCCACCGTCAACTGGAAGTGAGGAGGGCGCTCGCTCCCCTCCAGACGGCGCCTACAGGCCGAGCTCGCTCAGCCCGGGGTGCTCGTCCGGCCGCCTCCCGAGCGGCCAGCGGAACTTCCGCTCCTGCTCGGCGATCCGCACGTCGTTGATGCTCGCCTCGCGCCGCCGCATCAACCCGTGCTCGTCGAACTCCCACTGCTCGTTGCCGTGCGAGCGATACCAGTTGCCGCTGTCGTCACGCCACTCGTAGGCGAACCGCACCGCGATCCGGTCCCCCGTGAACGCCCAGACCTCCTTGATCAGGCGGTAGTCGAGCTCCCGCTGCCACTTCCGGTGCAGGAACGCCTCGATCGCCGCGCGGCCCTCGAAGAACTCCGCGCGGTTGCGCCAGCGGCTGTCGACGGTGTACGCCTGCGCCACGCGCGCTGGATCCCGGCTGTTCCATGCGTCCTCCGCCATCCGCGCCTTGCGGGCAGCGGTCTCGGCGGTGAACGGCGGGAGCGGCGGGCGCGACGCGCTGGGTTCCTGGCTCATGGGGCACCTCGATCGTCGAATCCGAAGGCGGCGGCAACCCCTTTGCTCGCACCCCCGGCGGCCCCCCGCGCCCCGCCTCGCCTAGAGCGGCGAACGGGTTGAACCAGCCTGAAACGAGCAGAAGTTCGAAACGCCAAGGCGCCAAGAACGCCAAGAACGCCAAGAAGAAGATAATATCTTGGCGTCCTTGGCGCCTTGGGTGCGTCAGGCCAAGCCTGACTTGACTCGTCAACTGTGAGGTGTTGGCCATGTGAATTGCCCGTTCGACATGTAGGCGACCAGGCGGCGGCTTGGGGTAACCTGAGCGTCGAAGCCCTGGAAGCCGAAGGCGTGGGCCGCAAGCAATGAACCCGATTCGGTCTCGTTACAAACGACGGAAGTGGCCTTCCTCCCCAAGGCTGGGCGGTCTGTCACCGGCGACGTAGCAACGGGCACGTACAGGCGCCGGGCTTCCCGGGATGGTTGGGGGCAGCGCACGCCGAAAGTCAAGCCAGGAACCTGAGAGATCCGACGACCGTGGGTGGAACCCAACGCCCCGGGTAACCGGCAAGCGGCGGCGTCGGAAGTCGGCGGGGCTCATAGTAGCGACGAAGCGGGTAACGACCGTGGAGCGAAGGGGCCCTGCCGGACACACGCATGAACCAATGAGAGGAGAGCCGATTGGATCGTGACGATCCCACTACGGAACAGGAGACTGCGGTCGACCAGGCCCGCAAGGACCCACGTGGACCGATGCCTCCGAAACTCGCCGCCCTGCGGTTCAAGCTCGGCCAGAAGGCCAAGCAGCAGCCGGAGTTCCGGTTCTATGCGCTCTACGGCCACCTGCTACGGGTGGACGTGCTGGAGACGGCGATCGCGACGGTGGCAGCCAGCGACGGCTGTGAAACACCGGGTGTCGACGGCATCACGATGAACCAGATCGTGAATGCGGAGGGTGGCGCTGCATCGTTCCTCGCGGTCATCCGCGAGGAACTGCGCGCGAAGACGTACCGTCCCCAGCCGGTGAAGCGTGTCTACATCCCGAAGGCGAACGGAAAGCAGCGCCCGCTCGGCATCCCGACGATCCGTGATCGCGTGGTGCAGACCGCGGCGCTGCTCCTCCTGGAACCAATCTTCGACGCGGATTTCCTGGACTGCTCGTACGGGTTTCGGCCCAAGCGGTCAGCCCATGGAGCGATCGACGAGGTCCAAGCGAACCTTCGCGAGGGCTACACGGCGGTGTATGACGCGGATCTGCAAGACTACTTCGATTCGATCCCGCATGACAAGCTGATGAAGGGGCTCGAAACACGGCTCGCCGACGGGTCGATGCTCCGCCTCATTCGTCTGTTCTTGCGGGCACCCGTCCAGGAAGGGAAGGGTCCGCCGCGGCGGCCGGGGAGCGGCGTCCCGCAAGGGGGCGTGATCTCACCGCTGCTAGCCAACGCGTTCCTTCACTGGTTCGATCGGGCGTTCTTTTCCAAGAACGGTCCGGCGACCTGGGCGAAAGCGCGGCTGGTGAGGTATGCCGACGACTTCGTCGTTATGGCGAGGTTCATCGATCACCGCATCGTCGGGTTCGTCGAGGAGAAGATCGAGCGGCGGCTCGATTTGGTGATCAACCGAGAAAAGACGCAGGTCGTGCAGATGAAGGACGAGGACGCCACGCTCAATTTCCTCGGCTACACGTTCCGATCGCCGCAGCCAACGTCCCTATCGGCCTCCCGTAGGGGTGAGCTTGTTCAAGCACGTTCATGACCTCGGTCTGATCGCGCCATGAGCGGCTCGTGGCTGGACTGCGCATGCTCATGGTGACGTGTCCGGGAACGCCGGATGCGGGAAATCCGCACGTCCGGTGTGACGAGGGCGGGGTAGCCGGCGGAAACGCCGGCCCCCGCTACTCTACCGTTTCGAACTTCTGCTCGTTTCAGGCTGGTTCAACCCGTTTGCCCTTCTGGCTTCCTGCGATCGGACGTCGCCGGGAGCACTGGCAAAGCCCAGATCGGCTTACGCCCGCCGCCCACGCAGCGCGGTGCGCGGCATCGTGGTCCACAGGCGGGTCGTCCCCCGTGAGGGCGTGACGATCCCCTACGAACAGGCGCGCGCCTCAACGCTGCGCGGCTTGCTCACCGGGCGCTCGACCTCCACGAGACGGCGCAAGGCCTCGTGGATCCCGTCCAGGCCCGAGAGGTCGAGCCCGAACTCCCCCTCGAGCACGTCGCGCAGCGCGTCCGCGCTCGCGAGCGTGCGCTGCTCGACGTCTCCGTCGCGGCGCCGGTACGTGAGCTCGCGGCCGAACAGCGTGACGCGACCGGCGGCGGTCGGTCGCGTCACGATCAGGTTCCGCACGAAGTGCGACTCGGGGTGCGTCGAGACCCACCAGTTGAACAGGTCGTAGTCGGCGGCGAGCTGCTCGGTCAGATCGAACCAGTACAGCGCGCGCCAGGCCTCACCCGACTTCACCTCGAGCACCTGGCCGCCATCCTCTGCGCGCAGCCGGTAGGTCTCGAGCGGCGTGTCCTGCTCGACGTCGTGCACCAGCCTGAGCGGCGCGAGCGGCGTGGTCTGCCCGAACCCGACGTCGGCGAGATAAGGCCCCTCCGCCAGCTCGACGTGGAGCAGCATGTGGCTGCGCGGCCTGGTCTCGCCCTCGGGAATGCCCCACCGCACGCGCCCCGCGAGCCCGCGCACCTCGAACCCCAGGGCGCGCAGCGCGTGCGCGAGCAGCCCGTTCTGCTCGTAGCAGTACCCGCCGCGGCGGCCGTGCACGAGCTTGCGCTCGATCGCCGCGGGGGAGAGGTCGACGCGCCGCCCCGACCACGAGTCGAGGTTCTCGAACGCGATCGCGCGTGGTTGCAGGGCGTGGATGGCGCGCAACGTGTCGAGCGTCGGCGCGCGCGGGCCGTCGTAGCCGATGCGCGCGAGGTAGGCGTCGAGCGCGATCATACGGCCTCCCGTGGAGCGCGAGGCGGCGCGGGGAGCCGCGCCCGATCGGCCAGGCGCACGAGCGCCGCCGAGGCCGCCGCGCGCGTCGGCGCGAGCTCGATGGCGGCGTGCAGCAGGGCGGTGTCGAGCGAGCGAGCCCGAAGGCTGCCGGACACACCGAGGACTCGGAGCCGGAGGAGGGACGGATCGTTCATGCGATCATCCTGCTACGTGGACGACCAAGCCGGAAGAGGCTCCAATTGGACGCATCGTCCACGAGGTGGTACGATCACCGGTCCGATGGACGAATGGAACGACCTCGCGCTGTTCGTGCGCGTCGCGGAGCACGGCGGGCTGTCGGCGGCGGGGCGCGCGCTCGGCGTCCCCAAGTCCAGCCTGAGCCGGCGTCTCCAGCTCCTCGAGGAGCGGCTGGGGGTGCGGCTCGTCCAGCGCACCTCGCGCAAGTTCATCATCACCGCCGTGGGCGAAGAGGTGCTCGAGCACGCGCGCGCGATGCGCGTCGCGGCGGACGCTGTCGAGAGCGTGGCGCGCCATCGCGTCGCGGAGCCCAGCGGGACGATCCGCGTCACCTGCTCGGTCGGCATGAGCAAACATCTGGTCGCGCCGCTCTTGCCGCGCTTCCTGGTGCGTTATCCGAAGGTCGACGTGTACCTCCACGCGACCAATCGCCTGGTGGATCTGGTCGAGGAGCGCTTCGACCTCGCGCTCCGCGGCTATGGCGGCCCGCTGCCCGACACCGGGCTGGTGCAGCGGCTGCTCTCGCCGACTCCATGGGTGCTGATGGCCGCGCCGCGTTACCTCGACGCGCGCGGCGTGCCCGCGACGCCGGACGAGCTCCGCGCGCATACCGGGCTGTTGCTCGGAGGGCCGAGCTCACGCCCGGTCTGGAGGTTGCATTCCCGCGAGGCGACCGCGGAGATCCCGTTCGTGCCGCGCCTGCACAGCGAGGATTCCGTGACGCTCCAGGGCGCGGCCGTGGCGGGCCTCGGCGTCCTCGCGCTGCCCGAGTACACGTGCCGTGACGCGCGCGCGCGCGGGGAGCTGCGGCGCGTGCTGCCCGAGTGGCACGTCGGCGATCACCGCGTGACGATGCTGGTGCCCTCGCGCCGTGGACAGCTCCCGGCGGTGCGCGCGCTCGCGGACTTCCTCGCGGTCGAGGTCCCGCGGCTCCTGGGACGCGGGACATCCCGCGCCGGCTCAGGCGTCAGTCCCTCCCGAAAACGAGCCCGTGCCCGCTCTCCTTCTGACGAGAGGGGAGAGGAGGGGTAAGCGCTCTCCGGACCCTTGCGCCGAGGGCGTGTGAGACAGGTCTCCTGTCGAAATCTGTGGAGCGAGGGCTCCCCTACACGTCGAATCCTGCCTTCGTGGACAACATCCGGTTCACGGGCTGACGCGTTCTGTCCCTCGACGGCCAGCCGGCGCGCCCGGCGCGCTGGCCTCGCCCTCGTCCGGCGTCCCCGCTGGCTCCTTCTGCTGCTCGACGACGAAGAGGACCCCATCGATGGTGTACCCCGCGACCCGGTTGACGAGGCGGATCGCCACGTGGACGCCGGACACCATGGTGTCGTGGACGAGCCGGATCCCCCTCACCGGCGCCGAGATCGGAGGGATCTGCTCCAGCAGGTCGAAAGGCAGCTTCGCCGCGTGCTTCTGCAGGCGCTCCACGGCCCGCGAGCCGTGGTCGACCGCATCCTGCACGAGGTCCTTCAGGCCGCGCCACCGCTCCATCACGCCGCCTCCTCGCACCACGCGCGGATCTGCGCGTAGACGCCCGGGTCGTGGGCCAGGCGCAGGTGGCCGAGCGCCGGCATGATCCGCACGTGCTCCTGCGGGAACGGCGAGCACCGATCCCTGGCCACCGCCCTCCCCGTGGCGCTCCTCAGCGAGACCACCGCGTCCCCGAACAGCAGCGAGAGCCGCGGGTCGGCCGTGAGCGCACCGGCGATGAGATGGTGGCGGACGTGCGGGAGCAGGGGCACGGGATGGCGCCGGTTCTGGAGCAGGGCGTCCACGTCGGCGCCCTCCCAGTCCTCTCGGCGCAGGTTGGCATAGGCCAGGTCCTTGATCCCGCTGCTGCGGAGGTTCGCGATGTCGGCGATGAGCTTCGTGTACGGATTGTCGATGCGCCCGAGCGCCCACGTGACGGCGTTGCCAAGGCGCTCCAGCGGGGCGCCGAGGTGCGGTGTGCCGAGATAGAAGGCCCGCTTCAGCAGGGGCAGCCACCTCCGCCCTTTGCCGCTCGCCGCGTGCGCGGCGCTGCGCGCGACCAGGCCGCCCATGCTGTGGCCGATGAGGGCCAGCTCCTCCACGGGAACGGGATAACGACAGACGAGCTCCTCGAGGAGGTCATCCAGGACCTCCCCGTTCTCGGAGACGCGGAGGCCGCTGTTGTACCGCACGTAGAGCGGCGTGTAGCCGAGATCGCGCGCGAGCCGCGATCCGTACGTCTCGCCGTCCGGCATCGTCCAGACGCCCTCGGTGCTCATCAACCCGTGCACGAGCACGACGACGCGCGGCGTGGCCGACGCAGCGGCGGCCGCGGGGAGCGCCCCGCCGAGCGGCGCCGGCGGCCCCTCGCGGACGAGCTGCATCGTGGTCGCAAGGCCGTTGGTGGTTCGCCTCAGGTAGTCGCCGAGGAATCCATTGAGGACGGCAATGGCCGATTCCAGGTTGCTTCCCATGCGCTGAGCCAGGCTGCATCCTACCACGGTGCCGCAGAGGGCGCCCCCCGCAGATCGGCGCCCACGCTCCCGAGGTGGCCCCGCTCGGCCCTCACCAGGACACCGCGCCGCGCTCGGAGACCCAGCCGTCCCTGTCCCGTGAGACTGTTGAGATCGTTGCGTTCTCCGTCGTCCGCTCCGCCGCGGCAGCGACGAGGCCCAAGGACGAATTTGCGGTCTCGAACCGTCGCGATCCGTGGGATCCGCCGGCATTCCGGGGGGGTGTGACGACGGATCGCACCCGTTCGGAGGGCGGCGAGGGCGACCTACCTGGCCGCGAGGCTCGCCACGGCCTGTGCGATACGCGGCGCTGCGTTGGGGCGGGCGTACATTCGCTCCATGTAAGAGATAAGTTTGGGGCAATCGCCCAGCAGCTTGGCCTCGTTTCCCCAGTCGAGCGTGTAGGCGAGCACGAAGTCGGCGACGGTGACGCCGTCGCCCACGACGAATTGGCGGCCCTGCATGTGCCCCTCGAGCACCGCGGCCATCTCTTTGAACTCGCGGCCGGCGAGGTCGACCTCGGCAGGCTGGCGCAGCGCCTCGGGGTAGAGCGACGTGTGCCTGACGATGCGCTGGAGCGGCTGCTCGAGTTCGGTCACGGTGAACAAAAGCCAGCGGTCGACCTCGGCCCGCTGCCGTAGATCGGTGGGCAAAAGGCGCTTCTGCGGGTACTTCTCCGCGAGATAGAGCGCGATCGCCACCGACTCGGTGACCACGAAGTCTCCGTCGACGAGCGCGGGCACCTTGCCGGCGGGGTTGATCTTGCGAAATTCGGGGCGGTGATGATCACCCGCGACGAGGTTGACTTCGATGGCTTCGAAGTCGACCCCCAGCTCCTGCAGCGTCCAGCGGGCACGAATCGATCGGGTCGGCGGAAATTCGTACAGCTTCATCGTCGGTGCTCCTGTCGAGGTGGGTGCCCCATGCTTCGAGGCACGTTCCCCTTGAGACCGGGTCGGCGGCGAAAACTCATCGGTCGCCCTCGTTTTTTTTCGACGCGGCCCTGCCCGCCCTCAGCCGGGCAGCAGCGCGGCGCCCCTCCGCGGCGGCGCGGCGCGTGCTCCGCACCCCCCGCCTCCGCCGCCAGGCGAACATGCCAGGTGCGACGAGCAGCATCGCCGCGTGGCCCGGCATGGCGCCGAGATCGAACCATGGCGGCGAGCACCCGCCCCCTGGGGGCCCGCCGGGGTCCCCAGGGCCGGCGCCGGTTCCACCGCCGTCGTCGGCGCAGCGCCCGTCTTCGCACGTGCCGTCCGCGCACTCCTCCGTGATGACGCAGGCCTCTCCCTCGGCTGTCGCCCCGAGCGCGTAGAGCTCGGCGGTGCTGCCGCTGATCACGAGCAAGCCCTTGCCGGGAATGTACGTCGTGGTGTGGCTCTGCCGGCCATGCGACAGAGAGGGCAGCGCGATGAAGGCGCTGGTCGCCGGATCGTACAGCTCAACGGCCCTCCCGGCGCCGGCTCCGCCGACCATCACGACGCGCCCGCTCGGGAGCGCCGTCGCCGTATGCAGCGCGCGCCCGGCGGCCATCGTGGGTCCCGAGGTCCAGGCGTCGGTCGCGGGATCGTAGATCACGGTCGACGGCAGGTGCTCGTATCCCGTGCCGACGCCCCCCGTGACGAGCACCCGTCCATCGGGCAGCAGCGCGGCCCGATGGTCATAACGAGCTTCCGGTATCGGCGCCGCCACGGTCCAGCGGTCGGCCACGGGATCGTAGATCTCCGCGCTGGTCAGCGCCTCGAAGTTCTCGATCTCGTCGACAAAGCGGAGTCCCCCGGTCACGAGCACCCGCCCGTCCGCGAGGAGCGTCGCGGCGAGCCTGCGGCGAGGAACGGGGAGCGATGCGACCGTGTCCAGGGTGTCCGTGTCCGCGTCGAAGCGGTAGGCGGAGCCCCAGTCATCGAGGTCCATCCCGCCACCCACGAAGAACACGTCCCCATCCGCAAGCTGGGTGACGGCCGTATCGGAGTCGAACACCGCTGCGTCACCCAGGGTGGTCCAGGTATCGCTCGCGGGATCGTAGGTGTCGAAGGGGGCCTCCATGGACGCGACGAGCAGGCGTCCATCGGGGAGCGGCAGCACATGCACGAAGGTGTAATGGTCCCCCGGCGATTCGCCGAAGGTGGACCACGTATCCGTTGAAGCGTCGTAGCGCTCCACGGTCCTGGCCGTCCACGTGGACTGGTCGATGTACCCGCCCACGACGAGGACGTCGGCCCCCGGGGCAGGAGCCGCTCGCGTGCGGCGCCCGCTCAGGGCTCCGGCGAGTCGATGCGCATGAACGAGAGCGTGCGGAAGGTGCGCTTGCTGAGCTTCCAGCCGGAGCGCGTCAAGACCGCCTCGTTCTCGTACGTGCCGTGCGCCACCTGGACGCTGCTCAGCGGGTCATAGACGTGCGTCGCGATCAGGTACGAGGTGATCTTCGCCCGGCGGCCGCCAGGGAGGATGTCGACGCGGATGTTGCTGATCAGGTGCTGCGTGCCGACATAACCGGACGCCGCGAACAGCTCGTCGATGAAATCGGCCCAGGCCTCGGCGCTCGGCACCGCGACGACCGGCGGATCACCCGGAGCGGCGCCGGCCTCCCATATCTCGACCGGGGCGTTCGGCGTGAAGCACCTCGAGTAGATCTGCTTGCCCTTCTCCAGATCACCACGGCCGATCGCGTCGGTCCCGGCCGCGTAGCAGGACTCGAGCTGCTCGATCTCGTGCAGCGCCTTGAGCTCATGTACGCCGTTCGGGGGCGTACCCTCCGCGGGCTTCGCGACCAGCACGGTGACAGCGCCTGCCAGCGCGAGCGTGGAGACGACCGGTAAGAAACGACGCAGAAAGCTGCTGACACGACCGCTGTTCGTGCTCATGGAACTCACCTCTTCGTTGGGTGCCCGCGGGCGGCAAAGAATCAAATTAGCAGTATAAATATTTGAATAATCGAGTCAAGCGCAGTTCGCCGCTCGCGCTCGCGCTCGCGTTCTGGCGCCAGGCCTCGACGTCATGCCTCGACGCATCGACGCTCGGTCTATGCAGGTCCAGGTGCACGTGCGAATCCATCGCTCCTCTGGCGCTCCCCGGCGACGTCGGCGCACTCTGTCTCCTGCGGTCCGCGTCGCGTCGCGTCGTGTCGTGTCGCGTCGCGCGCGCCGGGCCGCGTCGAGGTCGCCTTGGCGGCCGGGGACGCGGGGCTCGGCCCCCGCGCGGAGACGTGGCGGGAGAGCCCGCGCCGGGCGGCCCCCGGTCAGCCCTGGCCGAGCCGCCGGGACGCGCCGGCCATCCTTCGAATGCAGTGCTCGAGCCCCTGCCGCAGCGTCGAGCGCGTCTCGATCGACGTGAGATCCACGCCGAGCCCGACGATGGTCTGGGCGATCGCAGGGTGGATCCCCGTGATGATGCCCTCGGCGCCGAGGAGCTTGATGGCCCCTGTGAGCTTCAAGAGGTGGTTCGCGGTCTCCGTGTCCATCGCCTCGATACCGGTGAGATCCAGGATGGCATAACGCGCCCGCGTCCGGACGACCTCGCGGAGGACGCCTTCCATCACGTCGGCGGCCCGCACGCTGTCGAACATGCCCACGAGGGGCAGCGTGAGCACGCGGTCCCACACCTGGATGATCGGCGTCGAGAGCGAGCGGATGACCTGCTGCTGCCTCTCGATGAGCTCCAGCTTCGCGCGGAGCTCATGCTCGGTGCGCCTCGTGGCCGTGATGTCGAGGGTGATCCCCGCGACGTGGGTGACGTCACCGCGCTCGTTCTGGATGGGCAGATACCACGCCTCCCAGTGGACGCCCTTCAGCTCGTTCATGAAGTAGGACATCTTGCCCTCGAGCGCCTTGCGCAGCTCCGCCGTGCCCGATTCCGGGTAGATCTCGAAGATGTTGAGCCCGACGAACTGCCCCGGATCGAGCCCGGCGGCCGCGAGCCCCTTTCCGTCGTGGAGGACGAAGACCCCTCGCTCGTCGATCGCCCATAAACAGATAGGGAGGTGGTCGTTGATCGCCTTGAGGAGCTTGATCTGGATCTCCTGCTTGATCCGCTCCTCCGCGTCGCGGAGCGTGCCATACACCTCTCTCTTCTCGGGCACCCACCGCGCGGCGCACTGGAAGAACTTGAACGATCCGTCGGCCGTCTTCAGCCTCACATCGATGAGCACGGGCTCCGCCGCGGCGCGGAGGCGCGTCCACGCCTCGTCGAACGCGCGCCTGTCATCAGGGTGAACCAGCGGGGCGAGACCCGCCTGCGAGGCCGTGTGGAGGAGCTCGGGGCTCACCGCCCGCGTGAGCGCTCGGCTCATGCGGAGGAGCGCGCCGCCCTCGCTGGCGATGAAGACCAGCTCCGTGCAATGCAGGAAAAAGTCGTCGATCGTGCTGGGCGTGCTGTCGGGTTGAGCCATCCGACCGGCTAGACTACATCGGTCAAGCCGCCAGCGTCGAGGCGTAGCGCTCCTCGTCACCGAGCTCTCCCCTCCATAAGCAGCGCACGCCGATCCAGCGGGGCAACCGAGCGGCCTCGGCGCCCTGACCGCAGGTGTGTGCGTTCGTGCGCGATCCCAGCAGCGCCCGCGCGCGGTGGAGCCGGTCAGCGGCGATGGGGTAATCTCCGCCCGTGGCGACCAGCAGCAGGAACCGGGCCGAGTACCAGAAGCGGGTCAACCGGGTGCTCGACTACATCCAGGACCACCGCGCGGAGGAGCTCTCGCTCGAGACGCTGGCGGCGGTGGCGGCGTTCTCGCCGTTCCACTTCCACCGCGTGTTCAAGTCGATGGCCGGCGAGAACCTCCGCGAGTTCATCCAGCGGACGCGCCTCGAGACCGCGGCCAGCCACCTCGTGCTCCGGCCGCACGTGGACGTCCTCGAGATCGCGCTCGAGAACGGCTTCAGCTCGGCGAGCGCCTTCGCGCGCGCCTTCAAGGAGCGCTTCGGCATGAGCGCCTCCGCCTGGCGCAGCGGCGGGGCCGCGCAGGCGAGCAAGGCGCGGCAAGCGGAGAGCAAGCCGGGTGAAGTCGTGCGCAAGCCGGGCAAAGCAGCGGGGTGCGCGCCCGAGCAAGATGGCTCCTCGTCGGGCGCCGATGCCCGAAGCGACGAGGAGGAGATCATGAACGTGACGGTGAAGACGCTGCCGAACTACCACGTGGCCTATGTCCGAAGCGTGGGCCCTTATGGCCCGGGAGGGAACGTCCGCGAGGTCTGGGAGCGGCTCGTGCGCTGGGCGAGCGCGCGCGATCTGTGGACCGCGGACCGCATCTGCCTCAACATCGCGCACGACAACCCCAACGTGACCGAGCCGGCCAAGTGCCGCCTCGACGCGGCCATCGTGATCCCGGACGGCTTCGCGGTCGACGGGGACGTCAACGTGACCGACGTCCCCGGCGGCAAGTACGCGGCGAGCGTGTTCGTCGGCGACCCGAGCACGATCGGCGCCGCGTGGGACCAGCTCTTCGGGAGGTGGCTCCCGGAGAGCGGCTATCAGCCCGATCATCGGGCCTGCTTCGAGCTCTATCAGGGGGAGTTCCACGATCCCAAGACCAACACGTTCCGCTGCGAGCTCTGCCTGCCAGTACGTCCCCTCTAGAGCGGCGGTCACCCGCTGCGGATACGGGCCCACCTCGACGTTTTCGGTGCTCAGCGCACAGGAGTGCGCCTCCGCGCCGAAAACGCCGATCTGGGCCCGTCTCCTGTGCGGGTGACCGCCGCTCTGGGACGCATGTAGCAGACCAGGCAAACAATTCACGGTCGGCGAGCTCGACGAGCTGGTCGGCGGGGGCGGATTCGAGGACGTGTGCTTCACGCCGGCGTATGCGGGATACTCGCGCGTCAGCGCCAGGATACCCCTGCATCGCTGAGAACCGCTCCGAGGCGGGCGGAGCCTTCACCGCTGCGCCGACGCTCGGCACGTGGTCATGGCCGCGGCGATCCAGCCGCGCAGCGCGGCGATCTCCTCGCGGGCCGCGGCGCCCTCGAGGTGCACGAAATGATAGCGGTAGCCGTCGAGCACCGGCCCGAACGGCTGCACGAGGGCGCCGCTCTCCAGGTCGTCGGCCACGAGGACCAGGCTCACGAGCGCCACACCCTGCCCGGCGATCGCCGCCTGGATCGCGTGGCCCTCGTCGGAGAACGTGATGCCATAGTCCTCGCGGACGCCGGTGAGGCCGGCGCGCTGGAGCCACAGGGGCCACGTCGGCGTGCCGCGGTCGACGCGACGCCACTCGAAATGCAGCAGCGGCTTGCGGCGCAGGTCCTCGGGGCGACACACGCCGAGACCGGGGCTGCAGACGGGCGCAAAACGATCGGCGATCAAGGGCTCGACGGCGAGGCCGGGGTACGGACCCCGCCCGTACCGGATCGCCGCGTCGGCCTCGCCGGCGCGGAGGTCGACCGGCGCGTCCGTCGCGTGCAGCCGCAGGTCGAGCCCGGGGCACGCCTCGCGGAAGGCCGCGACCCGCGGCACCAGCCACCGCGCCGTGAACGCCGTCGTGGCAGAGAGCGTGATCACGCGGCGCGCGCGGCGGGCGGCGAGCCCGTCCAGCGCCTCCGCGAACGCGTCGAAGCCGTCGCGGAGCACCGGATAGAGGAGCTGCCCCTCGCGCGTGGCCACGACCTGCCGCGGGTGACGCTCGAACAGCCGGACGCCGAGCGTCTCCTCGAGCTGCCGGATCTGGTGGCTGACCGCGGTCGGCGTCACGCCGAGCTCCCTGGCAGCCCGCTTGAAGCTGAGGTGGCGCGCGGCGGCCTCGAAGGCGCGGAGCGACGCGAGCGGAGGGAGCTTGCGCATGGGGGAGCGATAGCTGATCAAGGCTCATCTATCAGCTGAGAAATATGAAATTGTCATCCGGCGGGATCGATCCATGTTTCTCCGCATGGAAGCGCCCTTCACGAGCCCTGGAGCAGCACAGCAGGGGCCGTCGCGGCGCCCCGGATAGATGAGACAGCCTCACCTTCGGGCGGCGCACCCTGCGCGCGGCCCGGCACCTTCGCAGGGCCGGACGACGCCCGAGCTCACGGCCGAGCGGCGCGCGCGCCGCGGCGGCGCGGGCTCGCGGAGGCGCGAGCCCAAAACGCCGAGGATGAAGACACGTCATGTCCACGATCCTGCACATCGACTCGAGCGCTCGTCCGGACAGCTCGGACCGGAGCCGCCACGGATCCCACACGCGCCGGCTCACGGCGCGCTTCGTCGCGCGCTGGCGCGCCGCCCGCCCGAGGGACGAGATCCGTCACCGCGACGTCGGGCAGAGCCCACCTTCCCCGGTGACGGGCCGCTGGATCCAGGCCGCCTTCACGAAGCCCGAGCGGCGCGAGCCCTGGATGACCCAGGTCCTCTCGGAGAGCGACGTGCTCGTCGACGAGCTGCTCGCCGCGGACCTCATCGTGACCGGCGTCCCGATGTACAACTTCAATGTGCCCGCGCAGTTCAAGGCCTACATCGACAACATCGTCCGCGTGGGGCGCACCTTCGGCTTCGATCGCGCGCGGCAGGGTGACCCGTACTGGCCTCTGCTCGCCGAGCACGGCAAGAAGCTCGTGATCCTGACGTCGCGCGGCGACTACGGGTACGGTAAAGGCGAGCGGCTCGAGGCCATGAACCACGTCGAGCCGAGCATCCGGACGGCCTTCGGCTACATCGGGATCACCGACGTGGCGTCCGTGGCGATCGAGTACGACGAGTTCGCCGACGAGCGGCTCAGGGCGTCGATCGCCAGGGCAGAGCTCGAGGTGGACGCCCTCGTCGACCGCCTGCTCGCCGCGCGCCCCGACATGCGTTGAATCGAGAGGAGACGCCCATGATGGATCCCGTTCGCGAGCTGAAGGTCCGCGCCGAGCTGCTGCACAAGCGCGTCGCGTCGAACGACGCAGCGGCGCTGCAGCGGCTGCGCGCGCTGCCCGAGCTCGGGCGCGCCGACGAGGCCGCGCTCGCGGCGGCCGCCCCCGGCATCCGCCGGAAGCACTGCCTCGCGGTGGTCGCGCGCGAATGCGGCTTCTCCAGCTGGGAGCGCGCGCCTCGCCCTCGAGGGCGAGCCCGGCGCGCCCGAGCTCGGGACGTTGCTCTACGGCGGGGAAGGCGGCGTGCTGCACCACTGGTTCGCGACCCACGACGAGGCGCGCGCCCACGCCGCGTCGCTGCCGGAGGGGCAGCGCAGCTACCTGCTCACGTACAAACATCACTTCTTCGTCGCCGACCGCACGTTCGTCGCGTCGCTCGGGCTCGACCCCGACGACCCGGACTGGCGGGCGATTGGATGGGACTGGGCGCGGCCCGCCGACCCGACCGCGCGACGCCGGCTCTACGCGAAGCGGCTCGCCGCGATGCGGGGATAGGCAGGAGCGCCTCCGGCCCGCGGAGGACGGCGTCACTCCTTGAAGCTGGCGGACGAGAGGCCGTGCTTGCGGAGGAGGTCGTAGAGGTCCGTCCGGTTGCGGCCGGAGAGCTTCGCGGCGGCGCTGACGTTGCCGCCGGCGCGGCGGAGCACCTCGACGAGGTAGGCGCGCTCGAAGAGATCGCGCGCCGCCTTGAGCGAGGGGAGCTCCGCGCCGGGGTCGCCGAAGACGACCGACATGGCCTCGCCCGCGGCGTCGGGGGCCGCGGGGGGCTCGGCCTCCTCGGGCGCGGGGGCGCTCGACCAGCCGTCCAGCTTGCGGGCGGGAGGGACGAGCAGGGCGCTGAGCTCCTGCGGCTGCAGGCGCGCGCCGCGAGAGAGCAGGACGGCGCCTTCCATGACGTTCGCGAGCTCCCGGACGTTGCCGGGCCAGGGGTGCGCGAGCAGCACGCGCAGCGCCTCGGGGGAGAGCTGGGGGCCGGCGAGGCCGTGGCGGGCCGCGGCGCGGGAGAGGAAGACCTCGCAGAGGAGGGGGATGTCCTCCACGCGCTCGCGGAGCGGGGGCATGACGATGGGCACGACGTGGAGGCGATAGAAGAGATCCTCGCGGAAGCGGCCGTCGCGGACCTCGGCGCGGAGGTCGCGGTTGGTCGCGGCGACGACGCGGACGTCGACGTCTTCCTCGTCCAGGGAGCCGACGCGGGTGATGCGCCGCTCCTGGAGCACGCGGAGGAGCTTCACCTGGACGGCGGGGGGAGCGTCGCCGATCTCGTCGAGGAGGAGGGTGCCGCCGTTCGCGGCGGAGAACAGGCCCGCCTTGTCGCGCGAGGCGCCGGTGAAGGCGCCGCGCACGTGGCCGAACAGCTCGCTCTCCAGGAGCTCGGCCGGCAGGGCGCTGCAGTTGACGGCGACGAAGGGCCGGCCGCGCCGCTGGGAGAGGTCGTGGAGCGAGCGCGCCGCCAGCTCCTTGCCGGTGCCGGACTCGCCGAGCAGGAGGACGGTGGCGTCGGTGGGCGCGACGCGGGCGATGATCTCGCGGACGGCGGCGATGCGGTCGCTCGTGCCGAGCAGGCGCAGCTCGTCGCTCTGGGCGCCGACGATGCGGCGGAGGCCGGCGACCTCGCGGCGCAGCCTGCCGCTCTCGACGGCGTGCTCGATCTTCTGGAGCAGGTCGAGGTCGTGGAAGGGCTTCGTGAGGAAGCCGTAGGCGCCGCGCCGCATCGCCTCGACGGCGGTCTCGATCGTGCCGTGGGCCGTGAGGATGACGACGGGCACGTACGGGGAGCGCTTCTGCACCTCGCTGAGCACGTCGAGCCCGTCGCCGTCGTCGAGGCGGAGGTCGACGACCATGGCGTCCACGGGCTCGCGGGAGAGGGCGGCGATGCCGCCGCTGCCGGTCAGCTCCGTGGTGACCCGGTAGCCGTGGTGCTCGAGGCGGAAGGCGAGCAGCTCGCAGAGGTGCGGCTCGTCGTCGACGATGACCACATGGGGCTTCCCGGGGGGGCTCATGAGAGGGCCGCGGCAGGGTGTAGCGCGGCGGGGGCGTCCTCGGAAGCGCGCTCGGTCGAGAGCGGCACCCAGAGGCGGAAGGTCGCGCCTCTGGCGCGGTCGCCGCCGCCGCGGGCCGCGCCGCCTTCGCCGGCCGAGGCGGCGGCGCCGTCGGCCGAGCCGCGGGCGTCGGCGCGCGCGGCGTGCTCGTCGAGCTCCAGGTCACCGCCGTGGGCCCGGGCGATCTTGCGGGAGAGGGCCAGACCGAGGCCGATGCCGACCCGCTTGGGGGAGTTCGCCACGGGCTGCGTCTTGAACTCCTCGAAGAGGGATTGCCGGATCTCCGCCGGCACGCCGGGGCCCTGATCGATGACGCTGATCTTCACCCAGCGGGCCTGGCGGCGGCCGGCGCGCTCCTGGCCGCCGGCGCGCTCCTCGACGCCGGCGCGCTCCTCGACGCCGGCGCGCTCCTCGACGCCGGCGCGCTCCTGGACGAGCTCGCGGCGCACGACCACCTGCTGACCGGGCTTGGAGACGGAGGTGGCGTTGCGCACGAGGTTGGCGACGGCGCGTTCGAAGAGGGCCACGTCGAGGCTGCACGGGGGGACGTCGCCGGGCGCCTCGATCTGGATGGTGACGCCGCGCTCGCGCGCCTCGTCCTCCTCGTCGCGCACGGCGCTGCGGATCAGCTCGTCGATGGAGGAGCCGGCCTGGAGGCGGATGGGGGAGCCGGCGCTGAGGCGGGAGAGGTCGAGCAGGGTGGTCACCATGCGGATCTCGCGCTCGCAGGCGACGCGGGCGATGTGGAGGATGCGGCCCTGGCGCTCGCTCAGCGCGCCCCCGCCGACGCCGTCCTGGAGCAGGGCGAGCGCCTCGCGGATCTTGGTGAGCGGCGTGCGCAGCTCGTGGGAGACGGAGGCGAGGAAGCCCTGCTTGAGCACCTCCATCTCGGCGAGGCGCCGGCGCAGGGCCTCGATCTCCAGGGCGAGGTCGCGCACCTCGGCGGGGCCGTGCACCTCGGCGGCCGCGTCGAAGTTGCCCTTGCCGAGCAGCTGCGCCTGGGTGGCGATGGCCGCGAGGGGCTCGGTGACGGTGCGCGCGATCCGCTGCGCGAGGAAGGCCGCGATGGCGCAGGCGGCGATCGTGATGATGAGGCCGTTGGACAGCGCGCTGGCGCTGGCGCTGAGGGCCTCCTCCTCCCGGACGCGCACGCGGGCCTGGAGCTCGCCGACGCGCACGACCCACGCGTCCGTGAGCTGCTCGTCGAGGCGCACGCGCTCGTGCTGGACGTCGGGGTCGGTGAGGCGCTCGCACGTGCCCCCGTCGAGCGCGCGCTGCACGAGCCGGAGGTGGCCGTCGATCGACGGGAGCAGCGGGCCGGGCGGGAGCAAGGCGGTGTCGCCGATCTGCGCCTTCAGCGCGGCGATGCGCTCCTGGAGCGTCGGGGCCACGGCCTGCCACGGGGCGCCGCGCGAGCACTCCTCCTGGCCGCGCCGCATGGCGAGCCCCATCGCCCAGGCGGCGTGGTGGAGCGCCGCCTCGCGGCGGAGCTCCTCGGTCTCGTCGCTCAGCAGGCTCTGCGAGGACGTGACCCGGGCCAGGGACCCGAGCACGACGCTGAGGGCAATCAGCATCACGAGCACCGGGACCGTATGAGAGAGGACCAGTCGGGTCAGGAGGCGCATGCGAGCTCCCGACTATGGCCTCCCACGTCATCGGGCGCACGAGCCGGGAGATTCGACAATCCTTCCACATCGGCGACCTCCAGAGGGGCCCTGTGGGGGACCGCCGACACCGTCGGCGGGGCCCCTCAAGCAGGTGTCGGCGGATCCAGACGCCGCGCGGGGGAACGGCCCGCGGGACGTGGTGATCTCGCGCGGGGCAGGCCTGGCACGTCGCGTGAACAGGCTGCCTCCATGATTCACTCGTCCGGTATGTGTACGACGCCCCAGCCGAGCCCCTGGAGCTCGATGTGGGCGGAGACGGTGACCTCCTGGAAGGAGATGGTCGCCCCGAGGAGCGTCGTGGACAACCTCCTGAGTGGGCTGACCGTGGCCTTCGTGGCGCTGCCGCTGAACCTGGCGCTCGCGCTGGCGTGTGGTCTCCCGGCGAGCGTCGGGCTCATCACGGGCGCGGTGACCGGCGTGATCGCGGCGCTGTTCGGCGGGTCGCGGCTGCAGGTGACGGGGCCCGAGGTGGCGCTGGTGCCGCTGACCTTCGAGATCCTGCAGCGGCACGGGCCGCACGGGCTGCTCTGCGCGACGTTCCTGTGCGGCGTCCTGCAGGTGCTCATGGGGGTCGCGCGGGTGGGGCGGCTCATCCACATGATCCCCGTCTCGGTGATCGGCGGCTTCATGGCCGCGGTCGGGCTGCTCGTCTTCAACTCGCAGCTGCCGCGGCTGCTCGGCCTGCCGGCGGAGATGAGGCTCGTGTCCTCGCTGCCGGGGACGGGGTGGCTCGCGCACGTCGATCCGTTCGCGGTCGGCGTCGGCGCGCTGGTCATGGCGGCGACGGTGCTCCTGCCGAAGCTGCACCGGCGGCTCCCCGGCGGGCTCATCGGGCTCGGGGCGGCGATCCTGGCGGTGAGCGCGCTCGGCGTCGGGACGGCCTCGGTCGGGCCGATCACGGCGTCGTTCCCCACGCCGGCGCTGCCGGAGTTCCACCGCCTCGAGTTCATCGCGATCTTCCCCGAGGCGATCGCGCTGGCGCTGCTCGCGTCGATCGACTCGCTGCTGTCGGCGGTGGCGATCGACGCGCAGAGCAACACGAAGCGCCACTCGAGCGAGCAGGAGCTGATGGCGCAGGGGGTCGCCAACGTCGTGAGCTCGATGATCGGCGGCATGCCGGTGGCGGGCGCGATCGTGCGGTCGTCGGCGGCGCTCCAGTGCGGGGCGACGACGCGGCTCGCGGCGCTCTCGCAGTCGGTGACGCTGCTGCTCTTGCTCTACCTGGCGCGGCCGTTCGTGGAGCGGCTGCCGCTCGCGGGGCTCGCCGGCATCCTGCTCGTGGTCGGCTACCGGCTGATCAACTGGCGGCAGGCGCGGCTCATGTGGCGCGTGTCGCGGTTCGAGGCGTTCGTGTTCGTGGCGACCGCGGGGTCGATCGTGGTCTCGGACTTCGTGGGCGGGGTGCTGATGGGCCTGGTGCTGTCGCTGGTGCACTTCGCCCACATGCAGCGGAAGGTGGACGTGTCGCTCTTGACGGCGACGACCGACGAGCCCGCGGAGATCCCGCGGCTGCTCGAGCTGCCGGCGCGCCGCTCGCTCGGGCCGACGCCGCCCGTGGCCGTGGTGCGGGTGGAGGGGCCGATCTTCTTCGCGTCGCACACGGAGCTCCGGGCGCTCGCCGAGGGCGGGCCGCTGCCGCGGCACCTCGTGTTCGATCTGGCCGGGGTGCCGCTCATCGACTGCACGGGCGTCGAGGCGTTCCGGACGCTGCTCGTGCGGCTGCGCGAGCAGGGGACGCGGGCGCTCCTGTCGCGGGCCTCGGAGCACGTGGCGGCGCGGCTGGAGGAGGCGGGGGTCCTCCAGCAGCTCGTCGGCGGTCGGGTGTTCCCGACGGTGGTCGAGGCGCTGGAGTCGCTGGGGGAGCCCGCGGCCAGCCCGGGCGTGCTCCCGGCGCGGCGCGGGCAGCCGTCGCTGCCGCTGCTGAGGCCGGAGGCGCCCGCCGGCGCGTCGTGAGCCCGCGGCGGCGGCGCGTGCGCGCGGCGGCGGCGCGCGCGGGCGGCTCGGTGGCCGCGCGCCCTGGTCGGGACGATGGCCGGCCCTACGACCGAGCGACGGATGAAGGGAAGAGGTGCTCCGCGCGTCGGAGCAAGGAGTGGAGCATGTCCTCGCGGACCCGCAGCACGACGATGAACACGGCCGTGGAGACCCACCGCGGCGAGGCGAGGCCACTTCCGGCCGGCGAGGCGCCCTCGCCGCCGGCGGGGAGCGGGCCTTCGCCGAGCGCCCCCGCGACGGGCGCGGCCGCGGTGGAGCGCGGCGACGGCGGCGGCGCGGAGCTCGCTCCGGCGGCGGAGCGGGCGCTGGCCCAGGCCGTGGCGGACGGGGCGCGCGCGCTGGGCGAGTCGACGGTGCTGTGCAGCGTGCTGCTGACGGTGGCGATCGGCTGCCTGGCGTGGTCGGTGCCGAGCCCGGGCGCGAGCGTCGGGCTGACGCTCCTCTGCCTGGTGCTGATCGCCGTGGAGCAGGCGCAGGCGCGGGTGAGGTTCCAGCGGGCCGCGGTGCGGGCCGGCCGGGAGCACGGGCTCACGCCGCCCGAGGTGGAGCGGGCGGCGCGGGCGCTGCTCGAGGCGGAGAGCGCGACCCGACCCAGGTTGGGGTAACGCGCGCGCGGCGCGCTACTCGCAGGGCAGGATGCGCAGCACCTTGATCGAGGTGCTCGTGCTGCCGGGCGCGGCGAAGGCCACGCTTCCGTCGGGGAACGCGACGAAGTCCTGATACCGGTTGCCGAGCACGTCGACCTCCAGCGGCTCGCCCTCGGCCTCGCCGGTCGCGCGGTCGCGCGCCTGCACGTGCAGCGTGCGCGCCCGGTCGTTGCGGGCGATGTCGCCCGCGGCCGTGGTGGTCTCCCAGGCGGCGATCATGCGGGAGCCGCCGTAGGCGGCGAGGTGCGGGGCGCGATGGTTGAGCCCCGGGTCGCTGGCGATCACGAGGTCCTGGTCCGCGGCGCCGTCGGTGAAGTGGAGCAATCGCACCTCCGCGAGCCCGGCCGCGCCCGCCGGCTGGCCCGGGCGGCTGTTGCTGGTGGTGAGCCAGTAGCCGCCGCCGGACGCGGTCACGAGGTTTCCCAGGTTCGAGTACGCGAGATCGACCGGATAGATGGTGGTGTAGCTGGGCGCGAGCGCAATGCGGTTGTTGTTGTCGGTCTTGCACACCGTCACGAACTTGCCCGCGCTGTCGTCCCAGAGGATGCGCTCGTAACCGCTGTGGCTGCACCCCCAGTCGAAGCCGTCCCGCACGAGCGCCCCGCTCGCGTCGACCACCTTCATGCGGTCGCCCTGGTGGATGTTGATACACCCCCCTTGCGAGACGCTGATCGCCGCGCCGAAATAGCCCGCGTAACGCGAGCCGTCGAAGGCGATGCGGCCGTGGTGGGCGTACCACCAGATCATGTACACGCTGGGCCCGGTGGGGCCGGTCGAGTAGGGCGGCAGCGCGGCGCTCGAGCTGGTGAGCTTGGTCGCCCAGGTCTCGCTCGTGCCGTCGAAGCGGACCATGTACATGTCGTGACAGGGAACCGGAGGGGACGGCGGTGAGCCGCACAGGTTCGCCGGCGTGCCGCAATTCAATGTTCCGCCGCCCTCCGCATCCCGCGTGAGCAGCAGCACGCCGCCGGCGTCGTCGGCGTAGAGGTCGGAGAAGTCGTTGGCCGGCAGGCCGAACGGACGGCCCATGACCTGAT
This sequence comes from Sorangium cellulosum, assembly GCF_002950945.1. Taxonomy (GTDB): domain Bacteria; phylum Myxococcota_A; class Polyangia; order Polyangiales; family Polyangiaceae; genus Sorangium; species Sorangium cellulosum_E. The sequence goes on from NZ_CP012673.1 coordinate 13,491,888, forward strand.
CGCTGGTGTCGAGCTGGACGAGGTGGACCTGATCGTCGTTGCTCATCCACGCGAGCCGCGAGCCTCCGGATGGCCTCGGCGAGATGACGAGCGGCTTCAGCGCGGCCTCGTCCTCGTTGTTGATCACCGGGACTCCGACGTCGACCTCGGTGATGCGGATGTGGTCCCGGGTGATGCCACACGCCCCTGGCAGAGGACCGCCGCCCGCGCCGCCGCCGCTCGCGCTCGAGGCCGCTGCGCCGCCGCCGCTGGTGCTGGAGGGCTGGGCGCCGCCGCCGGTGGCGCTGGAGGTCCCGGCGCCGCCGCCGCTTGCGCTCGATGAACCACCCCCAGACCCGCCGCTTGTCGCTGCGGAGGTGGGCTCATCCGCGCAGGCCGCGGTCGAGGTGACAAGCGCCAGCGACAAGATGACCCGCAGGGCTCGTATCGACATCTCGTCAAGCTACAGCCAGAGCCGTTTTCGCTGCAACGCATCGCGCGTCACGACGTTCGGCCGGATGGTGTCCCGAGATATCTACCGAGTCACCACACACCCGGCGCCCGAGGCGGTCCAGGCTGCGCCTTGCGCTCGATGGCGGCGCGCGCGCATCGGCGCAACCCCCGTGTGACGACGTGTTCCTCGGCAGGGGGCCTTCGATTCGCAGGCACGCTGGCACGTTGGCACGGCGGTGGCACGGCGGCGTGGCACGCTGGCACGAGAGCAAGGTGCCACTCGACGAGGAGGCGATGACCGCGCCTGGAACAGACCATCTCGCCGCGAGCTGCGCAGGACGCCGGTGTCGAGCCGCCGGCTCCGCGGACGGCACGGCGCGTGCAAAGCGGCCGAACGCGAGGTCGTCGCTCGGGGACGGCGGTGGGCGGATCCATCCGGGATACGCCGCGGCCGGCTCGGGAAGGTGAGCCGCCGTGCGGGCCCTCGCGCCGCCATGCGGCGGGCGCAGCGCTCTGTCTCGCGGGACGGGGAGCGCGCGCTCGGCGCGCAATCCGCTGCAACTTGGACAAGGAGAACTCATGAACAAGCAACTCTTCGCCGCCATCGGCACGGCGTTCAGCGCATTCTCGTTCGTGGCCTGTATGGCAGGAGAGGTCCCCCAGGGCATCGATCAGGAGACCGGCGGAGAGCTCGTGAGCGAGGCCGAGCAGGCGATCCTGGACGGCACGCCGGCCAGCCCGAGCGAGGCGATGGTCGTCCGCGTCTGGATACCCGACGGGTCATGCAGCGGGACGCTCCTCTCGTCGTCGAGGGTGCTCACCGCCGCGCATTGCTTCAAGTCGGCCAATCCCGCCGACTACACGGTGACGTACTCGGGCACGAACCGGGCGGTCTCGCAGATCCTCACGCACCCGAGCGCGGCCAGCGGCGTCGACGTGGGGATCCTCGTCCTTTCGACTCCTTTTTCTCTCGGCGCCCTGACTGAGTACCCGCAGGTGAACGTCTCCGACACCGATCACCTCATCGGCAGGGAGGTCACCTGCTACGGCTACGGCGCGGAGGACGTCGGCGGCACGTGCACGGACGACGACGATTGTGCGGCTGGCTTTCACTGCAATGAAGACAAAGGTCGGTGCTACAAGCCGACGACGACCCTGCGCAAGGGGGAGTTCACCATCATCAGCGATCACGAGGACACCAACAAGTGGTTCCAGCTCGACGTGCCGAACGCGAGCGGGCAGATCCCGCTGCCGGGCGACTCTGGCGGGCCGTGCATCCTCGACAACCCGGACTGGGGCACGAAGCACCTCGTGGGGGTCACCAAGGCCGGCAACCACACGAACTACTCGCGCTACACGAGCCGCGAGGCATACGCGACCTGGGTGCTCGCCAACGACTAGCCCCGAGCAGGGCAGCGATGAGGTCCACGAGGCGCGCGGCGCGCCGCGCCCTCGCGGCACCCGCGGCTCGCCCCTGAGCCTCCCTCGCGTTCGCCTGCGCCTCTCCGGGGCGTGCCGCGCATGCAGCCGGTGACGAACCCGATCCCTGGGACGTTCCCGCAGATCCTCAGGCACCCCGAGGCGTCCACGCCCAGGCGTCTACGCGGGGATCCTCGTCCTTTCGACTCCCTGACCATCCCCGGCCGCATTCCGCGCCCGCGTCCATCGCAGCCTCGCGCCAGCGCTGCCGGCGGGTCGCCTCCGCCGCGCCGCCCCGCCGCGAGCAGCATGGGTGCTCGCGGCGGCGCGCGCACGCTGACGTGGGGGTGCCACGACTCGCTGGCACGCTGACACGCCGGCGTGCCAGCGTGCCGGCACGCTGGCACGTGAGGCGTGGCACGGCGACACGAGCGCAGCGTGCCAGTCGGCGCGGCGACGAGGACCGCGCCTGGAGCAAGCCATTTCGCGGCGATCCGGGCAGGCCGGCAGCGTCGAGCCGTCGGATCCGCGGACGGCACGGCGCGTGCAGAGCGCAGAAGCAGCATGCGAGCTCGCCGGCGCTCGGGCCGGCGGCGGGCGGATCTACCCTGGAGAGGCCACGGTCGACTCGGGGAGGTGCGTCGCCGCACGGGCCTTTCGCGCCGTCATGCAAGAGAGCGCAGCCCTCTGTCCCGCGGGCCGGGGAGCGCGCGCTCGGAGCGCAACCAGCAGTAACTTATATCAGGAGATATTCATGAAGAGGCATATCCTCGCCACCCTCGGTACGGTATTCAGCGCATTCTCGTTCGTGGCCTGTATTGCAGGGGAGGCCCCCCAGGACGTCGATGGAGAGTTCGGCGAAGAGCTCGTCAGCGAGGCCGAGCAGTCGATCAAGAACGGCACGGTGGCCACCACGGGCGAGGGGATGGCCGTCCTCCTCTCGGTACCCGGCGGAAGGTGCACCGGGACGCTCATCTCGTCGTCGAGGGTCGTCACCGCCGCGCATTGCCTTTCGACGAACACGCTGGCCGACTACACGGTGTGGTACGGGACCACCAGCCGGAGCGTCTCGCAGATCCTCAGGCACACCAATGTAGCCGGCGGCGTCGACGTGGGGATCCTCGTCCTCACGACGGCCTTTCCGTTCGGCCCGCTGACGGAGTACCCGCAGGTGAACGTCTCCGACACCGATAACCTCATCGGCAGGGAGGTCACCTGCTACGGCTGGGGCGCGGAGGACGTCGGCGGCTCGTGCACGAGCAACGCCCAGTGCGCCGCGGGCTTCAGCTGCGATACCCGCCCCGAGCGGATGCGGTGCTTCAGGCCGACGACGACCCTGCGCAAGGGGGAGTTCACGATCATCAGCGATCCGAACGACGACGACATGTTGTTCCGGCTCGACGTGCCGAACGCGAGCGGGCAGATCACGCTGCCGGGCGACTCTGGCGGGGGGTGCATCCTCGATAACCCGGACTGGGGCACGACGCACCTCGTGGGGGTCCACTCGGCCGGCAACCACACCAACACCTCGATCAACATCAGCCGCGAGGCCTTCGCGGCCTGGGTGCTCGCCAACGACTAGCCCCGAGCCGGGCAGCGGCAGGGCCCGCGAGGGCGCGGCGCGCGCCGCGCCCTCGCGGGCACCCGCGCTGGGACTGATCCATGCGCGATTCGCGTCGTCGACTTATTCTGGAGGGATTCCATGAAGAAACATGTCTATGCCGCTCTCGGCTCGATGCTCGGCGCGCTCTCGCTCGTGGCGTGCATGGCGGGCGAGGTCTCCGATGACGTTGATGGAGAGGTCAGCGAAGAGCTCGTGAGCGAGGCCGAGCAGGCCATCAAGGACGGCACGCCGGCCAGCCCGGACGAGGCGATGGTCGTCCAGCTCTACGGCGGCCTGCGATGCACCGGGACGCTCCTCTCGGACGACAGGGTGCTGACCGCCGCGCATTGCCTCACGTCGAGCAATATAGCCAGCTACTGGGTGAAGTACGCAGGCGAGAACCGGACGGTCTCGCAGGCGATCAAGTACCCCAATGCATCCACGAACGGCATCGACGTGGCGATCCTCGTCCTTTCGTCTCCTTACAGTCTCGGCATGCTGACGCAGTTCCCGGAGGTGAACATCTCCGATACCGATCACCTCATCGGCAGGGAGGTCACCTGCTACGGCTACGGCAAGCAGGACGTCGGTGGCACGTGCACGACCGACGCCGACTGTGCGACGGGCTTCACCTGCGATACCAATCGGGACCGGTGCTACCAGGCGTCGACGACCCTGCGCAAGGGGGATTTCACGATCATCAGCGATCCGGAGGACGACGACATCTGGTTCCGGCTCGACGTGCCGAACGCGAGCGGACAGATCCCGCTGCCGGGCGACTCTGGCGGGCCGTGCATCCTCGACAACCCGGACTGGAGCAAGAAGCACGTCGTGGGGGTCTTCAAGGCCGGCAACCACACGAACTACGCGCGCTACACGAGCCGCGAGGCCTTCGCGAGCTGGGTGCTCAACAACATGTAGCTCCGATCATAACAGACCAATCATCGATTTTTTTTCTATTTTCTTGGAGGATTCCAGTGAATAAGCATATCCTAGCCACCCTTGGTACGGTGTTCAGCGCCTTCTCGTTCGTCGCCTGTATGGCAGGAGAGGCTCCCCAGGGCATCGATCAGGAGACCGGCGGAGAGCTCGTGAGCGAGGCCGAGCAGGCCATCCTGGACGGCACGCCGGCCAGCGCGAGCGAGGCGATGATCGCCCGCGTCTGGACAGCCACCGGGTCATGCACCGGGACGTTCCTCTCGTCGTCGAGGGTGCTCACCGCCGCGCATTGCCTCACGTCGGCCAATACCGCCGACTATACGGTGAGCTACGGGAGCACGAACCGGGCGGTCTCTCAGATCCTCAAGCACCCGAGCGCGGCCAGCGGCGTCGACGTGGGGATCCTCGTCCTCACGACGGCCTTTCCGTTCGGCGCCCTGACGGAGTACCCGCAGGTGAACGTCTCCGACACCGATAACCTCATCGGCAGGGAGGTCACCTGCTACGGCTGGGGCGCGGAGGACGTCGGCGGCTCGTGCACGGTCGACGCCGATTGCGACGCGGGCTTTTTCTGTGATGATCGCCCGAGCCGGATGCGGTGCTTCAGGCCGACGACGACCCTGCGCAAGGGCGAGTTCACCATCATCAGCGACCACGAGGACGACGACATGTGGTTCCAGCTCGACGTGCCGAACGCGAGCGGGCAGATCACGCTGCCGGGCGACTCTGGCGGGCCGTGCATCCTCGATAACCCGGACTGGGGCACGAAGCACCTCGTGGGGGTCCACAAGGCCGGCAACCACACGAACTACTCGCGCTACACGAGCCGCGAGGCCTACGCGACCTGGGTGCTCGCCAACGACTAGCCCCGCGCAGGGAGGCGACAGGCCCGCGAGGGGCGCGGCGCGCGCCGCGCCCCTCGCGGGCACCCGCGTCGGCCCTGAGCCTCCCTCGCGCTCGTCTGCGCTCTCTGGATCGCGCGGTGCATACAGTCTGTTATGAGGAAATATTCATGAAGAGGCATATCCTCGCCACCCTCGGTATGGTGTTCAGCGCGTTCTCGTTCGTGGCCTGTATGGCAGGAGAGGCCCCCCAGGACGTCGATCGAGAGACCGGCGAAGAGCTCGTGAGCGAGGCCGAGCAGGCGATCAAGAACGGCACGCCGGCCACCCCGGGCGAGGCGATGATCGTCCGCGTGTCGAGGGACGGCCGCACATGCACCGGGACGCTCCTCTCGTCGTCGAGGGTGCTCACCGCCGCCCATTGCCTCACGTCGAACACCCTGGGCGACTACACGGTGACGTACTCGGGCACGGCCCGGTCGGTCTCGCAGATCCTCAGGCACCCCAGCGCGTCGAGCGGCGTCGACGTGGGGATCCTCGTCCTTTCGACGCCTTATCCATTCGGCGCCCTGACGGAGTACCCGCAGGTGAACGTCGCCGACACCGATGGCCTCATCGGCAGGGAGGTCACCTGCTACGGCTACGGCGCGGAGGACGTCGGCGGCACGTGCACGACCGACGCCGACTGTGCGACGGGGTTTTACTGCCACACCGAGCGGGACCGGTGCTTCAAGCGGACGACGACCCTGCGCAAGGGGGATTTCACGATCATCAGCGATCCGGACAACGACGACATCTGGTTCCGGCTCGACGTGCCGAACGCGAGCGGGCAGATCCCGCTGCCGGGCGACTCTGGCGGGCCGTGTATCCTCGACAACCCGGACTGGGGCACGCAGCACCTCGTGGGGGTCACCTCGGCCGGCGATCACGCCAACGTTTCGCGCTACGCGAGCCGCGAGGCCTTCGCGAGCTGGGTGCTCGCCAATGATTAGCTACGTTGTCTTTTGATTCTTTCGGAGGATTCCGGTGAATAAGCATATCCTTTCCACCCTCGGTACGGTGTTCGGCGCGTTCTCGTTCGTGGCCTGTATGGCTGGAGAGGCCCCCCAGGACGTCGGTCAAGAGGCCGGCGAAGAGCTCGTGAGCGAGGCCGAGCAGGCGATCCTGAACGGCACGCCGGCCAGCCCGAGCGAGGCGATGGTCGTCCGCGTCTGGGTACCCGGCGGGTCATGCACCGGGACGCTCATCTCGTCGTCGCGGGTGGTCACCGCCGCGCATTGTTTCGTGTCGACCAACCTGGCCGACTACACGGTGACGTACTCGAGCACGGCCCGGACGGTCTCGCAGATCCTCAAGCACCCCAATGCGTCGACGGGCGTCGACGTGGGGATCCTCGTTCTTTCGACTCCCTTCCCGTTCGGCGCCCTGACGGAGTACCCGCAGGTGAACGTCTCCGACACCGATCACCTCATCGGCAGGCAGGTCACCTGCTACGGCTACGGCGCGGAGGACGTTGGTGGCACGTGCACGGACGACGGCGATTGCGCGGCGGGCTTCATCTGCGATACCGACCGGGACCGGTGCTACAGGCCGACGACGACCCTGCGCAAGGGGGAGTTCACGGTCATCAGCGATCCGGACGACGACGACAAGTGGTTCCGGCTCACCGTGCCGAACGCGAGCGGGCAGCGCCCGCTGCCGGGCGACTCTGGCGGGCCGTGCATCCTCGATAACCCGGACTGGGGCACGCAGCACCTCGTGGGGGTCCACAAGGGCGGCAGCCTCAACAACACCGCAATCGAGACGAGCCGCGAGGCCTTCGCGACCTGGGTGCTCGCCAACGACTAGCCCCGAGCAGGGCAGCGACGGGGGCCACGGCCGGCACGCGAGGCGCGGCACGCTGGCACGCGAGGCGCGGCACGCTGGCACGAGCGCAACGTGCCAGCCGCCGCGGCGACGAGGACCGCGCCTGGAACAGGCGATTTCGCGGCGATCCAGGCAAGCCGGCAACGTCGAGCCGCCGGAACCGAGGACGGCACGGCGCGTGCAAGATGGCAGAATGTGAGGTCGCCGGCGCTCGGGGCCGGCGGTGGGCGGATCTACCCTGGAGACGCCACGGCCGGCTCGGGGAGGTGCGCCGCCCCAAAGACCCTTCGCGCCGTCATGCAAGGGAGCGCAGCCCTCCGTCCCGCGGACGGGGAGCGCGCGCTCGGAGCGCAGCAAGCTGTAACTTAGATGAGGAAATCTTCATGATGAGACATGTCCTTGGCACCCTCGGTACGGTGTTCAGCGCCTTCTCGTTCGTGGCCTGTATGGCAGGAGAGGCTCCCCAGGACGTCGATCAGGAGACTGGTGAAGAGCTCGTTAGCGAGGCCGAGCAGGCGATCAAGAACGGCACGCCGGCGGACGCGGGCGAGGCGATGGTCGTCCGCGTCTCCTCGCCAGACGCGAGCTGCACCGGGACGCTCATCTCGTCGTCCAGGGTGGTCACCGCCGCGCATTGCCTCACGTCGAACAATCCAGCCAGCTACACGGTGACGTACGCGGGCACGACCCGGTTCGTCTGGCAGATCCTCAGGCACCCCGATGCGGACGACGGCGTCGACGTGGGGATGCTCGTCCTCTCGTCGGCCTTTCCCCTCGGCGAATTGACGGAGTACCCGCAGGTGAACGTCTCCGACACCGATCATCTCATCGGCAGGCAGGTCACCTGCTACGGCTACGGCAAGCAGGACGTCGGCGGCGCGTGCACGAGCAACGCCCAGTGCGCCGCGGGCTTTACCTGCGACACCCGCCCCGATTACATGCGGTGCTTCAAGTCGTCGGCGATCCTGCGCAAGGGGACTTTCTCGGTCATCAGCGATCCGGACGACGACGACATCTGGTTCCAGCTCGACGTGCCGAACGCGAGCGGGCAGCTCCTGCTGCCGGGGGACTCTGGCGGGCCGTGCATCCTCGACAACCCGGACTGGGGCACGAAGCACCTCGTGGGGGTCAACATGTCCAGCAACTTCTCCAGTATCTCGGTCGCCACGAGCCGCGAGGCCTTCGCGAGCTGGGTGCTCGCCAACGATTAGCCCCGAGCAGGGGAGCGACAGGGCCCACGAGGCGCGCGGCGCCCGCCGCGCCCTCGCGGGCACCCGCAGGTGAACATCGCCGACACCGATGGCCTCATCGGCAGGGAGGTCACCCGCTGCGGCTACGGCAAGCAGGACGTCGGTGGCACGTGCACGACCGACGATGACCGCGATAAGGGCTCCACCTGTCATAGCGGGCTGGACCGGTGCTATTCGATTCATTTGATATTATTGTATTTTTTTGAGGAGACCAGTGAAAAATCATATTCTTGCCACCCTCGGTACGGTGCTCAGCGCCTTCTCGTTCGTCGCCTGTATGGCAGGAGAGGCCCCCCAGGAGGTCGATCAGCAGAGCGGCGAGGAGCTCGTGAGCGAGGCCGAGCAGTCGATCAAGAACGGCACGGCGGCCAGCGTGGGAGAGGCGATGGTCGTCAACGTCTCCAAGCCAGGCGGGAACTGCACCGGGACGCTCATCTCGGACGACAGGGTGGTCACCGCCGCGCATTGCCTCCCATCGTCCGATCCATTCGCTTACTCGGTGACGTACGCAGGCACGTTCCGGCCGGTCTCGCAGGTCCTCAAGCACCCCAATGCGTCCAGCGGCGTCGACGTGGGGATCCTCGTCCTCACGGATCCTTTCCCATTGGGCCCCTTGACGGAGTACCCGGAGGTGAACGTCTCCGACACCGATCACCTCATCGGCAGGGAGGTCACCTGCTACGGCTTCGGCGCGTACGCCATCGGCAGCGCGTGCACGAGCCACTCCGATTGTAACGTGGTCGGGGGATGGGTCTGTGATACGGAACATGACAAGTGCTTCAAGACGTCGACGATCCTGCGCAAGGGGGACTTCACGATCATCAGCGATCCGGACAAGCCCAACATCTCGTTCCAGCTCGACGTGCCGAACGCGAGCGGGCAGATCCCGTTTCCGGGCGACTCCGGCGGGCCGTGCATCCTCGATAACCCGGACTGGGGCAAGACGCACCTCGTGGGGGTCTACTCGGAAGGCAACGCCGTCAGCATCTCGACCTACACGAGCCGCGAGGCTTTCGCGAGCTGGGTGCTCGCCAACGACTAGAGGGGCCCTTTGCGCCGTGATGCAAGGGAGCGCAGCCCTCCGTCCCGCGGACGGGGAGCGCGCGCTCGGAGCGCAGCAAGCTGTAACGTAGATGAGGAAATCTTCATGATGAGACATATTCTTGCCACCCTCGGTACGGTGTTCAGCGCCTTCTCGTTCGTGGCCTGTATGGCAGGAGAGGCTCCCCAGGACGTCGATCAGGAGACCGGCGAAGAGCTCGTGAGCGAGGCCGAGCAGGCGATCAAGAACGGCACGCCGGCCGACGCGAGCGAGGCGATGGTCGTCCGCATCTTCGCGCCAGACGGGGGCTGCACCGGGACGCTGATCTCGTCGTCCAGGGTGGTCACCGCCGGGCATTGCGTCACGTCGAACGATATACCCAACTACGCGGTGACGTACGCGGGCACGGCCCGGGGCGTCGGGCAGATCATCAGGCGCGTCAATCCGGACGACGGCGTCGACGTGGGGATCCTCGTCCTCTCGTCGGCCTTTCCCCTCGGCCAATTGACGGAGTACCCGCAGGTGAACGTCTCCGACACCGATCACCTCATCGGCAGGCAGGTCACCTGCTACGGCTGGGGCGCGGTGGACGTCGGCGGCGCGTGCACGAGCAACGCCCAGTGCGCCGCGGGCTTCACCTGCGATACGGAATGGAGCCGGTGCTTCAAGTCGTCGGCGATCCTGCGCAAGGGGACTTTCACGGTCATCAGCGATCCGGACGAGCCCAACATCTGGTTCCGGCTCGACGTGCCGAACGCGAGCGGGCAGCTCCTGCTGGCGGGGGACTCTGGCGGGCCGTGCATCCTCGACAACCCGGACTGGGGCACGAAGCACCTCGTGGGGATCAACAAGGACAGCGACCTCTCCAGTGTCTCGATCGCCACGAGCCGCGAGGCCTTCGCGAGCTGGGTGCTCGCCAACGACTAGCCCCGAGCAGGGGAGCGACAAGGCCCGCGAGGCGCGCGGCGCCTGCCGCGCCCTCGCGGGCACCCGGAGGTGAACATCATCGCCGACCTCGATGGCCTCATCGGCAGGGAGGTCCTACTGCACTTCGATCCATTTACTTCTTATTGTTTGTTTTTTTCTGTGAGGAGCCCAATGAAGAATCATGTTTTTGCCACTCTCGGTACGGTGCTCAGCGCCTTCTCGTTCGTGGCCTGTATTGCAGGAGAGGCCCCCCAGGAGATCGATCAAGAGCACGGCGAAGAGCTCGTGAGCGAGGCCGAGCAGGCGATCAAGAACGGCACGGCGGCCAGCCTGGGAGAGGCGATGGTCGTCCGCGTCTCCAAGCCAAACGGGGAATGCACCGGGACGCTGATCTCGGATGACAGGGTGCTCACCGCCGCGCATTGCCTCCCGTCGGCCGATCCATTCGACTACTCGGTGACCTACGCAGGCACGTTCCGGCCGGTCTCGGGGGTCCTCAAGCACCCCAGTGCGTCCAGCGGCATCGACGTGGGGATCCTCGTCCTCACGGATCCTATGCCACTCGGCTCCCTGACGGAGTACCCGGAGGTGAACGTCGCCGATACCGATGGCCTCATCGGCAGGGAGGTCACCTGCTACGGCTTCGGCGCGCAGGACGTGGGTAGCTCGTGCACGAGCACCGCCCAGTGCGCCGCGGGCTTTACCTGTGTTCCGGTCCAGAACAAGTGCTTCAAGCTGTCGGCGACCCTGCGCAAGGGGGACTTCACGATCATCAGCAATCCGGTCAACGACGACGACTTCTTCCGGCTCGACGTGCCGAACGCGAACGGGCAGATCACGCTGCCGGGCGACTCGGGCGGGCCGTGCATCCTCGATAACCCGGACTGGGGCAAGAAGCACCTCGTGGGGGTCTACTCGCAAGGCAACCTCGTCAGCTCCTCGATCTACACGAGCCGCGAGGCCTTCGCGAGCTGGGTGCTCGACAACGACTAGTTCCGCCCGTCAGACGTCTTGGCAGGGATCACGGCGAGAGAAGATTTTTAACGCAAAGGCGCAAAGGCGCAAAGGCGCAAAAATACAGAGAAATTCTGGTTTGCGCCTTTGCGCCTTTGCGCCTTTGCGTTGAAATCTCTCGGGATCCACTAGAGCGACAAACGGGTTGAACCCGTCTGAAACGAGCAGATTTTCGAACCGCCAAGGCGCCAAGGACGCCAAGAAGGAGAAGAAAATATCTTGGCGCCCTTGGCGTCTTGGCGGTTCATCTCTCGTTCCTCAACGTGATCGGTGTTCTAGCCCCGCGCAGCACAACGACGAGGTCCACGAGGCGCGCGGCGCGTGCCTCGCCCTCGCGGACCCCCTCATCGGTCCCTGACCGTCCTCACGCCCGCCTGCGCCCTCGGGCCCGCCCCGGCGCCGGCCCTGCTCGCCGTCGTGGACGGGGCCGACCCCCGCCGCGCCCACTTGCTTCCCCGTTAGTAAGTGCCATGTTACTAACAAATGGTCCGCCCCCGCAGCACCACCGACGAGGCGATCCTCGAGGAGGCCCGCGCCTGCTTCCTCGAGCACGGGGCCGGCGTGTCGACGACCGTGATCGCGGCGCGGCTGGGCATCTCGCACGGCGTCCTGTTCCAGCGCTTCGGCACCAAGGAGCAGCTGATGCGCGCCGCGCTGCTGCCCCCGCCGGAGCCGCCGTGGCTGCCGCAGGTGCGGTCGGGCCCTGACGACCGCGACGCGCGGACCCAGCTCCTCGAGCTCGCGGAGGAGATTTCCGCCTACCTCGAGCGCATCGTGCCGTGCGTCGCGGTGCTCCGCTCGGCCGGCATGCCCATCGAGACCTCGACCCAGCCCCGCGAAGACCTCCCCCCGGTGCGCGCGCGCCGCGAGATCGCCGCCTGGTTCGCGCGCGCCGTCGCGCGCGGCCTGCTGCGCCCGGCCACGCCGGAGCACGCCGCCGACCTCTTCCTCGGATCGCTCCACTTCCGCCCGTTCCACCAGCACATCTCGGGCAAGGGCTTCGGCCAGGCCGACGGCCGCGCCTACCTCGAGTTCGCCGTCGACGTGCTCTGCCGCACGCTCGACCCCGCCGGGGATCCGCGGTGATCCCCCGGGACCTCCCGCGCCCTTCGGCCCGGCCGCCGCGGCGCGCCTGCTCTCCCCTGCTTCGCGCCTGTTCACCCAACGACGCGGGCCGCCGCTCCGGCGGCGCCGCGGGAGCTCCTTGATGTCCTCCTCGAACCTCGCCACGCAGCCGTCGTTCGCGCCCGTCGAGCTCACCCGCCAGGAGAAGGTCTTCACCATGGCGGGGACGCTCCTCGGGCTCCTGCTCGCGGCCCTCGACCAGACCATCGTGGCCACGGCCGGCCCGCTGATCCAGCGCGACCTCCACATCGAGCCGTCGCTCTACGTCTGGATCACGACGGCGTACCTCGTCGCGTCGACGGTGCTCGTGCCGATCTACGGCAAGCTGTCCGACCTCTTCGGCCGCAAGCCGGTCCTGCTCACCGGCATGTCGATCTTCCTGCTCGGATCGCTGCTCTGCGGCGTCTCGCAGAGCGCGGTCCAGCTCATCCTCTCGCGGGCGCTGCAGGGCGTCGGCTCCGCGGCGCTGTTCACCACCGCGTTCGCCGTCGTCGCCGACATCTTCCCGCCGGCCGAGCGCGGCAAGTACCAGGGCATCTTCGGCGCGGCGTTCGGGCTCTCGAGCGTGCTCGGCCCGCTCGCGGGCGGCTTCATCACCGATCGCTTCGGGTGGCACTGGGCGTTCTTCATCAACCTGCCCCTCGGCGCGATCGCGATGTTCTTCGTCATCACGCGCATGCCGATGCTGAAGCAGCCGCGGTCGCGGCGGGTGTCGATCGACCTCGCCGGCGCCCTCTCGCTCATCGTCGCGGTCGTCCCGCTGCTGCTCGCGCTGAGCCTCGGCAAGGGCGAGCACGCGCCGAGCGCGAGCGGCTACCCGTGGTCGTCGTGGCAGATCCTCTCGCTCTTCGGGCTGGCCGCGGCGGGCCTCGTCGCGTTCATCGCGGTCGAGCGGCAGGCGGCGGAGCCGATCCTCGATCTGCGCCTGTTCAGCGGCCGCGCGTTCTCCGTCGGCAACGCGGCGTCGTTCGTGGTCGGCATGGCCTTCCTCGCCGCCATCGTGTTCCTGCCGCTGTTCATGGTGAACGTCGTCGGCCTCTCGGCGACCCACTCCGGGCTCACCACCACGCCGCTCACCTTCGGGATCGTCGCCGGCAACGTCGCCTCCGGGCAGCTCGTCGCCCGGACCGGGCGGTACAAGCCCCTGATGCTCGGCGCGCTCGCCATGCTCGCCGTCGCCTTCGTCGTGATGGGCTTCACGCTCACGCCCGAGTCCACGCAGGGCGAGGTCACGCTCAAGATGATCCTCGTGGGCCTCGGGCTCGGGCCCACGGTCCCGCTCTACACGCTCGCGGTGCAGAACGCCGTCCCGCCCGCGCGCATCGGCGTCGCCACCTCGGCGACGACGTTCTTCCGCTCGATGGGCTCCACCATCGGCATCGCGGTGATCGGCACCGTCTTCGCGGGGGCGCTCGCGTCGGGCATGCGCGAGAACGTCGCCGCCGCCACGGCGTCGGTGCCCCCCGCGCTGCGCGCGCAGCTCGAGGGCGGCCCGGGGGCGGGCGCGGCCGGGGCGGAGGAGGGCGGGCCCACGCAGCTCGCCTTCGACGCCGCGCGCGCGCAGCGGGCGGTCGACGTGTACTTCGACCAGCAGCGGAGCACGCTCACCGCGGCGCTGCGGGACAGGGACCCCGCGGCGATCCAGGCGCTCTCCGAGAGCCCGGCGGTGGACCCGCGGCTGCGGGAGCTCGCGCGCGCCCCGGAGCCGGTCCCCGCCGAGGCGCTCGGCGCCGCGCTCGACGGCGTGGAGCGCGGCCGGGCGGCGGCGCTCGCGACGCTCGACCGGATCGGCGCGGCGATGAAGCTCGCGTTCACCGACGCGATCAAGCAGATCTACCAGGTCTGCATCGGGCTCGCGCTGCTCGCGCTCCTGCTCACGGCCGCGCTGCCGGAGCTGCCCCTGCGCCGGGACCACGGCGCGCCGCCCGCCCCGCTGGAGTGAAGCGCGCATGGCGCGACGCGCGCGCAGCCGGCGAGCGCCGGTGAGGGGAGCCCGGCGAGCAAGGCGCTGCCCCGACATCCAGCGAGCAATCCTCCCTCGACGAGCGATGAGAACGCAGGACGAACCTGGAACCCGGAGAAGCCTTCACCCAAGCTTAGGAGAGTGCCCATGACATCCGATACGACGCCCGAGCGCTTCACGTTTCTCATGACCACCCCGGCCGAGGCCGGGCACCTGTTCCGCATCCTCGAGCTCTCGCAGGCCCTGTCCGCGCGAGGCCACCGGGTGCTCGTGCACACGTCGTCCTCGGTCGAGGCCGCGGTAAGGGCGGCGGGCGCGGAGATCGTGCCTTATGGCCGCTACGAGGACATCGTGATGAGGCTCCGCGATCACCCGGCCGAGGGCCTGCTGAGGCGGCTGCCGACCATTCCGCGCAACCTGATCCGGTTCCGCGAGGCCGTGGTCGAGAGCAGCGTGGCGCTCGCCGAGGAGCTCGCGCCCATCATCCGGCGCGAGCGCGTCGATTGCGTCGTCCACGACACCTTCGGTTTCGGCGCCGCCTACGCGGCCGAGCGCGCGGGCATCCCGTGGGCCAGCGCGGGCAACGCCGCGACGGTGCTCGACGCGGGGGGGCTGCCGATGCTCGCGAGGACGCTCAAGCTCCCCCGGTTCATCACCGGGCGGCCCGCGCTCGTCCACGCCTTCGTCGACAAGCTCCTGCCGCTCCAGCGAGCGCGGGCGGCGCTCGACCTGCCGCCGCGCCGCCCCGGCGGACCGGCGGAGTTCCTGCGCCTCGCGAGCTCGCCCATGCTGCATATCGTGCAGGTCCACCGCGGCTTCGTTGCGGGCATCCCGCTCCGGGACCATCAGGTCTTCGCCGGTCCGGTCTCGTTCAACATGCCGGGCGGGCATCGCGCCGAGGCGTCGCCCCTCGGCGCGCCCGTCGACGTGCAGCCCGGCACCGTGCTCGTGAGCACCACGACCACGGGCAAGGACGACGGCCTCTTGCGGCGCGTGCTCCAGGCGGTCGCGCCGATGGGCATTCCCATCCTCGCGACGGCGGCCAGCGCGGAGGACGTCCCCACCGGCCTCGGCGCCCATGTCCGGATCGAGCGGTATATCCCCCACGAGCAGGTGTTCCCCAAGGTGGCGGCGGTGATCTGCCACGGCGGCTGGGGCACGATCGGGCGCGCGCTGGAGAGCGGGGTCCCGATGCTGGTCATCCCGCTCTTCGGCGATCAGCCCGTGAACGCCGCGCAGGTGGAGCGGGGAGGGTTCGGGCTCCGCCTGTCCCTCGCCGAAGCGACGCCCGAGGCGATCCGGGCGCGGCTGAAGGCGCTGCTCGCGGACAGGGCGATGCGCGAGCGCGTGAAGGCCGCCGCGGCGGAGATCCGAGCGCTCAAGTCCGACGCGGTCGCGGCCCGGGCGCTCGAGCAGCTGGCCGGCGGCTCCGCCGAGGGCGAGCGAGCCGGCCGCGCGGCGCCGCCTCCCGCGGCCGGTTCCCGGGCCGAGGCCGGCCCTGTGCCGCCCGCCGCCGCAGGCGGGTGAGGCGGCTTCGTTCGCGCGGCGCAGAGCCGGCGAAGCCGTGAGAAGTCAACGCAAAGGCGGTAAGGGCGCAAAGGCGCAAAACGACGGAGAGGGAGCGCGCGAGATGCGCATAACCAAGCTCGTCGACGCGGCGGCGAGGGCCGCCGCACCGCGCCCCGGTCGCGCGCTCCTCACGGGCAGGGCGGCCCGTCGGGGACCCGGCAGAGCATGAATCCACCGCTGATCGACAGCGTGGTCGTCCCGTCGGCCGTGCTCACCACGGTGGCCGAGTAGCTGCCCCTGCCGATCGAGCTCACGTCGCCGAGCTCGTCGAGCAGGAGCTGTCCAGCCATGGCCTCGTACGCCACGCCGTCTTCATCGCGATACCGCACGATCGCCTCGTCGCTCGCGCCGGGCTCGAGCAGCCCGGGCGCGTACAGCGCCAGGGCCGCGCCGCCGTCCGGCGCCGCGCACGCGCGCACGGACACGCCGTACCCGCACTCGCCGCCGCCCACGATCTGGATCAGCGGCATCGGGTCCTCGCGGCAGCCGCGCTGCAGCTTCTGCGAGGGGCCGTCGCCGAGCACCTCGAGCCAGAAGCTGTTGTGGTCCAGCACGACGGGGCACTCCACGAACCCGCCGGAAGCGCTGCTGGCCGAGGTGGTGGCGGGGTCGAGGCCGCCGCCCGACGACGCTGCGGCCGACGTCGAGCCGCCCGACGACGCCGCGGCCGACGCCGAGCCGGCCGCGGCCCCGCCCTCGCCGCCCGCGCCGGTGCCCTCGTCGTACACGACGGCCCGGCCCCCGCAGGCGGCGATCGCGATGCTCATCAGCAACGGGGAGGCGAGGCGGTTCCGGCAGCACATCGCGCCATCCTACCAGAACGCGGCGCGCTGCCGCCGGCCGAGCGGCGCTGCCGGCGCGACCCCGCTGCCGGCGGCTGGCGTTCACAGCCGAGCGAGCCGTCCATCTTCGAGCAGCACCCAGGGGGCCGAAGGCGAGTACGCCTCGGTCCCGGCGATGGGCAGGCTCGGCGCATCCGTGGAACGCCTCGTTCAACTTGCCCCCCAATACTTGGGTCGCTGGCGTTCCCGAATCAGGATCGGCGGTTCCCCATCATAGAAGCTCCACCACCACGCCGCGTTCCTGGAGGATGCTCACGATGGTATCAAAAAGCGTCGGACCTCGACGAGCTAACAGATCATCCAGGCGCTGTTTCGCAGCGAGACGTGCTTCCTCGTCCGGAAATTCTTCCGCGTCGTATTGTTCACGTTCGTAGCGCAAGGTCTCTTCGTAGCCAAGAGCATCTCGAGCAAGCTTCGAGTAGTGCCACCGGAGGGTCCAAGGGGGGATAATCCCGAAGCCGCCGGCGGCGCAATCGGCAAGCCCGTTGAGGCTCTTGCCGAAATAACCAGCCGCCCCGTTCACGGCCTCGCCAATCGCACAGAAAAATGACTCTAGTCCGTCGATCCATCGACCATCCAGCTCGATCACCTCTCCGGATGGCCTCGTGGGCCACAGGCTGGCGCATGCAAACCACCGCACGTAGGCGGCAGTGAGCCAGCCGACACGTTCCATTCGTGAGAGCTGTCGCCACAGACCCTCAAAATTCGCTGAGTTGCTGTCCATTGCGAGTTTCCTCGGTTTTCATGTCCCCGCTCGGTTGATAGAACTCGCGGTGAGTGTTAACTACCTTCGCGCCGTCGACCTCCAGCGAGGCCGACCCGAGGTGGTTGTCGAGCTGATAGCGCACCCGCGGCGTCACGGTGAACGGCCCCGAGGTGTCGACGGTCTTCGTCTCGACCATGGCCACCCGCCGCGCGCCGTCCATCACGTGCAGCGTCTGTCGCTCGAGCACGAGCCCCGTCGCGTCGCGCTTGCGGTAGACCTCGTAGCCGCCAACGTAGATGCGCTCCTCCACGAGCCCGCTGTGCTCCCAGACCTTGCGCACGCGCTGGCCGGCGGCGTCGTAGGTGTAGTAGACGACGCCGCCACCGCCGAGATCGGTGCTCCGCAGCTGGTCGTCCTCATCCCACGTGAGCGCTGCGATGTGCGGCATGGCCGTCATGTTGCCGTGGGCGTCATGGGCATACGTGCGGCTGTACGGCCCGTCCACAGGATCCCCCGGCATGGAGGTGCTCACGAGCCGGTTGCTCGTCGCCTCGTAGGCGTACCGCCGGATCCAGGTGCCCGCGGCGGCGTGATGCTCCATCCGCAGGAGGTTGCCGACGGCGTCGTACCGGTTATGAACGTGGTGTGACCGCCGCCCCGCATTCGCTCTCGGTACGTCGGTGTGCAGCAGCGGCTGCACTGGCGACGAGCGTCGCGCGACTGGAAGCGCAGCGCCTCGGGGGGTGGCTGAAGCGGAGGTGCGTGAGCGCGCGGCCAGTAGGCTGCGCCGAGTGTGGGCGGCGTCTGCCGCGCGCCGGCGGCCGGCGGCCGAGGCGCGCTGGTGAACTGAGCAATCAGCAGGCGCCCCGAGCTTCGCACCTCGGCCGCCGGCCGCCCCGATCAAGAGGGGAGGCAAGGAGGGATTGGCAGGAAGGAAGCGCGTTGCGGGACGCACGCCCGTCTCCGGCTCATGCGTCAAAGAGGTTGCAAAAGTTTCGTCCCATGCTGGCCTTCCTCGCACCGGGCATGGGACGGGGTGAGACGCTGTCTCCCCAGAAAGTGCGGTGCGAGGGGGTCGTTCACCCCGGGGTCGGTCGGTTACGAATATGGGCCATGAGCCCGCTGTTGTATGTGACCGCCCCACCGGCCCACCCGGTTGAGCCTCGAGCTCGGATAGGTAGGTGCCGTACGACCCGTTGTTCCGTCGGCGTGGTGGACAGTCGACCGCGAAGGTCAACCACCTCGCCGGGTCCTTGTACAAGGACCCGCTCGCCTGGGCACCCGGGCAGCACGACCTCCCTCGCACCGCTGGAGAGAGCGTATGGACTATGTAGGCCTGGATGTCCACAAGGATGCGGTGGAAGCGGCTGTGATCGACGAAGCGGGCAAGCTGCGGCATCGCGTCCGCTTCCCTTGCACCCGCGAGGAGCTCGCACGCTTCAGCAAGCGCTACCTGGGCCCGAACGCCCGCGTGGCGCTGGAGGCGACGAGCCACACCTGGAGCCTCGTGGAGGTGCTGCGCCCGTTCGCGGCCGAGATCGTGGTCTCCAATCCGCTGCGCACGCGGGCGATTGCCGACGCGAAGATCAAGACCGACAAGATCGACGCGGTGGTGCTGGCGCAGCTGCTGCGCGCCGACTACCTGCCGCGGGTCTGGCAGCCCGATCAGGGGACGCAGGCACGCCGCCGGCTGATGAGCCGTCGAGCGTCGCTGGTGGCGGACCGGACGCGGGTGAAGAATCGCATTCACGCGGTCTTGCTCCAGCGCCTGCTCCGCTCGCCCTTCGACGAGCTGTTCGGGAAGAAGGGGCGCGCCTGGCTGGAGGCCCTGGAGCTGGATGGCGCAGGACGCGCCGCGCTCGACAGCGAGCTGCGGTTGCTCGGGCAGGTAGAGTCGGAGCTCGCGCGACTGGACGAGCAGCTGGCCATCGAGGGCTACGACGAGCCGCGCGTGCGGCTCTTGATGACGCTGCCGGGCGTGGACGTGGCGGTGGCGCAAACCCTGGTGGCGGCGCTCGGCGACATCCACCGCTTTCGCTCGCCCGACCACGCTGCGAGCTATCTTGGGCTGGTGCCTTCGACGTACCAGTCGGGCGATCCCGAACACGTCTACCACGGCCGGATCACCAAGCAGGGCAAGGGACAGGCGCGCTGGATGCTGGTGCAAGCCGCGCAGCACGTCGGCACCCACCCAGGACCGCTCGGCAACTTTTTTCGTCGGCTCACCAAGCGCAAGAACCGCAACGTGGCCGTGGTGGCCACCGCGCGCAAGCTGGTGACCATCGCCTATCACATGCTCAAGAACAACGAGCCGTACCGCTATGCGGTGCCGCGCTCGACCGACACCAAGCTGGCCCGGATGCGCGTGAAGGCGACCAGCGAACGGCGCCGGACCGGGCCGCCGAAGGGGCAGCCACGCCCCAAGGCGTACGGCTCGGGCGGGCGCACCCGCACCGTGCCCGCGCTCGACACGATCTACGAGCGCGAGGGGTTGCCGCCGATCGCGCCGCTGTCCGACGGCGAGCTGCGGATGCTGCGCCAGCAGAAGGTGCTCAAGCACGTCGCGCAGACCAGCCGCCCTCAACGGCTGCCTCGTCGCGCCGCGGCAGCGCGGCCGCCCGACGCGGCCGGGCCCGCCGCCTCGCCTCGGCGTCCCGTCCAGCCGCCGTCCGCCCAGCGAGCGCCGGTGACAACGCGGCGGGCCACGTCCACGCAGACCGCTTGTCCCGGCCGGAGGTCGACGTGAATCGTTGTCCCGAGCTTGACACGTTCATAGGTAAACGTACTTCTCGGTGTAGTTCCGGAGCGCCTGCGCGTCGTTCGGATGCGGCAGCGCCTGGATCGGCAGGTCGTTCTGATCGCGCTGCACGTCGGCGGGCCCGCCAGCGTGCTCTCGCCCCGTCGCCTCGATGAGCCGATAGGCCGCGTCGTAGACGTACTGCGCGTTCGGTGAGACCACGGCGTTGTTGAAGAACACCGTCTGCTGCGCGCTGTCCTTGATCTCGACGATGTTCCCGACGGCGTCGTACGTGTACGTGAGGTTCTGGAGGACGGCGCCATCGGAGCCGCGCGTCGTCCGGAGGCGCGCGAGCCGGAAGGTGAGCGGATCGTACGTGTACTCCGTGGACGTGCCGTTGCCGTAGTCGATCCGCTCTCGCTGGCCCTTCGCGTCGTAGTCGATGTTGTCAACGAACGTCGTCCACGCCCCCCGGACGTACACCTCGACGTGTTCGAGCAGGCCCGCCTCGTTGTACGTGGGCTTGACCTCGCTCCCATCCGGCGCGGTCAGGCTCGTCGGGCGGTTCAGCGCATCGTACGCCGTCTGCGTGTCGAAGCTCTCGGCCTCGAGCAGCGGCGCGGCCGCGGCGGCGATGGCGGTCACATCCGTGAGCGCCGAGAGCGCCGACCAGTCGGCGCCAGCATGCACCTCGCTGCGCAGCCGGCGCGACGCCTGCAGCAAGTTGCCCTTGAAGTCGTACGCCTGGCTCGTCACCACACCCGCACCATCATACACCTGGTACGCCTGCCCGCGCAGGTTGCCCAGGCGCTCGAGCTCACCGTCGATTGTCGGTGAGCCTCGCGTCCCGCGTCCGATCGGTGAAGACCGCGGCCACGTGATCGCCGGTGTTCATCGTTCACCGCCGGCCCCCGCTCGTCAGGCCCGCGACCGCGACCGGCAGCGGGACAAGCCCTCCGCGCAGAACACCGCGCCGAGGTGATCGAGATCGAGGCCGAGAGCTACCGGCTGAAGGAAGCCAAGGAGCCGAGCGCCACCCGTAGCAAGCAGCGCCGCACCAAGAAGCACTGAGCGGCCTCTTCACCGATGAGCTTCACCGGCATCGGGCGCGGATGTCACCGGTGAACTCCACCGGCAGCCTGCTCGGTCTTCACCGGCATCGGCTGCGGACTTCACCGGTGAACTTCACCGAATTCCCGCGGGTTGTCGCGATCATCTACATGGACATGGTGCGGATTCTTTCCTCGAGGTGACTCACCGGTCCGACGACCGTCGTGACCTCCATCACCTCTCGCACGCCGTTCAATCGCTATTGGGCCAAGTCAACACTCCTCTTGCAACCCCGAACCCATAGATCGGCCCGTAGTATGTGCTGGCAGTATCTGCTTCTCTACTCTCAGGAGAGTCGATCAGTACGTACACCCACGCTTCCCAGGATTTACCCAAGCGCGTGCGGTCCACTTTCAAGAACCTTGCTCCCGGTTCCGAAGCGAGGAGCGTGTCGATCGTATCTGCGATCTCAGCCGATATACCTTCTCGCCCCGACAAATACGGGCATTTCTGGATGCGTTGCACAGTGTCATCGCTCACATCGAGCGGAGAAAGCACGCCCTCCAGCTCCGCCTGCCAACAAACCACACCTCCCACTTGATTCTGATACACCACGCCGCTCGGATGCTCAACGACGAGCATTATCTCATCAGGAATGTCCCACAGGAGTACTCGCTTCATCATCACGCTCCCTTTCCGCTTTCGCGCCACCTAATCATCGCGTGGCATATGGATTCGGCGGGTGAATAACTACGTTCAAATGGACACCTTGCTTCTCGGCTTCTTTCCTGAACTTCTCGTCGCTACTGACTGTCCGTATGCCCAGCTTATCACCCGTGCCGAAGGCAATCCTGTCAACGGGACCCAGAATTTCCTGCTTCTTTTTCGACGGCGCCTGAAGATTCATCACGCGGGCCGACGGATCGTTAGGGATCACCGTGACACGCGCGAGCAGCGCGGCCGCAAGAGTCTTCTCGGTAGCTCCGGCAACCTTGATGGGGCCCGCCAGAAATTCATTTATCACAGCCTGCGTCGCCACCAGATTCTTGTCCGCCAGAAATAGATTTACGCCGGCTGTTAGCCACGGGTCTCGTAGCGAGGACGCTGCAATCAGTGTCCCCGTATCAAGGTTCACTGTCTCGCGTGTCTGACGTCGTTTCTCCTCATCGTCCTGAGGCTGAGGCTGCGATTCCGGCTGGGGCGGAGACGGAGACGGCGTCGGAGACGGCGCCGGAGACGGAGACGGCGTCGGAGATGCAGACAAAGATAGTGACGGAGATGTACCTCCGATCTCTACGATAGGAGTGGGAAGGGTGTCACGAAGATGCCGTTGCACAGGGAACGCCGCGTCTGTGGACGGCATGCCCCACGGATTTCCATAGCGGGCAATGGAAGCCGAGCGTTGCATGTAGATGTTCGTCATCAAGGCCATGCTACCCAAGACGCCGGCCGCATAAGCTGCCACCGCGCCGCTGGACAGGCCTAGCTCTACCGCCGATGCCCCGACCGCTGCGGCCTTTGGGCCAGCAGCCGCCGCTGCTCCTGAGATCACCTCCGCAGCTCCCCATCTCGCCGCAGCGCGCGCGAGCGCCGACTGCGCAGCCTCGGCAATCTGAGGAGGGACAATCTTCGGCACCGGTTGCTTCCCCGTCGGATCGGTCAGTATTACGGGATTTGATCGCACGTAGCGATACAGATTCGTCCCGTCCACCATCCCCGCCGGATCCGCGCTCGCCCACCTCCCCAGCCACGGCGCGTAGTACCGCGCCCCGTGATAGTACAGCCCCGTCTCCTCGTCCTTCTCCTTGCCCGTGTACCGGTACCGCTTGCGGCTCACCTCCACCGCGCTGCTGGCCGACCAGTACGCCGTCGTCCCGTACGGGTGATACTCCTCGTAGCCGATCACGAGCCCCGCGCCGTCGACCTCCAGCGAGGCCGACCCGAGGTGGTTGTCGAGCTGGTAACGCACCCGCGGCGTCACGGTGAACGGCCCCGAGGTGTCGACCGTCTTCGTCTCGACCATCGCCACCCGCCGCGCGCCATCCATCACGTGCAGCGTCTGTCGCTCGAGCACGAGCCCCGTCGCGTCGCGCTTGCGGTAGACCTCGTAGCCGCCAACGTAGATGCGCTCCTCGATGATCCCGCTGTGCTCCCAGACCTTGCGCACGCGCTGCCCGGCGGCGTCGTAGGTGTAGTAGACGACGCCGCCGCCGCCGAGGTTGGTGCTCCGCACGTGGTCGTTCTCATCCCACGTGAGCGCTGCGATGTGCGGCATGGCCGTCATGTTGCCGTGGGCGTCATGGGCATACGTGCGGCTGTACGGCCCGTCCACAGGATCCCCCGGCATGGAGGTGCTCACGAGCCGGTTGCTCGTCGCCTCGTAGGCGTACCGCCGGATCCAGGTGCCCGCGCCGGCGTGATGCTCCATCCGCAGGAGGTTGCCGACGGCGTCGTAAACGTACTTCTCGGTGTAGTTCCTGAGCGCCTGCGCGTCATTCGGATGCGGCAGGGCCTGGATCAGCAGGTCGTTCTGATCGCGCTGCACGTCGGCGAGCCCGCCCGCGTGCTCTCGCCCCGTCGCCTCGATCAGCCGATAGTCCGCGTCGTAGACGTACTGCGCGTTCGGTGACACCACGTCGTTGTTGAAGAACACCGTCTGCCGCGCGCTGTCCTTGATCTCGACGATGTTCCCGACGGCGTCGTACGTGTACGTGAGGTTCTGGAGAACGGCGCCATTCGAGCCGCGCGTCGTCCGGAGGCGCGCGAGCCGGAAGGTGAGCGGATCGTACGTGTACTCCGTGGACGTGTTGTTGCCGTAGTCGATCCGCTCTCGCTGGCCCTTCGCGTCGTAATCGATGTCTTCAACGAACGTCGTCCACGCCCCCCGGACGTACACCTCGATGTGCTGGAGCAGGCCCGCCTCGTTGTACGTGGGCTCGATCTCGCTCCCATCCGGCGCGGTCATGCTCGTCGGGCGGTTCAGCGCGTCGTACGCCGTCTGCGTGTCGAAGCTCTCGGCCTCGAGCAGCGGCTCGGCCGCGGCGGCGATGGCGGTCACATCCGTGAGCGCCGCAAGGACCGACCAGTCGGCGCCAGCATGCACCTCGCTGCGCAGCCGGCGCGACGCCTGCAGCAGGTTGCCCTTGAAGTCGTACGCCTGGCTCGTCACCACACACGCACCATCATACACCTGGTACACCTGCCCGCGCAGGTTCAGTACGGAGCGAGGCGTCACTCTCTCGGCTTTGCGAGCGCCTCGGCCCCATGCAGGCAAGCGCCCCATCACCCGCGATGCCGTCACAACTTGATCCACCAAGCGGCGACGAGTCGCACTTTCGAGAACCGACGGCGCTGACGCCGCTGAATCTGATCCCTGAGTACGAGACCGCCACCGTCTTTCCGATGCAGGATCGCGGTGGCAGAAACGGATCTTCCCGATTCAGTTTTTCGATTCCAGATTTTTCATTTCGGCTCGCGATGGTTACGTTCCCACTCCTTCAGCTCTTGAGCTGGATCTGGGAAGACGTTTTTTTGTGCTGCGATGATCTCATCGGCCTCGAGCGGCTCCACGATCTCGTTACCAGTCGCAATGAGCTCGTCGACGCCCTCCGGTACGAACCGGATCTCATGATTCCGGTGTTGAATGAGGAAAGCCTCAATCGCTCTACCAAAGAAATCATCTCGTTTGTGCCACCGCATGTTGACCCTATCGAAGACCCCATCAAGTGTAGTGCTCTCCAACGGCGTCCCGCTCTCGTCTCGCCAGTAAATTTTCCCCATCTCAAGAGAACGCTTGCAGTCCACGCAGACCAACTCATATCCGATTCCCACGTTATCTCCTCCCGAACGTGACATCCATGTTGAGTGTGATTAGTCTTACCGTTGCGCCCTGCGGCACCCATCCCTTTCGGACGGCTTCTCTATACCCACTGATTGCGCCCACATTGCTCAGCGGGCTTTGCCTGAGATCCATAATGGCGTTCGGCGCTTGGCGCATGGCCTTGCGGATCCGCTTTGCAACGTTACTTGAGTTGCCGGTCGTTTGCTGCTTCAGTTCGAAGCGTCCGATCGGTATACCACCCGCTGACACATTCAGATCAGCCCCCTCCGTGCCTAACCCGGCCAATCTTACGTCGTAACCTTTGCTGACGAAGAACTCTTGGGCGAAAGACCGCTCGCCGGGTGAGGCTGGTGCAATTTCCGTCAAAGTGCCACGGACAGTGACGAGTCCACCCACTCCGGCTCCAAACGGGCCTGCAGTCGGAACCGGGCGGTAGCCACCAGCCGGATCCCGCTCGATCGGACCCGGTATGATCGCCCCCTTAGGTCCAGTTAGACGCGGTGGCAGCACGCCCTGCCTCTCAAGCGCCACCTGGATCTTGATCCCATCACCATGGATGCTCGCATCCTTCGCCTCGAGAGACTCGATCTCGGCCTCGATCCTTTCTTTGGCTGCTTCACCTTCGACGAGGACGGCCTCTACTGAACCATATCGAAGGTGCCGCGCAGCCGCCTCTCGAAGCTCTCTCTGGTCGGGTGGAATGGACGACAGCTCCGCCGCCCGTCGGACTTTCTCCATATCGCCGGCGAGCGGGTGCTCCGGACGGATCTCCTGGACCGGGAGAGCGGGCGCCTTCGTTACCTTTACGGGGGTCTTCTTGGCCTCCGCCAGCTGTGCCTTCTTTTCCTTTTCCGTGGCGATCTTGAGCCCCAGGTCCGCCGCGTTCACCTCGTTGATCCGCTGAAGCGCCTCAAGCCCGTAGTTCGGTTCGTCTCCCTGCATCCCATTCGGATCCCGCAGCCGAACCGGATTCCCTCTCACATATGCATATAGATTCGGGCCATCCACCATCCCCGCCGGATCCGCGCTCGTCCACCTCCCGAGCCACGGCGCGTAGTACCGCGCCCCGTAGTAATAGAGCCCCGTCTCCTCGTCCTTCTCCTTGCCCGTATACCGGTACCGCTTCCGGCTCACCTCCGCGGCGCTGCTGGCCGACCAGTACGCCGTGGTCCCGTACGGGTGGTACTCCTCGTAGCCGATCACCAGCCCCGCGCCGTCGACCTCCAGCGAGGCCGACCCGAGGTGGTTGTCGAGCTGGTAGCGCACCCGCGGCGTCACGGTGAACGGCCCCGAGGTGTCGACGGTCTTCGTCTCGACCATGGCCACCCGCCGCGCGCCATCCATCACGTGCAGCGTCTGTCGCTCGAGCACCAGCCCCGTCGCGTCGCGCTTGCGGTAGACCTCGTAGCCGCCAACGTAGATGCGCTCCTCGATGATCCCGCTGTGCTCCCAGACCTTGCGCACGCGCTGGCCGGCGGCGTCGTAGGTGTAGTAGACGACGCCGCCACCGCCGAGGTTGGTGCTCCGCACCTGGTCGTCCTCATCCCACGTGAGCGCTGCGATGTGCGGCATGGCCGTCATGTTGCCGTGGGCGTCGTGGGCATACGTGCGGCTGTACGGCCCGTCCACAGGATCCCCCGGCATGGAGGTGCTCACGAGCCGGTTGCTCGTCGCCTCGTAGGCGTACCGCCGGATCCAGGTGCCCGCGCCGGCGTGATGCTCCATCCGCAGGAGGTTGCCGACGGCGTCGTAAACGTACTTCTCGGTGTAGTTCCTGAGCGCCTGCGCGTCATTCGGATGCGGCAGGGCCTGGATCGGCAGGTCGTTCTGATCGCGCTGCACGTCGGCGAGCCCGCCCGCGTGCTCTCGCCCCGTCGCCTCGATCAGCCGATAGACCGCGTCGTAGACGTACTGCGCGTTCGGTGACACCACGTCGTTGTTGAAGAACACCGTCTGCTGCGCGCTGTCCTTGATCTCGACGATGTTCCCGACGGCGTCGTACGTGTACGTGAGGTTCTGGAGGACGGCGCCATCGGAGCCGCGCGTCGTCCGGAGGCGCGCGAGCCGGAAGGTGAGCGGATCGTACGTGTACTCCGTGGACGTGCCGTTGCCGTAGTCGATCCGCTCTCGCTGGCCCTTCGCGTCGTAGTCGATGTTGTCAACGAACGTCGTCCACGCCCCCCGGACGTACACCTCGACGTGTTCGAGCAGGCCCGCCTCGTTGTACGTGGGCTCGATCTCGCTCCCATCCGGCGCGGTCAGGCTCGTCGGGCGGTTCAGCGCGTCGTACGCCGTCTGCGTGTCGAAGCTCTCGGCCTCGAGCAGCGGTGCGGCCGCGGCGGCGATGGCGGTCACATCCGTGAGCGCCGCAAGGGCCGACCAGTCGGCGCCAGCATGCACCTCGCTGCGCAGCCGGCGCGACGCCTGCAGCAGGTTGCCCTTGAAGTCGTACGCCTGGCTCGTCACCACACCCGCACCATCATACACCTGGTACACCTGCCCGCGCAGGTTGCGCTGCAGCGCTTCCGGATGCACTTCGCCGTGGACCACGCGCCTGACCAGGCGCTCGGGCTCGCCGTCGAGGACCAGCCACATGTGGGTCGGACGATGTAGGACATCGTAGGTATAGCGACGGTTCTGTCTCCTGCCGTTGTAGCTGCGTACCGGCTGATTGCCAATATCGACGACCTCCAGGCGCTCTCCACCGTCCCGGCTCGCCCTGTGAAAACACCGCCCGAGGACGTCAAACCGCTCCGCGACCGCCTCCACACCGCGCGCGTCGACCACGCGGAGCACATTGCCCGCCACATCGAGCTCGCTGCGTGTCTCGTAGGGGGGGGCGTCCACCCCCCCGATCCTGTTGCGGGCCACGGTCAAAAAGGCACGTCCGAGCGCATCGAGGTGCGTGGCCGTCGGTGTATCCGCATGATCGAGCGTGAGCGTCGCGGCCCGCTGCTCCGCGGGGCTCGCCGAGCCCGACTGCCGCTCGGACAGCCAGCGCGTGCCCACGACAGCATCGTTCTGATCGAACGTCCGTGTGAGCCAGGCGTCGACCTCCACCCGGGATTCGGTGCCGTCGGGAAGCTCCGTGCGGACGACGCGATCGAGCGGGTCGTAGTGAATGACGGGGGTGACGCCCCATTCCACGAGGTCCGCTTCGTCCTCGTACTCCGCGGTGGAGCTGAAGAACGGCTCGAACTGCTTGACCGGATTGCCCTTGTTGTTGAAGACCGTGCGGCCCGTCCCGACCCAGCGGGCCGCCACGGGCCCGATCACGAGCGCGCCGTTCGCGTCGCGCACGAGGGCGCCTTGGCCATCGCGGAGCGGCGCATCGCCGGGCTCGGCCTGAACCTTCTGCATGACCACGCGACCGAAGCCGTCGCAGTAAGCGAAGCTCTCTTGAAACGGCGTGCTGGGGCTGTTGCTATGATGCACCTCGCGCGTGAACGTGTGCACGAAGACCGGCTTGTGCTCGACCTGCCAGCGAAGAATATCGTATTCAACGCGCGACGTCGGGTGATCCAGAGTGTCGCCCTCGTTCGCGCCGGCTTTGCCCATCACGGCGCTGCGGACCACCATGCCGAGCGCGTCGAAGGCGACGGCGTAGCGGTTGAGGTTCGGGTCGGTGATTCGCCACGGGGCAAGGACGCGGTAGTCGTTCTCGGCCTGGACCTGATTGTTCAGCGGATCGAGCGTGGTCTCCATGAGCAGCGCAAAGCCGTCGTACGTGACGAAGGAGCGCGCGCCGAACGGATCGACCGCCTCGACGGGCAGGTAGAAGCGCGCGGGATCGAAGATGAGGCGGCCGCTCGCTGCCCAGTACCCCCCGTCGCGCTGGACGTAACGCCCCTCGGACAACAACACCGCAGGATCGAACGCCGTCGCGCTCATCTGCCCAGAATGAACCACGATCTCGCTCACGAGCCCCGGCGTCAGCGCAAGCTCGTAACGCTCGTAAGGCAGCGCCAGCGACTCAATTTCACCAGGCGTCAAGGGTCCGGTGAGGTCGTTCTTGTAAAATACCTGCTGACCTCGCTGGATCAGGCGGCGCTGGACCGAAAGGCCAGTCGTCGTGCCCTCGTAGGGCACATCGTCGCCCGGATCGAGCACATCCAGGACACCCGTCCCATCGTCATCGTGGAGCGCGGAGAGCGCCACCAGGCCCTGACCGGCGAGCGGCAACGTCAGCCCGGTGAGTTCGAAGAGCCGCTCTCCGTGGTGCACGCCGACCCGGTACCACGTGTGCTCGGCTGCCTTGTTGATGTAGTCGGCCTCGGCCAGCGTCGCCCACGCGCGCTGCTGCTCCGGCTCTCCCGTGGCGCGCGCGTATGCGATCGACACCTTGCGCGTGACGTTGCCAAAGTCGTCGACCTCGATCACGAGATCGTGCGCGACACGCGGGTCGTCGCTCTTGCGCTCGCTGTGAATGAGGACGCGCTCTCGCTCATGCATCATGAACACGCCGTGCCGCGTTCCCTTGCTCGCTTGAAGGCGCCTGACCTCGAAGCTCTGCTCGGTCGTGAGATACGGGATCCCCGCCTTCTCCGTACCGTCCTCGGCATAGACCTCTTGATGCAGCAGGCTCCCGCGCAGCGCTCGCGCCGCTTCGCGCTCGTCCTGAATGGACATGTCCTGCGGGAGCACGGTGTCCGGCAAGAGCAAGGCGGCCGGCCCCTCCTGGAAGTATTCTCGCTTCAGCTCCCGTTCCAGCCGCTCTTTTTCGAGCCACGCGCCCGTGTGATACCAGCTCACCGTGCGCACCGGCGCCTGAAAGAGCTCGGCGCCGGGGGCTCCGACCGTGAACTCCTCCGCGTCGCGCTGCTCGACGCGAGCAAACCCACGAAATTCGCGCTCCACGCCGTCGAAGAAGCCGTGTCGATAACGATACGTCGTCACGAGCCGGGTCCTCGAGATGGCGTCGACGCGCTCGACGTGATCGACCACATGCACCGGGAACGGGAGGCGCGTGAGCCACTGGACGCCGGCGGCCTTGTCCTCCAGATAGAACTTCGTCGACGGCGCGTAGCGGATCGTCGTCTCTGCGCCGAGGTTGTTGACGACCGAGCGGAGCAGGTGCGGCTTCGTGCCCCCCATCAGGTCCACGTAGAAGAGGGAGCGCGCGGTGGGGAGCGGCGACGACCAGACCAGGCACGCGGTGCCCTGGCCGAGCAGATCGACGATCCCGAGCTGGACGACGCTGTCCACCGGCGGCAGCGCGTGGATCGGCACGGGCGCGGAGAGGCGATTGCCGGACTCGTTCAGGTAGAGGGCGATGCCGCTCCTCCCCAGATAGAAGATGTCGCTGGTGCCCGACCCGTCGACGTCGCCGAAGCGGATGCGCCGCGCGTCGAACTCGTCCACGGGCGCGAAGACGGGGCTGTTCTCCAGCGTGACCTTCTTGCCGAAGCGCCCGTAACCGAGGTTGGGCCAGTAGCAGACCTCGCCGTTGCGAACGCGGACGATGTCGACGAGCCCGTCGCCGCTCATGTCCGCGAGCTGAATGCTCTGCTCCGGGTCCGCGAACACGACCGCCGGCCCGCGCTCGTCGTCGTCCGGGTAGACGACGCGGTGGGCCTCGCCGAAGCCCTGCTTCGCCTTCGAGTGATACCAGACGAAGGCGTGGTCCTCGGTGATCAGCAGATCCGCGAGGCCGTCGCCGTCGAGGTCGATGAAGCGCAGGTTCGGGTCGTTCCAGTCGAGGTTCGGCAGCGACTCGAACGTCCGGAGCGCCTCGAAGCCGCCCTCCGGCGTGCTCGAGAAGTAGCCGGAGAGCGGCGCGCCGTAGGCGACCAGATCGAGCTGGCCATCTCCACCGAGGTCCTCGAGCTGCTGAGCTCCCCCCGCGAGCGAGCTCGGCGAGGGCAAGGCGGAGAGGGTGCGTGGCGCTTCCAGCTTGCCTTGCCCGCGGTTCGCCTTGTAGTACCACGCCGAGCCCTGGTCGATGAGCACCCCGGGGATGCCCTCGCCGTGGAGATCGAGCCACTGCTTGATCCCGCCGTCCACGCCGCCCTCCAGCCCCGCGAGGCTCTCCGGCGGAAGCGCGCTCAGCGTGTCGTGGATGACCGGCCGCACGTAGTCGAGGCGCAGCGTGGGGAGCACCTGGCGCTGCCACGCGCTCGTGGCCGTGTCGTACAGATAACCCGCCTGGGTGACGCCCACGAGGTAGGTGAACGACCCGCTCGAATCGTACTCAAAGTCCGTCGACTTGACGAGCACGGGCGTGCGACCGGCCGACAAGCGGTGAAACATGAGCACGCGACGGCAGAGCCGGTACGTGCGCACCTCGAACGTGGCCCTGTAGCTCGAGAACGGATCCTGGCGCACCGTCCAGGGATCGGGGTCCTCCGGTGTGGGTACGGCGGTGGCGGTCGTCTCGGCGGGCGCGTGCTCGCCGTAATCGAACACCACCTCCATCAAGAAATCGCCAGCGACGAACGGCGCTGCGTTGCAGTAACGAACACGCTTCAGGTAACGCTGGGCTCCGGCGGCGAAGACCAGACCGTCCTCCCGGCGCTCGAAACGGCTCTTCTCGCTCAAGTCCGCGGGGTCGACGCCCTCGCCATCCTCGGCCTTGTACTCGTAACGAATGATGTTGCCCTTGTCGTCGCGGCTCTCTTCGAGCAGCCAGCTGAAGACGCGGGCGTCGCGGCCTTCCTCGGGGGCCTTGGGGTCGGCGATGCGCGCCTCGGGCGCCTGGCCGTAGATGTGGGTCGTGTTGTCCTTGGTGGTGACGCGCCAGTGCACGTCGCCGTCGGACCTTCGGGTCCAGCGCTCGATGCGCGCGAAGAGGCCCTCGACCCTCGGGCGGTAGCGGTGCGCGATGTGGGTATCGCGATCGATCTCCTCGGGAGCGCCGGTCGTCTGGTCGAGCGTGGGGACCAGGTCCTCGGCGCCCGACAGGATATAGTCGTCCGATTCGATGGCGTCCAGGTAGCGAGGGAGACCCTTGTCCGTCTTGCGGGTGATGCTCTGGACGGAGAGTTCGAAGCCGATGCCGAAAGGGCCGTTGCCGCCGCCGCTGTTGTACGCGAGCTCGAGCTGGGGGCCGAACCCGCCGCGGCCTGGGGACGCGGCGAGCGGAACGGTGAGCGAAGAGGTGCCTGTCGCCGCGTTGACCGAGAATTTCTCGCCGATGCCGCGGATGGCACCTCCGCCTTTCGGCAGGGTGAGCGCGGGCAACAGGGACTGACCGCCAGGCTCCCGGCCGTTCGTGGCGCTGGATCCGCCCTCCTGGCGCGCAGCGCGCATCTCGGCGCCCTGATCGGGCTTCTCCTGCGCGCGATGGGTCGAGGTCGGGTCCGGTTGGCCTTTACGGCCGTCGCTGGATAGCTCTCTCTTGCTCATGATGCATCACCAATGCCTTACGGGGCCACCACGCTCTGGATCACCTGGATGCTGGGCTTCGGCACCTTGTTCTCCTCGGCCTGAAAGACGGCCTTCATCTTCGCGAGCTTCTGTCGAATCCAGGTGCTCGACGTGGCGGACGTGAGGAGGCCGCGGAGCTGCTGCGGGGTGAGGTCGGCGACCTCGGAGACGACGCCGACGCCGCTCCGCCGGATCCGCAGGGCGTTGTCCATCTGGTCCTTGCCGTGGGGAACGATGACGATGGGGACCTCCTCCCAGATGGACTCCTTGATCGTCGCGAGGCCGCCGTGCATGAACACCACCTCGGCTCGCTTCAGGATGTCGAGCTGGGAGACCCAGGAGAAGAGGCTGACGTTCGCTGGAAGCCTGTTTCTGTACGGGTCCACGTCGATGCCGTACTCGACGTTGAGCTGGGCGAGCAGCCTGTCGCCGACGGCGAGGACGAGGTGGTAGCCCTCCATCCCACGGGTCTTCATCATATCGATGAGGTTGTTGAAGAACTGTCGGGCTTTGAACTCGTAGTCCTGGACCTGCGAGCCGGAGGTGCCGAAGATGATCTTCTTGCCCGACGGGATCGAGGTCGGGTCCGAGGGCAGGGAGCCTCCGGACAGGTGCTGCCGCTCGATCATCGGCTCGACGTACTTGACATGGTCATCGTGCTTCCAGTCCTCGTCGGTGAAGTCGAAGGCACGGGGGCACGGGATCAATTCGAGCCGATTTCGGAGCGGCTCGATGAATTGATCGATGTCGAGGCCCGGCACCGGCGCGACGGCGTCGATGATCTTCTGCGAGACGGCGCGCTGCATGTAGACGAGCTTGGTCTTGGCATGGAGCCGGGGCGTGTCGTCGGGGTGGCGGAGATAGGTGGTGATGAGGACGAAAGGAATTCCGTATTTGTAGTGAATGAGCAGGGTTTCGAGAGCCGTGAAGTAGCCGCTGATGAGCAGGTTCGGCGCGGAGGGCCCGAGGAAGACATCATCGAGCGCACCGCGGCATATAGGCAGAAGATGGTGCGGCTTCCAGCGCTGGTCGAGCGGTTCGAGCTTGTTCTCGAACGAGTACCCCCTCGGGTACACCGATTCCAGAATCTCGAAGATATACTTGCCGTAGGGCGATACGATGTCGGCGCAGTCCAGGATGCCCATGAAATCCACGGTATACCCGGCGCTCTGCAGGGATTGGGCCAGGTTGATGCAGGGAAGCCAGTGGCCCTGCTCTCTGTAGATGTCGGGCCAGATCATTACTCTTGCCATGTCGCTCTCCTCTTGAGTCGTAGAGACCGCGGGCGTTCAGCCTTCAGTCTGCGGCCGCCGCCGTGTATTTCACGATAAAGACGATGTCTTCGACGGTGTCGGCGCTCAGACCCTGTTGCTGCAGCGCCCAGGTCTCCGCGGCCCAGTTCTGGAGCAACGTCGTGGAGGCATCGCCGCCTTTCGGCAGCGACTGCACAGCGATGCCGTTTTGCGGGTTGACTGACTTCTGGTCTCCGCCGTTCAGCGAGAAGGTGGCGCTGCTCAGCGTGGCACCGGGCTTGGTGATGACGTGAAGGTCGACGCGGCCCTGGTCATTGACGACGTTGACGAGCGCGAGCGTCATGCGGGCGCGCCGGATCACGAACGGGAAGTGCTCGGGCCGCAGCGTCATGTCGACGGGCTCGCCCGGGCTGACGAGCAGGCGGTGGAACACGTCGGGGAACTCCTTGCGCAGGCTGAAGACCCGCACGAGCCCCGTCTCCGGGTCGGAGACGACCTTCAGGATCCTGTTGAGCCCGGCGATGATGGCGTCTTCAGCGCCTTTCTTGAGCGTGCCGCCGCCGTCGCGCGCGGTGTAGCTGAGCTGCATGACGACGTCGGAGATGGTGTTGTAATCGAACTGCGGCAGCGCGGTCGGCAGCTCGAGCCTCCACCGGCTGATGACGCCTGCACCCTCGAAGGGCAGGTAGCGCTCGTCGCGGAAGTTGAGCTCGAACAACCCTGCGTCGCTCTGCGCGTTGCTCGTCGCGATCGACTGGATACCGACGAGGTCATGGACGAAGCGCGGGTCGTCGTAGCCGGTATAGGCGTAGGCATCCGGGTTGACCGCGCTCTGCTTGCGGATGGCGCTGCCGAGCAGGGTGAGCTTGGCGCTGACGCTGGTGTGCGGCCCGGTGACGCAGGGGATCGTGAGCCGCACCGCGCGGATGCGCCGGAAGTACTGGCCGGGGTGATCGAGATCGAACAGCACCTCCGGCAGCTCGAACTCGCAGGCGCCCTTCTCGAGCAGGTCCTGGAGCGCGGCCGGGTTGATCGCGGCGAGCGAGATCGACTTCTGGAGCTCGAATTCGCGCTTGTTGCGCTCGAGGTACGCCACTTCCATGCGCTTGAGGTCGACGACGAGCTTCTCGCCCGCGAGCAGCCCTTGCCGCAAGCTGTCGAAGTATCCGTACTGGATGAAGCTCGTCCCCTCGAGGCCGAGCTCGAACTGGAAGGTGCGCTCGGCGCTCTTCGCCACGTCAAAGGCGAGCTTGTACACCTGCTGGTAAGCGCGGCTGAGCTCGCGCGCCATCCACTGGTAGAGGTCGCGGCTCGTGAACTTCTCCTGCATGAACTGGCGCACCTCCTCCGCGTGCTCCATCTGCGTCTCATGGTTCTCGAGCTCGCGCTGCGCGATGTCGCGCCGGATCTGCGCGGCCACGATCTGCTGGTTGATCTGCTCGATCTCCTTCCGCGCCAGCCGCTCTTGCAGCTTCCACTCCTCCCAGCGCCGGTCGTGGCCGGCGTTGATGCCCGCGAGGTTCGCGAGGCCTCGCGTCAGGCTGGCCGTGGCGCCGAGCGCGCTGGCGACCGCGTTCGCCGTGGTGGTGAGCGCGGTTCCGATCTTCATGTTCACGCCGACCAGCGGGAACGGCCCCACCACACCTGCTTCGGCGTCGGGGACGGCCGCGAACAGTCCGCCGACCGTGTGGGAGACACCCTGAGCCACCTCGAGCCCGGTGCTCACCTCGGTCAGCGTGATCTGCGCCCGCTCCCTGTCGCTGATGCGAGCGCGCGTGCGGTACTCCGTGTGGCGCTCCTCGGCGAGCGCCCGCGAGAGCTCGAGCGCCTTGATGTTCTCCTCGGCCTCGGCGATCTGCGCCTGCCGCACCCGGCGCGCGAGCTCCAGCATCTTGATCTCGTGCCCCTGGCGCAAGAGCTGCAGCTCCTCCGCGTCCTTCTTCTCGAGCGCCGCGAGCACCGCCGCCCCGAAGCCCTTGAGCTCGTTCGCGAGGTCGATCGCCCGCTGGCTCCACGTGCCGAAGCGGTAGCAGGGCAGCGCCCCGCCGAGCTGCGCGACCGCGCTGCCGAGGTCGAGGCCCGCCGCGGCGGCGCGCACGAGCAGGGCCGGGTCGATCGGGGGCTCGAACAGCTTGAGCTGACGCTTGACCCCGTCGATGTTCATGCTGTTCCTGATCTTGAACAGGCGGTCCTGCACGGTGTCCCAGTAGCGGTCGAGCCGCTCGTTCCTCGGCACGCAGAAGTAGAACGTCTTGAGCGAGAGGTTCTTGATCGAAGCCGCCGCCGAGCCCTCCGGCGCGAGCTTGGTCTCCTTGAGGTGCTCGCTGTTGCTCACGAGCCGGTACTCGACATCGACGATGGCGTTCGAGAAGCCGTCGACGCCCAGCGCCTTGAGCTCGCGGTACGTGTACTTGGGCTCGCCCGTCAGCGACTCGACCTCCTCGGGGCGGTCGCCGAGCAGCTCGGCCGCCAGGATGTAGAGCTGCGTCGCCTGGTTGATGGCCTCGATGGTATCCAGCCGGAACAGCTGGTCAGCCCAGGCGATGAGGTTGTCGAGGTACTTCATCACCACGAACTTCTGGTAGGCCACCGTGCGCTGCCGCGCGATGAGGTGCGGCTTGAACGGGTTCTGCCGCCACTCGTCGATCAACGCGGTGAGCTCCTGGCGGTCGTAGGCCGACAGATTCCCGTTGAGACCCAGCGTCTCCGAGAGGCTGTCGGTCGCGTCCTTGTTGGCGAAGAACGGCAGGAAGTTCCAGTAGCGGCAGCCGAACGGCAGGCGCTCGACCCAGCGCTTGGTCTTCTCGTATCGGCTGAGCTCCTGCTTGGGATCGAAGACGTAGTGGTACCAGTTCATCGCGTCCTCGAACTTCAAGTCCTGGCTCAGGCGCCCCGCGATCAGCATCGGGAGATGGAAGAAGAGCTCCCAGTTGTAGACGCCGAACGGCGTCCCGTAGCCGAACTCGATCGTGGGCAGCGGGTACGGCTGCGCCACGCTGCGGCTCGGGTTGAGCTCCGACTCGACCATGCGCTGCGTCGTGCCCCACGCCTGCCTGTCGCCGGCGATGTGGTAGCCGAGGTAGAGGTGGCCGTAGTAGTTGTAGTAGTAGTTCGAGTAGTACCGGTTGTCGGCGACGGGCAGAGCCTGGGTCGCGCGGTTCATGATGCCGGCCGGCCCGAACGCCTGGAGGCGCTTCTGCACCTCCGTCACGAGCGGGTGGTGGAAGGTCGAGAACAAGGCGACCTGCGCCTTCTCCCGGCTCAAGCCCGACTGCGTCACGAACCCCTTGTTCAGGGCAAACAGGCTGCTGGAGGGGGTCTCGTAGAAGAAGGGCTTGTGCTGAGCGCTGCCGAGGTACGGGAAGTTGGTGCCGAAGACGCGGAAGGCCCCCGGGGTCCTCCGGAAGAACGGCGTGTTGCCCAGGAACCGAAGCTCATTGCGGGCGAGCTTGTCGTCGACGGAGTAACTCACCTCGACGGCGGCGTTGTGCTTGAGCAGCGTTCCTTCCGGCCAGCTCTCTCCCAGCGAGAGCACGAGGTTGCTGGACCCCAGCGTATCCTCGCCCGTGTACCACACGGCGAACGTGCCGAGCCGGCTCGGGCTGAGCTTGCCGTTGCCAGCCGGAACGTTCGTCTTGACGACGTCCACGGTCACGTGCTCGCTGCTCCCGACGGCGACGCGCAGGTGGTAGCCCGTCGTGCGGGGCTGCTCTTCCCCTACCTCGCGATCGAAGATCGTCTCGGCGTGGTTGTCCGTCACGCGGCTCTTCGAGAGCTTGGGCTTGAGCCACTTGTTCTCGGAGGCCACGTACTCGCTCCACATCAGGCGGATCTCCGCCACGAACTCCGCCCGCACGTCTCCGGCGTTGTTGCCGTCCACGAAGTTGTTGCTCGCCGGCAGGGGCTGCGGCTTCTGCTTGCTCTGCACCACAGGCCAGAACAGAACCAGGCGGCCGTTGAAGACGATCGGCGCGACGACGTCGGCGTTGATGTCGAGGTTGATCTTCCTCCACGGCGTCCAGATCCCGTCGTGGAACTGCTTGGCCTGGAAGGTCCGGTGGTAGAAGCTCCGCGACTGGAAGCGCGTGCGCCCCACGACGTGCAGGACGTGGTTGACGCCGGAAGAGAAGGCGTCCTCGGTGTAGGCGCCCACCACCTCGAGGTTCGACACCTCGCTCATCTTCTCGAGGTAGTTGCGAAGGGCCGTGAGCCCCCGCTCGTGCGTGATGTCGCCCTCGAGGAGCTCGCTCTCGAGCTCCTTGAAGAACTCGGTCTTGTCGTCGCGCAGCTCGGGCTCGATCCAGTTCTCGGGGTACAGGAAGACCTTGCGATTGGCCTCCCAGACCCGGTAGCTCTGCATCCACGCCCACTCGTCCTTGGCCCGCTCGAGCTGGATCAGCGAGGCGTCGTTCTCGAGCCCGAGGAAGACGCGCTGGACGAAGAGCTGCACGACGTTCAGCGCGAGCCGGATACGCGAGATGAGCGTGTCGGGCTCCATCTCGACGTCTATCAAGAAGTGAGCGAAGAGATCGTTCTCGTCGAAGAACTCGAGCTCCTGGTTGCCGATCTCGACGGGGCGGCTCGTGAGATAACCCGTGAGGGCGTCGCGCTGGCGCCGCCGGAGCGCGTCGCGCAGCGGCTTGAAGACCTCCTTCCAGGCATCGCTGCTGAACTGCGACCGGAAGACGTTCCTGAGCCGGACGGCGGCGCCGAGGGTCGGCGTCGGGCTGAGCAGGAGCTCGATGACCTGGCTCGCGTCGAGCTCGAGCCGCCGGACGACCCGCATCGTGGCCCTCAAGAGGTGCCAGAGCGCGCGGCTGTCCCAGGGCGGAGCCGGAGAGAGCAGGTCGAAGACGGTCTGGATGTCCTCGGTCTTCCATCCGGTGAGCGCCGCCACGTCACCGACGGTCGCGCCGGCGGAGCCGCCGCCCTCGCTCCAGAACTCGAACAGGGTCTTGGTCCTGAGCTCCACCGAGCGCTGGAGGCCGAGCAGATCGATGAAGCCGGCGAGCGTCGACCACGGCACGTCCGCGTCGGCTTGACGCACGGGGAGCGCGTTGAGCGACAGCCCGATCGAAGAGGACTTTTCGATGAGGTATTTCAGCTCGGGCTTGCTCAGCTCGAGGCCTCTCACGAGCCCGACGGCCTTGAACAGCCTGAGATAGACCTCGGGCCGGAACGGGATGATGGCGCTCGCCGGCACGGGCACCACCTCCTCGGCCTCGATCTTCCACTTCAGCGTGACGTGATCGGGACCGTTATAGATGACGCGGATTTCATGGGCCACGCTTGCCTTGAGTGTCTGCATGACATAGATGATTTCCGCGCGGTCCGGGCCATTGGTGCCTCCGTTGGGGTTGACCGGCGCTCCGTCCACCCACAACCATAGCTCGTCGACTGGCGCGTCGACGGAGATGCCGAAGCGATACACACCGTCCCGCGGGACAACGACGAACGCCCTGAGCTCCCCTGGCACCGCGGTATTCCACTCCCCTGTCAGGAACTTCTTCCAGTCGTCGAGCGCGGTGAGGGAGGGGGAGGTCAAGCTCTTGAGCGCCTGCGTGAGCAGGATCTCGGTCGTATC
This sequence comes from Sorangium cellulosum, assembly GCF_002950945.1. Lineage (GTDB taxonomy): Bacteria > Myxococcota_A > Polyangia > Polyangiales > Polyangiaceae > Sorangium > Sorangium cellulosum_E. The sequence continues at coordinate 13,531,257 of NZ_CP012673.1, forward strand.
CCGCGGGAGGTCCATGAGCTCGGCAGCTACGGCGAGCACCGAGGCCGTCCGCGCCTGGTTGACGAGGCGACCGCGGAGCTCATCCCACACGAGCTTGTAGCGCGCCTCGCGCGACAGATTCGCGTCGTAGTTGGCCAGTCGCCCGGGGAGTGTGTTGAAGGCCTCCGGGGAGGCGAATCGCCAGGTATAGTCGCCCAGGAAGTTCTCGTTTTGATTTGTCAACGATTGATATGCCGCGAGCGCGTCGTTGTACTCCGCCGGTGTAGCGAAATCGCCCGGGCTGGGCGGCGGCGGCGGCCCTTCGGCGATCTGCAGGAACCGCAGGACCTTGTCGCCTGGCATGACCTTGGAGAGGGCATCGGCCAGCCCGACCGCGTCAGGGGTCTGGTCCGGGTAGGCGGCTTCGATCTCCGCCGCTGCCGTCGCGAGCAGTCGAACGGCGCGCTCCACGTGATCCGCCGGAGGCAGGAACGGATCACCCGGCTCGCTTTCATCGCGCAGGTAGTAAGCGATCTCGGCGGCCGACAAGCGCGTCGCGCGAGCTTGCTCGAACTCTCGGATGGCGGCGAAGGTCTTCAGGATGGCCGCCTGGAGGCCGGTGCCTCCATCCGCGAACGGGCTGCCCACGAGCGCCGCGAGGTCGTAGAACTCGGCGACCGAGAGCCCCATGGCCCTCGAGAACGTCGCCACCCGGTACATCTTCGTGAGCTCGGTCAGCCCGAGGTTCGTGCCCGGCGCCGAGCCGATGACCGCCCCCCAGAGCCGCTCGATCTCGGCCGGCTTCAGGCGAAGGGCCGCGCGGACGTGCGCCGGATAGTCCTCGTCGTCCGTCACCGTCGAGAGATTGATCGTCGCGCCGAGCCGCACCCGCTCCAGCCCTTCGTACTCGGGCTGGCTCGGGGCCCCCACCAGGAACACCTCGTCGAACAGGCTCTTCGTGATCCGGCCGGTGCGACGTGTATCGATCTCCGCCCACCAGGCGATGACGCCGAGCGGCGCGACCTTCAGCTCGTCGACCAGGCGCTTCACCTGAGAGAGCCTGACGAAATTGGCGGGAATGTCGCCGCCCTCGAGGCCCATCAGGTAGGCGTCGAGCTCGCGCATGCTCCAGCCGAGCTTGCGCCAGAGCCGGACGAAGAAGCTGATGCGCCTCAGCGTGTCCGGATTGAGGTGCGCGATCTGGAACTCGTTGTAGTTGCACTCGACGCGATCTGCTGCGCTCGACACGACGTGGAGCCCGTGCGGATCGGCGGCCTGGACGTGGACGAAGCGGGTGTCCAGGAGGTCGAGCAGCTCCTGGTAGCTCAGCCCCGTGCGGTGCAGGAATACGGGCACCAGCGTCACGAGCTTGACCCAGGCCGGCCTCGTGTCCGGATCGCTCTCCGTCTCCGGGGCATGGGCGGTGATGCTCAGGGTAGGTTTGTCGGGCCGCCGGATGGTCACCGATCCGGCGCCGGGCGAGATCTCGAAGCCCCAGTATTCCCAGGCCGGGCGTCCCTCGCCGAGGATCGCCTGAGCCTCGGAGGGCGTCAGGCTCAGGTAAGCGAGCGCGATGTTCGGATCCAGGAGCTTCGCCTCGACGCTGCTCGTCGAGAACGCCTCGAGGATCTCGTGCTTCCGGATGTTCCGCTGCTTGAGGAAGATGTCGACCTCTTCCCGGCCGAGCGCCAGCGGCAGGTGGAACGGGAAGACGGCCTCGGCGAGCACATCGTACGCGTCGCGGTTGAAGTGCTCCGGAAACACCTCGAGCGAGTCGTTCGTCCCGCTGGTCTGGAGGGCTGGAACCACCGCGAGCGGCGCGGCGCCGCCCCGGATCCTGAGGCGGATGGCGTCGTCCTCGACGATCCACTCGGGGATCGCCGGGGTATGGGCGGCGCTCCGGCTCACGACCGCGCGCTCGCTGAGCACGTACCCCTCGGCGCCGAGGGCGCTGCGAAGCGCGCCGAGCGCCGCCGCATCGCCGTCCTTTGCGTCATCGAGCGTCTCGGGCGTGAGGCCGATGGTGAAGTCGAGCGGCGCGACGACCGCTTCGAGCACCTCGTTGACGAGGTCGATGTAAGGCAGGACCGTGTTCGTGTTGGCGCACGTGAGCTCGATGTCCTCGAGGTCGGGGCGGCGCTCGAACAGCGTCCTCTTGGGCGCCCCATCGACCCACTCCAGCAGGTCCATCAGGTACGCGCCGGGGCTCAGCACCGTCTGACAGTGCTTGCAGGCACACTTGTTGAGGTCGCCGAACAGGGTGATCCAGTTCGGGAGCCTGCGCGCGCCCCCCGTGTTCGCCGTTGCCGTCTGCACGAGATTGGGGTCGTGGCCGTGGGATGGATCGAGCACGGAGAAATTGACGGGCCCCGGTACGGCGGTCAACCCGCCGACCTCGTTCAGGTTCTGGTGGAACTTGACCAGCGTGAACAGGATCTCGTTCGCGTAATGAGACGCCGTGCGGTGGATATCGCGCGCCGCCGTGAGCCCACCCACGTGCTCCTCATGGTCGGCCGCGAAGCGGTCCTCCGGGATGCGCGCGATCTTGACCGCCGAGTCGAGGTTCTGGCCGATGAGGTGAGCGGCAGCGTCGAAATCCGCGGTCAGGCGAAACACGCGCTGGATCTGCTTGACCGATGCGACGGTCTCGGAGCTCAGGGTGAGCTCGCTCTTGGCGAGGTAGTCGTCGAGGTCGCCCTTCTCGAGGCTGAACTCGGGGTTGTCCGTCAAGAACTGTCTCACGGCCGCGAACGCGGGCGCCCCCTGCATGCGGGCGGTGAAGCGACGCTGCGGGCTCACCTTGCCGAACAGATCGTAGAGGCGCCTGGCGTAAACATACACCTTCTGGGACTCGGGTCCCGGAACATCGCCGGGGTATCGACCGGCATTGTAGGCGCTCGACTGCATGGCATAGTTGGTCCAGCGACTCGCGTCGTCGCTCTCCAGCGGCACCGTGGCGAGGTCCTCGACCGTCCGCCAGCCCTTGGTCGACTTGTCGGGGTAGACGGCGGCGACGATCGGGTAATAGCGGCCGACCTTCTCGTACATCTCGAACACGAACGTGATGTCCTCCGCCTCCTGCTCGGTCAGCACCTCGTCATCGACCAGCGCCGAGAGCAGCTCGGAGAGCTCCCCGAGGTTGTCGAAGTGCGCGCCGATGAGCGCCTCCTTCTTGACCTTGATCGGGGTATCCACCGCGTTGTTGGCTCGAACCCCGATGGTCTGCGCTACCCATTCCGAATTCGTCGGATTGATGGCAAAGTTCGCTGGATCCTCGGAGGTGTCCAGAGACGCGCGCGAAGCGGACATCAGCACGCAATTTCCAGTGCCCGTATCCGACCTCGTGTAATGGCCGTCGCTGTAGCCCATGGGATACGAGAGCGCGGACGGCCCATTATTGAACGCGGCGCATGCGATCCACAGGAGCTTCTCGACACCTCCTGGCGGGTCGAGAAACGGCGGACTGGCCGCGGTGCCGAAGCCAGTCGCCGCTGTACCAGAAGCGACGCCCACGGAGATCGTCCCGTTCCAGCGATGCCTGTCCACTTGATAGACGTGCGCCACCGCCTTCTGTGCGGTCGCGGTCTGGAAGTTGACAGAGGTGCCGCCCTCGGTTCCCACGCCCACCTTGGCGTAGCCGCTGAGGCGAACAGCGGCCGTGGTCGGATTGTTCGTGCTCGACCACAGCTGCGTCCAACCTGCCGGCGTCGTCACGGCCGGCCCTTCGTCGTTGGCGAACAGCACGATGAGCAGGTCGCCGGCCGCGACCGCCGAGGGCATGGCGACCTGGTGAGCCGTGGTATCGGTGGAGAAGACGGTCTGGTTCCAGGATTGAACGCTGGGGAACTCCACGTCCTCGCCGAGCGCGAGCTCGAGCAGCAGCTGCTGCCACGGCGGCTTATGGTCCTCACCCTCCGGGACATGAGTCATCATTTTCGCGAGCACCGTTCGCCAATCCCCGACCAGGATCGGGTAGAGCTTGTCCTCGATGGATTCGGAAATGATCCCGCGGTGGACGGCGTCGACGAGCGTCTGGAAGAACTGATCGGGCGTCACGTCGAGCAGCGAGTACATGTCGCTCCCGAGCCCGGCGCGCACGAGCGGATAGATGACTTCCGGCGACACGGGCTCGCTCAGCGCCGTGCCAAAAACATGCTCGTTGATCTCTCCCGCGACGATCCAGGCCCGAACGAAGGCACGGACCAGCGCTTCGTCGAGGCTGCTCGATCTGGCGACGAAGGACAGGAGATCTGGCCGCTGATCGAGCTTCTTGATGGTGTCCGACCGGGCGCTTGGGCTGGTCCCCAGGCTGTTTTTCATCCCCGTATCCAGGCGCGCGTACTCGGAGTCGGCGCTGGCGGCCACTCGATCGACCGTCAGATCGATCCGCTGCTCGCGCGCGGCGTTGAAGAGCACTTCCGAGGACGAGACCGCTTCCAGCTGGCCCCCCGGCCCGGTCGGCTCCTTCGCGTAGACGATCAGGTTGATCTGGCCCGCGGGCGTGCCGATCGGGCTCGGAGTGCCGGCCAGCGCCGGCGGGGTGTAGAGGATCTCGAAATTCCCCCCTGGGCCGCTCGTCGTCGTGCCGATCTCGCGCTCCTCGATGCCGGCGCTCGTCCAGGCGACGCGGTACGCGTAGACGTTCGTGCCGGCAACGGCGAGCCCGAGCTTGTTCCGCACGGTGCCGAACACGCGGTGCTGGGGCGAAGATGCGGTCCAGGTGGCGCTGCTGCTCACGATCTCGGCGCTCTGGCCGATGACGATGCGCACCGTCGACCCGCTCGTGATCTCAGGGAACACCTGCGTCCGCCCCACCTCCTGCCCGCCCGCGTTATAGAGCTGGAAGCGCAGGTTCGGCTTCTCCCGAGCCGAGGAGAGCACGGCGACGTTCTGCAGGTACACCGGCGACCATCCGCCGGTCCCCGCGTCGTGCTCGCTCTGCCCTACTTCCGTCTCGACAGAGCCGTTGACATCGACTGCCCTCACGCGCGCGATCTCGTTCTGAGTCGGACGGGTCATGTTGGGCCAGAACAGGTCGAGGTGAATGAGATAAGGATTCGGGATTGACATGTTCTTTCCTCTCAGGCACGCGCGCGCGCACCTTCGGCGACGGCAATGGCGCGCCGTCCCCTGGCTCGCCTCATGGGCGTGCCCGGCTCGGCACTCCCTTCAGGGAACGTGGCAGATCGTCAGCGTCGCGGCGCGACATCGCCGCGAGTTATGTGCGACAGACGTACTAAGGATTCTAATGAAATCTGACGGAGCGTGCTCTCGATGGCGGTTTCGCCTTCAAATGCAGCAACCGCGGAGGTCGCTCGCGTCGTCGGCTATGCGGAGTCCATTACGTAGAAGCGCCGGCGAGCGAGTGACTTACCGCTATCGACGAATATGTCAGCACGCGGACTAGGGGTCAACCTGAGCGCAGGGAATTGGACCTGACGGAGACCACGTGATCTGGGTATCCGCACGGCGACCACCCGCGGGTTCGGTGGATGGGTGATGCCGTAGCGCTGACGCCGGAGAGACGTTGAGGGCCAGCCGAGCCCGGTGGAAGCAGCGGGTCGTCCCTCCACCCCCTCGCCCCGCTCCGCTCGCCTCTCTCCTTACCGCCCTCTCCTCGCCTCCCAGCCACACCCCGCGGCACCTTCACGGCGCCTCCCGCCGCGAACCGTGGTGTAATCCCCTGCGCCCCGCGCCCTCGCGAGGCCCGTAGCCCCGCGGTGACCCAGTGAGCGATTCAGCCCCGAAAGCGACGATCGCCGTGCTCGAGCGGAACCGCGTCGTCGGCCAGCGGATCGCCCGCGTCATGTCGGCCGCCGCCGGCATGCAGGACGTCCCCATCGCCAGCGACCCTGCCGAGCTGCGCGCCCGGCTCTCCGATCGCCCCCTCTTGCTCGGCTGCGACGCCGCCGACCTCGATCTCGCGCTTGATTGGATCGCCGAGCGCTACCCCAGCATGCACCTGCTCGTGTGGACCTCGGGCAGCACCGACGTGGTCCTCCACGCCGCCCTCAGGGAGCCGCGCCTCTCGAGCATCGTCGGGTGGCCGAGCTTCGCCTCCATGCCCCGGCCGTGGGAGATCGCGCTCGCGGTCCGGCGCATCCTCAAGCCGCTCGCGCTGCCGCCGCGCCTCTCCGACCTGCTCTCCTGGGGCGCGACCATCGTGAAGTGGCGCCCTCGCACGAGCGACGACCGGGACCGCACCGTCGCCGAGGTCGCGCACTGGGCCGAGCGCGCCGGCGCCCCCGCGCGGGTGGCCGAGCGGCTCGCCGCGCTCGCGCACGAGCTGCTCATGAACGCCATGTACGACGCGCCCGTCGACGGCCGCGGGCGCCCTCGGTACACACACGACCGGCGGCGGGACATCGTGCTCGAGGAGAGCGAGATCCCGACGCTGCGGCTCGGCGCCGACGGCGCGCACATCGCCCTCCAGGCCCACGACCCGTTCGGCGGCCTCCGGCGGCACCACGTCTTCGAGGGCATCACGCGCGGCCTGAGCGCTCGCGGCGAGGCCTCCGCCCGCGCCCCCGTGCTCGACACCTCGCGCGGCGGCGCCGGCCTCGGCATGCTCAAGATCTACGCGGCCGGCGCGGTGCTCGTCGTCGACGTCGCGCCCACGTCGTCCACGATGGTCACCTCCTTCTGGGACCTCGACGTGAACCCGCGGGAGTTCCGGTCGCTCCCCGCGTCGATCCACTACTTCGAGCGCTCCACGTCCGCGGTGGAGACCCTGGAGCGGGGCGGGTGAGGACGCCGCCGCCCGCCGCACATCCCGGCCGAGGGGGTCGCCGTGGCTGACATCGACCCGCTGCTCGCCCGGCAGCTCCGGCGCCTCGGCCTCGAGGACCTCGACGCGCCGCCCGACCGGGAGACGTGGCACAAGGTCATCGCGCGCATCAGCGAGCACTACCGCCACGTCGCCGACGACCGCAGCCTGCTCACCCGCTCGCTCGACCTCTCCACGAACGAGATGAGCGCGCTCCACCGCCAGCTGCGCGCCGAGCGCGATCGCCTGCGCAGCGTCGTCGTCGCGATCGGCGACGCGCTCACCATCTTCCACGACGCCGCGAGCACACACTCCGAGCCGGCGAGCCCCCACGACGTCGGCTCCACGGTGTCCACGGCCAAGCGCCGCTTCGCCGCGAAGCTCGGCGAGATCCTCTCCCTCGGCAGCGCGCTCGGCGACGCGGCGGGCTCGAGCGGCTCGAGCGAGGCCATCAACGAGGCCCGGGTCCAGCTCGTCGCCCTCGGCGACCGGCTCGTGCAGCTGCTCTACGACACCGCCGAGCGGGCCTCGCTCAAGAAGCAGCTCGAGGTCGCGCGCGCCGTCCAGCAGATGCTCGTCCCGAGCGAGGACGTCATCGAGCGGGGCTCCTTCCGGCTCGCCAGCCACTTCCAGCCCGCGGCCGAGTGCGGCGGCGACTGGTGGACGTTCCACGACCTGCCGGACGGCAGGCTGCTCACGGTCATCGGCGACGTGACCGGGCACGGCATCTCGTCGGCCATCATCACGGGGGCGGCGAAGGCGGCGTGTGACGTCGCGCGCACGTTCGCGCGCGAGGAGCTCAGCGCCGCAGAGCTGCTCCGCCTCATGAACTGCTCCATCTTCGAGGCGGGCAAGCAGAAGTACCTGATGACGTGCGCCGCCTGCATCTTCGACCCCGCGACGCGGTCGCTCACCGTCGCGAACGCCGGGCACCCGTTCCCGTACCTCGTGAGGAACGGCGCCGTCCGGCCGCTCGCCTCGCACGGCTCCCCGCTCGGCGTCGCGCCCTCGGCCGAGTACACGTCGAGCACCGTCGCCCTGGAGGGCGGCGACGCGCTCCTCTGGTTCACCGACGGCGTGACCGAGTGCGAGAACGAGGCGCACGAGCCGTTCAGCGAGCGCCGCCTGCGCGCGCTCTTCCAGAGCGTGGCGACCTCCGCGCCGGAGGAGGCCCGCGACGCGATCGTGGACGTGGTCTCCAGGTTCCGCGGCGAGCGCTCCCTCGACGACGACATGACCCTCGTCGTCGCGCGCGTGCGGTAACCTGCGGGCGAGGAGCTCCATGATCCTCGAGACGTTCCACTACGACCGGGACTCCAAGAAGTGGTCCGTGCGGGTGCTGCCCGTGCTCGACAGCGAGCGGACCCTGGTGCTGGTGTTCGGAGCGCCCGAGTTCCTCGACGATCCGGGCGCGATCCGCGAGCTGCGTCGGGCGTACCCGAGATCGCACATGGTGGGCTGCTCGAGCGCGGGGGAGATCGCGGGCGCGTCGGTGTGCGACGGGACGTTGTCGGTGGCGGTGGCGCGGTTCGAGCGGACGTCGCTGTCGACGGCGCAGGTGGAGGTATCGAGCGCGTCGGAGTCGTTCACGGCGGGCCAGGCGCTGGCGCGGAAGCTGGAGCGCCCCGGGCTGCGCGGGGTGCTGGTGCTGTCGGAGGGGCTCGGTGTGAACGGCAGCCAGCTGGTGCGCGGGCTGAACTCGGTGCTGCCGGAGTCGGTGGTGGTGACGGGCGGGCTGTCCGGAGACGGGACGCGGTTCAAGCGGACGTGGGTGTGCACCGGGGACACGGTGCGCAGCGGGATCGTGGCGGCGGTGGGCCTGTACGGCGAGCACGTGGTGATCCAGCACGGGTCCAAGGGGGGCTGGGACAAGTTCGGGCCCGAGCGGGTGGTGACGAGGTCGGAAGGGAACGTGCTGTACGAGGTCGACGGCCGCCCGGCGCTGTCGCTGTACAAGGAGTACCTCGGGGACAAGGCGGCGGAGCTGCCGGCGTCGGCGCTGCTGTTCCCGCTGGCGCTGCGTGCGACGGCGCAGGACGAGAAGTCGCTGGTGCGCACGGTGCTTGCGGTGGACCACGAGCGGCAGTCGATGACGTTCGCGGGGGACGTGCCGGAGGGGCACCTCGTGCAGCTGATGAAGGCGGACTTCGAGCGGCTGGTCGGGGGAGCGGAGCTGGCGGCGCGGTCGGCGAGCGAGGGGGGCAGGGCGGCGGGGGAGAACGCGCTGGCGATCGCGATCAGCTGCGTGGGTCGGCGGATCGTGCTGGGCGACCGGACCGAGGAGGAGGTCGAGGCGGTGCTGGACGTGCTGCCGAAGGGGACGCGGGTGACGGGGTTCTACTCGTACGGGGAGATCTCGCCCTATGCGTCCGGGCACTGCGACCTGCACAACCAGACCATGACCCTCACCGTCCTCTCCGAGGCCTCCCCGCTGCTCGTCCGGAGCGAGGCCGGGCGGGCCTCGAAGCCGCGCGCCGCCCGGGAGAAGCCGGTCATGGCGGCGCGGGTCGTGGCGCAGCCGGCGGGCGGGATGGCGGAGTTCGAGGAGCTCGAGATCGCGACCGACTCCTCCTTCGGCCTGCGGTCGTCGCTGCACGACGACGAGCCCGGGATGCGGCTCGAGACGTTCACGTTCTCGCGCGAGACGGGCAAGTGGTCCGTGCGGGCGCTGCCCGCGCTCGACAGCGAGCGGACGCTGGTGCTGGTGTTCGGAGCGCCCGAGTTCCTCGACGATCCGGGCGCGATCCGCGAGCTGCGTCGTGCGTACCCGAGATCGCACATGGTGGGCTGCTCGAGCGCGGGGGAGATCGCGGGCCCATCGGTGTGCGACGGGACGTTGTCGGTGGCGGTGGCGCGGTTCGAGCGGACGTCGCTGTCGACGGCGCAGGTGGAGGTATCGAGCGCGTCGGAGTCGTTCGCAGCAGGTCAAGCGCTGGCGCGGAAGCTGGAGCGCCCCGGGCTGCGCGGGGTGCTGGTGCTGTCGGAGGGGCTCGGTGTGAACGGCAGCCAGCTGGTGCGCGGGCTGAACTCGGTGCTGCCGGAGTCGGTGGTGGTGACGGGCGGGCTGTCCGGGGACGGGACGCGGTTCGAGCGGACGTGGGTGTGCACCGGGGACACGGTGCGCAGCGGGATCGTGGCGGCGGTGGGCCTGTACGGCGAGCACGTGGTGATCCAGCACGGGTCCAAGGGGGGCTGGGACAAGTTCGGGCCCGAGCGGGTGGTGACGAGGTCGGAAGGGAACGTGCTGTACGAGGTCGACGGTCGCCCGGCGCTGTCGCTGTACAAGGAGTACCTCGGGGAGAAGGCGGCGGAGCTGCCGGCGTCGGCGCTGCTGTTCCCGCTGGCGCTGCGTGCGACGGCGCAGGACGAGAAGTCGCTGGTGCGCACGGTGCTTGCGGTGGACCACGAGCGGCAGTCGATGACGTTCGCGGGGGACGTGCCGGAGGGGCACCTCGTGCAGCTGATGAAGGCGGACTTCGAGCGGCTGGTCGGGGGAGCGGAGCTGGCGGCGCGGTCGGCGGGCGAGGGGAGCGGGGCGGCGGGGGAGAGCGCGCTGGCGATCGCGATCAGCTGCGTGGGTCGGCGGATCGTGCTGGGCGACCGGACCGAGGAGGAGGTCGAGGCGGTGCTGGACGTGCTGCCGAAGGGGACGCGGGTGACGGGGTTCTACTCGTACGGGGAGATCTCGCCCTATGCGTCCGGGCACTGCGACCTGCACAACCAGACCATGACCCTCACCGTCCTCTCCGAGTCCCCCACGCCGCTGCCGCGGCGCGACGGCCCGGGCGCGGGCACGACGAGCGTGGCGGGCGCCGGCGAGGAGGTGCGGCCGACGATCCGGATGCCGCCGGCGAACGGCCACCGGGCGCGGCGCGCCGCGATCTCCGAGCCCGACGCGGGGCCCATCTCCTCGGGGACGCTGCACACCACCGTCGACTCGGGGGCGATCCCCACCGCGGTGGACTCGGGCCGCCTGACCGCGGCGATGGACCCGGGCCCCCTGCGCGCCGCGCTGGACCCGACGCCCACCTCGTTCGCAGCGCACCGCGCCGCGCCCACGCGGAGCGTCCCGCCGGCGGGCGCCGCCGGGCGACACGCCAGCCTCGTGTTCGACCGGCGCCGGATCGGCGAGGTCGTCGTCGTCCGGCTCGCCGGCCGCATGACCGAGGCGTTCAAGGGCGCGGCGCTCGCCCGGGAGCTCGACGGCAAGGTCCTCTTCGACCTCGCCGGCGTCGAGCGGATCACCTCGTTCGGCGTGCGCGAGTGGCTCCAGATGATCCAGGCGGCCCAGCCCCGCGTGCGCGCGATCTACCTCGCGCGCTGCTCCGAGCCGGTCATCCACCAGATCAGCATGATCCGGCGGTTCGCCGGCGGCGGGCAGGTCGTCTCGTTCTTCGCGCCTTACGCCTGCGAGTCGTGCGGCGCCCAGTTCGAGCGGCTCGTCGACTGCGCGCACGACGCCGCCGCGCTCGCCGAGGGCAAGCCGCCCGAGGCCGTGTGCCCGCGCTGCGGCGGGGCCGGCGCCTTCGACGACGACGCGGAGACCTACTTCGGGTTCGTCGCCCAGCACGGCGCCGGCGCGATCCCGCCCGAGGTGCGCGAGATCCTGCTCGAGCTCGAGAAGAGCGACGACCCGGTCGGCGGCGACGCGGTGGAAAAATCCGTCGACGGGCGCGTCACCCGGCTCAAGGTGGGGAGCAAGCTGACCGCCTCGATGCGCTGGAGCCGGATCGTCGACGGCCTCGAGGGCCAGGTCGTCTTCGACCTGAGCGCCGTCCCCGGGATCACCGCCGACGGCGCGGCGCGCTTCGAGTCGACGCTCCGCGGGCTCCAGGGCGCCGTCGAGGAGGTCCACATCGAGGGCTGCCCCCGGCTGCTCGCGGAGCGCGTGGCGGGCCCCACCTGGCCCGCGCTCGCGCGGATCGACTCGGCGATCGTCGACGGCCGCTGCGCCTCGTGCGGCGCGCTGCGGGCGGCGATCGTCGAGGTCGACAGCAACGCCGACCTGCTCCGGCGCGGCGAGGACCCGCGCGTCGCCTGCAAGCGGTGCAGCACCCCGCTCGCCTTCGACGGCTCCCGCTCGCTGCTCTACCTGCTCGGCGCCCACGCGCGCCGCCCGACCTCGATCCCGCCGCCCGCGTCCGCCGTCGCGAGCGCCTCGCCGGCGCCGCCGTCCGCCCTCGCCGCGGCGTCGCCCGCGTCCGCCGCGGCGGCGTCGCCCGCGTCCGCCCCCACCTCCTCCCCGCTCGCCGCTGCCGCGGCGCCGCTGCAGCGCGGCGCGACCGGCAACGCCGCGTTCCTCGCGCTCCTCGGCGGGGTGACGCTCGTGGCCGCCGGCTTCGCGCTCTGGCGCAGCGACCACCGCGCCGCCGCGCCGCCCCCCGATCGCGCCCTCGCGCCGGCGGTCTCCGGCGCCGCCGCGCCGCCGGCCTCCCACGTGCCCGCGCCCGCACTCTCCGCGCGCGGCCAGGCCTCGGCGGGCTGGGCGGCGATGGACGACCTCCCGCCGGCCTGGGTCGAGCGGCCGTTCGTGGTCGAGGGCGAGAGCGTCTTCGTCGTCGGCCGCGGCGGCCCGACCGCGAGCGAGGCGGACGCGCTCGCCGCGGCGCGCAACAGCGCGATCGAGCGCCTCACGTCCGGCCTCGTCGAGGAGATCGCGGGCTCTCCGGTGGCCGAGCTCCTGCACGTGCTCCCGCCGGCCGAGGTCAGGCCGGAGCAGCGCGCCGAGGTCGCCGAGCGCATCGCCGCGCGCTTCGTGGCCCAGGTCGGGTCGTTCGCCACGCCCGAGCGCGTCGATGCGGTCGTGCGGCGCGAGGGCGGCGGCGTCCAGGCCTTCGCGCGCTACCGGCTGCCCCGGCGGAGCTTCGAGGCGGCCGCGGAGAGCTACCGCCAGACGGTGACGTTCCAGGGCATCACCGTGGCGCGCTTCTTCCCCCGGCTCGAGGCGAGCCTGCGCGCCGGAGGCGACCTCGTCGTCGTCGAGGCCCCGCGCGCGCAGCGCGGCGTGGATCCCGCGATCGTCCCGGGCGACGTCGTGCTCGCGGTCAACGACCGCCCGGTCCACGCCGTCGAGGTCTTCGGCAAGGCCGCGGCGGACGCGTGGGCGCGCACCCCGGCCGGTGGTACGCTGAGCCTCCAGATCGAGTCGCGCGGTGAGCGCCGCAGCGTGAGCTTCGCGAAGTCCCCCTCCGCCGATCCTCGATGAGCAAGCCGAACGCCCGCCTCGCTCCCGGAGAAGTGACGACCCTGGCCCGCACGGGGGAGGCGGCCGCGTGAGCGAGCGCCACGCCGAGAGCTCCTCGGCCGCGCCGCGCCGCCCCGGCGTGCTCGGCAGGTACCGCCTGCTGAAGAAGATCGGCAGGGGCGGCATGGCCGAGATCTGGGTCGCCTCGGTCGCGGGCATCTCGGGCGTGAAGAAGATCTGCGTGGTCAAGCAGATCCTCCCGCACCTCGCCGACAGCCCCGAGTTCGTGCGGATGTTCCTCGACGAGGCCCGCATCGCCGCCACGCTGGACCACCCCAACCTGGTCCAGATGTACGACATCGAGGAGATCGACGGCATCCCGGTCATCGCGATGGAGTACCTCCACGGCGAGGATCTCAGGACGATCAAGAAGTCGCTGCGGACGGCGAACCGGCGGATGCCGTTCGAGCACGCGATCACCATCGCGGCCGGCGTCGCGGCCGGGCTGCACTACGCGCACGAGAAGGTCGGCTACGACGGCAAGCCGCTCGACATCGTCCACCGCGACGTGTCGCCGCACAACGTGTTCGTCACCTACGACGGCGCCGTGAAGATCCTCGATTTCGGGATCGCGAAGGCGGCGAACCGCGTCAACGAGACGCGCGACGGCGCGCTGAAGGGCAAGGTCCCGTACATGTCGCCCGAGCAGTGCACGAGCGATCAGCTCGACCGCCGGAGCGACATCTACTCGGTGGGCATCCTGCTCTACGAGATGTCCACGGGCAGCCGGCTGTTCCGGCGCGGCGTCAGCGAGTTCGAGCTGATGCGGGCGATCGTCGAGGACCCGGTCATGCCGCCGAGCCAGGTGATCAGCGACTATCCGCCGGCGCTGGAGCGCATCGTGCTGCGGTGCCTCGAGCGCGACCGGGAGAAGCGGTACCCGACCGCGCGGGAGCTCCAGATCGACCTCGAGGCCTTCGCCCGGCAGGAGCGGCTCGCCACCTCGGCGCTCGCGCTGTCGTCGTTCATGGCGGATCTGTTCGGCCAGCGGATCGAGGCGTGGCGTGGCGCGCTCGGCTCGGACTCGGATCTCCTGTCGCACGTCGTCGAGAAGCAGACGGACATGCTCAACGACGACTCCTTCGCCGACGATCTCGCGGCCACCCCCGGCGCGCCGCCGAGCCTCGGCAGCCCCGGCCGCCCCGGCGCGGCGGCCACGAAGCTGTCCGCGCCGCTCTTCTCGGCGTCGCGGCTCTCGGCCCCGGACGACCTCGACCCGCCCCCGCCGCGCTCGCGCCACCTCGCGCACGCGGCGCACGCGCCACACGCGGCGCACGCGGCGCACGCGGCGTACCTCGCGCCGGCGCACGTGGACGCCGCCGGCGCGGCGGCGGAGCCGGCCGAGGCGCACGGGCACGGGCCCCGGGCGCTCACGGTGACCCGGCGCCGGCTGGGCAGCTTGCTCATCGTCTCGCTGTCGGGGCGGATGACCGAGGAGCTCCAGGGCCTCGCGCTCGCGCGGGGGATCTCCGGCCGCGTGCTCTTCGACCTCGGCGGCGTGCAGCGGGTGACGTCGTTCGGCGTGCGCGAGTGGATGGTGATGCTGGCCGAGGTCTCGCAGAGCGCGTCCGAGCTCTACGTCGCCCGCTGCACCGAGCCGATCGTCAACCAGGTCAGCATGATCCGCCGCTTCTTCGGCGACGGCCGCGTCGTGTCCTTCTACGGCCCGTACCGGTGCGAGCGCTGCGGCGCGTCGTTCGAGCGGCTCTTCGACTGCGACCGGGACGCGCACGTCGTCGTGGCGCACGAGCCGCCCCCGAGCCCGTGCCCGCGCTGCGGCGCGGCGGCGGTGTTCGACGACGACGCCGAGAGTTACTTCGCGTTCGCGGCCGGCCACGCGGGCGTCGAGCTGCCGGCCGACGTGCGGGCCGCGCTCGACGAGCTCGCGCGGCTCGACGCCGGCACGGGCGAGGCGATCGAGAAGACGGTCGACGAGCGCGGCACGCGCATCGCCGTGCGCTGCAAGCTCGACGAGCAGGTCCGGTGGCGGCGCGTGCTCGACGGCCTCGAGGGGGATCTGGTCCTCGACCTCGCGGCCGCGCCGGGGGCGACGCCCGAGGGCGCGCGGGCGCTCGAGCTGTCGCTCCGCGGGCTGGGCGGCGAGGTGACGTCGATCCGGATCGAGGGCTGTCCCGTCGCGCTGCTCGAGCACCTCGCCGCGGCGAGGCCCCCGCTCAGGGCGGCGGTCGCCTCGGCGCTCGTCGACGGCGTCTGCGAGCGGTGCAGCGCGCCGAGGCAGGTGCTGCTCGACGTGAAGGAGGCCGTGCACGCCGCGCTCGAGGACCGCGACCCGTACCTGCCGTGCAGGCGATGCAACGCGCCGCTCTCGTTCCTGTCGCTCCGGCCGGTGCTGAAGCAGCTCGGCGGCGCGCCGGTGCCGGCGACGACGCAGGCGACGCCGGGCGGGCCCTCCTCGGCGCCGGCGCTCGCGGAGGAGCGCCCTGGCGCGTCGTCGTCGTCGGCCGCGTCGTCGTCGGCCGCGTCGGTGCCGGCGTCCGCCGCGTCGGTGCCGGCGTCGGCGCCCCGCTCGCCGCGCGCGGCGGCGCGCCCGTCCAGGGGCGCTGTCGCCCCCGGCGCGCGCTGGGCGAACGCGGCGGTCGTGGTGGCGGCCGCGTTGCTGCTCCTCAGCCTGGGCGTCGCGTACTGGGGCTCGGTCCGCCGGCGGGGCGAGGTCCGGCCGGCCGGCGACCCCGCGGCGTCCCGGTCCGCGCCGGCGCCTGCGCCGGCGCCGGTCGACGAGCCGAGCCCTCCCTGGATGCAGCAGCCGTTCACCGCCGACGGCGACGTGATCTTCGTGGTCGGCGAGGGCGCCGGCGCGGACCGGGACGCCGCGCTGTCGGCCGCGCGCGCCGACGCGATCTCCCGCCTGGCGAGCCACGTGGTGCCGGCGCTCGTGGGGTCGCCGCTCCACGGCTACCTCCAGGCGCGCGGCGGCGGCGCGCGGCGCGCCGGCATGGCCGACGCCGAGGCGCGCCGTTACCTGCGGCAGGTCGGCGCCTTCGCCACGCCCGAGCGCGTCGACGCGCGCTTCCAGGAGCGCGACGGCGCGGTCAAGGCCGTCGCACGGTACCGCATCCGCCAGCAGAGCTTCGACGCCGCCGTGCAGAGCTACCGCAGGACGGTGAGCCTGCTCGGGCTCACCGCGGCGCCCGTGTTCCCCCTGCTGCAGGGCGAGCTGCACACCCCCGGCGACGCGATCGTGGTCGCCGTCGACGAGGCGGGCCCCGCCGCCGCGGCCGGCGTGCGCGTCGGCGACGTCGTGGTCGCCCTCGATGGACACCCGATCGCCACATTTGATGCGTTGCGTCGTGCCGTGCAGAACGTGCCGGAGGGCGCCGCGGTCGAGCTCACGGTGGAGGTGGGAGGTGTGCAGCGTGTGATCGCGATCAAGAGACGGGGCGGGCTGCGCGAGGGGGGCTGACGCGAGATCGCCTACGGTATGCTGGGCGCAGCGGCGCGGCGCTTTCAGGTCGGAGGTTTGGAAAAACATGCGCGGCCTGGAAGAGATCCCAGGGTTGGAGGTCGGGACCCTGATTGCGGGCAAGTACCGCGTGGATCGTTTGCTGGACAAGGGGGCGATGGGCGCGGTGGTCGCGGCGACGCACGTGGAGCTCGGCGAGCTCCGGGCGATCAAGCTGCTGTTGCCGGCCACGGCCGCGGATCCGGAGATGGGCCGGCGTTTCCTCCGGGAGGCGCGGATCGCGGCGCGGCTCAAGAGCGAGCACGCGGTGCGGGTGCACGACGTCGGTCGGCTCGACGACGGTCTCCCGTACATGGTGATGGAGTTCCTCGCCGGCCGCGATCTCCGGTCGCTCCGCAAGCAGCTGGGTCCGCTGCCGCTCGACGAGGCGACGCTCTACGTGATCCAGGCGTGCGACGCGCTGGCGGAGGCGCACGCGCTCGGCCTCGTGCACCGCGACGTCAAGCCGGCGAACCTGTTCCTGACGCACACGCGTGAGGGCACGCCTTGCATCAAGGTGCTCGACTTCGGCGTCTCCAAGGTGTCGGAGGCGGCGACGCTCGGCGTGGCCGAGATGCGGACGAGCACGGGCCAGATGCTCGGGACGCCGCACTACATGCCGCCCGAGCAGATGCGCGGCGAGCGCGACGTCGACGCGCGCGCGGACATCTGGGCGATCGGCTCGGTGCTCTACGTGTTGCTGACCGGCCGGTACCCGATGCACGCCCGCTCGGTGCAGACGGTCTCGCTCGTGCTCGGGGGCAAGTACGTGCCGCCGCTGCCGTCGAAGGTCCGCCGCGGTCTCACGCCGGAGATCGACCCGATCATCATGAAGTGCCTCGAGCGGGACCGCGACAAGCGTTACGCCGACGTCGCGGAGCTGGTGCTCGCGCTGCGTCCGTTCGCGCCGCCGGCGGCGCAGCCGCTCGTGGAGCGCATCCAGGGCATCCTGCACGGGCGCCCGCGCGACTCGCTGGCCGGCCTGCGCCTCAGCCTGGATTCGCTCGACCTCGCGGCGGACGCCGGCGCGGCGGCGCCGCCGCCGGCTTCGGGCGTGCCGGTCTCGGGCCCGTCGGCCGAGGGCGATCCGACGGAGCCCGACCCGGGGGCGCGTGTGCGCTCGGTCCCGCCGGCGGCCGCGGCGCCTGGGGCCGGCGCTGGGGCGGCCGCTGCCGGTGCGGCGGGGGCGATGGATGCGGTGGCGAGCGAGCTGAGCGAGGCGGTCACGGTGGCCGACCGGTCGCGGGGCCGGCCGCCTTTGCGCGAGCGGCCGCCCGTGATCGAGGAGCCGCCCGACTCGGCGACGCTCGTCGACCCGCCGTCGCTCAGCGTATCCTGGTCGGCGTCGCAGCCGCGGCGGTGGCTGTCGCCCGTGAGGGTGGGCCTCTGGCTGGCGGCGGCGGCGATCGCGGCCATCGCCGCGCTCGTCGTGAGGGGCTCGGCGCCGCCGGCGCCGCCGCCGGATGGGCCGTCACCGCCGACGGGACAAGGGAGCTCGGTCAGCGCGGCGCCGCCATGACGGCGGAGAGGGCGGCTGCCCGATGGAGGGGAGCTGGCGCGGCGGGCGTGGGGGGACTCGGCGGGGGCGTGGCCGGGGTGGTGCGGGAATCACCGCAGGAAGCATCGCGGAAGAGTCAAACGCCAAGGACGCCAAGAGCGCCAAGAACGCCAAGTTATTGAATTCTCTTGGTGTTCTTGGCGTTCTTGGCGTCTTGGCGTTCACAAAGTGGGCATGTCGAGACATGCCCGGAGACCTGCCAGCGCCGAGCTCCGGGGGCTCTGCCCCGTCTCGGCGCGAGCGATGATCAAGTCGGTCTCCTGATCGGCGTCCCTCACTGGTACCCGACGATCCGGTGGGGGACGTAGGGCTCCTCGAGCAAGGCGACCTCCTCGGCGCTCAGCTTGACCGACAGCGCGGCCACGGCGTCGTCCAGGTGGGAGCTCCTGGTCGCGCCGACGATCGGCGCCGTGACGGGGGCCTTCTGGAGAAGCCAGGCCAGGCCGATCTGCGCCCGGGGGACACCGCGGCGGGCGGCAAGGTCGGCCAGCCGCTCGACGATGGGTCGGTCGGCATCGGCGGACGCGTCGTACTTCTGGTGGAGCACCTGGTCGCTCCGTTCTCGGGCGGTCGTCTCGCTCCAGTCGCGGGTCAGCCGTCCGCCCGCGAGCGGGCTGTAGGGGATGACGCCGATCCCCTCCTCCTGGCACAGGGGCAGCATCTCCCGCTCCTCCTCCCGGTAGATCAGGTTGAGGTGGTTCTGCATCGAGACGAACCGGGTCCAGCCGTGGCGGTCGGCGGCGTTCAGCGCCTTGAGGAACTGATAGGCCCGCATGGCCGAGGCGCCGAGATAGCGGACCTTGCCGGCCCTCACGACGTCGTGGAGGGCTTCCATGGTCTCTTCGATGGGTGTGCCGTAATCCCAGCGGTGGATCTGGTAGAGATCGATGTAGTCGGTCCCGAGCCGCTTGAGGCTCCTGTCCACCTCGCTGAGGATGGCCTTGCGGGACAAGCCGGCGCCGTTGGGGCCTTCGTGCATCCGGCCGTGGACCTTGGTGGCCAGTACGATCTGGTCACGGCGGGCCAGGTCCTTCAGGGCCCGACCGACAAATTCCTCGCTGGTGCCGGCGCTGTAGACGTTGGCGGTGTCGAAGAAGTTGATCCCCAGGTCGAGGGCCTGGCGGATCACCTTCCGGGATTCTTCTTCGCTGAGGACCCATTGGTGGAACCCCGGCTGGGGAACGCCGAAGCCCATGCAGCCCAGGCAGATCCTCGACACATCCAGTCCGGTCCGGCCCAGTTTGACGTACTCCATAGGAATCCTCCTCAGGGCAGTCTACCACGGTTCGGGACGAGGGCTTCCGGCAAGGGGCCGCGCGCCCGCGCCCGGCCCGCTCGCGATCGGCGTCGAGCTTGTCGATGTAACAAGCGAAGCGCCGCGCCTCGTGATCTGCGGGCAGCTCACAGCCTGTCTGTCGCCGACAAGCGGTCTTCGGCGAATCGCGACGGGCCTGGTGACGCTTCATCCCGTGATGCGCGACGTTATCGTGCTTGCCCGTTCGCGATCGTTGCAATCGCTCCCGGACCATGGTTTTGCTGCGCCGCACAATCGGGGAGATATACGATGAGATCGAGCTGGTCGAAGTGGCCGTGGCGATCGTGCGTGGGCTGCCTTCTGGTGCTCATGGTGGCGAGCTTTCCGCTCGGCGCGTGGGCTCGGGACACGGCATTGGTGCATCGGGTGGGCGAATCCGTTCGCGCTCGGGCCGCCGGCGCTCGCGATGGCATCGAGCTCAAGAGGGCACAAGGCGAAGGCGCTGCGGTGATCGCGGCGCCGGGTGACGCAGCGGGCAGCCCGCAGAGCCCCGGCGTGGTCCCGAGCCCCGCCCTGCCGGCGGACGTGCGCGCGGACGGCGGCGGCGCGGGAGCGGATCCGTGGGTTCTATTCGACGGCCGCGGCGATACGGGGCTCCGCAGCGAGACCGGCGAGAACGTGCGTGTCCGGGTCTCGTTCCCTCGTGCGACGCCGCTCGATGCCCTGGCGCTGTACGGGGGCGCCGGCGGCGCGCTGACGATCTTCACGGAGGACGGCGGCCAGGTGCGGGAGGTGGCCGGTCTGGCCGACGTGCCACCCCGGGACACGACGGAGCGCTGGTCGAGGTTTCCCCTGGGAATCACGGCGCAGCACGTCGTGCGACGGCGAGGTCGAGATCTCGCCCGGCGCCGGGGTGAAGGCGCTGCGCTTCGACCTGAACGACCTTCTTCCGGGCTGGCACCGGTTCGAGCTTCCAGGCGAGCCGGCATGGCCGGAGACCGCTTCGGTGCGGATCCTGCCAACGCAGGGGGGCCGCGCCGAGGTGTCGGACGTCGCCGTGGTGGCGAGCCGCCCGCCCGCCGCTCCAGGCCGGATCGCGCTCAGCACGCCGCTGCACGGCGATTGCCTCGACAGGAGGGCGTACGTGCGCGGGTTCGTGGATCCGGGAGGCGGCAGCGTCGCGCGAGCGCAGCTCTTCGCCGACGCAAAGGCGGTCGAGCTCGGGGACGATGGCAGCTTCGAGCTCACCTTGGCCGAGCCCGAGGGAGCGAGTCAGCGGCCGTGGAAGGCGCGCCTCGAGGCGCGGTTGGAGGACGGCTCGCGGCTCGAGCGAGAGGTGGAGCTCGGTCCGTGCGTCGAAGGCGCCGTCGCGAGCGCCGCGTCGAGCGGCGTCGTCGTGGACGAGGGGGCCCCTTTTGGCGCGGTGGTGAGGCCCGATGAGGGCGCGGTGCTCTCGTTTGCGGGCGCCAGGCTCGATATCCCCGCGGGGGCGCTGGCGGAGGCGACGCGCATCACGATCCGGCCGCTGATGCCCGTCCAGGTGCATCCGATGGGACGGGCCATGCGCAACGTGACGCCCGAGGGGCGCGCGTTCCGCTTTGGCCCGCACGGGCTCAAGTTCCAGAAGCCGGTCAAGCTCACGTTGCCGGTCGACGCCGCGGCCATCCCGAGCGGCGCCAGCGAGCGAGAGGTCTTCGGCTTCTACTTCGACGAGACCGTCAATCAGTGGACGAAGCTGGGGCGGCTGGATGAGGGCCGAGGCCGCGAGCTCACGAGCTTGACCGATCACTTCACCGACTTCGTCAACGCGACGGTCGCCATGCCGGACCAGCCGGGGGCACAGTCGTTCGATCCGAACTCGATGAAGGGCATCGCGCTCGCGGGCCCGTCGGCCGGCGTGTCGCTGATCGAGCCGCCGGATCCCAATAACATGGGCACGGCGCGGCTGTCGTTCCCGATCGAGGTGCCGCCGGGCCGGCAGGGCATCGAGCCGGAGCTGGCGGTCACGTACGAGAGCGAGCTGGGAAATGGCTGGCTCGGCGTCGGGTGGGACCTGCGTCTCTCGGCGATCGAGATCGACACGCGGTTCGGCGTCCCACGTTACACCGGCGACGAGCTCTACGCGCTCGATGGCCAGATGCTCAGGACGATACCGGGCCAGCCGGGCCGGTACGAGCGGCGCGTGGAGGGCGCGTTCGACCGGATCGAGCGGGTCGGGACCGATCCGAAGAACCATCACTGGGTCGTCACGGACAAGCACGGCACCCGGTATACCTACGGCCAGAGCGCGGGCGCGCGCCTCGCGGACCCGTCCGGCGCGGCCGGCACCTTCCGCTGGGGACTCGAGCTGGTGGAGGACACCTTCGGCAACCGGATGCGCGTCGCTTACTTCAAGGACGCTCCCGACGGCGCGGGCTGGGTGCAGCTCTATCCGGCGCGGATCGACTACACCGAGCACACGACCGGCTTGCCTGCCGCTCACTACCACGTGGACTTCATCCTGGACGACGGCGCGCAGCGGAGAGACGTCCTCAGCTCGGCCCGCGCGGGCTTCGAGGTGCGGACGATGAGGCGGCTCGAGCGGATCGACGTGACCATGGGCCAGGTGCCCGGGGCCGAGGAGGTCATCCGCAGCTATCACTTCACCTACGGCGAGCCGGACGCGCGGCACTACCACAAGTCGCTCCTCAAGAGCATCGCTGTTCATGGGAACGGCAATGCGGAGCAGCTCTACGAGCACACGTTCGACTATTTCGGCCTCGAGCAGCAGGACGGCAAGCTCCAGGTCTTCTCGACGCCGGTCGCGTGGAGCCGCCCTGGAGAGGGGCGCGACGGGCTCGGGGCGACGAGCTCCATCGAAGGAGGATTCAGCGCGTTCGTGGGGGCGGGCCCCCCGGTCTGCGATCCACATGGCGGCCTGGGCGTCGGGGTGTCGTTCGGCGTGGACGAGGAGCAGGTCGCCTTCGGCGACATCAACGGCGACGGGCTCCCCGACTTCGTGGGGAGCAACGGCGTCTGGCTGAACGCGCTGCCGGATCGGGCGAGCCATAACGTGTTCTCGCCCGAGAGCGCCGGCAGCACACACCAGATCACGGCCAGCCTTCAGGGGGCGATCCACTGGTTCCAGGAGCTCGGGGGCGCGGGCAAGAACGTCGCGTTCAGCACCGCGACGGCGCAGCGCGTGCTGCTCGACCTCAACGGAGACGGCTTCCCGGAGCTCGTCGATCAGGGCGGGGCGACGCTGAACCCGAACAACACGCGGCTCGGGTCGGGCGCGCGCAGCGCCGGCGTGACGATCGACGAGGACTTCAGCGATCCGGAGCAGGTCGAGGAGCTCGGCGCGGCGTTCTACCGGACGAGCCCGCTGGTGCGATGGACGCCGAACGTCGCCGGGATCGTCGTCATCGAGGGCGGCGTGTCGCTGGCCGGGGGCGGCGTCGGGGACGGGGTGACGGCCTCGATCACGAAGACGGTCGCCGCCCCGTCTCCCACCGATCCGGCGCGCCGCACGCAAGAGCTCCTATGGCGGAGAGACATCGCGCCGGGGGATCGGGCGTGTGTCCCCGAGGGCGAGCGCGGGTGCGGGCGCGGCGTCACGGTCCAGGTTCGCCAGGGGGATGCGATCTACTTCCGGGTCGATCCGAAGGACGATATCGAGGGCGACAGCACGCGGTGGAGCCCGCTCATCCAGTACACGCACCGTTGCCGAGCGCTGACGTGCACGCCGCTGACGCCGGGTGAGCTCCGCGAGGTGGACGTGCTCCGCCGGCCGCTGTTCGCGTACTCGTTCTCGAAGGACTTCTCGGTGCTCGACCGGGACGTGCCGGGCTGGACGGCGAGCGCCGACGGTCAGGTCGAGGTGAACGCGCGGTTCGTCCGCGATCGCGCGCAGGATACGTTCGAGGTGCGGCTCGTGCGCCGGGACGTCGACTCGGGGGAGAGGGTGGAGCTTCACCGGACGACGGTGTCGGGAGGTGAGCTGAGCACCGAGATCGCGTGGCCGGTGTCGGTGCTGCAGGGGGATATCCTGTTCCTGTACGCCGAGCTCAGCGCCGGCGAGATCGATCCCGCACGCGTCGAGTATGAGGCCTTCGCCCGCTACACGGAGGTCTGTGGGCACGACGCGGAGGCGGCGAATTGCCGGGCGGTGGGGGAGTGCGCGCCGAGGCCGGGCGCGCCCTCTGGAACGAGGATGTGTGCGCTTGCGGTGTTGCCGGGCGACGGCGGGCCGGTGAGTGTGCCCGAGGCGGCGATCGTGGCGCCGGTGCAGCTGAGCGACAGCGGGATGGGGGGCGCTGCGCTGGGCCTGAGGCGGCTCAGGCTGCCCGAGAGCGGCACGGTGACCCTGCGCGGCGACGTCTCCAAGGACGAGACGGCGGGTCCGGTGAGCCTGCGCGTCGATCGCGGGAGCGAGCGGCTGTTCCGGGAGCTGCTCGGCGTGGCCGCGATCGCGCCGGCGCAGAGCATCCCCGGGGCGGGTGAGGTCGTGACGTTTTCGGTGGTGGCGGGCGACGAGCTCGCCTTCAGCAAATTCTTCGAGAGCGCAGAGGATGTGGACACCGCGCTGCCGGATCCCGGAGCCGCGGTGTCGTGGCTGCCGCAGCTCGTGTACGGCGGGACGGGCACGGTGCTCGACGTGCCGTTCGTGAATACCGGGGTGATCCCCGACGGGGAGCTGGACGCCCGCATGGTGGGCGGGCTCCGGGGCTTCAGCTACGGGGAATGGACGACGGAGTATCCGTTCGACGAGTCCCTCTTCGACAAGAAGCCGGACGAAGGCAAGCCGCCGTTCTTCACGCGCGTGGAGCCGCACTGGGAGGGGTACCACGCGCCGTGGTCGCCGGAGGACGCCGGTTTCC
This sequence comes from Sorangium cellulosum, assembly GCF_002950945.1. GTDB lineage: Bacteria > Myxococcota_A > Polyangia > Polyangiales > Polyangiaceae > Sorangium > Sorangium cellulosum_E. The sequence continues at coordinate 13,555,378 of NZ_CP012673.1, forward strand.
CGCTGGTGAGCAGCGTGAGCGAGCCTGTGTTTCGCGGCTCGGGCGCGGACATGTACATCGCGCGCGGGAAGATGAAGCCGTCGCGGGTGGGTGGCGTCCGGCCGGAGGACATGGCGAACGTGCCTGGGCTGCGCAAGAGCCAGAGCACCTCGGTAGCGGACGACGTCGCGTTCATCGGGTCGTTCCAGGTGACGACCGGGACCACGGCGTCGAAGCTGGAGCTCGTCGACATGAACGGCGACCGGCGGCCGGACGCGGTGACCGAGGGCCGCGTACGCGTGCAGACGTGCGGCGGCGGCCGCTGCGATGGGCAGCAGCCGGGGCAGTATGGAGAGCTGACGATCGACGGCGCGGGGGACTTCCGCGAGCTCGAGAGCGCGAGCGCGCGGTTCGGCTTCGGGTTCGGCTCGGCGGCGTCGGCCATCGCCGACAAGATCAAGGCGAGCGGGAAGACCAAGGCGGTGCTCAGCGTGGTGCCCTCGCTCGGCAAGAGCTGGGGCACGTCGCAGACGACGCGCGATCTCCTGGACGTCAACGGCGATGGGCTGCCGGACAAGGTGAGGAGTGAAGGAGGGGTGCTGTACGCGCGGCTGAACCTCGGATACCGGTTCGGGGAAGAGCGCGCGTGGGCGGTGCTCAGCCCGGGCGAGGATCCTTTCGCGCCGCTGCCGGAGGTGGAAGGGGACCCGCTGACGGCGCTCTCGCGGGTGTGGTCGGCGGCGCAGCTCGCGTCGGTGCGCGTGCAGGACAACACGACGAACAGCCTGCAGGTGGGGTACGCGGGGATCGGCGGCGGGATCGCCCACACGGTGAGCCGGACGCTGGCGGATTTCGTGGATCTGAACGGCGACGGGCTGGCCGACCGGGTGATCAAGCAGCCCGGACAGGACTACTACCGGGTGCGGCTGAACCTCGGCGGCGGGTTCGGGCCGGAGGAGAGGTGGAGCGCGCCGGCGGCGAGCGCCGGGCTGCCGTGGGGGGTGCAGCTGGAGAAGGAGTTCACGAGGGAGATCAACGGCAGCAACGACGCGCTGTCGTTCTCGGAGACGACGGCGTTCAGCGCGGGCTACGGCGTGCCGATCAAGGTCACGACGCCGTACGTGTGCGTCGTGATCGAGATCGCGGCGCAGCTCGGGTTGAGCGACGGGCGGAGCGAGCTCGGGTGGGACGACCTGGACGGCGACGGGACTGTCGATCACGTGTTGAAGCTGAGCGACGGGATGATGCGGCCGAGTGATCCCGCGCTGCGGGCGAGGCTGAACCTGACGGGCAAGACGAACCGGCTGTCGCGGGTGGTGCGGCCGCTTGGCGGCAGCGTCGCGCTGGACTATGCGCGGGAAGGGAACAAGGTGGCGTACGGGAGCGGCCCGAGCGAGCTCAACGTCGATATGCCCGGCGGCAAGTGGGTGCTGTCGCGGGTCGAGGTCGACGACGGGATGGGCACGCCGGCGTACGTGCACACGTTCGATTATCACCAGAGCGGCTTCTACGACCGCGCGGAGCGGGAGGACTACGGCTTCGCGCAGGTGACGGCGACGCGCGAAGACGGGTCGCAGAGCGTCACGTGGTACCACAACCAGGACTATTACCGGCGCGGGCTGGTGAGGGAGGTGATCGAGCGGGATGCGGAGGGGCGGCTGTTCAGCCGCCGGCAGATCGTTTACCGCGAGCCCGGGGTGCAGCCGGCGGTGACGGGGGCGTTCTTCCCGGCGGAGGAGCTGAGGACGACGTCGTGGTACGAGGGGAAGACGACGGACCCGGGCGCGCCGGGGAAACAGACGAGCGAAGAGCGCGACTGGGACGAGCTCGGCAATCTGATCGGGCTGAAGGAGCACGGGGAGCCGGGCACGCTGGAGGATGACCTCACGTACACCGTGCACCATGTGGTGTACGGCGGGCCGTACATCGTGCGCGCGGACGGCATCGAGGCGCGCGACAGCGCGGGCAGGCTGCTGCGCGAGCGCACGGCGAGCTTCGATGAGGTGACCGGAGCGGTCGAGTCTGTCACGAACACGGTGATCGGGGGCAAGGACCCGGAGACGGGTGTCCCGTACACCGGTGAAGAATCGACGAACCCGACCTGGCATTTCACGTACGACGCGTACGGCAACCTGCAGAGGACGATCGAGCCGCGCGGGTATACGATCGAGTACGCATACGAGGACGTCACGGAGACGCACCTCGAGCGGGTGGAGGACTCGTTCGGGTACGTCTCGGAGTCCTCGACGGACTACCGCTACGGCGAGGTCAGCGCGGTCACCGATGTCAACGGTCACGAGACGCACTACGACCGTGACGCGTTCGGTCGGCTGACGGCGGTGTTCGGGCCGAACGATCCGCCGGCGGCCGCCGAGCCGACGATCGCGTTCGAGTACGGGCTTCAGCCGGGGTCGAGCGCCGCGGTGCCGGCGTGGGCGCGGACGCGGCACAAGGACGTGCTGCACCCGGGGGATCCAGTCGACACGGTCACGTTCGTCGATGGGCTCGACCGGGTGATCCAGACGAAGAAGGACCTGGAGAAGGACCAAGGGCCGGACGCCGAGCCGCTCGTGGGGATGACGGTGAGCGGGAAGGTGATCTTCGATGAGCGCGGGCGCGTCGCGGAGCAGGGACAGCCGGTCTTCGACACGGGCGAGGCGACGGCGTTCGTGGAGGTGCCGCTGAAGCACCCGACGGTGTTCGGGTACGATGTGCTCTCGCGTGTCGTGGAGACCCGGGAGCCGGACGACGAGCACGGGGAGGTGGTGACCACGACGAGCTACGATATCGAGGAGCTCGACGGCGCGGCGTGGTTCGTGGCGACGGAGATCGACCCGACCGGGAAGGTGAGGAAGGCGTACCAGGACGTGGACAACGCGATCGTGGCGGTTGAGGAGCGCAACCGGCTGCACGGAGCGGAGACGTGGACGACGCTGGTGACGCGGTACGGGTACAACGCCGTTGACGAGCTCGTCTGGGTGAAGGATCCGCTCGATCACGAGACCACGGCCGAGTACGACACGGCAGGGCGGATGGTGGCGCTCACGAGCCCGGACATGGGGCGCACGGAGTGGCGCTACGATCGCTCCGGCAATGTCGGGGCGCGGCAGACGGCGAAGCTCGCCGCGGAGGCGGCGACCAAGCTGATCCGGTACGACTACGAGCACAATCGGCTCGAGCGGGTGGACTACCCGGACTCGACGGACGTGACGTATGTGTACGGCGAGCCGGACGAGGCGGGGGACGGGCAGGGGAACCGCGCCGGACGTCTGGTGGAGGAGCGGAGCGAGGCGGGGAAGAGGACGTTCTCGTACGACCGGCTCGGGAACGTGGCGAAGCTGACGACGGAGTTCCAGCGGATGCGCGAGCCGCACCGGGGGCCGTACGAGGCGACGATGGAGTACACGTTCGACTCGTTCGGACGGCTGCTGTCGATGAAGTTCCCTGGTTCCGGGGCGGAGGTGGTGACGTACGGCTACGACCGAGGGGGCCTGGTCCGTTCGGCGGTGGGAACGAACACGCAGATCAACCCGGAGCACCCGGACGAGCCGGCGGTGACGCAGTACCTGCGGCACATCGGGTACGACGAGCTCGAGCAGCGGGTGCGGGTGGTGCACGGCAACGGGATCGCGACGTCGTACAGGTACTACGAGAAGTCGCGGCGGCTGGAGCAGATCAACGCGGAGCACCGGGATCGGTTCCTCGTGGAGCGAGGGCTGCCAGCGAGGCCGTTCCAGCGGATGCGGTATCACTACGACGCGGCCGGCAACCTGGCGCAGGTGCGGAACGAGGCGCCGTACGACCAGGAGATGCCGGGCTCGGTGCTGGTCGGACCGACGACGCACGAGTACGGGTACGACGACCTGCACCAGCTGGTCTCGGCGCGCGGGACATACCAGGACCGGAAGGACTGGCACTACCAGTACCGGCTGTCGTTCGACTACAACGAGATAGGCAACATCCTGACCAAGGACCAGGCCAGCTATAGGTTCGAGCGGGACGGGCTCGAGCCGGACGGGAGCATCCGATGGCGCGAGGGGCACGCCACCCGGGAGCAGACGTACCGCTCGGTGTACCAGTACACCGGCCCGCAGCCGCATGCGCCCACGCGCATCGAGGAGCAGCTCGTGGCGGAGTCGCGGACGTGGCCGCGGGTGATGAGCTACGACGGCAGCGGCAACCAGACGGGCTGGGTTTACGACGGCTCGCAGAGGCGCACGACGGAGTGGAACGAGGAGAACCGTGTCACCAGGGTTGCGCAGAACGGCCAGGAGCTGTCGCGCATGCTGTACGACGGCGACGGCGAGCGGCGCGTGCACTTCCACCACGTCAGCGGCGAGGAGGAGACGGCGTACCACGACCAGCACCTGACGCTGCGGGACGGGCGGTTCATCACCAAGCACATCTACGCGGGGCAGACGCGGATCGCGAGCAAGATGGATCCGGATTGGTTCCGGGACCCGCCGACGATCTACTACCACCCGGATCACCTGGGCAGCACGAGCTTCGCGTCGAACAACGAGCAGGCGTTGACGCAAAGGGACGAGTACTTCCCGACCGGGGAGCTATGGGTCGACGCGTCGGACTCGCGGTACGAGCTGCGGCGGGCGTACGTGTTCACCGGGAAGGAGCTCGATCAGGCGACGGGGCTCTACTACTTCGGAGCGCGGTATTACGACTCGAGGATCAGCACGTGGCTGAGCCCGGACCCGATCCTGGACGAGTACATGGAGGGAGGGCCGGGGGGAGGGGTGTTCAACCCGGGGAACCTGGGGCTGTACACGTATACGCTGAACAACCCGGTGAACCTCGTCGACCCGGATGGGCGGAACCCCCAGGGGGCGAGCCGGAACTTCCCGCCCGGAATGAACGGTTGCCGGCACCCGAGCTGCTGGTCCGGGCCTGAAGGGAGTCGCGCGATTCAGCAGGTGCAGCGGGCGGAGGCAAGCTCCAGATCGGCCACCGCAGGGGCGGGGGCAGCGGGTCGTGCATCGCGCGGCATCGGCGACGTCATGCGCCGGGTGCTGGTCAGGACGGTCATGCGGCCGCAGCAGACCACTGCACTGCCGCCGCAACCCACCGTGGCGCCGTCACAGTTTCCGCCGGCGGCACAGCCGCAGCCTGCGCCGCCGGCGAGGCCGGCGCAACCGGCCCAGGCAGGGCAGTCGGCTGCGAAGCAGCCTGGGTCATCTGTAGGGGCCTCAAAGGGCGCAAATGGTCGCGCTCGCGCCCAGGAACGGCTAAAGCAAATCGCTGAAGACCCAAGTACATCATCCGCGGACCGCGGGTGGGTCAAGCAAGAACAGAACGCCATCGCCCGTGGACAGCGACCGACCATTCGCGTCCCACCAGGAAAGCAGCTCGCTCACAGTAGAGGGCGCGAGGCAGCTAAGGGCTACGATCACGTCGAATATCCTTCGAAGCTTCAGGACACGGACCTCCATAGAACCCAGCACAAGCTCGATGCTTTTGGTCGGGCGAACAAGGAACGTCCATGAAAAAAACAACCGAAAAAGAGATCCAGGCCGTCCTGGTGCTCGATGGTCCGGCCCGCTATCGTCATTTCGTGAAAACTGTGGTCGCTTGGGAAACGGCATGGGGCCTTTGGAAGGATGGCTGGGTGCTCATGGCGAACGATGAGGGAGTACCGGTCTTCCCCCTTTGGCCAGCTCGCGAGTATGCGGAGCTTCACCGTACTGGAGACTGGGCGAACCATGAGGCTGAGGAAGTCTCTCTGGACAGACTTCTCGGCGAGCTGCTCCCAATGCTCGCGGCGCGGGGTATGCTAGCTGGCGTGTTCCCGACACCAGCAGGTCAGGGTGTGACTCTCAGCGCCGAAGAGCTAACGGATTCGCTGCGAAAGGAGCTGATGAATTACGAGTAACTTCTGCCGGCCGCGTGATCAAGCAGCCCGGACAGAACTATTCCCGGGTAAAGCTGAATCTCGGCGACGGATTTCGGCCGGAAGAGAAGTGGAGCGGGAAGAGGACGTTTTCGTACGATCGGCTCGGGAATGTGGCGAAGCTGACGACGGAGTCCCACGGGACGCGCGAGCCGCACCGGGGGCCGTACGAGGTGACGATGGAGTACACGCTCGACGCGTTCGGACGGTTGCTGTCGATGAAGTTCCCTGGTCCCGGGGCGGAGGTGGTGACGCACGGCTACGACCGAGGGGCCCGGATGTCGAACAAATGAATGGTTCAATGGCGCTTCCCCCCGCTAGCCTGAAGTCGCTATCTGGAAAGTGCCTTCGTGCGGTGGCGCGCATATTCTTCGAGCACGGCGGACAAATTGAAGCAGGTGACGGGGCGCTTGAGCTCTACTTGGACGATGGATCCGTATTTTTCCTCGATGGATCGGCGGATGGTGAGAGGCTTCGTGTTCAAGATGCGCCCTGGGTGGACCCATTCCAGCCTCCGATTTCCGATGAAAACCGCCTCTACATCGAGCAGAGCGGGAAATGGAGTAGGGTAGAGCAATCGGACGATCCGAAGTTTTCTGGACTAATTGGTAAGGTCATCGCCTCGGTGAAGGTCCTGGTGAATGAATTTGGTAGAGAAGCCGGAGTCCAGTTCTCTATTGGGGGAACGGAGCTCTGGTTCGTGGTCGCAGGTGACGAGTGCCACGTCCACTGGGTGCACCCGATCGGGTTCCGCCCACATGCCAACGACGGACCGTAGGGGGTACACCCCAACTGTCGTTCCACTACGACGAGATCCGCAGCACCCTCACCAAGGACCAGGCGAGCTATCGGTTCGAGCGGGACGGGCTCGAGCCGGACGGCAGCATCCGATGGCGCGAGGGGTACGCTATCCGGGAGCAGACGTACCGCTCGGTGTACCAGTGCACCAGCCCGCAGCCACATGCGCCCACGCGCATCGAGGAGGACCTCGCGGCGGAGTCGCGGCCGTGGCCGCGGGTGATGAGCTACGACGGCAGCGGCAACCAGACGGGCTGGGTTTACGACGGCTCGCAGAGGCGCACGACGGAGTGGAACGAGGAGAACCGCGTCACCCGGGTTGCGCAGAACGGCCAGGAGCTGTCGCGCATGCTGTACGACGGCGACGGCGAGCGGCGCGTGCACTTCCACCACGTCAGCGGCGAGGAGGAGACGGCGTACCACGACCAGCACCTGACGCTGCGGGACGGGCGGTTCATCACCAAGCACATCTATGCGGGGCAGACGCGGATCGCGAGCAAGATGGATCCGGATTGGTTCCGGGACCCGCCGACGATCTACTACCACCCGGACCACCTGGGCAGCACGAGCTTCGCGTCGAATGGCGAGCAGGCGTTGACACAAAGGGACGAGTACTTCCCGACCGGGGAGCTGTGGGGCGACGCGTCGGACTCGCGGTACGAGCTGAGGCGGGCGTACGTGTTCACCGGGAAGGAGCTCGATCAGGCGACGGGGCTCTACTACTTCGGAGCGCGGTATTACGACTCGAGGATCAGCACGTGGCTGAGCCCGGACCCGATCCTGGACGAGTACATGGAGGGAGGGCCGGGGGGAGGGGTGTTCAACCCGGGGAACCTGGGGCTGTACACGTATACGCTGAACAACCCGGTGAACCTCGTCGACCCGGATGGGCGGAACCCCCAGGGGGCGAGCCGGAACTTCCCGCCCGGAATGAACGGTTGCCGGCACCCGAGCTGCTTCAACGGGCCCGAGGGCGCCGCGTTCCACCAGCGGCAGATGCTGCAGCGCGCGGAAGCAAGCTCCAGCGTGGCCACCACGGCGGGGGCAGCGGGTCGTGCATCGCGCGGCATCGGCGACGTCATGCGCCGGGTGCTGGCAAAGGCAGTCATGCAATCTCAGCAGGCTGCTCCGCTGCCGCCGCAGCCCACGGTGGCGCCGTCGCAGCTTCCGCAGCCGGCCAAACCTCCGCAGGCGACGTCGCCGGCGAAGCCGGCGCAGGCGGCTCCCAGGGGCGGCGCAGGCAACGCGGGGGCTCAGGCTAGGGGAGGGGCAGCTCGTCAGGCAGTCGGTGCAGCACGTGAGGCTAAAGTGGCTGAACTTACCGGGGGAAAGGTTTCCAATGATCGAATCGAGGCATCCGACTTGGGTCATACCGATATCGACGTTGTGGCAGGTAATGGGGATCTGGTGATGGTTGGAGGCCCAAAGAAAGGAGAGAACCTGAGCAATTTGGCCCGTGTGATCAAGCTATATCAGCACGCTGCAAACTCAGGAGAACGAAAGGTCGGTGTACGCGCGTATTTTTTTCTGCCGATACTCCTCAAAATGTTATAGATTTTACTGCAAAGAGGATCGGAGCAGAAAACGTATTCAGGATTCCGGAGCGATGATTTATGGCTCAAATCTACGGCGCGGTTGAATTTAGGATCCGGGATGAATGGTATGATGTTATTTACATCAGTAGCCTGCTTCTTCAGCACTGCGATCTGAATGGATGCTTGTTTGGTGTCGATAATTATGCGGGTTTTGTGCCGCTCTTCGCCAATCGGGGAATACCTGCAGACTGTAGTGAAAACATGAGGCAAAAAATGGACGTCTATCTCGATGATGAAAGTTGGCCGAGCTGGGTTCTGTATAGTGAGCTTATTAGAGTCGACTGGGATGAGTGCGCATTGTCGAGAGATTGTAGGATTAGTGAGTATGTCGTTTGTGCCGATGGTAAGGAGAATTTTGTTACGAAGTGGCTGAATAAGTTAGGGTGCGACTGGGTGCGCCAGGTTCTGGAGACCGAGCAGGAAGCAAGAAGCGGAGATCGTGTGTTTCGTAGGCCTGTGTTGCGCAGGGCAGATGCGATCGCTGACACCGAATTCGGTCTGCTGATGAAGCTCATGGCGTGCCTCGCGGATAGATTCGGCGCAGACGGGGTTCGGCTTGTTGTCTGGTTTGGGTAGGAGGACTGGATGGGCTGCACAGAGCGATGCAGCCAGGATCGAGCACCCCTGTGCCCGCCCGGTCGCGGACGCGGCACAAGGACGTGCAGCACCCGGGGGATCCGGTCGACACGGTGACGTTCGTGGACGGGCTCAACCGGGTGATCCAGACGAAGAAGGACCTGGAGAAGGACCAGGGGCCGGACACCGAGCCGCTCGTGGGGATGACGGTGAGCGGGAAGGTGATCTTCGATGAGCGCGGGCGCGTGGCGGAGCAAGGGCAGCCGGTGTTCGACACGGGCGAGGCGACGGCGTTCGTGGAGGTGGCGCAGAAGCACCCGACGGTGTTCGGGTACGATGTGCTCTCGCGCGTCGTGGAGACCCGGGAGCCGGACGACGAGCATGGGGAGGTGGTGACCACGACGAGCTACGACATCGAGGAGCTCGACGGCGCGGCGTGGTTCGTTGCGACGGAGATCGACCCGACCGGGAAGGTGAGGAAGGCGTACCAGGACGTGGACAACGCGATCGTGGCGGTCGAGGAGCGCAACCGGCTGCACGGGTCGGAGACGTGGACGACGCTGGTGACGCGGTACGGATACACCGCTGTCGACGAGCTCGTCCGGGTGAAGGATCCGCTCGACCACGAGACCACGGCCGAGTACGACACGGCAGGGCGGATGGTGGCGCTCACGAGCCCGGACATGGGGCGCACGGAGTGGCGCTACGATCGCTCCGGCAATGTCGGGGCGCGGCAGACGGCAAAGCTCGCCGCGGAAGCGGCAACCAAGCTGATCCGGTAGGACTACGAGCATAACCGGCTCGAGCGGGTGGACTACCCGGACTCGACGGACGTGACGTACGTGTAGGCGAGCCGGACGAGGCGGGGGACGAGCAGGGGAACCGCGCCGGGCGGCCGGTGGAGGAGCAGAGCGAGGCGGGGAAGAGGACGTTCTCGTACGACCGGCTCGGGAACGTGGCGAAGCTGACGACGGAGTTCCACCGGATGCGCGAGCCGCACCGGGGGCCGTACGAGGCGACGATGGAGTACACGTTCGACTCGTTCGGACGTTTGCTGTCGATGAAGTTCCCTGGTTCCGGGGCGGAGGTGGTGACGTACGGCTACGGCGTACCACGACCAGCACCTGGCGCTGCGGGACGGGCGGTTCATCACCAAGCACATCTACGCGGGGCAGACGCGGATCGCGAGCAAGATGGATCCGGGCTGGCTCCGGTACCCGCCGACGCACTACTACCCCCCGGATCGCCTGGGAAGCACGCGCTTCGCGCCGAACGGCGAACAGACGCTGACGTGATTGTGTCTGTCACGCGTGCCCCGGGTCCGGGGCTGCTTGCCAGCCTGCGTTCGCGGTGCACACTGACGGCCCATGAAGATCCTGATCCTGGGCGGGACATTGTTCGTCGGCCGGCACATCGTCGAAGCAGCGCTCACGCGTGGCCACCAGGTGACGCTCTTCAATCGCGGTCGCCAGGCCCCCGGCCTGTTTCCCGAGGTCGAGAGGCTCACCGGCGATCGACGCGGTGACCTCGGCGCGCTCCGCGGACGGCGCTGGGACGCGGTGATCGACACCGCGGCCTACGTGCCGTCCATCGTGCGGCGCGCGGTGCGGCTCCTCTCACCCGCGGTCGAGCACTACACGTTCATCTCGACGCGCTCCGTGTACGTCGACCCGGCCAACTCCGGAGAGGACGGTCCGGTCGCGACGTTGACCGAGGAGGCGCTCCGAGCGGCGGAGGCGATCGAGCCCGAAGGGCCGTCCAACGCGTCGCTCTACGGCGAACACTACGGCGCCCTCAAGGTGTGCTGTGAGCGCGCCGCCGAGGAAGAGATGCCCGGCCGGGTGCTGGTGCTCCGCCCCGGCCTCATCGTCGGCCCGCTCGATCCCACCGATCGCTTCACCTACTGGGTCCGCCGCGTCGCGCGCGGCGGTGACGTGCTCGCGCCCGGTCGCCCCGAGCGCCCCGTGCGCGCGCTGGACGCGCGCGATTTCGCCGCCTGGTGTGTGCAGCGGATCGAAGCTCGGACCCCAGGAGTCTTCAACGCGGCCGGCGCCGACGGCGTGACGATGCAGAATCTGCTCGACGCCTGCGCGCGCGGGAGCGGGAGCGAGGCGCACTTCGCCTGGGCGAGCGAAGCGTTCCTGCTCGCCCACGGCGTCGCGCCCTGGAGCGAGCTGCCCCTCTGGCTGCCTGAAAAGAACAACGCTTTCCTCGAAACGGGCAACGCCAAGGCCGTCTCCGCCGGGCTCACCTTCCGGCCTCTCGTCGAGACCGTCAGAGATACGCTCGCATGGGACCGGTCCCGCGGAGAACCTGCCCTGCGCGCCGGGCTCACGCCCCTCCGGGAGGCCGAACTTCTTGCGGCGCTCGCAGGCGCGGGCAGGTGACATGACGTGTACCCGCTGCGTGAACATGGGGGGCCGCCCCGCGTCAGGATGCGGGTCGTCGTTCAAGCGAGGCGAAATCAGGCCCCCCGGCCAGGCTCACTTGCCCGCCGCGATGACCCCGCAACCGATGCGCCCGCCGGCGTTCCCGGAGGGCTGGCCGCCGTCGTCCGCCTTCTCGTGGACGATGATCGCGCGGCCGAGGAACGAGTTCGGCGCGCCCTGCTTCAGGTTCGCCCCCTTGGCGACGATCTCGTGGGTCCCGTTCCCGTCCGGCTTGACCTCGATGTTGCCGAGGTCGCCGAGGTGGCGCTGCGCGGCGTCGGGCAGGCCGTGCTGGTGGTTCTCGGGGTTGTAGTGCGCGCCCGCGCTGGCCCCGTCCGGCGCGCTGCAGTCGCCGGTCTCGTGCACGTGCACCGCGATCTTGCCCTTGGGCGCGCCCGGTACCTGGACGGACACCTTCACGCCGCCCTCGACCTCGGTGAACGTCGCGCTGCCCTTCAGCTTCGACTTGCTCCGCGCCTCGATCGGCACCGTGACGGGCGCCGCCGGCGCCGCCGCAGCCGGCGTCGCGGCCCCGGACGTCACGCCGTCGGCCCCGGTGGGCGCCGCGCCGCCGCCCGGCGGGGTGGCTTCAGGCGCCGGCGTCGCCTCGGGCGCCGCCGGCGTCTCGGGCGTCTGCGCCGGCACGGACGGCACCTCGGGCGCCGGCTCGGGCGCGCCGCCGCAGGCGGCGACGACGAGGGCGAACGAGGCGAGCAGCGAGTAGCGATGAGCGGATCTGATCACGGAGACCTCCAGGTTCGTGAAGCCGTTGGACCTCACGGACCCTCCTAGGGCGGTCTCAGCGGGCGATCAATCGACCTGCGCACCTTTCGGGCGACGAACCGCCCGGCCGGCCGACAGGGGAGGGGACGAGCCGAGGCGCGGATCCCGCTCCGCGCCCCGGGGGGGAAGGCTCAGCCGCGCGGGCCGCGCGGGCTCACTGAGCGGGCGGGCAGCCGATGGGCTCGGTGCCGATCACGACGTCATCGATCCACATCGTGCGGGGGTCGTCAGCCTGATACGACTCCCAGCCGAAGCCGATGCTGGTGAACTCCGGCGCGCTCCACGTGAAGTTCTCCACCTCGCTGACACAGCCCTGGCCGGTCCCGGACATCGTGAGTTTGGACACCTCCTGGCCGTCGAGCCAGAGGCGCATCTCGTTCTTCGGCCCGTCGAAGCTGAACTCGACGCAGGTCCACTTGCCGGTCGGGACCACGACGCCCTCGGCGTGATGGTAGCAGTCCGTCTGCGGCGCGGTCTTGGGCTCGGACCAGTAGCCGGGCGTGTCGTAGTTCGCCATCATCTGGTTGCCGTCGTCGAGCGCCATCTGGCCGCCGTAGCGATAGACGGCCGCGTACTCCGCGCCCATGTAGTCGCTCCCCGGCACGACGCCGGAGCCGTCGATGAACGTCCAGTGCACGTCCGTGGTCGGCGCCGACTCGAGGAAGAACATCATGCGGCCACGAACGACGTTCCCCTCGACGGGCAACGCGTCTCCCGTGAACTGGATCATGGCCGACTTGTAGTTGTTGTCTCCCGTGCTCGCGGGCGTCGTCACCTTCACGGACTTCGTGCCGCTGTAAGCCTGCGCGGTGTCGACCGTGACGGCGGAGCCGGTCATGGCCGTGTAGACCTTCCACGCGGTGCCTGGCGCGCCCTGCGCCTCGTACGACTCGAAGTCATCGGAGATCAGCGACGACGACGGCGTGCCGCCGCCCCCGCCGTCGCCCCCGCCGGCACCGCCGCCGCCCGTGCCCGTGCCCGTGCCGCCGCCGCCCGTGCCGCTCGTGGTCCCGCTGCCGCTCGTCGTCGAGCCCGACTCCGTGCCGTTGTCGTCATCTCCACACGCGGCCGCGCTCACGCCGAACGTCGCGATCAAGCCGGCCAAGGTAATGCAATAACGAAGCTCCATTTTCATTCCATCCTCCGCGGCGGCGACTATGCACGAGGGCACCCCCTGGTTCAAGAACGAACGGTTTTGTGCATCGCCTGACCCACCCGATGGATCTGCCGTGATCCCGGGGAGTCGCCGCGCAATGATGTTCGCGCCCACAGGCCACGTGGGCGCGCCGCCTCTCGCGATCTCGGCCGCGCGAGCCCCTCAGGCCTCGCCCGACCCGCCGCGCGCCGCGCCCTCCGCGATCGCCTCCGGCGCGATCGCATAGAGCCTCTCTTCTCCCTGCTTTCCGCGGATCCGCACCACCGCGGGCACCGCGCCTCCCGGGCTGCCGGCCGCGAGGAACGTCGCCTCATCCATCAGCAGGCCACCGGACCTCGACTGCGCCTGAATCCGAAACGCGGTGTTCACACGATCGCCGATGATCGTGAACTCCCGCCTCCCGCTCGATCCGATGCTCGCCAGGAGGACCGGCCCTGTCGAGAGGCCGAGCCGCGTCGGGAACATCGGCCGGTCCTGCGAGCGCTGGTGTTCGTTGAACCCCGCGATGCTGCGCTGGATCTCCTGCGCCGCCGCGAGCGCGTCCGGCGCGCTCCGGAAGAACGCGAGCATGCCGTCGCCCACGTACTTGTCGACCTCGCCCCGGTGGTCGTAAACGACCTGCGCCACCGTGGCCATGTACAGGCTGAGATCCGCGAGCAGCGGGCCCGGCTCCTCCTGCTCCGACAGCCGCACGAAATCCTCGATGTCGCTGACCAGCACCGTCAGCACCTCGCGCGCCGGCGCGCTCGGCCGGTTCGACGACACGCTCTCCTCGATGCTCTCCCACGCCCGGTCGGACAGGTAGCCGCGCAGCGCGGCCTGCATCTGCCGGACCTGCGCGTACCGCTCCTCCAGCTCCTTGCGCTGCCGCTCGAGCTCCCGGCGCTGCCGGTGCAGGAGCAGCTGCGTCCCCACGCGCGCCAGCACCTCGCGCAGCTCGAACGGCTTCGTGACGTAATCGACGCCGCCCGCCTCGAACGCCGTCACCTTGTCGCCGATGCCGGTCATCGCGCTCAGGAAGATGACCGGCGTGTCCGCGGTCCGCGCGTCCGCCTTCAGCCGCCGGCACACCTCGTAGCCGTCCATGTGGGGCATGCTCACGTCGAGCAGGATGAGGTCCGGCGGCGACGCCGCGGCCGACATCAGCGCCATCGCGCCGCTGATCGCCGCCCGCACCTCGTACCCCTGCGCCGTCAGCATCGACGTGAGGAGCGACAGGTTCGCCGGCATGTCGTCGACGATCAGGATCTCCGCGGGCCGCTCCCGCGGCCTCTCCGGCCGTGTGCTCACGATCCCTCCGCGAGGTGCTGCTTGTTGTCGGTCGCTTTCATGACGGCTCCTCCTCGTCCGCGCTCGAGAGCGCCAGGATGCTGTCGAACCGATACCCCCGCGCGAGCTCGGCCACAGCCCCCGCGAGATCCGCGTCCTCCGGCTGGATCCGCTCCACCGCGGCCTGCACCGCCTTCGCGTCGAGCCGCGTGGCCGCCTGCCGGAGGTCCTTGCGCAGCGCGACCGGCAGCCCGGCCGCCGCGCGCGCCAGATCCGCGCCCCGGGCGGCCTGCGCCGGCCGCGCCGCCGGCTGATCCTCGTACTCGAAGCGCACCCCGAGGTGCTTCCCGAGCAGCGCGAAAATTTCGGCGTCACGGAACGGCTTGCTCAGGAAGTCGTCGCAGCCGGCCTGCGCCGCGAGCAGCCGGTTCTGCTCGAACGCGCTCGCGGTCATCGCGACCACGACCGTGTCCCGCCCCCGCGCGCCCGACTTGATGCGGGTCGCCGCCTCGTAGCCGTCGAGCAGCGGCATGCGCAGGTCGAGCAGCACGAGGTGCGGCGCCCACGTCTCCCACTGCGCCACGGCGCCGAGGCCGTTCGTCGCGCTGCGCACCTCGAAGCCCGCCGAGTCGAGCAGCTTGAGCAGGCAGTGGCGCACGTCCCACCGGTCGTCGACCACGAGCACACGGTACCTCGGCTGCCCGGGCGACAGGCCCACGATCCGGCGCGCGCGCGGCGCCTGCTTCCGGTCCTGCGCGTCGACCAGCGTCAGGCGCACGTCGAAGCGCAACGTCGTCCCGCGGCCGAGCTCGCTCTCCACGTGGATGTCGCCCCCCATCATGCGCACGATCCGCCGGCTGATGTGGAGCCCGAGGCCGGTGCCCTCGCGCGCCCTGCGCCCGCTCGCGGTCTGCGAGAACGCCTCGAAGAGCTCCTCGAGCTCGCCGGGCGCCATGCCGCGCCCCGTGTCCGCCACCTCGAACGACAGCCGCACGCGCCCCGCCGCCGCGCCGTCGTGCGCGCCGGTCGAGCGCCGCGCCCACGCCCGCAGCGTCACCGAGCCCCGGACCGTGAACTTCAGCGCGTTGCCGAGCAGGTTGATCAGGACCTGCCGGAGCTTGCCCTCGTCGCCGTGGACGAGGCGCGGGACGTCCGGCTCGCGCTCGACCGCGAGCGTGAGCCCCTTCTTCTGCGCCTCCAGCGCGAACATCTCCGACAGCTCCGAGAGCATGCCGTGGAGGTCGAAGTCGACGTCGGCGAGCGTCATCCTGCCGGCCTCGATCTTCGCCATCTCGAGGATGTCGTTCACGAGGCCGAGCAGGTGCTCGCCGCTCTTGCTGATGACCGCGAGGTTCTCGCGGTGCCGGTCGCCGAGCGCCCGGTCGCGCTCCATGAGCTGCGCGAAGCCGAGGATCGAGTTGAGCGGCGTCCTGAGCTCGTGGCTCATGTTGGCGAGGAACGCGCTCTTCGCCCGGCTCGCCGCCGCGGCCTCCGCCTGCGCCTTGCGCGCCTGCTCCTCGGCCCGCCGCGCCTCGTGCAGCTCCTCGGCGAGCCGCTGCTCCGCGGCGCGGCTCACGGCGAGCTCCTCCGCCTTGCGGTCGAGCTCGCGCGCCTTGACCGCGAGCTCGAGCTCCCGGGCGCGGAGCCGCCGCGCGAGCGCCCAGAGGACGACCCCGACGAGGGTCGCGACGACCACGCTGGCGGACATCCAGGCGAGCTGCATGCGATAGGCCCCACCCCACGCCTCGCGGCGGGACGGACCGGAGCGCCGGTCCCGCGCGAGGGCACAGCCCAGCGTACAGGAGTTCGCGACAGCGCGCGGCGCCGCGATCGGCCCGCGCGGCGTGGCGCGGCTCGGCGACGTGGTGCGCTCGTCAGGTGGATCACGGAAGCGGCGCGCCGCAGCGCGGCGCGGCGGTCACCTCGCGACGACGCGGGTCCACATCATCATGAGGTTCTTGACCACCTGGCCGTCGGGCGCCTGGGCCACGGGCGGGATCTCGATCTTCACGCCGTGCTGCGAGAGCCGCGTGAAGGGGTTCTGCTGCGAGGCGGTCTTGAGCGGCACGGTCGTGTCCGCCGGCCGGAACCCGTACACGAGCGCCTTCTCCTGGACGGGGCGGCTCCTCAGGTAACGAACCCAGACGCCCGCGGCCTGCCTCTGGGCCGGCGTCACCCAGTCGGCCTGGAGGACGGCGATGGGGTGGTCGCTCCAGAGCGTCGTGGCCGGGTAGTACACCTTGAGGTTGCCCCAGCGGCCCTGCGCGTTCTCGAGCTGCGCGATCGCGAGGTTCTCGTAGACGACCGCGATATCGTATTTCGACGGGCCGAACCGGATCATGTCCGTCATGAACGCCCCGGTCGAGGTCTCGAAGCGGGGTACGCCCCTCTCGACCTCGCCGATCCAGGCCTGGTACTTGGGGTTCAGGAGGTCGCCGACGGCGAGCCCGCTCGTCTTCTTGTGGTAGTCGAGCGTCATCAGGAGGAGCGCCTGGAGGCCGGAGTTCGAGCGCGTCGGGTCGGTGTGGCCGAGCTTGACGAAGCCCCAGGCGGGCTGGCCGCCCACCGCGGGCCAGCCCTCGTTGGACTTCACCGCCCTGTGGATCACCTGCCAGGAGATCTCCCCGCGCGACGCCTTGAGGAGCGCGTTCGCGCGGTCCTCCCAGACGACGAAGACGAGCGGGGTGATGACGACGGGCTGGGGCGCCTCGTCGCCGGAGGCGGCGAACAGCTCTGTCTTGTGCTTGGTCTGCCAGTCCGACGTGAGGAGGTTCTGCACCAGCGAGTCGGCCGGGCTGAAGATCGTCGGCTTCTCGCTGCCGTCGACGATCGCCTGGGCCGCCTCGATCGATCCCATCGCCTTGAGGCGCAGCGCGATCTCCGGGTGCTCCTTCCTGAAGTCGGCGAGCGCCGCCTCGACCCACTCCTGCTTCTCGCTGCTGTAGAGCATCGAGATCTCGGTGGCCGCGGCGGGCGGCGGCGCCGCGCTCGCGGGGGCGGCCGCGCCGGCGGGGGCGGCCTCCGGCGCGGCGGTCTGCCGGTCGCGCGTCGTCAGGAACAGCACGGCCGCGACCGCGAGGAGGAACCCCGCGATGATGATCCCCTTGGCCTTCATGCGCTCGCCATCTCCCCGAGGGTCTTCAGCGTCTCTTCGAACGCCTTGAGCTCGCCATTCATGTGCTCGAGCTCGTCGTGCATGGAGCCCGAGAGCTGATCCATCGCCTGCGCGTCGAGCGCGCGCATCCGCACGATCTTCGCCGGCAGCCCCTCGAGCGTCGCGACGATGCGAGAGAGGTTGGCGATGACCCGCTCCCTCACGCCGGCGATGTCGTCGAGCGCGCCGAGCTGCTCCTCGCGGGTGGCGCGGGCGCTCTCGTACTCTCGCCGCGCCGCCGGGTCGCGCGCGGCGCGCGCCTTCTCGCCGAGCCGCGCGATCTCCTGCCGGATCGGCTCGGCGCTCACCTTGGCGAGGTAGCCGGAGAGGTCCTCCGCGCGGGCGATGAGCCGCGCCGACCGCTGCTCCAGCTCGGTGATGGAGGAGAGCGTCTGGCCGAGGTGGCCCTTCACCTCGTCGCTCGTCTGCTCGAGCACGGCGGCGAGCTCGCTCCGGGCGGAGAGGATCGCCCGCACGGCGTCGCGGGTCGCCTGGTCGCGCAGGTCGTCCGGGTCGGGGAGCGCGGCGGGGGGCGCCGCGAGCGCCTGCTTCCAGAACTTCGGGCTCGCCATGTCCCACGCGATCAGCGCCGCGTACGCGACGCCGCCGAGCGCGAGGACGGGCCAGGAGTGCAGCGCCGCGGCGCCCACCGCGGCGCCGCCCGCGACGGCGAGGTTGATCGCGCCGGTCGCCGCCTTCCCCAGGACCCGCCCGATGGGGGCGCGGGGCCCGTCGCCTCGTTCACCGTCGTTCGCCACGATGCCCCTCAGAAGAAAGACGCCATTTCCTTGTACACCGCGACGATGGTGTCGGTCGCCCCCCGCGCGCTCGACCCCTTCGCGGCCTCGGCGATCTGCTCCAGCACCGTCGGATCGGCGCCCTCGCCGTAGGCGATCGTGAAGATCTTCACCGGCGCCTCCTCCGTCGAGAAGCGCTTCATCAGGCCGTCGAGCGGGAGCTGGCTGTGCTCGTCCCTGCCGTCGGTCATGACCACGATCGCGTGGATGCGCGCCGGCTCCGCCCTGGCCCGGGCGAGGGCGAGCTCGTGGGCCTTGGCCACGGCGTCGTAGAGCGCCGTCTTGCCGTCGGCCACCGTCCCGTCGATGCGCGCGACGAGATCCGCCTTGTCCTTGCCGAGCTGCTTCGGCCCGATGGGCGGGTAGAGCGCGCCGTCGAAGAAGAGGAGCGTCACGTCGTCGCGGTCGTGCAGGATGTCGAGGAACGACCTGGCCCCCTTCTTCGCCTCCGCGAGCGGCCGCCCGGCCATGCTCCCGGACTTGTCGAAGACGAGGATGACGTCGCTCGTCTTCTTGGCGTCTTGCCAGACGGCCAGCAGCTTCTCGAGCGTCGCGCCGTCGGGCACCTCGAGCAGGGTCTGCGGCTGCTTCGGGTCGACGCCGTGGGCCGCGTCGACCGGCGCGCCGATCGGGATCGACGGGTCGGCCGGCCGGAAGCCGAGCGCGAGCGCGCGCTCCTGCTGGGGCTTCTCCTTGAGGAACCTGAGGAAGGCCTGCGCGCCCTCGCGCTCCTCGGCGCCGACCCACGCGGCGTCGAGCACCGCATAGGGGTGATCGGACCAGAACGTGCCCTCGACCGGGTAGACCGCGACGACCGGGAACGGCGCCTCCGTGGTCTTCGTGTACGACTCGATGACGAGGTTCTCGTAGAGCACGGCGGCCGACAGGTACGCGGGCCCGCGGGCGAGCATCTTGTCGGCGAAGAAGCCGGTCGACTGGCCGTAATGGACGAGGGTCTGCTCGATCGCGCGGAGGTGGTCCTGGGTCGCCTTGACCTCGAGGTCCGCCGCGGTGAGGCCGCGCGTCTTCCCGGCGCCGGCGTAGGCCTCGGCGAGCACGGCGAGCAGGCCGGAGTTCGAGTACTCGGGGTGGGTGTGGCCGAGCTTGAAGCGGCCCCACTCGGGGTGGCCGTGCGCGCCCCAGCCCTTCGGATCGGCGCTCACCTTCACGAGGTCGCGCCAGCCGATCGGCTTCTCCGGCCAGCCGAGCGCCTCGGCCATCGGCTTCCACATCGCGACGACGATGGGCGAGAGGACGAGCGGATCCCCGGCGGGCGAGATCGGCTTCGTCGCGCCGGTCTTCGCCGACCAGGCGCTGTTCAGGAGGGAGACGTAGACCGCCGACGCAGGGCTGAAGACGTGCGGCTTGAGCTGGCCGGCGGCGATGCCCTGGACCACCTCGCCGGAGCCCATCGCCTTCGCCTCGATGACGATCGGCCGGCCGCCCTTCGTCTTCTCGCCGCGCTGCTCGAAGCGCTTCGCCTGCTCCTCGAGCCAGGTCTTCTTCTCGCTGCCGTACGCGACCACGACGGTCACGGGCGCCCTCGCCGGCTCGGGCGACGGCTTCGTGGCGGGGGCGGTGTCCGCCGAGGGCGAGGGCCCATCCGACCTCGATTTGCAGCTGACGCACAGGGCGAGCACCAGGATCGCAAGCGACAGCGCGCTCCGTCGTGTCATGGACCGATCTCCTCCGCTCAACCGGATTCACATAGAGGCGCTGCGTGTCAAACGCGCGTCGAATCGCGGTCAGCCCCGCGCTGTCGGCCCCGCCGCGCTCACTGCGCGCCGCCGTCCGGCGTCGCCCGCGGCGCGGTGGCCGCGTCGGGAGGCGGCGCGCCGCCGTCGGCGCCGGGCTTCGCGCGCGGCGTGATGACCACGTCGGGCGGGGGCGGCGCGCGGCCGTCGTCCTCCTCGGCCGGCGGCGGCTCGCGCGGGTCGCGGCGTGGATCGCGCCGTGGATCACGCGCCGGCGGCGGCTCCGGCGCGGGCTGACGGAGGCCGCGCAGCGACACGAGCCGGTCGACGAGCACGCCGGCCTCGTCGGCCGACAGCTTGACGCGCGCGTGCAGCGCCTTGCCCGCGGCGGCGATCTCGATGCGCCGGAGCAGCGTCCCGAAGCCGGCGAGCCGCACCGCGAAGTCGGCGGCGCGCGCGTCGCGGGCGGCGCGCAGCTGCGCGCCGAGCTCGGCGCAGGGGGCCTCGGCGTCGCAGAGCACGGCGGCGTGCACGGCGATCTCGGGGCCGAGCGCGACCGCGGCGCCGCCGGCCAGGATGGACGCCGCGGGCGATCGGCCGGCGCCGCCCGGCGCGAGCTCGCCCTCGATCTCGCGGCGCTGCTCCGGCGTGAGGACCACCGTCACGCGCGCCGCGCCCTCGCCCACCTCGCCGGCGACCTGGCCGTGCGCGCCGCCCTCGCGGAGCGGCTCGGCGCGCCCCTCGGCGCTGTCGATCATGGCGCGCAGGTACGCGCCGCCGCCGAGCAGGATCGGCCCGCCGGGGCGCACGGCGATCTCGCCGCGGCCCTCGGCGCTCGAGTCCCGCACCGCGCGGAAGCCGCCGATCTGCGTGACCACGGGCTGCCCGCCGCGGGCCTTGACGACCTTCGCGGCGCACGCGAGCAGCGCCTCGTGCTGCACGGCGCCCGCGGCGACGAGCCCGAACTCGCCGCCTTCGCCCGACGCCGGGATCGCGATCGCGACCTCGGTGAGCCCCGCCAGCGGGTCGAAGCCGCACACGTCGCTCACCTTGCCGAGCCCCGGGATCTCGCGCTCGGCGCGCAGGAACGGGGCGAAGGCCGGCGAGGCGCGCAGCGCCGGGAGATCGAGCGTCGCGACGAGCAGCGCGCCCGCCGGCACCGCGTCGAGCGCGCGCGGCGCGGGGGGGATCTCCTGCTGCCGCCGGGCGAGCAGCCACGCGATGCCGCCGCCGAGCAGGGCACCGACGAGCAGGAGGACGAGGCCGCTCTTGGTCCGCGTCTGCACGCGCGACCGTTAGCACGACCGCAGGGCACGGTGTCCCCGACGGTGCGCGCGATGCCATGAAAGATGAATGAACGCGGATAGATAGAGACGAATGCGGGCGCTTGCGCCCGCGGCGTGTTCAGCCTTCCGGGCGCTCTTCCGCGGTCTCCGCCCTGTCCTCCGGCGCGCTTCCGTCGGCCGTCGCCCGCTTCCGCTCGAAGAGCCCGCCGATGGCCTCGCCGAAGCGGCCGACCTTCGTGGCGAGCAGCACCAGGATCACGAGGAAGACCACGAGGGCGATCTCGTTCGGGTAAGCGCCGAGCAGCATGTGCCGATGTCTACCACGCTGAAGGCGCCGGAGGGCCGCGGTCGGGCGCGCGCGGCGCCGGGGAGGACGGGGCCGCGGCCGCCCGGCGCGTGTGGTCGCGGCCGTGGCGTGGGCGCGTGGGCGCGTGGGCAGACAGACGGGCGGGGCACGAGGTGCGGGGCGAGGTGCGCGAGAGGGGGCGCTGCGCTGCGGGCGCGTGGGCAGGAAGAACATGCGGGAAGGAAAGCTGGCCCGCGATCGCGTTTGACAGCCCGCCTGCGACCGTCGACAGTCCACGACACTACGGGGCCCACGGTGCCGCTCCGAGGGGCCGCCGCCACAAGATGACCGCCGTGTCCGAGCTCCGCGACGACCACGATGTTGCGCAGGCGCGCCTGCGCGCTCCTGCCGTCCTCCTGGCCGACGCATCGCCGGAAGGGGAGGCGATCGGCGCGGCGTTGCGGGCCCGTGGCTTCGACGTGATCGCGGCGCCGCTCGCGGAGCTCGAGGCGCGCCTCGCGAGCGACGCGCCGCGGGTCGTGATCGTCGACGTCGATCAGCCCGGCGCGATCGACATGCTCGAGCGCCTGTACCAGCACCCGGACGGCTTCGCCGCGACGGTGCTCCTCGTGGGTGATCCGGTGCGCTCGGCGGAGCTCGATCCGCAGCTGTTCGGGCAGGTGTTCGCGCGCCCGGTGGACATCGCCGAGCTCGCCGCGCACGTGAGCGCGGTGGCCGAGCCGGGCTGGCTGCGCCGGGAGCAGGGCGACGCGCCGCGGCTGCCCGCGGAGTACTCGGGCCCGATCGAGAACGAGGTCGCGTCGCACTCGGACTTCGCCAGCGATCTCGACCCGCTCGACGTCGGCTCGGTGCTGCCGCCCCCGGAGGACGGCGATGCGGTCGGACCGCGGCTCCTGCCGGCCCGGATCAGCCCGGAGCTCGAGGAGATCCTCGTCGCGGCCGAGCAGCGGGTCACGGCGAAGGCGCACCCGTCGAGCATTCCGGCGGCCGAGGAGGACGTGGATCTGATCCTCTCGCCCGAGCTGCTCTCCGCGCTCGACGAGCCGCTCGATCCGGACGAGGACGAGCCGGGGATCGGCGCGAGCGCGGCCCTCGCCGCGCTGCACGCGGGCGCGGCGTCGCAGCCGCGGACCGCCCCCGACCCGCACAGCGTCGGAGGGGCGCCGCAGCAGGGGGCCACGCGCGCCGAGCACACCGGACCGGGCGAGCGCATCTCGGAGCTCGCCGAGCCGGGCGACGACGAGCACGACGGGCCCCCGCTCGACGTGGTGTACGCGACGAAGCGCGCCGGCCCCGAGCTCGTGGCGCTCTCGATGGACCGGGAGGCGCACCTGCCTGGCCGCGACGAGCGCGATCTCGGCGCGCCCGCGCCGCGCCGGGGCGGGGGGCGCGACGCCGCGCCGCCGACGCCGCGCGACGCGGGTCGGCCGCCCGCGGGCGTGTCGCCGCCGTCGCGGGCCGAGGCGGGTTGGGAGCGGGCGCTCGCGCCGTCGCCGACGCCGCGCGCCGAGGCGGGGTGGGAGCGGCCGTCGGCGCGCTCCCCGGTGCCGCGCGCCGAGGCGGCGTGGGAGCGCGCGCCGTCGCCGCCGCCTGCGCCGCGCGAGGATCCGTCGTGGGAGCGCGGGCTGCCGGACGCGGCGCGCGAGGAGCTCGAGTGGGCGCGCGCGCTGTCCGGGCGATTCGAGCCGGTCGATCGCCAGCGCCACACCGAGCCGCCGCCGACCCGGGCGCGCGGCGCTCGCGATCCCCGGGCGGCGGGGTTTTCGCCGTCCGCGGCCGGGTTTGTGTCGCCTGCAGCCGGGCATGCGCCGCCGGGGGCGGGGTTTCCGCAGCACCCTGGGGCGGGGTTTCCGCAGCACGCTGGAGCGGGGTTTCCGCAGCACGCTGGAGCGGGGTTTCCGCAGCACGCTGGAGCGGGGTTTCCGCAGCACGCTGGAGCGGGGTTTCCGCAGCACGCTGGAGCGGGGTTTCCGCAGCACGCTGGAGCGGGGTTTCCGCAGCACGCTGGAGCGGGGTTTCCGCAGCACCCTGGGGCGGGGTTTCCGCCGCACGTGACGCCGCCGGCTGGGATCGCGTTTGTGCCGGCGGCCTCGGTCGAGCTGAGGACGGCGCCGCTGCCGTCGGGCGGCGGCGCGGGCGAGCCCGACCCGTCGCCGCCGCCCGCGCCGGTGCGCGCTTCCGCGCCGGGCCGCGCGCCGCTGCCCGCCGGGCCCGTCTCGGCCGGCGCGAGCTCGCCCGGGCGCGGCCTCATCGCGCCGCAGCCGTCGCCCCCGGCGGCGGGTGGGCTCGGCCGCGTGCCGCTGCCCGTGCCGCCGTCGGTCGCCATCTCCGGCGGGCCGGGCCGTCCGGCGCCGCCTGCCGTGCCCGCGGTCCCCTCGGCGCCCGCGACGATCAGCACGGGCGCGCTGGGCCGCGCGATGCCGCCTCACGCGGCCGACGAGGCGCCGGTCTCGAGCAGCGTCTCGTCGGCCACGGTGCTCGGCCCGGGCGATGCGCCGCGCGCGCTCGCCCGCGCCGTGGGCAGCCGCTCGTCCGGCGCCCTCGCGATCGCGACCGACGAGGGCGCGCGGCGCATCGTCCTGCACGACGGCGATCTCGTCACCGCCGGATCGAGCATCCCCGAGGAGACGCTGCTCGCCTTCCTGGTCGGGCGCGGCGACATCGAGCGCGAGGTGGCCGCGCGGCTCACGGGCAAGCTCCCCGCCTCGGGCCGGCACGCCGGCGCGGCGCTCATCGCGCACGGCCACCTCGGTCAGGACGATCTCTGGCCGGTTCTGCGCGCGCACGCCGAGTGGATCATCGGGCACGTCGTGCTGGTGGAGGCCGGCACGTGTGATCTGGAGCCCGAGCCGCCGGGCCGCCTCAAGGCGGAGCCGAACGTCTTCGGCGGCGCGACCGGCGCGGAGGTCTTCGTGGAGACGATCCGCCGGGTCATCGCGCCCGAGGTCGCGCTGCGCCGCCTCGGCGGCCCGGGCGCGCGCCTCGACGACGGCGTGCGGCGCAACCTGCTCGGCGAGTGCGCCCTCCGGCGCGAGGAGGAGGAGCTCGTGCGCACGGCGCGGGGCCGCACCGTCGGCGAGCTGGTGAACGCGGCGGAGCCGGAGAACGCGAGCGTGATCTACGCGCTCGTGTGTCTGGAGGTGCTCGACGTGCTGATCCCGCCGTCGATCACGGAGGCTCCGCCGCCGCCGGTCGAGGATCCGCTCGACGAGGAGGCGATCCGGCAGCGGGTGCGGGCGAGGCTGGCGCTGGTGGAGGATGGAGATTACTTCTCGATCCTCGGCATTCCGCGCGACGCGACGAACTACGAGATCCGGCGGGCTTACCTCGCGCTTCGGAAGGCGTTCGAGCCGTCGACGCTGCTCACCGCCTCGACGGTGGATCTGCTCGATGATGTGCGGCTGGTGATCGAGGTGCTCGACGAGGCGTACGAGATCCTCCGCGAGCCTCACCGGCGCGAGAGGTATCGACGGGCGATCGAGGCGGGGCCGCCGTAGGGAGCGGGAGGGCGGGGGCGGAGCCCCGGGGTCCTCCGTCTCCGGTCACGTCCACCCTACGTCTCCCGTCTCTCATCTCTCGTCTCCCGTCTCTCGTCTTTCGTCTCCCGTCTTTCGTCTTTCGTGGTCGTCCTCGTGGTCGTGGTCGTGGTCGGTTCCGCGCCCGCGTCTCACGTGCACGGGCGTGCCACCATGCGATCACCCGCGGATAAGGCGAACGGCTCGTTCGTGAGCGCGCACGAGCACGAGCACGAGCACGAGCACGAGCACGAGCACGAGCACGAGCACGAGCACGAGGACGACCACGGGGAGGGGAGACGAAAGACGGGAGACGAAAGACGGGAGACGGGAGACGAAAGACCGCGGGCCCGGACAACGAGCTCGTCGATGACCACACACGCTGACCCCGATCGCCGGCGTGAGGTCCGCCCCTTGCAAGCCCCGGCGCCGCAGGAGGCATCATGTCCAAGGCGAGCGAGTTCATCGAAGCCCTGCATCGGATCGAGGAAGGCGGCGACGTCGAGCCCATGACGCGGCTGTTCGCGCCCGACGCCGAGCTCAGCAATCCCACGATCACAAGGCCGCTCATCGGCCCGGAGGGCGCGCGCGAGTTCTGGCGCGCCTACCGCAGCACCTTCGTCGACGTGAAATCCGAGTTCCGTTGCATCGTCGAGTCCGACAAGGCCTCCACCCTCGAGTGGACCAGCCGCGGAACCCTCGCCCAGGGCACCCCGTTCTCGTACCACGGCGTGAGCGTCATCGAGCACCCCGCCGGCGCCATCACCGGCTTCCGCGCCTACTTCGACCCACGCTCCCTCGGGCTCCAGCTCGAGCACGCGGCCTGACGCCGCTGAGCCCGGTGGGCGGTGTGCGGCGTTACGCCTCCTTCAGCGGGAGCATGCGGCATAACGCCTCTCGCAGGCTCGCGCGGTGGCGTCGACCACGATCTCGCTCTGCGCGACGCCGACGAGCGTCGAGGCGACCTCTTCTTCGCGCGGCCGGCGGAGCTCAGCTCCCGCGGTACGTCGGGTGACCCCACGGGCTGAGCAGCAGCGGTACATGGTCATGCTGTGCGCGACGAGAACGTCATCGAGCAGGTCACGCTCACATACGACTTCTACGAGCTCGTAGAGTAGCGCACAATCACTGACCGCCGGTCCGGAGTCGTCGCTGGAGCAGCTCCTGCACTGCAGGAGTGGGCGCGGCCCTGATCGCTACATCCCGATAGCGCAGCGCCGCGCCGTCATTTCCGCAGCGCCGATGCAGGTCGGCCAGCACCGCAGCCCACAAGTAGGAGCCGGCCAGCCAAGTTGGTGGTTCAAGGCCGTCGAGAACGGCGAGCCCGGCGGCAGGTCCCTGCCACTCCGCCACCGCCACCGCGCGGTTCAGCGTGTGTATCGCGGAGGGGCCGAGCCGCTCCAGCAGCGCATAACACTCCACGACTCTGTCCCACCGAGTCTCGGCTAGGGATGGTGCGAGACAGTGCTCTGCGGCGATGCCGGCCTCCGCGTGGTACCTAGAAAAGACATTGCCGTGCGCAGATTTGGCCAGCCACGAGAGCCCAACCTGAATTTCCCGCTGGTCCCAGAGACCTCGGTCCTGCTCTTCCAGGAGCAGCAATCCGCCGGATCCGTCCTGTCGAGCGGTCATCCTGGCCGCGTGCAAATGCATCAGCGCGACCAGGGCAAACGTCTCTGGAGCCCTGCCCAGCGGGTGTTCCGCCAGCATGGCTGCCAGCCGCATCGCCTCGTCGCAAAGCTCTCGACGGATCGCCGTCTCCGCATGCGAAGAGAGGTGGCCCTCGGTGAACAGGAGATAAAGGATTGCGTGCACCGCAGGAAGTCGCGACGAGTATTGCTCTTCCGTGAGCTCGTCGCGGCGTGGCGGAAGCTCTCGCAAGCGACTGCGGGCACGGCCGAGGCGCTTGTATACACTGGCTTCGCTGGTAAAAAGCCGATCCGCGATCTCGCGCACGTCGAAGCCGCAGAGGGTCTTCAACGCCAGCACCAGCTGCGATTCGACGGGTATCGCGTCGTCGCAGCAGACGAACAGCATCCTGAGCAGATCGTCTCGCACGTCGCCCGCGAGGGAGGGCTCCGGACCGTTCTCCGGCGCGCCGATGTCCTCCAGGGCGTGTTGCTCCAGCATGCGATCGCGGCGCGCTCGCCGGCGCAGCTCTCCCACGAGAGCGTTGTGCGCCACGCGGAAGAGCCACGCTGATGGATTGTCCGGCAAGCCCGCGATCGTCCACGACTCGAGGGCAGTCATGAGAGCGGACTGAACTGCGTCCTCGACGGCCTCGATCTGACGCACTCCTACACGGCGCGAGAGCATCGCGACGAGCCGGCCGTATTCGTGCCGGAAGAAGTGCTCGACCAGCCGCGGTGTGGTCAAGGAGCGTGAACCTCGATGACTTCAACGCCTGAGCCGGGGCGCACGAGCCCCGGGCACTCACGAGCAACCTGGATCGCCTCTTCCAGGCTCTCGGCCGAGACGATCATGTAGCCACCGACCAGCTCCTTGATCTCCACGAAGGGCCCGTCCGGCGCAGGCTGCGAGGTGACGAGTCTCCCCGCACCGAGCTTCCCTCCCATGTCGGGCAGGTTCTTCTGGAATTTTTCCCTCCAGTCGTTGAACTTGGCATACATCGCCTGCATTTGTGCGGGCGAGGGCCTCTCGCCATCGCCACCGGGCAGGCTTCGCTGCAAACATAGATACTTGGGCATGGTTTCTCCTCCGAGAGCTCGGTCGGTCAGCTCGACCGACACCCTATGACGCATGGGCGGCCTGGTCTTGGACACTTCCGGCCGCTTTTGATGAGGCCACCATTTTTCAGGCCGGCGGCAGCGTCTTCCAGGGACCAGGGCCGACCGAGAGCGTGCCCTCCTCGGCCGCGGGCAGGCGCGCGAAGGCGCCCATCCGTGACATGGCCCCGCCTTGGGCACCACGAGCCAAGGCCAGCGCTGAGCGCGCGGCAGAGCTTCGAGACAAGGACGAGGCGCAGGCACGTCGCCGCGGCGGGCCGGCGTCAGCGTGCGTCAGCGCTCGCCCGCGGCATAACGCCTCTCGCCGGCCCGCGCGATGGCGTCGACCACGATCTCCCCCTGCTCGACGCCGATGAGCGCGGCGGAGCCTTCCTCCAGCTGGCCGCGCAGGATGAGCTCCGCGAGCGGCGCCTCGATGAGGCGCGCGATCGTGCGCTTCATCGGCCGCGCGCCGAGCTCGGGGTCGAACCCGCCCGCGTCGAGCAGCGCGTCGATCGCCGCCGGCTCGACCTCCAGCTCCACGCCGCGCGCGTCGAGCTCGCGCTCGAGGCCGCCCAGGAGCCGGCGCGTGATCTCGGCGACGTCCGCCCGGGTGAGCGGCGCGAAGCAGAGGACCTCGTCGATGCGGTTGTAGAGCTCGGGCGGGAGCGTCGAGCGGGCCGCGGCGAGCATCACCTCGCCGAGGCGCTCCGGCGTGACCGCGCCGGAAGAGCGGGCGAAGCCGACGGAGCGCTCGGACCGGAGCGCGCCGGCCTCCGCCGCGCCGAGGTTCGAGGTCATCACGAGCACCGTGTTCGTGAAGTCCACCCGCCGGCCGCGGCCGTCGGTCAGACGGCCCTCGTCGAAGACCTGCAGGAACGCCTCGAGCACGTCGCGGTGCGCCTTCTCGATCTCGTCGAGCAGGATCACCTGGTAGGGGCGCCGCCGCACCGCCTCGGTGAGCTGGCCGCCGGCCTCGTGGCCCACGTAGCCGGGCGGCGCGCCCACGAGGCGCGCCACCGCGTGCGACTCGGCGTACTCGGAGAAATCCAGCCGCGTCATGGCGTCGGGCGAGTGGAACAGCGCCTCGGCGATCGCCTTCGCCGTCTCCGTCTTGCCCACGCCCGTCGGGCCGAGGAGGAGGAACGAGCCGATCGGGCGGCGCGCGCGCAGGCCGGCGGCGTTCCGGCGGAGCACCCGCGCGATGCGCGCGAGCGGCTCGCTGTGGCCGACGACACGATCGGCGAGCAGCGTCTCCAGCGCGAGCATGCGCTCGCGGTCGGTCTCGAGCAGCCGCTCGACCGGAAGATCCGCGAGCTCGGCGACCACCTCGGCCACCTCGGCGGGGCCGACCTGCCGCGTGGGCGGCGCGGGCTGCGCAGGTTCGCGGAGCGGCGCTCGGCCGCGCTCGGCGTCGCGGGCGCGCGGGGGCTGCGGGGCGCCCTCGCCCGGGCGGGCGCCCTGGGGCGCGCGGCGGCGCGTGCGCGCGCCCGCGAGGTCGAGGATGGAGAGCGCCTTGTCGGGCAACGCGCGGCCCGGCAGGTACCGCACGGACCAGGCGACGGCCGACGCCAGCGCCTCGTCGGTGAACGTGAGCCCGTGGTGCGCGCCGAGGCCGACCGCGACGCTCTGGAGCAGGAGGAACGCCTCGTCCTCCTCGGGCTCGTCGATCTCGACGATGGTGAAGCGCCGCGCGAGCGCCGGGTCGACCTCGATGCTCTTCCGGTACTCCTCGGGCGTGGCGGTGCCTATCAGGGTGAGCTCGCCGCGGGCGAGCGCGAGCTTGAGCTCGGCCATCGCCTCGTCGAGCGCGCCGCTGCCGAAGAGCTCGGACAGGCCGTCGATGAACAGGAGCACCCGCCCGCCCGCCTCGCGGAGCTCCGACCTGAGCGCGGCGAGGCGCTCGCTGAGCGCGCCGCGCGCGCCCGTGCCGGCGATGAGCTCGGACGGGACGAGCTCGACGACGATGCGGGGCTCCCGCTCGTCGAAGGCCAGCCGCTGCGCGACGCCGCGCGCGACCGAGGTCTTGCCCACGCCGGCCAGGCCGAGGAGGCAGGGGTTGTTCGCGTGCCGCTTGGCGAGCACGTCGAGCACCTGCTCGATCTCGCGCTCGCGGCCGACGATCGGCTCGAGCTCGCCCTGGGCCGCCGCGAGCGAGAGGTTGTGGCCGAGCGAGGCGAGGGCCGGGAAGCGCGCGCGATCCAGGCTGAAGCGGGCGCGATCCGGCGCGGCGCCCGCGGCGGCCCCGGCGCCCGCGAGCAGCGGCCGCGGCGAGGCGGCGAGCGGCGAGGTAGAGACGGGCGAGGCGTCGTCCGCCAGCGCCGCGGCGCGCCGGGACGGCGCCGCGTCGGCGGGAGGGGGCGCGTCGCCGGCCGGCGCCGCGGCCGGGCGAGGGCGCGGCGGCGGGAACAGCGGGACGGCGACGCCGGGGCCCGAGCTCTTCGCCGGCCGGAGCTCCGGCGGGGCGAAGCCCGGGCCCTTCACGGGGCGGAGCTCCGCGGTCGCGCGCGCCGGGCCGGCGGTCTCGCCGCGGGCGCGGCGCGCCGGGGGCGCCTTGGCCGGCGCGGCCGGCTTCTCCGGCGCGCCGTCGTCCTGGGTCGCGCGCGTGGGCAACACGCGCCGCGCCTGTACGACGCCGAGCGCGATCTGAAGCGCCGCCGTCCGCAGCCGCGCGAGATCGACGCCCGACTGCGTGAGCGCCCGGTGCGCGGCCGAGCTGCGGTCCGACAGGAGCGCGAGCAAGAGGTGGAGCGCGGCCGGCTCCTTCGCGGTCGCCCGATTCGCGACGTCGCGCGCGCCCCCCATGGCCCGGCCGATCGGGTCGGGGCCCTCGTCGTCGACCGAGCGGGTCGCCTTGAGCAGGGCCTCGTCGTCGAGCCGCCGGTCGCGGAGCAGATCCGCGGCGGGGCCTCCGCGCAAGGCGATGGCTGCGAGGAGGTGCACGCTCGACAGGCGCTCCTTGCGCTGGGCGGCGAGATCCTGGGCGAGCTTGCGGAGCGTCACGAGCTCGGCGTGAGAGCGAGGGCTGGTCATCCTTCCAGAGGTCTCCGAGCCCCCGGTTCGCACGCCCGGCGGGGGCGGGCCAAGTTTCGGAGGAGCTCGGTGCGCCCGGCGCGCGGCGAGGGATCGGCGCGCGGGGCGGGGCTGTCGTGCGAGTGTCCTGATGAAGCGAACATCGCACGTCGCCACGACAGCCACATGCTGCGTCGACAGGTAGGCAGTTCGGCTCCGGTCAGGGCTTGGAATCACCATCTGGAGAACGGCCCCTACGCGGGAGTATGACGCTGGATTGAGGCGTCCCGCCAGCGCGTGTCGGGCGGTGATGTCCCAGGTTCGTACCGGAAGTGCTACGGGAGTCTTCACTCATCCGACCACAGCCACGCGGACGAGAACAGGTCCCAAGATCGGTAGACACCTACGTGGGAAGGGCTACCCCTGATCCGTCGCGATCGAGAGAAGACCTATGCCCGACTCAGATGATCAGAATCACATCGATATCGCTCTCCGCCGGGACCACGCCCCCGGCGGGCACACAAGGCGCGTTGGCCGGCGCGAGGCGGAGCGACCCCGACGACCGCACCCGCGCGCTCTCGGGCGCAGGCCCGCCGGCGTCCGCCGCGCCGGGCGGCGGGTCGCCGTGCACGCGAGCGGCGCAGCCGGCGATCGCGGCGCGCACCGCGCGGAAGACGCCCTCCGCCCCGAGGCCGCCAAGCTCCTCGGCCGCCCTGGCCAGCCGCTCGTCGACGCACGCGGCGCACGGCGTCTCGGCGGAGACGAGCCGCACGACGAGCGTCGCGTCCGTGCCGCCGAGCTCGGCCAGCTTGAACGGCACGGCGAGCGCCGAACCGCTGCCCACATCGACGCTGATGAGGAGGTGAGCGCCGTCGCGAACGATCACCGTCTGACGCGGAGCCCGTCCGCTCGGTACCGCCGCAGCGGACGCGCGACGACCCGTGTTGACAAGGACCCACAGACGATCAGAGCTCGCCTGCCCGCTCGTTTCCACAGCGTTGCTGGTGCGGCCTTCTGCCATTCGCTCCCTCCGAGAGAGCGAACCTATCGCCGCCAGAGGCGGACGGCGATGGGCCCAACGGACAGACAATGTCCACACCGGGGAGTCCGCTCCGGACGACTCTCCCGTACGCCAGCGCGTCGGCGCTTCGACCGCGACGCGTCCATTGCGCTGCTCGGCGCAAGGGAGTAATCAGAGCCCCGGGGAGGGTAGAAAATTGAATGATCCGGAGCGAAGCCACCACGACTCGGATCAGGGTCCGGGCGGCGCCGAGATGGATCGCGCGCCGCTTGGCCTCCTGTTCCTCGCTGCAGCGTTCGCGCTGGCACTCCTGCTGACGGCCGTCGGGCTGCTCGCCTTCGCGGCCATGACCCCGCGATCGCCGTCGCCGCCAGAGCTGCGCGGCGCGGCCGCCGTCCCGCAGGTCGCGGGCTGGCGGCCGGGCTCAGCCACATCACCTCAGCAGCCGACCAGGCTCGACAGTGCGGCCGGCTAGCTCGCCTAGCCGCAGGTCTTCTGGACCACGCCGAGCAGCGCCCCGAAGTCGACGGGCTTCTTCAGGTAGCCCGGGCCGTCGGGCGGGGCGTCGTTGCCGGAGACGATGGTCACCGGAATGGCCGCGAGCGCGTGCACCTGCTTCAGCGCCTCGAGCATCTCCTCGCCGGTCATGATCGGCATCATCAGGTCGAGCAGGATGAGCCCTGGCGGCGGGTCCGCCTCGTGCAGCAGATCCAGCGCCTCCTTGCCGTTGCTGGCGCAGTAGACGTCGTAGCCGGCCGCCTCCAGCATCTCCCGGAGCATCTCCCGCAGCTCGGCGTCGTCGTCGACCAGGAGGACAGGGGCGCGTGGGTTCGGGGGAATCGGCGTCACGCGCGGCGTGTTGGGCCCGCCGGTTGGCAGGGGCTCACTCATTGCTGTCACCTCGTCCGGGCTGCGCAAGCATGCTGAAGCGATAGCAGGCGAAAGCCATGGGCGCATCGCATGCTCCCGGTATGTCCGGATCTTCTCCGGGTCCGTGGTTCCAGGTCGCGCCCGGCGGCGCCGCTCCGCGAGCCGAGCCGAGGGCGAGGGGCGCGGCGGGATGCGGGGCGGGAAGCGTGGCGGGAGGGCCGAGCGCCGCGAGCGAGTCCATGCGAAGCGCGGAGCGTCGCGGGAGTTTCGCCGCGGGTCAAGCCTCTCCGCATGGCCGCGGCGCCTCGCGCGCGCCGGCGGACCGGCCGGGCCCGAACCCGAGCGCGCGCGCCTGGGCGGGGCCGGTGTGGCGACGGCGCCAGATCACCGCGTCGAGCGCGTAGTGCGTCGCCTGCGGGAGCGCGAGCAGCGGCACGAGCAGCGCCCGCGCGAGCGGCCCGAGCAGCGGCTCCTCGGCGGCGCCGCCGAAGAGCTCGGGACGATCGTGCCAGACCAGGCGGTCCCAGAGCATCTCCTCGGCGAACGCGAGCGCGAGCGCGAGCCCGAGGAAGGCGAGCAGCCCGCCGGAGAGCAGCCGCCCGAGCAGCGAGCCGGGCACCTCGCCGGCCCGCTCGCGGCCGTACGTGTACAGGAGCGCCATGTACGGCACGCCGTGCACGACGACGTTCGTGACCGTGAACTGGAGGTCGCTGTTCGTCGCGACGATGCCGACGTACCAGGTCGCCGCCGTCGTCGCCACGACGACGTGTTTGCCGAGGTTCAGCGGCGCGCGCGCGACGCAGGCCCGGTGGATCACGCGCGCGACGTAGGCGGCGGCGAGCGCGGCGTACACCGCGCCGAGCGGGCCGACCGCGGCCGCGAGCCAGGGGGCGCTCACGAAGTCGCCGTCGACGAACCAGCGGAACGCGCGCGGCGGGCACGTGTGCCAGTAGAGGAGCGGCCACCCCGTGGCCGCGTAGATCAGCGCGTCGTCGAGGGCGCG
Source organism: Sorangium cellulosum (assembly GCF_002950945.1). Taxonomy (GTDB): domain Bacteria; phylum Myxococcota_A; class Polyangia; order Polyangiales; family Polyangiaceae; genus Sorangium; species Sorangium cellulosum_E. The sequence continues at coordinate 13,589,250 of NZ_CP012673.1, forward strand.
GTCGAGGCGCGCGCGCTCGCCGGCGAGGGCGCGGTAGATCGCGGCCCACCCGATCTGCTGGCGGACGAAGTGGATCACGGCGGCGTAGGCGAGCGCGCGCCAGAAGGTCAGCTCGGAGGCGAGGTGCAGCGCGACGCCGGCGGCGTAGCAGGCGAGCGGCACCCCGGCGTAGAGCGCGGGGTGGCGGCGGAGCTCCTCGCGATCGAGGTACGTGCGGAAGAGCGTGGTGTGCACGTGGGCGACGTCCACGCCGACCACGAAGAGCAGGAAGCCCCACGCGGGGAGCTCGCCGCCCGCGGAGAGCGCCGCGATCGCGAGCGCCGCCGCCGCGGAGCCGCCGAACACGGCGAGGTCGCGGCCGCGGCTCCACAGGAAGGCGGAGGAGGCCGCGCCGCGGCGCGCCGCGGGCAGCGCGGCGAGGAGGTCGGGCCCGGCCGAGGCCAACGCCGAGACCCCGCGCGTCAGCCGTGGATCGCCGCGGAGATGATCCAGGCGAGGCCCAGGATCACCGCGCCGATCACGATCGCGAGCGCGGTGTTGTGGTCCTCCTCGATCTCCTTGCGGATGGAGAACGGGGTGAGCTTCGTGATGATCACGAACGCCAGCAGGAAGACGACCAGCCCGAGGGCGACGAACACGAGCGTTCCGACCACGGCTTTCATCAGGTTCTGCACGTCGGGCATCGGCGGTTCTCTCTGAGCTCGGGGCGGCGCGCGGCGGGGCTCGGGGCGCGGGACGACTGCTGCGCGGCCGGGGCGCGGGACGACTGCTGCGCGCGAGCCTACGCGAGTCGGCCGGCAGCGTGAAGCGGGCTCGCCGCGCTGCGGCGGAAGCAGACCGGCGCGCGCCCGGCCGGCGACGTGCTATCGCCTTGCCGTGCCGACGACGGTGAGCCGCCACCTGCTCCGCCGCACCCTGCTCCGCCGCGCCTTCATGGCCGGGATCGCGGCGCTCGGCCTCCTCGGCGCGGGGGCGCCCTGGCCTGCCTCCGCCGCGCCGGAGGCGCCTGCCGCCGCACCGAAGGCGCCGGCGGGCGATGCGCCGAAGGCGCCTGGCTCTGCCGCCCCGAAGGCGCCGGGCTCTGCCGCCCCGAAGGCGCCTGCCGCCGCCCCGAAGGCGCCTGCCGCCGCCCCGAAGGCGCCTGGCTCTGCCGCCCCGAAGGCGCCTGCCGCGGAAGTGCAGCGAAAACCGGCCGGCGGGCGCTCGTGGGGCGCCGGCACGCCCGCAAGGGCCGCGACACGCGCCGCGGAGCCACCGGAGGCGCCGCTCGCGCTCGCGCTGCCCGTGGAGCGGGCGACGCTCCAGAACGGGCTGCGCGTCGTGCTGAGCGCCGACAGGAGCGCGCCCACCGTCGCGGTCGCCGTGACGTACGACGCGGGCTCCCGCGACGAGCCGAGCGGCAGGAGCGGCGTCGCCAGCCTCGTCGCAGGCATGATGGGCCGGGGCAGCCGCAACGTGCCCCCGGGCGGGCACCTGCGCCTCGTGACCGAGCGCGGCGGCGAGCTCTCGGCCACCGTCGAGGCCGACCGCACGACCTACGTGGAGGTGCTGCCCGCGAGCGAGCTCGCGCTCGGGCTGTGGCTCGAGGCCGACCGCATGCGGGCGCTCGACCTGAGCGCGGCGGGCTTCGAAGCGCAGCACCGGGCGGCCCAGGAGCACCGCGGCGCGGTCCTCGGCGCGGCGTACGGCCAGGGCGCCATCCGGCTCGGGGAGCTCGCCTTCCAGGGGTACTGGCCCTACGAGCACCCGGCGCTCGGCGAGGCGGACGACGTCGCCGGCGCGGAGCTCTCCTGGGTCCGCGAGTTCCACGCCGCCCACTACGGCCCGGGCAAGGCGGTGCTCACGATCGTCGGCGACTTCGACCCCGGCGAGGCCATGGCGCTGGTGCGCCAGCACTTCGACGGCATCCCGGCCGCCGCCGCGGCCGCGCCCTTCAAGGACGTCCCGTTCCCCGAGCAGACGAGCCAGCGCACCGCCGTGGTGCGGGACAGCGCCGCCCGCGTCCCGGCCATCCACTACGGGTGGGCCGTCCCGCCGCGCGCGCACCGGGACCACGACGCGCTGGAGCTCGCGGCCGTCCTGCTCGGCCAGGGCGAGAGCTCGCGCCTCGAGACGCTCCTGGTCAGGGACAAGGCGGTCGCGCAGTCGGTGCGGGTCTCGACCCGCGGCCACCGCGGGCCGGATCTGTTCGCCATCGCCGTGCGGCTCGCGGACGGCGCCCGGGTCGGCGACGTCGAGAAGCTCATCGAGGGCGAGATCCGCGCGCTCGGGACGGCGGGGCCGTCACAAGCCGAGCTGGCGAAGGCGCGCCGGCTCCTCCAGTCGGCGTTCGTGGCGGGCCTCGCGGACGTGGGCGCGCGGGCGCGGGCGCTCGGCGAGCGCGAGCTGCTCTTCGGGGACGCGGCCCACCTGAACGGCGAGCTCGCGCGCTACTTCGCGGTGACCCGCGAGGACGTGCAGCGGGCCGTGCGCGATCACCTCGGCCCGACGCGCAGGACGATCGTGGAGACCTACCCTCCCGCCGCCGCGGAGCCGGCCCGGGCGCCCGCGCGTGTGGCGGCGCCGCAGGCCCGAGGCGCCGCGCGCGCGGGCGCGCCGGCGGCGCCGGGCAAGAAGACCCCGGCGAAGGCGCGCGGCGGGGCGGCGCGGCCTGCGCCGAAGAAGAAGCCGACGAAGCCGAAGAAGAAGTGAGGCGATGAGCGAGCGAAGCGAGCGAGGCCACGGGCACGACGGGCGCGGCAGACACGACGGGCGCGACGGGCGCGACGGGCGCAATCAGGGCGACGCGCACGCGCAGCGCGACCGGCACGAACGACCGACGATGCGCCCCCGGGCCCGCTGGATCGCGGCGCTCGCCGCGGCGCTCGCCTGCGGGTGCGCCCCGGCGGGGCGCGCCTCGCGGCCGCCGGCGACCGCGGCCGCCCCGGCGAAGGACGCGCCGGCGGGGGCGCGCTCGCAGGCGAGCGCCGCGGCCCGCGAGCAGCCCCCGCCGTCCGGCCCCGCGCGCCCCGCGCGTATGCCCGCGATCACCTGGGCCGAGCTCCCCAGCGGCCTGAGCGTCGCCACGGCGGTGAACCGCGCGCTGCCCCTCGTCGAGGTCCGCGCGTTGATCCGCGGCGGCGCGGCGGCCGACGGCGAGCTCACCGGGCTCGCCGCGCTCACCGCGGAGCTCGCCGTGCACGGCGGCGCCGGCGGCCTCCCCGGCCGCGAGCTGCTCGCGCGCGTCGAGTCGCTCGGCGCCTCGCTCCGGGTCGACACGGGCCTCGACGCGACGGTGATCAGCCTGCGCGCGACCAAGGACCACCTCGCCGAGGCGCTCGAGCTGCTCGGGCTCGTCGTGCAGCGCCCGCGGCTCGACCCCGCGGAGCTCGCCAGGCTGAAGGCCCGCGCCGTCGAGGCGGCCCGCGAGCGCGCCCACACCGACGCCCGCTGGGGGGCGTTGATGGTCCTCTTCCGCGACCTCTACGCGCTCCCCGGCGAGCTGCACCCGTACGCCTCGTTCGAGGCGACCGCGGCGGAGCTCCCGAGGATCACCGCCGCCGACTGCCGCGCGTTCCACGGCCGGTGGTACGTCCCGAAGAACACCGTGGTGGTGGTCGCGGGCGACACCACGCCCGAGGCCGTGCGCGCGGCCGTGGAGAAGGCGTTCCCCGATCGCCGCGGCGACGAGCCGCAGGGGCTCTCGTTCACCGACCCCCTGCCTCCCGCGTCGCTCAAGATCACGATCGTCGATCGCCCGCGGAGCGCGCAGAGCGAGATCTTCGTCGGCGTCCTCGGCCCCGAGCGCGGCGACCCGGCGTGGCCCGCGTTCGCGGTCGCGGGCCAGGTGCTCGGCGGCCCTGCGGGCTGGCTGTCGCAGGAGCTCGTCGCGGACGCCGCGCGCGCGGTGGCGCGCGCGGCGTCCGCGACCACGTTCGAGGTCGCGCACGGGCCCGTCCCGCTCGTGGCCCACGCGAGCGCCGCGGCGGAGCGGACCGGCGCCGTCGCGCAGGCGCTGCTCGCGCAGGCGGAGCGGCTCGCCACCACGATGCCGTCGCACGAGGAGGTCGACGCCGCGGCGCGCCGCATCTCCGCCGGCTTCGGCCTCGGCATCGGGACGGCCGGCGGCCTCGCCGACGAGATCGTGGCCCTGCAGGTGCTCGGGTTGCCGGACGAGCACCACGACAGCTACCGCAAGGAGCTCCGCGACATGACCCCGCCCCTCGTGGGCAAGGTCGCGGCCGATCACGTGCGGCCGTCGCGCGCCGTGCTGGTCGTGTCCGGCGACGCCCAGGTGCTCGGGCCCATGCTGAGCCGCCTCGCCGACGTGAAGGTGGTGGATCCGACCCGCGCCTTCGAGCGGAAGCGCACGATCCCGCGGGACGCGGCTGCCTCGAGCGAGCCGGGGCAGGCGCCGGGCGGCGCGCCCGCCGACGCCGCCGAGGGGCGGCCATGACACGGCCGCCGCGCCCGTCGAGTGTCCCCGCGCGCCCGTCGAGTGTCCCCGCGCGCCCGTCGAGTGTCCCCGCGCGCCCGTCGAGTGTCCCCGCGCGCCGCGCGCGTTTCGCCGGGCTGGCGGCGCGCGCCGTCGCGCTCGCGGTGGGCCTCGCGGCCGCCGTGCCGGGCCGCGCCGGGGCGCAGCCGAGGCCTCCGAGGCCTGCCCCGGTCGACGCCGCGCCGGCGCCGCCGGCGCCGCCGCGGCCCGCCGGGCCGCTCGACGGCGCGACCTACGACTACGACCACCCGGCGACGCCGGCGGCCGGACCTGCCCGGCAGGGCGCAGCGCCCTCCGCCGACGCGGCCGCGCCCGCGGTGCCGCCGGAGCAGCGGTGGCTCGGGCGCGCGTTCGTGCACCGCCTGGCCGCCGCGGATCCCGCGCGGCCGCTGCCGGTGCTCGTGTTCCTGCACGGCACCAACACGGCGCAGATCAAGCACCGCTGGATGGGGGGAGGCCAGGAGGGCGACGTCCGGCGCATCGCGGCGCAGCTCATGGAATCGGGCCAGGTCCCGCCGATCGTCGTCGCCGCGCCGAGCGTGGTGCTCCCGGCGGCCGCCGGCGTGGCGCGGACGAGCTGGCCTGCCTTCGACCTCGGCACGTTCCTCGACGCCACGGCCGCGCGGCTGCGCGGCGTCGCGACCCTCGACCGCACGCGTGTCGTCGTCGCGGCCCACTCCGGCGGCGGCTGCAACAGCGCGGGCGGCATCGCGACGGCCCTGCGCGTGTCCCCTCCCGCACACGCCGCGCTCGTGATCGACACGTGCATGGATGTCGAGCTCGCGCCCTCCCTCGCCCAGGCCGCTCCGACCACACACGTCGTCGTGTCGTGGCAGACGATGACCTGGGCCAAGCGCCCCCTCCGCGACTTCGCGCTGGCGTTCCAGCGCGCCGCCGAGGCGCACCCGCCGGCCGCCGGCGTCCTCCGCGAGCTCGAGCACCTCCACCCGACGGAGCCGATGCCCCACGACGCGATGGTGCCCCTGGTGCTGCGCCGGTGGCTGCCGCCGCTGCTCTCCCCGGACGCCGCGCCCCGCGTGCCCTGCATCTCGCCTTGAGCGGCGGTCACCCGCTTCGGATACGGGCCCATCTCGACGTTTTCGGTGCTCAGCGCACAGGAGTGCGCTTGCGCGCCGAAAACGCCGATCTGGGCCCGTCTCCTGTGCGGGTGACCGCCGCTCTGGGACGCTTGTACCCGGGGGTGGGGGCGCAAAAAAAAAAGAGCGCCCGGGCGACGGTGGGGGGGGAACCGTCCGTCAGGCGCTCTGCTGTCGGGTAGTAGCAGGAGCTGGGCCAGGAGCTTCCTGGTGGAAATTCATCGAGTTACGCACGCACCTGGCGCTGTCCGGGTTTCATTCGCGTCCGGGCGGGTTTCATCGATGAAAGCCGGAGCGCTCTCCTGCCGGCCCTTACGCGGTGCGGTGCGGCTGGCCGCCGGCCCCGGCCGCGCCGGCGCCCCCGCGGCGCGCCTTCGCCACGCGCCGCGCGTGCTGCCGGATGTGCTCCACCGACTTGTCGAAGAAGACCTCGGGCGAGCTCTTGTTGATGGTGATCTGCTCCCCGCCGACGAGGACGACGAGCAGGCCCTTGTCGGTCCTGCCCACCGCGAAGAAGTCGACGGTGAACGGCAGCTCGTCCTCGATGGTGAGCGACAGCTGGCACTTCAGGACCTCTCCGACGCCGGGCTGACTCTCGACGACGAACCGCTGGAGCAGCCCGTTCGCATGGGCGTCCCCGGTGACCCGGTTGAGCGCCCACTTGTCCTCGGGCCAGGCCATGTGATCGCGGAGCTCGTATATCCAGTGCAAGAGCTCCTCGGCGACCTGGCCGATCGCCGCCTTGGACGCGTCGTAGGAGAGCTTCACTTGCTCGTATTTCGTCATCGGGGACTCCATCGCTCCTCGGCTGGCATCAGCGAGGCTGTCGTTGATGTCGGGCCTTCTGGGCATCCATGATCGTTGTCGTGGTCCCGGAGAGCGTTTCCTACCATGGAACCCGGCTCGATCCAATCGCGTCCACCCGGCCGCGCGCGGTCGCTCGCGCTCGCCTCGCCGTGAGGTCTGCCTGCCTCGCCGGCGCCGTAAGCAAGTAAGATCGGGCGCATGAGCTCGAGCTGGCCAGCGGATGTCGTCGCCGTCAATTCCGTGTCGTGTGGCACGGTCCTGTGGCGCACGGGCGGCGTCCTTCGCGTCACCGTCCTGGTGAAGGCGGCCTTCGCGCTGGCCCCCGACGGCGACGCGGCGCCGCTCGCCCCCGAGCCTGTCCAGCGCGAAGACCGGTATCACGACGACGACCCGTCGCGCAGCCTGCGCTCCGCCAGCGAGACGGCGCCGTACCTCCCCAGCGCCGGCGTCGTGCTCTCCGGACACGCGCACGCGAGCGCCGGGCCCGTGACCGCGCTGTCCGCGCGGCTCGCGCTCTTCCGCGACGGGCCGCTGCTCGACAAGACCCTCCATGTCTTCGGCGACACCGCGCCCGGGAGCAGCGGACCCGAGCCGTTCGAGAGGATGCCGCTCGTGTACGAGCGCGCGCTCGGTGGCCCGAGCTTCCCGTGGAACCCCGTCGGCATCTCCGCGCCGCCCGCGGGGGACGCGCCGGCCCAGGCGCAAGGCCCGGGCGCGAGGCGCCCGAACCTCGTCAACCCCGCCAACCCTCACGGAGCGGCGAGCTTCGGGCCGATCGCGCCGCGCTGGCCGGCGCGGCGGCTCTTGCAGCGCGTGCAGGCGATCCCCGTCGACCCGGGGAGCGCACCGCTGCTCGACGTCCCCGACGGCTTCGATTTCCGCGCGTTCAACCCGGCGCCGTTCGATCAGCAGCTCCCGTTTCTCCAGGGCGACGAGTGGATCGTTCTGGACAACCTGACCGCCGGGCGGCCGCGCATCCAGACGCGCTTGCCGTCGGCGCGCGCGCGCGCGCTCGGCTGCTGGATCACCGCCCGAGGCGCGAGCAGCCCCTGGGACATCCACCTCAGCGCCGACTCGCTCGCCATCGACGCCGACCGGCAGATGGCCTCGATCGTGTGGCGCGGACACCTCGCCCTCGAGCGCCTCGACATGCTCCCTCACCTCCGCCTGTTCGCGGGGATCGAGCTGCCCGGCCAGCCCATCCGCTGGCCGGATCCGGGCGCCGTCGCCGCTGCCGAGAGGACGCGCGGCAGCAGGCCGGAGGAGCCTCCGGTCCCGGAGCTCGTCCGGCCAGGCCTCTCCTCCGCGCCGCCCGTCGGGGAGCAAGGGCCGAGCGCGTCGCCGTCGCCGCCCGCCCCGCGGCACGAGGCCCCGCACAAAAGGCCGGGGAGGACCCTCCTCCCGCTCGAGATCACGCAGGCGGCGCTGCCGTTCACCGCGGCGCAGCCGGCGCTGCCGTTCGCCGCGGCGCGGCCGGCGCTGCCGTTCACCGCGGCGCGGCCGGCGCTGCCGTTCACCGCGGCGCAGCCGGCGGTCCCGCTCGCCGCGGCGCAGCCGGCGCTGCCGTTCCGCGATGCGCCCGCCATGGCGCTGCAGCCGCCCCCGCGCGTCGCCGCGGGCGAGGCGGCCAAGACCGAGGTGGCCGTGGCCGCGCTGGGCCAGACGGCAGCCATCGTTTCGGACGCCGTCGCGCCGATGGAGCCGCCGAGGCCACCCCTCGTGGAGGCCGCGCGGGAGGTCGATCTGGCGCCGCCAGCGGCGGAGCCTCCGGCGCCGTCAGCGGCGGAGCCTCCGGCGCCGCCGGCGGCGGAGCCTCCGATCGACGGGCTGGCGGCGCGGCGTCGCGCCGAGGCGAAGCTCGCCGAAGGCCTCGATCTCGACGGGGAGGACCTCTCGGGCGGCGACCTGTCAGGGCTCGACTTCAGCGGGCGATCGCTCGCGCGGTGCGCCCTGCGCGGCGCCAAGCTCCGCGGCGCGCGCCTCGCAGACGCCAGGCTCGTCGAGGCGGCGCTCGAAGGGGCGGACCTCTGCGGCGCCGACCTCTCCCGCGCCGTGCTCACGAACGCGCGCGCCGACGGCGCAGAGCTCGTCGAGGCGGTGCTCGAGGGGGCGGATCTCTCCGGGGCCTCGCTGTCGAGGGCGAACCTCCAGCGAGCCAGGCTCGCGCGCGCGCGCGGCGACGGCGCGAGCCTCCGCGCGGCGAACCTGGAGGGCGCCGATCTCGCGGGAGCGCGCTTCGTGGGCGCCTCCTTCGAGGACGCCATCCTGCGCGACGTGAAGGCCGATCAGAGCGACTTCACGTCCGCGCGGCTCGACCGCGCCGATCTCGGCGCCGCCTCGCTCCGCAAGGCCCGCCTCGTGTCGGCGGTGCTCGCCCACGCGCGGCTCGATCTCACCGATCTCCGGGGCGCCGATCTCACGCGCGCGAACCTCCACGGCGCCGCGCGGCGCAGGGCGAAGATCGCGGGCGCCAGGATGAACGACATCGACGACGCGGCGCCGGCCAGCCCGACCGAGCCCGATCGCTCCTGAGCGACACGCGCGGGGCGCGCGGGGCGCGCGCCGGCGCGGCGGGTCGGCGCACCTCGGCGTGTGGTACGATGGCGGCGCGAGGAGCCGACGACATGAACGGTGATCCCGAGGCCGAGCTTGCGCGTCAGTTCCGCGAGATGGCCGGCGCTCCCAGAGAGACCGAGTGGCCGGTCCACTTCCACCTTCACGCCGGCGGCTGCCCCATCCGCGTGATCTACTCCGTGCAGGAGTTCATCCGCCTGAGATCTCCCTACGCGCTCGGCGCGCAGCCGCCCCCGGGCGGCGCCCAGTCTGCCTACCGCGCGCCCGCAGGAGCGCCGCTCTCCGCCGCGCGACCGATGAACATCGAGCTGCGACCCGAGACCGCCGGCGACCGCGCCGCGAAGGCCGCCGGCGTCGCGGCCGAGGTCCAGACGGGGGATCCACCCTTCGATCACGCGGTCTACATCCACGCGCCGGGAGATCCGCAGATCACGCAGCGGGTGCTCGGCTCGGCGGAGCTGCGCGCGGGCGTGCGTGCGCTGCTCGCGGAGGGGTTCTCGAGCATCGTCATCGACGACGAGCAAGGCGATATCTGCGCGCACCTCCAGGCATTCACGGCAGCCCACGGCAGGCCCGGCTGCGCGAGGCGCATGCTCGACGCGTTCGCCGCGATCGCCCGCAACGTGCCCCACGTGGCGCCCGCGCCGCGGCCGGCCGACGCCGGGCGCTCGCTGCTGCTGCTCGGCGGCGTCCTCTGCTCCGCCCTCCTGCTGCTCGGCGCGCCCGCCTATTTCTTCGCCGCGGGCGCGCGCTGCGACCCCGATGGCCCTCCCGGGGCGAGCGTGCTGTGGGCCCTGGACGGGTGTTTCGCGCCGATCCCGGTGGGCCTCGCGGTGGGGCTCGCCCTCGGGCTCCCGGTCGCGGCCGTCGTCTCGAGGCAGATGCGAGGGCGATCGGACTCCCACGTGCGCGCCCCCTACGCGAGCCTGATCCTGGTGATCCTCGCCATCCAGGTGGCGATCGCCCTGTCTGCCGCCGTCCTGTGGACGCTCTAGTGCCGCGCGTCAGGGATCCTGGCGGGACTGTTCCGCGGCGCTGAACCGTCGCATTCCCGGGGATTTGGGGAGAGCGTGACGACGGATCGCACTCCGTCGGAAGGCATGGCCCCAACCCGGGCCCAACTGTCAAGCCCCGGGTCTGGGAAGCTCGCCGTGACTGAGACGTCGCGTCGGGCCGCGGTGGTCGCCTCGCTCGCCAGCACCCCGAGCCGCGCCGTCGCCCTCGGGGATGAGGTGGCGGCCCGGGTCGTTCACGAGACGGTCGGTCGCCTGCTCGGGCTGCCGGTGGCACCGGAGCGGTGAGCAAGCTCGGGCCGAACGTCGAGCCCACCGCTCGCGTGGACTTGCTCCCGGAGCCTTGCCGCTCGCCAGCGCCCGCGGGCTCTGCTGAGATCGCCCGGCGCGCCGCTCACGCCGCGGATCGTGGCGATCGACTCGGGCTCGTCGCGGGGGCCGTAGAAATCGCTCATGCCCATGCAGCCGAGACCGAGGGCGGAGACCAGGAGAGGACCGAGCTTGCGCGTGTGCATGGTGGGCTCCTTGGCCGCGGAGAGAGGCCGCGGCGGTTCGACGCGCGCCACCCCAAAAGTTAAAGCGCGCTCGACGTCAAGGGGACGACCCGGGAAGCGGCGCGGCGCAGCGCCTCGAGGAGGACCGCATCGGCGAGCAGCACCCTGGCGAGCACGACGAGCTCGCCAGGCTCGATGCGCGGCCGCGGGCAGAGGGGCCGGGGACCCGGGCGCTCAGGCGGCCTCGTGCCCGCGCCGCGAAGCCGCCACGACGCGCTCACCTGCGGCCGTAGAGCACCACCTCGTTCATCCCGATGAACGCCACCCGGTTCGAGATCCGAACATAGCGCGTGCGTGCCGAGACGGTGTGCCGCTTCCAGACCAGGTACCTGTCGGACGGCTCGGTCGCGACCACGGTCCAGCTCCCGGGCGCGCCGACCGAGACGACCCACTCGTCGTTGCGGGTGGTGTTGTTGCCGTTGGCATCGAAGAGATAGACGTCGGTGAGGTCCACCTCCTCGCCGAGGTCGATGTAGGCATTGGCCGGCATGTCGCTGGCATAGCCCGAGGCCCACCCCTGCACTGGCTGCCCCGCGGTGCCGTCCCGCGGATCGCCGGCTATGCCTTGCTCGTCGATCAGCATGCCCGCATCCCCCAGGCCGGACTCCTTCGTCACGCTGACCGGCGTGAGCTTCACGCTCGCGCCGTCGCGACGTTGACGGAGCAGCCACTCGTAGAGGTTCGGGTTGTGGTAGGTGTGCCCCGTGTTGTAAGCGCGATCCCACGAGTTGTGCCCGACGCCCGGGTAGATCGTGAAGATCGGGGGCGGGTCGGGGGGCGGCTCGCAGTTGTTGATCGCGTTGATCATTGCTTGACCGGTCGCGAGCGGGACCACCGTGTCGGCGTCGCCATGGAACGCCCATACGGGGATGTGATTGTCCGCGATGACGCAGGCCTTGCTCACCGTTCCTCCCCCGGCGATCGGGGCGACTGCGGCGATCTTGGGCGCGAGCGTCGCGCTGGTCGCGGCCGCATACGTGCCGTAGCCGCCCATCGAGAGGCCGGTGACGTAGAGGCGATCGGGATCCGCACGGTAATTGGCCAGCGTGTGATCGATGACGCAGGTCAGCCAGGCCTGCGGATACGTTAACCCAAACGTGGGGGAGAGCTGGGGCGCGATGACGATGAACTTCTCCGTCTTGCCATCGACGGTGAATGTCATGGTGTGACCGTTCTTGATATGCTTGGGCGGCCCGTGCGTTTTGAGGCGCTCGAGGTCATCGAGGTTGGAGCCTCGTTCATCGCGCCCGTGGAGGAAGATCATGGTCGGGTAACGCTGGTCGCCGGTGGTCGCGTAGTCGGATGGAAGGTGCTCGAGGTACCCGATCGAGCCGGTCGAGATAGTCGAGCACGGCAGCGACGTCGCGACGAGGACCGCCGCGCTGGTCTCGTCGATGAGCTCGAGATCGTCCTCTGCGCCGTCCACCGCACCGCACGAGGCGGAGAGCGCGACGGCGGTCAGACATGACACCTGCCCGGCTCTCGCCGCGAGCCGCGCGGCGCTGGATCGCGCGATGTGGCGCCATCGGGACGCCGGCGCCGTGATACAGTGGACGGACGACCTTTTCTCGTACATCATGACCTCCTCCTCCGCGTGTCCCATCGATTGTCAGCCAGCACTCGCAAGCTCGGCGGCCCACGTGCAGGATGCGCGCCGCCCCACTTACCGCCGCGCGCCTGGACGAGGGCGGCTCGCGAGGGCTTGTTGTGCGCGGCGATCTCTGCTGAGCAGGCGTCGAGGGCGCCCACAACAGCACTGCGTCCCTCGGCGCTTCACGCGTGTGAGGTCAATCACATCGTCGTGCCACAGTGGATGACATCGCGGCCCGGCATCACGCGGCGAGAGCTGCGGTGAAAGGCTCAATGTCGCCAAATTGTTTCCTTTTCTCCATACCGCTTCGGCGCTGCGCCAACGTCGGCGCCACCGCCTGCGGCTCTCACCTCCGCCTTGCGCTGGCTCGCACTGGATCCCGCGAGCTCTTCCGGCGCTCGCGGACGGTCATTCCCCTATCGCGTCTACCGCGTCGCCCCGCCCGCGATGGCCGACCTGCTTCGGGTCGAAGTGCCACAATGTTTCCATCTCGCCACGTGGCCGGAAGAAGCGTCGCGCCGTCGCGGCGTCGGCATGAGCATTGCGCGATCCGCGCTCGATGGCGAGGGCGAGCGGCCTCGGCGATGATTGTTGACTGCACTCACGCTGGGGACATAGCTTCGAGTCCAGGCGACGCGCTTGCCGGCCGGCACGGCACCGCGGCCGGACCGGGCGTCACACGGCGAGGGTGTTCGCCGCGCGAACTTGGGCCCCGCCGAGCTCGCCTGAGCGCTGTCTCCACGGCAGAACCGGAGGAGACAAGGCCGTTGTGCTCGGACATCGGCCCATCCCCCCGCGCGGCGAACCCCCTCGCCGGGAGCATACTGTGGCCGCAGAACCAGGGAAGTCCTTGGGTAACGAACTTGCGGTGTCGAACCGTCGCGATCCGCTGGACCTACCGCGATTGACGGGCTGGATAACATCAGTGCTTCCTGCGCGCGCGGAGGGTCGATCAGCACCCAGAGCGATCACAGGTATAGATGGCGCAGCTCGGCGGAAGCTTCGACATGGCGTCTCCCTCGGCCTTTCTGCACGCCTTGCCGCACCCGCCGAGGAACGAGGTACTGCCATACCCGGCCACCGTGGGCGGACATTCCCCCGATCCCAGGTTCTGCACGGTACAGGTCACGTTACACTCCTTGCCGAGGGCCTGCTGAGCGGAACCGACGTCCTCCGTCGCGCCGTCCTCCACCGCGTTGTCCTCCGTCGCGACCTCAGCGCCGGCGGGGGCGTCGGCCTCTCCGCTCTCGTCCCGCGAAGCGGCGGCTGCCGTCTCGTCGCTGGAGCCCAGATCCCCCGCGCGGCCCTGCGCTGGCTCGGCGCCTTCGACCCCGGTCTCTCCGCACGCGGTCATGAGGGCCGCAGTCATGGCCACCGCCGAAAGGCCGACCTTGAACAGATATTGCATGTTCATCCTCCTGTGACATTGTTGATGCTCGCCGTGCTGGCGAGCGCCCGCCCGATGAGCACGAGGTCTCGCGACTGCACGCGCGCCGCGGGCTCATCTGCACGCGTCGCGCGGGCTCATCGACGTCTCGTGTCCACGAGACGTCGAGATGGATGAGCATGTGGCGTGCCATACCTTCTCCGCCCCGGGAGAGGTTCAGCCATTTCGCTGTGATGTCGCGCTCCGCCGGGTCGAGTCACGACGATGGGAGGGTCAGCTGCCATGGTGGAGGTCGGCGTGACAGAAATGCCGTCGGCGGCAAAGCTGTCACCATGACCTCGCGACACGGGCCTCGCGGCCGTGCGTGCGCCCTGTCCGCTCTGTTCGTCGCTGCGAGCAGCGCAGAGCAGCGATGACGAGCGGAGTGAAGAGGTGCGTGGCAACCGCTGCACAGATGGCCCGGTGGCAGAGCACGGGTCCGTGCCGTGGTGGTGCTGTCGGTGGTTGTGGATGGTCCGGAGATCGACGAAGAGGAAATAAACCGTCCATCAACGGTCGCCCATCCGGACGAGCCCGGACCGGCTGGTCCGGCCGGACCCACATCGATCCGGATGGTGAAGAAGACGTGAACGCGCGCGCCCCGTAGGATCAGGCTGGCGCGCGAACGAGCGAGCCCGGCGTTGACGCCTGGCCCTGGAGCTCGACGATGACTAGTCCAGGGTCAGAGTAGCCCACTCCCTCCACTCTGACAGGTTGCCAGTAGCTCTGCTCGCCGCCGAGACGACGCCGGCGTTGTCTCCGGTAAGTGGCGCGAAGTCTCCCAAGCCGAGCTCCGCGACCTTGCGTGCGGCGCGCTTGTAGTTGTGGAGCTGGTTGCTCGATCTGTGTCCGGTCCGATCGGAGATCCACGTCTCGGTGCGCCCGTTCGCTAGCTTGATGGTGATGAAGGTCGCGCGAGTGTCGTGCAAGCGAATGTTCAACCTAGATTCCGTGGTCTCGAACAGTTCAGGCCTGTCGATACCGGCGCAACGCAGGTGATCTCGAAAGCTCTTCGCCCCATCACGACCGGGTAAGGGTAGCCCGCTTGGCCTAGAGAAAACACGCTGCTTTGGGGGACACATCGCAAAGTGGACGCGCAGCGCGCTGCGCTGGGCGCTGTGCTGCCGTGGGCTGATGTTGGATTCGTGTCGGAGGGGATCTCAGTCCGGCACCTTGATCGGCTGCTGGATGGGCTCCTTCTGGCGACGTCGCCTCGCGTCGAATGGGCGAAGCTTTTGCGGCGGACTTACGCCGTAGATGTTCTCGCGTGCCCGCGATGCAGCGGACGGATGCGCCTCATGGCCGCGATCACGGATAAGGCGACGGCGAGGAAGATTTTGAGCCACCTCGGTCTGTTCGCCGAGCCGCTGGAGTGCCGCGCGCGGTACCCGGCGGACCCCGCGTGACGAAACCGACAGGGAGGGACGCTGCTCGACGACGTGGCCGGGGGGAAGTCTGCCCTGAGGTGCGTGCGCCGGCCATCACGACGCGCCGCGAACCGCGACGGCGGCCGTTTGGACGAGCTCAGTAGGGTACAGCTATACGGTAGGATGCCTTCCGCTTGGTGCTACGTCGCGGTAATCCCAGGCGCTTCAGGCGTGGAAGGCCTGCCTGATCGCATAAGGCCCGTTCTGTCAATGAGCTCGTACAGTCGGACTGCACGAGTCAGGAACGGCTCCGAGAATCTTGACTTTGCGGAACGCGTTTGCTTGTCCTACCCGCTCGCTGAAAGCGAAGCGATCGACGCGGCCGTTCGGGGTGGCGCGCGGATCGAAGAGACCCTCGAAGGCGCCCGGCGGCGCGCGCGGTGCTCCTGTTCGCCAGGCTTACGAGCGCTCTCACCGAACGGCGCGCGCCTCCGCTTGGGCACAGGCCGCGCGTCTTGCACGAGCTGGTCTATTTTGTCGTCACACAGGACGCGTCGTCCGTCGGAGTAGTCAACTCTATCTCTTGAGACGGATAGTACATCACGAAATTATAACACATCTCATCCACCGTCCGCTCCCCGAATTCCACGGCCCTGCTGCCCGGGTTGTCCCACGCGCAACGCGTCCTCACGGTGTCGCCGCCTCGAAGGATGGTATCGTTGTCGTACCAGATCTGGTTGTCGAAGTTCCACGGATCGGCGAGCCCCAGGTTGCTCGGCTCGCTGCCGTCCGTGGGCACCGTGTTGCTCGACAGGTGCTTGCCGAGATTGTGCATGTGCGGCATGACACTGATTACCGAAATCGCCCCCATATCCCGCGGGAACTGGTAATCGCAGCTCACGTCGAACGAGCCGTGAGGCGGGATGTTGATGTCTTCTGTGCCGAACGAGAAGATGCCGGCGTCGTTGGGGCGGAGCTCCGTCGTCGTGCAGACGTTGAAGCCGGTGCTGTCTTGCTGCCCGTCGAGGCCCTTGATGTTGCTGTAGTGCACCTGGACTACGAAGTGTGCCGTGCCTTCCAGCGGGAAGCCCGCCTCTAGCGGCAGCTCCGTGGCCTTGCCGCCGGGCGCCCAGACGGACAAAAGAGCCCCCTGGATGTCGCCCCCCTCACAGGGCGTGGGCGTCGAGGGAGACGCCTCATCCGCCTTGAAGAGCAGGATATGGTGTACAATGGTGCTGTTGTCGATCTGGGGTGCGATCCCGACGAGGTGTCGTTTCTGGCCGATCTCTACATCGACCCCATAACACATATACTGGTCCTGGACGTCCTTCGGCATGACGTAAGGCGCGGACGGCGCTAGCAGGACATCCGGTGTGCAGCTCAGGGTCGGAGGGTCGATGGTTCCGCCGCCGCCCGGGTCGACGCACGTGTCTTTACCGGCCGGCATGCCGGCGGCGATCCATTGATCGAAGATCGCGAGCTCCGCGGCGGTCAGGCGCTCGGTTGGGGGCGGAGGCATGGGGCGCGCGGTGTCGCGGGCGCGTGCGGCGACGAGCTCGTAGACCTTCTTGCTGGGATCGCTCACCGCGGGCGCGAGCAGATCGCTCCGGTCGACCAGCGGGAACGGCGCGCCGAACTTCGGGGACGCCCCGTGACAGGTCTGGCACTTCGTGGAGAGGATCTTGTCGACGTCGCACGGCAGCGCTTCCGCGTTGCCGTTCTCGGCGTCGCTGCACGCGACGACCACGAGAGCGGATAGGAAGGACAGCGCCGAGAACAAATAACGACTACGATTCATGCGCGCTCCTCGCGGAAAAGAATTGGGTGGAGGAAGAACGCGCGCCGCGAGCTCCCGAGAACAGCGGGAGACTTGGCGCGTGAGAGCACCGGCGACCCAGGTCCACGGACGGGCCGGCGACCTGGCGTCGGTGCTACTTCGGTGAGTGCCCGCCCGCTCTGAGACTGTTCAACGGTGCGCTCACGCGGAAGGTATCGAGGCGCTCGCGCGCCAGGAGGCGCGGTGCCGTCTGGTCAAAGCTCGGCTGCGGACTAGGAACTAGCCGTCCATCGCCCACACGCGGGTCCCCTCGAACCCCGCTGACGGCGCCCTGCGGCGCGCCGCGGTCACGGCGCGAGCACGAGCACGTTGGTCACGCTGGGCACGATCTTGGCGCCGGGCGCGTTCGTGTTGTTCTGGATCGTCATGCTGGTGAGCCGGGCCAGGGGCATCCCGCCGACGATCACCGTGAACGCCGCCGTGACCGTCCGCGCCGGGCCCATCACGGTGCCCGACGCGACGCCGGTGGCGATGCCGGCGTTGTCCCCGTTCGTGAGGATGGGCATGGTGGCCATGTTGTGCGCCGGCGTGCACGTCATGAGGACGTTCGGCACGAAGGCCACGTCGGTCGGCTCGACGGCGATGTTCGGATAGGGGATGGGGACGGGGGCCGGCGCGGGCGGCGCCGGCGTGAGGCACACGTCGGGAAACGCCAGGCACATGCCGCCTGCGGTGGTCTTTGCCAGCATGGATGACCTCCTGTCTGCTCGCGCCGGTCAGCCGAGGTGGATCTGCTCGCCATCGACCTTGGCGAGGACACGGGCCGAGATGACCGCGTTCTCGCCGCGGAGGCCGAGGAGGTTCTGGGCGCGCAGGTCGATGGTGCCGGCGCGCGTCTGGTCGACCTCCTCGACGAAGCGGAACACGCGCTTGGCGCGCTGGGTCAGCCGCGTGATCACCGCGTCGGCCTCCTGCGCCACGAGCGCGACCTTCGCAACCTCGGCCTGCACCAGCCTGCCCAGGAAGCCGAGCTCCTCGATCGCGATGGAGCCCCTCCGGCCGCGCACGTGCACCTCGGCGCCGCTCACCGCCACCTCCCGCGCGCCCACGACGTCGACGCGCTCCGAGGCGCAGAGGGAGAGCCGCCCGCCCCGCGCCTGCACCTCGAGATCGCCGTCGGTGGCGAGCTTCGTCGGCGCGCCCTCGCGGCCCTCGAGCACGGCGAGCACGTAGATCCTCGCGGGCTCGATGGCGCACAGCACCTTGTCGCCGGCCTCGGGGGCGACGAGGCAGCTCTTCGCCCGCCACGCCTCGCAGACGCCGTGGCGGAGGCGCACCTCGATCGACGCGCCCGCCCGCTCGACGTGCCCCGCCTCGAGATACGTCTCCGTGCTCGCGAGCTTCTTTGCTGCTGTCATGACCTCTTGACTCCTCGCTTCGTCGTGGGCGCCGCGGAGGGGCTCCGCGAGCGCTCGTGTCCAGGCCCGCTCGCCCGGCGTTCTGGCAGAGCTCTCCGCATCCTATCTTTCCTCGGGGCGCGCCGCCCCGTGCCTCGGCCGCCACGCCTCCACCCGCGCCAGCGCGTCGTCGTCGCCGAGCCAGCCCGCGGACCGGGGGAGCGCGGCGCCCGCGCGGTTCGCCAGGTGAAACCTGGTGCGGTAGAGGCCGGCCTCCGAGAAGTCGGCGCCCGACACGTCGGCGTGCGAGAAGTCGGCCTCCCGGAGCTTCGCGCCCACGAACAGCGCCCCGGGCGCGAGCGCGTGGCCGAAGTACACGGCTTCCAGGAAAGCGCCGGACAGGTTGGCCCCGGCGAGCTCGGCCCGCTCGAAGACCGCCTGGGGGAAATGGCCGTTCACGAGGCGCGCCTGCGAGAGCTTCGCGTCCCCGAAGAAACACTGCGGCCCGTGGGCGCCCTCGAACGTCGCCTCGCGCAGATCGGCGCCCATGAAGTTGCACTGCGTGCAGTCGACGCCCGCGAAGCTCGCGCCCGCGAGGTCGCTCTTCATGAGCTGCGTCCGGAACAGCGTGGCGCCCGCGAAGCGCTTCGGCCCGAGCCTGGCCTCGACCAGCGTGGTCAACGTCAGGTTCGCGGCCGCGAGATCGGCCGTCCGGAGATCCGCCCGGTAGAGCGTCGCCTTCTCCAGGTTCGCGCCCGCGAAGCTCGCCTGATCCGCGTCGACCTCGAGGAAGTTCGCGCGGTCGAGGTTGGCCCCGGCGAACGACGCGGCCCGGAGCGACGTCTTGACCCAGCTCGCGAGGGGGGCCTCGATCCCCGCGAGCGAGACGCCGGCCGCGGCGCACTCCGTGAAGCTCGCCGCGATGAGCTTTCCTCGATCGAGGCGCGCGCCGTCGAGGCTCGAGCGCATGACGGTGGCGAGGTGCAGGTCGGCGCCGGTCAGATCACAGCCCTTGAAATCGCAGCCGATGAAGACGGACTCCTTGAGGCGCGCGCCGCGGAGCACCCCGGGAAACCGCACCTCCTCGAACAGCGCGCCCGACAGATCGGCCCCGGTGAGCTCGAGGTGCACGAGGCTCGCGCCGCGCACCGGATCGCCATGCCGGATCCTGTCGAGCAGCTCCTCCCGGTTCACGAGCCGCTCCGCGGCGGGACTTCCGCCTTCGGCAGGAAACGCACGTGGCCGATCTCCGCCTCCGCGAACGTCGTCCGGCCGTCGCCCACCACCCGGGAGAGATCGGCCCGGAACAGGTTCGCCCCGGTGAAGTCCGCGCCGGCGAGCTGCGCCTTCGAGGCGAGCGCGTCCATCAGGTTCGCGCCGAGCAGCGACGCGCCCGTGAGGTTCGTGCGGATGAGCAGGCTGCCCTTCATCACCGCGCGCTCGAGGCTCGCCCCGGAGGCGTCGCACTCCGACAGATCGGCGCCGGCCAGGTTGCACCGGTCGAGGCGCGCGCCCACGAGCGACGTCCCGCGCAGGTTCGCCTTCTCCATGTCGGCGTCGCGGAAGTCGGCCTCCCGGAGGGACGAGCCGTGCACGATGACGCCCTGGCGGAGCCGCGCTTCCCGGAACGACACCCGCTCTCCCCTGCAGCCGACGAACGTGGTCTTGACCAGCGTCGCGCGCGAGAAATCGGCGCCGTCGAGCTCGCACTCGACGAGGTTCGCGTCGGACAGGTCCGCCCCCATGAAGCGGGCGCCGCGCAGATCCGCCTTCAGCAGGTTGCACTGGCCCAGCTGGGCGTTCGACAGATCGACCGGACCGAGCTTCGCCTCGAGCCAGTCGGCGCCGGTGAGATCCGCCCCGGTGAGCCGGGCCCCCGCGAGATCGGCGCGGCCCAGCGTGACCTCGGTCAGGTCGGCGCGATCCAGCGTCGCGTCGCAGAGCACGGCGCCGCCGAGGTTGGCGCCGGACAGCCGGGCGCCGCTCAGGTTCGCGCCGCGCAGGTTCGCCCGGGCGAGCACCGCGCCCGCGAGGCAGGCGCCGGACAGATCGCTGCCCGACAGGTCCGCCGCCTCGAGGAAGGCGCTCGACAGGTCGACGCCGGCCAGGCAGAGCCCCGCGAGCTTCGCCCCCGTGAAGTCGCGGCCCGCGAGGCTCTCGTTCGACTCCCTCGCGAGCGCGACGACGATGCGCGCGCGTTCCGAGGCGCCGTCCTCCATCGCCGCGGCCGCGGGCTGGAGGTGCGCGAAGCTCCGGTACATCTCGCGGAGCCTCTCCTCCTGCTGCGCCATCGCCGCGCGGTAGCCCGGGTCGGCGAGCGATCTCTCGATGTCCTCCAGCACGAACCCGTCGGCGCGGGCCTCCTCGGCCATCCCCCGCAGCGCGTCGAGGTGGGCGGACGCCGAGAACTTCGGGGGACCGCCGCCCCGCCTCTCCGCGTCGGCCATGATCGCGTCGTAGTCCTCGCCCATCTCCGCGTAGAGCCTCCGGGCCTCCTCGCGCGCCTCCGCTTCCCTGGCCCCGATGCCCTCGAGCTCGAGCGCCCCGCGCTCGGACTGCTTCTCCATGAACGCCGCCAGGGCGTCGAGGTCGTCGAGCGGCGGCTCCTCCTCCTCGGGCGGCAGCTCCGCCACGCCGTGCTCCTTCGGGTCGAGCCCCTCGGCCTCGAGGCGCGCGCGCGCCTCGGCGAGCTGCCGCTCCTGCCCGCGGCGGGCGTTCTTGAGGGCCAGGTTCTCGCCCTTCAGCCATCGGCCCATGTCCATGTCGAGCAGGCCGATGTCGGGCGCGACCCCCGACGCGCGCGCCGGCATCAGCTCGCCGTCGGAGATGCCCGCCAGCGCGCCCTTGTCCTTGTCGAGCCGGCGCGCGAGCACGCCCCGGTAGTGCTCGACGGGGCGGGGCGACGACGGGTCCTCGCACGCGCAGACCAGGTGGACGATGTCCGCCGCGTCGTCGTCGGCGACCTCACGCGCGCCGTGGAAGATGACGACGCCGAGCCCCGCCGAGGGGAACAGCCACACGGTGTCGCAGCGCAGGGGGATCTCGACGAAGCGCTCGCCCTCCCTCGTCCGGTGCGTGACGAAGCTCCGCGCCACGAGCCCCGGGAGCCGGCCTTCCAGGCGCGGCTCGCTCGGGTGCATGTTCTCGACGGACAGCTCCTCGTCGCCCCGGAAGAAGCCGTGGATCCACTGATCCTCGGGCGCCACGTTGAAGAACGTCGGATCCGCGTCGGAGGGCAGCCCGGGGAAGTGGTCCTCGAGGTACCGCCTGTCGTAGGTGCCGGCGCGGCTCCGGCGCTGCGCGAAGGTGACATCCATCGGCAGGAAGCCCGCGGGCTCCGGGCGCTCCGAGGGGGCGCGCACCATGGCCCCGCCGCCGTAACGCTCGATGTTCGGCAGCGGGTGCACGGCCTGGCCGCCGACCTCGACGGGCTCGGCGCCCTTGCCGTAAGGGTTCCTGTCGTACCTCGGCCCGCCGAACGCGCGCGTCCAGTCGACCGGCATCGTCTCGACCGGCTCCGGGGGCGTCGGCGTGCCGCCCTGCCAGACGCGATCGCCCACGATCGCGAGGCGCTTGTCGACGGGGCCGAGCCGCGCGCGCACGTAGGACGCCGGGAGCGGCTTGCCCTCGGGGGCGAAGAAGCTGCCGCACACGAGCACCTCGCCGCGCGCCTTCGAGATGCCCTCGTCGACGACCCCCAGCGGGCCGAGCGCCGCCGAGATCGCCGTCCAGAACGCGAGCTCGTCGAGGAGCGCCCGCGGCGTGGCCAGCGGGAACGCGATCATGGCGCCGAGGTGGAAGTACGGCCGCCGCCCCACCTCGATCACGCGGTGGAGCACCGGCACCTTCATGGGCTTGATGACCTTCATGGCGAGCCGTGGCGACGCGGGCGGAGGGCCGCGCGGCGCCCCTCGCGGGAGCCCCTGTGCGTCATAACTTCTTGAAGCCGTAGGTGCAGATGGACGCGGCCGCCTGGCGCAGGCTGAACGCCTTGACGTCCTGCCCGGCGCCGCACTTCTTGCTCGCGATGCCGACGTGGTCGACCTTGATCCCGACGCTGTCCGCCTTCATGCCGACCCTGGACGCCGAGATCGCGGTGGCCTCCACCTTCGCGATGTTGATCGACATGTTGATCGCGGTGTTGTCCCACTTGTGAACGCCGGCCGAGTTCTTCGTGATGAACGTCTCGATGAGCGCGTTCGTGTGTTTGTACACCTTCGCGGGCGCGTCGAGCTTCACCTCCGGCGCCTTGAGCGTGATCTTGGTGGGGCTCTCCACATGGATGGTCCCGGTCGAGCTCGTGATCGTGATGTTGCCTTTCACGGTGTGTGACCACGCGCCCTTGATATCCGCCGTCCACGCGGCCCCGACGTCCGTCTGCCATTCCCCGTAGTCGTCGTGGTTCTTCGCGGTGACCTTGTGCGTCCAGCCGCCGGTCACCTCCTGCTTGCCGCCGGGCTCGACGGTCTGGGTGAAGCCGCCGTGGATGTCCTGCGTCATGCCGCCGGCCTCGACCTTGTCGGTGCGGCCCGAGTGGACGGTGATGTTCTGACAGGCGTTGTAGAACTCGTTCGAGTCGCCGTCGACGTTGAGCGTGTGGATGCCGACGTAATGGATCGTCGCGTTGTCGCCCACGTCGACATAGTACTTGCCGCCGACGTTCTGCCACCAGTCGCCGCACACGTTGAAGCCGGCGTTGCCCTCCGTGAAGAGGTAGTACATGCAGTCGACGGCCTGGAACGTGGGGTTGTCGTCCGGCGTCGTGGGGGGCACGATGAACGCGTGGCGGGCGGGGCCGCCCATGTGGACGTTCGTGGCGCCGACCGGCGTGAACAGGTCGATGTGCTGCTTGCCCTCGAGGTCCTCGACCACCATGTGGTTGCTGCCGCCGGTGCGCAGCACGTTCTGGGTCAGGTTGCGGCTCGTGACGGTGCTCGGCCGGTGCGTGTTCGGCACCACGCCGGCGATGACGGGCCGGTCCGGATCTCCGCCCTGGAAGGAGACCATCACCTCGGTCCCCTTGCGCAGGGGGAAGTGCCATCCCTCGATGGTGCCCCCGTGCGGCTGCATCATGCGCAGGTAGGTCGACGTGGAGCCGTCGGGCAGGTCGCTCGCGTCGAACTTGAACCGGACGAGGTAGCGGCCCTGGTCGTCGATCTGGGCGTACTGGCTGCTCCCCGCGCCGTCGACGACGCCGTTCTCGAAGCCGTAGATGCGCGGCCAGGGCGTCGACTGCGCCGCCTTGAACTGCACGTCGGCCGGGATCGCCACCACCTCGGCGCGGTACGTCTCGTTCGGATCGATGCCCGTGTACCGCGCGACGTCGAGCGAGCCGGCCCGGCTCGCGCCGGCGTGGCGCACCTCCACGGCGAGGTAGCGGGCGGGCAGGTCCGAGGGGCCGTCCTCCAGCTCGAACACGTAGCCGGCCCGGAGCCCCATGGCGCTGCCGGTCGCGTGCAACGTGAGCTCGCGGCAGGCGATCGACTGCGCCTTCACCTGCGCGAGCCGGCTCGCCTCGCCGGCCGAGAAGACCCGGTAGCCGTACTCGCGGACCTCGCCGCGGCCGCTGCTGGAGACGGCGTGCTCGCCCGAGACCGGCGCCGCCGGGTTCGCGTAGTTGTAATCGCTGATGAGCACCGCCGCCGGCAGCGCGCTGAAATCGACGTGCACCTCGCGCAGGTGCTCGCCCGCCCCGAAGTCGGTGTCCGAGGTCGGGTGGTAGCGGACGCGCCCGTCCCCGAGCAGCGGCTCGTGCTGATCCTTGTCGTCGACGAGGACCATGACCTCGGTCTTGCCGTCGCCCACCGGGTGCTCGAAGTAGTAATAAAGGCCCTCCCGCTCGAGCCAGCGATGGATGAAGTCGAGGTGGCTCTCCCGGTACTGGCAGACGAACTCCTCTTCCGGGTAGCGGCCCGTGTCGACCGCGAAGCGGAAATCGCCGTCCGCGAGGCCGCCGTGCTGGAGCGTCTTCGTGACGAAGACGTCGAGCTTCTTCTTCGTGTGGACGAAGCTCCGCACCGAGTGGCGCATGAACCACAGCCTGGGCACGAGCAGCCCCAGGTAGAGCGCGCCCTCGGCCGACTCGCGCAGCAGCCGGAGGCGCGCGAACACGCCGTGCCAGCACATCGGCGGCTTGTCGCCCCCGCGATCCATCGTGAGCGTCGCCGCCGCCCCGACCGCCGCGCGCACGTCCGTGCCCGCCGGCACGGTGAACAGGACGTCGAACTCGAAGGGGCGGCACAGCGCCTCCACGCCCTTGAACCCGGCGAGCCGGGCCGCTGGCAGGGATGCGCAATGGATGGCGAAGATGTCAGCGCTCATGGCCCCACTGCAGTGGTTGAGGTCCGCCGCGGAGGCCATGAGAGAAAAGGCGCCTCGCGCGAGCGATCAAATGGTCCCGGGAGAGGCTACAACAGAAGGGCGCTTCGAAGGCAAGGGCGTGGGCGCCATGGAGCGCGGAGGACACGCGGGCGCCGCGGCGATGCTCCGGCGCTGCGGCGACTCCATTCCCCCACCTTTCCCCTACCTTCGTGCACCAGCGCTCTCCGCCGGGGGGCGGCGCGCCGTCCGCGCCCCCTCAGGCGTACTGCCGGAGCAGCGAGTCGCGCATCGGGTTGTCGCACGCCTTCACGGCCGCGCGCAGCGCGTCCCGGTCGACCGGCACCCGGTGCAGGCTCACGTTGACGGCGCCCCCGCGCGACTCCACCGTCGCGTACTCGGCGTGATGCAGCAGCGTCGGCGGCCCGCCGTTCGCGTACTCCTTGAAGGGGAGCCCGACGCTGCCCGGGTTCACGAGCAGCGTGCCGCGGTGCTGCCGGAGCATCTGCACGTGGGTATGCCCCCCGGCCATCACCGTCGCCGCGTGGCCTGCGAGGCGGCGATCCAGCTCCTCGGGCGGCGTGTCCGCGAGCAGATCCTCCATGTGCGAGCGGGGCGAGCCGTGGAACAGGAGGAGCGTCGCGCCGCCCTCCAGCGGGACCGTGAGGCGCGCCTGGAACGTGCGCAGGAAGCCGAGATCGTCCTCCGAGAGCTGGTCGCGGCACCAGTCCACCGCGTCGACGACCACGGCCGCCTCGGTGTACGTGCGGATGAGCCCCGGATCCAGCATGAACTCGTCGTGGTTCCCGAGGATGCACGGGCACCCTAGCTCCCGCAGCAGGTCGAGGATCACCCGCGGCCGCGGGCCCAGCGTCGCCACGTCCCCGAGGCAGATCACCTGATCGACGCCGGCCTGCTCGACGCTGGCCAGCACGGCCCTGAGCGCCACCTCGTTGCCGTGAATATCGGAAATCAGCGCGATCCGCATGGGAGAGACCTCCTCGTGGGCGGCCAGCGAGCCGCTTCTCGCGGCGGCGCCTCGCGGCGGCGCGGCGGTCGAACGACGGACCCGAGACGATAGACCATGTCCCGCGGCGCCTCCAGGCACATCGGGCCGGCGGACCATGTCCTCTACCCGGCGTTCTACCCGGTCTACCCGGCGTTCTACCCGGTCTACCCGGCTTACCCGCCGTGCTTCCGCTTCAGCTCGCCCTTGAACCGCCACTCCACCGCCGCCTTCACCGCCAGCGTGATCACCGACACGCCGGCGAGCAGGCTGGCCACGGCGAACGCGGGCACGACCCGCACCATGTTGGCGTAATAGACCCGCTCCACGTGGAGCGGCAGCGTCACCTGATCGGAGGATCCGGCCGACACCACGTACACCGCGCCGAACTCCCCCATGGCCCGGGCGGTGCACAGGATCACGCCATAGAGCAGGCCCCACCGGATGTTGGGCAACGTGACGCGCCAGAAGATCTGCCACCCGTTCGCGCCGAGCACGCGGGCGATCTGCTCCTCCTCGGTCCCCTGCGCCTGCATCAGCGGGATGAGCTCCCGGGCGACGAACGGGAAGGTGATGAACACGGTGGCGAGCACGATGCCGGGCAGCGCGAAGATGATCCTGGTCGAGAGCTCGAGGCTGAACAGGCCGAGGCTCACCACGTAGGTCCTGTTCACGTACGCGCCGAGCAGCCCGTTCGCCCCGAAGAGCAGGACGAGGCACAGGCCGGCGACCACGGGCGAGATCGAGAACGGCAGGTCGATCAGGGTGACGAGCAGGCTCTTGCCCCGGAAATCGAACTTCGTGACGGCCCACGCCGCCGCCACGCCGAAGAGCGTGTTGAGCGGCACCGCGATGGCGGTCGTGAGCAGCGTGAGCCCGGCCGCGCGGAAGGTCGCCCGGTCGAGGACCGCCGCCCCGTAGGCGCGCAGGCCCTCGCCGAGGGCGTGCCAGAAGATCACCCCGAGCGGCAGGACGAGGAACAGGCCGACGAGCAGCACGCAGAGGCCGATCAGCAGCCGGCGGGTCCGCCGGTCGCCGGCGGACTCTGCCCTGTTCACCCGGGGGGGCTCGGCGAGCATCACGTGCCTCGATCCGCCGGCCGGGCGCTCAGCCCGGCGCCCCGCGGCGCGCGGCGGCGCGCTGGAGGAGGTTGATCAAGAGGAGCAGCACGAACGACGCGCCGAGGAGCAGGACCGCGACCGCGGTCGCGTCGGCGTAGGTGCCCGTCTCGTTCACCTCGATCATCTTGACGATCACCTGCGAGGCGATCTCCGTGTCGGGGAGGTTGCCGGAGATGAAGATGACCGAGCCGTACTCGCCGAGCCCACGCGCGAGCGCCAGCGCGAAGCCCGTGAGCAGCGCCGGCGCGAGCTCGGGCAGCACGATGGAGCGGAAGATCCGGAAGCGGCCGGCGCCGAGCGTGGCCGCGCTCTCCTCGACGTCCCGGCTCAGGTCCTCGATCACCGGCTGCAGCGTGCGCACCACGAACGGCAGCCCGACGAAGCACATCGCGAGCACCACGCCGAGCGGGGCCAGGGCGATCCGGTCGTACACCGTCCACCCGATCGGCCACCCCCCGTGGTCGAACCCGCGCCACACGGGCCAAGGGTACCGGAAGCCCAGGTCGGCGAGCGCCCCGCCGATCCAGCCGTTGTCCGCGTACAGCGTCGAGAGCGCGATCCCGGTCACGGCCGTGGGCAGCGCGAACGGCAGATCGATCACCGCGTCGAGGACGCGGGCGAACGGGAAGGTGTAGCGGCCGAGCACCCAGGCGATGAGCAGGCCGATGAGGACGTCGAGGGTCGCCGCGGCGAGCGAGGCGCCGAGGGTGAACCGGACCGCCGCGGCGACCCAGCCGCTCGTGACGACCTGGGTGAACCGCGCCCAGCCGAGCTCCGCGGTCCGGAAGAACAGCGCGGAGAGCGGCAGGAGGACCACGAGGCTCAGGTAGAGCACCGCGACGCCCAGGGAGAGGGAGAACCCGGGGAGCACGCGCGCGCGGCGGGACATCACTTCTTCCGCATCTTGTCGAGCTCGGCGCCCTGGCCGAAGTGCACGTTCATCACGGTCGGCCAGTCGCTGAAATGGTCCTTGAAGCGGAACAGCGTGAGCGGCCTGAGCTTCTCCGCGTGTTTCTTCGCGATCGCCTCGCTGTACGGCCGGTTGTAGCGCCGCGCGATGAGCTCCTGGCCCTCGTCGGAGAAGTGGAACTTGACGTACGCCTCCGCGATCTCCTTGACGCCGTGCCGCTCGGCGACCTTGTCGACCACGGCGAGCGGGACCTCGATCGTGATCGAGTCCGAGGGGACGACGACCTCGAACTGCCCGGTGGTCGACGGGTCGTTCGCGATCTGGAGGATCTCGTTCTCCCAGCCGAAGAGGACGTCGCCCGTGCGCTGCGCGATGAAGCGGGTGGACGAGCCGCGCATGGCCGGGTCGAGGAGGGCGTCGTCGTAGACCTTCGTGGTGAACTCGCGCGCGGCGGCCTCGGCCTCCGCGTCGGTCTTGCCCTCGGCCTTCGCCTTGCGCACGGCGTGCGCCCAGGTCGAGAGGTAGATCCACCGCGCCCCGCCGCCGGTCTTCGGATCCGGGCACAGGGACACGACCTCGGGCCGCGCGAGATCCTCCCAGCCCTTCACCTGCTTGGGGTTGCCGGCGCGCACGAGGAAGATGACCGCGGACGTGTACGGCACCGACCCGTTCGGCAGGCGCTCTCGCCAGCTCGCCGGGAGCAGCCCGGCCTTGGCGATGGTGTCGACGTCGAAATCGACCGAGAGGGCCGCGACGTCGGTCTCCTTGCCGGCCGCGATGTCGCGGGCCTGCTTGCCCGAGGGGCCGTGATCGGTCTCGACGTCGACGTCCTTGCCCGTCGTCTGCTTGTACCACCGCTCGAACGCCGGATTGAGCTCCTGGTAGAGCTCGCGCGTCGGGTCGTAGGACGCCACCGCGAGCTTCGTGACCTGGCCCGGCGCGCTTCCTTCGGGCGCGGCCGTCGTGGTCTTCTTCTCCTCGCACCCGGCGCTGATCAGGAGCAGGGCGGCGGAGGCCAGCGCGAGCGTGGTGCGGAGCGGCGTTCGTTTCGTCATGGGCTCATCCCTGGAGGGTCGAAAGGTCGGCTACTCTATCGCCGGACCCGCGCGCCCGGCCAGGTCGTTTGGCGCGGCCGGACGGCGCCACCACGGATCGAGCTCGCCGTGGCCCCCGCGGCAGCGACGAGGTGGGCGCGCCCTCCCGGGAGCGAAGTTCCGCTGTGCCGCGACGTCTCAACGTGTTGTCATGGCGGTGCCGAGCCTCCTTCTTGCGAGTCCGACCATGACCGTCCGCTACAACCTGCTGTCGCCCGAGCTGAAGACCAACCCCTACCCGGCGTACGCGGAGATGCGCCGCAACGCGCCCGTGTGTCAGGTGGACCCGGGCGGCATGTGGGCTGTCACGCGGCTCGACGACGTCCTGTTCGTGCTCAAGAACCCGCAGCTCTTCTCGTCGCGGGGCTTCGGCGTGGCGACCAACCCGCCGTGGCTCGGCGGCAATCCGTTCTCCGAGTCGATGATCACCCTGGACCCGCCCCAGCACGGGCGGCTGCGAGGGCTCATCTCGCGGGCGTTCGGCGCCTCGGCCATGGCGCGTATGGAGCCGCGTGTGCGGGCCTTCGCCGAGCAGACCGTGGCCGAGCTGCCCCTCGGCGAGCCCGTGGACATCATGCCTCCCTACGCCCTGCGCATCCCGACCAGGGTCATCGGCGACATGATGGGGCTCTCCCCGTCGCTGCACGTGCGCCTCAAGCGGTGGGCGGACCTCATCACCGGCGGCGTCACCACGGTCCGGCCGGACGAGCACGATCGCAAGCAGCTCGCGCGGGATGCCGTCGCGGAGCTGCGGGGCTGCTTCGGCGAGGTCCTGGAGATGCGGCGGCGCGAGCCCGCCGACGATCTCGTGAGCGACCTGCTGCAGGCCGACGTGGACGGCGAGGCCCTGACGCAGGACGAGCTGATCGCCTTCATGGCCCTGCTGCTCGTGGGCGGCATCGAGACCGTGGTGCACGCGCTGGGCGCCGCGCTCCTCGTGCTGCTGGAGCAGCCGGAGCTCTGGGCGCGGCTGCGCGCCGACCGCTCCCTGATCCCTGCCTTCCTCGAGGAGGTGCTGCGCTACGAGCCGCCCGTGCACGCCGCGCCGCGCACGACGACGCAGGAGGTGGAGCTCGGGGGCGTGACGTTGCCCAGGGGCGCGCCGCTCCTGGCGCTGCTGGGCTCGGCCACCCGGGACGAGGCCCACTTCCCGGACGGCGATCGGTTCGACCTGGAGCGGACCGGCCCGAAGCACCTCCCGTTCGGCCATGGCGTCCACTTCTGCCTGGGCGCGCCGCTGGCCCGGCTGGAGGCGCGGCTGGCCCTGGACGTGCTGCTCGATCGGGTGGGCGGGCTGTCGCGCGGCGCCGGGCCGATGACGTGGCATCGCACGCTCGTGGTGCGAGGTGTCGGCTCGTTGCCGATCGTGCTGCACCCGGCCTGAGCCGCTCCGGCGAGCGCTGACCCACCGGACCGGCGCGCGTGTCGCCTGCGCTCGCAGCGGAGCGTGCGCTACGAGGCGCGAGCTACAGAGGTGCGCAGGGTCCCTCCGGGTGCTCCACTCAATAGCCGATCATGCATGCCATGTGACGAGTTGCCTCGGAGCTGCATGCGTTGGCTTCGCAAACGCTGCGCTGGTCGTTGATGCAGCCGATGTACTCGTCAAACTCGCTCGTGCAGCCGGCTGCCTCGCTCTCTTTCTCCATGTTCCCGCACATGCCAGCGCAATCCCTGGCTGGCGGGGGCTGATTGGGATCGAGCACCTCTCGCCTCGTGAACCCGCAGCCTGCTTCCCGTGCTTTCTCACAGGCGCTTTCACAGTCAGCCCCGCAGCCCATGGTGAAGGTGCTCATGAACGCCACGGTGGACGCCGCGAGCGACGCAAGGTTTAGCTTCATCGTGGGAATATCGCATGGCGGTACGCATCGATGCGGCCTGCGCAGCATTCCGACGGACACGTGAGCTTCGTCGTGTCAGGTGATCCCAGCGGTCGCTGCTACTTGCCGAGCTTTCTTGAACGATCCATCGCGCGTTCCAGGCTACAGCAGACGCCTGGGGTGTCTCCGGCAGGCCAGCATTCGTGCCCGGCGATCCGCTGGAGATGTCCACGCCGACATGACGGAACACGCCGGCACGTCGGCATGTCGGTCGCGGTCGACCTCAGAAGTACGACCGGGAGCTGCACGTGACGGCGTCACATGCCTTGACCCACTTCGGCTTGTTGCTCTCGGGGCTCCCCCACGGACATGATACGTAGGAGACGGGGCTCGTTGTCGTCTGTTCCGTTCCCACCGTATCGCGGACCACGTAGTACGTGGCGCCGGATACCGGGAGCCAGCTCGCCTGCCGGGCGCAAGCCGCGATGAGCCGCGAGTCGAGCCCGGTGGGCGCGGTGAGTTGCAGCTGGGCGGATGCGCCGCCGGCCAGCAGCGCTGCCCTCGCGCGCCGCCCAGGCCGCCCGGCGCGATGGTACAAGACGAGAACCCACGCCCATGAGTACCGCCCGCCTCGCCTCCTCCACCTTTCTCCCGCTCATGCGGGGCCGCAACCCCCTCGCCCGCCGCGTCCAGACCCGGCATGGCTTCCCCATCCTCCCCGGCGGCTTCCCGGTCGTGGGCCACATGCCGGCGATCGCCGTCGACGCGCTCGGCCTGCTCCGCGAGGGCCAGCGCCGCGTCGGCTCCCTCTTCTTCTGGTCCCAGGGATTCGATGCCTGGCGCCTCGTCTACGCCTCGAACGAGGCCTTCTCGCTCTTCAAGAGCAAGACCGTCGACTCCTCGTACCTGACCGAGGGCGGGCTCGGCAACCTCTTCGGTCAGACGCTGATGGCCCACGATGGCGCCTCGCACCGCCACATCCGCACCGCGATGAACGGGCCCTTCTCGCCGAAGGGCCTCGACGCCGCGGAGGTCGGCGCGATCGTCGCGACCAGCGTCGAACGCAAGGTCCGCTCCTGGCTCGGCCGGCGCGACGTTGCGTTGTTGCGCGAGACCCGCGAGCTGGCCCTGGAGGTGATGTTCAAGATCACCGGCGTCGAGGACGACGAGCTCCCCGAGTGGCGCCGCCACTACGAGGATTTGATGCTCCTGGCCCTCAACCTGCCCTTCGACGTGCCGGGCTCGCCGCGACGCCGCGGCCTCCGCGCCCGCGACTGGCTCGACGGGCGCATCCGCCGGATCCTCGCCGGCGTGCGCGCCCGCGGCGACGCGAAGGGCCTCCTGCCCGCGCTGCTCCGGGCCCGCGACGAGGACGGCGAGCCGCTCTCGGAGCAGGATCTGGTGGGCAACATCCGCCTGATCCTCCTCGCCGGCCACGAGACCTCGGCCTCGACCATGGCCTGGTGCGTCGCCCACCTCGCCGAGAGCCCCGCGATCTGGCGCGCGCTCC
Organism: Sorangium cellulosum; assembly: GCF_002950945.1. Lineage (GTDB taxonomy): Bacteria > Myxococcota_A > Polyangia > Polyangiales > Polyangiaceae > Sorangium > Sorangium cellulosum_E. Next base: position 13,621,103 of record NZ_CP012673.1, read on the forward strand.
GCGAGGAGGCGTCGAGCGCGCCGGATCTCCCGCGCTCGCCCGCGGATCTCCGCCGCTTCCCCTTCGCCGAGGCCGTGTTCCGCGAGGCGCTCCGCCTCCACCCGCCGGTGCCTCACGACGCCCGCCGCTCCGTCGCCGATTTCGAGCTCGAAGGCCGCACCGTCCCTGGAGGGACCATCGTGGCGATCCCGCTGGTCCTGCTCTCGCGCGATCCCGAGCTCTACCCGGATCCGGACAGCTACCGCCCCGAGCGCTGGCTTGGCCGCAAGGCGGCGATCTCGCCGCTCGAGATCGCCCAGTTCGGCGGCGGCGCGCACTTCTGCCTCGGCTATCACCTCGCCTGGATGGAGATCGTCCAGTTCCTCGTCGCGCTCGGGCGGATGCTCCCGGCCTCGGGCCCCAGGCTCCAGGACGGATTCCCGGCCTCGCGTTACCTCCCGGTGCTCCGCCCCGCGGCGGGCACGCGCGTCCGCTTCGACGGCTGAGGCACCGCCGGGCCAGATGCCATGTCAGCGCGCGGGCTCGTCGAGCAAGGCGCGGACGCGCTCCTCGACGACCGCGAGCTCGGGGGTCGCCTTTGACGGCGCGAGTCGCCCCCTGCGCCCGTCAGGCCACCGTGTGTCCCGGGAAATCGATCTGCTCCCACCGGTTCCCGGTCATCACCGCGCGCTGCTCGGGGTGGCGGTTGAGCTCGTGAGGATAGCCGAGCGGGATCGCGCTGACCTCGTCCAGGCGGCGGAGGTGCTCGTCGTCGAGCGCGAGCGCCGCGGCCCCGAGGTTCTCGTCGAGCTGCGCGCGGGTCCTCGGCCCGAGGACCGGGATCACGCCCTTCGCGGCCACCCAGGCGATCGCGACCTGGCCCGGGGTGGCGCCCACCTGCTCGGCGACGGCGACGAGCGCGTCGAGCACGGGACCGCTGCGCGCGGGGTCGTCGTGCAGCACGCTCGCCTTCAGATCGGTGGCGCGGCCCCGCTCCCCCTTACGGTACTTGCCAGTGAGCAGCCCGCCGGCCATCGGCGACCACCCCATCACGCCGAGGCCCAGAGCGTCCGCCATCGGGAGCAGCTCGCGCTCGGTGGTGCGCTGCAACAGGCTGTACTCGACCTGGATCGCGGCGACGGGAGAGAAGCCGCGCGCGTCGCCGGCCTTCACGCCGGCGGCGACGCGCCATGCCGGGAAGTTCGAGAGCCCGCCGTAGACGATCTTGCCGGCCCGCACGAGGTCGTCGAGCCCGCGCACGATCTCCTCGATGGGCGTCACGCCGTCGTCCATGTGAACGAAGTACAGATCGATGCGGTCCGTCTTCAGCCGTTTGAGGCTCTCCTCCACCGCCTGCACCATCACCTTGCGGTTGTTTCCGAGCCTCGCCAGCGCCGGGCTCGGCCCGGCGCCGCGGCTGAACTTGGACGCAATGACGAAGTCGTCCCGGTGAGGGGAGACGAGCTCGCCAATCAGCCGCTCGGCCTCGCCGTGCTGGTAGTTGTCCGCGGTGTCGATGAGGTTGCCGCCCGCCGCGACGTACCCTTCCAGGATGCTCCGCACCTCGTCCGGCGCGGCACCATAACCCCAGGTCCTGCCGAACATGCCCGTTCCCAGGGACAGCGCGGAGACCTTGAGGCCGGTCCGGAGGCCGAGAACCTTGTAACGCATAAAAACTCCTCGCCGCGGGGTCGCCTCCTCCGCGGCAGCTGTAGACCTGACGCCCATCGCCGCATTACGCTGCGAGCGACGAGCGCACCGTACGCCTCCCGGCCTGGACGATCCATGTCGGAAGCGCCGGCTTTCTGGTCCAGAACTCCACGCAACCGGAGCAGAGATGGATGTCCTCACCGAGATCATGGCGCTGCTCCGGACGGAGGGGCACCTCTACGGCAGGCTCGAGCTCACGGCGCCGTTCGGGCTCGAGTTCCCGGGCCGGAAGGGGATCTGCCTCGTCGTCACGCGAGGCGCCTGCCTGCTCGGCGTCGAGGATCAGGCGCTCGTGCCGCTCGTCGGCGGTGATTTCGTCTTCCTGCCGGCGCCCGAGGCCTACTCGCTCCGCAGCAGCCCCAGGGCGCGCCTGCGCGCCGCGGAGGAGGTGAGCCCGCCGGAGGCGTTTCACCGGTCGCGCCTCATCACGTACGGCGGCGGCGGCACGCCCACCACGGTGGTCGCCGGGTGCTTCACCTTCGCCTCGCCCGAGGGCGAGCTCCTGGTCAAGCACCTCCCGCCGATCCTCCACCTGCCGGCGTCCGGCGCGCACGCGACGCCGTGGTTCCAGTCGACGACCCAGTTCATCGCCGCCGAGGTCGCGCAGGATCTCCCCGGATCGCCGGCGATCGTCGACCGGCTCGCCGAGGTGCTCTTCATCGAGGCGATGCGCGCGCGCATCCAGGAGTCCTCTCTGGCGGGGGGCCAGAGCTGGCTCCGCGCGCTCGCCGACCCGCAGATCGGCGAGGCGCTGCGCCGGATGCACGCCGAGCCGGGCCGCGCGTGGACGGTGCCGGAGCTCGCGCGCGCCGCCTCGATGTCCCGCTCGGCGTTCGCCGCGCGGTTTCGCGAGCTGGTCGGGGAGACGCCGCTCGAGCACCTGACCCAGTGGCGGATGGTGCGGGCCGCGCGCATGATGCGCGAGCGCCGGTCGATGAAGCTCGCGGCGATCGCGGACGCCGTCGGGTACGAGTCCGAGAGCTCGTTCGGCAAGGTCTTCCGGCGCGTCATGGGCGTCTCGCCGGGCCGTTACCGCCTGAACCACCGCCGCGAGAAGGCGCGGGCGGCGTGACCCACCGCCGCGCTCTCCGCGCGATAGACCGCTCCTCGAAGGAGAGGGCAGCCGGACCTGTCAGAAGCTGTAGAGGGCGCCCGTCTCGACGCCCCAGCCCACGCGGTCGGCGTCCACCTGCGCTGCGGCCGCCTCATCGAGCTTGTGGCGCGTGAGCATCAGGGAGGGCTCGACCACGATCGAGAGCCCCTTCAGGGGCGCGAAGGCGTAGCCCCCGCGCAAAGTCACGTTGCGCTCGATGCCGGGACCATTGCCGGCCGCGCGCGCGGGCGCGGTGCCCGGCACGTCGCCCGCCGCCGGGGTTCCGGGCGTGTAGCCGATCCGCAGCGCGTCGGTGCTCGCCACCACCGCGGCCCCCGCGACGAGGTGCACCGAGTGTTTGTCGAGGAACGTGAGCTTCCCCGACACCCAGCCGCCGACCTCGGTGACGTCGGTCGTGCGGTAGCCCTGCGCGAGCGTGAGAGCGCCCAGGTTGGCGAGGTTCTGACCGCCGTACGCCTCGGCCCGCACGTTCAGCGAACCGGCCGTGAGCTCGGCGAACAGGTTGCCACCGAGCGCGAGCCGCCCCTCCTCGGTCGGCTGGTTCGCGTCGAAGGTGAGCTGCGTGCCGATGAGCGAGGCGCCCACCCAGGCGGTCTTCTCGGCGCGGTAACTCGCGCGCAGCGCGGCGGTGGGCGTGCGCGAGTACTCGACGTTGTTGAGGATGGCCGTGACGTTCTGGCTGACCAGACCGAGCGCGGCGCCCAGCTCGACGTTGCCGAGGTTCGCGAGGTAGATGAACTGGTGCCGCACGAAGCCCGAGTTTCCGGACTGAAAGAGCCCACCCACGATGTTGTACGTGTGCGTGTTCAGCGGCGAGAACACGTCCCAGAGCTGACCGAGCGTGAGCTTGTGCCCGTCGGCGGGAGACCACTCCACGAAGGCCTGGCGCACGCGGAGGCTCATCGCCTGAGCCGGCGAGGACTTGGCGAAATCCACGAGGTCGACCTCGACCTGCGCCCTCACGGGCGTGCCCTCCCCGACGGCCACGCCAATGCGCGTCTGCTGCGCCTGAAAGCTCAGGCCGACCGCATCCGGATCGGGGAGGAACAGCGGATTCGCCGCGGCCGCGGGGGCGACGTAGTTCGGGTTGCCGAAGGACTCGAGGCCGTTCCCCACGACGACGGTGGGCTTGACGATGCCGTAGACGCGCACGAGGGGCTTGTCTTCGGGCTTCTTCTGCTCGACCGGCGGCGGAGCAGGGGCCGCACGAGGCGCCTCCGCCGGCGCGGCCTCGGCGGCCGCAGCCTGCGGAGGCGGATCCGCCGTTTGCGCTCTGCCCGTGGCCGGCGCAGCAACTCCGGCCAGCGAGAGCGAGACCACGAGAGTTGCGCTGGGCGTCTTCCAAGTGCTCATGAAAATCTCCTCTGGCCGGGGGATAATAACGATGAACGCCCATACTACCGAATCTCTTGGATTGTCAACAGACGCGCCCTCGGCACAACGGGCTCGCTGGCTCGTGCAGTCCTCGAGCGGCGCCCGGTGATTCAATCCCGGGCTCCTGTGCCGGGAGCTCCGGAGTCGATCCAGGTCGAGTTGAACGTGTCCTCCATTGTTTCGGCGCCGAGAACGGCGCGTATCGAGGCGGCGCGGCGCGCGTCCGGGTGTTCCCGGCCGAGGTCCCGACGGACGTGGGGCCCGCGTCGCCGCAAGGGGGCATTCCGCCGGCGCCGGCCGGCTTCTCTACCGTCGGTTGCGCCCGGAGGTGCTGTTTTGGGCGAGACGTCCCCGGCCGCGCCGCGTAAGGTCGCGGCGTCGTCCTGCGAGGAGGGAGATCCCATGCATCGGAGTCGTCTGTGTTCGCTCGTGATCGATTGCAAGGTGGAGGACATCGACGCCGCGGCGGATTTCTGGGGCCGCGCGCTGGGCAGGCCCGTCAAGCCGGCTGCGCCGGACGCCGGCGGCTACCGCGACATCGAGACGCGGGACGACGAGCCCATCGTCCTCGTGCAGAAGGTCGAGCACCCGAGCCGGATTCACCTCGACATCGAGACCGACGACCTCGACGCCGAGGTGCGCCGGCTCGAGGCGCTCGGGGCGCGGCGGGTGGAGTTCATCCAGCGCTGGTGGGTCATGGAGGCGCCGACGGGCCAGCGCTTCTGCGTCGTGCGCCCGCAGCGCGGCCCGCTCGAGGCGCACGACAACACCAACACCTGGGAGGGCGAGCCGGGCAAGCCGGGCGAGCCGAGCGAGCAGGGCGGGTGAGGCCCGGCGCGAGGGCCGGCGCCCGCGGGATGGGGTCCGGCCCCGCGCCCGGGCCGCCGGGACCTGCTCCGGCGGTCGACCTGAAGTAGTCTCTGGTCCGCGCCCGGTTCGAGGGGCGCGCCGGTCATGCGCCAGGTCGAGAGCACTTCAGAGACAGGATGCACCACGTGAGCGCCGACGACCGGGATCCCGCTGCCGCGGCCGCCTTCGACTGGAACGGCGCCCCGGCCGCGCGCGCCGCCGCGGCTGCGCTCGCGGAGCGCGCCCCGGGACCGGGCGGCGCGCCCGGGGAGGCCTGGCCCCCCGTTCGCGCCGGGGCCGAGGGGTGGCTGCCGTTCGGCCGGGCGGCCCGGCCGGTCGAGGTGCTCGACGAGACGCTGCGCGACGGCATCCAGGGCGTGGCCATCACGAACCCGGCGAGCGCGCGCAAGATCGAGCTGGTCCACGCGATGGCGGGCATCGGCGTCGACGTCGTGAACCTCGGCCTGCCCGCGGCCGGACCGCGCCACTTCGAGGACGCGTGCCTGCTCGCCCGGGAGGTCGCCTCGTCCAGGCTGCCGCTCGCCCTGACCGCGGCCGCGCGCACGGTCGCCGCCGACGTCGAGGAGGTCGCCCGCGTGGCCGAGCGCGCCGGGGCGTCGATCGTCGTCTACGCGTTCATCGGCAGCTCGCCCATCCGGCATTTCGTCGAGGGGTGGGGGACCGATTTCCTGGTCCGCAGCGTCGACGAGGCCGCGCGCGCCGCCGCCGCGGCCGGCCTGCCCTTCTGTCTGGTCGCGGAGGACGCCACCCGCTCGCCGCCCGACGTGCTCCGCACGCTCTTCCGCGCCGCCGTCGACGCCGGCGCGGCGCGCCTCTGCCTGTGCGACACGACGGGCCACGTCACCGCGCCCGGGGTCGCGGCGCTGCTCGCCTTCGCCCGGCGCGAGCTCGCGGCGCTCGGCGCGGCGGGCCTCGAGCTCGACTGGCACGGCCACAACGACCGCGGGCTCGGCCTCTCGGCCGCGCTCTGGGCCGTGGCGTGCGGCGCCGACCGGGTGCACGCCACCGCGCTCGGCGTCGGGGAGCGGGCGGGCAACAGCTGCCTCGAGCTGCTCATCGACAACCTCGGCCGCCTCGGCTCGCGCGCCGCCGTGCCGCGCGAGCGCCTCGTCGCGTACTGCGCGGCCGCCTCGCGGGCCCTCGGGTGGCCGATCCCGCCGGACCACCCGATCGCGGGCGCCCGCGCCGCGCCCCCACACACGCGAGGCTGACCTGCGCTCCCGTCAGGGTGATCCGCCGTCGCGCGCTGCCCGGCGGCGCCTGCTCGACAGGAGCAGCAGCGCGAGCGCCGCATCGGCCAGAAGCACGAACGCGAAGCTCGCGCCGAGGGCCGACCGGATGCCCAGCGCGGCGCCGAGGGCGCCGCCGGCCAGCGCGCCGAGCATCGACGAGCCTTCGGGGATCAAGCTCATCACGGCCATCGAGCGGGCGATCGTGCTCGGAGGCACCCGGCGCGGGACCTCCGAGAACACGGTGATCACGAGGAGCATGGCGCCGAAGCTGCCCAGGAGCTCATAGGTGAAGCAGACCAGGATCCCGAGGGGGCCAGGCCGGCCGAACGGTAGACCCGCGAAGGCCAGCGTCAGGACGGCGGCGGCGAACGTGAGGGTCGATCCTGGGCCGAGGCGCCGGTGGACGGTGTTGACCAGGAGGCTCCCGAGGATCCCGCCGACCGCGCCGACGCCCAGGATCGGTCCGACGAGCGCCTCGGAGAGGGCGAGCGTCTCCACCATGTAGAGGACCAGCAGCGCGGAGACGAGCCCGTTGGCGAAGCTGAGGTAGGCCGCAGCGCCGACCCCGGCTCGCAGGGAGGACGACCCGAGGAGGGACGCGACGCCCGCGGCCAATCCCCGCAGCGTCGCGCTGCCCTCGGCCGAAGCGCGGCGGGCAGGCGGCACCCGGACGGCCTGTGTGAGCACGGCCGCCACGAGGAACGAGGCGGCGTCGATGAGGACGGCGAGGGGCGCTGAGACCACGTGGATCAACACCCCCGCCAGGCTGCGGCCCGACACCTCCGCGATGCTCCGCGTCGTGCCGAACTTGCCGTTCGCGTCCACGAGCTGATCCCCGGCCACGATCTCGGGCAACACCGGCGCGGCGAACACCCCCCCGACGGTCGACACGGCGGACATCGCCAGGGCGATCACGAGGAGCGACGCGAAGCGCAGGACACCGAAGGACCAGAGGAGAGGTATCGAGGCCACGAGCAGGCCGGAGACGACATTGCAGGCCACCATCACCGGGATGCGGTTCGGGCGCGCATCGGCCCACCCTGCCGTGGGCAGCCTGAGCAGCAGGCCCGGCGCGGTCCCCGCCGCGGCGAGCAGGCCCATCTGCTGGGGCGTGGCGCCGAGGTAGGCCGCCGCGATGATCGGCAGCGACACCAAGGTGACCGAAGAGCCGATGAGCGAGACCGCCTGCGCCGCCCACATCCGCATGAAATTGCGGTTTCGCCACAGGCTCGCCGGGGACGCCGGCCCCAGCTCCGCTGCGCGATGATGGCTGACGTCTATCGAATGCAACGTTCACCTCGGGGGTAAACACCGCGGCTCCCCGCGGCGGCCCGCAGCCCCTGCACGTCGGAGGACGCCTCCCGCGCGCCGGCGGCGCCGCCCGCCGGCCCGTCGTCGAGGCGCGCCGTCGCAGCCGGCGGCCTCACGGCTCCGCGCGGGCCACGTCGGGACGACCTGCCCAGCGAGATCGCGCCTGCTCCTCGTCGAGCCACAGCCCGCAGCAATCGCCGTCGATGTCCTCGTCCAGCACGAGCGTAGGGTGCGCTTCGCTGGAGGGCATGACGCGCTGGAGGTCGATCGGCTCCGGATCGTCATCGACCCACACCGCGCCGCCGGAAGCGATCATATCCATGTGGATGTCGCAGTGGTGCTCCACGACATAGATGCTCTGGTTGTGCTGGCCGAACCCGATGTGGACCCCCGGCCGACGCTCGTTGATGTGCGAGTTCATGGACACGAACTCGGCGATCCCGGTGTTCGTCCCGAACCCCAGCTCACCTACGGACGTCGCGAACGGCCGGGCGAAGCACACCCTGAGGAGCTCGCTCACCTGGCGGCTCGCACACTCGAAATCGACGACCTTGCTGTCCTTGATCCTGAACCTGACCGGATGCTGCCCGAGCCGCGCGTCCAGCTTCGTGAAGACGTTGACGTTGAAGGCGCCGTCGGCGACGAGCACGCCGTCCACGGAGACCGGGTACGTGGCGACCTCCCCGGCAGGCAGGACGATGAATCGGCCCGGCGTCCACGCGCCGCGGTTGCTGATCCACCGGTACTTGTCGGAGTCGAGCGTGACGCGAAAATCGCTGCCTCCCGCGGTCTTGACCCGCAGCTCTCGCGCCCCCATGAGCCGCCTGAGCAGCGAGGTGTTCAGCGCCGACAGCTCCGCGGATCTGACGTTCATGCCGTGCACGAAGAGCTCTTCGGACGCGTTGATGATCCGCGCGATCAGCCACTGGCATCTGTTGTACCGCGACAGCGCCTCGCGGAATATCTCGGTGTGAGACATCGTGTCGCGCTCCACCGTGATCACGACCAGCTTTCCCGACCTGGCGCCGGGGCGCGGCAGCGCCGCCGCCAGGCGGTGCGCGAAGGTCTCGTCCCTCATGGGCTGCATCGAGATCGTGGCCAGGTTGTTCCCGCGCATCTTCAGCGCGGCGGCGACCCACGCGGCGGGCTCGCGACTCTCCGGGGTATAGGCCACGAGGACCTGATCCTCAGGGTCGACCCTGGCGTAGTCGTCGAGCAGAACGTCGACACCAGCCCACACTCGCTCGTCCAGTTTGCTCATTGACGGAATCTCCCCAGGATATTCAGCCTTCTCCTCGTCCCACGCGCGTCCGCGCACCGCTCGCTGGCGACCGCCGCGCGACGACAGGAAGCAGCAGAGGCGCCCGCCCGCGCGGGAGCAGGGCGGGCGCCTGCCCAGCTCGGTGCTACCGCTGGCTCGTCTTCCAGGTGATCTCCCAGGCGATCGTGTGGTCGGCGTTGTGGTCGAGCACATCGTAGGACGACAGATCCACGAGGGGACCTCCCTCGGGCTCTGCGCTCGCCATCTCAGCGAGGGTCGCCGCGAGTAACTCCTCTCGGGTGGGGCTGAAGCTGGAGCTGGTTTCCACCTGCATAAACGACTCCTTGATACTGGTTGATAGCAATGCCAGCGACTGGCGGTTGATCTAATACCTTGAAGTTCATTCCCGTCAAGTGAGCCGCCCCGCCCAGTGAATTCGGCAATGGTCGTCGCGGCTCGATGCGGTAAACCACGGACGCAAGAGCGTACGTCTTCGCTAGAAATGGTCCAAGGTCGAGGCCTGTTCACGCGCCGCGCTTGGCCTCGTGCACCATTGCTTCGTTGAAATGACACCAGATTTCAATCGAGGTTCACGGCGCTGCACAGCTTGCCTTCGCGCCGTCGAGCTCGCTCATGAGCTCGATCCGCTCGAGCGCGGCGCGTCCCCGGCGCGCCCATCAGCGATCCAGGAGCGACCCTCTGGCGCCGGCGGGGTGAGCCTGCTCGCGGCGTAGTACGTTGGGGCAGGGAGGGCTCGGCGCTCCGGGTGGAGAGATCACCGGGTGATCTCTGATGAGCGCTGCGAGCTCGTCCGTCGTCGAGGAAGGCACCGGGCAGCAGCGCCCAGGTCGAGGCTAACGTGCCGGGGGGCCGCCGTTGCCGACGCGCGCCAGGGCGGCGCGCACGATCGGCGCGGCGGGCGCCAGCGCGTCGACGAGCTCGCCGACGCGGTTCGCGGCGCGCTCGGCGCGGGCCCACGCCGACGAGAAGCCGAGCGTGCCGGGCGGGTGGGCCTCGGCGAGGGCGATCGCCTGCCGGAGGTCGTCGCCGACCGCGGCGATGGCGTGGAGATCTGCCACAGTGGCCCCGCGGGAGCGCGCGGCCACGTAGAGCGCGCGCACGATGCCCAGGAGGTCGCGGGCGGCCTCGAGCGGGAACGGGTCGCGGCGGATCGACAGCACGCCGGTCGCTGATCACGGAGGTGCGCCGGGGCGTCAAGCGGCGGCGGTTCGTGCGGTGTGGCTTGAATTTTGCATTGCGGAGTGCAGCATCAGGTGGGCAGGAGTTTGCAGAAGCTCGCAGGAGTTTTGCAGGAGCTGCACGAGGAGGGATGAATGAACACCCGCATACATGAGCTCGCAAAGACGGACCTCCCGGGCGAGGAGGAGGTCCCGATGCCGCCGAACCCGGGGGACCCGGGCCCGGAGCAGCCGGAGCCGCCCTCGCCCGATCCCACCCAGGATCCGCGCATCCCGCCGCAGGGCGATTTCCCGCGCGGCGTCTGAGCCTCGGCGGAGCCGCCGCCGTCTCGGCCCCGCCGCTCACGGCGACGCCGCGTGAGCGGCAGGGGCGCTTGCGTCGATCCGGCGTTCCAGACAGCCCGACCGAGCGGCAGAGCACGCGCCGATCGGATCAAGGCTGCTCGGTGGCGCCTGTGCGTCTCGGTGCTTCTGCGCTGAAATCTCTCGGGATCCCTGGCCAGACTTGTGACGCTCGGAGCTGGCACCGCGTCGCCCGAGGACGACTTTGGGGTGGTGAACCCCTCTCGCGTGCGGCTTGCTCTACGCCGCGTCGAAAGAGAGGTTGAGGCGAGTCGAATCCCCGAGCGACTGCCGGTCAAACAACGTCGAGAGGGCGTCTCCTGCGCCGAAGGAACAAGGCGGCGAGCATCAGAAGGAACGCTGGAGTCGCGGCGGGAGACGCCGCCGCCATGTGGCATCCTCCGCCGCCGCTCGGGCCCGCGCCGCCGCTGCCCGTGCCTGCGCCGCCACCGGAACCGCCGCCGCCCGTGCCCGCGCCGCCACCTGCGCCGCCGCCGCCCGTGCCTGCGCCGCCACCGGCACCGCTGCCGCCCGAGCCAGCGCCGCCACCTGCGCCGCCACCACCCGTGCCAGCGTCGCCACCGGCACCGCCGCCACCCGTGCCAGCGCCGCCACCTGTGCCTGCGCCGCCACCCGTGCCAGCGTCGCCACCGGCACCGCCGCCACCCGAGCCAGCGCCGCCGCTGCCGCCGCTGCCGCCGCTGCCGCTGTCGAGCAGGCGCACGCGCGCGCGGCCGGCGCTGAAGGGGACCTCCGGAAGAAAACGAGTGTAGGCGAGCAGCGTCTTGCCGTCGCCCACGGACGCGAGCGCCGGCGGACCCTCGACGCCCGGCTCCGTGGAGAGCGGGAAGGTCGACAGCACAGCGCCTGCGGAGCTCAGCTCGGCGCCGAAGAGATCCAGAGAGCTGGCGTCCGAAACAGCGCGGGACTTCCAGGCCAGGAAGAAGCGCTGTCCGTCGAACGCGAGCGCCGGGCAGCCGGGGCCCGCCGCGGCCCACTCGCAGTTGGGCCAGGAAGCGACGCCGATGTCGACGGGCGCGATCGGAAAGCCACCGGGCTCCAGGACGGAGCCCTCGAGGCTGACGCGCGCTCCGCGGATCCACGCGCCCTGCTCCCATGCCACGAGGAAGCGCTCTCCATCGAAGGCGACGCTCAGCCCTCGGATGGCGCGCTCGGGGCCGGAGGTGACGTCGGGGTTGACGGCAATGACGAACGGCTCGGCGTCGATCGGCGCGGCGTCGGCATCGAGCCGCTGACCCCACATCGTCGCGCTGTCGTGCCACACGACGAGGTAGCTCGACCCGCCGGCGGCGGCGTCGACCCAGGCGCGGCTGTTCGAGGGGAAGCTGAGCGGCTCGGGCGGCGAGGTGACCGCGCCGTCCTGGGCGATCCTCATTGTCTTCAGGAAGCCGGTGCCGAGGTCCTCGTCAGGCACAACCACGAGCGTGCCGGCGCCATTCGAGGCGACAGCCATGCTGTAGGGGGTCGAATCGACGTGGAAGGGAAGGTGGATGGGCGCCGTGTCGAGGACGACTCCGGCTGGGCTCACCCGCGCTGCGAGGAGGCGGCTGGGGCCGGAGGGCCACCACACGGCGAGGAAGTTCGCGCCGTCGAAGACCGCGCGTGCGGGCATGGGGCGCTCGCCCGCGATCCGGATGCCGAGGGGGTCGAGCACGGCGCCCGTCGGGGTGACGCGCGCGGCGAAGAGCCCGGGGTTGCCGCCGAGCTCGTCCCGATCGTCGCTCCAGAGCACGAGGAGCTGCTCGCCGTCGGACGCGGCAGCGCGCACCCGCTGCTCGTTCGCGTGCCGGGAGATCGGGAATCCGGCCGGGCCGTCGAGGCTCGCTCCCAGATCGCTCAGCCGCGCGCCCGACACGTGCCGAGCGCCGGCGCCGAGGTTCAGCCAGGCGGCGAGCACGCCCGCGTCGCTCGAGCCCAGGGCCATGTTCATGCCGCTGGTGAACGCCACAGCCCGAGGCGTGAGCACATCCCCCGCAGGGCTCACCCGGACGGTCTCCGGAGGAGGCGGCGGTGCGTCCTCCGTCAGGTGGATGCTCCAGGCGAGCGTGGTGCCGGCGCCATCGAAGGCAGCCGCGAGCCGCTCGGCGACGATGTACGGCTCGAGGGTCGCGGCCGTGAACCCCTCGGGGTCGAGCACCGCGCCCTCCGGCGTCACCCGGGCAGCCTCGATCAGCGACAGCGTGTCCTCCTCCCAGCGGTTCCAGGCCACCGTGTAGTTGGCGCCGTCGAAGGCGAGCGCCGCGGTGGGCGTCCGGAAGTTGCCGCCGAAGGGGTAGGTCGGGCTGATCGGGAACCCCGCGGCGTCGAGCAGCGCGCCCCCGGGGCTGACGCGCGCGCCGCGCACCCGGGCTCGCCGCGCTTCCCCCGGGCACTCGACCCACGCGAGCAACGAGCTCGCGCCGCCCGAGGCGACGTAGACATCGCCCTGGACCGTGGTCGGCAGCGAGACCGTCCCCGGCGGGTCGAGCACGACGCCCGCCATCGAGACCCGCGTCGTCTCGATCACGCCGTCGCACAGGGAAGTGCTGTCACGGCGCACCCAGGCGACGAGGTGGTTCGTGCCGTCGAAGGCGATGGCGGGGCCGCCGTAGATTTTCGGTGACGAGGACGAGAGCGCGAAGCCGGTCGGGTCGAGCACGGCGCCCGCGGCGCTCACGCGCGCGCCGCGCACCTGGACGCCGCTGCCATCGCCCGCTGCGCCCACGCCGACGACGAGGAAGCCGTCCCCCTGGGCCGCGACCGCGGGGTCCCAGGCCGAAAGGAGAGGGACGCCAAAGGGATCCAGGACGGTGCCGTCGAGCGCGACGCGGGCGCCGTAGATCAGGGCTCGCTTCTCGCGGTCGTCACGCCAGACGACGAGGCAGACGGCGTCGCCGCACGCGACGGCGGGCTCATTCCCCGGGCTCTTGGTCGGGAGCGGGTCGTTCAACCCGATCTCCGAAGAGATCGTCACGCCGAGCTCCCCGGGGGCAGGCTCGTCGAGGACATGGGCCGGCACCGCGAGATCCAGGTCGCCGGTCACGTCGCTCGACCGCGCGCACCCGACCTCCAGCCAGGCGAAGGTCACGAGGAAAATGGCGAGCAGGGGATACCCTCTTGTGGGAGGACGCTCACCCCGGAGGGACAGCGGACAATGCAATCTCAGCATGCGTCGAGTGTCGCAGGAAGGTGCGCGATCATCAACGTTTGCCTCCCTGCTTCACGAGAGGAGCGCGAGAGCGTCCTCCGCGCCGAACGCGTGGGGCGAGGTGCGGAGATCGGCGCTTTCTTTTCGGGTCCTTGTCTGCCTGACCCGAGGTTGCCTTCGACGGAGGGAGGGCGCCCTCTGTTGACATTCACGATGGTTTCAGGCCGCGAGCGCCTCGGGGTGGCGCCGCCGCCACCAGGCGAGGCGAACGCGCTGCACGGCCGCGAAGAGGCGCATGAACAGGCTGTCGGACGGGGGCAGGGGACGCACCCGGGTGTTCTGGAACGACGCCACCCGAAAGCGCCCGTCGTCGCCCCGCACCACCACCAGCGTCTGCCGCGACCGCCGGGCCGCGGGCGCCGACCTCTGCCAGGGCCACAGCACCGCGCCGGTGCTGACGACCACCGCCGCGTCGGGGCCGAGGAAACGCACGCTCTCGACCTCGCCGACCAGGCGGGTGCCGGCGAGCACGCCGGCGAAGAGCTCCTCGTGCACCCGGCGGTTCGCCTCGCGGCCGCGCAGCCACGAGCCGTCGAACGTCACGTAATCGGAGTCGGGCGTGTAAAACGCGTCGACGGCGCTCGCGCCCTCGCGCGCCCACGCCTCGCACAGGGCCTCGAACAGGCGCCGGATGGCCGCCTCGTCGGTCGAACGATCCATGAAATCCTCCATGTGAGTAACTCTTTTAGTAAGTAAGATAATTAGCGAGGCTTGTCAAGCCGGCGGCGGCTCGGGTAGAGTGCGGGCGGGTCGAGGCGAGGTGTGATGGCCGCGAAACGAGCGAGCGCGAAGGAGGTGAAGGATCTGGTCGACAGCCTGGGCGACCGGCTGGGCCGCGAGCTGAGCACCCAGTCGGTGCTCTTTCACCAGGCGATCGCCGAGCGGTTGGGGCTGAAGGGCACCGACCACAAGTACCTCGACGTCCTCCGGCGGGCGGCGGAGGCGGGGCCGGTCACGCCGGGCGACCTGGTGCAGCTCACGGGGCTGACCTCGGGCGGCGTGACGGGGGTGCTCGACCGGCTCGAGGCGGCGGGGTTCGTGCGCCGCGTGAAGCACCCGACCGATCGGCGGCAGCTGGTGGTCGAGCCGGTGGTCGAGCGTTACGCCGAGATCGGCGCGCTCTTCGCGCCGTTCCGCGAGCGCTGGGCGGTGCTCTGCGCGCGCTACTCGCTCGCCGAGCTGCAGCTCATCTGCGGCTTCTTCGAGCAGGCGACCGCGCTGATGGCCGAGGAGATCGCCCGCATGCAGCGCCCCGCCGGGCCCGACGCCGCCCCGGCGAGCGCCGCGCCCCGCGCCGGCGCACCCGCGGCCGGAGGCGCGAAGGCGCGCCCGCGCCGGAGCCCCTGAGGGGCGCCGCGGGGGTAGGCAGGCGCGCGGCGCGCAGCGGCGGGCAGGCGCGCGGCGCGCAGCGGCGGGCAGGCGCGCGGCGCGCAGCGGCGGGAGCCGTCGACGCCGACGGGGGAGGGGGGAGGCGGGGAGCGCCGCGGCGCGTGTCAGGAGGCGCGGTCGCGCTGCTGGCCAGGGCGGCGCCTGCGCAGCGCCGCGGAGAGGGCGGCGACCATCAGCAGACCGAGCTCCACCGGCCCGCGCGACGCGGGCGCCATCGAGGTGGCAAGGCGGCAGCCGCCCAGGTCGAGGTAACCGCCATTGGGCGGCGGCGGGACGCAGCGGCCACCGCCATCGCAGACGTGGCCCTCGGCGCAGTCGCTGACCGTCTCGCAGGGCGACGTCGGCTCCCCGGTGAGAGGTGAGCAGGCGAAAGGCGCGTAGTCGGGGTGGAGCGGTGTGCACGCGCCGTCCGCCGAGGCGCCGCGCGCTTGCGAGCACGCCTCGCAGAGATAGACGTCGCAGCGCTGGTCGCAGCAGACGCCGTCGGTGCAGAAGCCGCTCTGACATTCGGCGGCCGTCGTGCAGCCGCCGCCGTCCGGCAGCCTGTGGAACACCTCGACCTTGTCGAGCGGCAGGTCTGACTCGATGCTGCCGGTGGTCGTGCCGCCGCCGATGACGAGCACGCCGCCGTCGTCCAGCAGCGTCGCTGTGTGCATGGCCCGGGCGGTCAGCATGGGATCGACAGAGGCCCACGTGCCCGCGGCGGGGTCGAACGCCTCGACGTTGTGGGGCTGGAGGGTCCAGCCCGCGATGTCGCCGCCGCCGACGACGAGCACGATCCCGTCCGGCAGCAGCGTCATGCTGTGGTAGATGCGCGCAGTGCGCAGCGGCGCGACTGGGAACCACCTGCCCAGGTCCGGATCGAGCACCTCGGCGCTGTCGAGGACGCCCGAGGCGTTGTAGCCGCCGGCGACCAGCAACCGACCGTCTTTCAGCAGCGTCGCTGCGTGCCTGGAGCGGTCGGTGTTCATGGGCTCGAGCGATCGCCACGAGCCGGTGGCGGGATCGAACACCTCCACGCCGGCGGTCGCGCCTTCGGAGTTGAAGCCGCCGGCAAGGAGCACCCGGCCGTCTTTCAGCAGCATCGCAGCCGCGAAGGACCGGGCGACGGACATGGACGCGACGGGCTGCCACGTGTCGGAGTCCGGGTCGAACGCCTCGACGTCGGCGATGTATTCGTTGGAGCCTTCTCTGACGCGAACGCCACCCGCGACGAGCACCCGTCCGTCCTTCATCCGCGTTGCGGTGTGATACGACCGGGCGCCGGCCATGTCCCCGACGGCACGCCACGAGTCGGAGCCCGGCTCGAACACCTCGGCGGTGGCGGTGTCTCCTCCGTCTTGGCGGTCGTACTCGGTGCCGCCGGCGACGAGCACCCGCCCGTCGTTCAGCAGCGTCTCCGTGTGTTTGGCGCGGGCAACGTGCATCGACCCGACCGACTCCCACGCGCCGGAGCCCGGATGGAACACCTCGGCGCTGCGGAGATACTGTTCGTTGCTCTCCGGGTCGTAAATGAAACCGCCGGTGACGAGCACCCGCTTGTCGTTCAGCACCGTCGCCGTGTGCTCTACCCGGCTGGCGTGCAGGCGATCGAGGGACCGCCACGTGCGGGAGGTCGGGTCGAACACCGTGGCGCTCCTGGTCGCTCCGTGACTCCGACCGCCGGCGACGAGCACCTGACCGCCCCTCAGCAGCGTTGCGGTGTGCTCGGCGTGGGCGTTCGGCAGGGGCGCGGCGGGCAGCCATGCATCGAACTCCGGGTCGAACATCTCGGCGCCGTTGAAAGGCAGGCGCGCGTCGAGCGCCACCTCCGTTTCATGGCCGCCGGCGGCGAGCACCCGGCCGTCGTCCAGCAGCGTCACCGTATGCCCGTAGCGGGCGTCGTTCATGATCTCGACGGGCACCCAGATCCCGGAGGACGGATGGAGCACCTCGGTGCTGCGCAACGCTCCTTTTTCGGGGTCGTAGCCGCCGGCGACGAGCACCCGGCCGTCGTGCAGCAGCGTCGCGCTGTGCTCGGTGCGGGCGGCCGCCATGGCCCCGGCGTCTGACCAGGTGCCGGACTCCGGGTCGAACAGCTCGGTGCTGGAGAGCGGGCCATCAGGGTCCTGGCCGCCGGCGACGAGCACCCGGCCGTCGTCCAGCAGCGTCGCCGTGTGCAAGAACCGGGCAGCGATCATGTCCCCGACGAGATCCCATGTCCCGAGGGCCGGATCGAACACCTCGACGCTGCGGATCGCTTGTCCATCAGGGCCCTTGCCGCCGGCGACGAGCACCCGGCCGTCGTGCAGCAGCGTCGCCGTGTGCGTGGTGCGGCCAGCGCCCATGTCGCCGACGGGCTGCCACGCACCGGAGTCCGGGTCGAACACCTCGCCGCTGGCGAGCACGCCTTCAGGCCCCTCGCCGCCGGCGACGAGCACCGGGCCGCCGCCGTCCACGAGCGCCGTCGCGGAGTGGCCAGCGCGAGCGACGCTCATGCTCCCGCCAGGCGACCAGGTCCCGGAGTCCGGGTCGAACAGCTCGGCGGTGCCAACGAACGTGGTCTGCGCGGGACGGCCGCCGGTCACGAGCACCCGCCCGTCCGGCAGCAGCGCGGCGGCGTGTTTGTACCGGGAGCCGGCCATGCTCCGCACGGGCTTCCACCGCGGATCGACCAGCACCGTCTCCCCTTCGGCCTCGACCCACAGCTCCAGCCGCTCTCCCTGGGCCACGAGCCGCGCCGCCACGGGCCTGCCTCCGGCCGCGTACGCCTCGGGCGCCGTCACGTGCAGCTGCGCCGCGCCCCGCGCGTCCGCGAGCACCACGGCCTCGCCCTGCTGCCGCAGCGCCGCGCCGTGCACCTCCCAGACCGCCACCGGCGCGTCGCGCACGACCGCGCTCGCCTCCAGCAGCAGCCACTCCTCGTAGCCGTCCGGAAGCGCCGTCCAGAACGACGTGCCGCCGCGCCGCGTGTAGGTCACCGCGTTGTCCGCGACCTCCGCTTCGCCCGCCGCGTCGAGCTCCCGCACCGCCACCTGCGCGCCGTCCGCGAGCGCGAACCGGACCGCGCCCGCGCCGTCGCGCGGAAAGCGCGGCGCGAGCCTGTCGGCGCCGGGCGTCTCGTCCTCCGCGTCGGCCGCCTCGAACCCGTCGCCCGCCGCGGTGAACGCGCGCTGCCCGTCGAGGATCGCGGCCGCCTGCTCGGGGAACTGCCGCCGCAGCGCCCGCGCGTCCAGCCGATCGGCCGCCTCGCTGCAGCCGCACAGCGCCCCAAGCAGACCTGCCCACACGAACCAAAGCGCCCACCAGCCAGGGGCGCGCGCCGGACCAGGAGTGATCATGAAACCCTTTCTTTGCCTTCGTCGGTGAACCAGGAGGAGCGCCGGTCCCGGGCGACGCGCCGGGCTTGCTCGCGCGGGAGCATATCGCCGACCCTCAAGAAGCTCGGCAAGCCGGGCGTTCCTCGATGCCACGTCGCACGATCTCGGGCTCCTGGATGTGTACATGAGCCCCAGCGAGCCCTTCGAGGTCGATGGCGCGGATCCGCGCGCGTCAGGAGGCGCGGTCGCGCTGCTGGGCATGGCGGCGCCTGCGCAGCGCCGCGGAGACGGCGGTGAGCATCAGCAGGCCGAGCTCCACCGGCCCGCGCGGCGCGGGCGCCGCCGAGGTGGCGAGGTGGCAGCCGCCCAGGTCGACGTAACCGCCATCGGGCGGCGGCGGGACGCAGTCGCCATGGCCATTGCATACATAGCCGTCAGCGCAGTCGCTGACCGTCTCGCAGGGCGACGTCGGCTCCCCGGTGCGAGGGGAGCAGGCGTAGGGCTCGTACTCGGGGTGAATCGGCGTGCACACGCCGTCCACCGAGGCGCCGCGCGCTTGCGAGCACGCCTCGCAGAGGTAGACGTCGCAGCGCTGGTCGCAGCAGACGCCGTCGGTGCAGAAGCCGCTCTGACATTCGGCGGCCGTCGTGCAGCCGCCGCCGTTCGGCATCTTGCGGAACACCTCGACCCTGTCGAGCTCCACGTTATGGTAGATGTCGCCGGTGGTCGCGCCGCCGCCGGCGACGAGCACGCCGCCGTCATCCAGCAGCGTCGCGGTATGCGCGAACCGGGCGTTCAGCATGGAATCGACAGAGGCCCACGTGCCCGCGGCGGGGTCGAACGCCTCGACGCTGTGGGGCTGGAGGGTCCAGCCCGTGATGTCGGCGCCGCCGACGGCGAGCACGATCCCGTCCGGCAGCAGCGTCATGCTGTGCCAGACGCGCGCGGCGCGCAGCGACGCGACCGGGAGCCACCTGCCCGAGTCCGGATCGAGCACCTCGGCGCTGTCGATGACGCCTGCGGCGTTGTAGCCGCCGGCGACGAGCACCCGACCGTCGTTCAGCAGCGTCGCCGCGTGCCTGCTGCGGGCGGTGATCATGGGCTCGAGCGATCGCCACGAGTCGGTGTCGGAGTCGAACACCTCCACGCTGGCGGTCGCCCCTTCGTCGTTGAAGCCGCCGGCGAGGAGCACCCGGCCGTCTCTCAGCAGCGTCGCCGTAGGAAAGGCCCGGGCGACGGACATGGGCGCGACGGGATCCCACGAGCCGGTGTCCGGGTCGAACGCCTCGACGCTGGCGAGGTGTTCTGTGAGGACGACATTACCGGCGCCGAGCTCCCGGCGGAGACCGCCGGCGACGAGCACCCGTCTGTTATTCATCCGCGTCGCCGTGTGCAACGTCCGGTCGGCGTGCATGTCCTCGACGGGCTGCCAAGCGCCGGAGGCCGGATCGAACACCTCGGCGCTGGCGGTCTGTGTGGTGCGGTCGGCGCCGTGCACGGTGCCGCCGGCGACGAGCACCCGCCCGTCGTCCAGCAGCGTCGCCGTCTGTTCGGCGCGGGCAACGCTCATCGACCCGACCGGCTGCCACGCGTTGGAGCCCGGATCGAACACCTCGGCGCTGACGAGATCCGTGATTTCACTCTTCCCTTCGTCGTTGAAACCGCCGGCGACGAGCACCCGCTTGTCGTCCAGCAGCGTCGCCGTGTGCCACTTCCGAGCGACGTGCAGGCGCTCGAGGGGCAGCCACGTGCTGGAGGTCGGGTCGAACACCTCGGCGTTTTCGATCACGCCGTGGCCCAGACCGCCGGCGACGAGCACCTGACCGCCCTTCAGCAGCGTCGCGGTGTGCTCGGCGTGGGCGGTCTGCATGGGCGCGAGGGGCAGCCATGAACCGAATTCCGGGTCGAACACCTCGGCGCTGTCGAGAGCAATATACGACTCTGTCGGCAATGGCATTTCATAGCCGCCGACGGCGAGCACCCGGCCGTCCTCCAGCAGCGTCGCGGTGTGCCCGAAGCGGGCGTCGCTCAGGGGTTCGATGGGCTCCCAATTTCCGGAGACAGGATCGAACGCCT
The DNA here is from genome assembly GCF_002950945.1 of Sorangium cellulosum. Taxonomy (GTDB): domain Bacteria; phylum Myxococcota_A; class Polyangia; order Polyangiales; family Polyangiaceae; genus Sorangium; species Sorangium cellulosum_E. The sequence goes on from NZ_CP012673.1 coordinate 13,641,467, forward strand.
CGGCGCTGCTCGACGATCCGCCTTCGCTGGTGTAGCCGCCGGCGACGAGCACCCGGCCGTCCGGCAGCAGCGTCGCGCTGTGCGCGCGGCGGTGAGCGGTCATGGGCTCGGCGTCTGACCAGGTGTCGGACTCCGGGTCGAACAGCCCAGCGCTGGCGCTCTGGCCATCGGCGATCTCGCCGCCGGCGACGAGCACCCGGCCGTCTTCCAGCAGCGTCGCCGTGTGCCAGAACCGGGCAGCGCGCGGGTCCTCGATGAGCACCCATGTCCCGGACGCCGGGTCGAACACCTCGGCGCTGCCGATCGGCTGGCCACTGGAGTCCTGGCCGCCGACGAGGAGGACCCGGCCGTCGTTCAGCAGCGTCGCCGTGTGCGAGGAGCGGCCTGTATCCATGTCGCCGACGGGCTGCCACTCACCCAGGTCCGGGTCGAACACCTCGGCGCTGGCGAACACGCCTTGACTCCCCTCGCCGCCCGCGACGAGCACCCGGCCGCCGCCGTCGAGCAGCGCCGTCGCGGTGTGGGCAGCGCGAACGATGCTCATGCGCTCGGCGGGCGACCACGTCCCGGAGTCCAGATCGAACACCTCGGCGCTGTCGTGGAACAGTCCCGGCTCGGGACGGCCGCCGGTCACGAGCACCCGCCCGTCCGGCAGCAGCGCGGCGGCGTGTGTGAACCGGGCGACGCTCATGCTTTGCTTGGGCTTCCACCGCGGATCGACCAGCACCGTCTCGCCTTCGGCCTCCACCCACAGCTCCAGCCGCTCGCCCCGGGCCACGAGCCGCGCCCCCACCGGCCTGCCTCCGGCCGCGTACGCCTCGGGCGCCGTCACGCGCAGCTGCGCCGCGCCCCGCGCGTCCGCGAGCTCCACGGCCTCGCCCTGCTGCCGCAGCGCCGCGCCCTGCACCTCCCAGACCGCCACCGGCGCGTCGCGCACCACCGCGCTCGCCTCCAGCAGCAGCCACTCCTCGTAGCCGTCCGAAAGCGCCGTCCAGAACGACGTCCCGCCGCGTCGCGTGTAGGTCACCGCGTTGTCCGCGACCTCCGCTTCCCCCGCCGCGTCGAGCTCCCGCACCGCCACCTCCGCGCCGTCCGCGAGCGCGAACCGGACCGCGCCCGCGCCGTCGCGCGGAAAACGCGGCGCCAGCCTGTCGGCGCCGGGCGTCTCGTCCTCCGCGTCGAGCGGCCGCGCCGCCTCGAACCCGTCGCCCGCCGCGGTGAACGCGCGCTGCCCGTCGAGGATCGCGGCCGCCTGCTCGGGGAACTGCCGCCGCAGCGCCCGCGCGTCCAGCCGATCGGCCGCCTCGCTGCAGCCGCACAGCGCCCCGAGCAGGCCTGCCCACACGAACCAAAGCGCCCACCAGCCAGGGGCGCGCGCCGGACCAGGAGTGACCATGAAACCCTTTCTCTGCCTTCGTCGGTGAACCAGGAGGAGCGCCGGTCCCGGGCGACCCGCCGGGCTTGCGCGCGCGGCAGCATATCGCGCTCGGCCCCGGACTGAACCGCCTCGTGCGCGTCGGAGTGGCACGCTGGCACGTGGCACGCTGGCACGCTGGCACGTGCCAGCGTGCCACCTCGCTGCGCGCGCCGGTCGACATGGAACCCAGGCGATCCGAGATCCCTTGAGTCCAGGCCGCGCGAGGGCTCCCTGACCACCGCGGGCTCGGTTGATGCAACGGAAGCGCGGCGAGGCCCGCCCGGCGGCGCCGAGGGCCGCGGCGCGACCGCGCTGGGCTCCGAGATCCATCGCAGTGACATGATCTTCCGCGTCGATGTCCGTCGACGCGCCGGCCAAGGCGGTCGGAGCATTTGCCCGGGAAAAGTCCCGGGCTGGAATCGATAGGACCGATGAAGCAGAGCACGTTCGTGACGATCTTTCCGCTGATGCTCGCGACAGCCTGCGGGGCCGCGGGGGAGCCGGACGACCAGGAGGCCGCCCCGGAGATCGCCGCTTCGCAGGAGGCGATCTCCCTCTCGCCCGACTTCGCCGCTCGGTACCTCGACTGCGAGGAGTTCGCCGGTGTGGGTCTCGCCCCCTTCGCCTCCGTGGCGTCGCTCGTGCCGGACGACTACGTCGTGATCGAGGCTGCCCCCGGGATGGCCATCGTGGTCGCCCAGGCGGCGGACTGCGCCGAGATCAGCGTGAATGGCCATCTCGCCCGGCCAGGCGTCTTCGCGCAGCTCGGCGTCGGCGTCGTCCCGCCGACGGGCACCGGGGATCGCAACTTCTACCAGATCGCGTTTGCGACCACCCACCCGAGCCTCGCCGCCCGCCTTCGCCTCCTCGGCGTGAACGCGCGCTACGCTCCTTTCATGTCGTACGAGATCACGAACGTCTCGGGCACCCAGGCGGACCTCGGCATCTCCGTACCTCGCCCCGCGGGGCTCGCGTTCGATCTGAACGGCCCCATCACCCTGCCTGATGCTTCGGGGCCGTCGAGCCCGCCCACCACGTTCAACTACTGGCATCAATCAGCGTGGCACGGCAATATCCTCCAGGAGAACGCCGTCACCGGCATCCGCCTGGGAGAGGGGAGCGCCGTGACGCTCACGGCCGTGGGCGACGATCTCGAGGCGATCCTCGGCGGCACGACGCTGACCTTCCCGTTCTTCTCGAGCCCCGAGCTCTTCGACGAAGCTGTGCTGACGGTCCAGACCGACGCGTTCTGACCTGCCCAGGCGCGGCGGGCGCCGCGCGATCGAACCCTGAGCGGGCAGGCCCCCGGGCCCGCTACCCGCGATCGTCCTCGCGCCGCACCTTCACCGCGCACGCCTTGTACGACGGCTGCCGCGAGTACTGATCGAACGACGGGAACGTCAGCTTGTTCGTCACCTCGTAGTGCATCGGGATGAAGACCTCCCCCGGCTGCACCGAGTTCGTGACGAACGCCCGCGCCTTGATCTCCGCCCGCCGCGACGCGACGACCACCCATTCGTTCGCCGTGATCCCGAGCTTCTTCGCGTCCACCGGGCTGATCTCCATGTAGATCTCCTTCGGATAGAGCCGCTGCAGCACCGGGGACTTCTTGGTCCGCGTCTGCGTGTGCCACTGGCTGGAGCTCCCTCGCCCGGTGAGCAGCGTGAACGGATACTGCTCGTCGGTCGGCTCCGGCAGCGGGCGGGGCGGCTGGAACGCGAACTTCGCCTTCTGATCCGGCCGGTAGAACTGGCCATCTTCGAACAGCCGCCGCTCGTTCGACTCGTAGGTCGCGCCCTCCGGGTACGGCCACTGGACGCCCCCGCGCTCGTCGAGCATCGCGTAGTCCTCGATGCCGGTGATGTCGCACGGCTGCCCCTTCGAGACCCGCTTCAGGATCTGGAAGACGGCCTCGGGGCTCTTCCACTCCTTGAACAGGTCGCCGCAGCCCCAGTACTGGGCGATCAGCTGGAAGATGGAGAAGTCCGCCAGCGCCTGCCCGGGGGCGCGCGCCACCTTCTTCACGAGGCCGATCCGCCGCTCCGAGTTGATGAAGGTGCCCTCCTTCTCGGCCCACGACGCCGCCGGGAGCACGAGGTGCGCGCGCTCCGCCGTCTCGGTCGTGGCGTACATGTCCTGCACCACGAGGAAATCGAGCCGGCCGAGCAGCTCGTGCAGATCCTCCTGGTTGATCCACGAGTGCGCCGGGTTCGTCGCGATGATCCAGAGCCCCTTGATCTTCCCCTTCAGGATGCCCTCGATGATCTGGTCGTACGCCAGGCTGTTCCGGGTCGGGATGTTCTCCTCGGGGATGCCGAGGATGCCGGCGATCTTCCTCCGGTGCTCCTCCTTCGTGAAATCGTGCCCGCCGAGCAGGTTCGTCGTGTTGCTGAACATGCGCGAGCCCATCGCGTTGCACTGGCCGGTGATCGAGTTCGCCCCGGTGCCAGGCCGGCCGATGTTCCCCGTCATCAGCGCCAGGTTGATGATCGCCTGCGCGACCCGCACGCCCTCGTGGCTCTGGTTGACGCCCATGGTCCACCAGAACGACACCCGCTTTCCGTTATGGATCTTCTCCGCGAACGTGGAGAGCTGCGCCTCGCTGAGGCCCGTCGCCTCGGAGACCCGGGCGGGCGTGAAGCCCTCGACGTGCGCCTTGAACTCCTCGAAATCGACGGTGTGCGCGCGGATGAACTCCTCGTCGATCCACCCGCGCTGGATGAGGAGGTGCGCGACGCCGTAGAGCAGCGTCAGATCCGATTTCGGCTTCAGCGCATAATGCGCCGTGGCCGCCGTCGCCGTCTCGGTCTTGCGCGGATCCACGACGATGATCTCGGGGCGGTTCTTGTTCTTGAGCAGCCGCTCCCACATGATGGGGTGGGCGATGCAGAGGTTCGAGCCGACGAGCACCACGACGTCGGACTCCTCGAAGTCGCGGTACGTGTACGGCGGCGCGTCGAACCCGAACGACTCCTTGTAGGCGACCACGGACGTCGCCATGCACTGGCGGGTGTTGCCGTCCCCGTGCAGGAGGCCCATCCCGAACTTCGCGAGCGCGCCCAGGAGGGCCATCTCCTCGCTGACGATCTGCCCGGTGCTGATGAAGGCCACCGACTCCTTCCCGTGCGCCGCCTGGATCGCCTTGAACCGGTCGCAGAAGGTGCGGAGCGCGACGTCCCAGTCGACGGGCTCCAGCTTGCCGCGGGAGCTCCGGAGGAGCGGCGTCGTCGCGCGGTCGCTCGCCCGGAGCGGCGCGAGCGCCTCCCACCCCTTCGGGCACGCCATCCCGAGGTTCACGGGATAATCGGTGTTCGGCGAGAGGTTGATCGCCTCCCCGTTCTTCAGGTGGACGTTCAGCCCGCAGCCGGTCGAGCAGAAGCCGCACACCACCGTGGTGGTCTGATCCGGCTTCAGCCGCGCGGGCACCCTCCCCAGGCCGAACTCGCCGGGCGCGAGCAGCAGATCGCGCGTCAGCGGCCCGTTCCGCTGGAGGAGGAGGTTGTCGCTCCCCTTGTTCTCCGGAGACGTCCCTTTGGTGCGGATGGTGCTCATCAGGAGAGCCCTCCTGGCATCTTGGAAGCCGGCGCCGCGGCGAAGAAGAGGTATCGCTCGAAGAGCTCGCCCGCGAGGCAGAGCAGGAAGGCGAGGGCCGCCGCGCTCATCAGGACGTTCGCGCTCGCGCCGCTCGCGGGCGTCGCGAGCAGGGAGAGCCCCGGAAGGACGATGCCGCCGAGCGCCCCGCTCGCGAAGCGCAGGCCCGTCGCGTCCCTCAGCTCACCGGCCATCAGGATCGCGCTGCGCTTGAGCTGCGAGTCCCGCCGCCTCCGGAGGTGCCGGAACATCGACAGCTCCGAGACCAGCTTGAGCGCCGTCGCCGCGCAGAGGAGCCCGCACAGCGAGCGGAAGGCGGCCGTCGAGAGCAGCGACGCGGGGTCGCCGCTCGAGAGCACCGCGACCATCAGGATCGTCGAGCACCCGAGGATCGCCGAGGTCATGCCGAACTTGAAGCCGGTCAAGGCCCCTCGCCAGTGCTCCCGCTGCGTCGCGGCGTAGACCATCACCGAGCAGAACACGCCGAGGAGCCCGGTCGCCGCGACCGCGTACGAGAGCGGCGACTGCAGGTACCGGAGCGGCAGGAGCGGCGCGAGCGCCGGGACCGACTCGACGAAGAACGAGGCGGCGTAGGCCGTGCCGGCCCCCGCGAACAGCGAGAACCCGATGATCTCCCGGCTGAGCCAGGACGTCTTGAGCCCGAGGAAGGCCCGGAACGCGAACTGCGGGCGCCCCAGGTGGAGCAGGCTCGCCCCCAGCGCCGCGAGCCCGAAGACGAGCGCGAAGACGGCGCTGTGCCCGCCGAAGTCCTGGGTCGCCTGCTCCCCGAGGTACTTGTTCAGGCCGAGGCTCACGCAGAACGCGCCCACCGAGAGCTGGGTCAAGACGAGCATCGCGACGAGCGGAGGGTGCGAGTGCTCCCGGTTCACCTGGTAGAAGTCCGCGGGGAGCATGTTGCGCGGGAGCGACTTCTTCGTCTTGTAGTTGGTCGTCGGGATCGTGTACTCCGGCGACGCCGCGCCGGGCACGAAGACGTTCGCCTGGCTCTCCTGCACCGCGGCCGTCTGATCCACGATCGCGATCCGGATCGCCTCGTTGGGGCACGCCTGCACGCACGCCGGGGCCTCGCCGTTCGACAGCCGATCCGTGCACATGTCGCACTTGCGCACGATCCCCCGCTCCGGGTTGTACTTCGGAGCGTCGTAGGGGCACATCAGGATGCAGTACTGGCAGCCGATGCACTGGTCATCCAGGTGCTTGACGATGCCGGTGACCGGGTCCTTCTCGTACGCCTTGACGGGACACCCCGTCATGCAGGCGGGATCGAGGCAATGGTGGCACGCCGTGGTCACGTGCTGCTGCGCGGGCGCCTGGGGCGTGCCGCCGTGCAGGAGGCCGACCGACCGCCACACCTCGTTCTCGTCGAGCCCGTTCAGGCTGTGGCAGGCCGTGACACACGCCTTGCAGGCCGTGCAGGCGTCGAGGTCGACCTCGAAGGCGTACTGCTGCCCCGGCTTCGGCTTCTCGGTGGGGATGAGGTCGCGGTAGTACTTGGACTGGGCCGGGAGCGCGTGCTCCTCGTGCAGCCGCGCGAACTTCTCGACCGCGGTGAGCTTCTGCTGCTCGGCCAGGAGCGACTGCAGCAGGCTCTTGTTGCCGTCCTGGATCTTGGGGGGCGAGTTGTTGACGATCGGTAACCGAAAGTGAGTGTCCGACACCTTTGCAACGCTCATCGAGGATCCTGTCTACCCTGCGCGGAAGCCGAGACCGGAGAACTTCAGGAGACGCGCCGTGAACGACGGCGCGTCAAGCACCACGAGACGCGCCGTGAACGACGGCGCGCCGGACGTCAGGACGAATGCGGCGCTGCCCCCCGAGCGCATGTCGGTCAGCTCGCCTGTGCGCCGGCTTGCGGCGGCACGAGGACCTCGACCCGCCCGCCCCGGACCCGGACGGCGTACACCGGGAGGCGCACCTCCGGGTCGTCCAGGCACTGCCCGGTGCGCAGGTCGAAATTCTGCTTGTAGATCGGCGAGGCGATCTTCGGGACGCCGCCCTTGTCGCCGACGATGCCGCGGGAGATGACGAACGCCTTGCTGAACGGGTCGAAGTTGCTGACCGCGTAGAGCTCCTCGCCCTCGCCGACCCGGACCACGGCGATCTGGCGCTTCCCCACCAGGGCGCAGACCCCGGTGTTCGGGATGATGTCCTCGAGGCCGCAGACATCGATCCAGCTGTGGGTCACGTTCTCGCTCCGAGGCGCCCCCGGAGGCAGCCCGTTCATGGCCATGGTCATACCCCTTCGACCGATCCTTTCGTCCTGTGGCTCTTGCCGCAAAAGAGAACCTGCGTCGCCGGGCATCAGAGCATCTCCTCGACGAGGCCCGACTTTTCCTTCCACGCCGCCGGGCGGTGCTGCGCCCGCTCGGTGACGAAGACGATGCTCCGGTCGGGCTCGCCGGCGTTCACGAACGGGCGGAACTGCTTCAGCTTGTCGGGATCGGAGATCGCGGCCTTCCACTCGCACTCGTACGTCGCGATGAGGTGGGCCATCTCCTTCTCCAGCTCCTCGCCGATCCCGAGGGAGTCCTCGATGATGACCTGACGGAGGTACTCCATGCCGCCCTCGAGGTTGTTGAACCAGGTGGCCGTGCGCTGGAGCCGGTCCGCCGTGCGGATGTAGAACATCAGGAACCGGTCGAGGTACTTGATGAGCGTCGCCTCGTCGAGGTCCGCGGCGAAGAGCATGGCGTGCTGCGGCTTCATCCCGCCGTTGCCGCAGAGGTAGAGGTTGTACCCCTTCTCCGTGGCGATGATGCCGAAGTCCTTGCTCTGCGCCTCGGCGCACTCGCGCGCGCACCCGGACACCGCGGACTTCAGCTTGTGGGGGCTGCGCAGCCCCTTGTAGCGGTTCTCGACCGCGACGGCGAAGCCCACCGAGTCCTGCACGCCGTAGCGGCACCAGGTGCTGCCCACGCACGACTTCACGGTGCGGAGCGCCTTGCCGTACGCGTGCCCCGACTCGAAGCCGGCGGCGATGAGCTCGCCCCAGATGTCGGGCAGCTGCTCGAGCCGCGCGCCGAACAGGTCCACGCGCTGGCCGCCCGTGATCTTCGAGTACAGGTTGTATTTCTTCGCCACCTGCCCGAGCGCGATGAGCTGATCCGGCGTGATCTCGCCGGCGGGCACGCGCGGGACCACCGAGTAGGTGCCGTCCCGCTGCACGTTCGCCATGAACCGATCGTTCGTGTCCTGCAGCGGGAGGTGCTTCTTGTTCAGGATGTGCTCGTTCCACGTCGAGGCGAGGATCGACGCCACCGCGGGCTTGCAGATCTCACACCCCTTGCCCTGGCCGTGGCGGTCGAGCAGGTCGTCGAAGGTCTTGATCTGGTGGACCCGGATGAGGTGATAGAGCTCCTGGCGCGAGTAGTTGAAGTGCTCGCAGAGGTAGTTCGTCACCGCGACGCCCGCCTTCTTGAGCTCCTTCTTCAGGATGTCGGAGATCAACGTGGTGCACGAGCCGCAGCCCGTGCCCGCCTTGGTCTTCCCCTTGATCCCGGCGAGCGTGACGAGCTTGTCCTCGCAGATGGCCGCGCAGATCTCCTTCTTCTGCACGTTCAGGCACGAACAGATGGTGGCGGTGTCGGGCAGCGCCTCGACGCCGAGGCCGGCCGGCTTCGCGCCGTCGCGCGCCGGGACGATGAGGTCCTCGGGGTGCGGCGGGAGCACGATCCTGTTCTGCACGAGCTGGAGCAGCTGCCCGTAGTTGGAGGCGTCGCCGACCAGGATGCCGCCGAGCAGGAGCTTGCCGTCGCCGCTGACGACGAGCTTCTTGTAGACGTTCGACGTGGCGTTCATGAAGCTGACCACACGCGCGCCCGGCTGCGCGGCGAAGGCGTCGCCGAAGCTCGCGACGTCCACGCCCATCAGCTTGAGCTTGGTGCTCATGTCGAAGCCGGTGAAGGTCTCCTTCCCGCCGGTGAGCGCGTCGACGACGACCCGCGCCATGTGGTAGCCGGGCGCCACCAGGCCGTAGAGCTGGCTGTTATAACTCGCGCACTCGCCGATCGCGTAGATGTCCGGATCGGACGTCTGACAGCGATCGTTGATGGCGACGCCGCCGCGATTGCCGATCGCGAGATCGCTCGCGCGGGCGAGGTCGTCCCGCGGGCGGATGCCGGCGGAGAAGACGATCATGTCGGTCGCGAGATCGGTCTGGTCGGCGAAGAGCATCCTCGCCACACGGCCGTGCTCCGCGACGATCTCCGTGGTCGACGTGCTGGTGTGCACCGCGACGCCGAGCGACTCGATCTTCCGGCGGAGGATCGCGCCCCCGGCCTCGTCGACCTGGAGGGCCATCAGCCGCGGCGCGAACTCCACGACATGGACCTCGAGGCCCATGTTCTTGAGCGCGTTGGCCGCCTCGAGCCCGAGCAGGCCGCCGCCCACGACGGTGCCCACCTTGGCGACCTTCGAGAACTCCTGCATGGCCTCGAGATCGTCGATCGTGCGGTAGACGAAGCAGCCCTTCGTGTCCTTGCCCTTGATCGGCGGCACGAACGGATACGACCCGGTGGCGAGCACGAGCTTGTCGTAATAGACCGTCTTCCCCTTCGCGGAGGTCACGGCCTTCTTGCGCCTGTCGATCGAGACGGCCTTGTCGCCCAGGTGGACCTGGATGCCCGCCTCCTCGTAGAGGCCGGGCTTCACCATCGACAGATCCTCGGCCGATTTCCCGTTGAAGAAGGCGGACAGATTCACGCGATCATAGGCCAGCCGCGGCTCCTCGCAGAACGTCGTGATGTTCCAGTCGCGCAAGAAGCCGCCGAGAACCATGTTCTCGATGAGCTTGTGCCCGACCATTCCGTTGCCGATGACGAGGAGGTCCTTCTTCTTGCTCATGGAAACTCACCTTATGGGACCCGGTGACACAGGCTCACCGCTGCTGCCGCGCTGCTGTCCTGGGCGCGGCAATTGGCCGAATTCCCGGACCAAATCGGTCTACAGTGCCGCCTGTTTCGCGTTTGTTTCACTGGCATAAATTGTAAATCCGCCGCTCGGCCCTCCGCCCCTGTCGCGACGCGTCCAGAGCCCGCCGATCCACTGTTTCATGCATGTTTCGCGGTCATCCTCGCGTGCTTTGCAATCATGAAAGGCGGCGAGCGCGACGGAGACAATGAGTGGAAATGGGCGTATTTGCTGCGACAACGACCCGTGTTTCCTCTGTGTTTCGTGGTCTCGGGTCGATACATTGCAGTGTTGAACGAGGCCGCCGGGTGTGGACGAGCGGAAATGAGCACCTCGATCGGACGCCGCGGGCGGGCGGTGGGAGCGGAGCGCATCTCCTGCTCACCCACCCGCGTCCGGACGGCGCCGCGAGGGCGCGGGGGCTCGCGGCCGGGCGCGGCGGCGGCGCCCCGCCCGAGGTGGCCTGTGGCGCCGGGGCGGGACCGCCCGGATCAGGCCTGTCGCGCGGCCTTGGCGACGAGATCGAGCAGCTGATCCGCCACGACCGGCTTGGTCAGGTGGGCGTCGAAGCCGGCCTCGCGCGAGCGGCGGCGGTCCTGATCCTGGCCGTAGCCGGACACCGCGGCGATGTAGGCGCGCCGCTGCTCGGGCTCGGCGCGCAGGAGGCGGACGACCTCGTAGCCGTCCATCCCGGGCAGGCCGATGTCGAGCAGGACCAGATCGGGCTTCGACGCGCGCGCGGCGTCGAGCGCCGCCGGCCCGTCGTGCGCCATGGCGACGGTGTGGCCGTGGAGCTGGAGGATGCGCCGGAGCCCGTCGGCGGCGTCGACGTTGTCGTCGACGAGCAGGACCCGGAGGGCGCGCGCCCCGGCGACGGCCTCGGCGGAGGGCGGCGCGGGCGGCCCGGTCTCCGCCGAGGCCGTCGCGAGCGGCAGCCAGATGCGGATGGCGGTGCCCTCGCCGGGGCCGTCGCTCATCGCCTTCACGCGCCCGCCGTGCAGCTCGGTGAGCCGCTTGACCAGCGTGAGCCCGATGCCGAGGCCGCCCTGCGCGCGATCGAGCGTGCGCCTCGCCTGCATGAACGGCTCGAAGACGCGCGGGAGCAGCTCGGCGGAGATGCCGACGCCGGTGTCCTTCACCTCCAGCCACGCCTCGCCGCCGCTCGCCTCGCAGGTGAGCGAGACCCGGCCGCCCGGGTTCGTGTATTTGATCGCGTTGTTGAGCAGGTTCACGATGATCTGCTCGACCCGCACCCGGTCGCCGTGCACGAAGACGCCCGGCTCCACCGAGACGTGGAGCTCGTGCCCGCGCTGCTGGAGGAGCGGGCGGACGGAGTCGAGCGCCGCGGCGACCGTGGCGTCGAGGTCGAGCCGCTCCCGCTTGAGCTCGATCTTGCCGCGCGTGATCCGGGAGACGTCGAGCAGATCGTCGACGAGGCGCACGATCGTCTTCACCTGACGCTCGATGGTCGCGAGGATCTGGCTGTCGTCGCGGTCGCCGCGCTCGCTCATGTTCATGTGCAGGAGCTCGAGGCCGGTGGTGATGGGCGCGAGCGGGTTGCGGAGCTCGTGCGAGAGCATGGCGATGAACTCGTCCTTGCCCCGGTCCGCCTCGTAGGCCTCGCGGTAGAGCCGGGCGTTCTCGAGGGCGACCCGCCGCTCGCGCTCGATGATGGCGGCGCGCTCCTCGTGCAGGCGGGCGCGCTCGATGGCCTGCGCGCACTGGCGCGAGATCGCGAGCAGGAACTCCTGCTCTTCCTGCTCGAACGCGCGCGGCTCCGCGAAGCTCAGCCCGAGCACGCCGATCGGCCGGTCCTGGACGACCAGGGGGAGGCTGCAGAGGGAGGTGGTGGTGGGGGGCATCTCCGTGGCGGCGAACGCCGGGTAACGCGCGGCGCACTCCTTGCGCGAGCGCAGCCAGACGGGGGCGCCGGACCGCATCGCCTCCGTGATCGGCAGGCCGGCGGTGATGGACATCCGGCCGTAACGTTCGAGGGCGTCGGGGCCATAGCCGACCACCTTGAGGCACTCGAGGGTGTCGCCGTCCGCGAGGAGGATCGTCCCCCCGTACGCGCCGGCGGCGGCGATGCCCTGATCGACGACGACCTCCGCGACCGCGTCCGAGGTGAGCGCGTCGGCGAGCGCCGCCGTGAGGCGCTGGAGCCCGGCCATGCGGTTCGCGGCGCGCTCGGCGGCCCGGCGCGCCTCCTGCTCGGCCAGGAAGCGCCGCCGCGCCTCGGCCTCGGCGTCGCGGGCCATGTCGTAGAGGCGCATGCGCTGCACGGCGAGGCCGACGCGCTGCGAGAGCTCGTCGGCGAAGGCGAGATCGGCGGCGTCGTAGGTGCGGCCCGACTCGGCGGACGCGAGCGTGAGCGCCGCGAGGACGTGCTCCTCGCCGCGGATCGGCACCATGACCGCGGAGCGGTGGCGGAGGGCGCGCGCGGCCGCGAGGTGCTCGGCCTCGGGGGTCGGGCCGACGAGCAGGTCCCCGGAGATGTCGGTGAGGAGCCGCCCGGGTCCGCCGTGGAGCACCTCGTGCAGCGGCGTCCGGGGCTCGGGCGGGATCCGGCTGCGCTGGACCAGCCTGGCGGCGAGCTCGGCCTTGGCCGGGTCCGCGTGCGCGATGACCTGCAGGCGGACGGAGCCGTCGGGGTCGAGCGTGTGCACGGCGCACCAGTCCGCGACCGAGGCGACGGCGAGGTCCGCGATGTTGCGGTAGCTCGCGACGCGGTCGAGCACCGGATCGAGCAGGGCGGTCGCGTCGGCCAGGAAGCGCCGCGCCTCCTCGGCGCGCTTCTGCTCGGTGATGTCCGAGACGAGCGTGAAGAAGCCCCGCACCTCCCCGCTCGGGCCGCGGTGGGGGATGTACTGCACGCGGACGTACCGCGCGCCGCCCACCCGGTAGACGAGCCGCGATTCGAAGTCTTGCGGCGCGCCGGCGAGCACCGCGGCGATGCGCGGCGCCACGACGCCATAGGCGCTGTCGCCGATCACCTCGCGCACGTGCCGGCCGACGAGGGCGCCGCGATCCTCGCCGAACCAGCGCTCGTAGGCGCGGTTCACGGTGCTGTAGCGCTGGTCGCTGTCGATATACGAGATGAGCACCGGCAAGGCGTCGAACGCGAGCTGCAGGTGCTCGGCTTCCAGCGCGGAGCTCGGCGGAGCGCCGGCGCTCAGGCCGACGCTGGTGCGAGCTACGGAGGGGGCGTCCGGCCTACGCATCTGGCTCCATGCATATCCGCAATCTGCGCAGATGGCCACATGCCGGATCCCCGCGCCCGAGCGCGCGCATGTTATGGTCGCGGTCGATGCGGATCCTCATTGTCGGGGCGGGCGCGGTAGGGGGGTATTTCGGAGCGAGGCTTACCCTCGCGGGCGAAGACGTGACGTTCGTCGCGCGGGGCGCGCACGCCGAGGCGATGCGGTCTCGCGGGCTCGTCCTCCGCGCGCCGGAGGGCGAGGTGCACACGCCGCCGCTGCGCGTCGTCGAGCTCGACGGGGCGCGCGGCCCGTTCGATCTCGCGCTCGTGGCGGTGAAGTGGCCGTCCCTCGCCGCCGTGAGCGCGCGGCTCCCCGGGCTGCTCGCCCCGGACGGCCTCTGCGCGCCCCTCTTGAACGGGCTCGACTCGGAGGACGCGGTCGCGCGCGACGTCGGCGAGGCGCGCGTCGTCGCCGCCATCGCGTACATGTCCGCCGGCCTCGCCGGCCCCGGCGAGATCCTCGCGATCGCGCCGACGCGCGCCGGGCTCGCGCCCTACCGGCCGGGGCAGGAGCCGCGGGTCGAGGCGCTCGCCGCGCGGATCGAGCGCGCGGGCATCCCTGTCCGCCGGGGGTCGAACTACCGCGCGATGCTCTGGGAGAAGATGGTCTGGAATGCGCCGTTCAACGCGATCTGCGCGCTGACGGGGCAGCGCGCCGGCGCGGTCGCGGAGGAGATGGAGGACCTCGTCCGGGAGGCGATGCGCGAGGTGATCGCCGTGGCGCGCGCGGAGGGGGCGGCGCTCTCCGACGCGACCGCGGACGCGATGATCACCCTCACGCGGCAGGAGTTCCCGCTCACGGAGCCGTCGATGCTGCAGGACGTGCGCGCCGGCCGCGCGACGGAGGTCGACATCCTCCAGGGCGCCGTGGTCGAGCGCGGGCGCCGGGCCGGGATCGACACGCCGGTGCTGCGCACGCTCGCGGCGCTCGTCCGGGGTCTGCCGTCGCGGACGGCGGCGCCGGGCGCCGCAGGGTAGGCCGGCTGTCCGCGGCCGGGCGCCGGGCTGTTCGCGATGCTGTTCGCGATGCTGCACGCTCACCTCAGAACACGGTCCTGGCCGCGAGCCCTTTGCCCATGGGGATGATCTGCACGCTCCCCACCTGGGTGATCGTGCGCTGCGCCGGGAAGAGGAAGCCGCCGAGGATCTGCAGCGCGCCGATCGCCTGTCCGAGGCCGTTGGCCACGAGCAGCACCTTGTTTGTGGCCTCGGTGTCGCACCGCCGCCCGCCCTCGCAGCTGCCGCGCGCGCCGAGGTCGATCCAGGGCCCCGCGACCGGCACCCAGAGCGCGCGGTCCGCCGGCTTGTCGCTGAAGGTGGCCACGACCGTCGAGATCCCGTACGTCGTGCCGAGGACGGCGACGCCGCTCCAGATGAGCCCGCGGTTCGGGACGGAGTCCGTGATCGTCACGGTGTCGCGCTGCGGCTCCTGCGCGAGCGCGGCTCCGGTGCCGGTCGTTGCGACCGCCATGACGGCGGCCGAGGTGAAGAGAGCGAGCTTGTTCATGCGGTCCTCCTGCCCGCGTTGCTGAGCAAGCTGGGTGCCGCCGCGGCGCGCGTCGACTCGCGGTCTCCGGCGCGCCGCCACGTCGTTTGTTTCGTGTGGCGATCTGCCCCGCGTGGGACGGTGCGCCTCGTGGTGCTCGCGCGGAAAGACGCGATCTGCGCTGGAAATAGCGGCGCGCGGCTGCGCTGCTCGGCGCGCGCTTCCCGTTCAACCGGCGGGCCTGGAGATCGCGGGCCCGTCACAGGCTGGACAGTCCGACTCCTCCAGCAACGCTGGAGCGCCCGAACGGACGGGCTCGCAAGCGCTGATCTGCGAAGAGGAACTCTCGCCGGAGGAAGGAGGAAGCGGGGAGCGTCGCGGGCGATTCTTCCCGCCTTCCCGCCACCTGCTCGAGCCTGGCGATCAGCCTCGAATTCGCGGAGAGGGTGGCTGGGAGAGAGGGGGGAATTCGAGGGAACGGAGGAGGGGGACTGAAGCGGAGGGCCTCATCCGCCGTACCTGCTGAGCTCGATCAAGGAGATGAGGCCCGGGTCCTGGCAACTTCGGCGATCACGCGCCGCCGGCACCGCCGGCACCGCCGGCACCACCGCCGCCCGCGCCGCCGGCACCACCCGCGCCGCCAGCGCCACCCGCGCCGCCGGCACCACCCGCGCCGCCAGCGCCACCCGCGCCGCCGGCGCCACCTGCGCCGCCGGCACCACCCGCGCCGCCGGCGCCACCGCCGCCGTCGCCGCCGCCGTCCAGCGGGTACGTCGGATCGAGGCAGAGGACACCGCTCGGCGTCTCGGTGCAGACCGTGCCGTCATCGCACTCGGCCCCGACGTCCTCGCACTCGGCCGGCCCGAACAGGCAGTAGCCGTTCGTGGGCGCGCCGATGTCCTCGCAGGAGAAGTACGGCAGGAAGCAGTCGCTGTGGCTCGTGCACGCATCGACGCAGAGCCCGATGTCGCCCGGACCGGCATCCTCCCAGAGCGGGTAAGCGCAAAGGCCCTTCTCCAGACCTCCGCAGTCGAGGCTGGGATCGCCGTTGAGCCCGCAGAGCTCGGCGCACATGGAGACTTGCGGGGTGATCCCGACGCACCACGCCGCGCAGGGATCCGAGTTGTCCGCGCCCAGCTCGCACTGGGAGCCCTGGGGCAGCCCCGTCGTCGGCTCGTCGATGCAGACGTTCGACCGGGGGTCGCACACGCGGTCGCCGCACTGGGCGTCCGTGCCGCAGCTCGGCATGCAGACGGTCGCGCCCTGGAAATCCTCACAACGCAGCTCGTCGCGCCCCTGGCACTTGTCCGGATCGATGTCCGCGTTGCCCTCCTCGAACGGGGGCTCCGCCGGGATGCAGCCGAGCAGGCAGAGCTCGCCGAGGCACACGCTGCCTTCGCCCTCGCAATCGTCGTCGCCGCCGCACGGCTTCGTGCAGTACCCGCCCGAAGGGCCGCCGCCGAAGAACTCGGTGCCCGACTCCAAGAAGCAGAGGCCCTCCGGGCCGCAGTCGGCGTCCGCTTCGCACCGGGTGCCGAGGTACTGCGCCGTCTCCACGCTGTCGTTGCCGGTGCTCACCGAAACGGGGCCCCCGCTCGTGGTCGAGGACGTGGTCGTGCCCGTCGAGCTCGCCGTCCCGCCAGCGCCGTCGTCCGGATCATCAGAGCCACAACCGATGAATCCTGCTGAGGTGGCGACCGCGGTGAGCAAAATCGCCGAGATGCGTTGGATTTTCATGCCTGTCTCCGGAGCCAAGAGGCGCTGCCCACAGTCGGGCGCCTGCATGTGGTTTCCGGACAGTAACGGAATCGGTGGGGCTCCGCCATACCCGGGAGCCAGGAAACGCGCGAAATCGAGCCTCCGCAAAAGCGGACGACGCTCCGGGGTGGAAGCGCCGGCAACACGGCAATCGATTCCAATGGCGGCATTCTCAGGGGGCGCCCGACCGCGACATCAGGCGTCCTTCGTGGTCTCTGGCACATACCGCACTGCCCGGCGGTCGGCGCCCGTGAGCGGCCAGCGATACCGGAGGTCGCGCGCGGGCACCCAGCCGGCGTGCGCCGGCGGCTCGTCCCGGGCGAGCAGGACCCAGATCTCGCGGCGCTCCGCCGGCTCCTCGGCCGTGAGCGCCGCGCCGAGGGGCAACCAGGCATCGGGCCCGAGCGTGGCGCGGGAGATCGCCACCTCGAAGGACCGCCCCGCGCGCACGAGGTCCTCGCCGCGCGCCCGCTCGACCCGGGGCGGCGCCGCGAGATCGCCGTGCTGGACCAGCGTGCCGATCGCCGTCCGCAGGAAGGCCACGCGCTTCTGCAGCGGCTCGACGAGCGTCACCGCGAGGTCGGGCCGCAGCAGCGCGAGCGGCAGGCCGGGCGCGCCCGCGCCGGTGCCGACGTCGACCACGCGCCGCCCCTCGGGCACGTGCTCCGCGAGGAGCCGCGCGTCGGCGAGCATCAGGTCGACGAGCTCCTCGGCGGTCCGCGCCGCGGTCAGATCGACCTTGGCGTTCCACGTCTCGACGAGATCGAGCCAGCGCGCGAGCGCCTCGGGGGCCCGGGCGGGCAGGCTCGCCGGATGACCGGCGAGCACCGTTGCGATCCTGTCCGTCAGCCGCGCCGCGCCGCCCAGGGTCATGGCCGCAGTGGAGCACAAGACCCGGCGCGGAGGCACCCGCGGCCGCGCGGGGGCAGGCCGCGGGCGCCGGGCGGGGTCAGCGCGCGCGGCGCGGACCCCCACCGCCGCGCGCGCCCGGCGCCGCCGCGGGGGCTGCGCCGGCGCGCGAGGGCCCGGCGAGCGGCAGCGCGCGCTGGGCGCCGACGTCGTAGATCAGGCCGCCGGCGCCGTCGGGCCGCGCGGCCGAGTGGAGCGCGTGGGGGGACCGCGCGCCGGGGCCGAGCAGGTGGACGACCGCGAGCCCGCGCGCGACGAGGGCATCGGCGATGAGGCGGCGATGGCAACGCCACCAGAGCGTCTCGGCGCACATCAGGGCCATGCGCCGGCCGGCCCGGGCCTCGGCCTCGAGCTCGCCGAGCGCGCGCTGGAAGGCGTCGGTCTCCATGTGGTCCGCGTAGGCCCGGAAGCTCGCGTTTTCCCAGGCGAGGTGGGGCGAGTCGTCCCGCCCGGTCCGCCGGCCGCCGAGGGTGTCGCCGCGGAAGAGGTAGGTCACCCCGAGCGGGGGCAGCACGTCGGCGAGCGCGGCGCGCGAGAGGTGCGGCGACCGGCTCGATCCCGGGAACCTGCGGACGTCGACCAGCGTGTCGGCCGGCCCCTCGCCGAGCAGCTCGACGAGCTCTTCCACGCTGCGCGTGCCGTGACCGACGGTGAAGACGATGCCCACGGGCAGAGCTTTGCGCTCCGGGAGCGCGCGAGCAACGCGCCCGGGGCGCCGCGCTCCGGGGGGCGCGCAGCGCTAGCCCATCGAGCGCAGCAGGTGGTCGAGCGCCCGGCGCTCCTCCGCGTCGGTGACCGACCTCCGCGCCCGGTTCACCTCGCTGACGGCCGCGGCTGCCAGCAGCGCGACGGCCGCGGGGTCGGGCGCGCCGCGGGCGCGCAGCCAGGCGAGCGCCGCGTGCTCGGGGTTGACCACGATCTGGCTCCGGCTCGGCTCGTAACGGATCGGCCTGCCCGAGCGGCCCTCGACCACGGAGCGGACCGGCGTCCCCGCGAGGCGCATCTCGGCGATGGCCTCGTGGAGCGCCGCCGCGAGCGGGCTCGCGACCGCCGGATCCTGCGGATCAGACCCCTCGCCGGGCGGCGCGCCTCCCCGGCCGCCCGCGAGGCGATCGCGGAGGCTGCGCCAGAGCGCGCCCAGCCATGCGCGGGCGCCGCCGTTCGTGTCGCCCGCGGGGAGCGGGGCGCTTGCGGGAGCCTCCGCGCCCGGCGCGCGGCTCGTGTCCTCCAGGAGGACGAAGGGCGCGGGCCCGTCCTCCGGCGCGGCGGCCGCGGCCTGCGGGGCGGGACGGGCCTGCGGCGGCGGAGCGGGCCCGCCGAGCTCCCGCAGCACGCCGGGGGCGGCGCGGTGGCGCAGCACCTCGATCAGCGGCGAGCCGTCGTCGCGCAGCACGAACGCCGGCGTCGCCTCCGGGAAATCGCCGTCGGCGCTCCCGCGGCCGGCCGTGAGCCACAGGCAGCGCCGCGCGGCGAGCTCGGCGCGGATCTCCGCCGGGCCGACGTGCTCCCCGCCGGCGGTCGGCGCGGCGAGCTTGCCGCCGTCGAGGCGGCCGAGCAGGTGGAGGTTCCACAGGTACGGCGCGGCCGCGGGGTCGCCCGAGAGCTCGGCCGCCATGGAGGCCGCGGCTTCCATGGCGATCTCCACGACGCTGTCCCAGCGCTCCTCCGCCAGCAGCTGCGGGCCCACGAGGAGCAGGCCCTCGACCGGCGCGAGCCCGATCAGGCCGCTCGCGTCGCTCCGGGAGAGGAGCGCGCGCGGCGCGAACCCGCCGCGAGGATCGGCCGCGAGCCGCGTCGTCGCCGACGGCGCGCACACGAGCACCCGCGGCTCGCGCGGCCACCGCGCCGGGAGCCAGAGCGCGCCGGCCACGAGCAGCGCGCGGTCCGAGGCGGGGGCGACCTCGATCCACCGCGCCGCGAGCGCGCCCTCGGGCGGCGCGAGCCGCGCGCGCAGCCACCGCGCCGCGGCCTCCCGCACGTCCTGGCGCAGCCTCGCCGCGGCCGCGGCCGTCCTGAGCCCGTCGAAGGCGGGGTTCACATCGAGCGTGTCGTCGTTGATCGCCGCGCGCACGGGCCAGCCGTCGCCGGCCTCGAGCACGCAGAGCGGGCGGCGCCCCACGTGCACCGCGATCGCCGCCGCGCCGGCGTGCTCGGGGGCGAGCAGGCCGATCTCGCCGTGCGCGGCGCGTGCGGGCGCCGGCCCCTCGGCCCGCGCCTCGAAGGGGACGACCGCGAAGCTCGCGGCGCGCGCTGCCGCGTCGAGGCCGACGGCGTCGAGCGGCGGCGCCGCGAGCCGCTCCTCGGCCAGGAGGTCGCGCGCGAGGACGCCGGTGACGTCGCGGAGGAGCACGGCCGTCGCGAGCGCCATCCGTTCGGCCTCGCTCAGCCGGAGCACCGGCCGGCCGTAGCGCCGCTTCGGGTAGGGCGGGCGCGCCGCGGTGCTCAGCCACTCGGCGTCCCCGTCCCGCCGGAGGTCGTCGAACGAGAAGAGATTGCCGTCGATGTCCTGGAAGATCGGCGCGCTCGCGGCCTTCGCGACGAGGCGCTTGCCGCCGGCGAGCGTCATCAGGACCGCGCTGCGCGCGTGGCTCCGCACGAACGGCGGCAGCTCGTCGAAGCGCGGGGCGAGCGAGATCAGGTGGCGGCCGGCGAGCCTGGCGAGGCTCGTCAGGAGCGCGCGCGTGTCGTCGCGCGACGGGTCCACCAGGGCGGTGCGCGCGACGATGCGCAGCGGGATCGGGAGCTCGGCCTCCACCCGCCGCTCGACGCCGTCGAGGCCGATGAGGCGGATGTCCGACGCGGGCCCCTCGATGATCTCGAGCTCCCCCTCGACCTTCGCGGAGCGCATCGCGAGGCGCACCCGCAGGCACGGGTGGGCGGGCTCGCCCGACAGCGCGAGGCCGGGCGCCAGGCGGTCGCCGCGTGCGTCCGGCTGCTCGAGCCGGGCGAGGAAGGCGCGGCGCTCCTGCTCCAGCGCCGCGCGGCGCTTGCGCGCGGGCAGCGCGCCCTGCGCCATGAGGGCGCGGCCGCCGGCCCACCGCACGAACGCCGCGCGCGCGCGCTCGTCGCGGAGCACGACCGGGTTCCAGGCGAGCGTCTCGAAGCCGGGCGCGTCCTCGAGCACCGGGATCGGCGAGAGCGCGGGGTGCGTCGTCTCGAGGGTCTCGAGCGAGCACGCGACCTCCTCGCCGCGCGCGTCGAGCATGTGGATGAGCGGCAGGCGCCGGATCCGCGCCGCGAGCTCGCCGAGGGCCGGATCCAGGGGCGCGCTCCGGGCCCGCAGCGCGAGCGCCCGCGCGCAGTCGAGGAGGTAGGCGGCGACGCGGGCGTCAGGCGTCCCGCGCGTCCCGCGCGTCCCGCGCGTCTCGCGCGGCCCGCCGCCGCCGGGCGGGCCGGCGCGCAGGCCGAGCCGGGCGCGCGCGGCGTCGTCGCCCTCCAGCGCGGCCACGATCGCCTCGCAGAGCGCGCGCTCGACCTCGTGGGCGGCCCTCTCGTTGCGCGGCGACAGCAGGCCGCAGAAGCCCCGGCCGGGCATGGCGGTGTCGTCGTCGATCGCGATCGCGACGGGGCCGAGGAGCGGCGCGGGCTCCAGCCTGGCGAGCGGCTGCGCGGCGTGGTGCCACGCCTCGACCGCCGCGTCGTGCGGCGCGGCGAGCGCGAGGAAATCGGGGCGGCGGACCTCGAGGACCGGCGCGCCGGCGGCGGCGAGCGCGTCGAGCGCCGCGGCGAGCGCGCGCCGGCGCGCGGCCTCGCGCGCGGCCTCGCGCGCGGCGAGCTCGTCCTCGGTGAAGAGCGCCGGGGTGTACAGGACGAGCTCGCGCCCCGGGAGCGCGGCGGCGAGCCAGTCGAGCTCGCGCTGCGAGGCGGCGACCACGGGCCGCCGGTCGGCCGCGCGCCCGCGCGCCTCCGGCGGCGCGACGCAGAGGCCGCGCGCCACCCGCGCGAGCGCGGCGAGGCCTTCCAGGCTCATGAACCGGCCCGGCGGGATCGTCGGCCAGATCCGCGCCTTCACGAGGCCCGCGAAGGCCGCCGGCGCGAGGTCGTCGCCGGGGGGCGGCGCCGCGCCGCCCTCGCCGCGTTCGTGGTGCTCCCCGTGCCCACCGCCGGCGCCGAGCTCTTCGCGCGCGCCGAGCTCTTCGCGCGCGCCGCCCTCCGCGGCGCCGAGGCGCTGCGGGGCGCAGAACAGGGTCCCGATCGCGGCCCGCAGCGCGGCGCGGAGGCGGGCGAGCTCGCCGCCGGTCGGCGTGGCCGGCGGCGCGGCCCTGGGACCGAAGCGCCGCCTCGCCTCGCCGTCGGCCGCGGCGAGCGCGACCCGCACGGCGTAGCGGACCGCGCTCCAGAAACGCTGGTCGCGCTGGACGCCGTCGTACGAGAACCGCGGCCGCACGCGCCCCTTCCACGCGAGCGCGATCTCGACGGGCAGGGGGACGGCGGCCGGATCGAGCTCCACGGTCTCGAGGTGCCGCCCTTCCACGAACACGCGCACCTCCGCCCTCCGCCGGTCCTTGCCGTCGTCCGCGAGGACGGCGAGCTCGCCGCGCAGCCCGGCGAACGGGCCCTCGTCCACGTCGAAGGCGGCGCGGAGCACGTGCTCGGGGGAGGGCGGGACGACGGGCTCGCCGGTCGCGTGCTGGAGGAACGCCCTGCGGCGGGCGGCGCCGAGCTTCGCCTGCTCGACCATCACCTCGGCGCTCTCGAGCGGGAGCCCGGCGAGCGCGCGCTCGGCGAGGCTCCCGCGGCTCCAGATCACGTCGTGGGCCCAGGGGGAAAGCTCGTCCGGGAGCCGCGTGTCGCCGCGCCAGAGGAAGCGGGGGGACCGGTCGCACGCGTCGAGCGACGCGAGCGAGACCGGCCGCCCGTGCCCGTCGCGGAGCAGCGGCAGCGCGCGCACCGCCTGCGCCTCGGCGGACAGCTCGGCGCCCGCGCGCGCGTCGCCCGTGGCCACACACGCGAACGCCGCGAGCGCGTCCTCGAGGCGGCCGCGGTCCTCGTCCACGACGAGCACGCCCTCCGGCACGTCGCCGGCGCCGCAGACGAGCGCGGCGAGGGCCTTCAGGGCATCGAGCAGCGCGGCGGTCGCCGCCTCGCGGAGCAGCGCGCGCAGGGGCGCGTCCTCGCGCACCGCCGAGCGCGACGCGTTGGTGGGCAGCTCGTCCGCGTCGGCGACGACGCGGACCGGGAGCTCGACGTCCTGGTAGGGCGCCGAGGGGAACCGCGGGGCGAAGCTCCAGCGCTCGCGGGCGAGCCGCACGCCGTGCTCGAGGAAGTCGATGACGGGCAGGCCGGCGAGCGCGTCGGCGAGGGGGCCGGAGGGGGCGGCGGCGACGGGGCGGGAGGGAACGGCGGCGGCGGAGGCCGACGCCGCGCTGGCGAGGGCGCCGGCGGGAGCGCCGCCGAGGGCCGCCCCCGCGGAGGGCTCGTCCGGGGCGCGCCGGGGCGCGACGATCTCCAGGGCGGCGCGGCGCACGCCGCGCACGCGGAACGGCACGCGGAGGAGCACGGCGCGCTCGCCGCCGCCCGTCGCGGCGCGGAGCGGCGCGCCCGCGAGCGCGATCGGGACCGGGAAGTCGCCCGTCGCCGCGGCGAGGTGGGAGAGCTCGGGGGGCAGGTCGCCCAGGATCGCGCGCCGGAGCACCGACCAGCCGAGCCGCCGCCGCACCTCGATCCGCAGCCCGGCCGCGGGCATGCCGGGCGGCCGCGGCACCTCGTCGCAGGCCGGGGCGGCGGCCGGGGTGAGGGCCTCGGCGGGCGGCTCGAGCAGGGCGGGCGTGAAGCGCACGCGGGTGCAGCTCGCCTCGGGCGCCGCCCCCTCCGGTCCGCGGCCGGTCGTGATCAGATCGACGCGCGCGGGGCGCAGCCCGAGCGCGGCGTTCACGCCGAGCGCGAGCAGGCGGAGCCTCCGGGAGGCCTCGTCGGGCGCGGCGTTGAGCACGTGGTCGAGGAGCCGCGTCAGGACGGGCGCCTCGGGCGGCTCGCCGTCGAAGGTCACGGTGACGTCGTCCGCGTCGTAGCGGAGGTCGATCTGCGTCGCGCCGCCGGCGGCCGCGGCCCGGACGAGCTCGAGCAGGTAGAGGTCGAGGTCGACGAGCAGGTGCTCCCGGAGCTTCTGGACGGCGCGCCGGGCATCGACGCGGATCGCGCCGCGGGCGACGACCCGGCTCACCGGGGAAGCCTCCGCCGGGCGGCGCCGCGGCCCCCGGGCGCGCCCCGCGCCGCGGCGCCGCCCGCGGGCGGCGGGCGCGCCGCGAGATCGAGGAGCCGGTCGCTGTCCTCGGGGTCGAGCGGCCCCTTGGCCTCGACGAGCAGCGCGCGGGCGAGGAGGTTGCCGGCGGTCACGGGGTCGACGGCGGCGCGCCGCCGCGCGAGCGCCACGGTGTCGCTGCCGGCGTTGAGGTAGAGCGCGTGACCGGGCCGCCACCGCGCCGCGCTGCGCACGACCTCGCGCGCGGCGTGGCACGAGCGCCGCGGCTCGCCTGCGGGCAGGAGGATCGCGCTGCGCTGGCGGAGCGCGCCCTCGACGCGGCAGAGGCTCACCCCGGCGACCCCGTGGCGGGCGCGGTCGAGCGCCTCGGCGACCACCTGGAGCAGCGCCGCGTCGCCCTCGGCGGCGCGCTCGGGCTCCTCGCGCACGAGCAGGTAGGCCGCGCGCGCCTCCTGGACGTGCGTCTTCGGGAAGCACTGCTTGAGCAGCGCGGCGACGGCGGGGTGGCTGCACAGCACCACCGGCAGCCCGCGCTGCGTCACCGCCTCGGTCAGCGCGTCGGCCCGCTCGGCGGTGAGCAGCGGCTCGCGCCCGGGCGCGAGCGACCGGATCCCCGCGAGCGCGCGCTCGTCCGCGAGGGGGTTCGCGAGCGGGAACGGGATCTCGTCCGGGTCGAGGGCGGCCGGCGACGACAGCGCCGCCTCGAGCATCGCCGCGTACTCGGCGGCGCCCTCGCCGCCGGCGGCCGCGCGGGCGGCGGGCGCGAGGCGGGCGGCGAGCTCGCGCCGGAGCGGCCCTTTGACGAGCTCGCGCACGCGCGCGAGCGCGCCCCAGAACGCGTCGTCGCGGCGCACGTTGTCGCGGCTCAGCGTGTGCTGGAGGCGCGGGCTCATCACCTTGAACCGCACGCCGGACAGCCCGGGGAAGACCTCGCTGCCGGTCTCGAACAGCGTGAGGCCGCGGTTGTAGAAGCCGGCGAAGCTCTGGCCGTGCTCCGCGGCGTCGCCGCCGGCCGGCCGCGGGAGGTGCTGCGTGCCGGCGGACGGGCCGACCACGAAGGTGGCGTCGTCCTCGACGGCGGTCACCGAGACGGGCGCCGCGACGGCGAGCGGGCCGTCGATCCGCTCGACGCTCCCCGGCACGTTCCCCTCGTGGTCGGCGATGCTGAGGGCGATTTCGCACTCGGCGTGCCGGCACCAGCGGCGGAGCGCGGCCCGCGCGCGCCGCGCGTGCTCCACGAAGGCCTCGCGGGTGAGCCGCTGGAGCAAGGTCACCCGCGTGCCGCTGCCCTCGCGCGGGCCTGCGTCCTCGAGCTCGTAGCTCGTGTCGCCGCGCAGCCGGAGGCGCCATGCCTGCCGGTCGCGCCAGGTCTCCACCTCGACCAGCTCGGGCTGGAGGGCGAACACGGAGACGAAGCCGACGCCGTACTTGCCGATCTTGGAGTCGTCGCCCTCCTTGGACGAGCTGAAGAGCGTGAGCAGCGGCCCCTCGATGTCCTCGCGGGACATGCCGCTCCCGTCGTCCGCGACCGAGGTGGCGCAGGCGCCGGGCAACGTCTCGACGCGCACGGCGATCCGGCGCGCGCCGGCGTCCATCCCGTTCTGCACGAGCTCGCGGAGGAAGGCGTACGGGTCGGCGAACTGCTGCACCATGTCGGCCACGGGGCCGGGCGGCGGGGCGGGCGCGGCGGCATGGTCCTCTCGGAAGGAGCGGTAGGGGGCCATGGCGCCCTGCGAGGGTATCACAGGGGGCGAGCTGGGGTTGGAGGAGGCCTGGCGTGCGGCGGGGGGGACGTGGTCCCGCAGGACAGCGGGAGTTCAAGATAGGAGAGCGGGGAGACTGGATACGTGAGCTCCTGCGCTCGGACCCCGCGGCGGGGGTTCGGGCGTGCCCCGGCGCGCTTATCCCACCTGACTGTTCAGCGACAAAACAACTTTGCCCCCACGCGCCACCATCGACGTCACCCTGCCGCCTTTTACGCTTCCCGATCCAGCCTATGCCTCGCCCCGAAGACGCTGCCCGGAAGAACATCGACGACGCGCTGACGACTGCCGGCTGGGCCGTGCAGGACCGGCGCACGATGAACCTTGACGCGGCGCGCGGCGTCGCCGTCCGGGAGTTCCCGCTCAAGCGCGGTCACGGCTTCGCCGACTACCTCCTCTACGTCGACGGGGAGGCGGTCGGCGTGATCGAGGCGAAGGAGGTGGGCACCACGCTCACCGGTGTGGAGGGGCAGACCGAGAAGTACTCCGTCGGGCTCCCGGCCTTCTGCCGGCGCCGGTGCGGCCCCTACCGTTCCTTTACCAGTCCACCGGCGTCGAGACGGCGTTCACCAGCCGCCTCGATCCCGACCCGCGCAGCCGCTGCGTGTTCCACTTCCACAAGCCCGAGACCCTGAGCCTTGCTGGACCGGATCCGCGCCGCGCGCGTGGAGGCGTCCGCCGCGAACGGCTCGGGCAGGACCTCCCGCAGGGGTCGCGCTAAGGTGCTCCAGGCCGACGAGGGAGGGCTCGACGATGGGTGAACGATCCAGGACCACGAAGCGCGCCGCGTCCGGCGGGCAGCTCGACGGCGCGCGGCACGTGATCCGCTTCACGGGCGAGGACGTCGCGACGCAGCGTGCTCCGTTCCTGCGCGACCTGCTCGACATCCTCGTTGACGGAGCTCAGCAGGCGACGCGCCTGCAGATCGACGGCCGCAGCACCGCGCCGGGCACGCCTCCGGCCTGGCTGGAGGACGCGGCAGCGTTCGAGGTCGAGCAGATCCAGGAGCGGGAGATCATCCTGCGCGCTCCCTCGCTCACGGACGCGCTGTCGCATCGTTCCCGGCAGCTGGATCTCTTCGCAGCCGCCGAGCCGAGCCGCTCCTGCCTCGACTACCTCGAGGACAGCCTCGACGACGCCCTCGCCGGGCGCGAGGACAGCGATCGTTGCGACCGGCCTCTCATGGCCACCCTCGAAGGGCTCGGCCGCCTGTTCCGCCACGGCGTGGACAGCATCGAGCTGATCAACGGTCGGACGCTCCGTATCGACCCGGGAGGCGTCGAGGCGATCCGAGCGCTGCGCCAGAGAACGCCGGAGGACCGACGCGTCGCGGTCGGTGGCAAGCTCGACGCCATCCGCCACAGCGGTCGCTCCTTCACGCTCGTCCTTACCTCGGGCGAGACGCTGCGAGGCATCGCCGCTGAAGCGGTGGATCCATCGGATCTTGCGCGGCTCTTCGGCCAGCCGGCGATCGTCTCTGGCATGGCCAAGTTCCGGCCCTCGGGCAAGGTGCTGCGCGTCGAGGCAGAGCGCATCGACCCGGCGACGGGCGACCTTGCGGTCTGGTCGACGATGCCGCGGCCTCTGGACGTGCCGACCGACCCGTACAGGTTTCGTGTGCCCCAGGGGCCGAACTCGGGCATTGCGGCCCTCTTGGGCAGCATCCCGATGGATGACACCGAGGAGGAGTTCCTGGCCGCGATCGAGGCGCTCTCGTGACAGTGCCGGAGGGGCCGATCGTCCTCGACACGAACGTGGTCCTGCACCTGGTACGCGGAAACGAGTTCGGTCGCCGGCTCGACGCGGCGTACCGGCTCCAGGCCGCCCCTTCCGTCCGATCCTGTCCATCGTGAGCATAGGTGAGCTGCTCGCGTTCGCGAAGCGTCGAGCCTGGGGGACAGACCGGAGCGACAGGCTGAACCAGGTCATCAAGCAGCTCGTCGTGCTCGACATCAACCGTGCGATCGCCGAGCACTATGCGGCGATCCACACGTTCCTGGTCGGCTCCGGCCGGACCGTGGCGGACAACGATGTCTGGATCGCCGCCACGGCTGCCGCCACGTCAGCCCTGCTCATCACGACCGATAAGGACTTCGAGGTACTTGCCGGCACGTTCCTTCAGGTGTCGGTCTTCGCTCTTCATCCCGGGAAATCCTGGACGTGTCGAACTCCTCCGCCCAGATCGTCCAGAAGCTCTGGTCCTACTGCAACGTCCTGCGCGACGACGGCCTCTCCTACGGCGACTACGTCGAGCAGCTCACGTTCCTCCTGTTCCTGAAGATGGCGCACGAGCGCACGCAGCCGCCGTGGAACCACAAGCCGTTCATCCCGGCCGGTCACGACTGGCCCGCGCTGCTCGCCAGGGACGGCGACGCGCTCGAGGTCCAGTACAGAAAGACGCTGGACCAGCTCGGCCGGCAGCCGGGCATGCTCGGGCTCATCTTCCGCAAGGCGCAGAACAAGATCCAGGATCCGGCGAAGCTGCGCCGCCTCGTCGCGGATCTCATCGACCGCGAGCAGTGGACGACGCTCGACGCCGACGTGAAGGGCGACGCCTACGAGGGGCTGCTCGAGAAGAACGCGCAGGACACCAAGGGCGGCGCGGGGCAGTACTTCACGCCGCGCCCGCTGATCCAGGCCATCGTCGAGGTCATGCGCCCGGGGCCGGACGACACGATCTGCGATCCGGCCTGCGGCACGGGCGGCTTCCTGCTCGCGGCGCACGACCACATCGTCCGGACGCACCCGAACCTGACCCGCGACCAGAAGAAGCACCTGAAGCTCGGCGCGCTCCGCGGCGTCGAGCTCGTCCCCGCCGTGACCAGGCTGTGCGCGATGAACCTGCTCCTCCACGGCATCGGGCCGAGCGCCGACGAAGGGCAGCCGCCCATCGAGACCCGGGACAGCCTCGCTGCGGATCCGGGCTCGCGCTACTCCATGGTCCTCACGAACCCGCCGTTCGGGAAGAAGTCGAGCGTGATGGTCCTCACCGAGGAAGGCGACGAGGCCCGCGAGGCGCTCACGGTGACCCGTGAGGACTTCTGGGCGACGACGAGCAACAAGCAGCTCAACTTCATCCAGCACGTGAAGACCATCCTCGCGATCCACGGGCGCGCCGCCGTGGTGGTGCCCGACAACGTGCTCTTCGAGGGCGGGGCAGAGGAGACGATCCGCCGCAAGCTGCTCCACGACTGCGACGTCCACACGCTGCTCCGGCTTCCTACAGGCATCTTCTATGCGCAGGGCGTGAAGGCGAACGTGCTCTTCTTCGACAAGAAGCCCGCCAGCGAGAAGCCATGGACGAGGAAGCTCTGGATCTACGACCTCCGCACGAACCAGCACTTCACGCTGAAGACGAACCCGCTCTCGCGTGCCGATCTCGACGATTTCGTCGCGTGCTACAAGCCCGGCGAGCTGCACAAGCGGCGGGCGACGTGGTCGGAGAAGAATCCGGCCGGGCAGTGGCGAGCCTACGAGTACGCGGAGCTGACCGCCCGCGACAAGTGCAGCCTCGATGTCTTCTGGCTCAAGGACGAGAGCCTGGAGGCGTCCGAGAACCTGCCGGCGCCGGACGTCATCGCCGGAGAGATCGTGGAGGACCTCCGGGCCGCGCTCGAGCAGTTCGAAGCGGTGGAGGCCGACCTTCGGGCGCGATCGTCATCGGCAAGTCACTCGCCGTGAAAGCACGTGCTTGCGGTATATTCCCCCTTCTCTGTCCTCGTGAGAAGATCCGACCCTGATGGGACCTGCCCCCGACGTGTTGCTCGGCGAGCTCTTCGCCGGTTGCCCCGATCTGCTCTTCATCGCCTCGCCCGAGGGAGCGCTGCTCCACCGGAGCGGCGGGCTGCGGGAGGTGCTCGGCCCCGGGCTCGACGGCGGCGCGCTCCTCGCGGATGTCGCGCACCCGGACGATCGCGCGGCGCTCTCGGCGGCCTTTTCGGCGCTCCTCGAGACGGGCGAGCCCGCCTCCTTCGACGTCCGCCTGCGCGATGGCGGCGGCTCCTACCGGCGGCTGTCGTGCAGCGCGAGGCGGTCGTCCGATCGCAACGCCGTCCTCGGCTCGCTCCGCCCCGCGCCCGAGGTGACCGAGGAGGAGGAGCTCAAGACGCTCCGGCTCAAGGCGCGCATCCTGGACGGCCTCGTCGAGCACGTGGAGCCCCTGGTGGTATGGGCGCTCGACGGCGACGGGGGCTACCTCTATCACGAGGGCAGGTCGCTCTCGAAATTCGGGATGAAACCGGGAGAGCACGTCGGGCGCAACGTGACCGACGTCTATGGGACCGGCCCGGAGTTCGCCGCTCAGGTGCGGCAATGGTACGACGGCCAGGTACGCCGCGGCCACGGCGAGGCGCACGGCGCCGACTGGGACAACTGGCTCATCCCGCTCCGCAGCGAGCCCGGCGGGCGCGTCGACGGCGTGCTCGGGGTCGCGCTCGACGTGTCGGAGTCCCGGGTCGTCGAAAAGGAGCTACGCGTGCAGCTCGACCAAATCGCCGCGCAGCAGAAGGTCATCCGCGATCTCTCCACGCCGATCATCGAGGTCTGGGACGGCGTGCTCACGCTCCCCATGGTCGGCACGGTCGACAGCGTGCGCACCGCCGAGGTCATGGACAGCCTGCTCACGAAGATCGTCGAGAAGCAGGCGCGCTACGCCATCCTCGACCTCACCGGCGTCGAGGTCGTCGACACCAAGGTCGCGTCCCACCTGATCGAGCTCCTCACCGCGATCCGGCTGCTCGGCGCGGACGGCATCGTCGCCGGCATCAAACCGACGGTCGCCCAGACCATGGTCGCGCTCGGGCTCGACCTCTCGCAGCTCAACACGCAGCGCAACCTGCGCGCCGCGCTCAACCACGCGATCCGCGCCATGGCGCGCGAGCAGGGCGCCTCCGCGCCGGGAGCTCCTCCCGCCGGGGGCCCGGCGCCCGCGCGGGCGCCGAGGCCGTGAGCGGCCCCTGCCTCAATCGTCCACGAGGTCGAAGATGATCCCGCCCTGCGTCTTGATCCGGTGCGTCGTCCGGTTCGCGCTGTTCACCGGCGACGGTGTCAGCGGGTTGGGCGCGGCGCCCACGATGAGCGGCCGATCGGGATCGCCGTTCACGAACCCGATCAGCACCTCGGTCCCCGGCTTCAGCGGGAAGTGGGTGCCGTAGTTCGCCCCGGCGTGGTTCTGGAGCATACGCACCGGCCGCGACGGCACGCCGCCCGCCGGCCCCGTGTCGAAGAGGAACCGGACCATGTACCGGCCCTGGTCGTCGATGTGCGCGTCCTTGCCGCCGCCGCCCGGCCCCGCGTCGACGATGCCGGTCACGACGCCGCTGATCCGGGGCGTGGGCGTGACGCGCGGCGGCCGGTACGTCGTCTGGCCCGGGATCGCCCGGAATTTGTTCACGTAACGCTGGCGCTCGTCGCTGCCCTGCGTCCCGCCGGCGGCCTGCACCACGTCGTGCTCCACCTCCACGAAGAGCAGGTCGAGCGCCTCGACGATCGGGTGCCCCTCCAGCGTGGACTTCGCGCCCGCGCCGAGCGCGCACAGCGAGCTCCGGCCCGTGTAGACGAGCTGCGTCGCCTGCTGCTCCTCGGCCCGGACCTGCGCCAGCACCTTGCCCTCGTCCGGCGTCTTGTAATGGCCGCCGTACTCGACCACGCCGCCCGCGTACCCGGTGGGCAGCACGTGCTCCGCCGTCAGATCGAGCAGCGGTTGACGGTAGTTGTAATCTCGGGCGACAAACACGCTCGGGACCAGCCGCGATCTCGCCTCGATCTCGAACACGTCCCGCGTCTCCCCGAGCTCGCGGAAGTGGACGGACGCCGCCCCCGCCGCGGGCGCGAACCCGCCGGCGTTGTCGGTGAAGACCATCGTGTCCTGGCCGTCCTGGTGCTCGAAGAAGAAGCTGATCCCCACGTGCTCGGCCAGCCGGCTGATGAACGCGAGATCGGTCTCCTGGTACTGCACCGTGAACTCCCGCGCCGGGTAGGTGCCGATGAGCCGGAAATCCACGTCGCTCCCGCTCAGGCCCACGAGCTCGAGCTTCTGCTTGATGACCTCGGGCACGGCCTTGTTCATCGTGATCTCCGTCGTCTCCACCAGGGTGAGGCGGAAGGCGCGCGGGACGATGCGCAGCCGGTACACGCGGCGCTCGATCATCACCGAGGCGAGGAGGTCGTGCACCTCCGCCACCATCCCGTGGATGCGCCGGACCTCGGTCTCCTCCTGCAAGAACACGAGCGCGACGTTCTCGCCCGCCAGGGTCTTGCCGTCGACCGCGGCGTCGCTCGGACACGCGACGACGACGTCGAACGTGAAGAGCTGCGAGATCGCCTCGCGCCCCGACAGCCTGTAGACCTGGAGGACGTCGGACGAGAAGCCGGAGAGCTCGATTCGAATATCCAGCGAATCAGATGTGGAAGACATTGGCGCAGCTCCATCCATCGTGCCGTGGGAGAGGGTTTCCTGCCGATCGACGCCCCTCGGGCGTCCCTCGCGCTCGCCGGGGCGGGGCCAGCGAGCTACCGCTTGCGGTCGAACCGTTCGTAAAGGCTCCTTCTCAACGACGGTGACGGGGTGGGCATGGCTGGGAGCGCCGGAGGGGGCGGCGGCCGCGGCGGCGGCGCAGCCGCGATCGGCACGTCCGTCTCCGGCGCGCGCGGCGAGGCGCTGAACGCGACCCTCGGCGGCGGCGGCGGCTCCTCCGGCAGGGCGGCCGGGGCGACGTCGACGTGCACCTCCGCGGGGTCCAGGCGGTCGCGCGCTGGCTCTGCGCCTCCGGCGAACGCCTCCGCCCCCGGGCTCCCGGACGGCCTGGCGCTCGCCGGCGCTCCGTCGCTCGACTCCCAGCCGTCCTCGGCCGGCAGCGCGAGTGTGCCCGAGCTCCGGCGCTCCTCGTCCACGAACGGCGCCCGCGCGCTCCTGGCCAGCGCCGGCGCCTCGCCCGGGGCCGCCGGCTGGAACGGGAGCGGCGGCTGGTCCGCTGCCACGTGGTCCTGCTCGGGCATCAGGGCCAGCGTCGCGGCGGGGGTCCCGCCCGGGCCCTCGCCGTCGTCCGGCGAGATCGCGAGTGTCCCCGTGTCCTGCCGCGGCGCCTGGGCTCCCGCACCGTGCCCGGCGAGGTCGGCCGGCGCCGCCCCGGCGCGGAACGGGGTCGCCGGCGCCGGCGCCGCCGCCGTCCAGGGAAGCGCAGCCGTCGTCACGTTGCTGCCCGGAAGGCTCAGCGTGCTCGCCGCCAGGGCCGGCTGCGTCTGCGCCGCCGCCAGGCCGAGCGCGGCGAGCCCGGCGCCGCCCCCGTGGGCCGCGGCGCCCTGCGGCGGCGGCGCCTCGGGCCACGCGAGCGGCTCCCCGAGGATCTCGACGCCGGCCACGATGCGGGCCGCCGCGAGCGCGGCCTCGTCGGGGACGGGGAAGCTGCCCCGGAACACCACGGTGCACCGCTGCTCGTCGCCGTCGATGCGCAGCGTGTCGGCGGTCAGATCGAGCAGCTGCCCCTCGCTCACGCCGAACGCGGAGAGGCCGTGGAGGCGCGCGAGCCCGCGCGCGTCCGGCAGGCGCGTCCTCAGGCGAGGCAGCGCGGGGTGCAGCCCGTCGAGCTCGATCCACTCGCCGCCGCGCAGGGGGTCGATCCGCTGATCGGGCGGCGCCGCCTGGAAATAGGCCCACTCGAAGGCGTCGGGGATCTCGGCGATCGGGGCGTCGAGCGCCTTGCGCGGCGTGGCCCCGAGCAGCCGCTTGCGCGCGGGCCAGGCGCGCGCGATCGGGCCGAAGCCGGCCGGGCGCGCCGGCTGGAGAGGATCGACGACGTTCGCCTCGGGGGCCGAGTCGTCGCCCGCGGCCGGCACGCCGAGGAAGTTCTCCTGGTCGTCCTCGCCGCGGAGCGCCCGCTCGTACACGATCGGCATCCGCTGGAACCCGGCCTTGTCCTGGACGAGGAGCTGCTTGTCGAGGAGGACGCGGCCCTCGTCGGAGATCGCGAGTCGCACAGGCAACGACTGCACGGGTGTTCCCGGCGGCGGCGCGTGGGCGTGGCCGGTGAAGAGCACGTCGGCGCGGTCGAGGTGCGGGGCCAGGTCGCTCGTGAACCGGACGCTCCGCGCGGGGTTGTTGCCGTGGTGCACCTCGCCCTGGAGGATCCGTTGCGGCTCGATCCGCGGCATGTCCGCGTCCGGCGCGAAGGCGAAGGTCGCCTTGACGATCACGGTGACGCGGAGCTCGCCGCGGCTGCGCCAGGCGACGGAGGCGGCGGCGGCTCCGCGGAGCGGCGTGACCGTCGGGGGCGCGGCTAGCTGGTTCGCCATTGCATTGGCTTATAGCACGGCGGCTGCCCCGCCCCGATCGCCGAAGGCCGGCGGCGCCGCGGGTCGACGACCGAGGGTGGCCGACGGCGCGCGCCGCTCCGCGCGGCGCGGAGAGCAGTTTACTTGCCGCCGCCATGCGCCCATGCGACGCAAGGCGCTCATGAAGCTGCCTGGAACCGTTCGTGCGCTGGGTGCGGCGCTCGCCGTGCTCGTCATGAGTGGCTCGTTCGGCTGCGACACGGTGGCGACGCTCGTCGCGCCCGCAGTCCCGGTGGTCATCGAGAAGGCGACCGCGCCCGGCGAGGCCGCGCCGGCGGATCCCGCCGCCGCGCCGGAGGATCCCGAGAGCCGCAAATGCTGCTTCCGGAGCGGCGAGGGCGCCGCGAAGAGCTGCGAGAGCCAGGAGCGCTGCTGTACGGGCAAGTACGACCGCAGCGAGTGCGAGGACTCCGGCGGGCTCTGGTTCCACAGCGCCGACGGCTGCGCGGGCGCCTGCTGAGCCGCGCGCCGCGGAAGGCGCCTTCATCTCCTCAGGAAAGCTGGCGCTCCCCTTGCTGACGTGCGTAGGAGAGGGCGTGCCTGCGCCCTGCTCCGACGCCCTGCTCCGGCTCGTCCAGCGCGCCACGGGCCACCTCCCGTCGTCGGTGGTCCCGCTGCCGGGCGGCGCGTCGTCGCGGCGTTACCTGCGCGTCGCCACGCCCGCGGGCACGGTGGTGGCGATGGTCATGCCCGGCGCGGAGCGCGAGGGCGCGGCGGCCGGCGCGGCTCCCGCGGGGTGGCTGTCCGCGCCCGCGCAATGGCCGTTTCTAGAGGTGCACGCGCTGCTCCGGGAGCGCGGCGTCCGGGTGCCGGCGGTGCTCGCCGAGGACTGCGCGCGCGGCCTCGTCCTGCTGGAGGACCTCGGGGACCGGACGCTCTCGGTCCTCGTCGAGCGCGAGCCCGCGCTCCGCGCCGAGGTCTACGCGCTCGCCGTGCGCGATCTCGCGCGGGCGCAGCGGGCGCTCGCGTCGCTCCCTCGCGGCTCCGTCGTCGCCTCCGGCGCGCTCGACGCGACGCTCCTGCGCTGGGAGCTCGACCATTTCCGCGCGTGGGCGCTCGACGCGCGCGGGCTCCGGCTCGGCGAGGCCGCCCGCGCCGAGTTCGACGCCGTCTCGGAGCGCCTCGCCCGGCGCATCGCCGCGTGGCCGCGCGTCTTCGTTCATCGCGACTACCAGAGCCGCAACCTCATGGTCCTGGGCGGGCCGGGAGGGGGCCTCGAGATCGCGTGGCTCGACTTCCAGGACGCCCTCCTCGGCCCGCGCGCCTACGATCTCGCGACGCTCCTCACCGACTGCTTCCAGGACCTCGATCGTCCCTTCATCGAGGCGCGCCTCGACGATTACGCGGCCGCCGCCGGGCTCGATCGGCCGGCGCGCGACGCGCTCGGCCGCGAGCTCGACGTGATCGCGGTGCAGCGCAAGCTCAAGGACGCCGGCCGGTTCGTCTTCCTCGACCGCATCGGCGCGGATCCTGGCCTCTTGCGCTACGTCGCGCCCGCGCTCGCGCGGGCGCGCGCCGCGCTGGAGCGGCTGCGCGACGACGAGGACATGCGCGCTCTCGCGCGGATCCTCGCGCGGGTCATCGCGCCGTCCTGAGGCGAGCGCTCGGCGCGGAGGCGCCGCGCCGCGAGGGCCTCAGAGCTCCGACTCCTCGAGGAAGCGCTGGAGGAAGGTGACGGCGCGCTCTTCTCCCGGCCTCGGGGCGCCGCCGAACACCGCGAACTGGTGCCATATCGAGTCCGAGCTCAGGTGCGCCTCCCGCTCGTCGTCCGCGAGCGCCGAGCACACGTGATCCCAGAGCGGGTTTGCGCCGGGCAGATACCCGCTCTTGTCGGGCGGCAGGGCGGAGAAGCGCGCGTCCACGGCGCTGCCCCCGAGGCTCTTCCGGATCGCCGCGTTGGCGTCCAGCTGGTGGCCGCCGGTGAGCCGGAGCCGGCGCGAGGCGTCGCCGCGGTACCAGCGGAGGATCGTGGCCTCATTCTTGGCGGCGCCGCGCGCGTCGAAGGCGAACACCTCGCTCACGCGGCCGGCGTTGGCGGCGAGCGCCTGCCAGAGGGGCAGCCCGCCCGCGCTGAAGCCCGCGAGCCCCAGCTTGCCGAGGTGGACCCCGCCGCGCCCGACCCCGAGCTTCTGCGCGCCCCACAGGAAGCGGATCGCCGCCTCGGCGAGGCCCGGCAGGCTCGCGGTCGCGGCGGCCCCGAAGCTCGATCCGTTCGGCCACGGGTGCAGCATGACGACCGCCTTGCCGCTCGCGGCGAGCGCCTCCTCGAAGCTGCAGCGGAGGTAGACCCAGCGGGACTGGTCGCGCGGATCCACCTCGAACACGTCGCGCGCCCAGAACGACGCGCCGGGGTCGGGATCGGGCGTGAGCAGGTATCGATTGAGCCCGAACATCTCGTGCCGCTGGTCGACCTTCGTGTAGGCGTACCCTTCGGGTCGGAAGAACACGAGGGCCGAGACCCCGGCGTCCGGCGGCGCCTTGCAGGCCTCCGGGACGTTCGCGAACCAGATCTTCGGCTCCCCGGCGGTGGCCCCGAGCGCCACGAGCTCGGCGCCGGCCCGGTGGCCCTGCTGGTATTCGTCCGTGGACCTGGCGTACGCCATCCAGAACGGCGTGATATCGACGAAATCCGTATGGATTTGCGCGACGACGACGCCGGGCGAGCCCGGTGCGGCCTTCACGTCGACGAGCGGGTGCGCCTGTCCGTACGCCGGGTCCTCGGCGGGCCTGAGCGCCGCCCCGCCGCCGTCGACGTCGAAGGCCTGCTCGACCGACAGGACCTCTTCCTGGAGGGCCGGGACATCCTCGAACGCCTCGAAGGCCGCCGAGAACCGCGCCTTGAGCGCGACGCGCGCCGCGCCCTCGGGGATCGCGAACTCGCGTAGCCCCGGTCCGGCGCCGGCCGGCGCGAGCGGCGCGTCGTCCGCCGTGGCCTGCACGTCGGCGAGCGCGTCGGGCAGCAGCGGGCTTCCCGCGTTGCGCCATGTGACCCGGAGCTTCAGCGGCATGAGGCGCTCCGGATGACGTGATGCGCGCGTAGCGCGGCTGGGGATCGGGTGGGTCCGGCAGGGCTACCGGCGGCGGGGAGGTGTCGCTGCGGGGCGGGGTGCACGGTGCCCTCACGATACCGCGCTCGGCACGTGGGGTCAGCCGTGATCCCGGGGTGGACCCGCGGTCGGCTCCGGGCCAGCGCGACGTGTGCTGTGAGGGAGGCGGGGGGGCGAACGTCCCGGGTCGGGCGCCGAGGACCGGCGCTCAAACAGGCATGCCGGCGAGCGTGGGTGAAGAAGACCTAAGGAAGGCCGTCAAGGAAGACTGTCGAGAAGAGCATCAAAAGGAAGACGATCGAGAAGAGAATCAAGGAAGACCGTCGAGAAGAGAATCAAAGCGAAGGCCGCTACGTAAGATCGTCAGGTAAGACCGTCAAGAAGAGGAGGAAGAAAGACCATCAAGTCAAGGAAGGTGGCGGAGGGTCCCGAGATGGCCCGGAGGCCCATCCGCCATTTGCGATGGCTCAGCCCATCGCTGCGAATCGAGGGGTGGCGCGGCGGGAGGAGATCGTCGCCTCCGCGACCGGCGCGCCGCCTGGGCTCAGGTGACTACTTGTTGGCGCAGAAGCCGAAGTCGACGCTCGCTCCCTTGGAGTTGATCGTGGCGTTGTGTCCCGCGCCGACGAACATGTAATTGCTGTTGTCCTCCGTGCGCGTGCTGCTCCAGGACTGGCTGACGGTGCCCGTGCCTTGCTTCGGGAGGTAGGCCTTCCACGTGACCGGGCCGTCGCTCGTGCTCGTGATCTTCACCGTGGCGCAGTAGCCGCTGCCCCAGTCGTTGTTCTTGGTGACCACGATGCTGGCGCCGCCCTCAACGCTCGCCGTCCCGGAGGTCGTGGGGGTGGTGGGCGTCGTGGGAGTGGTGGGCGTCGTCGGCGTCGTCGGCGTCGTGGGGGTGGTGGGCGTCGTCGGCGTCGTGGGGGTGGTGGGCGTCGTCGGCGTCGTCCCCTTCACGCTCGCGATGAAGTTGTCGTACGTCGAGGCGCTGCCCTCCATCGAGAGCATCACCATCGCGATGCCCATGTCGACCGCCTGGGCGATGTTGTTCACGTTCTGCCAGCTCGAGTCCTGCGGGATCGACCCGCCGCCGAAGGTGTACGCGTCGACGACGACGAGCGGCAGGCCGAGCGCGGAGGTGATATCCCGGTAGGTGTAGTTGTCGATCTTGCCCGTCGTGAATGAGAACTGCTTGCCCGTGAGCCCGACGTACTTGACCACCTCGCGATCCCACTGCGCGTAGAAGTCGCGCGCGGACGCCCTGAACTTGGTCTTGTCCGCGCTGTACCAGGGGCTGAAGTCGATGACCACCTTGCACGAGGTGCAGTTGTTCTTGATGGCGCCGAGGATCCTGTTCATGTAGCCGTTGGACTCGTCGAGCGTGAAGGCGTTCGTCTGGTGCGTCTCAGAGAACTGGAACCAGTCCGGCTCGATGTGGATCAAGGCCTCTTTCGAGCCCACGATGCCGCTGATTTTTTCCGCCGCCTTGGCGTACGTGTTGACGATCTTGTCGATGTTGTTGACGTCGCGAATGAAGTCCGCGCCCTTCTGGCAGAGCGGCTTCGACGTGTTGC
The DNA here is from genome assembly GCF_002950945.1 of Sorangium cellulosum. Lineage (GTDB taxonomy): Bacteria > Myxococcota_A > Polyangia > Polyangiales > Polyangiaceae > Sorangium > Sorangium cellulosum_E. Next base: position 13,679,730 of record NZ_CP012673.1, read on the forward strand.
CGTCGCAGTCGTCGTTGGAGCCGAGCCCCTTCTTCGTCGTGTCCGTGGCGATGTAGCCGAAGAAGTACGGGGTCTTCCCCGCCTGGATGATCGTCCGCGCCTTGCTCTCGTGCGTGCTGGTGAACCCGTTCGAGAGGAGCCAGTCGCCGACGACGACCGTGTCGACGCGCTGCGGTCCCGACTGGGACGACCAGTTCTGGCTCCACTGGGGCGCAACGCCGAAGCGCATCTGCGATGCGGCTGCGGCTGCTGCTGCCTCCTCGGCGAAAATCTCGTTCTCTTCGGCGCCGTAGCCGTCCTCCGGGGAGACGACGCACCCGCCGAGCGCGGCGGTCATGCACCATACGATCCCGGCACCGAAAAGCGAACCCTTGATCTTCGTCATCTGCGTTCTCCAAGTGGCCGCGCGGCTCGACGCCGCAGCGGATATTTTCACTCCCGAGTGCCAGCTTCAGCTTGGCGCGGGGCACTTGTTGAAGGTGGCTCGGGTAACTGCAACCGCCGGGCCATCGCCGCACAAGATCGGTAAACGCCGATTCCCAGGCAGATTTTCGACGATGCCTGTCCGCGCGAGATGGTGATTCAGCCGCTGGAGTGGATCGGCGATCCGGTGCACGGACGATCCACCATGAAACCCCTGATCCACGGCAGAAAACGGCGATCTGCGCGCATCAACGGCCTCGGACGTCGGTCGATCTGCGCGAATTGCACTTGTGGTTTCCGCTTGTCGCACCAGCGCATGAGCGGATTGCGCGCGCGGTGAGAGCGGAAAAATCAGGGCGAGTGCCGTCTCGGAGCCCCGCTCCGCGAGAAAATTCGGCCCAATCGCAACAACCCATCGTGTGCGACATGCTCCGACATGAGACGAAAGAGGGTGAAATCTGGGGCGAAGCACCAGAAGACGGGATGAGGAACAGCGAGGCAGATACGCGGAAATGCGAGCTGAAGAGACGATTGAAGCGAGAGAAGCGAACGAGGCCGGCAGAACACGAGAGGCGAGAGGACAGAAGATGCCGGAGCCGACGGGCATGCCAGGGCGGAAAGTGCTTGAACTTGGGCTGCTGGTCAGGTAGTGTGTACCTATTTCAAACCGCTCAGCCCTCTAGTCGTCTGCCCCCGATGAACGGAATCCACGGAGTGAAGCGATGAGCGCGCCGCCTCTCATCGAGATCGAGAACGCCGAGGTCTATCGCGGCGACACGCGCGTCTTCGAGGGCCTGTCGCTGCGCATCGAGCAGGGCGAGAGCACCGCGATCCTCGGGCCGAACGGGGCCGGGAAGTCGACGCTGCTCCGGCTGCTCTCGCGGGAGATCTACCCGGTCCACCGCGAGGGCTCGGGCGTGCGGATCCTCGGGCGCGAGCGGTGGGAGGTCTCCGCGCTGCGGCGCAGGCTGGGGCTCGTGTCGTACGAGCTCCAGATGGCCTATCCGCGGGAGGTCCGCGGGCTCGACGTGGTGCTCTCCGGGTTCTTCGCGAGCGCCGGGCTGCACGAGCACCAGCCGCCGACGGCCGCGCACCGGGCGCGGGCCGGGGAGGTGCTCCGGGGGCTCGGCGTCGCGCACCTCGGCGACAAACCCATCGCGGAGATGTCCGCCGGCGAGCAGCGGCGCTGCCTGCTCGGGCGCGCCCTCGTGCACGACCCCGAGGCGCTCGTGCTCGACGAGCCGACGACGAGCCTCGACCTGAAGGCCGCGATCGAGCTCGTCGCCCTGCTCCGGCGCCTCGTGCAGCAGGGCAAGACGCTCGTGCTCGTGACGCACCACGTGCAGGAGATCCCGCCCGAGATCGAGCGGGTCGTCCTGCTCGGCAAGGGCCGCGTCGCCGCCGACGGCCCGAAGCGCGCGGTGCTGACGGACGAGAACCTGTCGCGGCTGTTCGACGTGCCGCTCTCCGTCGTCGAGCGCGACGGGTTCTTCCAGGTCTTCCCCCGCGCGCCCTGACCCGGGCCGCGGCGCGCGGCCGGAGCGCCCCCGTCCCCCGGGCGCGCGCGTGTGGCGCTCGGAAGACCGCCCGCGTCAGCCGATCTCGACCTTGCTCCACATGTCCCGCCGCATCCGCTCCTTGCGCCGGTCGGTCCGGGTCACGAGGCGCGCCGCGCCCCAGGCCGCGAGCAGCTGGCCCTCCTGACCGAGGCCGGGCAACACGCTGCGGCCGACGAGCAGCGTCCGCTCGATCGGCCCGCGGATCGGCTCGCCCGCGAGCCCGAGGTAGCCGGGCGGGTCGACCTCGAGCTGCCGCACCATCGGCTCGGCGCCCGGGGCGGCGCCCTTCAGCGCGGCGCGCTCGACGAGGCGGCGGCGCGCGCCGTCGTAGAGCCACACGGGCAGGCCGTCGTGCACCGAGTCGACGAGCACGAGGTGGCGCTCGAGGAAAGGGAGCTCGGCGAGCAGCGCGTCGAGCACCGCCTGGCGCGCCTCCAGCAGCGAGAGCGGGCCCCGGTCGGGGAGCAGGATCTCCGCCACGAGCAGCGTGTCGGTCGAGGGCGGCGGGAGGTCGCAGCGCTGGAGGTGGACCACGGGGCGCGCGGGCCCGGCGGGGCGCGCGGGGCGCGGCGAGCTCGGCCGGGCGCCGGCGTCGCCGGCCGCGCGCGGCGGGGAGCTCGGCCGGACGGCGACGCCGGCCGGCGCGGACTGGAACGGCAGCAGGAGCGACTCCGGGCCGAGCGGCTCGGGCAGGCCCTCGCGGCGCACGATGAGCGACACGACGAAGCGGCCGACCGACGAGGTGATGCGCGGCCACTCGCGCAGCGCGCGCTTGTGGATGCCCTCGCCGCCGGACAGGCTCGCGAGCGTCTCGCCGTCCATGTCCGTGATCACGAAGCTGCTGCCGTTCGGGTGGTCGTCGCCGTCGAGCACGACCCCGGCGGCGGTGCCGCGGCGGACGTGGACCGCGGCGGCGCGCTCGTCGAGCAGGCAGCGGCCGCCGTGGGCGAGGATGCGCTCGACGAGGAACTCCTCGAGCTCCTCCTCGCCGCGGGGGAGCATCATGAGCCCGCGCGTCCACGCCCCGTGCAGGCGCGCCACCGCGAACGGGGGCGGGAGCGCCGAGAGGTCGGTGGCGAAGAGGACCGACTGCGCGACGATGGAGCGGAAGAGGTGGCCGCGCGGGAACTCGACGAGCAGATCGGCGTCGGGCTCCGCGCGGGCGTACGGGAGCATCGCGGCGTAACGCGCGGTCTCGCGCCGCTCCCAGAAGGTGCCCGGGGGCCAGACGGCGTCGTGCGAGAACGCGTCGTCGGCGGCGCCGTTGACGTAGGCGAGCTCGGCGTAGAGCTCGTCGACGACGCGCCGGAGCTCGGGGAACTCGCGGTCGATCTCGCGGCCGAAGAGGACCATGTCGGGCGGCACGTCGAGGCGCCGGCGGGGCGAGACGGCCTGCAGCATGGGCGCGGCGGGCACGATGCGGCGCTTCCAGGTCTGCGACTGGGCGAGCTCGACGAGGAAGCGGCGCCACGCCGGCGAGGGCTCGGCGAGCATGGTGAAGGCGCGGCGGCGGAGGGCGTGCTGGTCGAGCCGGTAGGTGGGCGGGCGCTCGCCGTGGCCGACGACCATCACGGTGAAGTCGCGCCGCGCGAGCAGCGCCGCGGCCGTGAGCGCGCCGATGGAGCGGCCGAGGACGATGACGTCGTAGTGCTTGTGGATCACGCCCCTTCCCCGACTTCTCCGACGTCTCCGCGCGCGCGGCCGCCCTGGGCGAGCCCGAGCGCGGTGTCGACGCCGGCGATCGACGCGCGCGAGCGCCCGCCGGGCGCGGCGGGCGGCGTGACCTCCAGGCGCCCCTCGGCGATCCACGAGAGCGCGCGGACGAGCAGGGCGTGCTCCTGGACGAGGATGCGCGCGGCGAGGGCGTCGCGGTCGTCGCCGTCGAGCACGGGGACGGCGGCCTGCGCGAGGATCGGCCCGGTGTCGGTGCCGGCGTCGACGAGGTGCACGGTGCAGCCGGTGATGCGCACGCCGTGCGAGAGCGCCTGCTGCTGGGCGTCGACGCCGGGGAAGGCGGGCAGGAGCGAGGGGTGGATGTTGACGACCCGGTGCGGGAAGGCGTCGAGGAAGGTGCTCGTGAGCAGGCGCATGAAGCCGGCGAGGACGACCCAGGTGGCGCCGGCCTCGCGGAGGGCGTCGATGGCGGCGGCGTCGAAGCTGTGGCGATCGGCGAAGCCCTTGTGCGGGAGGACCAGGGTCGGGACGCCGGCGCGCTCGGCGCGGGCGAGGCCTTCGACGCCGGGCTGGTTCGAGAGGACGAGCCGCACGCGGGCGTCGAGGCGGCCGGCGGCGATCGCGTCGAGGATCGCCTGGAGGTTCGAGCCGCGGCCGGAGATCAGGACGCCGAGATCGAGGGAGGGCATGCCAGGGCAGATACTACGGCGGCGGCGGGCGCGGGAGAGATCCGGGCCGGCGCGGTGGTGACGGCCGGCCGGGGGCCCGCGCCCGCGCTGCGCGGGCCGTTTCCTGTCCCACCGAGCGCGCGTCGCGCGACGCGCCGGGCGCCGCCCGAGCCCGGCGGCGCGCTCGGCTCCCGGCCACGAGGAAGCCCGGGGCGCCGCGGCTCGTCAGTCAGGGGCGCGCTCAGCTGGCCTGCCCGGGTGGCAGGCGCCCCCTCACGCGCGGGCAGGCACGTGTTGGCACGCTGGCACGTTGGCACGTTGGCACGCGCGCCTTCACGCGCGGGCAAGCCGCTCGGATCGGCTGCGTTGATCGGGATCTCGCGCGGTGAACGACCCCTCCGCCGCCGGAGCCGGCGACCGAGGGGGATGAATCACGCGCTGGTATGGGCGTTGCTCTGCCAGGCCCGCGGACGATTCGAGATGCCAGTCAGCCCGCGTTGGCTCCGTCGAGGCACTGGCGAGGCTCAGTGCCCCTCTCTTGTCGCCAGGCTGGATATCGACGCTGCGCGTCGACGGCGGGCACCCTCGATCGTTCCAAAGGAGACCTTCATGGGTGCGATTCGAAAGCGTTCCTTTCTTCCCTGCATGATCTGGCCGCTTCAGGCGTCTCTCGCGGGCGGCGTCCTGCTCGCGGCCGGCGCGGCGCAGGCGCAGCCGACCGTCGTCGGCGAGCGAGCCGCGCTCGTGGACCCGCTCGCCAACACGTTGATGTTCGTGAAGAACGGGACCCCCACGGCAGCGGCGATGGCGAGCACCGCCAAGGTCATGACCATGTACGTCACGCTCAAGGCCGTGAAGCAAGGCTTCCTCAGCCTCAGCGACACCGTGGTGATCAGCGAGAAGGCCGCGTCGCAATGGTGCAACTGCTTCCCGGGGGGCGACGTGAAGACGTTGAAGAAGGGCGAATCCATGTCTCTGGAGGACGCCCTCTACTCGATCGCCCTGTCCCACGGCGAGACGACCGTGGCCGTCGCCGAGCTCGTGGCCAACGCGGTCCTCAACGCCGACGTCAGCACGGGCTCGACCGTCGCCGAGTCGGCCGCGCTGGAGCAGGACTTCGTCGACATGATGAACGACGAGGCGGACGCGCTCGGGATGAGCCTCACCGAGTGGAAGACCGTGCACGGGGGGGACGAGACAGGGCAGGTGACCACCCCTCGAGACCTGATCAAGGTATGGAACGCGGCCGTCGATCTGAGCATGGGCTTTCTCGACTACGCAGGAGTCCGCAGCCGCATCGTCACGGTCACCGGCTCCACCGGCACGACGGCGTACCCGCTGGCCAAGTCGCACTGGTACTACCCGAACGTGGACGGCGACAAGGGCGGCGACAGCGACTGGGTGCGCTCGAGCCTGGTCGCGCAGAGCACGCGCCTCGGACGAACGCTCGTCGCCAGCTCGTTCATGTCGAGCAGCATCCCGGTCGGGCAGCACGCCGCAACGGACGTGGCGGCCATGCTGCGCTGGGGCTTTCGCAGCATCTTCCTGCCGGACCGGATGGAGACCTCCGCCTCCCCCACGGGGGCGGCGACGGTGAGCGCGCTGGCGATGGACTGCACCGGGCGCGACGCGGTGACGGCGGAGGTCACGCAGGCGGGGGGGCTCGTGCTCGCCCGCTGGACTCCTTCGTTCCTGGGCGGTGGAGACTTCCCGTACCTGAGGCTCCACGCCGCCTCCGCGCTGACGTCCGTCACCGAGGCGTCGGTGGCGCACCTCAGCTCCAGCGTGGCCGTGAGCGCGGCCGCGGTCCAGGAGGCGGGGCTCTCCCATGTCTACCTGTCGACCTGGGACGTCGACGGCGCCGTCGTCGGGGATCCCCCCGAGGAGGTGGACGCGGTGCACGTCGGCGCGGGCTGGAACCCAGACGTGGTGCTGGTGAAGAGCGGCCTGATCGCGGTCTCCTACATCCGCACGGATTACCGGCTCCAGATCGATCTCTATACCGTCGGTTCCCATCCCAGCGGCACCACCGGCGTCTACGACGTGAAGGTCGCCTCCTACACGTCTCCTGCCGGAGATGCGTTCTTCGACGTGTCGACGGCGGCGTCGCTGCTCAACGAGTGTGTGGTGTCGCCGTGCACCCCCGCGTACGGCCTGGTCATGGCGGGGCGCACCACGGACGGCAACCTCCGGGCGATCTCGTTCCGCGTCGACGGCAGCAGCATCACGCGCCACACCACGATCGACGGCGAGCCGGCCACCGGCCTCGACACGACGCGCCTCGGCTTCAGCAAATTCGCCACGTCGATCCGGACCGGCGCTGGCAACGTCAGGGTCATCTACTGGGACATGACCCCGGCGGGCACGCTCACCCGGGTCGACGACACCGGCAACTTGCCGGAGACGGCGAACGAGACCTCGATCGCGAGGCTGGGGTCAGCCTCGATTCACACCCCCCGGAGGGGCGCGCTGACCGCCACGAGGGACGCGAACGGCCGGCTCAAGCTGATCGCGTGGGAGCGCGACAGGTTCCAGGAGGTGGCGACCAGGGACGACTACCGGCTCGCGGACAGCGGCGCGTCGGGGGATCTCGGCTCGAAGATCAACGTCTGCCGCCTCTCGACCCTGTCGGACGGCAGTTCGGGCGCCGGGGACTTCGTGGTGGCGATGCGGGACACCGGCTCGGTGCCCAAGGTCATCTCGTGGCGCGTCGGCGCCCCGTGAGGCGACCCGAGCGGGGGGGCCGGAGTCGCATCCGGTCCGGCCCACCTGTCCCACCGAACGCACGTCACGCGACGCGCCGGGCGCCGCGCGAGCTCGTCGGCGCGTTCGGCTCCCGGCACGAGCAAGCCCGAGGTGCCGTGGCTTGTCAGGGGTGCGCTCAGCTGGCCTGCCCGGGTGGTAGGCGCCCCCTCACGTGCGGGCAAGGCACGCTGGCGCGCTGGTAGGCGCCCTCTCACGCACGGGCAAGGCACGCTGGCACGCCGGCGTGCCGGCACGCTGGCACGCCGGCGTGCCGGCACGCTGGTAGGCGCCCCTCACGCGCGGGCGAGGCGCTCGCATCGGCTGCAGCGATCGGGATGTCGCGCGGTGAACGACCACTCCGCCACCGGAGCCGGCGACCGACGGGGATGAATCACGCGCTGGTATGGGCGTTGCTTTGCCGCACGCACGGACGATTCGAGATGCCAGGCTCGCGTTGCCTCGGTCGAGGCGCTGACGAGTCTCGAGGCCTCTCTCTTTGGGCCGCGCGCGATCCTGCGCGGCGTTGGATTGACTTGCCGGACCGTCCTGCAGGCCGGCGGCGACGCGCGTTCCAGGCCGGATATCGGACGCTGCGCGTCGGGCGGCGGGCACCCTCGAACGTTCCAGAGGAGACTTCCATGCGTACGATTCGAAACCGTTCCTTTCTTACCCTCATGATCAGGCCGCTTCAGGCGGCTCTCGCGGGCGGCGTCCTGCTCGCGGCCGGCGCGGCGCAGGCGCAGCCGGTCGTCTTCGGCGAGCGAGCCGCGCTCGTGGACCCGCTCACCAACACGTTGATGTTCGTGAAGAACGGGACCCCCACGGCGGCGGCGCCGGCGAGCACCACCAAGGTCATGACCACGTACCTCGCGCTCAAGGCGGTGAAGGAGGGCTTCCTCAGCCTCAACGACACCGTGGTGATCAGCCAGAAGGCCGCGACGCAACCCTGCAACTGCTTCCCACACGGCGCAAAAACGTTAATTGGGGGCGAATCCATGTCCCTGAGGGACGCCCTCTACTCGATCGCCATGTCCCATGGCGAGACGACCGTGGCCGTCGCAGAGATCGTGGCCAACGCGATCCTCAACGGCAATATCAGCACGGGTTCGACTTTCGCTCAGTCGGCCGCGCTGGAGCAAGACTTCGTCGATATGATGAACGACGAGGCGGACGCGCTGGGGATGACGAACACCACGTGGAAGAACGTACACGGGGGAGACGAGACAGGGCACGTGAGCACGCCTCGGGACCTGATCAAGATATGGAACGCGACCGTCGACCTGGACATGGACTACCTTGACTATGCCGGATCTCGCAGTCGCACGGTCACGCTCACCACCGCCGCCGGCACGCAAACGCCCGTGCTGGCCAGGTCGTTCAACTACTACCCGAACATAGACGGCGACAAGACCGGCAATAGCGGCATGGCGCCCACGGCCCTGGTCGCGCAGAGCACCCGCCTCGAACGAACGCTCGTCGCCAGCTCGCTCCAGACGCCCAGCACCCCGGCCGGGCAGGTCGCCTCCGGTGACGTGGCGAGCATGCTGGCCTTTGGCTTTCGTACCATCTTCAATCCGGAGCGGATGGTGACCGCCGCCGCCCCCACGGGGACGGCGACGGTGAGCTCGCTGGCGATGGACTGCAACGGGCGCGAAGCGGTGACGGCGGAGGTCACGCAGACGGGGGGGCTCGTGCTCGCTCGCTGGACTGATTCGTTCCTGGACCCGGGAGACTTCCCAGTGTTGCGGCTCCACGCCGCCTCCGACCTGACGTCCGCCACGGACGCGTCGGTGGCGCACGTCAGCGCCGGCGTGGCCGTGAGCGCGGCGGCGGTCCAGGAGGCAGGGATCTCTCAGATCTACCTGTCGACCTGGGACGTCGACGGCGGCGTCATCGGGGATCCCCCCGAAGAGGTGGACGTGGTGCACGTCGGCGCGGGCACGAACCCGAGGGTGGTGCTGGTGAAGAGCGGCCAGATCGCGGTCTCCTACATCCGCACGGATGGCCGGCTGCAGATCGAGCTCTATACCACGTCCAGCGTTCCCGTCCCCCTCGGCACCGTCCGCGCCTACGAGGTGAACGTCGCCTCCTACACGTCTCCTGTCGGAGACACGTTCACCGAGGCGTCGCCGGCGGCGTCGCGGCTCAACCTGTGCATGATGCCGGGTTGCACTCCCTTGTACGGCCTGCTCATCGCGGGGCGCCGCGCGAACGGCAACCTCCGGGCGATCTCGTTCCTCGCGGACGACAGCAGCATCACGCGCCACAGCACGATCGAGGGCGAAACGGCCACCCAGGTCGAGGCGACGCGCCTGGGCCTTGACCACTTCGCCACCTCGATCCGGACCAGCGGTGGCGACGTCAAGCTCATCTACTGGGACATGAGCACGGCGGGCACGCTCACCCGGATCGACGACACCGGCAACTCCTTGGAGGCGGCGAGCGAGACCTCGATCGCGAGGCTGGGATCGTCCTCGTATGACAGGCCCCGGCTCGGCGCGCTGACCGCCACGAGGAACGGGAGCGGCCGGCTCAAGCTGATCGCGTGGGAGCGCGATGAGCTCCAGGCGGTGGCGACCGAGGCCGACTACCGGATCGCGGACAGCGGTGTGTCGGGGGATCTCGGCTCGCAGATGAGCGTCTGTCGCCTCGCGGACCTGTCGGGCGGCAGCTCGGGCGCCGGGGACTTCGTGGTGGCGATGCGGGACACCAGCTCGGTGCCCAAGGTCATCTCGTGGCGCGTCGGCGCCCCGTGAGGCGACCCGAGCGGACCGGCCACCCACGATCGCCGCGCCGCTCAGGGTAGGGGCCGGGCCCCGCCGGGCGGGCGACCTACCAATGTCGCGCGGCTCGGGTTAGGGTGGCGCCGCCACGATGTCGGAACGTCCGCCCGAGCCGCACCTGTCCGCCGAGGACGCCGCGAAGCAGCGAGCGGCGTCCTACATCGGGCGGGTCATCTCGAGGCGGTACCGCATCGACGAGGTCGTCGCCATGGGCGGCATGGGCGCGGTCTACCGCGGCGAGCACGTGCACATGCACAAGCGCGTCGCGATCAAGATCCTGCACCCCGACACCGAGCGGCTCCCCGAGCTCGTGCAGCGCTTCGAGCGCGAGGCGATCGCCGGCGCCCACATCCAGCACCGGAACGTCGCGACCGCGACCGATTTCGGCGAGGCGGAGGACGGCTCGTTCTACCTCGTCCTGGAGTACGTCCGCGGGACGACGCTCCACGAGATCATCCGTCGCGGCCCGGTGCCCACCGCGCGCGCCGTCCTGATCGCCAGGCAGCTCGCGGCCGCGCTCGGGGCGACCCACGCGATGAACATCGTCCACCGCGACGTGAAGCCGCGGAACGTGATGGTGGTCGAGTCGCACGGCGACCTCGTGAAGCTCATCGACTTCGGCCTCGCGAAGGTGAGCGTCGATCAGCTGCGCCGCTCCGCCGCGTCGCCGGAGTCCATGCGGATGGGTCCGGAGTCGCATCCGGTCCGGCTCACGACGGCCGGGGTGATCTTCGGGACGATCGCCTACCTCGCCCCCGAGTCGGCGCTCGGGATGGACTTCGTCGACGAGCGCGCGGATCTCTACGCCCTGGGCCTGATCTTCTACGAGATGCTGGCCGGCAGGCACCCGTTCCTGGCGAAGGATCCGGTCGAGCTGTTCAACCAGCAGCGCAGCGCGCCGGTCCCGGCGATCGCCGAGCACGCCCCCGGCATCGTGGTGCCGCCCGCGATCGAGGCGGTGGTGCGGCGCCTGCTCGAGAAGCAGCCGCGCGCCCGCTACGAGACCGCGGAGGACCTGATCGCGGCGCTCGACGAGGCGTGCGCCGCGTCGGGGATCGTGACGCAGGAGCCGCGCGCGGAGATGACGTCGAGGGCGGAGATGACGTCGGTGCCCGCGATCGCGGATCCGGCGCGCCCGCCGAGCGGGCGGCCGCCCCTGCCGAGCGCTGCGGCGCGGGAGCCCGAGGCGGCGGCCGCGGGCAGCTCGTCGGCGATCCTCCTCGGAGAGTCGAGCCTGTTCGAGCTGGAGGAGAGCTTCGATCCGCGGGCGCCGGCGGGCGGGCAAGCGGGGGGCGACGCGCTGGCGCGGGCCGCCGCGCCCACGGGCGGCGAGCGCGCCGGCGGCGGCGGCGCGAGCGATGTGGCGCCGGCGCGCGCGCGAGAAGCGAGCGAGGTCGCGCCAGGCGGAGAGCGCAGCGCGGAGGGGGCAGCGCCGCCTGCTTCGGCGGCGGAGGACGCGGACGGCGCGGCGGAGGACGACGAGGACGCCGTCAGCCACTCGCGACCGACGCCGGTACGCCTGACGCCGAGCCGCTTCGCCGAGCTGACGCGCGAGTCGCGGCCGACCGCGGTGGGCGGTGCAGCGTTCATCGCCCGGATAGCGTTCGAGTCGATCGGCGGTGAGGGGCTCTCGGAGGCCGCGGCAGAGGCGCCATCGGCGCCGCAGACGGAGGCAGCACGGGAAGCACCGGGGTCGAGCGAGCCGGCGCTGCGGGCCACACCTCCGCCGCTGGAGCCACCGCAGGTGCCGCCGGAAGAGCCGGCGCGATCGCGGCCGCCGGAAGAGCCGGCGCGTTCGCAGCCGCCGGAAGAGCCGGTGCGTTCGCGGCCGCCGGAAGAACCGGCGCGTTCGCAGCCGCCGGAAGAACCGGTGTCGAAAGGGCCGGCGCTGCCGGTCTCGACGCGTCCATCGCCGGAAGTACGCTCGCAGCCGCCGAGGGAGTCGTCGCACTCGCGACCCACGGAAGAGCCAGGCAAGGTGCCGTCGCAGGCGCCCGCATCCGCCAGGAGGCCTTCGCCGGCTCCGGAGGCGCCTGCCTCCTCGAAGCCGACGGCGCCATCCCTCCAGGCACCCGCGCCCGTCGAGAAGCTGTCGTCTCCTCCGGAGGCGCCCGTATCCTCGAGACCGACAGCGGCGTCCCTGAAAGAGCCAGCTTCAGCCAAGAAGCCGTCACCGCCGGATGCGCCGGCGCCGGCAGAGCAGCAGACCCCGCCGCCGGAGAAGCCGCCGCAGCCGCCCCAGGGAGCACCGCCCGCCACCGGAGCGCCGCCGGCGCCGCCGCAGGAGCCGCCCGCGGAGGAGGCCGCGCCCGCATCGGAGCCGAGCTCGGAACGGCTGAGCGGCTCGCGGCCCGCGTTCGCCCCGACGCTGCTGCGGGAGCTCGAGGCGGCCGAGGCAGAGCGCGTCGCGCGGGAGCGGGAGGCCGAGGCAGAGCGCGTCGCGCGGGAGCGGGAGGCCGAGGCAGCGCGCGTCGCGCGGGAGCGGGAGGCCGAGGCAGAGCGTGTCGCGCGGGAGCGCGAGGAGGAAGCCAAGCGGAAGCGGGCGGCCCGCGCCGGCCGCGTGCTTCCGCAGATCGCCGGCCACCTGCGCGCCCGTCTGATCCGGGCGGCTCCCTACCTGGGCGTCGTCCTGGTCGCAGCAGGGATCGTCGCGGCGCTCGCCGGTCCCGGGCGGGCTCCCCCGGAGCCCGAGCCCCACCAGCGCACGGTGGAGACGCCGGCAGCCGCGCCCGCCGCGCCGGAGCCCGCCGCGCCCGACACGACGGCGGCCGCGGAGACGCCTGTACCCGCGGCGCCTGCGCCCGACGCCGCCGCGCCCGAGGCGTCCGCCGCGTCCGAGGCGTCCGCCGCGCCGGCCGAGCCTCCGCCGGACGAAGCGACCAGGAAGGAGCTCGCCGCCGCGTCCAGGGCGCGCCGGTGGGTCAAGGCCGCCGACGCGCTCAACGTGCTCGCCGAGCGCGATCCGACCGCGCTGCGCGACCGCGCGATGGCGGTCGCGGCGCGGAACGTCGCCATCGCCATCGCGAAGACGGGCGGCGAGCACGCCGACAAGGTCTTCGACGCCCTCGCGAGCCGCTTCGGGACGGCGGGGATCGACGTCCTCTACGAGATCGTGGAGACCCGCGGCCGCTCCACGCCCGCGACCCGCGCGGCGAAGCTGCTGCGCACGCCGGAGGTCGCGGCGCGCGGGACCCCCGCCGTGCGGATCTCCTTCGAGATGCGCGACGCCACCTGCGGCGAGAAGCTGCAGTTCATCGAGCGCGCCGTCGCCGAGGGCGACGAGCGCACCCTCGTCGTGCTCGAGACGGCGGTGCGGCCCTGTTACAAGAAGAACCGCACGATCGACGAGGCGATCAAGCAGCTGAGAGCGCGGCTCGAAGGCGGGTGAGCCGCGCGGCCGCCCGGCGCGCCGCGGCTCGAGCGCCGGCCAGCCCGCGCCGGCGTCGCCTCCGTCATCCGAACTGCACCCGCTCCTCGAACGGCACGTCGCCGACCGGCACGACCTCCCCGAGCGCCCACGCCCGCTCCCCGCTCCGGGCGAACGCCTCGATCGCCCTGTCCGCCGCGCCCTTCTCCACGACCGCCACGAGCCCGACGCCGAGGTTGAACGTGCGCCGCATCTCGGCCTCCTCCACCGGCCCGCCGCGCTGGAGCACCTGGAAGATCGCCGGCCGCTGGTAAGATCCGAGATCGAGCCGCGCGCCCAGGCCGTCCGGCAGCACGCGCGGCAGGTTCCCCGGCAGGCCGCCGCCCGTGATGTGCGACAGCCCCCGCACCGCGTCCCCGCAGGTCCCGAGGAGCTCCGTGATGGCGCGGGCGTAGATCCGCGTCGGCGTGAGCAGCGCTTCCCCCACGGTCGCGCCGAGCTCGTCCACGCGGTCGCTCATCCGGAGCCCCATCTCCTTCTCGAGCACCCGCCGCGCGAGCGAGAAGCCGTTCGAGTGCAGCCCGCTCGACGCCACCCCGAGCACCACGTCGCCGGGCGCGATCCGCTTGCCGTCGAGGATGCGCGAGCGCTCGACCACGCCGACCGCGAACCCCGCGAGGTCGTACTCGCCGTCGGCATACATGCCCGGCAGCTCGGCCGTCTCGCCGCCGAGGAGCGCGCAGCCGGCCTGCTTGCACCCGTCGGCGATGCCGCGCACCACCGCCTCGCCCACGTCCACGTCGAGCTTGCCGGTCGCGAAGTAGTCCAGGAAGAAGAGCGGCCGCGCGCCGACCGTCAGCACGTCGTTCACGCACATGGCGACGAGATCGATCCCGACCGTGTCGTGCACGCCCGTCGCGAACGCGACCTTCAGCTTGGTGCCGACGCCGTCCGTGCCGCTGACCAGCACCGGCTCGGACAGCCCGCCCGGCAGCATGCACAGCCCGGCGAACCCGCCCACGTCGGCCAGCACCTCGGGGGTGCGCGTCGGCTTGGCGAGCCGCTTGATGCGCTCGACGAGCGCGTCCCCTGCATCGATATCGACCCCCGCTTCCCGGTACGTGACGCTCATGGGAGGCGCATCCCACAGTTCGGCGGGAAAGGAAAGCGGCAGCAGGCAAGCCCCCGGGCGCGGCCCTTCGCCCTTGTCTTGCGCGCCGCCGCCGACATCCTACGCGCCCATGTCCGCCCCGCCCGACCCCGCTCCTCCCCTCGTGCTCGTCGCCGCCGCCGTCATCATCGAGCGGGGCCGCGTCCTGCTCACGCAGCGCAAGGCGGGCGTCCACCTGGAGGGCGCCTGGGAGTTCCCGGGCGGCAAGGTCGAGGCCGGCGAGGACCCGCGGGACGCCCTCGCCCGCGAGCTGCGCGAGGAGATCGGGGTGGAGGCCTGCGTCGGCGACATCGTGGAGGTGACCTATCACCGTTACCCGAAGAAGCCGGTGCTGCTCCTCTTCTACGCGGCCGACCTCGCCGAGGGCTCGCCCGCGCCCGCCCCGCTCGACGTCGCCGCCGTCCGCTGGGCCGAGGCGCCCGATCTCCGGGACGAGCTCTTCCCGCCCGCCGACGTCGCGGTGCTCGCCAAGGTGCGCGCGCGCCTCGCGGCGTTTCCCTGACCGGCCGAGAGGCGCGCCGCGCTCGCGGTGGCCGTCCCGCCGCCGCCCTCGCCCGCGCCCCTAGAGCGACAAACGGGTTGAACCCGTCTGAAACGAGCAGATTTTCGAACCGCCAAGGCGCCAAGGACGCCAAGAAGGAGAAGAAAATATCTTGGCGCCCTTGGCGCCCTTGGCGCCCTTGGCGCCTTGGCGGTTCATCTCTCGTTCCTCAACGTGATCGGTGTTCTAGCTCATCGCCTTGCGGGGAGCGGGCTGCGCGGGCGGCGGGGTCCGCGTGATGCTCCGCCAGGTGTCGACGGCCCAGTCCCGGTCCGACTCCTCCTTGCAGACGATGGTGCAGCGCGCGAGCCGGCTGGCCGAGGGGCACACCATGATGGCCATGAGCACCCAGCACGGCTCCGGCTCGTCATCGCTCTCGCCGAGCATCCACAGCGCGGCGCCCGCGAGCGGCCCCCGCTCGTGCTCGTAGCGCAGCCCGGACATCTCGCGCGGCGGGAACGTGTCCAGCACCTCCTTGGCCGTGAAGGGCGCGCCGTCGTGCCGCCGGTACGTCATCGACGAGAGCGAGACCTCGCGGCGCTCGCCCGGATCGAACATCCGCAGCGTCTCGCCGCCGTACAGGAGCTCGGACTCGAAGGAGGGGTCGACCTGGATGGCCCAGCCGCAGTGGAAGTAGATCCGGACCGGAATGATCTCGGGGGTGGACGACATCGGCGGCGCTCAGCCTAGGCGCTCCCGGGGGCGCGCGCACGCGAAGCTGCCCCGGCCTTTCGCCAGAGGGCGGTCGCCGGGCGAGGCGCACACGCCGCGATGGAAGACGCCGTGCTCAGCCGGCAATGCCGGGCCGCCTCGGCGAGAAGGGCGACAGATTCAGGGGCGGCTCCTCTCCCGCGATCAGCGCCGTCACGATCTTCGCGGTCACCGGGGCGAGGAGGACGCCGTTGCGGAAGTGGCCGGTCGCGAAGATGAGGTTGGCGATCTCCCCCTGGCCGAGGATCGGCAGCTCGTCCTGCGGGTGCGGCCGGAGCCCGGACCACGTCCTGCCGAGCGGCGCCTCCTCGAGCGCGGGCACGAGCCGGAGCGCCGCGGTCAGGAGGTCGCGCACGGCCCGCGCGGTCACCGCACGCACGAAGCCGGCGAACTCGACGGTCGCTCCCACGAGCACGCGGCCGTCGTCGCGCGGCGACAGGTAACACCCGGGGCCGTAGACCACCTGCGCGAGCGCAGGCGACGCCGGCGTGAGCTCGACGATCTGCCCGCGCACCGGCCGCACCGCGGAGGGCGCGAGCCCGGAGCCCTCGATCAGGGACGACCAGCTCCCCGCGGTCAGCACCGTCCAGCGGGCCTCGATCGTCGTGCCGTCCTCGAGCTGCACCCCGCTTGCCCGCCCCCGCTCGACGAGGATGCGCCGGACGGTCGCCCCGGCGCGGAACCGCACGCCCGCGCGCTCCGCCGCGATGCGCAGCGCCCGCATCAGCGACGGCGGATCGATGCGCGCCTCGTCGGCGAACCACGCGCCGCCGGCGACCTCGGCGCCGAGCGCCGGCGCGTGCGCCCGCACCTCTTCGCCGTCGCAGAGCTCGACCGCGAGGCCGGCCTCCCGCTGCCACGCGACCTCGCGTGTGATCCCGTCGCGACCGGCCGCGGTGAACGCCACCTGGAGCGCGCCGCAGCGGCGGTAGCCCACGTCGAGCCCGGTCGCCTCGGCGAGCGACGCGACGAGCTCCGGGTACAGGGCCCGGCTCGCGAGGCAGAGCCGCGCGAGGGGGCCGTCGCCGGCGGCCTCGAGCTGCGGGCCGATGATCCCGGCCGCCGCCCAGGAGGCGCCCTCGCCGGGGTTGCGCTCGAGGACGTGGACGGAGAGCCCGCGCCGCGCGAGCGCGAGCGCCGACGTGCATCCGGCCACCCCGCCCCCGATCACGACCACGTCGCTCATCGGCGCGTGCATAGCACGCCGGGCGCGCCAAGCAGGCGTGCGCACCGGAGCTCGCCGCGCGGCGCGCTGCGGCACCGGCTCGGGGCGCCGGCTTCGCGGGATCCATCGAGGCCGGGAAGGGGTCTCGGAAAAGGACGACCGGGCGTGCGCGCCCTGCGGGCAGCGGTTCTGCTACAGCATCGCGGTGCCGGGGGCCTGCAGGGGTGAGGTGAAGCGCTGCCGGGCGACGGCAGGGGTGAGGGGAAGCGCTGCCGGGGGCCTGCAGGGGAGGGAGGCGCTGATGGATGGATGGTCGTCGCTTTCGACGAGATCGCGAACTCGCTGCTGAAGCTGTGTCCAGTGAGCACAGCCGAGAAGCGGTGACTGGGCGGCGTGCTCGCGCGGAAAAAGGGGATAGGGTTCCAACGTAACAGGGGGACCGTATGCGGATCGTCGTAGAAGTCCGGGAAGATGCGTTCCGTACACCTAAGACCCCGCAGCAGGTCGCGGACGAAATGCGGCAGGCAGCGGCAGCTTTCTGGGTCGCTCGCGGGGATGTAGCGCCGGAGGCGGTGAATTACATCGCGGCGCCGTCCCAGCCCGAGAGGGAGGAGACGCTGAAGGACCTCTTGTTGAGCATGCCCGATGTCGGGGAGGATGCCGATTTCGAACGGCCCGTCGACTACGGGCGACCGACCGTCGAGTTCGACTGATATCTCCTCGAGACTCTAATGTGATCGGTGTCCTAGTTCCGCCTGTCACACTGCGGGCTCCTGCGCCTTCGCAGGCTCGGTCGCCTCCTGCGCCTTCGCAGGCTCGGTCGCCTCCTGCGCCTTCGCAGGCTCGGTCGCCTCCTGCGCCTTCGCAGGCTCGGTCGCCTTCGGTGGCTCTGGCGCCGTCGCTGCCTCCTGCGCCTTCGCGGCGGGACCCTTCGCCGCGGGGCCCTTCGCCTTCTTCTCCTTCGCCGCCTTCGCCTCGAGCGCGCCCGCCGCGATCGGCTCGCGCTTGCCCTGGCCGACCGCGCGCGGGTCGCCGTAGGGGAACGCCGCGCTGCCGCTCGCGTCGATCGGCTTGCGCGGGGCGTCGGGATCCGTCGCCGGGCTCGGCGGCGGCGCGATCGGGCGCGGCGTGCGCAGCCGGTTGCCCGGGCCCGCCTGCGTCCAGACGTGCACGTCGCCGAGCACGCGCGTCCTGTTCGCCATCCGCCGCTGGCCGCGCGCGCCGCGCAGCTTCTCCCAGAACGTCGGCGGCGACGTCGCGTCGGGGTCGCCCTTCACCCAGCACGTGTAGTCGCCGATGCCGGTGCCCCGGAAGGTCTCGCGGCAGACCGCGATCCCGAGCTCGGCCGCGATGTCGCTGAGGAGCCGACCCGGCTCGGTCTCGACCGTCCTGTGCTCGTTGACGAAGGTGACCCTGGGCATCGGTGTGCGGCGCAAGGTCGTGCGCCGCCGCGAGCGCGTCAAGACGCGGGGCGCGCTCCTGCGCGGCCTGCCCGTCGCGCGCCCTACACGTCCTTCACGCGGTGCAGCACCCGCGCGATCCCGAACAGGTTCCAGCCCGCGAACCCGAGGAACAGCGCGACGAGCGCGACCGCCCAGCGCGACGCGCGCGGCGAGCTGCCGTCGATGAGCAGCCAGGCGTCGCCGGACACGCTCGTCCCGGCCTGCTCCTCCACCTCGCCGGCCAGGCGCGTGTGCCGGATGCCCGCGCTCCCGAACGGCACGAGCCGCCCCGCGAACGAGCTCGGCGGCACGAAGCGCGGGCCCTCGAAGCCCTCGGGCACCCGGATCTCGACCCACAGCCCCGGGTTGCCGGCCACCGGCGCCAGCCGGAACGAGTCGCCCTCCGCCGCCCGACCATAACGGATCGCGCCGCGCGTCCCGAGCAGCCCCGCGGCGCGCACGTAGCGGTTCGCGAGGTCCGGCCCCGGCCGCAGCGCCGCGAGCTCGCCCACGTCGACGGGCTGGCCGGGCGACAGCGCGTAGCGCGCCTCCCCGAGCAGGGTGAACGCCATGTACAGCGCGGCGAGCGCGGTCACCGCCATCAGCGCCACCGTGACCGTGCGCTCCTGCTTCGGCGGCGCCGGCAGCGCGAGCAGCTCCGGATCGGGCCCGGTCACGTCGAGGCCAGGGCCGCGCGGGCCGTGGGACAGGGATTCCACGGTGGAGGTCGGGTCGGTGGGCACGTTTGGTCGAGTATAACGCCGGACGGGCGCCGCGCGCTTGCCGGGCCGCAGCGGCTTGCCTAGCCTAGCCGCGATGGCCTCGAAGAACGACAGCTCCATCGTCTGCCAGGCGTGCGGCGCGAACCACGCCAGCGTCACGGCGAGCGGGCGGTGCATCGCGTGCGGCGCCCGGATGGACTCACCGCGGATCGTCCGGAACTCCGATTTCGACCGCCAGCGCCGCTACCAGCAGGAGGGCTTCTCCGTCCTCTGGTGCGTGATCGCCCTCGTCCTCCAGAGCGTGCTGACCGCGGCGCTCATCGGCGGCCTCCCCATGATCGTGCAGCAGCTCGACTTCGAGGGCTCGAACGGGATGACCGTGGCCATCCCCGTCTGGTTCATCGGGGGCGTCCTCCTCGGCATGATCTCGCCCGGCAAGACGTTCCTCGAGCCGGTCGTCGCCTCGTTCATCGTCGCGATCCCGACGGTCTTCTACCTCCTGCAGAGCCAGACCGTCCGGACGATGCCGCTCTTCATGTACGTGATCATGGCGCTCATCGGCGTGCTGTTCACGCTGATCGGCGCCTACCTCGGCGAGCGCATCCAGATGGGCCCGCCGGCCAAGCGGGCCGACTGAGGCCGCCCGCCGTGACGGGGAGCTCCCGGGCGGCAGGGGCGGCGGCGCGCCGGTGCGCCGCGGCGCTCGTCGCGCTCGCCGTGCTCGCCGTCCTCTGCGCGGCCCCGGGGTGCGGCCGGTCGGCCGAGGACCAGGAGGCCGACGCGCTCCTGCACGCGATCGACGCCCTGCGCGACGCCCCGAGCGAGCCGCGCGCCGCGCGGGAGGCGCTGCTCGCGGCGCTCGAACGGCAGCCCGCCTCGACGCCCCCCGCCGCGAGCGCCAGGGACACGTGCGTCCGCGCTTACCGCTCGCTGCTCGACGCGACCGCCGCCGAGGCCCGGGTCCGCGCCCTGCTCGCGGCGCCCGCGGGGTCCGCCGGGCCCGGGGCGCTGTCCGATCTGGCCGACCTCGCCGCGGCGGAGGTCAAGCTGAAGGAGAGCGCCGAGGTCATGCCGAGGTGCGCCGAGGCGCTCTCGGAGCTCCGCCGCGCCGCCCGGCGCGGGATGTGACGGCGCCGCGCCGCCGGGGGCGGGATGTGACGGCGCCGCGCGGCGAGGGCGGGGATACGCTTCTCGAGAGCGCCAGGGGATCCGCGCTCGCGGTCCGCTGTGCTAAGACCGCCCTGCCATGTTCGACACGCTGACACGGGGCTTTCGTCAGGCCAGGAACCGCCTCGCCGGGCTCACCGAGCTCACCGAGAGCAACATCGACGCCGCGCTCCGGGAGGTGCGGCTGAGCTTGCTCGAGGCCGACGTCGAGATCGGCGTGGTCAAGGCGTTCCTCGCCCGGGTGAAGCAGGCGGCGGTCGGCCGCACGCTGGAGACCCGGGTGAAGCACGCGGGCGATGTCCACCAGGTCTCCGCGAGCGACCACTTCGTCAAGATCTGCCACGACGAGCTCGAGGCGATGATGACCCACGAGGGCGACGAGATCGCCTGGGCCGAGAGCGGGCCCACGGGCATCATGATGGTCGGCCTCCAGGGCTCCGGAAAGACGACGAGCTGTGCGAAGCTCTCGCGCTACCTCGAGAAGCAGGGGCGCAAGCCGCTGCTCGTCGCGGCCGACATGCAGCGCCCCGCCGCGGTCGAGCAGCTGAAGGTCCTCGGCGACCAGCTCAAGATCCCCGTGTTCAACATCCCGGGCGAGTCGCCGGTCGCGATCTGCGCCGCGGCCCGGGGCGAGGCGAGGAAGCTCGGCCGCGACGTCATCATCTACGACACCGCGGGCCGCCTCGCGATCGACGAGCCGCTCATGCAGGAGCTCGCGCAGATCAAGGACGCGACGGCGCCGGACAACATCTTCCTCGTCGTCGACGCGATGATCGGCCAGGACGCCGTGAAGACGGCGCGCGGCTTCAACGAGCGGCTGTCGATCAGCGGCGTCGTCCTGACGAAGCTCGACGGCGACGCCCGCGGCGGCGCGGCGCTCAGCATCAAGGAGGTCACGGGCGCGCCCGTCCTCTTCAGCGGCGTCGGCGAGACGACGGACAAGTTCGAGCCGTTCCGCGCCGACGGCATGGCGAGCCGCATCCTCGGCATGGGCGATGTCGTCGGCCTGATGCAGGACTTCGAGGAGGTCGTCGACCAGAAGAAGGCCGAGAAGGACGCCGCGCGGATGCTCCAGGGCGACTTCACCCTCGAGGACTTCCTCGATCAGGTGAGGATGATCCAGAAGATGGGGTCGCTGAAGGACCTCGTCGACAAGCTGCCCCTCGGCGGGATGTTCCCCGGCGGCCTGCCGCAGGACGTCAACCTCGACGACCGCGAGCTCGTCCGCATCCAGGCGATCATCCAGTCGATGACCCCCTTCGAGAAGAGCGACCCCTACGCGCTCGTCCGCGAGCCGAAGCGGGTGGACCGCATCGCGAAGGGCTCGGGCACGAAGCCCGAGGCGGTGAGCGAGCTCGTCCAGAAGTTCCTCTTCATGCGCCAGATGATGAGCGGCCTCGGCCAGAACATGGGCCTCATGGGGAAGATCCCCGGCATGAAGCAGATGGCCATGGCGAAGAACATGCGAGAAATGCAGAAGCAGATGATGGCCGGCGGCGGGATGCCCGGGATGCCCGGGATGGGCATGCCGGGCATGGGCTTCCCGGGGATGCCCGGCATGGGTTTCCCCGGCATGGGGATGCCGGGGATGCCGGGCATGGGCGGCTTCCCGGGCGCCGGCGCGGGGGGCCCGGCCCTGACGAAGATGAAGACGCTCAGCGCGACCGAGCGGAACGCCAAGAAGGCGCAGCGGAAGCGCGAGCGCGACGCCCGCAAGAAGGGCCGGAAGTAGCGGCCGGATGCGCCGTCCCGGCGGCCAGCGGCGCGCGTTCGGGGCGCGGGCCTGGGTGATGGCCGCCGCGGCCCTCGCGGCCGCGTGCTCGAAGGACGGCGGGGGCGAGCAGGCGGCCGCTCCTGCCGGATCGGCCGGCCGGGCGGCGGCTCCGGCGCCTGCGCGCAGCGGAGCGGACGCCGAGAGGAACAAGCCGCCTGCCGCCGTGAAAGAGCTCTCGGTGAACAAGCTCGCGCCCGGCGCCGCGATCGCGATCGACGGCCGCCTCGACGAGCCGGCGTGGCAGGCGGCGGCGCGGACAGGGCCGTTCGTCAACGTGGGCACCGGCCGCGAGGACCGGTCGCAGCCGACGCAGGGTGAGGCGCGGCTGCTCTGGGATGACGCCTTTCTCTACGTCGCCTTCGACGTCGGCGACGGGACGATCACCGGCGGATTCCCGCAGGACGGAAGGGATCCACACCTCTGGGAGCGGGACACCGTCGAGGTGATGATCGACCCGGACGGGGACGGGGACAACAAGGACTATTACGAGATCCAGATCAACCCTCAGAACCTCGTCTTCGATTCTCGGTTCGACGACTACAACGCTCCTCGGGGCGGCGCGAAGGGGCCTTTCGGCCACCAGGAGTGGAGCGCGGCGCTCGAAAGCGCGGTGGCGCTGCGAGGCACGATCGACGACGACTCGGACGAGGACCGGGGGTACGTGGTCGAGGCGAAGATCCCGTGGAGCTCGTTCGCGAAGGCGAAGGCCGCGCCCCCCGCGCCCGGCGACGCGTGGCGCATGAATTTTTACGCGATGCAGAACAACGGCGGGACGGCCTGGTCGCCGATCCTGGGAGAGGGCAACTTCCACCGGGCGCGGCGGTTCGGGCGGGTCCGCTTCCTCGGGCCCGCCGGCGAGTCGAACGCGCCCGCGGCGGCGCCTGCCGCGGATGCGGGCGCCGGGGCGGCGCCGCCGCCTGCCGCGGGGCCGTCCGGCGCGGCGAGCGCCGAGCGAGGGAAGCCGGGCGCCGCGGGAGCGTCACCGGGCGCCGCCGGGGCGAAGCCGGGCGCCGCCGGGGCGAAGCCGGGCGCCGCGGCGACGCCCGCGCCGTCCGGCAGCGCGCCGGGGTTCCGGGCCGATCCCCCGGATCGCTGAGCCGTGCGCTAAGCTCCGCCCCCTGTGCCCGTCCTCACCGCCCACGATCTCCACAAATCCTTCGGCCCCCAGACCATCCTCGATGGCGTCTCCGTCAACATCCGCACGGGCGAGCGGGTCGGCCTCGTCGGCCTGAACGGCTCCGGCAAGAGCACGCTCGCGCGCATCCTCGCCGGCGTCGAGCAGCCCGACAGCGGCACGATCGCCCGCCGCCGCGGCGCCGAGATCGGCGTCCTCTCGCAGGACCCGGTCTTCGAGCCGTCCGACACCGCGCGCGACGTCGTGCTCGCCGGCCTCTCCGCCTGGCACGCCGCCAAGGCGCGCCACGACGAGGTGAGCCGCTCGCTCGCCGCCGGCTCGGGCGACGCCGAGGCGCTGCTCGCCGAGCAGGCCGAGGTCGCGGCCGACGTCGAGCGGCTCGGCGGCTGGGACATGATGCACCAGGTCGACGCCATCATCGGCCACGTCGGCGTCACCCGGCCCGACGCCCCCATGAGCGTGCTCAGCGGCGGCGACCGACGGCGCGTCGCCCTCGCGCGCCTGCTCGTGTCGCGGCCCGCGCTCGCCGTGCTCGACGAGCCGAGCAACCACCTCGACGTCGAGACCGTCGAGTGGCTCGAGCGTTACCTCGTCGAGGAGCACCCCGGCGCGCTCCTGCTCATCACCCACGACCGCTACCTGCTCGACCGCGTCGTCGAGCGCACCCTCGAGATCGACAAGGGCAAGGTCTACAGCTACGACGGCGGCTACGAGGAGTACCTCGAGCAGAAGGCCGAGCGCCTCGCGCTCGAGGCGCGCACCGAGTCGAACCGGCAGAACTTCCTCCGCACCGAGCTCGAGTGGCTGCGGCGCCAGCCCAAGGCGCGCACCGGCAAGCAGAAGGCGCGCATCCAGCGCGCGGAGACGACGAAGTCGGCCCCGCCGCCCAGGGCCGAGCGGACCGCGCAGCTCTCGGTCGAGTCGGTGCGCACCGGCAAGACCATCCTCGAGCTGAAGAAGCTCGGCCTCGCGGTCGACGGCAAGTGGCTCGTCCGCGGCCTCGACTTCTCGCTGACCAAGGGCGAGCGCGTCGGCGTCGTCGGCCGCAACGGTACGGGCAAGACCACCATGCTCCGGGCGATCCTCGGCCAGGTCGACCCCGCGGACGGCGGCGGCGCGGCCGGGGAGGGGCCGCGCATGGAGGGCGAGGTCGTGCTCGGGAAGAACACGAACATCGCCTACTTCGACCAGCACCGCAGCGGGCTCGATCTCGACAAGTCGATCTTCGAGAACATCGCCGGCTCCCACACGCGCGTCGAGGTCGGCGGCCGATCCATGGACGTGCGCAGCTACCTGGAGCGGTTCCTCTTCGATCCGAACAAGGCGCGGCAGCCGGTCGGCTCGCTGTCCGGCGGCGAGCGCGCGCGCGTCGCCCTCGCGAAGATGCTCACCCAGAGCGTCAACGTGATCATCCTCGACGAGCCCACGAACGACCTCGACGTGATGACCCTCGCCGCGCTCGAGGAGATGCTCATCGAGCTCGACGGCTCGGCCCTCGTCGTGACCCACGACCGGTGGTTCCTGAACCGGGTCGCGACCTCGATCCTCGCCTTCGAGGGCAACGGCCGCGTGGTGCGCTACGCGGGCAACTACGACGCCTACCGCGAGCAGCGGGCGAGCGCCGCGCTCGCGGTCGAGGCCGAGGCCGAGGCGCGCGCCGCCAAGGCCGCCGCCGCCGAGCCGCGGCCCGCGCCGGCGGCGGCCGCGGCGAAGCCCGCGGGGCGCGCCGGCGACGCGCCGAAGCTCTCGTTCGCCGAGCGGAAGGAGCTCGACGGCATCGTCGGGCGCATCGATGAGGCCGAGCAGAAGGTCCTCGAGCTCGAGGCGAAGCTCGCGGATCCGACGCTCTACGCGAGCCGCGGCGCCGAGGTCGCCGGCCTCCTCTCGGAGCTCGATCGCGCGAAGCAGGAGGCGGCGCGCCTGGTCAGCCGGTGGGAGGAGCTCGAGACCAAGCGCGAGGCGGCCGGCAAGGGGTGATCGCAGCTCGTCCGGCGGGTGAACCGCGCGTCCGCACCGCGCGCCCGCACCGCTCGCCCGCACCGCGCTGAGCGCATGACGACCCTTGTCGGCGCGGCGCCGTCCGGCGACCATGGCCCCATGATGACCGTGTTCGAGGTGTACCTCGCCAGCGGGGCGGGGAGCAGCGAGTTGCTCAGCGCCGAGGTGCTGCGCGAGACGGGGGCCCAGGTCATGACCCTGAAGGAGGCGGAGCTGGTCGGCTTCCAGGGCATCGACCCGCTGGAGGGCTCCGGCGACGTCCGGCTCATCGCCGTGCGCGCCGGCGACGCCCCGTGGATCCACCGCTGCCTCGAGAGCAGCGGCGCGGTGGTCTCGTTCCGGGCGCACCAGGTCGACTGAGCCGCGGGGACACGAGATCCGGCCCGACCCGCCCCTCGGTCGCCATGGCGGTCCGCCGATGAGCGCGGCGATCGAGGTCCGGCGCGCGCCGCCGTCGTCCCTGCTCGGCGCGGTCGACCTCCACCGCGCCGAGGCCTGCCGGCACCTCGACCCCGCGCGGCGGTCCGCGCTCGGCCAGTTCCTGACGCCGCCCCCCGTGGCGTCGTTCATGGCGTCGCTCTTCCAGCAGCTCGGCCCCTCCGTGCGCCTGCTCGACGCCGGCGCCGGCGTCGGGACGCTCACGGCGGCGCTCGTCGCCGAGGCGTGCAGCCGGCCCGCGCCCCCCGCGGAGATCCACGCGGTGGGCTACGAGCTCGACCCCGACTTCGTAAAGCTACTTTCCGAATCGATGGCCGCGTGCCGCGCTGCGTGCCGGCCGCTCGGGATCACGTTCCACGGCCGCGCCGTGCAGGCCGACTTCATCACCCACGCCGTGGAGGAGCTCGCGGGGCCCGGGCCGCACGCGCGTTTCACCCACGCCATCCTCAACCCGCCCTACCGCAAGCTCGGCGCCGGCTCCGCCGCCCGCCGCGCGCTCCGCCGCGCCGGGATCGAGACCACCAACCTCTACACCGCCTTCCTGGCGCTCGCGGTGCGCGCGCTCGCGCCCGGCGGCGAGCTCTGCGCGATCACGCCGCGGAGCTTCTGCAGCGGTCCTTACTTTCGCCCCTTCCGCGCGCTGTTCCTGCGCGAGGTGTCGCTGCGCCGGGTGCACGTCTTCGAGTCCCGCACCGCCGCGTTCGCGGACGACGGCGTCCTCCAGGAGAACGTCGTGTTCTGCGGGGTGAAGGGCGCGGCGCCCGGCGCGGTGCTCGTCTCCTCGAGCGACGGCCCGGGCGACGCGCCCACCGCGGCGCGCGAGGTCCCCTACGAGGAGGTGGTGCGGCCCGGCGATCCCGAGCTGTTCATCCGCGTCGTCCCGGACCGGGCGGGCCAGCGCGCCGCCGACGTGCTCGCCGGGCTGCCCGCGCGGCTCGCCGATCTCGGCCTCTCGGTCTCCACCGGGAAGGTCGTGGACTTCCGGGCGCGCGGGTTCCTCCGCGCCGATCCCGGCGCGGACACGGCGCCGCTCATCTACCCGGCGCACCTCGACGCGGGCTCCGTCCGCTGGCCGAAGCCCGGGAGGAAGCCGAACGCCCTGGTCGACTGCGCCGCGACGGCCAAGCTCTGGATGCCGAGCGGGACTTACGTGGTCGTGAAGCGCTTCTCCTCGAAGGAGGAGCGCCGGCGCATCACCGCGGCGGTGCTGGATCCGGCGGCGGTGCCCGGCGCGCGCGTGGGCTTCGAGAACCACCTCAACGTCTTTCACCGGGGCGGCGGCGGGCTGCCGCCGCTCCTCGCCCGCGGCGTGTGCGCCTTCCTGAGCTCCACGCTCGTGGACACGTGTTTCCGGCAGTGGAGCGGCCACACCCAGGTGAACGCCACCGATCTCCGGAACCTGGCTTATCCGGCGATGACGGCGATCGAGCGGCTCGGCGCGTGTGTGCCCCTCGGCCCCGCGAGCCAGCGCGAGATCGACCGCGCCGTGGAGGAGGTGATCGGCTTCAGCGGGCGCGCCGCCACCTTGTGATCCGCTCGGCCGGGATTCCTCGATTGCGCGCCGCGCTGCCGTTCTTCGAGAGCATGAATTTTGGTTGGTGAGACTCGCTCCGTGCCAGGAGTTCAGCGGCTCACGTGGCCTGATGTGGTTGCTTTGCCCCTCCGCGATGGTACGACCGACGCATGTTCATCAACCCTCTGCGCAATAGCGCGTTTGTCGCGCTCGCCGCCCTCTCCGCGCTCGCCCAGGGCTGCGGGTCGGAGCGGCCGCAAGCCGGTGACACGAGGCCTCCGGCCGCCGGGCCGGAGACGCCGGCGGCGCCCTTCGAGAACCCCGGCGGGATGTGGACGCCGGAGCAGGTGGCGCAGCACAAGGACCAGCTGAAGGCGCTGGGCCTCGAGATCGATCCGGAGTCGCTCGCCGACCCCACGGCGTCCCCGCTGGGCGCGGTGGTGAGCCTCGGCGGCTGCTCGGCGTCGTTCGTCTCCCCGGACGGGCTCATCGCGACGAACCACCACTGCTCCCTGCGTGCGCTCCAGTACAACTCCACCCCGGAGCAGGACCTCCTGACGAACGGCTACCTCGCGAGATCCCGCGCCGAGGAGAAATGGGCGGGGCCGACCGCGCGTGTGTTCGTGACCCAGGCCTTCCGCGACGTCACCGGCGAGGTGCGGCGCGGGATCGAGGCGATCCGGGGCGATCTCGAGCGTTACAAGGAGATCCAGCGGCGCAGGAAGCAGCTCGTCGCCGCGTGTGAGCAGGGCCGCCCGGAGGTCCGCTGCTCGGTCGCCGAGTATTTCGGAGGCGGGCAGTACTCGCTGATCGAGCAGCTGGAGATCAAGGATCTCCGCATCGTCTATATCCCTCACGAGGGCATCGGCAACTTCGGCGGGGACGTCGACAACTGGCGCTGGCCGCGCCACTCCGGCGATTTCGCCTTCTTCAGGGCGTACGTGGGCAAGGACAACCGCCCGGCGGGCCACGCCGCGGAGAACGTGCCGTATCGCCCGGCGCACCACCTGAAGCTCGCGTCCGCGCCGCTCCACCCGGACGACTTCGTGATGGTGGCCGGCTACCCCGCCGTGACCAACCGGCTCCGGACCGCGGCGGAGGTCGAGGCCGCGGTGTCGTGGCAGTACCCGAAGCGGGTGTCGTTCTACGAGGAGTCGATCGCCCTCCTGGACGAGCTCAGCAAGAAGGACCCGGCCGTACGGATCAAGGCGCAGCCGACGATCCAGGGGTACAGCAACTACCTGCTCAAGACGCGCGGCCTGCTCGACGGGCTGGTCGAGGGCGGCCTGGCCAGGGAGAAGGCGAAGCTGGAGGAGGAGCTCAAGGCGTGGATCGACGCCGAGCCGGCGCGCAAGGCGGCCTACGGCGGCGCCATCGAGCAGATCGCGGCGGCGCACGCCGAGCAGCAGAAGACGCGCGAGCACGACGCGGCCGTGTCGGAGATCCTGTCGTCCGCCAGGCTGCTCGACGCCGCGGTCACCCTCGTCCGCATGGCCGAGGAGCGGCGCAAGCCGGACGCCGAGCGCGAGGCCGAGTTCCAGGAGCGCAACTGGGAGCGGCTCGAGCAGGCGCAGGCGTCGCTCCAGAAGTCGTACGACCGGACGATCGATCGGAGCACCTTCAAGCTGGCCGTGAGGCGCGCGCTGCGGCTCGATCCGAAGGACAGGCCCGCGCTGCTCGGGATCCTCGCGGGCGGCCAGGCGCAGACGGAGGCCGCCCTCGCCGCGGCGATCGACGCGATCTACGCGGGCACGGCGCTCGAGGACGCGGCGACCCGGGTCAAGCTGCTGAAGACGGCCACCGTCGAGGAGCTCGGCGCGAGCCCGGATCCGATGATCCGCCTGGCGCTGGCGGTCGCGCCCGTGGACAAGGCCATCGAGGACCGCGACAGCGCCCATGTCGGGGCGATGATCCTCGTGAAGCCGCGCTACATCGAGGCGCTCCGCGCGTACCGGGGAGGCATGCTGGCGCCCGACGCGAACGGCACCCTCCGCGTCACCTACGGCACGGTGCGGGGTTACCGCCCGGAGATCGACAAGCCCGTCTATCGCCCGTTCACCGTCGTGAGCGAGCTCGTGAAGAAGCACACCGGCAAGCCGCCGTTCAACGCGCCGGAGGCCCTGCTCGAGGCGGCGCGCCAGGAGCGGTTCGGGCCGTACGTGGACAGGGACCTCGGCGAGGTGCCGGTCTGCTTCCTGAGCGACCTCGACATCACGAACGGCAACTCCGGCTCTGCCACCCTGAACGCGCGCGGTGAGCTCGTGGGCCTCGCCTTCGACGGCAACTACGAGTCGATGGCGTCCGACTGGCTCTTCATGCCGTCGATCACCCGGACCATCCACGTCGATCTCCGTTACATGGCGTGGGTGATGGACGCGGTGTCGGGCGCCGACGCCGTGCTCAAGGAGATGGGCGGCACGCCGACCATCCAGTGATCCCGGGGCAGATCTGACCGCCGCCGGCGCCGGCGCTCATCACGCGCCGGCGCCGGCGCCCATCACGCGTCGGCGTCGTCCGACGACACCTGCACTTCCCCCTCGGCCACGGTCCAGAGGATCGAGGTGCAGCTCTTCCCGAAGGCCCGGTCGTGGGTGACCAGCACCAGCGCGCCCGGGTAGTCGGCGAGGGCGCGCTCCAGCCGCTCGATGGAGGGCAGGTCCAGGTGGTTGGTCGGCTCGTCCAGCACCAGCGCCCAGGCGTGGCGCCCGAGGCCCAGCGCGATCATCAGCTTGCGCGCCTCGCCGGGCGAGGGCCGCGCTGACGCGAGCAGGCGCCCCGGCTCGACCCCGAGCGCGGCGACCAGCGACATCACCCGCCCGCGCTCCGCCGGCGGCAAGCCCCTCGCCTCCGCGAGCAGCGCCTGCTCCTCCGCCTCCTCGAGCTCCTGCGGCACATAAAGCACCTTTGCCGCCGGCACCCGCGCGCCCGCGAGCAGCGCCTTCACCAGCGTCGTCTTGCCGCCGCCGTTCGGGCCCGCGATCCGGATGCGGTCCTCGCGCCCCACCCCGAGCCGCACGTCCCGCAGGATCACCCGCCCGGCGCCGCCGGCCGCGTGGATCTCGGGCGCGTCGAGCACGAACAGCCACGGCGCTGGCGAGCGCTCGTACCCGACGAACACGCTGCGGCCCACGGCCTTCTCGAACTCGAACGTCCCCGCCTCGGCCGACACCTTCTCGAGCTTGCGCCGCGTCACGCCGACGTTGCGCGACAGCCGCGCCTCGGCGGTGGACACGCGGTAGTTGGCGAGCATGCCCCGGGCGTCGTGGTCGCGCGGGCCCTTCGCCCGCTTGCCCGTGCTCCGCTGCGCGTCCGCCGCGGCCTGCTCTCGCCG
Organism: Sorangium cellulosum; assembly: GCF_002950945.1. Lineage (GTDB taxonomy): Bacteria > Myxococcota_A > Polyangia > Polyangiales > Polyangiaceae > Sorangium > Sorangium cellulosum_E. The sequence continues at coordinate 13,710,057 of NZ_CP012673.1, forward strand.
CTCCTCGCCGAGCCGCCGGCGGAGCTGCCGCTCCTCGGCGCGCAGCCGCTGGTGCGCCTCCTCGCGCCCGCGCGCCTCGGCCTCCCAGAGCTCCCTGGCCGCGCTGTACCCGCCCGGGTAGAGCCGCGCCCCGCCCTGCTCGACGCGTACGGTGCCGACGGTCAGCGCGTCGAGCAGCTCGCGATCGTGCGAGACACACGCCCCGATCCCCGGGAACCCGCCGAGCGCGCCGGCGAGCAGCGCCCGCGCGTCCGCGTCGATGTGGTTCGTCGGCTCGTCGAGGAGGAGCACGTCGGGCCCGGCGGCGAGCGCCGCGCCGATCTGCCAGCGCTTGCGCTCGCCGGGCGACAGCGTGGCCCACCGCTCGAGCTCCGCCGGATCGAGCCGGAGCTCGCCGCGCAGCCGGCGCGCCTCGCCGTCCTCGGACGCGGCGAGCGCGTGGATCGCCGCGTCGGCGTGCTCCACCGTCTGCGGGCAGACCGCGACCGTCGCGCCCCGCGGCTCGAGGCGCAGGCTGCCCGCGTCGGGCGCGAGCTCGCCGGCGAAGAGCCGGAGCAGCGTGGTCTTGCCGGCGCCGTTCGGCCCGACGATCCCGTACCACCCGGGCGTAAGGCACAGATCGACGTCCGCGAGGATCGTGGACGCGTCGGAGTAAGAAAAGGAGAGGCGCTGCGCGCGCAAGGACGACGACGACATACAAGCTCCTGAATCCGAGGGCCACGCGGCCCGGTCACGGGACGAGCAGGCCGCCCCGCGCGGCCAGGCAGGCATGAGGGCCTGGCGCGCTTGCGACCTGCGACGGAGACCGATTCAGGAGCTGATCTTCACCGGAGCACTCTCCTCTTGCGTCAGCCGCACTTGTAACATCCGGCGGCGGTCCGCGCAACCGAGGCTCCGCGGGGCGGCTCCGCGGCGTGGCTGCGCGCCGCGCGCGCCGCGCGCGCCACGCCGCGATTGCCGCGATTGGCCTCAGGGAAACAGCTTGGCTGCGAGCTCGGGTTTTCCGGCCAGGATGTCCCGCATCGCGGGGGTCACGCTCTCGAGCAGCGTGGGCCCGAGCTTCGAGTCCTCCACCCAGCGCCAGTCGATGGGGCCGAGGGGCGGCTCGGGGTCGTACTCGATGATGGCCTGGATCGTCCGCGCGACCTCGTTGCCCGCGAGCCGCGCGACCAGGGCGAGCGCCATGTCGATGCCGGCGGCCACGCCCGCGGCGGTGATGACGTTGCCGTCCTCGACCCAGCGCTTGCGCACCGGGAACGCGCCGAGGCGGCCGAGGTGCTCGAGGAAGCTCCAGTGGGTCGTCGCGCTGCGTCCCTCGAGCAGCCCCGCCGCGGCCAGGATGATCGACCCGGTGCACACCGAGCCGAGCACCTCGGCGGACTTCCCCGCGGAGCGGACATACGCCATCAGCCTGTCGTCCGCGATGGCCTTGATCGGGCCGAGGAGCCCGCCCGGGACCACGAGCGCGAACGGCTCGGGGACCTGCTCGAACGTCCGCTCCGGCTGCATGCCGATGCCCACGTCGGTGGGGATGGGCTCGAGGCGCTCACCGACCGTGACCACGTCGAACGGGCCGAAGCTCTCGAGGTTCTTGATGACCTGCAGCGGCCCGATGAGGTCGAGCGGCGTCATCTCGGGATAGATGAGGAATGCGATCTGCCGTCCTTGCATGGAGCCTCCGTGAGGGTGGGATGGAGCCGGGGGATCAGGGCCTCGGAATACAGCCGTCGATGCAGCCGGGCGCGCTGGGGTCACACGCGAGAAGACAGGTGAACTCACATCCGGGCATGCCGCAGGGATAACAGCAGGCCAGCGCGGGCAGGCACAGCAGGCCGCCGGCCGACTCGCCGCACGGGTAGCCCCACTGCTGCTCGCCCGTCGGCGCGCCGCCGCCCGACGCCGACGAGCTGCCGCCGGCGCCGCCCTGGTCGGATGTGTCGTCGCCCCCGGCGCCTTCGTCGCGGACTCCGCCGCTGCACGCGAGCAGGCCTGCTGCCGTGAGACATGCCGCCGTCATGAGCGCTGCCCGACGGACGTGATGTTGCATGACCCGGGCGTATCGTACCCCGCGGGGCGCGTGAAGGGAGAAGCCGTCGAGGGGCGCCGAGGCGCCGAGCGCCCCCGGCCTCAGCCGGGAAGGCGCCCGCCTTGTGCGGGCGGGGAGGGCGACAAGGGCCTTGTCGCGCTTGGTCGGTGAAGGGAGGTCAGAGCGTCTCGAGATACGCGACGAGATCGTCGATCTGCGGGCTGGACAGGTGGCTCGTCTTGCCGTGCGAGTCGCCCCCTCCGCAGCGGGTGTCGACGAACCGGTCCCTCAGCGTCTTGGCGCAGCCATCGTGCATGTACGGCGCGCGCGCGCCGATGCGGACCAGCGACGGGACCTGGAACGCCTTGCCCGTGCCGACGTCGAACGACGTGTTGCTCGTGAGCTGCGCGCCCGCGTGGCACCGCGCGCAGTCGACGGCCTCGTCGTGGAAGAGGGCCTTGCCGCGCTCCACGGCCTCCGCGTCGGGCGCCGGCGACGTCGGCGGCGCGGGGAGGCCGTCGATCCATCGCCCGAGCTCCTCCACGTCCTCCGGGCCGAAATGTGGGCCGCTCATGCGCTTCTCGAACACCTCTCTCATGATCGCCGTGAGGTCGGACATGTCGCCGTCCCAGTGGAACGGCGCGGTCTTCAGGATGCCGCCGCTCACGACCTGGGTGCGCCGCGGCCCGATGGGATCGAAGTTCCAGGTGTGGCCGTCGTCGCCGCCTTCGGGATGGCACGACGCGCAGACCATCGGCGCGTTCACGTTCCTGTGGAACATGTCGTGGCCCTTGCTCCGCGCGCTCTCGCCGGTGAGGGTGATCATGCTGCCGTCCCAGCTGCGCTGGATGTCGAACACCTGGAGGAGCGCGGGCTCGCGGCTCTGCACGACGAGGGTGCTGCCGGCGAAGGCAACCGCGATGGGCTCGCCTTCCACCGGCAGCCGCTCTCCCAGGGCGCAAACCTCGACGCCGTGGCCCCCGGCGCCATCGGCGCCCTCGGGGTCCACGACGATCTCGGAGAAGGCCGCGATGCCTGTCAGGACGACCTCGGCCCTGCTGGCCGAGACGACCGCGACCATCTCGGTGTCGGGCTGGATCGCGATGTCGACCGGCAACGGCGCGCTCATCACGGCCGGGGCCCCCCGCGACGGCACACCGAACTCGCCAGACGTGCCGATCCTCGACACGGTGGTCTGCACGACGCCGCCGCCGCAGTCCCCGCCGTTGTAGCCGTCCAAGGGCTCGTTCATCGTGGGCTCCTCCCCGGTCCCGATCACCACGGGCGAGAGCTTCGCGCGCTGGTGCACCACCAGGACCTCGCTCGTCGGCGTCGCGATCATCCTCCAGGCGACGTTCGACTTGAACTGCTGCCCGTCCATCTCGATCCCCGGGAGCTGCGCTCGCTCGGCGATCGTGCCGTCCGCGTTCACGCTGAGGAGCTCCGCGGAGCGGAAGGTGCTGACGAGGAGCCGCTCTCCCCTCACGACAACGTCGCGCAGGTCGCGCTCGAGCTGCAAACGCCGCGTGGCGGCGCCGCCGCCGGCCGGCAGCGTGACGAGCTCGCCGCCGAGGCAGGCGACGTGGAGCGCGTCGGCGCCCTCGTCGTAGGCGATACCCCTCGGGGCCGGGCACACCGCGCGCCGGTCGGCGAGGGGCCCGCCGCTCGCGTCGATCGAGACGACCGCGCCGCCGCGGCGGAGCGCGACGTGGAACCGGCCGGCGGCGTCCTCGACGACCCGGCCGGGCTCATCTCCCTTCTCCAGGGCGATCTCCGCGCGCAGCTTCCGCTCCTGCAGCGCGACGATCCACACCCGGTCGCGGTCCGGATCCGCGGCCACGGCGGTGAGGCCGTCGCGGCTCACGGCCAGCGTTCCGCCGCTGATCGCGGGCGGCCCGGCCGCCGGGGGGACGTCGTCGCGAGGCTCGTCGGGTCCGCCGCCGGTCCCGGCGACGTCGTCGCGAGGCTCACCGGGGCCGCCGCCGGTCCCGGCATCGACGCAGGCCGCAAAGAGAGACGACGCGGCAAGGAGGGGGAAGAGCATTGAGGAAAAGCTACGAAGCCATGTTGTCCGTCGACGCATGAGTGCCTCCGGTCCACCGCCAAAAAGATGGCGGCGGCTTCAATGCTCCCCGAATCGACCGAGGGCGGCAATGCACGCGGTCATCGGAACGATGACAGGCGATTACAGGACGGACCCCGGGAGAGGACTATCGGCCGTCCACGGCGTCTCCTGTGGATGGAGGGCGCCGCCGCGGTGCGGGTGGGGAGGGCGGCGAGGACCTCGTCGCCCTCGGTCGGTGGAGGGAGGTCAGAGCGTCTCGAGGTACGCGACGAGATCGTCGATCTGCGGGCTGGACAGGTGGCTCGTCTTGCCGTGCCACTCGCCCCCGCCGCAGTACGTGTCGACGAACCGATCCTTCAGCGTCTTGGCGCAGCCGTCGTGCATGTACGGCGCGCGCGCGCCGATGCGGACCAGCGACGGGATCTGGAAGGCCTTGCCCGTGCCGACGTTGAACGACGTGTTGCTCGTGAGCTGCGCGCCCGCGTGGCACCGCGCGCAGTCGACGGCCTCGTCGTGAAAGAGGGCCTCGCCGCGCGCCACGGCCTCCGCGTCGGGCGCGGGCGACACCGGCGGCGCGGGGAGGCTGTCGATCCACGCGGCGAACTCCGCCACGCGGTTCGAATCGAAATGCGGGCCATTCATGCGCCGCTCGAACACCTCCCTCATGATCGCCGTGAGGTCGGACATGTCGCCGTCCCAGTGGAACGGCGCGGTCTTCAGGATGCCGCCGCTCACGACCTGGGTGCGCCGCGCCCCGATGGGATCGAAGTTCCAGGTGTGGCCGTCGTCGCCGCCTTCCGGATGGCAGGACGCGCAGACCATCGACCCGTTCTCGTTCTTGTGGAACATCTCGTGGCCGGCGCTCTTCACGCTCTCGCCGGGGAGATCGATCACGGCGTTGCCCAAGCCGGTGCCGAGCTCGAACAGCTCGACACGCGCGGGCTCGCGGCTCTGCACGACGAGGGTGCTGCCAGCGAACGCGACGGCGATCGGCTCGCCGTGCACCGCCAGGCGCAGTCCCTCGAGGCAAGTCCGTTCGGCCTCGGAGCCCGGCCCGCCGCCGCCGCCGCCCCCGATGTCCTCGGCGTGCTCCGCGTCCTCGATGTCCTCGATGACCTCGGCGTCGCCCTCGATCCCGGTGATGTCGGCGAGGTGCATCAGGAGGACCTCGTCCTTGCCGGCCGAGACGACCGCGCCCCTCCAGATCTGGGGCGAGATCGCGATGTCGACGGGCAAAGACGCGTTGATCAGGGCGGGGGCCGCCTGCTCCGGCACATCGATCCCCGCGGATGTCCCGATCGTCGACACCGCGGTTTGTACGACGGCGCCGCCGCAGGCGCCGTCGGCGATGCCGTCATAACCGCCGCTCACCGGCAAGTCCGTCGTGGGCTGCTCCCCGGTCTCGATCACCACGGGCGAGACCATCGCGCGCTGGTGCACCAAAAGGACCTCGCTCGTCGGCATCTGGATCATCCTCCAGGCGACGTTCGGCTTGAACCCCAGCCTGCCCGTGTCGACCCCGGGGAGCTGCGCCCGCTCGGCGATCGTGCCGTCCGCGTTCACGCTGAGGAGCTCCGCGGAGCGGAAGGTGCTGACGAGGAGCCGGTCTCCCCGCACGACGATGTCGCGCAGGTCGCGCTGGAGCTGCAGGCGCCGCGTCGCCGCGCCGCCGCCGGCCGGCAGCGTGACGAGCTCGCCGCCGAGGCAGGCGACGTGGAGCGCGTCGGCGCCCTCGTCGTAGGCGATACCCCTCGGGGCCGGGCACACCGCGCGCCGGTCGGCGAGGGTCCCGGCGCTCGCGTCGATCGAGACGACCGCGCCGCCGCGGCGGAGCGCGACGTGGAACCGGCCGGCGGCGTCCTCGACGACCCGGCCGGGCTCATCCCCCTTCTCCAGGGGGATCTCCGCGCGCAGCTTCCGCTCCTGCAGCGCGACGATCCACACCCGGTCGCGGTCCGGATCCGCGGCCACGGCGGTGAGGCCGTCGCGGCTCACGGCCAGCGTTCCGCCGCTGATCGCCGGCGGCGGGGCCACGGCGGGGCCGGCGACGGGCGCCTTGCCGGATCCGTCATCGGCTCCGATGTCGATGCAGGCCGCAAAGAGAGGCGACGCGGCAAGGAGAGGGAAGAGAACGAGGGAAACGCTGCGGGGCAATGTTGTCCGTCGACGCATGAGTGCCTCCGGTCCACCGCCAAAACGATGGCGGCGACTTCGATGCTCTCCGATTCGACCGAGCGCGGCAATTCACGCCTTCAGCGGCGCGATGACAGGCGATAACAAGCAAGACCCCAGGAGCGGGCTCTCGACCGTCCACGGCGTCTCCGGTGGACGATGAGGTGAGTCAGCCGGCTACTTCCCGGCGGCCGCCTCGGAGCCCGGCCGCCGCGGCTCGCGCGCGCCCGCGAACCCGCTGCCCTCGCGGCCGATGGCCGGCGCGTCGGCGATGTGGCCGCGCTCGTCGAGCGCGTGGCCCATCGCGCCGAGCGCCTTCTTCAGCTCCTCCGGGAAGCCGCCCGTCTCGCCGATGATCTTGTCCGGGTAGTCCTGCTGGTGGAAGCGCGGCGCGTTGACCGCCGTGGTCATGTCGAAGCCGAAGTCGACCACGTTGGAGAGGATCTGGAAGACCGCCGTCAGGATCGTCGGGCCGCCCGCGGCGCCGAGCACGAGCTCCACGCGCCCGTCCTTGCCCGTCACGATGGTGGGCGACATCGACGAGAGCATGCGCTTGCCGGGCGCGATGGAGTTGGCCTCCCCCTGCACCAGGCCGAACTGGTTCGGCGTGCCCGGCACCGCGGCGAAGTCGTCCATCTCGTTGTTCAGCACGAACCCCGCGCCGGTCACCGTCACGCCCGCGCCGTACCAGCCGTTCAGCGTCGTGGTCAGCGCCACCGCGTTGCCCTGCGCGTCGACCACCGAGAAGTGCGTCGTGTGCGGCCCGCGGCCGCCCGAGTCCTTGGCCGGGCCGGCGATCTCGGTGGTCGGCGTCGCGCGGTCCGGCGCGATCGTGGCGCGCTGCTTCTCCGCCCAGGCGACCGAGAGCAGCTCCTCGACCGGGTTCTTCACGAAGTCCGGGTCCCCGAGGACCTCGTTGCGGGCGATGAAGACGCGCCGCATCGCCTCGGCGACCACGTGCACGTGCGCGGGCGAGTGCCAGCCCATCTTCGCGACGTCGAGCCCCTCGAGCTGGTGCGCGATCATCGCGAGGGCGAGGCCCCCCGACGAGGGGAGCGGCATCGAGGCGACCCGGCGCCCGCGGTACTCGAACACGACCGGCTCGCGCCACTTCGCCTTGTAGTTCTTGAGGTCCGCGGCCGAGATGATGCCCTTGCCCCGCTTCATCTCCGCGACGAGCAGCGCGGCCGTCTTGCCCTCGTAGAAGCCCGCCGGCCCCTTCTCGGCGATGCGCTCGAGCGTCTCGGCGAGCTCTGTGGACTTCCACGTCGCGCCGATCTCGATGGGCGCGCCGCCCGGCAGGAACAGCGCGGCCGAGGCCGGGAAGCGCGCGAGCTTGCCCGACGCCGCCTTGACGGTCGTCGCGAAGTTCTCGTCGACCGGGAAGCCCTCCCGGGCGAGCCGGATCGCCGGCGCGATGAGATCGGCCCACGTCTTCTTCTTGGAGCCGAGCTTCTCGTACGCCTCCCAGAGCCCCGCCACGCTGCCCGGCACGCCGACCGCGAGGTGGCCGACGCGCGCCGCCTCGGTGGCCTTGCCGTCCTTGCCCCGGTACATGTCGTGGGTCGCCCTGGCCGGCGCGGTCTCGCGGAAGTCGAGCGCGTGTTCCTTGTCCCCGACCCGCGCGACCATGAACCCGCCGCCCCCGAGGTTGCCGGCCGTCGGGTGCACCACCGCGAGCGCGAACGCCGTCGCGACCGCCGCGTCGACCGCGTTGCCGCCCGCGGCGAGCACCTCCGCGCCCACCTTGGTGGCGAGCGCCGCGTCGCTGGAGACCATCGAGGGCCCGCGCACCGGCGGCTCGCCCTCCGGATATGGCCACCCCGCCGGGAACCGCGACGTCGGCGCGGCCGGCGGGGCCGGCGCGGCCGGCTGCGGCGCCGAGGCCGCGCTCGGCGGCGGCGGCGGGGGCGGCGGCGGCGCCGGCGGGATGGAGGCCTCGCATCCGGCGAGGAGGACGACGGCGAGCAGTCGGTGCCAGAGGCGGCGCTTCATCGCGGCGGCTTATAGCCCAGCCGCGGCGCCGTTCGTAGACCGAGGCGCCGCGCCGCCGACTTCTCCACCGCGGCGGCGCGCGCTCGATCGCTCGCCGGCGGCCAGCCGCCGCACGGATCTTCAGCGCGCCGGGCTGGCGCGCCCGGAGCACGCGCCGGGCACGCGCCGGCACACGCGCAGGGCTGCGGATCTGCTCCGGATCTCGGGCCGCGCGCCGCGCGCGCAATCCGTCACAGCTGTCCGGGTCGCTGCTGATCAGTTGTACCGCTCTCCGGCGCGCGGGAGCGCGGCGGCCGGCGCAGGGCGTGTGGAGCATGGCGTCTTACCGAGGCGCCCGGGGACGCCTCTCGGCGCCGCGAAGTGATCGGTGTTGGTCGTTGGCTTGGGGGCTTCGCCGCGCTTGGGTATGATCGGCCCCGGATGTTTCCGACGGAGCCCGCTCCCGAGACGATTGGGGCCTACAAGATCCTCCGGCGCCTGGCCGGCTCTGGGTCGACCAGCGTCTACCTCGGGCGGCTGGACGGCCCGCTCGGGTTCCGGCGCGTCTGCGAGCTGAAGCTCGTGCCGAATACGGCCGAGGGCGATCCGCGCTTCGCCGACGAGCTCGCCCGCGAGGCCTCGATCTGCGCGTCGCTGAACCACCCGGTGATCGTGCGGATGTTCGATTTCTTCGAGCACGGCGGCAAGCTCGCGCTCGTGCTCGAGCACGTCGAGGGCGTGAACCTCAATCGCCTGCTCCAGCACCTCGCGACGCGGCAGCAGAAGCTCGCCGACGCGGCGGTGTACTACCTGGTCCAGTGCATCGCGAGCGCGCTCGCGCACGCGCACGGGGCGACCGACGAGCACGGCAGCCCCACGCCGGTGATCCACCGCAACCTGCACCCGGAGAACATCGTGATCGGGTGGGACGGCCAGGTGCGCCTGACGGGCTTCGGGATCGGCAAGATCCTCGGGCGCACGCCGGACACGATCGCGGGCGTGGTGAAGGGCGCGCCGGGCTACATGGCGCCCGAGCAGGTGCGTGCCGAGCGGGTGACGGTGAAGGCCGACATCTACGGGGTGGGGCTCTTGCTCTGGTCGCTGCTCACGGGCCGCCGGCCGGCGGCGGACGGCACGCGCCCGGTCGCCATCACCACGATCCGCCCCGAGATCCCGCGGCCGATCGTGGCGCTGCTCGACACGGCGCTGGCCCCGGCGCCGGACGACCGGAAGCTCAGCTGTCAGGAGATCGAGCAGACGCTCGCGAAGGTGGCGCGCCCCGAGAAGGGCAAGGCGGAGCTCGTGACGCGCGTGCAGTCGGCGCACGCGACGATCGAGCTGGAGGACGCGGATCCCGAGGAGGACCGGCGGCCGACGATCCCGGTGAAGGGCAAGGGGGGGCAGACGTCGCGGCCCGCGGCCGACGCCGCGAGGCGGCTCGCGAAGGATCTGTTCGCGAAGGACGCGCGCGGCGAGAAGCCGAAGCCCGGGATTGCGCAGGCGGACACCGCGCGGCCTCCGGCGGCGGCCGCCGCGGCGGCGGTGGCCGGGGGGCCGCGGAAGGACGGGCCGCCGGGCGCACGTGCGGCCGAGCCGATCACGATCCCGGCGCCGGCGGTCGAGCCGCCGCCGCTCCCGTCGGACCGGAAGGGCGGCGCCGGCAAGCCGCCCGAGGTGCGCAAGCCCGCGCTGCCGGATCGCGAGACGTTCGGCCGTCTCTACGAGGCGTCGAAGCGCGCGGCGGAGCGCGACGCGGCGGCGGCGGAGGAGGAGGCGGCGGGTGGGATGCCGACGCTGCCCGGGGACGAGCCGTCGTTCGACGAGGAGGACGACGACGCGACGTTGCCGGGCTCCGGGACCGCGTCGTCGCGCTTCGGCATCTCGATCGCGCCGATCCCGGAGGCGATCCGCTTCGGTCCGCCGCCGGCGCTCCCGGCGGATCTCGCGCCGGTGTTCTTCGGTCCGCCGCCGCCGAAGCCGCCCTCGGGAGCGCCGCTCACGCCGTCCGGGGTGGCGGTGCCGCTGGGCGCGTCGGGCCTGACGCCGCCCGGGGGTATGCCGGCGGTCGCGGGATCGGGCCTGACGCCGCCCGGCGTGACGGTGCCGGTGCCGGTGGGTTCGCCGGGGCTGGTGCCGCCCGGGGGCGGTCCACACGGTGGCAGGGCGGGTCTGACGGGCGGCGCGTCGTCGGAGCCGCCGCTGTCCGCGGGCCCGTCGTCGCGGCGCCGGCGGGGGCCGGCGCAGCTGTGGCAGGCGCCGCGGTCGCTGCCGTCGATGATCGGGACGGTCGCCGTGTCGGCGATCACGGCGACGGTGGTGGCCGTGCTCTGGATCTACGTCGCGCGGCGGGAGCGGCCGGTCGTGGCCGTCACGGCGCAGGTCGAGGAGACGCCCGCGGTCGAGCCGGTGATCAGCGCGGCCCCGGTGCCGGCGCCGGCGCCGGCGACTGCTGCGAAGCGGGGGGCGGGGGCGCGCACGCCGGCGAAGGCGTCGGCGGCCGCGTCGGCGTCGGCGGCAGCAGCGGCCGCGTCGGCGTCGGCGGCAGCGGCGGCCGCGTCGGCGTCGGCGGCAGCGGCGGCCGCGTCGGCGTCGGCCGCGGCGGCGGCTGCGTCGGCATCGGCGGCAGCGGCGGCCGCGTCGGCGTCGGCCGCGGCGGCGGCGCCCCCGCCGGCGTCGCGGACGCCCGCGGCGAGCCCGGCGCGGGCGGAGCCCAGCGTCGCCTCGTTGGCCAAGGGGCAAGGTCTGCTCACGGTGGGATATCCCGACGCGGGGGGCGTCTACGTGAACGGCAAGTTCGTGGGTCCGGTGAACGAGGCGCTGGTGGTGCGCTGCGGCCGCTATTTCGTGCGCGTCGGCAAGGCTGGCAACACGAAGTTCCCCGAGTGGCTCAGCGCGGGCGTGACGGCGCAGGTGCCCTGTCAGGGGGCGGCGCGCATCGACATCAAGCCGCCCGCCCCGCCGAAGAAGCGGGCTCGTTGAGACGGTAGGTAGAGGGCGTCGGCGACCGAGATCGCGGGGGTGGCGCGGAGGTCGTGCCGAGGTGGCCTGCGGTTTTGCGCAGCCCCAGGAGAGGTGCTGGGCGGAGGGGCCAGGCCCAGCATGGGCCGCGGACCCTCCAGGATCCGCGCGCTCGCTCCGCGTCAGCGCTCACGAGCCGCGAGCAGCTGCATCTCCCAGGCGAACGCGATGCCGCTGCCGCCGCCGTGCCCGCCGAGGATCTCCGCGAGGGCGGCGACGCTGTCCTCGCGCGCCCAGTCGCGCTGCCACTCGCTGGTGACCGCGAGCCAGGTGATCGGCACCGCTCCCGCCGCGACCATGCGACGGATCGCCATGTCGTGCGCCTCGGCCGAGACGCCGCCGGACGCGTCCGTGACGATGAAGACGTCGTACCCGTCGGCGAGGGCGTGGATCGCGGGCATGGCCAGGCAGATCTCCGTCCAGAGCGCCGCGAGCACGAGCTGCTTGCGCCCCGTCTTCGCGACCGCCTCGACGACCCGGCGGTCCTCCCACGTGTTGATGAAGGTTCGATTGATGGGCTTCTGCTCGGGGAAGACGTCCTGGAGGCTCTTGATCAGGTAGCCGCCGCGCTCCTCGAGGACCGTCGTGAGGATCGTCGGCACCTTGAACGCCTTGGCCGCCTTCGCGAGCCCTACCACGTTGTTGACGATGAGCCCGGGCTCGTGGCTGTGCAGGTTCGCGAACTGGAACGGTTGATGGTCGATGAGGACCAGAACGCTGTCTTCCGGCCTCAGCAATGCCTGCAGTCCCGTCTTCGCTGTCATGGAGGTCTCCGTTGCGTGTGTCGTGAAGTCGCGCGGGCTCGCCGCGGCGAGCCTCGTCGGGGACTGCTACGGCATGCGCTCCGGAGAGGCACTGGACGATCCTGCTGCCGGCGGTACACGTTTGATGGATCCTCGTCAGCCGATGCGCTCGCGCCTCCACGCGCCAGGCGTCGCTCCCACCACGTTCCGGAAGGTGCGCCCGAAGTGCGCGGCGTCGACGAAGCCTGTCGCGTCCGCGACGTCGTCGAGCGATTTCGTCGGGTCGAGCAGCAGGGCCTGCGCGCGGTCGATGCGCCGCTCCAGCTGCCACCGGTACGGGGCTCGGCCGGTGGAGGCCTTGAACTCCCTCGCGAAGTGGGCCTGCGACAGCCCGGTCAGCGCCGCGAGCTCCGAGAGCGAGACCGGCCGCGGAAGCCGCGCCTCGAGGTGCTCCTCGACGCGGCGCAGCTGCCAGGGCGACAGGCCGCCGCGCCGCGGGGGCGCATCCTGCGCCGGAGCGAGCAGGCGGGCGATGATCGCCGCGGTCAATCCGTCGCCGTAGAGCTCCGCCGACGGGTCGTGGTCGTCCGCCGCGTCGGACAGGAGCTTCAGCAACGTCCAGAGACGGTCGTCGGCGAACCGGAGGCGCGGTGTCAACGCGGCCTCCGTGCTCATTCGCTCACCGAGGCGCTCTTCCAGCGTCCGGACATCGAAGACGAGCGTGACGTCCTTCAGGTACCGAAGGTTGGTGCTGTAGCCAAAGACGTCCATCCCCGCCGGCGCGAAGTGCATATGGCGCGGCGTGTACTCGACGGAACAGCGCTTGTTCGCGCGCAGGCGCGGCTCGCAGCGGCCGCCGGCCTCCTCGAGCAACCCCGAGAGCCGCACCTCGTTCTCGAAACAGAGGTGGTTACAGACTTCACCATGACCCCAGAACTCGGTGACGTCCACGCACACGCCGTTCCAGATCCGCCTCGAGACGGCGATGCGCGTCACGTGAGGAGGCAGCGGCGCCAGGCGGTCCGCGCGGGAAGGCAACTCGGTCAGATGCATGGGCAGATGCACGGGCGATGCCATCGGGCTCGAGAGTAGCTGGCGGTGGCCGAGCCGTCGACGGAGCGCGGAGTGGACATGTCCCGCGGCAGCGCTAGCGCCCGATCTCGTCGAGCTTCTGCTCTGCGGCCTCGAGGCGGTCCGCGCAGCTGGCCGCGTTCTGCTGCGCCTCCGCGGCCCTGCGCTCGGCCTCGTCGGCGCGTTTCCTTGCCGCCCGGGCAGCCTCCTCGGCCTTGTCCGCGGCGCGGCTCATCCTGGCGGCCTCCTTGGTCAGCCGCTCCGCCTCCTTCGCGGCCTGCGCCGCGTCGCGGCTCGCCTGGTCGCGCGCCTTCTCCGCCGCGGCGAGCTGCGCCTTCTGCTCGCGCTGCTCCGCCGCGAGCCGCTCCTTCCGCGTGCGCTTCTCGGCCGCGATCTGGGCCTTTCGCTCGCGCTCCTTCGCGGCGCGCTGCTCTGCTTGCTCCTTTGCGGAGCGCCGTTCTTCGCGCTCGCGCTCCTTGGCAGCGCGCTGCTCCTCGCGCTCACGCTGCTTCGCGGTGCGCTGCTCTTCTCGTTCTTTCTCGGCGCGCTGCTCCTCGCGCTCACGCTCTTTTGCGGTGCGCTGCTCTTCGCGCTCACGCTCTTTTGCGGTGCGCTGCTCCTCGCGCTCGCGCTCTTTCCGGGCGCGCTGCTCTTTGCGCTCGCGCTCCTCCGCCGTTGTCTTCTGCTTCTGGGCCGGCTTCCCGGTCTCCCGCTCTTTCTCTTTCTTTTGCGCGGGTGTTCCCGCCTTCGACGCTTTGCGCCCGCGGTCTGCGTCGACCTCTGCGCCGGCGGGCTTCTCGGACGGCCGTCCGCGCAGCAGCCCGAGCATGTCCGACAGATCCCCGGGCTCGAGCTCCTGCGATAGCCGCCCCCGCGCGAGCAGCTCCAGGTCCGAAGCCCGCGCCGTGGGGGTCGCCAGCAGCGAGTCCCTCACCTGATCCATCGAGTTGCCCTTGTCCCGGTAGCCCCCCTCGGCGAAGAGCGCCGGCGCCGCGCGCAGCAGCTCGTTCACGATGGCCCGGTGCTTCTGGCTCGCGTCCCGGAGCCCCTGCGCCCCGCCCGGCGAGAGCGCCCCCGCCTGGGCCTCGCGCAGCCGCTCGCCTGCGTCGAGCAGGGCCTCCATGCGCTGCGGAACCCGACGCGCGAGCTGGTTCAGCGTCCAGGCCGCCGCGGTCGGCCGCCGCAGCGCCTTCACCCGGTCGGCCGCGTCCTTGTCCCCGGCTTGCCGCAGCCGCTTCGCGAGCTCGTCGCGGGCGCGCGTGAAGTCGCCGAGCGGCTTCTTGTAGAGGTCGTCGACCTCGTCGTCTTCATCCATGCCGCCGGCGCGAGGTGGAGCGCCGCCGCGCGATGCCTTGGTTCGAGGAGCCATCTCGCGCAAGATCAGCCGATCTCGCGCGAGTTTACCCCGGCGGCGCGGCCCGTCACAAGCCGCGCCGGACCGGGGAGCCGGCGGCGTCGCCCGAAGAACGGCCGGATGACGTCGAGGTTGCTCAGGTCCTCGAGGACCGCCTCGGACTGGAACCCGGCCGCGCTCGCGACGGCGGGATGTTCGGCCATCGCGCGCCACAGCGACCGCGTCGCCTGCTCGAAGCCGTCTCTGGCCCGCGGCATGGCGGCGCGCTCGGCGTCGTTCAGCACGACCAAGTAGGGGGCGAGGAGCGCGAAGGCCTCCTCGATCTTCTTGCGGGCCTTCGCGGTGGCGAGCTCGAGATCTGCCGTGTCGATTCGGGTGGACGTGGGCACGGGGATAAACCTCCTGAGGCGATCCAGACAGGTTGGTACCTCCCGGAGCCGCTGACGCCCGCGCGGGCGCATGCCCGAGCTCGGCGAGGTAGACAGCGGCGCCGAGCTCGTTCATGGTCGGGCCACACGTCAGGCTGGGTCACCATGAGCAGCGACCATCCTCCGCAAGGGTTCATCCGGTCCGTCAGGCTCGTACACGACCAGGACGCCGACCGGTCTGCGTACCCGTTCAACATCCCCGCGGTGCGCGCCATCGACGAGATCGCGCTGCATCCGAAGGTCACGTTCTTCGTCGGCGAGAACGGCTCCGGCAAGTCCACGCTCATCGAGGCCATCGCGATCCTGGCGGGGTTCAACGCCGAGGGCGGCTCCAGGAACTTCAACTTCGCGACGCGTCGATCGGAGTCCAGGCTGCACAGCGCGATGCGCCTCGTCCGCGGCTACCGCCGGGAGAAGACCGGATACTTCCTCCGCGCGGAGAGCTTCTTCAACGTCGCGACGCAGGTGGACGAGCTCGGCGTGACCGAGGGGTACGGCAACACCTCGCTGCACGAGCAGTCTCACGGCGAGTCGTTCCTGGCCCTCATCAAGCACCGGTTCAAGCGCGAAGGGCTGTACGTGCTCGACGAGCCGGAGGCCGCCCTGTCCCCCGCCAGGCAGCTCACACTGCTCGCGCGGATTCACGAGCTCGTCGGGCGAGGACGGTCGCAGTTCATCGTCGCCACGCACTCGCCGATCGTGCTCGCATATCCTGACGCCATTATCTATCACCTCTCGGACGAGGGGATCAAGCCGGTGGCGTACGAGGAGACGGAGCACTTCACGCTCACCCGCGACTTCCTCGTGCACAGGGACCGCTTCTTCCGCGAGCTCTTCGACGAGGGCGAATGACGGTGCGTGAGATGGCGCGCGCGGCTGGCCACCCGAGAGCGCTGGCTGGACCTTCGCTGCCCAGCCTGGCCAATGCGTGGAGGAGTCATGTCGGTTGTCCTGTTGACGAATCCGCGAGGAGGTGATGCGACGTCGGCGCACCTCGTTCCGGTCGCGGCGCAGAGCACCTTCAGGGAGATCTGGATTCCGGCGGCCGTGACGCTCGGCCTCCAGTGGGTCCCGATGTTCGAGGCCGGATTCCCCGTGGACCGAAGCGACTTGCCGGACGTGATCCGAGAGCTCGAGACGCTGCGGGATTTTTGCCTCTCGTCGGCGTCGCTCCGCGAGAGCATCCTCGCGCGCCTGGAGCGGCTCATCGATGAGCTCAACAAGATCAACAGCTCCGACGAGGATGTCGAGATCTTCATCGGGTAGCCGTACAGACCCAGCGTTCATCCGGGGCCGAGGTGCTGGGCTGGATGAACACCTCCTCGTCCGCCCGGGCTCGCCGCCAGCCCGAGCCCTGGCCCATCAAGCCAGATGAGCGCCATCGACGGCTGGCGGCTGTCCGAACCGCTCATGGATGGGGTGAGCCCAACGCGCGCCGGCTTAGGCTCGAGAAGGTCACACCCATCGCGTCCGCCACGCTGGCCGAAGAGGCTGACGCGACCGCCCGCGGAGAAACCTGTCGCAAGGCGTGTGATGCTGCGCTGGCTCGTATGCTTGTCTACTGCGGGTCGCTACCGCCGCGCGAACGCCGCAGGTGCAACGAGGAAGCCATGCAGGTGTACGCGGCATGCATGAAGAAGTGCCCCCACGGCTCGCGAGATATTTACGACGGAGAGCTTGACGATGAGGACGTACCGTGTACGACGTCCGTGTGGAAGATATCGTCGCCGAGCGAGAGCTCGTCTTCAGAGAGAGCGGATCCGAGCTCGACCAGCCCGTCGTGGTTCGGCTTGGTCGACCGCACCTCGGCGAACATGCGCCTAATTACACCATCTACTACGAGATCCAGGGGCCTGGTGACGCGCTCTATACGTACTTCGCCGCCGGTGTGGACTCGATGCAGGCGCTGGTTCTCGTGTTCGTGGCCGTCAACGCGCACCTGGACCGGCTAAAGCAAGGTGGTCGGCTCAGCTGGCTCGACGCCGAAGATCTGGGCTTTCCGACAGGATGTTGAGCTGAGGCCGTCTCGGCTACGTGTACGGGTCGGAACGAACGGACCTGCTGAGGATTCGAGGAGCACGACGCGGGCCTCCGTAGAGGTGTCAGAGACCGGCGTCATGCGCCGAGATCCGCCCAGCGGCAACCCCTGGGCAAGAGCTTCTCCTGCTCGGTCTCCTTCATCATCTTGAGAAAGAGCAGGTAAGTCAGCTCGGTGACGTACTGGTGGTACGTGATGCCGTCGTCGCGAAGGACGTGGCAGAGGTTCCAGAGCTTCTGGACGATATCCTGGGTGGTCATGGCGCGGGCGCTCGAAGGCGATTGGCACGCCGAGACCGCGGCGAGGTCCATGGGGTCGTGCAGGCGGGACGGCGCGCGGAGGCATGCCGGCGGGTGCTATCCTCGCGGCATGAGCGGGACCCGGAGCAGCGCCGCAGCCGTCGATGACCGCCGCGGTCACAACGAGCCCGTCGACCTCACGCCCGAGGAAGAGGAAGCGCTCCTCGAGGCGATCGCGGAGGACGAGCAGGAGGACGTCATCCCGCTGGAGGAGCTGCTCGGCCAGCTACGCCGATGACGCAGCGTCCCCTCGCGGCAGCGTTCACGCGGCACGCCGACGACGCTTCGAGCGCAGGCGGCAGGAGAGCGGTGCAGGCGCGCAGACGTCCTGGCGAGCGCGCGGGAGCCCGCGAGGCTCGGGCGGCCGCCCTCACTGGCGCGGCGTGCTACCTCGAGCGCCATGAAGTCGGTCGTCGATGTCGCGAAAGACCTGGCACTGGCCCACATGAAGGCTGACCCCGATATCCAGCAGATCTGGATGATCGAGGATCCGGCCGGCAGCGAAGTACGTCTGCTCGAGGTCTCCGGCTCTTGCAGAGGAGACACCTCATGCGAAGCCCCGAGAAAGTACGCGAGGCAAGGCCGGTCGGCCACGTGGACGCGCTGGCCTGGAGGTCGTGCTCGTCCGTCCTCGCAGCCCCCACCCTCTCGGGCCGCGGCGCCTGCGCGGGTCGACGGCCGGACGTTGTTCCGGTACATCGAGACGGCCGCCACCCGAACCGAGCTGCGCCGGGGCCCCCGGCTCCGGGTCCCACACTGCGGGACCCGACCGGCGCAGCTGCTCTGCCGCACCCGTCGACCGACCGTACCACCCAGACCGCGACCAGGAGCCCCATGCGCATCGTTGTCAGGAACTTTCTCGGCCTTGCCCAGATCGACTGGCAGCCATCCGGCGTCTGTCTCGTCGCGGGCCCCAACGGTTCAGGCAAGACCACCCTGCTGGAAGCGTTCGACTTTTTCGGCAGGTCGTTTCAGAAGTCGGCGCACGAGGCCGTACGGCTCCTGGGCGGCGGGCGAGGGCTCAAGCACCGGAGCGCTCCAGCCGAGGAGCCCATCTCGTTCGTCCTCGAGGTGGACGGCGTCACCTGGGAGCTCGACCTCTCCGTGACCGGCGCGGGCGTCGGCGAGTTCCCCGCCGAGCGCGTCACCGTGGACGGCAAGACCCTGGTGCGGCGCGTCGCCGGCTCGAACGAGTGGACCCTCGTCGACGAACGCCGGGTCGATGGTCCCGAGGATGCACCTCGCACCTGCCTGCGCGCTGCATGGGAGGCACGTCGCCTCGAGGACATCGAGCCGCTCGTGCGTGCACTCCAGAACATCCGTGTCTACGACGCGTGGTGGATCAACCAGCTCCGGCAAAGCGGCTCGTCCGACATCGGCGACTCGTACCTGCACCGCACCGGCCGCAACCTCTTCAGCGTGCTCAAGACGTGGCGCGCGGCGCCGCGACGTTATAATAGCCAGTTCGAGTGGGTGCGCGAGAAGGCGCGCCTCGCGTTCTACGACATCTTCGACGACATCGAGCTCAGCGACAGTGAAGGCTTCGTCACTGCGCGCTTTTTCCAGCCTGGCGAAGGCGCGGGCGGCGAGGGATTGCCCATCGTGCGCGCCGCCGATGGGCTGCTCGTCGGGCTGCTGCATCTCACAGCAGTGGCTGGCGCTCGGCCTGGCTCGATCGTCGGCCTCGACGAGATGGAGAACCAGCTTCATCCCCATGCCATCCGCGTCCTCCTCGATGCGATGCGGGAGATGGCGGAGGAGCGAGAGCTGACCGTGGTCCTCACCTCGCACTCGCCCGTGCTCATGAACGAATTCCGCGGAGAGCCGGAGCAGTTCTACGTCACGGAAGTCGGGAGGGTGCCCGCCCCGGTCCGCCTCGTCGAGCTCCACGACCCGCGATGGCTGTCCCAGTTCTCGCTCGGCGATCTCTACGAGCAACTGCGCATCGGCGCTCCGTCAGCTGGAGAGCGCGCCGCGTGAGGGTGGCTGTTATTCCCACCGGGGTCATGGAGCTGCGGGGGCTCGCCGAGGCGCTCCAGCAGCTCTTCCCAGGACACGAATTCTACTCCGTACCGCGGGTCTTGCCGCGTCCAGGGAAGGAGGCGGAGCCGTTCGATCAATCGAACACCTACCGGGTCTCCGCGGCGCCGATCGAGGAGGGGCTCAAGACGAACCGCACGACGCTCGTGCAGATCCTCGCGGGCTCGGTGTTCCCGCCGGGGCCGAGAGCCGCAGACCTCGCGCTGGTGCTCGACGACCTGGAGCTCTTCAACCTCGACCAGCCAGAGGTCGTGGTCGAAGCGGTGCGGTCGACGGTGAGGGCTCACCTCAACAAGCAGGCGCCGGAGGTCGCGCGCGAGCTCGGGCAGTGCCTGCGAGCGCGGGCCTCCTACCACCTCGCGGTGCCCATGACCGAATCCTGGCTCTTCGCGGATCCGCGAGGCCCTATCAACAGCGGAGCTCCGTCGGCGGAGGCGGTCCGGCTCAAGCCCGGCATCGATCCGGAGCAGTTCGAGACCGAGGATGCCGATTACTCCGCCGACACGGGCGCAAGCTGCGCCCAGCTGCTCGACCGCAACCGGCGGAGGCACGAGAATCGGAAGCCGCCGTGGGTGCTCGCGCCGCAGCCTTACCCCTGGTGCACTCGGGAGCGGCATCCGAAGGCGTACCTCCAATGGTTGCTGCGCGACCCGGAAGAAAACTCCTGCACCCGCTGGAAAGAAGGCAAGCAAGGCGCCGAGAGTCTCAGAAAGCTGGACTGGTCAGCAGCGCTCTCGAACCCGAACCACTGCACCTGGGTGCGCGCTCTGGTCGATGACCTCGCCGATGGGCTGGGCGAGCCCTTCCCTGTACCGGGCGCCGCGGTGCAGTGCGCTCCGCTCACAAGCCGCAAGCGCCACGGTATAAACGCGGTGCTGCGCAATCTGTAGCGGCAGCGACGTCCCCCGCTCCTGCCCCGGAACGGAGCATCACAGGGACCGATCCGTCACCCCGCGCTCCGCCAGATCTCCTCCCGCAGATCCCCCAGCACCTCCTCCACCTTGCCGTCGAACACCTTGTCGAGGTGCTTGAACCCCCCGTGCGACCGGAACGCCTCGCCCTCGTCCAGCACCTTCCGGTCCACGACCTTCTCCTTCTTCAGCTGCGCGCCGATGCGCCGCAGCCAGTCGCGCTGCGGCGTCGTCCAGCTCCGGCTCGCCAGGACCTTCTTCAGCGCCCGGTCGACCCGCTCGTCGTACGCCACGAGCGCGTCCCCGAGCGCCGCTTGGCGGATGTAGCCCACGATCGACGCCGCGATGTCCGCGTTCGTCTTCTGCCGCCACGCCTGCTGGAGCGCCGCCTCGGTGTAGCCCTTCGCGTCGAGCGCCAGCTGCAGCTCCCTGAGCTGCGCCCGCGTCAGCTCCCGCGGCCGCTGCGTCACCACGACGAGCGCCGGGATCCGGTTCATGTTCTCGCGCAGGAACGCGGTGAAGCCCTCGAGGTAGTCCTCGGGCCGCTCGCCCTTGCCGTAGCCGATCTCCGTTCTCGGCAGCCGATCGGGGCCCTCGTGCACGTACAGCGGCCGCCCCTCGCCGGAGGGGCCGTCGAGCACCGCGGTGACGTACGGGTGCTCCTGGAACCACCGCGCCGCCTGCTCCACGGTCTGCTGCTTGAGCAGCCGGCAAAGCTCCTTCGGCGCCATGCCGGCAAAGCCCTCGAAGCGCCCGAGCGCCTCGCCCTTCAGCGTCTGGCGCCGCCGCTGGAGCTTGGCGAGGATCTGGTCGAGCACCACCTGCCGCGCCTCGGCGTCGGTGAGCGTCGTGAGCTCGTTGACGAGCTGCTGGAACGGGATGTTCGGCGCCGGGACGACCGGCTTCATGTCCGTGTACCGCTCCAGCGCGGCATACAGGTCCACGGCGTCGAAGATGCGGAACACCGACTTCTCGATCTCCGGGCAGAGCCGCGTCGCCCGGCCGAGCATCTGCTCGTAAAGAATGCGGCTCTTGACCCGCCGGAGGAAGACGATGTTTGCGATCCTCGGCACGTTGATGCCCGTCGTGAGCAGATCGACCGTGACGGCCACGTTCGGGAGGCGCTCGTTCTTGAAGCGGCGGATGAGCTGCATCGGCTGATCGGCCGAGCCGGTGATCTTGAGCACCACGTCGTCGTCGATGCTGCCGTACCTCGCCTCGAACGCCTCCTTCAGCAGGCGCACGACCATGTCGGCGTGGGTGTCGGTGGCGGCGAAGATCAAGGTCTTGCCGTCGCCCCGCGGGTCGAGGTGCTTCGCCAGCTCGCCGCACACGACGCGGTTGAAGCCCTCGGTGATGACCCGCTTGTTGAAGCCCTCGATGTCGATCTTCACCTCGTCCTCGAGGTGGATCAGGTCGAGCTGCTGCGTCCTTGGGTCGAAGACGTTCACCTGCTCCCCCTTCGCCCAGCGGATCCCCTGCTCCGCGAGCTGGGTCACGATGCGGACAGGCACCTCGTGATCGATGAGGCAGCCGTCGATCACCGCCTCGCGGTACGAGTAACGGAACGTCGGCTCGCCGAAGATCTCCGTCGTGTGCAGGGCCGGCGTCGCGGTGAGCCCGATCTTCACCGCGTCGAAATGGTCGAGCGTGCGCCGGTACTTCGAGATGTAGTCGTCCAGGTCGCGGAAGCCGAGCTCCGCGTCGCTCATCTCCCGGTCGAGCCCGTAGCCGCGGTGGCACTCGTCGACCACGAGGCAGTCGTACTGGTCCACCGGCGGCGTCTCGCCCGCCTCGGAGGGGCCGAGGATGCGCTTCACCATCCCCTGCACGGTCGCGATGTGGAGCTTCGTGTCGGGATCCGGCTTCTGGTCCTTGAGCTCCTTCAGGTCGAAGATCTGCGCGAACGTCTGGAGGTTCTCGAGCTTCGTGTCCTTGAAGGCGTTCGCGGTCTGCTCGCCGAGCGCGCTCCGGTCGACCAGGAACAGCACGCGCCGGAACCGCTTCGTCTTGAGGAGCCGGTAGACGAGGCCGATCGCCGTCCTCGTCTTGCCCGTGCCCGTCGCCATCGCGACGAGGCACGTGCTCTGCCCGGCCTCGATCGCGCGCTCGACCGCCTGGATGGCGCGGACCTGGTAATCGCGCAGCCCGAGGTACTCCGTGGGCTCGCTCCGGAGCCGGTCGTGGGCTGCCTCGACGTCCTGCTTCAGCAGCGCGGACAGGCCCTCGGGCGAATACCAGCCCGGCAAGGCGCGCGCGTGGTTCTCGTCGCGCCGCGCGTCCCGGAACCAGATGCCGCTTTTCTCGGCGATCTGCTTCAGGTACGCGCGCCCGTTCGTGGCGAAGAGGAAAGGGACCTTGTACCGGTCCTTCCCCCACGGCCCGCCGGGCGGCGCCGCGCCCTCCGCCGCGACGAACCCGCGGCTGTAGCGCTTCGCCTGCTCGATGGCGCCGGCCACGTCCTTGCGCTTGCGCTTCGCCTCCACCACCGCCGTCGCCTCGAGCCCGACGAACAGCACGTAATCCGCCGGGCCGTTCGCCGTCGGCCACTCGGCGATGGCGAGGTTCTTCCCCTTCTGCGGCCTGGCCCCGCGCTCGTAGCTGAGCTCCTCCGAGTCGACCTCCCACCCCGCGCCCCGGAGTTCCCGAACGAGCGCTGGAACCAGACCGCAAGCTCACGCGCCATCTTGAGATGGTGCAGCGCCTCGCGGTGATCCCCCTGGAGCTGGTGCGCCGCCTTGTTCCCGGCCTGGCGCAGGTCGTGGAACAGCTGCCGCGTGGTGGCGTCGAGCGCGCCCCGGTCACGGAGCCGGTTGATCAACACGGCCTGGTTCTCCTCGGGCGAGACGTAGAGTCCGAGGCGCGCGGCGGCGCGCTGGGCGAGCAGCTCGCCGAACTGCCGCAGCTTCACCAGGCAGGTGTTCGGGTCCTCGGCGAAGTACCGCTCCGCCTGCGTGCCCACCACGGACAGGCGCGGGTCGTGGTACGCGAGAAAGGCGAAGTTCGGCGATGGAGTCGGCAGTGCGGTCATCGGCTTGCGCGGCGGAGGTGGATCCGATCATGGAACACCAGCCGACAGCCGAGGTGGAAGCGCAACCGCGCGACGCGCCAGCGGAGCTGGGTGCCTGTCGCACCCCGCGGTGATCCTGCGACTCCGCCTTATCCGCGTCCCCACGCCCGCCGCAGCGCCGCCGTCCGCGCGTGCTCCGGCAC
This sequence comes from Sorangium cellulosum, assembly GCF_002950945.1. Taxonomy (GTDB): domain Bacteria; phylum Myxococcota_A; class Polyangia; order Polyangiales; family Polyangiaceae; genus Sorangium; species Sorangium cellulosum_E. Next base: position 13,733,409 of record NZ_CP012673.1, read on the forward strand.
CCGCTCCAGGAAGCTCGCCCGCCACGCCGGATCCGCGATCGTCCCCGCCCGCTCCTCGAGCCGCGCCTCCGCCTCGGCGAGCGCCCTCTGCGCGCCCTCCCGGTCGCCCGTCGCCCAGAGCGCCTCGGCGTGCGCGACCCGCACGAGCATCTCCCCCTCTTCCACCTGCCCGAGCTCGCCGAGGATCTCCGCCGCGCGCCGCGCCTCCACGAGCGCCTCGCCGCTCCGGCCGCCGGCGAGCAGCACGTCGGCCAGCGTCGCGAGCGCGTGCGGCAAGAGCGGCTTCGCGACCTCCAGCATCTCGACAGCCCGCCGCGCCTCCGCCTCGGCCCCCGCGCCGTCCCCCGCCGCGAGCAGGATGCCCGCCAGGTACGCGCGCGACGCGCCCTCCATGCGCGGCTCCTGCATCGCCGCGAACGACGCGACCGCCTCGGCCTCCACGGCGCGCGCCTCCGCGAGCTCGCCGAGCCGCGCCAGCGCGACGCCGAGGTTCTGCCGCGCCGACGCCGCGATGTTGCGCAGCCCCATCCGCTCCGCGCCGGCCAGCGAGACGCGCAGCAGCGCCGCCGCCTCGGCATAGGCGCCCAGCTCGTTGCACGCGAACCCGGCGTTCGCGCGCTGGCCGCACCCGCCCCGCAGGTCCCCGGCCCGGTCGAAGCACGCGATCGCCTCCTCCAGCCGCGCCCGGTGCCGGTTGAGATCACCCTCCACGAACAGCGCCGCCGCCGCCCGGCTCCACGCGATCGTGCCGGCGATCTGCGGGTCGGCCGTGAAGCGATCCGCCACCGGCTCGACCCGCGCCATCAGCGAGCCCGCCTCGGCGTACCTGCCCGTCAGGAACAGGATCGCCGCGGCCCACGCCAGCGCGGCCACCTGCTCCGGCGCGGGCGCGCCGTCCGACCAGCCCGCGAGCAGGTCCGCGAGCAGCCCCGGCACGCGCTCCGCGCGGTTCAGCTTGAGCGCGGCCGTGATCGCCACCCGCAGCGCCGCGTACCAGCCCGCGCTGCCCCCGGGCAAGAGCCCCCGCGCCTCCGTCGCCCAGCGCTCCGCGTCGTCGAGCTCGCCGCGGAAGCGGTGCGCCTCGGCGCGCAGCAGCGACGCCTTGCCGGCCAGCTCCCCGGCCGCGCCGCAGCGGAGCGCCCGGTCCGCGGCGCGCAGCGCCCCGCCGAGATCGTTGCCCGACAGCGCCTGCTCCGCCGCCCGCACGTAGTAGCCGGCCGCCCGGCCGAGCTCGCCGCCGCGCTCGTTGTGCTCGGCCAGCACCGCCGCGTCGTCCTGGCCCGTCGCTTCCAGCCACGCGACCGCCAGCCGGTGGCCGAGCGCGCGGTCCTCCGCCGTGAGCATGTCGTACGCGGCCTCGCGCACGAGCGCGTGGCGGAACGTGTACTCGATCTCGTCCTTCAGGCTCGACTCGGGCCGGCGCGCGATCCACTCGCGCGCCGCGAGGCCCGACAGCTGCGCGTCGAGCGCGGGCGCTCGGCCCTCCCCGCCGAGCAGCGCGAGCGCCGCGCCCCGCCAGAACACCTGGCCGAGCACCGACGCGGCGCGCAGCACCCGCCGCTCCTCGGGCGCGAGCCCCTCGAGCCGCGCCTCTACCATCGCGAGCACCGTGTCGGGCAGGTCGTCGCCGCGCCCCTCCGCCACCGCGCGTACGAGCTCCTCCAGGAAGAACGCGTTCCCCGCGGCGCGCGCCACCACGCGCGCGACCGTCGCCTCGTCCGCCGCCGCGCCGAGCGCCTCGCGCACGAGCCGCTCGCACGCCTTCGGCGGCAGCGCGCCGAGGCGCATCGCCGTCGCCCCGGCGTCGGCCCAGAGCCGCGGGAAGAGCTCGTCGACCTCGGGCCGCGCGAAGCCGACCACCAGGAGCGGCCGGTCCGCGAGCAGCCGCAGCGCCGCGCCCACGTACTCCAGCGAGGGGTGGTCGCCCCAGTGCAGGTCCTCGAGCAGCAGCAGCACCGGCTGCGCGCGGCACTCGGCCTCGAGGAAATCGACGAAGGCGCGGCGCAGCTGGTCGCCCATCAGCACCGGGTCGCGCCGCGCCGCGCGCAGCTGCACGCTCTCCTCGTCCGAGGACCGCACCCCAACCATGGCCCCCAGGAACTCCGCCACGCGGCCCCGGTCCGCCTCGGCCACACGCCGGGCCACACGATCCGCGAGCTTCTGCCAGCGCGCCTCGACGGGCTCGCCGTCCTGTAACCTCGCGATTTTCCTGATGATCTGGCCGAGCAGGCCGAACGGCGCGCCCGCCCGCATCGGCTCGCCGCGGCCGATCCAGATCTCGACCGCGGCGCCGCGTCGCGCCACGCGGTCCTCGAGCTCCTTGCGCAGCCGCGACTTGCCGAAGCCCGCGCCGGCGGTCACGAGCGCGACGCGGGCGGTCGGCTGCTCGATGCACTCGTCGAAGAGGTCCTCGAGCGCGCGCAGCTCGCGGTCGCGCCCGACGCAGGGCGTCCGCTTGCCGAGCAGGGAGCGCGCCGCCTCCGGCAGGGCCAGCTCCGCGAGCAGCCGCGGTGTGGTCGACGCGGCGTCGATCTCGAACCGGCCCTCCAGCAGCGCCGCCGTCAGCGCGTCGACGTGGATCGGGGCGCGCTGCGCGGCCTGCGCGCCAGCCGCGCCCGCCGTGTGGTCGCGCCGGGCGTCCTCGATGAGCCGGGCGGCGCGGTCGATCGCCTCGCCCGCGGGCGAGCGGCCGCGCACCCGGCCGCGCCCCGTCGCGACCGCGATCGGCGCGCCCGGGAGGAGCTCCCGCATGGCGAGCGCGCAGCGGGCGGCGCGCCCCGCGTGATCCGTCGCGGTCCCGCCGGTGCTGGCGAGCCTCTGGCCCTCGTGCGCCCGCAGGCTCGCGCCCCGGGGCGTGCCCAGGAACGTCGCCACCCACGTCCGGTCGGCGAGGCGGTCGAGCTCTCCGCCGTGGTCCGCGACCAGCGCCCGCAGCGCGGCCTCCTCCCGGTCGGGCGCGGCGACGATCGGCATCTCCGCGACCAGGGTCATCGTGGACGGGTCCACCACCGGCGCGCGGAACGCCGCGTGCTCCCGGGCCTCGGCGCCCGGCGCCGCCGCGAGCGCTCCGAGCGCCGGCACCGCCGCAAGCCCCCCGGGCGCCGCCCCCGCCGCGGCCTCGGTCCCTGCCGCGCCGCCGGCGCCCATCGCGCCGCCGGCGCCCATCGCACCGCCGGCGCCCATCGCATCGCCGGCGCCCGCGAGCAGCACCGACACGAACCGCTGCTCGCCCTCGGTCAGCGCCGGCCGCGCGCGGCTCTCCGGCGCCAGGAGCGCGCCCTGCTCCGGGCCCGGGGGGCTCATCGCCTCGACCTCGGCGAGCAGCGCCGCGCCGCTCGCGGGGCGCCGCGCGGGGTCCCGGCTCAGCATGCGGTCGACGAGCGCATCGACCTCCTCGGGGAGCTCGGGCCGCTCGTCGCGGAGCCGCGGCGCCGAGGCGAGGAGCAGCTTCGCCATCACCGCCATCAGGTTGTCGCCCGCGTAGGCCGGCTGGCCGGTGAGGCACTCGAAGAGCACACACCCGAGGGAGAACACGTCGGAGCGCGCGTCGACGTGGGCGCTGCCGCGCGCCTGCTCCGGCGCCATGTAGCCCAGCGTGCCCACGGCCGCGCTCTTGCGCGTGATCACGGCCGACGTGTTGCCCGGCCGGGCGATGCCGAAGTCGATGAGCCGCGCCCGGTCGACGCGCCCGTCGCAGAGGAAGATGTTGCTCGGCTTGATGTCGCGGTGCACGACCCCGAGCGCGTGCACCGCGGCGAGCGCGCCCGCGACGCGCCGGAGCAGCGTGAAGCTCTCGGCCAGCGTGAGCTCGGCGCGGGCGAGGCGGGCGGAGAGGTCCTCGCCGTCGAGCCACTCCATGACGAGGTACGGCTGCGCCGCCCCGGCGATGCCGTGGGCGATGTACCGGACCACCGCCGCGTCCTTCACCTGGTCGAGGATCCTCGCCTCGCGGGCGAAGCGCGAGAGGTCGTCGTCCTCGCCGCGGTGGAGGATCTTCACCGCCACCGGGGCGCCGGTCTCCAGGTCGACGGCGCGGTAGAGGGCGCCCATGCCGCCCGCTCCCGCCTGGCGCTCGATCTGGAAGCGGTCCGCGATCCGCTGCCCCGGCGTCATCGCCTGCGCGTACCACGTCGCCTCCAGCGCGCGAAGCGCCACGGCCGGGCGCGGCGCGCGCGCAGGTCAGCGCGTGAAGGCGCGCTCGTGCCGCCTCGCCGCGAGCGCGACGGCGGCGGCGATCAGCGCGGCGAGCAGGAAGCCCGCGCCGAAGGCGAGCGCGACGATCCAGGGCCGGATCGCCCGCCCGAGGCCGTCGGCGAAGCCCGTGGCGGCGGCGCGGCTGGCCCGCTCGATCGCGGCGCCCGAGCAGCCCGGATCGCCGGCGGGGCAGCCCGCGAGCTGCTCGACGAGCTGCGCCGTCCCCTCGCGCGCCACCGCCCGCGCCGCGGCGCCCGAGCCCTGCTCCACGAGCTCGATCAATTGCCGGTCGTGCTGGAGCGCGCCCTGGATCACCGCGCTGCTCACCGCCTCGCTCGTCTGCGCGATCACCGGCTCGAGCGGCCCCGCCTGCCGCCCGAGCTCCGCCGCGCCCGCGCGGACCGCGTCGTGGACGATCGCCCCCACGAGCGGCCGCGCGGGGGCCGGCGCGCCCCGGGTCGTCGGCTCGGCCGGCGCGGCGTGGTCCCGCGCGTCTCGCCCGAGCGCCTCGAGCGTGCCGCTGGCCGCCTCCTTCGCGGCCTCGCGGACGCACCCGGCGGCGGGCAGCAGGAGGACGAGGGCGAGCGCCGCGATCGCCATCGCCGCGGCGCGCGCCGCCCGCGGCTGCGGCGCAGCCTCGGGGCCAGGGGAGGGCGCTTCGTGCACAGCGGCGCTGGCCTCCATGAACCGTGCCCGCTCCGCTCCACAGCGCGCGGCTGGTTCCGGGTCGCGGGCTGCGCGTGCGTCGCGCGCGGCTGGCTCCGCGGCGCGCGCGGCCTCACGCCGCGTCGATCGTCCTCAGCAGCGCGTCCAGCTCGAACGGCTTGCTGATCACCTCGCGCGCGTGCGCCGGCATCGGCTGCTTGATGTTCGAGGCCGCGGTCATGATCACCACCGGGATCTTCTCGAGCCCGGGCGCCGCGCTGAGCTCGTCGCACACCTTCCAGCCGTTCATCTTCGGCATCATCAGGTCGAGCAGGATCACCCCCGGCCGCTCGCCCTCCGAGAGGTGCTCCAGCGCCTCTCGCCCGCTGAAGTAAGGCGTGGCCTCGTACCCGAGCTCGCGCAGCGTCTCGGCGAGGGTCGTCGCCAGATCGACGTCATCATCGATGATCAAGACGGATTTGCTCATGGCACAGGGGGGAGCTCCACGATGAAGGTGGAGCCGGCACCGAGCTCGCTCTGCACGGAGATGCGGCCCTGCATCCTCTCCACGAGCTGGCGCGACAGCCACAGGCTCAGGCCGAGGCCGCCGTAGTTGCGCGCCGAGACGGCGCGCTCGAACTGCTGGAAGATGCGCCCCTGGTCCTCCGGCGCGATGCCGATGCCGCGGTCCTGGACGAGCAGGCGGGCGGCGCGCTCCCCCGCCTCGACGGTGACCTCGATCGGCGCTCCGTGGCCGAACTTGAGGGCGTTCGACAGGAGGTTCACGAGCACCTGCTCGATCCGGAAGCCGTCGCCCAGGCACATCACCGGGGCCACGGCGTGGACGTGGATCGCGGGCGTGTGGTCGCCGAGGCCGTCCAGCATCCGGCCCGCGACATCCCGCGCCGTCTCGGCGAGGTCGACCGGCGCGCGCTCGATCTCGATCCGGCCCGAGAGCAGCTGCGTCGCGTCGAGCAGCTGCTCCACCAGCCCGAGGAGCTTCCTCCCTTGCCGCTCCAGCTTGACCACCTTGGGCGCGAGCGCCTGGACAGGGATCTCCTCTCGCCCGCGCTGGAGCCTCTCCAGCGCCTTGATCTGGAGGAGGAGCGTCGCGATCGGCGTCTTCAGCTCGTGCGACGCCACGGCGAGGAAGTCGTCGCGCGCGCGCAGCGCCTCCTCGACGCGCGCCCTGCTCCGGCTGCGCTCGATCGCGATGCCCGCGAGATCCCGGGAGATCTCGATCAGGGCGAGATCGCGCGCGCTCGGCGCGCGCGGCGCCCGGTAGTAGAAGGCGAACGTGCCGAGCACCTCGCCCTGGCTGCCCAGGATCGGCGAGGACGTGCACGCCCGCAGCCCGTGGAAGAGCGCGAGCGCGCGCGCCTGCTCCCAGAGCGGATCGTGCTCGATATCCGAGACGATCACCGTCTTCTTGCGGTGGGCGGCGGTGCCGCACGAGCCGTTCACGGCGCCGACGAGCAACCCGTCCACCTCCCGGTTGTACGCCTCGGGCAGGCTGGGCGCCGAGGCCCAGCGCAGGTGGGTTCGCGACGCGTCGACGAGGAGGATCGAGCAGAGCGCCTCGGACGACTGCACCTCCATGAAGTCGATGAGCTCGTCCAGGATGCGGGAGAGCGGCTCGCCGGACGCGACCATCCGGAGGATCTGGTTCTGCCCTCGGAGCAGCGACCCAGCCCCTCGCTTCTGGCGCCCGCGCCGGGCGCGGCGATCCCGGTCGACCCCCGCCGCCGGGCGGGGATCGGTAGGTATCGATGCCTCCATGCCCCTCTCCGTCCGATGACTGAGCACCGAATCAGGTACCGCGCTGGCGAAAGCGCAAGGGGGTGATTGGGGGGGGCAGGCGTGCGCCGGCCGGCGGCCGGCTGCCTGAAGCGGCGCGCGGTGGAGGATGCGCGCCGCGGTGGAGGACGCGCGCCGCGAGTCGAGCCGCCGAGGTGGGGTGGGCACGGCGGAGAGGCCGCGCCCGGCCGCGTCACTCCAGCTGCCCGTCCGCGATCCAGTCGGCCAGCGTCTGCTGCTCCGCGGCGGTCAGGCACGCGGTGTTCCCAGCGTCCGTCACCGGATTGCCCGTGCAGCCGCGGCCACGCGGCATGGTGCCGTCGTGAACGCGCACGAGGGAGCACGCGCCGTTGGTGAAACCCGCTGTCACGCAGACAGTATAGCCGTCAGCGGGCGCGACCGCGGACACGTACGTGATCGCGTAGCCGCTGGCCGGCGGCGGCTCTGTCCGGGTGTGGCAGGGCGAGCACTTCGCCGTCAGGATCGGCTCCACGTCAGCCCACCGCGTGGCCTCGGGCAGCCCGCCGCCCTCGCCGCCAGCGCCGCCCTCACCGCCAGCGCCGCCCTCACCGCCAGCGCCGCCCTCGCCGCCAGTGCCGCCCTCGCCGCCCTCGCCGCCAGCGCCGCCAGCGCCGCCCTCGCCGCCAGCGCCGCCAGAACCCGCCGTCGTCGTGGAAGCGCCCCCCTCGCCCGCGCCGCCGTCGCCGCCAGCGCCGCCGTCGCCGCCCGCGCCGCCGGTGCCGGCGGAAGAGGACACGGAGGTGGACGTGGTCCCGGGGGCGCCGCCGCCGCCACCCGCGCCGCCGTCGCCCGCGCCGCCGTCGCCGCCAGCACCGCCGGTCCCGCCAGCACCGCCGGTCCCGCCCGCGCCGCCGCCGCCGCCAGCACCGCCGTCGCCGCCAGCACCGCCGGTGCCGGTCCCCGTGCCGGTGCCGGTCCCCGTGCCGGTCGCGCTTGTGCCGCCGCCGCCGCCCTCGCCGCCAGCGCCGCCTGTGCCCGAGTCGTCGTCGCCGCATGCCGCGAGCGCGAGGAGCAGCGCGCCTGTTGTCATGAAGAGACGGATGGAAGTACGCGGAATCAAGAACATGGCGGCAGCATAGGCGCGTCCACCTCCGCAGGTAAATGACGCTGCCAGCGAATGTAACGGCTCGCCATGACCATCTCGGCGGAATACGCTTCGGCTGAATCCACCGCCGTCGCTTGAGCCCGGCGGTCAGCTTTGCCGGAGCCGCCATCGGCGGCGCGCACGCCCCGGCGGCGGCGTCACTTCGCCCGCACGCCCTCCGGCGCGCCGGTCGCGTTCGGAAACTTCGACTTGAGGTCGTCGACGCCCCGCTGCGGGTTCGCCACCGAGGCGAGATCGGCGCGCTCCTTCCGCTTCTCCGCCGTGTCGATCCCGGTGCGCTTGTCGCGCGCCGCGAGGAGCTCGGCCGGCATCTCCCCATCGCGGTTGTACGACCAGGCGAGCAGGGGAGGGCCGACCGGCAGGTTGTGCGCGGCGGGGTGCCCCGCGTGCCCCGTATCCCAGATGTGCCACGTCTTGCCGTAGCTGTTCATCTTCTTCTTGAGCGCCGCCTTCTCGGCCACCGCGGGGACGCCGGGAAGCGTGAGCTGGCCTGAGAGGATCTCGTAGTTGTGCGGGTGCCAGCTCTTCTTCTCGTCCTCGGCCAGCCCCTCGAACATCGCCTCGGAGATGATGTACTCGACGCCGATGATGTTCGCGTCCTTCGTGTTGCCGTCGAAGATCACACACTGCGTGAACTCTTCGTTGATGCCTTTGCAGTAGTGATGAGCCTCCATGTGGAGGTCCGGCCTGTCCTTCATCACGTGGAAGCCGTCGAGGTAGTGGTCGATCGCCCGCACGGGGCTCAGGTCCTGGAGCGCCTCTGCGCCCTTCTCGAGGATCTTGGTATCGACCTTCTTCTCCTGCCCCGGCGGGGCGCCCTGGTTCGAGGGGGGCGCGTCCGCCTGGCCGCAGCCGGCGATGAGCCCCGGAGCCAGCAGGAGCACAGCAATCGCAAGGTGAGTTGGTCTCGCCATCGTCAGGATCTCCCGGAAGCGCGGCCGGCGCGAAGTTGCAAATCCGCGGCCAGACGCCGCAAAGCCGTCCTCCGGTCGGAACGGCCGTCCGTCCGTGGCTCTCCTGCACAGGTTGTGGCGTTATGCCACGGCCTCGATCGCCGCGCTGCGCCGCCCGGTTTGCGTATTGCGGCCCGAGTCGGTCCATGGTTTACGGGTGACGTCTCCGAGGCGCGGTGTTGTCCGGAGCCCCACGAAGGCGGGCCTGGGTCGATCTCGCGGCGGCGCAGGAGCGGCGCCTCCTCCAATCGTTTCGGCGCCGTGCCGTTGATCCTCTGTTGAATCCGCGTCGAGAGGCGCCCCGGCAAGCGACGGCTGGCAGGATGGCGCCTGGAATTTTCTAGCTGCCCGCCGCGCGGCCTCGACGACAACGCGGCGCGGCCCGCTCGCCGGTGGCGCGCCGCGCTCGGTCAGAGGCCGGGTTGGCGCGGCGCATCGTTGTTCGTCTCGGTGTTCGCCTGGGGTGACAGATCGCTGCCTGAGGAGATGAGGGGGGCTTGCACGCAGCCGTACTCATGGATTAGAACGTCACCGTTGCGTGTCCTCCACTCCCAGCGTGGAGCTCATTTCATTGCATGTCCTCGGGCCCGAGCGGGGCTGTGACTCGCTCGGGCAAACGTGCGACAGGGGTCTCCTGTCCAGCCGGGATCGCGCGCGCTCCTGGCGGTGAGGAGCTCTTTGCTCTGCGCGGGAGCGACGGCCGGCCTGGAGCGGGGGGTGACCTCCGGGCCGGCGAACAGGAGACCTGCTCACGGCTCTCGCGCGCGAACGGCGCGCGGGTCCCGGCCCGGACGACGCTTTACATCGCTGTCACGGTTCACCTCGAGTCCCATCCTTCTTAATCATTGACAACAAAGGGGAGCACCTTATGCGCCTCACACGGTATGCGACATGGATCCTGGCGGCGGCGGCTGTTCTCGCGCCGGCCGCCTGCGGCGACGACGACCCGTCCGGCAACGCCACCAGCACCGCGAGCGGCGGGACGGGCGGCGGCGGCGACCCGAGCGGCACCGGGGCGGGGTCGCCGACGGGCACCGGCGGCGGCGGCAACCCGAGCGGCACCGGGGGCGGAGCTGACGGCGGCGGCGGCTCCGGGACCGGCTCGAACCTGCTCCCCTGCGACGACGGGTGGCCCGAGCTGGAGAGCGAGGTCGCGAAGGATCCGGAGATCGAGGCGGCGGTCGCCGAGCTCCTCGGCCGGATGAGCCTGGAGGAGAAGGTCGGCCAGATGGTGCAGGCCGAGATCCAGGAGGTCACGCCGGCGGAGGTCAAGGAGTTCCACCTCGGCTCCATCCTGAACGGAGGCGGCTCCTGGGCCGGCAAGGACAAGGACGCGACGGCGGCGGAGTGGGTCGCGCTCGCCGACTCGCTCTACAACGCGTCGATCGACACGGCCGGCGGCACCCGCGTGGCGATCCCGATCATCTGGGGCATCGACGCCGTGCACGGGAACAACAATGTCCGCGGCGCGACGCTCTTCCCGCACAACATCGGCCTGGGCGCCGCGCGTGATCCCGAGCTGATCGAGCGGATCGGCGCGGCGACGGCCAAGGAGGTCGCGGCGACGGGCCTCGACTGGACCTTCGCCCCGACGCTCGCGACGGTCCGCGACGACCGGTGGGGCCGCACCTACGAGGGCTACTCCGAGGATCCGGAGGTCGTGAACGCGTACGGGGGCCGGGTCGTGAAGGGGATCCAGGGCGACCCGAAGGGCGCCAGTTTCCTCGGCGCCGCCAACGTGATCGCCACGGCCAAGCACTTCATCGGCGACGGTGGCACGGACAAGGGCGATGACCAGGGGAACAACCTCTCCAGCGACACCGAGCTTTGCAAGATCCACGCTCAGGGCTACATGTCCGCCATCCCCGCGGGCGCGCAGACCGTCATGGCGTCCTACAACAGCATCCGCGGCGAGAAGATGCACGGCTACGGCCCGCTGCTCACCGACGTGCTCAAGGACGAGTTCAACTTCGACGGCTTCGTGATCGGCGACTGGAACGGCCATGGCCAGGTGGCCGGGTGCGAGGACAGCTCGTGCGCCAAGGCGATCAACGCGGGCGTCGACATGATCATGGTCCCGTACAAGAGGGACTGGAAGCCGTTCTATGAGAACACGATCGCCCAGGTGAACGCGGGCGAGATCTCGCAGGCGCGGATCGACGACGCCGTGACGCGGATCCTGCGGGTCAAGATGAGGGCAGGGCTGCTCGGTCCGAAGAAGACCAAGGGGGCGCCGTCGACCCGCATGTACGCGGGGCAGCAGAACCTGCTCGGCGCGGCGGAGCACCGGGAGCTCGCGCGCGAGGCGGTCAGGAAGTCGCTCGTCCTCCTCAAGAACGCGAACGGCGTGCTCCCCCTCGACCCGGGGTCGAAGGTGTTCGTCGCGGGCAAGTCGGCGGACAACATCGGGAACCAGGCCGGCGGCTGGTCGCGGACGTGGCAGGGCACCGAGAACACGAACGCCGATTTCCCGAACGCCCAGTCGATCTACTCGGGCATCGCCGAGCTTGTTGAGGGGGCCGGCGGCGAGGCGACCCTGAGCGCGAGCGGCGCCGGCGCGTCCGCGGACTTCGATGCCGCGATCGTGGTGATCGGCGAGACGCCCTATGCCGAGATGTTCGGGGACATCCAGCTCGCCGAGGACGACAACCCGCACGCGAAGACGCTCGAGCACGCGCTCTTCCACCCCGAGGATCTGACCGTGCTCAACGCGATCCGCACGGCCGCGCCCGATCTGCCGATCGTGACGGTCTTCCTGTCGGGCCGCCCGCTCTACGTGAACAAGGAGCTGAACCGCTCCGACGCGTTCGTGGCGGCGTGGCTCCCGGGCTCGGAGGGCGGCGGCGTGGCCGACGTGCTCTTCGGCGTGGAGGAGTTCCAGGGCAAGCTCTCGTTCTCCTGGCCCAGGACCGATTGCCAGCGCATCAACCGCCACGACCCCAACGAGGCGGAGGCGCTGTTCCCCTACGGCTTCGGCCTGACCACGGCGGATCAGGACACGCTCGGAGAGCTCCCCGAGGCGTCCACCGCCGCCGGTTGCCCCTGACCTGTTCCCCGGCGCCCCCGCCGCTCGCCTGAGCGGCGGGGGCTCATGCCCCGATCCGACCCCCCGGCCGCCCTGCGCGGGCCGACCTCAGCGCGTGTTCGTGAGCACCACCTTGCCGGTGGTCGCGCGCGACGCGACGGCCGACATGGCCGCTCGTGCCTCGGCCATCGGCCGGGCGGAGGAGATGAGCGGCTTGATCGCGCCCCGGCCGTAGAGCGCATAGAGCTCGTCCTGCACCCGCCGCGTCAGGGCGGGCTCGGCGCGGCTGTAGGTGCCCCAGTAAAAGCCGATCACCGCGTAGTTCTTCACGAGCAGGTGGTTCGCGCGCGCCGCGGGGAAGTGGCCTGACGCGAAGCCGATCACCAGGATGCGGCCCTCGAAGGCGATGCACTTGGTGGATCGATCGAAGGCGTCGCCGCCGACGGGGTCGAAGACGATATCGGCCCCCCGGCCCGAGGTCAGGTCCTTGACGGCGGCGACGAAGTCCTCGCTCCGGTAGTCGATCGCGACGTCCGCGCCGAGCGCGCGGCAGATCGCCACCTTCTCATGCCCGCCGGCGGTGGCGATGACGGTCGCGCCGGCCGCCTTCGCGAGCTGGATCGCCGCGCTGCCGACGCCGCCCGCGCCGGCGTGCACGAGCACCGTATCGCCCGGCTGGAGGCCGGCGCGCCGGTGCAGCGCGAGGTGGCCTGTCTGGTAGGTGATGGTCAGCGCCGCGCCGTCCTCGAACGGCATGCCGTCGGGGAGCGCGTAGGTCGTGCGCGGGCCGGCGATCACGCGCGTCGCGTAGCCGCCCGAGCCGGGCAGCGTCGCGGCCACGCGGGCGCCCGGCGGCAAGGACGGCTCGCGGCTCTCGACGACGACGCCGGCGACCTCGAAGCCGGGGATGAACGGCGGCGTCGGCCTGACCTGATGGGTGCCCGCCGTGAAGAGCACGTCGGGGAAGTTGATCGCCGACGCGGCGACCTCGATCCGCACCTCTCCCTCGGCGAGCGGGGGATCGTCCACCTCTTCCCAGACGAGGATCTCGGGGGAGCCGAACGAATGGCCGCGCCAGGCGTGCATGGGGGGCGGACCTTAGCAGAACCCGCGGTCACTCGACCTCGGGGTGCCAGCACGCCACGCGGTGGCCGGTGCCGGCGGCGAGCTCCTCGAGCGGCGGGACCTCGACGTCGCACTTGCCCTCTTCCGCCTTGCGGCAGCGCGGGTGGAACACGCAGCCCTCGGGGGGGTTGATCGCGCTCCCCGGCGCGCCGGGGAGCAGCCGCCGCGCCTTGCCCCCGCGGTCGAGCGACGGCATCGCGTCGAAGAGCGCGCGCGTGTACGGGTGGTACCGCCGCTCGGCCACGTCCCGGGCCGCGCCGATCTCCACGATCCGGCCGAGGTACATCACCGCGATGCGGTGGCTCACGTGCTCGACCACCCGGAGGTCGTGCGAGATGAACAGGAGGCTCAGCGAGAGCTCGTCCTGGAGCTCCTCGAGCAGGTTGATGATCTGGGCCTGGACCGACAGGTCGAGCGCGCTCACCGGCTCGTCGCAGACGACGAAATGCGGGCGCACGACGAGCGCCCGGGCGATCGCGATCCGCTGCCGCTGCCCGCCCGAGAACTCGTGGGGGAAGCGCTCCATCATGTCCGGCCGCAGCCCGACCTTCTGGAGCGCGCCCTCGACCATCGCCGTCGCCTCGTCGCGGCTCCTCGCGAGGCGGTGGATCACGATGCCCTCGCCGACGATCTCGCGCACGGTCATCCGCGGGTTGAGCGAGCCGTAGGGGTCCTGGAAGACGATCTGCATCCGCCGGCGCGTGGCCCTGAGCGCGCGGCCCGACATCGCCGTGAGATCCTCGCCGTCGAAGAAGATGCGGCCGAGCGTGGGCTCGACGAGCCGGATGACCGTGCGCCCGAGCGTGGTCTTGCCCGAGCCCGACTCGCCGACCAGGCCGAGCGTCTCGCCGCGGTGCACGTGGAAGGTCACCCCGTCGACGGCCTGCACGAACGACGGCTTCGCGAGCGGGCCGCGCTGCACCGGGTACAGCTTGGAGACCCGCTCCACCTGGAGCAGCGGGCGGGCGCCGCGCGCGCTCTCGGCGCGCGCCGCGGCGACGCCCGCGGCGTCGCCCTGCGAGGGCAGCGGGAAGTCGCTGTCGCGCGTCACGCGGCGCCCTCCTCGCCGGCGCGCCCCGCCCCGGCGAGCAGGAAGCAGCGCGCCGCGTGGCGCCCCGCGCGCGGCGGGACGTGCGGGACGTGCGGAACGTCGTAAAGGTCGGGCGCCTCGGCGCGGCAGCGCGCGAACACCGCCTCGCAGCGGTCGGCGAAGCGGCAGCCGGGCGGCGGGTCGCGCAGATCCGGCAGGCCGCCCGGGATGGTCGGCAGGCGCAGCGCCTTCTCGCCGCGCACGCGGTGCGGCCGGAGCCCGGGCGCCGGGATGCTCCGGAGCAGCGCCCGCGTGTACGGGTGTGACGGCGTCGCGAGCACCCTGCGCGCGGGGCCCTGCTCCACGACCGTGCCGGCGTAGAGCACGACGATCTCGTCCGCGAGCTCGCCGACGACGGCGAGGTCGTGCGCGATGAGCAGGAGGCTCATCGACGTCTCGGCCTTGAGCCGCTCGAGCAGGTCGAGGATCTGCGCCTGCGTGGTCATGTCGAGCGCGGTGGTCGGCTCGTCGGCGATGAGCAGCGAGGGGCCCGGCGCGAGGGCCATCGCGATCATCACGCGCTGGCGCATCCCGCCGGACAGCTCGTGCGGGTAGCTCCCGGCGCGCACGTCGGGCTCGGGCAGGCCGACCTTGCCGAGCAGGCTCACCGCGTAGAGCCGGGCATCGCCGCGCGACATGGGGCGGTGCAGCCGGATCGCCTCGGCGATCTGGGCGCCGACCGTGTACACGGGGTTCAGCGAGGTCATCGGCTCCTGGAAGATCATCCCGATCTTGCCGCCGCGCACGGCGCGCATCTCGCGCTCGGTGAGCGAGAGGAGGTCCCGGCCCTCGAGCTCGATCGTGCCGGCGTCGACGGACGCGTACGGCGCGGGCAGGAGCCGCAGGATGCTGAGCGCGGTCACCGTCTTGCCGCAGCCCGACTCGCCGACGAGCGCCACCGTTCGCCCGCGCGGGACCGAGAACGACACGCCGTCGAGGGCGCGCGTGACGCGGCCGTCGGCCGTGAACGCGACGCTGAGGCCGCTCACGCGGAGCAGCGCGGGCGGCGGCGCCTCCTCGGGCGCCGGGGGCGGCGCGGTGCGCAGGAGCGGGAAGGGCGGCACGCTCGGCACCGAGCGCCGGGTCACGGCGGGCTCGTCGTCGGCGTCGTCGCTGTGGGCGCGGCGCGCGAGCGGCAAGGCGAGCGAGGCGGGGGGGTTGCTCCCGGGATCGGACGCGGGGGGCATCCCACCGGGGCCGGAGGCGGGCGGCGACACGCCGGGGCCGGACGGTCTGCCGGAGGCGGGCGGCAGACCGCTGCCGGCGTCGGACGCGGGCGGCCTGCCGTCGCCCGTGTCGTAACGGATGAGGGGGAGCGGGAGGGCGCTCGGCCTGGAGGCCCGCTCGCCGACGTCGTCGTCGTCCTGACCGCCGCTCACCGTACGTACACCTCGAGGAGGGGACCGACGCCCTGGGAGATGCCCATCGAGTAGGCCGCCCCGACCGCGTCGCTGCCCGGCGCGAGGATCGCGATGCCGTGGTCGTCCTTGCGCCGCCGGGCCCAGTCGCGCACGAGCGGCGTGACGTCGATCCGCAGCGGCGTCGCGGGGCGGCGGCGCACGACGGCGGCGGCCTCGGGCAGCGACAGGCGCGGCTGCCGGCCCCACGTCGCCGTGTTCGAGTGCCACGGCTCGAGGATGCGCGCGACCTCGAGGGGGACCGCGCGCTCGGCGGGCGGCGCGCCCGGGGTCGGCTCCAGCACCACGAAGGCGCTCGCGATCTCGGCGCCGGCGCCGAAGTCCGGCGCGAACCGGAGCAGCAGGACGACGTCGCCTCCGCCCTCGCGCCCGAGCGCGACGGCGTCGGGCACGCCGTCGCCGCCGTGCTCGGCGAGCACCGCGAGGTCCGCGGGCGGGAGCAGCACGCGGCGCGCGTCGATGGGCGAGGGGAGGGCGTCGGCCGGCCGGCAGCGCCCGGCGACGCAGTACCCCGCGCCGCACACGCCGGCCCCCGCGCAGACGTGTGCATCCGGCGCGGCGGCGCCGCCGCAGCCCGTGAGCGGCGGCGCCGCGACGAGCAAGGCCACGGGCGCGAGGGCGGCGAGCAGACGCACGGCGGGGGCGACCATAGCAGAGCGCGGCCCCGCCCGCAGGCCGTGGTCCGCCGGCCTCGCCGAGGCGCTCGCGGCCGCGGCGCCGCGAGCGCCTCGGCGGAGATGTGCCGGGCTGCACCGCGCGTCGCGATCCCTGTTGTCGGGCCGCTGCCGCTCTGATGGGATCCCGTGCCGTGCGCGTACGTGCCGTCGCCGTCCTCAGGGTGCTCGTGGTCCTTGCCGCCTTGCCCGCGGCGCTCGCTGCCTGCGGAAAAAAGGCGCCGCTCGGCTCCCCGTGCCGCGCCGACGACGACTGCGCCTCCGGCCTGGCCTGCCACCGCGAACAGTGCCTGCACGAGGGGAGCGCCCGGCGCCTGCGCGAGGAGGAGCAGCGCAGCGCCGGCGGCGGCGCGCGGAAGGTCGGCGACCGCATCGAGGTCGAGTGGAAGGGGGCTTACAAGCCGGCGATCATCACCGGCGTGGTCGCCCCGGGCAGCTACCGCGTCCATTTCGAGGGCTACGACGCGCAGTGGGACGAGGTCGTGACGGAGGCGCGCATCAAGGGCGGCGCGCGGCCGGGAGCCGGCCCGAAGACGGTGGTCCCGGCGGCGAGCGGCTCGTCGGGCTGAGAGACCGCTCGCGCGAGCGGGGATCGCGCTCAGTCGATCTGCAGATGGTAGTGCGGCGGCGTCGTCTCCTCGAGGACGTCGACGTCGCCGGCTTCCGCGGCGCTCTCGAGGAACGCGCGCTTCTCCTTGGCCGACATGGTCCGGCTGCGCACGTCCACGGCGCCCTTGCGCAGGTGCGCGGAGACGTAGATTCCCCGGTCGATCTGGTCCTGGATCACGGCCTCCATGGCCGCCACCACCTGCTCCGGCGGCTTCCTGGAGGCGTTCTGGTACGCCTTCTTGATCTCCTGGACCGCCGCCTTGTTCCGGTAGAGCTTGAGCAGGTCCTCGCCGAGCCTGAGCTTCGTGAACATGGCCCTCGCCTGGCGGTTCGCGTCGCGTGTCCCGCTCGTGATCACGAGGTGCTCCCGCGTGCGGCGCGCGTAGCCCCGATCGATCTGCTCGAGCTTCGCGGCGATCTTCGGCGGCAGGGTCACGCCCGGCAGCACCTCGTACGGCGGGGGGGTCCACGGCTCCACGGGTACGGCCTTGCCGAGCGCGGTGAGGGGCGGCAGCTGCGCGCGCCGCTCTTCCTCCTCGGAGGGCAGCTCGTCGCAGTCGCTCGGCGGCGCTGCCCTGGCGCGCGGGGCGCCCTGGGCCCGTGCCGAGGCGCTCGGCGGCGCGGCGGCGCGCGGGGCGCCCTGGGCGCGCGCCGAGGCGCTCGGCGGCGCAGCGGGCGCCTCGGCGCCGGGCATGCCGATGCCGGGCAGGTCGACGCCGGGCAGGTCGACCGACTCGAGTTTTTCCGTGCACCCGGCCGCGCAGAGCAGCGCGGCGGCGAGGGCGCGCACGCGGCGCGCCGGCTTGCTCGGGGGGTTCTTCGCGGCTCGTCGGCGTGTCGGCGGCATCGGCAAAGCCGGAGCAGCGTGCCATGGGGCGCGCGGCGGGAGAAAAAAACGGCGGCGCCGGCGCGCGCGCTCAGGGCGCGGTCACGGCGTCTTCCCACCTGGCCTCTCCGGCCTCACCGCGCTCGGCGCCATATCGGCTAGACCACCGCCATGCCCCACATCCCCCTGTCCGGCCGCGTCGCCCTCGTGACCGGCGCCGGCACGCGCGTCGGCGCCGCCATTGCCCGCTCGCTCGCGGCCGCGGGCGCCGACCTGGTCGTCCACTACGCCACGAGCGCCGCCGGCGCGGACGCCGTGGTCGACGAGGCGCGCGCCCTCGGCCGCCGCGCGACCGCGCTCCAGGCGGACCTCCACGACCGCGAGGCGCTCGCCGGCCTCGCCCGGGCGGCGCTCGACTGGTCCTCTGGCCGGCTCGATCTGCTGGTCCACAACGCGGCGAACTTCGATCGCGTCCCGCCGGCCGAGCTCTCCGCCGAGGCCTGGGATCGCGCCATGGCCCTCAACGCGACCGCGCCGTACCTGCTCACGCTCGAGCTCGCCCCCGCGCTCCGCGCCTGCCGCGGCAGCGTGGTCGCGATCGCCTGTGTGAGCGCCGAGCGCCCCTGGAAGAACTACCTCCCTTATTCCGTCTCCAAGGCCGCGCTCGCCCACCTGGTCCGCGGCCTCGCCGTGGCCCTGGCCCCTGACGTGCGCGTCAACGGCGTCGCTCCCGGGACGGTCCTGCCGCCGCTGTCCTCCTCGGACGAGGCGACGCTCGCCCGCCTGCGCGAGCGCATCCCGCTCCGCCGGATCGGCGAGGCCGGCGACGTCGCGCGCGCGGTGGTCTTCCTCGCCGAGAACGACTTCATCACCGGCCAGGTCCTCGCGGTGGACGGCGGCGCCTCGGTCGCCTGACCCGCCGTCTTCCGGTCGGGATCGCTTCGCAGGGCCGCGTCCGGCGGCGCTTTGGCTTGAACGACCGCACCCGATCGCCCCATAGTTTCAGTCCCATGAGCACCACGTTCGACAACAGCGCCCCCGATCCTGTCCAGGCTGACCCCGCGCCCCGCGCGTCCGCTGGAGCTGGATCGGCCGAGGCGCCGGCCGCTGCGGGTGGCGCTCCCGAGGCCAAGCCGGCCAGCCACGACACGTCGCTGCCGGAGGCCCTGGTCACGTTCATGCTGGATCGGTGGGCGCCGGCGCCTCGCGAGCTGCCGCAGCCGATCGCGCACGCGGAGGTGTTCGCTGCCCGCCGCCGGGCCCTGTCCAAGCTGTTCCCGGCGGAGACGCTCATCATCCCCACGGGGCACGAGAAGGTCCGCGCCAACGACACGCATTACCGCTTCCGCCCCGGCTCGGATTTCTTCTACCTGACGGGCAACCTCGAGCCCGACTGCGTGCTCGTCATGCAGCCGCAGGAGGGGGGCGGTCACCGCGACATCCTCTTCGTCGAGCCGAACCCCGGCCGCAGCGACAAGACGTTCTTCACCGATCGCGTGAAGGGCGAGCTCTGGGTCGGCCCGCGCCTCGGCGTGGACCAGAGCCGCGCGCATTTCGGCGTCGACGAGTGCCGCGGGCTCCCCGAGCTCGATGCGTACCTGAGCGGCCTTGTCGGCGCGGTGACGCACCCGCACCGCGTGCTCCGCGGCATGTCGGATCGCGTCGACAACCTCCTCGCCAAGCAGGATCGCGACAAGCAGCTCGGCGAGGCGCTCTCGGAGATGCGGCTCCTCAAGGACGCGCTCGAGATTCAGGAGCTCGAGGCGGTCGTCGCGTCGACGAAGCGCGGATTCGAGGACGTCATTCGCGCGCTCCCCGCCGGGCGTAGCGAGCGGGAGGTCGAGGGCATCTTCAACCTGCGCGCCCGGGTCGAGGGCAACGACGTGGGTTATGGGACCATCGCCGCAGCTGGCCACCACGCTTGCATCCTGCATTGGACCAGGAACGACGGAAAGCTCGATCCGGAGAAGCTCCTTTTGATTGACGCGGGCGTCGAGGGCAACTCGCTCTACACCGCCGACATCACGCGGACGCTGCCCATCGGCGGGAAGTTCTCCCCGGAGCAGCGCGAGATTTACGAGCTCGTGCTCGAGGCGCAGGAGGCAGCGCTCCGCGAGGTCAAGCCGGGCAACGATTTCATGGAGCCGAACCGCGCCGCGATGCGGGTGCTGGCCCGGGGGCTCGAGCGGCTCGGCATCCTCCCCGTGTCCGCCGAGGAGGCGCTCAAGGAGGACAAGCAGTTCTATCGCCGTTACTCGCTCCACAACGTGAGCCACATGCTGGGGCTCGACGTGCACGACTGCGCGCAGGCACGGCAGCAGGTCTACAAGTTCGGCAAGCTCCAGCCGGGCATGGTGCTCACGGTGGAGCCTGGCCTCTACTTCCAGCTCGACGACGAGACGGTGCCGGCTCGTTACCGCGGCATCGGCGTGCGCATCGAGGACGATGTCCTCGTGACGGAGAGCGGGCATCGGAACCTCTCCTGCGAGATTCCGCGGACCGTGGGCGACGTCGAGGCGTGGATGGCGGGGATCTGGGCGGCGGCCAAGTAACTACGGGATGGTGCGCTCGGGGCGCGGCGCGCTGTCAGGAGGCGACGTGCCGGGCGATCGTGTCGACGAGCCGCGGAATGTCGCGCTCCGCGACCGCACAGAGCGCCACGCGCAAGGCTCCCGCGGAGATCGGCACGACGAAGACCCCGTCCTGCTGCAGCCGCGCGGCCGCCGCCTGCGCGTCCTCGCAGAACACCGTGATGAAGAACCCGCCGTTATAGCGCGGGTACCGCAGCTTCCGGGTCGAGGCGAGTTCGTTCCACCTGGCCACGCGGCGGTCGAGCAGCGCCTTGAGGGCCGCGCGTTCGTTCTCCGTGCGCACCCGGAGCGCAGGATCGGTGAGCGCACGGGCGATCGCGGCCATGCCGCCGGCATTGCAGTTGGACCAGGTGCCTCGGCAAGAGTAGTTGAGCGCGTTCTGGATCCGGCGGCGCTGCTCGGCGTCGGGGTGGATCGCGAGGAGCGCGCCCACCCGGAGCCCGTACTGCGTGAACGCCTTCGACGCCGACCAGGTGACCAGGATCATCGCCTTGCCCGCGAGCTGAAGCACCTGATCGAGGCAGCTGTCGAGGCCGGACGCGCTGTAATGCGTATAGGCCACGTCGAGGACCACCGTGATCGGCGCGCGCTCACGCCCCGGCGCCGCGCCGACGCGGTCGACGACCTCCACGACACGAGCCCACTCCTCCTCGTCGAACGAGTAGCCGGTCGGGTTGTGACAAGGGGAGTTCAGGATGAGCATCCCGCGCCCCTGGGACTCCACCGTGGCCTGGAGCTTCCGCTCGAGATCGACGGTGTCGAGGCGGCCGCGCTCGTCGAACATCCGGAACGTCGCGAGCCCGCGATCGACCTCATCCGTGAACGTGCGGTAAGGGGCCCAGTAGTAGGAAGTGGTGAGCGCGGTCTGTTGCGGCTCCAGGAAGTCCGCGATCGCGAGGCGCACCGCGCCGCTGCCGCCCGGCGTGGCCACCGCGGCCGTCCACTCGGCCGCCGGCCGCTGGCCGAGCACGTCCGCCACCACGCCGCGGAGGAACTCGGGGCTGCCCGCGATCGGCGCGTAGCCGGCCCCGACGCTCGCCGGCGTGTCGCGCAGCGCCTCGGCGACGCCGTCCATCAGCGCGAGCTTCCCGTCGTCGTCCAGCAGGACCCCGATGGTGGCGTTCACGATGGACTCGCCCTTGGCCGCCCGCGCGGTCGCCTCGGCGTTCAGCGTGAAGATCGGATCATTGCCAGGTCGGTCGGCGCGAGACGGAATCAGGAAATCCATCAATGTGGCGGCTAGCACGTCTGCCGCCCGGCCGCGATGGCGGGAAAGGCGGCACGTTCGCCGGCCGTCCGGACCCGCTCGAGGGCCGCGCCCGATGCCGGCGGCGCAGCGACGCGTCAAGCGCGTCAGGCTGGGCGCGCTCGACCGGCAGGCGGAGCCGGCGTGACGCGCCGGCGCCAGGGCGATGGCTGCTCCCACGCGGCGGCGCTACCCTGCGGACGAGGAGACCTCTATGCATCAGCCTCGCCTTCAGCGTGGGTCAGGGACCGCCACTCATCCAACAGGGCGCGCGGCGCTCGCGACCTCGCTGCTCGCCGCGACGGCGCTGGTCGCGCTGTCCGGCGCGGCCAGGGCGGACGGCGCAGAAGAGGGGCGCGCTGGGCCCGCGCTCGCGACGCACTCGCCGGGGATGCTGGAGCCCCGCCTCCCGAGCTACGCCGATCCCGCCCGGCACGGCTACCCCGGCTCCGGCCTGGGCGGCTTCGATCTGCCGTACGAGCCGGTCGCGACCGCGGGCGAGCCGCTGCTCGGCATGAGCTCGGAGCTCGAGGAGACGAGCTACGACATCCCCGGCCAGATCGTCGTCGACGCGCGCGACGACCTCGACGACGGCGCGCTCGCGGCGCTCGCGAACGACTTCTCGCTGCGCCTCATCCCGACCGCGCTCGCGTCCGAGACCCGGATCCAGATCGCCACGATCAACGGCCCGGTCAGCGCCACGCTGGCGCGGCTCGCGCGCGACCCCCGCGTCGAGGCGGCCGAGCCGCTCGCCTGGGTGCGGGCGTCGTTCGTCGCGAACGATCCGCTGCTCAAGGAGCAGTGGCACATGGCGCGCGTCGGCGCCGAGCGCGCGTGGGACTTCTCGACCGGCCGCGGCGTCACCGTCGCCGTGGTCGACACCGGCATCGCGTGCGAGACGCACGGGCCCTTCGTCAAGGCGCCCGACCTCGCCTCGACCGAGTGCGTGGAGGGCTGGAACTTCGTCACCAAGACGAACCACGCCAACGACGACCAGGGCCACGGGACGCACGTCGCGGGGACGATCGCGCAGTCGACGAACAACGGCATCGGCGCCGTCGGGCTCGCGTTCCACGCGCGCCTCATGCCGGTGAAGGTGCTGAACGAGAGCGGCTGGGGCACGACCGCCGACGTCGCCGACGGCATCCGGTGGGCGGCCGAGAACGGCGCGCACGTCATCAACCTGAGCCTCGGCGGCCCGCGCAACTCCAAGGTCCTCCAGAACGCGATCGACTACGCGATCCAGCGCGGCGCGGTCGTCGTCGCCGCGGCCGGCAACACCGGCGGGCGCGTGCAGTTCCCCGGCGCGTCGGACGGCGTCATCGGCGTCAGCGCCAGCGACCCGAACGACAAGATCGCGCGGTTCTCCTCGCGCGGCCAGGGCGTCGACGTCGCGGCGCCCGGGGTGAACGTCACCCAGCAGACCATCTGCAACCGCGGGCGCGGCGACTGCGAGGCGCCCTACCCGGCGTACAACGGCACCTCGATGGCCGCGCCCCACGTCGCCGGCGCGGCGGCGCTGCTGGTGGGCCTCGGCGTGTCCGACCCGCGCGCGGTCGAGGACGCGATCCGCGCGGGCGCGCGTGTGGTCGACGACTCGGAGAGCGGCAAGCTCCTCTATGGCGCCGGCATCCTGGACGCCGCGAGCTCGGTCGCGCGCGTGACGCAGAGCCACATCGTCGTGCGGATGCTCGCGCTGCTGCTCCTCGCCGGGTGGGTCGCCCGCCGCGCCCGCAAGAAGGACGCGAACGCCACGACCCCGTGGCAGGCGAGCTTCCTGCTCCCCGCGCTCGCGGCGGGGCCGGGGCTCTTCTTCTTCGCGCCGTGGATCCTGCCGCGGGTGGACCTCGCCGTCGACGTGCTGGCCCGGCCGATCGCCGACCTCGACCTGCTGATCGGCGCGTCGGTCCACCGCTGGTTGCCGCTCGCCAACGCGCTGATCCCGCTCGGCCTCACCACGCTCTTCTTCGGCGTGAAGAAGCTCAGGCCGGCGATCGCGGGCATCGCGGTCGGCACGGCGGCGTACCTCACGTCGGTCGTCGTGCTCGGGGAGGTCGCCGGTCCCCTCGGCCGGGTGGCCCTCGTCGTCTGGTGCGCGGTCAACGCCGCGGCCTGCCTCTGGATCGCCCGGACGAACCTGTCCGCGTCGCGCTGACGCGGCGTTCCCGCGCCTCCCGCGCCGCGGCCCTCGCCGGGCGAGCCGCCCGGTCTCTTGGGACCTTCCCCCGAAACGAGCTAGGATGCCGCGTCATGAGGCCCGGCACCTTGCTCCTGCCTTTCACGCTGCTCCTCGCGGCCTGCGGCGGCTCCTCCAGCGAGACGCCGTGGCCCGCGGAGCCCGTGACCCCCGCGCCCGGCCCTGCGGATGAGGCGTCCCCCGCCGAGCCGGACGGCGCCGGCGCGTCCCCGGAAGGCGCGGACGAGGGCGCGGCGGATCGGACCGACGCCGGCCGCTGAGGCGGCGGGGCGAGGGCGGCATGGCGGGGGGCCAGACGGGCGGCGCGCAGGGGAGGGCGTGGCTCTCCGCGGCCCTGCTCTCGGTGGCGCTGCTGGTCGTGCCGCTGCTCGTCTGGCTGCTCCTGCCGCGCCCCGCCCCGGTGATGCCGCCGCGGCGTGAGCCCGCGCAGACGCAGCTCCCGCCGCCGATGCCCGAGGCGCCGCCGCCGCGCGAGCCTGCCGTCGTGGCGCCGCCCCCGGCGCCGCCGCCGCCGCGCGACACCACCGCCGCGAGCGCGGCGCCGATCCGAGGCGTGGTCCTGGATCCGGACGGCCGTCCGATCCCCGGCGCGGTGGTCAGCTGCCGCGAAGAGCCGAGCGTGACCGCGACCGCCGACGCCGAGGGCCGCTTCGAGCTGCCGGCCGAGGCCGACGGGTGCGACGCCATCGCGTCGCACCCGCAGTTCGGCGACGCCGAGCCCACGCGGGTCGCCGCGGGCCGCGACAACGTCCTCCGCCTGACCTCCGCGGGCGTGATCGAGGGCGAGGTCGTGGACGAATCCGGCAGGCCCGTCGAGGAGTTCCTCCTCGCGATCGAGTCGTTCAGCCCGAGCGCGCCCGGCGCGCGCGCGAGCGTGAGCGGCCGCGCGCGCAAGGTGTCCGATCCGGCCGGCGCGTTCATGTGGGACGAGCTCGTGCCGGGCCGCTACGTGTTCACCGCGAGCGCGGCGGGCCGCCCGCCTGCGCGCAGCCCGCCGGTCGACGTCGTGGCCGGGCGCACCGCCCGCCGCGTGCGGATCGTGCTGCGGCAGGGCGCAACGCTGCGGGGCACGATCCTCGACGCCGACTCGCGCGCGCCGGTCGCCGAGGCCCAGGTCGAGCTCGACGCCGTGACCTCGTCCAGCGCGAACGCGATCTCGCTCGCGCTCACCGACGCGGGCGGCAACTACGAGCTGCAGGGCGTCCCCGCGAGCGGCCCGTTCTCGGTGCGCGTGCGCCACGAGCAGTACGTGACCAAGATCGTGCCCGGCCTCGACGCGCGCGGCGCGGGGTCGCTGCGCGCCGACATCGAGCTCCGCCAGCTCGGCGACGGCGGCTCGCGCGAGGAGCTCTCCGGCATCGGCGCGGTGCTCTCGGCCTCGCCGAGCGGCGTCATGATCGCCGGCGTCATCGACGGCGGGCCGGCGGCGCTCGCCGGCCTCGCGCAGGGCGACGTCCTCGTCCGGATCGACGGCCAGGAGACGACGGATCTCCCGCTCTCGGACTGCATCCAGCGCCTCCGCGGCGCCCCGGGGACACGTGTCACCGTCGGCGTGGAGCGGGACGGGCGCGTCGTCGAGGTGACAATACGGCGCGACGTCGTGGTTCGCTGAACCGGACCCGCGCCGAGGTGCTAAGGGTCGGTGCATGTCCTCGCGCCCCACCGCGCTTCCCCCGGCCGGAGCTCCGGATGTCCTCTACCTGATCGATCTCTCGGGCTACGTCTTCCGCGCCTACCACGCGATCAGCCCGCTCTCGAGCCCGAGCGGCGAGCCGACGCACGCGACGTATGGCACCGTCGCGATGCTCACGAAGCTCGTGGACGAGCGGAAGCCCGCGTACCTCGGCGTGGCGATGGACTCCGCCGGCAAGACGTTCCGCGACGAGCTCGACGCCCGCTACAAGGCGCACCGGCCGCCGCCGCCGCCGGACCTCGGCGTGCAGATGAACCGGTGCCGGGAGATCGTGGACGCGTACCGCATCCCGATCTTCATCCAGGAGGGGCTCGAGGCGGACGATCTCATCGCCGTCGCCGTCGCGCGGGCCAAGGAGCAGGGGCTGCGCGTCGTCATCGCGTCGAGCGACAAGGATCTCATGCAGCTCGTCGACGACGACCGGGTGATGCTCTGGGACGCGATGCGCGACAAGGTCTACGGCCAGCCCGAGGTGATGGCGAAGTTCGGGGTGCCGCCGGAGCAGGTGCGCGACCTGCTCGCGCTCGTCGGCGACACCTCGGACAACGTGCCCGGCGTCCCCGGCGTCGGCCTGAAGACGGCCGCCGAGCTGCTCGCCCAGTTCGGATCGCTCGCCGCGATCTACGCCCGCCTCGACGAGGTGAAGAAGCCGAGGATCCGCGAGTCGCTCAAGCAGCACGAGGCCGACGCGCTCCTCTCGCAGAAGCTCGTGACGCTCGACGGCTCCGCGCCCGTCTCGCTGGATCTGGAGACGCTGCGCTACGGCGGCGCCGACACCGGCAGGCTCCGGGAGCTCTTCACGGAGCTCGGGTTCTCGAGGTTCCTGAAGGCGGTCCGCGCGCCGGAGCCCACCGCGCGCGCGGCGACGTCGACCTACCAGATCGTCACGACGCGCGCGGAGCTCGAGGGCTTCGCCAGGGCGGCGCGCGCGGCGGGGCGCCTCGCCCTCGACGTGCACGCGACGACCCGCGAGCCGATGAGCGCCCACATCTGCGGCGTCTCGCTCGCGTGCGAGCCGGGGCGCGCCGTGTACGTCCCGCTGGGCCACCGCTACCTCGGCGCGCCGGCGCAGCTCTCGATGGCGGACGTCGACGCGGTCCTCGGCCCGCTGCTCGCCGACCCCGAGCTCCCGAAGGTCGGCTACGACGTCAAGTTCTGCGAGGTGGCCCTCCTGCGGCACCGCATCGGGCTCGTGGGCGTCGCCTTCGACGCGATGCTGGCGAGCTACCTGCTCGATCCCGAGGCGAAGAACCAGCTCCACGAGCTCGCCGAGCGCGAGCTCGGCGCCAAGCTGCAGACCCTCGACGAGGTGGCCCCGAAGCGCCGCGGGCAGGCGCAGCGCGGCATCGACGAGATCGAGATCGGCGAGGCCTCGACCTACGCCGCCGCGCACGCCGACGTCGCCCTCTCGCTCACCGACCGGCTCCGCCCGCGGCTCCGCGCCGAGCGGCTCGAGGACCTGCTCGTCCAGATCGAGCTGCCCCTCGCCGCGGTGCTGGCCGAGATGGAGCTCACGGGCGTCCTCGTGGACCCGCAGGCGCTCGCCTCGCTCGGCGCGCAGATGACGACCGAGCTCGCGTCGCTCGAGGAGAAGGCGCGCGAGCTCCTGGGGCACGACATCAACCTGGCGTCCCCGAAGCAGCTCGAGGCCGTCCTGTTCGACGAGCTCAAGCTGCGCTCCCAGCGCAAGACGAAGACCGGCCGCTCGACCGACGCCGACGTGCTCGAGGCGCTCTCCGACGACCACCCGTTCCCCGGCGTGGTGCTCGAGCACCGCGCCATCGCCAAGCTCAAGGGCACGTACGTCG
Source organism: Sorangium cellulosum (assembly GCF_002950945.1). Classification (GTDB taxonomy): domain Bacteria; phylum Myxococcota_A; class Polyangia; order Polyangiales; family Polyangiaceae; genus Sorangium; species Sorangium cellulosum_E. Next base: position 13,760,426 of record NZ_CP012673.1, read on the forward strand.
ACGCGCTGCCGCGCCTCGTGCACCCGGGCACGGGCCGGATCCACACGCGCTGGGGCCAGGCCGTGGCCGCCACCGGGCGGATCTCGTCCCAGGATCCGAACCTGCAGAACATCCCGATCCGCACCGAGCTCGGCAGGATGATCCGCCGGGCGTTCGTGGCGCCGCCCGGGAGCGTGATCGTGAGCGCCGACTACTCGCAGATCGAGCTGCGCGTGCTCGCGCACCTCTCGAAGGATCCGGTGCTCGTCGACGCCTTCCGCACGGGGCAGGACGTGCACGTGCGCACGGCCATGGAGATCTTCGGCGTGGACGCCGCGGGGGTCACGGACGAGATGCGCCGCCGGAGCAAGACGATCAACTTCGGCGTGATCTACGGCATGGGCGAGGCGGCGCTCGCGAAGCGCCTCGACATCTCGCGCGCGGAGGCGGCGCGCTTCATCGACGCGTACTTCTCGCGCTACCGCGGCGTGCACGAGTTCATGGAGCGGACGATGGCCGACGCGAGGCGCTCCGAGTCGGTGCGCACGCTGCTCGGCCGGCGCCGCCTGCTCCCGGACCTGCGCAGCAGCGACCGCATGCGCCGCGCCCAGGCGGAGCGCATCGCGCAGAACACCCCCATCCAGGGCACGGCGGCGGATCTCCTGAAGCTCGCGATGGTGCGTGTCCCGCGCCCGGTCGTCCCCGGCGCACGTATGGTGCTGACGGTCCACGACGAGCTCGCGTTCGAGGTGCCGGCCGGGGCCGTCGAGGAGGCGAAGGCCAAGGTGCGCGAGGCCATGGAGTCGGTCTTCCCGCTCGACGTGCCGCTCGTCGTCGACATCGGCCACGGCCCGACCTGGGCAGAGGCCCACTGACGGCTGCGCCGGCCGGCCCGACCTGGGCAGCAGTGCACCGACGAAGACAAAACGACGACGCCCGCTTCACCTTGCGGTGAGCGGGACGTTCGTGCGGAAGGGCTGTCTCTCAGCCCGCGGCGGTCTTGGCAGCGACGCTCGCCTTGTGGAGGGCGAGGGCCAGGCGGCTCTTCACACGCGACGCGCGCTTGGCGGGGATCGTCCCCTTCGACGCGGCGCGGTCGAGCGCGCTCACCGCGGCGGTGACCTGCGCGGCGGACTCCTGCGGAGCGCCCTTCAGCGCCGTGCGCGCCTTCTTGACGGTCGTGCGGAGCTCCGACTTGATGGCGCGGTTGCGCGTCGTCCTGGTGATGCGCTGGCGGTTGCGCTTGTCGGCAGATGCGTGATTGGCCATGAGAAAAGCTCTCCTACTTCTTCGCCTGCGCCTCGGCGGGCGGGGCAGCGCGCTGGGCGTCCGGCGCGTTCTGATCGTAACCCGCCGGATGGATCGGGAACTTGGGGGTACCGTGCGCGCGCTCGTGGCGCTTGCGGCGGGTGCCCGCAGTGCGCGCCTTGCGCCGACGGATGCGCTGAGATTGCTGGGTCGCGGAAACCATGGGGGCGCGCATTCTACCTGCGAGCGCCCCCATGTCAACCAAGACGTCGCCGCCGCGGAGAGCGCCTGTGCGGCCGCCGCGTTGGCCGCGTCATGGCCGGACGGTCGCGCTGACCGAGAACGACGGCTTGGAGAAGGGACCGACGTTCGCGCCCTTGAACGCGGCCTGCACGCAGCTCGACTGGCCGTTCGCCGCCGCCCAGCCGCTGACGCTGACCTTGGTCACCTGGCCTGACGACGAGAACGTGAGCTGCGCGCGGGTGACGTCGTCGGCGCCCGCCACGCACGCCCTCGCGGTGCCCATGACCGAGCCGAGCGCGGCCTGGACCGACCCCTGCGACGGCTGCTCGGGGATGTTCTGCTGCCGGAGCGGACCCGAAGCAGGCTCGGGCGCCTCCGACTCCACTGACGGTTTCTGGGCCCCGTCGGAGCCCACCGCCGCCTGCATGGCGGACGAGAGGTCCCCCGGGTTGCCGGGCGCGGCCGGCGCGGCCGCGGTCTTGCCCTGGTCTGCCTTCGGCGCAGCGGCCGGCGCCTCGGGCGCGGCCGGCGCATGTGCGGCCGCGGCGCCCTGCGGCGCCGCCTTCGGCGCAGCGGCGAGCTTCTCCGCCGCGGCCGCGGGCTCCCCCTGCTCGGGCGGCGGGCTCGCCGCCGCCGGGACGGCGGGCTCCTGGGGCGCCGGCGCGGGCTTCGCCGGCGCGGTCTCGGCGGCCGGCGCCGCGGGCGCGAGCGCGACCTGCGTGGCCGCCGTCTCCTCCCGCGGCGCGTCCTTCGTCCGCAACATCATGGTGACCGCGGCGGCCAGGCCGAGCGCCGCGATGGCCGCACCGGCGATCATCCCTCCGGAGCTCTTCTTCCCGTTCCCGCGCGCGGCCGCCGGCTGGACGGCCGCGGCGCGCGGCGCCCTCGCGGACACCACCGCGGCCTCGGCCGGTTTGTTGTCCTCGCTCGGGTCGGCGCCGGGCTGGGCCTGCTGGGTGGCCTCCGCCTGCTCCGGGTTCGCCGACGCGCTGAGCCGGTTGAGGTCGATGACCCCGGAGTCTTCCCCGCTCGCCTCGCCCGGCCGCAACGAGGGCGACGACGCGCGGAAGCCGGAGGCAGCCGAGCTGCGCCCCGGCGCCGTGGACACGCGCCCCGGCGGCATCGAGCCACGTCCGGAGGGAGGCAGCGGCGTCGAGATGCCCGAGCTGCGCCCGGACGGCAGGGGCGTCGCGGTCGCCGAGTTGCGCCCGGACGACGGCAGGGGCGTCGCGGTCGCCGAGCTGCGCCCGGGCGGCAGCGGTGTCGAGATGCCCGAGCTGCTCAGCCCCGGCACGCCGCTCACGCGGCCCGACGACTGGCTGGCTCGCTCGGCGATCTCCTTCAGCGAAGGACGTTTCCTCTCCGCCGGCCGCGAGGTGCCGCCCGGGAGGCTCGCTTCGGGCTTTTCGGCCCCGCCGCCATCTGATCCGTACGCCATGATGCTGTGTTCTCCTACTGCAGGTGCTTCGCGCGAAAAGTCTCCCGTTTGCGCCTCGCCCGGCTCGGGGGCGAGGTCGGGGACCGCGAGGAGGTCGATCGGCGCTGCCGCACCCTCCGCGCGCAGGGACAGGGCTTTCTCGACGATCCGATCTGCCCGCGCCTCCCACACCGCCTCCTCGTGGGCGGGGGCAGGCCAGTCGTTGAGCATCCCGTCGAGGTCGAGCTTGTCGGTGACGTTCATTCGGCGTCCCCTCCGAAACCGCGCTCCGCGAGGTACACGCGGAGCTTGCGGCGCGCCTCGTGGACGCGCCAGGCAACTGTTCCTTCCGGACAACCCAGGATCTTGGATGCGTCGTCGTGGGGCACGCCGTCGATGCACACGAGGATGAGCGTCGTCCGCAGCGTGTCCGAGAGCGTCTCGATGCCGTCGCAGAGCGCGGCCGCGAGCTCGCGCCGCTGCGTCGCCGCCGCCGGATCGACGCCGTGGCTCGGGCGCGTCTCGAGCAGCAGCGCCTCGATCCGTGGATCGTCCGTCGACGTCGAGTTCTTGCTCGGCTTGCGGGCCCGGATCAGGTTGAGCGAGAGGTTCACGGCGATCCGGTAGAGCCAGGTGAAGGGCTCGCTCCGGCCGTCGAACCGATCGAGCGCCTGGTAGGCACGGACGAACGTCTCCTGCGTCACGTCCTCTGCCTCCGCGCCCGAGCGGACGAGGTGGAACGCCAGCCGGAAGATGCGCTTCTGATACCGACGAACCAGCACCCCGAAAGCCTGGGCGTCTCCGCTCCGGGCTTGATCGACGAGCTCACGATCGCTGGGTTTGGCCATCCTAGCCGCCTCGAGGTGCGAAGTGTCTCCAGCGCATGGACGACAGCGCAGCCGCGGACAGCCCCTCGAGACAGCTGTTGACTATCTCGGCGAGAGAAGCCCCTCGCGGCGAGCCCCGCTTCGCGGACGCGAAGCGGGACGATGAGGAGGCAAGTTCCACGTTCAGGCGCGCGAAGATAGCCGAACACTCCTCCTAGGACAAACCATGCGCCTGGACCTTGGGCGCCATGTGCGCCTTCGTCCAGCCGGGCAGTACGCCCGCCACGTCCGCGCCGAGCGCTGCAGCCCCCGCCGGCATCGTGGCCGACATCGTCCCGACATCGTGCCCGACGTTCGCGGGGGACGCCGTCCACGGCGCGCGGCGGACCGCGGCCGAGCGCGGCCGGCGCGCCCGCGCGAGCGCCGCGGCCGGGCGCGCCGCTGCTATGGTCGGCGGATGCGACGCCTCTCGAGCTGGACGCGCACCCTCGGGCTCATCGCGGCGGCCTTCGCCGGGGGGGCCGTGACTTCCCACCTCGCCGGCGCGAGCACCCAGGCGCAGAGCCCCTACGCGCCGTTCGAGCAGCTCGCGCGCGTGCTCGTGCTCGTCGAGAACCAGTACGTCGAGCCCGCGCAGCGCACCAAGATCATCGAGGGCGCCATCAAGGGGATGGTCGCCGAGCTCGATCCTCACTCCGCCTACATGAACGCCGCCGAGTTCGCCCAGTTCCAGGAGGAGACGGGGGGGACGTTCGGCGGCGTCGGCATCGAGGTCGACTACAAGGACGACGCCATCACGGTGATCGCGCCCATCGAGGGCTCGCCGGCGGCGCGGGCGGGCATGCGCGCCGGCGATCAGATCATCGCGATCGACGGGCGCCCCGTGCGCGGCGAGCGCCTCGATCGGCTCGTGAAGATCATGCGTGGGCCCGCCGGCTCGCGGGTGAAGCTCACCCTCCGCCGGCAGGGCGTCGCCGAGCCGATCACGCTCGATCTCGCGCGGGAGCAGATCCACGTCACGAGCATCGCGGCGAAGCGCGTCGCCCGCGACGTCGCCTACGTCCGCGTGAAGCAGTTCCAGGACGGCACCCACGAGGAGCTGCTCCGCGCCGCGGCGAGGCTGCGCGCCGACGGAAAGGCGCCGCTCGCCGGCGTGATCCTCGACCTGCGCAACAACCCTGGCGGGCTCGTCAACGAGGCCGAGGCCGTGGCGGACGAGTTCCTCTCGTCGGGGACGATCTACTCCACGCGCCACCGCAGCAAGGTGATCGACGAGGCGCAGGCGCACGAGGGCGGCGCGTTCGCCGCGCTGCCCGTCGTCGCGATCGTGAACGAGTACTCCGCGAGCGCCGCCGAGCTCGTCGCGGGCGCCCTCCAGGACAGCGGTCGCGCCACCGTCGTCGGCGCGACCACCTTCGGCAAGGGATCCGTGCAGACCATCTTCGAGCTGCCCGGCGGCGGCGGGGTGCGGCTCACGACCATGCGCTACTACACGCCGAAGGGCCGCTCGATCCAGGCGCAGGGCATCCGGCCGGACATCGTCATCGAGAGCCCGTCGCAGGAGGTCGCGTCGACCATCCTCCGCGAGCAGGACCTCGAGGGGCACCTCCCCGCCGAGGGCGGGACCGCGCTCGGGGCGCCGCGGGCCGTGCTCGTGGAGAAGCGCCCGGACGGGGCCGCGCCGCGCGGGCTCGAGGGCGACGTGCCCGACGACCCCTCCCGCAGCACCGATTTCGCGCTCTCCGTCGCGTACCAGCAGCTCCTCCGCGCGATCCCCGCGCGCCGCTGAGACGCCCCCGCTGCCCGTCAGGCCTCGTCCCCGGCGCGCAGCCCGGTCGTCACCGCGTCGAGCACGGTCCGCGCCCTCCCGGCGATCGCCGCCCCCGCGGCGAGGATCCCGGGGGCGGCGCGGACGCCGGCGCACCGGATGCCCACCGCCTCCAGGGCGCCGGGGCGCTCGCCGCGCGGCCACGTGGTCACGTCGAGCTCCGGGCCTTGCATGGAGCTCACCACGCCGAGCTGGCCGCGACCGTCGCCCAGCGCGACCGGCGCCGCGAGCGAGAGCGCGAACGGCGCGGCGCCGCGCGCCGGGAGGTCCGTGCCGGCGCCGCGCTCCGGGGGCGCGTAGGTGATGCCTCCGCCGGCGAGCCCGCCGATCGCCAGGATCACCACGTCCGCCGCGAGCGGCACGTCCTCGCCCTCCACGTGGACCGCGACGCGCTCGCCCGCGTCCCCTGGCCCGACCCGGGCCTCGCTCACCGCGCGCACGCGGCCGTGGCGCCGCGCCACCCCGATCGCGTCGAGCAACACGTCGCGCGCCGCCTCGAAGCGGAGCCCCGCTGGCGAGCCGGCGCCGATCAGCGCCTCGCCTACCGGCACGCCGAGCCGCGCCGAGAGCGCCTCGGCCCGCGGCGCGCGCGCGCCGAGCCACGGGCCGAGCAGGATCGCCCCGGCGCCGCCCGCGCCCTCGATCGCCCCGCGGAGCCGCTCGGCGAGCCAGTGGAGCCGCGCCGGATCGTCGTGCCGCGCCGCGAGATCGCCGTCCGCGATCCGCCGCTCGTCGTCGAAGCGCAGGACCGGCGCGTCGACCGGCAGGAAACGGAGCCCCCGCGCCCGGGCGAACGGCTCGTCCGTGAGCGCCTCCGCGAGCGCGTCGGCGTCCCACGCGGCGCGCGGCGCGCGGGGGACGAGGACACGCGTGCGGCGGAGCGGCCCGAGATCGAGCAGCGCGCGGTCCCTGCCGCGGGCCGGGCGGATCCGCCCGGCCACGGTCGCGAGGCGCGCGGCCTCCGCCTGCGGCACGTCCCAGAGGCCGAGCTCCGTCGCGAGCTGCCTGGCCGCCGGCGCGAGATCGCGGGCGGGCAGGTCGCCGCCGAGCAGCCGCGCGGCCCGCTCGACCTGCTCCCAGGGCAGGTCGTCCACGGCGCCGCCCGCGAGCGCCGTCTCCCCGACGCCCGCGGAGATCATGGCCACGGACGCGCCGCGCCGCCGCGCGCTCCACGCCGCGGCGAGCCCGGCGACGCCGGCGCCGATCACGAGGACTGATCGCGCCACGCCGTCTCCGCGAGCTCCCTCGCCGGGCGCGACGCCCGGCGATCCACGTCCTCGCCCGCCGCCGTCGCGGCCACGTCGTCGTCGTCGTCGGCTGGCGCGCCGAGCTCCGATCGCACGCTGGCGATGGCGAGCGCCTCCTGCCGCGCCTGCTCCGGGCCGAGCGCCACGGCGCGCGTCACCGCCTGCCGCGCGAGGAACTCCGCCGCCTGCCGCATCCCCTCGCGCGGCGGGAGCGAGAGCTCCTGCGCCACGATCTGCCCGCACCGCGCCGCGCAGCGCATGCCCCCGCACGCGCCCAGGCCGAGCCGCGTGCGGCGCGCCACGTCGGCGACGCTCCGCGCGAGCTCGTGCCGGAGGACATAGCGCACCTCGGCCTCGATCACGGGCTCGCAGGGGCACACGGTCGCCGCCTCGCGCGGCCGCTCGCGCACGCGCTCCTCGATCCGGAGCGCGCGGGAGCCGTGCCGGTACACGAGCCGGCGGCCGGCCACCGCGTCGATCTCCAGCCGCCGCGACAGCGCGAGCGCGTCCACCGCGCGATCGCCTCCGGGCAGCGCGATCGCGTGGGTCGCGCAGCGCGCGCCGAGGTCGAAGCGCCGCGCGAGCACGTCGGTCATCTCCTCCGCGAAGAGCCGGAAGCTCGCCAGCTTGCCGCCGATCATCGAGTACACGCCCGGCGCCCCGTGCGCCGTGTGATCGACGATCTGGTGGTCGCGCGAGAGCGCGTCCTCGCTCGGCCCGTACGCGTAGAGCGTGGGCCGCACGCCCGCGAACGTGCCGATCGCGCGCGCCTCGTGGATCTGCGGGAACACCCGGGCGATGCCCTGGATCAGGTACCGGACCTCCTCGCTCGTCGCGCGGACCTGATCGAGGTCGCCGTAGAAGTCGTCGTCGGTCGTGCCGACGACGCTCATGTTCTCCCACGGCTCGAGGAAGATCTGCCGGCCGTCGATCGTCCTCGCCATGATCGCGTAGTTCGTGAGGCGCCGGTCGAACACGACGTGGATGCCCTTGCCGGGCCGCACGCGCGAGCTCGACGCCGGCAGGCCCGCGAGCGACGTGGTGATCGGCGACCACGCGCCGGTCGCGTTCACGACCGCGCTCGTGCGCAGGCGCCCGCCCTCGCCGGTCCTCTGGTCCCGGTAACGCACGGCGACGACCTCGCCCGTGTCCTCGCGGCGCTCGATCCGCTCGACCGTGTGCCCCACGTACACCTTCGCGCCGCGCTCGATCGCGTCGACCGCGTTGGCGACGCAGAGCCGGGCGCCGTCGATGCCCCACTCGTCGAAGCTGAAGCCGCCCACGAGGTCGCCGTGGATCCCCGGCTCGAGGCGGCGGAGCTCGTCGGGCGACAGGCGCGCGTGCGGCTTGCCGCGCTTGAGGGGCTGGTAGATGTCGTACGCCTCGAAGAAGCCGTCGGCGAGGTTGTAGAGGACGCGCGCGTTCCGCGACCTCTCGAACGGCACGAGGAACGGGATCCGGAACAAGAGGTGCGGCGCGATCGCCTGGATGTGCCCGGAGTCGCGGCACGACTTCTCGGTCACGTGCGGATCGCTCGTCAGGTACCGGAGCCCGCCGTGGATCATGCCGCTCGAGTTCCCGCTCGCGCCGAACGCGAGATCGTTGCGCTCGAACAGGGCGACCTTCAGGCCCCGCTGCGAGGCGTCACGCGCGACGCCCACCCCGTTCACCCCGCCTCCGATCACCACGACGTCCACGTCGGTGCCGGCGCGGCGGGCCGGTCTCGGTGCGCTCGGAGGGAGGATCGTCACCTGCGGCGTATAGCATGCCAGAAATTCTCCACGAGCGGACCGGGCCGTGTCCGCCGCGATGCAGCGCCGGCGGAAGCCGCCCGTCCGCTAGCCGCGGACGCGGATCGCCCACGTCAGCTTGGCGAGGCTGCGGAGCACGTGCGGGACGCGGCGCGACAGGTTGATCGAGGGCCGCCGCTTCTCCAGCACACGCACGGGGATCTCCTCGATCCGGAGGCCTGCCCGGTAGGCGCGGATGACGAACTCGCTGGCGAAGACGTCCTTGTCCACGACGCAGTCGCGCGCGATCGCGAGGAGCGGCTCGCGCAGGAACGCCTTCAGCCCGTGGGTGTCCGTCCCCTGGAAGCCGAGCATGCCGCGCAGCAGCCCGTTGTAGAGCTGGCTCGCCGCGTGCCGCGCCCACGGGCGATCGTCGCGCGCCCCGTGGATGAGCTTCGACCCGATCACCATGTCGACGCCGCCCGCTCGCAGCATCGCGATCGCGCGCTCGTGGAAGTCGGCGTCGCACAGGTCGATCTCGTCGCAGAGCACGTAGCGCCCGCGCGCCCGCTCGATGCCCGCGCGGAGCGCCGCCCCGTAGTTCGGCTCGCCGATCGAGAAGTGCCGTACTTCCGGGTACTTGCGCTCGAGCTCGCCGGCGATGCGGAGGGTCCCGTCGCGCGAGCCGTTCTCCGCGAGCACGAGCTCCCAGCGCCAGCCGAACGGCGAGAGCCGCTCGCGCAGGTCGACGACCGCCGCGTGGAGGATCGCCTCCTCGTTGTAGATCGGGATGACGATGGAGATCTCCGGCGCCTCGCCCGCGCCGCCGCGGCCGGATCCCGCGTCGCTCACGGCGCGCCCCCGAGCAGCTCCTGGGCCTTCAGCGCCGCGTCGCGCCCGAAGTGGAGCGCGTCTTCCATCGAGGAGTAGTTCCAGCCGCCGTAGCGCCCGCACGAGAGGATGCGCTGGCCCTCCAGGAACGGCCGCACCACCTCCAGCGCCTCGAAGTAGCCGTGATCGAACACGACGTATGCGTGATCGATGCGGCGCAGCCGGGCAAAACGGACGGCGCTCGGTGCGGGGATCAGCCCCATCTCGACGAGCCCGTCCGCCACCCGGGGCAGCAGCGTCGTGAGGTCCGGCTCGGCGCGGTCGGCGAGCTCGACGTAGAGGCCGGCCTTGCCCGGGGGGGCCATGGCCGGGGAGAAGTTCGAGTAGCAGCCCACGCGGTAGAACGGGTACTTCGCCTCCGGGACGTACACCCAGTGCAGCGGCTTCCCGCACGGGGTGTCGAGCGCCACGTCGAGGTAGTAGAGGTGCGTGCAGCGCAGCCTGGCGGCCGCCTCGCTGACGGCCCGCGGCGCGTCCGCGAGCAGCCGCACGAGCGCGGGCAGCGGCGCCGACGAGACGAGCACGTCGTAACGGACCACCTCGTCGCCGAACACGAGCTCGCGCGCGCGCCAGTCGATCGCCGTGGGCGCGCGCCCGAGCTCGATCGCCGGCGCGCCCGCGTCCCGCGGCCGCTGCTCGGCGAGCGCCCGCGCCAGCCCGTGCGTCAGCTGCCCGATGCCGAGCCGCGGATAGAGGAACTTCGTGTTGTAACCGAGCTCCCGGTCGTTCAGCCCGACCGCCCCGGCGAGCACGTCCTCGAGCTTCGGGAGCGGCACGAAGCGGGAGCACCAGGCGGCGGTGATCTCGCTCGGGTGCACCCCCCAGAGGCGGCTGTTGTAGGGGATCATGAAGTGGCGGCTGATCCCCTCGCCGAAGTGCGCCAGACAGAACTCCTCGAAGTTCCTGGGCTGCGGCTTGCTCGGCGCGAAGTGCGCCTCGATGAACCCGCGCAGGCAGTCGTAGGCGACCGCGGGCGGCAGGCCGAAGGTGTTCGCCTGGAACGGATAGCGGGTGTACGTGCCGTTCGACCACACCATCGAGCGCCGCTCGATCTCCTGCGGATCCGGGCCAATCCAGCCGAGGGCGAGCTCCCGGGTCGCGGGGTCGCGCAGGTGGAGCAGGTGGCCCGTGCGATCGAAGCGGAAGCCCTCGTCCTCGAGGGTGATCGCGTGGCCGCCCGGCCGGGTCAGCCGTTCGAACAGCCGGTGCGGCACGCCCGCCCGGCCGAGGTGGAACCCGGCCGCCATGCCGGTCAGGCCGGCGCCGAGGATCGCGACGGGGATGCTGGAAATGGTGGGTCGAGTCATCGCTCGCGGCCCGGCGGCGGCGGAAGACACCACCTCCCCGGGGCGCCGTCAAGGCGCGCGCCCCCTGCGCCGCGCCCCCCGCGCACGCTGGATTTCCTGCCCATGCGGTGAGCGCGCCCGGCCCGCCCGCCGCCGCGCCGCAGACCCCGTTGGCGCGCCTGCGCGGAGCGATTAGGTGTGGTGGGTCCGCCTGCGCTGCCCCGCGCTCCGGGGCGCCCGAGGTCCAGATGCCCATCCCGCGCCGCAAGTCCGTTCGAGTCACCGGGCGGATCCTCTACCTGACCGAGGACCCGGAGCTCCTGAAGCAGCAGCTGGCCGGCGGCGAGATCCACGTCGATCCCGGGCAGCACGGGCTCATCGACAACATCTCGACCGACGAGATCACGCCGGGCTGGGTCTGTTACTACTACGACGAGACGCTCGCCCGGTACTGCCTGGTCGGGCTGCGCGGCGGGCTGATCGAGCGCGACGCCATCAAGCGCGGCGGCTTCGGGGTCATCGTCAGCGGGCGCTCGAAGGGGTGCGGCAGCTCGCGCGAGACGGCGCCGTACTCGGAGCGGGAGGCCGGGATCCAGCTCGTCGTCGCGCGCAGCATCGAGAAGATCTACGGGCAGAACTGCCAGAACATCGGGCTGCTCACGACGACCGACTTCTCGCTGCTCGATCGGCTCGCGCGGGGCGACGAGATCCCGATCGACGAGTTCACCCGCGGGCTCGATCCGATCAGCGCCGACGTCGTCGAGTACGGCGGCCTCTTCGCCTACAACAAGGCGCGGATGGCCGGCGAGGTCTCGCCGCCGACGCTCGCCACGCCGCCGCGGCCGATGACCCTGTGCGAGAAGATCATCGCGGCGCACGCGATCGTGGACGCCCGGGCGGGCAAGATCGGCGCGGCCGCGGTGAAGCCGGGCGACGCGCTGTTCGTGCGCATCGACGTGCGCTTCTCGCACGAGTACGTCACGCCGATGGCGGAGTCGCTCTTCCGCGCCGGCTTCGGGGCGGACGCCGTCGTGACCGAGCCCGAGAGCGTCTTCGCCTTCCGGGATCACCTCACGTTCCTCGACCGCGTGATGCCGGAGGCGCACCTCAAGCTCGGCCTGCGGGAGCAGGCGGCCTCGCTGGCGACGGTGCAGCAGGCGTTCACCGAGCGGCACGGGATCCGGCTCTACGGGGAGGTCGAGCGCGACGGCAGGACCGTGGGCTCGGAGGCCATCTGCCACAACAAGGTGATCGAGGAGCTCGCGCTCCCGGGGCAGATCGTGGCCGGGACCGACTCGCACACCTGCATGGCGGGCGCGCTCGGGTGCTTCGCCTTCGGCGTCGGCTCGACCGACATGGCGAACGCGTGGCTCACGCGCGACGTGCGCGTGGCGGTGCCGCAGTCGGTGCGCTTCAACCTGACCGGGCGGCTCGCGCCGGGCGTCACCGCGAAGGACGTGATGCTCTTCCTGCTCTCGCAGCCGTTCTGGAAGACGGGGCAGGGCATCGGCAAGGTGCTGGAGTTCGCCGGCGACGGCGTCGGCGCGATGGGCCTCGACGAGCGGGCGACGCTCACGAACATGGCGGTCGAGGCGGGCGGCTTCACCGGCATCATCGAGGCCGACGAGGAGATCGTGCGCTACCTCGTCGAGCAGCGCGGGCTCGCCGCGGAGGACGTGCGCGCGCGCATCGTGCGCGCGGATCCCGGCGCGGAGTACATGGCGACGTTCGACATCGATCTCTCGTCGATCGAGCCGATGGTCGCGACGCCCGGCGATCCGCGGAACGGCGTGCCGCTGCGGTCGCTCCGGGACGTCGCCGGCGGCGAGGTCAAGATCGACATCGCGTACGGCGGTTCGTGCACGGGCGGCAAGAAGGCGGACATGGACATGTACGCGTCCGTGCTCCGCCGCGCGGTGGAGCAGGGCAAGCGCGTCGCAGAGGGCGTGCGTCTCTACATCCAGTTCGGCTCGCAGGACATCCGCCGCTACGCGGAGGCGAAGGGTTACCTCCAGATCTTCGAGGAGGCGGGGGCCGAGCTGGTCGACCCCTCCTGCGGCGCCTGCATCAAGGCGGGGCCAGGGGTGTCGGACCGGACTGAGCAGGTCACGGTCTCGGCAATCAACCGGAATTTCCCGGGTCGGAGCGGCCCCGGCCAGGTCTACCTGGCCAGTCCCCTGGTCGTCGCGGCGAGCGCGATCGCGGGAAAGATAGCCTTTCCAGAGTCATGACGCAGAGCGCGATGCCCACGTTGCATACATGGTGCTCGCAATCTGCATTATGGAAAAACGAATGCTTTCCACGGAAGTGCGCCGTACGCTAAGGTGCTCCTCTGTGGCGGATCGGGAGGAGCCCCAAGAGCGTATGACCGACAAGGACACGCTGGCGAAAAACAACGAAGCCTCGAAGACGGACAAGCGGAAGCAAAGCCTCTACTTTCCGGAGTCGATGCTGCAGGAAATCAAGGAGGAGGCGGCGCGGCTCGACCGCTCGCTTTCCTGGGTCGTGCAGCGCGCGTGGAAGCTGGCGCGGATAGACATCAAAAAGCTTCCGAGTGTCAATGATGTGGCTGACGACGAGGACAGCGGCGACTAACATCGCCGCGGGCTTCGCGTAGCCGCGTCGCTCGGGAATCGATGGGTCGAGAGCTCTTCGCCGCCGGGAAGGACGGCACGCGGATCTATGTCCGCTACCGGGAAGGTCCCGGCGGCATTGGCAACCTGGCCAGCGGGGTCGGGGCGGGCTCGGAACGCCTCACGGCGGTGCTCTGCGACGGCATCGCGTGTGACGGCTTCATCTGGAAGTACCTGTGGGACGATCTGGCCCGCACGGTCAACGTCGCCCACTGGAACTACCGTGGCCACGGGCGGAGCAGTCTGCCCGTGGATCCCGAGGCGATCGACCTGCGTGACCATGCGAGTGATCTCGCGGCGGTCCGCGAGGCGATCGGCGGCGGTCCCGTGGTGCTCTTCGGGCACTCCATGGGCTGCCAGGTCGCGCTGGAGCACCTGCGGACCCACCGCGAGAACGTGCGCGGGCTGGTCTTGATCTGCGGCTCGTCCGGGCGGATCACGCACCATTTCAAGGGCACGGGGGTGCTGGCGCAGCTGTTGCCGAGGCTCATTGCGCAAGTCGACGCGTACCCGCACATCGCGCGCGCGCTCTGGAGCCGCGTGCCCGCGCCGATGGCGCTGCGGCTCGCGCTGCTCGCGCGCGAGGTCGACGCGAGCGCGGTCACGCCGGCGGATCTGCTCCCGTACATGCGGCACATGGTTGACATCGACTTCTCGATGTTCCTGCACATGCTGCGCAGCGCCGGCGAGCACTCGGCCGCCGACCTGCTCCCGCAGATCGATGTGCCCGCGCTGGTGATCGCCGGGGATCGCGACACGTTCACGCCGCCCCGCCTCGCCGAGGAGATGGCGGCGGCGCTGCCGCGCGGCGAGCTGATGATGGTGAGCGGCGGCACGCACATCGTGCCGCTGGAGCGCAAGAAGATGGTCATCGAGCGCGTGGAGCAGTTCCTGCTCGAGCGCGTCCTCGGCGGCGTTTCGCTCGGGGCGAGCGCGCCCGCATCGAGCGAGGCCCGGCCGCTTGCAGCAGAGGAAACACGCTCGCCGGAGGAGTCGGGTGAGCTAGCGAAGGGCGGATGAGCGGCCGCGCGCCAGGCGAGCGCGGGCCGGGGGCGGCGCGCGGGATCCGCGCTCGGCCGGGCGGCGTGGTGGCGCGGCGCGCGCTCGTCGCGGCGGCGCTGCTCGCCGCGGCGCTGCTCGCGCCGGCGGGCGCGCGGCCGGCCCCCGAGCGCGGCGGCGCGTGGACCGGCGCGGCCGCCGCGCTGGCCGGGGGCGCACCAGGGAGCGCCGCGGCTCCGGGGCGATCGCAGGGCGAGGCGCCGCGATCGCAGGGCGAGGCGCCGGCGCCGCCTGCTCCGATCGCCGCGGTCGTCAAGGACGGGCCGCTCGAGCGCGGCCTCCAGCGCTGGCCGCTGCGCGCGTTGCGGCTCACGGGCAAACCGGCGGACGGCCGCTTCGAGGCCACGCTGGCGCTCGGCGCGGCGGCCAAAGGCGAGGGCCCGCGCGAGGTCAAGGTGAGGCTCGCGCCGGCGCAGAAGAAGAACCCGCTCGCGTTCCGGCGCCCGCTCGCGTTCTACCGCCTCGCCAGGGCGCTCGGCGCGCACGTGGTGCCTGCCGCGGCGGCGCGCCGGATCGGCATCGGCGAGCTGGCCGCGCTGATCGGCCGGGAGCCGGCCGGCCGCAAGCTGCTGCGCCGATTCGTGGTCATGAACGACGGGACGGTCGACGCGCTGGTCCTCGCCCCCGCGCCCGGGCCGCCGGGGCCGCGCTGGATCGCGCCCCGCCGCACGTCGATCCGCTTCGACGACGCGCCCGAGCTCGACGTGTGGGCGCGCTGGGCGCGCTCTCCGTCGCCGGCGCGCGGCGAGCGCGCCTCGATCCTCCGCGATTACCTGGAGGTGCTCGTGCTCGACTACCTGGCGGGCAACGGGCTCCGGAAGGAGATCGTCCTCGACGTGAGCGCGGGGGCGTTGAGCCTGGAGGCCAACGCGAGCGCATTTCCGCCGCATGTGAAGGTGCACGCCCTGGATCGGCAGCTCGATCGCCTGGCGGCGGCGGCCCGGTTCCCCCGGGCGCTCCGCGACGCGCTCGCGCGCTTCGGCCCCGAGGAGGCTGCGGCGGCGCTGCGCCCGCGGGGCTTCGAGGGCGAGCTGGTGCCGCCGCGCGCCCTCGTGGAGCTCGAGGAGCGGAGACAGACGCTGCTCAGCCTGATCGGGGCGAAGATCGCGGCCCGGGGAGAGGCCGCCGTCCTCAGCCTCTGACGACCCCGGCCTCCTGCGCGCCGCATCTTGATCTCCGGCGGCCGCAGGGCGATCACCTGGTCGCGTGATCGACGTGGCGACCTTGCAGCGCTGGACCGAGGAGATCGGCTACAGGACCGAGCTCGTGAAGCCGTCCACCCTGCGCATCTATCCGCTCGAGGAGGGAGTCGTCGCGCTCCCGGCGTTCTACGTCCAGTGCACCGAGAACTGGGTCGTGCTCTCGATGTTCGGCGTGCTCGATCCGATCGAGGCGCCGAGCGCCGCGGCAGAGGGCGCGGTCAGCCTGCCGCTGGTCGAGGACACCGGGCAGGCGTTCGATCTGCTGCGTCACCTGCTCGAGGCCAACCGCGACATGCGCGTCGCCAAGTTCGCCCTCGACGACAGGGGCGAGATCCTGCTCTGCGCCGAGCTGCCCACCGAGTCGCTGGATCGCTCCGAGTTCGCCGACGCGGTCGAGCGCATCATCGAGTACGCGACGACGTACCGGCACACGCTGCTCGGCGCGGGCATCTGAGGGAAGACGGCGAGGCTGACCCTCCGCCGCCGCGCGATCACTTCTGGGTGATCACCACGCGGTTGTCGTCCCGGTAGGTCACGTTGCCCGACTCGCCGCGGCAGTCCCAGCAGGTCGCCCACGAGAGCCGCCGCCGCACGTAGCCGTTGAATCCGAGCGCGATCGGCCCCGGATCGCCCTTCAGCAGCAGCGACGACGCGATCCGGTAGCGGTCTCCGGGGAGCTTCAGGAACGCGACGATGAACGCGTCGTCGTCGGACTTCCCCGTCACGACGAGCACCTCCTCGCCCGGGACCGGGTTCCAGAGCAGCGGCGACGTGGTGAGCGTCGTGTTCGGCGGCGCGTTCACCTCCGGCTGGCTCGCCGGCGCGCCGCTCGGCGAGAGCCGCGTCCGGGCCCGGCCGAGCACGGTGTTCACGTCGTCCGGCTCCTTGAAGAACGAGATCTCCCCGCCGAGATCGCGCAGCTGCGGCACCAGCGCGAGCATCTCGGCCACCTGCTGCGGCCCGATCTCCGCGCGCCGGAACGTCTGCTGCCACTGCGGCGACGGGATCGACGCCGCGTTCGGCGCCCCGTGGCAGCACCGGAAGCCGATGTCCTCGCCCGACGCGGTCGGGTCGACCGCCGCGCGGCGCGCGCACCGGTGATCCACGCCGCTCGCGCTCGCGGTGGCCCCCCGGACGGCGGCCGCCTTGGGCTGGAGGTTCTCGATCGGCGCGACGTCGCTCGCGGTCCACTCGCGCAGCGCCGCCCCCATGCCGGCCACGCCGAACCCCGACACACACGACGCCGGCGCCTTGGCGCACGCCGGATCCCACGCCGCGCCGCCCGCGTACGGCGTCCCCTCGGGCCCCTTGCACGCGCGCTCCCACTCGAGCTCGGTGCACAGCCTCCCGCCGGCCTGCTGGCAGAGCTCCGAGGCGCGCGCCCGCGACACGCCGGTGAGCGGAGGCTGCGCGGGATCGTTCGGGTACAGGTGGCGGTCGATGGTGAACCCGCCCAGCTCGACCTCGAGCAACGCCGGCTCGAGCGTCGGATCGCGCCCCTTGTCCCCGGGCGTGCTCCCCGCGACGAGCTTCCCGGCCGGGATCTCGATGCGCGCGGGCCCTCCCTGCGGCGCCGCGCCCGCCTGCGGCCTCGCGCTCGCCGCGGGCGCCTCGTTCTCGGCCGCCTCGAGCACCTTCCCCTGCGGCGCGGGCTTCGCCGGGGCGCTTCCGTCCGGGCGTCGCTCCCCGGCCTGCTGCTGCTGCTCCGCGCCGCGGTTGCACCCCGCCGCGCCTGCGGCGCCGAGGGCGATCAGGAGAAGGGTCACGGCGGCGGCAGGCGTCCTCGTCGGCACGGTTCCTCGAAGCGCCTCGCCTTATGTCGCAGGACCCCTCGCCCGTCAAAGTGCCCGCGCTATGCTGGCCGGGATGGGGCAGGGCGTGAGCGACGCACCGGATCCGATGGCCGCGCAGATGGCGCAGCTCCTCGCCGGCAGCGATCTCGACGAGCTCCGGGAGATCGTGCGGCGGTGGGTGGCCGAGGCCCCGAGCGAGGGCATGCGGCGCCAGTACCAGGAGCTCGGCGGGCGCCTCGTCGAGCTCAAGGCGGCGCTCTCCGAGTCGCCCGTGCAGCCCACCCTCGCGGAGCTCGAGCAGGCGCTCACGATGATGCTCCGGCTCGCCGCCTCGCACCCGAGGACATGAGCCGAAGGTGATGCTCGCCGACCTCCCTCCGTGGTTCCTGCGCGCCTTCGCGGTCTGCTTCGGCCTGCTCTGGGGCAGCTTCCTCAACGTCGTCATCCACCGCGTCCCGCGCGAGCTCAGCGTTGTGCGCCCGGGCTCGCGCTGCCCCGCGTGCGGCACGCCGATCCGCGCCTTCGACAACATCCCCGTCCTCAGCTACGCGCTCCTGCGCGGCCGCGCCCGCTGCTGCGGGGCGCGCGTGTCGCCGCGGTACCCGCTGGTGGAGGCGGCGGGCGGGCTCCTGTCGCTCGCGATCGTCGAGGTGATCGTCCTCCGGCTCCCCGGGACGACGCCGATCCTCCACGCCCTCGCCACGTACACCGCCGATCTCGCGCTCGCGCTCGGGCTGGTCGCGGCGACGTTCATCGACGTCGAGCACATGTTCATCCCCGACTCGATCACGATCGGCGGCGCCGTGCTCGGCGTCGCCACCGCGTCGCTGCGCTCGATGGGCTTCGCCGACGCGCTGCTCGGCGCGGCGGTCGGCTTCGCCGTCGTCTGGCTCCCGTTCGTCGTGATCTACCCCCGGATCCGCGGCGGCCGCGTGGGCATGGGCCTCGGCGACGCGAAGCTCCTCATGCTGGCGGGGGCCTGGTTCGGCTGGGGCGGCGCGCTGTTCGTGCTCGGCGCCGGCGCCGTCCAGGGCTCGATCGTGGCGATCGCCGTGCTGCTCCTGCGCGGGAGCATCGAGGAGCCCGAGGCGGTGCGCCTCGAGCGCGAGCAGATCCGCGCCGAGCTCGCGGCGATGTCGCCCGAGGAGCGCGCGGCCGCCGAGAAGGAGCTCGCCGAGGACCCGCTCGCCGAGGAGCCGGGCGAGGGGTTCGGCCAGGCCCGCATCGCGTTCGGCCCGTTCCTCGCGCTCGCGACGCTGGAATGCCTGCTGTTCGGCCGCGATCTCTTCGACGTGTACTGGTCATGGATGGACGTTGGATGAAGGCCCTGCTCCGCCGCGCGCTCGGGGCGCCGCTCGCGCTCCTCCTCCTCGCGCTCGTCGCCGCCTGCGGCAGCTCGCTCCCGCTGCCCCCGACCGGCCCCCACCTGCCCAGCGAGCCCGCGGTGGTCGTGCCGTACCCGCCGCCGCCGGCGCGGGCCGAGATCATCACGCCCCCCGACAAGCCCGGCCTCGTCTGGATCGACGGCGAGTGGCAGTGGCGGAGCCGCCGCTGGGCGTGGCTGCCGGGCCGGTGGGAGCCCGCGCCGCCGGGCGCGTACTTCGCGCCCGCCACCACGGTGCGCCGCGCCGACGGATCCCTGGTGTGGTTCGCCGGCCTGTGGCACGCCCCCGGCAAGAAGTGATCGACACCGCGGCCCCGCGATGGAATTTCACCTCGTGCCGAGGTGCTCGACGCCCGCGCCGGCCCGCCTGACCCGCCGTGCCGAGCCGGCTCGGCGCGAGCCCACGCACGGATTCCCCGCACGGACCGAAGAGCCCTTCCCATGATGCTTGCCTGGTCGTTCGCAGCGCGCACACCCGACGAAATCGCCCGCCTCCTCCGCGCCCTCGGCAAGCACCGGTACGTGCGCGAGGTCGATCATCGGCTCCACTGGTCCGTCGACCACGCCCTGGCCGAGCTGCCCGAGTTCGCGCCGCACGCCGCGGCCTTCGAGGCGCGCCTCAAGAAGGAGCGCAGCCTCGAGCTCGGCTCGCGAGATCCCTCGCTCTGGCGAGAGGCGCGCACCGAGGAGGTGATCGCCGCCCTCACCGCCTTCTGGACGCCGGACGAGGCGTCGCTGCGTTACCAGGAGCGCCTGCTCGAGGCGCTCGCGCGGACGGGCCTCCCCGAGGCCACCCACGCCCCCTTCGAGTCCGCCCCCGACGATCCACCGCACCCGGAGCTCGTGCTGCTCGACTGGGAGCTGTACCCCGTGGACGAGCTCGACGCGGACCGGCACGCCGGCGCGCTGGCCGCGATGGAGGAGGCCCAGGAAGAGGTGAACGCGTCGGCGCCGGTCTACAACGAGGGGCCGATCCTCGCGGCGCCGGAGCTCTGCGAGGGCGCGCCGGACGGGCTGCTCGTGGGCGACTTCCTCGTGTGGTCGGACGGGCCGTACAGCTACTCCGACTACGTGTTCCGCGGCGTCGCGAAGTCCGCGAAGCTCGCCGAGCCGCCGTCGGGGTACCGGGACCTGTAATCCACCGCTGGCAGCGGATCAGTACGGATCCGGCTTCGGCGGCGGGATCGTGGGATCGACCTCGGCGGCGGGCGGTGTGGACGCCGGCGGGGCAGCGCTCGCGGTCGCCGTGGCGGGGGGCGGCGAGCCCGCCGTGGCGGGGGGCGGCGAGCCCGCCGTGGCGGGGGGCGGCGAGCCCTTCTGCGCCACGTAGAGCGTCACCTCGAGGTCGATGTCCTTGTCGAACACGATCATGCGCCGCTGCGCCACGTGGCCTGGCGCGGTGATCTCGATCCGGTGCGTCGCGCCGTCCTTGATGAGCTTTCCCTCGAACGGGTTCGAGGGGAGCTCCCCGCCGTCGACGAAGATCCTCGCGCTGGCGGGGCTCGCCTTGATCGTGGCGCGGAGGAGCCCGGCCTCCGCCGCGCGTCCGGCGCTGCTCTCGGCCGCCGGCGGCTCGGCCTCCACGCTGGGGGAGGGCGGCGCCGGCGGAGCGCTCTGGGCTGGCGGCGCCGTCATGCCGCGGTCCTCGCGGACCGGCTCGCGCCGCTTCAGGTACAACGTGGCGGCGGCGGCGAGCGCCGCGGCGACCGCGAGCGCCGCGACGAGCGGGCGTCGCGAGCGCGGCGGCGCCGGTGCGGGCCGCGCCGCGGCCGCGGGCTCGGTCCGCACGATGGCGTGCAGCGTTCCCTGCGGGAGGGGCGAGCGCTGCGCGGGAGGCTCCGGCCCCGAGGGCGACGAGGTGGTGATCGTCGCCTCCTCGGGGAGCGGAGGGTACGACTCGAGCGCCTCGCGCGCCGGCAGCGACGGCAGCCGCGAGGCGCGCACCGAGAGATCGACGCCCCCGGCGTCGGCGTCGCGCTCGCGCAGGCTCTTCAGCTGGCGATCGATGATCGCCCGGATCTCGGCCCGCTCCTCGGCGAACAGCCCGCTCACGAGCTCACCGACCTGCTGGGCCGTCACCTGCTCTCCCAGGCGCTCCGCGTAGCGATCGAGGTCGGCCCGGAGATCGGCGGCCGTCGCGTAGCGCCGGTCCCGCGCGTGCGCGAGCGCCTGGCCCGTGATGCGCGCGAGCTCGGACGGCACGTCGGGGCGCGCGGTGCGGACATCGGGGATGTCGCGCATCAGGTGGGAGATGATCTGCGGATCGGTCAGCCCGCGCCAGAGGCGGCGGTTCGCGACCAGCTCCCAGAGGATGACGCCGACAGAGAAGATGTCCGCGCGCCGGTCGATCTGGGACGAGGGCGAGAACGCCTGCTCCGGCGCCATGTAGGCGACCTTGCCCTTCAGCGTGCCGGCCTGCGTCTCGACGGCGCGGCGCGCGGCGAGCGCGATGCCGAAATCGACGATCTTCACCTGGCCGTCGTACGTGATGAAGATGTTGTGGGGGCTGACGTCGCGGTGCACGACGTGGAGCGGTGTGCCGTCGTAGTCGACGAGCTCGTGGGCGTAGTGGAGCCCGGCCAGCACCTCGCTGAGGATCCAGAGCGACACCGCGAGCGGGAGCGGGCGCGCTTGATCCCGCGCGCGGGAGAGCACCCGGCTCAGCGGCTGCCCTTCGAGGTACTCCATGGCGATGAAGTACTCGCCGTCCTCGAGGCCGACCTCGTTGGTCTGGACCACGTTGCGGTGGTTCAGCCGGGCGGCGAGGCGGGCCTCGTCGAGCAGCATGTCCCGGAACTCGGGCTCGTCGGCGATGTTCGGCCGGAGCCGCTTGATGACCTGCAGCTTGCTGAAGCCCGCCGGCCCCACCGCGACCGCCAGGTGGACGTCGGCCATCCCGCCGCGCCCGAGCGTCGCGATGAACCGGTACTTGCCGAGGCTCCGCCCGCGCCCGTCATGAGGGGACGACGGCGCCTCCGGCGGCGCATCGCGGCCGACGGTCGTGGCGGCGTCGCGGTCCGGGCGCCGCATCGGGACGGTCGCGGGGGCGACGGACACAGGGGGGGGCAGCTGCCGGGACCGCAGGGTCCGCCCCTCGAGTGATGCCTGCACGTGCTCCGGCGGGCCAGAGGCGGCGAGCTCGTCGCTGCGGGCGGAGTCCACCGCCCAGTCAGCTTCTCCGATCGTCCTCTTGTGCTCGCTCACCGACGAATGGTCCTGATCGAATCACGTCCAGTCAAGCCGGCGGCGGCGAAGCCAGGCGCGCGCAGCAGCTAGCAGGCGGCGATCGCCTCGCCCTTGACGGCGAGCTCTCGTCCACCCCGTAATCCAGAGCGATAACCACACCTCGCGCCGCCTGCATCGGATCGCCCGCGCGAGCTTGCGGGCCTGCCCGCGAGCACCGGCTCGGCGCGCTGCCCGGGGCGACGGCGGCACCACGCCGTGAGCCGGGCGCAGCGGAGCTGTTCCGTTCTCACGGAAATGGGGCCTCGCTTGGCAGGTGAACGTCGCGGCCTTCCGCGCGGTTCCCTTGCCGTGGAAGAGGAGGTAGGAAGCTCACCCATGCTCGCGCATGATCGCTCCTCGAGGGGGTAGCCGATGCCTTGCGATTCGATTCCGCGGCGGTTGCTGGGGCAGGCCAGGGTGCGGCCCGAGGCGCCAGCCCACTATGTCAAGGAGGGCGGCTTCTGGAGGATGACGAGCTTCCGGGAGTACGCGGGCGAGGTGCGGCGCGCGGGCAAGGCGCTGCTCGCGCTGGGCGTCGAGCCGGGCGAGGCGCTGGGTCTCCTGGGCTTCAACCGGCCCGAGTGGGTGGTGCTCCACGTGGCCGGCATGGCGATCGGCGCCGCGCCGGCGGGGATCTACACGACCTGCTCGCCCGAGGAGGTGCGCCACGTCCTCCACCACGCGGCCGCGAAGGTGGTGCTCGTCGAGAACCGGCGGCAGCTCGAGAAGGTCCTCGGCCAGTGGGATCGGCTGCCGCAGCTCGAGTGGGTGGTGCAGATGCGGGGCGCGGAGCCGGCGGGCGATCCGCGGGTCCTGACCTGGGACGAGCTCCTCGCCCGGGGGAGCCGTGTCCCGGACGAGCTGTTCGAGCAGCGGCTCGACGCGCTCGAGCCGGGCGGCCTCGCCACGCTGATCTACACGTCCGGCACGGTGGGGCCGCCGAAGGGCGTCATGCTGAGCCACGAGAACCTCACGTGGACCGCGGACGTGTCGGCGCGGATCATCCCGCTCTCGGCCTGGGACGTCCACCTGTCCTACCTGCCGCTCTCGCACATCGCCGAGCAGATGTTCACGATCCACCTCCCGGCCGCGGCGGGCGCGGCCGTGTACTTCGCGGAGTCGATCGAGGCGGTCGCGGGCAACCTCCGGGAGGTGCAGCCCACGATCTTCTTCGGGGTCCCGCGCATCTGGGAGAAGCTCAAGGCCGGGGTCGAGGCGAAGCTCTCCGAGGCGAAGGGCGTCGGGCGGTTCACGCTCGATCAGGCGCGGCGCGTCGGCCTGCAGTGCAGCGAGCTCCGCGCCCGGGGGGAGCGGCCGGGACCGCTGCTCGCGCTGCAGCACCGCCTCTTTGACAAGCTGGTCTACTCGAAGGTGAAGGCGGCCGTGGGGTTCGCCCGCGCGCACGCCATGAGCTGCGGCGCGGCGCCGATCGCGAAGGAGGTCCTCGAGTTCTTCGCGTCGCTCGACCTCCTGATCACCGAGGTCTACGGGCAGTCCGAGGTGACCGGGCCGACGAGCTACAACGTGCAAGGCAGGACGAAGCTCGGCTCCGTGGGGCCGGTCGTGCCCGGCGTCGACGTGCGGATCGCGGACGACGGCGAGCTCCTCGTGAAGGGGCCGAACGTGTTCCTCGGCTACTACAAGGACCCGGAGGCGACCGAGCAGGCGCTCGCCGACGGCTGGCTGCGCTCGGGGGACCTCGGCAGGCTCGACGAGGAGGGCTTTCTTCACATCACCGGGCGAAAGAAGGAGCTCCTCATCACCGCCGGCGGAAAGAACGTCTCCCCGACGAACATCGAGGAGGCGTTGAAGCGCCACGACCTCATCGCCGAGGCGGTGGTGCTCGGCGACGGGCGCAGGTTCCTCTCGGCGCTGATCGTGCTCGATCCCGACGCCGTGGAGCGCTTCGCGGCCTCGCGCGGGCTCGGCGGCGACGTGCCGCGCGAGGCGCCGGAGATCCGGGAGGCCGTGCAGCGCGCCGTCGACGAGGTGAACAGCCGGCTCGCGCAGGTCGAGACGATCAAGAAGTTCTCGATCCTGCCGCGCGGCCTCACGCTGGAGGACGGCGAGCTGACCCCCACGCTCAAGATCAAGCGGCGCAACGTGAGCCAGAACTTTGCGCGCGAGATCGAGGCGATGTACGCCGAGTGACCATGCACGACGAGCCCGCGACCGCCGTTTCCTTCGACTTTGGCCAGACGCTCGTGGAGCTCGACACCGGGCTGCTCTCCGCGCGCCTCGCGGAGCGCGGCATCACCTCGCCCCGGGAGCGGCTGGACGAGGCGGTCGACGAGGGCTGGCGCGCGTACAACGAGGCGATCCACCGCGGGTACGGCGGTCATCCCTGGAAGATCATGATGCGCCGCCTGCTCGAGGCCGCCGGCGTCGCGGCGGGCGCGGTCGACGAGGCCGTCGACTGGCTCTGGACGGAGCAGCCGCGGAAGAACCTCTGGCGCCGCCCGATCGCGGGGATGCTCGACGTCGTGGTCGAGCTCCGGCGGGCCGGGGTGCCGGTCGCGGTGCTGTCGAACTCGGAGGGCCGGCTGGCCGATCTGATCGACGAGCTCGGCTGGTCCGCACATTTCCTGGCGATCGCCGACTCGGGGCGGCTCGGGTTCGAGAAGCCGGGCCGGGAGATCTTCGCGTGGACGGCCGAGCGCCTCGGCGTCCCGCTCGCCGCGGTGGTCCACGTCGGCGACTCGCTCGCTGCAGACGTCGAGGGCGCGCTCGCGGCAGGGATGCGGGCCGTCTGGTTCAAGGGCGATCCCGCTCGGGCCGCGCAGCTGCCCCACGCCGACCGGGTGGCCGTGTGCGACGGCGCGGACGGGCTCCGCCGAGCCCTCCGCGCCCTCTCTCTCCTCCCCCAGTAGCGCGAAGGTCGCTCGCTCCGGCCACGGCTCCACCTCGACGCTCTCGGTGCTCGGCGTACTGGAGGACGGTGCGAGGGGCGCGCGCCGGCTCTCCGTGATCTCCGCGCTGGAGGGCTTTGCCCGGCGGCGGCAGGGGCTGGAGCGTGCAGCGGGTGCACGGGTTTCGGGTGGTTTGGGCATTGCTGGAGAGGGGCTCACGATGGTCGTCAACGAAAACATCGAGCACGAGGCCGGACGCCTAGAGCGACAAACCAACGTCTCCGCCGTCCTCAGCGAGGTTCGCCGCGCGGACGAGAGGCTCGTGTCGCTCGTGCAAGAGCGCCCCATCGCCACGCTGTGTGCAGTGGCCGCGGTGGGATACCTGATCGGACGGGTCGTCACACGGCTGGCGTGAAGGAGGTCATCACCATGGAAGGCGAGGTCGAGACGGCACAGGACGGCGGCGCACGCGCGAAGGGCAACGACACGCTCGGGCGGCTCGACGCGGCAGAGATCACCCGAGCGATCGCGGCGTTCTCGAGGGAAAACCCGCACGTCGCGATCGCGGCAGCGGCAGGGCTCGGGTTCCTGCTCGGCGGAGGGCTGACGCCGCGGGTGCTCAGCAAGCTCGGAGCCCTCGCGACCCGGAGCTACGTGAAAGGCACCCTCGTCCAGGCGGTCCAAGCCCTCCTTCAAGAGCTGCCGCAGACCGAAGAGGGCCAGCTCGGATCGACGCCCTGAGCTCGCCCCGAGCTCAGGAAACCGCTCGAACGACGGCGGCTTCACCCGCGCCGCCAACGAGGGCGGCGCCACCCCTCCGCCGCCGCTCGCCGCCAGGTCACCCTGCTCCCGCTCACTCCGCTCGATGACCCCGGGCCGCGCCGGCAGCGCTCCGCTCACGCCCTGCGGCTGTACGTCTTGCGGATGCGGCGACCGCCGCTCTCGCTCAGCACCTCTTCGACGCTGCGGGAGACATCGGGCAAGCACCGGACGGAGAGCAGCGCGCCGCCCCCGATGCTGCCGGCCTCGTCGAGGCAGCGCGCCTCGTACTCGGGCAGGCGTGCGCCGAGCACGGCGCCGAGCAGGGTGCCGGCCGCGCCAGCGGCGCCCGCGCCCGCGAGGCACGCGACGAGAGGCCCCGCCAGGAACGCGTCGAGCCTGGGGATGATCAGCGCGCCGCCCGCCGTGATCGCGGCGAGCGCGCCCCCGAGCAGACCCCCGATCACGGCGCCCAAGGCAGCCCCCTCGGAGGCCTTGCTGTGGATCGTGAGCTCGATGTCGTCCAGACGGGAAAGCTGCCTCGGCACCATGCTGATATCCTCGGCAGCGACGCCCAGGGCGAGGAGGCGGCCAAAGGCGCCAGCGGCTTCCGTGCGACCCGGGAAGAATGCGGTGAGCGTCCGGTAATGCATGATCTGAAGGGGCTTCTGTGACGCGCTTCGCGAGGTGTCTCGCTCAATCCATCCGCTCTCGGAAAAGCATCGCTTGTGCCGCTCCGGCTGCGCAGATGTCGCTCGGAGGCCGGAAAGCGGCCGGGAAATGATGGAAGGCGCCGCACCGCGCCGGGACGGTGCAGCGCCTCGCGCCCCCTCGCTACCGCTCAGCGGGCGGCGAGATCGTTCGCGAACGAGCGATCCTCCGCGGTCGTCCCGGTGCTCTCCTGGATCTGCTCCTGAGCCCGCTGCGCGGCGCCGAGGGCGCGGTCCTTGACCCTGTCCGCGCGCTCGCGCAGCCGGCTCGCGTTGTCGCGGAGCCGGCGGCGGGCCTCCTCGCCCGACGTCGGCGCGACCAGGACGCCGACGCCGACCCCGACGGCGACGCCCAGGCCGATGCCGACCGAGACGGGCAGGATCCAGTCGAGAGAGCTCCTTCTCCTGTAGGGGGTGACGTCGGCCAGATAGTTGACGAGATCGCTTGCCTTCATGGTGGCTCCGTCGGTTCACCTCGCGCGGGGTACACGCGCATCGCGCACCCCTCGGCGTGAATTCCCATCGCTGAATAGGGACCGGCGGGACGTGAGGCAGCGCGCATGCCAAGGGCGGATTGCGCACGGAGGGGGCAGGGCCGGGAGGCCCTGCCGGCGCGGGCGAGCTCGGTGAAAAACGTGCGGCGTTACCGGCAGAAGCCGTCGATGCAGACTCTGCCTTCGTCGCAGGGGGTCTCGGGATCGCACTCGCCCCCGAGGTTCTCGCTCGACCCGCACACCGCGTGCACGCCGGACGACGTGGCGACCGTCCTGCACTCGCTGAGCGAGGGCGACTGGCTCTCGCACGCGTTCGCGTTCGGCTGGCCGCACGAGATGTAGCAGCTGTGATGGAGGCAGATCGAGCCCGGCGCACAGACGTCCTGCTCCCCGTCCGCGCCGCACACGAAGCGGCTCGACTGGTCCGAGACGCAGCCGTTCTCGACCCAGACGTCGCCCTCGGGGCAGGTGGGGCCGTCGCTCCTCGGGACACAGGCGCCGTCGACGCAGACGGCAGAGGGGCCGCCGCAGTCGTCGGTGATCACGCAGGGCTGAGCAGGCTGGGAGCAGATGCCGAGCGCGGCGTCGCAACGGTAGCTGCTGGGGCAATCGGCGTCCTCGCTGCAGGCCGGCGTGCATTTGCCCTCGACGCACTTGTCGTCGCCCGGACACTGGGTCTGGTCGAAGCACTGGTCCTGCGGCGCGGTGCAGATGCCGCTCACGCAGAGGTAACCCGCGCCGAGCCCGGCGCAGTCGGCGTCGGCGCCGCACGCGGCCGGGTTCTCCGGCACGCAGGTCGCGCCGTCGCCCTCGCCCTCGCAGACGTAGCCGTGGATGCAGCCGATGGGCTCGCCGCCCGCGAGGACGTCGGCGCAGCCGCCGGGATGGCAGGTGCCGTCGGGCGCGCAGGTCTCGCCGTCGGCGCAGTCGTCCGGGTTGCCGCAGTACACGGCGTCGCCGCCGCCCGCCCCGGAAGAGCCGCTCGCGACGCAGGACGCCGTGAGATCGTCGCCGATGGTGCACTCGAAGCCGTCGCTACAGCCCCAGGTGGTGCAGTCGCCGACGTGGCACGTGTTGTCCTCGCCGCAGGTCTCGTTGATCCCGCAGTCGGTCGGCGCCTCACAGCCGCTCGGGATGTCGGCGCGGCAGTCCTCCGACTCACAGAAGTGGCTGTCGTTGTCGTCGTAGATCGGACAACCCGCGAGAAGGGGCGCCAGCACGCTCGCGAGGCCCAGCAGGGAAAGTCGCTTCATGAACCGTCTCCCGAAAGCATTCGGCCGCGCGGCGTCGAGGGGCGGCGCCCCCGCGCGTCGCGGTCGCGACGAGATGAGCGTAGCAAGCGACATGCCCCACACAAGCCCAGCGGGCCTTCGCGCATTTCACCCGCGGCGGCGCGCGCCGTGAAGCTGCGTTCACGAGGGCGTGTGGCCTTCGCGCTGCGGCGAGCCTGCAAACGAGCGCCGGCGCGCGTCGAGCCGCCTCGCGGAGGCCGCTCGACGGCGCCCGGGCGCCGCGGCGACCTGGAGGGTCCTGAAGGAGGCAGCGATGCTGACGCCCTGGGGCGCGCCAGGGGGAACCCGTGCTACCGTTCCGCCGAAATCCGGGCGGCCACCTCCGATCGAGGGACCCCGGCAGGTTCGCGCCTGTGGGCCAGCCGTTCGCGAGGACACGGGGACCGGTCGAGCAGATGGATGTCACCTGCGAGCGTTGCAGCACCGAGTACGAGTTCGACGACGCGCTCGTGTCGGAGCGCGGCACGACGGTCAAGTGCACGAACTGCGGCTTTCAGTTCAAGGTGCGCCGCGCCGACGGCGCGCTCCCCGAGCGGTGGGTCGTGCGCACCCTCACCGGCAGGGAGCTCGAGTTCAGGATGCTGCGCGAGCTCCAGGCGGCGATCGCGCAGGGCAAGATCACCCGCGATGACGTGATCTCGCGCGGCAACTCCCGGCCGCGGCGGCTCGGGTCGATCGCGGAGCTGGAGCCGTTCTTCAAGGGGCCGGGCGGCGTGGTGATCTCCGGGACCGCGCTCGGCATCGGGGGGCCGGCGCCCCTGGGCGCCCGATCGAGGTCGCTGACGCCCCAGGGGCTCGGCGGCCCGGCGCCGGCGCAGACCGACGTCTCCGTCGCGATCCCGCTCCCGCGCGCGGAGCCGAGCCCGGAAGGCGGCCCCGAGTCGGTCCACGAGGCGGAGACGGTCGTGAGGGACGTGCGCGAGATCCCGTCGTCCAGGGAGCGGCCGCCGCAGCGCCGCGCGACGTTGCCCGTGGGCGTCGAGCCCGAGTCCGGCGCGCCCGGGCGGGCGGCGCTCAGGCCGGGCGGACCCCCCGGGGTGGTCGTGCCGCCCGAGGACGCGCCGCCGCTGCCGGATGGGCACCTCGGACGCCGGCCGGAGCCCCGGACGCTGCGCGGCGCCGGCGTTGCGGAGGTGCGCCACGCGAGCACGAGGCCCGCGGCCGGCGACGCCGGCGGGGGCGCGCCGCTGCGGATCCCGAACAGCGTCCCGCCGCCGCACGTCGAGGCCGCGGAGGCGCCCGGTCCCGAAGGCCACGAGGGAGACGCCGGCGCCCGGGCGAGGCGCGGCGCGGCGCCGCAGCGCGCGCCGGGCGGGGAGCGCGCGCCGCGGCGGTCGGGGGCGACCGCCGCGGTGGAGCCGGAGGGGCGTCCCTTCTACGTCGACGACGCGGACGGGGACACCCGGATCACCTCGCTGCCGACGCGGCGGACCGGCGTCGCCCGGTGGGTCGTCGGCCTGATCGTGGTGGGCCTGCTCGTGGTGAGCGCGGCGACGCTCGGCCCGAAGTACTTCAAGTCGACGCAGGCAGCGCGGCCGCAGACGAGCGACGATCGCGTCCCGGTCCTGCTCGGAGAGGGCGAGCGGAGCCTGACGGAGGGAGACCTCGAGACGGCGAGGGACAAGCTCGTGAAGGCGAGCGCGCTCGCCGAGGACGACCCGCGCGTCGCCGCCGCGCTCGTCCGGCTTGAGACGGTCAACGCGGAGATGCGCTGGCTGCGGCTCCAGCTGCTCACCGCGGACGATCCGGACGTGGACACGATGCGGCACGAGCGCGACGCGGCGATCGAGCGGGCCCGCAAGGCGGTCGAGCACGCGCGCCGCGTCGCGCCCGAGGACGCGGGCGTGAGCCGCGCGGCGATCGACCTGCTCCGCATGCAAGGGGACCTCGCCGCCGCGCGGCGGCTCGTCGGCGCGATCTCGGCCGAGAGCGCGCAGCCGGAGAACGCGCTGACGCTGGCCGCGCTCGATCTCGCGGAGGCGCAGCCGAGCTGGGCCGCGGTCATCGAGCGGCTCCGGACGGCGGCGAGCAGCGAGAAGGGCCCCGGGCGCGCGCGGATGCTGCTCGTCTATGCGCTCGCGCGCTCCGGCGATCTCGCGGCCGCGCGGGTCGAGAACGAGCGCCTGCTCGCCATGGGCCGGCCGCACCCGCTCGCGCGGTCGCTCCGGGCCTTCCTCGACCGGCTGGAGAAGGAGAAGGCGCAGAGCAAGCCGGACCGCGGCGCCGAGCCGGCCTCGAGCGCGCGCCCCGAGAGCCCTGCGCCGGCCGCCCCGGACCCCGTCCCGCCGGCCGCGCCGGTGCGCCCTCGCCGCGGGCCCGATCCGGGCGACGGCCGGGTCCCGGATGACTACGTGGCCCCGGGCGGTACGATCGACACGAGCGATCTCCCCGGCGTGCACCCCCCTCCGGCAGCGCAGCCGAGCCCGACGCCGCCCGAGATCGACACCTCCGATCTGCCTGGAATCAAGCATGAGTGAGCGCCGACATCGACGAAGAGGGTGGGCCCGTGTCGGCGCGCTCGCGGCGGCCGCGTCGCTCGCAGGCTGCACCGGGAGGGAGCCGGCCGGGGGGATGCCGGCGCCGCCGTCCAGGAGCCTCGAGGAGCCGGCGGTCGTCGAGATCGACCTCTCGCGCGGGCTCCCGGAGAGCGCGACGGCGTCGATCTTCGGCCCGCCGAGCGGCAGGACGCACATGCAGCTCGTGCGGTCGCTGAGGCCGCTCGCGGCGTCCGAGGGCGCGAAGGGCTTCCTCGTGCGGCTCGGGACCGCGCGGCTCGCGTTCGCGCGGGCTCACGAGCTCGGCCGGATCTTCGGCGACGTCCGCAAGGCGGGGCGGCCGGTCGTGTGCCACGCGGACGAGTACAACAACGCGACGATGCTGCTGGCCGCCGCCGGCTGCAGCAAGCTCTGGCTCAGCCCGGCCGGGCAGGTCGACACCGTGGGGATCGCGGCGCAGCTGGTGTTCGCGAAGGGGCTGCTCGACAAGCTCAACGTCGAGGTCGACTTCCTCCAGGTGGGCAAGTTCAAGGGCGCGAGCGAGCCGTTCACGCGCGAAGGGTCGAGCCCCGAGGCGCGGCAATCGCTCCAGGGCGCGCTGGGCGGGCTCCGCGAGGCGTGGATCTCGGCCATCGTGGAGGGGCGCGGCAAGCAGGAGCTCCGTGAGGCCGTCGAGGACGGCCCGTTCGCGCCGGAGGAGGCGAAGGCGAGGGGGCTCGTCGACGAGCTCGGCGACCTCGAGGAGGCGATCGAGGACGCGAAGAAGCTCGCGGGCACCGAGCGCTCCGTCCCGCGGTTCGGCGGCGTCGAGCGCGACGCGAGCCTCTCGCGCAGCCTCGTGGACGTGTTCCGCTCCGTCTCCGGGGCGAGCGGGCTCGGCACCCCGCACGTGACGGTCGTCCCGGCGATCGGCGGCATCACCATGTCCGCCAGCGGGATGCCCCTCGGTTCGTCGGACGGGATCGGCGAGCGTGAGCTCGGGCGGGTGCTCACGCGCCTCACCAAGGATGCGAGCACGAAAGCGGTCGTGCTCCGGATCGACTCGCCCGGCGGCTCCGCCCTCGCCTCGGATCTGCTCTGGCAGAAGCTGATGCGGCTGCGGAAGGAGAAGCCGCTGGTGGTCTCGATCGGCGGGATGGCGGCGAGCGGCGGATACTACCTCGCCTGCGCCGGCTCGAAGATCCTCGCCGAGCCGACGAGCATCATCGGATCCATCGGCGTCGTGGGCGGCAAGTTCGCCGTCGGGAAGGCGCTCTCGGACGTCGGGATCAACGCGGAGACCGTCGCGGCCAACCCGGATCCGACGCGGGCCGCGCGCGCCGCGTACATGTCGGCGCTGACGCCGTGGGACGAGCCCACCCGCGCCCGCGTGCTCGCCTCCATGGAGTCGATTTATGGCCTGTTCCTGAAGCGCATCGCGGCGGGTCGGGGCCTGCCCGAGGAGACGATCGCGCCGTCGGCCGAGGGGCGCATCTTCGGCGGGGTCGAGGCCAAGGAGCGCTCGCTGGTCGATGAGCTCGGCGGCCTGGAGCGAGCGATCGAGCTCGCGCGCGAGCTGGCGAAGCTGCCCGCCGATGCGCCGGTCGAGCTCGAGCAGGACGACGGCGGGCTGCTCGAGCTCCTGGGCGCGGGCGAGGAGACCGGCGAGAGCGGCGCGCAGACCCCCGACCGCGCGGACCTGAAGGAGCACGCGCGGAGCGCGATGGCGGGAGCGCTCCTGCCCGAGTGGATCAGCGTCGCGCCGGAGGTCGGGACCTTCGCCGCGTCCATGGCGCCTCTCCTGGCCGGAGAGCGGGCGCTGGCGGCGTTGCCGTTCGCGGTGACGCTCCGGTAAAGCGCGACATTTCGCCGGAAGATTGGCCTTGTACCTCGGCCGTTCTGGTAGGCTGAGCCGTACCAGCCTACCCCGAAGCGGGTCTCCGACATGAGCACTTCACCTCCGGATCGGGCAGCATCAGCGTCGGGCGCGCGGAGGACGCTGCCATCGCCGGAGCTGATGGAGCCAGCAGGGCCTGCCTCTGCGGGGCAGCTGGTCCTCGGAGGAGGCCGGGCCGTCGCGCCGGTGTCGCGCCACCGCGGCCCCCGCGCCGAGCTGGCCTACTGGCGCGCGCGCGTGGAAGAGCGCCGCGCCGCCGGCGACGCGCCAGGAGAGCGCGAGGCGGCCCTCGCGTTGTCGAGGGTCCTCGCCGCGCGGGGCGTCGAGCTCGACAGGGCCGCGACGCTGGCCCGCCGCGCCCTCGCGCTCGGGGACGATCCGGCGATGAGGAGCGAGCTGGCCAGCTGGCTCGCGGGGCTGGGCGAGCCCTCCCTGGCGGCGGCGGCGCTCCGCGGCCTCCGCGACGACGCGCAGCCGCCGGGCGCGATGGCGCGGCTCCTCGTGAAGATCGCGGTGCTGCTCGCGCGGGCGCGCGACGTCGCGGGCGCGGTGGACGCCCTCGAGGAGGCGAGCGAGCTCGCGCCGGAGGACGCCATGGCGAGCGAGCTGCTCGGCACGATCGCCGCCTGGGCGTCCAACGAGGTGTTCCCCGAGGCGGCGGCGAAGGCGTACCTCGAGGCGGCCCGGCGGCGCGAGGCCGCGCGGGAGCGGGAGGCGGCGTTCGAGGATCGCCTGCGCGCCTTCGAGATCGCGCCCCACGACGGCATGGCCGCGAGCGCCATGGTCGAGGCGCTGTCCGCGCGCGGCAGGCTCGGCGCCGCCGATGAGGTGCTCCGGACACACGCCGAGGCGCTCGCGGCGCGCGCGGCGGGATCGGCGGATGCGGGGGTCGAGGGCGCCGCGCGCCCGTCGCCGCGGCGCGCGCTGGAGGTCCACGAAGAGCGGCTCGCGGCGGCGGTGAAGGAGGGCGACTGGGCGCGCGCGGTCGGGTGCGTGCTCGACGCGGGGCTCGACGCGGACGTCGACGGCGAGGCCGCCGGCGCGGTCGACGAGGTGCTCGAGCACGCCGGGCTCTACGAGCTCGTGGCGGCGCGGCTCGAGCTCAGGGCGGAGCGGCGGGCGGGGGCGCCGAGGGCCGAGGCGTACGCGGCGCTGGCGCGGGTCTACGCCGGCCCGCTCGCGAGCTCCGATCGCGCCGTGGAGGCCTGGATCGAGGCCGCGGCGAGCGATTTCAGCAACGAGGCGGCCCACGCCGCCCTGCGGGAGCACGCCGCGACCCTGCGCGACATGGCGCCGCTCGTCGAGGCGCTCATCCGCGTCGGCGAGGGCTCGGACGCGAGGGCCAGAGAGGGCGCGGCGGAGCGGATCGAGGCGCTCTGGGAGCTCGCCAGCGTCGCCGAGGAGAAGATCGGCGATCCCGGCCTCGCGCGGTGGGCGCTCGAGACCGTGAGGGACATCGGCGGTGACCGGGAGCGCGCCGAGGCAGGGCTCCAGCGGATCGCCGCGCGGCTCCACGCGCAGGACGAGGCGCTCACCGCGGCGCAGCGGGCGCTCCGCGGCGCGGACACGGCCGAGGGGCGGGTCGACGCGCTCCGCCGGCTGGTCGTGATCTACCGGGGCCGCCCGAAGGAGCGCGCCGCCTACGAGGAGGCGCTCGTGGGGCTCTCGCAGGCGCTGCCCGGCGATCGGGGCTGCCTGCTGGCGCTCGACCGGCTGAGCCGCCGGAGCGGCGGCGGCGCCGCGCTCGACGTCCTGCTGCGCGCCCGGCTTGCCGAGGCGGCGCGGCCTGCCCCGGAGGGCGAGGGCGCGCGCTCCACGAGGACCGAGGCGATCCGCGCGTCCTGGATGACGCGGGTCGATCTCGTGCGCGCCCGCCTCCTCCTTTCGGCGATCGACCGGCGGCAGGGCCACGACGAGCGCGCCCTCGACGATGTGCTGCCGCTGCTGGCCGAGGCGCCGGGGCACCGCGGCGCCGCCAGCGCCGCGCTGGTGCTGGCCACGCGGACGGGGCGCCTGCGGGAGCGCGCGGACGCGGTGGTGCAGCTGGCCGGGCCGGTCTGGCCGGCGCTGCGCGCGGTGCTGCTCTCGCTCGCCGCAGCGCTCTATGCGCGGGCCTCCGTCGCGCCGGCGGCGCGCGAGGCGGCGCTGCTCGCCTGCGAGGCGGATCCGTCGAGCACGCGCGCCGCGGCGACGCTCGCCGCGATCCTCACGGCGGAGCTCTCCGCCGCGCCGGCGGAGGGCGGCGAGGCGCCCCCGGTCGAGGTCGACCGCGCCGTGGTCGCCGCGATCGAGCGCTCCATCACCACGGTCTTCCCGCGCGGCGCGCTCTGCGACGGCCTCGCGCGGGCGCTGGAGACGCTCGGCGAGATGCCGCTCGCGCTCGCGTGGACCCAGCGCTGGCTCGCGCTGCGGCCCGGGAGCCCGCAGGCGACCGCGGAGCTCATCCGCCGCGCCGCGGTCGCCGGCGACGCGGCCCGGCTCTCGGACGCGCTCGCGTGGATCCTGGCGCAGCCGAAGCCGCTCGGCGAGATGGCCGGCGCGCTGGCGAGCGCGCTGCACGCCCTCTACGACCTCGACCCCGCCCGCGGCACGGCGCTCGCCAGGCGCTCGCTCGACGTCTTCGGCCCGCAGAACCCGGTCCTGCGCGAGCGGCTCCTCGAGCTCGCGCGCCGCGCCGGCGACCCCCAGCTCGCGGTGACCGTGCTCGAGCGGTGGCTGGCCGCCGAGGTCTCCACGCCGCACGCCATCGAGCTCATGCTCATGCTCGTCGACTGCCGCCTCGACGGCGGCGACCCCGACGGGGCAGCGCTGGAGCTCGCGCGCGCCGCCGCCGAGGGGGCCGATCCCCAGGAGATCCTCGCGCGGATCCAGCGCCTCGAGGCGGCGCTGCTCGACGCGAAGGGGCTCAGCTCCGACGGTGCCCTCGCGCTGGCCGAGGCCAGCGCCCGGGCGCTCGCCGCGCAGGGCGGCGACGCGTCGGAGGAGGCCGCGGCCGCGTGGCGCGAGCTCGGCAGCCTGCTCTGGGACCTCGCGGAGGATCACCGCGCCGCCGAGGAGGCGTTCTTCCGGGCGAGCGAGCTCGCGCCGAGCGACGGGACCAAGGGCTACGCGCGGGACATGTGCGAGTTCGCCGGCGTCGAGGCGGCGATCGACGCGCTCATCGCCCGCGCCGCCAAGGCGCGGGGCGACGACGCGCAGGCCGCGGCGGAGCCCGGCGCATGGTCGGGCGACGTCGGTCACGATCGTCGCCGCCGCGCCAACCTGCTCATCGAGGCCGCCAACCTGGCGCACGAGCACGGCCTGCCCGAGCGGGCGCTCGCCGCGGCGGCGAGCGCGATCGAGCTCGATCCCCACCGCGCCGACGCGGTCGCGCTCGTCGAGAAATCGGCCGACGCGGACGGCGGCGTCGACCTGCTCGACAGGACCTACCGGCTGCTCGCCGGCGCCGCCCTGGGCTGCTACGGGCGCCGCGCCGCCCACTACCGCGCGGCGCGCCAGCTGGAGCGACGCGGCGCCTACGAGCTCGCGCTCGCGCACGCCATCGCCAGCTTCGAGGCGGTGCCCACCGAGGGCACCTCGTACGTGCTGCTCGCGCGGCTCGCCGAGCACGTCGGCGAGCCGTCGGAGGCCGTGCGCGCGCTCGAGAGGGTGGCGGCGACCGCCGAGCCGGCGTCGCGCACCGCGTGGCTGAAGCGCGCCGCGGCGCTCGCCGGCCGCACGGAGGAGGGCCTGCGGCTGCGCCTCGACATCCTGATCCGCGCGATGGTCGTGCGGCCGGATCCGGCGATCGTCGAGGACGTCGGCGCGGCCATCCGCGACCTCATCGCGTGCAACGGGCAGCCGGAGGTCGAGGCCATCCGCTTCGATCGCGCGGTCAAGGCCAGCCTCGCGAAGCTCGACGGCCCCGACGGCGCCCGCGCGGGGCTCGTGATGGCGCGCATCGCGGTCGAGGTCCTCGACGCGCCGGCGCTCGCGCTCGCCGCGATCGAGCGGGCGATGCTCGCCGACGGCGACGTGGACGAGTTCCAGACGCTCGTGGATCTCGCCGGCGCGCTCGCGCGCGAGACGGAGCCGGCGTCGCACCTCGTGGCGGCGGTGTACGCCGCCGCGATGCGGCCGCACTCCAGCGTCGGCCCTGGCCTGCTCCGGTGGGGCAGCAAGCTCGCCGACGCCCTGAACGTCCCGCCGGTCGCGGCGGCGCTGCTGGTGGAGGCGGCGCGCCGCGCGCCCGAGGACGACGCGCTCGCGTACGAGGCGGAGGCCGCCGTCGAGGCCACCGGCGACGAGGCCCTGAAGCGCACGCTGGACGACGCCTTGCCGGTCGCGCGGCGCCTGGAGGCGCTGCTGCACCTCGCGGACAAGCGCGAGCGCGAGGGCGAGAGCGGCGAGGCCACGCTCGCCCTGGAGCGGGCGCTCGCCGGCGGCCAGCTCCAGGGCGAGGCGCGCACCGAGGTTGTCACCCGGCTCCGGCGGCTGTACGCGGCGGCCGAGCGCGCCGGCGACCTCGAGGCGCTCCTCCAGGCCGAGCTCGCGCGCGCGGATCTGCCCGACGCCGGCCGGCTCGAGCTGACGCGCGAGCTCGCCGGCGTCCTCGCCGCGCGCGGGGACCTCCCGGGCGCGATCGAGCTCCTCGTGGAGGTCGCGCAGAAGACGCCGTTCGACAAGGCGCACCTCGACGAGCTCATCCGCCTCGCGCGGCGCACCGACGATCACGCGGGGCTCTTCGACGTGCTCACGCGGCTCCAGGGCGCTCCCCTCGGCGACGAGATGCGGCTGCTCGTGCTGCGCGAGCTCGCGCCGCTCGCGCAGGACCTCGGCGATCGCGGCGCCGCGGTGGGGCTCTACGAGGCGATCGCCCGGCTCGACCCGAGCGACCTGCACGCCCTCGAGATCGTCGAGCAAGACGCGAGCGACCGCGGCGATCACGCCGCCGTCGCCGCCCTGCTCGCGCGCCGCATCGAGGCGGCGCCGCTGCCGGACACGCGGCGAGCGCTGCGGCTCCGGCGCGCCGCCCTGCTCGAGCAGCGCCTCGGCCTGCTCGACGAGGCGTGCGCGGAGCTCGAGGCCCTGCTCGCCGTCTCGCCCGACGACGTGAGCGCGCTCCGGTTCCTCGCCGACATCCACGAGCGCCTCGGGACGCCGCTCCGCGCCGCGCCGCTCTGGTGCAGGCTGGGCGATCTCGCGACGACCACCGACGAGCGGGCCGAGTACAGCCTCCGCGCTTGCAGCAGCTACCTCGGCGGCGGGGACGTCCAGTCCGCGAAGGACACCCTGGAGAGCGTCGCCCGCTTCGCGCCGCGCGAGGCCGTCATCGAGCTCCGCGTCGAGATCGCCCGCCGGGAGGGGGATGGCCACGCGCTCGCCGCGGCGCTCGATCAGCTCGCCAGCGCGTCCCGCGACGCCCCCGAGCGGCGCGCGCAGCTGCTCGTCGAGGCGGCGCGCGCCACCTCGTCGCTCGGCGACGACGGCACCGCGCTCGAGCGCGCCCGCCGGGCCGTGAAGCTGGCCCCCGACTCGCCGGACGCCGTCCTCGAGGCCCGCCGCATCGAGTACCGCCTGCGCGGGACCGGGACGCCGCGCGACGCGCAGGCCGCGGTGGAGGAGCTCGGCCGCATCGCGCCGCGCCTGCGCCCGGCGCACGTCGATCTGCATGCCTTCCTGCTCGCCGAGACGCTCGACGTCATCCAAGGTCACGGCGCGGGCATGCGCGAGCTGACCCGGCGCCACGCCGAGGTCGGCCCGAGCACCCTCGTCGCGCTCGGCATGGCGGAGCGCCTGGCCCTGAAGCGGAATTTCTCGGCCGCTCTTCCGCTCTTCGAGCGCGCGCTCGGCGGGGACCTCCAGGGCATGCGCGCCCGCGGCCGCGTCGCGCTCGCCGCCGCCGAGACCGCTCAGAACGCCGGCGACCTCGAGGCGGCGGCGCGCCTGCTCGAGGAGGCCGCGGCCGAGCCCGAGACGCGCGCGCTGGCCCTGCGCCGCCAGCTGGAGCTCACGGCCGCGCGCGGCGAGCCCGCGGCTGCCCGGCGGGCGCTCGACGAGCTCATCGCCCAGAGCTCCGGGATCGACCGCGCGCGCGCCTTGATGCAGCTCGCGCGGCTGCTCGCCGCGAGCGAGCCGGATCGCGCTGCGCAGGTCCTCGCGCAGGCCTCGGTGCTCGCGGGCTCCGATCGCTCGCTGGGCCTGAAGATCGCCGAGCTCAACGCCGAGCTGGCGAGCGAGCGGGCCACCCTGCCGCCCGAGGAGGTCATGCCTCGCCCGTCGCTCCTGCGCCCGAGCGTCGAACCCGGCGAGACGGTATCGGAGTCGCCGCCCGGCGCCGCCCCTGCGAGCAGTCGCACGCCCGCGAGCGGCAGCACGCCCGCGAGCGGCGCGCCCGCGAGCAGCCGCGCCCCGGCGAGCAGCCGCGCCCCGGCGAGCAGCCGCGCCCCGGCGAGCGGCAGCGCGCCGGCGAGCAGCCGCACCCCTGCCAGCGGCCGCACCCCTGCCAGCGGCAGCGCGCCGACGAGCGGCAGCGCACCCATCGATCTCGTCGAGCTCAACGACCCGCTCGACGAGTCGCTGAGCTCCGAGGCTGCGCAAGGTGCCTCGCCCGAGCTGCCGGAGGAAGACCTGCTGGACCCGCCCGAGGTCGCCGCGGCCTCGCGGGCGCAGGCCGCCACGGCCGCGCCAGGAGCGCCGGGCAGCGGCGCCTCGCGCGGCAGCGTGCCCTCCCTCCGCAGCGCCGGCGCGCAGCGCGCGGCCCCCCCGGTCTCCGCGCCGGTGTCGATCCAGCCGCCGTCCTCCGCGGCGCGGCTCCTGACCGCGTGGCCGCCGTCCGCGGCCGAGAGCTTCGAGGAGGCCGCGCTCTTCCGCGAGCTCGCCGCGGGCTCGTACGAGGCCGGCGAGCGGCTCATGCAGATCTTCGCGCCGCGCGACGACCGCGCGCGCGAGGCGCTGGCGGTCCGCCGGATGCAGGCGCACCTCCGGCTCGGCGATCGGGGCACCCTCGAGCGCCTCCAGGCCGCCGCGATCGCCGACAAGAACATGACCTACGCCCGGGCGATCGAGCACGTGCTGCGCGCGTTCGAGGTCGACGGCGACGGACCTCCCGACCGGCGCGGCGACGGCTTCGTCGTGCCGCCGCTCCTCGCGGCGCAGCGCGACGCGCCCGAGCTCGTGAGCGCCCTGCTCTTCCGCGACCTCGACTCCCCGGTCAACGAGGCCCTCGCGATCGTGTGGGAGACGGGCCTCTACCGCCGCGACGCGGGCCAGTCCGGTCTCGCCAGCGCCGACCGCGTCCAGCCGACCTCGCCCACCCTGCTCGGGGAGATCTACGGCGTCGTGGCCGGTCACCTGGGCCTGCTGCGCACCGCCCTGTTCCATCACCGCGCTCCGGCGCCCGCGCCCTCGTCGCCCGAGGGCCAGGTCGTCCGGGTCAGCCCGCCGGCCGTGCTCCTGCGCGGCGAGGTCCGCGAGGACACCCCCGAGCTGCGCTACCTGCTCGGCGCTCACCTCGCCGGGGCCATGCCCGAGCATGTCCTCGCGAACACCAGCACGGAGGACGAGCTCCGCACGCTCCTCGCCGCCATCGTCGCCGCCTTCGGCCCCCTCGAGGCCACCGCGCACAGCACCCGCGGCAACCCGGCCGTGGTGCGGCTCGAGCAGAACCTCTGGCAGCTCATCCCGCCGCGCGCCGAGCGTCGCCTGCGCGAGATCTGCGACAGCGCCGCCAAGATGACCTACGAGGGCGCGATCAAGACGACCCGCACGGCGATGCGCCGCGCCGGGCTGTTCGCCGCGGGCAACATCGCCACGGCGGTCCGCGCGACCATCAAGGAGCGCGACCTCGAGCTGCCCGTCCCGCTCTCCAGGCCCGACGGGCTCGCGGCCGCCTGCGCGGCGCACCCGGAGATCGCCGATCTCGTGCGCCTCGCGACGCGCATGGAGTACGCCGAAGCGCGGTGGCAGCCCGGGACCGTGCCGTCGCTCCGGCGGATCGACACGGGCGGCTCGCGCTTCCGCGCCGGCACGTAGGCGGAGGCACGTGCCTCGGCGCCGGGGGCGGCGCGACGTGGTACTCTTCCGCCAACCGGGCGCGCTGTGGCCACGACCGGCATCGCGCCGCAGCCACTCCCTCACCGAGGCCCCCGTCGTGTGCACGCCCGAGCTTCACCCCGCTGCGCCGGCTGAGGTCTGTTCCCCTCGCCGTCGCTGTCTCAACGCGACATCCCTGTCAGAGCGTCGCCGTGGGCGGCCCGCCGCTCCGCCGACAGACCACCTGCCGCGCGCTGCTCGTGACCTCGGCGCTCGAGTGGCACGAACCTCGCCTATCGTTGCCGTGATGTCTTCCTGCGTATCTCGGCATGCGGGCCCGCTCGGGCACCGCGCGCTGCTCGCCTCTGCTCGGCCGCGGTCGGCCGCTGATCTTTCCGTGGAGCCGCCGCGCGTGATCGTCGCGCGGGGATCGCTGCCGATCGGCCTCGGCGGCGCGCTCTCGCCGCGGAGGGGGCTGTGAGCCGGCGGTCGATCGCGCGCATCGTGTTGCTCGCCTGCCTGCCCGCCTCGGCGGCGTGCAGCATTCCCCTCGAGAGCGCGGAGGCGATGCCGACGAACGCCTGCGACAGCTCGGTCCAGTGTGGCCCGGGAGCGACCTGCGCCGAGGTGGGCGGGCAGCGCGCGTGCGTCTCGACCAGCGCGGAGCTCGAAGGGCTCTTCCTGGAGATCCGGCCGGCCGCCGCGAACGTCGGCGCGGAGCCGTCCAATCTCCTCAATTTCGCGACCCAGGAGATCGCCATCGCGCGCCACGCGGACGCCGGGCAGGTGTACTTCGTCGACCTCGACGTCCCGTCGCCCGCGAGCGTCAGCGCCAACTGGAGCGTCGGCGGCTCTTACTGCGACATCGATGGCGGCGGGATCTTCCCGCTGAAGGTCGAGTTCCGGCGCGTCTCGCCGCACGTGGGCCTGGAGGGGCAGAGCTACTGGACGACCTCGGCGCCGAACGGCCTCGGCGGCCAGCGCTTCGAGCTCGCGATCCCGACCGGCGACTACCACGTCCACATCATCCCGCAGCCGCACAAGGACTGTGACTACGACCTCCCCCCGCCGATCTTCCTGCCGAACCAGCACATCCCCGCGGTCTGGAAGCCCGACATCATGGCCGGATCGCCCCGCGTCCTGGCGGGCAGCCTGAAGGTGCCGCGCGGCGTGGACGTGAGCGGGTGGAAGCTCGATCTGCTGGAGCCGCTGACCGGCAGCGTCATTTCCCAGGTCGGCGTGCTCGAGCAGAGCGACGCGCAGCCGGACGTCCCCTTCAGCGTGAAGTTCTACCTGGCCGACCCGACGACCATCCCGATCGTCCGGCTGCGTCCGAAGGACGGCGACGCGCGGCTGACGACGTACTGGCAGCTCGACGGGGTCGCGCTCGACGGGTCCACGCAGGATCTGGCGCTCTTGCTCTTCGACGCCGAGGCCGAGGCCGAGGCCGAGGCGCGCCGCGTGGAGGGGCGCGTGCTCGATATGGCAGGCAACCCGGTGTTCGCCACCGTCCGCATCCAGAGAGCGACGACCAGCGGGAAGCTCCAGCACGCCGCCTACAAGCTGGACACGGAGACGGACGAGACCGGCCTCTTCGAGGCCTCCCTCCCGCCCGGCGAGTACGTCGTTTACGCGCAGCCGAGCGGCGACGCGACCAAGGCGAAGGCCGAGCAGATCCTCAAGGTTCCCGCCGGCTCCGACTGCTACTGCGGTCAGACCATCCTCATCCCGGAGGCCGGCTCGCTGCGCGGCCGAGTCAGCGGGCCCACGGGCGAGCAGATGGCCGGCGCGGCCGTGTTCGCGGTCCCCTCGGTCAGCGCGGCGAAGAGCTACTTCAACCGGGTGCTGCAGCTCGACCCGTTGCTGCCGCGGCAGGCGTCCGGGGTCCTGCAAGGCGGCGGATTCTCCCTGCGCATCGACCCCGGGGAGTTCGACTTCTCGATCCGGCCGCCTCCGGGCTCCGCCTACCCGTGGCTCGTGCGGCCGCGCCTCACGGTCCCCTCGACGGACGCCCCGATCGCCGAGCTCGATCTCACCATGCCCTACCCCGCCGTGCTGCAAGGCGTCGTCCGCGACTACACGGGCGCCCCGCTCGGCGACGCGCTGGTCGTGGCCTGGCTCCCGGTCGAGAGCACGACCCCCCGGGGGGAGGAGGTCGCCGGCGTCCTCCAGATCGGGGAGACGCGGTCGGGGCCCGACGGCTCCTACGTCCTGCTGCTCCCCCCCTCGACGTCCCGGTGAAGTCGGAGCGAAAAAGGGCGGTACCAGGCCAGCGCGGAGCGAGATAGGCTAGCGCCCGTGGCGCACCTGACGCGCGGTGGGACATCGGAGCCTGCAACAGAGGA
This sequence comes from Sorangium cellulosum, assembly GCF_002950945.1. Lineage (GTDB taxonomy): Bacteria > Myxococcota_A > Polyangia > Polyangiales > Polyangiaceae > Sorangium > Sorangium cellulosum_E. Next base: position 13,803,251 of record NZ_CP012673.1, read on the forward strand.
TGGCCTGAGCGTCGCGCCTTCTCGCCGCGGCGACCTCGGGCAACGTGCGGCGGAGGAGCGCGCGAGCGCCGCCTCGCTGCCGTCAGCGCAGGAACTTGCGGTTGCACTGCACGAGGTCTCCAACGCGCTCACGGTCATCGTGGGCTGCATCGAGCGGGCCCAGGGTGAGCACGGCGCCGAGTTGAGCCGCGCGCTCGGCCTGGCTGCGTCCCGGGCGCGCGACGCCCGCCGCCTCATCCGGCGGGCGATCGGCGCGGGCCCCGAGGCGCGTCCGGCCGGCGACGGCGAGGTCGCGTCGACGCCGCTGGCGGAGCCGGCGCGCCTGCTCGGCGAGATCATCGACGACGCGGTGACCGGGCTCGAGCCCGAGGCGCGCCGCGCGGCGATCGCGCTCCGCGCGGCGATGGAGCCCGCCCTCGCGCGGGTCGCCGTGAGCAGCGGCGCGTCGGTCGTGCAGATCTTGACCAACCTGCTGCTCAACGCCGTGGCGCTCTCGCCGCGCGGCTCTGCCGTGCGCGTGGACGCGAGGCGCGACGGCGACGCGGTCGTCATCGGCGTCGCCGACCAGGGGCCCGGGGTTCCTCCGTCGCGCCGCGCGACGCTGCTGAGCTCCGGCGTCTCGACGCGCCCGGGCGGCGCCGGCATCGGCCTGCGCCACTCCGCCGCGCTGGCCGAGGCTGCCGGCGGCGCGCTCGCGCTCGTCCCCTCGGAGGAGGGGGCCCGCTTCGAGCTGCGCTGGCCGGTCGAGGGCTCGCGGCTGGCGGGCGGCGCGTTGTCCGACGGTGAGGCCGACGACGCGCCGGCCGTGCCGCAGAGCGCGACGTCGCCGCTTCCCGGGACCGTGCTCGAGGGCGTCAGGATCCTGGTGGTCGAGGACGACGAGGCGGTCGTGGATCTGCTCGACACCGCGCTCACCGCCCGTGGCGCGAGCATCGTCAGCGTGCGCAGCGCGGTCCAGCTGGAGGGCGCGCTCGCCAGCGGGCCGTTCCAGGCTGCGTTGCTCGACATCTCCCCGATCGAGCAGGACGTGCTCGGCACCGTCTCCGCGGTGCGGAGCGCCAACCCGGATGTGCGGCTCGTGGTCATGTCCGGCAGCGCCGGTGCCGCCCCGCTCCCGCCCAACTGCGGCGTGTCCTGGGTGCGCAAGCCGTTCGAGATCCGCGAGATCGTCGACGCGCTCACCCGCTGAAGTGCTCGCCCGGCGGCTCCTTGCGGCCCTCTCGCGAGGCGATCGCCGGGCGGGGCGTGCGGGGCGTGCGGCGCAGCAGGCAGCTCCTTCGCGGGGCGCGACGTGGCGACGTGGCGACGTGGCGACGGCCAGTCGACCGGGACGGCGCGCGTCGAGCGCCGAAACTCCGCGCAATGTGACGTCTTGGCGAGGACCTGGCGAGGATTGACTTGACTTCCCTGGCCGGCTGGGTAGGTTCCGTCCCGCAACGCACTGGCGAAGGTGGCGGAATTGGCAGACGCACTAGCTTGAGGTGCTAGCGGGTAACACCGTGGGGGTTCAAGTCCCCCCCTTCGCACTCCGTCTTACGTTTCACGATTCCTCCTTTCCTTCTCTCGGTTCATCAAGAACATCCCGCCGGCACCACCAGCGCGGCCGTGCCCACCGGCTGCACACGCCCGGGTGAGTGACGCCCCGGACGCACCGGACTGGACCCAGCGATGTGTTCATCGAGCTGGTCAGGGTCCGTGAGCGCCGGTGTCGTGCGCTTCGGCCCGCGCAGCGCCGTTCGTGAGGTACTTCCCGCTCCGCTCCGCTGCGGGCGGGCGGTGGTGGCGCCAGCGAATGCGCGGGCGGGAGCGATGAAGCCCCGCCGATCTCGCCAGACGTCATCGCCGCTGGCCTCGACGATCCCTACGCGATTACGGTCGACGACCGGAGCGTGTTCATCCTCTCCGCGACCGAGCTGCTGCGCTGCCCCGCGACAGGGTTCAGGCGGACGACGGCGGCGTGGTGCGCGTTGTGGACGAGTGGGGAATCACCGAATGCCGCTGTGTCACATGGGACTTGATCGGTTGTAGCTTCGGAGAGGGACTCCGCTCGTTCGTCGTGGATGGGCCAGCTATCTACTGGTCCCAGACCAGCGAGTCCGGGGGCGTGTACTTCTGCACCCCTGGCGATCCCACGGGCGACACCAAGATGCACGCCGAGCCGGGATCCATGACGGCGACCTGGGGCGACATGCATTATCTGATGAGCGAGTCCAAAGACTCGATCTTCGAGTGTGAGAAGACCGCTCGTGGCGGCAGCCCCGCGACGTTCATCAGCGGCGAGCTGGGATTGACCAGCATGGCCGTGGGGTGCACCGGCGTCTACTGGACCGTCGGCGGCACCGGGACGAGCGCCGATGGTGCGGTGAAGATGTGTCCGCTGGACGGATGTGGTGCAGGACCGCGGATCATCGCCTCTGGCCAGGCGCGGCCGACGAGCATCACCCTCCGGAACGGCCTCGTGTACTGGACCAACCGCGGCCTCGAGGGCAGCGCGGCGTCCAGCGAGGTCCTGCGCGCTCGCTTGTAGGCCGGCGCGTCGCCTGACCTGACGCGTCGCGCTGCCGCGCGCGCCTTGCGCGCCCTACGCCCAGGGCTCCGCGACCACCTGAAGCAGGCAGCTCATGGCCGGAGCCCACACGAGGGCAGAGGATTCCCGTTGACATTCGTGCGCGAGGCCTCGGCCCCGCGCGCTCAGCTCGCCAGCGGCAGCGAGAAGTGGATCGTCGTCCCGTGCCCCGGGGTGCTCTCGACCGCCACGGTCCCGTGGTGCGCCTCGACGATGCCGCGCGCGATGTACAGGCCGAGCCCCGCGCCGGTGCGCGACTCCTGCGAGGCCTTCCAGTAGCGATCGAAGAGGTGGGGCTGATGCTCGGGCGGGATGCCCGGGCCGGTGTCGGCCACCGAGAAGCGCGCGAGATCCGCGACCCGGCAGAGCGACACGCTCACCACGCCGCCCTTCGGCGTGAACTTCAGCGCGTTGCCGAGCAGGTTCGAGAAGACCTGGAGCACCCGATCCCGGTCGGCGAGGACCTCCAGGCCCGCGTCGAGCGGACCCTGCGTCACCCGGCACCCCTTCGCCTCCGCCAACGACGCCGCCGCCTCGAGCGCCTCGCGCACGAGCGACCCGCCCCGCTCCACCCGCGGCGACACCACGAGCCGACCCGCCTCGATGCGCGAGGCGTCGAGCAGATCCTCGATCAGCCGCGTCATCCGCTGGATCCCGCGATCCATGCGATCGACGAGCTGCACGGCGTCGTCCTCCTCGCCCGCCTTCCGCGCCAGCAGATCGCTGCGCAAGAGCGACGCCGTGATCGCGATCGTGTTGAGCGGGTTGCGCAGATCGTGCGAGACGATCGCGAGCAGGTCGTCCCGGGCGCGCGTCGCGGCCTGCGCCTCGTTGTACAGCCTCGCGTTCTCGAGGGCGACCGACGCCGACTGCGCCAGCTGCGTCAGCAGCACCTCGTCGCTCTCCACGAACGGGCCGTCGCGGCGATCCAGGAGCTGGATGCTCCCGATGCACTGGCCCTCGCGGCCGCGCAGCGGCGCCGCCACCAGCGAGCGCGGGTAGAGCTCCGCCGGCGCGCGCGACAGCACGTCGGCGCACGTCGGATCGCTGTGGATCTCGTCGCCGGTCAGCCGGACGCTCGTGCTCCGCCGCTCGATCAGGCCGCACGCCATCTCGCGCAGGGCGTCGCGATCCTCCCGCGCGGCGTACTCCTCCGACATCGACAGGCCCGTCATCGACCGCTGCGCCACACCCCGCGCCGCCAGGCGCGCGACCGCCACGTTCGCGTCGAGCAGCGCCCGCGCCTCGTCGGTGGTCCGCTGGATGAGCTCGTTCAGCGAGAGCGACCGGTGGATGCGCAGCGTCGCCTCGGTGAGCTGCGCGAGCTGGCTCGCGTGCCGCGCGAGCGCCCGCCGCGCCTCGTCCTCGCGGCGCTCCGCCTCGTTCAGCCGGAGCACGTAGCGCAGGCTCTGCACCAGCCGCTCGGGCGTCAGCAGGTTCTTCGGCACGTAGTCCGCCGCGCCCCGCTTCATCAGATCGACGGCGAGCGACTCGTCCCCCTGCCCGGTCAGCATGATGAACGGCGCCGTCAGCTTCGCCTTGCGCGCCGCCTCGATCACCGTGAGCCCGTCGCCCCCGGGCAGGTAGAAGTCGAGCAGGACGCAGTCGATCTGCTGCTCGTACAGCACCGCCAGCGCCGAGTCGACGGAATCGGCCTCCTTGATCTCCGCATCGACGCGGCCGCTGCGCAGCGCCCGCAAGATCGCGATCCGATCCACGGTGTCGTCGTCGACCACGAGCAGACGAACCGACCTCTGACTCAAGGCATCTCCACGAGCGTCCAGTACCGGTTCAGTGCCGTCATCAGCTCGACGAAGCTCAGGAAAGTGACCGGCTTGAGCAGGTAGCCGGCGACGTTCAGGTCGTACGCGTCCACCTTGTCGCGATCGTCGTTCGAGGTCGTCAGCACGACCACGGGCGTCGCCTTGAGCGCGCCGTCGGCCCGGAGCTCGCGGAGGAACTCGATGCCGTTCATCCTCGGCATGTTCAGGTCGAGCAGGACGAGGCGCCGATCCCGGGGCACCAGGGTGCCGCGCAGCAGATCGAGCCCCTCCACGCCGTCGCCCGCCACCCAGAGCGGGTTCGTGATCTTGCCCCTCTCGAACGCCCTGCGCACGTTCATCACGTCGACGGTGTCGTCCTCGATCAAGACAATATTCAGGATTTTACCGTCCATCCTCGTCCTCGCTGAGGGGCAAACGCTGGTCCGTCGATAGCATACGAGAGCAACGCTGCACGTGAGGCAGGACCCTGGCAACAGAGCTGGAGGCCGGCTCACTTAATTTCTGGATGCCGCGTACGGCTCGCCTCGCACTGGAACTGGACCGCGGCCGCCTCGGCCTCCAGGTGCTCCGTCCCGGCGCGGTCCACTCCCGTGCCGCGGAGTGTACCGTCGGCTCGCTGCGCCGGGAAGAGCTGAGTGCGCGGAGGTATGTGCGGGTGCTCGGGACGGCCGGTCGCGGGCGCCGCGCGCCGGGGCGCCGCGCGCCGGGGAAGCGGGCGGGCTCGAGGTTTACGGCCAGCTGCCCCGGTTGCCGCCGCGGCCGACGAGGTGCGCCACCGCCGTGACCAGGCTGTTCGGCTCGATGGGCTTGGCGAGGTGCATCTGGAAGCCGGAGGCGATCGCCTGGCGGCGGTCTTCCATGCGCGTGTACGCGGTGAGCGCGAGGGCGGGGATGCCGCTCGCGGAGACCTCGGGCCCCATCGCGCGCAGCCGCCGGATCATCGCGTAGCCGTCCTCCCCCGGCATGCCGATGTCGCTCACGAGCACGTCGAACTCGCCCGCGCGGAGGGCCTCGATCGCCGCGCCGGCCGAGGCGGCCTCGCGCACCACCGCCCCGGCGCGCACGAAGATGATGCCGAGCAGCTCGCGCGCGTCGGTCTCGTCGTCGACCACGAGGATGCGGATGCCCTCGAGCACACGGCGCGCCGAGCCCGTCGGCGTGTCGCTGCTCCGCCGCTGCGGCGACGGCACCGCCGGCTGCGCCTCCGCGCGGATCGGCAGCCGGACCCGGAAGCGCGCGCCCTTGCCCTCGCCGTCGCTGTCCGCGTGCACGGTCCCGCCCTGCGCCTCCGCCAGGTGGCGCACGATCGCGAGGCCGAGCCCCAGCCCGCCGTGCGCGCGGGTCATCCCCCCGTCGGCCTGCCGGAACCGCTCGAACAGGAACGGCAGGAAGCTCTTCGGGATCCCCTCGCCGTCGTCCTCGACCTCGACCTCGAGCACCGCGTCGACGCGCCGGGCCCCGACCCGGACATGGCCCCCCGAGGGCGTGAACTTCACCGCGTTCGTGAGGAGGTTCCACACGATCTGCTGGAGCCGATCCGCGTCGCCGAGGAAGATGCCCACGTCGTCCACGACCCAGGCGTTCACCGTCACGCCCTTCGCCAGCGCCGCGGGGCGCACCAGGTCGAGCGCCGTGGCGAGCACCTGCCGCACGTCCACGGGATCGGTCCGCAGCTGCAGCTTCCCCGCGATGATCGTCGACGCGTCGAGGATGTCCTCGATGAGCTGCGATTGCGCCTTCGCGTTGCGCTCGATCGTGACGAGGCCCCGGTCGAGCGACTCGGCGTCCACGTCGCCCGTCCGGAGGATGCGCGCCCAGCCCAGGATCGACTGGAGCGGCGTCCTGAGCTCGTGCGACACGGTCGCGAGGAACTCGTCCTTGAGCCGGTTCAGCTGCTCGGCGTGCTGCCGCGCCCGCTGCTCCTGATCGAGCAGCTGCGCGCGCTCCGCCTCGGTCCGCTTCTGCTCGGTGATGTCGTGGAACGAGATCCCGACGCCGTCGCCCAGCGCGACCGCGATGGCCCGGAAGATCTGCGGCGCGCCCTCGTGGGCGCTCGAGATCTCGACCCGGGCAAGCTCCCCCGTCTCCACGACGCGCGTGTACGTCTCGAACGCGCCGGCGAGCGCGCTGCCCGGCATCTCCAGCGACAGGCGCTTGCCCTCGAGGTCCTTGCCCCGGCCGCCCACGATCGGTCCGGTGGCCGGGTTCACGTAGACCCACTCGAAATCGGAGATCGCGCCCGACGCGTCGCGCACGCTGCGCAGGATCATGAACCCGTCGGGCGAAGCCTCCTGCACGGTGCGGAACCGCGCCTCGCTCGCCCGCAGCGCCTGCTCGATCGATTTCCGCTCGGTGATGTCCGTGGCCGTGCAGGTGACGCCGATGATCTCGCCCCCGTCGTCGGCCAGCGGCTCGATCGAGATGTCGAGGTGCTGCGCGCGCCCGCCCACGTGGAGCGCGATCTCGCGCCGCTGGCCGACCCCGCTGGCGAGCACCTCGCGCTTGATCCGCTCGAGCGCCCGCGCCGCCTCCGGATCCTCCAGCACCTCCGCGTCGGTCTTACCGAGCACCTCGCGCTCCGACTTGCCGAAGGCGTTGTGCATCCAGGTGTAGCGGAGGTTTCGATCCTGGGTGAACACCATGACCGGCGACCCCCGGAGCGCCTTGCGGAAGCGCTCCTCGTTCACGCGGAGCGCCTGCTCGGCGCGCAGGCGCTGCGCGACGCTCTGCTGGAGCTCGAGCGCGAGGCGCTCCGCCTTCCGGCGCGCCTCGATCTGATCGGTCACGTCGAACGCCGTGACCAGGACGCCTTCCAGGGCGCCGCTCACGTCGCGCACGGGCTTGCACAGGACGTTGTACAGCCGCTCCACCATCTCGCCGGTCCAGTGCGTGATCCGCACCGGGAGCTCGCTCCCGACGCTGGGCTTGCCGCTCGCCATGGCCGCCTCGAGCTGCGTGTGCAGCGCCTGCCCGCGGAGCTCGGGGACGGCCTCGATGAGCGGCTTGCCGACGAGGTCGTCGCGGCCGACCACCTGACAGAACAGCGGGTTCGCGAGCTGAAACACGAGATCGGCGCCCTTGAGGAAGCAGAGCGGCGCCGGCGCCTGGGTGAGCAGCGCGGCGCTCTTGGTCCGCTCGAGCTCGGTGCGCTTGCGCTCGGTCTCGAGCGCCTCCAGCTGGAGCCGCGTGTGCTCGCTGACCGCCTTGGCGATGCCCGCGTCCACGCGCTCGAAGAGCGCCTCGAGATCGCTCAGCTTCGGCGTGATCCCGGCCTCGTGGATCTCGCGGAGGATGGACCGCCGGAGGACGCCGTACTCGCGGACCATCCCGTCCAGCTCGAAGCCGTGCTCCCACCGCACCTCGCCGTGCTCGCGCGCCGTGTCCTCGCTGCCGCGGGTGGGTGTGCCGTTCTCCAGGCTGGCGGCCACCTCGTCGAGGAAGCTCGGCAGCGCGTTGATGAGCAGTGGTTTCGGCATCTCTCGCGCCATCGGGCTCCGCGCGTGCAGCTCGCCGACGAACCGCTCGATGATGGCTTCGCGGCGGGTCCTGATGATCGTGGGGAGCGGCGTCGTCATGGTCGGATCGTGCGCGGCGTGAGCCTCGTCCCGGCAGACATCGCCGTCAGGGGCCCGGGCAGCGACCGGCGATCGCTCCTGGGCCACATCGCCCGGGAGGGGCGTCTGTGAGCACGACATACTCGGCGAGCTGAGCGGCCGCCACAAGGCGCCCCGCCATCGCAGCCCGCGCGTAGGCGGGCGGACGACCGCCGCATTGACGGGACAGCTGTCCCGGCTTCGCCGTCGCGGTCGCCCTCGACGTGGAAGCTTCCCTGGGCCCGGCCTCGCCCTCACGCGCACGTGAAGAGACTCCAGCAATCCTTGTGCCCACCCGGAGCCGCAGAGGGCCCGACCGGTGAGCGGTGCGCGACGACACGAGCGAGGCAATTTGCCGCAGCCCTTCTCCCTTTCCCTGCGCGTGTCGCTGAACGGAGCGTGAGGCGAGCTGCGTCACGCCCGGGGGCGCTGCCGTGTTCGTCGACAGGGCACCTCGGCGGCACGACCGCTGCAATGGCCCTTTATCACCACGCTGGAACATCAATTCACCCAATTCGGAGGTTATCATGCTCAGTTGGAGTGTTGCGTTCTTTATCATCGCCATCATCGCTGCGATCTTCGGCTTCGGCGGCATCGCCGCGAGCGCTGCCTCGGTGGCGAAGCTCCTCTTCGTCGTCTTTCTCGTGCTGGCGCTCGTCTCGCTCGTCCTCGGCCGTCGCGTTCCGACCTGACGCGCCCCACTCCGGCCCTCGCCCGCCTCAGCGGTCCTTCTCCCACAGGACCACACGTCGCCGCGCAGAGGGCCTGATCCGCCGTCCCTCCGGCTCGCCGCTGCGCGCCACCTCTTCATCCCACATCCCCTCTCAGGACCTGGCTCGACGCGGCAGGCGCCGACGCGTCTGCCCCGTCGAGCCGCCGCCACGGCGCGCGTCGCCCCGTGGCGTCAGGTGATGACGCGTTGCGTTGCGCGCTGTTGTTGTCTGCGCTGCGAGATCGTTTGCACGTGCTCGCCGGCCACGATCGAGGCGATTTGTCTCGCCGGGACGAGCGGCCGCGGCGATTCCCGGTGGCACGGCTGTCGCAATACCCCGGGAGAGACCATCCCGGGCATCGAGAGACCCGTCCTGGGCAGCCCCGATGGGCCGGTGCGTCGTTCGACGCTCGCTCGGGCTCGCGGTCGAGCCCCAACCCAGACCGGAGGAGATTACCATGTTGACCGTTCGTACGTTCCTTCCCCTCGCTGTTGTCATGAGCGTCTTCGCGGGCTGCGAGTCCCCGACGGAGGCGCAGTCCAAGGCCGAGCGCGCGCAGCGCGAGGCGGAGCAGAAGGCGGCGGAGGTCGCGAACGAGCTCGACAAGAAGGTCGCCGAGATCGATCAGCGGGCGGAGCGGGAGACTGACAAGGCGCTGCGAGAGGCCGCGGAGGAGCTCAACGGCGCCGCGCTCGAGGCCCGCGAGAAGAGCGCGGAGGCCCAGGCGGAGCTCGCGAAGGCCCGCGACGACGTGCGCGCGTCGACGACGCGCCGGGTCGAGAACCTCGAGAAGGACGTCGTGGAGCTCCGCGCCAAGCTCGAGAAGAAGATGTCCAAGGTCGAGGCTGACAAGCTCGTGAAGGAGCTGGAGCAGAAGTCGGAGGCGGTCCGCAGGAGCCTGCGCGACCTCGACGCGGCGACGAGCACGAACCTCAATGACGTGAGGAGGGTCGTCACGCAGCAGGTCGAGGAGCTCGATCGCGCCATCCAGGAAGCGAGGCGGCGCGTCTGAGCGCAGGCGTGCCGGTTTGACGGATCACCAGCATCTCAGGAGGATCGCATGGAAAAGCAGAAGGTTTCTCAGCAGGAGCAGTCCACGGAGATCGAGGGCGAGGGCAGCCACTCGGCCGACCGGCGCTACCGCGAGGGTGTGGAGAGGTCGGTGAAGGGCGGTCACATCGAGGAGGGCGCCGAGGAGGCGGCCCGCGCGCTGGACGGCCCGGAAGGTGAGGAGCTGCGCGAGGCGCAGGAGGCGACGCGCAAGGGCAAGCCGAGCTGAGCCTGCGGAGGAAGCCATGATCCGGGAGCTCCGTTGCAAAGCCTGCGGTCGAAGGTTCATCTTTGTGTCGACAGCGGCCGCGCCGTGCCGGGCTTGCGGCGCGGCGCTTCAAGAGATGGAGCTCGAGCGAGGGATTTACGAGCTCGCGGACGAGGGGGCGGAGAGCGCTTCCTCGTCGGCGGAGGCGAGCCGGGAGGATAAGATGGTGCCCGAGGATCTCGGGTACGGGGAGTCTCATGGGTATGGGCCTTCCCATGGAGGACCGACCGGTCCCGGCGACGCACCGGCGAATACTCCTTGAGGTCCTCCGCTGCCTCGTCCTTTGGCGCGCCCCCCGCCATCATCCCACCCGTCTCCCGTCTCCCGTCTTCCCTCTCCCGTCTTTCGTGCTCGTCTTCGTGCTCGTGCTCGTGCTCGTCACATGCACGTCCTCGTGCACACTTCGGCGTGATCATGCTCGATCATGCTCGCCGATGACGGGTGAGCGAGCTGGCGGACGATCGAGCACGAGCACGAAGACGAGCACGAAAGACGAAAGACGGGAGACGGGAGACGGGAGAGGGAAGACGGGAGACGGAAGAGACTCCGACCTTCGACGTCCGCCGAACGCACGCTGCCCCTCGAACGTGCTGTCGAGCGCGGGAGAGGCTCGCAAACCTGGACTGGAAAGGGAGAAGACGACCCGAGCAGTGACGGCCGTCAGGCCGCCGTCGCCGTGCGCGCCGGGGCGATGGCCGGACCGTGGCTGCGATGGGAATGCGCGACGAGCGCATCGTACAGCTCCAGCATCTGCTGCCCGAGCCGCTCGTTCACTTCCTCCGTCAGCTCCTCCTCGATCCTCGGCAGGAGTTCCCTCTCCTCCTCCTTGACGTGGTGCGCCACGAGATCCCTCAGCGCCAGGAGCTTGCCCTTGAAGCTCGGATCCTCCGCCGCCGTGTTGACCACGCGCCGGATCTCGAACCGCGCAACCGTATGCTCCTCGCAAGCCCCTCCGATGAGGTCCGGCTCGATCGCGAGCAGCTCCGGAAAGAGCACCACCTGCTCGGCGAGCATGTGGGCCAGCAGGTGCTTCGTCAGATCGTCCGTCACCCGCCGGACATCGCCTTTGCCCGAGAGGGCCAGATCGAACAGCCTCTCGGCTTCGCGGTGTTGCCCCTTCAAGAGCTGGGTCGCTTTCATGCATTCTTCTCCCAAAAAACGGAGGTTGAGGTCGGAGGTTCGGAGTCCTGGGTGGATGAGGAGTCTGTCTGTTCCGCGTCGCGCAAGGCTCAGGCAGCGAGGCGCGTGTAGCCCCGCAGCGGCTCGCCGCGGGGGCCCTCGGGCGAGAAGGTGACCGAGCCGTCATGCGAGGACGACGCCGCCACGAGCACCGCCGTGCTCACGTGGCCGAGGAGACGGAGCTTCTCCCGTACCCGCGACTGGAAGCTCGACGAAGGCTCGCCCGGCTGCTGAATCAGCAACTGGACATCACTCGTCCGCGCCCCCAACGAGGTTACACACTCGGTCCAGGAAGCGCCGGACTCAGCGATGACGAGGCACGTCTCGCCCTGCCCCTCGCCGCCTCGCCCCCCCTTCATCATGGGGCATGCCGGAGCAAGCCCCATGCCGCATAGCGCCAGGCCAGGAGGAACGTCAGCCCTGACCTGGAATGTGAGCCGCGATGTGCAATTTCGCCCCTCCAAACCAGGCGTCACGGCAGGCTCAGCCGTCTCCAAGCTACGAGCTGAACCGGGTCGACCATGGAACGACCGGCCCAGATGAAATGTCCGTCACGTGCGTCCGGACTGCTCCAGACACACGACACCCACGGTGCGTCCGTCGTGGCCAATACGGCGGATCCACTCCGCTCCCCGGTGGACCCGTCCGCGGAGCGCCCGGTGCAGCGCCCCTGGCCCCACCAGGTGCCCGCGGTGATTGTAGAAACTTGCGAGAGGCATCTCGGAAAGGCTGGCCGCCACGAGGCCGCCCGGGAGGCCGGCGGGCAGCACGGGCGCTGCCCTCCCCCGGCGGGGTGGACGACGCCGCCCGCAGGGCGCGCTCCGCCTCCGCGTAGGGGTGACCCGGCACTCGACGCGGAGCATCCGCTGAGGCAAGAACGCCCACGTGTGGCGAAACGTCACGTGAAAGAACGGCAGCGCTGAGCTGGCTAGGCTTGATAGCGAGGTGCCTCCGTGGCACGTTCCCTGCAACTGCAGGCAGCGGTCGACCTATAGAGCTGCCGGGGAAGGACACGCGATGAGCGGCAGGATACTCGTCGTAGATGACGACGAAGCGACGTGCGATCTGGTCGAAGCCCTCCTCAAGAGGCAGGAATTCTCGGTGGCGGCAAGGACCTCCGCCAAGAGCGCGCTGGAGCTTGTCAGCGACGACGATTTCGACGTCGTGCTCACCGACGTCGGCATGAGCGAGATGAGCGGGCTCGAGCTGTGCGAGCGCATCCTCGGCGCGCGGCCCGACATGCTCGTCATCGTGATGACGGCGCTCGGGAGCATGGAGACCGCGATCTCCGCGATGCGCGCCGGGGCGTTCGACTTCGTCACGAAGCCGCTCGACTCGAACCTGCTCGGGCTCACCGTCTCGCGGGCCGTCCAGCACCGGCGGCTCCGCTCCGAGGTGCGCCGCCTCCGCGAGGCGGCCCACGACGTCCAGCAGACCAAGGGCCTCGTCGGGCGCAGCCCCGCGATGAAGCGCGTGTACGACCTGATCGGGCGCGTCGCACGCAGCGACGCGTCCGTCCTCGTGCACGGCGAGACGGGCACCGGCAAGGAGCTCATCGCGCGCGCCATCCACGAGGCCAGCGGCAGGCCCGGGCCCTTCGTGGCCGTCAACTGCGCCGCCGTGCCGCAGGCCCTGCTCGAGAGCGAGCTCTTCGGCCACGCGCGCGGGGCCTTCACCGACGCCAAGACCCAGCGGACCGGGCTGTTCCTGGAGGCGAGCGGCGGCACCATCTTCCTCGACGAGATCGGTGAGATGCCGCTCGAGGTCCAGCCGAAGCTGCTCCGCGCGCTCCAGGAGCGGAAGGTGCGGCCGGTGGGCTCGAACGCCGAGATCCCCTTCGACGCGCGCATCGTGACCGCGACGAACCGGGACCTCGAGACCGAGGTCTACGAGAAGCGGTTCCGCGAGGACCTCTACTACCGCGTGAACGTCGTGAAGATCGACCTGCCGCCGCTGCGCGAGCGCGGGACCGACGTGCTCCACCTCGCGATGCACTTCCTCGAGAAGTTCTCGTCCCGCAGCGGCAAGGGCGTGCTCTCGCTCTCGACCGCGGCGGCGGAGAAGCTCACCGCGTACAACTGGCCCGGCAACGTGCGCGAGCTGGAGAACAGCATCGAGCGCGCCGTCGCGCTCGCCCGCTTCGAGCAGATCACCGTCGAGGACCTGCCCGAGAAGGTCCAGGCCTACCGGCCCGACCGCTTCGTCGTCGCCGTCGACGAGCCGGCGGAGATCATGACGATGGACGAGCTGGAGAAGCGCTACATCAAGCGCGTCCTCGCGCTCGTCGGCGGCAACAAGTCGCGCGCCGCCCAGATGCTCGGGTTCGACCGGCGCACGCTTTACCGCAAGCTGGAGCGTTACGGCGAGCAGGATGGATCGGGGGGTGACGAAGGCCCAGACAAGGACAAGGCTGCCTCTTCGCCAGGATCGGCGAGCTCTACCCTGAGCTGACGGAGGCGCGAGGCTCGAAGGAAGAATGACGGAAAAGGCGCTGCCCGAGTCGGTCTACAAGTTGTTCGCTCGCACCGGCCACGACGTCCGCGGACCCGCCGGCGTCGTGGCGGGCGCGCTCGACGAGCTCGAGCGCGCGCTCGGCGGCGAGGCCACGGCTCGGAACGCCGCGTTCTTCACGATGGCGCGGCGGGGCGTGCGGCGCCTGCTCCGCCTCGCCGACCGCTACACCGCCGCGTCCGAGCTGGCGCGCGAGGTGGACGCCCCGGTGCAGGCGATGGACCTCGAGGCGCTCGTGCGCCAGGCCGTATCCGAGGCGTCGTTCGTATACGGCAGGCGCCAGGTGACGGTGGCGCTCGATCTCGCGCCGCTGCGCGGCTTCGCCCACGCCCCGTCGATGACCGCGGCGCTCGCGGACGCGCTCATGCTCGCCCTGCGCGCCGCCCGGTCGCGGGTCGCGGTGGAGCTCGCCGCCCACGGCGACCAAGCGCGCGTGGTGCTCACGAGCGACGCGGACACGGCGACCGTGGAGGAGCTCTTCCACGCCGCGCTCTCGCCGGAGTCGGATCCGCTCGACGAGGGCGCGTTGCCCGTCCGGGTCATCGACGGCGTGCTCAAGGCGCACGCCGGCACGGCGCGGGCCGAGCGCACCGGCGCGGAGACGCGCATCACCCTGGAGTGGCCGCTGAAGGAAGCAGACCACAAGGCCGCCGGTCGATGAGCGCCGAGGAGCTGCCGCTGGTCCTCGTGGTCGACGACGACGACGATACCGCGTCGTTGCTCGGCATGGCGCTCCGCCGCCGGGGGTTCCGCGTGAGCTCGGCGCCCTCGTGCGCCGCGGCGCGCGCGGCGCTCGCCGAGCGCCCGGTCGACGCCCTGGTGACGGACGTGTCGCTCCCGGACGGCAGCGGCATCGAGCTCACCGCCTCGCTCGAGACCAAGCCGCGCGCGATCGTCGTGGTGAGCGGCTTCGGCGGCGACGACGACCTCGAGAAGAGCCGCGCCGCCGGGGCCCACGCCCACCTCGTCAAGCCGGTCGACGTGGCCCGGCTCGTGTCCACGCTCAACGAGCTGCTCGGCCGCGCGAGCTGATCACTTGCCGACGGGCGCGTAGAACGAGAGGCCGCGGCGGTTCTCGTCGAGGCGCAGCGGGTGCTGCAGCGACGGGAGCGCCCGCTGCGCGCAGTCGAGGCGCTCGCACGTCCGGCACGTCACGCCCACCGGCACGGCGGCGTCGATGTTGTCGAGGTCCACGCCGTCGGCGTAGACGAGCTCGCGGGCGTAGCGCACGTCGCAGCCCATGCCGATCGACTGCACGGTGTGCGGCACGTGGTAGCCGCCGCGATCGCTGCGCACGGTGCGGGCGATGCAGAAGTAGACGGCGCCGTCCGGCATCTGCGAGAGCTGGATCCTGATCATGCCGGGCGTCATGAGCGCGGTGTGGATGTTCCAGCGGGGGCACGCGCCGCTGAACCGCGCGAAGCGGATGCCCGAGCCGCTGAAGCGCTTCGAGATGTTGCCGGCGATGTCGATGCGGACCATGTGCATCGGCACCCCCTCGGCGCCGGGGCGGCGGAGCGTGGTCAGCCGGTGGCACACCTGCTCGAAGCTCGTGCCGAACCGGTGCGCGAGCAGCTCGATGTCGTAGCGCTCGGTGCGCGCCGCCTCGAGGAACGGCTGGTACGGCATGAGGACGGCCGCGGCGAAGTAGTTGGCGAGCGCGACGCGGGCGAGCGCGCGCGACTCCGGGGTCGTGAGGTTCTCGTCGCGCAGGACGCGGTCGATGGCCGCCGACTGCGTCAGCAGGCCGACCTGGTGCGCGAGCTGGAAGCGGCGGCTCCGGGGCGGCAGGACCTCGGAGATGCTCAGCACGCGCCGGTCCGGGTCGTACCGCCGCATCGCCTGGCGCTCGTCCGCGACCCGCACGATGCGCACCTGGATGCCGCGCGTCGCCTGCAGGTACCGGACGAGCCCCCGGTACACGTCGTCGGCGTCGAGCTCCCCCTCCCGCCAGAGCGCCTCGGCCCCCTCCTCGAGCTCGGGGAAGTGGTTCATCCGGCGCTGGATCAGGTCGCTGACCTCCTCCGACGGCAGGCGCGAGTTGTCGACCCCCACGAAGCCGTCGCCCGCCAGCCGCTCCCCCAGGGTATCCAGCGATTCTCGGGTCGTGGCGTACGTCCGGTACAGCGTGAGCACCGCCCGCGCGACGTTCGGGGACGACGCGACGAGCTCGCGCAAATCCGCGTTCGTCAGCCCGTGGCTCTCGAAGATGGGATCACCGAAGACCTCGTGAAGGTCGGCCGTGAGCCGGACGTCCTCTTCCGACGCGAACGTCTGGAGATCCAGCTGGAACACCTGAGCCAGCCGGATCAGAAGTGGCGCAGTTAACGGTCTTCGGTTGTTTTCTATCAGGTTCAGATAACTCGCGGAGACCCCGAGTCGCTCCGCGAGATCGACCTGCGTCATTTGCTCGCGACGCCGAAGCGCCCGGACCTTGGCTCCGAGTAGAGGTGCATCGGCCATGAGAACCCTCCCGAACGTAGCTTGACTTACTGAACCTGCGTGTAGACCCGGATCGCGGCCGTGGAAATTTACAATAGTTTACTCGTTGACAGCCTGTAAAGGTCTTTTGTCAACATCGTTATCTGCCTGGATTTCAAAGGGAAGTTGACCCTGAAACAGGGTGGACAATCATAGGTTCGTTGTAACGACGCGCAGCGTTGCAGGAGATGCGGATGAGCCACCACCATGAGACCTTGAACCTCAGCCTGCTCGGCCCCCGGGTCGCGGGGGATGACGCCGTGCTCACGCCCGAGGCCCTTCGCTTCCTCGCGAGTCTCGGGCGGAAATTCGCGGACCGGGTGCCGGCCCTGCTCGGCCGCCGCCGCGAGGTGCAGGCGCGGCTGGACAAGGGAGAACGGTTCGATTTCCTCCGCGAGACGCGGGACGTGCGCGAGGGAAACTGGACGGTCGCGCCGCTGCCGGCGGACCTGCTCGACCGGCGCGTGGAGATCACGGGGCCGGTCGATCCCAAGATGATCATCAACGCGCTGAACTCGGGCGCGAGCGTGTTCATGGCGGACTTCGAGGACGCGACGTCCCCGACGTGGAAAAACCTCATCGAGGGACAGGCCGCGCTGCGGCTCGCGGCGCGCCGCGAGCTCCGTTACGAGGATCCGGCGACAGGCAAGCGGTACGCCCTCGGCGACAGGCTGGCGACCCTGCTCGTGCGCCCGCGCGGCTGGCACCTCCTGGAGAAGCACGTCGAGCTCGACGGGAAGCCGCTGCCGGGCGGGCTCTTCGATTTCGGGCTCTATTTCTTCCACAACGCGCGTGAGCTCGTCCGGCGCGGCACCGGTCCTTATTTCTACCTGCCGAAGATGGAGAGTCACCTCGAAGCGCGGCTTTGGAATGACATCTTCCTTTTTGCGCAGGAGGCGCTCGGCCTGCCCGCCGGCACGATCAAGGCGACGGTCCTGATCGAGACGTTGCCCGCGGCGTTCGAGATGGACGAGATCCTCCATGAGCTCCGGCAGCACTCCGCCGGGCTCAACTGCGGTCGGTGGGATTACATCTTCAGCTTCATCAAGAGGCTGCGGAACGACCCGGCCTGCGTGATGCCGGACCGCTCGCAGGTGACGATGGAGCAGCATTTCCTGCGCTCGTACACCCAGCTGCTCGTGAAGACCTGCCACCGGCGCGGGGTGCACGCGATGGGCGGCATGGCGGCGCAGATCCCGATCAAGAGCGACCCCGACGCGAACCGCGCGGCGCTCGAGAAGGTGCGCGCGGACAAGCTGCGCGAGGTGAAGGACGGGCACGACGGCACCTGGGTCGCGCACCCGGGGCTCGTGCCGCTCGCGCGCGAGGTGTTCGACGCGCACATGCCCGGGCCGAACCAGATCGAGCAGAAGCGCGAGGACGTGCAGGTCACCGCGGCCGATCTGCTGAAGGTCCCCGCGGGGCCGCGGACCGAGGCCGGCCTGCGCCACAACCTCCGCGTCGGCGTCCAGTACCTCGAGGCGTGGATCAGCGGCCTCGGCTGCGTCCCGCTCTACAACCTCATGGAGGACGCGGCCACGGCCGAGATCTCCCGCACCCAGGTCTGGCAGTGGATCCGCCACAAGGCGACGCTGGACGACGGCGCGCCGCTCACCGTGGAGCGCTTCCGCGCCGCGATGGACAGCGAGATGGCGGCCCTCCGCGGCGCGCTCGGCGAGGCGCGCTTCGACGGCGGCCGCTTCGCCGAGGCGCGCGCGCTGTTCGAGCGCCTGTCGATCGGCGACACGTTCGAGGAGTTCCTCACCTTGCCTGCCTACGAGCTCTTGATCGTGAGGGCCAAGCCCGAGAGCGCAGAGCGCTCGCGGCCCGCGATCTGATGTCCACCGAGCGGCAGCCGCCGCCCGAAACCCAAAACCGCACGAGGAGCCGAGTCATGTCCGCTGCTTTCCCGCTGAACACGCCGCACCCCGCCGACGCGCTGCACGCGACGTCGAGTGATCTCTCCCCCGGCCGGTGGAACGGGATCGTCCGCCCGTACTCCGAGGCCGACGTCGCGCGCCTCCGCGGCACCGTCCGCATCGATTACACGCTCGCGACCCTCGGGGCGAAGCGGCTCTGGCACCTCCTGCACAGCGAGCCGTACGTGGCGGCGCTCGGCGCGCTCACCGGGAACCAGGCGATGCAGCAGGTCCGGGCCGGGCTCAAGGCGATCTACCTGAGCGGGTGGCAGGTGGCGGCCGACAACAACGAGGCGGGGACGATGTACCCCGATCAGAGCCTCTACCCCGCGAACAGCGTGCCGACGCTCGTGCGCCGCATCAACCAGGCCCTGCTCCGCGCCGACCAGATCGAGCACGCCGAGGGCAAGCCCGGGCGCCACTGGCTCGCCCCGATCATGGCGGACGCCGAGGCCGGGTTCGGCGGGCCGCTGAACGCGTTCGAGCTGATGAAGGCGATGATCGAGGCGGGCGCCTCGGGCGTGCACTTCGAGGACCAGCTCGCCTCCGAGAAGAAGTGCGGGCACATGGGCGGCAAGGTGCTCCTGCCGACGAGCCAGTTCATCCGGACCCTCGTCGCGGCCCGCCTCGCGAGCGACGTGATGGGCGTGCCCACGATCCTCGTCGCCCGCACCGACGCGGACAGCGCCAAGCTGATCACCTCCGACGTCGACCCGCGCGACAAGCCGTTCATCACCGGCGACCGCACGCCCGAGGGCTTCTACGTGCTGAAGGGCGGCCTCGACGCGGCGATCGCGCGCGGGCTCGCCTACGCGCCCTACGCCGACCTCGTCTGGTGCGAGACGTCGACGCCGGACCTCGACCAGGCGAAGCGGTTCGCGGAGGCGATGCACAAGCAGTTCCCGGGCAAGCTGCTCGCGTACAACTGCTCTCCGTCGTTCAACTGGAAGAAGCACCTCGACGACGCGATGATCGCGCGGTTCCAGCGCGAGCTCGGCGCGATGGGGTACAAGTTCCAGTTCGTCACCCTCGCCGGGTTCCACGCGCTGAACCACAGCATGTTCGAGCTCGCCCGGCAGTACCAGCGCCGCGGGATGTCGGCCTACTCCGAGCTCCAGCAGGCCGAGTTCGCCGGCGAGCAGTTCGGCTACAGCGCCACGCGCCACCAGCGCGAGGTCGGGACGGGCTACTTCGACGAGGTCGCCCAGGTGATCTCGGGCGGCGCGGCGTCCACGCTGGCGCTGCACGAGTCGACCGAGGCCGCCCAGTTCTGAGCCCCGGCGCGCCGGCCGGGCGCGCGGCGCCGCCGCCCGCCCGGGGCGCCGCCTGCCCGCCCGGGGCGCGCGTCGGCCCCACCCGGCGCCGAGCGCGCCCCACGATTCCCCCGCGCACTCTCCCACGCCCCCTGCGCCGCGCCGCCCTCGAGCCGGGGCGCGTCGCGGCCGCCCTCTCGGCGGTGGTCCAGGAGGTGCCGTTCGAGTAGGCTCCGCACGGGCGTCGGCGCCCGGTTGCGCCCGGCCGCGTCGCCCGAGCCGAGGTGAGAAGAGCTGTGACAACGCCGACCCAGAGACCGAACGACGGCGAGAGCGGCGCCGTTCCTTCCAATTTCATCCGCAACATCATCGCCGAGGACCTCGCCGCGGGCAGGCACCAGCGGGTCGTCACCCGGTTCCCGCCCGAGCCGAACGGCTACCTCCACATCGGACATGCGAAGTCCATCCTGCTCAACTTCGGGCTGGCGGGCGAGTTCGGGGGCGTGTGCCACATGCGCTTCGACGACACGAACCCCGCGGCCGAGGACGTGGAGTACGTGGAGTCCATCCTCCGGGACGTGCGCTGGCTCGGCGGCGACTGGGGCGACAAGCTCTTCTACGCGTCGGACTACTTCGAGCGGCTGTACGCGTTCGCGGTGGAGCTCATCCGGAAGCAGAAGGCCTACGTGTGCAGCCTGAGCGAGGCGGAGACCCGCGAGCACCGCGGCACCGTCACCGAGCCCGGGCGGGAGAGCCCCTACCGGAGCCGCTCTGTCGAGGAGAGCCTCGACCTCTTCGCCCGCATGCGAGCTGGGGAGTTCCCGGAGGGCGCGCACGTGCTCAGGGCCAAGATCGACATGGCCTCTCCCAACATGAAGATGCGCGATCCGCCGATCTACCGCATCAAGCGGGCGCACCACTACCGGACGGGCGGCGCCTGGTCCGTCTACCCGCTCTACGACTTCGCCCACAGCCTCTCGGACGCGATCGAGGGGATCACCCACTCGATCTGCACGCTGGAGTTCGAGAACAACCGGGAGCTCTACGACTGGTTCATCGAGCACCTCGATGTCCCGTCCCGTCCCCGACAGTACGAGTTCGCGCGGCTCAACCTGACCTACACGGTGATGAGCAAGCGGAAGCTGCTCGAGCTCGTGAAGGGCGGGCTCGTGAAGGGCTGGGACGACCCGCGCATGCCCACCCTCGCCGGCTTCCGGCGCCGCGGCGTGACCCCGGAGGCTATCCGCGCCTTCTGCGAGGAGATCGGCGTCGCCAAGACGAACAGCACGGTGGACCTCGCGAAGCTCGAGTCGTGCATCCGCGACGACCTGAACCTCCGCGCCCCGCGCGTGATGGCGGTGCTGCGCCCGCTCCGCGTGGTGCTCGAGAACTACCCCGAGGGGACGGTGGAGGAGCTCGACGCGCCCTACTGGCCCGAGGACGTGCCGCGGCAGGGCTCCCGCAAGGTGCCTTTCTCCCGGGTGCTCTACATCGAGCGCGACGACTTCCTCGAGGACCCGCCCAAGAAGTGGTTCCGCCTCGCGCCGGGGCAGGAGGTGCGGCTCCGGTACGCGGGGTTCATCACGTGCCGCGAGGTGGTGAAGGACCCGACCTCGGGTGAGGTGGTCGAGCTCCGGTGCACCTACGATCACGCCACGCGGGGCGGCGAGGCGCCGGACGGTCGCAAGCCGAAGGGGACGCTGCACTGGGTGTCGGCCGCCCACGCGATCCCCGCCGAGGTGCGGCTCTACGACCGGCTCTTCGCCGTCGAGCGGCCCGACGCCGGCGAGGAGGGGAGAGACTTCAAGGAGCACCTGAACCCCACGTCGCTCGTGACGCTGACCGGGTGCCGGGTGGAGCCGAGCCTCGCCGCGGCGGAGCGGGGCAGCCACGTCCAGTTCGAGCGCCAGGGGTTCTTCTTCGTGGACCCCATCGACTCCGCCCCCGGCGCGCCCGTCTTCAACCGCACCGTGGCGCTCAAGGACTCGTGGTCGAAGATCGCCGACCAGAAGCCCGCGGCGGGCCAGGCCGCGGCGGCGCCCGCGCCCGAGGCCGCCGCCCAGAAGGCGCAGCCCGCGAAGCCGAAGGCCGAGCGCGCGCCGCTCGAGGAGCGGCTCGCGCGGCTCGAGCCGGCGCGCGCGGCGAAGGCCAGGCACCTCGTCGAGGCGCGCGGCATCCCCGGCGACGACGCGGTCGTCCTGGCCGAAGACGACGGCCTGCTCCGGCTCTTCGAGGAGGCCGTTTCCGTCCACGATAACCCGCGGAGCGCGGCCAACTGGGTCATTCACTCGCTCTCGCGCGAGCTGAAGGACAGGAAAGCAGGCGACCTGCCCTTCTCAGGTGCGCAGCTGGGCGAGCTATTGTGTCTGATCGATGACGGGACCATTTCCGGGAAGATCGCGAAAGACGTGCTCGCTGAAATGGTGCAGCGAGGCGGTAGCCCGAGGGCCATCGTCGAGCAGAAGGGGCTCCGCCAGGTCGCCGATTCCGGCGCCCTGGAGCGCATGGTCGACCAGATCATCGCCGGCCACCCCGGTGAGGTCGCTCGCTTTCGCGCGGGCAATACGAAGCTCATCGGGTTCTTCGTCGGCCAGGTGATGAAGGCCTCCGGCGGCAAGGCGAACCCCGACCTGGTCAATACGCTCCTGACCAGGAAACTGGCGTAAGTCTCCCACCCACACACGGGCGCGCGCGCTCCTCACGCGGCGCTGACGAATCCAAGGTGTGCGCGCGCGCACCGCGCCGGCACACCTCCGCGCCAGCGCACCTCCGCGCCAGCGCACCTCCGCGCCAGCGCGCGGCTCCGCGGCGCTGCCGAATGCGAGGCGTGCGCGCGCCGCGCCTGCGTACCTCCGCGCCTAGGTGCGGAGTCGCGTCGCCTCCGAATCGGAGGTGCGCGCGAGTGCTGCGCCCTGCGTATCTCCACGCCCGGCACCTGACCACGGGATGCCTGTCACGCATGTGTGTAGAAACATGCTTCGGAAAAAAGCAATATAAAATAATTGAATCTTCGATTGGCTGTGGTGTAGAAGAGATTAGGACTATGGAACTCGCGCGTCAGATTGCCCTCATCGCCTGCGTGGCTGCATCGACCGCACAGATCGCCTGTGTCGCCTCAACCGAGCTTGGTGACGAGGAGGCGGTGGAAGAGGCCCAGCAAGAGGTCCTGGTCCACAACGCGCTGACCCGGAACGCTCTCACGAGAAACGCGCTGACGCGGAATGCGCTGACCCGGAACGCGCTGACCCGGAACGCGCTGACCCGGAACGCGCTCATGGGCAACTCGTTCACGAGCGAGGCGCTGCGTGATCCCGAGTCGAGGGAGCTGCTCAGCTTCATCGTGAGCTGCGCGCTGCCCGAGGACGAACACATCGTGGTCGATGTCGGTCGCGCCTCCTACCAGTTCGACGGCGAGCTCGGCCTCGCGCCCGAGTGGGGCAGGCGGCGCGGCTCGTGCGACGAGAGCTGCCAGGAGTGGGTCTCGGCGTGCCTGCTCGCGCGGGTGAACCACCGCGGCGAGCACGTGACGATCTCGCTGCGCGGCAGGAACGAGGCGCTCAAGGCGACGTCGAACGAGCGGGAGGAGTACGGGGAGGCCGAGGCGGCCTACTACGGCAACGTCTTCCTGCCCGAGCAGCGCCGCTACGCGTGCCTGGCGCCCGGACAGACGTCCATCCCGCGCGTCTGCGGGGACTCGCTCGACGATTGTGTGGTCGATGTCGTGGGCGAATGTGAAGACGTGTGCGACAGGCCGCGGCGCGACGGCAGCTTCCCGGACTGCCGGGACCGCAACCCCTTCGAGCTCGCGTGCGGTCTCCGTGTCTTTCCCCCGCGAACCGATCTATACAAGAGCTCAATCACCGTGTTCCTCGAATAGCGTGGATCCAGGCACCGTCCTCGCCAGCCGCTTCGTCGTTGATCGGCAAGTCGCGGCCGGGGGGATGGGGACTGTCTACCGCGCGCTCGACCGGCTCGATCAGCGCCCGGTCGCCCTCAAGGTCCTCCAGAGCCGCGAGGCCTTCGACGTCGAGCGCTTCGAGCGCGAGTCGCAGATCCTCGCCGAGCTGAGCCACCCCGGGATCGTGCGGTACGTCGCGCACGGGAGGACGGGCGCGGGGGAGCACTACCTCGCGATGGAGTGGCTGGAGGGCGAGGACCTCGCGGCGTGCCTCGCGCGCCGGCAGCTCGCGGCGGCCGAGAGCCTGACGGTGCTGCGCCGGACGGCGGACGCGCTCGCCTTCGCGCACTCGCGCGGGATCATCCACCGCGACGTCAAGCCGAGCAACATCTTCCTCGTGGCCGGCGACGTCGCCCAGCTGAAGCTCGTCGACTTCGGGATCGCGCGGCCCGACGGGGAGTCGCGCCGGCTGACCTACACGGGCGGGATCCTGGGGACGCCCGGGTACATCGCGCCCGAGCAGATCGAGAGCGGGGCGTCCCACGACGCGCGCGCGGACGTGTTCTCGCTGGCGTGTGTGTTCTACGAGTGCATCGCGGGCCGGCCCGCCTTCGAGGGGGCGCACGTGATGGCGGCGCTCGCGAAGCTCCTGTTCCAGCAGACGCCCCGGCTGCGCGAGGTCCGGGCCGACGTGCCGGAGCCGCTCGAGCAGCTCATCGACAGGATGATGGCGAAGAGCCCGGAGGACCGGCCGCGCGACTGCGGCGACGTGGGGGCGCAGATCGCGCAGATCGCGGACGTGCTCGACGCGTGGGCGGCGCCGCGGCCGATCACGATGGCGTCGCGGCGCGACGCGACGATGCGGTCGGCGCGGCCGCCGGGCTTCCTCACGCGCAGCGAGCAGCGGCTCGTGTCCCTCGTGCTCGCCGGCGAGCCGGACGACGTCGAGATGAGCGTGGCCGCGGCCGGCGGCGTGCCGAGCGCGTCGGACGTGTCGAGCGTGCTGCAGGAGATCTCGTACGAGGGGCCGGGATCCGCGGTGCCGCGCTCGGAGGTGCGGGCGGCGGTGGAGCCGTACGGCGCCCACATCACGGAGATCTCGCGCGGCTCGCTCGTCGCGATCCTCGCGGGCGCGGGGAGCGCGGTCGACCGGGCGGAGCGGGCGGCGCGGTGCGCGCTCGCGCTGCGCGCCCGGTTCCCGGGCATCCCGCTCGCGGTGGCGACGGGGCGGGGGGTGTCGTCGGCGAAGCTCATCGAGGGCGACGTGATCGACCGCGGGGTGCGCGCGCTGCGGGCGGCGCAGGTGGGGATCGTCCGGCTCGACGACGTGACGGCCAGCATCGTCGGCGGCCGGCTCAAGGTGGAGGCGGACGAGAAGGGGCCGTTCCTGACCGCGAGCGAGGCGGCGGCCGACGAGAGCACCCCCGTGCTGCTCGGCAAGCCGAGCGTCTGGGTCGGCCGGAGCCGCGAGCTCTCGATGCTCGAGGGGGTGTTCTCCGGGTGCGTGAGCGAGTCGCTGGCGAGCGCGGTGCTGGTGATCGGGCCGCCGGGGGCGGGCAAATCGCGGCTCCGCCTGGAGTTCCTCACCCGGGTGCGGCGCCAGTTCGGCCCCGTGGAGATCCTCTCCGGCAGGGCGGAGTCGGTGGCGGCGGGGTCGCCGTTCGGCCTCATCGCGGACGCGATCCGCAAGGCGGCGGGGATGCGCGAGGGAGAGCCGGTGGAGGCGCGGCGGCGCAAGCTGAAGCGGCGGCTCGGGAAGCACCTCTCGGGCGAGGCGCTCGACCGGATCGCGGCCTTCCTCGGCGAGATCTCGCGGACGCCGTTCCTCGACGGCGAGACGAGCGGGCTGCGCGCGGCGCGCGACAACGCGATGCTGATGGCCGACGCGACGCGCGCGGCCTGGGAGGACTGGCTCGCGGCCGAGTGCGCGGCGCAGCCGGTGCTGATCGTGCTCGAGGACCTCCAGTGGGGCGATCCGGCGACCGTGCGCCTCATCGATCAGACGCTCAGGAACCTCCGGGACCTGCCGCTCATGCTGCTCGCGCTGGCCCGGCCCGAGGTGAACAAGCAGTTCCCCAGCCTGTGGATCGACCGCGAGGTGCAGACGATCAAGCTCGGGCCGCTGCCGGCGAAGGCGAGCGAGCGGATGGTGCGCAGCGCGCTGGGCGAGGAGACGCCCGCCGAGACGGTGGTCCGGGTGGTGGAGCGGGCCGACGGCAACCCGTTCTACCTGGAGGAGCTGATCCGCGCGGTCGCGGACGGCAAGGGGGACGTGCTGCCCGACTCGGTGCTGGGGACGGTGGAGGCGCGGCTCGACGCGGAGGGGCACGAGGCGAAGCGGGTGCTGCGGGCGGCGAGCGTGTTCGGCGACCGGTTCTCGAAGCTCGGGGTGGCGGCGCTGCTCGGCGGGGCGACGCGGGTGAAGGAGACCGAGACGTGGCTCGACGCGCTGGCGGCGCGCGAGCTCATCGCGCCGGCGTCGACGCCGGGGTGGCTCGGGCCGATGGACTACGTGTTCCGCCACGCGATCGTGCGCGAGGCGGCGTACGCGATGCTGACGGAGCCGGACCGCGTGCTCGGCCACAAGCTGGCCGGGGAGTGGCTCGAGCGCAGCGGGCACACCGACGCGATGGCGCTGGCGCAGCACTTCCACCTGGGCGGCGAGCCGGCGCGCGCGGTGCGGTGGTACCGGAGGGCGGCGGAGCAGGCGATCGAGGCGAACGACCTGGCGAGCGCGCTGGCGCGGGCCGAGATGGGCGTGCTGTGCGGGGCGGCGGACGAGGAGCTCGGGCGCCTGCGGCTCGTGGAGGCCGAGGCGAGCGTGTGGCGGCAGGAGACGGCGCTCGCCGCGCAGCGCGGCACCGAGGCGGCGAGCCTGGTGCGGCAGGGGAGCTCGATCTGGTTCCGCGCGATCGCGCAGGTGATCATCGCGGAGGGGAAGCTCGGCCACTTCGACCGCGTCGAGGCCTGGGCGGCGCGGGTGGCGGAGGCGGCGGGCGCGCAGAGCGCCCGGATCATGTGCGTGTGCGAGGCCGCGACGTACCTGATCTTCGGCGGCCGCTACGCGGCGGCCGACCGGCTGATCCGGATGCTCGACGCCGTCGCGAGCGACCCCGCGGCGCTCGATCCGCAGACGGCGGGGCTCTACGAGCAGGTGCGCGCGATCCGGGCGCAGACGCGCGGGGACGTGGGGGCGGCGCTGAGCGGGCTCACGGCGGCGCTCGAGGCGTTCGAGAAGGCCGGCGACCGCCGGAACGCCTGCGCGGTGCGGGAGAACCTGGGCTTCCTCTACGGCGAGCTCGGCGACTTCGAGGTGGCCGAGTCGGCGCTCCGGACGGCGCTCGCGGCGGCGCAGCGGATGGGGCTCGACGATCTGGAGACGGCGGCGCTCCAGAACCTCGGGTACGTCATCGCGCACCTCGGGCAGCTCGACGAGGCGAAGCTGCTCGAGCAGCGCGCCGCCGCGGCGTTCCAGCAGCAGGGCGACCGGCGCATGGAGGGGGTGACGCTGACGTACCTGGCGAAGATCCTGCTGCTCTCGGGCGATCCTGCGGCGGCCGAGCGCGAGGCGCGCGCGGCGGTCGAGGCGCTGACGGTGGCGCCGCCGCTGCGGGCGGCGGCGGTCGCGGTGCTCTCGCGCGCGCTGCTCGCGCAGGGGCGCGGGGACGAGGCGCTGCCGGCGGCGAGGGAGGCGTTCGCGCAGCTCGAGGAGGCGGGCTCGCTCGAGGAGGGCGAGTCGCTGGTGCGGCTGGCCTACGCCGAGGCGCTGGCCGCCGGCGGGGCGGAGCGCGAGGCGGCGGAGGCGCTCGCCGCCGCGCGGGAGCACCTGCTCTGCCGCGCGGCGAAGATCACCGATCCGAGCTTCCGCGAGCGCTTCCTGACGTGTGTGCCCGACAACGCGAGGACGCTCGCGCTCGCCGGGTGAGGCGCGGGGAGCGGCGCGCGGGGGTCAGGAGGGGCGCGCGCCTTCGTGCTCGAGCCGGCCTTCGTGCTCGAGCCGGCCTTCGTGCTCGAGCCGGCCTTCGTGAGCGTGCCCGCCATCGGACCCGTGCCGTTCCGTCTCCGCGGCGCCCTGGGGGTGCACCCTGTCGTTCAGGAGGCGCAGGGCCTCGCGGTAGCCGTGGAGCGTTCCGACATCCACGTACATGTGCCCGGCATGGACGCCGCGCGCCATGCCGCCGCGGGTGATGTACTCGTTGACGAGGGGGCCGAGCTCCTCGTCGCGGCGGTTCCGTTCGCACCAGAGCCGGTAGAGCTGCTGGAGCACGGCGCCGGTCAGCTTGAAGGCGCCCCAGATCCAGCGCGAGGCGGCGCCGCGGCGCCGGACCTGGATCTCGACGACGCGCCCGTCGCCGTCGGTGACGACGGCGTCGAAGAGCTCCGGGCGCTCGACCGGGAAGAGGAGGAACGCGAACGTGTGGGCACCGAGCGCGGAGAAGCCGTCCTCAGGGAACCAGATCGTGCCGGGGAGGCCGACGAGAACGAGGTCGTCCGGCGGGATGAGCGGGAGCGCGCGGAAGAGCGCGTCGCAGAACCCCGCCGGGTTCGGCTGGACGACGTACGACAGGCTCGCTTGCCCCACCGAGGCGCCGAAGTAGTCGAGGAGCTCCGACGTGCCCGAGGAGATGACGAAGCAGATCTTGCTGGCCCCGGCGAGCAACATGCGTTCGACGAGGTGCTCGCTCACGGCGCGCGGCCGCTCGACGCCTCGCTCGAGGTGGCTGCCGACCGGGAGCAGCTCTTTCAGGAAGGCGAGCGGCTGAATGCGACTCCCCGCGTCGACAGCCGGGATGATCCCCCACAGGGCGGGTTGTGCCACACTCATGCTCGAACCTCCTTCAACGGTCCACTTCCCAATCCCGCAACGCCGTGGAAATCTCCTCGAGCGATTCGATTTCGTTCAGGGCTGTCCTGTCCCGCGAAGACCGTGATGCCGCATCGCGTGGTGAGCGCGCGGGCGACGCCTCGGCGCAATGCGGCGTGCCCACCTCGATGGGACGAGCTCGCGACGAAGGCGAAGAGGGGGTGTTTCACGGCTCGATCCATGGGCACGGGGTTCGTCGGCGCGCGGCTTTCGTCAATGAATCCAGTCACTTCTATAGATCCTCCGCTCCTCCGCGGCGCGCCGGCCGGCCATGCATCGATCGATGGCTGTTCCCGGTGTTCGCCGTGGGGTGGAGTTCAACATCGGGCGTTTGCCATACGTGTCAAGCCGAGCATGGACTCCGGCTTGTCAAGCTGATCTGTCGATGTGGAGCTGATGAGTCGAGACGCGTTTCGATCTGTCAAGATGTGATGGCCGCCGGCTTGTCAAGCCCGCGATGAATGCCAATTTGTCAAGACAGGTGCATCCACGATCCAGGCCATTCCGGGGTGGGCCGGCGCGCATCGTCGGTCGCGGGTTGACGCGCTGCCAGCGTGGCGCTGCCAAGCTCCGGGGAGGTGGGGAGGATGTGCAGGCGATGCCTTCATGAGGATCAGGCCCGGACGTAAAGCGACTCCCCGACACGAAAAGCGACTCCTGACGACGGGGACGACAAGGACGGGAGGTCACATGTCGGTCACGTCGAGGGCGGCCTCCTCGCGCGCGGCGTCGCTCGAGCCGGAGCGCACGTCCTCGCGGGTCTGCTCCGCCTCGCGCTCCGCGATGGCGGCGGCCTGGCGGCGCAGCCGGTCGCCCATCGCGTTCGGGATGCGCTCCGCGGCGAGGAGCGCGGCCGCGAGCGCGCGGCGCGCGGCCTCGACGCGGCCGCGGCGCAGGGCGGCCACCGCGCGCATCTCGAGCACCTCGATGTGCTCCTGGCCGACGGATCGCTGCGCCGAGCGGTCCACGAGGGCGTCCCACGCGGCGTCGCCCCCGTCGCGGATCGCGAGACCGAGCATGGCGCAGAGCACCTCCTCCGAGGGGACCAGGAGCGCGTCGGCGCGACCCTCGGCGCGCGCCTGCGCCTGCGCCTCGGCGAGCCGGTCGAGCAGCGCGCGGGCCTCCGCCTCCTCGCCGCAGTAGAAGCTGTGCCGGGCGAGCAGGAGCAGGGCGACGGGCCGGCACGTCCCGGTGAGCCGGCGCTGCTCGATCGCGAGCGCCCGCTCGATGTGCGGCCTCGCCGCCGCGAGGTCGTCCATGAGGTAGAGGTACTCGCCGAGGTTGTGCTCGCCGACCCGCTCGAGCCCGCTCTGGCCGAGCTCGCGCGCGAGCGAGAGGACGCGCTCGAGGTCGGCGATCGTGCGCGCCTTGTCGCCGCGGCATGCCCAGAGCAGCGCGCGGTTGTTCGTGACCGAGCCGAGGTGGAGCGTGTCGCGGTGCGCCTCGCAGAGGGCGATCGCGCGGTCGAGCGCGTCCTCGGCGTCGTCGAGCCGGCCGAGCCCCTGGAGGACGAAGCCGAGCAGGATCAGCGAGATGACGAGCGTCTCGTAGCCGTCGTCGCCGAGCGGGGCGGCGGCCTCGGCGGCGCGCTCGAGCGCGGCGGCGGCCTCCTCCTCGCGGCTGAAGCGGTGGAGCGAGCGCCCGACGCCGAGCGCGAGCCGCGCGGCGAGCGCGGGCGACAGCGCGATGCCGGCGGCGAGCGCGCCCGCCTCCTGGACGCGCTCCTCGGAGCTCTTGAGCTCGTCCATCCAGTCGAGCGCCGTGGCCTCGTCGAGCAGGATGTCGATCTGCGCCGGGACGTCGCCGCGCGCGCGCGCGATCGCCAGCGCGGCGGCGAAGTCGGCGAGCGCGTCGTGGTAACGGGCCAGGCGGTAACGCATGAGGCCGCGGCCCCGGTGCGCGGCGGCGCGGTCCGGGCGCACCTCGTCGGGCGCGCCGGACGACACGCCGCCGAGCGCGCCGGACGACGCGCCGGCGAGCGGGGAGCGCGCGCAGGTGGGGACGCTCGGGATCGTCGGCTCGAGGGGCTGCTCGAGCGCGCGGCTGTAGAAGGTCTCGGCGTCGAGGTACGCGTGCCGGGCGCGCGCGCGCTCGGCCAGGGCGAGGTAGGCGCGCTCGGCGACGGCGCCGAGGCCGGCCTGCGCGGCGTGGTACGCGAGCGGGAGGAGGCGCGCGTCCTTGAGGTGGGGCGCGGCGCCCTCGCCGGCCTCGCCGGAGGCCGCGTCGCGGTGCAGCTTGAAGGCCGCGAGGTGCGCGCGTCGGCGGAGCTGCTCGGGTGCCCCGCGGGCCACCGCCTCGCGGACGAGCGCGTGGCGGAAGCCGATGCGGCCCCGGCGATCCTGGACGAGGAGGCCGGCGGCGATCAGGCGTTTGACGGCGACCGCGGCGTCGAGCGGCAGGTCGTCGGCCTCGCCCTGCTCGTCGAGCCGGTGGAGCACGCCGGCCACCTCGGCGACGGTGACGTCGGGGCCGAGGAGCGCGACGAGGCGCGCGTGCGCCTGCAGCGCGGTCGGGAGCGCGTCGATCTCGCCGAGCGCCAGCCAGTCGAGGAGCGGCAGGTCGGGGAGACGATCGAGCTCGTCCGTGGCGAGGTACCAGGCGTCGCCCTTCGGGTGCCGGCGGACGATGCCCTCGCGCTTGAGGCCGCGCACGAGCTCGACGAGCAGGAGCGGGACGCCCTGCGCGCGGTCGCAGAGGTGCGCGAGCGCGGGCTCGGGCACGTCCTCCGCGGGGAGGAGCAACCGACGGCAGAGGGCGATGGCGCTCTCGCGGTCGAGCGGATCGAGGCGGTGGGTCTCGCGGAGCGCGGCGCGCTCGCCCCAGGCGGGGCGCGCGCGTTCGAAGACCGGGCGCGCGAGGGCGCAGATGAAGAGCGGCGCGCGCGCCTCGGCGAGCGCGGCGTACTCGAGCGCGGCGAGCGCGGCGTCGTCGGCCGCGTGCGCGTCGTCGAGCACGATGAGGAGCGGCGTCTCGTGCGCCCGGCGGCGGAGGGCCTCGCCGGCCGCCACGGCGAGGGCGGCACGGAGCGCGCCGGGCGCCGCGGCGAGCGCGCGGAGCTCGGGGTAACGCGCCGCGCCGCCGTCGCCGTCGCCGATCCAGCCGAGCGCGAGCGCCACCGCGGCCCCGTGCTTCGTGTACCGCGCGTCGCCGAGGCGGCGGCGGAGGAGCGCGCTGCCGCCGTCCGCCGGCGGCGACGGCGGCAGCGCGAGCGCGTGCTGGAGGATCTCGCGCACGACGCGATCCGCCCCGCCAGCGACGGGCTCGCCGGTGTGGAGCTCGATCACCTCGGCGCGGGCGTCGAGCGCGCGCAGCCGCCGCACGAGGGCGGCGGCGAGGCGGCTCTTGCCGTGGCCGGCAGAGCCGATGACGCTGGCGATGGTGGGCGTCGCGGCCGTCGCGGCGTGGCGCGCGCCCGCGACCAGGGCCTCGACGACGTCGCCCCGGCCGAAGAGGGGCTCGGAGGTCGTGTCGCCCGCGGAGTCGGCCTGGGGCAGGGCGGAGGCGGGGCCGGGAAAGACGGAGGCGGGGCCGGGAAAGATGGAGGCGGGGCCGGACAGGGCGGAGGTGGGGCCGGGGGCGGCGTGGGACTCGCCTCGTGGCTGGGGTCCCCCTTCGCCGAGCGCCGCTGCGGCGGCGGGGGACATGAGGATCCCTGCGGCGTCACCGCCCGGGAAGTGATCTTCCCGCTGGAAGAGCGGGCTCAGGAACCGCCGCGTGCCGTCGGGCCGCACCTGGATCGACACCGAGGCGACGTCGAGCAGCCCGCGGACGAGGATGCGCTGCTGCTCGAGCTCGCGGGCGCCGTGCGCCGCGCGGCGCAGCGGGCTGGCGCCGCCGTCGTGATCGAAGGCCGCGACGAAGCGGCGGCCCGCGGCGTGCGCGAGCTCGCCGCCCAGCGCGCTGACCCGGCGCTGGAGGCTCACGACGTCGAGCTCGGCCTCGAAGAAGAGGAGCGCCACCGCGCGCCGCTCGAGCTTGCGAGGGCCTGGCGCGGGCGCCTCGGCGGCGGGGCGTGCGGGGAGCGCGGGGCGGCGATCCTGCGCGCGCTCGAGGCGCTCCAGGGCGGCGTCGAGCGCCGCGGCGCTCGCGAAGCGCTGGCTCCTGTCCTTGGCGAGGCACCGGAGCACGAGCTGCTCGAGCGGGAGCGCGATCGGCGCGAGCGACGAGGGGCGCGGCGGGCGGCGGCTCATGTGGTCCTGCCGCACGACCGCCGGCGGGCCCCAGAAGGGCGGCCTGCCGGTGAGCAGCTCGAACAGCACGACGCCGAGGGCATACACGTCCGCGCGCGCGTCGACGTCGCCGTGGCCGTCGCACTGCTCGGGCGCCATGTACTCCGCGGTGCCGGGCGCGTCGCTCTCGGCGGTGAGGCGCGGCGGCCCCTCCGCGGGCCCCGCGGCGAGGCCGAGATCGATGATGGTCGCGCGGAGCCCGCCGCTGCCGGCGCCCTTCGGCCCCGCGACGAGGATGTTCTCCGGCTTGAGGTCGCGGTGCACGTAGCCGCGCGCGTGGATCTCCGCGAGCGCCCGGAGCGCGGCGCGGGCGAGGGCGCACGCCTCGCGCGGCGGCACCGGGGAGGCGACGCCGGGCGCGATCAGGCGATCGGCCAGCGTCCGGGCCTCGATGTACTCCATGACGAAGTACGGCAGGCCGGAGGCGAGCTGGCCGCACGCGTAGACGGCGGGCACGTGCGGCGGCCCGACGCCGTGGAGCGCCTTCATCTCCTCGACGAGGCGGAGGCCCGCCCCGGGCCGATCCGCGCGCGCGACCTTGATCGCCACGGTCGGTCCGCCGCCCTCCGGCTCGGCCGCGTACACGGTCCCGAACCCGCCCGCGCCCGCGAGCCGGACGCGCCGGAAGCCCGGGATGCTCGGCGGCGTGGCCTCGCGGAGCCCGCTTTCACCGGTGTCGTCGGCGAGGGGCGCGTCGCCGTGGCGCTCCGGGCAGCCCTGCCGCACGACCGGT
This sequence comes from Sorangium cellulosum, assembly GCF_002950945.1. GTDB lineage: Bacteria > Myxococcota_A > Polyangia > Polyangiales > Polyangiaceae > Sorangium > Sorangium cellulosum_E. The sequence goes on from NZ_CP012673.1 coordinate 13,836,292, forward strand.
CCGTGGTGCGGGCAACCCGGGTCCGCGCGCGCGACCCGCCTGCCGCACTCCCTGCACCGCGCCGAGGGCGCCCCGGCGCACGCCGGGAGCCCGAGTGGACGAGCGTCGAGCGGCATGGGCGCCTCAGGGCAGGAACGTCGTAATCACCGCGGACGACGGCGCGTCCGGGTCGCCGCAGCCCGACCGGTAACCGCGCCCGGATCCGGAGGAGACATCGAGCGCGTCACACGCGAGATCACATGAGCCCACAATGTGGATGTTCGCGCATTCCGAGGAGCCGCCCGCCGAGCCCGGGCGCCCCGCCGCGCAGTCCCTGCCGTGGGTGCGAGAGTTCTCGACGTTGGAGTTGTTGTAGCAGGCAAAGAGGCGCGGCGGGTTGGTGAACAGATTGCCCCAGAACGCGCCCTCCTCGTCGGGATATCGCTCGACTTCGGGCGCGTCCGGAGACCGGAGGGCCGCGTGCGCCGCGCGCGACGAGATCGTCACCGAGACGCCGCTCGCGTTGACGCGCGACGCCACGCAAGCCGAGACCCATTGCTGCCGGACAGCGTTGAGCGGCTCCTGGGTCCAGCTCGGGGCGAGCCCGATGAGCCCTCGGTAAATCTCCTCGTGCGGCGCGCCGAGCGCGTCGCGCCACGAGAAGCGGAGCGACTGCGACGCGCTCAGCGCGCAGCCCACGATGTATCGAAGGAGGTGCCGCGATAGCCGGCCGGCTTCCCCCGGATCGCGGAGCGCGCGGAGGGCGCTCTCCGCGAGGCCGCTCTCCTCCAGTCTGTTCGGGGCGAGAGCGCCGGCGCTGAGCGCGTCCGGGTCGATGGCGCGCGGGTCGAGGGCGTGTGGATCGAGGGCGTTGGGGTTCAGGAGCGCGCTCTCCGCTGCCTCGACCTCGCCCTCGATCGTGTCCGACTCCGGCGGATACCCGTCGCCGCCGCCGCAGCCGGGCAATGAAATCAATAGAAACATACTCGAGCACAATGAATGAATACGCCTCTTCATCTGTCCCCCCTATTCTACCAGCAGATGGAATTGGCTACCGCATTGATAACGATGGATTTACTGTACCGCCAGGGGAGTCGACGTGTGGCGGCAACACGATCGTTCCGCACCGGGAAAAAAGGCCGCTCGGGCGATCCCTTATGTGGATCGGGGGTGTCATGATGATCGATGGATTCGCGACGCGGGACGATGAAACCAGGGCGTTTTCCCAGGAGGAAAGGTCGTTTGCCCGAGGGGAGCTGGCGCGCGGCGCGCGCGCCGGCGATTACGTGGTGGGGTATTCCATCGCCCGGGGCGGATGCGGAGCCGTCTACATGGCGAGGCACGCGCAGACCGGCGCGCGCGTGGCGATCAAGGTGCTCCACGGGACGCTCGCCGCGTCGCCGAAGATGGTGAGGCGCTTCCTGCGCGAGGTCGAGGTGGTGCGGCTGCTCAATCACCCTGGAATCGTCGCGATCCATGACGCCGGCGAGCTCGCGGACGGCAGGCCGTTCTATGTGATGGAGCACCTCGACGGCGTGACCCTCGACGTGCTCCTCCGGCAGGAGGGGAGGCTCTCGCCGACGCAGGCGCTCGAGCTGCTCGAGCCGATCTGCTCGGCGCTCGACGCGGCGCACGCCGCGGGCATCGTCCATCGCGACGTGAAGGCCAGCAACATCTTCGTCACGGGGGGCGCGCCGCGGTCGGTGAAGCTCCTCGATTTCGGCATCGCGAAGCTGATGGAGCCCGACGCGGGCGCGTCCGGCTTCACGACGGCGGGGAGGGCGCCCGGCACGCTCACGATCATGGCGCCCGAGCAGATCCTCGGCGGTCCCATCGACGCCCGCGTCGACGTGTATGCGCTCGGCGTCCTGCTCCACCGGCTGCTCACGGGCAAGCTCCCGTTCTACTCGCCGGACGCGACCGAGCTGCTCCGGCAGCACCTGGAGGAGCCGCCGCCGCGCCCGAGCCGGCGGACGCCGCTGCCGGCCGCGCTCGATGCGGTCGTGCTGCGGTGCCTGGAGAAGCAGCCGGACCTCCGCTTCCCCTCGGTGATGAGCTTCCTCGGCACGCTGCGCGAGGCCGTGGGCGAGCCCGCGCCGAGGCTGGGCAGCCTGCCTGATCTCGTCGCCGACGCGATCGCGATCCACGTCGACCTCCGGGCGCGCCTCGACGCCGACGAGATCGACGACCTGCTCGCCGAGGAGATCGGCCGCGTGCTCGATCTCGCCGAGGAGCGCCTCCGGGGCGCCGGGCTCGCGCTGGTGTCCATGACCGGCAACGAGATCCTCGCGATGCGCGTGCTCCCCTGCGACGCGGAGGGGGCGCTGCGGGGGCGGAGGGGGGTGATCGAGCTCGCCGCGGCGCTGCACGACGAGATCGCGATCGGGACCCGCGCGGCCCGCCCGGGCGCCCGCGTGCACGCGAACCTGTGCCTGCACGCCGGGCCGGTGGCGGTGCGATCGACGCAGAGCCCCGAGATCGTCGGCGGCGCCCTGGCCCGGGTCGGCGCGTGGGCCCCGGCCGAGGACGTGGACGAGCTCTGCGCAACGGCGGAGGCCGTCCGCGGGATCGACGACCTCGAGCTCTCGGCGGGGCCGCCCGGCCTCGTGCTGATCAGCGCGTGCCCGGGCCAGATCTCGTCGCCCGCGCCGACGCTGCGCAGCGGCCCGGCCTGAGGCGGCGGGCGTACGGGGCCGGCGCGCGTGCGTCCGCTGCATGCGCGTCCGCCGCGCCGCGTGTCATGTCAGGTGAGCGACCGGCCCACGCTCCGCGGTTCCCCTCCGGCGGATTCGGGGGATCCCGGAGTCGATATGACGATGTAAAATTATCATGTGCCGATTGCAGGTGGGCGATGGATGCCAGTATAACGGTTGTCCGCGGGCGGCGATTCGCGCGCCTCGCCGCTCCGGAAAGCTCTCACTGTCCATGCGCATCCAGCAAGCTATACAGACCCTCCTCGATTCCGCCCCTCTCCTCCGCGACGCATCGGTGAGCGGCAACGTCCGGGTGCTCGCGTCGCTGCTCGGGCCCGCGTTCCGCGGCTTCGTCCAGCGGCGCGGCAAGGGGGTGAGCTCGACCGATATCTCTGTTGGATACGAGGCCAGCTTCAACTGGAGTTACGGGCGGGACGACCCTGACATGGCCAGGCTCTACCAACTGGCCAAGACGTCCCAGTGGAACGCGACGACGGATCTCGACTGGTCGCGCGAGGTCGACTGGGGGGATCCGACAATGCCGCTCCTGCCCGACAGCTGGATGCCGACGTCCACGCTGCCCCTCTGGGACCGGCTCTCGGAGAAGGAGCGGGCGACGCACCGCCACGGCTTCGTCTGCTGGATGCTGAGCCAGTTCCTGCACGGCGAGCAGGGCGCCCTGTTCGCCGCGTCGCAGATCACGGAGGCGGTGCCGTGGCTCGACGCGAAGCTGTACGGGAGCACGCAGGTCGCCGACGAGGGGCGCCACGTCGAGGTGTTCCACGCCTACCTCACGCAGAAGCTGGAGAAGCTCTACGAGGTCAACGACAACCTGTATGTCGTCATCGACGCGATCATGAGCGACGGCCGGTGGGACATGAAGTTCCTCGGCATGCAGATCATGATCGAGGGCCTGGCGCTCGGCGCGTTCGGCTCGATCCGGCAGGTGACGAGCGAGCCGCTCCTCAAGGACGTGCTCCGGTCGGTGATCACGGACGAGGCGCGCCACGTGCATTATGGCGTGCTCGCGCTGAGCAAGTTCTACCGCGAGGGCGTCGAGGAGCGGGCGCGCCACGAGCGGGAGGACTGGGCGTTCGAGCTGTCGCTGCTCCTGCGCAACCGGTTCCTGGCGCACGAGTTCTACGACGAGTTTTACGCCCACCACATGACGCGCCGCGAGTGGGACAAGCTCATCCTGGCGAGCGACCTGATGGGCTTCTTCCGCCGGACGATGTTCAAGCGGGTCGTGCCGAACCTGAAGCGGATCGGCCTGCTCACCCCGCGGGTCCGGCCGCGCTACGCGGCGCTCGGCCTGCTCGAGTACGAGCACGGGCGGTCCGCCAGCGAGCTGACGCCGAGCGACCTCCTCGACGAGGCGTGAGGCGCAGGCGGCCGTGGCGGCGCGGGCAGGCCGGGCGCCCGCGCCGGGAGGAGATCAGCAGGTGGCGCCGATGCAGGCCGCGATCTCGACGCCGCACTGCTCCTGGAGGCAGCGGGGCTCGCCGTTGCAGACGGGGAGCGCCGAGAAGGCGCAGTTCAGGACCTCGTCGACGGAGGGCTGGACGTCGGCGCAGGCCCGCGCCACGCAGCTCGAGACGCACGCGAAATTGAAGCCCGGCGGGGTCCGGCTCACGTCGAGGCAGCTGAACGTGCAGGTGACCACCTCGAGGCAGCCCGCCGGCTCGCACGCGCCGCAGTCGGACGGACAGCTGGTGCACGTCTCGAAGTCCTCGCAGACGCCGTTCGGGCACACCGAGCAGTCGCCGCAGTCGGGGGCGCACGAGGCGCACGTCTCGGCCCCCGAGCAGGCGCCGTCCCCGCACGCAGGGCAGCGCCCGCAGTCGTCGGGGCAGGAGAAGCAGCTCTCGGTCGCGGCGTTGCACACGCCGTTGCCGCACGTGGCGCAGACGCCGCAGTCGGGGGCGCAGGACAGGCAGTCCTCCGGCGCCGTGCAGGAGCCGTCGCCGCAGCTCGAGCAGACGCCGCAGTCGCCGGGGCACGTGAGGCACGTCTCGGTGCTGCCGCACGCGCCGTCGCCGCAGCCGGGACACGGGCCGCAGTCGACGGGACAGCTCGAGCACGCCTCGCTCGCCGGGTCGCACACGCCGTCGCTGCAGCCGGGGCAGAGGCCGCAGTCGGCGGCGCAGCTGCCGCAGTTCTCGGACGTGTCGCAGGCGCCGTCGCCGCACGTCGCGCAGACGCCGCAGTCGGCCGCGCAGCTCGCGCACGACTCGCCGCCGGCGCAGTCGCCGTCGCCGCACCCGTCGCAGAGGCCGCAGTCGGGGCTGCAGCTGCCGCAGTCCTCCCCGCCATCGCAGACGCCGTTGCCGCACGCCGCGGGCTCGGGGCCGGCCGCGCCGTAATCGTCCCACGCCTCCGAGCGGCCACAGCCCGCGCCGAGCGCCGCCCCGGCCAGGGCGACGAGCGCGGACCAGGCGAAGGCGCGCGCGGGCAGGAAGCCAGGGCGATGCCGCCCGGACCGCAGCAGGAAGCTCAGCCGGCTTGTGTGATCCATACGACCGCCTCCCGGGGACAGGGAGAGTTCTGGGGTGGGGGTGGTGGCGGCTCCGGCTCGCGGGCCGCCGCTGCGCCGCCCTGGACCGTTCACAGCAGAGCGCGCGGACGGAACATACAAGAGAAGGCGGGTCGGATGGCGTCAAAGCACGGGCGTGTCGCTTTCCTGCGCGCCCCGCGAACCCGCAGGACCGTACGTCCATAGCGGCAGGTGGACGCACCAAGCCCGGGTCCCCGAGGAGCGGACGGGCCGAGCGGGGGCCACAAAAGAAAAGAGGGCGACACCTCCGAGGAGGCATCGCCCAAAGAGCTCCGCAGCGCGCGCTTCATCCGAGAAGCGACGTGCTGCGCAGGAGCTTCACTTCGGCGCGGCAGCCGGGTCCGAGCCGGTCGTCGGAGCCGCCGGGTCGGCCGGAGCCGAGGGGGCCGACTCCGGGGTCGACGCGGGCGCCGTGTCGGCCGGAGCCGCCGCACCCGTGTCCGTCGGGGCCGACGTCGACGGATCCGACGCCGGCGCGCTGCTGCCGCCGCAGGCGACGACGAGGGACGAGACGGCGACGAGCGCGAGAACGAGCTTCTTCATGGAATCCTCCGAAAATGGGGGCGGTGAGGCCGCCCCCGACCAACAGACGTAGGAGCCGCTCGCAAATCCGGCGGCCACCACCCAGACGCCCGTGGTCGACAGAACGGCTCACAAGTTTTTTCGATGAGCCGCCCGAGCCCTACCAGGCGTCTAGAAAACCGTGGGAAGCTCGGGGCGGTTCCGCCCTCCGGGCCTCCTGCTCGGGATGGGAGCCCAGGTCGCGGGCCCCGTCCCGGCGAGGGCCCGCTCCGCTCCGGGCGCAGCGACCCTCCTCCCGCTCCTTTCACGTTCAGTTACGTTCAGGAACCCATGGCTCTGAGACCTCAGCGAGGGCGCCTGCGCCTAGTCGAACCGGTCGTCCCGGCTGCTCCGGCCGCGGAGGCTCAGGACGACGTGGGCGAGGCCGGCCCGGCCTCCGCTCCGGAGGGGCGCACCCGCAGGGAGGTGCCGCCCGGCCGCGCGCGCAGCGACGACGGCCGGCGCTCCGTCACGAGCGGACCGGCGGAACGCGGGGCGGGCCTTACGGAGCTGCCGGACGCGCAGCTCGTCGTGCTCGGCGCCCGTGGGGACGTCGGCGCGCTCGAGCAGCTTTACCGGCGGCACGCCCCCTTCGCCATCCACCTCGCGACGCGCATCGAGGGCTCGGCGCGCGACGTGGAGGACATCGTGCACGACGCCTTCCTCCGCGCGTTCGAGCGCCTCGGGGATCTCGTGGATCCCACGGCGTTCCGCGCCTGGCTCGGCTCCATCGTCGTCCACAAGGTCCGCTCGCGCATGCGCCGCGCGCGGCTGCTCGGCCTGCTCGGGATGGGCAAGTCGAGCGAGCCGGTCGACCTCGACGCGCTCGCGAGCCCGGCCGCCTCGCCCCACACCCGCGCGCAGATCGCGCAGATCTACGCGCTCATCCAGACGCTGCCCGCCGATGAGCGGATCGCGTGGATCCTCCGCTCGGTGGAGGGCCACGATCTCGAGACCGTCGCGCAGATGACCGGCTGCTCGCTGGCCACCGTGAAGCGGAGGATCTCGCGGACGCAACAGTTCCTCGACGGGCACTTCGTCGACCCAACCCACAACGAGGCATCACCATGAGCCGGCGAGGGCTACCCCGGATCGCACCGGCAGATCTGCGCGACCATGCGACCGAAGAGCGGATCGCGCGCGTCTGGGACCGCATCGAGCACGATCTTCAGGCGCGCCGCCCGGCGTCGCCGCGCCGCGCGAGCGTGGCCGCGGCGCTCGCGGCGGCCTCGTTCGCGGCGTTCGCGGGCGGCCTCTGGCTCGGCAAGGCGATCTGGAGCGAGGGAGGGGCCGCGTCGGCGCCCACGGCCGCCGTGGCGCCGGTCGACGACATGCCGTCGCTGGTCGACGTGTTCGCCGCGGGCACGCACGGGCGCACCTTCCAGCTGCCGGGCGGCGGGACGATCTCGCTGACGCCGGGCACGACCGTCGAGGTCGAGCAGGCGCTCGGCGGCGCGCTGACGCTGCGGCTCGTGCAAGGGGAGGCGTCGCTCGACACCGCGAGCGGGACGCGCACCGCCGCGCTCTCGATCGTCGCGGGGGAGGCGCGGCTCGCGACGGCGGCGGGCAGCGTGCTCCGCGTGAAGCACAACGTCGACGACATCGACGTGAAGGTCACCGACGGCCAGGTCAAGCTCACGTCGCCGGCCGGCTCGCGGGAGCTCGGGCGCGGCGACGTCGCCGAGGAGGTGCCGATCCGGCCGCCGGCGCCGATCACGGTCGCGCCCTCGGAGCTCCTGCGGCCGCGCGTCTCGCCGTCGCCGCGCGCGAGCGCGGCGCTGCCCCCGGTGGAGGCCGCGGCCGCGGCGCCTCCGGCGCCGGACTGGCGCGCCCGCTACAACGCGGGCGACGCGGCCGAGGCGCTGCAGAGCCTGCGGCAGCAGGGCGGCGGGGTCGACGGCGCCATCGCGTCCGCGAGGACGGCGAAGGAGCTGATGGACCTCACCGATCTGCTGCGCGACAAGAGCGCCGATCACAGCAAGGGCGACGACCGCGCGGCCGCGGTGCGCGCGCTGACGCGCGTGGTCGAGAGCTTCCCGAACGACGCGAACGCGCAGATCGCGGCCTTCACGCTCGGCAACATGTACGCCGAGATGGGCGATCAGGCGCTGGCGGCGAAGTACTGGGAGCAGGTGCGGTCGCTGTCGCCCGAGGGCAACCTCGCGGAGGACTCGTTCTGCAAGCGGATCCACGCGGAGGTGGTCGCCGGCCGCAAGGACGAGGCGTCCCAGATGGCCAAGGAGTACGCGGCCAATTACCCCGACGGCCGGTGCGAGGACGTCCATCAGCTCCTCTCCGGCGAGGAGGCGGCGGACGAGGCGGAGGGAGAGCCCGCGCCCCCGCCCCAGCCCGCGGCGCCCGACGCGAGCCCCGCGCCCTGAGCCGCGTGCGCGGTCCGGCGATCCGGACGCCCGGGGGCTGCCCCGGGCGCCTGGCCGCGCTCACGACCGCTGCTTCGCGCCCCGCTGCGCCAGGCCGTACTGCTTCAGCTTCAGCACGAAGGTGCGGATCGGCATGCCGATGAGCTCCGCCGCGCGGGTCTGCACGCCGCCGGTGGCCTCGAGCGCCTCCTCCATGCGCCGGCGCTCGAGCTGCCGCAGCTCCTCGGCGATGGGGATGAGGCGCCGGGGCTCGCCGACGCCGACGCCGGGCGACGCGCGCGTGCCGTCCGGCGCGGGCTTCGCCGGGCCGGCCACGGGCTGCGTGTCGCCGAGGCGCTCGGCCACGCGCGGGGGCAGGTCCCAGAGCTCGACCCGGTCGCCCCGCATCGTCGCCGCCGCGAACTCCATGGCGTTCTTCAGCTCCCTGACGTTGCCCGGCCACGTGTAGGCGGCGAGCCGGCAGAGCGCGGTGTCGGAGAGGTCGACCGGGGGCAGCCCGACCCGCTCGCGGGCCTGCGCGAGGAAGGCGCGGGCGAGGACGGGGATCTCCCGCGGCCGCTGCCGGAGCGGGGGCAGGTCGACCGCGGCGGCGCCGAGGCGGAAGAGCAGATCCTGCCGGAACCGCCCGGCCTTGCACTCGGCCTCGAGGTCGCGGTTGGTCGCGGCCACGACGCGGAGGTCGATCTCGCGCTCGCGCACGTCGCCGAGGCGCGTGATGCACTTCGCCTCGAGCGCCCGCAGGAGCTTGGCCTGGGCGCGGAGCGGCAGCTCGCCGACCTCGTCGAGGAAGACGGTGCCGCCGCTCGCGCGCTCGAGCAGCCCCGGCTTCGCGGTGACCGCGCCGGAGAAGGCCCCCTTCTCGTAACCGAACAGCTCGCTCTCGACGAGGGCCTCGGGGAGGGTCGCGCAGTTGAGCGGGATGAACGGTCCGCTGGCGCGCCGCGACCAGTAGTGGACGGCGGCGGCGGCGTTCTCCTTGCCCGCGCCCGTCTCGCCGAGCACGAGCACCGGCAGGTCGCTCTGGGCGAGCCGCCGGACGAGGCCGTAGAGCCGGATCATCGCGGGATCGGCGAGGATCAGGGTCTGATCCCCGAGCGCGTGCCGCACCGTCGCCTCCGCGGCGGTGGCGAGGCCGCCCGGGGTCGCGACCTCGGCGGCCGCGCGCGCGCAGGAGAGCAGGCTGTCGGCGTCGCAGCCGTCGGCGGGCAGGCAGGCGACGCCCGCGCGCAGCGCCGGTACGAGCGGGGCGAGCGCCTCCGCGAGGCTGGCGGCGGCGGCGCGCGCGGCCTCGCCGGCGAGCTCCGGGAACACCGCGGCGAGCTCGGCGCCGCTGCTCCAGCCGACGACATCCATGAGGCGCACGGCGGCCATGGCCCGCTGGCCCACGTCCTGCGGCGCGCCCGGGCCGAGGAGGAAGGAGGCGACGGCGAGCGGGCGGCCATAGTCGCCGGCGCGCTCGATCTCCTCCTCGAGGCGCTGGCGCAGGTGCCCGGCGTCGGCCAGCCGCCGGCTGACCCGGGGCTCACAGTGCAGGATCAGCGCGATCTCGCCGAGCGTGATCACGTCGCCGGAGCGCAGGGTCCGCGCGGAGTCAATCCGCTCGCCGTTCACGCGCACGCCGTTGTGGCTCTCGAGGTCGTTGATCCGCACCTCGCCGTCGGCCACCAGGAACCGCGCGTGCCGGCGCGAGATCGCCGTGCTGTCGATGCGGAGGTCGGCGTCCATGGCGCGCCCGACGAGCACCGTGCCAGTCGCCGGAAGGGAAAAACGTGATGAAGATCCGCCCTGGACGACAAGCAGGTGGGGGCGCGCGCCGGGCGGCGGCGCGGACATGGTCGCCAGGGATTGCGTCTCTTCGCTCGGATCAGAAGGCGGACACATGGGAGGGGAGGAGTATTGCTTCAGGCGGCAAGCCACACAACGCATGAAGCCCGGAGCCGACGGCAAGACCCGGACGAGGCGGGCAATGCGCCGTTGCTGGCCGGGACGGGCCGCGGCACCGGGCCGCCGCCGCGCCGCGGCTCGGTGCCGCGGCGGAGGAGGCTCCGGCGCGGCACCGACCCGCGGCGCGGCGAACGAGGCGTCCGCCCGCAGCAGCCGCGGCTGGTTCCCTGACCCGAACGTCCCCGGGGGCTCTTCCGCCCTTGTTGTCCTTGCTCGTGACGTGGAGGGGGCCGCCGATGACCCAGAAGACGCGATCCGTGACGGCGATCTCTCCCGGCCACTTCCCCATCTCGACGGACGTACGGCGTGCTGGTGATCCAGTAGACCCAGCCTCCGCCCGCCACGGGCCTCCAGAAGCGCGCATATCCGTCGGCGCTCGCGACGGGGTGGATGGTGTGGTCTCCTTGAATCGACATCCGGTACACGCCCGACGCGCCGAAGTCGGTGATGAACAGCGAGTCTCCGTCGCGCGCGAGCCCGGTCACGTACGATTCCCCCGTCGCCAGATCCGTGGTCCTGCAATCAGGCGCCTTGTCGGTCGCGAAGACGGTCTTTGTATCGCCGCTGGCCCACAGCACGCGACCGTCATCCTCGTCGTCTTCCGCCGCTAGCCCCGCCCGCGCTGCCTCCGCCGCTCCCGCCGCCTCCGCCGGTCGCGGTATTCCCGACGGGGTGGCCTTCGCTGATCCCGAAGAGCGCGTTGCAGGCCAGCGATGGGCTCAGGGCGGCGCACGCCGCGAGAGAGGTCCATGCGTTCCGTCGCATGGCTCTACTGTACCCCCCGCGCGCTCTGTCGTGGGCATCGCTCATGGTGGAATATTACGAGCCAACGCCGTCGCTCGTCGCCGAGGGCGCGCTCTGCAAGTGGATCCGGGCGACGGATGTGGCCGCCGGACACAAGGAACGTGGCCGCTGGGTACAAGAAAGAGGCATTCCAGAGGGCAAAGGAGTATGGGGCAGGTACCCCGATGGCCGGTGCGAGGAACTCCAGCGGATCATCTCCGGCAAGCAAGCTGCCGCGGGCGAAGGGACCGCGCCGCCCCCGCCTCTTCCTGCTGAGCTCCACCCTGCTGCTCGCCGCAGGGCCTGCGGCCGCGGCCGAGCTGCCCGCCGCCACGCCGGGCTCTGGCCGCCGCGCCCCCGTCGCCGCGCCGGGCCGCGCCCCCGCCGCGCCGGGCCGCGCCCCCGCCGCGCCGAGCGCCGGCCCCGCGGCCGCGCCGAGCGCCGCCGCGTCGGGGCCCGTCGAGGTGCGCGTCGCGCTGTCGCGCGGCGCGGCGGAGGAGGTCTCCGCCGTGCGCCTGCGGCGTCTGCTCGAGATCGAGCTCCCGGACGGCGCGGCGCTCGCCGCCGAGCCGGTGGGGCCCCTCGGCGAGCGCGTCGCGACCGTGTGGATCGAGCGGCCCACCGCCGCCCGCCTCGAGGTCCAGGTGCGCCTCGACGGCCGCGCGGTCGTGCGGCGGCAGATCGCCGTCTCCGGGCTCACCTCGGACGTGGCCGCGCGCCTCGTGGCGATCGCCGCCTCGGAGCTGATCCGCGCCGAGATGCGCCGGGCGCGCGCCCCCCGGCGGCCTCCGTCGCCGCGGCGCCCGACGCCGGACGAGGTCGAGCTCGCGTCGCGCGATCTCGACGCGCTCACCGTCTCGGCCGGACCGTACGGGGCGCTCGTCTCGGGCGGACCGCGGGCGCTCGGCGGCGTCGGCCTCTCGGTCGGCCTGCGCCGCCTGCGGCTCACCGAGTCGCTGTTCGCCCGCCTGCTCGCCGACCCGTCCGACGGCGAGGCGCTGCGCTGGCTGGAGGCGGGCTTCTCGGGCGACTACCGCTTCTGGCTCGCGGCCTCGTGGCGCCTGTCGCTCGGCGCCACGGCGGCCGTGGCCTCGGTCAGGCTGCCCGCGGCCGCCGCCCATGGGCTCGACGGCGCACGCGACACCTGGTCCGCCCGCGCCGGCCTCGGGCTCGGCCTGGAGACCCGGCTCGGCGGCCCGCTGTGGCTCGGGCTCACGCTCGACCCGGGGATCGTGCTCCGGCCGACGCCTTACGAGGACGCCCACGGCGCGGCGCGCGCCCTGGAGGGGGCCTGGCTGGGCGTCGGCCTCTCGCTCGCCACCGAGCGGCGCTCTGCGGCGCCGCGGTGAGAGCCCGCACGGCGCCGCGGTGAGAGCGCCGCACGGCGCCGCGGTGCGATCGGCGGGCGCGGCCTGCGCCCGCCCGCATGCGCCGATCCGCGGTATCCTGCCCGCGTATGGATGACGAGATCCTCGAGCAGCTGCGCGAGCGTTACGCGTCAGGCAACCTCATCGTCTTCGCGGGCGCGGGCGTCTCGGCCGGGGCGGGGATGCCCAGCTGGAAGCAGCTCGCGGAGAAGCTGCGCGATCGCGCCAGGAAGGCGGGCGCGAGCCCCGCGGCCGTCGACGAGATCGAGCAGTGCATCGCCTCGAACCAGCTCATCCACGCGATCTCCGCCGCGAAGCTCGCCCTCGGGCCGCAGGAGTTCAACCGGACCGTCGACAGGGAGCTCGACGACACCGGGCGCGACGTCCCCGAGACGGCGCTCGCGATCGCCGCGCTCAAGCCGAAGCTCAAGGCGGTGCTCACCACGAACATCGACCGGCTGCTGGAGCGCGCGTTCCAGGGCGAGTGGCGCGTCGTCGATCGGCCGACCGGCGACCTCGCCCAGGACAGCCGCTACATCTTCAAGCTGCACGGCACGCTGCGCGCGTGGGACACCTGGGTCTTCTCGCGCGACCAGTACGACAGCGCGATGTTCCACGCGCCGCTCCTCCAGGACGCGTTCAACGCGCTCTACCGCACGCACACGATCCTGTTCGTCGGCTTCGGCCTGGCCGACGACAACATCGACCAGACGCTCGGCCGCGTGCGCGCGCTCTCGGGCGGGCAGCCGCCGACCCACTTCGCGCTGCTCCCGAAGCCCGTGCCCACGTTCCGCCGCCGGCTGCTCGAGGAGTCGGGCATCCGGCTCCTCGTCTACGAGAACCAGGCCGGGGATCACGCGGAGGTCGCGCAGGTCCTCCGCGATCTCGCGCAGGGCGCCGCGCCGCCGCGCGCCGCGGCGCCTGCCGCGCCCGCGGCGCCCGCCGCGCCCGCGGTGAGCTCGGGCGCGGCGCGGGGGACGAACGCGACGGGGGCGACGGGCGCGACGCACGCGGCGGGCGCGCAGCCGGCGAACGCGGCCGCGCGGCCGGTGCGTGTCTTCTTCTCGTACGCCGCGCCCGACGAGGACCTCCTCGGGCGCCTCGAGGCGCACCTGAGCCCGCTGCGGCGGGAGGGGCTCATCGCGCCGTGGCACAGCGGGAAGATCGGCGCCGGCGAGGACCTGGAGCGCGCGATCCGCGACAACCTCGAGGCGGCTGACCTCGTCCTCCTGATGGTGAGCGCCAGCTTCCTCGCCTCCGAGCAGGGCGACGCCCAGGTGACGCGCGCGATGGAGCGGCGCGCGTCGGGGCAGGTCACGGTCGTGCCGGTCCTGCTCCGCCCGTGCGACTGGGAGACGTCGCGCTTCGCCGAGCTGCAGGTGGTGCCGCGCGACAGGAAGCCCGTGACCAAGTGGGACGACAAGGACGAGGCGCTCCTCCAGGTGGTGCGCGACATCCGCGCGGTCGTGACGAAGCTGCGCGCCGCGCCCCGGTGAGCCCGGGCGTCCTCGTCCGAGCGGCACCCGCGGCCGCGCGGCGCGGGTATTCCTCGCTCTTCCTCACTCTTCCGCCTCCCAGGGGCGTGAGGGAAATCCCTCGGCCCACGCCCCGGCGGCCGGACCCGATCGAGGTCGCGAGGGCGAAGTGTTCCCGGAGCTTTCTCGGGGTCTTCTGAGCCTCTCGCCTTGCCGCGCTGCGCCTCGCCTTCCGGGCGCGGATGCACAGGGGGACGCGCACGCGGCTTGCTTTGCCCGCTCACCGGACGACGCGAACCAGCGGAGAGGTGGCCATCGTGAGCCCATTGCACAGAGAACGGGTGGTGACGGCGCGCGAGAGCAACCCGCACGAGGCGCGGCAAGCGGAGGAGGAGGCTCCGCCCGAGTCGGGCCGGCAGCCGGCGGTCTACACGGCGCGGGGCGGGCCGACCGGCGAGCCCTGGCCCGAGCGCCCGCCGGTGCTCTCGCCAGACGAGGCGCGCGAGCTGGCCGAGCGCTGGAGCGCGATCCAGGCGGGCTTCATCGAGGCGCCGCGCGTCGCCGTCGAGCAGGCCGACGCGCTCGTGACCGAGGTGATCCAGCGGGTCGCGCAGAGCTTCCGGGAAGAGCGCGGGGCGCTGCAGCGTCTCATCAACGCCGACCTCGGTCAGGCGGAGGCGTCCACCGAGGAGCTCCGCCTCGCGCTGCGAAGATACCGGTCCCTCCTCGGCCGCCTCCTCTCCTTCTGAGCTGAGCGGCGGTCACCCGCTTCGGAGACGGGCCCATCTCGACGTTTTCGGTGCTCAGCGCACAGGAGTGCGCTTGCGCGCCGAAAACGCCGATCTGGGCCCGTCTCCTGTGCGGGTGACCGCCGCTCTGTTCTGCGCGTGCGCGTACGAGAGGGGGCTTTGGGGGCGGTGGGGGCGGTGGGGGAGGGCGCGGCGATCGGGGGGGAGGAGGCGCGCAGCGCGCTGTAGCGGGGGCTCTGCGCATCTGGCATGGTCGGCGCCATGCTCGTCTGCAGCGCTCTTTCCTGGGTTCGACGCGGCTCGCAGCGCGGCGCGGGTCGCCTGCTCCTCCCCGCGCTGACGCGCCGATCGCTGCGGCTGCTCGGCGCGGCGCTCGCGCTCTCGGTCGGGTGCTCCGGGGCGGCGCCGGCGCCGCCCGCGCGGCAGGCGCCCGTCGTGAAGACGCCGCCCTCGCGGGCGAAGGCGCCCGAGGGGCCGCCGCTCTTGCCGGCCCACGTGGTCGCGGAGCTCGAGGACGAGGACGCGACGCCCTACCACGCGCGGCGGGGCGACGAGGCGCTGCTGCTCTACGCGACCGGCGGGCGGTGGAGGACGCGCGTGCTCGGCGCGGACGGGGCGCCGCGCGGCGAGGCGATCGAGGTGGGGCCGGCACCCGCGGACGTGCCCGTCGCCGCGCTGCGCGCCGCGCCGGAGGGCTATGTCGCGGCCTGGATCGAGCAGGTCGAGGGCAGCCGCGCCGTGCGTATGCTCGCGCTCGACGCGGCGGGCAAGCCGATCGCGCCGGCGAGCCTCGTCGCGCACACGGCGGAGGAGATCACCTGGCTCGACGTGCTCCCGAACGCGAAGGGGGCGCTCGTGCTCTGGGAGATGCCGCGCGAGGACCGCGTGGACGTGGTCATGTCGGTGGTGACCATCGGCAAGGGCGCGGTGAGCAAACCGACCGGGCCGGCGGCCGTCGCGCGCGGGGCGCTGAGCTGGCACGCGGTCGCGACCGAACGCGGCGCGGCCGTCGCGCTGGTGCTCCCGACGGCCGGCGGGGCGGGCAAGGCCGAGCAACGGCCCGCGGACAAGACGGGCGCGGAAGGCGCCGCCGAGGCCGCGAAGCTCGGATCCGTGTCGCTCCTGGAGATCGACGCGGCCGGGAAGCTGTCGGCGCCGGTGGCGGTCAGCGCCGGGCCGACGGCGCAGATCGATCTGGAGATCGCCGCCGTGGGTGGGCGTTACCTGCTCACCTGGACGGACGAGCGCGACATCGACAGCGCGGTCTACCTGGCGGCCGTGGAGCCGGGCGGCAAGGTGGTCGTGGCGCCGCGGCAGGCGACGCCGCCGTCCGGCGAGCAGGCGCTGGTGTCGCTCGTCGCGCCCGCCGCGCCGGGCGGCCGGGCGCTGCTCGCCTGGGAGGATCTGCTCGGCGCCCGCGGCGGCGAGCGCGACGGCGGCGGCGCGGAAGGCCGCGGCGCGGGGCGGCTCATCCACCTCGCGTCGGTGGGGCCGGACGGGGCGCTCAGCGCGGAGCGGGCGGCGCTCGTCTTCAGCGCGAGCGGGCCGCCTGACCTCGCCGCCGACGGCGACGGGTTCGCGGCGGTGACGCTCGCGCCCGCGGCGCTCAAGGCCGGCGGCGGACCGGCCGTCCCGCCGGTCTGGCCGACGTTCGTGCGCTTCGGCCCGGATCTCTCGGTGCGCGCGGCGGAGCCGGTGCGCGCCGCGCCGTTCGCGGCGACGGACGGCGTGCCGTACCTCGTGCGCGGGCTGAGCTGCCACAAGGGGGTGTGCTCGACGTTCGCGAGCGCCGCGGCCGGGGCCGGGCCGCAGCAGGGCGGCGCGGGCAAGGCGTCCGGCGGCCGCGCGCCGCTCGCGCTGGTGTCGCTGCCGGTGCGCGAGAGCGCGTGGCGCGCGCCGGCGTTCCGGGAGGACACGGACCCGCCGCCGCGCGCGACCGGGGTGCGCGCGCTGGTCGAGGGCGACTCCATCGCGGACGTCGCGGGCGTCGATCTCGCGGGCGGCGCGGGGCTGTCGGCGTGGGTCACGTACTTCGTCGAGGGCTCGTCCGACGGTGCGCCGCGCGGGCAGGACCTCTCGGCGACGCTGGCGGTGCGCGCCGTCGGCCCGGGCGGCCTCGGGAAGCTCAACGTGATCTCGCAGAAGGCGTCGTCGCTCGGCGGCGTGGCGATCGCGGCGGCGCCGCCGACGGCGAGCGCGGGGGCGGCGGCGCCGACGGCGGGCGCGGGGCAGACGGAGAGCGTGCTCGCGTGGGTCGCGCGGGAGCGGGGCGAGACGCAGGTCTACCTGACGAAGCTCGACGCGACGGGCGCGAAGGTCGCCCAGAAGAAGCTCACGACGGCGCCGCGGAAGAAGAAGCCGGGCGCCGCGGCGAACGAGGCGACCGATGTGGCGATCGCGTACGACGGCGCGGGGGGGTTCATCGTGGCGTGGATCGACTCGCGCGACGGCAACGCCGAGGTGTACGCGGCGCGGGTGGACCGCGCGTTGAAGACGACGGTGCCGGACCGGCGCATCACGAACGCGCCGCTCGACGCGGCCGAGGTGCAGATCGTGGTGCGCGGCCAGGAGGCGTGGCTCGTGTGGTCGGACGCGCGGCCGGCGGGCGGCGGGGCCGCCGGGGAGGGCGCGGCGGGGGCGGGCGCGCCTGGCGGCGGGGCGAGCGGCGAGGCGAGCGGCGACATCTTCCTCGCGCGGCTCGACGCGAAGACGCTGCAGCGGATCGGGGACGAGTCGCGCCTGCACGCGTCGCCCGATCACTCGCGGAGCCCGGTGCTCGCGCCGCTCGAGGGCGGCTTCGTCGCCGGCTGGATCGAGGAGCCGACCGGGGAGGGCGCGTCGGCCGGCGGCGGCGCGCGGCTCGCGCGGATCGACGGGAGCGGCGCGGCGTCGGGCCCGGCGACCGCGCTGGCCAGCCCGGAGGGCGCCCCGGCGACGTCGGTCGCGCTCGCGTGCGACAAGGTCTGCCGCGGCGTGCTGGTGTCCGCGCCGGGGGACTCGGTGGTGCTGAACGCCTTCACGCTGGCGCCGGGCGACAGCGCGGCGCCTGCGCTGAAGCCGCTGGCGGGGCTCACGGGCGGCGCGTCGCGGGACGTGACGCCGGCGCTCGCGGGCGGGGCCGGCGGGTCGCTGTTCTTCGCGGACGACTCGGCGAGCGGCGCGGGGCGGGTCCGGTGGATGACGATCACATGGCCATGAGCGGCGCGGGGGGCGCTGGCCGGCGGAGCGGCGCGCCGGTCCGCGCCGGGGCGTTGCTCCTGGTGGGAGGGCTCGCGTCGGCGCTCGGCTGCCCCGGTCCGCCGGAGGTGCCGGTCCCGCCGCCGCGCCGCGCGGGAGGGCCGACGGTCGCGCCGGGCTGCAAGGGGAGCGGCTGCTCGCAGGCCGACGCGCTGCTCGCGGCCGCGCGGGCGTTCAGCGACGTGCGGCACGACTACCTCCTCGACACGTCGAGCGCGATGGTGCCGGGCCGCGGGCTGTCGCGGAGCGCGGCGGGGGTGTTCTCGCCGGTCGGCGTCGCCTGCGCCCGACAAAAGGCGGAGGTCGCGGCGACGGCGACGCCTGCGGCCGCGGGGGCGCCTGCGGCCGCGGGGGCGCCTGCGGCCGCGGGGGCGCCTGCGGCCGCGCAGACGACGGGCGCGCCCGCGCCGGGGCAGGGCGAACGTGCGATCGACTTCCGCTACGTGGGCATCGCCGTCGACTCGGTCCTCGCGGGCGCCGACGTCGACCTGCCGGCGTACTTCAGCGCCGGGGGGACGGTCGACAGGCGACGGCTGCGGCTCGTCGCCATGGCGCTCGTCGCGGACGAGGACCCGCAGTTCTTCGAGCCGACGGAGGACGTCGTGCCGGCGCCGGGCGGCGGCTGTGCCTGCGGCCGGGCGACGCACTTCATCGGGGCGGTGAAGCGCGGCGCGATGGTCGCCTACGAGACGGACGTGACCGCCGGCGAGGCGCACGGCACGGCGATGGGCCTGTTCAAGGCGCGGATCGCCGCGGGCGATCGCCGGGTGACGATGACGTCCGTCGGGGAGCTCTCCATCCAGGGCGTGGAGGGCGCGCCGGTGGCGGGCGCGCCGAGCGGCGGGCCGGCCTTCGGCGCGCTGCGGCTCGACGTCAAGAAGGCGGTGCCGCTCGCGTACGCGATCTATCCGGTGGCCGACGTGTGCCGCTTCTCGCTCGCCGAGCCGGAGCTCACGCCGCTGCCCCTCGACTTCGGCGTGGTGCCGTACGGCGCGACCGCGACGGTGCAGGCGATCCTCCGGAACCGGGCGCAGGTCGACGTGCGCGTGACCCACGGCGAGCGCACCGTCGAGGTGCCCGCGCACGGCAGCGCGGAGCTCACGTTCTCGTGGACGCCGGAGGGCAACACGGCCGCGTGCGAGCAGCAGACGCGGCGGGAGACGTTCGTCGTGCAGCCGAAGGACCCGGCCGCCCCGGTGGTCCCGCGCGAGCGGGCGGTCCCGGTGCCGCAGCAGGTGACGACGGGGATGCCGACGTTCTCGAGGCACGAGCCGATCGCGACCGAGACGGGGCGGTCGCCCGACTACAGCCGGGCGAGCGTCGACTGGACGTGCCCGGCCGGTTACGTGGTGGACCAGTGCGAGCCGCAGCTGGCGAGCTGTCTGTCGTCGACGGGCAGCTGCAACGCGGAAGGTTACCGGCTGACGGCCGAGGCGACGCCGGACGGGCGAGGGTGCGCCTTCCGGTGCACGGGGCCGAGCTCGTCGCTGTGGGGCGACCACGGATGCGCCTACACGGCGGCGATGGTGTGCCGGCTGGGGTGCAAGTAGGTAGGTCGAAGGCGAACAAAGATGGCGTGGAGCGGTGGCCGGATCCTGACAGGCCCGCTCGAGCGGGCGGCACCGCCAGGCCCACCCTCGGGTGGCCAGCCGCTCACAGCATGGCTCGCCGCATGAGCCGCACCGGTGCGGATCGCATTGGCCGCAACCGCCAAGTCCCCCGTCGATGTGCTCGGGAAATCAAGATGGACGCGCTGACGCGCTCATCGGTAACGCGTCGGCTTCCTTGCGATCTTCTTCATGTGCGCGAGGAACTCCAGATCCCTGAGGATATACTCTCGATCCGCCGGAGAGACGACGTGCTCGAGCGCGTGGTGGAGATCTCGCTCCGCCTCCTCCAGGTAACGCCTGCACTCCTCCCACGCGCGCGCTTTGATCCGTGGCGGCGAGCTCCGGTTCTTCGCGGTTTCGGTGCAGCGCTTCGCGAAATCGATATACGACTTGCCTCGTAGTTGGAGGAGTGACGAGCTGTTCTTCAGATTAGGGTTCGAGGTGAAGAGTCGGTTGAGTACATCGATCGCTTGGTGGTTGTCTCCAATCTTTCGCAGGCTCACGACGAGCTTCCGTGCCTCTGCCTCCTGGAAGTGCCCGCTCGCGGCCGACTGCAGGAGCCTCCTCGCGAGCTCCTTCGTCGATTCCGTCTGATCGCGTATCGAAGCGAGCATCTCCGCGATCTTGAGCTGGGTTGTCCCGCCGAGCTTGTCGATGTGGAGCTCCTTCGCAAACTCGTAAACAGCTTCAGGGGCCTTCATCAAGCTGCTCGCCTCGCAGAAGAGCTCGATTGTCCGCGAGTCGTACGGATCCCGCCGCAGCAACTCGCGTGCCTTCTCTGCTGCTTCTTTGAAGTTGCCGAGCACGATGTCACGCTCGATCGCCCTTCGGTCGCGCATCATCGCGTGCCGAGGGTGAGCGGGCAGCGTGCACGTCACGCTCTCGGTCTCCAGATCAAAGATGGGGGCAGGGCAGCCTTCCTCGCTCATCGTTCGCAGGATGGTCGGGATGCCTTGCCCCTCCCCTTGAGCGAGATGGAGCTTGTTGAAGAAGTACGCCAGCGACTGATTCCGCCACACCGGCGCGGCGTGACCGGTCAAGAACTTCTCCCTGTCCACCGCAGACGGCAGCGCGCCAGGGGAGCGAATCTCGATGCGGTCCGAGAATACGGTGACCCGCACGGGTTGGTCCGACTCGTAGTCACGGTGAACGAGGGCATTGACCACCGCTTCGTGCAGCGCGCGCTGCGGATATTTCAGCAGATTGGGCGCGGCGTCCAGTTTGTCGAGCACTCCGTACGCTTGCGTATTCAGGGCGTCGATCAGCTTGCGCGTTTGATCGAACAGGTTCCCTGGGAGCGGGAGCCGCTCCGCGGTGGGCTCGCTCCGGTCCGTCCCGGGATACACGGAGAATATGGCGTATGCACCTCCACAAAATCGCTGCAAGTCCCGCCCAAAGAGCAGCAACGCGAAGTTGCGAGGGCGGATCGTCCCCGTGAGCGGCTCGCGACCGCAGAAGGGCGGAGCGAACGCCGTGAGCGGCACGTCGGGAGACAGGTAGTCTTCGAGCGCCTTTCCAGGATCCCACAACCCCATGCGCTGGAGCTGCTCTCGGAGCACGAGCAGGTCGATGTCCTCTATCGTGGCCGAGGCGTTGACGCGCTTGTCCCAGGGATCCAGGGCTCGCTTCTTGACGAGGAGCTCGCGCAGCAGGCCGTTCCGTGCTTGCACGGTCTCACGGCTAAGACGCACATAGTACGCCTCATGCTCTTTCGAACGGAACGAGTGGGCGTGCGGGGTCGCAGGGACGATGAAGACGAGGATCCTCTTATCCGGGGTCGAGGCCGGGAGCTCCTCCACCTGAGGCGTGATCGGCGGGTTGACGAAGTCGCGGCAGCTCGCCATGAGCCTGCCTTCGATCTCCTTGGCCTGACCGGCCGTCAGGCCGGGCGTCTCCATCTTCGCGAAGCCGTGCTCGTCCTTGGTCTCCCTCGCCCCGCATACGATGTACCCGCCACCCACATTCGCTAAATCGTTCGAGAACGCCACCGCGGTGGCGATCACATCGTTGATGTGCGCGACGTTCTCCTTCCATTCAACCCGCTCGCTCTCGCGGCTAGCGAGCTCTTTCAGATCGATGCGGTACATGGTAGGTGTATGTGGGCCGGTGTCGGGAGACCTTACCGTAGCATGTCGCAGGGCTCCATGGTTACGCCGAACGATCTCTGCCGCGGACAGCGAAGACCTGCCGAGTTGTTCCCGGGCGAGCGAGCAAATCAGCCTTTGCTTCCCGGACGCATGCGAGCGCCTTCGATGCGCGCCACCGCCCCTGCTGACCGCGTCGGCCTAGCAGCCGAGGTTTGCCACGCCCGGCTGGCCGTCACGCGTCCCGGCGAGCCGCACGCAAGGCTCTCGACACGCCACGCGCGCGCAGTCCAAGGCTGAGCACCACCCCCAGACCCCAGCGCCGCCCTGCCGCGCTGCGATCACAACCCCTGTGGCAAGCTGCCTCGCTGCAAAGTCCTGTTGCCGCATGCTGCCTGGCAGGGACATGCTATGAGCCAAGAGCGCCATGCCCGACAAGCTCGATATCGCCCGCGCCCTCCGCGAGATGGGGATGCTCCTCCAGATCAAGGGCGAGAACCCCTTCAAGGCGCGCGCCTACGAGACCGGCGCCGACGCCCTCGAGGAGCTCACGGACGACCTCGGCGCGCTCGTCGCCGCGAAGAAGCTCACCAGCCTCCGCGGCATCGGCGCGGCGCTCGCCGCCCAGATCGCCGAGCTCTACCAGACGGGGCGCTCCGAGCAGCTCGAGAGGCTCCGCGCCGAGCTGCCCCGCGGCGTGCTCGAGCTCTCGCAGGTGCCGGGCATGACCCTCAAGCGGATGAAGGCGCTCCACGAGGCGCTCGGCATCGGCAGCGTGGAGGAGCTCAAGCAGGCGTGCCTCACCGGGAAGGTGCGCGCCGTGAAGGGCTTCGGGGCGAAGATCGAGTCGAGCCTGCTCGAGGGCATCCACCGCTACGAGACACACGACGAGCGCGTCCTCCTCGTCGACGCGCTCGAGCTCGCCGAGCCGCTCCTCGGCCACGTGCGCGGGTGCGAGGCGACCGAGCAGGCCGAGCTCGCGGGCGACATCCGGCGCTGGGAAGAGACGGTGGCCCGCATCGACCTCGTGGCCGCCGCGGACGACGCCGAGCAGGTCATCGACTGCTTCGTCCGGTCCCCGCACGTGGCCGAGGTCGAGGAGCGCGCCGGGCCGCGTTGCTCGGTGCGGCTCTCGGGAGGCCTGCGGGGCGAGCTCCTCTGCGTGCCGCCCCGGTACTACGCCGCCGCGCTCCACCACCACACCGGCGCGCCGGCCCACCTCGAGGCGCTCGCGGCGCTCGCGCGCGAACAGGGGCTCTCGCTGGACGAGCGGGGGCTCCTGCGCGGGAACAAGCGCCTCCCGGTGAAGACCGAGGAGGACCTCTACAGGCACCTCGGCCTGCCGTTCATCGCGCCGGAGCTCCGCGAAGGAGAGGGGGAGATCGAGGCCGCCGCGGCAGGGCGCGCCGCGGACGAGGGCGAGCTCATCGAGGAGGGCGATATCCAGGGGATGGTGCACTGCCATACCGTGTACTCGGACGGCAAGAACACGATCGAGGAGATGGCCCTGGAGGCCGAGGCGATGGGGATGAAATACCTCACCATCACCGATCACTCGCCCGCCGCCCATTACGCGGGCGGCGTCGGCGTCGACCGGCTGAAGCAGCAATGGGACGAGATCGCCCGGGTGCAGGAGAAGGTGAAGGTGAAGCTCCTCCGCGGCACCGAGTCGGACATCCTCGAGTCGGGGGCGCTCGACTACCCGGACGACATCCTCGAGCAGTTCGACGTGATCATCGCGAGCATCCACTCGCGCATGAAGATGGATGCGGACCAGATGACCCGCCGGCTCGTGAAGGCGATGAAGCAGCCCGTCTTCAAGATCTGGGGGCACGCGCTCGGCCGGCTCATCCAGCGGCGGGAGCCGTTCGCGTGCCGCGTGGAAGAGGTGCTCGACGCGGTGGCCGAGTCGCGGGCGGCCGTCGAGGTCAACGGGGATCCTTACCGCCTCGACATGCAGCCTCGGTGGCTCAAGGAGGCGCGCAAGCGCGGTATCCGCTTCGTCATCTCGACGGACGCGCACTCCACGAACGCGCTCCACAACCTGCGCTTCGGCGTGGGGACCGCGCGGCGCGGAGGCCTGCGCCGCGGCGAGGTCCTGAACGCGCTCGGCCCGGCCGCCTTCCGGAAAGCCGTCCGCCCGGCCGCCTGACGCGCCGAGACCCTGACACACAGACGCGCTGCGCCGGCGGCGCGGCGGCGTCCCCAGCGACGCCGCCGGCCAGGGCCGCTCAGCTGTAAACGCCCTGCACGTACTCGGTCAACATCTTGATCTCGGCCTCTTGCTCGTGGCTCGCCCAGTGCACGAGATCGCCGATCGAGATCATCCCGATCACCCGTCCGTCCTCGACCACCGGCAGGTGACGGCAACGCCGCTCGGTCATGACCGCCATGGCCTGCCGCGCCGGTGTGCCCGGCTCGACGCAGACGACCTCGCGGGTCATCACGTCCGCGACCAGGGTCTTCGCCGGATCGCGCCGGGCCAGGATCACCCGCGTCATCACGTCCCGCTCGCTGATGATGCCGCTCGGGGATCCGTCGATGCTCACGAGCAGCGCGCCCACGTGCCTCGCGCACATCCACTGCACGGCCTCGAAGACCGTCGACTCCGGAGAGATGGTGTAGACGGTTCGCCCCTTGTTGTTGAGGACTTCACCGACGCTGTCCATGGCTGCCTCCTTCGAGCCGGAAGCATGATGGAAAATTCTCGCGTTGTCGCGTGGACGAGCGCAACTTTTTCGCCTTTCTATCCCCTGAAGACCACGCTCCCACGCTGGAACAGCCGAGTCCGTATCGAGACCTGCTGGACCTGGACATCGAGGACGGTGCACGCGAGCACGTCTTGGACGGTGTGATGACAGCCGAGCTCTGGGCTGGGGGCGTGCTCACGAGGACGTACGGTATCGTCGCCACCGCATCACCATCACGGTCATGGTCATTCCGGTCGCGCCCGACACGGTCGCGACCACGTCACCGGGGCGCAGGATCCCCTCGCGCTCGCCGGTCGCCATGACCATCGGCAGGTTCGCCCCCGACAGGCTCGACGCCCACGCGAACGTGTCGGTCCGGCGCGCCTCCGGGAGATCCCAGATCGCCTGGATCGCCGACCCGAACCACCCGGCCGCCTGGTGGGTGACGATCACGCCGATGTCCTTGCGCCCGAGGCCCGCCGCCGCGAGCGCCCGATCGAGCATGGGATTGGCGTGCTCGGCGATCGCGAACAGCTGCTCGCGCGCCCGCCGCGGGTCCGCCAGATAAAGGACGTTCTTGCCCTCGTCGGTCCAGCGCTTGCCGGGCACGCCGGTCACGAGCGCGCCGTAAAAACGGCCGTCGGTGAGGTGGGCCTCTCCGAGCATGCCCTCGCCGGCGGGCACCGGCCCGAGGACCACCGCGGTCGCGCCGTCGCCGAACCACACCGAGAAGGGGTCCTGCGCGCGCAGGACGCGGCTCTGCGCGCTCGACTGCACGGCGAGGACGCGGCGCGCCTGGCCCGACCCGATCAGGGCGCGGGCGACCGCCACCTGCTGGGCGAACGCATTGCACGTGCCCTCGGTCTGCAGCGTCAGCACGCCGGGCCGCATCTCGAGCTCGCGGTGCAGCCGGCATCCGCTCGAGTTCTGCTGGAAGTCGGGGATCGTCCCGCCGATCAGGAGCGCGTCGATGTCCTCGGCGAAGGCGCCCGACCGCGCGAGCGCCTCGCGCGCCGCGCCGAGCTCCATGTCCGACGGATCCATGTCGTCGGAGAGGACCCGGCGCTCGATCGCGCCCTCGAACGGATCCTCCTTGTAGGCCGCCATCGCCCGGGTGAGCGCCGCCGCGGCCGGCGATAGCTGCCTGTCGGCCTCGACAGGGCGCGTCACGCCGGCGGCCCGCCTCTCTCGCCATTGCTCGACCAGCTCCTTCGGCCACCAGTCGTTGGTACGGACGTTGGGCGGCAGGTGCGTCCCGATGCCCCAGATCCCGACATTGCTGGCTTCCTTCATCGACCGCTCTCCCGGGCGTCGCGACGCCCTGCGCAGCTCCGGCTTTTATGGCTTGGGGGCGAATGCGCCGACGCGGTCTTTCTTGGGGAGGCGCACCTCGGGGTCGATCCGGACGTCGACGACCACCGGACCGGGGTGGCCGCTGATCAGCGGCGCCGCGCGGCGCAGCTGCCCGGGCCGGTCGACCCGCGTCGTCGCGGCGCCGAGGCCGGCGGCGAGCGCGCAGATGTCCATGGGACCCGTCGGGTAGTCGGGCCTGCGGCCGTAGACCTTCGCGTGCCCGTTCTCGACCATGCCGAGCCGCTGATCGTTGAACACGAAGACGCGGATCGGCAGCCGCTCCTGGGCCGCGGTCGCGACCTCGAACGCGTTCATCGCGAAGCACCCGTCGCCGACGATCGCGGCGACCGAGCGGCGGCGATGCGCCAGCTGCGCGCCGATCGCGGCGCCGATCGCCTGGCCCATCGAGCCGAGGCCCGTCATCACGACATACCCATCGGGGGTGACGACCTTGAGGTAATGCGTGGCGAACAGGAAGTGTTCGCCCGAGTCGACCGTGTAAATCGTGTCGGGCGGCAAGAGCTCCTGGATCTCCGCGAGCGCGTCCTGCGGCGCGATCAGCGCGCCTTTGGCCGACGGCGCGAGCGGGTGCCGCGTCACGCCGCCGCGAGGGGCGCTGCGCGGCCGGATCGACGCCGGCAGCTGCGCCTCGACGCCGCGGAGGAACTCGGCGGCCGAGCTGACGATCGCGTGGGTCGGCGCGTAGCTCTTGCCGAATTGCCTGCCGTCGACGTCGACGTGGACGAGCGCGCGCGACGGCTGGAGCAGCGGGCTGAAGCCGTCGGTCGACAGGTCGCCGAGGCTCGTGCCGATCGCGACCAGCACGTCGAGGCCGTCCTCGAGGTAACCGAGGGCCGAGGGGTGGCCGCCGAGCCCGAGCACGCCGAGCGACAGCGGGTCGTCCTCGGAAATGACGCCCTTCGCCTTCGGCGTCGTCGCGACCGGGCAGTGGAGGCGCGCGGCGACCCGGTGCAGGCGCGCCGCCGCGTCGCCGCCGCGCAGGCCGCTGCCGGCGAGGATCAGCGGCCGGCTGGCGCCGAGCAGGAGCCCCACGATCTCGTCGAGCATCGCCGGCGGCACCTCGCTGCGCAGGCTGACGTCGCCGCCGACCTCTGGCGGCGAGATCGCCGCGGTGGTCACGTCCATCGGCAGGGTCAAGAGGACCGGCCCCCGCCTGCCCGAGAGCGCCGTCGCGATCGCGCGGCGCAGCAGGTGGGGCAGCTGCTTCACGTCCGGGACCTCGGCGGCCAGCTTCGTGATGTGGCGCGCCATGGCGACGATGTTGAGGCCGTGGGCCGAGCCGTCCTGGAGGACGCCCTTGCCGTGCGCGGAGCGCGGCACCTCGCCCACGAGCAGGAGCACCGGGAGGCCGTCGCACCACGCCGACGCCAGGCCGGTCATCGCGTTGAGGACGCCTGGGCCCGAGGTGACCGCCGCGACGCCGACGCGGCCGGTCGTCTGCGCATACCCGGCGGCCGCGAACATCGCGCCGCTCTCGTGCCTGGTCGTCACGACCCGGATCGGGCTGTCGAGCAGCGCGTCGTGCACCGGTGAGATCGCGCCGCCGGGCAATCCGAAGACCACGTCGACACCCGCGGCGGACAGCAGGTCGACGAGCACGTCGGCGGCGCGGCGCGGCGCCGGGCGGTTGAACGTCGTGACCGGCGGCAGGCTGCGCCGCAATCCCGACTGAGGAGCCGCGCCGTCGGCAATGTGGGGCGATTGCGTCGACTCCACCGCGTCGAGCGGAGCCTCGTCGTTATCGGCAATCATCACCCGCAACGGCTCGGCTTTATCGAGGAGCACCGTGGCGCCGGGCAGGGAGATAACGGGGTCGCGTTGCATACACATGCCGCCTTCACGTCGCGTGGAACATGGCATTGTAACTCGTGATCGTTGTCACCCGGTGCCCATATTTCTTTTTTTTTGGAAGATGGGGCGCAGAGGGTATGAGGAGACCTTATACCCGCTACGATCTCGTGCGCGCCGACGCCGGTCACCACGACGAGCGGAGGAACGACGCGTGCTTCATGGCACCCTCGGTCCACACGAACCCCGGGTGGAGGCTGACCGCTGCGACGCCGTGCGGCCTGAGCTCGTGCCCATCACCGCGGCCATGCGGTCGCAGGCGGCCCTGGCCGCGCCGTACGCCACCGCCCAGGTCGTTCTTCTCGGCGATCACGAACGAGATGTTCACGAGGAGGAGCCGGCCCCGCCCTGTGACAAGCGCGACAGTCCAGCAAGCGAGCCAGACCTCCTTGCAGTCCAACATAACGGACTTTTATCCGTTTTCCAAGGCCGTCCGCGCGCGGCGCGCGGGGACTCCCGGCAGAACACCTCGACAGAGCCTTCCCGTCGTGTGACCGTTGATCTGCCATGACATCACCGAGGCCAGCCCCGCCGTCCGAAGCCAGCGTCATCGATCTCATCGGCAACACACCGATGATCCAGGTCACTCAGCTCGACACGGGGCCGTGCGAGCTCTTTCTCAAGCTGGAGAGCCAGAACCCCGGCGGCAGCATCAAGGACCGCATCGGGCTCTCGATGATCGAGGCCGCCGAGCGGGCCGGCCAGCTCGGCGGCGAGCGGCGCCACGTCGTGGAGGCGACGGCGGGCAACACGGGCCTTGGCCTCGCGCTCGTCGCGGCGGGGAAGGGGTACCGGCTGACGCTCGTGATCCCCGACAAGATGAGCCAGGAGAAGGTCTTTCACCTGAAGGCGCTCGGCGCGCACGTGGTGATGACGCGCTCCGACGTCGAGAAGGGCCACCCGAGCTACTACCAGGACCTGGCGGCCAGCATCGCGCGGGAGGAGGGCGCGTTCTACGTGAACCAGTTCGAGAACCCGGCGAACCCGCTCGCGCACGAGACCGGGACCGGCCCGGAGATCGACGCGCAGCTCGGCCGCCGGATCGACGCCATGGTGTGCGGCGTCGGCTCCGGCGGCACCCTGACGGGGCTCTCGCGCTACTTCGCGAAGGCGCAGCCGCGCTGCGAGATGGTGCTCGCCGACCCGGAGGGCTCGGTGCTCGCGGGCTACGTCAAGACGGGCAACCTCGGCAAGGCGGGCTCGTGGCTCGTCGAGGGCATCGGCGAGGACTTCCTCCCTTCGATCCTCGACCTGTCCCGGGTCAAGCACGCCTACACGATCCCCGACCGGGAGAGCCTCGAGACGGCGCGGCTGCTCCTCTCCAAGACGGGTATCCTCGCGGGCTCGTCGTCCGGGACGCTGCTCGCCGCCGCGCTGCGCTATTGCCGCGAGCAGTCGTCGCCGAAGCGCGTCTGTACCCTCGTGTGCGACAGCGGCAACAAGTACCTCTCGAAGATGTACAACGACTTCTGGATGGCCGACCAAGGCTTCACCGATCGGAAGCCGACAGGGGATCTGCGCGACGTGATCACGCGCCGCCACGCGGAGAGGGCGGTCGTGACCGTGCAGCGGGGGGACGCGCTCCTGGTCGCCTATGCGAGGATGAAGCTCTATGACGTGTCGCAGCTGCCGGTCCTGGAGGACGGCAAGATCGTCGGTTTGCTGGACGAGTCGGACCTCCTGCTCGCCGCGGTCGACGACGCGTCGCGCTTCCAGCAGCCGGTGGAGACGGCGATGACGACGCGGCTGCGGACGGTCGACGTGCGCACGCCGATCCGGGACCTGCTCCCGATGTTCGACGCCGGGCTCGTGCCGATCGTGACGGACGGGGACGAGTTCGTGGGGCTGGTGACGCGCATCGATCTGATCAACCACCTGCGGCGCCGGGTGAAGCTGCACGAAGTGTGAGCCGCGGCACGGCGCCTTGTGGTGTGGGCGGGCCTGTGATGACATGGGCGCCATGCACAAGGTGGATGGATTCAGCACGTTCCCTTTCCAGGTGAGCGCCAGGCGGGCAGCGGCCGGCGTGATGTGTTCGGGGGTGGTCGCCCTCTCGGCCTGCGCGGCGGGCGGCCCTGGCGCGGCCGCGCCGTCCGCCGCGGCGCCGGCTCCTGCGGTTCCGGCGGAGGGCGGCGGCGCCGCGGGGGGGCCGGCCGCCGCGCAGGGCGCGCCGCGGGGGTTCGATCTCGCGTCGGCGCGGGTCGTCGACCTGACGCACCCGATCACGCCGGAGATGCCCCTCTTCCCCGGGGGCAAGCCGTACGCCGCGCAGACGCTGGGAACGGTCGAGAAGGACGGGTATTACATCAACCGGTTCTCGATGGACGAGCACGCGGGCACCCACGTGGACGCGCCGGCGCACTTCAAGGCCGGGGCGGCGGCGGTCGAGCAGATCGCGCCGGAGCACCTCGTGGGGCCCGCGGCGGTCGTGGACGTGACGGCGAAGGTGGCGGCGAGCCCGGACCATCAGGTCACCGTGGAGGACCTCCGCGGCTGGGAGGCGCGGCACGGGGCGCTCGGCCCGAGGCACATCGTGCTCGTCCGGACCGGCTGGGCGGCGCGCTGGGGCGATCCCGCGCGGTACCTGAACCAGGACGCGAAGGGGGTCATGCATTTCCCCGGCGTCTCGGTGGAGGCGAGCCGGTACCTGCACGAGCGCGGCGTGCGCGGCGTCGGGATCGACACGCTCTCGACCGATCCCGGGCCGAGCCAGACGTTCGAACAGCACAAGGCGTTCCTCGGCGCCGGCGGGTACCATATCGAGAACCTCGCCAATCTGGACCAGCTGCCGGAGACGGGGGCGGTCGTGATGGTCGCGCCGCTGCCGCTCGTGCGCGGGAGCGGCGCGCCGGCGCGGGTGCTGGCGCTGGTGCCGGCCGCCGGGGAAGCGGCGGGCGGTAAATAGGTATTACGAAGCCCGGGAAGCGAGCGCCCGGAGGACGGGCGCGCACCGGAGAGCAATGGTAACCGATGGGGGCCAGCGCGGGCATGAGGCACGTCGCTTCCCGCCGGGGCGCCGCGTCGTGAGTCGCTGCTATCGCTGGGGAGGCTCGCCCGGGCCAGGCTCGCCCCCGTCGCCGTGTGCTGGAGGCGCGGCGCCCGGATAAGGCTGCACCGGCGGCGCGGCGCCCGGATAAGGCTGCACCGGCGGCGCGGCGCCCGGATAAGGCTGCACCGGCGGCGCGGCGCCCGGATAAGGCTGCACCGGCGGCGCGGTGGTCGGATAGCCCTGCGCCGGGGCCGCCTGGAAGGGCGGCTGCAAGCTCGCCGCGACCCGGCGCCGGCGGGCGACGCCGCGGAGCACGTAGTACAGCACCCCGCCCATCGCGGCGAGCAGCAGCATCGTGGGGCCGGCCGCGGCGAGCACGACCACGAGGTTCACGAGGAACGCCCACGCGTTCTCGATTCCCTCGCTGGCCGCGCGGACGATCTTGTCGCCGGCGGTCACGGGCTCGGGGTCGTGGCGCGTCGTGACCGAGAGCTTCACCGTGGCATAGGCGATCTGCCCCTCCAGGAGCCGCTCCTGGGCCTCGATCCGCTCTACCGTCTCGCGCACCTGGGCGAGCTCCCGCTCGACGGCGACCACGTCCGCGAGGCTCCCCGTCTTGTCGGAGAGCAGGTCGAGCAGCCGCTTCTCCTGGGCCCGGGCGTTGCGGAGCCGCGCGCCGATGTCCGCGCGCTGCTCGGTCACGTCCTCGGCCTTCTCCGCGTCGGCGACCACCTCGCCGACCGAGGCGACCACCGCGCGGAACGCGCCCACCTTGGCCGAGGGGATCCGCGCCTCGAGCGACGCGCTCCGGGGCGCGCCGCTGCCGTGCACCCTGGCCTCGCTGACGTAACCGCCGTGCTCCTCGATCGCGGAGCGGAGCCGCTGCATCGCCTGGTCGAAGCCGCCGACCACGATCGTGGTCTCGACGGTGATCCTCATCGCCCGCTGGCCGAGCGCCGGCGTGGAAGACCCCGGCCCGGCCGACCCCGGCCCGGCCGACCCCGGCTCGCCGGCAGCGAGCGCCGGCGCGGCCGCGGGCTCCGCCTTCATCATCACGGCGGACGGCGGCTCCTCCTTGGAGCACCCGCCCGCCAGGGGCACCACCGACAACAAGCCGAGGGACAGGATCACACGCAGGCGCATGCGGACAGGATAGCTGCTGAAGAGCACGTCCGGTGAACGGCGCGCAGCCGGCGCTGCTTACAGCCTGCGGACGAGCTCGCAGGGAACCGACGCGCGCGCCCGGCGCGATCGTTGCCAGGGCCGCCACTCGCCATGTCCACCAGCAGAGAGGACCTCCTTCGATATGATGTGATCATCGTCGGCGCTGGGCCCGCCGGCCTCAGCGCGGCGCTCATCCTGGGCCGGTGCAGGCGGCGCGTCCTCGTGTGCGATTCCCGCCGGTACCGCAACGACGCTGCGCAGCTCATGCACGGTTTCCTGTCGCGCGACGGCGTCCCGCCTGCCGAGCTCAGGCGCATCGGGCGCGAGCAGCTCGCGCCGTACGGTGTCGAGATCCGCGACGTGACCGTCGTCGATCTCCGCGCTGAAAGGAGGCAGTTCGAGGTGACGCTGGAGGGGGGCGAGCGCCTCGTGTGCCGCAAGCTGCTGCTCGCCACCGGGCTCGTCGACAGGTTGCCCGAACTCCCGGGGCTGGCCGAGATGTACGGCAAGAGCGTGCACCACTGCCCTTACTGCGACGGCTGGGAGGCGCGCGACCAGCCGATCGGCGTCTACGGACAGGGCTGCACGGGGGTCGCGCTGGCCCTGAACATGAAGACGTGGAGCAGGGATGTGGTCCTGTTCTCCGACGGTCCCGCCTCCCTGCCCGAGGCCGACGCGGCGCGGCTCGCGCGCCATGAGATCGCCGTGCGCGAGGAGCGCATCGCCCGGCTGGAGGGCAAGGACGGGATGCTGGAACGGGTGGTGTTCACCGACGGGAGCGCGGTGGCGCGCCGCGCGCTCTTCGTGAAGGCGAGGCAGGAGCAGGGGTCGGAGCTCGCGAGGAAGCTCCGTTGCGAGGTGACGGAGGAGCGCGGCGTGGAGACGGCGGACAAACACGAGGAGACGACCGTCGAGGGCGTCTTCGTCGCCGGCGACGCGTCGAAGGACGTGCTGCTCGCGATCATGGCCGCCGCCGAGGGCGCCGACGCGGCGTTCGGGATCAACTGCGCGCTGCAGGAAGAGGATCTGGCGTAGCAGCGGCCGCGCGGGGGCGCGCCGTGCCGGGCTCCCACCCGCGTGACCTGGCGGCCGCGGCGCGCGCAGCGCCGCGGCGCGGTTCCGGGCCGCTCACTCGCCCCGCCCGCCCGGCCCGCGCCCGCGAGGCCCCGGCCCGTGCGGCGGCGGGCGGGGGTGCCGCCTTCGCTCCGCCTCGAGCTCCTCGTACCGGGCGCGCTGGTCCGGCGTGAGCACCCCCTTCACGCTGGCGTCCGTGCGGTCGCGGAGGGCGTCGAGGGCGGGGCGGCACTCGGAGAGGAGCTTCTCCCGCTCCGCCTCGGCCTCGGCGAGGGTAGCCCTGAGCTCGCGCACCTGGTCGTCCGTGAGGTCGAGCTGGCGGCGCATCGCCCGGAGGCGGAACTGGGCGCGCGCCTCGGTCGGAGGACCCCGGAAGGTGGTCTCGAGGTCGCGGAAGGCCGTGGCGCGGCCGATGGCCGTCCCCGCGACGCCGCCGAAGAGGAAGACGGCGGCGAGCACCGCGAGGGGCTTCCAGCGGCCGGGGGGCGCGGGCGGCGGGGGGGACGCGGGGGACGCGGGGGGGGACGAGGTCATTCGCCGGCCTCGAGGGTGTCCACCGAGGCCATGATCGCGGTGTCGAACTGGCGCTGGCTCTGGAAAGAGAAGGCGACGCTCGCGGCCGCCGCCAGGGCGGTGAGGACGACAGCGGCGCGGCCGGCGCGGACGATGCCGTCCGCCACCGCGGGGCGCGCCGGCGCGGGCAGCGGAGCGGCCCGGACGGCGCGCAGCACGGCGTCGGTGAAGCCGGCGTCCGGCGCGAGGCCCTCGGTCGCGCGGGCGAGGCGGGCGACCTCGGCGAGCGGATCACCCGCCGGCGCGGCGGCGCGCATCACGGCGTCGGTGAAGTGGTCGTCGGCGTCGAGGCGAGCCGTCGCGGCCGCGAGGCGCGCGAGGTCCCGATCGAGCGCGGTCCGGTCGTCGTCGCGGTCAGGCACTGGGCGCCTCCTTCTCGATCTGCCGCGCGCGGAGCGCTGCGCGGGCGCGCACCAAACGTTGCTCGACCGCGCCCTCGGAGCAACCGAGGGCGAGGGCCGCCTCCTTCGCGGGCAGCCCCTCGACGGCGACGAGGACGAGCGCGGCGCGCTCCTGCGGCGGCAGCGCGGCGAGCAGGGCGTCGAGCTCGCGCAGCGCGACGCGCGCCTCGGCGGAGACGAGGCCGTCGAAGCGCGGCTCGGCCGGCGCCTCGCGCGGGGTGTCGCGGCGGCGGCGCAGGGCGTCGAGGCAGGCGTTCGTCACGATGCGGTACAGCCAGGTCTCCACCTTCGATCTCCCGTCGTAGCGCCCTTCCCGCAGGGCGCGGTAGGCGTCGACGAGCGCCTCCTGCAGGGCGTCCTCGGCCTCCGCCAGGTCGCCGACGAGGCGCGCGGCGAGGCGGTACATCGGCGCGCGCGTGTGCTCGACGATCTGGCGGAAGGCCGCGTCATCGCCCCCGGCGACGCGCGCTGCGACGAGCCTCAGGTCGACGGTCACGAGCCACCGCGATTCTGCGCCCATCCCATCGCGCGCGCCACCGGGCCCTTCGCTCAGCGACGCTCGGGGCCGCGCTCGCCGCGGCCGGGGCCGTGCTCGCCGCGCTCGCCGCGACCGGGCTTGCCGGCCGCCGGGCCCTTCTCGAGCCGATCGGCGAGCGCGTCGCGCTGCGCCTGGTCGAGGATCGGGACGATCGCGGCCAGCGCGTCGACCATGCGGCCCTGGTGTGCCCGCGGGCCGTGTTTCCCGTCCGCCGCCGGCAGAAAGGCGTTCGCGTCGAAGCGGTCCTCCGCGAACTTCTCGAGGCGGGCGCGCATCTCGGCGCGTTTCGCCGCGAAGTCCGCCTTCCAGGCCTGCCGGTCGGCCTCGCTCGGCCGCGTACCCTCCAGCGCCTTCTCGATCTGCGCGCGCTGGTCGTCGCGCAGGTCGATCCCGCGGAGGAGGTGGCCGAGCGGACCCCCCTTCATACCGGGGCCGCCCATGCCGGCGCGCTCGCCGCGCGGGCCGCGCTCGCCCATGTCGCCGCGGGGGCCGCGTTCGCCCTTGCCACCCCAGGGCCCGCGCTCGCCCTGCGCGTCCATCTTCGCCGCGATGGAGTCGACGAGCGCCCGGCGCTGCTCCTTCGTCAGGGTGGCGTGCAGCGTGCTCAGCGCCCCGGTGACACGCGCGCGGTGCTCCTCGCCCCCGCGGCCGGCCTCGGCGAGCTTCGCCTCGATCGCGGCCCGATCGATCTTGCCCGCCCTCACGCCGTCGGCGAGCGCCGCGAAGGGCGCCGGGTCCTTCGGGCGATCCTTCGCGCCGTCGCGCAGGCCGTCGAGCGCGCCCTCGATCGTCGCCTTCTGCGCGTCCGAGAGATCGATCTCGTGGAGCGCCGCGCGCAGGAGGCGCTCGGGTCCGTGCGCGCCGCCGGGTCGGCCGTGGAAGCCCTTCCGGTCGCCGCGAGGCCCGGCGGCCCGGTCGTCCGTCGACGGCCCCTGCGCGAGCGCCGCCTCGGCGGCCTCATCGCTCGGCGACGTGTCGCCCTGGCCCGTCTCCGCGGTGCAACCGACCGCACCGACGAGCGCGCCGACGAGCGGCAAAATCCCACCAAGCCTCCACCAACGAGACTGCATCATGGACTCTTCTCCCTGGGTCGCCCGCGTCGAGCCGAGCGGGTCGTTCATCCCTGGGACGTGGCGGGGGAGGAGCTCCCTACGGACGAGCGCTCTTTTTTCGGCGGGCGGTGCTCTGGCCGAACGCGCGGTGCTTTGTGAACCGGGCAAGGACGCCAAGTGCGCCAAGGACGCCAAGTGCGCCAAGACACAAAGAATACGAACAAATTCAATAACTTGGCGTGCTTGGCGTCCTTGGCGCTCTTGGCGTCAAAATCTTCCGCGATCCTGCCTGCGGTGATCCCGCACCACCTTCTTTCAGGAGGCGGGCTGGGCAGGCAGCGCGGCCCGCCCCCCGGCCTCACTGCACGCCGGTGATGACGTAACTGCGTGTGCCCTGCGGCGTCGTGACCTCGGCCTCGTCGCCCTCGGACAGGCCCAGCAGGGCCGCCCCGAGCGGGCTCGTCGTCGCGAGCGTCTGCAGCGCGACCCCCTGGAACTGCAGGCGCTCCCCGCCGGCGGCCGGCAGCAGGAAGTAGAGCGCGCGCCGGTCCCCGCTCTCCAGCTCGACCAGCGCCGAGCTCGCGATGCGATCGTCCGGGCCGAAGTCGCGCACGTTCAGGGCGCCGAGCTTGGCGAGCGCCTGCTCGAGCTGGAGCACGCGCTCGCTGTGGCCCCGCGCCACGTACGACGCCTCGGTGGCGCGCATGTCCTTGTCGCCCTCGGCGCGGTTCTCCTCGTGTGTCGCCGCGTCGGCGGCGTCGCGCGCCCGCTCCGTCGAGCGCTCCAGCTCGCGGGCGAGCTGATCCTTGATGGTCGCGAGCAACGCGCGCTTGTCGATGGCCGGCGGCATGGACACGTGCACCCTACCAGACCGGATCGCGGCGGTCACCCGGCCCTCAGCCGCCAGAGCTGCTCGAAGCGACCGGCTGTTGCCTGGACCGAGGGCCGTCGCCCTTGGTCGGCTGAGGCTTCTGCCTGGGCGGCTCGCC
Organism: Sorangium cellulosum; assembly: GCF_002950945.1. Lineage (GTDB taxonomy): Bacteria > Myxococcota_A > Polyangia > Polyangiales > Polyangiaceae > Sorangium > Sorangium cellulosum_E. The sequence continues at coordinate 13,872,401 of NZ_CP012673.1, forward strand.
GACCGCGCGCATCCACGCCGAGCTCCCGCACCGGTCGCACGCGGGCGGCTCCTCCCCGCGCTCCACGAGGAGGCCGCAGCCCTCGCACGCCCGGACGCCCGGCGCCTCCGGCTGCGCGCGGTGGGCGTCCTCGTCCCACGCGGGCAGGATCGAGAGCCCAGGCCGCTCCTCCTGCGCCCTGAGGGTCGTGAAGGACCCGTTCGCCTCCAGGTGGAGGCGATCCACCTGGCCGAGGTGCTCGAGGCCCTGGGAGCGCAGCTGGGAGAAGATGCGATCGCGCGTGAGCAGCGACGACGAGATCGCGCGGTGGTCCAGGCAGCCGTCCGCGACGAGGGTCGTGACGTTGCCCTGCGTGATCTGCTCGAGCCGGTGGTAACGCGCCGTGAGGCTCGCCAGCCCGCGCTGCATGCCCACCACGAGGAGCGCCACGAACGCCGCCGGGAGCAGCCCGCGATCCGGCGCCTGCATCGCCGGGCCGATCGCCGCGGCCAGCGAGACGAGCGCGGCCATCTCGTTGCGGCTCATCTGCTTGGCCATCCGCCGGCCCATCAGCCGCATCGATACGACCAGGATGAGGTAGATGAAGACGACGCGGACGAGGACCTCGAACGCGAAGGACCACGGCGTCTGGCCGCGCAGCATCCGCTCGAGCTCGAAGAGGCGGATCTCCTCAGGCGTCATTGGCTCTGCTCCTTCCGCGCGCCCCCATCGGTCTTCTTGCGGCCGATCACCGCCGCGGTCCACTCGCGGCGGCCGCAGCGCGAGCACGCTTCACCCCGCGACGCCTGCTCGCTCGTGTTGCCGCAGGTCACGCACACGATCCGGGACCGGTCATGTTCCAGGAGATCGTGGTCGACCGGGCGGAGGACCGCGAGCCCGGGCTGCGGCTTCGGCGCGCGCAGGACGCTGAAGAGGCCGCATCCTTCCAGGTAGACCCGCCTCACCTGACCGAGCTGCTCCACCCCCTTGCCGCGCAGCACGGCGAACAGCTGCTCGCGCGAGAGCGCGGCCCCCGCGAGCTCGTCGAGCAGCATCACCCCGTCGCGCGCGAGCACCGTGGCGCGCCCCTGCGAGAGCATCTCCACCTTCGGCGACCGCATGCTCCACCAGCTGAGGCCGTGATGGAGCGCCATGATGGCGACGAGGAGCAGCACGCCCACCACGATGCCGCGGTTGTGGGCCAGGACCGGCACCGAGACGATCGCGCCGAGCGAGAGCATGACGCCCATCTCGAGGATCGTGATCTGCCCGGACATCCGCTTGCCGAGCAGCCGCACGATCACGAGCAGGCACAGGTAGACCACCACGGTCCGGACCAGGATCTCCAGCAGGAACGCGGCCGGCGTTTGCCCGAGGAGGATGCGTTTCACATCCCAGGGGACGATCTCTTCTTCCTTCATCGGCCAGGCCTTCGACGGTGAACGCGACGTCGGACGCTCACGAAATGCGTAAGCATCTTCGCAGGTTGGATCTCGGCGAGAGCATTCCCGATCCAGCACGCGTCGTGCCCTTCCCGGCGTGATGTGCACGACGAGGGATCCTCGTGGAAGTGTGTCGCGGTGCCGCATGCCCGAGCACACTGAGGCGCGATGCCTCGGCTTGGGCTCACGCCGGCCGCCAGCGCCGCCGCTCCTCGGCCGGGGTTGGTCAGCCCGGAGGTCGGCTTCCGGCGCGGGCGAGCGCCGCCCACGTGAGGATGGGGCCGTCGCCCTCGAGCGCGCGCAGCGGCGGGGTGTAGCCGGTCCCGGCGAACTCCAGCCCGTCCGGAAGCAGCCGGAGACGGCTGTAACAAGAGCCGAAGACCCGCGTCGCCCCGACCGAGCGAACACGCCGCCCGCCCCGGATCGACCGGGCTTCGAGCCACGTCCGCCGGTGGTCGCCTGAGCTGCTCTCGCATCCGACAGCGGCAGCAACAAGCCGCTGGCCACTCCACTGTAATCGATCAGCCCGATGCGAGGTCGACGTGAGGACGAGGTGACTCGACTGTTTCAAAACGGTGAACGAAATCGCCGGGATGGCGCTTGCTCGCGCCGGGACGAAATGTTCGAGAACCAGCTTTACGAAAGCGAGATTTGTGGTGTAGATTCGTAGTCTGCCCCATGCGGTTGTCTCGAGTTGAAATGCTTCGATCCACCACCCGGAGCGGCTACGGCGCGCCGCTCCGCCCCGGCGAGCGAGCTGGACGCGCGGACAGGACATGAAACGAACGGCCCTGTCGTCGCCCGCGAGGACAACCCCTCCTTCCGCGCCCGAGCCCACGCGAGGCGCGCCGTGAGCCCGTACCCGCAGGAGAGGTTGCGTGTGCTCGTCGTCGACGACGAGCAGCGGATGCTGGACAGCATCGCGGCCATCCTCGAAGACGACGTCGAGGTCGTCACCAGCAGGTCCGCCGCGCGGGCGCTCCAGATGCTCGAGACAGACCAGTTCCACGTGGTCTGCTCCGACTTCAAGATGCCGGGGATGAACGGCGAAGAGCTCCTCCGGCGGGTCAACGACCTGCCGTCCTATACGAGCTGCCTGCTGATCACGGGAGCAGACGAGTACATCCGCTCCAGCGAGGGCGGGCGGCATTACGTGATCCTCAAGCCGTTCGAGCCCGCCCGGATCACGAGGCTCGTCCTGGAGCTCGCCCGCCTCGCCCACACGAAGCGGGCCGTCCACGCCCTCGCGAGCTCTCCCGGGGTGCGCGACACCCTCGCGCCCCCCTCGCCGAGGAGCGCGCCGTCCTACCGGCCGCCGGAGCCCAGGGAGGCGCCGGAGTCGTCGAGGCGCAGCACGACGAGCTCGTACCCGCCCCCGTCCTCGCGCACGACCAGCATCGTGCGGCCGGGGAGGCTCGGCGACATCGCGCTCCCGGGTCGAACCGTGAAGTGACGGCCAGGCGAGGCCGGGAGCGCGCCGCGCCGGAGGACGCACGATGAGACGATGATGAGCCGGGACCCGCTCGGCGCGGCCGAGCAGGCCGCGACGGCCGAGGAGATCGTGGCGACGCTGCGCCACGATCTGCGCAATTGCTTCGGGACGATCCGCAATGCGGCGTTCTTTCTCAAGCGCAAGGTCGCCCGGGAGCAGGCCTGTCGGGACGACCCCCGGGTGGAGCAGTTCATCCACGTCATCGACGAGGAGGCGGTCGAGGCGAGCGCGCTCGTCGACGACGTCGTCGTCCAGTCCAGGATGCCCGCCCTGCGCCGGACCGTCAGCGCGAGCGCCCGCGCGTGTGTCCACACGGCGGCGGCGTGCGCGCGTTTCGCCGGGACCGGGATCCACGTGGACGTCGAGGCGGCGGACGGTACGGTCGAGCTCGATCCGGACGAGCTCGCCCTCGCGGTGCGGTGCCTCGTCGAGAACGCGGCGGAGTCGATGGCCGGCGGCGGCGTGGTCACCCTGCGCGGCAGCGTGGTCGGCGCGCGGTACCACATCGAGGTCGGCGACACCGGGGCGGGCGTCCCGGAGGCGGACCGGGAGGTGATCACCCGGCCGTTCTACACGACGAAGCCCGGCCACCTCGGCCTCGGGCTGAACATCGCCGCGCGGGTGGCCCGCCGGTACTTCGGGACGTTCGCCATCGAGCGCCGCGCGCCGTGCGGCACGCGGGCCTGCATCGAGCTGCCCCTCGGCCCGCAGGGCGACCCGGGCGACCCGCGCGCGCCCGGCGGGCTGGAGCCGCCGCCTTGAGCGCGCGTGCGCCGGCGGCGTCGCCATGAGCATCCGCGCCGCGCTCGGGCTGATCTTCGCCGTGGCCGCGGCCGCGGTCCTGCTCGCGACCGGGGCGCTCTACGTGACGTCCGCCAGGATGACGCTGCTCCAGCGGCGCTCCGAGCTGGCCTACGAGGCGCTCACCCGGCACATGACGCTCGCCGACCACGCCAGCCGCTACATGCGGGAGGCGGCCGAGATCTCCCTCGGCGGCGGCGACACCGAGGAGCTGCGCCACTGGGCCGGGCTCGTGGCGCGGGACCTGGCCGCGGTGGAGGCGCTCCAGCGCGCGTGGATCGAGGACGAGCGCCTCCGCGAGGGCGCGCGCGCGCAGCAGGAGGAGGACGAGCGCCTGCGCCGCATGCGCGCGACCTTCGTGCGGGTCGCCGGGGACGTCGACGAGGTGACACGTATGGCGGGCGCCGCGGAGCCGGGCGCCAGCCGGACGTTCCGGGAGCGCCCCGAGGCAGAGTACGAGCGGGGGTTCGTCCCCGAGATCGAGGCGGCCATCGCCGACGCGCGGCGCGACGTGGCGCGGAGCGTGACGGATGCGGGCCGCGCCGGCGAGCAGATCAGGACGGCGGGCGTCGCCCTGATGGCCGCGGCGCTCGTGATCCTCCTCGTGCTGCTCGGCGGCCTGCTGCGCTCGATGGCGCGCGGGTTCCGCGCCCTCACCGAGGGGGCGCGGCGCATCGCCGGGGGCGACCTCGCGTGGCGCGTGCCCGACCTGGGCGCGCACGAGCTCGGGCGCATGGGCGCCGCGCTCGGCGACATGGCCGAGAGCCTGCGCGAGGCCCAGGAGTCCAGGGTGCGCGTCGAGAAGCTCGCCGCGATCGGGCAGCTCGCGGCGAGCATCGGCCACGAGCTCCGCAACCCGCTCGGCGCGATCCGGAACGCGACCCACTACCTGAAGCGGCGCCTCGGCGGCACCGAGCTCGGCGAGGATCCGCGCGTCGCGCAGTTCCTCGCGCTCATGGAGAAGGAGATCCAGGCGTGCACGCGGATCATCGGCGACCTGCTCGACTTCGCGCGCGAGCGCAAGCCGCGCCGCGCCGCGTGCCCGCTCGGGCCCCTCGTGGACGACGCCTTCTCCGTGGTCCAGGCGCCGGCGCACGTCCGCCTCCTGAACCAGGTGCCCGCCGACCTGCCCGTGCCGAGCCTCGACAAGGACCAGTTCCGGCAGGTGCTCGTGAACCTGATCCAGAACGCGGCCGACGCGATCCCGGCCGATCGCGAGGGGCGGGTGGGTGTGGCTGCGCGGGCGTGGGAGGACGAGGTGGTCCTGTCCGTCGCGGACAACGGCGCCGGGATCCCGCGGGAGAACCTCGCGAGGATCTTCGAGCCGCTCTTCAGCACGAAGCTGAAGGGGACCGGGCTCGGCCTCGCGATCAGCGCCGGCATCGTCCGGATGCACGGGGGCGCGATCGAGGTGGAGAGCGAGCCCGGGGAGGGCACGACCTTCGTCATCCGGCTGCCGTGGGGCGCGCGGCCGGACGTAGACTCGAGCGGGCAAGGGTGAGGGAGAGGGAGCATGGAGACGACCAGACGGGTGCTCGTGGTGGACGACGAGGAGGGGATGCGCACCACGCTCGCCGCGAACCTCGAGCTGGAAGGGTACGAGGTCGCCGAGGCGCGGGACGGCGCGCACGCGCTGGAGCTCGTGCGGCAGCAGCGCTTCGCGCTCGTCATCAGCGACGTGAAGATGCCGGGCCTCAACGGGGTCGAGACGTTCCGGGAGATGAAGCGGATCCAGCCGGAGCTCACCGTGGTGCTGATGACGGCGTTCGCGCTCGAGCAGCTGGTCGAGGACGGGATCAGCGAGGGGGTCTACGCGGTCATCCACAAGCCGTTCTCGATGGAGCACCTCGTGCGGATGGTCGAGCGGGCCCTCGGGTCGCGCGCCGTGCTGGTGGTGGACGACCTGCCCGACGTGGCGGAGGCGATCGTGGCGGGGCTGCGGGAGGCCGGGCTGCGCGCCGAGGCGGTCTACGACGGGGACACGGCCATCCGGCGCGCGCGCGAGGAGGCGGTCGACGTGTGTGTGCTCGACCTCGTGATGCCGTCGCTCGACGGCGTGAAGACGTACGAGCAGCTCCGGCGGCTCAGCAGCGAGATCCGGGTGATCGGGATGACCGGCCACGCGGCGCCGGAGATGATCCACGCGTTCACGCGGCGGGGCGGGTACACCTGCCTGCGCAAGCCGTTCGAGGTGCGCGACCTGGTGCTCGCGATCGCGCGCGCCCGGAGCGATCCCGGGGCATGTTGAGGGCCGCGGCGGGCGAGGCGAGGGCCGCCGCGCGGCCAGGGCTCAGGGGCAGGCGGAGGACCGGATGCGGAACGCGGTGTTGATCGTGGACGACGACGAATCGTCGCGGATCGTGCTCGCGGCGCTGCTCGAGGACGAGGGGTTCCAGGTCGACGTCGCCGGCTCGTTCGCCGCGGCCGGCGAGGCGCTCGCGGCCGGGGGCGCGCGGTACGACCTCGTGCTGCTCGACCAGAACCTCGGCGACGGCCGCGGCACCGACCTCTTGCCGGCGGTGCGGGCGCGCCTGCCCGGGGCGCGGGTTCTGCTGCTCAGCGGCAGCGGCGGCGACGACCTCGGCGGCGCGCCGCCGCCGGACGTGGTGCTCGCCAAGGGGATCGACTTCCCGGCGCTGCTCGGCGCGCTCCGGGGGCTGCTCCGCTGAGGCGGGCGCGCGTTACGGCACGTCGCGCCGGTCGATCGGGCGCGAGGGCGAGCCGGGCTCCACGCAGTCGCAGACCCGACAGCCGTTCCTGTCGGTCACGCAGTGCTCGTCGTTGCCGAGGCACATGAGCGGCTTGTACTCGGTCGGGCAGTCGCCGCTCGGGGCCATGGAGCCCGGCCGACCGGCGGGGCCGCAGCCGAGCGAGGAGGCCGCGGCGAGCGCGCCGAGCAGGACGAGCAGCATGTCGGAGCGGGCGGCGCGCGCCGTCACGCTGCGCTGCGCGGGGGAGGGGCCGAGGCGAGCTTCACCGGCCGCGGCGGCGCCGCGCGGGGGGGCGGCGCCGGCGAGCCTCTCCCGCGCAGCGCGGGACAACGAGCGCGCCTCGAAGCTCGCGAGCGTGTGGTCTTCCTGCGCGCCTGTGTGTGCCTGCTTCGTCCTGCGCATGAGCTTCCGGCTTTCCTCACGCGAGTAGCTCACGCGAGCATCTCGCCACGTGTGACGATATGCTCATCCTCTGTCGCTGGCAAGCCGGAGGGCCTTGACGGCGGCTCGCGTGCCCGCGCCCCCGGCTTGATGCCTGCTTCAGGGCATACTGCCGTCCGCGGCGTTACGCGCCCGCGTGCTGGTAGAATGGGTGTCCTGGTACGTTGAGGTTGAGGTACCCGACCTTCGCCTCCAGCCAATGATCCCGTCGCGCGGCATCGCCGCGCCCCTCGAAGTAACGCGCGAGCAGATCATAGGTCGATGTGGTGCCCAGGTTGTAATAGTGAAACGATTTCCGGAACAGATCTTCGGCGGCGCTCTGCCTTCCCTCGCTCATCAGCGCGTCGGCGTCGCGGCTCAGCGCTGCGAAGCGCTCGTCCGACAGCAGAGGCTTCTCCCGCAGCGTGTCCGGCTCGAGGAGCTCCTGGGCGACGAGCTCTTCCAGGTGCTCGTTGATGTAACAATCCATGATCAAATGGATTCGCTCCTCGGCGCCGAGGTTGCAGGCGCCATGGCGCGCCTGATGAGGGGTCAGCTTCCAGAGGAAGCCGCTCTTCATGTGGACCGAGCGCGACGGCAGGACGATGAGCGCGCCCGGGTTGGTCTTCAAGGGGACGTGGAGCCGGAGCCTGGGGACGCGGCTCAGGTTCTGGGCGCCGTAGTCGGTGTGCTCCCACAGGAAGGCGTTCGGATCGAGCTTGAGCAGCCTGACCCACATCAGCTTGAGGCCTGACCCCTCGACGAAGGCGCGGATCCGGGGCAGGCGGGGGACGACCTCGGTGGGGATGGGCGTGCAGTCCGCGAGATCGTTCTCCTGCGAGTCCCCGCTCGCGTTGTAGAGCGCGGCGGTCTTCCACCCGCCGGACTGATACCGCGAGTAGTTCTCGGTCCACGGGACGTCGGCGCGGGCGACGTCATCGAGCATGCCATCGACGACGTCGCGCGGGATCGCTTTGAGCTGGGACGTGTACTTCAGCATGAGACCTCCATGATCGGCGGAACCCGGCAGAGGGGGACAGCGGGCGCGTCATCCCCGTCGACGTGGACACCCGCCGGCGCGTGCGGCGGCGCCAGGCTTGATCCAGGCCGCGCCCCCTGGTAGTACTCATGCATATAAATTGCAATTGCAAATTAATTCTAGTATGAGGAAGTCGCTCCCGGCGGTGGCCGCCGCGCTGGCGCTCTGCCCGGCGCGGGGGGCGCGGGCCGAGGCGCCCATGCACCTGCCGAGGCTCACCGGGCCAGTCGTGCTCGACGGCGTCGTGGACGAGGCCGCGTGGCGGGCGGTGGCCCCGGTGCCGGCCGTGGTCTACGAGCCGGTGTTCGGGAGCGCGCCGTCGCAGCGAACGGAGATCCGCCTCGCTCACGACGGAGGCCATCTTTACCTCGCGGCGCGGCTGCTCGACGTCGAGCCGGCGGAGGTGAGGGCCGGCTCGCTGTACCGCGACGAGTACGCCGGCGATGACACCGTGGGGCTCATCGTCGACCCCTTCAACGACGACACCACGGCGCTCTGGTTCTACACGATGCCGACCGGCGCGCGCGTGGACGGGACGGTCTCGTCCGACATGGCCTCTGGCGAGGCGGACTGGAGCTGGAACGGCCACTGGGAGGCGGCGGCGCGGCGGACGAGCGACGGGTGGTCGGCGGAGATGCGTATCCCCTTCTCGACGCTCGGCTTCGAGAGCGAGGAGGGCAGCGTGAGGATGGGCATGTCGGTGTATCGCTGGCTGGCGCGGCGGAGCGAGCGGCACGTCTGGCCGGCCGTCCCGCCGAGCTGGCCGCGGGCCTACGCGAAGCCCTCCAAGCTGAGGGACGTCGCGCTCGAGGGCGTCGCCTCGCGCCGCGCGCTGATCGTCACGCCCTACGTGCTCCTCGGCTACTCGGTCCGGACCCCGCTCGACGCCGAGGGCCGGCGCGGCCCGGACGAGGAGGCCGCCGCGTACAGCGCGGGCGTGGACGCCAAGTACGGGTTCACCAGCAACCTGACGCTCGACGTCACCGTCAACACCGATTTTGCGCAGGTCGAGGCCGACGACGAGCAGATCAACCTGACCCGGTTCCCCCTCTTCTTCCCGGAGAAGCGGCAGTTCTTCCTCGAGCGCGCAGGGATCTTCGAGTTCGAGCTCTCCGGAGATGGCCGGCTGTTCCATAGCCGTCGCATCGGGCTCGCCGACGGCGAGCCGGTCGCGATCCTCGGCGGAGCGCGCCTCGCCGGCCGCGCCGGACGGTGGGAGATCGGCGCGCTCGACCTCCAGACGGCGCCGAGCGACGCGCTGCCGTCCGAGAACTTCGGCGTGCTCCGGCTGCGGCGCCAGCTCGACGACCCGCTCTCGGCCGTCGGCGGCATGCTGACGAGCCGTGTCGGGACCGACGGCCGCTACAACGCCGCTTATGGCGCCGACGGCACCCTCCACGTGGTCGGGGACGAGTTCCTCACGCTGAAATGGGCGCAGAGCCTGCGCTCGCCGCGGCCCGACGGCGCGGCGCCGGCGCGCTGGCTGGACAGCGGCCGCGCGCTCGCGGCGTGGGAGCGCCGGCGCGCGGAGGGGCTCAGCTACCGCGCCGAGCTCGACTGGGCCGGCGCCGATTTCGACCCCGGCGTCGGCTTCGAGCCCTACCAGGGGTATCGCTGGGCCGATCTCGGCGCCAAGTACGAGTGGCTGCTCGACGGAGGCGCCCTCGTGAGCGCCGCGTGGATCAGCGCCGACGGCCAGGCGTACCAGCGGAGCCGCGACGGTCTCCTCGAGTCAGCGGAGGTCAGCCCTCTCGTCGGGGTCACCCTGCCGAGCGGCGACGAGATCGAGGTGGTGAGCCGCCACCGTCACGAGGAGGTGCACGAGCCGCTGGTCCTCGCCGGCGGGCTCGAGGTCCCGGTGGGCCGCTACGCCTTCCACCAGGCCGGCGCGGGCTTCTACATGTCAGACGGCCGCAGGCTGCGCTGCGACGTGTTCATCGAGGCGGGCGGGTTCTATGATGGTTACAGCCTCTCTGCCTCGCTGAGCCCGGCGTGGAACCCGTCGCCCCACCTGGGTCTGAGCGGGGAGTACCAGCTCGACGCGATCCGCTTCCCGGGCCGGGACGCCTCGCTCGACGCGCACATCGCGAGGCTGCGCCTGAAGCTCGCGTTCGACATCCACGCCTCGCTCAGCGCGTTCCTTCAATACAGCAGCCTCACGGAGCGCACGAGCATCAACGTGCGCCTGCGGCACCACGTCCGCGAGGGAACCGACCTGTGGCTGGTCTACGACGAGCGCCTCGGCGGCGCCGCGGCGGCGCATGAGCGCGCGCTCCTGCTCAAGTACACGCACGCGCTCGTGCGCTGAGCCGGCGAGCGCGGGCGCGGGCGCCGTCGACGAGCGTCGCTGTCGCCGCGGCGCCCGCGCCGCCGGGATCAACTGCAAACGAGTTGCATCAGAACGATCTCCGGTGTAGAGGGCGGTCGAGGAGCGGATACATGAACACGCTGACGGCCTCTCCCCTCGCGCGCGCCACGGCCTCGGCCGCCCTGGCCGAGGCTGCCCGGGAGATCGTGGAGGCAGGGCGCTTCCTGAGCCTGCGCGACGCCGTGCCGGCGACGAGCGGCAACCTCTCGCGCCGGCTGGACGCGCGCACCGTGGCGGTCACGCGCTCCGGCGTGGACAAGGGCGAGCTGACCGACGCCGACATCCTGGCAGCGGACATCCACGCGCCGCCGCCGCCGGGCTCCTCGGCGGAGACGCCGCTGCACCTCCAGCTTTACCGCGAGCTTCCCGGCGTGGGCGCGGTGCTGCACACCCACTCCATCGTCAGCGCGCTGCTGTCCTCGCTGCTCGAAGCAGAGGGCGGGATCGTGCTGCGCGGCTTCGAGCTGCTCAAGGCGCTCGGGGACACCCGCACGCACGAGGCGACGGTCGTGATCCCTGTCTTTCCCAACGACCAGGACGTCCCGCGGCTCGCGGAGCGCGTGTCCGCGGAGCTGGCCCGCCGCCCGGAGGCGGTGGGCTACCTCATCGCGGGCCACGGGCTCTATGCCTGGGGCCGATCCATGCGCGAGGCGCGCCGCCACACGGTGGCGCTGGAACACCTGCTCACGTACGAGCTCGAGAAGATGAGGATCTGCCGATGAGTCACCTGACCATCTATCCTGAGGGCCGGCCGGCCCAGCCCTCGGCCGTGTACACCGAGATCGACGACATCCGTCGCGAGCTCGGCGCCGTCGGCGTCCGCTTCGAGCGCGTGGACGCGTCCATCCCGCTGCCGGACGGCGCCGGCCAGGAGGAGGTGCTCGCCGCCTACCGCCACGTGGTGGAGGCCGAGCGCGCGGCGCACGGCTACGAGATCGTGGATGTGGTGCGCATGCGGCCGGACGCGCCGAACGTGGAGCAGGCGCGGAAGAAGTTCCTCTCCGAGCACACGCACTCCGAGGACGAGTCCCGTATCCTGGTGGAGGGCAGCGGCTGCTTTTACCTGCACGCCGGTGATCGGGTGTTCCAGATCGTGTGCACGCGCGGCGATCTCATCAGCGTGCCCGCCGAGATGCGGCACTGGTTCGACATGGGATCTCGGCCGCTCTTCGCCGCCATCCGCTTCTTCGAGCGTCCGGACGGCTGGGTGGGCAACTTCACGGGGAGCGACATCGCGGACCTGTTCCCCAGGTACACGCCGTGAGCGGGGGCTCATGGCTCAAGCCCGCTCCTCACCCTGTGTCTCGATCCGCACGACACTCCAGGAGATCTACCATGTCGCGAACCCCCACTCCCGTGCTCAGCGTCCTCGGCGGCAGCGGCCGTTACCAGATCGATGACCTGAGCGACGTCAGCTCGTCGAGCGGCTCTCCGCGGTGGCCGGCCGGGTGCTGAGCCGATGAACGTCCTCGGCAAGCCCACGCGCTCCATCTGGGTCGAGGCCGACGGCTGGTCCGTCGGCGTCATCGACCAGACCCGCCTGCCGCATCACTTCGCGACAGCGCGGCTGACCACCGCCGACGACGCCGCGCGCGCGATCAGCAGCATGCTTGTGCGCGGAGCGCCCCTCATCGGCGCCACGGCCGCATACGGGGTGTGCCTCGCGCTGCGGCAGGACGCCTCCGACGGCGCGCTGGAGCGGGCGCTCGCCCTGCTCGGCAGCGCGCGGCCCACGGCCGTGAACCTGCGCTGGGCCCTCGACGAGCTGCGGCGCGCGGTGGCGCCGCTGCCGCCGCCCGAGCGCGAGGCGGCCGCCTACCGGCGCGCGGCGGCGCTTTGTGATGAGGACGTTGCCATCAACCACGCCATCGGCGAGCACGGGCTGGCGCTCCTCCAGGCGGCCTGGGCGCGCAGGGGGCGGGAGGGGCGGCTGAACGTGCTCACCCACTGCAACGCGGGTTGGCTGGCCACCGTGGACTGGGGCACCGCGCTCGCGCCCATCTACCTGGCGCACGACGCCGGGATCCCCGTGCACGTCTGGGTGGACGAGACGCGCCCGCGCAACCAGGGCGCGAGCCTCACGGCGTGGGAGCTGGGCCAGCACGGCGTGCCGCACACCGTCATCGCCGACAACGTGGGAGGCCACCTGATGCAGCACGGCCTGGTAGACCTGTGCATCGTGGGCACGGACCGCACGACGGCCCGCGGCGACGTGGCGAACAAGATCGGCACCTACCTCAAGGCGCTGGCGGCGAAGGACAACGAGGTGCCCTTCTACGTGGCGCTCCCGTCGCCGACCATCGACTGGACGCTGCAGGACGGCGTGCGCGAGATCCCGATCGAGCAGCGCGACGGCGCGGAGCTCTGCGACGTGACCGGGCGGCTGTCCTCGGGCGAGCTCGGGACCGTGCGTATCACCCCGCCGGACAGCCCGGCGGCCAACTACGCCTTTGACGTGACGCCCGCGCGGCTGGTCACGGCGCTCATCACCGAGCGCGGGGTGTGCGCGGCCTCGCCGGAGGGGCTGCTGTCGCTGTTCCCGGAGCGGGCGGTCGCCTGAGGCGCGCCCCACGCGAGCGGGGCGCCGCCGCGGCGAGGCGCCCCCTCAGACCCGGCGCAGCCGCTCCGCCGCCGCCTCGAGCGTCTCGTCCCGCTTGGCGAAGCAGAACCGCAGGACGGGCCCGGGCTCCACCCCCTCGAGGAACGCCGAGGTGGGGATCGAGGCGACGCCGTGCTCGCGGATGAGGCGCAGCGCGAAGTCGGCGTCCCGCTCGGTCGTGATCGCCGAGTAGTCGAGCAGCTGGAAATACGTGCCCTCGCACGGCAGCGGGCGGAACCGCGAGCCCTCGATGAGCTTCAGGAACCGGTCGCGCTTCGCCTGGTAAAAGGGCGCGAGATCGGCGGCGAGCGGCTCGCGTGTCACGACCTCGGCATACGTGAGCTGGATGGCCGCGTTCACCGCGAACGTCACGAACTGGTGCACCCGCTGGATCTCGGCCGAGAGCGCCTGCGGCGCCGCGCAATAACCGACCTTCCAGCCGGTGGTGTGGTACGTCTTGCCGAACGAGCTGATGACGACGGAGCGATCCGCGAGCTCCGGATACCGCGCCAGGCTCTCGTGCCGGCGCCCGTCGAAGAGGATGTGCTCGTACACCTCGTCGCCGACGACGATGACGTCCCGCCCGTCAACCACCCGCGCGAGCTCGCGCATGTCGTCGGCCGACAGCGCCGTGCCGGTCGGGTTGTGCGGCGAGTTGATGAGCAGGAGCCGCGTCCGGGGCGTGAGCGCGCGCCGCACCTCGTCCCAGTCGACGCGGTAGTCCGGGAAGCGGAGCGTGACGAACACGGGCGTGCCGCCGTTCAGCCGGACGGCCGGCGCGTACGAGTCGTAACAAGGCTGGAACAGGATGACCTCGTCCCCGGGCCGGACGAACGCGGTGATCGTGCTGAACAGCCCCTCGGTCGCGCCCGAGGTGATCGTGATCTCGGTCGCCGGGTCATAGCGGCGGCCGTAGAGCCGCTCGATCTTCATGGCCAGCGCCTCGCGCAGCGCCGGCGCGCCCTGCATGGGGGCATACTGGTTGTGGCCGGCGCGCATGTGGCGGGCGACGGCCTCGACGAGCTCCGGCGCGCAGTCGAAATCGGGGAAGCCCTGCGACAGGTTGATCGCGCCGTGCTCGTTCGCGAGGCGCGTCATCACCGTGAAGATGCTGACGCCGGTCGACGGCAGCTTCGAGGGGAGCGCGGGGGTGGTCATGGTGGGTTCCTCGGCCGGTCCTGACGGCCGGGACTTTACCACATAACCTCTTCAGCCGGTGATCCGGCCACGCTCCGGCCGCTCCGCGATGATCACCGAGTTGATCACCTCGTCGTGCGGATGGATCTCCAGGAGCGGCTCGAACGGCGCCATCCCATGGATGTCGACCTCGGGGTAGAGCAGCGTGCGCAGGCGCTGCGAGCTGCGGACGAGGAGCAGCGCGCCCGGGCGCATCGCCCCGTGGAGGTGGTGGAGCAGGCGGCTCTTCTCGCGCCGGTTCATGCCGACGAGCGCGGCGAGGAACACGCAGTCGAACTCCGAGAGGTCGGAGCAGGACAGGGCGTCGGCGCAGGTGAACTCGAGCCTGTCCGACAGCCCGAGCCGCCGCGCGATCGTGCGCGCGGCGGCGCACGCCTCCTCGTCGACGTCGATGTTGCTGACCGGGAGGCCGTGGCGCGCCGCGAGCAGGATCGAGGTGAAGGGCAGCGGTCCGGAGCCGATGAACAGCACGCGCCGCGGCAGCTCGTCGCGCACGCCCCTCAGGCTGGAGAGCTCGAGCCGGGTCAGCTTCTCGTAGTTCGCGGCGTACGGGAAGCTCCGGAGCTCGGCCGCCGGGTCGTCCGCGGCGGCGATGCGCCGCGCCCAGTGGCGCTCCAGCTCGAACTCGCCGCGCGAGCAGACGCGCCACAGGCCCTCCCGGATCCCGCTCACGACCGGATCTCCGAGCACCTCGTCGACCTCGCCCCGCGAGCGAGACATGGAGATGTTCACGAGCTCGCCGAACAGGTGGTTCACCCGCTGGCTCGGCTCGAGCGAGCCCATGCTCGCGAGCTCGTTGTAGATGCGGTGAATGCGCGTCGAAAGCGAAGCGTCAGCGACCATGTTCATGATGGCCTCCAGATCAGCGGAGCCGCTCGTCAGGATCGGTGTGCCAGGGGAGGGGCGCGACGCTCCCCTCGTAAGCGGGCGGGAGCAGGGCGCGGAGCCGCGCCGCGCCGTCGTCGGGGAGGCCCGGCGGCACGTACGGCAGCCGGTCGTCCACCCCCGCCCGCAGCGTGTACCGGGCGCGGACGCACTCGGGGAGAGCGCTGCAGGACGGGGCGTACCAGAGGCTCAGCGCGGTGCGCTCCTCGCCGCTGTCGTTCGCGTGCGTGGCGTGCAGCAGGCGCACGTCGACGACGATCAGATCGCCGGCCTTGACCGGGAGCGACACCTCGTCGGGGTAGCTCTGGAAGACGGGCGAGCTCGGGTCGCGCATGCGCTCGAGATCCGGGATGTTGGCGCCGCGCAGCGGCGCATGGAGGGCGTGGCGGCGCCTGTGGCTGCCCGGGATGACGCGGAGACAGCCGTTGTGGGGCGTCGTGTCGACGAGATAGTAGATGAGGATCAGCTCGTGCGGGTCCGGCTCGTACGCGACCGGGTGATTCCAGTTGATGCAGTCCTGGTGCCAGAAGGTCCGCGGCGTCCTCGGCAGCTTGTTGAAGACGATGCCGTGCAAGTAGCGCGGCTCGTCGCACCCGAGGCGGCGGAGCGCGGCGAGGGCCCGCGGGTGCCCGATGAGATCGACGAACCCCGGCTCTCGCAGGAGATCGAACAGGCTGCCGATCGCGACGTGCTTCTCCTGGTACTCCCTGTCCTGCTGCGGCGCGAGGATCCGCCGCGCGAGCGCGCGGTAGCGGCGCACCTCGTCGAGATCGAGGACGCCGGGGACCACGGTGTATCCGTCCGAGAGGAGGCGATCCCGCCCGGTCAGCGGCGGG
The DNA here is from genome assembly GCF_002950945.1 of Sorangium cellulosum. Classification (GTDB taxonomy): domain Bacteria; phylum Myxococcota_A; class Polyangia; order Polyangiales; family Polyangiaceae; genus Sorangium; species Sorangium cellulosum_E. The sequence continues at coordinate 13,888,170 of NZ_CP012673.1, forward strand.
GGTGGCTCCGGCATGCGGCTGGCGTGCGGCTCATTCATCACATCCATAAGGATTCCCTCCTCGGGCGGCGCGCCCCGGCAGGCCCCTTATGTGATTTCAGAAACACAAAGTCAACTGCAAACAAGTTGCATTTGTGTCGCGAGGGATCGGCGCCTGGCCTGTCATTTACCGGGCGCGGCGGGCCCCGGATCAGGGGGCCCGCGACGGGGCCAGGTGCGGCGCCTGGCGCCGGAGGATGCCCTCCGCCGTGTACAGGCGCGAGAACAGGTTGCGCGTGGCCGGGTCTGGATCCTCCCAGAGCCTCCTCAGGTATCTCTGGTCGATGAGGCCGGCGCCGCTCAGCACGCAGCCCTGGTCGAAGAGGATGGCTGCCCTCTCCGTGAACGGCCGCGAGAACCACATCTCCGCGGGGATGGGGAAGCCTTGCTTCTTGCGCGAGGCGATGACCGGCGGGACGAGATCCGCGAGGGCCTGCTTGTAGATCCCCTTCTCGTGCCCTTCGAGCTGCTTCAGCCTGCTCTGGAAATCGAAGGCGCTGCGGACGAGCCCTTTGCTCGCGAGGGGCGAGCGGGCCTCGACGCTGTGCCGCATGCTGATGAGATCCATCTGCCGGAACTCGTAGACGGCGAGCCGGCCGTGGAAGTGCAGGAGCTGCACGGCCTGCAGGCTGTCGAGCGGCCAGCCGCGATAAAGCGAGAGGATCTCGCGGTACTTGTCGGTCGTCAGGCGCTCGGCGTCGTGGCGAGGCATGAGCTGCCTCATGTCGGCCGCCCCGGACCAGCGGAACGCCGCGTAATAGCGCTCGGGGAGCTCGGAGAGGGGCACGTCCGCCATCGCCCGGCCGTAGGAGTAGCCGTCGAAGATCTCGTCGGGCCCGCTGCCGGAGAAGATGACGCGCGTCTCCCGCCCTGCCTCCTCGAAGAGCCGGAGGAGGCAGGGCGCCTCCTGGGAGCCCAGCGGCTCGCCGGCGGTCTCGATCCACCGGTCGAGGTACACGCAGTAGTCGGTGTCCGACAGGGTGATCTCGGTGTGCTGCGTGGAGAGCTCCCGCGCGAGCGCCCGGGAATACACGAACTCGTCGAAGACGCTGGTGCTGCGCGGGAGGAGCTGGCCCGTCGGCCGAAAGCCGATCGAGAACGTCCTCATCGGCAGGCCTGCGCGTCGCGCGGCGGCGAGGACCGCCGTCGAGTCGATCCCGCCGCTCAGGAGCAGGCCATAGGGGACCTCCAGGTCGAACGTCCTGCGGCAACCATCGACGACAGCGTCCCTGATCTCCTGCTGGATCGCAGGGACGTCGGTCCTCGACAGGTCGCCGCGCGGGATCGTGTAGAAGCGCCCTGTCTGCTGCCGCTCGGGCGTCCTGGTCAGCCAGGTGCCGGACTCGAGCTTGCGGATCTGCCGGACGTGCGTCGTGCTGCCGAGGATGAAGCGATGCGCGGTGAACTCCGCGAGGCCGTCGAGGTCCCAGTCCTTCCTGCGGTACGGGTCCTTGATGAGCGGGTCGATCTCCGAGGCGAAGACCAGGGCGTCGTCGTCCTCCCACAGGTAGACGGTCTTCTGCCCGGTGGGGTCACAGGCGATGAGGGCCGTCTGGGTCGCGCTGTCGAAGAGGGCGAAGGCGAACATGCCCTCGAGCCGCTCCACGCAGGCGAACCCCCAGGCCTCGTACGCCGCGAGGATGACCTCGGTGTCCGAGGCGGTCCGGAAAGGGAAGCCCGACAGCTGCTCGCGCAGGTCGCGGTGGTTGTAGATCTCGCCGTTGTAGACGATGGCGAGGCGCTGATCGGCCGAGGTGAGCGGCATGTCCGCGCCCGGGTTCCCCGCGTCGGTGATGCGCAGCCGGTTGCTGCCGAGCAGGGCCCAGCGCGCGCATTGCAGGGCGCCCCGCGCGTCGGGCCCGCGGTGGTGCATCGCCTCGAGGAGCAACGCCATCTCGTCGCGCTGCGCGTCGGTGATGGCCCCCTTCTTCGTGAAGATGCCGGCAATCGAACACATCGAGCACTCTCCTGGAGGTGGAGGGGACGGCGGTCCGCGCGGGCTCAGGCGGCGACGGGCTCTCGCGCCCGCGCCGGGAACGCCACGGGCAGGAGCCTCGGGAGCGCCAGGTGGAGATAGACAGAGCGCGTCAGGCTGAACAGGAGGAAGGCCATCCAGAGCCCGTGATTGCCCCAGCGGCTCGAGAGGAGCTGCCAGGCGACGAAGAACACGAGGCTGGCGGTCAGCAGCGAGTTGCGGATCGGAGCAGCCCGGGTCGCGCCCGTGAACACGTTCTCGAGGATCATGCTCCAGAAGATGGCGATCGGGAACAGGATCATCCAGACGTAGTAGCGGCCCGTCGTCTGCACGATGGACTCCAGCGGGGTGAACATCCCGAGGATCAACGGCTGCGCGACGAGGCACGCGAGGCTGATGGCCAGCGCGGACAGCGAGGCAGTCCAGAACGACAGCCGGAGCGCGTCGTGGAAGCGCCCCCGGGACTGGGCCCCGATCGCCTGGCCGGCGAGCATGCCCGCGGTGCTGCCGATCCCGCCGAGCGCGCTGGAGATGACGATCTGCATGTGCATGAGGATCGCGTTGACGGCCAGGACCTCGGGGCCGAGGAGCGCGCTCTGGCGGGTGATCCAGCCGAAGACGCCGAGCAGGCAGGTGGTGCGCACCAGCACGTCGCCGTTCACCCGCCACAGGCGGGTGATCGCCTGTAGATCCGTGAAGTGCCGCCGCTCGATCCGGACGCCTCGAAGGTGGCCTCTGCGCCAGATCACGAGGCAGCCGACGAGGACCTTCGTCACCTCGGCCAGCACGGTGCCCCAGGCGACGCCGCTCACCCCGAGGCCGAGCAGCGTGACGAAGCTGACCGTCAGGACGAGGTTGAGCAGGTCCGTCCCGATGGAGAGGAGCATCGCCCAGCGCACCTCGGCCATGCCGATGAGCCAGCCTGCGACCACGTAGCCCATCAGGACCGCTGGCGCCCCCCAGATGCGCGCCTCGTAGTAGGTCGCCGCGTGGGACTCGACCTCTCCGCGGGCCCCCATCATATCGAGGGCGGCGGCGCCGAGGGGGCCCTGCAGCAGCACGAAGACGCAGCCGACCAGGGCGGCGAAGAGCAGCGGGCGGAGCAGCTGCAAGGCGGCGTCCTTCCGATCCTCCGCGCCGCGCGCCTGGGCGGCGAAGCCGCTCGTGCTGGTCCGGAAGAAGCCGAGGAGCCAGTAGAGGGTGTTGAAGATCTGGCTGCCCACGGCGACTCCCCCCATCGTGGCCGCGTCGCCGAAGTGCCCCATGACGGCGGTGTCGGTCGCGTTCATGATGGGACCCGACAGACCGGCGAGGGTCAGGGGGATCGCGAGCTTCCAGTACGACCCGAAGCTCAAGGGCTCCTGGCCGGGCTTCGTGTGCTGCTGGGCCATCGGTCGACTCCTCGGGATCAGCGCGCGTCCAGGGTGAGCGAGAGGAGGTGTGTCAGGATCTTGTCGTACGGCGCGGGCCAGGTCTTCCGCCTCAAGATCTCCGGCCTGAAGCCCCGGCGCAGCGCGTGCCCCACGATGCCCTGGAGGTTGCTCGCGTTGGAGAGCACGGTGATGACCCTGCCGCCCGGCGCGAGCAGCTCTCGAGAGGCGATCTCATCGAAGAAGCGCACCATGATCGCGGAGCCCGAGAAGTTCACCCGCGCGAGATCGGGATCGTCCGAGCGCAGCGGGTTCGCGGGCGGGTTGAAGACGATCAGGTCGGCGCGCGCCCCGCGCGGGAGCGCGGAGAAGAGATCCGAGACCAGGAAATGGTGCCGATCGGGGTCGCGCGGCCCGGTGTGCCGCTCGAAGCTCGCGAGGCTCGACGCGACGCTCGCTTCATGGATGTCCATGGCGTGGATCTCCCGGGCGCCGCGCCGCCGCGCGAGCACGGGCTCGACGCCCGCCCCGCATCCCATCACGATGACCGACGCGCCCTGCGTCTCGACGAGCCCGTCGTGGAGCGCGTCGAAGATCACCTCGCTCGTCCCGCCCGGCACGAGGACGCCGGGCGGGACCGCGAACGCGAGCCCGCGGTAGACGTACTCTCCTCCCTGGACCTTGGTGCCCCGGTTGACCCGCGCGATCTCCTCGGCGGAGAGCATGGGCGGCAGCGAGAGATAAAGGCTCCCGAGCGGCTCGGGGAGCGCGGCGATCTCGTCCGGGCTCAAGAGCAGACCGTAAACGTCCTCGATCCGCGGTGTTCGATCATCCATGGCTCACGTCTCCCGTGTTTTCTCGTCGCGGGTCAGGAGCACGTACCGGTCGCTCGGCGGCTCCTGGTCGGAGGGCGGCCGGAGCGGTTTCGTGCTCGAGGAGGTCGCCTCTTCCCGCCGGGGCGCCCGGTCGATCCGGCGGACGGCGAGCGGGAGCAGGGCGCCGAGCAGGGCGAGGACGCCGAGCAGCCCCGCGAGGGCGGAGAGCTGCACCGGCTGCGCGGCGCCGTGGAAGCGGTGGCGCGGGACCGCGTCGATGTCGAACGCGGCGAGGCCCTTGTAGTTGAAGATGAGCGGGTAGAAGTACTGCTTCAGCTGCTCGTGGTAGGCGGCGATGCTGTCCCTGAAGGCGAGCTCCGTGGCCATGTCCGTGCCGGCCATCCGGTCGAGCAGGAGCTGCAGGGCGAGGGGCGGCAAGGCGAGGGCGGCGCGCGCGGTCCACTGCTCCCTTCGCGCGAGCGCCGCGTGGTAGGCCTCGACCTCGCGGGCGACGTGCAGGTCGCCCATCTCGTGCATGGCGTAGTACCAGGGCCAGGAGAAGCGGTCCTGGGGGACGGGGGTCGAGGCCCACTCGGGCCGCCGCGCGAAGAACGGATCGAGCACGGCGCGCTTCGGCCGGTCCCAGCCCGCGTTCTGCTCCTGGCGCTGCGCGAGCGTGAGCTCGACGCCGCCGCGCGCCGGAGCGGCCGTGAGGATCGCGAGGTTGACGAGCGCGGGCAAGAGGACACACCACGCGATCCAGGCGCCCACGAGCGCGACGGCGTTCCACGCGGACGAGCGCCACAGCGCGGCCACGAGGAACACGACGAGGAACCAGAGCGCGATGTACACGAGCGAGGCGAGCGCGAAGGCGCCGGCGCGCGCGTCGAGGGGGACGCCGAGCCAGGCGACGGCGAAGGCGAACAGCGCGAGCGCGACGGCGGAGACGAGCGCGGCGCGCAACCCGAGCCGGAGGGCGAGCAGGCGGGACAGGCGCGTCGGCTGCGAGCAGACGAGCGGCTCGGTGCCGAGGTCGTCGTCGCGCGAGCGGACATCGTAGCTCACGCCGATGATGAAGAGCGGGACGAGGAAGACGAGGACGAACCCGTAATCGAAGCTGCCGGCGAGCTGCTTGAGCGGATTGGCGATGTCGGTCTGGTAGAGCTGGGGCACGAGGCCGATGAAGCGCAGGTGCCGGCTGTACGGGTGCACGTCGCGCAGCCCGGTCGAGAGCGCGGTCCACGCGTTGGGCTCGTGCGCGACGGGCATCGCGAGGTAGTAGAGGACGAGGCCGAGGTCGTCGTTCGGCGCGTGGGTCTTGCGGAGGTAGCGCTCCTCGTCCCTGAGCGCGGGCTCGAGGGCCGCGATGACCTCGCGCTCCGCGGCGACGCGGGCCGCGCCGTCCACGATGGCGGCGACGCCGGCGACGAGCAGGAGCGACGCGACGACGAGGGGCACCCGCGCGCGGAGCAGCTGCTGGAGCTCCAGGCGAGCGCGGACGAGGAAGGGATTCATGACGCTTCTCCGTGGCGGCGGGTGAAGAGCGCGACGCCGAGCGAGAGCGCCGCCGCCCACGCGAGCACGGCGAGGCCCGCGGGCGCGACGCGGGACAGCGCCCAGGCGGCGGGAGGCCGCTTGTGCTGGAAGGGAGCGAACTGGGCCCATTCCGCCTGATCGACCCGCTGCGCCTTGTCGTTGTGCCAGCGGATCTTCGTGATGTGCAGCTGGTTCAGGTGCTGGATGAAGGCGTAGCGGTGCGCCTCGGCCTGCTGCTCGAAGTCGACGAGGTGGTGGGCGTCGGTGCCGGCGAGCCCCATCGAGAAGGACCGGATCGCGAGCAGCGGCGTGAACAGGCCCGCGCGGAGCGCGAGCCCGTCCTGGGCGCGGTGCGCGTCGAACAGGCGCGTGTAGTAGTCGTTGAACAGCGCGGTGGTGATCCTCTCCCCCTCGCGCATCACGACGCCGCCGTAGTTGACCGGGAGGTCCTCGACCCGCGACGCGCCGTGCTCGGCCAGGGTGCGGCGCTGCAGCTCCTGGAAATGGGGGTTGCTCGGATCGTGGCTGTCTCCGACCTCGCGGATCGCGCGCGCCAGATCGAGCTCGACCTGGGCCCGCGAGGGCGTCGGGTGGAGGCGGCTCGCGGCCTGGGTGGCGAGCCGCGGCGCGACGATCCAGAGCGCGACCCAGAGGCCGAGCAGCGTCAGGAGGGCGCCCTGCGCGCGGCGGTGGAAGGACGAGACGAGCACGCCGAACGCCGTGCAGGCGGCGAGGTAGACGGCATAGCCGGCCGCGAGGACGCCGGCGCGAGAGAGCGTGTCCACGGAGGCGTCGAGCACGCCGGTGAGCAGGGCGGCCGCGAACGCGAGCGCGAGCAGCGGCGCGAGCCACAGCGCGACGGCGAGCAGCGCCCCGAGGGCCTTTCCGGCGACGAGGACGCGCGCGTCCACGCCCTGGGAGACGGCGAGGGCCCATGTCCCCGCCTCGCGCTCGCCGGCGACGCTGCCGAACGTCATGCAGAAGATGAGCAGCGGCAAGAGCACCTGGAGGACGAAGGCGGCGCTCGGGGTCCCGAAGCGCGCGAGCTCGCTCGACTGCGCCGCCTCGCTGAAGCTCAGGGCGTTGCGCTGGTGCGGCTCCAGGAAGAGGGAGGTGCCGGCGAAGGACTCGAGGCCGGGATCGAAGAAGCCGAGGGGGCTCGGCGGGCGGAAGGCGAAGGAGCCGTAGTGGGCGGCGCGGTGCGGGTGGCGGCCGGGCTGCTCGACCCAGTGGCGGTGGACCAGCTCCTGGAGGGCCGCGCGCTGGCGGGCCTCGCCGGTGTGGCGCGCCGCCTCGAGCAGGAACGCCGCGACGAGCAGCGCCGTGACGAGCGCGGCGGCGACGCGGAAGGTGCGGTTGCGGAACGCGCGGACGGCCTCGTGCCGCGCGGCTGTGAAGAGGGCTCTCATGCGCTGACTCCCCTTGAGGGTCTCTTCGGACCGCGGCGGTCTCTCAGAAACGGAGGGTGCCAGTCACGTACGCCGAGCGCGCGTCGCCCGGGTTGTGCTGCGCCCCGACGACGCCGAAGTCCTTGTACCAGATGGACGTGTCGTACGACTGGTCGAGCAGGTTGTTCACCTCGACGCCGAGCGAGATCGCCTCGGTCGCGTCGTAGGCCGCGCTCGCGTTGAAGACGACGTAGTCGCCGACCTTCCGCGAGCCGTACTCCTCGGTGTGATTGGCCTTGTTGATGTGATAGCCGCCCTGCGCATAACAGAAGAGCGAGACGAGCAGCTCCTCTACCGGGTGCACGTCGACTCCGCCTTTCGCGCTGAAGCTCGGGACGTGATCGAGCTCCTTGCCCTTGTTCGCGGCGAGCGCCGGGCCCGGCTCGACCTGCTCGGAGATGGCGCGGCTGAACGCGCCCCACACGGACAGGAACTCGAACGGGCGCAGCGTGAGCTCGACGTCGAAGCCGCGCCGCAGCGTCTTCCCCACGTTCTCGGAGTCGCCGGAGCCGTCGCCCTTGTCCCGCACCTCGCCGCTCGCGCGCTGCTCCCAGTACGCGAGGTGGCTCGTGAGCCAGGGGAAGACGCTCGACCTGTAGCCGACCTCCCAGCCGTCGTTGATCGACGGGTCGAGCGGCGGGCCCTGGACGGCGAAGGCGCCCTTGCCGGTGCCGATCTGGAACGTGCGCCCGTAATTGGCGTACAGGCTCTGCCCCTTCACCGGCGTGACCATGACGCTCGCCTTCGGCTGCCAGATGAAGCCGTAGTCGTTGAGGTCGTAGTCGACCCTCCGGGCCGCCTCGCCCTCGGGCTGCTCCAGGAATTTGCCAGCTCCGGCCAGGCGGTCGGCCCGCAGCGCGGCCACGAGCTTGATGGGCTTGAGCGGGCTCGCGCTCGCCTGAAGATAGGAACCGGCCGCGTGGAGGGCGAAGTCCTCGTCGCGGAACGCGGGGCCCTGGCGCTCGCGATCGACCGTGGGGAAGCGCTGGTATCTGTCGTCCTGAAGCTGGTAGTCGACGCCCCACTCGACGGTGAGGCCGAGCGCCCGGGGATCGCGCGCCCGGTAGGTGAGCACCGAGATCGCGCCGTAGTGCTTGTCGTCCTCGACCCGCAGCTGCTGGGAGACGTCGGTGTCGAACCTCACCCAGCGGTCCCGCAGGAACGCCTGCCCGTAAGCCTTGAGCTGCCAGGAGAGGTCATCGGTGATCTCGTGATCCAGATGGACGCTCCCGTGGAGGGTCGCCTGCCGGCCGCCGTCGGCCGCCGAGTAGGCGGGAGAGGCGGTGGGGCGCGAGCGCGCCTCTTCACGGGACAGGTAGCCGGGGGAGTCGGCGTCGAGGAACATGCCGCGGAGGATGAGCCCGACCCTGAGCTGCCTCGACGGCTCGTAGAACCACTTGGCGGAGCCGGCGACCCTGTCGGTCCTCGAGTGATCGCGGTAGCCGTCCGACCCGCGGTAGCCGGCGAAGTAGGTCTGGCTGAGCGCGTCGCTCTCGGTCGCGACGAGCACCTGGGGCTCGACCGTCCAGAAGCTGCCGGCGAGGAGGCGGGCGATGCGCTCGTTCCCGCTCTTGCGCGTGACGACGTTGATGTTGCCGGCGACGTTGTTGAGCCCGTAGCGCGGGTCGTTCGTGCCCTTGACGACTTCCATCCGCTCGATCTCGAGCGGGAAGACGGCCTTCAGGTCGGGGAGGCCGACGTGGTGGTTGCTCGGGATGCCGTCGATGAGGAGCTTCGTGTGGGCGACGTCGCCCTGCGTGTTGAAGCCGCGGAGCCCGATATCGGCGCCGATGATGCCCTGGTTGTAGGACTCGACGTAGACGGCCGGCACGCGCCGGAGCAGCTCGAGCGGCTCGGACGTGCTCTGATTCTGGATCTGCTCGCCGCCGAGGATGTCGACGGAGGTCAGGACGTCGGCGCTGTCGAGCGGGCCCACGCGGTGGCCGACGACGACGACCTCCTCGCCGAGCGCGAGGGAGGCGTCGAGCGACGCGGTCTCGGGGGCGCTCGCGGGCGCGGGCGCTCCGGCCGGGGCCGGAGCGGCGGCGGGAGCGGGCGCGGGCGCGGCAGGGGGCGCGCCGGCGGGGCTGTCCGGCGCGGGCGGCGCGGCGTCTGCGGGGGGCGCGGCCGCGGCGGCGCGGGCCGAGAGGAGCGCGACGAGGGCCGTCGCGAGGCCGGAGGTGCGCGCGCGCGGGGTCACGAGCGGGCCTCGGGCGCGCGGCCGGCGGGCGCGCCGCGGCGCGAGGGGAGGGGGGGCGCCGCGTCCCCGGGAGGGTCGAAGTGCGCGCGGTACAGCGAGAGCACGTCGGCCTCGGACAGGCCGGCTGCGCTCGTGACCTCGACGAGCCGGCCCGCCTTCATGACGCCGATCCGGTGCGCGATGCTCGCGACGGCGCCGAGGTCGTGCGTCACCATCAGCACGGCGGCGCCGCGGTCGCCCTCGCGCCGGATCGCGGCGCAGAGCTCGCGCACGGCGCCCGGATCGAGGCCCGAGGTCGGCTCGTCGAGGAGCAGGGCGCTGGCGTTCTTCGCCTGCGACAGGGCGAGGACGACCTTCTGCCGCATCCCCTTGGAGTAGCCGCTCGCCGGCCGGTGCACCGCGGCCTCGGGCAGCCCGGCCGCCGTGAGCAGCGCGGAGAGCGCCGCCGACGAGGGGACGTGCGGCTGCGAGAGGCTCAGGAAATACGCGAGGTTCTCGCAGCCGGAGAGGTGGGGATAGAGCCGCACCTGCTCGGGGACGTAGGCGATCCGCCGGCGCGCCCCGATCGGATCGGGCTCCACGTGCGCCGAGGCCACGTAGGCCGCGCCGGAGGAAGGCCTGATGAAGCCGAGGAAGAGGTTCAGTGTGGTGGTCTTGCCCGCCCCGTTCGGGCCGAGGAGGCAGAACACCTCACCCGCCGGGACATCGAGATCGAGCGCGTCGAGCGCGGGCACGCCGCCGTAGGATTTCGAGAGCTTCTTCGCAGTAAGCATGACGGGACCGCCGGGGAGGGCCGCCGGCGGCGCAACGTATGCGACCATCCCAACCGGAAGTCAAATGCAAATCAGATGCACCAACACCCCGGTCGCTTGAGCGGCTCCAGGCCGTCGCGGCGTGGGCCGCGGGGGCGCTGGCCGCGGGGGCGCTGGCTGCGGGGGCGCTGGTCGCGGGGGCGCTGGCTGCGGGGGCGCTGGCCGCTCGCCGGGCGACACGGCGTGATCGCCCGGGGCGTTCCGGCAGGCGCAGGCGGCCGCGCCGAGGCGCAGCGTAGGGACAGCGAGCCGTCCCGGCCCCGCTCCGGCCCCGCGCCGGAGAGCCGCGCCCGTGATACGGTGCCCGCCGCCGGCGCCGGGGGGGCAACCACGCCTGTCCTCTGCGCGCGGCAGAGGGAGGAAGGACCGTGCGGCTGAAGGACAAGATCGCGCTCATCACCGGGGCGAGCAGGGGAATCGGGAGGGCGTGCGCGCTCGCGCTGAGCCGCGAGGGGGCCGTCGTCGTCGGCGCGGCGCGCACCGCGGCGGACCTCTCGTCGCTCGAGCAGGAGCTCCGCGCGGCGGGCGGCCGCGGGCTGATGATCGAGGTCGACGTCACCCGCGCCGCCTCCGTCGCCGCGTGTGTGGAGCGGGCGATCCGCGAGCTCGGCCGGATCGACATCCTCGTGAACAACGCGGGCATCGGCGGCTACCGGCCCTTCCTCGAGTGGTCGGAGGACGACTACGACCGCATCATGGCGACGAACATGAAGGGGACCTGGCTGTTCTGCCGCGAGGTCATCCCCCACCTGCGCCGCCAGGGCGGCGGCCACATCATCAACGTCGCCAGCGTCGCCGGCCTCCAGGGTTATGGGGGCGAGGCCATCTACTGTGCGTCCAAGTTCGCGCAGGTCGGCCTGACGCAGGCGCTCGACCGCGAGTTCTGGCAGGAGAACATCAAGGTGAGCGCCGTCTGTCCGGGCGGCGTGGAGACGCACTTCGCGCTCGGCGACGGGCGCACGGCCGGCTCGGAGCGCATGCAGGGCTTCTCCACGGCGGAGGACGTGGCCGAGGCCGTCGTGCTCGCCGCGCTGCCGCGGGAGCGCTCGCGCATCGTGCAGATCGTGATGCGCCCGATGAACGAGGCCACCTAGCGGCCGCGGCCGCGGCCCGCGCCGCGTACCTGGCACCGCGTCGTGATGTGCGTGTAACCGCCGTGCGAAGATGCCTTATCCAATTCAGGCAACTCCTGGCTCGCGCGGAGAGCCACCCTTTCGGGCAAGCTCGACGGGTCTGCAAGCGGTCGCGCGCCCGCCGGGCCGCGCGATCGCGCCCTCCCGCGAGATCCCCGCGGCTGCGCCGCGCGCCCCGGCGGCGCGCTGGCCGCGCTGGCATCGCGCCGGCGCGGCCAGCGCGCCGCCGGGGCGCGCGTCGCCGGGGCGCACGGCGCCGCGAATCCTGTTGCCTTTGCCTCGACCGATCGGGATGATCGGCTACCCTAGTCGCCGCCCATCGCTCCGGGCGTCGAGCTGTCCCCATCATCTCGCGGAGGTCGTGTGAAGCACAACGATGTGGTCGTCTTGATCCTCGGCGGAGGCGTCGGAAGCCGCCTTTACCCGTTGACCAAGCTGCGCTCCAAGCCGGCGGTCCCGACCGGCGGCAAGTACCGTCTGGTCGACATCCCGATCAGCAACTGCCTCAACTCGGGTTTCAACCGCATCCACATCCTCACGCAGTTCAACTCGGTCTCGCTCCACAACCACATCACGCAGACGTACCGCTTCGACGTCTTCTCTGCGGGTGCGGTGCAGATCCTCGCGGCCGAGCAGACGCCGACGCACAGCGACTGGTACCAGGGCACGGCCGACGCCGTCCGCAAGCAGCTGGGCGAGGTCAAGTCGCCGAACCCGCGCGACGTGATGATCCTCTCGGGCGACCACCTCTACCGCATGGATTATGAGCCTTTCCTCATGCACCATCGGGAGACCCGGGCCGACGTCACGCTCGCCGTGCGCCCCGTCCCGACCGCCGAGGTGTCCCGGCTCGGCATCGTGGCCACCGACGATGACGGGCGGGTGGTGAAGTTCGTCGAGAAGCCGAAGGACATGAAGCTGCTCGACAACGTGCGGCAGACGTCCGACCCGAAGAACCCGTGGCTCGCCTCGATGGGCGTCTACATCTTCAGCGCGAAGGCGCTCTACGAGATGCTCGAGCGCGACAACGCCTCCGACTTCGGCACGCACATCCTGCCGCGGGCGCTCGACACCCACCGGATGGTGACGTACACGTTCGACGATTACTGGGAGGACATCGGCACGATCCGGAGCTACTACGAGGCGAGCCTCGCGCTCACCGACCCCGATCCGCCGTTCTCGTTCTACGACCCGCAGCGGCCCATCTACACGCGCCCGCAGTTCTTCCCGCCGGCGCACGTCTCGGCCGGATCGCGGCTCGACCAGGTGATCCTGGCCGAGGGGAGCCGGATCATCGACTCGAAGATCACCCGGTCGGTCGTGGGGCAGCTCTCGTCGATCGGGCCCGGCGTCACGATGTCGAACACGGTGATGATGGGGGCCGATTACGAGTTCCTGTTCCAGGCTCAATCGCCCGAGAGCTCGAGGGGCGTGCCTGCGATCGGGATCGGCCGGGGCTGCACGATCGACGGCGCGATCATCGACAAGAACGCTCGCATCGGCGACGGGGTGGTGATCCGCAACATCCCTGATCGGCCGGACACGGACGCCGAGTACTACGCGGCCCGGGAGGGCGTCGTGGTCGTCCCGAAGAACGCGGTTGTCCCTCCCGGGACGATCATCTGATCCGCGAGCGCGGAGCGCGTCTCACAGCGATTCCAGGTAAACGCAGACGTCGTTGCCGCGCCTCGGCCGAACGGGGCGCGGTGTGCGCCGTGGCCCCGTTCACCGCGCCGAGGAGTTCACCGCGCCGAGGAGCGCGCGCGGGGGCTCACGCGGAGGGTGGCGTTCTGATCGTTCTTGAGGAGGGGTTGTTCAGGAGCCGGTCGTGACGAGGAGCTCCCTGGCATCGGTGACGACGGCGGCCCGGCGGATCCAGCCGTCCAGCTCGGCCTTGCTGTGGTACTTTGTCGCCTGGTGGACGGCGATACCGACCAGCCAGCGCCGGAGCACGCTCCTCGGATGCATGTCGGGCTCCGGCCGGTAGCGGTCCTCGCGCACGGCGACCAGGGCGCCGATGAGGACCTCCTGGAGCACGTCGTCGCGATCGGCGGCGGGGACGCCGCAGCTGGCCAGGACGGCGCGCAGCCTCCCGCTCTCGACGAGGATCGCCTCGGGCTCGACGTGGATCGGCGTCCTTTGCGGCGCGGCAAAGGACGAGCGCCGACGCCGGAGCCAGCGTAGATTCCTGGCCCATGATGCCCGCCGGACTGCGAACGTGCGCACGCAACTGCCTCCTCGCAGGGGCCCTCGGCGACGCGTGGGGTGGTCCCTACGAGGGTCGCACCGGACCGCTTCAGCCAACCTTCCCGGAAGCTCCGCGGCTCTCGGATGACACCTGGCTGACCGTCGCGACGTGCGAAGCGATCGTGCTTGACCGAGGACGTGTGCATCCGGAGCGAATCGCCGAGCGCTTCAAGGAATGGTTCGAGGCTGGCCGCGTGACCGGGGTCGGCTCCGCCACGCTGAAAGCGCTTCGCGACCTCGCCGCTGGTGCCCACTGGGCTCTCGCTGGAGCCCGGGGCGAGTTCGCCTCCGGGTCGGGCGCGGCCATGCGAGCAGCCCCGCTGTCGTTCTTCCTGGACCCGAGCGTCGATGCCGACCGCCGGACGATCCGCGATGTCTCACGGATCACGCATCACAGCGATGAAGCGTATGCCGGTGCGCTCGCCGTCATCGTGGCCCTTCGGCTCTGCGCGAGGCTCGCGGCGGTGCCGCAGGATCTGCTCTCCGTGGTTGCGGCCGATCTGCCCGATACTGCGGTCCGCGACCGGCTGCTCGACCTGTCCGGCTATCGGGGCTCACCGACCGACGCCGCCCTCCGGTTCGGGTGTTCCGGCCACGTGGTCGAGGCCGTGCCGATCGCCCTGTTCGTTGCTGCGTCGGCTGCAGACGAGCCTCTCGCGTCGGTGATCTCGACGGCGGTCTCTCTCGGCGGAGACGCCGACACCATCGCGGCCATTGCGGCCCAGCTCGCCGCCATCTCTGGACGGCCGATCCCGGACACCTTCGTCGCGAGGCTCCCCGAGCTTCCGCAGATCGGCCCGGTGCTCGACCGGTTCGTGTCTCTTCTGAGATGAGAGCTCGGGCGTCCTCGCGCCCGGCGAACAGGGCCGAACGGCGGCCTCGATCACCGGCACGCGCCTGGTCGTCTCCGGCGACAGCTCACGACGGCTCACCGCCGTGCCGGAGCCCTGACAGGCTCCGACAGCCTCTCTGACGTCCGCCCTATCCAGCCGGCTCGGCCGCCATCTCGGTGCCGCCGCGAAGCGCCCGCGTCGCTCCCTCGATCGCGCGCCCGCGCAGCGCCGGCGCCAGCCCGGACGCCGCCACCGCCACCGCCGGCGGATCCCCCGTCGCGAGGTCGATCTCCCTCCTCGGCCCGGCCGGCCACGGCGCCCCCGAGTCGAGCAGCGTGATCCGCCGATACCCCAGCGCCTCCAGCTCGCGCGCCGCGACGGCGATCTCGAACCCGATCGCCCCGTCTCCCCCTCCCTCACCCCGCTCCGCCGCCGGCGGCACGTACACCACCGCGCCCGCCCCCACCGACTCGATATCTCGCAGCGCGTCGAACAGGTCCCCATCCCCCAGCAAATCCGACACGAGCGCCGCCCGGTGGGTGTACACGATCCCCGCGCGCTCCTCCCCAATTCCCGGCGCGCCGTGCGTCAGCAGCAGCATCTGCCTCGCGCCCCGCAGCCGGTACGTGTGCGCCTTCCACTCGCCGTCCAACCCTGCGGGCCGGAACGGCGCCATCCCCACGCGTGTCGCCACGTCTTCGCCCACCACCCGGTGGCGAATCACGTCCCCGATGCCGACGATCGGCAGCCCGTGGCGCGCCCCGAAGCGGACCAGGTCCCGGCGGCGCGCCATCGTGCCGTCATCGTTCATGATCTCGCAGATCACGGCCGCCGGCACCCCCCCGGCGAGCCGCGCGAGGTCCACCGCGCCCTCGGTGTGCCCCTCGCGCTCGAGCACCCCATCCCCCCGCGCCCGCAGCGGGAACACGTGCCCTGGCGACACCAGATCGCGCGGCGACGCCCCCCGCGCGATCGCGGCGGCGACCGTCCGCGCCCGGTCGCGGGCGCTGATGCCGGTGGTGACGCCCTCGCGCGCCTCGATGCTCACCGTGAACGCCGTCGTCCGGCGGGCGCCTGCCCGGGTCGCCATGAGCGGCAGCCCGAGCCGGTCCACCTGCTCTTCCGTGAGCGCGAGGCAGATCAGCCCCCGCCCGTGGGTGGCCATGAAGTTGATGGCCTCGGGCGTCGCGCGCTCTGCCAGGACCACGAGGTCGCCCTCGTCCTCGCGCGCCTCGTCGTCGACGAGGATCACCATGCCCCCGGACCGGAGCTGCTCGAAGGCCGTCTGCATGCGCGCTGTGGACGATGAACCTGCCATGGCGCGGTCCATTCAGCACAGCCCGTGCCACTCGGCACAGCCCGTGCCTTCGCCGCCGCCACGATGGCCGCGTGTGGCGCTGCCGCCGCGTTTCTGCCGGGGCCTGCTCCCAGGGCAACACCCGGTGCTCCTCGAGTGTTGCTGGCACAGCGGTCCCCGCGCCGCCGGCGCGGAGCGGGCGGTCGGGCCCGCCGCCCGTGGGGCCCGCCGCCCGCCGGGGGAGCAGCACCCGTCGCGCAGAACGCGTCAGTCCCGCCCGCATCCTCTACACTCCGCGCATGTATAGGAAGATCGCCATGCCCGCCTCGCTGCTCGCGCTCGCGGCGATGGGCACCGGCTGCAACCTCATCTTCGGCATCGAGCCTGGCGCGCAGGAGCCCTCGTCGGCGGCGAGCACCGGGGCCGAGGGGGGTAACTCGACGATGTCAGCCGCCGGGGGCAACGGCGCCGCGAGCGGGGGCGCAGGCGGCGCGGGCGGGGGCGCTGGCGGCGCCGGCGGGGACATGGGCTCGTGTCCCCGGCCGAGCTGCGCGGCCGGCGAGTGCCCCGTGACGCAGGTCATGGGGGACTTCGGGGACAACCCCAAGGGCATGGTCGTCGCCGGGGACGTCGTGCTCCTGGCCAACAACGACACCATCGTCTCCATCCCGCGGGACGGCGGGGCCGCGGGCCCGCTCCTCGGCACGGCCGGGTTCGGCGATCCGGCGTGGGTCGCCTACGCGGAGGGGAAGCTCTACTGGTCCAACTGGAGCAACGCGAAGGTGTTCAGCATCTCCATCGATCCGCCGAGCACGAGCGCGATCCAGGTGGCCGACGTCCCCCCGCAGGATCCCATGCCGCAGTCCTCCTTCGGCCGGCTCACCGCGGATCGCGACAACGTCTACTGGGTGACCCAGGTGCCCGAGGCCGTCTGGCGGGCCAGGAGCGACGGCAGCCAGATCTACGGCGAGAAGGTCGCCGAGGGCGGCTTTCTGGTCGGCATCGCCGTCGACGAGACGCACATCTACTGGTCGGACTTCAGTGGGAACCAGATCCTGCGCGCGACGAAGGACCCGCTCGGGAGCCCGGAGAAGTTCGCCGAGACGAACGGGAGTCCGGCCACGCTCGTCCTCTCGAAAGGCGTCCTGTACTGGCGGACCGAGCATACCGGCGCGATCCAGTCGAAGCGCACGGACGCGCCGCTCGCGGCCGCTCCCCTCACGATCTCGGTCGATCCCGACGCCATTCCCGCGTCGATCGCGGTGGACGACGAGTTCATCTACTGGACCGTCGCCACCAACACCAACGAGGACCAGCGGGGCGAGGTGAAGAGGTCCCCCCTCGGCACGGGCAACCCGGTCACCCTCGCGACCGGCGCCTCGTACTTCTACGAGATCGCCGTCGATTGCGGCTACATCTACTGGAATATCAACAACGTGAACGCCCACGAGCCGACTGTGGTGTTCCGGATGCCGAAGCCGTCGAACTGACCTCCGCGGCGGCGCCGCTCGGTGTATCCTCGGTGGATGCAGTACCGCGACGAACGAGACGCGCTGCGCGGGCGTGTGGAGGGCCTCGAGGAGCAGCTCGCGGCGGCCCGGAAGGAGCTCGAGGACCGCCGGGACGACGATCGGACGGCGCGCGTCGAGCAGATCGAGCGCCAGATGGCGGAGGCCCGGCGCGTGCTTGACCAGCTCGGCCGGGAGCTCGACGCCGTGCGTGGCCGCCCGAAGCGTTCCCTGGCGGTTCCGCTCCTGGTAGCCGCGACTGTCCTGGCGGGCGCTGCGGTCGCGGCCCTGATGCTCGGCCGCAGCTCGTCCGAGGTGTCGTTCGTCCCTCTGCCGCCGGTAGCCCCCACGTTGGTCCAGATACCGCCTCCGGCCCCCGAACCCTCGTCCGAGCCGGAGCCGCCGACCCCGGCCTCGCCGTCCCCCGAGCGCCGGACGCGGACGGCGAGCGCGACCTGGAAGGCGACCGTCACGCGCGCCACGGGCCTCCCCCTCGCGGCCGGCGCGGCGTGTACGGTCGAGGCGAAGCTCGCGAGCCCGGGCGACGACGTCGACGTCTCCGAGCTCCAGGTCCTCTGCGGAGGGAAGCCGATCTACCGCTCGACGGATCCGCTGAACGGCATGTCGATGTTCCGCAGCAGCGTGGAAGAGGACTCGGGCTCGTCCCCCGGGACGTATCTCTACGCGATCTCCTACGAGGACAAGGGCGATCGCGCCGGGTCGAGGGCCGAGATCTCGCTCGACAGCATCCGTAAAGTGGGCGCGGTCTGGAGCGACTCCGCGCCCGCGTACCGCGTCGAGCTCAAGCTGCCGTATCAGAGCGCTCCCGTGCAGGGCGAGCCGCTCCTCGACGCCACCTCCAGGGCGCTTCGCCGCTCCGCGCGTGTCACCTCGTCCACCGGCCCGAGCCCGGTGAAGGCCGGCGCCAGGTGCACGTTGCGCGCCTCTCCGCTCGCGCGCGCCGGCATGTGCCTCACGCGCCTCGAGTGCGGAGGCCGCGTGATCTACGGCGAAGGCACGACGGGCGTCTCCGAGTGCACGGTGGAGTCGAATCAGGTCGTCCGTGTCCACGACGGGAGCACCACCCCGAACGGGGGTGATCCAGCGTTCGAGCTCGATCTCGCGACGGGTAAGGTGATCGTGCAGGACGAGACGAAGACCGGCGCGTGGACCACCCTCGTGCAGCTCGATCCGAGCGGCTGAAACTCCCCCTCTCCCCTACGCGCTGCGCGCGTACCCCCCCGGCGGCGCCCACTGCGCCTCCGCGACCCGGATCGCCCTCGGAATCAACCTCAGCTTCAAGAACGTATCCGCAACTTCCTGCTGCGACGCCACCAGCTCCGCGTCCAGCGCCTTCATCCCGAACTTCCGCCGCTGCAGCGCCGCGCAGAGCGCCGGCTTCGCCATCCCGTGGTGTGACGCCAGCAGCTCCGCCGCCTCCGCCGTGTGCTCGTTCGCCCAGTGCCCCACCGCCTTGACCTCCGACAGGAAGACCTGCACGAGCTCCGGATTCTCATCCGCGAACCCCCGCGCCCCCACGTAAAACGCGGTGTTCATCGCGAGCCCCTTCCCGTCGCGCAGCACGCGCGCCCCCGTGGCGTCCTTCACCGACGACAGCACCGGATTCCAGATCGCCCACGCGTCGACCTCGCGGCTCTCGAACGCCGCCCGCGCGCCCGACGGCGGGATGAACGAGAGGTTCACGTCCTCGTACCGCACGTTCGCCTCCTCGAGCGCGCGCATGAGCAGGTAATCGACATTGGAGCCCCGGTTCAGCGCCACCGTCTTGCCCTTCAGGTCGGCCACGCTCCGGATCGGCGAGTCCTTGTGGACGATGATCGCCTCGCCCTCGGGCGCCGGCGGCTCCGCCGCGAGGTACACGATCGGCGCGTGCGCCGAGAGCGCCAGGATGGGAGGCCCTTCCCCCACCAGCCCGAGATCGACCTCCGACGCCCGCAGCGCCTCGACGAGCTGCGTCCCGCCGGGGAACTCGCACCACGCGACCTTCACGCCGCGCTCCGCCATCGCGCGATCGAGCGACCCCTTCAGCTTCACGAGCATCATGAGCAGCCCGAACTTCGAGCACCCGATCCTCACCGCCCGCACCGCCCGCGGAGCGCCTCCCCTCCGGCCCTCCTCGTCGTCCTCTCCCTCCACGCCTTCGCCCCGGCATGGCCCGCTCGAGATCGGCCCCGACTCGGGCGCGTCCGCCCCGCCCCCGCTCCTCGCGCGCGGCGAGCCCGCGAGCTCCCCGAACTGGATGAGCCGCGCCCGCACGATGTTCCTGCTGATCCCGAGCAGCCGCGCGGTCTGCAGCTGGTTCCGGTTGCAATACCGGTACGCCGTCCTCATGAGCACCTCCTCGATGTGCTCGTGCAGATCCGGCCGGTTCTGCTCGAACAGCGCGAGCAGCGCGCTCTCCAGCTGCGCGATCGGCGGCTCGGCCACCGCCCGCCCGCTCGGCGGCGGCGGCACCGACCCCGCCTTCGGCTGGAGCGCCGTCAGGCGCAGATCCGCCGGGGTGATCCGGTGCCCCTTGCACACCAGGAACGCGTGGTGGATCGCGTTCTCGAGCTCGCGGATGTTCCCCGGCCACGGGTGCTCGAGCAGCCGCTCCGTCGCCTCCCGGGTGATCTCGGGCGCAGCGACCCCGACGCGTCCTGCATGGACGGAGAGGAAGTACCTCGCGAGCGGCTGGATATCGCCCGGCCGCTCCCGCAGCGGCAGGAGCGCCACCGTCGCGACGTTGAGCCGGTAGAAGAGGTCCTCGCGGAAGCGCCGCGCGGCCACGGCCGCCTCCAGGTCGACGTTCGTCGCCGCGATGAGCCGCACGTCGATGGGGATCGGCTGGCGCGAGCCGAGCCGCACCACCTCCCGCTCCTGCAGCACCCGGAGCAGCTTCACCTGCAGCTGCAGCGGCAGATCGCCGACCTCGTCGAGGAACAACGTCCCGCCGTCCGCCGACTCGAACCACCCCGCCTTCGCCGTCGTCGCCCCGGTGAAGGCCCCCTTCTCGTGGCCGAAGAGCTCGCTCTCCACCAGCGATTCCGACCACGCGCCGCAGTTCACCGCCACGAACGGCCGCCGCGCGCGGTGGCTCATCTCGTGGATGTGGCGCGCCACGATCTCCTTGCCCGTCCCGGTCTCGCCGGTGACGAGCAGCGTGGCGTCGCTCGGCGCCAGCTGCCGGATGCGGTCGAGCAACACCCGCGAGCGCTCGTCCTCGAAGACCACGGCCTTGGCGCGCACCGTCATGGCCAGCGCGCCTGGGTTCGGAAGCGTGAGCAACGGACTTGTCATGGCGATGCGCCATCTTAGCAGATGCTCATCCGGTATAACGGATGAATCTGTTGTTTGACGCGACGCGACTCGGGGCCGACGTGGGGTGATGTGGGATATTTATGTTGACATTGGAAAAGCGCCGGCGGCGGGGTTCGCCCGGGGAAGGCGGCCGGCGGCGGGGCTACATCCCGTACGGGTATCTCTGGAGGTCGACGAGGCCGCTCGCGCGCACCTGCGCCAGGGCCTTGCCGTACTGGAGCAGGATGCCTGTCGCGTAGCGGATGCGCTCGCGGATGCGCTCGTCGTCGGGGGACTGCGGCGTCTCCGGATCGTTGATGAGGCCGCGGACGTTGCGCACGATCACGTGATCCGGGATGTAGCAGAGATACGTGTTCTTGTAGCTGCTCATGCGCAGCTCGGCCACGGGGTAGGCTCCTCCGAGGCTCGCCGAGACCGCGATGATGAGCGCGGGCTTATGGGCGAGCTCGCCGCGGGAGCAGAGGAGGAAGAAGTTCTTCAATCCCGCGGGGACCATTCCGCTCCACTCCGGCGCCACGACCACGAACGCGTCGGACGAGGCGAGCTCGGCGGAGATCGGGGACCAGACGCGCTCCCACTTCTCCGAGCCCTGCCAGATCTCCTGGTCCCAGAGCGGGAGCGGGTTGCCGGCGAGATCGAGCACGTACGTGGAGGACACGTCGGCCCACGACGCCAGCTGCTGCTGCACGTAACGGGCGACCTTGCCCGACTCGGACTCCATGCGGTGACTGCCTGAGATGATCGCAAGCTTCATGAGGATTCGTGTCTCGCCGGCGCCGCAGTGCGCGGGCGCTCCTTCGATGGGGTTCGATGGATTGGAGGGTGTTGCGGGATGCTACATCGCCCGCGCGCCGCGGGTCGAGGTGTTCCTTGAGCGACCCCGCCCCACGCGCGATGAATGCTGTTGCCGAAACACGCGCGGTACGATCCGGCGACATCCGCTCGTCGGCTCGTCGCATGGCCGGAGCGGTGCGTCGCGCGCGGGGCGTCGCCGGCAGCCCTGCGAAAAGCTGGATCCACTCGATTCGCGCGCTGCCGGCGCCGCGCCGTTGATCTAGGATGCCCGCGACGCTGCGCGGGGCCGTCCGGCATGACGGCGGCGCGCCGGGGGAGGCGTCTTGTTGGGGGGCGTGGGTGGGATCGACTCGAGAACGGCGAAAGAGCGCGGAAAAAACAGCGTTGTCCGAGGCGGCCCCCGGCGCCGCGGGGGCGCGCCGCCGCCCGGCCGGGCGGCGCGAGCAGGCGCTGCGCGACGCCGGCCGCCGCAAGGATGAGTTCCTGGCGGTGCTGGCGCACGAGCTCCGCAATCCGCTCTCCACGCTCCACTTCGCGCTCAGCGTCGCGCAGATGCCCTCGGTGCCCGAGCCGCGGCGGGCGTGGGCGCGCGCGGTCATGCAGCGGCAGCTGCGGCAGCTCACGCGCCTGGTCGACGACCTGCTCGACGTCTCCCGGATCACCCGCGGCAAGCTCGCCCTGAAGAAGGAGCCGCTCGATCTCGGCCAGGTCGTCCAGCAGGCGGTGGCGGCGGTCGCGCCGCTCATCGACGCCTCGAAGCACCAGCTCACCGTCGACCTCGGCCACGGGCCGGCCTGGGTGCTCGGCGACGCCGCGCGCCTCGAGCAGGTGCTCGTCAACCTCCTCACGAACGCCGCGAAGTACACCCGCGACGGCGGGCAGATCTGGCTCTCTGCCTGCCGCGAGGGCGCGGAGGTCGTGCTCCGGGTGCGGGACACCGGGATCGGGATCCCCCCCGAGGTGCTGCCCCGCATCTTCGATCTCTACGAGCAGGTCCACCCGGCGTTCGACCGCTCGCGCGGCGGGCTCGGGATCGGGCTCACGCTCGTGAAGCGGATCGTCGAGCTGCACGGGGGCGAGGTGTCGGCGGCGAGCGAGGGCGAGGGCCGCGGCAGCGAGCTCACGGTCCGCCTGCCCGCGGCGAAGGCGGCCCAGCGCCCGCGCGAGGAGCCCGCGCCCGCGCGGCGCGCGCCCACGCGCCGCATCCTCGTGGTGGACGACAACCACGACCACGCGCGCGGCGTCGGGCTCGTCCTGGAGCAGGCCGGGCACACGATCGCGCTCGCCCACGACGGCGCCTCGGCGCTCGAGGCGGCGGACCGCTTCGCCCCGGACGTGGTCCTGCTCGACCTCGGGATGCCCGAGATGGACGGCTACGAGGTCGCCCGGAAGCTGCGCCGGGAGCGTCACGACGACCAGGGCGCGGGCGCCCTGAAGATCATCGCGCTCACGGGGTACGGGCAGCAGGAAGACCAGCGGAGATCCAGGGAGGCCGGCTGCGACGCCCACCTGGTCAAGCCGGTCGACCACGAGGCGCTGCTCGCGCAGGTCGCGGGCGGGTAGCGCGGCGGCGCGCGCGGGCGGCGCGAGGCGCGAGGCCAGGCGCCGCCCGGGCCGGGGTCAATCGCAGGCGTCCGTGCCGGACGCCGAGCCGCACTCGCTCGAGTCGTCGAACGCGCGGCTGACGTGGAGCAGCCGGCAGTCGAGCGCGGTCGCCTCGGCGCTCGCGACGGCGTAGCCGGTGTCGGGGGCCGCTCCCTCGAGGTCGCCGCAGGAGAGCTGGCAGTCCTCCCAGTTGTCGTAGTCCGCCTCGAACGAGGCCCCGCAGGCGGCCTCGAGCAGCGTGCAGTACGACCCGCAGTCGCCCGTGCCGTCCGCGTCGGAGCCGCAGTGGCCGTCGCCGCCCGGCCCCGCGTGTGTGCAGTGGGTGACCGGATCCAGCAGGGCGCTGTAAGCGTGGGACTTGCGGCAGCCCACGGTGTTCTCGGTCCGCTGATCGGTGCTGCCGGGCGGGAGCGCCCCGCAGACCGAGATGCACTGCTCGGTGGACTCGTAGACGGCGTGATCGCCCTGGCAGGCGGCCATCACGACCTGGCAGTAGTCCTCGCAGACCGGCGCGGTCCCTTCCGGATCGGCGCACGGGGCCGCCGGGACGAGGCGCGCGTGCGGGCAGTGCTCCGTGGGCTCCACCGTCGCGGAGCTCACGTGCACGAGCCGGCATTGCAGCGTGTCGCCGTCGTGGTTGACGACCACGTCGAACATCTGCGCGTCCTTGAGCCCCGCGCACCGCGCGATGCAGTCCTCGTGCGTGGGGACTTCGGGCGAGCACGCCCCTGCGTACAGCGTGCAGTAGCTCTCGCAGTTGCTCCCGCAGAACCCGTCGCCCCCCGGGCCCGAGCGCGGGCAGTGCACCGCGAGCTCGCGGGTGCTCGCCGCCAGCGAGGCCTGGTGGGCCCGGCACGCCACCGTGTTGCCGACGGGCTCGAGCGGATCGCCCGGATCGAGCAGCGCGCACACGCCCTGGCAGGTCTCGATCGTGGAGTATACCTGGTGCTCGGCGGTGCAGCTCTCCATCACGGTGGCGCAGTACGACGCGCACTGCTCGCTCACGGGGTCGGTGAAGGTGCGGTCCTCGATGCCGGCGATCACCTCGCAGCCGAGCCACGAGAGCGGCAGGCAAACGAGCGACAGCCACCTTGTCATGCGCCTCATTCGAAGGTCCCTCCCACGCGCAGGCCGACGTTCCGCGCGTCGAGCAGCGGCGCCACCTGCACGCGCGACTCCTGGCTGGGCGCGCGTGTGCCGACGATGTACAGCACGACGCCGCCGGCCAGCGCGGCCGCCCCGACCCCGATCGCGATGTTCGACACCGTGGCGGCGCTCTTGGCCTCCTCGGTCAGCGTGACGCCGCGGCGATCGTCGCACGTGTCGCCGCGCGGGCAGTAGACCTCCGCGTCGCTGTTCTTCGTGATCGCCTTCACGCCGAAGAACGACCCGAGGCCGATCCCCACGACGCCCACGCCGCCCGCGACGAGGCCGGCCACGCGCAGCGGATTCATCCCGGATCCCGCGGGTTTATCGCTGCCGGGCGCGGGGCCGGGGCGCTCCTCCGCGCCGGCGGGCGGCGGCGCGGCGGCGCCCGTGGGCGGCGCTTCGGTGAGCGCGGGCGGCGGGCTGGCCGTCCGCTTGAGCGGGGGCACGGTGACGGTCTCCTCGGCCCCGCCGCGGACCTTCACGGTCGTCGTCCAGCTCTCGTGGCCGGGGGCGCTCGCCTCGATGGCGATGTCGCCGGGGTCCACCGGGATCGCGATGCCGAGCAGCGCGCTGTCCACCGCCTTGCCGGCGACCCGCACCGAGAGCCCCTCGACTTTGTCCTCCGCCGCGACCTCGACCTTCAGCTTCGGCAGGCTCGGCTCCAGCTGGGTTGCCCGCGCCTGGGCCTTGCGGGCGCGCTCGGTCTGCCCCGCGGCCCGCGACTCCGACATGGCCTGTCGGAACGTCGCCCAGGCGCTCGCCGTGCGGCCGGTCTTCTCGTAGCACTCGGCCAGGTAGAGGAGCGTGCCAATCCCCGGGTCGATGCGCTGGCTCTGCTCCAGCCTCGGGCACGCTTCCGCGTGGCGGCCTTGTTTCATGAGATCGAGCGCCCCGTCGAAGAGCGCCTCCGCCGCTGCCTTCTCGGCGGCGGTCGCGTCCGCCCGCGCGGGGACCGCCCCGGCGAGCCACGCCGCGCACAGGCCGAGTCCGATGCCCCGTGCGATGCTTCGCTGCTGACGTTTCATTCGCCCCGTTTCCTCTTCCCCTGGGCCTGGATGGGCACCGAAGGCCGTGTTCCGTGCGGCGTGAGCGCCTCGCTCAGCGCCGCCCGCCGAAGTCGCTGATCTCGTTGGTCCCGCGCGGCTCGGCCTGGTTTGCCGGCGGCGGCTGCGGGCGCGCGGCGGGGCGCGGCGCGGCGCTCGCCTGCGGCGCGCCCGGCCGGGCGGCGGGCGTCGTGGGGGCGGGCGGCGGCGCGGGCGTGGGCGGCGGCGCGGGCGGCGGGGCGAGCGCGGCGTCGCCGGCGGCAGCCGCGGAGGACGGCGCCGCGCCGGGGCCCGCTTCAGGCGGCGCGGTGGCGGCGCTGGCGGCCTCTTCGGGCAGCGGGGCGGCGGCGCCGGCGGCCGCCTCGGGCGGCGGCGTCGCGCTGGGGCCCGCCCCGGGCGCGGCGGCCGGCGCGGGGCCGGGGGGGCCTTCCGCTCTCGCCGGCTCCGCGGCGCTCGCGGCCGGCGCCGCGGCGGCCGCCGCGGGCTTGGGGTCGTCGGCCAGGGCCCTTCCGCGCAGGTAGAGCACGGCGCCGAACGCGACCGTCGCCAGGGCGGCGCCGGCGGCGATGGCCAGGCCCCAGAGCGCGCTCCTGCGCGCCGCGCGCTGCGCCCCGCCGGTGCTGCTCCACGAGCTGACCGTCGGCACCGCGCCCGGCGGCGGCGCGGCGATCGACCCGCCGCGCGGCGCCGGGACCTGTGCTCCGCCGGCGAGTGCGGGCTCGCCCGTCGCGCCGGCGTTGCTGGGCATCGTCGGCCGCCAGCTCATCATGGGGACCGGGTTGGGGAGCGTCGGCCGCCCGTTCACGTCGACCTGGCTGTGCATCGACGGCCGCCCGCTGAGCGCGTCGACCTGGCTCGGCGTCCGCCACCCGGCGTCCGACATCCCGAGCACGCGGCGCGCCCGGTCGACGTGCACGCGGCACTCGGCCGGGGCGAACCTGAGGAGCGCATACGCCAGGTCGCCGACATTGTTCCACCGCTGGTCGCGCTCCTTGGCGAGGCAGCGCAACACCACCTCGTCCAGCTGGGGCGGGACGTCGGAGCGCACCTGGAGTAACGAGGCGGGCGCCTCGTTGAGCAGCGAGGCGAACAGCTGCGCGACCGATTCGCCGAGGTGCGGCGGCCTCCCGGTCAGCATCTCGTAAAGAATGACGCCGAGCGACCAGATATCGGTGCGCGCGTCCACGTCCTTGGCGGAGCGCGCCTGCTCCGTCGACATGTAAAGCGGCGAGCCGATCATGGCCGCTGTCCTGGTCAGCGACAGTTCGTCCCTCGACGCGCCGAGCAGCGACTTCGAGATGCCGAAATCGAGGACCTTGACGCTCCGGGAGCCGCCGGGCTGGCGCGCCAGAAACAGGTTTGCCGGCTTGAGGTCGCGGTGCACGATCCCGAGGGCGTGCGCCTCGGCGACGGCCTCGATGGCCTCGAGGATGTACTCGAGGGCTTCCTCCAGCGGCAGCGGCCCTCGCTGCCGCAGCTCCTGCGCGAGGTCGTTCCCCTCCAGAAACTCCATCACGATGTAAGGGAGCCCGCCCTCGAACATCCCGACATCCAGCACGCGCGCCACGTGTTCGCTCTTGATCCTGGCCAGCGCGCGCGCCTCGCGGCGGAAGCGCTCCGCCGCGTCCCCGCTCTCGGTGAAGAGCGGGTTCAGGAACTTCATCGCAACACGCTGCTCGAGCTCCAGGTGCCACGCGGCCACGACCACGCCCATCCCCCCTGCGCCAATGATCCTCTCCACGCGGTACTTGCCCGCGAGGACGTCACCTACAGCAACGGGGGACTGCGCCATCGGCGGCAGGTTAGCCGAACTCTCGCAAAGACACACTCGGGGAGCGCCCCCCCGGGCGACCGTGGACGCGCAGGTTCTCCCGTGCGGCCCGGATCGCGCCGTCCCTCACACTGGACTACAGTGGTGGCGGAAGTGGCACGGGCGGTGTTTCCGCGCGTGCTCCAGCGTGACCGCTCGCCGCGCGGCGTGTTGTTCTAGACGTAGCGCTGCTGCGGGGTCTTCTCCGCCTGCGGCGGGGTGGCGGCGCTCGCCGCGCCCTCGGCGAGCGGGGAGGTGTCGAGGTGCGCGAGCAGGTCGGCGGGACCGTCATAGACCGCGATGGCGCCTTCGAGCCCGGTGTCGGTCCAGCCGCCCGAGCGGAAGCCGATGGTCTTCAGGCCGGCCCTGGCCGCCGCCTCGATGTCGTAGGGCGTGTCGCCGATCATCACGACCTCCTCGCGGGGGAGCCGCAGATTGTCGAGCGCTGCCTGCACGATGTCCGGGTCCGGCTTGGAGCGCTCGGCGTCGCTCGACGAGGTGGCGCTCTCGACGACCCCGTCCGCGCCCGCGATCTTGAGGAGCTCGCGGAGCTTCTCCTTCTGGGCCGAGCTCGCGATGACGAGCTTGAGGCCGCGATCGCGGAGCTCCTTGAGGAGCTCCGTCGCGCCCGGCAGGGCGCGGAGCTCGGGCAGGAGCTGCTTCATGAAGATCTCCGAGCAGCGCGCGCTCACCTTCTTCCCTTCGGGGCTGTCGCTCTCCAGCCCCCCCGTCACCGCGGGCAGGAGCTTGTCGCCCCCCATCCCGATCATCCGCCGCACCTCCTCGAACTGGACGGTGTACCCGAACTCCTTGAGCGCATCGACCCAGGCGCGCGCGTGCGCGTCGTTGCTGTCGACCAGCGTGCCGTCGACATCGAATATCACGCCGCGAATCGCTGTCATGATCCTGGTCCTCTCTCTCTGTCGTCCCGATTGCGCCGAATCGACGCTGTTGGCTGCAATGGCCTGTCCGGCGCCGCGCCGGTCGCCCGCCGTCGTTATTCGTCATTCGTCGGCGGCGGCGCGGCCGCTCGTCCGCTCAGCCGCCTTTCTCGTGGCTCCTGATGGTCAGCATGTAAGCGATGATCGCGTCCACGTCCGCGTCCGGGATCTCTCTCTCGGAGAAGGCCGGCATCGCGCCGAGCCCGCTCCGGATCTGGAGCCGGATCGCCGCGGCGGGCGCCGGCTTGTTGTTGAGCCCCGGCCCGAGCCCTCCTGCGCCGCCGGGGTGGCACTGGTCGCAGAATTTGGCGAAGAGGACCTCGCCCCGCCGCTCCGGGGGCTCGTCGAGCGGGGGTGGCCCGAGCTCTGGCTCGCTCCTCCGGGAGGAGCCGCAGCCGACCGCGAGCCCGAGGGCCGCGCCGAGGAGAACACCGAGGACTGCGCGCATCGTCATCATCCCTCCTCGCCTCTCAGCCTGCCGCTGCCGCCCGGGTGATACGGAAGAGCGCGCCCGTGCCCTGCTGGGGTCTGGCGCCCTTCTCATCCATGAGCATGACGCCGAAATCGACGACATAGAGCGACCGCCCCGCGCGATCGAAGCGCACGGTGATCGGCCGCTCGAGGCCGCCGTTCTTCAGCCGCGACGCCGGCCCGTTGTCCTTGCCGCGGTTGACCGCGAAATCGCGGACGACGCCGGTCTTCAGGTCCACCCGGACGACCTTGAAGCCGACCGGGTGCAGGACCTTGCCCACGTCCGGCGCCTGGTCGCCGAACTGCGCGACGAACGCGTCGCCGACGTGTCCGAACGCGGGGGCGCGCGAGATGTCGATGCCGTTCGACGAGCTGTGCACGGCGAAGAACGCGGCGGGCTGCGGCGGCGGGTTCGGCAGCACCTCGAGCAGGGGAGGGGGCGGCTTCTTGCCCGGCGGGGCATACCGGTCCTGCGCGACCGGGCGGCCGTCGGCGTGATCGGGCCAGCCGTACCAGGTGCCCGGCGTCACGGCCCAGAGGTAGTCGGCGTTGCCCCAGACCGGGCGGCTGCCGCGCTCGTCATAGCCGTTGTCGGTGACGAAGAGCTTGCCGTCGGGCGAGAACGCGATCCCGAACGGATTGCGGAAGCCCCACGCCACGAGGTGGAGCGTGCCCCCGCGCGGCGGAATGCGCATGACCGCGCCGCTGCAAGGCACCTTGCCCGGGATGACCTGGCCTCTCTGGGTCTGCGTGCCGAACGGCACGAAGGCGCCGGTCGTGGCCTCGTCGTCCTCGTCCTTCGTGAGCGGGTTCGGCCCGGTGAGCCCGGCGCCGGTCAGCGTCACGTCCTTGCAGGGGACGTCGTGGAACTCGGGGTGTCGCTTCAGCCAGCCGAACTTGTAGTTGTCCTCGCCCACG
This sequence comes from Sorangium cellulosum, assembly GCF_002950945.1. Classification (GTDB taxonomy): domain Bacteria; phylum Myxococcota_A; class Polyangia; order Polyangiales; family Polyangiaceae; genus Sorangium; species Sorangium cellulosum_E. The sequence goes on from NZ_CP012673.1 coordinate 13,917,435, forward strand.
ACACCGGAGTTCGTGGCCGTGCCCTGGCCGAAGTAGATGTTGCCGTCGGGCCCGAGCACAGGCCCGTTCGTGTGGTGGTCGCCCAGGCTGGGCAGCCCCTCGGCGAGCGTCTGCGTCTCGCCGCCCGGCGCGATCCGGAGGATCTTGCCCCCGTCGCGCACGCCGCCCTCCGAGACGATGAAGGCGCCGTCGGCCCACGTGACCCCGGTCCACGGCGGGTTCCTGCCCGTCGCGACCACCGAGGTCGCGCCGCCCGGCTCGATCCGGAGCAGCCTCGGGGTGGTGAACACCTCGCCGTAGGAGTAGCCGGCCTCGGTGACGTAGACCTGCCCGGCGTCGTCGAACGTGACGCCCGTCGGGAACGTGAGCCCGGTGGCGACCACCTCGATGACGTACCCGTCGGGCAGCTCGATGTCCGTGGTTCGGATCACCCGGGTGGGCGGCGGCGGCGCCGTCTCGCCGCCGCCGGAGGAGGAACGCGCGCTGAAGCAGCCGGCCTGCGCCGCGGTCGCGGCGAGCCCGAGGAGGAGCGCCGGCCTGAGCCGCGAGCGCAGCGGCCGACGGATCGTTGCTTGACCTTTCAAGAGATCTCCCTGGCGTCGATGCAATTCACATCGTGCGGCCGGCGGCCGCCTCCCCGGAATGTGCTGCGAGGCAAGCCACGCGGCGTTCGAGCGCGGCTCGAGCAACGCACATGCCGGACGCTGCGGCGCCGCGACGGGGCACCACGCCGGCCGGGGACGTGGCAACCTGGCGGCGCTTGTGGCAATTCGCCACGCGACACGCCGGCCTGTCCGGGAAGGCCGCCGAGCCGCTTGCCATCCGGCGGCGCAGCTCCGATCCTGCGGCCGCGCCGGAGATCGCCATGGCCGACTGGGATCCTGCTCAATACCTGAAGTTCGTGGACCACCGGGCACGTCCGGCCGTCGACCTGATCGGCAGGATCTCCCTCGGCGGGCCGGGCGAGATCGTCGATCTCGGCTGCGGCGCGGGCAACATCGCCCGCCTGCTCGCGCAGCGCTTCCCCGACCGGGGGATCGTCGGCGTCGACAGCTCCCCGGACATGCTGGCCCAGGCGCGCGCGGCCGTCCCCGGGGCGCGTTTCATCGAGGGGGACATCGGCCGCTTCGTTCCGGACGCGCCGCCGGCGCTGATCTTCAGCAACGCCGCGCTCCACTGGCTGGACGACCATACGTCGCTGTTCCCCGCGCTCTTCGGGCGCCTCGCGCCGGGCGGCGTGCTCGCGGTCCAGATGCCCAGGAACCACGGCGCGCCGTCGCACACGGCGATGGTGGAGGTGAGCCGGATGCCTCGCTTCCGCGACAAGCTGGCGCCCGTGGTGCGGGAGAGCCCGGTCGCGGCGCCTCAGGCCTATTACGCCATGCTCGCGCCGCGCGCCGCGCACCTCGACGTCTGGGAGACGGAGTACCTGCACGTGCTCGAGGGCACGAACCCGGTCGTCGAGTGGACGAAGGGGACGGCGCTCCGGCCGCTGCTCGGGGCGCTCGACGAGGCCGAGCGCGCCGGCTTTCTGGAGGAGTATGCCCGCCGGATCGCCGCGGCGTACCCGGCGGCGCCGGACGGCAAGACGTTGTTCCCGTTCCGGCGGCTGTTCCTCGTCGCCAGCGCGCGGTGACGCACCTCCCGCCGCGACGGGGGCGCCGGGCCGGTCAGCGGGTGTACTCGATGCCGCTGACGCCTTCGCCCTCGGGGAGCACGGTCACGAGCGCCTGGGCCCCGAAGGACTGCGACGAGAGCGCGGAGCGGACGGCGACGAGCCAGGTCCGGTCGCTCTGTCGCGCGACGACGATGACGCACCGCTCGCCTTGGGGTGTGCCGGCGCGCGCCGCGGCCTCCTCGACCCCACGCGCCGCGGCGGCGTCGCAGCCGCGGACGTCGAAGCGGCGGTTCGAGAGCGCGGTGAGCGCCATGTTCGCCGCTCTCCTGACCGCGCCGGCGTCGGTCGCGGGCGCGGCGTCGGTCGCGGGCGCGGCGTCGGTCGCGGGCGCGGCGGGGGGCGCGGGCGCCGGGCCGCACGCCGAGGCCAGCGCCGCGAGGAGAGGGGCCCATCGGGTGATCGTGCGCATCGCGGCCCTGTCCTATCGCGGCCCCGGCGCCACGGGAAGCCCTCGCGCTCGGCCGCGGTTCAGGCGGTCGCCTGGCTCCGCCGGTCGGAGGTGATGTCCGCGATGGCCGCGAGCAGGGCGTCGTTCTGCTCGGGCGTGCCGACGGTGATGCGGAGCCGGTCGTTGATGCGGGGCGCGTCCCAGTAGCGGACGAAGATCGCGCGGTCGTGGAGCGCGCGGTAGAGCGCCTGCGCGGGCACGCCGCCCTTCGGCGGCGCGGCGAGGACGAAGTTGCTCTGGCTCGGCGCGACGGTGAAGCCCCGGTCCGTGAGCGCCGCGGTGAGGCGGATCCGCTCGGCGATCACCTTCTTCCAGCTCTCCCTGGCCTCGTCGCGCGAGCGCAGCGCGGCGACGGCGGCGGCCTGCGAGAGGACGTCGGTGTTGTAGCTGTCGCGCGCCTTGTCGAGCGCCTCGATGATCCGCGGGTGCCCGAGGCCGTAGCCGAATCGGAGGCCGGCGAGCGAGTAGCCTTTGCTCAGCGTCCGGAGCAGGAGCACGTTGTCGAGGCCCCGCGCCGGATCGAGCAGCGGGATCGCGTCGGACTCCGCGAAGTCCACGTACGCCTCGTCGATCAGGAGCACGCCCCGGAACGCCCGCGCGAGGCGCTCGAGTTTGTCGAGCGGCTCGAGCCGCCCCGACGGCGCGTGCGGGTTGACGAGGAGCGCGAGCCGGCAGCCGCGGTCGTTCAGCTGGGCCGCGAAGTCCTCGGGCACCGACCAGTCCTCGTCGAGCGGCACCTGGCTCACGGTGGTGCCGTGGATGTCCGCGAGCACGTCGTAGAGCGAGTAGGTGGGGTACGTCTCGCCGAGGCCGCGGCCGCCGGGCTCGCAGTACACGGTGATCGCCATGCGCAGCAGCTCGTCGCCGCCGTTCGTGGCGATCACCTGCTCGGGCGACAGGCCGTGGAGCCGCGCCGCCGTCTCGCGGAACTGCTGCGCCCTCGGCGGCGGGTACCGGCGCAGCTGGTCGGCCGAGACCTCATGGATCGCCTCGATCACGGCGCGCGGCGGCGGGTACGGGTTCTCGTTCGTGTTCAGCTTGACCACGTCGGCCACGAGCGGTTGCTCGCCGGGCGTGTAGGGCGTGAGGCGGTGGATGTTGTCGCGTTCGTACACCATGGCAGCGCCGAGCTTTCGCCCGGCGCCCCGCCGGACACAAGCGCGTCGGCGTGTGCGCCTCGAGCGTGCAGGAGAGGACGCCGCGCGGAGGTTGCGCTGACGCGAAGCAGGGCAGCGACCCCGGCGACGATCAGGCGCCGCAGGGGCAACGGGCTCCCCGTCCCGCCCCGTCGCGAGCGACGCGGCGCGCGCCGAGCATTCTTCAGCGACTCGCAGGCTGGCCAGAGCGCCAGAACGGCTCGCCGACCGCGCACTCGTTGCGATGCACCCCGGAGAACAGATGATTTCTGTCGATTGCTCGCGCGGCGTGCGCCCCCGCTCGCCGCAGCGCCGCAGGGCCTGATCGAGCCCGGCGCGACCGGGCGTGCGGGTACGCCCAAGCCGTTGTATTTGCTCGTCTTTTTCGGCAGGAGGCCCCGGTTTCCGGCCCTGGCGAGTTGGGACAATGTCCGTCCGATCGATCCCTTTACGGACGGGTCGAAGGTGACCATCCATGGTAGACCCAAAGAACACGGCGTGACGGACGGAGTGCTCTCGCAAGCCGCGCGCCGGACTGCTTCGTTTTGGAGGAGACTTCATGGAAAAGATCTCGCTCACGTACTTTGTTGACTTCGTGCTCAAGGCCGGGACGCCCAAGCTGACCGGCGTCAGGGAGTTCAAGGAGCGGAAGGATGAGCTCCACACGGACTTCTACAGGCAGGTGAGAGAGGCGATCGTCGACATGCACAGGAGCGGAAAGCCGACCAGCGTGCTCGACACCTTCCTCGCCGCCCAGCACGACGACCGGCGCCGCCGCATCTATCCGTCGGTCGTCCAGGGATACCGCAAGTTCCTCGCCTCCGGGAATATGACGTGGTTCGAGCCGCCCGCGGCGACATACCGCCTCGGTGATCTCGAGATCAACGTCAATCCGGAGCTCGGGCTCGTCATCGACGGGACGCCTCACGTGATCAAGATGTATTTCCGCGGAGAGCCCCTGTCGTCCAAGCGCGTCTCGGTCGTGCTGAACCTGCTGATGAACGGCCTCGCCGAGAGCACGCCGGGCGGCGCCTTCGCGGTGCTCGACGTGCGCAACGCCAAGATTCACACCTTCAAGGTCCCGAACCCGCGGATCAACTTGCTGCTCCGCGGCGAGGCCGCCTCCTTCGCCACCATCTACACCGGGCTGTGACCGCCGCCCCGCCGGGCGCGGCCGAGGCGCCGTGCCCGGCGCTTGCGCGGGAGCTCACGGCGGAGGGGAGGGCGCGCACCTCGAAGCCCGCGGCCCCGGCCCTCCCCGCTCACCGCGGCGCGTGACCGGGGCGCTCTCCGCGATCCGGCGGGCTCTCACGGCAGCCAGCGCTCGCCCGTCTCGCAGCTCATGTGCCGCACCTTCATCGCGCCGGCCTCGATCTCGAGCACCCCGTACACGATCGGCAGCGGAGGGCGGCGAGGCCCGATGGAGCCCGGGTTGAAGACCACGAGGCCCTTGTCGCGCGCCACGAAGGGCACGTGCGAGTGGCCGCAGACGATGAGATCGGCGCCGCTCCTCCGCGCCAGCTGCGCGGCGTCGGCGCGGATCTTCGGCCCGTAGACGGCGATGTGGAGCATCACCAGCGTCATCACCGGGGCGCCCTCGCGCTCGAGCGAGAGGATCGCCACGTCGGGCACCCCCGGCGCGCCCGCGTCGATGTTGCCGCGCACGGCCACGACCGGCGCGAGGGCGCCGAGCCGATCGAGGACCGACAGGTCGCCGATGTCGCCCGCGTGCAGGATGGCGTCGGGCCGCTCCGCTTCGATGCGCCGCTCGGCGTCGGGGTGAGGCGCGCTGTGGGTGTCGGCGACGACGACGAGCCGGATCCCCCCGTCGTCGCGCAGGCGGAGGGGCACGTGGCGCTCGGCGAGCGCGGGGCTCTTGTGGGTCCTGGAGGAGCGCATGGCGTGGGGAGGCAGCCCGAGGGCGGCCCGGCATTCAAGCCGCTCCGGGCCGCGCGGTCCACCCGCGATCGCCCCTGCTCGGAGCCGGCGGCCGGCCGGGCGACGCGCGCTGCACGAGCCGCGCAGCGGGGAACCTGCCCGTGTCCAACGGGCGGTGACGGCACGGTGAAACGTCGTCTGCGTCGGGGTAGAGTGTCCGGTCATGGCCTCCGCTCCGCTCCGTTCCGTGCATCCGTCGTCCTCGTTTGACGGGCGCGAACCCCGTCGCGCATGCCGGGCCCTGCCCCTGCGCCCGGCGCGTCGCGCGACCGGCTGAACGGATCTGCATGAACACCGGATTGGATGTCGTCGCAACGCTCCACGACCTCTTGCAGCGCGCCGTGTCGAGCGTGCCCGGCGCGCAGCGCGGCGGCCTGCTCGTGCGCGCCGGTGGGCGCCTCGTTTACAGAGCGGCCGCGGGGCTCGATCGGCTCGTGCCGAGCCCGGGGCACGTGCCGTCGGACGGCGGGCTCCTGGCCGCGTCCGCGCCGTTCGGTCCCGCCGCCGCGCCCGAGGCGGCGCGAGGGCCGCGCGTCGTCTCCGCGGCCGCGTGGTACCGGGCGCACCTGCCCGGGGCCTCCGAGGGGCCTGGCTGGCCGCCGGAGGGCGCCCACGTGCTGGTCATGCCGGTGCTCCTGTTCGGAGCGCCGGGCGCGTACGTCGCGCTCGAGCACCCGGACGCCGCGCAGCTCTCGGGCGGGGGCGGCGAGCGCCTGGAGAGCGCCCTCCGGCGCATGGGCGTCGCGCTCGAGCGGCGCAGCTTGTTCGACGAGGAGGCGCACGTCGCGCAGGAGATCCGCCTGCTCGAGGAGGTGCTGAACGCCGTCGCCGAGTCGGTCGACGTCGTCGAGCTCATCGAGACGCTCGCGGACGGGATCAGGAGCGTGCAGACGGGCCCGCAGTGGGCCTCGATCGACCTGGCCCTGCTCGACGGCGCGCGGGGCGGGCCCGGCGCGCCGGGCGCGGCGCAGGCCGGCGGGAGGATCCGCCTCCACCGGGCGCCCCGCCGGCCCCTGACGTCGTACTGGAACAACGTGCACGACGGCGCGATGGACGCCGGGCGCGACCTCGGGGCCGACGTGCAGTTCAAGCTCGCGCGGGCCGAGGGCTCCGTCACGCAGGGCGGGCTCATCGAGGAAGGGATCCGCCGGGGCGTCCGGGGGATCGTCATCGCGCCCGTCGACCCGGTCGCGCTCGAGCCGAGCATCCGCCGCGCCGCCGACGCGGGGATCCCGGTCGTCGCGATCGATACGCCGCTCATGGAAGGGACGAGCGCGGCGCTCTACATCGGGACGGACAACCGGGCCGCCGGGCGGCTCGCAGGCGAGATGATGCTGCGGCTCCTGCCGGAGGGCGGCGCGGTCGCCGCCCAGTGCGTCTCCACGACGGTGCTCAACGTCCGCGAGCGCATCGAGGGCTTCCGGGAGGCGGTCGCCGGCACCACGATCCGCCTGGAGCCGCCCTCGGAGAGCCAGTTCGAGCAGGCGCGCGCGCTCGAGCTCGCCAGGGTCTCGCTGCAATCGCGGCCCGACATCGCCGGCGCCTTCGGGGTCTGCCGAGGACTTGCTCATCGAGGAGGAGTCCCTGATAGGCCGGGCGATCCGCTCGTCCAGCTCGCTGGTCATCGACGTCGCGTCGAGCGAGCACCAGCACCTCCCCGAGGTCGTCGCGGCCCGCGCGAAGGGCGCGCGCACGCTGGCCTTCGTGCCGCTGCGCTCCCAGGACGCGGTCGTCGGGGTCCTCCTCCTGAGCAGCGAGCGGGCTCACGCCTGCTCGGTGAGCGACCTCGCGCTGCTCGAGCGGGTGGCCGCCGTGGCGGCCGTCGTGCTCGAGAATGCGCGGCTGCTCTCGCGGATCAAGGATCGGACGAGGGAGCTCGAGGCGCTGAACCGCCGCCAGGAGGCGCTCCTCGACACGATCGCCGAGCTGTCGAGCCCGGTGGTGCCCATCGCGCGCGGCGTCCTGGTGATGCCGATCGTCGGCGCGCTGGACGTGCAGCGGTCCGGCCGCTTCATCGAGGCGCTGCTGCAGGAGATCAGCGAGCACAAGGCGCGCGTCGTGATCATCGACGTCACCGGGATGGCGGTCGTCGACGCCAGCGCGGCGAACCACCTCGTGCAGGCCGCGCGCGCCGCCGCGCTGCTCGGGACCGAGGTGGTGCTGGTCGGGATCGCGCCCCAGGCGGCGCGGCTGATGGTCGAGCAGGGGCTCGATCTGGGCGACATCGTCACCCGCTCCACGCTGGAGCTCGGGTTCGTGTACGCGCTCGGCAAGGCGGGCGGCCGGATCGTCTACCGGCGCGCCTGAGCCTCTCGGCCCGAGCCCGCTCGCCGCTCCGGTGCTGGCGACAGGCCGAGCCGCCGCTGACACCGGTCTTGCCGCCGGACCTGCGCAACGCCTCCCCACGTGGCAATTGCCGCCGTTGCGGACATCTCGTTACCGATGGCGGAGCCATGTCATCACGGTAGTTGATGTGCACGGCGGCGGTCGGCGCGCGCATCCCCGGCAGTCTCTGTGCCGGGTTCCGCGTCTGGCATGACGTGCCTGGTCCCCGGCCTGGCAAAGCACTCATTCTCTCTCCCAGGCTGCCGGAAGTCTCACGCGCTCGACGACGATTCCGACATGATTGGCTCCCCGTGTTGGTAAGCGCATATCGTTCGATGCTCCGATGCGGTGTAGCTCGATCGGCACTAACCTTTTTGCGAGGCGCTGGCGGATCTGGCGGCGCTACCGGCCGATGCCTGGGAGAAGAGCATCGCCACGCCGCTGCTGGTACACTTCCGGCTCGGAAGCCATGAGCCGACGACCGAGGAGGAGGACGACGTGAGCGCAGAGATCCGGGCGTGGTTCGAGGACTACCAGCAGAAGCTTCGGGCCGAGGCGCGCGCCGAGGAGGCGGCACGTGCCGTGCTGACCGCGCTGCGCGTTCGCGGCATCGCGGTGCCGGACGTCGCGCGGGAGCGCATCCTGGCCGAGAAGGATCCGGAGACGCTGGAACGGTGGCTAGAGCGGGCCATCGTCGCCGCGTCGGTCGCCGAGGTGCTCGACGGGCTGAGCTGAGCGATGCCGGCCAACGACGAGCTACCCAGCTCGTCAGGCTTCGGCCACGGCGCTCCCAAGCGCATACCGCACATTCGTCCTTCGGCGACAGCGTACTAACCTGCGGCGCGAAGCCGGAGGCGGGAGATGAGGAGCTTGCGGGAGCGGCTGGCGCACGTGCCGCAGGTCGGGCGGGTCGCGTGGATCGGCGTGCGCCCCGCGCACGGCGCGCCGATGCAGGCGCTGCACGAGGTGGAGCTCATCGCGTCGCGCGGGGTCGCGGGCGACTGCGCCGCCGCGGGCAGGGCAGGGGGCAAGCGGCAGGTCACGCTGATCCAGGGCGAGCACCTCCCGGTCATCGCGGCGCTCGCCGGCGGGCGGGTCGAGGTGACGCCCGAGCTCCTGCGCCGGAACGTCGTCGTGTCCGGCGTCAACCTGCTCTCGCTCACGTGGCTGCGCTTCGCGGTCGGGGAGGAGGTGGTGCTGGAAGGCACCGGACCGTGCGCGCCCTGCGGCGCCATGGACGAGGCGCTCGGCGACGGCGGCTTCCAGGCGATGCGAGGGCACGGCGGGATCACGGCGCGGGTGCTGCGCGGCGGCGTCGTGCACGTCGGGGACGTGGTGCGCGCCCTCCCGGTCGGGGAAGACGCCCCGTCCGCCGCGGAGCGGGCCGTGGCGAGCTCGCCCGGGGAGCAGGGCGAGCCGCCGACCGGATAACGCCGGACGGCGTCATCCGGGCGCTCGTCGCTCTGGACGCCGGGCGGGTGTGCCCGGGCGATCGGAGTGGCCCGCTGGCCCATCGGATCGGACTAAGATGCGCCGCATGACCACGGCCGAGCCCGAAGAAACCTACCTGGTCCTCTCCTGCCTCGGCCCGGACCGGCCGGGCCTCGTCGCGGAGGTGACCCACTACCTCACCGAACATGGCGCCAACGTCGAGGACAGCCGGATGGCGGTGCTCGGCGGCGAGTTCGGCATCCTCCTGCTCGCCTCGGGTCCTCCCGGCGCGATCGCGGCGATCGAGCGCGACGCGGGGTCGCTCACCGCGGCGACGGGGCTCACGGTCCAGAGCCGCCGGACGAAGAGCCCCGAGTCGCACCGGCGCGCGGCGACCATCCCCTGCGTCATCTCCGTCGACGCGCTCGACCACGAGGGCATCGTGCGCGCGGTGTCGCGCGCGCTGCACGGCGCCGGCGTCAACATCGTCTCGCTCGAGACCTCGGCCTACGAGGCCCCGGTCACCGGCTCACAGCTCTTCCGGATGGAGGCCCGGGTCGACGTCCCCGCCGGGGTGACGCTCGCCCAGCTCCGCAAGGCGATGGACGCCGTCGCGGACGCCGAGAACCTCGACATCGAGGTCCGCTCGCTGATCAAGGGCTGACGGCGGCCGGGGCGTTCCGCCGCGCCCCGGCTCCGCGCTCGGGACTCCGGGGTGCCTCGTGGCGAGCGCGCGATTGCGCCATCGCCAATCCGCGAGGCTCAGGGCGGTATCACCTGGCAGTAGGTGCTGCCTCGCTGCGTCATCTCCTTGTCGAGCGTACACAGGGGGACCACCTCGTGCGCCGCGAGCCAGACGTAGGCGGCGTCCGCCGCTCGGAGCTTCGACAGGATCGCCATGTCTCGAATCCTTTGTGCCCGCAAGGGCCCGATCGTGGCGACCGTGACCGCGACCGACATCAACGCGTCAACGTAGGCGCACACGGCCGCCGCGGGCTCACCGACGCGAGCTAGAGACGCGCCGACCTCGATCGGAAAGATCGCCGGCACGACGAGCTCGTCATGGCCTCCGAGCGCACGTGTGACCCGGGCCCGCGACACCGCGTGATGAGGTTCGTTCGGCCGCGCGGCGGCGACCGCCACCGAGGCGTCGAGGACGAGCTTCATCGCCGTGCCGAGAGCAGATCGTCCACCGCGCTCTCCTGCGGCGCCGCCGAGCCGAGCCCCGCGAACAGCCGCTCGATCTCCGCGTCGGACAGGCGAGGCTTCGGCGGCATGGCCATCTCGACCGGCACGATCGCGGCCGCGGGCTTGCCATGCCGCAGGATCAAGGTGCCCTTCTTGTGGTGCTCCGCTTCGTCCACCAGGGCAGAGAGCCCAGCCTTCGCTTTCGCGAGCGACGCCTTGCGCATATGACCAATATGACCAGATAGTCCCATCGAGCAAGCGCGGCTTCCGCTGGGCCCCCGGTCGGTCCGGGGGGCGACGCCGTGGGGGGGAGGGCTCGTCAGCGCGGTGCTGCGGGCGGCCCGGCCAGAACGCCGTCCGCTCTCCAGAAAGAACCGGTATCCTCGCTGGCATGCCCTTCAGCAATCTCAGCTCCCCCCGCAAGGTGCACAGCCTCGACGCGGAGATCCGAGGCGCCGCGGCGCTGGCGAGCCCCGGGCTCGTCGCCATGCTCTCGACCGATCCGGTGCGCCTCGCGGTCATCCCCGCCGGCGGCTCCGGCGCGAAGACGACGAACCTGTCGCTGACCTCGGCCGACGACGTCGCGCTTCTTTCGAAGGACGTCGCGGTGGTGCGGAGCGAGGACGCGGTCTGGGCGCTGCTCGGCCTTTCGCACGGCCCGAAGCTCGATCAGGTGGGCCGCGACGTGCGGCTCCTGGCCGCGCGCCCGTCGGGCGAGACGGCGCTCGCGCTCGGCTGGGACGGCGGCGCGACGGAGCTGAAGCTCGAGAAGATCGAGGTGGCCGCGCGCCCGTTCGTGCTGCGGGGGACCGCGCGGGCGTTCGACGTGACCGAGGCCGAGACGCACGTGCTCGTGGACGGCGCGGGCGAGGGGGGCGAGCTGCGCGTGCACCCCGGCGCGACGCCCGAGCCCGGCCCGACGCTGCGCGCGCCCTTGCCGCGCGCGGCCCAGGGGCTCGACCGCGTGCGCGGCGGCCCGAAGCTCACCGCGGTGTACAAGCGCGGCGCGAGCGCGGTCTGCGCCGTGGTCCGGTCGTCCGGCAAGCTCTCGGCCAAGCTGCTCGCGCTGGACGCCCCCGCCGCAGACGTGGCCGTCATCGAGTCGAGCCTCTTCGCGGCCTTCCCGGACGGCCGCGTCGCGCTGTTCGACGGCGCCGCCATCGAGGGCGCCGGGGGCGCGCCGATCGCGCCGACGGCGAGCGTCACGCTGGGCGCCCGCGGCGAGCCCACGGTGCTCGCGGTCTCCGGCAAGGCGTCGCCGACGTTGTGGGTGGGGACGAGCGCCGGGGAGATCTGGAGCCTCGCCGTCGTGCGCAAGCAAGGCGGCTGAGGGCGCGGGGGAGGCGCGCACGCGATGCGCGGGTGCGCTGACCGCGGCGGCCTGCGGCTCCCACTGCGCGCGGCCAGCGCCTCCCACTGCCGCGCCCGGCGGTGCTACCCTGGATGGCCGTGCCGCCAGTCCGCACCGGGTCCCCGCTTCCTCCTCGCGCGAGGCGCCTGCCGCGCGCGCTCGTCGTCCGTGAGCCGGCTCCCGAGGAGCTCCGGGCGGTGATCGACTGGTCGGACTGGTACCTCGACGACGCGGACGGCCTCGGCGCGTGGGGCGAGCACGACGAGATCTCCCGTCTGCTCCTGTCGTCGATCGCGCAGCTCGCGCGCGAGCGCGGCGCCGCCGACCACCACGCCGGCACGGGCCGCTTCTTCGCCTGGGTGCGCGAGGAGCCGCTCGTGCGCGTCTCGCCGGACGTCTACCTCCTCGACCACCGGCCGGCGCCGCCGCTGCCGAAGCAATGGCAGACGTGGCTGCCCGGCCACCGGCCGCCGCGCTTCGCGCTCGAGATCGTGGCCAGCGACTGGAAGAAGGCCTACGAGGACCTCCCGCTCAAGTACTGTCAGCTCGGCTGTCCCGAGCTCGCGATCTTCGACCCGCAGGCCGCGGCGCAGCGGCCGCCCGCGGGCCGGGTGGCGCTCCAGACCTACCGGCGCGACCCCGACGGCGCCTACGTGCGCGCGCACGCGGGCGCCGGCCCCGTGTGGAGCGCCGCGCTCGATAGCTGGCTCGTCATCGTGGGCACCGGCGCCGAGGCGCGGGTGCGCCTCGCGCGCGGCGGGGGCAAGGGCGAGCTCGTGCCCACCCAGGAAGAGGCGGCCGCCCTCGAGTCGCGCGCCAGGGAGGCGGCCGAGGCGCGGGTGCGCGAGCTCGAGGCGCGGGTGCGCGAGCTCGAGGGGATGGCGCAGGGATGACGGACCCGCCAGGGTCCGTGGTCATGCGAGCTGCGGCCCATTTCCGCGCGACGCATGCCATACGGCGCGCACGTCCACCACATCGGCGTCGGCGTGATAAGAGAAGTAGATGTGGTATCGGGATCGATGCAGAACGAGGCGACGTACCGTCACGCCGCGCCGCTCCGTCTAGAGCGTGCCCAGCGTGGGTGAATCGATCAGGGACTCGAGGGCTTTCGCAAGCTGCTCTCCGCACCTGCGGGAGGCGAAGGATGGTTGATCGAACACGGCACCTCTCACCGCGCGCGGCGGCCGCCGCGCTGCTCGCAGCGGTGCCGCTCGCTGGCGGCTGCGGCGGGGAGTCCCGCTTCACGCCCTCGAGGGTGACGGGGCTCGAGCCGGCGGCGCAGATCGTCGCCGGCGCGTACCATACCTGCGTGATCCTCGAGAACGGCAACACGGCGTGCTGGGGCGGCAATGATGCGGGCCAGCTCGGCGACGCGGCGATCGGCTCGCTGAGCACCTCCCCGAGGTGGGTGGAGCTCGACGTGGACCCCGTGGGCCTCGCGGCCGGCCCGCGGCACACGTGCGCGCGGTTCGCCGGGGGCAACGTCATGTGCTGGGGGGATGACGTGGGCGGGTCCCTCGGCGTCGCGCCGGCGGGCTGCCCCGGCTCGTCGGGGGGGCTCCGGCGCCGTCCCCGGCGCGCGCTGCCCGGTGCCGCCGCGCGACGTGCCCGGCCTGGGGGACGTGGTCGCGCTCGCGGCCGGCGGGCTCGTGGAGGACGAGGATCCCTCGCTCGGGTTCACGTGCGCGGTGCGCGGCGGCGACACCGTGGCGTGCTGGGGCGACAACCGGAGCGGCCAGCTCGGCGCCGGGGGCGACGCCGAGGTGAGGGGCGAGCCCGCGGAGGTCTTCGACGCGGACGGGTTCCCGCTGCGCGGCGTGACGCGCGTCGCCGCGGGGGAAGCGCACGTGTGCGCCCTCGACGAGCGAGGTGACGTGTGGTGCTGGGGGGACGGCGCCGCCGGGGCGGTCCGCAAGCAGGGCGTGAGCGGCGCGATCGACGTGGCGGCGGGCGGCCGGCACAGCTGCGCCGCGCTCGGCACCGGCGAGGTCCTGTGCTGGGGCTGGAACCTCAACGGACAGAGCGGCGGCCGGTTCGTTTCGGACGGGGAGGACTCCGTCGGTGTGACCCGGGTGGAGGGCGTGGCCGGCGCGCGGGCCGTCGTCGCCGGCGGCCGCCATAGCTGCGCGCTGCTCGACGACGGCGGCGTGATGTGCTGGGGCTCCAACCAGAGCGGCCAGCTCGGCACCGAGGAGGCGAGCCTGAGCTCCACGCCGGTGCGGGCGGCGCTCGGCGTGCGCGCGACGGCCCTCGCCGCCGGGAGCGAGCACACCTGCGCGCTCGACGACGAAGGTGGGGTATCGTGCTGGGGCAGCGACGGGCACGGCCAGGTCGGGACGGGGCGCGAGTGAGGCGAGCGAGGCAAGTGAGGCAAGTGAGGCAAGTGAGGCAAGTGAGGCGGTCCGCGTGGCTCGTCGCGGCGGTGGCAACGGTGGGAGCCGCCCTCGCGCCGAGCGCGGCTCTGGCGGAGCCGGTGCGACCCTGGCAGCTGGATCTCGCCGTCGGCGTGCGCGGGGGAAGCGGCGTCCTGGTCAGCGAAGGCAGGCTGTTCCTCGGCTGGTGCGGGTCGAGGGACGCCGGGACGGAGAAGGTGGCGTGGCTGCCGTACTTCTCGGCGGGCCTGTCGGCGAGCGCCGGCGCCGCCTGGGTCGACGACCCCCGCGGGGTCGGCGGCGAGGTGCGCGTCGCGCGGTACACGCTCGGCCCCGAGCTCCGCGCCGGCCTCGCCGGCGAGAGCGGCACGATGGACCATTACGTCTATCTGGCCGTGGCGCCGGTGTACGTCTTCGCCGGGACGCTGAGCGATCGGCTCCCCGAGGCCGGCGGCGCGCTCGGCGCGCGCGCGGCCTTCGGCATCGGTCTGCCCGCGAAGTGGCGAACGATCTTCGGGAGCCCGGACGAGAGGTCGTGTGACGGAAGCAGCGAGTGCCTCGTGAGCGACGTCGTGTTCTTCGTGATGCCCAACCACGCCGAGCTCGCGTACGAGAACGCGGCCGGCTCGTCCCATCGGGTGGGCGGGGCGATCGGGTACAGCTTCTGAGGTGCGCGCCGGGGCCGCGAGCCCTGCGGGCGGCGGTCCGGTCGATGACCTCGAGCGACCACCGCGCCGCGCCGCGGAGGTGGTCGGCGGTCGCTTCGCGCGCGCCGTCGCCCGCGCGCTCGGCCGCGCCGTCGCTCAGCCGCGCTCGCGCTTCAATCGCGCGAGCTCAGCCAAGGCCTCGGCCAGCCTCTGCTCGGCCTCGTCGGCGCGCCGCCGCTCCTCGTCGGCGCGCCGCCGCTCCTCGTCGAGGCGCCGCCGCTCCTCGTCGAGGCGCCGCCGCTCCTCGTCGAGGCGCCGCCGCTCCTCGTCGAGGCGCTGCTCCGTCTCGTCGATGCGCGTCTCGAGATCACCCACCATTGCCCCGAGCCTGGCGAGCAGCTCGTGCGTCTCCGGCAGCGGAGCGAGCCCGTGAAAGAAGCGCAGCCGGTCTCCCTCGAGACCCAGGTCCAGGCCGAGCACGGCGCTCGCGAGCCGCCCTTCCTGCGGGACGATGGGCTGGTAGCGCGCGTTGCCCGCGGCGAGGCGGAAGCCGCGCAGCCGGCGGCGCCGGCGGTCGAAGACGAAGTACTCGGGGATGCCGAGCGACGCGTAGCGGGTCACGTTGTCCTCGAGATCCTTCTTGGAGCTTCCGCTCCAGAGGACCTCCAGGGCGAGATCGACGCCCTTGCCCTCGGCGCTCACGGACCAGACGTTGCGCTCCTTGACCTCGACGTCGAGCACCGCGATGAGGTCGGGCGCGAACATGCGGTCTGCCGGGTAGTAGACCGGCAGCTCGCACGCGACGTAGACGCGCCGGCCGATGCGCTGGAAGTACCCGCCCAGGGTCTCCTTGGCTGCCGCCTTGGGGTTGAAGTGGAAGTCGCCCTCGGGCGGGCTCGCCTCGGAGACCTCGAACTCCGACGGGAGCGCGTCGAGGACGCGCTGCCGCTCGTCCGGCGTCATGTGATCCCAGAGCTCCTGCGGCGGGGCCCGCGGATCGTCGGGGTCGATCACCCACGAGGAGGGAGCGCGCTGCATGGCCCGAGCATACCGGACCAGCGCGGGCGGGACCACGCCAGCGCCTCGCCCTTCGCCGCGCGACGCCGTCGCTCGGGGGAGCCGCCTGCCCGCTCTCCGGCGGGGCGCCGCTCGCCGGCTTGCCGGTCCGGACGGGTGTCCATTCCTCGATCCGGCGGGGAGCCGCCCGGTGTGCTCTGCCGTCTGCAGAGCGGTGCTACCGAACCGCGGAGGGCGCTCTGCTTTGTGTTCCGGAGGGGGTCCGGACCCTCCGCGGGCGCTCTGCTTTGTGTTCCGGAGGGGTCCGGACCCCCCTTCTGGCACAAAAAGCGGACGATCCGCGGGGTTTCTGGCACAAAAAATCGGTATGGAACGCGAATTTTGGCACAACTTTGCCCTTCAAGGCGCTCTGCCGAGCGGTCTCGAGGGGTCCGGACCCTGGTGTGCCGCAATGTATTGCGTTTGAGCCAGCGACGGACCCCCCTCGCATGGCACAGATTCCGCGACCTGGCACAGTTCCGGAGGCTGCTGGCTTGGCGGTAGGCAGGCAGAGCAAGCGGGACGGCACCCGTGGCGGGGAGACGGGGCTCCACGCCGCCGAGCAAGGCGGCGTGGCGAGACGGGCGGGGTGGGGGAGAGGGCAGCGCCAGCAGCGAACGTGTGTCCTGCGAGCGGGCTCAGAGGCCGGACGGCAGCAGGTCGGCGCTCGGCAGGTCGGGCGGAAGGGGCGGCGGGACGTCGTCCTCGGGCTTGCCGTTCTTCCGCGCCGCTCCCCGGCCGTTCGGCCCGACGCTCCAGCCCGCGAGCGGCGCGAGCAGCTTGTCGGCGAGCTCCTGCGTCTCCGGCTCGTCGGGCTCGACCGCGCCCATCACCTTGATCACGTACGCGCGCAGCGCCTCGGTGAAGGCGTCGAGCGCCTCGCGCACGCTCGGCGGCGCCTCGGCGGCCGTGGCCGCTGGCGCGGTGACGCCGAGCGCCTTGCCGTACGCCGCGTGCGCGGCCTCCAGGGCGGCGAGGAACCGCTTGCCGCCGAGCGCCTCGAGCCGCGCGTCGAGGCCGTTCTTGCGGATGCGCTGGATCCGGAGCTCGCTCTCGGACCATTGCAGGACATACGTGAGCTGGAGGAACTTGAGCCCTCCGGGGAAGAGCGCCGCCTTGAGCGAGCTCGCCTCTGCCACCTCGGGCGCGCCGGGCGGCAGCTTGGTGAACGCGGTCAGGAAGTCGTGGAGTCCACTCCAGCAGCTGTCGAGCACGCGGTCGCACTGGACGGCATCCTCGCTCGGCTCCCCTCCTCCGGGGAGCGACACCTGATCGCGCAGCGCCGCCGCGAGATCGCCGTGCCGCGACGAGAGCGCAGAGAGCACCCGCGCGATGCCCTTCGCGAGCTGCTTCTTGTAGGGCTTCGCGGCCGAGAGCAGCTGCTCGCCGAGCGCCATCGCGCCCACCGCCGTGAGGCGGGGGAGCTGGATCACTTCCGATGCGGTGTACCTGGTCATGAGATCACCCTCGTCCGCGGCAGAGCGCGGGATTGCGCTGGAATGCCAGACGGGCAAGCGTCCTCTATTCATGAAATGAGGAGATGTGTCCAGAGGGATTTTGATGCGAGCACGACCTGTAGAAGTGGAGAGGAGTGTCGAATTCCTGCCGTGCCGGGGGAGCGCGGCGGAAGGATTGGTGAGAAGCATGAGGGATGTTGCGGAGATAGCTTGGCTGGTACGGATCCGGTCGGGAGCACGAATCTGACCGGGAGGGACGAGGCGAGATGTGCCGCCGTCCGGCGGGGGCGGGGACCGCGGCGAGGAGGCGGCGTCGGCGGGGCCAGCAGCCCTTTGGGGACGTCCGCTCGACGGGACTTTGTTCGTGAAGGCTCCTCAAAAGATAAGCGCCTCGGCATCACCGAAGCGGGGACGCTACCGGTCGTTCACGAAGGCGCCGCCCTTGCTGACAGTCCACTGACGGCGCCGTGCGCGGGCGGCCGAAAATCCCGCTCCGCACAGGGCGGAACACCGCTTGCTTCACCGCTTGCGCCGATGCTTTACCTCCGCCACGCCTGTGAACACCCCTCCACCCGCCAGAGGTTCGTCCAGGAGGAGCTGCGCTCCGCGGCGCTCCACCTGCTCTTCCTGCATTGCGACGGGGGCACCAAGGACGAGCAGCTCGAGCACATCCCGCCCGGGATCGCGCCTCGTATGGATCTCGTGCTCGTGGCGCGGGGGCGGGCTGCCGTGCGCACCCCGGGCGGCGCCGTCGAGCTCCGCGAGGGCGAAGGGTGGCTCTCGCCTCGGCTCTACGCCGCTCCAGCGCGATCCCTCACCGCCGGCACCAGCCTGCTCCACCTCGTCTGGCGCCCCGGCGGACCCGCCGGCGACGGGCTCCCGACCGGTGGGCTCGTCCGGGTGCCGCCGAGCGCCTGGAGCACGCTGCGCCCCGGCCCGCTCGGCGATCGCGAAGGCGCGGTCCGGTTCGGCGAGCGGCTCGCCGCGCAGCTCCGGAGCCAGGGCATCCCCCTCGCGCCCGACGCCTTCGAGGCCGCGGGCGCCTCCATCGAGCCCGCCGACGCGACCTTCGCGCAGGCCCTCCAGCAGGTGCTGTTCCCGCTCCGCGCCCGGCCCATGGCCGTCGACCTGGCCCGGGTCCTCGGGTGCAGCGAGCGCCACGCGCTCCGCCACGCGAGCCGCTACTTCGGGCGATACCACCTCTCGGTGTGCACCTGGCGCGAGTACGTCCGCGGGATGCGCCTCGGCCTGGGCGTGTTCTTCATGAGCCACAAGCGCTCGAGGACCGATCAGGCCAGCGCCCTCCTGGGCTTCGCCTCCCCGGTGGCGTTCTGCCATGCCCTCAAGGAGGCTGGGCTCCCGTCGCCGGGAGCCGTGCGAGACACCCTCCAGCTCATGCTGTGAGGAGGTGAATCAACGGATCACGCGACGATCAGGGAGCCCCCGCGCCGCCCTGCCGAAAGCGGCGGATCCACGCGAGCACTGCCGGCGAGACGTCGGCCCGGGAGAGGCGCGGCGGTCGGGTCGAGGCGGGCCGCCGAGGCGCGAGCGCCGGGGAGCGCGCTTCAGGCGTGGCCGGCGTGTCCCCCCACTCGTCCTCGACGCCCCACCAGACCAGGCTGGCCTCCGCGGACGCCAGCGAGAACTGGAGGGGCAAGAGGTCCTCGGCACACGAGGTGTCCACGGCGCCGTCGCCGCGGAGGAAGCTCTCGATCACCAGGCCGCCACACGACGTCGTGGGGTCCGACGCGAGCGGCGAGGCCACCGAGGGGACATGACCCGCGCCGGCCAGCATCACGAGCGGCTGGTCCTCTCCGTCATAGAGCTCCGCGACCTCCATCGCCTGCGCATACGGCGTGCGCGTGTCGAGCTCCCCCGCGAGCCACAGCAGCGGAATGTCCGTGGGCACCGGGACCGGGAGGTCCAGCGCGTCGGGCGGCGGCAAGGGCCAGGTGGAGCGCAGGTCGACGATAGACGCCGGATAGGAAGCCCCCGCCAGGAAGAGCTGGGCATCGGCCGCGGCCTCGAGCTCCTCCCGCGTCGCCTCGGGGTCCTCCGGGAGCTTCCAGAGCTCCGACAGGCCGATGTTGTACTGGAGGACGCCCGAGTTGAGGAACAACTCGCCCTCCACCGCGCCCGACACCGCGGCCGTGTACTGCTCCGCGACGTGCAGGAGGGCGGCCTGATCCGCGGCGTCGCAGCGCTCCAGGCGGTGAACGAACGGGAACACGAAAGCCCGTGTCATGACGCCATCCATGAAGATCGAATACAAGGTGCGCGCCAGCGACCGGTCGAAGACGCCGCAGGGCTGCTCCGCGAGCGCGGCCAGCACGCCCCGGATCCGCGCGGCGGGATCTGGACCCATCTTGCCCGCACAGACGGCATCCTCGGCGCAGGCCGCCGCGAAGCGAAGGCCCGCCTCGTTGACCCCGGCGTCATACCGGGTGAAGGCGAAGCGCCCGGGGGTCATGAAGCCGTCGAACACGATCCCGCTGACCGCCCCCGGCTCGGCCAGCTGCAGCACCCGGTGCGCCCAGTGCGTCCCGTAGGAGCCTCCCCAGACGTACACCTCCTGGCCGGGCTCCCGCGTGGCATCAATGCCGAACAGCACGTCGAGCGCCGCCTGGCGCGTGGTGAACCAGGCGAGGCGCGCCCGATCCCCCGTGGTCTCGAGGTGCGTGAGGCAACCCGGCACCAGGCTCGGATCCAGGTAATAACCACCGTACGTACCGGGCCTGTCCTGCTGCGGACAGGTCAGACGGTGGGAGTAGCCCGTGCCTCGATGATCGATGACGTAGAGATCGGCGTCGGGGAGGGCCCCGGCCAGCGCGGTCACCTGCTCGAAGAAGAGGTTCCCGCTCTGGCCGGGACCTCCGGCGAGCAGCCAGACCTGCCGCTTCGACGCGACAGCCGCCTTGCGGCGCGCGATGTGGACCTCGATGGTCTCGCCGCCCGGGCTGCCATGGTCGAGCGGCATGATCAGCTTGGCGCACTCGGTCTGGTACCTCTCGGGGCAGGCGCCCCAGGCCACCGCCGGCGAGGGCGTGCTCCCCCCCGAGCCGCCGTCGCCACCGCCGCCGCCGGCGCCGTCACCCGAGCCGCCGTCGCCACCGCCGCCGCCGTCACCCGAGCCGCCGTCGCCACCGTTGCCGCCGCCGCCGTCACCCGAGCCGCCGTCGCCACCGTTGCCACCGCCGCCGTCACCCGAGCCGGCGGAGCCGCCACCTCCGGCGCTCGCAGGCTCATCCTTCGTATCCCCGCAGGCCAGCCCCATCGAGAGGAGAAGACCCAACATCCATCCTGCGCTCCACCGCGCAGCGCCGCGTCGTCCGATCATGAACACCTCGCATCAAGCAGAGAAGCTCGTCTGTGCGCGCGAGCCTGGCCGCTCCGGCGGACCGGCGCGATTGCTTTGATGCGACAGCAGGAATTCGACGTATGCGGCGTCAGCCCTCGTCGGATTCCGTGGCCACCACGCCCGTGCGCCCCTCGATCGGCGCCGCCGAGGAGGCCTGGTCCTGGGCGCGCGAGGCCAGCGCGCCGGCCTCGCTGCGCGTCACGCGTTTGTCCCCGTCCCTGTCGAGCGCCTTCAACATCTCGCCGACGACCACCTCGGACGGCGTCTCGGCCGTCACCCTCGAGACTGCGGCCTTCAGCTCGGCAGCCGAGACGGCGCCGTCGCGATCGGCGTCGATCGCCTCGAAACCCCCGAGCTGCCGCCAGAGCTCCACGGCGAACGACTCGACGAGCACGAGCTTCGGCTCGCGCCCGCTGTCCGCCGGCGGCACCTTCTCCGGATGCGCCTCGGCGAAGTGGACCAGCGGCGCGATGTCGTCCAGGCCGCCGAGCAGCCCCCGCACAACGGCGATCCGGTACTCGCGATCGTCGACCAGCGGACGGCCGCCGATCGCCGTCAGGACACCCCGGGCGTCCGTCGCCATCCGGTCGTCGATCTGGAGATAACCCCCGTGCTGCGCCGGGGCGCGCGACCGCGACGCGGCGACGGCCTCGCGGACGACGCGGCCGGGCAGGTGCACCACCACCACCTCGTTGCTGAAGGGGACCTCGGCCTTGAGATCCCCGTAGGTGAAGCGCTCCCGGTACACGCGGCCGCCGCGGATACCGCCGCCGTTGAAGAGGCACCCGTCCGCCCCGAGCCCGTCCCGGATCCGCGAGCAGATGAGCTCCCCGAGCGACGTCTGCTGCGACCGCGTGCCCACCGAGGAGAGCTCGGCCCCGGGCGGCAGCCGGAGGAGCGTGGCCGCGTCGAGGTCGCGCACGATCTGCAGGTGGCGGTCCACACGCGCGCGCATCGCCGGATCCTCGGGGTAGTCGGCGACGAGCTCGAGCCGGACCGCCACCGCGGGCAGGTCGGGCTCCCCGGCCGGCGGCGCCTCGGCCGGCCACACGAGATCAACGACGGCCGCGCTCACCGCCTCCGTGCCGGCCTTGATGACCCAGCAGCCGTCCACGTCATCGAGGGACACCTCGTGCTCGTGGCCGCCGAGGACCACGGGGAAGCGCGGATCACGCTGCATCCGCGCGAGCGCGAGATCCTCGCCGCGGCTCTGGTGCGTTATCGGGATCACGCAGGCACAGCCCTCCTCGCGGACGAGCCGGCCGGCCCAGCGGACCGCCGTCTCGTTCGCCGGCTCGATGGCGTACCCCCCGAACGCCCCCGGCCGATACAGGCCCTGCGCGTGGACCAGCACGCCGATGAGGCCGACCCGGACCGACCGACCACCGGGGCGCGAGACCTCCATGATCTGATGTGTCGGCAGCGCCGGAGAGAACGTGGGCATGTTGGTGTTCAGCCACGTGCCCCGGAACTCCTGCACCCGCGCCCTGAGCTCCGAGAGGTCGACATCCGCCTCGTGGTTCCCGAAGATCGCGTGGGTGATCGGCACCGCATTCATGCAGTCGACCATGCCCCGGCCATGATCGAGGCTCGAGAGCAGGCTCGGCGCGAGAAAGTCGCCGGCCATCACCGCCATGAAACGATCCGCCGGACCGGCGGCGTGGCGCCGCACCAGGCTCGCCAGGCGCGGGAGGTTGTCGAGCGCGTAGACGTCGTTCACGCAGACGATGCGCAGCGAGGGGCCCCCTCGCGGACCTTGAGCACCGGTGGTCATGCCAGCCAACGATAGACCATTTCCGCGGCGGGCGTCGTCCGGCGAGCGCCCCCGCAACGGGCGCCCTCCGGCGTGGGTAGCGATGCCCCAAAAGCGGCATCGCTCCCCCGGCGTGGCCGGAGGAGCGATGGATCAGCCGCCCGTGAAGGATCGGCCGCGCCCGCGGGGCGGGCGCGCGCCCGCGGTCACTGCTGGATCGTGGCGTCGCAGGCCGACAGCGTGGCGCCGGCCACGGCCTGGGCGAGCGCCCAGCTGTCGAGCTGCCCGACCTGCGCCTGCTCGGTCCTGAAGGCGTAGTTGCTCGCGATCTGGACCTCGCTGCCGCCCGCCGGCTGGATGTACGCCGAGTAGCGCTTCGCCGCCACGTCGACCACCATCCGGACCTTGTACGTGGCGCCGCCGGTGTACACGAACGCCTGGTCCGACGTGTACTTCGCGCCGTTCCGGGCGCGGACGTAGCCCTGGTTGTCGAACAGGACGATCGTGGCGAGCTTGCTCCAGTGGTCCGCGGCGCCGCTGGAGAGGCCGACCGCGCCGTCAATCCGCGACGTGCTCGGCGTGACGTCCCAGCTCACCGTGAACGCGCCCTGCTGGGCGGCCAGCGCCGTGTTCGACCACTCGCCCGCCTCCACCATCGCACACTCGCCCGCCGGCTCGCTCGGCTCGGCCGACTCCGTCGGCTCGGTCGGCACCGCCGTCTCCGCGGGCGTCGCCGGCGTCGTGGCGGCGGCGCTGCCGTACTCGAAGGCGCCGAGGTCGACCGCGCCCTCGGTGGGACGCCGCGGCTCGGTGCCCACGGCCGCGAGCGCGCCGCGCGGCGGGTGGTAGAGCGGCAGCGCGAGCGGCGTCGCGACGGGGCGCCCCGAGATGCCCGACGTCGCGCTGACCCCCGCGTTCCGGAGCGGGCTCGACTGGAGCAGCGTCACGTCGCGCGCCGCCACGTTGGTGAAGCCCGGGTCGCTCACGATCTTCGTCCCCGTGAAGCCGGCAGGCACCGTCGTGCCCGTCGACACCGCGTTGTTCACGCCCTTGATCAGCGGGCTGCCCGTCGCCCAGCTCGCGTCGTCGCGGAAGACCTGGACGCTCCCGCCGCCGACGCGGTGGAAGATGTTGTTGTGCAGCTCGATGCTCTCGATGCCGTCGAACAGGTGAATCGCCGCGCTCGATCCCTGCATGAGCAGGAACGTGTTGTTCACGAACCGATAACGCCCGTTCGTCTCGCCGGTGCCGTCGCCGCCCACGCGCACGACGAACTGCGTGTGCGTCTTGCGGAAGACGTTGCCGACCACATCGGAGTCCTCCCGCACGAGGCCCGGATCCTGCCCGTCAGCGCCGATGAGCTCGAGCTCCTTGTAGAGCCCGCCCTCGATCCAGTTGTAGTAGATCTCGTTCCGGCTCGCGCGCGACTTCACGGCGTTGCCGCCGTTCGCGTCGTGGACGTAGGAGTGCTGCATCCGGAACACGCCGTTCGGATACTTCGTCTGGTCCATGCCGATGTAGATCGGGTGCTTCGTCGTGCCGGCGCCGCACTTGTACACCTCCACGTGATCCAGCGTGAGCGAGCCGGAGTCCCCGTCGGCGCCGAGGATGCCGTGCGCGGGGCAGTCGCGGACCACCGCGTCGCGGATCATGACGTCGTGGCCATGGTGGTAGATGCAGCGGGATGAGCCGCCGGTCACCTCGAAGCCCTCGAACACGATGTGGTTGGCGTTGAGCTCGATGGTGTTCGTCCCGCCCTGGAGGAGGGGGCGTTTGCCATTGACCTTCAGGCCGCGGATCGTGATCTTCGACGTGGGCGTGCCCGACTTCGTGATCCGGATGTTCCCCGCGTAGGTCGCGTTGCCGTCGACCTCCACCACGTCGCCGGGCGCGAGGCGGCTCGCCAGCTCGCCGAGCGTCTTGATCGTCCTCGTCGGGCCGACCTTGTACGTCGTGCCCGCGGCCTGCTCCTCCACGTCGAGATCCTCGGCGGCCACATCCTCGTCGAGCGGCGCGCAGGCGACACCCATGACGGACAGCGCCAGCAGCGAGGCGACGCGCATCCCGACGGTGAACGACTGCGACCCAAAGCCCTTGGTATTCGAATTCATGGCTTCTTCTCCCCCGGCGTCGTCAATCCCCTGCGTGAACAGGACCGTCACGGCCGAAGGACCAGGGGGCAGAAGAGGAGCCTCCCGCTGAAATCCTTCGCGCCTCGAACCCGCGGTGCAGACCGTTCAGCACCAACAGGGGTGGATACCGGCGCTCTCGTGGGTCCACTTATTCCTGGAACGGCGCGACGGGTCAAGGCGAAATAGTTTGGAAAGCCAAAAGGCTGCCAGTTTGGTCGCACAAGAGAGCTGCTTTTCACATCGACGTTGCAAAAATTCGATGCGATGTTGTAACTGCGCTGTTCGGCTGCTTGGGGAAAGGGCCTTTAAGGACGATGCCGCTCGCTTGCTTGTGTGACGAAAAGCCACGATAAACTGTGAGCAGAAGCCCATCGATGCAATGATTTTCATGGATTTAAGCGGGCTCATCCGGGGAGGGTGCCAGGGCAATCCTGAACGGCGGCGTCGCCGTCCTCGGCCCGCGGCGACGGCTCGCCGAGGACGGCGTCGCGCAGTGCAAGGCTCTTCCGAGTCCCTCGGTGAGGCCCATGCACCGCCGGAGAGAGCTTATCTCGCGCGGCGCGCGCCGGCCGGCGCCGCCGGATACCCACTCTCTTTCGCCTGCTCTCGCGCGCTCGGTGCTCTCATGGATATCGCCGGACGGCGGCGCCTCTGCCGTGTTGACGCCGGCGCGCGCGCCGCGCCACGCGAGGTCGGCGCGCCTCCTCCGAGGCGCTCCGGGGCGCGAAGCAGGGAGCGCCCTCCCTGCGGCGTGGCCCCCTCGACGGTCGATCGCGACGGCGACGCCGCGCGCGCGCTCCGAGGCCGCCCGTGCCGGCCGGCCACCCGAGCCCGCCTCCGAGGCCGCCTCGCGGAGCGGAGACGCGCCCCGGGGCGCAGGCCCGGAGGAGCCGCGGCCGGTTTGTGACGCAGCGGGCTCTGTGCTGCGCCCCGCTCCCCGTGTACCCTGTCGGTGACGGCCTCATGTCGACTTGCCCTACGTGCCGGACCGAGCATGCGGATGCGGCCGCCGCCTGCGCGCAGGACGCCGCCACCCTCGAGCACAACGCCGCGCCGCCGGGCGCCGATCCGGAGCTCGCGGCGGGCACGCTGGTCGGCGAGTACCGCATCGAGGCGAAGATCGGAGAGGGGGGCTTCGGCACGGTCTATCGCGCCATGCACCCCATCATCGGCAAGGCGGCCGCGATCAAGGTCCTGAGCCGCCAGTGCTCGGCGAACCCGCAGCTCGTCTCCCGGTTCGTCGCCGAGGCGCGGGCGGTGAACCAGATCCGGCACCGCAACATCATCGATATCTTCTCGTTCGGCGCCCTCGATGACGGCCGGCACTACTACGTGATGGAGCTGCTCGAGGGGATGACCCTCGACGCCTACCGGCGGCGGCGCGGGCGCCTCACGCCCGCCGAGGCGCTCCCCATCCTCGTCAGGATCGCGCGCGCGCTCGACGCCGCGCACGCCGCGGGCATCGCGCACCGCGACCTCAAGCCCGAGAACGTGTTCCTGGCCTCCGACGAGGACGGCGCCCTCTTCCCGAAGCTGCTCGACTTCGGCATCGCCAAGCTGCTCGGCGAGCCCGCGGCGGTGGCGGCGCACAAGACGCGCACGGGCAACCCGATCGGGACGCCGCTCTACATGTCGCCCGAGCAGTGCCGCGGCAAGAACGTCGATCACCGGACCGACGTCTACTCGTTCGGGGTCATGGCGCACGAGCTGCTCGCGGGCGCGCCGCCGTTCAACGCCGAGAGCGCGCTCGACCTCCTGATCATGCACACGTCGGATCCGCCGCCGCCCCTGTCGCGTGTGGCCGCGCACCTGTCGCCGGCGCTCGACGCGCCGCTCCTGCGGATGCTCGAGAAGGACCCCGCGAACCGCCCGTCGTCGCTGCTCGAGGCGACGGCGGCGCTCGTGGAGGCCGCGCGGAGCGCAGGCTACGACGTGCCCGCGGGCGTGATGCGGACGGGCGACGCGGCCCTCGGCCCCGGCGGCAGCGTCGCCCCGGCGAGGTCCAGGGCCGACGCGCTCGCCCCGACGCAGCCCGGGCCCGCCCCGGGCGCGGCGCCGGGGCCGCGCGGGACCGAGACCGCCCTCGCGAGCAGGCTGGAGAGCAGGCCGGGCGCGGCGTCGCGGCGGACCGCGGCGCTCGCCGCAGCCGCCCTCCTCGGGGGGGCGGCGGCGGTGATCACGCTGCGCCTGGACCACGACGAGCCGAGGTCCGAGGCCCTGCACGCGCCGGCGCTCGATGTGGGCGCCGCGCCGGGCGCCGCGCCGGGCGCCGCGCCGATCTCGGCCGCGCTGGTCCCCTCGGCCACGCCGGCGCCCGCGGTCGCGCCGGCGCCTCCGCCGGAGGGCGCCCCGCCCCCGCCGTCGCCCGAGGTCGAGCTCCGGATCCAGGCGACGCCGAAGGACCTCGACGTCTGGAGCGAGGGCAAGCTGATCGGCAAGGCGCCGGGGCCGCTGCGCCTGCCCCGCGGGCGCGCCGCGACGCTCACCTTCAAGGCGCCCGGCTACGTGGAGCAGGTGCAGGAGGTCCCGGCCGAGCAGGACAGCGCGATCACCGTCACGCTGAAGCGGGTGGCGTCGACCAGGAAGCGCGCCGCCGGCCAGAACGACCTGGAGGACCCGTTCCAGTGATCGGGCGGACGAGGCGCGGCGGGAGGCCGCCGGGGCGGGCGATCGCGGGCGCCGCGGCGCTGCTCGGCGCGGCGGCGGCCGCCGCCGGGTGCGAGCCGCTCGACGAGATCGTCCTGGGCAGCTGCGGCAACGGCGTCGTCGAGCCGTCGCGCAACGAGGACTGCGACTGCTTCGACAGGACGGAGCCCTGCGAGGTCGAGACGACCGACGCGCAGGGCAGTGTCGTGATGGCCACGTGTTACCCGCAGGGAAGCGAGAACGCGTGCCGCTACCGGTGCATCGACGCCGGCGAGCGCTGCCCGAGCGGGTGGGGCTGCGGGATCGACGGCGTGTGCCGCGCCCCCACGGGCACGTTCACGCAGCTCGGCGCCGCGCAGCCGCTCGGCGCCGCGCAGCCGCTCGGCGCCGAGCGGCTGCTCACCGGCGACCTCGACGGCGATGGCCGCGGCGAGCTCGTGGCGGTCGGCCCGGCGCGCCTCGAGGCCGTCTACCACGACGCGAACGGCACGGTGGGGGCGCGGGTGGCGATCCCCTCCGCCGGCGGCCTGCCCGCGCTCGGGCGCCTCACGGACGACACGACGGCGGACCTCGTGCTCGGCGCGGGGTCCGGCGTGGCGATCCTGAACGGCCAGCCGGATCGCACGTTCGCCCCGGTGCCCGCACTCGCGCCCGTGCTCCGCCTGGACACGTTCGGCGACGTGGGGGTGAAGAAGCTCACGTTGCGCGGCGCTCGCCTCGTGCCGGTCGGCGGCACGCGCGAGCAGGGACAGGTGTGGGTCGCCCTGATCGCGGGGACGGACGACGTGGACGGCGCGGCGCCGGAGGACGTGCTCGCGGTCGGGCTGGGGACGGCGGGGAGCACGTCGCTGTCGCCGCTGGATCTGCGGCGCGGGCGGCGCGAGCTCGCCGGTGCGCCGGCGGTCGCGGACCTCGGCGGCGGCCCGCTGCACGAGGTCGCCGTCGCGCTCGCGGGCGACTCGGCCGTGCACGTCTACTCCCCGGACGACGGCGCACACGCCGCGGTGGAGCTCCCGGGCGCCGCGCGGGTCGCGGGCGCGGCCTTCCTCCGGGACGTGACCGGCGACGGCGTGCTCGACCTGCTCGTCGGCGCCACGTGCGCGCAGCCCGACCCCGGCCTGCCCGAGGGCGCGGCCTGCTACGAGCTCGACGTCGCCGAGGGCGCGGGCGGCCTGGAGTTCGGCGGGCTGGCGCCGTACGGGGATCTCTCGCACGGGGACGGCGTCGGGGGCGCCGAGCGCTCGTTCGGCCTCGGGGCGCCGATCGCGATCGGCGATCTCAACGGCGACGGGCAGATCGACGTCGTGGAGCCCGACGCCGTGAGGCTCGGCAAGCCCGGGATCTCGCCCCCGTACCACGTCGCGTTCGAGCGGATCGCACCCTCGAGCGGCCGGCGCTGGGCCAGCGCGGTGATCGCGGACCTGACCGGGAACGGCGTGCCCGACGTGATCGCGGCCGACGCGGCGGCGACGGGCCTCTCGTTCTTCCACGGCGCCCCCGGCGCGCTCCCCTCCGATTTCCGGCTGAACGAGCTCGCGATCCCGACGCGGGGCATCGTCTCGAGCTTCGTCGTGGGGGACGTCGACGGCGACCTCCTGCCGGACGTCGTGCTCGTCGAGACGGCCGGGAGCGCGCTGTCGAGCGCGACCGACCCGGCGCTGTCCGTCAGCTTCGGCCGGTACATGAAGGCACCGGAGCCCCCGGCGCGGCTCGGCGTGCTCGAGCGGCTCCTCGACCTCGCCGCGATCCGGCTGCCCCGGCCGGACGACGCCGTGGACGATGTCGGCCTGCTCTTCTCGCACGGCGAGGGCATCGCGATCGGTCAACTCGAGGGCAATGGCGCGCGATCGCTGCTGCCGTCGCTGCCGCTCGTCCGCGCGGGCGCGGCGCGGCAGCCAGGCGAGCGGCACGCCGTGAGGAGCATCGCCGGCCGCTTCGGGGGCGCCTCCGGTGGTGCCTCCGACGTCGATCACGTGCAGGTCGCCTCCCTGACGGTCGCCCCTCGGAGCCCTGCTTCCCCCCGGGGCTCGGCCGAGCTCTGGCTCCTGCCGGCGGTCGATCCGGGCGCGGGAGCCCTCGTCGGCCAGGGCGAGCAGCCCATCGTGCTCCCCCCGGAGCTCACCCCCTCCCCGGCGCTCGAGTGGGCGCTGGAGGGGATCGCCGTCGATCTGGAAGGCGATGGCCAGGACGAGCTCGTCCTGTCGCTGCCGGTGGAGGTCGCCGGGGAGGACTCCACCGTGCCGGCGCTGCAGGGAGCCGTCGTGGTCGCGCGCCACGACGGGCGCGGCGTGTTCGTCTTGTCGCAGGTGCTCTCGGCGCTTCCCCGGAACACGGTGTACGCGGGGCTCCGCGCGGGGGACGTGGACGGCGACCAGCTGGTGGACGTCGTGGGCATCGCCTACCGGCTGGAGGAGGGGACGCGCCGGGTCACGGCGAGCAGGCTCGCCATCTTCCGGAACGCGAGAGAGGGCATGCTGTCCGGGCCGGTGGAGCTCGAGTCTTCAGGCGGTGATCGGGAAGACCCGGCGAGCGCGGTCACGAGCGCCGACTTCGTCCGGATCCACCGGGGCGCTGGCGCGGCGCTCGTCCTGCTCACGCCCGGCGCCGCCTACACGCTCGGCGGCGCGTGCACCGACGACGGCGCGATCTGCTGGACGGGCGCCGACGAGCGCGGCGCCGACGGGCTCCAGCTCGCCGTCGGCAAGCTGGACGGCATCCCCGGCGGCTCCGTGATCGCGACGTGCGACGTGCTCGGCGACGGGGTCGACGACCTCGCGGTGCTCACGGACGGCGCGCTCCGCGTCTTCGAGGGAGCGCCGACCCGCCGATGAGGGCCTCCTTCTGCCTCGCGCTCGCAGTCCTCGCGGCGACCGCGCTCGCGCCGCGCGCGGCCTCGGCCGAGGAGGATATCGAGCAGGCGAAGGCGCTCTACAACGCCGGCGCCCAGGCCTACGCCGCCACACGGTACGGCGACGCGGTGCAGTCCTTCGAGGCGGCGTACAAGAAGGCGCCGCGCCCCGCGCTGCTCTTCTCGCTCGCCCAGGCCTACCGACGGCTGTACGTGGTCGAGCAGCGCCCCGAGGCGCTGCGGTCGGCGATCGCGAACTACCGGCGTTACCTGGCGGAGGTCCGGCAGGGCGGGCGCCGCGCGGACGCGGCCGAGGCCCTGAGCGAGCTCGGGGTGATCGCCGCGCGCCTCGACGCGACCGCGGCGGCGGCGCCCGCCGCGCCGGCCACGCCGGAGGGGCCGGCCGAGGCGCCGCCCGAGGTCAGGACGCGGGCGCGCATCAGCGTCACCTCTCCGACCGCGGGGGCGCGCGTGTCCCTCGACGGCCGCCCGCCGGTCGAGGTGCCGATGATGGCGGAGGTCGCGCCGGGCAAGCACCGGATCCGGATCACGGCCGAGGGCTACGTCGCCGAGGAGCGCGAGGTGGTCGCCGTCGAGGGCGACCTCACCGGCATCGACCGGGAGCTGCGCGAGCTGCCGGCGCTCCTCCAGGTGAAGGCCCCCCGGGGCGTGGAGGTCACGCTGGACGGGCGCCTCCTCGGGACGACGCCGCTGCCGCTCATCCAGGTGGACCCGGGCACGCGGTTCATTGTCGCCATGAAGAACGGCCACAAGCCGTTCTCGAGCGCGCTGTCGCTCGGCCGCGGCCAGCGCCATGTGGTCGAGGTGGCCCTCTCGGTCAGCGTGCAGCGGAAGGTGTCGTATGGCCTGTTCACGGTGGGGACGCTGTCCGCGGCCGTCGGCGCGCTGACGGCGCTCGTGAGCCTCGAGCACCAGGACGCGGCGCGCGAGATCGCGGACAAGCGCAAGGAGCGAGGGATCTCGGAGCGTGAGCTGAGGGATTACGAGCAGGAGCTCGGCGAGCGCGACGATCTCGCGAACGCCACCTCGGGCCTGCTCAGCACCGCCACGGCGTTCTGGCTCGGTGGCGTGGTGCTCTACCTCTTCGACACGCCGAGCCCCCCGCCCCCGCCGCTGCCCGCGCGGACGGAGCCCTCGCCCTCGCGCCCGGGCGGCCCGATGCTCGAGCTCTCCGCCACGCCGATCCTCGGGCCGGGGCTCGGCGGCGTGGGGCTCACCGGCCGGTTCTGGTGAACCGCCCGGGCGCGGGGGCTCAACGCCATCCCTCGCTGACGAGCACCTCCAGCCGGTTGCCGGCCGCGCGGCGCGCGAGCACGTCCAGGACCTTCTCGACGAGCACGCCGCCCGCCTCCGCGGGCGGCAGGCCGCCGGCGTGGATGTTGGAGACCACCGTGTACTCGAAGCCGATCGCCGGGTTGCCGCTGAAGGCGGCGGCGGCCTCCTGCTCCGGGCCGGGCGCGAGGCGGTAGGCGAGGTAGGCGGAGAGGCTGCGCGAGGCGAGCTCGCCGGCGCCGGGGCGCTCGCCGAGCAACACGACGACCAGCCGGGCGTCGAGGCGCTCGGCGACGGCCTCGGCGAGCTTCACCCGCCCGTGGCGCGCGAGCAGCGGCTGGCCGACGGAGACGCCGCGCGCGGCGAGGCCGTCGAGGAGCACCGGGAGCAGGTCGGGGATGTTGTGGTGGACGGCCTCGGCGCTCAGGCCGTCGGAGACCAGGATCTGCACCTGCCGGTCCTCCGGCGCGAGCCGGGCAGCGCTCTCCGCCGAGAGCCGCGCGCCCGCGTCGGCCGAGCCGAGGTGCTCGTCCTTGCTGGCCGCCGTCGTGGCGACGCGCCGGAACGCGGCGACGCCGGCCAGCACGTCCTCGCGCAGCTCGCTTTCGAGGGCCGCGCGCGCGACGGCCTGGTCGCGGCGGCTCCGGCGGCTCACCGCGTCGGCCGGGCGCGGGCCGGCGGTGGCGAAGCCGTACGCGGCGGGGGTGGCCGCGAGGAGCTCGGCGAGCTCGGCCTCGTCCGGGCAGAACTGCCGCACGTCGCCGAAGCGCGGCCCGCGGGTGACCGTCCCCGGATCCGCCCCGCGCGCGAGGATGCCCCGCGCGACGGCCCACTCCAGGAACTCGCCGCCGGGCGCGCGGCCGTGGAGCTCCCGGAGCGTCTGCACGTCGTGCCCGCTCGTGTCGAAATAGGCGAGCATGCGATCGGTGTTGAGACAGACATCCATGTAGTAGCTGGCGCCCGCGGCCGTGAGGAGCTGGGTCGCCATCTGCTGGCCCTCGAGGGTGATGTTCGCGTGGAGGGTGTAACAAGGGGCCATGCCCATGGGCACGCCGAGGAGCTTGCCCAGGAGATGGTCCTGGAGGTTCGCGAGGATCATCTCGCGATCGTCGAGGTGCGTCTCCGGGCCGATGAACCCGGTGACGTTGTTGAGCATGAACGGGTCCCAGCGGCGGGCGAGCCCGTAACAGAGCGCCTCGGCCGTGGTCATGTCGATGCCGTGGTGCTTGCCGTAGGTGAGCTCGCTGCCCTGGCCGGTCTCGAAGTACATGAACTGCTCGGCCACGCCCGCGAGCGGGCCGCGCGTGGCCATGCGGCGGTAGCCCTCGTCGATCAGGTCCACGGTGACGTCGAACTCGGCGACGTTGCAGGCCTCGGTGCCGGCGAGGCTCTGGAACAGGATCTCCACGGGCGCGCCCTGGTCGAGGCAGGCGAGCTGCACCTTGAGGTGCGACAGGCAGCAGATCTGGGTGGGGACGCCGGTCTCGCGGCGGATGCGGTCGAGGTGGCGGAGGATGGCGGCGGTGGTCTCCACCGTGCCGGCCGCGGGGTTGACGCCGAGCAGCGCGTCGCCGGCGCCGAGGGAGAGGCCCCAGTAGAGCAGCAGGGTGATGCCGCGCAGGTCGTCGGTGGGGTGGTTCGGCTGCAGGCGCGAGGCGAGGGTGCCGGGGGCGCCGAGGAGCGTGCGCGCGCGGGTCGGGCGGCTGATCTTGCGGGCGAGGTAGACGAGCTCGTGCACGTCGCACAGCTTGGCGAGCGCCGCGGCCATGACCCCGGTCAGGGCGCCGCCGATCCGCGCGACCTCCGGGCCCGGGGCGCCGAGCAGGTGGTCCTTGAGCTCGCCGAGGCGCAGCGAGGCGATCCGGGCGAAGGCGCCGCGATCGATGTCGTAGTTGACGCGCATCACGGCGTCGACCTCGCCCCGCTCGTCGGTGAGCGGGTGATCGTGAAGGTGCTCCAGCGTCAGCTCGCCGAGCAGCCCGCGGGCGGCCTCCCGCGCGGCCTCGCTGGGCGCCGCGAGGCCGGCGTTGCGGTCGCCGGCCTTGCTGACGTCGGCGGCGCCGAGGAGCCGCTTCAGGCCGCGGAACGAGGCGTCACCGCCGGCCAGGCGGGCCGTGTAGGCGGCGTCGGGCCGGGGGCGGGGGACCTCGATCCGGTCGAGCGGTGTCAGTTCCTTCACGGCGCGCTCCTCTCTCGCGGGCGTCCTTCGCGGGGCGCCTCCGCGCTGTTCCCTCCTCGCTTCATGCCACGGGGCCTCACGGCGTCATCCCGTAGAACGAGACCGGCAGGACCTGATCGCAGAGCTGGCCGATCTGGACGAACCGGGCGCCGCGCGCCTCGACCTCGTCGATGACGAGCAGGTCGAGGGGGAGCGCCCCCCAGCCCGTCACGTAGCCGCCGAGCGCCTTGCCGGCGTTCCGCGCGGTGAGCAGCACGAGGGGGTGATCCGGGATCGGCCCGGCCCGGCGCAGCGCGCCGGCGAGGCGCCCGCCGAGGTGCCGGAGGGCGGGCGCCGAGAGGTCGTCCAGGACGATCTCCAGGCAGGCGCCGCGGGGGCTGCGGCGGAAGAGGTCCGCCGCGCGGTCGAGGTCGGCGTCGGCCGAGGCGGGCGAGAGCCGCGCCAGGATGGGCAGGTCGCGCAGGGGCAGGCGCGCGGGGCGCGGGAGGAACAGCGTCGCGCCCGAGAGCTGGGTGGCGTGGCGCAGCAGGCCGTAGGCCGTCGCTCGGCCCATGCTGGCGGGCGTCGCCACCCGGGCGGTCAGCCGCGCGGAGGCGAGGATCGCGCGGGCGAGATCGACGCCGAGATCCCCGTGGTGGGCCGGCTCCGGCAGGGGGCGGCCGGCGAGGCCTGCGTAGATCAGCTCGCCCACGCCGCCGGAAAAGGTGAGGGTGGGCGCCGCGGCGCCCTCGGGCAGCACGAAGGGCACCAGCACGTGGCGCGCGGCCGCGGGCGCGGCGAAGGCGTCGGCGCGCCCCTCGAGCGCCGCCTCGAGCAGCGTGACGTGGAAGGCGGCCACCGCCTCGGCCTCGGCCTGCGAGAGCGGGTCGCCCGGGCCGCGGCGGAGCCCGAGGTGGTCGAAGGCGGCCTGGGCCTCGGGCGAGAGCGCCTGGATGCGGCGCGAGCGCGGGTCGAGCGCGACGTGGCGCGCGCCGACGAGCAGGCAGCCGGTGCGCTGCACCTCGCCGGCGAGGCCGAGCGCGAGGTTGGTGGTGCCGCCGCCGATGTCCAGGTTGACGAGGGGCTCGCCGGGGCGCGCGCGCGACAGGGGAGCGGCGCTGCCCATGAAGGCCACCCAGGACTCGAGGCAGGGATCCTCGGCCACGGCGAGCAGCGCCTCGCCGAGGCGCGCGCGGATGCGCTGCGCGAGCGCGTCGGCGTTGCGCCGGCGCGCGGCGAGGCCGGTGATGATCGCCCCGCCCCCGAAGAGGGAGCCGGGCTCCACGCCGGCCTCGGCGAGCCAGCGATCGAGGAGCGCGGCGGCGGCGTCGAGGTCCACGGCGTCCCCTGCGAAGGGGGTGAGCGCCATCTCGGACCGGTAGCGCTCCTCGAGCGCGCCGATCTCCACCCGGCCGGTGCCCGCGGCGCGGGTGAGCGCCGCGCTGGCGACCACGGCGCTCGCGGTGGTCGAGCCGAAGTCCACGCCGATCAGCGTGACCCGCCTTGTGCCCCCTGGGTCCGGCGCGCGCGTGGCCCCGGCGCCCGCCCCGCGCGGCGGATCATGCATCGAATCTCACCCTTCCCCCATCCCACGGCCGCACCCCATGGTACCGACTAGAGTACCGATCGTGTTGTATTGAGCGAGAAATGAACGCCAAGGCGCAGAGGACGCCAAGAACGCCAAGCAAAAGAAGATGTCTTGGCGTCCTTGGCGTCCTTGGCGTCCTCTGCGCCTTGGCGTCCTCGGGCGCCGGGATCCGCGCGCGAGCCGCGGCGCCCTTCGTGCTAGCGTGCCCCGCATGGCGATGAACGAACGAGAGCAGGCGGCCGCGACCGTCGAAGGCGAGGTCCGCGAGATCGATGAGGGTGTGCTGAAGGATCTCGAGTCGAAGTACACCGACGTCGCGTGCCCGCTCCACGGCGGCCCGCCGGCCTTCGAGCTGGCGCCCGACGGCTCGGTCGTCGAGCGCTTCTGCTGCCCGGCCCTGCTCGCGATCGTGCGCGAGCTCCAGGTCGCCGCGGGCGAGCGGCCCGCGCCCGCGGCGGACGACGACGAGGACGAAGAGGGCGGAAGCTAGCGGCTCACCCGCGGGGGCATTGCGCCCCCGCCGTCGGGCGCCCGGCCGCCCCGGCGTGATCTCCCGCCGGGCGGTCGGGCGCTCCTTGTCGGACCGTCACTCCTCGGGAGGGGACGCCGGCGCGGGCTCGGCCACGTCGACGGCGCAACCGCCCCACGTCGAGGTCGGGACAGGCAGCGCCACCGAGGCGACGGGCGTCTCGAGATCGTCGAGCGTGTTCGCGAGGACGCCGCCGTACGAGATCGAATAGACGTGATCCTCGATGAACAGGCCGCGCCGCACCTGGGGGCTGAAGTAGCCGTAGCACGGGTCGGACGTGTCGCCGAAGAAGGCGCTGTGGTCGACCGCGCCGAGCCGGCGGATCCCGTCCTCGAGATCCACGTTGAAGAGCTCGAGCGTGCTCTTGATCTCGAACTTGTCCGGCGAGTAGCTCACGAGCGGGATGGCGAGCACGCCGCGCTCAGCGTCGTACGTGAACGCCTTGTGGTTGTACTCCGCCTCGGAGGAGGCGTACGTCGCGTCGATCGTCGCCTTGTGCAGCTGGGCCGGCGCCGCCGGGTTGCTGACGTCGAAGATCTGCAGCGCCAGGTCGGTCACCTGGCCCTCCTCGGTCCCGTCGCGGCCGATCGTCAGGAGGTGCCCGTCGTCGAGCGGGTGCATGTACTCGCTGAAGCCGGGGATCTTGAGCTCGCCCACGACGGCGGGGGCCGCCGGGTTGGCGAGGTCGATCACGAACAGCGGGTCGACCCGGCGGAACGTCACGACGTAGCCGCGGTTGCCGACGAACCGGACCGACTGGATCGTCTCACCGGGGGCCAGCCCCGTGACGGCGCCGACGGGGGTGAGCTCGTCCCCGCTGGCCTCGAGCACGAACACGTTGTTGGCGGTCGTCCACTCGGTCGCCGACTGGAGCTGCTCGGTCGTGGCGACGCGGAGCTTACCGGCCTGCTCATCGAGCGAGAACTGGTTGCGGACGAACCCGGGCACCGAGCCCGAGGCGACGTACTGCGGCTGGCTCGGGTCCGCGGTCAGGTCGAACTTGTGCAGGTGCGTGAGGCCCAGGCTCACGAGCTCCTCGCCGAAGCCCTCCGGCGACGGCGGCTGCTGCCAGCCCTGCGCGGCGACGTAGAGGGCGTCGAGGCTCGAATAGACGGTATCGCTCGCGCCGATGATCGAGGTCGACGCCGGGTCGGCGTCGAGGTGCTCGAGGTCGATCGACTCGACCTGCGTCAGGCCGTAGGCCGTCGTGCCGACCGCCGGGATGTAGAAGTCCGAGCAGCTCGCGTCGAGCAGCGTGACCGTCTCTCCCTCCTTCTCGAAGCGGTTCGGCAGCCACGTGGAGACCGGGGCCGCCTCGATGATCGCCGTGTTCTCGGCGCGGAGCTGCTCGAACGCCGCGGTCCACTCCTCCTGGGTCGAGGGGTACTCGGTCAGGTCGGCGGGCCAGTAGTTGAGCGCGGGGCCGTGGGCGCCGCCGCTCAGCACCGTGCGGACGTGCTCGGCGGCGCGCCTCGACGAGGTGTAGTTGCCCTCGAAGTAGAGCTCCTTGACCACGCTGGGGCCGCCGCTGGCGAGGCTCAGCACGGTGATCTTCGTGAGCGGGGCATAGACGTACGGCGTGCCGGGCTCGACGGGATCGGAGGGCTCCCCCGGCTCGCTGGCGCCCCCGTCCGGCGGCGCGTCGAAGTCCGCGGGCGGCGGCGCGTCACCCTCCGGCGGCGACTCTTCGCCCGGGGCCGGCGGCGCGGGGTCGTCCGGCGCGGGAGCCGGCTTGTCGCTCCCGCCGTCGCTCGAGCTCCCGCTGTCGCCGGAGCCCCCGCCATCCGGGGGCGTCGGCCCGCCCGTCGGCGTGTCCACGGCGATGCCAGGCATGGCGACCCCGCCGCGGAGCACGTAATCGTAGTACTCGGACCGCGGCTCGACCCCCGCTCGCTCGTAGATCGAGGCCCCGTTGACCGTCGAGTAGACGACGACCTTGTCGTCCGTCACGAACATCTCGAACGGCTCGCCCTCGACCGCGAGCGAGCTGCCCACCGCGAGCGACGAGGCCGGCCACGAGGTGAGCGTGACGAAGCTCTGCCCGTGGAGCAGGTAGATGTTGTTGCCGTCGGTCTTGACGATATCGGCCTCATCGACGCCGGCGACCTGGGTGTTCGTCTCGGAGTGCGACGGGGCGTCGGCGTCGCCCGCTGCTTCCCCGGCGTTGCCGCCTGCGGGCGCCGAGCCGGGATCGGCGGGGGGGGTGGGGGCGGGCGTCCCGGTGGGGCTATCCAAGATCACATCGTCGCCGCGGACGCCCGGGTAGTAGCCGTACGTGGCGTAACTCGCGATGATCGCGTCGATCTGGGCGTTCATCTTGGCGAGCGTGTCCTGCTTCAGCGACGCTTCGAGGTCGTCGCAGGACCGAGCGCGGCGGAGGGGCGCTTGTGCGTCGTCGGTGTCGACCGGCGACGTGGTGTCGACCACGCATCCGGCGGCGAGGACGCCTGTTGCAGCCAGGAGCCAGAGAGAGGAATGGGCGCGGTGTGTTCGCATGGTGCCGGCCATATTCGCAAGGACCGAGCCAGCCGCCCGCGCGCCTGTCGCCGCTCGATTCCCGCGCGTATCGGCCGTGCTTCGCCGCGCGAGGCGCGACAACCATGGCGGCCCGCCGCGGCCTGGCACATGTGCCAGGGGCCGTATCGACGTCAGTCGCGCGCACACCAGCGTACAACGTGCAGGAAGGTTTTGCAGGAACAGCAGACGTTGCTCGTGACGACGAACCGCGCGGCCGCCCATCGCCAGCGGCTGCCCCGCGGGAGCGCCGTGCCCCGCGGGAGCGCCGGTGGAGCCGCGGCGCCGGGCGCGGGCGTCAGAGGGGGACGGGGGCGGGCGGGATCTTGAAGACGTCCCACGCGGGCGTGTGGTTGCTCGTGTCCGCCGCCTGGTTCCAGAGGTAGATCGACGGGTACGTGTGCACCGCGGAGCCCTCCACGACGACGCCGGTCACGTAGAGCTGAGAGGCCTTCTTGCTCGGGGTCTTCTGGAGCGTGTAGCCGTCGCGCGAGGACGAGAAGATGACCCAGTAATAGGTCTTGTTGCCGACGGTCGTGGCCTCGGGCGCCCACTGAGGCCAGCTGTTGTGGATTCCCGGGCTCGTGACCCCGAGGCACGCGGGCGGGTCGTTGGCCGCGAGGCGCGTCGCCTCGCCGCCGGCCGCGGGGACGACGTGGATCTCGGAGCTCGGGTTGTAATACATCTGCCCTGGGCCCGGCGTCCGGTTGAACGCGATCAGCTTGTCGTCGGGCGCGAACGCCGGGTAGTACTCGTTGAAGTTCGGCTCCGCGGCGCCCTGCACCGGCGCCGCCGCGCCGCCTTGCCGGTTGTTGTAAGGCACCGTGAAGAGATCGCCGGCCCCGTCGTCGAGCCGCCCGTCCTTGCCGGCGTCGGTCGAGACGTAGACGATGGTCTCGCCGTCGTTGCTCCAGTCCGGCATCATCGCCCCGCGCGTGTCGCTGGTGCGGTCGATGAACCCGAAGGCGGTGCCCTCTGCGGCGGTCATCTCGCTCCGGACCGTCGTCTGGTTGGCCGTCCCGAGGTCGGCCGGCTCCGGCGACTCCAGATCGAACCAGGCGAGGCGCGCCTTCGGCATGCTGGTATGCGACTGGCCATCCCAGATGCCGCCGCTGTCCCGGCCGTAGGAGGTGATGAAGATCCGGTCCCCGGGTCGGAAATGCGCGGGCGACATCTTGGGCGGCCCGAGCCAGGGCTGGTTCATCGCCTCCGACCCGCCCGGCGTCACGTAGGCGGGGACCGCCCCGGTCGAGCCCTCCTTGACCGAGGCGATGGCGAGGTTCCACGGCCAGTGATCCATGAAGAGGACGGACTCGCCGTCGGGCGTCGACGTGTGGCACCCGATGCACCTCACCTGGCCGGTGCCCCGCACGTTGGCGTTCTCGTCCCGCCGGCCGCCCTGCTGCACCTGGTCGACCTTGAGCGCGTCGACGACGCCCTCCTCCCCCACGCCGAAGCCCGCCAGCCACGCGTCCGCGGGCCCCTCGCCGATCGCCGCCCAGTACACCATGCTGCCGCCGGCCGGGGCGGGCGCGACGTGGATCGGCCCGGAGGTGCCCACGAGCGGCGTGCCCGGCGCGCTCGTCGACACGGAGCGGATCGTGATCGTGATCGGCTCGTCGACGACGTGCCCCGCCAGCTGCTTCCACATGTCCGCGGGCATCGTCCACGTCGTGCTCGTCGTGTAGACGACGAGGTCGTTCTTCTCCCGGTCGGCGTGCACGCGGATCTCGAACAGATCCTGTCCTTGCGGCGCAATCCACCGGAACCGGGGACGGAGCCAGTTGTTCGGGAAGAGCGCCCCGATCTCCGGCTCGACCAGGCACGGGCCGCCCTGCGCCCCGCTGCTCGGATCGCCGAACAGCGCGGCCGCGTTCGGCGGCGGCGCCCCGCGCTCGTCGAAGATCGGGGTCGCGGGGAAGTCCTCGCACACCTCGCACGGGGGCACGACGGTCTCG
The DNA here is from genome assembly GCF_002950945.1 of Sorangium cellulosum. Lineage (GTDB taxonomy): Bacteria > Myxococcota_A > Polyangia > Polyangiales > Polyangiaceae > Sorangium > Sorangium cellulosum_E. Next base: position 13,957,239 of record NZ_CP012673.1, read on the forward strand.
CCTTCAATGAAATCGTCGCCGAAGAGATCCCCTCCCACGCCGAAGCCGTCGTCCGGCGCCGCGCCCGCACCCCCGCTCCCGCTCCCCTGGCCCTTGGGGGAGCCCCCACCCGAGCACGCGACCGCGCAGACAGAGCCGACAAGCAGAGTCCCAATCAGATGATGCAAGGTTCTCATTCAGGTTCCTCCATGCGCGCGCTCAAGGCTCGTCCCCAGACCAGCACGCTGCCCTGGTGCTGGGCGACCTTCGTCATTTCGCGAAGCTCGCCTGGGTCGCGTCGCCAGGCGCCTGGCCGACGCGATCATCGGTGCTGGTGACGATGTGAAGAAAGTTCGGAGCAGGTAGGAGGACATGGAACCTTGTCCCCTGTCAAGCCCCGCCCGGGGCCTCGGCCCCGCGGCGGAACGCCTCGAGACGCGCGGAATCGAGGTGATGGTCTGGGCTGCGTTGTGATCACGTCCGCGCGCAGCACGAGCCGCAGCATCTTTGCGACGCGCCGTGTTCTCGGGAGGACCGCCCTGCGTCACCGCCGCGGCGTCGTGGGCCCAGGGCCAAGGCCATCGGGTGATTCTGCCTGCAAGCTCCAGAAATGCCGGGGCATTTGGCCTTCCACGTTCTGGTAGGCTCGCCCCGGTGGACAGCAACCTGGAGGCTCCTCCGCCGCCTGATCGCCCGGCAGCGCCCCGTCCTGGTGACGATCTCCTCGAGAGGGTCCCACAGAGCTCGCTCGTCAGGGTCGCGGCGCTCGCGGCCAGGTCGCTGCTCACGCCCATCGCGCTGATCACACGCCGCGACGGGAGCGTCGCGGGCAGCGTCGGCTTGCCGGAGGGCTGGCCGGAAGCTCGGGGCCCGCTCCCGCAGGCGGCCCTCGAGCAGGTTGCGCGCGGCGAGCTGCTCGCCGTCGAGGATGCCGAGCGCGATCCCGGGCTGCGCGACGGCCCGGTCTCCGGCGAGCTCGGCGCGGCGGCCTGGCTCGGCGTGCCGCTCTGCGGCGGCGACGGGGCGTGTGTCGGTGCGCTGAGCGTGCTCGACCGCCGCGCGCGCCGGTGGGAGGAGCGGGACGCCGGCATCCTCCGCGACCTCGCCGCGCTGCTGAGCCAGGAGGTCGAGCTGCGGGAGGCGGCCGCCGCGTCGGCGCGCGCGGCCGGGGCCGCCGAGCGGCTCGAGGTCGTCACCGCGGCGCTCGCGGCGGCCGCGACGCTCGAGGACGCCGCGACGGTGGCGATCGAGCAGATCGGGACCGCCCTCGGGTCCCCCGCGGGCGCGCTGGCCGTGCTCGACGCGGAGGCGCAGTGCCTCCGCGTCGTCGCGGGCCGAGGCCTCAGCGCGGCGTCGCTCGCGCCCTACCGGGCGATCCCGCTCTCGGCGCACCTCCCCGTCACCGACGCCGTGCGCGCCGCGGCCCCGGTGCTCGTCGAGTCGCCGGAGGAGATGCTGGCGCGTTACCCCGCGGTGACGTCGACGCTGAACGGGGCGTTCCGGTCGTGGGCGACGATCCCGCTGCTCGTCGAGGGGGTGGCGATCGGCGCCCTGTGGCTCTCCTTCGAACAGCCCCGGAGGTTCGGCGCCGAGGATCGGCTCCTCATGATGACCGTCGCGGGGCAGACCGCACAGGCGATCGCGCGCGCGCAGCTCTTCGAGGCCGAGCGGCAGGCGCGCGCGCGCGCCGCGCGCCTGGAGGCCGTGGCGGCGGCGCTCTCGACCGCGACGACGCTCGAGCAGGCCGCGCAGGTCGCCGTCGAGCAGATCACGACGGCGCTCGGGGCGCAGGGCGGCGTGCTGGGGGTGCTCCACCCCGATCCCGGCGCCGTGCGGGTGCTCGCGTGGTGTGGGGTCCGCACCGCGCGCTTCGACAGCTTCCAGGTGATCTCGCTCGACGAGCCGCTCCCGGCCACGGACGCCGTCCGCCATGCGCGGCCCATCCTGCTCAGCTCGCCCGGGGCCCTGGCGGCGTGTTATCCCCACCTGGAGGACCTCGTCGAGCCGCAGCTCCGCGCGTGGGCGGCGATCCCGTTCCTGCTCGAGGAGCGGGCCGTCGGCGTGGCCTGGTTCCACTTCCCCGAGCCGCGCGAGTTCACCCGGGAAGACGAGGCGCTGATGATGACCATCGGCCACCAGGCCGCGCAGGCGATCGCGCGGTCGCTGCTCTTCGAGGCGGAGCGCGCCGCGCGGGCGCAGGCCGAGAGCGCCGAGCGCCGCAAGGACGAGTTCCTGGCGATGCTCGGCCACGAGCTGCGCAATCCGCTGGCGCCGATCCTGACGGCGCTCGAGCTCATGCAGCGGTGCCAGGACGGCGACGGAGAGCGCGCCGGCCTCGTGGGGGAGCGCGCCCGCGTCGTCATCGAGCGCCAGGTGCGGCACCTGGAGCGCCTCGTGGACGACCTGCTCGACGTCTCCCGGATCACCCGGGGCAAGATCGCGCTGAAGCCGGAGCGGCTGCACGTGGCGGAGCTCGCGGCCAAGGCGATCGAGCTCGCGAGCCCGCTCCTCGAGCAGAGGAGGCACCGGCTCGAGGTGCTCATGCCGCCCGAGGAGCTCGTGGTCGAGGGCGATCACGTCCGGCTCGTGCAGGTGCTGACGAACCTGCTCACGAACGCGGCGAAGTACACCGACCCCGGCGGGCACATCGCGGTGACCGCGGAGGTGCTGGGGGGCGAGGTGGTGATCAGGGTCCGCGACACGGGCGCCGGCATCCCTCCGTCGCTGCTCCCCCACGTCTTCGACATGTTCGTCCAGGGGCCGCAGCGGCTCGACCGGGAGAAGGGCGGCCTCGGCCTCGGCCTGACGATCGTGAAGCGCCTGATCGAGATGCACGGCGGGTCCGTCGCGGCGCACAGCGATGGCCCGGGCAAGGGGAGCGAGTTCGTCGTCCGCCTCCCGCGGGCGGCGGCGGATGAGCGCGGCGTGCAGCCCGAGGCCGGGCAGCCTGGCGCGCGGCCGCCCGCCGCGCGGAGGCGCGTGCTCGTGGTGGACGACAACGACGACGGCGCCGAGCTCCTCGCGGGGGCGCTCACCTCCGCGGGGTACGCCGTCTGCGTCGCCCTGGACGGCCCCTCGGCGCTGGACGAGGCGCGGCGCTTCCGGCCGGAGATCGTGGTGCTCGACATCGGCCTGCCGGTGATGGACGGCTACGAGGTCGCGCAGAGGCTCAGGGCCGAGATCCTGACGGACGCGCGTGTGGTGCTGATCGCGCTCACGGGGTACGGCCAGGAGCAGGACCGCCGGCGCGCGCTCTCGTCGGGGTTCGACGAGCACCTCGTGAAGCCGGCCAGCCTCCAGCAGGTCCTCGGGGCGATCGCGCAGGCCACGGCGCGCCGTGATCCGGCGGCCTCCGGGGCGGGTCATGCTCCCGGCGCGCTCGAGCGGAATGCGCCGGGCGGGAGCTCCCCGGAGCCGTGGCAGTGCTAGCTTGCCCGCGTGGCACCATGTAAGCGCTTCGAGTTCCTGCTCAACGCCCGGCGGGCGCCTCGCGCGCTCGTGCTCCGCGATCTCTCGCCGGAGGAGGCCGGGGCCGCGATCGACTGGTCCGGCTGGTATCTGCCGGACGACGCGGAGCGCCCCGACCGGGCAGCCAGGGCCGGGGTCGTCCGCCTGCTGCTCTCGGTGGTCTCGCAGCTCGCGCGCGAGCGCGGCTGGGCCGACTGGTATGCCGGGACCGACCACGCCTTCGCCTGGGTGCAGGGCGAGCCGCTCGTCCGCGTGCTGCCCGACCTCTACGTCCTCGATCACCGCCCCGTGCCGCCGCTGCCGCGGCAGTGGCAGACGTGGCTGCCGGGGCACCGCCCGCCGCGGCTCGCGCTGGAGATCGTCGCGGGCGACTGGCGCCGGGCGTACGAGGAGGCGCCGGCGAAGTACTGGCAGCTCGGCTGCCCCGAGCTCCTGCTCTTCGATCCGGAGGCCGCCGCCGCCCGCGCGCCGCTCGCCGAGGAGCGCGTGCCGCTCCAGCTCTACCGCCGGGAGCCGGACGGCACGTACCTGCGCGTCCACGCCGGCGCCGATCCCCTCCGGGTCGAGGCGCTCGACGCCCACGTCGTCGTGCTGAAGGACGGTCCGCACCCGGCGCTGCGCGTGGCGCGGACCTCCCGCGCGACGGATCTCGTGCCCGCCGAGGAGGAGGCCCTGCGCGCCGAGGGCGAGGCGCGCGCGGTGGAGCAGCGCGCCCGCGCCGCGGAGCAGCGCGCCCGCGCCGCCGCCGAGGCGCGCGTGCGCGAGCTCGAGGCGCGCGTGCGGGACCTGGAGGCCCGCGTCGCGCGCAGGTGACGCGGGTCATGCCGTTGCCATCGGCCGTTGCAGGAATCGAGAGCTCACGGCAATGCGATCCGCCGCAGCCTACGCCGGCCGCAGGATCTGCCGCACCGACTCCACGTCGGCGACCCGGTGCAGCACCGGCTGCAGCCCGGCGCCCGGGGCCTCGCCGAAGGCGCCGCTCGCGGCGACCGCGCGGGCGCGCGGGCCGTCGAGCACGAGGAACACGTCGCGCAGCCCGCCGGCGCCGGGCGCGTCGATGACGTCGACGATGCGCGAGCGGTCGAGGTGCAGCTCCTCGTCGCCCCGCTGGATGAGCACGCGCCGGTCCGTGATCAGGTACCGCGTCCGCGCCGCGAGCCGCGCGGGGCGCACCACCGACACGTAGAGCATCGCCGCCCCGGCCGCGATGAGCAGCACGATCGTGAGCGACAGCGACGCGACGAGCGCCACGAAGGACACGCTCTCCGGATCCATGCCCGCCGCGGTCACGATGCGCAGGCTGCGCACCGCGTGCACCGCCGTGACCACCGCGAAGCAGCCGAGGAACAGGCCGATCGCCACGGAGCCGACGCCGCGCAGCCCGGTCGGGAGCCACTTGTGCCAGCCGTCGGCCGGGTGCGCCGACCAGAGCACCCGCTCGCCCTCGTCGAGGCGCTGCGAGAGCAGCCGGTGGCCGTCGCCCGCAGGCGTGGACGGCACGACGCCCCGCAGGATCGCCCAGAGGCGATCCGGGGCCACCACGCCGGGGAGCACGATCGACAGCCGCCGGCGGAGCGCGCCGGTCGGCACCGCCCGCACGAGCTCGAGATCGCCGACGCCCGGGTGCTTCGGGTGCCAGTGGATGCGCGCGTAGCTGATCGACCGCCGCTCGATGGAGCGCCGGAGCTTCCCGCGCTGCACCACGATGTGCCGGTCGGTGAGCAGGTACTCGAGCTCCGAGCGCCACCAGCGGGGCAGGTAGCTGAACGCCACCGCGAGCGTCGCCATCCACGCCGCGAAGGCGAGCAGCTGGGTCGGCGAGGAGCCGAGCGCCTTGCTGACCACCACGGCGGAGGCGGTGCTGATCGCGGACGTCACCCCGCAGACCGCCGCGCTCACGGAGTGGACGAGCGGCGTCGCGACCACCTTCGGACGCCCCGACCACAGCACCGGCTCATTGAACACCGAGTCGCGCATCTCCACGGATCTCCGTTCGGGGTGAGCTGGACCGGGGCCGCCCCCGCACACGAGGACGGCCCAAGCTAAAGTGTACCTGCAGAGCGCGATCGTAAAGGGGCCTCCGATCCGCCTCGCTCTTGGACGGAAGCCCGACCGGCACGATGCGGTGGGCGCCTTGCGGCGGGCACCTCAGCGCCGCTGCGGCGCCGCGGGCGCCGCCTTGCGCAGCCGCTTCACCGTCTGCTCCCGTTCCCGCTCGCACTGCGCGCGCCGCGCCTTCGCCAGCGGCAGCCAGTGGTCGCTGGGCGGGGCCTGCGCGATGTACGACTCCCACGCCGCCACGGCCTGCAGGTACGACTCGGCGCGCGCGGAGCCGAGCTCGGCGGCGCGCGCCGCGGTCCAGTGGCCGAGCGCGGTGTACCAGGCCTCGTCGTACGGCGGCACGTAGAACCAGCCCGAGCCGCGGATCTGCTGGTCCGTCCGGTCGTAGGTCCTCGCGAGCCGGACGTGCTCGAGGGCGCCCTCCAGATCGCCCGAGCGGTCGAGCGCCACGGCGAGGCCCCAGAGCGTCGTCACGCCGTACCGGAACATGTCGAGCGACCCGAGCGTGGCGAGCGCGGTCCGGTACCCCTCGACCGCGGCGGTGATGTCGCCGAGCACCATGAACGCCTCGGCCTGGTTGGCCAGGAGGAGCGCCCGCGAGGACGTGTGGGGCTCGAGCGCGAGCGCCTCGTCGTACGCCTTGATCTCGTCCTGGTACCTGCCGAGCCGCGCATAGGCGACCGCGAGCGCGTGCCACGCCGCGGCCCGGGCGGGCGCGGGCGGGTCCGTGCGCAGGAGCGCCTCGAGCGCCGCGGCGGCGCCCTGCACGTCGCCGAGGTCCTCGAGGATCGAGGCGTAACGGAGCCGCACCGCGTAGTCGCGCGAGGTCGCGGCGCCGGCGCGCTCGTAGAGGGCGCGCGCCTCGCGCAGCCAGAGCGGGCCGATCTCCTCGACCCGCTCGAGCAGCGGCGAGCGCCGGAGCCGCTCGTAGCGGACGAGGAGCCCGTCGGCCTGGGAGAGCAGCGCCGCGCGCTCGTCGGCCTGCGGATCCAGCGCGCGGGCCCAGACCGTCGGCGCCGCGGCGCTCGTGGCGGGCGCGGCGCTCGCGGAGATCGCCGCGAGCGCCGCGAGCGCCGCGGCGCCGAGCGGCCGGGGGATCCAGGGCGATCGCCGGCGGCTCATCGCCCACCTCCGGCCCGCGGCCCGGCCGGCGGCGCGCTGGTAGAGGGCGCGCGCTCGCGCGGGCCGCGGCCGGCCGCGCCCGGGCCCGCGGCGCGCCCGCCGCCGCCGACCTTCCGCAGGGCGTCGAGGCGCGCGCGCGCCGACGCGGCCCAGGGGCCCCGGCCGCCGGCGCCCGACAGGTAGGCCTCCCATCGCTCGATCGCGGCGGCCGCCGCGGTCCGCTCCAGCGCGAGCGCCTCCAGGGCGAGCCGGTCGTCCGGGGAGGCGAGGTAGTCGACGGTGCGCAGGCGCGCCGCCGCGCCGGCGGCGTCGTCGGCCGCGTGCTCGCGCGCCGCCGCGCCGGCGTGGGCGTCGATCGCGCGCGCCGCCCCCGCCTCCACCGCGGCGGCCGCGCCCTCGAGGGCGGCGTCGGCCTGCGCCCGGTCGCCGGCGCGGTCCAGCGCGAGCGCGAGCGACAGCGTCACGTCGCGGGCGAGCTGCGTCTGCGCGCGGTGTCGCGCCTCGCGCAGGTAGGCGATCGCCTCGTCGAGCCCGGCGCCCGCGCCCTCGGCGGGCGGCGAGGCCGGGGTGGAGCCCGCGGGCGGCGGGGCAGAGGCGGCGCCCGCGGGCGGCGAGGCCGGGGCGCCGCCGGCGGCGGCCATCGACAGGTGCGCCGCCTCCAGCAGCACGAGCGCGCGCTGGTCCGCGGTGGCCAGGAGGTCGATCCGCGGGACGAGCGCGCGGTAGATCGCGATCGCCTCGCCGCGCTGGCCGGTCCGCGCGAGCGTCCGGGCGAGGTCGTGCAAGGTGTGCGGGTCCTCGACGCTGCGGGGGTCGATCTGCCGCGCTCGCGCGAAGGCGCGCGCGGCGTCCTCGGGCGAGCCGAGCGCCAGGGCGGCGCGCGCGAGCAGGACCTGGGGCGCGGCGTGGCCCGGGAGGAGCTGATCGGCCTGGCGCGCCGCCTCGCGCGCCGCCTCGGCGCTGCCGCCGAGCTGAGCCTGGCCGCGCGCGAGCAGGTCGCAGTAGCGCGGGAGATCCGGCGAGCGCGCGCGCTCCCACACGCTCGGCCCCCGGGCGATCGCCCGGCTCGACCTCGCCGAGCACTCGGGGGGCCGCCCCGCGGCGGCCGCGGCGGCGACGAGGTCGCCACTGCCCTGTCCGCCGTGTGCGGCGAGCGGGATGGCGAGGAGGGCGGGGAGCAGCAGCGCGCCGAGGTGCACGCGGTGAGTGTACCAGCGCCGCGCTCCCGAGGCTCCCGCAGGCCGGGGGCGCCGCGCTGCGATCCGGTTGATCGGGCGGGCGATGCTCCGTTATGGTGCCCGAGGTGACAGCGCCGACGGGGGGCGTTCGCGGGCCGTAGTGCGCCGGACTCCGCAGCCTTCCTGCCTCGTGGCGAGGAGGATCGACATCATGGGCGAGGTGATTCGCAAGGACGCGCCAGCGGACGACATCATCGGTGACGTGCGCGCGACGCTCCACACCGCTTCGACGAAGGGCGGGTCCCTGCGGGAGCTCGCGGAGCAGCGGCTCGTGCCCGTGCTGACGCTCTTCGACGGCGTCGAGGCCCAGCGCAACGCCGCGCGCGCCGAGGCGGAGCCGCTGCTCGCCAAGGTCGAGGCCGAGTCCGCGCGCGCCGACGACGCGCTCGCCAAGGTGGCCGACGACGTCTGGAACGCCGTCGGGCGCCCCACCGCCGACCCCGCGCTGTCCATCCTGTTCCCCGGCGGGATGGCGTACTTCGCGGACCACGAGGACGGCGACCTCACGGGGCAGCCGGACCGACTGGAGGTGCTCGCGCAGCTGCTCGGCTCGGGGATCCATCCGAAGCTCAGCCTGGACAAGGCGCAGGCGGCGGCGGCCGAGGTGAAGTCGGCCGCCGCGGCGCTGCGCTCGACCGTCGAGGCGACGCGGCTCCCGCTGGAGCGGCTGAGCGTGCTCGATCGCATCCGCGCGGCGGTGGCGAAGAGCGCGCACATCGAGCTGGTCCACCTGAAGCGCCTCTACAAGGCGGCCGGCTTCAGCGAGGCGGAGATCCACGCCGTCATCCCGGATCGCGGGCGCGCGCGGCGGCGGCTGTAAGCTGCCGGTCCGCCCGCGCGCGCCGGCGGCTCACGGGCGGTAGCCAGGATAGCCAGGATAGGGAGAGTACGGGTACGGCGCCGGGCTGTACGGCGTGCCGCGGCCGTAATAACCGTAATACGGCGACCCGTACGGAGAGTACGGCGCGGTGCCCCCGTACCCGTAATACGATGAGCCAGGCGGGGAGTACGGCGCGCCCGGCAGATACCCGGGAGAGAAGTATCCTGAAGGATGACGAGACTCCGGCACGTAGCGGGTGTCGACGAGCGACAGGAGCGATGTCGCGAACGCGAGGTGCTGCGACGCGGTCGACCGGATGTCCGGAACGAGGTGAGAGATCCCGGGCTGGAGCTCGGGCCCGACGACGGCGAGCTGCTCCTGGATCTCGCCCAGGAACTCGCGGTGCAGCTGGATCTGGAGGTTGATGTACGTCCAGTCGAAGTCGTCCCCCGTCAGCCCTTCGAGGCGCAGCTTGTCCTGCGCCGCCTGCTCGATCAGCGCCAGGCTGATCGGGTTATCCAGCGGCGTCATGCCGAGCTGGGCGAGCGTGGCCCCGAGCAGCTGGCTCGCGGCGGTGTGGTGATCGAGCATCGTCTGGGCGAACTCGCGGACGTACTGGTCCGTCGCGCGGGTCAGGGCGATCTGCGCCTCCATGATCTCGAGCGTGTGGAACGCGGCGAGCACGGCGGCGAGCTCCGGGCTCGCCAGCGTGAACGCCTGCGCGGCGGAGTCGACCGCCTCTTCCGGAACGTCCCTGTCCCCCGCCGGCGGGTCGCCGCCGTCCGCCGCGATGGAGCAGGCGCCGGCCCCGCCCACCCAGAGAGCTGCCAACCATGCAAAACGAAGAGAATCCACTCGAATACTCATAATCCCCCCATGTCGATGACGGAAGCGGGTCCGGCGCAGGAGCGCTCGGCGGTGATGCCTGGCCCGCCCCGTCACCTATCTTGAACCAGCGCCGGGAGACGCAAGCCGCGAGCGCATCAAAGTTTTGAGGTCCATAAGCGCCCAGGATCAGCGGAAACCTACGCGAAGCGCGACGGCCCCCCGCGGAGCTGCCACACCGCCGCGTCGATGAACGGAATTCAAACGTCGAGCGCGTCGAGCGCGTCGAGCGTGTGTCGAACGTGGAGAGTCGCCCGGCGCCGCCGGCCAAGGCGAGCGGCGCTGTCGTAGGATCGACGCGCGGGTGCGCCTGCGCTCGGCGCGCCCGGACGGGACTCAGCCCGCGTGCGGAGAGTACGCGCCAGGAGGCGCGGTCTTCGCCGGCTTCCGGGCCACGACGCCGACGGTGCCGTAGTAAATGCCCCACGCCCTCGGATCGGCCGCGAAGCGGGCATAACCGGCGAGATCTCCCTCGCTGATGAGCCCGGTCGCGAGGTACTTGTCGCGGAGCTGGACGGCCGACAGACTCATGATCTCGGCGAGCGGGTGGCCTCCCTGGCACAGCGGGACCTCGTTCTCGACGAGCTCGATGGCGAGCCCTCGCGCGGTCAGCATCGCGGGCAGGCGCAGGCCGAGCCCCGGATCCTTGCCGCCCGCCTCGAACATGGCGACCACCGACCGATTGACCCGCTCGAAGGCCTCGATATCCGCGCCGGACGCGCCCTTGGCCGCGGTGAAGTCCGGCTCCTCGACGACGAGGCGGCCGCCGGGCTTCAGCGCGGCCAGCATGACGTCGAGCAGCGCCTCGTAATCCGGGGTGTGGACGAGCACGTAGCGCGCGTGCACCACGTCGAACCGAGCCGCGTGGAGATCGAGCTCTCGGATGTCGCCCTCGATGATCCGGACGCCCGGCAGCAGCGAGGCGTCCAGGAACCCGGCGTCGCGATCGATCGCGACGACCTCGCCCTCGCGGCCCACGCGCTCCGCCATCCAGGCGGCGATCGAGCCGGCGCCCGCGCCCACCTCGAGGCAACTCCAGCCCGGACCCATCCCGGACTCCTTGAGCAGGTGCCTGCTCGCAGGATCGGCGGCGTCCTCGATCCGTCTCAGGCGCTCCAGCTCGCGCTCACGCTCGGCACCCGCAAATGTGTACGCGCTGTCTCCCATAAGAACATAATAGTCCATTCCACAGGCGAAGACGTGAACTTCGCCATGTGTTGTGATCGCGGTGACATCCCGTCGGCGGTGGGTGCGTGGGAGTACAGGGGACGATGTACATCGCCAATCGGGAGATTGATGAGGTGACGCTGCCGGGCGCTCCGGCGCTCCCGCCCTGGCCGCCCGCGGTCACGCGCCGTGGGGCGCGGCGCGCGGCCGGAGGCGCGGGTCGCGGAGGACCTGGTCGGTCTCCTCGACGAGGGTCCGGAGCAGCTCGGCCGCGGGCAGCCGGCGCGCCGAGGCGGCGTTCTGGCCGGCCCAGAGGGCGAGCAGCTCGGCCTTGCCGGCGGCCCCGGCGGCGCGGCGCAGCGGCGACGTGAGCCAGTTCTGCGCGGGGTAGGGGAGGACCTCGTCGAGGTGATCGGCGAGGGCGAGCATGAGCTCGTTCTCGATGCCTCGCGCATGGCGCCCGGAGAACACCCGGGTCAGCCGGGTCAACCGCGCTCGCGGGGTCCCGAGGAGCTCCTTGTGGACCTCCGGCGCGCCGGACTCCGGCGTCGCCAGGAACGCCGAGCCGATCTGGACGCCCTCGGCGCCGAGGGCGAGCGCCGCCGCGATGCCCTTGCCATCGGCGATGCCGCCGGCGGCGACGACCGGGACGCCCACCGCGACCGCGACCTGGGGCACGAGCGACATGGTGCCGACCAGCGACGCCTCGACGGGCCGGAGGAAAGAGCTGCGGTGGCCGCCGGCGTCGCTCCCGGAGGCGACGACGACATCGACGCCGGCGTCCGCGAGCGCCACCGCCTCGTCGACCGTGGTCGCGGTGCCGAGCGTCTTGATGCCGCGCGCCCTGGCCGCCGCGAGGATCGCGCGGTCCGGCACGCCCATGACGAAGCTGAAGGCGGGGGGGCGGGCCTCGAGCAGCGCCTCCGCCTGCGCCTCGAAGCGCTGGGCGAACCGCTCGGGCATCCGCGGCTCGGCGAGGCCGAGCTGCTCGAAGTAGGGGCGGAGGCGCGCCGCGATGCGCGCGAGCTCGGCCTCCGAGATGAGCGCGTCGTCCTGGCCCGCGATGGGCACCCAGAGGTTGAGCGCGAACGGCCTCGACGTGCGCCCGGCGATGTCCTGCGCCGTGCGCTTGATGTCCTCCGGCGCGAGGTTCACCGCCCCGAACGAGCCGAGCCCGCCGGCGTTCGAGACGGCCGCCACGAGCGCGGCCGTCGAGTTGCCGCCGCCGAAGGGGCCCTGGACGATCGGGAGCTCGATGCCAAGCGCGCTGGTAACTCGGGTCTTCGTCCACATACCATATCTCCTCTGCGGGCCGCGCGGCGAGGCGCTTTCGCCCCGTCGCGCGGGATCACGCCGCCCGGTCTCTCGAGAGAATCCAGGGCGCCACGGAGGGCAGAGAGGGGTTATTCCTCCTCTCTGGAGCCTCCGTGATTCCGTGGTTCCATTGTCTTTACCACGGAACCCGGGGCGCTCAGCGGGCAGAGCGCGGGCGCTCGGTGTGCCGGAGGGCGTGGGCGATGCCGCTCTGCAAGGTGCCCAGCGTGATGATGCCGGAGAGATCCGCGCCGAGCTCGACGAGGGACCTCGCGACCTCCGGGCGGATGCCCGTGAGCACCACGCGCGTGCCGAGCAGCTGGGCGGCGCGCGCGGTCCGCGTCAGCGCGTCGGCGACGTGCGTGTCGATGGCGCGCACGCCGGTGATGTCCAGGATCGCGGTGTGGGCGCGCTGGCTGCTGATGCCGGCGAGCAACATCTCCATGATCTGCGCCGCGCGCGCGTCGTCGACCGTCCCGACGAGCGGCATCGCCAGGACGCCGTCGGCGAGCGGGATGAGCGGCGTCGAGAGCTCGCGGAGGGCCTCCTGCTGCGCGGCGATGATCTTCTCTTGCAGCGCCGCCCGCTCGGCCTCCGCGCGCTTCAGGGCGGTGACCTCCGTCACGATGCCGCCGACGCCGACCGGCTCCCCGAGCTCGTCGTGGACCGGGAACTTGACGGCGAAGAAGTGATGCGGAACGCCGTCGATGTACGCGACCTCGTCGTACTGCATCACCCGGCCGCTCGTGAGCACCTCCCGCTCCTTCGCCCCGATCTGCTCGGCGAAGCCGGGGATCACGGCGTTGACCTCATGGTCCGTCTTGCCGAGGACCTCGACGATGTGCCGCCCGAGCGTGCGGGCATAATAGCGGTTGAGGAACACGTAGCGCCCCTCTGCGTCCTTGACGAAGATGGTGCTCGGCGAGTTGTCCACGAGCTGCAGGAGCAGCTGATAGCGCTCCTCCAGCAGCTGCTCCCGCTGCCGCGGATCGCTGGCCTCGTCCACGATGGCCGCGATCTCTCGCGCGTCACCCTGGCCTTCGCGCAGCACGGCGTAGGTCCACCGGCACGTGATGACGGCCCCCTCCCTCGTCCTGCCCTCGCTCGTGGTCGTCGCGAAGAGGTTCTCGGAGCGGTCGTGGTCGAACGACTGCGCCGCCCGGCGCGTCACCGGATCTGCGGCCACGAGCTCGGAGAGGCGGCGGCCGACCGCCTCGGCCGCGCTCCAGCCGAAGATGTGCGCGGCGCCCTCGTTCCAGCGCGTCACCGTTCCTTCGAGGCGCCAGTGGATCACCGCCGGCCCCCTCGTGACCCCCCACGCGAGCGGCGCGGTCGCGCTCGCCGCCGCGCTGCCTGGCGCTCCGTCGCGCCGACTGGCCAGCTCCTCCTCCAGCGCCCTGACGCGGGCGCGCAGCGCCACGTTCTCCGCCTTGTAGTCTACAGGGGGCTCGATGTGCGCAGATAGCGCACTCGACAGGGAGACCGCATCGAGCTGGTGGTGCCCGTCTGCCGTGCCCTGCGCTTCCCAGCCGCTGTTCCCGGACGTCCCGTCCACGGCGCGCCCGCTCGGTCCGGACGTCCAATCGCTCTCGTCGCGGCTCATGCTCGCTCCTCCGCGCGTCGTCCCTACAACACGCGCTGCGAGCAGCGTAGCGGTTCTGCCGGCCGGCGTCTCACCAGAAAATCGACCAGGCCACCAGGAGGAGACGTCTATCGCTGCGGCGCTGCGGCGCTGCGGCGCTGCAGCGTGTCTCGGGCGGGGCTCTCTGCGCGGCGCGCCTGGCCTCAGGCCGACGCCCGGCGCAGGGCGAAGAGGGCGAGTCCGCCCACCGCCAGCGCGGTGGCCGCGCCGCTCAGGAGCCGCCGCGCCGTGGGCGGCCTCGGCAAGAACGCCGTGGCGCTGAGCGCCGCGAGCGGGGGCGACGTGCGCGCCGGGGCCGACTGGGCGGCGAGCGGCGACGCGGCGGCGTGGATCGGGGCGGGCTCGGCGAACAGATCGAGCATCTCGCGCACGAACGCGGGCAGGTCCTGCGGGCCACGGCTCGATACCCAGTTGCCGTCGCGCACCACCTCCTCATCGCGCCAGACGCCGCCGGCGTGCACGACGTCGTCGCGGATCCCGGGCCACGAGGCGAGCTGCCTCCCGCCCAGGAGCCCCGCCGACGCCAGCAGCCAGGGACCGTGGCAGAGGGTCGCGATCGGCTTGCGGAGATCGTCGAACGCGCGCGCGAGCTGGCGCGCCGCCTCGCTCTGCCGGAGCAGATCGGGGTTGATGAACCCTCCCGGCAAGAGCAGCGCGTCGTACTCGGCCGGATCGACCTCGTCGATCGTCCGGTCGACACGCACCCTCGCGCCGGGCTCGTGCAGGTTCATCCCGCGGACCTTGCCGCGCCGCAGAGAGACGACGTCCACCCGCGCCCCCGCGGCGCGGAGCGCTTTCATGGGCACCGTCAGCTCGATCTGCTCGAATCCGTCCGCCACCAGCGCTGCGACGCGCTTGCCTGCAAGCTTCTTTCGTTCGCTCATTACGACCTCAACGGTTTGTCGATTGACCTTTCATCCGACGCATCAGGACGGAAGCCCGCCGGGACGTCTGGCCGTCGAGAGCAGCCATGCTCCGGCTATCCCGAGCTCCACCGCGGCGTCGAGGAGATAGACCTTGGAGATGCGGCCTCTCGACGTGTACACCACGTCGACCGCCGCGAGCGCGAGGGCGCTGCCCGCCCCGACCAGCTTGCCCGCGGGGGACACGGTCGGCCGGCGCGCCTCCGCGAGCAGCGCCGCGCCCACCACGCCGATGAGCGCGCCGACCGTCTTCACGAGCCACTTGTCGGTCTTCGGCCCCGTCACCGCCTCGAACGTGCGTAGGCTCACCAGCGGCCAGACGCCCGTCGCGACATAAAAGATGCCCTGAACGAGGGCGACGTGCCGGGCGGGGTCGCTGGCAATCGGCGCGCCAGCAGGGCGCTCTTCGTGTTTACCGGGGTGTCCGTCGGCCATGTCTCCTCCGGCGAACCCTAGAGCCGGTGCGACGCTCCGCAACCGAGGCGAGAGCAGATTTCATGGAGCCCGCGCCGGCCTGCAGGCACACCTGATCGACACGGCGAGTGTGTCGTTTTGCGACAGAGCGCCATTGGCCCTGGCGGCAGGGGTACACGCTCGGAATCAGGCGCTGAGCCTGGGACGGAGCCACAGGAAGCCCAGCAGGGCGGGCGCGAGCGCGGCCAGCCCGACGGCCGCGGCGCGCAGGAGCCGCCGCTCTCTGCGCGGCTTCCATCCGCCGGTCGCGGCGGTCCCCTCGACCATGGGCGTGAACAGGTTCCCGTTCGTCGCGTAGGCCGTGCGGCCGTGGTGCAGGTGCAGCCTGTCCACGCTCCGCGCGAGCAGGCGCTCGGCGAGGCCGGGCGCCAGGAACGACAGCAAGGCGAGCTGCGGGGCCGAGGTCCCCGCATAGACCTCCCGCCGGGGTGTGCGTGCGAGACGAACGATGGCCCGCGCCACACGTTCAGGGGGATAGACCGGCGGCATCGCCCTGGGCGCACGTCCCGTGTAGTTGCCGGCGTGCTGGAAGAGCGGTGTGTCGATGGTCGCCGGCATGACGGTGCAGACGTGGATGTCGCGGGCGTGGAGCACCTCGAGCTCCTGACGGAGGCTCTGGGAGAACCCGCGGATGGCATGCTTCGAGGCGACGTAGGCGCTGACGTAGGGCTCCGGGATCTTGGACACCATCGACGCGACGTTGATGAGCACGCCCGAGCCTTGCCGCCGGAACTGGGCCAGCGCGGCGCGGGCGCCGTGGATATAGCCGAACAGGTTGGTCTCGATGACGCGCCGGTACGGCTCGGAGGGCGTCTGTTCGAACAGGCCGAAGAGCGTGACGGCCGCGTTGTTGACCCACACGTCGAGCCGGCCGAAGGACTCGGCGGCGCGCCGAGCGATCTCGAGGACGGCGGCCTCGTTCGTGACGTCGGCGGGCACGACGAGGGCCTTGCCTCCGGCCTGCTCGCACGCGGCGGCGACGTCGCGCAGCGGCTGCTCGCGCCTGGCCGACAGCACGACCGCGGCCCCGCGCTCGGCGAACGCCAGCGCCGTCGCGCGGCCGATGCCGCTCGACGCGCCCGTGATCACGACGACTGGATTCCGGAACCTCTCGCGCATGGCTCACCCCCTCTTCGACAACCGCAGACAACCGCAGACAACCGCACGACCGCGCGACCGCGACCGCGCGGCGAGCGGCCGCGCTGCTGCGTGCGCCGCGCTCACAGGTCGTCCTGGCCGCATGCAAGGGGCGGGCAATGCTCGACGCGAGGTGGCGTGTCCCTTGAGCTCAGGAGGTCTGCCCGCGTCTCGCCGTGCGGCGGCGCGCGATCGGGCGTGGCCCGATACGCCGTTGCGGCGTCGTCTCGATCCCGAGGTGCAGCTCCGGCCCCAGCATGTCGAGCGGGACGTGGCGCCGGGCCTGGGGCGGCCCTCGTGTGCACGGACGCGTCCGCATCGCCGGCGGCTCGGCACGAGCCGCGAACGCAGACGACGTGGGGGACACATCATGCGAAGCATGTTTCTGGTAGCGGTGGTCGCGATTCCGCTCGTGGCCTGCGGGGGGAGCAGGAGCGGTGAGCAGACGAGCTCCCCTGGGACCGGGCAGGCGGGCAGCGGAGAGCCGATGGACGGCAGCGGCGCACCGGGCTCGCCCGAGGGCGGGAGTCCGGGCACCGGCGCAACGCCGGGCGGGGGGTCGCTCGGTGGGCCTGGCTCGGGTACGCCGGGCGGCAGCCAGGAGTGGGGCTCGCCGGGCGGCAGCGGTACGCCGGGCGGCAGCGGTACGCCGGGCGGCAGCGGCACGCCGGGCGGCAGTGGCACGCCGGGCGGCAGCGGCACGCAGGGCGGCAGTGGCACGCCGGGCGGCAGTGGCACGCCGGGCGGCAGCGGTACGCCGGGCGGCAGCGGCACGCAGGGGGGCAGCGGCACGCCGGGAGGCGGTCACATGACGACACCGCCGAGCGGAGGCACGGGCACCCAGGGCGGCAGCGGCACGCCGGGCGGCAGCGGCACACAAGGCGGCAGCGGAACCCGCGGCGGAAGCGGTACGCAGGGTGGCGGAAGTGGCACGCAGGGCGGCAGCGGCACCCCAGGCGGGGGCACCAGCACCCCAGGCGGGGGCACCGGCACGCAGGGCAGCGGGACCCGCACGCCCGGCAGCCGCTGATTCACGCCGCTTCGACCCGTCCGGCGCCGTCGCCGTGACAAATCAAGATGAGCGCCGGCGCGTACCCGGAACTTTCTGGGTATGAAATATCCCATGAGCGCACCGCCTCATCACCCCGTCACCGCCGACCAGATCCGCCCGGGCGACCCTTACGAGCTGTCGGAGGGGCGCCCGGTCGAGCTGATGCCGACCGGCCGCCGCGGCGCCCGCAGCAACCTGGTCGGCGGCGGGGTGCTGGAGACCGACCCCGCAGTCGAGGCCGCCGGCGTGGACCTCGGCGTCTCTCCGCGGCCGGACATGCTGCGGGCCCCGGACATCGCGGTCGGGCCCATCGCCGACGAGCCGGGCTGGGCCACCACGGCCCCGCCGCTCGCCGTGGAGTACGCGGACACGGGCCAAGACGAGGCCGAGCTGCAGCGCAAGATCGGCGAGCTGCTGGCCGCAGGCACGCGCTGGATCTGGGTCGTGCGGCTGCACGGCGCCCGTCGCGTGGAGGTCTACGAGGCCGCGCCGCCCGCGCCGGCCGCGCCGGAGCGCGAGGCGCCGGCGCCCCCGGTGCCCCTCGCCCGCGGGCGAAAGCTCCAGCAACCCGCCCGCGTGGCGCTCCCCGGCGAGGCGCTGGAGGCGCCGGGCGTCCTGAAGAACCCGGTCCCGGTCGAGGCCCTTTACGACCGCGAAGCGGCGCACGAGGCGACGCTCCGCAACCTGCTCCAGCGCAAGGGGTACGCAGGCCTCGACGCCGTGCTGGAAGCCGGGCGGCTGGAAGGGCGCAACGAGGCGCTGCGCGGCGGGGTGCGCGACCTCTGCGAGCTGCTCGGCATCCCCCTGTCCCCGGAGCGCAACACCGCGCTCGAGGCCATGGACGAGGCGGGCATCCTGGCCGTGCGCGACCACCTCAAGCGCGAGCGCCGCTGGCCCTGAGCACCCCTCGCGCGGCCGTCCGTAATCAGCCGCTCGCGCCGCTCGGCGCAGCGATAAGAGCCTGGTGAGCGCGAGTCCTTGCGAGCCCGTCCACGCGCCGCGTATCGCAGCGGCGGCAGCCGCAGCACCCGCAGGTGTAGCCAGCCGTCCACCGCGGGCGACCACTTCCAGGCGACTTCACCCAGCCTGGCTGTCGGCAATGGCCGACCCGTCGTGCGCGCGCTGGCACGCTGGCACCTGCTACGCGCGCTCTCGCCATGCTGACGGTCGTCGGCTGAGCGTGCGTCCGGAATGCATGACGATCGCGCCTCGCTGACGCCGGAAAGGGACGCCGGTTGATACGTGGATTGCTCTGTGCGCGTGCGCTGAGCCCCTTAGGACGCTCGTGCGCGCATCGCCTGTCAATGCGACTAGGCGTGATTGACCGAGGCGACGGCGGGGCACGAGGCGAGGCTGGCGCGCGCATCGCATTGCTGCTAACCACACACACGCACACACGGTCCGAGAGGTGCATCGATGGTTGAACTAACGGCTAGATTGCTCACGAAGCGACATCGACGAGCATACCTTCAAGCGCTCGAGATATTTGACCCGCCGAGCAGGTACCGGCGAAGGTGCCTCCTCCTCGCGAACGGCATCCTCTTGAGCGTTATCGCGATCGGTGCCGCCTGCAGCCCTGGCGCGCCGGACGAGGGATTGCACGGCACCGCGAAGCTCGCGGCGGGCGCCGGGCACGCGACCTGCGTGACGATCCAGCGCGGGACGCTCGGCACGGTGGAGGACGGGACCATCTGGGAGACGTTCCCGACCTGGAGCGACTCGACCGTGCTGCTCCGCACGGGCACGTTGGCCGGGTTCGGCGTGCGGCACGCCGTCCTCCGCTTCGATCTCTCGCCGGTGCCCGCCGCAGCGACGGTCGTCTCCGCGACGCTGCGGCTCCAGCAGATCTACCGGGACGATACCAGCACCAGCACCATCAACATCCACCGGATCACCTCGCCGTGGACCGAGCCGACGGTGACCTGGGCGAGCCTCGGAAATGGGAGCGCCTTCGGCCCGGCGATCGCGGCGTCGTTCCAGTCGTTACCCGGCGCCGGGATCCGCTCGGCCGATTTGACGTCGCTCACCGCGGCGTGGCTTGCGGGCACCGTCCCGAATCAAGGCGTGTTGCTGGAGGAAGCGCCGGTTCTCACCACCAGCTTCCGGAGCAGCGAGGAGCCTCAGATCGACCGGCGGCCGCGCCTCGAGGTCTGCTATACGACCTCGGCGAGCTGCACCGGTACGCTCGATGACAACGACGCCTGTACGACGGATACTTGCGACCCGGTGCTGGGCATCCAGCACACGCCTATCTCGACCGACGACGGCGATCCGAGCACGATTGACACGTGCGACCCGGCGACAGGCGCCGTCACGCACGTCGCCTGTCCGGCGCTGGACCCGACCGTGGCCACCCGGCTCATCGACGCCGTCGCCTGCATCTACCAGGGACCGAACGCGCCGCAGACCGGCGTGACCGCGACGTTCGACCCGGCATCGGTCGCGGTCATCAAGGGCAAGGTCGCGACGCGCGCGGGCGCGCCCATACCGGGCGTCAAGGTGGGCGTGCTGCACCATGGCGCGGGAGACGCGGAGAGCTACGGGCAGGTCCTCACGCGCGCCGACGGTGCCTTCGAGCTCGTCGTGCGGGGCGGCCAGCCTCTCACGGTGAAGTACGAGAAGTCCGGCTACCTGCCCGTACAGCGGCAGGTGCGCGCCGACTGGCAGCACTGGTCCAGTGCGCCCGATGTGGTCCTGATCGAGAGCGATCCCGTGGTGACGCCCGTCGCGCTGGGCAGCACGCCGGACATCCAGGTCGCGCGCGGGAGCGTGCAATCGGATGAGAGCGGCACGCGTCAGGCGACGCTGCTCTTCCCCCCGGGTACCACGGGGACGATGACGGTGCCGAACCCGAGCGGCCCGCCCGGGTCGACGACGACGGTGGCGCTGCCGGCCGAGGTGCACGTGCGGGCGACCGAATACACGGTCGGCCCGAAGGGCCCCGAGGCGATGCCGGGGGCGCTGCCGCCGACCAGCGCGTACACGTATGCGGTGGAGCTCGGGCTGGACGAGGCGGTCGCCGCCGGGGCGACGAAGGTCGAGTTCAACCACCCCATCCCGTTCTATGTCGAGAACTTCCTTGACTTTCCTGTCGGCATGGCCGTGCCGCTCGGCTATTACGATGCGCCAAAGGCGGCGTGGGTGCCGTCGAATGACGGGCGCATCATCGAGATCCTCGACGTGAGCGGCGGGGTGGCGTCGGTGGACATCGACGGCGATGAGCTCGCCGACGACGCGAGCGAGCTCGCCGCGCTCGGGATGAGCGCCGACGAGCTGGAGCAGCTGGCCACGCTGTACACGGCGGGGACGAGCCTGTGGCGGGTGCAAGTCTCGCATTTCACTCCGTGGGACTGCAACTGGCCGTTCGGCCCGCCGGGCGATGGAGCCTCGCCCCCCGGTCCCGGAGACGGTGGCGATGGTGGCGGCGGTGGCGGCGGTGGCGGTGACGGTGGCGGGCGCCCCGACCCGGAGGAAACCGAGGACGAGTCTTGCAAAGAGGATGGCTCGATCATCGAGTGCGAGAACCAGATCCTCGGAGAGGCGCTGCCCATCGTCGGCACGCCGTTCAGCCTGCATTATCAGAGCGACCGGGCGTGGGGCCGGAAGGACCAACGCCGCCTCCGGATTCCCCTCACGAGATCGTACGTCCCCGCGAGCCTCAAGAGGATCGAGTCCAACGTGACAATCGCCGGCCGCACGTTCGCGGACAGCGTGGAGTGCCCCTGCGAGCCGGACCAGTCCTACGACTTCGACTGGGACGGCACAGACGCCCGCGGACGCAGTCTTGTGGGCAAGCAACCGGTGTCGGTCGAGATCGGGTATGTGTACGATGGTGTCTACCGGCAGCCACAGATTGCGGGCACCACGAACGGGCAGTCGTTCGGGTTGCCCTCCAGCGTGGCCATCACCGGGAGCCGGACGCGGCAGGAAGTGACCCTGTGGCGGCGCTGGGAAAGGATGCTCGGCGCATCGCGCAATGCCTCCGACGGGCTCGGGGGCTGGAGCCTGAGCGAGCACCACATGTTCGATCCGAGCGCGTCAACCCTCTACCTCGGCAACGGAGCGAGGGTTACGGGCCGTACGATGGAAACGATGCTCGATAAGGTTGCCGGTCGTGTCCCGCGCTCCACTGCGTCGAGAGCCGATGGAGTCAACGCCACCAGCGCGTACGTCGATGCGTACGGCGTCGCTGCCGGACCGGATGGCAGCATCTACTTTTCCGATATTCACACGGATCGCGTCCGCAAGATCTCGCCCGGCGGCATCGTCAGCACCGTCGCGGGCGTGGACGGCTCTCCTGGCTACAACGGAGACAACCGGCTAGCGACGACTGCACAGCTCAGCGATCCAAAAAAACTCGCGTTCGGACCGGACGGTAGCCTCTATATCCATGACAGCGGAAACCGTCGGATACGGCGCGTCGACCCGAGTGGAACCATCGTGACCGCGGCGGGCAACGGCGTGTACTCGAACACCACCGCCGTCGTCGGCGGCGTCCCCGCGACCTCGACGCCTCTCGGCGAGAACGTGGGCCCGATCACGGTTGGACAGGACGGTAGCTTGTACATCACCTGTTTCCCGGGCCTCGCTCCGACCTCGAGCTCGTACGTGCGGCGGGTGAGGCCCGACGGGATCATCACCGTCTTCGCCGGGACGGGAGTCTATCCAACAGGCGTCTCGAACGGTGATGGCGGACCTGCCACCGAAGCGCAGTTCACCTACATCGCCGGGATTGCTGTGGCGCCGGACGGCACCGTGTATCTCTCCGACGCTCACAAGGACCGCATCCGACGCGTCGACACGCGCGGCATCATCACAACCATCGCCGGGGGCGGAGCGACGACACAGACAGGCGACGGAGGACCGGCCAGCTCGGCCGCCGTGCGAAACCCAAGCGCGATGGCTCTTGGCAAGGATGGAAGTCTTTATGTCTATGCGAGCGGAGCCGGTGATTACCTCATCCGCCGGATCGACCCGAACGGCATCATCACCACCGTCGCGGGCCGACGCGGCGCCTACCCGGGCGGGTGCGTCGACGCCCCCTGCGGCTTCGGCGGCCCGGCCGCCGCGGCGTGGCTCGATAACCTGCAGTCCTTGGCGGTTACGCCGGCAGGAGATCTGCTGCTCGGGTACACTCACTACTCTCCGATCGCGGGCCAGGGGTCGATCTCCCGCGTGAAAGCTGCGCTCCCGGGGCTGAGCGCGAACGACATCGCCGTGGCGAGCCACGATGGGAGCGAGATCTACGGCTTCGACGAGCAGGGGCGGCACCTCGTCACGCGGGACGCGCTCCTCGGCATCGTGCGCTACCAGTTCGCCTACGACACCGCAGGAAGGCTGGCGACGATCACCGACGTCGACAACCGGGTGACGACGATCCAGCGTGATGCAAACGGCGCCCCGACCGCCGTCGTGTCGCCCAGCGGGCAGAGCACCGCGCTCGCGGTGGACGAAGAGGGCTACCTCGCGACGGTGACGAATCCGGCGAACGAGGTGACGACGCTGGACTATTATCCGGGCACCGGGCTCCTCCAGTCGTTGGTCGACCCCCAGGAGCGCCTTCATGGGTTCCAGTACGACGCGGAGGGACGCCTGACAAGGGACACCGATCCGGCAGGCGGCTTCAAGGCGCTCAGCCGGACGAGCACGGCGTCAGGATACCGCGTCACGCTCACGACCGCCGAGGGGCGGGCGCGGGTCTACGAGATCGACAGGCTCTCCACCGGCGCCGAGGAGCGCGCTCACAGCGGGGCGGAGGGCCATTCGGCGGTGGAAGAGATCTCCACGAGCGGAGCTCGGAAGGTCACAACCTTGGACGGGACCGTGATCTCGACGGAGCTGAAGGGCGACCCGCGCTTCGGCATGCAGTCGCCGATCATTGGCAAGGAGACCACGACGACGCCCCTCGGCAAGACGAAGGAGATCATCCGGTCACGCATGGCGACCCTCTCGGATCCGCTCGATCTCCATAGCCTCGTCTCGCTCACCAATACGGTGACGATCAACGGGAACACCTTCACCGAGGTGTTCAACAGGGCATCGCGCACCAGCGTCTCCACGACGGCGGCCGGGAGGCAGGTGACGACCACCCTGAACGCGCAGGGACGCATGGCCTCGATGGCGGCCCCTGGGATCCTGCCGAAGGAGTTCACCTACCATCCGGATGGCCGCCTCCATACGCTCGTGCAGGGGTCCAGGACGTGGACCTATATGTACGACGCCAGCGGCTGGCCCGCGACGGAGGTCGATCCGCTGCTTCACACGACCTCCTTCCAGTACGATCCGGCCGGCCGGATCGCGCAGCTGACGAGGGCTGACAGCGAGGTCACCGGGACGAGCTACTACGACAGCGGGGCCCTCCAGTCCGTGACACCTCCTGACCGGCCCGCCCACACGTTCAGCTACTCCGAGATCGACCTCCAGGAGGGATACCAGGCCCCCGCCGCCGGCGGCATCCCGACGGAGACCACCTGGTCTCATGACCTGGACGGCCTCCTCACGAGCTCGAGCCGGCCCGGGGAGCCCGCCACGGTGTATACGCGGGATCCCTCCTCAGGCCGGCTCAGCCAGGTGACCCTGCCGCTCGGCATGGGCACGATCGGTTACGGCTACCACCCGACGACCGGTCGTGTCGAGAGCATCACCGGACCGGCGGGCGTCTCGCTTGCTTTCGTCTACGACGGCCTGCTGCTCACCAGGCAGACCTGGACAGGCACCGGGTTCGGGAGCGGCTTCGGCAGGGTGCAGTGGACGCACGACAACGACTTTCGCATCGATACCGAGACCGTGACCGGCGGCGCGACCATCAACTATGACTACGACCTCGACGGTTACGTGAGCCAGGTCGCCGGGCTCACGGTCTCCCGACACCCTGCGAACGGGCTGTACACCGGTAGCACGGTCGGCATCGTCAGCGACACGGTCACCCCGGACGCCTACGGCGCCATGGCGACCTATGTCGCACAGTCCGGCGGCTCGACGATTTACGAGGTGACTTACACCCCGGACGAGCTGGGGCGCGTCCAGAGCATGACCGAGACGATCCAGGGCGATACGCACACCTACGAGTATGCCTACGACCTCGCCGGCCTGCTCTACCAGGTGTTCAGAGACGGAGCGCTCGCGGCGCACTACGACTATGACGCCAACGGGAACCGGCTCGGACGCACGGCGTCGTCGGTGGTCGAGACCGGCACGTACGACGATCAGGACCGGCTGCTCACCTACGGGTCCAAGACGTACGGCATCAGCGCGGCGGGCGACAGGACGAGCGTGACCGACGCGGTGACGGGCGGGACGACGGCGTTCACCTACGACGCGCTCGGCAACCTCCGGGAGGTCACGCTGCCGAACGCGGATGTCGTCCGTTACGAGGTCGACGGGCAGAACCGCCGCATCTGGGAGAGGAGGAACGGCGCCCTCGTGAGGGGGTTCCTCTACCGAGACGAGCTTCGCGTCGTCGCGGAACTGAACGCCTCGGGCGGCGTAGTCTCGCAGTTCGTCTACGCGCAGGACCGCAACGTGCCCGATCTCATCGTGAAGGGCGCGAACACCTACCGCGTGCTCACGGACCACCGCGGCAGCCCGCGGCTGGTCGTCCACGCCACGACCGGCGCCGTGGCCCAGCGGCTCGACTACGACGAGTTTGGCCGTGTTCTGCTGGACACGAACCCGGGCTTCCAGCCGTTCGGGTTCGCGGGCGGGCTCTACGACCGAAACACCGGGCTCGTGAGGTTCGGGGCGCGAGACTACGATCCCGAGACGGGGCGGTGGACCGCGAAGGACCCGACGCTCCTCGCGGACGGGACAAACGTGTACGCGTACGCGTCGGGCGATCCCATCAATTACTTCGATCCGGATGGGAGAGCAGCCCACATCATCCCCGCCCTCGGCCCTCTCGTGCTGCCGCCTGCGGTCCTCGCGACCGGGATCGCAGTCGGGGCTGCCATCGTCGTGGGGTTTGGCGCAAAGTCGGCTGTGTGTATGATCAAACTGCAAGAATGCATCGACGAATCACCCCAGGAATGCGAGGACTACAGGAAGCCTCCGGAGAACAGGAGCGAGGTTTGTGGGGAATGCTTCGAGAAATGCATGGAGAATGCGCGCAAGATCTGGTATTTCAAGAATCCGTGGCCGAGCGGTTGCGGCGGCGTCTGATGCGATCGGGTGGAGATCGTGGATGCCCGCTCGGAGCGCGTGGAATAGCCTATGGAATCCGTCCCTGCTGATGCCACGACCCACGGAGGCGAGACCACGTTGTGGTGGATCCTCCTGGTGAATGGGAGAGAGTTGAAGAGGGTTCCTGTCAGCGGGCTCATGCAAAGAGGAGTCTCCATGGCGGTCGCCTGGCAGCTGGTGACGCCTGAGCAGTTCGCGTGGCTGCCCAGGTGGCTACGGCGTCCCGCTGTGTTCCGCCTGATCGATCGGATCGACTCGCCTCGGGCAGGGCAGCCGTGCGCGGGTTGGGTGCCCACGGAGCGGTACCTCGCCGGCGAGCCGAGGGTGTCCGTCTCGCTCTCGACCGAGCTGGGCTCGGTCGGCTATGTGCCGCGGTACGGGGACGTGATCCAGATCCGTGTCGTGCGGGAACGAAACGATGCGCGTGTCGGTTGAGCTGAAGCGATCGACGGGGTGCATTCAGCGCACGCTGCGTGGTTCCTCCGGGTACTTCGCGTTCGCTGCGCTGACCCGCCGGCGCTGGCCGGAGGCCGCGGGCGGCAACCGCCCGCAGCCTCCGCGCGGCGCCCCGGAGCAACAACCATCGAGGCTCCGGCGGCTCTATGTGGGCCTCGCTTCCCTCCTGTGCCGAGGTGGCGCAGGGCGACAGCCACCGGAAGGCCATGAGGGAGGACGCTTCGTCGTCAAGGACTGGTATGTCGCCCTCACGTCATCCCTCGATGGCTCGTCCAGCCACGAGGGATGGGAGATTGACCCTGATGAAGAGTGGGAGATGGAGGTGAGGGTCGAGCGCGATTGATCGTGCGGCGTCGTACGATCCATCGCGCCCGCTCTCCTCGCCTCCACGCGCGGAGGGGCCCCCCGGGCCCTCAGCCCCGCGCCTCACGCGAACGCGTTGCGCCGCACGATGGTCGCGTCGCGCTCCGCGCCGACCGACACCACGTCGACCGGCACGCCCGTCTCCTTCTCGACGAGCTCCACGTACTGCCGCGCCGCCGCCGGCAGCTCGCTCATCGAGCGGGCGCTGTCGATCGACTCGCTCCACTCGGTCACCGGCTCGAGCACCGGCTTCGACGTCGCGAGCTCGTCGATCGGGAACTCCCGCGTCCGGCCCGACGGCGTGTCGTAGGCCACGCACACCTTGAGCTCCGGCATGCCCGTGAGCACGTCGAGCTTGGTGAGCGCGATGCCGTCGAGGCCGTTCACGCGCGCCGCGTACCGCAGCGCCGGCAGATCCAGCCAGCCGGTCCGCCGCGGGCGGCCCGTCACCGAGCCGTACTCCCCGCCGACCGCCCGCAGCCGCTCGCCGAGCGGGCCGCCGAGCTCCGTCGGGAACGGGCCCTCGCCCACCCGCGTGCAGTACGCCTTCGCGAGGCCGAGCACCCGGCGGATGCGCGTCGGGCCGACCCCGGCCCCCACACACGCGCCCCCCGCGATCGCCGACGACGACGTGACGAACGGGAACGTGCCGTGATCGATGTCGAGCAGCGTCCCCTGCGCCCCCTCGAGGAGCACCCGCTCGCCGCGGCGGAGCGCGCCGTCGATGAGCTGCGACGTGTCGGCCAGGAGCGGCGTGATGCGCTTCGCGAGCGGCGCGATCTCCTCGAGGATCGCGTCGAGCGCGGGCGGCTCGCCGCCGAGCGCGCGCAGCGTCGGCGTCCACGCCTCGATCGAGCGCGCGACGAGCCCCGCGAGCCGTTTCATGTCGCGCAGGTCGCCGAGCCGCGCCCCGCGCCGCGCCGCCTTGTCCTCGTAACACGGGCCGATGCCGCGCTTCGTCGTCCCGAGGCGCTCGCCGTCCGCCGCCGCCGCCTCGCGCAGCGAGTCGACGAGCGGGTGGAACGGCAGGATCAGGTGCGCGCGATCCGAGACGAACAGCCGACCCTCCGTCGAGCAGCCCCGCGCCTCGACCGCGTCGATCTCGGAGACGAGCACCCCCGGGTCGACGACCATGCCCTGCGCCATCACGCAGCGGGCGTTCTGGCGGAGGATGCCGCTCGGGATGAGCCGCACGATGAGCTTCTCCTGGCCCACCACCAGCGTGTGGCCGGCGTTGGGCCCGCCGGCGTAGCGCACCACGAGGTCGGCGCTCTCCGTGTACAGGTCGACGACCTTGCCCTTGCCCTCGTCGCCCCATTGCGCGCCGACGATCACGATCGCGGTCATTCCGAAGCTCCTCCCGGGTCCCATGGCCCGTGTTGTGCCCGCCCGTCAGCCCGGGCGGCTCCTTCCGGGTCCCGCTCGCCTTTACCCCAGGCTCGCGTGCCTAGCGAGCGTCTACTTGTCGCCCCGACGACCCGCCCCCGTCTTCAGCGCGATCGCCTGGGCGGCCGCCTCGTCGTCGAGGCCCGGAAGGACGGCGCCCCCGCCGCGCGCCGCGTCGCCCCCGCCCGGCCCCGCCTCCACCACGACGAGCGCCCCGTCCTGCTCGCGCACGAGGTGCGAGAAGCGCCAGGACGCCGCGTACCCCTCGGGATCCTGGTCGAGGGGGTGCGCCACGACCGGGACGCCGCGCCGCCGCAGGGCCGCCGCGAGCGGCTCGGCCCGCTCCGACGCCACCGCGAGCAGCACCCGCGGCGCCGGCTCGTCCGCCACGCCCGCGGCGTCGCGCGCCCAGGCCAGCGCGTCGAGGTTCAGCGCGAAGCCGACCGCCGGGATCGGCAGGCCGAAGCGGGAGAGCAGCTCGTCGTAACGTCCGCCCGCCACGATCGGCTCCCCGGGGCCGTCGGCGAGCACATGGAAAATTGCACCGGTGTAGTATTCCAGGCCGCGCAGCTCGCCGAGGTCGACGCGGAGCGCGGGGCCGAGCTCGGGGCTGGCCTGGGCGGCGTCCCAGAGCGCACGCAGCTCGGCGAGCGGCGCCTCGGCGGGTGTGCCCGAGAGGAGCTGCGTGGCCCGGTCGAACACGAGGGCGCCGTCCGGGTCGGCCGCGCCGCCGCCCGCGAGGTCCGGGAGCGCGGCGATCGCGGCGGCGATGCGGGGCGCTACGTCGGTGGCCCTCGGGCTCGCGAGCACGGCGGCGAGGCGCGACGTGTCCTTCTGCTCGAGCACCTCGGACAGCTCGGACGCGAGCCCCTTCGGGACGGCGTCGAGCAGCGCGCGCGCGATCATCGCGTGGCCGAGGTCGACCACGAACCGATCGAGGCCGGCCTCCCGCACGGAGGAGGCCGCGAGCCGGAGCATCTCGAGGTCGCCGCCGAGCGTGCCGATTCCGTACAGCTCCACGCCGGCCTGCGGGATCTGCCGGTGGCGCCGCGCCCGGCCCTGGCGCCGCCGGAGGACCGTGCCCTCGTAACAGAGGCGGATCGGCCGGGGCGCGTCGGCGAGCCGCGTCGCGACGAGCCGCGCGATCTGTGGGGTCATGTCGGGACGGAGCGCCGCCACCTCGCCGGACTCGGGCTCGATGAAGCGCAGCACGTCCGCGGCGTCCAGGGTGCCGAGGCCGCGCTCGAGCACCTCGGCGAACTCGAACGCCGGCAGCGAGACCGGTGCGTAGCCGTACAGGACGAAGTGGTCGAGCACGCGCTTCGCGAGCGCGCGCCGGCGCCGCGCCTCCTCCGGGAGGAGGTCGCGCATGCCGGCGGGCAGCGGGTGCGCCAGCGCGCGGGGCGGCGAGGAGGGCGAGGACAAGGACGTCGAGGGCCGGGCCGCCTCCGGGGCTGGCGCGTTGCGGTCGTTCCCTCGGGGGGGATCCCATCGCGGAGCGTCGCTGGACATGGTGGCCGCTTATACAGGCTGAGCACGCGGTGCGCACGCGGCGCGCACGTCCGTTGAGCTTGCCGTGGCAAGACGTTTGCTGGTCGTCGCTGACCGAAGCGCACCAACGGGGCGCGTGCGCTGGAAGCGCACGCACCGCCCTCGACGAAGAGGATGGCCCATGGCTCTGACCGCCGTTCCGACCGATGTTCCGAGCGCCAGCACGAGGCCCCAGGCTCCCGCGGTGTCACGCGGTCTCCCCCCGCCCGGCGCGGTCGGGTCGCGCCCGTCGTGCCGGACCGCGGGTGCGAGCCCGCTGGCCGAGGTGATCGGCAGGGCGAAGGAGGGCGACCGGGAGTCGCTCGACGAGCTCACGCGGGTCATCCGTCCGCACGTGGAGCGGCAGCTCGCGCGTTACCCGGTGTCCGACGAGGACCGGCTCGACCTGGTCCAGTCGACGCTGCTGCAGGTGGTCCGGACGATCCGCTCGTTCCGGGGCGACTCGAGCTTCACGACGTGGCTCTTCCGGGTGACGGCGAACGAGGCGCTGATGCTGATGCGGTCGCAGCGGCGGCAGCGGGCCCGCATCGTCGAGGGGCTCGATTTCGAGGAGCTCGGCCTCCTGCCGACGATGCGCAGCACGATCGGCGAGGACGACGCGGCGTCCGCGGCGGAGCGGGAGGCGTACGTCCGCGAGGCGCTCTGCGAGCTGCCGGACGACTACCGGGACGTGGTGCTGGCGCACTACCACGAGGACCTCGGCCTCCAGGAGATCGCGCAGAAGCTCGCCGTGAGCGAGAGCGCGGTGCGGTCGCGGCTGCACCGGGCGCGCGTGCGCCTGCGCGCGATCCTCAACGCGACCGCGTTCGGCCGCGAGATCGCCGAGGGCGTCGCGGCCTGAGGGGCGCGTTTACCGGACGGCGGAGATCCGGATGGTGGCGTCGCGCCAGCGGCGGAGGACGTCGGGCACGTCGTGCAAGCTGCGGAGCAGCACGTCCGGCCGCGCGTCGAGCAGCACCTGCTCGGAGGCGAAGCCGCCGAGCACGCCGATCGACCGCACGCCGGCGCGGCGGGCGCACTCGATGTCCTGGGGGCCGTCGCCCACCATCACGATCCTGCCAGGGGTGATGTCGAGGACCTGCGCGAGGTGGAGCAGCGGGGCCGGCGACGGCTTGTTCTCGGCGGTGTCGCCGCCCGCGACGATCGCGCGGAACCGGGAGCGGACCCCGAGCGCGGCGAGCACCATGGTGGTCGTCGCGCGCGGCTTGTTCGTGCAGATGCAGAGCGAGAGATCGGCGATGTCCGAGAGCTTCTCGAGCGTCTCCTGCGCCCCCGGCATCCAGCGGGTGAAGTCGAGGGGGTGCTCCTGGTAGTACGCGAGGAAGTGCCGGAGAAGCTCGTCGACATCCTCCGACGACTCCGGGAGCTTGGCCGCCCGCGCGCACAGCGCCCGCGCGCCGTCGCCCACGTACCTCACGATCACCTGCCCCGGCAGCGCGCCGCGCCCGGTCGCCTCCAGCGCGTGGTTCACCGCCGCGACGATGTCGCCTCGGCTATCGATCAACGTGCCATCGAGATCGAACGCGATCACCGTGGGAGGAACCATCGTAGGAGATTGTACGCCAGCATCCTCCTCGAGGGAAGGTGCGGCGAACGTCGGGCCCGCGGGGTGCAACCTCCGTCTGCGGCTCCGGGGCGCCAGGGCCGCGGTGAGGCCGCGCGGCCTGCGCGGCTCAGTCCTCCCAGGCTTTGCGTGTCTGGATCCGGGCGAGCAGCGCGGAGAGCCCCGGCGCGTCGAGCGCCGCGATCTCCCGCCGCCGCGCCGCGGTCAGCTCGATCCCCAGCACCTGGCAAACGGCCTCGATTCCCTGCCGGAGCCCTTCTCCTTGGCCTTCTTTTCTCGCGAGCGAGAGCGCCCCCCGCTCGTCCTGGAGCGCCATCCCGGCGCGGAGGTAGGCATCCCACTCCTCCTCGGTGAAGCCCGCGGTCCTCGCCGCCTCGAGCGCGTCGACGTACGGAGGCTCCGCGAGCACCTCGGGCACCATGGTCAGGTTCTCCGCTTCTCGGAAGAAGTAGGCCCAGCGCTCCACCACCGTTCCCGGCGGCCGGCTCGCGTCGTACTTCGGCAGCTCGAGAAAGACGAGCTGGATCTGCCCGAGGCCCTTCGTGCCGCCATGCTGCTCCTGCATCCGCCATCGGCTCAACATGGGGACTGCGAGGCCTTCGCCGCTCGGCCAGAGCTCGAAATCGCAGATCGTGATGCCGATGACGTCGTTCAGCTCGGGATACAGCTGCCCGCGGCCGAGCTGGCCGACATAGGCCTTCGCGACGTTGTACACCACGCGTTTCTCGAAGCCCTCGACGTTGAGCACCTGCATCTCCACGACGTACGTGACCCCGCGCGCGTCGCGGCACTTCACGTCGACGATCGAGTACTTGAGCTCGGTGACCGACGGCCGTTGCTCCGGCGCGAGCAGCTCGACCGAGACGATGCGGTGCGGCTCGTCCAGCTCCAGGAGGCCGTTCAGGAGCGCGAGGATCAGGTCCTTGTGCTCCTCGCTGCCGAACAGCCTCTTGAACACGAAGGCGGTCTTCGGATCGGCGAACACGGGGCGCGTCATTGGACACCTCAGGCCGGCAGCGCCGCGGTGTGCTGGCCGGCAGCGAAGGATACCTCATCCCGCGCCGGCCGGGGGTGACGCGGCCGGCTCCTGTTCCTGTACGCCGGGAAGGCGGCTCGGCTGCCCGGAGGCGCCCGCGTTCGTTGCCGAGTGCAAGAAAAGGGGGAGCCCACGCCTGAGAGCGCCCCCGGCGACCATGCCGGGTCCGGAAGCTTGGCGCACAGGTTTGGGCGGGCTCCGAGCCGGGATGTAGAATACTGGCACCATGGATGGTGCTGCACGTGTGCTCGCGTGGTTCACGGAGGCGCTCGCGCGCCATCAGCCGGAGGATGCGCTCTCGTTCTCGGAATCGCAGGCGCGGTTCATCGCGGTGCTGACGGGCCTCATCGCGGTGGAGCGCGGCGGCGGGATGCTCTTCGGGATGATCCTCTCCGGCGAGCACACGGACGCGCTCGTGCGCGCCGCGCTCCCGGCGCTCACGGCCTCGGTGGATGCCCATCGCGCCTCCTTCGAGCGGCGCTTCGGCGCGCGCGGGCGGAAGGAGGTCGCGCGCATCGCCGCCGATCTGCGGTACGAGCCGCTCATCGAGCGCCGCGCCCTGCGCGCCGACCCCGCCGTCGAGGAGGCGCTCGCGCAGCTCATCGATACCTGCATCGACCCGGACCGCGCCGCGCCGTGGGCGGGCGCGCCGGACCCCGTGCTCGCGGACGGGCGGATCAGCCCCACGCTCCGCGGCGCGCTGACGCGGGCGCGCGCGGCGCCCGCCGCGAAGAGGGTGAGATCGTCGGTCGCGGTCAAGCCCATCGCCGGGGATCGCCCGCGCGAGGTGGCCGAGCTCGAGGCGAAACGCGAGCCGCTCCACCCGCAGATCGAGGCGCTTTATGCCGCCATCGACGGGCTCGCCCTCCTCGATCCGGACCCGCTGCCGTCGCGGGTCCCGTGGCCCGCGGCGTTCCCGGGGACGGGGATCCTCCTCGTGGCGCCGCTCGCGTGGAGCAGCGTCCTCCGCAAGACGTCGCGCGGGGCGGAGGGCACGTCGGAGCTCGTGACGATCGCCCGGCTGCCGGATCACATGCTGCCGCGAGGGCGCGAGACCGATCGCGGGCACGACGTGGAATACACGGTGAGCTTCTTCCTCGCGTACCGGACGGGCACCGCGGAGATCTACCTGACCGACGATCGCTACGGGGTGCCCCCGCTCCAACTCGCCGAGGATCTGGTGAGCTTCCTGCGCGCGCTCCGCGGCGCGGCGGCGCCCGTGGAGAACGTGCTCGATGAGCTCGCGCGCGAGCTCGGCGGCGGATCGCCCGGCGCCCGGGGCCCACGCTGACGCCGGACCCGGCGGGCGAGGCCCGCCTTAAAAGGGGGCCGCAGATCCGTTATCGTGCGGAGACGTCATGGCCATCGAAACCCCCTCCGACGCGCCCGTCCCGTCGGCGCTGCCGAAGCTCGACGAGATCCGGCGGCGCATGGCCTCCCACACCGACCG
This sequence comes from Sorangium cellulosum, assembly GCF_002950945.1. Lineage (GTDB taxonomy): Bacteria > Myxococcota_A > Polyangia > Polyangiales > Polyangiaceae > Sorangium > Sorangium cellulosum_E. The sequence continues at coordinate 13,990,504 of NZ_CP012673.1, forward strand.
GAACGACGAGCGGCGGATCCTGGAGATCCTCGCCGGGTCGACGGCCGTCGAGCTCGACCACCTCCTGCTCCAGCTCGATCTGCGCGCGTTGCTCAGCGACGTCGACGATCGCCTCTTCGGCCCCGACAACCGCGCGGCGCTGCTGGATCTGCTGACGGTGGAGCGCCTCGGCGACCTCGGGATCCCCGCGCGCGCTGCGCTCGCGGCGGCGCTGCAGCGCGGCCGCACCGGGCGCCGCGACGAGCAGGCGCTGCGCCGCATCGTCCTCGGGACGCGCGGCGCCGAGCTGACGCGGCTCAAGAACGCGCTCGATCGCCGCGGCGGATACCACGACGTCCACCAGCTCTTCTATCGCGACATCGACGACGACGCGCTGCGCGAGGAGCTGCTCGAGCACATCGCCCGCGAGGCGGTCCCGACAGGCGAGCTCAAGATCCTCTCCGATATCGACGACACCTTCTACGCGAACTGGAAGGACACCCGTTATCCGGAGAAGACCGTCTATCCCGGCGTCCTGCAGTTCTATGCGGAGCTCGACCGCGGCCCGGGCGCGGCGCCCGCCGAGCTCGGCGACCTGATCTTCGTCACCGCGCGCCCGGGCGATCGCCTCGGCCTCGTCGAGGACGCGACGATCGCGGCCCTCGCGGCGCGCGGCCAGCCCGCCGCGACCCTCCTCGCGGGCTCGTTCACGCGCCTGCTCGGGAACCGCGCGATCGCGGAGAAGAAGCTCGAGAACTTCCTCGAATACCGGCGGCTCTACCCGGAATACCACTTCGTCCTCGTCGGCGACAGCGGCCAGGGCGACATCCATTTCGGGCAGCGCATGCTCGAGCTCGCGCCGGAGGTGGTCAAGGCGATCTTCATCCACGACGTGGTCGCGACCCCCGACGCCGCGCGGCGGGAGCTCGCGCTGGGCGGCGTGCGCCTGTTCGACACGTACGTCGGCGCGGCGAGCGACGCGCTGGAGCTCGGCCTGCTCGGCCCCGAGGGCGCGGCGCGTGTGGCGGCGGCCGCGCTGGCGGCGCTCGAGACGATCACCTTCCCGTCGGACGAAGGCCGGCGGGCGCGCCGCCTCGAGCTGGATCGGGACGTCGCCCGGCTGAACGCGCTCCTGCCCGCGGCCGCCGAGCCGCTCGTCCAGATCGAAGCGCAGGGCGCAAGAAAGACCTGACCGAAGCGCGGGCAGCAGGCGGCCGCCTCAGGCCGCCGCCGTGGCGCGCTCGCCCGGCTCGAAGCGGACCGGCAGGCGCGCCGGACCGTGCACGTGGAGCGCCTTTCGTGGCTCCCACGGCGCGTCGCTCGCGAGCCGGAGGCCCCTCGCCCGCGAGAGCAGATCCGAGAGGGCGATCCTGGCCTCCAGGCGCGAGAGCGGCGCGCCCAGGCAGAAGTGGATGCCGTGGCCGAACGCGACGTGCGGGTTGGGATCACGCCCGACGTCGAAGCGGCCAGGATCGCGAAATTGCTGGGGATCTCGGTTTGCCGAGCCGATGACCGGGATCACGAGCTTGCCGGCCGGGATCACCTGGCCGTGCAGCTGCACGCTGCGCCTCGTCGCGCGGAACATCCACTGGACCGGGGAGCGGTAACGCAGGACCTCCTCGATCGCCGCGGGCAATAGCTCCGGCGCCGCGAGCACCCGGGCGAGCTGCGCCGGGCTCTCGAGGAAGCTCAGGATCGCATTGTTGATCAGGTTCGTGGTCGTCTCGCTGCCGGCCACGAGCAGGAGCTGAAGGAAGCCGAGGATCTCCGCCTCGGTCAGCCGCTCGCCGTCCACCTCGGCCTCGACGAGCCGTGTCAGGAGGTCGTCCTTCGGGGCCGCGCGCCGCGCCTCGCTCAGGCCGGCGACGTACTCCCTCATCTCGGCGCTCACCGCCATGAACTCCTGCGACGCCCGCTCCGCCGCCTCGCCGCCCGAGAGGGTGTAGCTGAGCTTCAGGATCACGTCGCTCCAGCGCAGGAACCGCGGGCGATCCTCGACGGGGACGCCGATCATCTCGGCGATCACCATCATCGGCAGCGGGGCGGAGAAGTCGGCGCAGAGGTCCATCTCGCCGCGCGGGGCGGCCTGGTCCAGGAGCTCGCGCGAGAGCTGCCGGACCCGCGGCTCGAGGCCGGCGACCACCCCCGGGGTGAACGCCCGCAGGATGAGCGCGCGCAGCCGCGTGTGGCGCGGCGGGTCGAAGAAGATGAACCACTCGGGGGCCGGGCGGCCCGCCGGCGCCATGCTGGAGCTGAAGGCGTCGTGATCGTGGAGCGACCGCTTCACGCCCTCGTAGTCGAAGAGCATCCAGAGATCGGCCTGCGGGTCGTGGAGCACAGGAGTGCTCCTCCGGATCCGGTCGTACACCGGGTAGGGATCGCGGCGCGCGTCGTCGGAGAGAAGGTCGAACAGGCTCATGGCGGTACGGTAGAGTTCCAGGGAATGGAGCGCTTGAACGAATCCCGGATCGGCGCGGTGGTGATGGAGGAGTTCGCGGCGCGCGCCTCGACGTCGACGACGTCCACGCTGCACGCGCAGCACGGCGTGGGGATCCTGGTCGGGCTGGACGGCGATGTGGTGGTGACCGAGCCCGGCGGCGGCCGCGTGCGCGGGCGCGTGGTCGTGGTGCCGCCGCACCTGCCGCACGAGGTCGCGTCCCCGGGGCCGACGGTCGGGCTGCTGTACGACCCGGAGAGGGCGCCCCACGTGGCGGTTTACTCTCGCCGGCAGGGCGGGGCGTTCCCGCTCGAGGACGGCCTCGGGGCGCGCCTCGGGGAGGCGGCGGCGGCGCACCGGGCGTCGCTGTCCCACCCCGAGGTGCTGAGCGGGCTCGCGCGTGAGGCGGCGGCGTGGCTCGGGCGCGAGGCGCCGCGCCGGGGCCTCGACGGCCGCGTGGCCCGCGTGCTCGAGGCGCTGCGCGACCCGGCCGCCGACCGGCGCCTCGCCCTCGCGCGGGTCGGGATCTCGGAGGCGCACCTGCAAACGCTGTTCGTGCGCGACGTGGGGCTGCCGATCCGCACCTACCAGCTCTGGCGCCGGCTCCTCGTGGCCGTGGCGGCGTCCGCGCGCCTCGACGCGACGGGGGCGGCGCACGCGGCGGGGTTCGCCGATCTGGCGCACTTCTCGCGGACGTGCCGCCGCATGCTCGGCTACTCGCCGACCGCGCTGCGCAGCGGGCTGCTCGGGGAGTAACGGCGCCGCGTCCGCCGTGCGGGCCGGGAGCGCGCGACCGGGCCCGCCCCTGTTCGGGATCGAGCCGACGGCATCACTTGATGATGGCCGGATCCTCGATCGTGAAACACTCGACCGACGACGCCGCGTATTTCACCACGTTGTACCAGAACTGCGAGATCTGAAAGACCTGCGCCGCTGATCTCTCGTAGCAGGCGCTGTTCGGGTCCGTGTACATCCGGGGATCGAGGCACTCCGCCGTCCCGAGCCACTGGCCCGAATAGGTCACCCACTCGTCGCCATACGCGAAGACATGACCTTTGCCGACATCCTCGTGTACCGCGAAATTGTTCGTGCCGTCGGTGCAATCGACGGTCGCGGTCGTCGATCGGATCGAGCGCGCGACGTACGCGCCCACGCTCTGGATGTCCTTGCCGATCGGCGTGTCCTGGTTCCAGGTGCCCACGCTCCCGGGGAGGGGGCCGCCGACCGGCACCGGGCCGCCCCAGCAGTTGCAGTCCGGGCAGCCGTTCCGCGCAGGATCCAGCACGCCGTCGGCGTTGAACTGGATGTCCGTGAACGAGAGGAGCTGGTTGGTCGCCGTGACGTCGTGGATGGTACATCCCTGTCCATTGCACTGATAGCCGCTCAGCGCGATGAGACCGCCGCCGTTGTTCACCCAGTCCTTGAGCGCGTTCACCTCGTCCGCCGTGAACTGCCAGGGCGCCCCGTCGTCGTTCTGTACGCCCTTCGTCACCATCCACTGGAGGAGTATCACGTCGTACTTGGCGAGAAACTCCGGTGTCAGCGTGGGCTTCTCCGTGTTGTAGTTGTCGACCTGGGCCGTGCTCTGCGTGTTCAACCAGTTCTGGAGCGCCGTGGTGCTGTCGCTGCTGCACGGGCCCCAGACACCTTCGTGGCCGATCGACGCGATGTTGATGCAGGTGCAGTTGCCTGCGTCGTCGCAGGTCGTCTGGTGACCGGCGTCCGCCGGCGGCGGGCCGTCCGGACCCGTGGTCGTCAGCCAGAGATCGCCGCCAAAACCGTCGCTGCTGCTGCTGCCGGCGCCGCTCGCGCCCTGGCCGCCCTCGCCATTCCCCGTGGTGTTGCCGTTGCCGCCGCCGCCGCCCCCCGAACAAGCGATGACGGGCAGCCAGAGGGCCGTGAGCACAGCGCTGAAACGAGCCGCGAAGTGAAGTCTTTTCATCACCCAGAGGTTATCACCCTCCGCGCCTGCTCGGAGGTCCAAAGCGGCGCGGCGGCCCCGGCCTCGGGGGCCGATCAGGGCGACGGCGCGGCCGGGCAGGCCGGATCCGTCGTCGCCTCCACGTCGTCCACGCGCGAGCCGGGGTGGCTCTCGAGGAAGCGGGCGGCGAGCCCGAGCCGGAGCGCGCCCGAGCTGCCGCGCGTGGCGAGCAGCCTGGGGGGCTCGCCGGTCACAACGCCGTCCTCTCCGTCATCGGCGCAGCCCCCTGGCGAAAGGCGCCGAGCTCCAGGCGCCGCATCTCCGCCTCGACCTGCATGCGCGCCGCGCGCAGCCGTGAGTACGCGGTCTGCAACGGGCAGCCCGCCGCCTGCGCGATCTCCGCCATCGGCAGCTGCTCGATCTCGTACAGGACGAACACGGCCCGCTTGTCGTCGTCGAGCTGATCGAGCGCCGCGTCGAGGCGCGCGAGCGCGCGGTTCCGGTCGAGCGCCTCGTCCTGCGAGGCCGCGACGACCTGCTCCGGGACCGACTCGGCCACCTCCTCGCGCCGCCGGTGCGGCCGCCGCCGGTAGTCCGACGCGAGCCGCAGACAGATGCCGTGGAGCCACGTGCGCACCGACGAGCTGCCGTCGAACGTGCCGATCTTCCGGTGCACCACCAGGAAGACCTCCTGGCAGACGTCGTCCACGTCCGCCTCGAGCACGCCGAGCCGCCGCAGCACGCGCCATACATAGGCCGCGTTCTCCTCGAAAATCTGTCTGAGCGTCATCGACGGGACCCGGCGCGGGCCAGGGAGCTGAGGTGTGCCGTGAACGGCGGCACCCGCACGCGCTTCTTGAAGGAAACTCACCACCGAGCAGGATTTCGACGGTACCTCCGAGCGGCGCCACGCGGAAGACGCGGCGGTCGGTGCCCTCGGCGTCGGTGTAGTAGAAAGTATCCCGCACGAACGGCACGACCAGGGCGAAGCCGCCGGCGGCGGTGCGCGGGCCGAGGAGCCGCTGGACGGCGCGCGCCTCGAGGGCGCCGTTCACGGTGAGGTGATCCTCGGAGAGCGCCGCGTTCGCCTGATGCCTGCCGGTCTGATGCCCCGAGGCCTCACCCGATCCGCGGTGCTGCCTGCCTCGAGCTCTGCCGGTGCGGCCGCGGCCGGGCCTCGCGGTCCTGGTCGCACGTCGCGCCGCTGGCACCGCGGTTGCTGAACGGCTGAGGCGGCTCCGCCGCGCTGACTGCCGCCCCGCCGCCCCGCCGCCCCGCGAGCGGCCTTTTCGGGCAGGCATGGAGGAACGCTTGGAAGCGCAGACCGCCGTCGACATCATCGTGCCGCGGGAGATGCAGCCGGACGAGAGACAACCGCTGATCGACGCGCTCTACCTCGTGCGCCGCCGGATCTCCTACGGCGCGGAGAGAAAGAAGAGCTTCGTCAACCACGTCATCCAGTCCGGGTCGGAGCACGGCGCCGTCCTGCTGCACCGGGCCGCGGGCGGCTCGATCGACGGGTACTTCGCGATGCAGATCGTCGAGCGGAGGACCGGCGGCGCAGCGGTCGCGATCTTCCGCGGCGAGTGCGGCGCGCCTGGCAACGCCGGCATCGGTGACGCCCTGGCGCGCGCCGCGCTCGATCGCCTGATCCGCTACATGCTCCCCCGCCCGGGACGACCGCTGTATTGCCTGTGCTCGCTGGCCCACCCGTCGAGTTATGCCCTGCTGTCGCGCTTCGCCGACATCACCCATACGAGCCCGGCCGAGGGCGCGCTGGCGGACGCGGACGCGCTCATGTCCGAGCTCGCCGCCGCGTTCGAGCGCGAACCGGACGAGCACGGTGATCCGTTCGTGTTCGAGTCCGGCCAGGGGGCGGTCGCGCCCGCCAGCACCTACGACTTCCTGCACCTCTACGAGAACCCCGCGGTCCGTTACTTCCTCGCGACGCACCCCGGCTCGACGGACGGGCAGGGGCTCATCACGCTCGTGCCGCTGAGCCTCGGCGGCATGATGCGCGCGGCGGCGCGCCGCGCCGGGCTGGAAGCGAGGCATTGAGTCGCCGTGCAGGCAGCGGACGGGCCCCGGCACGGCGTGGTGCCCCTGATCCGCGCGGCCGAACAGCCGATCTATTCCAGAGAGAATTCTCCGCTCCGTCCGGAAGCCGGGGGAGACAAGAGCGGCCGCGGCTCGGCGTCTCCGCCCGAGATCAGGAGCATGATGGGATATCGCGCGAGCGCGACAGGCCCCGCGCTCGGGTGCCTCCCAGAGAGGGACGTAGGGCAGATCCGTCACCCGCTCAGCCTGCATTCCGCGCTCGCCCAGCGCCGTACAGGTCGTCGTTTGAGAGTGCGCCGCCGTGGTCGTCATGTAGAATGCGCCCATGACGAAGCGACATCAGACCTTTGCATTCTGTCTCGCTCTCGCGCTGGGCGGCAGCGCGTGCGGCGACGACGGGGGGGCCAACAATGGTGCGACGGGGACCGGGGCCGGCACGGGCAGCACCGGCTCCACCACGCCGCCGTCGACGAGCGCAGGCCCTGGCAGCGGCGGCGGCGATACGACGTCGACCGGGACCAATGGGGGGACGGGCGGCGGTGGGCCGACCGGCACGGGCGGAGGAACCGTGGATCCGCCGCCGGTGTGTAATGCCACCGCAGCGCCCGACGTCGGGAAGCTCGCGCTCGAGACCGTGGTCGGCGGCGTGAACAGGCTCGTCTACGCGGCGCAGCCGAAGGGCTCGAGCGACTGGTACCTCGTACAGCAGACCGGGACAATTCGCGTGTTCACGGGCGGCGCGCTGCGCAACGAGGTGTTCCTCGACGTGAGCAGCCAGATCTCGCTGCTCTCGGGCATGTTCGACGACGAGCGCGGCCTCCTCAGCATTGCGTTCCCGCCCGATTACGCCGAGAGTGGCAAATTCTATATCGCAATGACGCCGACCACCGGCACGAACATGAACCGTGATGTGGTGCTCGAGTACAAGCGCTCGAGCGACCCTTACGTCGCCGACCCGACGCCCACGAAGACGATCCTGCGGCCCGATGCGTCCGCGCTGAACCACAACGGCGGCCACATCGTGTTCGGGCCCGACGGGATGCTCTATGTCGGCACGGGCGACGGCGGCGGGGGCTGCAACAGCGACAAGCCGGGGGCGCCGCAGGACCCCAACTCGCCGTTCGGCAAGATCCTTCGCCTCGATCCGAACGCCCCGGAGCCGTACGCGGCGGCCGGCAACCCCTTCCCCGGCGATGGGGCGCGGACCTGGCATTACGGTCTGCGCAACCCGTACCGCTTCACCTTCGATCGAATGACGGACGACCTCTTCATCGGCGACGTCGGCCAGGACTCCTACGAGGAGGTCGACTATGTGCCCGCCGGCATGTCGGGGCTGAACTTCGGCTGGGCGAAGTACGAGGGCGACCACGCGGACACCTGCCCCGGGCGCGCGCTGCGCGAGGGATCGACGTACACCCCGCCCATCGTCGACGTCGACCGGCGCCAGAGCGCGACGGGGCCATTCAGCGACTACGTGTCGATCATCAGCGGCTTCGTGTACCGGGGCACCCAGGTGCCTCAGCTCCGCGGCGTGTACCTGTTCGGCGACTACACCGGAGAGCGGATGGGCGCGATCATGCAGTGCGGCGCGGAGACGTCGCCGATCACGGTCATCAACAAGAACCGGGATCCGAACGCGCCGAACGCCCCGGCGTTCACGCGCCCGAGCGGCGAGCCGGCGTTCCGCGACCTCACGGCCATCGTCGAGGACAACGACGGTGAGCTGTACTTCGTGGCGAACCGCGACAGCCTGGTGAAGATCGTCCCCGGGACCTGAACGCGCTCGCGGCTTAGGGGCGGGCGCCGCGGAGCCGGCGGCCCGCCCTGACGCCTCACATCCCGCGAGGGGACGCCTGCTCGAACGCGCCCGACGCGAACGACACGAACGACACGAACCACATGACGGATCGCAAGAATCCGCCTCGTCACGCCGGGACAGGTCGCGCCGTTGGGGATTGACATCCCCGAGGCGTTCGGATCTCATCCTGGCGCATGATGCGCGAACATTACGGGCACACTGGAGGGTCGGGCGTCCGGCGCAAGCTGGGTTTGATTCTGGGGCTCGTCCTCGTCGCGGCCTGCGGACAGCAAGTGCGGAATTTCGATGGCTCGTCGAGCTCCGGTGGCGTGGGCACCGGCGGCGGCCCTCCGGGCAGCGGCGGAGGCGGCGGCGCGACAGGCGGGGACGGGGCAGGCGGCGCCGGGACCGGGGGTGATGCCTCCTCGCCCCACTGGGACACGTTCGAACGTATCGGTCATGACGACCTCGCCAATCAGGTCTCGAATTTCCTCCCGCAGGTCGCGGTCTCGGCCAACGGCGACGCGCTGCTCGTGTTCTATGATCAGGACACCGTCTGGGCGCGCCGTTATGTCAAGGAGAGCGACAGCTGGGACCCGCTGCTGCAGATCAACAACGCGGCCTCGCGCGGCGTGAACGCTCGTGTCGCCATCGACGCCGAAGGCAACGGGGTGGTCGTCTGGTATTCGCACGTCGTGGGCGGGGCGGTGTTCGGCAAGCGGTTCACCGCGTCGCTCGGATGGCCCGCCGGGTGGGGAGCCGTCGAGACGGTCGCCGCGGGCACCGCGGGGACCTCGCGACAATCGACGACGCTCGCGATGACCCCCGCCGGCCACGCCGCCGTGGGGATCGACGTGTACACCGCCGAGAGCTCGGCGCGTGAGGGCTACCTGGCCATCTACGAGGTCGGGCAGGGCTGGCGAACACCGGTGAAGGTGTCGGGGAGCACCACCAGCTGCAATGGCACGGCTGTCGGCGTCTCGACCGTGGGCACGACGCTGCGCGCGGTGGCCGCGTGGTTCCAGTCGGACGACGAGCGCCTCAACGTGCTGGGCAACGTCTATACCTACGATCTGACGACGCACAGCGGCAGCGCGGGCAGCCCGCAGGCGCTGGAGGCTGACGACACGCTCGACCACTTGAGCCCGCACGTCGTGATGGACGGCAGCGGGAACGCGACGGTCGTCTTCCTCCAGCGCGACTCGACCAGCTCGGTGTCGCACGTGATCGCCAACCGCTATTCAGGGGGCGTGTGGACCGGCGCGACCGGCGTGGATACCGCGGGGGAACACGCGAGCAACTACGCGGTCGCGGTGAACGCGGAGGGGGAAGGGGTCGTGGTGTTCCGGCAGTGCGGCGCCGCCTGCGCGATCTGGGCGCGGCGCTTCTCGGCGGCGAATTTCCAGCCACCCGACAAGCTCTCGATCGACGAAGACAGCGCGGGCGAGCCCGACGTCGCCGTGGATGGCGCCGGGCGCGGGCTCGCCGTGTGGCAGCAGGACGCCGCCGCCCTCCAGTCGATCTTCGCGAGCGAGCTGTCGCCCGCGCTCGGATGGTCGGCGGCGCACGCGCTGGAGGACGACAACGCCGCCGACCACTGGAAGCCGGCGGTGGCCTTCGGCCCGAACGGGACCGGGATCGCCGCGTGGGTGCACGAGACGACGACGGCGAACGACGTCCTGCGTCGCTCGATCTTCGCCGAGGTGTACAAATACTGAGTGAGGACGGCGCTCCGTACGACGGGCACCCGCGAGCGGGCGACAGACGATCAGCTTGCGTCGAGGAGGGCGAGCAGCGCTCTGGCAGCAACCCTCTTGTCGAAGACAAGCACGCTCCGGATCATCTTCGCGGTTCCCGTGAGCTTCTCGCCCAGCTCCTCGCCCGAGATCTCGAGGCGGCAGGCCAGGAGGCGCTGCGGGTAGCGGGAGAGGAGCGCGTCGCAGTCGCGGTAGAAGCGGGTGCTGCCATCGCTCGCGAGGAAGAGGAGGCGGGACGCGCGGGCGTTCTGCGGGCTCTCCGGGGCCTTCCTGGCCGCGGCGTCCAGCCCCTTCTGCTCGCTGGCGAGCTTGTCGGTGATGAGCTCGAGGCCGTGGCAGGCGTGCTTGGCCGAGAGCGCGCCGCGGAGCTCCGCGGCCAGCGCGTCCGTCATCGGGAGGGTCGCCACCTCGTTGCGACCGCCCTCCCACAGCAAACCTGCGCGCGTCGCGAGGAGAGCGGACACCGCGTCATGGCGCGGATCGGCGACGAGATCTTTCGGCAGCTTGAGCACAGGCACCTCGGCGCGAAGCCTACCAGACCGGGCGCCGGGGGACGACCACCGCGCCGGCGAGCCTCCCCGAGCCGGCGCGCCTCCCCGAGCCGGGCGAGCCCTGCGAGCGGCCGACGCGCCACGGATCGGGCGGCCCGGCGCGCGGCGGGGCGGCGACGCCGCGCCCGCGAGCAGCGCCACGCCGCGTCCTCGGGCGGCAGGGTCGCGGTGGACGTGGTTCTGAGGTAGTCATGGCCGCTCAGGGCGGCTCCGCGCAGGAGCGAAGACGCCCCTCACGCCTGGAGGGTCTCATGAGGGTTCCGATGCACGCGATGGCGGTCGAGTCGTTCGTGATGATGCTGCGCAACCTGCTCGGCATCCTGGACAAAGGGGAGGCGCACGCGCGCGCGAAGGGCTTCGACCCTGCCGTGCTCGTGAACGCGCGCCTCGCGCCGGACATGTTCCCGCTCTTCAAGCAGGTGCAGTTCGTCTGTCACGGCGCCGAGGACTGCGCGGCGCGCCTGATGGGCAAGGAGGCGCCGCGCCTTACCGCCGGCGAGGAGACGCTGGAGGCGCTGAAGGAGCGGATCACGAGGGCGATCGCTCGCCTCGAGGCGGCGCCCGCGGCCGCGTTCGAGGGCGCGGAGGAGCGGGACATCTCCGTCCCGCTGGGCGACGAGCTGGTGCTGGAGCTCAAGGGGGTTGCCTACCTGAAGGACTGGGCAATCCCGCACTTCTATTTTCACCTGGTCACGGCGTACGACATCCTTCGCCACAACGGGGTCGAGCTCGGCAAACCGGACTACGTGGCCGGTCTCGTCGGCGCGATCCGCAAGAGAGGGGGCGCAGGAGCGCAGGCGTAGCCCGCCCACGAAGGACCTCGATCCGCGCGTCGCTGACACATCGTACTACCCGACCCGCTCCCGTGACGCCTCCTCGCTCGGGCCCGCCCGGCGGCGGGCGCGCCGGCGCACCGCTGCCTACCCGGCGCCGGCGCTCTCGAGAAGTGTTGAGAACATCGCTGCGCCTGCGGGATACTCGCCGCATGGCGCAAGCAAATCACGGGGCGGGCGGGGGCGCCGCCCAGGGCGCGACAGACAGCCAGTCCGCCATCGAGGTGCGCGGCGTCAGCATGGTGTTCGGCACGCCCGCCGGCGAGGTGCGCGCCCTCGACGACGTCTCCGTCTCCATCGCGCGCAACGAGTTCTTCACCCTCCTCGGCCCTTCCGGCTGCGGCAAGACGACGCTGCTCCGGCTCATCGCAGGGTTCGAGCAGCCCACGAGTGGCCACATCCTCCTGCACGGCGCGCCGATCGAGCACCTCCCGCCGCACCGGCGCCCCGTGAACACCGTGTTCCAGAGCTACGCGCTGTTCCCGCACATGTCGGTGGCGGAGAACGTCGGCTTCGGGCTCGAGATGAAGGGCAGGCCGCGCCGCGAGCGCGACGCGCGCGTCCAGGCGATGCTCGCCCTCGTCCAGCTCTCGGGCTTCGAGGGCAGGAGACCATCGCAGCTCTCCGGCGGGCAGCAGCAGCGCGTCGCGCTCGCGCGCGCGCTCGCGAGCGAGCCCGAGATGCTGCTCCTCGACGAGCCGCTCTCGGCGCTCGACATGAGGCTCCGCAAGGACATGCAGATCGAGCTCAAGCGGATCCAGCGGGAGACGGGCATCACCTTCGTCTTCGTGACGCACGACCAGGCGGAGGCGCTCACGATGTCGGACCGCATCGCGGTGATGAGCGCGGGCAAGATCCTCCAGGTCGGCTCGCCGCGGGAGATCTACGACCACCCCGCGCGCCGGTTCGTCGCCGACTTCATCGGCGAGACGAACTTCCTCGAGGCGCGCCTCTCGGGGCGCGAGGGGGGCCGCGACGCCACCTATCAGCTCGCGAACGGCGCGCGCCTCGTCGCCCCCGCCCTCGACGGGCTGCCGCCGGGCGCCCCGGTGACGCTCGCCGTGCGGCCGGAGCGCGTCGAGCTCGGCGACGCGGGCGCGCCGGGCGCGCTCGCGGGCGAGATCCAGGAGGTCGTCTACTCGGGCGTGGACACGACCTACCACGTCGCCCTGCGCGGCGGGGGCGGGCTGCGCGCGCGCGTGCAGAACCGGACCGGCGGCGCCCCGTCGCGCGAGGCGGGCGCGCCCGTCGCGGTGCTCATCGAGCCGTCCACGATCCAGATCCTGGTGGAGTGACGATGGACGAGACGTCACGCGCAGGCATCGGGGGAGGGCGGACGCGCGTCGAGCGGCGCGTCCGGCTGCATCAGAAGCTCCTGATCGCGCCCGCGTTCCTCTTCCTCGCGATCTTCCTCGTGGGCCCGCTCGGGCTCATGGCCTGGGTCTCGTTCCTCGAGCGCGGGCCGCACGGCGGCATCCTGTGGGGCTCGTTCACGACCGAGTCCTACGTCAGCTTCCTGTTCGAGCGCGACTTCGACGGGGGCCTCCTCTGGAACGCCGATTATGCCCAGATCTTCCTGCGCTCGTTCTGGCTCTCGCTCTCGACCACCGCGCTCTGCCTGCTCATCAGCTTCCCGACCGCGCTCTACATGGCGATGCTGCCGCCGCGCCGGCGGACGCTCCTCGTGTTCCTCGTCACGCTCCCGTTCTGGAGCAACCTGCTCGTGCGCAACTACGCCTGGATCCTCATCCTCAGGAACGGCGGGCTGCTCGATCGGCTCCTCCAGGCCCTCGGGCTCACGAGCGGGCCGCTCCACCTGCTCTATACCGATCTCGCGGTCAGCATCGGGCTCACGTACTCGTTCCTCCCCTTCATGGTGCTGCCCATCTACACGAGCCTCGAGAAGCTCGACTTCCGGCTCGTCGAGGCGGCCTACGACCTCGGCGCGGGCCCGTGGCAGGCGCTCCGCCGCGTCGTCCTGCCGCTCACGGCGCCCGGGCTGGTCGCCGGCTCGCTGCTCGTCTTCGTGCCGGCGCTGGGCGCCTACGTGACGCCGGAGCTGCTCGGCGGCAGCAAGGCGCTCATGATCGGCAACCTGATCCAGAGCCAGTTCGGCGCGGCGCGCAACTGGCCGTTCGGCGCGGCGCTCGCCTTCGCGATGCTCGCGCTCGTGCTCGCCGCCATGATGGCGTATGCCCTCAGGTTCCGGAGGAACATCCCCGGTGCGTGAGCGCATCGACATCCGCCGCTTCCCGGGGGCGCGGGGGGCCGCCTGGCTCCTCCTCCTCTTCCTGTACGCGCCGGTCGTCGTGCTCGTCGCGCTGTCGTTCAACGCGGGGCGCACCGCGGCGATCTGGGAGGGGTTCTCGCCGCGCTGGTACGGCGTCGCCCTGGACAACAAGGATATCCTCCGCGCGGCCCAGAACTCCCTCGTCGTCGCGGGGGCGGCGACGCTCGCGTCGACCCTCCTCGCGGCGGCGGCGGCCGTGGGCATGGCGCGGCGCCGGTTCCCCGGCCAGGACGCGGTGAACGCCACGCTCGCGCTCCCGCTCGTGATCCCCGAGATCATCACGGCCGTGGCGACCCTCCTCTTCTTCAACGTCGTTGGCTTCGAACTCGGGCTCACGTCGGTCATCGTCGCTCACACCGTGTTCTGTCTCCCGTTCGCCTACCTCCCGATCCGGGCGCGGCTCGACGGGATGGACCGGAGGCTCGTCGAGGCCGCGGGCGACCTCTACGCGGATCCGATCCGGGCGTTCCGGCGCGTGACGCTGCCGCTGCTCTGGCCGGGTATCCTGTCGGGCGCGATGCTCGCCTTCATCGCGTCGCTCGACGACTTCCTGGTCGCCTATTTCGTGGCCGGCCCGGGGTCGACGACGCTCCCGGTCTACATCTTCGGGATGACCCGCGTCGGCACGAGCCCGGAGGTGAACGCGATCTCGACGCTCATCCTCGGCGTGTCGATCGTCACCGTGTCGCTGTCGTTCCTTATCGCCCGGGTGCGCGCGCGCTGAGCCGCGCGGCGGGCGGTGACCCCTGGAGAGCAACCATGATCAAAGACGCCACATCGCTGATCTCCGTCCTCGTCCTCGCGCTCTCCGGCCTGTCCTCGGCCGGGTGCGGCCGCGATGGGGGCCAGGCCAAGCCGGAAGGTGACGCAAACGCGGAGGGACAGGCCGCGTCACAGGCCGCGTCGAAGGAGCTGTTCCTCTACATCTTCTCGGACTACTACCCGACGGAGCTCATGAAGAAGTTCGAGGCGGAGACGGGGATCCGCATCACGATCGACGTGTACGACTCGAACGAGACGATGCTGGCGAAGCTGCAGGCGGGCGGCACGGGGTACGACGTCGTCGTTCCGTCGGACTACATGGTAAAGACTATGATCGATGTCGGCCTCGCCGAGAAGATCGACGTGTATGCCATGGAGAATTTCAAGAACATCAAGGCGCCGCTCGCCGCGCCGGACTTCGACCCGAAGCGCGAGTACTCGGGGCCGTACATGGTGGGGCTCACCGGCTTCACCTACGACTCGGCGCGGGTGCCGGGCGGCACGATGGAGGAGAGCTGGAGGTCGATCCTGGACCCCGCCCCGGAGCTCAAGGGGCAGATCGGCATGCTCGACGACGAGATCGACGTGTGGAACGCGGCGGCGTATTACCTCGGCTTCGACAAGTGCACCGAGAAGCCCGAGGACGCCGAGAAGATCCTCGCGCTGCTCCAGAAGCAGAAGCCCAGCGTCGCGGTCTACAAGTCCGACGGCGCGCTCGAGCGCATGACCTCGAAGGAGGTGATGATGCACATGCAGTGGAACGGGCAGGCGCACCGGGTCAAGCAGAAGCTGACCTCGGTCGTCTTCGTCTATCCGAAGGAGGGGCTCAGCTTCTGGAACGACAACCTCGTGGTCCCGAAGGGCGCGAAGAACAAGCAGAACGCGAGGACGTTCATCAACTGGATGATGACGCCGGAGAACGCGGCCGCGGCGTCGAACTTCACCGGGTACATGAACTCGATCGAGGGCTCCGAGAAGTTCCTGAGGCCGGAGCTCAGGGACGATCCGGCGGTCGTCATGCCGGAGCAGTACAAGGACCGGCTGCGCCCGGGCAAGGTCTGCTCGGCCGCGACGCGAAAGCTCCGGAGCAAGGTGTGGACGCGGCTCAGGAAGTGACGGCCGCGCTCACGCCACGGCCTCGCCGCGGGTGGCGCCGTCCAGCGTGAGCAGGGCGCCGTAGAGCTCCGGCCGCCGGTCCCGGAACAGCCCCCACGGGGTGAAGACGGAGCTCCTCCGGTCCATCGTCCCCGGCCCGAACGTGACGGCGCCGAAGGACCCGAGCCGGCTCACCGGGACGGCTTCAGCGTCGCCTGGTAGCGGTCGAGGAGCGGCGTCGCGGAGACGCCGTGCAGCAGGACGCTCAGGGCGACGACGGACAACGTGAGCTCGACGATCCGTCGCGCGGCGCCGCCGGAGAAGCCGTGATTCAGCGCATAAGCGAGGTAGTAGAGGCTCCCGATGCCGCGGATGCCGAACCACCCCATGAGCCAGCGTTGATGGGGCGACGTGACCGTGCCGGCGAGGAGCAGCCGCGCGGTCAGCGGCCGCAGCAGGCAGAACAGCGCGGCCGCGAGGACGAGCGCCTGCGTGTTCCAGTAGAGGCCCATGGAGACGCCGACGATCGTGACCAGGACGACCTCGAGCAGCCGCTCCGCGGTGGCGCCGAACGAGATCGTCTCGGCGACGATCACGCCCGCGGCGACCGCCGGCTCCGCCATCTCCTTGGGATCGACCCACGCGCCGACCAGGTGCTCCGCCGGCGGGTGGTCCGGGTCGGATCGGGCCTCGCGGGACGCCGCGCCCGGGTGTGGCGTCGCGGCGACGACCTGGAGCTCCGCCCGGCGCAGGCCCACGCCTGCAGCGAACACGGCGAGGAACCCCCACGCGCCGATGACCGAGGCCGCGACGTAGGAGAGCGCGATGAGCGCCAGCGCGAGGAAGTCGCTGGGCGCCTCGGTGTCGCGGTGGCCGCTCCGGAGCCGGATGGCCCAGCGGCCGACCGCCACGCCGAGGCCGTACCCGAGCGCGAGCGCGGCCGGGACGGCCCAGACGAGCTTGAGCAGCGCCCAGCGCACGATCCACGTCCCCGCCTCGCCGTGGTGCATCCAGGCCAGCGCGAGCACCACGAACGGGAACGCCATCCCGTCGTTCAGGCCCGCTTCCCCGGAGAGCCCGTACCGCATGCGATCCTTGTCCGCGGCGTGGCCGACCGAGACCGCGCCGGCCAGCACCGGATCCGTGGGCGCGAGGATCGCGCCGAGCAGCAGCGCCTCGGGCGGATCGAGCCCGAGGAGCACGCGCGCGAGCACGGCGAGGCCGAGGATACACGCGAGCATGACGGGGCCGGCGAGGAGGTAGGCGGCCGACCACGCGCGATCGCGCGGGGGGAGGCGGAGCTTCAGCCCGCCGATGAACAGCGACACGATGACGGCGACCTCGGTCAGCCGCTCGAACCAGGCGCTGCACGCCTCGAAGTCGAGCCGGATCCAGCCGAGCGCCTGCGGGCCCAGCAGCCATCCGAGCCCGAGGTAGATGATCGACGACGAGACCGGCAGCCGCTTCACGTGCGCGGACGCGAGCGCCATGATGAGGAGGATCCCACCCGAGAGCGCCAGCCACTGGAGGAAGCTCAAGCTCTCGAACATCGCGCCTGGTCCTCCTGTGAAATCGCCTCTGTCGTGACGTGGTCCCGGTGGGGCAGGATCTTCGGGCGAGCAGCCTGCCCGCGGTCTGGAGTACAGCACACGGAGCCGATGTCCGCTCGTCCACTCCGGGCGCGGCGCGTCGATCGCCGCCGTGCGGAGCGAGCTCAGCACGGCTTGTCGTGTGCTGCTTGTTGCGTGCTGGAGGCGTCGTTGGGTTTCGTGCGCGCCGGCGCGGGCGGATGACGCGGGGGCCGCGCGCGGGCAGGGTTGCGTCCGAGCCTGATCGCGCCTATGGGTGGAGTCCGGCGGCGCCGTTTCCTTCGATAGTCCGATGAAGCTTCAAGAACGCCTCGCCGCGCTCGCCTCGTCCAGCATCGTCACTCTGGTGCTCGATCCGGAGCGCCTGCGCTTCCTCTGGGCCAATGCCTCGGGGCTGAAGCTCTGGAAGGTTGCGAGTCTGGAGGAGCTCTTGTCGCGCGACCTCTCGGACATGTCCGCGGCCGCCCGCGCGCGCCTCGCCGGGTACATCGCCCGGTTTCAAGAGGGTCAGACCGCCGAGGAGACGTGGACGGTTTATCCGGGCGGGGAGCCGGTGGCTCTCCGGGCCTTTTTCTCGGGCGTCGAGCTCGACGACGGGCGCCTTGGCATCTTGATCCAGGCGTTGCGCGTCGAGGACACGGCGCAGGTGGCGCTCTCCCGGAGCGTCGAGGCGCTGCGCCACACGTCGTCGATGGTGACCCTGCTCGACGCGGAGGGAAACGCGCTGCTCCACAACCCGGCGTCCCTGCGCGCGTTCGGCGAGGGCGCGCCGTTCGCTGAGCGCTTCGTCGACCCGGAGGTCGCGGAGGCGCTCCTCGCGGCGGCTTCCCGGGGCGAGGTGGCCTCGCGCGAGGCCGCGGTGCGGACGTCCCAGGGGGAGCGATGGCACCGCGTCGAGGCCCGGCAGCTGCCCGATCCGGTGACCGGCGCGCCCGCGATCCTGGTGCAGCACGTGGACGAGACGGGGCGGCGGGCGGCGGAGCAGACGGCCGAGGCGCAGGCCCGGTTCGCCGCGGAGCTCGCGGAGGCGCTCGAGACGGTGCAGCGACAGCAGCAGGAGATCCTGACGCTCTCGGCGCCCATCCTCGAGGTGGCGCCGGGCACGCTGGCGCTGCCGGTGATCGGCGCGCTCGACGGGCCGCGCAGCGAGGAGATCGCGGCGCGCCTCCTCCGCGCCGTCGTGGAGCGGACCGCACGGTGCATCATCCTCGACCTGACCGGCGCCGCGACGGCGACCGCCGGGGCGGCCGAGCACCTCGCGCAGCTCGTGCGAGCGCTCCGCCTGCTCGGCACGAGGCCGATCGTCACCGGCGTCCCTCCGGCGCTTGCGCAGGCCTTCGCGGAGGTCGGAGCCGACCTGTCCGGGGTCATGATGCTGCGGAGCCTACGCGACGGGATCAGGGCGTCGGCGCGGCGGGCGTTCAACTAGCTCCGCCTGTCAGAAGTCCTGGCAGGGATCACGGCGAGAGAAGAGAGATTTTCAACGCAAAAGCGCAAAGGCGCAAACCAGAATTTCTCTGTATTTTGCGTCTTTGCGCCTTTGCGTCTTTGCGTCTTTGCGTTGAATTCTCTCTCCTGCTGCTCAGCGCTGGCCGACTGGCAGGCTCTTCTGGAGCGGCAGCGTGTTGCTCGCTTGCATGCAGAAGAGCAGCGCCTCGCGGAGGTTCGAGAGCGTCCTTATCTGCGACAGCTCGACGCCGAGCGACACGACCGTCCGCGCGACCTCGGGCCGGATGCCCACCACGATGCCTTGCGAGCCGAGCAGCTTCACGGCGTTGATGAGCTTGATGATGTGCTCCGCGGTCGTGTTGTCCAGGGTGCTCACGCCCGTCAGATCGATGATCGTGTGACGGCAGCCCGTCCTCACCACCTCCTCGAGCAGCACCTCCATCATCTGCTGTGACCGCGGCCCGTCCAGCGCCCCGAACACGGGCATCGTCAGGACGCCCTCCCAGACCTCGATGATCGGCGTCGACAGCGCCCGGATCGCGTCCTGTTGCTGCTCGATGATCTCGAGCCGCTCCTTCATCACCGCCTCGGCTCGCTTCTGTTCGGTGATGTCCACGATGCCGCCGGCCATACGGATGGGGACGCCCTTGTCGTCCCACTGTGCCTTCCCCCGAGCCCTGAACTCACGGTACTCGTCCGATGACGTGCGCAGGCGAAACTCGATCTCGAACGGCTCGCGCACCTCGAAGTGCCTCTTCAGCCGGGTCCGGAAGGCGCCTCGATCGTCCGGGTGGATGCGCGCGATGACGCTCTCGTACGAGTCGTCCTTCTGGAACGGGACGCCCGTCATCTCGATCATGCGATCGCTCCACTCGCTGGTCTTGTCCTGGAAGTCCCAGAACCAGATGCCCTCGTTGGACGCCTCGGCGAAGAGCCGGTACCGGGCCTCGCTCCTTCGCAGCGCGGCCTCGGTGCTCAGCAGGTCGGCGGCGTCGATGCACGCGCCGATCCACCTCACGACGTTGCCCGCGCGGTCGCGCTGGGGCATCGCGCAGGCCGCGAACTCCCGGTACGTCTGGTCGGCGCGCCTCCCGCGGAACTCGCTCTGGTAGGGTATGCCGCCCTGGATGCACCGGATCCAGATATCCGCCGTCTTCTGGACGTCATCGGGGTGCAGGACGCCGAGCCAGCCCTCGCCGATCATCTGCTCCTGCGTCCGACCGAAGTACTGGAGGACCTTCTGGTTCAAGTAACTCAGGCGGCCGTCCGGACGCGCGAACCAGACCTGGAGCGGCATCGCCTCCGCGAAGAACTTGAGCTGCTCCGGGACGTCGCCGGACGACTCGCCCTGCGCCTCGGCCTCGGCCGCGTCCTCGGCCGGCCGCCCGGACTCATCCGTTCGCTCGCGCCGGGCAGAGCTCGCCGCGGCCGCCCAGACCACGGGCCCTTCCGCGCCGAGCGCTCGCCCGAGCGGCCCCAGCAGGTCGATCAGGCGCTCTGCCGCGCTCGCCTCGAGGCGCGCCCGTACCAGCTGGACGATCACCTTGCGGAGCTCCTCCGCCTGTTCTCTCTGGAACTCCCCCTCGCTGGGCGACTCTGCAGCGAGCTCGACGCTCTGCGGGGCCGGCTCGGCGACATCGAGGAAGATGGCCAGCGGCGTCCAGGGCTTCGGCGTGACGTGCAAGGTGACGGTCGACCTCATCCGGTACGACGCGGTGCCCTCCCCGGTCGAGACCCGGACCACCAGCGAGTGCGGAATGGAGACGTCGAATGCGCCGCCCGATACACGCCGCGCCACGGGGAAACCCGGCTCCGCCTCGATGGATGAGCGCGCGAGGGCGCCGAAAGCCTGGCTCGTCTTGCCGTCGAAGCGAAGCAGGGGCAGAAGAGCGCTTATCCTACGTTGAACTACCTCTTCGGTTACCGACCGTTCGAGGATGCCTCGGCCAAAATCATCGAGCGCCATCGGCCCGCTTTTCACGTTGCTCCCTCTCTCGCTGGGACCGGCGGTGCTTCGCCCCGAGCGTTCTGCCAACCATCCTAGTGGACGTGGTATCAGCGTTTCAACCGTCCAGAGTACGTGGATGAAGAGATGCTCGTGTTAGGTGAGTCGCGAGCGCGCCCGGCGTTCCCGCCATCCTCCCGTCCCCTGGAGCTGGAGGTGCACGGGGCCGCCGGGCGGCTGCGGGTTGTGCGCGGAGGACCCGCCGACCACGGGACCACCGGCCGGCGCGACGCAGGCGACGCCGAGCCCGCGCGGCTCGTCGCGTCATCTGCGCCACGAAGCGCGACGAGGCGCGATTCCGCCCACCTTGACACTTCGAGCGCGACCGTGAGATGGTGAGCGTGGCCCAGGCTCAACGTGCACGTGCCCCGGTCGCTGGCGGCCACATCGTCGATCGCCTCGATGAAGGCTCATCGAGGGTGCCCAGCGAATCGTCCTCGTTTCGCCGGTCAGGCGAGCCTCTTCGCTGACAGCCCCGTGCTCTCCTGAGGATCCGATGTCAGGCACCAGACGCAGCTCTATCCTTCCGGGGAAGCCCGGAGACGACCAGCGGATGCCCTCTGCGACAGCGGATCACAGGGTGACAGATCCTCCGGAGAGCGAGCGGCGCGTCGCACAGCACTGCGTGGATTGCGGCACGGCGGCTCCGAAGACGGAGACGAACTACACGCTCATCAGCTCTCGTTACGGCTGGCGCCTGACGCGGACGGTCGACGCGAGCGGCCGCAGGACGATGGAGTGGCGCTGCCCTGGCTGTTACGCGCGGTTCCGGGCCAGGCGGCCGCCCTAGCCCGAACGCCCAGATCGGCTGGCGCTTGCCGTCCATCCCGTCGAGCTGGCGCATCTTGTCCATGGTCACCCCGTAGTTCGCGGAGAGCCGGCACGTGCTCGACGGGAGCCCGAGGAAGGTCTGCATCTCCCCGCAGATGTTGGGATCGGTGTACCAGTAGATGTCGTTCGAGACGACCTCGGTGTACGTGTTGACGAACCGCTGCGCCTGGTTGACGCTCTCCCAGAGCATCACGCCCTTGCCGTAGTTCGCGTAGCGCACGCGCCCGTCGGGCGGGGTGTGATCCACGAGCGTCTGCATGACCGTGTAGCCGCACGACGCGCTCGCGGGGCTGCAGATGTCGCCCTGCCCGGGGCTGTTCCCGGTCCAGGCGGCGTCGCCGGGGCCGGCCCACATGTCGGCCTCGTCCGTCAGCATGTGTCCGACGGTCTCGCTCCCCATGCCGCCGATGCCGGCGACGGCGAACATGCCGTTTTGCCGGATGAGCGCGAGGTCGCTCCCGCTGGTCAGCTCGACATAGGTGTTGATCCCGGCGTCCCTGTCGAGATCGATGTCGCCCTGGCTGTAGACGCCCTCGTACCAGACGCCGATCGGGAAGAACTCCGGATCATCCCAGCCCGCCGCGTCGGTGTACGGGTGCGCGCCGTAGTACGCGGGACCGCCTTCCCACGGGACGAGGGGCAGGTTCAAGCTGCCGCCCCGGGGCGGCGCGTCCTCCGGCACGAAGAGCACGTCGACCCAGTAGTTCGAGCCTCGCCACGTGCTCGTCGGGAGCTCGGCGCTCCCGTAGTGGTAGACGCCGTTGCCGCCGGACTCGCCGTCCTCCAGGGCATAGAGCGCGCCGTTCACGTGCCCGGTGGACGAGAAGTAGCTATTGCTGGCCGCGTAGCGCCCGTTCGGCGCGAAGTAGCTCGCGACGTAGACGTGGTTCGCCAGGATCGCGACCGGGGCGGCGAACCGTGCCTCCTGCCAGCCGCTCGCGCTCTCGCCCGTGAACTCCACGGACGCGAGCGGCTCCCCCGCGGCGGTCCAGAGGTGTCCGATGTGTGCGCCGCTGTTGCCAGGACCCTTGTAGAAGCGGATCCCGGTGACCTGACCGCCGACGCTCGAGCGGAACTTCACGCCCAGCTCGACGGCCTGGTCGTCGTCGGCCGCCGCGATCGACGGCACGTCCGCGCTCGACCAGAGGCTGACCTCCGGGCCGGTGAGCCCCTCGGGCGCGGAGGTCGCGCCGGCCTCGGAAGCGCGTGAGTCCTCCGAGCGCTGCAGCGGCTCGCCGTCGCGATCGGGGCCGCAGGCCGCGGACGAGGAGAGGATCGCCAGCAGGCCGGCTCCGAGGTGCACTGCTGTCCGCTGGCGCGTGGACAGATGGAATCGTCGCGTCATGTCGAGCTCCTTCTCCCTGGCTGCAGCGGCCGGCTCCGGCGCGCAGGCGCTCAGCGATTGATGGCCGGCACCCTAGCATGGGAGGCGCCGTGCGGCGCTGTTGTCATGGACGTCGAGTGGGTCTGACGTTGAATCTTCGACCGTCCGTGCGCTGTGAAGTAACGTGAAGAAGCGTGAAGGTGAGCTCGGAGCGCTCGTGATGACGGCCGCGTCATCGGCCACGCCGGGAGACCGCGCGGAGCTCGATCCGGCGCGTGCACGGATTGTAGAGACAGAGTCGAATTGCCGTGACGGCGGACTGCCCGAGGCGCTCTGTGCGAGCCGCCCCCTGCTGGAAAAAACCGCTCATCGAAGGGGTCGACTTCACTCCACAACGTGCGCCCTCAGCACACGTCGCCGCCACGAAGCGGCGTGAAGCTGTAATCGTTTACTCGTGGGCGAACACGCCGTCGCTCGTCGAGAACCGTGATTGGTTCTGCCCCCGCGCCGACACCTTCCTGATGGCTGCATCTCTGCAGTCGCTCAGCGCTGCCCATCCAGGGGGCCCGGGCGTCGAACCCCGGCGCGAGCGTCGGCCAGGGGCGCAGATCCCTCTTACCGTGCGGAGCTTAGGATGACGAGTGGAACGCGCGCAGTGTGTGGGGTGCCGGTCATGCTGGCCGGGCTGCTGTCGCTCGGCCTCGCCGGCTGCATCGGGGCAGACGACGCGCCCGTGGACGTGGGCTCTCTCAGCGATGCCTTGAGTGTCCTCAGGATCGAGGTCGAGGACCAGTCCTGGTCGGCCTCCCCCGGCGACAGGATCGAGGACAACGCGGACAACGTGAAGCTCCGCGCCAACCAGGCCGGGGATACCTTCAAGTTCACGACGCCGATCGCGGGCGGCGTGTACAGGATCGTCCTCCGCCACGCGAAGCGGAACGTGTACGGCCAGTACGAGCTGAAGGCGAACGGCGCCTCGGTGGCGACCCTCGATGCCTACACGCCCACCACGGGCGATAGCTGGACGACGACGACGCTCGGGGAGAGATCACTCTCCGGCAACGTCGAGCTCACGCTGCAGTGCAGGGGCAAGAACGCCGCGGCGTCGGGGTACGACCTGAAGATCGATTACATCGAGCTCGTGCCGGTGGAAGGCGGCGGCTCGGGCGGCGGCGGCGGCGCCGGCGGCGGAGCGGGAGGTTCCGGAGGCGGCGGCTCCGCAGAGGACCGCTGCGACGTCGGCGTCCATGACCCGAGCGACCCGCCCGTGTCGTTGAACGTCACCGGCAACCTGGGCACCCACGACCCCGCCATCATCGCCCAGGAGGGGACGTTCTATATCCAGCAGACCGGCCCCCGGCTCCCCGGCAAGCGGTCCACGAACCTGATCGACTGGAGCGGAGCCCCGAGCGCCTTCGGCTCGACCAACCCCGGCTGGGTCGCGTCGCAGGTCCCGGGCGCGACGGATCTGTGGGCGCCGGATCTCTCGTTCTTCGGCGGCAAGTACCACCTCTATTACTCGGCCTCCACGTTCGGGAGCCAGAGCTCGTGTATCGGCCACGCCACCCGGGCGTCCATGGCGTCCGGCAGCTGGACCGATCACGGATCGGTGATCTGCTCGCGCCGGGGGGATCGGTACAACGCCATCGACCCCAATGTCGTCGTCGATCAGGCGGGCACACCGTGGCTGGTGTTCGGCAGCTTCTGGGACGGCATCCGGGCCGTCCAGCTCGATCTGAACGGCGCCCGGGTGGGCAGCGAGGTCCACGCGCTCGCCTCGCGCGGCGGCGGCGCGATCGAGGCGCCCTTCGTGGTCCGCCGCTGCGGGTATTACTACCTCTTCGTCTCCTTCGACAGGTGCTGCAGCGGCGCCGACAGCACCTACAACATCCGGGTCGGGCGCTCCGCGAACGTGCTCGGGCCGTATGTCGACAGGAACGGCACGCCGATGCTGAACGGCGGCGGCAGCCTCGTCCTGCAGGGCAACTCACGGTGGCGCGGCCCGGGGCACAACGCGGTGCTGTTCAGCGGCAAGTCCGCGTACAACGTGTTCCACGCCTACGACGCCAACGACGGCGGCGCGCCCAAGCTGCGCGTCTCCGAGCTCGTCTGGGACAGCGCCGGCTGGCCCATCTCCGGCGGGCCCTGAGCGATCGACGGCCCGCAGCCCGGTGGCTTCAGCGGCTCTTCGCGAACCGCTCGTTGAGCGCGGTGAACGCCTGATCCAGCTCCTCCCGTGAGCTCAGGCGTCCCTTCTCGGAGAACTGGTATCCGAACTCCAGCGCGCCCTTCTCGATCTGGGCCATGGCGTGGTCCGCGTAGTCGTCGAGCGGCACGCCCGTGTCGTGCAGCCCCTTTCCGCCGAGGTCCGTGTTGACCGCGGGCGGGACGACCTCGATGACGCGGATCGGGCTGTCCTTGAGCTGGTAACGCAAGCTCAGCGTGAAGGAGTGCAGCGCCGCCTTGGTCGCGCAGTACGTCGGCATGAGCGCGATCGGGACGAACGCGAGGCCCGAGGTCACGTTGAGGATGGCGGGCGACCCTTGCTCGATCAGGTGGGGAATGAGCAGCATGGACAGGTGCATCGGAGCCTCCAGGTTGATGGCGATCTCCGAGCGGTGCCTCGACCAGTCCTGCGTCTCCAGCAGGGGAGGCGGGCGATTCTGGACACCCGCGTTGTTGACGAGCACGTTGAGGGCGGGAAACTCGCGCGTGACCCGCTCGACCAGCGCCGCGCGTTCGGCCTCGATCGACACGTCGCACTGGACCGCGTGGAGCCCGGGGCACTCCCGCTGGGCCTGCTCGAGCTGCTCTTTTCGCCTTCCGCAGACGACGACGGTGCTCCCGGCCCGGACGAAGCGCTGGGCCAGCGCGAGGCCGATGCCGCTGGCGCCGCCGGTGATGAGGATCGTGTTGTTGTCTAGACGCATTGGCCGAGGCTAACCTGCCCGGGGCCGCAGGGAGAAGCAGATCCCAGAGGCCTTGCCTCACCGGGCGCGATTGCGCACGTAAGCTCCGGGGGTCACGCCGAACTCGCGCCGGAAGAGCCGCGTCAGGTGGGCTTGATCCGAGAAGCCCAGCCGGCGCGCGACGTTGAGGATGTCGGCGTCCCGCGCCTCGAGCGCCTGCCGCGCGCGCTCGAGGCGCCGCCGCATGACGTACTGGTGCGGCGCGACGCCGAGGGAGCCCTTGAACACACGCGCGAAATGCGCCGCGCTCAGCTCCGCGACGCCGGCCATCCGCTCGACGGTGAGCCCGTCGCCGAGCTCCGCCTCGATCAGCGCGAGCACGCGCTGAAGGGCGCCCCGCGACAGCTTCCCGCTGCGCGCCGCGACGACGGGCGCCGCCTTCACGCCGAACGTCCCGGCCACCTGGACGGCCAGCGCCGTGGCGAGCGCGTCCACGAACATGGCCCCGCTGGGGCCCCCGCGCTCCGCCTCCGCCGAGAGGGCCCGGACGAGGTGCTCGAGCTGCGGGGAATCGACCGAGTAGGCCCGCCGGAGCTCGCGTTCCTCGTCGTCCCCGACCACGCGGAGCAGCTTCTCGGGCTCGATCGTGACGATCGCGAAGCCCGCGGGCGCCTGCACGCGGTGCGTGAACGACGCGCCCGCCGGGCAGAACCAGAGCTGCCCCGGAAGAAGGGTGATCTCGCGGCGACGCCCGTCGACGAGCGCCTCGAACGTCAACGCGTCAGCGTCCGTGTTCAGCGCGAGGTAGTGCGCGCGCACCGTGAGATCGTGCACGTCCCACGACGGGTTGTACCCGACCTCCACGTGCACCCCTGGCCAGCCCAGCCCCGCGCTGGAGGCGTCGATGCGCGCGGAGGCGAGGGCGTCGACGGGCTCGGACGAGCTCGATGCGACGAAGGGGACCGCGCTCCGACCTCTCACCCACCCGACTTTACCCGCTACCGCAGCTCGAGGCGAGCGGCGCAGGTTCCTTCAAACGCGCTCGCGGGCTTCGTTCAAGCGCGAGGCGCCGCGCGCGCGCACCATGGCCGCAGACAGGAGCCATCATGACCCCCACCGGAGCCCGCGTTGTCCTCGGCGTCGCCGCCATGGCGCTCACCGCCTGCGCCCGTGCGAGCAGCGCCGTCCCCCCCGGCGCGCAGGAGACCCTCATGCAGAACGAGACGAGAGACCGAGCCGCCATCCTGGAGACCATTCACAACGTCGCCCGGGGCGCCGATCTTCGCCAGTGGGACACGGTGCGCGCGGCGTTCGCCGAGCGCGTCGTGCTGGACTACGGCGTGCCCGAGCTGCTCACGCCCGAGGAGATCGTCTCCCGGTGGCGACCGCTCCTGTCGGCCTTCGACAGCACCCAGCACGTGGTCCGCGACGAGCAGGTGAGCTTCGTCGAGCCCGACCTCGCGCGCGTGCGCTCGCGGTTCTGGGCGGCTCACCACCTCGCCGGCGCGGCGGGCGGCGAGCTGTGGAGTCTCGGCGGCCGCTACGAGCAGGAGCTCGCGCGCACGGCCTCGGGGTGGAAAGTGACCCGCATGCGCATGATCCCCGGCGAGTCGACGGGGAACGCGGCCCTCCTCGAGCGCGCTCGCGAGCGCGCCGGCCTCGCCGCGCCGCCACAGCCCGCCTACCGCGTCGAGCACGTGAGGTTTCCGAGCCACGGGGCGGACCTCGTGGGCCTCGTGCACCTGCCGGCCAGCGCGCCCGAGGGAGAACGTTTGCCCGCGGTGGCGGTGCTCGGGTCGTGGACGACGGTGAAGGAGCAGATGCCTTCGCTTTACGCGCAGCGGCTCGCGTCCGCCGGCTTCGCGGCGCTCACGTTCGACTTCCGCGGCTTCGGCGAGAGCGAGGGGGGGCCTCGTCACGAGGAGTCGCCAGCGCGGAAGATAGAGGACATACGCGCCGCGGTGGACTTCCTGTCCTCGCACGCCGCCGTGGACGCCCGGCGCCTCGGGCTCGTGGGCGTCTGCGCCAGCAGCGGCTACATCGCGGCAGAAGTGGTGGACGACCCGCGCGTGCGGAGCGTCGTGATGGTCGCGCCGTGGCTCCACGACGCGGTGCTCGCCGCCTCGGTGTACGGCGGGGCGGAGGGCGTCGCATACCGGGTGCACAAGGGGAGAGAGGCGCGCGCGGCCTTCGCGTCGACGGGGGTGGTCCGTTATGTTCCGGCCGTGAGCACGACCGACACGAGCGCGGCGATGGTCGGCCCCTTCGATTACTACCTGGACGCGCGCCGCGGCGGGATCCCGCAGTGGGGGAACCGCTTCGCCGTGATGTCGTGGCCCGGATGGCTGGAGTTCGACGCGCTCGCGAGCGCGCCTCGCCTGCGCGCGCCGACGCTCATCGTGCATTCCGAGGAGGGCGCCATCCCCGACGGGGCGAGGCGCTTCGCGGCCGCGATGCCGGTCGCGCCCCGCATGGTGTGGGCGGCCGGAACGCAGTTCCATTTCTACGACGACCCCGCGACCGTCGACCGCGCAACCCAGGAAGCCGCCGCGCACCTGCGCGCGACCCTGGCGGCGCGCTGAGCCGACGGACGACGAGACAACGAGCCGAGGAGGCACGACCACGCCGAACGACCCTGGCGGCACCACGGCCGTCCAGCGGGGCGGCGCGGCGGTGCCGCCGCCGGCCGCGGCGTCGGCCGGCGACACGGAGGGATTTATGATACGCGCGCTCAATTCCATAGCCCTGTTTCTCCTCATCACATCGACCCACGGCTGCGCCCCGCCGCAGCACAGGCCACCCGAGGGCGCCGCGCCCAGCTCGAGCGCATCGGAGGCGCGGGAGAGGAACCGCGCCGTCGTCCACGCCTTCTTCGCCAGGCTCGAGGCGTTCGATATCCAGGGCTTCGCCGCGCTCTTCGCGGAGACGGGGCGGCAGGTCATGCCGTTCTCCCCGGAGGGCTTCCCGAAGGCGCTGGACGGGCGCGCCGCCATCTTCAACCAGTACCGGAGCATGCCCGACAACTTCGCCAGCATGCGGTTTCCCGACCTCGTCGCTCACGACATGGTCGACCCGTCCCGGTTCTTCGTGACCTACCGAGGCGAGATCCGGCTAAAGTCCGGCGCCGCCTACAACAACACGTACGCGGGGATGTTCGTGATCCGGGACGGGCAGATCGCAGAGTACCACGAGTACTTCGATCCCATCGTCCTTCAGCGCGCGTTCGGAGACGCGCTCGGGGCGACCTACAACGTGGGGCGATGAGCCGGCCCCCGGCGAGCGTCAGGGGCCGTCAAGGGAAGAGAGCCGGCGGAGGGACAGGCGTGAGCCTCAGTTGGGGTAGTACCAGTAGATGTCGTCCGGCCCGACGCCGTCGGCGTTCAGGACGAATGGACGGTACGTCGACTCCACGTTGTACGGGGAGGTCTCCTAGTCGAACGTCCGGTTCGACTTCCCGTACCAGATCCCATCGGTCGCTGTACCCGGCGCGTACCAGTAGATATCGTCCCGGGTATCGCCGTCGAAATCGCCGGCGAGCGGCGTGTACGATCCGTCGACGGTCTCGGTCAGCAAGGTGACCGTGCGGCTCGAGCTCCCCCACCAGATATAATCAGTCGAGGTGCCCGGCCCGTGCCAGAAGATGTCGGTCTTGTTATCGCCGTCGAAATCGCCCGCCACGGGGACGTACGTGCCGGTGAGCGACGCGCTCGTCACCGTCCAGGTCCTGCTGCTGGATCCCCACCAGATCTCTTCGGACGGGGCTCCGGCGGCGTACCAGAAGATATCATCGTAGCCATCACCGTCGAAATCACCGGCGATGGGCACGAATACGCCGTCCTGCGTCGCGCCCACCTTCGTGAAGTTCTCCAGTCGAGCCCCGGACCAATCGCCGTTCGCCCCGTCAGGGTCGCCTCCCCACCAGAGATTGTCGCTGGTGGTTCCGCTGGCGTACCAGAAGATGTCCGTGGAGCCGTCGTCGTCGAAATCTCCGGCGACCGGCACGTAGTCGCCCCCCATGGACTCATTCGCGGGGTGGTACGGCTCATGATAGCTGTACCCGTACCAGATGAAATCGCTCGCATTGCCGGGGGCGTACCAGTAGATGTCCGGCCCGAGGCCGCGGTCGAAGTCTCCGACGAAGGGCTTCCGGCCGGACGGGTGGCTGCCGGCCGTGACGACGTCGAACGTGCGCGTCGTCTTGCCGAGCCAGATCGAGTCGTCCGGATAACTCATCCCGGAGCTCATCCACGCGGTGCTGAACGTGGTGGACGTCACCCCTTGCCAGTCGTCCACGGTGAGCGTGATCTCGTACGTCTTCGATGAGCCGCTCGTGTTCTTCCAGGCGACGTACTGGTAGTTCTGCGCCGTGATAGCCGACGTGATCGTCGAGCTCGTGCTGACGTCGCGCACCGACAGCGTGAAGCGGGGGAACGGATCGGTCGGGCAGCTGGCGACGTCGGACGTCACGGTGCACGACGGGGTGGAGAACAGGATCGCGGCGACGCGCAGCGTGTCGCCGTGGGCGCTGCTGGCGCGCCATGTCTCCGTGTACACGCCGTTCGAATCCACGTTGGAGGTCGTGACGGTGCCGTAGTCGTGGCCCTGCGCCTGCGCGGTGTTCCCGCCGTTCACCTTGGAGCTCGACTGGAGGACGGCGAGCGCGTTCTCCGCGCTGACGAGGCCTGCGCCGTCGGAGTCGTCGATGTCGTCGTTCAGGTTGAGCGCCCACGCGTGGCCGTCGACGTCCTCGTCGGCGCTGACCATGAGGCCAGCGAACATCGCCTCCGGCCAGGACTTGAGCGAGGAGTTTGCCTCCTGGAGGGCCGCCGCGATGCCCGAGATGATGGGCGCCGCCGCGCTCGTTCCGCTGAACGTGCCCGGCGGATCGCCGGCGTCATGGTTCGCCGTCGCGATGCGTCCGGTAGGCGCCACGAGATGGGGGAGCTCCCAGTCGCCGGGGTTCTTGGCTCGATTCGGGTAGACGACGGCGTTCCCTCGCACGGGGCCGTTGAAGTCCAGCGCGCCGCCGACCACCATGCCGTTCCGGAGCCTGCTCGCCGCCGTCGTCTCGGGCGTTCCGTCGTTGCCGACGGACGCGGCCACGAAGGGATAGGGAGAGTTTCTCGCGAGATAATCGAGGTACCTCGCGCCGTCGCCCGAGGTCGCTGCGCTCCGGTTGATGACCGTGGCTCCCTTGGTGCCGGTGGCCCAGCTCACGGCGTTGGTGAACGTGCAGCCGCTGTTGACCGTAGGGTCATGATTGGCGGAGATCACCGTCGCGCCGCTCGCGACGCCCTGATGGGTGCTGGCCAGGTTCCTGATCACGCCCATGCTCGACCGTGGATGCCAGTTTGTTTGCGGCGCGTTGGGGCAGGCGCACTTCGCCGCGGTGCAACCGATGCTCCCATCCAGCTGGAGCCAGGAATCCGGACGGGCTCCCTCGCTGTGCGCGACGATGATCCCGGTGCCGTCGAAGCCTAGATCACGGACCGGCTGCATCTCGATGAGGGAGAAGAAGTCGTCGCTCATCGGGATCTCCTCGACTCCCTCGACGGACAGGCGGATCGCGGCGACGTAGTCGAGCGCGCCCAGCTGCCGCAGCGCGTCCGGGGTCGCCCGCACCGTCACGAAGGGCGCGGGGGTCTCCTGCGCTGCGGGCCCGTGGTCGACGATCGCCACGCTGCCGCGCAGCGCCTCGGCGTCCCTCGAGAGGCGCTGCGCGAGGCCGCGGTGGCGCGCGTTCCGCTCCTCGACGACGCGCGCTTGCAGCTCGGGCGAGGCGAGGATCTCTTCCTTCGGCGGCTCCGTGCCGTCCTCGAAGAACCAGAGGTCTGCGAGCACTTTTTCACCCAGCCGCGCGCCCCGCAGCCGCTCCCGGAGCGTAGGCTCGATCTTGGCATGCTTGCTGGCGAACTCCCACGCGTCGCGGATGCGGAGATCGTCGAGGCTCACCGCCTCGCCGCCGTCATCGACCCACAGGCGACGCGGCGCGTGGCTGTCCGGTGTGCGGCAAAGGTACCCACGCGCGGTGGCTCCGAGCGACTCGAACTGGAGCTGCCCCGCGGCCTCCAGTTCACCTGCGCACGCGAGCTTCGGAGGTTTGACCTCCGCGGACTGCTGCGGCAGCGAGGGGGCCGGTCGAAGGTCACCCTGGGAGCCGCTGTCCGCCTGCATGCACGACGGTCCCGCGGCGAACGGCAGGTAAGTCAGACCAAGGAACAACAATTTATGATGTATTCGAGTATGTCTTCGCATAAGCAAATTCCTGGCGTCCAGTCTTGAGCAGCGGTTCGCGAGCTGTGATGTGCAACGGACATGCCGGCCTCCCTGGTGCGTGTGCCGCGCGGCGCCGCGACCCTCTCCCGAGGTGCGGGAGAGGCGCAGCAGCGAAATTCCGTGGCGTCTCGAGCGTTCGTTCCCCGCGCAGGGCGAAGCGAGCCCTCTGGCACACTGGCACGCTGGCACGCTGGCACGCTGGCACGCTGGCACGCTGGCACGCGGACACAGGCATGTTCTTCTTGCGCGAGCGCCAAGCACCGCCAGGTTCAACCCGTACCGGAGCATGCCGGACAAGTTCGCCGGCATGCGTACTCCAGCGCGCGTTCGGGGACGCGCTCGGGGAGAGCTATGATGTGAGGTGATGAGCCTGCCGCGAGGGAAGGGCGGCACCCGCTGGAATCGTGACGGGAGCGCTACGTCGGAGGGGGGACGGCATCGCCGTCGAGGCGCCTCGCTTCCCCCCTGGCCGGGCGCTCACCCGCCGTCCGGACCGACTCCGCCCGCGCCTCCAGCGCCCGGGTCTGCACCACCCGCGCCTCCGCCGCTGCCTGCGTCGCCGCCGCCCGCGCCTCCGCCCGCGTCGCCGCCGCCCGCGCCGAATCCGCCCGTACCGGCGCCCACGCCGCAGTCCTGGGGATAACCGCAGTAGCCGCCGCAGTCGACCTGGGGAGGAGCGCAGGGCTGCGGCTGCTCACGGTTCCTCTCCAGCTCCACCGGCAGGACCTTGAGCTGCTCGGTGATCCAGGCGTCCAGGAGCTGGTATCGCTCCTCATCACCCGAGCGGAGCATGCCCTCGTCGGACAGCTGATCGTAGATCCCCTCCAGCACCGCGTTCGGGTCCAGCGCCGCGAAGTCCTCGATCACGTCCTCGCACGTCGCGATCGTGTCGGCCCAGCAGGCCGGGTCGCTCTGGCATCCGCGCGCCAGCGTGTTCGTGCCGGGCAGGGGAACGTGCTGATACCAGCTCTGCCCCAGGCTGATGTCGACCGAGTACGGCAAATACTGGAACAGACCGTCGGTCCGCTCGACCAGCACGACGTTGTTGCTGTTGTGGAGCGCGTCGTCCCCGGTGGCGAGCACCCACGACAGGCACTGGAACCGATGGAATGAAGGCCAGTCGATCCAGCCCGTGAGCGCAGCCTTGAAGCCCTCGCCTTCCGGCGTGTCGGCGATCGTCTGCTCCAGCTCCTTCGCGCGGGTGTTGTCGCACTTCTTGAGCTGGCAGTTCCCTGGATCGTCGAAGACGCTGCCGCCGACCGGCACCACGTCGATCGGGATCCCGCCGCCCGGGAAGCCGCCGCCCGGGAAGCCGCCCCCCGGGAAGTTGCCAGCGAAGTCCCCGGCGAACTCCCACATGTTGGCGCAGCCGCCGCCGAGCTTGCTCTCGAGGCGCGCGCAGAACGCCTTCTTGTAACGCTCGACCACGATGTAGGGGATGGACACCTCCGCCCCCCACACGTTGCTCGACACCCAGGCGTAGCTCGCCCGGGGGGCCGGGTAATCGAGGCGAGCGTAGAGCTCGAGCGTGAGGCGCTCGCGGAAGATGCTGCCGACCTGGCCGTTGTTGAAGCGCAGGTGCTCGAGGCCGCCGAGCCGCTGCTCGTCGACGAACTCGTCCACATCCACGTTGAGGTTGGGGATGGAGCGTTTCGTCCAGGGACGCATCGTCGACTGCCCGACGACCCCCACCTGGACCTTGCCGTAGTCGGCCGTCTTGCCGTCGGCGCCGGCCGCCGTCACCCACAGATGATCCACGAAGGTCGCGCCCTCCCCGGTCGGTGAGTAGATGTCTCCGAAGTCCCGCTGTGCGATGGGGATCCCGACGCCGCCTGTCCCTTCGTTCATGAGCTCGAGCTGCTCTTCCGAGACGGCGAACCAGTAGCGATTGCCGATGGTGCCGAAGACGTCGAGCGCATGATCGACCACCTCGGCGTCCGCGACGGGCGCTCCCGGGTACTCTCCTCCGGGCGTGCCGCCGGCTCCCCCGGCGCCGCCGGTTTCCCCGGAGCCGCCGGCTCCCCCGGCGCCTCCCTCCCCGTTCATGTAATAGTAGTTGTAGTAGTTGTCCGGCTTATCAGGGCAGCCCGCCAGGAAGGCGGCAGACGGGATGGCGCAGAGGGCCAGCAGGGAGATCGCTCGCGTGCGGGACGACCGTGGCCGAGCAAAAGGAGGAGACGGTAGCTGAGTGGACATGAGCGTGACCTTTCCGCGACACGCTCACTGCAAAATTCGGACCGTCCACAGTGAACATCGTGGACGCCCAGGCATCGATGTTTGGGGCCTGGCCGCCGTGCAGGCCCGGCGAGATCGTCGAGGCGTTCACCCCCTTTTCCCCGCCGGGCGTGGACGTGCGGCCTGCGCCCCTCATGACACGCGGATCAGATCCTGGCACACGGCTCCGGGTCAGCGTCCGTTTGTGCCAGCGCCGCGACGCGACGTGGATCCTCCGGCCTCGGATTCGCACTCACGCACACACGCTCCTCCACCCGCTGGCGAGACACGTCACGTCTCGCGATGGCTCGCCGGATCCGGCAGGACGGCGGCCGCTGGGGACTTTCCCATCCGCCTGACGAAGCCCAGCACCACGACGGCCATGAGCGTGCAATAGGCCGCCAGCGGCCATGCCGTATCCCCGGGCAGCAGAACGACCAGCGTCGTTCCCACGATGCCCACGACGAGGCTCTCGATGCAGTAGTAGAGCGCGGTCGCGGTGCCGGCGACGTGGCCGAAGCGCTGGAGGGCGCCGTTCGCCGTCACCGAGCTGGCGAACACGATGCCGATCGCGATGATCCACATGGGCGGGATGAACGTCCAGAACGACGGAGCGGCCATCATCTGTCCGACGACGAGCAGCGCGGCGCCCAGGAGCAGCATCCCCATCCCGCGGACGAGACTCCCCGCCCTCCCCCATCGCGCCACGAACCGCTTCGCGAACCGGGTCGTCGCGATCATGACGAGCGCGACGGTGGCAAAGAGGAGGCTGAAGACGAGCTGCGAGAAGCCTGCCCGATCGATCAGGATGCGTGACGCCGTCGAGAAGAAGACGAAGAACGCGCCCATCGCCGCGCTGAAGCCGAGCGTGTAGGTCCAGAACGAGGCGTCCACGAGGATCCCGCCGAGCGCCGCGCGTGGCATCGACGTGTTCACGGGCCGCGTCTCGTGCCACCTCGGAGCCGCGTTCAGCGCGGCCGCCGTGGCGGCGACGCCGAGCGCGATGAAGATCGCGCGCCAGCCGAGGTGGTCCGCGAGCAGAGCGCCGAGCACGGGCCCCAGCGCGGGCACGAACGCCAGCATCGAGCCGAACAGGCTGTAGATCACCGCCCCCTCGGCGCGATCCGCATAGACGTCGCGCACCGTCGCGAAGGTCGCGACGAGCGCCGCGGCCGCGCCCAGCGCCTGGAGGACGCGGAGGACGACGAACACCGAGGCGGATCCGGTGCCCGCGAGCAGATACGACGCGGCGGCGAACAAGGCCGCTCCGCCGAGCAGGACCGGCCGCCGACCGATCCTGTCCGAGATGGGCCCGAACACGAGCTGTCCCGCGCCCAGGACGACCATGTAGAGGCTCAAGGTCAACTGAACGACCGCCGGCGACGTGCCGAGGATGCCTGGCATGAGCGGCACCACCGGCAGGTAGACATCCATGGCCAGCGAGGCCAGCAGGTCGAAGGGGGCCATCAGCAGCAACGCTGCAGACAGCGACAAGTTCCAGGTTGTTGATGTTGTTCGAGGCACGACGATACACCCGCGCAAATGGTGGACATTCGGCGGCGATCTGCCTCCAGGACGGCACTCGTCGAACGATCGAGAGCAGATAGCCGCAGCAACGATTTCAGGGGTTGCTGCGGCTCAATCGTCTGCCTGAGCTGTATCCATGCTTACACCCGGGGCGTGCCTTCGTTGCGACGGTGAACGGCGAAACGATAGCGGACATCTCGACGCTCGTCGAGGGACCACGCAGCCTCCTGCGTGGGACCGACACGGGGTGTGCTCTCGCGCGTCCTCCTTCGGTCCGCATCGAGCCGTCCGTGAGCATCCTGCCGGCGCCCTTGCCCGTGCTCGCATCTTGTCCTGCTCCCGCCCGCGGAATACCTTGCGGCGGCTTCGCTCCACCACAGCGCCGAGCCTGGACAGGTTCACGTGCACGAAGAAGGGGGCTCCATGCCGAGAGCAATCCTGGTTGTCGCATCGTTCGTCTGGGCAACGTCCATCTCGACGGGGTGCGGTGAAGGTGGCGACGGCGGGATGGGGGGAGCGCCAGCGACCACGTCCTCCTCCGGGAACGCGAGCGGGGAGGGGGGCGGGGGTGGCGCGCACGACGCGAGCGGCGGGGGTGGCGGCCATGATGCGAGCGGCGGGGGCGGCGGCGGCGGGGGTGGCGGGGGTGGCGGCGGCGGGGGCGGCGGCGCTCACGACGCCTCATGCCCTGAAATGATCGAGCTCCCAGGGACGCCGGCGGAAGGAGCTCTCGGGCGCGAGGTCGTGGCGGCAGATCTGAACGGCGACAGCAAGCCCGA
Organism: Sorangium cellulosum; assembly: GCF_002950945.1. Classification (GTDB taxonomy): domain Bacteria; phylum Myxococcota_A; class Polyangia; order Polyangiales; family Polyangiaceae; genus Sorangium; species Sorangium cellulosum_E. The sequence goes on from NZ_CP012673.1 coordinate 14,026,888, forward strand.
CCTCGCCGTTGCGAGCGCCCGGCACTCCGAGGTGTGCGTGCTGCTCAACCGCGGCAATGGCACCTTTGCCGCCGGGGTCAACTACGCAGCGGGCACGGCGCCGAGGGCGATCGCGGCGTTCGACGTGAACGGGGACGACGCGCCCGACCTCGCGGTCGGAGTCCACGACGGCGTGAGCGTGCTGCTCAACGAGGGCAACGGCACGTTCGCCCCGCCGGTCAACTACGTCGGGGAGACGAGCTACTCCGTCGTCGTGGCGGACCTGAACGAGGATGGGTGGCCTGACGTCGCCGCCGGAGCCGAGGGCGGCATCAGCGCGTGGCTCAACGAGGGCGACGGCACGTTCGCCGGCCCGGTCACCCACGCTGCGGACCCGAGGCCCCTCCGGATCGCGGCGGCGGATTTGAACGACGACGGCAAGCCGGACCTCGCCGCCGCCAACGACGGTACCTTCCTCGTGAGCGTGCTGCTCAACGAGGGCGACGGCACGTTCGCGCCGCCGGTCGAGTACATCGCGGTGCGCACCGTCTCGGCGTCTCTCCCCTTCTGGATCACGGCAGCGGATCTGGACGACGACGACAAGCCCGACCTGGTCGCCGGGAGCGGCTACTACACGGGTGTGCTGCTCAACGGGGGCGACGGCACGCTCGTCAATGCGGGAAACTACGGCGCCTCCTTCGATGTCCAGGCCGCGGTGGCGGACCTGGACGGCGACGGCCACCCTGACCTCGCCTCCGCGAGCGGCAATGCCCCCGGCAGCGCGCTCGTGATGGTCAATGACCGCTACGGCCGATTCGCCGACGTGGTCGACTACCCTGGAGGTGCTCTCCTGAGCGGCATGGAAGCCAGCTCGATCGCCGCGGCGGACCTGAACGACGACGGCAGGCCCGACCTCGCCGTCGTGTATGCCGAGAGCAACGTCGTGAGCGTGCTGCTCAACACGTGGCCATGACACATGCAACCACACCGCGGCGCTGCGCCGCGCTGCGCGGCGTGACGCCGGCGCGGAGGCCTGCTGTGATGGCGGGGCATGCCCCCGTGGAACGACGACGACGCCGCCTCCACCGAGCTCGTGCCCGGGCCGGTGCGCCCCGCCGCGGCCGCCGCGGACAGCTTCGCGCTGTCCGTGATGGCGGGCCCTGACGAGGGGCTCCGGTTCACCGTGGCGCCGGGGCTGCCCGCGCGTGTGCTCGCCGGCACCAGCCCGGCCTGCGACATCCCGCTCACCGACCGGCTCGTCTCGCGCCGCCACGCCGCCTTCGAGATCGCCGGCGCTCGCCTCCGCGTCACCGATCTCGGGTCGACCAACGGCACCTTCGTCCAGGGGATCCGCGTCGGCGACGCGTACCTCCAGGGGAGCGAGCTCGTCCGGATCGGGGAGACGGTGCTTCGTGTCGAGGCGCTCGGCGTCACCCAGGCGGCCCCGCTGTCGCGCGCCGTGCGCTTCGGCAAGCTCGTCGGGGCCAGCGAGGAGATGCGGCGGCTCTACCCGCTGTGCGAGCGCCTCGCCGCCTCGAGTGTGCCCGTCGTCATCGAGGGCGAGACGGGGACCGGCAAGGAGGTGCTCGCGGAGGCGATCCACGAGCAGGGGGTGCGGGCGGCCGGGCCGTTCGTCGTCTTCGACTGCACCGCGGTGCCGCCGACGCTCGTGGAGTCGGCGCTCTTCGGGCACGAGCGCGGCGCCTTCACCGGCGCCAGCGAGGCGCGCCGCGGCGTCTTCGAGGAGGCGCACGGCGGCACGCTGCTGCTCGACGAGATCGGCGATCTCGACCTCGGCCTCCAGGCCAAGCTCCTGCGCGCCATCCAGCGGTCGGAGGTGCAGCGCGTGGGATCGAACCGGTGGATCCGCGTCGACATCCGGGTGCTCGCGGCGACGCGGCGCGATCTGGAGCGCGAGATCCAGGCGGGCCGGTTCCGGGACGATCTGTTCTTCCGGCTCGCGGTGGCCCGGATCGAGCTGCCGCCGCTGCGCCGGCGGCGGGGCGACGTCACGGTGCTCGCGCACCACTTCTGGCGGCAGCTCGCGGGCCGCGGCGCGCCGTTCCCCCAGGGGTTCGCCGAGCGGCTGGAGGACTACGACTGGCCGGGCAACGTGCGCGAGCTCTACAACGCCGTGGCGCGCCGCGTGGCGCTCGGCGAGGCCGCGCCGATCGAGACCACCCGGTCCGGGCTGGCCTGCTCGGGCACGCCGGCGCCGCCGCCGCCCGGGCCGGCGTCGACGCCCCAGCCGCTCGCGCCGTCGGGGCCGGCGTCGACGCCGCAGCCGTCCGCGCAGCCCGGGCCTGTGTCGTCGTCGTCGCTGCCGCCCTCCACGCCCGAGCCCCCGTCCTCCGCCGCGCTCGAGGGGGCCGGCGGTGGCGCCGATCCTGCGACATCCGGCGACATCATCGAGGAGACCCTCGCGCTCGACCTGCCCCTCGCGCGCGCGCGGGAGCGCATCGTCGAGCACTTCGAGCGGCGCTACGTGCAGCGGGTCCTCGCGCAGCACGGGGGCAACGTCCGGAGCGCGGCGGCCGCGTCGGGCATCGCGCGGCGGTACTTCCAGATCCTGCGCGCGCGGCGATCGACCTGACATGTGGCCGCGGCCCTCGCCGCCGGCATGGTATCGTCGACCCGATGTTGCGGGCCCGGAGCCAGGGCGGCGCGTTGGCTGTCGTCCGCTACCTGCTCTTCGACGAGATCGGGGCCGGCGGTATGGCGACGGTGCACCTCGGCCGCCAGCTCGGGTCGGCCGGGTTCCGGCGGACGGTCGCGATCAAGCGGCTCTACCCGCAGTTCGTCCGGGACCCCGAGCTCGTCGGCATGCTCCTCGACGAGGCGCGGGTGGCGGCCCGCATCCGGCACCCGAACGTGGTCGCGACGGTCGACGTGGTGTCGAGCGGCGGCGAGGTGCTGCTCGTCATGGAGTACGTGCACGGCGAGTCGCTGGCGCGCCTGCTCCGCGCGGCGACGCGGGACGGCGGCGCGCCCCCGCCGCGCGTCGCCTGCGCGGTGCTCGCCGGCGCGCTCCACGGCCTGCACGCCGCGCACGAGGCCACCGCCGAGGACGGCGCCCCGCTCGGCCTCGTGCACCGCGACGTGTCGCCGCACAACCTGCTCGTCGGCGAGGACGGGGTCGCGCGTGTGCTCGACTTCGGCGTGGCCAAGTGCGCGGGGCGCGCGCAGATCACGCGCGACGGGCAGCTGAAAGGCAAACTGGCGTACATGTCGCCCGAGCAGATCGCGGGCGAGCCGCTCGACCGGCGCGCGGACGTGTACGCGGCCGGGGTGGTGCTGTGGGAGACGTTGACGGGCGAGCGCCTCTTCGAGGGGAGGGGCGAGGCGTTATCCATCCTGCGGCTGCTGCAGGCGGGCGTGGATCCGCCGAGCGCCCGCCGGCCCGGGGTGCCGCCGGAGCTGGAGGCGATCACGCTGCGCGCGCTCGCGCGCGACCCGGAGGAACGGTTCCCGACGGCGCGTGCGATGGCGCTCGCGCTGGAGGCGACGGGCCTCGCCGCCTCGACCTCGGAGGTGAGCGCCTGGGTGACGTCGCTCGCGCGCGAGTCGCTGGGCCAGCGCGCGGCGCTGATCGCCGCGATCGAGCCGGGGGCGGCGACCCCGGGCGCGGCGCTGGACCTCGGGCCCGGGCCGGACGCGGCGGAGGTCGCGGCGCCGAGCCGGCCTGAGGCCGCGAGCCGGCGGCGCTGGGGTGTGGTGGCGGCGGCGGGCGTGCTGCTCGTGGTCGCGGCCGTCGCGATCGGCTTCGCCCGCGCGGAGGCGACGCCGCTCGCCCGCGCGAGGGTCGGCCTCGCCGCCGCCGCGCGCGGGCGGCCGGTGGCGCGGTCCGTCGCGCTCGCGCCTGCCGCGGCGTCGGTGCCGGGCGCTGCCGGCGCGGGCGCGTCGGCGGGGCCGTCGATGTCGGCGGGGCCGTCGATGTCGGCGGGGCCGTCGATGTCGGCGGCGCCCGCTGCCGGCGCCGGCGCGCGCCGGCCGCCGCGCCGCTTGCCCGCGCGCGACGGGTGCAGCCCGCCGTTCGTCATCGATGGCCAGGGCCACAAGCGTTATAAACGGGAATGCTTCTGATCCGGGCGTGATGAACCAGCGCACCCGCCGTCGCTCCGTCGCCGCCGCCCTCGCCGTTTCGGCCCTAGCTTGCCTCCTGCCCGCCCCCGCGCGCGCCGGCGACGCCGAGGCGTGTTTCACGGCCTCCGAGGAGGGCCAGCGCCTGCGCGACGAGGGCCGGCTGCGCGAGGCGCGCGCGCGTTTCATCACGTGCGGCGGCGCCGGCTGTCCCGATCTCGTCCAGTCGGACTGCGCGGGCTGGCTCTCCGACGTCGCGGCGCGTGTCCCGACGTTGATCCTGAGCGCACAGGACGAGCAGGGCCAGGACGTGGCCGACGTGCAGGTGACGATCGACGGCGCGCCCCTCGCCGCGCGGCTGGACGGCAAGGCCGTCGAGGTCGACCCGGGCGAGCGTGTGCTCCGCTTCGAGCGCGCGGGCAGCGTCCCCGTGGAGCTGCGGCTCGTGGTGCGCGAGGGGGAGAAGCTGCGCGGCGTCTCGGCCCGCCTCGTCCGGGCCGGCGCGCCGGGCGGAGGCGCCGGCGCGCCCCGCGAGGACCGAGCCGCGTCGCCCGCGAGCGCGCTCCTCCTGCCCATCGCGCTCGGCGGCGTCGCCGCCGTCGCCGGCGGCACCTACGCGGCGTTCGGCCTGAGCGCGCGCGCCGACGCCGACCACCTGCGGACGACCTGTGCGCCGCGCTGCGCCGAGGCGGACGTGGACGCCGTGCGGACCAAGATCCTCGCCGCCAACGTCGCGTTCGGCGTCGGCGTGGCCGCGCTCGGCGGCGCCGTGGCCGCGCTCCTCCTGGGCCGAGCCGAGCCGGCCGCGCCCGTTGCCGCCGCGGTGCACGTCGCCCCGTTGCCCGGCGGCGCCGCCGCTGCGCTCCGCGGCCGGTTCTGAGCTCCGCCGCGGTCGACCTGCTCGACCGGCCGAAGCGCGATCTTGGAGACGTGAAGCGGGAGGCCCGGCGCGCGCGGCACGGCCCCGACCCGGCTCAACCAGCGAGGCTGGGGTCCGGCGGACCCGGGCCTCAGATCCGTCATGTTGGGCTGCCGTGGTCGCCTCGCGCGCGGCCCCCTGAGCCGCGCCGTCGCACTCGCGGATGAGGTGGCTGCCCGGGTGGGGTTCGTGAGGCGATCGGGCGGCTGCTCGGCTTGGCGAACACCGTTCAGGTGCGCGAGCGCTACCATATTTTACCGGAATCATTCGACGCGACGGCTGCCTGATGCCTCCGGTTTGAATCTCAATTCTCCGGGTAGGTTGCCGGCAGGGTGGTGCGGCATTTTGCCCAAATGCTTACACAGCGGATTTGTTCTTTATCTCCCAGCCTACAATCTCCAAGAGAAGCAGACGGGTCTCAACGTCCTTTTCGCCGCATACGTCAACATGCGCCGGGTGTGGCGGTTCAGCCTCGTATGGCGTATGCTCTACAGTCTGCTCCTTCACGCCTCTCACTCGCTCAACAACGAGGCTTACCACGCCGTTCATCGCCGGAATCCGCGCTCTGGCGCGGGTTTCCTCCGGCGTGGAGTACTTGTTCCAGTCTGTCGACATTCCACGTCCTCTGTTTTTGAATACGCCAGGACGCAGTTTTCCGTTGTTGTCTATGAACTGGTCGTGTACTCGCATGTATAGCACAGAATCGTCAGGAATCGGCTCGAGCGCAAGTGGCGCAGTGGGAGCAATGCCACCAGCCGAGATCGTGAATTCAGTCTTCGTCTCTACGGCGCTTTCATCAACCACAAGAACAACTCCTTATGGTCTGCTACAGAATCGCGAATCGTGCCCTTGACGTCAGCAGATTTGCTGCGTCCGAAATAGGTGATGACGTCGGCGCCGCGCGGCACGTTAATTAGCAGCTTAAACACCTTCTCTTGCCACGCCAGATCGATGCTGCCGTTCGGACCTGGGCCGATGTCTGGAGCCGGTAGTACTGCCTTTGCGTTCCAAAGGTAGGCAGCCTGCGTTGCAACAAATCTTGTCGCCCGATCCCATGTGCGCCGATCATAGGCCTGACTACCTTCGCCATCCCAATCATTGGGCAGGTCGAGAAGTTTCTTTGATGCTTCGATGGCGTCTCGAACGTGCGCGAGTGGATCGCTAGCCAAGTCTGGTCTTTCGCGCGATAAAGCATGAGAATGCTGCATCTTGGATGCAGGACCGGGGAATGCCTTTATCGGCTGAGTGCCGTAATAGTCCCTTGGCTGCTCCACATAGTAGTTCTCCGAGTGGTTCCTTGTCCCCTGATGGAGACCGGGCTGATTAGGGGAATATGCCTTAAATTCGCTCATCGGACTGCCTAGCTAGTGGGGCTGGTCGCCATGCAAGGCATTCCACTTTTTGCCATCAACGCTCGCAGCTCAGCTTCTTTTTTCGACGCCCGCTCGATCAGTTCTGAAATGGTTTTCAGATCGTTGGCATCAAGGGCAACGAAGAAATTCTTCATCTGGGTACCGTCGTAATACCTAAGTCGAAGACTGTGGACTATTGTGGTCGCGGCGACGGCTGTGCTGGAATCGTCTTCGAACACAGGTCTCATGTCCGTCATGATGCGCGCCTCATGCAGAACATGCTCGTATTCATCCATGACGCTAAGAGCTCTCGCTGTAACTCCTAGCGTCCTATTGAACGACAGCAGCATGCGAAGCAAATCGCGAAGTGTCTCCTCTTCAAATGAAGGGTCCTTGTCTAAAGCCGTTGTCACTATCGCGTTGACAAAATCATCGACCGAGATGTCGCTTCGTAGTCTGGTTATGTATATCGTCACCAGCATGTCGACGATATCGCTTGCGACATCTGCATCTAGGTTTGTTGCTGCGGTGATGCTCGATGCGAGATCCGCCGTGCTTACTCCGACAGGTGCCTCTTCGAGCACGCGCCACAGGTTTGTGCGACGTTCGTCCTGAAGGTTCAGGAGTTTGCGGAGTAGTTCCAGATCTCGGGGAGGGACGCCTAGCGTGAATCGTGCCATAGCGGTTTTTCCAGTGGCTCTTGTAGCAATCCTACAGGATTTCTGAGGCGGGAGCCCAGAGAACCTAGTACAGGTGCGTGGGCTGGTCCATTCCCATCCACCCTCGGGTTTAGGTGTAGGTGAATGTGCTGTAGTGTGTGCATTCGTCGGGCCATGGGCTCCTCGACGCTGCCGCTTGGAGCGCACCCTTAGCGTCCAAGCTGGAACCTAAGCCCGAATCGGAGATCCCGCCGTCAGCATCCAGGGGGCCGACACCCTGCCCGCGTGCGGACGGTATGGTTGAGCCGGTTCGGTATCTGTTCGATCGTGCTAGTACCGCGTCGCCTAAGTTCCTCCCTGGTTCGCCACTCCCGGGGCGTGCGCTTCAGCGGGCCCCTGCTGTGGCCCGCCTCTCCGGCCCCTCCGCGACGAACCAGGGACGAACTTGGGTGACGCGGTACTAGGACGATTCTGTACCAGTGGATAGGCGCTCTACCTTTCCACCTACAACGAAGATCCCGGAGTTGGCGCCTCGATTCCTCGCCAGCGAGTGGAAGGCAAGAAGCACCGCTACAGGCGACCAACCACCGATTCCATAGGAAATAGATCTAGCTGCTCGCGTCGTATCATCCCGTGCGCGATTCCGTGCATTACAATATACGGCTGAACAAGTGGGTCTTTAAATCTAAACCGAACACTTCGCTTTGGGCCATCTTTCTCGAGAATTGGACCACGTTTTTTGTCACAAAATTCGTTTAAGTGAGGCGAGAATTTTGGAATCTCGATCCGTTTTCCTCTAATTACTGTCAGGGATTCTCTAACCGACGCGGCTAGGAAGTAACCTCGTTCGTCGAGTCTGGCGAGCGCACACGCGAGCAAAACATCGGCAAATAGATTTACCGGTCTCGGGCTTCGTGTTGCCTTGGAGTAGGCCGTCTTGATACTCTCTGCCGATTTTTTACGGCGCGCTCCAGCGCCTTGCTGAGGTCCATCTCCCTGACCACGTTGCTTCCGGCGTCTAGCGCCTCATGGCCGGCACTCTGTGCGAGCAGATGAGTATAGTGCGGTAGGCCGTTTGATAGTCGAATGATCTGCTGCATTGACGTTTTGTCGATAGACATGCTGGCCGATGCCAGGCCTGACTCAACTATCTCTTCAAGCTCGTTTGCCTTCATGCGCGGCATTGGTACTTGCCTAAGTGCTCGGGCCACGGACGCGTGCTCGCTTAGTAATGAGTCGACGCTGTCCGCGACCCCGACAAGTATCATTGTAGTAGGAATCGTATAGTCTGAGCACATCTTGATCATGTCGGCAAACAGGGTCCTGTGCTCTGGTTTTATCCTGTCAAACTCGTCGATCATAAGGACTGTTTTTGCTTCTAGGCTGGCAAGGGCGACGCGTACATCATTTGGAGAAATATTGCTGTCCATGTGGTCCGCAAGCGATGCGAGCCGTTTCATGGGCTCAGCGCCGAACCCGATACGTCGTCTTGTGCTAACAAATCTTATTTCGCTAAACACCTTGCGCCAGACCGTTGAGAACGTGTCCGAGCTGTCGCAGCCGATTCGAACGGCTACTGTGTCTTTGGCGCCTCTAAATTCTTCAACGATGATGTTCGACAGCGATGTTTTCCCGACGCCAGGCTCTCCATACAAAATAGCGTGACCGCCACGTTGGCCAATAGCTTGTTGAAGGTCGCGGCGCTCCTCTTTCCTCCCCGAGAAAAGTGCAGCCCGATCGATGGGGGATGTGGGGCTAAATGCTTCGTCTAATGCACGACGCATTTGATCGATCGGATTCTGTGGCTCGAAGGGGTCGTGCTCTTCCTGTTCGTCGGGCAACATTCTCTCGAATTGACTCCTAGAATGGGCAACGCTGGCAACGCGGCCCGGAACGGTCACGGCCGACGTGGTCGATGTCGCACCTTGGAATACACGTCGCTGCCGCTGGCGCCAACTGACTCCTAGCATGGTCGCCGCCGCTGTCACGACGCTCAGCGTTGGCTCCGCGGAAGTCGCTGAGTGGCACAGTCAGAGCTTGGGCGGCGGGCTTTGTGGTTCGCGGTGCGTGCGCTCTGCTCGTACATGGCGGAGGCGGCCTTCCCGGCAAGGTCGCCAACGGCTGGCACCCGACTCGCTGTGCTCTATCTGGGCAGACACGGCGATCTCGCAGAGAGCCTCGCGCGGGGCGCTCTCTTCGCCGTGGGCGATGGGCGATGGGATGGGTGATCTGCCCGCGCCGTCGTTTGGCGTACTCGACCATGCTCACCGGCGAGTCGAAGGTCAGGAGGATCTCCTGATGCTCCGGCTTGAGCCTGCCGATGGCCCTGAGCAGGTCGCGCGCCTCGATTGCGCGCGCCTTCCTGCAGGGCCGCTACGAGATCCAGGTGCTCGACTCCTGCGGGACCGCCATTTCGGGCACGGGCGATTGCGGCGCCGTCTACGACCCGATCGTGCCACTCTCGAATGCGTGCCTGCCGGCGCTCGCCTGGCAGTCGTACAATATCGTCTTCCGCGCCGCGCGCGTGGATGACGAGCGGCTCGTCGAGCCGGCGCGCCTCACGCTGCTCCACAACGGCGTGGTGATTCACACCAACGCCGTTCTCCGTAGCCCCACCCGAGACGATAGACCACGACGGCGGCGCCCCGGGCCCGCTCCGTCTCCAGGGCCACCACGATCCGGTCCGCTATGGGACCATCTGGCTCGTGCGCGTCGCGCCGAAGGGCTCCGACCGTTACGAGCCGGGCTGACGGTACCCGTCGCCCCGACTCAGAGACGCGCCCCGCCGCGGCGACAGGGCATACGCCACGCCTTGCTCCAGCGTCCCCTGCGTGACGATCCCTCCGAGATCCACCCCCAGCTCGACCAGCGCCTGCGCCACGCTCGGCCGGATCCCGGTGAGCACCACCTCTGCCCCGAGCAACCTCACGCTCCGCGCCGTCCGGAGCAGCGCGTCCGTCACCGAGGGCCCTGCCTGCGGGACGCCGGTCACGTCGAGGATCGCGATCCTGGCCTGCTGGCGCGAAATGCCGTCGAGCAGGGTCTCGATCACCTGCGCCGCGCGCTCGCGGCTCAGCTCCCCGACGAGGGGCATCACCAGCACCCCGCTCGCGATGGGCAAGAGCGGCGTGGAGAGCGCGCGGAGCGTCTCGTCCTGGATCCGGAGCATGTCCTCCTGGAGCTTCCGGCTGTGCTCCTCGGCGCGCACGCGCTCGGTGATGTCCATGCCCATCCCGCAGGTGCCCAGGACCCCGCCCTCCTCGTCGCGGAGCGCGAACGTGGTCCCGAAATAGACGCGCATCCCGTCGGCTGCCGGGATGCGGACCTCCGTGCTGACGGGCACCGCGGAGGCTACCGCCTCGGTGTCCATGTTCCGGAGCATGTCCGCGACCGGCGCGGAGACGACATCGTCCAGGGTCTTCCCTATGATCTCGTCCCGGTGCTTGCCCGTGAACGCCTCGAGCTCCCGGTTCACGATCCTGTGGCGGCCCTCCTTGTCCTTCACGTAGATGAGCAGCGGCGCGTTCTCGATCACCGCCTCCAGCAGCGCGACGCTCTGGCGGAGCTGCGCCTCGGCCTCCATCTGCGCCGTGACGTCGACGCTCACCCCCGCGACCAGCCGCACGCCGCTCTCGTCACGGATCGGCACGTACGTCACCTGCGACCACACCCGCCGGCTCGGCCCCGGGTGCATCGGGCTCGGGACGGTATCGTAGAAGGTCGCCGGCATCTTCGCCTCCTCCCCGGAGAGCGCCTTCTGGAAGGTCCCGGCGTACCCCTTCGCCACCGCCTGCTGGTCGGCGAGGACATTGTACTTGCCCGCGATGCGCTCGCGCGTCGTCCCGAAGCGCGCGCAGTTCACGTCATTGAGCGCGATGATCGTGCCGTCGGGCCGGTAGACGGTGAGCGGGACGGGCAACGCGTCGAAGGTGGCCTGGTACGAGACGCCCTCCAGCCTGGGCTCGGGAGCGCGCTGCGCCCGCGCTTCTTCCAGGCTCCGCTCGAGCTCCGCGACCCGCGCCCGGAGCCGCGCGATCTGCTCCTCCAACGCCTCGTCCCCGTGCGTGTTATTGCTCACGTCCGTCCCCCCTCCCGCGGCCCCAGCATCTTATCAGGGTCCTGACGCAGGATCGCAACGGTCGTGATGGGACGTGAGCCAGCGCCCATCGCGACGTGTGGCAGCGCCGATCAGCGGACGGCCGCGACGGCACGAGCGCCCTCGCCCACCGTCACGGTGAGGAGTTTCCCCTCCCGTCCGGGCGAGCACCATCCGGACGCGGAGATCCGGAGATCGAGACGCACGTGCCCCGCGAAGATGGAGTCTACAGATGGATACGCAGCAGGGGAGTTGCTGCCTGGAGATGGGAGGGCTGGGTCAAGCTGGGGCGCACCGGAACGCGCGCTCCCTCGATGATCGATGAGGTGGTCCGGGCGCTCGCTTCGCGCAGCAGCGCGAGAGCGAGCGCCTCAGGCAGCCTGGTTCACTCGCCGAGGTGGTCCAGCCTCGAGCCCGGCACCATCTGGTAGGTACCGACCGTCAACCCCTGCACATCGGTCGTGAACTCGAACGGACCGATCACGTGAATCACCTCGCCGCTCGTGCTGCCGCCGCCGCCCGTGCCGCCGGCGCCGCCTTCGCCGCTCGTGCCGCCCGTGCCGCCGGCGCCGCCTTCGCCGCTCGTGCCGCCGGCGCCGCCCGTGCCGTCAGCGCCGCCCGTGCCGTCAGCGCCGCCCGTGCCGTCAGCGCCGCCCGTGCCGTCAGCGCCGCCCGTGCCGTCGGCGCCGCCCTCGCCGCTCGTGCCGCCGGCGCCGCCTTCGCTCGTGCCGCCGACGCCGCCCGTGCCGCCTTCGCCGCCCGTGCCGCCTTCGCCGCCCGTGCCGCCAGCGCCGCCAGCGCCGCCGGCGCCGCCCGTACCGCCGGCGCCGCCCTCACCGCCCGTGCTGGCGGGCCTCGTGACCGTGATGGAGTCGACGTAGACCACGGTCGGAGCCCAGGGGCCCGCGGTCCCTGCGTCGATCTTCAGGCCGATGCGCTGCACCGCGGTCTTGTTGAACGTCGCGTCCGCTTCAGCGGCGGTATCGACGTCGATCGTGAGCTCTGTCCACTCGCCCAGGCTGCTGAGGTCCGTCCACGCCCAGGGGACGCCCACCCAGCCCTGTGCATCGCCGTTCTGCACGAACGTCTGCACGCCACCGCCGGTGCCGGCGAACCGCTTCACACGGAACGTGACGGTGGCGCCGGTCAGGTCGACCAGGCTCGGGATGTCGAACTGGAACAACGTCCCGGTGCTGGCCGCGGTGAGCGGCACCGCCAGCCGGGCGCAACCCGGGCAGCTCTCGTCCAGACCGGGACCGATGTCGACTTCTTCGGAGCCGCCCGCGCCGCCGCTGCCGCCGCCGCCGTCGTTGCCGCCGCCGCCGCCGCTGCCGCCGCCGCTGCCGCCGCCGCCGTCGTTGCCGCCGCCGCCGTCGCCCGCTCCTCCCGTGCCGCTCGTGCTCCCGGTACCGCTCGTCGACGTGCTGCTCGAGCTGCTCGTCGTCGTGCCCCCACCGGACCCGCCGTCGCCACCGGACCCGCCCCCGCCGTCGTCATCGCCGCAACCCATCGTGACGAAAGAGCCAGCCAGCAAGCCGCACATCGCCAGCGTAAAAACTGATCTCATCGCATCCTCTCTAAGCTCTACTCTGTTGTCCCACGCGAGGGTGCGCGGTTCGGGCCGGCGTTCGCCGTGCCTGCTCCTCATTGTCCCAGCTCTCTGAAAGCCAGCCGCGCCGGTCGCGACCCTAATCGAAAGCCAGGAAACTCTCAACGGGACGGTACCCGACCGCGACACCAAAGGTGCCCGCAACCAGGGAACGAGTCGGGACGCGCCGTCCTCTCCGACCGGAGCCAGGGCGGCTCCGTCTTGCGGGAGCAGATTTCCGCAGGGTGGTGATTGTTCTTCGAGGACGGAAAATTGCGGTGTGGTGGCAGCCAACCTCGGTGCGGGTCTCCGCAGCCAACCTCGGTGCGGACCTCGGACCTCGCATCGGGCGAGCGCGCCCGCGTGAATGTGCAATCGCGTGAGCGCACCCTATGGCGCAGCTGGATCGCCGGGGGTAACGCGCGCTCTGCGCGCCCTGGTGCGACCCCGGCAAGAGGAGCGTCATGAGGGCTTCTTCCTTTGCAGCGTCCCGCGGATCCAGATGGCTCTGGAGCCGCACCATCGCAGCCGTCGCGCTGAGCTCGTTACCCTGGGCCACCGCCGGCTGCTCGGATCAGGGCGACGGCGAGCCCTCGGCGGCGCCGCGCGAGCACTTTCCTGACGAGCGGCAGCTCGCCCTCGAGGCCGGCACCGGCTTCGTCCGCGCCGTCGACGCCGCGGGCCGCCCGCACGTTCGTGTCACCGCGCCGGCGGCGCACGCGGCCGGCGGGCGCCCCGTCGATGCCCGCCTCGCCGCGGACGGCGACACAATCCCGCGCCCGGCCGAGGGGGCCCGCGGCGAGCCGCCGCTCGCCGACCCGGCCTGGATGCCCGCCCCCTCGATGCGCGTTCCCCACGCGTACCACGCGGCCACGCTGCTGCAGGACGGCCGCGTCCTCGTCGCCGGCGGCGCCCGCAGCCACACGGACCCCTGCACCACGGCGGCGGAGCTCTACGACCCTGCGACCAACACGTGGTTGCCCGCCGCACCCATGCGCGGCGGGCGCTGCGGGCCCGGCGCCGTCCTGCTCCAGGACGGGCGCGTCCTCGTCGCCGGCGGCCACGGTCGCTACCAGCACTTCGAAGGGGACCTCGGCCTCGGCAGCGCCGAGATCTACGACCCGGCAACCGACACCTGGACGACGGCCGCGCCCATGCTCGCGGCGCGCACGAGCGATGTCATGGATCAGAGCGCGGTGCTGCTCCCGGACGGCAGGGTCCTCGTCACGGGCGGCATCGACGAGGAGACCCGGAACGCCGAGATCTACGATCCCGACGCCGACGCCTGGACGCTGGCCGCGCCCATGCTCGGGGTGATCACCGCCGGAGAGCTCGCGATCGTGGAGAGCGCGACGCTGCTTCTGGACGGCAGGGTGCTCGTCGCCGGCGGCGGATACGACGCGTCCAACACCTGGCAGCTGGCCGCGGAGATCTATGACCCCGCGGCAGACACCTGGACGGCAGCATCGGCTGCGGACAGCGGCATCGTCTCGTTCACCGCCACCCGCCTGCTCGACGGCAGGGTGCTCTTCGTGGGCACCAACCTCCGGAACCTGGCGACGTCCGTCAACACGGCCGGCCTCTACGATCCGGTGTCCGACACATGGACTATGGAGGACGGGCCCGGAGGGTTCGAGGGCTCGTTTTTTCTCGGCGGAGGCAACACCGGACACAGGGCATCGCTGCTGTCGGATGGCCGCGTGATCGAGACGGGCGGCTCGCTCGCAGACTGGTTCTTTTGCGGCACGAGCGCGTGCGGCTCGGATTTCTGGCGGTGGGATTTCAAGATGGCGCAGGCCTATGATCCCGCGACGAGCACGTGGTCGTGGCTCCCCTCGATGAGGCTGGAGAGGAGCTGGCACTCGTCGACGCGTCTCCTGGACGGTCGGGTGCTCATCGCCGGCGGCCAGTACTCGATGACGGAGCTGGGCAGAATCGAGAGCTTCGCGGCGACGGCGTCGACGGAGCTCTTCTTGCCGCCGGGCACACACGGCGGCGGCTCGGGGGGCGGCGACGGCGGCTCGGGGGGCGGCGACGGCGGCTCGGGGGGCGGCGACGGCGGCTCGGGGGGCGACGACTCAGCCAGTTCTTCCTCTTCGGGCGCTGGCGGCGGCGGCGGCTCGGGCGGCGAGGCCACCTCCGCGGGCGCCGGCGGCGACGGCGGCGCTGGCGGCGGGTCCACCTCCGCGGGCGCCGGCGGCGACTCCGCGGGCGCTGGCGGCGGGTCCACCTCCGCGGGCGCCGGCGGCGACGGCGGCGCTGGCTCCACCACCACCTCCTCCTCGGGCGCTGGCGGCACCGGCGGCACCGGCGGCGACGCCTCCACGAGCACCTCCTCTTCCTCCTCCAGCGCCGGCAGCGGAGGTGGCAGCTCGGGCGGCACGACCGCCGCGAGCTCTTCCTCCGGCGCTGGCAGCCCGGGCGATACCGGTGTTGCCACCGCCGGCGGCGCCTCCTCTTCCGGCGCCGGCGGTGACGGCCCCGGCGGCTCCAGCAGCGGATGCAGCATGAGCAGCGACCGAGCGCCGGCGGGAACGGCGGCTGACCCCGCGTGGCTCGTCGCCCTCGGCCTGCTCGGCTGGTCGCGGCGCCGCGCCCTCAAGGGGAGCAGGCACAGGTGACCGTGGCGCCGGCAATCCGCAGCTCCAGGCGCCGTGCCGGGGGAGCCGGGCGAGCGCCGCGCTGAGCGAATCGGCGTCACGGCCTCGATGTCGTGGCTGCTCACGCGCAACGCGAAGGCGTGATGGTGGGGCAGGAGCGACTCGGACGAGGCGCGCACCACGACGTCGCGCACCGTGACGTTCTTCGCGGCAGCGAGCCCGACGGCCAGATCGGCATTCACGATCTCGACGTCGCGAACGAAGCAGCCGACGGCGTTGCTCAAGTACACGCCGTTCCATCCCGACTCTGGTGTGTGTCGTGGATACATGAAGTCGCGATACGCCGCGACGCGTGATCAAAGACTCGGCTCCCGGGCATAACCCCTTACGCGCGGGGCTACGCGCTCCGCGAGTGGATTGCTGACGTAAAAATCTCGCTTGAGCATCTTGCGGATTACTTTGCGGCTCATCCGGCCGCTCCGAGGAGAAACTTATGCGTCTTGCCAGCTTGCTGAGCTACGGCTCGGTCTCAATCGCCTGCTGCCTGATCGCTTGTAGCGGCGGCTCCTACGACGACGACGAGATCGAGTCGCTGGAGGGCGAACTCAGCAGCGCGGACTCCACGATGACGGCGGAGCTCACGCTCCAGTCGCAGTGGTCGGCGGGGTACTGCGCGAACGTGACCCTGAGGAACCCGAGCACCACCGCGACGACCACCGCCTGGGGCACGGTCGTCGCGCTCAATGGTTCCACGGTGGGCAGCAACGTGTGGGGCGCGCGCTTCACGCAGTCGGGCGGGCAGCTCATCGCCTCCAACGAGGGCTACAACGGCACGCTGGGCCCCGGAGCAACGGCGAGCTGGGGCTTCTGCGGGAGCGGCACCGGCAGGCCATCGCTCGTGTCCGTCACCGGCAGCGGGACCGGCGGCTCGACCTCGGTGAGCTCCAGCAGCAGCAGCTCGTCGAGCAGCAGCAGCTCCTCGACCAGTGCCGGCACCGGCGGCGCCGGGGGCAGCGGCGGCGCAGGCGGCGCGGGCGGCGCGGGCGGCGCAGGCGGCGCGGGCGGCGCAGGCGGCGCAGGCGGCGGCGGCGGCGCCGGAGGAGGCGGCGGTACCCCGGGCGTGAGCTCGGGGCTGCCGGTCCCGCCTGGCGGCGGCGTGCCCAGGCCGACGGGCTCGCCCGGGAACCTGGTCGTGCTCAACTGGGCGGGGTTCCGGGGCGCCGTCTCGTACACCTTCGACGACTCGAACTCGAGCCAGATCCAGAACTACGACGCGCTGAACGCGCTCGACGTGCCGTTCACCTTCTATCTCCAGACCGGCAAGACCGAATCGACCAATGCGGTGTGGCAGAGGGCGGTGAGGGACGGGCACGAGCTCGGCAACCACACGAGGAGCCACTCGAGCAACGACAACGGCACCGATACGGACGCCGCCACGCGCTTCATCGAGGACAGGTTCGGCGTCAGGGTGTGGACGATGGCGGCCCCGAACGGCTCGTCGGTGTACACGAACATCGCCCGGACGCGCTTCCTCATCAATCGCGGCGTGGCCAACGCCCTGATCGGCCCGAACGACTCGACCGACCCGTTCACCCTGCCCTGCTACATACCCCCGACCGGCGCCTCCACGTCGATGCTGGACGAGCAGGTATCGAGCGCGCGGTCCGCCAGCAAGTGGCGCACCGTCCTCGTGCACGGCTTCACCGGCGGCAGCGACGGCGCCTATCAGCCCGTACCGCTCCGGTCCTTCCTCGATCACGTCCAGCACACGAAGGATCTCGGCGACATGTGGATCGACAGCGTGGTCAACGTCGGCGCCTACTGGCGCGCCCAGAAGGTGCTCTCGTCGGTCACGCCGACGACCTCCGGCAGCGACAGGACGTGGCGGTGGACGCTGCCGTCCAACTTCCCGCCGGGCAAGTACCTGCGCGTGCGCGTGGGCGGCGGAACGCTCAAGCAGGGGGGCCGCACGCTCGCGTGGGACGAGCACGGCTACTACGAGGTCGCGCTCGACGAGGGCTCGCTCACCCTGTCGCCGTAGCCGATCGCGCTCCCTCGGCGCCTCTCTGACGGATCGCGCGCGGTCCAGTCGACGCCCGGCCGGGCGGCGGACCCGGCCGGAAGCCCCATCACAGCCCCTCGCAAGCCCGGCGATCAGCGCCCCGGATGCGCCGCCTGAGGCGCGTCAGGGCCGCCCCGCCCCGCGCGGAGCGCATTCCTGCTCGACGCGGCCCGGAGGCGCGTCTATCCACGCCGTCATGGAAAGCTCGCCGCGCACGCTCCGGTGCGGACTCGCCCTGATCACCTCGCTCGCCCTCGCCTGCGTGTCGGGCTGCGGAAAGGACGTCCAGCAGCCCTCGCCGGAGCGCGCGCCCGGCGCTGCTCAGGAAGGAAAGGCCATGTCGCTCTACGACTTCACCGTGAAGACCATCGACGGACAGGACCGCTCCCTCGGCGACTACCGGGGCAAGGTGCTGCTCGTGGTGAACACCGCATCGGAGTGCGGCTACACGCCGCAGTACGCGGGGCTCGAGGCGCTCCACGACCGGCTCAAGGACCGCGGCTTCTCCGTCCTCGGCTTCCCCTCGAACGATTTCGGCGCGCAGGAGCCGGGGACCGACGCCGAGATCGCCGCCTTCTGCTCCACGAAGTTCGGCGTCAGCTTCCCCATGTTCTCGAAGATCCCGGTCAAGGGGGGCGGCAAGCACCCGCTCTACGCCTTCCTCACGCAGTCCGCGCCCGCCGGAGAGGTGAAGTGGAACTTCACCAAGTTCCTGATCGGCAAGGATGGGTCGGTGATCGCGCGGTTCGAGTCGTCCGTGGCGCCGGACGACCCGAAGCTCACGCAGGCGATCGACAAGGCGCTCGGCGGGTGAACGCCGGCGTCGCGCGCGCACCCTCGCAAGACGAACCCTCCTCGACAACGTGAGCTCCGAGGGCCGCGCAGGGGAGGTCGCCGTCCTCCGCTGCGCCCCCATCGCGCACCCTCACGCCCGCGGGCTCGCGCAGCAGAAGGCGCTCGCGAAGGCGGTGTGTGCGCGTGTGCGTGCGTGAATGCCTGTTATGCTGGGCCGCCGCCCACTCTATCCCCAACCACTCTGCGCTCTCTGTATCGATGTAAATCGAACATGGAATTCCATGGAAATAATTTACACGTCGCGCATAAAATTGTATTGATACGCTCGGGCATCGCACAGCCTGTGCGATGGCTCCGCCTGATCTTGCCAGGGGGTATTCAATGCTGCTGTCCGAACGTGACCAAAGGGACGCGTGTACCCGACACAGAACCGGCATGGTGGGCCGAAGAGGTAGGGGGTTGGTGGCGGCGGTGGCTCTGTCGGCCGCCGCGCTCTCATGGTCCGATGACGCTCGAGCCAACGAGGAGGTGCGTGACTGGAACATGGTCATGGCGGAGATGGAGCCGCTGACGGGGTTCTTCATGGCCTCGCGGCTCGCGGCGCTCCTGCACGTCGGGATTCATGACGCGCTCAACTCGATCCCCGAGACCGCTCGCTACGAGACCTATCTGCCGCCCGTGCCCGCCGAAGGCCCTGCCTCCCCCGAGGCGGCCCTGGCTGCCGCAGGGCGGACGATGTTGACGAACTACATCGATTTCTACTCGGACGAGAGCCTTCCGCCGGATTTCTCGAGGCCGCTCCTTCAGGAGATGTTGCCGATGGTGGAGGCCGTCTATGCCATTCAGCTGGCGGCGGTCCCGGAGGGCCCCGCGAAGACGGAGGGCATCCGGATCGGCGAAGCGGCCGCCGACAACCTGTGGAACGAGCGCCTCGGCGACGGGTGGGACAACCCGGACGATCTCGAGTTCGAGTTCCCCGACAACGACGGCGATGGCAACCCGATGACCGGCCTTCCGGGGCAATACGTCATGCTCGACCCGGCCGATACGTTCCCCGGCTCGTCGCAGCCGTTCTTCTTCTGGTGGGGAGACATGACCCCCTGGACGATGGAGTCGAACGACCAGTTCCTGCCCCCCCCTCCGCCCAAGTACAGGAGCGGCGCGTTCCGCAGGGACCTGGAGGAGACCCGCATCTACGGCGCGGTGGACAGCGCCGTGCGCACCCCTCAGCAGAGCTTCGAGGCCCTCTGGTGGGAAGCCTGCGATGGCTACGTCTTCGGCGGCACGTACTCGTTCACCCGGCAGCTCGTCATGGACTTCGAGATGGACAACCACGAAGCCGCGCGGGTGTTTGCGCTCGCGATGATGACCCAGGCCGACGCCATGATCTCCAACGTGAACAGCAAGAACTTCTACAACTTCTGGCGGCCGATCACGGCGATCGACTATTTCTATCCGGGCTCCGGCTGGAGGCCGCTCATGACCACCTCGCCGAACCAGGAGTACCCCGCCGGGCACCCGATGGTGAGCGGCGCGACCCTCTACGCTCTGATGGAGTTCTTCGGCGGCCGCCCCCTGGATACTCCGCTCGTCGGGACGAACACCTGCGGGAGCGTCGTGTTCTCATCGCTCAAGGATGCCGTCGAGGGGGTGATCAACGCCCGCGTGTGGGGGGGCATTCACTACCGAGGTTCGGGTGAGGTCGGGGCGAGGACGGGCAAGAAGATCGCCAAGTACGTCCATCGACGCTTCCTGCAGCCCCTGTAGGAGAGCGGCGCGACAGCGGCGCTGCCCACCGGCGCGACGGCCAGCTCCGGCCCCACATCCTCATTTCAGCGTCGGCTCTCATCATTCCCAGGCGAACGCGACGGACCGTCCGGTGCGACCGTCCTCGGCGGACTCGGATCCGGTGAGGTGGGTCGTGTGGGGTGTGCGGCTGTGCCAGGGCTGCCATGGGAGCGCCCACGCGCTGACACGCGGCGCGCCACGGCGGGTGACGGCGCCGCGGCGGGTATCGTTCGGGAGGCGCTCGTTCGCACTTGTTTGAGCCCGAACAGCAGGACTAGTATGCTCTCTGAGCAAGGGGGTCTTGCTGCTTGTCGGATCAGAGTCCGCCGCGTGCTGGTGGTCCTCTGTAGCGTCTGTGTGCCGGGGTGACTCGCCGGCCCAGGTCATGCTACATCGGCCTCCGCCGCACGGGCGACTTCGAGCCGGGCTCGCTCATGGGCGCGGGAGGTCGGGGTGAGTCAGTTTACGATTACCGAGGAGATCCAGCCCGGTCTGGACACCGCGCTCTATCGCGGGTACCGGAACTCGGATCACGCGCCCGTGTCGGTGAAGCTCCTCAAGCGCTCGCACGAGAGCCCGCGAGAGGCCGCCAAGCTGCGCTACGAATACATGATGATCCGCGACCTCGGCCTCCCCGGGGTCGTCACGGCGTACGGCCTCGAGCGGCACGAGGGCGGCCTTGCCCTGGTCATGGAGGACCTCGGGGAGCAGCCGCTCCACGAGGTCCTCGAGGCGGAGCGCGTCGACGTCGGGACGGCGCTCAGGATCGCCGCCTCGGTCGCGGAGACGCTGGACGCGCTGCACCGCCGGCACGTCATCCACAAGGACCTGAGCCCGAGGAACATCCTCGTCAACATGCGCACGGGTACGGCGAGGCTGAGCGACTTCAGCGTCGCGACGCGCCTCTCCCAGGAGATCCAGCGGGCCGAGAGCCCTGACACGCTCGAGGGGAGCCTTCCCTATATGTCGCCGGAGCAGACCGGCCGGATGAACCGGACCCTCGATCACCGGACGGACCTCTACTCCCTCGGCGTGGTGATGTACGAGATGCTCTCGGGCCGCCTTCCGTTCCAGTCCTCCGACCCGATGGAGATGGTGCACAGCCACATCGCCAGGAGGCCCATGCCTCCGCACGAGAGTTCACCCGAGATCCCGAGGGTCGTCTCGGATATCATCATGAAGCTGCTCGCGAAGGCCGCGGAGGATCGCTACCAGGGCGCCTTCGGGCTCGCCGTCGATCTGCGCGAATGCCTGGCTCGGCGCGGGGCGAACGGGACGATCGAGCCGTTCCCGCTGGGCCGGCGCGACCTCTCCGGCGAGCTCCACATCCCCCAGCGGCTCTACGGCCGCGAGGCAGAGACGAGGGAGCTCCTGCTCGCGTTCGACCGCGTGAGCCAGGGCGGCGTCGAGCTCCTCCTCGTCGCCGGCTTCTCGGGCATCGGCAAATCGGTCCTCGTCAACGAGGTGCACAAGCCGATCGCGGCGCAGGGCGGCGCGTTCATCTCGGGCAAGTTCGACCTGCTCAACCGGAGCGTCCCCTACGCGCCGATAGCGAACGCCTTCCGGGACCTCATCCGGAGCCACCTCCAGGGCTCCGCCGAGCAGCTCTCGTCCTTGAATGCACGGCTCCTCCTCGCGCTCGGGCCGAACGCGCAGCTCGTCATCGATCTCATCCCGGAGCTCTCGGCCATCCTGGGGCCGCAGCCGAGCGTGCCGGAGCTCGGGCCGACGGAGTCGCAGAACCGCTTCGCCATCGTCTTCCAGGGGTTCCTCCGGATCTTCGCCACCAAGGAGCGCCCGCTGGTGCTCTTCCTCGACGACTTGCAGTGGGCCGACTCCGCCTCGCTCAGGCTGCTCCAGGCCATCCTGGCGAACCCGGAGAACGCCTACCTCCTCGTCCTCGGGGCGTACCGCGACAACGAGGTCGGCCCGGCCCACCCGCTCGCGCTGACGGTCGAGGAGATAAGGAAGGCGAGCGCGAAGCTCAGCGAGATCACGCTGAAGCCGCTCGCGCCATCCACCGTCGCCCAGATCATCGCCGACACCTTCGTGACCGATACAGACCGGGTGGAACCCCTCGCCGAGATCGTCTTCGACAAGACGCAGGGGAATCCGTTCTTCATGAGCCAGCTCCTCGGGGCGCTCCACCGGGACAAACTGGTCGGCTTCAACGCGGCCACAGGCGCCTGGGAGTGGGATCTCACGCGCATCCAGCAGGCGGACATCACGGACAACGTGGTTGTCCTCATGGTCGGCAAGATCCGGAAGCTCGCGGCCGGCACGCAGCGTATCCTGAAGCTCGCCGCGTGTATGGGCCACCAGTTCGAGCTGAAGACGCTGTCCGTCATCCACGAGAAGACCCCCGCCGCGACGGCCGCCGATCTGTGGGAGGCGCTCCGGGAGGGCTTCGTCGTGCCGCTCACGGCAGAGTACCGCTTCCTCCACGCGCCCAGGGGAGAGGACGTCGAGGATCAGCAGGAGCTCGAGGCGCTCCGGATCTCGTACAAGTTCCTGCACGACCGCGTCCAGCAGGCCGCGTACTCGATGATCGAGGAAGACCGCCGGCAGGCGGTCCACCTCCAGATCGGCAGGCTGCTCAGGAGGTCGCGAGGGGATGGGGGACACGACGACGACGTGTTCCAGATCGTCCATCACACGAACCTGGGCGCCGCGCTGATCACCGAGCGCGGCGAGCAGGTGTACGTCGCGCGGCTGAACCTCGCGGCCGGCCAGCGGGCGAAGGCCGCCACCGCCTTCCAGACCGCGGTCGGCTGCTTCCGCGCCGGGGCCACGCTGCTCGGGGAGGCGGGGTGGAGCGACGAGTACGCGACGACGTTCGAGCTCTCCGCAGAGCTGGCCGAGTGCGCGTACCTGAACGGCCACCACGAGGAGGCAGAGGCTCTCTTCGACGTCATCCTGCGTCGAGCGCGGACGACGCTCGAGCGCGCCCAGATCCTCAACCTGCGTGTCGTCCTCTACTGCATGCAGATCAGGTATGTCCAGGCCATGGAGGTCGGGCGGGCCGCGCTCGCGCTCCTCGGCATCCATGTGCCGGAGGCAGAGGAGGAGTGCCGGGCCGCGCTGGAGGCAGAGCTCGCCCAGGTGCGCGTGAACCTCCGCGGGCGCCGGATCCCGGAGCTCATCGACTCGCCGGCGATGACCGATCCCGAGCAGCTCATCGCGCTGAAGATCCTGGCGAACCTGTGGGGGGTGGCGTTCATCATCAACCCCGTGCTCCTCGCGCTGGTCTGCGTGATGCCCGCGAACATCTCCCTCAAGCACGGGCACTCGGAGGAAGCGGCCTTCGGTTACCTGACCTACGGCTTCGTGCTGGCGACGCGCGGCGAGTACCAGCCGGCGCATGAGTTCGGCCAGCTCGCGCTGGATCTCAACGAGAAATACAACAACGTCTCGATAAAGTGCCGCCTCCATTACATGTTCGCGTTGAACGTGAGCTTCTGCAAGAAGTCGCTCCGTCTGTCCCTCGAGCATGCCAGGCGTGCCGTTCGTGCCGGCCCGGAGTCGGGCGATCTGAACTATCTGTCGTACACGCTCTCCAACATCATCTGGACCAGGATCAGCCTGGGTGACGAGCTCGGCGCCCTCGGTGAGGAGATCGAGAAGCTCCTCCTGCTGGTGCGGCAGACCTACAACCCGGCGAGCACGGCGAACGTGACGATCGGGAGGCAGCTCGTCGCGTGCCTCCGGGGGCGCACGGCGGGCCTCCATTCCCTGGGAGACGGCGCCCTCGACGAGGCCGCCTTCGTCGAGAGCATCAAGGCGCCCGAGCTCGTCAGCACGTTGTGCTGGTACGCCGCGGCCAAGCTCCGGCTCGCGCTGCTCGCCGAAGATCACGCCGCCGCGATCGACATGGGGATCATCGCCGACGAGACGATCGGGGGGAGCGCGGGCCTCATCTTCTCGGTCGACATGGCGTTCCACCTGTGCCTCGCGATCCTCGCGCTGCCTCCGGCGCAGGCGTCCGCGGAGCGGCTTCAGGGGCTGCTCGCCCGTTATCGGGGCAAGGTCTTCTCCTACGCCGAGGGCTGCCCCGAGAATTTCCAGCACAAGCGGCTCCTGATCGAGGCCGAGGAGGCGCGCGCCGCCGGGCGGCGGATCGAGGCGATGGACCTTTACGACCAGTCGATCCAGGTGGCCAGCACGAACCGGTTCGTGCACGACGAGGCGCTCGCCGGCGAGCTCGCGGCCAGGTTCTATCTCGGCCTGGGCCGGGAGAAGGTCGCCGGCGTTTACATGACCGAGGCCCACCGCTGTTATCGCGCGTGGGGCGCGTCCGCCAAGGTGGCGCAGCTCGAGGGGAAGTACGGCGCCCTCCTCGCCGCTCGCCCGCCGTCGGCGCCGGAGAGGCTCGGGCTCCCGGCGGGGCCCATCGCGATCGATCTGATGACCGTCTTCAAGGCATCCCAGGCGCTCTCCGGCGAGATCGACCTGGAGCGGCTGCTCCAGAAGCTCCTGCGGATCACGATCGAGAACGCGGGCGCCGAGAGGGGGTACCTGCTCCGGGATCACGCCGGGGACCTGCTCCTCGAGGCGGAGGCCGAGGCCGACGGGATGAAGGTCACCGTCTGCAGGCCCGCGGCGCCGGTGCCGCCCTCGGCCGCGCCGCTCACCCTGCTCGGGCACGTCAGGAGGGAGAGAGCGCGTGTGGTCCTCGACGATGCGGCCGGCGAGCCACGGTTCGCGGACGACGACTACATACGGCTGAAGCGGCCGAAGTCGGTGTTGTGCATCCCGCTCCTGCGGCAGGGGGCCCTGGTAGGCCTCCTTTACCTCGAGAACAACCTGACCACCGGCGCGTTCACGCCGGAGCGAGCCTCGACGCTGGATCTCCTGGCGTCGCAGGCCGCGAGCTCGCTGGAGAACGCGCGGCTCTACGCGGAGCTGTCGAAGGAGAACACCGAGCGCAGGCGGGCGGAGGAGGCGCTCCGGGAGCTCAACGCCGAGCTGGAGCTCCGGATCCAGCAGCGGACGGCGCAGCTGCAGGTGGCGAACCGGGAGCTGGAGGCGTTCAGCCACTCCGTATCACACGACCTGCGCGCGCCGCTCAGGACCATCGACGGCTTCAGCCTCGCCCTGCTCGAGGACCACGGCGACAAGCTCGACGAGGAGGCGCGCGATCTCTTGATGCAGGTGCGCTGGGGGAGCGAGCGGATGTCGGAGCTCATCGACGACATGCTCAGGCTGTCGCGCGTGGCGCGCGCCGAGATGCAGCGGGAGCATGTCGACATGAGCGCGCTCGCGGGCGAGGTGCTCGCCGCGCTGCGGAGGTCGCAGCCGGATCGCACCGTGGAGTGCCTCGTCGCCGGCGGGGTGACCGCGAACGGCGACGCGCACCTGCTCAAGATCGCGCTGGAGAACCTGCTCGGCAACGCGTGGAAGTTCACGGGCAAGCGGACGGACGCCCGGATCGAGTTCGGGCAGGTCGAGGGCGGGCACGAGGATCCGCGCGACGGCCGCGCGACGTATTTCGTGCGCGACAACGGCGCCGGGTTCGATATGAAGTACGTCGCGAAGCTGTTCGGCACGTTCCAGCGCCTGCACACCGAGGAGGAGTTCCCGGGGACCGGCGTCGGCCTCGCGACCGTACACCGCATCGTCGCGCGTCATGGCGGCCGCGTCTGGGCCGAGGGCGCGGTAGACCGGGGAGCGACGTTCTATTTCACTCTTCCGCCTGGAAACCCATCTGCTCGCAAGGCGTCATGATGAACCACGGGACGATCCTCCTCGTCGATGACAACAAACGCGACGCGGCGCTGACCCTCCGCGCGATCTTCGTCGAGCTCACGAAGGCGATCGAGCGGCTGCACGTCTGCTGGCAGATGAACGAGGCTGCGCCGCCGAGGAGAGCGTCCTAGATGAATACGCCGCTCCGCGCTCTCCTGGTCGAGGATTCCGAGCAGGATGCGCGGCTCATCCTGCGCGAGCTCAAGCGAGGGGGCTACGATCCGTCGCACGAGCGGGTGCATACGCCCGAGGCGATGGCGGCGGCGCTGGAGCGGCACCCGTACGACGTCGTTCTCTGTGATCACAGCATGCCTCGGTTCGACTCGCTGGCGGCGCTCCGCCTCATCAACGAGCGCGGGCTCGATCTGCCCTTCATCATCGTCTCGGGCAGCATCGGCGAGATGATCGTCGCCGAGGTCATGAGATCCGGCGCGCACGATTACGTCTTGAAGAGCGATATCCGGCGCCTGGTCCCCGCGATCGAGCGCTCGCTGCGCGACGCGGCCGAGCGGAGGGAGCGCAGGCGTGCGGAGATCGCGCTCAAGGAGAGCGAGGAGCGGTTCGCCCTGGCCGTGCAGGGCTCGCGCGACGGGCTCTGGGACTGGAACCTCGCCACCGGGGGCGCCTATTACTCCGAGCGCTTGAAGGACATCCTCGGTTGCGGGGAGGGCGCGCTCGGCGATTCCCCCGAGTCCTTCTTGAGGCTCGTCCACGAGGAGGACAGGAGCCGGGTGGCGAGCGCCCTCCGCGACCACCTGGAGCGGGGTGAGCCTTACGACGTGGAGTTCCGGCGCCGCACGGAGACGGGCGAGCTACGCTGGCTCTGCTCCCGCGGGCAGGCGCGCTGGGACGATCTGGGGAAGGCCACGCGCATGGCGGGCTCGATCAGCGACATCACCGCTCGCAAGCAGGCGGAGGCGGCGCTGATGGACAAGCTCGACATCATCGAGCGGCAGCAGGAGGCGATCCGCAAGCTCTCGACGCCGATCATCGAGGTATGGGACGGCGTGATCACCATGCCGGTGTTCGGATCCGTCGACGAGCACCGCGCCGAGCAGATGATGGATGTGCTGCTCCAGGCGATCGCGCGGACCCGCTGTCGCTCGGCCATCATCGACCTGACCGGCGCCGACGTGATCGACCACCGCACCGGCGATCATATCCTCAAGCTCGTCCGCGCCGTCGAGCTCGTCGGGGTGCGCGGGATCGTGGTGGGCATCCGCCCCGAGGTGGCGCGGACCATCGTATCGCTCGGCGTGGACCTCTCGCGGATCATCACGCTTGCAAACCTCCGCGATGCCCTGGTTCGTTGCATGCGGGGCACCACGCGCCGTTAGCCGCGGCGCGCATCGAAGAGGCTGCCTTCACTCGAGCCGTGCTGGCCGGCGAGCCGTTCGTCGGGCCGCTCGCCATCCGTGGAGCGGCCAGAGGAGGTGGTAGGACCACATTTCACGACCCGGCGCCGGTCCCGCCGTGGCACGGACGCCCCGGGGTACCCCTGTCGCGGTGCGATGCAGAGCGGCTATGCTGCTCGCCATGCACGACCCGGATCCCAGGCACGGTGTGCTCGAGCTCCGCGAGGAGCCCGAAGGAATCCTCTATGTCTCGGTTCATGGAGATCTCTCGGTGGGGATCGCGTGCTCGATCGCCGAAGCGTCCCAGCGCATCGCGGGGAGCGGCCGCGAGGTCCTGGTGCTCGCCGACGTGCGCCGCATGAACGCCATCCCGCATGACGTGCGCAAGCTGATGGCGAGCGGGACGCTCCGGGCGCGCCACGACGCGGTCGCGATCGTCGGAGCGAGCTTTGCCGTGCGCGTCGTCGCGACGCTCACCTCAAGGAGCCTGAGCCTGCTCACGTCACGCTCCTATCCCTTCGATTTTTTCGCCACGGAGGCCGAGGCACGCGCGTGGCTGCTCGCTCAGCGGGAGCCGATCCGGGCCAGGCAGCCGCCGGCCGCGTGACGCTGCCTCCCAGGGCGCGCGCCGCGAGGGCCGCTCCAGCACCTGACTTGCTCCTTGAAGCATACCGTTCTTCCGACTACATTCGCCGCAGGCGTCGCCGTGATCGTTGAATTCTGCAGGACGGTGGAGCATTCGAGCGCCCATCGCCGGAAGAAATCAGAGGATACGACCACTTCGTCGGCCCACACGACAGGTGGCCGGGCGGCTAGAGCATCGATCAGCTTGAAACGCCCGAGAATGAAAAGATTCGAACCACAGAGGCACAGAGGGCACAGAGTTGTTTTGTTGTTCCTCTGTGTCCTCTGTGCCTCTGTGGTTCATTTTCCCGGGGTTTCAACCCGTTCGGTGTCCTAGGAACTCTCCAGGCGCAGTCCGAAGAGTCGAGCTCCTGAAGCGGCACGTCCCCTCGTGCAGCCACGCTGCACGTGTTGGCTGACATGGATAGCCCCAGGGCTCGTCGGTTGGGCCCGGGTTGGGGCCGTGGCTTCCCAGGGGGCGAGCGGTGGCCGCCCGGCCGTCACCGCGGCGCGTGGCGCGGCGACACCCAACGAGGCCGCGGCGAGCCGACCGAGGCGCCGCAACGGGCCCAGCCGCGCGTCGGCCGCCCGGGCGCCTGCCTGAAGCTCGAGCGTTGGTGCGCTCCTTGCTGAAGCCCCGGCTCCCCACTGGAGGCCATCACATGACCGATCCCAAAGATCCCGCGAAGCTATCGTCCAAAGATCCGGCGCCGAACGAAAAAGGCGCGGGCAGCGCGAAGCAATCAATGGGAGGTCCGTCGGCGAAGCCGCGGGCGGCGCGGCCGAAGCGCAGCCTCCTCGAGCGCGCGGCGACGGCGCTCGGCAGCGGGACGAGCAGCGACGACGACGGGGTGCGCAACCTCGCGACCGCCGACCGCCTCGACGCAAAGGTCGACGCCACCGAGGCGCTCGTCGCCGCCATCCCTGAAAACGTGAACAAAGCCGCGGAGTACGCGCTGCGCGGCAAATTGCCACAGCCGCCGCAAGGTGCCACAGCGAAGCCCGAGAACCTCGACGCGACCGCGAGCACGATCACGGAGAGCAACGAGTCCGAGAAGAACGGCGACAAGGCGGCGCCGGGCCAGAACCTGAACCAGGGGCCGCTGCAGAAGCACCGGGCCGACTCGCTCGGTCGGGCGCTGACGACGAACCAGGGCGTGCCCGTCGGCGATAACCAGAATTCGCTCCGCGCGGGGCTGCGCGGCCCGACGCTGCTCGAAGACTTCATCCTGCGCGAGAAGATCACGCACTTCGACCACGAGCGCATCCCCGAGCGCGTGGTGCACGCGCGCGGCTCGGGCGCGCACGGCTACTTCGAGTGCACCGAGGACATCACCTCGCTCACCAAGGCCGCGCCCTTCGCGAAGGTCGGCAAACGGACGCCGACGTTCGTGCGCTTCTCGACCGTGGCGGGGGAGCGCGGCAGCGCCGACACGGTGCGCGACACGCGCGGCTTCGCCGTGAAGTTCTATACCGACGAGGGCAACTGGGACCTGGTCGGCAACAACATCCCCGTCTTCTTCATCCAGGACCCGATGAAGTTCCCCGACGTGGTGCACGCCGTCAAGCCCGAGCCGCACCACCAGATGCCGCAGGCCTCGAGCGCGCACGATACCTTCTGGGACTTCATCTCGCTCATGCCCGAGTCGATGCACCATGTCATGTGGCAGATGAGCGACCGGGCGATCCCGCGCAGCTACCGCACGATGCAGGGCTTCGGCGTGCACACCTTCCGGTTCGTCAACGAGGCCGGCGAGGCGACGCTCGTGAAGTTCCACTGGACGCCGGTGCTCGGCACACACTCGCTCGACTGGGACGAGGCGGTGAAGATCTCGGGCGCCGACCCCGACTTCCACCGCCGCGACCTCTGGGAGGCCATCGAGGGCGGCGCGTTCCCCGAGTACCTCCTGCAGATCCAGACGTTCACCGAGGCCGACGCCGAGCGGTGGAGCTTCGACGTGCTCGACGCGACCAAGATCGTGCCGGAGGAGCTCGCGCCCTTGCGCACCGTCGGCCGGCTCGTCTTGAATCGCAACCCCGACAACTTCTTCGCCGAGACCGAGCAGGTCGCGTTCTGCACACAGCACATCGTCCCCGGCATCGACTTCACGAACGACCCCTTGCTGCAGGGGCGCAACTTCTCGTACCTCGACACGCAGCTGTCGCGCCTCGGCGGGCCGAACTTCCACGAGATCCCGATCAACGCGCCGGTCGCCCAGGTGCACAACAACCAGCGCGACGGGTTCCACCGCCAGACGATCAACCGCGGCCGCGTGAACTACGAGCCCAACTCGCTCGCCGGCGGCTGCCCCTTCCAGGCCGGCGCGCGCGGCTTCACCTCGGTCGCCGAGCGGCTGCTGGCGCAGCAGGCCGCGACGGAGCCGAGCAAGCTGCGCGGGAAGCCCGAGAAGTTCGCCGACCATTACACGCAGGCGCGCCTCTTCTGGGCGAGCCAGACGCCGATCGAGCGGGAGCACATCGCGCGCGCCTTCCGCTTCGAGCTGACACGCGTGCAGACGCAGGCCATCCGCGAGCGCATGGTCCGGATGCTGCGGAACGTCGACGACGGGCTGGCCGCGCGCGTCGCGGCCGACCTCGGCATGCCGCTGCCCGAGCCGCTCGCGATCGTGGCGCCGCCCGTCAAGGAGCCGGAGGTCGCGGTGTCGCCGGCCCTGTCGCTGTTCGCCCGGCCCGGCGACGGCCGCATCCTCGCGCGCCGCGTCGCGGTCCTCATCGCCGACGGGGTGAGCGGCGCGGCGGCGGGCGCCCTCTACGACGCGCTGCTGACGGCGGGCGCGGTGCCCCGCTACGTCGGCGCGCGCCTCGGCGTGGTGCGCACCGCCGAGGGCGACGAGCTGCCGGTCGAGGTCACGATCGAGGCCGCCCCGAGCGTCCTCTTCGACGCGGCGGCGCTGTTGCCCGGCGCGGGCGCGGCGGCGCTGGCGCGCGACGGGCTCGCGGTCGAGTTCGTCCAGCTCCAGTACCGCCACTGCAAGCCCCTGCTCGTGCCGGCGTCGGCCGCGCAGCTCGCCGTGGCCGCGGGCGTGACGGCCGCCGGGGCCGGCCAGGGCGCCGACCCGGGCCTGCTCGTCCTGCCCGACGACGCGGTGGCCGAGGCGGCCCCGGCGTTCATCAAGGCGATCGCCATGCACCGCGCCTGGCAGCGCCAGACCGAGCCGCCGGCGGTCTGACGCCGGCCCGCCCGGCGAGCGGGGTGACGCGCCGAGCGCGCCGCGGTGGCGCGGGCGCTCGGCGTCGTCACCAGGGCAATCTCTTCATGCGGGTATCGCCGGCTGCTGGCGGGCGGAGAGGTAGTCGCGGCCCCAGCGCTCGATCGAGAGCATCAACGGGAGCAGCTCGTGCCCGAGCGCGCTCAGGCCATATTCACTCGACGGCGGTCTGGTGGGGACGACGCGCCGCAGCACGATGCCGTCTTCCTCGAGCTCGCGCAGGCGCTGCGCGAGCACCTTGGGCGTCAGCTCCGGATTCAGGCGCAGGAGCTCGTTGAAGCCGCGCGTCCGCTCCGCGAGTTGCACAAGGATGCAGTAGGTCCACTTGCCGCGGATCAGCTCGAACGTCGCGGCGAAGGGGCAGGCATTCGGGTCGGCCATGGGGCTGTTCTCCGGCTTCTCGATCGCACGCTTTCCTCCTGGAAAGCTGCTCTCCAGACGGTGCGTTCTTGTGGGTGGGTCGCGTCGTTCCTAGCCTCTCAGGGCGCCTGGTGTGTTGGCGCGGGAGGAGCGCAATGAGCAAAGATAGGACGGTTCTGGTCACCGGGGCAAGCGGCCGCCAGGGCCAGCGGGTGGTGAAGCACCTCTTGCGGGCGGGGTTCGTGGTCCGCGCGCTGGTGCGCGATCGCACCACACAGGTTGCGGCGCAGCTGCAATCCTGGGGCGCGATACCGGTCGAGGGCACGTTCGAGGATCGCGGCGCGCTGAGCGCGGCGATGCGCGGCGTGCATGGCGTGTTCAGCATGCAGAACTTCTGGCGAGCCGGCTACGTCGACGAGTTCCTCCAGGCGCGCAACATCCTCGAGGCGGCGGTCGAGGCGCACGTCCCGCACTTCGTGTACTCGAGCGCCGGGATCGACAGGGACGCCGGGCTTCCGAACATCGAGACCAAGGCGATCATCGAGGCCATGACGTTCGATGCCTTTCCTCACGCGACCGTCCTGCGCCCGGTGTGGTTCATGGAGGGCTTCGGCCCCGACTTCTTCGACTTCAAGCGGAATGTCTTCACCTTCGTGACGGCGCCCGGGCGGCCGCACGGCTGGGTGAGCCTCGAGGACATCGGCCGCTTCGTCGCGAGCGCCCTGGCCACGCCCGACGACTACGCCGGCCTGCGCATCAACCTCGCCAGCAGCACGAGCACCGGCGAGCAGATGGCCGAGGCCTTCGGCCGCGCGATGGGCAGGCGTCTCGCCTATGAGCAATGGAGCGAGCAGAAGACGGAGCAAGTGGTGCGCGACTGGGTGCCTGACGCCCCCTATTCCCTCGAGTTGCGGCGCATCTATGATTTCATTCGCGATGTGAATTTCACGCTCGACTTCGCCGCGATCGAGCAGAAGCTGCCCGTGCGCCACACGCTGGAGAGCTGGGTCAACACCGTGTGGTATCCATCGTGGAAGGCGTCGATACCGCCCTGACGTTCCAGGCGAGCGGCGCGGCGGCGGGCGCCCTCTACGAGGCGCTGCTGCTGGCGGGCGCGGTGCCCCGCTACGTCGGCGCGCGCCTCGGCGTGGTGCGCACCGCCGAGGGCGACGAGCTGCCGGTCGAGGTCACGATCGAGGCCGCCCCGAGCGTCCTCTTCGACGCGGCGGCGCTGCCGCCCGGCGCGGGCGCGGCGGCGCTGGCGCGCGACGGGCTCGCGGTCGAGTTCGTCCAGCTCCAGTACCGCCACTGCAAGCCCCTGCTCGTGCCGGCGTCGGCCGCGGCGCTCGCGCTTCCATTCGGATCTCCGAGGGGGCATCGCCTTATCCAGAGACATCTGGAGACATGCTCCGGTGCCAGCAGTCCAATGGCTGCTCACCCTCGGAGCCAGGCGGAGACGCCGAATCGCTCGGCTCGTCGCAGGACGCGCTCTTCGTCCTGACGAGCAGCGTGTGGCCCGGGACAAGCGTAGAGGTGTGCTGGGAAGACGACGGGTTCCAGGAGGAGAAGGGCTGGGTCCGCGACGCCATCAACCGGACGTGGGAGGCCGAGAGCAGCCTGCGGTTCGAGGGCTGGGGTCGCTGTGACGAGAGCACGCGGTCGGGGCTGCGCGTCCACTTTCTGGACCAGCGCGGCTTCACGCGGGGGCTAGGACGGCAACTGAATAACGTCCCGAGCGGCGTGAACCTGAACACATGGAAGCAGGAGGCCTGACAGGCGGCCTCGGGCGTAACCATGCGAGGGGCAATGTGTCTGTGCGTGCGGCGAGGGCAGGGCGCATCAAAGCCACGCACAGCGGGGGCGGCGCGCCGGGCGCGCCCGCCCTCGCGCCGGCCGCCGGCGCGCAAACGACGCGGTCCGGTGCGATTTGAGCGAAGGGTGACCGAGGGTGCCGGCATCCATCGACGGACGGCCGGGCCTCGAAGGATCGAGGCCGCCGGTGACGGATCTTCGCGCCGCTTGTCTCCGAGGATGGTTGTAAAGATTCATGCCGAACCCTGAGGATGATGCCCGGAGCCGGGCTGAAGGTGGGACATCGTTCCTCACTCCTCTACATCATCGCTTGCTCGAAGTCCTCCTGACGATGGCGATTGAGGTGCATAAATAATGCGCAACTGTAAAAATTGGTTCCCCACGCCATGGGGTGCAGCGCGTCTGCTGTTTTTGCGCAGCTGTGCTCATGGTTTCGGATCGGTGACCAGGCACATCCTGCAGTCGTCGGCGCTCGTCGTCGGTCTCATCGCCCTGGGCTGTGCGTCGGAGACGCCCGAACAAGAGGACGTCGGCGAAGCCAAGGGGCCCATCGTGATCCCTTCGGGCTTCCAGCACCAGGTGATCGCGACGGGGCTCAGCCAGCCGACGGCGATGGCGATCGCGCCCGATGGTCGCATCTTCGTCACGCAGCAGGCGGGTCAGGTGCGCGTCATCAAGAACAACGCGCTGCTCCCCACGCCGTTCGTCACCGTCACGGTCGACAGCGTCAACGAGCGAGGCCTGATCGGCATCACGCTCGACCCGAGCTTCGCGAGCAACGGTCACGTCTACGTCTTTTACACCTCGACCAGCGGCAGCACGCACAACCGCGTCAGCCGCTTCACGGCGAGCGGCGACGTGGCGGTGCCCGGCAGCGAGGTCGTGCTCGTGGACTTTCCCGCGCTCAGCACCGCGGGCAACCACAACAGCGGCGCGCTCCATTTCGGCAACGACGGCAAGCTCTACGTCGCGCACGGCGACAACGCCGAGACGGCGCACGCCCAGGACCTGAACCACACCTTCGGCAAGATCCATCGCTTCAACGCTGACGGCAGCATCCCCACCGACAACCCCTTCTACGGCACCTCCACCGGCCTCGCGCGCGCCATCTGGGCCTACGGCCTGCGCAACCCGTTCACCTTCTCCGTCGAGCGCGCGTCAGGGAAGATCTTCGCCAACGACGTGGGCGGAGGCGATCCGGAGGAGATCAACCACATCACGCGCGGATCGAACTACGGCCACGGCGGCGGCCCCGCGCCGGTGCCGCCGGTCCACTCCTACCCGCGTGACGCTGGGCGCTGCGCGATCACGGGCGGCACCTTCTACAACCCCACGGTCGTGAACTTCCCGTCGTCTCATGTCGGCAAGTACTTCTTCGCCGACTACTGCTCGAGCCAGATCTGGTTCATGAACCAGGACGGCACGGGCGTCACGGCCTTCGCGGACGACTCGAGCGGCGAGCTGAACAACCCTGTCGACCTCGACGTCGGCCTGGACGGCTCGCTCTATTACTTGCAGCGCGGCAGCGGCGCCAGGGTCGGGCGCATCTACGTCGCGCAGCCAGCCTGCGCCACGGACGCCGACTGCAGCGACGGCGACGTCTGCACCGGCACGGAGACCTGCGTCGCCGGGCAGTGCCAGGCCGGCACACAGCTGAGCTGCGACGACAACGACCCCTGCACGGCCAACAGCTGCAACGCCACGAGCGGCTGCACTTACCCCGACAACGGCCAGTGCTGCACGAGCTCGGCGACCTGCAACGACAGCACGACCTGCACGACGGACTCCTGTGTGAGCGGCATGTGCCAGTTCGTGGACAACGGCACGTGCAACACCTGCGTCAAGATACGCTCGCAGCGCACGAACAACTACCTGGTGCTCGACGCCACCAAGAAGGTCGTGCCCGGCGGCACGCAGGCCGCCGCGCAGATTTTCGAGAAGGTGCCGTCGGGCGCCGCCTTCAAATTCAAGAGCAGCTCCGGCAGTTACCTGCGCGTCGTCGCCGATGATCTCACGATGGACGCGACGTCGACGACCGCGGACGCGTTCACCGAATACGACTGCTCGAGCGGCGGCCTCTACCCGAACGGCAAGGGCTACGCGGCGCCCGCCGGCACGGCGCCGCACTGGAAGGCCACCAGCACCACCGGCCCGATCAAGAGCGGCAGCGGCGGCAACGGCACGAGCTGCGTGACGGGTGACGCCACCTCGTGGGAGCGCTTCTACGCCGAGACGGTGAGCTGTGGCTCGACCGGCCCCGCGTGCGGCGACGGCTCCTGCGACGACAGCGAGACGTGCAGCAGCTGCTCCGCGGACTGCGGCACGTGCAGCGGCACACCCGCCAGGCTGACGCTGACCCACGCGAGCGACAGCGGCGGCTGGTCGAGCGTGGCCGGCCTCACCGACGGCGATCTGAGCGCCAAGGTGAGCAGCGCGGCCTCGCCGAGCTGCGCCACCTACGATCTCGGCGGCACCTATACCATCAGCTCGGCGCGCCTGCTCGAGGACAACGACGGCTCCTGGAATACGGGTACCTGGAAGGTGCAGTACCAGACCGGCAGCGGCTCCGTGGACGCCTTCGCGTACACCGACACGCCGAGCGCGATGCCGGCCTGGAATACCGTGGACTTCGCCGACGTGCCCGGCGTCTCGCGCGTGACGGTCTGCATGCAAAGCGTCGGCGCGCGGATCGAGCTCGCCGAGATCGAGGTCTGGGGCCTCCCTGACGCCGGCCCCGTCTGCGGCGATCGTGCCTGCAACGGCAGCGAGACGTGCACGAGCTGCCCATGGGATTGCGACACGTGCATGGGAAGCCAGCTCGGCCTCGACGCGCGGCCGTCGAACACGGCCTGCGTGGCCGGCGACGGCGCGATCGAGCCGCCGGTCCTGCTCAGCGACCACCCCTGCGTCGCCAGCGTCGCGAACCCGCCGGCGCTCGCTCCCGGGGTGATCCCGTACGCGATCGCCGAGCCGTTCTGGTCGGACGACGCGTTGAAATCGCGCTACCTGGCTTTGCCGAGCGGCACGACGTTCAACGTGAAGACCGACGGCGACTTCGAACTGCCGCCTGGGGCCGTCACGATCAAGAACTTCCAGTGGCAGGGCCAGTACTTCGAGACGCGCTTCTTCGTGCGCTTCACGGACGGTGCCTACGGGGCCTACACGTACAAGTGGAACGACACGCAGGACGAAGCCTTCCTGGTCGATCCGATCGACGGCGACGCCAAGACGCTCGCCGGCGGCCACGTCTGGAGCTACCCGACCGAAGCGCAATGCTTCCAGTGCCACACCAGCGCCGCCGGTTTCAGCCTGGGCCTCGAGACGCGGCAGCTCAACGTGAACCAGCTCTACCCGTCGACCGGCCGTATGGCGAACCAGTTCGACACGCTGAACGGCATCGGCATGCTGAGCGGCAACCTCACCAGCCTGCCGCCGTTCCCGCCGCACGCGCAGTCCGCCGCGTCGCTGCAGATGCGCGCCGACGCTTACCTGCACGTCAACTGCTCGAACTGCCACCGCCCGGGTGGCCCCGGCTACGGCACCGCGGACTATCGCTACGACACGCCGTTTGCCAGCAAGAACATCTGCAACCAGGAGTCGATCCTGCCTGCCTACCCGGAGCTCGCTCTGATCGAGCCGGGCGCCCACGACCAGTCGGTGGTCTGGCTGCGCATGAGCCAGCGCACGGCGAGCTTCATGCCGCCGATCGCCAGCAAGGTCGCCGACGGAGAAGGCGCGGCGCTGCTCCAGCAGTGGATCAACAGCCTGACGGGCTGCCCCTAGAGCACCGATCACGTCGATCGGACGAGAAATTCGGGGCCGCCCCGAGCGCCCTCTTCGACGCGGCGGCGCTGCCGCCCAGGGCAGGTCCCGCAGTTGGGGCTTGACGCCTCCGGAGCGCTTGGACTTCCTTGGGCGCCAACCCCTCGCAGCCGAAGGATCTCACCGTGTCGGTCAAGGACCATCTCTCCATCTCGCCCGAGGTCAAAAAAGCGCTCGCCAAGGGCCGGCCGGTGGTGGCGCTGGAATCGACCATCATCACGCACGGCATGCCGTATCCGCAGAACCTCGAGATGGCGCAGCGCGTGGAGGCGGTCGTCCGCCGGAACGGGGCGGTGCCGGCGACGATCGCCATCATGGACGGCAAGCTCAAGGTGGGCGTGCAGGCGGAAGATCTCGAGCGGCTGGCCAAGGCGGGCGGCAAGGCGGCGAAGGCCTCGCGGCGCGACGTGGCGGCGCTCCTGGTCTCGGGCGCCATCGCCGGAACGACCGTGGCGACCACGATGATGGCGGCGGCCTGGGCCGGTATCCGGGTGTTCGCCACGGGCGGCATCGGCGGCGTACATCGCGGGGCGGAGACGACCTTCGACATCTCCGCCGACCTCGAGGAGCTGAGTCAGACGCAGGTGGCGGTGGTCTGCGCGGGGGCCAAGTCGATCCTCGACATTCCCAAGACGCTCGAGACGCTGGAAACCAACGGCGTGCCGGTCCTGGGCTACAGGACCGAGGATTTCCCGGCCTTCTGGGCGCGGCAGAGCGGGCAGAAGGTGGACCACAGGATCGAGAGCGCCGAGGAAGCAGCCAGGGTCATCGCGCTGCAGTTCGAGCTCGGCATGGGCGGGGTCCT
Organism: Sorangium cellulosum; assembly: GCF_002950945.1. Taxonomy (GTDB): domain Bacteria; phylum Myxococcota_A; class Polyangia; order Polyangiales; family Polyangiaceae; genus Sorangium; species Sorangium cellulosum_E. The sequence goes on from NZ_CP012673.1 coordinate 14,064,559, forward strand.
GGTGGCCAACCCGATCCCCGAGAGCCATGCCCTGGACGCCAGGGCGATGGAGGCGCGGATCGAGGAGGCGATCAAGGGCGCCGAGGCAGAGGGCGTGAGCCGCAAGGGCCTGACGCCGTTCCTCTTGAAGCGCATCGTCGAGCTCACCGAGGGCAAGAGCCTCATCGCCAACATCGCTCTGGTGGAGAACAACGCGGCGGTGGCGGCGGAGATCGCGGTGGCGATGAGCAAGCTCGCGGCCAAGCCCAGGGCAAAGCCGAAGGCCAAGGCATGAGCGAGGCCGACCGCGTGCTCGTGGTGGGCGACGTGATGACGGACGTGATCGTCCGTCCCGAGGGGCCGCTGGTGCGCGGCTCGGACCGGCGCGCCAGGATCCAGAGCCGGCCGGGAGGCTCGGGGGCCAACCAGGCGGTGTGGCTTGGCTCGATGGGAACGAAGGTGTCGCTCGTCGCCCGGGTGGGGGCCAAGGACAAGCCGCATCTCGAAGCCTATTTCAAGGGTTTGCGTGTCGACCCGATCCTCGTGGCCGACCCGCAGGAGCCGTCGGGCGTGCTGGTCATCCTCGTGGATGCCGACGGGGAGCGGAGCTTCCTCACCGACCGGGGGGCGAACCTCGCGCTCGAGCCCTCGGACATGCCGGTGTGGCTCCTCGGCGAGACGCGGCTGGTGCTCATCTCGGGGTATTCGCTCTTTGCCGAAGGGCCTCGGCGGGCGGTGCTGTGGCTCGCCGAGGAGGCGCGGAGCCGCAGCATCCCGATCGCCATCGACGCCGCGTCGGTGGGCTTCCTGCGGGAGGTGGGGGTCGGGACCTTCCTCGAGTGGACAAGAGGGATGTCGACGCTGCTCGCCAATGCCGACGAGGCGGAGGCGCTCTCGGGCACCGGGGACCTCACCGAGCAGATGATCGCGCTGGGGGCCTATGTCGAGCGGGTGATCATCAAGCGCGGCGCACGGGGCGCGGCGGTGGGCGGACGGAAGGGGGTGCGCCTCGACAGGCCGGCGCCGCAGGTGGAGGTGATGGACACGACCGGGGCCGGCGACGCGTTCGCGGCCGGGTTCATCGCCGCGGAGCTCGAGGGCGCGGGCGAGGCGGAGTGCCTGCGGCGCGGGATCGAGGCGGGAGCGAAGGCGGTGAAGCAGGTGGGCGGGCAGCCGGAGTAGACCGCATCCTGGGCCGTACCGTCACGGATTGAAGTAAGGGGCGTTCGCCATGCGCACGAAGGCGGCCAGCGCCGCGCTCGACGAGCGGATGCGCCAGTCCGTTCCTTGTTGACGTCGAATCGAACCAGAGGACGCCCTTGAACAGCGGGTAGTCGCAGCGCAGCGTCGGGATCATGCCGTCGAATCACTGCGCCTTGTTGCCGCCGGATTCGGCATCTCGTCGATGCGCTCGACTCGGTACTACCGCGGCACGCGCACCACACGGCCGCCGTCGGCCCCGTCGACCACGTAGACGCAGGCGCCCTGCACCGCGACGGCCGCGGGGCTCGTCAGGCCTTCGGCGAGCACCTCGGGGTAGCCGGGGCAGCCCGCGGTCGGACAGCGCATGAGCGTGCCCCCGCCGCGGTTCACCCAGTACACGTCCGCCCCGTCGATCGCGAGCGCCGCGGGCTCTCGCAGCGGCCGCGTCGGCTCGGTCTGCGGCGCGAGAGCCTCCGCGGCGCACGACGCTGCGAGGTCGCAACGGGAGACGCCGCCCGCCGTCCCGGCCGGGTCGGACCAGGTCCAGACCACCTCCGCGTCGCCGAGCGCCACCTGATCCGGATAATCGAGCAGCACCGCGACCTGCGTGGGCATGACGCCCGCCGAGGCGCCCTTGTCGAGGTGGAGCACCTTGCCGAAGGCGGCGCCCGTGCCGTGCTGGATCCAGACGATGTCGCCCGCGTCGCCGGGGGTGACCGCCACCCCGCGCGGGTGAGACTGGGCCGGCGCGAGCAGCTCCGGCGCCGCCCCGCAGCCCTCGGCGACGGGGCAGCGCAGCAGCTCGCCGGCGGTGCCGCTCGGCTCGTCGCGCGTCCAGTACACGTGCCGCCCGTCCGTCGCCAGGCCGCGCACGGCCTCGGCCTCGCCCGGCCCGAGAGCGAGCAGCGACGTCGCACCCGCCGCGCACCCGTCGACCGGGCACCACCAGAGCCCGTCCTCGGCGACCCAGGCGACGAGTTCCTCGGCGGCCGCGAGCAGGCCCGGCCCCGGCGTGTACGACACGAGGTCCTCCACCGTGTCCGTCGCGGGATCGAGGCGGCGGACGCGATCGCCGTCGCGGCTCGTCCACACCACGTAAGGCCCGACCGCGGCGATCGCGGCAGGCGCGCCGGCCGCCTCGGCCGCGGCGACGACACACGGGCCGCCGCAGTCCGCAGGCGCGCAGCTCCCGGGGGCAGGGGCGCCGGCGTCGGGGCTGTCCTCGGCCTCGGCCCCGCCGCTCAGACCGTCGAGGTCGATGTAACAACCAGCCAAGCCGGTGAGCAGCGCGAGGAGCGCCAGCGCGGCCCCCCGCAGCGCAGCGATGGCCGGCCAGCCCTTCACCTCTCCTCCCGACATGGCGTGCTTTGCAGGAGAAGCAATCGCCTGGCGGGCGTCAACCTCGGCCACCTCGAAACCAACCTGTTGGCCGAGCGGGTCATGGCGCCGGAGATCGTTGAACGGCAACAGACCGCGCCTCGACGCGCCGCGCTCCGGCAGCGGATTCCCGTCGAGAATGCGCTGCCGGCAGCGCGGGCTCAGCTCCGAACCTTGACGCGCGGGGGGGACGCGCGAACATACCCCCGCGTTCCATGGGCGCGACCGAGACGAAGCTCTGCACCCTCACCGACGGCGAGGAGAACACGGTCGTCCTGCCCTCGGCGCAGGTGGTCGCGACGCTGCCGCACAACATCACCCGCGAAGCGCCCCTCACCATGGACATGATGGTCGTCGGCACGGGCCCCGAGTGTGACCTGATCGTCCCCGACGCGCGGGTGTCGCGCAGGCACTGCGAGCTGAAGCTCACCCGGCGGGGCGTCGTCCTGCGCGATCTCGGGAGCAAGAACGGCACGTTCATCGGCGAGATCCCCGTGATGGAGGCGATCCTCCCGGTCGGCGCGGTCGCGACGATCGGGAGCACGCGCCTGTCGATCGCGCTCGGGGGCGCGCCGTCGCTCGTGCGGCTATCTGCCTCCGAGCGCTTCGGCGAGGCCATCGGCAGGAGCGTGGTCATGCGCGCGCTCTTCGCCCAGCTCGAGCGCGCCGCGGCCACCTCGGAGACGATCCTCCTCCTCGGCGAGTCCGGCACGGGCAAGGAGGTGCTCGCCAGGGCGATCCACGCCGCGAGCCCGAGGCGGGACGGGCCGCTCGTGATCTTCGATTGCAGCGCCGTCGCCCCGAGCCTCGTCGAGGCCGAGCTCTTCGGCTACACCCGCGGGGCGTTCACGGGCGCCGTGGCGCCGCACGCGGGCCTGATCGAGCAGGCGGACGGCGGGACGCTGTTCATCGACGAGCTCGGGGAGCTGCCGCTCGATCTGCAGCCGAAGCTCCTGCGCGCGCTCGAGGCGCGCCAGATCCGCCGGGTGGGATCGAGCGAGTGGCGCGCGTTCGACGCGCGCGTCGTCGCCGCCACGCACCGGGATCTCCGGGCGCGCGTCGCCGAGGGCACGTTCCGGCAGGACCTCTATTACCGCCTTGCCGTCGTGGAGGTGCGGGTGCCGGGCCTGCGTGAGCGCAAGGATGACATCCCGGCGCTCGTCGAGCGTTTCCTGGCCGCCCAGACCCCTCCACGCGCCCTGTCGGATCTGCCGCCGAACGTGATGGATCTGCTCCTCTCGCACGACTGGCCGGGCAACGTCCGCGAGCTCCGGAACATGATCTCGCGCCTCGTGATCTTCCCCGACCTCGCGCGGGAGGCGCTCGGGGCCGCGCTCGCTCCCCGGAGGGCCGAGGCCGTACCCCCGGGGCGCGGCCCGGAGGCTCCTTCGCCGGTGGGCGCCGCGGAGCGCGCGGAGGCCTCCGCCGCAGGCAGGGCCGAGGACGGCCTGGGCGCGCTGCTCCTAATGCAGCTCCACGCCGCGCGCGATGCGGTGATCGAGCAGTTCGAGCGCCGCTACATCGCAGCCAAGCTCCGGGAGCACGGCGGCAACGTCTCGCGGACCGCGGACGCGATCGGGGTGTCGAGACAGCTCGTCTACCGCCTCATCGAGCGTTACGGGCTGCGCGGCACGGAGCGGGCGTAGCCAGGTTCGGGCGCGTTCGCCGGAATGGCTCCGCCGGAGCTTCCTTGAAGACATTCGCGAGCACGCGCGCACGCTCGAGCTCGCGCGGGCGTGGCTGGGCGAGCCTTGATCGCGGAGCGCGGCAATTCAGATCATAAGCCGGCGCAGGCGCGCGCCCGTGACCGGGGCTCTCCTACCGATCCAGGAGTCAAACGAAGGGCAGGTTTGGTGGGAGCCCCAGCATCACGCGGCCGTATGCCTCCAGGTTGGTCGGCAAACAATACGCCGCGTGCTGGCAGATGGCGCGCGCGTCGCGCGCGATGCGCTGGATCGGGTTCGACAGCGCGAGCGAGCTGCCCCCGCTGGCGCCGAACAGGATGTCCACCGCCTCTCGGCACAGGTGGACCGCGGAGGCGGCCTCTGTCCGGATCCTGATCAGGAGCTCGACGTCCATCGCCCCGGCGCCCTGCGCGCCGCGCTCGAGCTCCTCCACCGCAGCATGGAACAGGAGGTCCGCTGCACGGACCTTCATGGCCGCCTCGGCGAGGAGCAGGTGTGTCACGGGCGCCTCTGCCTTTTTTGCGTACAAGGTGAAGGAGATCCCGCGCCCCTCCGTCTGCGCCTTGAACACCTCGAGGGCAGCCTGCGCCATCCCGAGCGCGCAGCTCGCCGCCAGGACCACGATCCCCTGCACCATCGGACAACGGTAAGGCGAGCCGGTCAGATCGGGAGAGATCATGTCGCCCGAGAAGACGGTGGACACCGGCGCGACGCGTCGATCGGGCACGAACAGGTCGTGCGCGGCGGTGCTGTTGCTGGATGTCCCGCAGAGCCCGCTCACGTGCCAGTCGTCCAGGATCTCCACCGCGCTCGCCGGGACGATGAAGTAGGCCGGCGCGGCGCCCCCGCTGCCGTCCTCCACGGGTAGCCCGAGGCCGAACCACGTGACGTGGCGCGAGCCGGAGCAGAACGGCCAGACGCCGTTGATCTGATAGCCGCCCGCGACCCGCTTCGCCGATCCCCGCCCGAGCAGCGCGAAGATGATGGAGCTGTCCGGCTGGCCGAGGATCTCCTCCCGGGCGCCCTCGGGCAGGGCGCAGACCGACCACATGGCCAGGTTCAATTGACCCACGATCCAGGACGTCGACCCGCAGCCTCGCGCCAGCTGCGTCGCGACGTCGAAGGCCGTGCGCAGGCGCGCCTGGAGCCCGCCGTGGCGCCTCGGCCTGAACAGGTCGAGCAGGCCGGACGCCCTGAGCTCGCGGAAGGTCTCGTCAGGCAGGCGGCGCAGCTTCTCCGTCTCCTGCGCGCGCTCGCGCAGGCGCGGCACGAGACCCGCTGCGCGCTCCACCAGATCGTCGTGGGCCATCTCTTCACCTCGATTCATGATCGCTGGTCCTTTCGTGGGAGCTGGCCGGACGCAGCCGCGACGGCGCGCCGAGCGGTGGCCAAGGGAGCGTCGATCGCTCCCGCGCACGTTCAGCTCTCGAGCTTCCACTGGATGGAGTCATGCGCGTGGAGGAAACGCCACTCGCCATCGCGTTTGCGCGACAGAATAGTCGCCCTGAGCCGCACGGCGAATTTCTGGGTGCCCGTCTTGAAGACGCAGTCGATGTGAGTGACCACATAGGCCAGGCCGCCCACCTTGCGGACGGCAACATCGCCGACCTTGCCCTCCGTGACGACGAACACCGTCGCCAGCTCATCGTAATAGGCATCGAGCGCCGGAGCTCCGAAGATTGGCCGTTCGAGCTCCGCGCCGATGTACGTGCGGTCGCTTGCGTCCGGGTCCCAGAGGGCCTTGACCGAATTCATGTCTCCCGCGATGAAGGCGGCGACGTACCGCTCCAGGAGGGTCCGAAGCTGGATCGCACTATCTTCGTGGCTCATGTGGTTCTCCTGTGCGCAGGGCGAGGCAGACCGGACGTTCATGCGTTCTCGCAACTCATGTGCCAACGATGGGCACGCCCCCGCCCCGTGAGGGACGCGCACCCCTGAAGGAGGCGGCCTCGGAGGGATGTTCACGGCGCGTGACAGCCTGTGAACCTGCGGTTGACATGGTGTTGCGCGGGCGTAACGAACGCCGGGGCGCGCGAGCCCGGGGGTGAGTAATTCCCTGGACGTGTCGGATCGAGGAACGGACAATGCCCGCGCGAAGATGCGGGTAGCGCCCAAGACGAGCGAGCAGCTCGTCCGGCAGGTGCTCGGCGACGCCGTGCCCCCCGAGACGGTGAATCGCCTGGTCTCCCGGTCGCGAGGGCACGCGTTTTCTCTGGAGGAGCTGATCCGCGCCGTCGCCGAGGGCCGAGGCGACACGCTGCCCGAGGCGGTCGCGGCGATGGTGCAGGCCTGGATCGACAGGTTCGAGCCCGACGCGCGGCGGTTGCTGCGCACGGCCAGCATCTTCGGGGAGGTCTTCTCCAAGAGGGAAACGATTCGTAGATGCAGAAATAAATCTGAATGGTTCCGATAGGTTGACTTCTGTGCCCGGCGGCTGCGCGGCAAGCGCGAGGAGGCCGGGGGAGCTGTACGGGGCCATGCGCGCGCGCCCGTGCCGGTGCTGGCGGTCGCGGGCCGTCAAGGGCGCGGCTTCGGATCGCTGCGCCCGGGGCACGCGCGCGGGGCTGTGGTCGTTCACCGTCCAGCAGCGCGATAAGGAGGAACTCGGCGCGGCCGCCGTCGAGCGCACGTCGCCGGAGCCGATCGGCGCGGTCCCTTGCCGCGGCGCGGGCGTCGGACCGGGGGGCCGCGCCATGCCTAACCGACGTCGAGCTCCCCGGGCACGAACTCGGGGCCGCAATCGTCCACCTGGGCACGCTCGGGGCCGTTGCGTATGCCGAAGCGGACGTTGGTCAACTCGGCTCGTTCCGCATGTCAGAAATCCCGCCAGAATTCCCGGTTGATAGCGAGCCGTCGCCGGAAACAGTGTTAATTTCGATACCTTACACCTGTTTCGCCGCCGAGGGTGGCTCCGGTATGGCCCAACGGGGCGCCCTCCGCCGCCGCGTCGCCCGCGGTCAAGGGCTCGCGGCATCACCGGTCCCACCGTACGGCCACGCTGCACGCGCTGGTTGACATAGAGAACCTTACGCGATCCGCATCCCTCCTGGAAAAGTGACGCTGTATCAGCAGCTTATCCATGCATCGACGATAAGGCAGCCTTCACTCCACAGCCTGCGGGGCGGTTCGTTTAAGTAGTGAAGGCAGAGCAATGCTCCCCAACGTTCGGCAGATCGTCATGCTGATGCGAACGCCCTGGCATCGTGAGGCCGAAACCGCATACACGGCCAAAGCCCTCGCGTGAACTACGACATCGAACTGCAGTCGCACACAAGGCCCTTGCTGCAGGCTTGCGCTATCCGTAGCCACGAGCACTTGCTCGACATCGGCTGTGGAACGGGACAAACTGTCGCGGACGCTGCACACGGCGTCCCTGGTGCCGCTGCTCGGCGGGGCCGCGGTGACGGTCGCCAGCGCGGCGTCGAACCTGGGGGTGGTGCTCCTCGTCGTCTTCTTCGCTCTGTGCGAGTTCGCGGGCGCCGGCGCGAAGATCCGGGCGATTATCTCGGACCCCGGGCGCGGGCTCGAGCACATCGACCGCATCGTGCGAGAGGTCAACAAGTACCTGAAGTACCTGGTCGTGAAGACGCTGACGAGCCTGCTCGTCGCCGTCCTCGCCTACGTGATGCTGGTCCTGCTGGACGTGGATCTGGCGCTCCTCCTGGCGTCGAGCCTGTTCGTTCTGCACTTCATCCCCAACGTCGGCGCGGCGGTCGCGACGATCCCGGCCGTGCTCGCCGCGCTGGCGAGCCAGGGCCCCGGCACCGCGGCGATCGTGGCCAATCGGGTACCTCCTGATTCCACCTGCTGGTGGGCAACGTCCTGGAGCCGCGGGTCCGCGGGCGGACGCTGGGGCTGTCCCCGCTCGCCGTGCTCCTCCTCGGGATGCTCTTCTGGGGCTGGCTCTGGGGGCCGTCGGGGGCGCTGCTGTCGGTCCCGATCATGATGGTCGCGAAGATCACGCTGGAGAACGTGGAAGGGGCGTCGTGGATCGCGCGCATCATGGCGCCCGCGCTTGAAAAGCCCGAGCACGAGGCAACGCCGGCGAGCGAGCAGCCGCCGCCGTCGCTGCTGCGGCCGAGCGTGGCGGGGGCGCGGCGGTCCGGCCAGCCGACGGCGCGCTGATTGGCAATCACCCGACGACGCGCGCTGAGACTGCAGAGCGACCCAGATCCGCGATCGCGCCCTCCCGGGGTGCATGCTGATGCCGCATCCTTCATTCTGGGATGTGACCATGTCCACCAGCCGCATCGCGAGCAACGAACCGCCTGAGGGAGTGGCGAGCAAGCAGGCGCTGCCCGAGAACCTCAACTTCCGCGCGATCTTCGAGGGGATCTCGGGGAACTACCTCGTGCTCCGGCCGGATTTTGCGGTCGTCGCCGTGAGCGACGCCTATCTCGAGGCGACGAACACCCGGCGCGAGGAGATCCTGGGTCGCGGCATCTTCGATGTGTTCCCGGACAATCCGGACGATCCGCACGCGACCGGCATGAGGAACCTGCGCGCCTCGCTGGAGCGTGTGCTCGAGACGCGCGCCTCCGACAGCATGGCCGTGCAGAAATACGACATCCAGTGCCTCGGAGCGGAGCGAGGCGGATTCGAGGAACGATATTGGAGTCCCTTCAACTCGCCCATCGTGGGGCCAGACGGTGAGATCACGTACATCATCCACCGTGTCGAGGACGTGACCGAGTTCGTCCGCCTGAAGCAGCGCGGGCTCGAGCAGACCCGGCTCACGGAGGAGCTCCAGACACGGGCGGACAGGGTCGAGGCAGAGGTCTTCCTCCGAGCACAGGAGATCCAGCGCGCGAACGAGCAGCTCCGCATGGTCAACGAGCAGCTCAGCCGGCTCGACGAGCTCAAGACCAGGTTTTTCTCGAACGTGAGCCACGAGTTCCGGACGCCGCTCACGCTCATGCTCTGCCCGATCGAAGAGCTGCTGAGCGGCGCGCCCGGCGGCCTCACGGACAGGCAGCGCGAGCTCGTCGAGCTCGCGCGCCGCAACGCTCGGCGGCTCCTCAAGCTCGTGAACAACCTGCTCGACTTCGCCCGGATTGAAGCCGCCCGGATGCAGGTGTCGTACGAGGCGCTCGACCTCTCGGCGCTGACCACCGAGGTGGCGAACGCGTTCCGCTCGGCGGCGGCGCGGGCGGGGCTCCGGTTCGTCGTGGACTGCCCGCCGCTCCAGGAGCCTGTCTACGTCGACCACGAGATGTGGGAGAAGATCGTCCTCAACCTGATCTCGAACGCGTTCAAGTTCACGTTCGAGGGCGAGATCGCGATCTCGCTCCGGTGGGGAGGTGACCACGTGCGCCTCGAGGTCCGCGACACGGGGACGGGGATCCCCGCGGAGGAGCTCCCTCGGGTCTTCGAACGCTTCTACCGGATCCATGGGGCGCGCGGGCGGAGCCACGAGGGCTCCGGCATCGGCCTCGCGCTCGTGCGGGAGCTGGTCAAGTTCCACAGAGGTGACGTCCAGGCGACGAGCGTGTTCGGGCGAGGGAGCACGTTCACGGTCTGCATCCCCGCCGGATCAGCGCACTTGCCCGCGGAGCACACCGGCGCCGAGCGGGAGCTCGGCATGACGGCCATGACGGTCCAGGCGTTCGTGGAGGAAGCGTCGCAGTGGGTCTCCGTGGATACATCACCGGCAGCGCCTCCGCAGGGGCTCCCGCCGAGCGCGGACGACCGGCGCCCGCCGGCGGGCTCGGCCGGCCACGTCCTGCTCGTCGAGGATAACCCCGACATGCGGAGCTACCTCCAGCACATCCTCGCGACGCGGTGGACCGTGGATGCAGTCGAGAGCAGCGAGATGGCGCTGTCGGTCGCGCGCGAGCGCGTGCCTGATCTCGTCCTCACCGACGTCATGCTGCCCGGGCTCGACGGGTTCGGTCTCCTCGCCGCGTTGCGCGCCGATCCGAGGACGCAGCTCGTCCCCGTGGTGCTCATCTCGGCCCGATCCGGGGAGGAGTCGCGCGTGCACGGCGCCGAAGCGGGCGCGGACGATTACCTCGTCAAGCCGTTCTCGACCCGTGAGCTGCTCGCGCGGGTCGGTGGGCGCATCGAGATCGCGAAGCTGCGCCGGCAGGTCGCCGAGGATGTCGAGCGTCTCCGCGAGAGCGAGCAGCGCTTCCGCTCCCTCGCCGACGCCGCCCCGATGATGATCTGGATGTCCGGGCCCTCCGGAGGATGCGAGTACGTCAACGAGACCTGGCTGCGCTTCACGGGGCACACCCTCGAAGAGGCGCAGGGGGACGGCTGGCTCGACGCGGTCCACGCGGAAGATCGCCCGCTCTTCCTGAGCGCCTACGCCGCGGCGCTCGGCGCGCGCGAGCCGTTCACGCTGGAATGTCGCATGATCCGCGGAGACGGCGAGAGCCGATGGGTCGTGACCCAGGGCGCCCCGCGCTTCTGCGCGACCGGAGCGTTCCAGGGCTTCGTTGGATTGTCCCTGGACATCACCGAGCGCAAGCGGGTCGAGGACGCGCTGGCCGACGCGGATCGCCGGAAGGACGAGTTCCTGGCCATGCTCGCGCACGAGCTGCGCAACCCCATGGCGCCGATCTGCGTGGCCGTGGAGCTCATCCGACTGCGAAGCTGCGGGGGGCCGCCAGACCGGCACATCGAGGTCATCGCACGGCAGACGAAGACCTTGATGCGCCTCGTGGACGATCTGCTCGACGTGTCGCGCATCACCCGGAGGAAGATCGAGCTCCGCAAGGAGCGGATCGACATCGGGGCCGCCGTGTCGCGCGCCCTGGAGTCCACGCGCGAGCAGATGGAGGCGCGGCGGCATCAGATCGAGCTCGCGCTACCGGCATCCGCCATCCACGTCACCGCGGACGCCGTTCGTCTCGATCAAATCCTCGTCAACCTGCTCACCAACGCGTGCAAGTACACCGACGCCGGGGGCCACATCGGGGTGACGGTCGAGCGGCGCGGCGATCAGGTGGAGCTGCGTGTCCGCGACGACGGGATCGGGATCGCGAAGGAGATGCTGCCCCAGGTCTTCACGCTGTTCCATCAGGCAGAGCGCAGCCTTGACCGGGCGCCCGGCGGCCTCGGTATCGGGCTCACCATCGTTCGCGACCTCGTCGAGCTCCACGGGGGGGGCATCGAAGCGACGAGCCCGGGGCTCGGGCAAGGCAGCGAGTTCGTCGTGCGCCTACCCGTCGCGGCGGACGACACGACGCCCGCCCCCCCGGAGGAGGCGAGGCGGCCCTCCGCGGTGACGAGGAAGCTCCGCGTCCTCGTCGTCGACGACAACGCGGACGCGGCGAGCGTGCTCGCCGACGCCTTGCGCGCGATGGGGCAAGAGGTGTGGATCGCCAACGACGGCCCCCACGCGTTGAAGGCCGCGGTGGACCACCGGCCCGATGTCGTGTTCCTCGACATCGGGCTCCCGGGAATGGACGGCTACGAGGTCGCGCGGCGCCTGCGTGAGGCCGGGCTGTGGTCGGGAGTGCTCGTCGCGCTCACGGGGTATGGGCAGCAGTCGGACCGCCGTCTCGCCAAGGCAGCAGGATTTGACGTTCACTTCGTCAAGCCGGTATCGATGCAGGCGCTCGCCCACGTTATCAACGTCGCCGCTGACGGGGGTGAGCGCATGACCCCGGGAAGCGAAGGCCAGTGCGAGGATGACGGAAGCTGTCAAGTGCCATGAGCCCAGCGCGGCGCCGCCCCTGAGCCCGTCAGGGCCCGCAGGAGGTGCCATTCCGAAGACGCGCTCGTGGCGGGCGCTCACGTAACATCCCATGCACGACGCGACCCGGCCGGCAGAGGTCACCTCGCCCTCGGGCGTGACCGTGCCATACATAGAGAACCTTACGCGATCCGCATCCCGCCTGAAAAAGTAACGCTGTATCAGCAGCTTATCCAGGCATCGAGGGGGCCGCTTTCGCTCCACAGCCTGCGGGAGCTCGTCCAATGCGGCCTTGGCTTCGCCCCCGCAGGGTGATGCTGCGCCTACCGCCGCGCGGCACGCAACCACTGCGCACGGGCGCTCTCAGCAGAGCCCGCGGGCACTGGCGAGCGGCAAGGCTCCGGCAGCGAGTCGACGCGAGCGGCGGGCTCGACGTTCGGCCCAAGCTTGCTCACCCCTCCGGTGCCGCCGGCAGCCCGAGCAGCCGACCGAGCGCCTCGTGAGCGACCCGGGCCGCCACCTCATCCCCGAGGGCGACGGCGCGGCATAGGGTGCTGGCGAGCGAGGCGACCACCGCAGCCCGACGCGACGGATCGGTCACGGCGAGCTCCCCAAGCGGGTTGGGTCCACGCCCTCCGAACGGGTGCGATCCGTCGTCACGCTCTCCCCAAATCCCCGGGGATGCGCCGGATCGCGACGGTTCGCTCCCGCGGGACAGTCCCGCCAGAAAAATCGCTCAATGGTGCGCGGTCGCCGGAAACAGCAGCGCTTTTCATAGCTTCCGCCTGTTTCGCCGCCGAGGTCGGCTCTGGTGTGGCCCAACGGGGCGCCCTCCGCTGCCGCCTCGCCCGCGGTGCAGGGCCCGCGGCATCACCGGTCCCTCCGTACAGCCACGCTGCACGCGCTGGTTGACATAGAGAACCTCACGCGATCCGCATCCCTCCCGGAAAAGTGACGCTGTATCAGACTCGGGTTTCGCCCTTTTTGTTGCCTGTTACCCCGGGGCAACGTCCCGATCGCGGCGAGTCGGAGGCGTTCATGCACCCTGGCACGACGGGCCGTTCACCAGACTTTATAGTGAACGCCTCGCCGCAAGCTGGACGCTACGGCGCGTGGACCGTCGCTGCGCACTCGCCCGTCATCGTGCCCTGTCATGGTGCGTCCGTTCGCGAGTCGAACGCCGGCTCGGTTGTGCAGTATCAGCAGAATGCTCGTGGATGTCTTTTTTCCGGAAATCGCGAGGGCTGAACCGGAATGCGTGCTGCTTCCAGGATTCGTACGCGCCTCTTGAACGGAGAGTAGACGAGCACGGCTGCCCTGTTGATCCGTTGGGTTGTCAAGGCACAACGGGACAGGAACAACCGTGCTCGACCCCAATCTTGCCAGCTTGCTGGCTGTTTTGGAAGTCTTTCGTATCGCGTTCACCCGTCCGTCGTTCACGAACCTGCTCGTGATCGCGTGCGGGTGGATCTTGACCCAGGGCCCGCACGCCGTAACCGAGGCGCTCGTGATGACCGGGGCCGCCGGACGACGACATCACGAAGCGTTCCATCGCTTCTTCTCCCGAGGGACGTGGAATCCGGACGAGCTCGGCCTGTGGCTGTTTCAGCGTCTGGCGCCGTTCCTCGGGGAGGGCGCGCTCCGGATCGCCATCGACGACACGGTGGCCCCGAAGAAAGGCCCGCATGTGTTCGGGATCGGAACGCACATCGACCCGGTACGCTCGACACGACGTTTCCGCGTCTTCTGTTTCGGCCACTGCTGGGTCGTGTTGACGGTGCTCGTGCGTGTTCCGTTTTCCCAGCGGACGTGGGGGCTGCCCGTCCTCTTTCGTCTCTATCGAGGAAAGAAAGAATGCTCGGAGCCCGAGGCGAGCTACGTCAAGAAGACCGAGCTCGCCCGCGAGATGCTTGATGTCTTTGTCTCCTGGGTGGGCGCCCGCCGTGTGGAGCTGGCCGCTGACTCAGCCTACTGCAACGCCACCGTCCTTCGCGGGATGCCTCCCTCAATTGTTGTGTTCGGCGCCATGCGCCCCGATGCGGTACTCACCTCCCTGCCCACCCCGCGTAAGCCGGGCCAGCGCGGGCGTACCAGCAAGCGCGGCGCACCGCTCCCGAAACCGCAAGCCCTGGCTAAGGACGACCGGATTCCCTGGCAGAACGGCACCGCCGAGTTGTACGGATGCATCACCAAGGTCCGGTACAAGACGCTCTGCGCGCAATGGTACCGAGCGTGCGGTGACGGCCTGCTGCGCATCGTCATCGTCGCGACCGACCAAGGACAGGTGCCGTTCCGGGTCTTCTTCTGCACTGATAGCAGCGTGGACGTCATTCGTCTGCTCGAAACGTACGCAGGGCGCTGGGGCATCGAGGTCTTTTTTCGGGAGGGCAAGCAGCTGCTCGGCTTCGCCGACTCGTCGGCCCGCAAGGAGGCGGCCGTACGCCGCGTCGCTCCCTTCGTCGGTCTGCTCTACACGGCGCTCGTCCTCTGGTTCCTCGAAGGCGCCGCCCAGAGCCACCTGGCTACGCCGCCGCTTCGCCCGTGGTACCCGCATAAGCGAGGGCTCTGCTTCGCCGACATCCTCCGCGCGGCACAGCGCGCGATGGCGGGCCTCGATATTCTTGACTCGATCAATACTTTCGAGCACTTAAAGAAACGGCGGGCGCAGGCGCCGCTGCCCGATACTCACGGGATTCACGGGCGAAGACTCGCCGCGTAAAGGGCGAAACCCGAGTCAGAAACTTATCCACGCATCGAGGGGGCCGCTTGCACTCCACAGCCTGCGGGGCACCGGACACCCCACGCGCACGCGCTGAAACCTGCCTGCATATTTACCGCGATACGTGAGAAGCTGCTCCAACTCTGCGTCGCGTACGGCGTCACCAACTTGCCTAGCGGGGAGAGCAACAGGGGCTCCTGGTTTCTTCCCGTCGAGGATCAGGGCGGTGAGGCACCAACGAACGTGGACCATGCCAGACGGCATTCCCCGCCGATCGTGCCGCAGGGAGCGGTGAGCGGCGGAAAAGGGTTCCTTTCGAGCGCTCCTGGCGCACTGATTGGCGCAGCGCCGCGTCCGACTGGATGAGGACGAGCCCTGCATGTGAAAAAAACAACGTTGCGAGCAGGCTGTTCATGGATTCACACCTCTGCGCACTTGCGGGCACTACGGCGCTGTCTCTCCTCGTCGGCTGTAGCGACACCGAGGCGCTCGACGACCCGTTGATCGACACTATCGACACTGACGAGACGGCCATCGTAGGGGGCGCCAACGCGAACATCGCCGATCATCCCTGGCAGGTCTCGCTACAGACCAGCAGCGGATATCACATCTGCGGCGGGGTGATCCTCAGCGATCGCTGGATCCTCACGGCACAGCACTGCGTGGATTTCACCGGCGCAGCTCTCATCGGTCCGCCTTCCTTCCTCCGCATCGCGGCTGGCGCATCCCAATTGAGCGCCATGGGCACCTCGGGGCAGACTCGCTCTATCAACCCAT
This sequence comes from Sorangium cellulosum, assembly GCF_002950945.1. Lineage (GTDB taxonomy): Bacteria > Myxococcota_A > Polyangia > Polyangiales > Polyangiaceae > Sorangium > Sorangium cellulosum_E. The sequence continues at coordinate 14,079,941 of NZ_CP012673.1, forward strand.
CGCTATGGCCACGCCGAGCGACGAAGCGGCGGGGCTGATCAACCCCGGCGTGCTCGCGAGAGTGTCGGGATGAGGTCATCTCTCCGCCGGTGGTTCGCTGTCCGATACGCTGCAAGCCGTCAACGTTCCTATCGTTTCCAATTCAACCGCGCAGACACTCTATCCGATGGAGACGGTCACCGCCGACCAGCTCGCGGCCGTCGATACGGGGAACGGCGGCGAGGACGCTCGTCAGGCCGACAGCGGCGGTCCGCTCACCGTGGCCAAAGGATCAAGCCGTATCCTGGCCGGCGTAGTGAGCTGGGGATACGGGTGTGCGGAGGCGCAACACCCAGGCCTGTACGCGCGTGTCGCGTCCTTCCGAAGCTGGATAAGCAGCGCTCTGGCGTCGATCCCGGTCGTGCTCGATAGCCGGACGAATCTGTCGGGCAGCGCTGCGACATGGCAACACTTCGCTCACGATGTCGTCGTTCGTGTCTGGCTTCCAGAGCGAGATCCAGCTCCGGGCGGGGACTTTCGTGCACTGGTTGAGATTGACGGATTCGATGAGCCGTATTCTCGGTATTTTGTGGCGTCGACGAGTTACAAGCGTTCCTCGCCGGGTGCTGGATTGTGCCGCAAATCCTAACCATGCTTGCCCCAGCCGGGGCCAGGTTGACATGGCTCGGGGAGGACGACCTCGGGTTCGGGACTTCTTCGGCAATCCTCTGAAGGGGCGCTGACCGTCACGCGAAAGCGGACCAGGCGCCCGTACTTCCAGAACGCCCCTGCACGGGCGTGCCGCAACGTGGTGATCGCACTCGCGCGTGACGGCTCGAGCTCGGCCACCTCGCCGGCGAGGCATCGAGGGCGAGCTCGTCGCGACGGTACTCCCAAAGGGAGTAGCGCCGGCGAGCTCCGGGCCGTGGTCGAGGTCAGCCACGTCGCCAGCGAGGCCCCCGCCCTGACGGACGTCGACCGCCCTGCTCTCACTGGCGTCCACCTCGACTCCGCTGCGCGTCCCCAATCTAAGTCGCCTGCAGTGTGACGCTGGCTCGATTCCTCGAAGACGTCCACGAGAACGCGCGCACGCTCGAGCTCGCGCGGGTGTGGCTGGGCGAGGCGTGACCGCCGAGCGCGGCGATCCTACGGCGCCGCGTTCGGCTCGACCACCGAGGTGCGGCTGCCGCGGCCGCGTGTATCGAACGTCCTCAGCTTGACCACGCCGCTCACCGCCACCGGCCCGCTGTAGACGGTCGAGGTGGCGTCCGGCTCGGCGCCGTCGGTCGTGTAGCGGATCTGGAGCCCCGGGAACGCCACGTTCGCCACGAGCTGTCCGTCCTCGATGCGCGCGCCCGGCAGCGGCAGCCGGTAGGCCACGCCGCCGCTCAGGTGGTCGAGCCGCGGCAGCTCGCGCTGCCCCAGGCTGTTGGCGAAGCGATTCCACGCCTCGGCGAGCTGGCTCGCGCGGAGCGCCCTGTCCTCCTCCTGCGCCCACGCCGGGTCCTCCGCCCAGGCCCGCTCCGCGAGGCTGACCAGCTTCGGGAAGACCAGGTACTCCATCGCCTCCTGGCCCTTGGCGTTCTCGCCCCAGAGCTGCCCCTGGATGCCGAGGACATTGGCCCGACCGGCGTCGGTCAGCCGGACGTGATCCCGGAACATCTGCGCCTGGTCGATCGGATTGCCCATGCGATCCTCGTGGGCGCTCCTGTAGAAGTCGAGCGGCACGAACTCGTAGGGCTTGCGCGTATCCACGAACCCCGCCCAGTAATAGCCGGGCTCCGACGGATCCTTGTCGTAGGCGAGGTCGAAATACAGGTTCGTGGCGTTGGAGAGCACCACCGGATACCCCGCGTTGGCGAGTTTGTACCCGTTGTCCTCGTCCCCCCAGCCCCAGACGTTGTTCCAGACATACGGCCTGAAATTGCTGCTCAGGAACTCGGGGTTGGCCTCCTTGTCGAAGCCGCCTTCCACCGGCACCTTCTTCAAGGCGATCTCCTCCCAGCCTCCGGTCACGAGGCCGTGGGCCGCGACGATCGCGCCGAGCTCGCGCAGGAAATGGCTTGCCAGGTCGGCCGCGGAATCGACGCCGTCACCCGGCGCCCGATCGACGAGGGCCTTGCACGAGGGGGACTGCTCCCAGACGCCCTCCGGCACCTCGTCGCCGCCCGTGTGGATGGTGGTGAGCGTCGCGCCGGCCTCGGCGTAGACCGCGACGAGCTCGTCCACGACCTTCTGCAGGAACCTGTAGGTGGACTCCCGGCAGGGGTTCACGACGTTGTCGGTCCACATCTGCACGGACATGTACTGGGACGGGTCCTCCAGATCGCTCAGCAGGAACTCCTCGGCCTTCTCGACGTCGCCCTCGGCCGCGAGCCTCGCATAACGCGCCTCCATCGCCTTGACCGCCGCGCGGGCGTGGCCCGGCATGTCGATCTCGGGGATCACCTCGATGTGGCGCTCCTTCGCATAACGCAGGATCTCCACGAGATCGGCGCGGGTGTAATGGCCGCTTCCGCTCGACGCCGCAGAATCCGGGTCCGGACCGGAGCCGAACGAGGGGACGATGTTGCCCTTGTCGTCCAGGGTATGGCCGCGCCGGGCGCCGACCGTGGTGAGCTCGGGCAAGCCGCTCACCTCGAAGCGGAACCCCTCGTCGTCGGTCAGGTGGAAATGGAACTTGTTCAGCTTGTAGAAGGCCATGACGTCGAGCAGCTTCAGCACGGCCTCCTTGCGCTGGAAGTTGCGCGCCACGTCGAGGTGCATGCCGCGGTACACGAAGCGCGGGGCGTCCTCCACCGTCACCGCGCCGATCGCGATCTCCGGCTGGGAGGCCCGGTACACCTCCACGGGCGCGAGGGCGCGCAGGCTCTGGATCCCGTAGAAGACCCCTGCCGCGTCGCTGCCCACGATCTCGACGCCTTCTGCGGTGACCGTGAGACGATAGGCCTCGTCGCCCGCCTGCCGCGGCTGGCCGCCGACGTCGATCGCACCTGTCGTGAGGTGGATGGCCGCCATCCCCGGGGTCGGCGCGCCCTCGCGGACCTCCGGCGCGTCGCCGAGCAGGGCCCCGAGCGCCTCCGCCAGGAAGGTCGCCTCGTCCTTCAGCCCGGCGGCGTGCACGATGGGCACGGCCGACGACAACCTCAGCTCTCCGGAGCCGGCCTCGAAGAGCACCGGCGAGGGCACGATCCTGTCCACGTCGCCCGCCGGGAGCAGGCGGACTGCCTGGTTCTCCTGATAACGAGACTCCGCCGTCGGCACCGGCGTCACGTCGCCGGGGAACCGATCGGTCTGCTTCTCTTGCACGAACGGCTCGACGGTCTCGGACCCGACCGCCTCCGGCGCGGAGGCCACACCCTTGTCGTCCGTGAACACGAAGTAATACCCCGCGGGGGCGTCCGTCTCCTTGATGGCCCAGAACGAGCCGTCGAAAGGGATGACCACGCTCTGCCCCGGCTGCACCGGCTCGAACGCCTCCGTCGGCTCCATCTTGAAGAAGTCGCCGTTGATATGGGTGATGGTCACCCCGGCCGGCAGGCTCTCGGGGAGGATGCTGCGGACGAAGTTGAAATACAACGTCCAGCCGCTGCTCCCGAGCGCGACCGTTCCATGGTTGGTGATCGTCAGCGCCGAACCGAAGCTCACCGCCGGGTTCTTGTAATTGTCGAGCACCTCCCAGCTCACGGCGATGTCCGCGCCCGACGGGCGCTGCTGGGTCGCGCCGCCGCCACCGCCGCCATCGCTGGTGTCGTCACCGCCGGCGCCGCCGGTGCCGCCACCGCCACCGCCGTCGTTGCCCGTGCTGGTGCTCATCGTGGTGCTCCCGGTGGACGAGGGCGCCTCGTCGTCGGCGCACCCTGCCACAAACAGGGCCGCGGCGAGCAGCCCAAACTGGAAAACAGGCCTTCGCATGACGCTCTCCTACAGTGTTTTCGTTACCTTCTTGAGCCGCCTCGGCGCGTCCGGATCCAGCCCTCGCGCCTCGGCCAGGGCAGCGGCCGCGAGATAGAACGCCTGAACCTGACAGAGCGGGTCGAGCAGCTCGTGCGGCGACTCGGGCACCGCGAGATCCACCCCCGGCAGGCCGGCGGGGCCCACCAGGATCACCTTCGCTCCCTGGCTCCGGAACTCCTCCGCCACGCGCACGAGGCCGGCCTGGGCCGGGCCGCGCGGGGCGAAGATCAAGAGAGGGAATCGCTCGTCGATGAGGGCCATCGGCCCGTGCTGCACCTCGGCGACCGTGAACGCCTCCGCGTGCACGCCGCACGTCTCCTTGAACTTGAGGGCCGCCTCCAGCGCGACGGCGAAGCCCGGCCCTCGCCCGAGCACGAGCAGGCGCTCCTCGCCGGCCAGCGCGTCCACGAGCGGGCCCACGTCGCCCTCGCACGCGGCGGCCAGGGTGTCCGGCAGCGCCTTCAGCGCGTCGAGCAACGCGGCGTCCTCTCTCCAGCACCCCACCACCCTGGCCATGGCGCTCAGGCTGGCGATGAAGCTCTTCGTGGCGGCGACGCTGCGCTCGGGCCCCGCGCGCAGGGGGAGCGTCGACGCGGCCGCCTGGGTGAGCGGCGAGCCGAGCTGGTTCACGAGGGCCGCCGTCACCGCGCCCGCGGCGCCGCAGGCCGAGAGCGTGTTCACCACGTCCGGGCTCTGCCCCGACTGGGACACCGCGACCGCCAGGCTGCCCGGGAGCCGCAGCGGCGCGTGGTAGAGCGTCACCACCGACGGGGGCAGGCTCGCGACCGGGCAGCCGAGCTGCGTCATCACGAGGTAGGCGAGGTAACCCGCGGCGTGATCCGAGCTGCCGCGCGCGACCGTGACCACCGACGGCGGCGGCGCCGCGCGCAGGCGGGCGCCCAGCGCGCGGTAGGCCTCCTCGTCCTGCGTGAGCTGCGCGGCCACGATCTCCGGGGCGGAGCGGGCCTCCTCGGCCATGATCGAGCGCGTTCGGTCACTCAAGGGGCTCCCCTTCCACGAGGACCCGCCGCAGGGCGAGATCCTCCTCCAGGACCAGAAGATCGGCGAAGCACCCCGGCGCGATGCGCCCTCGCTCCGCGAGGCCGAGGTGCTCGGCCGGAAACTGGCTGCAGCGACGCGACGCCTCGGCCACGGAGAGCCCGAGGTGGACCAGGTTCTTGAAGGCCTGGTGCATGGTCAGGCAGCTCCCCGCCAGGGTCCCGTCGGGGAGCCGCACGCTGTTCTGGCACTTCGTGACCGCGTGCGCGCCGAGCCGGTACTGCCCGTCCGGCATCCCCGAGGCCGCGGTGCCGTCGGTCACGGCGTACAGCCTGGGGATGCAGCGCAGGGCCGCCCGGATGGCGCCCGGATGCACGTGCACGAGATCCGGGATCAGCTCGGCGAAGTCGCCGTGGGCCAGGGCCGCGCCCACCGCGCCGGGCTCGCGGTGGTGCAGCCCGTTCATCGCGTTGAAGAGGTGGGTGAAGCCCTTCGCCCCCGCCGCGAGGGCCGCCACCACCTCCTCGTAGCTCGCCAGCGTGTGCCCGATCTGCACCCGCACCCCGAGGCCCGACAGGCCGCGGATGAGCTCCAGGTGGCCGGCGAGCTCCGGCGCGAGGGTGAGCACGCGGATCGGCGCCACCGCGTGGAGCGCCAGCGCGGTGTCGAGGTCCCCGCGCGCCACACACGCAGGCTGCGCGCCGAGCCGACCCGGGTTGAGGAACGGGCCCTCGAGGTGGACGCCGAGGACACGCGCCTCGCCCTGGCGGCGCGCGTCCATGGCGGCCCGGATCGCGCGCAGGGTGGAGCAGAGCTCGGCCAGGGGCGCCGTCATCGTGGTGGCGAGCAGGCTCGTGGTCCCGGTCGCCGCGTGCGCGCGGGCCACCTGCCGGGGCGCGTCCCCGCCCTCCATCACGTCCCGGCCGCCGCCGCCGTGGACGTGCAGGTCGATGAAGCCGGGCAGGATCCACGGCCCCGCGGCGGGCTCGGCGACCGGCGCGCCCTCGATCTCTTCAACCCGCGCGCGGAAGCGCAGGCGCCCGCGGATCCAGCCGTCCGGCGTGAGGAGGTTGCCTTCCAGATCCACGCCGCTCACCCCTTGAGCTTCTGCGCGAGCGCGGCGGCGTACTGCGGCGCTTCGGGGCCGACCAGCAGGTGGAGCACCCTGTCCGAGAGCCGCATCACGCCCTTCACGTCCGCGGCCTCGAGCGCCGCCTCGTCGACGGGATCCTCGCCGGCGAGCTCGACGCGCACGCGCCCGCTCGAGAACCCCTCCACCGATCGGATGTTGGCGGCGCCGCCGAGCGCGGCAAGCCAGCGCTCGATCTGCACTGCTGGCGCTGGCTGCACTGCTGGCGCTGGCTGCACTGCTGGCGCTGGCTGCACGGCTGGCGCTGGCTGCACGGCTGGCGCTGGCGCTGGCCGCGCCGGGCTCCCGGCGGGCGCAATCTCCCGCCGCGTGATCACCTCCCGGCGCTCGCCGGGCGCGGCTGGCGTGCCTGGCGCAGCCGCCGGCGCGTCGCCCTTGAGCTCCTTCATCTCCCTGGCGATCGACTCGGCCATCGGGCCGAGGATCACCTGCAGGTTGTCGGTCCCCGGGCGCACCACGCCCTTGGCGCCGAGCGCCTTCAGGTCCGCGTCCTTCACGAGGTCGCGGTCGACCATGACCAGGCGCAGGCGGGTGATGCACGCGTCGATCTCGCGCACGTTCCCGTGGCCGCCCAGCGCCCGCAGGAGCTGCGCGGCGAGCCCGCCTTCGCCGGCGGGGGCCCCGGCGCCCAGCGCGCCGCCGGCCGCCGGCGCGGCGAGCGCCGGCGCGGGCTCGCGGCCCGGCGTGGCCAGGTTGAACCGCTTGATGCAGAAGACGAAGAGCCCGTAATAGACGACCGAATAGGCGAGGCCGATCGGCACGATCATCCAGCCCTTGGTCGAGAGCCCGTAGTTCAGCGCGTAGTCGATGAACCCGGCGGAGAAGCTGAAGCCGTGCTTGACGCCGAGCGCGTCGAGCAGCGCCAGCGAGATGCCGGTCAGCACGGCGTGCGCCGCGTACAGCGCCGGCGCGAGGAACATGAACGCGAACTCGATCGGCTCGGTGATGCCCGTCAGGAAGGCGGTCAGCGCGGCCGAGAACATGACGCCGCCGATCGCCTTGCGGTTCTCCGGGCGCGCGGTGCGGTAGATCGCCAGGCACGCCGCGGGCAGGCCGAACATCATCACCGGGTAGAAGCCGGCCATGAACACGCCCGCGGAGGGATCGCCGGCGAAGTAGCGGTTCAGATCGCCGGTCACCGCGCCCTTCGCGCCCTGGAACGCGCCGACCACGAACCACGCGAGGTTGTTGAGGATGTGGTGCAGTCCGGTGGGGATGAGCAGGCGGTTCAGGACGCCGAAGCTGAAGGCGCCGATCGGCCCCGAGGCCACGACCCAGCCGCCCAGCGCGTCGATGCCGGCCTGCACGGGCGGCCAGACGACGCCGAGGACGAGCGCGAGGGCGAGGCTCGCGCCGCCGGTGACGATGGGCACGAAGCGGCTGCCGCCGAAGAAGCCCAGGTAGGAGGGCAGCCTGGTGTCCCGGAAGCGGTTGTACATCGCCCCCCCGAGGACGCCGGCGAGGATGCCGGCGAGCACGCCCATCTTGATCTTCTCGTCGAGGGTCTTCACCCCGTTCGTGATCACCAGGTAGGCGATCATCCCGGAGAGCCCGGCCACGCCGTTCGCCTCGCGCGCCAGGCCGACCGCGATGCCCACCGCGAAGACCAGCGCCAGGTTCTCGAAGATGGCGCCGCCGGCCTGGGCGATGAACGCGATGTCCAGCACGTCGGGCTGCCCCAGCCGGAGCAGGAGGCCCGCGACCGGCAGCACCGCGATGGGCAACATCAGCGCCTTGCCGACGCGCTGCAGCTCGTTGAATCCTCTCATGCGAAGCTCCTTTCGAGTGGGCGGGGCCGCCCTCGCGCCGCTCCGGCGGCGGCCCCCGGTCTGCGTGCTGCGGCAGGTCGTGCGTCAGCCGGGCCGCGCGCCCGGGGAGAGCAGCGCCCGCACCTCGCCGGCGGTCCCCATTTCGAGCGCGGCCCTGGCGAGCTCGCGGCACTTGCCGGCGTCGAGCTCGCGGATCTTCGATTTCACCTCCGGCATCGCCTGGACGCTCACGCTGAGCTCGGTCACGCCGAGGCCGATCAGCACGGCCACGGCGTCGGGATCGCTCGCCACCGCGCCGCAGATGCCCACGTGGCGCTCGCGCCGGCGCGCGGCCTGCACGGTCGCGTCGATGAGCCGGAGCACCGCCGGGTGCAGCGCGTCGTGCCGGCCGGCGAGCCGCGGGTGGGTGCGGTCCATGGCCAGCGTGTACTGGGTGAGATCGTTCGTGCCGATCGAGAAGAAATCGACCTCCGCCGCGAACTGATCGGCCTGGATCGCGACCGACGGCACCTCGACCATCACCCCGAGCTCCACCTTGGGCGACCCGGCGCGCTGGCGCTCCTCCTCGAGCACCCGCCTGGCCTCGCGGAGCTCCTCGAGGCTCGCGACCATGGGCAAGAGGACGCGGTGCCCGGCCGGGGCCCGGGTCTTCAGGATCGCGCGCAGCTGGCTGCGCAGGATCGTCGGGTGGAGCGCGCCGATGCGCAGGCCGCGGATGCCGAGCAGCGGGTTGTCCTCCGCGGGCAGGGGCATGTAGGAGAGCGGCTTGTCGCCGCCGACGTCGAGCGTGCGGATGACGAGCGGGCGGTCGCCCAGCGCGTCGGCGATCTCCTGGTAGGCCGCGGTCTGGTCGGCCTCGGTGGGCGCGGTCTCGCGGTCGAAGAACATCAGCTCGGTGCGCAGGAGGCCCACGCCCTCGGCCCCGAGCCGGACGGCCTTGCGGGCGTCGGCGGCGCTCGCGATGTTGGCGAGCACCGCGACGTGCACGCCGTCGCGGGTCACCGCGCGCTCGCTCGCGGCCGCCTCCTGCTTCGCGCGCAGCGCCTGGCGCGCCCCGAGCCGACCGCGGTAGGCGTCGAGCTCGGCCTCGGTCGGGTGGAGCAGCAGCGCCGCCGCGTCGGCGTCGAGCACGGCCGTCGCCCCCGCCGGGGTGGCGAGCAGCGACGCCGGGGCGCCGACGAGGTACGGCACGCCGAGCGAGCGCGCCAGGATCGCCGCGTGTGACGTCGTGCCGCCGAGCACGCTGACCAGGCCGGCGGCGCCCTGGCCTTCGAGCCGCACGACCTCGGAGGGCGTCAGGGTCTCCGCGACGACGAGGCTGCCCGCCGGCACGGCCTGCGCGTCGTCGCCGCCGGCGAGGTGCCGCAGCGCGCGGCCGCCCACGTCCCGCACGTCGTTGGCGCGCGCGGCGAGCAGCGGGTTCGACTGGCGTGCGAGCTCCCGGTACGACGACATCACCGCCTCGCGCCACGCGAACGCGGCCGACTTGCCCTCCACGATGGCGACCTCGGCGCGGGTGATGATCTCCGGATCGTCGAGCATCGTGAGGTGCGCGCTGAAGATCTGGGCCTGCTCGACGCGCTTGCCCGACGTCGCGACGAGCTGCTTCAGCTCGATCCGGGTGTGCATCAGCGCCTTCTGCAGCCGCGCGAGCTCCACCTCCGTGTCGTCCCCGTGCTCCTCCACCGCGGCGGCGAGCGGGTCGATCTTGCAGACCGGGCCGATGGCGAGGCCGGGCGCGGCGCTCACGCCGAGGAAGCGCCGCGGGTCGTCGCTCGCGCGCGGCGCGGCGGCTTTCGCGGGCGCGGGCGCGTCGGGCCCCGGCGCGGCGGACAGGTCCTCGCCCAGCCCGCTCCGGACGAGCTCGACGAGGCGGCCCACGGCCCGCGCCGCCTCGCTGCCGCTGGCGACGATGCGCAGCTCCGCGCCCGGGCCCGCGCCCAGGTTCATCAGCGCGACGACGCTCTTCGCGTTGGCGTTGCGGCCGGCGAGCTCCACGCTGATGTCGGCGGCGAACGACTTGGCCTCGTTCGCGAGCACCGCGGCCGGCCGCGCGTGCAGCCCGTGCGGGTTGGGCACCACGACGACGGCGGACGTGACCCCGACCGTGGCCCGCGGCGGCGGCCTGGACGCCCCCGCCTCCGACGCGCTCGGCGCGCGCGGCGCGTCCTCCCGGGCCTTGCGCCTGGGGCCCACGGTCATGAGGTGGCTCACGCCGGCCCTGGCCGTGCCGCGCGCCCGCTCGACGATGACGCTCGTCTCGCCGCTCAGGACGATGACCTGCGTGAGCAGGCTGGGCGCCTTGTGCAGGAGGTGATCGGCGTCGAACTCGAGGAGCGCCTGGCCCGCGGAGACCTTGTCTCCCTGCTTCACCCGCGCCGTGAAGCCCTCGCCTTTCAGGCCGACCGTGTCGATCCCCACGTGGATCATGATCTCGACCCCGCCCGCGGCGCTCAGGGTGATGGCGTGCCGGGCTGCGTGGAGCTGGGTCACCGTGGCGTCGCACGGGGCGAGCAACGTCTGGGTGGTCGGATCGATCGAGATGCCGTCGCCGACGACCTTGTCGGCGAAGACCGCATCGGGAACGGACTCGATCGGCACGATGGGGCCGGAGAGCGGCGCGAGGAGCGTCAGCGTGTCGCTGGAGTGCATTTCGACCGCGATACTACCCCGATATGGCTCGATGGGTTCCAGGCTGAGGGGCTCGATGGTTCCGTCCACGGATCGAGACAAGAGCAAGCGTCGTGCCCTGCATCTCGACCGCGGCTGCTGGAGGGATCTATCGAAGAACCGCGCTGCGCCGGGGCATGGTCGAGCGATCGCCCGGATCGCTGGGGGGCGATCCGGTAGCTCTCCTGCGATCGGGGGGATCACCCGGCGATCTCTCGGATCGCCCCTGCGCGCGCCCGGATCGTCGGGCAGATCGCGGCGCGTCTCCTCTTGTGCGGAGCTCCAGGCGGGCTGTCGCGGTGTGGCGGCGCCGGCCTTCGAGGTCATCGCCTCGAGCGGTACGCCCGTTGCTCATCCGGTCTGCGACCACCGGATACCGGCACAGCCAAGGAGATTCGCCATGAAGCTTTCCCCCCTCACGACCCTGCCGCTGTTTGCTGCATTCGCCATCGCCGCCTGCGGCGGTCTCGGGAGCGAAGATGACGTGGAGCGCTTTGGCCCCGAGGCAGAGGACATCGACGCGGCGGAGCAGCCTGTCGCCGCTGCCTGGGCGCCGTACACCGCGTATGCGGTCAATGCGCAGGTGACGTACGGCGGTGTCACGTACAGCTGCGTCCAGGCGCACACCTCACTTCCGGGCTGGGAGCCGCCGATTGTCCCTGCGCTGTGGAAGGTGACGAGCGGCGCCAGCACCACCTCCAGCAGCACCACCAGCACCAGCTCTGGCAGCGGCGGCTCGGGCGGCAGCGGCGGTTCGGGCGGCTCGGGCGGCAGCGGCGGTTCGGGCGGCTCGGGCGGCGGCGGCGGCTCGGGCGGCGGCGGCGGCTCGGGCGGCGGCGACAGCAACGGCAAGAAGGTGATTGGCTACTTCGCGGAGTGGGGCGTCTACGGCCGCAACTACCACGTCAAGAACATCGACACGAGCGGGTCGGCCGCGAAGCTCACGCACATCAACTACGCCTTCGGCAACGTCGTGGGCAACCGGTGCGCGCTCGGCGACACCTACGCCGATTACGACAAGGCCTACAGCGCCGCCGACAGCGTGGATGGCGTCGCCGACACCTGGGACGCCGGCGCGCTCCGCGGCAGCTTCAACCAGCTCCGCAAGCTGAAGCAGAAGCACCCGCACCTCAAGGTGCTGATCTCGCTCGGCGGCTGGACCTGGTCGGCCGGCTTCTCCGACGCCGCGCTGCCCGCGAACCGCGCCTCGTTCGTGTCGTCCTGTGTCGATCTCTTCATCAAGGATCCCCGCTGGGCCGGCGTGTTCGACGGCATCGACATCGACTGGGAGTACCCGGCCGCCTGCGGCAGCACCTGCAACCAGCGCCCCGAGGACACCCAGAACTTCACGGCGCTGCTCGCCGAGTTCCGCGGCCAGCTCAACGCGGTGCGCCCCGGGCTGCTGCTCACCATCGCGGCGCCCGCTGGCCTCGACAAGATCGAGAAGATCCAGGTCGGCCAGATCCACCGGCACCTCGATTTCATCAACCTGATGACGTACGACATGCACGGCGCCTGGGAGAACACGACGAACTTCCACTCGCCGCTCTACAACGCCGCCTCGAACCCCGCGAAGGCGCTGAAGTACAGCACCGACGAGGCGGTCACGGCCTGGCTGAACGGCGGGACGCCCGCGAGCAAGCTGGTCGTCGGGGTGCCCTTCTATGGTCGCGGCTGGACCGGCGTCACCAGCGTGAACCAGGGCGTGTGGCAGTCGGCCTCCGGCGCCGCCCCGGGCACGTACGAGGCGGGCATCGAGGACTACAAGGTCCTCAAGACGAAGGGGCACCCCGGCTACACCCACCCGGACACGAAGGCTTTCTACACCTTCAACGGGACGGAGTTCTGGAGCTACGACAACCCGGCCTCGCTCGGCGTCAAGATGCGTTACATCAAGGACAAGGGGCTGGGCGGCGCGATGTTCTGGGAGCTGAGCGGCGACACCACGAACGGCGAGCTCGTCACCGCCGTGAAGAACGGCCTCAGGTGACGGACCGGTGCGGCCGCGCGGCGCGGAAGGGCGCCGTGCGGCCGGCGCCGATCCCGGCGGATCACCGCGGTCCAGGCGCGGAGCGCCCGGCCGATCACCGCATCAGAGCGGCAGGTGCCCGACGAGCACGTCGCTCCGGCCCTGGCTCTGCAGCGCGCCGAATCCGGTCTGCGCCTCGCCGTCGAAGCCCGTCACGATCGTGAGCCTCCCCGCCGGGTCGATCGCCGCGGCGCCCGGACCGAAGGAGCCGTTCTGCGCATCGAGGAGCGCCGAGCCGAGCTCGGCGAGGTGCCGCTGCTCGACGAAGGCGCCGGTATCGGGCTCGTACGTCGCGACGTAGCTCCCCCGCGTGTTGACGACGCCGCCGCCGAGGTCGAACGGGCCGGCGAGCGACGTGATCAGCGCGACGTGGCCGCCGGGGGCGAACGAGAGGGTCGCCGCGCCGACGCGGGCGGCGGGGAACGGGTTCACCCAGCGCATCGAGCCGTCCTGGCCGTCGAGCTTCGCGAGGAACACGCCCCCCTCGCCCTCGATCGGGCCTTCACCGAGGTCGGCGCCCGCCGCGAACCGGCCGGCGATCAGCACGTCGCCGCGCTCGTCCACGAGCAGCCCCTGCGCCTCGTCGCCGCGCCCGAGGCCTTGATCCGCGGGCGCGCCGAGGTGCCGCGACCAGAGGTGGGCGCCGTCTTGCCCCGAGTACTTCGCCACCCAGGCCTGGTCGCCTTTCAGCCCGCGGGTGGCGCCTCCGCCGAGATCCCCGTCGCCGTTGAAGCTGCCCGCCACGAGGATGTCGCCGCGGTGATCCACGGCCAGGCCGCCGATGGGCGCGAGGGACGAGGGGGTGCGGGAGAGGTGCCCCAGCGTCCGGTCGAAGACGGTCGTGCCGTCGATGGCGAGCTTGGCCAGGAGGAGGCGATCCCCGGACTGGCCAGCGACGATGACGCTGTCGCGGGGGCCGGCGGCCACACGGCCCGCGAGGTCGTGGTCGAGGCCGCCCAGGCGACGCGCCCAGCGCAGGGTGCCGCGGCCGTCGAGCGCGACGACGAAGAGGTCGGCCTTCGCCGGCGTATCCAGCGCAACGGCGCCGACGTGCAGCGGTCCGCTCGTGTAATGGCCGACGACGGCGACGCCGTCGTTCCCGAAGATCGCGGCGCCGGTGCTGGTCACCTGCACGCCGCCGAAGCGCTGCGCCCAGCGCAGATCGCCGTCGTCCGAGTACTTCGCCACGAAGAGGTCCTCGAAGCCGACCGGCGCGACCGGACCCGCGCCGAAATTGGTCGCGCCGCGCGAGCTGCCGGCGACGAGCACTCTCATGCCCGGGTCGATCGCGAGGGCCATGGACCTCTCCAGGTGGGGGCCGGAGATCTGCTGGTACCAGGCCCCCTCCGGGGACGGGGCGACGCTGCCCGCGCCCCCGCCCCCGGCGGCGTTCTCGCCCCCGCCAGCTCCTGCGGTGTTGTCTCCGCCAGCTCCCGAGGTGTCGCCTCCGCCAGCTCCTGCGGCGTCGTCTCCGCCAGCTCCCGAGGTGTCGCCTCCGCCAGCTCCTCCGGTGCCGTCCGAGCCGGTTGGGATGTCGTTCGAGGGATCCTCGGGCGTGTCCGAGGGCAAGCAGCCGGAGAGCACGTGAGCACCGAGCAGAGCGACGAGCGGAATGATAACGCGCATGGATTGACTCCTGCCGATCGTTGGTTTCCCTCGATGTACGCGCCCCCGAGCGCGCTGCTTCCCCTCGGAATCGTGCGGTGGAGCTGCTCTCGCCCGGAAGGGCGAGTCGGCCGCCGGCAGGCCCGCGCGGGCATGTCCACGGCCGCCGTCGCGATCCCGGCCAGCGCGGCGAAAGCCTGGCCAGGCCGGTCGAAAACACCGCCATTCTCTGTCGCTGCGTCCGGACCCATCCTGTGGGGGTGTCGAGGAAACGTCGGACGACCCTCTCCCACACACGGCGAGGCCTGCTCGCCTGGAGCGCCCTCTGCGCGGGAGGGCATCTGGTCACCGGCTGCATGGGGCAGCGGTGGCCGACGGCGGGTGAGCGGACGCGGTGGCCAGAGCGGAGCGATGCGAGCATGAACCAGGATGTCGTGATCGTGGGAGGTGGCCCGGCAGGGCTCAGCGCGGCGCTCACCCTCGGGCGGGCCCTCAAGAAGGTCCTGCTCTGCGACGGCGGCGTCCCGCGCAACGCGGCCGCCGACGAGGTCCACAACTTCGTGACGCGCGACGGGACACCTCCGCGCGAGTTCCGGCGCATCGCCCGCGAGCAGCTCGGCGCTTATCCGTCCGTATCCGTGCGCGACGCGACCGTGGTCGAACTCGTGCGCGAGGGCGAGCTCCTGCGCGTCCTGACCGACGACGGCGCGGCGCACCTCACCCGACGGGTCCTCCTCACCGTGGGCGTCGCCGACGAGCTGCCCGGTATCCCGGGCGTGCGTGCTCTCTGGGGCCACAGCATCGCCCAGTGCCCCTACTGCCACGGCTGGGAGGTCCGCGGGCTCCCGTGGGGGGTCGTCGCCGATTCCATCCAGCTCGCCGAGTGGTCCTTGCTGCTCACGGGCTGGACCGACGATCTCGTCGTCTTCACGGAGGGCCTCGGCCTGCCCCCCCGACGTCATGGCCCGCCTCGCGCAGGCGCGGGTCCGCGTCGAGCCGCGCCGTATCCGGCGCTTCCTCGGCGAGAAGCAGCTCGAGGCGGTGGAGCTCGAGGACGGCCATCGGCTCCCGAGGCGCATGATCTTCCTGAAGCCGCGGCAGAGGCCCGTGCCCCTGGTCGAGCGGCTCGGGCTCGCCCTCGACGAGCAAGGCTTCGTGCGCGTCGACGACCACAAACAGAGCTCGATGCCCGGCGTGTATGTCGCGGGCGACGCGACGACGCCGCTCCAGGCCGCCATCATCGCGTCGGCCGCCGGCGTGACGGCGGCGGCCATCATGAACCATGCCCTGACGGTCGAGGCGGCGCTCCGTGGGGAGACGTCGCGGTGAAGGGACCGCCGGCGCCCGCGAGGGACCTTCCGGCGGCGCGGGGGAACGCTCCGGGCCGCGCGGTCTCCCGCGGCGTCCCGGCGTGGCTCAGGGATCCGGCCGCGCGGCGCGGAGCGCCCGGGGGTCGACGAGCACCCACGGCATGCCCGCCGCCTGCGCGGACTTGATCCCCAGCACGGCGTCCTCGAAGACCAGGCACTGCGCGGGCGCGACGCCGAGGCGCCTCGCCGCCTCGAGGAACGGGTCGGGCGCCGGCTTCGGCTGCGTGTAGTCCTCCGCGGCGACGACCTCGTCGACGTACCCGCGGAGGCCCAGGAACTCGAGCGTCTTCTCCACCGACGCGCGGGGGCTCCCCGAGACGACGGCGCGCTTCACGCCCGGGGGCGCGTCGCGGAGCGCGGCCACGACCTCGGGCACGCCGCGCACGGTCGGCATCAGGCGGTAATACGCCTCTTCCTTCGCCGTGAAGACCTCGGCCACCGGCATCCGCAGGCCGTACTTCCGGTTCAGGAGCTCGACGATATGGTCGGTCGGCATCCCCGCCCAGCCATAGAAGTCCTCGTCGGTGAACTCGCACCCATGCGGGGCGAGCGCCTCCATCCAGGCCTGACGGTGGACCGGCATGGAGTCGGCGATGGTGCCGTCGCAATCGAAGAGATAAGCGGCGAAGGTTCCGGAGGGAAATACGAGTCCAGTCATCGGCCGCGTCCCTAGCACATCGGCCGGCCTTCTGCCGGGCTCGGTGGCGACGACCTGCTTCCTCATCGCCCGGAGAGCAACGGCGACGAGGTACCCCTGGAGCTCACCGAGGCCCTTGATCCGAGCGCGCACCAGTGCGACAACGTGGCCACCTAAATCCACTGTGGCTGTAGCCGCGCGCAGGGGCATCGGCCGAAGCAGCGCTCGACGAGGTGCTCATCATGAGAGGTCGATTCGGACGGCATGCGGTGATTTCCTCGGTGATCCTGGCCATGACCGCGCTGGGTGCGTGCGGCGGCGAGGAGGTCCGCCCGACCTCGTCGACCTCCAGCTCTGCCGGTTCAGGCGGCGAGGGCGGCGAGGGCGGCGGCGGCGAGGGCGGCGGCGGCGCGGGGGGCGCGCCCGCGACGCCGAGCGGGGCCACGGCCGACTTCGCGCTGCTCGAGACCACCGATCTCCACACGAACCTCCTCGGCTTCGACTACTTCAAGCTGGTCGCGGAGCCCTCCATCGGCCTCGAGCGCACCGCGACGCTCGTCCACCAGGCCCGCGCCGAGATCCCGAACAACCTCCTGGTCGACAACGGCGACACCATCCAGGGCACCGTGCTCGCCGACTACCAGGCGCTCGTCGAGCCGATCGGGTGCGGCGAGACGCTGGGCATCTACAAGGCCATGAACCACCTGCGGTTCGACGTCGGCGGGATCGGCAATCACGAGTTCAACTACGGCCTCGCCTTCCTCTCGCAGGTGACCCACACCCCGTTCGACGTCGAGGGGCTGGACCTCTCGGGGTCGGCGGGCTGCAAGGGCCCTGCGTTCCCGCTGGTGAACTCCAACGTCTTCAGCCTGAAGACGAGCGAGACGCTCTTCTCGCCGTCGGTCCTCGTCGAGAAGACCATCACGGCGACGACGCCGGACGGCGGCACCATCGAGAGCACGCTCAAGGTCGGCTTCATCGACATCGCGCCGCCGACCATCCTGAGCTGGGACAAGAGATGGCTCGACGGCAAGGTCTTCACGAAGGGCGTGAAGGAGGTCGCGGGCCCGCTGGTCGATGATCTCCGCGCGCGCGGGGCCGAGCTCGTCGTCGCCATCGTCCACGGCGGCCTCGACGACTCGCCCTATGTGCCCACCCTCGAGAACCAGGCGTGGTACGTCGCCCAGGTGCCCGGCGTCGACGCGATGCTCATGGGCCACTCGCACCAGATCTTCCCCAATGCGAGCAGCACCGTGGCCCAGTTCGACCGGCCCGAGGTCGACAAGGACGCGGGCACGGTCGCCGGCATCCCCGCGGTCATGGCGAACTTCTGGGGCCAGCACCTCGGCGTGATCAAGATGGGGCTCACCCACGACGGCGAGCGCTGGACGGTCGACACGGCGAGCACGATCGTCGAGGCCCGGCCGATCTCCACGACCTGCCAGGGCGGGCTCCCCGCCGCGTGCGACGTGATGGAGCGCTGGCGTACGGGGGCGCCCTGCGCGTTCGCGGCCCTCTGCGCCATGCAGCCGGACAAGACGAAGGTCTTCGTCGAGGCCGACCCGGCCCTCGCGCCGCTGCTCGACGCCGAGCACCAGGCGACGGTCGCCTACGTGAGGACGCCCATCGGGACGACCGATTTCGAGATGTCGTCGATGTTCGCCGACGTGGGGGACGTCAGCGCGATCCAGATCGTCAACCAGGCGCAGGCGGACTACGTCACCCGCTACGTCCAGGAGAACCTGCCGCAGTACGCGGCGCTCCCGGTGCTCTCGGTGAGCGCGCCGTTCAAGTCCGGCTTCCAGGGTGGCAACGATTACACCGACGTGCCGGCGGGCGGCATCGCGATCAACAACGCGGCTGATCTCTACCTCTACGCGAACACGATCCAGGCGGTGAAGGTGACCGGCGCGGACATCCTCGACTGGCTGGAGCGGGCCGCGACGCGCTTCAACCAGATCGATCCGAGCGAGACGGAGCCGCAGCCGCTCATCAACACCTCGATGCCCGGCTACAACTTCGACATGTTCACGGACGAGCGGATCTCGTACGAGATCGACGTCACGCAGCCGCTCCCGCCCATGGGGATGAAGGCCAGCGGCCGGATCAAGAACCTGAAGTGGAACGGGGAGCCCATGGATCCGGCCGCGGAGTTCATCGTGGCGACGAACAACTACCGCGCGAGCGGCGGCGGCGGCTTCCCCGGTCTCGACGGCTCGAAGACGATCTACGCCGCGCCGGACACGAACCGCGACGTGCTCATCGCGTACATCAAGCGGATCGAGGACCTCACGCGCGCCGAGCACGGCTCGGACCGCAGCTTTCGCTTCGCCGAGGTCGAGACGATGGGCCTCGTGACCTTCACCTCGGCGCAGGGCGCCCTTCCCAAGGCGGAGGCCGCCGGTCTGGACAACATCTCGCTCGTCGCGCAGGACGACGGCAGCGGCAAGATGCTGTCGGTCTACGCCATCGACCTGAGCCCGTGAGCGCTCGGCCCCGCGTGCAGCTCGCCGTGGTGGTCGGCGGCGCGGCCTTGCTCGGCGGCGCCGTCGCCCTCTCCCTGGTGGCTCTGGGCGGCGATGAACGTCCCGAGGCGAGCCGCCCCACGCTCGCCGCGGCGCCCTCGTCGCCGTCGCCCTCCAGGGCTCCGCTCCCGCGCGGCACGGACGCACGAGCGCTCGGCCTCCGCCTGCTCACGCTCCCGGAGCCGGGGGAGGTCCTCGACGGGATGAAGTCGCTGACGGAGGCGGCCGAGCAGGGGGACGTCGAGGCGCAGATCTCGCTTGGAAGGATCTATTTGAAAGGCATCCCCTCGATCCCGAGGGACGCGGCGCGCGCCAGGGACTGGCTCATGAAGGCCGCCCCGTCGCGCCACCCGAGCGCCGCGTACTTCCTCGGGGTGATGAGCCAGAACGGCGAGGGGACGAGGGCGGACCCAGCGGAGGCCGCGCGCTGGTTCGAGGTCGCGGCGGAGGGAGGGTCGCCGGACGCGATGTTCCTGCTCGCCAACGCGTACCGCGCAGGCGCGGGCGTACCGAGGAACGACAGCAGAGCCGTGGAGCTCTACGAGCGCGCCGGCGAGCTGGAGCACCCCGCGGCGCTCCAGGCGCTGGCCATGGCGTATCTTTATGGCGAGCTGGGGCTCGAGCCCAGCGAGGCCGAGAACCGCCGGTACATGATGGAAGCCGAGCACGCCATCAAACACCGGCAGGCTCCCCCGTGAACCTCCTCCTCTCGTGCGGACGTCGCATGGCTGCTCCGCCGAGGACCCTCGAGGCGCCGTGATACAACACATCCACTTCAATCGGGCAGGACGCGAACGCCTGCCAAGGAGATCCTCATGTATCGGACAGACCTGGCAAGGTGGTTTGCGGCGCCGCTGCTCGTCGTTCTGACGGCGTTTGCCGGCGCGTGCGACTCCGACCCCGACGAGCCCGTCGGAGGCGGAGGCACCGGCGGCGACGGCGGCGCTGGCGGGACGGGCGGTGCCGGCGGCACGGGCGGCTCGCCGGGTGAGCCTATCGCGTGTGACGAGCTGGGCGGCAGCGCTATCGAGGATGGGGATGCCTGCGCCACCCCCGGGGAAGACTGCGACGACCCGGGCGTCACTTGCTTTTACACGTGCGGCGATGACCTGATCTGGCACGCGACATGCTGGACCTGTCCCGACGATCGACCGTCGGAGGGCGATGCGTGTGATCACGAATCGAATTTCGGGGGGTGCACCTATCCCCCGGAGACCGAGTGTGGTCCGGGGAGCGCGACGGTGTTTCTGTGCAACGAGATCACGGGCAACTGGGAGGAAGTCGACGTCCATCCCTGTCCGTGAGCGCCGTCGTTTGACCGCCCTGCCGGCAGGGCGCTCGCGGCCTCAAGTCTGCCGAGCGCTCGTCGGCCGATCCTGAACCGCAGACCGGCCTTCCGCTACACTCCGCCCTCGCTCACGACGTCCCCGGGAGGGCGCCGGTTCCGTTCTGTGCCGGTCAGGGTCAACAACGTGTCGACCGACCACTGGTCGTCGACGTGCTCGCCGTACTTCGCGGCGAGCACCCGCCCGTCGCTCGCGATCAGCAGGTCGGCGGGCAGGCCGAGCCGGCCGCCCTGTGGATCGGGCGAGGGGAGGGGCTGCCGCCGCGCGACGACCGCCGGGAGGCCGTGCGCGATCGCCCGGAGGATCGGCCAAAAGGCCCGCGGGTCCAGCAGCGCGCGGGGCGCGGACTCGACACCAAACTCGCGGTACAGCCGCTTCTCCGGGTCGGCGACGACGGCGAACGGCAGGCCGGCCGCATGCTCTCGGAGCTCGCCGGCGGGCGAGTGGAACAGCACCACCTCGCGGACGCCCGCGGCGGCGATCTCGTCGTGTCGGCGGACAAAAGAGCGCAAGTGCAGGTGGCAGACGGGGCAGCCGGCGAAGCGCCGGAACTGCAAGTGGGTCAGCCGCGCGGGATCCGGGACGTGGACCGGCGCGCCGGTGACGCTCTCAAGCTCACGTCCGGCGACGACAGCGCCGGGGCTCAGCCGCGTGGTCATTGGGCTCTCCCTTCCTCGTGGGGCGTTCGTAAGCGTACGTCGTATACTTACCCGAGTATGCGCGTGCGATGTACGCTGTCAAGGCCATGCCTCGTCCGCGCTCGCTTTCCCATCCAGGTATCGCCGCCGCCGCGCTCGCCTTGATCGACCGCGAGGGGCTCGCGGCGCTCTCGATGCGTGCGGTTGCCAGCGAGCTGGGGATGAGCACGATGGCGCTCTACCGGTACGTGAACGACCGCGAGCAGCTGGAGCGGCTGGTGGTCGACCTGGTGCTCAGCGCCGTCGACGTCGCGGTGCCCGCGCGCGCCCCGTGGGGCAAGCGGGTGACGATCCTCGTCGAGCGCGTGCGCGACGCTGTCCGCGCGCACCCTTCGGTGGTGCCGTTGACGCTGACCCACCGGCACAGCTCCGAGGGCGTGCGCCGGTTCGGCGAGGCGCTGCTCGGGGTGCTGACCGAGGCCGGCTTCGCCGGAGCGCAGCGGGTCATCGCGTTCCGCAGCCTGATCAGTTACGTGATCGGGGCCCTGCAGGCCGAGCACCTCGGACCGCTGTCGGGGGAGGGCACCACGCAGCTGGCGGAGCTATCCGAGGCGGACTATCCGTTCCTCTCGGCCACGGCGCGCGACGCGCGGCGCGTGCCGCCGGACCAGGAGTTTTTCGGCGGGCTGGCGATCGTGCTGCGCGGCCTCCAGGTGGACGAGGAGCGCGCTCGATAGCGGTCCACGGATCGAAGGGGACGTCGTCCTTCCGCTCGCGATGGCTCGACCGGAGTTGCTTCGCCAGCCCTGGATCACGGGGCTACGAGCCTCAGGTAATCGCTCACGCGGTCAGCCGTGCCCGAATGGGTGACGAGACCCAGGTAGCCGTCCGGGCGAACGAGGACGATCGTCGCGCCGTGGCCGCCGTAGCCGCTGTGGATGGTTCCGTCGACGTCGATCAGGCAGTCGCTGCCGGTCGAGCTTCCGGGACGCACCACCTGGTAGGCGCGCACGAGTGGTCCGTGGCGCTCGTTGATACGTGCGGCGGTCGCGGCGCTCTCTCCGCCGAGCGCGAGCATCGTGAAGTGGGGACCACGGAGGATATCGAACAACCGAGCCGGGGCGCCGTTCGCGTCCTGAACGTGGGCGTCTGGCGCGCGATCCCCGGCCTGCACGCCTCCCGGTGTTGCTCGTTCGTCTCGCGAAAGGGGGCCGCCGCGGTAATTGAGCTTCAGTTGGTGGACGTCATGGTCGAGCGCCGGCGCGGCCGCAGCCGGCTGGCCTTTGAACCCTCGGCGGTGCAGCTGCGTCGAGAACCCCAGGACGCTCGCCGCGATCGGCAACCGCTCGTCTTCATAGCTGTCCAGCAAGCGCGCGGGCGCCCCGGCCAAGGTGGCGGCGAGCTTCCACCCCAGGTTGTAGGCGTCCTGGATGCCGGTGTTCAGGCCCTGGCCGCCCGCCGGGGAATGGACGTGCGCGGCATCTCCGGCCAGGAAGACGCGTCCGACCCGGAATCGGTCCGACATGCGGACGTTGACGCGGTAGATCGTGGCCCAGCTCAGGTCGTGCAGGCGCACGTCGGTGCGGCCGGATCGGTCGTCGAAGATCTTCTGGAGCGCGCCCAGGCTCAGGTCGGGCACCTCGTCGGCTGCGACCGGCGCGACGAACTGGAACACCTCCGTCTCGGGGAGCGGGCAGAGCGAGACCCGGTTCGACGGCGCCGCAGGGTTGGTCCACATGTGCCAGTGCTCGCGGTCCGGCCCATCGGCCCGGACGTCGGCGATGATCGAGCGATCGGACTCCTCGGTCTCTCCCAGGAAGCCCACACCCAGCGACTTGCGGACGAAGCTCCGTCCGCCGTCGGCCCCGACCATGTAGTCGGCGCGGACCTGCTCCGTGCCGCCGGGGTGGGTCAGCGTGGCCGTCACGCCCTCGTCGTCCTGGGTGAAGTGCGTCAACCCAGCTCCCAGCTCGACGCGACCGCCCATCCCGGCGAGCCGGTCGCGCAGGATCTCGCCCGTGCGCCACTGCGGCACCATCCAGAATTCCGGATACGGCACGTCCGGGGTGGGATCGAGCCTGGGGAAGCCGGCCATCTCATAGATGTTGCGGTCCCGCAGCACGGTCTCGCCCCGGTATCCGCGGAAGGGCGGGAACGGGCCTCCGGAGGCGAGCACCGCCCGGACGACGCCGAGGTCGTCGAAGACTTCGAGGGTGCGCGGCATCAGCCCCTTGGCCCGCGAACCGGAGAAGTGCTCCGCCGCCGCGTCGATGATCCGGTACCTGACCCCCCGGCGGGCGAGATCACACGCCAGGGTGAGGCCGGTTGGCCCTGCGCCGACGACGAGCACCTGGATGGCTGAACGATGATTCATGAGACCTCGCGACGGCGGAGCGGTCGCAGCGTGAACGTCGGCGGTGTCATCGTGCATGCTCGTCGCAACCCACGGTGATGCACGGCATCTGCTCGGTGGACCCGGTGCCCCGCGGCAGGAGCTGGTTGTCGATGGCGAACGTCAGCCGCGCCGAAGGCCCGTGCCACGCGAACGAGAGCGGGCGCGCGCTCCCCTCGGGGCCGAGCGTCACCGAGGTGCCGATATCGTACCCGCCGGACGCGTCGAGGACCATGACCGACGGTACACGCCACTTCAGCCCGGCGGCGATCCCCACGTGCCCGAACGGCTTCTCGGTGCCCCACACCTTCGCCCCGCCCAGGCCGGCGTCACCCCGCAGGTACAGGCCGAACCGCGTCGGGCTCAGCCAGAGCAGGTAGCCCCCGTAGATGTGTGCGCCGGAGCCCCCGACGCGGGCCGCGTCGCCCACGCCGACGAGCCAGCCGAGCCCGATGCCCATGAGCGGCCCGTGATGCGTGCGGAACACCTCGAAGTCGACGCCCAGGTTGACGGCGTTCGGCACCGATACCCGCACTTCCGGGGTGAACGAGAAGCTCCAGAGGGGGCCCCCGAAGAAGACGTGATCGCCCGCCGCGTAGGGCCGGTCCGGCCACAGGCCGACGACCTCGGCGCGGCCCTCCGCCACGCGGGTGACCATGCCCGTCGTGTTGTCCTGCGTTCCGGGCCCGACGGCCCGCGCCTCATCGCCCACGGCCGGAGAGGCCCCCGGCGTGAGCTGCACCGAGGCCCACCCGCCCGTCGTCCGGGCCACCTGGGAGCCCTGGAGCAGCCGCGTGAGCTGCGCGCGGAGCTGCTCGGGCGACACGCTCAGCCTGGCCGGGAGCCTCCGCTCGGCGAGTGACCCTGCGCAGACCGTCCCGGTGACGAGCTGGACGTCCGTGACCACCTCCGCGGCGGCGCGCTGGCGCATCTCGAGCTGGGTGGCCTCGTCCTGCGCGCAGGCTGTGTTCCGGGGTTCCGCGGGGGGCTCGCCGCCAGCCTCGTTCCCCTCGTCCGCCCGGCGCCCGCCCTCGTCGCCGTGGGACGGGAGGCTCTGCGCTTCCGGCTCTCCCGGCGGATACTCCACCCTGTCCGAGGCGACGATCAGGAGCTCCGCGCCCGACCGCTCGAGGGCCGCGCAGAGCTCGCCCACCTCGTCCGGCAGCGCGGAAGGGCTCTCGGGGACCTCCTCGCTGTAGCTGAAGCGCGGGCCGCGGAACATCCCGTGCAGGACGGCGGTGACCGCCCTGGAGTCGGTGATCACATGAACGTGCATCACGCCGTCGCCGAGCGCGTCGGCGACGCTCGCGGAGACGTGGTCGGGCACGGGCCGGGTGAACGTGGCGGAGGTGGCGCACGCGGCCGGCGTGAGGCAAACGACGGCCGCGGCAAACGCGCGGGTGATGCGGCGCGCGAGGGGAGGGTCGCTCATGCAGGCTGCTCTACGACCCTGCTCCGCCGGCGGCAAACGAGAGCACGAGCGCGCCGCGACCGCGGCGGCCCGGCGGATCACCTCAGTCGGCGGGGACGATCTGCCACCGCATCTCCTTGCCGTCGCCGCTCCCCCGCTGCTCCACCGGGGCGGCGTCGTCCGTGGAGCCCTGGCGCACCCCGATCGGCTTGCCGGACTCCTTGTTCCTGATCTGGAACTCGCCGCCGCCGAGGTCCGTGATCAGCCACGACTGGTTGTCGCCGTCGTTGCCCGTCCACTGGGCCAGGGCGATGCCGTCTTCGGTGGCGTGATCGGGGACGTCCAGCACCTTGCCGCTGCCCACGTTGGTCAGCCGGAAATGGCCCTCCCCGTCGTAGTTGAACCGCCACTTCTGGTGGTTTCCGCCGCTGTCCGCCTGCTGGACCACCGACGCGCCGTCCGCGTTCGAGGCGCCCGCCACGTCCATCACCTTGCCGCTGTTGCTGTTCACGAGCTTGAAGGTGTGGGTCGACCCGGTGACGGTGCCGGCCGCTGCGTCGATGGTCACCGTGTTGTTCCAGCTCATGCTCATCGACGTGTCCGACGGGAAGGTGATCGGCTGCCAGACATACGTGGAGTCGTTCACCCGCCCGCCCCACGCGCCGGCCCAGCGGTCGCCCAGGTAGAGGTACGACGTCCCCGCGCTGCCCTGGACCGGGAGCACGTAGGTGGATTGCGAGTGGAACGTCGTGCCGTCGGCGACGTTGGTCATCGCCGACCAGCCGCGCTCGAGCGATCTGGACGTCGCGTACTTCGCCTGGTTGGGCGACCAGCCCGTGGCCCCGGAGGTCAGCAGGAAGTAGACGTCGTTGCGCTTGAACAGCGCCGGCGCCTCCCGGTGCCCGCCGGGGAAGAGCACCGCGGCGAGCCGGCCGATCGACAGGTAGTCGGGGCTCAGCTCGTAGAGGTTGAGATCGTAGTTCTCGTTCGAGGCGGAGATGAAATATCCCTTCCCGTCGGTGTCGACGAAGAGCCCGCAGTCGCGCGACATGTACCCGGGTTTGCCGTGATCGACGACCCCGGAATCGGCGAGCGGCCGGAAGCTGCCATGGTACGTGTAGTCGCCGTCCACGGTGCTCGAGCTCGCGACCGCGGCCCGGGCCTCGCCGTAGTTGACGCCGTTCTCCCAGTGCATCCACATCACGTACTTGCCCGTGGATTCGTTGTAGACGACCTTCGGGCGCTCGATGTTGGCCGGGTCGAGCTCGGGCGACGAGCCCATGGTCAGGACATGGTTCCTGAACTCCCAGCGCGTGAGGTCCGCCGAGCGGTAGGCCGACACGGCGTAGAACGTACCGTTCGGGTTCCGGTTCTCCCCGAACCAGTAGTAATAAGGGCCCACCTTGATCATCCCACCTCCGTGCGCCTGGATGGGTTTGCCCGAGGTGTCGGCCCACTGGATGCCGTTGATCACGGAGCCGGGCTCCGGGGCCGGCTCCGGGCCGCCGCCGCCGCTGCTGCTGCTGCTGGGACCGGGGCCGCCGGGATCCACGGCGTCCGAGCCGCCGCTGCCGCTGCCGCTGCCGCTGCTGCTGGAGCCGGGGCCGCCGGGATCCACGACGTCCAAGCCGCCGGCGCCGGCGCCGCTGGATGACGAGGGCGAGCCGCCACCGCAGGACGCGAGGCCGAGCGCGACGACCAGGAGACAGGGGGCCGGGAACCACGGGAAGCGACGCATGATGTCCTCCAGAGAGACGAGGAGCTTCACGGCGGCCTCCGAGGGTGCCGGTTCGCCTCCTCGACGAGAGATGGGATCGTCCTCGCCCGCCGGACGGCCGGCAAGCACGTTCCAGCGGGAGAGCGCACGACGGTTGCCGTACGGAAAGAGAACTGCTTTCAGAACGGTATTCCGCTGGGGGTGTTTATGTACACACCTGGACGGTGCTCCGATCCAGGGAAGGCAGCCAGGCAAGCCAAACGGCCCGTGGCTGTCAAGGCTCTCTGACGCTGGAGTGCGGCATCACCGCCGCTCCGAGGCGCGCGGCGCCAGCGGCGCGCGGCGGCGCGATCTCTCTATCTCGACTGCGGGACGTCAGGGTGGGATGTGAACCGCCAAGACGCCAAGGACGCCAAGGACGCCAAGGACGCCAAGGACGCCAACAAACCATGGAGATGGGAGGAGGAAATGCCGGGACGACACATCCACTCTCTTCTCTTCTTGGCGCTCTTGGCGGTCTCGGCGCCTTGGCGGTTTTTCTGCTGATCCTGGGCGGTTCTTCTGCTGCTCCGGGGCAACTCCCGCAGCAGCGCTACTTCTTCGCCTTCTCGTCGAGGAAGCCGGCCACCCACGCGAACGGCGCGTTCCAGTTGATCGTGATCTCGTTCACGCTCCAGGCCTCGATATGATCCACGAAGCACCGCTGCGCGACGCACCCCTTGAGGCCGGCGCTCTGGGCGTGGGGATCCTGGAGGGATGAGTTCGGGCCGCCGGACACGATGCCGGGCGGCGCCTTCGGGTACTTGCTGTTCGCCTGGTGCGCCCAGAACCGGTGGTGCGGGTTCTCGAGCGGCTTGTCGCCGTAGCCGGTCACGTACGATTGCCCGAGCGGGTTGCGCCCGAGCAGGTAGTCCATGCCGAGCACCACGCCGTCGAGGTACTTCTGCTGCTTCGTGAAGTCGTGGGCGAGCGCCACCACGATCATGTTGTTCAGCACGAAGGAGTTCGACCCCCACTCGTACTTGCCGTCGCGCGTCGGCTGGACGAGCGTCCGGTAACCCTCCTTCTCGGCGATGGCGAGGTACTGGTCAGCGGCCTTGACGATGCGGTCGCGCAGCTGCTTCTGCCAGGCGGCGTCGACGGGGCCGGGCACGACCGCCATCGAGATCTGGCCGAGCGCGTCGGTGACCTTCCAGGTCATCGACCCGACCACCCCGTCGGCCTCCATCGGGAACCGCGCGTTCAGGGGAGAGGCCTGGAGGAACTGCTTGTACTCCGGCTTCCCCGTCGTGACGAAGAGCTCCGCCGCGGCCCAGTAGAACTCGTCGGCGACGTTCTTGTCGTCGTACGGGCCGCCGCCCTTGTCGCCGCCGGGCGGCGCGTAGAGCGCCGGGTTCTGCTTCGCCGCCGCGAAGGCGCGCTCGGCGGACTTCAGGCACTTCGCCGAGAACGCCGCGTCCACCGTCTTCCAGATGCGCGCGCACTGCGCGGCCGTGGCGGCCACGTTGAGCGTCGCCGCGGTGCTCGGCTTGTGGACCGACCGCGCGATCTTGTCCTCGTGCGGGGCGAGGCCGAGCCCGGTCCACTCGTCGTCGTGCATCTTGTGGTGCACCATGCCGGCGAGCGGCTTGCCCTCCGGCACCTGCATCCGCAGGAAGAGCTCGAGCTCCCAGCGAGCCTCGTCTAGGAGGTCGGGCACGCCGTTCTTGCTCTCGGGGATGCCGAGCTTGCCGTCCGCGAAGTCCGCGCCCGAGGCGCCGAGGTGCTTCGTCCGCTCGTACCAGTTGAGCAGCGTCCACACCGAGATGCCGCCGTTGACCACGTACTTGCCGTGATCGCCGGCGTCGTACCAGCCGCCGGACGCGTCGATGGTGTAGTCGCAGCCGCTGCCCTTCAGGCAGGGCGTGGCCTTGTCGTGCGGGTGCCCGGCGGGGCGCGCGAGCTCGGGCTTGCCCGCGAAGGGCATCTTGATCTCGATGCCGCTCCGGTTGTGGTAGAAGTACGCGAGCGCGTCGTACTTGAGCCTCTTGTAGAGGCCGGCGCCGACGTCGAACGGGAAGCTCTTGTCGTCTCCCACCTTGAGCGTGTAGCCCTCGCCCGGCGCCTTGAAGGCGGTGAAGTCGACGAGGTGCACGTGGTCGCCGGACGCGCCGTCCTTGCCGAAGACCTTCGTCTGGCCGCTCGCGACCACCTTGCCGGCGCGGTCGAGCAGCTCCCACGCGAGGGGCGCGGTCGCGGCGCTATTCACGCTGGCGATCTTGATCGCGTCGGGCAGATAACCCACCTGGTTCACGGCGACCTTCGGCGCCGCCGCCGCGGTGGAAGTCGCGGCGGACTTGAACTCCGGATCATCGAGGCGGATGTCGTCGATGCAGACCTCGAACGGGGTCTTGGCCGTCGCCATCTCGCCGCCGATGTGGAACGCGAGCTCCGCCGTCGGATCGTCGGCCGAGGCCATCGTGAACTTGGCAGAGTAGGTCTTGGGCGACGTCCCGAGCTCGATGGGGTTCGCCCAGTGCTCCGTGTACGGCGGCCCCGCCATGCCGACCTTCGGGCGCGCCTTCGTGGGCGCAGACGCCCACGCCTTGAACTCGACCGTGTAGGTGTGGCCCTTCTGGATCACCATCTCGCGATGGCGAAACTGCGCGTCCCAGTTGTTGGACCCCTTGTTCGTGACGGTCACGCAGTAGGCGCCGTTCTTCACCTCGGCGCTGCCCGCCCCCGGCGCGGTGAACGACGTGGTCCACGGCAGGCTCTTGTTGTCGTCGAAGGTCGACGCCTTCAGCAGGTTGGTCTGCGCCGGGGTGGCGGCGCCGGCGGGGCCCGCGGGGTCGCTCGCGGAGCCGCCCGCGGAGGGCGAGGCGGCCGGCCCGGCGCCCTGCTGACCCGCGCACCCGGCGCTCAGCGTGAGCGCGCCGAGCGCGCCGAGCACGAGCGAGGACGTCGTCACCGTTCGCGCCGTTCGCGAGAAGATTGACTGCTTGAGTGTGGGGTCGTTCATGGTCCCTCGGGTCGCGATTTCATTGCAAGGAGGCGCCATTAAAAGCGCGAATTCCGCCCGGGATGTCAAGTTGAATCTCGCCTTCGGGCGAAGTTCACGCGACGTCCGGAGTCGCGGTGTTCAGCGCTGTTCGCCGGGGGCCGGGGACACCGTCCCGCTGCCCGCGGCGGCGAGCGACTCGCGGACGGAGAGCACGTCGAGGCGGTCGTCCCAGCGGGCCTCCGGGATGCCGCGGCAGAGCGGCGCGAGCACCTCGTCGGGGAAGGGCGGGAGCGCGGGGCACGCGCGCCGCAGGAGCGCGAGGGACTGGATCCCGAGCCCGGGGACGGGGCAGCGCGCGGCCTGCGCCGCGAGCGCGCGCGCTTCCTCCTCGGGGAGGCCGCCCCGCACGGCCGCCGCGAAGCACCGCCCGAACAGCTCGGGCCAGCGGTGGTCGAGGCGGCGCCACGTCTCGGCGGCGCGCGCGGCGAGGTCGCGCGCGGCCCCGAGGTCGCCGGCGCGGTAGGCGATGGCGGCCTCGGTGCAGCAGACGAGCGCGAAGTGATCCGGGGCGGAGAGCGCGGCGCACGCCTCCACCAGCTCGGCGTCGGGCGCGAGCGCCTCGCCCATGCGGTACGCGGCGGTGCGGCGGGCCCACTCGGCGCGCGCCTCGAAGTACGGGTGCCGGCAGCGCGCCGCCATCTCGCCCGCCGCCCGCGCGCGCGCCGCCGCCCGCGCCGGCTGGAACGCCTCCAGCAGCGCGGCGGCCTCGTTCAGCGTGGCGGCGAGGCGCAGCGGCAGCCAGGTCTCCCGGGCCACCGCCTCCGCGTGCCAGCGCGCGGCCTCCTCGAAGCGGCCCTCTGCGTAACGGAGCAGGCCGGTCCACCCCGCGACGGCGGCCTGGGCGTCGGGGTGCCCGGTCGCCGCCGCCCACGCCCGCGCGTCCGCCAGCGCCGCCTCCAGCGCCTCGGGCCCCTGGCGGATGCCGGCGCGCACGCGCACCCATTGCCGCCATCGCTCGAGCGCCGGCGCCGCGAAGGCGCCGAGCGCGTCGGCCGCCTCGCGCGCGCGCCCCCGCCAGCTCGGTCCGTCGACGAGGATGACGGCCCGCACCAGGGCCTCGAGGCGCGCCACCTCCGGGGAGGTGCGGGAGCGCGCCCGGCACAGCTCGTAGAGAACGCGGTCGAGGGCCCGCGGGCTGCGCTCGGCGCAGGCGATCTCGACCCACGTTGACAGGAGCCGCCGCTCCCATCGCGCGACCGCGGCCTCGGGCCCGCGGCGGGCGGCGAGCAGCCCCTCGTGCAACGCCGCCGCGGCCCGACCGAGCAGGCCTTCCTCGGCGAGCCGGCGCGAGGCCGCGAGCGCCTCGTCCGCGGCGCGCTCGTCCTCGCCGGCGGCGACCAGCAGGAACAGCCGCCCGGGCGCGCCCGGGGCCAGCGCGCCGGCGACCGCGCGCTGCGTGGCGCGCCGCTCGTCCTCGGACCAGCCCCCGCCGGCCTGGACGAGCAGCTCGAAGCGATCCGCGCCGGCGCGGCGGGCCCACCCGCGGGTGCACAACGCGCCGAGCTCGGCCTCGACGCGGAAGCGCGGCCGCCGCATCAGGCGGGCGAGCTGCGCCGCATCGAGCCGCGACCCGGCCACGCCGAGCCAGGCGCAGAGCTCCTCGAGGTGCGGCTCGTTCGCGGCCGGGCCCTCCGCCTCAACCACGGTCGGCGCGGCGGCGATGGGGAGGCCGGACTGGAGCCGGTCCAGGGTGTCGCGCTCGACCACGAGGCGGGCGTCGTCCCAGCGCCCGAAGCCGGCGCGCACCCAGGCGTCGACCTCCGCGGCCACCCGGGCGGGCAGGCCGGCGCTCCGTTCCCAGAGGGCGCGCGCCGCGTCCTCGCGCAGGTGGAAGAGGCGGTCCGGGCCGGCGAACAGCGGGCGCAGCGCCCTCTCGTCGAGCGGGCCTAGCCGCAGGGCGGCGTCGGCGGCGGCGGCGCCGTCCGCGGCGGCGCCGTCCGCGCGCTCGTCCCTGAAAGCGCGGATCACGGCGCCGGCCTCCCGGCAGCGCGCGAGCGCCGCGCTCGACCAGGGATCGAGCCGCTCGGCGTCGTCCGCGACGAGCACGGCGCCTGCCGCGAGCGCACCGCGGACGAGCGCCTCGGCGCGCGCGAGGACCTCCTCGAGCGGGGCGCGCGCGAGGTCCTCGAGCGACCCGATCGCGGGGGAGAGGCTCGCGAGCGGGCGCCGGCCCGGCGGCAGCCGGAGCACGCGCCGCCCCTCGCGATCGAGCGCCTCGGCCGCCTCCTCGAGGCACCGCGTCCGCCCCGAGCCCCGGGGGCCGGTCACGTCGAGCGCCCGCCCCGCCCGCGCGGCCGCGAGGATCACCTGCACGGGCGCGTCGCCGCCCAGCCGGGGGACGGTCCGCGCCGCGCGGCGCGCCCCGGCCTGTCCGCGCAGGAGCGCGAGCGCGTCGGCGGCCGAGCGGGGGCGGTCCTCGGGCGAGCGCGCGAGCAGCCGATCCACGAGATCGGCGGCGTTCTGCGGGAGCTCCGGGACATGATCGCGCACCGGCACGGGCGGCTGCGCGAGGCGCAGGAGCAGCAGGCCCTCCACGGTGGGGGCGTCGTGGGGCAGGCTCCCGGTGAGCGCCTCGTAGAGCATCGCGCCCACGGCGTAGAGGTCGGCGCGCGCGTCGATGGGGCCGCCGCGGATCTGCTCCGGGGCGAGGTAGGCGGGCGTGCCGACGATGAGCCCCTCCTCCGTGTCCGTCTTCGCCGCCGCGCGCGAGGTGCTCGCCGGGGCGAGCGACAGGCCGAAATCGAGCACCACCGGCCGCCCGTCGGGGCGGAGGAGCACGTTGGCCGGCTTGAGGTCGCGGTGCACGATGCCGGCGAGGTGAACGCGCGCGAGGATCTCGAGGAGCGCCTCGGTCGGCGCGGCAATGGCTGAAAAATTCCAGCGGGGCGCGCGCCCGGCGGGGCGGGGCGCGCGGCGCGGGCGCACCTCCGAGGTGGCGGTGGCGATGGCCGCGGTGGCGCTGGTGGAGACCGTCCTGTCGTCGCGCGGTGCCGGCGCGCTCTCCTCGCCGTCCGTCGCGTCGCCGGCGTCGCCGGCTATCCGGCCGGGGAAGGGGGCGCCGTCGACGCGCTCCATCACGAAGAACGGCCGTCCCTCGTCCATCCCCTCGTCGAGCAGCCGGACCACGCCCGGCAGGCGGAGCATGCGCAGGGCGGCGATCTCGCGCCGCACCCGCGCGGACTCCGCGCCGGCGCGGAGGAGCAGCTTGATGGCCACCTGCTCGCCGAGCACGGGATCGTCGGCGCCCCAGACCTCGCCGTGCGCCCCCTGGCCGAGCAGCTCGCGCAGGCGATAACGCCCGGCGAGGACACGCGCGCCCGCGTCGCCTGCCGGCTCCACGTCCGCGGAGCCGCCCCGCTGCTCCGGCATTGCGAGACCGCTCTACCGCGGGCCGGGCGGGCCATCAAGCGCGCGCTCGGAGGAATGCTCGGACGAATCAGAGGAAGTCGGGGGGAGGGGGCGCCGCGCCGTGGTACCAGCTGCACGTGGTGGTCTCGTGGGCACACCCCGCGGTGAACTCGGTGCTCACGAGATCGTTCCACTGGTCGGCCGTCTTGATGCCCTTCCAGCCCTTGAGGGAGATCACCGTCTTCACCCCGGAGCCGCCGGCCGCCTGGTAGCCGGGATAGAGCAGCCAGCACTCGGTGGTCTCGAAGAAAGTGGACAGCTTCTCCGGGTACCCGAGGCCCATGCAGCGGCCGCGGAGATCCTGGCTTTGCTCCACGTAGATGCACCGGTCGCCGACGACGAGCTGCGGAATCGGGTCGGGGTCCGGCGTGGCGATGTCCTTGATCCCGGGGTTGCCCAGGCCCACGCCTGGCCTCCCCTGGCGTTCCTGCGCGGCGCGCACCGGCTTTGCGCTCCCCGGGGCCGCGTCCTCGGCGCGCCGGGCGGCTGCACCGGCGGCCGGTGCGCCGCTCTCCGCGTGGTCGGTGAGGCCCGCGGCGCCGGCGTCGCGCCGGGCGACCCTGCTCCCGGCGTCGACGAACGCGCCCTTGAGGGCCGAGAGCTGCGTGGCGCGCACCGACCGGGCCACGACGTAAAAGCCGTTCTCCACCCAGAGCCCCGCCTGCGGGTCCTCGCTCCAGGCGCTCACCCGCTTCTTCTTCGCCCAGGCCTTCCAGTGCTGCTCGAGCGAGAAGCCCTGGACTGGAGTCCACTTTTCCAGCGTGTATTCACCCGGCACCTGCCAGAGGATCCAGCGCTGGAGCTGGCCCATGGGCGTGGGCTCGGTGAACGCGAACCCGATGGTGGTGTTGTTGTTCTTGTTGCGGATGCGGAGCCCTCCGGGGGCGAGCAGGGGTTCTGCGGTCATGATCGGTTCCTGTCTCCTCCGCGCGGCGGAGGTGTGATGGGGGCGGCGGTCGCAGGCGGCCAGAAGGAGCTCCCATGAGGGGAGGGAGGCGGGAAGAGCGTCGAGTGTTCTTCCTGCCTTCCTGACCTCGTGGACAGATCCGACCACCACCCGATCGCGATGGACGCCGGGAACAGCCGGCGTGCCCAGCGCTCACGCAACGGGTGTGCCGGCCGGTGGTGCTGGCGTGACGTCGCGCTGCTTTCCGTGGCGGTCACGCGAATGGCGGTCGCGCACACGGCGGTCATGGCGTCACACGTACGGCGGTCACGCGCCGTCGCCTGCGCCGCCCCGGCCCTGCTTCCCGGCAGGGCGCTCTGCCGTGGCTCCCGGCTGCCGCGCCATCCACCGCTTGAGCTGCGTCCGGTGCAGGCCGAGCGCGCGCGCCGCGGCCGAGATGTTCCCCCCCGCCGCGCGCAGCGCCGCGGCGATCTCGTCGCCCGAAGGCCTCGCGGCGCGCGCCTCGCGCGGCGCCTGGCGCACATCGGCGGGCGCCGGACCGGGCGCCGCCCCCGGGGCGCCGCTCGAGGCGGCGGGCGCCGCGCCCGGGGCGTCGCTCGAGGCGGCGGGCGCCGCACCCGGGGCGCCGCTCGAGGCGGCGGGCGCCGCACCCGGGGCGCCGCTCGAGGCGGCGGGCGCCGCGCCCGGGGCGTCGCTCGGCGCGGCCGCGCGAGGCGCGGGCTCCGACGAAGGCGGCGGGCCGACGGCCATGCCCGCGGTCGGGCTCAGATGACGGGCGAGCACCGCGCCCCCCTCCTCGGTCGCGAGCTGCGCCGCCGCCCGGACCTCGGCCAGGAGCTCGCGCACGTTGCCCGGCCACCGCCGGAGCAGGCACGCCTCGACGAGCGAGGTGTGGGGCCAGAGCGTCGCCTCGTCGCCGGCGCCCGCGCCCCTCGATGCGCCCACGGCCGCGCGCACCTGCTGCACGGCGCGGTCGATCAGCCAGGGGATCTCCTCCGGCCGCTCGCGAAGCGGCGGCAGCGTCACCGCGGGGACGCCGATCCGGAAGTAGAGATCCTCGCGCAGCTTGCCCGCCGCAACCTGGGCCCGCAGGTCCTTGAGCGTGGCGGAGCAGAGGCGCACGTCCACACGCGCCGGCCGCAGCTCCCCGAGCGGGAGCACCTCCCCCGCCTCCAGGACCCGCAGGAGCTTCGCCTGCACCCCCGGGTCGAGCTCGGCCACCTCGTCGAGGAAAAGCGTGCCGCCGTGGGCGCTCTGGATGTAGCCAAGCGCGTCGACCGCGCCGGTGTACGCGCCCCGGCGCGCGCCGAACAGCAGGCGCTCGGCCATGCCCTCGGGCAACGTGGCGCCGTTCACCGCCACGAACGGGCCCGCGCCCGCAGGCCCGGCGGCGTGGAAGGCGCGCGCCGCGAGCTCCTTGCCGGAGCCGCTCTCGCCGGTGATGTGGAGGACGCGCCCGAAGCGGGCCGCGCGGCTGATCGTCCGGAACGTCCGCTGCAGCAGCGGGCCCATCACCATGTCCGCGCCGTGTGCCAGTCCGGTCCGGTAGGGACGGGTGTCGGCGGCGAGCAAGAACAGCGAGGAGCCCATGCGGACGATCCGGAGCGCCTCGCCCGCGCGCTCGCCGCGCAGCTCCTCGCCGTCGACGGCCGTGCCGTTGCGGCTGTCGAGGTCCCGCACCGAGAAGCAGCGGCCGTCGAACGCCACGCGGGCGTGCTCCCGCGACATGCGTTTGTCGTCGATGCGCACGCCCGCGACCTCGCCGCGGCCGAGCAGCAGCGCGCCGCCGGCGAGCGGGAGCACCTCGAAGGCCGGCCGGTCCCCCGAGAAGATCAGGACGAGACCGGGGACGGGGGCGCCCGCGCTCCCGTCGTCGGCCGGCCCTTCGAGCGGGCCGCCATCGAGCGTCTCCGAGGCGCGCACGGGCGCGAGTCTACCCGAAGCGCGGCGACGGCGCCCTGGCCGTCGTGTCGACACAAGGCGAGGTGTGTCAGCCCGTTGTGTCGACGCCGTCGGCGCGGCGGCCAGGGCGGGGTTGCGCGACGGGTTGCGCAGAGCTCCGCGCAACTCGCGCGACGGGCCGCGCAGGGGGCGGCGCGCCGCGCGGCGCGCGCCCTCGCCGCCGGCGCGAACCGCGGCGGGGCCGGGTCGGTATGCGGCTTGCGAGGGCGCTCGGCGGAACCAGCCGGCCCGAACGCCGTTACGGAGCGCAACCACCATGCAAGCCACGCCTGCTCTCTCAAGTCCCCCTCCCTCCGCTGCAACCACGGTCGATCTGGTGACCCGCGCGATCGCGGGGGACGACGCCGCGCGCCGCGGCCTCGTCGATCAGCTCACGCCGGTCCTCAGGGCGCGGGTGACCCGCCGCCTCGCGTGGAGCGGGGCGGGGTCGCGCTCGGCGCACGCGGACGACCTGATCCAGGACGTGCTCATGACGTTGTTCGCCGAGGAGGCGCGCGTGCTCAGGGCGTGGGACCCCGGGCGCGGGCTGTCGCTCGCCAACTTCGTCGGGCTGGTGACCGAGCGCCACGTGCTGTCGGCGCAGCGCACCCGCTCCCGGAGCCTGTGGGCCGAGGAGCCCACGAGCGACGACGAGATCGTGTCGATGTCCGGGGCCGTCGAGGAGACCGAGTCGGTGTTCGCGGCGCGCGAGCTCGTGACACGGATGTTCCGCCGCCTCGCCGGCGAGCTCTCGCCGCTGGGGATGCAGCTCTTCCAGCTGCTGTTCGTCGAGGAGCTCCCCATCGACCGGATCGCTGCGGAGCTCGGCATGTCGCGGACGAGCCTCTACGTGTGGCGCCACCGGCTTGTCAAGGCGGCCCGCCGCTGCGCCGAGGAGCTCGTCGGGCAGCCCGAGCTCCTCACGTGAGCCCGCCCGCGGGGGCGCTCACTCGAACTCGTTCTCGATCTGGACCTGGGTGGCGAGCACGAGCTGGCCCTGGGGGGTGACGACCCCGTCGCGCGAGAACGTGCTGAGCACCCCGTCGCCGTCGAGATCGCCGCGCGCCGCGGACTCGAACCCGGTAGCTCCAGCCGCGCTGGCGGACGCGATGTAACCCGAGCCTGCGTTGTAGTGGTACTGGTAGTAGATCGGCTGCGCTATCGAGAACTTCAGGCATCGCCACCCGCTCGCGGGCGTCCCCGTGTCGAAGTCCATGCCGGGCACCAGTCGGGGCTGGTACTTCACTCCGGCGACGTCCTGGATGTCTGCCGGCACAGGCTCGGCGGAGGTGCAGAGGCCATTCGCCGTCTGGCCGGCGCTCGTCTCCTCACCGAGCAGGCCTTGTGCCGTCGCTTCGCGCTCGTACGCTGCCGCGGCCGCCCGCGAGATGGCGCCGATCGTGTTCTTGGCCTCTGCGGTCTTGGCCGAAGCGATGTACCTGGAGACACCGTAGATCGCCAGCGCCGACAGGATGCCCAGGAGGGGCACCGAGACCCCGAGGGCGATGAGGACGAT
Organism: Sorangium cellulosum; assembly: GCF_002950945.1. GTDB lineage: Bacteria > Myxococcota_A > Polyangia > Polyangiales > Polyangiaceae > Sorangium > Sorangium cellulosum_E. The sequence continues at coordinate 14,116,950 of NZ_CP012673.1, forward strand.
CATGAAACAGGGGAGCTTGGCCTTCTTTGCCTGAGGTGTCCCCGGGGGCGTGTTTTCAGGAGCCGTCTGCATCAGGCCACGCTAGAGGAGCTTCCGGGCCGTGGCAAACTCGTCCCGCGTCGCCTGCGTTCGTTCCTGGTTCCGCGAGGCGACCCGACCCAGGTTGACCCGACCCCAGGGACCCGACCCAGGGACCCGACCCAGGGACCCGACCCAGGTTGGCAGCGCCGCGGTTGGCAGCGCCGCGCAGGATAGGTCGTCCAGCGCAGGGCGGCCCAGCGTGGCGGAAAACGGCGGAAATCAGCATCCGCCACCCATGAACCATGGGTAACCCCTCGAAACTATTCATCCCAATCCGCGGCACGATGCTTGTGTATGCGCTCCGGCCATGAGCCAGCCTCGCCAGATCGTTCCAGGCGCCACCTACATGATCACCCGTCGCGTCGTGCGCCGGCACTTCCTGTTCCGCCCCGACGCGGCCATCAACCAGCTCCTGATCTACATCCTCGCCGTCTCGGCCCGTCGCTACGGCATTCAAGTTCATGCGCTTTGCGCGATGTCGACGCACCTGCACCTCGTCGTGACCGATGTGCAGGGCGTCCTGCCTCGCTTCTTGCAGTTCTTCCATCGTATCGTCGCGCTCGGCACAAAGGTCCTGCGCAAGTGGGAAGGGCCGGTGTGGGACCATGAGGCCACCAGCGTGGTGCGGCTCCTGACGCGCGCGGCGGTGGTGGAAAAAATCGCTTACGTGCTCGCGAACCCTGTGACCGCCGGGCTCGTCCGGCATGCACGAGAGTGGCCGGGGGTCAAAGTGGAAGTGGGTGAGATCGGCCGTGGCGTGCTGCACGCGGCGCGTCCATCGGTGTATCTCGACCCGAAGAATCCGCAGTGGAGCGAGAAAATTACGCTCCCGCTCGCGTTGCCGCCGGCCATCGAACAGGATCGCGCCGAGGGCTTTCGCGAGCAGGTTGTCGCCGAGCTGGAGCGACAGGAAGCGCAGGCTCATGCGGAGATAGCGCGGCGAGATCTCCGCTTTTCGGGTCCCGAGCGAGCCAGCCATGTTTCCCCTTACGAGCGAGCCAGGAGCTTCGGGGCGCTGCGCGAGCGCAATCCGACCTTCGCAGTCGGTCGTGAGCAGGGTGGCGCGTGGCGAAGCGCTGCCTCCGCGGTGCAGGCGTTTCGCGCGTCGTACCGCGTGGCGCTTGAGCGATGGCGTGTTGGCGTGCGTAGCGCCTTGTTCCCTGCGGGGACGTGGTGGATGCGCACGTTTCACGGCGTCAGTGTGAACGCCGTGGTGCTCGCACTGTAGAACCGGGCGCGTGGAGAGCGCGAGAGCGAGAGGGGCAGGGGCGGGCGACGGCTTCGACGCGTCGTCGTGGGGGATGTGCGCTTGATGAAGGCGGAGCGAGAGGCCGATCCTCAACACACATCATGCGATGTGACTATCGCATGCGTCATGCCGTGTCGAGCACGCATGAAGTGATCCCCTGGCTTGACTGCCGCAGGCTCTTTTGGGTTCAACGGGACCGTCCCGTGACAGTAGACGAGTCTAGAAAGAGAGGTCACCTGGCCGGATAGATCGATAGGCCAACCCAGGCTGCCACCGGCGAGGTGTGCGTGCCAGCGGGTCGCCTCACCTCATGGTTCAATCTGGCATCTTGCGGATCGATGCGGGGCGGGCCGCTGCCGTCCCACCGTGGGTCAACCCGGGTTCGGTCAATCCCGTCCCTCCACGGGTCAACCCGGGTCGGGTCGCCCCCCGTCCCTCCACGGGTCAACCCGGGTCGGGTCGCCCCCCCAACCCGGGTCGGGTCGCCGCCGGGTCAACCCGGGTCGGGTCGCCGCAACCCGGGTCGGGTCGCCGCCGGGGCAACCCGGGTCGGGTCGCCGACGCACCTCCGGCGGCTCGAAGCTGACGACCGGCGTCGCGCCGACGCCCTCGGCCACCTGGTCCGCCGGCAGGCTCTCGCCGTCGAGCCTCAGGTCCCGCGGCAAGCCGAGCAGCGGCTCCACCGCCGCGCCGCTCGCGTCCTCGGCCTTCATGAGGACCGAGATGAAGCCGCGCAGGGTCTCCTGGTTCATCTCGACCGGGTGTGTCACCCGCGTGCGGAAAGACACGTTCACCTCGAGCATCTCCATGCCTTTCGCCCGGTACGGGTTCCCGTACGCGTAAGTCCCGGCGTGATCGCCGGGGTGGAAGGTGCTCAGCGCGTCGTTGCACCCGCCCGGGCAGAGCTGTGCGTCACACGAGCCGTCGAACGGATAACAGGTGGCGTCGGCCGGCGCCCGGGTGCTCACGACGGACGCGCGGAGCAACGTCGGCGTCCAGCCGAAGAGGGGTACGCCGCTTCCGGGTTCCTGGAACAGGGTAAACGAGGCGATCGTGCTCGAGAGCGCGGCCGGGGCGTGCGCGGTCACCTGCGCGATGAACTGCGAAATCCTGAGATCGGCCTCGAAGCTAGACAGCTCAAGCGGCGCGAACGAGCCTTCGAGGGCGACCGGCTCGCCGTCCCGCATCGTCACCGTCGTCGGCCGAGAACGACGCTTCGGCCGCGTCGTAGGTGAACGACGACCAGGGATCGCGAGGGTCCGCCGTGCCCGACGCCGGCGCCACCTGGTGCTGAACGAGCTGGGTCACTTGCAGCACGTCGCCCCGAGACCCGTCGACGAGCGGCTGCGCGGCGTCGTCGTGCGTGGACGCGAGCACCACGTCGCGCCAGTCGAACGTCCAGCCCGAGAACGCCGTTCCCCCGTCTCCCGGCGCGCCCGATGCCGCCCGCCTCGGGGCTCGTCGAGGCGAGCGCATCGACATTGAAGCTGTAGAGCTCGATGGTGTCCTGGAGCGGCTGGATCAGCTCGTCCTCCTCGTCGCGGGTGAGCTGGCGCCACGCGCCGAGCCCGTCCGCGCTGAGCGCGACGTCGATGGCCTGCGTCGCCGCGCCCGCGTCGGGCCGCCCCGCGAAGGTGCGGCCGAAATCGACGCTGCGCGCTGTCGCCTGCATCATGGCGACGCGCTCCGGCGCGTCCTGGGCGCGTTCGTCCGGCGCGGTGGTCGTGACGATCCAGTACTCGCCGTCAGGCACGCCCGGGATCTCCCAGCGCGCGCCGTCCGCCGACAGCGCGCCGGCGAAGGCCTGCGCCGTGCCGTCTTCCGCGAGCACCTGCGCCTCGACCGACGCGAACCGCGACATGTCCCGGTTCGTGGTGATCTCGCCGCCCTCGGTGACGTACGTGTCGACCAGGTCGAGGATCACCCCCTGGAAGGGCGCGCCGCCGCTGCCCCCCGCGCCTCCGCCGCCCACGTTGTCGTCGGGAGCGCTCCCGCTCTCGTCTCCGCATCCAGCCAGCATTGCCAGGACGCCCGCCGCCAGCACGGAAGAGACATGGATGGATGTGCGCATTAGCCCAGTAAACGAAACCGAGCAGCAGATGCGCAAGCGGAAATTGCGGTTTTTTGATGGTGCCGCGGTGGGACTCCAGCTGCCGATTGCGCACAGCAGATATGGGGATGTGCCTTCGCCGGGCGCACCGGGCGGCGGGGTCGTCCGGCGCAACGCGGGCCGGGGTCAGGGCATGAGGTAGCAGACCTCGAGCCAGGGGCGGTCGTCGACGCGCGGGTGCTCGCGTGCGCGGTACGACGTCTTCCCGGTCGAGTCCTGCTTCAGGAGGAATCCGTGGTTCTCGTATGCGCCATCGACCCAGGCCTGCACGAGCTCGGTCAGGTCGACCACCACCGCGTCATGGATGGCGCCGGGCAGCGTCGCGTCGACGTGCTCATCGTAGCTCGCGGCGAAGCTGCGCCATGTGACGGTCTGCTCGTCCCACGGCGCGGTGATCCGGTGTACCCGGACGGTCTGCTCGCCGGAGCTGTACGCGCGCGCGCCGAAGCGAGCCGAGGCGAGGGGGGCGCCCGTGGGGATCACGTCGAGCGCGAACCGGAACAGCGCGTGCTGCTCGTCTCCGGCGATGAGGCTCGACGTGATGTAATTGCCGGCGCCGTCGCTGTAGCGGGGGTGAGCTTCCCAGATGACGGCGTCGGCGACCTCGCCGGCGTTGCCCGGCCTCACGGTGACGCACGTCAGCTGGCACGTGCCTTCTTCCGCACACGTCTGCCCGCCGCCGCTGCCGCTGCTGTCGCCGCCTCCACCGCCGTTAACGCCGGCGCCGCTGCTGCCACCGTCACCGCCGGCGCCGCCGCTGATGTTGCCGCCGTCACTCCCGCCGTCACCGCCGTCACCGCCACTCCCGCCGTCACCGCCACTCCCGCCGTCACCGCCGGCGCCGCCACTCCCGCCGTTTCCACCGGCGCCGCCGCTACCGCCGTCTCCGCCGGCGCCGCCGTCTCCGCCTCCGCCTCCGCCGCCCTCTCCGTCCATGTCGGCGAACGCGAGGATGAACGTATTCGGGCTGCCGGTCGTGTCGCCCCCCCAGGTAGGGCGGTTGAGCCAGCGAGTACGCCTCGGCGCCCACCGCGGCGAGCGCGTCCAGCGCCTCGGCTTCCGTACCCGCCGCGCCGTAGAACACCCGGAACACGCGCGCGCCGCCGGGCTCCAGCGGGCCGAGGTCGAAGTCGAACACCGCGCCCAGGTTCTCGGGTCCCGCGTCCGTCACCGGGCCTGGCAGGTACTCCACGTAGTGGAATGGATCGCCGCCTGCCCAGGCGTACGCGTCGGAGCGGAAGAGCGCAGAGGACGTCCCCGGGTCGATGGTGACGTACTCCGCCGGCTCCGGGAGCGACACCGGGATGTTCCAGTCGACCGCGCGCCGGTAGCGGAGGTCGACCGGGCTCGCGCTGATGTTCTCCACCGTGACGGTCCCCTCGTAAAGCGCGGGGGTGCGCTCCGATGGCCGGTACTCGTGCGTGACGAGGAACGTCGAGCCGATACGCACGGTCGAGAGCGCGGCGCTCGCCGTCGCCTCGAAGCGCACGGGCACCATGGTCGGGTCGGGCGCCCACCCGGGCGGCTCGAAGCCGGCTACCCCCGAGTCGAGATCGGCGACGCCCCAGTTCTCGTTCGCCCACATGTAGCCCCCGACGCCCGAGGTGCCCGTCGGCAGGTAGATGAGGCCGATCAGCCCGAACCCGTCCGGAATGGTGTCGTCCTCCATGTAATTGAGGTTGCCCCAGCAGTTGACCCCGAGCTGAACAACGCTGTTGTCGATGCGGGCGCCGCAGCTCGTATCGCAGGCGTCGCCGATCCCATCCTGGTCGAGGTCGCGCTGATCGGGGTTGGCGCTGGACGGGCAGCTGTCCACGTCGTCGCAGATCGCGTCCCCGTCGAGGTCGCCGCCCCCTGCCGACGCGCAGGTGTCGCACGCGTCGCCGACGCGATTGCCGTCACCGTCGAGCTGGTCGGGGTTCGCGAGGAACGGGCAGTTGTCGCACGCCTCCGGGGTCCCGTCGGCGTCGACGTCGTCGTCGGGCAAGTCCGGGTGCAAGTGATGGACGCAGCTGTCGTGCTCATCGCAGATCAGGTCGCCGTCCGCGTCGCTGACGCCCGGCCCGACGCAGGCATCGCACTCATCGCCCGCGCCGTCGCCGTCGCCGTCCTCCTGCCCGGGGTTCGTGGTGTAGACGCAGTTGTCGTCCTCGTTGCAGTGCTCGTCGAGATCGTGGTTCGAGCGCCCGGCCAGCCAGCACGTGTCGCAGGCGTCGCCCGGCCCGATCCAGTCGGTGTTGCGCTGGTCGGGGTTCGACGTGGCCGGGCAGTTGTCGCAGGCGTCGCCGCGCCCGTCGCCGTCGGCGTCCTCCTGGCCAGGGTTGGAGGTCCAGGCACAGTTGTCCGCCCCGTCGCACCGGCCATCGTGGTCTTCGTCGAGGTTCCCCGGGCCAGCGCAGAGGTCGCACGGGTCGCCGAAGCCGTCGCCGTCGGCGTCCTCCTGGCCAGGGTTCGCGGCCGCGACGCAGTTGTCCACGTCATCGCAGACGGCGTCGCCGTCCTGGTCCCTCGCGCTCCAGCAGGCGTCACACGCGTCGCCGCGACCGTCTCCATTGGAGTCTATCTGGTGGGGGTTCGGCACGTCGGGGCAGTTGTCGCACCCGTCGGGATCGGCGTCCCCGTCGGTGTCTTCCTGGCGCGGGTTGAACTCGGGGCAGTTGTCCACGTCATTGCAGACGCCGTCGTAATCGTCGTCTCTCTCCCCCGGGCCAGCGCAGCCGTCGCACGTGTCGCCGATGCCGTCGCCGTCGGCGTCCTCCTGGCCCGGGTTGAAGAGCCACCAGCAGTTGTCTCCGCCGTCGCAGAGGCCGTCCGCGTCGTCGTCGCGGTCCCCGGGGCCCACGCAAGGTATGCAGGCGTCGCCGATGCCGTCGCCGTCGGCGTCCTCCTGGCCAGGGTTGGGCGACCAGGGGCAGTTGTCCGCGTCGTTGCAGAGGCCATCGACATCGCTGTCCCAGTCCCCCGCGCCGTCGCAGTGATCACACGCGTCGCCGAAGCCGTCGCCGTCGGCGTCCTCCTGGCCAGGGTTGGGCTCCGCAAGGCAGTTGTCCACCAGGTCGCAGAGGCCGTCGGCGTCGTTGTCGCTCCCCGGGCCAGCGCAGGTGTCGCACGCGTCGCCGACGCCGTCCCCGTCGCCGTCCTCCTGCCCCGAGTTGGCGAGCCAGCTGCAATTGTCCACCTCATTGCAGACGCCGTCGTTATCCCTGTCGTTGATCCCGGGACCCACGCAGGGATCACACCCATCGCCGACGCCGTCGGCGTCCGCGTCCTCCTGGCCAGGGTTGGCGAGGGAATAGCAGTTGTCCGCCCCGTTGCAGAGGCCGTCTCCGTCGTTGTCCCAGGTGCCCGGGCCGACGCAGCACACGTCGCCGTAGCCGTCGCCGTCGGCGTCTCCCTGGCCCGGGTTGGGGGACACGGGGCAGTTGTCCGTCTCGTCGCAGACGCCGTCGAGATCCTCGTCCTGGGCCCCGGCGCCAGGGCAGGCGTCACACACGTCGCCGTGACCGTCGCCGTCGGCGTCCTCCTGGCCCGGGTTGACGGCGCGAGGGCAGCTGTCCGCCCCGTCGCAGGTGCCGTCGAGATCGGAGTCCACGCTCCCCAGGGCGGTGCAGGGGTCACACGCGTCGCCGAAGCCGTTCTGATCGGCGTCGGCCTGGCCCGGGTTCGCCGCGCCCGGGCAGTTGTCGCACGTGTCGCCGAAGCCGTCGCCGTCGGCGTCCTCCTGGCCCGGGTTGACGGACCAGGGGCAGTTGTCTGCTCCATTGCGGATTGCGTCGCAGTCCCCGTCCACATACCGCTGGATCCAGCACGCGTCGCACGCGTCGCCGACGCCGTTCCCGTCGGACTCCGCCTGGTCGGGGTTCGGCACGTCCGGGCAGTTGTCGCACGCGTCGCCTGCCCCGTCGCCGTCGGCGTCCTCCTGGCCCGGGTTCGGGGTCCACAGGGGGCAGTTGTCGGCGTTATCGCAGCGGCCGTCCTCGTCGGAGTCCCACCTCCCGACGCCAGCGCACGCGTCGCACGCGTCGCCGAAGCCGTCGCCGTCGGTGTCCTCCTGGCCCGGGTTGTCCTCGTACTCGCAGTTGTCGATGGCCGCGCAGACGCCGTCGTCGTCGCGATCCCGCTGGATCCGCCGGCCAGCGCAGGCGCCTCCGCTGCACATGTCTTGCTCGGTGCAGGGATCGCCGTCGTCGCACGCGGCGCCCCCGGGCGCCGGCGCCGCGATGCACGCGCCGGACGCCGGATTGCAGAGGCCCACGTGACACGTGCCCGGCGCGGCGCACACGACCGGATCCGCGCCGGCGCAGGCGCCCGCCTGGCAGGCGTCGGTCCGGGTGCAGGCGTCGCCGTCGTCGCACGCGGCGCCGTCGGCCGCCGGGGCGCCGGCGCAGGCGCCCGCCTGGCAGCTGTCCCCCGCCGTGCAGGCGTTGCCGTCGTCACACGCCGCGCCGTCGGCCACCGGGGCGCCGGCGCAGGCGCCCGCCTGGCAGCTGTCCCCCGCCGTGCAGGCGTTGCCGTCGTCGCAGGTCGGTCCGGTGAGCGGCGCGCAGACGCCGTCCCGCGCCGCGCCGGCCGCGACCGAGCACGCCTCGCAGGCCCCGTCACAGGCCGTGCTGCAGCAGACGCCGTCGACGCAGAAGCCGCTCCCGCAATCGAAGGCCGAGCTGCAAGCGGCCCCGGGTGGGCCGTCCAGGGTGAGCAGCTCGGCCATGGAGGTCGCCATGGCCAGGCTGCCGTAGCCCGAGGGCTCGTTGCCGCCCGCGCGGAGGATCCTGCCGTCCAGGAGCGGGGTCGTCGTGCCGTCGCCGTGCCACGGCGACACGGACGGCCCCGGCGTCCAGCCACCCGTCGCCGGATCGTGGATCCCGGCGTAGGTTTGCCAGTACATGTCGTGCTCGCCGGAGGGGACCCGCTCCCCGCCCACGACGAGGACCCTGCCGTCCTGGAGCAGCGCGGCGCGAACCCAGGCGTTGTAGCTGCCCGGGGCGCTCCCGGACGGCGGGGGATCGGTCCTCCCGGAGACCGCGGTCCAGGCGTTCGTCGCGGGGTCGTAGACCTCGGCCTGGATCACGTCCGCGCCGCTGCCGAACACCACGTCCCTGTGGGCCAGGAAGACCTTGCCGCTCGGAAGCAGCGCGGCGTCTCCGAGGCCGCTCATCACCATGTCGCCCGTGGGCGACCAGGCGTCGCTCGCGGGGTCGTAGACCTCCGCGCGGCGTTCGGTGCTGGCCACGAGGACCCTGCCGTCCTGGAGCAGCACGGCGGTGTGGTCCTGAGGATGGGCGTACCCCGTGGAGCGCGCGGCGCTCCACGCGCCTGTCGCGGGGTCGTAGATCTCGTAGGTGGCCAGCGGGATCCAGCTGTAGGCGGACGAGTATCCCCCCACGACGAGGACCCTGCCGTCGGCGAGCCGTGTGGCCGTGAGCCCCCTGCGGGGGCCCGCCATCGGCGCCACGAACGTCCAGACGTTCAGCGCCGGGTCGTAGACCTCCGCGGTGGCGTGCACCTCGGACGGCACCCCCGCGTTCGTCCCTCCGACGACGAGCACCCGCCCATCGGAGAGCAGCGCCGCGCCGTGGTGGCTCCGCGCGGTCCCCATCGACGCCGCGGGCGTCCAGAGCCCCGTTCCAGGCTCGTAGATCTCCGCGCGCGCGTGGGATCCACCGGACTCCGAGCTCACCACGCCGCCGGCGACGAGGACCCTGCCGTCGGCGAGCCGCGTCGCCGTGTGGTTCGCGCGCCTGGCGCTCATCGATGCTGCCTGCAGCAGGAGCTCTGCCTGCCGTGTCTCGCCGGGATCCTCGCGCTCCGGCTCGGAGCCGGAGCAGCCCGCGAGGAGCGCGAGGCCCATCAGCAAGAGCGCGAAGAGCGCGGCGCGCTCCGCACGGACGAAAACGCGCCCGCCGCGCCGCCGATGCAGGGCGCGGGCTTGCCGTGAATGGCAATCCATACTTCTGGCCTCCGGGGTCCAGAAACACCACTGCATCCGCCGGGCAGCCACGCCGCCCAGCACCCCTCGCGGCGCCCCGCCGCGCGTGTCTCCGCCTCTGATGCGGTCCCCTCGGAGCACATTCACGGCGCCGGAGGCGCCCGAGCGCGACGGTCCTCCCCACGACACCCTCCGGCCCGCGGCGCAGCCTTCAGCGCATGCGCCGGAGCACCCGGAGGTCGTTTCGCGTACGGCCCTGCGAGCGCCGGCACCCGGGGTGCGCCCTCTCGCAGTCAACTTTGTAAGTTTTTTTACATGAAGAGGTCGCTCAGCATGCGCGGATGTATGCAAAACCACGCGCTTCCTGTCGTCTTGCAGGCAGCTGTGTAAGTTGCGTTGCTCTCGGGCGTCCCTCCCCGCTCACCGGCGCCTGCGCGCTCACCTCCGCGCCCGTCCGCGCCGCCGCGCGGGGCTCGCCGCGGGCTCCCCGCGCGCTCGGCCGCGGCCGACCTCTCCTCCGCGGCCCCTCCTCCGCCGCGGCGACCTCCCCGCCGACGCGCGCCGGCGCTCGCCGCGAGCCAGCCTCCGCGCCGGGATCTGGCTTTCCCCTGCACTCCTCCGCGATACTGACCGTCCCGATGAAACCCGGGGACATCGTCGCCGACCGCTTCTTGATCGAACGCCTCGCCGGGTCGGGCGGGATGGGCTCCGTCTACCGCGCGCTCGACCGGCACACCGGCGAGGTCGCGGCGCTCAAGGTCATGTCGGGCCGGGGCCTCGAGCACGGCGAGCGCTTCGCGCGCGAGGCGCAGGTGCTCGCGGGGCTGCGGCACCCCGGCATCGTCCGGTACATCGCGCAGGGGGCCACCGAGAGCGGCGAGCCGTGGCTCGCGCTCGAGTGGCTCGAGGGCGAGAGCCTCGGCGACCGGCTGCGGCGGCGGGGCCTCACCGTCGCCGAGAGCATCATGCTCGGGCTGCGCATCGCCGAGGCGCTCGCCGAGGCGCACCGCCACGGCGTCGTCCACCGCGACCTCAAGCCGAGCAACCTGTACCTCATCGACAAGTCCGTCGAGCGGGTCAAGCTCCTCGACTTCGGCATCGCCCGGCTCGCCGCGCTTGCGCCGCTCACGATGACCGGCGTCGTCATGGGCACGCCGTTCTACATGGCGCCCGAGCAGGCGCGGGGCGAGCGCGCCGTCGGGCCCCCGGCCGACGTGTTCGCGCTCGGCTGCGTCCTCTTCCACTGCCTCACCGGGCGCCCGCCGTTCGTCGGCGACGACATCCACACCGCGCTGCTCCGCGTCGTCCTCGACGAGGCGCCGCGGCTGCGCGACCTGCGCGCCGACGTCCCCGAGGGCGTCGACGCCGCCGTCGCGCGCATGCTCGCGAAGGACCCGGCGGCGCGGCCCGCCGACGGCGGCGCCGCGGCCGACGAGCTGCTCCAGGTCGGCGAGATCAAGAGCACCCCCCCGGCGCCGATCAGCCGGCGGGGCGGCGCGCTCACGACCGGCGAGCGCCGCACGGTCTGCCTCATGCTCGCGCGCGTCGGCGCCAAGGACGCGGCCTGGCAGGGCCCCACCATGCCGATGACGCTCCCCATGACCATGCCGCTCGCGCGCGCGGCGATCCCGGAGGCGGAGCTCACGCGCGTCGCCGCGCGCTTCGGCGGCGCGCTGCAGACGCTCGCGGACGGCCTGCTCCTCATCACGCTCGAGTGCCGCGGCCTCATCACCGACCAGGCCGCGCGCGCGGCGCGGTGCGCGATCGAGGTGCGCGACCTCATCCCCGGCGTGCAGATGGCGCTCGTCGCCGGCCGCGGCACCGCGGACGACCAGCTCCCGATGGGGCCGACCATCGACCGCGCCGTGCGCCTGCTCGACCGCGCCGCCGGCGGCGCGATCCGCCTCGACGAGGTCATGGCCGGCCTGCTCGACGCGCGCTTCGACGTCGGCGGCGACGCGACCGGGCTCGTGCTCCGCGGCGAGCGCGACCTCAGCGAGGCGGCGCGCACGCTGCTCGGGCGGCCGACGCCGTTCGTCGGGCGCGACCACGAGATCGCGATCCTCGACGCCGTGCTCGACGAGTGCACCTCCGAGCCGACCGCGCGCGCGGTGCTCGTCACGGCGCCGGCGGGGCTCGGCAAGAGCCGGCTGCGCTACGAGTTCCTGCGCCGGGTCGAGGAGCGGCACGGGCGCGTGCAGGTCTGGCTCGGCCACGCCGACCCGATGAGCGCCGGCTCCCCCTTCGGCCTCCTGCGCCAGATGCTGCGCCGCGAGGCGGGGCTCTCCGGCGGCGAGCCGCAGGAGCTGCGCGAGCAGCGCCTGCGCGCGCGCGTCGGCCGCACCCTGAGCGGCGGCGACCTCGCGCGCGTCACCGAGTTCCTCGGCGAGGTCGCCCGCATCCACTTCTCCGACGAGGGCCGGGTCGAGCTGCGCGCCGCGCGCGCCGACCCGATGCTCATGGGCGACCAGATCCGGCGCGCCTTCGAGGACTTCGTGCTCGCCGAGTGCCGCGCCGAGCCGGTGCTCCTCGTGCTCGAGGACCTCCACTGGGGCGACCTGCCCACGGTGAAGCTCATCGACGCCGCGCTCGCGCACCGGGACCAGCCGCTCATGGTGCTGGCGCTGGCGCGGCCCGAGATCGAGTCGATCTTCCCGAAGCTCTGGGCCTCGCGCGGCGCGCAGGAGATCCGGCTGCGCGAGATCGGCAGGAAGGGCAGCGAGCGGCTCGTGCGCGAGGTCCTGGGCGACGCCGTGCCGCCCGAGCTCTGCGCGCGCCTGTGCGAGCGCGCCGGCGGCAACGCGTTCTACCTCGAGGAGCTCATCCGCGCGGCCGCCTCGGGCAGGACGGAGGCGCTGCCGGAGACGGTGCTCTCGATGGTGCAGGCGCGGCTCGAGTCGCTCGACGTCGAGGCGCGGCGGGTGCTGCGCGCCGGCAGCGTCTTCGGCCAGAAGTTCTGGCGCGGCGGCGTCGCCGCGCTGCTCGGCGGCGAGAAGCGGGCCCACCGCGTGGGCGAGTGGCTCTCGGTGCTGGTCGATCGCGAGCTCATCGCGCGCCGGGGCGAGGGGAAGTTCACGGGCGAGGAGGAGTACACGTTCCGGCACGCGCTCGTGCGCGAGGCGGCGTACGCGACGCTGACCGACGCCGACCGCGCGCTCGGCCACCTGCTCGCGGGCGAGTGGCTGGAGCGGGTGGGGGAGCGGGACGCGGCGCTGCTCGCCGAGCACTTCGAGCGCGGCGGCGACGCCGAGCGGGCGGTCATCTGGTTCCGGCGCGCGGCGGAGCAGGCGCTCGGCGCGAACGACTTCCGCGCCGCGATCCAGCGGGCGGAGCAGGGCGTGGCGAGCGCCGAGCGGGACGGCGAGCTCTTCGCGGCGCTGCGCCTCGTGCAGGCCGAGGCGCACAAGTGGCTCGGCGAGGCGGCCGACGCCGAGCGGTGCGCCGTCATGGCGATGCACGGCTTCCCCAGGAAGAGCGCGCTCTGGTACGCGGCCGCGGCCGAGGCCGCGTCGATGCGCGTGCGCCTCGGGATGGGCGACCGGCTCGCGGACCTCGTGGCGGAGCTCCGCGGCGGCGGGACGAGCCCGGGGGACGCCGGCGGCGACCGGCCCCCCATCTACATCGACGAGGCGACCGGCCCTTGCGTGAGCGCGCTGGCGCGCATCGCGGGGTCGCTCCTGCACGGCGGCCTGTACGCCGCGGCCGACGAGATCGTGCAGGAGCTCGCGCGCGTGGCGAGGCCGCTCGCCGAGCGGGACGCGGCGGTGGCGGCGCGCATCCACGCGCTGCGGGCGTCGCGGGCGCTCTGTTACGGCGAGCCGGCCGCGTCGCTGGAGTGGACCGAGCAGAGCATCCCGGCGTACCTCCAGACCGGCGATCTCAGGAACGCGTGCCTGAGCCGGGTGAACGCGGCGCACTGCCTCGTGCAGCTCGGCGTGTACGGCCGCGCCGAGGCGGGGCTGCGCGAGGCGCTCGCCGACGCGGAGCGGATGCGGCTCCACAACGTCGCGGCGTTCGCCAAGCAGAACCTCGGGCTGCTCTGGATGCAGCAGGGCGACCTCGCCGCGGCGCGCACGGTCACCGCCGAGGCGATCGAGGCGTTCGCGGCGCAGGCGAACCGGCGGCAGGAGGCGCGGGCGCGCGCGTACCTCGCGGCGATCCTGACCCGCCTCGGCAGCCTCGGCGCGGCGGACGCCGAGGCGGGCGCGGCCGTGGCGATGCTGGCGCACGTGCCGACGCTCCAGGCGTTCGCGCTCGCGGTGCGCGCGCGGGTGCTGCTCGAGCAGGGGCGCGCACACGAGGCGCTCGACGTCGCCCGGCGCGGCCTCGGCCTGCTCGTCTCAGTCGGCGGGACCGAGGAGGGCGAGGCGCAGATCCGGCTCGTCTACGCCGAGTCGCTCCGGGCCGCCGGGCACCACGGCCCCGCGGGCGAGGCGATCGCGCTGGCGATGCAGCGGCTCGTCGCGCGGGCGCAGTGGATCCACGACCCCGCGTGGCGGCAGAGCTTCTGCCAGGCGGTGCCGGAGAACGCGAAGACCTTCGCGCTCGCGGCGCTCTGGCAGCAAGAGGTGGAGCCCACGTTCCAGTGATCGCGCGCCCGCGGCGCGCTCCCGCCGAGGCTCCTCCGGAATGACACCAGGGCGCCGCCGGCGCGCCCCGGGCCGCCATCCCGGGCGGAACCGCCGCGGAAATCGTGCGCTTCCGTGCGGGATCTCCCGCAGAGGCTGCGCGGCGCACGCGGCAACTTGACTGGGCATGGAAGGTCCGAGAGGATCTTGCCCAAATCATGTATGCAGCGCTTTTTCGTCACGTGCTCTTCCCGTTGTACGAGACGCGGCTCCGAGGCCGGGCCACGCTGACCTACCTCGAGGAGATGGAGCGGTCCCAGTGGCGCCCGGAGAGCGAGCTCCGGGAGCTCAACTGGCGAAGGATGCTTGAGGCCCTCCGCTTCGCCGAGGAGCGCATCCCCTGGTACCGGCGCCGCTTCGCCGACTACGGGGTGCGCGTGAAGGACGTACACGCGCCCGAGGATCTCACGAGCTTTCCGGTGCTCACCAAAGCCGATCTGCGCGCCCACGGCGACGAGCTGCTCGCCGAGGGGTGGACAGGCAAGCTGCATAAGAGCGGTACGGGCGGATCTACCGGGGAGCCGGCGCGGTTCTATTACGACCACGCGACGTACGAGCACCGGAGCGCGGCGGCGCTGCGGGCCGATCGCTGGGCGGGCGCGGAGATCGGGCAGAGGGAGCTCTACATCTGGGGGATCCCGCCGGTGGAGCCGCGCTGGAAGAAGTGGAAGCGGCAGCTGCACGAGGCGGCGATCCGGAAGAAGACGGTCAGCGCGTTCAACCTGTCCGAGGCGCGGCTCGCGGAGGTGGTGGACGAGATCTTCCGTTACCAGCCCAACATCATCGTCGGGTACACGAACCCGCTCTACTACACGGCGCGTTACGCGCTCGACACGGGGCGCAAGCTGCCGGCGCTGAAGGGGATCATCGCGACGGCAGAGCGGCTCTCGAAGCACCAGCGCGAGACCATCGAGGCGGCGTTCCAGACGCCGGTGTTCGACCGCTACGGCTGTAGGGAGATGATGCTGATCGGCGCGGAGTGCGAGCGCCACGAGGGCAAGCACCTCAACATGGAGAACATCTTCGTCGAGATCCGCTGTGGCCAGCGGCTCGCGAAGCCGGGCGAGCCCGGGGAGGTGCTGATCAGCGACCTCGTGTGCCGGTCGATGCCGCTGCTCCGTTACAAGAACGAGGACGTCGCGGTGGTGTCGGACAAGCCGTGCTCGTGCGGCCGGGGGCTGCCGATGCTCGCGTCGGTGGAGGGGCGGGTGCTCGACATGATCGTAGGGCCGGACGGCCAGCTGCTCGCGGGCGAGTTCTTCCCGTACTTCTTCAAGGATCACCCGACGGTGGCGCGCTTCCAGGTCCACCAGGACAAGGTGCGGGCGATCACGATCAAGCTCATCCCGGGCGACGGCTTCAAGCCGGACGTGGCGCAGCTCATCGAGCGCGATCTGCGCCGGTTCCTGGGCGATCGGGCGAACATCCAGGTCCAGATCGTGGACGACATCCCGGTGACGAAGGGCGGCAAGTTCCGGATGACGGTCTCCGAGGTGCCCATCGAGTTCGGCCGCGAGGCCGCGGCGTGAACGGCGTCCCCGAGGTCCAGCCGTCGCCGGGAGCGGCCCCGCGCGCCCGGCTGGACCGGCCTGTGAAGGTCGCCCACGTGGTGCTCGCGCTCAACGTGGGTGGGCTCGAGCGCGTCGTGCTCCGGCTGCTCGAGCGGATGGAGCGCGGCCGGTTCGTGCCGGTGGTGTGTGCGCTGCAGGAGCCGGGCGCGCTGGCGGACGAGCTCGCGCGGCTCGACGTGCCGCTCGTGGTGGTGGCGCGCAAGCCCGGGCTCGATCCGGGGCTGTCGGTGCGGCTCGCGGCGTGGCTGCGGCGCGAGGGGGTGCGGCTGGTCCACACGCACAACCCGGGTCCGCACCTGTACGGCGCGCTCGCCGCGGCGCTGGCGCGCGCCGCGAGCCTGCCGGCGCGGGACGCGGGCGGGCCGCGCGTGGTGCACACGAAGCACGGGCGCAACTACCCGACGGACAAGCGGAAGGTGCTGGTCAACCGGGTGGCGACGGCGCTGACCGACCGGGTCGTGGCGGTGAGCGACGACGCGCGGGCGGTCGCGCTCGACGTGGAGCGGGTCGATCCGGCGAAGGTGGTGACGATCTTGAACGGCGTCGACACCGAGGTGTTCCGGCCGGGCGACGCGGGCGCGGCGCGGGCGCGGCTCGGCGTGCCGGCGGCGGGCTACCACGTGGGCTGCGTGGCGCGGCTCTCGCCCGAGAAGGATCACGCGACGCTGCTGGCCGCGTTCGCGCGGCTCCGCGAGGTGCGCCCCGACGCGCACATGACGCTGATCGGCGACGGCCAGCTCCGGCCGGCGCTCGAGCAGCAGGCGTCGCGGCTCGGGCTCGGCGGCGCGGTGACGTTCGCGGGGACGCGCGGCGACGTGGCGGAGCTCTTGCCGGCGTTCGACGTGTTCGCGCTCGCGTCGCTGACCGAGGGCATCTCGCTGACGCTGATCGAGGCGGCCGCGGCGGGGCTGCCGATCGTGGCCACACGTGTCGGGGGCAACCCCGAGATCCTGCGGGAGGGCGAGACGGGGCTGCTCGTGTCGCCCGGCGCGCCCGAGACGCTGGCGGCGGCGCTCGAGGCGGTGGCGGTCCGGGACGACCGCGCCGAGATGGGCCTGCGCGGCCGCGCGCGGGTGGTCGAGCGCTTCGGGATCGAGCGCATGGCGCGCGCGTACGAGGATCTGTACGACGAGGTGCTCGGGGGGTAGGGCGGCGGGCCCGGATCGATCAGGGGGGACCCGGGCCCATCCCGCCGTCCCCCGGAGCTCCCGTGTCTGGCTGCCTTCGCGCGCGGTGGAGACTGCGTCCCGAGGCCCTATTGGCTCCCCGAACCATGGGCGGCGAGCTCGCTTCGACGCCACGACGGGTACGGAATGGCTGACGAGATGACTGGAGCAGATGCGTCCACGTCCGAGCTCGCCGCGGCGCGGCAGCGGATAGAGGCGCTGGAGAAGGCGCTGGCGGAGTCGCAGGCGGCGCTGGCGGCGTCGCGGTCGGCGCACCAGAGCCTGTACGACATGCTCATGCACGCGCCGACGCCGGTCGCCTTCTGGCGCGGCGATGATTTCGTGTTCGCCTTCGTGAACCCGGCGTACAGCGCCGCCCTGCCAGATCGCGAGTTCCTGGGCAAGCCGCTCCTCGACGTCCTCCCCGAGGCGAAGGTGCAAGGCTTCTGGGATCTGATCGAGAATGTCTATCGCACCGGCCAGCCGTTCATGGGCAACGAGATGCTCGTGGTGATCCCGAACCAGGACACTGGCCGCGACGAGCAGCGCTGGCTCAACGTCGTGTACGCGCCCGTCCGCGATGGCGCGGGCGAGATCATCGGCGTGTGCCACTTCGGCGTCGAGATCACCGAGCAAGTGCGGGCGCGGCAGGCGGCGGAGGCGAAGGCCGAGGAGCTCCGGCAGAGCGCCGCGCTGATCGCGGCGCAGCAGGAGACGATCCGTGTGCTCGGCACGCCGCTCCTCCCCCTCGCGCCCGGGGTGCTGGCGATGCCCCTCATCGGGCCGATCGACACCCGGCGCTCGGAGCAGATCCTGGAGGGGCTGCTCCAGGGGGTCGCGAAGGAGGGCGCCACCCTGGTGATCCTGGACGTCACCGGCGTCGAGACGATCGACACACAGGCGGCCAACAGCCTGATGCGGGCCGCTCAGGCCGTGCGGCTGCTCGGGGCCCGCGTGCTCGTCACCGGCATTCAAGCCGCGATGGCGCAGGTCCTCGTGCAGCTCGGCGTGGATCTGAGCGGCATCGCCACTTATGGCACGCTGCGGTCGGGGATCGCGGCGGCGATGAAGGCGAGGTAGCCGTCCCTCGAGGTCCCGGCGGTCGGCGTCGCTCATTCCATGCTTCCGGCAGCGCTCCAGGGGGCCATGGAGCGAAGATGCCCCGGCCCGGGAGGACCGATGGACATGAGGTATCCTGCTCTTCTGATCGCGTCTCTGGTCATGAGCGCGTGCTCGGCTTACCGGCTCCATGAGGCCGAGATGCCGGGCGCTCCCCCGCGCGGCGCTGGGCGCATCTGCGTGCTCCGGTCGAGCGCCTCGGCGTGGGCCGCGACGTTCGTGGTGCGCGACAACGGCAGGCTCGTCGGTGCGACGCGCGGGGGCACGTTCTTTTGCTATTTCGCCGGCGTCGGGCGGCACCACATCACCTCGGAGTCGGACGGCACGGACGAGGCCACCGTCGTCGTGGCGGACGGCCGCCGGTATTACCTGGAGCAGGACACCAGCAACACGTTCGGTTACGTGAGGGCCGACCTCAGGTGGGTGGATGAGCAGACCGGATACGAGATGATGCGGGGCAGCGAGCACAGCGCGCTGGTCGACGCGCCGGACGGCGAGGTGTTGCGAAGCGGGGTGGCGCCGGCGAGATAACGCGGCGTCGCTGGTCGTCCATCGCACGGGCCGGGCAAGGTCGCTCAACCTGGAGCGGGTCGCGGTTGAGCCGACCCGGGTTGAGCCGACCCGGGTTGAGCCGACCCGGGTTGCGCGTGGACCGGACCCGGGTTGCGCGTGGAGCCGACCCGGGTTGCGCGTGGAGCCGACCCGGGTTGAGCCGACCCGGAGCCGACCCGTCGCGGGCGCGTTTTCCCGGAGGCGAGCGACGAGGCCGACACAATTCCGGCGCCTCTCGTCGCTTGACCTGGGTCTTTGTCGCCGTGGATTATTGCCGAGCACGGCCGCTTCGGCGCTGAGGCCACGGAGGCCCTCGCGATGGAGCGGCGCGCGAGGTCCCATGCTGCTTCTCGAGAACAAGGTCATCATCGTCACGGGCGCGACGTCGGGGATCGGCGCTGCTGCGGCAGTCGAGGCGGCCCGCCAGGGCGCGAAGGTCGTGGCGGCGAGCCGCCGGGCCGACCGGGGAGAAGAGGTCGTCGCCCGGATCCGCGCCGAGGGCGGTGAGGCGCTGTTCGTCCGCACCGACGTCACCAAGGACGACGAGATCGAGGCGCTCGTCGCGTCGGCGCTGCGCGCCTACGGGCGGCTGGACGGCGCCTTCAACAACGCCGGGATCCCCGGTCCTGTCGGCACGCTGGAGCAGATTTCGGCCGACGATTACCGGGCGCTGCTCGCGGCGAACCTGGACTCCATCTTCGTCAGCATGAAGCACGAGATCCGGGCGATGAAGGAGACCGGCGGCGGTTCCATCGTGAACTGCTCCTCCATCCTGGGCACCGTCGGCGGTCCGAGCTTCAGCCCCTACGTCACGGCCAAGCACGGGGTCCTCGGGCTCACCAAGGCCGCGGCCATCGATTACGCGGCGAGCGGCATCCGCGTGAACGCCGTGCAGCCGGGGCCGGTGAGCACCGAGATCTGGGGCCACGTGAAGAATTCGGATCCGATCTATCAGGCCATCATCGCGGGCACGGTGATGGGCCGCGCGGCGAGCTCCGAGGAGGTGGCGCGGCCGGTCGTGTTCCTGCTCTCCGACTGGGCTTCTTACATCACCGGCACGTCGCTCCTCGTGGACGGCGGGTACACGATCCGGTGATGAACCTCAGGGCGAGAGGGCGGCAGGAGCGCGCTCTCCGCCCGGCGGCGAGGGCGCGCCGAGCGCCGGGCGCTCTCCTTCGTTTACACGCTCGTGCCCAGGCAGGAAGCTGAGCAGCGTCGCCGCGAGCACGACCGCGGCAGGCACGAGGAAGGCGAGGAACTGCATGGCGTGCGCGAGCGTCACGCCGGCCGCCGCGCCGACCGCGAACGCCGCGATCTTCCCCCCACGAAGCAACGCATGGCGCCTCGCCGTCTGCCTCGCTTCACCTTGAACGTACGCGAGCTCGACGAGGTGAATCCCGAGGTCCGTCGCCGGACCCGTGAGGTGGGTCGTGCGGACGAGCAACCCCGTGCTCGTCGCGACCGCGGCGTTCTGCAGCCCGCTGGCGAAGCTGAGCACGGACAGCAGCACGAAGTCGCCCGCCTCGTCGACGGTCCCTCCAAACGACCCCAGCAGCCCGTCGTACCCGGCCACCGCTATCCCGGCGGTCGCGGCGGCGACGATCACGAGCGGCGCCGCGTGGAGCGGGCGCTTGCCGCGATGCGCGCGCGCATTGATGAGCACGCTCGACGTCGCCGCCCCGGCGATGAAGAACGCGAGCACGATCGCGAAGTCGAGCAGGAGCCCGACGCGTGCGACCTCCATGCCGAGCCGGGTAACCGTTCCGGTCACGTGGGTCACGAAGCGTTCGCACGCGACGACGGCAATTGCGTTCACGCAGCCCGCGGCAAACGTGAGCATGAGCCACGTCGGCAAGTGGCGGAGCGAGAAGATCGTGTCAGGTTTGTGGAGTGCGAGCATGGTTGTCCCTCTGCGGATTCTCCTCCGTGGCCCAGGGGGCGCGGTGGCCGGGACCTCCATCGGGGCCCTCGGCCACGCTCCTGCAAGAGCGCTCGCCGCGGAGATCGCGCGCGACGAGGACGGACGCTCATCGCTGCAAGGCCGTGTCCCGCTTCAGCTCCTCGAGCAGCTCGCGTGAGCCGCCGGGGAAGAGCTCCGGCGTCGACGGCGCGCGAACATGGATCCTCCTTGGCAAGTGCTCATCGCCTCGGATGGCGGAATCGATGTCCATTCGTGAACGCGGGTCAAGGTGCTCCGCCGGCGCCGGCGCCGGCGCCGGCCGCCGGCCGCCGGGGTCGGTCGGTGAGCGCGGCAGCAGCGCGCGGCACCGGCGCCCCGGGGAGGCACGGCGCCGGACGAACACGGGCCGGCCGGACGTCACAGCCGCGAGGGCTGGATCGTCATCCAGGAGAAGGGCCGACAAGCCCGTGACCCAGGAGAGCGATCGTGAGCCAAAATACATCAGTCAGGTACGAGCAGGTGATCCCGGACGTGCTGCAGGCGCTGGCCGGCGTGCATCGCGTGATGGACGAGCACGGCCTCGATCGTAAGCTCGTGTTCCTCGTGCAGCTGCGTGCGTCCCAGATCAACCAGTGCGCCTTCTGCGTGAAGATGCACACGAGGGAGGCGCGGGAGGCGGGCGAGACGAACGAGCGGCTGGACCGGGTGATCGTCTGGGAGCACGTCAGCGATTTCAGCGAGCGTGAGCGGGCCGCGCTCGCCTGGACCGAGGCGCTGACCGTGCTCGACAGGCGGACCGACTACGCGGCGCTCCGCGCGCGGCTGCGGGAGCACTACTCCGAGCAGGAGATCGGCGTTCTGACGTCGGTCGTGGCCATGATCAACCTGTGGAATCGCATCCAGGTGTCGAGGCACTGAGATGGCGCAGCGCGACGACGGCGCCGCCTTCGAGGCGGCCAGGCCCATGCTCCTCGGCCTGGCTTACCGCATCCTCGGCTCGCGCGCGGAGGCCGAGGACGCGGTGCAGGACACGTACCTGAAATGGCAGGACGCCGACCGGAGCGCGATCGAGAACCCGGCGTCGTGGCTCACGACCACCTGCACGCGCCGGAGCATCGATCTCTTGCGGTCTGCGCGCCAGACCCGCGTGGACTACGTGGGCGCGTGGCTGCCCGAGCCCATCCACACGTCGGCCGAGCACCGGCCCGACGAGCACCTGGCGCTGGCGTCCTCCCTCCAGACGGCGTTCCTGCTGGTGCTCGAGCGCCTCACCCCGAAGGAGCGGGCGGCCTACCTGCTGCACGAGATCTTCGACGTCTCCTACCCGGAGATCGCGGCGGCGCTCGACCTCCAGGAGAGCACGTGCCGCAAGCTGGTCTCGCGAGCGCGCGCGAGCATCGACCAGTCGAGGGTGCGGCACGTCACGCCGCCCGACCGGCAGGAGCAGCTGCTCGCCGCGTTCCAGACGGCCGTCACGAGCGGCGGCACGGAGGACCTGGCGGCCCTGCTCTCGGACGATATCGAGCTCTGCGCCGACGGTGGCGGCAAGGTCCCCACCGTGCTTCACGTCCTGCGGGGCAAGGCGGAGGTGCTCGACTTCATCGGCCGCGCGCTCCGCGAGTACTGGCGCGCCTACGCGTGGGACGCGGCGGACATCAACGGAGGCCGCGGCGTCATCCTGCGGAGAGACGGCGCCGCCACGGCCTGCGTGTCCTTCGCCTACGACGAGCACGGCGCGGCCACGAACATCTACATCATGCGCAATCCCGACAAGCTCTCTCGCCTGAGCGGAGAAGCCTAGCCGCGCTGTTGGTCGTCAGCTCTTCGACGTGGATCAGCTCCGCATGATCCTGGCCTGAAGAGGCCCGCCGCCGTCGACCCTCGCTGCGGCCTCACCCGGGGGACGGCTTACCGGCCGGCGGCTGCCTCTGCTGCTCCCGGCTCATGCCTTGAATGCAGAAGGCGAGCGCGGCGCGCAGGTTCCGCTGCGTCGGGATCTGCGACAGGTCGAGCCCGAGCGAGACCATCGTTTGCGCCACGTTCGGCTTGATGCCCGCCACGACGCCCTCGGCGCCGAGCAGCCGGATGGCGGTCACGAGCTGGATGATGTTGCTGGCCACGCTCGAGTCCACCATGTTGACGCCCGTGAGATCCAGGATCGCATAACGCGCCTGCTGGTCCACGATCCGCGTGAGCAGCGCATCCATGACGTCGGCGGTCCGCATGCTGTCGACGACGCCCACGAGCGGCAGCGTCAGCACCCCGCTCCACACCTCGATGATCGGCGTGGACAGGTTGCGGATGACCTCCTGCTGCTTGTCGATCTGGAGGAGCTTGGCGCGAAGCTCCTCCTCGGCCATCCGCAGCTCGGTGACGTTGAACGTCAGTCCTGCCACCATCTCGACACGTCCGTCGATGCGCACCGGGGAGAACCAGCTCTCCCAGTGAAGGCCGTGCACACCGCTGTAGATGTGCATCTCCTCCCCGGCGAGCGCCCGCTGCACCCCCTCGGTGATCTCCGGCGCAGCGCGGTAGGCCTCGAAGATGTTCTTCCCGACGAGCTCGCCCCGCCGGATACCGGCCTTCTCGACCCCCTTGCCGTCGTGGTAGATGAACGTCCCCTCCCGGTCGATCGCCCAGACGGCCATGTCCACCTGGTTTGCGATGCAGTCGAGGAGCTCGCCCTTCAACCTCGCCGTCCGCGCGTCGCCGGCGGCCGGCCGCAGCGATCCGTGAACCGCGTCTCCCTCCTGCGAGCGGCGGGCGCTGTACGACAGGGTCGCATACGCTCCACGGCCGTCTTGCCAGCGCACGTCGATCTGCACGGGATCTCCGCCGCCCTTCAGCTGGGCGAGGCTGGCCGCGACCGCCTCGCGATCCTCGGGGTGGGCGAGGGCCGTCAGCGACGTCTCGTGATCCGGCGCGAGCCCCAGCGACCGGCGCATGGCGTCGCTGCAATGCACGAGCTCGCCGTCGAGCCCCGCGATGAAGAGCATCTCGGGGCAGGAGGCGAAGAACGAACGGACCGACTCTGAAGCAGGAGAGATGTTGGTTTTGGCCACGCGTTTCGCCCCCCGGGAGAAGAGCAAAACACTCAGGACATGTCAAGCCGGCGTTCTCCCCTGTTCGCGGTGGCGCCGTTCACCAGGGTGACAGAGCTTCGACAGAACTTCGACTCTGCCAGACGCCCCGAGATGTAGGGGGCCGTGGGACGCGTCAAGTTCACGGTGATCCGTGATCGCGGCCGCCCGGGCGCGGCCGGCGGCGATCGCCGGGCTCGGCGGCCGGCGTTCCCCTGCGGGGGACGTCGCGGCCGCGTCACCCGCGCCGGGACCTGCGGCTCAGGGCGCGCCCAGGAAGTCCATCTTGCCGATCTCGAGCCCGTTGTGGCGCAGGATCGCGTACGCAGTGGTCACGTGGAAATAGAAGTTGGGCTGGACCCAGTACAGGAGATAGGGCAGGCCCTTGAGCTGAAGGGGCGGATTGTTCCCCAGGGGGATCGTGATGTCGCGACCCTCCGACCCGTCGATCTGCTCGGGCCGCAGGCTCTTCAAGAACGCGATCGTCTTGGCGAGGCGGGCCTCTAGCTCGTCGAAGCTGGCCTCGTTGTCCTCGTACTTCGGCAGGTCCACGCCGGCGAGGCGCGCCCCACAGCCCTTGGCCATGTCGGTGGCGATCTGCACCTGCCGTACGAGCGGGAACATGTCCGGGGAAAGGCGCCCCTCGAGCAGGACGCGGGGCTCGATCTTCCTGGCCTGCGCGTACGCGGCGGCCTTGGTGAGGATCGCGGAGAGGTTCCCGAGCATCTTCACGAGCACGGGGATCGAGGATTCATACATCGAGATCGCCATCTTTATCTCCTTGGCAGTCGCACGGTACGGCAGCGCGGTCCCGGTACGGCATGTGCAGCGCGGCGCGGGGGCAGCGCTGGCGAGGACGCGCGTGGGCGCAAACATAGTGTCCGCCCTGCTCCCGGCGCAAGCGCGCATCGCGCGCCGTCGCGTTTAAAGCGCGCGCCGCCCGCCGCGCGCGCCACGGACTCGCCGGCGCCCGCGGGACGCCGCGAACTTGGACGTTGAGAGGCGCGCCGCGCAGGCGCTCTGTCTCGCGCTCGCGTCTGTGAAATAGTGCAAAACACCTTGACGGGTCAGGCTTCAGGTCCTTCTACACAGGCGCGCGCTCCACGCGCCTGCTTCCCCCGTGGCGAAAGGATCCTTGTCGATGAACACCACGCTGCGCCGCTGGCGCCCTCGTTTGCTGGGTTTGACCTCCCTCGCGCTCGCGTCCTGCGGCGTCGAGCCGATCGAGGAGCAGCGCTCCCTGGGCGGCGCCGCGGCGGCGCTGAGCGGCGGGATCGCCATCGCGGGGCACGTCGGCAACGACGCCTCGAACGCGGGGATGAGCGGCGTCACCGTCCAGCTCAGCGGCCCGGTGAGCGCGTCGGCCGTCACCGACAGCCACGGCAACTTCATCTTCCTCGGCCTGCCCGCGGGCGTGTATTCACTCGCCGCCTCCAAGCCGAGCGCGGCGATCACGCCGAGCTCCGTCAGTCTCGGCAGCGTCAGCGCCGACCAGATCCAGAATTTCACCTGCGCCGGCGCCTGCGGCGCGGGGCCGGCCGTCGATCCCTACAAGGAGATCGCGATCGTCGACCCGTCGGTCACGGAGGACGCGCGCGCCTCGAACGCGACGGGCGGCCCCTGGAGCTTCCGCTACCTGATCGAGCAGATGACCCCGAGCGGCGTCGATCCTGCGGATTTCGTCGCGGAGTGGCTGGAGGGTTTTCAGCCCCTCACCATCAACGGGTATCCCACGACGCCTCGCGGGCTGCCGCCGCTCCTGGACCTCTGGCCGACGCGGCCCGACGGCAAGCTCGACCTCGCGCAGGCGCCGTTCCAGCTCCTCGGCATCTTCAACCGGACCGACCTGCACGCGAGCGGCAGCGGCGAGGCGCGCTTCGTGTTCGGCATCATCCCTCGGAACCGCCCCGTCGCCGGGATGACGGTGATCTTCGAGTACCGCCTGCCGACCAACGCGCTCGTGACGGACCGGCTCAACTGGATCACCCGCTTCCACGCGCTCGGGCAGTACCCCTTCGGCGCGCAGTACAACGAGGAGCTCCAGGAGATCACGGACCTGTTCACGCAGCGCGGCGCCGAGCGCAGCACGATGGGCAACCCCAACGCGAGCGCGCTCGGCCAGCTCCGCACGAGCGAGACCCTGCTGGGCGGCGCCCCCTGGTCGTGGCGGGAGTTCCACCTCGTCCCGGAGCCGACCGGCTACCAGGCCTTCCTGAGGCTCGCCCTTGCCGCCCAGACCCCCGATCAGCAGCTCAACGGCGACGCGGCGCTCGAGAGCTTCCTGCTCGCGAACCGCACCGGGATCATCGCCGGCGTGACGCCCCTCGACGCGCAGTTCCTCGGCGGAGAGGCGGAGGGCAGCATCGTCCCCTCCGCCACGAAATGGGTGTTCCCCGGGGCGGACGAGCCGCTGCGCCACGCGTTCGCCGGGCAGACCTGCAACGGGTGCCACAACGCCGAGACGGAGCAGCTGGCCACCTTCTATCATGTGGCGCCCTTTGCGGTCCCCGGCCCCGACGGCACCGGGGTGCTCTCGAATTTCGTCAAGCAGGTCGAGATCCCGCGGCGGGTGAGCTTCATGCAGAACCGGCTCACCTGCGCTCCGCTCGCGGGGAACTGCTCGCCAGGATCCGAGTCGGTCGTCCCCTGAGCTCCCGGCGCCCGCCGCGCCGCGCTCCGCTGGCGCGGCCCCCGGATGCGACAGGGTGTCGCAGGACAACATGTCGCATGGTGAATCGCGCTCGCGGCGCGTAGAGCTGCATCCATGAGACGTCGACAGATACTGGATCTCGCCGCGGTGAGCGCGGCCGTCGCAACCTTGCATTCGCTGACCGGGTGCGCGCCGGACGACGGCGCTCCCGAGCAGACCCCCGGCACGCCGGAAGGAGAGGGCTCCTCGATGCAGCACATCGCCATGCTCGTCTACCCGCGCTTCACCGCGCTCGATCTCATCGGACCCCAGACCGCGTTCAGCATACTTGAAAATGTGCAGGTGCACCTCGTGTGGAAGACGCTCGACCCGTTGACCACGGACTCCGGGATCACCTTGCATCCGACGGCGACCTTCGAGACGTGCCCCGAGGCGCTCGAGGTCCTGTTCGTCCCCGGCGGCCTGGACGGCACGATCGCGGTGATGAAGGACGGCGAGGTCCTCGACTTCCTCGCGGCGCGCGCGGAGGCGGCGACCTACGTGACGAGCGTTTGCACGGGGTCGCTGGTGCTCGGCGCGGCGGGGCTGCTCCGCGGGTACCGCGCGACGACGCACTGGGGCCTGCGCGAGGTGCTGCCCCTCTTCGAGGCCGAGCGTGTCGACGCGCGGTATGTCGAGGACCGCAACCGCATCACCGGGGGCGGCGTCACGTCGGGGATCGATTTCGGCCTCCGGGTCGCCGCCAAGATGCGCGGAGAGGCGGCGGCCCAGACGGCGCAGCTCGTCATGGAGTACGACCCCGACCCGCCGTTCCAGGCGGGCTCCCCCGACACGGCGCCCGCGGCCGTGGTCGAGGGCCTGCGCGGCCGCATGGCGCCGTGGGTGGATGAGGCCAGGCTGGCGGTGGAGCAGGCCAGGGCGCGCTGGTGAGGGCCGCCTCGTCCGCGGGCGTGCCCCCGGCGGCCCGGTTGCGATAGAGTGCTCGCCGCAACCACCGGAAGGACGAGGATGAAGCTGACATACTTCCCCGTGCGTGGGCGCATCGAGCCGGCGCGGCTCATGCTGGAGCTGGTCGGAGCGCGTTACGAGTTCGAGGCGATTCCGATGGAGCTCTGGGACGGACCCGAGGGAAAAGCGCAGTTTTTGCAAATCACGCCGTTCGGCCAGCTCCCGGTGCTGAAGGACGGGGCGTTTGTCCTCTGTCAGTCGCTGGCGATCGACCGTTATGTCGCGCGCAAGCTGGACCTCTACGGGAGCACGATCGAGGAGACCGCGCGCATCGATGAGGTCACCGAGATCGCCAACGAGCTGCTGCTCGAGGTCGGTCTCGTATGCTTCGGGCCAAATTTCCACGAGGTCCGCGCTGCGCACCGGGCGTCGACGGCCACGAAGCTCGACCTCTTGGAGAAGTATTTCGTGCGCACGAGCGCCGACGCCGAGCACTGGGTGCTCCCTGGCCGCTACACGCTCGCTGACGCCACGATGGCGTTCGCCCTCGAGTCGATATGGCCGCTCCAGCCCGGCCTGCTCGACGACTTCCCGAAGCTCCAGCACGTGATGAAGGCCTTCTTCTCGGCGGACGGCGTCCGCAGTTACGTGCGCAGCGACCGGCGATTCCGCACCTGGACCGTGCCCAGCGCCGCGTTCGGCGGGCGGTCCGAGGAGACCGTCCACTGGTCGGATTGACCGTGGGATCCCGCGGGGGTCGCCCGGGCGGCCGGAGGGGCGCGATCAGGCGGTGAAGCCGCCGTCGATATTCAGGCTGGCGCCGCTGACGAAGGCCCCTTCGGGGCCGGCCAGGTACGCCACCAAGCTGGCGACCTCGTCGGCATGTCCGTAGCGCTGCACGGCGATCTGGCCTTTGAACTGGGTGGCGAGCGGTCCGTCGGCCGGGTTCATGTCGGTGTCCACGGGGCCAGGCTGGACGTTGTTCACCGTGATGCCGCGCGCCCCGAGATCCCGGGCCCAGCCGCGGGTCAGGCCGGCGACCGCTCCTTTGGTCGCGCCATAGACGGCCATCCCGGGCGCGAGCGCCACGTCGCCGGAAACGCTCCCGATGTTGATGATGCGCCCGCCCTCGCCCATGTGGCGGACGGCCTCCTGCGTGGCGACGAAGAGGCCCCTGACGTTGACCGCCATGAGGCGATCGAACTCCTCCAGCGAGACCTGATCGATGGGTGTGATGGCGGCGACGCCGGCGTTGTTCACCAGCACGTCGAGCCGGCCGAGGGTCTTCACCGTCTGGGCGACGGCGCTCCTCACCGCCTCGACGTCGCTGCTGTCCGCCCGGATGGCGACCGCCCTGCCGCCCGCCGCCTCGATGGCGTGCACCACCTCGGCCGCCTTCGCGGGTGACGCGGCGTAGGTGATGGCCACCGCGGCGCCCTCGCGCGCCAGCCGCCTGGCGATCGCCGCCCCGATACCCCGCGAACCCCCGGTGACCAGCGCAACCTTGCCCTTCAACGTACTCATCGTGGTGCCCTCTCTTTTTTTGTGGAACGATCGTTCCTGAAGTGGAAGCTAAGTAGGTTGCTGCTGTCCGTCAAGCGATTTATGGAACGATCGTTATGAAAAAAGCGACGGGGGTGGTCCAGCGGGGGCGAGGGCGGCCGCGCGGCTTCGATCAGGAGGTGGCGCTGGAGCGGGCCATGCTGCTGTTCTGGGAGCGGGGGTACGAGGCGACGTCGCTCGACGAGCTGAGCGCGGCGATGGGCATCAGCCCGTCGAGCCTCTACGCGACGTTCGGGGGCAAGGAGCAGCTGTTCCGGGCGGCGGTCGATCTGTATCTCGCCAGGGGGGGCGGGAACATGGCCCGCATCTTCGCCGAGGAGCCGACGGCCCGGGGCGCGGTGCGGCGGCTGCTCGAGACGGCGGCCGACGAGCTCACCCGAACCGATCATCCGTCCGGCTGCATGATCGCGCTGGCCGGGACCCAGTGCTCCCCCGGCGCCCGGCCCATCCAGGACCTGCTGCGGGGGCACCGGGAGGCCTGGCACGTCGCGCTCCAGGCGCGGATCCAGCGAGGCATCGAGGCTGGCGAGCTCGCGCCCGGCACGGACGCCGCCGCGCTGACCACGCTTTACTCGACCCTCTTGCTGGGGATGTCGGTCCAGGCGCGGGACGGCGCGTCGCGGGAGAGCCTCCGCGCGGCCGCCGAGGCCGCGATGCGGGCATGGCCCGGCGCGCCGCGCGGTCCGCAGGATCCCGCGTAGCGCCGCGGAGGGCTCGGCTGGCGCCTTCGCCCCGCGGTCCGTCGTGCCGTCTCCGGGGCCAGCGCCAGCGCGGCAGGCGTCGCGCGGGCGGTGCTCGGCTCAACGTCCCGCGGCCCGGCGCGGGAGGGGTATGCCGTCAACGTGGGAGGGGCATCCACGCGCCATCGGTCGGGACGTGGACGTGTGCGGACAGGCTCTTCGCGGAGGCTTGCTGGACGAAGGCGGTGACCGGCTCGCGGTAATGGCCGAACGTGGTGTGGTGGATCGGGATCACGTGGCGGGCGCGGAGGAGCGCGGCGGCGGCGACGGCTTCGTCGGCGTTCATCGTGCGGAGCCCGCGCGCCCCGTCGACGCCGACGGCGCCGAGGTGCGGAAGCCAGAGATCGATGGGCGCGAAGCGCGTCGCCACCGCGCGCATGCGATCGGTGAAGACCGAGTCGCCGGTCCAGTAGATGGCGTACGGCCTCTCGCCGCCTTCCCAGCGGATCACGTATCCATTGCCCTTTCCGAGCGTCGCGTCGAGCTCCGGGTCGTGGGTGTGGTTTGCCGGCACCGCGAGGATCCGGAGGCGGCCCGAGCGGGCCGGGATGACCGTTTCCTGGTCCCAGTCGAGCGGCGTCAGCCTCGTGAACCCCGCTGCGCGCGCCGCGTCGGCCGCGTCGGGAGGCAGCACGAAGGGCACGTCCTTCGGGAGGGTCTCCTTGGCGACCGCGTCGAAGTGGTCGGCGTGGTTGTGGCTGAGGAGGAGGACGTCGAGGCGCCCGAGCGGCTCGGCGGGAGGATCCGTGTAGCGGGCGACGGGCGCGTTCTCGACCCCGGTCGACGGGTGTCTGGGCAACACGAACGCGGCGGGGCCGCGCGGTCCGAGGACGGGGTCGGTGAGGAGCCGGAGGCCGCCGAGCTCGAGGATCGCCGTCGGACCGCCGCGCCACTGGAGGCGTCCGATCGAGGTCTCGGCTGCCGGGCCAGGCGGCGGCGTGCTGGTTCCGCCGGGCCTCGCCGGCGCGCAGGCGATGAGGATCAGCGCGAGCAGCGGAGCCGCGGTCGACGCCACGATCGCCGCCGCGGATCGCCGGAGGCGTGTCGAGCGCTTGCCGCGCGCGTGTTCTGCCCTGGTGCGCTGCGCGTGTTGCTCGGGACGTGGGGTCGAGCGGTCCGGGGCCCTTGGGATCTCGTTCATCGTCGTCTCCTCCCTGGCCGCGCTGCGGTGAGGAGCATCTGGGCGAGGGACCGGGCGCGCGCGGCGGCGCCCGCTCCCCCTTCGCGGACGGCGGTCACCGTCGCGCCGTCGATCAGCAGCATGAGCTGCGGCGCCAGCGCGTTTGCGTCCGGCATGCCGGCCTCGCGCAGGAGCGTCTCGAGGTAATCGATGAGCCGCAGCTTGTGGCGCTGCGACGCCTCGTGGGCGGGGTGGCTGCGGCTGGCCACCTCGACCATCGTGTTGAGGAACGCGCAGCCGCGGAAGTCGTTTGCGGCGAACCGCTCGGCGAGCGCGTCGAAGACCGCGAGCGGCCGTTCCAGCGGGTCCTCCGTCAAGGCGGCCACCCGCCCGGCCAGCCACTCGCGGAACCGCGCGTCGCGGGCGTCGAGCACCGCCACAAGCAGCTCGTCCTTGGTCCGGAAGTGCCGGTAAAAGGTGGCCTTTGCGACGTCCGCCTCGGCGATCAGGCGGTCGACGCCGACGGCGCGGTATCCCTCCGCGTAAAAGAGGCGCTCTGCGACCTCGAGGATGTGGCGCCGGGTGTCCGTCACGGTCCCCGTGATTAAGACAGACAGGTCTGTCTTGTCAAGGACGTGATCTTGCGGCCGGGTGCCTCCTCGCCCGGTTCGTCTTGGTGGAATCAGGGACGAACGTCTAGATCGGCCAGACGAGACTCCTTCTTAAACACCGGCCCACGGCCGATGGTCGTCAGCCCACCCCGCCCGTCGTATCCCATCTTCCGTCTTCCGTCTCCCGTCTCCCGTCTCCCGTCCGCGTCTCCCGTGCTCGTGCTCGTGCTCGTGCTCGCTCCATCTCTCCGCCCCCCCGCCCCCCCGCCCCCCCGGGGGTCTCCTCAACCCACCCCTAATCCGACACCTTAATCAGCAGCTTCCCCACCTTATTCGGCAAGAACAGCATCTGCAGCGCCTCAGGCGCATTCTCCAACCCCTCCACCACATGCTCCCTCCACTTGATCTTCCCCTCCTTCATCCACCCATAGATCTTCTCGACCGCCTCCGGAAACCTCGCGTGATAATCGCTGACGATGAACCCCTCCACCCTCAGCCGCTGCATCAAGATCAGCGGAAACCGCGTAGGCCCAGGCCGCGGCTCCTTGTCGTTGTACGTCGCGATCAGCCCGCACACCGCCACCCGCCCGTACAGGTTCATCTTGTCGAGCACCGCATCGAGGATCTCCCCCCCCACGTTCTCGAAGTCGACGTCCACCCCGTTCGGACACTCCCGCTCGAGCCCCTTCGCCACGTCCTCGGTCTTGTAATTGATGCACGCGTCAAACCCGAGCTCCTCGGTGACGTACTTGCACCCTGCCTCGCTCCCCGCGATCCCCACCACCCGGCACCCCGCGATCTTGCCCATCTGCCCGACCAGGGATCCCACCGACCCCGCGGCGGCGGACACGACCAGCGTCTCGCCGGCCTTCGGCTTCGCCGTCTCGAACAGCCCGAAATACGCGGTCAGCCCTCCGGTGAGGTGGAGCGGGCAGAGGAACGCGCTGAGCGGCGCGTCCAGCTTGGGCAGCGGCGCGAGGAACGGGATCTCCTCGGGCCGTCCCACGTTGTAGTCCTGCCACCCGAGCAGCCCGGTCACGAGATCACCTGCGCGGTAGTCGGGGTGGCGGGACGACTCGACCACCCCGGCCCCGCCGGCGCGCATGACCTCGCCCGCGCTCACGGGGGGCATGTATTGTTTCACGTCGCTCATCCAGACCCGGTTG
Source organism: Sorangium cellulosum (assembly GCF_002950945.1). Lineage (GTDB taxonomy): Bacteria > Myxococcota_A > Polyangia > Polyangiales > Polyangiaceae > Sorangium > Sorangium cellulosum_E. The sequence continues at coordinate 14,149,130 of NZ_CP012673.1, forward strand.
GTCGGATCCACGGACAGGTAGCGGGTGCGGACGATGATCTCGCCGTCGCCCGGCTCGCGGACGGGGCTCGTGCGGAGCTCGAAATGGCTGCGGTCCGGCATCCCTTCGGGCCGGGACTTGAAGAGGTACTGTCGGTTCGTCAGGCTCGTGGTGCTCATGCCACGAAGCTAGACGTCGCAGGGCTCCACGGGAAGCCGCCTCGTGCCCTCTCCCTCGGCCCCTCTCCTTCGGCCCCTCGCCCCTCCAGCCGTCGCCCCGCGGCCGGGCGCAGGTGATACCATCCCCTCCATGGGGATCGAGGAAGACCTGGCAGAGCAGCGCGTCGGCACGTGGATCGGCCCGTGGGCGGTCGAGCGTGTCCTCGGCGTGGGCGGCATGGCGAGCGTCTTCTACTGCCGTCGCGCCGACGGGTGCGTGGCGGCGGTGAAGCTCTTGCACCCCGAGCTCGCCGGCATCGACGAGGTGCGCAAGCGGTTCTTGCGCGAGGGCCCGATCGGCATCGCGCTGGCCGCGCTGGCGCCGATCTGCGAGGGGCTGCCGCAGGTGCTGGAGGCGGGCGCCACGGCGGACGGCGCGGTGTACATGGCGATGGAGGTGCTCGAGGGCGAGACCGTCTGGGACCGCATGGCCCGGCACGGGACGCTCCCGATCGGCCAGGTGATCGCGCTCGCCGAGCGGGTCCTCGAGGTGCTGGCGCTGGCGCACGACCACGGCATCGTCCACCGCGATCTCAAGCCCGAGAACCTGCACATCGGCAACGACGGTCGCGTGCGGGTGCTCGATTTCGGCCTCGCTCGTGTCCTCGATCCGCTGCTCGAGGACATCGCGGGCGTGCCGGAGATGACGAAGACCAGCACGGGCGTGTCGATCGGCACGGACGACTACATGGCGCCCGAGCAGGCCCTGGGTCTCATCCGCGAGATCGACGGCCGCACGGACATCTTCGGCCTCGGCGCGACGATGTTCCGTCTGCTCGCCGGCCGCACGATCCACGGCAACCTGGAGGACGCGCGCCTGCTCATCGCCGCCGCCACGGAGAAGGCGCCGCCGCTCGCGCAGCACGCCCCCACGGCGCCGCCCGGCCTGTGCGCCGTCGTCGACCGCGCCCTCGCGTTCGACAAGCAGCAGCGTTACCCCGACGCGAGGACGATGCGCGCCGACCTCGGCGCCGTGCGCGCGGGGGTCGAGCCGCCCTACGCGACGGCGGCGGCGAGGGGGCGAACGTAGCGCTGGCGGCGCGAGACGAGGTCAGCGCTCCTGGTCGAAGCGCGACCAGCCGCCGAGCGTGACGCCCGGCGTGCGCGCCAGGAATGCCTGCAGCTGAGTCGGCGGCGACGCCCAGGCCGAGAGGCGCTTCGGCCGCTCCGTGAGCGGCACCGTCGCCGAGCGCGAGTAGGAGCTCCAGGCGCCGTCGCTGCACGCATAACAGGCGGAGCGCGCGAGCTGCGCCGTGAGCCGGAGCCACCCGCTCGGGCTGTAGGCAGGCGCGATCTGCACGAGCTCCGGCGAGTCCTCCTCTTGCCGCGCGGCCCCCGGGTCCTCCTCGGACTCGTCCAGGATCACCTCGGCCGCCTCCTGCAGCGCCGGCGCGCCGGGCACCTCGGCGAGCAGATCGACCGCCGCGCCCAGCTCGGCGTTCCACACCACGAACGCCGCGCCCTCGGAGCCGTGCGCGCCGCATCCGTCGCGGTACGTCCGCTCCTCGACGAACAGGTACGGTCCCACGCTCCCGATCAACGTCGCCGTGTGGTGGATCTCGTTGAGGTCCTCCTCGGCTGGCGGTGTGATCACCTCCTGGCGTCCGTCCTCCCCGCGCCGCACGAGCGTCGCGCGGGTCCCCGTACCGTCGCCGGGCTCGCGCTGGATGCCGTTCCAGAGCTCGCAGGCCGAGGTGGCCACCTGCTCTTCGCCCGCTTCCCAGCGCCACGCGCCGCGGCGGGTTGCCACGACGATCCCGGGCTCCTCGCGGATGACCGCGCCGTCCTCGGCGACGTGCCATGTCCTCGGCGGCGCGCCGCCGGTGTTGCCCCAGACCAGGATCACCCCGCCCATCTCGGCGTCGGACGCGGCGTTGAGGTCGGGCGAGGGCGAGGCGGGCGCGGGCGTGAGCGCAACCTCGGTGGGGCCGGGACGGGCGGGCAGGGGGCGGCCGGCACAGCCGGCGATCAGGGGCAGGCCGGCACAGCCGGCGATCAGGGGCAGAACAGCGATCAGCGCGGCGGGGAGGGGAGAGGGGCGGGAGGAGCGCAGCATGCCGGCCGAGATGAGCACGGCGTGTGCCGGGGCGCACCTCCGCGACGGCCCGTGCGGGAGCTCGCGCAGGTGTTGCCGGCCGCCCACGCTGCGTGGCAGGCCGGCTCCACCGGGGCGCCGGGGCGCCGAGCAGAGGGGAGCCTCGGAGCCTCCATGAGGCAGCCGGAATCCGGCGGGGAGGTGGGAAGCGAGGGCAGCTGACGAAAGGGGGAAGAGGGATGTCTCGCGCCGGCAGGACGAGGCGGGGTTGGGCGCTTGCCAGCCTGCGGAGGGCCGCGGCGTCCGTTCAGGAATCGATCGTGGCGAGGAGCTCTCGGGCATCGCTGACGACCGCGGCGCGGCGGATCCAGCGATCCAGCTCGGCGATGTCGGTGCTTGCGAGCACGTATTCGCGGACGTCCGCCGGGACCTCCAGCCCGCGCGCTTCGAGGACGGCGAGCACGTCATGCGCCTTGGTCTTCAGGGCGCCCTCTCGCAGCCCTTCCTCCCGGCCCTTCTCCACGCCCTTGGCCACGTAGCTGCGCGCAAACTCGCTCTGAAATTCGTATCCGGCCTTCATCATCGCCTCCAACGTCCGCCTCGCCGCTTCGTTCAGTGAGGATAGCACCAGGTCTGCGTACAAGGCGCGGCGCTCCTCGTCGAGCCCGGGTGTCGCTGCCAGAAACGCCGTGCCGATGGCCTCCCCGGCCTCGCTCTGCCCGTGCGCCATCGCCGAGAGCACGACGACCTCGGGCGCCGCCTTCGCCTGCTCGGCGTCCGTCACGACCGGGACGGCCTCGGGCCCGAGCACCAGCGGCGTCAGCGTCCAGCCCGGGTGGCCCGTGTCGATCGGCCGCGAGCACCACCGCGCCATCGCAGGGTGGATCGCAACCACCAGGAGCTGGGTAGGGCAGCGATGCCGTGCCCGCGTCTGCGCGACGTACACCGGCCAGGCGTACGGCTTGTCCAGGTCCACGCCGAGCTGGACCTCGACGACGATGCCCATCGCAGGCCGCTGCTGCTCGCCGACCAGCACGAGGACGAGATCCGCCCGGCGGTCGGAGGGCAGGATCTCGGTGAGGTCGGAGGACTCGACACGCGCTTCGTGGAACGTCGGGACGGGCTGGCCGAGGGCGTCGTGCAGCATCTCGGCGGCCAGCGTGGGGCGGTTCTTGAAGAGCTCCACCAAGGCTTCATGGATCACGGAGGGCATTGGGTTGTCTCTCAGGGAGGTACGGGCATGCTGGGGTTCAGGCGGCATGCCGGGCTCATGCGGCGCAGGTCGCAGGGGCCGAGCAGCAGCGTCCTGAGCTTGGATTCCGGGCAGCGTCGTGATTTGGTCACGCTTTGGGGGGCCTGGGGGGCCTTGATGCGGGGGCCGGGGACTCCAGCAGAGAGGCTCGAGAGCACAGGGCGAATTGACGGATTGGTCGCCGCAGAGATGGTCTCAAGAGCTATGACGCAGGGGTCGCAGTGTCCCTCGCGTGCGCGCCCCGGAGATTCAGAACCGGGTTCGATTCCCGGCGCCTCCACCGAGAAGACACGGCGAGAGCCGTGTCTTCTGCTTTTTGTGTGCCCTGCGTATGATCTGATAAATTTCGGCGACGCTGGATTTGGGGCGAACACGGTGTAGGCGAAATCACATGAATCGGGCGCGGCGGGTGACGCCAGGGTACGGGGCTCCACGGAACTCCACGGCGGGCACCAGGTCGGCCGGGCAGACCCGGGTCCGAGTCTGCGTGCTAGCGTGCTGGAGCAGCCCGGAGCGGAGCGAACGGACGGTCGAGGCTGAACGGGGGCCAAGGGCGGGTAGAGTTCCTGCCCTGCGGACCGGCCCTACCGCTGCCGGCGCCCCCTGCCGAGCGCATGCCCCTCTTGACACGGGACGGCATCTCGGATGGCCTCGCAGAGTGGGGTGGCTATGGAGGTAGTTGGAGCGGTAGCGACGACGCGGGAGACACCTCCGGGCGCTAGCACGAGGTGGCACACAGCCCACATCGCCGCCTGCCTCCAGCTTAGCGGGAGCCTGCTGCTTCTGATTTCTCAACTCAATCCTCTATTCTCCGACAGCTTCGCATCACCGGAACGCCAGGAGCCATGAGCCAGATAGGACAAGAAGCAGCATGGGAACCTTCATTCAATCCTGAGTCAGCGAGACAAATTGCCATTTGAATCAACTTAGTTTTATTTTACTAACCAGCAGTTTCTTCCTGCTGCATTGACACCGTTCCTCATGTCAAAAATCAAAGTCAGCCAAGTCAAGTCCAAGCTACGCAGCATGTTCGAACCACATCTGGATCTTTCGGATGTTTCGACGGATGATCCGGAGCGCGAGCCCAAAATTCTTACGCGTTGCCTCGCAGCGCTGGCCATTCATCTCGAGTCAGGTTGCTCTCCCGAGGATGCTGCTCGGGCAGTCTGGGATGGCCCCGACGACAACGGAATAGATGCCGCCTACTTTGATGCATCTGACTCGCGTGTCTTGTTTGTCCAGTCAAAGTGGATCAATGCAGGAGCTGGCGAGCCGGCCGCCGCAGACATTGGAACATTTCTTAAGGGCGTAAAAGATTCCATCGAGCACGAACACACAGATTTTCATGCACGACTGCAGACCAGGCTTAACGACATCGCGCTTCGCCTGAACACTCCCGGAACATTTGTCCATACTGTGCTCATATCGACGGGCGCAAGCAAACTCGCAAGGCACGGGCAATCGCGTATTGACAAATTTCTCTATGATTTAAACGGAGACGACCCAGAGCCGATCGCTTCGGCTCGAGTATTGGGGCTCTCGGAAGTTTACTCAGGGCTGACTGCGGATTCCAGCCAGGTCGGCGTTACCCTTGACGCGATGCTCCTTGAATGGTCCTACATCGCGTCCCCTTATCCCGCTTATTTTGGGATGATTGACGGCGCACAGTTAAAGGGCTGGTGGAAGCAGCTAGGTAAACGCGCAGTTGCAGCCAATATCCGACATTCCCTCGGTGCCACAGATGTCAACAACGAGATACGCACAACGGCCACCAATACTCCCGAGAGATTCTGGTATTTTAACAATGGCATAACGCTGGTGGCCGAGGAGGCGATCAAAGCGCCTGGTAATGCTGCTTCACGCGCTTCCGGAATCTTCTCCTTCCGTGGTGCCTCGATCGTAAACGGTGCACAGACGGTGAGTTCGCTTGCGAAGGTCGAGAACGACGCAAGCCTCGGCAACGTGCGCGTTCCCATTCGCATAATCTTATTGAAGTCTGCCCCAGAAGGATTTGGGCATGAAGTTACACGGACTAACAACCTGCAAAACCGTGTCGAATCTCGTGACTTTGTTGCCCAAGACCCGGAGCAGAAACGCCTTCGCGAAGAGATGGCCATAGAGGGGATCGACTATCAATATGTTCGCAGCGAAGACACGGTGTCCAATGCGACATCTTGTGAACTAATTGAGCTGACCACTGCGATAGCGTGCGCATCGGGCGACGTGAGCCTCGCGGTTCAAGCCAAAACCGGCATTGGTCGCTTTTTTGCTGACCTGAAGAAAACGCCGTATAAATCCATATTTAACCCGTCGCTCAGCGGCGCAAAGGCGTTCAATTCTGTCCTAGTGCTCCGAGAGATAGAAGAATGGATCGAATCGAAAAAGCGATCCCTCCCGAAGAAGAGTGGCTCCACGTGGGGCGTTCTTGTCCACGGAAACCGCGTCCTAGCAGCCGCTGTATTCAAAAAGCTAGGCACTTTTCCCTTGACTCAGCCGATTGTTGAATTTCAGAAATCAGCAACATCGCTCGGCATAGCGAAGCTATGCGAGGATGCGTGTTCCAAGATTGTATCTTGCGTGCAGAAGGACTTCTCGGGACGATTTCTAGCCGTTCTGTTTAAGAATCCCACAGAAAGCAAGATGGTTTTTGACGCTGCGACCAGGTGAACGGTGTTGCCATCGACTCCGGTCTCGCCGCCGCATCGAACTGGGTCGTGGCGACGTACCTCGCTGCTTTACGATACGTGCGACCGATCCTTCGGCCCCCCCCCACGTATACCCACAGCGGAACACCTGTGGAGCCGCTCGCCGGGAGCACGTTTCACCGGGATCGGCGCCACCTCCGGAGCCAGAGTTCGAGCGCGGCGCGCGCGATGCGGAGCCGGCTGATCGCGCTGTGTGGGCTCATCCCGTGCCGCCGCGCGTACCCGGAGAGCGTCTCCGGGCTGTCGACAACCAGGAGGATCTCCTGATGCACCGGCTTGAGCCTGCCGATTGCCGCGAGCAGGTCGCGCGCCTCCAGCTGGGCCTCCAGGCTCGGACCAACGACCCCGCGCAGCCGGCCGAGCGGCCGAGCGGCTGCGCGTCGAGGATGACACGGCGCACGTACGCGCTGTCGAAGTAGTGGCCTGCCAAGTAGTGGCCTGCCTGCCTCCAGGCGATACCGTGCAGCCACTTCCGAAGCGCGTCTCGGGGCTTTTCCCTCGGATCGGGCCGGTACTTGCCGCGCCTCACGGCGTTCCAGGCAGCGATGAATACTGCCTGCTCGACATCGGCGCGGTCGCGCTTCGGGATGCTCTTCAGCGTGGCGAGGACAAGGCCGCGTTCGGCAAGGATCGCCTTCACCGTCGGTCGCCTTCGAGGTGTCTCGCGGCAGGCGGGCCCTTAGCCCCCTTCCGCCGCTTGCTCACCCGGCCCTCCTGGGTTCAGCCGGTCTGGCCGGCTTTGAAGACCTGCCAGGATCGGCTGGCGCCCAGGGCGGACGGCGATTAGAGCAATATGTCAATGAGACGGGTCATGTCCCGGTGTCCCAGCCCGTAAGGCTACTGCTGAAATTCTCCGCGAAAACGGCTTTGACATCGCCGCCCCTCGCCCGATACTCTGAGCGGCACCCACGATACCGTTCAACCCTGGGTAGTTGCGCGTTCCGAGGTATTCCCATGACGGAAAACGAGTCCTTGGAGCGTGCAATCCACGAAGAGGTGGCGCTCGTCCCGTACGACCCGCAGTGGCCGGCGTTGTTCGCCGCCGAACGCGCGCGCCTGCTGACCCTGTTCCCGTCCCAGCTGCTCGATGTGCAGCACTTCGGGAGCACGGCCATCCCCGGCATGCCCGCCAAGCCCATCATCGATCTCCTGGCCGGGGTCGAGTCCATGTCGGTCGCGGACGCGCTCGTCGCCCCGCTGCTCGACTCGGCCTACACGACGTCCGCCGAGTTCAACGCCACCCTGACGGATCGCCGCTGGTTCATGCGCTGGTCGGCGGGCCGGCGCACTCACCATCTGCACGTCGTCGTCCTCGATGGTGCCGAGTGGCGCCGCCGGTTGCGCTTCCGCGATGAGCTTCGCTCCAACGCAGAGCTCGCGCAGCGCTACGCTCTTCTCAAGCAGGAGCTGGCGACCCAGCACCGCGCGGACAGGGAGGCGTATACATACGCCAAGACGGAGTTCGTCCTCTCCGTGGTGGGAGACGTATAACCCGGTCCACCGAGCGGACACGCCACCGGCCAAGCCTCGGCTGCGGCGCCGCCCCTGGCGTGTCGCCGCAGCCTCCGCCCGCCTCACGCCGCCAGCGCAATCACGCCGCCGGCGCGGCCGTCCTGAAGGCGCGATACAGCTCGTCGCGCCACGCGATCACGTCGGCGTAGCGCTCGCGCAGCTCGGGATCGGTGAAGCACCGCCGGCTGGCGTCGCCGAGCTTCAGCTCTGCCGGCGGCCCCCCGAACACGAGCGCCTGGGCCGCCGCGATATCGGCGAACGTGAGCTGCCCGAAGAGCGTCCTCGCCGCCCCTCCGGAGGGCGCCTTCGCCAGCGCCGCGCGGATCTCCTCCAGCACCTCGACCTGCGTCTGCCGGTGCATCTCCCCGTCGGCCTTGTGCCCGCCGTACTTCCGGATCGTGCGCCCGACGCCCATCCGCCCGATCCGCGACGCGAGGGGACCGAGCGCGCGGCGGAGCGGCGGCGGCGCCATCTCGGCGAGCGCCTCGTCGTCGGACAACATGCGGACCAGCGAGCGGGCGCGCCCGGCGGCGAGCGCGCGCTCCGACAGATCCACGAAACGCGCGATCGCGGCCTCGTGCTCGGCGGGGAACAGCGTCGGACCGGCGCCCTGCCCGTCGGCCCAGCGCGCGATGTTCGCCGAGTCCTCGATGACGCGCCCGTCGCCCGTGGTGAGCACCGGCACGCTGACGCGCCCCGTGAGCCGGCGGACCTTCACCCGGAGCGCGGGCTCGCCGATCAGCGGCAGGTAGTGGCGAAAGGTGTACGGCACGCGCCGGACGTCGAGCGCCCAGCGTGCCTTCTCCGTCCATGGCGAGAACACGAGTCCCAGCAGCTCGGTCATGATGTGCGCAGCCTACCATCCGCGGAGGCACGTCACGGAGGAGAAGGCGGCGGGGGCCGACGATCATGCCTCCTCCTCGCTGTCGGAGCGACCTCGGCGAGGCGCCCGTGTGGGGCGCGCCGATGGGCGTGCTGCGGGTCCATCCGACCCAGCCGCCCGTCGCGCGGCCGGCGCCTTGACGCGCCGTCGCGCGGCCGGCGTAGAATCGCCCGGATGCTCGCCGTGCACTGCCCGCGCTGCGGGCGCCCTGCGCCGGTGTCCCTCGCCAGCCCGGATCTCATGGCCTGCGCGGCGTGCCATTACCGCGGTCCGCCGCCCGCCGACGCGTCTCATGGCCTGCGCGCCGCGGCGCACGTGCTGTTCCAGACCGACGTCCGCCGCCGCCAGCTCTCCGAGGCGCTGCGGCGGACGCTGGCCACGGCGTCGCGGCGGCACGCGCGGCTGCTCGTCGTGTTCGCGCTCGCGGCGGTGCCCGTCACCGGGTTCTGCGCGGTCATGCTCCTGGGGATGTGGGTCAGCCCCAACACCGAGGGCAACCTCGTCATGGGCGCGATGACGGTGGCGGCGTGGCTCGGCACCGTCGGCACCGGCGCGGCCGTGCTCGCGTTCGTGCGCCGCCGGCAGCGGCGGATCGAGGAGGCGTGCGCCGCGCGCCCCCCCGCCGCCCCGGGCGAGCCGGCCGCGTGCCACGTGTGCGGCGCCCCGCTCGACGGCGGCGACGGCGGCGGTGGCGTGATCGCGCGCTGCGGCTTCTGCGCCGCCGACAACCTCGTCGCGCCGGCCGTCCTGGAGCGCGCGCGCGCCCGCCAGGTCGTCCTCCTGCGGTCGTTCGAGCAGGCCGTCAGCGCCGAGCTCGCCGCCTTCAGCCGGGCGACGTCCGGCGCCGCCGCGGCGGTCGTGGCGATCGCGCTGGCGGTCCCGGCCGCCGTGGTCGTCATCGCCATGATCGTCGTGATCACGGCGGAGTCGAGGCGCGTGCCGGCGGACGTGACCGTGCGCTACGTGGTCGTCGGCACGCCGGTTGGACAGTGTGTCGGGAAAATTGCGGTGCGAAAGGACGGAAGCACGGTGGTGCTTTTCAGCTCGTTCCGGCGCGATGAGCTGCCCGAGGAGCAGTTGATCGCGCCGGGGTCTCCGATCGAGGACCTGGCGCCGGGCTCCTTCGTCGGCCGCGCCGTGACGTCCACGCGGGGCGCCGGCGTGGTCGTCGAGGTGTTCTCGTCGCCGCTCACGGGCAACACCGCCGAGGTCCGTCGCGACGATGGGACCTCGTTCAACAGCAGCATCGCCGGGCTGTGCCTGGATGCCCGGCCGGCGAGGTAAGCGCCTGCGAGGGCACGCGGGAAAGCCCCGCGCCGGATAACGCGCGCGGCGCGAGGGCTTGCGGCGTGCGAGGGCTTGCGGACGCGCGAGGGCTTGCGGACGCGCGCGAGCTTGCGAACGCGCGCGTCTTTCGGTCTGGCGCAGCAGGGGCGTTGCTCCTCTTTCCAGGCATTGGTCGCCCTTCCGAGAGGACCACACCTCCGAGTCCCACGGTGGATATCCTGCGGCGTGGGAGAGCCCGGACTCGATCGTTCGATTCGTGCTTCCCTCCCGGGCGCGCGCCCGCGTCGCCGTACACGCTGGTGCAGGCGGGCTCTTGGCTCGGCGACTCACAGCGGAAACAGACGCACATGGGGACGCTCGCCAAAAGGCCAGAAGTTACTTGTTTCGCGCCGGCGCCCTCCACGTATAGTGGACGGCGTTGGTATCTACCCACGTGGAGACAAGATGAGCCAAGGCGGCTGGGGCGGAGGGGCAGGCGGCGGTCAGGGCGGCGGCGCGGGTGCGCCTCCTGGCGGTGGCGGTTTCGGGCAACCTCCTGGCGGTGGTGGTTACGGGCAGCCTCCGGGCGGCGCGGGCGCGCCTCCTGGCGGCGGTGGCTACGGGCAGCCCCCTGGCGGCGGCTACGGGCAACCCCCGGGCGGAGGCGGCTACGGACAGCCTCCTGGGGGTGCAGGCGCGCCTCCCGGCGGCGGCTATGGCCAGCCGCCCGGCGGAGGCGGCTACGGGCCGCCCCCGGGCGGAGGCGGCTTCGGCCAACCGGGCGCGCCGCCCGGCGGCGGCTACGGGCAACCTCCCGGCGGCGCGGGCGCGCCTCCCGGAGGCGGCTTCGGCCAGCCGCCCGGCGGCGGCTACGGCCAACCTCCCGGCGGTGGCTTCGGCCAACCGGGCGCACCTCCCGGCGGCGGCTACGGGCAACCGCCCGGCGGCGCGGGCGCGCCTCCCGGCGGCGGCTACGGGCAACCTGCTGGCGGCGCGGGCGCACCTCCCGGCGGCGGCTACGGGCAACCTCCTGGCGGCGCGGGCGCGCCTCCCGGCGGAGGCGGCTACGGGCCGCCCCCGGGCGGAGGCGGCTTCGGATCACCCCCGGGCGCCGGCGGCTACGGGCCGCCTCCCGGCCCGCCCCCTGGCGGCGGTGGCGGCTGGGGCCAGCCGCCCGGAGGTGGAGGCGGCGGCTGGGGCCAGCCGCCGGGTGGGGGCGGTTATGGGCAGCCCCCCGGCGGCGGCAGCTACGGGCCGCCCGGTTACGGCCAGCCGCCGGGCGGCGGGCCCGCTGGCTATCCGCCGGGCTACGGGGCGGGCGCGGGCAGCCCCTCGTCCTGGGGAGCGAGCGAGGCGGCGTCCTTCGCCTGGGAGCACGTCAAGCGCGACCCGGTGACCCTCATCGCCGCCGTGTTCGTCGTCGGGTTCATCGCGGGCATCCCGGGCGGCATCGGCGGAGGCATCCAGTCGGCCCTCGCGCAGGACGCTCCCAGCCTGGGGTCGGCCGTCCAGAGCGGCATGCAGCTGTTCGGCATGATCATCAGCAGCTACCTGATGGGGGGCCTCTACAGCTTCGCCCTGAAGGTCGCCCGCGGACAGCCGTACGCATTCAATGACATCTTCAACGGCGGGCGGTGGTTCCTCTCCATCCTCGGCGCCCAGCTGCTCATGTACCTGGCCGTCGGCATCGGCTTCGTCCTCCTCATCGTCCCCGGCATCATCGCCGCCCTCGGCCTGAGCATGACGCTCCCGCTCATCGTCGACAGGAACCTGGGCGCCGTCGACGCGCTCAAGGAGAGCTGGCGGATCACGACTGGCCACAAGGGCGGCCTGTTCGCCTACTTCGCGCTCGTCGCCGCGATCGTCCTCGTGGGCGTGATCGCCTGCTGCGTCGGCGTGTTCGTGGCGTACCCGGTCGCCCTCCTCGGGCAGGTGTTCATCTACCTCCGCCTGACAGGCCAGCCGATCGCGATGGTCACCCCGAAGTGACCCACCGGGCGGGAACAACACCTCTCTCGTTCTCCCGTTCTCGCCGCCCCGCCTCCCTGCTCGCTTCCGACCACCCCCCGTGACCGGCCCCCGGCCGCTCGTGCCGGCGGCCCGGTAAACAGACCCGGCTGACCGGAACGCCGGCGGCGCCGAGGCACAGGCGCGGACGGCGCGCCCTCTCCCGCGATTGCGCCCCGCGCTTCCGCCCCGCGCCGAGGCGGCTCACCCCTTCGCGGCGTCGTCCCACGCCGCGCTCCTCGCCCGCTCCCGTTCGTCTCGCCCCGCCGACGTCCAGCGCCGAGATCCCCGCGCGACACACGGCGTGCGCCGGACTCCGGCCGATCCATACGCCGCTTCGCGTACCGCGACAGGCCCGATCCCGGCGAAGAGACAAAGCGCCTCTGATCGGATTGCGGGCCTCAACACCGCATGTTAATCGCTGTCTTCTCAAGGACTCCCGCGCAGCGCGGCGCGGACCGGGTGGGGACATCGAACATCGCACGTCGGGCGGGCTCCCCTCGGGGCGCCCGGCCTGCACGCGTCGTCGCGCACGGCCCGCTCGCTCGCGAGCCCTCCCGCTCGCGCCGCCCGCTGCTCGTCCAGACCGGAACGGAGCAAGATATGTCTGAGCCTGTCCTGATCACGGGGGGAGCCGGCTTCATCGGCTCGAGCCTCGCCGACCGGCTCCTCCGCGAGGGGGAGCAGGTCATCGTCTTCGACAACCTCTCGCGCGCGTTCGTCGAGCGCAACGTCGACCTCCTCCGGGAGCACCACGGCGCCGGCGTGGACGTCCTCGTGAGCGACATCCGCGATCCGCAGGCCGTGGAGGACGCCGTGCGGCGCGCCTCCTTCGTCTTCCACCTCGCCGCGCAGGTCGCGGTCACGCGGAGCGCCTCGGATCCGGCGCTGGACTTCGAGGTGAACGCGCGCGGCACGCTCAACGTGCTCGAGGCCCTCCGGAAGCGGCCGCGGCCGCCGCCGCTCCTCTTCGCCTCCTCCAGCAAGGTCTACGGCGCCCTGCGCGATCTCCCCCTCACGCGGCGCGGCGAGCGCTACCTGCCCCTCTGCGAGGCCGCGCGCGACCACGGGATCTCGGAGGCGCAGCCGCTCGATTTCCAGAGCCCCCACGGGTGCTCCAAGGGCGCCGCGGACCAGTACGTCCTCGATTACGCCCGCACCTTCGGCCTCCAGGCAGCCGCGCTCAGGATGAGCTGCGTCTACGGCCCACGGCAGTTCGGGAGCGCGGATCAGGGGTGGATCGCCCACTTCGTCGCGCGCGCCATCCGCCGCGACCCGATCACCGTGTACGGCGACGGGCTGCAGGTCCGCGACGCCCTGTTCATCGACGACCTGCTCGACGCCTTCCTCCTCGCGCGCCGCGAGATCCGGCGCGCGTCGGGCCGCGCCTACAACCTCGGCGGCGGCCCGGCGAGGGCCGTGAGCCCGCTCGAGCTGCTCGAGCTCGTCGCGGAGCTCGAGGGGCGCCCCGCGGCCTTCACCCGCGCCCCATGGCGCCCGGGCGACCCGCGGTATTACGTCTCCGACTGCCGCGCGTTCCAGGCGCTCACCGGCTGGGCGCCGCGCGTGGGCGTCCGCGACGGGCTGCGCGCGCTCCTCAGGTGGCGCCGCGGCGTCGAGGCGCGGCTCGGGGCCGTGTACACGGACGGTCCCCCGGTCGACGCGGTCGACGCGGTCGACGCGGTCGACGCGGTCGACGCGGTCGACGCGGTCGAGGCCGCCTCGTGAAGGCCGCGACGGCGAACGTCGACCCGCCGCGGCGCGCCCGCGGCGACGCCCACTTCGGCGCGACAAGCGCCTTCCGCGCGCCCCGCGGAGGGGCGGCGGAGCGACGACGGAGGTGTTCCGATGGCTGACGCGAACGGGAGATCGGTTGGGAAGAGCCTGCGTGTCCTGGTGACGGGGGGCGCCGGCTTCCTCGGCTCGCACCTGTGCGAGCGGCTGCTCGGGGAGGGCCACGAGGTGATCGCGCTCGACGACTTCTCGACGGGCTCGCCGGAGAGCGTGGCCCACCTGATGCGCAGCCGCCGGTTCTGGCTGGTGGAGCACGACGTGGCCCTGCCGTTCGATTACGAGGTCGACAGGATCTACCACCTCGCGTCGCCGGCGAGCCCGGCTCGCTACCAGCGCGATCCGGTGCGCACGACGATCACGAACGTCGCGGGCGCGCTGCACGCGCTGGAGTGCGCCGAGCGGCACGGCGCGCGGCTGCTCCAGGCGTCCACGAGCGAGGTGTACGGCGATCCGGAGGTGCACCCGCAGCCGGAGAGCTACCTCGGCCGGGTCAACCCGGTCGGGGTGCGCGCCTGTTACGACGAGGGCAAGCGCTGCGCGGAGTCGCTCGTCATGGACTTCCACCGTCAGGGGAGGGCGTCGGCGAGGATCGCGCGGATCTTCAACACGTACGGGCCGCGCATGGCGGTCGACGACGGGCGGGTGGTGAGCAACTTCATCGTCCAGGCGCTCCGGGGCGAGGACATCACCGTCCACGGCAGCGGCGCGCAGACGCGGAGCTTCTGTTATGTCGACGATCTGGTGGAGGGGTGCCTGCGCCTCATGGAGCACCCGGCGGACGTGGGCCCGGTGAACCTGGGGAATCCGGCCGAGGTGACGGTGCTCGAGCTGGCGCAGGAGATCCTCCGGCTGACGGGGAGCGCGAGCAGGATCGTGCACCGGCCGCTTCCGGAGGACGATCCGAGGCAGCGGCGGCCGGCGATCGAGCTGGCGCGCCGGCTGCTGGGATTCGAGCCGCGGGTGGCGCTGCGCCAGGGGCTGCGCGCGACGATCGAGAGCTTCCGCCGGGCGCTCGCGGGGGCGGGGGAGCAGCGCGCGGCGGCGATGGCGAGCTGACCGCCGCGGCGGCCGTCGTCCGCTCGGTGCGGGCCGGTGCGGGCCTGGGCGCGCGGCCGCGCGGCCGATCGATGTGCCTGCCGGCGCGGCGGCGCTGCTCGCCGCGCCTCCATGGCGCCCCGCCGCCGCGCATGCCAGCGTCTCTCCCGTGGAGGCTCTCGCCCATGGCGGAGGTTGAGCAAGAGGCCGGATCGATCCCGCTCACCGGCGGCTGCCAGTGCGGCCGCGTGCGGTACCGCGCCGACGCCATCCCGGGCCGCACCGGCTATTGCCATTGTCGCCAGTGCCAGCGCGCCTTCGGCAACGTCTTTGCCGTGCTCACGTCGGTCCGCCGCGCGACGCTCGCCTGGCTCGGAATCGAGCCGACCTATTTCGCTTCATCGCCCCTGGCGCGCCGCGGCTTCTGCTCCTCCTGCGGCACCCCTCTCACGTTCGAATACCCCGACTCCGAGGTCGTCGAGATTGCGGTCGGCTCGCTCGACGATCCCGGCCTCGTGCGCCCCACGAGTCATTCCGGCGTCGAGAGCCAGGTCGCGTGGCTCGCCCTCGACGACGGCTTGCCGCGGCGTCTCACCGAGGAGGATCCGGCGTATCGCGCGCGGTGCGCCTCGCTGCAGGGGAGCGGCGGCGCGGCATCCGGGCGCGTCGGTTGACGGCGCACGCGACCGGGACCATGGAGCACTCCATGACTCCCGGCTTGGCTTCCGTCGCTCCGGTCCGCGGTGTTCTCGCGGCCGCCCTGCTCGGCGCCGCATTCACGAGCGCCGTCGCGTGCGCCCCCGCCGAGCGCGATTTCCAGAACGCCGCCGCCACCGGCACCAGCTCGGCGCAGGGCACCGGCGGCGCGAGCGGTTCCGGCGGGGACGGCGGCACGGGCGGGGCTGGCGGCGCCGGGGGCGTCGAAGGCTGCGACAGCGCCCTGTCTCCCGCCGAGGACGTGTGTGTGCTCCAGGACCGCCTCGGCATCTTCGTCGCCCCGTCGGGGAACGACCTCAATCCCGGCACCCGGGTCGCGCCTGTAAAGACGCTTTCCAAAGCCATCGAGCTCGCCGCGCGGGGAAAGATGCGCGTCTACGCGTGCGCCGATGCCTTCCATGAGCCGATCGACGTCCGGCCGGGCGTGGCGCTCTTCGGCGGCCTCGCGTGCAGGGATCAGTGGCAGTGGAAGGGCGACGGCGCAAAGACCACGGTCGCGACCGAGCCCGGCGTCGTGCCGGCGATCCTGCGCGGCGGCGAGGGCACGACGCGGATCGAGGATTTCTGGTTCCAGGCGGCCTCCGCGGCGGCGCCTGGCGGCTCGTCGATCGCCGTGCTGGCCGTCGGCGCGACGGCCGAGCTGACCCGGTGCACGCTCGCCGCGGGCGACGGCGCCGCGGGCGGCCCTGCCGCGCCGGTCTCGCCGGCCGAGCGGGGGCCGAGCGGCATGGTCGGCATACCCGCGTGTGTCGGCGCCAACCTGTCCTCGCCGCCCACGGTGAACCCGGCCTGTTCCGAGTCCGTCGGCGGCGCCGGCGGTGCGTCCACGGCCGGCGCGGGCATCCCGGGGACGGCCGGCCTGCCCGCGATCGGCGGAGGCAACGGCGGCAATCCAGGCTGCGCGCCTGGAACGCCAGGTGCGAGGGGCGAGGACGGCGGTCCGGGCAAGGGCGGGCAGGGGCTCGGCCGCCTCACCAGGGCTGGTCATGAGGGCGCCGCGGGCGGACGTGGCGCTCCGGGACGGCCCGGCCAGGGCGGCGGCGGCGGCGGCAGCACCGCCGGCGGTCTCTGTCTTCCCCAGCTCCTGAACCTGGCCGGCGCGAGCGGCGGAAGCGGCGGCGCCGGCGGCTGCGGCGGCGCCGGCGGCGACGGCGGCAGGCCCGGCGGCGTGAGCATCGGGCTCGCGAGCGTGGGCGCGGCGCTGGTGCTCACCGACGTGCAGATCACCGCGGGCGACGGAGGCACTGGCGGCGTCGGCGGCGACGGTCAGCCCGGCGGCGAGGGCGGCGCCGGCGGCCCTGGAGGTCCACCCAACGGCGGGGTGCAGGGCGGCTGTCCGGGCGGCGCTGGCGGCGCCGGCGGCGCTGGCGGCCCCGGCGGCGGCGGCGCGGGCGGCTCGTCGTTCGGGATCGCCCATGTCGGCGCGATCCCGAGGCAGAAGAGCGGCGTCGCGATCGTGGTGGGCGCGGCCGGCGAGGGCGGGCCAGGCGGCAACACCAACGCCGCCGCGAACGCAGGCGAGCCCGGCGCGGCCGCTGCGGTGCAGGAGCTCGCGGGCGGCTGACATGGCGAGCCCGCGCGGCCGTTCCGGAGCAGGACGTATGGCCCGCTGTCATTGCCGGAGCAGGAGCGCGCAGGCGGCTGAGATTGTGGTGGTCGCCGCCCCCAGGGCGAAGGACGGCTGAGCTCGAAGGCGGCCGGGAAAGACCCACGACGCAGCTATCGAGTCGGCGCGCGTGGGTTATGGTGTGCGCTCACGACGCACCCATGTACAGGAGCCTTCCATGATGCGATCACGTTCAGAGGACCTTCGCAACCTCGGCCTACTCCTCGGCCTCGGCGTCTCGCTCGCCGTCGCCGGTTGCAGCGACGAGGAGAGCGGCGGTAGCAGCGCCAGCAGCAGCACCAGCAGCAGCACCACCACGACCAGCGCTGCGACCAGCGGCGGCGGGGGCGGGGGCGGTCCCGGCGGCGGCACGGGCGGCGCCGGCGGCACGGGGAGCAGCGGCGGCAACGACGGCGGCGGCGGCAACGACGGCGGCGGCGGCCAGGGCGGCGACGGCGGCGGCGGCAGCACGGGGCCCACGCTCAGCTTTTTCGTCTCGAGCTCCGGGAGCACGACCGCGAACCTGGGCGGGCTCGCCGGAGCGGATCAGCGGTGCCAGGAGCTGGCCGCCGCGGTCGGCGCCGGCGCGAGGACATGGCGCGCCTACCTCAGCGCCGAGCGGGGCCCCGACGACCAGCCGGTGCACGCCAGGGACCGGATCGGCGCGGGACCCTGGTACAACGCGAAGGGCCAGCTGGTGGCCGCGAACCTCGAGGAGCTGCACACCAGGTTCGGCGATCACACCGAGTTCCTCGACGAAAAGGGCGAGATGGTGCCGGGCCAGTGGCCGGATTCCCCCCGGCCGAACCAGCACGACATCCTCACCGGCACGAACCGAGACGGCACCCTCAAGGTCGGTCATACCTGCGAGGACTGGACGTCCGAGGACCCGGGCCTGACCGCCTGGGTCGGGCACTCCGACGGGCTCGGCCCCATGCAGAGCAGCGCCGACATGTACCGGCCGTGGAACTCGGTGCACGCGAACGGCAGCTGCGCCGACACGGCTCCGGCAGGCGGCAACGGCCGCGTCTACTGCTTCGCCGCGGATTGAGCTCAGCGCGCCATCACTCGATCTCGCCCGCGTGGAGGCACATCCCCGGGCAGTCCGCGCCCCCGTTGTCCGGGTCGCAGGTATCTCGCGGATCGTCCACACAGACATAGCCCCTGTCGCACGCGAACCCGGCGAAGCCCCCGCAGGGGTCGCCCACGCAGATGCCGCCGCAGTCGGCGTCCCTCTTGGGGTTGCAGTCGTCGTTCGGGTCGTCGACGCACCGGTTGGTGCCTGGACAGCCGCGGCCGGTGATGCCGCCGCAGGTGAACTGAAGCGCGGCCTGCGACTCGTCGAGCGCCTCTCCCCCGCTCGGCGCCTCGGCGCCGCAGCCGACGCCGAGCACCGTGCCACCGGCGATCATCACAACCACCTTGACCCATTCTTTGAGCATGCGAGTACCCTCCAAGCGCGCTCGCCTCGTCCACGCCTTTCGCGGGGGCGGCGAGCCGCGGCGAGGAGCCAAGCGAAAAGTAGGCCAGCTGCGGAGGGGCCTGCTCGCCGAGGGGGGCCGTCTTCACGCGCGGCGCAACTCGCGCAGGTCCTGCACGAACTGGGCAGGATCCTGTCTTGATGCGCGGAGGGGGCCGAGCGCCGGCCGCGGGCGGCCGATCGATCGAGCACCAGCTGTCACGAGGGGCGTGCCTCCGGTGCCTCTACCTTCGTGCTCCCGGAGGGGGGGCACTCGGCCGTCCCGGTAGGCCCGAGGAGCTCGGCACCCCCTTCACTCTGCGTTCCCCGCCTCGATCTCGACGCGCCGCGCGATCTCCGCGTCCCCCGGCCGATACACCTCCTCGCGCGGCGTCCACAGCGCGCCCCGATCCCTTCGCACGACGTCGCGCTGCTCCGCCACGAAGCCGGAGATGTCCTCCACCCCCACGGTCCATTCCTCGGCGAACCTCCGCAGCGTCTCGCCCCGCAGCCCGAGCTGGATGGCCCGGCGCGCGACCGGCGCCCCCGACGGGTGGTGGTCCGGATCCCACTGGAGGCGCACGTCGGAGCGCTGGAGCGCGGCCTTCCACGCCTCCTGGCTCGGGTACAGCGCGGGCGCGTGGCTCGACGGCACGGCCGCCGCGAGGAGCGCGTCGAACCCCGAGCGCCGGAGGCGGATGGCCAGCACGGCCTCCTGGTCCTGCTTCGTGCCCCAGCCCGAGCGGTACATCATCCAGAGGAAGTTCGGCTTGATCCAGCTCATGCGCCCGAAGCTGAACTCCGCGCCTCCAAGCCGCTGATGCACGACCGCGTGCCGCGCGATCGAGGGGCGGTATGCCTGATAGACCACCACCGTCTCGGCGTCGAACTGCGCGAGGATGTGGCGACCCGCCCCGGGCCAGCGGGCGGCCTGCTCAGCATACGGCGCGATCTCGATCGTCCCCGGCTTGCTCGACTCGGTCATGGCCACGGCGCTCGCCCTCCTCGCCCCTTCTCGCCCCGCCGCGCCCTCCGCCGCGAGGCCTTCCCCAGCATAACCCGTCCGTGGTACGGCGGGCGGAGGAAGACCGAACCCACCGCGGAGGGAGCCGTGGATATCCTCGTTCGAATCGCGGACGCGCTGGGGCGCTTCAGCGCACGTTATGTGCCCTCCGCCTTCGCCATCGCGGTCCTGCTCACGCTGCTCGCGTTCGTGCTCGGGCTCACGTGGGCGGGCGCGGGGCCGATGGAGGTCGTGAAGGGCTGGGGCGGCGGCTTCTGGGAGCTGCTCTCGTTCTCCATGCAGATGGCGCTGGTCATGTTCAGCGGCTATCTCCTCGCGCTCACCGGGCCCGTGCGCGCCGCGCTGGAGCGGGTGGCCGCGCTCGCTTCGACCCCGCGCCGCGCGGTGATGCTGATGGCGTTCGTCTCCATGGCGCTGTCCTACCTGAACTGGGGCCTGTCGCTGGTCGCCTCCGCGATGCTCGTGCGCTTCGTGGTCCGGCGGCAGCCCGACGTGGACTACCGCCTCCTCGTCGCCTGCGCGTACTTCGGCATGGGCGCGACCTGGCACTCCGGCTTCTCCGCCTCCGCGCCGCTGCTCGTCGCCACGCCCGGCCATTTCCTCGAGAAGACCACCGGCGTCATCCCCGTCGACCAGACACTGCTCTCCGGCTTCAACGTGGCGCTCCTGCTCGTCGTCGTCGCCGTGATGACGCTGCTCGCGGGGCTCCTCCACCCGGCGCCGGATCACACGGTGAAGGTGGATCCGACCGTGGTGGAGGGCTTCGGCCAGTTCGAGCCGCCCGCGCGCCCGCCCGCGCGGTCGCTCGCGGCCCTGCTCGACCACTCTCCCGCGCTGAACCTGCTCTTCGGCGCCGCGGGGCTCGTCTACGCGGCGACCGTGTTGTGGAGCGGCTGGCGGAACATCAACATCAACTCGGTCAACTTCATCTTCCTCACGCTCGCCGTCCTCCTGCACGGCACGCCGGCGCGGCTGCTCAAGGCCTCCGAGGAGGCGGCCAGCGTCCTGCACGGCATCGTCCTCCAGTTCCCGCTCTACGCCGGCATCTACGGCATCTTCAAGGCCACCGGGCTCACCGACCGCATCGGCGAGGCGTTCGTCGCCATGAGCTCGCGCGAGACGTTCCCCGCCGTGGTCTACTGGTACAGCGGCCTCGTGAACTACTTCGTCCCCTCCGGCGGCTCGAAATGGGCCATCGAGGCGCCCTACCTGCTCAAGGCCGCGTCCGATCTCGGCGTCGAGCCGCGCAAGGTGGTCCTGGCCTACGCGTGGGGAGACATGGCCACGGACCTCGTGCAGCCGTTCTGGGCGCTCCCGCTGCTCGCCGTCGCACGCGTGGAGTTCAAGGAGCTGCTCGGGTTCCTGCTCCTCGCGTTCGTCGTCTACGCGCCCCTGGTCACCGCGGCGTTCCTCTTCTTCCTCTGATCTTCCTCGGATCGCTCCGCGGCCCTGCGCCACGGAGGCTGGATCGAGGCGCGGCGTGTCAGCCGCGGCGCGCTGTGCCGGTCTGTGTCACGCCAGGCTGGCCCCGTGTGGATGCATCTCTTTGAAATAACGGATGATTTTTCGAGGCATGGCGGGTGCTATCCCCGGGCCATCGGTCGCACCACCGGAACGACACGGAGGCTTGCCATGCGCTTGCTGCTCAAGACGAATACGCTGATTTCCCTGCTGGCTCTCGGATCGGGGTTCGCGGCCTGCTCGACGGGATCGGGCGGGCCAGCGGAGGCGGGGAAGGCGCAGAGCGCCCTCACGCTCGCGGAGAGCTGCGGTGATGTCGAGTCGCTCCTGCGAGAGCGGTTGAAGCAGAACATGATCAAGTCGGTCCAGGCGTCGCGCCAGAGCGCCCTGGAGCAGCTCAAGTCCGGGTGTACCCGGGACGACGGCGATTTCTTGGCCGGCGGCGAGATCCTGGAGGACAGCCCGGTGGCCGAGAGCGGCGGGGGCGCCAGCGAGTACTCCACGACGAACACGCAGGAGGCGGACGTCGACGAGGCGGACTTCATCAAGAACGACGGGGAGCACGTCTACCTGCTCGCCCACGGCAAGCTCCAGATCTTCGACGCGTGGCCCGCCGCGGACACACACCGGATCGCGTCGATCGCGATCGAGGGAGAGCCGAAGAAGCTCTTCGTCCACGAGGGGCGCGCCCTCGTGTACTCGTCGCTCGCGTCCCCGTCCGGCGGCGGCGATTTCGGCTACGAAAACGCCGGCGGCGAGTGCACGTACGGATACGACTGCGAGTTCACCGGCGACGGCAGCCGGCTCCTCGTCACCGAGCTCGACCTGAGCGATCTCACGGCGCCCGCCGTCACGCGGACGTTCAGGTTCTCCGGCTCCTTCATCAACGCCCGCCGCATCGGCGGCGTGGTGCACACGGTCGTCTCCTCGCCCGAGCCGCGCGTGGACGGCGTCGCCACGTGGCCGGCGGAGCTCGGCTTCTGCGAGCTGTCCGGGCTGGGCGTGTCGCCGGCGGCCCAGGCCATGGTGAACGACGCGTTCGACGCGCTCCTGGAGAAGAACCTCCGGCTCATCGACGCCGCCTCGCTCGCCGACATGCTGCCCAGCGTGGAAGGCACGCTGTACCGCGATGGCGTCGCGCGCTCGACGGGCTCCGACCTGTTCGTGGACTGCGAGAGCTTCTACCTGTCGGGCACCGGCGACGGCCAGAGCTTCCTCTCGGTCGTCTCGACCGAGCTCGGCGGCGAGGAGCTCGGCCAGACCACCATCGTCGGCAGGCCCGGCGCCGTCTACGCGACGTCCGACGCGCTCTACGTGGCGAGCCGGCACCAGTACGGGCACACGTCAGGCTGGTTCTACGAGGACGGCGCGACGACCCCTGACGCGACCACGATCCACAAGTTCGCCCTCAGCGATCGCGCGCTGCCGAGCGCCTACCTGGGGAGCGGCGTCGTGAAGGGGCGTGTGCTCAACCAGTTCGCCCTGAGCGAGCACAGGGGATATCTCCGCGTCGCGACCACCACCGGGCACCTGCCGGATCCGAACACGCACAACACCGTCGCTTCGCTCAAGCAGGAAGGCGGCGAGCTCGTGGTCAAGGGGATGGTGGATCACCTCGCGCCCACGGAGGACATCCGGTCCGCGCGCTTCTACGGCGACGTGGGGTACGTGGTGACCTTCAAGAAGACCGACCCGCTCTACACGATCGACTTCTCGGACCCCGAGTCCCCGAGGGTCCGCGGCGAGCTCAAGATCCCGGGGTTCTCGACCTACATGCACCGGATCGACGAGCACCACGTCATGAGCATCGGCTACGACGCCGACGATCAGGGGGACTTCGCGTGGTTCCAGGGCATCCTGCTCCAGATCTTCGACGTGTCGGACCTCGACAACCCGAGGCTCACGCACAAGGAGGTGATCGGGACGCGCGGCTCCGCGAGCGACGCCGCCACGAACCACCTCGCGTTCAACTACTTCGCCCAGCGGGGGCTCCTCGGGATCCCCATGGTCCTCTGCGAGGGCGGGAGCGGCGGCCAGTTCGGCGACACGATGACGTTCAGCGGGCTGCTCGTCTACAGGGTGGATGTCGACGGCGGGTTCAGCGCGATCGGCGGCGTGCCCCACCCGGTGCCCGACGCGAGCACCGACCCGTACGCCAGCGGCTGCGGGGGCTGGTGGAGCAACGCGAGCTCGTACGTGAAGCGGAGCGTCTTCATGGAGGATTACGTCTACTCCGTCTCGGAGGACGAGATCCGGGTCGCTCACGTCGACGATCTGGCGACCCCCGCGGCCGTCGTGGCGCTCACCGCGCCCTGAGCCGAACCGCCGCGCCCTCGCCCGGCGGCGGCGGGCGAGGGCGCCCCGGGCGCAGCGGCCCACACGCAGCCGCGGCCCGCGGCCGCGGAGCGGATCGACCGGCGGGGCAGCATGCTAGAGCTCCGCCATGCAGGCGCTGGATCTTCACCCGGAGCAGCTCGCCGCCGCGGTCGGCGCGAGGCCGTTCTTGCTGCTCGCGCTGCTCGTCCTCGGGGCGGTGGGCTCCGTGCTCGGGATCGTCGCGATCGCGCGGCTCGCGGAGCGCCACGCGCGGGCGATGTGGTCGCGCGCCGTGCGGGGCTTCCGCGCGGTGGCAGAGCACGCGGCCACGCGGCGGCTCTCGGCCCGGTTCCCCGCGCTCGGGCGGGTGCTCCGCGGGCTCTCCGCGGACGAGTACCTCGTCATCCACCTCGGCCTCGGGATGGCGCTCAGCCTGGCCGCGCTCGTGTTCATCGCGCTCGCCAACGCCGTGCACCGGGGCAGCACGATCGTGCGCGTCGATCTCGCCCTCTCGCGCGCGCTCTACGCCTCGACGAGCGAGGGCGGCGTGGCCGCGCTCCGCGCCTTCACCCACCTCGGCAGCGGCCTGGCGCTCACGGTCCTCGGGATCGTCGTGGGCGCCGCGTTGCTGTGGCGGCGCCACCGCGTCCTCGCGATCGGCTGGGTGATCGCGCTCGCCGGCGGCGGGCTCCTCAACGCCGCGCTCAAGGCCCTGTTCTCGCGGCCGCGGCCGACGTTCGAGGATCCGCTCGCGGTCGCCCTCGGGTGGAGCTTCCCGAGCGGGCACTCGATGGGCACGTTCGTCGCGTTCGGCATGCTCTCGTACCTCGGCGTCCTGTTCGTCCGGACCCTCCGCGGGCGGCTCGCGCTCATCGCGCTCGCGCTCAGCTGGACGGTGGCGATGGGCTTCAGCCGCATGTACCTCGGCGTGCATTACCTGAGCGACGTGATCGGCGGGTTCGCGGCCGGCACCGTGTGGCTGGCCGTCTGCATCTCGGGGATCGAGGTCGCGCGGCGCCGGCCCAGCAAGGTCGACGGCCGCCCGCTGCTCGACTGAGCGGCGCGCGGCGCGGCGTCACCCGGCGCCGAGGACCGAGAGATCGGTCGCTTCCTCCAAGCGATGGACGCGCGCGCCGCGGCGGAGGATCCCGCGCACGGAGACGAACAGCCCGCCGAGGTGCGCGCCACCCGCCTTCTGGTACTCCTCCGGCCCTAAGTCCACGCGGATCTTGAGGATTTCGTCCTCCACCTGCGCCGCGAGGACGACCTCGCCCTCGAGGCGCCCGTCCGGTCCTGGCTCGCCCAGGAGCGCGTCCACCTTGCCGACGTACATGTCCGGTTCGGGTCTCGTGCTCGGGCGGAGCGCACGCGCGACCTGCTCGATCGCCGAGCGGTACTGCCGGTCCACGCGTATGACGGCGGGTACGTCGCGTGGCGGAGGGAGCACCGGCGACCAGGAGGAGCCAATCCGCAGGTCGGCGTCCTCCGGGCCCGGCAACATCTCGGCGAGCGCCTCGCAGAGGTTCGCGCTGACCACCGGGGCTCCGCTCGGCGGCTCCGTGATGTCGTCGAGGTTGTCGGCGCGGATGGCGTCCACCACACGCGCCGCCGACCGCACGAGCAGCACCGTCGCCTTGCGGCCGAACGGCTCCACGGCCGCCTCCTCGAACAGGGGCGGGCTCGCGCCGTCGTCGATGTCGAGCGCGCACTCGACGGTCGCCACGAAGCTGCCCTGCTCGGTCTGGCCGAGCCGGCACGAGCGCACGAAGGCCTCCGCCTCGCGCAAGCTCATCCGCGGGTGGAAGCGCTGGGGCCGCTTGACGCTGCACGCCGCCGCGAGCAGCGCTTTCCTGGAGCCGGACAGGAGTGCGATCCCGTCCTCGATCCCGATGGCGCCGTCCGTGGTGTCCCGTCCCTCGACGGCGAACCGCAGCCGATCGGCCCGCGGCCGGAGGAGATCGCGCAGCACCTGCTGCGCCGGGCGCTGCTCGAGCCGGGCGATCTCCTCCACGGCGCTCGCCATGGCGTCGTCCAGGTCCGCGAAGTCGCTGCTGAGCGGCAGGAGGACCTCGTCCACCGCCGAGTCCGGCCGGCGGAAGATGCCGACACCCGTCCTTTTCGAGGGTACCCGCTCCCAGCCTCTCGCGAGCAGGTAGCGCTTCACCGCGAGGGAGCTCAGCTGGCCTACGGCCTCGGGCTTCAGCTCACGCGCCATGGATGATCTCCTCTTCCCGTGATGCCTTCACCATGAGGTGGTGCAGCGCCTCGCCGGTGAGGACGTTCTTCCGGTCGACGTGGACCTCCTGCGTCCTCTCGTTCTCGGAGTCTGGCAGGCCGAGCAGCGAGCACCAGTAGGCGCAGCGGCGGATGACGAGCTCCTCCTCGGACATGGCCACCCAGGCGGCCGCGTCCTTCGGCAACACGAAGACCACGAGGATCCGCGGGACCATGCACCGCAACCGCAGGTCATCGTAGTTCTTCCGCGTCAGGCGGAAGCCGAACCCTCTGCCTGGAAGGGGGTCGAGCGCGCTTGTCGCTTTGAGCTGCACCCCGAGCTGCGGCGACATCAGGGTCGACTCGGGGTGAAGCTGGCCGCGGGCGCGGATGTACAAGTCGATGCTGTCGCGGTCCTTGTGGACGTTCTCGCACGAGAATCCTGAGCGCGAAGCGACCGCGTGCAGGTAAGCGTAGCTCAGCTCCTCTTTGATATCGGGCTCGCTCAGCATGGTCGGAGGGGCTCCGAGGCCTCGGCCACCGGGCGCGGTGCTTGTAGCACCCGGGCCGCATGCCTGCGAAACCCGCCTCCAGCTCTCCGGCGCGCGTTGCGCCGAAGCCTCGCGACCCGGCCCCGCATTACGTCAGGAGACGGTCTTGCGTCTCGCCGCGTTCGTGTGGAGCTGCTCCGGTGCAGGTGCGCGGGGTCGACGATCGAGGGGGAGACCCGGCCGCGAGGGCGCGCCGGCGATCACGGCGCCTCCGGCCCTCGCGGCCGCACGGTGGTGTCCGCGGGCGGCTTCTCCAGGAGGGGCGGCCCCCCGACGGGCAGCCAGATCTCGAACACCGCGCCGCCCTTCGTCGCCTTGCGGTAGCTGATCTCCCCGCCGTGCTCGAGCACGATCCGCTGCGCGATCGCGAGCCCGAGCCCCGTCCCCTTCTCCTTGCTGGTCGCGTACGGCTCGAACAGCCGCGGCACCATCTCCTCCGCCACCCCGGGCCCGTTGTCGCGCACCACGATCCGCACCCGATCGTTCGGCAGCGGGCCGATGGTCACCGCGACGCGCGGGTCGCTCCGGACCGCGCTCGCCGCGTCGAGCCCGTTCTGGACCAGGTTGGTGAGCACCTGGACGATCTGGTCCCGATCGGCCGACACCTTCGGGATCGGGTCGGCCGTGAGCTCCACCCGCGGCCGGCCCGCACCGCTGGCCCCGGTCGACGTCGCCTCGCCCGGGGCCGCGTGCAGCGTCACCACCCCGCGCGCGATCGCCACGAGGTCGACCGGCTCGAGGTTCGGCGCCGGCAGGCGCGCGAACCGGGTGAACTCGGTCACGATGTTCGCGATCCGGTGCACCTCGCCGAGCACCGTCGACGTCGCCTCCTCGAAGTAGTCGTCGAACGCCGGGTCGTCGCGCTGCCGCAGCCGGCGCAGCGTCTCGACCGCGGCCCGGATCGGCGCGAGCGGGTTCTTGATCTCGTGGGCGATCTGGCGCGCCACCTCGCGCCGCGCCGCGATGCGCTCGGTCGCCGCCAGCCGCTTGCGCATCGCCGCGAGCTCGTCGATGGTCGCGTTGAACGCCGCCGCGAGATCCGCGAGCTCCCGCCCGCCGCGCCCCTCCACCCGCCGCGGCGCGCCGCCCATCACCTCGCGCGTCTCGCGGGCCAGCGCCACGAGCGGCCGCGAGAGGCTGCGCGCCAGCACCACCGCGATCCCGAGCGCGATCGCCAGCACCGTGGCGCCCGTCGCCGCGATCGCGCGATCCAGCCGGGCGAGCGCCTGCGTCAGCGGCGCGCGCGACACCGAGGCGGCGACGCGCAGGCCCGGGATCTCCGCGACGTCGAGCACACGCACGACCTCGGCCTCGCCGCTCGGCGGGGCGTCCTGCCCCTCGCCGAGCGCCGCGAGCCGCACGTGGTTCGTGGCGCCGATCCGGTCGAGCACCGGGCCGATCCGCCGCGCGCCCACGAGGCCGATCGTCACCCCGTGGCTCGTGAGGGCGCAGTGGACCTCCAGCGACGGCTCGCCGCCCGCCCCCGCCGGCCTGAGCCTCGGCGCGCCCCCGGGCGCCCGGATCAGCGCCGCGAGCCGGCGATCGCGGGCGCCGATCCGCGAGGCGTCCTCGGCCCCGAGCACGCTCCCGTTGCCCGCCACGAGCGAGAGCTCGTCGAGGCGCAGCGCCTTCGCCTGGCTGGGCACCTGCCGGCGCAGGGCGATGCGGCTCGTCGGATCCATCGCGTCCGGGTCGCCCTTCGCCCGCTCGAGCTCGACGTGGGCCTTGTCGACGAACGTGTCGTGCCGGCAGAGCGGCGGCAGCAGATCGCGCAGCGCGTCGGCCTCCCACGCGAGCTGCTGCCGGACGCCGGTGTGCGCCGCGTCGATGCGATCGGCGAAGCCGCTCTCGATGATCTCGCGCGACGCCTCGCGCAAGGTCAGGCCGACGAACGCCGTCGCGATGATCGCGACGACCCCGAAGGCGAGCAGGAGGCGAGCGGCGAGGGGCATGGCAGGGCCGCCACGGCCGCCCGGCCGCCCCGGGCAGTCCGGCCGGGCGGCCGCCGCGGTCTCGGGCGGTGTTCGACCGGAATACTAGAGCAAACCGCGCCCGCACCGGGGCCCCGGGCGCGGATCTCCTCCGGCGTGGCCCCTGTGGATACGCCATCCGCCGGGAGCGGTCCAAATTCCGCGTCGCCGCCCGGCGCCGGCCGGCCCGCCCCTGCGCCTCTGGCCAGGAGCTGACCCTCGCTGCCCGCTGCGCCTCGCGCCGCCCCCGCCGCGCGCTCTCCTTGCACCAGGGGGCACTCGCCTCTTACGCTCGGTCGTCCTTCGGGGTCCTCTGCGCGCGCCGCGCACGCGAACGCCGCTGAACACCTCGCTCGGAACGCACGACATGAACTCCAAGCAGCTCTCTATCGCCTTCGCCGCGGCTCTCCTGGTCGCCGGCATGCTACTGGGTTACGCGTCGGAGTCGAGGTATCTCGCCGCGCTGTCGGGCCAGCTGTTCATGACGTTCGGCATCCTCGCGATGGTGGCGGTGCTCTACACGGCCTCGACGGCGAAGGCCGGCGTGCCGCTCGGCGGGCTGCGCGACGCCCTCCGCGCGGCGGCGCGCGGCAAGCCGCCCAAGCTGCCCGAGGGCGCCCCCGTCGAGGTCGCGGACGCGTTCGAACAGATCGCCGAGATCGCCGGCCGCCAGGCCGAGCTCGCGGAGGCCCGCCACGCGCTCGTCGAGGAGCGCGACCGGCTCGCGCGGGAGCGGGACGCGCTGAGCCGCGAGCGCGACGGCGCCGGGCGGGAGCGCGACCAGCTGGAGAAGGAGCGCGACACCCTGAGCCGGGCGCGCGACCAGCTGGAGAAGGAGCGCGACACCCTGGAGCGCGAGGTCGCGACGCTCTCCCGCAAGGTGAACGATCTCGCGCAGCGCCAGGGCCCCGACATCGACGTCGACGGGCTCGTGGACGCCGCGCTGCGCGCCACGTCCGGCGAGCGGGTGCGCGCCCCGGCGGGCACGCCGCCCGAGCTCTCGCGCCTCTACACGGAGCTCAGCGGCATCGCCGAGCGGATCGCCCAGGCCGAGCAGCGCGACAAGCAGCGCCGGACGGAGCTCGCGCAGGCCACCCTGATGCTCGACGAGCTCCTGCCCAAGCTGAGCGACGGCGTGAGCAGCGTCATGCACGCGAGCGAGCAGGCGACCGTCTACATCCGCGAGATGACGACCGCGCTCGCGAACATCGCCCAGTCCGTCGAGTCGCTCGCGTCGAGCGCCGAGGAGTCGAGCTCGAGCATCCTCGAGATGACGGCCACGAACGAGGAGGTCGCCGAGAACGTCGGCGAGCTCGGGTCGAGCGTGCGCGAGACGGTCTCGTCGATCGAGGAGATGGCCTACTCCATCCGCGAGGTCGCGAAGAACGTCGACGCCCTGGCGCTGACGGCGGAGGAGACGAGCTCCTCGATGAACCAGATGGACGTCTCCATCGACCAGGTCCAGTCGAACGCGAACGAGACGGCCCGGCTCTCCGAGGAGGTGGCGACGGACGCCGAGAAGGGCGCCGAGGCGATCCTGAAGACGATCGGCGAGATCTACCGCATCAAGGAGTCGAGCCAGGAGGCCGTGGCCGTCATCTCGAACCTCGGCTTCCGGATCGAGGCGATCGGGCAGATCCTCGCCGTCATCGACGACGTCGCCGAGCAGACGAACCTGCTCGCGCTGAACGCCGCGATCATCGCCGCGCAGGCGGGCGAGCACGGCAAGGGCTTCGCCGTCGTCGCCGACGAGATCAAGGACCTGGCCGAGCGCGCCGGCGGCAGCACGAAGGAGATCGCGGAGCTCATCAAGACGATCCAGTCCGAGTCGAAGAACGCGATCGCCGCCGTCGAGCGCGGCGCGCACAACGTCGACCGCGGCGTCGAGGTGTCGAACGAGGCCGAGCGGGCCCTGAAGAAGATCCTGGAGAGCTCGCAGAAGTCGACGAACATGGTGCGCGCGATCGCCCGCGCCACGGTCGAGCAGGCCAAGGGGTCGAAGCAGGTCACGGACGCGATCGGCCGCATCGCCGAGACGGTGCAGCAGATCGCCGCGGCGACGGCGGAGCAGGCGCGCGGCTCGGAGCTCATCATGAAGAGCGCGGAGAAGATGCGGACGATCACGCAGCACGTGGAGCGGTCGAGCCAGGAGCAGGCGCGCGGCGGGCGCCAGATCACGAGCGCGATCGAGCAGATCTCGAACCTGATCCACAGCCTCAACACCTCGCACCGCAGCCAGACGCGCGGCGGCGAGCAGCTCGTGGAGGCCGGCAAGCGCATCGAGGAGGCCGCGCGGCTGCAGGACCAGGCGGTGCGGCAGCTCGTCGGCGCGACCGAGCGGATGCGCCGCACGGCGGCGATGTGAGCCGGCGCCGCCCTGGCGCGCGGAGGCAGCATCGATGGCGTTGACGATCGTGGTGCTCGCCGGGGCGGCCCCGAAGGGCGCCGGCGACGAGCTCTCCCTGACCCTGGACGCCCCCCGCATCATCATCGGCCGCGCGGAGGGCTGCGAGGTCCGCCTCCCCGACGCGAGCGTGAGCCACCGGCACGCGTCGATCCGGCAGCGCGGCGCGACCTACCTGCTGCTCGACGAGGGCAGCGAGAACGGCACGTACCTGGGCAAGTCGCGGATCGCGCCGCGCACGGCGATGCCGCTGCGCACGGGCGACCGCATCCGGGTGGGCCGCGTCTGGCTCGCGCTCCGCATCGAGCCGGCGGTCGTGAAGGGCGCCCCCGCCGCGGCCGCGAAGGAGCTCGCCCTCGAGCTCGTCGCCCGCGGCCTGGCCGCGCAGGGCGAGGATCCCGCGCCGCGCGTGACCGTGGTCGAGGGCCCGGACAGCGGCCGCGTGCTGCGCCTCGAGGAGGCGGGCCGCCCTTACATCCTCGGCCGCGCCAAGGACACCGATCTGGTCCTGGACGACTCGGACGTTTCCCGACGCCACTTGGCCATTACGCGAAGGGGCGATCAATTCTCAGTTCAGGACCTCGGATCTCGCACTGGGGCGTTGCTCGAAGGGGCTCAGGTGCCTCAGTTCGACACGCCGTGGCGGCCTGGACAGGTGCTCGTGATCTGCCGAGATCGGCTCACCTGTGCGCATCCGGCGGCCGAGGCGCTCGCGGAGATCGAGCGCAGCCCGTGCGAGCCGCTGCGTCCGGACGTGGACATCGAGGCTCCTGTGCCGGAGGAGCCGGCGCCGGTGCCTTCCACGCGGACGGCCTCGCAGGCCTCCGCGAGCACACTTTCCCCGCTCGCGCGCCCTGCCGCGCCCGTTGCTTCGCCGCGGGGTGTCCCGGGCGGCGGATGGGGGTTCACCGAGGCGTTGATTGCGCTGCTCGCGCTCGGTGTGCTGGCCCTCAGCATTGCAGGTCTGATGTGGCTCCTCGGGCGCGGTTAATGACTTGACGTCGCGCGCGCGCAGAGTTCAAGAGCGCTAGCCCGGGAGGGATGCGCATGCGTGCGATCCGGATGAGAGCTGACGACGAGATCGAGTGCACCGAGGCGGAGCTTCAGGCGGAGGGTATCCGGTGCGGGTCGTTCGACCCCGGCGCCGTCGAGCCCGCCGTGCAACGTGTGCAGGCGGAGCGGGGCTGGAAGGACCAGGAGGACGTCCGCCGCGACCTGAGCAACCCTCGAGACGAGGCCGACAGCGCGCGAGAGGCGGATGAGCACTGCCACCTCGCCGACGAGGTGCGTTTGTTCCTGGAGGGCCAGGGGCTTTATGACATCCGCTGCCAGAACGACGAGTGGGTGCGCATCTGGGTCGGCGCGGGCGATCTCGTCGTGGTGCCGGCGCGGCGTTACCACCGCTTCGTGACGGGCAAGGGCGCCGCGCTCCGCTACGTGCAGCCGCACGGGGGCCGGCACCTCTTGATGCAGCTCTACCGCGTGTCCGACGACCGGACGCGGGCGTTCTGAGCGAGGAGGCAGAGGTGGCGCAACCTTACCGACTCGTCACGGCCGCGGCGCGGATCCCCGTCCCTGGCGGCAAGCTGATCGAGGAGCTCTTCGGCCGCGTGAACACCGGCACGGACGGGTTCAGCCTCGCGCACATGGTGGCCCCGCCGGGGTGGAGCGAGCCGGCGCAGACGCCCGCGTTCGGCGAGCTGACGCTGATGGTCCGCGGCCGCATGCGGATCGAGATCGCGGGCGAGGTCATCGACCTCGCTGCCGGCCAGGCCCTCTGGGCGGAGCCAGAGCAGCGCGTCCGTTACAGCAACCCGTTCGACGAGGAGAGCGAGTACTTCGCGCTCTGCATACCCGCCTTCGCGCCAGAGCTCGCGCGGCGCGACGCCGGCTGATCCACCGCGCGCGCGGCGCGCGGCGCCTCTCGGCCCTCTCGGCGGGACGCGCGCGCAGATCCTGGATCCCGCGCGTGTGAAGGCCGCGTAGGATGTCCCATGCACTTCGATCCCGCGGAGTTCCGCAAGGTCCTGGGGCAGTTCGCGACCGGGGTCACGCTGGTGACCACGGTGCAGGACGGCGCGCCGCAGGCGATGACGGTCAACTCGTTCAGCGCCGTCTCGCTCGACCCTCCGCTCGTGCTGTTCTGCGCGGACCGGCGGTCGCGCACGAGCGCGGCGATCGAGGCGTCGGGCGTCTTCGCGGTGAACATCCTGCGGGAGCAGCAGCGGGACATCTCGGATCTGTTCGCCGGCAAGGGGACGGATCTGGAGCGGCAGGCGGTCCTCACCGAGGCGCACGTGGCCGAGTCCGGCAGCCCGGTCCTGAAGGACGTGCTCGCCTTCCTCGACTGCAAGGTCGAGCACACGTACGACGGGGGCGATCACGTCATCTATGTTGGCCGCGTGCTGGCGTCGGGCCGGGGCGAGGCGGGCGCGCCGCTCCTGTACTACCGGGGCACGTACCAGGCGCTCGACGACGCCTGGCGGTGGCGCGATCGTTACGCCGCGAAGGAGCAGGCGACCCCGTTCCACGAGCTGGTCGATTTCTTCGATCGCATGCAGGCGGAGGGCCCGTATGCGTCGCTGATCGACGAGCTCGTCACGCTGGTGGATCCGGGCGTCGAGGAGCGTTGTCTGGAGCTCGGCTGCGGCACGGGCCGCCTGACGCGGGAGCTGGGCCGCCGCTGTCAGGAGGCGATCGGCATCGACGCGACGGCGGCGATGGTCGAGCGCGCCACGCAGCGGGCGAGGGCGCTCGGCCTGGACAACGTGACCTTCCGGGAGGCGCTCGCGACGCGGCTTCCGTTCCCCGACGCGTCGTTCGACGTGGTGACCTCGTCGAACCTGCTCTTGCACCTGCCCGATCCCGTCCCGGTGCTGGCCGAGGCCGCGCGTGTGCTCCGCCCCGGCGGCCGCCTGGCGCTCCTGGAGCCCGCGGTCGTGATGAGCCGCGTCGCCATGGCCGGCTACCTCCGCGGCCACCGGTACAACCCCCAGACCGCCCACGCGATGCTCGCGTGGGCCGACGCCGCCGAGGTCACCTACCGCCACACCGAGGACAGGATCACCGCCGATCTCGGCACGCTGGGTTTCCAGCTCGATCGCCGCGAGCGCAGGATGAACGGCCTCGCGCTGCTCTGGATAGCGCACAAGCCCTGACCCCCACGAGCCAGGAGGAGAGAGGCCTCAGGCCGCCCGCCTGAGCCCCGCCTCGTCGACGAGCCGCGGCACCCAGTCTTCCGCCCCGATCGACCGCATGTGGATCCCCGAGAGCCCCGGGACATCGCGCAGCCCCCGGATCAGCTCCAGCGTGATCCGGTAGCTCTCCCCCTCCGCGTCCCCGCTCTTCCGCACGCGCTCGATCAGGTGATCCGGCACCACGAGCCCGGGCACCTTCTGCAGGAAGTTCAGCCGGTCCACCCCCGCGAACGGGAAGATCGCCGCGATGAAGTGGGCCCGCTCGTGCAGCCCGCGCTCGACGACCGCGGCCATCCAGCGCCGCATCGACGCGAGCTCGAACACCGCCTGCACCTGGATGAAGCTCGCCCCCGCCTCGATCTTCGCCGTCAGCCGATCCATCGCCCCGGCGATCGCCTGCTCGCCGCACGGGAAATCGATGGTCCCCACATGGAAATAGGGCGCCGGCGCGATCGCGTCCCCGTTGAACAGCTTCCCCTCGCGCGTCATCCGGCTCGTCAGCTGGATCGCCGAGTTGCTGTCCACGTCGTTCACCTCCTTGGCGTCCGGATCCGACCCGATGGAGCACGGGTACCCGCCGAGCACGATGATGTTCGAGAGCCCGAGCGCCGCCATCCCGAGGAGGTCGCCCTGGAGGGCGATCCTGTTCTTGTGGCGCAGCGAGAACTGGAGCACCGGCTCGATCCCCTCCTGCTTCACGAGGTGGCCGACTACCATGTTCGCGCAGCGCGCCTGGGACAGGAGGTGATCGTTGATCTGCACCACATCCACACACGTCGCCATGTTTCGCGCGTGTTTCAGCAGCTTTTCAAGGTCGTAGTGACGCGGGGGCGTCAGCTCGGCGGACACGAGGAACTGGCGCTCGCTCAGGAGGCGCTCCATCTTCGACTTCGTCACCATCTCCTGCTCCTTCCGTCACTCGACGAACCTGACCGTCACTCGACGAACCTGACGACCCGGACCTGCACCCCGCGCTGGCCGCTCCACCGCGCGGCCGCGCTCGCGATGCGCGCCGCCTCCGCCCGCGCGAGGTTGCATGGGAACCCGTATTTCTTCAGGACCCGCTCGCTCGCGATGTCGAGCGCCGTCCGGCAGCGCGCCACGAAGTCGTCGATGTCGTAGCTCTCGCCCACCTCGATGTGGTCCTTCACGACGAGCGACGGGGAATAACAGACCTGCTGCTCGCCGCTCGGCCACTCGATCACGAAGCGCATCTCCGGCATAGGTCGCGCTAGCTCCGGCGAGTCCCGAGGAACTCGCGGTAAAGGCCGGCCGCGATCCGGGCCGAGCGATCCCACGTGTAACCGGCCGCGGCCTCCATGGCCGCGGCGCACAGGCGCCGCTTCACGCCGCCCTCCAGGATACGCTCCATCGCGCGGGCGAGCGCCTCGATGTTCGAGGGATCGACGAGCAGCGCGCTCTCGCCGTCCCGGAGGAACTCGGTGAACGGCGGCTGGGCGGAGCTCACCACCGGCGCGCCCGAGGCCATCGCCTCGAGCAGGACGAGCCCGAACCCCTCGCGGACCGACGGGAACACGAACGCGTCGGCGATCCGGTAGAGGGGCGGGATCAGCACGTCCGGCAGGACCCCCGCGAGCACGAGCGGCGGCGGCGCGGCGCCGCGCGGCGCCGGCAAGAGGCCGCTCTCTCGCGCGATGACCTCGAACTCGCGCTGGTAAGGCGCGTAGTCGAACAGCGTCTCTCCGCCCGCGATGACGAGCTGGGCCCCGGGCAGGCGCCGCCGCACCTCCAGGAATGCCCTGAGCAGGTGGATCGAGTTCTTGCGCGGCTCGACCCCGCCCACGGTCACGTAGAGCGGCGACCCCGTGGCGCAGAGCCGCGCGCGGAGCTCCGCCTCCTTTCCGTCCGGCGCCGGCGAGAAGCGCCGGAGGTTCACCCCGTTCGGCACGATCGCCGCGTCGACGCCGAGCTCGGCCCGGAGCGTCTTCCGCCACGCCTCGCTGACCACGAGGCACACGTCCGCCTCGCGCACGGAGCGCTCCTGGCAGGCGCGCAGGTACGGGCTGTCGTAGTCGTCGAGGTGGTGCACCGTCCGCAGGAAACGGGGCACGCGCCCCTCGGCGCGCAGCGTCGCGAGCGCGTTCGCGCTGATGCAGTCCTGGGCGTGCCAGACGTCGTGCCGCGCCCCCGCGGCGCGCAGCCCGACGACGAGCTCCGCGATGCGCTGCTCCACGACCGCGTCGATCCCGGCCGGGGGCGGCGCCGCGGGCACGAGGACCGAGGGGCACCGGAGCGGGCGGTAGAAGCCGCCCTGGTCCTTGTTCAGCGCGTAGACGCAGACCGACACGCCGAGGTCGTGGAGCGCCTCCGCGAGCTCCACCGTGTGCACGACGCCGCCGCGCGGCTTCGTCGAGTAGGTGAGCAGCGCGACCGAGAGCGGCGCGCCCGTCGCGGCGCCGGCGCTCATCGCGCCCCCTCGCCCGCGAACCCGGTGAGGGGCTCCGCGGCGAGGTCCCAGAGCACCTGCCGCTCGCCGGACGCCTCCAGGGTGAGCCGCCGCGAGCCGTCGACGACACCCACCGCCGCGCTCGTGATGCCCCGGCGCTCGAACGCCGCGAGCACCTCGCGGGCGGCCTCCGGGCGCACGCTGAGCAGGAACCCGTAGCTCGGGAACGCGAGCAGCCAGCGCTCGATCGGGACGTCGCGCGGGCCGCGCGGATCGCGGGGGCTGCGCGCGTCGCGCGTGTCGCGCGGCCTCGGCACGGCCTCCACGTCGAGCAGCGCGCCGACCCCGGACGTCTCGAGCAGCATGAGCAGCGTCCCCGCGACGCCGCCCATGCTGATGTCCTTGCCCGCGTCGCACAGCCCCGCCTCGGCGA
The DNA here is from genome assembly GCF_002950945.1 of Sorangium cellulosum. Taxonomy (GTDB): domain Bacteria; phylum Myxococcota_A; class Polyangia; order Polyangiales; family Polyangiaceae; genus Sorangium; species Sorangium cellulosum_E. The sequence continues at coordinate 14,185,575 of NZ_CP012673.1, forward strand.
GCCCGGGCAGGACCTCGAGGTCCGCGCGCAGCCGCGCCGGGTCCGCGCCGGTCGAGGCGTCCCAGAACGGGTGCTCCGGGTGCATCCTGCCGCGCAGGTCGATCGCCGCGACGAGCACGTCCCCTGGCCGCGCCGCGAAGCTCGTGATGAGCCGCCGGGCCCGCCCCGCGATCGCCACGGCGAGCGCGTTGTAGGGGCTGCGCGCGCTCGTGTGACCCCCAACGATCGGCACCCCGTAGGCGCGCGACGCCGCGAGCATGCCCTCCCAGACCGGCTCCAGCGCGCCAGCCGACGTGCCCCAGACGACGTCGACCACGGCGATCGGTCGGCCGCCCATCGCGTAGACGTCGCTGATGTTGACCATCACCGCGCTGTAGCCGGCGAACCGCGGGTCTCCTTCGAGGAACGCCGGCCAGATCCCCTCCGCGGCGAGGAGCAGGTAGCCGTCCCCGTCCGGGATGGCCGCGCAGTCGTCGCCGAGCGCGGGGCGCGTGGCGCCGCCCGCGCCGCTCGCGCCCGTCACGCCCGTCACGCCGCCCATGCTGCCCGCCGGGGTTGCGCCGCCCTCTCTGGCGAGGTGCCGCGCCGGGATCTGCACGTCCTTCTTCGCGAGGATGCCGAGCGCGCCGCGCAGGTGGTCCGCGATCCTGGCGAGCATCAGCGGAACCTCTCCCCGGGCGGCGGGCGGGGCTCGTCGCCCGGCGGGTAGCTCGCGAGATCGGCCTGCATCAGGTGGTGCGGGTGATCGTGGAAGCTCCGCTCCTCCAGCGAGCGCCAGTGGATGCCCTCGAAGAACGGCACGTTGGCCGCCTGCACCAGCGCGAGGAACCGGCTGCACCCCCAGCCGTGGGCGGTGGTCACCGCCTTGTGGACGAGCCCTCGCCCGACCACGCCCTGCTTGCGGTGCGCCCGCTCGACGCTGAGCCGCCCGCCGTACCAGACGCCCGGCTCCGCCTCGTAGATGCGCACCGTGCCGACGATCTCCTCGCCCTCGCGCGCCCCGAGGTGCACGGCGACGATCGGGAACGCCGCCGCGTCCCACTCGTCCTCGTCAGTGCTCCTGAACAGCCTTTGCTCGTCGCAGAAGGTGGACCGGCGCAAGCGGAGGTACGCGAGGTGCTCCTCCCTGCTCTGCACAAGATCGAAGCGGTATCGTGGCGTCATCGGAGCTCTCCGAGGTGGGGGTCATGGCGGCGCCGGGGCCCATCGGCGCCGCGGCGCGGTCCGCCGGCTCGAAGCCCGGGAGCCCGGAGCAGGCGCCGCAGCGGGCGCAGCCCGCCTTCACGTCCGTCGAGCGCAGCCCGGCCCGCGCGAGCAGCGGGCCGACGTGCGTGTAGAGCGCTCGCATGAAGTCCCCCGGCGGCGGCGCGCGGTGGGCCGACGGCGTGCCCGGGATGGGCACGAGCGGGACGAGGAACGGGTAGACGCCCATCGCGATGAGCCGCTCGCTCGCGCCGAACAGCGCCTCCAGCGAGTCGCCGAGGCCCGCGATGAGGTAGGTCGACACCTGGCCGCGCCCGAACACGCGCACGGCGGCCTCGAACGCCTCGAAGTACCGGGCGACGCTCACCTCGGCCTTGCCGGGCATCGCGGCCGCGCGCACCTCGTCCTCGACCGCCTCGAGGTGCATGCCCAGGCTGTCGACCCCGGCCGCGTGCATGCGATCGAACCAGGCGAAGTCGTCGGGCGGCTCGCACTGCGCCTGCACCGGCAGGTTCACGCTCGCCTTGATGGCGCGCGCGCAGTCCGCGAGGTGCGCCGCGCCGCGATCGGCCGACCGCGGCGTGCCGGTGGTCAACGTCACGTGCCGCACCCCGTCGAGCCGCGCCGCCGCCTCCGCGACCTCGGCGAGCTGCTCCGGCGTCTTCTTCGCGGTGGTGCGCCCCGCCGCGAGCGACTGCCCGATCGCGCAGAACGTGCAGGCCTTCGCGGGCTCCGCGTACCGGACGCAGGTCTGGAGCACCGTCGACGCGAGCACGTCGGCGCCGTGCAGGAGCGCGATCTTGGGGTAGGGGATCCCGTCCCGCGTCGAGAGGGCGTAGAAGCGCGGCGCCTTCACGAACGCCACCTCGGCGAGCTCCTCGCCGTCGCGCTCCACCGTCCCCGAGCCGTCGCGCCCGATGCGCGCCACGAACGGCGACGACGCCGCCTGGTCGGTGTGGATCGGGATCATCACCGTGGCGCCCCGCAGCGTCGCGGCGACGTGCTGGGTCGGCCCCGCCCCGCCGCGGCGCGAGGTCCACGCCGGGCGGCGCCCGTCGCCTTCGCCCGGCGCGGGCGCGGCGTCGCCGGGGGCGTCAGCGACCCGCAGGCCGAACGACTGGAGCTCGGTGATCAGCGTCTGGGTATCCATGGTCCACCACCGCAGGATCGAGAGAGGGTTCCCCGGAGCCGGCCGCGCCGGCGGCGCCGGCCGCGCCCACGGTTATCGAGCGCTCCGCCGTGTCCATCCAGAGCCGCAGCAAGTCGGGCCGGGCGTAATGCCCGGCCGCGTCCATCATCCGTTTTCGCTTCGTGATCAGGGCGAAGTCGAGGTCCGCGATCGCCATCCCCTCGCCGTCGGTCACCGGCGGGCACGCGTGCGCGCCCTCCGGCGTCACGATCGCCGTCATGCACCCGCCGCGCAGCACTCCCTGCATCTGCTCGTTCGGCGCGATCTCCTTGACCTGCTCCGGCGTCAGGAAGGCCGTGGCGTTCACCACGAAGCATCCCGACTCCAGCGCGTGGTGCCGGATCGTGACCTCCATCTGCTCGGTGAAGATCGGGCCGACCAGCGAGCCGGGGAACTGGCTGCAATGGATCTGCTCGTGCTGCGCGATCAGCGCGAACCGCGCGAGGGGGTTGTAGTGCTCCCAGCAGGCGAGGGCCCCGAGCCGCCCGACCGCGGTGTCCACGGTCCTGAGCCCCGAGCCGTCGCCTTGCCCCCAGATCATCCGCTCGTGGTAGGTCGGCGTGATCTTGCGCCGCCGGAGCGCGAGCGTGCCGTCGGCGTCGAAGACGAGCTGCGCGTTGTAGAGCGTCCCGTGATCGCGCTCGTTCACGCCGAGCACCACGACCACCCCGTGCGCCCGCGCGGCGGCCGCCACCGCCCGCGTCACCGGGCCGGGCACGGTGACTGCCTCGTCGTAGAGGCGCATGTGCTCCTTGCCCATGGCGGGCGGGGGGAGCACGAACGAGAAGTACGGGTAATACGGGACGAACGTCTCGGGGAAGACGCAGAGCTCGGCGCCTTCCTTCGCGGCCCTGGCGATCGCGGCGACGACGCGCTCCGTCGTCCCGTCGCGGCTGCCGAGGACGGGGCTGAGCTGCACCGCGGCCGCCCTGACTTTGCGGGTGTAGTCCATGGCCGCCGCGCTCGGCCTACAGCGTCCAGGAATGGACCACGAACGCGTTGTCCCGGCGGTGGATCAGCTGGATGTCGAGCACGTCGAGCGGGCTAATCGGCTTGATGCCCGGGATCAGCGCGTGCTCGCCGTGCCCGTAGAGCGCCTGCAGCGCGAACCGGCACGCATACACCTTGCCGCCCTCCTCCATGAACCGCACGATCTGCTGGTTCACCGCGAGGTGCCCCGAGAACGCCTCGTTGCCGAGCTTGGGAAAGCCGCGCTGCAGCCCGAGCGTCACGCCCGGCCCGTAGAGCAGGACCGACGTCTCAAAGCCCTTTCGCTGGAGGCGGATCGCGGTGAGCAGGTTGACGAGCCCGATCGAGCCCTCGAACGCCACCGTGTGAAAGGTGATCAGCGCCTTCTCTCCCGGCTTCGCCTTGACGTCTTCGAAGACCTTTTCTTCGTAATCGACCAGGAAGTCACCAGCGTTGTAGGCGGGATACGTCGGCTTCGGCATTGGTTATCTCTCCCCTAGATTGACTCATGTGAGACCATAAGGAATTTCCGGACGCAAGTGAAAACCAAGCCGAGTCCTCTTTTTGAGGGGCGTGTGTTGGCCGCGGTGCAGGTGCGATTGCGTGGTTGCGCGCTGCCCTGCTCGAGCGTTGGTCGGAACGTCGAGTGAGCGTTGATCGGACGTCTTCGAGCGCGCTTCGAACGCGCTCCGAACGCGCTCCGAAGAACAGTTTCTCAAACGTTTCTCGGGTGTTCCGAGAGAGCGGGTCTCGCGTCGCGATCGCGTGTCCCCCGATCCGCCTCGACCGTTTCGAGATCGTTTCGCGGCCCCGTCCGGCGCCGCAATCGTGTGGAGTTCGAGGGGGTTGAGCGTGCGCCCGGGGGCGGGGAGGCGGGGGACGCCTGGAGAGGGAGGACCCTGCCTGAAAGGCAAAGTCCGTCCGGGGGAGAGGCGCGCTGGTCAGCGCTGCTTCTTGCGCACCTTCTTGGTCTTGCCGCCCTTCGCGCCCTTGCCCGTCTTGCCGGCCGTGGCGCCGTTCGTGAGCCTGCCGCTCGCCGCCTTGGTGCTCTTGGTGCTCTTGACACGGCGCTTGGCCCGTGTGTCCGCCGCGTCGCGCCGCAGGCGCTCCCGCCGCTGCCCGCCCGAGGCCTCCTCGAGCGCCCCGGCGAGCCGCCGGCCGTAGATGGTGCGCCGGAGGATGGCGACGTCCTCGATCTGCACGAGCATCACGTCGCCGATCGCGATGCGGTCGCCCGACCGGAGGCCGAAGACGCGCAGCCCCTCGTCGTCGATCTCGTACTGGTCCGGGCCGAGCGACTCCATCCGGACGAGCACGTCGACGAAGGGGGCCTCGACGTTGACGTACACGCCCGTCCCCACGATCCCCGTGACCGTGCCCTCGAACGTGTCCCCGAGCCGCGAGCGCATCAGGAGCGCGCGGTGCAGGTCGACCACCTCGCGCTCCACCTCCATCGCCTTGCGCTCGCGCTCCGACGCCGTGATCGCCGCCTCGCGCAGCCGCTCGAGGGCCTCCTCGCTCCGGTCGACGCGCTCGCCCCGCAGCACCGCCCGGATGGCCCGGTGCGCCGTGATGTCCGGGTAGCGCCGGATGGGCGAGGTGAAGTGCAGGTACGCGCTCGAGGCCAGGCCGAAGTGGCCCACGTTGGCCACGTCGTACACCGCCTGCTTCATCGCGCGCAGCAGCAGCATGTGCAGCACCTGCTTCTGCGGGTGCGCGTCGAGCTTCTTCAGGAACACCGAGAGCCGCTTCGGATCGGCCGCGTCCTCCGGGTCGAACAGGAGCCCGAGCTCCCCGCACATCGTCGCGAAGCGCTCGAGCTTCGCCTGGTCCGGGGGCGCGTGGTACCGGAACACCGTCGGGATCTTCTGGTCGACCACGAACTGCGCGCACGTCTCGTTCGCGAGGAGCATCAGCTCCTCGATCAGCTGGTAGGCCTTCGCCACGCCCGGGTCGTGGCTGCGCTTCTGCACGTCGACCGGCGCGCCCGTCTCCGGATCGAGCACCACCTTCGCCTCGGGCAGGTCGAGGTCGAGCGCGCCCCGCCGCATCCGCTTGCCGCGGAGCAGCCGGGCGAGGTCCCACATCACCTGGAGATCGTTCCGCACCGCCTCGGCCTCGGGGCTGCGGGGAGGCTCGGCGGTGAAGCCGAGCGCGCGCGCCACGCCGGGGTAGGTGAGCTTCGCGATCGAGCGGATGTACCCCTCGACGACGCGGGCCTTCCGCACGGTCCCCGTCGGGTCGAGCTCCACCTCGACGCACAGGCAGAGCCGGATCACGCCGGGCAGGAGCGAGCACAGGTTCGACGACAGCGCCCGCGGCAGCATCGGGATCGCGCGGTCGGGCAGGTAGATCGAGTTGCCCCGCGCGAGCGCCGTCCGGTCGAGCGCGCTGCCCGGCCGCACGTAGTGCGACACGTCCGCGATCGCGATCCAGGCCCGGTACGAGCCGTCCTCCTCGCGGATCACCCAGACCGCGTCGTCGTGGTCGCGCGCGTCCTCCGGGTCGATCGTCGGCATCGGCAGGTGGGTGAGGTCCACCCGCCCCTCGAGCGCCTCGGGCGGCACCTCGCCGCCGAACCCCTCGGCCTCGGCGATCGCGTCGGCCGGGTGCTCCTCCTCGATCCCCTCGCGCAGCAGGATCTTCGCGACCTCGACGTTCGGGTCGCCGGGCGCCCCGAGCACGGCCTCGAGCACGCCCTCCGGGTTCTCCTCGGGCAGATCCGGGTAACGCACGATCGTCGCGACCGCCGCGGCGCCGTCCTCCGCGTCGGGCGGCGTGAGCGGCCCGCCCGGCTCGCGCGGCACGAGCACGATCGGCCCGCGCACGCGGCCGTCGTCCGGCTCGATCCAGGCGCTCCGGCCGCGCCGCCGGAGCACGCCCGCCACGCGCGCGTGGCGCCGCTTGACCACCCGGACGATCTCCCCCTCCACGCCGCGCTGCGAGCGCCGCGCGATGCGCACCGCGACGGTGTCGCCGTGCAGCGCCCCGCCCATCGCCTCGGGCGAGACGTAGACGTCGTCGGCCGCCCCGCCGAGCGCCACGAAGCCGAAGCCGCGCGGGTGCACGGTGAGCGTCCCCTCGTGCTCGGCGCCGCGCGCCGCGACCTGCTGGCGGCTCAGGCGGAACCGCTGGCCGGGGAGGGCGACGATGCTCCCCTCCAGCGAGAGCTCCTCGAGCAGCCGCTGCAGCTTCGCGTAGCGGCTCGGCTCCACCCCGAGCCGCTCGGCGATCTCGTTCGCGTGCAGGGCGCGCTGGAAGGAAGACAGGAGGTCGACCACCGCCTCGCGGCGGCGCGCGGCCGAGCCGGTCTTCGGGGAGTCTTCACGGGAAGTGGAACGCATGCATCTCGACTAGCACGAGTCTTCTCTCCTCGCGCTGGCTGTCCCCGCCCGGGTCCGGTATGCCTCGAGCCCACTTCTTTCGAGCCGCCACGACCGATGCTGCTGAACTCGATCGCCCTGCTCCTCGCGCTCTCGCTCCTCGTCTACCTCGCCGGCAGGGGCAACGTCTTCGCGGCGCGTCCGGCCGGCGACGGACAGCCCGGGCGCGGCGCCTCTACCGCGCATCGGGCGAGCCCCGACGCGCTCGGGACATCGGCCGCCGACGTGTACGCCGGGCGCGCCCGGTTCCTCGTCTCGCTGTTCCGGATCGCGCTCTTCGTGGCGATCGCGGCGAGCGCGGCGCTCGTGGTCGAGTACCAGAACGCGGGGGATCCCGCCTTCTGCGGCGTCTCGTCGGGCTGCTTCGCCGTCCGGGTATCGCCGTACAGCCGGCTGCTCGGGATCCCGCTGCCGAACGTCGGCCTCATCGCCTACACCACGCTGCTCGCGGCCTCGCTGACGGCGCGCGCGCGCTGGCACCACGCCGCGATCGCCGCGGCCGCGGCGGTCGGCGGCCTCGCCGCCATCGTGCTGCTCGGGCTGCAGGCCTTCGCGGTCGGCGCGTTCTGCGCGTGGTGCATCGCGGTCGACCTCGCCGCGCTCGTCGCGGCCGGCGCCTCGGCGCTCGTCGCGTGGCAGGCGTGGCGCATGCCGGGCGACGCCTTCGAGCGCGCCGCCGGCAACCGCCTCGCGAGCACCACCGCGTGGGGCGCGGCGGCGGTCGCCGCGATCGGCCTGCCGTTCCTCTGGGGCAACCACCCGGTCATCCCGCCGCTCCCCCCGGAGATCGCGGCGATGCAGGCGCCGGGCAAGATCACGGTCGTCGCCTTCACCGACTTCGAGTGCCCCTTCTGCCGGCGGCTGCACCCGGAGCTCAGCAAGATGGAGGAGGCCTACGGCGACCGGGTGCACCACGTGCGCAAGATGGTGCCGCTCCCGATCCACCCCGGCGCGCTGCCCGCCGCGAAGGCTTACGTCTGCACGCCCGAGGACAGGCGCGAGCAGGCCGCGTCGCTGCTCTACAGCGCGCCGCCCGGCAGGCTCACCGGGGAGCGCGTCGCCTCCGTCCTCGCGCCGCTCGGCCTCCCCGCCGAGGCGCTGTCGGCCTGCCTCGCCGCGCCCGAGACGGAGGCGGCGATCGGCGCCGATGTCGCCCTGTATGGGCGGATGGAGGCGCGCGGGCTCCCCTTGACGTACGTCGGGCCGCGGCTCGTCATGGGGTACAACCCCGAGCGGATCCGGGAGGCGTTGCGCCGCGAGGCCGCGGGCGACACGCTGAGCCTGCCGCTCCCGCTGCTCTTCGTCGCCCTGTTCGGGGCGTGCGCGGTCGCGGTGATCGTGGGCGGCCGGGCGCCCGCGCGCCGCCGCCCGGGCCCGGACGACACGGTCCCCTCGCCGGGGTCCTCCGCGTCGAGCGAGCCGCCGCGGTGAGCCGCGGGCGGCGGTGCGGGCCGCCGCGCCGTGCCTTTCACGGCTGCTCGTCGGGTGACAGAATAGCTCATGTCAGATCATCCCGAGCACGCCGCCAAGCTCCCGCTGGAGTTCTTCCGACAGCTTCCCAAGACCGATCTGCACGTCCACCTCGACGGCTCCCTCCGCCTCGAGACGATCATCGAGCTCGCCCGCAGCCACCGCGTCGAGCTCCCCACGTACGAGCCAGCCGAGCTGCGCAAGGTGATGAACCTAGGGCAGAACTGCGGCTCGCTGGTCGAGTACCTCAAGGCGTTCGACATCACGCTGCGCGTCCTGCAGACCGAGGAGGCGCTCTACCGCGTCGCGTACGAGCTCGCGGAGGACGCCGCGCGCGAGAACGTCCGTTACATGGAGGTCCGCTACTCGCCGATGCTGCACACCCGCCTCGGGCTGCGGCTCACCAGCGTGGTCGAGGCGGTGCTCGCCGGGCTCAGGGCGGCGCACGACGCGCTGGGCATCGAGAGCAACGTCATCGTCTGCGGCATCCGCAACATCTCGCCGGAGTCGTCGCTGGAGATGGCGGAGCTCGCGGTCGCCTACAAGGGCCGCGGCGTCGTCGGCTTCGACCTCGCCGGCGCCGAGTACGACCACCCGGCGAAGCACCACAAGGCGGCCTTCCAGCTCGTGCGCCAGAACAACATCAACTGCACCATCCACGCCGGCGAGGCGTACGGCCCCGAGTCGATCGCGCAGGCGCTGCACGTCTGCGGCGCGCACCGGATCGGCCACGGGTGCCGGCTGCGCGAGGACGGCGACCTGCTCCACTACATCAACGACCACCGCATCCCGCTCGAGTGCTGCCCGTCGTCGAACGTGCAGACCGGCGCCGTGCGGGACCTCGCCTCGCACCCGCTGAAGCTCTACCAGAGCCTCGGCCTGCGCGTGACGGTCAACACCGACAACCGGCTCGTCACCGACACGACCGTGTCCCACGAGCTCTGGCACTGCCACACGAAGATGGGGTTCGGCCTGAAGGAGATCAAATCGATGATCGTGGCCGGCTTCAAGAGCGCGTTCTTGCCGTTCCACATCAAGCAGGGCTACCTCCGCCGCGTCACCGAGGACCTCGAGCGCTTCTCCGCCGACGGCTCGATCGGCGTGGCCCAGCCGGCCGCGGCGCTCGAGCACGACCTGCTCGCGAGGGACGGCAAGGACGGGACACGGCTCGGCGCCGCGGCGCCCGTCGAGAAGGCCGCCAACTGAGACGCGGGGCCGGGCGCGCCCGCGGGCGCGCCCGGCGCGGGCTCAGCCGCCCTTCCACTCGGTCCGCTGCACCACGGGCAGCTGCAGCGCCCGCTCGCGGTCGAGGTCGAGCGACCCGAGGTGGATCGCGATCGGCGACTGCACCCACTTGAAGATCGATCGGGAGAACAGCGTCGCGAACTTCTCCGCCCAGGCCCGCAGCGCGGCGGGATCCTTGTCGGGGAACAGGCTGGGGAGCGCCTGCCCCACCTCGTCGGCGGCGAGCTTCTCGGCGCCGTACAGGTAGAGGCACGCGTCGAGCACCTCGAACGGCATGAGCTCGGCCTCGCCCGACTGGTTCTCGGCGAGCTCCGGCCCCGCGGTGGTGGCGAGCGTCTGCTGGATCCCCTTCCAGCCGTAGCGCCGGAAGAGCCGGTCGATCAGCGCGATGACGACCGTCTTCGGCAGGTTGGCGATCACGCTGAACGCCCCCTCGAGATCGCCGCCGACCGTCGTGTAGCCGAGCGCCTTCTCGCTCATGTTCCCCGTCTGCAGGAACAGCGCGCCGCTCGTGTTCGCCCAGTTCCACATGCGCTGGCCGCGGATGCGCGCCTGCACGTTCTGCTTCGTGAGCTCGGTGAGCTGCCGGTCGTCGCCGAGCATCGACCGCGCGGCCTCGATCTCCCGGGGGAACGCGTCCTCGATCGGGATCACCGCGAAGGACACCCCGAGATCCTCGGCGATCTGCGCCGCCGCCCGGTGCGTCGCGTCGCTGGAGTAGCGCGACGGCATGAAGAACGCGTAGAGCGAGGTCTTGAGCTGCGCGCGCAGCGCCTCGCCGTGCAGGTCCGGGTAGATGAGCTGCACCGCGCGCCAGGCGACGAGCAGCGTGAGCAGCGAGTCGCGCCCGCCCGAGAGCGCGAGGCCGATGCCCTTGAACGCGCCGATCTTGCGGTAGTAGTCGGCGACGCCGAGCGCGAGCGCCTCGTAGAACTCGTCGAGCAGCTCGTCGCGCGGGGAGATCGACGGCAGCGACGTCGCGGGCAGGAACGCGGTCGTGCCCGGCGGCGGGGCGGGGTAGGCGAGGCGCGAGCGGTCCGCGGTCTCGCCGCCGATCCGCAAGGTCTCCACCATGTGCGGGGAGGCGCGGCGGAACTCCTCGAGGTCGCTGCGCCAGGTGCTCGCCTCGCGGCGGCAGCGCGTGGTCCGGTCGAGGTCGACGATCGCCGCGGAGAACCCCTCGCGGAACCGCGGCGCCTCCAGCATCGGGCGGCCGTTCTGGTTGATGAACCCGCCGCCGTCGAACACGAGCCCGTCGTTGCCGCCGACCATGTTCGCGTACGCGATCGTGCACTGGTTGTCGGCCGCGCGGGTCGCGATCATCTCGCGCCGCGTGCTCGCCACGCCGGCGCGGAACGGCGACGCCGAGATGTTGCAGACGAGCTCGGCGCCCGCGTAGCAGCGGCGCCGCATCGGCCCGTCGGGCGACCAGATGTCCTCGCAGACCTCGACGGCGATCGTCCCGAAATCGAACGCGTAGATGCGGTCGCCGCAGGGCACGCCGCCGGCGTCGAGCTCCATGAACGGCATGCCGCGCGAGAACGTGCGCGCCTCGTAGAAGATGTTGTACGTCGGCAGCTTCTCCTTGGGGCAGAACGCGATCACCCGGCCGCGGTGCACGAGCGCGCCCGCGTTGAAGAGATCGCCGCCGACGCCGACGGTCACGCCGATGACGAACACCGCGCGGAGCGCCGCGGTCTCCGCGGCGAACCGGCGGAGCTCGCGCTGCTGGCTCTCGACGAAGGCGGGCCACTGCACGAGGTCCTCGGACGCGTAGCCGCCGATCACCTGCTCCGGGAAGACCGCCACGGTGACGTCCTCGCGCGCCATGGCGTGGGCGAGCGAGATGCACCGGTCGGTGTTCGAGCGGACGGCGCCGACGGTGGCGTTGACGTTGGCGATCCCGATCTTGACGAGGCGCATCGGCGGGAGCCTAGCGCGGCAGCACGGCGCTGAGCAGGCCGAAGAGCTTGTCGATCTCGCCCGGCGTCACGCGCCGCTTCGCCTTCACCCGGTCCCCCTCGGCGAAGAACGCGATCGGATCGACGACGCGGACCTTCACGAACGCGATGCGGAACGTGGTCGTGCGCTCGACCTCCTCGGCGAGGAGCTCCGCGTCGCGGGCGGCCTGCTCGGGGCTCTCGCTCGCGCCGTCGAGATCGACCACGGCCCCGCCGTCCTGGGTCAGCGTCACGGCGGCCTCGAGCGACCGCACGGTGGGCGGCACCCGGGGGGCGCGCGGCGCCCTCAGCGTCCGCGCCGGGTCGAGCGCGGTGGCGACGGCGGCCTCGTCGCCGGTCGGGTCGGGGAAGCCCCCCGTGCCGACGAAGCGCCGCGCCTCGCGCGCCTTGTCCACCGGCAGCACCACGAGGAAGTCCGGCTCGATGGTCGCGATCACGCGGGTCTGCCCCCGGACGGTCACGCGCACCGCCGGCACGCCGAGCCCGGTCTCCTCGGTCCCCGGCGGGTCGCTGCGCGAGAGCAGGGTGTCGATCCCCGCCGCCAGCCGGTCCGGCGGCACGTTGTGCTGGAGGACGGCCACCGCCTCGCCCCCGGCGTCCGCGCGCGGCGCGGTGACGAAGGCGCGCTCGATGTCCCGCTCGGGATCGAGCCCCGTGCCGGTGAGCACCGGGCCCCACAGATCGAGCGCCGCGAGCCGCGCCATGATCGGGTGGCCGCGGGTCCTGTCGGCGTAGACGAGCACCGAGACCTTCCCCCCGGCGACGGCCTGCGCGATCGCGCCGGCGTTGCGCGGCTTCGGCGGCGGCGGGGCCTCCGCGCCGGCCGGCTTCCCCGGCGAGGAGCCGCACGCGATCGCGAGGAGCGCGGCGCCGATGACGAGCAGCCGCAGCGTCGCGCGGCGCGTCGCCGCGGCGAGCCCTTGGTGAACGGACCACATCACCCGCCGACGTTACCTGGACCCGCCCGATCCCGGAACCGTTCATGGAAGCAGAGAAGGAGAGACCACAGCGGCCATCCCTCTTCCTCGTATCGAGACCTGGAGTAGGATGCGCGTTCCGCGGTCCACGCCTGCGCTCGTGCGCCGCAAGGATCCGGGTCCCGCAAGGCCGCGGACGCGGAGCCCGACCCACGTTGACGTTGAAGAGGAGTGTCACCCCATGGCGGTCCGTCCTTCCGACCTGCACGCGATCCCCCTGTTCGAGAGAATCACGGAGGACCACCTCGACGAGCTGATGATGGCGTTCCAGCGCCAGGAAGTCCCCGCCGGCCATGTGCTCTTCGAGGCCGGGAGCGAGCCGGCGCACCTGCACCTCTTGGTCCAGGGCGAGGTCGCGCTGGTCGAGGCGGGCGAGACGCGCTTCCGCCTGCACCCCATCTCGCCGATCGGCGAGCTCGGCGCGCTGACCGGCCTCCGGCGGATGACGACCGCGGTGACGACGCAGCCCTCGGAGATCTGGCGCATCGGCGCCGCCGAGCTCCACGACTTCTTCGAGGAGCACGGCGACGTCGCGTACCCCTTCTACAACAACCTCCTCAACGTCGTCGCTGGCAAGATCCGGCGCGACGGGCGGCGGATCGAGGAGGTCCGCGCGAACCTCATCCGCACGCAGAAGGCGATGAAGCGGCTGCTCGAGCTCGTGCTCGACAGCGAGGAGACGCCGCTGAGCAAGGTCATCTGCGCGACGCTCGAGGAGCTGATCGAGCGGAACCGTCGCTCGCATTACATGGTCGAGCCGGCGCACACGCTGAAGAGCTCGGTCCGCCTGGACAACGGCGAGATCGTCCCGGTGCTCGAGCTCTCCGACGGCTGGCTGCGCCTCGGCGGGCTGCGCGGCGCCGTGAAGGGCGCGGACTGGAGCGGCGTGCTCATCCTGCCCACGCGCGAGATCCCGGTGATCGGGACCATCGACTCGGTCAACGATCAAGGCGCGCTGGTGAAGCTCGAGCTCCTGATCGACGAGTACGCCGCCGAGCTCCAGGAGTACCTGACGCGCCTCCAGATGCTGGATTTCGTGGTGTGATGTCGGGGTGTTGCGCGCGCCTCGGCGCCTCGCCTCGGCGCGCCTGGCCGCCCTCGTGGTTGCCAGGGTCGCGTCGGGTGATCTAGGGTTCCGCAGCGCGACATCGCAGCGCCGAGCCGAAGTGGCGGAATGGCAAACGCGGCGGATTCAAAATCCGCTGTCCTCACGGGCTTGTGGGTTCGAGTCCCACCTTCGGTACCGAAACGGATTCTCTGGACGGCCGGCAGCCGTCCGTGGCGCTGGTCGATCCTGGGCAGCGCGTTCCGCCGGAACAGGCGTCGGCCCCGCGGCGCCGGGGCTGCTACGCTCGGCGCCCATGGCGCGTCGGAGCGGATCCCTCGAGCGGCTGGGCGCGTTGATCCAGCGGGAGTCGTCGCTCTCGGCGCCGTCGGAGGTGGACACCGCGCCGATGCCATTCCGCGAGTGGGAGGCGGCCGTGGGCTCTCGCATCGCGGCGCGGGCCCGGCCGCTCAAGCTGGAGCGCGGCGTGCTCCATGTCCGGGCGGCGAGCTCGACGTGGGCGCAGGAGCTCTCGATGCTCGGCGACGTGATCACCGCGCAGCTGCGGTCGCGCGGCCTGCCCGTGCAGTCGCTCCGGTTCCGGGTCGGCAAGGTGGAGCCGGTCGCGCGGCCTCCGTGGCGCGAGGAGGTCCGCCCGGCGCCGAGGGAGGCGCGGCTCCCGTCGGAGGTGCGGCGAGAGCTCGGCAAGGTCGCCGACGCCGACCTGCGCGACGCGATCGCGAAGGCCGCCGCGAGGAACCTCGGCTGGCAGGAAGCGGAAGCGCAGGCGAGCGCGCGGCGGCCCCGCAACCCGCCGCCGCCGGCCGTGCCCGCCGCCGCGCCCGCGGCGCCGCCGGCAGCACGTGCCGGCGCCGCACCCGCCGGCCGCGCTGCACCCGCCGGCCGCGCCGCAGCAGCGCCCGCGGGGCCGCCGGCAGCGCGCAGTGGCGCCGCACCCGCGGCGCCAGCGCGCGCTGGCGCCGCCGGGCCCGCGGCGCCGGGCGGCGAGGCGGCTACTTCGCCGCGACGAGCCGCTCGAGACCCTCGATCCGCTGCATCAAAAACCGCTCGGTCGGACCGAACGCAGGCGCCATCCGGCGCAGGTCGTCGAGGTAGTTCCTGAGCGGCTGGATATCGAGCGACTTGACGCGGCGGACCACGGTGTAGAGCTCGTCGACGACGGGGCCGGGCAGCGGCCGCCGCGCGATCGTGAACAGCTCGAACGTGTAGTTGACCCACGTCCCCTTGGTCGTGGCGCCGGCGAGGCGGGCCGCGTAGCGCGCGGCGAGCTCCGCGGCCGGCATCTCCAGCGGCACGTTCGTCCGCGCGCGGCTGAGGATGTCGATCAGCACGGTCTGCAGGATGCGCTCGGCCTCCTCGCTCCGGCCCATCGCGAGCGCCTTGTCGGCGAGGCTCGCGAGCAGGCGCAGCGACTGGAAGCCCTTCGATCCGCCGTCCCCGGTCGGGCTGGTGAGCTCGGTCGGGTCGTCCGACATCTTGCGCATCTCGGTCAGCGCCATCGCGCCGAGCGTCGCCGTCGCGCGCCGGAACTCGACCCCGTAGGCGTCGTGGGGCCGCGACTCCTCCCCGCCGTAGAGCAGCATCTCCTGGCTGCCGATGATGATCCGGTCGCCGTCGGTCAGCTCGCGCTGGCCGGAGATGCGCGCGCCGTTGACGTACACGCCGTTCCGGCTCTCGAGGTCGATCACCGCGACGCCGTCGCTGCGCACCTGCAGCGTCGCGTGGCGTCGCGAGACCAGCGGATCGTCGAGCGAGAGCTGGCAGTCGCCGCTCCGGCCGATCACGAAGGGCCCTTCAGGGAGCTCGAAGTCGTGCGCCAAGTACCGGAGGCGGAAAGGCATGGTCTATTTCAGTGCGCCGAGGCGCTCGAGCCCTTCAATACGCTGGAGGATGAAACGCTCCGCCGGAGTACGTTCCCCTGCACGCTCGCGGAGCTTCTTCGCATAACCGCGGAGGATGGACATGTCGACCGCCTTCACCTTTCGAAGGACACTATACAGCTCATCGACGAGGTAGGCGGGCAGGAGGAGCTCGAGCCGCGTGTTCAGCTCGAAAATGTAGTTGATCCACGTGCCGCGGCCCGTGGCCGCGGCGAGGCGGGCCGCGTAGGTGCTCGCCTTCTCGACCAGCTCGGGCTGCACGGCGCCGACGCCCCCCTCCCGCGCCTTCGTGAGGATGTCCGAGAGCGACCGCTGGAGGATGCGCTCGGCCTCGTCGACGCGCCCGAGGGCGAGCGCCTTGTCGGCGACGCTGCCGATCAGGCTGAGCGCGTGCACGCGCTTGTCGGGGTGCTGCGGGACGAGCCCGGGGAGCGACCGGCGCGAGGCGATCGCCGTCGCGCCGTCCTCCTCGCCCATCGGCACCTCGCCCATGTCCACGGTGCGAACGTTGTGCGCCTGCCGCGTCCAGAGCGGCGCGCTCCGCGGCGACGTCGAGCTCGGCTCGATCGCCCCGAGCAGGAACATCTCCTGCCCCCCGATCGCGATCTTGTCGCCGTCGGACAGGAGGTGGCGCCCCGTGATCCGGTTGCCGTTGATGAGCACGCCGTTGCGGCTGCCGAGATCCTCGATCGCGACGCCGCCCTCGCCGACGGTCAGCAGCGCGTGGCGGCGCGACACCAGCGGGTCGTCCAGCGACAGCTGGCAGTCGGCGCTCCGTCCGATGAAGAACTCGCCGAGCGGCACCTCGAGATCGTGGGCGAGGTAGCGCAATCGGATGCCCATGATCGAGCCATACCAACAGCCCAACAGGCCGTCAAAAGCCAGCTTCCAGGCTGTGTAGCATTGGTTTGCGAGCCTACAACAAAGGCATAAAGACGGGGACGGAGACGTCCGTCGCCCTCTTACCCTATCGCACCTGTCCCTGGGCGTGGGCGCCCGGGACGGCGGCGCTTCGGCGTGGTGCGCGTGGCGCGCGTGGCGCGCGTGGCGCGCGGAGGATCCGGAGCCGCGCCGGGGACGTCAGGTGTGGCGCGAGAGGATCCGGAGCAGCGTGAGGACGAGCCACGGGTGCGCGACGAGGCCGTACACCTTGAGATCCCCGCCCGCCACGAGGCTCGCGAGCTCGCGCAGCGGGACGCTCTGGCGGCGGTGCAGGAGCCCGACCTTGGGGATCCTCGGCCAGCGGTGGAAGGCGATCTCGGGCAGCCGGTACAGCGCCTGCTCGTCGCCGCAGAACGTGACGGACGGGATGCCGATGGCGCCGTCGTGGATGGTGAGGCGCCCGTGATCGAAGCGCATCGTCAGGGACGCGCCGGTGTCCTGCGCGACGACGAGCACGGAGCCGCGCAGCGCCCGGAAGTCGGCCGCGCGCTTCGCGTCGCGCGCGAGGTGCTCGCGGGTGAGCTGGCCGAAGTGCGCGGCGAGCGGGTTCTCCTCCGCGCCCGGGGCAAGATCGATGATGGGCTCCATGGCGTCGCGTCCCGGTCATCCGGCGTCGCGCGCCGGGCGCGCCGCGTCGACCCCGATGTCGCGGCGGAGCACCTTGCCGTCGAAGTCGATCGCGCTCGCGGCGCGGAACGCGCGCTCCCGCGCCTCCGCGAGCGAGCCGCCCGAGGCGGTCACGGCGAGCACGCGGCCCCCCGCGGTCACGATCGCGCCGTCCCGCTCGGCGGTGCCCGCGTGGTTGACGAACGCGCCCTCCACCGCGGCCGCGGCGTCGAGGCCGCGGATGACGTCGCCGGTGACGGGCGCCGTCGGGTAGCCGCGCGCCGCGAGCACGACGGTGAGCGCGTGGCGGCCGGCGGCGACGCGCGCCGCCCCGGGGTCCAGCGCGCCCGCCGCGGCGGAGGCGCAGAGCTCGGCGACGTCGCCCTCGAGCAGCTCCATGAGGGCCTCGCACTCCGGGTCGCCGAAGCGGACGTTGTGCTCGAGCAGGAAGGGCTCCCCCTCGGGCGTGATCATCAGGCCCGCGAACAGCACCCCGCGGAACGGCCGCCCCTCCGCCCGCATGCCGTCGATAGTCGGCCGGAGGATCTCGCGCTCGACGCGCGCGAGCAGGGCGGGGCTCACGCGGGCGCTCGGCGCGAACGCGCCCATGCCGCCCGTGTTCGGTCCGGTGTCGCCCTCGCCGACCCGCTTGTGGTCGCGCGCCGCCGGCAGCACGAAGATCGCCTGCCCGTCGCTGATGGCGTGCACGCTG
This sequence comes from Sorangium cellulosum, assembly GCF_002950945.1. Taxonomy (GTDB): domain Bacteria; phylum Myxococcota_A; class Polyangia; order Polyangiales; family Polyangiaceae; genus Sorangium; species Sorangium cellulosum_E. Next base: position 14,203,178 of record NZ_CP012673.1, read on the forward strand.
GCCTCCTCGCCCCGGATCACGTCCTCGAGGATCACGGTCGCGCCGGCGTCGCCGAAGCGGCGCTCCACGAGCATCTCCTTCGCGGCCTCGAGCGCCTCGTCGACGGTGGTCGCGACGACGACGCCCTTGCCGGCGCAGAGCCCGTCGGCCTTCACGACGATGGGCGCGCCGCGCTCGCGGATGAGGCGCGACGCCTCGTCGAAGGAGCGCGCGATCGCGAACGGCGCGGTCGGGATGCCGTGGCGGGCCGCGAACTCCTTCAGGAAGGCCTTCGACCCCTCGAGGCGCGCCGCCTCGCGGCTCGGCCCGAAGACGGCGACGCCCTCGGCGGCGAGCGCGTCCGCGACGCCCGCGCAGAGCGGCGCCTCGGGCCCGACGACGACGAGGTCGGCGCGCTCGCGCACGGCGAGCCGGGCCGCCTCGTCCGGTGCGAGCGAGGCGAGGTCGGCGCGGCGGATCGGGGCGCGGCCGGCGCCGCCCTGCGCGTGGGTCCCCGCGTTGCCGGGCGCGACGATCACCTCGGCGACCGAGGGCGACCGCGCGAGCGCGCGCGCGAGGGCGTGCTCGCGCCCCCCCGAGCCGAGCACGAGGATGCGGCGGTCAGAGCGGCGGCTGTTCGCGGTGGAGCTCACACCCGCGCGCTACCACGCGGCGGCCCTCGCTGTCGAGGCGCCTCGCGCGGCGCGCCTCTCTGGCCGGGCGGCGGGCGCCCCGCGGCGTCCGCTCCCGTGATACAAGGCGCCCGCGGGAGCGCGCAGCGCGGCTCAGCCGAGGGCCCCTCGGCGCGGCTCCCCGCCGGGGAGACGAGCGATGACCCACCGGGCTTCGTGGGACGAGTATTTCATGCGTATCGCCGAGGTCGTCGCCTCGCGGGCGACCTGCGATCGGAAGCACGTCGGCGCGGTGATCGTGCGCGACAAGAGCATCCTCGCGACCGGCTACAACGGATCGATCCGCGGGCTGCCTCACTGCGACGAGGAGGGGCACCTGATCGAGGAGGGCCACTGCGTGCGGACGATCCACGCCGAGGCCAACGCCATCATCCAGGCGGCGCGGAACGGGGTGCGCATCGACGGCGCGACGGTCTACGTCACCGCGTCGCCCTGCTGGGGTTGCTTCAAGATGATCGCCAACGCGGGGATCTCGCGGGTCGTGTTCGGCGAGTTCTACCGCGACGAGCGCATCTTCCGGTTCGCCACCGACCTCGGCCTCGAGCTCGCCCCGCTCGAGCGCCGCGCCACGCCCGCATGAGCTGAGGCGTTGCGCAGCCGGGGGCTCGATTGAGCGAGGTCTCGCGCAACTTGCGCGGCGCGCTGCGCAGCGCGCTCAGGCCTTGCGCGGCCGGGGCAGGCCGTACACGCGGATCCGGTCCACCAGGGTGCGGCGCGAGATCCCGAGCAGCGCCGCGGCGCGCGTCTGGTTGCCCATGCATTGCTCCAGCGCCTTGACGATGCGCTCGCGTTCGTGGGCCTCCATCGCGTCGCGCAGCCGCGTGGGGCTCGCGTCCGCGCCTTCGGGCACGCTCTTCGCAGAGGCGGTAGCGGCGGCGACGGCGGCCACGGCGCCCACCGCGGCCGGCGAGGCCGCGGGCGACGCCGAGGGAGAGGAATGCGACGGGACGGGCGTGACATGCAGCGGCGGGGTGGGCTCGGGCAGCGGGGTGAGCAGCAGGTGCTCCGGCCGGATGGGCGCGCCGTTCGCGAGGATCACCGCGCGCTCGATCACGTTGCGCAGCTCCCGGATGTTGCCTGGCCAGCTGTGGCGCTGGAGTCCGGCCAGCGCCTCGGGCGAGATCGGGACGGCCATCGCGCTCGCCTCGCTCGGGAAGAGCTCCTTCGCCGTGCGCTCCGCGAAGAGCTGCGCCAGCGCCGCGACCTCTCCTGGCCGCTCGCGCAGCGGCGGGATGGTGAGCGTCACGCCGTTCAGGCGGAAGTACAGGTCCTGCCGGAACGCGCCGCGGCCGACCTCGGCGTCGAGGTTGCGGTGCGTCGCCGAGATGAAGCGGACGTCGATCTTCGTCGGGGTCAGGCCGCCGACGCGCAGCACCTGCCGCTCCTCGATGACCCGGAGCAGCTTGGCCTGGATCGACGGCGGCAGCTCGCCGATCTCGTCGAGGAACACCGTGCCCCCCTCGGCCGTCTCGAGCAGCCCCGGCTTGGCCCGGACGGCGCCGGTGAAGGCGCCCCGCTCGTGGCCGAACAGCTCGCTCTCGAGCAGCGACTCGGACAGCGCGACGCAGCTCAGCCGCAGGAGCGGCCGCTGCGCGCGTGGAGAAGCCCTGTGGATGGCCTCGGCGAGCACCTCCTTGCCGACGCCCGTCTCGCCGAGGAGCAGGATGTTGATCGGGCCCTTCGCGACGCGCTCGGCCAGCTCGTAGACGGCGCGCATGGCGCCGTCCTTGACGATGACGTCCTTCCGCGGGTCCCGGTCGCCGGGCTTCCGCGGCTCGCGGCTGCGGAGGACGACGCGCGCGGCGCCGAGGTAGATCACGTCGCCGGGCGACAGCTCGACGGCCCCGGTCCGCGCGGGCGTGCCCTTGCCGACGTCGATGAGGCGCTCGGTCGCCGCGTTGCTGTGCCGGGTGCGCACGCGCGTCCCGTTGCTGCTGCCGAGGTCCTCGATGCGGAGCGGCGGGCCGAGGTGCAGCACCGCGTGCCGGCGCGACACCGACGAGTCCGGGACACAGACGTCGGCGTCCTCGTCCCTGCCCAGGACGACGCTGCCGGAGCTCGGCAGCTGCCGCGTGCTCATCGAGCCCTGCGTGATGATCAGCAGCTCGATCGACCCACCATCGCGGGGAAGAATCTCCGGCTCAGCCACATCGCACCCCAGCGTCGCGCCGGGCGACGAACGACGCCCCGCCACTGCACACTTGCGCTCCGTCGCGGGAACCGTTGCGGCAGCCTTCGCAGGGCGGTAGCCAGGGCCGGTGCCGAACAGTACAGCCCGCTGCGTAGCATGGACCCGCGCGCACGGCGACTGCTGTCGCGCGCGCTCCGGTCTCGCCGCTGGCCTTTGCCCTCCCGCGCGGCGGCCCCATGGCTCGGGGGGCGGCGCGCCCCCGCCGCTCTGGCGCGGGCGGTAGGATTTCCGCGGATGAGCGCGGGAGACCCTTTCGGCTGGGTGGGCAACACCATCGCCGACAAGCTGTTGATCGACGCCGTCGCCGGGGAGGGCGCGTTCGGCGTGGTCTACCGCGCCACGCACCTCGGCCTCGAGGAGCAGGTGGCGGTCAAGTGCTTGAAGCTGCCCGCGGAGCTCGCGCCGGACGAGCGGCTCTCGCTGCTCGACATGTTCCGGCGCGAGGCCCGGCTGCTGCACCGGCTCTCGCGCCGCACGACCGGCATCGTCCAGGCGCTCGACGTGTCCGCCGCGACCTCGCCCGGGGGCCAGTGGACGCCGTACATCGTGATGGAGTGGCTCGAGGGCGCGACGCTCGCGCGGCACATCGAGGACAGGTGCGCCTCCGGGCGCGGGCCGTGGCCCGTCGACGAGGCGCTCGACCTGCTCGCCCCTGCGGTGTCGGCGCTCGCGCTGGCGCACGAGGAGCGCGTCTCTCACCGCGACGTCAAGCCGGCGAACCTGTTCCTCGTCGGCGCGGGCAACTCGACCACGATCAAGGTCGTGGACTTCGGCATCGCCAAGGTGATCGACGCGTCGATGCCGCTGTCGAAGGCGCTCGTCGACACCCGGCGCGCCGCGGACGTCGCGCAGGGCGGGGACGCCGGCGCGACGACGCGGGAGCTCGCGGTGTCGCGGACGGTGCACGCCTTCACGCCGCTCTACGGCGCGCCGGAGCAGTTCAACCCGAAGCTCGGGGCGACCGGGCCCTGGACGGACGTGTTCGCGCTGGGGCTCATCCTGCTGGAGCTGGCCTCCGGGCAGCAGCCGATCGATGGGAACGACTGGGCCGAGCTCTACGCCGCCTGCGTGGATCCGCGCCGACGGCCGGGGTTCGCCGCGCTCGGCGTCGAGGTGAGCCCCGCGCTCGAGGCGGTCATGGCGCGGGCCGTCTCGGTCGATCCGGCGGCGCGCTTCCAGGACGCCCGGGAGCTCGAGGCCGCGCTCGCGGCGGCGCGGCGGCGCGCCGCGTCGCCGCCGTCGTCCCTGCCGAGCGCGGCCGCCGGCGCGCGTCCGCTGCCGCAGCGAGGCGAACGCGCGTCGCACTGGGCCGCCACGGAGCCCGCGCGCCTCGCGAGGGTGGCGCCGCCCGCGGGCGAGTACCGCGTCTGCACCGTGCTCTCGGTGGAGGTCGTGGCCGCGGGCGAGGGGCAGGCGGCGCTCGATCCGGAGCAGGAGCTGGAGCTCCGGGAGGCCTTCTTCGAGCTCGTCTGCGAGCGCGCGGACGGCCTCGGAGGGGCCGTCGCCGACCGGAGCGGAGGCGCCGTCACGGCGCTGTTCGGCGCGCCGCGCGCGAGCGACAACGACGCGGAGCGGGCCGTCCGCGCCGGGCTGGAGCTCGCGGCGGCGTCGGCTGCGTCGCTCGACGTCGACCTGCCGCCGGGGTGCCGGCCGGCGCTCCGCGTGGGGATCAGCACGGGCAGGCTGTTCGTGAGCGGCGCGGCGGGCTCGGGCGCGCCGCTCGACGCGTCCGGCGAGGCCTTGCAAGAGGCCGCGCGCCTCCGTCAGGCCGCCTTGCCAGGCGCGGTGCTGATCGCGCAGCCCACGTTCCGACAGGTCGCCGGGCTGTTCCAGGTCGCGCCGCGCGGCGCCGATCCGCAGAGCTTCCGCGTGCTCGGGCCTGCGCGCGGCGCATGCGCCGGATCCGACTTCTTCGGCCTCGAGACCCGCTTCTTCGGTCGGGCCGCGGAGATGCAGCGCCTCTCCGAGTCGCTGGAGACGGTCGTCGCGGAGGGGCGCGCGATGTTCGTCTCGGTGATCGGCGCCGGCGGCATCGGGCGCAGCCGCCTCCTGGCCGAGGTCCGGGCGCGGGCGCTCGCGCAGGCGGAGCCCTGCGTCGTGCTCAGCGGGGCCTGCTCCTCGCTCGCGCGGGGCGCGAGCTACCACCTCGCCGCGTCGCTCCTGCGCGGCCACTTCCGCGTTCACGACGACGATCCGCGCGACGCCGTGGTGCGCAAGCTGAGGAGCGGCGTCTGCGGGGGAGCGGACGGCGGCGCGCCCCCGTCGATCGTCCTGGAGGACGCGCTGGCCGAGATCGCGGGCGTGCTCTGCACGCCGCCCCCGGCGTCGGTCTCCTCGGCGACGGCGATCGCCCCCGACGAGGGCGGCGCCGACGTGAAGAAGCGGATGTCCGCGGCGGTCGCGGCGCTCCTCGGAGCGATGGCGGCCCGCGCGACCGTCCTCGTCTTGCTCGACGACATTCACTGGGCCGACGACGCCAGCCTCGACCTCCTCGACGAGCTCGTCCTGCGCCTCTCGGACGCGCCGCTGCTCGTCGTGGGCGCCGCCCGGCCCGAGCTCTACGAGCGGCGGCCCCACTGGGGCGAGGGGAAGGCGAGCCACGCGCGCCTCGATCTGGGGCCGCTGTCGCGGCGGCACATCGAGGACATGGCGCGCGATCGCCTGCGTCTCGCCGCGGGCTGCTCGGCGGAGGCCATCCGCGCCCTGGCGGAGCGCGCCGAGGGCAACCCGCTCACGCTGACCGAGACGTTGCACCTGCTCATCGACGTGGGCGCGCTCGAGCGGCGCGAGGGCGAGCCCTGGATCCTCCACGAGGAGAAGCTCGCCGGGCTCGCCCTGCCGACCACGATCCAGGGCATCGTCCAGGCGCGGCTCGACCGGCTCGACGGCGAGGCCCGCGCCGTCCTGGCGCAGGCGGCCGTGATCGGCAGGACGTTCTGGAAGGGCGCGATCGACCACCTCCGCGGCGTCGCGCCGGAGGGGGGCGGCTCGCGGACATCGGACGTGCTGAGCCGGCTCCGGGATCAGCAGATCATCCGGGCGCGCGACGTCTCCACCTTCCCCGACGACAGCGAGTACGTCTTCGCCGAGGCCGCGACGCAGGAGATCGCCTACGAGACGCTGAGCCTCAAGGCGCGCCGCGCGATGCACCGCGCGGTCGCCTCCTGGCTCGACGGCGTGCCTTCGGGGCGCGCCGCGGGGCCGCGGGGGCTCGGCGAGGTCGGGGCGGCGCTCGCGGCGCTCCACCACGACCGCGGCGGCGACGCGCGGAGCGCGGCGCTCGCCTACGTGAGGGCCGCGGCGCACGCGTCGGCCCTCGGGCAGAACGCCGAGGCGCTGCGGCACTTCGAGCGAGCGCGCGAGATCCACGCGGCGGCTGCGGGCGACGCCGCGGCGGCCGCCGGAGCGCGCGGCCAGCTGGCCTCCGCGCCGGACGGGCCCCGGGCGAACGAGCGCCGGCGGTTCGCGTGGCAGGAGCGCGCGGCGCTCCTGCTCGAGGCCGGCGACGCGCTCCGGAGGGCGGGCCGCCTCGACGAAGCGGAGCGCGCCTACGGCGAGGCCCGGGCGCGGATCCTCCGCGTGGAGCGGCGCGCCGCCGCGCCGCTCGACCCGTCGGCGCCGCTGCTCTGGGACGCGCGCGTGGACTTCCGCCTCGCCCTCGCGCTCAAGGTGCGCGGCGCGACGGCCGAGGCGCGCGCGCTCGTCGAGCGGGCGATCGCGCTCGCCGGGCGCGGCGGCGCCGCCGCGGAGGTGCTTCCCATGGCCGGCCTGCTCGCGGCGCTCCACCGGCGCGACGGCGATCTCGGCGCCTGCCAGGCGGTCGCGCTCCGGAGCCTGCGCGTCTGTCGGACGCTGCCGCCCGCCGACGATCGCCGCCGCGAGGCCGCGTCGCAGCTGCTCCTGGCGCTCGGGACGGTGTTCTACTCGCGCGGCCGGCTCGTGCAGGCCGAGCGCTGCTACCGCCAGGCCGCGCGCGCGGTCGACGATCGCGCCCACCCCGGGCCGCTCAGCTTCGCGCTGAACGGCGTCGCGGCGGTGCTGTTCGCGAAGGGCGAGATCGAGCGCGCCCGCGACGTGTTCGCCCGCGCGCTCGCGCTGATGGAGCGGCTCGGCGATCTCCAGGCGATCGCCTCGGGGCACAGCAACCTCGCGGAGGTCGAGCTCCGGCTCGCGCGCCCGCACGCCGCGCTGGAGCACGCGCGGCGCGCGGTGAGGCTCGCCGAGCAGGCCGGCGCCGGCGCCGACCTCCCGGACACGTACCGCAACCTCGCCGAGGCGCTGCTCGCGGCCGGCCGCGTCGGCGACGCGATCGAGTCGGGCTGCGCGGCGCTGCGCCTCGCCGAGGTGGGCGGCGGGCGCGTCTACCTCGGCGAGGTGGCGCTCGGGCTCGCGCGGATCTGCCGCGTGGCCCTCCACGATCCCTCGACGCGCCCGCGCGCCGAGGCCGCCGTCGCGCAGCTGACCGGCTCGCTGGCGGCGCATTTCCAGGAAGGCGAGCTCGCCCGCAGGGCGGACGAGTGCCGCGAGCTCCTTCAGGCGTCCGAGCAGACGTCTCGAGCGCCTGACCCAGGCGTCTGAGGGGGCCACTTCGTGACGTTCAGCGGCGCGGCGTGGCCGCGCGGGAGACGTTCGTGATGATCGAGGTTCGGAATCAGGCAGCTCTCCTTCTGGCCGTTGCGGCGGCGCTCGGCGCGGCGGCGCTCGGGTGTGCGTCGGATCCGGAGCCGCCGAGCGCGTGCCCGGGCGGCCTCACCGCCTCCGGGGCCTGCGCCGGGATCCCGGCTGGCGCGCTCTGCGGCGGGGACTTCTGCGCCGAGGGCGTCGTCTGCGCGGAGGTGATCGAGGTCTCGAGCGACGCGGCGCTGTCGTCGGCCGCCGCGGCGGCCCGCCCTGGAGCGTGCATCGCGCTCGGTCCTGGCGCCTACGGTCCGGTCGTGTTGCCGCCCGGCGTGAGCTTGCTCGGCAGGGGCGCCGGCTCCGTGAGCGTGGCGTCGGTCTCGCTCGCGGCCGGCGACGGCGCCGTCCTCCGCGGGCTCACGGTCGGGGCTGGCGGCGTGCAGGTCGCAGGGGGCGCGCGGGCGCGGCTCGAGGCGGTGCACGTCCTCGGGAGCGCCTCCGACGGCGTGACGCTCGGTCAAGGCGCGTCGCTCGACGTCGCCGCGTCGGTCATCGAGGGCTCGGCCCGCTACGGTCTGAGCGCGTTCGACGCGGTCCGCGTGACCGTGGCGCGGTCGATCATCACCGGCTCGGGGGGGCCGGGGCTGTGGGCGCAGTGCGCCGGCGGCTGCGATTGCGAGGCGCCGGTGGAGCTCGAGGTCGAGGACGTGATCCTCCGCGACAACAAGGTGGTCGGGGTGTCGCTCGTCGGCGCGCGCGCCGCGATGTCCGCCGTCGAGGTGAGCGGCAACGGCCTGCGCGGGTTCGATCCGAGCGGCGGCGTCTCGGCGTCCGCCTGCGCGACCCTCGACGCGACGGCGCTCCGGATCGCCGACAACAGCGGCTTCGGTCTGCTGATCGACGGGGCCAGCGCCTCGCTCGGCGGCGACGAGGGCTTCGAGGTGAGCGGCAGCCACCCCGGGGTCTGGATCCAGAACACGACGGCGGAGCAGACCGTCGAGCTGCGGGGCGGCGTCATCGAGCGGAACCGGGCGATCGGCCTGGGGATGAGCGGGGACGCCCGCGGCATCATCATCATCGGCATGCACATCGCCGAGACCTTCGCCGACTCGACCACGGTGGTGGTCGACGGCAACCTCTCCCAGGAGGTCGTGGGCGACGGCGTGAGCTGGCAGGAGCGGGCGCAGGCAGCGATCTCCGGTCTGGTCCTGAGCGGCAACGGGCTCGTGTCGGCCAACCCGTCCGTCAGCCCGTCCCGGCGCGCGAGCGTGCTCATCGACGGCGGCGTCGGTCTGGACAGCAGCCTCGCGGACGTGACGCTGCAGGACGGCGACGAGGCGGTCGGCATCGTGCAGCAGCGGCTGCCCGAAGGCGGCGTGAGCCCGCTGCGCGGCGCGGGCGCCCCTCCCCTCCGCATCACCCCGGACGTGCTGTTCTCCGTTCCGGTGGCGCCGGCCATCCCGGCGGCGCTCGGAGCCCCTTAGCGGCACGCGGCGCCGAGGCATCACAGCTGTCTACGGACCCGCTACGGACCCGCAATGAGCGCTGCGACGCGGCGCGGCTGCTGGTTCCAGCGCGCCTGCAGCGTCGACAAAAAGCAAGTGGGCCCGCCACACCCGCTTTCCGCTACCGTTGCTCCCTTCCGGGCCTGGCGGGGTTCACGGCGCGCTGTCGGCGGACCCATGAGGTCTCGGCGCTTTCGCCTGACGACGTGGACACTTCGTAATCGAACCTCGGCCTTCTGTCGAGCCCCATGGAGCGCTCGGCGCATTCTCTCGGTCGGCGCGTGTTGCCGCGCCCGCGCCGTCGCGCGTCAGGACGCGCGTCAGGAACAGATGCCGCCTTCCCGGCGCTCACCCCGGGAGAACCGCAGAACCGCCATGGCCAACTGCATCGCCCGGGACTTGCCTCGTACGGGAAGGACCGTACGCTTGGAGGAATCGTGAATCCGTTCGATTCCGAGCACGAGGGACGGAGCAGCCGGCTCATTCCGTCACTTCTCTTCATCGGCACGGCGGCGCTGGCGGCCGCCGCGCTCCGGTTCGCCTGGCAGCAGCCGCTGGCGATGGCGGTCGTGCTCGGCGGGGTCCTCGCGTTCGTCGCGGGCCGCTGGCTCGCTCGCCGCAAGCTGCGCCGGTTGCTCCGCTCGGGCGACGTGCGGTCGGTGCTGCGGCGCTGGTCGCCCACGCTGCACCGCATCCCGCATCCGGCCACGATGGCTCCGCTGATGACGGCGACGGCGTTCGCCGCGTATGGCTGGGTCGACAAGGCGCGGGCGGCCATGGCCGCCGCCGAGCGCGGGCCCGCGTGGGACGCGGCCCTCGAGCACCGGCTCTTCCTCGACACGCTTCTCTATACCTTCGAGGGCGACCGCGACGCGGCCCTCGAGCAGGCGGGGCGTCTGGCGCGCCTCCCGCTGCCGAACGTCAGCTCTCCTTTCCGCGACCGGGTCGTCACGCTCCGGGCGGCCGCCGGCGCGCTCGCCCGCGCCTTCGCCCACAAGAGCGTCCCCGGGGATCGCGCGCTGCTGGAGCGCGCGAGCGAGGCCAGCCCGCTCGTGTTCTGGGCGATGCGTTACGCCGCGGCCGTCGTCGCCATCGACGAGGGGGAGCTCACCCGGGTCGAGGCGCTGCTCGCCAACGCCCCGTCCTGGCCGCAGGAGTCCACGTTCCGCGCCTTCCACGACGAGATCGCCGACCGCGCCGGCCTCGCCCGCCCGGTGAGCGCCTAGGGCCTCCGGTCCCCGCGCGGTCGCTCAGCCTTCGAACAGCGTGCGGATGTAGCAGTAGGCGCGCGCGTCGGGGGCTCCGTCGCCGCTCTCTTCCGGCGGGTCTGGCACGAAGGCGCCGAGCGCGCCGAGCGCGCCGCCGAACTCGAACGTGCGCACCAGGATCCTCGCGTGCATGCCCGCGAAGCACGGCTTGCGGTAGGCGATCTCCACCTTGCGGGCGAGCAGCGCCGTGCTGCGCCCGTGCGCGGCCAGCCGCCGGAGCGCGGCCTCCGCGAACAGCCGCGGGTACACGAGCGAGTTCACGTGCTGGTTCCCGTCGGTGTGGTCGAGGCCGAACGCGACGGGGATCGGATCGAGGGTCGGCTCCGCGTCGAGCGGCTCCGCGCCCTCTGGCAGACCCATCAGGGCCTCCGGCGAGCGCCACGTGTAGCGATCGGGCGGCACCGCCGGCAGCCCCGCGTGGTCGAAGCGCAGCACCTTGCGTTCGCCTGGCGCGGCGAACGGCCGCGTGAAGACGTGCTCCGCGAACACCCGCCCCACCGGGATCGGCTCGCCGGCGCCGGGCGGCGGGGGGCCGTAGGTCCGGCCGCGGCGCCCGGTGGCCGTCAGCCACATGCAGAGGACCAGCCGGCTCACCTCGGCGGCGGCGTCCTCGGTGTGTGCGAGCTGGTAAAGGCCCCGCAGATCCAGAGGATCTCGCGCGGCGATCGGCCCCTCGCCGCCCTCGATGATGCAGCGGGTGAGGATCGGGATGACCCCCTGCGTGCCCGCGAGCTCCGCGATCGGGCTCGTGCGGATGAGCTTCGCCCAGAGCGCGGGCCCGAGGCCGTACGGCAGCGCGTCCAGCATCACGTGTCCGTTCTGGCTCACGTCCTCGAAGCGGAGGTGCATGACTGCGGTCGCCTGCTGGTGCTCCGGGACGCTCGGCTCGTCAGGGAAGTGGTGCATGCCCCCTCTCCATAGCCGACGCCGCCGCGCTCCGCACCGCCGGGCGTGCGGGCGCGTCCGGGCCTCGGCCCGCGCCCGTGTGGTACGCTGCTCGCGTGACGCTCCTGAAGATCGCCCACATCGGCAACCCCGTCCTCCGGCAGCGCGCGCGCGAGGTCACGCCGGAAGAGCTCTCCTCCCCCGCCATGCAGACGTTCATCGACGACCTCATCGAGACGATGCGGGACGCGAACGGCGCGGGCATCGCCGCCCCGCAGGTCCACGCGCCGGTGCGCATCTTCGCGGTCGAGGTCAAGGACAACCCGCGTTATCCGTACAAGCCCAATATCCCGCTCACGATCGTGGTCAATCCCGTCATCGAGCCGCTCACGCAGGAGACGTTCGAGAACTACGAAGGGTGCCTGAGCGTCCCCAACCTGAGGGGCGTCGTCGACCGCACCACCGAGATCCGGCTGACCGGCCTGGATCGCGAGGGCCGTCCCATCGACCGCGTGGTGCGCGGCCTCTCGGCCGGCACCTTCCAGCACGAGAAGGACCACGTGGACGGCGTGCTCTTCGTCGACCGCGTGAAGGATCCACGAACGCTCTGCACGTGGGCGGAGTTCGACCGCTATCACAAGCAGCCCTTCGTCGAGCGGATCGTCCCGTTCATCCAGCGGATGGGCGGCTGAGGCCGCGCCGCGCGCCGTCGGCGGGAGCGAGCTGAGGTGGCGGGAGCGAGCTGAGGCGGCGGGAGAACGCGCTGGCGTGGCGGGAGTGCGCCGGTGCGGCGGGAAGCGCGCTGCGGGCGGCAGCGCGTTTCCCCGCCGGCAGGACGGGCGTCAGGAGCCGCCGCCGGTCCGCTCTTCGCGCTCGATCTGCTCCTGGTAGGCGACGCTGTAGCGCGCCCACGGGCGCAGCCGGAGCCGGCGGTAACCGATGGGCTCGCCGGTGCCCTCGCACATCCCGTAAGTCCCTTCCTTCATCTTGGCGAGCGCGCGATCGATCTCGGCGAGCACCCGGACGTCGCGCTCCAGGAGCTTCGACGTCAGCGAGGTCGCGCCCTCGGCGTTCGCCTCATCCATCTCGTCGCCGACCTCGCGCGAGACGTCGCGCTCTGCGTGCTGTCGCTCATCGATCAGAGCGACCAGGCTCGCCCGGCGCTCCTCGAGCGCCTGCCTGAGCTCGCCGAGCTGCTCTGGCGTCAGCTCGGGCAGATCGGAGTCGTCCTCGTCGGGCGTCGAGCGTCGCACGGGGGGCTTCGGCATCGGGGCGGCCGCGGTGGTGCTGCCGGACGTCTCCGGTCGCGCCTGGCTCGTTCCGTCGCGACCCGCACCTTCACGATTGGTCATGGTTTCCTCTCATTTTTATCGGGCAGGCGAGCAATTCACGTACCGGTCATGAACGTGGGCGGACGACGCACGCGCGAGGTCTGGCGACCGAAGCTCACGACCGATCAGGAGCGGCCTCGCTGGGCTCCTGGATGTGATAGCGCATCGGTGAGCTCATGGCTTCGTGATGCCGGCCATCTGAAGCCCCGCCACGAGGAGCGCGCCGATGTCCTCGAGCACGGGCTTCGACAGGTTGATCGAGATCGCCGGGCGAGGCGCAGCACCACCCTGGTCCTGGGCCGTGACGAGCATCAGCCCTTCCCCTTTGTGGGGCAGCTTTGCCAGCGCATCGCCGAACTGCCGGGCCTCCGGGGGCAGCAGGCCCGATCCTGCGCCGGGGCCGCTCAGCGTCGTGAGCACGTTCTGGATCCCACGCGTGATCGGGGCGAGCGTCGTGAAACCGCCGTAGACGAACTTTCCGCTCTTCAGCGGCTCCAGCCCTGGACGCGACGCGAGCGTCTCCGCGTCGGGCGCGCCCGCCTTCACCATGGTGAGCCGCCTCAGCAGCTCGCGCCTGTCATGCCCGAACGCGATCCAGGTGGTCTTCTCCTCGCCCATGAGCAGGAGGTGCAGCGTCACCGTCGTGGGCTTGGGCTTGGCCTTGTTGGCGGGCGGGGTCGAGCCCGCCGCGGCGCCGTCGTCCAGCTTCGGGATGTCCTTGATCTGGATCTCGACGGCGAGCGCGTTCTTCCCGAGGTCCTTCGGCGCCGGCACCGTCTTGACGGTCGGCAGCTGCTTCGGATCGATGTCGACATCCGGCAGCCGCGTGCGCAGCCCGGGCGTGTTGTAGGCGACGACGGCGTTCTTCAGGTACTTGATGAGCCCGTCGGGCGCCGCGTCGACGCCGTACAAGTTCCAGCCGATGAAGCCTCCCAGCAGGCCATCGAGGAGCTCGTTCGGCGCCGCCTGCCCGGTCTTCGCGGCAGCCGGCGCCGGAGGGATGTCCCCGTGGGCGGACACGCTCGCCGCCGGCTGGTTCACCGGCAGCGAGAGGACGTCGGCGAGCGCCTTGCGATCGGCGGGTCTGCCGATCTTCTCCTTCTCCAGCCACCCTTCGAGCATCGCCCGCAGCGTCTTCAGGATGTCGCCGTAACGCGCCGGGTCGCCGCCCTGGTCGAAGAAGGCGCTGTAGCTGTCCTTCGGCGCGCGCCAGTAGAGCGCCGGCGCGGGCCCGGCCCGGCGCGCCTCGTCGGCCATCGTCCCCGCGAGCCAGGACGACTGACCCCGGAGCTCCAGGCCCGCCGTGAGGTTCATGCAGGACTGGCTGTCGACCCGGACATCGATGAACGCCTTGCCCGCGTCGTCGATCAGCGCCGCGAGCTCGCCCTGGACGGCGGTGGCCGCGTCGGTGAGCGCCCGGTCGAACTGGGGCTGCCCGATCGCGAGCTGGCTCTGCGCCAGGATCGGGAGGCCCCGGAGATCCCGCTTCGCCATCTCGCCGTACTTCGCGCTGATCGGGACGAAGCGGACCTCACCGTGGAGGTCGCGCTCCTCCGGCGAGAGCGTCGGCAGCGTGCGCGCCAGGTAAGGCCCGAGCGCCGTCACGTCCCGATCGCGATCGCCGCAGAGGAGCCGCGCCGGCGCCGAGCCCGCGGACGCGGCGAGAAAGCAGCTCGACGAGGAGGGCTCCTTGCCGCCGATCTTCCACATGCCCGGCTTCACCTCGGTGAGGGTGGCCCCGGCCTCGAGCGCGCCCCTCGCCCGCTCCAGCGAGCTGAGGCCGAACGACACGGCCGCCATCGGCTTCGCCTGCTTCGCGCTCTCGTCGAGCGCGACCAGCAGGTGCACGGGCGCGTCGAGCGCCAGCACCCCGGCGAGCTGATTCGTGTCGATGGACGAGCTCACGAGCTCGCTCAGCAAGGTCGAGGCGATCGCCTGCGCGCTCGCGTCGGCGACGGTCGGCGACAGCCCGCCGCACGCGGCGAGGCTCGACAGCGTGGCCGCCGGGTTGCCCCAGCGCAGCACGCCCACGACCGCGGCGGGCTCGGCGACGGGGGACAGATCGAACGCGGGGCTGGCGGCGGCCTGTGAGGGGCCGACCTTGACCTCACCCTGCGCGCCTGCCGGCGAGGCAGGCGTGGGGGACGGCCCACACGCGGCGGGACCGGCCAGCAGGACCAGGGTGGCGAGCGGCAGGAGGGTTCGCATGAGCGCCGGTTATACGGCCCCGGGACATCCGAGTCGACGCCCAAGGAGATCGTCGCGCTGGGGGAGGTGGTCCGCAGCTGACCTTGCGCTGCCAATGAAAACGAGCGCAGCGCGGGGCTGCGCTCGTCGCTCTGCAAACGAAAACGAGCGCGGCCGGAGCCGCGCGTCGCAAATGAAAACGAGCGCGGCCGGAGCCGCGCTCATCGTGGGAGGGCAGGGGCGCGAGCGCCCCCGCGGCGGTCAGGTCAGTTCGACTCCTCGAACTCCGCGTCGATGACCGAGTCCTTCCCCTTGCCGCCGGCCGGCGGCGGCTGGCCACCCGCGGCCCCGGGAGGAGGCGCGCCCGGGCCGCCGTCCTGCGGCGGGCCGGCCTTCTCGTACATGACGCTCGCGATGCGGTGCGCTTCCTTCTCGAGCTTCTCCAGCGCCGCGGTCACGGCCGCGTCGTCCTGCTTCTCGATGGCGGAGCGCCCCTCGGCGATGATCCCGTTCAGCGCGGAGACGTCGCCCTCCGGCAGCTTCTCCTTGTTCTCGCTGATCGTCTTCTCCAGCGTGTAGCAGAGGTTATCGAGCTTGTTGCGCCGCTCGATCTCGTCGCGCCGACGCTTGTCCTCGGCCTCGTGCGCCGCCGCCTCGTTCACCATCCGGTTGATCTCGTCTTCCTTCAGGCCGCCCGACGCGGTGATCGTGATCCGCTGATCCTTGCCCGTGGCCGTGTCCTTGGCGTGCACCGACAGGATGCCGTTCGCGTCGATGTCGAACGTCACCTCGATCTTCGGCACGCCGCGGGGCGCCGGCATGATGCCTTCCAGGTGGAAGCGGCCCAGGGTCCGGTTGTAACGGGCCTCGGTCCGCTCGCCCTGGAGGACGTGGACCTCGACGCTCGGCTGGCTGTCGGTCGCGGTCGAGAAGATCTCCTTCTTCTGCGTCGGGATCGTGGTGTTCCTCTGGATCATCACGGTCATCACGCCGCCGAGCGTCTCGACGCCGAGCGAGAGCGGCGTGACGTCGAGCAGCACGAGATCCTTCACGTCGCCGGAGAGCACGCCCGCCTGGACCGCGGCGCCGACGGCCACGACCTCGTCCGGGTTCACGCCGCGGTGGGGCTCCTTGCCGAAGAACTTCTTGACCGTCTCCTGCACGAGCGGGATGCGGGTCGAGCCGCCGACGAGGACGACCTCGTCGATCTGCTGCGGGGTCTTCTTCGCGTCCGCGAGCGCCTTGCGCGTCGGCTCGAGCGTGCGGTCGATGAGCGGCCGGATCATCTGCTCGAGCTTCGCCCGGGTCAGCTGCTTCTGGAGGTGCTTCGGCCCCGAGGCGTCCGCGGTCAAGAACGGCAGGTTGACCGTCGTCTCCTGCACGGTCGACAGCTCGATCTTCGCCTGCTCCGCGGCGTCCTTGAGCCGCTGCACGACCATCTTGTCGTTCGCGATGTCGATGCCCGTGTCCTTCTTGAACTCGGCCGCGAGCCAGTCCATCACGAGGTGGTCGACGTCGTCGCCGCCGAGGTGGGTGTCGCCGTTGGTCGAGATGACCTGCACGACGTTGTCGCCGACCTCGAGGATCGAGATGTCGAACGTGCCGCCGCCGAAGTCGTAGACCGCGATGACCTGCTCGTTCTTCTTGTCGAGCCCGTACGCGAGCGCGGCCGCCGTGGGCTCGTTGACGATGCGCTTCACCTCGAGCCCGGCGATGCGGCCGGCGTCCTTGGTCGCCTGCCGCTGCGAGTCGTTGAAGTAGGCGGGCACCGTGATGACGGCCTCGGTCACCTTCTCGCCGAGGTAGTCCTCCGCGGCCTTCTTCAGCTTCTGGAGGACCTTGGCGGAGACCTCGGGGGGCGACATCTGCTTGCCGCGCACCTCGATCGCCACGTCGCCGTTCTTGCCCCGGCTGACCTTGAACGGGACGCGCTTGGACTCCTCCTGCGTCTCCTCGAAGCGGCGTCCGATGAAGCGCTTGGACGAGTAGATCGTGTTGGTGGGGTTCGTGACCGCCTGGCGCTTGGCGATCTGTCCAACGAGCACCTCGCCCTTGTCGTCCCAAGCCACGACGGAAGGCGTGAGGCGAGAGCCCTCCTCGTTCACGATGACCTTGGGCTCCTTCCCCTCCATCACCGCGACGACGCTGTTGGTCGTGCCGAGATCGATGCCGATGATCTTGCCCATGACGTTTGAACCCTCCGAGAAGTTTGGATGCGACGGCCTGTGGCCGCGGGGGGCGAGAAGACCCGACTGGCCAGCAGGGCTCGGCTGACAGCTGCCGCGAGCCCCTGCTCCAGAGCCGTCAAAAACCGCTGGAAATCCGGATACTTTCGCCTGTTTTATCGAGCTCTCTGGCTCGCGACCGCGAAGCTAACCATGTGCGTCCGAGCGTCAACGCCGGCCCTAGCAATTGCCGTGCGCGCCATCCATCGCGCCCCGGACCTTGACCAGGGCGCGCCGGAGCCGCACGGTGTGCGTCCGCTCTCGACGCCCTCCAGCGCCTCGCGCACCTCGCGTGCGCCGCGTGCGCCGCGTGCGCCGCGTCAAGCGAGAGCGGCTGGCCCGAGCGCAAACTGGGCTCAACTGAGGGCGCGCCGGCGGGGCTTCTTGCGGTCCCGGACGGTCCGAGCTATAGGCGCCACCCCCTCGTAACACCCGAAGGATTCACCATGAAGGCCGGCATCCACCCCGACTACAAGGACGCAACGATCACCTGCGCGTGCGGCGCCGTCGTCGAGACCCGCTCCACCCGCGGCAGCTTCACGACCGACGTCTGCTCCGCGTGCCACCCGTTCTACACGGGCAAGCACAAGATCATGGACGTCGCCGGCCGCGTCGATCGCTTCCGCAGGAAGTACGCGACCGCCGGCAAGTAGGCGGGCCGAGCGCCCCCTCCGATCCCCCACCTCCCTCTCCAGAGTTTCCCGCCGCGCCGCGCCCTCTCGGGGCGTGGCCAGGCGTCCTGGTACGTCCCGGGCCGGGCGCCGCTCGGCTCGAGCGGTCGAGACGGCGGCCTTCGTGACGTCATCGACACCTCCCTAGCAGCGCTGGTCGGCCGGGCCGATGCGCCAGCCGCGTTATGCGCTAGATTGGAACGCGTATGAGCGAGCAGCCTGCACGTCCGTATATCGGCGGCCAAGCGGTGATTGAAGGGGTGATGATGCGTTCGCCGACCTCGGTCGCGATCGTCTGCCGACGCCGCTCGGGGGAGCTCGTCGTGCGCGAGCAGCCGATGAGCGCGGTCACGAAGGGGCCGCGCACGTGGCCCTTCGTGCGGGGGGTCGCGACGCTCGTCGAGTCGCTGCGCCTCGGATCGCAGGCGCTGCGCTGGTCTGCGGACCTCTACGAGCAGGATCTCGCGGCCGAAGAGGCCGCCTCGGCCAAGGGGCCGGCCTCGAAGCGGCCGGGCTCGGCCACGTCGGGCGGGGCGAGCCTCTCCTCGCTGGCGCTCAGCATGGCCGCGATCGCGGCGCAGGACGTCGAGCCTGCGGCGCTGCGCGCGGGCGGCCCCGCCCCGGGGCCGGACGGCGCGGACGCGAAGAAGAAGGGCGGTGGGATGGGCCTGCTCCCGATCGCCTTCGCGATCCTGCTCTTCGTCGCGGCGCCCCAGGCCGGCGCCGAGCTGATCAACAAGGTCTTCGGCCTCGGGCTGGAGGTGACCTCGCCCGCGTACCAGGCGATCACCGGCGCGGCGAAGCTCGCCATCGTCGTCGCCTACCTGTTCCTGATCCGCCAGATCCCCGAGGTGCGGCGCGTGTTCCAGTACCACGGGGCGGAGCACAAGGCGATCTCGACCTACGAGGCGCGCGAGGAGCTCGAGGTCGCGAACGCGCGCCGGAAGACGGCGATGCACCCGCGCTGCGGGACGACGTTCCTGGTCATGGTGGCGCTCGTGTCGATCGTGGTGTTCTCGATGGCCGGCGCCTCCCTCGGCGCGCTCCTGCCCGAGCTGCCCGGCGGGCGGGTCGTCGAGAGCATCGGCTTCTTCCTGATGAAGCTGCCGTTCTTGCCGCTGATCGCCGCGGTGACCTTCGAGATCCAGCGGCTCTTCGCGCGGTACTGCACGACCGGTCCCCTCCGCGTGCTGCTCTGGCCGGGGTTCCTGGTCCAGAAGATCACGACGGCCGAGCCCGAAGACGCGCAGCTGGAGATCGCGCTCGCCTCGCTGCGCGCGACGCTCTGGCGCGAGGAGGCGGTGGCCGCGCCGGCCCAGCCGGACCGGGTGTTCCCCGACTATGCCAAGCTGCTGGCCGACCCCGGCTACGCTGGCGCCCACAGCTAGCGCGCGTCGGCGCCGTCCCTCGCCCGCCGCCGTCAACTCCGCGCCGTCTTCGGATCCCAGATGCTCCCTATCGCGAAACTCGAGGCGGTCCAGCGCCGCTTTCAGGAACTCGACCACCTCATGTGCAGCCCGGCGGTGCTCTCCGATCCGGCCGGGCTCCAGCGGCTGAACCGCGAGCGCACCGAGCTCGAGCCGGTGGTCGCGGCGTTCGCCCGGCTCCGCGACGTCGAGCGGCGCATCGCCGAGGATCGCGAGGCGCTCAGCGACCCCGACCTGTCCGAGCTGGCCCAGGCGGAGCTGCCCGAGCTCGAGCGCGAGCGCGAGCGGCTGGCCGGCGAGCTCGAGCTGCTGCTCCTGCCGAAGGACCCGAACGACGCGCGGAACACCGTGATCGAGATCCGGAGCGGCGAGGGCGGGGAGGAGGCGGCCCTGTTCGCCGCCGACCTCTTCCGGATGCTCTGCCGCTACGCGGAGACGAAGCGGTGGAAGGTCGAGGTGCTCAACCTGAGCGAGGCCTCCGCCGGCGGCTACAAGGAGGTGGCGGCGCTGATCTCGGGGCAGGACGTCTACTCCCACCTCCGCTACGAAGGCGGCGTGCACCGCGTCCAGCGGGTGCCCACGACCGAGACGCAGGGGCGCATCCACACGTCGACCGCGACCATCGCCGTGTTACCCGAGGCCGACGAGGTCGACGTGCACATCGACGAGAAGGACCTCGAGATCTCGATCGCCGCGTCGGGCGGCCCCGGCGGCCAGGGCGTCAACACCACGAACAGCGCCGTGCAGATCAAGCACCTGCCGACGGGCATGATCGTGAAGTGCCAGGACGAGCGCTCGCAGCTGAAGAACAAGGCGAAGGCGATGAAGGTGCTCCGGAGCCGGCTGCTCGAGCTCGAGCAGCGCCGGCAGGAGGAGGCGCAGAGCGCCGAGCGGCGGACGATGGTCGGCACCGGGGAGCGCGCGCAGAAGGTGCGGACCTACAACTACCCGCAGAACCGCGTGACGGACCACCGGATCGGGCTCACGCTGCACAAGCTCGACAAGATCGTCGAGGGGGACCTGGACGAGCTCATCGGCGCCCTGCGCACGCACCGCCAGGCGGAGCTCTTGCGGCGCGGCGGCTTCTCGGGGCCTGGGGGCGGCGCCATGGAGCCCGCGACGTGAGGGGCTCTTCGCCGATCGACCTGGAGGCGCTGCTGGTGGCGCTCGTGCTGGCGCCGTCGACCTTCTCGCGCAACCGCTTCTTCTCGCTCTACACCGACCCGGAGACGCGCCGGGTGCGGCGGCGGGCGGCGCTGCTCAGGGGCATCGTGCGGCAGCTGGTCTCCGGCGCGGACCGCGCCGGGCTCGCGCCCGCGGCGTCCGGCGGCGCGCTGCTCACGTACGACGTGCCGTCGCTGGGGCTGAAGCGCACCGCGGCGCTCGACGCCCTCGAGCTCGCGGTGCTCCGCTTCGCGGTGGCGCGCGGCGCCCCCGCGCCGGCGGCGGAGCAGGACGGGCCGCCCCCCGCGCCGTCCGGCCCGGCGGCGGGCGCCGTGTTGCCCCCGGACCTGCTCCCCGAGCCGGCGGACACCTCGCGCATCGAGCGCGCGCTGGCCCGGCTGCTCCCCGAGGCGAACGAGGGCGGAGCGCTGGACGCCCCCGGCCAGGGAGAGCCGGGGGATCCGGACGCCGCGGCCAGGCCGCTGCCGCGCGACCGGGTGCAGCGTGATACGCAAGCACCGTAGGAGGCGACCATGTGCATCTTCTGCAAGATCGCGAACAAGGAGATCCCGGCGAAGATCGTGCTCGAGGACGAGCAGGTGATCGCCTTCCACGACCTGAACCCGCAGGCGCCCACGCACGTGCTCATCATCCCGAAGCGCCACATCGCCGGGATCGGCCAGGCCGAGCCCGGGGACGAGGCCGTCCTCGGGCGGCTGCTGCTCGCGGCGAGGCGGGTGGCCGAGCAGACCGGGATCGCGGAGAGCGGCTTCAGGACCGTGGTGAACAACGGCGCGAACGCCGGACAGACGGTCTTCCACATCCATGTCCACGTGCTCGGCGGGCGACCGATGGCGTGGCCGCCCGGCTGAGCTGATCCGAGGGCGGCTAGCGCACGCCGCGGGCGGCGACCGCCGCCGCCTCGATCCACGCCGCCTCGGCGTCGCCGAGCGGCGGCTGCCTCTGGATCGAGGTCGGCAGCGCGCGCGGGCGCGACGCCCCGTGGGCGCGCAGGTGCACGGACGTGACGGCGCCGACGCGCCCCTGCATGCCGAGGAAGAGCGCGAAGAGATCCGGGCCCACCGCGCGCCGCGGGGCCGGACGCACCGCGAGCTCGGCGCCGGACGCGAGCCGCGCGGTGAACCCGGCGACGAGGTGGTCCACCGGGTCGCTCCACGGATCCGCGGCGCCAGGGGCGCCCGCGGCGATCCAGGCGTCGACCGTGAGCTCGGGCGAGGCGCTGCCGAAATCGAGCGCCAGCGTGAGGCCGCGCTGCTCGAGCGCGCGCTCGACCTCGCCGAGGCGGGCGGCGCCGGCGGCGTGCACGAGCAGTGAGTCGCGGTCGAGCACGGGCGCCGCGGGCGGCGCCGGTAGCGGGCGGCGCGGCGCGGCGGGCGAGGCCTCGCGCGGGAGCAGGTTGCCTGGGTTCATGACGCCGGCAGGGTCGAAGACGCCCCGGAGCGCATGGACGACGTCGGCGCCCAGGCCGAGCTCGGCGCCGAGCCGCGGCGCCTTGCTGCGGCCGACGCCGTGGTGATGCGAGAGCGTGCCGCCGGCGTCGATCGCGGCGTCGAGGGCCGCTCGCCACGCGGCGTCGTACTTCGCCTCGGCCGCAGCGACGCTCGGCGCGCTGCCGGCGAACGTGAAGTAGATGCTGCAGCCGTCCGGGTAGGCGTGGGACAGGTGCGCCATCACGAAGACGTGGCGCCCGAGCGCCCCGCGGACGGCGCGGTAGAGCGCGTCGAGGCGCGACCAGGGCGCGGCGACCTCCATCGTGTCGCTGAACGCGCCCGCCATGAACACGGGCGCCTGGCGGTAGCTCACGCTGTAGCGGTGCGCGAGCCAGTGGCGCGCCGGCTCCTCGCCGAGCGGCCTGGCCCCGGCGCGCCCGGCGATCGCCGCGGCGCGGGCGAGATCCTCGGCGCTAGCGCGCGCGGTGCCCTCGAAGATGAGGATGAGCGTCGCGCCGCGGAGCACGCGCGATCCGAGGGTGTCGACGACCTGGTTGAGGAGCCCCGGCGCGCGCAGCAGCCCGCGCAGCACGGCGGCGCCGGCGCCCGGGCCCCGCGCCCCGTGCGCGCGCGCGGCTGCCCCTTCCGTCGGCTCGGCGCCGGCGTGGGCCCCGCCGTGCGCGCGCTGGCGGCGCACGGCGCCCAGCCGCGCCATGAAGGAGTCGAACGGGTCGTAGAGCCGCGAGACGGCCGGGCGCAGGCCGGCCTGGAACATCTCCCGCATCGCGTCCCAGCCCGCCTCCAGGCTCGGGAACGAGAACGCGGCGAACGCGCGCGCCGGCGGCGCCGGGTGGAGCCGGAGCCGCGCCGCGGTGACCACGCCGAGCACGCCCTCGCTGCCGATGAGCAGCGGCGTCAGATCCGGGCCGCGCACGCGCCGCTCGAAGCGGACCACCTCGCCGCGGCCGACGACGCACTCGAGCGACGCGACCATGTCCTCGATCTTCCCGTAGAGCCCCGAGCACTGGCCGGCGCTGCGCGCCGCGACCCAGCCCCCGACCGTCGAGCAGAGGATCGACGACGGGAAGTGACCGAGCGTGAAGCCCTCGGCGTTGAGCTCCTCCTCGAAACGGATGCCGAGGGCGCCGGCCTCGATCTCCACCGAGGGGTCCTGCCGATCGAGCGCGCGGCGGCGGGAGAGCCGCTTCAGGTCGAGCACGACCGTGCGCTCGTCCGGCAAGACGCCGCCGCACACGCCCGAGCCGGCGCCGAACGGCACCAGCGGGAGACCCTCGTCCGCGCAGAAGCGGACCACCTGGGCGACCTCCGCCGTGGACGCCGGCCAGACGATCGCGCCGGGCCGGTGCTCGGCGATCCGGCCCTCCGTCACGGCGAGGTGGTGCCGCGGCCAGAGATCGCGGGCGTACGCGATCTGGTCGACAGGGGAGGCGCTGCGCGGGATCCCGGGGAGCGCGCGCGCGATCGCGGCGTCGAGGCTCATTCCTGGCGAGCCTGCGCTCCTCAGCTCCGCTCGGCAAGGATGATGAGCCGCGGCGACTCGGAGCCGAAGAAGACCCCCGGGTGCGCGGGGTGCCCGGTCACCTCGGTCACCTTGAAGCCCGCCTCGTGCAGCATCTTGCCGAGCTCGTGCAGCCCGTAGAGGCGGATCGAGTAGTCGATCTCGCGCGAGCGGCCGTCCTCGAACATCACGGTCCGCTTCACCCTGAGCCGGCTCGTGAAGAAGTCGACCTGCATCTCATCCATGCAGACGCAGCCGTCTCCCTCGAACCAGACCAGGCTCGGCTGGCGAGACGCGACGTAGTCGCGGTTCACGATGTCGAGCAGGAGCATGCCGCCCGAGCGGAGGGCGCGGCGGATGCGGGCGAGGACGTCCGCGTTCTTCTCGTCGTCGAAGTAGCCGAAGCTCGTCGACCAGCAGTAGACGCCGTCGAAGGTCTCCTCGAACGTCATCTCGCGCATGTCGCCCTGGAGGAAGTTCAGCTTCTGGCCGCGCTCCTGCGCGTCATCGGCCGCGCGGGCGAGCATGGCCAGCGACAGGTCGTAGCCGACCACGCTGTAGCCGCGGCTCGCGATCTCGATCGCGTGGCCGCCGGCGCCGCACGCGAGATCCAGGATCACCGCGCCCTTCTCGACGCCGAGCCGCTCCTCGATGAAGTCGACCTCGCGGCGGACCACCTTCCCGTCGATCTTGTCGAGCGTGCGGAGGAAGTCGTCGCCGAAGAGCTCTTCCCACCACGGGCGCTTGCGGCGCGCGGCGGGCTCGGTCGAGGGGCCGGAGCTCGGCTCGGGCTCCACCAGCTTCGCGGCCGGCGCGGCCGGCGCGGCCGGCGCGGCTGCAGGGACGGACGGCCGCGCGGGCGCCGGAGCCTCACCCTGCGGCGGGGGCGGCACCGAGAGGGGCGGGGGCGGCACCGAGCTCGTGAACGTCGCGAGGTCGGGCGAGGCGTGCGCCTGCACGCGCGGGCGCCGCGGCGGCAGCGGGGGCGGAGGCGGCGGCTTCTTCGGATGTGCGGCCGGCGCGTCGGCCCGGGCGAGCGCGCCCGCGTCGGCCGTCTCGGCGTCGCGCTCGGGCTCGACCTCCTCCAGCTCGACCTCGCTGCTCCGCGGCGGCACGGTGGTGCGCGTCGCGTCGGTCTCCCCCTGCTCGCCGCCGTCGCTCCGCGGCGAGGCGCCTCGCACGTCGGCCTTCGCCTCGTCGGTCGGTTCGGGCTCGGCGTCGACGACCTCCGCGAGCTCGTCCGCGCTCGCCCCGGGCAGCCAGGCCAGCGGGCTCGTCTCGATGATCGGCCCCGAGACCGGTCCGCTGTCGTCGGGCGAGAGGGCCTCGCCCGCCGTGTCGCGCATCGTCGGCGGGCCCTCGGAGGGGCCGTCCTGGAACCGCTCCAGCCCGAGCCCGGCCGGCGCCTCCTCCGGCTTGATCCGGAACTGGAGCGGCGGCCAGTCGTGCTCGGTCGGCTCGGTCAAGAGCGGCGGCTTCGTGGGCTCGGAGAGCGAGGCGACCGGCGGCAGGTTCGACTCGATGCTGACGATCTGGAGCGGTCGGATCACAGCGACCGAGTCGGGATCGACCAGGAGACCTCCCGGCAGCGGCATCGGCACCGGCGTCGGCGCCGGCACGGGCGGCATGCTCGAGGACTTCGGCGCCGGGCGGGGGACAGCCCGGGGCGCGACCAGCTCGGCCGCGGTCGGCGGCGGCGCCGGCTTGCTCACCGGCTTGGCGTCCTCGAGCGCCGGGCTGCTGGGAGGCCGCTCGGCGACGCTCGACCAGCCCTCGTCGATGAGCAGGCTCGGGCGCGGCAGGGCGATGCCGATCTCGTCGGAATCTCGCTGCGCGAGGGCCGAGTCCTCTCCCTGCGCAGGCGCGTCCCCCTGCACGTTCACGAGCCGCCGCGAGCGGCGCCGCGCGGCCTTCGCGCTGTCGCCGCGCTCCACCTCCGCGGCGCGCTCCATCTCCGCGGCCAGCGATTGCCAGGCGCGCCTGGAGGAGGGGCCCGGCAGGGCGTTCGCGTGCCGCGAGCGCTCCGTGGGCGGCCCGGCGATGCGCGGGTCGAGATCGAGGTCCGGGATCTCCGTCGGCGCTCCGGCGGAGCTCGCGTCCGCGATGCTCGCGACGACATCGAGGCGCGGCAGCGGCGTGGTCGTCGCGAGGAGCGGGCGCGCGCTGGGCGTGCGCGCGGGGCGTGGAACGGACGACGAGCGCGCGGGGACAGGGCCCTGCTCTCCCTGCGGCGCTGGTGCGGCCGCGCTACCTGCTTCGCCCGGCGCAGGCGCGTCGGGCTCACCGGAGGCGCCGCCCTCCAGGGCGGGCGCAGCCAGCGGGTTGCGCGGTCGCTCGCTCGTCATTGCTTGGCACCTCCGTCGAGCGGCTCGCCGTAGAGGATCGGCCCCGGCGCCCTCGTCCACGGGGGCGCGGCGCCGCGCTCCACGAACATGACCGTGGTGGAGCCGAGGTGGAACTTGCCGATCTCCTCGCCGCACGCGACCGGGAGGGCCGGCGAGATCGTGTGCACGCCGAGCGGCACGTCGCGCCCCTCCACGGCGCTCACCGTGATCCGTCCGACGATCATGGCGCCGACCATCACGACCGTCACGCGCCCCTGACGCTCGGTGTCGATCGCGATGGCGACGCGCCGGTTGCGCGCGAAGAGCCCCGGCACGTGGCGCTCGCCGATCGCGTTCACCGGGTAGAGCTCCCCGGGCATCGAGCGGATGACGCTCACCTTCCCGGCGATCGGCGCGTGGACCCGGTGGTAGTCGCGCGGGGACAGGTAGGTCACCGCGAACTGCCCGCCGTCGTAGCGCGCGGCGTCCGCGGGATCCCCCACGAGGTCCTCGACCCGGTAGGGCTGCCCCTTGATGGTCAGGCGCCCGCCCTCGGTCACGGGGCCGAGCGCCTCGACCCGGCCGTCGGCCGGGCTGGTGATGGCTCCGGGATCGGAGCAGACAGGGCGCATTCCCTCGCGGAGCTTGCGCGTGAAGAACGCGTCGAAGCTCTCGTATGGGCTCGTCAGCACCTCGGCGGCGTCCATGTCGACGCGGTAGGCGAGCGCATAGAGCTTGACCACCGTGTTCAAGACGGCGGCAGGTGCCCTGGCGTCGCAGAGGCGGCCAACGGCCCGGGTAATGCGCTCTCGCGGAAGCACCCGCAACAGCTGTGCGGCGGCGTAGGTAGCAACGGTCATTGTGCGGAGCGGCGGTAACAATACGGGGAAAAGAGGAGCGCAGGAATGCTAGGCCTCGGGAAGGACCCAGGTCAACGCTCGGGTCAGGCGAACCTTCCCACGGCTGCGCGAACCCTCGGCCCAGCGGAGGAGCTCAGCCTTGACGCGACGCACGACATGCGACGCGAAAGGCCCGCCCCCACGCCCCACGTTTCATCCACGATGTCGCGAGCGCGTCAATCGCGAAGCGCCGCGCCGCGCTGGACGCGGCGATGTCCGCCACCAGACCACCCCGGCCGCGTGCTCCATTTCGAAGCGCTGATCCGGACGCCGCGCTGCAACTTCGAGCGATCACCGCGCGTCTCGCAGAAAAAGCAAACAAATACCGAGGCCTGTGCCCTGGCATGCGGCTCGCTGAAGAGGGCCGGAGGAGGCGCGAGACAGCGATGGAGATCAGGTTCTGGGGAGTCCGTGGGAGCATCGCTTCACCGGGGCCGGAGACAGCTTCGGTGGGCGGAAACACCAGCTGCGTGGAGGTGCGCTGCGGATCGACGCGGATCATCCTCGACGCGGGGACGGGCGTGCGCAGGCTCGGAGACGCCCTGCTGCGGGAGGGGCCGGTCGAGGCGACGGTGCTGCTCTCCCACCTGCACTGGGATCACATCCAGGGCTTGCCGTTCTTCGTGCCGGCGTACCTGCCGGGCTCGACGCTGTCGATCGTGGGCAGCGCGCACGGCGTCGGGAGCCTCCGCGAGGCGCTCGCGACGCAGATGGCGGCGCCGAGCTTCCCCGTCCGGATGGACGAGCTGGGCGCGCAGATCGCCCTGCGCGAGGCGCGCGCCGGCGAGGCGTTCGACGTGGGCGACGTCCACGTGCGGATCGCCAAGCTGAACCACCCGGGCGGCGTGCTCGCCTACCGCGTGGAGCACGAGGGGCAGAGCCTCGTCTACGCGACCGACACCGAGCACTACGCCTGCGTGGATCCGGCGCTGCGCGCGCTCGCGGACGGCGCCGACGTGCTCATCTATGACGCGCAGTACACCCCGGAGGAGTACCGCGGCGACAGCGGGCGATCGAGGGTCGGCTGGGGGCACTCGACGTACGTCGCGGGGGCCGAGATCGCGCGGGCGTGCGGCGCGAAGCAGCTCGTCCTCTTCCACCACGACCCGCAGCGGACGGACGCGGGCGTGGCCGAGATCGAGCGCCTCGCGCGTGAGCTCTTCCCCGCCTCGGTGGCCGCGCGCGAGGGGCTCTGCCTCAACGTCGAGGCCCTCGCGCAGGCCGCGTGATGACGCAGGTGACGTCCACGGCGGCGCCCTCTATGCTGGAAGCTGCTCCGTTATCCATGTCGCGCCTCTCGCTGCTCGTCGATCTCGCCTCCCTCCTCGCCCGGGAGGTCGACTTCGACGCCCTCCTCGGGACGGCGTGCGAGCGGCTCGCCAAGGCGCTCCGCGCGGACCGCGCCACGATCTGGCTCGTCGACGCGGAGCGCGGCGATCTCGTGACGCGCGTCGCGCTGCTGCCCGAGTTGCCCGCGCTGCGGCAGCCGCTCGAGCGCGGGATCGCCGGGCACGTCGCGCGGACGGGGGAGGTGGTGCGCGTGGACGACGCCGCGCGGGATCCGCGCTTCGATCCGTCGGCCGATCGCGCGACGGGGTACACGACGCGCTCGATGCTGGTCGCGCCGATCCGCGAGGACGGCGTCGCGCCTGTCCGCGGCGTCGTCCAGCTCCTGAACCGCGCCGGCGGGCCGTTCGACGAGGAGGACGAGCGCTACCTCGTCGCGCTCTCGACGCAGCTCGCCCGCGCACTCGCGCTGACCACGCTGCGCGCCGCCGAGGGCGGCGGGCCGGGGGTCGTGCTGCAGGGGCCGTTCAACCGGATCGTCGGCCGCAGCGCGCGGCTCGCCGCCGTGTACGAGAAGGTCCAGCTCGCGGCGCAGACCGACGCGACCGTGCTGCTCCGCGGGGAGACCGGGACCGGGAAGGGCCTGTTCGCGCGGGCGATCCACGTCAACTCGCGGCGCCAGATCCGGCCGTTCGTGACGGTCGACTGCACGACGCTGCCGGCGCAGCTCGTGGAGAGCGAGCTGTTCGGGCACGAGCGCGGGGCGTTCACCGGCGCGGACCGCCGCGTCCCGGGCAAGGTCGAGCTGGCGGAGGGCGGCACGCTCTTCCTGGACGAGCTCGGGGACCTGCCGCTCGACATCCAGGGCAAGCTCCTCCGCTTCCTCCAGGAGCGCGCCTTCGAGCGCGTCGGCGGCCGGCAGACGCTCCGCGCCGACGTGCGCGTCGTGTGCGCCACGCACTGCGACCTCGAGCGCGCGGTCGCCGAGGGCCGCTTCCGGAAGGACCTCTACTACCGGGCGCGCGTCGTCGAGATCGACCTGCCGGCCCTGCGCGAGCGCGGACCCGAGGACGTCGAGACGCTGGCCCGGCACTTCGCGGACGTCTACGCGACGAGGTACGGCAGGCCGCCGCCGCGCTTCGATCTGGACGCGCTCCGCCACATCCGCGCGCATACCTGGCCGGGCAACGTGCGCGAGCTCGAGCACTGGGTCGAGAGCGCCATCGCCCTCGCCCCGGACGGCCGCATCACGGCGGGGCACCTCCCGGCGCGCCGGCGCGAGAGCGCGAGGGAGCCCGCCGCGGCGGCGCCCGAGGGCGACGCGCAGGTCGCCCTGCCGCTCGGCCTGACCCTCGATCAGGTGACGCGGCGCTACGTCGAGGCGGTGGTCCGGGCGTGTGAGGGCAACAAGACCGAGGCGGCGAAGCGGCTCGGCGTCGGCAGGAACACCCTGGCGCGCGCGCTCCGCGCAAAGGACTGAGGCGCACGGGGCCCCGCGTGCCCCTGCGCTGCCGCCGGAGCGGGCCCGGCGCGGCGCCGGCGTGCGCCCCGGCGCGCTGGCGCCCCGGCGCTCGCGGCGCGCCTGCTCACCTCGACGGGCCGCGCAACGCCACGCCAGCCCCGATGACCATCCCGGCCGGCGACGCGTGCCACGGGCCCGCGAAGCTCTCGATCGCGGGGCGCGCCATGAGCAGGTGCAGCTCGACGAAGCCGTACAGGCGAAGGTAACCAAGAACGGGCCACTCGACGCCTCCGCGGGCGCCGGTGCTGAGGAGCCAGGCGACGTTGTCGCTCGGCAGCAGGTCATCGGGGGAGTCGGCCCGGATGCGCCCCCCCTGGGCGAGGCCGCACGCGAAGACCGCCCCTCTGTGCCGGCACAGCGCCACGGTCCCGAGCGTGCTGTCGACCGTCAGCTTCTTCGTCCCCGACGCGCTGGGCTGGTCGCTCGTGAGCACGAGGAGGCGCGGCTCGAAGCACAGCGAGATCCCGGGCCAGCGGAACGTCAGGAGCGGCGCGAAGTCCATGCCCGTCGCGGGCGCCATGCCGAACAAGAGCAGGGCCGTCGTGCCGACCTCGCTGCGCATGTGCCCCGGGGGCTCCGGCTCCGGCGGCGTGTCGAGCGCATGCGCCTGGCTCGCAAGGGCGAGGCACAACGTGGCGATCGTGGCGGCGCGAGCTGCGTGGACCATGGCGCGCGACGCTAAGCGCGCGCCTCGGGGCCAGGGAAGCCGCGGCGGGCGCGCGCCCGCGGAAACCGGCGCGGAGACGCCATTCCGACCAGCGGCGCCGATTCCCCACGGGGGCGCGTCTTTCAGCGTTTTCGCACGTTTTTTGCGCGCGTTTTTTGTTACGGCGCCGTGCGGCGCGCGGCCTCGCAGAGCGCGGAGCGGATCGGGTCCCCGGGCAGCTCGGGCGGCAGCTTCTCCTCGCAGGCCACCTCGGGGCTGAGCGGGTCGAGCTCGATGCCCGCCGAGAACGCGCGGTCCGCGCCTGGACCTTCCCCGCCGTGGAGCAGCCCGTGCAGCGACCACCACCGGCCGTGGCGGCTGTGCACGTCCTCGACCTGCTCGACGAGCGGGGCCGCGCTCGCGCGCTCGCCGGAGGCGAGCAGGGAAGCTGCGAGGAAGCAGCGCACCGCCGGCTCGTTCGGCGCGAGCGCCTGCGCGCGCGCGTGCTGGATCGCCGCGGCGGTGTAGTGGCCGCGATCGTGGAGCAGCTGCCCGAGCCGCACGCGCCGCCCGACCTCCTGCCGGTGCGGCATGTCCCCGCCGGGCGCGAGATCCGGCGGCAGGTTGCTCGGCACCGTCGCGAGGTAGGCGCGCCAGCGCTTGTCCCAGGCGGCGAGATCCGCCCCGGAGATCTCGGCGATCGCCCGCTCGAGGTCCGCGTCGCTGCCCGCCTCCTTGAGCCGGACGAGGAGCCGCGGGAGGGCGTCGTCGCCCGACTCCCTCGTCCAGTACTTGATGAAGCTCGCGACCTCCGCGAAGGCGACCATCGCCTCCTCCGCGCTCGGGAGCATCGCGATCGAGGGGCCGAGCTTGTCGAGCGGGCGGCCGAGCCCCTTCTGCAGGCCCACGAACGCGAGCGCATCCGAGGAAGGGACGTCGTCGAGCGGGTCGGGCTCGCGCCAGCGGACCTCCTCGCGCTTGGCGACGCCTTCCTGCAGCCACAGCGGGGCGTTGTCGCGCGTCCCGCGCGAGAGCGCGAGGTGCGTCATCTCGTGCGCGAGCGTGTCGAGCCACGGGTAGCCGTTCGGGGTCGCGCGCGGGGAGAGCATCGTGACCCGCCCCCACTTGGCGATCGCGACGGTGCCCGTGGTCCGCGCCGCCTCCTCGGGCAGGCCCGTCATGGCCGAGAGCGTGAACTGGTCGCGCACGAGGTCGATCCGCAGCGGCCTCAGGAGCTCGACGCCGAGGTCCCTCGCGAGCACGTCGCGCATCCTCGCCGCGACGTCGACGAGGAGCGGCACGAGCGCGCGATCGTCGTCGTCCTGGAGCCGCACCCAGACGCCGCGCGCCTCGTCGTTCACGACGACCGTCGCGGCGGTGCCGCGCGCGCAGCCGCGGGCGATGTCGCCGAGCGCCGCGCCCTCGGCCGTCGCCGCGAGGTCGGGGCGCGCGAAGATCGCCGCGGCGCCGTCGCAGTCGCCCTCGTAGATGGCGAGCCGCCCGCGCTCGAGCGCGAGCGTGGTGTCCGCCGGGTCCGCGTCCTTCAGGATGTCCCGCGCCGCGGGGACGTCGATCTCCAGGATCGCAGCCCGCGCCCGCGCCGCGCGATCGATGTCGCCGACGGACAGGCGGCCGGACGCCGTCGCCGGCAGCGAGACGAGCGCGGCGAGCGCCGCCGCCTTGAGGCCGCGCGACGTGATCCCCGCCGCCCGCGGCGGCCTGGCCGCCGTCCTCGCACCACCGTTGCGCTTCATTTCAGCAGCCCCTCCGCGTAACGCTTGACCGCCTCGCGCAGCCGCGGCTCCGAGGCGCCGCCGAGCCCTTCGAGCACGCGCCGCCGGAACTCCTCCGGGCCCTTGTGCTTGTCCTTGTCCGGGATGTCGGCCTTCTTCGCCATGTCCCTCTCTCCCCCTTCCGGCTCCGCGTCGCTGTCCTGGCTCTGGTCGTCGCTGCGCGACATCTCGAGCAGCCGCTGCGCGTCGCGCTGGCGCTCGTTGCCCTGCTCGCCGTCGCCCTGGGCGAGGGCGCGCTGGGCCTCGCGCATCGCCTGCTCGGCCTCGTCCAGGCGCTCGAGCACCTCCTCCGGCATGCGGCTGTCGCCGCGCTCGCCCCGCTTGCGCAGATCGCGCGCGCGATCGGCGAGCGAGCCCTCGCGCTGGCTCGATCGCTCCAGGCCCTCCCGCGCCCGCTCCGACGCCGCCTGCCGGAGCTTGCGCAGCGCCTCCTCGGCCCAGGCCAGCTCCTCGGCGAGCTCCCGCTGCGCCTCGGCGGCCTCGCGGCCGGCCCGCTCCTCGGGGAAGAAGCCGTGGCCCTGCGCCCCGAGCCGCGCCGCCTCGCCGAGCGAGCGCACCGCGCCCTCGCCGCTCTGGACGGCCTCCTCGGGGCGGCCCTGCTCCAGGGCGCCGGCCATCGCCTCGGCCTGCTCCCTGCCGGCCGCCGCGGCGGACTCGGCGGAGCCGGGCGGCGCGCCGGGCTGCGGGAGATCGCGCACCGCCTCGCGGATCGCCTCGGCGTGGCGCTTCGCCTCCTCGCGCAGCGCCGCCACGTCCTCCGGCGTCCTCGCGCGCGAGAGCTCCTCGGCGACCGCGCTCGTCTCGGCGGCGTGATCGCGCGCGAGCTCCTCGAGGTCGCGCTCGCCCTGCGCGACCTCCTGGTCGGCGCTCGAGGCGTCCCCGGGCTCCGGCCCCCGCGGCGCCCCGGACTCCACCCCGCCGCGGCCGCCGCCGAACGAGGGATCCGGGCGCCGGAGCCGCGCCGCGAGGTCGCGCGCCGCGAGCTCGGCGTGGTGCCAGTCGCTGGCGCCGCGGGCGCGCGCGATCCTGCGCAGATCGTTCGCGACGATCTCGCCGAGGTCGAGGCCGAGCTCGCCGAGCTTGCGGAGCTCGACCCCGCCGCCGCCGAGGACCGCGACCGCCGCGTCGAGGCGCCCCTCGCCGGCCGCGCGATCGCCGCCGCCGAGCAGCTCCGCCGCCTGCGCGGCCTCATCTGCGACGTCGGCGAGCCGCTGCGCGACGGCCTGCGCGTCGCGGAAGCCGAGGCCGCGCAGGCCGGCGTCGAACGCGAGCAGCGCGCCCTCGGTCTCGTCGAGCAGCTCCTGGTGCGCCGCGCGGGTCGTCGACCGCCGCTCCGCGGCGAGCGCCTCGTCGAGCCTGGCCAGCTGCCCCCGGGCGAGCGACGCGATCCGCCCCCGCACGCGGAGCCCGCCGTAGTCGGCGTCGAGCGCCCTCTCGACCTCCGCCCGCGCGGCCGCCTGCGCCTCGGCCTCGTGCGCCGCGTGCGCCGCGGCGCCGCGCGCGTCCGGCGCCTTCTGGCCGATGCGGTCGGCGAGCAGATCGGTGAGGGCGTCGCGCACCTTCACGAGCGCGACGTAGCGCCGCGCCTCCGGCTCGCCGACCTGCGGCGGGACGACCACGATCGCCTCGCTCCTGCCCCACTTCGGGCCCTCGATCGGGTCGTTGTCCCGCGCCTCGATCCGCACCTCGATGGGCACGTACGTCCGGCGGAAGAAGGGATCGCGCGCCCTGAGCTCGTAGCCGCCGCGGTCGACCTTCGCGTCGGCCGCCGGCCGCGAGAGCACCCGCCGCTCCTCCTTCGCGCCGGCGCGCAGCACGAGATCCACCTCGCGCAGGCCGTGATCGTCGGTGACCGTGTAGCGGAGCGGGATGCTGGGCTCCTCGAGGAGCTTCACGGTGCGCGGCGCGCCCTCGAGGATCACGCGCGGCGCGTCGTCCGGGATCGACACCACGCGCTGGGTGTCGGCCTGCCGGACGCGCACCTGCCCGAAGCGCGCGGCCGCCTGGAGGGTCGTCGAGCCGCCGAGCGTCCAACGGGCGATCACGCCGCCCTTGCCGTCGTCGACGAAGGGGACCTCGGCGCCGCCGTCCGTCAGCACGAGCGCGCGCCCGTCCCGGATCGGGCGGCCGCGCACCGTGATCACGGTCCCCCGGGGCTGCATCGTCGTCGCGAACGGCAGGAGCACCTCGGCGCCCTGGTGCAGGTACTCGGGCGGCGTGGCCATCATCTCGATGTCCTCGAGCCACGGCAGATCCAGCGGGGCCTCGCCGCCGCGGGCGGCGAGCACGTCGAGCCCCTCGACGACGCGCGACGGCTCGAGCGCCACGGCCGCGAGCGAGAGGGCGCCGAGGGCGAGGCCGGCGGTCGCCCACCGCGCTGCGGCCTGCTGCGCGCGGGCGACGACGCGCGCGTGCGAGGCGCGGCCGAGCAGCCGCCGGAGGTGCAGGCCCGCGAGCTCGGGCGACCCGACGCGGTCGTCCGCGGCCGCGCGGTCGAGGAGCGCGAGCGCCCTCAGGGTCGCGGCGCCGAGCGCGGCGTCCGTGCGGCCGATGATCTCGCGCACCGTGCGCCGGGCGTCGCCGCGGCGACGCCGCGCGACGATCGCCCGCACGGCGATCGCCACGATCAGCAGCGCGAGGCCGGCGCCGGCGAGCCCGCGGGCGAGCGGGGACCCGAGGCGCGCGAGGTGCGCCGCGCCGAACAGCCCCGCGAAGGCAGCCGCGACGAGCGCGCGTCGCGTCGAAGGACCCACCTCCGCATCCCAGGCGGAGCGAAGCCGCGCGATGGAAAGCGCCGGCGCCTCGTTATCCATGGTGGCAAGGGTAATCGGCGGCCGGAGTGGGTCCAGCGGATCGGCGCGATCCGGGGCAAAACCCCCGGGAGGCGCGCTCCCTCGGGGCTCTGCCCCGCTTCCGCGCCCCGCGTCCGCGTCGCGGCGCCTCGCGCCCCGCGTCCGCTTCGCGGCGCCCCGAACCCCGCGTCCGCTTCGCGGCGCGGCCGCCTTGGCCTGACCGCACGTCGCGCGGCCAGGACCAGGCGCTCAGACGTCGAGCTCGCCGTCGGTGATGAACCAGCTGTTCGGGTCGAGCACCACGCGCCGCAGCTCCTCCGGGAAGCTCGCGTCGACGTGCACGACCAGCCACCGCGATCCGACGTGCGGGGGGTGGGGGCGGGCGAAGAAGCCGAGCGCCCGCAGGCGCGTGTTGAAGGAAGGCGGGGTCACGAGGAGCATCCCGACGGACACGTGCCCCTCGCGCCGCATCGCCTGGCAGAACTCGAGGATCAGGGTGTCGAACGTCGCGCCGTCGTCCTCGGCGAACAGGTCGGAGACCTCGACCTTGTTGTTCCGCACCGCGTAGACCGCGTAGCCGAGCAGCCGCCCGTCGTGCCCGTCGAGCATGCAGAAGAAGCGGTGCTTGACGGTGCCGAGCTGCGCATAACGCCAGTTCAGGAACTCGGCGCTCCGCTCGCCGGCGATCGGCGAGGGCTTCGCCCGCGCCCAGAGCGCGTCGAAGCGGTGGTCGGCGGCGTCCACGAGCTCGCCGCGCACGCGCCGCCGCTTCGCGAGCAGCGCCGCGGCGTCCCGGAGCGCCATCGAGGCGTCGAGCGCGCGCCCCGCGGTGCGGACGAGGGCGTTGTCCGGCTTCACCGTCGCCCGCTGCACGAGGCGCTCCGCGGCGGTCGACAGCGCGTGCGTGAGCGGGGCGGGCGGGTCGCCCGGCGCCGCCGCCTCCCAGAGCGCGCGCCAGCGAGGGTGAGGGACCGCCGCGGCCGCACGCTCGGCGACCCGCTGCATCACCGCGTTCACCGTGCCCTGCTGCTCTCCGGCCGACGCGGCGGCGAGCTCATGCAGCTTGTACGCGGCCATGAGCGGCCGGACCCAGATGATGGAGTCCGCGATCTTCTTGTATCCGGCGCGCTGGAATATCGGGAAAGAGGCCTTGTTGGGGAACCCATAGAGGAAGTCGACGCCGGCCTCGCGGCAGCCCTTCGCGAGCTCGCGCTGGATGCTCATGGCGGCCCCGGCGATGCGGTGCGCCTTGGTCACGCCGAAGTCGCCGAGCACGCCCGCCTTGAGCTTCCGTCCGCTGACATAGAGGTCGCGCGGAAAGAACGAGCCGCTGCCGATGATCTCTCGCTCGGGGCCGTGATAGCCCATCCACGTCCGGGCGGGGCCGGCCGGGTTCTGCTCCTGGAACCAGCGCATCCGCCGCTCGAGGACCTCCGGCGAGATCTCGCCGTGCGCGAGGTTCTCCTTCCAGAGCCGCGCGAGGGCGTCCCTGTGCTCTTCAGGCTGGATGCGGGCGGCGCTGTAGACCTTCTCCATGGCTCCCCGATGCGCTCTGCTGACGCGGTCGCGGCGCGCAGCCGAGCGGCGCGCCGGGGCCGTCATGGCTGAACGCGATGAGCGCGTCAATCGCGCCCGCGGCCGCTCCCGGCGCGCTGCTCGGGGCATGAGCGGGTGTCCCGGCCGGTCGCCGCGCGGCCCCGGCGCGGCGACGCGCGCGAGAAACGGAGTAGACTCCCGCGATGATCCGCCGCGCCCTCGCCGCCGTCGCCTGGCTCTCGCTGCTGCTCGCCCTCTCGTGCGCGCCGTCCGTGCCGCCCGCGCCGGCGTCAGCGCGGCTCACCGCGGCGAGCGCGCCGCCGAGCGCGGGCGCCGCCGCCGCCGATCGCGCGCCGCGTGACGGGGCCGCGCTCGAGCCGGCCGACGCGGGCGCGGTGCCGGTGACCCGCGCCGATCCGGCGCGCGGCAGCCGGCTCGCGCCCGTGACGATCGTCGTGTTCTCGGACTTCGAGTGTCCGTTCTGCAAGCTCCTCGGCGGCACGCTGAAGCAGCTGGAGCAGCGGTACGGCCCGGAGCAGCTGCGCATCGTGTGGAAGAACTACCCGCTCGCCTTCCACAAGCAGGCCCGGCCGAGCGCCGAGGCGGCGATGGCGGTGTTCGCGCACGCCGGCCCCGGCGGCTTCTGGGCGTTTCACGACGCGATCTTCGAGACCGACGAGCGGCTCTCGCCGGAGATCGAGGCGGCGGCGCTCCGGCGGGCGGGCGTGACGCCGGGCCAGGTCAGGCGGCTCGTGGAGGAGACCGGGGCGGCGCGGAAGGTCGACGCGGACATCGCGCTCGCCGGGCGGCTCGGCGTGACGGGCACGCCGGCGTCGTTCATCAACGGCGTCCTCCTCTCCGGCGCGCAGCCCGCGGAGCGCTTCGCCGCGATCATCGACGCGCAGCTCGCCGAGGCGCGGGCGCTGCGCGCCGAGGGGACGCCGCCGGAGCAGGTCTACGCGGCGCTCTCGAAGAAGAACATCGCCGCCGGCGCCGATGACGAGGAGGGCGAGGGCGACGCGGAGGCGCGGGAGCGCGCGACAGTGCACCTCGTGCCCGTCGGGGACTCGCCCGTGCGGGGCAAGGACACGGCGCTCGTCACGCTGGTCATGTTCGGCGACTACCAGTGTCCGTTCTGCCTCCGGGTGATGCCGACCCTCGACCAGCTCACGGCGCAGTACGGCGACAAGCTGCGCATCGTCTGGAAGGACAACCCGCTCCCGTTCCACCCGATGGCCGAGCCCGCCGCGGAGCTCGCGCGCGAGGCCCGGGCCCAGAAGGGAGTCGACGGGTTCTGGGGCGCTCACGGGGGCCTGCTCCGCGCCCAGGGCAACCTGGACGCCGCCGCCCTCGACGCCGTCGCGGCGGATCTCCGGCTCGACGTGGCGGCGGCGAAGCGCGCCGTCGCCTCGCGCAAACACGCGGCCAAGATCGAGGCCGACATGGAGCTCGCGGACGACCTCGGCGCGCGGGGGACGCCGTGCTTCTTCATCAACGGTCGCCGCCTCCTGGGCGCGCAGCCGCTCGAGGAGTTCCAGGCGATGATCGACGAGGAGATCGCCCGGGCAGAGGCGATGGTCGTGGCAGGCACGCCGCGCGCGAAG
Organism: Sorangium cellulosum; assembly: GCF_002950945.1. GTDB lineage: Bacteria > Myxococcota_A > Polyangia > Polyangiales > Polyangiaceae > Sorangium > Sorangium cellulosum_E. The sequence goes on from NZ_CP012673.1 coordinate 14,240,693, forward strand.
GTCTACGAGGAGATCCAGAAGCAGGCTGTCCCGCCGCCGTCGCCGCCGAAGGTGAGCTTGCCGCCGCCGCCCAAGGGCCACCCCGGCAAGGGCGCGGCCGCCGGCAAGGTGGTTGTCCAGGCGTTCTCGGACTTCCAGTGCCCCTTCTGCGCGCGCGGCGCGGCCACGATGGACGAGCTGATCAAGGCCTTTCCGGGCAAGGTCCGGGTGGTCTTCCGCCATCTGCCGCTCCCGTTCCACCCCGACGCGCAGCTCGCCGCCGAGGCGGCCATGGAGGCGCTCGCGCAGAAGGGGCCGGCCGGCTTCTGGAAGATGCACGACCTGCTGTTCAAGGACCCCCGCTCCGACAACCTCGACCGCGCGGCCCTGGAGCGGCACGCCGCGACCCTCGGGCTCGACGCGGCGCGCTTCGCCAGGGCGCTCGACGAGCGCACCCACCAGGCCGCCGTCGAGGCCGATGCGAAGGTCGCGGCGGACGCCGGGATCAAGGGCACGCCCGGGTTCGTGATCAACGGCTATCTCATCAGCGGAGCTCAGCCGCTCGCGAAATTCAAGAAGGTCGTGCGCCGCGCCCTCGGCGAGGCGAACTGAGTCGGGCGCCGGCGCCGAGTTAAAGCGCCCGGCACCCCCGGCACCCCCGGAGCGCTCGGCGGCGCGCCCGGCACCCCCGGAGCGCCCGGCGGCGCGGCTACCGGCGCGGCGGGGCGCTCGGCAGCTGCGCTCCCCTGCGCGCTTCGACCGGGGACCCGCGATATCCGGTGTTTCCCGTCGACATCAGGTGTTGCCGAACGACGTCGTGTTAGCATGCCCCAATGCCCAAACCGCGCGGTCGGGGGACATCGGCCGAACCCAAGCGCACCGTCAAGGCATCCAACGGGCGCGCGCGAGCGCAGCCGCACGCGACAGGGATCGTGCGCGGGCGTGCCGAGGAAGCGCCGCCGGTCGCGCTGCGCGAGCGCGCGGAGCGGCCCGTGAGCTCGAGGGCCCGGCCCAGAGGGGCAACGAAGACCGTGCCCCCTCCGGTGGAGCGCGCCGCGGAGCGGAGGGCGCCGCCGCGGAAGCGCGCCGCCGAGCAGGTCCGCCCCGCGCCGCCGAAGCGGCGGGCCCGGGGCGTCAAGGTGGACGAGGTGAGCGAGGTGGACGACGAGGCGCCGGTGCCGCCCCGGCCGCCGGAGCTCGACTGGGACGACTCGCCGACCGGCGATGCCGCTGCGGCCCTCGCGCGGCGCTGGGCGGCGCGGGGCGAAGAGCTCTCCCGGATGCTCGCCGCCCACGGCGCCGCGCTGCACGAGCACCGCGCCGACCTCAAGGAGGGGCGCTTCGTCTGGCTCGCGCCGAGCGGCCGCGTGTCCGCCGAGGCGAACGCGCGCCTTCTGTGCAGCTGGTCGCGCGCCACCTCGGTCCTCGCCATGGCGTGGGCCGAGCCGCTCCTGCACGACGCGGGCATCGGGCCCATCGACGGCATGCCCGCGGAGCAGGACGACATCGACGAGGAGGGCGCCTGGCAGACCGCGATGGCGGCGGCCGACGCCTGCGGCGCGGCGTACCTCTACCGCGTGGCGACGCCGCAGGCCTGGTATTTCCTGGCGCTCGACGCGCCGACGTTCTCGCCGGAGCGCGACTCCTTCCACCCGGGCGCGCCGGTCGGCCTGGTGCTGCGCGCCATCGCCGAGGTGCGCGAGGCGATCGCGTCGCGCGCCGAGCCCGCCGACGTCGTCCGCGACCGGCTCTGCGCGCTCGGGGACTCGCTGTTCCACCAGGCCAGGTACGCCTACCGCGAGACCGACTGGGTCGCGCGCCTCGACCGGACCGGCACGTGCCTGACGCACCTCGCGAAGCGCATCCCGCGCGTGAGCTTCAGCGCGGTCGCCGCCGGCCAGCGCGTCGACGAGTGGCTGGAGCGCGATCTCGCGGTCGAGCTGCTCGACGCGCTCTCGCTCATCGAGGACGAGTGGAGCCTGTTCAGCTGAGGCGCGGGCGCGGCCGCTACCGGAACAGCGTGACCGTGTAGGCGTGCGGCATGAACGGCGCGTCGTCGGGATCGAACGGGCGGCTGCGGATCATGCTCCCCGCGTTGACGCCCACGAGCAGCAGCCCGGCGAGGCCGTCGAGGCCCACGACCGTGCGCTCCGCGCGGCTGCTCCCGACGACGCCGGCCACCTCGACGCGGCCGGCCTCGGCGCCCTGCGTGTCCACCTTGACGATCGCCCAGCGGAACACCGCGGGCAGCTCCCACTCGGCCACGAGGTTGATCTCGGCGGCCTTCAGATCGGCCGGCGCGGCCGCGCCGGCCGCGGAGAGATCGAGCCAGAGGTAGGTCGCGCCGGTCGGCTCGATCGGGCGCAGGGGCGCGACGCGCCGCGGGAGCGTGGCGTACGGCAGCGACCACTCGAAGCGCACCCGGCCGAGGTCGCCGAAGCGCTCGGCGCCGGCGAGGTGCGCGCCGTCGCTGCGGCTGCCCAGGAAGGCGCGCGCCACCGCGAAGTCGAGGAGCACGTCGCCGAGGTCCTTGCCGCGGAACCGGAGCGACTCCCGGAGCGCGTCGAAGGTGTCGGGCTCGCCGCGGAAGCGCAGCGCGCCCGCGGGCGTCGACTGCGCCGCGATGGCGAGCAGCGACGTCGCGATCTGCGCCGGCGCCCCGGTGCCGTGGGCCTGATCGAGGTACCACGGGAAGAGGAAGGCCCCGTCGATCGCGCCGAGCGCGGCGCCCGTGAGCGCCCGCTCGGGGGTGCGCTGGAAGGCGTCGACGGCGGCGAGCTCCTCGGCGGCGCACGGCGCCGCGAGCGAGGCGAGGTAGCTCGCGGCCATGGCGAGCGCGCCCTCCTCCGCGCCCGCGTCGAGGCGCGCGGCGACGGCGTGCGCGAGCGCGTAGGCGGCGTCGGACGCGCTCGCGCAGCCGCCTCTGCCCGGCGCCGCGACGACGGCGAACGCGCTCGTGGTGTCGAACCGCTCCCCGAGCGCCCGCATGTCGTGCCCGACCCGGATGGGCCCGCGGCGCGGCCCGCGCTCGAGGTAGAGGTCGTACGACGGGCCGCCGCCGCGCTGCCCGTCGGGGAGGGGCCGGGGTAGGCCGAGCGCGTCGTAGGTGTGCATCGCGGCCTCCAGGTGAGCGAGGCCCTCCAGGAGGGCGGCGCCGGGGACACCCGCGGGCGCATGCACACAGAGGGGCAGCGTGAAAGAGCATGTGCGTTGCGGCACATCGCGCGCGTCGGGCCGCTGCACCGGCGAGACCACGGGGCGGCCGGGGTTCGGCGTGGCGGCGTCGTCGGGAGGCGCGTTGGCCAACGCGCCGCCCCCGACCGGCGGCGGCGGGCCCGGCGGAGGCGCGTCCGGCGCGCCAGCCGACGCCGCCGCCGCGTGAGGGCCGCCGAGGGCCGCGGCGAGCGCGAGCAGCGCGAGCGCGCCGGGGGCCCTGCGCCGCGGCGCGCGTGTGCCCCGGGGCTCGGGCGCGCGCTCCGGCTCTTGGGGTAGGGCGTGCGTCGGGCACCGTCTCATGGGGAGCGCTACAGCCATCAGGAGGACCCCGAGTGAGGTCTATCCCCGCGATGGGTCCCTAGCTCATCGCACGAGCGGCGGCTCCTGCCCATCCTCGCGATGCGCTTCACGCCGGCAGCTCGCCGGGCCGTGGCGTCGGGGCTGGAGATCGCGCCGCTGGGAGGCGCCCGGGAGGCCTTCCACGCCTCTCTCTCATCAAGCGCGGTGCCCAGACGAGGATCATGCAAAGAGATGAGCAGACGGGAATGGCAGGAGATGCTCGAGCGAAGATGAGTGAATCCGCCAACATGCCAGAGACGCCTGGAATATAAAATTCCGAGTTCTTCCGGGCTTTGTGGCGTACTGGCAGTATCTTGTCCGGGTCGCTGTATCAGGCACAGCCGCGCACCGCGATGAAAGCTCTCCAGGTGACTCCGGTCGCCTCTGGCACATTCCTTGGATGGTTTGCCGCCGATTCGAGGGCTCTCCCTGGAATATTGAAGGACGCGCCCTGCCGAGCTCGCTGACGCCTTGTCTCGCTGACGCCTTGTGGTGAACGCGCGCCGAACTCGTTTCAGTCCAGGATCACCCTCCAAATCGCCTGGATCTCGTGCCCAGAACCTCTCTGGGTTCAGGCGGCATGCGGCACGGTTTTTACTCGGAGAATTGGAGTGTTCGGCGCTGTTTGTCTCGCGGGCATGACCTCTGCAAAAGCCCGTCGTTATGAATCGCATATCCAGACGTCGCTTCGTCGCCGGCCTGGGCGCCGGTCTTCTCGCCGCTCCGTTCCTTGGGAAGATCAACCACCTTCGCGCCGACGGTGGGACTGCCCGAAATCTGGTTATATTCTTCTCTCCCAACGGAACTCACCATCATCTCTGGCGTCCGCAGGGCACGGGATCCAGCTTCTCTTTCCCTGCGGGCTCGATCCTCGAGCCGCTCGCGGCGCACAAATCCGATCTCATCGTTTGTGACGGCATCGACTTCAAGGGGGTCGACAACCACGAGCCCGGCATGATCAACATGCTCACGGGCGGCGGCACCGCGGGCAGCGCGAGCCGCGGCCAGAGCCTCGACTGGTACGTCGCCCAGGAGCTCGGCGGCCGGCCGGTCAACCTCGGTATCTACACGAGCCCGTGGGGGACGGGCGCGCAGACCCGCATGTCGTACAGCGCGGCGGGACAGTTCGCGCCCGTCATCGACGAGCCACGGACCGCCTACAACCAGATCTTCGACGGCTTCACGGGCAACGGTGATCCGACCGGGACGGGATCCGAGGAGGTCGATCCGAAGAAGAAGCGCCGGCAGAGCATCCTGCGCGTCACGAACGGCGAGATGGAGGCGCTGCGCGCCGGCGTACCCGCGCGGGAGCAGGCGAAGCTCGATGCCCACATCGACGGCCTCGAGCAGATCGCGCCCGGCGCCAGCGCGGGCGCGGGCCCCGTCGCCGCGAGCTGCAGCACGGCGCCCGCGCCGCCGCCCTCGTTCAACCCGACCGACGAGGACGCCGTGCCGGACATCGCCCTTGCGCAGATGGACCTCGTCGCCGCGGCGCTCGCGTGCGGTCGGACCCGGGTCGCGACGGTCCAGTTCTCTCACACGGTCTCGCCGCTGCACCTGCGCTGGCTCGGCCTGGCCGGCTCGGACCACCACTCGCTCTCCCACGCGAGCTCGGGCGAGGACGTCGACAAGTTCCGCATCGCGGAGCGGTGGTTCTCCGAGCAGTTCGCCTACCTCCTCAGGAAGCTGAAGTCGACCGCCGGCTCCGGCGGCGGCACCCTGCTCGACGAGACGCTGGTCGTGTGGGCCAAGGAGCTCGGCGACGCGCCGATGCACCGGTGCGAGTCGGTCCCGTTCGTCCTCGCCGGCGGGGGAGCCTTCTCGCCCGGCCGTTACGTCGACTTCGGCGGCGCTCCCCACCAGAAGCTCCTGGTCTCGATCTGCCAGGCCATGGGCCTCACCAACAGCAGCTTCGGCGACGCCTCGAAGGGCACTGGCCCGCTGGATGGGCTCGCGTGATGCGCGGTCACCCGCATGTCCGTCCACCGACAGCACTTGGGATTACGAGGAACAAGCTTATGAACACAACCGCGACGGGACCCCTCGACAAGGCGGGTGCGTCTGTCTCCCGGCCTCTGCCGGCGAGCGACGCCCCGCGGCGCACGCTGACGCGGCGCCTGAGCCACGCGCTCGTGCTCTCGTGCGTCGCGCTGGGCACCGCGGGCGCCGGCTGCAACGGCCTCTTCGGAGGGGGCGACGACGACCTCGAGAACGGCGGAAACAACTCGGGCTCCCTCGACTCGGGATGTACCGACAACGTCGAGTTCTTCAAGGCGAACCTCTGGGACCCGATCATGTCCTCGAAGTGCACCGTCTGCCACACCGAGGAAGGGCTCGCGAAGGGGACCCGCATGGTGTTCGACACCTCGGGGACCGACGAGGCGCTGCAGGCGAATTTCGAGGCCGTGCGCAGCATGGCCGCGCTCCAGGTGAACGGCGAGTCGGCGCTCCTCCTGCGCCCCTCCGGCCGGCACCCCGACGGCCACGCCGGCGGCGCGCTCATCCCGTTCCAGAGCGATGAGTACGTGGCGTTCGAGAAGTTCGTGAGCCGGGTCAACCTGGGCGTGGGGTGCGAGGAGCAGCCGACCGCCTGCGAGCCCGACATGGTGTCCGGGCGGCGCGTCCTGCGCCGGATGGCGCGCGTCGAGTTCGACAGGACCGTGGCCGACCTCCTCGGCGTCGACACGACGGGTTACATCCTCCCGACGGACGCGAACGTCGAGGGCTTCGACAACAACGCCGACGCGCTCCTCTACGCCGGGACCGACGTCCAGCTCATGCGGGACGCCGCCGAGGACATCGCCGCCAGGGTGATCGAGGCGCCGGGATCGCTCGTCCCCTGCGAGATCGCGACCGGAGACGACACGTGCGCGACCGAGTTCTTCGAGCGCTTCGGGCGCCGCGCCTTCCGCAGGCCGCTCACCGGAGAGGACCGCGCGCGGTACATGGAGCTCTACCGCAGCGTGAAGGCCGACGAGGGCTTCGCGGGGGGCGTCCAGGCGATGATCGCCGCCGCGCTCCAGTCTCCCTACTTCCTCTATCGCCCGGAGCTCGGCGCCGTCGCGGCGGACGGCACATACCAGCTCCTGCCGCACGAGATCGCGTCCCAGCTCTCCTACATGATCTGGAGCTCGATGCCGGACGACGAGCTGCTCAGCAAGGCGGAGTCGGGTGAGCTCGCGACGCCGGCGGTCATCTCGGCCGAGGTCGACAGGATGATGCAGGACCCGCGGGCCGAGGCCGGCGTCCTCAGGTTCTTCAGGACCTGGCTGCAGCTGAACGGCAAGCCGTCGAAGGACATGGCCGCGTACCCGGAGTACACGGAGGATGTCCGGCAGGCGATCGAGAAGGAGACGGCGGCCTTCGTGCGCCACCTCATCCGGGAGGGCTCGGGCTCGCTGAGCGAGATGTACACCGCGAACTACTCCTATGTGAACCCGGAGCTCGCGTCGTTCTATGGACTCCAGTCGCCTGGCGGGGCCGCGGACGAGGACGGCATGACGCGGGTCGACCTCACCGGATCGAACCGCATGGGCATCCTCACGCTCGGCAGCGTCCTCAGCACCCACGCGCACGCCGGCGAGTCGTCGCCCGTGCACCGCGGCAAGTTCGTGCGCGAGCAGCTCCTCTGCCAGCCGCTGCCGCCGCCGCCCGCGGGCCTCGACGTCAAGCCGCCCCAGCCCGATCCCACGAAGTCGACGCGCGAGCGGTTCTTCGAGCACTCCAACAACGAGGCGTGCGGCAGCTGCCACTCGCTCATCGACGGGATCGGCTTCGGCTTCGAGCACTTCGACGGCGTCGGCCGCTACCGCGACACCGACGACGGGCACCCCGTCGACGCGAGCGGCAACATCGTGGGGGCGGAGGGCACGAGCGGCACGTTCGACGGCACCGGGGAGCTCGCCCAGAAGCTCGCAGAGAGCCCCGACGCGCAGGCGTGCTTCACCCTCCAGTGGCTCCGCTTCGGCTTCGGCGCCATGGACCAGGCCGACCTCTCCTGCATGGCGGAGCAGATCACCGGGAAGCTCGGGCCCGAGGACCTCACCGTCGCGGGCGTCATCAAGGCGATCGCGCAGTCGCCGCGGTTCACGAAGCGCCTCGCCGAGGCGGCGACGGGGGCGGACCCCACGCCGGATCCCGGCGGCGAGCCGGATCCCGGCGGCGAGCCGGATCCCGGCGGCGAGCCGGATCCCGGCGGCAATACGGGGCCGTCGGGCACCGACAACGACCCGCCGCCCACGAACGGGGACTTCGATGTCGAGGAGAAGGTGGACTCGGTGTGGGACGGCGGCGGCTGCGAGTCGGTCGTGGTCACCAACCTGGGCGACGCCAAGGCGGCCTGGGAGGTCACCCTCCAGGTCGACGGCACGCTCAACGACGTGTGGAACGCGGCGGCCGAGTCGGGCAACGCGGGCGTGAAGTTCTCCGGCGTGAGCTACAACGCGGAGATCGAGCCGGGCGCTTCCGCGCGCTTCGGCTTCTGCTGGCGAGATTGAGCCGCGGCGGCGTATCGCCCGCCCGCGGCGGCGCCGGCGCGGCCGCGCCAGACCGGCCGCGCCGGGGCGGGCGGTACGCCGCGCGCCAATTCCCCTTGAATTCTGGTATCCTGCGCGCCCCCTCGCCCGGTCCCGGGCGCGGCGAAAGCTCAGGACGCCTCAATGACCCATCCGCTTCACGACATCCTGCTCCCCGACAGCCGACACGACTTCTTTCCCGTCGTCATCGAGATCCCGAAGGGATCGAAGTGCAAGTACGAGCTCGACAAGAAGACCGGGCTCTTGATGCTCGACCGGGTGCTCTACTCGTCCGTGCACTACCCGGCCAACTACGGCTTCATCCCCCAGACGCACGCGGGCGACGGCGACCCGCTCGACGTCCTCGTCCTCATGCAGGAGCCCGTCGTGCCGCTCACCATCGTGAGGGCGCGCGCGATCGGCGGCTTCTTCATGCGCGACGACAAGGGCGTCGACGACAAGATCATCGCGGTCGCCGTCGATGACCCCTCCGTGGCCCACTACTCGAACCACGAGCAGCTGCCCCCGCACGTGACCCTGGAGCTGATGCGGTTCTTCCTCGACTACAAGACGCTCGAGAACAAGCTCGCCGAGGTGGATACCATGTACGACCGCAAGCGCGCCCTGGAGGTCATCGAGGAGTCTGTCGCCAGCTACCGGTCGATCTCCGCCTGGTCCAAGGGCTGAGGCGAGGCCGGAGCCGAGCCCGGGTACGGCCGAGCCCATCCGGAAGAGTCCGCATGGATCGCAGGAGGGGTGGATCGCGATTCCTGGACTCCCCCGTGTCCACCCGGGTGTAGCCCCGAAAAAATCCAGAAACTGCGCTTCAGACCGCCGAGAAACCAAGAAGATCCCCCGGCATGCGGGTTGCTTATAGAGCCCGCATGGACCGCACGACGACGCTCATGGGGACCGAGGAGCTCGCTGCGAGCTTCGCGGCCGAAGGCGCGCTGCGATCCGGTGGCTCCCGCTCGGTGACCGCATCGGGTGCAGGCGAGCTCGCTTGCGTGTCGGATAACTTTCGCGAGTCGGCTCGACGCGTAGCGTCGTAGTCCGACGCCCAGCTTGAGGAGGAGGGCGCCGCAGGGCGCCGGTGGTTCGAGGGGTGGGCGGCGGACGGCAGACGCCGGAAAACGTCGGGTGATAGGCGATCAACTAGGTGGGCTGGAGCCCTCAAGATATCAAAGCGATATCGCATGATCGGGGCGTGATAACATGAGAGATATCAGCTTTCCTCGGGTAGTGATGAGCACGCTTAGTGGCTTGGTTTCGGCGAGGGCGTGCCGCCGTTACTCCACGGCGGCGCTCCTTCTGGCTGGCCCGTTCGGTTGCCTCGGCAACCTGGGCGATCTGGACGGCAGCACCCCCGACGACCCCGGCGGCGGCGGCGACAGCCCGCCGGTGATCGGCGAGCCGCCCGAGGTGCCGCAAGAGATCCCCGAGGTGTCGGCCTGTGCCGCGCCGGACAAGGGCACCCCCGGCCCGCGCACGGTGCGGCGCCTGACGGTGGAGCAGTTCGAGGCCACCGTCCGCGACCTGTTCAACGATGACACCGTCACCTTTACGAGCATCTTCAACGATCAGGCGGTGCTCGGCTTCACGGCCGACGCGAACGGGCTCGTGATCCGCGACTCGACCGCCGGGAAGATCCGGGACTGGGCCGAGGCGACCGCGGCGTGGGCGATCCCGAGCAAGCTGAGCACCATGACCTCCGTGACCTGCCGGACGCTGGATGAGAGCTGCCGGCAGGAGTTCATCCGCGACTTCGGCCGCCGCGCGTTCCGCGCCCCGCTCGACGACGAGCGCGTGAAGGCCTACGACGTCCTCTTCGCGGACGAGGAGTCGTTCGACGAAGGCGCCAAGGTGGTCGTGTCGGCCATGCTCCAGTCGCCGAACTTCCTTTACCGCCGCGAGATCGGCACCCCGGATCCGAGCAATAGCGGCATCTACAACCTCAATCAGCACGAGGTCGCGAGCAACCTCTCGTACATGCTGACCGGGACCATGCCGGACGCGGCGCTGATGTCGGCCGCGGACGCGGGCGCCCTCGCGACGCCCGAGCAGATCAGCCTCCAGGCCGAGCGCATCATGACGGAGAGGCGCCCCGAGGTGGAGGCCGAGATGATGCGGTTCATGCGCGGCTGGCTCCAGCTGAACCGCCTGGTCACCACCGTGAAGGACGCGGCGGTCTTCGATCTCACGACCGAGCTGCGCCAGGACATGATGGCGGAGACGACGAAGCTCGTCGTCGACGTCGCGCTCGACAAGGGCGGCACGTTCGCGGACCTGCTGAAGGCGAACTACACGTACCTCAACAACAACCTGGCCACGCACTACGGGCTGGGCGGCGCCGGGGGCACCGAGCTGACCATGACGATGCTGAACCCGGGGCAGCGCGACACGGGCATCCTGGCCCACGGCAGCTTCCTGGCGGGCCATGGCGGCTCGAGGATCTCCTCGCCGACCCAGCGCGGCAAGATGGTCCGCACCCGCCTGCTCTGCCACCCGCTGCCGCCCCCGCCGCCCGGCGTGGATCCGAACATCAAGATCACCGAAGAGAAGATGACCACGCGGCAGAGGCTCGAGGGGCAGCACACGCAGACGGGCTGCAAGGGCTGCCACGGGAAGATGGATCCGATCGGCTTCGGCTTCGAGCACTACGACGCGTTCGGCCGCTGGCGGAACGACGAGGAGGGTCTCCCCATCGACTCGAGCGGCCTGATCATCGAGGTCCCGGAGGGGGAGTTCGCCTTCGACGGCGTGACGCAGCTGTCCGATTACCTCGCCCAGAGCGAGGAGGTCAAGGAGTGCATGGTCCGTTACTGGTCGTACTACGCGTTCGGCGACACCTGGGAGCAGGACGGCTGCACGTACGACGTGGTCAAGCAGGAGGCGGCTGCGAACAACTACGCCATCAAGAGCGTCTGGCTCGGGCTGGCGAAGACGCCGCACTTCACCCGCCGAGTTCAGGTGGAAGACGAATGAGCCTCACGGCTGCAAATCGCGAGAGACAGTAGCTAGGAGTGAAAGGATCGGTCATGCGCAGCCACAGCCGTAGGAATTTCATCAAGGGTGTCGGTGCCAGCCTGGGTGCCAGCCTGCTGTTCTCGTCCTTCTACGACTCCGTCGCCGACGCGGCGCCCGGGCGGAAGGCGAAGCGCATCCTCGTGTTCTTCACGATGGGCACGGCGCCGGAGATCTGGAAGCCGACGAGCGTCTCCGGCGAGAGCCCGACGTACGCCGACGGCCACTGCATGAAGCCGCTCGACGAGGTCAAGCAGCACCTCGTCATCCTGGACGGCCTGCCGAGCGGGAGCCCCGCCAACAACCACGGCTCGGCCGACGGGATCACCGGGATGGGCTACTTCAGCCCCGGCGCGTACGGGCTCATCTCCGTCGACCAGTTCATCGTGAAGAAGCTGGAGGCGGCCGGCCAGACGTCGCCGGTCCCCTTCCTCCTGTTCGGCGCCAACGTCGCCGCCAGCGGCAAGACGGGGTTCTACAACGGGACCAACCTGGCGCCCACCGCCTCCCCGCTGTCGGCCTTCCGGGAAGCGTTCAGCGGCGTGGTGCCGACCACCACCCCCACCCCGGGCGGGAACCCCAACGCCGCCCTGGAGGACATGCTGCGCCGGCGCAAGAGCATCCTCGACAACCTGAAGAGCGAGCTCGCGACGATGAAGCGGGATCTGGGCAGGGAGCAGTACTACAAGCTGGATCTGCACCTCGAGTCGATCCGGCTGCTCGAGAGGGAGCTCGAGGGCTCGATGCAGCCCGGGGGCGGCGTGCCCACGGGCGGCGCCTGCGCCCCGGTGGAGCCGGCCATGGATCGGAGCAACCACGTCACGGGCAACTCGCTCCACCTGGACACCATCGTCGCCGCGTTCGCGTGCAACCGCACGCGCGTCGCCTCGGTCCAGTGGGGAACGGACCAGGAGATGCGGGTGGACATGCCGGAGATCGGCGTGCCCGACGAGGAGCACAACGGCCTGATCCACGGCAACGACCCGGGGCACGCGCGGCTCATCAAGCTCGAGCGGTGGCTGGCGGAGCAGTTCGTCGGCGTGATCAAGAAGCTGAAGGCGACGCCGGAGCCCGACGGCACGGGGACGCTCTTCGACAACACGCTGGTCGCCTGGTGCCGCGACATGGGCGACGCGCCGAACCACAACCAGAACGAGATGAAGTTCGTCCTGGCAAGCGGCGACGGCGGTTACCTGAAGACCGCCCCCGGCGGCCGGTTCATCACGAGCAAGGAGCGGCACGAGCGCGTGCTCCTCAGCATGATCGACGCGATGGGGATCACGGACTTCTCCGGCTTCGGCGATCCGGCCCTGGGCTCCAAGTCGCCGCTCCCGGGCATCGCGGCCACCTGAGGCGGCCGGCGCGGCCGGCGCTCTCCCGCGCCTGTCGCGCCTCGCCCTGACGCCGCGCGCGTCGCAGGACCACGCGGCGTCCTCTCGAAACCCTCCACCCCCGGCCACCGGTCACGTCGACGGCGCTCGCGCCTCGTGGCGCAGCGGCGCGCCGTCCACGGTGAGACGACGGTCGTCCGCGCCTGGCGACCGGCGTACACTGATCCTCATGACGATGCGCGCGCCCGCGGGGTACGAGGCAGATCAGCGGCGAGACGATCTGTCCGCCTACGCGCGGTACCTGGCCGCGATGGACGCGTCCATGCGCCAGAAGGTCGCGCTGACCGCCGCGCACCTCCTCTGCGAGGGGCGCGTCGCCGACATGGGGATGGGCTCGGGGCAGGGCAGCGTCGCGCTGGCCCAGCTCTATCCGCGCCTCGAGGTGATCGGCGTGGACATCGATCCCACGGTCGTCGAGCTCGCGCGCCGCGCGCACCGGCACCCGAACCTCAGCTTCCAGCTGGGCGACATCGCCGCCGCGGTCTTCCCCCCGGAGAGCCTCGACGGGATCTTCGATTCCTCGGTGCTCCACCACGTGACCTCGTACGGCGGTTACCGCCACGCGAACGCCGCCGACGCGCTCGCGGCGCAGGTGGAGCAGCTCTCGCCGGACGGCGTGCTGGTGGTGCGCGATTTCGTGGACCCGGGGCCGGGGCAGGTGCTGCTCGATGTGCCCGCCGACGACGGCGAGGGCGGCCGCGACCCCAGGACCGCCTCGACGGCGGCGCTGCTCGAGCGGTTCGCCGGCGAGTTCCGCTCGCTGTCGCCGGAGCCGGGGTTCCCGCTCGTGCGCGTGGAGGACGGGCCCTCGGGCGTGCCGGCGCCGCGCCCCGGGTGGCGCCGGTACCAGCTCGCGCACAAACACGCGGCCGAGTTCGTGTTGCGGAAGGACTACCGCGCCGACTGGGAGGCCGAGGTCAAGGAGGAGTACACGTACTTCTCGCAGGCGCAGTTCGAGGCGCTCTTCGCGCGGCTCGGCCTGCGCGTGCTCTCGTCGACGCCGCTGCGCAACCCCTGGATCGTGCGCAACCGGTTCGCCGGCCGGTTCGAGCTCCGGGACGCCGCGGGCGCGCGGCTGCCGTACCCGCCCACGAACTACCTGATCGTCGGCGAGAAGGTGAAGGCCGGTCAGGGCGTCGCGTTCCGGCTCAGGCCGGCGGAGAGCCCTCAGCAGTTCCTGCGGATCGAGCACCACCTGGATCGCGCGACGGGCCAGGTGTTCGATCTGGCGGCGCGGCCCCACCCCACGCTGGACATCGTGCCGTTCTTCTTCGCCGGATCCGCCGGCGAGACCGCGTACGTGCTGGCGCGGACGAGCTACCCGCGGCCGATCGCACACGCCTGCCGCGAGGAGACGCCGCCGCTCGACGGCAGCGGTCCCGCCGATTACCTGGCCGAGCCGATCGCGGTGGTGCAGACCGAGTTCCCGGTCGGGCACACGGTCGAGCGCGCGCTGGAGCGGGCGGCCGGCGTGCCCGCGGCGGCGATCCAGCGGATGATCCCGGGCACGACGTACTACCCGTCGCCGGGCGGCATCCTCGAGGAGGTGCGCTCGATGCTGGTGGAGGTCGAGCCCACGTTCGTGAACGCGCCATCGGACAACGTGTCCGGGTTCGGCACGTCGGGCCGCATCCGCGCGATCGAGGCGCGCCAGCTGCTGCGCGCCGCGCAGGTCGGCGGCCTGCCCGACGCGCGGCTCGAGCTGAACGTCTACGACCTGCTGGCGCGCTTCGGGCTGCCGTTCGGGCCGTGGATCGGCGACGACATCCCGCTCGCGAGCGCGGGCGCCGGGCGGTCTGGATCGGGCGCCGCCGCCGTCGGCGACAACGACGAGGCGGCGGCCGTCGTGCAGCCGACGTCGTTGGGCGCGCTGCTCGCGCGCCCGAGCCGCCGGCGGTTCTCGCGGGTGGACCGGAGCGCCAGCGCGGGGTTCCTCGAGGTGCGGCGGGCGCGCTTCGAGGAGCTCTCCGCGGCCGGGGACGTCGTGGCCGCGCGCGAGCTGGAGTACGTGGTGCCGCGGCCGCTCGGCGCGCTCACGGTCGCGACCGCGCTGCTCGCGCGGTCGCCGTCGGGCGAGGTCTTGCTCGGCGTGGACGACGACGACCTGCCCGCCGCCCAGAGCTTCTCCGGCAACAGCGAGATCCTGGTCGCGCCGGCGTGGCGGCTGCCGCGCAGCGAGGGCACCCTGGCGGCCGCCGAGGCGTTCGTGCGGTTGCGGCTCCAGGTCGACTACGGCGTCCGGGTGGGGGGCGCCGTCGAGCTCGGAGGCGCCTACCGCCCGTCGGCAGGGTTGACCCCGGAGCTGGTGCAGCCGCTCGCCTTCGTGATCACCGCGGCCGCCGCCGAGACGCCTGCGCCGGACGCCGCCGCGCCCGACCTCGAGCCGCCGTCCGGCGCCGTGCGGCGGCTCTCCTGGGTGCCGCTGACCGAGCTCGTCGCGGGGCGAGAGCACCTGCCGGACGGCCACCTCCGCGTCGTGGCGCTGCGCGCGGCGCACGCGCTCGGCGTGGCGATCGCGCCGCCGCGCCCGCGGTGAACGAAGGCGCGGCCGGCGGGCCTCACGCGAGCGCTTCCTGGAACATGTTCGTGTTGCCGGTCTGGTACCCGATCTCGAACCTCACCTTGCCGATCTTCCAGCCGCCCTCTTCCCTGGTGAGCTCATAACGGTAGTGCCCCGCGACCATCCACTCCGCGCCGCCCGGCGCGCGCGCGAACTGATGGTAGGCGCGCACATGGCACTCCGCGGAGGCCTGCTTTCCCCTCACCTCGATGTCGAGGGGGCCGAGGAAATGTTGTGATCCGTCGATCGCCTCGTGAAACCTGCGCCAGCCCGCGAGCAGCTCATCCACCTTCTGCACCTGCGGCTCGCCGCCGAGGAGCGACGTGAAGTCGTTCACCACGACGTCCGCGTAGAGGCCGCGGAGCTCGGTCCAGCGCCGCCGGTCGAGGTGGTGGGCGACGCGGGCAATGACATTCTGGATCGCCTGAGCCTCGTTCCTGTCTTCGGTCATGGTCGGCCCTTTCGTCGGGTGGAGAGGAGGCGCGGTGCTCCGCCGTGCGCCCGCTCGATCCGTCCGTGTTGATGGGAGTTGTGGCTAGCAGGAGTGCGCGAGGGCGAGAAGGGGCTCGCTGCATCGCGCTGACGTTTGCGCTTCCGCGAGGCCGCTGTTAGGCGCGTGAGGCGCCGCGAGCGCTGTGTCGATTGCGCTCGAGCGGCGCCCTGCTGAGGCCTGGACCCCGCAACCGCGGGCGCTGGACGGCGGTCTGGAGGCATCAGGCCGAGTCGCCGTATCGCGCCGACAGGCCGTGTTTCCGCGCACCCTTTAGGCGCGGCGGTGGGATCCGGGCCTGCGCGGCGGCTGGCACGCTGGACGCTTACAGGGGAGCACATCGCCGCTCCGGCGGAGGCTGCCCGCGGCGCACAGCGGAATGGAAAACCCCATGGAACTTATGAGCATTTCCCCGAAGAACCCGATGGCCGGCCGCAGGCCCACGAGCCTCTCCGTCCGGAGCGGGATGTCCGGGCGGAGCGTCGGAGTCGATTCAGGGCGGGCCAGGTCGTTCATTGCGCTGCGCGGGCGCCTGCTCGCGAGCCCCACCCTGGCCGGCGCGCTCGATTTCATGCAGGTGACGACCCGCCCGTGGGAGCCCCATGAGCTCAGGGCGTGGCTCAACGATCATGTGCTCGCGCCGGGCTGGATGAAGGCTCCGCGCGCGGTGCGCGAGCCGGGCGCACCGACCGTGGCGCTCTGCGCGCTGGACGAGCAACCCGAGGCGGTCGCGGCCCTCACCGCGCGCGCGCGAGAGCGCGTGACGAACGTGCTGCTCGATTTCGTGGCCCCCGACCCCGACGGCAGGCATCGCCGCGCGGCGCTGTACAGCGCGCGCGTCCGCTGGAACGCGGTCGGCGACCGCTCAGGTTGGCTGCCAGCGCCGCGCGAGAGCGACTTCCTGAGCGACATCGTGCTCAGCCTGTTCGCCGCGGAGATCCTCTCGGGCGCGGAGATCTACCAGCGTCACATGACGGTCTGCGTGGGCTGCGGGCGCGTCGCGTTCGCCCAGGACGCGCGGCCGCTCACCGCGGGGTGCCCGCGCTGCGACGGCGAGGTCCGGTGGCGCGCTCCCCAGGCGTGAGCGATCCGACATAGCGGTAGCGGCGCCCCTCACGCCGAGCTCGTCCGCCCCTGTTTGTGGAGAGAGGCAGAGCAGGTCGGGATGCACGAAGAAGCCGTGCTGAGCTTGACGACGCCCGCCGAGCCCTATCAAGCTGGCTGGTACGTCATGAGCCAGACTCGTTATACAAGCGCAGATGTCGATGAGCTTGCCCGCACGGTGCAGCGCGATGGATTCTGCCTCATCAAGAATCTGATCCCGAAGAGCCTGCTGCTCCCGTGGCAGGAGGCCTTTGCGCCGCTCCTCGAGGGGCACATCGCGCGCGAGGGGGACCTCAAGAATCGGGGGCCCCAGCGTTATTATGTGACGCTCCCGTTCGCGGCCCCCTTCGCGGAGCCGCGCATCTACGAGAACGAGACGCTCCTCGCCGTCGTCGAGCGCCTGGTCGGCGCGGACATGACCATGGTCCAGCTCGCGACCGACACGCCGCTGCTCGGGTCCGACTACCAGGACGTCCACCGCGACACGCCGCCGCTCTTCCCCGAGACCGGCAAGGAGACGCCCGCGTTCCAGCTCGCGGTCAACTTCCCCCTCGTCGACGTCACGCCCGAGAACGGCCCCGTCGAGATCGCCCGCGGCACCCACATGCTCTCCAAGGCCGAGGGCCTGCGCCTCCTCGAGGCGGGCGAGGTCCGGCTCGAGCCGGTGCTGATGGAGCTCGGCGACGTCATGGTCCGCGACGTCCGCGGGCTGCACCGCGGCTCCCCGAACCGCACGCGCGAGCCCCGGCCCATGGTCGTCATCGGCTACAGCCGCCGCTGGCTCTTCCGCCCGGAGGTCTCGATCCGGGTGCCCCGCGCGAGCCTCCCCCACCTCTCGGACCGAGCGAAGCAGATGCTCCGCTTCAACCCGATCGTCGAGTCGCTCGACGAGCCGGTCGAGCCCGAGGTCTACCAGGCCTACGCCTACTGAATTTTCACGGCGGCTCCAGCGCGACGTGGGCGACCGCCTGGTCCCTCAGCCAGGTCCGTTGCCGCCGCACGAAGACGCGCGTGGCGCGCACGATGGCCGCGGCGAGCTCCTCGGCCGGCAGGCGCCCCTCCAGGTGCTCCCGGACCTGCTTGTAGCCGACGGAGCCCATGGCCCGCGCGTCGCCGTAGCCGCGGGCCAGCAGCGTCCTCACCTCGTCGACCCAGCCTTGCTCCAGCCACGCGACGGTCCTGGCCTCGATGCGGCGGTCGAGCTCGGCGCGCTCGCGGTGCACCGCGAGCAGGCGCGCGGCGTGCCGGCGCTCCCGGAAGCCGTGCTCGGCGTGCCACGCGCTCTGCGGCCGGCCCGAGCGCTCGTAGATCTCCAGGGCCCGGCTCACGCGCACGGCGTCGTTCGGGGAGAGGCGGGCCGCGCTCGCCGGGTCCACCTCGGCGAGGCGCGCGTGGAGCGCGGCGCGCCCCTCGGCCTCGACGATCGCGCGGTGGCGCGCGCGCACCTCGGCGTCGGCGGGCGGCGCGGGCGACAGGCCGAAGACGAGCGCCTTCACCCACAGGAACGTGCCGCCGCAGATGATGGGCACCCGGCCGCGGCCGCGGATGTCGGCGATCGCCGCCTCCGCGAGCTCCGCGAAGCGCTGCGCGTCGACGGGCTCCAGCGGATCGACCACGTCGACCAGGTGGTGCCGCGCGCGCGCCTGCTCGGCGGGCGTCGGCTTGCCGGAGCCGAGGTCGAACGCCCGGTAGATCTGCACGCTGTCGGCGCTCACGACCTCGCCGCCGAAGCGCTCGGCCAGGCGGATCGCGAGCTCGGTCTTGCCGCTCGCCGTCGGGCCGACCACGACGAGCAGCTCGCCCTGGGACGGCGGCGCGACGGCCTCCCACGACGGCGGCGCGTCCGCTGCGCCCGCGACCGGCGCGCCCCCCGCGCTTGCGTCCGGCGCGAGGCCGCGCTGCGCCTCGGTCACCGCCGCCCCACGCGGTGCTCCAGCTCCGGCCAGCCGACGCGCATCACCACCGGCCGGCCGTGCGGGCAGTGGCCGGCGAAGTCGACCTCGTCGAGCGCCGTGAGCAGCGCGCGCGCCTCCTCCGGCGCCACCGGGTCGCCCGCGCGCAGCGAGCCGTGGCAGGCCATCGTCGCCAGCGCGAGGTCCACCGCGCCCGAGAAGGCGCGCTCGCCCGAGTGGCTCAGCTCGTCCACGAGGTCGCGCACGAGGCGCTCGGGCGCCGCGCGGCGGAGCAGCGTCGGCACCGCGTGCACCGCGAGCTGCGCCGCGCCGGCCGCGCGGACGTCGAGCCCGAGCCGCGCGATCACCTCCTGCGCCTCCTCGATCAGCGACACCTCCGAGGCCGTCGCCGGCACCAGCACCGGGAACAGGAGCTTCTGCGTCGCGACGTCGCGGCCGTCGTACGACGCGCGCAGGCGGTGGAACGTCACGCGCTCGGCCGCGGCGTGTTGATCGAGGAAGTAGATCCCGTCCGGCCCCTCGCAGACGAAGTAGGTGTTCCGCACCTGGGCGAGGAAGCGCAGCGCTTTCCAGGCGAGCCTGGGCTCCGCCGCGACGAGCACGGGCCCGCCGCCGGTCGGGTAGGGCAGGGACGGCGGACCCGGCGCGACCGCAGGCTCACCGGGCTCGCCGAGCCGTCCGGGCAACACGCCGTCGGCCGCGCCCGCCGGCGCGGGCTCCGGGCGCGCCGGCGGGGCCCCGGCGAGGTCGCCGCCGAGCCCCCAGGGATCCCCCGGCGGCTCCTGCCGGCCGACCGCGGGCGGCTCCTGCCGGCCGACCGCGGGCGGCTCCGGCGCCGGACCGCTGGACCAGACCCAGGCGTCTCCGGGCGGCGGCGCCGCGTCGGCGAAGAGCTTGCCCTTGCGGCCCTGGAAGCCGCCCGGGGGCGGCGCGGGCAGGCCGAACGCCGCGGACACCTGCGCGGCGATGATCTTGTACAGCGCGTCGGCCACGGCGCGACCGTCCGAGAAGCGGACCTCGGCCTTCTGCGGGTGCACGTTCACGTCCACGAGCTCGGTGGGCAGATCGATGAACACCGCGCCGATGGGGTACCGGCCCGGCTCGAGCACGCTGCCGTAAGCGAGCGCGACCGAGCGCGCCAGGGAGCGGTCGCGCACGTGCCGGCCGTTCACGAACATCCACAACCAGCCGGCCCCCGAGCGGGCGCGCTCCGGCCGCGACACGAACGCCTCGACCGCGAGCGGCCCCCGCTCGCCCGCGCACGTCGCGAGCTCCTCGCCCTCGAGCACGGCGCGCACCCGCTCCGCGCGGCTCGTCGCGCGCAGCCACTCGCGCGCCACCCGCCCGTCGCGCGAGAGCACCAGCGTCACGCCCGGCTCGCCGAGCGCGATCGCCTGGCCGACCTCGGTGACGTGCGCCGACTCCGTCCCGACGGCGCGCAGGAATTTGCGCCGCGCGGGGACGTTGTAGAAGAGGTCGCGCACCTCGACCACGGTGCCGGCGGCGCACCCGCAGGGCATCGCCTGCGCCGCGCCGCCGCCCTCGATGCGGATCTCCGTCCCTTCCGCCTCGCCGTCGCGCCGGGTCCGCAGCGAGAAGCGGCTCACCGACGCGATGCTCGGGAGCGCCTCGCCGCGGAAGCCGAAGCTCCGGATGGTGCGGAGATCGTCGAGCCGGGCGATCTTGCTCGTCGCGTGGCGCAGCACCGCGAGCGAGGCGTCCTCGCGGCTCATCCCGCGCCCGTCGTCCGCGACCCGCACGAGGCCGACGCCGCCCGCCTCGATGTCGATCCGGACGCGGCGCGCGCCCGCGTCGAGCGCGTTCTCGACGAGCTCCTTCACCACGCTCGCCGGCCGCTCGACCACCTCGCCCGCCGCGATCTGGTTGGCGAGATCGTCCGGGAGCACGGCGACCCGCCGCTCCTCGGGCTCGGCGGGCTTCGGTCGAGGATCCGCGCCGGCGATCCTCCCCGCGACGCTCATGGCTCGTCGCTGGGGTCGACCGCCCGGGCGACCGCCTGGAAATACAGCCTGGTGCGCTCGCGCGTCATCGCCAGCGTGGCGGCGCCGAGGATGGCCAGCTCGAAGAGCACGAACCTCACCCGCTCGAAGGTCCACCAGACGCTCGGGTTCATGATGCCCTCGCGCTCGGGGGCGTCCGGCGGCAGCAGCGCGCCCGCCTGCGCCACCATGTCGATCCAGGCGCCGCGGACGCCGCGCGTGAGCGTGTACTCGACCGTCGCGAAGGCGAGGTTGGCGACCAGCACCTGGATCACGAAGCCGCGCGTGCCGGGGCGCCCGCCGAGCGCGAGCCCGCTCGCGACGACCAGCAGCCCGCCGAGGATCGCCTGCCCGATGCTGAGCGGGAAGGCGACGTCCCGGTGCAGGCTCAGGGCGCGCGCCTTCGCGGCGTCGAGCACGACCGCGAACTGGAACGGATCGGTGTGATCGCGCGCCTGCTGGGCCACGGCCGTGACGTCCGGGGCCGTGCCGCCCCGCAGGTACATGGCCGTCCCGCACCCGGCCATGAACCCGCGCACGCCCATGAGCCAGGTGAGCAGCATGGCGGCGACCAGGTACCAGGGGCGCAGCGAGCGCGGGCGCGGAGGTCGGAACGAGTCCACGTACTGGCGCCGTGTAGCACGTTCTCCGAGCCCGTGCGCTCCCTTCCTTGGCGACCCTCCCGCGGCTCACCTGCCGCTGCCCGGCGTCCCCCCACGTCGCCGGCGTCTGCCGGCCTTTCCCGGCGTCTTGCCGGTGTTTCCCCCGCGCCTTGCCGGCGCTTACGCGCGCATCCCGGAGCGGGTAGCCTCGCGTCGCCGAGCCTGTGCGCCGCCGCAGGTGGCGCGACGCGGCAGGGCTGTACTAGAACTCCGAGACGAGGTCCGGGTGGCGAAGAGCAAGAGCGAGCCGCGAACGAAGCGAACGAAGGGGACCGAGGCGCCGCAGCCCGAAGGCGCCGGCGACGTGGACCTCCGGTCCGAGGCAGCGCCCCGGCCCGAGGCGGAGCGGGCGGCGAGCCCCCGGCCCGCCCTGAAGCGCCGCGAGCGCTCCTCGGCCAAGGCCGCAGGGCGCGGGCGCGGCGACGAGGCCGCGCCGGCGGCCCGCGATCCCGAGGAGGCGGGCGAGGGCGAGGGCGAGGACGAGGACGATGCGGACGCCGCGCCCGAGAGCCACGCGGAGAAGGCAGGCGACGTCGATGAAGGCGACGTCGTCGAGGTGGTCGGCGAGGTCATCGACGACCCGAGCATCGACCTGAACGACATCGAGATCCCGCGCTCGGCGCGGCTCGACGCGAGGGAGGGCCGCGGCGGCGGCGGGGACGCCGCGCTGTCGCGCACCGATCCGCTGCAGGCCTACCTGCGCGAGGTGCAGCGGCACGCGCTGCTCACGCCGGACGAGGAGAAAGAGCTGACGATCAAGTACACGAAGACGCAGGACGTCGCGACGGCCGCGCGACTCGTCACGGCGAACCTGCGGCTCGTGGTCAAGCTCGCGTACGAGTACCGGCGCGCCTACAAGAACATCATGGACCTGATCCAGGAGGGCAACATCGGCCTGATGCAGGCCGTGAAGCGGTACGACCCGTACCGCGGCGTCAAGCTGTCCTCGTACGCGGCGTGGTGGATCCGCGCGTACATCCTCCGCTTCATCCTCAACAACTGGCGCCTGGTGAAGCTCGGCACGACGCAGGCGCAGCGGAAGCTCTTCTTCAACCTGAACAAGGAGAAGGCGAAGCTCTCGGCGATGGGGATCGAGCCGACGGCGGCGGAGATCGCGAAGCGCCTGTCGGTCGAGGAGAAGGAGGTGGTCGACATGGACCGCCGCCTCTCGAGCGGCGAGGCGTCGCTCGACGCCCCGGTGGGCGATCTCGAGGGGCGGTCGATCCCGCGCGTCGAGCTGCTCGTCTCGTCGGGGGTGGGCCCTGACAGCGCGTTCGAGGCGAGCGAGATGGGCATGCTCGTCCAGGATCGGCTCGCGAAGTTCCGCGAGACGCTGAAGGGCAAGGACGTGATCATCTTCGACAAGCGCATGGCGGCGGACGAGCCGCTCACGCTCCAGGAGCTCGGCAACGAGTTCGGCATCTCGCGCGAGCGCGTGCGCCAGCTCGAGGCGAGGCTCCAGTCGAAGCTGCGGACGTACCTGCAGGAGGAGCTCGGCGACGCCGTCGAATCGGTGTGAGCTCGTCGAGCGACAGCGCGCAGCGCGGGGCGGGCGGCCGCGGGTGCCTCTACGTGGTCGCGACGCCGATCGGCAACCTCGGCGACATCACGCTGCGGGCGGTCGAGACGCTGCGGGGCGTCGACCGGATCCTCGCGGAGGACACGCGGCGCGCCCGCGCGCTGCTCGGCCACCTCGGCGTCGCGGGCAAGCCGGTCGACCGCTTCGACGCGCACGCCTCGGAGGCGGACGCGGCGCGGGCGGCGGCGCGGCTCGCGGAGGGCGAGTCGATCGCCTTCATGACCGACGCCGGCACGCCGGTCGTCAGCGATCCGGGGACGGCGCTCGTGCGCGCGGCGGCCGAGGCGGGGGCGCGCGTGGTCGCGATCCCCGGGCCGAGCGCGGTGATGGCGGCGGTGAGCGCGTCGGGGCTGGTGACGGGGGGGTTCCGCTTCCTCGGGTTCTTGCCGCGCGGCGGGCGCGAGCGGCGCGAGGCGCTCGCGGTGGCGACGTCGACGCCGGAGGCGGTGGTGCTGTTCGAGTCGCCGCGGCGCTTCAACGAGACGCTGGCGGAGCTCGCCGAGCGGATGCCGGGGCGGCGCGCGGTCGTCGCGCGCGAGCTGACGAAGGTGCACGAGGAGATCCTGAGCGCGACGGTGGCGGAGCTCGCGGCCATGGAGCGGGAGTGGCTCGGGGAGATCACGCTCGTGCTGGGGCCCGCGGAGGCCGCGGCGGGCGCGCGGCCCGACGAGGAGGCGCTCGACGCGCGGATCGATCGGGAGCTCGCGCAGGGGAGGCGGGCGAAGCACATCGCGGAGGAGCTCTCGGTGGAGCTCGGGCTGCCGCGGAGGGAGATCTACGCGCGGGCGGTCGCGCGGCGCGAGCCGCGCGGGTAGGTGGCGCCGGTCACGTCAGCCGGCCGTGGCCCCGCGCCTTCAGGGCGTCGACCACGTGCTTCACGTCCTGCGCCCGGTCGCGCGGCACGACCAGCAGCGCGTCGTCGGTCTCGACCACCACGAGCCCCTCCACGCCGACGAGCGCGATCACCCGGCGCACTTCCGCGCCGCCTTCAGGGCGCGCGCGCAGATCGACCACGTGGTTGTCCCGCGCGTCGACCAGCACCGTCCCGTCGGGCGCGCTGTTGCCCTGGTCGTCCTTGCCGGCGAGCTCCCAGGCGCTCTGCCAGCTGCCGAGATCGCTCCAGCCGAAATCGCCGGGCACCACCGCGAGGCCGCCCACGTGCTCCATCACGCCGTGGTCGATGCTGACCGCCGGCAGGCGCGGGAACACGCGCATGACCGCCTCGGCCTCGGCCTCGGCGCCTTGCGCGGCGGCGCGGTCGATCTCGTCGAGCCCGTCGGCGAGCGCCGGCAGGTGGGCACGGATCGCCGCCGTCATGTCGCCCGCGCGGAAGATGAACATCCCCGCGTTCCAGAGGAAGCGGCCGCTCGCGACGAACTCCGCCGCGCGCTCGCGGTTCGGCTTCTCGACGAAACGCAGCACCTTGCGGGGCGACGCGGGACCAGCCCCCGTCGCCTCCTCCGTCTCGATGTACCCGAACCCCGTCTCCGGGTGCGTCGGGCGGATGCCGATGGTGGTGATCGCGCCGTCCAGGGCCGACGCGACGGCGGCCTCCAGCACCTCGAGGAACCGCGGCACGTCGGCGATGTGGTGATCGCTCGGGAGCACCACCACGACCGCCCCGGGATCCTCGCGCGCGATGGTCGCCGCCGCCCACCCGATGCACGGCGCGGTGTTGCGCGGCGTCGGCTCGACGAGCAGGCGCCGCGCGGGCACCTCCGGCAGCGCGGCGCGCGTGGGCGCGACCAGGTGCTCGCCGGTCGCGATCCAGACGCGCTCCCAGCCGGCGCTCGCCCCGCCGCCGCGCGCGCAGAGCGGCAGCACCCGGCGCGCCGTGGCGGTGAGGAGCGGCTCGCCGCCGAGCAGCGGCAGGAGCTGCTTCGGCCGCGCCGCGCGCGACGCCGGCCAGAAGCGCGTGCCCGCGCCGCCGGCGAGGATCAGGACGTGGACGGAGGGCTCGGCCGAATTCATGAATAATCCTCGGAGGTTATCAGCACGTACTGTGGACGCGGAAGAGGCCGCTCAGGCGGGCCCGGGCAGGGCGCGCGCGTAGGCGGCCATCGCGAGGCCGAGCGGGACGACCCACAACGCGAGCGCGCCCGTGCGCCGCCGCTCGGCGAGCGCGCGGAGCGCGGCGGCGCCGGCCGCGGCGCTCAGGGCGGCGGCGAGCAGGCCGAGCGCGGCGGCGCCGGCCGCCGGCGCGGGGCCGTGGGGCGCGACGACGCCGGCGAGCCCCGAGGCGAGGAGCGCGGGGAGGCCCAGCGCGAGCGCGAGCTCGACGGCGCGCGCCGGCCTGACGCCGAGCCAGAGCAGCACCACGAGCGCCGCGCCGACGCGCGAGCCGCCGGGCAGCGCCGCGAGGCCGTGCGCCGCGCCGGCCGCGATCATCCCGGCGAGCGACGGCGCGTCGGCCGCGGCGCGCGGCGGGGCGAGCGCGGTGCTCGCGAGCGCCGCGCCGGTCGCGAGCAGGCCGAGCCCCGCCGCGAGCGGCGCCGCGGCCGCCGCCCCGGCGGGCCGGACCAGCGCCGCGACGACGAGGCTCGCCGCGGCGGCGGCCGCGAGCAGCGCCGCGTCGCGGGCGGGCGGCGAGTCCCGGAAGAGCGACGGCCGCAGGGCCGCGCGCAGGCCCTCGCCGAGCGCGGCGAGGAGCCGCCGCCGCACGGCGAGCGCGATCGCCGCGGCCGCCGCGAGGTCCTGCGCGGCGTCGAGCCACGCGCCGAAGGAGGCCGCGCCGAGCCACACCCGGGCCGCCGCGCCGTGCCCCGTGGCCGAGATCGGCAGCGCCTGCGCTGCCCCTTGAACGGCCGCGAGCACCGCCACGTCCACGAGACCCACGTCCGACCGATACCGCAGCCCGGCGCGCCGTGTCGATGCCGAGCAGCGGCCCGAGCAGCGGACGGGCAGGGCTTCACGAGGGGCGCCGCGCCGCGGCGCGGGGCGCCACGACCCACACGCGCGCAGGCGCAACGCGCCGTCGTTCAGGGTTTGCCGGCTTGCCGTGGTTCATCTTTTCACCTACATAAACCCCCTGGATCTGGCGCTCTCTCGCCTGCGGCGAGGGGGGGCGAGCCGAGCGAGGTTCCGTTCGATGTTGATGGCGTATGCCAGCGTGGCCGCGTTCTTCCTGGTGGCGATCGGCTTCGTGCTCGGCTCGATGCTGTTCGGGAAGCTGCTGCGCCCGAACAACATGTACGCCGAGAAGGTCGAGACCTACGAGTGCGGAGAGGCGCCCGTCGGTCCCGCGTGGTTCAACTTCAACCCGCGGTTTTACATCATCGCGCTCATCTACATCGTCTTCGACGTCGAGATCGCCTTCATCTATCCGGTCGCGGCGGTGTTCAAGCGGTGGGTCGACCAGGGGAGCGGGCTCTTCGCGTTCCTCGAGATCCTCCTCTTCGTGGCCATCCTGATGCTCGGGTTCGTCTATGTGTGGGTGAAGGGCGATCTCAACTGGATCCGCTCGATCAAGGGGGATCCGCGGGGCGCGCAGAACGTGACCAGCCGGACCCGGCCGCGCGTTTCACCGGCGGATGCGAGCGCGGACGGGAGCGCGCCGGCGGTCGCCGCGGAGCGGGCGGCCGTGGCGCAGGGAGGTGCGGCATCATGACATCAAACCCGAACCTGAACCTGATGGCCCCGCCCCGCGGGTGGGAAGCGAAGTACGAGGGCGACGGCGGCGGCGTCATCACGACGAGCGTCGACCAGACGGTCAACTGGCTGCTCAACTGGGGCCGCTCGAACAGCGTCTGGTACATGCTCTTCGGACTGGCCTGCTGCGCCATCGAGCTCATGCAGACCGGCGGCCCCCGCGGCGATCTCGAGCGCTTCGGCGCGGCGCCGCGGCCGAGCCCGCGTTCGAGCGACCTGTTCATCATCGCGGGGACGTTGACGTACAAGATGGCCCTCCGGGTGAAGCGCCTCTACGACCAGATGTCCGAGCCGCGCTTCGTCATCTCGATGGGGAGCTGCGCGAACTGCGGCGGGCTCTTCCAGTACGCCTATTCCGTCTGCAAGGGCGTGGATCAGATCATCCCGGTCGACGTCTACGTGCCCGGCTGCCCGCCGCGCCCCGAGGCGCTGCTCGAGGGGCTCCTGAAGATCCAGGAGAAGATCAAGAGCGAGCGCTTCCTCGATCGCCGCGGCGCGGCCGGCGGCTGATCCCTCGTCGCGCAGGGCCCCGATGACACCCGAAGAGATCTTCCAGGCGCTCCAGGCGAAGCTCGGCGGAGAGGCGGTCTTCGACTTCCACCCGGTGTCCACGAAGGACCGCGACGCGTGGTTCCAGGTCGCGCCGGCGCGGATCGAGGAGGTGTGCCAGCACCTGCGCGAGGCGCCGGAGCTCGACTTCGATTACCTGGAGTGCATCACCGGCGTGGACTATCCCGATCTCAAGAAGATCGCGGTCGTCTACCATATCTATTCGTACACGAAGACGCGCCGCGTCGTCCTCAAGGCGCTGCTCGACCGGGAGAGCCCGGCGCTGCCGACCCTGGTCAACGTGTGGTCGGCCGCGAACTGGCAGGAGCGAGAGTGCTTCGACCTGCTCGGGGTGCGGTTCGAGGGGCACCCGGATCTCCGGCGCCTGCTCCTGCCGGAGGACTGGGAGGGGCACCCCCTCCGCAAGGACTGGCAGGAGAAGGCGGAGTACCACGGCATCCCGACGCAGCGCCCGAACCCCGTCGAGCTCTTCAGCATCAAGCTCCCGAAGAAGGACGCGGAGGCGTCATGAGCCAGGTCATCCTCAGCGTGAGCCGCGAGGGCGCGGGGCCGGGCCACGAGACGGAAGACGAGATGACCCTCAACATGGGGCCTCATCACCCGTCGACCCACGGCGTGCTCCGCTTCATCATCTCCACGGACGGCGAGATCATCCGCAAGGCGGTGCCGGACGTCGGCTACCTGCACCGGAGCATCGAGAAGATCGGCGAGCGCTGCACGTACAGCGGCTTCATGCCGTACACCGACCGCGTCGACTACATCGCGGCGATGTTCGCCAACGAGGCCTGGGCGAGCGCCTGCGAGAAGCTGATGGGCATCGAGGTGCCGAAGCGGGCTCAGTACCTGCGCGTCATCTCCTGCGAGCTCAACCGGATCGGGAGCCACATGATCGCGCTCGGCGCGATGGCGATGGACGTCGGCGCCGTGACCCCCTTTCCGTGGGCGCTGCGCGAGCGCGAGCACATCAACGACTTCACCGAGGAGCTGTGCGGCGCGCGCCTCACCTACAACTACCACCGCATCGGCGGCGTCTCGTTCGACATGCCGAAAGGGTGGGCCGACAAGGTGAAGCGGTGGCTCGACCACTTCGAGCCGATCATGATCGAGTTCGACCGGCTCATCAGCCTGAACGACATCTTCATCAAGCGGCTCGCGAACGTCGCGGTGGTCACGGCCGAGGAGGCGAAGGACTGGGGGCTCGTGGGGCCCAACCTGCGCGCGTCCGGCGTGAAATGGGATCTCCGGAAGGAGGACGGCTACTCGGTGTATCCGGAGCTCGAGTTCGACGTCCCCGTGGGCCGGGGGCGCTACGGGACCGTGGGCGACTGCTGGGACCGGTTCTACGTGCGGGTCGAGGAGTGCCGCGAGTCGGCGAAGATCCTCCGGCAGGCGCTCGAGAGGATCGACGAGCACCCGGAGGACGACATCCTCGGCAAGCTGCCGAAGAAGATGAGGCCCGAGGGCGAGGCGTACGCGCGGATCGAGAGCGCCCGCGGGGACATGGGCTGCTACGTCGTCGGCCGGGGCGCGGAGGAGCCGTACCGGGCGCGGTTCAGGACCGGGAGCTTCACGGCGATGGGGATGATCGAGGCGAAGAGCCCCGGGCTGTTCCTGGCCGACCTCGTGGCGCTCATCGCGAGCTTCGACGTGGTCGCGCCCGAGATCGACCGGTAGCCTGGAGCTTCAGCCGCGCGTCTTGCGCCACGTCAACGACGCCGACGCCGCCATGGAGCGCCATCGGGTCGACGCTGCCTCAGGCGCCGCCGCCTTCGGTCTCGTCGTCCACCTCCAGGAGCTCAGGACACTTGTCCTTGACGACCTGACACTCCTCGGGTTCGGCCGCGAGATCCTCGAGCGTCGACGCGCACGTGAGCGACCTGAGCTGCGCCGCGCTGGCGCTGGTGCAGCGGTTGAGCTCGGCGACCGTGACGCTGCACCCCGCGAACTTGCTGGTGTCGCACTCGCTGGAGGACGTTGGCCCCTCGCCGCTCAGGCACATCTGCTTCGTCGCCTCGCAGTCGCCCCCGAGGATGGCGAGCCCCGCCGCGAGCACCTCGCACGAGTCCTCGTCCGAGAGGGCCAACGTCGTGTCCACGTCCGCGCACACGGACTGGGCCTCGCTGGCGGTCAGCTCCTGAAGCTGCTTGCCGTCGAGCTCGCCCCCGCCGGTCTCGCCCCCGTTGGGCTCGTTCCCGTCATCACCACACGCGACGAGCGCGAGCCCGGCCATCAGGAACCCTGAGACGATCATCATTCGTGTCATCGGACTCTCCATGATCTGAGCCCGCGTGAAGAGCGGCGCTCGCGGGGCGACAAGGCTCCTCTCCCCTCGAGAGCGGGGCCTGCCCTCGCGCGCGACCAGCTGCGCGGGCTCACGGCATTTTACGCCCTCGGCTGATCCTGTCTTCCCTCTCGGTGAGAGCGCGCGGCGATTTTTCAGACGCGAGCGTCGCCCCGCGCGGTCGAGGGAGCTCAGGCAGAGCACGTCGGCGGGCGGCTCAGGCCCGCACCGCCTCGAAGACACGGCAGCTGCTCGGCGTCTCGCGCACGGCCACGAGGCGCAGCCCCGCCGCCGCGATCAGCGCGCGGGTACTCGGCCTCGGTGCGCTCGCGCCCTCCTGTGTTCACGAGCATGTCGATGTCGCTGAAGGTGAGCACCACGCGTGGATCGTGTTGCCGCGCTGGGTGGGCGCAGGCGGCTCCCCGCGGGCGCAGTCCGGCGAGATCGAGCTGCCCCACGTGGACGCTGGTCGGGGCCGTCCCCGCGACTCCCCTCATGCGCTGGTCGCGGGCGAGAGGCGCACCACGCGCTGCGACCAGAGCTCGATCAGCTCGGTGATGGTCGCCTCGCCGTCCGCCGCGGCGCCGAGCAGATCGCCGAGCCGCGCGCGGCCGTCTGCGCGCGACAGGACCTCGAACGCCCCGGCGGACACGGCGTACGTCGCCTCGTTGTAGGTCGTGACGAGGGCGCGCTGGGTCTCGTATCCGGCCGGCGTCCGACCTCGCAGCGAGCGCAGCTTGACGAAGGCCGGCAACGCCGGGACGAGCGCCGCGTACGCGGACAGCGGCACCGCCTTCTTGCGGACGAGGTAGTCGCCGACGACAAGACAGCTGAGCTGGGTGGTGAGAAAACACGTCACGCAGTCGTCGACCGAGTCGACGATCGGCTCGGCGTGGTTGTTGAAGGACGTGTTGAGCACCACCGGGACACCGGTGATGTCCCCGAACGCCCGGATGAGCGACCAGAAGCGCTCGTTCGTGCGAAGCGAGACCGTATGGACGCGCGCGGTCCCGTTCACGTGGGTGACGGCGCCCAAGAGCTGCCGCCGGCCCTCGAGGACGGGCACCGTGAAGATCATGAAGGGCATGGCCTCGGCGCCGCCGAGATCGAAGTACTCGTGCGCGGCCTCCTCGATCACGGACGGCGCGAAGGGCCGGAACTCCTCGCGCTTCTTGACCATCGCGTTGATGAGGTCCTTGTTCTGCGCCGGCCTGGGATCCGCCACGATGCTGCGGTTGCCGAGCGCGCGCGGGCCGAACTCCGACCGGCCCTGGGCCCACCCGATCACGTCCCCCGCCGCGATGCGCTCGGCGGCGGTCCTCGGCGCGTCGGCGAGCTCTTCCACCTCGACGAGATCGCGCCACGCGCCCAGCGCCTCGCGCACCTCGTCCCGCTCGCCGATGGACCTGCCCCAGTAAAGATGCTGGAGCACAGGAGGCCTCCGCCCCGGGGCCTCTTGCATGTGCACGGCCATGGCCGCGCCGAGGGCACAGCCCGCGTCGTGCGCGGCCGGCTGCACGAACACCCGCTTGAACAGGCCCGATCGGAGGATCTTGCCGTTCATGGTGCAGTTGTGCGCCACTCCCCCCGAGAAGCAGAGGTTCTCCTGCCCCGTCTCGCGCCGGTAATACCGCAGGCAGTGGAAGACGATGGTCTCCAGCGCCTCCTGGAGCGACGCGGCGACGTCCTTGTGCACCTGGGTGATCGGGGCCTGCGGAGCGCGCGGCAGGAGCACGCCGTAGAGGTCGAAGATCCGGTCGAAATGGATCGCCCACGCGCCCTCCGGGAGCAGCGTGTACATCGCCTGGAAGAGCGCCCGGTGCCTGCTCGGATCGCCGTACGGGGCGAGCCCCATCACCTTGTACTCGTCGAACATCCCGTACCCGAGGAACCGGATCGTCTGGACATAGAACCTGCCCAGCGAGTCCCCTTCGGGGATGTCCCTCAGCGGCTCGAGCTTGCCGCCCGAGCCGACGGAGATGGAGCCCGACTCGCCATCGCCGCAGCCGTCCAGCGTCAGCACGAGGCTCTCGTCGTACCCCGAGCCGAAGAGGGCGCTCGCCGCGTGGGCGGTGTGGTGCTTGACGAACCGGATGCGCCCGGGGTCGACGTCGGCGCCGAGCTCGGCGCGCAGCAGCCGCCGCATGACGTCGCGCGCCGTGCGCACCTCGGGGCCGAAGGGGAGGAATCCTCGCTTCAGCTGGTCGTCGCAGAAGGGCTCGCTGATGTAGAAGCAGAAGCGATCGATATCGTGGGCGCCGAGCCCCTGGCCCTCGACGCAGAAGCGCAACGCCTGGAGAGGAGCCTTGTTCGAATGCTTGAGGCGGCTCAGGCGCTCCTGCTCGATCGCCGCCACGACCTCGCCCTCCTCGAGGAGGACGGCGGCGCCGTCGTGCGCCGTGATGTCGTCGAACGCTGGTCGCGGATACCCCTGGTGATCCGGCTCGTACCCGCCGCTGATTCCAAGAATTCGCATGGGCCGACATGTAGCCCGCGGATCGAGGCCTGTCGACCATCGGCCATGGCGGCGATCCGGTGTCATGCGCGGCGGCGCGCACTGTTAAGAAGTGTTATGAGTCGCCGCGTTAAGTAGTGTTAAACATCGGCGCGGGCACGGCCGTTCTCGCTTGTCGCGCGTTGTCACACGGCAGGATCCTCGCAAAGCGACGTCCTGGACAAGCGCTCTCCATCATGTCATCACCTGCGCCGGTCGCCCGAAACTCCACCCGACTCCCGCCACCATCGCCCGCTCACCGCGGGCGAGCGTCCAGTCCGGCGGTCGTCGTGACAGCCTGCGCGATCTCCTGGAGCGTTCGAGGCGCGCCGGCGCGTCGCGGGCATCACCCATCGGCGCTGAGCTGGCGCAACGCTCGTCGTGGTCTCGCGATGGTATTGAAAGGATCCGCTCGTGATACGTGGCATGACTTCTCCGGGCCATGACGCGCGGCTCGCCGCGCGTGGCGAGCCGCCCTGCGCGCGGACCGACGCCTCGTCGCTCCCCGAGCTGCTCGCGCTGCGCGCGCTGCGTGCGCAGCGTGCGCTGCCTGCCACAGAGCGCGCCGGCGCGCCGGCTTACGTGTACCTGGCCGAGGGGGAGGCGGAGGCGGAGGCGCTCTCGTTCGGCGCGCTCGACGCGCGCGCGCGAGCGATCGCCGCCTTCCTCCGGAGGCTCTATCCGGCGAGGAGCCGAGTGCTCCTCCTGTTCGCCCCGGGGCTCGAGTTCGTCGAGGCGTTCTTCGGGTGCCTGTACGCGGACATGGTGGCTGTACCGACGTCGCTTCCCCGGCCGAGCAAGGCGGAGTCCCGGTTCGACGCCATCATCGCGGATTGCACGCCCGCGTGCGCCCTCACGGGGGGAAGCGGCCTGCGCGAGCGGAGCCGATCGACGTCGCACGCCGGGCTGCCCGTCCACGCGCTCGGGGAGATCTCTTTGGCGGAGGGCGAGCCGCGCGCCGGCGAGCCGCGCCGCGCGCCCGAGGACGTGGCGTACCTGCAATATACCTCCGGCTCCACCTCCAGCCCGAAAGGGGTGATGGTGAGCCATCGGAACGTCCTGCAGAACTGCCGCATGCTCGCCGCCGGCTTCGGGATGGAGGAGGGCGAGACCTTCGTCACGTGGCTGCCGCACTTCCACGACATGGGCCTGATTCACGGCCTCCTCTTGCCGCTGTACCTGGCCGGCAGGTGTTATGTCATGCCGCCGGCGGCGTTCCTCTTCCGCCCGCTGCGCTGGCTCGAGGTGCTGTCGCGCTACCGCGGCCACCACAGCGCGGCCCCGAACTTCGCGTTCGATCTGTGCGTCGCGAGCTCGACCGCGGAGCAGCGGGCCCGGCTCGATCTCTCGGCGTGGAGGTCGGTCATCAACGGCGCCGAGCCGATCCGGGCGCGAACCCTGGCGCGGTTCTCGGACGCCTTCGCGCCATGCGGGTTCCGCGCCGAGATCATGCGGCCCGGGTATGGCCTCGCGGAGGCGACCCTGGGGGTCACCGGCGCGCCGAGGCGCCCGTCGCCGCGCGTCGTGCAGGTGAGCGCCGCCCTGCTGCAAGAGGGGCGGGCGCGCGCGTGCGCGGCCGCGGCGCCGGACGCGCAAGCGCTCGTGAGCTGCGGAAGACCGCTGCCCGACACACACGTCGCCATCGTCGATCCCACGAGCGGAGAGCCCGCGCCCGAGGCGCAGGTCGGGGAGGTGTGGGTCGCAGGCGAGGCGGTCGTGAGCGGCTACTGGCGAGACGAGCAGGCGACCAGCGCGTCGTTCGGCGCGCGGCTCCGCGGAGGCGGTGACCTCCGCTTCCTGCGCACCGGCGATCTCGGGTTCATGCATGAAGGAGAGCTGTTCGTCACCGGGCGGCTCAAGGACGTCATCATCGTCCGGGGCCGGAACTACTACCCACAGGACATCGAGCTCGCGGTCAGCGGCGCCCATGAGGCGTTCGCGCCGGATGGCGGCGCCGCCTTCGCCGTGAGCGCGGAGGACGGCATCCGCCTGCCCGTCGAGGACCCGGAGGCGGTCGTCGTCTGCCAGGAGCTGAGGCGCGGGCAGCGCGGGCTCGATCTCGAGCAGCTCGCGCGCGCCGCGCGGCGCGCCGTGGCGCAGCAGTTCGGTCTGCCCGTCGTCGCGGTCGCCCTGCTCGCCCCGCGCCGCATCCCCAAGACCACGAGCGGGAAGATCCAGCGGAGGGCGTGCAAGGCGGCGTTCCTGCGCAGTGAGCTGGAGACGCTCGGCGTGTTCTATGACGAGCAGGGACGCGACGCCGAGCCCGGCGCGGAAGCGAGCGCGGCGCCGGTGGACGACGGCCCGAGCTGTACGTCGCGCCTCGAGGCGCTCGTCAGAGACGTCCTGCAGGTCGGCGCCGAGGCGCTGCGCCGGGACGTGCCGCTCGCCGACTACGGGCTCGACTCCTTGAAGGCGGTCCAGCTCGCGAACCGCGTCGCCCGGCTCAGCGGGGCGGAGATCTCGCCCGTGCGCCTGTTCGAGGGCACGACCCTCGCCGAGCTGGAAGTTTTGCTCGAGCAGCACCACGCGCCGGACGGCCGCGAGGCCACGGCCGCCGCGGTGGGCCCGGAGCTCGCCGACGCACACGCGCCCTTTCCCCCGACCGAGGTGCAGCGAGCGTACCTGGTGGGGCGGGAAGAGACCCTCGATCTCGGGGGGGTCGGCTGTCACGTCTACCTCGAATTCGAGCGGGACGAGCTCGACGTCGAGCGGTTCGAGCGCGCGTGGAACCGGCTGATCGAGCGGCACGAGATGCTGCGCGCCGTCTTCACCGCAGGGGGTCTCCAGCGCGTCGAGCGGGCGGCGCCGCGGTTCGAGCTGAAGGTGTGGGATCACCGCGCGGACACCCCGGCCGGCGCCGAACGGGCGATCGAGGAGGTGCGCTCCCGGCTGTCGCACCGCGTGTTCGCGCCCGGCGAGTGGCCGCTGTTCGACGTGGGCGTGTCGCTCTTGCCGGGCGGCCGCCGTCGCGTGCACCTCAACGTGGACCTGCTCGCGATCGACGCGTGGAGCGTCGGGATCCTCTCGCGGGATCTGGAGCTGCTCTACGAGGACCCCGACCGCCGGCTTCGCCCGCTCGGGGTGAGCTTCCGGGACTGCGTCCTCGACGACCTCCGACACCGGCAAACACCGGCCCACGAGCGCTCCCTGGCCCACTGGCGCGAGCTGGTCTCGCGCCTGCCGGGAGCGCCCGAGCTGCCGCTCGCGCAGAGCCCCCGCGAGGTCACGCCTCCCCGCTTCGTGAGGCGCAAGGGGCGCCTCGCCCGGCCGGCGTGGGAGCAGCTGAAAGAGCGCGCGCGAGCCCACCGCCTCACGCCGTCGGGCGCCGTGCTCGCCGCGTTCGCTCAGGTGATCGGGAAGTGGAGCGCCCGCCCGGAGTTCGCGCTGACGTTGACGTCGTTCGAGCGGCCGCCCCTGCACGAGGACGTCTACGAGGTCGTCGGCGACTTCACCAGGGTGGCGCTCGTCGGCTTCGATCTGGACCGGTACGGCGCGTTCTGCGAGGCGGCCCGCGCCGCGCAGGGCCAGATCTGGAGCGCCCTCGAGCACCGGCGCGCCGGGGCGATCCAGGCGCTGCGCGAGCGGGGCGCGCCGAACGTGCCGGTGGTGTTCACGAGCCTGCTCGGCCAGGGAGGGCCGCGCTCGCGGGCGCCGTTCGCCTGGATCGGCAGGGAGATCTCCGGCATCAGCCAGACACCGCAGGTGTGGCTCGATCACCAGGTCGCGGAGGACGAGGGCGAGCTGACGTTCTCGTGGGATGTCGTCGACGGGCTCTTCCCCGGCGGGATGGTCGAAGGGATGCTCGAGGTGTATCAGGATCTGCTCGCCCAGCTGGCGCAGGGCGGCGAGGCGTGGCAGCGCGCGGCGAAGGTCGCCCTCCCGCCCTCGCAGGGCGCGGCGCGCGCCGCGGCGAACCAGACGCAGCGGCCGGCGCCGGAGGAGCTCCTCCACACGCTGTTCGCCCGCAGCGCGGCCGAGCACCCGGAGGCGCCCGCGGTGATCGCGCCCGACGGCACCGTGACCTACGGAGAGCTCGACCGGCGGAGCAACGCGCTCGGGCGGGCCTTGCGCGCTCGCGGCGCGCGCCCCGATGCGCTCATCGCCATCGCCGCGGAGAAAGGCGTGGAGCAGGCGCTGGGCGCCCTGGCGATCCTGAAATCCGGGGCCGCCTACCTGCCCGTGGATCCGACCTGGCCGAGGGAGCGGGTGTGGGGAATCCTCGAGCAGGGCGGGGTGGAGATCGTGCTCACGCAGGCTCGGTTCGCCGAGCCGAGCCGGTGGCCCGCGGGCGTGGTCGTCCTGCCGCTCGACGCCCCGGACGGCTGGGCGGCGGACGACGCTCCCCTCGACGTCGTGCAGAGGGCCGACGACCTCGCTTACGTCATCTTCACCTCGGGCTCGACGGGCAAGCCGAAGGGGGTGGCGATCGCGCATCGCGGCGCCGTGGGCACCCTCGCCGACGTGAACGAGCGGCTCGGGGTACACGCGTCGGATCGTGTCCTGTCGCTCTCGTCGCTGGCCTTCGACCTGTCCGTGTACGACCTCTTCGGGCTGTGGGCGGCGGGAGGCGCCGTGGTCCTGCCGGACCCGGCGCACACGCGCGATCCGGCCCACTGGGACGAGATGATGACCCGGCACGGCGTGACGTTGTGGAACACCGTCCCGGCGCTGATGCAGATGCTCGTCGAGCACCGCGCGCACCGGGCAAACGCCCGCGCCCCGCTGCGCGCGGCGCTGCTCAGCGGGGACTGGATCCCCGTGTCCCTCCCCGATCGACTCCGCGAGGTGTTCCCGGGCGCCCTCGTCCTCAGCCTCGGCGGGGCGACGGAGGCGTCGATCTGGTCGATCGCGTATCCGATAACACACGTCGATCCGCGCTGGAGGAGCATCCCTTATGGCAAGCCGCTGGCCAACCAGCAATTCCACGTGCTCGACCGGCGCATGGAGGCATGTCCCGACTGGGTGCCCGGGCGCCTCTACATCGGCGGCGCGGGCCTGGCGCGCGGGTACTGGCGGGACGAGGCGAGGACACGAGAGCGCTTCGTGACACACCCGGACACAGGCGAGCGGCTGTACTGGACCGGCGATCTGGGGCGGTACCTGCCGGACGGGAACATCGAGTTCCTCGGGC
This sequence comes from Sorangium cellulosum, assembly GCF_002950945.1. Classification (GTDB taxonomy): domain Bacteria; phylum Myxococcota_A; class Polyangia; order Polyangiales; family Polyangiaceae; genus Sorangium; species Sorangium cellulosum_E. The sequence continues at coordinate 14,277,588 of NZ_CP012673.1, forward strand.
GTGAGGACCTCCAGGTGAAGATTCAAGGCCACAGGATCGAGCTCGAGGAGATCGAGGCGACGCTCCTGCAAGCCCCGGGGGTGGGGAGCGCCGTCGTCTCCGTGGGGAGCACCGCGAGCGGCGGGAAGCGGCTGATCGCCTGCGTGGCGCCGGCCCCGGGGCGGGCCGTCGACACCGCCGCGCTGCGGGCGTTCGTCGCCTCGAAGCTGCCCGAGTACATGGTGCCGAGCGTGGTGGCGCAGCTGCCGCGTCTGCCCCTCACCAGCAACGGCAAGGTCGACCGCGCCGCCGTCCCCGAGGCGGTGAGCGAACGCAGCCTGGAAGACCTGCTCCGCGCGCACGCGGCCGTGCGCGACGTGCGGCTCGAGCGGGCGGCGGACGGGTCGGGGGAGCTCGTCGTGTACGTGGTCGTCCAGGAGAGCGCGCCGGCCCCCGCCGCGTCCCTGCAGCGCGATCCGATCGAGAAGACGATGCACATGCTGAGCAAGCCGGCGCTGCGCGGCGATCTCGGCGGGGCGGCGATCCCCCTCGGCCCCGGCCAGCTCACGGATGACCAGCGGAGCGCCTTCGCCAGGCGGCGCAGCTACCGCCATTTCCGGAGCGAGCCCGTCGCCTTCGCGCGCCTTGCGGGCCTCCTCTCGCAGCTCGCCCAGGTGACCTTGCCGGGGTATCCGATCCCCAAGCAATCGTATGCCTCGGCCGGGGGCCTGTACCCGGTGCAGGTCTATCTCTACGCAAAGCCGGGTCGCGTCGAGCAGATCCCGGGCGGGACGTTCTACTACCACCCCGAGCGGCACCAGCTCCTTCCCATCGAGATCGGGGCGCACATCGATCGTTCGGTGCATGCGAGCGTCAACGCGCAGGCGTTCGAGAGCTCGGCCTTCAGCGTGTACCTCGTGGCGGATCTCGGCGCGATCGAGCCGGTGTACGGCCGCCTGGCGCGCGATTTCTGCCTCATGGAGGCCGGGATCATCGCCCACCTGCTCGAATCGTCGGCGCCGGACCACGATCTCGGCCTGTGCCAGACGGGCGGGCTCGATTTCGCGCCCGTCGCCCGGCTGTTCAAGCTCGGTCCCCGGCACGAGCACCTGCACGGCCTCGTCGGGGGGGCGATCTCGCCCGCGGACACGACGATCGACGCCCTGGCCCGCGCGTCGGAGGCGCTGCGGGTGATGGTCGATCTCGCGGCGCGCGCCGCCGCGGATCGGCCGGGTCGGCCGGCGGAGCCCTCGCCCGAGCAGCGCGCGGGCGAGCTGTCGGCGTATGTCGCGGAGCGCTGGCAGGAGCGGCCGGTCAGGGTGGTCGTGGTCGATCGGCTCTCCGGATCACCCGCGCCCGCGCCCGCGTCCGCCCCGTCGATTCGTGCGCTCGAGCAGGGCGGAGATCCCGCGGCGGCCGCCCCCGCCGCGAGCGACGGCCTCGACGGCGCGCTCGCGCGCATCTGGGCCGAGGCGCTCGGCCGATCGCAGGTGGGCCACGAGGACAGGTTCTTCGATATCGGGGGCGACTCGCTCCTGCTCGTCGGCGTGGCGAGGGCCATCCGGGAGCGCCTGGGATACGACGTCGCCCTGGTGCACCTCTTCGAGCACCCGACCGTGGCCCGACAGGCGGCCTACCTGAGGACGCTCGGACCCAGGGGCCCCATGGCGGTCGGAGATGAGGTGAACGCAGCGGGCGCGCCGGCGCCGCGGGCGGCGCGGACCGAGGGCGACGCCCGGCTCGACGCCGTGGCGGAGCGCGCGCAGCGGCAACGCGAGCGCGGCCTCGGGCGGCGCGCGGCGACCGGAGCGCAGGAGTCGCGCAAGAACAGGCAGGAGGGCTGATCGATGCGGGAGCTCGGAGAGCTACGCGACGCCATCGCGATCATCGGGCTGAGCGGGCGGTTCCCGCAAGCGAAGGATCCCGAGGCGTTCTGGAGGAACCTCTGCGAAGGCAAGGAGTCCATCGCCCGCTTCACCGCGGAGGAGCTGCTCGCCGCGGGCGTCCCGCGCGCGCGGGTAGGGGATCCGAGCTACGTCCGGGCGCGGCCCTGCCTGGAGGATCCCGAGTGGTTCGACGCGGACTTCTTCGGGTACAGCGACCGGGAAGCGCGGTGGATGGATCCGCAGCAGCGGATATTCCTCGAGTGCGCGCACGAGGCGCTCGAGCACGCAGGGGTTGACCCGGAGCGGTACGCCGGCTGGATCGGCGTCTTCGCCGGCGCGGGCATGAACACCTACCTGCTCGAGCACCAGCGCGCGCTGCCGACCGAGCTCGATTCGGCGGAGGGGCTCGAGCTCCTGATCGCGAGCGAGAAGGACTACCTGGCGACGCGCGTCTCGTACAAGCTCGACCTCAAAGGTCCGAGCCTCACCGTGCAGACGGCGTGCTCGACCGGGCTCGTGGCCGTCCACCAGGCGTGCCAGAGCCTTCGCGCCCTCGAGTGCGACATGGCGATCGCGGGGGCGGTCTCCGTGATGTTCCCCGAGCGGCGCGGGTATCTGTACGAGACCGGAGGGCCCTGCTCCCCCGACGGTCGCTGCCGCCCGTTCGACGCCAGGGCGGCGGGCACCGTGTTCGGAGACGCGGCCGGCGCCGTGCTGCTCAAGCGGCTGGAAGACGCGCTTGAACAGGGGGATTTCATTCACGCCATCCTCCTCGGCTCCGCGACGAACAACGACGGTTCCGCGAAGGTCGGTTATACCGCCCCGAGCGTCGAGGGGCAGGCCTCGGTGATCACCCTGGCGCACGAGCTGGCCGGCGTCCGCCCGGCCACCATCGACTATGTGGAGGCGCACGGGACCGGGACGTCGCTGGGGGATCCCATCGAGGTGCGCGCCCTGGAGCAGGCGTTTCGACGGGATCCCGGCCCGCTCGGGCGGTGCGCCCTGGGATCGGTCAAGGCGAACATCGGGCACGCGAGCACGGCGGCCGGGATCGTCGGCCTCATCAAGACCGTGCTGGCGCTCCGGAACGAGCAGATCCCGCCCACGATCCATTACGAGCGGCCGAACCCGGAGATCGCGCTCGATCACACGCCGTTTTACGTGAACGCGGAGCTCCGCGCGTGGCCGAGGCGCGACAGCCCCCGGCGGGCCGGCGTGAGCTCGTTCGGGATCGGCGGGACGAACGCTCATGTCGTCCTGCAGGAAGGCCCGCCGTACCAGGCGGCGCCCGGCGGCGAGAGCGAGGTCCTGTTGCTGTCGGCCAGGAGCGAAGAGGCCCTCTCGCAGGTGCGGTCTCGCCTCGCGGATCACCTCGAGCGCCACGGAGAGCTCTCCTTGCGCGACGTGGCGTTCACGCTCGCCGAGGGGAAGCGGCGGTTTCTGCTCCGCGATTCCGTCGTGGCCTCCTCGTTGCCGGACGCCGTGGCGCGGCTGCGGGAGCCCAGGGACGGGCGGGCGGCGCGGGCGGACGGCGCCGGCGTGGTGATGCTCTTCACGGGGCAGGGGAGCCAGCACCCGGGGATGGGCCGGGCGCTCTACGAGGAGCACGCCCTCGTCCGGGAGACGGTCGATGCGTGCGCCGGCGCGCTGGTGCCGTTGCTCGGCCTCGACGTGCGCCGCGTCCTGTTCGACGGCTCGGCCGAGGAGCTCCGCGACACGGGGGTGGCCCAGCCGGCGCTGTTCGTCGTCGAGTACGCCGTGGCGCGCTGGCTCGAGTCGTGGGGAGCGCGCCCGGCGGCGCTCCTCGGCCACAGCGTGGGCGAGCTCGTGGCGGCCTGCGTGGGCGGGGTGCTCTCGCTGGAGGACGCGCTGCGGGCGGTCGCGGCGCGGGCGCGGCTCATGCGATCGCTGCCTCCCGGGGCGATGCTCGCCGTGCCGCTCTCCGAGCGGGCGGTGCTCGAGGGGCTGCCCGAGGAGCTGTCGCTGGCCGCGGTGAACGGGCCAGCGCTCTGCGTCGTGTCCGGCAGCGAGGCGGCCGTCGCGCGCTACGAGGCGCAGCTGCGCGCGCTCGGGGTGCACGGACGCCGCCTGCACACCGCGCACGCGTTCCACTCCCGCGCGACCGAGCCGATCGTGCGCGAGTTCCGCGAGGTGATGGCGGGGCTCACGCTGCGCGAGCCCCGGATCCCCATCCTCTCCAACGTCACGGGCGCGTGGATGACGGGCGAGATGGCGCAGAGCCCCCAGTACTGGGCGGATCACCTGCGGCGCACGGTCCGGTTCGCGGACGGCGTGACGACGCTCCTGGAGCGCGGGGAGCCGCGCCTGTTCGTGGAGGTCGGGCCGGGCTCGACCCTGTGCTCGCTCGTGCGAGCCCAGCTGAGGGGCGCGGAGGGAAGCGCGGCGATCCCCGTCCTGCCCGGGCCAGGCGACGCCGGCAAGCACCGGCAGGTGCTGCTCGAAGCGATGGGCGCGCTGTGGGCGCGCGGCGCCGACCTGCGCTGGAAGGACGTGTTCCCACGCGCGCAGGCGCGCCGCGTCCCGTTGCCGACCTACCCCTTCGAGCGCCGGCGCCACGCCGTGGACGCGGCGGCCCCGGAGCAGCCCACGATCGCGGCGGCGACGGGAGCGCCCGAGAGCGCGGCCGGAGCGCGGCTGTTCCGGCTGCGGTGGTCGCGCCTCCTGGAAGCGGCGCCGGCGTCCGAGTCGGCGCGCGAGCAGCCATGGCTGCTCCTCACCGAGGATCACGAGGGCGCGCGCGCGCTGGAGGAGCAGCTCCGCCGTTCGGGTGTCCAGGTGATCACCGCGCGGCCCGGCCCGGCGTTCGCGGAGCCGAGCGCCGGCGCGTTCGTGGTGCGCCCCGACAGCGAGGGCGACCTCCGGGCGCTCGTCGCGGCCCTCGGCGCGCGAGGCGTGTCCCCCCGGCGCATCGTCCACCTCTGGAGCGCGTTGCGAGGCCCTGGCAGGAGCGCCGAGGAAGCCCTGCGCCAGGGGCTGCTCAGCGTGTGCGCCCTCGCGCGCAGCCTCGGCGACGCCCCGCGCACGGAAGGGGTCGAGCTGACCGTCGTGACACGAGGCGCACACGCGATCGCCGGCGAGGCGAGGCCTGCGCCCGACGACGCGGCCCTCATCGGCCTCTGCCGCAGCTTGCCGAACGAGCTCCCGTCCGTCCGCTGCCGCGTCGTCGACGTGGTCATGCCCCAGGGCGGGGAGGCGAGCGCGCCGTGGGCGCGGGCGCTGGCCCGGGAGCTGTCGAGCGAGGCCGAGCACGATCTCGTGCTCCTGCGCGCGCAGCAGCGCTGGATTCCGACCTTCGAGGCGATGACGCGCGCAACCGGCCCGTCGCGCTTGCGAGAGCGGGGCGTCTACGTGATCACGGGCGCCTTCGGCGGCATCGGGCTGCGCCTCGCCGAGCACCTCGCCCGCGCCCATGCGGCGAGGCTCGTGCTGATGGGCCGGACGCCGCTCCCGCCGCGGCCTGCGTGGCAGGGCTACCGCGAGCGCGACGGCGCGTGGGCCGCGGTCGCCGACACCCTCGACGCCCTGGAGCGGATCGAGGCAAGCGGGGCAGAGCTCCTCGTCGCCGCCGGGGACGTCGCCGTGGAGCGCGACGTGGATCGGGTGTTCGCCGAGGCGAGGGCCCGCTTCGGGCGCGTCGACGGCGTCTTCCACTGCGCGGGGATCCCGGGCGCAGGCCCGCTGCGCGAGCGGACCAACGAGGACGTGGTCCGGGTCCTGTCGCCGAAGACCACGGGGACATGGAACCTCGCCGCTCGCCTCGCCGAGGAGCCGGAGGCCTTCCTGGTGCTGTGCTCGTCGATCTTTTCCCACCTCGGGGCGATCGGCCAGGCCGACTACGCCGCCGCGAACGCCTTCCTTGACGCCTTCGCCGCGGTCTACCAGGACATGACCGGCAACCCCGGCTTCGCCGTCGCCTGGGATGGCTGGGAGCAGGTCGGCATGGCGGCGCGGGCAGGGATCACCGCGGCGGGACCGCTCCGGCCGGGGCCGGCGTCGAAGCGCCGGGGTCCACATCCGCTGATCGACCGCGTCGAGGGCGGCGCGTCGGGGCCGCGCGTGTTTCACAAGACGTTCAGCCTGGCGCGCGACTGGACGGTCCACGAGCACCGGATGCGCCAGGCCGGCGTGGTGCCCGGCGCGGCGCTGATCGAGATGGCCCGGGCCGCGGCCGCGCTCACCGGGCTCCGCGCCGTGGCGATCCACGACGTGCGCTTCCACGCCCCCTGCCGCGTGGAGGACGGCGCGCCGCGGCGCGTTTGCCTCGCGATCGAGCCGCGCGGGGCGCGGACCGAGTTCACCGTCCTCGCCGCGGAGCCCGACGGGCGCGAGGAGCGGATCGCCTCGGGCTACTGGACCCCGGCCGAGGACGAGGGAGCGCGCGGGCCCGCGGCCATCACGTCGATCCGCGAGCGCTGCGCTCCGGCGGCGCCGCGGCGGCTGTTCGAGGCCGTGAACGCGACCGGCGAGGTGCAGTGGGGGCCTCGCTGGGACAACGTCGCGTCGCTGCGCGCCGGGGACGACGAGGTGCTCGCCGAGCTCCGGCTCCGACCGGAGCTCGCCGGCGACCTGTCCGAGTACGGGTTGCATCCGGCGCTGCTCGACGTGGCGACGGCGATCACCGCCGAGCTCGACCCCGGGGCGATGGTCCTCCCCGTGGGGTACGGCCGCATCGTGTGCCTTTCGTCGATCCCGGAGAGGCTGTTCAGCCATGTTCGCCTGCGCCGGCAGGAGACGGTGCCCGGGCGCACGCTCGTCGCCGACGTGACGCTGCTCGACGAGCAGGGGCGGGTCATCGCCGAGATCGCGCGCTTCGTGCTCGAGCGCGTCGAGCGCGAGGCCGAAGGCGCCCGGCCCGATCGGGCGCGCAGGACGGCGCGCGGCATCGATCCCGAGGACGGGATCCGGGCCATCGAGCAGATCCTCACGTTCGCCGGGCCCGAGCAGATCGTCGTGTCGCCTCACGCGTTCGCCTCGCTCGCCGAGCAGCAGCGCCGCGCCCGGCGGGAGCCGTCGGCGGGCGCGGCGGGCGCGGCGCGCGCGCTCCGGGACGACGAGCGGCCTCGCGACGAGATCGAGCGAGCGCTCTCTGCGCAGTGGGAGGAGCTGCTCGGCCGCCGGCCGATCGGCATTCACGACCCGTTCTTCGAGCTCGGCGGGCACTCGCTCCTGGCGGTCCAGGCCCTCTCGCGCATCAAGGAGTCGTTCGACGTCGAGCTGCCGAAGCAGGACATCTTCGAGGGGGCGACCGTCGCGCGGCTCGCCGAGAAGATCACGAACGCCCTCGCCGAACGGCTCGAGCTGCTCGAGCAGCTGACGAGCGGCGCTGCCGGCGCCGACGAGCCGTCCTGAATCAGGGAACGTACCGGGAGAGGAACGTCCAGTGACCGAGCTGCAGCAGCGGATCAAGGGGCTGTCGTCCGAGGAGCTCAAGGCGCTCGTCGCGACGTTGAAGCAAAAACGTCCTGCGGCGGGCGGAGCTCCGGGGCCGCAGCGGACCGGGCCGCGAACGACCTTTCCGCTGTCGTTCGCGCAGCAGCGGCTCTGGTTCCTGTACCGGTACGAGCCCGACAGCGCGGCGTACAACCTCCATGCGGCGGTGCGCTTGCGCGGCGGGCTCGACGCGACCGCGCTCGAGCGGGCGATCTCGCTGCTCGTGGGGCGGCACGAGATCCTGCGGACGCGCTTCGACGAGAGCGCCGAGGACGTGGTCCAGGAGGTGCTGCCGCAGGTCGACCTCTCCGTGGCGCTCACCGACCTGTCCGCCATGGATCCAGCGGCCCGCGAGGCGGAGCTCGGCGCGCGGTGCGCGCAGCTGGCCCACCTGCCGTTCGTCCTCGAGCGCGGCGCCCTCGTGCGGGCGGCCCTCTTTCGCATGGCCGCGGAGGAGCATGTCCTGCTGCTCGTGACACACCACATCGTCAGCGATCACTGGACGTGGGGCGTGTTGATCCGGGAGCTCGGCGCCCTGTACAACGCCCTGATCGCGGGGCGCGTCCCGGAGCTCCCCGAGCTGCCCGTCCGGTACGGCGACTATGCCCTGTGGCAGCGCGGCCAGTGGGGCCAGGAGCGCCTCCAGAAGGAGATCGGCTACTGGAAGGGGCGGCTGCGCGGCGCCCCGAGCCAGCTCGACCTCCCGCTCGACGCGCCGCGCCCCGCCGCGCAGACGCACCGCGGCGCGAGGACGTCGCACACGCTGCCACGGTCGCTGTCCGATGCCCTCAAGGCCCTGTGCCAGCGGGAGGGCGTCACCTTGTTCATGGCCCTCATCGCGGCGTACCAGGCGCTCCTCGCCCGGTACACGCGCCAGCCGGACGTCGTGGTCGGGTCGCCCGTCGCCGGGCGGACGCGGCGCGAGCTCGAGCCGCTCGCGGGGATGTTCGTCAACAACCTCGCGCTCCGCGCCGACCTCTCGGACAACCCCACGTTCGTGGAGCTCCTGCGCCGGACCCGGCGCGACACGCTCGACGCCTTCGCGCATGACGAGCTGCCGTTCGCGTTGCTCGTCGAGGCGCTGCAGCCCGAGAGGAGCGCGTCGCACCCGCCGCTGTTCCAGACGATGTTCATCGTCCAGAACGCGGCGGCCGAGCTGCCGGCCTTCACGGGGCTCACGCTCGAGCCGGTCGACGTCCCGGTGATGACGTCGAAGTACGACTGGACGATCGAGGCGTGGGATCGCCCGCAGGGCATCCGGCTCGACCTGGAGTACAACACCGACCTCTTCCGCCGCGAGACCGCCGACCGGCTGCTGAAGAGCTACGAGGCGCTGCTGCGCGTGTCGGTGTCTCGACCCGACGCGGCCGTGCTCGGCCTCCCGATCCTGCACGAGGACGACGCGCGGCTCCTCGACCGGTGGAACGGCACCGCGCGCCCTTTCCCGGAGGACCTGTGCGTCCACGAGCTCTTCGAGCGGCAGGCGCGGCGTGGACCGGATCGCGTCGCGCTCGTGTGCGCCGGGCGGGAGATCACCTACGGAGAGCTCGACCGCGCCTCGACCCGGCTCGCGCGGCGGCTGCGCGCGGAGGGCGTCGGCCCGGACGCCCCCGTCGCGATCTGCATGGAGCGATCGCCCGAGCTCGTCGTCGCATTGCTCGCCGTCCTCAAGGCAGGCGGCGCCTACGTGCCCCTGGATCCAGCGCTGCCGGGCGAACGTATCGATTTCATCCTCCGCGATCTGGGCAGCGCGGTCGTGCTCACCGGGCGCGCGCTCGGCCTCGATCTCGGGGCGCCGCCGGGGCGTGTCCTGGTCTTCGAGGACATCGCCGGGGAAACCGGCCCCGACGAGGGGCCCGTCTCGGCTCCGACGGACAGCCGGAGCCTCGTGTACATCATCTACACGTCGGGATCGACCGGCCGCCCGAAGGGCGTGCAGATCGAGCACCGCAGCGTGGTGAACTTCCTCGTCGCGATGCAGGAGCGGCCCGGGCTCGGTCCGGACGACGTGCTGCTCTCGGTCACCACGGCGTCGTTCGATATCTTCGTCCTGGAGCTGTTCTTGCCCCTCTGCGTCGGCGCGAGGACGGTCCTCGTCTCCGCGGCCGAGGCGCGGGACGGCGCCGCGCTCTCGCGAGCGCTGGAGCGCTCACGCGCCACCGTCATGCAGGCGACGCCGAGCACCTGGCGGCTGCTGGTCGAGGCAGGGTGGACCGGCGACCGGCGCCTCCGGGCGCTCGCGGGCGGCGAGGCGCTGCCCCGGGATCTCGCCGAGCAGCTGGCGCCGCGCGTGGGGTGCCTCTGGAACATGTACGGTCCGACGGAGACGACCGTGTGGTCCGCCGTGGGGCGCGTCGACAGCCCGGACCGGATCACGCTGGGATCCCCGATCGCCAACACGCGCCTCTACATCCTCGACGAGCGGGGAGAGCGGCTCCCGATCGGCGTGGCCGGGGAGCTGTACATCGGCGGCGCGGGCCTGGCCCGCGGGTACCACGACCGCCCCGACCTCACCCGCGAGAGGTTCCTGGCCGATCCGTTCTCCGGCGAGCCGGGCGCGCGGATGTACCGCACCGGCGATCTCGCCCGGATCGCGCACGATGGCCTGATCGAGTACCTCGGCCGGCTCGATCATCAGGTCAAGATCCGCGGCTTCCGCGTCGAGCTCGGCGAGATCGAGGTGACCGTGGCGCGGCACCCCGGCGTGAAGGAGTGCGTCTGCGTCGCGCGCCGGGACACGGTCGGCGAGAGCGCGCTCGTGGTCTACTACGTGCCGGCTTACGTGCCGGCTTGCGTGCCGGCGGCAGAGGAGACGACCGCCGACGCGCTCAGGGCACACGCGCGCGTGTTCCTCCCCGAGTACATGGTCCCGGCGCATTTCGTCGCGCTGCCCCGGCTGCCGCAGACGCCGAACGGCAAGATCGACCGCAAGGCGCTCCCCGACCCGGCCGAGCCGGCGCGCGCGGCGCGGCGGGAGCGGCAGGACCCGTCGACCGACGCGGAGCGGCTCGTCGCCTCGGTCTGGGAAGAGCTCCTCGGGTACACGCCGAGCAGGACCGACAGGTTCTTCGAGATCGGGGGCCACTCGCTGCTCGCGATGCGTGTCGTCTCGCGGCTCCGCGAGCGGGCGGGCCTCGAGGTCCCGCTGCGGTGGCTGTTCGATCGGCCGGCGCTCGTGGACCTGGCCGAGGCGATCGCGCAGCTCTCGGCGGCCTCGGCTCGCCCGGCGCTGCGCCGCCGCGACCCGGCGGCGGTGATCCCCCTGTCGTACGCGCAGACCCGGCTGTGGTTCCTCGACCGGCTGGCGCCCGGGACAGGCGCGTACAACGTCAGCTCCGCCGCCGAGCTCGCGGGGCCGCTCTGCGTGCGTTCGCTCGAGGGGGCCCTCCTCGCCGTGATCGCGCGGCACGAGGCGCTCCGCACCGTGTTCCGCGTCGTCGACGGCGTGCCCGTCCAGATCGTGCAGCCCTCCGCGACGCTCGATTTCCAGCTGACCGATCACCGGGCGCTCGCGCCGGACGTGCGGCGCACGAGCGCCCTCGCGCGGCTGCGGGAGACGGTCTCGCGCCCGTTCGACCTCGCGGCGGGCCCCCTCACGCGGGCCGAGCTCGTGCGGCTCGACGACGAGCGGTGGCTCTTCGCCTTCGCGATGCACCACATCGTGACCGACGGCTGGTCGCACGAGATCTTCGTGCGCGAGCTCGCGGCCGCGTACGAGGCGATCGCGAAGGGAGAGCGCCCGAGGTGGCGAGAGCTCCCGGTCCACGTCGGCGATTGCGCCCTCTGGGAGCGGCAGCGCTGGGACAGGGCGGCGCGCAGCGAGGAGCTCGAGTTCTGGAAGGCCGAGCTCGCGGGGGCCAGCCAGGCGCTCGATCTACCGACGGATCGCGCGCGCCCCGAGGAGAAGCGGTACGCCGGGGCGCGCCACCCTTTCCGGCTCTCGCGCGCGCTGACGGGAGCGGTCGAGACCCTCGGCCGCGAGCGCGGCGTCACGCCGTTCATGACGCTGATGGCGGGGTTCCTCGCGCTGCTCCACCGGCTCAGCGGGAGCACCGACCTGCTCGTCGGCACGCCGATCGCAGGGCGCGACCACCGCGAGCTCGAGGACGTCATCGGGTGTTTCGTGAACACCCTCGTGTTCCGCGGCAAGGTGGAGGGCGACCCGTCGTTCGGCGCCCTCCTGGATCGGGTGCGCGACACGGCGGCGCGGGTCTTCGGCCACGCCGAGATCCCCTTCGATCGGCTCGTGAACGCCCTCCGGCCCGCGCGGGATCTCGGCCGGACGCCGCTGTTCCAGGTGATGTTCGCGTTCCAGCCCCGGGTGCCCGATCCGATCTCGCTGGGCGGCGCGCGGGTGACCCCGATCGACCTCGATCCGGGGACGGCGCAGTACGACCTCACGCTGTCGATGCAGCACGACGGATCGTGCCTGAGCGGTCATTTCGAGTACGACACGAGCCTGTTCCACGACGCGACGATCGCGCGCCATGCGGCGCTCTTCGAGCGCCTCCTGGCCGAGGCCACGCGCAGCCCGGAGGTGAGGGTCTCGGAGCTCCTCCACGGCGAGGTGATCCACCCCGCGCCGGCGCCCGAGGCGGCGCCGCGGCGCGCGCTCTCGGCGCCCGCGCTCCCCTTCGTGAGGAGCCCGGCCGAGGGACCGCCGCCCCGACACGTGCGCCGCGAGCGGCGCGTCGACGCCGGCCTCGTCCGCGGGCTGGCCGATCGCGCAGCGACGGTGGGCGTCAGCCCGGCGGCGGCGGTCTCCGCCGCCTTCGCCGAGGTCGTGGCGTACTGGAGCACGTCGCCGCTGGCCATGACCTTCGAGGCGGCGCGCGCGCCGTCGCGCGGAGAGATCCGCATCGAGATCGGGTCGGGCAGCGGCGACCTCGAGGTGGGCCGCGAGCGCGGCGCGACGTTCGCGCGCGCCGCGCAGGCCATCGACGCCGCCGTCGCGGCCGCGGGCGTCGGGCCGGGCGAAGGCCACCCCGATGTCGCCGCCCTCGAGCTGCGTGTCCGCGCGCCCTCGCCCGGTGAGCGCGGCGGAGACAAGGAGCCGAGCTCCTGCCTCGAGCTCGCGCTTCGGCGCGAGGGCGAGCACCTCGTCCTGGTGTGGAGCGCCGCCGAGGATCTCTTCCCCGAGGGGCTCACGGCGGACCTGATCGAGGGGGTCGAGGCGCTCCTGACCCGGCTCTCGCAGGGCGACGAGCCATGGCAGCAGGCCGCGCCCGTCGCGCTGCCGGAGCGGCAGCGGGAGATCCGCGCGCGCGTGAGCGGCACGGCGAGGGCGGTGCCCGACGACCTCCTGCACAGCGGCTTCCTGCGGCAGGCGGCGCTGAGGCCCTCCGCGCCGGCGGTCATCAGCCCCGACAGGACGTTGAGCTACGGCGAGCTCGATCGCCTCAGCAACGCGCTCGCGCGGCGGCTCCGCGCGCTCGGCGCCCGGCCGAACACGCTCGTCGCGGTGGCCGCCGAGAAAGGCTGGGAGCAGATCGTCGCGATCCTGGGCGTCCTCAAGGCGGGGGCGGCGTACCTGCCCATGGACCCGGAGTGGCCGGCGGAGCGCACCCGCGCGGTCCTGGAGCAGGGGCAGGTCGAGGTCGTGCTCACGCAGGCGCGGCTCACCTCGTCGCCGGCCTGGCCCGCGCACCTCCGCCTGATCCCGGTCGACGACGAGGGCGCGCTCGCGACGGAGGACGACGGCCCGCTCGCCGCGGCCCAGGGGCCGGACGATCTCGCCTACGTGCTGTTCACGTCGGGCTCCACGGGGAAGCCCAAGGGCGTGGCGCTCGATCACCGCGGCCCGCTGAACACGATCCTGGACATCAACGAGCGCTTCGAGGTCTCCCCGTCGGACCGCGCCCTCGCGCTCTCGGCGATCCACTTCGATCTGTCCGTGTACGACCTCTTCGGGCTGCTCGGCGCCGGCGGCGCGCTGGTCGTGCCTGCGCCGAGCGGCGCGCGGGATCCCGCGCACTGGCGGCACCTCATCGACGTGCACCGGGTCACGGTGTGGAACTCGGTGCCCGCGCTGATGCAGATGCTCGTCGAGCACCTCGGCGCAGGCGCGCCGGCCTGCCCCTCCTTGCGGTGGGTCATCCTCAGCGGCGACTGGATCCCCGTGCCCCTGCCGGACCGGATCCGCCGCGTGTGTCCTGGGGTCCGGGTCATCGGCTCGGGGGGACCGACGGAGACCTCGATCTGGTCGATCCTCTACCCCATCGGCGAGGTCGACCCGACCTGGAAGAGCATCCCTTACGGCAAACCCCTCAAGAACCAGCGTGTCCACGTCCTCGACGAGCGCATGCGGCCCTGCCCCGAGTGGGTCACGGGCCGGATGTACGTCGGCGGCGTCTGCCTCGCGCGCGGGTACCATCGTGATCCCGCGCAGACCGCGGAGCGTTTCCTCGAGCACCCCGAGACGGGCGAGCGGCTCTACTGGACAGGCGATCTCGGGCGATTCCTCCCTGACGGAAACATCGAGTTTGTCGGGCGCGAGGATTTCCAGGTCAAGATCCAGGGCTACCGCATCGAGCTCGGGGAGATCGAGGCCGCGCTCGCGCAGCATCCGCGGGTCGATCAAGCGGTGGTCTCCGTGGAGACGACGTCGGCCGGGGGCAAGCGTCTCGTCGCCTATTACGTGCCTGAGCGGGAGGCGCCCCTCGAGCCGCGGGCGCTCGAGGAGTTCCTTGCGGCCAGGGTGCCGAAGTACATGGTGCCCGGCGCCTGGGTCGCGCTGGATCACCTGCCGCTCACGGCCAACGGGAAGGTCGATCGGAGAGCGCTCCTCGAGCTCTCCGGCCAGCAGCGCCAGGCCGCCAGTCCGGCGTACCGGGCGCCGTCCTCGGACGCGGAGCGGCGGATGGCCGCCCTCTGGGCCGAGGTCCTCCGGATCGAGCGGGTGGGCGTGGACGACAACTTCTTCGCCCTCGGCGGCGACTCGCTCCTCGCCATAGCCTTCGTGGAGCGCGCGCGCGAGGCGGGGTTCGACGTCACGCCGCGGCAGCTGTTCCAGCACCAGACCATCACCCGTCTGGTCGCCGCCCGCGCCCCCGCGGATCGCCCGGCGATCGACCGGGAGGGGGAGACCGGCGACGAGGCCGGGGAGCGACCGCTCACCCCGCTGCAGCGGTGGTACCTCGAGCAGGTCGATCACCGCAGCCGGCCGGAGCGCTGGAACGTCAACCTGCTGCTCGAGGTCGCAGCGCCCTTCGATGTCGACAGGCTCGCGCGCGCCGCCCTGCTCGTCGCGAACCACCACGAGGCGCTCCGCGCGCGCTTCGAGCGCGCTCCGGGCGGCTTTCACCAGCGGATCGAGGCGCCCTGGGCAGAGGCGCCGTTCACGTGCGTGGATCTCTCGGGGCTGCCGGAGGAGCAGCGCGCGATCGAGCTCGAGCGCCACTGCGATCACATGCAGGACGGGTATCGGCTCGACCGCGGTCGGCTGTTCCAGGTCGTGTATTTCCGGTGGGACGAGCAGGGTCGCGGCCGGTTATGGCTCAACGCGCATCACCTCGTCGTCGACTGGATGTCGATCGTGATCGTCGCGCTCGATCTGCGATCCCTCTACGACCAGCTCGCCACGACGGAAGCGCCCCGCCTGCCGCCCAGGGGCACGTCGAGCGGCCGCTGGGCGCGCGAGCTCGAGCGCTGGGTCAAGGAGGAGCTCGCGCCCAGCGAGCGGGCCTACTGGCTCGGTTTGCCCTGGGACGAGATCGACCTCCTCCCGGCGGACCATCCGTCCACCCGTCACCTCTTCACCGTCGCGTCGGTCCGGGATCACTGGGTCTCGCTCCCCGAGGAAGAGTCCAGGGTCCTCCTGCGCGACTTGCCGGCGCGCTTCGGCGTGAGCACGGAGAGCGCGCTCATCGCCGCGCTCCTTCGCGGCGTGACCGACTGGACGGGCCGCGACTGGCAAGACGTCATGGTGCTGCACGCGGGCCGCGATCTGATGCCCCATCGCTCGGATCTCGACGTGTCGCGCACCGTGGGGTGGCTGAGCGCCGAGCGGCTGCTCGTGCTCCGGCGCTCGAGCCAGCGAGAGCCCCTCGCCGCGCTGCTCGAGACGAGCCGGCAGATCGACCAGATCCCGAGCGGGGGCCACGGCTACAACCTGCTCAGGTACCTCGGCGGCGACGCTGCGCTCGGCGCCGAGCTCGAGCGGCTCCGGAAGCGGCCGGGGATCCTGTTCAACTACCAGGGTCAGGTCGAGCCGCCGGGACCGGGCTCGATCGTGCGCATGGCGACCGAGGGCACGGGTTACGACGAGCCGGCGACGAACCTGCGGTTCAACCTGTTCGAGTGCCACGTCCTGGTCCGTGGCGGGCAGCTCGTGTTCCGGTGGCGCTACAGCGCGAACGTGCACGATCTCGCGACCGTGCAGGGGATCGCCGCCGATGTCGTCGCGTTCCTGCAGGGCGTGGCGAGCGCGTGCCGGTGATCGGCGCTGGACAACGGTGTACCTGCGGCGCGACGGACGGCCGCCACACGCTGGGATGAATGGATATGGAAACGTTTGAGATCAAGCTGCCCAATCAGGTCGTCGTGCACGATCGCGTGCCCGACATGGCGAGGACCCTGCACCAGCAGGTGCAGGGTTACTTCCGCCCCCGGCTGGAGAGCGCGCTCGCCGCGGGCGAGGTGACGGTCGTCGATGTCGGCGCGAACATCGGCCTGTTCGCGATCGAGGTGCTCCGGCGCACCGGCGGGCGCGCGCGGATCCACTGCTTCGAGCCGATCCCGGACACGTTCGAGCTCCTCCAGATGAACCTGCGGCCCTTCGCGTCCGAGCGCGTCCGCGCGCATCGAGCGGGCCTGGGCCGGACGGCGGGGACGGCCACGTTCCACTACTCTCCGCGCCAGAGCGCGATATCGAGCATGTACGACATGATGGCGAGCGAGGACAAGGAGGCGACGCTCGCCGCCATCTACGACCCGCGCATCTGCGAGAAGCACCACGCTGATCTACCCGTGCTCATGAGGTACCTCCCGCGCGCGGTGAACTCGTTCCTCATCGACTGTCACGGCTGGTGGATGAAGCGCGGCATGACGCGCGTGACCTGCCAGCTCACGACGCTCTCCGAGTTCATGGATCGGGAGCAGATCGAGCACATCGACGTGCTCAAGATCGACGCGGAGAAAGCGGAGCTCGATGTGCTCGAGGGCATCCGCCCGGGCGACTGGGCGAAGATCGGTGCGATCGCCCTGGAGCTCCACGACTTCGAGGGCAGGGGGGAGCGCGTCCGGCGGATGCTCGTCGAGCAGGGCTTCGACGTCGAGACCGACCGGGTGTGCCCCGAGGACGTGATCATCAACGTGATGAGGTATCGGTAGCGCGCCGATCACGTTGATCTGAACGACAGATCAAACGCCAAGAGCGCCAAGGACGCCAAGGCGCCAAGACGAGAACAATGTCTTGGCGTCTTGGTGTCTTGGCGGTTGAAATTCTGCTCTTCTCAGGGGATTTTAATCCGGCTGTCGCTCCAGGGGCCAGCCGCGCCAGCCTCACTCACAGGCTGGCGCTTCCTCCTGGTACGCGATCCCGCTGTCGACCGGCACCTTGCCGCCTTGATCGTGGGGCACGATGACGTGGCACTCGCCCTCGGTCACGTTGCCCGACGCGTCGACCGCCCGGACGCCGAGCGTGTACACGCGCGCGTCGCCGTTGCCCTTCCGCTCCGCCAGGAGCTCCACCGAGCCGCAGCCGAGGTTCACGATGTCCTCCTCCGTGTTGCCGTCGCCCGTGTCGTTCCGCGGCTCGTCGCTCGCCGCGTAGGTGAACGTCACCTCGACCTCGTCGTCGCAGGCGTCCTCGACGGCCACGCAGTCGTCCACCGTGATGGTGTGGAACTTGTGGTTCGGCGGCCAGAGCTCGGCGAGCCTGTCCGTGAGCACCGGCGCGGTCGTGTCGACGACGACGAGCTCCGAGGCGCAGAGCGACGCGGCCTCCACCTCCCCGCCCTCCACCTCGGCCGTCACCACGACCTCGTGCGACCCGAGCGCGAACGGCCCCTCGTCGGAGACGGTCACCGTCGCCTCGGCGCAGGCGCCCGCCGTGAGCTCCGCGTAGATGGTCGCGACGTACGTCCCTCGCGCCGAGGTGCACTCGACGACCCTCTCCTCGCCACACACCCACTCTCCCGCCGGGATCTCGCCGCCCGGGTCCACACACTCGACCACGAGGGCCTGCGCGCTGCCGCCGATCGGCTCGTCGTTGTTACAGCCGACGAGCAGCGCAGACAGGGAGATGGCACACATCACACCAAGGAGAGTGGCTTTCTTCGTCATGCGGATAGGGATAGCAATGCACTCTCGCCTTCGCGAGAGAAAAAGAGATCGATACGAGGAGAAATATCGATGCTTTTTGCCCTCGAGCGGCGCAGATTGTTGAGCCGTTTTCAGAACCCCTGGGAACTACACGGCTTTCTGCCGACAAGGAGGTGCGTTGTCCGCGTATCCACGCCCACGCGGGCGGGAGGGCGGCGAGGGTGTGTGGGAGTCGGCGATCCGGACGCGGGCGGGCTGGCTCAGCGGACGGTCTTGCAGCACCTGAAGCCGAGGTGGTAGTTCGTGTGCCACGCGTTCTCCATCGGCTCCACGTGCCAGCGCGGGCTGAAGGCGCAGTGATCGGGATACGTCTCCCGGCCCTTCGGGCGCGGGGCGTCGTGCTCGCGCGCGACCTCGACGTAGAACCAGGCGCTCCCCTTGAGCTGGCTGTAGAGCTTCCCGTCGTCCCGGTCGCGGCGGGTCATGATCTCGGCCACGTTGCCGTGTTGATCGAAGACGCCGAACCGCGAGCGGCACGCCGGGTAGGAGCCGGCGGGCTCGGTGTCCGTCGCGCAGGTCTGGTACGCCGAGCGCGCCGTGTCGCCATCACACGACGTGCCGTCGATCTGGCGGTGCCGCGTCTGCGTGTGGCAGACGGCGAGGTCGAGCTCGTCTCCGTAAGCGTACGTCCGTGGCTCGCCGCCCTCCGGGTCGCCGCGGCAGGCGAGGCTCCACTCGTCCTCCGTGCAGAGGCGTTTTCCCTGGAGGCTGCAGACGGACGCCGCCTGGGTCGGGCTCGCCCACACCATGGGCAGCTCGCACGGCTTGTTGGGGAACTCGAAGACATCGATGCAGAACTCGGCCGACTGCGGCTTCCCGCGGGTGGTCTTGAAGACGGGGACCATGTTCTCGTGGCCGCCGCAGCGGGCGCGCTGCTCCTCCGTCTGGATCACGACCCCCCGCAGGCCCGCGAGGCACTGCTCCTGCGAGCGCGTGTGCCGCGCGAGCGCCTTGTTCCCCTGGTTGATCCGGGCCGGCGTGCCGCTGCCGAAGTTCTTCTCGAGGAAGAGCTCGGGGTTCTTGAACCGGCGCTCCCGCTCCGTGAGCGGCTTCAGCGAGAAGAGCCGGACCAGGTCCTCGCGCGCCTCGTAGTGGATGGCCATCGGATCGCCGGCGGGCGGCGGCTGCGCGCCGGCGCCGGGCGCAGCGGCGGCGCCGGCCGCGGCGGAGGCGGGGCCGACCGCAGCGGAGGCCGCGCCGGAGGCGGAAGGAGACGCGGCGGCGGAGGCCGGAGCGCCGGCCGCCGGGGCCGAGGCGCTCCCGGACGGCGGCGCGCCGGCCCCGTCGCGGCCGCGGTCGGCGTCGCCGCGGGAACAGCCGAGCGCGGCGACCACAAGCGCCGCCGGGACGAGGCGAGAGAGGCAGGACAATGTAGGCACCGGGAGAGGAGGTCCGAGGGTGGCGGCGGCGATCGCGTCCGAGGGCGGCGGCGACGATCCCGTCAGAGGGTGGCGGCGACGATCTCGGAGAGGCTCTCCTCGTCGACGATGCCGGTCAGGTAGGCCGCGATCTTCCCCTGCCGGTCGATCACCACCAGGCTCGGCAGCTTGTCGACCCCGTAGCGCGCCGACGCGTCCCTCGTGACGTCGATCAGGATGGGATACGAGAGCCCCTTCTGGATCGCGTACTGGCTCGCCACGTGGGGCGGGTCGTCCACGTTGACGCCGAGCACCACGAGCCCCTTCCCCTGATACCGGCGCGCGATCCGCTCGAGGATCGGGGCCTGGACCGCGCAGGGTCCACACCAGGTCGCCCAGAAGTCCAGGATCACGGGCTGGCCCTTCAGCTCCGCCAGCTGCATACGCGCGCCCGGATCGCCGTTCGCCGCGACGGGCAGCGTCACGTCGGGGGCCTCCGCGCCGATCATGCCCCCCACCCCGGGCGACAGCCGCGGCAGGACGAAGAGCCCGAACAGCGCGCTCAGGGCGAGCAGCACCGCGACCGCGGGGTAGAGAATCTTGCTGGAGCTGGACTCGGGTTCGGCCATGAGGCGCCCTCGGGTTCATAGCAAATCTTTGGGCCTACGTCCGAGCGGCTCTGGTACGGTCCGGCGCCTCGACCGGCCGGGCGCTCCGCCGCCTGGCCCGGGGTGGGGGGCGCAGCGCGGCCCGCCGCGCGACGCCGCCACGCCGCCACGCCGGTGGCGGTCGGGGGCGCAGCGCGGCTCGTCGCGCGACGCCGCCGCCGTTCGGGTACTGTCGTCGCCCGCGCGCTGGAGGAACCATGCTGGATCGACCGAATCTTTCTCGAGAACATCCCACGGGGCGGCGCGCACGGCGCCCGCCGCCCGGGCTCCTTCTGGCGAAGTGGCCGCCCGATGACAACGACCTGCCCGGGGCCCCGCCGGCGCCCGCCGGCGGCGGGTTCTCGGACGACGGCAACTTCAAGCGCGGCCGGTTCAGCCCGGTCTCGATCCTGATCGGCGTCCTGCTCGCGCTCGGGGCCGCGGGCGCGATCTGGCTCGGCGTCAAGGCGGACAGCCAGAAGATGACGGCGGACGCCATCGCCAAGGAGAAGAAGAACATCTTCGTCCTGCCCCAGAAGGACCAGCTCCCCCTCTGGCGCAAGTGGGCCGCCTCGAACGAGGAGCCGCCGCTCCAGCAAGAGGCGCTCATGCAGCTCGCGTGGGCCGGCGATCCCGAGGGCGCCCGGCTCGCGCAGCAGGCGCTCGCGCTCCCGGACCACCGCGTGAAGGGCCTCGCCGCGCAGGTGCTCGCCTACTACGGCTCGCCGAAGGCCGACGGCGCCAAGCCCGCGCTGCTCGAGGCGCTCAAGGCCGCGGACGAGAGCGACCGGCCGCAGATCGTCTGGGCCCTCGTCGAGCTCAAGGAGCCGGCCGCGTTCAAGGACGCGATGGACCAGTACCGCAAGGGGTTCCTCTCGAAGGTCGAGCGGCTCGGCGGCGGCAACGCGTTCGACCCCGAGAAGCTCGCCGGCCTCGTGTCGCTCGACGAGCTCGCGAAGCTCGCGGGCGACGAGAGCGCGTCGGTGCGGCAGCTCGTCGCGACGGTCCTGTCGCGCAACGCCGAGCCGAGGTGGACGAGCGCGCTGATCCAGCTCGTCAAGGACAAGGACGTCGAGGTCGCGCGCGAGGCCGCGAACGGCCTCGGGCGCATCGGCGACGAGACCGCGCGCGCCCCGCTCCTCGAGGCGCTCACGAACGCCGACAAGGACAGCCGCCAGCGCTTCCTCGAGGCGCTGCGCGACGGCATCGGCGGCGAGGGGCTCGTCCTCGCGCTCGACAGCGTGAAGCAGGAGCCGGAGGAGACGACCTGGTTCCAGACGAAGCAGATCATGGAGATGCTCCGCGACCTCGCGGACCCGCGGTCGGCCGACGCGCTCGTGAAGTGGCTCGAGAAGAAGAAGCCGTCGCTGCACTGGCAGGGCGAGGCGGGGACGCGGCTCGCCGAGGTCGGCGACATCCGCGGCGCCAAGTACATCGGCGAGCGGATGCTGGCCGACCCGCTCAAGCTCTACAAGCTCGAGAAGTTCTGGGAGGCGGACGAGGGCGGGCACCTGTCGCGCACCGATCTGCCGCGCGTCGTCGGGTCCCGCATGCTCGCCGACCTCGCCGTGATCCACACGGAGAAGGCCGCCGAGCTCAAGGCCTCGGCCGAGGATCCGGTCATCCTGTGGCTCAAGGATCGCCCGCAGCCGCACGCGAACGGCCTCCGGTTCCTCGCGACGGTCCGCTCCGACAAGATCCTGAAGTCGATGCGCGACTGGGCCTTCCCGACGGACCCGCTGCCCAAGGAGGGCCAGCAGCCGCCGTTCCCGGCGGCGTTCGAGACGGCGCAGAGCGCGCTCCGCTACATCGGGCGGATGAAGGACGAGCCCTCCTTCCCGCGGCTCCTCGAGCAGTTCAAGCGCAAGAAGGACCCGAAGATGGACATCACCCAGGACGGGCTCCAGGGCGCGGGGCTCGCGATGATGGGCATGGCGCTCCGCGCGGTCGCGTACGGCGCGGCGCAGGGGCTCGCCGAGTGGGGGGATCCGCGCGCGGTCGAGCCGCTCACGAAGCTCATCGAGGACGAGCTGTGGCACGAGGAGGCCCGCCAGGCGGCGTGCGAGGCGCTCGCCTGGTGCGCCGACGACAAGGCGATGATCGAGGTCGCGAAGAAGGCGAAGGACTTCGCGAGCAAGAAGGAGCCGCGCAAGCAGCTCATCGGCGCCTGTTACGCGTCGTCGCTCGCGCTCCGGCCGGTGCCCGGCGCGGCCGGCGAGCTCGTCTCGCTGCTCGTGGCCGACGTCGATCCCGGGGTGCGCATGGCGATCGCGCGCGCGATCGGCATCGGCGGCTTCGAGGGCGCGGTCGAGGGGCAGCTCTTCGAGAAGCTGAAGGACGTCGAGGTCCGCAACGCCGCGGCGCTCGCGCTCATCCTCGGCGGCTCGAGCGACGTCGCGGCGCGCACGGTCGCGATGTACGCCGACTTCGACAAGGGCGCGCTGGACGACCTCAAGGACCACTACTTCCGCGCCTTCGGCTACTGGTCGGAGGAGGACTTCAAGCGCGGCAACCTCTACCGGTACGTCGCGAACGCCGAGGCGATCACGCGCGTGAAGGTCGCGGACGCGCCGCAGGAGTGGGCGCGGCAGCGGCTCCAGGCCCAGTTCGACAACCTCAAGTTCGACAACGGCCCGCACTCGGAGACCCGCGTCGTGCTCCGCTACCGGCTCTACCAGGCGGCGAAGAGCGGCGACGGCGCGCAGAAGAAGGGCGCGATCGACACGCTCAAGTTCATGAAGGAGAAGGGCGCGCTCATGGCCCTGCGCCACGAGCCGGGCGAGACCGGCGCGCTCGCCAAGCGCGCGTTCCACGAGCTCATGAACCCGAAGGCCACCGTGGCCGAGGACCTGAGCGCGCTCGCCCCGGCCAAGGCCGGGGGCTCCGACCTGTAGCCGGGTCTCCACACGCCGCGCCGCGCCGCTTCGCGCGGCACGGCGCCGACGGAAGCGCGCAGCCCCGGACAAAACCGGACAGAAAAGGGCAGGGAGGCGGGAGCTCGCGAGGGGAAGGACGCCCCTCCCGGGCTTCCGTGCTCGCGGGGTTTCGCGGCGCCGCGCGGGCGAGGCCGCGCCGGGCGCGCGCCGCGCCGGGCGCGGCCCGGATGTCCGGCGCGTGTCGGGCTGGACAAAACGCACGTTTCGGAAGAGTGTTCGCGCCGAGGTGCACTGTGCCTACCTGGCGTGATGAGCTCATCGAGGCGGTGAAGTCGAAGGCCGAGCGCGAGGCGGAAGAGCTCGCGCGGCACAAGAAGCGGGTCGCCGAGGCGCTCGCGGCCGCGGAGTCGGCCGTGTCGCTGGGGGCCGAGTCGCTCAAGTTCGCGCACGAGAGGCTGCAGGAGAAGGGGCAGCCCGCCGTGCTCTCGCAGGAGGCGGACAAACACCGGCTCGCGCTGGGCGATTTCGCCCTGGCGCTGGAGCTGGTGCGCGAGTCCGCGATCGTCCGGGTGACCTTCGGCGACGGCAAGCCACGCGAGTTCGACTTCGCGAAGGACCGCCACATCGCGCCCGCCGACGTGGAGGAGTACATCGGCCGGCGCTCGCTCGAGCTGGTCCGCGCGGCGCAGAAGGCCACGCCGTGGTGAGCGCGGGCCGCCCCGCGCCGCGGCGTGCGGGCGCGCCGCGGTCCGGCCGGGTCGCCGGCCTGCTCGCGGCGCTCCTCGGGCATGCGGCGCTCGCGGCGGCGCTCGCCGCGTGTGCTCCGCCCCCGGCGCCGCCGCGGGACGTCCCCGCCCCGCCGGCTGCGCAGCAGGCGCCTGCGGCGGCTCCGAAGGCGCTCTCGATCGACCCGGATCCCGGGGCCGAGGCGCGGATCAAGGGGGACGTTACGTACCTCGCGTCGCCCGAGCTCGAGGGGCGCGGCACCGGCGAGCCCGGGGCCCAGCGCGCGGCCGAGTTCATCGCGCGGCAGTTCGCCGAGCTCGGGCTCACGCCGCTGGGCGGCGGCAGCGAGGGCGGCGCCAGGGCTTACATGCAGGTGTTCGAGGCGCGGGTGGGCGCCGACGTGGCGCCGGCGTCGCTCGCGGTGCAGCGCGGGGGCCGCAAGCAGGGCGTCGAGGCCGGCAAGCTGGTCACGGCCGACGGCAGCTCGAGCGGCACGGTGACGGGCGGCGCGGTGCTCGTCGGCCACGGCGTGACCGCGGCGGCGGTCTCCTGGGACGACTACGGCGGCCGCGACATCGAGGGGAAGATCGCGGTCGTGCTCGACGGCGTGCCCACGCTGAGCGGCGGCGCGGCGGCGTCGGCGAGCGCCGATCCCCATCACGCGCACCACGGCGCCTCGCCGAGCCCGGCGGACGCGCTGCGCGACTTCGGCAGCACCC
This sequence comes from Sorangium cellulosum, assembly GCF_002950945.1. Lineage (GTDB taxonomy): Bacteria > Myxococcota_A > Polyangia > Polyangiales > Polyangiaceae > Sorangium > Sorangium cellulosum_E. Next base: position 14,301,553 of record NZ_CP012673.1, read on the forward strand.
GGTACAAGATCCGCACCGCGCGCGAGCACAAGGCCGCCGGCGTGATCCTCGTGGCGGCGGGCGACGAGCTGCCGCCGGTGCCGGGCGACGCCGCGAGCATGGGCATCCCGGCCGTGATGATCACGCGCTCCGCGGCCCGGGCGCTCTTCCCCACGGCCGGGCTCGCGCCGCCGGCGAAGCCCGCGGCGGCGAAGGCTGCCGACGCGAAGGCTGCCGACGCGAAGGCTGCCGACGCGAAGGCCGCGGCCGCCGGCGCCGCGGCGAAGCCCGCGGAGGCGAAGCCTGCGGACGCGAAGCCCGCGGCCGCCGCTGCGGCCGCGAAGCCCGCCGACACGAAGCCCATCGAAGCGAAGCCCGCGGTCGCCGCTGCTCCCGCGAAGCCGACGGCGACGAAGCCGGCCGCGAAGGCGCCCGGGCCGAAGCCGCTCGACGGCGTCACCGTCGAGCTCACGACGAAGGTCACCGCGCGGACGGCGCCCGCGTCGAACGTGATCGGGCTCCTCCCCGCGCGCGCCGGCTCGCCGCGCGCCGGCGAGTACATCGTGATCGGGGCGCATTACGACCACCTCGGCCACGGCGGCGCGCCGCACTCGCGCGAGCCCGGCACGCGCGCGGTTCACCCGGGCGCCGACGACAACGCCTCGGGCACCGCGATGCTGCTCGAGGTGGCGCGGCGGTTCGCCGCGCTCCCGGCGCGGCCGGACCGGAACCTCCTCTTCATCGCCTTCGGCGCCGAGGAGATCGGCACGATCGGCTCGCGTCACTTCGTCGAGCACCCGCCGGCGCCGCTCGACGGCATGAAGCCCGTGGTGGCGATGATCAACGCCGACATGGTCGGCCGGATGCGGGGGGACAAGCTGCTCGTCGACGGCCTGGGCACCTCGCCCGACTGGAAGCCGATCGTCGAGGGCGCCGCCCAGGGGCTCGGCCTCGCGCTCCAGTTCGGCGTCGAGGGCTTCGGCGCGAGCGACCACGCCTCGTTCACCGCGGCGCGTGTCCCGGTCGCCTTCCTGTTCACCGGCGTGCACGAGGACTACCACCGGCCGAGCGACACGGCGGACAAGATCAACGCCGCGGGCGTCTCGCGCAGCGCGGTGCTCGCGGCGCGGATGGCGCTCGCCCTCGCGCAGCGCGACGGGCGGCTCCCCTTCGCCGACGCGCCGGCCGATCCTCACCGCAGCATGCGCGGCGGCTTCCGCGCGTCGCTCGGCACGATGCCGGATTACGCGTACCAGGGCCCCGGCGTGAAGGTCACCGGCGTGCGCCCTGACGCGCCCGCCTCCCGCGCCGGGATGCAGGCCGGCGACGTGATCGTGCGCATCGGCACGCACGCGATCACCAACATCCACGACTTCATGTTCGCGCTCGGGGATCTCGAGCCGGGCCGCGAGGTCGTGATCGAGGTGGATCGCGGCGGGACCCGGGTGCCGATCAAGGTCATCCCCGCCCCTGGCCGATGAGCCGGCGACCTCCTCGCGCCGCGTTGCCCCTGAAGCCGGCGCCGCGCCGCCGAGCCCGGCGCGCGCCGGGCGCCGGCGGCCTCGCCTTCCTGTGTGGCCTCGCGGCCGCGACCCCCGCCTGCGACCGGCCCGGCCCCGCCGCGGCCGACGCCGCCGCGCCTGCGAGCGCCAGCGCGGCGCCCGGCGCGGACGGCGACGTGGTGCCAGCACCGCCCGAGCACGCTGCGGCGGAAGGTCCGGCGTCCGACGTGGCGCCGCCCGGCGCGGCCTCGGCGCTGTCGCTCGACGGCGGCGAAGCGGATGGCGGCGAAGCGGACGGCGGCGCGGCGGACGGCGGCGCGGCGGATGGCGGCGCGTCCGACGGCGGGCTGCCTGGCAGCTCCGAGGGATGTCCGGACGACATGGTCCTCGTCGAGGGCGACTACTGCCCGGTGGTCGAGCAGATCTGCCTGAAGCACCACAAGGAGTTCGAGAAGGACAAGGCGCGGCGGGCGAAGGCCGAGGGCGAGCCGGAGGGTCCGAGCACCGTCAGCGAGCGGTGCCTCGAGTACAAGCAGCCCACCGCGTGCCTCTCGAAGCGGCGCACGCCGATGCGGTACTGCGTCGACCGCTACGAGTGGCCGAACCGGAAGGGCGAGCTCCCCGCGCTGCTCGTCTCGTGGCGCGAGGCGGTCAAGGTGTGCGAGGGCGTCGGCAAGCGCCTCTGCAGCGAGGACGAGTTCAACCTCGCGTGCGAGGGCGAGGAGATGCTCCCGTACACGTACGGCTACGTCCGCGACCCGACCAAGTGCAACATCGACCGCCCGTTCCGCCAGCGCGAGCGGACGCTCTTCCGCTACGAGCGGTGCATGAAACATCCGGCGTGCAAGGCGGAGCTCGAGCGGCTCGATCAGCGCGCGCCCGCCGGCTCGATGCCCGCGTGTGTGTCGCCGTTCGGCGCCTACGATCTGAACGGCAACATGAACGAGTGGGTCGTCCGGCCGGGCCGCAAGTCGCCCGAGCGCAGCGGGCTCAAGGGCGGCTGGTGGGGCCCGATGCGAGGCCGCTGCCGCCCGACCGTGGGGTTCCACAAGGAAGAGGACTACGGCTACGAAGCAGGATTTCGCTGCTGCAAGGACGCGGCGCCGCGGTGATCGCGCGGCGTCGGCGCTTTTTGGGGGACGCCTGGCCGCCGACCGGGAGTACCCTCGGCCCTCAGCGGGCCCGCGATGCGGCGCTCGCCAGCGAAGGGTCCAGGTTGCCCCTCCGGGGGCCCGGGATCGGATCTCTGCGGCGGGTCGGCACACCGGCCCGTCGTTCACGCGGGGGAGACCCCGCACCTGCGGGAGACGTCGATGAAGCGATCCATGTGGTTCACCAGCGCGCGTGTTGCCGCGGCGGCCGTGCTTGCCCTCGGAGGCCTCGGTCTCCTGTCGTCCGCGTGCCGTGGCAGCGAGGCCGAGGATCCGTCGAACCAGCAGTACAACGCCTACAACCAGCAGCCCGGGTACCAGCAGCCTGGGCAGTACCAGCAGCCCGGGTACCAGCAGCCTGGGCAGTACCAGCAGCCCGGGTACCAGCAGCCTGGGCAGTACCAGCAGCCGGGCTATCAGCAGCCGGGGTACCAGCAGCCGGCCCAGACGCCCGCGGCGGCCACGGCGACGCCGGGTCCGCTCGCGCTCCCGTGCACGGACGACGGGCCCTGTGGCACGCACCGCTGCAACACGAGCGCGGGCAAGTGTGCCTTCCCCTGCGGCGGGGCCAACGACTGCAAGGCGGGCTTCACCTGCACGGCCACCGTCTGCTTGCCGGGCGCCGCGCAGTAACGAGCGACCGCGGTGCGAGCAGGTCCCGGGGGCTGGAGGACCTCGGGTAGCCGCGCGAAGGTCTCGGTCGCGAGAAGGAAAGCTTCCACCGCGGGAGGGAGGGCCTCCGGCGTGCGCCCGAAGCTTCCGGCGCCGGCGTGATGGCCTCCGGCGTGCTCCTGAAGCTTCGCGCGCGCTCCTGAAGCTTCCCGCGCGAGGGCGGGAGGCCAAATTCCCGGGAAATTCGCTCCCCGGCCCGGGCTGGAAGGCGCCTGGGGGACGGCGGATGCCGCTAAATACGCGAAATATCGTGCTCCAGAGCGCGCGCGAAGCTTCCGGAGCGCGCGCGAAGCTTCCGAAGAGCGCGGGAAGGTCCCGGACCCGTACCGGGAGCTGCTGTATGTGTGCTGAATCACGATAAGTCGAACCGTGAGGCTCATGCGCTCCCGGGCAGTGGCTGCGTGAGCTGGAGCTGGACGCGCGCAGAGGCCCCGGCGCTGGTGCTCGGCCCCGGATCGCCGTGGGGCCGGCGCTCGGCTACGCCCGCAGCAGCGTCACCTTCCGCCCCGAAGGCGTCTCCGCCGCTTCGAAGCGGGTGCGCGTCTCGATGTCCTCGGCCTCCGGCCGCCGGTCGAAGATCACCAGCACCCCGGCGTCGAGCCCCGCCTTGTCGAGGTATCCGTCGAGCTGCGCGAGGGCCTTGTTCACCGGGTCTTTCATCCTGTCGCGCCAGACCTTCAGCTCCAGCGCCTCGCGCTGCCACGCGCGCGCGCCGCTCGCGTCGCGGTAGGGCCAGCGCACCAGCAGGTCGATCCGGCCGCGGCCGATGCCGTACTCGCGATCGATGAACCCTCCGCCGTTCACCACGCGCTGCAGGAACGCCATGAGCACGAGCTGCGGCGCCACCTCGTGATAGGGCAGGCCGGCGGCCAGGACGTCGCCGTGCTCGCGCCAGAAATCGGCGAACTCGCGCAGGATGCGGCCGAAGTCGAGGCGGCCGTCGGGGAGGACGAAGCTCCGCGGCTCCGCCAGGACCTCGGCCTCCACCGAGCCGGCGAGCACGCGCGCGATCACCTCGTGGTAGATGGGATTGGCGATCCGGAGCGGGTTGTCCCGCGCGAGCAGGCCGAGATCACGGCAGTAGCGCAGATCGTCGTCGTACGCGTCGTCCTTGCCCGTCAGGGAGCCGGCGAGGACGGGCTCGATGAAGCGCTTCACCCGCGGCTCCGCGAGCTTCGCCGCCAGGGAATCCAGGTGCGTGGCGCGCGCCAGGATCAGCCGCTCCTTGGCTTCCTCGACGTGCGCCGCCGTGACCGCCTGCGCGGGCGGCACGGCCATCTTGTCGACGACCTCGCGCGCCAGCGCGTTCACCAGCCACGGCTGCCCTTGCGTCGCCTCGAACGCGCGCGAGATCGCCTCCTCGGCGAAGACCTGCCCCGTGTCCGCCGTGTGCTGTCCGTACAGCTCCCGCACCTCGTCGAGGTCGAAGTCGTCGAGCCGGAGCGACTCGAGCTTGATGTTGAACGGGCTCGCGGTGCCCAGCCGTGACGGATCACCGCCGCTCGCGGCCTTGTAGTCGCGCACGTCGCGCAGGCCGCAGAGGATCACCGAGGCGGGGAACTCCGAAGGGCGGCCGGGGAAGCCCGCCCGGAGCTGCCGGAGCACGGTCACGAGGCTGCTGTCGCGGAGCGCATCGATCTCGTCGAACATCAGCGCGAGCGGCAGGGGGCAGCTCTGCGCCCAGGCCTTCAGCGCCGTGCGAAGGCGATCGCCGGGCGGCGCATCGGGGAACGGGGGCGGCCGCTGCTCCGGAGCGAGCCTCGACTCGGCCTCGCTGCGCAGGTTGGACAGCACGATCCGCTCGGCCGCGTCGTAGTCGTCGCCGGCCGCCTGGCCGGCCTCGCACGAGAGGAGGACCGCCGCGTGTTTTCCCGAGGCCGTGAGGCTGTGCGCGAGCGCCCGCAGCGCGGTGGTCTTGCCTGTCTGGCGCGGGGCGTGCACCACGAAGTAGCCGAGCTGCTCCACGAGCCCGGGGGCCTCCGGCAGGCGGCGGGCCGGCGGGATCATGTAGTGCATCCCCTCGATGCAGGGCCCGGCCGTGTTGAAGCGGCGCTTCATGCCGCGACCTTGGTCTCAACGCGACGGCCAGCGCAAGCTGGAAGGGGTCTGCGCATCGGGGCGGGGTCGCCACAGGGCGCGCATCACGGGCGTGGACCCGGTCGACCTCGCTTCGGGTTCGCCTCGGCGCCACTGTCGCCCCATGGCTCGAGGGGAGCCGGCCTCCTGCGGTGGGGGGACCTCGAATCGGTGATGCTGCCTGCGAGGAGCCCGCTCGCCTCGTGGGGCGCAAGCGGCATGGACGTTCACATCCAAGGAGCTCCAGGACGAAGGCAGAAGCTGGGCTGGCCCGGACGTACCCTCACGCCACTTCCCCTCCACGAACCGCGGCATGCCCCGCGGGGCGGTGACGGGGACGCTCGCCGCATCCGGGCGGCTACGCTAGTGTATCGAGCGCCGTGATGACCCTCACGCTCGATCTGGATACCTCCCTCGCAGCACGACTACAGTCCGAGGCTCGTCGCCGCGGCACGACGGAGGCTGCCATCGTGGAGGAGCTCTTGCGCGCAAAGCTGCCCGCTCCCGCATCCCTCGCCGACGCGGTCGAGGAGTGGCTGATCGAAGACCAGACCAGCGACCCGGCGGAGCTCGAACGGAGAGAGCGGGATCTCGCTGCGCTGAAGGAGGGGCTCAACGCGGCGCACTCTTCCGATCGAAAGCTCTTCCCGTGATCCGCGCCGTCTTTCTGGACGCGGGCCCGCTTGGCCTCCTCACGCAGCGCACCGGCAAGTCACCCGAAGTGGACGAATGCAAGCGCTGGGTCGTCGCGCTCGCGCGCGCCGGTGTCGAGGTGGCAAACGTCGGGCATCTTTCGAGGTTCATGAACGCGCGGGTCTGGCGCGACATCGCGGCCTGAGAGAGCGCCAGCGCGCCTCGCTCAGGCGGTGACGCCCGGGGGGATCCCGTTCAGCGCCATCATCTTCTGCCGCTCGGCTTCCTTGTTGATATCGCGGTAGCGCTCGTCGAGCTTCGCGATGTCGAGCCGGAGGATGCGGCCGTACAGCTCCAGCGCGATCCCGACGATCGACCGGTGGCAGGCCGACCTCACCCGATCATCGTAATGGGGATACGCCGCCTCGTGGAAGCTGCGCAGGTTGTAGAACGGGATGCCAGGGAACTTGTGGTGCTCGTTGTGGTACGTGACGTTGTTCCACAGGAAATTCGTGAAGCGCGCCTCGGTCCCGTAGGTGCGAGAGCTGTAGGCGTCCTCCCCCGGGAGCATCTCGTAGTGCTCGATCATCGAGGTCACGCTGGCGAGCATGGCGCCGAAGATGAACGGCAGGATGAAGAAAAAGAAGAACACCTGGAACGGCATCACCACGTAGAACGCGGCCATGATCGCGTAGAAGCCGACGAGCTCCAGGTTCATCCTCACGCGCTGGAGCGTCGAGAGACGCTTCACGTAGCGCGCCATGCAGCCGAGGAAGTACAGCGGGTATGCGAACGTGTAGACGGCGAGCAAGAGGAGCTTCGCCAGCACGGGACTCCGCGTGTAGTCCGTGACGACGAAGTTGTCGACGTCAGGGTACGTGTTCGCGATCTTGTGATGGTGAAGGTGGTAGTTCGTGTACAGCGTCACGCTCATGCCGGTCGGCGCCCAGCAGACCAGGGCGATGAGGTACGAGACGAGCTTGGAGCGCGAGCAGCTGCCGTGCACCGCGTCGTGCGCGACCGCGCCGAGGCCGCGGATGAGGTTGGCTATCACCCACGAGCTGGCGATCCCGATCGGGATCGCCAGCGGGTGGTGCTGCGTCGCGTACAGGACCCACGTCAGCGCGGCCCAGAGGCTGAAATGAAGCGGGATCTTGAGCAGGTAGACGGGCTTGCGCCTGTAGGCAGCCTGAAGCAGCTCCCGCGGTACCGTATCCATTCCGGCCATACTGATCTCCGTCGTTCGTTCCCGCGTCGATGTCCGCGTCCGTCCCCGTGCGCGGGGCCGGAACTTCGCAAATACCCGGCGAGAATACAAGCCGGCGCACGCCGTTCGCCGGGCGCCGCGAACGTGTCTACGCGCCTGGCCGGGCGCTGGCGACGGGGCTTCGCGCCCGCTTGAGGCGCTAGTCCGTTGCCGCTAAGACCCGGCGATGGGAACGCGCATCGAAAAGGACAGCTTCGGGCCCATCGCCGTGCAGGACGACCGCTACTGGGGGGCGCAGACGCAGCGTTCCCTGGAGAACTTCCGGATCGGCAGCGAGCGGTTTCCGCGGGAGATGCTGGCCTCGCTCGGCACCGTCAAGAAGGCGGCCGCGCTGGTCAACCGCGACCTCGGGCTGCTGCCGGAAGACAAATGCAGGCTCATCGTGGCCGCGGCCGACGAGGTGATCGAGGGCAAACTCGACGACCACTTCCCCCTCGTCGTCTGGCAGACCGGGAGCGGCACCCAGACCAACATGAACGTCAACGAGGTCATCGGGAACCGCGCGATCGAGAGGAGCGGCGGCGCGATGGGCTCGAAGTCGCCGATCCACCCGAACGACGACGTGAACCGGTCGCAGAGCTCGAACGACGTGTTCCCGACGGCCATGCACGTCGCCGCCGCGCTCCAGATCGAGCGCCGCCTCCTGCCGGAGGTGCGGCGGCTCCGCGAGACGCTGGCGCAGAAGAGCGCGGCGTTCGCGGACATCGTGAAGATCGGCCGCACGCACCTGCAGGACGCGACGCCGCTCACGCTGGGGCAGGAGTTCTCGGGGTACGTGGCGCAGCTCGACGCCGGCGCCGCCGCGATCGAGCGGGCGCTCCCGCCCCTGTACGAGCTCGCGCTCGGGGGCACGGCCGTCGGGACGGGGCTCAACACGCACCCGGAGTTCGCGGCGCGTGTCGCGGCGAAGATCGCCGAGCTCACGGGGGCGCCGTTCGTCACCGCGCCGAACAAGTTCCAGGCGCTCGCGTCGCACGACGCCCTCGTCGCGGCGCACGGCGCGCTGAAGACGCTCGCGTGTGGCCTGTTCAAGATCGCGAACGACGTCCGGTGGCTCGCGAGCGGGCCGCGCTGCGGCATCGGCGAGATCACGCTCCCCGAGAACGAGCCGGGCAGCTCGATCATGCCGGGCAAGGTGAACCCGACCCAGGCCGAGGCGATGACGATGCTCTGCGCGCAGGTCCTCGGCAACGACGTCGCCGTGAGCCTCGGCGGGGCGAGCGGCAACTTCGAGCTCAACGTGTACAAGCCGCTCATCGTCCACAACGTGCTGCAGTCGATCCGGCTGCTCGCCGACGGCTGCGCGTCGTTCGAGGAGCACGCCGCGCGGGGCATCGAGCCGAACCGCGAGCGCATCGCGCGGAACTTGCGCGAGAGCCTCATGCTGGTGACCGCGCTCAACCCGCACGTGGGTTACGACAACGCCGCGAAGATCGCGAAGAAGGCGCACGCGGAGGGGACCACCCTGCGCGAGGCGGCGCTCGCGCTCGGGCTGCTCGACGAGAAGACGTTCGACGAGATCGTCAGGCCGGAGCGCATGATCGGCCCCGAGGCGGCGGACGAGAAGGAGGGATAACTCCCTCCCGTACCGACGGGCTGACGCGCAGCCCTCGGCGCGGCCCGCCGTACGTGGGGCCGAGCGGCAGGGCTCCGGACGATCCATCAGCGGGCGCGCGCCGTGCCGCCTTTGCGCAGGATGCCGAACCCCGAGCGGTAGATATCAGGTACGTCGATCCGCCCGTCGGGCCTCAAGCTGAGCACCCCGAGGCGGAAGAGCTCCTCGAACACCATCTTGCCGTCGGTCGGGATCCCGGCCGGCTCGCCGACGACCGGCTGGCCGACGCGCCGGAGAACCTCGTCTTGGCCGAGCGGCACCATGGCGCCGCGCAGGCTGTCAAGGCGCAGGACGAGCTCGTACTCCTCTTTGATTTCACCCACCCGGGCGCGCGACGTCGCCACGAGCGCCTCCCCCAGATCTGTGGGCGTCACGAGCCGCGAGCCCTTCGTGAGCGGGTGCTTGGAGGCTTCCCTCCCTGCGAAGCCGAACAAGTTGAGCATCGACCGGGGGACGATGCGCCGCTGCGCATCCTGCAGGTGGTTGGGGATCCAGCGGTACGTGTAGCCCTTCCTCGCCCCGGCCCCCATCACCTCGCCCGCCACCTGGGTCGCGAACGCCTCCTGCGCGCCCTCGTCCATCGGGCCCGGCACCCATCCGAACTCGCCCCGATCTTCGAGGATGAGCCCATGCCTGACGCGCGAGAGCCAGCGGCGGAGCCCGTCCGATGCCTCCGCCATATGACGCACCACCACGCGGTAGAGCGCCGCGACGTCCCACTCGATCGAGACCGAGCGCGCCCGGAGCTTGCTCGCATCCGGGAAGCCGAGCTCCCCCGCGTCGAAGAGGTCCTCACGCAGGAAGATCTTGGCGCGAATCGCACGATATCGGTTCGCGAACGAGAGCCACAAGGCGAGCAGGGCCCCCACGTATCGGCGGCGCACGTCCGGCGCGAAGGCGCCGATCCGGTCGAGGTGATCGTACGCCGCGAAGATGGTCATCTTTTTCTGTTCGAGGGCGCGCTCTGCCTGATCGAGTGCCTGGGCGACCGCGCCGAGATGGGCCTGGGCGGTCGGCACCCACGTCTTCGGATCGGTCCGGTGCGTCTCCCATACCTCTCTCAACGGGGGAGGCGGCGTCGCGATCTCCGGCAGTTGCTCCGCGATGCGCAGCAGCAGGTGCGCCATCCAGAAGGCGCGGAGCGCGTCGGCGTCCGCTCCTGCGGCGAATTTGTCCAGAACTGCAACTTCCGGATGCCGGCTCGACTGAGCGAAGGCCTCGACCCAGCTCGCGTCAGGGAGCCGGTCGTCCTGGAAGAATCGACGGAGACGGTCCGTCCCGCCGAGCGTCCCGATCAGCTTGAAGAGCGCACTCTTTCCCGCGCCGCGTCCCCCTCGGACGACCACGATCTCGGGGCGCAGCGCGAGCGCGTGTGCCGGGAGCGGCAGGAAGAGCCGCTCCATCGGCGATGCCACGTTTTCCGCCTCGCCGGCCGCGAGCCGCTCGAGATCCTGTAACAGCCGCAGCCGTTCCTGCGTGTTCATTCCTGCTCCTCGTCGTCGCCGTCCGGCTGCTCCGGGCGACACAGCGCGTCGATGCGTCGCTTCAGCGCCTGGTACTCCTCGGAGAGGAGCTTGTCCTTCACCGCTGAGATCGAGGCGAACCGTTCAAGATCCGGATCCTGGGAGATCATCCACGGGAAGTGCGCCGCGGTTTCATCCTCGAGCGCGGGGGCGTCTTCTGTGTAGGCCGTGTAGACGTAGTCGTCGAAGCTCTCGTAGCTGCGTTGGAGCATCTGCTCGCGCTCTGCCGCCCGAAGCGCCGGCGCGCTCTTGGACGGGGCGAAGCTGTGGACCACCACGCTCCGAAGTTCGGCGGCAGGCTTCCTCAGCCCCAGGGCCTGCACCGTCAAATCGAAGCCCTGGTGCGCCTGCTCGGACGCCCGGGTCACGAGGACGTCAACGTGGGCGAGCCCATGCAGCGATAGCCCAGCAAGATCATGGAGTCCGGCCCGCGCGTCGAGAAGGATGGCGTCCGGGCGGAGCTTTTTTTTGATGACCCGGAGGAGCGCCCGGAGTGCTGCCTCCACGGGGGTCATGGCGTCTGTCTCCCAGGGCCCTACGGCAGCGAAATCGAGGCGCGCGAGCTTCTCCACATATCCGACCCCGAGCCTCCCGGCAGGGAGCACGTCGACCCGGGCCGCGTCCTCGACGCCGAGCGCCTGTGCCGGCGCAACGAGGCCGTCGATGTCGACATCGCCTGTGGCGAGATGATCTACGATCGCGTCGAGCACGCCGCGATCGGTCTCCGCGCCGAGGAGCGCTCCGAGCCCGGGCGCCTCGAGGTCCAGATCGATGGCCGCCACGCGGCGCCCCTCGCGCGCGAGCTGCCAGGCGCATGACGCGAGCGCCGTGGTCCGGCCCACGCCTCCCTTGAACGAGTAGAATGTCACGATCGATGGCACATCCGGGATCAGCGGCCAGGGTGGTTTGGAGGGCGCTCGAGCCAGCCAGACCTCCTTCGAGAGCCGCCGCTCGAGCACGCGCCAGCGGCCCGGCGCCACGTCGATCTGACGCCCTGTCGCTGGGTCTTCATAGCTCGCCGTATCCCAGGGCCGGGACGCGTGCAGCACCTCCCGCGCGAGGCGCCCCGCCTCGTCGGCGCGAACTGTCGTGAGGATGGGCGCGGCGAAATAGCGGCCAAGCTGTGCATCGAGGGCCTGCTCCAACCCGCGGACCAGGACCTCCACATCGGCGCTCGCCTGACGAGCACCCGGCGCGACGACGAGGCGCACGCGACCGCGCAGGTCGCGCACCGCACAGGCTCGCTCTAAATCAGAAAAGCCAGGCTGCGCTTCACACGCGCGGACCAGCGTGGGCAGGACCAGATCGAAGGTCATCATGGCGCGCGCCCCGCCTCGAAGCTTCCATCCGGGAGCCGACCGTCTGCCCAGAGCGCGGCTACAATCTCGTGCACCGCGCGGCTCGCCTCGCCAAGCAGCTGCTCCACCTCCTGCTGTCTCCGGCTTCCCGTGGCCTGGTAGCGGCACTGAGGATCCCAAGCGCTCAGCGCCGGGTACCGCGTTTGCCAGTCGAGCGGGCTATACCGTGCCGCGGTAGGATCCAGCGCGAGCGCGAACTCGAGAAGCGGATCAGCAGGACGCCCCAAAGTGTGCCCGAGCGGCTTGTCCGACCAGCGGTGCGAGAGGGTGGCCTTGCGGGCGCACTCGGGCCCAAAGCCCGCGAGGTGATAGGCCTGATCGAGCGAGGTGTGGGGCTGTCCCGGCGCGCCGAGGTGCTCGGCGTCCCGAATGTGCCGCAGCGCCGCGGATAGCAGGGCGGACTGTCGTTTCGAGAACTGGCCGGGTATGCGCACGGCGCGACTCTAGGAGACAGCGTGGCGCCGTGTCCAGGGAACCCGCGGTGCCGGTGCAGATGCGCCCGGCTCCCGGCAGATGCGTCCGGCTCCCGGCACCTCCGCTCCGGCTCGGGTGTTGAACGCTCCCGGCTCGATGGGACACTGCCAGGCGCCCGCGACCGAAGCGCTTCTTCTTCAACCTCGCGGCGCGCGCAGCGCCACGAAGGGCGACGCTCCCTCGTGCGAGCGGGTGCAAGGCGGCGCGTTGACACCCCGTCGCGTCCTGCGATAGACGAACAGTGCACGCCAGCGGTGCCGCTGCAGCTTCGCAGCGCCTCCCACCCTCGCCGCCGGCCGACAGGGGATGCTGATGACAGCTTGCGCATGGACGCGCCTCGGCGCGGATCCTCGGTGGTTCGAGCGCCACGAGCAGGGTCCCAGGGCGAGGCGGCGCGCGGGTCGCATCGTCTGGAGCGGAAGCGCCGCCGCCGTCGCCTTCGTGGCCGCGGCAGCTCTCTGGTGTCCGTCGGCGGGGGCGCAACCCACCCAGCCGCTGCCGGTGCAGCCTCCGGCCGCCGACCCGCTCCCGGTGCTCCCGCCCGCCACCCCGGCGCTCCCGCAGGATCCGGCGGCGATCCCGCCCGCCGGCGCCGCGCCCGGCACCGGCGCCGCGACGCCGCCGTCCGCCGCTTCCGCCCCCGCGTCCACCGCGGCGGCGCCGCCTGACAGCACCGCGCCCGCCGTGCCGCCCGCCGGCGCCGCCCCTTCGGCGCCGCCCGCCGCGGGCGCTGCCGCCACGCCCGCGCCCGCGGGATCGGACGCCGCGCCGCCGGCGCCGGACGGCCTCGGTGGGCCGCCGTTCCAGCTCGCGATCGGCCGGCTCGTGCTCTCGCCGATCGTGCTCGTGCAGGCGCAGGCCGTGCCGCTCGTGGGCGACGAGGCCTTCCTCCAGGCGGGCGACGTCGCCGAAGGGCAGGGGTTCCGCCTGCGGCGCGCCCGGATCGGCTTCGCGGGGACACTCGCGGGGTACGTGCCGTTCGCCGCCTCGGGCGACCTGGCCCTCGGCCCCGACGGCTCGGCGAGGCTCTCGGAGGCGTGGATCGGCTACGCCCACTTCCCCTTCGCGCACCTCTACTTCGGCGCGCACGACGTGCCGTTCAGCCGCTCGGCGATGACCGGCGCCGGCGAGGGCGCGCTCGTCGAGCGGCCCCTCGCCGTGCGCGCCCTGGCGCCGTTCCGCCAGGTCGGCCTGCACGTCGAGGGGCACTTCTGGGGCCGGGCGCTCAGCTACTACGCCGGCATGTTCAACGGCTTCCAGCGCTCGGATCAGCTCTTCGCCGGCTACGTCGAGAACGCCGCGAGCTTCGGCAACCGCTTCGACCAGGTCGCCTACGTCGCGCGGCTCGCCACCGAGCCGCTCGGCCGCACGGGTCGCTCGATCCAGGACCTCGCCGGCTCGCGCTTCCGCCTCGCCGCCGGCGCGAGCTACTTCTTCAGCGACGGCGGGACGCGCGACATCCACGGCGCCGGCGCCGACGTCCTGATCCACGCCGCGGGCGCACACGCGCTCGCCGAGGTCCTCTGGAACCGGAGCGAGCCGGAGCACGCGCCGACCCAGCCGCTCGGCCAGCTCGCCCCGGTCACGTCGATCGGCCTCGTCGGCGAGGCGGGGTACTTCATCCGGCGCATCAAGCTCGGCGTGAGCGCGCGGTTCGAGTGGATCGACCCGAACACGCAGGTGTCGGACGAGACCGACGGCTGGACCCTCACCGCCGGCGCGAGCTACCACTTCATCGACAACGTGCTCAAGGCGCAGGCCGACTTCACGCACCGGCAGGAGATCCACGGCGTCGCGCTCGACAACGACGCCGTGGCGCTGCAGCTGCAGCTCAACCTCTAGGCACCGATCAGGTTGATCGACCGAGAAATGAACCGCCAAGCGCGCCAAGGACGCCAAGGACGCCAAGGAGAGAACAAGATCTTGACGCCTTGGCGCCTCGACGCCTCGGCGGTTCGAGGTTCTGCTCTTTTCAGGCGGTCTCAATCCCTCGGCGCCCTCGGCCTGCTCGGCCTGCTCGGCTGCGACGCGCCGAACCTGCTGCGCGCCAAGCCGATCGAGAGCCGCTTCGAGCTCGTCGGCGGCCCGGTCGCGATGGCCGATGTCGGCGATTTCATTCTGGAAAACGACGAGATCCGCGTCGCGATCCTCGGGGCGCGCCACTCGCCGGGGCCGGGCGTCTATGGCGGCTCGCTGGTCGACGCCGACCTGCGCCGCCCCGATCCGCGCTTCGCGAGCGCCGCGGGCCGCGACCGCTTCGCCGAGTCGTTCCCCGTCGCCAACCTGCTCGTGCCCGACCCGGGCGCCACGGAGGTCTTCGTGGCCAGGGACGGCTCCGACGGCGAGGAGGCGATCGTCCGCGTCGAGGGCGACGGCGGGTTCCTGTTCCAGGCGCTCGGCGTGCTGAAGACGCAGGAGGACCTGCTCGGGCTCCTGTTCGACGGCATCAAGCCCGAGCTGCGCTTCCGCACCGACTACATCCTCCGCCCGGGCGAGCGGTTCGTGACGATCCGCACGACGCTCCTCCTGCCCGACGCCGTCCGGGGCTGCCCGAGCGTCGCCTCCTGCGCGCTCGAGTGCGAGCACGGCCTCGCGACGAGCGAGGACGGCTGCCCCACGTGCGCCTGCGGGGAGCCGCTCTCGCTCGACAACTACGCGGGGCCCTCGGACATCTTCAAGGGCATCCTCGGCGACGACCGCAACGACGCGCCCGAGCTGAAGGGCGGGATCGTCGCCGGCGACTTCGTCTTCTTCGGCAACCAGAACGACATCTTCGGCCCCGGCATCGGGTTCGACGAGGAGCGGGCGGTGTTCGACGCGCTCTTCGCCGGCCGGGACACGTTCCAAGAGCCGCTCAGCTTCGACTTCGTCGCGGCGGCGGGCGGCGACGTCAGCTACGGCTACTTCACGAAGGCGCGCCCGGACGACCCGCCCTCCAGGGTCAACGTCCCCGTGTTCACGAGCGCGGCGACCGCGTTCCTCAGCGCCGGCCGGAGCTGCCTCGCCGCGGAGTCCGACGACGAAGCGTGCGACCGGAAGCGGTCGTTCACCTACGAGCGCTACTTCGCCGTCGGCGAGGGCGACATCGCGAGCGTCGCCGAGGTGGTCCACGCCGCCCGCGGCACAGAGACCGGCGCGCTCGAGGGCGCGGTGCGGTGGCAATCGACCGGCGCGCCCGTGCCGAACGCGCGTGTCCACGTCTTCCGCGACCCCGACCCGGGCGCCCACTTCGCGAGCGTCGACGAGCTGGTCGAGGCGAACCTCGCGCGTTCGGGCGACGTGGGGCTCCAGCTCTCCATCGACGCCGACGTCGGGCTCGACCCGGTCGAGGACGGTGACTTCCACGCGCGGCTCCTGCCCGGCGGCTACCTGCTCGTCGCGGAGAACCCGGAGGGCACGGCGCTCTCCGCGCCGATCCGCGTGCAGATCGGCGCGGGCGGCGCGGGCGGCGCGGTGACGGTCGCGGCGGAGCTGCCGAGCCCCGCGCGGATCGTCTACCGGGTCACGGACGAGGGCGCCCGGCTCGCGCCGGCCAAGCTGACGTTCGTCGCGCTCGACGCGGCGGGGCGGCCGCGCGAGGGCGACGGGCTCCGGCGGGTGTACCTCGGCCACAGCCGGCTCGGCAGCGGCGTGCGGCAGATCGAGCGCACGGCGACGGGGGAGGGCGCGGTCGAGATCGAGCCCGGCCGCTACCGCGTGCTCGTCACGCGCGGGCCCGAGTTCGGCCGGTTCGAGGTGCCCGACCTCGAGGTGCGCGCCGGGGAGGTGCGGCGGCTCGACGCGGTCGTGCCGCGCGAGATCGACTCGACCGGCTGGATGTCGATCGACATGCACCTGCACCAGCGCCCGAGCTTCGACAGCGGCATGCCGCTCGAGGAGCGGGTGACCGCGGCGGTCGTCGAGGGGCTCGAGATCGCGGTGGCGACCGACCACGACGTGCACACCGACCTCGAGCCCGCGGTGAAGCAGCTCGGGCTCGAGCCGGTCCTGAAGACCGCGGTCGGCGCCGAGGTGTCGACGCTGGAACTCGGGCACTTCATCGGCTTCCCGCTCCGCTACGACGAGCTCGAGGTGCCGGATCACGGCGTGTTCGACTGGGTCTGCCGCCCGGGCGGGGACGTGATCGAGGGCGTCCGCGCCAGCGCGGCGGAGGGGGAGGACGCGCTCGTGATCGTCGCCCACCCGCGCGACGGGTTCATCGGGTACATCGATCAGCTCGGCGTCGACCCCTTCACGCTGGACCGGACGATCCCGACGCTCGAGGCGGACAACCCGCTGTTCCAGGCGGGCAGCTGCGACTTCGACGCGATGGAGGTCTTCAACGCGAAGCGGTTCGATCTGCTCCGGACGCCGACCGTGCAGGAGGTGGTCGATTTCAACCGCTGCCTGGCCGCGATCGACGCCGCGGAGGACGAGGCGGCGCTCCGGGCGGCGTGCCCTGGCCTCGCGGGCGGGGTGCCGGCGTGCAGGGACGGCGAGCGCTACGTGGTGTGCCAGCAGCGCGCGCGCTCGGCGCTCGCGTGGGAGAGCACGAAGCGGATCCTGACGAGGACGCCCGAGGAGCAGGACGCGGTCTGGGATTTCGACAGGACGGCGGCGGAGGGCGAGGCGCTGTGTGTCGCCGGCGAGGGGGGCTCGGTCCCCGAGGAGAACGCGGGCCGGCCGTGCACCTTCCACGCGGGCCAGGTCGACGACCTGTTCCGCTACCTCGACCACGGCTTCACGCCCACGCAGGTCGGCAGCAGCGACAGCCACGGCGCGTCGCCGGAGCCGGGCTTCCCGCGCACGTACTTCCGCGCGCCGAGCGACCAGCCGGCGGCGGTCGGGATCGGCGAGGCCACGCGGGCGCTGCGTGCGGGCAGCGCGTTCGCCACCTACGGGCCGTTCGTGCGTGCGGGCGTGGGCGGCGCGACGTTCGGCGACGTGGCGAGGGTCGAGGGCGACACGGCGGCGCTGGATCTGCGGATCGAGACGGCGAGCTGGTTCGGGGTGGACCGCGTCGAGGTGTACGTGAGCGGCCGGCTGGTCCGGGTGCTCGAGCCGTCCGCGGGGCCCGCGGCGATCGTGGACGTCGACGAGCGGCTCGCGCTGCGGGCGCCGGCGACGGACGGGTGGATCGTGGTGGTCGCGATGGGGCTGCGCGACGAGAACCTCCTCACGCCGGTCGCGCTGCCGGTCTCGTTCGGCGAGCTCCAGCTGCCCCGGGTCGCGAGCCTGGCGTTCACGCAGGTGGAGGCGCTGTCGCAGTTCTTCACGTCGTCGCCGGCGGTGCCCGACTGGTACCCGGTGGCGCCTTATGCGATCACGAACCCGATCTTCCTGGACCGGGACGGGAACGGCGTTTACGACGCCCCGCGCGGGCCGCCGGCGTTCTGCTCGCGGCCGTGTCAGCCCGGGGTGCTCGATCCGTCGCAGTGTCCAGAAGGGCAGGAGTGCCTGCAGGACGAGGCGGTCTGCGGGATCTTCGTGCTCGGGCGCTGCGAGGACAAGCAGGCTTCGCGGTAGCGCCCGGGCGGGGGGAGGGCGGAGCGCGCCGCAGGCTCAGTGGGCGCCTGCGGCGCGGGGCGCGAGCGCGTGGGCGACGGCGCTCTGCAGCGTCGAGCGGGTGACGATGCCACGGAGGTCGATCCCGCCCTGCACGAGCGCGCGGGCGACCTCCGGCTGCATCCCCGTCAAGATCGCCTGCGCGCCGAGCAGCCGCAGCGCCGAGGCGGTGCGGATCAGCGTGTCGGCGACCCCGGCGTCGACGTGCTTCAGGCCGGTGATATCGATGATGACGACCGACGGGTTGTGGCGCTGCACGCCGGCGAGCGTCGCCTCCAGCACCTGCGCGGCGCGCGCCGCGTCCATCGTCCCGATGAGCGGCATGACCAGGACGCGATCGGTGATGGGGATGATGGGCGTCGCCATCTCCGACAGGCGCAGGCGCTGCACCTCGATGATCTCCTCCTGGAGCGCCGCCCGGGCCTGCTCGGCGCGCTCGCGCTCGCGGAGCTCCTCGAGCAGCCGCTCGTTCATCCGGTTCAGCTCCTCTGCCTTCTGCGACAGGCGCTCGTTGACGGAGCAGACCTCCTCGGTGCGTCGCTTCACCTCGCTCTCGAGCCGGTCGCTCAGGGCGCGATGCCCCTCGGAGACCTCCTGCAGTCGGCCGTAGAGCAGCGCGTTCTCGAGCGCCGCCGCGATCTGCGCGCCGAGGAGGCGGAGCAGCTCGGCCTGCTCCGGGGCGAAGGCGCCGCTCGCGAGCGCGTTCTCCACGTAGAGCACGCCCGTGAGCCGGTTCTGGTGGACGAGCGCGAGGCCCATCGCCGACCTCGGTCGGCGCGCGGCGAGGTAAGGATCCGCCGCGAAGCGAGCGCTCGCCGCGGCGTCGTCGAGGATGACGAGCTCTCGCGTGCGCGCCACGTAGTGCACGACGCTGACCGGCAGATCCGTGGACAGCTCGAGCGGGCGCCGGAGCTCCACCTCGATCGACTCCGGGTCGATCGTGATCGCCGCCTCGACGACCAGCCGGTCCTCGCGCGCGAGCACGAGGAAGCCGCGCTGGCCGCCGGCGCTCGCGAGGACGGCGCGCATCACGCGATCGAGCGCCCTCCCCAGCACGAGCTCGCTGGAGATGGCGTGCGTCGCCTGCAGCACCGCCGCGACGTCGACGAGCTTGTTGAGGAGCGGATGGTTCACCGAGATGGAGCTCGAGCTCGTGATGGCCCGGCCCTGCTCCGCTGCGGGCGCCCGATCGACAGGGCTTGCAGGGAGCGCGTCGAGCCCGTGCTGCCGGACCAGCTCCGCGGCCTTTCGCTCGGCCCCCCACTGCCGGTAGGCGTGCGCGGCCGACCCCAGGTAGAGCGCGGCGATGCGCCTCCGCCCCTTGCGCGCGTAGTACAGCCCGGCCAGCTCCGACGCGAGCGCCTCGTACTGGAGGAACTCGCTCTGCCGGGCGGCTTCGACGGCCTCGTCGTAGAGTCCCATCGCCTCGGCGTCGCGGCCGGAGGTGCGCGCGATCTCCGCGAGGACGAGCAGGTGCTTCGCGCGGAAGTTGTCAGGGCAGTGCCCCGCCCAGAGCTCGAGCTTCCCGAGCGACGCGGAGAGGGCCTCGGCGTGCCGCTGCCGCTCGCGCTCGTCTCGCTCGCCGAGCGCGACGAGCGTGAGCGCGAGGTAGAAGTGGTAGGTCGTCTCGATCGGCATCGACATGACGGCCCCGAGCACCGGGCGCGCGGCGTCCGCCGCCGCGAGCGCCGCCTCCGGGCGGCCATGGGAGTAGGACAGGATGAGCCGGATGATGTGATAAAAGGCGATGCCACACCCGAAGCTCGCCCGGGTGAGCGCGGCCAGGCACTCCTCCTCGGCGAAGCCCTCCTCGCTGAGCGAGGCGTCGGCCGCGGTGAGCCCCTGCAGGCTGCGCAGGAACTGCTGCTCCAGCCGGATGGTCTCGAGGACGGCGTGATTGCCTGTCTTGCGCGCGAACGAGGCGTACCGCTCGGCGACGCGGTGGACCTCCGCCAGCGGATCGCCCTTCTCGTAGACCTGCCAGACGGTCTCGAAGGCGAGGTAGCTCGCGTACACGAGGTCGCCGGCCTCGAGGCACGCGAGGAAAGCCCTCTCCAGGATCGGCAGGTCGCTCCGGATGTGCTGAACCCAGAAGTTGACGTGATCGCCGTGGAGGTGCAGCAGCGTCCCCCGCAGCGAGATGTCCCCGAGCTTCTCGTTCAGCCGGATCGACATCTCCGAGAAGCGGAATCCCGAGGGGATGTCGCCGAACGCCGCGGCCAGCATGGGCCCGTACACGCTGTAGGCGAAGCACGACGCCTCGGTGTTGCCGTGCCGCAGCGACAGGTTCAGCATCTTCAGCGCGATGAGCGGAAACACGCTCGGCCGCCCGATGTACGCGCAGGGCGCGCAGTCGGCGAGCAGGTTGATGATCGCGCGGATGTGCTCGTCGGCGAGCAGCGGCGCGTGCAGGATGTCCTCGATGCTCCTGCCCGCCATGCTCCCGGGGATCTGCGCGATCTCGGCGGAGACGGCGGCGCCGATCTCCTCGCTCGTCCCGGGGATCTCGACGCCGAACAGGCGCAGGCCCTCCTGCCCCACGGTGACGCCCTCATCGTAGCGGCCGGCGACCTGATAGAGCTTCATCCGCAGGCTCTGGACCCGGGCGCTGTCGAGGTTCGACCGCGCGACCTCGAGCAGGCGCTGGAACAGCGCCTCGGCCTCGGCGAAGCGGCCGCACAGGTACTCGCACTCGGCCGCCTCCAGCGTGAGCGCCCAGCTCAGCGCGGGGTCCCGCGCGGCGCCGCCGTCTGCGAGCGCGCTCCGCCCGGCGCTGAAGTACTCCGCCGCGGCGCCGTAGGCGGTCGAGCCCTTGGCCTTCCTTCCGGCGCGCAGGTTCAGGCGCGCGAGCGCCTCGCGCTCTCCGGGATCGTCGATGAGGCGCGCCCCGTAGTTCAGGTGGTTCACGACATCGAAGAGCTGCTCCTCCGCCGGCTCGCCGCTCTCGCTGGCCAGCATCAGGCGGCCGACGCGCAGGTGGGCGGCGCGTTTGTGCTCGTCCGCGATGAGGCCGTAGGCCGCCTGCTGGACTCGATCGTGCAAGAACTGGTAGGGGACGGCGAGCGATGCCTCGCTCGGCGGCTCGCCCTGGGCTTGCCCCTCCGACTGCACGAGCCGGTAGTCGGGATCCATGGGGAGCAGGACCCCTTCCTGCATGGCCTCCCAGAGGTCCTGCGCGGCCTCTCGGGCCGGTTGCTCGGAGATGGTCGCCAGCGTGCGCAGGTCGAACCTGTGCCCGATGCAGGCGGCGAGCTTCATGGCGCGCTGGGTGCGCTGCGAGAGCCTCTGCAGCTTGGCGATCATGAACTCGACGACGTTGTCGGTCACGGCCCGCGACTCGATGGCTGCGAGGTCCCATGTCCATCTGCCGGTCTCTGGCGCGCAGCGGAGGAGCCCGTCGTCGCTCAGCATCCGCAGGAACTGCCCGATGAAGAACGGGTTGCCCTGCGTCTTTTCGTGGATGAGCCCGGAGAGCTGCGCGACGTCGCGCGCCGCGCAGCCGAGGGTGTCCGAGACGAGCTCGGTCACGTCCTCCTGCGAGAGCGGCACGAGGGGGGTGTCCGTCACCGCCGCGTTGGCGGCGCGGAGGGCGTCGAGGGTGATCGTGAGCGGGTGCGCCGGGCTCACCTCGTTGTCGCGGTACGCCCCGACGACCAGGAGATGGCCGGTGTCGGGATCGGTGAGCACGACCCGCAGCAGCCTGAGCGACGCCGGATCCGCCCATTGCAGGTCGTCGAGGAACAGGACCAGCGGGTGCGCCGGAGCCGCGAGCACGCCGAGGAAGCTCCGGAACACCATGTCGAAGCGGTTCTGCGACTCGGAGGGGCCGAGCGCCGCGACGGCGGGCGCCTCGCCGGTGATGAGCGCGAGCTCGGGGATGAGCTCGTGCAGGACCCCGGCGTTCGCGCCGAGCGCCGCGGCGAGCTCTGCTCTCCAGCGGGACAGCGCCTCCGTCCGCTCGGAGAGGATCTGCTGCACGAGCCCCCTGAACGCCTGGACGAGCGAGGCGCAGGGCACGCCGCGGCTCAGCTGATCGAACTTGCCGTGGGCGAAGTAGCCCCCGGCCCCGGCGATGGCCTTGTAGGTCTCGTGGACCAGCGCGCTCTTGCCGACGCCGGAGTAGCCGGAGACGAGCACGAGCTCCGCGGCGCCGGCTCGGGCCCGCTCGAGCGCGGACAGGAGCCGGCGCCGCTCCACGTCTCGGCCATAGAGCTTCTGCGGAATGCGCAGCTCGTCGCTGCGGTCGCTCCGCCCGATGGGGAAGGGGTGGACCCGGCCCGTCTGCTCGAGGGAGCGCAGGCACTCGGCGAGGTCCGCCTTGACGCCGTACGCGCTCTGGTAGCGATCCTCGGGGGTCTTGGCGAGGAGCTTCATCACGATGTCGGACACCGGCCGGGGCACGTCCCCGCGGCGCTCGTGGGGCGGGACGGGCTGCCGCGCGATGTGGCTGTAGAGGACGTCGATGGGATCGGCGCCCGAGAACGGGAGCGCGCCGGTCAGCATCTCGTACAGCGTGACGCCGAATGAGTAGAGATCCGCGCGGTGGTCGATGCCCCGGTTCATGCGCCCGGTCTGCTCGGGCGCCATGTACGCGAGCGTCCCCTGAAGTGCGGAGACGGTGGTCGACTGCTGGAACTCCTGCTTGAGCCGCGACGCGACGCCGAAGTCGATCAACGTGGCGCGGAGGAGGTCTGGGCTGATGACGATGTTGCTGGGATTGATGTCCTTGTGCGTGACGTGACGGCGGTGCACCGCGCCGATGGCGTCCGCGATGGAGGCCGCGAGCGAGAGCGCCGTGCGCAGATCCAGGCGGCGGGCGTCGAGGAGCGCCCGCAGGGTCGTGCCCTCGACGGCCTCCATGACGAGGGCGAGGCCGCCGCGCGTCCGTTCGAGCGCGTACGCCCTCACCGCGGCGTCGAGGTCCAGCTCGCGCAGGAGGCCGAACTCGTGCCTCAGCAGGGCGAGATCGCGGACGTTAGGGTGCTCCCCCTTCAGCGCCTTGATGACGACCGGCCGCTGGTCCGCCGTGCGACGGCCGCGGTAAACGCAGGTCCTGCTGCCTTCATGGACCAGCTGCTCGATGACATGTCCCGGCAGATCGACCGCGGCTGTGGTGGTCATGTGTGTTGGTGCCCGATGGATGGGATGGACCTGAAAGCCTCGCCCGGTGAGCGGCGGACGGTAAACACCAGTATAGAATGGCCTTCGAAAGTTTTGTAGAGCGCGGCTCGGATTGTGGTGTGCGCTGTGCCGCGTCGTTGCGCGTCGTTGTTCGTCGTTGTTCAGATTACGTCGCGGCGTCGTCGTGTGTTCGGAGGAGCCTTGGACGCGCGGCGCTAGGGCGCCTTCACCGGCGCGAGCAGCGCTCGCGGCTGCGACGCGAGATCGAGCGTGGGGTCGACGAGGTCGCGATCGGGGCCCCCGTTCAGCGAGGCGACCACCTTGGCGGTGACGATCGGGCGCACGCCGGCGGCCTCTTGCCAGCGGTCGGCCACGTGGTGCGCGAAGTCGATGAGCATGTCGGGGCGCGTGCACATCTCGCCGAGCTGGCGATCGGTGAGCCACTGCTCGAGATCGAGCGGCTCGCGCACGCCGGTCCTCGGGTCCACCACCGTGTAACTGAGCTCGCTCACGGACTTGTCGCGCAGCTTCATGCGCCACGAGAAGCGGTGTCCGGCCTCGTTCCAGGCGACGTCGCCCGGGTAGAGCCAGTGGCGGAGCGGCAGCAGG
This sequence comes from Sorangium cellulosum, assembly GCF_002950945.1. GTDB lineage: Bacteria > Myxococcota_A > Polyangia > Polyangiales > Polyangiaceae > Sorangium > Sorangium cellulosum_E. Next base: position 14,325,077 of record NZ_CP012673.1, read on the forward strand.
AGCTGCACCAGGAAGTAGCCGCCGAGCAGCACGAGCGGCAGGGCGTGGCGCCGCTCGGGGGTGGGGGCGGAGGCGCCGGCGGCGTCGCCCGCGCGGGGGGGCTCGCGGAAGAGGAAGGGGAGGCGTCGCCTTGGCCACGAGGGATCCGCGAACAGCGCGAGCGCGGTGATCATGGCGTAGGGGAAGATCCCGATCTTGAACAGGAGAGCGTTGCTGAGGTTGAACGCCACGGCGAGCGCCGCGCCAATCGGGAAGGTGCGCCGGGAGAACAGCAGGAAACCCATCGAGAGGTCGATGAAGAGCCCTGCGTACGAGAGCGCGAGGCCCGCCGCGGGCGAGGCGAGGAGCGGGCCCACGAGCGGCGCGTCGGCGTGCTCGGCGAGCCACATCGTGAGCGGCTGACCGCGCAGCCAGTCGCCGTTCAGCTTGGCGATGCCGCCGTAGAAGTAGACGATCGCGACCTGGGCCTTCAGGGCGAAGAGGTAGAGCCGCGGCGCCGTCTCGGCCGGGCCGGCGGCGGGCGCCTTTCGGGAGGCGCGGCGCGCGAGGAGGTGATCCACCGAGAGCGCGCGGTGCGCCGGGGCAGCGGCGAGCAGCAGGCCGAGCAGGCAGACGAGGTAGAGGTGGTTCAGGTACTGCGCCTTGTCGAGCAGGAAGACATACGTGAGCGCCGCGCAGAGCAGGGCGGCGCTCACCCGGTAGAAGAGCCCGGCGGCGACGAGGAGCGCGAGGACGAAGATCGCGCCGAAGTGCCAGTACATCCCGTCGCCGCCCCAGGGGCGGATGAACGGGACGTAGCTGAAGAAGAACGTGGGCTCGATGTAATAGCGGTAGATCCGGTCGTGGAGGACGTACCGGACGACCTCCCACGCGATCAGGGCGCCATACCCGACCCGGAAGACGGCGAGCGAGGCGGCGTCGACCTCGGCCGTGAGGTGAGCCGCCCAGCGGCGCGCGACGTCAGTGCCAGTGCTTGTGGCGGTGTTTGCCCTTGTGTTTGCCGTGGACGTGCACGTGGACGTGCCTTCCGTCGTCGTCGTCATCATCGTCATCGTGGACCACCACCACGCCTGGAGTCGTCTTGACCTTCACCACGCCCACGTTCCACGTCGTCGCCACGACGACGTTCAACGCCGGCGCGCTCGGGCCGATGACGACGTGCATGCCTGGACGATACCCGACGAGCACCACGTCGGCGTGGGTCGGGTGCGCCACGACGACCGTGAGCTTCGTGGGGTTCACCTTCGCCGTCACCGTGCCGACGCAGTAGAGGCCGCCGGGGCCGGGGTTCAGCACGATGAGCTCGGAGCCGGATCCCACGAAGCCGAGCTTGATCTTGCGGTTGCCCACCGGGATCGGCTTGAGGTCCGGGTCGAGGACGTAGACGCGGACCTGCCCGGAGGCCTTGTCGGCGACCACCTCGACGACGTCGTCGCCGACCACCTGGATCACGCCGCCGTTCGGGCCCGTCTTGCCCGGGGGGAGGGGCCTCTTCTCGGCCTTCTTCGCCCCCTCCACGATGACCCTCGTGCCCCCCGCGGGCACGTGGAGGACGCCGTTCCACGGCTTCCCCGCGACGACGACGTTGTACTTCACCTCGGTGAGATCGGCCTCGAGCTTGGGCCCCGCCGCGACGAGCACGCCGGCCTTGGCGTCGAGGACCAGCGGCACCTGCGTGTCGCCGCTCGGCCCCTTCCAGGTCAGGGTGCCGGTCACGTCCCTGTCGATGGGCTTGCCGTCGGGCGCCTTCACGATCGCCTTGACGTTGCCGTCCGGCGCGATGTCCCACCCGACCGAGCCGCCGTCGTGCTCCTCGGTCAGCGGCTCTTCGATCGCGACCGGGGCCGCCGCGACCGACTCCTCGGACACGCTGACCTCAGCCTCGCTCTTGCATCCTGCCGCGAACGAGCTGCCGGCGATCAGGGTGGTCAGGGCTACTATAGAAAGGGCGCTTCGCGCGTGCATCACAGGCCTCCAAAGGGGAGAGGCTATCGCAAAGAGGTCTGGTGCGTCTTCACGAACCCTCTGCGCCGGCGAAGAGGAGTGAGGCCTTGACGTGCGATGTGGTGAAGATGGCGCATTTGTCTTCCTCCCCGTGCGGCGTCCGCCCTCATGGGCAGCACATCGGCGCGGCGAGGCCGGATCGGCGGCCGGCTGCCCGCCACGGGCCGCCGCTCGCGGACGGGTTGGGCGCCGCCTCGACGTTCTGGTACAGGAACAGCGCCATGCTGCGCGCCCTGGATCTCGTGGAAGTCGGCCCAGCCCCGGCGCTGCACCTGGAGCTCGGCCGGCGGCTCAACGTGATGACGGGCGACAACGGCCTCGGGAAGAGCTTCGTGCTGGACGTGATCTGGTGGGCGCTCTCGGGCAGCTGGGCCGGCAGCCCGGCGTGGCCGCTGGTCGGAGCGAACGAGCCCGAGGTGTCCTACAGGATGGACAGCGGCATCGGCAACACGTCCCGGTTCCGCTTCGAGTCTCAGGAGTGGAGTCCGATGGGTACGCGGCCCCGCGCGATCGTCCTCTACGCGCGGGCGGATGGCTCCTTCGCCTTGTGGGATCCAGCACGGAACCTCGAGCCGGAGGATTACAAACGGCCGCGCGACGCCAAGAAGACCACTCTGTTCGCCACCTCCGACAACACGCGACGCCCGCCCGCGTATTTCTTCGATCCTGGTGAAATCCTGGAGGGCAAGCTGGACCACGGGAAGACCCTCTGCAACGGTCTCATCCGCGACTGGGTGAGCTGGCAGGAGAAGAAGCCCGAGACGCAGGGGGGGCGAGCATTCAGGCACCTGTGTGATGCTCTCGTGCAGCTCTCCCCCGACCCGCAAGGCGGCGCCGAGACGATCCGCGTGGGCAAGCCCGTCCGCCTCTTCGTGGACGACACACGCGAGTTTCCTACCATCGACATGGGTTATGGCGAGGTGCCCATCATCCATGCCTCGGCCGGGATGCGACGCATCATCAGCCTCGCGTACCTGATCGTATGGGCGTGGCACGAGCACGTCGAGGCGAGCCGCCTCCTGAAGCAGGAGCCCGTGAGCGAGCTCGTCTTCCTCGTGGACGAGGTCGAGAACCACCTCCACCCGGAGTGGCAGCGCCGCATCGCGCCTGCGCTCCTCAGGGTGCTCGAGGCGCTCGCTCCATCGATGCGCGTCCAGGCGCACCTCACCACGCACGCGCCGATGGTCCTCGCCTCGCTCGAGCCTCATTTCGATCCCGAGCAGGACAAGCTCTTCGTGTTCGAGCTCGAGGCGCGCGCCGTCGCGCTCCGTGAGGTGCCCTGGGCGCGCTTCGGGGATGCTTCCCGCTGGCTCACGTCGCCGGCGTTCAACCTCCACCAGGCGCGCTCGCTCGAAGCGGAGCAGGCGATCGACGACGCGAGCGCGCTCATGCGTGATTCCTGGATGGGGAGCTGAACCTGAAGGGATTGCACCGCATGGCCCCACGCCTGGCGGACGCTGTCGAGACGGCGCTCCGGCGGTCTGACCGGCGGCGCGCGGGAGGCTGAGCGCCCGGGCCTTCCCCCCTGGACCGCGCGGGGGTAGCGTCTCCTGCGAGCTCGCCCTGCCATGTCCTCCCAGCGCGTCTATGTCGGTCTCATCGGCTACGGCCTCGCCGGTGCCGTCTTCCACGCCCCGCTGATCCGGGCCGTCCCCCAGCTGCGCCTCGCCGCCATCGCGACCCGCCGGGAGGGCCAGGTCATGGCCGATCACTCGGGCGTCGCCGTGCACCCGACGCCCGAGACGCTGATCGCCGAGCCCGGGATCGACCTTGTGGTCATCGCCTCCCCCAACGAGACCCATGTCCCGCTCGCGCGTGCGGCGCTCGAGGCGGGCAAACACGTGGTGGTCGACAAGCCGTTCACGAACACGAGCGCCGAGGCCGACGAGCTCATCGCGCTCGCCGCGCGCCGCGGCCGGCTCCTCTCCGCGTTCCAGAACCGCCGCTGGGACGCTGACTTCCGCACCGTGCGCCGCTGCATCGAGCAGGGCCTGCTCGGCGAGGTCGTCTCGTACGAGGCGCACTTCGACCGCTTCCGCCCGGCGATCAAGCAGGGCTGGCGAGAGCAGGATCTGCCCGGCTCGGGCATCCTCTACGATCTCGGCGCGCACCTCATCGACCAGGCGCTCGTGCTCTTCGGCCTGCCGCGCGCGGTCACCGCCGACCTCCTCGCGCAGCGCCCCGAGGCCCGCACCGTCGACTATTTCAACCTCACGCTCGACTACGGCCGCCGGCGCGCGATCGTGCGCTCCTCGACGCTGACGCGCGAGCCAGGCCCGCGCTTCGCCGTGCACGGCGACGGCGGGAGCTTCCTCAAGTACGGGATCGACGGCCAGGAAGAGGCCCTCAAGGCGGGCAAACGCCCGGGCGCGCCGGACTGGGGCAGGGAAGACCCGCGGTGGTTCGGCACCCTCGTCACGGCGGACGGCGAGCGGCGCGTGATCGAGAGCCTGCCCGGCGCCTACGAGGCCTACTACGAGGGCATCGCGGCGGCGATCCTCGACGGCGTCCCGCCGCCCGTGCGCGCCGAGGAGGCGCGCGACGTGATCCGCATCATCGAGGCCGCGACGAGGAGCTCCGCCGAGCGGCGGACGATCGCGCTCGATAGAAAACCCTGATCCACGGTAGGCCCTCGGGGAGGGGGCTCGTGGCGCGGGGTGGGGGATGGGCCGATGTCTGAGTCTGAGATAGGGCTCCTCCGGCTTGCCGGAGGGGCCCTATCTCAGACGAGTTCGGCGGGGCCCCCACCCCGCGCCACGAGCCCCCTCCCCGAGGGCCGGGCCCTTACGCAGGGCCTCCAGCCGTCAACCTACCGCGCCGCCTCGAGCGCCGCCTGCATCGCGACACCCATCTCGGCCGGCGTCGCCGCCACCTTGGCCCCCGCCGCCTCGAGCGCCGCGATCTTCTCCGCCGCCGTGCCCTCGCCGCCCGCGATGATCGCCCCCGCGTGCCCCATGCGCTTGCCCGGAGGCGCCGCGCGCCCGGCGATGAACGCCGCCACCGGCTTCTTCATGTTCTGCTTGATCCACGCCGCCGCCCGCTGCTCCGCGGTCCCGCCGATCTCGCCGATCAGCACCACCCCGTGGGTGTCGGGATCCTGGTTGAAGAGCTCGAGCACGTCGATGAAGTCCATGCCGCCCACCGGATCGCCGCCGATGCCCACGCAGCTCGACTGCCCGATCCCGAGGGCGCTCAGCTGCCCGACCGCCTCGTACGTGAGCGTGCCCGACCGGGAGAGGACGCCGATGTGACCCTTCTTGTGGATGTGGCCCGGCATGATCCCGATCTTGCACTCGCCCGGCGTGATCACGCCGGGACAGTTCGGCCCGATGAGCCGCGCCGGCTTCCCCTCGAGGAAGCGGCGCACGCGCACCATGTCGAGCACCGGCACGCCGTCGGTGATGCAGATGACGAGCTTGCAGCCCGCGTCGATGGCCTCGACGATCGCGTCCGCGGCGCCGACCGGCGGCACGAAGATGCACGAGACCTCGGCCCCCTCCTGCCGCACGGCCTGCTCGACCGTGTCGAAGATCGGCACCTTCTCCTCGAAGCGCTGGCCGCCGCGGCCGGGCGTCACGCCGGCGACGACCTTCGTCCCGTACTCGATGCAGGCGCGGGCGTGCTGCGACCCGTAGGCGCCCGTGATGCCCTGGAAGACGACCCGCGTGTCCTTGTTGACGAGGATGCTCATCGCTTGATTACTCTACCTTCAACGTGGGCAGGAGAGGAGCTCGGCAATCGCCCGTCGCTCGCTGCTCCGACTGGGGTTCGTGTCTCGGCACTCGCGGGCGCCTACGCGCCGATCTTCTGAGGCTTGCCGGCGGCCGTGGCGGCGACGATCTTCTGCGCGCCGTCGGCCATGGAGCTCGCCGACTGGATGGTCAGGCCGCTCTCGTCGAGCAGCTTGCGGCCCGCCTCGACGTTCGTCCCCTCGAGGCGCACCACGAGAGGCACCTTGAGCCCGAGCTCCTTCGCCGCGGCGATGACCCCGCCCGCGACGACGTCGCAGCGCATGATCCCCCCGAAGATGTTCACGAAGATGCCGCGGACCCGCTCGCTCCGGAGGATGATCTGGAAGGCCGTCTTGACCTGCTCCTGCGAGGCGCCGCCGCCGACGTCGAGGAAGTTCGCCGGCTTGCCGCCATAATGGAGGATGATGTCCATCGTCGCCATCGCGAGCCCGGCGCCGTTGACGAGACAGCCGATGTCGCCGTCGAGCGACACATACGAGAGACCGGCCCGCTTCGCCTGGAGCTCGACCGCATCCTCCTCGTCGACGTCGCGCATCCCGTTCCACTCGGGGTGCCGGAACTCGGCGTTGTCGTCGAAGCTCACCTTGGCGTCGAGCGCGACGATGTCCCCGGAGCCCGTCACGATGAGCGGGTTGATCTCGAGCAGCGCGCAGTCCTCGGCGGTGAAGGCGGCGTAGAGCGACGACACCGTCTTGAGGAACTGGCGCTGCGTCTCCTTCGCCGTGAGCCCGAGCGCGAGCGCGAGCTGGCGCGCCTGGTACGGGGCGAGGCCGAGCAGCGGATCGACGAAGAGCTTGACGATCTTCTCCGGCGTGTTGTGCGCGACCTCCTCGATATCCATGCCGCCCTCGGTCGACGCGATCACCGCGACCCGGCGGCGCTCGCGATCGACGAGCATGGCGAAGTAGAGCTCGCGCGCGATGTCGAGGCCCTGCTCGACGTAGAGCCGCTGGACCTTCTGGCCCTCGGGGCCCGTCTGCTTGGTGACGAGCTGCATGCCGAGCAGCTTCTCCGCGATGGCGCTCGCCTCGGCGCTGCCGCCCTTCGCGACCTTGACCCCGCCGCCCTTGCCGCGCCCGCCCGCGTGGATCTGCGCCTTTACGACGACCACCGGGTTCCCGGTCTGGGCGATCAGCCGATCGGCGATCGGTGCCACCTCGCTCGCCTGGAAAGCGGGCTCCCCTTTCGGTACCGGCACCCCGTAGCGGGCGAAGAGCTGCTTGCCTTGATACTCGTGGATTTTCATGAGAGGGGCCGCCACCCTATCACAACGGCCGGCGACCGCGGGGCCCGAAAAAGGCGGGGCGGCTGCTCGCCGTCGTGGCCTCGGCCGGCGCAGCGTCCTGCTTCACGGCATACGCCGGCGGCTCAGGACGGCGGAGCGCCACCAGCGCAAACAGGCCGGGCAGCACGTCGCCCTCCACGCGCGACACCTTGCCCTCGAGGCTGATCTTGAGCTCGTCGAAGGGCGCGTAGGTGAGCCCGACGCTCGCGGAGACGTCCGGCTGGGGCGCGAACAGGAACGCGGAGAGCGCGCCCTCGACCTCGTGGAGGCCCTGGAGCCGGACGAGAGGATGGATGGAATCCCGAGGAAGGATGTTGGCGATGATCTCGCCCCCGACCCAGGGCCGGAGGCGCACCGTCCCGGCCTCGTCCGCCGCGCCGACCAGCCCGACGCTGCCGTCCACGGACACCGACAGCGCGTCCGCCGGGTAGAGCTCCAGCGCGAGGACCGCCGTGTAGAAATCCAGCGTCGGGTAGAGCGCCACGCCCGACCAGGTCGACCAGAGGGCCTGAAGGGTGGTCAGGCCCGCGCCGAACGTCGGCGCGTAGAAGTCGAGATCGAACCCGCCAAAGACGTTGACCTCGTAACCCCCGTCGAGCACGAGCCCCGGCTCGATACCGAGCATCCGGCCTGGAACGGTGCTGATCATCGTCGAGTAGGTCGGGAAGTAGTTGGTCCAGTTGTCCCAGTCCTCCATCCCGATGGCGTGAGAGAGGATGCCGAGCCGCAGGTGGTGGTCTTCCCGGCCGATCTGGAGCATCGCCCACTCGGGGGGGCCGACCTTGATCCCCGGCGTGAGCAGCGACCACTCGGGGTAAACGAACGCCGGCAGCCCGAACGCCGGCAGCCCGAGCGGCGCCGAGGTGGCCTGCACGTCGAGATCGAGCCGGAAGTACAGAGATCCGCTCGCGATCCTGAATCCGACCTCGGCCTGGGCCAGGGCGTCGAGGCGCCGCGATCCCCCCGGATCGCCGTGCACGCCGGCGACGACGCTGGTCCCCCCGCCCACCCACGTGTCGATGTCGGCGGGGAGCGCGGCGAAGCTGGGCAGCAGTGGGACCTCCTGCCCGGGAAGCTAGGCGTCGGGGAGGCGCGGGATCAAGCGAAATGGACTCGGCAGCTCCCGGCCGCCTCACCGCCGCGCGGCGGCCGTCGCGGCGCGCAGGCGCTCGACCAGCGGACGGACCGTGTCGCTCCGCAGCTTGTACGACGCGCGGTTCGCGATGAGCAGCGTGCTCACCTCGGTGACCGTCTCCAGCACCTCGAGGCGATTCTCGCGCAGCGTCGCCCCCGTCTCGACGATATCGACGATCAGGTGAGAGAGCCCGACGAGCGGCGCGAGCTCCACGGAGCCGTGGACAGGGATGATCTCCGCCACCACCCCCTTGCTCGCGAAGTGATCCCCGGCGATGCGCGGGTACTTGGTCGCGACCCGCGGGAGATCGGGTATCGGCGTGTCCTCCGGCCCGGCCACGACGAGGCGGCAGCGGCCGATGCCGAGATCGAGCGGCGTGTAGAGATCGTGCCGGCGCTCGAGCAGCGTGTCGCGGCCCGACACCCCGAGATCGGCGGCCCCGTACTCGACGTAGGTGGGCACGTCGTCGGGCTTCAGGAACACGTACCGGAACGCGCCGTCGGCGGTCGGGCGGACGAGGCGGCGATCGTTCTCCTGGAGCGGCGTGCTGTCGAGCCCGGCGCGCTGCACGAGCGGGATCAGATCCTTCAGGATCCTCCCCTTGGGCACGGCGATGGTGAGCGGCTTCGTCGTTGTCATCAGCCGTTCCGCCCCTCGATGCGGACCGTGTCGGCCCCGAGCTGCGCGAGCTTGCGCTCCATGAACTCGTAGCCGCGATCCAGGTGGTAGACGCGCAGCACCTCGGTCTCGCCCTCGGTCGCCACGAGCCCGGCGATGACGAGCGAGGCGCTCGCGCGCAGGTCGGTGGCCATCACGGTCGCGCCCGAGAGCGGGGCGCCGCCGTGCACGTGCGCGGTGTGGCCGTCCACGTCGATGTGCGCCCCCATGCGGGCGAGCTCGGGGACGTGCATGAAGCGGTTCTCGAAGATCGTCTCGACGATGCGCGACGTCCCCTGCGCGAGGCACATCAGGACCATGAACTGCGCCTGCATGTCGGTCGGGAAGCCCGGGTGCGGCGCGGTGGTGACGTCGACGGCGCGCAGCGGCCGGCCGTCGCGGCGGACGCGGACGCAGTCGCCCTCGCGGCCGACCTCGACGCCCGCCTGGCGGAGCTTCGCGGCGAGCGCCTCGAGGTCCTCGAGCGGCGCGTTCTCGATCAGCACGTCGCCGCCGGCCGCGGCGGCCGCGACCATGTACGTGCCGGCCTCGATGCGGTCGGAGATGATCGCGTGATCGAACGGCTCCAGCGAGTCCGCGCCCTCGATGTGGATGACGTCCGTGCCGGCCCCGCTCACGCGCGCGCCCATCTTGTTGAGCACCCGGCCGAGCTCCTCGACCTCGGGCTCGCGCGCGCAGTTCACCAGCGTGGTCCGCCCCTTCGCGAGCGCGGCGGCCATCATCAGGTTCTCGGTGCCCGTCACCGTGGGCAGGTCGAACACGACCTCGGCCCCGCGGAGCCGCTTGCACTCGGCGACGATGTAGCCGCGCGACAGCCGGATCGTCGCGCCGAGCGCCTCGAGCCCCTTGAGGTGCTGATCCACCGGGCGCGTCCCGATCTGGCAGCCGCCGGGGAGCGACACCTTCGCGCGGCCGAACCGGGCGAGCAGCGGGCCGAGGACCATCACGCTCGCCCGCATCTGCTTGACGAGCTCGTACGGGGCCTCGGGCCGCACGTTGCTGCCGGCGCCGACCCGCACGATCGGCGGCGCCGTCTCGACGTCGCGCCCGAGGAACCGGAGCAGCGCCGCGGTCGTGTCGATGTCGCGCAGCGCGGGCACGTTGCGCAGGAGGCTCTCGCCGTCGGAGAGCAGCGTCGCGCAGAGGATCGGCAGCGCCGCGTTCTTCGCGCCGCTGATGCGGATCTTGCCGAAGAGCGGCTTGCCGCCCCGGATCCGGATGGAGTCCATGCCCCCGCTATCGCACAACCCGCAATGGAACGCGATGTTTCGGCCACCGCGCTCCCCCCGGGCCGCTCCTCCCGCCCGCGGCGCGCGCGGCCACGGCGGGCGGCGCGCTGGACCACGGCGCGCGGGGCGGCCGCCCCGCGCCGCGCGCGGCGCGGGCGCACGACAGGACCCCACTTTTCCGCTGTGCTGGTCTAGTCTCCTCCGGCCATGCGACCGAGCGCCATCGCCCTGCCCTCGTTGCTCGCCGTCTCCGTGGCCTTGCCCGCCGCCGCCCAGCCCTCGGCCGATCTCCGCGGGTTCCGCGCCTCGATCGATCCTGCCGCCGGCGTCTACCTCGAGCCCGCCGCGTCCCCGGACACGGGCGAGTGGAACGCGAGCCTCTGGGCCTCGTACGCCTACCGCCCCCTCGTGCTCCGCGATCCGGCCTCGGACGAGGCGCGCTTCGACGTCATCCGCCACCAGGTCAGCGCCGACTTCGCGGCCGGCGTGGGCGTCGCGCGGCGGCTCCTGCTCGGGCTCACGCTGCCCGTGATCCTCTACCAGACCGGCGACGCGCCGACGCCCGACTCGACGCGCGTGCTCGGCGGCACGTGGCTGCCGGCGCAGGGGATCGGCGACCTCGGCCTCGTCGGCAAGGTCACGCTCGTGCAGCCGACGGGCGGCGACCTCGGCGGGTTCGGGCTCGCGCTGCACGAGCGCTTCACGCTGCCCACGGGCGACGAGGCGTCGTTCGCCGGCGAGGGGGGCGTCACGAACGAGCTCCGGGTGCTCGCCGAGTACCGCCTCATCGCGTTCGGCGCGCACGTCGCGGCCGGGCTGAAGCTCCGGGCCGCGGAGGCGCGGTTCGCGTGCGAGGCGACGCCGATCGCCGCGTCGGGCGACGACGTGTGCCCCACGGTGTTCGGCCACGAGCTCCCGTTCGGCCTGGGCCTGTCGTTCCGGCCGCAGATCCTGGGCGTCGATCCGGGAGGGCGCGCCGTGATCTTCCTCGAGGCGCACGGGCACCTCCCGCTCTCGCCGATCGCGCCGTTCGAGGGAGAGGAGACGGCCGCGCTCGAGCTCGGCCTCGGCGCGCGTTACGCGCTCGGGGACGTCTCTTTCCTGGCCGGCGCGCAGACCGCGCTGCTCGGCGGCGTGGGCACGGCGCCGCTGCGCGCCGTCCTCTCGGTCGCGTGGGCTCCGCGCGTGCACGACGCGGACGGCGACGGCGTGCCCGACGACGTCGACCAGTGCGGCGAGCTCGCCGAGGACCGCGACGGCTTCCAGGACGGCGACGGCTGCCCCGAGGGCGACAACGACGAGGACGGCGTCTTCGACGACGAGGACCGCTGCCCGACGCAGAAGGAGGACGAGGACGGCGTCGAGGACGAGGACGGATGCCCGGATCCGCAGGACGGCGGCGGGATCCGGCACTAAGCTCGAGGCCCTGCATGAGCGACGACGGCTACACCAAACACGGCGGCGGCCGCCACGAGGGGCCCGCCCGCACCTCGCCGTATCCCCTGAGCCGGCTCTCGGCGCCGCACGAGCTGGTCGACGTGGCCCGCGAGATCCAGCAGGCGGACGCCCTGCTCGGCGCGGTCACCGGCGGCAAGCTCGCGCTGATCGCCCGGCAGATCCGGTCGCTGCAGGAGCAGGCGCGCGAGGTCCTCGAGGCCGCGAAGCGCGACGGCGAGCTCCACCGGGCGGCGTGCAACTTCAAGAAGCGGCCCGGCCACGTCTACCACCTCTACCGGCGCGGCGACGGCGTCCGTTACCTCTCGATGCTCTCGCCCGAGGAGTGGGGCGGCTCGCCCCCGCACGTGTTCGAGGGCTCGTACCGGCTCGAGGTCGACATGTCGTGGACGCCCGCCGGCGAGATCGATCCGGGCGACGACGAGGCGCCGCCGCCCGCGCCGCGTCTCGGCCGCGGCGCGTGACCTCTCACGCGTCTCGGCCGAGACGCGTGACCTCTCACGCGTCTCGGCCGCGGCGCGTGACCCCTCACGCGCCGATCCGGAGCAGCACCTTCCCGAACGACGCGTCGCTCGCCATGTAAATGTGCGCTGCGGCGGTCTCCTCCAGCGGGAAGACGCGATCCACGATCGGCAGGACCACGCGGCGGGCGAGCCACGGCGCGATGTTCCGCTCGAGCACCTGCGCCGCCGCGATCTTCTCCTCGAGCGGGCGCGAGCGCAGCACGGTGCCGATGATCTCGACGCGCTTCCGCAGGAGCTCGCGCAGGTCGAGCTCCGCGCGCGCGCCCGCCGTCAGCCCGACCAGCGCGATGCGCGCCCGCGCCGCGCACGCCTTGACGTCCTCCGCGACGTACGCGCCCCCGACGAGGTCGAGCACGACGTCGACCCCCTCGCCGCCCGTCGCCGCCAGCACCTCGCCCGCGAACTTCCCGTCGGACGGCGCGATCCCCGCGTCCAGCCCGAGCTCCTTGCAGCGGTCGAGCTTGGCCTGCGTGCGCGACGTCCCGGCGACGAAGCACCCGAGCGCGCGCGCGATCTGCAGGCCGGCCGTCCCCACGCCGCTGCCGACCGCGTGCACGAGCACGCGCTCGCCCGGGGCGAGCCGCGCGCGCGTCACGAGCGCGTCGTAGGCGGTCACGAACGCCTCGGGCACGGCCGCCGCCTGCTCGTCGGTGAGCCCCTCCGGCACCCGCGCGACCTCGCGCTCGTGCGCGACGATCTTCTCGGCGCAGGCGCCGCCCGCCACGAGGCCGAAGACGCGATCGCCCGGCGCGAAGCGGCGCGCGCCCTTCCCCACGGCCTCGACGACGCCGGCGTACTCGAGGCCGGGGATGTCCGGCGGCACGCCGGGCGGGGCCGGGTACATGCCCGCCCGCTGCAGCAGATCGGCGCGGTTGATGCCGGCGAAACGCACGGCGACGCGCACGTGCCCCTCGGGCACGTCCGGCGCCGCCACCTCCCGGAGATCGAGCACGTCCGGCCCGCCCGGCTCGCGAATGACGATGGCCCGCATGGCGGGCCTCACTCTTCCATGGGCGGCGGCAGGACGCTCTTCCGGACGAAGTACTCGACCTTCTCCGAGTCCGGATCCGCCGGCTCGGCCGGCTGCTCGGGCGGCGCCCCCGCGCCGAGCACGGCCTCGATCTGCGCCTGCTCGACCGCGTCCAGCATCGAGCCCGCGTTCGGGTAGCGCTCGTCGCGATCGAGCGCGAGCGCGCGCATCGTCACGACGTCGAGCGAGTGGGGCACCTCCGGCCGGAGCATGCGCGGGCGGATCAGCTTCACGCGCTGCATCTCGGCGAGCAGCGCCCCCGGCGTCGGCGCCTTGAACGGCAGCTGCCCGGTGAGCATCACGTAGAGCAGCATGCCCACCGAGTAGAGGTCCGCGCGCGCGTCGAGGTCGCGGACCCCTTGCGCCTGCTCGGGCGCCATGAACGCGGGCGTCCCGGCCACCGCGTGGCTGCCCGCCGCGCCGCTCGTCGGGATCAGCGTCGACGGCTGCGAGCCGGTGTTGAACGCCTCGGCGACGCCGAAGTCGAGCACCTTCACGGTGAGCGGGCCGCGATCGCCGCCGACGAGGCAGATGTTGTCCGGCTTGAGATCGCGGTGGAGGATGCCCTCGGCGTGCGTGACGATCAGCGCGCTGAGCACCTGCACGGCGACGTCCAGCGCGACGGGGATGGGCATGGGGCGCTCCCGTCCGAGCCGCTCGGTGATCGTCTCCCCCTCGAGCCGCTCCATCACGAGGTAGGGCGTCCCGTCGTCGAGCACGCCGAGGTCGTACACCTCGACGATGTTCGGGTGGCCGAAGCGTCCGGCGACGGCGGCCTCGTTGTGGAAGCGCGCGATCGCCGTCTTGCTCTGCGCGTACTGTCCGCGCAGCGTCTTGATCGCGACCCGGCGCCGCAGGCCGATGTGGATCGCGTCGTAGACCATGCCCATCCCGCCCTTCGCGATCACGCCGAGGATGCGGTAGCGGTCGTGCAGCAGGCGGCCGACGAGCGGCGCCTCCTTGGTCGGGCGCGGCTGATCGGGATCGATGTCGGGCGGCAGCGGGCCGTCCACGGGCCACCCCGACTCGCCCCGGACCCCGGGCACCCGCGTCGAGGAAGGCGGGGCGACGCTCGACGTGAGCACGAGCGCCGTGCCGTGCACCGGGCACCTTTCGGTGTCCGACGGGTGCGGCAATCCGCACGCCTGGCATCGGATAAAGTGCTGCGGCGGCATCGGGGACCCGGCCAGAGTACGGGTACATCCGCCCATGCAGCAAGCTCGTTCAGGGCCGAAGCGTCCGCCGGGGGCGCCTGCCCACAGCGTGTGGTCGGGTAGCCGACGCGTGCATCTTCAGCAGCTGGGTTGGATCGGCCCGCGGCTTACGGTAGGCTGGGATCATTCGTGCCGCCGCCGCTCCGGAGACCCTCCCGACGCGCCGGGGGCGGCGCCGCAGCGAGCCGGGGCCCGGATTTTGGACCGAAATGCGAGAGAGAACGTAGACCAGGATGTAAGGCGAACGTGAGGCATCGCGTGACGGGCTCGGGGTAGACTTTCCCCGACTGCCAGCAGTGGGGGCCAGCGGGAATGGGAAGGGGAAAGAGACAGAGGCCATGAGCACGGCGGAGAAGCTTTCGGACGGTGCCTCGTCGGCCAGCGGTGAGTCCGATCCGCTGCTGGGAAAGGTCTTGAATCAGAAGTTCAAGATCCACTCGCTCCTCGCGACCGGTGGCATGGGCGTCATCTACCGCGGAGAGCAGATCGCCCTGGAGCGCCAGGTCGCGATCAAGGTCCTCACTCCGACCAACTCCTCGAATCAGATCGACCCCAATTTCCACAAGCGCTTCTTCCTCGAGGCGAGCATCCTCGCGCGGCTCCAGCACCCGAACATCGTCACGGTCTTCGACTACGGCCGAGTCGAGAACATGGAGCCCGAGCGGTACTTCATGGCCATGGAGTTCCTGGAGGGCGAGACGCTCTTCCGGCGGCTGCGCAAGGCCGGCCGCCTCCACCCGCCCGAGGCGATGGGCATCGCCCGGCAGATCGCGCGCGGGCTCCGCGAGGCGCACAAGCACGGGGTGGTGCACCGCGACCTGAAGCCCTCGAACGTGATGCTCGTCCCCGGCGAGGACTCCGGCGAGCTCGTCAAGATCCTCGACTTCGGCCTCGTGAAGGTGCTCGCGGACGACTCCGAGGAGCTCACGCAGCAGGGCTCGTTCCTCGGCTCCCCGCGCTTCATGTCGCCGGAGCAGATCTCGCACGGCAAGGTCGATCTCCGGACCGACGTCTACTCGCTCGGCGTGATCCTCTACCAGATGCTCTGCGGGAAGGTCCCGTTCGAGGCGCAGAACTCGGTCCAGATCCTCATCGCCCACCTGCAGCAGCCGGTGCCGCGCCTGCGCGAGCGCACCCCCGACGCCGACGTGCCCGAGCCGCTCGAGGCGTTCGTGCTGCGCTGCCTGTCGAAGGATCCCGAGGGCCGCCCGGTCAACATGGAGGCCTTCATCCGCGGCCTCGCCGAGTGCGGGCAGGCGATGGGCCTGTCGCCCGCGTTCGCCTCGACCGGCCTCGTCACCCTGGACTCCGGCGGGGCCGGCAAGATCCCGACGCCGATGCCGCCCGTGCGCGTGATGACGGCGATCCCCGCGAGCTCGCCGTCCTCCTCGGCCGGCGGGGCGGGCGCGCCGGCGGACGACGCGTCGCTCGGCGCCGCCTCGCGCCCGGCCGACGCGGCGCCGCAGGGCCGCAAGGGCATCGTGCTCATCGCGGTCGGCGTGCTCGCCGTCGCCGGGATCGGGATCGCGATGGCGCAGATGCGCTCGAGCGACTCGACGCCCGCCGCCGTGCCGCAGCCGGAGAAGACGCTGGTCGCGCCGCCGCCCGCCGACGGCGGGACGTTCGTGCTCGTGGTCGAGTCGATGCCCTCGGGCGCCGAGGTCCTCGAGGACGGCAAGCCGCTCGGGAACACGCCGCTCCAGCTCTCGGTCTCGAACAGCTCGGTGCGCAGCAGCCCCCGCCGGCTGACCGTGCGGCTCGAAGGCTACGAGCCGTACTCGATCGTCCAGGGCCCCTCGGAGCAGTCGGTCCGGCTGGTCGCCACCCTCTCGAAGAGCGCCCCGCCGCCGAGCGCGCCGGCGACGACCGCGGCGCCGAGCCAGCCGCCTCCGCCGTCGCGGCCCTACTCCGGGAAGTCGTACGCCGCGCCCAAGGCGCCGGCCGCCCCCGACCCGCCGCCCGCCGCGCCCACCCCCCGGCCGCTGGATATCCAAATCGAACGATGACCCTCCAGCGCCCCGCACGCCTCGCTGCCATCTCCACGTCTGTCTTCTCGGCGCGACCGCTCTGGGCGGATTCACCCGCCGGGCGAGCGGGCGTGGCGCTGGAATCCAGACCTGGAGATCTGGCGCTCCGTGATGTCGATCACACGGGTTGCGTCATCACTCCTCGTCCGCTGGCGGCGCACACATCCTGCTCGATCCAGGGTGTTGGTGCGCCGGCACCTGCGGAATGGTCCGGCGATTTCCGGGGCGCGCAGCGCTGTCCCGGGGTCGCGCGGCGCGACGCGCGCGGCATGAGCGACGACGCGCCCGACGCGCTTGACGCACTTGACGTCAAGAATCGAAGATCCCCGTATTCATCTGTTCCCGCCGGCAGTACACTCCGGGCTCTGCGTCCCGCAGACCAGCTTCCCAGGCCGATTCCAAGCGGGATCCGTTGCTGAGGAGCAAGGAAATGAACCCGCTCGTCCCCGACTTCATCATCCAGCAAGACGCTCTCGGCAACACCGAGGGCAGCTTCACGGGGGCGGTGCTCATGATCGACATCCCCGGCTTCACCGAGCTCACGGAGAAGCTGATGCAGCATGGGCGCGCGGGCGCGGAGACGCTCGCGGGCACGCTCCGCTACTACTTCGATCCGCTGATCGCCGCGGTCCACCACGCCGGCGGCTTCATCACGAACTTCGCGGGCGACGCGTTCACGGCGCTCTTCCAGGACACGCCGGACCGCAAGGTCGCGGAGTACGTCCTCGGCGCCGCGCTCTCGATGCGCGACCTCTTCGCCGAGCACCCCGAGCGGAGCACGCCGTTCGGCAGCTTCCCGTTCTCGTTCCGGATGGGGCTCTCGTGGGGCGCGGTGGAGTGGGGCATCGTCCGCATCTCCCCGGAGCGCGCCTATTACCACTTCCACGGGCAGGCGCTCGCCGCGTGCGTCGCGATCGAGCGGCAGGCGCAGAAGGGGGACATCCTCCTCGACCGCGCGCTCTGCGATCGCATCCCGCCCGCGAGCGCGAAGTACCACGGCGAGGGCGTCTACAAGCTCGGCGACGTGCCGGCGCCCCGGCTGCCGCAGGTGCCGCGCAACCCGCCGCCCGGCGACGGCGCGGCGTTCGTGGCGAGGGGCGTCGCCGACATGCCCCCGGAGGGCGAGTTCCGCAACGTCACGAGCGTCTTCCTCTCGTTCGAGCAGATCCCGAGCTTCGCGGAGCTCACGCGCCTCCTGCACGAGCTCTCGGAGCTCTACGGCGGCACGTTCACGGGCATCGACGCGGGCGATCTCGGCATCGCCGCGCTGATCCACTTCGGCGCCCCGATCACCCACGAGAACGACAACGACCGCGCGCTCGACTTCGCGCTCGAGCTGAAGAAGCGCGGCCTCCGGCAGATGCGCCTCCGCGCGGGCATCACGCGCGACGTCCGCTACGCCGGCTTCAACGGCGGCACCGAGCGGCACGAGTTCGCGTGCATCGGCCGCGCGACGAACCTCGCCGCGCGCCTCGTCGCCAAGGCCCCCTGGTCGGCGATCTGGGCCGACGAGCAGGTCTTCCGCGCCGGCGAGACGAGCTACCAGTGGACGACGGAGAACATCTTCCGGTTCAAGGGCTTCGACCTGCCCATCCTCGTCTACTCGCTCGAGCGGCGGCGCATCTCGGTCCAGAAGGAGTTCTACGACCTCGGCCTCATCGGCCGCGAGCAGGAGATCGAGCTGCTCGCGCGCTACGTGTCGCCGATCTTCGAGGGCAAGCCCGCCGGCATCATCTACATCGACGGTGAGCCGGGGCTCGGCAAGAGCTACCTCGTGCAGCGCTTCCGCCACCGGTGCGAGGAGCAGCAGAACGACCGCCCCTTCCTGTGGATCGACGCGCGCTGCGACCAGACGCTCCAGAGCTCGCTGAACGCCTTCGAGTTCGCGCTGAAGGAGTACTTCTGGGAGTCGTCGGCGCTCGGCAAGGAAGAGAAGCTCACGAACTTCGACGACGCGTTCGAGTACCTGCTCGAGCGGCTGCCCGAGAGCCAGAGCGCGCTGAAGCGCGAGCTCGACCGCGCGCGCTCCGTGTTCGCCGCGCTGATCGGCATCCGCTGGGAGGACTCGCCGTACGAGCGGCTGCACCCGAAGCTCAGGTACACGAGCACGCTCTCGGCGCTCTCCTTCGTCTTCCTCGCCGAGGCCTCGCTCCAGCCGGTGATCCTCCACCTCGAGGACGCGCACTGGGCCGACGAGGACTCGCTCGAGGCGGTGCGCGTCATCGCGCGCGCGTGCCGCGGGCTCCCGATCGCGATCATCTGCACGACGCGGCGCAAGGACGACGGCACCCCGGTGCGCATCCCGCTCGACCCGGGCATCTCGGAGAAGGTGATCGAGCTGAAGCCGCTGCCCCGCGAGCAGCTCCTCGCGCTCGCGGTCCCGTTCTTCGGCGGCCCGATGCCGGACATGCTCGCGACGCTCCTCTGCGAGACGGCGGGCGGCAACCCGTTCTTCGCGCAGGAGATCCTCGCGTACTGGCTCGAGGACGGGCGCTACGGGTCGAGCTCGAGCTCCATCTCGATCTCGAACACGTTCATGCCGCCGAAGAACGTGAACAGCCTGCTCATCTCGCGGCTCGACCGGCTGGACGCGAAGGTGAAGCAGACGATCGTCGCCGCGGCCGTGCTCGGCCGCGAGTTCGACCTGCGCGTGCTCGCGCTGATGCTCCCTGACGCGTCCGTGCTCGAGGAGCACGTGCGGATCGGCGAGGCGCAGTGCATCTGGTCGTCGATGAGCGAGCGGCGCTTCCAGTTCAGCAACGCGCTGCTCCGCAACGCGGCGTACGAGATGCAGTCCCGCGCGCGCCTGCAGGAGCTCCACCGGCTCGCCGCCGAGGCGATCGAGAGCCTCTACGGCGACGACCTCGAGGACCAGCTCGTCGCGCTCGGCCGCCACTGGCGCCGCGCGGGCAAGGTCGATCACGCGCGCCGCTACTTCCTCGCGGGCGCGCGCAAGGCGGCCGCGCGTTACGCCCACGAGGAGGCGACGCGGCTCTACGGCGTCTACTTCAAGCTCTCGCCGGAGCCGACGCCCGAGAGCGTCGTCGTGCGCTACGAGTTCGCGCGCGACGTCCTCGAGGCGCGGGGGCGCTACCAGGAGGCGCGGCAGGAGCACATCCGCGTGCTCACCGACGCGCAGAAGCTCGGCGACCGCGCGTCCGAGGCGCTCGGCTTCCTCGGCCTCGGCCGCACGCACTGGGCGATGCAGCAGCCGGACGACGCGCGCACCTACTGGGAAGAGGGGCTGCGCGCCGCCCGCGAGGCGGGCAACCTGCCGACCGAGGGGCTCACGCTGGCGAGCCTCGGGATGGCGTACGCCGTCCAGGGCCGCTACGACGCCGCGCGCACGCTCTACTCGCGCGCGATCGCGGTCGAGCGCCAGATCGGCAACCGGCGCGAGGAGGCGAGGCTGCTCGCCGAGTTCGCGAAGCTGCACCGGCTGAGCGGCCACCTCGGCGAGGCGGAGGCGCTGCAGGAGCAGGCCGCCGCGATCGAGCGCGAGCTGGCCGCCACGTGAGTGAGCGCGGGGTGTAGAGGTGCCCACCGCCCGCCCCGCGACAGCGGTCGTCTCGAACGTCGCCGCCGCGCGATGCTCTGATCGGGGCGCGCGACTCCGGTGGCACCGCTCCGCGGCGCCGGCGAGGGTCAACCCTTGCAACGGTGCGGATTTTGCCGACAATCGGGAAAGAGGTCCGTCAACAGCATGACACGACAGGCGACCAAGGACTCCTCCGAGCTGCTTGACAATGCTCTCCCCGGGAAGGGCAAGTGGTCCCGATTCACGCCTTCTCTGGTCGCCGGATTGGTCTCGGGGACACTGGTCGTCACCTTCGACATCTCGCTCGGCGCGCTGATATTCAACCACGGCCTCGGCCAGTACCTCTCGAAGGGTATTGGCATCTTTCTCATCAGCTCCGTCGTCGTCGGCGTGCTCGTCTCCCTGCTCAGCTCCTACAAGCCGGTGATCGCGGCGCCGCAGGAGGACGCCGCGGTCATCCTGGCCTCCATGGCGTCGGCGATCGCGACGGGCATCGCGCAGAAGGACCCGGCGGCGAGCCCGTTCCCGACCATCGTCGCCGCGATCGCGATCACCTCGGTGGTCGCCGGCGGGTTCTTCCTCCTCTTAGGCATCCTGCGCCTCGGCATCCTGGTCCGGTTCATCCCCTATCCGGTGGCCGGCGGGTTCATCGCGGGCGCCGGCTGGCTCCTCTGCCAGGGGTCGATCTCGGTGATGTCGGGCCAGGCGTCGGCCCTGGAGGACCTGCCGCGCGTCATGCAGGACCCGGACGCGCTGAAGCGGGTCCTCCCGGGCATCCTGTTCGGCGTCCTCTTGCTCTTGCTGCTCCGGCGGTTCTCGTCGCTCCTGCTCCTCCCCATCCTGCTCGCCGGGTCGATCGCGGTCTTCTACATCGCCATCCACCTCGCCGGGCTCAACGTGCAGGAGGTGCTCGCGAGCGGGTGGCTGCTCGGTCCGTTCCCGACCCACTCGCTCTGGCCCCCGATCGGCCCCTCGGACCTCGCGGACGTGAACTGGTCGGTGCTGTTCGGCAGCGCGGGGAACATGGCCGCCGTCATGGTCATGGCCGCGACGACCGTGCTCCTCAGCGCGTCGGGCGTCGAGCTCGCGACGGAGCAGGAGATCGATCTCGACCGGGAGCTCCGCGCCACCGGCGTCGCCAACATCATCACCGGCTTCTTCGGCGGGGTGGTCGGCTACCTCTCGCTGACCGAGTCGTCGATGAGCTACAAGGCCGGCTCGAACAGCCGCCTCTCGGGCCTGGTCGCGGCGTCGATCAGCGGCCTCGTGCTCATCGTGGGCGCGGACGCCATCCTGTACTTCCCGCGCCCCGTCCTCGGCGGCCTGATCGCGTACCTCGGCTTCCACTTCCTGATCAACACGCTCTACGAGGGCTGGTTCCGGCTGCGGCGCATCGAGTACTTCGTCATCGTCCTCATCCTCTTCGTCGTGGCCGTGAGGGGCTTCCTCCTCGGCATCGCGGTGGGGCTCGGCGTCTCGTTCATCCTGTTCGCGCTCAGCTACAGCCGCATCGAGGTGGTGCGCAACGCCATCTCGGGGGTCCACCTGCGCAGCAACGTCGCCCGCAGCGACGGCGAGGAGATGACCCTGATGGGCCGCGCGAAGCTCCTCTACGTGCTCCAGCTCCAGGGCTACATCTTCTTCGGGACGGCTTACAACCTGCTCACGAGCGCGCAGCAGCGCATCCAGGGCGACGACGACGACGACGACAAGGTGCGGTATCTGCTGCTCGATTTCCGTCACGTCAACGGCATCGACTCGTCCGCCATCGCGAGCTTCCTCCGGCTCCGCCGGCTCGCCAAATCGAACGGCGTGAAGCTCATCCTGACGGAGGTGCGGACGGAGATACGCAATCACCTCGAGCGCGGCGAGGTCGTCACGGGCGAGCAGGACGACGTCTGCCGGATCTACCCGGACCTGGATCGAGGCCTCGAGGCGTGTGAGAACGAGATCATCTCCGACGCGCCGCCGAGCATGCTGCCGCCGCCGATGCTGTTCTACGATCTCCAGGACGTGTTCAACGGCCGTGAGGACATGCTGCGGTTCCTCGGCTACCTCGAGCGCGTGGAGGCGCCGGAGGGGTACAACCTGTTCCGGCAGGGCGACATCTCGAAGGACCTCTACCTCATCGAGAGCGGCGAGCTCACGGCGTGGCTCGAGATCGACGGCAAGAAGGTGAAGCGGCTTCGCACGATGGGGCCGGGGTCGGTCGTGGGCGAGTCCGGGCTCTACATGGGCGAGAAGCGGTCTGCGACCGTGACCGCCAGCCGTCACGCCACGCTCTACCGGCTCTCGGAGGAGGCGCTGCGGCGGATGACCGCGGAGTCGCCCGAGCTGGCCGCGGCCTTCCATCACTTCGTGGTCACGCTGCTGGCCCGGAGGATCGTGCACTCGACCGGTCCGGTGAAGTCCTTGTTCAACTAGCGCCCTCACCCCGTCTTTCGCGCTGGGTCCCCGATGGACACTCGTTCGGAGCATGGCTTTCCGTCTGGTCCCCTCCCGCGCGCGAGCGCCGCGCGGGACGGCCAGCACGGGCCTGATTTTCAGGGCTGCGCAGGCGAGCACGCCCCGCGGCGCGAGCGGCCGGGGGACAGCGATTCGCTTGACAAGGAGAGTCGCGCTTGCAAAGCCGGACCTCTGCGATCGCGGCCGGGCGCTGCCCGGCTCCTCGCGCGCGTCCCGGCGGCTGGCTCGCGCGCATCCCGGCCGCCGCCGGCCCGCGCGTCCGCGTACGGCGTCCCCGAATTTGTCCACAGCCTTCCGATCGGTCGCCGGAGAGCATGGACACACCGGGATGCAGAGCGGAAAGAGGTGTTGCCTCACATTCGCCAGGCATGTGGTATGTTGAGCCGAATGGAGGCGGCGCGCTTAATGAGGACGTACCAGCGCGTTCAGGAGATACGCCCGCGGCTGCCCTCCGGCACGCGGAGCGGCCACGGTGGTCCGCTGTACGGTGATGGCGCAGCACATCGAAGCCCGTGGGGCGCCAGCGAACATCTGCAGACTGTCCGCCGTGACCAGCTGGAGAAAGGACGACTTATGGGATTCACATATCGACCCCTGATGGTCTTAGCCATTCTGGTGGGTGTTCTGTCGATGGCCGCTTGCGACAAATGCGGTGGCGAGACGGGCACGGCCACGGGCCCTGCAGCGACGCCTCCGGCTGGCGCCAGCGAGCTCAGTGTCCTCATCTTCCCGAACTACCTTGATGACAAGAGCCTCAAGGACTTCGAGGAGCAGAACAAGACGCGCGTGCGGCTCACGATCTACGACTCCACCGAGGAGATGGAGAGCAAGCTCGCTTATGCGGGCGCCGACGCGCAGTATGACGTCGTCGTGATGGCGAGCCACGCGATGCCGCGGCTCGCGCGGCGTGGGCTCATCCGCCCGCTGGATCATGCGCAGATCCCCAACCTGAAGAACCTCGAGGCGCGGTTCTCGGGGCCCAGCTTCGACGACGGCAACAAGCACTCTATCCCGTACCAGTGGGGCACGGTCGCCATCATCTACAACAAGCAGAAGATCCCCAACATGGAGCAGAGCTGGGGCGTGCTCCTCGACCCCCAGAAGGTGCCTGGGACGTTCGTGCTCATCGACGAGATGAGGGACATGATCGGCGCGACGCTGAAGTACAAGGGCTACTCCAGCAACACGGCGAACCCCGACGAGATCCGCGAGGCGGGCCGCATCCTCCAGGAGGCGAAGAAGCACCCGAAGTGCCTCGGCTTCAAGGGGGGCATCGGCGCGACGCAGGACGTGAAGGGCGGCTCGGTCGACATGGCGGTCGTCTGGAACGGGGACGCGCAGAAGGTGGTCTGGGAGGACAAGGATCGCCTCGCCCTCATGATCCCGAAGGAGGGCTCCGTGATCTGGGTCGACGTGATGACGGTCCCGGCCAAGGCGCCTCACCCCGAGCTGGCCTACAAGTTCATCAATCACATGCTGACCCCCGACGCGGGGGTGCAGCTCTCGCTCATGACGAAGTACGCGACGCCCAACGCCGCGGCGCAGGCCAAGCTCCCGGTCGAGGATCGCACGAATCAGCTCATCTATCCGACGGGCGATCTGGCGAGCCGCCTGGAGCATCATCGCGACCTCGGCGAAGCGGCCAAGCTCTACGACGACGTCTGGACGACCGTGAAGTCGAACTGACGGAGCCCGGAACATACGAGCGGCGGCCCCCGGTGCGGCGCACGACGGCGGCCGGTCGCGAGGCGATCGGACGCGTCCGCAGGGCATCTCGCGGCCACGGCGGCGGCGCGCAGCGCGGGCACGGGCCCGCGCCGAGCGGATGCTCGCCAGCGCGTGCCCGCCAGGCGCGTGCGTACGCGAGGCGCGCGGCCCTGCGACAGCCCGCCGCCAGCGAGCGGATTCCAGGGAGTCCGTCTGCTGCCGGGTCCGGCCGCGGCGGCGCGCACGCAGGCGCCGCGCCCACGGGCTGCGGTATTGAAGTGATGGTAATTTTGCCTGCCAGGTGTCAAGCTATGCATCATTCCAATGCGGCGACCCGCGTGCGGGCGTCGCGTCGATGCGACCTCCCAGCGTGATCGAGGAACCGGGCCGGAGCGTGTCCCTGTCGAAGCGCGCCGCGCTCGGGCGCCAGACGCGTTGAGCACGGGAGCGTCGAGCCGCTCGGTGGGAACCCCGTATGCAAGACCCGCGGTCCAAAGACAACCTTCGTACAACCGGCATCGCCAGAGGCCTCACGGTCGACAGCGCGTTCACTGCCGAGAGTCTCTACGGCACCCAGCGCGAGCCGACGTACAGCGGCGCGCTCTCCTTCCTGCGCCGCAGGTACTCGCGCGATCTGACCGGTGTCGACGTGGCGGTGACCGGGATCCCGCTCGACACGGCGACGAGCAACCGCCCCGGCGCGCGTTTTGGCCCGCGCGCCGTGAGAGAGGCGTCCGCGCAGCTCGCATGGAACCGACCGTACGGCTGGGATTTCGATCCCCTCGATCACCTCGCGGTCGTCGATTACGGCGACTGTCACTGGGATTACGGGCGCCAGGAGCAGGTCCCCGCCGCGATCGAGGAGCACATCGGCCGCATCGCCGACGCCGGGGCGTCGCCGCTCTCGATCGGCGGAGACCATTTCCTGACCTTCCCGATCCTCCGGGCGATGGCCAAACGTCGCGGGAAGTTGTCGCTGCTCCATTTCGACGCCCACTCCGATACGTGGGGCGACACGGTCGGGTCTGGTCGTGTCGACCATGGCACGATGTTCTTCCACGCGACGCGCGAGGGGCTCGTCGAGCCGAGCCGCTCCGTGCAGATCGGGCTCCGCACCTACAACCCCGACACGCTCGGCTTTCACGTGCTCGACGCGCCGTGGGTCCACCGCAACGGCGCCAAGGCGGTGATCGAGCAGGCGCGCAGCATCCTCGGCGACAGCGAGGTCTACCTGACGTTCGACATCGATTGCCTCGATCCGGGGTTCGCGCCGGGCACGGGCACTCCGGTCTGCGGCGGGTTGTCCACCGCGATGGCGCTGGAGATCTTGCGCGGCCTGCGGGGGATCGCGATCGTCGGCATGGACGTCGTGGAGGTCGCGCCCGCGTATGACGTGAGCGAGATCACGGCGCTTGCCGGCGCGACCATCGCCCACGAGGCGCTCGGGCTCTACGCATGCCGGCCTGGCGCGCGGAAGGGCGGCGAGGGCGCCGATGGAGAGCGGCGGAACGAGGGGTAGATCCAAGCGGGACGCGCCGGGGGGTGGGGCCGCGCGGCGGGGGCGGGCGGGCGCTGGCCATCCGGCAAGACTGGGACATGGGAGCTTGCGCTGAGGACACCACCCGGCATGTCTTCCTTCGGGCCATGCTGACTGGGACGTTTCGTTGCGCGCCACACGAGGCGCGCCTGGGACCTCGAGCCTCCTGAAGCGTTATGGCACCTCGGTCGGTGCTCGGCGCGCCCGCCCGCCCCCGCCGCGCGGCCCCACCCCCCGGCGCTTACTGTTGGATTTGAGGGAGAAGGGGGGGAGGCAGCCTGGGGGGCGGCAGCTCAGCGGGAGGGCCGGCGCCGCTGGGGCCGCTTTCGGTAGGGCTCGAATACGGCAGCGGGCGAGTCCTCCATGAACTGGCGGAGCACTCGGTTCAGGCCGCGCGTGCCGCGCTCGCGGACCGTCTGGACACGGTCGAGATCGAGCACCTCGCCGAGGTACTCCTCGCCAGAGCCGCCCTCGAAGATCACGCGGCCCTCGGGATCGACCGCGATCGAGCGACCGCCGCCGACCTCCACGACGGCGTTCACGTTGATCACATAACACTGGTTCTCGATCGCGCGGGCGCGGGCCAGCACGAGCTCCTCCTCGCGGTCCGGCGTCGTGGTGAGCGTCGGGTGCACGATCACCTCGGCGCCGCGCACCGCCAGGCCGCGCGCGACCTCGGGATACCAGCCGTCATAACAGATCATGAGGCCCAGCCGGCCGACGCGCGGGATGTCGAAGACAGGCGCGGGCTCGTCGCCCGGCGCACAGGCCTCGAAGGGCATCCAGGGATAGAGCTTGCGGTACCGCGCCGCGAGCTCACCCTTCGGCGAGAAGACCAGCGCGGTGTTGTACACCCTGTCGCCGGCGCGCTCGTAGATCGACCCGGCGCAGATCCACCTCCGCGCGCGGCGCGCGATCGCCCCGAGCCGCTTCGTGAGCGGACCCGGGATCGGCTCGGCCAGATCGCGCATCGGCGAGACGTGACGGAACGGGTGGTCCCCCGTGAGCCACAGCTCGGGAAACACGTAGAGCTGCGCCTCGGGGAACGACGCCCCGAGCGTCGTCACCTCGCGCTCGAGCTTCTCCAGGGTCGCAGCGGGATCGCCAGGGACGGGGCGGGACTGGACTCCGATGACGTGGAGGAGGCGAGCCATGGCCCCACCTTACACCAGGCGACGGACCCTGGCGGAAGTCGCCGCCGGCGCGCGGCGAGACGGCTCAGATGGTCGGTTGAACGGTGCCGCAAGCCGCCGCGATGATCTCGGCGGTGGCGAAGTGCGCCGACTCGAGGGCGCCCTGCGCCCAGCCCGTGTAGAGGCAGGTGTGATCGCCGGCGAAGACGACGCGACCCTCGCCGCGCTGGAGATCCGAGATGAGGTCCGTCTGATCCGGCCGGAACGCGGGCCAGCCGCCGCGCGTGTACGGCTGGTGATGCCACGAGAACGACAGCCCCTTCTGGAAGTACTGCCGCGCGTTCGGGAAGAACGACTCCATCGTCTTGAGCCCGAACTCGAGGCGGTCCGCCGCCGTGGGCAGCTCGTCGAGCATCGCGGCGTTGCGATCCTGCACGTACGCGGTGAGGATGCCCGAGCCGCCCGGCTGAAGCGAGGTGAGGTCCCACAGACGCTCGACCGGCGTGGTCGTGCACGCCACGAGCAGACCGAGGATGCCCTCGTCCTCCCAGAACCGGCGCGAGAACTGGAAGTTGAGGCGGGTGACCGTGAACATCGGGATCTCCGACGCAGCCTGGTGCTTGGGGGCGGAGAGCGGCGGGTCGAACGCGACCTCGAGCAGGATGCGGTGAGGGAGCGCGCACACGACGAAGTCACCCTCGATCGACTCGTGCTCCCCGTGCCGGGTGAACTCGACGGTCACGCCGTCCTTGCGGGAGATCACCCGCTCCACCTGGGCGTTCCTGAGGATGCAGTCGCCGAGATCCTCCGCGAAGGCGGTGGTCAGGCGATCGTTCCCGCCGGCGATCGCGTACGTGTGGAACCACTTGGCGTCGAGCTTCTGGTTGGCGGACCAGGCGAGGCCGCCGAACATCTCGATCTCCGTCCCCTCGTACGCGCGGCAGATCTCCTTCGCGGCCTGCGAGGCCCCGGTCCGGTCCAGGCTTCGGTAGAACGTCTCGCCCGCGAAGTCGCTGCGGACGGTGGCCGGCGGCCACTGCGTGTCGCGAGGATCCCCGATGACCGAGAACGTCTTCGCCGCGAGCTGCAGGTTGAGGGACTCCGCGTCGATGTCCCGCTCTTCCGGAGTGAGCGGAAAGTCCTCGGGATAGTGCGCCTTGCCCCGCGAGGTGCTCAGGAAGCGATGGCCCATGACGTAATAAAGCTGCGTCGCGTCGAGCGGATACTCGAGGATCGGCAGCCCGAAATGGCGCGCGTAGGCGAGCGTGAGGACGTGGGTGTCCGCGATCCGGGTGACGCCCAGCTCGGCATACTGGTCGCCGAAGAAATTCCGGAGCGTGTAGAAGCGGCCGCCCGTCCGGTCGTTCCGCTCCAGGATGATCGGCTCGAACCCGGCCTTCCGCAGCGACCACGCGGTGCACAGCCCCGAGATCCCGCCGCCCAGCACGATCACGCGGCGCCCGCCGCCGACGCTCGGCCACTCGGGCAACGTGTTCCACAGGGCGGGCAGCATCTCCCCCGCGGCCGCGAGACGACGCCGATCGTAGACGGAGGCGAACGAGCGCTGGGGGACATCGATCGGGCGTTCGGTGAACATGGGCCTCTTGCTCGGGTGGGCTGACAACCGTCAGGTTCAGGGAAAAATGCCGTCAAGACGGCGAGCCGTGGGCGGCACACCCCGACGCGCGATCACCGCGTGGGCCACACCTCGGCGCGGTGACCGGCGCGGATCGCGCTCCCGCGAGGGGCGCGATCCAAAAAGCGGCGCACCAGCCGCTCCGCTGCCGCTCCGGGATCCGAGGTCGAGGAGCGGAGATCCACAGGGGGTCATGATGTGGCAACCGGTGTTGCGCTTTCAAGCGAAATCTTGGCTGTGTGGATTGCGCCGACAGGTGTGGTCGTCCGATAATGTGGTCACTCGACCACGCACTCGACCACGTGTCGCGCACGCGGGGCACGCGGCCAGCGCGTCGCGCTGCGCCAGCGCAGTCCCCCGCGCATCCTCGCGCAAATCACGCGCTTACACGCGTGGTTGCGCGGGGCGCACGCTTGGCGCCGAGCGAGGAAGTGCCTGCGAGCGCCTCGGCGCGCAGCACGCCCGGTCGCGTCAGGTGCAGAGTTCGCTTGAGGCGCACGCCACGCGGAGCGGCGGAGTTCCTGCGAGCGCGGAACGGCGCCCGAGGTGTGATTTGCGTCGTGCGCGGAACTTCTTGGTCGTGCGGGAAGACGTCGCGCGGTCGCGCAGGGCGACGCCGCGTGGTCGACGCGCGGCGGCGTCACGCGACGACGGTGCGCGCTGGCTGGCCGCCCCGCGCCGCCGCCGTTCAGCGACGGTGCGGGAGCGGGGTCCGAGAGGGGATGGGCGGTGGCGTGGAGGGCGCGCGGCCAGGGCAGCCGCGCGAGCTCAGAAGTTCAGGTTGGCCGAGAGGAGGAAGGTGCGGCCGGGCTGCGCGATCCTGGTCGCCGTGAACTGGGGCGAGATGGGGCCCTCGTACTCCCAGTCGGCGACGTTGTAGACGCCCACGTTGTAGCGGAGGCCGGCCACGTCCGCCTGGCCGGAGAGGACGACGTCCCAGATCACCGCGGGGTCGGTCCTCGACAGGGTTTTGTCGAGGCGCGACGACTCGACGGTCAGGCGGGTCGCCAGCGTGAGGGCCTTCCCCAGGAGCGGCACGGCGCCCTTGACCGAGACCATGTGCTCCGGCGAGTTGGGCAACGTCTCGGGCCTAGGGTCGTTCTCTTTCCTGAGGGTCCTCGCGCGCGAGAACGAGTAGCTGGCAGAGGCCATCCAGCCCTGGCGCCACTCGCGGCGCAGCTCGGCCTCCGCGCCCAGCACGAGGGTCGGCTCGTCGATGTTGTTGTACCGGCCGGGCTCGTCCGCCGTGAAAGAGCCGGTCTGCTGGATGACGTTCGTCATGTAGTTCACGTACGCCGCGCCGAGCACCGACAGCGTGGAGGAGAGCCGGTGCGTGAACTCGACCTCGCCCGAGGTCACGCGCTCGGGGAGGACCGTCTCCTTCGCCGCCGGATCATACCCCGGGCGCAGGTCGCCAATCTCCAGGAAGAGCTCGTAGATGGGCGGCGCGCGGAACGCCTGGCCGCCGATGATCTTCAGGTTGCCCCCTTCGTACGGCTTCACGATGAGCGCGAGCCGCGGGCTGATGCCGGAGTTGAAGCTGAGGCCGTCTTCCGAGTAGTTGTAGTAGTCGAGACGAGCACCCGCGGAGATGCGGATGCGGTCGGACGGGGTGATGTCGACCAGCCCGTAGCCGGCGAGGAGCTGGTAAGGGTGCTCGTAGAACAGGTCCTCGTCGTTCGGATCGCCGTTGACGGGGAGAATGAGAGGCCCTGACGTGCAGGTGCCGGCGGAGCACTCGGTCTCCTCGATGCGCATCCTGCCGAGCAGATGCAGCTGGCCCTCGGCGCCGACGGTGATCTTCAGCTGCCGGATCGGCGTGATCTCAAACCGCTGATCCGCGAGCAGGAACGTGTCCTGGTACTTCTCGACGTCATAAACTGTGCGCGCGCCGTTGCTCTCCAGCCACAACGTGTCGTCGTAGAGCTGGATGTCGGCGCCCACGCGGGTCGTCGACGAGAACGTCTGCGAGATCCGCGGCGCGAACGTGGCCTCGAAGAACCCGCGCGTATCGCGGTAGAACGTCCTGTCGTCGCCGACGATGGTCTGAGAGGCGCCCGTCGGGATCGACTTCTTGCGCTGGTTGAGCCACATCTGCGCCGACAGGGACTTGTACCAGAGCCGCCCCTGGAGCGTGCCCACGTTGAAGTGGTCCGCGCCGCGGGCGTTGGGATCCCCGTTCTTCCACTTGTCCGCGGGAGATTCCTCATCGCTGGTATCGGGATCGAGCGGGATCGGCAGGAAGTAGTCTCGCCCCTGGCCGTGGCCGCCGGCGACCGACAGCCACATGCCCGAGTCGCGCCCGAAAGGCAGCTGCACCGAGCCGCGGCCCCGGATGAAGCCGTACTGCGAGGCGCCCACGCCGACGCTCGCGCCGACCGACGTCGGGCGGCTCCGGGTCACGATGTTGATGACGCCGACGAACGCGCCCGTACCGTAGAGCAGCGAGCCCGGGCCGCGGACGACCTCGATCCGCTCGACGTCCTCCAGGTCGGTGCGCGCCGACTGATCGAGGAAGGCGAGGCCGTCCCACGTGTCGTTGATCGGGTGCCCGTTGAGCAGCACGAGCACGCGGTTGCTGTAGTCGCCCGGGATGCTGACCCCGCGGATGCCACCCCAGGTGTAGCTGCCGTCGTACGTCGTGTAGAGGCCGCGCACGCCGCGCAGCGCCTCCGCGACGGTCGGGTACCCCATCGCGCGGAGCTCCTGGCCCGAGATGATCGTGACGGAGCTCGGCGCGTCCTCGACGGCCTCCGCCGTACGCGACGCGGCCTCGACCTCCTCCAGCTGCCGGAGGGAGATGTCGATGCGGGTCTGCTGGCTGGCGACGACGTTCGCCGTCTGCTCCACCGGGCGGAACCCGCGCAGCGAGACGCGCACCCGGCGCTGCCCGCTCTGCACGTTGAGCACCGCCGGCGTGAAGCCCATCGGCTTGCCGTCGACCTCGACGAGCGCGTCGCGCTCGTCCGCGTTGACGACCAGGCTGCCGGTGAGCGGGCTCAGACGGTAACGCGCGACCACGGTGCTCGCGGCCGCGACGTTCACGTCCTGCTCCGACGGCTGAAAGCCCTCCTGCGCCAGGTAGAGCCGGTGGCGGCCGGGAGGCAGCGTGAGGTCACACGGCGCGGTGCACGCCGGCGGGCCGCTCGCGTCGTTGACGCGCACGGTCGTCCCCGCCGTCTCGCCCACCACACGGACCGTCCCGACGATGCGCTTCAGCTTGATAGCGACGTTCGTCTGCTCCCCGGTCTTCGCTTCGACGTTATCCACCTCGGCCGGCTCATAGCCCTCGAGGTCGACGATGATCTTGTGCTTGCCGGGCTGGAAGCCGAGGAGGCGGGGCGTGTTGCCGCGCCCGCCGAGGTCGCGGCGGTTGATGTACACCGTCGCTCCGGGCGGGTCCGTCGTCACGTTGATGACGGCGACGTTCGGCCGGATGCGCGCGAGCGCCTCCTCGATGGCGGGCCTGCGCGAAGCGTTCGGCTCGAGATCGAGCGCCTGAACGTAGTAGCGGAACGCGTCCGGATACTCCGCGAGCGCCTCGTACGTTCGGGCGATGTTGAAGATGACGTTGCGGTTCGGCACGAGCCGGTTCGACACCAGGAAGTGCTCCAGGGCGCCCCGGTAATCTTGCTTCTGATAGCGCTCCGTGGCGATCCTGAAGTGAAGATCGGCCTCATCGGCCAGATCGTCCGCCCAGGCAGGCCGACCGGAGGATGTGAGGAGTGAAACGAGTATGATTAGGAGTACGGAGCGACGAAAGCTCATCTTTCGATCTCGATTCCCAACGGTCGATGTGGAGCGGGAGGCGCCGTCCGCCGTGTCCAGCAGTTACGCTGGAACGCGGCGAGCTTCGGACGAACAGCCGCATTGCCAGGTGAGCTTACCGTAAGCCGCGAGCCGATCCAACCTGTTCGCATCCGCGCCCGACCCCCCCGCGCCCCCGTGCACATCGCTGTGTAGGCGCGCGGCGCGGACCGCATGACACCGTGAGCGGGGGCCGAGCGCGCCGCGCGCGGATCCCCGCGGCAACGCGCTGTTTTTCGAGGCGCGCCGCGGGCAAGCGCCCGAGCTCGGGCGCCCGCCGGGCGCTTGCCGGGGCGCGCGCGGGCCGGCGAAGATCGCGGTCCTGGTCGCCCAGCGCACGAACCGCGCGCGCGGCGCCGCCGCCGCGGGGCCGCCTCCGGCCGCGCGGGCGCCCCTCGGCGCAGCCCGTTATGGGCCCGCCCCGGTCAGCGGTGGCGCGCCGCGGCGGGGCGCGCCCGCTGACCGGGGCGCGGGCGGAGGCGGAGACTCAATCGTGCCTCCAGCGGGTCAGCCGCTCGAGGACCATGATGAAAACGACCACGCCGAGCACGAGGATGGTTGAGATCGCGAACAGGTCGGTCCGCATGCCGCGCATCTGGGATTGATAGACGTAGAGCGGGAGCGTGACCGAGCGCGGGCCGGACGTGAAGAAGCTGATGACAAAGTCGTTGAGCGACAGCGTGAACGCGAGCATCGCGCCGCCGACGATGGCCGGCCACAGGAGGGGGAGCGTGACCCTCCGGAAGTGGGTCCAGGGCGACGCATAGAGGTCCATCGCGGCCTCGCTCAGCGTCGGTCCGATCGAGATGAGCCGGCTGCGGACGATCAGCGTGACGAACGCGATCTCGAACGTCACATGCCCGATGATCATCGTCGTCATGCCGGGATCGAACCAGGTCGACAGCCGGCGGAGCAGGTTGAACGCCATCACCAGCACCGCGGCGAACGTGATGTCCGGCGCGACCGCCGGGATGTCCACGATCGACTGGAGCAGGCGAGTCACCGAGCCCGTCCACGGGAAGCGCATCCCGAGCGCGAGCAAGGTCCCGAGGACGGTCGCGATGACCGTGGAGGCGCCGCCGAGCAGCAGGGTGTTCACGGCGACCTCGCGGATCTCCCAGGCGCGCCGGTTCGTCTCGGGATCCGCGAGGAGCTCGCTGTACCAGCGGAGCGAGAAGCCCGTCCACAAAAGGCCCCGCTCCGCGGCGTTGAACGAGTAGGCGAAGACCGCGAGCAGCGGCACGTAGAGGAGCGCGAAGCCGAAGAAGGCCGCGACCGTCGTCAGCGCGCGCCAGGGGCCGCGATCGCTGTTCACAGGAGCTCCACGGAGCGCCCGTTCCGGCGGTACAGCGCGACTCCGCCGAGGGTCAGGACGATGAGGATCAGGCTCAGCGCCGCGCCATAAGGGATGTTCCGGCCCGGGCCGAACTGGTGCTGGATCAGGTTGCCGATCAGCCAGTGCTTCGCGCCGCCGAGCATGTCGCTCACCACGAAGACGCTCATCGCGGGGACGAACGTCAGGATCACCGCGACGCTGAGGCCGGGCAGGGTCTGGGGCAGGATCGCCGCGAGGAAGACGCGCAGCCGCGAGGCATAGAGGTCCTGCGCCGCCTCGACCTGCGACCAGTCGAGGCGGTCGATGCTGGTGTAGAGGGGGACCACCGCGAACGGGAGGAAGGCCGCGATCATGCCGAGCGTGACCGCGACCCAGCTCGGGTAGATGTCGCGGCCCGGGTCGACCCAGCCGAGCCAGGCGGCGATCTTCGCGGGCGGGAGCTGCGCCGAGAGCAGGAGCTTCCAGCTGAAGGTGCGGATCACGAGGTTCGTGCAGAGCGGGACGATGACCATCGCGAGCCAGAAGAACCGCCGGCGCCGCGAGCCGCGGGCGATGAAGAAGCTCATCGGATACGCGAGCAGCACCGAGGCCGTCGTCGCGGCGAGCGCGAGCAGGATGCTCCGGATGAGGATACGCGCGTTCTCGCCCGACGCGGAGCCGAAGATCCGCTCGAACGACTCCAGCGTCAGCTCCCAGACCAGCGCTCCGTCCGCGTCCCGCCGCACGAACGACACGACGAGCAGCGCGAGGCTCGGGAGCAGGAGGAACACGGACAGCCAGGTGACGCCGCCCGCGATGAGCGCGCCGCCGCGCGCGAGCAGCCGGCGCCGCGTCGTCAGCTGGCCATACCAGACCGCCGGCTCAGTCAAGGAGCACCTCGAGCCGCTCGGCGGGCAGGGCGAGCCAGACGGACGAGCCGGGCTTGAGCCGCGAGCGGGGGCTCAGCTGCACCCGCAGGGGGCCGGGCTCGATGATGAGCTCGACGTGGTCGCCGCGATAGAAGCTCTCCCGCACCACGCCCCGCACCCCGTTCTCCGGCGGCTCCTGATCACAGAGCTCGATCCACTCCGGGTGGATTGCGATGGTACCGAACTCCCACGCAGGCGTGGTCTGGACCCTCAGCGCGCCAACCGTGGTGAACACGAGCGTGGCGCCGACGCGCTGGGCCGAGATGAGGTTCGCCGCGCCGAAGAACTCGGCGGCGAAGCGGGTGCGCGGGCGCTCGTACACCTCGGCCGTCGCGCCCTGCTGCTCGATGCGGCCCTTGTTCATGAGCACGATACGGTCCGAGACGGTCATCGCCTCGTCCTGATCGTGAGTGACGAGCACGAAAGTCTTCCCGAGGGCGCGCTGGAGGCGGCGCAGGTCGAGCTGGACCTCGGCGCGCAGCTTCGCGTCGAGCGCGCTCATCGGCTCGTCGAGCAGCAGCACCTCGGGCTCGTTCACGACCGCCCGGGCGAGCGCGGCGCGCTGCTTCTGGCCGCCGGAGATCTGGTGCGGGTACCGCTCGGCGAGCTCGTCGAGCTTCAGCATCGAGAGGCTCGCGCGCACGCGCTCGTGCACCTCGACGTCCGGGAAGCTGCGCGACCGGAGGCCGAACGCCACGTTCTCGAAGACGGTGAGATGCGGGAACAAGGCGTAATTCTGGAAGACCGTGTTCACCGGCCTGCGGTTCGCGGGCAGGTGGTCAACCGCCCTCCCTGCGAGGAGGATGTGCCCCCGATCGGCCCGATCGAGCCCCGCGATGATGCGGAGCAGCGTGGTCTTGCCGCAGCCGGAGGGGCCCAGCAGCGTCACGAACTCGCCGGCGTCCGCTTTGAACGATACGTCGTTCAGTATCTGTGTCTTGCCGAAGCTCTTGCTGACATTCTCTACAACGAGGCTGCATCCCGGGTTCTGGTCGGCCGCGCTCTCGATCGGGGGCGCCACGCTGCGGCGCGCCGACGAGAAGAAGTCTCTCAACCTCTGGATCACCCCAGCAAACCCTTTGCTCGCGGCGCTCTCGGAGCCGCTTCCGGAGCCTCGGAGCGTACTACGCAGACCATGATGCCCTCCCGTTGTCAACTGGGGGCGCGCCGGGCCGACCGGCGGAGCGGCGCGCACCCGGCCGGGCTCTTTTGGCTCGCCGGCGCGTACGCTACCGCCCTTCTCCTAGGCGTGCCAGCTTTCTGCCGAACCTGGCCGGCTCGGCGTTCGCGTGGGCCCCGCGCGAGTGCAGCGCCGCGCGGGAGCGCGAGCTACGCCGCGCGCGAGCGCAGCGCCGCGCGGGACTCCCGCCCCACGCGCGGCTTGCCACCGCTCGGCGCCGGTGATTTCTTGGTCGACGCATGGGCCTAAGGAGCGCGAGACCGGAGTTCGGAGGCACGCGCCGCTTCCAGGTCGTTCGCGTGGTGGGCGTCGGCGGGATGGGGGTTGTCTACGAGGCGTTCGATCGCGAGCGGAAGGGGCGCGTCGCGCTGAAGATCCTCCGGAATCTCGGCGCCGAAGCGCGCCTCCGGTTCAAGAACGAGTTCCGCTCGCTGCAGGACATCCAGCACCCGAACCTGGTCAGCCTCGGCGAGCTCCACGAGGAAGAGGGGCAGCTCTTCTTCACGATGGAGCTCATCCGCGGCGTCGACTTCGTGGTGCACGTGCGGCTCCACGAGGAGGGCGACGCCTCGCCCCGGGAGGCCGGGAGCGGCGGGCCGCGCGCCAGCATGGCGTCGAGCCCCATGTGGGCTCCCAACGTCGTCGCGCCCGCGGAGGTGGTCCGCATCAAGCGCCCCTTCCACGAGGCCCGCCTCCGCTCGGCGCTCGCCCAGCTCGCCCAGGGGCTCGCGGCCGTGCACGCCGCGTGCAAGGTCCACCGCGACATCAAGCCTTCCAACGTGCTGGTCACCGCGGATGAACGCGTGGTCGTCCTCGACTTCGGCTTCGTCGCGGACGCGAGCGTGCAAGGGCGCGAGCACGCCGTCGTCGGGACCCTTCATTACATGGCCCCGGAGCAGGCCGAGGGGAAGCCGGCCGGGCCCGAGGCCGACATCTACAGTGTGGGGGTCATGCTCTACCTCGCGCTGACCGGCGTTTACCCCTTCCAGACGGCGCCGAAGGCCGCGCTCGACATGATGCGGCGGGCCGAGCCGCCGCCCCCGAGCCGGCTCGTCGAGGACATGCCGCCCGACATCGACGCGCTCTGCGTCGACATGCTCCGCATCGACCCCGCCGCCCGCCCGAGCGCGCGCGACGTGCTGCGGCGGCTCCGGGTGCAGGAGCTCATCGAGGAGCCGCCCGTGCTCTCGCAGCGCATCGGCTTCGTCGGCCGGCAGCGCGAGCTCGCCGCGCTCGAGGGCGCGTTCGCCGAGGCGAAGCTCGGGCGCGCGGTCACGCGGATCCTCGAGGGCGAGTCGGGCGTCGGCAAGAGCGCGCTCCTGCGCCGCTTCCTGGAGCGCGTCGACAAGGAGGCGCTCGTCCTCTCGGGGCGCTGCTACGAGCGCGAGGCCGTCCCCTACAAGGCCGTGGACGAGGTCATCGACGCCCTGAGCCGGCACCTCTCGCGGCGCCCGCCCGAGGAGGTGCGGGCGCTCCTGCCGCCCAACGCGGGCCTGCTCGGCACCGTGTTCCCGGTGCTCCGGACGGTCCCCGCGATCACGGAGGCCCGCGCGCGGCGCAAGGCGATCGACCCGCCCGAGATCCGCGCGCTCGTCTTCACCGCGCTGCGGGAGCTGCTCGGCCGGCTCGCGGCGGAGCGGCCGCTCGTGCTCGCGATCGACGACCTCCAGTGGGCCGACGCCGACAGCGTCGCCCTGCTCTCCGAGATCATGCGCCCGTGGACCGAGGCCGACCAGCTCGCGGCCAGCCGACCCGGGTCGACCCCCGGCCTGGACGCCGCGTCGCCGGGCGCGCCGTTCGACCCGACCCGGCCGCGGGCGGTGCTGCTCGTCGCCGCGGTGCGCACCGCCTCGGAGACGTCGCCGCCGCTCTCCCGGCAGCTCGGGGTGCCGATCGAGTCGCTCGGCCACATCGTGCTCCACCGCCTCTCGCTCGCCGAGGCGCAGGAGCTCTGCGCGCTCCTGCTCCGGGGCGCGCCGGCCGGCCGCCCGCTCAGCATCGAGGCGATCGCGCAGGAGGCCGGCGGCCACCCGCTGTTCATCGACGCCCTGCTGCGGCACCGGATGGCGCAGGAGAACGACGGCGGCCCGGTGCGCCTCGACGACGTCCTCTGGGCGCGCATCAGCCGGCTCGACGCGCGGGCCCGCCAGCTGCTCGAGCTCGTCGTGTGCGCCGGCGCGCCGGTGCTCACGTCGGTGGCCGCGCACGCCATGGCCGCGGATTTCGCCGAGCTCACGCGGCTGCTCTCGAGCCTGCGCGCGGCGAACCTCCTCCGGACCGGCGGCTCCGGCCAGGACGAGTTCGTCGAGCCGTTCCACAACCGCATCCGGGAGACGGTGAACGCGCGGCTCGACGAGCAGACGTCGCGCACGTGGAACGGCCGGCTCGCGCTGGCGCTGGAGGCGTCGGGGCGGGGGGAGCTCGAGGCGCTGGCCGAGCACTGGCGCGCGGCCGGCGACGCCCAGCGCGCGGCCGGGTACGCGGTGCGCGCCGGCGAGCAGGCCGAGGCCGCGTTCGCGTTCGACCACGCGGCGCGGCTCTACCGCATGGCGATCGACCTGCACCTCCAGGGCGGGACGGAGCGGCGGCTCGTGCTCGCGAAGCTCGGCGACGCCCTGAGCAGCGCCGGCCGCGGCGCCAAGGCGGCGGAGGCGTACATGGCCGCGAGCGACGGCGCCCCCGAGGCGGAGGCGATCGACCTCGGGCGGCGGGCCGCGGAGAACCTGCTGCGCGCCGGCTACGTCGACGCCGGCATGGCGGGCATGCGCTCGGTGCTCAGCGCGGTCGGCATGCAGGTGCCGAAGACGCCCGAGCTCGCGGTCGCCTCGCTGATGCTGCGGCGCGCGCAGGTGCGCCTGCGCGGCCTGAACTTCGTCGAGCGCCCGGCCGAGGAGGTCCCGCCCGAGGATCTCATGCGCATCGACGTCTGCTGGTCGGCGGCGCTGGGGCTCGCGATCGTCGACCCCACGCGCGGCGCCGACTTCCAGGCGCGCAACCTCCTGCTCTCGCTCAAGGCCGGCGAGCCGTACCGCGTCACCCGCGCGCTCTCCTTCGAGGCCAGCTACCTCGCGGTCGACGGCGGCCCGTCGGCCCCCCGCGTCGCCGACCTCCTCTCGACCGCGGGCGGGATCGCGGCGCGCATCGGCCGGCCGCACGCGCTCGGCCTCGTCGCCTTCGTCGGCGGCGTCGCGGCCACGCTGTTCGGCCGGTGGCAGCAGGGCCTCGCGGATCTCGACCGTGCGGACACCATTTTCCGTGAACGTTGTACCGGGGTGACGTGGGAGCGGAGCTGGGCGCACACGTTCGCGGTGTGGGCGCTCTGGTACGGCGGCGGGATCCGGGAGTTCATGCGCCGGGTGCCGATGTACCTGCAGGCGGCGGACGAGCGCGGCGACCGGTACCTCGCGACGAGCCTCAGGTCGTCGCAGAGCAACACCTACTGGCTGATCGGCGACGACCCCGACTCCGCGCTGCGGCAGGCGCAGGACGCGATCCGGAGCTGGTCCAAGGCGGGCTTCCAGCTGCAGAGCTACTTCGACCTGGTCGCCCGCGCGCACATCGGCCTGTACCGGGGCGAGGGCGAGGCCACGCACCGGCTCTTCGCGGAGCAGCGGTCGGGCATCGAGAGCTCGCTCGCCCTGCGGATCCAGGCGGTGCGTGTCATCATCACCCACCTCCGGGCCTGCGCCGCGCTCTGCGCCGCCTCGGCGGTCCCGCCGGCCGAGGCGGAGGTGCTGTACGACGAGGCGGCGCGCGCCGCCCGCAAGATCGAGGCGGAGCACATGCCCTGGGGCGACGCGCTCGCGGCGGCGGTGCGCGCGGCGGTCGCCGCGTCCCACGGCGAGGCGGAGCTCGCGGCGCAGCAGATCGCCGAGGCGGTGCGCGGCTTCGACGCCGCCGGCATGGCGCTCTACGCCGCGGCGGCGCGGCGCCGCCAGGGCGAGCTCCTGAAGGGCGACGAGGGCCGCGCCGCCGCCCTGACGGCGAACGGCTGGATGCAGGAGCAGGGCATCGTCAGCCCGGATCGCATGACCGCGATGCTCCTGCCGGGGTTCCCCGGCTGACGCCGGGCGCGCCGCGTCCGCGGGCGGCGCGGCGCCGCGTCCATGGGCGCGGCCGCGCGCCGCCGTGCGCCGCCTCAGGACGTCACGCGCAGGATGGCCGTGCCTCTCTGTTTGCCGTAGAGCTGCTTGATCTCGACCTTGTACTCCCCGGGCGCCGAGACGGTGAACTCGACGGGGGAGGCGCTCTGCGGCTTGCCGGTGGGCAGCTCGCGCAGCACGCGCTCGATGATGATCTTCCCCGAGGGGGAGCGGATCTTGATGTTGAACGGCGGGGTCGCCTCGTCGTACGCGCGGAAGACGAGGCGCACGGTGTCTCCGACCGAGACCGGGGTGGTCTGGCAGATCGTCTCGATGTCGCCTTCGTTCTCCACGTTATCCGGCCCGCCTCGGCTGTCCACGCGGTCCCGCACCGGGCGGCCCCGCGGCGCTTATTGTAGACGCGCCTGCCGTCGGTTCGCGAATTTGGCGCGCTTCCTTGCCGGGGCGGTCAGGTCTTCGTCCAGCGCAGGCGCGGCTGGCGCGCCGCCCTGGCCTCGTCCAGGCGCCCGACGACCGTGCCGTGCGGCGCTTGCTTCACGACCTCCGGGGACTCCTGCGCCTCCTTCAGGATGCTGAGCATCGCGGCCGCGAACTCGTCGAGGGTCTCGCGGGTCTCCGTCTCGGTGGGCTCGATCATCAGGGCGCCGGGCACGACCAGGGGGAAGTAGACGGTCGGCGCGTGGAAGCCGTAGTCGAGCAGCCGCTTGGCGATGTCGAGCGTCTTGACCCCGGTCTCCTTCTCGATCTGGCTGTCGGAGAGCACGACCTCGTGCATGCAGGGCTGGGGCACCGGCGCGCTGTAGTGGTCCTTCAGCTTGGCCCACAGGTAGCGCGCGTTCAGCACGGCGAGGCTGCTCGCCAGGGTGAGCCCCTCGCCGCCCATCTCCCGGATGTAGGCGTAGGCCCGGATGAACATCCCGAAGTTGCCGGTGAACGCCCGGAGCCGCCCGATGCTCTGCGGCCGGTCGCGGTCCCACGCGAGCGCGTCGCCGCGGCGCACGAGGACGGGCGCGGGCTGGAACGGCTCGAGGTGCTTCTTGAAGCAGACCGGCCCGGAGCCGGGGCCGCCGCCGCCGTGCGGGGTCGTGAACGTCTTGTGCAGGTTGATGTGGATGACGTCCATGCCCACGTCGCCCGGCCGCGCGTGCCCCATGATGGCGTTCGTGTTCGCGCCGTCGCCGTAGACGAGCCCCCCCTTGTCGTGGATGAGCTTGATGATCGCCGGCAGGTGCGTCTCGTAGGCCCCGAGGGTGTTCGGGTTCGTGATCATCAGCCCGCAGACGTCGCCGTCCGACCCCTCGCGCTCGATGGCGGCGAGCACCTGCTCGGGGTGGGTGATGCCGTCCGCGGTCTTCTCGATCCGGACCGCCACGAGCCCGTTGAGCGCGCAGCTCGCCGGGTTCGTGCCGTGGGCGCTCTCGGGGATGAAGACCTTCCGCGGCGAGCGCCCCTTCGCCTCGTGGTACGCCCGCATCATCATCAGCCCGGCGAGCTCGCCCTGCGCGCCCGCCGAGGGCTGGAGCGAGCAGCCGTCCATCCCGCTGACCTCGCAGAGCGCCTCCTGCAGGCGCCACATCACCTCGAGCGACCCCTGGCTGAGCTCATCGGGCGTCATCGGGTGCAGCTTCGCGAAGCCCGGGATGCGCGCGGCCCACTCGTTGATCTTCGGATTGTACTTCATCGTGCACGACCCGAGCGGGTACATCTGCGAGTCGATGCAGAAGTTCCACTGCGAGAGCCGGACGAAGTGCCGGAAGGCCTCCGGCTCGCTCACCTCCGGCAGGCCGGCCGGCTCCTTGCGCGCGAGCGCGCCGTAGTGGGCGCCGGGGTCGATGTCGGGCACGTCGAGCGGCGGGAGCGACGCGCCGGTCCTGCCCGGCGTGCCGCGCTCGAAGATGGGGGGTTCGCGAAACTGGATGCCTCGCGGCTGCGGTTGGGTCATCGCGGCTTCCTAGCGTGTCAGGGGCCCGGAGGCTCGAAGGCTCAGAGGCTCGGGGGCTCGGCGGCGGGTTCGGAGGGTTCGGTGGGCGGCTCGGGCGTGCCGGATTCCTGGTTCTCGCTGTCCCAGTCGCCGCCGCCGATGTCGGAGCTGCCGGTGCCCCCGATCGAGGCGAGGTCTGGCATCACGTTGCGCTGCTTGACCGCTTCCCAGGGCTCCCCGACCTCGTCCTTGTTCTGGCCGATCTCGCCCGCGAGCGCGTCGTCGACGTTCTCGCCCGGCGGCCGCTTGTACTTCAGGTAGCCCCGGCCTTCCTTCTTCGAGTTCGGCCCGATGGCGCCGACGACATGTTCGGTCCAGTTGAACTTGATGAGGTCGCCCGTCACGCTCCCGTGCAGCTCGCCCCACCGGTCCTTGTGGGGGCGGATCCACTTGCCCTCGATGGCAGTGCCGTCCTGGACGAGGTGCAGGTAACCGTAGAGCTCGCTGTAATAGACCCCGGTCCAGTCGGCCCCTTCGGGCATGTCCCCGGGCTCCACCTTGGCCACCTTGGGCGCAGAGCCCGATCCACAGCCGAGCGCCAGAGGCCCGAGCAGCAGGGCACCGGCGGCTGCGGCAATCCAAAGCCGTCGCGATACGTTCATGGCGGCGGAGACTAGCACACCACCTGCCCGCACCCATACCCCCCACCGAACACGGCGGTGCGCGCGGGCATCCTCCTCATCGATGACGCCGCGGCGCGCCGTGCGGGGCGCGGCCGTCCATGGTTGACGGGAGCCATGGTGGACACGTCCACCACCGCACCTGTCCTCCTGAAGGAGGAGTGGAACGTACCGTTCGGCACCTGCCTGACCGCGTCAAAAACCCGGATTGTGCCCTTCGAGGCGTGCGGGTCGGCTGGTAGGCTAGGGGCCATGATGAAGTCCTTTGTCTCTCACCGAGGTTTTGTAATTCCCGGGAGAATCGCTCTCTTTGCCAGCGTGCTCGCGCTTGCGGCCTGCGAGGGCCAGCTGGGCGACCTGTCGGGCCGCGACGTCGACGGCCCGGGTCCCGGCGTCCGGCCGCGCCCCGTCCCTGTCCCTGGGGGGTCCAGGCCGCTGCCGGCGGCCGCGTCGTGTGCTCCTGGCGCGAGCGGCTCCGCCGACGTCGCGGAGCCGGTGCTCCAGCTCCAGCTGTCCGACGACGACGAGAGCGCGTGGCTCGGGTCGCCGGCGGTCGCGGATCTGGACGGCGACGGGGTGAACGAGATCCTGGTCACCCACAACGGCAACGTCGTCGCCTGGGGCCCCGACGGCCAGCAGGTGTGGCGCTTCGACGAGTCGCGGCAGCACGGCCGCATCTGGGCGAGCCCGATCGTGGCGGACTTCCGCGACGACGCGCGGCTCGAGGTCGTCTTCGCGGCGCGCAACATGATCTACATGCTCGACGCGGACGGCCGGGTGGTCGACGGCTGGCCGGCGGCGTGGAACGACGAGATCCGCGCCCTCGCCGCGGGCGACATCGACGGAGACGGCCAGCTCGACATCCTGGCCGCGAGCACCGACAGGTCCCCTGACATCCTGACGGCGTTCCACGCGAGCGGGGCGATGGTGCAGGGCTTCCCGCCGATCGAGAGCCAGTCGATCGGGTGCGTCGTGCCCGGCGACGGCGTGGCCGGCGACGACGCCGAGTGCTGGATCGTGGGCGCGTACGACCAGAACCTCGCCGTCGGTGACCTCGACGGGGACGGCCACCAGGACATCGTCTCGCCGATGGACAACTCCTATGCGGGCTTCTACCACGGCACGGGGGAGGCCTTCGACGCGAACCCGATGTTCGAGGGCCGCCCGAAGACGCCGGGCGTGCGGTACATGCACGATCTCGAGCTCGCGAAGCAGGGCTTCGGGGACAGCGGCG
Source organism: Sorangium cellulosum (assembly GCF_002950945.1). GTDB lineage: Bacteria > Myxococcota_A > Polyangia > Polyangiales > Polyangiaceae > Sorangium > Sorangium cellulosum_E. The sequence continues at coordinate 14,368,596 of NZ_CP012673.1, forward strand.
AGCTTCAGGCGTATTTCAAGAACTCGGCCCCTGCGATCGCGGACGTCGACGGCGACGGCGAGCCGGAGGTGGTCATGCTCGGGGCGGCCGAGGACGTCGCGATGTCGGACCAGTCGCAGGGCGTGGGCCTCTGGGTGGTCCGCAACGACGCGAGCCGCATCGACGGCTGGGAGAGCCCGTTCTACGCGTCGGACTACCTGTCCGGCGGCGAGGATCTGGGCGGCAACATCGTGGCGACGACGCTCCAGGTGACGGTGGCCGACATCGACGCGACGCACCCCGGCCTCGAGATGATCTTCGCCGGCCTCGACGGCCGGATCCACGCGGTCTACGCCGACAAGACGGAGTTCTGGGACGTGCGGTTCACGGACGACACCCAGGTGCTCACGGGCGGCGTGGTGGTGGGCGACCTGTCGGGGGACGGCATCCCCGAGATCGTGTTCAACACGTACTCCACGGACCCGGACAAGAGCCACCTCTTCGTCCTCAACGCGGGCGGCGACATCCTGCACAAGATCGCGCTGCCGAGGCTCGGCGCGATGCCGGTGCCGACGCTGGCGGACGTGAACGGCGACGGCACGGTGGAGATCGTGGTGTCGCTGCGCGAGATCGGGTGGGTTGGGGCGGATCCGGAGCCGTGCACGTACGTGTACACGGTGCCGAAGTCGGAGACGAACTGCCTGCTCTGGCCGACGGCGCGGGGGAACTACTACCGGAACGGGTGGGTGCGCGGCGGGGGCTGAGGGCATTGTCGGGGGGCCCGGCCTCCTGGGAGGGTGGCCGCCGCGCGGCGCAGGGGACGGGCTGAACTCGCCTTGGACGTCGTGTCCCCTCCGTGCTGCGCACTCCGGAGACACGACGTCATTTGGGCTCAGACAACAGCCCGTCCCCCACGCCGCGCGGCGGCCACCCTCCCAGGAGGCCTACCGCCAAAGGAAGGGGGGCAACCGGCCCATTTTTCCTCTTGGGCTCAGACAGCGGCCTGCTTAGGACGCGAGCGCTTCGCGGGCGGCCGTGATGGTGCGCTCGATGTCGTCGTCCGTGTGCGCGCCGCTCAGGAACGCCGCCTCGTACTGCGACGGGGGCCAGTAGACGCCGCGCGCGAGCAGCCCGGCGTGGAAGGCGCCGAAGCGCTTCGTGTCCGAGGTGGACGCGTCGGTCCAGGAGCGGACCGGGCCCTTCGTGAAGAACAGCGTGATCATGGAGCCGACGCGCTGGACGCAGGCGGGGACGCCGGCGCCCTCGGCGGCGGCGCGGAGGCCGCGCTCGAGGGACGCGCCGAGGCGCTCGAGCTTCTCGTAGAGGGCAGGGGTGAGGCGCTCGAGGGTCGCGAGGCCGGCGGTGACCGCGACCGGGTTGCCGCTCAACGTGCCGGCCTGGTACACGGGGCCGAGCGGCGAGACGACACGCATCACGTCGGCGCGGCCGCCGTAGGCCGCGAGGGGCATGCCGCCGCCGACGATCTTCCCGAGGGTCGTCAGGTCCGGCCTGAGGCCGTAGAGCTCCTGGGCGCCGCCGCGGGCCAGACGACAGCCGGTCATCACCTCGTCGAAGATGGAGAGGGCGCCGTGCTTGCGGCAGAGATCGAGGACGAGGGCGAGGAAGTTGGGCTCGGGCGGGACGCAGCCCATGTTGCCGACCACGGGCTCGAGGATGACGGCGGCGATCTCGCCGCCGCGGGCGGCGAAGGCGGCCTCCAGGGCCGCGGGGTCGTTGTAGGGCAAGGACAGGGTGGCGCGGGCGACGCTCTCGGGGACGCCGGCGGAGTCGGGGGCGCCGAAGGTGGCGAGACCGCTGCCGGCCTTGACCAGCAGGTGGTCGGCGTGGCCGTGGTAGCAGCCCTCGAACTTGATGATCACGTCGCGGCGGGTGAAGCCGCGGGCGACGCGGATGGCGCTCATGGTCGCCTCGGTGCCGCTCGAGACGCAGCGCAGCATGTCGATGCTGGGGTAGAGGGCGCGGATCTGCTCGGCGAACCGGACCTCGAGCTCGGTGGGCGCGCCGAACGAGAGGCCGCGGGCGGCGGCCTCGCGGACGGCTTCGACCACGGCGGGGTGGGCGTGGCCGAGGATGGCCGGGCCCCAGGAGCCGATGTAGTCGATGTACTCGGCGCCGTCGGCGTCGACGAGCCGCGCCCCCTCGGCGCGGGCGATGAAGAGGGGGTCGCCGCCGACGGCGCGGAAGGCGCGCACCGGGCTGTTCACGCCGCCGGGCAGGACGGCGGCGGCGCGGTCGAACAGGGCCTTGGACGCGGGGCCTCGCCCGGCGCGGGCGCCGGGCTGGCCGGGGGGCGGAGCGGCGGATGTCGCGTTCGTCATCGTGCTCCCGGCCATAGCAGGGGCGGGGCGGGGGGGCGACGCGGATCGAAGCGGACGGGGGGGTTCGGCGGCGTGGCGCAGAGCGGCGGACGCGGCGCGGAGGGAGCGACGCGGCGCGGGGGAGTGAGGGACGCGGTGCGGGGGACCGACGCGGCGCGGGATCGAGGGACGCGATGCCGGGATCGACGGACGCGATGCCGGGCATTGAGGAAGGCGATGAGCAGGATCCAGGGACGTGATGTCGGGGAGCGACGCAGTGCAGGGATGTGAGGGACGTGGTGTGGGGGATCGAGGGACGGCGGACCGCGCGCGTGTGTCGCCAGCACGATCCTTTGCGGCGCGGGCGCGCTTGGCTATGGTGAGGCCCTGGAGAAAGCGGCCGCGGCGTGCGGTGCGGACTGCTCCTGGGGGCCGCGGGCGCGGCACCCCCACCCGAATCGTCTGGTGAGCCATGCGGATCTCCGAGGACCCCGCTCCGGGGCAGCGTCTCGGGCGATATGAGCTTCTGCGCCTCATCGGCGAGGGCGGGATGGCCCAGGTCTGGGCCGCGCGCATGGAGGGCTCTCGCGGCTTCCACAAGGTCGTCGCGCTGAAGACGCTGATCCCCGCGCTCGCGGGCGACCCGCAGTTCCAGCGGATGTTCCTCGACGAGGCGAACCTCGCCTCGAAGATCCACCACCGCAACGTCGTGGAGATCCTCGATCTCGGCGACACGGACGGCGTGCTCTTCCTGGTGATGGAGTGGATCGACGGGCAGACGATGCAGCGCCTGCTCCGGCCGGCCCTGCGCCCGATCCCGATCTCGCCGGCGATCGCCGCGCGCATCGTGGCGGACGCGGCGCACGGGCTGCATGCGGCGCACGAGCTCTGCGACGAGCGCGGGGTGCCGCTCGGCATCGTGCACCGGGACGTCTGCCCTCAGAACATCCTCGTCGACCGCGACGGCACGGTGAAGGTGGCCGATTTCGGGATCGTGAAGGCGTTCGAGCGGCTGGGCGACACGACGCAGACGGGCGAGATCAAGGGCAAGGGCGAGTACATGTCGCCCGAGCAGGCGCAGGGGCACGCGGTCGATCGCCGCTCGGACATCTTCTCGCTGGGCGTGGTGCTCTTCGAGGCGGTGACGGGCTCGCTCCCGTTCCAGGTGCTGCACGACTTCGTGCTCCCGCAGGCGGTGACGCCGGAGCTGCCGCGGCCGACGATGATCGCGCCGCAGTGCCCGCGCGCGCTCGAGGAGATCATCCTGAAGGCGCTGGCGCGCGACCCGCGGCAGCGCTTCCAGACGGCGGGCGAGATGGCGAGCGCGCTCGAGGGATTCCTCATGCGCTCGGCGGGCGCGAACATGACGGCGCACGTGGCGGAGCTCCTGAACGCGCGCTGCGGCGACAGGATGGGCGAGGAGCGGCAGAAGATCGTGTCCGCGACCGCGCCGCAGCAGCGCGTCGGGTGGCGCGCGAAGCCCGGCGCCCTGCTGGGCGCGGGGCCGCTCGACGGCGACGGCCCGCGGAGCGCGCGGCCGGCGGGGCGGCGGGGCTTCGAGGGGCTCATGCGCGCCGGCAGCGACGCGCTGCGCCCGGTGGCGCTGCCGTGGCTCGTGGCGGCGGTGTCCACGGGGGTGGCGGTGGCGTCGCTGATGTTCGTCGCGCTGAGCCGGCCGCGCGAGCCGCGGCAGAAGCTCGACCCGATCGCGGTGCACGTGCAGCCGAGCGGCGCGGTGGTGCGGCTGAACGGCGTGGTGCTCGGCCTGGGCGACCAGGTCATCGCGCGGCCGCAGCCGGGCGTGTCGCTGTCGGTGGAGGCGAAGGCGAGCGACGGGATCGCGCAGACGGTGGAGCTCACGTCGGAGTCGCCCGCGCGCATCCAGATCAACCTGGAGGTGACGGGGGAGGCGGGGCGCGCGGGGGCGCCGGACGGCGGGAACGCGGCGCCGTAGGGCGGGCGAGGGGAGGGCGCGCGGCGCGGCTTGACGATGGCGCGGCCTCGGTCGAAACCCTCCTCTTCGGGAGGATCGCCATGGCGTCGCGTGAGGACGAAGGCGCGGAGGAGCTCGGTGTTATCGAGATAGATGAGCTCGCTGCCGGCGGCGGGGTGACCTCGGTAGAACCCTTCTTGCTCGGGACGACCGCCATGGTGTCGTGTGAGGGCGAGAGCGCGGAGGAGCTCGCCGCGTTTGAGATAGATGAGCTCGCCGGCCGTGACGGACGCAGGGCCGTGTCCAGCGCTGCGGGGCTCCGCGTCCGTTTTGCTCGCGGGGTCGGCGAGCTGCCTGGCGATTCTCTGGTCTTTGTGCTTGACGAGGAGGCAATTTTGCGTTGGCGCCCCTCGGCGAAGCAGCCCGACGGCGTCCTCTCCCGGCTGGACCTGGTGACGCTCGGCGCTTCGATTGCGGTCGAGCACGGCGGGATCTGGGAAGAGGGGATCGTGCTTGGCCGCGTGGTGCGCCAGGTGAGCGCCGGCGGCTGGAAGGTCGATGGCGACGTGGAGCGCTACGGTTCCGTCGCTGAAGCCGAGGAGGCGCACGGCCCGCTCGAGGTGGGCGAGCCGCGGGAGGAGCCGGCGTGGGCCGGAGCGTCGATGTTCGAATTGGGCGAGCCGATCGGGCGCGACGCGCGCGGCGTTGCGCGGAGGGCGCGGAGAGATACGTGATCGCGTGGCTCAGCCGATGTTAACCGATGCTGACGATGGGGGGCGGCGCGGTGGACGATCGGCTCGGCGAGGGGGCTGGCGATGAACTGGGCACCGCCCACGAACGCCTGTGTCCAGCCTACCTGCTTCGGACGAGCTCTGTCGTCCTCCTCGAATCCGAGGAGCTCCACAGCAACAGACCATGAAACACCATCAGGATCGGGCTTCACGTCACGGATTCGGAGCGTGATGGTCTGCGCCCAGCACTGTCGCGCTCCCGCCGCGATGCCGGAATGTCTGGTGCCGCGGGCCGAAGAGGGGGCATCTGAAAGAAGGCTTTGCGTGATGATGTTGAAGGACGAGTCGACCGGCGGGCGCTCGATCCTGCCTCCCGGCTTCACTTGCCTGTCTGCTACCCTCCGCGCATGGACCGCCACCGCTCGCTCCGCATGACCCTCCTCCTCGCCGTCGGCGCAGCGGGCTGCTCCAGCTCGAAGGGCCGCGACATCGCGGTCGTCGAGCTCCCCCCGGCGGCCCCGGCCGACGACGCCGCGCCCTCCTCGGAGGAGCCCGACGCTTCGGCGCCCGCGCGCCGCGCGGGCTGGATCACCGATCCGGACGGGTCGGTGCACCGCGCGACGGCATCGCGCTGCGACGCGACGAACGACCAGCCTTCCTGCCGCGGCACCGAGAAGCTGCAGCTCTGCAAGGCGGACGCCGATTGCAAGGAGGGGCCTCACGGCAAGTGTGTGACCGCCGTCGGGCAGGTCGGGACGTACTGCGGCTGCGAGTATTCCTGCGAGACCGACGCGGACTGCGGCGCCTCCTCGGCCTGCGTCTGCAAGGGGACGGGCGCGCTCCGGGAGACGCACTCGGTGTGTGCGCAGGCCCGCTGCATGACGGACGTCGATTGTCCCGAGAGCACCTGCGGCCTGTCGGCGTACCACAACGGCTGCGGTGAGCAGGTGATGCTCGCCTGCCGGACCGCGGACGACACCTGCCGGAGCGACGCCGACTGCGGCAGGCAGGGCGACACGGGGCTCGCGTGCGCGGCCCTCGACGTCGATGGAGGCTACGTGCGCTGGCAGTGCCTCGGGAGGACCTGCGCCATCGGCCGCCCCCTCATGGTCGAGGGCGCGCCCCGCGCCGCCCCCGCCGCCGCGCGCGACGACTGGCGCGCGCCGGCGCCCCTCGACGCCGCGTCGCTCGCCTTTCTCGCGCCCGACCTGCGCGAGCTCGCCGCCGCGCACTACGCCGCGATGGCCGCGCTGGAGCACGCCTCGATCGCGAGCTTCGCCCGCTTCTCCCTCCAGCTCCTCGCCCTCGGCGCGCCGGCGGATCTCGTCGGCGAGGCGCACCGGTCCGCGCTCGACGAGATGGAGCACGCGCGCCTCGCCTACGGCATCGCCTCCCGCCTCGCCGGCCGCTCGATCGGCCCGGGCCCGCTGCTCGAGGCGGCCGCGGCGCCGCTCGCCGCCGGCGTCGCGGAGGTCGTCGACGCGCTCGTCGAGGAGGGCTGCGTCGGCGAGGCGCTCGGCGCGGCGGAGGCGCGGGAGCTCGCGCGCATCGCCGCCGATCCGGCGCTCGCGGCCGCGCTCGCGCGCATCGCCGCCGACGAGGAGCGGCACGCCGCGTTCGCGTGGCGGGCGCTCGCCTGGCTGCTGGCGACGTTCGGTGAGCCCGCACGCGCCGCGGCCGATCGCGCGTTCTCCCGCGCCGCCGCGCGCTTCGAGATCGATCCCGCGCCGGTCCCGGCCGCGCACGAGCCGCTCGGCCTGCTCCCGGCCCACGCGATCGGGGCGCTGCGCCGCGAGGTGCTCGCCGAGGTCGTCGCGCCCTGCCGCGCAGCCTTGCTCGATGCATCCCACGACACGGCACGTCCCGGCGCGCCGCCCGCGCAGCAAGGCCGCCCCTCTTGACGGCAACAGGCGTGCACCCATAGGCCCTCTCGAGACCCTCTCGACGACACGGCACGACAGGTCCCCGCCCGCCGAATGCGCCCGGAACTTGCCGCCGATGTGCGCTCCGTGATTACCAGGGCGCACAAAGTCGGCCCGAAATCGCAGGGTGACGAGTTAGCCCCGTACAGAGGCCGACTGGGGCAGATCCGCTACGGCTGTAGCGATTTGCCTCAGCAATTCACCTTACTGCAGCTCGGAAATAGCGGGAAAAACCTGCTCTGCTCTTGTGCACCCATTTTGCATAGGGCCGGGCACCCAAACTTCACCTGAGGAGGTCTCAACAATGGTCGCATCGCGCAGCGTTCTCGTCGTTACGGTCGGTCTTGCAATTGGCGTTGGTTGCTCCAACCCGCCGCCTGCGAGCGACCCGAGCGGGGTGAACGGAGCAACGCCGCCGCCGGCCCAAACCACGCCGGCCCCCGCGCCGGAGACGGCTCCCGCGCCGCCGCCGGAGTCGCAGCCGAGCACCGGCGCCGAGGCGCAGTCCGGGACCACCACCAGCACGGCACCGGCCGCGCCGGTTGAGGCCCCGCTGACGGACGAGCAGATCGTCGCGGTCCTCGACGCCGCGAACAAGAAGGAGATCGACGAGGCGCAGGTCGCGCAGACGAAGGCCAAGCACAAGGACGTGAAGGCCTACGCGCGGATGATCACGCAGCACCACACGGACGCGAAGAACAAGCAGGCGAAGCTCGTCAAGAAGCTCAACCTGACGGCTGCGGACTCGGACAAGAGCAAGCAGCTCCAGGACGAGACGAAGCAGGCGGTCGATCAGCTGAAGGCGCTGCAGGGCGCCGACTTCGACCAGCAGTTCGTCGCGCTCATGGTCAAGGACCACCAGACGACGCTCGATCTCATCGACAAGCGGATCCTCCCGGGCGCGAAGAACGCCGATCTGAAGGCGCTGCTCGAGACGGATCTCCGCCCGACGATCGAGAAGCACCTCAAGGAGGCGGAGGCTCTCTCGCAGAAGCTGAGCGCCGCGGGCACGACCGGCGCGACGGGCACCACGGGCGCGACGGGCACCACCGGCGCGACCGGCGCGACGGGCACCACGGGCGCGACGGGCGCCACCGGCGCTGGCGTGACGGGCACCGGCGGCCAGCGCGCGGCCGGCGCGCAGTCGGGCAATCAGGCTGGCCAGCCCGCCACGCAGCCGGGCAGCGCCGGCGGCCAGACGGGCGCCGCGGGTGCCGCGGGCGCCGGCACGAAGGCCCCCGGGACCAAGTAGCCCCCCGCGGTCACACGACCGCCGTTACCCCCAGCGCGCAGCCGGCCCCAAAGCCCGCTGCGCGTTGTTTTTTTTCCAATCGATTCACCAGCGATAGTCAGCGCTTGGCCCCTCTCCCCAAGCGGTTTGCCAACTCCCCTCATCCCCCCATCCCCCCCAACGTCAGCGCCGGCGGGTGGGTCCACGCGGCGGGGGCGGGCGGGCGCGCCGAGCACCGACCGAGGTGCCATAAGGCTCCAGTCCTCTCGACGCCTCAGGCGCGCCTTGTGTGGCGCGCACCATAACGTCTCAGTCATCAAGGCCCGAAGGGAGACATGCCGGGCGGTGTTCTCATGCGCAAGCCCCCTCGCCGCCAGTCTTGCCGATAGGCCAGCGCCCGCCCGCCCCCGCCGCGTGGACCCACCCGCCGGCGCGAGCCGTCTCGCGTGGGCCCCCCGGCCCGCTCACCCGAGCGCCACCCACACAGATTTCACCTGCGTGAGCTCATCGAGCACCGCCCGCCCGTTCTCCCGCCCGAACCCCGATTGCTTGTACCCGCCATAAGGGCTCGCCGCGTCGAACCGGTTGTACGTGTTGATCCAGACCGTCCCCGCCGCGAGCCGCCCCGCCAGCGCGTGCGCCTTGCCCACGTCGCGCGTCCAGATCCCCGCCGCCAGCCCGAACTCCGTCGCGTTCGCGAGCCGCGCCGCCTCCTCGACGTCGTCGAACGGGATGACCGCCAGCACCGGCCCGAAGATCTCCTCGCGCGCGATGCTCATCGACTCCGAGACCGCCGAGAACACCGTCGGCTCCACGAAATACCCCGCCCCCTCGCGGCGCCCGCCGATCTCGCGCCGCGCCCCCTCCGCCGCCCCGCGGTCGATGTAGCCGAGCACCTTCGTGAAGTGCGCCTCCGACACGAGCGGCCCCAGCTGCGTCTTCGGATCGAGCGGATCCCCCGGCACGAGCCGGCGCGCGCCGTGCGTGACCGTCTCCAGCACGCGGTCGTGCACCGAGCGCTCCACGAGCAGCCGGCTCCCCGCCGTGCAGAGCTCCCCCTGGTTGTAGAAGATCGCCGTCACCGCCGCCTTCGCCGCCGCCTCCACGTCCGCGTCCGCGAAGACGATGTTCGGGCTCTTGCCGCCGAGCTCCAGCGACAGCTTCTTCAGCGTGCTCGACGCCGCGCGCATGATGATCCGCCCCGTCTCCGTGCCGCCCGTGAACGAGATCTTGGCGACATCGGGATGCTCCACGAGCGCCGCGCCCGCCTCCTCGCCGTGCCCCGTGACCACGTTGACGACCCCCGGCGGCACGCCCGCCTCCGCGAGGATCCGGGCGAGCTCCAGCGTCGACAGGCTCGCCTCCTCCGGCGGCTTCACGACCACCACGTTGCCCACGGCGAGCGCGGGCGCCACCTTCCGCGCCGCGAGCAGGAGCGGGAAATTCCACGGGATGATCGCGCCGATGACGCCGAGCGGCTCGCGCACGGTGTAGTTCAGGAACGGACCGCGGACCGGGATCGTCTCGCCGCCGAGCTTCGTCGCCCACCCGGAGAAGTAGAAGAACGTGTCCGCCGTGCGCGGCACGTCGATCGTCCGGGCGGCCGTGATCGGCTTGCCGGTGTCGACGGCCTCGAGCCGCGCGAGCTCCTCGGCGCGCGCGAGGATCAGCTCCCCCGCCTTCCAGAGGATGCGCGCGCGGTCGTTCGGATCCATCGCCGCCCAGCGCGGGAACGCCGCGCGCGCGGACGCGACGGCCGCGTCCACGTCCTCGCGGCGGCCGCGGGCGAGCCGCGCGAGCGCCCCGCCGGTCGCGGGGTTCGCGGTCTCGAACGTCTCGCCGGAGAGGGCCTCCCGCTCGGCGTTGTCGATCCAGAGTTTCTTCGGGGCTTCGCTCGTCTCGGGCATGATCTCGTCCTATCCCCGCGCGCCTCTTCCCGGCAAGCGGCGATGACACGCGCCCTGCCGTGCGGGATACTGAGCCTGCCATGGATTTCTCCGATCGCCCCACGCTGCCGTCCGTCCCTCCGCGAAGAGTCGTCACCGAGCTGCCCGGGCCGAAGGCGCGCGCCTGGATGGCGCGCGGCGGCTTCGACATGCAGTCGCGTTACCGCGCCGTGGTGATGGACGACACGGCCAGCCGGGGGTGCTCGCTGGTCGACGTGGACGGCAACGTGTTCCTCGACCTGTTCGCGAACTTCGCGCTCGGGGCGCTCGGCTACAACCACCCGGCGCTGGTCGAGGCGGCGCACCGCGACGCCTTCATTCGCGCGGTGGCGAACCCGACGTCGACGCCGTTCGTGACGACGCCGGCCTGGTTCGAGTTCATGGAGGCGCTCGAGCAGCGGTATGCCCCGCGCGGCATGGCGCGCGTCTTCTGCGTCGACGCGGGGGGCGAGGGCGTCGAGTCGGCGCTCAAGGCGGCGTTCATCCGGCACGGCGAGCGCCGGCGCGAGGCGTCGGGGCTGCCCAAAAACCCGCTGGAGCTCCCGGAGGACGAGCAGCAGCGCATCCTGGACAACGCGGGGACCGACGCGGTGGTCGTGTCGTTCTCGGGCGCGTTCCACGGCCGGGGCCTCGGGCCGATGTCGGCCACGCACTCCAAGGTCATCCACAAGGCCGACCTGCCCGCCTTCGCCTGGCCCACGGCGCCGTTCCCCGCGAGCCGCTTCCCGCTCGCGCGCTTCGCCGAGGAGAACGACCGCGCCGAGGCCGAGGCGCTCGCCGAGCTCGAGCGGGTCCTCGACGCACACGCGGGCCGGGTGGCCGCCGTGATCGTCGAGCCGGTGCAGTCCGAGGGGGGCGACCGGCACGCGAGCCCGGTGTTCTTCCGCCGCGCGCAGGAGCTCGCCGGCAAGGCGGGCGCGGCGTTCATCCTGGACGAGGTGCAGACGGGCCTCGGGATCAGCGGCACGCTCTGGGCGCACGAGCAGCTCGAGCTGCCGCGCCCGCCCGATCTCCTGTGCTTCGGCAAGAAGATGCAGATGGGCGGGTTCTTCGCGACCTCGGCGTACGACGTCGCCCAGTTCGGGCGGATGTACCAGACGCGCAACGGCGACCGCGCGCGCGCCGCGGTCGCGCTGGCGACGCTGCGGACGATCGAGTCCGAGGACCTCCTCGGCAACGTGCGCGCGACGGGGCGCTACTTCCTGACGCGGCTCGAGGAGCTCTGCGAGCGGTACCCGGCGCTCGCGAGCGAGCCGCGCGGCCGCGGCTTCCTGCTCGCGTTCGACCTGCCGACCACCGCCGCGCGCGACGACTTCCTCGGGCGCGCGCTGCGCCGCGGGGTGTTCGCGAGCTACACGGGGACACGCTCGGTGCGGCTCCGCCCGCACCTCATCACGACGAGCGCGGACGTCGACGAGGCGGTCGCGGCCTTCGACGCCGTGCTGCGCGAGATGTCCGCGTGATCGTCGACCTCGGCGACGTCTACCCGGCGGAGGGCCCGGAGAAGGTCGCCCGGGCGATCGCGCAGTATTCCCTGGAGGAGGCGCAGGGCCGCGCGGCGTTCGACGAGGGGTATGACGCGCTCGACACCTTCTTCGGGCCGAAGGGCGAGCTCGAGCGCCGCGAGGTGCTCGCGGCGTGGCTCGCCGGGGTCCACACCGACCCCGCGGCGCCGATCGTCATGACGTACCACATGCTGATCGCGCGCGACGCGGAGGGGCGCCTCGCCGGGGTGCGCGACGCCTACATCACGCTCGACCGCGCGGCGCGGCGCTGCGTGGCGCTGCTGTCGCACGCGCTCGTGCTCCCGGAGCACCGCAGGAGCGGCCTCGCCGCCCTGCTGCGCGCGGCCCCGGTCGCGCTCGCGCGCCGCGCGCTCGCCGAGGCGGGGCTCGACGGGCCGGGGGGCGGCGCGGCGGCGGGCGAGGCGGAGAAGGCGGAGGTGCTGCTCGCCGCCGAGATGGAGGCGGTCGATCCCGACGACCGCGACACCGCGGTGCGGCTCTTCGCCTACGGCCGCGCGGGGTTCTCGGTGATCCCGCCGTCGGTGCTCCCGTACGCGCAGCCCGACTTCCGCGACACCGCGGCGCTCGGCGTCACGCCGATCCCGCTGCCGCTCATGGCGGTGGTGCGAAAGGTGGGCGAGGAGGAGCGCGGCGACATCTCGCGCGATGGGGCCGCGTCGTTCCTGCGGCATTACCAGGCCGCCCACGTGCGCGAGGTCGACCCGGCCCACCTCGCCCCGATCCGCGAGAACGCGCTCGGCCGCCTGGCCGCGTTCGAGGGCGAGCGCGTCCCGCTGATCCGGATCCCGCGAGGGCCCGCGGAGATCGCGGGCTTCGCGCCGCTGCTCCGGAGCGTGGTGATGCCGCTGTACCCGACGGCGTGGCGCGGGAAGGCGCCGCTCGACGACCCGGCGCGGGAGCTCGAGCGGCTCTGCGCGGCGTGGTCCACCGGCGAGGGGGGGAGCTGACACGACTGCGGGAAGTCGCCCCGGATCAGGAGAAACAACGCCAAGGGCGCCAAGACGCCAAGGGCGCCAAGAGGAGAGGGGAAGGGCTGTCCCGGCATTCCCTCCTCCTCTCTCCCTGATCTCTTGGCGCCTTCTCGCATCCCAGGCCGACTTCCGCGACAGAGGAGCGCATTGCCTGAGCTCGTGCGCCTGGCCTGAGAGGTGGGACTCCAGCGCTTCTCATCCATCCCCTCTCCCAAGGCTGTTCTCTGCTATCTGCCATTATTTCGTCCAGACCAGCGCTGTCGCAGGGACAGCACGGGACGGCGCCGTGGCGGCGTGAACGGCAGGAGAGCGATGCGCAGGGCAGGAAACGTGAGATGGCTAGGCGCGGTGTGGGCCTTGCTGGCCGGCGGATGCACCGCGCTCGGACGGCGACAGCCTCGACATCCACGGTTTCAACTTCCCGCATCGTAAGCGTTCACCGCCCAGACCTCCTGTGCTGGATGGTGTTACGGAGTGGGATTTAACCAGGCAGCAGCGAGGGCGCGTTCCGCCCCTGAAGCACGGCTTCACACGCGTCCGTCACGTAGTCGAGCCCATTGCGTTAGCTCCAGGATCTCGCGGCATCGGCCGGCGACGACCCTGGTCGGGCAGGCGGCGCCCTCTTGGAGTTCTCCGGCCACAACCAGCCGGAGCCGCTCGATGAACTCCTGAAACGCAGCGCGTGTCATGGTGCCATCGCGCACGCGATGCCAGGCGTGGAACATCGTGTCGGTGAGCAACTCCAGCGCTCGACCGATGGCGTTCGCCTCTTGGTCGTGGTCCTGAAACCCTCGAGAATGACGCGCGCGACCTCTTCGACGGGGGCCGCGACAGCTTCGCTGGTGGCCTGCTCCAGATTCGAAATGCTGCCGAGCGAGCTCGGTACGTCGAAGAAATCCTCGACCAGTTCCTCGATCCCGCGCTTGCTCATCCGTTAAGCGCCGCTGCACACGGACACGATGGCCTCGGTGAGGGCTTGCAAAAAAGCAGCGGGGCGCAACGCAACTCCTGGGAGCCGGCGTCGATAGAGAAGAGATGACACATGAAGGCGGGAAGGCGGGAAGATTTGAGGATGGATCCGGGCGTCCTCACGGCTGAGCGGTCATCACTCCCCGCGCCTGACCCCAAGGTCCTCGGCCCGGATAACGCCGTCACCTACGGAGATGTGAACTTCGGGCCGTCGTACTGCGTCATCGAGCCCGACCCTGCTCACTTCCCCACCGGGCGGGGGCAGCTGGAGCGCAACCACAAGCTGTAGATGGTGCGGATGTGCACCCCAGCAGCTTCGTCGACCATCAGCAGGCGAGCAACCTGGACGCTGACATGAATTAACGTAACATCACGAGCATGCATGGAAGATACGCGTCCGTCGCGGTTCTCGCGTGTGCCCTGGCTGCCTGTTCGGAGTCGCCGCCCGACGACGCCGCGGGCGGCGGTGGCACGGATCCCGTCGGCAGCGGCGGCGCCGGCAGTACCGCGGAGACCAGCTCGAGCGCGGCGGAGGGCTCGACCTCCAGCGCCGCGGCGAGCACCGGGGCCGGGGGAGGCGGAGGAGCACCCGAGGGCCAGTGCGCGAGCGTCTCGGAGGTGCCGTCCGAGCTGGGGCTCGATCCGTTCTACAAGAAGTACATCGACGCCTCGGGGATCCCCGTCGTCAGCTCCGAGAGGCCGCCGGACGCGGCGCTGCTGCGCGCGTGCTCGGTCGTCGTCCGCATGCTCGGGCTGCGCGACGACGTGCGTCAGGCCATGATCGCGAACCACACACGCGTCGCCGTGATGGCGGAGACGGAGGTGACGACCGACATCCCCGAGCACAGCGACCTTTACGAGGTGTTCCCGGGAACGGACTGGGACACACGAGCCCGCGGCCTCGGCGCGACCCCCGCCCGTCCGGCGAGCTCCTGCGCCGAGGAGAACGTCCTGTGTTATCCGAGCGATCCATACAAGGGCGAGGACATCCTGGTGCACGAGTTCTCGCACGCCATCGCGATCATGGGCATCGCCTTCGCCGAGCCGACCTTCGACCAGGAGCTCGCAGAGGTGTTCGAGGGCGCGATCCAGGCTGGAAAATGGGCGGACACCTACGCCGCGACGAACAAGGACGAATACTGGGCCGAGGGGGTCCAGGACTGGTTCGATACCAACATCGAGTCGATCCCGGGGAACGGGATCCACAACGAGATCAACACCCGCGCGGAGCTGCGCGAGTACGATCGTCCGCTCCACGATCTCATCGCCAGGTACTTCGCCGACGATGCGTGGCGGCCGAGCTGTCCCTGAGAAGCGGATGTGCCCCCGGCCCGACGATCGGCTCGCCCAGCGACCCGATCCGCTGCTTCCCCTTCGCGCCGATGGAGCGCACGAATGCACGCCAGCGCATACGACCATAACAGAACGCCATCCCCGCGCGCGGTCCTCGCCATGGGCCTGCCTGCCGCGACGACCCACGTGCGGCCGGCTGCCGCGACAGCCCACATGGGCCTGAATGCCGCGACAGCTCTGCCTCCGGACCGTCTGCGGCGGGCGCTCGCCCCGCCGCGCCATGCAGGCAGGCGCGGCCGTTCCGCGCGCTCCCGGCCGGCCCCCGCCGCTCCTGCTCGACGGCCCATCGCAAGGGAATAGGATGTGGGGAGGCCGGACGCACCCATGCCCTCGAGCACCACCCAGGTTTCGATCCGCAGGATCACGGACGAGAGCGCCGCCGACGCCGAGGATCAGCTCGCCGTCGAGGCGCCGCTCGAGGTCGTCGTGGTCGCGCGAGCCCGCGGGGCGCTCCCCTTGGCCCCGGAGGAGCGCGCCGCGCGCCGCCTCGGCATCACGATGCGCACGCCCGGCCACGACCGCGAGCTCGCGGTCGGGCTCCTGTTCGCCGAGGGGGTCATCTCGCGCGCGGCCGACGTGGTCGCCGTCGACGAGGTCCCCGGCCCCTCGGGCGATCTCGTGCGCGTCACGCTCGGCGACGGCGTGACCGTCGACCTCGGGCGCACCGAGCGCGCCCTCGCGGTCGCGAACGCGAGCTGCGGCGTCTGCGGCAAGGCCTCGATCGACGTGGCGTCGTTCGCGCCGCCCTCGCCGCTCGCGCGCGGCGTCCCCCGGCTCGCGCCGCGGGTCGTGCACGGGCTCGCCGCGCGGCTCCGCGAGGCGCAGCCGGTGTTCGGGCGGACCGGCGGGCTGCACGCGGCGGCCCTCTTCGACGCGCGCGGCGCGCTCGTCGACCTCCGCGAGGACGTCGGCCGCCACAACGCCGTCGACAAACTCGTCGGCGCCGCGCTGCTCGCCGGGCGGCTGCCCGACCCGGGCGCGGTGCTCATGGTCAGCGGGCGCGCCGGGTTCGAGCTCGTGCAGAAGGCGCTCCGGGCCTCGATCCCGGTCATGGTCGCGGTCGGCGCCCCGTCGAGCCTGGCCGTCGAGCTCGCCTCGGCGCACGGCATGACCCTCGTGGGCTTCGCCCGCGACGCGCGGTTCAACGTGTACGCCGGCGCGGAGCGCATCGCCGCCCCGGCCGCGGAGGCGGCGTCGTGACCGCGCGCGACGTGCCGCGCGACGTGCGGCGCGACGTGAGCGCGGAGCCGCCGCTCGAGGCCGAGGCGCCCCGGATCGGCGGCCGCAGCGACGCGGCCGGCGGCCTCGCGGCCGTCGGCGCGACGCTCCGGCACGCGGTCGGCGAGATGGGGGTCGCGCGCGCCGTGCGCACGCTGCTGCGCGTGAACCAGGGCGAGGGCTTCGACTGCCCCGGCTGCGCCTGGCCCGAGCCCGAGGAGAAGCGCTCCGTCGCGGAGTTCTGCGAGAACGGCGCCAAGGCGGTCGCCGAGGAGGCGACGCTCGCGCGTGTCACGCCGGAGTTCTTCCGCGAGCACAACGTCGAGGCGCTCTCGAAGCAGTCGGACCACTGGCTCGGCAAGCAGGGGCGGCTCGTCCACCCGATGCTGCTCGACGAGGGCGCGTCGCACTACCGCCCCGTGTCCTGGGACGAGGCGTTCTCCCTCGTCGCCTCCTCGCTGCGCGCGCTCGGCTCGCCCGACGAGGCGATCTTCTACACGTCGGGGCGCACCAGCAACGAGGCGGCGTTCCTCTACCAGCTCTTCGTGCGCGAGCTCGGCACGAACAACCTGCCCGACTGCTCGAACATGTGCCACGAGTCGAGCGGCGTCGGCCTGCGCGAGGCGATCGGCGTGGGGAAGGGGACCGTCTCCCTCCACGATTTCGAGCTCGCCGACGCGATCTTCGTCGTCGGCCAGAACCCGGGGACGAACCACCCGCGCATGCTCTCGGCGCTGCGCGAGGCGCGGCAGCGCGGCTGCGAGATCGTGACCGTGAACCCGCTCCCCGAGGTCGGCAACGAGCGGTTCCGCCACCCCCAGCACCCGCTCGATCTCGTCGGCGAGGGCGTGCCGCTCTCGACGCTCTTCCTCCAGGTGCGCATCAACGGCGACGTCGCGCTCTTCACCGGGCTGATCAAGGAGATGCTCGAGGAGGAGGAGCGGCGGCCGGGCGCCGTGCTCGATCGCGCGTTCATCACGCGCCACACCCACGGCTTCGAGGAGCTCGCGGCCGCCGTGCGCGAGGCGCCGTGGGACGACATCGTCGCGCAGAGCGGCGTCCCGCGCGACCGGATCCGGGCGGCGGCCGAGGTCGCGATGCGGTCCGAGCGCACGATCGCGTGCTGGGCGATGGGCCTCACGCAGCACCAGAACGGCGTGGCCAACGTGCAGCAGGTCATGAACTTCCTGCTCCTGCGCGGCAATGTCGGGCGCCCCGGCGCCGGCGCGTGCCCGGTGCGCGGGCACAGCAACGTGCAGGGCGACCGGACGATGGGCATCTGGGAGCGCCCCCCGGCCGACTTCCTCGACCGCATCGAGAAGAACTTCGGCTTCTCGCCGCCGCGCCGCCACGGCTTCGATACCGTCGCCGCGATCGCGGCGATGGCCGAGGGGAGGGCCCGCGTCTTCTTCGCGCTGGGCGGTAATTTCCTCTCGGCGACGCCGGACACGGCCTTCACCGCCCGCGCCCTCGCCCGGTGCGACCTCACGGCGCACGTGTCCACCAAGCTGAACCGGGCGCACCTCGTGACGGGCAGGCGCGCGCTCATCCTGCCTTGCCTCGGGCGCACGGAGCGCGACGTGCAGGCGAGAGGGCCGCAGTTCGTGACCGTCGAGAACTCGATGGGCGTCGTCACGAGCTCGCGCGGCAACCTCCCGCCGGCCTCGGAGGTGCTGCGCAGCGAGGTGGCGATCGTGGCGGGCCTCGCCCGCGCGACGCTGGGCGCGCGGTCGCGTGTGCCGTGGGAGGAGCTCACCGCCGATTACGACAGGATCCGCGATCTCATCGAGCGCACGATCGACGGGTTCGACGACTTCAACGCGCGGGTCAAGGATCCGCGCGGCTTCACCCTGCCGAACGCCGCGGCCCGGCGCGAGTTCCGCACCGGGACGGGCAAGGCGAACTTCATCGCTCACCCGCTGCCGCGGCACGATCTCGAGCCGGGCGAGCTCCTGATGATGACGATCCGCAGCCACGACCAGTACAACACCACCATTTACGGGCTGGACGACCGCTACCGCGGCGTGCGCGGCGGGCGCCGCGTCGTGTTCATGAACGCCGAGGACGCGGCCGAGCGCGGGCTCGCGCAGGGGGATCTCGTCGACGTCACGAGCCGCTTCTCCGACGGCGAGCGCGTCGCGCGCGCGTTCCGCGTCGTGCTCTACGAGATCCCCCGCGGCAACGTCGCGGCCTATTTCCCCGAGGCCAACGTGCTCGTGCCGCTCGGCAGCATCGCCGAGAAGAGCCACACGCCCGCGTCGAAGTCGATCGTCGTGCGCGTCCGGTCGGCCGCGGCGCCGGGCGACGGATCCGCGTGACGCGCCGCCGCACCTCTTGCAGTGAACTCGACGATGATTGGAGCCCGACGATGACCGCCCAGCCCAGCCCCTCTCCGTCCATCCCCGGCGAGCCCGAGCGCGCCGCGATGCGCACCGCCGTCCCCGGCCCCGCGTCCGAGGCGCTCCGCGCCCGCCACCACAAGTACCAGGACGCGCGCCCGATCCACTTCTACCAGGACGCGCGGAGGAGCCTCGGCAACTACATGGTCGACGTGGACGGCAACGTCCTGCTCGACGTCTACGGGCACATCGCCGCCGTGCCCATCGGCTACAACCACCCCGACCTGCTCGCCGCCTGGCGGAGCGGCCGCTTCGACTGGTGCGCCGGCTACCGCGCCGCGCTCGGGGTCGCGCCCGCGCCCGAGTGGGTCGAGCTCGTCGAGAAGACGCTGATGCACGTCGCGCCGAAGGGGCACACCCGCGTCTTCACGTTCACGACCGGCGCCGAGGCGGTGGAGAACGCGCTCAAGGCCGCGTTCATCCGGCTCGCCCGGCGCCGGCGCGGCGGCGCGGCGCCGAGCGACGCCGACCTCGCCGCCGCCATGATGAACCGGCAGCCCGGGGTGAACGCCTTCAAGGTGATCTCCTTCGAGGGCGGTTTCCACGGCCGTAGCATGGGCGCGCTCTCGGCCACGCGGAGCAAGCCGATCCACAAGCTCGACATCCCCGCCTTCGACTGGCCCGTCGTGCCGTTCCCGGCGAGCCAGTTCCCCCTCGCCGCGCACGCCGAGCAGAACCGCGCCGCCGAGGAGCGCTCGCTCGAGGCGGTCAAGGCGGCGATCGACGCGCACCCGGACGAGGTCGCCGCGGTCATCGTCGAGCCGATCCAGGGCGAGGGCGGCGACCGCCACGCGAGCCCGGCGTTCTTCCAGGCGCTCCGCCGGCTGACCGCCGAGCGCGGCGTCGCGCTCATCATCGACGAGGTGCAGACCTGCGGCGGCGGCACGGGCGCGCTCTGGGCGCACGAGGCGTGGGACCTGCCCGAGCCGCCCGACATGGTCACGTTCTCCAAGAAGATGCAGCTCGGCGGCTTCTATTGCCGCGAGGAGCTCGCGCCGGCCGAGCCGCTGCGCATCTTCAACACCTGGCTCGGCGACCCGCTCCGCGGCGCGCAGCTCGAGGTGATCCTCGAGGTCATCGAGCGCGACCGGCTGCTCGAGAGCACCCGGGCCACCGGCGAGCGCCTGGTCGCGGGGCTCGAGGAGCTCTGCCGCCGTTACCCCGCGGTGCTCTCCGGCGCCCGGGGCAGCGGCACCTTCGCCGCGGTCGACTTCCCCCACGCCGCCGCCCGCGACGCGGCGCTCACCGCCTTGCGCAATCGCGGCCTCGAGGTGGGCGGCTCGGGCGAGCGCACGCTGCGCTTCCGCCCGGCGCTGGTCTTCGGCCCCCGGCACACCGGCGAGGCGCTCGATCTGCTCGAGTCGGTCTGCAAGTGACCGCCGCCGCGGCCGCCGCGCCGCCCCCGATGCGGGTGTTCCACTCGCCGCGGTACTTCGCCGACATCGGCCAGCACGTGATGCCGATGCGCAAGTTCGCCCTGGTCCGCGAGGCGATCGAGCGGAGCGGCCTGCCCGCGCGCATCGAGGCGCCCGAGCCGGTCAGCGACGAGGACCTGCTCCGCGTCCACACGCCCGAGTACCTCCGGGCGATCGCGACCGGCGAGCCCCGGGCGCTCGCCGAGTCGCAGAAGTTCCCGTGGTCGCCGGAGCTCGCCGGCGCGGTCCGCTTCACGAACGGGGGCTGCATCGCGGCCACCTTCGCCGCGCTCGAGGACGGCATCGCGGGCAACCTCGCGAGCGGCTTCCACCACGCGCACGCCGCGCACGGCGAGGGCTTCTGCACCTTCAACGGCCTCGTCGTGGCGCTGGAGCGCGCGCGCGCCGAGGGGCGGATCCGCCGCGGCCTGGTGGTCGACATGGACCTCCACTATGGCAACGGCACCGCGTCGCTGCTCGCCTCGCGGCCCTGGGCGTTCGGGCTGTCGATCTACGGGAACTGGTACAAGCAGAACAAGGCGTACCGCGACGTCGACGGCGAGCGCGCCCCGGACACGGAGAACAGCTGGTCGGTCCCGGTGCCGAACGGCAGCGGCGGCGGCGTGTACCTCGACCTGCTCGCGCGCCACCTCGGCCCCGCGATCCACCGCGCGGAGCCCGACGTGATCCTCTACCAGGCCGGCGCGGACCCCTACCGCGAGGACCCGTACTCGCCGCTCGACCTGACCCACGACGACCTGCGCGCGCGGGACGAGCTCGTGTTCCGGACGGCGCAGGAGCGCGGCATCCCGATCGCGTGGGTGCTCGCGGGCGGCTACACGCCCGACGTGAGCCGGGTCGTCGAGGTGCACCTGAACACGTTCGTCGCGGCCGTGCGGGCGAGGGAGGCGCAGGCGCTTCGGGGGTGAGGCGCACGGTGACGTCTGCGATGTGCTCCCACCTCGGCGGGCAAAGCCGTCGAGAAGAGGCGCGGGGACAGGTGCGCACAGACCTAAAATCCTCTTTGAGGATTGTGCGGCTGTTGAGCGGACTTGCACAAAACAAAAGTTTAATTTAAGCTTTGTGCATGGACGAGGCCCCTGCATGCCGTCCAAACTGGAACCGCCTCTTCGAGACGGCAGCGGCCCAGGAGGGGCTGTTCACGACCAAACAAGCGGCAGAGGCCGGCTACTCGCCTCAGCTCCTCGTCCACTACGTCCACGCGGGCAAGGCCATCCGCATGCGCCGGGGCATCTACCGGCTCGTTCACTTCCCCGCCGGCGAGCATGAGGAGCTGGTCGCCGCCTGGCTGTGGTCGGAGCTAGAAGGCGTCGTCTCGCACCAGACTGCGCTCTCTCTGCACGGGCTCTCGGACGTGCTGCCGATCCACGTCCATCTCACGCTGCCGACTGCCTGGCGTCGTCGCCGCTTCCGGGTTCCGGCCGACGTGGTCCTGCACCACGCAGACGTGCCGCCTGAGGATCGCGCGTGGTTCGGGGCGGTGCCCATGACCAACCCGCGAAGATCGCTGAATGACTGCGCGCGCGAGGGGCTCTCGCCAGAGCTGCTGCGGCAAGCAGCGCAGCAGGCCCTTCGCCGCGGGCTCGTCACCAAGAACGAACTCGGCGACGTCGAGACCGCGCTCAAGCCCTTCGGAGGCATCGCTGCATGAAGCCACGCACCTACGCTTCGCCTGCGGCCTTCAAGGAGGCGGTCGAGCAGCGACTCCGATCGTCAGCCAGAAGCGGCCCCGAGTTCACGCGCAAGCGCCAGCTCCTTGTCTTCGATCGTTTTCTCGCTCGCGTCGTCGACGTGTTCGGAGATGCGGCCACACTGAAGGGCGGGCTCGTCCTCGAGCTGCGTCTTGCGCGGGCACGCACCACCAAGGACGTTGATCTCCGAATGGTGGGCTGCCCCGACGACGTGCTCGCGAAACTGCAGGAGGCTGGGCGCCGCAACCTCGGCGACTTCATGAACTTCGAGGTCTGCCCCGACGATGACCACCCCGAGATTCAGAACGATGGGATGCAGTACGACGGGCTCCGCTTCCGTGCGGAGTGCAGGCTCGCCGGCAAGCTCTACGGGCAGTCTTTCGGCGTGGACGTCGCGTTCGGCGATCCGATCCTCGGCGAGCCCGAGGTCGTGATGGCGGAGGACGTCCTCGCGTTCGCCGGCATCGCGCCGCCTACGCTGCGCCTCTATCCAGTCGAGACGCACATCGCGGAGAAGCTCCACGCGTATACGATGCCGCGTACGCGCCCAAACTCCCGGGTGAAGGACCTGCCCGACCTCGCACTCCTCGCGACGGCGCAGACGATCGATGCGAAGCGTCTGCGAGAGGCCCTCGAGCAGACCTTCGCGTTCCGAAAGACGCACACGCTGCCCGCCGCGGTTCCTGCTCCGCCGCCCGCTTGGACAACGCCCTACGCTGCGATCGCCCGCGAGGACCAGCTCGCGTGGCCCACGCTCGACGACGTCGCCAAGGCGGCCCAGGCGTTCCTCGATCCCGTGCTCGCCGGAGGACTCGACGCGACGTGGGAGCCGGCCGAATGGAAGTGGAGCGTGAGCTGAGCCCCCTCGTCTGGACCGAACCTTTTCGATGAGCTCGTGGTTGATGAGCGACAGGACGCGCTGGTGGCGCGAGCGTGGTCGCGGCTGCGTGTACAGCACGCCCTCGATGATCTCGCCCTTGATGTGCGGCGGGAGCGCCTCGAGGTCGGCCAGCGTGGCGGGATCACGCCGGCACGCAGGGGCAGCCATGCCTGGGATCCTGCCCGGCGGGAGGCGGCGCGGCAACGAGGGGAGGGGACATGGGATACGTCCTGCTCTCTGCGAGGCTCGCGGCCGCACGCGCTCCCCGCAAGCCCACCGATCCCGCGACGCCCCCCGCCGCGCCTCGCCTCGCCGCGACGGCGCCCCCCGCCCGGTGTAAACTCGCGCCCATGCCCGACCTCCTCGACGACCCGGCGCGCCTCGCCGTGCTGCACGGCGCCATGCTGCGCACCGAGGCGGACGTGCTGCTCGACGCCTGCGTGGCGCAGGCCGCCCGGCTCGCGCGGGCGCCGATCGCGATGGTCAGCCTGGTGATCCGGCACATCCAGCTCCTGCGGGCGCACCACGGGCTGCCGCTCGAGCTCGCCGTGAGCTGCGCGACCTCGCGGAGCAACTCGTTCTGCCAGATCGTCGTGCGCGACGAGGCGCCCCTGATCGTCGAGGACGCGCTGCGCGACGAGCGTGTGCCCAAGGAGCTCGTCGAGCACTACGGCATCCGCGCCTACGCGGGCGTCCCGGTGCGGGTGAGCGGGCACGCCGTCGGCTCGCTGTGTGTGCTCGACGTCGTGCCCCGCCGCTTCGAGCGGCGCGCCCTCGACGGCCTCGAGCAGCTCGCCGTCGACGCCGCGGCGCGGCTCGCCGCGCTCGTCGAGCGCGAGGCGCCGCTCTGCAGCCCCGCCACCACGGAGCGCCTCGTCCGGATCGAGCAGGCCACGCGCGTGCTGGAGCGCGCGCTCCTGGCCCTCGCCCCGGTCATCGCGGCGGCGCCGGGCGCGCGGGCGGCGCGGCCGGCGCGTCCAGGCGCGCCGGCGCCCGACGCCCCGCAGGCCTCGCCCGTCTCGCCCGCCGACCTGCGCGCGGCCGTCGGGTGCTGGCGCGACATGGGCCCCATCGCCGAGGAGCTCTGCGAGGACGCCGCCGCCCTCGCGCGCTCCGCCCCGTGCGCCGCCGCGTCCGAGGTCGTCGCAGAGGCCCGGGCGCTCGCGCGCTGCATCGTCGAGATCGGCCCCCTCGTCCGCCTCGCCGAGGGCCTGCTCGACGGCACGCTCGGCGAGGCGGCCGCCGGCAAGGGCACGGCGCTCGTGCTGCGCGGCGCCATCGGCGCGTACGACGCCGCCTCCGCGGCCGCACGCACCATCCGCGGGATCGTCGAGCGCGCGCGGAGCGCGCAGGGGGCGACGGGCGGCGGCGCGGCGCTGTGATCTAGATCGCCGCGCGCGTGTGCCCTAGACTGGGCGTTCCACCATGCCGCGCCTCTCGCTCTGGTTCGCGTCGAAGGAAGAGTCGCTGTCGGTGCGGCGGTTCTCGGTCCGGGAGCAGATGTCGTCGCTCTTCGAGGTGTCGATCCTGGCCGTCTCCGAGATCGAGGATCTCGATCTCGACAGCCTCGTGGGCAAGGCCGCCGCCTTCAGGGTCGAGTCGACCGTCCTGAGCTCGATCGTGCCCTCCCGCGTCTGGGCCGGCCTGTGCGCCCAGATGGAGCAGGTCCAGGCCGAGCCGACGGGGCTCTCCACCTACCGGCTGCGCATCGTGCCGCTCTTGTTCCGGACGACGCTCCGGCGCAACAGCCGCATTTTCCAGCACATGACGATCCCCGACATCGTGCTCCAGATGCTCAAGGAGTGGGAGATCGAGCCGGAGGTGAAGCTGAGCGCGAAGTACCCGGCCTATGAATACCGCGTTCAGTACGGCGAGACCGATTATGCGTTCATGTGCCGGCTGCTCGAGGAGGCGGGCATCTCCTTCCACTTCGCGCACCGCGCTGACGGCGGCCGCATGGGCGCCGAGCTCACCCGCCTCGTCCTGAGCGACGTCCCGCACCGCGGCGAGCCGCGCTCCGACGTCCCCATCCCTTACGTCGACCACCCGAACCAGGCGTCCGGGCGCGAGTTCGTGAGCGATGTGGTCGTGAGCCACGAGGTGCGGCCAGGTCACGTCACCCTCCGCGACTTCGATTTCCGGATGCGGCCCGACTACCAGCTCTTCGCGGAGGCGAAGGCAGGGCTCGAGGACGAGCTCCGCTACGAGCAGTACCATTACGTGCCCGGCGCGTTCGTGGTCGAGCCGGGCAAGGGCGGCGACACGCCGGTCGCCGACGACCGGGGCGTCGCGCGGGTCGACACCAAGGAGGCGGAGGCGCTCGCGACGCGGAGCCTCGAGAGCGAGCGGCGCGGCCGGCGCTCCATCCAGTACCGCACCAACGCCCTCGACCTGGGCCCCGGCGTCGTCCTGTCGATCGGCCGGCACCCCCGCAAGGAGCTCGATCCGGGCCAGGCGCTGCTCGTCGTCGCCTCCACGTTCGAGGGCGACCACGGCGGCGAGTGGAGCACGACCGGCGAGGCCGTGTTCGCGGAGCAGCCCTACCGCCCGGCGCGGCGGACGCCGAAGCCGCGGGTCGTCGGCGTGCAGAGCGCGATCGTGGTCGGCCCTCCCGGCGAGGAGATCCACACCGACGAGTTCGGCCGCGTGCGCGTGCAGTTCCACTGGGACCGCGAGGGGCGGTTCAGCGACGCGAGCTCGTGCTGGATCCGCGTCAGCCAGGGCTGGGCCGGGAGCCGCTACGGCCTCCTGTCCATCCCGCGCGTCGGGCAGGAGGTCCTCGTCGACTTCTTCGACGGCGACCCCGACCGGCCGGTGGTCGTCGGCCGCGTCTTCAACAGCTCCACGCGGGTGCCGTACACGCTGCCCGCCGAGAAGACCAAGAGCGGCTGGAAGAGCGACTCCTCGCCGGGCTCGGGCGGGTTCAACGAGCTCTCGTTCGACGACGCCGCCGGGCGCGAGCTCATCCACGTCCAGGCGCAGCGCGACTACTCCGAGATCATCAAGCGGGATCAGAGCTCGACCGTGCTCTCGAACCGCTCGGCCAGCGTGACCGGCGGCGACTCGGTGACCGTCGGCGGGAGCCAGAGCTTCACCGTCGGCAAGAGCCAGAGCCACACGATCGGCGAGCAGCAGACCAACAACATCGGCGAGGGCCGCACGTCGATCGTGCGCACCTCCGACACGGTGGACGCCGGCGACAGCCAGAACGTCACGGTCGGCGACGGCGTCGGGTACACGATCAACAAGGACAGGACCGTCCAGATCACGAACGGCGTCGCGTCGATCAAGATCACGCCCGAGGGCATCTTCATCGACGCGCAGGGCAACCTCGAGATCTCGGCGGGCGGGCTGCTCAAGCTGTCCGGCGCGGAGGTGCAGATCGACGGCAAGCCGAACGTGTTCATCAACACCAAGGCCGCGAAGGCGCCCGCGGTGGCGACGATCGGCAAGGCCAGGGCGCCGAGCGCGCCGGGCGGGCCGGGCAGCGGGGGCGAGACGAGCGCGCCGGCCGAGGTGATGCGCGGCGGCGGCGCCGTGGACCAGCCCGGGGGCATCGCGGACGTCGAGGTGGAGAGCGCGGCGCCGTGGCTCGACCGCGCCGTGCTCGCGCCGCCGCTCACGCCGGCCGCGGCCCCGGCGTCGCTCCGGATCGGGCCCGCCGCCGGCGGGGCGATCCGGGAGGTGGTGCGCGCGCCCTCCGCGCCGCTCGCCGCGCTGGTGAGCCAGGGGAGGGGCGCCGTGGAGCTCTTCCGGCTCGCGAGGGGCGAGAGCCTCGCCTCGCTGCCGTCGACGCTCGACGTGCTCGGTCCGGTGCTCACGGCGCCGCTGCCCGCGCTCGGAGGCCTGAGCGCGGGCGACATCGGGGCGCTCGTGAACGCGGGCAGCGCGGCCGGCATCTTCCACGTGGGCGACGCGGGCGGGCAGGTCGCGCAGTTCCTGGCGCTCAGGACCGCGGCGGCGCCGCGGGCGGTGAACGGCGCGGCGGTGAAGGCCGAGGCGCAGGCGACCGAGTCCTCGGGCGTGCCCGCCGAGCGAGCGTACGCCGGGGCGCTGTCGACGCAGGGCGTGGCCCTCTACCGCGGCGATCTCCAGGGCGGCTTCGCCAAGGTGGAGCCGTGAGGCCCGGGGCCCGCGGGGTGCCGGAGGGCGAGCGCTGCGCCGCGCGGCGTGGAGACGGGGGCGGGGGCCGGGACGGAGACGGCGACGGGGACGGAGACGGAGACGGAGACGCAGACGATGCCGCGATATGAACACACCGACGTGTCCTTCGACGTGCCGCGCGACTGGGAGGACCGCTCGGTGGTGGCCTTCTCCGTGCCGGCGAAGCCCGGGCAGGGGATGGCCGCCAACCTGGTGATGACGCGGGACACGCTGGCGGCGGGCGAGGACCTCCGGCGCTACGGCGACCGGCAGCTCGTCGAGATCGCCAGGCGGCTCGACGGCTTCCAGCTGCACGCGCGGCAGGAGATCACGCTCGGCGGTCAGCCGGCCCTGGAGCTCCGGTTCGGGTGGCGGGGGCAGGGCGGGCCGCTCGAGCAGCGGCTCGTGTTCGTCGCGGGGCGCAAGCCGACCGTGCTGAGCTTCACGGCGACCATGCCGAGGAGCGAGGCCGCGCGGCTCGACCCCGTGTTCGACCGCATCCTCGCGAGCGTGAAGCTGGGCCAGGGCTGAGGGAGCAGCGACGCCCGTGAGCGCCCTCGAAGCGGCCCGGCTGGGCGACGAGATCGGCCACACGTCGGCGTGGGCCGGCCTCATCGCGGGCGCGTGCGTCGGGCTCGCGATCGGCGGCGCGATCCTGTTCTCCGTCGTCACCGGCGGCGCCGGCGCGGTCCTCATCGGCGCGGCGGTGGCCGGCGGCGTCGGCCTCGGCGCCGCCGGCGCGCTGGCCGGCGCCGAGATCGGCAAGATGTTCGAGGGGTCCCCGTGCGGCACGATCGCGACGGGATCGCCGGACACGTTCATCGAGGGGCACGCCGCCGCGCGCGCGGAGCTCGACGCCCTCGAGCACGGCGGCAAGCGGGTGGCGCAGGGCAGCGCCACGGTCTTCGTCAACGGCGAGCACCTGGGCCGCAAGACCGAGAAGGCCGAGTGCGGCGGCGTCATCGGCCAGGGCGCCGTGTACACCTTCATCGGCGGCGACACGCTGACGCTCGTTCCCGTCGAGGACGAGATCCCGTCCTGGCTCATCACGACCCTGCAGTGGACCGCGCTGATCGCGGGCGGCGCGGCGCTCGTGCTGACGGGCATCGGCGCGGGGGTCGTCGTCGCGGGGCTGGGGCTCGTCGGCTCGCTGGCCGGCGGGTTCATCGGCAAACACGTCGGCGAGGCGGTGGGCGGCCTCTGGGGCGAGCGCGCGGCGCGCGTCGGCGAGATCCTCGGCGAGTTCGGCGGCAGCCTGCTCGGCGGCATCGGCGCCGTGAAGCTCGGCGAGCGGCTCGGGTGGGTCGGCGCGCCGACCGCGGAGGCCCCCCCGGGCGGGAAGGCGCCGCCGAGCCCCGAGGAGGTGGCCCGGGCGCGCGCGTGGACCGACGAGCAGATGGCCACAGGGCCCGCCGCGGACCCCGCGGCGAACGCCAAGCTCGAGGCGCGGATCGCGGAGAACCGCGCGGCCTACGAGCGGGTGCAGCGGGGCGAGCTGGAGCACCCGAACACGACCCCCGAGCGGCTCAGGATGGCCGTCGAGGGGGACACCGACGGCCAGCGCGTCCCGCTCACGTACAAGGATCGCGCGCAGTTCGACCGGCTGCAGTCGGACATCAAGAACACCTTCGAGTCGGAGGGCATCACGGACGCGACGGTGCAGCAGCTCGGCTCGGCCACGGACGGGTTCAAGGGCAACCCGGACAAGCCGTTCGGCTTCTGGTCGTC
This sequence comes from Sorangium cellulosum, assembly GCF_002950945.1. Classification (GTDB taxonomy): domain Bacteria; phylum Myxococcota_A; class Polyangia; order Polyangiales; family Polyangiaceae; genus Sorangium; species Sorangium cellulosum_E. The sequence continues at coordinate 14,396,970 of NZ_CP012673.1, forward strand.
CAAGTCGGACACCGATTTCGCGATCCACAGCGATCAGGCGCTGGTCCAGGCGCAGCAGGCGGGCGCGCCCTACAACGCCAAGTACGGGATCTTCAAGAACGGCGAGGCGCCGAGCGCGGTGAACCCGGAGGGGAAGCCGGGGCTCTCGAATACGTCGCTCGGGAGCAAGCTGAACGCGCTGGCGGAGAAGTGGAACGTGGAGATCTACGGCGAGCCCAACCCGAGCAACGGCGGCTTCGATTTCAAGCTCAACGGGCCTCGCGATCCGAACAGCAATTTCCCCACCATCTATCAAGGCCCGAACGCGGTCGGCGCGCCGCCGGCCGCGCCGCCGGCGGGCGGCGCCGGGACGGCCGGCGCGGGCGGGACGGGCGTCTCGACCGATCCGGCGGACGACGGCCGCTGAGCGGAGGTGATCATGAGCAAGACGGCAAACACGACGCTCGCGTGGTCCTTCAAGAGCGATCTCTCGCAGGAGGAGATGCTCCGGCGGCTCGAAGAACGGTGGCCGTCGACGTGGGCGATCTCCGACAGCCACCGTCACGGCGACTACGTCGCCGGCCGGCTCACGCCGGAGGCGGCGGCGCGCATCTACCAGGACGGCCCGAGGTTCGTGGTGCACCTGCGCTTCTCCTCGGCGGGCGGCGACGTGAGGATGCAGCTCCTCGCGGCGCAGCAGCTGCTCATCGTCGAGGTGCTCCCGCTCGTCGGCGCGCACGACGTCTGGCCGACGGAGCCGCTCGATTGATGATCGCTCGTCGCGCGGCGCGCGGCGCCGGGCGCCTCAGTCCGACGTGCGCGCCGGCCGCAGCTCGTCCACGGTGAAGACCCGCCCGAGCGCGAGCGCCTTGAGCGCGTAGCGGCTCTGCTCTTGCTGATCCTGCCGGAGGTGCGCCTCCGCGAGGACGCGCACCTTCAGGCTCGTCATCATCGGCAGCCGGTGCTCCAGGGTCTTCGGCAGGTAGAGCGGCAGCGCGCCTTGCCCGCCCGCCGCGAGCAGCGCGCGGATCCACACGTCGCCGAGCACCTTGCGGGTCTGGTACTTCCGCTGCTCGAGCAGGATCCGCTCGGTGTGCGCCTCGATCTGGCCCGCCGGCAGCGAGCGGCTCGACTGCGCGATGTGCTCCCTGAGCTGCTGGGTCAGCTTGTCCACGACGCCGGTCGAGCTCTGGAGGTAAGGCGACTTCAAGAGCTCCCCGATGGACTCGATGGCGTCCTTGAGCGGCTTGTCAGGCCCCGCGAGCGGCGTGACCACGGCGACGGTGGCCCTGAGCGCCTCGATCTCGTCGAGCGGGAACCGCGCCTCGCCGGTCACGAGCACGAGCGGCGGCGTGAACCGCCTCCGGTCGCCGACCGACGCGAGCAGCGCCTGGGGCACGCCGCCCGGATCGATCGGCGACCCGTCGGTGAGCACGCCGAGGACGTCATGGCGGTCCTTGGCCGCGGCCGCGTCGCCCGGCAGGCCGTGGCGGGGATCGAGCTCCTCGAAGTCGAGCTCGAGGATCAGGTCGCTCCACCGGGCGCGGATGCGCGGCAGCGCGGTCGGATCGAACCAGAGGAGCTCGACGAGGTCGTCGGCCAGCGCGGCCGCCGACCTCGGCGGCGGCGCGCCGGCCCTCGACGGGCGGTCGCCGTCGCTCGGGGAAGGCAGCGGCGCGCGGGCCGCGCTCTCGGCCGCCCCGATCTTCTGGCCCACCGTCATCGCTGGCGCCGCCTCGTTCGTCCCCCAGAAGCTCCGGCTCGCGGCGGGCGCCAGGGAGGCGGGCGGCGGCGTCGGCGGCGCCTGATCGAGGGGGAAGGCCGGCGCGGGCGGCGGGGGCCGCCACGACAGCGACGGGGCCATCGAGGCGCCGACGTCGCCCTGGGCCGCGGGCGCGCGGAACGGGAGCCCTCCGCCCGGCGGGCTCGAGTGCGGGGCCAGGCCGTCGGCCCCGCGCTCCTCCGTCTTCCACGGCAGCACCGGCGCGTGCTCGGTGGTGAGCCCGGGGATCTGCGTCTGGCTGATCGCGCCGGAGCGCGGCGCGGCGTGCCTGGAGCTCGGCGGCAGGGATCGCTCGGCCTCGCTCCGCGCGGGCAGCGGCTCCAGGCCCACCACCACGCGCCCGTGCTCCTCCGGGTGCTCCAGCGCGATCTGCGCGCGCCAGGTCAGCGTGTAGCGCCCCCGCGCGGTGTCGATCCAGAGCGTGTCGCAGCGCATGGGCACCGTGCGGGCGCCGCCTCGCCGGCCCTCGACGGTCGCCGCCGAGCGGAGGCCGGGCAGCTGGGTCACGAGGCGCGGGTGCTCGGGGTGGAGGTTCTCGAGCACGAGGCGCTCGTCCTCGCGCAGCGACGTCAGCTGCTGGTCGGCGGGGGCGACGTTGAAGTAGGCGGCGTCGAACCCGGCGGGCAGCGGCTTGCGGCTCCAGTCGCGGGGGGACCACCCGGCCGCGTGGCGCCCGAGCTTCTCGACGCGCGACGGCCACGTCGGGGCGATCGGCCCGAAGCCGGCGGGCTCGATCGCCTTGTTCGGGTCGGAGACGAGCAGCCCCGGCGGCTGGAGGTTGGGCACGGCGATCTGCCCGTAGGCGTTGCGCGAGCCGCCGCTCACCCCGACCGGGTTCCACGAGCCCGGCCCGCCCGCCGCGCGCTCGTAGACCAGCGGCATCTGCGAGAACGGCGGCCCCTCGTGGAGCGTCCCGTCCTGCGAGAAGATGCGGTCGCACCACACCTCGATCGACTTGTCGACGTCGCCGACGGCGAGCCTGCCCACGAGCGAGCGCACCGGCACCTTGCCGGGGGCGAACGCGAAGCCGACGAGCACGACGTCGACGAGCGGCTTCGCCGGCGCGAGGTCGCTCGCGGATTGCAGGCTCCTCGACGGCGCGTCGTCCCACGTCGCGTCGTGGGGGGTCGGCGCTTCCTGGTCGGGCGCGAGCGGCGACTCGCCCGGGCGGAGCAGGAACGTCGCCTTGCAGACGACGGTGAGCACCCAGGAGCCGGCGGCGGGTTGCCAGAGGATCGAGGCGACGGGGACGGGACCGGCGGCGAGGACTTTCATGCGGGGAGGGGTCTCCGGGGCGCTCTTGCGCCCGCTCGTTCAGCGCGGCAAGGCGGTGGGCGGCGGCGCGGGCAGCTCGCGGGTGATCTCGCCCGCGTCGGGCCCGTCGGCCGGCGCGGGCGGCTCCGAGCCGGGCGTCGGGAGCGCCACGCCTTCCCAGGTCGCGTTCTTGTCGCGGCTCCCGTAGACGAACGGCGGCCGGGCCTCCAGCTCCCGCGCGATGCGGGCGAGCTCCTCGTCGAGGTAGCGCGGGTTCGCGAGCCGCTCGCGGATGCCGCTGTTCAGGTAGCCGCGGATGTCGGGGCTGTCCGGGTAGTACTTCGTGTAGACGTTGTACCGGAAGAGCGGCTTCAGCCGGTGCAGGTCCTTGGGCCCGGTCGGCAGCGGCAGGAGCTCGACGAAGCGCTTCCGCTTCGCGCGCTCTTCGAGCCGATCGAGGACGAGCTGCAGGCTGTTCTCGAGCAGGTGCGGCGCGCAGTGATCGGCGAAATCGTCGTAGAGCAGCCGCATGAGCGCCCTCGCCTCGTCGATGGGCAGCTGCGCCTGCCGCTCGCGGCCCATGCGCCGGACGAGGGCCATGAACGGCGCGGGCTGGTTGCCCGTCGCCGCGATCACCTCCGGATCGCGGAAGTCCGGCTGGCGGTAGGGGAAGTGGCGCGGGTTGATCGCGTCGAAGCCGCCGCGCCCGTAGAACAGGAGGCGTTGCCACGACAGGCGCTCTTCCGGCGTGAAGTACTCCATCTCGGCCGTGAGATCGAGGTTCATCCCGAAGTACTTGCCCGGCGCCGCGGGCGCGGGGAGCGTGATCTTCCCCATCGCGTGCAGGTCGGCGAGGTACTGCATGGCGATCTCGACCGGCGCGATGCGCAGCCAGTACGACAGCACCGTCCCGCGCGCCTCGGGCATCATGAAGATGTGGGCGAGGTAGATGACGCAGAGATCCGGCGCGTACGACGGATTGACGAGCACGGTGCCGTCGCGGACGCCTCGCAGCCTCCCCTCCGCGTCCCGCGCCACGAGCAGGAAGTAGCGCATGTAGGTGCCCGACGGCTCGGGCGTGAACGGATCATCGCGGAGGAAGGCCTCGATCGCCTCCTTGCGCTCCATCTCGCCGTGCGGCCCGAAGCAATCCCACAGGATCTGATACGCCCCGTCGAAGTCCGGGTCGGAAGGGTCCTCGATGGACCAGATCTGGTACTTGCGCGTCTCGCGCTCGATCATCTCCACCACGTCCTGGTGGAACAGGTCCTTCATGCAGAGCCGGACGCGATTTTTCAAGGATGGCCCCAGGGGTCGAGGATGCCAGACGGCGCGTTCATCTGATAGGGATTCATCGTGGCTCAAGCAGCGCTCGTCGGCACGTCCGCACCCTCGCAGATCGACGCCGCTCGCACCGTGTGGAGCGCCGCGGGGCCGCCTTATGAGCCCGTCCCGCCGCTCCGCGGGGACGTCGTGGCCGACGTGGCGATCATCGGGGGTGGGTTCACCGGAGTCTCCACCGCATACCACCTGATCCGCCGGTTTCCGGGGCTCCGCGTCATGGTCCTCGAGGCGCGCCACCTCGCGAACGGCGCGAGCGGGCGCAACGGGGGAATGATGCTGAACTGGATCAACGGCGTGAGTTACCGCGATCCGGAGCTCACGCGGCGCGTCTACGAGGCGACGCGCGACGGCATCGACGACATCGTCGCGTTGATCCAGGAGCACGGCCTCCCGGTGCGTCACCGGCGCGACGGCTGCATGGAGGTGCTCACCGACACGCGGCGGGCCGAGGCGGCGCACGCGCGGGTGGAGCAGCTCGCGACCTGGGGCATTTCGCTACAGTACCTGGACAGCGCGACGCTCGCGCGGCGGCTCGGTGTACGCGGGGCGGCGGGCGCCGTGCTGGACGCGACCGAGGGGCAGCTCAACGGGGTCGATCTGCTGCGTGGCCTGCGCGCGGTGTTGCTCGCGCGGGGGGTGGTCGTGCACGAGGACACGCCGGTGCTCCGGGTCCGGGAGGGGCGCACGATCGAGCTGACGACGCCGGGCGGGGTGGTGCGGGCGGCGGCGATCGTGCTCGCCACGAACGGCTACACGCCGCGCCTCGGTTATTTCAGGTCGGGCGTGTTCCCGCTGCACTCGCACGTGATCGCGACCGAGCCGCTCGACGCCGAGGCGCGCGCGGCGCTCGGCTGGGGGCAGGTCGCCGGCTTCAGCGACGACCAGGACCGCATCGCGTACGCCAGCATGACGCCGGCCGGCGAGCTGGTGTTCGGCGGGGGCAGCAACGCGGCGTACGCGTACCTCTACGGGGGCCGGACGTCCTACCCCGGCACGCCCGACTCGGCCGGTCCGGCGTTCGAGGCGATCCGGCGCCGGATGACCGGCTATTTCCCTGGGGCCGAGCGGCTGCGGCTCGCGCACCGCTGGACCGGCACGCTCGGCATCACGATGAGCCGGCTCTGCAGCATGGGCGTGCGGGGCGAGCACCGGAACGTGTACTACGCCCTCGGCTACAGCGGCCACGGCGTGACGCTCGCCAACCTCGCTGGCCGCGTGCTCTGCGACATCTACGCGGGCGACGACGCGCGGTGGCGGCAGCTGCCGTTCTACATGTACCCGCTCGGGGGCATCCCGCCCGAGCCGTTCCGGTGGCTCGGCTATCACGTGTACACGAAGCTCACCGGCCGCTCGCCGCGCAAGGTGGCCTGAGCCGCCCGCCGCCGCTCGCCGCGGCCGGCAGGCCGGGCTTGCGTGGCCGGAGCGCGGGGCGCTATTCGATGCGAGGCCATGTTCTGCGCGCGCTGCCACCGGGAGTACGACGCGGGCCATCGGTTCTGTCCCTACGACGGCGCGGAGCTCGCCGACGCGCGGCGCGTCGAGCTCTTCCGGTACAGGCCGACCCGGCTGCGCGGCACCGTGCTCGGCGGGCGCTACGAGGTGTGCGGCTACATCGGCAAGGGGGCGATGGCGCGCGTCTACCTCGCGGTCGAGCGCGAGACCCGGCAGCCCGTCGCGATCAAGGTGCTCGAGTCGTTCGCCGCCCGGGCGGAGCGCACCCGCGAGCGCTTCGTGCGCGAGGCCCGGAGCGCGGCCATGATCGGGCACCCGAACATCGTCAAGGTGCTCGACGCCGGCACCCGCGACGACGGCGCGCCCTACCTCGTCATGGAGTACCTCTTCGGCGAGTCGCTCGGCGACTGGCTGCGGCGCGAGCGCTGCATGGACGTGGACATCGCCGTCCCGGTGCTCTGCCAGGCCGCGTCCGGGCTCGCCGCCGCGCACCGGGCCGGCATCATCCACCGCGACGTGAAGCCCGACAACCTCTTCCTCGTGGGCGCGCAGGGCGACCCGTACGCCGTCAAGGTGCTCGACTTCGGCCTCGCCAAGATCCAGGCGGCGGACCACATCACCGCGACCGGCACCGCCGTCGGCACCCTCGAGTACATGGCCCCCGAGCAGGTCGTGAGCGACCGGCCCGACGCCCGCACCGACGTCTACGGCCTCGGCGTCGTCATGTTCCGCGCCTTCACCGGGGAGCTCCCGTTCCCGCGCTCGGATCAGTCCGAGCTGCTCGCGCGGCAGCTCGTCACCCAGCCCCCCCGCCCGTCGGAGCGGCGCCGGGGCATCGACCGGCTGATCGAGGCCGTCATCCTGAAGGCGATCCGCAAGCGCCCGGAGAACCGCTATCCCTCGATGGAGGCGCTGCTTCTGGACCTCGAGCGGCTGGCCGGCGAGCGGGACGGGCCGCTATCGGCCGAAGATCCGCTCCCGGAGCCGGACGACGTCTACGTTCCGCAGGGAACGTTTGCCAGGAACGCGGCGATCTACTTCTATAGGAAGCTCGGTATGGAGGCCCCACGCTTCGGCGATTGAGCGACACCACCTCCCGCGGGCGCCTCCCGCCACCCAGGAGATCCGTATTGCCATGGCCTACTCTGCTGCTTTCCGCTGTCTGACCGGCTGCCCGGGGCGCTACCCGCTGACGAAGCCGCTCTACCGTTGCCCCACGTGCGGCGGGCTGCTCGACGTCGCCCACGACGTCGACGCGCTCCGCGATCGGAGCGCCGCCTCGTGGATGAAGCTGTTCGACGATCGCTACAAGCGCACGGTCTGGCCCTACGGCTCAGGGGTCTGGGGCAAGCGGGAGTGGGTCGCGCCCGAGGTCCCGGACGAGGCGATCGTCTCGATGGACGAGGGCGGCACGAACCTCTTCTGGGCCGACCGCTACGGCCGCTCGCTCGGGCTCGACGAGGTCTGGGTGAAGCTCTGCGGCAACAGCCACACGGGGTCGTTCAAGGACCTCGGGATGACGGTGCTCGTCTCCGTCGTGAACAAGGCGATCCGCGAGGGCCTCGAGGTGCGCGCGATCGCGTGCGCGTCCACCGGCGACACCTCGGCCTCGCTCGCGGCCTACGGCGCGGCGGCCGGCCTGCCCGTGATCGTGCTCCTGCCGCAGGGCAAGGTGTCGACCGCGCAGCTCGTGCAGCCGATCGCGTCGGGCGCGCTGGTGCTCTCGCTCGACACCGACTTCGACGGCTGCATGGCCATCGTCCAGCGCCTGTCGGCCGACGGCGTGGTCTACCTGGCGAACTCGATGAACGCCCTGCGCCTCGAGGGCCAGAAGACGGTGGCCATCGAGATCGTACAGCAGTTCGACTGGACCTTGCCCGACTGGGTCATCCTGCCGAGCGGCAACCTCGGCAACGCCTATGCCCTCTACGCCGGCTTCAAGATGCTGAAGGACCTCGGCGTGACCACGCGCTTCCCCCGCCTCTGCGTGGCGCAGGCGGCGCAGGCGAACCCGCTCTACCGCGCGTGGTCGGAGGGGCGGCGCGAGGTCGTGCCGATGAAGGCGGGCGAGACGCTGGCGAGCGCGATCCAGATCGGCAACCCGGTGAGCGCGCCCCGGGCCATGCTGGCGCTCGAGGCGATGAACGGCGTCGCGGAGCAAGTGACCGAGGACGAGCTCTGCGACGCGGCCGCCCGCGCCGATCGCACCGGGATGTACACCTGCCCGCACACGGCGGTCGCCCTCGCCGCGCTGGAGAAGCTCGTGAAGAAGGGGCTCGTCGAGAAGCGCCAGCGGGTCGTCGTGGTCTCGACCGCGAACGGCCTCAAGTTCACGGAGTTCAAGGTGAAGTACCACGAGCGCGCGCTCGCCGACGTGACGAGCCGCGCCGCCAACCCGCCGCTCGAGCTGCCGGCGGACTACGACCGCGTGCTCGCCGCCCTCGACAAACACGCCGCGCTCACGGCGCGCGACGCGCAGGTCGTGCACGCGGCCGACGCGGTCTGACCGGAGCGGGCCTGCGCGCGCGGGCCCGCCTTGACGCGCGAGGTCGCCCCGCCATCCTCGTGGGGCAGGGGGGCACCCGTGGACATCCGCCACCGCACGCTGCTCTCGTTCATCCCGCTCCTGACCGTGGCGGTCGCGCTGGCCGTCTTCATCCCCCTCGTCAACGGCAGGCTCTCCCGGATCTCGGCGCAGCAGCTCGACGTGCTGAGCGATCTGGTCGACATGCAGGACATGGAGCTCGGGGTGCTCAACCAGCGCGAGACCCTCGGGCAGGCGCTCCGCGGGTTCAACGCCTCCCTCTACGCGATCAACTACGCCGGCCTGCGAGACCAGACGCTCGCCCACCTGAAGCGGCCGGATCGCGGCGAGGGCCTCCAGGACGAGCTCTGGGAGCAGCTCGCCGCGGTGTACGCCGACCTCGACGTGCAGCACGAGGCGATCCTGGGCGCCCTGCAGGAGGGCGACGCGGCGCGCGCGACGGCGGTGTTCTACGGCAGGGCGCAGCAGCTCACCTACGTGCTCCTGTCGACCGCGCGGATCGGCCAGTCGAACGACAGGGAGACGCTGAACGAGCTCGAGGCGAGGAGCCGCGCGCTCAAGCAGCGCGCGCTGTTCGGCCTCGCCGTGGGGGTGAGCGGGAGCATCCTCCTCGCGCTCGCGTTCGCGTGGCTCCTGGTCGCCGACATCGTGCGCCCGATCGAGCGGCTCGCCGCGGACGCCGCGCGGTACGCGTCGGGCGACGTGTCGGGGGAGCTCAGCCCGGCCGGGAGGATCAAGCAGCTGAAGCACCTCCGCGACGCGTTCCAGCACCTGCTCGGCGTGACCCTGGCGCGGCAGGACCGCCTCCAGCGCGCCACCGCGGACCTCGGGGACCAGGTCGCCCGCGAGCAGCAGCTCCGGGCGACGGTGCAGGCCCTCAACGAGGACCTCGGCCGGGCCAAGGACGAGCTGGAGCGGCGCGTGGAGGAGCGGACCGAGGAGCTCATCATCGCGAACGAGCGGCTCCAGATCGAGCTCGTCGAGCGCGGCCGCGCCGAGGCGGCGCTGAAGACGAGCGAGGAGAAGCTCCGGCAGCTCAACGAGGCCCTGGAGCAGCGGGTGATCGAGCGGACCGACGAGCTCGCGGCGGCCCAGCGCCAGCTCGTCGACACGGCGCGGCGCGCGGGCATGGCCGAGATCGCCACCAACGTGGTGCACAACATCGGCAATGTCCTCAACAGCGTCAATGTCTCCGCCAAGCTCATCGCGGAGGAGGTGGGCAGCGCCAAGCTCATGAACCTGGAGCGGGCGACGCGGCTCCTCTCGGCCCACAGGGGCGATCCGGGGAGGTTCCTCACCGAGGACGAGCAGGGCCGACACCTCATCTCCTACCTGGAGGCGCTCGCGGCCGCGCTGCAGGCCGATCGCCGGCGCGTCATGGGCTACGTGGATCAGCTCATCAAGAGCGTCGACCACATCAAGGACATCGTCCGGACGCAGCAGACGTATGCCGGCGCCACCAGCGTCGTCGAGCCCGTGCAGCTCTCGGACATGGTGGAGGACGCCCTCCGGATGAACGACGTGACCCACACGCGTCCTCACGTGAAAATCATGAAGAGTTTCAATGTGTCAGGCGCTGTCTACGTGGACAAACACAAGCTCCTGCAGATCCTGATGAACCTCATCAGCAACGCGAAGTACGCGATGGACGATCTGCCCGGCAAGGATCACGAGCTCACGTTGACGATCGAGGAGGGCGAGGGGAGCGGAGGGCGCGCCGTGTGGATCAGCGTGCGCGACACCGGGGTCGGCATCGCGGCAGAGCACCTGACGCGGATCTTCTCTCATGGGTTCACGACGCGCAGGGGCGGTCACGGCTTCGGGCTGCACAGCTCTGCGCTGGCCGCCCAGGAGATGAGCGGCGTGCTCTCGGTGAAGAGCGACGGGGCGGGCCAGGGGGCCACCTTCACGCTCGAGCTCCCGCGGCGGCTCGCGGCGCGTTAGGTACCAGCTCGCCCCGTGCCCGCGGAGGCCCCGGGGAGGTCGCTCGCGGCGAGCCCGCGAGCTACCTGCGCCGCCGCGCGCGCCGCCGCCCGCCGCTGCCGCGCGCGCGCGAGGAGGCCATCGCGGAGGCGATGCCGTTCTGCAGCGTGCTCTGCGTGACGATCCCGCTCATGTCGACGCCGAGCTCGACGAGCGTCCTGGCGACGTCGGGCCGCAGGCCCGTGATGATCACCTCCGAGCCGAGCAGCCGCACGGCGATCGCCGCGCGCAGGAGCTCGTCGGCGCACTGGCCGTCGATCTGCGGCACCCCGGTGATGTCGAGGATCGCGACGTGCGCGCGGCGGGCCGCGACGCCGCGGACCAGCGTCTCCTGCACCCGGCGCACGCGCTGCGCGTCGAGGGCGCCGACGAGCGGCATCACCACGATGTCGTCGCGGATCGGGATGAGCGGGGTCGACAGCGCCGCGAGGATCTCGTTCTGCGCGCGCAGCGCCTCCTCCCGGGCGCGCCGCGCCTCGGTCTCGGCCTCGGCGCGCTTGCGCTCGGTGATGTCCCGCACGATCACGACGGCCTCGGCCCGGTCGCTGCCGGCGATCCGGACCTCGTAGTCGTGCCGGCCGTCCCGCAGCTGCTCCTGGTACTCGAAGATCTGCGTCGCCTCGTCGGCGAGCGCCCGGGCCACGAGATCGGTGATCTGCTCGGCCACGCGGGCGGGGAACACGTCGGCGATGTGCCGCTCCAGGAAATCCTCGGCGCGGAGCGAGAGCCGCGACTCCCGCGACGCCTTGAAGTCGAGGCAGATGCCCTCGGCGTTGATCCGGAGGATGGTGTCGGGGATGGCGTAGAGGAGCGCGCGGTTGTTCGCCTCGCTCCGCCGCAGGGCGGCCTCCACGCGCTTGCTGCCGATGAAGTGGCCGGCCTTCGCGGCGACCGCGAGCAGCACGTCGAGCAGCCCCGGGTCCGGCGCGCGCGGGGCGTCGTCGAGGAGCTCCAGCACGGCGGCGACCTGCGCGTCGGCGCGGACCGCGATGGGGAGCTCGCTCGCGAAGCGGAGGCCGGCCCGCTGCGCCGCCTCGGCGCGGTCGTCGCCGTCGACGGCGCCGAGGTCGACGAACCAGCTCGGCTCACCCTGGGCGAGCGCGCAGCCGGGCAGCCCCGCGTCGCGGGCGTACCGGGCCCCCCGGGTCGCTGCCTCGAGCTCCGCCGTGTCGTCGGGCGCGGCGCTCCAGGTGTGCTCGCAGCGCAGCGCGCCGCTCTCCTCGTCCCCGAGCCACAGGGCCGCGAACCGGAAGCCGAGCGTCTCACCGAGCGCGCCGAGGAGCGCCAGGATGCCCTCCGGCAGCGTCGTCGACTCGACCAGGATCTTGGTCACCGTGTACTGCGCCGACAGCTTGTAGTTGGCCTCGGAGAGGGCGCGGCGCTGGTTCCACTTCTCGGTGAGCGCAAACGCCATCTGACGCACCTCGTTGGGGTCGAACGGCTTTGCGAGGATGAGGAGGTTGTCGGTGTGCCCGAATCGACTGGAGATCTCCTCCCAGGAATAATCCGAGTACGCCGAGCAGATGACCGCCTGGATGGCGGCGTCTTCCTTCCAGATGCGGGAGAGCGTCTCGATACCGTCCCACCCCGGCGGCATGCGCATGTCCACGAACACGAGGGCATACGGCGCCCCCTCGTCCAGCGCCTCCTTGACCTTCTCCAGCCCCTCGGCGCCCTGGGTCGCGCACGTGAGCTCGAACCTCACGTCCCTGCGGCCGGCCGGCTCGCGGAACAGCGCCGACTCGAGGGTGAGGAGCGCCGAAGTCTCCGCGCCCCTGCTCAGGATCCTGCGGAAATCCTCGTGGATGGCCTCGTTGTCGTCGATCAGCAGGATGCGCCTGTTCTGCCGCCAGCTGGGGTCCCGCATGACCGAGTCCTCCGATCCTCGGCCATGTCGCGCGTCAGGTCCAGGCTTATTCGTGGGACGGCGCGCCCTCGCCCTCGACGGACGGAGGCTCCGCCGCCGGCCTTTGTGGATCCATGCGAGGCCGCTCGCCCGCGGCCGACGCCTCGTCGGCGTTCGGCTCGGCGGGCGGCGGCGGCGCCGGCGTCGGCTGCGCGAGGCTCTCCTCGTCGTCGGTGGCCCTCGTGGGGGTCTCCGACTGGCCTGTGGGCGGGGTCACGCCCGGCTTCCTCGGGGGCGGGGTCGGGCTCGCGGCCGGCGTGTCCCCGGCCTTGGCGCGGCTCCGCGCCGCAGGCGAGTCCGCGGCGTGCGGATCGAACCGCGGCCGCTTCAGCGCGCCGTGCACGTGCCAGCCGTAGAAGCCGTCCGCGCGCTTCGACCGCTTCATCTTGGGCTGCTGCATCTCGATGAGCCCAGGCACGTTCGATCCGGGCGCGCCGAGCAGCGATTTCGTGACATCGCTCTTGCCCCGGTACGCGTCGGAGAACTTGAATCGGACGTAGAGGTCTGCCGTCGAGTTGTTCCACGGCTCGCGCATGTTGATCTTGCCATCGCCGTCGAGCTCGAGATCCGTGCCGTTGCCGGTCAGCTTCGTGACCTTGAGCACGCCCTCCTTCGCCTCGGCCGACAGGACGAGATCACCCAGCTTGGCCTCCGGGAGCGCGATGAGACCCTGGATCTTCGTCTTGCCGTCGCCGACGGTGACCTCCTTGGCCGAGAGCTCGAGCGCGCCGTTCGCCTTGTTGAACTTGCCCTCCGGCGCCTCGAGATCGAGCGTCGCGGTCAGCGTCCCCGCGATCGGCAGGCCGAGGATCTCGCCGAGCGGGCCCACCTTGGCGAGCTCGACGTCCGAGACCTCGACGTGCATGTCACCGCCCGACTTGCCCCACGGGACCACGCCCTCGACCTCGCCGCCGAACACGCTCGCCCAGAACGAGATCCGCACCCGCCCGAGCAGGAGCGGCAGGATCTTCACCCGGGCGTGCGCCTCCTCGATCTCGACGACGCTCGGCTTCGGCGGGCCGTCCTTCGCCGCGTCGCCCGAGGTGAAGGCGCTCGCGGCGCTCGCCCTGCCGCTCGATCCGACCTCGTTCGGCGGCAGGATGAGCCGCACGCCCGTCATCTCCACGCCCGTGAACCAGTACGAGTCGAGCTCGTCGATCTCGAGGCGCTGCGGCTGGCCGGTCGCGCCCCGCTTCTGCTGCGCGCGGTCGAACTCGGCGATCAGCCGGTCCTTGAGCCGGTCATAAGGGAAGGTGAGGTACCCGAAGAGGCCCAGGCAGAAGAGATAGAAGAGCGGGAACACCGCCCACTTCGCGATGCGGACGAGCCGCGCCTTCATGGCTCTTGCTCCTCGAGCTCGTCCGCGGGAGGCGCGGACGGCGCAGGGCTCGCCGGCTGGGGCTCGCCCTTCCTGTCGAACGCGGAGACGCCGAGCTCCACCTCGTACGAGTCGGGCTCTCCGGCGCGGGGCTTGATGTTCAGCTTCGTCACCGCGACCGGGTGGCCCGACGACTCGATGCGCTCGAGCATCTTGGCGAGCCCGAGCATCCCGATCCTGTGCATCTTCACCACCGTGACCCGCTCGGTGTACTTCTTGCCGTGCGGGACGTCGGGGCGATCCTGCGACTCGGCCGCGGTGAGCCCCTGCTGCTTCGCCGCGTCCTCGATGAAGCCGGCGAGGGCCGGCGCCGGCCGCGCGTAGCGCGCGAGCAGCGCGTCCCGCTGCGCCTTGCGCTCGCTGACGCGGCTGGACGCCTCGTAGATCGACTGGAGCAGGTCGCGGACCTCCTGGTTCTCCGAGCGCTTGCTCGAGGCCATGGTCGCGAGCCCGATCGGCACGAGCAGGAGCACGGTCACCGCCAGGAAGCCGAGGAGGAACGTGAGGAGCTTCCGCTCGCGGGGCTCCAGCTTGTCGAGTCGCTCGCGGAGCGTCATCGCGATCCCTCCGGTTTCTCCGCCGCGCCCGCGGCGGCGCTGTCCGCCGGGTCGGCGCCGGTCTTCTTCTTCTTCTTGTCCTCGCACTTGAGATCCAGCTCGAGGACGTACTTGTGCTTGCCCTCCACGAACTGGCTCGTCCGCGCGATCTTCACGTCACGGAAGCAGCGGTGTTCCTTCATGTGCTCCGCGATGAGCTGCGCGTCGGACACCGACGGGACGACGCCCTGGATGGTCGCGTGGCCGCGGTTCACGTCGAGCTCGACCACGTCGTGCGTGATCTCCTTCGGCACCGCCTTCGAGAGCTGCACCATGACGTCGAACGCGTCGACGCGGGGCAGCGGGTCCTCGTCGGCGGCGCCGGGGCCCTGATCGAGCAGCTCGCGGGCCTTCTCGGGGTCGCGCGTCTCCTCGCCGAGCACGTCGTGCGAGGCGCTCTCGAGCGAGGCGAGCAGGAGCTCCCGCTCCGCGTCGAGGGTGCGCAGCTCGGCGATGATGGAGAAGCCGAAGCTCAGGGCGATGACGGTGCCGAGGCCGGCGAGGATCGGGATCTTCTCGCGCAGGAACGGGTAGCTGCGCTCGGCCTCGAGCGCGCCCTTCCTGAGGTTGAACCCCTTGGTCTTCGGCGTCAGCCCGAGCGCCAGCCCGAGCGCCTTGGCGAAGCGGGGCAGCGCCGCCGCCTGCTCGGCCGTGAGCCCCTCGAGGCGCGGGGGCGGCAGCGGCAGGATGGTGACGCCGAGCTGGGCCGACAGGAACACCTCCGCGCCCGCCGCGGTCGCGCCGCCGCCGACGAGGTACACGCCCGCGAGCGGCTCGCCGCCGAGGTTGCGCCACGCCGCGAGCGTCTGCCGGAGCTCGCGCGCGAGCGCCGGCGCCGTCCCCGGGAGCCCGGCGGTGCCGCGCGAGAGCGTCCGGGCGTAGACCGGCTCGCCGCCCGAGAGGATCACGATCTCGCTCGTGAGGTAGTCGAGGTCGAGGATCGCGATCGGCCCGCGCGGGTCGGGGCCCGGCGGCGCGGTGAGCTCCGGCATCACCGCCTCGAGGTTGGCGAGCGCCACCGCGCCGAGCGCGACGCGCTCCGGCTCGAAGCCGAGCGCCTCCTTCACGACGGCGATCCGCTCGCGCACGTCGTCCGCGCGCGCGACCGCGGCGAAGATCGGCAGCGTCTCCGTGGCCGGCGGCCGCCGGAGGAGGCGGTAGTCGAAGACCGCGTCCTCCATCTCGAACGGCACCGTGGCCTCCAGCTCGAAGCCGAGGACGTTCTCGACCTCCTTCTGCGCCGCCGCGGGCAGATCGAGGCGCCGGTAGAACGACCGCTCCCCGGACAGCGCGATCGCCGCGGCGTCCGGGCGGAGCGCCCCCACCGCGGCGCGGATCGCCTCGGCCTCGGAGCCCGCGTCCGTGACGGCCGCCTCGCCGAGCGCCTCGACGAAGACCCTCCTGTACGAGGTGCGGATGAGCGCCGCCCGCACCACGGATTTCCCAGCATCGATCCCGAGCAGCCTGTGCATTTGCGCGCTTCTTCCCGGAGGGGCTCCTACTCCATGCGATAGTAGATGATCGTCCCGGCAGGGTTCGATCGGACCGTCTGTTCGTACGCGTCCGGCGCCGCGGCGGCCGCGGTCGAGGTGCCGCCGGCCCCAGGGGAATTCGGGTCGGCCGGATCGAGCTCTTCGAGCTTCTTTGCCCCCGTCAGATCGAGCACCGCGTGGATGCGCACGCGCGTCTCGCGCTTGTTCCCCGGGACGATGCCGTCGGCATAGATGCTCAGGAACTTGGTCTCGTTGCCGAGCAGCTTCAGCATCTCTCTGTCCGTGCCCTTGAACTTGACGGCCTCGACGCCCATCGCCTTGAGCTGCTGGCCGAGCATCGACCCGAGGCCCCCCTTCTCCTTCTGGGTCATCGCGTCGAGGTAGTCCCTCGGGGTCGGGAAGATGAGCCCTCCGGTCATGCTTTGCACGAGCGACACCACGGTCAGGAACGCCGTCATCTGGTTCGGGTCGGTGCAGATCGGCGTCGTCGTGGGCTCGACCAGGTTCGGGCTGCAGGTGAGGGCGAGCAGCATCTGCGGGTTCGCCGAGGCGACGTTCACCTTCTGCTTCGGTTTGCCCCAGACGGTCAGGACGCGCTTGTCCGGATCGTTCGGATCCGGGTCGACGAACGTCGCCCAGAAGTCGTCGCTCATGCCGCGGGCGAGCCGCACCTCCTGGAGCGAGTCGAACGGGGCGTTCTTGCGCTGATAGCCCAGGCCGATCGTCTGGTAGAAGTTGTCCTCCGCGCCGGTGGAGCTCGGCGCGTTCGACGACATGTCGCAGGCGAAGGCCTGATCGCCGGGGTCGACCCAGTCGACGAGCGCGCTGCAGATGGTCGCGCGATCCGAGAACTGGCCGTCGCCGTCGCGCTCCTCGAAGAGCGGGTTGTACTGCGCCGCGGCCGTGAGGCTGAGCAGCTGCCCCGCCACGGCGAGCTGGTCCGTGATGCCGCCGACGTCGTCGGCGGCGCGGTTGATGTTGATCTTGGAGTCCTCGTCGATGATCTTGAGCTCGAAGCGGCCGCCGCCGGTGAGCCCGAGGTTCTTGCCCGCCGCCGCGCTGCCCTCCGCGGGCGGCGGCGCCGTCTCCGCGCCCGGCGCGGCGAGCTGCGCGTTGAACGGGCCGAGGAACATGTCGGTGAACTTCCAGACGGGCACCTGGATCTTGCCCTTGATCCCGAGGATCGAGAGCATCGGCCCGACCGCCGCGCTGACGCTCGGCTCGGCGGCGACCAGCATCCGCGACAGGTTCACGGCGCTGCGCGCGTAGTACTCGGCCCGGAGCGCGTCGCGATCGGCGAGCGCCGCGGAGAGCTCGGTCGAGGTCTCCTCCTGGAGCTCGGTCAGGAACACGGTGAGCACCGTGATCGCGCCGAGCACCATGACGAGCGCCACGCCGCGCCGGTCGCGCCGCCTCCGGAGGCGGCGGCGCGCGGGACCGCCCCGCGGGGCAGGGGAGGCGCGGTCCTCGACGTGGGGTTCAGCGGGGGTCGTCATGACGTCAGTTGCTCACGCCGAAGGCGATGGGGACCTGCATGGCGATCGGCACCTTCGTCTCGAACCGGATCGGCTCCCCGCCCGGCCCGCCGTTCAGGACCAGCGTCACCCGCACCTGCGCCGGGAGCCGCTCGAACTGCGCCGCCGGCTGCGTCGAGTCCCACGTGTCGGTCCACTCCCCGGTGATCGGGTCGAGGAACTCGACGTTGAAGCTCTCGATGTCCTCCGCGAGCACGTTGACGACGCCGCCGCGCGTGGGCTCGACATCGATGATCTTCGCCTCGCGCCGCACGAGATCGAGCTTGTCGCGATCCGGATCGCGCGAGCCGAAATAGCCGATCTCGCACTGATCCGACTCGTGTGTGTTCCTGAGGAGCCGCCGGTGCGCGAACGCGGTGAAATCGAGGCGGTCGGCGGGCGACGTGTCGTCGCCGACGAAGGCCGTGAGGCGCACCACGATGTTCTTGTCGAACGGCTGGTGCCGGGACAGAAAGGCCGACTGGATCTCGCGCGAGATGCGGGCGATCGCGGCGCGCCCCTGGTGGTAGCGGTCGCTCATGCGCGAGATGCCCGCGCGCGACCGGCTCATGCCGTCGAACGCGCCGTAGATCAGCGTCCCGATGATCGCCAGGATGCCGACCGAGACGATGACCTCGAGCAGGGTCATGCCGCCTTCGCGGCCGCGGCGGACCACGCGGCCGCGGCGAGAGATCGCGCTTCGCGCCGCCATGCTCAATCTCCTCCCCCCTGCCCCTGCCCGCCGGCCCCCTCCTCGGGGTTCCCCATCTGGGGGATCGTCACCCACTGCACGAGCTCGAGCGCGTGCTCCCGCGCGCCCTGCTGCCAGGTCAGCTTGACCGTCACCCGCCGCGCGCTCGCCTCGAAGATCGGCTGGAGCGTCGGCGCGAGCATGTCCATGAAGGGCTGGAGCAGGCCCGCCATGCCGCCGGCGGCGGCGGCGTCGCCGCCCCCGGCGCCCCCGCCGACGAGCGACTGCGCGAGGTCGGAGATGTTCCCGCTCGCGCCGGTGCCGCTCGACTCGGCCGGCTTGGCGAGCTCGCCGAGCGCGCCGAGGTCGGTGTCGAGGTCGAGCTCGCCGTAGTTGGGCTCCGGCATCTCGGGCTTCTCGATGCGCCAGGAGCACTTGATGTGGGGCGAGTCGTCGTCCTCGCAGCACGGCCCGCTGTCGGCCTCGTCGAGCGCCGGCAGGCCGTCCTTGGCGAGCCGCTCCTCGAGCTCGGTCATCTTGCAGCGCGCGAGCCCGGTCGCGAGGCTGAGGTTCCGCGCGTGCGCGGCGGCCGAGAAGGCGCCGGCCTGGGCGGAGAGGATCGCCGTGAGCCCGAGGCCGAGGATGGCGACCGCCACCATGACCTCGAGCAGCGTGAAGCCGCGGGCGCGCGTCACGGCCCCGTGTCCTCCCGCTCCGACGCCTCGGCGTCGTCGCGCGGCCTCGGCATGTTCGCCTTGCCCTTCTTGAGCTCCGTCTTGCCGGTCAGCGGCGAGACGAGCACCGTCATCACGTTGTCGGTCTCGGCGCCGCCGAGGCCGAGCTGGATCGCGGCGCGCTCGGTCTGGCCGCCGGGCCAGAAGTAGAGGTAGGCGCGCCCCTCCGTCACGGGGTCGTCCTGGTGCGCGGTCTCCACCTGGAGGAAGCGGACGCCGCTCGAGAGCTCCTTGCCGGGCCGGTCCTTTTCCGGGTTGAACCCGTACGCCTTCGCCGGCTGGAACGCGGGGCGCGGCGCGCGCGGCCCCTTCAGGATCGCCTCGGCCTCCTCCACCGCGGCCCGCTCGGCCTCGGTGGCCGCGGCGGCGCCGCCGGTGCGGTCGTTCCGCTCGATGAGGAGCTCGCTCGTGGACTCCTCGAGCACGATCATCCTCTCCTCGAAATCGAAGACCAGCCGCACCGGCTTGGATTTCGCGTTCGCGTGGGCGTAGGCGACCCGGACGGCGCCCGCGAGCATCGCCGCGCTGCGCTTGAGCCGCGCGCTCGTGACGGCGCCCATGCCGAGGATCACCGTTCCGCTGATGAGCGCGATCACCGTGACGGTGATCAGCACCTCGACCAGCGTGAGTCCCCTCGTGTTACGGCGTGCCATGGGCGCTCCTACCCCCCTCGCGCGGCTACATCTCCGCGATCTTGTTGAGCTCCGAGGCCTTCATGTCATCCCGGATGTCGTCCGGCGTGTTCTCTTTCCGGTCGTTCCCGGACGAGATGACGTGGATGTCGTTGGTGGCCTCGTCGCACTTGATCTTGTAAGGCTGGCCCCACGGATCGTCCGTCTTGTTGCCGTCGATCTGCTTCGCGCTCACCAGGGTCTGGATGGTCGGGCACCCCTCGCTGCCCGACCCGAGCTGCAGGTACTGATCCGCCGCGCTCTTGATGACGGTCGCGCCGGTGTAGGCGCTCTTCACGCGCGACTGCTTGAGCTTCGGCCACACCACGAGCGTGGCGCCGCCGGCGATGATCGCCATGATCGTCACGACGATCAGCACCTCGACCAGGGTCACGCCCCGCGAGAGCTTCCGGCCCAACCTTCGAAGATTCTTCGCTCTGTTCGTCTCCATCGCCTCACTCCACCCTGTCAAGTCCGCCGATTTCACCGTCCGGCCCGTCGCTCATCAGATCGTATCCCTCCGCGTCCCTCCTGCCAGGACAGGTGAGCCGGAGCGGCCTGCCCCACGCGTCGACCGGGTCGATCGCGAGGTACCCCTCGCGCTTCAGCTCTTCCAGGGAGCCCGGGCACCGCCGCTCGTGGTCGGCGCGGTACAGCGCGATCGCCCCGTGGACGACGGACAACGTGGCGCGGGTCGACCGAATTCCCACGAGCCGCCGCTCGCGCGCGCCGAGGAGCAGCAGCAGGACGGCCATCGCGAGGCCGGCGGCGAACGGCTTCGCGCGCGCCATGCCGCTCCGCCGGAAGAGCCCGCCGCCGCGCTCCCAGGGGAAGAAGATCGTGCTCTCTCGCTGCCTGCGACGCCCCATCCGCCACCTACCCGACGAAGCTCGACATCTGGATGAGCGGCATGAGGATCGAGATCGCGATGAACGCGACCGCGCCGCCCATGATCACGATCATGAGCGGCTCCAGGAGGCTCGTGAGCACCTGGACGCGGGTCTCGACCGCGGAGTCGTAGGCGTTCGCGACGTTCTCCAGCATCGACTCGAGCTGCCCGCTGCGCTCGCCGATCGCGATCATGTGGGTCACGATCGGCGGGAACCGGCCGCTCCGCTTCAGCGGATCGGCGATGCTCTGGCCCTCGCGGATCGACCCGATCGCGTCCACGACGACCTTCTCCAGGGCCGCGTTGCCGAGCACGCTCCGCACGATGTCCATCGCGCTGAGCAGCGCGACGCCCGACGAGAGCAGGGTCGCGAGGGTCCGCGCGAAGCGCGCGATGGAGAGCATCTGGATGAGCTTGCCGAAGATCGGCGCCCGGAGCACGAACGTGTCCCACGTCATGCGCCCCTTCGGCGTCCGCACCCAGCGGCGGAACCCGTACACGCCGCCGACGATCGCGAGCAGGACGAGCCACCAGTAGCTCGCGGCGAACTCCGACGTGCCGATGAGCGCCGCGGTGTACCAGGGCAGCGCCTGGTCCATCGAGGCGAAGATGCCGGTCACGTTCGGCACGACCGCGATCATGAGCACCGAGATGAGCCCGACGCCGATGAGCGCCATCAGGGCCGGGTAGGCGAGGGCGGCGGTCACCTTGCCGACGAGCTTCGCCTGGTTCTCCATGAAGGTGGTCAGGCGGGTGAGCACGCCCTCGAGCGTGCCGGACGCCTCGCCGGCGCGCACCATGCTCACGTAGAGCGGCGGGAACACCCCGGGGTGCCCCTCCAGCGCCTTGGCGAAGCTCGTGCCCTCGCGCACCTGCTCGCGGACCTGCGTGAGGACCTTCTTCAGCGACTCCTTCTCGACCTGCTCGATGAGCGCGTTGAGCGACTCGAAGAGCGGGATGCCGGCGCCGATGAGCGTCGCGAGCTGGCGGGTCATCACGGCGATGTCGGACGACGAGGGGCGGCTCGCGAACGCGAAGAGCTTGATGTCGCGCTTCGCCTTCGCCTTCGCGGCCTGCTCCTCGGTCGCGCCGGTGAGCATGATGCCGTCCTTGCGCAGCGCGGCCCGGAGCGCCTTCGCGTTCTCCGCGTCGCGGACGCCCTTCACCGGCTTGCCGGTGCCGACGAGGATGCCTTTGTATTCGAATACCGCCACGGCCTTCCCTACTCGTCGACGATGACGTCTTCCTGCGTCGCCGCGAGGACCTCCTCGACGGTGGTGATGCCCTTGAGCACCTTGCGCGCCCCGTCGTCACGGAGCGTATCCATCCCCTGGGAAATGGCGACCCGCTTGATGGTCTGCGCGTCCGCGCTCTTCAGGATGAGCGGGCCCACGGCGTCGTCGATGACCATCAGCTCGTAGATGCCCCGCCGGCCGATGAAGCCCTTGTGGTTGCACGCCTCGCAGCCGCCGGGCTTGTGGAACAGGGCGCGGTCGATGTCCTCCCCGATGTACCCGTACTTCTGTCCGTGCACGCTGTAGCGGGGCGAGAGCTTCCGCCGCGCCTTCCAGGCGAGCCGGTCCTGGTCGAGGCCGAGCTGCTGGAGCTCGTAGTCGGAGGGGCGGTAGGGGACCTTGCAGGTCGGGCAGAGCAGGCGCACGAGGCGCTGGGCGAGGATGCCGATGACGCTGCTCCGCACGAGGAACGGCTCGATCTCCATCTCGACGAGGCGCGTCACGGCGCCCGCCGCGTCGTTCGTGTGGATGGTCGAGAGCACGAGGTGGCCGGTCAGCGAGGCGTGGATGGCGATGTCGGCGGTCTCCTTGTCGCGGATCTCGCCGACCATGATCACGTCCGGATCCTGGCGGAGGAACGCGCGGAGCGCCGAGGCGAAGGTGAGCCCGATCCCGGGGTGGACGTGGATCTGGTGGATGCCGCCGATCTCGTACTCGACCGGGTCCTCGGCCGTGAGGATGTTCCGGCTCGGCTCGTTGATCCGGTTGAGGCAGGCGTAGAGCGTGGTCGTCTTGCCGCTGCCGGTCGGGCCGGTGACGAGGATGATGCCGTCCGGCCGCTGGATGAGCGCGTCCATGATGGCGTACTCGCGCGGCGCGAAGCCGAGGTCGTCGAGCCCGAGCAGGACCGACGCCTTGTGCAGGATACGCATCACGATCCGCTCGAAGCCGCGGCTCGTCGGCACCGTCGAGACGCGGATGTCGACGCTCTTCCCCGCGATCTTCAGGGTGATGCGGCCGTCCTGCGGGAGCCGCTTCTCGGCGATGTTGAGCGACGCCATGATCTTCACGCGGGCGATGATCGGCGCCATGAACTGCTTCGACGCGCGCTTGGCGACGTAGAGCTCGCCGTCGATCCGGTAGCGGACGACGACGTCGCGCTCCTCGGGCTCGATGTGGATGTCGCTCGCCCGCTCGCGGACCGCCTGCGCGAAGAGGCCGTTGACCCAGGCGATGATCGGGGCGTCGTCGTCCGAGTCGATGATGTCGACGAGGTTGTCCTCCTCGAGCGCCGTGTCGCCCTCGAGCTTCGCGCCGCCGTCCTCCTTCTTCTCCCAGACGCGGTTGATCGCGTTCAGCACGGCGTCGCTCGTGGCGACGGCGATCTCGACCGGCTTGCCGAACAGCGCCCGCACGTCGTCGATCGCGGTCGTGTCGAGGGGGTCGGCGAGCGCGCAGTAGACGACGCCGTCCTGCTCGGCGAGCGGCAGGATCTTGTGCTGCTTGGCGTAGGTGATCGGCACCCGGCTCGCGAGCTCGAGCGGCACCGCGTCGATGTCGATGCGCGGGAGGAAGCCGACCTCGCACTCCTCGGCGAGCGCCTTCGCGATCGTCGCCTCGTCCGTGATGTTCGACTGGACGATGAGGTCCGCGAGCGGCTGGCCGCGCTCGCGGACGGTGTCGTAGAGCGGCGCCAGCCGCTCGGCGGGGACGACGCCCCGCCGGACCAGGATCTCGCCGAGGTAGTGCTGCATGTTCATTCGACGCGCTCCATCTGCCGCCCGCCCGGCGGCGTCACCCGGCGCGGCCGGGGCGGCGGGGCTCCGTTCGGCGGCGGGGGCGGCTGGACCACCTCGCCGTCCATGTCGAGCATGCCCGGCGCCATCCCCGCGCCGCCGGTGCTCTTGCCGCCGAACGTCGGCAGCCCGACCGGCTCCACCGGCGTGTGCTCCCGCGGCCCCTTCGGGCGCGCCTCCTCCTCGAGGCGCGCGCGCTCCTCCTCGGTCAGCATCGACTGCCGGATGTCCTCGACCAGCCCGTTCGCCCGGCCGAAGTCGCGCGGCGGCTCCCACGCGGCGCTGTCGCTGAAGACGAAGTAGCGGTCGATGAACTCCTGCCGCTCCTGCATCTTGCGCTCGAAGATGGCCCGGAGGTCGTCCTGGTCGCGGATCACGTAGGGCGTGAGCACGAGCAGGAGGTTCGTCTTCGTCTTGGTCCTGACCCGCTGCCGGAAGAGGAACCCGAGCACCGGGATGTCGCCCAGGACCGGGATCTTCGTCTCCGAGGTGGTCGTGCCGTCGCGCACGAGGCCGCCGATCACCACGGTCTGCTGATCGCGGACGACGAGCGTGGTGCTCGCCGTGCGCTTGTTGATCGGGATCGCGCCGAGCGCGCCCTCCAGGGGGGCGCCGGCGTCGGAGATCTCCTCGGTGAGCTCCAGCCGCACCTGGTCCGAGTCGTTGACGTGGGGGATGACCTTGATCTTGGTGCCGACGTCCTGGCGCGCGGCGGCGCCGCCCAGGCCTCCGAGCAGCCCGCCGAGGCCGCCGAGGCCGCCGAGCGCGCCCGCGGCGCCCGCGCCGCCCGCCAGGCTCGCGAGCTGGTTGAGCCCGCCGCCGCCCACGTTGGTCTGCAGCGGGATGTTCTGGCCGATCGAGATCTCGGCCGGCACGTTGTCGGTCGCGAGGATGTGCGGCGTCGCGAGCACGTTGGAGTCGCCGTCCTGGGCCAGCGCGTGGAGGACGACGCCGAACGCGGGGATCGAGATGCCCGTGCCGAGGATGTCGTTCGAACCCTCGATGTCGGGGCCCCGGATGCCCAGCGCGAGCGCGCCGAGCTGCGCCGGCAGGCCGCCGACCGAGCGGACCACGTTGTTGCCGCCGTAGGCCACGCTGTCGTCGGTCTCGAGGCCCGTGAACGGGCTGCCGGCGTGGTAGCCGATGCCGAAATCGAGCGAGCGGTTGACGTTCACGTCCATGATCACCGCCTCGATGAACACCTGGCGCCGCGGCTCGTCGAGCTGGTCGATCACGTTGCGCAGCTGGGCGTAGTCGTGGGGCGACGACGTGATGAGCAGCTTGTTGCTCGCCTCGTCGCAGGTGACCTTGACCTGCCCCTCGAAGATGTCGTCGGTCGAGCCGGGCACCGGGGGGGTGTTGCGCGCGGCGCCCCTGCCGCCCACGGCGGCGCCGCCGCCTCCTCCGCCGCCGCCGAGGACCTGGTTCAGCGTGGCCGACAGCTCCTTGCAGCCGGCGTGCTGGAGCGAGAGCACGTGGACCTGCCCCTCGCCCGACTGCGGCACGTCGAGGCGCTTCAGGATGCCGAGGACGCGCAGGTAGTCCGGCTCGGAGGCCGTGATGATGAGCGAGTTGGTCCGGTCGTCCGGGATGATGCGGGCGCCCGTGCCGCCGGCGCCGCCGGCCCGGCCGGGCCTGCCGCCGGCGCCGCCGGCCGCCCTCGGGTCGACGATCTCGTTCAGCTTCGTCGCGACCTCCGCGGCGGAGCCGTAGTGCACCGGCTGCACCCACAGCTGATCGCCCGCGCCGCCGACGTCGATCTCCTCGACGATCCGGAGCATGCGCTGGATGTTCGACCCGGTGTCCGTGATGATGAGCAGGTTGCCGGGCGGATAGACGCTGACGTCGCCGTCCTTCGACTTGAACTTGGTGAGGAGGCCGCCCGCCTCGGAGGCGTCGATATGGGACAGCCGGTACATGCGGGTGACGAACCGGTCCTCGGCGGGCACGGGCGCGGCGGTGCCGAACACGGGGGTCGTCTCCGAGACGGCGCCGGGCGTCTCCACGATCTTGAGGAAGCGGCCGTGGGGGATGACGGTGAGGTCGTTCGAGGCGAGGATCGACAGGAACGCGCTGTACGCCTCGGCGACGGTCACCTTCTCCGGCGCGTACACCGTGGCCTTGATCTGCCGCAGCTTGCCGCCGTAGATGAAGCGGCGTCCGGTGATGTTGCTGATCGCCTTCACCAGCTCGGGGAGGTCGGCCTCGTCGAGGTTGAAGCTGACTTTGTAGCCGCCGGGCTTCGGCTTGAACTCGATCTCCTGGACGCCTTGTTTGACCGCGGCGAGCGGATCGTCTCCGGCGTCGCCCGCGGCGCCCGCGCCCGCGGCGCCCGCCGCACCCGCGCCCGCCGCACCCGGCGCGCCGGGGCCTGCGGCCGGACCGGGCGTCGTCGGGGCGGCGCCCGGGCGGGCGGGCACCGGCGGCGTGGTCTGGCCTGGGGTCCGCAGCACGGGGGCGGCGCGGTTCGCGGGCTGCGCCGCGGCGGGCAGGGCCGCCGCGGCGAACACGAGCGCCGCCACCGGCGCGGCGAGGAGCCTCCTCCGGAGGCGGCAGGATCGCTCGAGGGTCGTCATCACCATCAGTCGACTCGATATTCTCTGCGTGGGTGGGGTGTGGGGGGCGGCGCCGCTCAGTCGGCGCTCGGCGCGCTGTCGCGCTCGGCCTGCGAGGGGGCTCGCAGCCGCTTCGAGCGGGATGTCTTGCCCAGGGCGGCCTTGCTCGTCCCGGTGGCGGCCTCGCTCTCGGCCTCCTCCGTTTCTTCCGCGGCGGACCCCGCAGCGTCATGGGGCGGCAGGACGGCCTTGGCGACCGACACGAGGACGAGGCTCATGACCCCGACGAACGCGAGGGAGCCCAGGGCGAACGTGCCGATATACAGCAGCGTACGCCGGAGCAGGCTCCCCTCGTTCAGCGTCCCTATCCACCGCGCCATACAGCTCCCTTGCTCTCGTCTACTCTCGTCGTGAGTTCAGTCCGCAGCGCTCACTTGATGTTGAAGTCGAGGTTCATCGGCTTGCCCTTGCGGTTGACGCTCACCGTGAGCCTGTCCGCCGTCCGGAGCCGCGCGTACGCCTCGAGGGCCTTCTGGGGGTCGCTCATCTCAAACCCGTTGATGCTGGACAGCCGATCTCCGTTCTCCAGGCCGAGCGTCCCGAGCAGCGAGTTCGGTCGAATCCCGAACAGACGGATGCCGACCACCTTGTCGCCCTCCTTCTCGGGGACGATACGCGCGGAGCGCATCAGCTCGGCCTGGTTCTCCAGGATCTGGTCGACGACGCTGCGCTCGACGTTGAACTCCGTCTCGCTCACCCGGTGGATCTTCGACGCGATCTCGGGCGGGACCGGCTTGCCGCCGCGGGAGCTCGACGGGGGCTTCTTGTCGCTCGTCGTCGTCGACGTCGGGGGCGGGGGCGCCGCGGCGGCGCGCGCGTTCGCGGCGGGGCCGCCCACGATGGCCTGGCACCGCGCGCTGCCGCTCGTCAGCCAGACCCGGTCCCAGCCGACGTAGTACACCGTGTGCCCGCTGATCTCGTCGCCCTGCCGCCGCAGGATCGCCTTGCCGTCCGAGCCGGCCATGGCCGCGAACGACCACTCGGGATCCTCCGCCTGGGTGATGAGCAGGACGCGGGCGCTGTCACACGACGGGTCCTGGTACGGGTCCTTGTTGCTGATCTCCGGCTGGACGTTCGGGATCTCGACCGGCCTGCCGTCGAGTGGTCCCGTGACCGAGTCGAACGGGTTGCGCGAGAGGATCAGGGCGGCGCTCGTCGCGTGGTCCTGGTTCGCCGTCGACCCGAACGACGCCGGGCGCGGCGCCGGGCGCGGCGGGGGGGGCGGCGCGTCGACCGCGACGCTGGAGGCCACGAGCTGCCCCATGCCCGACGCCTGGAAATAGGCGGCGAGCGCGATCAGCACGCCTAGAACCCAGGGAAAATACCGTTTCAGGATCGCGTCGATGCCCATGCGCCCGTGCTCCTCTAAGCGAGTACCGTGCCAGCGGTCAAACCGCCGGCGAATCTTCGCTGTTCCCGCGGATTTGCGGGGGCTGCCCCGCCAAGGTGACGCACCCGCGGCGAGCGGGGCGGTCTATTTTGCCAAACTGACAACGGGATCTTCTCGTCGGGGGTGGCGAGCCCGGGCGAGCCCTGGCCGCCGTGGGGGGTGTACGCTGCGTCACTCCAGCTCGCCGAGCTTCCGGTAGATGGTGCGCGTGGAGATGCCGAGCAGCTGCGCGGCCACGGATTTGTCGCCCCGGGCGTGGCGGAGCGTCTCCCGGATGAGCCTGCGCTCGACCTCGTCGAGCGGGGTGCCGACCGAGAAGGTGAGCGAGCTCGGCTCGGCGGGGGCGGCCTCGCGGATGAAGTCGGGCAGGTCGTCGACCGAGAGCTGATCGGCGCGGCAGAGCACGACGGCGCGCTCGATGACGTTCTCGAGCTCGCGCACGTTGCCGGGCCAGGTGTAGTCGGTCAGGCGCGCGAGCACGTCGCGCGGCGCCTCGAGGCGGGGGCGGTTGTTCTTCGTGCAGTAGACGCCGAGGAAGTGGTCGACGAGCAGCGGGATGTCCTCGCGCCGGGACCGGAGCGGCGGCGCCGTGATGGCGATGACGTTGAGCCTGTAGAAGAGGTCCTCGCGGAAACGGCCGGCGGCGACCTCGGCGCGGAGGTCCTTGTTGGTGGCGGCGACGAGGCGCACGTCGGCGCGCACCGTGTCGCCGCCGACGGGCTCGTACTCGCCCTCCTGCAGCACGCGCAGGAGCTTGACCTGAACGGCCGGCGAGAGCTCGCCGATCTCGTCGAGGAACAGCGTGCCGCCGGCCGCCTTGGCGAAGCGGCCGTCGCGCTTGGCGAGGGCGCCGGTGAACGCGCCGCGCTCGTGGCCGAAGAGCTCGCCTTCGAGGATCGTCTCGGGGATGGCGGCGCAGTTGACGGCGACGAACGGCCCGCGCGCGCGCGCGCTGCGCTCGTGGATGAAGCGGGCGAGCAGCTCCTTGCCGGTGCCGCTCTCGCCGAGCACGAGCACGGTGGCGCTCGAGGGCGCCGCCTGGGTCGCGATGTCGAGCACGCGGCGGAGCGTCGGGCTCGAGCCGACGATCTCGCGCTTCGTGAGCAGCTTGATCTCCTGCCGCAGCGAGCGGTTCTCGGCGACGAGCGACTGGCGCTCGGCGGCCTTGCGCACGCTCTTGATGATCGTCATCCGCTTGAGCGGCTTCTCCACGAAGTCGTAGGCGCCCTCGCGCATCGCCTGGACCGCGGTCTCGACGGTGCCGTACGCGGTCATCATGACGACCTCGGTGTCGGGCGAGATCTGCTTGATCGCGCGGAGCAGCTCGAGCCCGCTGACCCCCGGCATCATCAGGTCGGTGAGGACGACCTCGACGCGGCGGCTGCGCACGATCTCGAGCGCGGCCTTGGCGCTGTCCGCCGTGATGACGCGCATGCCGTCGCGCTGGAAGATCTTCTCGATGGAGGCGACGTTCGACGGCTCGTCGTCGACCACGAGGACCGTCGGTGCGCCGGGCGGCGCCGGCGCCGCGCCCGCCGGCGGGGGCGAGCTCGGCGGTGCCCCGGTTTGTGCCAGATCGTCAGCCATGCGCCACCATGTCACAGACGGCGTCGTGTTGTCGAGCCGGCGGCACGGTCGGCGGCGGTCTGACAAAGTCCGGTCGGCGGTCTGACAAAGTGACAGCGCGCACCGGAACGCGGCGATCGCCGCGGATCTCGCTCAGCGGATGAGCCTGGCGAGGTGCTTGAAGTCGTCGGTCCCGGCGACGCGGAGCCAGTCGAAGACGACCGTCTCCGCGGTGGTGAGGGTCGCGCCCGCGGCGCGGCAGAGGTCGAGCCCGGCGAGGCGGTGGTCGTCCCGCCGGGAGGCGACGCCGTCGAGGGGGACGTGGACGAGCACGCCGCGGGCGGCGAGGTCGCGGGCGGTCTGGTAGACGCAGACGTGCGCCTCCATGCCGACGACGATCGCGGCGCGCGGGGCGAGCTTGGCCCACGCGCGCTCGAACTCGGCGGCGTCGCAGGCGGAGAACTCCATCTTCGAGAGGACGGGCGCGCCCGCCTGCGCGAGGCGGTCGGCGATCGGGCGGACGGTCGGCCCGAGCCCGGCGGGGTACTGCTCGGTGGCGAGCACGGGCGCGCCGAGCCGCCGCGCCGCCTCGATCAGGAGGGTCGCCGCGCGTGTCAGCGCCTCCATCTGAGGGGCGGGCATGGCGGCGGCGAGCTTCTCCTGGACGTCGACGACGACGACCGCGGTCGCGGCGGGCTCGAGGCGTTGCATGGGGGTCGGCATGGGGCTCACCTCGCCGCCCGGAAGCTCTTGAGGAACCGGAGGAGATCGCTCCGCAGGTCGAAGCGGAGGAGCGCCTCGCCGATGACGGCGCCGCCGTCGCTCACGAGGACGCCGGGCAGGACGGTCATCGACTCGAGCAGGTCGCCCGGGCGCACGGTCTTCCGGCCGGCGAACGCGCAGCGGCGGCCGTCGTTCGCGGTGAACTCGAAGGCGTAGGGGAGGGTGCCGGTGCGCGCGACGTCGAGGCCGAGGCGGCCGGTGAGGTAGCGGTGGTCGGCGAACCCCTCGGCGTCGATCTCGCCCTCGATCTCGACCTCGGGCTTGCGGAGGAACTTGAGGAGGCCGCGCGAGCGGGCGCGGATGGTGAACGACATGGGCCGCTCGTCGGAGGGGGAGTCGACGAGGTGGAAGCTGCCGGCCATGGTCTCGCAGAACTCGAAGCCGGCCATCACGCCCCCGTGGGCGCGCCGCGGGGAGGCGCGGGGAGCGGCGGGCCGGCCGTCGCCTCGGTGAAGTCCTCGGGCGGGAGGACGAGCCGCTCGACGCGGCGGCCCGAGGCGAGGGCGTCGACGATCTCCGGGACGTCCGCGGGGGTCACGCGGCCGTAGAAGTAGCCGTCCGGCTCGACCGCGATGGCGGGGCCCGCCCAGCAGACGTCGAGGCAGCTCGCGGAGCACGCGCGCACCTCGGTCTTGGCGAGGCCGCGCTCGGCGATCGCCGCCTTGAGCTGCGCGTGGAGGCCCTCGGCGCCGCGCTGGGCGCAGGAGCCCTTCGGGACGCCGTCGGGGCGGCGGTTGACGCAGACGAAAAGGTAACGTTTTCGCTGGGGCACGAGGGGGATCCTCGTGCGGGGCGGGCGCCGGGTCAAGCTGGCGGGGGAGGGGGAGGGGCGTGGGCTGAAGGTGAACCCGGGCTTTCCAGATCGATGTTCGCAGGGCAACTTTCTGCGCCGCCGGCTTCGCCCGAGGATGACCGCCGCGGTCGCGGCGGCTGGGACCGTGGATGTCCCGCCCGCCGAGCTGAGGCGATGCGTTACATGGTGTAGAGATAGAGGTAGAGGTGGGGAGTCGTTCCTGCTCGGAGCATGTACCCGTGCGTGAGCGGAGGCTTGAAGAAGTCGCCTGCGTCGTACATCTCTCCTTTCAAGCTAAAGCCGCCATCCCTCGCATTCTCCACGAGCAGGTCGCGCGCATCTGAAGGAAACCAGTCGAGCCGCTCGGGCGGGATGATCAGCTCGGCGCGCGGCCGGGGGCGACGTGCCGCCTCGCGCACTATCGTCTCCAGATCGCGTGCCTCGAAGGTCAGCAGCGCGGCCAGATCCCAATCTGTCGGTCCGAAGCCGACCACGCCTCGAACGGCCGTCGTATAGAGGACACGCGTCGGCGCGCAGGGGAGACGGATGAGCTTCGATAGCCCTCCCATGTCGGCCCGCGGCGGTCGGGCCGTCGAATCGTGCTCTCGGTCGGGGGTCTTCACGGTCTCCTCTTCACCGTCCGTCAAATGCGGTTTCGCGCGCGCCTGTTGTCGCTGGGTTGGCGCTGGCGCGAGTTGTCTTGCCGCGCCGTTACGCCCGCGTCGGGACGGCCCAACATCCAGGTGACGTCGCGCTGCAGCGTCGCATAATTCATGTATTGATGTGCAAGGCCCGTGACCTCGAAGCGCCCGTTGGCGGCGTCGGGAGTCCCGGTGGCGATGTCCGCGGCTCCTGGATTGAAATTGTAACGGTCCTCCGCGTGCAACGTCGTGCGCATCTTCAGCACGGGCTCGCCGCCGCCCGAGCACGGAGCAGGCTCGACGACGACCGTCCCGCTCATCCAGATGACATGGGCGCCGATGGCTTTTTGCCAGTTCTCTGTGCTCGGGTACGGGTACAGCGAGCCCGAGCCGGCGGGGATCGAGGTGCCCGTGAGAGCGAACGTCACCCGCCTCGTGGCAAGGGACGGATCGTCCGCGAGCATCTTCCTGTAGAACTTCTCCGCGCAGAGCTGTATGTCGCGGATCGCGTTTCTCAGGATGACCGCGCCGGAGGAGTCGCTCGCGACGAACCGCTCGTAGGAGAACGTCCTGTCGGTCCCCATGCCGTCGAGAAAATGCCGGTAGGCGGCGAGAGCGTCAGGGATGTCGTTGTGCGGTACATACGGGACACCTTGAGCGGCCTCCGCCCCCTCGAGCGTGCCCCGCCAATAAAGGAGCGACGCCCGGTCAGCGAGGTTGGGCTCGGTCGTGGGAGTCGGGGTGGGATCGTCCGAGTCCGATGGGTTCTGACGAAACCCATTGTCGTGGTGGATCGGCGGACGCTGCGGGGCTCCGACGCTGTACTGGGCGGTCGTCGACGTGCAGGTGCCGGCCGCCGTCGGCGTCGCTGGTGGCGCGTTCGCGCAGCACGCGCACACAGCACCGACCGGCGCGTCCGTCGTGCTCGAGCTTGCCGCGTTGGCGATGGCCCTCTGCCTGCTCGCTCTCCTCTCAGCGCCCATCGTGCGCCTCCGAGAGCGCCCAGCTGCCGGCGTCGTAACTCGCTGAGACGGCGTCCCAGACCTCGTCAGACGTCTCTTCCCAGAGCAAATCGAGCCGGAGGTTCGGGTCCACCTCGCTCGTGGCAAGGTGCCGGCGTATACACGGGTGCTCGTCGAAATTGGGCGCCGACGTGAACATGGTGACGACGAACGCGGTGAGGTTGGATTCCCAGGTGATGCCGTACCGTTCGGCGCGCGTCACCCCACCGCGGACCATTGCGTGAAGCACGGCTCGGGGGAGGCGCTGCAACGGCACTCTCCGATTTTCATCAAGTTTCACCTCGGTATCCGGGTGCGCGTGGAGCAAGTAGGCGACGACGCGGTTGATGAAGCTCGTCTTCTCCTGCTCCCGGAACGCTTCCAGCTGCTTCGTGTGAATCCTGAACATCTTACCGGTGCTCCGGCCAGCATCTCGCTGCTGAGCCCTCGATTTTATAGAGTCTCGCCTGCCACGTTACGGCCTTTTCAGGTTCGTCGCAACGACCCGAGATGCTGCGCTCGATGCAGCCATTGGCAGCTTTGTGTTCACCTTGAACTCTGGCCGCGCTCTGCTCAGGCAAGCGGAGGATGTCGGCCCACGCGCCCGTCGCGCGTCCCGGCCCTCAGGCCGCGGCGGTGCGCTGCGCGCGGTGCCGGCGGCGCGCCAGCGTCACGACCCCGATCGGCGCCACGACGAGCGCCACCGCGAGGCCGACGGCCGACATCCCGAGGCCCGCGAGGATCGCGAGCGCGAGCCAGAGCACGTCGCCCGCCGCCGGCCTCGCGTCGGGCGCGTCCACGCCGATCTCCCGGCGCAGCTCGCCGACCGTGCGGTCGAGCAGCGCCTCGAAGGGGCGGCCGTACAGGCTCTCGCCGCGGCGGCCGCGGAAGAACGCGCGGACCGTCCGGCGCGGGGCCGAGAGCAGCCCCGCGACGAGCCCGCCGAGGTTGAGCTGCCACGCCGCGACGAAGTCCTTGCAGCCGGCGCCGACCTCCCAGGCCGCGATCTCGAACTCGCCGCTCGTGCTCGTGTCGTAGCCCGTGAGCACGTGATGCAGGTCGTGGTAACGCACGGCGCGCACGCGCGCCCTGGTGTTCGGGAACGGGATGGGCAGCGGGCCGAGCTTGAAGTCGACCCACGCGTCGGCGTACCCGCCGTCCGAGCCGAAGCCGTTCACCTGGAAGTAGATCGCGCGCGCCTCCCGCATCGTGAGGCCTTCGTCGTAGTGCACCAGCGCCATGGGGCCATCCTCCGGTAATGACTATACTCACTGAGTACAGTCATTATTCGAGCTGGCTTTGTCAAGGGGGATCTCCGCCTTGACGTGGCGTTCACCGCGGCAGCAGATTGGCGGCACAGTGAGCAAGGTCAGTACAGGCTCAGCGAAACGTGCGAGACGTCGACAAGGCCCCGCCGCGCTGGCCACGCCATCCGCGTCGCCCGCGCCGCCCGCGCCGCCCGCGCCGCCCGCGCCGCCCGCGCCGCCCGCGGCGCCCGCGCCGCCGTCCGAGCGCGGCGGGCGCGCGCAGCAGAAGCTCGACACCCGCCGTCGGATCCGGGACGCCGCGTGGGCGCTCTTCACCGAGCTCGGGTACGACGACACGACGACCAAGGCGGTGGCGGAGCGCGCGGGGGTCGCGGCGGGGACGGTGTTCGTGCACGCGCGCGACAAGGCGGATCTGCTCATGCTGGTGATGCACGACCGGGTCTCGGCCGCGGTCGACGCCGCGTTCGAGGCGCTGCCGCGGCGGGAGCCGCTGCTCGCCCAGCTGATGCACGTGTTCCAGACGCTGTTCGCGATGTACGGCGAGCACCCGCGCGTGGCGCACGCGTTCGTGAAGGCGTACCCCGGTACGACCGGCCCGAACGGCGAGCGGATGAACGCCCTCACCTTCGCGTTCCTGCACCGCATCGCGGGCCTCGTGCGCGACGCCCAGGCGCGCGGCGAGGTCGCGGGCGACATCGACCCGCTCGCCGCGGCCCACAACATCTTCGCCCTCTACTTCGCGGCGCTCCTGTCCTGGCTCAGCGGCTTCGTGTCGCTCGGCGCCGCGCTGGATCCGGTGCTGAAGAGCGCCCTCGCCCTCCAGCACCGCGGGCTCCGCGCCTGAGCCGGGCGCCGCGGGCGCAGGGCGCCGTCACCTGGGCGTGAACGGGATCCGCCTCAGGCGCCCTCTCCGCCCCGCCGGCGAGCCTCGCCCGGCTCGCGCGGCGTCGTCCTCAGAACGCGCCCACGCCCTCAGAACGCGCCCAGGGCTCGCTGCCCGGCGCGGAGCGCGGCGAGCACCTCGGCGTGGGCGCGTGCATCCCCGGCGGCCACGACGTCCCCCGCGCTCGAGGCGTCGAGGGGGCGGCCGTCCCAGTCGGTCATGATCCCCCCCGCGCCGGCGATCACGGGCACGAGCGCCGCGAAGTCGTGGAGCTTGAGGCCGCACTCGACGACGACATCGACGCTGCCGCTCGCCACGAGGCCGTACTGGTAACAGTCGCCGCCGTAGCTCACGAGCTTGGCCCGGGCCGCGACCGCGTCGAAGGCGCGCGCCTCCCCCTCGGGGAAGTACTGCGGGCCCGTCGTGGAGAGGCGCGCCTGCGAGAGCCCCGCGCAGGCCCGGACGCGCGCCGGCGCGCCGTTCCACGTCGTCGCCCGGCCCAGGGCGCCGATCCAGCGCTCGCCGAGCACGGGCTGATCGATGACGCCGAGCACGGGCCGCCCCGCGTGCAAGAGGGCGATCAGCGTGCCGAAGAGCGGCTTGCCCGTGAGGAACGCCTTCGTCCCGTCGATGGGATCGAGCACCCACACGAGCTCCGCGCCCTCGTTCTCCCGCCCGAGCTCCTCGCCTACGATCCCGTGCCCCGGCGCCGCCGCGGCGAGGATCTCCCGGATCGCCGCCTCGGCCTCCCGGTCGGCGATCGTGACGGGGCTCGTGTCCTCCTTGTCGTCGGCCTCGATGCCCTTGCGGAAATACCGCCGGATCACGGCGCCGCTCGCGTCCGCCAGCCGGCTTGCCAGATCAATCAGATCCTGGGAAGGGGTCATCCGTTCCGTCCTCCTCGAGGTCCCCCGGCGAGGCGAACCCCAGGGCGCGATCCACTACGCGCAGCGCGCGCGCCCCGCAACGGGCGCGGCGCGAGCTCAGGCGCCGCTCGCGGACGCCCCGTCCCCCAAGCGTCCCGACGACGCCGGCGGGCCCGCCGTCCGGGAGGCTTCCGACAGGCACGTTCTGAGATACGACCCCAGCGTCTCGGCGCCACGGGCGCCTTCGGGGTGGTACTCGGCCAGGACCGGCCCGTTGTGCGGCATGTCCCGCAGCACGTCGAGCGTGACGTCGACGCCCGCCTCACGGGCGCGCCGCGCGAGCGCGAGGCCCTCGTCGTGCAGGCGCTCGGCCTCGCCGACCTGGATGAACAGCGAGCCGAGGCCGTCGAGGCGCGCGTGCAGGGGAGACAGCCGGGGATCGTCGAGCGGAATCGCGCCCGCAAAGTCGCGCGCCTGGCGCACCAGGCCCTCCCGCGTGCCGTAGTCGGTCGGATCGTTCTCGCGCGTCGAGGCGCTGCTCGCGGTGAGGTCGAGCCAGGGAGAGATGAGCACGGCGCAGCGCGCCTGCTGCCCGCGGTCGCGCAGCGCGAGCTGGGCGACCAGCGCGAGGTTGCCGCCGGCGGAGTCGCCCGCGAGCGCGATCTCGCCCGGCGTGTGGCCTCGCTCCACCAGCGCGTCGAAGGCGGCGAGCGCGTCGTCGCGCTGGGCGGGATACGGATGCTCCGGCGCGAGCCGGTAGTCGATGCCCACCACACGCGCGCCGCTCGCCAGCGCGAGCCGCGCCATGACGTCCGCGTGCGTCGTCGTGGAGCCGAACAGGTACGAGCCCCCGTGAAGGTAGAGGACGACGCCGCGCGCCGCCGCGCGAGCAGGCTCGAACCAGACGGCGGGGACGCCCCCCAGGGTGTCCCGGGTGCGCTGGACGCGGCGGACGGCCTTGTCGGGATACCGGCGCGCGTCCAGATCGGCCCGGACCTTCGGATAGGGCCAGTCGAGCATGTCGATGAAG
Source organism: Sorangium cellulosum (assembly GCF_002950945.1). Taxonomy (GTDB): domain Bacteria; phylum Myxococcota_A; class Polyangia; order Polyangiales; family Polyangiaceae; genus Sorangium; species Sorangium cellulosum_E. The sequence goes on from NZ_CP012673.1 coordinate 14,433,049, forward strand.
TCGCGGCGGAGAAACCGGACCACCCACTCGAAGCCGAAGCTCCAGGTCGGGCGCGCGGGCCCGCGGCGGGCGCGCTCGACGGCCGTCTCCACGAATGCGAGACTGAACAACCTCATGAGGCGCAGGATCATGGCCAGGAGGGTAGGGGACGTCCCCCGCGAGCGCGGCGGCCGGGGACGCCAGATCGCACGGCCTCGCGCGCCATCCCGGTCGCCCGATGGCGCCGCGCGATAGCGGCAGCGCCGGCATCTCGGGCGCCATGGCCCTGCGCCTCGTCCGGTTCTTCGAGGCCCACGCCGAGGACACGGCGCCGCTCTTCGCCGCACTCGGGGCGGAGCGCCGTGACGCGCGCGGTGCTGGCCTCGCAGTCGCCACCCGCCCGCCGCCGCCGCCGCCCGCGCGTCAGCCGCGCTTCCGGCCCCGCGGGTCGCCCCGGAGGATCGGGTAGGCCATGAGGAGGCTCAGCCACACCACGAGGAACTTCGGGTCGGCCAGCGTCTCGAACGGGATCTCGATCTTCTCGTTCGGCGGATCCGCCACCTTGCGCTGCGCCTGCGCCTCCCCGGCGCTCACCACGGCGGGCAGCCGCCTCGAGTCGGAGTCGCTTGCCGCGGCCATCTTCGGCAGCAGCGCGCCCTCGGCCGCCAGCGCCTGCTCCTCGGGCGTCTTCGACATGTCGACCTTGTGGTCCGGGTCGACGATCACCGTGTTCCGCGCGACCTCGGCGAGGCGCTCGGCGGCGTCGGTCTCCGGGCCGGGCGCGGCCTGCGCCACCTCGGGGCGATCCGGCGGCACGTAACGCGGCGCCACCTCGCCCGGCTGCCGGGGGCGGGGCTCGACCGTCACCCGGGTCGGGATGTAGACGCGCCGCACCTCCTCGACCGTGACCACGGTGTCCCTGGCCGGGTCCGGCGATCCGCCGGCGAGCTCCGGCACCTGCGCGCGCGCCGCGTCGATCTCCGCCTGCTCCGCGTCGACCGCCGCCTTGCAGCGCGGGAGGGACGCGTCGAAGTCGATGGCGATGGCGCTGGAGGACCGCTTGCTCTGATCGGGGTTCGCCGTGCACTCCCGCAGCACGCGCTCCGCGATCACGTCGTCCTGCCGGTGCAGCAGCGCGAGCGCGAGCTCCTTCCGCGCGTCGATGCCGTTGGCGACCTCCGGCCGGGCGACGTAGCGGTACCGCACGCGGAGCGCGAGATCGCGCCGTCCCGTCGCGGCGTCGACGACCGTCACCGCCTCCCGGGTGAAGCTCTCGACGTTCGCGCCCTTGACCTCGCGCCGGCTCACCATGATCCGCGACTTCCGGAGCCCGGTGAACACGGAGAGCGTCTGCGCCCGCACCCGCTCGAGGATCTTGAAATTGCTCGTCTCGGCAGGAACGTAGAGGTAGCCGTCGAACTGGAGCAGGACGGGCACACGCCGCGCGTCCTCGGCGGCCGTCGTCCTGGTCTGCTCGCCGCACCCCACAAGCGCCCACGTCCCGACCAGCAGGAGAGTACGGAGCGATGCGCGGAGAAATGCTACCACGGCGGCTCTCCCGGGCGGCGTGCCTGAGACCTCCGCGAATCTAGCTCCGCCCCCCTTCGGAAGAAACCCTTACTATCCAGGAAACCCAATTCATTGCGCGGCGGTCGCTGCCATCGGCCTGGACGCCATCCCGGGCGCGCCGAGCCCGGCAGGACACGCCGCCCCCGATCGGCGACCCTCCCCCCGCACGACCCGACCTGGCCCCGGCGCGCCCCCGCCGAGCGCCGAGGTGAGGCGCCGCGCACGCCGCGGCGTTCCGCGACAACCCGGGGGATTGCCCTTTCCAAAATCGGATCCATTTGGTCGCCGAGATGAACACGGAAAGCCAGAACCCCAACACCAGCGTTTCCACGCCGTCCGCCGAGCCTGCGAGCGCAGGCTCCGGGCCCCAGCCGCCCGCATCACCCGAGGCCGGGGCGGCCGGCGCGGTCGAGCTCCCCTTCCAGGCCGAGGTGCAGCAGGTCCTCGCGCTGGTCATCAACTCGCTCTACGCGAACCAGGAGGTCTTCCTTCGCGAGCTCATCTCGAACGCGTCGGACGCCCTCGACAAGGCGCGCTTCCTGTCCCTCACCCGCGAGGACGCCGCCGAGCAGTCCGGCGAGCCCGGGATCTCCATCACGCTCGACGACGCCGCCCGGACCCTCACCATCGAGGACAACGGCGTCGGCATGACCCGGGACGAGGTCGTCCAGAACCTCGGGACGATCGCCCGCTCGGGCTCGCTGGAGTTCCTGAAGGCCAACGCCGAGGCCGCGAAGCAGCGGAAGGACGGCGGCAAGCTCCAGCTCATCGGGCAGTTCGGCGTCGGGTTCTACGCCGCCTTCATGGTCGCCTCGCGCGTCGACGTGCACACCCGCTCCATGCTGCCCGGCGCCGAGCCCGTGCTGTGGCGCTCGTCCGGCGCGGGCTCCTTCACCGTCGCCCCCGGCGACCGCGAGCACCCCGGCACCAAGATCGTCCTCCACCTCAAGGAGGACGCGCGCGAGTACACGAAGGCGTGGCGCGTCAAGGAGATCATCCGCAAGTACTCGGATTTCGTTCATTTTCCCATCAAGGTGAACGACGAGGTCGCGAACCGCTCCGCCGCGCTCTGGACCCTGCCGAAATCGCAGATCACCGAGGAGCAGCACGCGGAGTTCTTCCGGCACGTGACCGGCGGCTACGAGGGCGAGAAGCCGCTGCTCACCGTGCACCTGTCGATCGACGCGCCGGTGCAGTTCCACGCCCTGCTCTACGTGCCCGAGAAGGCGCCGGCGGACATGTTCCACAAGGACCGGCGGGCGGTCCGGCTCTACGCGAAGCGCGTCCTCATCGTCGAGGAGTGCGACAAGCTCACGCCGATGTACCTGCGCTTCCTGCGCGGCGTCGTCGACTCCGAGGATCTCTCGCTCAACGTGTCGCGCGAGATGCTCCAGGAGAACCGCACGCTCTCCCAGATCGAGCAGCAGATCGTCAAGCAGGTCCTCAAGTCGCTGAAGGACCTCTCCGAGTCGGACCCCGAACGCTACGCGACGTTCTGGAGGGAGTTCGGCCGGGTCATCAAGGAAGGGATCACGATCGACTGGAAGAACAAGGACGCGCTCGCCGAGCTCTGCCGGTTCGAGTCGATGAAGACCGAGGAGGGCAAGGTGATCTCGCTCCGCGACTACGTGGAGAAGATGCCGGAGGACCAGAAGGAGATCTACTACGTGACGGGGCCCGGGCGCCGCGCGGTCGAGCAGAGCCCGCACCTCGAGGCGTTCAGGAAGCGCGGGTACGACGTGCTGTTCCTCGTCGATCCGGTCGACGAGTGGCTGGTGAAGACGCTGAACGAGTTCGACAAGCGCCGGCTGAAGAGCGTGACGCACGGCGACGTCGACCTCGGCGCCGAGCCGGAGAAGAAGGACCAGCCGGAGGAGACGGCCGACGCCGCCGTCGCCGCGGTCAAGGCCGCGCTGGGCGACCGGGTGAAGGACGTGCGCGTCTCGCGGCGCCTGACCGACAGCGCGAGCTGCCTCGTGGCCGACGAGGGGGACCCCGGGGCGAACCTCGAGCGGATCATGAAGCTCATCGACCAGAACACCCAGGAGTCGAAGCGGATCCTCGAGCTCAACCCGGGCCACCCGGTCGTGAAGAACCTCAACATCCTGGCGGGCCGCGAGCCCGGCTCGGAGCGGGTGAAGCAGTGGTCGGAGCTCCTCCTCGACCAGGCCCTCCTCGTCGAGGGCGTGGTGCAGGAGCCCGCGAAGCTCGTCCGCCGCATCCAGGACCTGCTCGCCCAGGTGAGCTCGGCGGCGGTCGGGCAGGCCTGAACCGTCGAGCGGCCTTGCGTCGCGTGGGCTGAACAAGAGGCGAGACGCCGGGACGCCGGGGGAGAGATCCTCTCGGCGTCCCTTCATTGGGGCCCTTTCTTGGCCCTGACCGAGCGCCGGTGGTACGCGCGTCGAGGTACCCCCGGTCGAGGTCGACAGGATGTCCCGCTTCGTAGCCCCCGCGTTCGGCCGTCGGATCTTCCTCCAGGCGCTCGGCGCCGCGGGCGGCGTCGTGGCCGCGCCGGGGCTCTGGGACCCGGCGCCGGCGCTGGCCAGGTCGGACTCGAAGGTGAAGGGGGTGGAGCGGTCCGAGATCGGCGTGACGCTGACGCTCGAGCTGACGCAGGCGCCCTTCCCGTGCGACGGCGGGGCGTACCGGGACGCGACGGTGATGGTCTTCGTGCCGGCCCATTACCGCGCGCCGGAGGACGACACGCTCGACCTCGTGATGCACTTCCACGGCCACAACACGACCGCGGCGCGGGCCATCGCGGCGCACAAGCTCCGCGAGCAGCTCCACGAGAGCAAGCAGAACGCCGTGCTCGTCCTGCCGCAGGGGGCGGTGAACGCGCCCGAGTCGCCCCCGGGCAAGCTGGGGCATCAAGGCGGCCTCCGGCGGCTGTGCGGCGAGCTCGCGGCGGTGCTCGCGACGCCCTCGGCGCGGCGGGCGCTCGGCGACTCGGCCGTGCCGCGGCGGGCGAAGCTCGGGACGCTCTGCCTGTCGGCGCACTCGGGCGGGTACAACGTCGCGGCCGCGTGCCTCCGCCTCGGCGGCTGCGAGGTGAACGAGGTGTACCTGTTCGACGCGCTTTACGGCGAGGTCGACGCGTTCCGCGCGTGGGTGCTCGAGGGCAAGGGCAAGCCGGGGCGGGGCCGGCACAAGCTCGTCAGCCACTTCGTCGCGGGCGACGTGCGGCGGCTCAACCTCGAGCTGAAGCGCGCGCTCGAGGCCGAGGGCGTCGCGTGCCTGCACGAGCGCCGCCCGGGAGAGCTCACGCGCAAGCAGCTGCTCGGCGGCCGCGCGATCTTCATCGAGACCCCGCTCGCGCACGGCGCCGTCACCTTCGAGCAGAACGCGTTCCGCGATTGCCTGTTCGCGTCGGGGCTCCGCCGGCAGCTCCGATCCGGCTGGTTCAACAGGAAGGACGAGCCGCGCCAGATCGACGTGCGCTCGTCCTCCTGAGCTCCTGAGCGCGCCCGCGGCGCGGGTCCGCGCGGCGCGTCAGTGCCGGAGCGAGACGTCGGCGAGCGCGAGGCGCGCGTCGTTGATGAAGGCGCTGTCCGGGAAGCGGCGGATGAAGGACCGGAGGGTCGTCTTCGCGTCGTTCCAGGCCTGGATGTCGAGGAGGCACTCGGCCAGGAGGAACGTCGCGTCGTCCATCACCTCGCGGTCGGGCGACGCCTCGGAGAGCGTCATGAGGAGCGGGATCGCGTCGCGCTGCCGGTTCAGCCGGCGGTAGGCGCGCGCCAGGTTGAGCCGGGCCGACGGCGTGTGCGACGCCGTCTCCTTCTGCCGGATCGCGTCCTCGAAGGCGACCGCGGCCTCGTGCCAGCGGCCCGTGCGCATGTGATCGAGGCCCGTCTGGTACGACTTGATCGAGAGCTCCGACCGCGCCTTGTCGACCGCGTCGCCGAAGAACGCGAGCTCGGCGCGGGTGAGCGGCGCCTTGCGCAGCGCCTCGAACCCCTCGATCACCTCCTGCCGCCGCTCGGCGCGGATGAGCTCGTAAAAGGCCGCGGCGTCGCTCTCGGCCTTGGCCCGGGCGTCGCTCCGCTGCTGCATCTCCTTGAGATCGGCCTCATGCTTCGTGATGCGGTCGCGCGCGCCCTTGGTCTCGGCCTGGACGGCGTCCACGCGCGCGTCCCAGGCGAGCTTGACCACGCCGATCACCACGATCACGAAGAGGAGGTTCGCGCTCGCGCTGTTCCAGAAGGCGCGCCGCTCGTAGACCATCTGCCGCTTGGAGATGCTCTTCAGATCCGCGGCGAGGGCGTTCGTGAGGTTGTTCGTCTTGATGATGAGCCCACGGGACTCCACGATCTCACGCTTGATCTCCCGGAGCTCGTCGTCGAAGTCGTGCATTTTCAGGTCCTGAAACCGTGCCCTGTGCAGGAGGCCGCGCTCGTGCTAAGGGGGCCGCGGAAGCGGACCCCGACCTGCCAAGCGGGGGCCGCGAACGTGGGTCCCCGAGCCGCGCCAGGGGGCCGCAAAGGCGGACCCCCGGCCTCGCCGACAAGCCGCCCCTAAGCTACCAGGAAGCTCTGCCCATGGACACAAGCGACATCCGAAAAGGCCTCAAGATGATGGTCGACGGCCAGCCCTACTCGGTCATCGACTTCCAGTTCGTCAAGCCGGGAAAGGGGCAGGCGTTCACCCGCGTCAAGATCCGGAACATGGCGACCGGCGCGGTGCTCGAGCGCACGTACAAGTCGGGCGAGAAGCTCGAGCCGGCGGACGTGGAAGAGCGCAGCCTCCAGTACATCTATCCCGAGGGCAGCGATTTCGTGTTCATGGACCCGGCGACCGGCGAGCAGCTCACGGTGCCGGGCGAGAAGATCGGCGACGACTCCCGGTGGCTGAGCGACGGCATGTCGATCGACGTGACGCTGTTCAACGGGCAGCCGATCGGCGTCAGCATGCCCCCGCACGTGGTGCTGCAGATCGTGAGCAGCGAGCCGGGCGTGAAGGGCGACACCGCGAGCGGCGCCACCAAGCCGGCCACGGTGTCGACCGGCGCGACCGTCAACGTTCCGCTCTTCGTGCAGGAGGGCGAGTGGGTCAAGATCGACACGACCGACGGCAAGTACCTGGAGCGCGTCAACAAGCGCTAGGTCGCCGCCCGGCGTGAGCGCGCCTCGGGCGCGCGCACGATCCGCGGAGGCGCAGGGATGGCGGAGGGAACGGAGAGCTCCCTGCGCGCCTTGCGCCTTTTTGTCGTCGTCTCTTCGCGCCGTCCGCGCCGAGCGCCGCGCGGCGCGCCGTCCGCCCGGAGAGCCCGCCTCGGGGAGACCCCCGAGGGAGCGCCGGGCGCCGGGGTCACTTCGCCTCGTAGATCACCGCGGACGCGCCGACGACACACGCGACGCGCGCGCCGCCGCTCGCGGGGACACACGCCGTCCCCTGGGCGATGTCGCCGCCCGACCAGAGGCGCGTGGCGCCGCCGGCGGTCGCCACGAGGACCCCGCCGGCCGCGGGGACCGCGATCGTGGCGCCGTCGGGAGAGCGCGCCGCGCCCTGCGGGGCGGGCGTGGCGAGCGGGAAGGAGAGCGCCGACGCGACCGGCGCGGCGGCCCGCAGATCGATCGAGATCAGCGCCGCGCCGAGCGCGACGTCGAACCCGGCCTCGGACGCGGCGAGCGGCGCGAACGGCAGGCGCTCGGTCCCGGCGCAGCGCTCGGGCGCGGCGGCGCCGCGGCGGGCGCGGGGACCCTGGCCGCGGAGCAGCGGGAGCGGGACCTCCATCTCGCCGACCGCGTCGGGCGAGCTGCGGACGAGCGCGAGCAGCGTGGGCGCGTCGCAGCGCCGCTCGACGCCGACGAGCTCCACGGGGCCGGCGAGCAAGGCCGCGGGCCAGGGGGGGACGTCGGCCGCGGCCTCGCCGAACGTGGCGGGGTCGACGCGGACGACGCCCTGCGCGGTCCGGACGAGCAGCGCGCCGCCCGCCTCGAACGCGAGCGGACCCAGGGCGCCCGGCTGCGGGGCGGCGGCGGTGCGGTGCACCGCGGCGGCGGTCGCCGGCGGCGCGAGCTTCGCGAGCAGCTTGCCCTCGTCCTTCGTGCGCGGCTCGGGGCCGCCGCGGTCGAGCGCCGCCACGGCCGCGAGCGGCGCGCCGCGGGTCTGGGCCGCGACCGCCTCGGCATGGTCGATCGCGGCGGCGAGGCCCGGCTCTGCGCAGCGCACGGGGCCTGCGCCCGTCGAGACGAGGCCCTCGCCAGCGCGCGCGGCGTCGCGGCCGGCGACCGCGCCCGCGCCGCTCGCGGCGTCGGCGCAGAGGACGGCGTGGAGCCGGCGCAGCCGCTGCGCGGCGGTGGCCGCGGCCGGCGCGGTCGACTTGGCGCGCGCGTCGCGGAGGACGGAGGCGGCGAGCGCGCGCAGCGCTTCGCCGGGCTGCGCCGCGTCGCGCGAGAGGCCGGCGGGGCGGTCGAGGAAGACCAGCGGGGCGCGGAGCTCGGGGGCCGCGGCCGGCGGCGCGGGGAACGGGCGGAGCGCGCCGGAGAGGCCGACGGCGATCGCGAGGTCGTCGCGGCCGTCCGCGTCCCGGTCGGCGACCTCGAAGGAGGCCGAGAGCGACTCGTCGGGCGGCGGCGTGCGGAGGCGGAGCTCCAGGGCGAGCTCGGGCGGCGCGCCCGCGGCGGTGCCGGGGAGGCGGATCACGGCGATCCAGCGCGTCGCGGGGAGCTCGGCGGAGCGCTGCGCGCCGCACTGCGGGGCGAAATCGAAGGCGAGCGTCGCGGGGCCGATCTGCGTGAGGCCGGCGCGCGCGGTGCAGCCCTGCGGGGCGAGGTCGCCGGGGAGCGCGGCGAGGGTGCGCGGCGCGTCGGGCCGCGTCGCCGCGGCGAACAGGAGCTCGCCGCGCAGGCCGTCGGGCGATCGCGCCCAGGCGACGAGGTCGCGCGCGCCGTCGCCGTCGACGTCGAGGAGCAGCCCGGTCTCGAAGGTGCGCCCGGTCGGGGCGGCGGCCACGGCGCCGCCGTCGAGGGGCCACCGCTTGCCGCCCTCGGGCGCCGGGACGCTCGGCACGGCCGTGAACCGGGGCGGCGCGGCCGCGTCGGCGAGGCCGGCGTCGCCCGGGGCCGCGCCGGCGTCCCCCTCGGCGGGACGCGCGCCGCTCAGCGGGGGCGGGGAGACGGACGGCGCCGCCGAGCCGAGGGTGTAGGGCGTGTAGGGCTTGGCGCTCGGACAGCCGTCGCAGCCGGTCGCGGCGAGGAGCGGGAGCAGGGCGCGGAGGAGCTTCGAGCAGGATCGATCGTGCATCGCGGGCGGACCGGCCGGAGCAGGCGGTGAGCGGTCATCGGGGCTGAATCATGCGCAACGACGCGCAACGACGCGGGGCGGTGCGCAGCGGAGCGCAACGGTGCGGCGGCGCAGGCGTAGCACGGCCTGTGGGCGGCGCGGCGCGCCGTGTCGCGTCGGCCGGCGCGGCGGCGCGGTGGCGCGGTGGCCGGTCGCCACGTCACGGCGCGCCGCGAACCGCCGGACGTGGGCGGCGCGCGGATGGCGCGGGCGCGAATTTCGGAGTAGCTTGACCGAGGGTAGATGCGCGGGCCGAAGCCTCCCAAGCTCATCGAAGGCGAAGACTACTACCTTGAGGGAGGCCGGCTGGTCTTCACGGAGGCGTATCACCTGAAGCGGGGATACTGCTGCAACTCCAAGTGCCGCCACTGCCCTTACCGGGAGGAGGCGCCTGCGACGCAGCCGGTGCCGGTCACGGCGCCGCGCATCAAGCTCCTCTGAAGCGGGCCGCAGAGGCCGATGAAGCGACCGCAGAGGCCGAGCGTCTGCGGTGAAAGTGCGCCGCCCCGTTCCGCTGACACCGCACGAGCGAGGGCCTCTCCGCGATCTCGCAGATCCGCCTGCGCCCCGGACTGCGCGGATCGCTTCCGTTCATTGTCAGTCAGGTTTCCAGAAGCGGCGGACGTCAGGAGCTCCCATGGAATGTCGGTTGATCCGGATTGCGCAAAGCGTCTAAGATTTCTTAACCACATTCGCGCAGGAGTTCCTATGCGTCGCAGTCTCCGCCCTCTGCTTACCTGCCTCTTGTTTTGCTTGCCGGTCGGCTGCACCGCGGCGTCGGACAACCGGCCCCCGCCGGTGGAGGACGCCGGCACGGAGCCGCCGACCACGGACGAGGACGAGGATGGCATCAACGACGAGGACGAGGGGCGCGCCGAGCTGATCGACACGGATGGGGACGGGGACCCGGATTACCTGGACACCGACTCCGACAACGACGGCATCGACGACAAGCTCGAGGGGCGCTCCGGGAAAGGGGAGATCGGGCAGAAGGACAGCGACAGCGACGAGGTGCCCGATTTCCGCGACGACGACTCCGACAACAACGGGCGGCCCGACGGGATCGACGGTGAGCGCGACACCGACGACGACGGCGTGCTCGACTACGCGGACCTCGACGACGACGGCGACGGCCTCACCGACGTCACCGAGCTGGGCGCGGACCCGGACAACCCGCTCAACACCGACGGCGACGAGCGGCCCGACTTCCGCGACACCGACAGCGACGGCGACACCATCCAGGACCGGTTCGAGCGCGAGATCGACGCCGACGGCGACGGGATCCCGGCGTTCCGCGACGAGGACTCGGACGATGACTGCCGGTCCGACAAGATCGAGCGCGGCGAGGGCGACCCCGATCGGTCGCCCATGGACAGCGACGAGGACGGCGGGGGGGACTTCGTCGATCTCGACAGCGACGACGACGGCCTGCTCGACCTGCTCGAGGACGCGAACTGCGACGGCGTGCTCGACCCGGGCGAGTCGAGCCCCGCGAGCGCGGACACGGACGAGGACGGCACGACGGACCTCATCGAGAAGGCGGCCGGCACGAACCCGGACGACGACCTGGACAACCCGCGCGCCAACGGCGATTTCGTGTTCACCGTGCCTTACCAGCAGAGGCCGGACCCGGCGCAGGACACGCTCGACTTCTCGACGAACATCTCGCAGGCCGACGTGGTCTTCGCGATGGACACCACCGGCTCGATGGGCATCGCGATCGGGACGCTGAAGACCGCGCTCCAGGAGATGATCGATCAGCTCGCCGTCGAGATCCCGAGCATCGGCATCGGGGTGACCCACTACAAGGACTTCCCCAGGTCTCCTTACGGGGACTCCGCCGACGAGCCGTTCTACCTGGAGCACCGGGTGATGAGCGTGCTCACGCCGGAGGGACGGCAATCGGTGCAGAGCGCGGTGAACGCGCTCGACGACTCCGGCGGCGCCGACACGCCGGAGAGCGGGTGGGAGGCTCTTTACCAGATCGCCACCGGGGTGGGCACGACCCAGGGCGGGGCCGATGTGCTTCCGTTCGACCCGGACACCGCGCGGCCTCTGTCGATCCCGGCGGGGGAGTCGGTGGGGGAGATCGGGGGCGTGGGCTTCCGCACCGGCTCGCTGCCCATCGTGGTGATGATCACGGACGTGCCGAGCCACAACGGGACGTTCCCCGGGAACGACTACGCGGGTCTGACGTCGCCGAGCTACACGGAGGCGCTGAGGGAGGTGACCGCGCTCGGCGGGCGCGTCATCGGTATGGTCACGAACGACTCTTCCAGGAACGAGGCCAGGGCGGATCTCATCGCTGGCGCGCTGGCGACCGGCTCGGTCGTCCCGCCGACGGCGTGGGGGCCGGCCGGCATGCGTCCGCCGCAGTGCGCGGTCGACCAGTGCTGCACGGGAGCGGACGGGCGAGGCGTGGCGGCGACCAACAACAAGTGCCCGCTCGTGTTCAACGTCTCCGGCGGAGGCGCCGGCCTGAACGTCGCCGTCGTGCAGGCGATCAAGGTGCTCACGACCTACGTCACGCTCGACATCTCGGCGTCGGCGGAGGACGACGAGAGCGACGCGATCGACGCCGTGAGCTCGTTCGTGGACCGGATCATCGCGAACAACCAGGCGCCGGAGCCCTGCAGCTCCGGGCTCCGCGTCGTCGACAAGAACCTCGACGGCGTCCCGGATACGTACACCAACGTGTTCCCGGGGCCCACGGTCTGCTTCGACGTGCTCCCGCGCGTCAACACCTCGGTGCGGCCGACGACGGAGCCGCAGGTCTTCACGGCGAACATCGTCGTGACCGGCGACAGCGTGACCACGCTCAGCACCCGCAAGATCTACTTCCTCGTCCCGCCGGAGATCCCGGTTCCCCCGGTCGAGTGAGGGTCGGGCGGCCGCCGTCGGCATGGGTGAAGGCCTGACCAGCGGCGACGCGCGAGCGCCCGGACCGCCGCGCCGCGCGGCGCTCTGGGAGCTCGCGCGGCTCTTTCTTCGGCTGGGCGCGACGGCCTTCGGCGGCCCAGCGGCCCACGTCGCGATGATGGAGGACGAGGTGGTCCGCCGGCGCGGCTGGATGACGCGCGAGGCCTTCCTCGATCTCTACGGCGCGACGAACCTGATCCCGGGGCCCAGCTCGACCGAGCTCGCGATCCACATCGGGCATCGCCGGGCCGGCTGGGCAGGGCTGCTGGTGGCCGGCGGCTGCTTCATCGTCCCGGCGGCGCTCATCACGCTCGGCTTCGCGTGGGTTTATGTCCGGTTCGGCGCCCTGCCGGAGATGTCCGCGCTCCTCTACGGGGTGAAGCCGGTGATCATCGCGGTCGTGGTCCAGGCGCTCTGGGGCCTCGGCCGCACCGGGCTGCGCTCGCGGCGCTCGCTCGCCCTGGCGGCGCTCTCGGCCGGCGCCCTCCTGCTCGGCGCCCACGAGCTCGCGATCCTGGCCGCCGCCGGCGCGCTCGCCGCCGCGCACCGCGCCGCCTCCGGGGACGCCGCGGGCGCGGGCTCGCCCCCGGGCGCAGGGGCCGCCGCCGTCCTGATCGCCGGCGGCGCCGCGGGCGCGGGCGCGTCTCCGCTCGCGAGGGCCGCGGCCGCCGTTCCGCTCGCCGGGGGCGCCGCGGCGGCGCCCTTCGGGCTGCTCCCGCTGTTCCTGTTCTTCCTCAAGGTGGGCTCGGTCCTCTTCGGGAGCGGCTACGTGCTCCTCGCGTTCCTGCGTGCGGACCTCGTCGAGCGGTACCGGTGGATGACGGAGGCGCAGCTGCTCGACGCGGTGGCGGTCGGCCAGGTGACGCCCGGCCCCGTCTTCACGACGGCGACGTTCATCGGGTACCTGCTGGGCGGCGTCCCGGGGGCCGGCGTGGCCACGGCGGGCATCTTCCTGCCCGCGTTCTTCTTCGTCGCGCTGAGCGGCCCGCTGATCCCGCGCCTGCGCCGCTCGGCCGTCGCCTCCGCCTTCCTCGACGGCGTGAACGCGGCCTCGCTCGCGCTGATGGCGGTCGTCGCCTGGCGCCTGGCCCTGGCCGCGGTGGTCGACTGGCTCACCGCGGCGCTCGCCGCGCTGGCGGCCGTGCTGCTCGTCCGGTACCGCGTGAGCTCGCTCTGGCTCATCGTGGGCGGCGCGACCGTCGGCATCGCGGCCGCGCATCTCTTCTAGAGCGCGTGTCCCAGAGCGGCGGTCACCCGCACAGGAGACGGGCCCAGATCGGCGTTTTCGGCGCGCAAGCGCACTCCTGTGCGCTGAGCACCGAAAACGTCGAGATGGGCCCGTCTCCGAAGCGGGTAACCGCCGCTCTCACCTTGCCGGCGAGCGCACCGAGGCGGGCTCCTCGGCGGCGATCAGCTCCGAACCGGGCCCGATGTAGAACGTGTTGCCCCGCCATGCGACGCGCCGGTTCGCGTGGGCGTTGAGCCAGCAGAAGAACCAGCAGAGCGTCCGGAGCGGCTCCGCGGCCACCAGCAGCAGGTTGAAGCGCGTCGGGCGCAGCCACCGCAGCGCCAGGTACGCGCCGAGGCTCTGCAGCGCCCAGGCGAACAGCCAGACCTCCAGCGCGAGGCGCGTCGGGCTGAGCAGCACCGTCAGCCAGGCGATGAGCAGCGGGGAGTTGAACGGCTCCGCCGCGAAGCAGCGCGGGACGAGCGCGCGCCGCATCTTGGCCCAGCGGGTGTGCCGGTCCAGCGTGCGCAGGAGCGAGCAGCTCGCATTGCGGTTCTCGACCGGATCCAGGCAGAGATCCACGACGAACCCGCACGCGCTGAAGCGCTGCCCGAGCACGTCGTCCTCCGCGAGCACGCCGCCGACGCTCCTGAACCCGCCCACCCGCTCGAGGTCGACCCGCCGCATCGCCATCGATTTGCCCACGCTGATGGATCGGCCCGCGAGCTCGGCGGCGGCGACGACGCCGGGGGCGATGAACGCGCCGAGCTGCGCGTTCTCGATCACCGCGCCGAGCGTGCGCTCGCCGGTGCCCGCGACCACGCTCGAGACGAGCCCCACGCCGGGCCGCATGAGCACCGAAAGGAGCGCGTGGAGGTAGTCCGGGCGGACTCGCACGTTCGCGTCCGAGATGACGAGCACGCTGCCCTCCGCCCGGCGCGTGAGCTCGATGAGCTGCGCCACCTTCGGGTTCAGCGCCTCGCTCGGATCCGTGAGGCAGAGCCGCGCGTTCACCTCGGGGTGCGCCGCGATGAACGCCTGGATGACCGGCACCGCCGGGTCCTCGCGCGAGGCGACGCCGAAGAGGATCTCGTAGCAGGGGTAATCGATGCGGGCGAACGACTCGAGGTTGTCGGCGAGCTCGTCATCGACGCCCGCGACGGGCTTGAGGATGCTGACGACCGGGGTCGCGCCGGGCAGGCGCGCCGCGGCGGGCGGCTCCGGAGGCCGACCCCGAGCGACCTTCAAGAGGAAGGAGGCCTGGATGGTGGCGTAGATGGTAGAAGACAGCGCCGTCGGCGCGACCGTCGCCAGAGCTCCCCAATCCATGGACTCGCATGCTGACGGAGGCGCGTGGCGGCTCGATGGCCGGACCGCAAACCCGACGCTGCCTTTGTGCAACCGTGGAGTGACAAGGCCTCTCGCGCTTCACCGCCGCCGCGCGCTCCCGTCCAGGCGACACGCGGCGCGTCGCTCCGAGCTGTCGAGTTCGCCCTTGGCGGTGGGATCCGTCAGCGACGCAACCACAGGCGAGCGAGGCGGACCGCGAGCGCGGTGCGCCCGGGGGACGCAGCCTCAGACCAGGCGGCCGATCAGCTCGCGTGTGATGTTCTTCTGGTGAGACTCGAGGGTGCCGCCGCCGATCTCGAGCAGCTTGGCGTCCCGGAAGAACCGCTCCACCTTGTATTCGGTGCAGTAGCCCCAGCCGCCGAGCACCTGCATGGCGTTGTCGGCCACCTCCTTGCCCACGGGCGCCGCGAACAGCTTGGCCGCGTCCGTCCCGAGCCGGTTCCTGCGGTCGGGGCTCACGCTGCGCGCCACCGAGTAGATGAGCGCGCGCGCGGCCTCGGTCTTGGCGTAGCTCTCCGCGATGTAGCGCTGGATCTGCCCGTGCTCGGCGATGGGCTTGCCGAAGCTCCGCCGCTCTCCCGCGTACTGGATCATGATCTCCAGGCAGCGATCGGCGATCCCGAGGCTCATGGCGGCCAGGGTCAGGCGCTCGATCTCGAGGTTCCTCATCATGTTGCGGATCCCGCCCCCCTCCTGGCCGAGGACGTTCCGCGCAGGGACGACGCAGTCGTCGAAGATGAGCTCGCTCATCGTGCTTCCCCGCATTCCCATCTTCGGCGTCTTCTCGTCGGTCGAGAATCCGGGGAATCCCCGCTCGATCACGAAGGTGGTGACCCTGCCCTCGATCGTCGCGTAGACGAGGAAGACGTGGGCTTCGGGGGCGTTGGTGATGAGCGCCTTGCGGCCCTTCAGGATGTACCGATCTCCCTCCCGCCGGGCGAACGTCTTCATGCCGAGCACGTCTGTCCCGCTCGTCGGCTCGGTCATGCCCATGGCGCCGATCCACTCCCCGGAGACGACCTTCGGCAGGTAACGCGCGCGCTGCTCGTCGCTCGCGGCGTGGAAGAAGTTGTTCACGAACAGCATCGCGTGGGCGAGGTAGGCGAGCGTGAACCCGGGGTCGCTCTTCGCGAGCTCGTGGTGGACGATGACGGCGGCGACCGCGTCCATGCCCGCGCCCCCGTACTCCGAGGGCACGGTCACGCCGAGCAGGCCGAGCTCGCCCAGCCGCCGCATGAGCGGAACGTTGAGGGTGGCGGTCCGATCGTGCTCGTCGGCCTGCGGCTCCACGACCTCCCGGGTGAAATCGCGCACCATCTGCCGCAGCATCCGGTGCTCTTCTGTCGGGTTTTCCAGATCGCTTTCAGTGGCGGTGGACAATACGCTCATCACTGCCCAACGTAGCACGCGGATGCGCGCGGACGTGTGCGCGTGGCGTGGTGTTCGCTTCGTTCGTCGACAAACGCTCTCGATACGAGGGGCGCCGTCGCCGGTGTGCTCTCTTCGGGCGCTCTCGCGGACAGCGTGTCCGGGCTGCCGGCGAGCGCTGCCGCCTTCGCCCTGGCCGGGTGTTATGGCGGCGGTCCGGGCAGCTGCGGCGCCGAGCCCGCGGGATCGGCGGACGCGTCCGGCGGCGACTCCCGTTCTGGCGCCGGCGCAGGGGGCGGCGGCGGGGTCGAGGGGCGGTCCTGGCAGCAGCGAACGCCGGTGGAGTAATCGAGGTAGGTCCTCGGGTGCGCCGTGACGAGGGCCTCGCAGCCCGCGCGGGTCGAGCGCGCGTAGAAGCCGCCCGCGAACGCGCCGTCCGGCTCGTCGACCCACTCGTCGAGGTTGCCCACGAGGTCGTAGACCGCGTCGCTGCCCCACCGGCTCCTGCACCGCGGGCTCGCGCCCGTCTCCCGGAGCAGGGGCTCCCGGCCGGCGCGCGCGCGGTTCAGCCGGGGATCCAGGTGGCCGATCGACGCGTTGCCGTGGAGGAGGGCGGCGGGGTGCGCGCTCCGGAAGACATTGCAGGCGCCCTCCTCGTACGTGTCGCCGTAGGGGTACAGGGTGTCGTCCTCGCCGCGGCAGGCGGTGACGAACTCCTCGACGGAGCAGAGCCGCTTGCCGGCGGCGGCGCAGGCGCTCCCGGCGACGAGGCCGGTGGTGTAGCCGCTCGGCCGCACCCCGAGCCGGGAGCGCGCCGCGGCGGCGGTCGCGCGGCCGCGCTGCCAGCCGGGGAGCAGCGGCAGCGGGAAGGCGCGGGCGTGGACGTCGCCCGCGCGCCGCCGGCCGGTCGACCACTGGGCGAGCGTGAGCTCGAGCAGGTTCGGGGTGGACGGGTAATCGGGCGAGAGCGCCGCGCCGGTGGCGCCGTCGACGAGCATCGCCTCGAAGCGATCGATGCAGAACCGGCCGCCTGCGACGGCGACCATGTCCGCGGGGCACGCGGGCGCGCCCGGCAGCGCGAGGGCGGGCGCCTCCGCGGGCGCGCCTGCCGCGGGGGCCGCCGCGGGGCGCACCGCCGCGCCCGCGGGCAGGTCGGGTAGCGCGGGGCGCGCGAGGCCCGCCTCGGCCTGCGCGTCGAGGCCGCTCACCGCGCTCCCGAACCAGCGCAGGCTGCCGTCGGCGGTCCAGACGGCGTCGCCCGTCACGCAGGCGCCGGGGGCCGCGAGCTCCGGGACGGCTGCGAAGATCCCGGGCGAGGGCGCCGGGACGACGCGCCGCGCGGGCTGGCCGTCGACGCAGAGCGCGCCGGTGTCGTCGGCCGGCCACGGCTGCGACGCGAGCTCGGCGCCGTCGTCGTCGAGCCAGACCACGTGGCGCCGGGCCGCGTCGGTGAGCAGCGCGCCCCCGTCGGGCAGCGCGACGAGCCGCACGGCGAGGTCGCCCTCGTCGAGCGGCAGCGAGGTCGGGCGCGCCGCGCCGGGCCGGCCGAGCGCGTGCGCGTGCGTGTCGATCGAGAGCGCGACGACCTTGCCCGGGTCCTTCGCGCTCACGCCGGCGACGATCGCCCCGCCGCCCTGGCGCTCGCAGGCGTCGAACCCCGCGCGCACCGGCGACGCGAGCGCGCCCTGGGAGGTGAGCGCGCCCGACGCGTCGAGCCCGGTGATCTGGAGCCGGTCGCCGAGCACCTCGAGGAAGAGCCCGCGCGCGCGGCCGCCGACCAGCACGGCGCCGTCCTCGTGGGCGCGCCCCCGCAGCGCGGGCACGACGAGCGGGTCGGGCAGGAGGCGCACGACGTCGGTCCGCGCGAGCCACCAGGACGCGCCGATGCGCGCGGCGCGGCGCCTGTCGACGGGGCGCTCCGGCTCGTCGAGCGGGGCGATCGGCGGCGCGGCGGCGAGGGGCTGCGGGGGCGTGGTGGCGAGGCCCGGAGGCGCCCCTGCGGCGGCGATCTGGCCGCGCGCGTCGAGCCGGTAGAGCTGCCCCGCGGCGAGCGCGAGCCCCTCGCCGTCCGTCGCGATCGCGCCCCACGCGATGCGCGCGCGCCGCGCCGGGAACGGGTCCGGCTCGCGGCGCGGCTGGCCGTCGGCGCGCGAGGCCGAGAAGAGCTCGCCGGCGACCGTCTGGAAATAGGCGCGATCACCTGCCCAGGCCGCGAGCCCGGGATCGTACGCCGGCTGCTCCGCGGCGCGCCGGGCGCCGCTCGCGGCGATGCGCTCGAGCGCGCCGAGCTCCGCCGGCGCGAGCGGGGTTGCGTCGGCGAGGCGCGCCGGATCCACGGCGCAGACCGCCTTGGGCCAGGCGCCGGCGAGCAGGCGCTGGAGCGAGGGCGCGACGCGTGTCGCCTGGCAGGCGCCGTTGCGGCCGGTGACGTCGACGACCACCGAGCCAGCGCTGGTCGTCACGAGGCGCGGGTCCAGGTGGCCGCGGACGGCGCCGTGGTCGAGATCCGCCTCGACCACGACGGCGCGCCGGCCCGGGTCGAGCTTGCCGTCCTCGCCGAGCGAGGCGAAGGCGATCTGCGCGCTGCCGAGCCACGAGGTGCTCGGCTTCCTCGCGCTCGCCGCGTAGTGGAGCACGTCGATCGCGCCCGGCCGCGCGGCTGCGTCGATCAGGTCCATGCCGTCGAGCGGCGGCCGGAACCGGAGCCCGGTGGGGGACGAGGTCGGATCGAGCCCGTCGGCCGGCGAGATCCAGCGGATCCGCAGCTCGACCTCGGGCAGCGGATCCGGCCGCTTCGGCCGCGCCGCGGGGCGCGCGCCCTTCCTGGGCCGGCCGTCGTGGCCGTCGCGGCCGCGGTCGTTGCCGCGGCCCTTCCCGGTCGTCTTCCTGGGGGTCGTCTTGCCGCTCGCGCCCGCGGCCTTCCCGGGCCGCTTCGCCGCGGGCGCCTTGCGCGCGGGCTTCGCCGCGGCGGCGCGCTCGCGCCGGGCGCGCTGCGCCGCGGCCTCGGCGCGCTTCGCGGCGTCGGCGAGCTCGAGCTCGAGCAGGGCGACGCGCTCTCCCACGGCCGCCATCGCGCTCGCGCGGGTCGGGCCGCACGCGCGCGACGCGGCCGTGGTCTCGCCGGGGAGGAACGTGGTCGCGCAGAGCTCGCCGTTCCTCGAAGTGAGCAGCGTGGTGCTGCCGCCGGCGGAGGAGAGGGCGCCGGCCAGGTCTTCGTCGAGCAGCAGGAGCGGCGGCCCGAGCTCGCCCGTCGTGGCGTCGAGGCGCCTGAACCAGCCGACTCGGTCGGACGACACCTTGGAGAGGAAGAGCACCGAGCGCCGGTCGAGCGCCGGCTCGATGACGAACGGGAGGGGCGCTGCCGGCGCGGCGCCGAGCGGGGTGCGGCCGGGCCGTGCGGCGTCGGCGGCCGCGGGGGTGGCGGCGACGAGGGAGGCCGGGGCTGCGGCGGGGCTGTTGCCTGGAGGGGGCGCTGCGGTGCGGGCTGGCGCCGGCGGGTCCGCCATCGGACGGCCGGAGCACGCGCCCGCGCCGCTGGCGAGCGGTACGAGCAGGGCGGCGAGCAGGGAGATCGGCGAGCGGGGTCGTCGGGTCGTCAGCACGCGCTCGGGCCTCCTTGTCCGGGCGGCCGGCTCTACGGCGTCGGGAGAGCGGCGGCCGAGCCTAGAACGCCGAGCGCGCAGAGACCCCAGAAAATGAGCAGGAGGTGGGGGGCGCAGCGGCTTCGGTTCGGATCGGCCGTGCGCCGGAGCGTGCATCGCGGTGCCGGTGGGCGAGGGAAAGCGCGCAACCCGCGCGAGGCCGCCGGCGGGCACGGCGGATGCAGCCTAGCGGCGTCGAGACTCGGTCGAGCGGGCTTGTGGGGCCGACGTTCCTTTCCGCGCGAGGCCGGCCGGGAACACGGGGGATCCGCCTGGCTGGTCGGGAGCCGTCCCGCGGCCCGCTCAACCTGGGTCGGCCTGCTCAACCTGGGTCGGCCTGCTCAACCTGGGTCGGCCTGCTCAACCTGGGTCGGCCTGCTCAACCTGGGTCGGCCTGCTCAACCTGGGTCGGCCCGCTCAACCTGGGTCGGCCCGCTCAACCCGGGTCGGCGTCGCGCGCGCAGGACGCCCCGCGCAGAACCCTGGAGGAGGCCTCCATGAAGGCATCGTTTCACCGTATGCACGCAATTTTCGGCTCCCTCGCGCTCCTCGCGGTCGCCGCGGGTTGCGGCCGCGAGCGGCAGCCGGCGCACCCGGTCGGCCGCACGCCGACGTTCGAGTCCGAGATGCCCTACGCCGTCAACTCCCAGCCGCCGGGCAGCGGCCCCGGGCACGCCCCGGTTCCGGACCAGCGCCAGATCGGGGAGAGCCCCGCCGCGGGGATGACCCCGCCGGGAGCGACCCCGCCGGACACCGGCGGCCAGCCCGGACAGCCGCGCGCGGGCGCCGCGGGCGCGTCCGACATGAACGAGCGCCAGATCTGCGCGCACATCTCCGACGCGGCGAGCGTCAGCGCCGAGGACATCCCCGGCGGCGTGCAGATCGTGATCACGCCGAGCCTCGGCGCCGGCGCCACGTCGCTCCACGAGATCGCGCGCCAGCTCGACCGCCGCATCACCGCGCTCGCCGAGGCGGGGCAGCAGCCGTCCGACGACGGCGCGGCGCGGTGCCCTCTGTTCGACATGGCCCGCCATGGCGCGCGCGGCCGGGTCGTGGAAGCGGCGGACGGCCTCCGCGTGCTGTTCACCTCCGAGGACACCCCGGGCGTCGCCACCGTCCGCGAGCAGGCGCGCCGGTTCGTGCAGTCCGCTCGCGAGGGACAACTCCGCTAGCGCTGTCCGGCGCCGCGGGGACGCCGCCCGCCGGGCTCGGGACCGCGCGCGGGATAAGGAAGGAGGGGCGGGCCGAGCAGGTGGCGCTCGACCGGCCGTGGCGCGCGGGCTAGCCTGCAGGCGAAGGGATCCACGATGAGCAAGAAGCTGGATGAAGAGTTGGCGCAGGCCCTGTCCCTCGCGGAGCAGCAGGAGACCCCGGCGGTCGTCAAGCCGGCGGCGAGCGGCGCGCCGAAGCCGCGTCCGTCGCGCAGCATCGGCCTGCTCGCGACGCTGCTCGTCATGGTGGGCGCGCTGGTCGCCCTGTTCCTCGTCGGCTTCAAGGAAGCCGCCGTCTACGCCACGCCCGTCGATCAGCTGCTCGCCTCCAAGGACAAACTCACCGGCCGCAAGGTCCGCGTCGAGGGCGAGCTCGTGCCCGGCACGCTGGCCAAGCGCGACAGCCCCTGCGAGTACCGCTTCCAGATCCACGGCACGCAGGCCGCGCTGCCCGTGCGCTACGCCCAGTGCGTCATCCCCGACACGTTCCGCGACGTCCCGAGCGGCGGCGTCCAGGTGACCGTCGAGGGCGCGCTCACGGCGGAGGGCAACTTCGAGGCGAGCCTGGTGATGGCCAAGTGCACCTCGAAGTACGATCCGAACTCGCACGAGATGAAGGGCGGCGCCGAGGGCCCGCTCTCGAGCAACTGAGCGAACGCCGCGCGAAGACCGCCCGAACGCCGCGCGAACCTCGCCCGCTTGTCCCCGCTGCATCCCCGTCCCCTGCGCGAGCGCCTGCATGCCTGCGGGCGCTCGCCTTCTCCCGCTCATCGTCCACACTGGGGCGATGCTCCCTGGTGACCGCCGGTTGCTGAGCCCCGTCGGCGACGGAGGCAGCGCGCCGCTCTCGGGTGATCCCTCGGCGTCCGACGCGGCCGCGAGCTCCGGCGACGCCGCGAGGCCCGTCAGCCCCGTCGCGACCGCGCAGCACGCGCTCACCCTGCTGCCCGGCATGGAGTCGGTGCTGGGCTCCATCTTCCGCGACGTCGAGCGCGCAGAGCGGCGCGTGGACATCGAGACCTACATCTACCGCGACGACATGCTCGGCCGGTCGTTCGGGGAGATGATGGAGCGGGCGGCGGCGCGCGGCGTGCGCACGCGGCTGCTCTACGACCCGCTCGGCTCGCAGGAGACCGACGCCCCGTTCTTCGACGATCTCCGGCGCCGCGGCGTCGAGGTGCGCGCCTACCGCCCGATGGCGGTCGCGCTCGGCGAGGGTGGCCTCCTGCCGAGGGATCACTCGCGCGTGATCGTGATCGACGAGGTCGCCTACACCGGCGGCGCCGCGTGGGGCGACGAGTGGCTCCCCCAGCGGCGCGGCGGCGAGGGGTGGCACGACGTCTGTCTGCGCGTCGACGGGCCCTGCGTCGCCGACTTCGCGTTCCTCTTCGAGCAGCGCTGGCGCGAGGCCGACGGCGAGCCCGGGCGCCTGCTCGACTACGCGACCGGGCGCAAGTACCCGGATCTCGAGCTCATCGCGGACACGCCCGACGACAACGCGCGGGTCTACGCCCGCCACCGCGAGGCGATCCGGCGGTCGAAGGAGCGCGTCTGGATCGAGAACGCCTATTTCTTCCCGCCCGCCGGCATGCTCAAGGACCTCGTCGACGCCGCGCGCCGCGGCGTCGACGTCCAGATCATCCTCCCCGGAGAGACCGACCTGCCGATCATCAAGCGGGCCGCGCGCGCCGAGTACGCCACGTGGATCGATCGCGGCTTCAAGCTCCACGAGTACGATCGGGCCGTCCTGCACTCGAAATTCGCGCTGGTCGACCGCGACTGGTGCACGATTGGCACGTTCAACGCGAACCCGAGCAGCCTGAGCGCCGTCAACGAGGTGAATCTCTTCGTGTTCGACCCGGCGTTCGTCGCCCGGGTGGCCGACATGTTCGCGCGCGACAGGGCGGCCTCGCGGCCGATCACCCGGGGCGCGCTCGCGGCGCGGCCGCTCCTCGACAAGGGCGTTGACTGGCTCGCTCACGGGGCCTTGAGCCTGCTCGACAAGCTGGTTAAGACGTCCCCGGATTGACCCCCCGAGGAGGAGGCCGTTGAGCCAGGACCGCGAGATCGTGTTCTTGACCCAGAACATCTGGGGCGGCGCCGCCCTGTGGGAGCGGCGCCGCACGATGCTGGCCCGGCTCATCGGCGAGATGCGCCCCGGTGTCATCGGTCTCCAGGAGGTGCACGCGCAGGCCGCCAGCGGCGATCTCGGCCAGGCGGGGGAGCTCGCGCGGCTCGCCGGCGGGTACCGGGCGTGGTTCGCGCCGGGGAGGGTCGCCGCGGGCGGCGAGTGCGAGGGGGTCGCGCTGCTCTGCCGGGAGGACATCGAGGTGCTCGATCACTCCCTGGAGGCGCTCACGCTCGATCGCGACGACCCGTTCGAGCGGGACAGCCAGCGCGTGGTCCTGCGCGCGGCGATCCGGCAGGCGGGCGCCGTGATCGACGTGCTGGTGACGCACCTCTCGCTGTCGAGGCGCGCGCGCGCGCGCACGGTGCGCGAGCTCGTGAGCTTCGCCGCGCGCGAGCGGCAGAAGTCGGGGAGCGTCGGCGCCGTGATGATGGGCGACTTCAACGCGCTCCCGAGCGAGGAGGCGGTGTGTTTTCTCCGGGCGAGCGCCGGGGATGCCTGCTGGGTCGACACGTGGATGCACACGCACCCCGGCAAGACCGGCGGCACCTGGCCGGCGGGCCTGCCGCTGCGCCGCATCGACTACGTCTTCGTCCAGCCGGGGGAGGGCTGGACGATCGCACGTTGCGAGCGGGCGCCGTTCTCGGGCTCGGACCACCACGGCGTGGCCGCGTGGCTGCGGCTCGGCGGGTGACCGGCGGCGCGCCGCTCCGCGCCCGGACCTGGGCCAGACCTCGAGGGATGAGCCCGGCATTCCGCTCACGGCAGAGCGGCTCTGGGCACTGGCGGAGTGCGGCCCCATGATACCGACACGAGATTAGGGCGTCGGGCGTAAGGGAGAGTCGGGCGCGGCCTGTGTCGTCGTGACAACACCCCTGGACGGCGCGTGCGAACGTGGCGACGCGCCTCTGGGAAGCGCCGCCACGCGCCCGTTGAACCGGCGGCGCCGGACCGGGTAGGCTCGCCGATCATGAGCCGACTGCTGATCTTGGGGTCGACCGGTGGCACGGGCGCCGCGCTGGTCCGTCAGGCCCTCGAGGCTGGCCACGAGGTCTCCGCGTTCGCGCGCAATCCCGCCACCATCCCTGTTCCACACCACGAGCGGCTGCGCGCGCTCCGGGGCGACATCATGGATGCTGAGCAGGTGTCGCGGGCCGTCGCCGGCCACGATGCTGTCCTCTCCGCCCTGGGGTCGCGCGGCCTCGGCCCGACACGCGTCTACTCCGAGGGCGCCGTCAACATCCTCCGCGCGATGAAGGAGCACGGCGTCCGCCGCCTGATCGCCATGAGCGCCGCGGGCCTCGACGACCCCGCGAGCGCGCTCTGGTTTCGCCTCTTCATCAAGCCCCTGCGCCGCAACCCCTACTCCGACATGATGCGTATGGAAGAGATCGTCCGCCAGAGCGACGTGGCCTGGACGATCGTGCGGCCGCCCAAGCTCACCGATGGAAGGCTCATCGGCGATTACCGCGTCGCCGTCGATCACCTGCCGCCGGGGAACTACATCTTTGGCGGGCCCACGCTCTCGCGCGAGGACGCTGCGCATTTGATGCTCTCGCAGCTGGATCGCGACGACTACGTGCACAAGACGGTAGCCGTGACGTACTGAGGCGCTCGCTCGAGCGCCGCTGTCCCTTGACGCAGCCGCGCCGCTTCGGTCTGCTCCCGCGCGCGGCGTCGAGAAGTCTTCGGTCCTGTCGACCGAGAGGGCGCCGAGCAGAGGGCTCGATTCCATGATTTCCTGTCTCAGGACCGCGCTTCCGTTGCTCATCGGCCTCGCGGCGCCGGCCCTGATCGGGTGCGAGCTGCTCGTCACCGTGGATCGCAGCAGGATCGAGCAGCCCGGCGGCGAGGTCGGGCGCGGCGGCGGCGCAGGCAGCGGTGGTGAGGACGGCAGCGGCGGTGAGGGCGGACGCGGCGGCGACGGTGGCGGCGGACACGGCGGCGAGGGCGGAGCGCCCGCCGCGACGTGCGGCGACGGGGTTGTCGGCGCCCCCATCGAGGAGTGTGATGATGGGAATCGGGCGGCCGGCGATGGGTGTGATCCAGGCTGTGTGATCGAGCCTGGATTCGCCTGCTCCGGGGCGCCGAGCGCGTGTGCGGGCGGGTGCGGCGACGGCGTCCGGCGCGGCGTCGAGACCTGCGATGACGGCGGCAACGAGGGCGGCGACTGCTGCTCGCGCGCATGTCAGGTGGAGCCGGGGTGCGAGATCGAGCCGAACGACGATTTCCCGTCCGCGCGCGACGCCTTCTCCCTTGCGCCCGACGGCCGTCTCCGCGCGTTCCTCGATCCCGAGGGCGACGTGGACGTGTTCTCGGTGGCCGTCCCCGACGGGGCCGTCGGCAGGCTCAGGGCCGAGACGCTCGACGGCCCGCTCGGCACGACGTGCAGCTCGCTCGGCGTCGACACGCAGGTGACGGTCTTCGACGATCGCCTGAGGGCCCTCGACAGCAACGATGACATCGACGACGACAACTACTGCTCTTTGCTGGTGCTGGAGAGGCTGGGCCCGGGCGGCTATTACGTCCGCGTGGAGGGCTCCCCGGCCGCGCCGCCGGCGACGTTCGATTACACGCTCTCGCTGTCGCTGGACACCGCATTCTGCGGCGACGGCGTGCTGGAGGATCCCGAGCTCTGCGACGACGGCGACACGGCGGGCGGCGATGGCTGCAGCGCCGCGTGTGAGCTCGACACCCCCTCTCCCGAGGTCGAGCCGAACAACACCGTCGCGGCGGCGGGCGAGCGCGGCGCGCTCACGCTGAACGCGCTCGTCTCCGGCGCGATCGAGCCGCTCGGCGACGTCGACGTCTTCGCCTTCGACGTGCCGAGCGTCTCCGACGTCCAGATCGCCACGTTCAGCGCCGGCAGCCTGAGCGACTGCCTCGAGGGCTTCGACACGTTCGTCCAGCTGCTCGATGTGGACGGCGAGACGGTGCTGAAGAGCGATGACGACAGCGGCCCCGGGGCCTGCTCGCTCATCGACCCGAGCCTCACGGGCGCGGCGGTCCAGCTCGAGCCCGGCACCTATTATGTGAGCGTCGAGGAGTTCACGAACGACGCGACGATCCCCGGCTACAACCTCCTCCTCGTGCTCACGGCGCGCTGCGGCGACGGCGTGGTCGAGGGCGGCGAGCAGTGCGATGGCGGCGCGGGCTGCTCCGCGGCATGCACGAGGATCGTGCGGTGCGGCGACGGCGTCGTCGACGGCGACGAGGCGTGCGACGACGGCGGCACCGAGGGCGGAGACGGCTGCAGCGCCGCCTGCCAGCTCGAGGGCACGCTCCCCGAGGCCGAGCCCAACGACACGCCCGAGCAGGCCACCGCCGGCCAGGCGACCGCGCCCGGGGTGCTGTTCTCCGCATCCATCGATCCCGCGGGAGACGTCGACTACTTCGCCGTCGACGTCCCCCGCGTGGCCGATCTCGAGATCGAGACCTTCGACGCGAGCGGCCCGACCTCCTGCGACGACACCGACACGGTGGTGCAGCTGCTCGCGGCCGACGGCGCGCTGCTCGGCGAGGACGACGACGGCGGCGCGGACACGTGCTCGCTCCTTTCGGCCGCCATCCCCTTGCCGGGCACGTACTACGTGCGCGTGGAGGAGTACGGCGGCGGCGTCCTCCCCGGGTACACCCTGCGCGCGCGGATGACGGCCATCTGCGGCGACGGCGCCGTCGAGGGCCTGGAGGAGTGCGACGGCGGCGCCGCGTGCGACGCGACATGCCAGCGCGTGCCCACGTGCGGCGACGGCTTCCTCGACGCGCCCGAGGTGTGCGACGACGGCAACACCGGAGTCGGCGACGGCTGCGACGCGGCGTGTCGGCTCGAGGGCGTCACGGCCGAGGTCGAGCCCAACACGAGCCCCGCCGACGCCGACGCGAACGGCGCCGTGGCGCCGAGAGCGCTCTTCTCCGGCGCGCTCTCGTCGCCCGGCGACGTCGACCTCTTCGCCGTGCGGCTCGCGTCCGTGTCCGACCTCCGGCTCGAGACCTTCGGATCGAGCGGCCCCCCGCAGTGCCCCGAGGGCGTCGACACGGCCCTCGCCCTCCTGGCGCCGGACGGCGTGACCGTGCTCGCTTCCGACAACAACGACGAGGAAGACGAGGAAGAAGAGGAAGGCGGCGACGACGGCGTCGGCGCCTGCTCGCTCATCGACCCGGCGCTCCCTGGCAGCGCCGGGGCGCGCCACCTGGCGCCGGGGACCTACTATGTCCGCGTCAGCACCTCGCCCAGCGGGGCGACCTCCGACTACACGTTGCTCGTCTCGCTCGACGCGGTGTGCGGCGACGGGGCGCGGCAAGGCGCGGAGGAGTGCGACGGCGGTACGGGCTGCGGTCCGGGGTGCGACCGGCTCCCGGTCTGCGGGGACGGCTTCCTCGACGTGCCGGAGGGCTGCGACGACAGCAACTCGGCGGACGGGGACGGCTGCAGCGCCGCCTGCCAGCTGGAGGCGGTCACCGCGGAGATCGAGCCGAACGACACCCCCGCGCAGGCCGCGGCGAGCGGGCTCGTGATCGCGGGCGACGCCCTCCTCGCGGCGAGCCTCGCCGCGGCGGGCGACCGGGACGTCTTCCGGGTGAGCCTGCCTGTCGCCTCGCTCGTGCGCCTCGAGGTGTTCGACGGCACCGGCTCGTCCTGCCAGGGGGACATCCACACGACGCTCCGCCTGCTCGACGCGGCGGGGGAGCCGATCGCGACGGACGAAGGGGTCTCCGACGCCGACTACGCGGGCGGCGTCGCCGGCTGCTCGGCGCTCGTCGTCGAGCTGCCCGCCGGCGACCATGGCGTCGAGATCACGTCGCGCGGCGGCGGCGAGATCCCGGTCTACCTCCTCCAGGCGAAGATCCTCGCGCCGGCGGGCGTCGAGGAGGAGCCGAACGGCACCCTCGCCGAGGCCAACGCGCTTGCCGGCTCCGATGTTTTCCTCTCCGGCGCGCTCACCAGCGGCGATTTCGACCTCTTCGCGGTGGACCTCCCGGCCCGCGGGTCGATCCGCGCGGAGATCGTCGAGGGCGGCGCGGCCACGTGCGAGTCGCTCGAGCTCGACAGCCGGCTGTCGCTGCTCGACGGCGAGGGCCGGCTGATCGCGGACGACGACGACGGCGGCCGGGGACGCTGCTCGATCCTCGACGGCACCGGGGACGCTCCGCGCCACCCCGGCGCACACGCGCTCGCGGCGGGAACGTACTTCCTCCGGGTCCGCGCCGCGTCGGGCGCCTCGGGCTCCCCCGCGCTCTTCGACTACCGACTGGCCCTCACGCTCCGCTGACCGGCGCGGCGCCGCCGCCCGCCGCCGCCGTCCGCCCGGCGCGGCGCCCGCCCGGCGCGGCGCCCGCTCGGGGCGCCCGGGGCAGGCCGGGACGAACCCGTCCTCGCGCGTCGAACTCGATGTCTCGATATCCCATCATCCCGGCGGCCGCGGCGGTCGTTCAGCCGACCGCGAAGGCGGCGAACGGCGCGCCGGGTGGCTCCTCGGTGCTCATCGGCGTCACATAGGTGGCCATCGCCCACAGGGGTTCATCGGGAGTCGAGCAGGAGAGACCCCCGCAGAATCCCAGTGTTCCTCCCTCGCTCCCCCGGTTTGCGCCCGCGCTGGCGGCGCCGCGCCACTCCGCGGTTGGACCGCTCTTCGCAGCGCTGCCCGAGCGCGCCTCCACCGGCGCAAGTGCGCGATACTTCGGCTGGATGTGGGAGCCCACGGGGTGC
Source organism: Sorangium cellulosum (assembly GCF_002950945.1). GTDB lineage: Bacteria > Myxococcota_A > Polyangia > Polyangiales > Polyangiaceae > Sorangium > Sorangium cellulosum_E. Next base: position 14,461,433 of record NZ_CP012673.1, read on the forward strand.
GTTCGAGGCAGAGCGTGCGAGTTGATAGTCGATGAGTGCCGTGATTATCCATGGTTCTATGTCAGCCGTCTTTTCGGTCGGAAGAATGCCAGTCAAAAGTGCTTGCATGATCCTGCCGGGAGAATAGTCTCCTGTTGTTCGCGGCATGACCTCGGGGCGGGTTCCTCCGGGAGCATGGTCTGACAGGGCGACGACAACGCGCGTCGCCTGCGTCCGGGCATCGCTCTCCTGGCTCGCGCCCCGGGGCATGGATCCCTTGGGTGACAATCTGGATAGGTATCTGCATCCCATCTTGACCACAGATTCGATTCCTCGGAGGTATATCTCATGAAGAAGTTCGCTCGTTGGGCGCTCGCTTTCGCGTCCGTCATGTCGATCCCCACCAGCGCGATGGCGCTGCCCGAGTTCACGCAGTACGAGGTCTGCCTCAGCAACGGTTCACGGCTCGTCGATCTCGGCTTCGTGGTGTTCACTTACATCGAGCAGGTGGCCGCCCCGTTCGGCGACCTGTGCAGGCACCAGGGCAAGTGGTGCAACTTCGCGGCCCTCGCCACGTGCACCAACACCTACGTGGCGGAGGAGCTGTCGATCATGAACCAGGCGTGCGACGAGAACTCGCTGTTCCCCGCGGACACGAACATCTCGCTCGACCCCCTGGTTCCCCCCGAGTCGCACTGGGCGTTCAACAAGTTCCAGATGAAGGTCCGTATCCATCGGCTCAACCTGACGCAGGACAGCTTCACCGGCGTGATCAAGGGTCTTGCCCAGTACCACCCGCTGGCGGTGGCTTACCCCATCAAGTTCACGCCGCGCGTGCATCCGTAGCGTCGTCGCGGCCCTGAGGCCGGGGTCCCCCCGGCGACGGGCCGCCGCGCAAGCGCTCGACCGATCGGCGAGGCCTCCCTGCAGAAAGCCCTTTAACAGCGGCCCCGGGCAGGACGGGGAGGCGCTCGCCGATCGCGTCGCGCGGAGCTCATGCGGAACATGCGGAAGAGGAGGGGGCGCCGGCGACCGCCGGCGGCCCCTCTCTCTTTCTCTGCCGGGCGTCCGGCCGAGGAGCTCTCGTCAGGACAACTCATCTGGAGGAACACCGATGCAACCGAATCCCTCGAACCAGAGACCCGCGCTCCGGTGGTCGTGGGTGGCCCTCGGGCTGCTCTTGACGGCCCTCGCCGGCGTCGCCCTCTACCTCGCCCTCCGCCCGAGCGGCGGCGAGCCGCCCGCCCGCGAAAAGGCCCCGGCCGCCGGCGCCGCGAAAGAGGCCCGGTACAGGAACCGGTCGCTCCTGCGCGGCGCCCCGGCGGCGCGGCAGGCGGCGCGGCCCACGATCCGCGGCCACGTGTACGGGACCGACGGCAACACCGTCCCTGGCGCGACGGTCGTCGCGACGACCTTCGAGGTCGCCGGCAACGTGCTCTCGACCGTGGGCTCCGTGACGAGCGACAAGGAGGGGCGGTTCGAGTTCACGCTCCCCGAGGGCACGTACCAGCTGAACGCGAGCGTCGAGGGGTACGGCACCACGTCGACCACGGCGCACAGCGGCCAGGAGGTGAGCCTGGTGCTCCCGAAGAGCGGCGTCATCGAGGGGCGCGTGCTCGACGAGCGGGGCGAGCCCGTGCGGCGCTTCGCCATCGACGTCCTCTCCGCCGTCACCGCGGACGTCCCGGCGACCCCGCCCCTGTTCTCCCGCACGTTCGAGAGCGAGGACGGCACGTTCCGCGTCGCCCAGCTGCCCGCCTGGGAGATCGTCGTCCGGGCGACCGCGGCGGGCCACGCCCCGGCGTTCTCGCCGATGGTCGTCGTGCGATCCGACGACACCAAGAAGGTGGATCTGACCCTCTCCAAGGGGTGCACCCTGACCGGCCGCGCGGTGGACCCGTCGGGCGCCCCGCAGCCCAGGGTGTTCATCGACGCGGAGTCGGTGCTCGCCGCCGGCGAGATGAGCGATCTCGCCCTGGAGGCCGCGGCGCAGGCGCAGACCGAGGACGACGGCTCGTTCGTCCTGCCCAACGTGCCGAAGGGCAAGGTCTCCGTGCGCGCCTACGACGGCTCGAACGCCGTGAGCACGCTCGACATCGAGGTCGCGGACTGCGACCGCCTGGAGCCGGTGAAGCTCGTGATGTCGCCCGGCGGCAGCATCTCCGGCGTGGCGCGCAGCGCCGACGGCGAGCCCGTCGCCGGCGCCAAGCTCACGCTGATGCACCGGCCGATCGGCTTCGTGAACACCGTGAGCGACGCCGAGGGCCGCTACCACTTCGATCAGGTCCCGCCCGGCACGATCCGCATGATGATGCAGCGCGGAGACCAGGTGACGGTCACCGGCGTCGATATCCAGGAGGGGAAGGAGACGGCGCAGGACATCAAGCTCCCGCCCGAGGGCAAAGGCGAGCTCCGCGGCCGCGTCACCATCGGCAATCGCCCGTTCCCGGGCGCCCGGCTGATGGTCGCCACCCAGGTCGGCGACGGCGCCGTCGGCCTGTATTACCCGACCACGGCGGAGGACGGCTCATTCTACCTGTCCTCGATCCCGCCGGGGCTCTACATCGTCAACGTCGAGTCCACCGTCATCGGCAACGGCGTGACGGTGAAGCCGGGCGAGGTCGCGAACGTGGATCTGCACGTGACCGACCTGCCGGCCGGAAAGACCCCGGAGCCCGCGCCGGGCGGGTGACGACCGCGCGGCGCCCTCGCCCTCCGGCGGCTCAGCCCTCGGTGATGCTCAGCGTGAAGGCCCCCGCGGAATCGCCGCTGTAGCTGTCGACGAAGATGTCGATCGGCTCTCCCGCGGCGCCATCCACCGTGATCGACTCGGCGGCTGCGGGATCGGGCTCGTCCACACAGTCGAGCTCGCTCTCCGCGTCGGCGCACTCGGCCCGCGCATAGAGGACGATATCGGTGCCGGTCGCCGGCGTCGCGGTGATCGTCACAGGGCCGTCCGCCGCCGGCGTGTACCGGTAGACGAGCTCCGCGCCGTCGCCCGCGCACGATCCCGTGAAGCTCTCGGTGCCCTCGGACGTGTCTCCCGTCACCTCGGGCTCCTCCACCGGGAGGATCACCTCGGTGCAGAGGACCTCCGCGTTGACCGTACACGTGTTCGTGCACGCGTCGTTGTCCACGTCGTTGCCGTCGTCACATTCCTCCGAGCCCGTGGGCTCGCCGTCGCCGCAGACCTCCGGCACGAACCCGATCTCGAGCGTGTAGTCCGCGCCTTCGCCGGTCTTGTCGTCGATGAAGATGAAGAAGGTGTCGCCGGCCTCGACGGGGAGCTCCACGGGCGCCTCGCCCGCGGCGAAGACGGGCAGGCACCCCATCAGCGTCGACGCGTCGTCGCAGCCGCTCCGGAAGTACCAGTCGAAGTCGCCCGCCGTGGCGGTCGCGAAGGCGGAGAAATTGCCCTTCGACGGCGCGACGAACTGGAAGACCTTCTCGTTCGCGCCCACGCCGGCGGGGAAGGTGCTGAGCCCGAAGGCGTCGGAGCAGAGCGCCGCGAACAGGTTGGTGCCGTCCTCCGTGGAGCCGGAGAACGTCCCTCCCGCCGACACGTCGGTCGCGTCCGCGCAGGCCGCGGCGATGCCCTCCGCGCAGGCCCCCTGCGGCGAGCAGTCGAGCTCCTCGCAGTCCTGCAGCCCGTCCTCGTCGTCGTCGACCGCGTTGTTGCACACCTCGCCGATGGCGGTGCAGCGCCCCGCGTCGTCGTCGCAGGCCGTCTCGCACTGCTCGTCCGCGCTACAGCCGCCGAAGCACGCCGTCGCGCCGTCCTCGGAGACGACCTCGCAGGTCCGCGCCGTCCCATCGCAGTCGGCGTCCTCGGCGCAGGACCGGATGCACAGCGAGAACTCGCCCGCGCTCAGGCAGATGGAGTCGTCCTCGCACGGCGCGAGATCCGCTGCGCAGAGCGCCGAGCAGTAGCCGCCCGCCCAGCCGAAGCCCTCCTCGGTCAGGCAGAGCCCGCCGCTGCACTCCTCGTCCTCCGTGCAGGGCACGCCGTCCGCCTTCCCGCCTCCCGGCGCGCCGCCTTGGCCGCCCTCGCCGCCGTCGCCGCCCTCGCCGGTCGGGCCGCCGATGCCGCCCTCGCCGCCGTCGCCGCCGGCGCCGGACGTCGCATCCTGCGGATCGTCGCCGTCGTCGCCGCACGCAGCGAGCGCCAGGCACATCGCTGTTACCGCTGACAGGGATAGACCAAGTCGCATCTGTTTCTCCTTGGTGAAGAGCTCAGGCGCTCGTAGCACGGAACCTGTCCAGGCATGCCACGAGGTCAGAAAAATACGGCCAAAACTGTAACGATTGCGTCCAAGGCGAAATGCATTGGTAAACAAAGACTGCTGCCAATCTTCCACTCTTGCGACCCTGTTGTTTCAGAATTGAAACACAGGGGCGGTGTTCACGACGTAGTGGCGTCGTTTTAGGGAAATGCCGGATGGCACAGTAGGTGCTTCATAGGACAGCAGCGCCGCCGGCGTGGCCTTCGCCCCCCTGAGGCCCCGGCGGCGCTCTCTTTTTGTCCTCCGTCATCGGCCGCGCCGGTGCCGGTGGTCTGTCTCCCTGGCCGGTGCTGCGGCGCCGGGCGGGGATCGCGGGTCTCCCGAGGGGGCCGTCGCGGGCGTCGGCGCACGGCGGGCGGACGCTGCCGGGACCCTGCTGCCGGGGGCTGCGGCGTGCCTGCTTCCTCTCGCCTGCCGGCCGGCGGCGACTATCTTTCCGCGCCCACCGGGCCGGCAGGTCCATGGAGGCACGTGCATGATCGTCATGAAGTTCGGCGGCAGCTCGGTCGAGAGCCGCGATCAGATCGAGAAGGTTCTCCAGATCGTCAGGGCCCGCCTGGCTCGCCGCCCCCTCGTGGTGAGCTCCGCGCACAAGGGCATGACGGACGCGCTGATCAACGCTGCCAGGGTCGCCGCCACCGGGCGGCTCGACCCTTCCCCCGCCGTGAGCAAGCAGCGCGCGGTCGCCGCGTCACTCGGCTGCGCGCCCGACCTCCTCGCGCCGTTCTTCCAGGAGGTCGAGGACCTCCTCCGCGGCATCAGCCTCGTCAAGGAGCTCAGCGCGCGCAGCCTCGACTACATCGCGAGCTTCGGCGAGCGCATGGCCGTCCGCTGCATCGCCGACTTCTTCGCCCGGAGCGGCGTGCCGGCCCGCGCCTACGACGTCTGGGATCTCGGCTTCATCACCGACGCCAATTTCGGCCGCGCGCGCCCGCTGCCCGGCTTCGAGGCCCGGGTGAAGGCCATGGTCGCCGAGCGCGTCCCCGCCGGCGTCGTCCCGATCGTCACCGGCTTCGTCGGCCGCAACGAGGCCGGCGAGATCACGACCGTCGGCCGCAACGGCAGCGACCTCACCGCCACGCTGCTCGCGGCCGCGCTCGGCGCCGAGGAGGCCCAGATCTGGAGCGACACCGACGGCGTGATGACCGCCGACCCGAGCGTCGTGAAGACCGCCCGGAACATCCCCACGATGCGCTTCGACGAGGCCGCGGAGCTCGCGTTCTTCGGCTCCCGCGTCCTGCACCCCTCCACCCTGCTGCCCGCCATGGAGAAGGGCATCCCGGTGCGGGTGCTCAACACGAACCGCCCGGACCACCCCGGCACCGTCATCGGCTTCAGCACCGACGCCGCGTCCCCGCCCGTGACCAGCATCGCCTACCGCGAGCGGCAGGTCGTGCTCAAGATCAACTCGACCCGGATGTTCGGCGAGGTCGGCTTCCTCGCGCAGGTCCTCGCGGTGCTGGCCCGGCACGAGGTCGTCATCGACGTGATCACCACGTCCGAGGTCTCGGTCTCGATGACCACCGACGACCTCGGGAAGCTCAGCCGCGCGCTGCCCGAGCTCGAGCGCTTCGGCGCCTGCGAGGTCCTGCCCAACCGGACGACGCTCGTCGTCGTCGGCCAGGGCCTGCCGAAGCAGAAGGGCGTCGCCGCGCAGGTGCTCGGGGCGATGGCCCAGGCCGGCGTCAACGTCGAGATGCTGAGCTACGCCACGGGCAGCATCAACCTGTCGATGGTGATCGACGACGCGCTCGTCGCCCCCGCGGTCGAGGTGCTGCACCGCTCGCTCTTCGAGACGGCGCGGTGACGCCGCCGGGGGCCCGCGCCGGCGCGGCCGCCGCGGCTCACAACGCCCGCCCGCCGCCCGGGTGACGGGACGTTGACAGGCGTGACGCGACGCGAGGACCCGAGTAGGCGTTGTCCCCGGCCGGACCCGGCGTCCGGCCCCGGGAGACCCATGACAGCGGCAAAGCTCGACGGCGGCGCGCCGATCCCTCGCGAGAGCACGGGCGACATCCTGCGGCGGATCGAGGCCGCGCACGGCGTGCTGGGCGCGGGCGCCGCGCTCGCCTTCGACGCGGACGGCACCCTCTGGGACGGCGACGTCGGCTTCGACCTCTTCGACGCGCTCCTGGCCGCGCGCGCGGCGCGGCCAGAGGCCGAGGCGGCGCTGCGCCGCGAGGCCGAGGCGTTCGGCGTCGCGTTCGACGGCGGCGGCGGCGCGCACGAGCTCGCGAGCGCGCTCCACGCGGCGTTCCTCGCCGAGCGGTACCCGGAGGACCGCGCCTTCGCGATGATGGCCTGGGTCTTCGCCGGGTGGCGCGAGGACGAGCTCGCCGCCTTCGTCGACCGCGTGCTCGAGGAGAAGAACCACGCGGGGCGGATCCGGCCGGCGCTCCTGCCGATCCTCGACTGGGCGCGCTCGCGCGGCGTGCCGGTGTACGTCGTCTCCGCCTCGCCCCGCGCCGTGGTCGAGCGCGGCGTCGCGCGCCTCGGCATCGCGCCCGAGCGGGTCGCCGCCATGACCCCGGCGGTCCGCGGCGGCCGCCTCGCCGCCGAGCTCGGCGCGCCCGCCACGTACGGCGAGGGGAAGATCCGGGCCCTCGAGCGCATCTTCCCCGAGCTCGCCGTGCTTGCGGCGTTCGGCGACAGCGCGTACGACGCCGCCCTGCTGCGGACGGCCCGGGTGCCGGTCGCGGTCGCCCCGAGCCCGAAGCTGCTCGCGCTCGCGGGCTCGATCCCGGGGCTCGTCCTGCTCGCCACCTGAGCTCGCCGCCATGGCCACCCTCTCGCTCCGCGGCTTGACCCGCCGCTTCCCGAACGCCGAGCGCCCCGCCCTCGCGGGCCTCACCCTCGAGGTCGAGGACGGCGAGCTGCTCGTGCTCGTCGGCCCCTCGGGCTGCGGCAAGTCGACGGCGCTCCGGCTCATCGCCGGCCTGGACACCCCCGACGGCGGCGCCGTCGCGATCGGCGGGCGCGACGTCGGCCGGGTCGCGCCGGAGGACCGCGACGTGGCCATGGTCTTCCAGGGGTACGCCCTCTACCCGCACATGACCGCGCGCGACATCATGGGCTTCCCGCTCCGGATGCGCGAGGTCCCGAAGGCGGAGCGCGCGCGCCGCGTCGAGGAGGCGGCGGCGCTGCTCGGCATCGGCCACCTGCTCGACCGGCGCCCCGGCGAGCTCTCGGGCGGCGAGCGCCAGCGCGTCGCCATGGGCCGCGCGATCGTGCGCGCCCCGGCCGCGTTCCTCTTCGACGAGCCGCTCTCGAACCTCGACGCCGCGCTGCGGGCCGAGCTCCGGGTCGAGCTCGCGGCGCTCGTGCGCCGCCTCGGCACGACGAGCGTCTACGTGACCCACGACCAGGTCGAGGCGATGACCATGGGCGATCGCATCGCCGTGCTCCGCGCCGGCGAGCTCCAGCAGGTCGGCCCGCCGCGCGCGATCTACGAGGCGCCGGCGAACACGTTCGTCGCCGGCTTCCTGGGCACCCCGGCGATCAACCTGATCCCGCTCGAGCGCGCCGGCGAGCGGTACGAGGGCGCGGGGCTCTCGCTGCCCGCCCCGCGGGGCGTGGCGCTGCCCGATCGGGCGATCGCGGGCGTGCGGCCGGAGCACCTGCTCGTCGCGCTGGGGCCCGGGGCGCAGGGCGGGGCGGCCGGGGCGGCCGGGGCGCTCGATGCGGCGGCCGGCGCGCAGGGCGCCGCGGAGATCGAGGCGCGCGTCGTGATCGCCGAGCCGCTCGGCGCCGAGACGTTCCTGTACCTCGACGCCGCCGGGACGCGGCTGCGCGCGCGGGCGCACGGCTTCGCGACGCCCGCGCCGGGCGAGGCGGTGCGCGCGCGCCTCGACCCGCGCGTGGTGCTCTGGTTCGACGCGGGCTCCGGCGCGCGGATCGCCCCCGGGGCCGCGCCGTGAGCGGCGGGGCGCGCGGCGCGGCGCGGCGCGGGGCGGGCGCGGTCTCGCGGCGCGACGCGCTCCGGGCGCTCGCGGCCTCGATCGCCGCCGCCGCCGGCTCGCCCGGGTGCGCGCGGCGGGCGCCGGACGGCCGCGTCCACGCCTCGTTGTGGTTCGCCTACGGCGGCAAGAACCGCGAGGTGCTCCTGTCGCTCGTCGACCAGTTCCACCGCGAGCAGGGCCGCTACCACATCGACGCCGTGTACCAGGGCGACTACTTCGAGGCGCTCGCCAAGCTGCGGACCGCGCTCGCGGCGCGCGCGGCCCCCGCGCTGACGCACGTCGTCGGCGAGGTGGTGCCCTACCTCGCCGAGGCGGGCGTGCTCGAGCCGCTCGATCAGCGCTTCGCCGCGGGCGACCTCGACGTCGTCGAGGCGCTCGGGCAGGCGGGCACGTTCGTGGGGGGCGGCGATCGCCCGCTCGTGTGCCTGCCGTTCAACCGATCGACGCCGATCGCCTACTACAACCGCGACGTGTTCCGGGAGCTCGGGCTGTCGCCGCCGTCGACCTGGGATGAGCTCCGCAGGGCGGCGCAGCGGCTCGTCGTGCGCGACGGAGGCGGCACGCGGCGGTGGGGGTTCGAGTGCCCGATCGACTGGTGGTTCTGGGCGGCGCTCGTCGGCCAGGCGGGCGGCGAGCTCTTCGGACCGGACGGCGCGCCGGCGTTCGGCGGCGAGGCGGGCGTGCGCGCGCTCCGGTTCTGGCAGACCCTCGTGCACGAGGACCGCACGATGAAGCCGCCGCCGGGGCGCGACTACAACGCGTGGCAGGTGACGAACACCGACTTCCTGGCGGGCCGGGTGGCGATGATCTGGACCTCGACCGCGTTCCTCCGGTACCTGGAGGAGAACGCGGGCCAGGCGGGCGCGGGCCGGTTCGAGGTCGGCGCGGCCCCGCTGCCGCGCGACGTGCGCGCCTCGGTGCCCACCGGCGGGACGATGTTCGTGATGCCGCGGGGCGCCGCGCCGGAGGCGCAGGAGGCGGCGAGCGTGTTCCTGCGCTGGATGATGCAGCCGGCGCAGGCGAACGCCTGGGCGACGCGGACGGGCTACATGCCGGTCTCGCGCCGCGGGCTCGAGGCGCTCGCGCAGGGCGGCTACTACGCCGCGCACCCGAACGATCGCGTCGCCGTGGACCAGCTCGCGCACGCCGCGCCCTGGCCCTGGTCCCCGGAGCTGTTCCGCGTCCAGCGCGAGGCGGTGCAGCCCCGGCTCGAAGAGGCGGTGCTCGCCCAGCGCGACGCCGCCGAGACCCTCTCCGAGGCCGTCCGCGCGGCGCGCGAGCGATGAAGCCCAGGCACCCCCTCTCGCCGTACCTGCTCCTCCTGCCGACCGCGGCCTTCCTGGCCGTGTTCTTCCTGGTCCCGCTCCTGCTCGCGGTGAAGAACAGCTTCTACGCGTGGGACATGCTCACGCCGCCGCGTTACGTCGGGCTGCGGAACTACGAGGTGCTCGCGGCGAGCGGCGAGCTCGCCGGCACGCTGCTCCGCACGCTCGGCTACAGCGCCGTCGTGGTGACGTTCTCCAGCGCGCTCGGGCTCGCGCTGGCGGTGGCGCTCGACCGGCCCGGGCCCGTCTACGCGTTCGTGCGGGGCGCGGTGTTCAGCGCCTACGTCGTCTCGTGGGTCGCGGTGGCGCTGCTCTGGATGTGGATCCTCGACGCCGAGGGCATCCTGTCGGCGGCGCTCCGCGGCCTCGGCCTGCCGTCGACGAGCTGGCTCGGCGACCCCCGGTCGGCGCTGCTCGCGCTGGCCGCGGTGAGCGTCTGGAAGATCACCGGCTATGCCATGGTCATCTTCCTGGCGGGCCTCCAGGACATCCCCCGCGCGTTGCACGAGGCGGCGGCGCTCGACGGCGCCGGCCCGTGGCGCCGGTTCCGCCACGTGACCTGGCCGCTCTTGCGCCCGAGCGCCGCCTTCGTGGCGACGACGAGCCTCATCCTCTCATTCCAGGCGTTCGACGTGGTCCGCGTGATGACGCAGGGCGGGCCCGTGAAGGCGACGACCCTCTTCGTCTATGCGATCTACGAGCACGTCTTCGTGAACCTGCGCGTCGGCCGGGCGAGCGCCATGATCGTGATCTTCTTCGGGTTGTTGCTCCTGCTCACGGTCCTCCAGCTCCGGGCGCTGCGCGCCGGGGCGCCGCGCGAGGGGAGGCGGCCGTCGTGACGGCGGCCCGTCGCGAGCGCCCGCCGCGCGGCGCGGGGTTCTTCGCCTCGAGCGGCGTGGCCTCGAAGGTCGTGCTCGTCGTGGTGGCCGCGGTGTGGCTCGGGCCGTACGTGTGGATGACGGTCACCTCGCTGAAGACGTTGCCCGAGATCACCCGCGCTCCGGCCTACCCGCTCCCGCAGGCGATCCAGCTCGGCGCGTACCGCGAGGTGCTCCAGGCGGTCCCGGTGATGCGGTATTTCGCCAACACGTTGTTCATGGCGACGGCCATCGCGCTCCTCCAGATCGCCCTGGCGCTCCCGGCGGGTTATGCCCTCGCGAAGCTCAGGTTTGCCGGGCGGAGCGCCGCGTTCGTCCTGGTGCTCGCGTGCCTGCTCATCCCGGCGCAGGTGACGTTCGTCCCGGTGTTCACGATGCTCGGCGCGGTGGGCCTCGTGAACACGTTCGCGGCGCTGATCCTGCCGTTCGGGGTGAGCGCGCTCGGGACGTTCCTCGTGCGGCAGGCGCTGCTCTCGGTGCCGGACGAGATCATCGAGGCGGCGAGGATGGATGGCGCGGGCGAGCTCAGGATCATCTATGGAATCCTCGGCCCGATGCTGCGGCCGACGCTCTCGGCGCTGTTCCTGTTCAGCTTCGTCTTCCATTACAACGATTACTTCTGGCCGCTCGTCATGACGACCGACGACGAGGTGCGCACGTTGCCGCTCGCGATCGCCCTCCTGCGCGAGCAGGGGACGGGCGTCCGCTGGCACCTGGTGATGGCCGGCAACGTGATCCTGAGCCTGCCGGTGCTGCTCGTGTTCGCGGCGGCGCAGCGGCACCTCTTGCGCGCGGTGACGGCGCGGATCTGAGCGGGGCGAGGGGTCGAGTCCGGTCAGGCGCGCCCCGCGGGGCGCCGGGGCGAGGCGCGCCGCCGGGCCGGCGCGGCCGCGCGGGGCCGCTGTGCGGTTTGTTCCCGTCCGGACGCCGTCGTTTCTGGCCCGGTCGTCGCACCCGCTCGCGGCGGCAAGCGCAGCGCCGATCCGGCGCCTCGGAAGGAGATCCGACGATGACAACGACCGAACCGATGATGCAGAAGGAAGAGGGCAAGGTCACGACGAAGATCGAGGAGAGCACCGCCAGGGTTCCGTCCGGCGCCTATCTCGGGCTGGCGATCGGATCCATGGTGCTCTCGGCCAGCTTCATGGTGGCTGGCAAGAAGCAGATTGCGAACTTCATCGGCCAGTGGGTGCCGTCTCTCCTCGTGATCGGCCTCTACAACAAGCTGGTCAAGATCGAGCACGAGCTCCTCGGATACCGCTCCTCCTACCGCTGAGGAGCCGCTCGAAGGGGACGACGCGCCGGCCTGATGAGCGGGCCCCGCGCGGAGCCGCCTCGGCGGCGTGCGCGCGGGGATGGCGGGGGGATCAAGCTGCCTGGCGCGCGCTCAGTGGGTCGTCGCGCCGCCGAGCGTGGGGACCTGCTCCGCGCTGTCGAGGAGCACATCGGCGCTCGCCTCCGTCACATCGGCGCTGGCCGCCGTCGAGGGGCAGGCCGTCTCGCACGACTTCTCCTCGATGAAGCTCGTGAGGACCTGCGCGCGGTGGGGGAGGAAGGTCCACTGGAGGGGCGCCGAGATCTCGCCCTCCTCGTTGACGTGGACGAACGTGCCCGGCGCGGTGGTCGGGAAATGCTCCGGCCACACGTGCAAGCCGCCGAGGTCCTCGTTGTCGACGCTGCTCAGCTCGTGGCACCCGGCGCACGACTGGGTGGTGGCGCGATCGGCGGCGTTGTCCGCCGTGACCATGCCAGGCAGCAGGCCGCGGCTCTGGATGATCGGCGCGAGCGCCGCGTCGATATCGGCGATGAACGCGGTGTTCCCCTGCAGGTGTTGCCGGTAGTCGCTGCTGGAGTCCACGACGCTCTCGCCCGTGTTGAAGAGGTCCTGGTTGGGCAGCGTGCGGAGCGAGATGTCGTTCTCGTCGTCGCCGACCGGCACGAGCCCGTCGAGGGCATCGAGGAAGCCGCTCCGGAACGCGGCCCCGCGGGGGTCGTTCGGGTCGAAGCTGGCGCTGAACAGGCTGGCCGACGGGTTCTCCTTCACCGTGACCGGCTCGAAGAAGAGCCTGATCGAGTTGTCGAGGAAGTCGGTGCCCAGGTCGAGCTTGAACTCGCGGAGCGTCCACGGCTGAGGATCAAGCGCGGGGCGGGCGGTGCGCATGAACTGGTTCGTGCGGATCTGGCCGGTGGAGGCCATGAAATTGGACGCCTGGATGACCGGCGCGAAGCCGGGCAGGCCGTTGAAATAGAACCCCTCGAGCGCGTCTCTGCGCTGGGTCGAGGTCATGTTCGGGTCCGAGAGGTTCGCCCAGAACTCGGCGACCGGGAGGCAGGCGGCGATGCCGCACTCGGGGTTCGGGTTCGGGAGCTGGGCCTCGAAGATGATGAAGTTGCGGTCGATGGGGCTGGACGACTTCTTGGCGTAGATGATCCGGTACTCGCCGCAATGCGAGCCGTCCACCGGCGCGAGATCGAACCGGTTCACGAGCGCGACCGGCTCCATGAAGTGCGGCCCGTTGGGGTCGAACGGGTTGCTGCCGGCGAGCACGCCCTCGTTCCTGGGGCACGTGTACGGGAACCCGTTGAGCAGCCCGCCGCCATTGCTGTCGAGCACGTCGTCGCAGTGGGTGCTGTCGGGGTCCCCGAAGAAGGAGTGGGAGTCATCGTTCTGCGTGTCCCACCAGCGCTGATAGAGGTTCAGCGGCTGCTGGTCGGAGCCGACGCTGTCGATGAGCTTCTGGAGGACGAAGCTGAGCGTGAACTCGGTAAAGACGCCCGGGTCCGTCTCCTTCGTGACGATGAGCGACTTCCGCAGGTCGATGGTCGGCAGGGACGCGGGGCACGTCAGCGCCTCCGCGCTCTCCGCCGTGAGCTCCTGGGCCTCGCCGGCGGCGGCGACGTCGCCGTCCACCGGATCGGCGCCGCCGCAGGCGCCCAGGGAGACCGACGCCGCGGCGCACATGACCGCTGCGATGAAGGGGAACTTGAAGACATAACGAAGATGCATGATCGCTCCTGTGGAGTGCGCGGACTGGGGTCGCTCCGGAGCGGAGCGGCTCGCGCTCCTGCGCCAGCTCAGCCTCGCGCTGTCGCTGTACCTGCTCGGCGCGCCTCGTCGGGGCGATCCCCGGCCGTGGCAGCCCGGCTCGCAGGGCGCCATCGCAACCGGCATGCCGCCCCGCCGCGCGAGGGCCCTTCCGGCGGAATCGTGCGGCGCGACGCGGCGAGCGCGGCGCACAAGCGGCTGCCGCGCGATCGCGCTCGCCCGCGGGCCCAGCATCCCCATGGCAAGCCTTGCCGCCCTGGCAAAGATTGCCAGCGATGGAAGGCAGAGGCATGGCAAGGATTGCCATCGCGCCACACGCCCTCGCCCCGGACACGCCCAGGTCACCTTTCCGACGCGTTGCCGTCACGGGTGCTCCCGGGTAGAGCCGGCTGGCGACGGTGCGGGCAGGTGGCCTGGGTATGTGCGACGACGTTGTCGGCTCCGGATGACGACGTCCCGATCTCGCGCGACGACGGGTACCTCGCCGGATGACGACGAGCTCTCCGCTGGGTGACGACGGGTCCCAGCCCCGATGACGACGGCTCCAGGCCGGATGACGATGGCTCCGCGCCCGATGCCGTCGTCACCCGGCCGGAGGACGACGGCCTCCGGCCGGGTGACGACGGAGGCCGGCCCGGATGCCGACGCGGCCCGGCCGGATGACGATGGCGCCGGGCGGGATGACGACGGGCGCCACCTCGGATGACGGCGGCTCCCTCCCGGAATGACGACGCCCTTTGCCGCGACGCCGATGGTCTCGCGCGCCGCGCGCTCCGCCTCGTGCGCCGCGCCGTCGTGATCCACAGGCACGCTTCCACCCGCGCTCGCCGGCACTCATGGCCAAAACTTGCCGCCGCCTCGACATGCCGCTCACCGCCCGCCTAGCCTGCTCGGATGGCCAAACCTACCTCTCCTATCGAAGAGACCGACAACCACCCGACGCTCGAATCCCTCGCCGACCGCCTCGGCAAGCCGGAGCCAGGCCTCCTCGATGCCCTGCTCGACGGCACGACCGAAGCCCAGCTCGTCGAGCGAGGGCGGCAGATCGCCTCCTCCCGCGTCCTGACCGACATGCGCCGCCTCTACGCGACGGCGCACGCGTGCTGGTCGAGCGCGTCGAAGGACAAGCGGGAGAAGCTGCGCGGCTTCTCGCCGGAGCTGCTCGCGCTTGCCGTCGAGCAGGCGCTCGCGCTGGAGCGCCTGCTCGACGCGCACGAGAGCGCCGGCCAGAAGAAGGACGCCGCGCGCGCCACGAAGGACGCGGCGCTGCGCGAGGCGCTCTCGCGCGCCCTGCTCCTGCGCGACCAGGCCTACGAGGTCCTGCGCGGCGTCGCAGGCTCGGGGAAGGAGGCGCGCGAGCAGCTCGCGCAGGCGTTCGGCACCGCGGAGGACCCGGCCGCGCTCGCGCGCGGGCTCACGCAGCTCGCCGCGCTCGGCAAGCGCTACCTCGCGCAGAAGAAGGGCCCCTTGGCCGTGCGCGCCAGGCTGATGCGGCTCGACCACGACTACGTCGAGCGCCTCGAGGAGACGGCCAAGGAGCTCACCCAGGCGGCGAAGACCGCGGCCGCGCGGCCCGCCGGCCAGAAGGTCACGAGCGGCGACCTCGACCGGGCCGACGGCATCAACCTGATCCTGCTCGAGCAGATCGTGCGGGTGTTCGAGCGTGGCAACGAGCAGGATCCGACCATCCCCCGGCTCGTGCCGATCGCGACGCGGCGGCTCTTCAGCCGCAAGGTCCGGAAGAAGGTCGCCGAGACGGCCGGCGGCGGCGCCGCCGGAGGGGGCACGGCCGGGGACGGCACGGCCGGCGATGGCGGTGTCGGCAGCTCGCCGCCGGACGAGGAGGAGCCGCTCGAAGGCGACGACGCGCCGGTCTGAACGAAGGCGTCCTCCGACGGGAGCGCAGGTCAAAGGGCCCACGGCGGCCGAGTCCGGAAGCCGCCGCGCCGGATCCAGTCGACGATGATGTGTGCTGCTCCCAGCTTGGGCTATACGAGGCTCAGCCGATAACCGCGCTCATTGCCCTCGACGCAGGGTGCACGCCGGCCGAACCGCGCGATTTCACGCTCGGATTGCCCTCTCCTCGCCGCAGCTTCATCATGGATGGCCGAGCGCGCCGCGACGAGGGCAGCTGTGGCGCCTCCGCGTCGACGCCGAGCAGGCATCACTCCTTCTCGAACGCCTCGATACCGGCATGGAGGGGGCGGTTCAGCATGAGCCCAGCGCTTGACCCGCGATGCAGCGCCGTGGCACTGCTGTTTTCCAGGGAGGCTGCGATGGCGGCGGTTCCGCGACGGTTGCTCGGGGCGTTCATCCCGCTCTGGATGTTCCTCGCTTGCGTGCTCGCGTCGGGCGGGTGCCAGTGCGTCTTCGGCGAGCCGCCTGCGGGGCCGCCTCATGGCCTCGTCGCCTGCCGGACCCAGAGCGCGCACAGCCCTGCCACGTCCCGCCCTGCGCCGGCGGTCGAGACCGTCGCCGCCGGCACCATCCCGGGGACGTTCTCCATCACGAGCACCGGGGAGGCCGTGTACACCATGGACCTCACCTCCCCGCCCTCGCGCGCAGGCGTGGGTCCCCGGATCCAGCTCGTCTATCGCAGCGACGGCGGCGACGGCGTGCTCGGCGCCGGCTTCTCCATCGCCGGGCTGTCCGCGATCACGCGATGTCCGAAGAGCCTCGCACAAGACGGGGAGATCCGCGGCGTGCGGTACGACGGCGACGACGAGCTCTGCCTCGATGGCCAGCGCCTCGTCCCCGTGGCACAGGGGCCGGGGACCATCGAGTACCGGACGTTCCCGGATAGCTTCGTCAAGGTGGTCGGGCACTACCCTTCGGAAGGCGACGCGCCCGCCGAGGCGCTCTTCTTCGAGGCCCATCTGCCCACCGGCCGCGTCGTCGAGTACGGGCGCACCGACGGCAGCAAGCCGCTCGCGCGGGGCGGCGTCCCGCGCGCGTGGCTCGCGAACAAGGCCCGTGACGGACGCGGCAACGCCATGACCTACGCGTATTGCCTCGCCGAAGCTGAGGACGGCCATGCCGCCGAGTACGCGGTGGACGAGATCCGATACACGGGCTTCGAGGGCACGCCGTCGATCGAACCTTCCCGGACGGTGCGCTTCGTATATGGAACCAAGGACCCGGCCGCCATTCGCACCGGCTACTCCGGCGGCATGGCGCTCCAGCGCTCGCTTCGCCTCGAGCAGATCCAGATGCTGGGCCCGGGTGACGCGCTGGTCCGGAGCTACGGGTTCCTCTACGAGCTCAGCCCGACGACGAGCCGGACGCTCCTGACCCAGGTCGAGGAGTGCACGAGCGACCAGGTCTGCAAGCCTCCCACCCGCTTGCAGTACAGTCACGCGAAGCCCGGGTTCAAGCGGCTCACGACGGATATCGACAAGCCGGTCTCCGAGAGGGCGAGCCCGATGGTGTTCGACGGCGACGGCGACGGTCTCGACGACCTCGTGATCCCGGACATGGTCGCGGGGCTCAGCACACCGATGAATCCGATCACGGCGTGGCGGGTGGCGCGAAACCTCGGGCCGCGCGCCTCGCCGACCTATCTCGCGCCGGCGGAGCTTGCGTTCCTCGAGGAGTGGCCGATCGTCGCCGATCCGGTCGGGCCCTCCGATCCGGCCATCCTTCAGCCCGAGCTCGGGACGGCCCTGGACTATGACGACGATGGACGAACGGAGATCGACCAGCCATGGTGCGCTCCAAGTTGGGTGGTTTATGTTCGTCCGCTGCCAAGCCCGGTCGCACGCATTCGCGATCTGCCCGCAGCGACGGCAGCATCCTACCCCCTTGACAGCATGACGGCGCGCTCTTTGTGATGAGCGCGCCGTCTGATCGGACCGTACGGCTCGGCTGCGTTAGCCCGTCTGCACTCCTTGCGGCCGCCGCCTGCGCCGGGCCGTGCGCAGCGCCGCCAGACGCTCGCGCTCCTTCTCGTCCGCCCGGAGGATCCAGAGGCCGTGCACGTGCTCGGACTGCACCTTGCGCGCCTGGACCTTGCCGCGCAGGACCCAGCTGTACAAGGTGATGCGCGACATACCCAACTCGTCGGCGAGTGCCGGCAACGTCCACTCGTGCGCCTTGAGCTTCTCCGGCAGTGGACGCGGGGTGCGCATGTCGCGGTCGCCCTTCTTCGACGCCAGCAGCGAGTTGACCATCGACGCGTTGAAGGTCTCGCGGCGCCTCGCCGGGCGCCATGCCTCCGCGTTCAGTGCGTCGGCCACCCCCTGAAACGTCTTTCCTTCCTGCCGCAGCTGCTCGGCGCGGCACACCAGGTCGTCGTAGTAACTGAGCTGGGACAGCTTGCCGACGGGCCGCGTCAGGGTCGTGGTGGTCTCGTGGCCCCCGGCCCAGCGCAACGTCATTTGTACCTGTTCGCTGTTCCCCACGACCGTGAGGCACGCCTCTTCCAGCATCTGGCGAACCACCTCCTTGCGTTGCTCGTTCGTCGTTGTCGGGCTGTTCCAGAGCCTTGGAAGCTCCGTCGCCAGCGCCTGGATCGCCGAGCGATCCGCTTCGGTCAGCGAGGTCGGACGCTCCGCCTGGGCACGCCGGTGGTCCTCCTGCAACGTCTGCTCGGCGCCCAGGAGCTCCTCGAGGGCGCGCTCGAGGGTGCGTGCCACGAGGCGGTTCTCGGGTTCGACCGCGTCATACTGCCGACGCGCACGCTGCACCTCGTAGCGCGCACGTTCCAGCCGCTGCTGCCAGAGCTGCTCCTCTCGGACACGCTCGCGCTCCATGTCGGCGGCAACGGCCAGGCTCACCTCCAACGCGGAGGGCTCGAGGGCGCGAAGCACGAGCGCCTCGACAACACGGTCGACGGCTCGCGCCGCGATGCTCTGGCACAGGGGGGCACCGTAGACAGCCGCGTCATGAACGCAGACGTACCGCGGGTTGCCCTCGCTGTATTGCACCACCATTCGGTGACCACAGCGACCGCACCTCAGCAGACCCGCCAGGAGCGTCGACCCCTTGCGCGCAACGCCGCGCGCGACGTTGCGATTGAGCTCCAGCTGGCGCAGGTTCTGCTCGTACTGCTCCCACGAGATGTACGCCGGGAGCCGGTCACGCAGGCACACGGTCCACTGGTTCACGGACGCAATCCTTCGTCCAGTTGCGCGGCGACCCGGGCGCTTGGTACGCGGATCGACGCGTCGTCGCCCGTAGGCGTAGGCGCCCGCGTAGATCGGGTTCTTGAACGTTTCCTGCAGCCTCGTGCGGTTGGGGCGCACCCAGCGCAGCTGCCCCTTGTCCGGACCCGACGCGACCCGGAGGGGCAACTTCAGGTCGTGCTCGACGAGGTAGCAGAGCACGCCCTGGACCGTGCCGCGGATCTTGAATTGCTCGAAGAGCAGATCGACGACGCAGCGCACCTGCTCGTCGGGATCCTTGACGATCTCGCCCGACGGGCGCCTGACATAGCCGAACGCCAGGAGCGTCCCGAGCTCGCCGCGCTGCGCCTTGGCGAGCTTGCCGGCGTGCATCCTCTGCTTGATGACGTGCAACTCGGCTTCGCTGATCGTGCCCTTGAGCCCGAGCACGAGCCGATCGTTGTAGTTTGCGGGATCGTAGACGCCGTCGAGATCGCACAGCAGCGTCCCAAACAGCGCGCAAACCTCGATCAACTGGTGCCAGTCGCGGCAGCTGCGCGCCAGACGTGACATCTGGAAGCCGATGATGATGCCGACATGATCGAGGCCGACCTCCGCGACGAGGCGTTGGAAGCCGGGGCGCCCCTCGGCGTTCGTGGCCGTGCGCCCCTGATCGTCGTCGATGACGAGCACACGTTCGCGTGACCAACCGAGGGCGACGGCGTGCTCGGCGAGGTCGTACTGCACGCGTGCCGACTCCGGATGGTGTACGATCTGGCTCGGATGCGACTGCCGCACGTAGACGATCGCCAGTCGCTCGACATGCCGCGGCCCGATCTTGGACGAGGCGACCGCCGCACCGGCGCGCCGCTCACCGGCGCCGGCGTTCATTGCTCACCTCCGCGGCGCGCGAAGACACCTGCAGAGCTCCGCGCACCATCGCGCCCAGCAGCACGAGGAGCCGGCATCGACGAGACGGGGGAAGGCTGGCCCAGCACAGGGGCAGGGACAGCGGCGTGTTCGGGCCGGGGTTTTTCATCCCGCAGTTTCAACCAGCACGTCAGCGCCAGCAGGCGAGCCACGGCGACGATAGGCGCGGGCAAGGAAGACGGAGAGGGTGGAGGTACGGGAGGATGGGGAGGTGTAAACGGCTTCGCTTGACGCTGTTTACGGACGGTGGATCGACGTCCTGCTGCACGACGTCTTCGACGCCAAGACCACGTGGCATGTGCTCCTGTCCCGCCCGGACTGGACCTTCGCGCTTCATGACACGGGGATCCGCCGGCCGTTCCCGCTCGGGGTCAAGCCCGCACCGCCGAGCCTGAGCAGCCCCGGCGCCTCGATGCACCTCGCCGATCTGGACGGCGATGGCGTTCCGGATCTGCTCCAGTGCGAGGACCACGACCGCGTGGGACAGTCGCCGATCCCGGCGTCTTCCGTGTGGACCGTCCACCTCTGGCGGCCTGCGAGCGGCGCGACGCCCGCGGGATTCGATCCCACGGGCGAATCGATCGAGCTGCTCATCGGCTATCCCTGCGATACGGAGCTGCACACGCTCGACGTCGACGCCGACGGCAAGATCGATCTCATCGTGCCGTCCCTGCGGCGGTTCGGTGACGGGACGGTCTTCCTCGGATCGAGCTACGACGCGATCATGCGCCGGGGCGAGGGACGCTGGGAGGTGATCGACACCGAGCTCCCCGTCGTGTGGCGCGGGGGCCGCGTTGTCTTTCTCGACGTGAACGGCGACGGGTTGCCCGATGCCGTCGAATCCGGCCCCGGTGACCACCAGCTCTATACCTACCTCAACACGGGGCCGACCTTCGTGGCCTCGCCGTTCCGGACCGTCGACGCGTTCAGCTTCGGCGATCTGCTGGGTATCCCGGACCAGGACACGTTCTTCCAGTTCGCCGTGCCGCTCGACTTCAATGGCGACGGGCGGCAGGATCTCCTCATGCCCGTCCCACCCGGCATGCTGCTCGGCGGCTCCGATGCGCTGCCGTCATGGGCCGTCCTGCTGGCGACCGGCGACCGCGCGGGGCCGCCGTTCAGGATCGTCGACGCGGGGGTGCCGTTCGCGGCCAGCCTCGGCGACGCCGTCACCCTCGCCGATCCTCGCGGGGCACGCACCGGGGATCTCAACGGGGACGGGGCCCAGGACGTGATCCTGCCGCTCGGCGGCGTGTTCAACGTCTTCCAGAACCTCTCGGCCGATCAGGATCTCCTGGTCGCGATCTCCGACGGGATGAACGCGCACGACCCGACCGAGCCGGACTTCGTGCCCAACGTGAGCATCTCGTACGGCCACCTGACCGACGCGCCGGTCACGACCGAAGGCGGTGAGGAGGATCCGGCGCGGCGGAGCGCGCTCTACCTCGCGCGTTCCGCCGCGGCGGACGACTGCGGTTATCCGCGTCGCTGCGTGGTGGGCCCTCGCCGGGTGGTCAGCGCGTACGCCCTCAATCGCGGCGTGGATCGACCGCGGCGCTTCGAGGTCGGCTACCGCGACGGGCGCTACCACCGGCTGGGCCGCGGATTCCTCGGGTTCGGGGAGCGGATCGTCACCGACCTGGATACGGGCGCCGTGACGATCGACGTTTACGATCACGTCACCTTCGACGACGAGCTCCAGGTCTTTCCCTTCGCGGGGAGCGTCCAGCGCACGTGGCGCTGGGCTCCTGGGCTGGCGAGCCAGCCCAGACCGGAGCAGATCGAGCTCGCGTTCGTCGACGTGACGCGGGCGCTCGTACCGACGAACGACGGCGCGACGTACTTCACGCTGCCCACCGAGCGCCGGGTGAGGCGAGCGCAAGGGGTCTATCCATCCCCGAGCGGCGCGACGCCCTCCGTCGAGGCGTACGTGCGAGAGATCGAGCGGGGCGGCGGCGACGGCGCGACGCTGCTGCGCGACTCAGCAGCGAAGGTGAAGGACTTCGACACGTTCGGCAACGTGCGCGCCGAGGAGGTCTCGACGAGCGGCGTCGACCTGACGTTCAACGTCAAGCGGACGTTCAAGAACGACACCGAGCGCTGGGTCCTCGGCCAGCTCGAGACACAGGAGGAGTGCAGCGCGGCGGCGGGGATGTCGCAGTGCCGGACGCTCACGCGGACGACCACGATCTACGGGGAGGTGGAGACCGAGTCCACCGAGAGCGACGACGGCCTGCCGGACACGAGGCTGACGCTCACCTATGCGCGCGACGACTTCGGGAACATCACCGGCGTCACGGCGGAGGACGCCTTCGGCCACGAGCGGACATCCAGCACGGACTTCGACGAGGAGGGCATGTTCCCCGAGAGGTACGTGAACGCGGCCGGGCACACCACGCTCGTGGCGTTCGACGACGCGCTCGGCGTGCTCCTCGAGCAGGTCGATCCGAATCAGCTCGTGACGACGTGGGCGTACGACGGCTTCGGGCGGCTCGGCGTCGAGAGGCGTCCGGATGGCACGGCGACGACGGTCACGCTCTCCCGCACCAAGGACGGCGGCCCGGGGCAGGATGCGTGGCGGGTGAGGCGGCGGAGCGCCACGACCGGCGGGGCCGACGATACGGTCGAGTTCGACAGCCTCGGCCGCCCGATCCGGTGGTTGTGGTACGGGCCCGAGCCGTCGCAAGGGTCGGGCGAGACGCCGCGGTTGGTGCAGGAAATCGTGTACGACGCGCTGGGCGAGCACGTCGCGCGGCGCTCGGTGCCGGTCAGCGAAGATACGCCCGAGCGCGAGGTGCTGTACGACCGTTATGACTACGACGCGGTAGGCCGCGAAGTGCGGCACACGACGCCGTGGAACGCGGTCACGACGACGGAGTACGACGGCTTGCGCGTGCGCGTCTCCGACGCGCTCGATCACGTGACGGTGGCCGAGCAGGATCCGCTGGGGCGCATCGAGACCATCACCGACGCGGCCGGCGGGAGCACCCGCTACACCTACGGCCCGTTCGGCCTGCTGCACACGGTCACCGATCCGGGCGACGCGGTCACGCGCACGACGCGCGACGCGTTCGGCCGCATCCGGCAGCTGGATGATCCCGATCGGGGCACGACCGTCTCGATCCATGACGGCTTCGGCGAGCTGATGTCGTCGACCGATGCGCTCGGGCGAGAGACCACGTGGGCGTACGACGCGCTTGGTCGACCGCGCTCCCGCGTGGACCAGCATGGCGCCGAGCGCCGGACGACCACGTGGACCTGGGACACCGCGGCGCACGGCGTCGGCAAGATCCATACGCTCGCGAGCCCCGACGGGGAGAAGACGTACGGGTACACCGGCCGCGGCCAGCTCGACACGATCGCGCTCCGCATCGACGGCGAGCGCGCTCCCCTGGAAGCCAGGCTCGGCTATGACGAGCTCGGCCGGGTCGAGACGGTCACGTACCCGGCGCCGGCCGGCGTCGCGCCGTTCGTCGTGGCCCACGACCACGATGCGCATGGCCATAGGATCGCCGTGCGCGACAGCGGAACGCGCTTCGCCTACTGGCGCTTGACGGACGTGGACAGCGCGGGGCGCTTCCGGGAGGAGGTGTTCGGCAACGGCGCGGTCACGGAGCGGAGCTACTTCGCCGACAAGCAGCGGCTGAGACACCTGGTGACACAGAGCGGCGCGGGTGAGGTGCAGGACCTGGACTATGGGTTCGACGACCTCCTGAACCTCACCCGCCGCACCGATGCGCTCCAGCCCGAGAACACGACGGAGCGCTTCCGGTATGACGCGCTCCACCGGCTGACCTGCGCGTACTTCAGGGACGTCGAGAGCGCGTCGGCGCCCTGCGCGCTCCGCTACGACTACCACCCGAACGGCAATCTCACCTTCAAGTCGGACACCGGCGCCCTCTCGTACGACGACCCGCTGCACCCGCACGCGGTCACCGGCGCGGGTACGGGCAGCTTCTCTTATGATGCCGTCGGCAACCAGATCGCGCGGCCCGGCGGCACGACGGTGCGTTACACGTCGTTCGACCTGCCGGCGCGCATCACGCAGGGCGCGAGCACCATCACGTTCGGCTACGACGGCGACCAGCAGCGGATCCGCAAGACCACGCCGGAGAAGGAGACACTCTACTTCGGCGAGCTGTACGAGCGGGTCACCGAGGCGGCGTCGGGCGCCGTGGAGCACCGGTACCACGTGCACTCGCCGGAGCGCGTGGTGGCGATCGTGACCCGGGGAGGCGCGGACGCCGGCACGCGCTACGTGCATGTCGATCACCTCGGCTCGGTCGATGCGCTCACCGACGAGGACGGCGACGTGACCGAGCGGCGGAGCTACGACCCGTTCGGGCAGCGCAGGAACCCGGTGTGGGGGGAGCGCGCGCCGGCGTCGTTCTCCAGCGAGACGACGCAGGGGTTCACCGGGCACGAGAGCGACGACGAGCTCGGGCTCGTGAACATGAAGGGCAGGGTGTTTGATCCCCGGATCGGGCGGTTCTTGACACCGGACCCGATCGTTTCGATTCCGTCCTTCGGGCAGAGCTGGAATCCGTACAGCTACGTGTTGAACAACCCGCTCGTGTACGTCGACCCGGGCGGCTTTCAGGAGGCGTTCCCGGAGGCCGGGGCTCGCGCACCGCTCGCGGCCGGCGCGGAGTTCACTTCGGAAGAGCTGGGCCTGCCGCCGATCGAGATCGAGGTGCTCGCCCCACTTCCGGGGCACGAGGCGCGCCACGGCGACGGTGCCAACACCGTGGCTGCCGAGACGGGCGGCGCCGTGCCGCCGGTCGACGTCAGCGTGCTCGGGACCAGCGCGGGCTTCGTGCCCCAACCGGTGACCACGGCGCCGATCGACTGGTCGCAGAACCCCTATGTCCAGATCGAGGGGGGGGTCGTCGCGGGACTCCTGCTCGGGTCGGTTCCTTTCGCCGGCGTGGGTCACGGGCTGCTGGACGCCGCGGGAGCGCTCGACCAGGGTACACCGCAAGCCAGGATGGGGCTGGCCATCGGGCAGATCGTGGGTGGGGTCGCCCTCACGATCGGAGGCTTGACGGGGGAGCTCTTCGGAGGCGTCACGAGCGCCACCGGCATCGGCGCGGCGGTCGGTGTGCCCGCGATTGTGGTGTCGACCGGGCTCGTCGTCGGCGGCGTTGGCAACATCGCGGCGGGGATCCGGGGGCTCTCGCAAGCGCTCATGTCGAGCGGGCCGGGCAGTAGGAGCCCACCGGGGACGGTGCCCACCGCGGGCGGGACAGCGGGAGGCGTTAGAGCAGGCAAGGGCTTCACCCCCCATGGGAAGAAGGACATCGATGCAGCAAATGCGGCGAACAATGGCGGAGTGAACAAGTTCGCGAATTGTGGGATTGATGTGATTCCAGGAAAGAGAAGCGAGACAGGCGTGAGACCGCCCGGGAATGAACGTCAGCGCGATCACATCGTCGCGAGAAGCAAAGGTGGGGACGGGGATCCATCGAATGGGCAGGTCCTCTGTCGCAACTGCAACATTAACAAGTCGGATCGATGAGGCGTCAATGGGACACCTGAAGGTTCTGTTCAAGTACGATGGCGACATCGCCAACCATTACGAGGTCGAGAGCCTATGGGCGCTCCCCCACGAGGAGGGATACCAAATCGACAACATTCCATTTTACGCTCGCGAAGTCGCGGATGGGGACGTCGTGACGGCGCAACGAGGGCCTGACGGGGAACTATGGTTCGATAAATTGGCAAGACCCTCAGGCCATAGCACCATACGTCTATGGTTTGCTCGTGCAGAGGACGTCCAGAAAACGCGCGAGGAACTTCGTGCCCTTGGCTGCGCTTCGGAGCTGAGTGATCTGCCGCGGCTGGTAGCTGTGGACGTACCTCCTGGCGTCCCTTATTCGCTAGTGAGATCGAAGTTGGAGCAGGGGGAGCGAGATGGTCTGTTTGAATTCGAAGAGGCGTGCATTGGGCAAGGATCGCAGTGAACGAGGTTGTCGTTATGATCGGTGACATATGAAAAGGCCCTCCCGTGGATAGCTTGTTCGGTGAACGCACTTATGCGCGGAAGCGAGGCGTCTCGACGGCAATGCCGTCCTCCCCTGTGATCTCCTCGCCAGACCAACCCCAGCTTACGCCTTCATTTGTCGGCGGTCCTAGCTCATACGTGCCCCCCCAGCGGCGCCGTTCGTCGTGGCCCACGACCACGACGCGCATGGCCATAGGATCGCCGTGCGCGACAGCGGAACGAGCTTCGCCTACTGGCGCTTGACGGACGTGGACGACGCGGGGCGCTTCCGGGAGGGGCAGCGCAGGAACCCGGTGTGGGGGGAGTGTGCGCCGGCGTCGTTCTCCAGCGAGACGACGCAGGGGTTCACCGGGCACGAGAGCGACGACGAGCTCGGGCTCGTGAACATGAAGGGCAGGATCTACGGTGCGCCGGTCAAAACCGGCAGGAGAAAGCAGGTGAGGACGGAAGAGATGGAAACACAGATCTTGACCATACAAGTCCTGCCCTGGGAAGGAGCTGCCCCCCAGGAAGCCGAGTCTTGCGCAGGTAGGGGCGACCCTGCCGGCGAAGCGTAGACAGGTGAGAGGGCAGGCCGGGTGATGGAGCCTCGAAAACTTCCTAAGTGGGCAGGAGCCGAAGCGCTCGTAGACGTGCAAGGCCATGGAGCGGCGACCGATAACCGGAGCAAGGCCCCCGCTCTCCTCCCGAGGTCTGAGAAGAATTCGGCATGTCCTCATACGTCTTCTGCACGGGAACCGGGAGACCTCGGGAGCGCCTCCTCGCCGGTGGTGGGTGAGAGGCAGCCACGGAAAGGCGACACGCCGCAACCCGTGGTCGAAAGCACCGAGGAGTCAGACGCGTGCGTAGTACCGAGGAAGTCGCCGAACACATGGGTAACGCCTGTGGAGGAGATGGAGGGAAGGCACGCGGCCGAGGGGAAACCCGCCGAGCGAAACGCGCTCCGGGCACAGGACCGGAAAGGCGCGCTCACGGACCTCGCGCGGGTCGGAGAGAGAGCAGCAAGGAACAAGGGAGAGCGGTTCGTCAACTTACTGAGCCATGTACGCGTGCCGCTGCTGAAAGAAGCCTATCTTCGGCTTCGTAAGAACGCGGCAGCGGGAGTCGATGGGGAGACCTGGAAGAGCTACGGCGAGCAGCTCGATGCCCGCCTGAGCGATCTCCAGGATCGCATCCACCGGGGTGCATACCATCCACCGCCGGTGCGTCGCGTGCACATCCCGAAAGGAGACGGGCGCACGAGGCCGCTCGGCATCCCATCGCTGGAGGACAAGATCGTCCAGCAGGCGGTGCGGACGGTGATCGAGCCCATCTACGAGAGGAGCGAGTTCGTCGGTGTATCGTACGGCTTCCGGCCTGGCCGGTCGCAGCACCTTGCGCTGGACGCGCTCCATGTGGCAATCTGCAGGAAGACGAGCTGGGTGCTCGATGCAGACATCCGGTCGTTCTTTGACACCATCGACCATGGATGGATGCAGAAGTTCATCGAGCACCGGATCGGGGATAAACGTCTGGCGAGGCTGCTGATGAAGTGGCTTCACGCAGGTGTTATCGAGGACGGGGAGTGGCACCGCGTGGAGGAGGGGACGCCACAAGGGGGCATCATTAGCCCGCTGATGGCGAACATCTACCTTCACTACGTGCTCGACCTGTGGATCCTGAAGTGGCGGCGAACGCAGGCGCGCGGGCAAGTATACTACGTGCGCTACGCGGACGATCTGGTGATGGCCTTTGAGTACGAGCAGGACGCGAGGGCGATGCGCAAAGCACTTGCAGAGCGCCTCGTCCAGTTCGGTCTCGAACTGCACCCGGACAAGACGCGCGTTCTACGCTTTGGCAGATTTGCCAAGAAGGATAGTGCGTTGGATGGGAGGCAGCGTCCGGAGACGTTCGATTTCCTGGGGTTCACGCACATTTGCGGGAACGGCAGGCACGGACGGTTCTGGCTCGTACGGAGAACATCCAGGAAGAAGCGGGCAGCGAAGATTGCGAACGTGAAGGAGCAGATCCGCCGACGGATGCACGACTCGCCCGGAAGCCAGTATCAATGGCTGGTACAGGTGCTCGTCGGGCACTACCGGTACTACGGAGTACCAGGTAATTACCAGGCGCTCGACTCCTTCCGTCAGCAGATCGAAGCAGCATGGCATCGCCGACTCCAACGGCGAAGCCAACGAGGACGGTGGAACGCGACGCAATGGAGGAAATTTGCGGAGCGCTACCCCCTCCCGCGACCCCGCATCTACCACCCGAAACCCCTCGAACGCTTCCAGGCGAGGTGCTCTCATCCGTTGACCTAAGGCAGGAGCCCGGTGCGGGAAATCCGCTCGCCGGGTTCTGTCCGGGGGGCGGCCCGAAAGGGCCGTCCCTACCGGGATATCCCAGGATCGGGCGGTTCTTGACCACGGACCCGATCGTCTCGATTCCGTCCTTCGGGCAGAGCTGGAATCCGTACAGCTACGTGCTGAACAACCCGCTCGTGTACGTCGACCCGGGCGGCTTTCAGGAGGCGTTCCCGGAGGGCGGGGCTCGCGCACCGCTGGCGGCCGGCGCGGAGTTTACTTTGGAAGAGCTCGGCTTGCCGCCGATCGAAGTCGAGCTGGTCCTCCCGGAGCACGAGGCGCGCCACGGCGACGGTGCCAACACCATGGCTGCCGAGACGGGCGGCGCCGTGCCGCCGATCGACGTCGGCGTGCTCGGGACCAGCGCGGGCTTCGTGCCCCAGCCGGTGACCACGGCGCCGATCGACTGGTCGCAGAACCCCTATGTCCAGATCGAGGGGGGATTCGTCGCCGGGTTGCTGCTCGGCGCTGTTCCTTTCGCCGGCGTGGGTCACGAGCTGCTGGACGCCGCGGGCGCGCTGCCCCATGGGACGTCGGAAGCCAGGATGGGGCTGGCCATCGGGCAGATCGTGGGTGGGGTCGCCCTCACGATCGGAGGCTTGACGGGGGAGCTCTTCGGAGGCGTCACGAGCGCCACCGGGATCGGCGCGGCGGTCGGTGTGCCTGCGATCGTGGTGTCGACCGGGCTCGTCGTCGGCGGCGTCGGCAACATCGCGGCGGGGATCCAGGGATTGTCGCAGGCGCTCATGTCGAGCGGGTCGGGGAATAAGGGCCCGCAGGGAACAGCACCCGTCGCAAATGGGGGAGTGAAACCACTCACGGCGGGAAGGCTGATGGATCATCACATCTTCCCGCAGCAGTTTCGGAAGTTCTTCGAGAGAAGGGACATAGACATCGAACAGTTCACCGTTCGCGTCGGTGAGACGGCCCATCTCAAAGGCATACACGGACGAGGGCTCGGCGATATGCCAGGGCGCTGGAATGCTCGGTGGTCGAATTTATCGATGCGAACCCGAAGGCGACAGCAAAAGACATCTATCAGTTCGGTGGGCGCCTGATGGACGAGTGTGGCTTGAGTGGCGTCCCCATCGCCCCATACCCACGGTGACACGATGAGAAAGATCCCGACATTCAAACTGATTCCTGAGCCCGTCACGGACGAAGCGCGACGTTTGCCCGGATTTAAATGGGCGGCCGACGATGTCGGAAAGCGCCACCAGCTCGGTGGGCCACCCGCGCGGCCCATCAGCGACGCGAGCTGGCCTCGCTGTCCGGACTGCAATGGCCGAATGACTTTCTACGGCCAATTGGATTCGATAAATGACGAATTTGCCATCGCGGACGCAGGGTTGATCTACGTCTTCATCTGCTTGGACTGTAACGAGGTGAAGGCCGTCATCGAGTCCCCGTAGGAGCGAGACCGACAGCTGCCGGCGCAACGCGGTCGCGAGCAGCGTATTGGCGACCAATATCCCGAAGCAGACTTGAACCGCAGAAGGTTGAATTCGCCGGCCAGCGCTCGGCGAGACGAGTGTCTGCGACAGGGAGACAAGCTATGAAGCGTCGCATGCCCGCCCCCGATGGAACCGTATTCCTTGTGCCCCTGCGCGACGGCGAGACACGCGACGCATACGTCACCGGCGCAGACGCCGAGCTCGACGCCTGGGGTCGAACACTGATGGTAATGGAGGAGCACATCGTAATTCGTCCCGTGTTCGCACGGAACCGCGGTGCACGGGTTTCCGTCGTCGTACCCGTCGCGCTGGAACGCCAGCTCGACGAGCTCCTCTTATTCGTGCACTCGAGCTGCCTGCAGTCGCCCCGCACCTGCGACCAGAGAATCCCCCCGTTGATCTCCACCTCGCAGAGCGCATCGACACACCGCCCCGTCCCGCACCGCGGGCTCGGCGGACCGGGGCGCGCGGCGTCGCTCCTGCACTCCTTCTCGCAACCCGGCGTGCCCGCGGCGCGCTCGTCGCAAGGGAAGCACTCTCGCAAACACCCGGCCCGGAGAGCCGCCGGGCGGACACCCCCTCCTGCGGAGGCGCCGGTCCCTGGACGGCACCCCCGGCGGGACGACGCGGCGTGGTCCTCTCCGCCCTGGGCGAAGGGCGACCTCTGCGAGCGCCGGGGCGCCGATGCGATGCGTGGACCGCGCGCGCTCGTCGGATCGATCCTACCGCTTCGGAGCGGCCTTAACGCTGACCTCGGCATCGCTCACCACGCGCGCCGGCCGACCGCGCGCGCCGGCGCCGCCGGCCGTGACCGCGACACACCAAGACACCGCTGTCAGACCACGCGCCAAACGTGCGTAGCGGTCGACGCCTTTCGCGCCCCGCCCGCGCGGCGCCCTTCGCGTCTCGCCCACCTCGGCGCCTCGCCCGGAAAC
Organism: Sorangium cellulosum; assembly: GCF_002950945.1. GTDB lineage: Bacteria > Myxococcota_A > Polyangia > Polyangiales > Polyangiaceae > Sorangium > Sorangium cellulosum_E. The sequence continues at coordinate 14,491,670 of NZ_CP012673.1, forward strand.
CAGCCTTCCCGCCGCAGCCCGCGGCGCCGCGCGGGCGAGCCGCCCGCCGGACCACGCGCCGTCGAAAAATCAACATGGCCCTTGGAGCCTTTCTTGCTGAGCTCGCGCGCGCGGCAAACGGAGGACCTCATGCGTCAGCGCTTCTCTCGTTCTCTTGTCATGGTCGGGCTCCTGGGTGCAGGATCTCTCCCGGCAGGCCTCACGGCCTGCGGGCCCACGGATCCGGCGCCCGGAGTGCCCGGAGCCTTCACGGACGGCCCTGATCCCCGGATCACGGTGACCGAGGTGCCGCCGCCGACCATCAGCGGCGGCACGCTCCTCGTCTCCCGGGACGGACATACCGCGGTGGCGGCGGACGCCGACCGCGACCGCGTCTTCATCGTCGACCTCGACGGCGGCGAGCCGGCGGCGGTCCTGCTCGAGGCCGGGGACGAACCCGGACGGCTCGTCGAGGACGCAGCCGGCCGCGTCCACGTGGCGCTCCGGCGCGGCGGCGCCGTGGCGACCCTCGACGTCGCGGCGAAGTCCGTCGTCGCGCGCAGGGAGGTCTGCCGCGCGCCGCGCGGGGTCGCCTACGACGCAGCGCGCGACGCGGTCCACGTCGCCTGCGCCGGCGGCGAGCTCGTGACGCTGCCGGCCGCCGGCGGCGCCGCCGTCCGGAAGATCCGCCCAGCGCCCGACCTGCGCGACGTCGTGGTCGACGGCGACCGGCTCCTGGTCAGCCGCTTCAGGTCCGCGGAGACGCTCGTCGTCGATGCCGACGGCGAGGTGCTCTCGCGGCGCACGCTCCCCAACTTCAACGCGAGCTCGTCCTTCGGCACGTCCTCCGGGTCGTCCTTCGCGCCGTCCGTGGCGTGGCGCATGGTCCCGCTCCCGCGCGGCGGCGCGGCGATGGTGCACCAGCGCGCCATGGTGTCGGAGATCCCGATCGGCGGCGGCTACTACAGCACCGCCGGCTGCGACGGCAACATCGTCCACGGCGCGGTCAGCGTCATCGAGCCGGCCGATGCCTCCGAGAGCAGCGAGCTGCTCGAGTCTGCTGCCCCGGCGGTGACGGGGGTCTCGCTCCCGGTCGACGTCGCGGTCTCGCCCGACGGCGCGCAGATCGCCGTCGTGGGCGCCGGCAACAACGTGGTCGCGCGCACGACGGTCGACGAGGTGAAGCGCGGGCAGGACGACGGCTGCCAGCTCCCGAACGTCGACCCGGAGACCGGCCGGCCGATGGCGGACGTGGAGGAGCTGACCGGCCAGCCGGTCGCCGTCGCGTTCGACGGGCAGGGCGACGTCGTCGTGCAGCTGCGCGAGCCGGCGGCCCTGCAGGTGCTCGGCGGCCGCCTCATCACCCTCCCGGGCGAGAGCGTGAGAGACACCGGACACGAGATGTTCCACCGCGCGCCGAACGGCTTCAGCACCACCGCGTGCGCCTCGTGCCACCCCGAAGGCCACGAGGACGGCCACACGTGGAAGTTCTCCCAGCTGGGCCTGCGGCGGACGCAGACCGTGGGCGGCGGCGTCCTGAAGACGGCCCCTCTCCACTGGAGCGGCGACCAGGAGGACCTCTCGCACCTGATGGGCGAGGTGTTCGTCTCCCGCATGGGCGGAGCGCAGCCCGGACTCCGCCGGATCGCGCTGATGGAGCGGTTCCTCGACAGCCTGCCCGCCTTCCCGACCTCCCCGCCCGAGGACGAGGCCTCCGTCGCGCGCGGCGCGGCGCTCTTCCAGGACAAGCAGGTGGGCTGCGCGAGCTGCCACGGCGGCGAGATGCTCACGAACAACCTCAACGAGGATGTCGGCACCGGCGAGCTCTTGCAGGTGCCGTCGCTCATCGGCATCGCCGGGCGCGCCCCGTTCATGCACGACGGCTGCGCGGCGACGCTCCGCGATCGCTTCGATCCGTCCTGCGGCGGTGTGCGCCACGGCGACGTCTCCGGCCTGAACGACGCGCAGATCGACGACCTGGTCGCCTATCTCGAGTCCCTCTGAGAGCTCGCCCCGCCCCGCCTCACGCCGCAGAGATCGGCTGAGGCGTTCCTCCCCACCCGAGGCCGATTGCCACGAAGCCGCGCCGGCGCCACCGCCGCCGGTGCGGTGAATGCGCCTTGAAAAACCGGGAAATCCGGATTGCCATCGCGCGACGGCACCGCGCTTGCTCCTCTATGGACGGTAGACACCACGTCCCGGTGGATCCGAGCCACAGGCACTCTCTGCCGCTCGCAGACAGGGCGAGTCGTGCATTCAGGGAAGGAGCGGACCCGGACGGCAGACAGGCTCGCGAGGAGGCATCATGCCGAGAGGCGACAAATCCAGCTACACGTCGAAGCAGAAGCGACAGGCCGAGCACATCGAGGAAGGGTACGAGAAGCGCGGCCTCCCGGAAGAAGAGGCCGAGCGGCGGGCCTGGGCGACCGTCAACAAGATGACCGGCGGAGGGAAGAAGTCGGGGTCGGGGCGGGGCAAAGAGGTGAACAAGGAGCCGGCGAAGGAAGGCGGCCGCAAGGGAGGCGCCGCGTCGAAGGCGCGGCCGGCGTCGGCGCGGAGCGCCGCGGCGAAGAAGGCGGCGGCGACACGCAAGCGGAACGCCGCGGCGGGCGGCGCGCGGCGCGCGACCGCGAAGAAGGCGCCGGCGAGCGCCGCGAAGAAGGCGGCCGGCAGCGCGGCGAAGAAGGCGCCGCGGACGGCGGCGAAGCGGAGCGCGGCGAAGAAGGGCGCCGCGGCGGGCAGCCCGCGCGCGCGGAAGACGACGGCGCGGAAGACGACGGCGCGGAAGGCGACGGCGCGGACGACGCGGACGACGCGGACGACCGCTGACAGCAGCCCCCGCACGACCCAGGGCGCGCCGCGGAAGGGCAGGGCAGGGGCGACGCGCCGGACGACGTCGCGGCGTGCGGGGGCGGGGGCGCGGCGCGCGGGGGGCGAGGCATGAACTCGCCGCGAGACGGGGAGAGGGGACGACCATGCAGAACACACAGAGCAACGGGGTTGCGCACGGCGAGGACCACCTGGAGAAACAAGACGGCACGCCGCACGGAGAGGCCCAGAAGGGGCGCGCTTTCCTGGCGAGCCTCGTCCGCGAGCTGTTCCAGACCGAGCATTCCGCGAAGACCCATCCGCTGATAGAGGCGCAGCGCCTCGGCGATGTGCCCCCGGCGCACGCCATGCGGGCGGTTTCGGCCCACGCGGAGGACGTGCTGTCGGAGCTCCCGTCGCTCATGCGGGTGCGCAGGCTGCCCGTCAGCGCGGGCGGGAGCGCGGTGGGCGAGGCCTTCTCGGCGCTGCGCGACCACGTGGCCGATCACCTGCTCACCGCCGAGAGGTCCTACCGCGGGACGATCCTCGGGATGCGCCACGGCGTCGATCTGGTCGAGCTGATCCAGTACGTCGCCACGGTGGAAGGCGACGCGCTGCTCGCCGCGTGGTGCGCGCGCTGGCTCTCGGCGCGCAGGCCGCTCGTGGAGGCGGCCGCCCGCGAGCTCGCGTGGTTCGCCGCGCGCCCGGCGCGCGCCACCAGGCCGGCGAAGGAGGGCCCGGTCGCCGACCTGCTCCACGGCCTCGTCAGCGGCGTCGAGCACGCGGCGCTCGGGCTCCGCCGCCTCGCCTCGCACGTCGAGGCCAGGGTGGCGAAGGACGACCGCGCGCACGGCTCCGCCTCCTCCGGATGAGCCGAGGCCGGCTCGACACCCCGCTCCCGCCGCGCGGCGCGCGCGCGCAGCCTCCCCGCGCGCGCCGCTGAGGGGCCCCGGCCGCCGCCGAGCCCGGCGGGCTTTCCTCCGGCCGCGTTCGCGGGTAACTCCCGCCGGGCGCCGCGCGCGCGGCGAGGAGGATGCGCTGTGGAGCAGGGGATTCCGACGTTGAGCACGCCGATCGAGCTCCTCAGGAGCCAGGGGGCCAGCGTCGCGAGCGCGCTCATCATCGTGGTGATCGGGTGGATCGCGTCGGTCTGGACCGCGCGGAGCGTGCGCGCGCTCGGCAAGAAGTGGACGCAGATCGACCTCACCCTCGTCCCCGTGCTGGCCAGCCTGAGCCGGCTCGTCGTCCTGACGGTCACCGCGATGGCGGTGCTCGAGCGCTTCGGCGTCGACACGAAGAGCCTGTTCGCGGTGCTCGGCGCGGCCGGGCTGACCATCGGCCTCGCCCTCAAGGACACGCTCTCGGACGTCGCCTCCGGGCTCGTCCTCCTCGTCCTGCGCCCGTTCGACGTGGGCGACGCGGTCGAGATCGACGGGACCTCCGGCGTGGTCGACGCCATCGACGTGTTCCAGACCAAGCTGACGAGCTTCGACGGCGTCCCGATCACCCTGCCCAACTCCAAGGTGCGGTCCGCCAAGATCCAGAACTTCACGCGGGCGCGGCGCCGGCGCATGGATCTCACGATCGGCGTCAGCTACAACGCCGACATCGCCCACGCGATCGCCTCGCTCCGGGACGTCCTCTCGAACGAGCCGCGCGTGCTGTCCGAGCCGGCGCCGTCGGTCGACGTGGTCGAGCTCGCGGACCAGAAGGTCAACCTGCTGGTCCGCGCCTGGACGCTCCCCGAGGACTTCTTCCCGGCGCGGCTCGAGCTCACCCGCCACCTGAAGGACCGGCTCGACGCGGAGGGGATCGTCATCCCGATGCCGCAGCGCGAGCTGCACATCCCGCTCCGCGCGCCGGAGCGGCGCTCGGCGCCGTCGCTCTGAGGCGCGGCGGCGGCCCGCCGCGGCCTCGTCAGGGCCGGAGCACCTCGACCGCCTCGGTGCCCAGCCGGATCTGCCGCGTCATGGTCCGTCGCTCGATGAGCGAGCCCGCGTCGAGCACCCCCTCGCGCGCGAGCTGCTGGCGCGCGCGGAAGACGTTGACGTTGAGGTGATGGAGGTCGAGCCGCAGCTTCCCGAGCAGCTCGTCCACGTAGAGCCAGCCGCGCTCGGCCGGGGGCAGCCCCTCGTCCCGATCGTGGAGCCGCGCGCGCGCCAGCACGAGGAGCAGCTCGTGATGGGCGCGCCCCGCGAGCGGCGTGACCGTGTCCCCCTGCACGAGCGACAGGGCGATGTGCTCCTCGTCGTGGCTCACCTCGAAGCGCAGCACGGTCGCGCCGATGAGCTTGGGGTTCGCCGCGGTCGAGGTGGTGGTCGGCACGGCGCCGTCGGGCGCGGGGGGCGGGACGCAGAGGACCCAGGGGCCGCCGGCCTCGATCGGCTCCTGGTCCACGGCGGGGCGCGCGGTCCCGTCGATCTCGACGTGCCAGCACCCGCGCTGATCCTCGAAGAGCGTGACCCGAGGGTCGGCCGCGCCCGGGAGCGCGAGCAGGCTCTCCTCCGCGGCGCGCACCTCGCCGGTGCGCTCGGAGCGCGCGCTCGCGACCGGGGGGCCCGCCTCCTCGAGGATCCAGCGCTCGGCGCTGCCGCCGAACACGAGATCGGCCCCCGCGTCGAGCTGGACCCGCTCGGCGGACGTGAGCCGCCGCCCGCCGACGTGGGTGCCGTTCGTGCTGCCGAGATCGCGGGCCCACCAGCGCGCCCCGTCCCAGAACAGCACGGCGTGCTCGCCCGAGGCGCAGCGATCGACGAGGCGCACGGCGCAGTCGCGCGCTCGCCCGACGCGCGAGCGCGCCGCGAGCGTGACGCGGTGGCCGAGGGCTTCGTGCTTCAAGACCGCCATGAGGACAGCGTAGGATGGCGCCGACGACCCCTTCAACGGCGTCGCACGAAGACCCCTCCCATGAGCGATCCCGCCGCAATTCTGCGGAGGCTGGCGAGCGAGCTGTGCCTGTCTCCCGAGGTCTGCGCGGACATCGAGCGGGTGCTCGCCGAGCACGCCGCGCACGCCTCCTCGAGCGGCGTGTTGCCCACGCTGGTGCGGGCCACGCAGCCGCCGGGCGCCGCGGCGGAGAGCTCGCCCGCGCCGGGCGCCGCGGCGGAGGTCTGCGCGCCGGCCGCGGCGTCGCCCTGGGAGCGCTACGAGGATCTCGGGCCGATCGGCCGGGGAGGCATGGGCGAGGTGCGGCGCGTGCGCGACCGCGTGATGGGCCGCGTGCTCGCCATGAAGCTCCTGCGCCTCGAGTGCCACGACAACGACGAGGCGCGCTGGCGCTTCCTCGCCGAGGCGCGCCTGACGGCCAGCCTCCAGCACCCCGGGATCGTGCCGGTCCACGACTGCGGGATGCTCCCGACCGGCCAGCTCTGGTTCACGATGAAGGAGGTCCGCGGCCGCACGTTCAGCGCGCTCCTCCGCGCGATCCACGCCGGCGCGGACGCCGGGCCCTCGCCCGAGGCGCTGCGCCGCGGCCTCGACGTCTTCCTCCGCGTCTGCGAGGCGGTCGCGTACGCGCACGGCCGCGGCGTCCTCCACCGCGATCTCAAGCCCGAGAACGTCATGATCGGCGAGTTCGGCGAGGTGCTCGTGATGGACTGGGGCGTCGCCCGGTCGACCGCGCGCGGGGCGTGCTCGGCGGCGCTCGAGGAGAGCGGGCACAGCACCCACGCCGGTCTGATCCTCGGGACGCCGGTCTACATGCCCCCGGAGCAGGCGCGCGGCGACCTCGACCGGCTGGGGCCGCCGAGCGACGTGTACGCCCTCGGCGCCATCCTGTACGAGCTGCTCTCGGGGACGCCCCCCTACCGGGGCACGGCGCTCGCCGTGGTCGCGCAGGTCGTGCAGCGGGCGCCCGAGCCGCTCGCTTCCCGGTGCCGCGGCCCGATCCCGCGGGATCTCGCCGCGATCTGCGAGCGGGCGATGGCGCGGTCGCCGTCGGATCGCTTCGCGACCGTCGAGGCGCTCGCCGAGGAGATCCGCGGCTTCCTCGACGGCGCGCGCCGCCGCGAGCGGGCGCGCGCGCTGGTCGAGGAGGCGCGCGCCCTGGCGCCCCGGATCGCGGGCCTGCGCGCGTGCGCCCGGGACCTGCGGGGCGAGGCGAAGGCGCTGCTCGCGCGCCTCGAGCCGTTCGCGCCCGCGGCCGAGAAGGCGCAGGGCTGGGCGCTCGAGGACGAGGCGCGCGCGCTCGACCGCGCGGCCGCCCTGGACGAGGCGACGTGGCACCAGAAGCTGCGCGCCGCGCTCAACGAGGCGCCGGACTGCGACGACGCGCACGCGGCGCTCGCCGACGCCTACCTGGCCGACCTGCGCGCGGCCGAGGCGGCGCGCGACGCGGAGGCCGCGGCGCGCGCCGAGGCGTTCCTGAGGTCACACGCGCGCGAGCGGCACGTGGCCCTGCTCCGTGGCGCCGGCGCCCTCTCGCTGCGGACCGAGCCGGAGGGGGCCGAGGTGTGGCTGCTCCGGTACGTCGAGCAGGAGCGCCGGCTGCGCGTCGAGCCGCAGGGCTTGCTCGGCCACACGCCGCTCCGCGAGGTCCCGCTCGCGCAGGGCAGCTACCTCCTGCTGATCCGCGCGCCCGGGTACCGCGACGTGCGGTACCCGGTGAGGATCGGCCGCGGCGAGCACTGGGACGGCGTGCGGCCGGGCGGCGCCGCGCCGCACGGGGTGCCTCTGCTGCGGGCGGAGGCGCTCGGGGACGACGGCATCTACGTGCCGGCGGGCTGGTTCGCCGCGGGCGGGGACGCGCAGGCGGGCGACAGCCTGCCGGCGTGCCGGGTGTGGGTCGACGGCTTCGTGGTGCGGCAGCACCCGGTGACGCAGGCCGAGTACCTCGTGTTCCTCAACGATCTGCTCGCCCAGGGCCGCGAGCCGGAGGCGGTGGCGGCGTGCCCGCGCGCGTCCCGCGGGATCGCCGGCAACGTGGACGTCCCGCTGTTCGCGCGGGACGTGGACGGCCGCTTCGTGCTCGGCCCGCAGCGCGAGGCGCAGGCGCGGCACCCGGTCGCCTCGATCGACTGGCACGCCGCGTCGGCCTACACGTCGTGGCTCGCGGCGCGCACGGGCGTGCCCTGGCGTCTTCCTGGCGAGATCGAGCGCGAGAAGGCGGCGCGCGGCGTCGACGGGCGCTTCTTCCCGTGGGGCGACGAGCCCGAGCCGACGTGGGCCTGCATGGCGGGGAGCCGCCCGGGCCCCGCGACCCCGGTGCCGGTGGACGACTACCCGACGGACGAGAGCCCCTACGCGGTCCGCGGCCTCTCGGGCAACGTCCGCGACTGGTGCATCGAGCTCTGGCGGCACGACGGCCCCGCGGTGGTGGACGGCGTCGCGCGCATCGTCCCGGCGGGCTCGGCGGATCCGGGGCTCCGCGCGCTCCGGGGGGGCTCGTGGGTGTCGGCCCCCGCCGCGGTGTGCCGCGCCGCGGGCCGCTTCGCCGCGCGCCCCGACGAGCGCTTCAGCGCCGTGGGCTTCCGCCTCGCCCGGCCCATCGCCGGCGGCGACGTGTAATGCGGTCGCGACAATTTGCCACGCCCCGCGTGCCGTGAGGCAGCCTGGAGCCGCGGCGCGCGCCGGCGCTGGTGCAGTCGCCGTGGAGGAGGGGGCCGCTGGACGGAGTCGCCTGCGCGCGGCGCGCCCAGGGCTGCCTGCGACGGAGGCCGGGACGAGCAGGGGAGAGCGGGGGCGCACGGCTTGCTACGAGCTGGCGCAGAACGGTCTGCGCGCCCGCGAAGCGCACAGGAACCTCTCTCTTCAACGATTCCGCTGGAGTCCCGACGTTGACACCTCGATCTGCGGCCGTCCTCCTGAACTGTTCCTCTCGCTCGAACCGTGCGGCGAGCCAGCGCGCGCGGCTCGCGGAGCTCCTGAAGGGGAGCGGCCTCGCCGCGGAGATCCTCTGCGCCGAGCGCGGCCAGCACATGGGAGAGCTCGCCCGCCGCGCGGCGCGCGGGCCCTACGACATGCTCGTGGCGGGCGGCGGCGACGGCACGATGAACACGGTCGCCGCGGCGATCGTCGGCACCGAGAAGACGATGGGCGTCCTGCCGCTCGGGACCGTGAACCATTTCGCGAAGTACCTGGGCATCCCGCTGACCCTGGAGGGCGCGGTGCGCACCCTCGTCGAGGGGCGGCGCGTCCAGATCGACGTCGGCGAGGTCAACGGCCGCGTCTTCGTGAACAACTCGACGCTGGGCATCTACCCGACGATCGTGCGCGACCGGGAGGCGCTGCGGAAGCGCAGCGGGATGAACAAGTGGCTCGCCTTCGGCCTGGCGACGCTCGGCGGGATCCGGCGCCAGGAGCCCATCCGCCTCCGGCTCGTGCTGGACGAGCAGGAGATCCACCTGAACACGCCGTTCGTGTTCGTCGCCAACAACGACTTCAAGCTCGGCGATCTCGATCTCGCGAGGCAGGGCCCGCTCGGCTCGGGCGAGCTCGGCGTGTGTGTGGCGCACGCCGAGAGCCGCCTCTCGATGGTCAAGCTGCTCGCCAGCGCCGTCGCCGGGCGCCTCCAGAAGGCGAGCGATTTCAGCATCTTGCGCACGAGGGAGCTCCTCGTCGAGGCGCCCCAGCGCCGCCTCCACGTGGCCGCGGACGGAGAGGTCCTCAAGCTCTCGCCGCCGCTCCGTTACCGCACGAGGCCCTCGGCGCTCCGCGTGATCGTGCCCCCCTCGTCGGACATCCGCGCGGGCTCGGTCCGGCGGGAGGACCCGCCCGACCAGCGCGCCGCGCTGGGAGGATGATTCACATGCGCACCCTCGTGCACCTGTCGGATCTGCACTTCGGCCGCGTCGACAAGGCGATCCTCCAGCCGCTGATCGACCGGATCAAGGCGATAGAGCCCCACGTGATCGTGATCTCGGGCGACCTGACGCAGCGGGCGCGCAGCGCCGAGTTCGTGGAGGCGCGCAAGTTCCTCGACGAGCTGCCCTCGCCCCAGATCGTGGTGCCCGGGAACCACGATGTCCCGCTCTACAACCTGTTTGACCGGTTCTTCCGCGCGCTCGACAAGTACCAGAAGCACATCACGGAGGATCTCTCCCCCTTCCATGTGGACGAGGAGATCGCCGTCCTCGGCATCAACACCGCGCGATCGTTCACGATCAAGGAGGGGCGCATCAACGCGCGTCAGATCGCCGAGATCAAGGCGAGGATGTGCCGCCTCGCGCCCGAGGTCACGAAGATCGTCGTCACCCATCACCCGTTCGATCTGCCGGAGAACTCGCCGCATGGGGTCGTCGGGCGCGCGCGGCAGGCGATGGTGGCCATCGCCAACTGCGGCGTCGACGTCATCCTGTCCGGGCACCTGCACCTCAGCCACACCGGGCACTCCGCGGAGCGCTTCGACGTCGGCGGCCACTCGTCCCTGATCATCCAGGCCGGGACGGCGACCTCCACGCGCGGTCGCGGGGAGCAGAACGCGTTCAACGTGATCCGGATCGACGGGAAGATGATCCGGATCGAGCGGAACTTCTGGCAGCCGGAGGGGAGCCTCTTCGGCATCGCGGGGACCGAGCAGTTCGAGGAGACGGCGCGCGGCTGGGTGCGGGCGGCGTAGGCGTTGGGGCCTCCGGGCTCGTCAAGGGCGCTGCCGGTGCGTTATGGTGTCGTCTCCCGGCCGGGGCCGGGGTCCTCCCGTCGCCGATGCCGCCGACCCGCCTGCTGCGCAGCGCCGAGATCCCCCAGGCCGACAGCCTCGCGAACGTGCGGCGGGTGCTCGAGGCGCTGTCGGGCGGAGTGGACACGCGGGAGCAGATCGCGGAGCACACGGGCATCTCGCTGCGCCACGTCGGTTATGCGCTCGCCGCCGCCCGCGTCCTCGGCTGGCTCGGCGACGACGACGCCTCGATCACACCTGCCGGGCGGGCGCTGCTCGCCACGCCGTCCGGCACCGCCGACGAGCGGGCGCTCCTCCGGCGCGCGATCTTCGAGTGCGACGTCGTGAAGCAGATCGCGCCCGATCTCTTCGACCCGGCGGCCCCCACCGTCGTGGCGCTCGCGCGGCGCATCTTCCGCCTGACCGCCGGCCTCGGGAAGGAGACGGCGCGCCGGCGCGCGCAGACGTTGCTCGCCTGGCGGAGCCAGGTGCTGGAGCAGCAGCTGTCCCTCTTCCCGAAGCGTCCGCGGAAACAGAGCTAATTCGATCTCGCGACGACGGCAGGCCAAGAGCGAGGGTGCCCCAGGAAGAGGGGAGTCCCGTCACCCCTCTTCCCGGTCCCTCTCTCGCCGCCGGCTCACGCCAGCTTGCCGAGCTCCCGGAAGCGCGCGCGCAGGTCGCTGTAGAGCCCCTGGTACACCGCGTGGAACTCCCGGTACCGCGCCGACCGCACCGGGTCCGGCGCGACGCGGGAGACGACGTGCACGAACGCGTCCGCCGCCTCCTCCACCGACGAGAACAGCCCCGCTCCCGCCGCGGCGAGCAGCGCCGCGCCGTAGGCCGGGCCCTCCGTCGAGGTGGTGATCGCCACCGGCGCCTCGAACACGTCGGCCATCAGCTGGCGCCAGAACGCGCTGCGCGCGCCGCCGCCGGTCAGGCGGATCTCGTCGATGGAGACCGCCTCGGCGCCGTTCGCCTGCCCCACGCCGCGCATCAGCGAGAGCGAGTCGGCCAGCCCGAAGGTGATGCCCTCGAGCACGGCGCGCGACACGTCCGCCTTCGTCGTGCGGGCGCTCAGGCCGACGAACGCGCCGCGGGCCGCGGCGTCGTTGTGCGGCGTGCGCTCGCCCATCAGGTAGGGCAGGAAGACCACGCCGCCGGCGCCGGGGCGCGACGTCGACGCCGTGTCGGCGATGATCTCGTAGGGATCGACCTTGCGGAGCTCGGCCGCCATGCGCTCGCCGTCGCCGAGCACGTCGCGGTACCAGCGGAGCGCGCCGCCGGCCGCGAGCATCACGCCCATCAGGTAGAAGCGGCCAGGGACCGCGTGACAGAAGCTGTGGAGCCGCATCTCGGGCTCGACGATCCAGGTGTCGGTGTGCGCGAGGATCACGCCGCTCGTGCCGACCGAGGCCATCGCCCGGCCGCGGCGCACGATGCCGAGCCCCACCGCGCCCGCCGCGTTGTCCGCGGCGCCCCGCACGACGAGCGCGCCCTCGGGCAGCCCCGTCGCGGCGGCGACCTCGGCGGTGAGCTTCCCGAGCGGCGCGTTCGAGGCCGCGGACCTCGGGAAGACCGCGCGCGGGACGCCGACCGCATCGAGGAGCTCGGCGCTGAAATCGCGCGTGCCCGGCGAGAACGCCAGCGTGCCGCTCGCGTCGCTGTCGTCGGTCCCGAGCTCGCCCGTGAGCCGCAATCCCACGAAATCCTTGGGCATCAGCACCGTCCGGATGCGGGCGAACGCCTCGGGCTCGTGCGCCCGCAGCCAGAGGAGCTTCGGCAGCGTGAAGCCCTCGAGCGCGCGGTTGCCCACGAGCCGCGCGAGGCCGGCGTCGCCGACCTTCTGGTTCGTGCGGATCGCCTCGCACTCGGCCGTGGTCCGCGTGTCGCACCACAGGATGGCCGGCCGGATGACCGCCTGCTGCTCGTCGAGCAGGACCGCCGAGTGCATCTGTCCGGTGAGGCCGATGGCGCGCACCTCGCCGCGGCGCGCGCCGAGGGCGCGGGCGAGCTCGCCGAGCGCGCTCAGCGCCGCCGCGGCGAAGTCCTCGGGATCCTGCTCCGCCCACCCGGCGTGGGGCGTGGAGAGCGGGTACTCGCGGTGCGCGGACGCGACCGCGGCGCCGCGCTCCGTCTCGATGGCGATGGCCTTGAGGCCGCTGGTCCCGACGTCGATTCCGATCACGATGGGCATGGAAAGCGTCCTTTCTCGAAGAAAGCCAGCTGGGCCGATCCTGCGGAGCGGCGGCCCCGCGCTGCTAGAACACGACCTGGAGCTTCATGGGCGCGGTGCCCTTCTTCATCATCTCGAGCCCGCGCGGCAGCTCCTCGACCGGCATCGCCTCGGAGAGGAGCTTCTTCACGTCGACCGCGCCGCGCTCCATCAGCTTGAAGGCGCGGTCGTAGGTCCTCCGGATCGCGAAGCTGCCGATGATCTCGAGATCGCGCCGGTAGATCTCGAACGGCGAGACCTCGACCTTGTCCTGCGGGCCGCAGACGCCGAAGACGAGGTACCGGCCGCCGTTCTTGACGTACTGGATCGAGTCGCCGAACACCCGGGCGACGCCGGTCGCGTCGATGACGACGTCGAAGCCGTAGGGCGCGATCTTCTTGAGCTTCGCGGAGAGCGCGTTGTCGGCGAGGACCACCTCGGTCGCGCCGTGCTCGCGGGCGAGCGCGAGCTTCGACTCGACGATGTCGACCACGGTGACGGCGGCGGCGCCGTTCGCCCGGCTCGCCTGGAGGTGGAGCTGGCCGATCGGGCCGGCGCCGAGCACGAGGACCTCCGAGCCGATCTCGATGCGCGCGCGGTCCTGGCCGAACACGACGCAGGCGAGCGGCTCGCAGAACGCGGCCTCGCTGAACGAGACGTTCTCGAAGCGATAGCAGTTCTTCGCGGGCACGCGCACGAGCTCGGCGAAGCCGCCGTCGCGGGTCACGCCCACCGCGTTCCAGCGCAGGCAGTGGTTCTGCCGGTTGATCATGCAGAAGTGGCACTCCTCGCAGGTCACCGTCGGATCGACCATGACCCGGTCGCCCGGCTTCAGGCCGTCGACCTCATCGCCCACCGCGGCCACCTCGCCGGCGAGCTCGTGCCCGGGGATGAGCGGGAACGTCGGGAAGAAATCGCCCTCCCAGATGTGCACGTCCGTCCCGCAGATGCCGCACGCCTTCGCGCGGACGAGGACGTCGCGCGGGCCGATCTGGGGCGGCGCAACGTCGTTGCGGACGACGATCTTCTTCACGGCCTCGAGCACGGCAGCCTTCATGCGGTCACCTCCCTCGAGGCGTCGCATAAGCGGGCCGTGGCCCGGCGTCGAGCGCGTCGAGCGCCGCCCTGCGCGCCGCGCGCCGTCGAGTGCGGCGCCGCGCAGGGGGCTTGACGCGGGACGTTACGACTTGGCGGGGGCCTTGGGCGGGGAGATGGTGCGCCAGAGGAACGAGTAGACGTCCATCAGATCGCGCGGGGCGAGGGCGCGCTCGCGGAGGCGCCGCTCGAGCTCGCGCGCGAGCGCCTGCATCCGGGCGTAGCCCTCGGAGCTCGGCGCGCGATCGTAGGCGAGGTCGAAGCCCAGGACGGCGGCCTGCTTCTCGAAGAACGAGGGCTTCACGAAGACGTGCTCGGCGGGGTTCACGAGCGCGCTCAGGATCGTGGCGAGCGGCCACGTGACGACCTTGGCGGCGGCGAGCACGCCGGCCAGCCGATCGAAGCGGGCGGCGTAGTCGTCCGTCCCGTAGAGGAGGTCGACGACCGCCTCGGCGTAGGCGCGGTGGTGCTCGGCGGCCATCTTGTTGAAGGGGATGAGGTCGCCGAGCGGGTGCAGGAGGCCGGTCGCCGCCTTGTGGACCTTCGTGATCCTCTCCATGAAGTCGGCGAGGTTGCCCGCGGCGAGCAGCGCCTCGAGCTCGCCCTTGGCGAGGAGCGCGCGCGCCGTCTCGATGGCGCTCTGCTTGAAGGCCTTGCTCTTCTTCTTCGCCGTCGCGCCGTTCTTCGACCCGCTCGACCCGCCCTCGGTCGGCTCGCCCCCCGCGAAGCCGCGCTCGTCGGCGACGAAGTGCGGGCCCCCGAACCCGCCCTCGAACTGCGCCTCGAAGGTGGCGATCTGCTCGTCGAAGCTGGTGACCGGCGGCGCGGCCACGCGCACGCGCGCCTTCTTCGCGGCGGCGGACGGCCGGTCGCGCAGGCCGCGGATCCTGGCCTCGAGCGCGCTCGCCTCGTCGTCGGCGAGCTGCACCGGCTCGAGCTTCGACCAGAAGGCCTTGGCGATGGAGTGATTGTGGCCGTCTTCGAAGTCGTAGAAGCGCTTTTCGTCGCGCTCCTCGACGAGGTATCCGAGTCCCCATTGCGGACACCCCGGGTGCTTGACGATGACGGGGGCCGAAGGTTCCGTTGAACGAGAGGTCGCCATAGGCGGCGCAGCCTACCCGATCTTGGCGCGGCCGCACCCCGCTCCCGCGCCGCGTCTGGACTCGCGTTCAGGTAGCCCGCGCGGCCAGCGCGCAGACAGGCCCTTCCGCGCTCGGCGCGCGCCGTCTCGCGCGGCGGCCGGCGTCAGTTGACGTCGCGCGTGGCGGACGCGAGCGCGAGCTGCTGGAGCGCGAGCGCCTCGGTGACGCGGCGCACCCGGACGCCGACGTCGAGCGTCTCCAGCACGGCCTGGCGCTCCCGCGCGTCGAGGATCAGGTGGTGGGCGCAGAGGTCCGCGACGAGCGCGGTGCCCGCGTCGCGCGGCAGGCGGAGCTCGAAGGCGTCGTCCCGCTCGCGGACGAGCGCGGCGAACGAGGCCGCGGTGGAGATGAGCGCCGCGTGGTCCTGGGCTGAGATCTCGCCGGGCTCATCCTCGAGCACGGTCGCCGCGGCGGTCCGGTAGGGCGGCACGAACGGGCGCTCCGCCAGGCGCACGCGGGCGCGGCCGCGCAGCACGATGTTGTAGCGGCCCCCCGGCAGCTCGGCGTGATCGATGATCTCGCCGGCGCCGGCCACGGGGGCGATGGCCGGGTGGCCGTGCGCGTCGACCGCGCGGGGGTCCGTGATGAGGACGACCGAGAGGATGCGGTGCGTCTCGAGGGCGTCGCGCACGAGGGCCCGGTAACGCGGCTCGAAGATGTGGAGCGGCAGCAGGGCGCCGGGGAAGAGCACCGTCTGCGGCAGCGGGAACAGCGGGAGCTCGGGCAGGGCTGCGGTGAGGTCGCCCGGTCGCGGAGGCGTCGTTTCCACGGACCCAGGCTAGCACGCAGGGGGCGCGCCGGGCTGCGCGCTCCGCGGCCCGTCCCCGGGTCCGTCGAGGCCCGCGGCGGCGGTCAGGTCCGCCCGCCGGAGAGCGCGGCGGCGAACGCGAGGTCGCGCTCCGGGCCCGGCTCGGCGAACACCCCCGCCACCGCGACCGTCTCGATGAGGGCGCCCGATTTGCGCTCGCCGCGCGCGATCAGGCAGGTGTGGGTCAGCGCGAGCTTGCAGAGCGCGCCGCGCGCGCCGAGCTCGCTGACGAGCAGCTCGACGAGCTGCCCGCCGATGCGCTCCTGCAGCGTGAGCCGCCGGGCGAGCGCGTCGAGCACGTGCGCGAGCGTGCCGATGCCGGCGACCCGCGCGCCCGGCAGGTAGGTGATGACGCCGGTGCCGTGGGCCGGCAGCAGGTGATGTGGGCACATCGTGGTCACGGCGAGGTCCCGGGCGACGACGAGGCCGCGATCGAACGGGCCTGCCTCCATGGCGCCCTCGCGGAGCACCGCGGCGGCGTCGATCGCCTCGCCCTCGATCAGGTCGTCCGCCCACGCGTCCGCGACCCGCTCGCCGGTGCCGGCGAGATCCCCCTCGATGTCGCGTCCGAGGGCGCGGAGGAACTCCTCGATGGCCTTGCCCGCTCTTTGCCGGTCGATCACGGGGCCTCGTCAGTTGAGCAGCTGCCGGCGCCTCTCGGCGGTGAGGGGCTTGCGCCCCGCGTAGCCCTCCTTGAGCGCGTGGTAATGCTCGACGGCCGTTTCCCCGTAGCGCCAGCAGAGCCACACGAGGGCGCCGTCGACGCGGCCGTAGAAATCGCAGAGCCCGATGCGCTGGTCCTTCACGATCACCCCGAGCTCCTCGACGTCGCGCCACCCCGACTCGTACGCGGCGATCTTCTCCGAGAGCTCGCGCTCGCGCGCCCGCGCCAGCTCGCTGCCGTTCCGCGCCAGCTCGATGAGCTGATCCGGCCTCGCCGCCGGGCTCTCCACGGCCTGGACGAGCTCCTGCCAGCAGCGCTCGATGTCGCTCGCGAGGGCGAGCTGCCGGCCGATGAGCGCGGAGAGCCGCGGGACGAGCGCGTTCGCCTCCTCGATCGTCCAGATGCGGGGAGAGCTCACGGGACCTCCCCGGCAAGGCGACGCGACAGCCCGTTCATGCAGGGCCGGTAAGCGGAGGAGCGGGCGGCGTCAAGGCCCTCCCGGCGCCGCCCTCGTCCTTGTCCCCGTCCCTGTCCTTGCCCTCGCGCTCGCGCTCGCCCTCGCGCTCGTCTTCGTCCTCGTCCTCGTCTTCGTCCTCGTCACTGAGTTGCAACCGTCGTTCCGTAAGCGATAAGCTCGCGCAGTGACCGTGTAGGACTGCGAGGCCGCTGCATGCGACTCCGAACCATGTCGGGCATCAGGCTGTCGAATCTGCTCCTCTCCGGCTGGTGCGGCCTCGTGCTCGTGTACCTCTACCTGCCGATCCTGCTGCTCATCATCTACTCGTTCAACGCCTCCAGGCTGGGCGTGGTCTGGGAGGGCCTGACCTTCCAGTGGTACCGGCAGCTCTTCGGCGAGCTCGTCGCCCACCTGGGCGACGAGCGCCGGTCGCCGCTCATCGAGTCGCTGAGCAACAGCGTGGTCATCGCCTCGATCGCCACGGTGCTCTCGGTCGCCCTCGGCACGGCGGGCGCCTGGCTGCTCTATCGTTACAAGTTCCCCGCGCTCCGGTCGCTCACGACGTTGATCTTCATTCCCATGATCATCCCCGAGATCATCATGGGGATCAGCCTGCTCATCTTCTTCAAGACGGTCGAGCTGGAGCTCGGCTTCACGACGGTCATCATCTCGCACGTCACCTTCTGCTTCCCGTTCGTGCTCATCGCCGTCCAGGCGCGCCTCGCGGGGCTCGATCCGTCGCTCGAGGAGGCCGCCATGGACCTCGGGGCGACGCCGCTCAAGGCGTTCTTCCTGGTGATGGTGCCTTATCTTCTGCCCGCCATCATCTCGGGCGCGCTGATGTCGTTCACGCTGTCGATGGATGAGTTCATCGTCACCTATTTCACCACCGGGCCGAAGTCCCAGACGCTGCCGATCAAGGTGTTCGGCATGGCGAAGCTCGGCTTGAACCCGATCCTGAACACGATCTCGACCGTGTTCATCGTCGCGACGGCGATGCTCGTGGTGGTCGCCGAGTCGCTGAAGGGGGCGGGCAAGCGGCTCCCCCGCGAGGGGTGACGGCGAGCGACGCGCGGGCGGCCTGCGCCGGCGCATGCACACAAGGAAGAGGCCAATGAAACGCAACTCCGCGCTCCTATTGCTGCTGTACGTCACCGCCGTGCTCCTGCTCGGCTGTGGGAAGAAGGCCGACCCTGCGCCCTCGGCGGCCGCCTCGGGCGGCGCCGCGGCGCCGGAGCCGAAGGCCGGCGGCGAGCTCAACCTCCTCGCGTGGTCCGAGTACGTCCCGCAGGAGGTCCTCGACGGGTTCACGAAGGAGACAGGCATCAAGGTCAACTACGAGGCGTTCGCCTCGAACGAGGAGATGATGTCGAAGCTCCTCGCCGGGGGAACCCGGTACGACCTCATCCAGCCCTCGGAGTACACGGTCGAGGCGCTCGTGAAGCAGAAGAAGCTGAAGGAGCTCGATCATTCGCGCATCCCGAACCTGAAGAACATCGCGCCGGTGTTCAGGGGCCAGCCGCACGACCCGGAGCTCAAGTACTCGGTCCCCTGGATGGCCTCGACGGTCGGGATCGTCGTCAACACCGAGAAGGTGAAGGAGCCCATCAAGGGCTACAAGGACGTGTTCCAGCCGAAGTACAAGGGGCGCATCGTGGCCCTGAACGACGCGCGGGAGCTCGTCTCGTGGGTGCTGGTCACGATGGGCCACAAGGCCGACGACGTGACGCCGGAGACCCTCGCGAAGATCAAGCCGACGCTCGCGGAGTGGATCAAGCTCGTGAAGGTGTTCGACTCCGACAGCCCGAAGACGGCGCTCCTCAACGGCGACGTCGACCTCGGCGTCATCTGGAGCGGCGAGGCGGCCATCCTCCACGACACGGACAAGAAGAAGTTCCAGTTCATCCTGCCGGCCGAGGGGACCCACAAGGCGATCGACAGCCTCGCGATCCCCGACAACGCCCAGAACAAGATCGGCGCGGAGATGTTCATGAACTACATCCTCCGCCCGGAGGTGAGCAAGCTCATCTCGGACAAGTTCCCTTACACCAACCCGAACATGGAGGCGCGCAAGCTGCTCACGCCGGAGCAGCTCGCGAACCCGGCGAGTTACCCGCCCCTCACGGAGATGGAGACCTTCCACGACATCGGGAAGGCGGCGGCCGACATCGACAAGCTGGTGACGGACCTCAAGGCGGCGTCGGAGTGAGCGGCGCGGCGTCATGAACACGGCCGCCGGGCAGGTCGTCGAGCTCCAGGGGGCCCAGCGGAGGCCGGGGATCCGCGGGTGGCTGCTCCTCGCGCCGCTGCTCCTCTGGCTCATCGCCTTCGTCGTCGCGCCCACCGGGATCATGCTCGTCTACAGCTTCTGCCAGCGGGACGAGCTCGGGCAGGTGGTCTTCGAGCTCTCGCTCGAGAACTACGCGCGCGTCTTCGACGCGACCTACCTCAAGATCCTGCTCAACTCGATCCGGTACGCCGCCATCACCACGGCGATCTGCCTCGTCGCGGGGTATCCGGTGGCGTATTTCATCGGGCGGGCGCGGGAGGGCGTGCGGAACAAGCTGCTCATGCTGGTCATGGTGCCGTTCTGGACGAGCTTCCTCATCCGGACCTACGCGTGGATCTCCATCCTGAAGTCGGAGGGGCTGCTCAACGCGCTGCTCCTCTATCTGCAGATCCTCTCGGCGCCGCTCGACGTCATGTACACGCCGACGGCGGTGATCATCGGGCTCGTCTACTCCTATCTCCCCTTCATGATCCTGCCCATCTACGGGAGCGTCGAGAAGCTCGACAACGCCCTCGTCGAGGCGGCCTTCGACCTCGGCGCGGGGCCCGTGGCCGCGTTCTCGCACGTCATCGTCCCGCTCACCCGGCCGGGGATCCTCGCGGGGGTCCTCCTCGTGTTCATCCCGGCGCTCGGGATGTTCGCGATCACCGATCTCATGGGCGGGGGGCGGGTGCCGATGGTCGGCAACGTGATCCAGAACCAGTTCCTCCAGGCGCGCAACTGGCCGTTCGGCTCCGCGCTCGGCATGACGCTCCTGCTCATGTTCTCGCTGCTCTTCCTGCTCGGCATGCGCCGGGAGCCGGAGCGCTGATGGGGCGCTCTCGCGTGACGAGGTAAATCGATGGATGTGATGGTCGAGCTCCGCGCGGTCACCAAGCGGTTCGGCGGTTTCCAGGCGGTGAGCGAGGTCGATCTCCAGATCAAGGCGGGCGAGTTCATCACGCTGCTCGGCCCCTCGGGTTGCGGCAAGACGACCCTGCTCCGGATGATCTCGGGCTTCGAGACGCCGACGAGCGGGGCCGTCCTGCTCGAGGGGAAGGACGTGACGCACGAGCCCCCCTACCGGCGGGACGTGAACCAGGTGTTCCAGAGCTACGCGCTGTTCCCGCACATGACCGTGCAGGAGAACATCAGCTTCGGGCTGCGGATGAAGAAGGTTCCCAAGCCGGAGATGGCCGAGCGGGTCCGCGCCGCGGTCGCGATGGTGTCGCTCGGGGGCATGGAGGATCGCAAGCCGACGCAGCTCTCCGGCGGGCAGCGGCAGCGCGTGGCGCTCGCGCGGGCGATCGTCTGCCGCCCGAAGGTGCTGCTGCTCGACGAGCCCCTCTCGGCGCTCGACGCGAAGCTCCGGCACGCGATGCAGGTGGAGCTCAAGGAGCTCCAGAAGAAGCTCGGGATCACCTTCGTGTTCGTGACCCACGACCAGGAAGAGGCGCTCACCATGAGCGACCGGATCGCGGTGATCAACAAGGGGCGGATCGAGCAGCTCGGCGACGCGTCGCAGATCTACCACCGGCCCAAGACGACGTTCGTCGCGAACTTCATCGGCCAGGCCAACATCCTCCGGGGCGCCGTGCTCTCCCGGAGCGGCGATCGCGCGCGGGTGGGGCTCGAGGGGGGGATCGAGCTCCTCGTCAACGCCGAGCACCTCGCGTCCGGGGCGGAGAGCGCGCTCGTCTCCATCCGGCCCGAGAAGATCGCGCTCCGCAAGGAGCGGCAAGGCGGCTACGAGAGCGTGTTCGAGGCGCGCGTCGAGGACGAGCTGTTCAAGGGCGCGACCGACCAGCTGCGGCTCCGGACCGACTCCGGGCTCGCGCTCACGGCCGTCGTCGCCAACGAGAGCTCCGGCCAGACGGCGCTGCACGCCGGGGATAGGGTCTTCTGCCACCTTCACCCCGACGACATCGTCATCGTCCACGAGGAGTGAGCCGCCGTGGCCCGGCGCCGACTGTGGCGCCGGAGCGTCGTGAACTGCGGTTCTCATCCGGCCGTGGCAGCGTGGAAGTCGGCCGCGAACACCGCGTAGGATGGGGGCATGCTGCTTGCCATCCGGCCTCGTATGCTCCGACGGTCGCTTGCGCTTGTCCTTCCAGCAGCTCTCCTCTCGATCTCCGCCGCTCCCGGCGAGGCCTTCGCCGCGGGCGCGTGGCTCCCCGGCGCCGGGCAGGCGTCGGTCGAGCAACGGATCGCGGTCGCGGCGGGTCCGGAGCGCACGGCGCTCTGGACCAGCCTGCGCTTCCACGGGGCGGGCGGGCCCGTGGCGCTCGTCGTGCCGGTGCCGCCGCTCGCGGCGATCGACGTGAGCTCCGACGCGTGGCTCGAGTCGCTCGAGGCGGCGACCGCGCCGCGCGTGCTCCCTCCGCAGGGCGTGAGCCCGTACTGCCCGGGTGAAGAGGCCGGCGCGAGCCCCTTCCACGTGGTGGGGCAGCTCGCGCACGAGGCGACGCTCTCGCCCAGCGAGGTGACGGTGCTCGCGGACGTGGAGGCGGTCGCGCTCTGGGCTGCGTCGGCCGGGCTCGCGCTCTCGCCCGAGACGGCCGCGCAGCTCGCCGGCATGCAGGGGGTGCGGTTCGCGGCGGCCCGCTTCGACGCGCCCGGCGGCCCGGCGATCACGAAGGCGCTGCGCGTGGTCGCGGGCGGCGGCGAGCCGCTCCTGCCGCTGTCATTGACCCGGGCGGGTGATGACGGCGTGCTCGTGACGGCGTGGCTGCTCGGCGACGGCCGGGGCGCGCTGCCGGGCGCGGCGCCCGTGGCGTTGCCGGCGGCGTCGCTGACCTGGGATGCGAGGTCGCAGAGCAGCAATTACGAGGACTTCCGCCTCGACACGTTCGCCCAGGCGGGGCTCCGCGGGGCGCTCGTCGAGGGCGCGAGCCACGAGGCGCTGAGCCGCAGCGTCGCCCTCGGCGGCGACAGCATCGACAGCGTGGTGAAGGCCTACTTCGCCCGCGCCGGCGCGTACGGCGACGCCCCCGGCGCGCCGGGGACGTGCGCCGCGGTGGCCGCGGCCGCGCTGGCGTCGAGCCTCCCGGTCGCCGCGAGCTGCCCGCGCGCCGAGCACGGGGTGGTCGACGGATCGCCGGATTGCGCGGAGTCGCCCGGGCAGGGCGAGACCGATCCGGATCTCCTGCGCTGCGGTCCGATCGCCGACGATCTCGCGGTCGCGCTCTCCGGGCTCGCGCCGTCGTCGGTGTGGCTGACGCGCGTCTCGCTCTGGGTCGCGCCCGGGCAGGCCGGCACGGACTGGCCGCTGACCTTCGGGGCGGGCCGGTCCGTCTCGCCGGTCGTGAGGGCCGGCCGCATCGACCTGCTGGAGTGCTCCCTCGACACCGGCGCCGGCGGCGCGGGCGCCAGTCCCGGCAGCTCGTCGGGCGCCGACGGCGCTGGGCTCGGCGGCCCGAGCTCCGGCGACAGCACGAGCGGCGGCTCGCCGACCGTGCACGTCCCGGGCGCCTATGAGGACGACGGGCCGGACGCCGACGTGGGCTGCGGCTGCGCGAGCACCGCCGACACGGTCGTCGCCGACGACACCGACTGGGAGGACGACGACACCTACGACGAAGCGGACGCCTACGAGGGAGACGACTGCAGCGGGGACACGAGCGAGCCGGCGCCCGAGTACGAGGAGGAGTACGAGGGAGACGACTGCAGCGGCGACACGAGCGACCCCGAGTACGAGGAGGAGTACGAGGGAGACGACTGCAGCGGCGACACGAGCGACCCCGAGTACGAGGAAGAGTACGAGGGAGACGACTGCAGCGGCGACACGAGCGACCCCGAGTACGAGGAAGACGCTGGCGGCGACAGCTGCAGCGGGGGCTCCGACGACTCCGCCGAGTCGGAGGACTGCTCGATCGCGGGCGAGCGGCGCTCGAGCGCGCGGAAGAAGCGGGGCCCGAAGCTGTCGGTCATGGCGCTCGGGGTGTTCGCGCTGCTCGCGCCGATCCGGCGCGCGAGCCGGCCCCGGCGGTAGGAGCCAGCGCCCGGCGGCGTCCCGGGCGTGCTTACACCCGGGGATGGCCCGCCCGTGGCATACTCCCGCGCGAGGTCACGACGTGAACGCTCCCGCCCGCAGGCTCACCGCCAGCTCCGCCGAACGCCTCGCGCCGGAGCGGCTTTTCGCCGAGGTCCGCGCCCGCTCCACGGAGCCCTGATGCGCGACGTCCGCATGCGAGGTTTTCGCGAGCGCGCGACGGTCGCGCGGGCGCTGGAGGTGCTGGAGCAGCGGATCCAGCGGCTCGGTGACGAGACGGTCCCGGTCGCGCTCTCGGCCGGGCGGGTGGCGGCCGAGCACGTGGTCGCCCGGGCCAGCGTGCCGCACTTCGTCCGGGCGGCGATGGATGGCTACGCGCTGCTCGGCGAGGCGACCTCCGGCGCGACCGCGTCCGCGCCCGTCGAGCTCGCGCTCGTGGGCGAGTCGTTCCCCGGTCGCCCTCACGCGGGGGCGATCGGCCGGGGCCAGGCCGTGCGGATCACGACGGGCGCGCCGTTGCCCGAGGGGGCCGACGCGGTGCTCATGGCGGAGTACGCCGACGAGGCGGCGGGCCGCGACGGGGCGGAGGTCGTGCGGGTGCGGCAGCCGGTGCCGTCCGGCAAACACGCCGCGGCGGTCGGCGAGGACGTGGAGGCGGGCGCCGTCGTCGTCTCGGCCGGGCGCAGGCTGCGCCCGCAGGACGTCGGCGTGCTCGCCTCGACGGGCGTCGCCGCGCTCCGCGTGGTGCGGCGGCCGTCGGTGCGGATCCTCATCACGGGTGACGAGCTCCTGCCGCCGGGGAGCATGCCGGCCGGCCCCTGCATCGTCGACTCGAACAGCCTGGTGCTCGCCGCGCTCGCGCGCCGCGACGGCGCCGAGGACGTCGCGGTCGAGTACGTCCCCGACCGGCGCGACGCCGTGCGGTCCGCGCTCTCCGCGGCCCCCGGGGACGTCGTGCTGGTCTCCGGCGGGTCCTCGGTGGGCCCGGAGGACCACGCGCCGCTCGTCCTCTCGGAGCTCGGCGAGCTTTCGATCCACGGCGTCTCGATGCGCCCCGCGGGCCCGGCGGGCTTCGGCTTCCTGGCCGCTGGCCGCCCGGTGTTCCTGCTGCCGGGAAACCCGGTGTCGTGTCTCTGCGCCTACGAGTTCTTCGCCGGTCCGTCGATCCGCGCGCTCGGCGGCCTGCCGCGCGCGTGGCCGCACCGGCGCAGGCGCTGCGTGGTGGCGAGCAAGATCACCTCCGAGCGCGGGCGCGTCGATTACGTGAGGGTGCGTGTCGACGGAGATCGGGTGTTTCCGATCGCGACGACCGGCGCCTCCATCCTGTCGTCGACGACGCGCGCGGACGGTGTGGTCATCGTGCAGGGCGACGACGAGGGCTACGGCGAGGGCGTTGTGGTCGAGGTGCTGCTCTACGACGCCTGAGGCGCCCCGTTCCGCGCCGCCCAGGCTCGTCCCTGACTCCGGAAGGCGGTCACCCGCCCAGGGGGCCGGCCACTCGGCACCACCCCCCCGGCGACCAGGGCCGAACCTGGGCACTACGGTCCGTTGTTTTAGAGCCCGAACGCGCCGATCGTGATCGTCGATCCGTCGTTGCGCGGCGTGGCCTTCTGGTGGACCACGTACTGGAAGTCGATCGTCGGGAGACCGTCGAGCGCCGCGCCCGCGCCGATGAGGGCCGCGCCATTGAGCGGCCTGTAATCGTGGCTGTCCACCGAGGAGAACGGCAGCTCGGTGCCGACGATCGAGCTGTCCAGGCCGTCCACCTTCCCGATCACCTTCGGCCCCGGCACGGGATCGAACGCCGACCACCCCTTCGTGACCCAGTTCCCGGCGAGGAAGAGGAGCCCGGCCGCCACGTCGTCGCGATCGCCCATGAAGGTGACCGCGCGGATGTCGGTCGGCTCCAGGGTGCTGGCGAACACGTTGTTCACCGCGCGGATCTGCTCGTCGTTGGTCGAGGCCTCGAACACCGCGGAGCGGTTGTAGTCCTCGTAGGCCTCGTTCCTGACGAACACGGTGTTGGCGAAGAAGTGGAGCGTGCCTTTCCGGTAGTACTCCGTCTGCCCGCTGTCCCCGCCATAGTGGATCATGGAGGGCTGGTAGCCGGTGCGCAGGAGCACGTTGCCGTAGATGAACGTCTCGTGGAACGAGGGCAGATCGATCAGATCGGGCGCCTCCTGCGCGTCGACGAGGTCGATCAGGTGGGCGCCGTCCTCGATCCAGTTGTATCGGATCACGACGCCGGCCGAGCGCTCCTTGATGTTGTTGCCGTTGTCTCCGCGCGTGCGGCCGAAGCGGTTGAACTGGTAGATGACGTTCGACGCCTCGTTGTAGACGTTGTGCTGGTTATAGCTATCGAGGCTGCCGTTGTCGTGGATGTAGTTCGACTCGATGAGCACGTCCCTGGTGAGGATGTCCCCGCCGGCCGTGCCGATGAAGAGGCCGTTGGCGTTCTCGTGCACCTCGCAGCCGCGGATCGTCACGTGGTGGCCGCGCTCGACGTAGATGCCGGCCGCGTTGTCCGCGTAAGGCACCACGTTCCCCGATTTGTCGGTGAAGCGGTAGGGGGGCGACGCGTTCCTTATCTCGAACCCCTCGATCACGATGTGGGTGGGATCGAGCTCGTAGTCGTCGTCGTGTTTGTGTCCGACGGCGACGAGCCCCCTGACCTGGTGGCCGTCGAAGGGGAAATCGAGCTCGGGTCGGGTGGTGGCGTCCTCGCCGTCGATGACCGGCAGCTCGCCCCTCGGCCCCGGGACGCCGCAGACCCGGATCGGCTGTTCCGCCGTGCCCTGGCCTCCGATCATGAGCTTCTCGTGGTAGGCCTCGGGGCGCCAGAAGATGCGCACCGTGTCGCCGGCGGCGAGCGACTCGAACGGAACGTCGCCGATCGTCTCGAACTCCTTCTCGGGGCCGACCTGGTAGTCCTTGCCGAGCCCGACGTGGGTGCACGCGATGTTGACTGGAGGGATGTTGACGGGCGGAGGGAGCGGCGTCTTCGTCGTGCCGTCTCCCGTCCTCTCACCGATCTCGCCGGTGCAGCCGGCGACGAGGAGCAGACCCGCCATGCAAAGTCGAATTCTCACGGATGAATCCTCCCCATGCCTTGATAAGCTGCGCTGTAATTTTCTAGTGCCGTTGCAGACATTACCGCGCAGTACCCCAACGTTGACACACCAACAGCCGTTGTCATGCGCGGATGCTGCTGTCTTCGAAGGTTCCTGTGCACTGAAGTGCGGGACGTACCGCGGCGCTCCGGGCTCGCTCTCGCGGGAGGCGCCGGCGCGCAGCTTGCGCTGGCCGCGGTGGTCACGCGGTGGTCACGCGGTGGTCGCCTGAGGCGGACGGCGCGCTCGGTCTCCGACGTTTCTGGCGGGAACCCACGTGTGCGAGGCTCTCCCGCGCCATCGCCGGTTCGGCCACAACGCCCTCACCGGGGCGAAGGAGGACGAGCCTGCACAAAAGAACAGAGCGCCCATTTCGACGGTGGGGGGAACCGTCACGGGCGCTCTGCCGTGTAGTGTTAGCATGAGGTGGGCCAAGCACCTTCCTGCCTGATTTCGGGTACTTCCCAGGCAGGACCGGGCGTACGCCTTTCGGTTTCGAGGTATCGGCGTGCAGCTCTGTCGGTGACGGCGTCGCACGCGCCCGCGGAGAGGCCACGGTTGCCCGGGCCGGACGGCGTCGTCGCGCGTCGCGATCGGGTCCGAGCGGGCACGCTCGGTGCTGCCCTGGCGTGGCGGTCTCGGCGGTGGCGCGGGCGTGCACTGCCGCGAGCGGAGCGGCCGCGAAGGGACACGCGCCGTGCGAGGCCCCGGCGCGCCCCCCCCGGAGGAGCGTTACGAATGAACCCCGACGCGTTCGTCAAGCGCGGATTCCCGTTCATCCTGGGAGCCCTGGTCGCGGTCGCCGCGTACTTGCAGGCCTCCGGGGTATCTCATCTGGTCGCGCGCGCGGTCGCGCCGGACGGCGCTCCGCCCGGCGCGACCGCGCTCGCCGAGCCGCCGCTCGAAGGCGGACGGGCGCCGAGCGCGGCGCCGATCCTCGAGCGCAATCCGTTCGATTCGACCACCGGGCCGCTCGGCGCGCGGCCGGAGGACGCCCCGGCAGGGGCGGCGGATCTCTCCGGCCGCGATCCGGGCAAGCCGCCTCCCTGCGACACGGGCCGCGTCGTGCTGATCGCGGTGTCCGAGGATCCGGAGTGGTCGTTCGCGGCCATCGAGGTCGACGACGGGCGCGCCGCGCTCGGGCGGCGCGGCGCGGAGCTCGCCGGCCGGAAGATCGAGGACATCGCGTGGGATCGCGTCGTTCTCACCTCCGCGGGCGCGCGCTGCCAGATGCAGCTCGGCAAGAAGAGCGGCGGCAGCAGCGGCAAACCCGGGCCGCAGACGCCTCGCGCGCCGGAGCCGTCCCGCGCGCCCTCCTACCGCGCGAGCAGCAGGAGCGATGTCCCGCCGGAGATCGCCTCGAACATCCGCCGGGTGAGCGAGACGGAGATCGACATCGACCGATCGGCCGCCGAGAAGATCTTCGCGCAGCCCGAGATCGTGACGCACACCTCGGCGGCCATCCCGGAGATGCGGGACAACCAGGTGGCCGGGCTGAAGATGACGATCAAGCCCGGCTCGGTGCTGGAGTCCTTCGGGCTGCAGAGCGGCGATCTCGTGCGGTCGGTCAACGGCATCGATCTGACCGACCCGGAAAAGGCGATGATGGCCTACACGCGGATGCGCTCCGACAGCCGCGTGTCGGTCCTCGTCGAGCGCAACGGCCGCCCGCTGCGGCTCCGGGTCAACCTCCGCTGACGCGCGCCGCCGCGGCCCCGGCTAGGGCGGGAGACCAGCGAGCAGGCGCGGCGCGAGGAGCTCGCCTCCGAGCCGCGGCTCCAGGAGACGCGGCTCGCGCAGGCCGCGCGCGCGGCGCGGCAAGGAACGCGGCCTCGACGCCGCCCCGCACCGAGCGCGGCGACGCCCGGCCCGCGAACGCCGCGGAGCGTCCGCTGCACCAGGGGGCACGATTCCACACTGACCGGATGGCGGCGCAAGACTCCGGCTGATTCTTGTGGTATCATTACCATCTCTTGACCTGTGCCCAAAGGGAGGACTCTTGACGCGGTGCTCGCAGGATCCCCGCGCAAGAAACCGA
This sequence comes from Sorangium cellulosum, assembly GCF_002950945.1. GTDB lineage: Bacteria > Myxococcota_A > Polyangia > Polyangiales > Polyangiaceae > Sorangium > Sorangium cellulosum_E. Next base: position 14,519,837 of record NZ_CP012673.1, read on the forward strand.
CGGATGAGCACGGATGCTGCGGCGGGGGGCTCGGTCGCAAACGATTGAGACCCCGCATACATCTGCCCTAGAGTAGACCAGCCTCGTGGACGGCAAGACCTTGAGCGGCAGGTACATCCTCGGCCGACTGATCGGCAGGGGAGGGATGGGGGCCGTCTATGAGGCCCAGGACGTGGAGCTGAAGCGCCATGTCGCCGTGAAGATCATGAACCCCGAGCTCTCGCACAGCCGGTCTGCGGCGGGGCGGTTCGAGCGCGAGGCCAGGGCGGCGAGCGCCATCGAGACCGAGCACCTCGTCCGCGTGCTCGACGCCGGCGTGGACGAGGAGACGCGCTCGCCGTTCATGGTCATGGAGTACCTCCGCGGCGAGGATCTCGCGCAGATCCTGCATCGCCTCGGTCCGCTGCCCCCGAAGGTCGCGCTGCGGATCGTGGCCCAGGCCTGTGTCGGCCTGCAAAAGGCGCACGAGGCCGGCGTCCTGCACCGGGACGTCAAGCCTGCCAACCTGTTCCTCGCGCGGCGCGAGGAGGGCGGCGGGCTGATCGTGAAGGTGCTCGATTTCGGCATCGCCAAGATCAAGCAGGCGCACGACGATCGCCGCGACACGACGGGCCTCACCCGGTCCGGGAGCATGCTCGGGACGCCGCGCTACATGTCGCCGGAGCAGGCGCGGGCCATCAAGGACATCGATCATCGGACCGACATCTGGTCGCTCGGGGTCGTGCTCTACCACGCGCTGGCGGGGCGCACGCCGACCGACGAGGTCGAGGCGTTCGGCGACCTCATCGCCGCCCTGGTCTCCGACCTGCCCCCGCCCGTCCAGGATCTCGCGCCGTGGGTCCCGCCCGAGGTGGCCGCGGTCGTGGACGGCGCGCTCCAGTACCTGCCCTTGGCCCGGTACCCGAGCGCCGCGGCCATGCTCGAGGCAATCCAGCCGATCCTCGGCGACGACGCGCTGTCGCTGGACGAGAGCATGCTCGTTTCCCTCCCTCCGTCGGAGCGTCTCCTCGTCGCGCCGAAGTTCGAGGTCCGGGCGGTGTCGCGCCCGCTCCGGCGGAGCTCCAGCAGCGGGGAAGCCCCGGACCGGTGGCGGGAGCAGACCACCGACAGCGCGACGGCGCCCGCACTCGAGACAAACGAACCGCCCCGGGCGAGCCAGCAGGCGCCGGCGCCGCGCCGGGCCTCGAAGAAGCTCCCGCTCCTGGTCGCCCTGCTGCTCGCCCTGGGCCTCGGCGGCATCGTGACGCTCCGGCCGATCTCCTCGCCCAGCACGGCCGTGACGGGTATGCACGTCGCGTTCGGCGACCTTCCGAAGGCGCCCTCGGCCGAGAGCACGGCGCCTCCGACGACGGGCGTTCCCCAGACGGCGCCCCCGGTCGAGAGCGCGGCGCCCGCGCGTTCGACCAGCACGGAGCTCCCCGTTCCCCTGCGCCGGGTAGAGCTGGAGATCATCCCCAGGAACGCCTCGGTGCAGATCGACGGCTCCCCCGCACCGCTGAAGGACGGCAAGGTCGCGCTCACCGGCCCCCTCGGGACCGGGCACGACGTGCGTGTCTCCAGCGGCAAGGCCGAGCTCACGGAGCGGGTCTTCATCACCGAGGCGGGGGCGCACCCCCCGCAGATCGTGCTGGTGCCGCGTCGGGCGGCCAGCGCAGGGAAGAAGCCCCGGTCTGCAGCAGCGGCGCCGGCGTCCGCAGAGGCTCCTGCGCCTGCAGCGGCGCCGTCCGCGAGCTCGGCCCCTTCCGCCGAGCCCACCACGACGAGCACGAGCAACCCGCTCATGCCCCACAGCTTCCAGTAGGCGCACCGCGGCGCCGCCCAGGCGGCCAGCGCAGACGGGATGTTTGCGGTCGCCGTCGTGCGACCCCGGCCCGGGCGGTCCGGCGAGGCCCCCGCGCGTTTCCCGCCCGGAGGAGCGTCTTCCGGATATCCTCGAGGACCTCACGGCTGCGTCGGCGCTTTGCTCGGACACGGGGCGACAGAACAAACGCGACGCCGGCCCGTCTGTGCGGGGCACCCGTGAACGGCGGGTAGGGAGCAAGCAATGAGCGAACGAGGAAGGATGTGGGGGAAGAGGGCACTCCTCGGCAGCGCGCTGGCGCTGGGCCTCTCGGCGGGAGGGCTCGCTTGCATGGAGCAGCGCGCGCCGGCGGCCATGGAGTCGGCGCCGGGGGCGGCGACCTCCTTCGTGGCGCCCGCGGCGAAGCAGGTCGAGATGACAGCGGACCTCCAGGCGCCGCGCGCCGGCAAGGCCGCGCCCTCGCCGGTGGCCGGCGACAACGCCCTCCGCGCCGAGAGCGCGATGCCCTACGCCGCTCCTCCCGGCGGCGCGGCGGCGCTGGGCGAGGGCGCGGCCAAGGGCGGAGCCCCGGCGGCCACGATCGCGGCCCCGACCGAGGCCGCCATCGACCCGAACGGCCGCTTCGCCACCACGTACCGGCCCGGGGGCGGCCACCTCGCGGCGTTCGAGTCCGCGGTCGCGCGCGGCATCATCCCGCCCGCCGAGCGGGAGCTCGTCAGCGACGTCGGCGCCCGGTACGCGCCCGCGATCGACGTCCCCAAGGGCGCGACGCTCGCCCTGCGCACCGACCTCGAGCGAACGAAGGTGCCGCCCGCCGGCGGCCCGGTGCACGTGCGCGTCGCGCTGCGCTCGACGGCGCAGGCGCCCGCGGCGCGGCCGCACCTGTCGGTGCACCTCGTGCTCGACGTGAGCGGCTCGATGGCGGGCGAACCGATGGCCCGGGCGCGCGACGCGGCGCGCGCCCTCGTGGACAAGCTCGACGCGAACGACGACTTCTCGCTCATCACCTTCTCGAGCGACGCCCAGGTCCGGATCCCCGACGGGCCCGTCGGCCCGCGGCGCGCGATGATCAAGACCACCATCGACGGCATCACCGAGGGCGGCGGCACCAACATCGGCCGCGGCCTCGAGCTCGGCTACGTCCAGGCCACCCAGCCGGGCATCCCGGAGGACGCCGTGAAGGTGGTGCTGCTGCTCTCCGACGGGCGCGCGAACGCCGGGATCACGAGCTCGGATCGGCTCTCGAGGCTCGCGCTGGACGCCTTCCAGGCCGGCATCCAGACGAGCACCTTCGGGCTCGGCGCCGACTACGACGGCGCGCTCATGAGCTCCGTCGCGAGCGACGGGGCGGGCGGGTACTACTACCTGCGCGATCCCGACCAGATCGCCCCGGCGCTCGCGACGGAGCTCGACAAGCGCCTCGATCCGGTCGCGACCGCGGTCGAGCTCCGGGTGCGGCTGAAGCCCGACGTGAAGCTGCTCCAGGTCTACGGGTCGCGGCGGCTGAGCGACGCGGAGGCGGCGCGCGTGCGGGCGATGGAGGTCGCGGCGGACGCGCACGCGCAGAAGCGCGATCGCATCGAGAAGGACCGCCAGGACGACGCCGAGGGCGGGATGCGGTTCTTCATCCCGGCGTTCGCGCGCGACGACAGCCACGCGCTGCTCTTCAAGCTCGGCCTGCCCCCCGGGGCGGACGCGCGGAGCGTCGCGTCGATCGAGCTCAAGTACAAGGATCGCGTCGCCAAGAAGAACGTCGTCGACGAGGCGCCGCTCAAGGTCGCGTACGCGACCGGCGACGCGGACAGCGCCGCGACCGTGGACCCGTCGGTGGCCCGCACGATCCAGGGCTTCGCGGCCGGCGAGACGCTGGCCGAGTCGGCCCGGCAGATCGCGCTCGGGGATCGCACGCGCGCCGCGGCGCTGCTCTCCGAGCGGGAGGGCATCCTGCGCGCGGCGGCCGAGTCGCTCAAGGAGCCGCTCTTCCTCAAGGACGCGGACCGCCTCGCGCGCCTGCGCAGCCACACGGGCGCCGCGTCGGGCATGGGAGACCCGCTCGTGCTGGCCATGCTGCTCGAGACCGCCTCGCGGGCGCACCTCCACTGACGGCATGGCGAACGGCTGCTTTCGCGGGCGCTCCACCGGCGGGGCCGAGGCGTGCACATGACCCAGACCTTCACGCTCCGGCGCGACCAGGTGGCGCAGCACGTCGACGTCCCTCCGGGCGGCGAGATCATCCTCCGCGGCAAGCTGGTCTGCTCGACCGACGCCTCGGTCGTCGACGCGGTGACGACGACCTGGCCGGCCGGGGCGCCCGGCGGGGCGTCGGTCGACAGCCGTGGGCTCATCGACCTGGAGCAGGGCGGCTTTCACATGACGAGCCGCGATCCGGCGGCGCACGAGGTGCACGCCATCGCGACCGGCGGGCCGGCGCCCGCGTGCGAGCTGGCGGGGGTCGCGGCGCCCTGCCTCCCGCTCCGGCTCGTGCCGCTCGCGCGGGTGCGCCTCCAGACGGTGCAGGAGCTGAACAGTTGCCTGCACGGGGGCATCACGGTCGAGGTGCCGGACTCCGTCGTGCCTCCGGTCCCGCCCAGCGCCGCGCCGTACGTGCAGGGCGCCGCCGTCCTCGTGGGCCTCGGCGTGCTCGCGTCGATCGGGTGGGCGGTGCAGCGCCGGCGCGCCCGCTCGCCGCTGGGCCAGCTGGTGGGGCTCGCGAACCGCACCCGGGCCAAGCTGAAGACCGCCGACCCCGTCGTCGCCGCGCCGCTCTTGCCCGCCGTGGAGGCCGCGCTGGGCGTCCTGAAGCAGCGGCGCGTGGACGCCGCCTCGGCCGAGGGGAAGCGGGTCGCGGAGGTGCTCCGGCGCGTGGAGATGCGCCTCGACGCCTCCGTCCTGGAGGCGCGCGCGGACCGGGAGCAGCAGGCCGCCGACGAGCTGGTCCGCGAGATCGAGAGCGCGCTCGAGGCGGTCGACGAGGTGGCCGTGGCGCGGCGCGAGCGCGCCTGACCGGGCGCCGGGGGGCTCCTTCGTGCGGAGGGCGCACAGCCGGGGCGCCGCGCGCAGGCCGCCGGGCGGCGAGGGCCACGGCAGCGCGGCGCGCGCTTACCGGATCGCGCTGGCGTTCCTCGCGGGCGCGGCGGGGGCCGCCGCCGCGCTGCCCTCGAGCGGCGCGCACCCGTCGGCGGCGAAGGGGCCGATCGCCGGCTCGGCGTCGACGAACGCCGCGAGGTGGCGCATCCGCTCGAGGAAGGCCGCCTCGGTCTCGGCGCGCCGCGGATCGGCCGCGAGCGGGACGGTCCCGAGGCCCTCGCTGCGCACGGGGCAGATCTCGGCGAGCGGCGGCGCGCCCCGCCGCAGGCGCAGGCGGGCGAGCATGCCGAGCTCGACCGCGGGGCCGGTCCTCCTCACCTTCATGATGAAGTTGCCGAGGCTGTAGAAGATGGGCCGGCCGCGCCGCAGCTCGATGCCCTGGAGCACGTGCGGGTGGTGGCCGAGGAAGGCGTCGGCGCCGGCGTCGATGGCAGCGCGGGCCACCGCGCGCGCCTGCGGCAGGGGGGTGTCCAGGTACTCGGTGCCGCCGTGGTAGCTCACGACGACCGCGTCCACGCCCGGCTGCTTGCGCGCGGTGCGCACCGCGGCCGCGAGCCCGTCCCGCTCCGCGGCCGCGACGAACTCGCGCGCCGGGTGCTGCCAGAGCGAGCCCTGGTTCCAGATGCCGGTGACGGCCAGCACCGCCACGCGGAAGCCGCGCCGCTCGACGATGACCGGCGCGTACGCCCGGAGCCGCGTCCGGCCGGCGCCCGCGTACGCGACGCCCGCGCGCTCCAGGTGGTCGAGCGTCTCGAGGAACGCGCCCTTGCCGTAGTCCCACATGTGGTTGTTCGCGAGCGACACCACGTCGACGCCGGCGCGCGCCAGCGCGTCCGCGCCGGCGGGCGGGCCGGTGAAGACCAGCGGCTGCCGCGGGTGCTGGGTCTCTCCGCCCTGGTCGCTGAGCTGGTTCTCGAGGTTGACGAAGCGCACGTCCGCGGCGGCGAACAGCGCCGCGACCGAGGCGAACAGGTCGTGCGCCGGGTCGCGGAGCAGCTCCTGGCCGAGCGCCTTGCCGAGGCAGACGTCGCCGCCCGCGAGGAGCGTGATCGCGTCGGCCGGCGCCGCCGCAGCAGCGTCGGCCGGCGCGCGGGAGGCCGGCGCGGCCGGGGAGGCGTCGCGGGGGGAGGGCGGGGAGGCGTCGGGGGGCGCGCTGGGCGCGACGGCCGGCGGCGGCGCGAGGCCGGCGCCCACGTTGGCGGGCCGCTCGCAGCCGAGCAGCGCGGCCACGGCGCACATCGCGAAGAGGAGGGGGGCGCGGCGCATCTCGGGCGGCTTCTCGGCGCGCATTATCCACGGGAGCGCGGGGGGACCCAAGAATCCAGGCGAGGGGCGCGCCTCCGGGGATCGGGGATGATCTCGCCGGAGCAGCGCAGCTGCCTTCAGCGCTTGTGGGCGTCAGGATGGTGATCCGCCACGAGGTTCAGGGCGACGTTGTGCTCGAGCAGCGCCTTGAGCCCCGCCAGCACCATCGTGAACCCTCCCATGGAATCGATGGCCTGGGCGACCACCTCGTCGTCGCTCCCGCGGAACCCCCAGTTCGAGATGCTGACGAAGGTGGTGTCGTCCGCGCGAGCAGTGAACAGCCACTCCACGGGGCAGGGCGGATCGTCCCACTCGATGAGGATTCGCCTGCCGGGATCCACGTCCTTCACGCGGACATGCGCGGAGACCCCGTACATCTCCCAGTCCCATCGAATCTCCTTGCCCGGCTCCAGCCTCCCGCTGCTCCTCGTGAACCAGAATCTCGTCGTGATCGCGGGGTTCACGAAGGCCTCGAATACCTCCGCGACCGGCTTGCGAATGAGCATCTCTGCCTTGACGATGGGCGCGCTCTGGAGCGTCATCCTGTGCCTCCTTGGTCGATGCGCGAGGATGACATGAAGCAGCAGTTCCTGAGGGCGGTCGAGCGCGGCGACGCGCGCGCCGCGGCGGAGGGAGGCGGGATGGGCCGCGCGGCCGGGCTCGCGGGCGTGGTGCTGTGCGGCGGACGGAGCAGCCGGATGGGGCGCCCCAAGGCGTGGCTGCCGTTCGGGGGCGAGGTGCTGCTCCAGCGGGTGGTGCGGCGCCTCGCCGAGGTGGCCTGGCCGATCGTGGTGGTCGCTGCGCCGGAGCAGGAGCTGCCGCCGCTGCCGGAGGGGGTGCTGGTCGTGCGCGACCCGGTGGAGGGCCGCGGGCCGCTGCAGGGCATCGCCGTGGGGCTCGAGGCGGTCGCGCCGCACGCCGGGCGGGCCTATGTCTCCTCGACCGACGCGCCCTTCCTGGAGCCCGCCTTCGTGCGGCGCCTCGCGGATCTGCAGGCGGGCGGCTACGCCATCGCCGTGCCTCGGGCCGAGGGGCACCACCACCCGCTCGGCGCCGTCTACGCCTGCGCGGTGCGCGGCGAGGCGGCGGCGCTGCTCGCGGCGGACCGGCTGCGGATGTCCTTCCTGTTCGAGCGGGCGCGCACGCTCGTCGCCGAGCCGGAGCTCCTGCTCGCGGATCCGCGGCTCCGCGAGGCGGATCCGGACCTGCGCTCCCTGCGCAACCTCAACACGCCCGAGGAGTACGCGGCCGCGCTGCGCGAGCTCGAGGGCGATACGGCCGCGCTGCGCGAGCTCGCGGGCGACGCGGGAACCCGCGGAGGCGGCGCGGGAACCCGCGGAGGCGGCGCGGGCTGACGTGGGCGCGGCGCCTGCCTGAAGGGCGCGCGCCCGGCGCGGTGCGCCGGGCGGTCGGCCCTCACCGCGGCGCAGGCACCCCCGCAGCCCGCACGTCGCGCTCGCCGGACGCCGCGGCGCCGCGTGGATCTCCCCTCCCGATCAGGACCCGCTGCCCACCGTGCCTCAGCAGGACCACCCGATCCGGACCGAGCCCGCGCGCCGCCATGACGCGCCGGAGCTCGCGCGGGGCCTCGCCGACCGTGTCGGTGCTGTTGATGAAGGTGTCGAAATGGACCGCCAGCATCCGCCGCGCCCCGAGATCGAGGAACGCCTGCACGGCCTCCGCCGGATCGATGTGCTTGGTCGTCATGAAATCGCGCGGCGTGATGGGGGCGATCGGCAAGATGGCCAGATCGATGGCGGGGAAACGTGCGCGGGTCTCCCGGAACATCGCGCGGTCGTAGGCGGTGTCCCCGCCGAAATACACGGTGATCCCGTGATACTCGACGACGTACCCGGTGAAGCTCGCCGTCATCCAGTCGCGGTCCAGCCCGTACCGGTAACCGGAATGTCGCACCGGGACCGCCGTGATCTTCAGATCGTCCTCTTGCCATGTCGTCCAGATCGGGACCTCGACGGTATCGAACGTGTAGTTCGGCACGTAGACGAGCCCGCCCTCCGGGACGAAGAGCGCGCGGACCTTCCGCTCGATGAGCGACAGCGAGCCGAGCGAGAGGTGATCGAGGTGCATGTGCGAGATGAGGACCGCGTCGACCGGCGGCAGATCCTCCGGATCGAGCCCCGGCTCGACGAGCCGCTTCACGATGACGCCCACCGTCGACGTGAAGACCGGATCCGTCAGGATGAACTTGTCGTCGATCTGCACGAGCGTCGTCGCGTGCCCGACCCAGAGCACCGCGAGCCGCGCCTCGGGACGGTAGGGCTCGCGCACCTTGTCGGGCACGGGCGCCGGCGTGTCGAACAGCGTCGCCACGTTGCCCCCGAGGATGCGCGCAGGCACACACGACGTGCCCGCGAGCGCGAGCAGCGCCGCGGCGAGCGGGAGCGACGTCGAGGGCGACCGGGAGGGGCGCGTGGCCATGCGCGGCGTCAGAAGTACCGAATGCTGAGCGTCAGCGTCGTCGATCGCAAGGCGGCCGTTGGCGTGTAGGTCACCTGAGCGCCGACGGCGCCGAACAGGGTATAGAACCCCGCCTCGTACGAGGCCGCCACCTGCCCGCGAAAGTAGACCGCCGAGCCGCCGAGCGAGCAGGACATCATGTCGCCGCGATGGAGGAGCGGGAAATACGAGCGGACGCCGCCGCGGAACATCCAGCTCCTCGAGAACACGTCCAGCGCCGGGAAGTACTCGGGCGAGCCGAACAGCTCGATCGAGCCCGCGTGGCGCGTGAGCGGCTCGACGATGAAGGCGCGCCACGGCGAGAGCTTGCGGTTGATCCCGAACGAGTAGAGCACCGGCGTCACCTGCCAGCGGAGCCCGAAGTACGTGCCGCTCGGGCCGCTCCACAGCTCGGGGCTCGGCACGAGCTGCGCGAGGAGCCAGGGCGCCGTGAGCCGGATCCCCGGTTCGGTGGCGGCCGCACGCGCCGGCGCCGCGTGAGGCGGCTCCTCCGGCGCCGCGCCGGCGCCGAGCGCCCAGGCGAAGGCGCCGGCGCAGGCGGCCGCTGCAGGCGTGCGGGCTCCCGAGAGGCGGCTCGTGCGGGGCATGTCGCGGCTACGGCGCGGCGCCGTACACCCTGCCGAGGTGCTTGTACAGGAACCGCGCCGCGTGCTCGCCGTAGGGCGTCCGCGCGGCGTACACGTCGGGCGAGGCGATCGGCGCGTGCGCCGTCAGCGCGACCGGTCGCGCGATCCGGCTCAGATCGTCGCTGAGCACCTCCATCGACGCATAGCGGTTCTCCGGGCGCTTGCGCAGGCACTTCATGATCACGGCCTCGAGCGCCGCGGCGGCCGGGCTCGCGCCCAGGTTGGGCGGCGGAGGCGGCGTGATGAGCTGGCTCGCCAGCACCATGGCCTCGTCGACGAGGGGCGACAGCGCGGCGGAGGAGCCCCGCGTCATGCTGAACGGGAGCCTGCCCGAGAACGCCCGGTACATGAGCATGCCGAACCCGTAGACGTCGGTGCGCGCGTCCGGAGGATCGCTGATGGTCTGCTCGGGCGCCATGTACTCCAGCGTGCCCACGGTCACGCCGGCCTGGGTGAGCCCGGAGTGCTCGTACAGCTTGGCGAACCCGAAGTCGACGACCTTGGCCGCCCAGGCGTCCCCCCTCTCGCCCACGAGGAACACGTTGGCCGGCTTCACGTCCCGGTGGACGATCCCCGCCCGGTGCGCCGCGCCGAGCCCCGCGGCGGCCTGCAAAAGGAGGGGGACGCCGGCCTCCGGAGAGAGCCGCTTCTCGCGCAGGAGCAGCGAGCTCATCGACTCTCCGAAGAGGAACTCCATCACGAGGTAAGGCGACCCTTCGTGGAGGCCAATATCGAGGACCTCGACGAGGTTCGGGTGCACGACCGTCGCCGCGGCCTTGGCCTCGAGCAGGAACCGCGCCTTCAGCTTGGGCTCGCGGCGGAACGTCGGCGCGAGCAGCTTCAGCGCGACCGGCGCGCCGCTCCGCGTGTCCTCCGCCAGGAACACCTCCGCCATCGCGCCGCTGCCGATCAGGCCGCGGACCCGGTACCGCTCGGCGATGACGTTGCCCACCTGCTCGGTCGGCTGGGATCGGATCCGCCGGATATCGAGCGCCTGGACCAGCTTCTCGCCGTCGTGCGGGCAGAAGCGGTGATCGTCCGCGTACCGCCGGTGGCAACGAGGGCACAGCATGGGGATCCCTCCTCCGGGGATAGCCCGCCCGAAGCCCCCTTTGCAAGGCCCACCGCCGGGACGACGGGCCGTCGCGGGCCCGCGCGGTCCGCGTCAGGCCGCGCGGTCCGCGTCAGGACGCGCGCGGCGCCTCCGACGGGAGCCGCGCCGGGGGCGCGTTGCTCCGGATCGTCTCGACGCGGGAGAAGTCGTCCTCGTCGTGCGCGCTGCCCGACACGCGCCAGCCCCGGCACCGCCTGGGCAGCCCGCCGACGCGGTCGACGAAGGAGCTCGCCCACGCCTCGATGTCGTGCGGCCGCGCGTCGGGCGAGGCCGCGAGCGCCTGCGCGAAGGCGACGTCGATCTCCGGCGGCGTGTCCGGGAGCATCGACGAGACCGGCGGCGGGGCCGTGCGCGAGAGGCTCGCCAGGATCGTGGTGAGATCCTCGCCGGCCGCGACGCGCCGGCCGGTGAGCGCCTGATAGGCGACGGCCGCGAAGGAGTAGATGTCGCTGCGCGCGTCCACCGGCCTGCCGCTGGCCTGCTCGGGGGCCATGTACAGCGGCGTCCCCAGGAATATCCCCGTGGACGTCACGCTGACGTCGGCGGAGATCTCCTTCGCGATGCCGAAGTCGAGGATCTTCACGCGGAAGCCGACCGGGGAGGTCGACGGGACCAGGAAGATGTTCTCCGGCTTGATGTCGCGATGCACGAGCCCCGCCGCGTGCGCGGCCCCGAGCGCCGAGGCGCCCTCGCGCACGAGCGCCGCGACCTGGGCGGGCGTCCCGGGGCCGTTGTTCTTCATGGCGGAGGCCAGATTGCAGCCGTCCAGCCACTCCATCACGATGTAGAGCGAGCCGTCCTCCAGCTCGCCCGAGTCGTACACCTCGACGACCGACGGGTGCTGGATCCGCGCGACGAGGCGCGCCTCGCGCTCGAAGCGCGCGCGCACGTCGTCGTTGTTGAAGAGCTCTGTCCTGATGGCCTTGACCGCGACCTCGCGCCCGAGCCGCTCGTCATGGGCCTTGAACACCCTGCCCATGCCGCCCTCCGCGACGACGCGGACCAGGCGGTAGCGCCCCGCGACGCGGTAAGGGAACGGCCGAGGCCTGCTCAGGAGCGCGCGGTCGTCGATGCACTCCTGCGTGGTCTGGTCGTAACAGCGGTGGCAGCTCGGGCAGATCTGCAGGACGTCGATCCCGCGGCTCACCATGTCGTCGAACGTGGCTTTCCGGCGCTCCGCCGCGCTCGCGAGCTCCTTGCGCAGGCGCGACAGCTCGAGCGCGCTGCCGAGGTGGTGGGCGAAGGAGTCGACGAGCCGCCGCGTCGTGTCGCTCCACACGACGCTGCTGCCGATGATCACCAGCGCGCCGTGGACCTCGCCCGACATGCCGACCACGGGGATCACGACGTCCGACGACCGCGGCACGGGCCGCTTCGAGATCGCGGCGTCGCGCAGCGCGTGGGCCGTCGGGGCCGCGGTGGTGGTCCCGCTGAGGTTGACCATCTCCTCTTCCTCGGCCTTCCACACCGCGATCTCGGCGGCCCCGATGGCCTCCGCGACCTGCGCCGCCGCGCTGGCCGACCACCGCGCCACGTCGTCGAGCGCCTGCGCCGAGGAGGCGACGAGGTCCGCGAGCTTCTCCTGCTCCTCGGCGAGCTGGCGCGAGAAATACTGCACGGCGGCGTAGGCGATGGCCGACACCGTGAGGATGTTCATCGCGAAGAAGCAGGCGATGAGCCACGCGGGCGTCGCCGGCGCGAGCGCCGCGAGGGCCGGGTCGATGGCGCCGGCCACGAGCACGAGGAGCGCGTACGCGGCGAACCAGGGGAGGGACGCCCGCGACCCGTGGAACAGCAAGAACGTCAGCGGCGCGAGCAGCGCCCACAGGACGACGCCGCTCGACGCGACGAACCCTCCCCGGCTCACGTGCATGAGGAACGGCAGCACGAAGATGAGCAGCGCCTGGCGGAAGCGGAACCCGGCAAAGCCCTTCGTCCGCGCGAAGTGGACGAGGCTCGCGACCGTGCAGGCCACATAACCGAGCGGGATCGCCGCCGAGCGAGGATCCCCGCTCGCCGCATAGGCGATCACCCAGACGGGACACGCGGACGCCTTGAGCGCGGCCGTCACCGTGAGGATCCGCTTGTGTTGCCGCCGCCCCGGATCGTCACCGGGCTTGAGCCCGATCCGCGCGACGGCCTCGAGAAACTTCATTCGGAAGCAGTGTACGCCTCGGTACAGTGGTCCTCAAGCTTTGAACCCGCGATGGGCTGGTGGGGGCATCCGATGGCGATGCAATCGTCCGTGAGCCCTTGCGCAGACCGTCCTCGGCTGAACACAGCCCTCGCGGGCGGAGCGCGCTCGCCCCTCTCGCGCGCACGCCGTCGTGGCAGGGGCACAGAGAAGGATCCGCGCTGTCGCTGTCGTGCAATGGAGAGGCGCCAGGATCCCGGCTCCTTGTCTTAACGCCTTTCCCCCTGGCGTCGTCCTCCGCGCGGCGCGGCGGGTCAGGACGCGCCGAGGTCGAGCTCGGCGAGCCGTCCCACGAGCGGATCCTCGCTCCCGAGCTGCTGGAACGTGACGGGATCGCTCTTCTCGAGTGCGCCGAGGAGCTGGTTCAGCCCGCGCCGCGATCCGTAATAATTCGACAGCTCGTGGTCCTCGGCGGTGATGCAGGCGCGCACCGTGCTGCGGGAGATCTCCGGGAGCCGGAGCGCCTTGAGCGCCATCGACCAGAGGCCGTCGATGAAGTTCTGGTCCGCGGGGAACTCCAGGAGGCCGGCCATCGTGAGCAGCATGGCGCAGCGCTGGCCCCGCGGCGTCGACAGCGCCTCTTCGGCGGCGAGGTACCCGAGGTCGAACGCGCGGCGCATGGCGTCGGCCGCGCAGAGCAGGCGTTTCAGCTCCTGGGCCGCGTGGCTCAGGTAGCTGTGGAACATGACCTCGACCGTGAAGCCGCCGACCGCATCCTGGCTCTTGATGAAGCGGCAGACCGCCGGCAGCCGCCCGAGATCCTGCCGGACGGCGTCGCCCGTGGGCACGTCCTGGGGCGGCTCACGGTGGCTGAAGAAGCCCCCCGAGTGGAAGGCATAATGGAGCTCGCTCTGGCCCGGGAGCGCGGCCCAGAGCTCCGAGTACTGCGCGACGCGGTTGAGGCTGCCCGCGGCCCAGTTGAGGCCCGCCGCGGCCTGGCCGCTGATCTGCGACGCGCTCACCCCCGGGTCGCGCGGCGTCATCGACGCCTGCATGTCCTCGGCGATCTCGGTGAGCTGGAAGTCGAGGAAGCCGTCGTAGTAGTCGGCGCGCCCGTCCCGGTTCACGTCGGAGTACCGCGCGACGACGAGCGGGTGCGAGGGCCCGACGAACTGCGAGAACCCTTGGACCTGCGCCTGCGCGTGGTGCCACTGGGCCTTCCGGATGCGCGCGTCGAGCTCGGCGTGCGACGCGCGCTCGCTCATGCCGCGCAGCGCAGCGACGAAGCAGTCGACGCCCTCGGAGGCGCTGACAGCGCCGTCCGGTCCGGTCCGGAAATAGGTCGAGTCCCAGGAGGAGTAGATGTCCGCGTCAGGGAACATCTGGGAGATGGCGAAGCGCGTGGTGAGCCCGGCGCACTGCGCGTTCATCATCAGCTTGTACCCCTCCTGGCGCACCTTGACCGCGGCGGCGCGCAGGTCGAAGGCGCCGAGCTGGGCGTGCCGGTTGATGAGCAACCCGACGAAGAACGGCATCCCCATCTCGAGGTTCTCGTCCCGCGGGCTGGCCGAGCGGGCGAAGATGCGGATGGGCTCGCCCGCAGGCGTCTTGAAGGGGGCGTCGAAGGCGCGGTAGGGGCTCCAGCTGCTCGGCGGCGGGGGCGTGCCTTCCGGCAGCGGGATCTCCTTGAAGCCGTGCGTCGCCATCAGGATGCGGCACTCGCCCTCGTGGAACTCCGAGGCGCCGCACATGGCGAAGCTCCACGGGCCCTTGAGCTCGTCGTACGGCGGCGCCTCGCGGAGCAGCCCGCGGACGAGCGCCCGGGCGCGCTCCTGCTGGGTGTTCGTGAGCCCGGGCGCGCGCAGCTGGAGCAGGTGGATCGCGTGGGCGCGCAGCGCCGGCCGGGCCGCCTCGTGGTCCGCCTCCTTCTCGATGAGCGCGAAGATCTCCTCGGCGGCGCGCTCGGCGACGGGCGCGAAGGACCGATCCTCCAGCGAGGTCGCGACGAGGTGCGACAGGACGGTGAGCCCCGCCGAGCGCAGCGTCGCGGCCTCTGTCGGATCGCGCCTCGCCTCCTCGCCGGAGACCGCCGCGTGCGCGAGCGCCGCGCGCACCTGGTCCAGCATCAACATGGCCCGGCCGGCGGAGAGCCGCTCCTTGCGCACCGGCTCCTCGGGGTGGAACGCGCTCGGCGGAAAGAGCTGCGTGAAGGTGCTCGTTCGCCGCGAGGAGATCCATCGGGCCGCGGTGACGAGGGCGTCGCGGACCGCGTTGTCCTCCTCGGGGGGCAGGTTCGGGCTCGTGCTGAAGCCGCCCGTGGGCAGGAGCCAGAGCGGCGCGGCCCCTTCGCGCCCGGAGGTCAGGTCGAGGGGCGCCGCCTGCGACGCCACGCCCTGATCCGGGACCACGTCGACCGAGGACATCGCGAGCGAGCGCAGCCGCCGGCGCACCGGCGTGTGCCCTGGAAACAGGATGAGCACGGCCCTGCCCTCGCGCTCCCGGAGCGCCGCGAGGTGGTCCCCCGGCACCGGCGATTGCAGCGAGAGGGCATAATCGTTGTCGCCCGCGGCGAGCAGGTGAATCCCCGGCGTGGACTTGCGCTCTTGGAAGGTTTGCGCTGCCGTCGGCCCCACGGCATCCACCGTGCCTGGCAGGTCGACGATCCCGCGGGGGGAACGGATCCGGACGATGACTTCGGTGGGCATGGCTCCTCCTGACGCCGGCGAGCCTCACCTCGTTCAAGAGCGCGGCGCAATAGGAATCCGATCGCGCGAGATGTGGTTCAGCGCGCGACGAGAGGTGTCGTCAACGAGCTCATGAGTATGTCGCAATTCGCTACGGGCCGTTCGGAGCTGGCGTCCGCGCGCCGGTGCTCGGCGGAGCCACCGCGTCGCCTGGCGCTCTGGTCCCTGGCGCGATGAGGAGCATGTCCGGCGTGTCCGGCGCCGCTGCAGCCGAGCAGCGAAGCAGCGATAAGCCGGCTCCCGCGACGACGAGCACGCCGGCGGCGACGAGCGTGATCCCTGCGTTCCGGGGGCCCAGCGCGCTCGCCGCGGCGCGTGCGCTCGCCACGGCGCGCGCGCTCGTCGTCGGGGCGACCGCTGCCATCGCCGCGAGCGCGGCGTCGCCGCGCGTCGAGCCCATCACGTGTGGCGCGGCGCCCGTCGCCTGCGGCGCGGCGCTCGCCTGCGGCGCGGCACCCGTCGCGCCTCCGGACGGCGCGTCGAGCGCGAGCTGCTCTCCAGCGCGCGGCGCGAGCGACGGCGCGCTCGACGGGGGCGCGGGCAGGAGGCTCCCCGCGCGCAGCGTCGCGGTCGCGGCCTCCCCGTCCAGGTCGGCCGCGACGGCGGCGAGCCCCTCGGCGACCCGGGCGCCGAGGTCGAGCGCGTCGCTCTCCGGCGCCCGCGGCTCCGCGGGGGGGCCGAAGGGGCGGAAGGCGGCAGCCGCGTACCGCCCGAGGACGCCGCCCACCTCCCGGAGATCCGCAGGGCGCTGCGCGCGATCCGGGCTGAGCATGTGATCGATCATCCCCGCGACGTCGGCGGGCAAGGCGGGCGCGAGCTCGCGGATCGGCTGGATCGAGCCGGTCAGGATGCGCTTCAGCACCTTGCCCATGCTCTCGGCCTCGGTCGGCCGGACCGAGGTGATGCACTCGTAGAGGATGACGCCGAGCGACCAGACGTCGGTGCGATGATCCACGTCGTGCTCGCCGAGGATCTGCTCGGGCGACATGTAATAAGGGGTCCCGAGGAGCTCCCCGGTCTCGGTGCGGCCCGAAGTCCAGCCGGGCTCGCCGTACGCTGCAGTGAGCTTGGCGATGCCGAAATCGAGCACCCGGACACGGGCGTCCTCGCGTTGCTCCGGCCCCGCCGCGTCGGGCGCGAGCAGGAAGATGTTGTCGGGCTTGAGGTCGCGGTGGACGATGCCGAGCGCGTGCGCGGTGCCGACCGCCGAGACGACCGGCAGCAGGATGCGCGACAGCTCGGCGAGCGGGATCCGCCCCTCCCGCAGCAGCTTGTCGCGCAGCGACTCGCCCTCGAGGAGGTCCATGACGAGGATCGGTGTCCCGTTGTCGAGCTCCACCACGCCGCGGATGGTCGGGACGTTCGGGTGCTCGACCGCGGCCGCGGCGCGCGCCTCCCGGAAGAGGCGCCGGCGGGTCGAGGCATCCTCCGGCGCGCCGGGGCGGATCATCTTGAGCGCTACACGTTCGCCGGTCGCGAGGTGCGTGGCGGCCCAGATGACCCCCATGCCTCCCTCGGCCAGCTGGCGCTCGACCCGGTAGCGGCTCCCTACCAGTGCGCCCTGGACCAGGATATTGGTCAAGCAGAGGCAGGATATCACGAGCGCTCGGCCAGGCCGCTCGCAGCCGCCGCGAGCAGCACGGGCACGGTTGCCGTGCGGCGTCAGAGATCCATGCAGGATCTCTGACGCGTGGCGCAAGAGGTGGGATTCTGACGCGTGGAGCTAGACCGCGGGCCACACCGAGCCCGCGCGGCGGCGCTCGGCGTAAGCATCGGCCGAGAGCGCGTACCGCAGGAGCTCGTTGGTCACCGGGTGCTGCAGGAGCAGGCGCGGCTCCTCCATGGAGCGGGCGATGTCGCGGTCGTACCGGCGGAGGTAGTCGATCGCGGCGAGCGCGTCGCCCGAGAGCAGGTAGCCGATGCGTTGCTCGCTCCGGCGCAGGCCCATGACCATGGCGCGCGCGTCGTACGACGCGGCGACGGTCGGCGCGACCTCCTCGAGCAGCTTGCGCTGGCGGCGCCCGATCGCCCGCTGCACGCCGGGGAGCATCTGCTGGACGGCGTGCTCGCGCGCGGGCGAGACCGCGCCCGACCCGAAGCCGGGATCGACGGTGCGGAGCGCCGCGAGCAGCAGGCCGTCGGTGGCCTCCGCCGGGATCTCGTCGATGAAGGTGAAGCCGACCGCCACCCGCGCGAACAGCCGCGCGAGGGCGAAGGTCTGCTCCAGCTCCGGGAGCTCGACGAACGACGTCGGCGCGACGATCGCCGGCGGATCGCCCGGGAAGACGCGGGCGGCACCCTGCCACGAGGGGACGAGGTAGAGCTCGAACGCCTCGATGCCGAGCGCGCGGCCGACGCGCTCCGCGAGGTGCCGCGTCGGGTGGTTGTCGCGCGGGCCGATGCGCTCGCGCGAGCCGACGCCGAGGTTGCCGAGCTCGAAGCGGATCGCCTTCGCGGCGACCGGCGCGAGCGCGAGCGCCACGTCGATCCAGGGGCCCCGGGCCTCCGGGACGAGCAGCCGGCCGATCTCGGGGCCGGCGAACGCGCCCGCGTAGGGGGCCTCGGAGGGGACGCGCCGGCTCCTGAGGCGGGCCATGCGCTCGGGCGCCACCTCGCCGAGGCAGGCGCGGACCTCCTCGACCGTGACCCGCTCCTCGGCGCGCCCGTCCTTGGCGAGGCTCGCCTCGAGCGCGGCGAGCGCCGGGCCGATGTCCGGGATGCGCGAGAACACCTCCGGGTCGGTCGTGAGCACCTCGCGCAGCACCTGGACCGCCTCGGCGTTGCGCCCCGCGGCCTCGAGCCCGCGGCCGAGGGCGGTGCGCGACTCCGGCGGCGCGCCCGGGAGCGCGGCGGCCTGCTGGAGGTGCGCGAGCCCCTCGCGGGGCCGGATGAGCAGGGTCGCCTCGAGCAGGCCGAGCGTCGTCAGCCAGCGCGGATCGAGCGGGACGCGGCGGGCCGTGGCGAGCTCGATGAGCTGCCCGAGCGCCTTCGCGTACGCCGCGGCCCCCTCGCTCGTGTCGACGCGGTAGAGCCGGGCGAGCGCCGTCCACGCGCGCGACTCGCCGGGCGCGCTCACGATCGCGTCGCAGAGCGTGCGGACCATGCCCGCCGTGTCACCGGCGTCGCGGTAGGCGTCGGCGAGGCGCAGATCGGCCTCGACGCGGGAGGCCGCGTCGGGCGCGAGCTCGACGAGGCGCCCGAGCGAGCGCAGCGCGAGCGCGTGATCGCCGCGCGAGACGCCGAGCTTGTGCAGCCGCTCCAGCGCGGGCCGGTTCTGCGCGTCGATCGACAGGATCGCCTGGAGCGCGTCCTGCGCGAGCGACGCGTTCGAGAGCGGCCCCTCGTAGAGATCGGCGATCAGGAAGTGCGCCGCGATCTTGGTCTCCGCGTCCGCCGCCGCGGCGACGGCGCGCTTCAGGGCGTCGCGGGCCTCGAGCCAGACGCGCTGCGCGGTGAGCAGCCGCGCCAGGAGCAGCAGCGCCGCCGGGTCGTTCGGGATCGCCTCGATGACGCGCCGGACGGCCGCGATGCCCACGCCCGCGTCGATCGCGCCGGGGCGCCCCTGGTGCTGCAGCACCGCCCGCGCGATCTCCGTGCCGAGCAGCGAGATCGCCTCGCGGCTCGCGGCCTTCCCGATCGCCTCGCCGAGGCGATCGGCGAGCCGGTACGGGTCGCCCGCGAGCGCCTGGGCGAGCGCGCGCGCCGCGGCGACGCAGTCCGGATCGGCGCGGAGCGCGTTCTCGTACAGGTCGAGCGCGCGCGCCCTGGCCTCGGGCGTCGCCTCCTCGGCGGTGAGCTCGGCGGCGCGCACGCGGTGCATCGCGCGCGCGGGCTCGCCGTGGGCGAGCTCGGCGAGCGCGAGCTGGGCGGCGATCATGCTCGGCCGGTCGTCGAGGCGCTGCGCGACGCGATCGAGCCCGCGCGCCGCGAGCAGGCTCTCCGGCCACAGCGCGAGGGCGTCGCGGAAGCCGGCGAGCGCGGCGCGGGCGGCGGCGGGCTTCACGTCGGCCTGGACCTCGGCGAGCAGCGCCTCCTCGATGTGGTAGAGCGCGCGCGCGACGGGGTCGGTCGTGAGCTCCCGGCTGCCGCGGATGGCGCTCGCGAAGAGGACCTGCCCCGACGCGTCGAGCGGCGCGGCGGTGGCCGCCTTGGTGGCGACGCGGAGGATCGCCGACAGCGCGGCCGCGTCCCCCGGCGCGTCCTTGGAGATGCGCGAGAGCGCGTCGAGCGCTGCGTTCGGCCCGAGCTGCTCCTCGAGCGAGGCGATCTCCCAGAGGGCGCCGCCGCGCGCGACGGTGGAGGTGAACACGTCGGCCTCGGCGCGCAGCACGGTCGCGAGCGACGTCGGCGCGTCGAGGTGCCGGTAGAGCTGCTCCAGCATGCGCAGCGCCGGGACGTGGTTCGGCACGACGGCGATGAGCCCCTCCAGGATCTCGACGGCCTGGCGCGGGCTGTTCTCCGCGAGGACCAGGGCGAGGGCGATCCGGAGCGCGTGGTCGAGCAGCGCCGGCGGCTTGCGCTCGAGCCAGCGCGCGTAGAGGCCCGCGAGCTCGCTCGCGATCATGGAGTGGGACATCCCCGGGAGCCCGGACCCCGCGCGCGCGCCGGCCCCCGCCCGCTGCGGGACGGGCGCGCCGAGACCCACGCCGGCGCCCGCGCCGCCGGCGCGGACGTAGATGCGCTCCATCGCCTCGAGGATCGCCGGATCGTGCTGGCTCGAGGCGAGCGCGGCGTCGGCGCGGGCGAGGATGCGGAGCGCGTCCTGGTCGTGCCCGAGCGCGAGCTCCTGCACCTCGGCCGCCTGGAAGAGCAGGCGGGCGTTGTCGTCGGGCCGCTTGGCCTCGTCGGCGAGCGAGCTCAGGACCTCGACGAGCTTCTCGTAGTTGCCGGTCTCGCGCAGGAGCCGCGCGATCTCGACCCGGGGGAGCGGGTGGGTGGGCCTCCTCCGCGCGGCTTCCCGGTACGACTCCACGGCGCTGTGCGGCCGCTTGAGGCGTCGCTCGTCGAGCGCGGCGACCTCGAGCCAGAGCGAGAACGCCGTCTCGCCGGCGGGCTCCCGCTGGATGAGCTTGACCAGGGCGCGGCGCGCCTCCTCGTACCGTCCGGCCCGCTCGTCGAGCCGGAAGCGCGCGCGCAGCGCGTCCGGGTCGCCCGGGTCGATCGCGAGCGCGCGGTCGACCAGGGCCGAGGCCCGGTCGCGGTCGCCGAGCCTGATCTCGGTGATCTCGGCGGCCCGGAGGAGGAGCCTGCGCTCCTCGCGCGGATTGCCGGCGAGCTCGGCCTCGGCGCAGAGCGCGCTGGCGAGCCGCGGCGCGTCGCCCGCGCGCGCGGCGTTGCGCTGCATCGCGAGGATGGCGGCGCGCCGCTGCGGGTCGATCGCGAGGATCTTCTCGAGCTCCTCCACGGCCCGGGCGGGCTGGCCGAGCTCGTCCTCCCAGATGGAGACGAGCTTCTCGAGCAGCCCGATCTTGCGCGCGGGCTCCTCCGTCGCGCTGGCGGCCTGCGTGTAGAGGTCGATCCGCTCGCGCACGCCGCGCGGGTCCTCCTCGTCGGTGGACACCGGCGCCGGGGCGAGCAGGGCCGAGAGCGCGTCGAAGACGGTGCTGTTGCCCGGGTCGATCGACCACGCGGCGCGCAGGGTCGCGATCGCCTCCTCGCGCCGGCGCAGGGGGTGCTCGCTGATGTCCGCGGCGCGCAGGAGCGCCGCGACGCGGGCCTCCCGGGGCCGCTCGCCGTTGGCGACCGCGGTCCACATCGCGACGCGCTGCTCGTGCTGGCCGAGGCGCTGGAGGGCGCGGTCGAGCCGCTCCCGCGTCGAGCCGTCCTCGGGCTCGAGCTCCAGCGCGCGGGACGCGTGCAGCGCCGCCTGCTCCGCGTTCCCGAGGGTGTCGTAGAGCTCCGCGAGGCGGACGTGCTCGTAGGTGATGGCCTCGTTGTCGGTGAGGAGCGCGAGCTCCTTCTGGCGCACGCTGGCGGCCTGCTCGAGCGCGCCGGTCGCCTCGAGCAGGCGGACCAGCTCGCCCACCACGCGCCGCGCCGTCGGCGTGCCGACCGGCGCGCGCGTCGACGCGCGCGCGAGGAGCGTCACCGCGTCCGCCGGGGCGCGGAGCTTGTCGATGAGCAGCCGCGCCGCCATGTAGAGCAGCCGGGACGCGCGGTCGTCGTCGCGCTCGTGCTCGGCCTCGAGGGAGAGCGCGCTGACGAGGCCGACGATGCCGTCGTGGAGCACGAGGTGGCGGCGGAGCGCGTCGCGCACGGGGCCGGGGGCCGGATCGAAGGTGATCGCGTTCTCGAGGGAGGCGAGGGCGAGCTCCGGCTTGCCGAGCTTCCGGTCGAGCACGGCGGCGCGCTCGACGTGGATCCAGGCGGTGAGCTGGCCGTCGCCGTCCGGCCGCCCGCGCTCCGGCGCGTAGGCCGCCGCGAGCCGCTCGAGGTGCGTCGCGAGCTCCTTGCCGGCCTGCTCGCCGCTGCGGGCGCTCTCGCGGCGGAGGACGATCTCGAGCCCGCGCAGCGCGGCGGGGTGCAGCGGGACGAGCCGCAGCGCCTCGCCGAACGCCTCGCTGCTGTCCGCCGTGCGCCCGAGCGCCTGCAGCAGGCGCGCCCGCTCGGCGAGGAGGTCGGCCCGGAGGGGCTCGACCTCGGCGACGCGGAGCTTGTCCTCGACGACCTCGAGGGCGAGCGCGAGCTCGTTGCGCGTGTCGAGGAGGCGGTGGAGCCGCGAGAGCGCCGGCTCGAGCGTGCGGGAGAGCTGCCTCGCGCGCTCGTAGCAGCGGCGCGCGGCGGCCTGGTCCCCGAGCCCCCGCTCTTCATGGATGCCGAGCTCCACGAGCGCGCGCGCCGCGCCGACCGGATCGCGGGCCCTGAGCCGCTCCGCGCGTTGCTGGAGCTCCGTGACGAGGTCAGGCGCCGCGACGTGCGGGGACCTCGGCGCCGGCGCGGCGGCCGGCGCGGGTGCTGCGGCCGGCGCGGGTGCTGCGGCCGGCGCGGGTGCTGCGGCCGGCGCGGGTGCTGGCGACAGCTCGTTCACGCGGGAGCGCGGCGTTGGCGGAGACGGCTGTGCGGGCGAGAGGGGCGTCGCGCCGGCCGGGGTGGGGAGCGGCGTCGCGCCCGACCGGGCGGGGAGGGGCGCCGCGCCCGACCGGGCGGGGAGGGGCGTCGCGCCCGCACGGGCGGGCGTGGGCGCGGCGGCCTCGATCGGCTCGGCGGAGATCGGCGCGGCGGCCTCGTCCGGCCTGACCGAGATGGGCAGCGGCGTCGCGGTCGGCTCGACCGAGATGGGCAGCGGCGTCGCGGTCGGCTCGACCGAGATGGGCAGCGGCGTCGTCGTCGCTTCGAAGGCGACCGTCGCCGGCGAGGCCTGGGTGGGCACGCCGCCTGGCTGGGAGCTCGGCGCCGGCCGTCCCGCGCTCGCGGCGCCGCGGTTCGGGAGCGGGGGGCGCGGGGACAGCCCTCGCGGCGCGCGGGGCGGCGGCGGCACGTCTTCCCGGGCCGCAGGCGCGCCGGCCTGGCCGGGCTCCGGCGCCGCGGCCGGCGGCCTCGCCGCGCTGCCCGGCAGCGGCGGCGGCGGCCTCGACGGCGCCATCGGCGGCGGCAGCGGGCTGCTCGCGACGCCGTCCTTGCGGCGGATCAGCGGGGGCGGCCTGCTCGGGACCGGCGGGGGCGGCCTGCTCGGGGTCGGCACGCTCGGGGCGAACGGCGCTTCCCCGGCGGGCGGTGAGCTCGTCGCGGGCGGCGGCAGCGCGCCGGGCGGAGGGAGCACGCTGGGCGGGGGGAGCACTCCGGGCGGCGGCAGCGCGCCTGACGGCGAGCTCACCGCAGGCGGCGGCAGCGCGCCGGGCGGCGGAAACGCCGGCAGCGGCGCACCGGGCGACGAGCCCGCCGCGGGCGGCGGAAACGCCGGCAGCGGCGCACCGGGCGACGAGCCCGCCGCGGGCGGCGGAAACGCCCCTGGCGGCAGCGGCGCACCGGGCGACGAGCCCGCCGCGGGCGGCGCAAGCGCGTCGAGCGATGGCAGCGCGCCCGGCGGCGGTTCGCCGGCCGGCGGCAGCACACCTGGCGGCGGTTCGCCGCCAGGCGGCGCGCCGGGCTTCGGCGTGCCTGCGCTGCCGACAAGCAGCGTCTTCGCGCCGGCATGAGGTTGCGCGCTGACGCGCGTCGGTTGAGCGTTGTCGGCGTTGGTTTCCCAGCTAGCTTCGCTCGGCAAACCAGGCCGGCGCGACGCTCCTTCTTGCGGATCGTCCCCGTGGGCCACTGCCGCGGGATGCTACACATCCGCGCGCTTCCAATCCAACAATCCCAGCGTCCGCTGGACCGGATCGGGCGCACTTTCTCCAGGGCGATGCGATTATTTTGATGCCGGCGTCGCCAGCGTGCAGCGCAGCACGCCGAGCTTCATCGCCTTGCCGGCCGGGTGCGCGACCAGCAGCGCCTCCGCCTGGGCCGCGATGGGCTCGCCGCGCCCGAGCGCGGGCTCCGCGTGCAGCCCGCCTTCGAGCTCGCCGCGCGCGGTGAGCGCCGCGAGCTGTGTCGGGCCCGACGCGTTCGCGATCGCGAGCCACGCGGCCGCGTGTGCGCCCGCGGCTCCCGGCTGCCCTCCCGGAGCTCGCCCCCGGCTGCCCGGCAGGAGCGCGGGCACGCCGGCGCCGACGCCCAGCGCGGCCTCGGGTGGGGTGTCCTGCTCGCGATCTCCGCCGACGATCACGCGCGGCTCGCCGGCGCCGCCGAGCCGCACCAGCACGGTGCCGATGCGCCCCCCGCTCGATCCGCTCGGGGTATCGTCGTCGCGGAAGGCCAGGATCAGCCCGTCATCCTCGCCGAGCGTCAGGTCGTAGGCCAGCACGTGCCCGTCTTTCGGCGTGATCGCGCGCGGCGTGTTGGTGAGCGCGCCCGTCTCGTCCATGGGGGCCACCTCGATCCACTGGTGGGTGATCGTCTCCCCTGCCGCGGCCGTGTCCTCGTCGTCGTCGCCCGCCTTCGCCGAGGCGCGCCGCGCCGGCTCCTCGGCGCGCGCGATGTACGCGAGCCAGTAGCCGCCCGGCCGCGCGATCACGCGCGGCGTCTCCGCGTCGGTGCTCGGCTGCGAGACGGGGCGGGGCGAGGTGACCGAGCGCATCGTGCCCACGTCGGCGGAGGCCAGCATGATCCGCGATCGTTTGCCGTCGCGGGTCACGTCGTCCCAGACGACGACCGCCCGCTCGCCGGACGCGGCGACGTCGAGGGCGAGCGACTCGTCGCGCCCCTCGGCGAGCTCGGCCCCCCAGGTGACGTGCTCCCCGTCGATCTTGGCGATCTTGATGGCGCGCCCGCCGGCGTTCGGCTCGAGCATGGCGGCGAGGATCGCGCCGCCGGCGCCCGCGACGACCGGGGGATCCATGTCCCCCCGCGATCGCGCGAGCCGCACGAGCTTCCCCTGGGCGCCGTCGGCCGAGAGCGTGGCCACCATGGCGACGGTCCCGCCTTCCGCCTCGCGCTGGGCGCCGACGGCGAACCCGCCGGAGAACGTCGTCCCGCGGCCGATCTCGACGGCGAACGGCGCGAGGTCCTCGGGGCCTGTCGGCTCGCCGCCGCCGGCGCCTTGCTCGGGCCCGCGCGGGGCCGGCGGGGCGTCGCCGATGACGAACGGCGCCGGACCGGCGGCCGCGCAGCGCGGGGGCGGCAGCGCCGCCGCCCCCGCGGGATCTGCGGGATCGTTCGCGCCGGGCGCCGCGGCGCTCGCGCCGGGCGTCGCGGGGGCGCTGCTCCCGCCTGCTCCGCTCTCCGGTGCGGAGCAGGCGCGCCAGACCACGAGGGCTCCGACGACGAGGGCGACGCCGAGGGCGCCTTTCCAGGCGAACCCTTCCGGCTCTTCTTCCGGCGGCGGCGGGCGTCGATCCGCGGGCGCGCTCCCCTGGGGTGCGCGTTGGCTGGGCTCCATGGGCCCGGGGTGTTAGCGCTGATCGCGCCGTGAGGGCAGGGGTGGCGTCGCGAGAACTTTCCCTCCGGCGCTGGCGGGGGTATCGGCCACGGGAGCGACGCGGGGGATCGTCGCCGCGGCCATCCAGCGCAGGTCGGCGCGGCGGGGCTCGACGCGCGCGCGACCTTCGTCATGGCCAGCCGTACCTTCCTCGCCACCTTTCTGCTCGTGCTCGCCGCGCTCTCTTGTGCGGCGTGTGTCGGCTCCTCTCCAACGCCGCTTGCCCCTGCGCTCCGCGGCTCGATCGGCGTCCCGCACCACGGCGTCATCACCGATGCCGTCGAGCTGCCGAGGCAGGGCGAGGGCTACCGGCTGCTCCGGAGCAACGGCGTCCGGTGGGGGACGGCGGGGCTCGTCGCCACCGTCCAGCGCGCCGCGGCGGAGGTCGCGCGGGCGCGGCCGGGCGGCGCGCCGCTCCTCGTCGGGGATCTCTCCGCGCGGTTCGGCGGCGAGACCCGGGGGCACCGATCGCACCGCACCGGGCGCGACGCGGACCTCTTGCTCTACGCGCTGACGCCGGACGGGCGCCCGGTGCGCTCGCCGGGGTTCGTGGAGTTCGGCCCCGACGGCCTCGCCCGGCTGCCCGAGGGCGACGGCGAGCGCCCGTCCTCGTCCTCCGAGGTCGACGAGTACGTCCGCTTCGACGTCGAGCGGCAGTGGCTGCTCGTGAAGTCGCTCCTCCGTTCGCCGGACGCGCCCATCCAGTGGCTCTTCCTGGCGCGCTGGCTCGAGGCGCTGGTCGTCGAGTACGCCCGGGCGCGCGGCGAGGATCCCGAGCTCGTCTGGTACGCCGAGAGCGTGCTGCTCCAGCCGGGCGACAGCACGGCGCACGCCGATCACATCCACCTCCGCGTCGCGTGCACGCCGGACGAGTTCCTCTCCGGCTGCCTCGGCGGCGGTCCCTACTGGCCGTGGCTCCCGGCCACGCCGCAGCTCGTCCCGCCGGCGGACGACGACCTCGCCGCGGCGCTCCTCGAAGACCTCCTGCCCGGAGGCGCCGCCGCGAGCCCTCGCACGGCGGCGCCCGACAGCGCGCTGTGAGCCATCTCGTCGCGCTGGGCGACGCGGCCGACGTCTGCGCGGCGCTCCCCTCCGAGGTGCGCTTCGACCTCGTCTACCTCGACCCGCCCTTCGGGGTCGGCACGACGATGACCGCGCGCGCGGCGCCCGGCCAGGCGCGCGGCCGGCGGAAGCCCGAGAGCGGCCCCGACGCGTACGACGATCGCGCGAGCGCCGACGTGCTCGTGGAGATGCTCGCCCCGCGCCTCGCGGCCGTCCGCGATCGCATGGCCGAGGGCGCGACGCTCTACCTGCACCTCGATCACCGCGCGGTCCACGAGGCGAAGGTCGCGTGTGATCGCCTCTTCGGCCGCGGCGCCTTCCTGGGCGAGATCATCTGGGCGCCCGGCAACGGCGGCCGCGGCGCGCGGGGCTTCTCCGTCACGCACCAGACGATCCTCCTCTACGCGCGTGCGGCCGCCGAGCGCGGCCGCGTCGTCTACAACGCCGCGGATCCGATGCTCCGAGAGCCCTACGCCGAGACGAGCCTCGCGATGCATTTCAAGCACCGCGACGGGGACGGCCGCCTGTATCGCGAGCGGATCCTCGGCGGCAAGGTGTACCGGTACTACGCCGACGAGGGCCGCCGGCTCGGGAGCGTGTGGACCGACATCCCGGGGATGGTCGCCAACACCCCGCTGCGCCGCGAGGCCACCGGCTACCCCACGCAGAAGCCGGAGCGCCTGCTCGATCGGATCGTCCGCGCCTCGTCCGCGCCCGGCGCGACCGTCGCGGATCTCATGTGCGGCAGCGGCACCACGCTCGTCGCCGCGGCGCGGCTCGGCCGTCGCTTCGTGGGCGGCGACCGCAGCCCGCTCGCCTTCGCGACGGCGCGGGAGCGGCTTGCGCGCGAGGGGATCACGTACAGCGTGATCGATGTGCCGGACCAGCGAGCGATCCAGCCGGACGTGCGAGGAGGCGTGAGCTAGAGCGACAAACGGGTTGAACCCGTCTGAAACGAGCAGATTTTCGAACCGCCAAGGCGCCAAGGACGCCAAGAAGGAGAAGAAAATATCTTGGCGCCCTTGGCGCCCTTGGCGCCTTGGCGGTTCATCTCTCGTTCCTCAACGTGATCGGTGTTCTAGGGGGGCGCAGTGGCCGGCTTCAACGCTTGAAACGGCCTTCTCGGTCCTCGAGCGCCCCCTCTCGACACCTGCGGCGGCTCACTCAGCTCCCCAGCGGTGCGTCTCAAGGCTTGAGATGGCTCACTCGGGCGTCGAGTCGCCGGTTTCAACGCTTGAAACGACCCGCTCGGTCGCCGGGAAGGCCGTTACAACGTTTGCATCAACGCTTGCGGCGACGGGCGCGTCCACCTCGGTGCGCCCGGCCTGGCGCTCTGTCGCTCTCCGGCCCGCTCGGCCTGGCTCAGACGAGATCGTCGATGGGCCCCGCGCCCTCGCGGACGACCTGCACGTCGCCCTGGCTCAGGTCGATCACGGTCGTCGGCACGGCCCCGCCGGTACCCGCGTCGAGCACGAGCGCGAGCCCCGGGAACCGGTCGTCGATCTCCGTGGGGTCGATGATCGGATCCTCGCCTGAAGGCGCGGCGGTCGTGCTGATGAGCGGCCGCCCGAGCGCGCGGACCAGCGCGATCGCGACCGGGTGGTTCGGCACCCGGATGCCGACCGTCTTCTGCTTGAGGTGCACGTACTTCGGCACCTCCCGCGTGGCGGGCAGGATGAACGTGTACGGCCCCGGCAGGAAGCGCTTGAGGAGGCGGTACGCCTGGTTCTCGACGATCGCGTAACGCGCGATGTCGCTCAGATCCGGACAGATGAACGCGAGCTTCTTCTCCCCGCGCATCCCCTTGATCTGATAAATCCGCTCGATCGCCTGCTTGTTCATCAGGTCGCACCCGAGCCCGTACACGGTGTCGGTCGGGTACCCGATGACCTCGCCCTTCTGGAGCAGGTCGACAGCGCGTGCGATCTTGCGCGGTTCCGGGTGGTCGGGGTTGATGGGCTGGAGCATCGCTTCGTCTTCCGCTTCTGCTTGGTCCGCCCGACCTCCAGCGTGAGCGCCGGCGGGGGGCTGTGCGCGGCAGCGTGCGGGGTGCGCGCCGAGCACCGACCGAGGTGCCATCCGCTGTCAGGTAGCTCCACGTCCCAGGCGCGCCCTGTGGGGCGCGCAGCGAAACGTCTCAGGCATCAAGGCCCGAAGGGAGACATGCCGGGCGGTGTTCTCAGCTTCAGCTCCCTCGCCCCGGTCTTGCCGGATGGCCAGCGCCCCCCGCACGCTGCCGCGCACAGCCCCCCGCCGGCGCGGCCGCCCGGATCCCCCGCGGCCTACTCCTTGAGCGTCTCGCTCCCGCCGATGATCTCCATGAGCTCCTTGGTGATCGCGGCCTGCCGTGCCTTGTTGTACTCGAGCGTCAGGGTATCGATGACTTCCTTGGCGTTCTTGTTCGCGGCGTCCATCGCCGTGAGCTTGGCGCCAAGCTCGCTCGCCATCGACTCGTAGAGCGCGCGCAGGATCGAGATGTCCACGTACATCGGAACGAGCCGCTCCAGGAGCGCCCCGCGGTCCGGCTCGTACATGAATTCCGACGTCCGCCCGCCCTGCGCCCCAGGGTCGCCGCCCTCTGCCTGATCTTGCGGCGGCCCCCCAGCAGGCAGGAGCCGCTCGACCACGACGGTCTGCGAGATCGCGCTCTTGAACTCGTTGTAGACGATGTAGATCGCGTCGATCTCGTTCTTGTTCAGCGGCGCGAGGAGCTTGGCGCCGACGGCCTGGGCGGTCTCGAGCCCGAGCTTTTCCCAGACCCCCGGGATGTACTCCAGGATGGGCGCGTTGCGGCGCGCGAAGTAGTCGCGCCCCTTGCGCCCGATGATCGCGAGCTGGACCTCCTGGCCGGCCTCGACCCGGCTGAGCCACTCGCGCTCGGCGCGCTTGTTGACGTTCGTGTTGAAGGCGCCGCAGAGCCCGCGGTCGCTCGTGAGCACGAGGAGCAGCACGCGCCGCTCCGGGCGGCTCACGAGCAGCGGGTGCGACAGCTTCTCACGCCCGGCGGGCGGCGCCGCCGCGTGCCCGTCTGCCCCGATCCCCTCCGCCGCCGGCGCCTCGACCGCGGGCGCAGCGGCTGCGTCGCGCGTGATCTCCCAGAGCACCTCCTGCACCTTGACGGCGTAGGGCCGGAGCTCGGTGATGCGCAGCTGCGCCTTGTTGAGCTTGGCGCCCGCGACCATCTTCATGGCGCGGGTGATCTTCTGCGTCGACTTGACGCTCGAGATCCGCTTGCGAATGGCCTTCAGGCTGGGCACGGCTGCCTACTTTTCCTTCGCCTTCGAGGCGCTCTTTGCGCTCTTCGACTTCGCCTTGGGCGCCGGCGCCTCGTCCTCGTCGCCCGCCTCGTCCGCCTCGTCCGCGGCCGTGGAGCCGGCGGACGCCCCGCCCTCGCTCACCACGAACCGCTTCTTGTAGGCGTCGATCGCGCTCTTCATCCGGGCCTTGAGGTCGTCGTCGAGGACCTTCTTCTCCCGGATGTCCGTGAAGATCTGCGCGTGCTTCGACTCCACGAACTTGTAGAGCTCCTCCTCGAAGCGCGTGAGCGAGGCCACGGGCAGATCGTCGAGCAGGCCCTGCGTGCCGGCGAAGATGATGAGGATCTGCTTCTCGACCGGCAGCGGAACGTACTGGCCCTGCTTCAGGATCTCGGTGAGGCGCACGCCGCGCTCGAGCTGCGCGCGGGTCTTCGCGTCGAGATCCGAGGCGAACTGCGCGAACGCCGCCATCGCGCGGTACTGCGCGAGGTCGAGGCGGAGCGTGCCGGCGATCGACTTCATCGCCTTGATCTGCGCGTTGCCGCCGACCCGGCTGACCGAGATGCCGACGTTGATGGCCGGCCGGACGCCGGAGTAGAAGAGGTCGGCCTCGAGGAAGATCTGCCCGTCCGTGATGCTGATGACGTTCGTCGGGATGTACGCCGCCACGTCGCCGGCCTGCGTCTCGATCATCGGCAGCGCCGTCAGCGAGCCGCCCGACCTGGGATCGCGGACGATCTCGTAGTCGCTCGCCTTCGCCTTGTCCGAGAGCTGCTGCTCGAGCTTCTTGATCTCGTCCTTCTTCTCGTCCTTGCGCGCCTGCTCGAGCTTCTCGAAGAGGGCCCCGTCGACGGTCTTCCAGAGCGAGTCCTTCGCCGAGTGCATCCCGTGCGCGCCCACGTGCGACTTGCCGTCGACGCCGCGGAACGACGCGTCGACGCCGTCGACCTTCGTCCCCTTGTTCACGACGTAGAACACGTCGGCCATCTTCGCCGCGCGCTCGAGGAGCCGGGAGTGGAGGTAGAAGATGTCGCCCGGGTACGCCTCGCGGCCCGGCGGGCGGCGGAGCAGGAGCGAGAGCTGCCGGTACGCGACCGCCTGCTTCGACAGGTCGTCGTAGACGCACAGC
Organism: Sorangium cellulosum; assembly: GCF_002950945.1. Lineage (GTDB taxonomy): Bacteria > Myxococcota_A > Polyangia > Polyangiales > Polyangiaceae > Sorangium > Sorangium cellulosum_E. The sequence continues at coordinate 14,550,526 of NZ_CP012673.1, forward strand.
GCGTGGCGCCCGGTGTCGCGGAAGTACTCGCCGATCGTCACGCCGGTGTACGGCGAGATGAACTGGAGCGGCGCGGTCTCGCTCGCGGTCGCGGCGACCACGATCGTGTACTCCATCGCGCCGTGCGCCTCGAGCTTGTCCACGACCTGGCGCACCGTCGACAGCTTCTGGCCGATCGCGACGTAGACGCAGACGACGCCCTTGCCCTTCTGGTTGATGATCGCGTCGATCGCGACGGCCGTCTTGCCCGTCTGCCGGTCGCCGATGATGAGCTCGCGCTGGCCGCGGCCGATCGGGATCATCGCGTCGATCGCCTTGATGCCGGTCTGCATCGGCTCGGTCACCGGCTGCCGCTGGATGATGCCGGGCGCCTTCACCTCGACGCGCCGGCGCTCCTTCGTGTCGAGCGGCCCCTTGCCGTCGATCGGCATACCGAGCGCGTTGACGACGCGCCCGAGGGTCGCCTCGCCGACGGGCACCTCCATGATGCGCCCGGTCCGCTTTACGGCGTCACCTTCCTTGATGATGCTCGTATCGCCGAAGATCGCGGCGCCCACGTTGTCCTGCTCGAGGTTCAGGACGAGCCCCATCAGGCTGGTCCCCTCCGAGCCGATGAACTCGACGAGCTCGCCGGCCATGGCGCGGCTCAGGCCGTGCACGCGGGCAATGCCGTCACCCACCGTGAGCACCGTGCCCGTCTCGGTGACCTGAGCGGCCTTGTCGATGTTCTGGATTTGCTTCTTGATGATCTGCGAGATCTCTTCGGCGCGGAGCTGCATGCGGAGTCCTCTGTGGGGAGACGCTTGGGCTTCGGAATCAACGTCGTCAAGGTCGAGGGGCCAGCGAACGCCGCGGGCCCCGACCTATCGTGAAACAGGGGAGCGAGGTCGCGTCCCTTCAGGTTCGGAGCAGGTTGTCACGGAAGCTCGAGAGCCGGGTGCGGAGACTGCCGTCGATCACCTGATCTTCGATCTGGGTGACCACCCCCGCGATGAGCGAGGGATCCTGCTTGTGGGTGATGGAAATCCTCCTGCCGGTCGCCTTCTCGAGCTCGGCCCGGAGCCGATCAAGGTAGCCATCGCTCAGCGGGCCTGCGCTCGTGACGACGGCCCGGGCGACGTTCTGGTCCCGATCGACGAGGAGCGCGAGCTGCCGGGCGATCGCGGGCAGCGTCGCCAGCCGCCGGCGCCGCGCGAGCAGCCGGAGGGTGTTCTGCGTCATCTCCGAGAAGCCGGCGCGGGCGCTGAGCTCGCGCAGCAGCTCCTCGCGCGGGGCCTCCGGGATGAGCGGGTTGTCGAGGACGGCGCGGAGCTCCTCGCTCGCCTCGTACATCGCGCTCGCGTCCTGGATCTCCCTGACGAGAGACGAAAGGGTGCCGGTTTCCTTGCCGATCTCGAAGATCGCGCGCCCGTAGCGCCGGGCGACTGCTTCGTGGCTCATCGCGCTGCTCCGATCGTCTGGGCTCCGCTGGCGGCGCCGGCGGAGACGGCCGCGGGGATGGCCTTCAGGTACTCCTCGGCCGCGCGGTCGTGGTCCTCCCTGCCGATGCGCTGCCGGAGCAGCTGCTCGGCGGCGGCGACGGCGCCCTGCACCGCCTCCTGGAGGAGCATGGCGCGCGCTTCCTTGAGCTCCTGGCTGATGCGGAACTCGGCGTCCCGCCGCATGCGGGTGCGCCGCTGCTCCGCCTCGGCGAGCACGTGGGCCTTCTCGAGCTCGGCCTGCGCCGCGTGCTCGGACTTGAGCGCCGCGAGCGTCTCCTCGAGCCGCGCGAGTTTGTCCTCGTACTGATCGAGCCGCTTCTCGGCCTCCTGCTTGAGCCGCGACGCGTTGTCGAGCTCGAGCATGATCGTCTCCTTGCGCTTCCTCAGCGCCTCGGCGATCGGCTTCCTCCCGAAGCGGACGACGATGAACGCGAGCAGCCCGAAGTTCAGGACCGAGGCGAGGAACGGCGGCGGCTCGTTCTTCGGGTCGCAGGGGTTCTTGTCGTCGTGGTAGCGCCAGAGCAGCGAGTTGATGCCGCCCTTCTGGGACGCCTCGTTATTCACGCCGATGATCCCGCGCCACCAGTTGACGTGCGGCGGCGGATCCGTCGGGCCGTGGCCGGGGCAGTGCTGCTCCGCGCCGTGACCGGCCTCGGCGTGCTCCGCCGGCGGCGGCGTGGGGCGCGCGCGGCCGCCGGGCGGGGTGCCCGGCGGGCGGATCCCGTGCCCCGGCTGGAGCGGCCGTCCGCCCGGCCCGATCGGCCGTCCGGGCTGGGCGTCCCGCGGGCGGGGCACCATCGGCTGCGCGCCCGGCTGGGCCGCTCCGGGGGCCGCGGCCGGCGGCTGGACCGGCGGGTGCCCCGGGGGCATCGCCTGCGGCTCCTGCGCGAGCGCGGAGCCGGCCGAGAGCGCTGCGGCGAGGCCGAGCGCGAGCGACGTGCGGCGGAGCGGCTTCACTGGCGCACCTCGCGGCCGATCATGCTCGCGGCGATCTCCGCGGCGAGCGCGGGCTGGGCGGCGGCGAGCTCCGCGCGCATGCGGGTGACCTCGGCCGTGATCTTCGCCTTGCCTTCTTCGAGGATACGCGCGGTCTCGTTCCGCGCCTCGGCCATGATCTGGGCCTCGATCTTGGCGGCCTCGGCGCGGAGCCGCTCCCGCTCGACGCCGGCCTCGCGCCGGACCTTCTCGATCTCGGCCTCGTAGCGGGTGAGGAGCTCGCCGGCCCGCTCGTCCATCTCGCGCGCTTCCCGCTTGGCGCCGTCGGTGCGCCGCTCGCGCTCTTCGAAGACGCGGAGCAGCGGGTCGAGCAGCAGCGGCTTGAGCACGACGATGAACGTCGAGAACAGGGCGATCTGCGCGATGAACGTCAGATCGAAGTCGACGGCGATGCCGCCGGACGCGAGGAGGGGGTGGATGGCGTTCGGATTCACGGTGCTTGCTCGGCGACGAGGGGCGGCGCGGCGGGAGGCGCGCGCTGCTCCGGGGCCCGGGGGGCGTTGCCGCGCGCCGGACTAGCACGTGTTGGTCAAAGCTGGAAGGGTTCTCGGCAGGTCGGTCGCACCGCGTTCGCCGGCGCAAACTTCGCGCGTTTCGCCGGCGGCGGCGACGCGCTTGCAGCCCTACAGGGCTGCAAGCGAGCGCGTCATTACGTCGAGGCCCTCCTCTAGATCGGCGGCGCTCGGGCGCCCCGGCGCAGGTGGCGAGTTGTCCTCGTCGCGCAGGGCCTCGGCCGCGCGTGGATTGCGGAACCAGTCCTCGTCGAAGCGCTCGATCAGATCGCGCCGATCGCGCGCGCTCAGCAGCGCCCCGACGAGCCGCGCGGCCGCGTCGGGCTCGAGCGCCGGGACGACGCCGGCGAGCGCGCCGGGGATCGGCGCGCCGAGCGCGCGCGCGGTCGCCTCCTGGAAGAGGTCGCTCCGGTCGCGCGCGGCCCGGAGCAGCACGTGTCCGCCGGCGTGGAACACGAGGCCGACCCGCGCGGCGTCGAGCCGGAGCGAGAGGAGGAGGCTCCGCGCGGTCGCGCGCGCCTGATCGAGCGCGCGGCCCCGGCCGAGCCCGAGCGCGCGCTCGCAGAAGACCGGGTCGGCGACGAGGCCGCCGAACAGCGCGGCGCGGCGCGCCTGCCGGAGATCGAAGGGCCGCCGGGCGATCGCGAACGGCCCGCGCGCGGACGCGAGCGAGAGCGCCGCGCCGAAGCGGGCGAGCGCGCGGGCGAAGGAGGCGGCGCCGAGCGGGCGCGGCAAGGGTCCGAGATCGATCGCGAGCCCCTCGGTGAGCTTCGTCGCGCGGAACAGCTCCTCGATCCAGCGGGGGCCGAGGCGCGCCGGCCACCCCGACGAGGCGTCCCGGCCGACGGCGCGCCCGAGCGCGCCGTGCCACGTCGACGCGCGCTCGAGCATCGCCTCGGTGCGGTGCAGCAGCGCCTCCGCGGCGCCGATCGCGGCCTCGGGGGGATCCGTCGGGAGCTCGATCGCGCGCAGGCCCGCCTCCGCGAGCCGCCGCGCCGCCTCCTGCTTGCGCTCGACGAGGACGCGGGCGGCGTCCGCGACCGCCCCGGAGCCGCGGGTGAGCACGTCGGCGAGGGTCTGTCGCCCGGCGTCGGTGGGCTCGGCGAGCAGCCTGATCCGCGCTTCGTGGGGCGACAGCCGCACCGGCTCGGGCAGATCGACCGCGATGGACGGCGCGTGCCATGCGGTGGCGAGCCGGAGGCGATCGGCCCAGAGGACCCGCTCCAGCGTGAGCGTGTAGACCCAGTCGGCGAGCGGCGCGGCGAGGCCGGTCGGCTCCGGCGCGACGGTGGACGCCGCGGCGCTCGCGAGCCCGAGCTCCGCGCCGAGGCTGGGCGTCTGGCCGGTGAGCTCGAGGTAGGTCGTCCGCGCGCTGGCGCGGCGGAAGGCGTCGAGCGGGTTCTCGAGCCGGGCCCTTGCCTCGGCGGCGCTCGGGCCGTCCTGGTCCTCGGCGGCGGGCGCGGGGCCGCGCCGGACGAGGTCGCCGAGCGCCGCGCGCCACACGCGCGCCGCCCGGGCGACGTCGCGATCGAGGCGGATCAGATCGAGGTCCATAGTCACCTATCCATGCACGGCGGGCGCCGTCCCGAGGCGCCCGGCGATCTCGCCCTCGGCGCGCGCGAGCTCGGCCAGCCGGGCCCGCGTGGCGCCCTCGTCGCCCGCGACCTCGACGGCGAGGTCGACGAGCGTGCGGTAGTGCCGCGCCTCGGACGCGAAGAGCTCCTCGTAGAGCGGCGCGAGCTCGTGCTCGCGCGCGGCGAGCCCGTCGGCGAGCAGCCGGAAGCGCTCGCAGGATCGGGCCTCGATGATCGCGCCGACGAGCAGCCGATCGATGAGCGCGGCCTTCGCGTTGCGCACGCAGGTGCTGGAGGCCGCCTTGCGCAGCTCGCTCGCGTACGCGTCGGTCTCGGGCTTGCCGAGCGCGAGGCCGCGCCGCTCGATCACGTCGAGCAGCGCGCGGAAGTGGCGGATCTCCTCCTCGGCGAGGTCGACGAGCGCGCGCGCGAGCCGCGGGATCGAGGGCCAGCGCGCGGCGAGCGACAGCGCGTTCGACGCGGCCTTCATCTCGCAGTGCGCGTGGTCGGTCAGCAGCGCCGGCAGGTCGGCGAGCGCCAGGTCAGCCCAGCGGGGATCGGTCGGTAGGGTCAGGCACAGCACGTCCCGCGGACCTAAAGCAGTCGCGGCGCGGCGAGAAGGGGAGAAGGGGAGGGGCAGAGCTAGAGCTCGTCGGAGGTCGCGCGGGTCAGGCCGCTCGACTCGAGGTGGTACGCGAGCCCGGCCACGATCGTGGTGGGGCCGTCGCTGGCGAGCGCCCGCCGCACGCTGGCCTCGATGGAGAACTGGGTGCCCACGTACCCCACGCCGATCGAGAGCGCGTGCTGCTCGGCGCCCTGGTCGTAGCGGTAGCCGGCGCGGAGCGGGAAGTGGTCGGCGGCGAGGTACTCGCCGCCCGCCATGATGCGGAAGGTCGTGTCGCTGTAGGAGTGGAGGTCGGCGAGCCCATCGACCTCGATCGAGAAGTCCTCGGTCCCGACCCCGACGCCTCCGCCGAGGGTGGTGGGGAGCAGCCCGTGGTTCGGGAACGTGAGGTTCTGCCCGACGACCGCGATGTACAGGGTGTCGGTCGGCTTGGCGGTGAGCGACGCGTCGAACGTGATCTCGTTGACCAGCGAGTGCCTGCCGTTTTTGTCCTCGACGTCGACCAGGCCCTTCGAGACGAGGCTATCGCCGAGGCCTCCCTGGCGCAGCGTCCCCTCCTGGCTGATCTTGGCGTAGCGGCCGGCGAGCCCGACGAAGAGGCGCTCGGTGATGGGGTAGGCGAGGCCGGCCCGCACGTCGAGGAACGACCGGTCGATGCCGCCGTCGCCGTCGACGAAGCCGCCCACGAAGGAGAGCGCCCCCGCGAGCCGCCCCGTGACGGAGTCGACGACCACACCGCCGTACGTGTGACGGCCGGCCTCCGGGCTGCCCTGGAAGAGGCCCTGGAGGTGGTAGACGCGGGTCTCCACCATGGCGGACGGGTTCATGAAGATGGCCGACGTCCCGTTCCCGAGGGCGCGCAGCGCGCCGCCGAAGGCCGCGGCGCGGGGCGTCTCGTTCTCGCCGTAGCCATAGGAGAGCTGGGGCGGCAGCGAGGACGCCTCCGCCGCCGCGGTCCCCGCCGACGCCGTCAGCGCGAGCGCGCCCGCGAGCGACAGGATCCTGGCCCGCGCGGAGACCGGCGCCCGGCACGACGAGCGCGCGAGACCTGCCCCCTTTGTCAACCGGATCCCGAGCGGCATCACCTCGCCATACCTCAGACCCGGACCCCGGGGCCAAATTCTCGGACCCCAAAAATTGCTCGACCCCGGTCGCTCTGTGCTGGACGACCTCCGCGTTTTCAAAAAGCTGGAAATCCCGCCAGCTTTAACCTCTTGACGGCGAGATGAGCGGGTTTTGCCATGGCATCGGGGGCGCATCGCCGAAATCACCGCCCCGCGTCGGGAGTTTTGGCGTCCGGTGTCCGAGGGGCTGAGCCTGACCGACGCGAAGCGGGTTTCGCAGTGCGGCGCACCATGAATTTACCTGAGCGATTCTGGATAGTTAGCTCAGGTTTCGCAGTTGGGGATAGACGCCCGGACGCACCCGGTGCTACCTCGGATTCGTCCTCGGGGCGGTCCTATGCCGCACCGGGTCCCAAAGGGTGGCCCCGAAAGGGGCGCTGCGGGCTACCGAGCTCTGTGAGGCGGTATGGAGGACGGTTGTGCCGATCTGTCTTCCAATGCAAGGGACCTCGACGCAACGGTTGCACCCCACCTCGCACGGCGCGCTCGGCTGGAGCCGAGCCGAGCGCCGGTGCAGGGGGCCGCGGCGAGACCTGTACTCCATGGATGCACGTGGACGTTCTCCGAGGGCGAAGAAGGCCGTGGGCGGACTGTTGAAAAGTCGACGAGCCCTTCGGATACATTCAAAATAACGTAGGGATCTCCGAGAGTTAGAGGCGAGTCCTCGCTGAGAGACCTGTGGAAAAGTTGGGGGCGGCAGATCTTTGGGCCGCCCCCGAGGCCTATTTCGTGGAGCGGACTTCAGAGCAGCG